>NZ_MAYH01000051.1 GCF_001684975.1 Chryseobacterium artocarpi | reverse complement strand
ACTAACGAGAGTTTTACCAAACGGTTGATACCCGTATGATGATTCTCAGATATACCGTCTGCATTCTGAGATGGGCGGAAAGAAGCTCCCTTTAATTTGGATTCGGTTTTCATTTGCTTTGTGTTTGGATGGGTATTAAAGTTAACAATATTTTACGAAATAACCATAGTATCAATAAGATATAAAATAAAAAACATTTGGTATAAATTTCATTTCAGGCAAAAAAGACCGTCTTTAATAGTGACAGTCTTTTTCTCGTATGAATGTTGATAATGTGTATTATTAGTTATTCGGCCAAAGTCCTTCATAAGCAGAAGTACCGTAATCAATTGTTTCAGCACTTACTACAAAGCTGATCAACATACTGTTAGTATCTACTGCGTCGAAGTCTACTTCGTGTTGAATTACATATCCGTTATTCCACTTTAAAGTAATCAATGTTCCTTCTTCGTGAGATTTGTTGAATACGATCTCTCCTACTGTCGGCTTATATTTTCCGTTTAGTAAGCTTTCAAGGATATCTGACTTTTCAGTAGCCTCTACTGTTACTTTAATTAATGCATTGGAAGGATCTGATGCTACACGTCCAGATACATCTGTAGATCTTGATACGCTGTAGTTCATCTTTAGTAATTTCTGACCTTCTCCGTTGTTGAACTTTAAGATTCCTCTCGAATTTCTTTCTGCCATAATGTGTAAATTTTAATCGTTAGTAATATTTTGTGATTCAGTGATTGTGTAGCAAATATAGAAGGTCTTTTTCTCTAAAAAAAACTTTTGAATACAAATCTGAAAAATTGTAGTAGTTCTACGACTTTTTGTAGTAATTCTACGACATTGGATTTACTAACATGCCATAAAATACTTTCTACAGGGCTTTTACATTTAATATACAATATAAACAAAAAGTGTTTTTTTACACTCAACAGAGAAATAGATTGCAATTAGAGTATGAAATTTCGAGTTTTATACTTTCTGATTAGCTATTTTGGGTCAAGGGTCAATGAGCTATTAGAAATTGACCATGATCATATTTTTAATTATTAATACAATAAAAAAAGCAGAAGTATAATTACTCCTGCTTTTAATATTATAAAAACTAACAATTAATGTTTAGTATATTCTGGTGCTTCAGTTGGAAGCATAGTTGGCGTAA
The DNA here is from genome assembly GCF_001684975.1 of Chryseobacterium artocarpi. GTDB lineage: Bacteria > Bacteroidota > Bacteroidia > Flavobacteriales > Weeksellaceae > Chryseobacterium > Chryseobacterium artocarpi. The sequence goes on along the minus strand of NZ_MAYH01000051.1, from coordinate 134,285 downwards.
AGTATTCGTTAAGCCAATAGAACGTCTGCCCGTTCTGTTGAATTTTTACTGCCGGATCATTTCTATGAGCAAGCATTCTGTCTGCTAAATCCTTGTAGTGACGGAAATAGTTTCTTACTGTTGCTGTAGGAACACCTTTTGACTTTTTCCAGCCTTTAAGCTTATACTTCGTCATGATTTCTTCATCTGTAAGGTCAATTCCCGTACTCATTCCTACTGCATAAGCCATCGGTAATTCATAAAGATCTCCTTTATCAAGGAATTTAATTGTCGGATTGTATTTCTTCAACAGTTTTACATATTCTTTAACAGCTCTTGCTTGATTAAAGTCCGCTCTTTCTGCTCCTGAATTTTTATAAACTTCGGTATAGAAAGCTTTAAGGTTATCATATTCTGCTTCAGAAATCAGAATTCCTTTTTCTATTCCAGGAGTATAATCTTTCAATTCTTTTGGAATATATCCTTTCACAAGGAACGGATTTCCATAATTGATAAGCTGCGCAGCAATTCCTGCAGATACCGGATTGGTAAGCCCCGGATACAGATATTTATATTTCACATCTACATCTGTTCTTCCCGCTCCAACTGAAGAGTGGAAATAATCATTAAGAGATTTATCCACAGCCTGATTATCGAATGTAACCTGTGCAATAAGACTATCTACAGATTTTTTCAGGAATCCTGGAGTGGTAACATCTCCTTTTTTCGGGAAGATTACAAATCCCTGAGACATACTCTGCTTAGGATATGCTAAAGAGAAAAATCCTGCATCTCCTTCCATTAAGCTAAAGTTATTCTTGGTAAGAACATCATATTGGTTGATGATCTTTTGCTTTTTAAGTTCGGCAATATTTTTAGCAGTATTTGTCACCACATTTTCCGCCATCAATACAAAGTCGTTATAAGTATCAGAAGACCTTGCACTTGTCTGGAACATGATTAATCTTGCCTGAGCTTGTGTAAGTGAACTGATCACACTGTACATATTTCCACTCTGGCTGGCTGAAGTTCCTACAGTTACAACGATATTTGTTTCATCAGGAACATTAGACAGAAGGTTTCCAGCGGCAGAAAGTGCTTCTCCTACAGGTTGGTATCCGTTATTGCTGGCACAGTTCATCTCGTTTGTTTTCTGATCAATAAACGTTGTGATTTTACTGTATTCAGTACTCAGATTAGAAACGGAAACGTTATTTCCACAAGGATTATTCTTGTAAAGTACTACTCCATATTTCACTGTGTTGAAATAAGAAGGTTTCTCAAATCTTAGCTGTAAATCCTGTAATAATGATTTTACAATAGGTGCATAAGGAGCATTTCCTGCGCTTACATCAAGAGCAAAAACAATATTGATATTTTTATCACGTTCTGTAATTTCTCTATAGCGATCGAAGTAGATTGGTTCTCCTAAAACATTGTATACAAAGTTTTTACTATAATCTAAGATATTGGTAAAGTACTTTGTTTTAGAATCCAAAGTTGGAGTTTCATTTAAAGGTAAAGTTACCGGGAAAATGTTTTCCAATGGTCTTCTTTTGTTCACTTCAGTAAGAAGAATCGCTGTTCTATTGGTAGCATCTGATGCAGATCCACCAGGATGTCCTTCATGGATTCCCAGCTCTGATTCAGTGATTCCTGTTGTATTTTTAAGTTTTACGGCAGAACGTTCTCCCCAAGTAGAGATCACATTGGAACTTACCCAGCCGTAAAGGCTTTTACCAATACTATCGATATCAACAGAAGGTTTTTTACCTACCAAAAATCGTTTGTTGTTTTCAGCCTGCTTATAAACATACACCATCTGCCCGTTAGGGATCTTCACATTAGCCTCTTCAATAAGACTTGGTGAGTTAAAAACCTTGATAGAGTCATTTTTATAGTATCTTTCAGCACTTCTGATAACTTCACTGTTATTAGGCACTACCGCTACTCTTACTGGATAACCTGTTCTTTCGCTTTTTAAAGAATTGTTCCATAAAAGAAGATCGGATTCAGGAATCCATCCATATGTTTTGATAGATTTCGACGAAACTTTCTTCATTAAGGCATCTGGAACGTATTCTGCAACCTTTACCATTCCGTCTCTATGCTTTAACACCATTAAAGGCTCAAGAAACTTAACTTCTTTGTATGATTTTTCATCATCTTTATCTAAATAAGCCGTATTTCTGGATCTGTCTGAAATAACAATCCATGGAACTGACTTTTTAGGATATCCGTTGACAACGGTTGAATTATCTACCTGTCCGTATTGTGATGGTTCTGGTGTTTTCTTGGACGGAAGCTTTACCTGGCAACTCGCCAATAATACTGATAATCCTATATAATATGCTGCTAGAGGAAATTTATTTTTCATCCTATTTTATCTTTTTATGATTGGGCGCATCCGAAAACCGGATGGTATTATTTGCTTTGGTTTATATCTACTTTAGTTACACAGTTTTGTGTATCGTCTAAGTTCACCTTTACTGTCTGAATTACAGTATTCTTATCAAACTGAAGACCTGCACAGTACATGTAGAAATTATTTACTTTACTGTCATTTACTTTTACTACTGTATTTTCATTGTTACACAGATAAGTTTTCAGCAGGTAATTATAGTGCATGTTAAAACTATTTCCGTTAGCAATCTGCTGAAGGTGGTACTTAAAGTCGTTATCAACTTTCGCGTAAGAGTCTTCTACAGATACCGCTTCCTGTTCTAAAGAATTATAAGCCGGAAGAATTTTAATACGGTGATAGATAGGCTCCAAAGTTTCTTCAGTGTATAAAGTCACCAGATAATCGCCTGGTTTTTTATATGAATAGATAGCAAATTTATCCTTGGAATCTGTATTTCCTGTTTCTCCAAATTTCCATGCAAACTGAGAAGCTTCTGAAATAGCACGGAAATTTACATTTTCATTCTGCATTGCCTGTACCGGAGCTTCAATTGTTGTTTTAGATTTCACGCTATCCTTAGACTGCTTTACGCTTCTGGCAGAAACCATTACAGGGAAAGACTTTGTGTATTTATTGTCAACGATCAAACTTACCTGGTAATATCCTGGTTTATTATAGAAGTGGATACCGCTGTTTTTATCCGAAGTTGTCCCATCTCCAAAATTCCATCTCTTGGTTTTTGCAAACTGGGTTTTATCTTCAAACAAAAGTGTATCTCCTACTGACAAAGCAGATGGGTAAACTACCCCTACAATATCATCAGCAGAATGGATTACTTTTTTCTGCAGCCATAATGCAACGAGGGCTGCAATGAGCAATGTTGCAATAACACCGATAATAATGTTCTTTTTGTTCTTTTGAAAATAATTCATAGTTAATAATTGTGATGTGTTTTATTTAAAGTTCCTAATTCCATTCCTTTATTACTGAGTTCTTGCCTGTAATGCACTTTCTCTTTGATAAAGTTTATCCTGCTTATCTTTATAGCCTATTCTACATTCTTCAATTTGCTTTTCGAATCTTTTAATATCCTCTGAAGTGGTAGAAATCACCTTTTTATCTTCATAGTACATTTTATAGAATCTGGCAATCTGCGGAAAAGCATCTTTTCGAACATCAGTAATGCTACCGTGTTCTTTGAAATAGCCGTTAAGATCATTAACGCCTACAAAGATATTATTTTCCACAAAAGGCTGTGGAGTTTCGTCTGTAAGTTTGGTAATCATGGTATAAGTACTGTCCATAATAGGCAGAATAACTTTCTGATGTTGCTCAAATTCAGTTTTCTGCTCCAAATTTTGAATTCCTCTGATATCTTCATCAGAAAATGGAGATTCAAATCCTTTTAAAAATATAACTCCCAGAAATATCATGGCAGTTACAAGCATCAGTATTAAATAAAAAAACTGATAATGCCTTTCCTTTTTAGATAGTGTAATGTGTCCTTGCATATCTTTATTTTTTATCTTCTTCTACCTACTGTAAAATTTCTGGTTGGGTCTCTTCGAAGTTCATTATTTACTCCTCTTACTTTTCCCATACACACTTCAAGATCTCTTTTGGCAGTTTCTTTTTTATATTCTACGCCTATGATCTTTGTTTTAAGAGTGATCATAGGTTCTATCTGCTTCATGAGTCTGGCATAATGCTTAAAGCTTCCGGTACTGTCTTTGCCCATTATAATTTTAGCATCTCTCACGTGGTCCATGATACTTGTTCTAAGAAACACCTCATTTTCCACTTTCCTCAAGTCAAGCTGAGACATTCTGTTGTAAATATCATCCACATGATCTTTTAACATGTCACTTCTACGCATCAGTTCCATGTAATCTTCAGCCTCTCTGCTGATCTTTTGTCGTTGTATATCATAACTCTTAAAGAAGAGAAATAAGCATGTGAAAGTAACTACCGACAAAACGGCAAAAGATAGAATAAACTTCCAGATGCCTATTCTTACGTCAGATTTGTTTAATTTTTTTTCCCTGTTCGAAGACATAAATTTGCGATTTGTTTGGCCTGTGAAAATATAAAAAAAAAAATTTATGCACAACACGTATTTTCCCGAACCTCTATCCGTAGAATCCCTGATTAAATTAATATTAATTTTCACTTTAATAAGTTTTTCATAAATTAGGGCTCTGAATTTAAAATATCATTCGCCAAATCGATATTAAGAATGAGTAAAATATTATCTAATACCGTGCGTTTCTCTATAGCTGACAGTGATTTTTATTTTAAAAAAATAATGATCAAAACACTTATGGAAAACCCGTTCTATATGCTTCTGAACGATTGCAACAACGGTCATGAACTGGTAAACAGAATCTACAGAAGACAAGAAGATGTATTTATTATAGAACTGTTTATGCCGGTATTGAGTGGTATAGAAGCCATCAAATATATAAGAAAGAACAATGCAGAGACTCCTATTGTCACCTATTCCGGGACGTACCAGGAGGATATGGCAGAAATTCTATCAAAGATTCCTAATATATATTACTGTCAAAAGAAAAGTACTATAATCAAGGATATCATTAAAGGAAGTATCGCTTCTGAAGAGTTTGATTACCAGAAATATTCTAAAGAGTGGGAGCAACAACCTCTCGCTGTGCAGGAATATATGGATAGGCAGAAAAAGGGGCAGGAAGAGCTTTCCCCTGCAGAAATACAGCTCATGAGATTCTGCTATGAAGGTTTTAGTAATAAGGAGATTGCTGAAAAACTTAATCTTAGTACAAGAACAATTGACACCTATATCAACCGACTTACAGAAAAGCTGGGGCTGAAAACAAAACTTCATCTTATCCGTTTCTGTGTAGAAAATGGATATTATAATTCCAGTATGTAAAAGATTTTAATTCTGAATTCTGAATCATTATAAAGAATAGCAAAATTGTAGGATACGGATGAATGACAATAACCTTGCTGAGTGGCTTATAACTCCTATTTTAAGGCTATTATCTATACACTCTTAGCTTTATATTATTTAATTATTAAATAACCATAAAACCACGTTAACATAGAGTACACATTAGAAACTCAATGATCTGAACAAAAATATTTTGCCACTAATTTGCTAGTATTCAATTTTTTTAACTAAATTTGCACACCTAAAATTTAAAATTAAAATAAGGAAATGACAAAGGCAGAATTGGTAAACACCATCTCAAATAAGTTGGGAACAGAAAAGAATGAAACACAGAAAGTTGTAGAAGCTTTTATGCAGGAGATCAGAACTTCTATGTATAATGGGGATAACGTTTATCTGAGAGGTTTTGGATCTTTTATCATTAAAACAAGAGCTGCTAAAACAGGAAGAAATATTTCTAAGAACACTGCAATTGAGATTCCTGCTCACAACATTCCTGCTTTCAAACCTTCAAAATCTTTTGTAGAGAAAGTAAAAACAAAAGTTGCAGTAAAATAAGAACATTAACTGAATATTAACTAGTTACTAAAAAATTAAAATTATGCCAAGCGGAAAGAAAAGAAAAAGACACAAGGTTGCGACTCACAAAAGAAAGAAAAGAAGAAGAGCGAACAGACATAAGAAAAAATAATCTCCTCTTCTCGAGATTTACAATATAATAATATAGTTGGTGATTTTAATTTTTTAAAGTTCGCCGACTATATTTTTGTTTGCAACTATAAGATTCCGCGGAAAACGGACAGTTTCAAATATTATTTTAATAAAAATATAAAGGTTTACATTCAAAATCCTTATATTTAATAGATGAATTAATCGAGAACAATACCAATTTCCTAAAATCTTAACAATTTTATCTTATAACAAAATGAAGAAAGAACTAATAGTTTCGCATGAAGATGATCTTACAAAGATTGCACTGCTGGAAGACGGAAGACTATGTGAACTTCATGAGCAAGAGGACAAAAGCGATTTTATAGTTGGAGATCTGTTTATTGGAAAAGTAAAAAAACTGGCACCTAACCTGAATGCAGCATTCGTAAATATTGGATATGACAAGGATGCATTCCTGCATTATCAGGATTTAGGACCACAATATCTTACTTACAGAAAGTTTTTAAAAGATACTATTTCTAAAAAACAAAGCGCTTCAAGCTTAAAAAATTTCGAGATACAACCCGAAATAGATAAAAACGGAACGGTAGACAAAGTAATTGCAAAAGATGATCTTGTTCTATTACAGATCACTAAGGAGCCCATTTCCACAAAAGGTCCCCGAATTTCTACCCAAGTTTCCCTTACAGGACGTTTTTTGGTTTTAATTCCATTCGACAATAAAGTTTCTATTTCCAAAAAAATCAAAAGTTTTGAGGAAAAGGAAAGATTAAGAACACTGATAGACAGTATAAAACCAGAAGGTTTTGGGGTCATTATCAGGACTGTAGCCGAAGGAAAAAAAGTTGCTGACCTTCACAATGACATGAATCAGCTGATTCAGAAATGGGAAAGCACTTTTAAAAATATCCAGAGAAACAAAGTTCCGTCCAAAGTTTTAAGCGAAGAAGACAAAGCTTCAGCTATTTTAAGAGACAATTTTAATCAGGATTTCGTTAATATTATCTGTGATGATGAACAGATGGTGAATGAAATGAAAAATTACATTGAGGTAATTGCCCCTGAAAAGAAAAATATTGTCCAGTTTTATGATTCTCATATTCCACTCCTGGAATATTATAATGTTGAAAAACAGCTTAAACAGAGCTTTGGAAAACACGTAAACATTCCAAGTTCTAAAGGCGCTTATCTTGTTATTGAACACACAGAAGCACTTCACGTTGTAGATGTCAACTCCGGAAACAATATCACTACCGGAACCGCTGTCAATAAAGAACACGCACTGAAAGTGAATAAAATGGCAGCCACTGAGATTGCCAGACAGCTTCGTCTCCGCGATATGGGAGGCATCATTGTGATTGACTTCATCGACATGCCTAATTCTGATCACAGAAGAGAGCTCTATGAGCATCTAAAAGAGGAAATGAAACGTGACAAAGCACGTCATAAAATACTTCCTCCAAGTAAATTCGGTCTGATCCAGATCACCAGACAAAGAAACCGTCCGGAAAAACAGATCGAAACCAAAGAAGAAAACCCGAACAAAGACGGAGAAATTGTAGCTCCAATTGTTATCGTGGAAAGAATGGGTGAAACTTTAAGAAACATACTGCAGAAAGAAAAAGGAAAAATTTACCTGCACGTACATCCATTCGTAGAAGCCTATTTAACAAAAGGCATCAAAAGTATCCAAATGAAATGGTTTATCAAATACAAAAAATGGGTAACCATTGTCCCAAGGGATTCTTTTAAATATTTAGAATACAGAATCTATAATTCTAAAAAAGAAGAATTGATAGAATTCTCTAATTAAGACAAAATTCAAACCTCCGGCAAATGCCGGAGGTTTTTTGTTACCTTAGCGTTCATTATAAATATCAATCTAATCACATTTCTTAAAATAATAAATTTTTAATTTATAGTTATGAAAAATCACCACTACAAAGCTACTATTCAATGGACAGGAAATAAAGGAACCGGAACCAGCGGATACAGAGATTACGAAAGAAGCCATACTATTTCGGTAGAAAATAAAGCAATCATTGAAGGCTCATCAGATCCGGCATTCCGTGGTGATAAAGCAAAACATAATCCTGAAGAGATGTTCTTATCTTCACTTTCATCATGTCATATGCTTTGGTATCTGCATTTTTGCTCAGAAGCTGGCATTATTGTAACGGATTATCATGATGAAGCTACAGGAATAATGGCAGAAACCTCTAATGGAAGCGGTCATTTTACTGAGGTCACTTTACACCCTACCATTTATGTAACAGACGAGTCAATGATAGAAAAAGCAAAGAAGCTTCATCATAAAGCAAATGAATTTTGTTTTATTGCCAACTCAGTGAATTTTCCTGTGAAACATATCCCCAAAGTGTTAGTTAAATAATTTACTCAAAGAATTAAGAACCTCAAAAAGCTAGTAGAATTCACGTTTTAATAAAGATAACTCCAAGTTTTTTCGTTAAAACTCAACAAAAAGAGAATTATTTAACAAATAATCAACAAAAACAACATTTTATTATGTAAATATTTATATAAATTTGAAATTATTTATCAATTTTATGCAAAATGTGAAGTTTTTTTTATATTTTTATATAAACAAAACTAGCCATGATGAAACCAAGATTAACTATTTTTGATGAACCGATGCTATACACAGAAGGCTTATCAAAACTATTGACACAGAGCAAAATTTTTAATAACATTGATATCTGTAATTCCCTCGAAACTCTGTCTAAACATCTAAAAGAAGAGCCCCCAGAAATTCTTGTTATGAGCTCAAACATGCTAATGCTTACAGAGTTATATAAATCAGTAGAGAATATCACTTCTGAGCATGAAAATATAAAAATTATTATCATAGGAAGCTGCTACGATATTATTGATATCCGAAAGCTCTTCAATAAAGGCATCAAAAGTTATCTTGACAAAAACTGCAGGTATGATGAATTTTTAAAATCCATTAATGCCTTACTTCTGAACGAGATCTACATCTGTGATCACGCGAAGGAAAGAATGATCAGCTTTATCAGCAATGAACAGGAAAAACGCAAACTTCACCTCAGAGATCCTCTCACCCGCCGTGAAATGGAAATCCTGAAACTTATTTGTGATGGCTACAGCAGCAAAGACATCTCTGAAAAACTATTTATCAGTATCAATACGGTAGAAACACACAGAAAAAAAATTCTTTTGAAACTCAATGTCAAAAACACTGTAGGCGTTGTAAAATACGCTCTTGAAAATCACATCATTGACTGATTGAAACCAATTAACCAAATAATTAACCAAAAAAATTCCAGACCTTATGATCTGGAATTTTTTTTGCCTATTCCCAAATTCCTATTAATAAAAAGCTAGGCAAACAAACTGATTATTAATTTTTATTAATATGAAGAAAGAAGTAATTGTGAGTTTTTGCTTTGCAAAGTGAATCAGAGATCCAAAGTGTTAAACATTCAATCTTTAATTTTAAACTCAATTGCAAAGTGAATAGTCAATTGCCACACTCAATAAAATTGATTCATACAGCAAATTGACTACTCACAATTGACCACTCATTCCATTCTAAATTTTCAATCCAAGTTATTTATTTAATTCTTTATTCGTAATCCGGCATTTCTCCATTACTGAAAAGTGCGGAACGTGTAAGATCTGTCATGTTGCTACTCAAGTCTATTACCATGATATTTCGCTGGGAAATATTATCATTAGAGGTATTCATAAAGATCACCTGAGCATTATTTGGGGAGAATCTTGGATCAAGATCATTGGTTCCCATTGCTTTCTCGCTTTCGGAGGAAATATCGGTTAAAGCATCATTCGTTAGATTATAGATAAAAATATGAGAATCTAATTGACGATAATTTCCACTTGCGTCTTCATATCCTGCGACATCCCGAGTGAAAAGAAGGAGTTGCCCGTCTACAGAGAAGTTCAGTCCACCACTTGCTCCAGCCGTTCCGGACAATATTGTCTTAATAACATTTCCTGTGGTATCTATGATGTATATTTTCGTGTTATAACCATTATAATCGTTGGTTTTAAGGGCAATTTTACTTCCGTCGTAGCTCCAGTCACATTCTGAGATCATACTTCCATCAGGTGTTGTATATACTAAAGTAAGTCCGCTACCATCTTTATTGATCCTATAAAGTTTATTAAAGTTTGAATAAAGAATTTCCTTACCATTGGTACTCCAGGCAAAATCCATTTCGAAGTTATTAAATCCTGCTACAGGCACTGTTGTGACCTTAAACGGATTGGATCCATCAGGGTTTGCAGTGTAAATATGGGTGCTTCCGCCTTCGGTGCGTAAAAATGCGATGAGCCCTGCATTATTATTTTTCCTTGGTCGCCAGCTATTGTAGGATGAATTCGTGAACTGAAAATTATTTCCTTGTCCATCACTGGAGATAATCACGAAATTACCATTCTGCTTTTGAGTATAATGATACCTGTTGGCAGGAACCGTATTCGTCGTAAACTTGCCGATAGAGCTTAAAACTGGCTGATGAATGTCGTCCGAAACAGACACCTGCCAGAAGTAGCTTACACCAAACTTCAGATTTGAAAGCGTATAATGAGTAGCTGCCAAATCATTAACCTGAATCACATTAGTGTCAAGATTATTTTTAATTGTTAAACTATATTTTAAAACATCTGCTGTATCCGGATCTGTTGCACTCCAGGTTAGTTCAACACTTAAAGGTTGATTTACCGCATTATCTATCGGACTTAGAAGCTGTGGCGTAGAAGGTGGAGAATTTAAAGAGGTATCATCGTCCATTTCAAATACCACGGTCACCACCTGATTTTGAGTCTGCATATTTACAGACTGAAAGCTTGTTATATATCCTGAAAGCTCTGCTTTTACGGAATAATTTCCAATCGGCATTGCTGTGATTTCAAATGAACCATCAGTACCACTGAAAACAGTTTGCGTGGTAGGAGTTGTGAAAATTTTCACGTTTGCAAGCGGAGTATTACTGCCTCTTTTTACTACTTTTCCTTTTAGGGTTCCTGTCTGAGCCTGTTCTACAAGGTCTTCACTACATGAAAACAGACAAAATGTTAGGATGAATATGCTTAGTATTTTAATTAAAGTTTTCATAATTCGTGTTTTTATTTGTTTCCAAGGTAAAAATTGATTCCCAATGCAAAGCGTAATGCCTGATCTTTTCTTTTTCCATTGATAAGCCCTTCCCAGTTATCTTTAAAACCAAGATCGTATTGAGCAGATGCTCTCAGTGAAAAATTATTGTCTATCATGTATTCGAGACCGCCTCCGAACTGTCCTTTATATTGAGGCTTGTATTTGGAATACAGCGCTCCTGCCCCACCATAGATATATGGGCTGAATCTGTATTTCGGGAAAAGGAGGTATTCAAGGTTTATTTCAGGACCGTAGTAATTTCTTTTTACAATATCTTTATTTTCGAGGGTAAAATAATTACCATTCACCTCAACATTAAAGTTGGGAGTTAAAAAGTATTTCATCCCTATTTTACCTCCGATATTCATTTTAGGGTTTACATAATCATCTCTTACTTTCTGTCCTTCCACATTGGCAAATACAGCAACTTTCTGTCTGTAATTACCTGGATATCTGTTTCCGATTACTCTTCCGTTGTTATCTTCTTTTTCTCTCTTATATTCATTGATCAAAGCCTGATAACTAGTTGTGCTGTCTATTGCTTTTCCCCATATTTTATCCTGGATTCCTTCAATAACGAGAGATTTCACAGCTTTTTCAATGGCTTCGGTTACAGCTAGCTGAATAGGTTCGTTCTGAGTAAAACCTACCTCAGCTTCCATCAGTCTTTCGGTGTCTATATATCGGAAAAAGCTTCCGTTTACGCTTGTGGAAAGAATATTTTTAGAAGTATAAACAGTTTTAAGGATTTCCCCGTTGAGGGTGGAAACAGCGCGTAGGTAAATGGTAATTCTATCCTGGCGATATTGTGTGGATGCTCCGATACCAAAGTATCGTGCTCCAAGACCGCCTGTCAGGATATTGCTGTCATAGGAAATGACTCCTCCTTCCAGAAGAATTCCGGCATAAAGAAGCGGAGGAAGTGACTGGCTGTTTTTATCAGCATCTTTAATGTATTCCTGACGTGTAGATCTGATGATTTGTCTTTCATTGAGCAGATTGGCAATATTTTCTCTTTCAATAGGGATAAACCAACGGCTGTCTTCGAGTGCCTTAATGAGAATGGTAGTAGTACCTTGTGGCACTGCAGTACTCCAGTTGTTACCGTTTTCAGATGGTTTATACTGCCCCGTCTGATCTCTGAATTTATAAACTCCAATGACAATTTTTTCCTTCGGTAAAGGAAGTGTTTTCAGTTCTTCTGTGGAAGATGTCACCTCTCCCATCGTTGGCTTTTCAGGATCTGAAGGTAAGCCAAAAATCGAACTACAAGCCTGTAGAATGCATAGCAGAAAACTACAGAAAAAAATTCTGGTGTAGATGTAAGCTCTCATGATAAGTTTGGTATTAAGTTTTTATTTATTTCGGAATTACGATCTCGGACTGATCGCCTGTACTGGTATCCAAAATATTGATCAAAAGTCCCTGATTAGTTGTGGTAATCTGTAAATAAAGCGACCCGAAGAGGTAATTCCCGGGTTGTATATTTCCATCTCCGAACTGCTCTTCAAAAAGTTTTCTTGAAAGTTCACTTAAGATCTGTCTGTTCAGACTTTGGGTAAAACTATCAAGAGAATTGGCACGATCAAGCAGATCTTTGTAGTCATTTTTTTCATCAAACTGGTTTTGGGCATTGGCAGAGCTTAAAAGCCACTGATAATTAAATGTATCTCCCCCAAATGCTGGGTTTACTGGCTTATAAACAAGTTGCTGAGATTTCCCGGAGAAAATACCCGCAATAAAGATTAAAATAATGATAAAAGTTTTCATGGCGGACGTTTTTAGTAAATAAATTCATTTTTAATAAGGTTTTTCTTTGCGTTAAATTCTTTGATATATTTTAAGCTGAATGCTAATTGTTCTTTTAAATAATCTTCTCCTGGATTGGTCATGAAGCTATAAATTACTTTATCGTCAATCTGAATATTGATCTGACCGCTTGTACCCCGGAGAGGAAGTTCTGAAATAGTAACAGCACTAATGCTTTTATCCGGAATTTGGCTATATTGGAGATAAAACATATCGTAGAAATCTTTACCAACTTTAGTCTTGGTTTCATCAATGGTAAGTCCTTTAAGCTCATAAACCGCGTCCTCTTCTATTCTTACCGCTTTTTTTTTAAAAAGATCATTATTAAGCTCAAGGCTATCTTTTGCAACTAAAGTCCGGGTTTCTTCGTCTCTGATATAAAGAAAAGCTTTCAGGGCATCTTTGGGTTCAAGATTTACGCTTATTTCCGATAATGTTTTTACCTCATTAGGGTTTACAGAAAACTTACCACTCTGCTGATTGTTGGAAAGGTTTCCTCCATCTCCTTTTTTTATAGAAACTAAAAGGTAATTAAGCTCTTTGTAAACAGCAGTATTATTAATAACAACTGCTTTTAGCTTTATTTGGTTTTCAATATGGCTGCTTTCTATTTTTGCATTTACTTTTTTATCTTCCTGCCCATAAACCTGTATAGACAGGAAGATAAATAAAGTACTCAGACTAAGGGAATATAAAATTTTCATCACTCGTGTTTTAATAATTTCTCATGAAAACTGTTTTATTATCTCCCTTTATATTGACCTGAATTCCATCTGAAATACTGTTGCTTCCTGTAATATCAATAATATTATTACTTCCTTGTGTAGTAATAGCAGTTTGGGTTTCTTTATCTGTAAATGAATTATTAAAATAAAGGGCATTAAAGTCACCAAGCTGCTTTACAGCAATATTACTTTTGTTATTAAGAGAAAGTTCAGCATTATTATAATCACCTATCTGAATGATAGTAGAATGATAAGCATTCTGATCAATATCCTGTCTGGTTATAAGATTAAAGACTGTATTACTGTTTACCTTATTCCAGTCTATTTCCTGAGCATACAATGGCAGTACTGCAAAAAGAGCCAAAACACTCCATCTCAACTTAAGCATGGCATTATATTTTTATTAAAGGTATATCAATAGAACATCGAATAAAACACACCCAGCAGGTAGTCATATAAAATCATGGTTTCTGGGTATATTTGATCTTTAAGCTAAAAAGGAGAAACCACGACCTGTAGCTTCTCCCTTCCATTTTAAAGATTACAGTATAATTACAGGGCTTAGTTAGACTGGTTCACAATCATTGAGTTTCCGTTACCTATTTGAGTTCCTATGTGAATATGAGAATCACCGGACTGAGATACCCAGGTAAAGTTTCCATTACCCATCTGAAGATCAAGGGCTGTATTAGAATTCCCTACTTGAAGTTGATACAATTGGTTATTACTTCCCACCTGTAGTCCCATAGCGTTGTTGTCATCACCTACCTGAGCAGAGACAGCTAAGTTACCGCTACCGACTTGAGTATGATCCGCACTGTTATCATCACCAGCCTGGAATTGAACAAGAACGTTGTTAGCTCCTATCTGAACACCGTTTGCTTCATTTCGTCTTCCCACTTGAATTTGATAAGCTTCGTTACCAGCTCCCAGCTGCAACGCTGAAGCTTCGTTTCTTCTTCCATCCTGATATTGATAAACAGAGTTACCTAAACCAATTTGAATTGAAGAAGCATCGTTTCGTCTTCCGATCTGAGTTTGTTCAGTAGAGTTTAAAAATCCTAATTGCCATGTTGAAGCAGAGTTTCTGTTTCCAGTCTGAGTCACCATATTCGAGTTGGCAATACCTACCTGATCTACATCAATCGAGTTTCTGTTTCCATTACTTACTGCAGTATTCATATTTAAGATCCCTACTTGATCAATGTCTGCAGTATTACGATTTCCATTCTGTGTTAAAGAATTAATGTTCAAAAGACCTGTCTGGTCTACTGTAGCTACATTTAAGTTTCCTGTTTGTGTAGTCACATCAATGTTTAATTGAGCGAAACTGAAACTCATGGCGATTAGTGTAAACACACCTGCAAGTAAATTTTTCATCTTAGTAAAAATTAATTGGTTAATAGTAAGACAAAGGTATACCCTACACCAAAGTGAAAAACCACCGCCAAAGTGTAAATTATAAAAGTCATGGTTTACGGTTTGTAAAGTCACCATTTATGGTACCTGTGACATCATGGATTTCAGTTACGTGAAAATACGGTATTCCTTATAGAAAGTAAATACCCATAACGAACTGCGTTTGTCAATTGAATTCCAAGTTCAATGTTTTTGAGTTTAATATTTAAAGTCTGGATGAAGATTCAATTGTATAAAAATTCACGATTGTGCTTTGCAAAGCAAAAATTGACCATTGAACTTCTCTCCACCGGCACTTCATAGGTTAATTAATGTTAAGGCATTTATTTCTTCAAGATATATTGTTAAATTTGAACTATGGAAAGTTTTGGAAAAGATTTATTGAGAAAAGTTAAAAGTGTTGAGCTTCCCGGCGAGCACGCCCATGGAATATTTTCTCCTCCCTACCGTCCCGTTTTTACTTACGATGAAGTGCTGGCAAAAAATCCCAAGTTTGCAGCAGTCAATATTGTATTGTATCTGAAAAACAACGAGTGGTATTTTCCCTTGATCCAAAGAACCATCAATGAGCATGACAGACATAGCGGGCAAATCTCATTACCAGGAGGAAAACGGGAAGAGATGGATCGTGATTTTGCAGAAACAGCCGTACGTGAAACTTCTGAAGAAATAGGGATAGATAAACATTATGTGAGAGTAATCAGGGAAATGTCCCCTATCTATATTCCACCAAGCAATTTTTACGTATATCCTTATATTTCATATACTAAAAAGAATCCTCTCTTCGTTCTTCAGCAGAGTGAAGCGGTAGAAACTATTGAATTTCCTATCACTTCTTTTTTAAACCTGTCTGATACCCCTGAAATAATGGCACTTCCAAGTGCGGGAGGTCATGAAGTTCCTGTAATTAATTTCAACGGATACATTATTTGGGGTGCCACAGCAATGATATTAAGTGAATTCAGCCAGTTGCTGAAAAAAATGTAACTTTGCACTACCGTGTTTAATTGAAAAATGGCGAAGAAAAATATTTTCACCGATGCATTCGGAACACCTTATTTTTTAAAGAGGTTTATTATTTTTATTTTAGGAGTTGTATCATATAGAAGATTCAACGGCTTTAATAAGTTAAAAATAACCGGAACAGAGCACCTTGTGGATCTTCCGGACTCCAACGTACTGTTTGTATCTAACCATCAGACTTATTTTGCGGATGTAGCAGCAATGTATCATGCATTCTGTGCCGTAAATAATGGATACTTAAATACGATTAAAAATCCGATCTATCTACTGAATCCCAAGATCGATTTTTATTATGTAGCAGCCGAAGAAACAATGAATAAAGGAATTCTTCCTAAAATATTCAAAATTGCAGGAGCTGTAACAGTAAAAAGAACCTGGAGATCAGAAGGAAAAAATGTCAACAGAATGGTAGACATGAGCGAAGTAGATAACATTATGAAAGCATTGGACAATGGCTGGGTGGCTACTTTCCCACAGGGAACCACATCTGCTTTTGCACAGGGACGAAGAGGTACTGCCAAACTGGTGAAAAATCAGCGTCCTATTGTAATTCCAATCAAAATTAACGGATTCAGAAGAGCTTTTGATAAAAAAGGGCTCCGCGTAAAGGTTACCGGTGTAAAACCTACGATGGAGTTCAAACCACCTTTAGATATTGATTACGATAACGAAAAAGCACCGGAAATCCTATTGAAGATAATGACTGCCATTGAACAGACAGAAGACTTCAACCTCCTACACAATTATGATGAAGAACTTAAAGCTAAAAAATTAGAACAAAAGGACTCAAATAATTAAAAAAATTATGAACAGAATAATTGGAATCTTATTCGCTATCATAGTATTAGTTTCTTGCAACAGCCAAAAAGTATATTCAGATTTCGATATCAGCTATTCGAAAAGCGGTGGCTTTGCTCCTGTATATGAAAATCTACTGATCAAAGGAAATAATGTACACTATTCTTTTGAAGGACAGGGAAAAAAGCACAAACAGGATTTTAAAATTTCCAATGAAGATTTAAAGAAACTGGATCAGGTTCTTTCCCAGAATAATTTCAGAAGAATACAGGAAGACCGTAAAAAACTGTACGATAATGTTTCGACTTCCATCAATGTAAAGAAAGGTCCTAATGAAGGCAGTAAAACTGATGCTAGCCTTATCATTCCGAATTATCAGACCAATTGGAATAATATTCTTGGAGCCTTCCAGGACATCATTAATACTAATGTTAAAAAACAGTAAATACAATTGAAAACCCACTTCATTGCTATAGGCGGAAGCGCCATGCACAATCTTGCCATCGCATTAAAAGATAAAGGATACCAGGTTACAGGTTCAGATGATGCTATTTTTGAGCCTTCAAAATCAAGACTGGAAAAAAAGGGAATTCTTCCTCAGGAAATGGGTTGGTTTCCTGAAAAAATCACATCAGATATTGATGCTGTCATCCTTGGAATGCATGCCCATCAGGATAACCCGGAATTAGCAAGAGCAAAAGAATTAGGTTTAAAAATATATTCATATCCTGAATTCCTGTACGAACAGGCTAAAAATAAAACCAGAGTGGTTATTGCAGGTTCACACGGTAAAACTACCATTACTTCAATGATCCTCCATGTCCTGAACTTCCATCAGAAAGATGTAGATTTCATGGTAGGTGCTCAGCTGGAAGGCTTTGACTGTATGGTAAAACTTACTCAGGATAACGACTTTATGGTTTTGGAAGGTGATGAATACCTTTCCTCACCTATCGATCTGCGTTCCAAGTTTTTATTATACCAGCCGAATATCGCTTTAATGAGCGGTATCGCGTGGGACCATATCAATGTTTTCAAAACATTTGATGACTATATTGATCAGTTCAGAAAATTTGTTGCAAGCATTACAGCCGGTGGTGTTTTAGTCTATAACGAAGAAGATCCCGAAGTAGTAAAAGTGGTGGAAAATGCTGAAAATTATTTCAGAAAAATCCCTTACAAAACTCCTGAATATGAGATCAACAACGGAAAAGTATATTTAAAAACTGAAATGGGTGATGTTCCCCTTTCTGTTTTTGGAGCACACAATCTATTGAATCTGGAAGGAGCAAGACACATCTGCCAGCAGCTTGGTATTATGGATGAAGACTTCTATGAAGCAATCATGAGCTTTAAAGGAGCTTCCAAACGTCTTGAAAAAGTAGAAAGAGAAGATAAAGGAACATTATATAAAGACTTCGCTCACGCACCAAGTAAGGTAAAAGCTGCTGTAAAAGCCTTCAATGAGCAATTCAAAAGTGAAAAAAAATACGGATTCCTTGAGCTTCATACCTATTCAAGTTTAAATCCTGCATTTTTGGAGCAATATGACCACGCAATGGACGGATTGGATGAAGCAGTTGTATTCTATTCCGAAGATGCTTTAAAAATTAAAAGAATGGAACCTATTTCTCCTGAATTCATTAAGGAAAAATTCAAGAATGAAAACCTGAGAGTTTTCACCAACGCGGAAGACCTTCATGCTTACTGGAATACTTTGGATAAAACCAATGGTGTTTATCTGATGATGAGTTCTGGAAACTTTGGCGGGCTGGATCTGACAAAATAATCGAATTTCAAAACCTAGTATAAAACAAAACTCCTTTCTATCGAAAGGAGTTTTTATTTTTTATTTAATCTTTCTGAAATATCTTGTTGTCACATCCTTCTTTCCATCTCCATCCCAATCAGTATTATGATCTTCAGTTACCAGCTCAGTAGGAGTTATTTTGGTGACGATATACTCTTTACCATGCGTCAGCTTTCTAGTTTCCTTATCATAAGTATATTTTGCATTTTTAGGTACAGCCGGCTCACATTTACCATCTTTACTTTCATAATTCACAACATTTACTTCAGTTTCATTATACTCAACAGTATTTTGAGACTCACAGCCATTAGGATAAACAGTTTGGGTTTTGTTATCATAAGTAGTATAAAACTCTCCTTTATACTGATTCCATGTTCCAATGAGTAAAGCCGCTTCTTCTTTTTTAGGACTATCATCATCATTACTACAGGATACCATTGCTGAAAACACAGCAAATGGAAGAAATAATTTTTTCATGATTATAATTTAAAATTGCATTTAAAGCCTTAAGATAATACAATTTCATTTACTTCCCCATTGTTTGAAGTATGAGATTTCTCAGAATCTGTTCAGTTGATAATTCACTGTACTTATGAATAGACTGCCCCGCCCAGATTCCTACAAAATCAAGATTCTGCTGAGATTTTGCTTCTTTGCGTAATGCATTTGTCAGTTTATTCTGATACGGATAAGGTAAAATATAGTCTGAATTTTCCACAATCTGAGTATATTTATTTTTAATCCCTCTTGCATATCGCCCGGAAAAGCTCTTCATTAACATAATTTCATCCTCAGTTACCTGTTTAAGTTTGTCTTTTTCAAAAGGCTCTAAAGCACTTTCCTGAGAAGCTAATAATAGATTTCCAACCTGAAATCCCTGTGCTCCCAATTCTTTTACCGCCTGTAAAGTTTTACCATTATAAATTCCCCCTGCATAAACCAATGGAGCCTTTGTATGATCATAAACCTGTGATAATAAAGACAATCCTCCTATCTGCGGAACATGATCAGGATCAAAAGTTCCTCTGTGTCCTCCAGCTTCCGTTCCTTGTACACAAATGATATCAATTCCTGATTTTTCGAGAATTACAGCTTCTTTTACGGAAGTGCAGGTTCCGATAAGCGTTACTTCATTCTCCTTTAATTTCTGAATGCTCTGGTCGTCAAGATTTCCAAAAGTAAAGCTTACAATTTTACAGTTTTCTTCTATAATCACATCAATTAACTCATGATATCCATTTATTCTAAGAGCTGATAAATCAGGAAGTTTAACCTCAATATTATTTTCTTTGGCTAATTGTTCAAGGAAATTCTTTGTTTTAGAGAAATGATCTTTTAAAGCATCTGTGATTTCAGGAATATAATGAGCAAAAATATTGACAGCAAAAGGTTTATCTGTCAGTTTTTTTGTTGCCCGAATCAATTCAGTAGATTCATTTGATGAAAGATCTCCCAATGCCAATGAACCTAAACAATCTGCTCTCGCAGCCGCTGCTACCATCTGTATCGTACTCACGCCAAACATCGGAGCCTGAATGACAGGATATTTTACACCCACTCTTTTACTGATTGTATCTGACCAAAACATAACAAATTATTTTAATTAAAAAGATACAAAAAATAGGACGATCTCAGTTTCAACAGAATATGACATTCCTCACCATTACATAAAATAAAAATCCCGCAGATTTCACAATATGTGTAATCTGCGGGAAATATTTCATTAATTAAGCTTAAATATCTGCTACAGCATTCAGCATTTTCTGCTCCCATTCAGGATCTTTCGGATCAAAGAATAATCGTTTTCCTGTATCTAAAGAACGAACGACATTCATTTCATCTTCTGTCAGTTCAAAATCAAATACATTAAAATTTTCTTCAATTCTTGACGGAGTTACAGATTTCGGGATCACAACAAAACCTTCCTGTAAATGCCATCTCAGAATTACCTGAGCTACTGTTTTACCATATTTTTCAGCAATTGCTTTTAATTCTGCATTGGATAAAAGGTTTGCATTTCCGTTTCCAAGAGGACTCCAAGGCTGAGTGACGATATTATTTTCTCTATCATAAACCTGCAACTCTTTTTGTTGGAATACCGGATGCAACTCAATTTGATTGATCACCGGAAGAACTGTAGAATTCGCCTTCAATTCATCTAGTTTTTCAACCGTAAAATTACAAACACCAATTGCTTTGATTTTTCCTTCGTTATAAAGTTCCTCCAAAGCCTTCCATGTTCCCAGAAAATCGCCGTAAGGCCAGTGGATAAGATACATATCCAGGTAATCCATCTGCAATCTGTCTAATGTTCTCTGAAAAGCACTTTTTGCCTTTTCATATCCATGATCCTGAACCCAAACTTTTGAAGTAATAAACAATTCGTCTCTATTCACTCCACTATTTTTTACCGCTGCTCCTACCGCAGTTTCATTCTGATAAATAGCTGCTGTATCAATCATTCTGTACCCAGTTTGAATTGCTTTGATAACTGCATTTTCACATTCTTTCAGATCTTCCATCTGCCATACTCCAAAGCCTAAAGCAGGAATATCTACTCCATTATTTAAGGTAACTACAGGCTGCCCTGCATATATTTTCTTTTGCATAAATCTTTATTTTAATGATTAATATAAAGTGATTAAACAAATTTGCGACAAAAAATCGGAAATTATGCTTACCAATTTTACTGTTTCCTGTTAAAAGTTACTTTTAAACTGCCACTAATGCACAAATATTTTTTTAACAGTTAAAAAATAATCAATCATTTATTACTGCATTCGTGTCAAAAAAAATCAGTTGTATATTAAAGTCCATCATTATTGCTTTTTTCAAACTAAAAAATCTTCCATACTATCCCTGATCTCTGGCTTCAATACCCTATTTTCATTATTTTTGTGAAAATTTAAAATCATGTCACATCAATTTAGACTTGCCAATACAGAAGATTATCCAAAAATCATGGAAATCTGGGAATCTGCAGTAAAAGCCACACATAACTTCCTTGCCGAAGAAGATTTCAATGAGTTCAAAGAAGCTATTCCAAGAGATTATCTTCCTCATCTGAACGTTTATTTAATTACAGAAAACAATGATCCAAAGGGTTTTGCTTCCGTAGCTGAAGGCAATCTTGAAATGCTTTTCATTCATGATGATATGCGTGGAAAAGGCTACGGTAAAAAGCTTTATCAATTTATGAAAGAGCAAACCGGACTTACCAAAGTAGATGTTAATGAGCAAAATCCACAGGCTATTGGATTTTATGAAAAGATGGGCTTCAAAAAGGTAGGAAGATCAGAAAAAGACGGCTCAGGGAAAGATTATCCACTTATCCATATGAGTTTGTAGCATGGAACAGTTTACCTTTAATAAAATCGATCAAGACTCGGGAATCCCTTATGAACTGTTGTTGTTAGCAGATGAAACAAGAGATGCTATTTATCAGTATATTTTTAAATGTGATATCTATTTGCTCCACGACGGAAAGGAAAATATTGCTGTAATGGCTTTATATAAAAACAGTGATTCTGAACTTGAAATTAAAAACATTGCGGTTATTGAAAGCTATAGAAGTAAAGGAATTGGAAGTATTTTAATCAATAAAGCGAAAGAAATTGCCCTTGACAGTCATTACAAAATTCTGAGTGTCGGGACTTCCGATACCGGATTTCAGCAGATCAGGTTTTATGAAAAAAACGGTTTCAAAAAAACAGGGATACGTAAAGATTTCTTTATTGAAAATTACCCATCCCCAATTTATGAAAACGGTTTGCAGATGAAAGATATGGTTTTACTTACCCATCATCTTACGGAATAATCCTTTTATATGATCTATTTCTGTTTGATAATTAGTTTTTTTTCTGCAACCAAAATATAAGGTATTTTCCAGTTTTTTCTTGCCTTCCCAGATTAGTTTTACATCTCCGTTATCTATCTCATTTTTGCATAAAAAGTCAGGAACTACAGCCAGTCCAGTACCTCCTTTCAAACAACGGATGATTGAATTTAAGTTAGGAACTATATAATTCGGACGGAAATTCGGTTTGTGACCAAAATTTAAAGTCCAATACTGGAAAAGATGTTCCATATCTCCGGTGGTTCCGTACCATTTCTCATTCTTCAGCCACTCTTCAATCTGTTCTGCATCTTTTGTTTTTAAAACCTTTTTGAATGCATCCGTATCCACATCTTTTCCACCTACCAGAATGATCTGTTCCGAAGAAAACGCTTCATGTTCTATATTGGGTGAAGAGCCTTTTTTAGGAGTAATGATAAGGTCCAAAATCCCTTTATCCAACTGATCCAGCATTTCAGGATATTCTCCAAAACTGATAATCAGATTGAAAGGTAATGAAGATACATATTGCTCCAAAGTCGTCTGAAAAGTTTCAAAGCACATTCCCACACTGATCGTAGGTGTATGCTTTTCCGTAGACTTTTGAAAATTCTTTTCTACATCTTCCAGTTTCGTAAGAGGTTCTGCTACGGCATTAAATAATACCTTTCCTCTTTCCGTAGGAATCATTTTTCTTCCGGTTCTGTCAAACAGCTTATATCCAACATATGCTTCCAGTGAACTTAAATGCAGACTCACACCCGGTTGTGAAATAAATAAAGAATCTGCTGCTCCCGTCAGTGTCCCGGTTTTATAGATCGCCTTAAAAGTACGATACCATTCTAAATTAACCATGACTTAATTATTAATATTATAATGCAAAGTTACAAAATAATTATAATATTAATACATTATCATTTTTTATAAATGAAGCATAATAATCCGGAATATCACTGTCTTGGATTTTCTGTACTACTTCTTCGATCGGGTAACTTAACTGTATGATTTCAGGAATAATCCTTTCTTCAGTCAAGGTCAATATTAAGTACGAAGCCAGCCTGTTTTCTTCTTTGGATCTTCCAACGGAACCACAATTAACAGCCCACTTTTTATTTTCAAACTGTTTTTTGAATGAAAGATGAGTATGTCCCATCACAATCAGATCAGATTTTGATTCTTCCAACTGTTTCATGAATACTTCATCACTTTCTGTTTCATATAGATAAGTATCATTAGTTTCCAGACTTGAATGGACCAATTGAATATTCCAATGCTTCTTTCCTACTTTATAGTTTAATTTTAAATGAAAAGGAAGTTCACGAAGAAAAATTTTATTTTCAGCTTTGATGTATTTTTTAGAATGATCTATCGCAATAAATCTAGCTTTTGTTTCTTCTTCAGAATGTTTAGATAATGGAAAAACAGATAAATCAAAAGCAATTCTTTCATCATGATTTCCCATCAGGCAAGGAATATTTAAACTTTTAATCTTTTCTATAACCTCATTTCCCCAAGGTGCAAAATCCACAAGATCTCCCAAACAGAATTTCTGATGAATTCCTCTATATTCAATATCCTTCAACACTGCTTCCAATGCAGGAAGATTTCCATGTACATCACTGAAAATCGCTATCTGTATCATTCTCTGTCAATTTGTTAATCAAATGTACAAGACGAATGGGAATTACGACTCAGATATGACATGACATTTTACCATGAAGTAGCGAATAATTATAATGAGTTTTTGCTTCGTAAAGTGAATTGTCAATTTGCATGAATGATTACAAATCATAAAAATTGATAAGTGAAGCGAATTCACTATTCTCCTTATATAATATTTTAAATATAATTATTCTGATACATTACTATAATTTATATTATTTTAATTATACAACACTCTAGTGTAACTTTGCAGAGTAAAATTTAAACAATCATAAAGAAATGAAAAAAGTACTTATCATCAACGGAGGACAAAATTTCGGACATTCCGGTGGAAAATATAATCAAACTATTGCAGAAAATACATTAGCCGTTCTTAAAGAATTTGATAATATAGAGGTAAAGATAACAAACGTAAGTGAAAATTATGACAAACATGAAGAAGTAGAAAAGTTTGTCTGGGCAGATTATATCATTTACCATACCCCAATCTGGTGGTTCCAGCTTCCAAACGGACTGAAAAAATACATCGATGAAGTTTTCACGGCTGGTCACGCTAAAGGTATCTATAAAAGCGATGGAAGAAATGCTGAGAATCCTGAAATTAATTATGGTACAGGAGGAATGCTTGGCGGTAGAAAATACATGTTGACTACAAGCTGGAATGCTCCGGCAACAGCATTTACTCTTCCCGGGGAATTTTTTAATGAAAAAAGTGTAGATGACGGACCTTTATTTGGGTTCCATAGAATGAACGCCTTTGTATCCTTAGAAAAAATGGAAAGCTTCCACTTCCACGATGTAGAAAAGAATGCCAATATAGAGCGCGATATGAAGCTTTACAGAGAGCATGTGAAAAATATATTTGAAAAAGAATTAACACCTGAATTAGTATAATGAAAATTCACCTTACCGCAGTTATTAAAGCCAAAGAAGAGCACCAGCAAGAAGTTTTGGAAGTTCTTCAGAATATGGTAAAAGAAACAAGAAAAGAAGAGGCTTGCGAGCTGTATAATCTTCGCCAGGGAATTGAAGACAAAAATCACTTTGTTTTCTATGAAATCTGGAAAAATAAAGAGGGATTAGCACAGCATAATGAACAACCATATATTAAAGCTTTCGGTGCTTTGATTGAGGAAAAGCTTCAGGAAATACCTCAGATTTACACTACAAATCTTATTTAAATGAAAAAACTAGCACTTTTATTTCTTAGCCTTTTCACGATAGGATTTATTCAGGCACAACATCAAAAAAACAATGCTATGAAAAAGAAAATCTTATTCGTTGTCACCAGCCATGATAAAAAAGGCAGTACGGGTGAAAACACTGGATATTACTTAGGAGAAGTTTCTCATCCGTGGGAGGTTCTTCACAAAGCAGGATATGAAATTGATTTTGTAAGCCCAAAAGGCGGAACTCCTCCAGTAGACGGTTTTGACTTAAAAGATCCTGTTAACAAAGAGTTTTGGGAAAACAAGGAATACAGATATAAAATCGATCATTCTTTAAAACCATCACAGGTAAATCCAAAAGATTACTCAACGATCTTTTATGCTGGCGGACACGGAGCTATGTGGGATTTGGCTGATAATACAGAACTGTCAGCTATCGCTTCAAAAATCTATGAAAATGGAGGTATTGTCGCAGGAGTATGTCACGGTCCGGCTGGTTTGGTAAACATCAAGCTGAGTAATGGAAAGTATCTGGTAGATGGTAAAAAAATCAATGCTTTTACTAATGAAGAGGAGTCAGCAGTAAAGTTAACAGATGTGGTACCTTTCTTATTGGAAAATAAATTAAAAGAAAGAGGAGCAAAATTTGAAAAATCAGGGCTTTGGCAGAATCATGTGGTAACTGACCAAAGAGTGATTACCGGACAGAATCCGCAATCTGCAAAAAGTGTGGGAGAAGCTATTTTAAAAGTATTAAATAAATAATCACAATCAATTTTAAAAACAAAAAAATGGAATATAGAAAATTAGGAAACACAGATTTGGAATTATCAACAATTACTCACGGAGCTTTTGCCATTGGTGGAAACATGTGGGGTGGTAATGAAAAACAGGATTCTATTAACTCTATTCATGCATCATTGGATCACGGAGTAACTTCTATTGATACGGCGCCTTTCTACGGTTTCGGATTAAGTGAAGAAATGATTGGTGAGGCAATTAAAGGAAAAGACCGTTCTAAAATCCAATTATTAACAAAATTCGGATTGGTATGGGATGGAAGTAATAACGGAAAAGGAGAATTTTTCTTTGACGCTGAAGATGAGGGAAAAGTAATTCCTGTTTATAAATTCGCTTCTAAAGAGAACATCATTAAAGAAGTTGAAGAAAGTTTACAAAGGCTAGGAACTGATTATATTGATCTCTTACAGCTTCACTGGCCAGACAGCACAACAGCTATCAGTGAAACGATGGAGGCTATGGAATTATTAATTCAACAAGGAAAAGTTCGTGCTGCCGGAGTAAGTAACTATAGCGTTTCACAAATGGAGGAAGCTAACAGAACTTTACAATTAGCGAGCAACCAGGTTTCTTACAGTATGCTGAACCGTTCAATTGAGAACGATCTTGTTCCTTATTCATTGGAAAACAACTCAGGTATCATCGTATACAGCCCAATGGAAAGAGGTCTGTTAACAGGTAAATATTTCAAGGATAACAAATTAAAAGACAACGATCACAGAAATGGTTATTTCTCACAATTTGATCTGAATAAAGTAAAAACTTTCTTAGAAAAAATTGAACCGATCGCTCAGGAAAAAGGAGCAAGCCTATCTCAATTAGTATTAAGATGGACTACGCTACAGCCGGCAATTACAGTAGTATTGGCAGGTGCAAGAAATGCAGAGCAAGCCATTGATAACGCAAAAGCAATGGATATCAACCTTTCTCAGGAAGAACTGAACTTTATCAATGTAGCTTTAAGCGAGATTTAATATAAAAACTGGAAGATGGAAGCTGGAGGATTGAAGTACTGTCAGGATATTGATAACTTTCAATCTTTTGATTCAAATTATCAGACTGTAAGGAGAAAATATGAAGATGAAAGCACTAGCGTGTATGATAAACTTACAGTCTGTTATATCTAATCAATAAAATACCAATTATTATAAGACTTCAAAAACATCCAACTTCCAACTTCCATTCTTTCATCAACCGGAAGCTTCATTTCAATAAACGGAATACCAGTTGTAAAACGACATCCACAACTCCCCTCTTCCAGCTTCCCTTCTTATTCAACTCATAAATCGTAAAAAATGAAAAATAATCTGATCAAAATGTTCGGGTTAACAACCCTATTGACTATAAACAGCATTGTATTAAATGCTCAAACTCTTGTCAATCCAGAAGACAAATCATGGTATCCATCAGCTTATGGAGCTCAGGATGAGATTGGAGCTGCTAATTTATTAACTCCAGAAGTTGTAAAACAGGCACTCGGATTGGTAAAACAAGGTAAAACACTAGCACTTGCTGTTCCTATTGATAAAAACTTACCGGCTTTCAGACATAGAAGCTTTAATTTATATAATATCCAACCTGGTGAACAAGGTGGAAAAAGCATTGGTCCCAATAGATTTACATTCAATGACGAATTGGTAAACGGATGGACCGGAGTAGGAACCCAGCTTAATGGTATCGGACACATAGGAATTGATAATATTTACTACAACGGAAATAAAGCTACTGATTTTGTAACGGTAGAAGGTGTAAAAAAACTTGGTGTTGAAAAAGTACCGCCATTTGTTACCCGTGGTGTAGTCCTTGATATGGTTGCTCATTACGGAAAAGCAATTGTACCCGGAGGAACTGAGTTTACTGTTGAAGACATCAAGGCTGTTTTAAAGAAACAAGGGCTTACGTTGAGAAAAGGTGATGTAATTCTTTTCAATACAGGATGGCTTGAACTGATAGGTAAAGACAATAAACAATTCTTAGAAACCGAGCCAGGAATCGGGATGGATGCGGCAAAATGGCTGGCTGATCAAGATATTGTTGCTTTCGGTGGTGATACCTGGGCTTCCGAAGTATATCCGAATCCAAAAAGTAAAGAAGAGTTTCCTATCAATCAATATATGCTTGCCAAAAAAGGAATCTATAACTTAGAATTGATTGACAGCCGCCCGTTGGTGAAACAAAAAGTATGGGAATTCCTATTTGTATTGGGACAGCCTTTATATGTGGGATCTACACAGGTAAATGTAAACCCTGTGGCTATTTATTAATCTAAGTATCAGAAATAAACCGTAATTTAAGATTCCAAATCTAAGATTCTGATCAATCAATTTTTAAAATATCAATTACAAAATTTAAAAATAATGGAAAATATAACAAAAGGGTTCACACGCGCTAATCACGTAGGAATCACAGTGAAAAACTTAGAGAAATCTATTGTTTTTTATGAAGCGTTAACCGGAACTAAAGTTTCCAATATTGATGAAATAGGTGGAGAAAGAATGGCAAAAACGCAAGGTCTGACAGACACTAAAATAAAATTCGCCAACCTTCGTCTGGATAACATCAATCTTGATATCCTAGAATATGTAATTCCTGAATCTGAACAAGCATCTTACTCCAATAATCAGATCAGTGCCATGCACCTTTGCTTTGAGGTTGACAATATTGATGATGCGATGAAAAGATTAAAAGAAATAGGTGTAGAACCTGATGGTGAGCCTATTATATTTGAAGAAGCTGACGGATTAAAAGCCGGATACGGAACAGCAGTTGCTTATTTCCAGGACCCTGATGGAACTAATCTTGAGATTATTGCTCCACAAGGACCTTTCCAAAGAAAGAATCCATAAAATAATCGACAAAGTAAAGAGATGGTTTCCATAATCAAATTTAATAATTACCATTAAGATTTATTTTAGAATTAATACCCATGGAATTTTCTTGCTTTGTTAATAATAAAAAGAGCTCTTCATTATTGAAAAGCTCTTTTTTCCATTCGTAAATCTCTGCTATTTTACCTCTTCATTAACGTCCATCATTTATTATTTTGCAATCGGTAAATGTGTACTCACAGCAATTCTGTTCCATGCATTAATCGTAATGATTGCCATAATAATCTGTGCAATCTGCGCCTCATCAAAGAATGATTTAGCTTTCTGATAAGTTTCCTCCGTTAATCCTTTTTGGCTAATCAGTGTAATTTCCTCCGTCATTGCCAAAAGTACTTGCTCTTCTTCTGTAAAAAATTCCTTTGCTTCCGTCCATCCATCAAGAATAAAGATTCTCTGAGGAGTTTCCCCATATTTGATCGCATCTTTGGTATGCATATCAAGGCAGAAAGCACATTTATTAATCTGAGACGCTCTTATTTTAATTAATTCCTTTTGAATATGGGTTAAAGAAGTATTCTGTAAATATCCTTCCAGCCCCAACATTGCTTTGTACGCTGCGGCATCAGTAGTTGCCATGTTAAATCTTGCACTCATTATATTTATTTTTTGGTTAATTGATCTATACTAAAAGAATATTGTTGCTGAACAGCCAATAAAAGAGCCGCTGCACTTCCCACCCAAACGGAATAATTGAGTGGAGCTTTAGAACCTAACGCAACAGTCATTGATACAGCAAAAATCAACAATAAGATACTGCTTCCGTAAGCTGCTATTTTCGTTTTAAAGCCAACAATCAGCATTAGTGGAAAAAGAATTTCTAAAAATGTAGCGGCATATGCTGAAAATGTACTCAGAGTTTCAGGAAGAAAAAAAGTAAGTGATCTTGTATATTCTTCAAAGCTCTTCATATTTCCCCAAGAAGAATTTTCCGCATTCCACCATCCGAATCTATCGGCAACTGCAGAAAACATTGTCACAGCAAGAGCAAGCCTTAAAAATAACTGCGGAAATTGATTTTTTGTATCTGTCATTGCATTCGCTTTTAATTACTTGACAAATTTCCGACTTCTGATCCGTAAAAAACTTAAACTGGTTTAAGAACGTAATTTTGCTTTAATTTCGCTCAGATATTCCGGAGTAAAACCAAGAAAAGAAGCGATAAGATATTGAGGAATCCGCTGAATAAACCAAGGATACAACGTACTGAAATGCACATACAATTCTTCTCTTGAATATTCAGTCAGGTAACGTAATTTTCTTTCTGAAGCTGCATACGCTCTCTGATATATAATTCTGAAATATTTTTCCATGACAGGATGTTTCTCCAACAATAATTCCTGATTTTTAAAATCAATGACAAGAATAGTAGACTTTTCCACAGACTGGATATTGAAATCTGTCTGCAACTGTCTTTCATAGGCAAAAGTATCGGTAATCCACCAATTTTCAATAGCAAACTGAGTGGTATGCTCTACTCCTTTTTCATTAATAAAATATTTTCTAAGACAACCTTCCACCACAAAATACATATTTCTGCAAACTTCACCTTCCAACATCAGATCCTGCTTCTTCTTCACCTTTACTACTTCAAAGAATGAAAAAATTGAAACATACTCTTCGTCAGTTACCGTTATGAATTTGTTTAAATGTGCCTTGAAATTATCCATCTTTAGAATTGATTACTCAAACTTAACTTTATTTTTTTAGTTTTACAATGACAAAAACATTAAATCATGGAAGTCATTGCCAAAATTCTGATTGCAATTGTTGCACTTGAACACCTTTATATTCTTTGGATGGAAATGTTTGCCTGGGAAACCAAAGGCAAGGAAGTTTTCAAAGCTGCATTACCTGCAGAAATGTTTAAACCTACAAAAGGATTAGCAGCTAACCAGGGATTGTATAATGGTTTTCTTGCGGCTGGATTAATCTGGTCTTTCCTTATTAAAGATCCGCAGTGGCAGGATAATGTAGCCTTGTTCTTTTTAGGTTGTGTAGCCGTGGCTGGTATTTATGGGGCTATTTCTGCAACGAAGAAGATCTTTTTTGTTCAGGCATTGCCTGCGATATTGGCTATTATTGCTGTTTTATTGAAATAGTTTATTGAAAATATGTTGGAAAACGCAAAGACGCTAAGGTTTTGTGTTATGCAAATGCTTCTAAGACGTAAGGATTTCATCTGCGATAAAATTGAATACTGCTAAATCATTGCTACGAATGCACGGATAAAATCTATGTTCTTATGTGGTTCTAATATTTTTTCGACCACATAGGAACATAGAATATTGTGGAAATTTAAAACATTTTATTCGTGCATCCGTGGCAAAATATCAGCAGAAACATATTGCTACGAACCTTTGAATAATTACGCTTTCCAAAATAATTAAACTACAAACTTACAATTTCAAATCACCCCATTGAAGCTTTAATCTTCTCTCGATGTAATAATCCCCAATTTACCAATGTTTCTGTTACCGGAAATACAGATTTCCCATATTCTGTTACAGCATAGGTGACAGTAATAGGTTTTGTATCCTGAATAGTTCTTGTAATCAAAAGATTTGTTTCTAATTCTTTCAGTTCTTTGCTCAACATTTTAGCAGAAATTCCTTCAATACCACGTTCCAGCTTTTTAAAATGAATCTGTTGATCCGTTCTGTTCGTTAAATAACGTAAAATCATCAGTTTCCATTTTCCACCTAAGACATCAATGCTGTCTCGCATTGCGAACAATTCTTCAGTACAGGTAGCCTCTCTTTCTACACCGTTTTCAATAATTTTTGCCATAATAGTTTCATGAAGGTAACTAGTTACCATTTGTTAACTAGTAGCAAATATAAACTATTCACTCTTTACATTTGTACATCAAATCAATTGTATGAAGGCAGTTATTTTAAATCAGAATTTTGAACTTGAGGATGGTTTTACAGAAAAGCCTAAACCTAAGAGTAATGAAGTATTAATCCAGATTAAAGCTAGTGGTTTTAACCCTATCGATTATCAGATGCTTGAAAATGAATTGGAACGAAAACTAATCAGCTCGCCTATACTGGGAAGAGAATTATCTGGAATTGTAGTGGAAAAAGGCAATGATGTGACAGAATTTAACATTGGAGATGAAGTATTTTGCGGAAGCGGTTCTATGGGAAGTAATGGAACGTATGCGGAATATATTTCAGTTCCTGAAAGTATTGTATCATTCAAACCTAAAAATATTTCCTTTGAACAGGCAGCTGCTATTCCCTCCGCAGGGTTAACTGCTTTACAGATTTTCAAACGATTACAATTACAACCGGAAAAGACTATTCTTATCACAGGAGCTTCCGGAGCTGTAGGATCTTTTTTAATTAAGATTTTGTGGGCTCATCATATTCAAAATTTCATTGTAACGGTAGGTAGTGAAGAAAACAAACATATGTTTCTTCATATGGGTTTAAAGGATCATCAGGTTATAAACTACAGACAAGGAAACCTTACAGAAAATCTTTTAAAAGCAAATGATGATCAGCCTTTTGATATAGGAATTGATATGGTGGGAAATCATATGGCTGAAATTACTGCTGAAGTTTTAAAGATTAACGGAACTTATGCAGATGTTACAGCTCTTGTTACTAAAAATGCTCATGAGATCCTTTTCAACAAAGGAACTGTCATTATAAACATCTCCAATTATGCATACAGCATGATCAAAAACTATGAATATTACAAAAACAGCCTACAAGAAATCTCTCAGTTAATTGAAAACGATATCATCAAAGCTCCTCAATACAAAATAATAGGTGACCTTTCTCTAAAAACTGTTCTACAGGCACATTATTTACTTAAAAATAACAAGACACAAGGTCATAAACTTATCATGAAAAATTCATAAATCCATGAACAAAATACCCAGACGAATCGTAACCGGAATTAAAGATGGAAAATCCATTATTGTGGAAGATCAACAGGTGGAAAATGCAGTAGAACATTTCCCAGGACTCATCATATCAGATATCTGGAATACTCAAAATACTCCTGCAAGCCTTGAGTTTGAAACAAGAATCCCCAACACAGGATTTCCTCAGACACCCAAAAATGGAACCTATTTCAGATATGTAGTAGTTCCACCAGATAAAGATTTAGGAGTTGAATTCAAAAAAGGAGAACCTCATCCCATGATGCATACAACCCAAACATTGGATTATATCATTATTCTTTCCGGTGAGCTATATCTGATTATGGAAGAAGGTGAAACTCTTCTAAAACCAGGAGATATTGTCATCCAAAGAGGAACCAATCACGCATGGAGTAACAGATCTGATGAACCATGCATACAACTTGCTGTTTTAATAGATGCTAAAACTAAAGATTAAAAGATATTCCCACAGATTGCACAAATTTCACAGATAAAAAATCTGCGGGAATATTAATTTGTTGGAAAACGCAAAGACACAAAGAGTTAAGGATAATATTCTACTTTAAGGCGCAAGAAAATCCAAGATTTTCAACAAGGGAGCTCCTAAGAGTTTTGCCACGAATTCACGAATAAAAAACGCTCACTTTTCAAAAAATTTCGTGTATCCATATGGTTACTTTTTTTACCACATATATAGATTGCATACGTAAAATTACACACGTATCATTTTATTAGTGCATTCGTGGCATAAATAAACGGTATTCAATTTTATCGCAGATAAAATCCTTTCGCCTTAAAAGAATTCGAATCACATAAAAGCTTAATACCATTGCGTTTTCCAACCCATTACAAAGCTGAAATCTCAAGCAATCTTTCTTTCATTTTATCAGGAGTAAGCAATCCTTCCTGATAGTAAACAAGATTCTGATTCTTATCCAGAAAAATCCACAATGGATAAACAGGCTGTTCTTTATTTTTAGACAAAGCCAACGCCAGCTCATGAATTCCCGAACTTCCATTGGCTAGATATTCAAACTCTTGTCCTTGAAAATTAATTTTATCTCTGGTTTTTTCAGCTTCAAAATTGATAAGATAAAAATTTTCATTCATGATCTTCACCAAATCTTCATCCTTGTTTAAACGATAAGATTCAATTTTACAGACTGCACACCAATCTGTATAAATATGAATAACAATAGGTTTTGAAAACTCTTTTTGTTGAAGTTCCAATTCAGAAAAAGTCCCTGTCTTCATCTGAGACAGATAAAAACAGGGCACTAACATTAAAAATAAAGCAAAAATTTTCATTTACTTCAAAGTATATTTTACTCCCAAGAACCCTCTGATTCCTTGCATAGGAGCATAACCATATGCGGTATCGAAAGTATAGTGGTTTGGATTGTTGATAGGATCATCAACATGTTTATCAAATGGATCAAAAGGTCTCATCAAGGGATCTTTAGGAGTAAAGTTGAATAGGTTTTTCACACCGCCATATACTTCAAATCCGGATTTGAAACTCTTTGACACCTGAATATTGGCAAGAGAATAAAACGGTGAATATTCCGGGCGGAAATCATTCGGTAAAACAGGAAGTCGCATTGGTCCGTAAAACTGTCCGGTGAAATCTACGGTCAGATTGTGAGGAAATTTATAAGTCAGATTATAAGTTCCACTCCATTTGGGCGCATGAAGTTGTTGTGTTTTTTGATTTTCGTCATCGTATTTTTGGTACACATCAAGATATGTCACGCCGAGATTAACACTTAATGGAAACTGAAAAGTAAAATCCACATTCAGAGAAGCTCCTCTGGAAATACCATATCCATGAAGATTGTCATAAATAATTTTATTCGGGTCAGAATCAAAATCACCCACAATTTTATTACTGAAATAAGTATAAAAAGCATAAGCATCAAGATGTAACATTCTTGTTCCTACCGGAATTTTCCAGATATAATTCAGGTTTCCGTTCACTGATCTTTCGGGCTCCAGGTTAGATTTTACAATGACTTCCCTTGATCCCGTCAAAGCTGCATGATCTTCTGTAAAAAGATTTACAACCCTGAATCCAGTTCCGAAATTGAAGCGTAAAGTATGATAAGGATTAGGAGAGAATTTCCACGCCAGCCTTGGTGAATGCACAGAATGATGCACCTTATCATAATCATAACGATAGCCCAGCAACAAAGTATTCTTGTCATTGATCTCCCATTGATCCTGAATAAACGCTCCCCATATCGGAGACTTCATCGGTTCGTTGGTGATTCCGTCAGAAGCCAGTGTTCCCGGAGTATTGTCGTCATAAAAAGTTCTTTTGAAAGTAAATCCCGCAGTGATATCATGCTTTCCAAAACTTCGGTCCCAATAGGTTTGCACAAAAGCTACTTTCTGAAGAGCATTAAAAGGATTTGATCCATAAAAAGAATTCTGATCATGATAATTATAAGAAAACTGAGTGACAATATGCTCCTTCATAGGCCATTCATACAAACCGAAAACCTCCGCTCTGTTGGTATAAATGCTTTCACCATATACCTCATCACTGCCACGAAAAGATTTATTCCATTGCATTTCACCACCAAAACGGTCTTCGTACAAGTATCTCATTGCAAAACTTGCCTGTCTGTTTTCCTTTCTTTTAAAGTTCCATTTATTAAAAACTGAAATCCTGCTCTGTAAAGTTGTATCCGTAAAATTATCTTTATTCTGATCTATTCTTTCTTTAAAACTGAAGTAATTTAAACTTAATAATGAAGCAGCATTCTTTCCAAGATTGAATTTTGTAGAAAGATCAAAATTATTTTCAGCCCAGGAGCTGGTCATCATATCTACGCTTAATTTGGGAGCCGTCAAAGCATTTTTTGTGATAATATTAATCACTCCTCCCATCGCTTCTGAACCATAAATAGAAGATGCAGGACCTTTTACCACTTCTATCCTATCTACAATACTATTAGGAATACCGCTCAATCCATATACCGTCGAAAGTGAGCTGACAATCGGCATTCCGTCAATAAGAATCATCGTGTATGGACCTTCCAGTCCATTGATATGAATATCCCCTGTATTACAAACGGAACAATTCAGTTGAGGTTTTACTCCATTTACCATTCCTATCGCTTCAAAAATACTTGGAGTAGGATTTTTCTGGAAAAACTTCTGACTGTAGATCTCTACCGCTACCGGACTTTTTGATCTGCTTACCGGTTTTATGGTTCCGGTAACCACTACATCCTCAATATTACTCGTTTTAATCTCTTTAGTTAATTTAAGAACCTTAGCAGAATCAGTTTTTTGAGATTGATTTAAAACTAAACTGTCTGTCTCCTGAGCAAAACAATAAGAAGATAAAAAAGTAATAGAAAATAATATTCGCTTCATGAAATTAAAATTGTTAGACAAATCTAACAATTATTTTTGAAATACAAAACTTGTACGTTTTTTTTTGATTAAGCCAATTCATGAAAAATTATTAAATTTGAGAAACTACATATGAAAGTAAAATGAGATATCATCTAGCGGGAAATATCCCACAAAAAAGACATACAGTCTTTAAATCTCCTGAAGATAAATTTTACTATGAACAGCTTTTCGGAACGGAAGGTTTTCACGGTATTTCTTCTCTGCTATACCATATTCACCGCCCTACCCAGATCAAATCAATTGGGGAACCGAAAGATGTGACTCCAAAAATCGCGGTAGAAAAAAACATTACACCAAGAATGTTTAAAGGAATGAATGTAACTCCTGAGGACGATTTCATGGACAGCCGTAAGATTCTTTTGATGAACAACGACCTGAAAATGGGATTGGCAAAACCTAGAAAATCAATGGATTATTTCTACAAAAATGCGGAGTGTGATGAACTTTTATTCGTTCACGAAGGAACCGGAATTTTAAAAACATTTGTAGGAGACCTTGAATTTGGAGTTGGTGATTACCTTATCATCCCTAGAGGAACGATCTATCAGGTAGAATTAACATCTGAAAATACAGTGTTCTTCGTATTGGAAAGCCACTCTCCTATCTATACACCAAAAAGGTACAGAAATGAATTCGGGCAGCTTCTGGAACACTCTCCGTTCTGCGAAAG
The DNA here is from genome assembly GCF_001684975.1 of Chryseobacterium artocarpi. Taxonomy (GTDB): domain Bacteria; phylum Bacteroidota; class Bacteroidia; order Flavobacteriales; family Weeksellaceae; genus Chryseobacterium; species Chryseobacterium artocarpi. Next base: position 97,210 of record NZ_MAYH01000051.1, on the reverse strand, counting down.
AGACATGATTGCTCCTGTTTTCAAAGAACCTGTGGACGAAAAAGGGGAATTTTTAATCAAAGTAAAGAAAGAAAACCAGATCACAGACTTCATTTATGCAACACATCCATTTGATGTTGTCGGCTGGGACGGATATTTCTATCCTTATAAATTCAATATCAAAAACTTTGAACCTATTACCGGAAGAATTCACCAACCGCCACCAGTTCACCAGAATTTTGAAGCGCACAATTTTGTAGTATGTTCATTCTGTGCAAGAATGTATGATTATCACCCACAGGCAATTCCTGCACCTTATAACCACTCCAACATTGATTCCGATGAGGTTTTGTTCTATACCGAAGGTGATTTCATGAGCCGTAACCACATTGATCTTATGGATTTTACCCTTCACCCGGGAGGAATTGTACACGGACCTCACCCAGGTGCAATGGAAAGAAGTATTGGTAAAAAATTCACAGAAGAATATGCCGTAATGGTAGATCCTTTCCGTCCTTTAAAAATCACGGAAGAAGCTCTAAAAGTGGAAGATCCGTCCTACAAAACTTCTTGGTTAGAATAAAACAGTAAAAATCTTTTTCATCATAGAGAAAAACTATTACTGAATACATACAAAAGACGCTTTAAATCCTTTATTTAAAGCGTCTTTTTTCGTAAATTTGTAAGGTATGGTTCACATATATGACCATCATTATTTTTCATATCGCATCCTAAGTAATGGTGGTTTAATAAAAATCAATATTACATGTTAGAAAGAATCAGATTAGAAAGTTTACACGAAAAGGTAACTACAGCTGAAAACGCTGTAAAAATGATTAAAGACGGTATGACCATAGGGTCAAGCGGCTTTACAAAAGCTGGTGACAGCAAAGCAATTTTGCCGGCACTGGCAGAAAGAGGAAAAACAGAAGACCTTAAAGTCACTTTAATGACCGGAGCTTCACTAGGGCACGGTACTGACGGGAAACTGGCAGAAGCTAACGTTCTTAAAAAAAGAATGCCTTTCCAGGTAGATCCTACCTTGAGGAATAAAATCAATAATGGTGAAATTCTTTTCATTGATCAGCATTTAAGTGAAAGTGCAGAACTTCTTCATACCAAAAACCTTCAAAGCATTGACGTAGCAGTTATCGAAGCTGCTTATATTGAAAGAGATGGAAGCATTGTACCTACAACTTCTGTAGGAAACTCAGTTACTTTTGCTGCTCTAGCAAAAAAAATCATCATTGAAATCAATACCGAAGTTCCGGAAGAAGTTTACGGAATTCACGATATTTATCAGGCAGAAGATTACCCTTACAGAAATGTTATTCCAATTGTTGCTCCTTGGAACAAAATAGGTAGAAAAAGTATCCCGGTAGATCCTAATAAAATTGAAGCCATTGTTTTCACCAATCTTAAAGACAGCCCCGCAGATATTGCCGAACCTGATGAGAAAACAACCGCCATTGCAAAACACCTTCTTGAATTCTTTGAAAATGAAGTTCGTTTAGGAAGACTTACCGATAGATTACTTCCTCTTCAGGCTGGTATCGGAAAAGTTGCCAATGCAGTGCTTACAGGATTCAAGGATAGTAATTTCTATGACCTAACCATGTTCTCTGAAGTTCTTCAGGACAGTACATTTGATTTAATAGATTCAGGTAAACTAAGCTTTGCTTCTGCTTCTTCAATCACTGTTTCAAAAGAATGCTATGAAAGAGTACTTGGAAATCTTTCAAAATACAAAGAAAAGTTTGTTTTAAGACCACAGAATATTTCCAATACTCCGGGATTGATCCGAAGGCTGGGAGTAATCGCTATCAATACCGCCATTGAATTTGATATCTACGGAAACGTAAACTCTACCCATATCGGAGGGACAAATATCATGAACGGAATTGGTGGATCCGGAGACTTTGCAAGAAATGCCTACTTAAGTATTTTTGTAACTCAGGCAGCTTCAAAAGGAAACAATATTTCACACGTTCTTCCAATGGTTTCTCATACAGACCATACAGAACATGATGTAGATATTTTGGTGACAGATGTAGGACTGGCAGATTTAAGAGGATTAGCACCAAGAGAAAGAGCTCAGAAAATCATTGATAACTGTGTTCATCCTGATTATAAAGAAGAACTACAGTCTTATTTCGACAGAGCTTGTGAAAGAGGTGGGCACACTCCTCACTTACTTGAAGAAGCCTTCAGCTGGCATCTGCGTTTTTCAGAAACAGGAAGTATGAAACAGGCAACAGCAATGGAAGTTTCCAACTAAAAATTTTACAAATACTAATATTAAAGACCGGATGTGATGCATTCGGTCTTTATTTTTTATTAAATTTATATGATTCATTCATATGATAAAAGTCTTTTAATATCATATAAAATATTTGAAATAAATAACGATATAAAAGTTATCTTTGAGAGAGGTTAGGCATTTTATGAAATAAAAATTAGTCAGAAACATAATAATTAAAAAGATAAAATATGCATAATTATATCAGTGCTGAAGAAGCAATGTATACCATAAAAAGCGGTAACCGTGTATTTTTCCACGGCAGCGCATGTACTCCCAATTACCTGATTGATGAGCTTGCAAGACAGGCACACAGATTAGAAAATGTAGAAATGGTTTCCATTACCCAACAGGGAAATATAGAAATTGCAAAACCGGAGTACAAAGACAGCTTCTTTGTGAATTCTTTATTCGTTTCTACACCAGTACGTGATGCTGTAAACTCAGACAGAGGTGACTTTGTTCCTGTATTCCTAAGTGAGATTCCTATTTTATTCAGAAAAAATATACTTCCTTTGGATGTAGCTCTTATAACAGTTTCTCCACCGGACAAACATGGTTTTTGTACATTAGGAACTTCTGTAGATATTGCAAGAGCAGCCGTAGATACTGCAAAAACTATCGTTGCAATGGTCAATCCAAGAATGCCGAGAACACATGGAGATGGTATGATTCACATCAGCAGAATCCACAAACTAGTATGGCATGAAGAAGAACTTCACACTGTAGATTATGGTTCTAAAGTAGGTCCTGAAGAAATGCAGGTAGGTAAAAATGTCGCTGAACTTATTGAAGATAAGTCTACTCTCCAAATGGGTATCGGAACTATTCCGGATGCCGTTCTGCAATGCCTTCATAACCATAAAGACCTTGGAATACACACCGAAATGCTAAGTGACGGAGTTATTGATCTTATTCAAAATGACGTAATCAATAATAAGTACAAGGGGTACAACGATAATAAAACGATCACCAGCTTCTGCTTCGGAACCAGAAAACTTTATGATTATGTAGATGATAATACTGTTTTTGCCTTCAGGGATGTAAGCGAGGTTAATTTTCCCATTAATATTATGAAGAATAAGAAAATGGTAGCCATCAATTCAGCCATTGAGATTGACCTTACCGGACAGGTATGCGCAGACTCTATTGGAACCTTACAATACAGCGGCATTGGAGGACAAATGGATTTCATGCGAGGTGCTGCATTAAGTGATGATGGTAAACCTATCATTGCTATTACTTCAAGAACTAAAAAAGGCATCTCCAGAATTGTTCCTTATCTTAAACAGGGTGCCGGAGTGGTTACAACAAGAGGACATATTCATTACGTTGTGACCGAATACGGAACTGCTTATTTATATGGAAAAAACCTTCGTCAGAGGGCGCAGGAACTCATCAGTATTGCACACCCTGACGACAGAGAAATGTTGGAAAGAGCTGCTTTCGAAAGATTTAAACACTGATAATCAGTCGTTAATATTTTTAAAACATTATTTTTATTGAGAATTTAAAAACGGTTTTATCATTCAGCCTAAAAAATTTTAACATTTTGGCAGTATTTTTGATAAAACTCTTTGTAAAACGAGGAAATTGAAGACTATATATAATTCGATACGAGAGGAAGTTGTAAAGCATTCGAAGGTAAGGAATTCTGTTTTGGGGAATGTGAATGAATGGAAGAGAAGCCATTATATTATTCTTTCCGAAATCATTAAAGAAGAACTATCTGAAGCTGATGAACTTAAAGGAGGTAAAAAATTTGAGATCGGGAATACCATTTCTCATGTTACCTTACAGCGTTTCTTTGAAAACGACTATCAGGATAAAACGCACAGTGATTTAAGATTTTTAAAAACCCTGGATAAAATATGTATTTTTCTGGGATATAAAGATCTTAACGACTATATTCTTTCTGCTAGGCAAAAAAAACAAAATCATAAAGGAGCTGACAATCATTCTTTTCTGACGCAAATGGTTTACGACTATTGTGCCACAGCATTTGAATTCTGCAAACAGTTTCCAACCCACAACACGGATATCTTCAACGATTTCTTATTTGATGATTCTCCATTTTTAGAACGAGTATCACAGTTCAGTAAAGAGCTCTGTGAAAAAGATTTCCATCTGGTAACCAAAAACAACCGTTCCAATTATGAAGTTTTTGATATTCACGTTGTTACTGATGAGCCAGATAAAAAGATATTGGAAACTCAGGAATTCTGGAACCTTCTATTTAAAGTAGGAGAAACAGGAGAAGAACATTTTGTGAATCAACTTAGTACACAGATTTATTTTATAAAAAAAATAGATGACACCTGGAAGATCTGGGACAATTATAATCCGGATGCCGGAACCCTGAACAGAAAAATAGAAACACCATAAAATAAGAAAGCCGCAGAGATGATCTGCGGCTTTCATGTTCGAAATATTTTTTTCTCACTTGTTTTTTGTAATACAAATGTAGTCAGCTTATTTCAAACTTAAGGAACTTAAATATACTTAAGTGAACACTTCTTGAACTTTATGTTAAATATATTCAATGAATCAGCGGTAATATTTTCGCTATATCCAATAATTTTGTAATTTGCATACCAATAAAATAAAAGTAAAAGAGAAAATATGTCAACACTTACATTTGCCGAGAAAATTGCTCAAGCAGAAAATTTCTTACCGATTAACGGTACAGATTATATTGAGTTTTATGTAGGAAATGCAAAACAGGCTGCTCATTATTATAAAACCGCTTTCGGTTTTCAGTCTGTAGCTTATGCTGGTCCTGAAACAGGAGTAAGAGACCGTGCATCTTATGTGCTTCAACAAGGAAAAATCAGATTAGTACTTACAACAGGACTTAAGTCTGACTCTCCTATCAGTGAGCATGTAAAAAAACATGGTGACGGAGTAAAAATCTTAGCACTTTGGGTAGATGACGCTTATGCAGCATTTGAAGAAACTACGAAAAGAGGTGGAAAACCATATTTAGAACCAGTAACTTTAACTGATGAGCAAGGTGAAGTAAGAATGTCCGGAATTTATACTTACGGAGAAACAGTTCACATGTTTATTGAAAGAAAAAACTATAACGGCGCTTTCATGCCAGGATATGAAACATGGGAAAGTGCTTACAATCCTGAAGAAGCAGGTTTATTATACGTAGACCACTGCGTAGGAAATGTAGACTGGAACAGAATGATCCCTACTGTGGAATGGTATGAAAAAGTGATGGGATTTGTAAACATTCTTTCTTTTGATGACAAGCAGATCAATACAGAATATTCCGCATTGATGTCTAAAGTAATGTCAAACGGAAACGGATATGCAAAATTCCCGATCAACGAACCTGCAGAAGGTAAAAAGAAATCTCAGGTAGAAGAATATCTTGATTTCTATGAAGGTGAAGGAGTACAACACATTGCTGTAGCTACAAAAGACATCATCCATACAGTTACTGAACTTAAAAAGCGTGGTGTAGAGTTCCTTTCTGCTCCACCAGAGGCATATTATGACATGGTTCCTGAAAGAGTAGGTCATATTGATGAAGATCTTAAAAAATTACAGGAGTTAGGTATACTTATTGATCATGATGAAGAAGGATATCTTTTACAGATCTTTACAAAGCCTGTGGAAGACCGTCCTACTCTATTCTTCGAAATCATTGAAAGACATGGTGCACAGAGTTTTGGTGCCGGAAATTTCAAAGCATTATTTGAAGCATTAGAAAGAGAACAGGAAAGAAGAGGTAATCTTTAATTTTACATAAAATATTAAGTTTTGTCAGGATATCAATTCTGGCAAAACTTTTTTATAAAACACAGCATATGAGAAAAATTTTAATCGGAATATTATTCTTTGGAACCTTAGGTGTAAAAGCACAATATGGAACTTTGAATGCTATTTTGGACAAACTTGAAGCAAGAAAAGGAATCAACCAAAATCTTGAAAATGTAAATATTGACAATAAGAAATTTGTTTTCATTAAAGATGAAGCAGATCACACAGAAAGAGATTTTATTGTCATCAAGGGAAGCAATGCAACTTATGTAGAGGTCTTCGATGATAAAGCTACAGGAGAAAGCAGCTCCAATGTATTTACTGGTGATATTGTAAGAAAAAAGAATATTGTTTCATTAAGAGCTAATGTTCTTGAAGGCAAAAAAATCCCAATGCCTGTCACAAAAACATTATTACTTACTAAACAAGATAATATACTCTACCTCATCGATGTCAATACCAGAGATCGATGGATTGATGAAGAATCTTATTCCAAGAAGAAATAAAAAAACGAGAAATAATCCTCGTTTTTTTTATATAATTTCTAAAATAGATTTTTTTACAACTTAAGATTTTGTATAAAACTTTTCAGATCATCATTTTTATCTAATCCTAACTTCTGTTTTAGCCTGTATTTAGTCATTCGTACAGCCATTGGACTTGATTTCAAAATGTTTGATATCTGTTGATTATCCATATTAAGATAAATATAAGAAGCATATCTTAAATCCTGATTTGTCAGTTTACTTACTGCAATTTCCTGAAGTCGTTTGAAAAAATCAGGATGTACGTCCTGAACAATTTTCTGCATTACATTAAAGTCATGATCAATAAGCTGTTCTTCTTTTAATGCACGGCTGATACTGGTATTTTTATCCCCCTTTGCCTTCTCTTTTATTTCATTAATAAAAGTATTTTTCTGATCCAGCTGTAATGAAGTTGCCATAGCATGTTTCTGAAGCTGCTCTTGTTGTATTTCCAGCAGCTCTTGTTCTGCTTTCAGTCGTTCCTGCTCTTTTTGAGTCAATTGTAATAACAAATTGGCTTCATTTTTTTCACCTTCCAGAAGGCTTATCTTTTGTTTACTAAGCTTTTGTCTGTAACGAAGCATATAAAAAAGGAAGATAACCCCAACTATTGAAAGTAAGATAATAAATAAAGAAAGTAATTTATATTTATTGTACATCTTATCTTTTTCCTCCAACTGTCTGATCTGATTATCTTTCTTTTCCGTCTCATAAAATAATTCCAGAGATTTTGTACTATTTTCAAATTTCTCTAAATATCCTTGTTTTTCAAAACTTCTTGCTTCTTTTAAATATTTCAGCTCTTTCTCAGGCTGATGTGTCTTTTCATAAAAATTAGCAAATTTCTCCAAAAATGAAACAATTTTGACAGTAGAAAATTCATAATTATTAGCTACTTTACTTTTAGGAATTAATTCATATGCTTTAAGATAATACTCTTCTGCAAGTTTATTCTTATTTTCATTTTCAAATAATATAGCAATATTATTATAGGTAGCGCATCTTAATTCTTTAAAAGAATCGTCATTCTCAGTTAAATCTAATATTTTATCATAAAGCTTTAGACTTTCCGAAACACTTTCTGTAGAATTATCGGCAAGACTATTAAGATTAAAATAATAGGTTATCAAAGCCTTTTTATTGGCTGTTTTATCTTTTATGTTTTGAATGTGGGAATACGTTTTTTGGATATAAATAACTGCAGAATCACGATATTTTTTAGAATCAGCACCACTCATTGTAAGATGTTGATACGCATAATAAGCACAAACATTATTAGCACTTTGAAAGATCAGGAAATCATTTTTAGACTTCAAAGCATAATTGTATGCTGAGATACAAGCCACTTTGGTATATTTCTCATCTCTATTCAATTTATTTTTAGACAAATACAAAAATTTACTTGTGAACAGAGCACTAAGAATGAAATTTTCCTTCGGAAATTTACTGAATGTAGTGATACTTTCATTGACTGTTTTTACAAAAAAATCATTTTTTTCAAGATAAGCATAGTACAAAGCGTAACCATACTTAACATATGCCATATCGATTTCATTTCGTGTTTTCAATGCTATTTTTTTAGCATTTTCTAAAGCATCAATCTTTTTACTTTCGTCTTTTGGTTTGTCATAACATCTTGATAAATATACATAACCGATTACTTTTCGCGAGTTGTCATCTGATTTTAGTAATCTGGATTCGACGATTTCTTTAGCTTTGATAAAATTTTTAGCAAATAATAAGAGAGAGATTTGATGTTGATCTTCATCTACATCACTTTGTGCGAAACCAAAGCAAGGAAGGAAAAATAAAATTAGAAATAAAAATATTTTATTCAATCTGATTAGTTTAAATGGTTATGCAATAAATATAGAAATATATACTAAATAATTTCAATTAATAAATAAATAATTTTCAACTCTTTTCTAACCAACATACAATTTTCGCTAGAAAACCATCTACAGTACATTTTTAGAAAATCATTCATTTATATTTTTAAAATGGTTTGCAAAACTCATAAAAAAAAGGATTAACAAACAAATTAATAACATTTCAAAACATATACATAAAGTAACAATACATATACAAATAAAATTAAAATACTATTAATCAGCTACTTAAAAAAAACAACTAAAAATATAAATAAGACAAATCAGAGATTAAAACTTATAAAAATATATTTACCCTATAAAAAATCAATACCAACATTTAAAGTATTAATAATCAATTTATTATATAAAAAAACAACTTCAAACACAAATTAAGTCTTTTTTAAACATAATATAAACACCTGAAAAACAAAACATTAAACAAGATGTATATATTCTACACTCCTGGATCTATAAAATGTAAACAAAGTGAAACGACGCATATTCTTATGATCACACAATTTTCATTCAATTTTGCAGCATCAAAAAAACACAATTTAAATAAAGATAGGTCAAGGTATAATATCTCTAACCTATTCAAAAAATGAAAGGTGTTATGGATTCAAATTATTTCGAGACATGCGCCTTTCTTTTTACTCCTTTGGATGCTAAGAAAGATAGTATATAACAACACAAATGATAAAAAACAAAGTGTGACAGTTCCAATTTGTTATTAAAATTTTATGATCATATTACAAAAAACAAGGCTGAAAAATAATGTCTAAAGGATTGATTAAGGCTCTATAGTCAATAATTAAAATGGAGGTCTCAATTCATTGTATTTAGATCCAAAAATAGAAACAGTATTAGTACCAAATTATCTTTTGCAAATATGGTACTGGAAGTGGGGAACAAAATCATGATATTGTCCAAAATAAACAATCTACTAGAAACTATTGCAAAATCCAGCTGTAATATAATTCTATATAACCTTAACAATAATTATATCACAACATTTAATACCATCCAGTGAACGTTCTGAAAATTAAAACTGGAAGGAAATAATTTTAATACAATTTCTTATTTAACATCATATTAAAGTTGGTGTGTTTTTTCCTGTAGAACTGAAATCTGAGATTTCAGTTCTACTTTTTTTATATAAAAATAAATCTCTAACATTTATTTTTTAGGGCTACAATACATTCATAATAAACGTAATTAAATCAAATAATTCCAATTTCATTTCCTTTTCTTCATATAGTAAATATTATAAATAAATTTTAAGTATTTTTGAAAGGAAAACATTTGAATTTTATTATATTGACATCATATTAATAAATCAGGTTTTCAGAACGTAAACGATTAGTTTTAAATCTATATAAAAAGTATAATTCATATTAATAATTCCAGACTTATGAAATCATTTGTAGACTATTCCTCAAATTCGGATTTTTCTATACATAATATTCCTTTCGGAGTAGCAGTATTTAATAAAGAATATATCGGATGCTGTACAAGAATCGGAGATCAGATCATTGATCTTGCCACGTTGTATGACCTTGGCTATTTTGAAGATATTGAAGGATTAGACGACAATGTTTTTGAAGCATACACAATCAACGAATTTATTGAGCTGGGAAAACCGGTTACTAATGCTGTCCGCATTAAAATTCAGACATTATTACAGGAGGGATCCACTCTTTCAAAAGATCAAAAAACTATTGAAGAAGCATTCTATGATCTGGATAAGGTGAAAATGATGATGCCGGTTCACATCCCAAATTATACGGATTTTTACAGCAGCATTGAACATGCTACTAACGTTGGAAAAATGTTCCGTGATCCTGCCAACGCTTTATTACCTAACTGGAAACATTTACCTGTAGGTTACCATGGAAGAGCGTCATCTATTGTTGTTTCTGGAACGGAAATTAACCGTCCGAAAGGGCAAACAAAACCTGCTGATGCGGATAAGCCACTTTTCGGTCCATGTAAGCAACTGGATTTTGAATTGGAAATGGCTTTCATCGTTAATAAAAATACTGAGATGGGTGAAAGTATTTCTACAAAGGATGCTGAAGATGCCATTTTCGGAATGGTAGTTTTCAATGACTGGTCTGCAAGAGATATTCAAGCTTGGGAATATGTTCCACTGGGACCATTCCTTGCGAAAAATTTTGGTTCTTCCATTTCCCCATGGGTAGTAACTCTGGAAGCTTTGGAGCCATTCAAAACAACTTCTCCAGCACAGGATCCTGAAGTTTTAGATTATTTAAAATTTGAAGGAGACAAAAACTACGATATTAACCTTGAAGTATATATCCAGCCAGAAAATGGTGAGCAAAACCTTATCTGTGAAAGCAATTACAAATACATGTACTGGAATATGAACCAGCAATTGGCTCATCATACTATAAATGGATGTAATGTAGAAGTTGGTGATATGTATGCCAGCGGAACAATTTCAGGAACAGATCCAAAATCTTTTGGCTCTATGATGGAATTAACATGGAGAGGTCAAAATCCTTTATCATTAAGCAACGGTGAAGAAAGAAAATTCATTGAAGATAATGATACGGTTACCATGAAAGCATGGGCAGAGAAAGATGGTGTGAGAGTAGGTTTCGGTGAAGTTTCCGGTAAAATCATCCCAGCACTTTAAATTTAACCACAAAAGTCACAAAAGATATTTATGATTACCCAATCATATTTAACTGATTTAACCTATAAGATAAACGGCGCCTGCATAGAAGTTCATAAAATTATGGGCGCCGGTTTATTGGAAAGTGTATATCATAAATGTTTGGAAGAAGAATTCAGATTAAGAAATATCAGGTTCAAATCCGAATTAAAGGTTCCTGTACACTACAAAGGAAAAGAAATACACTGTGATTTCTTTTGTGATTTTTTAATTGAAAACTTAATCGTTATTGAGCTCAAATCAGTTGTTCAATTAAATGATATTCATCGATCTCAACTTCTAAACTATATCAACTTAATGAAGAAACCCAAAGGCATTTTATTAAATTTTAATGTAAAAACCTTTATCACGAAGGTCAGAAAACTTTTGTCAATAAATATTATGACATGCTTTTTTGAGCTTTAAAAACCTAAAGCTATTTTACTTAAACAACTTTTGTGACTTTTGTGGTTATATAATTTTGTAGTTAAACAAAAACATGAAAACAGTAATCCCCTCCGAAATAACTTCCGTACAACTCCAAACGATTATGCAGACAGCCGTTTCACCCCGTCCGATTGCTTTAGCATCTACGGTGGATAAAGACGGTAATAATAATTTATCTCCCTTCAGCTTTTTCAATATGTTCAGTACGGTTCCTCCGATTCTGATCTTTTCACCATCAAGAAGAGTACGTGATAATACCACGAAACATACATTGGAAAATGTATTGGAAGTTCCGGAAGTCGTGATTGGAACAGTAAATTTTCCAATTGTACAACAGATATCCTTAGCTTCTACAGAATATGGAACAGGGGTAAATGAGTTTATCAAATCTGGGCTTACCATGAAGGATGCAGATCTTGTAAAACCTAAACTTATCGAAGAATGCCCTGTAAACTTTGAATGTAAAGTTTTAGAAGTAAAATCTTTGGGAGATCAGGGCGGTGCCGGAAATTTGGTGATCTGTGAAGTTCAGAAAATTCATATCAGGGAAGAATATCTGAATGAAGCAGGAAATCTTGATCAGAAAAAACTGGATATGGTAGCACGTTTAGGAAGCAACTTGTATTCAAGGAGTAATGAAAACAGCCTTTTTGAGGTTCCTAAACCTTTAGTGACCAAAGGTATTGGATTTGATCTACTACCCGACTCTATTAAGTATAGTAAAGTGTTTACGGGAAATGATCTTGGAATGCTTGCCAATATAGAAATACTCCCTGCTGAAAATTTCTACGCTGAAGAAAGTATTCATCTTGATGCTCAGAAACTTCTTCTGGAAAGCAAAGTGGAAGAAGCATGGACTCTGCTTACCATTAAATAAACCCATCAAAATAAAAAACAGCCTGAATATCTCCGGCTGTTTTTTATTGTATACTTATATCGTCTATTACTCATTCAAAGCTTCAATACCAGCAATCTTCCCTTTTTCATTGAAATCAGAGATTTTACCATTATTATCAATGGAAACATTCAGATTATCGTTTTTAGAATCATAATAGATTTTGGTAGAATATCCGGGACAGTCATGTTGTTTACACCCTTTAAGTATATAAATATCATGCTCTAAGGATATTGGAGTTGTTACATCAAAGTATTTTACCATTTCTTCATATTGGTTTCCAACCAGTTTTTTCAATCTTTCTGTGATGTTTTTATCTTCAAAGAATTTGATATCATGAGGATATTTCCCAACATTTTTAGTAATAATATTTTCACCAACAGCAGAAGTTGAAGGCGTTTTTGTAACAGCAGAATCTGTTTTTGGAGCTACGGTAGAATCTTTAGTCATTACTGTAGCCAAGGTATCTTTGCTTACTGAAGATTGTGTTTGAGCTTCTTTTTTACAGGAAAGAACTGTTGTCAATAAGGTCAGTGCCATTGCACCGTAAATCATTTTTTTCATAATTATATTATTTAGAGGTTAATACGGAATAACGCCATTACAATGATATTATTCTCTTACTTCATTTTGTCATTAATAAACTTAATACACATTTCAATCACTGTATTCAGGTCTTTTGGCAGCTCAGTTTCCGTCCAGGGTTCTTTGGCTCCGAAAGTATGATTGGCATTTTCAATAAGAAGCATTTCAGAATTCGGGTTCAGGATGTGAAGATGCTCTGCATGCTTTACATCTACAGCTTCGTCCTTCGTTCCATGGATGATGAACATATGAGCTTTAACCATTTCGGTAGCACGTTCTACATCAAAACGATGAATATTTTGATCATAATCTTCATAAAACTGATAATAATGTGGCATTTCCTGCTTCGTTCGACCATTTAAAGCGTAATAAACACCTTCTTTTTTCCAATTTTCAAAATAATCTCCTTTTGGGAAACGATCTAAAGTATCTACACTTGCCAGAGTAATCAATCCATTAATTCTCTCATCTTCGAAAGTTTTAATAATAGAAATTCCTCCTCCCCTGCTATGACCGATAAGGATGATCTTTTCAGGATCTACATTAGGATTTTGGATAAAATGATCAATTACCACTCCAAGATCGGAGAGTTCCTTAGAATAATTATTATTTCCGAACGCCTCAAGGTCAGCAAAATTATCAGGATCTTCAAGAGTAGTTCCATTATGAGAAAAATTAAACTTCACAAAGAAAAACCCTGCTTCTGCAAACTTTTCTGCCATTAAGCCCCAAGCTCCCCAATCTTTATATCCTTTATAACCATGAACAAAAATGATCAATGGACGTTTTTCGTCTGTTTCATTATAGTAAGCATCTGCAAGAAAATTTTTTGTTTCACTATTCTCCAGATGTATATTCTTTTTAATAATCAGGTTCATAAGACAAAGCCATTTAATTTAAATCGAAATTTATGAAAAAAACTATCAAAAAATAACCTTAATTTTGCTTTATGCAGAATTTAAGAACGGTAACCGTGATGCGTTACATTCTGCCTTTGAGAGAGGGAGGTTCTCTTCCCGCTTTGGCAGAAGCTGATGATGATTTTAAATATGTTTTGAAATTCCGTGGCGCAGGTCATGGAGTAAAAATGCTCATCTCTGAACTTTTGGGAGGAAGAATTACGGAAGCATTAGGATTAAAAATTCCCGAACTGGTTTTTATAAATCTCGATGCCGATTTTGGAAGAACTGAAGCTGATGAAGAGATTCAGGATTTACTGAAATTTTCTGAAGGTTTGAATCTTGGGTTACATTATCTTTCGGAGTCTATTACTTATGATCCGGGTATAAGTGTTGATCCACTTTTAGCCTCAAAGATTGTTTGGCTTGACGCCTTCATTACCAATATTGACCGTACTTATAAGAATACGAATATGCTGATGTGGCATAAAGAACTTTGGATCATTGATAATGGGGCATCGTTTTACTTCCATCACTCATGGCAAAATTTTGATGCTGCAGCAAAAACTCCTTTCAAGTATGTAAAAGACCATGTATTATTACCAAAAGCTACAAAGCTGGATGAAGCAGATAAATTTGCTCATGAGGTATTGAATGACAATCTTTTCAGGGATATTGTCAATTCAATTCCTGAAGACTGGCTGCATTGGAATGATGCTGATGAAACTCCTGAAGAAATCCGTGAGATCTATTTTCAGTTTTTGAAAACCCGATTCGAAAATTCACAAATCTTTGTAAACGAAGCTAAAAATGCAAGAGGATAAAATATATGAATATGCGGTAATACGCTTGGTACCGAAAGTTGAAAGAGAAGAGTTTTTCAATATAGGATTGGTGATGTTTTCCAAAAAGGAAAAATTTATCCGGGTAGAATTTTATTTGTGTCCTGATAAATTTAAGCTGATGCACAGTAAACTTGATTATGAAGATGTGATTCAAAATCTGCAAAGCTTCCAGAAAATTGCCAATGGTGATAAAAGTGGTGGTCCTATTGCTTTGTTTGAAATCCCCGAACGTTTCCGATGGCTTACTGCTGTAAGAAGTGCGGTTATACAAACTTCCAGACCTCATCCAGGAAAATCCAAGGACCTGAATATCACTTTTGATAAGCTTTTTGAAGAGCTTGTAAAATAGTTCATCATATAAAAAAAGAATCTACAATAATCTGTAGATTCTTTTTTATAATTTAGTAATATAGATATCGGATTAGTTCACAAAAACATCTTTCCATTTTTTAACCGTATTACGACTTAGTTTGAAATGTCTTGCTATTTCAGAATTATTTAGTTTATTTTTTCTTTGATAGTCTAATATCTGAAGGATATCTGATTTAAGGTATGAACGGTATTTCTGGCTGGAATTAGTGTCGGGATTTTCTGTTTTATTCCGTTTTCCGAAAAGATCTTCATTAAGCTTTATTACATCCAATGCAGATAGTTCTTCTTTCTGAAACATAGCTTGATATTTTTCAATTTTATCCGGAAATTTCTTCGTCATCATGTCCAAATAAATCCTTTTATAATAAGGTCGTGAACTGTTTTCCATATTTTGGTGTTTTTTTATTTATGATTATTTTTTATACTTCTCGATCCACTTATATAAAGTTGTTTTAGGGATACGATAATCCTTAATCACTTCTGATTTTGTTTTCTCACCTGTCTTTATTAGGTCCAATAGAAAATCTATAATTTCCTTAGTATAAATATTCTTTCTGAACTTAGGAAGTTCAGAAACATTTGAATTTTTCACACTGTATATAGCTTCTCTTTGAGGAGAAAATAAAATTAAATGATGTGAATAAATTCTAAAAAAATCGTATTCCAGAAGTTTACTCCATTTCAAAACAATATCTGTTGGCAAATTGCTTTGGGTATACATTTCAGCAACCTCATCTTCCGTACATTTCATAAACTTGGAAATTCTCTCAGAATCTATATCAGTTTCATCAACTCTGGTTTTTATGATCTGTCCTATATGAATATCTTTAAAATTCATTTTCAAATAAATAACATTGTTAAAACTAAATAACAAAGCTAAAGACAACACCACTTTAATAAATTTATACCATGACTATATTTTGTATACACTAAATTTTTTCCGCGTATACAAAACATATACCGACAACAAATACAACAAATACAAACAACTGTATTACAACCAAATAACTTAAAAAAACATCAATACAAAAGAAAAGGTTTAAGTTTAATAAAACATAGCCCCAAAACAATTCAGTCAATAATTTTATTAAATAAAATCAAACTTTTAAAGATTAAAATCAAGGTTAATTAAAGCTTTTATCATCCGAAAAATTAGAAATTTTAAGAATATTTTTGGTAAGCTTTTTGAGGTATAAACTACTAACACAAAACTTAAAAAAGTTCCATTATGAAATCATCTCCCGATATATCAATCTATAAGTTATTCACAAAACTATTCTTTGTTTTATTTTTAAGTTCTTCTCCTTTATTTTTTTCACAGTCATTTTCACAATCGCCAGACAAAGCTCCAAAGGTAAAAAGCACATTACTTCCTGAGATCGCTTCGGTTACAGAAAATATTGTTTATAAAACCAATAAAAAGGGAGATTCAATTTCTCTTGACCTTTATTCTCCTAAAAATATATCGACAGAAAAGTTTCCGGTTTTAATCTATGTACACGGCGGGGGCTGGGTAGAAGGAGATAAAGTGATTCTTGCCGATGATTACGTAGAAAACACCATCAAAAAATTAATTGCAAAACAATATGCAGTGATTAGTATCAATTATACTCTTCTGAATGAGACCACTCACTTCCCACTGCCTTTGGAGGATACTAAAGATGCGATAAAATGGGTAAGAAAAAATGCTGAAAAATATAATTTTGATACAAATAACATCGGACTTTTTGGAGCTTCGGCAGGGGCACATCTTTCTTTGCTTGCCGCTTATACACCTGAAGATACGTTCAAGGGAAGCTCAGAACTCTTACCTTACTCTGCAAAGGTAAATTATGTGATTGATCATTACGGTCCGGCTGATTTAAATAAGCTTTTCCATACCAGAGCGGGGACCATTCCTGTTTCTATGATTGGATTAATTTCAAAAAAGATCATCACTCTGCAACAAAATCTGGTAAAAGGACTTTCCGGGCTGGATGTCAATAAAGATCAGGATACAGTAATAGAATATTTCAAAACGATCTCTCCTGTAAGCTTTACTTCAAGTGGTGTTCCTACTCTTATTGTACAAGGCAATGCAGATAAAGTGGTTCCTTTAAGCCAATCTAAAAAACTTTACAGAAGATTGAAAAGAGCAAAAGTGGAAACATCATTAATTATTATTGACAAAGGTGTTCACAGCTTTTCAACAACGGATAAGGATCGTCTTGATAAAATGACGGATCAGATGGTGGATTTTATTGTTTCACAGAAAAAGTAAAAAAGAGCCTGTTTAGATGTCTAAACAGGCTTTTAAAATCAGATAACAAGATGTTTATTATCTTTACATATCAATTGTCTATCATTTAATGTATGCCAATAGAAATTAAATAGTTTGCCAGTCATTAAGTCCTTTAAAAACTTCAAATAATTTATTATCTCTATTGAACCTTACTTCTCCTAAAAATCCATGGTACTTTCTTGTAGCTGTAGTATGACTGCCACTAATGGAGATGTATTCCTGATTGGAAACCGTACCAATAACATTAATAAGAATATTATCATTCGCAAAATCAAATCCTGTAATATTCTCAATTGCAGCGCGGAAAGCTACCTGAAGTGGATCTGTTGATTTAAATACATTTGTTGAAATTCTTACATTATTACAATAAGGCACTTTTAAAGAATCATCCTCACCCTTAAGTTCATCTTCATGAATATAAGGATCTGTATCAATAGAATGATGTTTAAACTTTAAATCGTTGTTCTGAATGATCACATTATCATTTTGAGCAACTAAAAATATATTTCTGTACTGAACACTTTCAAGCTTATTTCCTTCTATAATAACATTAGCGGTCTTATGACCACCACATATAATATTCTGTTCACCAGGTATATCAACCTTAGAATAATTATTTATGATTTTCACATCACTAGCCCATCCAACTTCAGCCAAAATATATTCTCCATCTCTTTCTACAGGTGAAGTCTTTTGAAGAGTAAGGTTTTTAACTCTATAAAATCCGGTAGCATTTAAAACTGAACCACATTTTACTTTATTATTAAAGCAGTACACATCTTCTATAATTCCATATCCTGCCACTAAATTAATTGCATGTCCATCCCTATTTTCAGAACATATCAATGTATTATTTGTAATACTTATCCCTTTTACCCCATCCAAGACACCTAAACAAGATATTGCATGATTACACGCAGGTGCGTATACATAGTTTTTATCTATAAAGATATTTCTCATCATTAGCCCCGGAGTTATCCACGGATCCATTTCCAAATCAATTGGAGCTACAAAATCATTTGCTTTTTCCATATGATTGCGTTCAATAATAATATCGATACCAGAAATTACTGCGACATTACTTCTACGAGGATTGAGTAAAACATTATCATAGATATGAATATCTTTATTATACTCCTGTGAATGTTTATTTTCTGTGTGAAGCAACTGAATACAATCTCCAAGAACATTTTCCATTCTGTTCTTGAATATTTTAATATTATTGGAAGATTGAATACCAATAAGAGCCTGTTGCTGACTCAAATTGCTTACACTATCCCATGAACCATCAAGATGGAGACCACTTATTTCGATATATTCTTTACTTGTCTTTTTAGTAATATAGAATATACTATAAGTAAAATAACCCAATTCTGTAATACTCTTACTATTAATTTCTTCCGTGACTTTTAATTTTGGAAGCCCATGTCCTATCGCAGAATGATATAATGTTACTTTTCCAAAAAACTTATAGTAAGAATCAGAATTAATATTACGAATAGACAATGGTAATTTTAAATTGGCTGCTCTCTGAAAAATAGGAGTATTATTAGTAGTTCCATCCTGCTTTGCACCGAAATATACTACATCTACTTCTTTGATAAACTGATGAAACAATCTAATTGTTCCCACTGTTATTAAACTTCCGTCATCATCCGGTTCTGTACTGTCGGATACATAATAATGAATAGGATCAGGGGTATCTCCTTTGATATAATATCCACTAAGTCTTACTCCCTTGTAAATTTTCATCTTCAGTAACAGAACTTCAGTATTGCTTAAAGACTTCATTTCTGCCATAGTATCCTTTTCCAGATACTCATTTTCAGTAGAGGAAATCCTAACATAATAGTCATTCCCTTTTTTTCTGTAAATAACACCATCTGTTTTAGAGTCATCCATTACAGTGTTATCATACCATTGTGTTACTTTTTTAAAGTTTACATTTCTATACGTGTTGCTATCGACCAATTGAACAATATTGTCATTTGGAAAGTTACTGTTCAAGGCGAAAAATTCGTCTGTAAAAATCATAATAATATTTTTTCTTAAGGTTTACATTGCGAAGATAATGGCAGTGTACGACAGAACTTGACGTATAATATATAATCTGAAATTTTTGAAATAGTTTTAAAATATATCTGAAGAAGAAAGCTTAAAAAGGTCCGTTGGTGAGCATAAAAAAACAGCCTGAAAATTTCAGGCTGTTTTTTTATGAATCTAATTATATTTATTAAAAATTGAAATTCAATCTTGAGAAAACATATCTTCCGTTTTGTCCAAATTGTGAAGTAGAACGTGAGTAAACGAACTGATCATTATTGCTGGACGCAGGCAGGTTTTTAGTAGGATAAATATCAAACAGATTGTTTACCCCTAAAGTCAGCCCTATATTTTTGGTAAACTGGTAGGCAATGGAAATATCTGTAATAATCTTATCTCCTATTTTCTGGTGTTCATTGAACTCTATGATTCCGTCTCCGTTGGCATCAAGAACATCAGCTCCTGTTACTTTTCCGAAATAAGTGTTTCTAAGATAGAAACTAAGGTCTTTCCATGTCAGAGTATGAGATAGACTTGCTTTTACTCTCGGAACCGCTTCTTCCAGATATACTCTTGATTTTTCCGAAAAATAAATCTTTTCCAATGTTGGGGATTTTAGCATTCCTGCTGAATGGATATCTCCGACCTGCTTTGTCTGGTTCAGATTAATTGCAAAATTATTATCAAGCTTGATGCCTGAGAATCTTGTATTATGGGAAATAACTATATCTACCCCTTTTGTTTCTGTATCAATGGCATTGGTAAAAAACTGAGCGCCATTGATATTTAATTTTTCAAATTCCAATTGTGCTTCCAAAGGCACATCTTTCTTTAAAAACTGATCCGTAAGAATGATTCTGTTGTCGATTTTTGTAAAATATCCATCGGCTGTAAATGTCAGATTCACAGATGGTATTTTATATGTAAATCCTATACTTGCCGATTTAGAAGTTTCCTGCTTCAACTTAGGCATATTTAATTGTTCAGCCAGTTTGGAATCATTACTGAACGTTCCTACTTCCATAAGCTGATTATTAGTGTATAAAGTAGAAGTTACATTATAATAAATCTGGTGAATAGAAGGAGCCCTAAACCCTGTAGATCCCGCTAATCTCAAATTAAAATTAGGAGCTACTTTGATTCTTGAAGCCAATTTATAATTGAACGTAGATCCAAAATCTGAATAATTTTCATATCTCGCAGCTGCATCTACCAATAACCAATTGGTAAAGTTTAACTCTACATCTGCATAAGCTGCCAATGATTGTCTGTTTTTATTAACTGCATTTTCAGGTCTAAACCCGTTAAAAACCTGTGAACCTCCTGGTAAAGCCTGTCCAAAGAAGTCTGTAGCTCTTATATTAGGATTTCCGTTCCATATATTTCCATACTGATCATAAGTCTGGTAAGAATCTCTTTCTCCTTCAGTTATTTTAAAGTTTTCAAAACGGTGTTCTCCACCAAATGCCACATTCAAACCTTCCAGTACATCATATTTTTTAGAGAAATCTAAATTGATTGTGTTTTGTGTAAATCGTAATCCTCCTGCATCAAATTCACTTGGAGAGGCAAAACGCATTGAAGTATTTCCAGTATTTCCGATATTATACGTAAAGGAATTCTGTCCAAATGTATTACTGAAATCAATATGCCAGCCCTCCCATTTTCCTTTAATTCCTGCAGCTAATGAAATATCCTGAATATCGGTTCCTATCTGTGGTAAATATCCGTTAGGATACAATGCAGTAAATGTTCTGCTCTCTCTTGGCTTTCTGTAAAAACCTCCGGAAGTACCGTGTCTCAAGCTGTAACCGCCAAAAGTATATACTTTCCAATCATCACTTACAGGAACCTCAGCATTGATAAAAAGCTGATGATTATTAAGCTTAGACTGCCCTACCTGCATATTAAAATCTTTTCTTGTCAATCCTCTGTAGGCAAGTTCCTGATCAGTAACATCGGCACTTAATAAAGACCAGAGTCCTTTTTGAGGATTTCCAGATCCGTCTGTAAAATCTGCAAATGTATTAGCATTCTGAATGTCTGATAACTGAGTTGCACTAAAATAATTTACGCCCTGAGCATATTGATGTACATAATCAATAATCTGCTGAGAATTAGGAGTATCTTTTATATTGGTAAAAAGAGAAGACAGGTTTACACCATCCTGCATAGCTCTTTGTTCAATAGCATTATAAGCGTTAAAAATAGGACCTTTCTCTGTTCCTGCTCTGTATGTAGGATTTCTGAACTGTGAAGACCAGGTAATATTGAAGAAACCGCCTTTGGTTCCGATTTTAGTCCCATAGTTTAAATCCAGCTGAATATTCTGTCCGTCAAAATTTCCTGTATGATCATTTGCAGTAGGGGTTAAATTTCCACCATAACTGATCTGCCCGGTAAGTTTTCCTGTATCTCTTTTGAGTTCAAGGTTCATTACTCCGGCAATTGCATCTGAACCATATTGTGCAGCCGCTCCATCCCTAAGAACTTCAATCCTATTCAAAGCAAAAGAAGGAATAGCATTAAGGTCTGTTCCTACTGTTCCCCTACCCGGCGTACCGTTTACGTTTACCAAAGCAGAAGTGTGTCTTCTTTTTCCATTTACCAAAACCAACACCTGATCTGGTCCCAATCCTCTAAGCTGAGCAGGATCCAAATGATCTGTTCCATCCGAGTTAGTCTGAACCGTAGAAGTAAACGAAGGTGCAATAGCATTCAATATCTGTCCTATATTCGACTGTGGAAGAACGACTGAAGCTTCCTTTAAATTGAATACATCTACAGGAACAGGGCTGTCTGTCTTTGATCGTGCTCCGGCTCTTGACCCCAGAATAACGACTTCTTCTACATTATTTGTTTTTACGCTGTCTTTTTTTGTTGAAGCACTGTCTTTTTCCTGTCCGTAAGTAAAAACTCCCAGGAAAAATAAAACAGAAGCGGAAAGAATAGTTTTTTTATTTCTCATATCATTTGATCAATTTGATTAAACATTTATGTTTTTTGCAGGTGCAAATGTAAAGTTTATTTATTAGTCCACAAAAACAATAGACTTTGTTTTTGTAAAAAATGTTAATCGTTTCTATCTATCCCTTATTAAAATTACTAATTTTTAAAATACATTATAAAAAATTCCAACAAAAAAACGAATCCAAAAAATTGAATTCGTTTTATATTATATTAAAAATTATCTAAAGTTTTCTGCTTTAAATCTTTGTAAGCTTAGCGTATTTCAAGATCAGGTTTTTTTCTCCTTCATGAATAAAAATAACTTTTGCCTTTATATTCTGAGGATCTGTTCCATCCAGAAAAGAAACTTCGCCTATTCCAAAACGGTCGTGTCTTACTTTATCTCCCACTTCAATATCCTGAGAAGAAGCTCCGCTTGGATTAATAATTTTCGCGGTACTTACTGGTTTCAGTTTTCTTACCTCCTGCGCTGGTGCTGATTGTTCATTTTTACCAATCGTTTTCTTTTCCACCTTTTTGAAAGATCGCATTTCAGATGGATGCTCATCAAAGATATTAGACTTTACTCCGGAATTATTGATAAATCTTTTTTCCAATACCGGATTAAGGAATTCTATGTATTCATCATCAATCTCACTAAGGAATCTTGATGGTTCTGCATCTGTAATTTTCCCCCACTGGAAACGTGAAACTGCATAGGAGAAGAACACTTGCTTTTCTGCTCTTGTTAATGCCACATAGAACAGTCGTCTTTCTTCTTCAAGATCTTCTCTTGTTGCGGAACTCATAAAGCTTGGGAAAAGGTTTTCTTCAAGACCCACAAGGTGTACAACCGGAAACTCAAGCCCTTTGGAAAGGTGAATCGTCATCAGAGAAACCATATCATCTTCAAGTTCTTTATCCTGAGTATCTGCCGAAAGAGCAATATTTTCAAGGAAATTGGAAAGACTTGGGTCACCATCTTCCAGCTGCATTTGCTCTTCAATGAAACCTTGCATAGAGTTCATTAATTCCTGTACGTTTTCTACTCTGGAAATACCTTCGGGAGTCTGATCATCTTTTAAAAACTTGATCAGCCCACTACGTTTTGCCACTTCCATTGCAACACTGTATGCTGTTTCTGTCTTCAATAATACCTGGAATGCTTTGATCATAGACCAGAAGTCATTCAGTTTGTTTAAAACACCATTATTAAGCCCTAATTGAGGCGCATACATTGGTAAATTATCCAAAACTTTTGACACGGCAATATTCTGAGCATCTGCAAAAACGATCAGTTTATTCTGTGTTGTATCTCCAATACCTCTTGCAGGGTAATTAATGATTCTCATTAAAGCCTCTGAGTCATTTTCATTGATCAAAAGACGCAGGTAACCTATTAAGTCTTTAACTTCTTTTCTTTGATAGAAAGAAAGTCCACCATATACTTTGTAAGGAATATTTTTACGTCTTAGAGCATCTTCAAAAGCTCTGGTCTGAGAGTTCGTTCTGTATAAAATAGCAAAATCACTGTATTTTCTCTGATCGCGGTTACGTAGTTCCCAGATATTTCCGGCAACAAAGTTGGCTTCATCCGCATCGGAAAGAGAACGGTAAATTTTGATCTTATCTCCTTCTTCATTATCACTGAAAACATTTTTTTTGAACTGCTGTAAATTCTTCGCAATAACAACATTCGCGGCGTTTACGATGTTTTGTGTAGAACGATAATTTTGTTCCAATGATACAGTGATTGCATCCGGATAATCCTTTTTAAAGTTCAGAATGTTATAAATATTCGCTCCACGGAAAGAGTAGATAGACTGTGCATCATCTCCTACTACACAAATATTCTCAAACTTGGAAGCCAGTGCTTTCACAATAAGATACTGAGAATGATTGGTATCCTGGTACTCATCTACCATGATATATCTGAACCTGTCCTGATATTTAGCTAACACTTCCGGGAAACGCGTCAACAATTCATTGGTTTTTAACAATAAATCATCAAAATCCATTGAGCCATTTCTGAAACATGCATCTACATACCTCTGATAGATCTGCCCGATGAATTTCATATTTGCCTTTTCATCCGCCTCCATCAATTCGGGATTGTTGAAATAGGCTTTTACCGTAATCAGGTTGTTTTTATAGGTTGAAATCCTTGCCTGAACTTTCTTTGGTTTATAAAGATCCGCATCAATGTTCATATCCTTCAATACTTTTTTGATGACATTCAGTGCATCCTGCTGATCATAAATGGTAAAATTGGAAGGATAGCCCAATAAATGAGCTTCAATTCTCAAAATTCTTGCAAACACCGAGTGAAAAGTTCCCATCCAGAGACTTCTTGCATTACTGTCTCCTACTACCTTTGCAATACGTTCTTTCATCTCACGGGCTGCTTTATTGGTAAAGGTAAGTGCCAGAATATTGAAAGGGTCTATTCCGTTATGAATAAGGTGAGCTATACGCATCGTAAGCACACGGGTTTTTCCTGAACCGGCACCTGCAAGTACCATCAAAGGTCCCTGTAGTGAGGTAACAGCTTCATATTGTGATTCATTGAGTCCTTTCAAATAGTCCATACTGCAAAAAATTTTGGGAACACAAAATTAATGTATTCAGAGGAGAATTCAAATTATGAAATGTCAATAGTCAATTTTGCATCGTAAATAACTAGCGAATTTCTACTGAATGTAAGAATTTATAAGTAAATAAATTGCCCATTCATCATTCAATTTTCATCAAAGTGTAACATTTAATTCACTTTTCCTACTAATTGATAAACAATTTCTAACTTTATGAAAAAGCGACTTCTTTCTGCTGCTGCCGTAGCTTTCTTCGGGCTAATGCTGAATGCACAGCAAATCAAATTCGAAGAGTATGATCTTCCCAACGGTCTTCATGTAATTCTTCATCAGGATAATTCAGCGCCGGTAGTTACTACAGGTGTAATGTATCATGTAGGAGCAAAAGATGAAGTGAAAGGAAGAACCGGTTTTGCTCACTTCTTTGAACACCTTTTATTCGAAGGAACTCCAAATATTAAAAGAGGCGAATGGTTTAAGATCGTTTCATCCAACGGAGGGCAGAACAATGCCAACACAACCAACGACAGAACATATTACTACGAAACTTTTCCTTCCAATAATGAGCAACTTGGATTATGGATGGAAGCTGAAAGAATGCGTCATGCCGTAATCAACCAAATAGGAGTAGACACTCAGAGAGAGGTAGTAAAGGAAGAAAAAAGACTGAGAATGGATAATCAGCCTTATGGAAATCTTTTCTCAACTATTCAGAAAAATCTGTTTACCAATCACCCATACAACTGGCCTACAATTGGTTCTATGGAAGATCTTAACGCTGCAAAGCTTGAAGAGTTCCAGGCTTTCTACAAGAAATTTTATGTACCAAACAATGCAACTTTAGTGGTAGCAGGAGACATCAAACCTGATCAGACTAAAAAATGGATTGAAGAGTATTACGGAGGTATTCCAAAAGGAACAATTTACCCTAAGTCTTTCCCTAAAGATGCTCCTATCACTCAGGAAAAAGAAGTTACAGCTACTGATCCGAACATCCAGCTTCCGGCATATGTTTTTGCTTACAGAACACCTGCCAATAAAGAAAAGGACGCTTATGTTTTAGATATGCTTTCTTCTTATTTAAGTAATGGTAAATCTTCTGTTTTATATAAAAAATTAGTGGATCAGGAGAAAAAAGCACTTCAGGTAGCGGCTTTCAATCAGGGACTTGAGGATTACAGTATTTTTGCATTCTTTGCTATTCCTATGGGGCAAACCACTAAGCAGACTTTACAGGCAGATATTGATGCTGAGATCAAAAAGCTTCAGACAACTTTAATTTCTGATGAGGATTATCAAAAAATTCAAAATCAGTTTGAAAATCAATTTGTAAATCAGAATTCAAGCATCCAGGGAATTGCGGCTTCTTTAGCAACCAACCACGTATTGATGGGAAATACAAATCTTATCAATAAGGAAATCGACATCTACAGGTCTATCACCAAGCAGGATATTCAAAATGCAGCTAAAAAGTATCTGAATTCCAACCAAAGAATCATCATCAACTACGTTCCTGAGAAAAAATAATTTACCCATGAAAAAGCAATTTACATATATAGCAGCGGCATTTTTATTTGCAGGAATGCTTTCTGCCCAAAAAATAGATCTTAATGCAATGCCTAAACCGGGACCAACTCCTGCCATCAACATTGCGAAACCAAAAACATTTCAATTAAGCAACGGATTAACCGTAATGGTAGTTGAAAACAATAAACTGCCAAGAGTAAACACTACTCTTTCTATGGACAGACCTCCCTATTATGAAGGAAATATCTCCGGAGTAAGCCAGGTGATGGCAGAACAGCTTGATAACGGAACAACGAATCTGAGCAAGGATGAATTTAACAAAAAGGTAGACTTTTTAGGGGCAAACTTAAGTTTTTCATCTAATGGAGCTTCATCCAATTCATTATCAAAATACTTCCCTGAAGTATTGGGTTTAATGGCGGATGCTATTGTGAATCCGAAGTTTTCTTCTGAAGAAATTCAGAATGCAAAGGAAAGAATCATTGAAGGATTAAAGGCTGATGAAAAAAATGCTTCTTCTATTGCTGAAAGAGTTTCCAATGCCCTTATGTATGGAAAGAATACTTCAAGAGGAGAATTTGAAACCGTGGAATCTATTAATAAGATACAGCTAGCGGATGTTCAGAATGTTTACAATAAATATTATGCTCCTGATAATGCTTATTTAGTTATTGTAGGAGATGTAAAGTTCGATCAGATCAAGCCTTTAGTTGAAAAAGCTTTTGGAAACTGGAAAAAATCAAATACGAAATTTGCTGCATTAGAACCTGCTTCTAATGTTTCAAAAACTGAAATCAACGTAGTGGATGTACCATCTGCAGTACAATCTGTATTAGCAGTTGGAAATCTGAACACGCTTAAGATGAAAGATCCGAATTACTTCCCTGCTACAATTGCCAACTATATCTTAGGTGGTGGTGGTGAAGCAAGACTTTTCATGAACCTTAGAGAAAAGAATGGATTTACTTATGGCGCTTACTCTAGTATGAATGCAAGCAAGTATTCACCTGATTTTGCAGCTGAAACCAGTGTAAGAAATGAAGTTACGGATAAAGCTATTAAGGAATTAATGAATGAACTTAATGCCATTTCTACTGTAAAACCTGATGAGCTTGACAATGCCAAAGCAAAACTGAAAGGTGCCTTCATTATGTCTCTAGAGAAGCCTGAAACGATTGCTAAATTTGCATTAAATCAAAAGGTTCAGGATCTTCCGGCGGATTTCTACACCAATTATTTAAAATCTATTGACAAAGTAAGTGCAGCCGATGTTTCTAATGCTGTAAAAGCAACAATTCTTCCCAACCAAAGCAGAATTTTTGTTGCAGGTAAAGCGTCTGATATTTCTGAAAGTTTAGAGAAATTGGGATATCCGGTAAAATACTTCGATAAGGAAGCTAATCCGGTAGCAAAGCCAGCTGCACAAAAGGTTGATGCGAATGTTACTATTGCTTCTGTTGCGGATAAATATATCAATGCAATCGGAGGTTTAGCTGCTATTCAGAAAGTGACTTCTATTACCGCTAACGCTACTACCAAAGTTCAGAAAATGGATATGACCATGAAGCTGATTCAGGGCAAAGGTGGAAAAATGCTGGTGGAAATGAAAATGATGGGTAATACAATTCAAAAAATAGTTTTCGACGGTAAGGAAGGCTATATGGAAGGACAAGGACAGAAAATACCCCTGAATGACCAACAAAAAGCATCCATGACAGAGCCGGAACTTTTCCCGGAGCTTACTTTTGCAAAAGCAACAGATATAAAATTAGCAGGAATTGAAAAATATAACAATGAAGATTCTTATGTTGTAAAAGGTCCTAAACAAACATATTACTACAGTGTAAAAACAGGTTTAAAAACCGGAGAAGTAAAAGCTGGAGAAGGAGGCTCTATTCCTACAAGCTATGCTGATTACAAAGAGGTATCAGGAGTAAAACTTCCATTTACCATTATTCAGAATATGGGTGGAATGGATATTAATCTTGCTGTACAGTCTTATCAGATTAATCAGGCTAAAGACTCTGATTTTAAATAAAAAATATCTTTTTATAATAGAAGCTGTCTCACTTTGAGGCAGCTTTTTTTTGTCATTAATGCACGAATTGATTATTCTATATTATCTATGCGGTTTTAAAGAGTTTATCACTATTGTAAAACTATCACCCTTATTTAAAGTCTAAGTAAGAAATATCTTTTTGGGAAACTATACTGCTAACTTTTTGTTTTTTGTCGCTAATGCACGGATTGATTATTTCCGGTCTCTCTGTATTTAATCTTATACACGAAGCTGCACACATTTTATTCGTGAATTCGTGGCTTTTAAACAAGTCTAAAGTTCTCTTTTTGCCTTATTTTTAGTCGAAAATCATTATCTGATCTTTAAACTTTCGGTATTGATTCATATTTCTCCACATCTTTTTTTGTCGTTCAGTAAAAAAAGATTAAATTTGCCCATTCAAAAAGATATCAGAATTAATGGATACTATATTTACACTATTGATGGTTCTTATTATGATTGCCAGTGTTTTATTGGTAATTGTTGTTATGGCTCAAAACCCTAAAGGTGGAGGTCTTTCCAGTACTTTCGGAGGGGCATCATCTGCACAGTTTGGAGTACAAAGAACCAATGATTTCATGGAAAAAGCAACATGGACTCTAGGCGGAACTATCATCGTTCTTATCCTTTTAAGCGTTGTTATTACAGGTAAACCGTCACAATCTGCGGCTACTCAACAGCAACCAGCTAAAAAAGAAGCTCCGGCAAAACAATCTGCTCCGACTTCTTCTACAACTACCACTCCGGCACCTGCACCAGTTGCACCGGCTAAATAAGAAGATTATTTTCTACATATAACAAAAGCAACTCAAATTGAGTTGCTTTTTTATTGTATAATATTTCATTTCAAATTTTCTACTTCAGCCTGATCTTTTCTATCTGATGACGCAGCTTTAATCCAGCCTTTAAGAAAGAATACTGCATTGGCTTTGATTCTTTATAATATTTATCAATAAAGATCTGCATTGCACCATAAAAACGCTTCAGGTAAACTTCATCTTTCACCGTACTTTCTCCTTTATGGTGAAGAAGGGAAGCTTTTCCATAATAATAGTTTTCATATCCTTTTCTTAATAAGGTATAACAAAGATCAATATCTTCACCATACATAAAATAGGATTCGTCTAACCCTCCTATCTCTTCATAAACAGCTCTTTTAATCAATAGAAAGGCTCCCGTAATAACTTCTACTTCTGCAATAGCATCCTCTCCTACATCATTCCTGTAATATGACTTAGAATTATTCTTTTTTAAATTGGTGAATAATTTTTCAAAAGAATTGAACATATCAGGAACTGAACGTTTGCTTTCCGGAAGAAAATTCCCTTCCACATCATGCATTCTCACTCCCAGACATCCAAATTTTACTTTAGAATCAGAAAAATCAAGAAGTTCTTTTATATAAAAACCTTCCAACTCCGTATCAGGATTAAGAAGCAATACATATTCACCCTTTGCTGTTTTTATAGCTTTATTGTTAGCTTTTGAAAATCCTCCATTAATATTTGAAGAAATGAAATGTATATTAGGAAATTCAGGAATTAGCTCTTTCCAGGAAGTGTCTGTAGAAGCATTATCAATGACAATCACTTCATAATTCACATCTTTTATATATTTCTGAAGAGATAAAAGACAGTTTCTGAGTAATTGGGTAACATTATAATTAACAATAATGACAGACAGCTTCATATTAATCCTTTTCGTTGTATGGTAATCTATTAATAATGGATCTTCCGAGAGAAATTTCGTCTGCATATTCCAGTTCGTCACCTACTGAAATTCCTCTTGCAATACTTGAAAAATTCACATTGAAATTTTTGAACTTCTTGTAAATGTAATAAGCTGTTGTATCTCCTTCCATCGTGGCACTCAAAGCAAAAATAAATTCTTTCACTTTGCCCTCATTCAGTTTTCTTTCAATACTTGGAATATTCAATTGGCTTGGTCCTACTCCTTCCATCGGAGAAATCTTACCGCCTAATATCAGATATTTACCTCCGTATTTACCTGTATTTTCAATGGCAATCACATCTCTTACATCTTCAACAATACAGATCAGCTCACCGCTTCTTTTTTCATTGCTGCAGATCTCACAGATGTCAAAATCAGAAAAGTTATGACATTCTTTACAATACTTTATTTCGGTAACAAGATTGATCAGAGAGTTACCAAGACTCACCGCTCTGGAACTAGGTTGTTTCAATAAGTGCAATGCCAATCTTAAAGCTGTTTTTCTTCCAATTCCAGGTAATCCTGAAATCTCATCCACTGCCTTTGCCAAAACTTTACTTGGGTAATCCATAACCACAAAAATAAGGATTATTTGAGGAAAATGATCTATTCCAAAGTGGAGTTTTTGAGCTTTAAAATATCGGAAAGTCAATTGTCAATTGTCAATTCGATTTGCTAGTCAATTTGTAGATTTAAAGTTCAAGGTTGAATATTATTACTCCATCCAATATCTATTATCTAAATTTTGTCAATCTCTTACTTGTAACTTACTTCAACCCAATGTCTCATTCTGATATTTTAAATACTCATTCCCTTCTTATTGAAAATAACTCTAAAAAAACAGCTATATTTGCGGCTTAAATATGAGAAAAATAAACTAACATGGTACTTAAAAATTTAAATTATCCTCTGGATTTCAAATTCAAAATCTCTACATTAGCTAGTGATTTTAATATTACTGACAAAAATGGAAGCTATGTAGCATACGTACGTCAGAAAATGTTCAAATTAAAGGAGGATGTAATTGTTTTCAACGATGAAACCAAATCTAAAGAACTTTTCAGAATCAGAGCCAACAAATGGATTGATTTTAATGCTTCTTATTCTTTAAATGACATTGTTGACAACAAAAATTATGGTAGATTAGCAAGAAAAGGGATGCGTTCTCTTTGGAAATCAAGCTATGATATCCTGGATGCTAATGACCAGCCTAAGTTTAAGGTACAGGAAGATAATGCATGGGTAAGATTCTGGGACAGCTTTGTAGGAGAACTTCCTATCATTGGGATGTTTACCGGATATTTCCTTAATCCATCTTATACAGTTACCGGTATTGATGGAAAAGCTTATTTCAAACTGAAAAAAATGCCTTCATTCTTTGGAAGAAGATTCCAGCTGGATAGATTAATCGATATTGATGATGAGGAAGAAAGTTTAGTAATCCTTTCATTATTAATGATGACCCTTCTTGAAAGAGCGAGAGGCTAAATAAATAATAAAACCACAAACAAATGAAATACTTAATCATTTTCTTTTCTGCATTTCTTTTAGTTGCCTGTAAAAAGGACAAAGAAACAGTTTCCGGTGCTTCCCCTGCCGATTCTTTAAACATAGTAAAAGATTCTGCTACAGCAAGTATTCCTTCTGGAAAAATTCAGATTGAAACCATCTCATTCCCCGAAGAAATTAAGGAATGTTCTTGTTATTTCGCCAGAAATAAAGCTGATTTTGAGGCTGAAAAATATATTTATGCTGATGATGCCGGAAAAACAGCTTATATGAAGCTGGATGGTAAAAGACTTTCTATGAACCTTATCTCTTCAAGTGATATGGAAGTGGACGAAGAACTGACCAAAGAGATAGAAAATGGTGATTACAAAATCTCTGTGAAAGGTAAAAAAATCAAAGGTGAGGAAGCTTTATTATTTGAAGGCACACTTACCATTGAAAAACCAGATGGTTCTGTTATCTCAACCCCCATCTACGGAGAATGTGGATGTTAATAAAAAAGAAAAAGCTAATTGGTCATTTCTACTTTTAGCGATCAATAAAAAATGCTTCTGTATCCCACGGAAGCATTTTTTATTTCGTAAATTTGAGAAAAATAAATTTCAATGGCATTATCTAATATAGAACCGCAGATAATCTGGAAAAATTTCTCCAAATTAAATGCAGTTCCAAGACCATCTAAAAAAGAGGAAAAAGTAATTGCTTTCATCAAAGGATTTGGTGAAGATTTAGGACTTGAAACTACCGTAGATGAAGTAGGAAACGTAATTATCAAGAAACCTGCAACAGCAGGAATGGAAAACAGAAAATCTATAGTGCTTCAATCGCACCTGGATATGGTTTGCCAGAAGAACAATGATGTTAATTTCGATTTTGAGACAGAAGGGATTAAAATGGAGATTGATGGTGACTGGGTAAAAGCAAAAGGAACAACTTTAGGAGCCGATAACGGTTTAGGAGTTGCGACTATCATGTCTATCCTTGAAAGTTCAGATATTCCTCACCCAGCTTTGGAAGCTTTATTCACGATTGATGAAGAAACAGGAATGACGGGAGCTATTGGTTTAAAACCAGGACAGCTTACAGGAGAAATTTTATTAAACCTTGATACAGAAGAAGATGATGAAATTGACATAGGTTGTGCCGGAGGTGTAGACGTTACCATCACTCAAAATTATGCTGTAGAAACTGCGAAAGGACAGGTTGTAAGAATTGAAGTAAAAGGATTACAGGGTGGACACTCAGGAATGGATATCCATAAAGGTTTCGGAAACGCGAACATTATCCTTGGAAGACTTCTTTACAAAGGATTGGAAAACCAAAATATAGAACTGATCTCTATTGACGGAGGTGGATTAAGAAACGCTATTCCAAGAGAAGGTGTTGCTATTATCTCTGTAAGAAATGCTCACGAATTCATCCAGGAAGCAACTGTTCTTAAAGCAGAAATTTTAGAAGAATTTGCGTCTGTAGAAGCAGGTCTTCAGATCAATATTGAAAATTCTACGTCTTCTGACAAAGCTATTTCGGAAGGAGATTCTAAAAAAGTAATTCTTACTTTAAAAGCTCTTCACAACGGAGTATACAGAATGAGCCCTGATGTAGCAGACCTTGTAGAAGCGTCTAACAATGTTGCAAGAGTAGAATTAAAAGGAGGTGAACTTAAAATCTTAAACCTTACAAGATCATCCGTAGATTCTTCTAAATATTCTACAGCAGAACAATTGAAGTCTGTAGCAGAATTAGCAGGAATGAATGTAGTATTCAGCGGTTCATACCCAGGATGGAAGCCAAGACCAGGATCTGAAATCGTACAGATCATGGAAAAAATATATACTGAAAAGTTCAATGAAAAACCTCATGTAGTAGCTTGTCATGCAGGTCTAGAATGTGGTATTATCGGAGCTAACTATCCTGAAATGGAAATGGTAAGTTTTGGACCTACGATCAGAGGAGCACACTCACCTGATGAAAAAGCAAACATCCCATCTGCACAGAAATTCTGGAGCTTCCTGAAAGATATTTTAGCGAATATTCCTCAGAAATAGAACATTAAAATAATTATACTAAATATCCAAAGTCACCTGATTTTGGATATTTTTAATTTTTATGAAGATTAAGATTCTATAGATAGATTAAATAAGCGTAACAATTAAGATAATTATAAATATTTTCTTATCTTTTTTAATCACTTAAATATCTTAATGATTCCAAAAACATTTAAATATGAAAAGTATTACAGTATTCTGCGGCTCAAGTTTCGGCACAGATAAAATTTATGAAGAACAGGCTTTCCTGCTTGGTAAAATTTTAGCCAAACAAAAAATACAGTTAATTTATGGCGGTTCACAAACAGGTTTAATGGGAACCATTGCAGATGGTGCCTTGAGTGAAAATGGTAAAGTGACCGGAGTTCTCCCCCATTTTTT
Source organism: Chryseobacterium artocarpi (assembly GCF_001684975.1). GTDB lineage: Bacteria > Bacteroidota > Bacteroidia > Flavobacteriales > Weeksellaceae > Chryseobacterium > Chryseobacterium artocarpi. The sequence continues at coordinate 62,921 of NZ_MAYH01000051.1, read as the reverse complement.
ACAGTCAAAAGAAATTGCTCATAAAAATCTTACTGAATTGATTTTGGTAGAAACCATGCACGAAAGAAAAACAAAAATGAATGAGCTTTGTGATGGTGTAATTGTTCTTCCTGGTGGATACGGAACTTTAGAAGAATTCTTTGAAATGATTACCTGGGCACAACTCGGACTTCATAAAAAGCCCATCGGTATTTTAAATATTGATGGATTTTACAATGATCTGATCAGTCTTGTTCAGAATATGGTTGATAAAGGATTCTTAAAATCAGTGAACCGGGACATGCTTCTCATCAGTGACAATATTGATGATCTGCTTGAGAAAATGAGGAACTACCAAGCTCCTACGGTTGGAAAATGGATTTCTAAAGAGGAAATTTAATCATAAAAAGAAGGAATATTTTCAGAATATTCCTTCTTTTCATATATATCACTATTTGTTATATATAGTTTAGTACTTTTGTAATTAAAACTTTATCACTATTAAAAGAAATAATACTATGAAAAACATATTTCTAACAGGCTGCCTATTTTTAAGTCAGATCAGTTATGCTCAATATAATTATCCAAAAACTCCGGAAATACCTGTAACGGATGATTATTTTGGAACAAAGATTACCGACAATTATCAATGGCTGGAAAACCTGAAAAGTCCTGAAGTACAAACATGGTTTAAGGCAGAATCGGACTATAGCCATATTATTATTGATAAAATACCTAACCGTGAAACTCTTTATAATCGTATGAAGCAGGTTCAGGAAATGGGTGGTGACTCCTACAGCTATGCAAAACAAAGAGGAAACTTATATTTCTACATTAAAACAAAAAAGAATGAGAAACTTTCCAAGCTATACACAAGGGACATTTCTACAGGGAAAGAAACATTGATATTTGATCCCGAAACCTATAAGAAGAATGCTCAGATCACTAATTTTTCAATAGATTCGAAAGGCAATAAAGTAGCATTACTATTTTCCCAATCCGGTGGTGAAATTTGTGAGCTTAAGATTTTAAACTTACAGACAAAGAAAATACTTGACGATACACTTACTCCTATTTGGAGTGAGTTCAACTTTGAATTTACCCCGGATGATCAATCTATTATTTACACTAAAATGAGTACCGGAGATCCCAACAGCAATATGCTCCTTAAAGAAATGAAAGCAATGCTGCACAAGATAGGAACCCATTCTGATCAGGATATTGTACTGGCATCAAGAGAGGCAAATCCAGAAATCAATATGCTAACGGAACAATTTCCAATGGTTGAGTTTTCTGAAGATTATCAATACATCTTACTTGATATAGGTTCTACCAAATCGGAAAGTCCTCTATTCTATGCTCCTTATTCTGCTCTAAAGGATAAAAAAATTACGTGGAAACAGTTTGTAAAAACTTCAGACGACATTACTCAAACCTTTATTAAAGGGGATCAGTTATTTTTCCTTAGTCACAAAAATGCACCAAATTACAAAATAGGACTTACAAGCCTGTCAAACCCTGACTTTGATAACGCTAAAATCATCGTTCCGGAAGGGAGTGCTGTAATCAGATCAATACACAATTCTAAAAATTATTTATTCTATGCTTTAAACAATGGTATTACTCAGGAGAAATATCAGATTGACCTTAAAACATTAGCTATAAAAAAGGTTCCTTTACCTGACGGAGTCAATAGTTCCGCTTCTCTTAATTCCCGTGAAAATGATCATCTACAGTGTAATAATAGCAACTGGCTTACTCCGAATACATTCTACGAATATACCCCTCAGGATGGAAAAGTTATTAAAAGTAAATATTTCAATGGGGATAGCAAGTACCCGGATTATTATTCATCCTATGAAGTAAAAGAAGTGGAAGTAAAAAGCCACGACGGCGCTATGGTCCCTCTTTCTATTATCTATCCTAAAAAGATGAAAATGGATGGCAGTACTCCTGCTTACATCACAGGATATGGCGGCTATGGAATTTCTTCTACTCCACGTTTTTCCAACAGATTGTCTGTACTGCTTGAGCAGGGTGTAGTTGTTGCTATTGCCCATGTGAGAGGAGGTGGTGAAAAAGGTGAAAACTGGCATAAAGATGGAATGAAAGCTAAAAAACCCAATACATGGAAAGATTTCATTGCCTGCTCAGAATATCTTGTTGACCAAAAATACACTTCTCCTTCAAAATTAATTGGTAACGGAGTAAGCATGGGAGGGGTTCTTATCGGAAGAGCCATCACGGAAAGACCTGATTTATTTGCGGTTGCTATTGCTGAAGTGGGAATGACTAATGCTCTTCGTTCTCAAAATTCAGCCAATGGAGATAATCAGATTCCAGAAATAGGAAGTATAAAAAACGCTGAGGATATTAAAGGGCTGATCGAAATGGATGCACAAAGCAAAGTTAAAAAAGGAGTAAAATATCCTGCAGTCATTGTCCGTACCGGAATGAATGATTCCAGAATTACCCCTTGGGAACCCGCTAAATTTGCAGCAGCCCTACAAAACAGCACAGCATCTGAAAAACCTGTTTTGTTATATGTCAATTACGAAAATGGTCATTTTACAAGTGATCTGGATGTAGTCTTCAAAGAATATTCAGACATTTTCGCTTTTGCATTATGGCAGGTGGGACACCCGAAATTTCAGCCAGCTAAGAAATAAAATAGAAAATTCATAAAAACAAAAACCCGTTCGAAAAACTCGAACGGGTTTCTTATTAAGATTAAAAAATATTTTCTAAGGATAAGGAGCTATTTCCACTTCAAGTCCCTCCATTTCATTAACCATGTGCAGCTGGCATCCTAATCTGCTGTTATCTTTCACATGGAAAGCTTCAGCAAGCATAGCATCTTCTTCATCACCCATTGGTTCCAAACCAGGATCATTAATTACATAAACCTGACATGATGCACACATTGCCATTCCGCCGCATACACCAATAGTACCTTCTTCAGCCAATTCATAGGAACGGATAATTTCCATTAAGTTCATGGACATATCCGTAGGAGCTACGACATCATGGGTTACCCCTTCTCTGTCGGTGATTTTAATATTAATATCTGACATAATTCTGCAAAATTAGTCAATTTTTTTCACAACAGCCTTCTCTGCTTCTTTACGGCTTCCGTCAAATCCGTCTACTCCACTTACGGTTGTATATTTTAATACGAACTTTTTACCAGGATTCAGTCTGTTATAAACACTCTGACACATTAAAGTAGCCTCGTGGAAACCACAAAGAATCAACTTCAATTTACCAGGATATGTATTGATATCTCCGATTGCATAAATACCGTCGATGTTTGTCTGATAATCAAGAGCGTTGTTTACCACAATCGCATTCTTTTCAATATTCAATCCCCAGTTTCCGATCTCACCTAACTTAGGAGTCAATCCGAATAATGGAATAAAATAATCAGTTTCGATTTCAAAAGCATCCTCACCATCTTTCTGTACAGTAATAGCTTCTACTTTTCCTTCACCTCTGATACCAGTAACTTCAGCAGGAGTAATTAATTTAATTTTCCCTGCGTTTTTAAGATCCTGAACTTTTTCTACAGAATCCAAAGCTCCTCTGAACTCATTTCTTCTGTGGATCAAAGTCACTTCACTTGCTACATTAGAAAGGAAAATACTCCAGTCAAGGGCAGAATCTCCACCTCCGGCAATTACTACTTTTTTATTTCTGAAGTGCTCAGGCTCTTTAACGAAATATTCAAGTCCTTTTTCTTCATAATCAGCTACATTCTCGAAAGTAGGTTTTCTAGGTTCAAAAGTACCCAATCCTCCTGCAATAGCAATAGCCTTACATCTGTGAACAGTTCCTTTGTTCGTTACTACTTCAAACCATTCATCATCAACTTTTGTGTAAGAAACAGCGGTTTCTCCTAAAGTAAATCCAGGCTGAAACTGCTTAATCTGCTCCATCAAATTATCCACCAATTCTCCAGCGTTCACTGAAGGATACCCCGGAATATCGAAAATAGGTTTTTTAGGATAAAGTTCTGCCAATTGCCCTCCCGGCTGTGGAAGTGCATCAATAATGTGGCATTTCATTTTTAAAAGACCTGCTTCAAAAACTGCAAAAAGTCCTGTAGGACCTGCTCCTATGATCAATATATCAGTGGTTATCATAATTTAGATAATTTAATTATACATGTAGCTGCAAATTTACTAATTTTAATGCGAAGCATATTTAATTGATTCTAAATAAAAACCTGAGATTTGTCAAATATCTATCAATTAAGATTTTAAATTTGGCAATGTATTTGTAAATGACATATTATGAAGAAAATTTTAAACCTTTTAGCAGTCTTTGTATTTTTTCTAGGCTCGGCACAGATTGATAACGTTGCAGACGGAGAATCAATCACCCTTAGAATTCACTATGGATTCTTAAATGCCGGAACAGCCAATCTTACCACCAAAAAAACAACGTATAAAGGAACACCTCATTTATATGTAAAAGGTACAGGTGAAACTACCGGTGCTGTAAAAGCATTCTTTAAAGTAGAAGATTTGTATGAAAGTTTCATTGATACTGCCACCGGTTTACCAAGTTTCTACGTTCGAAATGTACGTGAAGGAAGCTATCGCCAGCACCTTGAGACCGCCTTCAATCACGATAATAATACATTAATACTAACAGACAAAAAAACGCCTGCAAATGGTTCTAAAGTCATAAAATCCGTAAAAGGTGTACAGGATATGCTTTCATGTTTCTATTATCTGCGAAGCAAAAGCCCAGACGAATTAAAAGTAGGAACCATTATTAATATGAATGTATGGATAGATGACGAAATGTTCCCTTTCCAATTAAAAGTAGCAGGAACTGAAAACCTGAAGACTAAATTTGGTACAATCAATTGCTTGAAGATCATTCCTTCTGTAAAAAGCGGAAGAGTATTTAAAGAAAAAGAAGGAGTTACCATGTGGGTTTCCAATGACGCCAATCATATTCCTATGCTGTTGAAAGCTGAGCTCGCTGTAGGCTCATTGAAAGCAAGTATTGATAGCTATAAAAACGTAAAATATCCTTTAAAGTTTAGTAAGTAAACGATGAAGTTTTTTCAATAATATAATGTCTGTAATTTTTACAGACATTTTTTTATGTTGAATGTAATAGATAAAGAGCATCGATTGTCTTTATAATAGAAGCAGCAAGAAGGCTGCAATGTCAATACTTCACTCGGTCTCTAGCGGATTTGAACTAAAGTATGGACATAAGAGACAGACACGTGTAAATTTTTCAATAAGATCAGTTTTTAATTGCGTTTTGTTTCTTAGGTCAGTAATTAAAAACAAAAAACCTCCGGAGCTCCGGAGGTTTGATTTTTTATAAAGTCTTGAATTGCTCCAAGGTTCTGATATCATTCTCAAAGAACATTCTGATGTCACTCATTTGGTAAAGAAGCATTGTGATTCTTTCAATCCCCATTCCGAATGCATATCCTGAATATTTCTCAGAATCAATGTTGACATTCTTTAATACGGCAGGATCTACCATTCCACAACCCATGATCTCTAACCAACCTGTTCCTTTTGTAATTCTGTAGTCAGTTTCAGAGTTTAATCCCCAATATACATCAATCTCAGCACTTGGCTCAGTGAATGGGAAATAAGAAGGTCTCATTCTGATTTTAGACTTTCCGAAAAGTTCAGTAGTAAAGAACTGGATCGTCTGCTTTAAATCTGCAAAACTTACATTCTCATCAATATATAAACCTTCAATCTGGTGGAAAATACAGTGAGAACGTGAAGAGATTGCTTCATTTCTGAATACTCTTCCCGGAGATAAAATTCTGATAGGCGGCTGATTTTCTTCCATAAAACGAGTCTGTACAGAAGAAGTATGCGTTCTCAAAAGAATATCCGGATTCTGCTCAATAAAGAAAGTATCCTGCATATCTCTTGCCGGGTGATATTCCGGAAGGTTCAGTGCAGTAAAGTTATGCCAGTCATCTTCAATCTCAGGACCATCTGCAACCGCAAACCCAATTGATTTAAAGATTTCAATAATTCTGTTTTTAACCAGGTTAATTGGATGTCTTGATCCTAAATCCAATGGAAAAGCAGGTCTTGTAAGATCTTCTTTTTCTACGATAATAGAAGATGCAGAAGCATTTTTCAAATCTTCCAATTTCACGGCAACAGCCTGCTTCAGAGTATTGATCTTCTGTCCGAATTCTTTCTTCTGGTCGTTAGGAACTTCTTTAAATTTTTCAAAAAAATCATTCAGAACTCCTTTTTTACCGTTGTACTTGATACGGAAGTTTTCTATCTCTTCCTTAGAGGTAGCGTTGAAGCCGTTTACTTCGATCAGTAGTTCTTCTATCTTTTCTATCATTATTTTACCCTTTCAAAATGTTTTGCAAAAATACGACTTTTAAGTTGAATATTAGGTCAGTCATAAAAAAATCTGCCCCTTTTTCTGGAGGCAGACTTCAATCACTTATTTCACTTAAATAAAAAAATTATTTCTTTTCTAAAGCTTTAACGTTGATCTGAAGAGTTACCTCATCTTTAATCACCCCGTTTTCAGCAGGAGCCTGGAACTTCACTCCAAACTCTTCTCTTTTGATATCTTTCGGCTCAGTAGCTACACTTACCTCTCCTTCTTTCACAGAGACATTAGCTTTAAACTGAACTGGTTTTGTAATTCCTTTAATTGTTAAATTACCATCCAAAAGAGTATTATAATCACCTTCTGTAGCAGGAGTAACCTTTGTGATTTCATAAGAAGCTGTCGGGAATTTTTCTACTTCAAAGAAATCACCACTCTTAAGGTGACCATTTAATTTACCCATATCTTCAGGACTGTCTTTCAAGTCTACAGACGTAAGGGAATTCATATCAGCAACAAATTTACCGCTTTCCAGTTTTCCATCCTTCACTGTTACATCTCCACTTTCAAACTTAATTGTTCCAAAATGGCTCGTATTTTCAGACTTAAATACTTTGTATCCCTTCCATTCAACCTTACTGTTTAGCGTATCCAAAGTGTACTGGCTACCGTCTTTGGTAGTTGTCACCTCATTACTTTCACTGGTAAGCGGTTTATCTTTTTTACAAGAAACCATTACAGCAGCAATAAATAACGCAGGAATAGCTAGCGAAAACAGTTTTTTTCTCATTTTTGATTTATTTTTATTACTTCCGCTAATATAATAAAAAAAATTATTTTTTCATAAAAACCTTACATTTGTAATATGCTATTAGAAATAAACAATTTATTTTTCTCTCACTCCAAGGATAAACCATTGTTTCAGAACCTTAATTTAAGATTTGAAGCAAACAAAATCATTGCCCTTGCCGGAGAAAGCGGATGTGGAAAATCAACCCTTTTAAGTTTGACTTATGGGCTGCTTGATTGGGAAAGTGGAGAAATTATTTTTGATGGGACCAGACTTCTTGGTCCTAAAGGAAATCTTGTTCCCGGAGAAGCAGAAATGAAGTTTGTGGCTCAGAATTTTGATCTTATGCCTTATGCTACCGTGGCTGAAAATGTAGGTAAATTTATTTCAAATATCAATTTAACAAAGAAAAGAGAAACCGTCATGGAGCTTCTTGAAGTGGTGGGACTTCAGGAATTTGCAGATGTACTTCCTAAATACTTAAGCGGAGGACAGCAGCAAAGAGTAGCCATCGCAAGAGCACTTTCTGTTTTACCGAAACTGCTTATTTTAGACGAACCTTTCAGTAATCTGGATTTTCCGAGAAAAATAGAACTTAGAGAAAGACTTTTCAGGTATGTAAAAGAGCATCAGATTTCCCTGATTATTTCTACCCATGAGCTTCAGGATATTATGCCATGGCTGGATCAGATTGTTATTCTTCAGAACGGAAGACTGATTCAGAATGAAAATACAGAAGAAACTTATCGAAATCCTTACAATCCCTATGTTGCCAAATTATTTGGGGAAGTGAATATTTTCAACGAAACAGAAATGACAGATTTCCAGCTTCTAAAGTTCTCTTATTATCCGAAAGAAATAAAAATTTCAGAAAACGGGCTGGAAGCAGAAGTACTGGAAAGCAGGTTTGCAGGAAATTATTATTGGAATAAATTAAGCGCAAAAGGAAAAGAACTTATTATCTATACTGATAATAGCATCTCCGGATCTGTAAATATTACATTTTCTTAAAGGTAAAGTTGCTAAAAAGTTAAAGTGTAAATCGTAAGAAACAACAAGCTATTTTGCGGTCTTACTATTCCTAATTCATGCTATTTTACAATCTTAACTCATACATTCACTTACACTTATAAATAAAAAAAACACAAACATAAGAATCAGTTATAAAACTTTTTCTTACATTTGTATTTCCACAGCATAAGGAAATTTTTGGTTAATTCTCTTTCTGCCTTCTAGACGGACATTAGCAATCTTGCAATTAAGTCTATTGAAAGATTACACTGTCCAATTTTTTCCTTTTTTTATGCTTTCTTTACAAATTCTGACTTTAATGCCATTGCTCCGAAACCATCTATTTTACAATCAATATTATGATCACTTCCTGGTCTTAATCTGATATTTTTCACTTTAGTTCCTGCTTTTACTGGCTTTGGAGCTCCTTTTACAGGAAGATCTTTTACTACAACTACAGAGTCACCATCCTGAAGTTCATTTCCGTTAGAGTCCAATATCTTACCCTCGTTTGCTGATTCAGCGGCAACTTCTTCCGGATTCCATTCGTAGAAACACTGAGAACATACCATCATATTATCGCTCGGATAAGTAAACTCGGAGCTACATTTCGGACAAAGTACTGTATCACTCATATTTTAATTTTTTGCAAAGGTAGTTTTTTTTAAAGGTTAAAGTCAAGAGATAAAAGTCAGTATAGTAGATGATAAGCAGCCTCAATATTATCACCATTAAATGAATTAAGATAAATCAACTAAGGTAAATGTAAAGAAAATAAAGTATACTGATAAGCGTGTACATTTTGTTTGTCATTTTTCTTCATTTAAGCAAAAAAAAAGGAGTTCAATCATCTCTGAATGAAAAGCCACCATTACCGAATAAAAAAAGTAAATCTTCAGAAAAATCTTTAAAAATTCAGTAAAATTTATTCCGATCATTTACACCACAAATTAAATATTATGTATAATTCTTATTCAATCGATACCATTAAGCTTTAAACGCTAATGTTCACAAAGTGGAGATTATTCATATTATATATTATTTGTTCGCAAAGGCACTTCACTCAGCCAAAGGAAATGAGTTCCCTTGCGCTCTTGCAGACTCTTTGTGGAAATTTATTAATATAAAAAAAATTCACAGACAAAACGGATACGAAATTCTCCGTTTGCCAGTATTCATCAATTCTACAACCCTCCTCTTCTCAAACTCTCTTACTCAAATCCACAACTCTCAACTTTAATTCGTATTTTTGCAGATTCAAACAGCGAAGCAAATTTATGGAACTTATTCACAGAAACCTGGCTATCGGAATTCACGATGCCTTACAAGAAACATTTTTTGAGAAAAACAAGTATGCTGATAAGGTTATTGAAAGACTTTTGAAAGCAAACAGAAAATGGGGAAGCCAGGACAGAGCCGTTGTTTCTGAGATCTTCTACAATATTATCCGTTGGAAAAAACGCCTTGAATATTATATGGGCGAAGGGGTAAAACCTAACAACATCTATAAACTTATCATTGCTTACCTTCTTTGGAGCAAGACCAATTATAAAAAGTTTGAAGAATTTGATGGAATCAAGATTGCAGACATTCTTACCAAACTTAAAAAAAACACGGTTCCTACAAAAGCAATAGAACATTCTATTCCTGACTGGCTGGCAGAAACTCTTGAAAAAGAGCTTGGAGCAAATTGGGAAAGAGAAATGATTGCTTTAAATGAGCAAGCGCCTACAGTTTTAAGAACCAACTCTCTGAAAACAACTACAAAAGAACTTATTTCTGATCTTTCAGATGAAGGAGTGGTATCCTTCTCGATCAAAAATTATCCGGATGCAGTACAGCTTGAGGAAAAAAAGAATGTTTTCCTTACCACAGCTTTCAAAGAAGGATTATTTGAAGTTCAGGATGCTTCTTCTCAAAAAATCGGGTACTTCCTTGATGTAAAAGAAGGGCAAAGAGTTATAGATGCATGTGCCGGTGCCGGTGGGAAAACACTTCACCTGGCTGCATTGATGAAAAACAAAGGACAGATTATTGCTTTAGATATTTTCGAATGGAAACTTGCCGAGTTGAAGCGTCGTGCAAAAAGAGCAGGAGCTCACAATATTGAAACTCGTATGATTGCTGACAACAAAGTGATCAAGCGTCTTCATGAAAAAGCAGACAGACTATTGATTGATGCACCATGTTCAGGACTTGGAGTTTTAAAAAGAAACCCAGACAGCAAATGGAAAATTGATCAGGACTTCATTGACAGAATCAAGAAAGAACAGCAACAAATCCTTCAGGACTATTCAAAAATGGTAAAAAAAGGAGGAAAAATGGTGTACGCAACATGTTCTATTCTTCCGTCTGAAAACAATTTACAAGTTGAGGAATTCATCAAGAACAATCCTGGCTTCAAAATGATTAAAGATGAGAAAGTTATGCCTAGTCAAGGATACGATGGATTCTACATGGCATTGATTGAAAGAGTATCTTAAGCTCTCTTAAAATACAATATAAAAACTACTCTATGGGGTAGTTTTTTTGTTTTCAACTGTTAATTTTTAAAAATAAAGTGTAACATTTTACATTCATTCCCTACTAACTCTATAGATTAAACCCGTTTTGAACTGTAAAGTTAGTTTATCAAATTAAATAACTCTATGGTAAACTTATCCGATATGTATAAAAGAATTGTATTGAGCATAGTAATCATTTTCTCTGTATGTCTGTTGTCTGCACAGACCTATGAAATTCAATACACCAGTTCTTATAACGGAAAAGTAATCTCTGATCAGCCTACGACTATTGCCTGGATCAGCGAAAAAGATAATTTCATACTTAATAGTACAATTAAAGAACAAAAAAGCTCCTTCCCTTTTGAAATTACAAAGGTAGAAAAGCCATCAAATACCGTTCTTTCCTATGCTTTTTTAAAACCAGATGAAATTATTTCCAGTTCTGACTCTGAATCAGTAGGAAAACAGAATTTCGAGCTTACTAATGAAACAAAAAAAATTCTTGGATACACCTGCAAAAAAGCAGTTACGAAAGTAAACTCCAATACTATTGAGGTTTGGTACACCAATGATCTGAAATTACAGGGAGGACCATCTGTTTTAGGACAGAATTTAGGATTAGTTTTAGAAGTTGAAAGAAATAAAAATTCATTAATTACAGCGAGTTCAATCAAAAAGGTTAAAAATACAGGAATCGAAAATATTATCAAAGGTTCTGTACAATCAGTAGATCCATTAAGCTATAAAGATCTTTTATGGAAAAGCCGATTTACAACTTTAAAAGTTTTCGACAATGAAATAATTAATTTTTCCGATGCATCAAAATCTGACAATCAGGTAAAAAGATATGCCAACGGAACCATTATTCTTAAAAAAATTAAATTTCCAGCTATAACAGAAGGTGAAAATATCTTTGTAGAATTGAAACAGCAATCCAATGGTGACGCTTATGACAGAACCGGAACTGTATTCTTCATTCCTCAGGATAAGGAAAAATCTTTTTTTGACGGATTAGAAAAGGGAGCAAAAACCCTTCCTGTCTTTGAAAACGGAAATGGAAAACAGTATTATGGAATAGCTGCTACAGAAAATTATGCTCCGGCAATGGAAATGATGAGATTCTTTACAGCATTTGGAATTCAGAAGTTCAATCATATTCAGCTCAAAGATAAGAACTGGCAAACTATAAGTCCTTTCCGACAAGATATTACAGAATTAAAGCCTTCACTATCAAATAAGGAACTTTGGATAGGAACATTCATAGGTAATTATGATAAAGGCGGACATAAAGTAAGTCTGGAAATCACAATCCATAAAAGTGATCAGGCGATTCATAAAAATAATGTATCCATTCCTTTATTCAATACTTTAAATATTATGGAAATGGCTGGACAGGATTATTCAACGATGTTCAATCAGGATAAAGGACTTCTTGTAGACTTTACTTTGGATAAAGATTTAAAAAATGCTCAGCTAAGATATACGACAACAGGACATGGAGGCTGGGAAAATGGTGATGAATTTGTTCCTAAGACCAATTCTATTTTTGTAGACGGCAAGTCTGTCTTTTCTTTTGTACCATGGAGAACAGATTGCGGTTCTTACCGATTGTACAACCCTGCTTCAGGAAACTTTCAGGATGGGCTTTCTTCTTCAGACCTCAGCAGATCAAACTGGTGTCCGGGAACAGTAACCAATCCAAATTTTATTCCTCTGGGAGACTTAAAAGCAGGAAAACATACCGTCCAAATAAAAATTCCGCAAGGACCTACAGAAGGAACCAGTTTCAGTTCATGGAATGTCTCAGGAATTTTATTAGGAACTCAATAAAAACAAAACCTTCTTGCATGAGAATTGCAAGAAGGTAAAAACACAAATGATGAAAAAAAATTATTTCGAGCCACAAAGTAAGGGCTAAAATTCATATAATAAATTACCATAGATTAATAAATATGTCATTTTTATTTCGTATGGAAATTATCATCATTTTTAAGCTAACGAAAAAAATCAATCAAAAACATACTAATTCTCATAAATAGTTAATAATTTTCGTTTAAATAAATTAATTAATGAAAATTATTAACTTATTTAAATTTTTAATTGTTATTTATAAACGTCACTTATACTTTTGTTCCATAAATAAATAATAAAAATATGTGTGGAATTGTATGTCTATTTGACGCCAAACAGAAAACCGATATATTAAGACCTCAGGTTTTGGAAATGTCAAAAAAAATCCGTCATAGAGGACCGGATTGGAGTGGAGTTTTTCAAGATGAAAAAGTGGTTTTTTCTCATGAAAGATTAGCTATTGTAGATCCTACTTCAGGAAAACAGCCCTTATTTACCAAAGATGGAAAAGTTGTATTAGCAGTAAACGGTGAAATCTATAACCATAGAGAACTAAAAGAAGAATTTCCTGATTATGAGTTTCAAACTCAATCTGACTGCGAAGTAATCCTTGCTCTTTATAAAAAATACGGAAAAGACTTTGTTGAAAAACTGAATGGAATTTTTGCATTCTCGTTATATGATACTGAAAATGATGTATACCTTATTGCCAGAGATCATATGGGAATCTGCCCTCTTTACCAAGGCTGGGATAAAAACGGAAACTATTATGTTGCCTCAGAATTAAAAGCACTGGAAGGTGTATGCAAAACCATTGAAACATTTTTACCGGGACATCTTGTTTACAGTAAGGACGGCAGCGAACTTCAGCAATGGTATACAAGAGAATGGGAAAGTTTTGATCACGTAAAAGACAACAAAACTGATATTGCTACCTTAAGAAAAGGGCTTGAGGATGCTGTTCACAGACAATTGATGAGTGACGTACCTTATGGAGTTTTACTTTCAGGAGGACTGGATTCTTCTGTAATTTCTGCTATCACAGCTAAGTTTGCCAGACAGAGAATTGAAAGTGGTGACACTCAGGAAGCATGGTATCCGCGACTTCACAGCTTTGCCGTAGGTCTTGTAGGATCTCCTGATTTGGCTGCAGCACAAAAAGCAGCAGAACACATCGGATCTGTTCACCATGAGGTTAACTTTACAGTTCAGGAAGGACTGGATGCTGTACGTGACGTAATCTACCATCTGGAGACATATGATGTAACAACGATCAGAGCTTCTACCCCAATGTATCTTTTAGCAAGAGTAATCAAATCGATGGGAATCAAAATGGTTCTTTCCGGAGAAGGTTCAGATGAGTTGTTTGGTGGATATTTATATTTCCACAAAGCTCCCAACGCAAAGGAATTCCATGATGAAACGGTAAGAAAGCTTGGAAAACTTCACCTTTATGATTGTTTAAGAGCTAACAAAGCATTAATGAGCTGGGGAATAGAAGGTCGAGTTCCTTTCCTTGACAAAGAATTTATGGACATCGCCATGGCAATTAACCCACAGGATAAAATGATTAATACTGCTGAAGGCAAAATTGAAAAATGGGTATTAAGAAAAGCCTTTGAAGACCTTCTCCCAGACTCCATTGTATGGAGACAAAAAGAACAGTTTTCAGATGGTGTAGGATATTCATGGATTGATACTTTAAAAGAAGTCGCGGATAAAGAAGTTACAGATGAAATGATGACTAATGCCCGATTCAGATTCCCACTCAACACTCCGCAAAACAAGGAAGAATACAGATACAGAACAATTTTTGAGGAACATTTCCCAAGTGAAACAGCAGCCTCAACTGTTCCGTCTGTTCCGTCTGTTGCCTGCTCCACTCCTATCGCTTTAGAATGGGACGAAGCTTTCAAAAAAATGAATGACCCGAGCGGAAGAGCTGTGAAAGTGCATGAGACATCATATTAAAGATATGAGATTAAACTTAATAGATTAATAGTGAATGATCAATTTTAGATGAATAAATTTTAATGCTGGATTTACAGGGATTTTCTTAAAACTTGCATTTTTTGAGATCGTCAGGTGTATCACTCAGCAAAGTATATATATCTGAATAAAGGTAAAATATTTCTGAAAACACGGCGTTTAATTTATACAATCAGGTAATTATCGAATAATATTAATTGACAATTGTGTATCAAAGCTTTGAGTTTAAAATTCAAATTGCATAATAGATAGTGTAAATTTCAGTTTCAAAATTCTACCACAACAATTTATTAATCCTGTAGTAATACGGGATTATTTTTTGAATTAACAATAACAATATGGGATAATTTAACTGACAATCAAAAATAATATCTAATAAATAATTATATTTGGAAATCGAAAATATCAATTATAAAAAAATGAGAAGAAACCTTACTGTTTTATTTGCCTTATTAACCATCAGTTTTGCTTTTGGACAGGGAAAATATGGCAAATACCTGAACTCCAAAAAGCTTGCTTTGGCTTATAAAACTGTGAAAGACGCTGATAAAGACGATTACTATCAACAATTTTACTGGTTGGTAACAGCTGAGCAACTTAAAACGTATCCTCACCTTAAGGACATCAAGCCTATCGTTTTATATGAATTTGTAAAGTATGTAAACCCTCAGAATCCTACAAAAAAATTAGACAGCAGAGGAAAGGAACTTAGAGCAACTGCAGAATTATCTTTAAATCAATATTTTAAAAATAAGAAATTTGAAAACAACTCTGTTTTAATGTATAACCTTGAAACATATGTAGACCCTTCAAAAGGACAATATTACACAAAGGTTGATCCTGAAAAAATCAAAGAACTAGTTCCGAAAGAATTATTTGCGTTCAATTCTTTTAACAGAAACATAGGGGAAGAAAAGACGTATTACCTTTGGATTGATAAGAAAAAAGATGACTTAAATATTGTTGATATCATTCCTAGTGAGAAAGATGATAAAGCATTTTACACAAGATTAAAACAATATCTTCCAAGTTATAAATTCTCTAAATATGTTCCTTCTGTGAAAAAAGGAAACAAATCTGATAAAACAGACTTAGAATATTATTACATTATGCCTTTCGAACAGAATACCGATAATATTGAATATAAAACCAAGGATTTCAAAAATTTCACTCTAAGCCAGTATAGAAAAGCCGGTGATGAATGGAAAGGAGTAGAAAAGCCTAGAAAATAAATCAAAAAGTCCTGTGATATTTCGCAGGACTTTTTTAATTTTATAGGGATTTCTTTATGTAAGAATCAAGATGCTTAAAGCAAGTATTTTTTCAAATTAAATAAGTCTGGAAATTTTTAAATATTTCAGCCTACACAAAATGATAGAAACAAATCCTCAACAGAATTCAGTAAAGAAAATTCTACCACTCATTCTGGCTACTGCTATTTTTATGCAAATGCTGGATTCTACGATTCTGAACACGTCTCTTCCTTCCATCGCAAAGGACCTTCATGAATCTCCTTTAAATATGCAGAATGCTATTATCAGTTATGTTCTGACATTAGCCGTTTTTATGCCGGCAAGTGGGTTCCTTGCTGATAGATTCGGGACTAAAAAAGTATTTATCTTCTCATTGATATTATTCAGTTTAGGTTCATTGTTTTGTTCTTTATCACAAAACCTTACTCATTTGGTAATCTCAAGAGTTATTCAGGGGGTGGGAGGAAGCCTGATGACTCCGGTTGGAAAATTAGCACTTATCAAGACCTTTGATAAGAACGAATTACTTAAGGCTATGAATTTTGCTATTATTCCGGCACTTATCGGTCCGGTTCTCGGTCCGTTGGTGGGTGGCTATATGGTAGATTATCTTTCCTGGCACTGGATATTTCTGATCAATATTCCGATTGGCGTTTTAGGTATTATTTTAGGATTAAAGTTTATGCCTGATTATAAATCTGATGATGTAGATTTTGATTTCAAAGGCTTCTTAATCTTTGCAGCAGCCTCTCTCCTGCTTTCCGTTTCTTTAGAACTTTTCGGAGACATGCAAAATATAACGCCAGTCCTCATAGTATTTATCCTTGGCTTCCTGTTTCTTTATTATTACTATAAACATGCAAAAAAAGAAGGACATCCTATTTTCCCTTTAAACCTGTTTCAGGTAAGAACTTTCCGTGTAGGAATTGTAGGAAATCTTGCCACAAGATTAGGAATCAGCTCTGTTCCTTTATTACTTCCATTGATGATCCAAATTGCTTATAAGCAATCTGCTGTAACTTCAGGCTGGATCATCGCACCTATGGCTTTAACGGCGATATTCGGAAAATCCTCTGTTATTAAAATCCTTGATAAATATGGATACCGCCAGACATTAATGATCAATACCTTTATCATCGGAACATTGATCTGTATGCTTGCAATTCCTGATATTCACACCTCTTTATATTGGTTTATTCCAATTATTGCTGTTTTAGGTTTCTTCAACTCTATACAATTTACCTCTATGAACACTATTTCTATTGCTGATCTTCGAAATTTCCAAACCAGCAGTGGTAATTCATTAATTTCTGTAAATCAGCAACTAGCCATCGGATTTGGAATTGCGTTTGGATTGATCGTTTTAAAAATATTTGAAAATTCGGATCTCATCAAAGGAGAGACTCATAATGCTTTCCGATATACTTTTCTAACCGTAGGAATACTGACAATTTTATCAGGATTAGTCTTTAGAAGGTTACATATTTCAGATGGAAAAAATATGAAATCTAAAGAAGAATAATGATATTTTAATATAAGTTTAAACAGATGCTTTTAAAAATTTATTTACTTTTCGCATTCATACTTTTCACTTTCAGTCCCCTATCGATCTTATCACAGATCAATGTTTTTTCCTCTTAGCTGTGGTATTTTTGTGTATATAAAATCAACAATATGATGACAACTAAAAAAGTACAAACAGTAGTAGCACCAAGACCTGCACATTTTGTAGGCGATGGATTTAGAGTTCATAATTTTATTCCGGGTGTACCTGGATTAGATATGAAAAGAATGGATCCGTTCATTATGCTTGACTATAATTCAAAATTCCACTTCAATGGTTCGGACAGACCAAAAGGTGTAGGCGTTCATCCACACAGAGGCTTTGAAACAGTAACGATAGCATATAACGGAAAAGTAGAACACCATGACAGCGCTGGCGGAGGAGGAATCATCGGACAGGGTGATGTACAGTGGATGACTGCCGCAAAGGGAATTCTTCACAAAGAGTATCATGAAACGGAATGGGCAAAAGAAGGCGGAATCTTTCAAATGGTTCAGCTTTGGGTAAATCTTCCTGCAAAAGACAAAATGAGCAATCCAAAATACCAGGCAATTGAAAATTCAAATATGGAAAGAATTGACCTTGGCGAAAACGGATTCATAGAGCTTATCGCTGGAGAATATGATGGGCATAAAGGTCCTGCATTTACTTTCACTCCCGTTCACATGATGAATGCAAAGCTTAAAGCAGGAGGTAAAGCAGAATTTAATTTCCCTGCTCACTTCAATACAGCAGCCTTGGTTATTGAGGGAAATATCACAATTAATGGAGAAGAACATGTAAAAGCTGATCATTTTGCTTTGTTTAAAAATGAAGGTGAGACATTCACTATTCAGGCAAATGAAAATGCGGTAGTTTTAATCATCAGTGGTGAACCTATCAATGAACCTATATTCCCTCACGGACCATTTGTAATGAACTCCAGAGAGGAAATCATGCAAGCTTTTGAGGACTTCAACACCGGGAAATTTGGTTATTTAGAAGATTAAAAAATTAGAATTAAATTTATCTTAATCTTTAATTATTCCTTTTTTACTAACTTTATAATATACAATTATAACGGATTAAACATAAGAGATCAGAATTTAATATTGTAAACAATAAACTACAAATTCTGATCTCTTATAAAAATCCAAACTTTTTAATACATAAATTATGAAAACTGAATTTGAAAACATTCCACTTGTAAAAACGGAAAAAAGATTTGAAATAGAATTCAATGGGCATTATGCCTTTATTGATTATCATGAAACATCTCATCAGATTTCCTTGATACATACTGAAGCAGAGCCTGAACTGGCTGGAACCGGTGCGGCGGCGGCAGTAGTGGAAAAAACACTTCATTACATTGAAGAAAGTGGCAAAAAGCTTCTTCCATTCTGTCCTTACGTTTTTGCCTTCATTAAAAAGCACCCTGAATGGAAGCGTATCGTTGATGAAAAATTTAATGCATACGATAAACTTTAGACTTTTATATACACTTAATTAAACTTTAAAAGCATTACATCATTATGTCAAATATTGGACTTATCATCGAAGAAAAGGCCGCAGATATAGGAAATTTTCTGGTAGGAAGACTTCTTCCCTTTCGTGAAAAAAGAGCTGTTGGTCCTTTTGTTTTTATTGATCATATGGGACCTTCGGAATTAAAGGATTATCAAAACCTTGATGTTCCCCCACATCCACATGTAGGATTATCCACACTGACTTATCTGCTTGAAGGATCTATTTTCCACAGAGACAGCATTGGAAATGCCATAGAAATAAAACCGGGTGCTGTAAACTGGATGACTGCCGGTAAAGGAGTGGTACACTCTGAAAGAACACCAGAATATTTAAGACACAGCGATAAAAGACTTCACGGATTTCAGATCTGGGTAGGTCTTCCCAAGCATCTTGAGCAATCCGAGCCCACTTTTCATCATATTGAAGCTGATGATATTCCTGTTTGGGAAGAAGACGGAGTTCAGTATAAGCTCATTGCAGGAGAAGCATTTGGCAAAAAATCTCTTGTCCCGGTACACAGTAAATTATTCTTTATTGAAATTAAAACTAAAGAACCGAAGAAAATAAGTATTGGTAAAGACCTTTATGGTGAAGCTGCAATGTATGTTTTGGAAGGAACAGTAACTACGGATGGCAACTCTTATGGTTCAAAACAGTTGATGATTGCCAAGGACACAAAACTTTGTGAATTTGACATGAGTGAAAACGGTACGATTTATCTTTTTGGAGGAGAACCTTTTGATGAAGAACGATTTATATTCTGGAATTTTGTGAATTCCGATAGGGAAATCATTGATCAGGCAAAGGTAAACTGGCATGACCAGAACCATGATGCGTTTCCTTTGGTTCCTGGTGATGATCAGGAATATGTTCCATTGCCCAAAGCGGTTTTAAACAAAAAATAGTTTTACTTATAGAAAAATCATGAAAATATTAGCATTTGCAGGAAGTTCTTCATCTACTTCCATTAACAGAGAACTTGTAAAATTTGTTTTAAAAGATTTTAAAGAAGAAAAAATCAACCTTATAGACCTCAACGATTTTACTATGCCTGTTTTCTCTGTAGACCTAGAGAAGAAAGGATTTCCTGACGAAGCTCACAAATTTTTAAAGGTTATTGAAGAATGTGATGTCATTATCTGCTCGCTTGCAGAGCACAACAGATCTTATAGTGCAGCTTTTAAAAACGTTTTTGATTGGGCATCAAGAATCAATGTAAAAGTATTTCAAAACAAGCCCATGCTTCTTATGAGTACTTCTCCCGGCGGTTATGGTGGTGGCAATGTCATGAATACGGCAAAAACATTCTTTCCTCAATTTGGAGCTGATATCAAGGAAACTTTTTCATTGTCTAAATTTTATGAAAATTTTGACCTTGAAAGTGGATTGATCAACCCTGAAATGCTAAACGACTTAAAAACAAAAATTGAAAACTTTAAAAAACTAGTTAAAACAGAAGATTAAAGAAAAGTATAGTCTTCAATGTTTCTTTGTATTTTATATTAAGGAACTGCTATTTCTTTTTTTTATCCTTATATTGCCATAGGTTTTTATTATCTCGTGGCTCTTAGTATGACTCGTTTTCTAAAGAATCATAATCATTAAAAGACAATTGATATGGAAATACACGAATACCAGAATGGTGATATTACTGTTATCTGGCAACCCAAAAAATGCATTCACTCGGCTGTATGCGTAAAACTATTACCCAAAGTCTATAATCCCAAAAACAGACCTTGGATAAAAGCAGAAAATGCAACACCTGAAGAACTTAAAAATCAAATAGATCAATGCCCTTCAGGAGCATTAAGTTATAAATTCAATAAAGAAATATAATGGCGATAACGGTAAAAGCAACTTTAGGAAAAACGAAATATTATACTGAGGTAACAGCAGGAGAAAATAAGATCATTACCGATGAGCCTATAGATAAAGGCGGACAAAACAAAGGGTTTAATCCTATGGAAATTCTTGCGACCTCTTTAGCAAGCTGTACAGCAGCGACATTAAGAATGTACATTGAAAGAAAGGAATGGGATGTGGAAAACATCAATGTGGAAGTGGAACTTGAAAATTATCCATTGACCAAAAGAGCAATTTTCAAAAGAGATATTACTTTTGAGGGAGTTTTGGATGCTGAACAAATGAAAAGACTCCATACGATTGCAGATGCCTGCCCTATTCATAAAATATTAACAAACGACATAGAAATACTAACTAAATTCTCATAAAATATGATCGAAGTAAAACAAAACAACGACGAAAAACACGGAAGTTTTGAAGCTTTCATAGATGGAAGACGCGCAGGAATGATGACTTACACCTGGGCAGGAGAAGAAAGATTTATTATAGACCACACGGAGGTGGAAGAAGCCTACAACGGAAAAGGTGTAGGTAAAGAAATGCTTTTGGCTGCTGTAGATTTTGCAAGGAAAAACGGAAAGAAAATTATTCCTCTTTGTCCGTTTGCTAAAGCCAGCTTCCAGAAGAGTGAGGAATTGCAGGATGTTTTGGTAAATTAATTACTGCTTCCACCCTTACAATACAAGCCTTTCAGAGTAAATCTGGAAGGTTTTTTCATGTGTTTTTTTATTTTTAACGCTCTGGTCCGTAAAGATTTTTTTGAGTAAAATGCCGTAACGAGGTCACTATTCGTTTCCCCCAGTAAAGTTTAAATTATATTCAATTTTTAATAACTTTTCTAAAGTAATTGTATAAAAAACCTCTCTGAACGAAATTCACGATTCACGATGGTTCTTTTTTATATATTTGCTAAAATTTAAAATTTAAGCATGAATCCAGGAACTATCCTTTTGCTATTCGTTTTTATCTACTTTATCGGTCTTTTGGTGATCTCTTATTTCACCAGCCGAAATTCTGATAACCAGTCATTCTTTATTGGTAATAAAAAAAGTAAATGGTGGCTTGTGGCATTCGGGATGATCGGAACCAGTTTAAGTGGAGTGACTTTCATTTCAGTTCCGGGAACAGTAGGAAAAATGACCGGCTCTGAATATATTTATGGAGGTTTCGAATATTACATGATGGTGATTGGATTTTTCATCGGATATTTTATTGTCGCAGCCATACTGCTTCCCTTGTATTATAAGATGAATCTGACTTCCATTTATACTTATTTGGGAAAAAGATTCAATGTGGAAGCGCATAAAATCGGTTCTATATTTTTTATTATTTCGAGAGCGATTGGAGCTACAGCGAGACTCTATTTAGTAGTGAATGTTTTACAGATATTCCTGTTGGAAGGACTGGGAGTTCCGTTTTGGGTTACTTCGCTTGTCCTTTTAGTGATGGTACTTCTGTATACTTTTGAAGGGGGTGTGAAAACCATTGTAATCACAGATACTTTACAGACATCTTTTATGATCATAAGTTTGGTAGCTTGTATCGTTTATATTTTATCAAATCTGAACCTGTCTTTCGGAGAAGCTTATACTATTTTAGAGCAGAAAAATTATACTCACTTTATCAATTTTGATCCGAATTCCAAAACCTTCTTCCTTAAAACCATCTTGGGCGGAATCTTCATTACAATCGCCATGACCGGATTGGATCAGGAAATGATGCAGAAAAATATTTCCGTGGATAATCTTA
This sequence comes from Chryseobacterium artocarpi, assembly GCF_001684975.1. Classification (GTDB taxonomy): domain Bacteria; phylum Bacteroidota; class Bacteroidia; order Flavobacteriales; family Weeksellaceae; genus Chryseobacterium; species Chryseobacterium artocarpi. The sequence goes on along the minus strand of NZ_MAYH01000051.1, from coordinate 40,511 downwards.
AGAATTCAAAGAAAAACATGTTGACGTTTGCTGGGACTCTTCTTTTGGTCAATCTTGCTTTCCTGTTTTTAGGAGGGTTACTTTATCTTTTCGCGATACAACATGGTGCAGGATATGGAACTACAGGAACCGATCCTGTGACTAATATCTTTGGTTTCAAAGATGCAGCAGGAAATATTAAGAACATCATGGGAGATGATCTTTTCCCTGCTTTATCACTTCAGGGGTATTTTCCAATGGCGATTTCCGTTATTTTCATCATCGGATTGATTTCTGCGTTATTCCCTTCTGCTGATGGTGCTTTAACAGCCGTTACAAGTTCTTATTGTGTAGATTTATTAAACCTTAATGAAGATAAAACCAAAACGGAAAAAGAGAAGAAAAGCCTTCGTATGAAAGTGCATTTAACGTTCACTGTGGTTTTCTTCGTCCTGATCATGGTTTTCAAGGCGTTGAATGATAAATCAATTGTTTATCTGATCATGGAAGTTGCAGGATACACTTACGGACCGTTATTAGGGCTTTTTGCTTTTGGAATTTTCACCAAGTTCCAGATTTCAAAGAAGTATTCTATTCTTACAGTAACAATCCTGGCTCCGATATTCACATATCTTATCAACTATGCAGTGACAACTTATACAGACTACAGAATTGGTGTGGAGCTGATTGTCTTAAATGGGTTATTGACCTTTATTGGGCTATGGCTGGTAAAAAACAAACAACATTTGAGAGTTGTATAATTAAGCATAACCATAAAATTATCAGTTATGAAATTATTCATTTTTATAGCCTTTAATCTGTTTTCCGGCATATTTATAAATGCACAAAGCGCAGTTGATTTTGCCAATCTTACAAGGTATAAGGATGAAAATACAAACATTTTAAGTTCAAAGAAAAAAGTGGATATTGTCTTTATGGGTAATTCTATTACAGAAGGATGGGTAAAGAGTCATCCGGAGTTTTTCTCTGAAAACAATTATACTGGAAGAGGAATCAGCGGGCAAACAACATCACAGATGTTGCTACGTTTTCAGAATGATGTTGTCGCTTTACAGCCCAAGCTGGTCATCATTAATGCAGGGATCAATGATATTGCTCAGAATACAGGTATTTATGACCCTGATTTCACTTTTAATAATATCAAAGCTATGGCTGATATTGCTCAAAAAAACGGTATTAAAGTAATTATTACTTCTGTATTGCCCGCAGCAGCATTTCCATGGCGTAAAGAAATAACAGACGCTCCTCAAAAAGTAGATGCACTGAATAAAAGATTAAAGCAATATGCAGACAACAATAAGCTCATATTTGTAGATTATAATACTGCGATGAGGGATTCAAAAGGCGGAATGCGTGAAGGACTTTCAAAAGATGGTATTCATCCTATTCCTGCAGGATATGCAATCATGGAACCAATGATTAAAAATGCGATTAATAAAACACTGAGGAAAAAATAAAATTTCAAAAAAAATATATTTTACTAACTATGAAAAAAATTATTTCACTTTTCATTTTCGTACTGACATTTGTATCTATTAGTGCTCAGGAGAATTTTGAAATATCCACTTTAAGAATTGGTCCTTACAAGATCTTTATGGAAAAAAGTGAGGCAGAAAAAATTGCAGGTATAAAACTGAAAACTTCTGATAGCGAAAGTAAGAATGTTGTGAAATACAATGGAGAGATCATTAATATTGAAATCTTCCAGGGTTATGGTGGAGCAGCAAAACCTGATGCCGTTACCATTGCAGGAATGACAACTACTAGTAAAAAATTCAGAACAAAAAGCGGAATGGGTGTTGGAAGTACCAGAGATGAGCTTATCAATGCTTACAGGAATTATCCTATATTCAGTGTTCGCCCGGAAGTTGATGATAATGGCAAACGTATTAAAGATGCAGGATACTTTAATATTGAGGATTATGATGCAGGAACACAACTTACCTTTAAATTTGTTAATAATATTGTGACTGAAATTACAGTTTACATCAACGAAGGCTGCTAAAAGAGGGAAAATATTCAAATAATTCAAAATCCGGGTTTTTATATCCGGATTTTTGCATTTCCATAAGCCGGTAAAAAATTGTAAATTCGCGTGCAAATAAATCAGATATAATGAGTAAAAGTATTGAAGAGTTAAAATCTCTTACTACGCAGATCAGAAGAGACATTTTAAGAATGGTTCACGCTGTAAATTCAGGACACCCGGGTGGTAGCTTAGGTTGTACAGAGTATTTCACAGCACTTTACGGAAAGGTAATGAACTATAATCTTCCTTTCACTATGGAGGGCAAAAATGAAGATCATTTTTATCTATCAAACGGGCACATTTCACCGGTGTACTACTCTACTTTAGCTAGATTCAACTTCTTCCCGGTAGAGGAACTGAAAACTTTCAGAAAACTTGATTCAAGATTACAGGGACACCCTACTACTCACGAAGGGCTTCCTGGGATCAGAATTGCTTCAGGTTCTCTTGGGCAAGGTCTTTCTGTAGCACTTGGTGTGGCTCAAGGTAAAAAATTGGATGGAGATCAGTCTCTTGTTTACTCTCTTCACGGAGATGGTGAGCTTCAGGAAGGTCAAGTCTGGGAAGCATTGATGTATGCTGCTGCTAAAAAAGTAGACAATATTATTTCTACAATCGATTACAACGGACGTCAGATCGATGGAGATACTGATGATGTATTAAGCCTAGGAAATCTTCATGCTAAGCTTGAAGCTTTCGGATGGATTGTTTTAGAAGAGAAAAACGGTAACGATCTTGAAGCTGTAATTGCAATCCTTGAGAAAGCTAAAACAGAAACAGGAAAAGGTAAGCCGGTAGCCATTATTCTTCACACAGAAATGGGTGCGGGAGTAGACTTTATGATGGGAAGTCATGCTTGGCATGGTAAAGCTCCTAATGATGAGCAATTGGAAACAGCATTCAAACAATTGTATTTAGAAGCTCCTGCTGACTACTAATATCTTTAAAAAATCAGTCATCAAATTTTCATGAAAAAATTCATTTTAATCTGCTTTCTTACCAGTTTTATTCTTGGTATTGCTCAGGAAAAGAAAGTTTCTTTTACAAAGGAACTTACCTATCAGATGATGGGAAATCAACTGTCCAATTCTCAGGTGAAAATGTATGTTAGCAATAATAATGAATTTTTCACCAATGTTACCTTCAAGGATATTCCGATGTACTTCTTTACGGATGCATTGGCTACAAGCCCTGTAAGTCTGGAAATGAACAACCGTCTTACCGGTGAAGGTATGGGAAAGCATTTTTGGAGTTCTATACAAAGTTCCTACTCAGAAAACCCTGATAAGGAATATGTTTTTGAAACGAAAAAGCTGAATACCAAAGAAACCATTTTAGGTATTCCATGCAACCATTATCTGGTCAATTTCAAACCCAAAAAGGATCCGCAATATACCCGTAAGGATGATTTCTTAAAGGTATGTATTGATGAAACTTCTCCTTATAACAGTTTTACTGTTTTCAACGGATTAGTGAAGCAATACCTTACAATACCTAGGCTTGAAAAATCCGGGTTAAAAGGACTTATTCTGAAAGTAGCACCTGAAAAGGATTATGATCGTGAATATCTGGTCATGAAATCTATAGCAGATTCTAAAGATTTTATTTCTGTAGATCATAAGAAAATCATTACAGATCAGCAGAGAAGACGGGATTCTATAATGCTTGCTTATCAAAAAGAGCTGGATGAATATAATACTGCCAGTGCAGACTCGGCAATTGTGGCAGCTGATTCCGCAGCAGTAGAATTTGAAGAGTATTCATTCGTCATTGATTATGTCTCTGACTATAAGAAAAAGCTTTCTTCAGAAGAGGGTTTAGCAATTCATAATATCCATAATGATAAGCTTTGGAAAGGATTACCTCAACACTGTGCTAATTTTGAGAAAAATATTCCTCAATTCAAGAATAAAGAATTAAAGGAACACTTGAGAAATTATACAGGACAAACATGCGACATGTATCTTTCACAGTTTGAACCACATTCTGTAGGTATTAAAGCAACATTGGATGAAATAAGACGGGAAGTTTTATACTTCAACGAAATTCAGGAGAAGCTTGATCCGACTGATAAAAAGAAATTAAACAACTATTTAAACAATCTCGATTAATAAAAATAAAAATGAAATATACATATACAGAAAAAAAGGACACTCGTTCAGGATTCGGAGCCGGATTAGCGGAACTTGCTGACAAAAATCCTAATGTAGTAGCACTTTGTGCAGACCTTATCGGTTCTTTGAAAATGGAGAAATTCATTGAAAAAGCTCCTGAAAGATTCTTCCAGGTAGGTATTGCAGAAGCAAACATGATGGGACTTGCTGCAGGTCTTAGCATCACCGGAAAAATTCCTTTCACAGGAACTTTTGCTAATTTCTCTACTTCAAGAGTATATGACCAAATCCGTCAGTCTATCGCTTACTCTGGTAAGAATGTAAAAATCTGTGCATCTCACGCAGGTCTTACTTTAGGAGAAGATGGAGCTACTCACCAGGTATTGGAAGATATCGGGATGATGAAAATGCTTCCTGGAATGACCGTAATCAACCCTTGTGACTACAACCAGACAAAAGCGGCAACAATCGCTATTGCTGAGCACGAAGGTCCTGTATATTTAAGATTCGGTAGACCAACTGTTCCTGTATTCATCCCTGAAGATATGCCTTTCGAAATCGGAAAAGGAATCATGCTTCAGGAAGGTACTGATGTAACGATTGTTGCAACAGGACACCTTGTATGGGAATCTCTTGTAGCAGCTGATGAGCTTGAGAAAGAAGGTATTTCTTGTGAGGTAATCAACATCCACACGATTAAGCCTCTTGATGAAGAGATCATCTTAAAATCTGTAGAAAAAACAGGTAAGATTGTAACGGCTGAGGAGCACAACTACCTTGGTGGTTTAGGTGAATCTGTTGCGGGAATGCTTGCAAGAAGAAGACCTACAAGACAGGAATTTGTAGCTGTAAATGATACTTTCGGAGAATCTGCAACACCTGCTGAATTGATGAAAAAGTATAAAATTGATGCAGCAGCAGTGAAAGAAGCTGTAAAAAGAATTTTAGCTAACTAATTAGCTTTCTTTAATAATATAATCAGGGGCTGTTTCTTCGAAACAGCCCCTGGTCTTTTTGAATGATTCAATGTTGGAGATTTGTGTAATGCTTTAACCACCCCGTCAAAAATTCTTTGAATTTTTGCCATCCCTCCAACGGAGGGGAATGGTTATACTTATAATTGTCATGGTTGTAGCTTCTACCCTACTTATCGTTTTTACTTTTATCATTCCCGTTCGTTAAAAGAAATCCCTACAGCGATCAGAATTGGGCATAATATTTCTTTTATATATTCATCTTCCCTCTCAATGGATTTCTTAGATCCTGAAAAGTAATTGCTGATCCTGTAATTTTTTACAAACTGATTTCTTTTTTTCCCGATGGAATAATAATATCCACCTCTTTCTTCATTGATAAAATAAGCCATTTCATCAAAGGTCATGATCTTCCTGGACAACATCCATTTTTTATAAATACACCGTTCGGATTTATCAAAGATAAACTTCACAGGAACCCTGAAAAATAGATCAAAGAGTAAATATCCCATACAGACTATCCAAATAGCAAAAACTACTCTAAAGGCATCCCCGGACATTTGATCCATAAAGTAATACATGATCGCAGGAATCGCAATGATAAACAATACCAGCCACCATATTAAAGTATTTAAAGAACTATAATTGGGCATAAAGCTTATTTCGCTTCCGTTCTCTTCAAACTTATAACGGTCTGTGATATTCATTGTTCTGCTCATTCAGTTTCATAATATCTTCGGTTTCATTTACCATTTCCTGTATTCCTCTTTGTGTAAGAGCCTGCCCAATAGTAAGCTGCTTCTCTTTTCCATCTACCTCAAAGTAAATAGACAACGCAACATTAGTGGTAATAAAGCCCATATATTTTGTAGCCAACACATGAAAATTGGTAAAATCCTTTATCTCGTATGTTCTTTCCGGAACAAAGATGGTATGCTTTCCTGTAATGGTTTTCCGATCCATATCAATGATGAATTTCTTTGTAAAGAAGTTGATTGCAATCAGTATAACAACAGCAATCATAATAAGGCTTACAGTTCTTGCATTATTAAAGATCAGCGCCGCTATAACTAAGAAAATAAGACATAAAACAGAGATAAATACCGGTTGATTTTTAAAAATATATTGGTTTCCTTCCTGCTTGTAAAATTTATATGAGTTCATAAAGATTTGGGTTTATATATTTGATTTAGGTTTATAAAAATTTAATATTGAGTTTTTTAAAATCTTCCATAACTGAATCTTTTTACATGATCTGTTGATTTTTCGTCCAATGAATTTTTCCAATGTTAAAAATCACATTAAGAGTATTATCACTCTTGTAAGATGTATCTGAGACAATTATTTTATCCTGCTTCATACGATATATTTAAGTGTGTTTTTTTATTTTACATCCTTTTAATTGCCCCAGGTTTCCATCCAATCCAGATATTCACTTTTATATTCATTATCATTAAGCCTGATAATAATATTCTTCAGATCCTGCTTCTCAAATTCATAATCCGAAACGGTGAAAATCAGGAAAATATCCTTTCCTATAATATTTTTGAAAAAGTTCTCATTTTTAAGTTTTTCAAGCACTTCAATGCAGGTTGCATAAAGTTGAGTCTGAAATCCCTGAAACCATTCATCATCTTCATCATTTTTCTCAAGCTCTGTTCTCAGACCGGTGCAGATGTCATTAAATTCTTTATCTGCACCTTCCATTTCATACGTCCATTCTGCAGGCTCATATTTATAATACATTGTGTCATCTTCATCTACCTCTTTAAGCATTTCCTGTGTATTAGAAGAAGGACATACCGTCATTGCTCCTTCATCACTGTATAAAGCAAAGCTGTAAATTCCTTCAGCACCGTGTTTTTCATACATTTCTAAAAAAGCTTTTCTTGCCGCTGCTTCTATCTGCTGTTTCAACGTTTCAAAATCCATACTTCTTTTTCTTTTTTAAAATGGGCGGTAAAATTACCTTTATCCCTTTATTATATTCTCCAAAAGTGTAGCCGGTTTCATGAATATAGCTACCTGTTTTTATTATACATGATCATACCGGGGATCAGAATGGCGGCTCCCGCGAGTATAGGAGGCAGCTCTCCATATTTGAACAACCATGATGTTTCTTTGGATGGTCCTATTTTAATAACTACCACCAAACAGAACCCGATAATGATCAGGAGAATTCCTAGTATTTTTTTCATAATGTCAAATTTTAATTATAGATAAATCAATCAACAAAATAATTGTAACGGTCGAGAATATATCCGGCTTCTCTCTCCAGATCATCAAGGTCACGGTTAACTTCCTGATTATTTTCATTCAGACTTCGCTGTACAATTCTCATTTTTCCAAGGAAGTCATTTACAGAATTATTAAAAGCCGTATAGCTGCTTTCCTTTTGTTTTTCGGATGAAGGAATACTTTCGTCCATATTTCTTTTATACAGTTTTTCCATTTGTACATATTGCTGGGCGAATTTCTGTTTGTAAGCATCAAGGTCTTTCACATCATAAGAATCATCAATGATTTTCTGAGCAAATTCCATTGTTTCTCTGGATTGAAGGATCTGTTTTTTCAATGGATGATCTTTAAGAGCTTCTGTTTCTGCCTTTTCTGCTCTTGGTGCCAGCTTTGCAAATAGTTCATCAGCCGCTTTTCTGTTTTCCTGAATAAGTTTACTTGCCTTTTCGCTGATTTCCGTTACTTTTTTACCTTTATCATCCTTCCAGTCTTCTGCATCTTTATAAGCTTCCAGTTCTTTTTTCAAGGTCTGTAATTGTGAAGCGGTCTCTTTCATTTTATCTACAGAAGTCTGGTATTCTTTTCCCAGGACATCCGGAGCTTTGATCTCTTGATTTGCCCACATCATAACAACTGGAGTAAATATCGGAGGGATCCCGGAAAACTGTGGATTTGCAGCAACATTCTTTACATAAGCATCCATTTGTTCCAATGAGTTCTGAAAGTTCTTAATGAAATCTGAGTGGGCATCATCCATCTTTACCACCTTATTATTAAAAGCGATAATATCTCTGGTTTCATCTCCTGAATTAACACTGAAAGGATTTGCCTGCTTGGTATTCTTCTGTGATAATTTATCTTTAATCTTCTCAAGTTTGTCACAAGAGATTACGGACAAACTCAGAATAAGCATTCCTGCAATAATCAATAGTCTTTTCATAATATAATATTTAATGTTTGGTGTTTTTACTATGTTTTTTAAGGTCTTCAAGTTCATTGATAATTTCCTGCATCTTCTTTTTACTGAAAGACTGGGATATTACGGGACGTTTAAAATGTGAAACATTCTTAAAATCTGCATAAAGAAAACACCCTAAAGGAATGATAGCAATACGTATTGTCTGTAGTTCAAATCCTTCAAAATCATTAAGGTCATATGTAAATTTCCTGCGATTTAATCCTCTATTAGCAACAGTAAGGTTTTTAGATATAAAATTAAAGGAAACTCTGGGAGGCATAAAAGCAACAATCGTCAACAGAAGAGAAAATACAAACATTATAATTCCTGTTTTCAGATAGCTTGTGCTGATGATCACAATAATTGAAATCAATACCCAAATCATCATAATACAATGCTGTAAAGACACATACTGTTTCACTATGTAATCTGTACCTTCTCTTTCTAAGTGCTTAACACCTTCCATAGCTGCCCCCTATATTTATTTTTATCCGATAAATGAAAACTTACCTTCAAACATTTTCCCGATCAAAGGCAAAGGTTTCTCCACATCATTCGCTACATTTATAATTCCAATAATGGATAATATTAATGGAAGAACACCGAAAAAGGTAAATACTTCCATATGGGTAACGGCGAGTACAATTCTAATAGCAATTGATAAAAGAGCTGTAAAAATCACTAAACCTAAAGATTGCTTAAGGTGATATTTCAAAAATCCGCTAGGTTTGTCTTTTCCCAACACATAGGAAATTATCCACCCAAACACTGTAATATATGATACGATAGATAATGTTTTGTTGTCCATGATAAATAGTTTTTTAATTAATATTTTTGATTTTTTTCCTGATACAAAATTGCTACAGAAAAACAAAACTTCTATTTTTTATATTACTACAAAACAACCTCAACTCTAAAAACAAGTGACTACAAAACGACTACAATACAAAATAACAGCTTAAAATACAGCACTTTACAAATTATTTTCAAATTTGTTTTTTTGAACAGACAATTGATAAGTGTCTACAATTTTTGTACTTTCACTTCATGAAACTGAAGTACTCTTTTTTATACTTAATAATTTTTATCAGCATTCTTTGTCCAGCTCAGAATTCCTTTATTGATAACCTTAAAAATCAGTTGAACAAAGACAATACTTCGGTAGCAGAAAAGTTTAAAATTTATAATGACCTTACAGAATACTACAGAGTAAGTGATCAGTATCCTACTGCAGAAAAATATATCCAACAGCAATTAAAGCTTGCAAAAAATGAACATAACAATACGGAAGAAGTAAAAGCATTAGTACAGGACGGAATTATTAAACTGAACAAAACGGAATATAATAAAGTACCTCCGATCATAGATGCAGCCAATGCTATAGCACAAAAAAGCAAAGATAAAACAGCCATTCTTTATGCTGATTATTTGAACATCTACTATAATAATACGCTCGGTGAATCTGAAAACACCATTAAGCTTATCCAAAAAATATTGCCTCAAGTAGAAAAGCTTCCTACAGAAATTCTGTTGAATGCAAAACTTAATTACCTGCTTTATGGAATTCATTCAGAGCGGGATGATGCTGAAAATGCTACAAAATATGCTCAAAAGGCATTAGAGCTTGCCCAAAAATCAGGAAATAAAAACATGCTTAGCTCGGCTTACTCTGCGCTGGCTGTTTGCTATTCATTCCGATATGAAAAAACGAAGAACCTTAAAGATCTTGATGCTGTCATAGAAATGTGTAAAAAAGCAGTTGCGCTCTATCAACAGTTTCCCGGTCATGTTTCTCCGCACGCTCAGTCATTGGCTTTGCTTAATCTCAATAACTATTATTTAAGCTACCCAACCATCACACCGGAGATTCGTAAAGAAATTCATAATAATACCAACGAAATTCTTACTCTTACTCAACATACTACTTATAATCAAAATATTCAGGCAGGAGCTCTGGGTATTCTAAGCAATCTTGCTACCCGTGATCAGAATGAAACCCAGGCTGAACAATATCTTTTAAAAGCCGAACAACTTCTGCTTACTCAAACTCCGGTCTATTATCATGTCATGATCAATGTTGTGAGTGACCTAGCTCAATTGTATGAAAGACAAAAAAACTATCAAAAAGCGTATGAATATCAGGCAAAAGTAACTGAATATAACAGTATTCTTTACAATGAAGGACAGGCAGAAACGGTAAAAAGGCTTGAAGCACAATTTCAATCACAGAAAAGAGACGCTGAACTGAAAGTCTTAACTGAAAAAACATCCAGTTTAAAGAAAGAAAAGCTTCTCTATATCGGGTTGGGAATTATAGGATTGATCGGAGCATTTTTCATGTTTCGCTCTTATCATTACAAATTACGATATTCTATAGAAAGAGAGAAAAAACTGAATACAGAAAAACATGATGCAGAAATGCAGGTAAAACTACAGGAAGAGGAACAGGCAAGGTTAAAAGCAGAGCAGGAATTGCTTACGTTACAACAGCAAAAACTTCAAAGTGAGGTCTTAGCCAGCCAACTTCATATTCAGCATAAAAATGAGGTTCTTCAGCAGCTTCAGACAAAGCTTTCTGATACAGACATCAATATTCATCAGGTTGTAAAAGAGGAGAACCGTGTGGATAATGATTTTGAAAAAATTAAATTCACTATTCAGGAGCTACATCCTGATTTCTTTAAGAAAATCAATGATAAAGCCCGACAGAAACTTACTGCATTGGACCTGAAATACTGTGCTTACCTTTACCTTGGAATGGATACTAAGCAGATTGCCAACCTCCTGAACGTAGAACCCAAAAGTGTAAGAATGACCAAGTACCGATTGAAAAAAAAATTTGGGCTGGACGAACATACAGCTTTAGATACTTTCTTTCAGAGTGCATTTTCTGAGTAATTCTTTTATTTTCAAGATATTTAAATTACAAATCTATTTTTTTAATCACTTAAGCAATTTTAAGAGATCTATTTTTTCAACTCATTTTTGAAATTTCATGCAAATTCTCATGCAAATTGGGAGAAGTACCTTTTTTGTACAAAAGAATGCAATTTTAACTTTTATTGTATTCATTTGATATTTTACTTCTATTCTACAAAACATCGATTTATACTATTGAAAATTCGGATTACATGATTAAATAATTCTTCATTTTTCACGATTAGTTTTCTGTACAAATTCTATAATCAACTACTGAAAACAATAAAAAAATCTACATATAATTCACAATATTTATCACTTATAAGTGACGTATTATTTTTTAGTTTTGAAAACATCAACGTTGATGAGCTAATTCTATACTTTTAAATTGTATGTGTACAGTACAGGATAAACGTTAAGAATTTTCACCCAATACCAGGGTCTATATGGTAAGCGAATTTTAAAAATTAAAAAACTATCAAAATGAAAAAATTAATCGGTATGAAGAGTAATTCCTCTTCTTTGGAAAACAAAAAGTTAGCAAATACAATAAGTATTATTGGAGGAGGAAGCACAAACGAAAAAACAACTTCTGAAACTGGATCTAATGGTCAGCCAGGGAATTCAGGAGATACTGTAATTTGTGTTGATGGAAAACAGGTAGCTGTGCTCACAATTGATTAAGAAATGACAGGAGGGGCAATCCCCTCCTATTTTCATAAGACAGGAATATAAATTCAACCATGAATATAAAAATAAACGTCATACTGCTTATACTGCTGTTTTTCTTTTCCTGTAAAAGTAAAAAGCTAAACTATATTGAATATTATCACGAAGTATATACTATAGACAGTATTCATAGAGTAAATAAGGATACTCTGGCTACAATTAAAAAGTATAAAAGGCTATTTAGAAAATATTCCCCTGTTCAAAATGAAAGAATAGAAGAATATGAAAACTATATTAAATATGCTGACCGATATAATAAAAACTTCGGTGGGCATAAAAGTCTGGACAAATTAATAGCACAGGTAGCACCATACTGGAAATATAAAAGAGAAGATGCAGAATTTTTTAAGCTTTATAAAAAATATGGTATTGATAGTATGGCTTTAGAACAGAAAGTAAATGAATGGAAGAAAGGATTAAATAAAAAATTGATTGACTCTTTCAGTGTTGCATTTGAAAGAGATCAATATAATGAACGACGTGGACCAGCAGTTGAAATCAATGATAGAAAAAATGCAGATCTCCTCTTATGGACATTTAAAAATTATGGATATCCATCAAAACAAAAAATCGGACTAACCGGGAATAATAGCAGATTTATGCCCATGGGTGTGCTGCTTAATCATATGGCAGGCTCTCAGAACTATGAATATTTTAAAATAAAGTTGCTGGAGTATGTAAGATCCGGAGAATGTACTCCCAGAGATTATATTGAAATGGTGGATAAACATCAATATATTAACAATTCTGAATCTATTTATGGAATGTTCTCTCATTATTCTACTGCTGATTTTAATGCTTCGGACTCAGCACGCATCAATAGAAACCGGAAAGCTATCGGATTTCCAAGCTTAAAAAAGTCTTCAAATATTACCAAAGATTTTCAAAAGAAGATCACACGATAATATACCTATCATCTGTAATTTACCCTATTTTTTTTAAGAAAAACACTTATGATACTTATTATCTCGCAAAAAAATGAAACAGCTACAATAGAAGTAATCAGGCATTTGATGGTTCTGAAGAAAAAATTTATCCGGGTTCATGAAGATGAAGTATTTGAAATCAAAACCATTAACAAAAGAATCTTAATTGAAAGCAGCCGCAATAGATTTTTTATTGATGAAATAGAAAGTGTTTGGTACAGGAGAGGTGGCTTAAACTTCAATAGATTAAAATACAGCAATCCTTCAATTTTTCTTCATATGAATGAAACTCAATATTGGCTTGAAGATTATATACAGAAAACGCTTGAATCTAAAAGACATATCAATAAAGAAAGTACATCACTTATCAACAAACTTATTGTTCTTGATAAAGCCAAAGAATTAGGCTTTGACATCCCTGAATATTTTTTGGCAGAAAACACCAATCAGGTTAAGCTCAATAAAACCATTCTAAAAACAATTAATGGAAATGTGACTTTGGATGAAATCAAAAAAGATTTCAGCGGGTTTATGTATACAACATTAGTTGAAGAGCACGAAAGTCAAGATTTTTTCATCACTTTTTTCCAAGAAAAAATTGAAAAAGACTTTGAGATAAGAACCTTTTATTTGAATTCCCATTGCTGGTCTATGGCAATTTTCTCGCAGAATGATGAACAAACCAAAACAGACTTTAGAAAATACAATAAAAAGAAGCCCAATAGAAACGTTCCGTATGATCTTCCAAAATATTTAGAAGAAAAAATAAACTTATTAATGAAGTCTTTAGATATCAATTGTGGTTCTATAGATTTTATAAAAAGAGGAGAAAAATATTATTTCCTGGAAATCAATCCAATTGGTCAGTTTTCAAACTTATCATATACGTGTAATTATGCATTGGAACAAAAATTAGCTGAATATTTATGAAAAGGTTATATAAAGAAAAAAATAAATTACCATTAACATTTAAATATCTTGATCTATTTAAAACCAAGAATACAGGTAAATTAAATAGTGACTCCTTATACTATTTAAATTCGGACAAATTTCAAACGGTCTTTTATCCTAGAGAAAAACCTCTTAAACCATTGCATCGATTATTATAGAGCATTTTCAAGTATCAGATTCAGATGAATCCTATTGAAAAGAAACCACAAAGTTCAACACAGATATACCTCATTAAACTCAATCACAAATTGAGTATAATCCACTTTAAGATCGTTCTCTATATAAAACTATTAGCTCATGACCTATTTTAATCTATTCAGCAACATTCTACCCACTAAAGGTCAACTCGGATACTTATCTCAGATTTGCAGAGAAACACGTCAGAATTATATCCTTTGGAGCTGTATGAGATTATTGTAGAATTAAAATCCCATTCCATTGAAGATATGATGAAAAATTATGATGAAGAGTCTAAAGAAATTGTACAGGAATACCTCAACCTTTTGCTAGAAAAAGAATATGGATTCATAAGTAAAAATGATTGGGACCGTAATTTCCCTCCCCTTTCCAATGACTATCATGACCCCAGCACCATAAACCATATCTTTATAGAGCTGGAAGAAATAACCCTACTCAATAAGATCAAATCTTCTGTAGAAAATCTCGGAATAAGGCATTTGGTTATTTATTGTTTAAAACCACTTACAGCAAAGGAATTGATAGAGATTGATGTTACCTTTAAAACCTCAGTTTTATCCGGTATAGAAATATTATCCCCATTTCATCAGAACATAGACCTTTCTTTTGTACAGACTATCCATCAAAATACAGTCAGAATATACAGTCTCACTTTCTACAATTGTTCCCAATCTCCTTTCAAAGCTAACAATGAATTCAGGTTCTCTTTAAAGTTCCTTAAACACGAGCTGAAACTATCTGCCTGTGGAAAAGTGGAACTGAAATACTTCAATACCAACATCAGTAAAGTATTGGAAGCCATCAATCACAATTCCTGCCTTCACAAGAAAATCGGTATTGATAAAAATGGAAATATTAAAAATTGTCCCTTAATGCCGGAAAGTTTTGGAAGTATTCATAACAGCAGCCTTGAAGAAGCCATCGATCAGCATGGTTTCAAAAAATATTGGGATTTAACCAAAGACAGCATAGAAATCTGTAAAGACTGTGAATTTCGATATGTATGTACAGACTGCAGAGCTTACACGGAAGGCAGCGATGAAAACAAAGCAGGTCTTGATATTTCCAAACCTTTGAAATGCGGTTATAATCCTTATACAGGCGAATGGAAAGACTGGACAAAAAATCCTTTAAAGAAGAAAATATTCAATTCGTTGGAGATCAGATAGTGTTTTCATCTCTTTATTAATCACGAACTGCTTTTAAATAGAATTTAAAAGCGGTTCGTGATATTTATAATATCGGTTATTTTTATTTAAAAAATTTCCACTTCGGAATAATGGCAAGCATTCCAAAACCTGTAAAAAGGAAAAGGTTCGTTACATCCGTATACAGGAAAGTAGAAAGGTAATAATTGTGCATAAAGAAATGCAGCACCAATAATATCGGGAACATAATGATTCCCACTTTTCTGTAGAAAAACATCAGTACCAATCCTATCATCATCAAAGCATCAATTGAAAAGATAACGTAAAAATACCATCTCGGGATCTCAAGGTACTCATGCTGAAGATATTCATCAACATCAATTCCCAAGCCCATTACGGTAAACAACATTAAGGCTGCAAATGCCAGTACAAATCCCCATCCTTTTTTAGGATCTTCGTCAAAATAGCTGTATTCTTCCATAGGTACAAAAATAAAGAACTTATGAGAGATTTCATAAGTTCTTTTATAGTTATTCGTTTAAAATTTGAATTAAATAGAGATAGCGTTGATCAGTCTATTTTTGTCACTTAAGTATTCTTCCATAGAAATCATACTTTCAGTTCTCATTACATCCTGAATGTCATCGATCTGATAAATAATTCTTTTTGCGTCATCAGTGTTTTTCGCTCTTACTTTACAGAAAATATTATATTTTCCGGAAATAACACTAGCTTCGATTACGTTAGGAATAGTTGACAATTCTTTCAATACTTCCTGAGTACGGTTTGATTTTGTCAAAAGGATTCCGATGAAAGCTGTAAAGTGATAGTCCAGCTTACCATAATCGATGTTAAGAGATGATCCCAAAATAATACCTGCATCTTCCATCTTTTTCACTCTTACGTGAATTGTTCCAGCAGAAACATCCATCTGCTTAGCAATCTCTGTAAAAGGCATTCTTGTGTTTTCTACTAAGAAATCAAGAATCTTCTTGTCTATTTCGTCCAGTTGATAGTTCATATTAGTTAAATTACAATTTCTTTAAAAAATCTATGTATTTTTTGCAAATTTACAAAAAATAATTTAACTAAAAAAAATATATCAAATATTAACAATAATTAACACGGATGATAAAAATCATTAAAATATTCAAATTATTTACTGTTTGATTTTATAGAATCTGTTTTTATTTCAGCTTTGGTCTCTTGAGTTTTTTTGTCTTTTTTCTTCTTTTTAAACAAAGAATTAAAGCTTTTGCTCCACATCACCCCTACTCCATAGGCTTGATTTGCAGAACCGTTTGTACTTACCATACCAATATTGGTAGGTTTAGAATAGCCTCGAACCAATAAAGTACCGTCATTCTTTTTAGAAAGGTCATATTCTATAGACCCTTCACCAGACAGATAATTGTTTTGTGCACCACTATTATTCGCGTCAGTTTTAGACAATGGAATCCCTAATCCTGTTTTAATATTTACCCTAGGCGAAACAGCCACACTGAATCCGGCATTTGCTCTGTCTCCAATGTTAGCATTCTGATCACCTTTTACATAATTAAGGTCAATCTGGAATTCATTACTCATCGTATTCAATACGGAGCCTAATTGTTTCAGAAGCATATTATATCCTGAAGATTCGGCAACGTTTCCTACATTCACATCCACCCCACCGGTATTGGATACATTGAATGTACTTAACAAAAGAACGGAACCGAACTGAAGTACTTTTTCTCCTTCCTGACTCATTTTTGCAGCCAGAGTTTCTCTTACCTGACTGGATACGTCTAAAGCCGTCACATTAAGCTCTACTTTAGGATCTGTAAGAGATTGGGTAATATTAGCCTGTAGCAAAATACTGATGGGCTGCAGTTTTCCCATACTCAGATATTCTCCGGCATTGGAAACCATTCTTACATAGTTTGCGGTAATATCCAGAGCTGGCTTCATCGCATCACCATCCCATCTTATACTACTGTTTCTTTCAATCTGGAATGTTTTATTAAGAATTGCCTTAGAAACAAATGTTCCGTTATCTACTTTATATGTTCCGCTCATGGCAATATTTCCCTGTCTGTTCATCTGGAACTTCAGCGGATCTGCGACTCCTTGCACAGTAATATTCCCAACATCATCTCCTACCAGTACATTTACGGTTGTTCCTTTATCTACAGCCAGATTGAAATCAATATTCATATTGGCACCGGTTTTTTTCTTTTCATCTAAAGTAACCAAACCATCTTTTCCTTCTTTCAGGAACCTTAGCATCTTAAATTCTTCAACGTTTGAGGTCGAACTGGAATTAAAGGTGAAAGTACTTCCGTTAAGAGCCTTCATATTTGGCGTTGTAATACTCAATCCGGAAACAGGTCCGTCCACATAAAGATCTCCCTGTCCGTAAACTCTTCCCCAGAAAAGATCAAAATCTTTTTGAGTAGTATTAAGCATTAACAGATTATCAGCTCTCATTACGAGTGATACCCCCATAGAAGAAAGGGTTTCAAACTGAATCGCCCCGGAAATATTCCCCTTTGAATTGGATCTTCCGTCATGCACTTCAATGTTGTTCAGGATGGCAAGCCCCCTTGTCAGCTGAATTACCGTATCATCGAATGCGTAATCTACTCCTGTAAATAAGAGTTTTAATCCGAAATCTTTTAAAGCAATATCACCGCTGTAATCTAGATTATTAAGTTTTCCATTGATCTTAAGATCTCCGGTCGCTTTCCCCCTCATGTTTCCAAAGATCGTCTGAACAAACTGCTGTGTGAAAGACAAATCAAAATCACGCATTTCTGCAGTTAAATCAATTACAGGTGAGGCTGTATTATTATTTACCGTTCCGGTAAGGTTCAAACTATTATTTCCTAAAACACCCGCAGAATGTACTTTTACATCAATATCATACACATTCAGAGAGAATCCGTTGGTCGCTGAAATGGAAATATCTCCCATATCATTCCCATTCATCTTGATATCGTCTACCGTAAGATCTACAAGCGGCTGTAAGGTACTTTTATCCATTTTAATCTTTACACTTCCATTGGCAAGTCCTTGGATATTCATACCATTTCCTCCTGACTGCATTTCCAATAGCTTTTCTATCGCAAAGTCATTGATATCAGCATCTACATAAAAGTCTTTAGCAGATTTAAATTGTGCTTCCTTAATAAACAAAGCACTTTTATCTGAATAAACCCTAAGATTCCGAATATCAAAATCTCCTGTATTTTTTCTGTAAGTAATAGAATGATTCAGTTCCGGGCTGGTATCTATTGCCCAGGTAACTTCATTGAATTTAACCTCCGTAGGTTCAAACCTAAAGACGTAATCACCTGCTGCATCTGTAGACTGGTCAACATTGATGGCATATTCTTTAAGTTTTTCATTAATCTCATCATCCGGGCTTCCGTGTTTAAATACAGTGGCAAGATGAAGGGTATTTCCGTTTTCATTATTACCCTTAAGCTCGAAATCTTTGATAATATTTTTATTGTATTCTAATCTGTTGATTCGTGCATATATCTGCTGATCAAGATTCGCTGTATTTATCCTTACCTTCACACTATCTACCATCGCACTATCACGGCTAAGGCTTTTCCTTTCATTCACCTTATAGTCAGGATTGGAATCTGCCAATGCCTTATCTGCATCAGTAATTTCCTCTTCTTTGGTCATGATATATTTCAAGGCAGAGGCATCAAGATTCAGTATCAGGTTATTGGAATTACCATCATATTCTCCGTCTACCAAAGCACCATTAGGAAGTTTAAGATCCGGTAAAAAATAATTAACCAATCCTTGCTGAACATCAAATTTCATCGCAAAGTTCTGTCCTCTGTACAGTTTTCTAGGTGGTGGTCCTACAAGAATCTTTCCTATTCCGTTTTCTACCATTCCGGCAAGATCGGCAAGGCTATATCTTCCTGATATTTTCCCTGTTGCTGCTCCCGGTGCATCTACATCAATGACGCGTCCTCCGCCATCTACAAAAGTTTTTAATTTTGCATTCGGGATATTATACTTTTGAGTAGCAGTAGCAAAGTTCAGATTATTAGCATTGACGTCTAAAGTAAGATCATTGATGGATGACATAGACATTTTCCCTTCTACCTGCCCGCTCACAATCTGACTTCCCGGTTTATTGGTGAAGTAGTTCATGTTCAGATATCTTACATCTGCATTTACATCCATTGCTATTTTGGAGGTACTGAAGTCTATCAGTCCTTTAATAGTAGCTTTTGCCTGTTCGTCATCTACCGTTATAAGTCCGTTATATTTTTTATGATCAAGCAATCCGTCCAGATAAAGATTATTAATCTCTTTATCCATAATTTCAATGCTGGCAATCTGGGATTTTGTGGTAAGACGCATGGTATTCACATCAAAGCTCTGTCCGTTAAGATCAAATTTCCCTGAGATCAGCCCTACTGCTTTATTTTTGGTAATCACAGAAGTATTTAAGTCTTTCACTTCTAAATAACCTGAGTATTTTGGCATTGCAGTACTGTACCCTGTCAAAGAAAGCTTTGAAATTTTTGCCTGTCCTATTCCTGTGATCAGATTTCCGCTATCCACATACACCTGATTAGGATTTACTTTTGCTGTTCCATTATATTTTAGCTTCCCAAAATCATCCGCAAAATTTTTCATTTTTTTGGAGATAAAGGAAGGCATCATCGCCTTTAAATCTTTATAGGTAAAATCTGCAGAAAGATCCTTGGTTTCTATAGAGAAATTTCCTTTCAGCAGGTTATCTACCTTCATTGTTTTGGTAGCAATATTTACATCTGGGTTTCGGATGAGAAAGTTTTCCAAATGAAACTTATTCAGTGGTCCCGTCATTACTCCTGAAAGGTTAAATGGCTTAATATTGTCCCAGTTCGTTACAAAATAACTGATATCATAACCGCTTACCTGACTTCCCTGTTCAATATTCATATCCCAGCGAACTTTATCCGCAAAATCTGCCCATGAGCCGTCGTGAAGATTAAATTTAATATCTCCCTGAAGTAAAGTATGATCTGTATTTAAAGTAAGGTCTTTTAATGATAAAAACTGCTTGGTTAAAGACAGTTCCGTTGAAAACGTGTCTACAATATGAGATTTCCCCCATCTTGTCGTCACAAAAGACATATTATTAATTAAAGCTGAAATATTCGGTCCGTTGACCTTTACATTCGGAGCTTTTAAATTAAATTTTGTTGCGGTAAGCCACTTTCCCTGCTCTCCGGGAGAATTTTCGTTGACAATGGAAACTTTAGAATCAAGAATCTGAACTCTTGAATTCAACTGAAATGGAGGCTTCTTAGGATCTCTTTTTTTACCGTCGTCAAAGAGTTCGGTGAATCGTACAAAATTAGAGATACTATCACCTTTATAAGTAATGACTTTTACATCAGCATTAACAAGGGTAAGGGAATTGAAACTTAAAGAATTACTTTTTCCTGAAATAGCATTCACAGCAAGGGAAATCCAGTCTGAGTCTGCCCGGAATTCACGTGCCTGAATAAAGTCTAATCCTTTGTAATCTTTTACTTTTAACCCTTTTATCGTTACATCTCCGAAATAGTTTACATCTACACTTTCAGTAGAAAATCCGGACTTAAAATCATTATTTACAAGCTTTAAAGCCTGATCTGCTGCCCATTGTTTCGTTACCGGAAGATTAATGGTTACAAGAATTCCTGCTACAAGAAAAAGACCCAGCCAAAATAGAATAAGAAGAAGCTTTGCCCACCAGCTATAGCTGGTAACATCTTTAATTGCCTGTTTTCCGAATTCTTCTGCTGTTTCTACAGGATGATTAATAGCGTCCGAAGCCAGTTCAGATGCTTCTTTCACTGTTTCCCGTACCTTTCCCTCTACATTCTCCACAGTTTTCTGTACCTGATCCCCTAGGTTTTCAGCTACTGATTTTTTATTCTCATTCTCGTTATTATTCTCTAACTTTGCCATTATTATGAGCGACTCTATAATTTTAGGTATTGAATCGTCTTGCGACGACACCTCAGCAGCTATCATCAAGGGGAATTCTATTCTTTCAAACATTGCTGCGAATCAGGCTATCCATAAAGAATATGGAGGTGTGGTTCCTGAATTGGCTTCGCGAGCCCATCAACAAAATATAATTCCCGTTGTTGAAAAATCTTTTACCAAAGCAAATATACAACAAAATGCAATTTCCGCTATAGGATTTACACGTGGACCCGGACTTCTGGGATCTCTTCTTGTGGGAACATCATTTGCTAAGTCTTTGGCTATGAGCCTTAATGTTCCATTAATTGAAGTAAATCACCTTCAAGCGCACATTCTTGCCCATTTCATCGAGGATGCAAATCCTGTGCCGCCTACTTTTCCTTTCCTTTGCCTTACGGTAAGTGGAGGACACACCATGATTGTGCTCGTTAAAGACTACTTTGACATGGAAATCGTCGGGAAAACTATTGATGATGCAGCCGGTGAAGCTTTTGATAAAATCGGGAAAATTTTTGATCTTGATTATCCTGCGGGACCTATTATCGACAGGCTTGCCAAAGAAGGAAATCCAGATGCTTTCAAATTCAATAAACCTAAGTTAGAAAATTACGACTATTCTTTCAGTGGTATTAAAACATCTGTTTTATATTTCATTCAGAAAGAGGTAAGAAAAAATCCTGATTTTATTAAAGAAAACCTCAATGATCTTTGTGCTTCTGTACAAAAAACGATCATCGAAATCCTGATGAATAAGCTTGAAAAAGCTGCAAAAGAACTTAATGTAAAAGAAGTTGCTATTGCCGGAGGAGTTTCTGCCAATTCTGCACTAAGAAAGGCGATGGAAAACAATAAAGAAAAATTAGGATGGAATATTTACATTCCAAAATTTGAATATACAACGGATAATGCTGCAATGATTGCCATGGTGGCACAACTGAAGTTTGAAAGAGGTGAATTTACCGATCTGAGAACGACAGCAACTGCAAAATACGACTTATGAAAATACTCTTAGAAGAAAAAATACTGGGAACCCACTCTAAAAAGAACTCCAAATATTACTGGGTTCTGGAAACAGTGACGGGTAAAAATGAAGATTCAGACAATTCTATGGATTATTTTCCAGCAAGTTCTGAAACCGGATACATCCAGGATATAAAAGAAGAAATTCTTGAAAAAATAAACTCAGAACATCTTTTTAGCTTTCCTTACACTCCTAAAGAAGGCGATTATCTATCCATAAAGAATAACTTGAGAAAACAGGAATATTTAAACCTTATTTTCCTGAATGATAAATGGATAGAAGAAATATACATGTGCAGCTACCGTGAATGTGATACGGATATTTATACAACAATCAAAACAGGAGTTGCATTTTTAACTCAGGATATATGAAATTATTTTACGGAGAGATAGCAGATAATAAAGTCATCATCAATGACGAGGAACAGCAGCACATCGTAAAAGTTCTTCGTATGAAGGATGGTGAAGAAATTCATGTAACGGATGGAAATGGAGCTTTGGCTTCAGGGAAACTGCTTATTGAAGGAAAAAAAGCAGGTATTGAGGTTTTAGAAATTAAAAACAATCTTCCGGGGTTCAATCCTAAGCTTCATATCGCTATTGCTCCTACAAAGAATATTGACCGTATAGAATTTTTCGTAGAGAAAGCTGTGGAAATGGGTATTTCTGAGATCAGTATTATCGTGACAGAAAAAACCGAGCGAAAGAATATCAATATTGATAAGATCAGAAAACAGGCTGTTGCAGCCTCCAAACAGAGCTTAAGATTTCACTTCCCTGTCATCAATGATTCTGTAAAGCTCCCTGACTTTTTGAAAACCATCAATCCTGAACATACTTTTGTGGCACATTGCCACGAAAATCTGGAAAGAATGGAGCTTAAAAATATTCCTCAAATGGAAGAGATTACTTTTTTAATTGGTCCTGAAGGAGATTTTTCTGAAAAGGAAATTGCATTTCTGGCTGAGCATAAAATAAAAGCTGTTTCATTAGGAAATCAAAGATTAAGAACAGAAACGGCAGGTGTATTTGTAGCAGCCTGGAATTACTACAATATGATATAGTACAATAAATAGTTTTCTTATTTATTTACGGCAAAAATAAAGGAGGTTAGTTTACTAGCCTCCTATTTTATTTTGAATTGATTATTTCCAGTCGATATTATTCTCTCTCAGATATTTATCAAAAATCTGCTGTCCGCTTCTGATTGAATTTACCGTCCAAAGGATTTTCATTCTTAGAAGCTTTTCCTCATTCAGTTTATAATCAATCCCGGATTTCATCAGCTTCTGTTTTAATTCATACATACAAATGGATGCTGCTACAGAAACATTAAAACTTCTTGTAAAACCATACATAGGAATCGCCAGCGTTTCATCTGCAAAATCCAGAATTTCTTTGGAAACCCCTTCCATTTCAGTCCCAAAAACCAAAGCAATAGGTTCTGTCACTTCATATTCAGGAAGCATTTTAGCATTTTTTTCCAATGAAACGGCTACTATTTTATATCCTCTGTCTTTTATATTCTGAAAAGATTCCATGTTTCTGGGAAGTTTTTCAACCTCTACCCAGGTATCAGCCCCTTTGGTAACACGAAGATTCGGTTCAAAGCTATATTCTTCCTGCAATGCCACTACCTTATGAAAACCGCACGCTTCTACAGAACGTACAATTGCTGCGGCATTTCTAAACTGATAGACATCTTCTACAACCGGAAGTACAAAATCAGAACTTTCCTGGGAAAAATGTTCAATTTTTGTAAGTCTTTCTTCTGTTAAAAACTGTTTTAAATATTCATAAGTTTGTGCTAAGTCTTTCATCTGCATTCAGTTATTTTTTCAATAGCTAAGGTAAACGCCTACCATTTTCAGTTTATTCTGATAAAATTTCAGCATAAGCGTTTCATTCATTTTCAAATCTTTGCAAATTAACGTAATTTTGGGCTATGAAGCCTAATCGGGCATAAATTCTTAATACAATTAGTACATGAAGCGAAAAGTCCTGCTCATCTATACCGGAGGAACCATTGGTATGGAAAAAGATTATGAAACCGGAAGTCTCCGTGCCTTTGATTTTGGAAATATCTTTGAAAAGATGCCTGAAATGAAGCTTATGGAATGTGAAGTTTTTGTACATCCCTTTGCCAAACCATTAGACTCATCGGATATGGGACCTACGGAATGGAGGGTGATTGCTAATTATATCTTTGAAAATTATAAAGATTATGATGGCTTCTTAATCCTTCATGGCACAGACACCATGTCTTACACTGCTTCAGCATTAAGTTTTATGTTGAAAGGGCTGAAAAAACCTGTGATCATGACGGGTTCCCAGCTTCCGATTGGAGACTTGAGAACCGATGCTAAGGAAAATCTTCTTACGAGTCTGTATTATGCAAGCTTGTATGAAAATGACGAAGCAGTTATTCAGGAAGTTGCTATATATTTTGAATACAAACTGCTAAGAGGAAACAGAACATTGAAGTATTCTGCGGAATATTTTGATGCATATGCCAGTCCAAATTACCCTATTTTAGGACAATCCGGGGTTCATTTAAATATTATTAAAGAAAATCTTTTCCGTTGTGATCCTTCTGTAGAGTTTCATGTGGATGAACATATTTCCGAAGACATTCTGTTCTGGAGAATTTTCCCAGGGATGCATTTAAGTCATTTCAGGGAAATTCCTAAGATGAAAGTACTTATCCTTCAGGTTTTCGGTTCGGGAACTATTTTCAGCAGTGAGAAAACTCAGGAAACGCTTCAGGAAATCAGAAATAACGGAACGGAGATCGTCGTGGTAAGTCAGTGTATTTCAGGTGGTATTTCATTCGGAAAATATGAGAACAGTAATATCTTCTCAAGAATCGGAGCCATCAGTGGAAGAGATATGACAGCAGAAACTGCGATTACAAAAGCCATGCACCTGATTGATAATCCTAATTACTCAGGAAGTTTTGCAGATAACTTTACCCAAAGCCTTTGTGGAGAGATTACCGCTGAAAAATTGCATTAAAAAATTTGGTATTTAAAGAAAATATTCTATTTTTGCAATCTCAAAAAGAGAGGTGTCCGAGTGGTTGAAGGAGCTACCCTGGAAAGGTAGTATACGGGTAACTGTATCGAGGGTTCGAATCCCTTCCTCTCTGCAAAGAAAAGTCTTAGGTTTTATGCTTAAGACTTTTTTGTTTTCCTATATACTTTTATAGATCTGGTTATCAACAATCTGTGGATTTCAAGTAAACGAAGCAATACGATTTTGTCGCTGAAGAAACTCCTTGATTTATTTGTCTGCTTAATGAGAATCAACAATGTTAATTCCATCTTTACTTCATACATATAAAAGTATCCCTTTACATTTCAAAAAAATCCCCCGTCTGTATTAAGGTTATTCACAAAATTTGTAAGTTAATTCTGAACTTTATATTCTGCTAAGTATTTATACTCAGCTATATAATTGGTTATTTCTACTCTACATCTTCTGCTTTGTTCTTCGTTACTTTGAAATACAAAATAACCACAAAAAACAATTAATATGACATCTACAAGTGTAAATGCAAACTCTACCGGTCAGCTACAACTGGGAGGCGGAGCACAGTTCTGGGTATATCTTTCACCCCAAAATGATACTGCTAAAATGATTACTAAATGGCGTGTAACATTTTCACAAGGAAATTGGAGCGATTCAATTTCAAGCGACAATCCGACAAAACAAATCCAAACTCCTAATCTTTCAGGTATCTTTGAAATTAAAGTAGAATTATTAAGTGGTTCTACGGGTACCTGGAGACAAATCCCTCCACAAACCGGAAGCAATAATGAGATAGGCTGTAATTCCAACTGTGCTTCAATGGTAGGAATTGTAGCAGACAGTACTCATCCTCTGATCGGGGCTATCAATGCACATTTCTGGACTACCTGGGATGCGATGTGCAGAACGGGAGCATAAAAAAGACAGAAAAATCAATCATTTGAGTTCAGTTTACTGCGGCATTTTTAATACCGCGGTTTTTCTTTGTAAGACCTTTTTCCCTAAATTAGCATTATTAATACAATGCAATTACAATGTACAAAGGGCGGGCAGCATTTTCTCTGCTGTTATTTTTAACTGTTTTTCTTCTTCCTCAACTTACAAAAGCGAGTGCATATTGGATGGAAATTCATGGTTCCGGAAAGGTAAAAGAACAGGTCAAAATTCAGGTTTGTTATGGTTTTATTGACGAACTTAGTGAACGACACAGAACTACAGGTCCTGAATTTCAAAGGATCAAAGATTTCGGTTTCTTTATCCTTAATGCTAAAGGTGAAAAATCAAAGATTCAATTACAGCCGAAAGAGGATCATTGGGAAACAACTTTTACTCCTGACAAAGAAGGAACTTACCGAATTTTTGGAATAAATGATCAACAACCTGTTTTAATCCGTTCAAAAAACCAGGAGGATAATGTACGTCCAATAGATTTTATGTGTGGAGCTTATCAGGTAGGAGCTGTCTTTAATAACAATTTACCACTTCAACAGATGGATATCATTCTTCAGGAAAAGAACAGGATTTACACTGTGTTTCCATATCGTAATATGAAACCTGCGGAGAAAGGAACAATGATTAGAATTTTTAATCCTGAAAACTGGGAAAAAAATATTCCGACAGATGAAAACCACAAGGTTACTTTTAAAGCAACAATGCCCGGACTTTATGTAATCCGACAGGATTGGCAGGATAAGACAAAGGGAACATTACAGGGAATCCCTTATTATACGATACGATACCGCAATAATTACTGTCTTTGGATTAATTAAAAAGAATAAAATATATTAAACAAACAGCCCTCGATCAGTTGAAATCGAGGGCTGTTTTATGATCAATTATATCATTATTAAAACTTCAGAGAAACACTTCCTAAGAAACGTGCCGGAGCTTGTGGTGTTAAACGTACCGACCACGCTTTTTCATTGGTAATGTTATCAAATTTTAACCCTACTCTGTATTTTGGCTGGTCATAGAAAATTCCCAAATCAAACATTTTATAAGATGGAATAATCACCTTTGCAGTTTGTGTATTGGTCTGATAGGAAGAAGATCCCATATTTCCACCTCCTCCTATTCCAAGACCTTTCAGTTTTCCTTCTGAAATCCTGTAGCTAATCCAGAAGTTGAACATATTTGCAGGTCCGGATAACGCAGGTCTTAAGCCATTAACAGAAGGATTTGCGTTGGTAAATTTACTATCGTTGTAAGCATAACCAGCTACAATATTCAATCCGTCAAAAGGGTTCGCTGTTATTTCTGCTTCAAATCCTTTACTTAATTGCGTTCCATCCTGTATTGAATAATTGATATCATCAGGATTTGTTCTTAAAATATTATCTACACGGATATTGTAATAGCTCAATGTTCCTACAAGTCTGTGATTGAAGATATCTCCTTTTACTCCAAATTCCCACTGATTTGCATATTCGGGTTTGAAGGTATTTCCATTGATATCAGCACCACTTACATTATTAAAGCCGTTCATATAATTCCCAAAAAGTGAAACCTTATTTTTAAGAATTTCATAGACAAGACCCAACTTGGGTGAAAGAGCTGTCTGCCCATAAGGACCAGCCTGTGTTCCACTATTGCTTAACCCTCCTTTTATTTCTCCGGTTACAAGATCACGAACTCCTTTAAACTGGAATCTGTCAACTCTTAAACTTGCCATTACCATCAATTGGTCGGTGACATTAAATACGTTGGAAACATATGCTGCATAGGTATTATCACTATTATTCTCCTTTCTCATTGTAGAAGTTGCTGTAAGCGCGTCAATAATACTTCTGTTCACTCGGAAATCTGCAGAAGGATGTACAAAATTAAAAACCTTTGTATTGGTATGATAACGGTCAAAATGATTAGAATTGTTATAATAATCCAATCCTACTACCATTCTGTTTCTGAAACGTCCGATATGAAAATCTCCGATAAAATTCTGTTGGATATTGGTAGCAATAAATGAAGTGGTACCTACCATCACCTGTGCACTTGCCGTAGAATCTGTTTTTCCGTTGATTGCAGAGATATATCCATTGATGGTAGATCTTGCACGGGAAAGAATAGTCTGTGACGTCCAGTTTTCGGAAACTTTATAGTTCAGCTGAGCGAAGATATTCATCATCTGTGTTTCATAAGCCAGGTCATCACCGAGGAAATTTTTATAATATGGAAACTTCATATCGGCAATCGACTGAATTTTATTACTTCCTGTATACGGGTTAAAACGAACTACGGAAGTTCCTTTTGCTTGGTTGAATTCTACATCCAAAAGAAGCGACATACGATCATTAATCTGATAGGAAAAACTTGGAGCAATCGCCAAAGAATTACTAAAGCCCAAATCCTGAAAACTTTTTTCAAAAGTCCCGGCTGCGTTCAAACGGAACAATGCTGTTCTGTCTTTGTTCACCGGAGTATTCACATCTACTGTCAGCCTGTTATAACTCCAGCTTCCACCTACATATCCAACTTCGCCGCCAAAACTGTTGTAAGGCTTTTTAGTTACACGATTGTAAACGCCACCATAGCTGCTTGCTACACTTTTTCCAAATAAAGTTGCAGAAGGTCCTTTTATAGCTTCAATACGTTCTAAATTTACAGGATCAATCACTGAAAATGCTGCTCCTGCTACTCCGTTTCTTGCATTAGGCTCTGTTTCAAAACCTCTTGAACGGAATGTTACTCTTCCCTGATTGGCAATCATTGGAACTCCTGCACCGGGTACATTTTTAGAAATACTTCCTAAATCTACTGCTACCTGTTCCTGAAAAAGCTCCTTTGTAACTGTGTTATAAACTTGTGGATTTTCAAGGTTTTTTAAAGGTAATCTAGCCACAAAACCGCTTTCTTTTTTAGAAAACCTGTTGGTGTTTTTCATGATTACAACTTCCTGAATCGCCTGAATATTTTCTTTCGTCAGCTGATAATCCAATGTTGCTGTTTCTCCTGTTTTTACTTCAACAGGAATACGAATTTCCTTAGAACCTAAAATTTGTAGTTTTATAGTATAATTCCCTGCATTTAGCTGCTCAAATTGATAATTCCCATTATCATCTGTAAGAGTTTGGCGGTTAGTTTCCAATAAAGAAACAGAGATTGCTCTCAATGGTTGCCCATCTACCATACTCACCTTACCGATTATTCCGGTTTTTATTTCCTGAGCATAGATTTGGGTTATACTGATGAGAGAAAAGAAGAAGATCATAAATGGTTTAGACCATTGAATTATTTTACCTGTTACAACGTCTTCCTGCGCTGCTTGTTTGAAATGAATTTCAGGCTTCACGGGAAGCTCATTTTCACTTGATTGTATCATTTTTTTCAGCCTTATTTAAAATAATTATAAATAAAGGTGCAAAATAAAGGATAAACAAATTTTCCCACAATATTAATTTGAATTATTCTAAATAAAACACAGTATTCTATTTCCTTACATCTGAAATAAAATGAAAAATTTTCTAACTTATTTTTAAATTATATTCTGATTTAATTCAATCTATCAGCTTATTTCCAATCATTTCATGCAACAGATCCTTGTTCTTACTACATTTTAAAAATTGGAGATATTAGGTTTTCCACAAAATACTAACAAGTTATCCACAATTTAAAAATATAGATATAACCTTCTTTTTTTAAATTAGCAGATTATCGCAGAAAACTATACCTTAAAGATCATGGAAAATCAGGTTAAGATGTTGAGAGAGAAAATGAATTTAACTCAGAGTGAGCTTGCCGAAAGATCGGGGCTATCTCTTCGAACTGTTCAGAGAGTTGAAGCGGGTAATATTCTAAAAGGGTTTACATTAAAAGCTCTTGCTCAAGCCTTAGAAATCTCACCGGAAAGCCTGATCACCACCTCGAAAGAACAAGTAGATATTCAAAGAGCCAAAATCATTAATCTTTCTGCACTCACCGGAATTATTATTCCTTTTGGAGGTGTCATTGTTCCTACAATTCTAACGTATCAGACAAAGGATTTACGAAATAAAGAGCTTGGAAAAGGTATTATCTGTATTCAGATTATTATATCAGTGATTTTTTCTGTTTTAATGATTATAAGTCCTTTTATTCAAAAGTTTTTATCGTTTAAATTTCCTCTTTTTCTAGCTTTTCTGATTCTGTTTTTAATTTTAAAATTATTCATTATCATTAAAAATGGAATCAGCCTGAACCACCACCAGGATTTAAGTATAAAACTGAAAACCAATTTCTTATAATAAAAGTCACAGAATTGTCGTAAAACTGTCATATCACTTTTATGCAAAATCAGCATTGGATTTCCGAATCTTGTGCAAAAAATCAGCATGAAAATCATCAAGAAAATTTTAGTATCAATTTTAATTCTAATCATTCTAACAGCATTCGGTGGATATATTTATTTCAACCAAAAATTCACCCCGGAAAAGAATTACTTAACACTAGAAAATGAAAGCGGAAGAATTCCTATCAAATGGATTGGAGACGATAAAAATGTATTACTCCTCCCTATCCATTTTCCAAAGGATTCTACAACTTATTATCTGCAATTCGATACCGGAGCAACTTATACTGAACTTTACCATAACTCTATAAAGGATATAAAAGGTATTAGCATCAATAATCATCGGGCAGCTGCAACATTTTACCTCGGAAATACAAAAGTGACTTCTGAGTTGATCAAGGTTTCCAACATAGGAAAATTACATGATAAAAATGATCCTGTTAAAATCATTGGAACTTTAGGAGCAGATATTCTTGAGTATAGAAAAACAGTAATCAATTTAAAGGAAAATTGTGTAGTTTTCAATCTGTCTCAATGCCCAGCAAAGTTTAAAAATAACCTTATTGATTTTGAATTCAAAAAGAGAAAAATCATTATTCATGCAGACTTAGAGGGAAACAGCGAGAAGTTCCTGTATGATTCTGGAACGAGTGCTTATGAACTTTTGACTTCGAAGGAGATCTGGGAAAGCTTAAAATTACCACGATCAAAAGTTATTATTGAGAAACCACAATCGAGGTTTAATATTTTGACGAGCTATACTGCAAAAAGTAACCGCGTCATTACTTTTAAAAATAAGAATGTACCACTTACAGAAGTTACTTACGTAGAAGGCTTTACTGCAACTCAATATATGCTCATGAAGTTTTCAGGAATGACCGGAATGCTTGGCAATAAAATATTTTTAAACAATACAATCTACATTGATTGTGCTCAGGAAAAAATAGGAATTGAATGACTGTATTCCTAAATCTTTCCTAAATCAAATCCCAATTTTGTCATGTTTTTAAACAGTATTTAAGATTTTTGAATAAACAATCTGTTCATAAAGCTCTATAAATTTGTTTTGACAAAATATATTCTCTGTGTATCGCTAATATCTTTACATAACCTCATGATTTCACAGAGATTAACATTAACAGTAAAGTAGTTTTCATGATGTTTAGTATAAAAAAAATCCTTTTAATATCAGGTATAATAGGTTGTATGGGAAATGTACAGGCACAGATCAGTCCACCAGGACTTGGAGATGCTAAAACAGCTTTCTGGTCGGCATTTGGAGTGAAACAACAATTGGATTCTTTGGGTAAAAAACAATCGATGAGTTATATCGCTATTGGCCGTAAAAGCAGCCCGGATAATGACAATTTGTTTTCAAAACAGGCTATTTTTGTTCTGAATCATGAAGTTTATAATTCTTTTGCACCTCATCAGCAATACAGCTATGCCATCAGCTACCGAAGACAGCCTCAGTATGAAAATGAAGCACCCTACGACAAAGAAAATACAGAGCAGGAATTCAGGATTTACGGAAGATATGCCTATACTTTTGATCTTGGGAACAAGCTTAAATTAAAGAATACGGTTCGTCAGGAATTCAGAAAGTTTTTTGATGCCGATTTTCATAAAGTTGAAGAGGATTTCCAATTAAGAACACGCCTTAAGAGCCAATTAACATATAATTTATCTCCAAAAAATAATCAAAAACTGGCTTTGAGTGCTGAGGCTTTATTTTCCATTAGCCATCTTAATGAGCACGATGAGCATTGGAATTCTTTTGGATATAGAGAACTGAGACTTGCTGCTTATTATATGTTTAATATTCCTCATTCACCTTTTACAGTAGACATCGGGTATATGAATGATCTGATCAGTGGCAGCAAAAGTATTCACCACGGAGGTGTTCATTATCTTGCTGCAGATCTGGTCTGGAATATTCCTTATAAAAAGAAAGAAGCAACGGATCAGGATCATCTTGATTAGAAAGATAAAATTAAAAATCCCAGTCATTGCTGTCTGGGATTTTTGTTGGAAAATATAAGATTCTCCGCAATATAATTAAGTATGAATGTTGGTGTAAAATTTAATTGCATAAAGTCAGAAACTGACGGCTCATCTGTACTTTAAATTTGGCTTCTGCTCTTGAATGTGCATAAATAGTATGTTCAAATGCCTGAATGGTTTTTAATTTCTGATCAATATATTCTGCGATCTGAACAATGGAAAAAATAAAATCTCTGTATAATGCCATATTTACTGTTTGCCCGTAATAAGGTAAATACGCTTTCAAAAAAGGGATTGTCATTTGATGCCTGTTATAGCTTACACAATATCCTGCTCCTTCTCTTGAGGTCACAATATCATAATCATTGATATAATCTAGAATATTTTTATTCCCGCTAAGTGCATCTTTATTTTTTGAACAAAAACGATTGATCTTATCCAAAATATGTTGAGCGTATTCCATCATGGAGATTGTTTTCCATTCAAAGACATGGTTCATCCCTTTTTGAGGTGATTTCCCGCTTTCACATCCTGTACAGAAAGAAATACCAATCTTTTCATGGTAAGGAAAGAAGCAGTCTTTAATCTCAATGGTAGCATCTGCCTGTAAACTATCTTCTGCAAAATTATAATAGAGATAAGGGCTGTACATCCCTGCAAGTGTTTTCAGATAATCTGCTTCACCTGTATTGTGATATTCTTCAAACCATTTTTCAAGGTTATCGTAATAATGGGCTTCAAAGTCTTTAAAGTTCAAGTAAAATGGCAATTCCATAGCTCTGTAATTTTGATGAAACAAAGCTATTGACGTAAAGCGACAAAACTTGACGTGTTTTATTTTTTTGTAAAATTAAAAAGTTCAATAATGAATTTTGCTTTGCAAGTGAATCCTAATGCGTATTAAAATTAAACGCTGACGTTCGCTATATCATGTATAATGATATAATATTTATTCGCAAAGACATTTCATTCAGCAAAAGATGTTATTGATAATCTAAGAATTAATGAAATGATTTTTATTTAAAAATTAACGAGCGAAGCGAATTGACTATTCACTATTGATGTTTCTGCTCTCTACGCAATCCTCGCAACTACTTTCATTTATCATAATTTGTCATTATAAACTCAAAATAGTGAATCATTTTAAGATAGTTTTCGATGCTGATATATTCGTTGGTACTGTGTATGCTTTGCTGTTCGGCGCTATTAATTTTAATAGGCATAAAACGATACACATTTTTACTTACAATTTCATATTTTCCGGCATCGGTTCCAGCCATCGTAAGGTATGGAGAGACAATTGCTCCGGGATGAATCTCTTTGACAGCAGCTTCGATCAGCTTAAAAGATTTTGTGTTGGATGGTGATATTGCTGAGGCTTCTCTTGTATTATCGATCTCCTCCACTTCTACATCAAATCCTTTGGTTGCTTCTGCAATATGATCACGAACGTCTTTTACTGTATTTCCGGGAAGAAGTCTGAAATTGACTACAAATTCCACTTCGGGAGAAAGTACATTTGTGCCATCACTTCCTTTCATCATGGTAAGTGCTGTAGTGGTTCTTACCAATGCATTGGTTGTATTATTTTTAGTCAGTTGTGAGATCAACACAGGTTTTAAAAGCCATTGATTTGCTAGTGCCAATCTTGTTGTAAATGGCATTGCACCACCAATGTTTGTAAAGAATTCTTTTATTAATGGAGTGATCTCCGGTTTCATCTGATGATCTTCCAGTCTTTGCATGATCACAGCTGCTTTCCCGATTGCACTCTCCATGGGTGGCATTGAAGAGTGACCTCCAAGTCCTTTTACTTTTATTTTTGCGGAAAGGAAACCTTTTTCTGCACAACCTACCACAGCAACATCTGCATCTACTCCGGCAACATTTCCTTTTCTCATGATCAATCCGCCTTCGTCATATACGGCATCGAATCTTAATCCTTTTTTCTTAAAATAATCAGCAATTTGAATAGCGCCATTTTTCCCTCCTACTTCTTCATCAAATCCAAAGGCAAGATAGATGTCACGTTGTGGAACTTGTTTATTTTTAATCAGGTTATTCATGGATTCCATGAGAGAGAAAAGCATTCCTTTCATGTCTATCGCTCCTCTTCCGTAGATTCTTCCATTTGCCACAGCACCTGAAAAAGGGGCATATTCCCAATCTTCAGCTACTTTTGCAACGGGTTCTAAAGGTTTATCATCCGGGCGGAAAACATTTTGATCATTATTTTTAATATCAGCATCACCGGGAGGAACCACATCCATATGGGAAAGAAATAAAATTGGTTCCAAAGCTGGATTACTTCCTTTGAGCCTGAACACTAATCCATATTTATTGACCTCAACGTTTTCTGTATGTTGATACACTAATGGATAAGTTTTTTCAAGATATTCTTTAAATTGATCAAACGGCGCATAGTCGAATTCTCCTAAGCTTCCCGTGGAAACGGTAGGGATCTTTATTCCTCCTGAAAGTCTTGAGACTGCCGAATCATTTTTTACAGGTTTCCATCCTTCACCTGTTCCTGATGTATTTTTCTTAAAAGGATAAGTGTATGTTTTAATCAACAATACAGCTACAAGAATAATAAGAATTCCAAGGATTACTAAAAGGAACTTTTTCATAGAGGGATTTTATGATGGGTTTGGTTCTATAAATATAGTAAAGTATTTGGTTTTTAACAATTTTAGAAGTGAGGTTTTCAATATATAAACGCCTTTGACGAAGAAACGGGAATATATGTAAAAGGTTGCCTCCGAAGAAACAACCTTTATGCATATTTACTGATATAATCAATCCCATAAGTTAAAATAATACTTTGCAAATAGCTGCATTCCTTCATTCTGTATCTTTTGCAGTTCTTCAAAGCTTATTTCATCGTTGGCTGTTAATAAAGTTGTAAACGAGCTTATCATTTTTTGTAATATACTTGCCCATTCTTTATTTATCAAGCTAATTTCTTCTTTCAAATATTCTCTATTTTGATCTAAAATAAATGGCAAATTATGATCTTCTATCCATAATGGTATAGACATAATATTGTCGTTTTCCACTTCTTTTTTATACGCCTCAAGTCTTGGGACAACAAACTCTGCTATTGAATATTTTAGATCCCATTTTTCCCAATTTTCCATTATTTTAAAATTTAAGTATAATTGTGCCCTTTAGCTATTTACTAGAACTCTAATTAGATATTTTTTATTTGGATACCAATATGATTTTCTTACTTAATTTTTAAATATTATAGGATTATTCACGGTATAGTTATAAGTAATTGTCTTCTATAATTTTCAGAAATTGATATATAAATCGATATTGTACAAGACCTAATATTTATTTTTTCCGTTTAAAGCCGGCTATATTACTTAAATAAGGATTATAAATCAGCGAATCAATATAGGGTCATTAACTCTTTGTAAGCAGGGGTACTTTTTTCTATCAATCTCATCAGAATGAAGTCCATTATATAAACATTTAAAATCAATTCCTTCAACATAATAATTTTTTAAAAAACTATTACTCGTTAATTTTTTATCATTGTGTTCATTGTAATACTCAAGATAATCAGATAAAAAACTTAAAAAGTCATTACTATTAAATCCTACTATTCTATAACTTCTTCTTGTTTTATTGTCAATTGCTAATATGTATTTATCAAATGTTCCAGAAAATATGCCTAAACAGTTAGCTTCGTTTTTTGTCATTTTTTTTACATCATCCAAATTCTTGTTTTTATTAAATGAAAGGTTTATTGCATAAAATTCAATTTTTGGAGCAAACACGGATTCTATTAAATCATAATTACCTCTTTTTTTTAATGTATCCAATTTTAAAATCATATTCTTTTTAAAAACAAAATAAAGTGAATCATTTTTAGTGCAACTAGATAATTCATCATTTTTATCTAAATACAGTTGCATTTTAAATATAGACAATAAATCCATATTTTCTTGAGCTTTCACAAAGCTTAAGAAAAACAATAGTATAAGAAGATATATTTTCGAAATCATTTTTTATGGTTTTCTTTATAAGTTTTATATAATTTATCATATCGTTCCTGCCAATCTACAGCGTCTTTGGATAAAAAACTACTCCTATTAACTGGCAATTGGCAGTTTTGCTCTGGATTAGCCTTTGCTTCTTGGGCATAAGTTATAGAATTCGAAGCAAGAGTAATGCTATGTCCAAACTCGTGAGCCAAAGTATTAGAAGTTATACTAACATTTATACTTAATTTTGTTACAGATTGATTCCCGACAATGTCTCCAGTGTTAGGATCTATTGCTGCTCCGGTAACTCCACCACCATAAGCACTTGCACTTCCTGTAGTAACTATTATATCTAAATTTTTTACTTCATCTGCTTTATTTTTATAAGTTAAATTATCCGCTATTGCAAAACCTTCAGGATCAATGTTTTTAAAATTATCTATACTTTGTTGTGTATGTTGATAATTAGCATCTGCTTTTGCAAAATTCTTTTCAGCTTTCTCTAAAACTTTTCTTGAATCTTTGTAGTTATTCCAATCTGATTTATTAATAAAATCAGATTTTTTCATCTTTCTATTACCTTCATATTCATTATTAAAGTTGTTTTGTGCTGTATTTTTTTGTTGCTCCGCTGCGTTTCTTGTAGCTTCGTCTCCATTTATAACTTTCATACCATCAGGGTCAATGAATCTTACAGGATTGTTAACTGCATAATTATATGGACTATGACGTCTATAAAATTCGGTCAATGGATCCATAACACCCCATCGTCCCAGGTCAGGCATATACATCCTTGCTCCATAATCATACATTCCAGTCTTTTACAACTCCTTCCTGTTGTACTTATAATTCATATAGTTTGCTGAAGGTTACTAATCGTATCTAGCAGGTTTGCCTTCTTCAAAAACAATATCTTCAAGACAATAAACTTGCCTGTTTTTTGTATCAAATAAATAATAATCCGTTCCCACCTCTGCCGAATTTGATTGATTTTCAAAATTTTGCAAGTGATTTAGAGTGCTATTTTTTAAGTATTCATTCAATAAATATTCTTGCTCTATGAAATATCGATTACTCTTATTTTCTACAATAATGTTTTTATAATTTTCTCGTTTATTATATGTATAGTAGCTTTTCCCTTTATCGACATCATATATTAATGCATAAAATGTATTTGTATTAGCTATAGGCATTGTATTTGCCCAAGAAAATATGAGGATTATATTGTCGCTTTCTAATTCAGATTTTAGATTATTCAAAATTATTTTTATTGGCTTAAAGTCCTTACCTAGGTATATTTTGCTTTTACCAGAATTCTGATTTTGCTCATTATGTAATTTTTGTAAATTCTCAACATCCTTAAGTATATTGCTTTGACTCTGACAACTTGTTATAATAAATATCATTATTAATCCTAATAAATTTTTCATAGTTATTTTGATTTTTTACTTTGAATAATTGAGTTAAATATATTTTGAGTAGCAGGATTCAGTTTATAAATTACATTATTAATTAATGGAACCGTTGAAACCTTTTGAATTAATTGTGTATTTGTTGTACCTGGTGAATAATTTAGTCTTAGTGGTAAGTTTTGCTCTGCTCTCAATACATTTTCAATTGTAGAAGAATAAACTTCACTTTTAGGGATTTTTCTATCACCACTTTCTTGTGGAATAGTTGTCCATTCAGATCTTAAAATATTATTATCAAAAACTTGGTTTGAAAAACTATGTCCTAATTCGTGGAACAACGTAACGTGAAAAGGTGATTGTTTACTACCTGAAGTTGTGTCTAATGTAACATCTTGTTTAAATGCTGTAAATACAGTACTTCCATCAAGAGTTGCACCATTCAGTCCTTTATAAGACCCGTTCAAACTGCTATCTTTTATTGTGGTATTGATATCATCATTAGCAAATAAATTTAAATATTGAGACCCAAATGAATTTTCATCTCCTCCCGTAATGGAAGTCAATGCAGACAAAATTTGACCAGCATAACTATCACTTTTCACACTTGCTTCTACGTCCCATTTTTTGGTTTCTGCATTTTGTGTGTAATACTTTCCATTATTATATCTGTAAGTGTTATCACCGTCTTTAATATCAATCCACATTCCTGTCGGGTCAGTGTATTTTACCGGATTATTAGCAACATATGTAAACGGCGACATATCAGGATATTTTTCAGCTAAGGGGTCTATAGTTCCAAACCTCCCAATATCCGGCATATACATCCTCGCTCCATAATCATACATTCCCGTTTCCTGAAGTTCCTTGCTATTATACTTATATTGATAAGCATTCTGAGTTGTAGCAGTATAATTATGTAGCAACCCAAAAGGATAATA
Source organism: Chryseobacterium artocarpi (assembly GCF_001684975.1). Taxonomy (GTDB): domain Bacteria; phylum Bacteroidota; class Bacteroidia; order Flavobacteriales; family Weeksellaceae; genus Chryseobacterium; species Chryseobacterium artocarpi. Next base: position 1,686 of record NZ_MAYH01000051.1, on the reverse strand, counting down.
ATTATTGACTTCTACAATTTCTCCTGGCTTCCATCCATCAATACAATTAGGGATATTGAAAGGTCCAGACGGTTTATCACACTCCCTCCAAAAATATCTCCTAGGCTGAATAGATCCATCTTTATTTGTATCTGAATAACTCAATCTTACATTTCCTAAATGATCTATAAAATTATAAATATACTGTCCTAAAAGCGCATCATAATACCCTTCGGAAGTTGGTATAATTCTCAATTTCATTACAGCAACTTCATTAGTATCTGGTTCAGAAATAATTCCTCCTCCTGGCAAGTTTCCTTCCGAAGGTTTTGTAGATCTGTATTGAAAACCATCTAAATAATCTGTTTCAATATCTCCAAAGACTTTCTTTACTTTTACTCCATCTGCTCTATAGATATAATTTGTTACCTTATCATTCTGAACAATCTGCTTAGGTAAATTTAAATAATTATATTGAATAGAGGAAATCCCTTTATCAGGATGGCTTATCATGTTTCCATTTCCTGCTACATTATCATTATCATATCCTATGGTACCGGGATTTGCCATGTAAGGATAACCCGATGGATTCATTTGCTGATCAGTAACACGTATCAATTTGTTCCCAACATAATCATATTTAAGGTTATCAATAACGAGCGCTGTATTGCTTCCTGGTAATACTCCTGCTGATCTTTGAAGGTTTGTAATATTTCCATTCAGGTCATATTCTAATCTTTCAAAATACTCTTTAGCGAACTCATTTCCTGCTTTTTGATAGAATCCGGCAGTAAGTCTATTGAGCGAGTCATATGCGTACCCATAGGTTTTAAGGGGCTCATTATTTTCAGTAAGAGTTTTCCAGGATACTTCAGCAATGTTCCCGTTGTATTTAGGCTTTACTTTTAAATCCAAATAATCATTATTGGGAATCTCCTGTCCTTCTACTTTATTATAATTAATTTTATACCCAAATAGGTCATTGCCTAAGTTTGCGGGATCATTGATCTGCGTCATCCACCCTCTGATATTATATTTATAATCAATCTGCTGCAGAGAAGAGCCTAAAGTAACTCCGCCTACTTTTTTAGATTCCAGTTGAGATAACTCATTATATTTATTTTGACTAAGAATTTCTTCTGGATTAGAGTCTACCATGTGTTTATGTACCAACAGCCTGTTCTGATGATCATACGTAAAGGTTTCTATAGTTACTTTTTCCGTATCTGTATTCAGCCTTTTATGCTTTGTAACTACCGTTTGAGAATTTCCTGCAAAATCAAGTTTAGATTCTGTTCGGGTATATCCCCCCAAAATGATTAATAGAATGAGTTCCAATGACTCTACTCTTCAGGTCATAATAAGTATAATTCTTGGTCCAACTGTCATCTTCAATGTTTTTGACAAAACTCATAACAGGAAGTCCCTTGGTATTTCTTCCCTCTGGTGATGGAGAACCTGTGAGAATTGGTTCCACTGGAAGAGAGGGATTAAAATCATAATAAGGATAGGTGTCATAATAATTAATACTTAAAACAGTTTCAATATCAAAAAAATATCCGTTGCTATATTGAATCTGTATCCCGTTTTTAGTAAATCCGGAACTATTTCTTTCCTCTACGATGATAAGGTTCCCTGCCTGAGACTGCATACTTATTCTGCTTCCTCCTCCAATGATTCCGGTATAAGCAACTCTTCCCAATGATT
>NZ_MAYH01000050.1 GCF_001684975.1 Chryseobacterium artocarpi | reverse complement strand
GTAGGTCGCCGCCAGTTTTTATTTTATTTTTAAAAGTCTCATACAGTAATGTATGAGACTTTTTTTTTGAACTATACCTAATCCTAATAGCTCTTACGATAATACAATAATACCCAAAAGAACATGGATAATAAGTAATGAGTAATGAGTAATGAATAATGAATAATGAATAATGCAGGGCGTTCTCAAAAAAAGACTTATTACAATTTATTTTCTTACGTTTTGGCTAAAGCCATTGGAATTATTCTTTATGATAAAGCGGGCTAAAGCCCACTTCTATTGAATACTTAATCTGTATATAATATAACTATAAGTTTTTTTCATTCAACCTTTTTATTCCTGGTATCATTTTTCCCACCACTTTTGTCATCCTGTAAGGATCTTTAACTAGGGCTATTGAAACTTTTTATTGGGTAGAATAATACCAGAGAGTTTGATAGCTATCGAGTAGCCTTTCAACTGTCTAGATCCCTACGGGATGACAAAGAGAATGATAATTACTTACAAATCAAAGTATCATACAAATATTCATCATTTATTATTCATCACTAATTACCCATTGTAGGTTACTCATCATAAAGTGGTTGGAATTTATTTTATAGGCAAATAATCCTCTTTTATCACTAATCATTAATACAATCTCCTCCCTAGCCCTGATAGTAACGGCTACCCCGCAGCTGCATTGGATAGCTGGATGCTTTGGGTGTTGGAAAGTAAGGTGCGAGGAGTATAAGTGGATAGCAGGAAATAGCTCCTAAAAATTATATTCTGAAATTAAACCTATATTATTTCTATTCATAAAGACTACAATAGATTAAATCTCTTAAAGATTTTTTATTTATGTTGTAACTTTATTTCATGAAAGAGCATATTGTGAGAGGGTTCAGATTTGATACTTACAAAGCACCCGAACTATCTGTATTTGATCGTTTGCTTGAAATTTTTACCGATTTGCTGACCCACACCTCAGGAGATTTTGATGAAGCAATCGACTGGCTTCGAATGCTGGATGAAGAATATCAGCTTACTACTCCGGAATACACTATTGACGATTTTATAGAGGACCTTAAAAAGAAAGGATATATCCGTGAAGAAATTGATTCTAATGGAGGGAACGGAATTCGTTTGAGTGCAAAAATGGAACAGAATATTCGTAAACAAGCACTTAATCAAATATTCGGAAACCTTGGAAAAAGTGGTAACGGTAATCATAAAACCAATAAGAGTGGAACAGGAGATGATACGACAGGAGAATTTCGTAATTACAATTTTGGTGATCCGGTAGAAAAAATTTCTATTACGGAAAGTCTTAAAAATGCTCAGGTCAATAACGGTATAGGGGACTTTTATCTTACTGAAGATGATTTAATTGTAGAAGACAGCATTCATCAATCACAGATGAGTACTGTCTTGATGATTGATATTAGCCATAGCATGATATTGTATGGTGAAGACCGCATCACTCCAGCGAAAAAAGTAGCAATGGCACTTGCCGAACTAATTACAACCCGTTACCCGAAAGATACTCTGGATATTATTGTTTTCGGAGACGATGCGTGGCCTGTTAAAATTCAGGAATTGCCTTATCTGCAGGTTGGTCCTTATCATACCAATACGGTTGCCGGACTTCAATTGGCAATGGATATTTTACGAAGAAAAAGAAATACCAATAAGCAGATTTTTATGATTACTGACGGAAAACCAAGTTGTGTTCGTCAGGCTGATGGTAGTTATTACATGAATTCTTACGGCTTAGATGAATATGTTGTTCAGAAATGTTATAATATGGCATCTCAGGCTAGGAGGCTGCATATTCCCATTACTACTTTCATGATTGCACAGGATCCTTATTTACAGCGTTTCGTGAGTGAATTTACAGAAGAGAATCAAGGTAAAGCTTTTTACACGGGGCTTAATGGTCTAGGGCATATGATTTTTGAGGATTATGAGACCAATCGTAAGAAAAGAATCCGTTAAAGAATGATTATTCATTAAAAATATTTTTTTCAAAAGTTATAAAAACAGATTTTAAATAAAATGACTGAGAAGCCAAACATAAAGACACTGGGTTCATTGAGAGCATCAGGATATATATCAAAAAATATAAAAGACGAGTTAAGAGATAATTTAAAAATTAAAATTCGTAATAAAGAGTCTGTATTTAAAGGAATTTTCGGGTATGAAAATACAGTGATTCCTCAATTAGAGCATGCTATTCTAAGTAGACATAATATTAATTTATTAGGGTTGAGAGGTCAGGCGAAAACCAGACTGGCAAGGATGATGACATCTTTATTAGATGAGTGGATTCCTCTTGTGGCAGGAAGCGAAATCAATGATGATCCATTTCATCCGATTTCCCGTTATGCTAAAGAGTTAATTGAAAAGGAAGGAGATAATACCCCAATAGAATGGCTTCACCGTGATGAAAGGTTTTTCGAAAAATTGGCTACTCCGGATGTGACTGTTGCGGACCTGATTGGCGATGTGGATCCTATTAAAGCAGCTAATCTTAAACTTTCTTATGCAGATGACCGTGTGATTCATTTTGGAATGATCCCTAGAGCAAACCGTTGTATTTTTGTAATTAATGAATTGCCGGATCTTCAGGCGAGAATTCAGGTTTCTTTGTTTAATATTTTGCAGGAAGGAGATGTACAGATTCGAGGATTTAAGGTGAGAATGCCTTTAGATATACAGTTTGTTTTCACTGCGAATCCTGAGGATTATACCAACAGAGGTAGTATTGTGACTCCATTGAAAGATCGTATAGGATCACAAATTTTGACTCATTATCCTGAAAATATCAATGTTGCAAGAGAAATTACGAATTATGAATCAAGTTTAGACAGCCGTCAGAAAGATGGAGTATATGTTCCTTCTTTAGCAAAAGACCTTTTGGAACAGATTGGTTTTGAAGCTCGTGAAAGTGAATATGTAGACTCAAAAAGTGGAGTGAGTGCCCGTATGAGTATTACAGCTTTCGAAAATCTATTGAGTACGGCGGAGCGTAGATCTTTACTAACAGGTGATGAAGCAACTTCTGTAAGATTAAGTGATTTTGTGGGGGTAATTCCTGCGATCACTGGAAAAGTAGAACTTGTTTATGAAGGAGAACAGGAAGGAGCAGAAGCGGTTGCTCAATTATTGATTGATAATGCAATCAGAACTTTATTCACTTCCTATTTTCCAAAAGTGGAAAAACTAGAAAAAAAGAGCATTGACGGACCCTTTAGCCAGATTACGGATTGGTTTTTGGAAGATGATGGATTCTTAGAAATTACAGATGAATCTTCGGATGAATCTTATGCGAAATCTCTTAATAAGATTTACCCTCTTGATCAGATTATTGAAAAATACCAATCAGATACTCAATCTGAAGATATTTTATTCTTAAAAGAGTTTATTCTTTGGGGATTGGCTGTGAATAAAAAACTGAATAGAGAAAGATTCAGAACAGGAGTTTTCTTTTCTTAAATTTTCTAAAATTTCAAGTATATAAAGCAAAAAGATGTGGAGATCAATTCCACATCTTTTTTTATTTTTAATCGGGAGAATTATCAAACCTGAATAACTCCTAAATTGAATTTTTCGGTAATAGGAGAGTTATTTGCTGCTTCAATCCCCATAGAGATCCATTTTCTTGTATCTGTAGGATTGATAATAGCATCTGTCCATAATCTGGCTGCTGCGTAAGTGGATTCTGTTTGCTTTTGGTATTTTTTAGAAATTGTATCAAGAATTTCGTTATGTTCTTCTTCTGATATCTGTTTTCCTTGCTTTTTCAATGTTGATTCCTGAATCTGAGCTAGAACTTTTGCTGCTTGTGCTCCTCCCATCACGGCTAGATCTGCCCAAGGCCACGCAACAATAAGTCTTGGATCATAAGCTTTTCCACACATGGCATAGTTTCCTGCTCCATAAGAGTTTCCTGTAATAATTGTGAATTTAGGAACTACAGAATTAGAAACTGCATTTACCATTTTAGCACCATCTTTAATGATTCCTCCATGCTCTGATTTCGAACCTACCATAAATCCGGTAACGTCCTGTAAGAAGATTAAAGGAATTTTTCTTTGGTTACAATTTGCAATGAATCTTGTCGCTTTATCTGCAGAATCAGAATAAATTACTCCTCCAAACTGCATTTCACCTTTACCGCTTTTAACCAATTTTCTTTGATTAGCAACAATTCCTACAGACCATCCATCCACTCTTGCTGTAGCACAAATAATGCTTTTACCGTAGTCTGGCTTATATTCTTCATATTCAGAGTTATCTACGATGCATTTGATAATTTCGTATGTATCATATTGTTCAGCTCTTGAAACAGGCATGATTCCGAAGATATTATCAGGGTTTTCTTTTGGTGGGAAACTTTCTATTCTGTCAAAGCCTGCTTTTTCCGTACTTCCAATAGATTTCATGATATTTTTGATTCTGTCTAAAGCATCTTTATCATCTTTCGCTTTATAATCCGTAACTCCTGAAATAGAACAATGAGTAGTAGCTCCTCCTAATGTTTCATTATCGATGCTTTCTCCTATGGCAGCCTTTACAAGGTAGCTTCCGGCAAGGAAAATAGAACCTGTTTTATCTACAATCATAGCTTCATCACTCATAATCGGAAGATAAGCACCACCAGCTACACAGCTTCCCATAACAGCTGAGATTTGAATAATTCCTGAAGCACTCATTTTAGCATTATTTCTGAATATTCTACCGAACATTTCTTTATCCGGGAAAATTTCATCCTGCATAGGTAAGTAAACCCCTGCAGAATCTACAAGATAAATGATTGGAAGTCTGTTTTCCATTGCAATCTCCTGAGCTCTCAGATTTTTCTTTCCAGTGATAGGAAACCATGCTCCAGCCTTTACTGATGCATCATTTGCTACAACGATACATTGTCTTCCGGAAACATAGCCAATAACCACTACAACACCACCGCTAGGGCAGCCTCCATGCTCTTCATACATTTCATAACCGGCGAAAGCACCTACTTCTATGGAATCTGAACCTTTATCAAGAAGATATTCTATTCTTTCCCTTGCAGTCATTTTTCCTTCGTCACGAAGCTTTTGAAGTCTCTTTTCGCCACCTCCTTTTTTGATCTCGGCAAGCAAGCGATTTATCTCTGATAATTTTAATCTGTTCTGATCTTCTCGTTTGTTGAATTCGATGTCCATAGAATTTTCAATTTTTTACGCTTAAAGATACTATTTTTATGAGGAATATGAATTGGATGTAAAACAGATGTTTAATTATTTGGTTACTAGTAAATTGTGAAATTTTTAACAAAAAAATATTTTTAAATAATTTATATTTTTTCTAACTTTACATCAGAGTAACAGAGGGTGAAATCCTCTGAAAAATACTCAGTTCCTAGTTTATTTTTTTAATAGTTTATTATTTGAAGGCCCTGAAAGTTCAACCAATTTTCAGGGTTTTTTTTATGATAGATTAATAATATTTTCTATACTCTACAATATTGAGATCATAGAGGTTATTTTTATTTTTTTTATATGTAATAAAAGGAACAAATCCTATTTTTTCAGGAATTTTTCTGCTTGCTATATTTTCTTCGTCTACCGGATATAAAATATATTTAAATGTAAAATGATCTTCCAGAAATCTGATAAGAGCTGTTACAATTTCAGTTCCTAATCCTTTTCCCTGGGAGCTACTTTTTAGCCATAATCCTAGCTCAATTGATTCCTTTGTAATATTATGAATGCCACAACATCCTATAAATTCTTTATTCGAATCTAAAACGACCATCACCAGGTCTGTATTTAGCAATAAAGTTCTTTCTGAGTTTTCTACAAAGTCACTAATCTCTTTTTTATTACCTTCCGGATTAAAAGGCATATACCGCGTAACTTCCTTAGTAAAATGTTTTAAAATGTCATCTACATATGTAGAATCTACAGTTTTTAAGGTGAGATTTTCTGTTTTGATTATAATATCTGAATGTAATTCCATATTCTTAGAAGAAATAAAATTTCTTATTTACGTCAATATTTTTAAAAAAGTGAATAAAACAGTTCCTATATTAGAAAGGAAAACGATTAAAAACTTTATTTTTCATTTTTTTACTAATATAAATTTAGATTTTTTATAAGATTTATAAAAGCCTATTTGTAAATTTGCCTGTTAAAATTTCAAAGAGGTTAGGTTATGCATAAATTAGCGCTTTTCAGGTTGCATTTAATAGTATTTTTATGGGGATTCACTGCAATTTTAGGAAAACTGATTCATGCTAATGCACAGATTCTGGTATTTTACAGGATGCTGTTTGCAGCAATATTTCTTTTTGTGTTTATCAGAATATATAAAAAGGAGAGTATAAAGGTCTCCAAAAAGATATTTTTTCAGCTTGCCGCAATTGGTTTTGCCATGGCGCTTCACTGGTACTGTTTCTTTTACTCTATTAAAGTTTCCAATGTTTCTATAGCATTAAGCTGTCTTTCATTATCCACACTTTTTGCTTCAATTCTGGAACCCGTCATTTTTAAGAGAAAAATTGATGTTTCAGAAGTCGTGATGGGTGTAGTAATTGTTGCATGTATTTTATTAATCTTTAAAACAGAATTTCAATATAAAGAGGGCATCATTTATGGAGTTCTCTGTGCTATTTTCGGAACTATATTTTCTGTTTTCAATGGTAAAATGTTTGGTAAGACAAGTTCTGGAAATATTATTTTTTACGAAATATTCTCTGGTTGGTTTATTTTAATGTTATTTTACTTGTTCTCAGGGCAAATTTTTACGATGAATGAAATAAACTATAGAGATTTAGCGTTAATATGCTTGTTAGCAAGTGTTTTCACCGCTTTTCCTATGCTGGAATCTGTGAAATTAATGAAGTATATATCGCCTTTTACTCTAATTTTAACAGTTAATTTGGAACCTGTTTACGGAATTATACTAGCTTTTTTTATCTTTGGGGAATCAGAACATATGAGTCCTATATTTTATATTGCTTCAGCCGTTATGATACTGGCAATCATTGCGAATGGATTAATTAAAGCCAGGAAAACAAAAAAACTTTAACTAGCATCAATTTTATATGATGAAAAAATATTTTTTACTTGCATTTTCATTGCTTTTTGGGATATCTCAGTCTCAGATTATCAGGAAATATTCCAATGAATTCTTAAATATTGGAGCAGGTGCAAGAGGATTGGCAATGGGAGGAGCTGTCATTTCCAATCAGAATGATGTATATTCTCCTATGTGGAACCCGGCAGGATTAATGTCTATAGACAGAGACTGGCAGGGAGCAGCAATGCACGCAGAATATTTTGAATCTATTGCGAAATATGATTACCTGGCGTACGCAAAAGTATTGGAAGAAGGTGTTTTTGGAGTATCTGTAGTGAGACTTGGAGTAGATAATATTTTGAATACGACTCAAATGATCGATTCTGAAGGGAATATTGATTATGATAAAATCACGAAATTCTCTCAATCCGATTATGCTGCAATACTTTCCTATGCATTTCGTCCTGGAGGTAATCCAAATCTTGATGTTGGGGTGAATGCGAAGATTGTTTACAGAAATGTAGGTAAATTTGCTAACGGTTATGGTTTTGGTTTTGATGTAGGAGCTATTTATAAAGGAGAAAACGGATGGAAATTCGGGGGAATGGTGAGAGATATTACCACTACAGTTAACTTCTGGAGCATCAATCAAAAGGAATTATCAACTGTTGTAAATGGTGAGGAATTTAACCCGGCACCGAAAGATAAAATGGAACTTACGATGCCGAAATTAAATGTCGGAGCAAGTAAACTGTTTGAAATTAACAGCAGTGTTTATGTATTACCTGAAGCTGGTATCAATGTAGATTTTGCTAAAACAGCATCATTGATCTCTACAGATTTTGCAAGTATCAGCCCATATGCAGGAGCAGAATTAGGTTATCAGAAAATGATTTTTGTAAGATTAGGGATCAATAGATTTCAGTCTATTACAGATATAGAGGATTTAAAAAGAAAAGTTTCTTTCCAGCCAAGTGCAGGTATTGGGATCAGATATAGAGGACTTACCCTGGATTATGCAATTACAAATTCCGGAATAGGAGGTTCAAATTTCTTCTCCAATTTCTTCTCGCTTAAATTGGATATGGGAGAATTCAGAAATGACTAAATTGAAAAAAATGAAAAAGATATCAGTATTTGCGTTGGCGATTTGTTCAGCCTTAGCTTTCGGACAAAAAGTTTCAGATTATAAATATATTTTAATTCCAGAGAAGTTTGAGACGTTTAAAAACAACAGCTACGGCTTGGGAGAATATCTTGAGAAAGCATTAAAGAGCAAAAGCTATGTGGTTTTACCAAAAAGTATAGACCAATGGCCATCAGAAGCTAAAGACAATTCCTGTAATGTTCTTAATGCAAATATCCTGAATGACAAAAGTTTATTTACCAATAAAGTGATATTACAGTTCAAAGACTGTAAAAATAAAGTTGTTTTAGAATCTAAAGGACGTTCTGATATTAAAGAATTTGAAGAAGGTTTCCCTGATGCGTTGAAGCAGGCATTAATGATAGTTGGCGCTTCTAATCCGGTAGCAATGCTGCCTGCAGTTCAGACACAGGTTTCTAGTGTAGCAACAAATAATACTCAGGTTTCTACTCCTGAAACAACCACTACTTCTTCAGTTGTACCAACAGCGGGAAATTATACCAATGGTAAAATTGTCGTTCAGAAAATACAGATTGACGACAGTCAGTTTATTTTAGCACAAGCAGGAAGTTCAGTTCCATTTGCAGTCTTTAAGGCTACGTCAAGGAAAGATGTGTTTATGGTAAAATTAGCCGATGGTAATATGACAACCGGTTACTTTGAAAACGGAAATATTGTAATTGATATTCCGCAGGCTGACGGTAAATTTACCAAAGATGTTTTTATAGGAAAATAATAGATTAATATCTTTAATGAAAATAAAAATAAGCTCTTGAAAAAGAGCTTATTCGTTTTTAATATGTTGATGTGTTTTTTCCTTTCGTTTAAATGAACTTAGAGTTTTTCTACTAAGTTTCTGTTTTTGAAAAAGAATAACACTAAATACCGATGGAAATAGTAATTCTGTAATGTTATTTACAAAATGAGAATTTTTTTCATGGTATTGTTGTTATTAATTAACAATACTAATTTATGAAAAAAATATAAATAATACTATTATTTATAAAATATTTTAATAATATATTGTTTTTATTGTTTAATAACTATGTATAAAGTAGGGTGTTGATGTTTTTGTCTCTTATTGAGAAAATGAAATCAGGGATAAATATTCTATAAAAAAGTTCATTTAATTGTGAAAAAACAAATGGGATAAAGTTTGTAATTAGGCATTACCATTGAAATATTCCCAAATAACTTTCGCTTTACTTTTTCCTAAAATCTCTTCCAGTGTTTCCTGATTTGCTTCTTTGATTCGTTTAACAGATTTCAGTTTGGATAATAATAACTCAATGGTTTTTCCTCCAACACCCGGAATTTCTTCCAGCTCAGATTTTATTGTAGAATTTTTTCTTCTTGTTCTGTGATGTTTTACCCCAAAACGGTGAGCTTCATCACGTACTCTTTGAAGGATTTTTAACGTTTCAGATTTTTTATCAAGGTATAATGGAATCGGATCTTCAGGAAAGAAAATTTCCTCCAGTCTTTTAGCGATTCCGACAATGGTTATTTTGCCATACAATCCTAATAGTCTCAAACTTTTTACAGCGGAAGATAATTGACCTTTACCACCATCGATAAGGATCAGTTGTGGAAGATTATCTCCTTCATCCAGCATTCTTTTGTAACGGCGATAGATTACTTCTTCCATCGTTGCAAAGTCATTCGGACCTTCTACTGTTTTGGGATGAAAAATTCTATAGTCTGCTTTACTTGGTTTACCATCTTTAAAAACTACACAAGCCGAAACAGGATTGGTTCCCTGGATATTCGAGTTATCAAAACCTTCAATATGTCTTGGTTCCACAGGCATTCTGAGAAGCTTTTGCATTTCAGCCATGATTCGGTTGGTATGTCTTTCCGGATCAACAATCTGTACCTGTTTTAATTTTTCCAGACGATATTCTTTAGCATTCTTTTCTGAAAGCTCCACAATTCTCTTTTTATCTCCAACTTTAGGGACGATAAGTTTTACATTCGGAATTTCAACAGTCAAATGAAAAGGTAGAAGAACCTCTTTTGAATCGGAACCAAATTTCTGTCTGATCTCAATTAAAGCTTCTTCCATAATATCCTCATCCGTTTCTTCAAGGATTTTTTTGATCTCAGTTGTAAAACTCTGAATGATATTTCCGTTTCTGATTTTAAAGAAATTCACATAAGCCGCTGTTTCATCACTGATCATTCCAAAGACATCTACATCATCAATATTTGGATTTACAACGGTGTTTTTAGCCTGATAATCCTCCAATATATCCAGTCTTTCTTTGATAATCTGTGCTTCTTCAAACTTAAGATTCGAGGCAAGTTTCATCATCTGATTTACCAGATAATCTTTAGCTTTACGGAAGTCTCCTTTGATGATGCCACGGATAGCGTCTATTTTTTCATCATATTCTTCTTTACTTTCAAGATCCTCACAAGGTCCTTCGCAATTTTTGATATGATACTCAAGACAGACTTTGTACTTTCCTTCCGCAATTTTGTTAGGTGCAAGGTTCAGATTGCAGGTTCTTAGCTTATAAATATGTTTGATGGTATCCAACAGAATTTTTGCCGGACGTACTTTTGCATAAGGACCATAATATTCGGAACCGTCTTTAATTTTATTTCTGGTGAGAAATATTCTTGGAAAATCTTCATTTTTAATACAGATCCAAGGATATGTTTTGTCATCTTTCAACATGACATTGTAGAACGGCTGATGTTCCTTGATCAGATTGTTTTCCAGTAAAAGAGCATCATACTCACTATTGACAATGGTTGTTTCCAGACGTTGGATTTTACTCACCATGATTTTGATCCTGTATCCTGAAAGATTTTTATTGAAATAGGAGAGAACCCTTTTCTTTAAATTTTTAGCTTTTCCTACATATAATAACTGATCGTTTTTATCATAATAACGATAAACGCCGGGTTCTGATGGTAAAGTTTTAAGCTGTAATTCTAAAGAAGGATTCATGTAACAAAATTAAGGAATCTTTCTATTTAAAAAGAAAAAACCTGCAGAATGCACTACAGGTTTTAAAATTTATGTTTGAATACTTTTATCCGTTACTCATTTCAGTATAAGCATTTACCAGAAAACTGAAATAATCCCACTCAACAGAATTTTTAGGATAGAGCTTCATGAATTCCTTATTATCTCCAAAAAGGAAGTCATAATTATCCTCAAAATCATCTTTATGAAGCCACATTACTTTGTCTCCTTTCTTTACATAATAGGATTTGATAACCCCACCACCAAGCTGAGGACTTCCCATTACAGAAAAACCAGTTGTTTCTTTCGCTCTTGGATCATGATATACAGAAATAATATCGTCAAAGTCCGGATTGATAACTTGCATCAGGAATTCTTTATCATCCTTTTTATTTTTGAGAGAGACAGTTTGGTTCACAAAATATATTCTGTCATTATTGGTTCTTTTCGTCAGTTTTTTGGTACTATAGTTTCTAATGTTGCCCATATACCTCGAAACCTTCATTATTTTTTCCGCATTACTTGGGTAAACATACATTTCACTGATCTGATCAGCATTGAAATTCGCTGCTTTCTTCGTAATACTGTCCTTGATGGCTACTTCATAGATTTGCCCTTTCTTGGTTTCAATTTTGTTGCAGAATCCTTTGTGGGAAGTACCGTCTTTTAAAATAATAGTTGATGTTTTCTTGGGAGAAGGAGTATTAAAACCTTCATTAAAAAGGTAAGTCTCCATTTTTTTGATGTCTTCCTTTGAGTATTTTATTTTCTGTGCAAAGGAAGTTGTTCCTGCAACGCATAATGCAAGCAGTAAAGTTTTCAGTCTCATGTATTATAGTTTTTAATTTCGGAAGTAAAAATAATAAATTAATTCACTTCTTCATATAAAAAGATAGAACGATGAAATTTAGTTTCTCCAATTATTGTTAAATGCGTAATTTTAAGAAAATTTTTTAGAAATGATATACGGAGTAGATGTTTTTACTTTCCATGATGTTCTGGAAATATGTAAAAAACCTAATAAAGCCAAGCTGAATAAAGCAGCAAAAGAACAAATTTTAAAATCTCAGAAAAACGTACAGCAAATTGTAGAATCCGATAGATGTGTATATGGAATCAATACAGGTTTCGGTCCGCTGTGCGATACTAAAATATCTGCTGATGAAACAGCTCAATTACAGTATAACCTTATTATCTCTCATGCAGTAGGAGTAGGAAAGCCCATTGACAAGGAACTTTCCAAAATTATGATGATCGCGAAAGTTCATGCTTTATCAAAAGGATTTTCAGGAGTTTCCCTGGAAGTTATTGAAAGGATGATCCTGATGCTTGAAAAAGACATTATTCCTGTAGTTCCTGAGCAGGGATCTGTAGGTGCTTCGGGAGACTTAGCACCTTTAGCTCACCTTGTATTGCCTTTATTAGGATTAGGACAGGTTTGGGAAGGAGACCAGGTTTTCGAAACCATGGAAGTATTGGAGAAACACGATCTTGAACCATTGGCATTGGGACCAAAAGAAGGTTTGGGATTAATTAACGGAACACAGTTCATTTTAGCCCATGCAATTAAAGGATTAGAAAAATTTGAATATCTTTTAGACCTTGCAGATGTGACGGCTGCTATGAGTATTGAAGCGTATAGAGGCTCTGCAAGTCCGTTTAAAAAAGAGCTTCACGAGATCAGACCATTCGAAGGAAGCAAAAAAGTAGCGGCAAGAATGCTTAAATTCTTAAAAGGTTCCGAGAATATGCAGGCTCACGAAGATTGTGAAAGAGTACAGGATCCTTATTCTATGAGATGTGTACCACAGGTTCACGGTGCAAGCAGAAATGCTTTCGAACATCTTAAAAGCATGGCTGAAACAGAATTGAACTCTGTTACCGATAACCCAATTGTATTAAGCGCTGAAGAATCTATTTCTGGAGGAAACTTCCATGGGCAATTAATGGCATTACCATTAGATTATGCAACGTTGGCAGCTGCAGAATTAGGAAATATTTCGGACAGAAGAAGTTATTTATTACTGGAAGGAAAATATGGGCTTCCAAGATTATTGACGGAAAGCTCTGGATTGAATTCAGGATTTATGATTCCTCAGTATACTTCTGCTGCATTGGTAACGGAAAACAAAACATTATGTTTCCCTGCATCAGCAGACTCTATTCCTACAAGTTTAGGACAGGAAGACCATGTTTCTATGGGAAGTATTTCAGGAAGAAAATTCAATCAGGTTCTTGGAAACTTGGTGAATATTTTATCTGTAGAACTTATGTTTGCTGCTCAGGGACTGGAATTCAGAAGACCATCCAAATGTAATAAAGTGATTGAAGAAAACTTTACCATCCTTCGTTCTAAAGTGGCTAAGCTTGAAGACGACAGGCTGATCGGTAAAGACATGCTTGCTATCGCTGAGTTGATCAATGAAAGAAAGTTTGTTGTAAACTAATCAAAATAAAAATGAAAGGCTTCCGAAAGGGAGCTTTTTCTTTTATAAAATGATTTAATTCTTGTTAAAAATGAAAATAAAAAGACTTGATTCTATCCATATAGATTTTCAGACCCTTGTAAAACATCTCGATGCTACTCTTGCAGAACATAATGGTGATGACCATGCTTTCTTTGATCAGTTTAATAAAATTGATTTAATTAAGAACTGTATTGTCGTTTATATCGATGAAATTCCGGCGGCATGTGGAGCATTCAAAGAATATTCAAAAGATACTGTTGAAATCAAAAGAATGTTTACCAATCCGGTATTCAGAAAAAAAGGGTTAGGAACAGCTATTGTCCATGAATTGCAAATCTGGGCAACTGAATTAGGCTATAAAAAAGCCATATTGGAAACGTCACGAGAACTGAAAAACGCTATTTCCGTATATGAAAAAAGTGGGTTTCACAGAATTCCTAATTATGGGCAATATATTGACGTAGATGACAGTGTATGCTACGAAAAAATATTAAGATAAAGTTTTGATCTGTTATAAGTAAAGTTTTGATTGCTAACAGGTAATTAATATTCATATAATGGTAAATTCATTTTTTTTACAATTCTAATTCCCATTAAAGTGTTATATTGTGATTCCAATCAAAATTATAACATATGAAAAAAAGTGTATTTTTCCTGGCATTATTCCTTGCCCTGAATTCCTGTACCACAGAGGAACTTCAAAATGAAAACCCTAAACTTGAGATGGTTCAGAGTGATCCGTTGACAGGGAAACAGATCAACGAGAGAATCAATCAGTCCATCAAAACAAATGGAACTTTCAACTGGAAAAATGAATCAGATCATTTTATCTGGAGTGCTGTTTTCCGCGGAAATAAAATGCTATCTATCGGGTTTGGTTCTTCCAAAGATGATTTTGACAGAAGTAAATCTCCTAATAATAAAGAAATGGAGAATGAAATTTTATCGGTAATCAGTAAATATGAAGGTCTGGAATCACCAAGGTTCCTGCTTACTTCGGATAAGTATCTTAATCAGATGGATGTAATTATCAATAATGAAGAAACACTTACAGCTCTTCGTCAAATGAAAACCATCAGATATGTAGAGCCTGCAGATTATCATTATTTTGAAAATGAAGCCCAGTTCAGTTCAAGATCTTCAAGTAGCGGATCTTCCGGATGTGGCTTTTCATCAGCAACATTAAGCGCAGTAGATTATACATCAACCACTCCAAGTGCAAAAATTCCTTGGGCATTTACAAAACATAATATTCCTGATGCATGGAGCTACAGTACAGGAGCCGGAGTAACCATCGGACTTATTGATACCGGAGTTTCATCTGAACAGACATTACTTGGAAGCAATTTTAACAATGGAGCTTCGTCAGGAAGAACAATCACTAAGGTTGGAGCTTATAATTCTGACGGTGCCGCAGATCAATGCGGGCACGGAACTAAAATGGCTTCAGTAATGGCAGCACCTAGAAATAACTCAGGATTTCCTGTAGGAGTTGCTTATAATGCAAATCTGATTGCTTACCGTGCAGCTGCAAACGTTGTATTGGAAACTTCAAGCGAACAGAACGGAGTAAAAACCGCATTTACAGAATTGGGTAATAATGCTAACGTAAAGATTATTTCAATGTCTATGGGACACATTTTCTCCGTAGGGAAAATTGAAGATGGAGTGAAATATGCTTATGCAAGAGGAAAACTGATTTTCTGTGCAGGAGGAACTTCTACCAGCTTTACGAATTTTGTAGGAGTTATTTTCCCGGCATCAATGTCGGAAACACAAGCTATTACAGGGGTTAAAGAAAATACTTCCAATCAGAAATGTAATGTTTGTCACTCAGGAAGCCAGATTGATTTTACTTTCCAGATGGAAAGATCGTCAGGAAGCACAGTTCCGGTATTGAGTTATTATAATAATCAGTCAGATTACGTAGGCGGTTCTTCAGTGGCTACAGCAGCTACAGCGGGAATTGCAGCTTTGGTATGGGCTAAAAATCCATCATGGACAAGAGAACAGGTTCTTAATAAAATGAGACAATCAGCAACCTATTATCCAAATGTAAATTCAGACTACGGCTATGGAAACATCAATGTTTTAAAAGCTGTGCAGTAAAATATAATACAAAAAAATAAGCAGGTTATCTCAGTTGAGGTAATCTGCTTTTATTTATAATGATAAACTTTATTTTCAATCCTCGACCATCATATTATCCGATTCTAACACTCGTCATACTCAACGAACCGCCAATAAGCTGATCATTGAATAAAGATAATTCTTCAGCATGGTCTTTCAGTCCCAAAGTATAAATAAGAGGAAGGTAATGATCCGGAGTAGGAATCGCATATTGTAAAGCCGTTCCTTGTTTCTGGTAATCAATAATATTTTGGAAATTACCATCCAAAAGCCAGTTGTTGGTCTTTTCACGTGCTTCCACAGCCCAATCCCAGCCGGCTCCTACGGTATTGATGTTTTTCCAGTCGATCATACGTAGATTATGAACAATATTTCCGCTGCCGATGATCAGAATTCCTTTTTCACGAAGTTTATTCAGTCTTTTAGCAAGGTCATAATGATATTGCGTAGGTTTTGTATAATCAATGCTTAGCTGGATCACAGGGATATCAGCATCAGGATACATATGCCTGATAACAGACCAGGCTCCGTGATCAAGCCCCCAGTTGTGATCTTCCTCTACATCAATTGGAAGTAAAAGTTCAGCAGTTTCTTTTGCCAGTTCAGGACTTCCGGGAGCGGGATATTGTACATCAAACAGCTCTTTCGGAAAACCGTAAAAATCATGAATGGTTTTAGGCATTTCCATTGCCGTAACAAAAGTTCCAGGAGTATACCAATGGGCAGAAATACATAAAATGGCATTCGGTTTTGGTATTTCATTGGCTGCTTTACGGAATCCCTGTACAAACTGATTTTCTTCAATAGCATTCATTGGAGAACCATGTCCCAGAAATAATACCGGCATTCTTTGCGTATTTCTGAAACTATTACTTATGTTTTGCAGGTCATTAAGATTCATAAATATTGAATATTAATAAAAAAATAAAAGGTTCAGAGCTTTTTAGTAAAAATCCCTGAACCCTCTATAAAATATGTTATCAATTAAGCTTGTTTTACAAACTGTAATTCTCCAGCGATTTTTACATCATCACTTACCATTACACCTCCAGCTTCAAGAGCCGCATTCCAGTTAAGTCCGAAATCTTTTCTGCTGATTTTTCCTTCAAAAGAGAATCCAGCTTTTGTATTTCCCCATGGGTCTACATTGATACCTCCGAAATCTACATCCAATGTTACAGGTTTAGTAATTCCGTTGATCGTAAGGTTTCCAACTACTTCATTATTTAATTTCTGAGATTCGAAAGTGATCGTTGGGTGTACTTCAGCGTTGAAGAACTCAGCAGACTTTAGGTGATTGTCTCTGTCCGTATTGTTTGTGAACACAGAATCCGTCTGGATAGTTGCTGTAGTTTTTGCATTTGCAAAGAATTCATCTTCAGATTCAATTTCAGCGTTGAAAGTTCTGAAGCTTCCTTTTACGTTTGAAATCATCATGTGTTTTACTTTGAAAGTAATTTCACTATGCGTCGGGTCTAAGATCCATTTTGTTGCCATTGTATTTTGTATTTTTTGTTATTATTAATGATGCAAATTTAGATCAGGGAACATATACAAGTCATTGATATAGGATAAGAAATACAATAATCTTATTTGAATGATAAATTTTCATATTGGTTTATCCCTTTTCAACCTTTAAATTCTCCATTAATAAAAATCCTTTCGCCTTAAAGCATACTTTTTTAAACAAAATTTGAGTTTCTGTATTTCCTGAAAAATCTACTATTAAGTTAAGAATTAATTTTAATCTATTCATTAATTCTATTTTATGAATGTTTTATTTTAACGTTTCTTAACGGATGGTTTTTATTTCTTATTTTTGATGGATTCAATTTTATACAATGAAATTACATAAATTTTCTTTATTGATGCTTGTTGTGGGCGGTTCAGTGTTTGCCCAGACGCAGAAATTTACAATGGCGGAGGCTGTAAATGGAATGAGAACGAACCTTGCCGTGAAAAATATTTCACAGTTTGCATGGTCGGCAGACGGTAAATCTTATATCCAGGCTGTAAAAGGCGGATATCTGACAACAGATTTAAAAACCAACAAACAGGATACTCTGATATCTTTGACACAACTGAACAGACAGTTCACCAGTGATAAATTGAAATCTGTACCAGCTATTAAATTTACGGGTACATCCGGATATTTCAATACATCCGGTAAAATGTTCTGGATCGAAAAATCTGGTAATGATTGGAAAGTAAAAAGCTCTGTAGCCGTAGATCAGGATGCAGCGAATGTAAAAATGTTTGGAGACGGACAGACTTTTGCGTTTACAGCAAAGAATAATTTATTTGTAAATAAAAACGGAAAAACCATTGCGGTAACCAATGATGCTAATGAAAATATCATCAATGGACAGTCTGTTCACAGAAATGAATTCGGAATTGATACAGGAGTTTTCCCAGCTCCAAATTCTGAAAGTATAGCTTTCTATAGAATGGATCAGACCATGGTAGCTGATTACCCGATCATTGACTGGTCAGTAACTCCAGCCGTTAATCATAACATTAAGTATCCAATGGCTGGGCAAGCTTCTCACCAGGTAACATTAGGAGTATTTAATATTAAAACCCAAGCAACAACTTTCCTGAAAATTGATGGCGAAAAAGATCAGTATCTGACAGCTGTTACATGGAGTCCGGATTCAAAATATATCTTTGTGGCTGTATTGAACAGAGGACAGAATCATATGAAAATGAATCAGTATGATGCGGCTACAGGAACATTGGTGAAGACTTTATTTGAAGAAACAGATAGTAAATATGTAGAACCACAACATCCGCTTACTTTCTTCCCGAACTCTAATACGGATTTTATCTGGCAAAGTCAGAGAACAGGATACAATCACTTGTTTCATTATAGTTTAGATAAAGGATTGGTTGCTCAGATTACAAAAGGAGACTGGTTGGTAACTGATATTCTTGGATTCAATGAAAAGAAAAAAGAAATTTTCTTTACTTCTACCAAAGAAACTCCTTTAGAAAAACATTTATATAAAATCAATTGGACGAATTTCAAAATGCAGAGACTTGATAATGCTGAAGGAGTTCATACCGGAGTTTTAAGCAATGATGGAAATCACTTATATGATGTGTATAGTAATGCCAATTCGCCAAGAGTTGCAAACATTATCAATACATCAAATTTAAAATCTACCAATATTCTTACTTCTGAAAATACATTAAAGAATTACCAGAGACCGGAAATTAAGAATGTAGAATTGAAAGCCGATGACGGAACTCCATTATACGGAAAGATCATTCTTCCAACAAATTTTGACCCCAACAAAAAGTACCCGACTATCGTTTATCTATATAACGGACCGCACTTACAGTTGATCACAAACAGTTTTCCTGCTTCAGGAAACCTTTGGTACGAGTATATGGCTCAGAATGGATACGTAATTTTCACTATGGACGGAAGAGGTTCTGCAAACCGCGGAATGAAGTTTGAACAGGCTGTTTTCAGAAACCTTGGAACTACAGAAATGAATGACCAGATGAAAGGAGTAGAATATCTGAAATCTCTTCCATATGTAGATGGAGAAAGAATGGGTATTCACGGATGGAGCTTTGGTGGATTCATGACGACAAGTTTCATGCTTCGTAAGCCTGATGTATTCAAAGTTGGTGTAGCAGGAGGACCGGTAATCGACTGGAATATGTACGAAATCATGTATGGAGAAAGATATATGGATACACCGCAGGAAAATCCACAAGGATATGCGGCAGCAAATCTTTTGGATAAAGTTCAGAATCTGAAAGGAAAACTATTGATGATTCACGGTGCACAGGATGATGTTGTGGTATGGCAGCATTCCATTAAGTTCATCAAATCAGCGGTTGATAATGGAGTTCAGTTGGATTACTTTGCTTATCCGGGACATCCGCATAATGTGATCGGAAAAGACAGAGTTCACCTGATGCAGAAAATCACAGATTATTTTGATCAATATCTGAAAAAATAATACTAAAATCCAGCCATTACGGTTGGATTTTTTTGTTGATGTATTGGTTGGAAATGGCAAGGACGTAAAGAAAATTTAATATGGTTTTGTTTTTAAGACGCAATTATTTTATCTCAGATAAGATCCTTACGTCCTTACGATTTCCAACATCATTAAAAATTTAGCATTCGTTAAAGCAGATTTTTCTTCTTACCACACATCAATGCATCTGACATTTTATAGCCGTATTTTTGTGTAACTAAAATCAACAATATGGAATTAGGAATAGGAATGTTCGGAGATTTGGCATTTGACCAATCAACCGGAAAATATAGAGATGCAGGAACCAAGATTCATGAAATATTGGAACAGGTAAAGTTCATGGATGAGGTGGGAATAGATGTTTTTGCGATGGGAGAACATCACCGTCCGGATTATGCTGTTTCTTCACCGGAAATAGTGTTGGCAGCGGCAGCAAGCATTACAAAAAATATAAAACTGGCAAGTGGAGTTACGGTTTTAAGTTCATCAGAGCCAGTAAAAGTATATGAGGATTTCTCAACGTTAGATTTGATCTCGAATGGTAGAGCAGAAATATTCGTGGGACGTGGAAGTTTCATTGAATCATTTCCTTTGTATGGTTATTCTTTGAATGATTATGAGCAGCTTTTTGATGAAAAATTAGAATTACTATTAAAAATTAATTCTGAAGAAAACGTAAGCTGGTCAGGGAAACTTCGTGCACCGATGCAAAATCAAACTGTTTATCCGAGAGCTAAAAATGATGGAAAACTTTCGATCTGGAGAGCGGTAGGAGGAACGCCACAAACCGGTTTTAAATGCGGCTCAATTGGGAATGCCATTAGTAGTGGCAATTATCGGAGGAATGCCAATCCAGTTTAAAAACCTGATTGAATTCTACAAACAGGAATATCAGAACGCTGGACATGATATGTCTAAAATGCAGATTGCTATTCACTCGCATACTTTTGTAAGTGATGATCAGAATGTCGTAGACGGATATTTCCACAATTATAAATCTCAGATGGATAGGATAGGGGCATCCAGAGGTTGGGCTCCTTATACTAAAATGCAGTATGATGGAGGAAGAAGTAAAGATGGCGCTTTATTCATTGGAAGTCCGGCTGAGGTAGCAGATAAAATTGCTTATATGAAAGAAATTTTTGGAATTACCAGATTTATCGGACATATGGATATTGGTGATCCCGCTCATGATATCATGATGAAATCCATTGAATTATTTGGAAAAGAAGTAAAACCTGTGGTGCAGAACCTGTAATTACAGATAGTATTTAACCACCAAAGTCACAAAAGTTTTTTTACATTTTAGTTATTTTTAAGAGACAAACTTTGCGTATAGTAAGTACACTTAAGTTTTTATGAAAATCTTTGATTTTAAACTTATGTGATCTTTATCAGCAGTATGATTGTCAGCTTACTTACATGAACTAAAGTATTTAAAAATAAAGCTTTTGTGACTTTTGTGGTTTAAAAATATTATATAACCTGAATCAAGCTTCCCCTTTCCTCATCCTTAATAATGTTAAGCGCTGTAGGAATTTTCTCTTTAAGCTCTTCCACGTGAGAAATAATTCCCACAATTCTGTTCTCTTTCATCAAATTGGTCAGTGTTTCGAATACAATATTAACAGACTCAGTGTCCTGGGTTCCGAAACCTTCATCAATAAAGAAAAAGTTTTTATCAGCCTGAGCGTTTGCCTGAACACTTTCTGCCAATGCCAGAGCAAGACTTAAAGAAACCTGAAATGCTTGTCCTCCCGAAAGAGTCTTTACACTTCTGCTTCTCCCTTCGTTGAGGTAATCGATGATTTCAAAATCATTATTTTCATTAAGCTTTAGACTTAGCTGATTCCTTGTCATTCTATGAAATCGGGTATTGGCATGATCACAAAGCTGTCTCAGATAAATAGACGAAACATACTGTACAAAGCCGGCACCTTTGAAAAGATTCATCATCAGTTTCAGGTTTTCGGAACGCTTTTGAAGTTTTACCAGCTCTTTCAAAAGGTCTTCTTTTTTCCTGTATTCCTTTTCTAATCGTTCTTTTTCAGCACTCATCGTGACTACAGAGTCATTGATTTGTTTCAATTCAATCTGTGATTCATTAAACTGTTTCTCAATGATAGAAAATTGATTGTCATCAAATGAAAGCCCTTTAAGCTTAGTTTCAAGTCCCTCAATAACTTTTTTAAACGTTTCAAAATCAATTGTAAACTGTTGGATCTTTGCCTTTGCTTCCTGAACATTTATTTTCTGAAGAAGAATATTTTCAACATCTTGAAAAACAGTGAAATTCTGTTCCTTTAAAGAAAAATTAATCGCCTCCAGATTCCCGGAAATTTCTTTTTCAATGGCTGAAATCTGCTTTTCGGATTGAGAAACAATTGCCTTTTGTTCCGCTAATTTCGGTGCCAGATCTTTTTCCTGTTGGGATGCCTTTTGATATTGCTGCTCGGTTTCATTATTAGATTGAGAAAGCTTTTCGTATAACTCTTCAATTTCAGTTACCGTTTTTTCTTTATAATCATCCCATTCAAGAATCTTCAGACTAGAACGACTGATATTGATCTGTTCCTGCTTCGTCGCTTCTTCCAGTTTAAAGGTTTCTAACGCATGTTTATATTTCTCAAGAACTTTATTTTCTTTTTCCAGAGTTTCGCGTTCCAGAGCAATACTTTTATCTGTTTCTTCAATTTTCTTTTCTACGGCAAAAGAATCCAAACGTTTTCTTTCAAAATCATCTTCGTGTTCAGGGTTGAATTGTTTCCATGTGAATTGTTGAATATGGCTTTCAATATCTTTTAGAATCTGATCTGAAACTTTCTGTTCGGAGACTAGTTGTTCACCAAATATTTTCTTTCGGTCAAGGATTTTTTCAATTTCAGTTTCCTGTTGTTGAAGTTTTTGAATTTCCAGTTCATTAGCCGTGATTTTCTCCTGAATTTCCTGTAATTCAACATTTACATCATGAAATTCTACAATATGTGGATGCTCCTGAGAACCACAAAGCGGGCAGGCTTCTCCATCATGAAGTTCACTGGCAAAGCGGGAAAGTTGTTTTTGAATCTTTAAATGATCCAGTTTTTGAGAAAGCTCCTTTTTACTGATTTCCAAAGCTTCCTTCTTAGCCTTAAAGTCAGCCTTGAAATTTTCATGGAGAGCAAAAGGTTTAAGTTCCTCGGAAATTAGCTCAATTTGCTTTTGATGTTTCTCAATTTTTTCAAGCTGATCCTTTTGTGCTTTTTTGAAATTCTTCTGTTGAATAAACCAGTTGCCAACATTTGAAAGTAATGCTGCATCAAGTTTTTGTTCCTTTAAAACATCAATATTTTTAGAAAGTTCAGTGATCTTTTTTTGAATTGCTTCCTTTTGTATTTCTACTTCAGCTACTTTTTCATACCCTTTTTGAGTTCTTTCGTTGAGAACTTTTATTTCGTCATAAAATCTAAGAATCTTTACAATAAGGTTCAGATCGTTTTCCTGTATTCTGGATTGCTCCAATGCCTTGAATTTAGGCTCCAAAGTAACCAGCTGCTCTTTTACCTTACCGAAAGCAATTTCTGTTTCCTGTACAATTTTAATCTGATCATCCTTTTCCTTTCTTTTCTCAATAATGCCTTTGGAAAGTCTGTTCTTTTCAATAATCAAAGGGTTAAAAACTCTGAAAGTACGTTCATACAATTCTGTTTGTGCTTCCAGAGCGTCCATTTTAGGCTTCTGTTCAGAAAGAAGACCGAAGTTTTCTTGGTTTTGTTTTAAACTTTCAAAATCAGTTTTTAAGTTTTTTAATTGTTGATAAGTCTGTGAAATCAGTTCAAACTTTTCGTTCGATTGGATTAATTTTTTTTGTTCCTCAGCCAAAATATCTTTCTGAAGCTGAATTTTTTCTTCACTTACTTCTTCAAAACCTCTTAACTGCCCTTCAAGCTGATCAAGCTCAGACCTGTTCTTGGCATTAAGAGTTGAAACATTATTTTGAAGATCATACTGTTGAAGGTTGAAAATTTCCTTCATCATATTGGTTCTGTCAGCAGCTCCCAGTTCAAGAAACTCTTTAAACTGTCCCTGAGGAATAATGATGGTTCTCTTAAAGTTGGAGTAGCTTAAACCAATGATCATTTCTGCATTCGAATGATCGAGAGGAATCCACTTGCCCTCAATATTTTCATAGAATGTAACTGAATAAGGCTTTACATCTTCGAACTTTTTAGAATTCCTTCTGAAATCTCTGGTGGCACGGAAAAGTTTATTTTCGTAGTTAATAAAATCAAACTCAATATAAGAGCTGTTTGATTTTAAGTTCATCATATTATATGCTCTTTTATCGCGCATATTCAAGCGTTCCGTTTCACCATATAAAGCAAATGAAATCGCCTCAAGCACTGAGGATTTTCCGGAACCTACCGCACCAAATATACCGAATAGCCCTGCATCCGTAAGGTTTTTAAAATCAATGATCTGACGTTCCTGATAAGAATACAGACCTTCTATTGTCAATTGAACTGGAATCATGGCTTAGGGATTTAAAATTTCATTAAACAACTTCATTAACTCTTCATTGGCTTCCTGACCGCCGTTTTTTGATTTAAAATAATCCTTGAACAAAGTTTCAATATTTTGATTTAAATTAATTTCATGACTCTGCTCTTCATTGAGCTCACGGTTTTTTACTTTAGGAATAAGATGAACAATTCCAGTATGGGACTGATAGATCAGCCTTCGCTCATCAGCGGTTAAAAAGGTTTCGCTTTCTAATGTTAATTCAATAAAGGTATATGGATTTTCTTTTAACCACTGAACGGTTTCTTCAACGAATGAAAACGTTTTTCTTACTAATGTTCTTCCACTTTTCAATGCTTTCTTTTCATAAGAAACTGCCTGTCCCGGTTCAGCATGGATGATAGAAACATATTTTGTCTGCCCGGCTTCACTAAAGCTATAGCATAAAGGAGAAGATGAATAAATTACAGGTTTTTCCTTTGTTCCGATATTCTGAAAGCCATGCAGGTGACCTAAAGCAGTATACTGAATCTGTTCTGGAATGCTATCCGAGTAGATAAGATCAGCATTTCCGATTTTGATGGGTTTTTCGCCTTCCGGTTCCTCCAAAATGACACTTCCTTTTTTATTCATATACAAATGAGCTGTTAACAGGTTGATTCCCGTCTCGTCACAGTATTGATCTGCAAGTTCTTTCCAGGTCTGAGAAAGTACTTTATTGATTTCTTCTTCTTTATTTTCACCAAAATACTCCTTTAAACGTATCTCGTTCGCGTAAGGTGTATGTAAAATTCTCACCGGAAAACCTATAGTATTGATGTTCATTTCTATGAAACCTTCTGATGATTTTGAAATATTGAAATGCTCGGTACTGAAAGGAGTAATTTCAGCCTTTGGATGCCCTATTAAAATAATTCCGCACTCTCTTGCCAGCGGATCAGGCGCATTGATCAGGTTCGGAGAATCGTGATTTCCCGAAATAGCAATGATAGGTAGCTTGCCATTTTGTGATAACCGTTTCAATGTTTTATAAAAGAGTTCAACGGCTTCAACGGCAGGATTAAAATTATCAAAAAGATCACCGGCAACGAGAACGAGATCTACCTGTTCTTCATCAGCGATGGCAATAATCTCCTCCATTACTGAGATTTGCTCTTCCAGTCGGGAGAAGCGATCCAGTTTTTTTCCTAAATGCCAATCGGCGGTGTGTAGAATTTTCATAAAAAGTTTATCGATATTATATAATTAAAAGCAGTCCGGCTTGATAATGAACTATTGTTCTGGATTATTATCAGCTTCTTTCGCTTTGAAATCTTCACGGATTTGTTTTAAACGTGCTTTTCTTTCTGCTTCTGCATTTTGTATTTTACGTTTTTTCTGATCGATTTTCTTTTTATTTTTTTTCCTGTTTTCGTCGTTGTTCTTGCTCATCTTTTTTGTGGCTAATAATTTTTATAGGTAAAAAATAGCCTCTTCAAAAATACTAAAGATTAAGAGTTCAGACAATTTTAGTCGGTAAGTCTGATAAAATGTTTTAATTTTACTGCGTTATGGAAGAAAAATCAAAAGATCCTTTACACGGGAAAAGACTCGATGCGATTCTTGAAGAATTGGTAGAATACTACGAAGGATTTGAGAAATTGGGTGAGCAGATCAATATAAAATGTTTTACAGATAATCCAAGTATCAGCTCGTCATTGAAATTTTTAAGAAAAACACCTTGGGCGAGGACGAAAGTGGAGAGTTTGTATCTGTTTGTATTGAGGCAGAAGAAACGTGATGAAGCCAGAAATAAAAAATAAAAAGATTTGAAATTGGAAGAGTGATGCTGGAAGTTTCTGCTAGTTCACAATATGAATCTGTTTTTTTGAATGAAAAAGAGGTGTAATTGTTCTTTATGTCTCTCATAGCTTCCTTCTTCAGGCTTCAGGTTTCCTAAACTATCAAATCATTTCAAAAATAGTATATTTGTACTATCAATCGTGAATCAAAACTCACGACAAAAAAAAGAAAATATGACAATTGAAAACAACCACGTTGTAGCTGTAAAGTATATACTTCATACAATCGAAGCAGATGGAAGTAAAGTTCTTGTAGAAGAAACAACAACAGAAAATCCACTTACATTTTTGTATGGTGTAGGAATGATGATTCCAAAATTTGAACAAAACATCCTTGGATTAAAAGCTGGAGATAAAGCTGACTTTGTAATCCAACCGGAAGAAGCTTATGGAGAAAGACAGCCAGACGCTATTGCTCAGTTACCGATTGAAATGTTCAATGAATCAGGAACTCCTCCTGTTGGAGCTATTTTACCATTATCTGATAACCAGGGAAACAACTTCCAAGGTTTTGTAGTTGAGGTAACACCAGAAGCTGTGATCGCAGACCTTAACCACCCAATGGCTGGTAAAGTTTTAGATTTCCAGGTTGAAGTTTTAAGTACGCGTCCTGCAACAGAAGAAGAATTATCTCACGGTCACGCTCACGGGATTGACGGAACTGAAGGACACTAAAAAATAATACAAATGCCCGAAAAGTCGGACATTTTTTGCAATTCTAATATTGTATAAAAAATAAACCACAGAACAAATTGTTTTCTGTGGTTTACTTTTTTATAAGGTATCTAGTTTAGTACGACGCTTGATTATTATTCTGCATCATACTCTGTCACATCAATAAACGTTAAGAACCATTTCCCTTCAATTTTTGTCATCACAAATCTGAATCCGTTGATAGGCGCTTTTTCCTTACTGTTTTCAGCAAGTGTAACAAAAACCACATTTTTAGCATTAGAATTAATCTTAAAAATTTCCTGATCTTTTACAGAATATTGTGGTAAAAACTGATCAGCATAAGCATTCACTGTATTAGAATTAAACTGAACAGATAATCCCTCTTTTTTCCACTTTAGGTTTTTTACATCATATTCATAAGTAGTATTAAACTGTATAGGAAACTGATTTCTGATATTCCATGCCTTTTGAATATAGCCTAAAGATCTAGTGAAATCAATCTCATCATTTAAAACAAATCCAAGATCACCAGTACTTTTGAAAAGGATACCAACGCCATAAGTTGGGTTTACATATTTATTCATAAGTTCTCTGTCTTTGGTTTGGAACCCTTTTAAAATATCGGTTACAGCTATAGAAACCTCCTTTTTATCTTCTTGAGTCTGTGCATAGAAAACACTGAAACTGCAAAATAAAAATAGCAGAGTGTAAATAAAATTCTTCTTCATATTATTAATCTAAAAATTCGCCTGAAACATAATACCAACGCTCATGCATCTTCTGAAAAACAGAAAACTCATGGTGGATCTGTGGATATCCGTCTTCATCAGTATAATAAGCTTTAAATTCTACATGATTTAAGGCTGGAGTCTGAATGATTTCCAATTTTGTCCATTTATTAATCTCCCCCCATTCCTGAAGGTCTTGTTTATTGTGATACTTTCGTTTTCCGGGAAGGGTAGTTTCCATCAGATATTCTCCATTCGGAATGGCAAACGCTGAAAATCTTGAACGCATTAAAGCTTCAGCAGTAGGAGTGTGCTTTTCTCCTGTATGATAAGGCTTACAGCATTCTTCGTAGGCTTTTCCTGAACAGCAGGGACAATTCATGTTTTAAATTTTGAGTTGCAAAAATAGAATAAATATCCATAGGAATAGGCTTTGGAATGTTCTAAAATAATAGAATCAGTCCATTGGCTTTAGTTAAAATTTATTTTTCAGATTTCAATCAAAAAAGAAGCACTCTTAAAAGAATGCTTCCATTATATTATTTTATAAATCCTCTGTTTCTTAATAAAGGCTTGATATCCGGATCATGTCCTGTGAAATCTCTGAATGCCTGGTTTAAGTCTACAGAATTTCCTACAGAAAGAATATATTTTCTGAAACGGTCACCGTTTTCTCTGGTTAACCCACCATTGTTTTTTATC
Organism: Chryseobacterium artocarpi; assembly: GCF_001684975.1. GTDB lineage: Bacteria > Bacteroidota > Bacteroidia > Flavobacteriales > Weeksellaceae > Chryseobacterium > Chryseobacterium artocarpi. The sequence continues at coordinate 198,399 of NZ_MAYH01000050.1, read as the reverse complement.
CATTCCCATGCATCATTATCCAATGTTTCAGACCATAAATAAGCATAATATCCTGCTGAATATCCACCTCCCCAAATGTGAGCAAAATAAGGGGTATGATATCTAGGCGGAACAGTTGCTAAAGTGAATCCATGATTTGTTAAAGATTGCTTTTCGAAATCTAAAACAGGAATAAACTGTCCTTCATTAGCTACTGTATGCCAGTCCATATCTACAGCTGCTGCAGAAACCAACTCAGATGTCATATACCCTTGGTTGAAAGTAGCTGCTTTTTTGATCTTTTCTACTAAAGTTTGTGGAATAGGCTGTTTTGTTTCATAATGAACAGCGTAGTTTTTCAAAACGACAGGATCTAATGCCCAGTGCTCATTGATCTGTGAAGGGAATTCTACAAAGTCTCTAGGGACGTTAGTTCCTGATAAAGAAGGATATTTCTGGCTTGCAAACATTCCGTGGATAGAGTGTCCAAACTCATGGAAGATTGTTGAAACATCATCAAAACTAATTAATGAAGGTTTTCCAGGAGCTGGTTTCTGATAATTATAGCAGTTAACAATCACAGGTTTTGTTCCCATTAAGTAAGACTGCTCAACGAAGTTGCTCATCCAGGCTCCTCCGTTTTTAGAGTCTCTGGTATAGAAATCTAGGTAATAGATCGCGATAGACTTTCCGTCATGATCAAAAACTTCATACGTAACTACATCAGGATGATAAACAGGAAGATCAGTTCTCTTTTTGAATGTTAAACCATAGAATTTTTCAGCAGCAAAGAATACTCCTTTTTCTAGAACAGTAGTAATCTCAAAATAAGGTTTTATTTCACTTTCATCAAGATCATACTTAGCTTTTCTTACCTGTTCAGCATAGAAATTCCAGTCCCAAGGCTCTACCTTGAAACCTCCTTTTTGCTGATCAATAAGATCCTGAATATCTTTTGCTTCACGTTTTGCTGTTTCCACTGCTGGAGTAGCAATCTGATTCATTAGTTTAATAGCTGCTTCAGGAGTTTTTGCCATTTGATCCTGAAGTTTCCATTCTGCAAAATTCTTTTTACCTAAAGTCTGAGCTTTTTTCAGTCTAAGCTTAGCCAGTTTCTCGATAGTTTCTCTAGTGTCATTAGCATCACCTTTTTCAGCTCTTGTCCATGAAGCTTTAAATAGTTTCTCTCTGGTTGCTCTGTTTTTAAGGTTTTGTAAAAGAGGTTGTTGTGTTGTGTTTTGTAGGGCAAGAAGATATTTTCCCGGTTGTCCTGCTGTTTTTGCATCAGCCGCAGCCGCTGCGATTTCATCAGCAGAAAGTCCGTCTAGTTCCTTTGCATCAGAAAAGAATACACCTCCTTGTTTTCTAGCTTCCAATAGTTTGTTGGCATATTGAGTAGAAAGAGAAGCAAGCTCCTGATTGATCTGCTTTAATTTTTCTTTGTCTGCTGCGGAAAGATTAGCTCCTGCAATCTCAAAGTTTTGTTTATAATATTGTACCAGTCTTTTGCTTTCAGAATCTAACCCGTCTTCTTTGATTGATTTGATTCTTTTATAAAGATTTTCATTCAGGAAGATCTTATCAGAATGTGCTGCAAAAATAGGAGCATACTCTTCATCTAAAGCCTGTAAAGTAGGGTTGGTGTTTGCACTTGTAAGATTAGAAAAAACAATTTGTGCTCTTCTCAGAACTTCACCGCTTTTTTCCAATGCAACAATCGTATTCTCAAAAGTAGGGCTTGCCGGATTATTGGCAATTTTCTCAACTTCAGCCGCATGTTGTTTTAAACCAAATTCAAAAGCAGGTTTGAAATGTTCGTTTTTAATTTTATCAAACTCAGGAGCTTCATATTGAAGTTTACTCTTCTTCATGAAAGGATTTGATGATAAAGATGGATCAGGAGCAGGAAGTTCCTGTTGAGTATCGGTCTGTTTCATTGTAGTACAAGATTGATTGAACGCCAAGGCAGAAATTAATAATACCGATGAAATATTCTTCATAAATATAATTGTTATTAAAGTATAAAGATATTAAAAACTTACTTCACAGGAGATGTTTCACTTCATGTATTTAAAAAGGAGTTTAAACAATGCGTGAATAAATGATTTAAACCTTACGTTTTCATTAGATTACATAGAAACCTGCTATTTTCTGATACTAATGTAATATTTTTCATAATTTAGTTGTTATTAAATTATATATCCAAAAAATAATCTATAAAAGAAATAAACATGAAAAAAAGAACTCTTTTTATTTTTTCAGCCTTAGTGTTATTAGCCTCATGTAATGAAAAGCATGAGAAAAATAACAAAGAAAAAAATGGGTGGGTAGAGAAGGTCATCAATAAGGAAGCAGGACCGATTCAGCAGAAAGAATTTAATGGTGATTTTGATGAAATCCAGGTTTCCCAAGCTATTGAAGCTGAAATTATCAAATCTGATGTTGAAAAAGTAGTGCTTTCAGCGCCTCAAAATATTATCGATGAGATACTTGTGGAAAATAGTGGCGGAAAACTTCATATTCACTACAAATCAGGGATCAGAGTGATGAATATTAATAAGGTGACAGCAAAAATCTATACAAAAGACTTTACAAAACTAGTTGCTGAATCAGCTGCAAGTATCAATGTAAAAGATAAATTTACTCAGGAAAAGACAAGCATTGAAGTATCAAGTGCCGGAAGTGTTTCAGGAAATCTTGAAGCGAATGATTTTAATATCAGCGCAGACAGCAGCAGTAACTTCAGTGGAAAAATATGGGCTGTAAATCTTGATATTGATTCTTCATCAGGATCAAGCATTGATATCTCCGGAAAAGCAAAACATGCAGACATCAGCTCTTCTTCCGGAAGTAGTATTTCAGCGAAAGAAGTTGTCGTAGACAATGTAGAAGCAGAAGCATCCAGTGGAGCAAGCATTCAGATCAGTGCAGTAACTTCTGTTAAAGCAGAAGCCTCTTCAGGGGGAAGTGTAGACATTTCCAGAAAAGGAGATCTTAAAAACATCACTAAGGATGAAAGCAGTGGTGGAAGTATAAATATCCAATAAATCAATCCTGGGACTCTTCCTCATCTTCTTCCTCAGTAGGTGAGGAGTCTTCCCAGTTTTTATGATCAAAATTCAGATTGTCATAAGCTAATAATTCCTCCTCACGCTGGAGGATTTCTTTTGTACTGAATAAAGCAATATCCTGATCTTCTGTCATTTTTGCAAGCTTTCTGACAGAGGCTTTATCAATCGCCATAAATCTTTGCCCAAGACGTCTTGCTGCATATTTTCTCATGCCTGTCTCATGAAGTACATCCACAGCCATATCTACAGCAGTCCCTAATGTTTCCCGATAAATGTGATTAATCCCGTTGTTGAGGTATTCATAAGCGTCAATTCTATTTTTTGCCCTTACAAATATTTTTACTTTAGGATAGTGTTCACGCACAAGTTCAGCGATAAACATATTGTCATCAGAATCATCAAGGCATAACACTAAAATTTCAGCCTCTTCAATTCCGGCAGCTCTTAAAATAGGAATTCTTGTAGCATCGCCATAGTATACTTTGAAACCATAACTTCTTAAAAGCTTTACACGGTCAGAATCTCTGTCCAGAACCGTTGCTGAGATTTTATTTGCCTTTAAAAGACGTCCAACCGTACTTCCAAAATGTCCAAAACCTACAATGATGATTTTCTTTTGGCTCACATCACTGTCCAGTATATTGAAATCATGTTCCTCTTCAGGGATTTCTTTAATAAATTTAGGGGTGATGAATCTATCATTAACAATAAGAAGAATAGGAGTAATACACATGGTGATTGCGGTTACAGCCATTAACTGGGCATTGAGTTCGGGACCTAGAAGATAAAGATCTGAGGCATAATTAATAAGTACAAAAGCAAATTCCCCCACCTGAGATAAGGCAAAAGCATAGAAAAGACTTTGTGGAGTATCTATTCTGAAAAACTTCCCAATAGAATATAAAACAATAAATTTTACAAGCAGTACGGCAAGCACGGTACTGAATATAAATAGTGGATCTTTCTGAATAATATTAAAATTGATCGTAGAACCTACGCTCACGAAGAAAACAGCAAGCAAAAGTCCTTTAAAAGGATTGATTTGTGCTTCAAGTTCATGTCTAAATTCACTGTTGGCAAGCATTACACCGGCTAAGAATGCTCCCAACGCAGGAGAAAGCCCAATGACCACCATCAGTTCGGATACACCGATAACCAGAAATAGAGAAGAGGCGGTTAAGAGTTCTGCCATCCCGGATTTTGAAACATATCTTAAAAAGGGAACAAATACATATCTTCCCAATAATATTAATAATGCCACCCCGAAAATTACCGTTCCTGCCTGAAGCCATTCCGGAAGTTTCTGGATCAGGATTTGAATTTCATTATCATGATGTTTTGCCTTATAATTAGCAATAATAGGAAGTATTGCTAAAATAGGAATCACTGAAATATCCTGAAATAACAGCGTGGAAAATGAAGCTTCTCCAGCTGTTGTTTTAAAATTATTCTTTTCCTGTAAAGTTTGCAGCACGATAGCCGTAGAAGAAAGAGCAAAACACATCGCTACAGCAATCGCCTTATCTACTCTCCAGCCTACACCAATAAATACCAGAAAAAGAAGTAAAATGGTAAGCAGCATTTGTGTAAGGCCCAAACCCATTATTTTCTTCCGCATTTCCCAGAACTTTCTTGGCTCCAGTTCCAGACCTACAATGAATAAAAGCATAATCACTCCAAATTCACTGGCGTGCATAATATCATTCACATTATTCCCGGTAAGCCTGAGGACATACGGACCAATGATAATTCCTCCTAAGATATAACCGATTACAGAACTCAACCCCAATTTTCTCGCTAATGGAACCATAATAATGGCTACACCGAGAAAAAGTAACGTGTTCATCGCTAAGCTAGACTCCATATGTTATTGATTGAGTAGTTCTGTAAACTCTTTTTTATGTAAAATAATTTCTTTTTTAGACAATTTATTAGCTTCGTAAACGATCTTGATGTGCTTGATATCTGCTTTGAAAACTTTCAATGATACAATCAGCCCGCTGATCAGTTCATCCACCGAATATTGATAGGTTCCTTCTTTGCTGAAAGATCTTTCTTTTCCGCCTGTGGTTATCAGAATATAAACTTCTTTATTCTCCAAAGGATTGTATTTTCCAGGTTGTAGCCAATCACGGTCAAAAACTTCATCGATCCATAATCTTAATAAAGGGGGCATTCCAAACCATATTAAGGGGAACTGAAAAATAAACCGGTCATAATTGGCTAAGCGTTTCCTTTCTCTGAAGGCAGCGATATGAAAATCAGGATATTCTTCATAAAGATCACGTAAGGTATAATGCTGATGGCGAACGTAGAAATTGATGAGCTCTACGTTCGAATTGGAGTGCTCCAGGTAAGGGTGTGCAAATACTACGAGTGTCTTCTTCATAATCCTGTTTTCAGTAAATATACTGAAAAAATATTGAATAAAAGGTAGTTTTTATGTTGATTTATTAATTTTTTAATATGTGAAAGTCAATTTAATATTAATTAAAATCAAAGAAATGATGTTATTTTAGGTTTTTAAATAAAAAATCAGGTCATTGAGACCTGATCTGTTTTATATATCATATAAATTCTTGTAAGATTACCATCCTCCGGAAGCACCCCCGCCACCGAAGCTTCCTCCGCCGCCAAAGCCACCGAATCCACCTCCGCCGCCACCGGAACTTCCACCACCAAAGCCGCCACCTCCGAATCCGCCAGGGAATGGGAAGAAACCGCCAGGATAATTTCTGCGTCCTCTTCGAGTAATGATTACATCATCATCGTCATCATAATTTCCGCCTCCGCCACGTCCGCCTCCACGGTTACCAAAGAGTATGGCAATAATGATAAAGATAACAAAGGCAATAATAAGAACTTTAAGGGCACTGCCATCACCTGAAGGGGATGTTGTAGGAGCAGGTTTGAATTTGCCCTGAACAGCTTCCATAATGGCTGAGGTACCACGATTGATCCCATCATACCAAAGTCCTTTTTTGAAATTAGGGGTAACAATATAGTCCAGAATCTGTCCTGCTACGGATGCTGTAAGGTATTGTTCTACAGCTCGTCCCTGCTGTATAGACATGGTTCTGTCTTCAGTTGCGATCAGGAATACAACTCCATTATCGACACCTTTTTTTCCTATTTTCCATTTTTCACCAAACATTGTCGCCAGAAAATTGACATCTTCGCCTTTGGTAGACTTGATGATTACCACTTCTATTTCCGTTGAGGTGGAATCTGCAAACTTGATCAGTTTATTGTTCAGTTCATCTTTCTCCTGCTGGGAGAGAAGTCCTGCTTCATCAAATACAGGATATAGAATTGCCGGTTTTTCAGGAACAGTGTATTGTGCTGATACAAAAGTGTAAAAGCAAAGCAGTAAAAATGAAAATACTATTTTAAGAGAACGTAATTTCATTCGGAAGTTGGTTTGGATTTTCTCCTTCTACAGGAAAATATTTTTTAAGCTCTATGCCGGTTTCCAGAATAGCACTTTTTAAAGCACTGTAATAATTTCCTTTGGCAAATTCACCAGTGATATAATCATGCAGATGATCCCAATAAGACTGATTTACTTTTGCATGAATGCCCACATCTCCAATGATGGTAAGATATTTCTGTTCAAAATTGACATGAAAAAGTACAGCATTTCTATCAGTAGTTTTATCCATACACAGTTCTTTGAAAACCTCGAATGCAGTCTTTGCGTCACGGTTTTCCGTATTAGAATCAATATGAACTCTAATTTCGCCTGTAGAATGGTCTTCTGCTGACTGAATCGCTTCCACAAGGGAAGCGATCTGTTGATTTGTAAGGAAATTACCCATTATTATTTGAATACTTCAGGAGCTTTTTGTGCGCCTGCATCAGCTTTGAAATAAGGTTTTTCTTTGAAGTTCGTGAAATTCGCCAGAATGTTATTCGGGAAAGTCTTGATAGAAGTGTTGTAATCCTTCGCTGCATCGTTGTAATAAACAGTTTCAGTTCTGATACTGTTTTCAATAGCAGTATATTCTCTTTGGAAGTTAATATATTGCTGGTCAGCTTTTAAATTAGGATAAGACTCTACCACAGCCATCAATCTGCTTAATGCCCCGGATAATTCGCCCTGTGCAGCCTGGAACTTAGCAATATCAGCTTCAGTCATATTGGTAGGATCAATGTTAATAGAAGTCGCTTTAGAACGTGCTTCCACTACTTGCGTTAACGTTTCCTGCTCAAATTTTGAATACGATTTTACTGTTCTTTCCAGGTTAGGAATAAGATTCGCTCTTTTCTGATATACAGTCTCTACATTAGACCATTTTGCGTTCACGGTCTGTTCTTTGTCTACAAAGCTGTTATATCCGCTTCTTCCCCAAAAGAATAAGACTGCAACAATAATAAGGAGGGCTATACCAATAGTTCCGGCGCCCAGACATCCTTTATTTTTCATAGTTTATTTTTTTTAATTTTTTGTGCTAATCAAATATACAAATTATGTGCTAATTTTGTAGAAAATTATATTTGAATGACAACAATAGTGGTGGCAATGGGAGAGAAAAATGAAATTGGTTTTGAAAACCAGTTGCTTTGGCATCTTCCGAAAGATTTAAAACATTTTAAGGACCTTACTTCAGGGCATCCGATCATTATGGGACGAAAGACTTACGAGAGTATCGGGAAGCCACTTCCTAACCGTACCAATATTGTTGTTTCAAGAAAAAAAGATTGGTTTGAGGAAGGAATTCTTATTGTGGGAAGTCTTAAAGAAGCTTTAAAGTTTGCCAAAAAAATAGATGAGGAAGTTTTCGTTATCGGAGGTGGAAATATCTATGAGCAAACAATGGATCTTGTGGATAAATTAGAGGTTACTCTTGTGAAAGCTGATCTTGAAGCGGATACATTCTTTCCAAAAATCGATGGGAAAATCTGGAAAAAAACGAATGAGGTCTGCCATGAAAAAGATGAAAAGAACGGGTATGATTTCTGTTTTCAGACGTTTGAAAGGATCAAAAAAGAATCATAAGGAACAAACGTCAATTTTTGCTTTGCAAAGTGAATTGTGAATAGCTGTCATATATAATAATTAATAAGTATAGCGAATTGACCATTCACCATTGACTTTTTGAACTTTAACCTTTAAATTTATTATCTTTGCACTTCTAAAATTTAATAATGAATAAGAACATTAAAATTGCAGTAGCAGCACTTCTTATCCTTCTGGGACTTTACATGATGATTTTCACAAGAAATCTTGGATGGGGGATTGTTGTTTTTCTTCTTGCCGCATTTCCAATCTTACTTTACTTTAAAAATGAGTATATCCTTTTGGCTTTCTGGCAATTGAGAAAACAGAATATGGAGAAAGCTGCGGAATGGTTAACCAAAATCACTGACTATAAAGGACAACTTCATAAAACTCAATACGGATATTTCCACTATTTATTAGGATTAACTCAAGCTCAGGATCACCCAACAAAGGTAGAGCCTCTAATGAAAAAAGCTTTGGAATACGGATTAAATATGAAGCATGACAGAGCAATGGCAACTTTAAATCTTGCAGCAGCAGCTATTTCTAAAGGAAGAAAACAAGATGGACAAAGGCTGTTGGAGGAAGCAAAAAGATTAGATACAGCAGGTATGATGACTGATCAGATCAAAATGATGAAAGATCAACTGAAAATGCCAACGATGCAAAAGCATATGCACAATCCTAATATGAGAAATAGAGGGAAATTCTTCTAGCAAGAAACTACAGATAAAACAAAAAGCACCTGATTCAGGTGCTTTTTTTATGTCGATTACTATTATAATTTACATTTCCGAATTATGGTCATAACCATAAAACTTAGGCATCTGCCAATGGTATTTCACTGCAAGTGTTCTGATTGCTACAATCAACAAAATGGTAAAGATCTGTACAAAGGTATAGGAAAGAGGAGAGTACTTGGTCATTAATAAAAATGCTGCACCTCCTACAATACATGCCGTGGCATAAATTTCTTTTCTAAAGATCAATGGAATTCTATTCAATAATATATCCCTGATAATACCTCCGAAACAACCTGTAATTGTTCCCAATCCGATACAAATCAATGGATGAATTCCAACATTTAACCCTTTCTGAATTCCGATAATGGTAAACAATCCAAGCCCAAAGCTGTCGAAGATAAATAAGGTAACCTTAAAATTCTTTTCAAGCGATTTGAATACCATGGAAAAAACACTGGTAACAATGATCAGGGCACACATCAGAAGATCATGCATCCAAAATACAGGAATATCAAGTAAGAGATCCCTTACAGTTCCTCCGCCCACGGAAGTTACAAAGGCTATAATAAGTACGCCAAAAGGATCAAGCCGTTTCTGCATTGCTGCAAAACTTCCTGACATGGAAAACGCAATGGTTCCCAGTACTTCTATGGCAAAATTGAACTGTTCGTGCATATATTATATAGGTAATGAATAATGAGCAATCAGTAATAAAAATTATGCCATTTCAAGTTGGTTATAGTCTTTATTAAGGTTTTTACATTCTTAGTTTAAATGTAATTTTTTTTCCTGATTTATCGAATTAAAATTTACTTATTACTCATTATTTCTATCTTTCAACCCTCACTGAGTCTGGAACCATCAGTTCGTATTCTCCGCCGTGGGTAATGATTTCCCTTACGATGCTGCTGCTGATAAAGGATTTTCCGGATGAGGTTAATAAAAATACGGTTTCCAGTTTTTTATGAGCAAGAGTTCTGTTGGTATGAGCGATTGCTTTTTCGAATTCAAAATCAGCAGGGTTTCTAAGACCTCTGATGATGTATTGAGCGTTCTTTTCAAAACAATAGTCTACGGTAAGTCCTTCAAATGAATCTACTTCTACATTGGGGAATTCTGCTACGGAGTTTTGAATGAATTCCATTCTTTTTTCAAGAGGAAACATATATTTCTTTTGGGAATTCTGCCCGATAGCAATGATTAATTTATCAAAAAGCGGAGCCGCTCTTTCTATAATATCGTAATGTCCTAAAGTAATTGGGTCAAATGACCCTGGGAAAACAGCAATTTTCATGTTGTATGAGTTATAATTTACGCTATCAATTATTTTGTAACTTAATTTTTAGCTTCTACTATCTATTTTCTTTTATTTAATGCTTTTTCAACTTCATTTCCACAAAGATCCATGATAGAAATTCCGTAATATTTTGCCTGTTGAGGAAGAATACTTGCCGGGGAGAATCCAGGATTGGTATTCATTTCAAGCATATAAGGAATGCCGTTCATCAGGATATATTCACTTCTTGAAAATCCACTCATTCCAAGTGAGTTGTAAGCTCTTTTTGCGATTTCTTCCACTCTTTTTGTGGTTTCTTCATCGATTCTTGCTGGGGTGATTTCTTCAGAAGCTCCTTCATATTTAGCTTCATAATCGAAAAATTCATTCGTAGGAACAATTTCAGTGATTCCCAGAACAATAGTTTCCCCTTTAAAATCGATAACTCCTACGGAAACTTCCATTCCATTTAAGAAACTTTCGATCAAAATTTCATTATCTTCTTTGAAAGCTACTTCTGTAGCGGCGATCAGTTCAGACTTTTCTTTTACCTTCGAAATTCCCAAAGAAGATCCGGATTGATTTGGTTTTACAAATAATGGAAGACCAAGCTCTTCTACGATCGTATCAACATCAATGTTTTCACCTTGTCTTAAATAAATACTTTTTGCGGAAGGAATTCCATATTTTGAAAGGACAGCAAGAGTGTCTTTTTTATTAAATGTAAGAGCGCTTTGGTAAAAATCGCATCCTGTATATTGCTGACCGATTGCGTCCCAATAAGCCTGAAGAATTCCGTTTTCACCAGGAGTTCCGTGGATGATATTGAAGCAGACATCAAATTTTAAAGTATCTCCATTATCTAACGTAACAGAAAAATCTCCTCTGTTGATTTCGTATTTTTTATCATTTTCTCCTAAAAAATACCATTCATCTTTAAGGACTACTACTTTATATACGTCATACAGATTTCTGTCTAAGGAATCATAGATCAACTGTCCGCTTTTTAAGGATACAACATATTCATCAGAATAGCCCCCCATTACTACAGCAACACTTTTTTTGTTCATAACCATATAGTATCAATTGAGGCAAATTTAAACATTTTATGTATTGCAATATGGGAAATCGGGAAATTTTCAAATCAAAAATGAATTGTGTTAAATAAAAAGCGCATTCTAAAATTATTAGCTATATTTGCCGTTGTAATTAAAGTATTTTTAAGTATGCTTAAATCACTTTTCAATTGGAAAGTTTTACTGAATTTAGTAGTGGCTGTCGGTGTTTTCGTGGGTCTTGTATGGCTTACGTTTCGCTGGTTGGAGTACCATACTAATCACGGACAGGAGATCCCTGTTCCCAATGTAGTTAATAAATCTGTGCATGATGCTGTTAAAATTTTAGATGATACAGGTTTGGAATATGAAGTAGACAGCGCCAATTATGACCCGAAATACAGACCATTTCAGGTTTTACAAATCTATCCGGCACCGGGTTCCCGTGTGAAGGATGGAAGAACGGTACGTCTTAAAGTGAACCCTAGAACATGGGCTCAGATTGCTGTTCCGGATGTAATTAATAAGTATTCAGGTCTTGCTTTCCAGAGATTGGATCAGGTAGGTCTTAAAATTGGAGACACTATTTATGAGCCTAGTATTCAAAAGGATGCCCTTTTAAGAATTTTATATAAAGGAAATGCTGTAAATCCGGGTGCCCGTTTACCTAGATTCTCCGTTATTGATGTAGTGGTAGGATCAGGACCAATGAGAAATATCTCAATTCCTAATGTGGTGGGACTTTCTGTAAAAGAAGCCAGAGCTGTCATTACGAAGAGTATGTTTGAAGTAGGATTGGTAGAACACGAAGATGGAGGTAAGGATGAATCTGATATCATTTACTATCAGGATCCTGCTCCGGGAGATGTTCGTGACCAAGGAATGCAGATTGACCTTTGGGCTAGTAAGAGAACTCCAGCAGAGCTTAGAGCAAAAGTAGAACAGCTGAACTCTATTTATCGTATGAAGGTAGATACTTCCTTACCACCTGTACGATATGAGGAAGTTCATAACGAACCTGTGTATGAAGCACCTGTGGTTCCTCCACCGGCTCCAAAAAGAGAAACTCCAAAAGTAGAAGCGCCAAAAACTGAGACTCCTAAACCTCAGTCAACAACTCCTAAGCCTTCGAACTCAGGAACTGAGAAGCCTAAAACTTCTACTAATAATTCTGCTAATGCAGGAAGCGCAGCTAAACCTGCAGCTTCAACCACTACACAACAGCCTGCTCAAAAACCAAAGGCTAAGAAAGTAGTCGTAGAATAAAAACATATTAATATTATAAATACTGGCTTCAACTGCAAATGTTGAAGCCTTTTGTGTAAAAAAATAAATACAATGTCAGAAGATAACGAAGATTTTTTAGACGAAGAATTATTGGATTCCAATAGTATTGATAACATCGATATTGATGAGGAAAATAAAGGTTTATATGAACATCTTAATATCACTGTAGATCCTGGACAGGAGTCATTAAGAATTGATAAATTTCTTTTAATACATCGCCAGAATTCTTCAAGGAATAAAATTTCTCAAACCTGTAGGGCTGGAAACGTTATAGTGAATGGTACTGCCGTAAAGCAGAATTACCGAGTGAAACCTGGAGATAAGATCTCTATATTGCTAACCCGTCCGCCAAGGGAAAATGTGATTATTCCACAGGATATCCCTATAAATATCGTTTATGAAGATGATGATCTGGTAGTAGTAGATAAAGAACCGGGAATGGTAGTTCATCCGGGACACGGGAATTGGGATGGTACATTGGTAAATGCTTTAGCATATCATTTTGAAAAGAACGGACAAAAGTCAGATCTTGACAGGGTAGGACTTGTTCACAGGATTGATAAAGATACTTCTGGTCTTCTGGTGATTGCTAAAAATGAGTATGCATTAAGTTTTCTTGCAAAACAGTTTTTCAACCGAACGACTAAAAGACTGTATTGGGCTTTTGTATGGGGAAATCCTAAGGATGAAGAAGGAACGATTAGAGGACATATTGGAAGACATCCTAAAAACAGAATGCAGATGTCTGTTTACGAAGATGGAAGCCAGGGAAAACATGCCGTTACTCACTATAAAGTGTTGGAAAGATTCAAATATATGACCTGGGTGGAATGTAAGCTTGAAACCGGTAGAACACACCAGATCAGGGCTCATTTCAAACATATCGGGCATACTTTATTCAATGATGAGAGGTATGAAGGGCATACTCCTTTAAGAGGAGTGAATCTTCCAAAATACAAACAATTTATTAAAAATGTCTTTGAAATTTTGCCAAGACATGCTTTGCATGCACATACCCTTGGATTTATACACCCAACAACAAAAAAGGAATTATATTTTGAAAGCCCAATGCCCAAAGATATGGCGGATGCTGTAAAAAAATGGAGAAATTATTTGGAAAACTAAAAATATATTGAGATTTTTTTTATATTTGTTGAATTGAAATCAAGATTTGTTATGAGAAAACTATATGCTATCGTATGTTTAGCTCTTTTGTCAAATGCATACAAAGCACAAGAATCACTACCATATTATCAACAGTATCTTTTGGATGGTGATTTCCTGTTCAACCCAGCTCAGTACGGTAAAACAGACTACGTACAGCTCAATGCCATTTATCAAAAGCAATTTTCAAAATTCAGCGAATCCCCGAACGTACAATCAGTGGGAATCAATGCTAATATATTCGATAGAGTAGGTGCCGGTCTTACAGTATTCAGAGACAGTAACGGAGCAGAATCTTCTGGCGGTGTTACAGCAGGTGCTTCATACTTTATTCCACTAAGTAGTGAGGGAGACAGAAAAGATCAATTCTCTTTCGGTACCAGTGTAAGTTTTTACAACAGAAATTTTGATTACTCAAAAATCAATACTGAAGAACAGAATGACCCACTATTAGTAGGAAAAGAAAGTAATATTTTCATGGCATATGCAAACTTCGGTTTAGCGGCTACTTATAGAAACCTATTTGCAGGAGTTTCCGTAAACGATATTGCTTTAGGTAACGATAAACCTATTGTAAACGGATACGAGCCTTCTCCGATTAAGTTCTTCTTAAATTTAGGATATAACTGGCATATTGCTGATAACATCATGTTGACTCCGGCTGCGATGATCAACCTGAATACAAACTCAACAAGAGTAATGGATTATAACCTAATGGCTACATTCTCTAATGATATCAACGCATTCTCTTTTGGGGTAAGCTATAGAGCTGCTCAAAACAGATTCGACAGCCAGCAGTTGGAAATTGCTCCAATTGTAAAAGTAAGATTCAACAAGTTCATGATTGGTGCTACTTACAACCTTGGATTATCTGATATTCAGAAATATGGAGGAAACAGTTTCATGATTGGTCTTGGTTATAACTTCGATAACTTTATTAATGTTAGAGGATATAGATATTAATCAATTTAATTTAAATAAATTTGAGCTCTGAATTTTTTCAGGGCTTTTTTTATGATATATATTCACATTCCATTCTGTAAGCAGAAATGCAGCTATTGTAACTTTCACTTTTCAACGTCGCTTAATTTTAAGGACGAAATGCTTCGCGCGATGAAAGCAGAAATACAGCTCAGAAAAGGTGAATTACAAAATAAAAACCTGAAATCTTTATACTTTGGCGGCGGAACACCGTCTATTCTTTCAGTGGACGAGATCAATTCTTTAATAGATGAAGTTCTGCATCATTTTAGTTTTGAAAAAGATATTGAAATTACTTTGGAAGCGAATCCGGATGATCTGGATAAGAATTTCCTAAAACAACTTGCCGGAACCCCTGTAAACCGCCTATCGATCGGTACTCAAAGTTTTTTTGAAGAAGATTTGAAATTAATGAATCGTGCCCATACAGCCTCGGAAGCAGAAGGATCAATAAAGCGAGCTCAGGATTTTGGATTTGAGAACCTGAGTATTGATTTAATTTATGGTTCACCTACATCCAATCTTGAGATCTGGAAGGAAAACTTACACAAAACGATAGCATTGGAAGTGCCTCATATTTCCTCTTATGCTTTGACGGTTGAGCCTAAAACAGCTTTAGAAAACTGGATTTCAAAAGGAAAAGTGAAAAGTCCGAGAGAAGAGGAGCAGAACAGAGAATTTTATTATTTATCAGACTTCTTAAAAGATAATGGTTTTGAGCATTATGAAGTTTCAAATTTTGCCAAACCTGGTTTCTATTCCAGACACAATTCCGCTTATTGGAAGTATCAGGAATATCTTGGAATAGGTCCATCTGCACATTCCTATAACGGATTGGATGTGAGAAGCTGGAATGTTGCCAATAATCAGCAGTACATTAAAAAGCTTAATGAAAAGCTTTTAGCCAAAGAAGAAGAAATTCTTTCTCCGGAAGACCAATTTAATGAAATGATTATGATTGGCTTAAGAACGATTTGGGGAGTAGGCATGAAAAGTTTGAAAGAGAAATTTAATGACAGATTTCTTGAGCATTTTAATAATGAAACGAAACAGAAAATTGCAGACGGAATTCTGATTGTTGAAAATGATCATTTAAAAATTCCTGAAAAACATTGGTTCATGGCGGACGGAATTGCTTCTGATTTATTTTTAGTTTAATTCTCATATTATATATTATAACTTAACGTAAGTACTTTGTAGTAGTTTTAAGAATGTTGTATTAAATAATATAATACAATGTAAATACAACGTAAATTCATTAATTTTGTATAAAATTTCAGTTCATTTGAAAACTAAAAAACAAGATTATTCGCATCTTTCACCCAGCCAGCCTATCGGTATTTTTGATAGTGGGGTAGGAGGACTTACTGTTGCCAAAGAGATTAAAAGACTTCTTCCCAATGAAGACCTGATTTATTTTGGAGATACAAAGCACCTTCCATATGGCGAAAAATCAAAAGACGCGATTATAGAATATTCTACAAAAATCACGAATTTCCTGCTGGAGCAGAACTGTAAAGCGATTGTAATTGCCTGTAATACCGCTACTGCAAATGCTTTAAATGAAGTGATGCAATCTGTTGCGGGAAGAGTTCCTGTTATTGACGTGATCAACCCTGTGGCAGAAAAGGTTTCCTACGAAATCCATAATAATGTTGGAGTGATCGCTACGAAAGCTACAGTGAATTCCGGACTTTATAAAAAAAGCATCCGAAAGCATAATAAATGGATTAAAGTGGATGAATTAGCAACTCCTTTACTGGTTCCAGCCATTGAAGAAGGATTTAAGAACCATCCGATAACACATGCTATTATTTACAATTATTTGAGTAATAATAAACTTAAAAATATTGAAACATTGATTTTGGGATGTACCCATTATCCGCTGTTAATTGATGAAATTAAGCAGTACTATGGAAACAGAGTTCGTGTTATAGATTCTCCTAATATTGTTGCCAACCATCTGAAGATTATTCTGGATAAATATAACCTTCTGAATGACAATAATTCAAAACCGAATTACCATTTCTATCTTTCCGATCTTACCAAAAACTTTGAGAAGATCTCTAAGAAGTTTTTCGGTAAAACCATAGATTTAGAACTTAAAGTATTATAAATAAAAGTCTGCTTCGAATCGAGGCAGACTTTTTTCTTTCCTTTGTCATTGCGAGTGAAGCTAAACAATCTCAAAAACATCAACACGCAAATTATGCAGAAGGTATAAGTTTTTATTTTCCACAGATCTCATAGATATTTGTGACTATTTGTGAGAGAATTCGTGCAATTTGTGTTTAAAAAACTATACTTCCAAGATTACTTTCTCAGCTTTCAATCTTGATTTTGGGTTGAATTTCGGTTGATTAGCATCAGAATCTAATTTCTCTCCGATTGCTACAGCAAATAACGTTTCATACTTGTCATTTTTCAGGATTTCATCATATTGTTCCGGCTCTATTCCTTCCATAGGAGTAGAATCTATGCCCATGTCAGCACAAGCAGAAAGAAGTACTCCCAGTGATAAATACACCTGATGTCCAAGCCATGATTTTACAGACTCATTACCTTTAGGTTTTACTCTTGTTTTGTAATAATTAACAGCGCCTTCCGGTAAGTTTTCTTCAATTTGTTTTTCAAAATCTTCAGGATTTTTAAGAACTTGGAATATAATGAGATGGCTGCAATCCAATACTTTCTCTTTATTGATGAAAGAAACTTCTGCGAGCTGATCCTTCAGTTCACCACGATTTACAAAGATAAAATTCCATGGTTGGCTATTGATGGAAGAAGGACTAAGGTTCAGAATTTCTTTCAGTTGAGAAATTTGTTCTTCATTGATGTTTCCTTGTGGGTTATACTTTTTCACAGTATACCTTGTTTTCATTTTGTCTAAAAAGTTCATAATTTTATACTATCATTTTTATAGTTACAAAATTAATTTAAGTTTGTTAACTTTGCAATAACGGTAAAAAAGGATAGTATAAAAATGTATATCATAGACAACAAATCTTACCCATGCTGCACAAGTGTAACCATGAGGTTCATAGGAGGAAAATGGAAGGCAGTAATTTTGCACCATCTTATCAATGGTGCAAAAAGATATAATGAATTGAGGAAAGTTATTCCTACAATTACGGAAAGGACATTGAGTCTTCAGCTTAAACAACTGGAAGAAGATAATATTATAGACAGAAAAGTATATACAGAAAAACCTCCTTTGATGGTAGAATATACTTTAACGGATTTTGGAAAAACATTGCTCCCGGTATTGGAAGCTATTACCCAGTGGGGAATTGCAGCTCCTGCAAATTCAAAAAAAATAATCAAGAACTAAAGTTCCTGATTATCTTCTTTATTGGGTTCAAAAAAACTGAAACTTACGTTTCCGTATTTTCTGGTGTCTACTAAATTTGGATGCTCAAGTTTCATACGGCTTTGATGTTCTACAATAAGAACTCCATTTTCCTTTAAGTATTTGTTATTTAAAACTAAGGAAATTAGCTCGTAATATTTCTTTTCTTCCATTTCAAAAGGAGCATCAGAAAAAACAATCTCAAAGGATTTTTTGTTTCTGAACTTTTTAAGCCAATCAAATACATCGCCTCTCTGTACATTGATCTGAAGAGCCATATCCAATTCGGATGCTGTAGAATTGATGAAAGCAGTATGTTTTGGATTCATCTCTACAGAAGTTATATTCTGACATCCTCTGGAAGCAAACTCCAAAGTAATAGAACCGATTCCTGCAAAAAGATCCAATACTGAAATGGATTGCATATCGTATTTGTTTTCCAAAATACTGAATAAAGCTTCCTTGGCAAAATCCGTTGTAGGTCTTACATCAAAGTTTTTGGGAGCGGCAATTTTTTTGGCTTTCCATTTGCCGGATATTATTCTGAACATATTTTTGTTAGGGTTTAGGGACTAGATTATAGGAAGCAGATCATTAAGATAAGCTGTAGCCTACAATCTAATTAAGTATAAAATTCTTATTAGGAATATTGTCAAAAACAATTTTTAGATTCTTTACAAACTTTTGAAGTTCGGAAATGAATGTTTCATTCTCTGTAGTTTCTCCATAAGCATAGAAACTTGTTTCATTGATTCCAAAACCGATCTTGCTCAGTGTAAACATCACAAAGTAAAGGAAATCAACTTCAGAATTCACATCCAGGTTGTTGTAAAGAATAATCTTTTTGTTGTCTATGGCAAAAAACTCACATTGATTATGATAAAGGTTAATGTGAATTTCCTTATTATTTTTATTATTGAGAGAGCTCAGAAACTTTTCTCCGGAAAAATTAAAATGTACCGGGATAGCAAGTTCCTTGATCTTCTTGTAATAGTTTTTTGGGAAAGTATAATAAAACTGAATATTAAATTTTTTGTTGATGGATAACATCAGTTCCTCTTTCTCTCTATCAGCCGGAGCATTGAAAGAAATTAAGTCAAATCCGGCATCATGCTCAGAAAAACCTTCTGGCATCAGGGTAAAATGATTCAGTGCGGAGATCACCTGAATTTCATCAAAGCGTTGCTTGATAAGAACTTCATCCAGCTGTTCCTCAATTAGGTTAGCGGGTGTTTCTTCAGTCACAAAATAAGATTTCTCTTCCAGAATGCTTTTGTTTTTAACAATCTGATAGATCAATCCGTCTTTGGTAAAAAGTAAATTAAGTACGTTCATATTTCTGTTCCTGCAAATTTAGTGAAATTCTACCATTACCGCACCCGATTGATGGTGAAGTATTTCCTTATTATAAAAATCAATATTGACCTGGCTTTCCAATACATCCCTAACCATTCTCTGAAGCGTACCATCACCAATTCCGTGAACGATCTCCAGCCTTTTCAGATTATTCTTTCGGCAGAACTCAATGACTTCAATCAGTTTTTCCTTTTGAATAAATAATCTTTCAAAGCTATCATAGTCATTAGGATTCTTTACCAAATTATGAAAATGAAGATCCAAAACCAAATGATTTTTCTGATGTTTTTTTGAAATGATCTTTTTAGGCTCGGCTTTTCTTTCTATTCTTATGTTTTCGTAGAAATCAACATTCTTGGGAACCAGCTTTTCTTTCGGATATTGATGAGTAAATCCGTATTCGTCCTTAAAAACCACAATATTTCCTTTCACGGAAGTTACCACTCCGCTTAAATCTTCATCTACTACAGAAACTGTATCCCCAATTTTCATATTTTTTTAACGAATGCTTTTTATTGATCAGTCATATTGCTTTATTTATACTCTCGGTCCCAATTCTATTACCTCAAGATCCTTTATTTCCTCGCCATCCACTACAAAACGCATCATCGTTCTCACTTTATGCCATCCCTGCTTTCCACAAGCTCCGGGGTTTAGGTGTAACAGACTGTTTTTTTCATCATACATAGCCTTTAAAATATGAGAATGTCCGGAAATAAATAACTTCGGAGATTTTTCAGCAATTTCCTTTTTCGTTAAAGGTGTATATTTTCCTGGATATCCTCCGATGTGAATCATCAACACTTCAAGGTTTTCACAAATAAAACGGTTGACCTCCGGAAACTCAGCACGTATTTTTGCATTATCAATATTTCCGTAAACTCCTTTTAAAGGTTTAATCTTTTCAAGCTGTTCAATCACATCTACACTTCCAAAGTCTCCACAATGCCAGATTTCATCAGCCTGAGAAGCATATTCCAGGATTCTTTCATCAATATAAGAATGAGAATCAGAAAGGAGAAGAATTTTTGTCATGAGCGTTTCAGTAATATTGGGTTGATTGGTAATAATCTTTATTGCCACTTTTCAGATTGCAAATATAGCGAAGCTTTGACAAAAAATATTTTTTGACAATTAAGGAAGTTGAAGAAGTCTTTAAAAAAATTAGTAAGAAATATCTTTCGTTCTGCGTATAGAATCAAGTTTTTTTTCAATATCTGCACTGAAAACTTTCTTTAATTTCAGTTCATGACTGTTCAGTTTTGAAATAATAAAAGTCCCGGTCATACTTGTATTTGACGAGAATGAAATTGCAATTGTAGAATCTGAAACTTTTTTCCAGCTGCCAAGATAACGTTCGGGTTTGGGTGTTTTGCTAGGCAAATCAGTTTTAATGTCATATCCACTGGTGGCTTTGCTTAGATTGCCTGTAACTTTACCGTTTTTATTAAATTTTATACCTGGAGTTTTTGTATCAAACGAATCCTGTACTTCATACGTGTAAATATAAGTGTCTAGTTTATTAAGTTTCCAGTTTTGTAGAAGAAGAGGATTAGACGTTCTGTCCTGGCTTTTAACAAAACCGATTGAAAAAATAGAGAACAGGACGGCATACATAGGTTTTTTCATAGAAAATAAACGATTGACAGGAAATGTAGGTAAACTTTTACGATTGGCAAAATTAAGATCATCAATATTTACTAAATTTGGGAAAATTAAAAAGTAATGAAGCAGAAACTTTCTTTTTTCATGTTTCTTTTAACCGTAGGAATAGCAAATGCTCAGGTTGAAGAAAAAAAACTGGATGAATTGATCCAAAATACTCTGAAAACTTTTGATGTTCCCGGAATGTCAGTAGGAATTGTAAAAGATGGTAAAGTAACCTATTCTAAAGGCTTTGGAGTACGTTCTCTTACTACAAAACAGGCAATGGATGATAATACGCTTGTGGGAATTGCTTCCAATTCAAAAGGGTTTACGTGTGTGGCATTGGCAATTCTTGCAGATGAAGGAAAGTTGAACTGGGATGATAAAGTTTCAAAATATATTCCTGAATTCCAGATGTATGATCCCTATGTTTCCCAAAATGTAACGGTAAAGGACCTTATTACACATAGGGCAGGGCTAGGATTAGGACAAGGAGATCTTATGTTTTTTCCTGAAGGCGGAAACTTAAGTGTTAATGATATTGTTCACAATGTAAGGTATCTGAAACCGGAAAACCCTTTCAGAACGACTTTAGATTATAATAATATTATGTTTATCGTTGCCGGAGAAGTTATCCACAGAATTTCCGGTTTGACTTGGGCTGAATTTATCGAACAGAAAATTATGAAGCCTGTAGGAATGACATCGAGTTTTGGAAGCTACAACAGAGCTAAAAATGCAGCCAATAAAATTGATGCTCATGCTCCGGTAGACGGAAAAGCAATTGCTGTACCTCACGACTGGAACGAAACAGCCAATGCAGCGGGCGGAATAATGAGTAATATCAAAGATATGACAACCTGGGCAGAATGTCTGTTGAATAATTTTACAACCAAAGACGGCAAAAAATTAGTTTCAGATAAGAATGTTCAACAGCTTTGGAGCTTGCAGATTCCGGATAGAGTTGCGGCAAAAAATCCATATGATACAAGTTTCTACGGATATGGTCTAGGCTGGTTCCTTAGCGATGTAAAAGGACATAAACAAGTACAGCATACAGGAGGATTAATAGGAACTGTTACTCAGTTTACTTTAATTCCTGATCTTAAATTGGGGATTGTGGTATTAACGAATCAACAGTCAGGAGCAGCATTCAATACCATTACGAATACAGTTAAAGATTCTTATCTTGGAGTAGCAGATAGAAACTGGCTGAAAACATATGGAGACAGAATGACTAAAATAAATGCTGACTATGATAAACAAAAGAAAGAAGCATTTACAAAATCTGAAACATTTAAGAAAGAGAAAGGGCTTCAGCCAAAAGCTGAACAGTTTACTGGAACCTACAATGATACCTGGTTTGGAGATGTTGATATAGCACAACAGGGAAATACTTACAGAATTTCATGTAAAAATTCACCGAGATTAAAAGGAGAATTGCTTCCTTATTCTAATAATTCATTCATCATTAAGTGGGACGACAGAAGTTATGATGCCGATGCTTACATTATCTTCGATTTTGATGAGAACGGAAAAGCTCAATCTGCAAGGTTGAAAGCAATTTCAGATGTTACGGATTTCAGTTTTGATTTTGATGATCTGGATCTGAGAAGGAAATAAAAATGCAAAAATTGGAATAACAAAATATACTTTATGAAGAACGGACACAAGTCCGTTCTTTTTTTGTGATGTTCACAGATGATGAGAAATTTTATGGCAAAAAATTATATATAAATTGTATCAATAGGAACGGGATTTAGCCCGTTATCAAATAAAAATTATAATCAATTGGCTTTAGCCGAAACTGAAGTGAACCACCCCGTCAAAAAATATATTTTTTGCCACCCCTCCGAAGGAGGGGAATATGGGTTTGTAAAATAAAATTTGGTTTACTGAACGAGGTTAAGATCCTGTTCAGCACGTGAAATTTCAGAATTGAGGTGATGTTTTTCAAAAAAACTTTTTAGTTCAAGTAAACGTTTTTTATTATCATAAGGAATACTTGAATTCAGTTTTCTTTGGCAGAGTGAGCATGCTCTTGCATAATGAAAGTCTGTTTCCTGAAGGGTATTGGTTCCATTCATTACGCAGTTGGCATTAAGGCAATGACTGATTCCAAACATATGCCCAATTTCATGAGAACCTATTTTCATTAATCTGATAAGGCTTTTATTAAAATTGGATTCAGTTAAGCTACCATTTGAAAATCGGTATATAGATGTTACACCCACGCCATTCTCATAAGAGGCAAGTCCGAACACATAGTTCCATTCTGGTCTTGGAAATAAATCTTTTTCTGTAATTCCCATTAATACGACAGCATCTTTTGGCTTTCTTTTCATCAGAATACTGTCCAATACATATCCAGCCAATATTTGCTCATGCTCATCTTTTATCCTTCTTATAGATTTAGGAAAAATACTATTAGATAACGTTGGTAAAATTTTCGTTTCTAACTGGAAATATATTTTTAAATATTCCTGTGTAAGTTTGATCTCGTTTTTCTGAAGATTGCTAAACTCTCCTATGGGTTGAAGGTAAATTATATTTTTTCCTGTTTCAGGTTTTATTTTCTTTACCTTTTGAAAGTCCTCAAACTTTTGGAATTTTTCATCATGATCATACCTCCAGCTTCCTGGTTTTGGATTGGATAGTTTTACATCATTGAGTGCAATCGTTTCAAAATAAGTTCTTTCCTTTTTCTGACATGAAAAGAAAGTAAAAATTATAGCATAAAATATAATTGTAGTGAAACTAGATTTTCCCTGGCTCATAAAAGAAAAGGAGTTTTTTTCTGGCTCCGTCAAATTCAGCCCAGGAATTGCAGTCTACTTCAAAACCGGCTACACCACACGTCGGAAAATGAAAAATATCCTCAGAAATAGAATTAGCAAAATTGGAAATTCCATTATTATGAGAGAAAAGAGCAACTGAGCTCAAATTATCATCCAGGTCATAGATTACAGATTCAAAATTGCTTTCCGAAGGATTATAAAGTTTTTCATCAGTAGAGCAGTTCAGCTGATAGGTCTGATTAAAAATTTTACAGGTATTCAAAGCACGTACTGCCGGGCTTGATACAAAATGATCAATGGAAATATTATTATTTTTCAGGAATCTGGACATGTTCATAGCATCCTCCAGTCCTTTGTCTGCCAAGGGTCTGTCAAAGTCCTCCGTTTCTTCCGGCCAGTCGCTTTTTGCATGTCTTACGAGGATGAGTCTCTTCATATATTTGTTTTTTGGAAGATTAAAATTATAAAAAAAATAATGGAATAAAACATGATTTGGAGAAAAAAACTGCGTTATGAATAAAATCAGTAAATTTTACTAAATTTGCAGACTTATGGGACAAATCCTTGCAATAGACTACGGAAAAGCACGTTGTGGTATCGCTGCAACAGACGATATGCAGATCATCGCCAGTGGATTGGAGACTGTAGAGAACCGTAACTTGATGGAATTTTTGAAAAAATATTTCAACGAAAATAAGGTAGATGAAGTAGTGATTGGGCTTCCCATAGACCTGAAAGGAAATATTTCAGAGGTGGAAACTGATATTTTAAAGTTTATTGAAGAGTTTAAAAAAGAATTTTCAGATATTACTGTCCATCGTTTTGATGAAAGATTTACTTCCAAAATGGCTTCATTCTTTATTTCCCAAAGTGGGAAAAATAAGAAGAAAAGACAGGAAAAAGGATTAATAGATAAAGTAAGTGCAACGATCATATTGCAGAATTTTTTAGAACAAAGATTAAGATGATATTACCAATAAGAGCTTTTGGAGATCCTGTTTTGAGAAAAGTAGGGAAAGATATAGAAAAAGACTATCCCGAATTACAGGAACTGATAGATAACATGTTCGAAACGATGTACAGCGCGAACGGAATAGGTCTTGCAGCGCCTCAGATCGGTTTGGATATCCGTCTGTTTGTAATAGATGTGACTCCTCTTGCAGAAGATGAGGATTATGAAGACATTAAAGATGAGCTTGCAGAGTTCAAAAAAGTATTCATCAACGCCAGAATTTTAGAAGAATCCGGCGAAGAATGGAAGTTCAATGAAGGTTGCCTCTCTATTCCGGATGTAAGAGAAGACGTGAAAAGAAAGGGTACAATCGTTATTGAATATTATGACGAAAATTTTGTGAAACATACAGAAACTTTTTCCGATATTAGAGCCCGCGTAATTCAGCATGAATATGATCACATTGAAGGAGTACTTTTCACTGATCACTTAAGTGCTTTGAAGAAAAAGCTGGTAAAAGGAAAACTTACGAAAATCACTCAGGGTGATGTAAGCATTGGTTACAAAATGAGATTTCCAAAATAATTTAAATAAGGATTAAAAAAGAATAATAAAACGCAATAAGCCACGAGCCGATTGCAGAAATTACAAAAAATAAAATTATGCTGTTAGAAAAAATAATTTCAATTTCTGGAAAACCAGGACTTTACAAATTAGTTTCTCAATTAAGAAACGGATTCATCATTGAAGATGTTACCAATAAGAAAAAAGTAAGCATTGGAAACTCTAGCCAGGTAAGCTTATTAGACAATATCGCAATGTTTACATTTGATAAGGAAGTTCCTTTGTTCGAAGTTTTTGAAAATATTGCTAAAAACAACGAGTACAAAGAAACGATTTCTCACAAATCTACTGATGCTGAGTTGAAAGACTTTATGTTAACTTCACTTCCTAACTACGATACTGAAAGAGTATATTCTTCAGACATCAAGAAATTAGCTCAGTGGTATAACATCCTTCACAAAGCTGGGTACATCACTCCGGAAAGCTTCGTAAAAGCAGAGCCTGAAACTTTAGAAGGTGAGCCAGCTAAAGAAGAAGTAAGTGTAGAAAAAGAAGCTAAAAAAGCAGCTCCTAAAGCGGAAAAGCCTGCAGCTCCAAAAGTAAAAGCTACTTCAGCAGCAAAAGCAGCTCCTAAAAGTACTCATACTAAAAAAGGATAATTCATTTTTGAATTTACAATACAAAACCTTTCAGTTCGTTCGCTGGAAGGTTTTTTTATGCTGTGAGGTTGAAATGATTGTATAGCAAGAATGCCGGAAACAATTCTTAAATTTGTAAGACTTGAATTCTCAAATTATGAATACAAAACAGGAGAAACTAGAAGCATTCGGAAGGTTGTTGGATATTATGGATGATCTGCGTGAGAAATGCCCGTGGGATCAGAAACAGACGTTGCAGTCATTGAGGCATCTTACCCTTGAAGAAACTTATGAATTGTCTGATGCTATTTTACAGGAAGATTTACAGGAAATCAAAAAAGAATTAGGTGATGTTTTGCTTCATCTGGTTTTTTATTCTAAAATAGGTTCTGAAAAAGAAAGCTTTGATATAGCAGATGTTATTAATTCTCTTAATGAAAAACTCATCTTCCGTCATCCGCATATTTATGGTGATACTGAAGTGAAAGATGAAGAAGAAGTAAAGCAGAACTGGGAAAAGCTGAAATTAAAAGAAGGAAATAAATCTATTCTTGGAGGTGTTCCGAAAAGTTTACCAAGCCTGGTCAAAGCTTACAGAATTCAGGATAAGGTGAAAGGAATCGGCTTTGAGTTTCACGATGCAGAAGATGCGTGGAAAAAAGTAGATGAAGAAATCCAGGAATTTCATGCTGAAACAGACCTGGATAAAAAAGAACAGGAGCTGGGAGATGTATTTTTTTCATTGATTAATTATGCAAGAATCTCCGGAATTAACCCGGACTCCGCCCTGGAAAGAACAAACCTGAAGTTTATTTCAAGATTTCAAAAAATGGAAGGGCTTGCTGAAGAACAAAATGCTAAGCTGGCGGATATGACGCTGGAAGAAATGGATGTTCTTTGGGAAAAAGCAAAACAATTACAATAGTTTCTTAATAGGAACAATTAATGCTTCTTATTTTCAGTTTAAATTAAAACCACAACACATGCTAAGACTTCTTATACTACCTCTATTTTTATTAAGCTGTAACCCTAAAGCTCAAAATTCACCTGCGTCAGGAGATGATCTGCAACTGCAATTTTCTTTACCTAAAAAGCTAAAGGAAGTTTCTGGTATTACTTTATCAAAAGATAAAAAAACGATCTGGGTAATAGAGGACAGAGGAAATAAAAATGCAATTTATGGTCTTAATGAAAAAGGAGAAATGCTTGCCAAAGTGCCCGTAGAAAACGCTGAAAATACAGATTGGGAAGATATTATTTCTGATGTACAGGGAAATATTTATATCGGAGATTTTGGTAATAATGATAATAACAGACAGGATCTTGCTATTTTGAAAACTGATCTGAAAGATGCTGCTCAAGCAACCACAAAAGTTATTCAGACAACTAAATTTCATTATGAAGGGCAAACAGAGTTTCCACCAAAAAAATCAAATCTTCTATACGATTGTGAAGGTTTTGTAGAAATGGATGGCAATTTTTACCTGTTTACAAAAAACAGAAGTAAAGGTTTTGACGGAACATTCCTGGTGTTTAAAGTTCCTAACAAAGAAGGTGCTTTTGAAGCAAAGTTGATTGGGAAATTAAAGCTTCAGGGTGGATACAATGATGCAGCGATTACTTCTGCTACAATTAACAGTACAAAAGATAAGATTGTATTACTGACCCATAAAAATGTACATGTTCTTACAGGATTTACTCCTGATAACTTCAATACAGCAAATATTGAGAAAATCTCATTGAATCATAACTCTCAAAAAGAAGCCATTGTATTCTTCGATGATAAAACGTTAATGATTGCTGACGAGAAAGGAAAAGAGGAAGGCGGAAATGTGTATAAATTTTTACTAAACCAGTAAAAAATGCTTGGCTTCAATTCGTCAATGAACTTATAGTTATACTGCAATTGACCAGGTTATACTTTCTTATTTCATTATAATAAAAGATAAAACCACAGAACATTCTGTGGTTTTTTTATGCTGAAATTAAAATTTTCTTTTCTGAACTTTCTTCAATGGCTGAATTGAATTATACAATTCCTCAAGTTCTTTAGGTGGTTTCCCAGAATCAAAGCTTGCTGAGGTGTAAGTTGTACCATTACTGGTGATGATAATAGTCGCTATCAGAGCTCGATCCGTATATCTGTCTGTAGTAGGAGACTGAAGTGTGGAGATTTTAGATAAATCTATTGCTTCTGCCTGTTTTGTGATTTTTCCCCATTCGGATGCAGACATTGGGGAATTGCTTTCCTCACCATTATAGGAGCTTAGTTTAGATGAGGGAGTGTAAGTAATAATGGTATTACTTCCTCTTGTCTGTTCTGTTAATTGTATTTTCTCAATTTTACTCTGTTGTGAGGATGCTACCGTTTTTGGAGAAGCACTTTCATTTTTACTCTGATGATTACAATTAATATTGATTAACAGAAAAATAAAACTGATCGGTAAGATGGGACTTTTCATTTTTTATTATGTTTGATATTGGTGTTCATTTAAAACTTCATTCCTACACCGGCAGATATTCTTCCGCCATCTGCGCCATAGAAATAATTTAATCTTGCAGACATCATTTCCACGATGCTCAGCCATACTCCGGCTCCTACAGATTGGTGCCATTTTCTTGAGTCTTCTCCGTCATTCCATACACGTCCGATATCGTAGCCTACAAGAATTCCCATATTGGCTGGAACGATATTATTTCTAACTCTTCCAAAATCCCATCGTATTTCAGAATTATTGACGAAGTATGATCTTCCTGAGAATCTTTCATTTCGGAAGGCTCTCATTCCGTTGTTACCACCAATAGCTGCCGCCTGATAGAATTCAAAATTATGATTATTGATCCACATGGCATTGCTGGCATTGGCAAATACAAAAATTCCTTTCTTATCAATTCTATGATCAATTGCCAATCGACCTTTCAGAGTCAGGAAGTTTCTGTTGAAATTTGAGAACGTAGCTTTCCAGTCTGCATTTAACATTAATTCCATTCCTAAGGTAGGAAAAGCGACGTTATCTGCATTTTTATAGCTGAATGTATAGTTGGCTCCTAAAAATTGCTGACTGTCGAAAACTTCAGGTCGTACATCAGGCGACTGATTGATAAATCTGCCGTCTTTTCGCTGTACTTTATTATCTTCAAAAGTAAGCTGAATCTGGTGATTGAAATTCATCCATGTTTTCTGAGAAATGGATGGAGCAACATTGAATTTGGAAATCCTTGCTCTGTTGTATTCTCTTTCCGTATTTTCTTTATCATAAACACTTTCGTTGGAAAGTCCAAAGAAGTTCTGGGAAAACCTCGGAGTCGTATAAGCTGCATCTAAGTTAAAATCCCATCCAGAAATAGCTTTCTTGAAAATTCCCTTATAAACAAGACTGAAACCTGCTGTAGCAGTATAAAAATTAGCTTTTAAACTATGTTTTTGAGTAAAGGGATCACGGATGAAATTGTTAACTGTATAATTGACAAGCATTCCCAGGATTACTCCGTCATCGGGGTTGTAATCTGCGTTGGGATAACCTGCTACAGCATTGTATTTCGGATGCTTATAATTATAAGTGTTGATTTCATAATCGTCCGAAATATTTTTAGTTGCATTACCAGCTTCTCTATATGTGTTTTTCTGAGAAGCAAAATCATAAATTTTTACTTTTCTGCCATCTTCAACTTTATAAACATCATGATTATTTCCTCCAATTAGACGGATGTTCATTTTAGGTCTTCCGATTCCTACTACTTCATAGACATCATCATCTTCAAGACCGTAGATCCAAAGTTCTTTTGTTTTTGAATCATGATAGGTTTTATCAAAAACAAGCTCATTTTTATCCTTATTTTTTCCTAATTTATATTGTTGTACCTGTACAGAGTGTCCTTTTTTGGTAATGACGAATTTATCAGGATTTATAGTCCCGGCTAAAGGTACTTTTTCCTGTAATACATTGTAATAATCGGTAGCGTATTTCTGTAGTTTTGTTTTTCTTAATTTCAGTTTTCTTTGAATATCTGCAATTGTTTCGTCCTGTACTTCTTTTGGAAGATTATGGAATGTATCATCAATATCCGCATCTGTTAAATGCTCCTGAATGTATTTTGCCTGGGTCTCCCATTCTTCCTGTGTAGAACCTTTTAAGAATACCAGATCCATTGGATATGGTTCCATAGCCAGCCATTTTACACTGCTGATGTCATCTGTAAAGGTTTTCATATGTCGAATTGCAGGAACATTCATAATCAGCCTAAATGCAGCTCCGTCATATTTACTGAATGCCTGATCTCTGTCTTTAGGGATTGGTTTGTAGATAATTTTATCTCCATCTTCATATTCTGCCCATTTCCATTGATCGGAATGTCTGTCCCAGTCACCAATCAGCATATCAAAAAGTCTTGCTCTGATATAGGATTCCTTATCCACAGAATATTTGGTGTTCTTGCTGAGGTTTTTCAGAACATCATCTGTTGAAAGAATATCTTTGGCATTATTCAGATAAGCAAGTGTTTTCGGATCCGATGAGAAACGTTCTTCTATCATATACATTTCATCACCGTAATTTTGATTATATCGGTCTAAAGTCTTTTGTTTAGGAATATAATACAGTTTCGGATTACTGTGAAAAATGTTTAGTTTTTCCGCCATATTTCCAACTGAAAACGGAGTGAACGGGTGATTGGTCGTATAAAAATCCAAAAGGAATTTTTCAGGGAATGTATCCGTAAGTTCTTCTCCGAAAGTACTCTTTGTGAAAGCCATATTGTTAAGGAATCTTACGGCACTCTTTTTTACTCCGCGCATCACAAATTCCTGCCCGTCCGGGGCTAATAACCTTAAACTGTTCGATTGGTTTCCACCGCCTTCCCTAAATGGAATATAACCTCCATTAAGTTCGGAAAGATTGGCTATAGGAGCTTCAATAGGAATTCCGTAATACTTCCTGTAATGTTCTCCCCATAACCATCGGTAAACACCTCCTTTTTGGGTAAGCTGAACCGGGTAGATGCTTGATGAGAAGGTTGAAGGAAATGTATTAGGAAAATTATTTACAAATACATCCGGTTTGGAAATCACAGAAATCTGAGTCAGTTTTTTTAATTCTTCATTTTTTGTAGAGAAATATTCTACATCAGTACTCTGGTCTTTTCTTATATTCAAAACAGCAAAACCATTTCCACCGTAAGAGAAATCTGTTTTTTCTGCAATGGTAGACGGATCTGTTTTTGAACCAGCTCCACTAATGATTTGTCTGATATTTCCATCTTCATGATATTGTAAATTATGGTCATGTCCGGAAACAAAAATAATATTTTCTTTATCCTGAACTAAACTTTTTAGTCTATTGGCAAGATCGGCATAGTGTGGATTGTTGAGGTCCGCCGGGCTTATTCCTGAAGAGCTTCGAAGGATATTGATCATACTTGCGACAACAGGTACCGGAACTTTACTTTTGAGTGGGAAAAGATGTGACTTTGCAGAATGAAATCCGGCATGCGTTCCACTGCTTATGATAGGATGATGAAGAGCAACTATAATTCTCTTACCCTGATTTTTAATGATAAGATCTTTAAATTCCGTAAAGAAATCTTCACGGGTTTTGATATTACAGTTTTTATTGATTCCAGGGTAATTATCCCAATTGGCAATAACCCATTCCGTATCAATAGCAATTAACTTAATATCTTTGGTAATGTTGATATCATCAATTGGACAGCCGTTTTTGGGAAGGAAAGCTTTTTTATCATCAAAATATTTTTTCACGAATGCTTCCTGTGCATTTAACCTATCCAAGCCATTATACCAATCATGATTTCCAGGGATTACAAGGGTTTTCCCTTTAAAATTTTTGGTAATAGAAAGTTGATTTTCGAGTTTTTGTTTTGCTAACTCATAATCTTTGTCTGTTTCTTTAGGCATTCCGTTGGGATAAATATTATCACCCAGAAAGATCAGCATAGAATTGCTGTCGGCAGAATCCAGTTTGCCTTTCAACAGATTTAATGTTTTTTGTGCCTGTGGTTCATCCGCGTTTCCGGCATCCCCGATCAGGAAAATTTTAAAGTCATTTTCAGATTTTATCTCGGAATCTTTTACTTCGAATAAGTTTTTGCCCTTTTGTACGTTATATGTTGCACAGGAATACATTACTCCGGCGGACATGACTGTTCTCAGAACAATAGAAGTATTTTTTAGATGAGTTTTAAAGGATAAATTCATAAATTTACATTAACAAAAATTCAGGAATGAACATTCTAGACAAAGCTAAAAATTATGTTGAAACCTTATTCAAAGATAAGTTATCTTCAGTATATTTTTATCATAATTTTATTCATACTGCCTATACGGTCAATAAGGCTGAGGAAATCATGAAGAACACGCCTGTTTCTAAAGAGGATCAGGAGAAAGTTCTTGTAGCGTTATGGTTTCATGATACCGGGTATATAGAATGTGCCCAGAATCATGAAGAAAGAAGCGTGGAAATTATGAAAGGCTTTTTACAACAGGAAAACTATCAGGAAAGCTATATTTCAGATGTAGAAAAACTGATTCTTGCGACTAAAATTACCTACGAACCTCAGAATTTATTGGAAAAAATTGTGAAAGATGCTGACTTCAGTCATTTTGCAGGACACGATTATAATGATATTTCAGATTGCCTGAGAAAAGAGTGGGAGCTTACCAACGTAAAATGTTTTTCTAATGATGAATGGAATGCCGGAAATCTTGATATGCTGAAAAACAAGCATCATTTTTACACAGATTATGCAAAGGAAAACTGGGAGCCTTTGAAAAAGAAAAATATCAAGAAAATTGAAAAAAAATTAATGAAAGAAGAGGAAAAGAAAGACAGCTCCGATAGTAAATCCGATAACAAAAAAGATAAAGAGAAATCGGACAGAAGTGTAGATACTCTTTTCAGAGTTACGCTTAACAATCACACAAGATTAAGTGATATTGCGGACAGTAAAGCTAATATTCTGTTGTCTGTAAATGCAATCATTATTTCGGTTTGTCTTTCTGTATTGGTTCCTAAGCTTGATGCTCCGAAAAATTCACACCTTATTCTTCCGAGTTTTATATTGTTATTATCAAGTGTTTTGACCATTATATTTGCAATTTTATCCACAAAACCGAATGTAACTAAAACAACATTTACTTCTCAGGATATCGCCAACAGAAAGGTAAATCTTTTATTCTTCGGAAATTTCCAACAAATGCTGTTTGATGATTATCATAATGCAATGAAAGACCTGATCAAGGATAGAGACTATATTTATGATTCTATGGTGAAGGATTTGTATTATCTAGGAAAAGTTTTAGATAGAAAATATAAACTGTTATCAATTACTTATAAAATCTTTATGGCAGGGATTATTATTTCCGTATTGTCTTTTGGATTTGCTTTTCTAAGCCTTTAATTGAAAAAAACATAAAATAGAGCTGCTTCTGATAGGATTAAATAAAACTTACTCGAAGCAGTTTTTTTGTACGATAAAGTTTGGATTAGTTAATTGTTCAGGATTGATCCTGACATAATGAAACTCTCAGCGCCAACAATCCCGTTATTCCCTGTAGATCTTCAACTTTAAGGAATTCTACATCATGTTCCAGAATACCTTTCTTTTGAAGTTTTGTAATGTATTCCAGGTATTCCTTCTGGTTTTCCATTCCGAAATAAACGATGGTGATCTTGCCAGGAGCAGTGATGCGCTCCGAAGAGTCTTTAATATGAGCTTTATCGAGACGTTTTTTGATAATCTCATAGTAAGAATTATAAGCTCCGTCTACATCAAAGCGTTTTTCATCCATTCTGAAACGGATGTCTATTTTCTCATTGTAAACAAAAATAAGAGAGGCAATATCCAACTGGATAGGGAGATCTTTTTTGAAAGATTGGAATTCAAGTTCCATTTTGCAGATGGTTTTCAACTGCCAGTATCTTAGCTTGTGAACAACTTTTGAAGTGTAATGTAAGTCTGGAGTAATCGTGTGCCCGATATAAAGATTATGCTCTACACCATCAGACTTGAATCTTTCATAGTAATGTGGAAAAATCTGTTGAGCCTTAATCTGGCTTTCATCCAACATATCAGCCAGCTTTCTGTTGACTAAAGTGATGGAATTATCAAGATCTTTTCGGTGATTATAGAATAAGTCGGTTTGTGTCAATACGAGTGCAAAGTAATTTTGAATCATATATTTAATGTCCTTTGACGTTCGTATCTCCAGTTTCCCCTGTAAAAAAGGATGTATTTCCTCTCTCAATAATCTTTGAAAGCGTTGTTCAGTATCTGCTTTAATTTCATGATTCAGCTCATTCTCGAAAACTTCAAGGGCAAGAAGGTATTTTTCTGAATCAGAATTCGTTAATGTCAGAATATTTTTAAGCCATTCAATTTGTTGATTAATGTCTTGAAGCATCAGATTGAAACGTTTTTCAGAAGAAGAACGGATGTCTGAAACTCCAAACAAAGGCGTAAGATTTTTAAATGAAATTTCCTTTAAGGTATATATTTTTTTACCAAGTGATGCGGTGAAGTATTTTTCAGCTTCATTCCTGAATTTCCATACAACACTGTTGTGAATAGAGGTGTATTCACGTTGGATAATAGCTTCAATCTGATAATTTTTCTCAAAACTGAATCTGTTAAGTGAAAATAACATCATATCAGTGAAAAACTCCATTTTTTTGAGCTTTAAACCATTGAAACTTCCGACAACAGGTGAGGTAAATTCCATGATGGCAAGAAGTTCATTATCCTGCATGATAGGAATTACCATAAAGCTATTAATATTATTATCCTTTAAAATACTGAAAGAGGAAAGCTGCTTAATATTTTCATCCAGATTATCCACATTGGAAATCACAATTGGTTTGGAATTATGGCTTAAGTTATTGAAAGTCGTTCTACGAATTTCTTCATCAAAAGTATTGATCCAAAAGTCAAGAATATGATTGGTGAAAACGTTTTCGTAGATAGGAACTTTTTCCAGCTTCTGATCTTTTTTGTTGAAGAGCATCAAACCAAAATTCAGTTCAGAAACATCAAAGTAAGACTTAAAGATTTCGATGAGATTTTCATCAGGAGTCAGATTTTCAAGATCAATTTTGATCATGCTTGATTTCAGATCAGATAATGCTACTTCAGAGGTGCAATCAACTAAAGAAATAATAGTAAAACCTTTTAAAATCCATGCCTCAGAGGGAAAATACTTTTTCCATAGTTTGGCATCGTCCATGTTCTCCAGCAGCATGTCTAAAACATCATCTGTCGGAATTTTAGATCTTTCGGTAGGAAAAATCTCAGTAAAATCAGAGTTTACCGTGATTTTATAATGTTTCATGATTCCGTTCTTATTCGGAATATCAAAATAAAGCGGAATGGTTGTTCTGATATCTTTCTTGAAATAATTTTGCAAAATAAGGCAACAACAGAATATGTACATTTCGTCATCGTCTATGTTTCTAATTTCTATTTCAAAGTCTTTTCCGGCATCTTTAAGAATGCTTTTAAACCGTTCAGTATAATTAAAAGTAATATTTGAAAACGGAATACTAGCAGCTTTGATTTCATTATGAGTAAGTCCGGTTGGGAAGAGATCAGCAAGTAAAAGTCTGATGAGTTCTTCATTTTTTTCTAATAACGAAATATCCTGAAAGCCTTCTTTCAGTTCCTGGAAATTTTTGGTTTTTTCTATCAGGGATTCTACATAATTGACACGATATTCCAGACGATCATTATAGCGGATGTGTTCCAAAACATCCAAATACTTTTTGAATGAGATGAAAATCTTAAAGGGAGCGTCTTTTTTGTAGAAATTTGCCAACAACTGAAATTTAGAGTAAAGTTATAAAAAAAAGACTATTTCCAAATGGTGTTCAGATGGGTTATTGCAATCTTTATGAGCTGTTTTGCTTTATTCTTGTAAAGAAATTCTTAAAAAGAATAGAACATTCTATGTTTGTGATTTACTTTTTGATAATACTATAGTTGTAAGTGATTTTTTTAATAAATAAGGCTTACAGAAATATGAGAAAGAATAAATTTTTCTCTTTATATTATTTACATGATTCAAGTATCAGTGGCGTTTTACCTCCGTTTTCGCTTATTAATAAGAAATCTTTTCCAACAAACTCTAGTTTTTGTTTTTTACGATTATATAAACCTATCCAATCTAAATTTGCTTTTCCATTTTCTAATACTGTTAATTTTCCAATAGGTTTGTTTTTATCTATATCTTCATCCACAATTTTTAATTCATTTTCGTAGTAATTACGCTGTGAAGAAACACTTGCATACATTAAAATATATTCATTTTTGTTTGAACTTTTTTCTACTTTAAGATTAATATAGATAGCGTTAACGCTGTACAAAGATAAGAACCCTTCATTTTTATTGATTTCTAATTCAGTTAATTCATTTTCACAAATTACTGCCCAGGTTCCTTTTAAATCTGACTGGCATATTTTTTCTTCTACTTTTCCATCTAATAATTTGATATCCTCATTAATATTGTTAAATTTTTCGTCCTGATTTTGCTCAATTTTATTAAGTTTTAATTTTTTAGAAGGAGAGGAGTGTATATATACATTTTTTGAATTTTCATCAAAAGAAAAAGTACCTTTCACAAATTCTGAAACTTCATATATTCCTATGAAATTAAGTGTATCTTTCCTAAAATGATAAAGAGAATAAGTAGAAAACTGTTCTGTAAATGATGGTAATAACAAATATCCTTCAGAAGGATCATTTTGTTTCAACAAAATATGGATGTCCTTTTCTGCAAGTTCAAGTGAGGTGTCATAAAAAAAATTAATATGAACAGGCTTCCAGGAAACAAACTCTTTTTTATTATTTTCAATAGAAATATAAGCTCTTTCAGAGAGATACCTAATTTTTACAGTAAGTGAATTATGATTTAAATCTAGCTTTTGAAATGGCTTGTTTAGATCGTAATCGGTTTGTTTACTCATATTTAAAACTTCCGTATATAAGTTTTCTTTTGTATTATTTGTAGTACTTCCTATACTAGTTTTTTCATTTGTGGTGTTTAATGAATTAGCTTTTTTACAAGAAATGCATACCCATAAAAGTAAGATTAAAAGGCTTTTCATATAAATTTATAGTGTACTATTTAGTGAATTTGATTTTTCCAGATAAATAAAAATATTGCCTATCACTTATGATTGGGTTTTAATTTTTATTTTCTTCTAGAGAGAATTTATAAAATTGATAGGGGGTATTACTTTTTATTCTTGCAGAATTATCATATTGTTCAGAGCTTTGCATGAAAAAATAAATGTTATTATGAGAGATAACAGAAATTTTGATAGTTTTTTTATCATTTCTTTAAGGAGAACATTTTTTTAGAATGATTTCTTTTGTTTTACTTTCCTGTTGGAAGCTAGATTCTTTAAATTCTCTTTTTTTACTTTTTTTATTATAAAAACCATACCAATAAAAATACATAGTATTATCATCAATCATTTTCAGATATGCTATAGGTTCATTATTGATATATTCATTCCAGTTCAAATCTCTTCCTATATTTCCAATGTCTTCCGGAATTTCTTTTAATGTATAAGCAATTCCTTTTTCAAAATCATATCTTTTGAGTTCTTTCATATCAATATAAACTTGGTTGTATAGAAGTGTTAGAGATGCTTCTTTATCAGTAATGGATATATTACCAGCGCCTGTTTTACAGTCTACTTGCCAAGTTCCATTAAGGGAGTATTGTATATCTTGCTTTTGTAGGTCTTTTTTATCTGTTGATATAGAAAGAAGATTATTTTTAGAATTAGATGATATTTCATCTTCAGCATTTATGATTTTTTTTTCGGAAAGATAAATCCATTTTCCATTTTCTTTTTGATAGTATTTTTGTAAATAAGGAAAGTTTAGATTATATTCTTCAGCATTCTCTATGGTAATGAAATTTTTGGGAATAAATGTTCCAATAATTTTAAAATCTTTTTCAGACTTTACTCTTTCCTTGAGAATTTTATCAATTTTTTTCTGGTCAGTGGCAGAATAATAATTCAATGAATTTTCTTCATCATATAAAGGTATAATATGATTGCTCTTTTCAAAATTTTGATAGTAATTAATTTCCTGTTTTGAGTTTGGAATATAATACACAGTAAATTTTCCTATTTCTTTAATAATAGAAGAAGAGAAAACTAGTTTTTTTTCTGAATCAAAATATAAATTTGAAGTTTTATTAAAATTATCTGTTAACGAAGATTTTACTTTATCGTTCTTAGTGGATATAGATGTTGCTGATTTTTCTTGTCCATTGCAACTAAGCATGAATAGAAAAAATAGTAAATAAAGTAATACGAATTTTATTCTCATTTTGGGTTTCCTTTTGTCGTTTCGTCAAATTTTGTTTTCATAAATTGTTCTGGATCTATGCGGGTAGCTCCAAAACTTGAGCTTGTAGCAGCTTCTATATGTATATGTCTGTAAATAGGATTGATACCATGAATAAGTTTACCGTTTTTATAAACTGAAGCTGCATTTCCGGTACTTCCCGATTTACCAATTGTATCACCATGTTTTACTTTTTGGTTTTTAATAACAGAAACTTCATCTAAATGGCAGTACTTTATATAGACATCATTACC
This sequence comes from Chryseobacterium artocarpi, assembly GCF_001684975.1. Taxonomy (GTDB): domain Bacteria; phylum Bacteroidota; class Bacteroidia; order Flavobacteriales; family Weeksellaceae; genus Chryseobacterium; species Chryseobacterium artocarpi. The sequence continues at coordinate 159,911 of NZ_MAYH01000050.1, read as the reverse complement.
ATTTTTATCTTTTGATTTAATCACAATATAATTACCGAGGCTATTCTCTCTGTACTCATTTGCAGAAAATGTTTTTACCAAATCCGAAACAGTTCCGCACATCATTGATTTTACTGCTGTGCCTGAAGAAGCCAGAATATCAGTTCCGGTGTGGTAATATCCATTTGGATGGGTGCTATTATAACGTTTTGTACGATGCCATCTGTTCTTATTCACATTGTCACTTTGGTTGTTAAGTTTTGGGCTTGAGACAACATCTGAATATTCAAAACATTGCGATCTGTCATCGGGACATACTCCTGATGATTCTTCACCTTCATTACAGCATTTTACTCCAAAATCTTTTAAAAAGCCTTCTTTTAAATGTAGATTAGTATTTCCCTTCAGTTCTTCTTGTAGAAACTGATCATAATGTTCAATACAGGTAGTTAAAGGTGTTGCAGGTTGCCTAGAGCCATTGTAAAAATAGTGACTTTCTGTTTCTGTTTCAGGTAAGCTTGCCCAGATGTAGCAGGCATCCTGCTGTATGGCTTCTCTAATTTTATTGGCTATTATTTTACCAAGAAGATCTTCTCTTTGTTTTTGCATCAGAGCAATACATATTTTATCCTGAGATTCGGGTGTATAGTCTGGAATTTTATATTTTTTCAAAAGATCTCTTTCCTCAAAGTATTTACCTGTTTTTTTCTTCTTTACGACCTCAAATCCAGATAGTTCCCACCATGTGTATCTCATTACCTGATAAGCGCCTGCCGCAGAAGATCCTTGTTTATCATTCTTACCTTTGTAGATGAGTTGAGGGTGAGTGCTTAAATCTGTGATTATATTACCTGCAAATGCTATAGTATATCCTCTCTGGAAATCATGAGGAATATAAATGATTTTTTTCTGTTTTCTATCATAAGATTTAATGATTTCTCCAGTGCCTTCTCCTACACGTAGCATCCTTATAAATGCTCTTACTCTTGCTTCACAATCACATTTCTTACCAATCTGGAAATAAGCGCCTTCTTTTTTGAGAAATTCTTTATCATGCTGTTTTTCTCCCTGTGCTTTGGCATGAAGGTATAGGAATTCGGGTACGTTCTTCAGTAGCTTAAAGGTTATGGTGTTTCCTTCGCTGTAGTTCTTGATTTCTAAAACTTTTTTTATTTCTTCTTCACTGGAAGTTTTGCCGTTTTCTATTTTAGGATTTTTGGCATTTCCTTTTTGAGCGTTGGCAAGAATAACTTTAGCTATAGATGCTTTTTGGGTTTCATTGGTTATGTTTGTTGTACTTCCGAATGTATAGGTGTATGTTCCGTCTTCTTTTCCTTTGCTGATTTTATCTTTCCATTGTTTCAATTCATCTTCAGATTTTGGACGGAGATGGATCGGAATTTTGACTATATTATCTTTTACAGTTCCTGTGAATACTGTTTTTTCAGTTCCAGGCACTGCTTGTCCGGCAGGCGTTTTTTGTTCCATTTGTTCCTCTGTAATTTCAAGAACAGGAAGAAGGGAATCTGGAGCACCTTTAATGAGACCATCTTTTTCTTTGATAGAAATAGTCACCTGTTTTCCTTCCAGCAACATAGTTCTGGCTACCAGATATAATTTTTCATCCAATGGAGCACTGTCTACTTTCTTAAAGTCTACCCCTAGTTTAAAGGTTTTAAAAGTAACGGTTTTTTCATTGGCTGTATCTTTACCATAAGCCTGAGCAGTTAATGAGGCGGCAATTATTTCAAGGGTGGTATATTTTTTCTGAGCTTTCAGACTGTCTTTAATTTTATTAAGAATAGTCTGAGCTACTTTATTTTTCTCTTCGGCAGTAGAGGTTTTGTTACCACTTTTGCTTCCTCCAAAAGTGTAAGTATGAGTACCATCTTCCTCTCCGGTTTGTTTGGTGTATTCTTTTTTTGCAAAATAAGCATCCAGAAGTTCTTCTATCTTCACTGGATTGACAGTGGTAGGTGATACTCCGCCGGATGGCGGAGGTGTTGCCGGCTGAGTATTATGTGCTTGTCCATGGGCTGATACTGGATCAGGGACTGGAGTAGGATTTGGACTGGGAGTTGGTTGTTGAGGTTGCTGTGGTTGTTGAGGCGGAGGCGGAGCTGGCTGTTGGGGCTGGGGTGTAGGTTGTTGAGGTTGTGGTTGTCCTGCTGGAGTACGTAATTCTGCAGGGGTGTTGATATTTACATTATTGGTCGCATGTTTTTTATGAGCATAGTATTCTACCGTTACATAGAATTCCATTTGCTGAGGATTGATTTCTCCTTCCATAGCTTTCCTCATAAGTGCCTTAGTCAGCATAAATTCAGCTCTGGCAGTTCCATTAATGACTTTTGCCCTTTTGTTCTCTATAGACTGATTACTATTATTATGCCCAGAATCTGTGGCATCATCTTCCCAAAGAGTAAACATCAGATATTGACCTTCCAGATTCATACAACTGGCTTCAGCAACTAGTTTTTCTGTAAAACTGAAAACGGTTCCAGGGGTGTCGTCTATATATTTTAATTCTACTTTATTAATTTTAGGAATATCATTAGGTTGTGGTTGTACCTCAAGTGCCATAGGTGCTCTTTCTTCCGGGCTATGAAGATAAGCTTCCACTCTAAAGGTATCCTTGTAAGCATTTGTATTAAAAGTAAAGCTGCTTACACCCACTTTCTTGATAGTAGTAGGAACAAATTTTCCGTTTACCTTTTTAAATAAATGCCAGGTAACGAGTGCCGGATTCCTTTTGTGCATTGGTGTGGCAGGATACCATTCATCAATTCTATAAGTAGCCAGTTCACCTACTTTTGGTTTTGTATTTCCCGATATTTTATAAATTCCTTGTTTTGGCATGACCGAAAAGTTTAAGGTTAATAGGCATCTACTTCATCGCCTTCTGTTTCTTTCTGAAATTCTTTGAAGTCTACAAAAGGGTTGATGTTATGTTGTTCCTGTGGATCTGCTTTTTTTACACTCTGCTTGTTCATAGCTGCGGTTTGTCCATGCTCCATGATGGTGATTTTACCGCCTGTAGAACACATAAGTTCTGAAATTTCAGTGACACAACTATTGCCCATTACCTTTACTTTGTCATATGTTTTCAGCCATTTTCCTGCAGGAGCATAGGCGCAGGGAAGATATCCTCCTGCTGTAGGTTTCAGTTTGCATTTTCCAAAGCTTGGACCTTGAGGATTGAATTGAAGATCCTGTTCAGTGACCGCCAGAAAATCTGCCTGCCCCTCTTCGTTATTCCAATAATGTTTCTGATGAGAAGTTACTTTAAACTGTGGAAATTGGTCACCTTGGTTACATTGAGCTTTCCCTTTCTGTATTACAAAGTGCTTTCCGTCATGTGGTGATGCGGATCCGGACATATTTTGCGTTTTTTATTGGTGTTGCTCCAAAGATACTAATTTATTTTAATTGCTTTTCCATTATAAAAACTTCATTTTCTGTTACATCACCAATCTGTAGTTCGAAATTTCCTGTAACTTTTTGAATCATTAAATTGGTTCTGTCAAAAATATATTCAGCTTCGTGACGACAGGTAATCGGATTGTTTCCAGCCACGTATTTTTCGTAATAATCATGGTTTTTATCATAAAGCTGATTAAGATCCCGATAATCACAGCTAGTTCCGGTTTGTGTAATTTTTAAAGTATCATCATTACTGTTCTGGTTTTTCGGGAAAATACGGTTATAGAGTTCAAAACGAATAGGAGAGGCGCTGGATAGCCATGGAAGAAATTCCTGATAGGCTTCAGAATCTGTCCAGTCTTTATATTTTGCTCTGTAGAAAGACCCAAAAAGAAACTGAACCGGTAATGTATGTTGAATACTACTTATAATATGATCATTATTTTTAATTTTTGCTTTTACCTGATCTACATATGCTGCTGAAAGGTCATCCGTAAAATATTTCTTCAAAGCTTCCAATTCATTTTTGATTACTGATTCCGAATGAAAGAATTTTACATCTGTCAGTTTTCCGGTTGTATTTACTTTTATTTCTACGGGAAAGAGTAGGGCAGCACAGGCTTTAGCAAGGCTGGAAACTTTAGAATCAGATTCTATTCCGTCTTTTCTGGATCCAAAAATCTGTAATGAAAGGAAATGATCATTTTTTTCAGCTCTCAGATATTTCAGCTCTGTCTCATACTGATAGCTGGATAGTATTTCGCCATCCTGTAATTTTTGATGTCTGATAGTATAGATACCACCCAATAAAGGAATAGGAAATGTAATTTTTCCTTGTGGTGGATGGAAGTACAGACTGTCTCCGTTTTCATTGATTTCTTTATTCAATTTACTGATCTCTTCACCAAAAGGAATCAAAAGGAGCGTCCCGGATTTTAGTTGTATAGGTTCTACAAGTCTGTCGTATACGGCGCAGTGCTTGTTGTGGAACTTTCTGAGGTAGTCAGGGTTCTCTACTTTAAGATCAGAAGCAATCTTTTCCAACGTATCGCCCGGAAGAGTCATATAAGTAATCATGTGATTGGGTTATTAATGATTATTGTTTAAAATACTGAGAAAGTTTTCCGTACGTAATTTAGAAAAAATCTCACAAAAAAACATTCCAAATCGTGTGAAAGGTTTATTAATAAAGTGATTATCCCTGAAATCAGGGAGTAATTTCATACTTTAGATATACTTAGTTCAAACACAAAAAAACCTTCCAGAATTCTGAAAGGTTTTTAATATTGTTTGGATAACTTTTTACAGTCCGAACATTCTTGCAAACAGATCCGGGAAGATTCCCAGGATAATGATCAGTACGATCACCACTACTGCAATGATGTTGTAAGTAAGAGTTACTTTTTCAGACGATTTGAATGTTGATTCTTTAAAGAAGAACATTGCAATGATCAGCCTCAAATAGTAAGCAATAGATAAAGCTGAACCTAATACCGCTACCAATACAAGGAAAGCTGCTCCGTTCATTGCCTGGGAGAATAAAGCAAATTTTCCCATGAAACCAGCTGTTAATGGAACTCCTGCCATTGAAAGCATAGAGATTGCCGCCGCTGTAGCCAATAAAGGTTCTGTTTTTGCCAGTCCTTTGAAAGCTCCGAAAGAAGTTTCTCTTTTTAATTTCTCTACCCAGATCAGACACATGAAAACTCCTACTGTAGATAAAGAATAAGCAAATAAATAGAACGCTAAGTTATAAGTAGAAAGGCTTGTCATTCCGAAGAATACCAATCCAATGTATCCAGCGTGAGATACTGAAGAGTAAGCAAGCATTCTTTTTGCATTCGTCTGAGCAAGACCCATAACGTTTGCTAAAAGTAATGTAATGATTAAGAATACTCCAAGAACATTGATCCATTCGTGAGTAACTCCGACAAATCCGATTGTCATTAATCTGAACAATGCGAAGAAACCTGAAATTTTTACCACACTCGCCATGAAAGCTGTGATCAATGAAGGTGAACCTGCATATACGTCAGGGCTCCACATATGGAAAGGTGCTAAGGCAACTTTGAATGCCAATGCACAAAGGATTAATAATACTCCTAAGATGAACATTACATTTCCTGTATTCGCTACTCCAAAGTCATGGATTCTATATAGATCGAAGGTTCCTGCACTTCCATAGATGAATGCGATCCCGAAAAGTAGGAAACCTGTCGCGAATGCACCCATTAAGAAATACTTAATTGAAGCTTCGTTTGATCTCAGATCAGTTTTGTTGGCACCTGCCATTACATATAAAGGAATAGAAAGAATTTCAACACCTAAGAACATTGTTACCAAGTTCTGGTATCCGAAAAGAACAATTCCTCCGCATAATGCAAACAGCATCAATGCATATAATTCTGACTGGTGGCTTCTGTGATTGCTGAATGCAAAACCTCCAAGGAAGAATAATAATAAGGTTGTTACAATGGCTAATTTGGTGAATAATGCAGTATTGGCACTGTATTCATACATATGCTTGTATTGATCGAAGAACGAACATTCAGGCATAAAACTTACATACAATGCGATGATTAAACCCAAAATCCCAATGTATCTTGCGAATTTTCCTTGCTCGAAAACTCCTGAAAATAACGCAATAACTGCCGTTAGGAAAACAATAATTAAAACACTCATAATATAGATTTGAGATGTGAGATTTAAAGTTTAAAGTTCAAGGGTTGGAGTTTAAAGTTCCGGGGTAAGAGTCCCCATTCTTTATCTCTTCGTCTTTTATCTTTATTCTCTCTAATCTCTTATTTTTTTAATTTTTAAATCTTTTAATTTTTTAGTTAGCCATCGCTGTGTAGATAAACTTCACTGAACTACCTACCATATCGATTACCGGTTGTGGGAAAATACCAAGTAAGATCACAAAAACCGCTAAACTAGCCAATACAGAAAATTCTACACCTGATAAATCTTTTGCTGTACTCAATACTTCTGCATTTCCTTCTCCGAACATTGCTTTTCCGTAGAATCTCAATAAATATACAGCTGCAAGAATGATCGTAAGACCAGCAATTACTGCTGCTGTTCCGTTGAAGTCATATACTGCTTTCAACAAGATAAATTCTCCGATGAACCCATTCGTCAATGGAACTCCCATTGAACCTAATATAATAATCAGGAATAATACCGCAAACTTAGGTGCTACTTTAGCTAAGCCTCCCATTTGTCTGATGTCTCTTGATTTAAATCTCTTGTATAAAATATCACAACAGTAGAATAATCCTACTACGTTGATACCGTGAGCGAAAGTCTGTACCAAAGCTCCTTCAGCACCTTCTACATTGAAAGTTCCTCTTAAAGTAACTACTGCAGAAGCGAAGATACCAGCTACCATCAATCCTACGTGAGAGAAAGATGAATAAGCGATAATTCTCTTCATATCAGATTGAATGATCGCGATCAATGCTCCGTGAACAATTCCCACAATAGCAAGGATGATTACAATCTGTCCGGAAATTCCTGCAATAGGAAGTGGTGTGATTGGAAGTAAATAACGCATTACACCGTACACCGCCATTTTAAGCATGATACCAGATAACAACATCGATCCCTGAGTAGGAGAGTAGGTATACGTATCGGGTTGCCATGTATGGAAAGGGAATACCGGTAATTTCACTGCAAAAGCAAAGAAAATAAACCAGAATACCACAGTCTGTTGTGTCTCGTTCAGTTGTGCATTGTATAGATCAGTTAATGCGAATGATGCAGAGTGGTTGTACACATAGATCAATCCGGCTAACATAAATAAAGATCCAACGAATGTATATACGAAGAACTTCGTAGTAAATTCAAACCTTTTATTCTCTTGTCCCCAAAGTCCGGCAATAAACCAAATTGGAATCAAAGTTACTTCCCAGAAAATGTAGAACAATAATCCGTCTAAAGAAGTAAATACTCCTACAAGACCGAATTGCATCAACAGAATCAATCCATAGAATGTATTTCTGTAGTTTACACTTTCGTTGAAAGAAGATAAAATGATGATTGGCGCCAGAATATTCGTCAGCAATAAAAGAAGCATGCTCATTCCATCGATACCGAAGTGAAGAGAGCTCTTCATGAATTGTGACCAAGGATAATTGATCTCGTGCTGTAATACGCTGTCTACAGTCGGAGCAAAATCGAAATCTGCCAGAATGTAGAAGGTAATAAGCATTTGAATCAATGCAATTCCCAGTGCCAAATATTTGCTGGAATTACTCTTCCATGCAAAAACTAATCCCGAACCTACTAGAGGTAATAGTAATAATGTTAATAATAAACAAGACATTATTATTGTAATAAAAAGTTAACAATTAATATAATTCCCACAGCTAAAGACATGATAAGAATATACGTCTCTACATTTCCGTTCTGTACACGCTTCATAGCTTTTCCGCTGTCTTCAGCACCATCACCTACAAAGTTTACAAAACGGTCTAAGATACCCTTATCAAACATCTTTCCTCCGCGTCCTAATCCTTCAACAGTTTTTACAATCAATGCGTTGTAAAGTTCGTCAACGTATAATTTCTTAGCAGAAAGCTTTTCCCATCCGGTATAGTTTTCTTCTGCCACAGCCATTTTTTTCTTTTTCACGTAGGTATTTCTTACGATAAACCATACAGAGAAGAACATTAATACTGTAGCTGCTAATAAGATCATTTCAGTATTGAAAGGCACTCCGGAAAGAGTAGCTTCCATCTGGCTGTAGCTTTGTTCTGTAAGAACAGGCTTTAACCATTCCATCAGTTTAGCATAGTGCCCGTGACCGATGAAGTGTGGCAAGTTGATGAAACCTCCAACTACAGAAAGAATAGCCAATACTATCAGTGGTAATGTCATATTAGACGGGCTTTCGTGTAAATGGTGTTTTTGCTCTTCAGTACCTCTGAACTCTCCGTGGAAAGTCAGGTAATATAGTCTGAACATATACGTTGCAGTCATTGCCGCTAAAACAAATAGGATTACCCAGTAAACAGGGTTTTTAGCGAAAGCTGCTACTAAAATTTCGTCTTTAGAGATCATCCCTGATAATAGAGGGAAACCTGAGATTGCTAATGTTCCGATAAGGAATGTAGCGTGGGTAAGAGGAATATATTTTTTAAGACCTCCCATAAAACGCATATCCTGCTCGTTGCTCATAGCATGGATTACAGAACCTGCACCTAAGAATAATAATGCTTTAAAGAAAGCGTGTGTCATTACGTGGAACATTGCTGTTGTATAAGCTCCCAATCCTAAAGCAATGAACATAAATCCAAGCTGTGAAACGGTAGAGTATGCCAATACTTTTTTGATGTCGTTCTGACGTAATGCATAGAATCCTGCTAAAGCCGCCGTTAAGAATCCGATGAATAAAATTCCTCCCTGTACAGTAGGTGCTAAAGTAAATAAGAAGTTAGATCTTACTACTAAATAGATACCCGCTGTTACCATCGTTGCCGCGTGAATTAACGCAGAAACAGGAGTTGGTCCAGCCATCGCGTCTGGTAGCCAAGTATATAATGGAACCTGAGCAGATTTACCGGTAGCACCGATGAATAAACTCGCTGTGATAAAGATGATCACTGTTCCGTCTAATTCAAATTTTGAAGCGTTCTCTGCTACTGAAAGGTAATCTACAGCGTTAGTTTGAGAAGCGATCATAAAGATACCGATCAATAACGCAAGGTCACCAATTCTGTTCATGATGAAAGCTTTTCTTGCTGCTTTACCGTATTCTTCGTTGGTATACCAGAATCCGATTAACAGGTAAGAACAAAGACCTACACCTTCCCATCCGATGAATAAGATAAGGTAGTTGCTTCCCATCACTAAAAGTAACATTGAGAAGATGAAAAGATTCAGGTAAGTAAAGAACTTGTAGAATCCTTTGTCATGACTCATATATCCGATAGAGTATAAGTGGATCAGTGAACCGATACCCGTGATGATCATTACCATCATTAAAGAAAGCTGATCAATCTGGAATCCAAAATTAATTTGAATACCATTTACTCTAAACCATTCAAAAGCTTTTACGATTACAGGCTGGCTTTCAGAATTGAAATTCATGAAAATACTTACAGCGATACAGAATGATCCGAAAACCATTGCCGTAGCTAAAGAACCTACCAATATTTTTGGAAGATTTTTTCCGAATAAACCGTTAATAAGAAACCCTAAAAGTGGTAAAAGTACTATTGCATATACTAAATTCTCCATTCTTATCCTCTTAATTTATTAAATATACTCACATCTACAGAACGGGTGTTTCTATATAGCATAGCAATAATTGCCAATCCTACTGCTACTTCAGCAGCAGCTACCACCATAATGAAGAAAACTAAAAGTTGTCCGTCGCCGTTGCCTTTATATGCTGAAAAAGCTGCCAATAAAAGGTTTACAGAATTCAGCATAAGCTCTACACAGCCCAGAATCACAATAGCATTTTTTCTAAGCAATACTCCCATCACTCCTAAGCAGAATAATACTGAACAAAGGATAATGAAGTAATCCAAAGGGATGCTTTGTATAAATGTATTTACTTCTCCCATAATTTTATAAATCTTTTTTACCGATTAATACCGCGCCCACAATACCTGCCAAAATTAGGATGGAAGCAAGCTCAAACGGTAAAACATATTCATTAAACAAAAGTCTACCAAGGTTTTTAGTAAGACCAACACCTCTGTCTACATTCTCAACAACAATGTGGTTTTGCTGAACTCCTCTGAATACTCCTAATACTCCTATTAAAAGAAGCCCGGCTGTAAATACTCCAACAAATTTTAAAGTATTTCCTTTCTTGCTTTCGTCTTCTTTATTAAGGTTAAGCATCATAAGAATGTAAAGGAAAAGTACCATGATAGCACCTGCGTAAACTATAATCTGGATAATTGCAAGGAACTGAGCATTCAGAAGAATATACATTCCGGCAATTGAAAACATCGTAACAATTAATGACAAAATAGCATATAGAGGATTTTTTGCAAATACAAAATAAACTGCACTCGACACTGCTAAAAACGCCACCAAGAAAAATAAAAACTGATCCATTATTTTACCGCATTTTTTTGTTTCTCGGATTGTCTTGTTGTGATGTCAATCCTTTCATTTATTTTTTCAACTAATTTATCTTTTCCATAGATGAAAGAACCTCTGTTGGTTTCTACGTCTACTAATCTGTCAGTAAGATAGATGGCAGATTTAGGACAAGCTTCTTCACACATTCCGCAGAAAATACATCTTAGCATATTGATTTCATATACTGAAGCATATTTCTCTTCTCTGTAAAGTCCTTTTTCCTCTTTAGTTCTTTCAGCAGCAGTCATTGTAATGGCTTCTGCAGGACAAGCTACCGCACAAAGTCCGCAAGCTGTACATCTTTCTCTGCCTTCTTCGTCTCTTTTCAAAACGTGCTGACCTCTCCAGATGGTAGTTCTTGGCTTCTGTACTTCCGGATACGAATATACTGCGGGAGCACCTTTTATCACGGTTCTTACAGCATGCTTAAATGTAATCCCCATCCCTGTAAAGATAGCAGGTAAGTAGATTTTTTCAGCAAGGGTCATTTCTTTATTGGAAACAACTTTTGATCTGTTTGTAAGTTTCATTTATTTAATTTTTTTAGGCTGAACCTATATTCAGCATTAAAAATATATTCTTATCTCTTAGTTTGCAAATGCTAAAATTACAGCTCCTGTAATTAATAGGTTTACTAATGCCATTGGGATTAAAGTTTTCCATCCTAAGTGCATTAACTGGTCATATCTGAATCTTGGAAGCGTCCATCTGATCCACATGAAGATCAAAATTCCGATTACAGTTTTCGTTAAGAATGCTACGATACTTAAGATTCCTGCAACATTTTCTCCCCAGTTCTGCGTTACCCATTCAATACCAGGATAATTGTAACCTCCAAAGAAAAGTACTACCATGAAAGCATTAGAAATAAACATGTTCACGTATTCCCCAAACATATATAAACCTAATTTCATGGAAGAGTATTCTGTAGAATATCCTGTTACCAATTCAGATTCACACTCAGGTAAATCGAACGGGTGTCTGTTGGTTTCAGCTAAAGCTGCTACAAAGAATACAAGGAAAGCAATCGGCTGATAGAAAATGTTCCAGTTCATCCCTGAAACCCAAGGAATAACTCCCCATAATTTTCCAGTAGTCTGACTTTCTGTGATTTCCTTCAAATCTAAGCTTCCAGACATCATGATAATAGAAAGAAGTGCTAGTCCCATTGCCAATTCATAAGAAATCATCTGAGAAGAAGCACGGATAGCACCTAATAATGAATATTTGTTGTTCGAAGCCCAACCTCCGATCATAATTCCGTAAACCCCGATTGAAGCCATTCCGATGATGAAAAGTACACCAACGTCAATGTTAGCAACCTGAAGATCAAAAGAAGTACCTGCAATATTTAAACTTTTACCCCAAGGAATAACAGCTCCTGTGATCAATGAAATAAACATTACTAAAGCCGGTCCCAATACGAAAAGGAATTTTTCAGCATTGGCAGGCGTAAAGTCTTCTTTAAAGAAGAATTTTCCACCGTCAGCAAGAGGTTGCAGTAATCCGAAAGGTCCAGCTCTGTTAGGACCAATTCTATCCTGCATGATAGAGGCTACTTTTCTTTCTGCCCAGGTAGAGTAGGCTGCAATCGTTAACGAAAGCAGGAAAAGTGCTAATACAAGTATAAGTTTAAATGTAAGTAAATCCATTTTTTTGTTGTAAAGATTTTTAGATGTGAGATGTCAGATACTAGATATGAGGTTAAGTCTGATGTCTTGTGTCTGAAATCTAATTGTCTTTATTAAAATTATTTTTCGTCTTTTTCACTGATTTCCTTCGCCATTGGATTGTCTAAAACTCTTAGTTCATCCTTTGGTTTTTCGTAGTGGTTCAATGAAATTACTGAGTGTCTGTCGATATGTCTAGGACCTTCGATATTCCAATCAGATAATGATTTTCTTTCGAAACGGCATGTATCACAGATGAATTCTTCAACTTCACCCCACTGGTCTTTTCTGGCAGTAACTCTTACGACTTCATCACCTTTCATCCAAACTACAGCTTTTCCAGAACACTTGTCACATTTACAAGAAGCATTCATTGGCTTTGTAAACCAAACTCTGCTTGTAAAACGAGCTGTTCTGTCTGTTAATGCTCCTACCGGACAAACGTCAATAACGTTTCCGATGAAGTCATTGTCTAAAGCTTTATTTAAGTAAGTAGAAATTTCAGCGTGATCTCCTCTGAAAAGAATACCGTGTTCTCTTTCCCCTGTTAATTGGTTAGCTGCTAATACACATCTTGCACAAAGAATACAACGGTTCATGTTTAACTTGATATGTGGTCCAAGATCATCAGCTTCGTAAGTATTTCTTTCGAATTCTGTTCTTGTTTCAAGATTTCCATGCTCATATCCAAGATCCTGAAGATGACATTCACCAGCCTGATCACAGATAGGACAGTCTAGCGGGTGATTTACCAATAAGAACTCAGTAACCGCTTTTCTTCCTTCCTGAGCTTTCTCAGAAGTAAGGTTTTTTACTTCCATACCGTCCATTACATTCGTTCTGCAGCTTGCTACCAACTTCGGCATAGGACGCGGATCAGCTTCAGATCCTTTTGAAACTTCTACAAGACAAGTTCTACATCTTCCTCCGCTGGTTTCCAGTTTGCTGTAGTAACACATAGCAGGAGGTACAGATTTACCACCGATTTGTCTCGCAGCTTCCAGAATAGAAGTACCAGGCAAAACTTCAGTAGTCTGTCCGTCTATAGTTATTTTGAATTTTTTAACTTCTTCGCTCATATGATATGCTTTAAGCTTTATGCGTTAAGCAATAGGCTTTGTTATTTATATTTTTTCGTATTAAATGTATATCCAATTCCTGCTAGAACCTGTCCAAAGACAAAGTCTTGACGTGCTTTATCAGGTTTGTTATTCAATGTAGTCTTAATATCCCACATATTGATATAACCGGCTTTTCCTTCTACTCTTAGCATCCAGTTTTTCCAGAAAACTAAGTTAATGCTGGATCTGATATCGGTTCCCATACCCGCCACGTGAAAACGGTCACTTCTTTCGTTACCAAAAAGCTTTACATTACTTTTCGGGAACATGAATCCGATACCGGCTCCATAAGACCATACTAAATCTATATTTTTCTTATGAATAAGATTTTGGTATTTCTCAAGACCTAAGTTTTCATAATTAAGTCCGTCTGTATGTTCAAAAGTAAGGAACTTCTCATCTGCAAGGTTTACTTGCCCGTTTTGTACCATTGCTGCATATTCAGGGTCTGAAATATGTCCTTTAAAGTTAACGGTTTGATTTTGATCCATCACATATTTCATGTGATCAATTCCTAAAACAAGAGCCAAATTATCTTTAATAAAATATCCTATTCTGAAATTATACTGCGTTACAGTAAACCAGCTTGGATCAAAATAGACAATTCCGAATTTTGTAGGTCTGTCCTGAGCAGTTACATTATTCAATTGAAAATCGTACCCGTTTCCTGTAAAATGAATGTCAGAATTGCTATAAGCCGCTCTGTTCCATCCATAAAAAACGAAAACCTGACCTTTTTTGCTTAATGGTAAAGGTTTTTCCTTTTTTTCAGCTTTAGTCTTTTGTTGTTCGCTTTTTGCATATGCTAAATCCTCTTCAACTGATCTGTCATATTTTGTACTATCACTTTTTGTGTTCTGTGCAAATACAAAGTTTGACATCATTAAGCCAACTACCAATAATTTTTTCATTCTAAGCATTTTTTTCAACAGCAGGGATAGGATCTGCATAATGTGCTAATCCATAGTTTTGAGTTTGAGATAACTCAGGGTTTTTCACGTGCCACTCAAATTCATCTCTGAAATGACGAATGGCTGCTGCAACTGGCCATGCTGCTGCATCTCCTAATGGACAGATTGTATTTCCTTCGATTTTTCTCTGGATATCCCAAAGTAGATCGATATCTTCCATTTTTCCTTCTCCTTTTTCAATTTTTTTCAGGATTTTGTACATCCATCCTGTACCTTCACGACACGGTGTACATTGTCCACAGCTTTCGTGGTTGTAGAATCTTGCCAAAGTCATGGTGTGATCTACAATACACTGGTCTTCATCTAATACGATGAAACCACCTGAACCCATCATTGTTCCGGTAGCAAAACCACCGTCAGCTAATGATTCATAGTTCATATATCTTGGCTCTCCGTTCACTGTTCTCAGCAATAAGTTAGCAGGAACAATCGGAACAGAACTTCCTCCAGGAATACAAGCCTTTAATCTTTTACCATCTTTAATACCACCACAATATTCATCAGAGTAGATGAATTCTTCTACCGTAATGGTCATATCGATCTCATATACACCCGGTTTGTTGATGTTTCCACAAGCAGAAATCAATTTTGTACCTGTAGACCTTCCCACACCGATTTTAGCATACTCAGCACCTGTAATATCAATGATTGGAACAATTGCTGCGATAGACTCAACGTTGTTTACCACTGTTGGTCTCTCCCAAAGTCCTTTTACAGCCGGGAATGGTGGTTTTAATCTTGGGTTACCTCTTTTTCCTTCAAGGGATTCTAGCAATGCAGTTTCTTCACCACAGATGTATGCTCCACCACCTCTCTGTACATAGATTTCAAGATCGAAACCTGTTCCTAAAATATTTTTACCTAAAAATCCTGCTGCTTTAGCTTCTTCAATTGCTTCTTCAAGGATATCCGGAATCCATGAATATTCTCCACGGATGTAGATATAAGAAGTGTTGGAACCTAAACAGTAAGATGAAATTAGCATTCCTTCAATCAATAGGTGAGGAAGGAACTCCATCAGATATCTGTCCTTGAATGTTCCAGGCTCAGATTCATCCGCATTTACCACAAGGTGTCTTGGAACGCCTTCTGGTTTTGCCAAAAAGCTCCATTTCATCCCTGTAGGGAAACCAGCTCCACCACGTCCTCTTAGTCCTGAAGTTTTTACTTCTTCAAGAATTTCATCAGGAGTCATCTTCAAGGCTTTTTCAGCCGCAGTGTAACCTCCCTGTTTACGGTATGTTTCAAAGTAGCGGATACCTTCTATATGTGCGTCTTTAAGTAAAAGTTTTTTACTCATTGTTTATTATGCTTTTCGCTATCGGCTTTTGGCTTCCAGCTTTTTATAATTATTAAAAAAATTAACCAAGTAATTTAAAATCTAAAATTTAGAATTTAAAATTTCCATTAGTCTAAAGCAAGTTGTCCCTGTCTGCAAAGCTCAAGGATTTCATCTACTTTTTCTATTGTTAAATTTTCATGAAAGAACTTACCAAGCTGCATCATCGGTGCATAACCACATGCTCCAAGACATTCAGCAGGTTTTAAGGTGAACATACCGTCTTCAGTAGTTTCTCCGTCTTTAATGTTCAGTTTTGTTCTGATATGATCCAGGATTTTCTCGCTTCCACAAACCATACAAGGTCCTGTTCTGCAAACTTCCAAAACATATTTACCTACAGGCTTCATATTGAACATAGTATAGAAAGTTGCCACTTCATATACTTCGATAGGTTTGATACTTAATAGTCCGGCAACATAATCCATCACAGGAACATCTAACCATCCTCCGAATTCTTTCTGTGCCAAGTGAAGTACAGGAAGAAGAGCAGATTTCTGTCTTCCTTCAGGATATCTTGCGATAATTTTGTGTACCTGTGCTAAACTTTCCGGTTTAAAAGCTATTGTTTCGCTCATTTTTTATCTAAGATTTCAGATGTCAGATTTCAGACATCAGATTTTAAATTTATATATAAAGCGAAGAGTCTAACATCTGAAATCTGACGTCTGACATCTTCTTTTTTATGCGTCTAATTCTCCCGCAATAATATTCATACTACACATCGTTACAATAGCATCTGAAATTACAGAACCTGTAATCATTTCAGGATATGCCTGATAGTAGATGAAACATGGTCTTCTGAAGTGAAGTCTGTAAGGGCTTCTTCCTCCGTCACTCACAAGATAGAAACCTAATTCTCCGTTTCCACCTTCTACAGCATGGTAAACTTCTCCTTTCGGTACATCAGTTTCTCCCATTACAATTTTGAAATGGTAGATCAATGCTTCCATTTTCTGATATACATCTGCCTTTTCAGGAAGATAGAAATCAGGAACATCCGCGTGGAATGGTCCTTCCGGAAGATTTTCGTATGCTTGTTTGATAATTTTGATTGATTCCCAGATTTCTTGTTGACGAACCATGAAACGGTCGTAAGTATCTCCTGAAGTTCCTACAGGAATAATGAAGTCGAAGTCTTCGTATGAGGAATAAGGTTGTGCAACTCTTACATCATAATCTACCCCTGCTGCACGTAAGTTAGGACCAGTGAAACCATAGCTTAACGCTCTTTCGGCAGAAATAGCTCCTGTACCGATGGTTCTGTCCATAAAAATTCTGTTTCTTTCTAATAGGGTACAGAATTCTTTGAATCTTGGTGGGAAAGTCTTTAAGAAGTCTTTCAGTAACTCATGGAATTTAGGAGTGAAATCTCTTTCAAATCCTCCGATTCTTCCCATATTGGTTGTCATCCTTGCTCCACAAATCTGCTCATACATATCATAAATACGCTCTCTCTCGATGAACATGTAAGTAAGACCTGTAATAGCTCCTGAGTCCATCCCGGTTACCCCGTTACAGATCAGGTGATCACCAATTCTTGCAAGCTCCATTAAGATAACACGCATATAGTCTACACGTTTTGGAACTTTAACGCCAATCAGCTTCTCTACTGTCATATGCCAACCTAAGTTGTTGATTGGTGCTGAACAGTAATTCATACGGTCTGTAAGGGTAGTGATCTGAGAATAGTTTCTTCTTTCAGAAATTTTCTCAAATGCTCTGTGGATATATCCTACTGTTTGCTCAGCGTGAAGGATTCTTTCTCCATCCATCGTTAAGATATTCTGGAAAATCCCGTGAGTAGCAGGGTGGGTAGGTCCTAGATTCAGGGTGTATAGTTGCCCGTCAATCTGTTCCTTACTTTCGTATTGGTTTAGTATATTAGATAATGAGTTATCTTTCATAATTTAAATGCTTTAGGCTATAGGCTATAGGCTTTAAGCTTACTGCTTATTGCATATTGCTTATTGCATTATTTTATCTTCCGAACATATTATCATCCTTATCGGTTCTTGTACCGTCTTCAAGGCGATATTCTTTCAACATTGGGTGGTATCCAAGATCTTCCATATTCAGAATAGGTCTAAGATCCGGGTGTCCTTTAAATTTAATCCCATAAAAGTCATACGTTTCTCTTTCCATCCAGTTGGCACCGGCATATAGATCCGTAAGAGAGTCTACTTCGATGTTTTCTCTGGACATGAAAATCTTCAGACGTAATCTAAAGTTGGTCATCATATTATGTAGGTGATATACAACACCTATTTCCTTTTCAGGGAATTCAGGGTAGTGGATTCCGCATACATCTGTAAGGAAGTTGATTTCCAGTGTTGAATCTTTAAGATAATGAATGATCTTTTTGATGTCTTCTTTCTTCACCTCAATAGTCAACATTCCATAAGGTTCTGAACTTGAAATAACAGATTCCGGAAATTCTCTGGTGATTGCTTCTAGTACAAATTCGTTTGTCATTTCCGTTTAGTTGCTTATGTTGTAAGAATCTAATAATTTCTGATATTCAGGCATATCTCTTCTTCTGATGCTTTCGCTTTCTGCAAGAGCCTGTACCTGCATTACTCCTTCAATGATCTGTTCAGGTCTTGGAGGGCATCCCGGAACATATACATCTACTGGAATGATTTTATCAATTCCCTGAAGAACGGAATATGTATCAAAAATACCACCGCTGGAAGCACAAGCACCTACGGCTACTACCCATTTCGGTTCAGCCATCTGAGTGTATACTTCTTTTAAAACGGGTCCTAATTTTTTTGATATAGTTCCGCAAACCATCAGCATATCTGCTTGTCTTGGAGAGAATGAGTTTCTTTCCATTCCAAATCTTGAAGCATCATAAGTGGGGTTCAGGGTAGCCATAAACTCGATACCACAACAAGAGGTAGCAAAAGGTAACGGCCAAAGCGAGAACTTTCTTGCCATTCCGATTACACTGCTCAGTTTTGTTGCGAAAAACCCTTCTCCTTCATAGCCTTCGGGAGCAGGTGCATCTGTTCTTATTACTGGTTTTTTATCTGACATTTTTAGTAAATATTTAAAGATTAAAATATTTAAAGATTAAAAAAACAAGATCTTGGAAATCTTTAAATTACTTAAATAAATTCAATCTTTTAATGTTAAAATTTATTTATCCCAATCTAACGCACCTCGTTTCCAAACATAGAAAAACGCTACGAAGAAGATCGCAACGAACGTAAGTACAGCAAGGAAACCTTCCATACCGAATTCTCTGAAGTTTACTGCGTATGGATAAAAGAATACGATTTCAATATCGAATAGTACGAACAATACCGCAGTCAGGAAGTACTTAATAGAAAACGGTGTTCTTGCATTTCCTTCTACAGGAACCCCACATTCCCAGCTCTGGTTTTTTACAGAATTTCCTTTTTTCTGTTGTGGACCTAAGAAATGTGCACCAAGCAATGAAACAGCGACAAATCCTACTGCTACACCTGCCTGGATAAGTATTGGAATATAACTTTCAGGTAAATTCATTTTTGCATTATTATCTCAATTTGCAAATTTAGCGAATAAACAAGAAAGCATGAAATTTATCAGCTTAAAAGTAGGATGAAAATGAGTTAAACCAGTAATTTAGAATCAATAAAAATTAGTTCCTGGTGATTATTTTTTTTTGTATACTTTTCACCTTTTTTTGTATCCAGCACCAATAAGTATACTTCATTTGATACATCTGAGATATTTAAAACCTCTGAATTGTATGAGTTGAAAATTCTTTAGCAAGTCTTACAGTGCGATTCAAGAACTTTATAAATGAGATTTCTTACAATCAAAACTTATCTCGAAAAGAAAGCGGATATGATTATTTATGACGTAAAATCAACATTTTATTTCAATGAACCATAGAATGAAAATAAAGCTTACTTTTTCATTTTTTTGAGAAGAGAATAAGCCATAAATGATATATATCCGAAAAGAATACTTCCAAAACCAATGTTAATTGCTGTATTTGTTTTGTCATCTGCAATCTGGAAAAAGAAGTTATAAATAATATATGCAGCAATCAGAACAGCGAATACGATAAGTTGTGGTTTCATGAGGTAAGAGTGTTTAAGGGTGGGGAAGTTTTAGAATCAATAAAATAATGTAATGAATCATTGTGGTTACTGATCATTTATCTCTAATGAGTAAGTTCTTCTTCGCTTATGATTTACCGGATTGTAATCCTGCCAAAGCAGTTGAATACTTTTGTTCTCTTCCAATTCAGGGTTTGTTTCTAGTATTTTAACTCCTTTTTTCTTGAAAGTATCAAATATTTCCTTGAAGATAATAGATGTTACTCCTCTTCTTTGGTAGTCAGGATGAATACCGATCAGGTAAAAATTGGCTCTGTCGTTTTTCTTTCCGGCTCTTAAAAAATGCCACCAACCGAAAGGAAGTAGTTTACCACCGGATTTCTGCAATGCTTTTGAGTAAGAAGGCATTGTAATTGCAAAAGATATAAGGTTATCATTCTCATCAGCAATACAAACGATGAAATCTTTATCAATAAGCTTGAAGTATTTTTCTTTGTATGTCTTACGTTGTTCGTCAGAAATAGGAGTGTAGGTAGAAAGGTGCTTATATGTTTCATCCAGAAGGTCAAACATAGGGTCTACATAACGGATAATTTCTTCCTTATTCTTAAATCTCAATACATGAAGTTTGTATTTCTCGGAAATCAGCTGATTGAATTTATGGATTTTATCAGGTAATGATTCAGGGAACTTGATTTCAAATTCTACCCATTCTTTTTCTTTGACTAAACCTAGTTTCTCAAGATGTCTTGGGTAGTAATCATTATTGTAAATACCAATCATGGTTGCCAGTTGATCAAACCCTTTAATCAGCATTCCTGCTTTGTCAAGATTGGTAAAGCCCATAGGACCCTCAATTTTGTTGATGTTTTTCTCTCTTGCATAATCAATTGCTTTTTGAATCAATGCCTGAGAAACTTCTTCATCATCAATAAAATCAATCCATCCAAAACGTACTTTTTGGATCCCTAATTCTTTTTCTTCTTTATGGTTAATAAGAACTGCAATTCTCCCTACAATTTTATCATTTTTATAGGCTAAATACTGTTTGGCTTCAGAATATTGAAGTGCAGGATTTTCATCAGCATTCCAGATGTTGATTTCGTCATTGATAAAAGATGGAACATAGTACGGATTATTTTTGTACAGATCCATGGGGAATCTTACGAATTGCTTGAGCTGACCGGTAGTTTTTACTTCAATAATTGAAACTGTTGACATGTTTTTTGAGAGTAATTTGAGAACAAATATAAATAATATTATCGGATACTTTGGCACAGTTTTTATATCATTATGCTTAAAAATTGAACACAAAATCTATATAAAATGGCGGGTTATTATATCATTATTGGTATTTCAATGCTGGTGAGCTGGTGGGTTTCATCCAGGTTGAAATCAAAATTTGAATATTATTCCAATGTACATCTTCGAAACGGACTTTCGGGGAAAGAAGTAGCGGAAAAAATGTTGAGAGATAACGGGATTAATGATGTTCAGGTAATATCAGTTCCCGGACAGCTGACGGACCACTATAATCCGGTAGATAAAACAGTAAACCTTTCAGAAGGAGTCTATATGCAAAGAAATGCAGCAGCGGCAGCAGTTGCAGCTCATGAATGCGGACATGCCGTACAACATGCGGTAGGATATTCAATGTTGAATTTACGTTCAAAACTTGTTCCTATTGTTAATATAAGTTCCAATTTGATGCAGTTTGTTCTTATAGCAGGTATCGCTGTTATGGCAGCTTCAAGATCAATAGAGAATCCAAATGGAAATACCACGGTTCTTGCAATTGGTGTAGCAATGTTTGCCATGACAACATTATTTGCTTTCGTAACACTTCCTGTGGAATATGACGCAAGTAACAGGGCAATGAAATGGCTTAAAGATACAGGAACTGTAACTACCGAAGAATTTGTTGGTGTACAGGACAGCTTAAAATGGGCAGCGCGTACTTATGTTGTTGCAGCATTAGGATCTTTGGCGCAACTTCTTTATTGGGGATCATTACTCCTTGGTGGAAGAAGGGATTAATCTTAAGATTCATATGAAATATATAGCATCTCAGATATTTTCTGAGATGTTTTTTATTATTTCTTGATAGGTTTAATCATTAAATTCAAATGAGACATGTTGCATTTCTGATAGTTTTTCTGAAATGCTTTCTTTTTGTGCTAGCTTTAAAGAAGCGGTAAGAATACAGTTTTCATTTGCATCAAAGTTTAAAACCTTGGCGTCAAATTTTGAAAGTAGAGTAAAGATGGTATTCTGTTGATTGAAGTTGAATTGAATCTCGATTTCAGTTTCCAGTTCTCTTGTAATGATATTGGCTTCTTCCAGAGTGATTTTTGCACATTCTTTATAAGCTTTTACTAAACCTGAAACGCCTAGCTTTGTGCCCCCATAATAACGCACCGAAATAACAAGAACATTGGTGATTTCATTTGCCAAGAGTTGATTGTAAATAGGGAGTCCGGCACTTCCTGAGGGTTCACCATCATCATTAGCCCTGTAATTTTCACCATTTAATCCCATTCTGAAAGCATAACAATGGTGTGTTGCTTTTGGATGTTCTTCCCTGATTTTTTCCAATGCAGCTTTGAGTTCCTTTTCATTGGTGACGGGGAAAGCAAATCCAATAAACTTGCTTCCTTTTTCTTTTAATAAAGTGTTTTCTATGGGTTTTTCTATGGTTTTGTATTCGAACATGACCTCTCAGCAATTAGTGGTGCAAATTTAAAACTTTAGAATTTAGTATCAGGTAATATCCTGAAAAGTCTTAAACGTAAAAAGAGCGAAAAACGCTCTCTTTGATTTTTTTATTTAAATAATTTTAGCATGATGGGAAACTTCCTTCTTCCCAAGGTGGTGGACAACTCATACTTGAAGGTGTTGGACAGCAGTGTTGCCATTGTGGTGGGTAATATGAACAACACTTAGGAGCAATACCTCCGCTGACTTTTTTTAACTCTTGTCTTGAAACTTTCTTTAAATTTTTCATGATAATATTTTTTGATATTACTAATGTAAAGAAATTATTTCAATTATGAGTGATAAAATATGTTAATTCGACTTATAAAAAGAAATTTTATTATCTCTGTAATTTCCTGTTTTATAGGCTGTATTGCTAAATTCAGGGGCTTTTGTGCCGTTTTCTAATATGAGATTTTCATTTTTAATAATGATTGCTTCATCCCAAAGCTTAGCATCAATAAATTGCTGTAATGTAAAGCGTCCACCTTCAATAATAACAGATTGTATCTGCTCTCTGTATAAAACATTCATCAGATTATTCAAAAAGTTTTCCTTTTCTATTGTAATGAAATGAATATTACTTTCAGTGCTTTCTTTAATGATATTTAAAACAAGTGTTTTAGCTTCATTGTTATAAATTTTAAAGTCATCAGGAACTTTTAAATCAAAATCAATTAAAATTCTGACTGGATTCGTTCCTTCAACATTTCTTACGGTTAAACTCGGATTGTCAGTTAAAGCGGTTTGTGTTCCCACTAAAATAGCATGTTCATTAGCTCTTAATTGATGTACAAATTGATTAACTAGCGTATTTGAAATTGCTGTAGGTTTAAAATCCTTATCCAAGAATCCATCACCAGATTCTGCCCATTTTAAAATAATGTAAGGTCTTTTCTTTTCGTGATAAGTGAAAAATCTTTTATTCAGTTCAATGCATTCGTTTTCAAGAATTCCTGAAACGACTTCAATTCCTGCATCGTGAATGATTTTTTTCCCTTTTCCATTTACTTTATCATGAGAATCCATCGCTCCGATCACTACTTTTTTAAACCCCAGTTCTTTAATTTTTAAAGCACAAGGTGGTGTTTTTCCGTAGTGTGCGCATGGTTCCAATGACACATAGATGGTAGATTCAGGGATGAGTTCTTTATTTTTAACAGAATTGATGGCATTGATTTCAGCGTGATTTTCTCCTGCTTTGTGATGATAACCTTCGCCGATGATTTCCCCATTGTGGACAATTACGCTACCGACAAGTGGGTTGGGATAGGTTTTTCCCAGAGCTTTTTGAGCTAGTTCGATACACCTTTTAATATAAAATTCGTCGTTGTTCATAGATTTAAAAAGAAAAAGCGAAGACAAATTGCTTTGCTCCGCTTTTATTTGTTTTATTAAGATTTATTCTCCGGCAATAATATTGTGAAGATTTTGCTTTAATGTTTCCAAATGAGCTTTTTTCTCATCAATAGTATTGTAAGTATCTTTTAAAAGAGGATTTTCTCTTGATGGTTTGTTGAAGAATGAAAGGTTGTTTTCCAGTTTTACAATTTCAGCTTCCAGGTCAGAGATTTGGTTTTTAATCTTTCTTGCTTTATCAGTAAGTTGATTTTCAGATAAACCTTCTTCTTTTAGTTCAAGCTCGTTAATTTTATTGATCTTAAGTTTCTCTCTTAATGTCTTGTTGAATTCAGTGTTGATTGAAATTTTATCTCTTGGAACTTTTCCAATATTGTTCCATGCAGTTTTGATCTGTTCAATCTTTTCAATACTGCCTTCTTCGTTGCTTACCGTTTTTAATTCGTCAAGAAGAGCTCTTTTATTTTTAAAGTTTTCTTTCCAATTGTCTGTGGAAGTATTGTTTTTCTCTCTGTAATTGTTGAAGAATGCATTACAAGCATCACGGAATTCATCCCAGATCTTATTGGTCATGCTCTTTGGAACGTGTCCTATCTTTTTCCAGTCTTCCTGAAGCTTTTTAAACAACGGAACAGCAATGTCCCATTCTTCGTTGTTTTGATTATCCTGAGCAGTCTGGATAAGTTTTAGTTTTTCTTCCAGATTAGCCTGTTGAGAACCTTTTAACGATTTATAATAGTTATTTTTCGTAGTATTAAAACCTCTGAGTGTCGTCTTGAAATCATTCCAGTTTTGATTGGATAATTTTCTCGGCACACTTCCGGTTTTTAAAAATTCTGAACGTAAATCTTCAACTCTTTTGATGGCGTTTTGCCAGTAGTTGTGATTAGGAGTTTCCGATGGCTCAGAAAGCTTCTTGATTTCAGTAATGATCTGGCTTTTCTTTTCGAGATTAGCAGCCTGTTCTTTTTCAATAGATGCTGAAAGTTCAGATTTTCTTTCGTGAATTTTGTTAGAAATTTCTTTAAACTCTTCCCAAGTTTTTTCACGGAATTCTTCAGCTACAGGTTCTGCTTCTTCCTTCCATAGTTTGTGAAGGTATTGAAGCTCATTTAAAGCCTTTTGAATTACCGGTTCATTTTCCAATTCCTGAGCGCGGGCGATAATGTGCTGTCTTTTTTCAAGATTGTGGCTGTATTCTTGTTCAAGAAATTCTTTATTCAAATCCAGCATCTGATAAAATTGGTTCAGGTGGTGGAAATAGTTATTGTTAAGAATTTTAAATTCTGACTTAGCAACCTGTCCTGCTTTTGACCAATCTTCTTTGATCTCACGAATAGATTTGAAAAGGTTGGTGCCTGGTTCTGAGTTTGTATATAGATTTTTTAATCTTTCAATGATATTCTGACGGTGGTCAAGATTCTTTTTCTGTTCTTCTTCCTGACCTTTTTGGAAATCATCATGTTTTTCTTTGAAGATGTTTACCAAAGCTGAAAATTTTGTTTGTAGAGGATGCTCGTAACTGAAATTTTCGGGAGCATTTCCAGCCTCTGCATATTCATGCTTTTTATCTTCAACTTCATCATGGATGTAATGACTTGCTTTTTCCTTCAGCTGATTGAATCTCTTGAAGTTTTCACCAGCATTGGGAGTGTTGATTATTTTTTCCATTTCCTTTAAGGCATCAGCCAAAGAAATATCTACATCTTCATGTTCTTCCAGGTGTTCCGCATCATCTTCATGGGAAACTGCATCATGAGAATTTGTATTTTCTGATGTTTCCTGAGATACTTCGTTAGGATTTTTCTTTTCTTCGTTTTCAGAAAGATTGTTTTCTGTAATCATAGCAAATCTTTTATGTGAGTGGCGTTAATATCCTTTATATTATATAGCTGTAAAGTCAATTAAAGTACTAATTTATGTTATTTTTTTTGAAAATTCCAAATTTCCCAAGCTTTTTCTGCTTGTTGCTCAAGCATATAATAACCGTTTACCGTTTTTGCTCCTTTTTCTGAAGCATTGATGATAAATTGAGTGTAGTTTGGGTTGTATATTAAATCGATTACCAAATGTTCTGTAGAAAGTCCGTCGAAAGGAAAGTTTAAGCAATCTTCCACATTTGGGAATGTCCCTACTGGAGTACATTGGATAATAATCGTATGTTCCTGAACGGTTTCTTTATCCAGGTTTTCAAAATTGATTTCGGTGCTTCTTGAAATGGTTTGGGAAGGAATGTTATGTTTATCCAAAACATATTTTACTGCTTTTGCTGCGCCTCCGTTTCCTAGAATTAAAGCTTTATCCTGATTTGTTTTTTTATGAAGGAGTAAGGTTTTTTCAAACCCGAATGCATCGGTGTTATACCCTGTTTTTTTTCCATCCTGAATTAAAACACAGTTTACCGCACCTATTTTTTCAGCCTCGTCACTTAATTCATCAAGATAAGTAATGATCTGCTCTTTGTAAGGAATAGTTACATTGAATCCTAAAAGTTCAGGTGATGAGAAAAGTTTTTCTACCTCGCTGATTTCATTTAGATCAAAAATATCGTAAGAAAAGTCCTTAAGCATAAGCTTTTGGAATTTATTCTCGAAAAATTTTTTAGAAAAAGAATAAGAAATATTACGTCCTATCAATCCTAATTTTTTATTGGAATCCATATGATCAAAATTATAAAAAAAGACCGGAAAAATCCGGTCTTTTAGTGTGAAATATTTTGTAATAATTATTCTACAATGAATTTGGTAGAGAAATGATCTGTTTTTAATATATAAGTTCCTTTTACGAGTCCTTTCAGATTGATTTTGTTTGAATTTTTGAAAGGGTTTGTAATCACTTCAATCATCTTGCCAGAAAGGTCATAGATTTCAGCTTTTGAAATTTTGTTTAGGTTTTCACCTTTTACAAATAATTCGTTGTTCTTAACCGGGTTAGGGTAGATCGTAAATTGAGATTTGTCTTTTTTAACTTCAGAAGTGGATAATGATTCGTTGTAACAAGTCCAGCTAAGGTCATCCATTGTAGGTCTGTTGCCGGTTGTGCTGGTGATTTTGATTATTATATCCCCACTGATATTGATATTGTCAATTGTTGTTGTGGTCGCTGTAGTAGTGTAGGGAATAGTACCTACATTAGTTCCATTAATCAAAACATTTAAACTACCATTTGAACCTGAAAATATTCGTTTAGTTGTTAACGTTAAACTCTTAATCCCTCCCGCGATAGAAGAGCTTGTAAGTTCTCCGGTTCTGATGGTTATAGCTTTTGTTGTACCAATTGGTTGATCTACTTTTGTGTTTGTTGCTTTCCATGTGATACCATTGTTTGTCCATATTCTTTCGCTATAAGAACTATCATTATCTGTAATAGTATTGAAATTTTCTGTTCCGCAACCTCCTGTTCCGACAGGTCCGTCAAGAGTAACTCCTGATGCTACATTACTTTGTGGTGATGAATTATTAAATGCATCTTTTGCAATTAAATAGAAGTTATAGGTTGTTAATGGAGATAATCCTGTTATTGTTGTAGAGGTAGATGTTCCTGATATTGTTGTTTTTAATATTCCATTTACATAAACACTATAAGATACTACCCCTACGTTATCTGTTGCAGCTGTCCAGGTAAGATCTATTGAATTTGAAGTAGGATTGCTTGTCGCTAAGTTTGTTGCAGCTGTAGGGTTTTCTGTATCCGGTGTTTGAGCTCCCCAGATTTGCATTACATATTCTGGGTGGTCAATAAATGGATTTCTATTTCCCTGAAATATATACGTTGCATTATTTCTTCTGATTTCTGCTGCAGATACCGGATCTTGTATGTGCCAAGCCATAAGCTGGGTTAGCTCCCAATCCTGAAGGCTAGGATAAGTATTCTTTGCCAGCATATCTCCTGTAGAGAATTCTACCATTTTATTTTCATATCTTGTTACAAAGTAAAAGATCATTCTCGCTACATCTCCTTTAAATTCATCGATAGGTTCAAATACAGTATTTGAATATCCTGCAGATGCCGAAAGTCCTCTTTTAGAACCGTTTTGGGATGTGTAATTAGCAGTTGCTACTTTTCCAAAAGGTAAATCTCCTCTCTCTCCGTTTACTTTTCCATCGGTAGCTCTTACAAAATGGGCATCAGATCTCATAGGCAAGCCTTGATTAAAGAAGCTTTGAGGAATAATGTGCTCTCTATTGTAGCAATGTCCTTCAGGACCACTGGTTCCACTACATTGTGATGTTCCGTAAGGATAGTTGTAATTATCAGGTCCGACAGGGAATTCAGAGTAGATGTCTAATATAGTCCCATCGTTATCATAATCATAATCGCGATCCGTCGTTTGATAAGCACTCCAAAGATCATTATAGGTGATATTTAAGGAGTGCCCATTAGTTATGATCTGGCTAAGGGCTGTTTTAAGAGCTGCACTACTTAAACCTGTTGCATTATTATAATATCCGGCAGGGATTTGTGCCAAAGCATTTATTAATGCAAGGCTTAGTAGAAAAAAGGATAAAATTCGTTTCATTTTTTTAAAATTGGGGCGTAAAGGTACGAAAAAATGAAACCCTTAAAAGTTATTTAGGTTAAATATATAAACTTAATATATTAATTTTTAGTAATATACTCTTTGCTGATCTTGGAGAAGAACCATGAGATTGCAATTCCGAATATAGAAGCGGTAAGTGCTACGATGAAATAGTTCTTTCCAACTATTTTGACAGGGAATGGCAGAGCTTCATTGGCTCTGAAGAATTCGGTGTAAAGCTGGAAATAGCATAATGCTGTTCCAACGATTAATCCTGAGATTACACCTGAAATAACGATGAGTATTCCTGTGTAGAAATAAGTCATTCTCAGATGGCTTAAAGGAAAGCCTAGTGAAATAAGAGATTTTGCCTGCTCTTTTTTATCGAGCTGAAGAATAATAATAGCTCCGGCAAGATTAAATGTTGTAATGAAAATTACCAATGCAAAGATCAGATAAATAAACATCTTCTCTGTATTGATCATTTTCCAGAAAGCAGCATTTTCTTCTTCTTTGGTTTTGATTTCAATATTTTTACCAAGAGAAGCTAGTAAGCTTTGTTTTACTGAGTCGGCATTTTCCGGATTTTTTATTTTAATAACAATCTGGTATGCTGAGTTTTTGGGAAGATTTAGTAATTCTTCGGTCAGTTCAATAGGAGAGATGACATAGCTGTCTAATTGATCTTTCCCTGGAAAAACACCTGTTACTGAAATATCTCTTTTATTGTAAATATCTTCTTCCTTGCTAATGATCCCGGTTCCTGGCTTCGGCATAAATACCGTTGCATAATGATTGGAAGAGTCTACTGGGACAGACAATCTGTTATTTAGGCTGTTTTCCATCAGAACTTCATTAGAGTATTTGAAACTTGGATAAGTTCCATAGAAAACTTCCTTATTAATAGGATTTACATTCACATACGCGGAATCTACACCTCTTAAATAAGCAATATCACCTTTACCATTAAAGCTGATATATACTTTTTCTTCAATGACGCGGGAATAGCTGGTGATCTCTTTATTACTGTTTAAAGCCTTTTTAACCTGATCCAGATTTTTAATGGTTTTACCTGTTGAGCTTTTTAAGGTAAGATCAGCATGAAGATTAGAGATTAGGTCTTTATTCAGGTCTTCAAGTCCTGAAAAAACAGAAATAATGACGAACATTGCAGTCACAGCAACCATCATGGCACCTACGGATAACCATGTAATAAATGTAACTGCGGTACTACCTTTTTTAGCCAAAAGGTATCTGGATGCTATGTAAAATGCAATATTCTTCAAAATCTATAAAACAGGGTTGTCTCCTTCGCCTCTTAATTCTCTATCCAATCTTTCTACATCATCAAGAGCCGTGTCCAGATAGAAGTTTAGTTGTGGAATGATACGTACCTGTTTTGCCATTTTCTGACCGATGAAATTTCTGTACTGAGGTTTGTTTTCTTCAATCTCCTTCATTACAGCAGTACGGAACTCTTGTGGGAAAATGCTTAAATAAATTTTAGCAATACCCAAATCAGCCGTTACTTTTACGTCTGAAACGGATACCAATATACTTTGTTTGCTGTCAGCAGCTTGTTTGCGAAAAAGTTCTGCGAAGTCTTCCTGAATGATCTGAGCTACTTTTCTTTGTCTGTTACTTTCCATAATTTATGCAAATTTAGTACTTTTGTTTGAATTGATACTTTGAAATTAAGCAGTAGTATCAAATTTACGATTAATTATATTTATTCATAACTATGAAACTAGAGCATATTGGTATTGCAGTAAAGTCTTTGGGGATATCTGATGAACTTTTTACAAAATTATTAGGAAAAGAATCTTATAAAAAAGAAACAGTGGAAAGAGAAGGAGTGGTAACTTCTTTCTATGAAACGGGAGAGAGTAAAATTGAACTATTGGAGGCTAGTAATACTGAAAGTCCGATCTCAAAATTCATCGAAAAAAAGGGTGAAGGCATCCATCATCTGGCTTTTGGGGTAGAAAATATCCTGGAGGAAGTGAAAAGATTGAAAAAAGAAGGATTTCAATTTATCTCTGAAGAACCGAAAGAAGGTGCTGATAACAAATTAGTTGTATTCCTTCATCCTAAGTCAACAAACGGTGTACTGGTAGAACTTTGTCAAGAAAAGCAATAAAAAATTTTGTAGTGAAATAATTTTTACTATTTTTGCAAACACAAAATTTAACCAAGTTTTGAGGTCCTATAGCTCAGTTGGTTAGAGCACCTGACTCATAATCAGGTGGTCCCTGGTTCGAGCCCAGGTGGGACCACAGAAAAGCACTCAAATAGAGTGCTTTTTCTATTTACTACTGTATCAGTTTATTATATTGTTTTCGTATTCTATTATTTCAACAATTATCATTTCTAAAGTTTCTTATTGATATTAAAAAGGCATATAAAAAGAATTTAAAAATTTAGTTTATAGGTTCTTTTAGAATGATATCAGTAAAATCTATACTTTTTACTGTTTCATCGGAGAATTTTCCCTATTTGTCGATATAGGGTTGTTTTGCTTTTGTTCAGGCTCTATTTTTGGACCATAAATTAAAATCATGAAAAGAGTAAGTGTTATTTGTGGATTTCTGATGAGCATGTGTTTATCAGCACAAAAAATAGAGGTGCTTAATTTTGCAACTTTCCATATGGGGAAAACACCAGATGCCACAAAAGTTAGTTTTGATCCTAAAAACGAGAAAAGTCAAAAAGAAGTTTTTGAAATAGCAAAACTGCTTGCAGAGTTTAAACCAACAATCATTTGTGTTGAGCTTCTTCCTGCTGAAAATGAAAAGATCAAGAATGATTATCAGAACTTTTTAAAGAATAAGAAATTTAAAACAGCATATGAAGGTGAAGTCTCACTATTGGCTTATCAGATTGCCAAAATAGCTAATGTGAAAAAAATATACGGAATTGATGAACAGGAAACGGGAAAATACAATTATAGACTAGGCTATCAGTTAAAAAATCAGGTAGATAGTACAACTTATAAAAGTTTTATATCCACCTTTATTGAAAAACTTAAAAATGGGGACAATCTCTCTGTAAAAGAAAAACTTATTGATTATAATAAAGAATCTACTTTACAGGATTTGATTACAGCCAATGCTGATATTTTAACCCATGTAAGCACAGCAAATAACTTTGAGGGAGCAGATGAAGCTGCCAAATATTATAGAAGAAACTTGAGAATGTATTCTAATCTTAATCAGATTCCACTTGTTGAAAATGATAAAGTCCTTATTATTTCCGGGGCTACTCATGCCGCATTTTTTAGTGAGTTTTTAAAACGAAGTCCTAAATATCAAATTGTAAATGTTTTTGATTATCTAAAATAAAAATTCGAGAGGGCAATTAGTCCTCTCAAATTTTTTCTAATTATTCATTACTTTAGAAAAAAATACTATGTTAAACATATGTTTAAAAAAAGCATAAAGAATAATTAAAATTCAGTTAACAACCTTCTTCTTCAGATGCCGTTGCTTTGCAAAAAAAGTAATAATGGCAGATAACAATCCACTTAACAGAAGACGATTTCTTAAAAACTCACTATTAGCAGTAGGAGGGATATTCATAGCTCCTTTGATCGAAAGTTGCAGCGATGATTTCACAGATAGTGGAAGCGTTCCTGGTGATCTGAAAAATGCTGGTTTTGAAACTGGAGTAGCAAGTTTTGATCCTACCTCAACAGGAGTGATTATCTGGACAAGATATTCAGGTGGAACAGATGCAGAAATTACGTGGGAAATCAGTAAAAATAATAGCTTTTCTGAAGTGGTTAGAAAAGGTCAGGCAAATGCAACAGCGGTTAATGATTTTACAGTTGCAGTGGATGTACAGAATATTCCTTCCAATACAAAATATTACTATAGGTTTTATAATCTTAAAACTAAAGAATCCAGTGTAATAGGAGAGACTATTACATTACCTTCCAAAGCAGATTCTGTAAATGAAGTGAAAATGGCGGTTGTTTCATGCTCTAATTTCCCGGCAGGACTTTTCAATGTCTATGGAGCAATTGCTAAGTCTGAAGCAGATGTTGTGGTACACCTGGGAGATTATATCTATGAATATGCTCCGGGGCAATATGGAACAAATCCTTATACCAATCAATTGGGAAGAGCCCATAAGCCTGCAAAGGAAATTCTTAACCTAAACGATTACAGAGAAAGATACAGGCAGTACAGAGGAGATAAAAACCTTCAATTGGCACATCAGAAAAAGCCTTTCATTTGTGTGTGGGATGACCACGAATTTGCAAATGACACCTATAAATCCGGAGCAGAAAATCATCAGCCTGAAGAAGGTGATTTCCAGGCAAGAAAAATGGCAGCTTTCCAGGCTTACAGTGAATATATTCCTCTTAAAACAGGAAAAGATCTGAAAATCTACAGAAGTTTCAACTTCGGGAATATACTTTCTCTTTATATGATGGATACGAGAGTTATTGCAAGAGACAAACAATTGGAATACTCAGACTATCTTGATAATGCAGGAAATTTTAATCAATCACAGTTTCAGACAGATTTTTTAAGTCCAAACAGAAAACTGCTTGGAAGCGAACAGATGACATGGTTGGGATCACAGATCGGTTCTGATACTGCAAAATGGAAAGTTTTAGGACAGCAGATCTTAATGACCAAAATGATGGTTCCTGCAGAACTATTAATGTTGCTTAATCAGATTTTAGCAGAAATAAAAAAACACGGAAGCGCACAACCGGCTACCATGCTGGCTTTGCAGAGTACCATTACTCAGCTGGTTACCATTAAAAAAAGATATCAGCTACAGGATCCAACGTTGACAGCTCAGGAGATTGCAAGAATCAAAACCACTTTACCCTATAACCTTGACGCGTGGGATGGATATTTCATTGAAAGAGAAGCTCTTTATT
This sequence comes from Chryseobacterium artocarpi, assembly GCF_001684975.1. Lineage (GTDB taxonomy): Bacteria > Bacteroidota > Bacteroidia > Flavobacteriales > Weeksellaceae > Chryseobacterium > Chryseobacterium artocarpi. The sequence goes on along the minus strand of NZ_MAYH01000050.1, from coordinate 126,717 downwards.
CTATCCTTGCCGGGAAAAAAGTAATCGTATTAGCAGGTGATACACACAACGCGTGGTTAGGAAAGCTAACTGATGCCACTGGAAAAGATATTGGTACCGAATTGGCATGCAGCTCCGTTTCTTCACCAGGGCTGGAAGGATATCTGGGGATTACTTCAGATCCTACTCAGGCAATAGCATTGGCTGATGCATTTTCATCTCTGATTGATGATTTGGAATATGCGAATCTTTACAAAAGAGGCTATCTGCATGTGAAATATACGGCTGGGGATGCTGTGGCAGAATGGAGGTTTGTAGATAACGTAGTTTCAGAAACTTATAATGTCACCACAGAAAAAATACACACAATCGCATAGTTTTATAACATATCTTATTTTCAGTTTTTGTAGTTAAGAGTCACAGAATATCACTGAGGCTCTTTTTTTATTATCATTTTTTTTGTATTTTAAACAGATGCAAGAGGATATAAGAAAAGATTTTTTACCGCTGGTTTCCAAACCTGGCTGGGTAATGACCTGGTTAATCAGAATTTTTGGAGGAGCAATATTGCTGGTCGTATTTGTTGCGCTTGCTGTATTTCCTTTCTTGGCTTCCGGGAATGTACCCATACTTATCATCTTTGCTCTTCTGTATTATCCGGTTTGGGCAATAGGAATGTATAGATTTTTCCATTATGTGAAAAAAAATATGAGTGTAGCAATAAGAAAGATTAGGGTAGATGATGAAGGCATTCATTTTTATAAAAAAGACGGAAGTATAAAAGAAATTCTTTACAGTCAGTTGGGAGCTTCCTACCTTTCAGATGAATATCAGGTTTATCTGACAACCGAGGTTAAAACATGGGTTTTGGCTATAGGAATTGATGGTAATGTGATTAAAGTGGTATTTGACGGAACAGATATTGGTTGTACTCACTATATCAAAAACGGCAGAGCTTTACGGGCAAGATTTATAGAAGGAATCGTTCGTTTTAGACCAGATTTGAAAATAGACCCATTTGTATTTAAAGAGTTCAGTATTCATCCTGAAAAATTTACTTTTGACGGAAAAAGATACATGAGACATGTTGCTGAAGCAGCTGTAGCAATAGGTGTTATGTTACTGTTTAGTCTCTTGTTGATATTTATTATTACAATATTATAATACAGATCAGTAAAATGTATCCGTTTTACCTTATTTTGTATCATAAGGTAACAGTTCAGAATGTTTAATTTTACCCCATTATTGAAATCTGCACAATGAGTATAAAAATATTAAACATACCGGAATTTTGTAATTATCTGAATGTGGATAACTTAAAAAGTGACGATCTTCACATTGTAGATTTTGAAACTCAGAATGATATCAGACTGAAATCAGAGCCTGTTACCATCGATTTTTATCTTCTCGCAATCAAGCCTCCGATGGAAGTTAACTTTACATCCCGTCAATTGCAGGAAGATCAGTCAGACTCATCCTATTTGTACGCAGACTGCCCCCAAAATACCTTGGAATGGGAGATCGCACCACCATTTTCCGGTCTTTGTATTATGATAAATGCAAAATACCTTGAAAAATACGCCAAAGATTATAGCTTTGTACATTATAACAATCATGAAGCTCTTTTTCTGACAAAAGAAGAGGAGAGTATACTTTGGGACCTTTTCAGAAAGGCACATCATGAATTCCAGAAAGAACATTATTCAAGAACAGTTGTCATTTCATACGTCAATCTGATTCTTACCTATGTCAAAGACTTTTATGATCGTCAGTTTGATACCCGAAGTGAAATTTATCACAAAGTAATCGATGAGTTTTACAAAAATCTTGATAATTATTTCAGAGAAAATGATAATGTTGCCGGATTGCCTTCAGTAGCATATTTTGCACAGAAAAGTAACCTTTCACCTAATTATTTCGGAGACCTCATCAAGCATTTTACGGGAAAATCTCCATTGGATCACATTCACGATTATGTCATAAAAGAAGCAAAAGATAAACTCCAAAATACAACACTTTCTGTTAGCGAAATTTCTTACAGCCTCGGCTTCGATTATCCCAATTATTTTGCAAGATTTTTCCGTAAAAAAACAGGATTATCACCCAAAGTTTTTAGAAATCAATAAAGAAAAATACATTCTCATGTAACCAAAACCTGGCAGTATTTTTATTGATTTGTTAATATTGATGTTCATTCAATACCATCATATTTCTCAAAAAATAGTTAAATTGGTTTAAAATTAATTGAAAACAGATGGTGGAAAATTTCGTTTATTATCTAGGATTGGTCCTTGTAATTATTGGGGCTGTTATGCTTGCCAATCGTTTAAAAGTAGCATATCCTATCATTTTGGTAATTGCCGGACTGCTGATCAGCTTTATTCCCGGATTACCCAAAATAAAAATTGATCCCGAACTTATTTTTATTATTTTTTTACCTCCTTTACTTTATGAAGCTGCTTTTGCCGTCTCATGGAAGGAAATATGGAAGCTGAGGCGAATCATTACCAGTTTTGCATTTATAGTTGTGTTTCTTACCGCAATAACGGTAGCTTTTGTAGCCAACTCATATATTCCCGGGTTTTCATTAGCATTGGGCTTTGTCCTGGGTGGAATTGTATCTCCACCCGATGCGGTGAGTGCTGGTGCAATTTTAAAATTTGTAAAAGTTCCTAAAAATGTATCTACCGTTTTAGAAGGAGAAAGTCTGTTCAATGATGCATCTTCCCTTATTATTTTCAGGTTTGCAATGGTGGCGGTGGCTACCGGACAATTTATCTGGCAGGATGCAGCTTTAAGCTTTGGATGGATGGTATTCGGGGGATTGGGAATAGGCGTGGTTTTAGCTTTTATTTTTCTTGAAATTGAAAAAATATTTCCTACTGATGTCAATATGGATGCTATTCTTAGTCTGGTAGCACCTTATGTCATGTATATTGTCGCAGAAGAAGTTCATTCATCGGGAGTTTTGGCTGTTGTGAGTGGCGGATTATTTCTTTCTGTCAGGAGACATGAAATTTTCAGAACTTCAGAATCAAGATTGAAAGGTTCCAACGTTTGGGAAAGTTTCGTATTTCTGATTAACGGAATAGTTTTTCTATTGATAGGATTAGACCTTCCGGAGATTATGGTCGGATTGGATAAAGAAGGAATCAGCCTTGCACAAGCTGTTACCTATGGATTATTAATTACTGCTGTACTTATTATTGTCAGGTTTTTATCTTCCTTTGGTGCTGTTTTTGTTACGCTGATCATGCGGAATTTTATCAATGTCGCAGACAGAGATCCGGGAATGAAAGCACCTATATTAATGAGCTGGACGGGAATGCGTGGCGTGGTTTCATTGGCAGCAGCATTATCCATTCCTGTGGTGATGGATAACGGACAACCTTTTCCTCATCGTGATCTTATTCTGTTTATTACCTTTATTGTCATTTTAGCTACATTGATTATTCAGGGGTTAACATTACCAACTTTGATAAAGAAACTTAAACTATCAGATTCTAATAGTGGATATTTATCAGAAGAGGAATCAGAACAATTTTTAAGGAAAGGAATGCGTCGTGTAGCTTTAAAATATCTTAACGAAAACTATAAAGAAAGAAGAAATGAAAACGAATACTTCAATAAGTTGATGGACCGTTGGGAGCAGGAAGATAAAGAAGACTCCGTTCACAAACTATCTGATGAAGCTAAAGAAATTTACTTTACAACATTAGAAGTACAGAGAATCTGGCTTAGGGAAGAAAACAGGCGGAACCCCAATATTGACGAAGAATATATAAGACATTATTTAACGAGACTTGATTTTGAAGAAGAAAGACTCAGAATGTAAAAAATAAGGAAATGAATTTAGTAAAACAACTCGGGCAGTTTCCTGACGAAAAAAGAAAGGAATACTTCAGTACACTTCCCAATTATATCAATGGGAGATTTCAGAATATACTTATCACACCACCACTATTGGAAGGAGAAAGTATGACCAAAGCACTTTTGAACAGCTTATGTAAAGTAGAGAATACTTCCCCTAAAACAGCGCTTCCATTTGTAGTAACAGATTTGAAGAAACTTGACCCGAAAGAGAATGTCTTAATCTGGTTTGGGCATAGCTCTTACTTTATACAGGTTGATGGTAAGAAATTCCTGATAGACCCTGTTTTCAGTGGAAATGCATCACCTATGCCAGGTTCCATCAAAGCATTTCAGGGAGCAGATTATTATAAGCCGGAACATATGCCGGATATCGACTTTTTGTTGATCTCTCATGACCATTGGGATCATCTGGATTATAAAACTGTTCAGGCTTTAAAAGACAGAGTGGGTAAAGTTATTTGTGGTTTGGGAACAGGACAGCATTTTGAATATTGGGGCTGGGATCTGGAAAAAATCATTGAAAAAAACTGGTGGGAAAGCATTGATATCGCCGAAGGATTCAGAATTACTCTGACACCGGCAAGACACTTTTCCGGGAGACTTTTAAACAGGAATATTTCACTTTGGACCTCCTTTGTACTGAAAACTCCTACTAAAAAATTATTTTTAGGTGGCGATAGTGGCTACGGAAACCATTTTACAGAAATAGGTGAGAAGTATGGTCCTTTTGATCTTGCCGTTATGGAATGTGGACAATACAATGAAAAATGGCCCTACATTCATACTTTACCAGATCAATTGATAGGCGAAGTAAAGGAATTAAAAGCAAAAAACTTTATTCCTGTACACCACTCGAAATTCAAATTGGCTCAGCATGCATGGTTTGAACCTGTAGAACTTGCATCCAAAAATGCAGAAGAAAATAATCAACCTATTACTTTGCCGGTTATAGGTGAAAAAGTAAATCTTGATCAGTTGGAAAATACAGTCTGGAAAAAATGGTGGGAAGAATATTGGTAAAGTAATCCGTATCTTTTATTACGTTTAAAAATAAATACTTTATGAAACTGATAGTATCTATATTATTGCTTTTCTCTGGAGTTTATATGAAAGCTCAGAAAGTTTTTGAAACTAAGAACATCAATCAGGCAGATATAAAAGTATTGGTTGTAGACAATTCATACCAGGCTGATTTAAAAGTATACAAAGTAACAAACAGTACGATGGCTGATGTCAATCGTGGAAAATGGTTCTTTACCAATCAGGCAGTTACCGCCAGTAAGAGAATCTATTTTACTAGCAGTACTTACAACGCAGACCTGAAAATTTATTATGTAAACTATGAAAGCTTAGCAGGCTGGGTAAATAAAGAAAAAAAATCACTGTTTAATTAAGACCAACATCATAAAAACAATAAAACCTGCTCACTGAGCAGGTTTCCCTTATTATCAAAAAAATAATCTCTACTGAGGCTCATTATGAGTCACATTAGTATGGATGATATCGTAATATACAGTAGGGTTGTTTACTGCATCAGGAGTAATTCTGTAGGTAAAAGTAGTTGCATTCAAAGTAATAATATCTACAACACGAGTGAAAGTAACATTTCCATTGCTATCTAAACCAACTAAAGTTCTTTTCTTTCCATCCGGAGAAAGAGACCATGTTCCCTGAGATCTTAGAACATCATTTAACCCAAAGATTTTAAACGTTCCGTTTGCTTTGAAGTAAGAATATCCTACATATCCCGCTACACTTGCATCTGCTAATGCTACATTATTTCCGTTTTTATCCTTAGCCCCCGTAGTTTCCCATGGAGTAGAAGCTAATGTAAGCTGTCCGTTCGTTGGTTCAGCATGAGGAGTTTTCGTATGGATAATATCATAATAAATAGTCTGATCAGCTGCATTAGGACGAATTCTGTATGTGAATTCATTCTTATTCAGAACAAGGATTTCCACATCACGGGTGAAGATTGTAGACCCATCAGGATTTAAAGAAGCAATAGTTCTTGTTTTTCCATGTTCATCTACGGACCATGTTCCTCTTGATCTTAATACGTCAGTCAGGCTGTAAATTGCAAACTTTCCGTCTGCTTTAAAGTAAGCAAAACCTACATAACCAGCTACACTGGCATCAGTTAATGCTACACTATTTCCGTTTTTATCCTTAGCTCCCGTAGTTTCCCATGGAGTAGAAGCAAGAACCTGCGAAGGAGTCTGCTGTTCGATAACAATTTCAGTGTCATCATCATTGGAACATGATACGAAAGGCGCTGATAAAAGAATCGCTGCAGACAAATAACATAGTTTTTTCAGTGTATTCATAAGGATATTTTTAAGTCTTTGCAAACTTATCCCGAATAAATATCAAAACGTTGTATGAAATATCTCTTTTGTTGTAGAAAACATAACATACTTTGCCATAAGGAAGTAAAATGATATTACCAGCCCGTCACCAATAGGTTTCTTGCCGCTTTCTCACTGCATTTCTGATATTTTGAATATGCTAATGCCGCCCTGCTTCTGATTTGTTCAGCAGATTCTTTATTGATATAAGCAGCTAAAGCATCATGAAGAATATATGCTTCAGGAGCCATCAGATGGCTGGACCATACCAAAGGATTGGCTTTAGTTTCCTTTAAAAGTGGAGAGAAGAATTTTTTGCTGTAACAAGCCAAAATAATACAGTCTCTCGTTTGATTATCCGTATTTTTAAAAGATTCTGATAACTGAAAATCCATTAAACCATCGTGTCCTATATAAGAAACAAGTCTGGAATTTCCATAAAGACCGATGCGGGTATTATTGACAGTAAGAACATCCTTCATCTGTCCCGAACTGCTGTAAAGAAAATCTGCTGTACAGTTTTTAATATACTGACCATCATAAGCATCTGCAACCAGATAATAATTTTTCTTGGAAACATGTTGAAAAATAAGCCTTTCCATTCTTATAGAATCTTTTTTTTCTGACCTTAATAGCTTCCAGTCTTTACTCTTTTTAAAATAAGTTCGGATACCATATGCTGCGCCCCAATACAAATTCTGATCAGGATCCTGCCCGTTCCCTATTTTTTCAGGCACTGGAACTATTCCCTGATACTTATTGTCACACAATGCGACAAGAACATGGATGGTTTGGGTGTTTTTATCAAAATTTTCTACCTTTTTCAGTTTGTTTTTTGTCGTGTTCTTGGATAAGAAAGTTGCGGTAATATTTTTCCCTTTGTTTTCACAATTTGAAAAAATGAAACTGAAGAAAAAAAGTAAGAGAAGAAGTGATGAATTATATATTTTCATGATCTTGTGCATTTTCTTTAAAAGTACAAATAAGCGATCAAAAAATAAGCTCAATCTTACCCTAAAAACTCTATTTTTGAGTATGAATAACAGAAACCGCGGGAAAAATACAGGTGACGATACTTTATTCGGCTCAGAGAAGCAGATAAGTAAGCTAAAACTGGCTGTTCAGGATATGCAGTATTTACTGACAAGAGGTTATGCCGAAAAAGCAACATCCGAACTTGTGGGTAATAGATATCGTTTGAAAACAAGGCAGATACAGGCTTTGAGAGGCGCTGCGGCATCAGATATACAGATTCGTGGCAGAAAACTAAAGCAGTTAAATATTTCAGACCTAAAAGATCAGACTATTTATCTCGATGGTTTCAACGTATTGATTCTATTGGAAAGCCTTTTGTCTGAAGCATACATTTTTGAAGGATTAGATGGCTGCTTTCGTGATCTTTCCGGAGTTCATGGTACATATAAAAGAGTAAATCAAACTCAAAAAGCTATAGAACTTGTTTCTGTCTTTTTCCAGAAAAGTTATGCTCAGAAATTGGTGTGGATATTTGATCAGCCGGTTTCCAATAGCGGAAGAATTAAACAGATCATTCTTGATTTTGCTGCGGATCATAACCTTAACTGGGAAGCGGAACTGCAATTCAGTCCGGATAAAATTCTTGCTGAAACGTCAGGAATTATAATTTCTTCCGATGCATGGATTCTGGATCATTGCAAAGAATGGTTTAATCTTATTGCCTATATGATCGAAGAAGAAAAACTATTTGTTAATCTGATACAGACTTATAATGAATAAATTTGGAAGTTATATTCTTTTATTTTCAGACTCCTGGAAAGAAAAATATCATGCTGTTTTAGAAGAACAACACATGAAAAACCTGTCGGAAAATATTCAAAAGTATCAGAAAGGTACACTGGATTTAGATCTTCCTTATTTTAATGAAGAAATAAAAGTTAGCAGACAAGAAATTTTCAATCAGTTTATCCACATATTTAACAGTGTTGAAACCGATGAGGTAAAAGCAAGACATCTGGAAGCCATTCCATTTGAAGATTGGCTGATTGTTTTAGGACAGCGACTTACTTCTGCAAGTATTCGTGATGAACGGGCTATTCCGCCTTTAAATGAGATATTGATTGAAGCCTGTAAAGAACCTTTTAATTCTGAAATTACCATTGCACAACGTGCCTGGGAAAAGCATACCGGTAGAGCAGATGAAGATTTTTGGGGTGAAGTAAAAGGAAATAATCAGCAGAAACAGGAAAAAGTAATGCAGAAAATTCATTATATCCTGGAAAATAAGACCTGGTGGAACGTTTTCTTTCACTATAAACATGAACTTGTCTTTGAAGTCAGAGAAAAGGAAGGACATGGGATTCGCTGGAGCCATGGAGGAAAAAAACTGATCGGTTTTCTGGAAAAATTTATTAACGAATAATGTATTGCGCAAAAAGATTGCGTTCCTGGAGTGTAATTTTGCACACAATAGAATTGACCGGCAGATATATCCGTTTAATTCTGCTTTAAAAACTAAAAACATGGAAGCATTACAATCAATACTCAATGAGGTTATAAAAAATAAATCAGGATATGTTACTTTTCTTACCGGAGCGGGTATCTCAGCAGAAAGTGGAATTCCTACTTACCGTTCCATAGACGGAATCTGGATTAAAGGAACAAAATATCATCGTCCGGAAGAATTTGGAACCTTGAAGTATTTCAGACAGGAACCAGAGGAAGTATGGCAGTACAATCTCTTTTGGAAAAAGCTCATTGAAGAAGCAAAGCCGAATGAAGGTCATTTTGCCCTTACTGAAATTGAACAGCTTTTAGGTGACAGATTCAGATTGATAACTCAGAATATCGATGGACTTCATCAGCGAGCAGGAGTACAGAAGGTCTATGAAATTCATGGAAACAAACAGAACGTACGGTGTTCAAAAGAATGCAGTGGACCTATTGCTTTTCCTGAAAACGTAAAACAAAAAGAATATACGGAAGATCTTACTCAGGAAGATATTGACGGATTGAAATGTACAAAATGTGGCAGCTGGCTACGTCCGCATACCTTATGGTTTGATGAGTGTTATAATGAAAAGTATTACTATTTTGATACTGCCTATAATATTGCAGATCATACGGATATATTATTCGTAGTAGGAACCTCAGGATCTACGGCTTTACCTGTAAACATTGTAGAAACGGTGAAAATACGAGCTAAACACATCGTTATTATTAATCCTGAAAACGATACTTATTTTCATTATATTCTTAAAGGCTTTAAAACCCTAAATTCAATACAGGAGAACAGCTCTTCTGCACTTCCGAAACTGAGTGCAATGCTTAAAGAAATTATTCATTCATAAATATTATTTGAAAATGATTTAACTTACCATCCACAAATCACCACATCACATGAAATATATTGTAATAGCTGCTTTGGTTTTGTTTTCATGCAAAAAAGAAAACCATAAACCTGAAGTTAAAAAAGATTCATTAGAAGCCGTAAAACCTGTTCCAAACACCCAAGCTCAAAAAGATTTTGATATTCTTAAAACATTATTGGACGAAGAGGTAAAAAGTGAAAAACCGAAAGAAATAGATTATAAAAACTATACGGTTTCTTTTAAAAATGATGAAGATCCTTATAGTGTTACTTTACAGAAGATTGCTTCCGAAGATTTTAATAACGACGGTATTACAGATTATATCATAGAAAGAAACTCCGAAGGGATGTTGGGTGGAAATTCCAATACCAATTCTGAGATTCTTTATATCATCATGGGAAAAGACAATAAGATCAGCCAAAGACATGAAATTCTGGAATACGCACCCTTTTCCTACAATATTATAAACGGGCTATCCTATGAAAACGGAAAATTAAAAGCCGCTGCAACACAAAACTATCGTTCCTACAGTAAACCTGCTGACAGTTTAGAATCAACGGAGCTTTCCTTTGTCTATAAAGACGGAAATGTGTACGAAGAATCTTATCTCACAAGCTGTAATCTAGCCAAATGGAAAGATAAAAAGATTTTTAAATCTGCTTCAGAACATAAAAGAAGTATTGATATCCATAATTACACAGAAACGGTTGAGGAAAAATATACTTCTGATAAATTCGAAGCTACTGCTGAGATTTCAGGCTGTGATAATCTGGTCGCCGTTTTTGAAGGAACTTATAAAACAACTGATCTAAGTTCGAAATCAATCGTAGAAAAAAGAAAACAATTCCTGGATTTTTTGGTGAAAAATACTAATCTTCAGAAAGATCTTTCCACGATTCAGACGTATTATCTTACTCACCAGCCATCAGAAGAATATGCTGAAACAGGGAATCTTTATTTTAAAATTTTTACCACTAAAGACAAAGGAAAAATTGAATTCAGGCTTGTGATGAACACAACAGAGAATCCAAAACAAAATGAAAACTGGGAAATTACAACCCGGGCAAAATAATAACAAAAAATAAAAAATGAATATGTACATTGATATTGGCATTAACCTGACCAATAAACAGTTCTATAACGAACAAGACGAGATCATAAACCGGGCTTTGGATAGCGGAGTAGATCATATGATTCTTACAGGAACAAGCGTCCGCGGAAGCAAAGAATCAGCAGAAATTGCAGAAGACTATCCTGATATTTTATTCTCAACAGCCGGAATTCATCCTCATGATGCAAAATCATTTAATCATGAAAGTAGCAATGAATTGAGAACATTACTGAAGAAAGATCATGTCATCTCAGTGGGAGAATGTGGTTTGGACTTCGATCGTGATTTTTCACCGAGACCCGTTCAGGAAAAATGCTATAAAGCACAATTGGAACTGGCAATCGAAGTAGATAAACCTCTTTTCCTTCATGAAAGATCTGCTTTCAAAAGGTTTAATGAAATTACAGATGAATATCTTTCTAAGTTGCCTAAATCCGTTGTACATTGCTTTACCGGAACATTGGCAGAAGCAAAAATATATCTGGATAAAGGATTTTACTTAGGATTTACCGGAGCCATCAGTGATGAGAAAAGGTTCAAACATTTGGAAGAGGTTATCAGGTATGTTCCTCTGGACAGAATGATGATTGAAACCGATGCACCATTTATGCTCCCGAAGAATATGCCTAGGATTCAAAACAGAAGAAACGAACCGTCTTTTTTACCTTATGTGGCACAGACGATTGCCTATCTGAAGAAGATCAGCATTTCCGAAGTTGCCGATGAAACTACAGAAACCGCCAGAAATTTTTTCAGAATATAAAAAAGAGCTCTACTGATAAAGTAAAGCTCTTTTTTATGGGCTCAAATGCTAAAAGCAAATGTTTCTTATAAACTCTTAATTGCAGACTCTAAAGCCAATTCCATCATTGGTTTCAAAGCTGTTTCTCTTTCGTCAGCAGAGATTTTTTCGTGAGTTGGGATGATGTCAGTTACCGTAAGGATTGTAGCTGCATTCTTTCCTAAGTGCTGAGCATTCGCAAATAATCCGAAAGCTTCCATTTCTACTGCAGGGCAGTTGTATTTTGTAGCAATTTCAGGAGTGTTTGGATCTTTTCTGTAGAAAATATCACTACTGTGAATGTTGATTGCTTTTGCATTTGTAGATAACTCCTTAGAAGTTTCATTAATAGTGTTGAAGATATTTCCCTGGTGAGAAAGAATTTCGTCTTCTATTCCCCATGCATATTTAGCATAGGTACTTTCACTTGCAGCATTTTCAATATTTAAAATATCAAAAAGTTTAAGATCCGTATTGTATGCACCACAAGTCCCGATTCTGATGATCGTGTCTACTTCATACTCTGTAAATAACTCAAAAGAATAAATTCCGATACTAGGGAAACCCATTCCGCTGGCACCTACAGTGATCTCCTTACCTTTGTAAAGACCTGTATAATAAAAGATCCCTCTGGTTTTACTTACCAGTTTCGCATTTTCTAAATAATTTTCAGCAATATACTGTGCACGAAGCGGATCCCCCGGCTGCAATACTACTTTAGCAATTTCTCCTTTTTTTGCACTGATGTGAATACTCATAATTTTATTTTGACTGGCACAAAGATAATAACTTTTATATTGATCTCCTCATAACGAACAGATTGAAAGCCTTTGTTTCCAATTGATAAAGAATTCTTTTTAAAAACAGTGAAGCTTTATTAACTCAATATTTTAATCGCTTTATTCTTATTTTACATTAAAAATTAAAGAGGTAAATACAGAACAACAATCCAATAATAGAGAGCGGGTATCCCTATCACAAGCATGGTAATTTTGCCATATTAAAATTTAAAAAATGAAAATAGAGCATATCGCCATTTGGGTAAAAGATCTTGAAAGATCAAAAGAGTTTTATCAGAAATACTTTGGAGCTGTTTCTAATGAAAAATACCACAATCCAGTTAAAAATTTTGAATCTTATTTCCTTAGTTTTGATCAGGGATGCCGTATTGAAATTATGACAAGACCGGATATCAAAGAAAGTGAAAACTCTTACCAATCCCAGCAGTTCGGGATTATTCATCTTGCCTTTTCTGTAGACAGTAAAGAAAAAGTAAATGAGCTTACAGAAACTTTGAGAAAAGACGGCTATATAGTCGCAGGAGAGCCCAGAACAACAGGCGATGGATATTATGAAAGCGTCATCCTCGATCCTGAAAACAATATCATTGAAATTGTTGCTTAAACCGTCATTGTGAAAAACCAATCTGTATTTTTGCCACAAATGCTCAAATTTTTACGGCTTAGTATATAAGACATTAGGTTCTATGTATCTATATGGTAAAAAAACCACATAGATACATAGATTTATTATTAAAAATAATTCGTGTATTCGTGGCAATTAAAAAAGCACCATTTTGTTTTTTTCAATCTTCTTATCCATCATCCAATAAACGCAATTTAATACCAACCCCTCTCTCAAAATTTTTACCACAAATGCTCGAATTTTTACGACTTAGTATATAAGACATTAGGTTCTATGTATCTATGTGGTAAAAAAAACACATAGATACATAGATTTATAAGTAAAGAATAATTCGTGCATTCGTGGCAATTAAAAAATCATCATTTTGGTTTTTCCAGCCTTCAATTTTCTTATCCCATCATCCAATAAACGCAATTTAATACCAATCCCTCTCTCAAAAATTTTATTCTCAACGAAATAATTTTATTTTTGTTAGATGATGGAAACCAAGTCACCGTTTTTAGACACCATCTTTCTACTGAGAAAGAAAGAATGTATTACCCTTTTTTCGAATATCCAGGAAATTTCCCTCAAAGAAGAGCAGGAAGCAGAAAACTATTTTGAAACAGAATTTGAAAAAGAAAGACTTGAGTTTTTATCCGATCAGCTAACCTGCAACAAAGAAACGGCTGTTTGGGCTGCAAAAGTACTATATCATAGCGCTCAACTTTATCTTATAAGAGAGAATACAGCTAACAATCTAGAAAAACTTATTCCAAAATTTAAAGGAACCAGAGATATTTCATCCATACTGTCAGCAGACTTGTCATTACGATTCTTACCGGACATTATCACAGCATTACATTCGGTAGATCCTGAGGATACTTTGATCACAATGCTTGAAGATATTCTGACAGGATTTCATTATTCAGGAATTGGGTATGATCTTGATCTGAAAAGAGTAAATTGGGAAGAAGAACTTAAAGACAAAACTTATCGGAAATTATATCTGGAAAGGATTGTAGAAAAAAAAGATTACAAACTGGCGGAAATTCCGTTTATCAATAAACTGCTTATTGCAGAATTTGGAATGCATAAAGATGCATTTTGGAGAGAATTAAAAATAATAACTGAAGAAAATCAATGACTCAGAATATCAATAAACTCAATACCGTTCTAAACTACGTAAAAGATACTTTCGTAGGCAAAAATGATGTGGTGGATCTGTTGGGAATCTGTCTTTTGGCAAGAGAGAACGCCTTTTTGTACGGACCTCCGGGAACAGCAAAATCAGCCATTGTAAGAACTCTGGCGAAAACTGTGAAAGACGGAAAGAACTTTGAATACCTGTTGACCCGTTTTACAGAACCCAACGAAATCTTTGGTCCTTTTGATATCAGAAAATTAAAAGAAGGAGAACTGTTGACCAATACCGAAGGAATGATGCCTGAAGCCTCCATGGTTTTCCTGGATGAGATTTTCAATGCCAATTCCGCGATCCTGAACTCATTGCTGATGGCACTCAACGAAAAAATCTTTAAAAGAGGAAAAGAAACCAAATATTTACCAGCTTTGATGTTTGTCGGTGCAAGTAACGTCCTTCCCGAAGATGAGGCTTTGAATGCATTATTCGATCGTTTTTTGGTGAGAATTAATGTAGATTATGTAAATCCAGAACTATTACAACAGGTGCTTTTAGCCGGAAGAAAATTAGAAAACGAAGAAGAAACAGATATTCCTGAAATTCATGCAGATGAGATCAGAGAACTTCAGAATCTATGTAAAGCGGTAGATTTAAGACCTATCTATGAAGTCTATCTGAATACCATTATGAGTCTTAGAAATACAGGAATTGCCATTTCTGACCGTAGAGCTGTGAAACTCCAGAATTTAATTGCTGCTAGTGCGCTGATTTGTGGAAGAAAAGAAGCCGTACTTTCAGACCTTTGGGTGTTAAAACATATCTGGGACACTGAAGAACAGATAGAAATCCTGGAAGGAATTATTAACAGAACTATTGAAAAAGATGATCATCCGAACTCCCATCCACAGGCAATGCAAAACAAAACGCCTAATCCGGAAGACGTCATGAAGGATGTAAAAATCCTTGTGGATAAATGGAACCAGGGAATGCTGAGCTTCGAAGAACAAAATGTGATCAAAGATAAATTAAGATACCTGCAGACCCGTTGCGACTGGATACGAAACCCTGAACAGAAACAATACATTCAGCAGGAAATTGAAAGCTTATGGCAGAAAATTCTTCAAACAATATAAAAGAATTCTGGGCAGAACTTCCCCGAGTAGATGAAGATTTTCTGGGATCTATCAGAGACTGGAAGAATATTCAGATAGCGGCGGATGATGAAACAATCTGGCTCAAAGGCTTTACAGAAGAACAATCACAGGCTTCGGAGATTCATCAGTTGCCCAACTTTTTGCTCTATGAGCTACGTGATGGTCTTTTGTTTAAAAAAGAAGCCTTGGTGCCCAGCAAAAAAGTAAGAACAGGATTACTGTGGTCCCCGATTGATAAAGCATTAAAGCTTACTTTTCCGGCTTTCAACAATAATTACTTTGGAATCAATGAAAAAGTACAGATCAGGCTAAAGGAAAGTAATGAAGAACGTCCGGTAATAGCATTGTTATGTAATATGAATGAGATCAAAGACATTATTGCCGCACTACCGAAATTCAGGTTGGAAAAAATAGAATGGACTTTAATAGATGATCATGCTTTTTTCATAGGGATCCCATTATTAAGTCTGCCTGGCAAAACATATTGGGTCAAAGACGGACATCTTCTGCCTTCAGGGTTTGATTTTGAATTTAAAAATTTAAGCATTTTCTTACAACAGAAATATAATAAAGAATCAGATGGATGGCTTTTATGGGACGAGAATGGAAATTATCTTTCAATCAGAAAAACAGATTTTCGACCATTGTCTGTAAGCTCGTTTCGTCTTACTGAAAAATCAAGAGAATGGAATTAAAGGCATATTTCCAATCCTACGAAAACTATTTCTGGGAATGGAAAACCGACGAAGATATTCCCGGTGATTCCGGATATAATGACAATAACCTCATCTCGGTACCGGGAGTGGGAGCTATTGCGTACAGACCTTATATCATGGAGGTTTTAAAAGAACTTCAGCCAATAGGATGGGCGCCGTTTGGGGCTTTGCTGATGGTTTTATATGCCATGCAGGATGGATATACAGATTTTGCAGGTCCTTTAAGAAAAACTGCAGAATTTTACAGTACCGGAAACTTTGAGTTTAATGCAGAAAGAGAAATTGAATTCCTTGAAAAAATAAAAGCACTTCCACGAGTTTATAAGCAAAAGCAGAATAGAATTATTCTCTTACAGACCTTATTTAAAGACAGTCACAACAGAATATCTGCCTCGAATGCCGAAGCCACTTTAAGAATCTATTATAGAAGACCACAAGAACTGGCTGACAGTGCTGAAAAACAACATGCAGGACCATCAGTACTGAATAAAGATCTGTCTGCTATGGATCTCAACGAAAGGTTTCCAACAACACAATCCATCATAGATGCAATGAAAGGATTGGTGAATGAACCGGAGTTAAATGACGAAATTGCTCAGGAAGAAACAACAGCAGAGACAAATAAAAACTTTATCAAAGAACTGATCGAAGAACCCAAAACATTTCAGGTTGGAAGTCTTATCAAAAGAATCTGGAGCGGACTCAGAATTCCGATGCGGCATCTTTCACCGGGAGAACAACCGATTGGAGGAATTTCAGATATGACCAATAAAGGAGATTTTCACAGAATGCTTTTATCCGAATTTGCCAATGAAGATGAGGTCTTTATGAATCGTGTTGCCAATAATGAAGCATTATACATTCAAAGAGAAATACCACCTGAAGAAAATATTTTTGAAAGAATTATTCTGATTGACACTTCCTTGAGAAATTGGGGAGCACCCAAGGTATTAGCATTTGCATCCGCTATTGCTGTTATCAAACACCCGAAAGCACATTCCGAATGTAAGGTTTTCGCATTGGGACAAACCGGATTACCAATTTCTCTTAATAAAGTTGAAGAAGTAATTGAGAGCCTAAATCATGTCAGCCCGGTTCTGGAAGTTTCAGAAGCATTAGAAAAGTTTTTTAACGAGGAGAACACACAAAAAGATATTGAAGTTTTCTTTATTACCCATCAGGATAATGTTACCGATGAAAAAGTACAGAAAGTCATTCATCAGAATAGAGATCGATTGAAATTTCTTGTAACAACCACTGCAGACGGAGAAATTAATTTTTACAAACATCATCAGGGAGCAAGAAAGCATATTCAGAAAATAAAACTTCCCCTTCAGGAATTATGGGCAAACCCGCCAAGGCAAAAAAAGGCAACAATTAATTTAAATGGAAAGAAAACAGACCTTCCTCTGAACTATCCTATTTTATTTCCTACACCGACTAATAAAATTACACAGTTTTTATACGAGGGAGAATTTTTTATTCTGAGTTCAAAAAAACATCTGTTGAAAACTTATCTTTCCGATAATTATTACGACAGACACTCTTACGATTATTATAAAACCTATCATGGCTGTGAAGTTTTGATAGAAGACATTTCTATAAAATCTTCCGGAAAATTTGCTCTTGCCAAAAATAAGCAGCAACATTTTATTCTATGTCAGTATCAGCCGAATAAAAAATTAGTCTCCAAGCTAAATTTAAATACAAAAGAATACTCAGAACAGAATGTTACCGGGCTGAATATTCCGGAAACTTACGAACTGATCTACTTCGGGAAAAACTTTTACCTTCATGAATTTGCCAACCCTTTATTGTACAAAATAAATATAGAAGGAAACATCTCTTTAGAAACCATTTCCGGTAAAGACAAAGAGATTGATAAAAATACCATAAAAGCAGGAACAGAAGCCGCAAAGCTGAAACAAAGCGGGCTGAAAATAATCAACAATTTTAATAGAGTTGGAATCAATGTATATGGAGATCTTGTCATTTCAGGTCACCAATTATACAGCGCTTCTGAAAATACATTAAACTTCTCCAAAAACAGATATGAGATAAAGGTTTTTGCAGAACAAAACAAGAATAAATTTACCTTTCCGGACGGTAGTGAGATTATTGCAGACTCCCGCGGAATGCTGACTTTCAGAAGCAGTAATAAAAGCATTGAAGAATTTTTTATTCCTTCTGCAGCCAATGGATTCCTATCTCTGGCAACATATACCGAGTTTGGAGGATCAGAATATTATCTTCCGGAACATGCCCTGTTGAAAGTAAAGACAATGGATGAAATGTGTGATCGATTTTTAAAAGTATTTATAGAACAGATCTTGGATTATGGAGCTTAGAATACAACCTTTTCCGAAAAATAATTATCCCCGAAAAGGACTTTTGATTAAAGGTTCCTCGCCTGCCATGTGGCTTCAGGAAATGGAAACACTTGGGATAGATCTTCAAGGAATAAAATCCTATGCAGTTCCGGCAGACATTCCCAATGTATTGTACGGATGCTTTCTGATATTTAATGACCTTGCTCCTCAGGAAATCGGAAAAAATGCTTACTTCCAATCTATAGACAATAAACTTTTCATCCCTGAAAATACGACGTTTTATCCCAAAATAAATCCAGAGGACTGGAAAATTGTGGATGCGGATTTTCTCATTATGCATCCTGAGTTTGGTATTGTGAAATTATCAGAGCAGATTGACTGGATAGACTTGATTAAGGAGCCGGAAAAGATAGACGAACCGGTTAGAAAACCTTTGAATGGTGTCAAAATTCCTCAGTTCATAGAAAGCTATACCGTAGAAATGGACGATGATAAAGTTTTGGAAGCATTACAAAACCCACAAACCGAAGAAGAATGGATGAATAACTTGCCGTTTGATCTGAAAAAGGTAATGGCTGGAAACAAAAAAGAAATTGAAAAGTATTTAGAATATATTGAAAAATATCCGGAAAGAGCAATAGAGCTGGGAGTTCCTTTAGATATCATGGGAACATCCAGAGGTGATGGCTTCGGGAAATTTACCTGGCTTGAAGGACTATTCGGTGGAGGTTCAAATGATAATCCCGAAAGTAAAGGAACCCGAAATTTCCGTAGAGCATTCTGGGCAGTTATTGTGATTGCCATTGTCCTGAAAATCGCTTTACCATCAGATAAAAATAAGCCCGAGCAGGAAGAAGACATTGTTTCATCAGGTAACATTGTGACAGATGAGGTGAAAACGCCTTCAGATATGATTGCTTTTCAGTCAGGAGTCTCGGAAATAGATATGAAGATTGATTCCATGTATCATGGCAAAAGAAAAGGATTGTCTAATGAACTTCTCAATGCCGGATTATTGGAAGGACAAACCCAAGAAGCAAAAGAAGAATATAAAAAGAAAGGAGGCAGAGACATTGGAGAAATAAGTCATGATATCCAAAAGCTTAATAAAAATGAACAGCACAGCCGAGATTCCCTTAAAACCATTTATACCAAGAAAATAACAAAGCAAGTTAAAGAAAGAACTGAACCGCTAAAGCGTAAAATTTCAGATTCCCTGAAACAATATACCAAAGGAAAACCAGTGAACGGAGATGTTGTAAAATATCTCCTAAAGAAAAGACAGGTACTGATGGAAGACTCCTTGGGAAAACTGTATGGAACCATCGATATGCTTGATAGAGTTCCTCCGCCTTCCACCATAAAAGATTCAAAAGTGAAAGGTGTTGACTCCGGTGGAAATGAACTGAAAAAAGAAACACCTGTTTCAGATATTCTGTATATGGTGATTCTTATGATTGCGGGAGTAGGATTGTATTCTTTTCTATTTAAAAATAAATCTTTAAATGTAGGTGGAGATCATGTACCCACCTGGGTGAAATTTATTCTGATCATTATTCTTGTAGCAATGTTAGTATACCTGTTTTATCCGTTGGTAAAAATGTTTGGTTACAATTGGTTCGTATGGATATTGGCAATTGGCGTTATATTGCTTCTTTACCGTTTGTTCAGAGATGATAAAACCATTTTAAACTCCGATGATGATGAATAAGCAGAAATTTATAGACAAATTTATGGCAGCCTTTGTGCTGTTGGCAATGTTTAAGATCATTGGAATCGTTGCACAGCTTTTTCATGAAAGTTTCTGGAGTGTTGTGGGAACCCTGATTATTTTCCTGATCGTTGCCTTTATCATCCTGATGGTTATTGCTTCTTTAAAAGACAAAGAACAAAACGAAAGAAATACACGGCGAAAAGGAGCCGGCGGTGGAAATTTTTACTTAGAAAATTCACTATTTGATCGCATCAGAAGCAAATATGAAGAACTCGCTGAAAAATATATCGCCGAAAATGATTATAAAAAAGCGGCAAAAGTTTATATGAATCTGCTTCAGGACAATTACAGAGGAGCAAAGACATTAGAAGATGGAGGGTTCTACAATGAAGCCGCAGCAGTATACCTTAAAAAGCTGAAAAATAAATCCGATGCTGCCAATTGCTATGAAAAAGCTAAACAGTATAAAAAAGCAATAGACCTTTACAAAGAAATGGAGCAGAAAGAAAAGGTGGGTGATCTTTACAGAGAAATCAATGATCTTAAAAATGCTCATACCTATTACCAGATGGTGACCGATGATTATATTTCGAACAATCAGATGGTGAAAGCTTCTTTGATTTACCGGAAGAAAATGGAAAACCCCGAAGCTGCACAAAAAATACTGTTAAAAGGATGGGAAGAAGATAAGGATACATTCAATTGTCTGAATAACTACTTTGCCAATATCTTTGACATTCAAAAACTGCAATCAGAAATACAGGAACTCTACGGAACAACTCCTGCTCACAAAAAGATCATCTATCTGGATGCAATGAAACACGAATTTAAAAAAGATCCGAAACTGGAATCAATAACAAGAAATATTGCCTACGAAATCATTGCTGAAAAAATAGGGACGCGCTCAGAAATTGTCAATGAACTGAAACACTTTAATCCTGATGATGAGGTGATCTTGAAAGATATTTCAAGATATAAAACCGGAAGAAATAAAATGTTTAGAAATTAAAAGATAAAAATTAGAATGGATAATACAGCTAAATATCTTCATTTTAAATATGATGATAAAAATCCTTTTGAAATTGTACAGGAAATGATATCAAAAGGAAAATCACCCTTACATGCCGTAAAGTATATTAAGGAAAAATTTCCCGCATTTTCATTAATAGAAGCTAAAGAAGTAGTTACCATAGCAACTTCAGAACACAAAAGCCTTTATGATTATCAGGGAGATTTGTTTATCCAACCTGAAAAATTAGATGAATAAATAGAATGTGTTTAAAATAATTCTAAAAGATATCTCAACATTTAAAACCAGCAGAAACAGGATGTTTAATCACTAAACATTGATACATCATACCAAAATTTCATATCTTTGCGCCAGAAAATTATGACAATACAAAGAGCACATATCAATGCAATACTATGCGAAAGCCCTTCTACAAAAGGATTGTTCGCATATGATAGGATGATATGGAATGAGGCGAAATGTGCTGACTTTGGAAATTATTTACTGTAAACTTGTAAAAAATTAATCAAAATACTGCAGAAACGTCTCGAAAAATCGAGACGTTTTTTGTTTTTTAGGTCAGAAATTATTTAGAATGAAAAAAAATAACCATAAACATGAAAAATTTTTAATTAACAATGCAACTTTAATACAATAAAATAGAGTGATAGACAACCCAATGAGAGACAGTCATTTAGGTATTTGAAATATCTGCAAAATATTGCGGACAGAAATTTCTTACTCTTTATTTTGTATTTAACTATTTGATTTTCAATAATTTAATTTAAAAATTTATTTGCGGGTTTCAAAAATTCATATTTACTTTGCAACCGAAAATTGAAAGCAACAGGTTTTCAGGATTCAACAAAAAATAATTTAAAAACAAAACAAAAATAAAATGAAACAATTACATAACATACTCAATCAACCATCAGTAATATTCGGACAGGAGCCGACAGGTACTGTGTGTGTTTATGGTAGTGAAATTGTGGATAAAAGGTGCTTATATACGTGGGTCAGCTAATGATCTTTTACGTAAAAATATAAACGAGCGCCTCCCAAAAAGAGGCGCTTTTTTTATGGTTTCTTTAGCTTATTTGGTAAAGCGCCGGTCTGTGGAACCGGAGAACAGGGTTCGATCCCCGAAGATACCCAAAATATAAAATCTCATAGCTCAATAGGTTAGAGCACCGGTCTTTTAAACCGGGGGTTGAAAGTTCAAATCTTTCTGGGGTTACAAAGCGGTTCACGAAAAATTTCCAATCCGGCTGTCTCCCGGAAAAGAAAAAGAAGTGAACCCAAAAGCTGGAAAGATAACGGTGGTTGTTTACCCGTCTTGGACGCGGGAGGTCGCAAGTTCGAATCTTGCTTTCCAGACAAAATGATAAATAATGAGTAATCATTGGCAGTATGGATCATTACTCATAAAAAATCCGCGGGAATGGTGGAAAGGTAGACACACTTGATTTAGGATCAAGGCGCTGAGGGTTCGAATCCCTCTTCCCGTACAAAGATTTTGTAGCTCAATGGTAGAGCGCTGGTCTGTTAAGC
This sequence comes from Chryseobacterium artocarpi, assembly GCF_001684975.1. Taxonomy (GTDB): domain Bacteria; phylum Bacteroidota; class Bacteroidia; order Flavobacteriales; family Weeksellaceae; genus Chryseobacterium; species Chryseobacterium artocarpi. The sequence continues at coordinate 104,256 of NZ_MAYH01000050.1, read as the reverse complement.
CAGAAGTTGAAAGTTCGAATCTTTCCGGAATCGCAGTAACTCAATGTTAATTGTTTCAGTAGAAAAGTAAAAGTTTGTCAAGAGCAGAAGATCTTTACACCAAACACTAAAATACAGGCAAACTTTTCTTTTTTAATAATAAATAACGAGGAGTTAAGAAAAATATGATTAATACAATTTTAGGTAAAAATAAAGTCTGTCAAGCGCAGAAGTTCAAACAAAAATATAGACAGACTTTATTTTTTAATGAAAACAAATAATCATAAAAATGATGGTTCGCCGAAGTGGAAGAGTCGGGGCGGTCTGCAAAACCGTTGCATAAGCTGAGTGGGTTTGAATCCCATAACCATCTCAAAAATTATAAGTGAATATAAAGAATGCTTCATCCATTATCACTTATGACAAAAAATATCCTTTATTAAGAAAAGAAAATGTCTGTCAAGAGCAGAAGATCTTTAAGCCAAAACACAAAATACAGACAGGCTTTTTCTTTTTATAAATAATGAAGAATAAATAATGAAGAATAAATAATGAAGAATAAGTAATGAATGATAAAATTACTCATCACTCATGAAAAATCTGGAAGTACGCCGAAGTTGGAGAGTCGGGGCAGACTGTAAATCTGTTGCTTATAGCTGAGTAGGTTCGAATCCTACTACTTCCACTACAAAACCGCTGATAATGTAATGGCAGCATGCAGGAACTGTACTCTTGTTGTTTAGGTTCGATTCCTAGTCAGTTGGTCAAAGAAAATATTAAATGCTCAATATAATTTTCGAAAGAAAAGCTTGTCAAGCGCAGAAGTTCTTTATAGTTAAGCAAATTTAAAGACAGGCTTATTCTTTTTTATCATGAATAATGGGCAATAAGTAATGAATGATAAATATAAAATTCGCTCTATTCGTCTAACGGTAAGGACGCCTGCCTTTCGAGCAGAAAACAAGGGTTCGATTCCCTTATAGAGTACTGGATGTGAATAACTGGTCAATAAAGAATTAATCTAAAACCATGAAAATTCAAATTGTAAATAATTTGACCAGTTACCATTCACACAAATGAAGAAAAGAAAAAGGGTTTGTCAAGAGCAGAAGATCTTTAGTCAATAAAAAGAGACAACCTTTTACTTTTTTAAATGAGCAATAAGTAATTAATAATAGGAAAGTAGTTATCACCAATTACTCATTACTTATAAAACAAGGAAGAGTGGTGTAGTAGGTCTGCACGTTAGTCTGAAAAACTAAAGGTACAGGTTCAATTCCTGTCTGTTCCACAAAATAAGAATGATGAATAATAAGTAATGAATGATAGAAAAATAGTTTTCATCATTACTCATTACTAATAAGCAGGGAAGAGTGGTGTAGTAGGTCTGCACGTTAGTCTGAAAAACTAAAGGTACAGGTTCAATTCCTGTCTGTTCCACAAAATAAGAATGATGAATAATAAGTAATGAATGATAGAAAAGTAGTTTTCATCATTACTCATTACCAATTACTTATTACTCATGAGTTAATCTGATTTATAGTGTAATTGGTCAGCACACAAGATTTTGATTCTTGGAGTTTAGGTTCGAGTCCTAATGAATTAACAACTTTTACTCTGATATTGTAATGGTAGCATCTCAGTCTCCAAAACTGATGGTATTGGTTCGAGTCCAGTTCAGAGTGCAACAAGTGAATAGTCAATTGTGAATTTTGCTAAGCAAGAGAATTTTAAATTGACAGGGCGAATAGACTATTGACCATTCACCAATTAATTATCAACAATCATTTATCAATTATAAATAAAGTATGTAGAAAAAATGGAAACGCAACAACAAACATGGCAGAATATGAATGGAAAAATTTTCCAGGACTCTATCACACAGCTGGTAGAAAAAGCCATCATTCGCGAACAGGCAGACGGACATCGTCTGAAAGTATGTGTGGGATCAGACTCTCATGTATATGGAGAAGCTATTAATTATGCTACAGCAGTAGTATTTATTCGTGAAGGAAAAGGAGCGTTTACCTTTATCAGAAAAGAAAGAGAAATACAGACGATTAGTATCAAAGAGAGAATGCTGAATGAAGTCAACAAATCCGTTGAAATTGCATACGCGATCTGTTCTGTATTGGATACTTATGGAGTAGAAATGGAGGTACACGCAGACATTAATACCGACCCTGATTTTAAATCCAATGTAGCATTAAAAGATGCAATGGGATATATTCTGGGAATGGGATATGTATTTAAAGCAAAACCCTTTGCCTTCGCAAGCTCCAATTGTGCAGATATGATGGTATAATATAATGCTGGAACTTAGAGGAGATAGCTGGAGGTTTTAACGATATAAGATTTACTTTTTGCTTTCATTTTCTAAGTTCCATTCTAAAAATAAAAATTAAAAACTAATAATCATGTATTTTCTAATTCAGTCTAATATATATTCAGATCCAGATCATTACAAAGTTTTTGATGCGCTGGAAGAATTAAATATTGAGTACGGTGTAATTAATATTTCTCCAACGGCAGATCAATTCGACTTTAAAACAGACCGAAAAGATGTTTTCGTGTATGGTTCTGTGACGATAGCAAGACTGGCAAAGCAAAATTCAGATTGGTATCCAGGATCTTTTTATGGAGGAAATCATTTATACGAGGTGTATTCTCAGCATTATGGGACGAATCTCTTAAACCATAAGGTTTCCGTTCATAAAATTTCAGAAGAAATAACCTGGGAAAAAGGTGAAGAAAAATTCATCAAACCTTACAACGAAGCGAAAATCTTTACAGGAAGAGTTTTTACAGAAACTGAATGGAAAGATTTCGTTTTTGAAAGACTGGAAAATCAAACTAACAGAATTACAGCAGATTCTTTAATTCAGGTGTCTGAAGCAAAGCGAACCATCAAAGAAGCAAGACTTTGGATCGTGGGCGGACAAATTGTTGATAGCGGTTATTACCGACTTCATGAGGACGCTCCTTTCGAAGAAAATGTTTCTCAGGAGGGATTAAATTTCGCTAATGAAATGATTCAGCTTTTTAATCTTGAAAAAGCCTTTGTAATGGATATTTGTTTAACAGATGAAGGCTGGAAAATTGTTGAAATCAATTGCATCAATAGTTCCGGATTTTATCCTAATACCAACGTGAAAAGTGTGATCAAAGCATTGAATAGCTACTTTTCAAAATAAAAAATAAAGAAATGCTTTTGTATGATAAAATTACAGTAATAGACATAGAAGCAACTTGCTGGGAAGATGATAAGATCCCTCACAATCAGGAAAGGGAAATTATTGAAATTGGAATCTGTAAGCTGAATATGTCAGATGGAAGTATCGAAGATAAAAGAAGTTATTTCGTAAAACCTTACAAATCCGAAGTAAGTGAATATTGTACACAACTGACGGGAATTACAGCAGAAAAACTGGAAAAAGAAGGAATCTCTTTTAAGGAAGCCTGTTCAAGAATCAGAAACAGATACAATTCACTCATCAGAACATATTCAGGATATGGAGGATTTGATAAGGAAATTGTTGAAAATCAATGTAAAGAATTGGACGTGAAATTTCCCTTCAGTGAAACTTATATTGATCTGAAAATTTTGATAAGTCTGATGAAAGGTGAAAAGCCAAGAGGACTTTTAAAAGAACTTCAGGCAAGAAGCCTCGAATTTGAAGGCAATAACCACAGCGGAGCAGATGATGCTTATAATACCGCAAAACTATTATATCACGTATTAAGAAAATAATACATATAAAAACTAAAAACATGACTCACAATAGAATAGCCGTTATCGGTTTACACGAACAGGAATACGAATATATACGACAGCATTATGATGGTCTTATGATCTGGCATCAGTCCATTCCGATGATAAAGGTAGTGGATGGAACATTATACGTTGAAAAAGCCCAGGGAGTAGGAATGCTTCCGGTAGATAAAGTCGTTTATCATGGAATTTTTGAAGAAGATCTGGATTTTATCTCCGGATTGGCACTCTGGAATGGTCCATGTTTTCCAAACGCGTATGGTATGCTGGAATGCCGATTGAAAATTCCTTGTCTAGCTAAAGCAATGAAATATTCCAAATTTAATTCTCAAAGAGGATTTATCTCTAAAGGAGCTTACATCAATACAGATACTGAGTTGGTTGCGAAATGGGGAAACTGGCATTGTGGAGAAAACAAACATAAGTTTACAGGAAGCTGGGAAAGTACTGAAAACAGTGTGCTTGAACCTTACTTTGAAGGTGATGCAGTAAGAATTTTAAATATAGGTGGAAAATCCTGGCAGATAAAACTCGAAGGAGAAACATGGTTGAAATCAATACATCCCGATAATGCCCAATTCATGGAAATTGATGCGGAACTTTTACAGGATACCTTATTATTGAAAGACAAAATAGGAATGGATGTTATAGCAAATGATTATATCGTTCAGAAAAACGGTCATAAACACTTACTGGAAATTAATCATATACCCAATATTACAAGGTTTGAAGAAGTAAGATTACATTTTCTGAAAACAGTTGCAGACTGGATTAATGATGATTAAATAAAGTTAAAAAATAAAGCAATGGAAATGACAAAAAGATTACTGTTTCTGGATGATGTAAGATATCCGATAGAGGCTTATCATTACACAAAACAGAACATTTTCCTCAGAAAAGACTGGCATATTGTAAGAAATTACAATCAGTTTATCAACAGGATTTTGGAAAAAGGACTTCCGGAAATGATTTCTTTTGATCACGACCTTGCAGATGTGCATTATCTGAAAACGGATACAGAAGATTTTGTAGAAAAAACAGGCTACGATTGTGCAAAATGGCTTATAGAATATTGTATGGACAACCATTTAAGCCTGCCAAAATTTTATTGCCACTCCATGAACCCTGTGGGAAAGAAAAATATTGAAGTTCTTTTAAAGAATTTTAAAACAATTAAAAACTAAAAAAATGATTTTCAAAACATATAACTCTATAGAAAACGTTTACCAGACCCGCGTGATCGATCAGATCAGGATGCAAGGCTTTGGGGATGAGGTTTTCATTGTGCAGGAAAAGGTTCATGGTGCTAATTTCTCTTTCTTTACTGACGGAAAGGAGATTAAGATCGGAAAAAGAACCGCTTTTATTGAAAAAGATGAAAAGTTCTTCAATGCACATCAGATTTTGGAACAGTATAGAAAAAATGTAATTAATTTGTTCCAAAAAGTGAAAACAAAATACCCGAATGTTGAAACTGTAGTGATCTACGGCGAATTGTTCGGTGGTGGTTACAATCATAAGGATGTAGAACCGGTAAAAAATGCAGTGAAAGTGCAGAAAGGTATTGAGTATGCTCCTTACAACGAATTTTATGCATTTGACATTAAGTTGAATGGAGTGACTTACCTGGATACCGATATTATCAATCAGATTTTTGAGGAAACCGGATTTTTCTATGCTAAAACCCTTTTTGAAGGAACCTTAGACGAAGCTTTAAGATTCCCGAATGTTTTCAATTCCAAAATTCCGACATGGTTAGGATTCCCGGAATTGAATAATATGTGTGAAGGAACCATTGTCAAAACTTTGAAAACCAGATATTTCGGAAACGGTGCAAGAGTTATTCTTAAAAATAAGAATGAAAAGTGGATCGAAAAGTCCAAAATGGTTAAAAAGAAGGAAAAAACAGTTCAAAAACAGATGTTTTTCAGCGAAGCAGCTCAAAATATCTGGGAAGAAGTTCAGAAATATGTCACTGTAAACAGATTAAATAATGTAATGAGCAAAATAGGTGAATTCCAACCTAAAATGATAGGGAAGGTAATCGGTCTTTTTGCACAGGATATTCTTGAAGATTTTGAGAAGGATTTTCCGGCAGTTTTCACGACGATAGAAAAAGAAGAACAGAAAAGGATCAACAAAAAGTTGAATTCTCTAGTAATTGATTTTATAAAAGAAGAGTTGATTTCGGCAAAAGTGTAGTTTGGGAGTGAAGCTGATCAAATAAAAACTTTTGCTGTTAAAACAGATTAAAAATGAAAAAGATAAGTACATTATTCAAAAAAGATATAAATAATTTAGGAAGAGTTATTAACGAAATTAATCCTGAAAACAATTGGGTTTTTGATGGAACAGCTATTGCTACGCAAAAGTTTGATGGTTCTGCATGTGCAGTGATCAATGGTAAATTATACAAAAGATACGATGCCAAAAAAGGTAAAACAGCTCCTGAAGGTGCAATTCCATGTCAGGAAGCAGATCTTATTACAGGTCATCATCCGCATTGGGTAGAGTGTAGTATAGAGAAAAAAGATGATCAATACTTCTGGGAAGGTTTCAATGCGTTGGCTGAATCAGGCAAGGTAGAAGATGGTACTTACGAACTTATTGGTGAGAAAGTACAAGGAAATCCTGAAAATATTAAAGGTCATTTATTAGTAAAACATGGAAATAATATTCTTAGTTTAGAAAGTTTGGATTTTGAATGTATCAAAAACTTTTTGAGCAATCCTGAGAATAATATGGAAGGTATTGTTTTTCATCATCCAGCAGATAATCGTATGTGTAAGATCAGGAAATCTGATTTTGGTGTACGTAGAAAAGCGATAAAAGAGCTTATTGTTTAAAATAAAGATTGAGTTTCGGTAAAAAATTACCGAAACTTTTTATGTATAAATACAACCACAAACCTTTGAGATTTATTGAATAGCTACAATATTTACAAATATTTCAGATGAAGACGTGAAAATTCCCCTCCCTTGGAAGGGTGGCGAAAATTCAAAAAATTTTTGACGGGGTGGTTTAAAAAGAAAAAATAATGTTACAAGCAGAAATAAAAAGTCTTTTAAAAGAAGACATCAGTATATTAATCAAAGTTGCCAATTCAGGAAAGCATTATTTATGTGACTGTGGTGAGGCAAGTTTATTAACGGTAAAAGAAATACAAACGGTATCGGCTGTATTCATCAGCCATACTCATATTGACCATTTCGCTAATTTCGATGGGATCTTCAGACATCAGATCGGAAGCGGAGAGAAAGTCGTGATTTGCGGACCGAACAATATTCATCATCAGGTTGAAGCAAGATTAAAATCCTATACCTGGAATTTAATAGATGAAAAAGCAATTGAATATGAAATTCGAGAGATTGTTTCCAAAGAAGAAATCAATGTCTATACAATCCGTCCACCACACTGGAACCTCGAATTGGTTAAAACTCAGAACTTTCTTTTTGAAGATGAATATGTGAATGTAGATTTTGCTATTCTGGATCATAAAACAGATTCCATTGCCTATTTATTTAAAGAAAAAGATACCGTTACCTTCCATGAAAATGCTTCTGATTTTAAGAAAGGAAAATGGATCAGCGAACTGAAGACAGCTTTTGAAAATAATGATTCAGAGAAAGAAATTGAAATAGAAAATACCATCTATAAAGCATCTGAATTATTTCATTTACTATCCCGAAATGAAGGATATAAGCTAGGTGTTATTATGGATCATGCAGTAGATGAAATCAATTATCAAAAGATAAAATCTGTTTTTATCAATGCCGATTTGGTTTACATCGAAACATTCTACAAAGATACCGATCAGGAATTTGCAAAGATCAATTATCACAGTTTTGCGTCTGCATCAGGAAAAATCATGAATGATTGTAAGGTAAAACAAGCTGTTCCTATCCATTTTTCAAGAAGATATTCTGAAGATGATCAACAGGAAATTGAAACTGCTTTTTATAAAGCATTTCGAAATTAAAAAAATAAAGCTCCATCCGTCACAAAGATTTATGTTGAGTACTTGATATTCCCCTCCAATAAAGGGAGGGATCTCAGATTTGACAGGATGGTTCAATAAACAACAAAAAATTAAAAAAATGAAACCCAATATATTCTTTACAGCAGACCATCATTTTGGTCATGAAAATATTATAAAATTCTCCGAAAGACCTTTTGAGTCTATCGAACATATGAACGAAGAGCTTATTAAAAGATGGAATGAAAAAGTAAATCCCGGAGATACAGTATACCATTTAGGAGATTTCAGCCTTGGTAAACCAGATTTTACAAAAGAAATTCTGGATCAGTTAAATGGCAATATACATTTGATAAAAGGAAACCATGAAGGTGCTGCTTTAACGTATCCCAAACGATTTGCTTCCATCAGAGATTATCACGAACTCAAAATAGAGGAAGAGGATAATAATAATGGAAAACAGAAAATTATTCTCTTTCATTATTCCATGAGAACTTGGAATGGCTCACACCGTGGAGTCTGGCAATTATATGGACATTCGCATGGAACATTGCCGGATGATGAAATGGCTCTAAGCTTCGACGTGGGAGTAGATTGTCATAATTTTTACCCTATTTCCTACGAAGAAGTGAAAGAGATAATGAAAAAGAAAAAATGGACGCCGCCTTTTGCTCCTAGAAATTAAGGCGATAGATTTTATAATAACCATGGAAACTACAAACGAAATAATAATTGTCGATCTGGAAGCAACCTGTTGGGAAAACGACAGGATTCCGATCGGACAAAAAGTAGATATCATAGAAATCGGAATTTGTAAGCTGGATCTTACATCTCACTCGATTTCCCATAAACAAAGCATTTATGTAATTCCTGAAAGATCAGAAATTAATAATTTCTGTACAAAACTAACTGGGATTACGCCACAACTCGTAGAAGAAAAAGGAATCTATTTCGAAGAAGCCTGCGAAAAAATAATGGATGAATACAATCCGGAATTTCTTACCTGGGCTGGATATGGAAACTTTGACAGGGAACAGATTTTCGAACAGTGTGACTGGCTTGGAATAGAAATTCCTTTTTCAGGAGAATATCTCGATGTGATGTACGAATTCAAAAGACATTTCAGGCTTCATAAATCTATAGGATTGAAAAGAGCTCTTGATCATCTTAAAATGAATTTCGATGGAAATCATCACAGTGGAGCAGACGATGCTTATAATACAGCCAAAATTTTACATAAGATTTTGGAAGCATAATGTAAAGGAAGTAAAAAAAACTACTTCTATTTTAATTAAAAAAAATAAACAAGTGAAAACAACAGACAATATATTAATTATAGACCTCGAAGCAACATGTTGGGAAAACAGACCGCCGAGAGGACAGGAAAGTGAGATCATAGAAATCGGAGTTTGTATCATGGATGCAAAAACGGGGAAGATCTCCAGAAATGAAGGAATTTTAATAAAACCTCGCCATTCAAAAGTAAGCCCTTTCTGTACAGAATTGACAACCCTTACCCAAAACTTGTTGGATAACGAAGGAATAATGCTTGAAGATGCTTTTGATATTCTAAGGGCAGAGTATGATTCTGAGAATTTAACCTGGGCAAGCTATGGAAACTATGACCTGAATATGCTTCAAGATCAGGCAAGAAGATTTTATGTGGATTATCCGTTGGGTGATGATCATATCAACGTGAAAACCTTATTCGGGGAAATACATCCTACAATAAGAAAAAGCGTAGGTATGCAGAGAGCTTTGAATGAACTTGGGTTCAAACTTGATGGTACTCATCACAGAGGGGTGGATGATGCAAGAAATATTGCGAAAATCCTTCACTGGTGCTTAAAGAACAACTAGTTTGTAAGTAAAAAGCATAACACAGAAAGGCTGTACAATAGTGTACAGCTTTTTTTATTGTATGATTCCAACAATGTTTTTAGTAATCAGATCATATAATTCTACAGGAATTGCGTGCCCCATTCCTTCTATCAGCATAATTTCAGAATTAGGAATAGAATCGGCAATATCTCTACCACAATCAGAGTGAAAAATAAGGTCTTCAATACCATGAATAACCAAAGTAGGAACCTTTATTTTCTTCAGAATTTCTGGGTTGTATTGAAAGGATCCCATTGCCAGAAGCTGTCGGATTATTCCATTTTTTGTCTTAGAGCGGCTAAGTTCCTCCTGGATCATTTGAATTTCAGATACATTATCTATTGGGTATTGACTCCCCGAAATTTTCTCAGCAAAAAAGAGTTTTTCATTGATATATCCTTCTTTATCAATAGCCGGATCAACCGGAGTCTTCATCATCATTGCCATCACTTCAGGATCAGAAGGAGGCAAATCAGGATTTAACGATGTTGACATAATAATTGTAAGGCTTAATACTCTTTCAGGAAAATAAGAACCTAAAAGTTGTGCGATAATTCCACCCATTGAACGCCCAACGAAATGTGCCTTTTCAATATGTAAATGATCAAGTAAACCTATTATATCTTTTGTCATATCTATCAGTGAGTAAGAAACATCATCTTTTTTAATAGAAGTAAAATCCCCATTAAAACAAAATTCTTTTTCAGAACGAAAAACAGACATTCCCGAATCTCTATTATCAAAACGAATCGCTCTGAATCCTTGATCTACAAGTAATTGACAAAAAGTATCATCCCAACGGATCATCTGACTTCCCAAACCGGAAATCAATACAATTGCCTGTTGATTTTCCATACCAAATATTTCATAGCATAAATCAACATCCTTAAGTTTCACAAAGCTATTCATGACGATACAGTTCCCTGTCACTTTCTAATAAGGCAGCCTGCTCAGCTTTTATGATTTCCTTACGATAATTGACATACGGATTATCCTGATTGGGAATAATGGTGATAAATTCAAACGAAAATCCTTCATTTCCGTATTCATTCCAGTCTTTCTGTAGCTCAGAGTTGGAAAACGAATCTCCATTCAGTAAGAATTTCATTTTATTGATAAGAGCTTCAAGATTCAAAGATCCCTGAATATATTGTTTCCCGTTAAAATTATTTTTCACAGAAAGAACGCCCATCGTTGTTTTGTGATTTTTTGCTTTTTCTCTCAATTGTTGTTTCAATGCATTTTTCATATTGATTTTTTTAAATTAAGAATCAACCTTTTTCCTCATTCATATTCTTTTATTATTTGATATTTCCTCCAAGATCAAATAGAAGGTCACTAATGATACGTAAAGACTTTATTTTTTTAGATGGAAGAATGTCTTTTGTAATATTTTCAGCCGTTGTTTTAGCCTCCTCAAATATCTTTTTTCCATTAGGAGTAATCACAACATAGCTCACTCTGGCATCTCTTTCATTAGTTTCTCTGGAAACAAGCCCGATCTTTTCTAACGGATTTAATAATCGAGTAACGCCGGAAGCTGTAAGTCCAATCTTTTCAGCAAGATCAATCCTTCGCATTTTATCCTCTGAAGCCGTACTCAGAATATAAAGAATGACAAAATCATTGAATCCAAGCCCATGTACACTCAACGTGTCAAACTTTCTGGAAATTATTGATTGCAGTTTATTAATGTTGATTAAAAATAATAATTCATTGCTTATCATTTGAAAAGTATTTGATTTGTCAAGTATTTTTGTTTTGCAAATATATAAAATTTAATGAATTACAATTTTAAAATAAAGTTTTTTTGTTAAATGTTTTTAAGAATATAAATAAAATATGTGATTCAAAATAGAATATTCAAATGAATGATAACAACATGGTATTTTATCCTTTATTTTATTGTTTTTGCATGATAAATCTTTAAACAGGGAATTTTATATATTGAATTGTGACAGGTTATGAAGATACTTTTATTAACTTAAAATTTTGTTAAAAAATTCACTTTGATGGGATAATTTACTGTCTGTCAGTCAATTTTTATTAATTTAGCTGACAAGAAAGAATTTATGTTTATTGCAGAGGAATTTAAGACGATATATTTAAACTATAAAATCAAGGAAATAGTTCCGTTTCTTAAAAAACTAATACCAAAAGATAAAAAAGAAGTTGCTTCTATCCTGAAGAAACATATCAATAAGGAATGGGGGCACAATGCAATCTCTGTGTTAGCAGCTTTGGCGTGCAGTACAACAAAAGCTGAATATGAGAAATTAAGACCCGGATACTATTCAATCCCAGTTAATCTTATAGACGAACTCTTTGAATTCTTCGTTCCTGAATGGATCGGAGAAAGCTATCTTTTCCTGGAAGGTTATGATTATCTAAAGGTTTTGGAGTGGGAAAATAAAGGATATTTTACTCTTAAAGAAGAAGTATGTGCCGAATTACTGGCATCTTCTTCAAGAGCTGATGAGGTTTTGTTTACTTATCCGGTAACATTAAAATCACATATCTGGTTTTTATTTGAATATGAATCTAACGTCACAGGATCTTACAGAGACAGAAATTGGAAAGATATTTTTAAAAAGCTTTCTGACGAAAATAAAATTGACCGTTCAAAAGTACTGAAAACAGCACTCAATGCTATCAATTTCAATTTTTCAAAAGAACATAATGCATGGTTTTTAGAACTTTTTATTCATCTTGAACCTACAGATCATGAAATCATAGAGTTACAGGACGAACTGTTCTTTATTTTTCATTCGACACAAAATTCTTTGTTTCCAGGATTATTGAAGATTATCAATTCTGTACTTATCAATCCTGAATTTAAAACAGAGAATTTCTTACAGTTTTCTGGTTCACTAATAACAGTTCCCACGAAGAATATTGTCAATGCAATGCTTCAGGCTTTGGAAAAAATTGTAAAAAACAACAAAAAATACAATGAAGAAGTCTGTGTTCTTATCATGCCTGTTTTTATGAATAAGGATAAAACTCTTCAAACAAAAGGAGCTAAAATTATTGCTAAATACGGTGACCATAATTCTGAAAGGCTTCGTAATGAACTGAATTTTTATTCAGGTTCCATTCTTTCTGATGCACAGACTTTACTAAATAAATTTTTTACAGACAATAAAATTCCTGAAATCAAGGAAGAAGTGTCAAACCTACAGGATTTATGGCATATGTCACAACCTGTGTTACCCATTGAAACTATAGAAGATTTTATATTTCTGACATCCCAAATATTCAATAACAATGAGACCTATCATTTTGATTTGTTTCTGGATGCGTTGGTAAAATTTAATAATGACTTTACAGAAGAGCATTTTAATCAATTGGAACCAGCATTTAAAGCTGCTATCAAAAGAAAAGAGACCAAAGGGCTTCATCACTTGATGGCTACATTTCTGGTGAATTATGCTTTATTAAAACAGAAAAATACATCAAAGATTTTACAGGAAGCAAGATTAGGATTTCCAACTCTGGAAAACTGGAGTGAAAAGAAAACTCCTTTGATTTTTAAGGCTTATCATCAATTACTTCTTGGAGTTTTTGATTTATTAAAGCAGAATAAAAAGCTTCCGGTTCTTTCTATTCCAGATCATACTCCCTCTTGGATTACAGCAAATAAGCTTGTCGATAGATTAAAAATTTATCAGCAATATGAGGAAAAAACAATCCCTTTTGATTTGCAGATAGCTATACTTCGTGTAAAAAAAGAAAACCTTCAAGAAGCAGAAAAATATGCCAAAAAACATTTGAATGAAGCTTACTTCAATCTTTTAAAACCTGTTTTTGATGAAAATTATTTTAAAGAACAGTATGAGAAAGAATATCTTGATGGAAGCTTCCAATGGGACTTTAGCTACAGGAAAATATATAAATGGAATGCTACTGAAGAAATACCACAGGTTTTAGTCTCCGTTGAAAATAAAAAAGAGGTTTCTGAAGATGCTTCTTTTTTGGATTATTTATTCAACTCATATCATGGTGTTTATGATCGGGATCTGATTCATATTTTATATACAGCTCCGTATTTTTCAGGATCAGTGGTCGCGAAAAAATACAATGAAAATTTGTCAAATGCTGATTATCAGTATAATATAAAGGGTAATGTGGAGTTTCTTGATGCGTGGATGAAACTCAATGTACCTTTCCAGCCGGTACATTATTTATTCCTCTCTTCGGGACTGTTTAATAAAGATAAAACCTTCTCTGGTATGGCTTTTGAAGTCTTAATAAACAAGGCAATTTCCGAAGATTTCAATATACAGAAACTTGGAATTTTGATGGGGGAAAAGATCAATTTCGGATGGGCTCCGGTGAAACGTTTTACAGATGGAGTATCAGGAGTTATCAATTTGAGTACCAGCCATAACAAAGCCTTTGAAAAACTGCTGATATCCATTCTTTCAGCAATTAGAAAGCCGGTTTTTAATCTTAAAAAGCTATTGGAGCTTTATTATGAACTGCTAAATCAGAATCAAACCAGAGTAGATGAAAATCTCACGAATTTGTTTCAAGAATGGAAAAAAGAGAATAACCTGAAAAAAATTATACATCAAATTAATAACCAATGAAAGAGAGACTTTATGAGATTCTTAATGAGGAAAAAGTACATGAGATCATCCCTTTTTTGAAGCAGCTTTCTTCGGAAGAAAAGAAAACATTAGTACCCACGATAAAGAAAATGGACCGTGAGATCAATAAGATCATCATGACCAAAAACTCTTATCATACTGCTGGTTCTGTAAATCAACACTCAATTATAGACATTGCATCATTTGTTTGTATGGATCAGAAAAACTTTGGTAAAAATTACTGGAGTTTTTTCCGGAATGCAGAACAGGCAGAGCAAATTCTGGAGTGGGGATGTCCGGATTGGTTTTCTGACTTCATTAACGATTCTATAGACGCTGAATTTACAGCATTTAATTATAAAGATATTTTAGGATGGACAGAGAAAGGCTATGTACAGCCTAAGCCGGAGTTGCTGGGATATCATTTGAGTAATTATCCTGTCGTTGATCTGGATCAGCACCCTGATACCCTTAAAACTCATTTTTGGTATTTATGTGAATATCCTTCTAAATCATTACCGTTTCAAAAAGAATGGTTTCCATTAATACAAAAGCTGGTAGCTGAGCAAAAAATTGAAAGAAAGAGATTCCTGCGGGAATGTCTTCTGGCATCCAACAGGAACTTCAATAAAAATGTTACAGGCTGGTTTATGGATTCATTTACAATATTAAAGCCAACGGATGAAGAATTAGTAGAACTTCAGGATGATTTGCTTGCCGGGCTGTCCTCTCCACAATCGAAGGCTGTCAATACCATTTTAGCTCATCTGAAAAAAATAGTAGGAACTCCAGAATTTAAAAGCGATGAATTTTCTCATTACTTACCTAATTTATTAAGCTCAGAAGTGAAGACTGTGGTAATTGCCAGTCTGATGCTTACAGAAAAAATATTTCAGAGGAAGATTATAGACCCGGAAATGCTGGGAATGGCTTTAAGTACTGCATTTGTAAGTAAAGATGATGGAATACAGTCAAAAGCTGCAAAAATCATTCAAAGGTATATTCCTGCATCTGATAATATGATGGAGGCACTTTCTCATTATTCGGATAATATTTTAACGAATGTACGTCCCATTTTAGCAAAATATATAGAAGAAAAACAACCGGAACTGGAAGTTATTACTTCAGAAAAGCTATCCCTTACTGCAGAAGAGAATAAAGTGAAAGTATTGGAGAGTTTTGAAGATCTTATGTTCTTCCTTCCTTTGGCTATTGATGACCCATATAGCCATCATTGTGATATAGCTTTGGATGGATTTATCCGTTTTGCGAATGATGTAGATACAGAATCTGTTAAATTGATTGAACCGGTATTTCTTAAAGCCTGTAAAACAATAGCAAAGTGGGAAGTCCCTTATCTAAATGTTTTATTGTGTAATCTGATTATCAATTATGGATTAGATTTATTGGGGAAATATCCTCTTCAACTTAAAAATCTTGAAAAAATATATCGGAAAACCCAAGATGAAGAAGCATCAAGAGAAACTTATTCAAACTATCAGAAAAAATTAGGACCGGTAGAAAATGTAGGAGCAGAATGTCCTACAATGGAGGCGTTCAAAGAAATCGCAATTTACATCAATCATAAAGTAAAATTGGGAGATAATACTCCGCTGCTGTTTACGGTAACACACTCACCATGTTGGATTTCTCCGGCAAGTTTGGTTGAGAAATTAGAGATCTATCAAAATAAAAATATCGAACCCAACCATCTTGATGTGCAGTTGGCATTTCAACGTTGTGCCCTGGATAACACATCAGAAGCAATACAGTTGGTTGAACAAAAATTAAAAGGAGAATATAAAGATTTATTATTGTTCTTCTTGGGTAAAAACGAAACTCCGAAAGGGAAATTTGAACATCCTTCATGGTGGATGACAGCAGGAATTACCCGTTCACCGGAGACTGTTTTTAAAGAATTTAAAGAATTTGGATACGATAATATTCCTGTCGAATTTTTCTCAGGAAACTATAGTTGGAAGACTATAGACAGTAAAAAGAACTCATACTATCCGGTAGAACTGAATATTGTGATTCCAAAATATCATCTGCAAAAAAGAAAAGCCCCTTTGTTTCTGGAATATTTTGTTGCAGAACAAAAAGAGCTTACCGAAATTCCAGCATTGATGTGGTGTTTTCCGAATACGTTAGGAAATGCTTTGGCGAAGGTTATTAAATATTGCCTTTTCTATTCCGGTATTGCAGAAGTGTATGAGAGAAACCTTGTGCTGCACACGGCACAGGCTCTTTATCAGATCAAAAAACCTTTAGATTCTATGGGGCATCTGTTTCTGGGAACAATATTCTTAGATGGAGATAAAACAATCAGAGGAACTGCAGCCGAAATCTGGCTGGAACATGTTTCTCATAAAATGATAGACAACGCTCAATTAGGAAAAGTGGTAGGACTGCATGAAAAGCTGGAGTGGGCTCCTGTAAAGAGGTTAACAGATCTTATGCAACATCATATGCTGAATGTAAGTAAGGACCATAATATTGCTTTAGAAGAATTAATCTCGAATATATTACTTCAAATGGAACAACCTGTTACCAATTTGAAAAAGCTGTTAGAAATTTATCATGAAGTATTAGCTTTAAACCAATCGGAGGCTAATAAACAAGTTATAGAGAAATTAAACGATTGGAAAGAAAACTCGAGCCTGAAAAAAATCTGCAATCTTCTTCTCAAAAAATAAATCATGGAAGATACGCTTATTTATAACTATTCAAGATCATCATCACTGGTAAGGAAAGATGCTCTTGAAGAACTGTTTCTTGCCCAATACAGTGAGATTCAGAAAAATATTGATGTCCCTTGTTTTTTCTGGGGAAATGTAGGACAGCCCTTTATTTTGGCACGTTGCCTGATTACACTTTCCAATATTGTGAAATCAAGTTTCAACCTGTCACCATTTCAGATGGCATTGCTTAAAGACCCGATTGTAACAGCCGGAAATGAAAGACTTCGTTTTGAAGGTTTTTCACATTGTGCCGGTGTTTATGCCAGGATAGATGTTCTTCCTGACGGATTGGATGGTGAATTTCTGGAAAACGGAACCACTAATGTAGATTTTAATCAACCGATGATAGCTGCATTAGGAAGTATTCGCCCCAATGAAAAAATTATGCTTTCTGTTGGTGAAAAAGAAGTTGGTCTTTATACAGAAGAAAAAAAAATAGTTGAAAGGAAAGTTCCGTTACCTGAAAAATGGATCAAAGGTCTGGGGACCGTACAGATTTATTTATCAGAGTCCGAAAAGCAGCACATCTTTAATAAAATCCAGACTCAGCAGTTATTCCGCGGAATGCCAAAAGGAGTAGTAAAATCAGACTATTATCTTATTGTTAGAGGAAATAAACCTATGTTTTCACCGGTGAAATCTGTAGATGCGGTTTGCATCGGAGGGCTTCACAGACTTCGGTTACTGGAACCGTTACTTCCTTATATAGACAGTATGCAGGTGTTTTCACATTCCAATATGCAGTCTACAACATGGCAGCTTTATATGGGAAATATAAGATTCAGTTTCTCGTTATCCAGAGAAAGCTGGCGAGGATTTTCCGGTGAAGGAGCGGTATTGGATAGTCTTACAACAGAAGTTCCTGATGAGTGGATCGATGCTTTGGATAAATATGCCTATGCCAATCAATCATTCAACGGAACAGCTTTGGCAGTGGAAGAAAATATAAGCTTGAGTACAACTGATAATATTACAGGAAGATTAGCTGCAATGGGATTATTAGGTTTTGATTTGGATGAAAATGAATTCTTTTATCGAAGACTACCATTTAAACTCAGTAGAATTTTAGGCTTAAATCCTCGTATGAAGAATGCTGAAAAATTGATAGAAGGTGGAAAAGTTGAAATCCTAAATAAAAACAAAGAAAGAACAGAAGCAAGAGTCCAGGGAACCGGAGTGCATCACACAGTTATTCTTGAAAATGAAAAAGAACGCTGCACTTGTGAATGGTTCAGTAAGTATCAGGGAGAAAGAGGTCCCTGTAAACATGTTCTTGCTGTCAAAAAGCTTGTCAATAGCCAATAAAAGCTTAAAGAAAAAATGCCACGAATACACGGATTATTATTCGTTAATTCGTGGCTATTTAAAATATAAGAAGGTTAATGCTGTTTCATCCATTCCTCATAAGTCAAAACGCCCAGCTCGGGCTTCCCATCACCCTCAAGGATTGAAATAAATTCAAGCTGATTACCATCAGGATCATTAAAATAAATAGCCAACGCCGGCATCCATGCAAAAACCATTGGCTCAATACTCCCATTTTTCAGGAAGTTATAAGGGCTCAGATTTTTATCTTCTAAAAACTTTACAGAATAATTTAAAATATCTTCTTTACTGCTCGAAAAAGCGAAATGCCTTGTCTGTAGATTCTCTTTCTGTTCCCATAACCCAAGCATAAACTCTTTATTTTCACCAACCCATAGAAATGCTATAGGTCTTGTTTCATCTCTGTGTGCCAACTTCAGCCCCAATACTTCTGTATAAAACTTAATTCCTTTTTCCAAATCACTTACCTGAACATGAGTTTCATATAATCCTTTAATCATAGCTTTAATTTTAATACAGACAAAACTAGGAAACCACAGTGTAAAAGCCTGATAATACCGATTTCTTTCGTAAAAATGAATGATAGATAAAAGATAAAAGATAAAAGATAAAAGATAAAAGATAAAAGATAAAAGATAAAAGATAAAAGATAAAAGATAAAAGATAAAAGATAAAAGATAAAAGATAAAAGATAAAGTCGTTAAACAACTATTTTCCCATATGTATATCCATTTGATATCAAAATCAATAGGGGTGGGCTTTAGCCCACCCGCCCGGTCAAATACATAAACCAAATTCCATTGGCTTTAGCCAAAACTTAAAGAATCTGCGTCATCAGCTAAATCTGCGAGAGTTTTTTAGCTTTTTTCCAATCCTATTGAAATAAAATTTTTCAAAAAAATAATCTACGCAAAAAGATTGCGCAATATAGTCCTTACTTTGCATCAGAAATCAGAGAGGAAGCAACTCTTCCTATGTTTAACTAAAAAACAGTAACTCATGAAATTTAATTTTTTGAAAAAAGAAGATAAAGAAATCTTGAACTATGAAGGTGAAAAAGCATATATGATGACACCAGAAGAAGAATTATATAGTGCTGTGGTGACAACAGGACTGTCCAATATCTCTTATGAAAAAGGAGATGACAGATTAGAGAGAATAAAGTCTCTGATTGATAAAAATGATCCGGAATTTGTAGCAAAATTAGCTGTTTATGCAAGAAAAGATATGCATTTACGTTCCGTTCCCTTAGTCTTGGCTACAGAGTTGGCAAAAGAAATTTCAGGCTCTGATCTGGTGAGCAGAACTGTGGATGGAGTGGTTCAGAGAGCAGATGAAATCACAGAATTATTGGCATATTACCAATTATCGAATAAAAGAACAGAAACTAAAAAGCTGAACAGATTATCCAAGCAGATTCAGAAAGGTCTTGCGAAATCATTCAATAGATTTGATGAATATCAGTTTGCAAAATACAACAGAAAAGCTGAGGTAACAATGAAAGATGCCTTGTTCCTTGTTCATCCCAAAGCTAAAAATGACGACCAGCAGACAATTTTCAATAAAATTGCACATAATATGTTGGAAACACCTTACACCTGGGAAGTAGAACTTTCAGTATTGGGACAGACCAAATTTATCAATGAAGCAGAAAGAAAACTGGCTTTCAAAAATAAATGGGAAGAGCTGATCTTCAGCAATAAATTAGGGTACATGGCAACTTTACGAAACCTCAGAAACATTCTGGAAGCAGAAGTGTCCTCTAAAGCTATGGAGAAAGTCTGTCGTTACCTGGCTGATGAAAAAGCGGTATCAAATTCAAAACAGTTACCATTCCGTTTTCTGGCGGCGTACAGGGAATTGAAAGCTGTTGATTCACCTTATTTGTCATCCGTATTGGAGGCATTGGAAGAAGCCGTTGCCCAAAGTGCTCAAAACATTAAAGGCTTTGGTTTTGATACTTCAGTAGTTATTGCGGCAGACGTTTCAGGCTCTATGCAGAAATCAGTTTCTCCAAAAAGTAAGGTTTTGTTGTATGATATCGGTTTGCTGATGTCTATGATCCTACAGTCAAAATGCCAGAATGTAGTAACGGGAATATTCGGTGACCGTTGGCTACGCGTTCCGATGCCTAAAAATGGAATTCTTAGAAATGTAGATGCTTTCTACAAGCGAGAAGGAGAAGTAGGATACTCTACAAACGGTTATCTGGTGATTGAAGATCTGATCAGAAGAAAAGAAAAAGTAGATAAAGTAATGTTGTTTACCGATGCTCAGCTTTGGGACAGTAATAGTAATCAAAACTCTTTTGAATACTCCTGGACCAAGTATAAAGCTTTGGCACCTAAAGCAAAGTTGTATATCTTTGATCTTGCAGGGTATGGAAGACAGCCAATAGATATCAAAAGAAATGATGTACACCTTATTGCCGGTTGGTCAGACAAAATTTTCGATGTATTGAATGCGTTGGAAGATCAAAAATCTGCAATTGAAATCATACAAAAAGTAGTGCTGTAAAAGGCACTGCTTTTAAAAATAATTTTTAGGAGCTTATTCCCGCTTTTCACTATATCTTTTTCGCCAGTGCTTATTTCAAGCCGAAACAGAAAAAGGATGCCGTTGCAATCGGGGCTATAAAACTTAAACTAATCAACAATGATACAACTTATTAATACAATTGAAATCAATCTGTTTAAATATTCCGATGAAGATTTTGAATTCCCGGAATTTTCAGATTATCTAAACCATGAAGAATGGTTCGTGAAAATGATGGAAGTAGCTTCTCAGCTTAATATCAACGTCAATACAATTCAAAAAGGATCTTTTTTAGTAGATATTGAAACCATTGATGATGAAACTTTACAGGTCCTTGTAAATCAAAAGCTAGGCGAAATAGATGCTGATGATTCTGAAGAAGATCTATGTGTATTATCTTTTGATGGTGGAGTGGTATTTAAAAATAACAATGAATTTTTGATTGAACCCAATTGTTGCAGCGATCTGAGTAATATACAAGAATGGCAGGCAATTTTTGAAAACGAGACCTCCGAATGGAAAGATATATGGATCGGGCATCCTTGGATTCTGTATAAAAGAGAAAACGGTATCATCAGTTTTTCAGATTACACCGAAGAATGTACTATTGTTCCTGAAAATATAACCATAAAGTTTGAAATTCCAGAGGCGGTATTGACAAAAGAGTTGGAAAAAGTAAAACAACATCAGATAAATTTCAACAATAGGATTTTGAATATTTTGGAAAAAGAGAATATTAACAACGCCGAGAAAATTTCAAAATTTATATCGGGAATTAAATAAAATATATCTGCGTAAATAGATTGCGTACTAGCCGTTTAATTTTGCAGTAACAATTAACACCGGTGCCGTAAGAGAAGACGTACTTCGATTCCAAACTGACAGAGTCTTTTCGAAAATTGCCTGGTAAAAATAAACCAATGCCGTCTGTAAGAGTTCCATCGTCAACTTTTAATTGAACCATTACTCTTACAATTGAATTGCTTGGTTTTATAAAAAAGCAAGTGCCGTAAAACAGAAATACTTCGTGGGGGAACGGAAGTACAGGTGCAAGTCCTGTTCTGCAATGGCAGATAGTATAAAGATAGCACACCGTTAATACGTGTCTGTTTGCACAATTGCCTTGCTGTTTTCAAGTGTCGTTCTGGAATCATACTTCGAGATCATAAACATTGTGTCGCAGGTTCAAGTCCTGCCTTTTCCCTCGAAAAGGAGAAGTAGCTCAGTGGGTTAGAGCAAATGCACGGAAGATTCCAAAATTTTTACCTTGATATGATGAAAGAGTGCCGTAGAGAAGGCTTACTTCGGTTACATTTGGTTCGACTCCAGAATAGATTATGAAAATGATTTATAAAAGTCTTTTCGAATATTTGCCTCTTTTTTTTAAAAAAAACAAACAAGTGTCGTAAAATAGCATTACTTCGATCATCACGACGGGGACACAGGTTCAAATCCTGTCTCTTCCACTAAAAACTAAAGGAAGAGTAGCTCAGCTGGTAGAGCACGACATCACTATTTGCCTGTTGCCTTGTTTTTATAAGATTATATTTTAAGTAACTAAGCCGGAAGCGGGGAATCGGAATACATCTTTGTATCGTAATTTTCTAAACCTTCCTTTCTTCCCGCCTCCGGCTTAGTGTTAAATGTATTATATAAGTGTCGTTAGGAAAAAATTCATCGTTACAGCCATTTGGGGAGGAATAGCGAAGTCGGTACTTCCGGCAAGGTTATCCGGTTCGAATCCGGCAAGCTAAGCCCCATTTTTCCTTATGGTTACCTTTACAGAAAAAGCCGATGATCAATCGGCTTTCTTTTCTTTTTTTTCAAGTTCTTCCTCAAACATTTGTTTCCATTTGGTGAGGGTAGTTCTGCTTATTTTATACTTTTTAGACATATAACTGGTAGAGTGTCCATGTTTTTTCTGATACTGAAGAAGTTTCAGCATGGTTTTCTTATCATAAGTCTTTAGTTTCTGATTGTTTTTTTGGCTTTCCTTTGAAGGTTTGAAGAGTCTGTCATTGAATTTCAGGACATCTTCAGTGGTTTCCAGTTTGCCAAGAAGTTCTTTGATCTTTGGGTCTTTTAATTTATCCGGATACTCAAGTCTAAGCATATCCTGATAGATTTTTTTGTAATTGGGGCGCATTTTTTCTCAGTTTATCCGTTCGTGTTATCACTTTTCTGAAGCCATCTGTGAAGAGTACTTTTAGGAATGGAATATTCCTTGATGACTTCACTTTGCGTCATCTCTCCGGAGAGAATTCTTTTCATGATAAATTCTTTGATTTCCTGAGTGTAAATATTCTTTCTGAAATAAGGAATTTTATCAGATTTCTGTTGGTTCTTATTAATAGCAGCAGGAGGTGCATATAAAATCAGGTGTGAGCTGTAAAGTCTGAAAAAATCGTATTCCAATAGTTTGCTCCATCTTAGAAGAAGATCCGAATCTATTGATTTGCTATTGTACATTCTTTCCACAGCATCTTCATCTTTTCCTAGGAACTTGCAGATCCTGTCCATAGTTATTTCATTTTCATCTACTTTTTCCTTAATAAACGTTCCAATATGGATCTCTTTGTATAACATTTTTAAAATATCTGTTAATTAAAATTCTACATAAGAAAGCTTAAATAGTATATATCAGGTGTGTCACAATCTGTTATCTGTTGTTCAAGATTCAGATAGGGAGATATAAAAGAAGTTGTAAAGAAAGAATCAGATAAATTTAACAGAACTATGATTTTTCAAAAAATTAATCAGGGTAGGATTGTTTAATTTCTCAATATCAATTGCTTGTTATCACTTTAGTCTACCTTTTAGGTATATTTTTTATTTTCAATGGATTTATAACTCTTCCTCTTTTTCAAACTTCCTTTTTCTACCATTTTGTGTAAATAATATATAACCTATTAAAGATTTTTTATGCAATACTATTTATAAGCTTTACGTATTTAACGATTGTATGTATTCTGACAATCAGTTTTTTGCCTTGAATATTTGTTTAGTACCGAATAATCTGCTTAATTGTTCTCAAATGTAAACAAAAATCATAAGAGATTCTCTTTGGAAGTTTAAAAAAGTGAATTTATAAGATAATTTTAATTAAAATTAACATATTATATGAACTAACGTGTGAATTATTTTAACGTTTAGATGGTTTAGAAAATAAAAAATTGTTTACCATTCAGCAAGTGTATAACTTTGCACTTCAATGAAAAATACTATCAACTTATTCGATTTTTCGAAAAAAATTAATTATAAAAATGAGTTACTGGCTGGCTTTACTGTTGCCATGACCATGATTCCGGAATCTCTTTCATTTGCAATTCTTGCGGGGCTTTCACCTCTCACCGGACTTTATGCAGCTTGTATCATGGGATTTGTAACCGCAGTTTTAGGAGGACGTCCAGGAATGGTTTCAGGAGGAGCCGGAGCTACTATAGTTGTTTTGATTGCCTTAATACAGTCTCACGGAATAGAATATCTTTTTGCAACCGTGGCATTAGCAGGAATACTTCAGATGTTAGTCGGTATTTTCAAACTCGGAAAATTTGTACGGCTTATTCCTCAACCTGTAATGTATGGCTTTCTGAACGGATTGGCGATCATTATTTTTATGGCACAGGTAGAACAATTTAAAATTACGGACAGTAATGGAGTAGCAGGTTGGCTTCAAGGAACTCCTTTGTATATCATGGGAGGATTAACGGCTCTTACAATTGCTGTCGTTTATTTCTTTCCTAAAATTACAAAAGCTGTTCCCGCTTCTTTAGTAGCAATTATTGTTGTGTTCGCTGTAGTTCTGGGTTTTAATATTCAAACCAAAACAGTGGCAGATATTGCTCACATCAGTGGAAGTCTTCCAAGTTTTCATATTCCGAAAATTCCTTTTTCAATGGAAACACTCCAGATCATTTTTCCTTATGCTCTTATTATGGCAGGAGTAGGGCTTATTGAATCTCTTTTGACCTTATCTATGGTAGATGAGATTACCAACTCTAAAGGAAATGCAAATAAAGAGTCTGTAGCTCAAGGGCTGGCAAATATTACAAACGGTTTTTTCGGAGGAATGGGAGGTTGTGCAATGGTAGCACAAACTCTGGTAAATCTCAATGCAGGTTCCAGAGCCAGATTATCAGGGATCATTGCTTCTCTTATGATATTGATGATTATACTCATTGGAGCGCCAGTTATAGAAAAAATCCCGATGGCAGCATTGGTCGGAGTAATGATGATGGTAGCAATCAGTACTTTTCAGTGGGTTTCCATCAGAATTGTGAATAAAATGCCGAAGTCCGATATATTTGTGGGAATTACGGTTGCTTTGATTACTGTGGTTCTTCATAATCTTGCTCTTGCTGTTTTGGTAGGAGTTATTATTTCTGCTTTAGTCTTTGCATGGGATAATGCTAAAATGATACGTGCCAGAAAATATATTGATGAAAACGGAATCAGGCATTATGAAATATATGGTCCGTTGTTTTTCGGTTCAGCCACGGCTTTTGCAGACAAATTTGATCCTATGAATGACCCTGAAGAGATTGTGGTAGATTTTAAAGAAAGCCGCATTGTGGATATGAGTGCCATTGATGCTCTTGATAAACTGTCAAAGCGATACAAGCAGCAGGGAAAAACAGTATATCTCCGCCATCTCAGCGAAGACTGCCGTAAAATGCTGAAAAACGCTGAAGCTGTTATAGAGGTAAATATTCAGGAAGATCCCACATATAAAGTAATGCCGGAAAAATAGTTAAGGATTCAATATGTGAATTTTGCTTTGCAAACGAAGTGAATTGAAGATTGACTATTCACTATAAAAATCTAAACTCCCGTAACAGGAAAAAGGACTATAAGAAATTATAGTCCTTTTTTATTGTTTCTGCTATCAAATCATAAAATATCTTAAAACAGAGAATCGAAGTAATACTTTTATGATAAAAATTTTATCTTTGGGAAGAATAGAAATTAAACACTTGTTGATGATTCAAATATTTTAAATCTTTTTCAAGAAAGCTAAATAAAACTTTTAACTAAAACATATTGAAAACAGATATCGATATTCATAACCACTGTCATTTTTCTTTTGATTTGTGGCTCACCTTAATAAAATCTCATCCTGAATTTAAAACAAAAAGAGTTGAGCTGTTCTCCTCATTTTTTAATGTGGACGCTCCGATAGAAGTAGTTGCAAGAACTGTAAAATATTACGATGATCTTTGCAATACGATTAATGAAGTAACAGGAGGGAATATAGATACATTTGAAATTTATCTGATGATTTTAGGTGCGTTGAATGTAGATGTAAGACTTTTAAACAAAGAAAAGCTCAATGAGTTTTATGAGAAAAGTGAAGAGCTGTTTCTGGAATATAAACCTGTCGTCATTTTTGAAAATATTCATGATTTTTTTGATGAAATTAAAAATCAAGGGAAGACTATCAATATTTTGAGCAATACAGGATTTATCAAAGGAAAAACAATGAGAAAATTTCTGATTCATGAAAATCTGGATCAGTATATAGATTTTCATATTTATTCAGATGAAATCAACTGTTCGAAACCGAACCCGCTTATTTTTCAGGAGGTGAAGAATAATATTAAAGATCAGGAGCTTCCTATGCATCAGATTCTGCATATTGGAGATAATCCTGTGGCAGACTATAAAGGGGCAAAAGATTTCGGTTTCAGTGCACATTTACTTAAACACTAAAGATAAACATGAACAAAAGATACAGCTTACACCACATTCATTCAGCGGATGAGTTTACTTTCTCACCTGCAGAATACAGCTATTTCAAATATGGCGATAAGTCGTATGCTGAAAAATTTGCAAAAGAATTATTTGATGGATTTATTTCTGAAAATGAACACCTTTTAAATTCAGATAAAGAAATTGTAGTGCTTCCAAGCCCGTATATGGCGATTCCTACAGCTTCAAATTTTCTGTGTTTTTTCTTCAAAAAGCATTTAGACTTCTATTTGTTCCAAAAAGGAAAGAAATCTTCCATCTTATCAAAAATCAATAGAAATCATACCTATATAACAGATTATGGTAATCTTAGTTTCGAAGATCGCAAAAATCTGATTGCCAATGATACTTATTACATTGATAAAGATTTTTTAAGAGGAAAACTTTGTATTTTTATAGATGATATAAAAATAACGGGAAGTCATGAATATACCGTAAACAAAATCCTTGACGAATATAAAGTAGAGGCAGATTTTATGTTCCTGTATTATGCTGAACTGATGAATTTTGACCTTGATCCTAAAATTGAAAACTTTTTCAATTACTATGCGGTGAAAAACGTAGAGCATATTGCAGAAGTAATGAATAAACAAAATTTTGAGTTCAATACAAGGATTGTAAAATATATTTTAGGCTTAGATTCAAGTAATTTTGATTATCTTACGTCTAATGTAAAAAAGAGACAGATGGATCTTCTTTTGGAGCTTGCCATCAGTAATAATTATCATTTAATAAAAGAATACGAAAACAACATCAATACTTTAACACAAACGGAATTATATTATGGCTATTAACTTACAAAAAGGACAAAGAGAAAATATTAACGCACCTAAATTTACTGTAGGTTTAGGATGGGATATCAATAATACTTCTACAGGAACAGCATTTGACCTGGATGCTTCTTTATTTTTATTGGGAGACGATAAAAAACTGGTTTCAGATAATCACTTTATTTTTTATAACAACCTTGAGTCTCCGGATCAAGCAGTAATCCATACAGGAGATAACCTTACAGGAGAAGGATCCGGGGATGATGAGCAGATCAAAATTGATCTTACAAAAATTGATGCTGCTGTAAAAGAAATTACTGTAGTAGTAACTATTCACGATGCAGATTCAAGAAAACAGAATTTTGGACAGGTAAGAAATTCTTTCATCAGAATTTTTAACACAGATACGAACGAGGAAATCTTAAAATATGAACTAGATGAAGATTTCTCAATAGAAACAGCTGTAGAGTTCGGAAGAATCTACAACAGAAACGGAGAATGGAAATTTGAGGCTGTAGGAGCCGGACAAAGAGAAGGTCTTGAGAAATTTGTATCACTTTATCAGAAATAATTATGGATAATCAAGAAAATCAACCGATAGATCCACTAGGATCAATTGAACCGCTTAAAACATTTGACCCTACACCAATGGCATCACCAGGTTTACCGGTTCAAAGCCAGAATGCGGCACCAGCAGTGCTTGTAGACAGAGAAGGAAACGTAAATCTGACTCAGTTACAATCTGAAGAGCGTCAGAAATATGAAGTTCTTGCGAACTCTATTGATGAAGCAAATCCAGGATCTATTGTAAACTTTGGAGCAGAGCTTCAAAAGACATTAACCAATCAGAGTGATAGCTTCTTAGGAAATGTAAGAAGATCAAACTCAGGAGAAGTAGGAGGTCTTATTAATGATCTACTAGTAGAATTAAACTATGTAGACGTTGAAGAACTTAACGGAAATAAAGTAAAAAGCTTTCTTAGCAAATTACCTTTCATGAAGAAAGTAATAACGCAGGTGGAGAATTTATTTACAAAATATGACAAGATCATCAATAATATCGAGCAGATTTCTTACAAAGTAAATGCTGGAATCATTACTTCTACAAAAGATAATGCTGTTCTTCAGACTATTTTTGAAAGCAATGTAAATTCTATCAAACAAATTGAAGAACTTGTAATTGCCGGAAATATCAGAATGGAAAGAGCGGCAGGAGAATTGGCTCAGATGGAAGCGAATCCTCAGAATTTCCAGGATTATCAAATTGCAGATAAGAGAGACTTCATTGCAAGATTAGACAGAAGAATGGCTGATCTTAAAGTAGTACGTGTTATCATGATGCAGTCTCTTCCACAGATCAGATTGGTACAGAATAACAACGTTTCTATTGCAGAAAAAGCACAGACTATTCTTACTACCACACTTCCTGTATGGAAAAATCAACTTTCACTTGCTGTTGCTATGTACAGACAGCAGCAGAATATTGAGATCCAGCAGAAAGTATCTTCTACTACTGAAGAAATTTTGAGAAAGAATGCTGAACGTCTTGGTCAGAACTCTATCAATGTAGCAAGAGCTAATGAGCAGACTATCGTTTCTGTAGAAACATTAAGAGAAACCACTTCAATGTTGATCAACACATTAAATGAGGTGAAACAGATCCAGAAAACAGGAGCAGAAAACAGAAGAAAACTTGATCAGGATCTTCAGACATTGGAACATGAACTGAAAGCAAATGTCAGAGGTTAATTTATAGGATACTACGGTGGGGGAAGATGCAGCAATTATATTGTCACAAAGCAAAAGGAGGTTAACCAGACTTAAGCTCCTTGCTAATTTTTTTGAACATATTGATATAATATCCATTTACATCAAAACAGATATTATCCACAATCTGTTCCAGGAAAATACGGCTTTAGATTATAATAAATTAGAACTTTTCCATCTGCAGTATACAGACAGTCTCATTGAACTGCTTACCAAAATAAAAAGGCAGAAAGAAAATGAGATGCTGACTGTCATTAATGAAATTGACATCAACAAAAAATATATTTCAGGTTTTGAAGAAAGGCGAATAGACAGTTTTCAAACAGACAGGAAAATGTACAGCGGTATATTTTCACAGCATCTGAAAGCCCTGTATAAAGATCTTACAGAAGATATTTTTACAGCCAATTGGGAGAATGTACTGTACTTTCATAAAAAATATGCTCAGGAATTTTACAGATCAGAAGCAGATGAATCTCTGTTGAAGATTGAATCTTTTCCTGCATATCAGTACAGGGATTATTCCATTGAAAGAAAACTCTTGGGAAGACTTAATATCCAGGGATTTAAAGTTCGCTTTGTCTGTGGTTATATTATCGGAACCCACGAATATGAACTTTTTAAAATCTTTCAGTCTGATGACTACTTTATTTTCAGTGTGGATGATAAAAAGCTTTATCTTTTCGACAAAGAACTGGATAAGCTTGATATTTCTGAAAATCAATCGAATCAGAGTACGATTATCGATCAGCTGAAAGGTAAAAATGAACTGCTTGAAAACAGTATGAATGAAAGAAAACGTAATTTACCACCTGAGGTAGAAGAAGTTCTGAAAGATTATATTAAAAACCTCGAAAATATTGATATTATGAGCAAAATATTCGACTTTGATGAAGAAACGAATATTCTGCGCGCAATGCTTAATTTGAACCTGAATAATCAATAAAACGAAATTTGAAACTAGCGGATAAGCGCATCAGCTTTTCGTAAAAAAAGTAAATAACAACTAAACATAAAAAGATGGCTATCAACTTACAAAAAGGTCAGAGAATCAACCTTAAAAAAGAAAACGGAGCTGAACTTTCCCAAGCTTGTGTAGGAATCAACTGGGGAGCAATTGAAAAAAAAGGTCTTTTTGGAACTAAAAAAGAAGCAGTAGACTTAGACGGAAGCTGTATTTTATATGATTCAAACAAAAACGTTACTGAAGTAATCTATTTCGGAAACCTGAAATCAAGAAACGGTTCCGTAAGACACAGTGGAGATGATCTTACAGGAGATATAAACGGAGATGACGGATTGGATAACGAAGTAATTACTGTAGATTTCAGCCAACTTGAACCTAATGTAGACCATGTTGCAATGGTATTGAACAGCTACAGAGGTCAGGATTTCGGAACGATTCCTTTCGCTTCTATCCGTATCTATGAAGGAACTCCAACCAATGTGAAGGAGGTTTTTGCTAAATATGACATCGCAAATGATGTTTCTTTCAAAGGACATGTTGCTATGGTATTAGGTGTTTTTTACAGAAGAAATGGTGAATGGAAATTCAACGCTATCGGAGATCCAACAGCAGACAGAAAACTGGAGCAAACGATTCAGACGGTACAGATGAATTATTTATAATCATTTATAAATCAAAAGATAAATAAAATAGCAATATTTGTACTTTGTACATCTATTGCTTTTATCATATAATAACATATACTCAAGTGGAACATCAAAGTATTTTAGATCTGCACCCTGGTTTGGTGTGGGGATTTGCGGTAACGGTAGTTATCATGCTACTCCTGGACTTAGGAGTTTTCAATAAAAAAAGTCACGAAGTATCTTCCAAAGAAGCTACCATCTGGTCTATCGTATGGATCTCACTGTCTATGATATTTTCAGGAGTGGTGTATTGGGTTTTCAATACAGACGGAACCCCTGAAAGTCATGCGCTGGCTGTAGAGAAATTTACACAGTATCAGGCGGCATACTGGATCGAGAAAGCGCTTTCTGTAGATAACTTATTCGTATTCATTCTTGTTTTTGGATTCTTCAAAGTTCCAAAGTTCCTTCATCATAAAGTCCTTTTCTGGGGGATTATTGGTGCATTGATCTTCAGGGCGATCTTCATCTTTGCAGGAGTAGGGCTTATCAATCTTACTTATCTTCCGGAAATGAATATTTTTGGTGAAGCTGTAAAAATCAACGTTGTAATGACTCTATTTGGACTATTTCTTGTATATGCAGGAATCAAATCATGGGGTGACGGAGGCGATGATGAGGACGAAGATTACAGTAATACTGCAGGAGCAAGACTGATCAAAAGTTTCTGGAAAGTTTCCGATAATTACGATGGTGATAAGTTCTTCACTATTCAGAACGGAATCAAAATGGCGACTCCACTTTTAGTGGTAGTGGGAGTTATTGAATTTACGGACGTTCTTTTCGCTGTAGACTCTATTCCGGCGATCTTTGCAATTTCAAATGACCCGTTTATCCTTTATACATCGAATATCTTTGCAATTTTAGGATTAAGATCATTGTACTTCCTGTTGGCGAACTTTATTCATATGTTCAGCAAACTTCCGTACGGACTTGCAATTATCCTTTCATTCATCGGGGTAAAAATGCTTATTGCACCTTGGATTCATATTCCGTCTCCTATTTCATTGGGAATTGTAGGTGGAGTACTGGTAATATCAGTCCTTCTATCTGTTATTTTCCCTGACAAAGAAGAGGAAAAAGAAAAATTGGAAGAGTAATATCTTACTTATATCATACAAAAGCCCTAAGGATTGATCTTTAGGGCTTTTTTATAGAGGTGGGTATAGAAGTAGAAGGGAGAGATCCTGTTGATAAGGGAATAAGTAATTGTTTTGTCACGTGTTTAGATCAGAGGATATTTAATAAAGAATAGATTTTTTCATCACAATTTTCTATATTCCTATCAGGTAAAAAAATATCTAATCAAATAGCAGAATAGTTTTTATACATACATAAAATAATTCGTGTATTTGTAGCATTAAAATCATTATAATAAATTTTCTGCCTAAAGCTCATTTTTCTTTCCATGCAAAAGCGTATTGATCTTTCTCCTCGTCTGCACAGACACTTTATAAGCTTCGTCACGCAGCTTTTGTATTTTCCCAACAGGCTGGAAAATTGCTTTACTCTCAAAAGGATTAAAAGAAAGAAGTTCATTACAGGATTCACGAGGGTTCAATAAAGAATTCTTATCTATTTTTATCTCACCGATCTTAATGAAAGGAGAGTTTTTCCATTCTATATTCAGATTATTGATAGGTTGGTCTTTCAGATCATAACAAAACTGAATCAAAACATCAGCGGTAAAATCATTTCTCTGAAGATAACTTCTTAAGGCTTTTCTTGTATTTTGTTTCTTTCCGATATTCTTATTGACAGACTTCGGACTTAGTTTTATTTTCATCATATGATCTCCCAACCGAAATGCTCCTACAGAATAATAATCAAAAGAGAGGATGAAATCATTTCTTTTTCCAATCAGTTTTAAAATATTCCTGATAAAAGAACCCGTAAATACTGAAGGAATAAGCTTTACCATTTGAGTCACAATAGAAAATATATTGCGCCATCCCTGAATATAAAAACGATTGACAGCAGTGAATAATTTCAAAAATGTAGAGACTGAATTTACTGGAAATAAAGGGAAATTAACCAACGGATAATTGGAAAGCAGATTATTATTTTCATCCCTCACCTGTACAGCAAAGCCATAAGCTGGAAAATCCTTTTTGGAATTTTGAATTTTCAGTTGAGCATTCGAAAATCTTATGATCAGATCAAACTTTTCCTTATTAAAGAATGGTTTTAAGGACTCAGGAATTATAGGGTCTATCCAAAAAGTTCCCTTTGCTACAGCATAGGTTTTTGCATGAGCATTTCTGGTTGCATAATTGACGTCACTTATAGAAGGAGATTGTTCAACAAAATCTGCAATCGATTTTTTGTTGATTTCCAGAAGCTGTTTTTCCTCTTCATTAAGCTCATCAAGCTTCTTATTATATTTTAGTGGTTTTGGCATTTAGTTTTTAAATCCAATTATAACGCCAAGTTTTGAAATCTATGTTAAGGGATTATTACAATTTTTTGAACTTTATTGAACGTTGACTAGAAAATAATAAAATGATATTCAATGTAAAGTGTATTTTTGATGAGGGATATATTTAAGTAGTTGAAATTTAAACTTTTAACGTTACTATTCCTTGAGTATGTTTTCAACTTCAAAAAGCATTATCTTTGTAAAAAATTATAATATGGGAGTAGCAGATATGTTATTTAAACGTAAAAAGGAATTGGCAGAAAAGAACCTTAAGGATGGTAAGGAATATATGGAAGAGTATGGCAAGAGAGAAAGTGTTGTACAATTACCAAGCGGCTTACAGTATGAAATTATCACAGAAGGTGACGGAGCAAAACCAGGACCTAAATCTACGGTAAAATGCCATTACCATGGAACAACTATTTCTGGAAAAGTTTTCGATAGTTCTGTAAAAAGAGGTACTCCTGCATCTTTCCCTTTGAACAGAGTAATTTCAGGATGGACAGAAGCTCTTCAGCTAATGCCTGTAGGAAGTAAATGGAGATTGATCATTCCTCCTCACTTAGCTTACGGAGACCAGGAAATCAGCAAGGAGATTGGTCCAAACAGTACTCTTGTTTTCGAAGTAGAATTACTGGGGATTAAATAAACCAACTTAAAAATACATTAAAAATTTACCTGATTTCAGGTAAATTTTTTTATTTGTACTATATTCGTATTGATGAATTATATTGAAACTGATTGATGATTTCTGACAAATGATTCAGCTATTGCTTAAAAATTGGTTTGAATGAAAAAGCTCTTTTACCTTTTTATCGTTTTCAGTCTGCTTACTTCCTGTGTTTCTAAAAAGAATCAGGTGATTCAGCAGAATATACTTACTTTGAAAGACAGCTATTGTAAGGCTCCTTTCAAGTATAATTACAGTAATAAAGTTCCTTCCTATAATTCAGATTCTATTCTTGCTGCCAATAAAGAGCTGAAAGAAATGTTTTCTGATCAGAGTATTTTAATCCTTAACGCACTGGATAATTTGGATGAGGTTCACGAGATCATTGATCTTAAAAAAGATTCTTCACTAGCATCACAGGTGAAGGTTTTACAGTTGAAAACCAAAATCAACAGCAAAATTACCATTGCGCTCACAGAATTGGATGCCGTGGCTGCTGAATTTGATTGTGAAGGAGAAAGAGTGGCACAGATAGGAAACTATGTTGATAACCTGAATTCTTCCAGAAATAATAAACTTATTCTATATTCAATCATTGCAGGAGCAGCGGCTTCCATTGCAGGAGGAATTGTAAAAGATGAAGGCTGGAGTAATGCTATCGATATCGGAGGAGGGGTTCTTGGAGCAGGATTTGGTCTGGCAACACTTAACCCCAAAGGAAAAAAAGTGGAGTTTATTCATCAGCGAAATCTTTTAAGAGATATCTGGAGAGAGAAACTGGAGTCTCCAAACTTTCCACCCTTCATTTGGTATATGTATACCGAGAAAAAGTTTTCCAATAGGGAAGAGCGCTCTATTATCGGAAATATGAAGGAAAGGTGGCTTCACTATCAATTCGATGACGATAAAGGAGCCGCAGATCAGTCTGTAATTTTCAGTGACGGTGGGTTTTACAGAGCAGATGATCTCCATAACCGTGCAGCAATGCTTAATCAGATGCAGTCTGCAACAAGAACGATCAATCAAAACATCAATTATTTACTTCTGGATCTGGATAAATTAATCCTTTAAGAAAATTTTAACTGTAATATATTTTGTTACAATTAAAATTTGTCTATCTTTGCAATGTAATTACAATGAACAATACAAGATTTGCTACGGCAGTACATATAATGACCTTATTGGCAAAAAGCCCTCAGGAGTGGCTCACCTCTGATTGGGTTGCTGGTAGTATCAATGTAAATCCTGTGATTGTAAGGAAAGAAATCAGCGTATTAAGAGAAGCCGGTTTGATTATAAGCAGACAAGGGAAAGAAGGTGGAAGCCAGCTTGCAAAAGAAGCTGATTCAATTACAATTTCAGAAATTTATAAAGCTGTAAAAAATACAGAAGTTTTAGGAAAGAAAAATCAAAATCCTAATCCGGCTTGTAGCGTTGGGAAAGAAATCAATGTTCATTTAAATACATTATTTGAAGAAACAGATCAGTTGGTTATTAATTTTTTAGGAGATAAATCTTTGCAGGAATTCGCAGATCAGTTCGAATAAAATTTTTTTAACTACAAATGTAACAAAATTTATTACAATTAATTAAAATAAAAAATATTATGAAAAAAGTATCAGTAATCGGTGCAACAGGATTTGTAGGATCACACATCGTAACAGAATTAGCAGCCAGAGGATATGCAGTAGAAGCATTAGTAAGAGATGCGTCGAAGGTAAAAACACAAGAAAACGTAACAGCTAAAAGCGTAGATGTAAACAATGTACCAGAATTGGCAGAAGCTTTGAAAGGAAGTGATGCTGTAATCAGTGCCTTCAATGCAGGATGGACAAATCCTAATCTTTACAATGACTTTCTGAATGGTTCCGAGAACATTGAAAAAGCTGTAGAAGAATCAGGAGTAAAAAGACTGATCGTAGTAGGAGGGGCGGGAAGCCTTTATACACCGGATAATGTTCAGATCGTAGATACACCGGATTTTCCTGATGCTTACAAACCAGGTGCAACCGCTGCAAGAGATTATTTAAACAAGATCAAAGAAAATAACACTTTAGATTGGACATTCTTCAGTCCTGCAGTAGAAATGAACCAGGCAAACGTAGGAGCAAGAACAGGGAAATACAGAACTTCATTAGAAACTCCTGTGTTTGATGAAAACGGAAGAAGCCGCCTTTCTGTAGAAGATGTAGCAGTAGCTTTGGTGGATGAATTGGAGCAGAATAACCATATCCGTGAACGTTTTACAGCAGCTTACTAATTAATCTAAAAAAACAAAAATGTTAAAAAGAAAATTATTATCCTTGATTACTATCTTGGGTTTCATAAGCATATTTGCCGGAAATCTGAAAGTAAAAGTGTATAATCCCGGAACCAAGGCTATTTTTCCAATTACTTCTACCATTATTTATGGTGATAAAGACGCAATGCTTATTGATGCTCAGTTTCAAAAGCAGTATGCAGAACAATTGGTAAAAGAAATCAAATCAACCGGAAAGAATTTAAAGACTGTTTTTATATCTCACAGCGATCCTGATTTTTATTTTGGGCTGGATGTGATTAAGAAAGCATTTCCAAACGTAAAAATTATTTCTACAGCACAGACAGCTTATCTTATTTCCGCGTCAAAAGATGATAAACTGGCGGTATGGGCACCACAATTGAAAACTGATGCTCCTTCAGAAATCTTTGTTCCGGAAGCAGTAACATCTGTTCCTGATCTGGAAGGGAATAAAATTGAGATTAAACAAAATCCTGAAGACCCTGCTCATAGTTTTCTTTGGATTCCATCTATCAGAACCATTGCAGGAGGGATTTCTGTTTCTATAGATTCACATCTTTGGATGGCAGATACACAGAATGTAAAGGCTATTGATCAATGGATAGGACAAATAGATGCAATGAAGTCTCTAAAGCCTGAACAGGTAGTTGCTTCACATTTTGCCAAATTATCTTTATCACCAACGTCTCTTGATTTTGTGAAAGGGTATCTGGAAAACTATAAAAAAGCAGTTACAGAGAATAAAACTACCCCTACAATTGTAGACTTTATGGTGAAAAAATATCCAAATCTTCCAGGAAAAGATGAATTGGAAATGGGTGTAAAAGTTTTTCTTGGTGAAATGGCTTGGGATTTAAAATCACCTTATCCGGCTATCGGACAGAAAGTGGAAGTAGATTTTGGAGCTGTAAAATTTCTTCTGGATTTTAAGGATAACAAAACGATGACCTTTACAGGAACTGCCGGAAGTTCAAAAGGCAGTACTGATACGGTAGAATATACAGTTGTAGAAGTTGCAAAAAATGTTTTTATGGTATATTGGCATGAACCTCATTTAGGTTTCAATGTAACACACATTCAGGATTACAATAAAAATATAGTCTATTCTAATATTGTAGGAAAAGATGGTACATTCACTCACCCGAAAGGAACTCTTAAGATTTTAAAATAAAAAAAACAGCTGCCAATGCAGCTGTTTTTTGTCTTATGTTTTCAAAGCTTAACCTAATCAATTTGCTGATTAATTTAATTAATGAAAGAATAATAAAAACTTTGCGTGGAAATAATCTCCCGCAAATTTCACAGATCGATCAACGCAATCACCACGTTTGTGATATTTGTGAAATCATTAGTGTTCTTTGTGTTTAAAGAGAAACAGAAAAGCTGCCTCATCTGAGACAGCTTTCTTTTATAGATTCATAAACAACCTCGGATTTACCGGAGTATTGTTTTTGTGTACTTCATAATGAAGGTGAGGACCTGTAGAACGTCCAGAGTTCCCTGACTTGGCAATCACCTGACCTACTTTCACTTTCTCATTTACTTTGGAAACAAGCTGAGATAAATGTCCGTAAAGAGTGGCAAGACCATTTCCATGGGAAACAATCACGCAGTTTCCATATCCTCCTTTTTGTCCTGAGAAAATAACGGTTCCAGCCGCTGCAGCTCTTACATCAGACCCAAAAGCAACTGCAATATCCAATCCTTTATGGAATTGCATCTGGTCAGCTTCCGCAGGTGGATTATTTCTTTCAACAGTTGCTTTAGAGGATGTAGCAACAGCTTTTGTAGATGTTGAAGCAGCCGGAGCAGCCGCAACTGGAGTAGCTTTAGGAGTTACCATTACTTTTACTTCTCTTTTATTTCCGTAGCTGTCAGTTAATTCAACTATTTTCTCCACCGGCTCAGCTTTTACTTCTGGTTTTGGAGAAGCTGCTACAACTTTTGTTTCGGGTGCAGAGCTTGTTTTTACCGAAGCAAAAACTGTTTTGAACGGGATAGGATTTTTTCGGATTCCGAAATTAGATGAGATATAACCGTCTGTAGGCATTCCCAATGGAACCTGCATCAGTTTTTTCTGTAAATCCATCAGATACTGGCTGTATCGGTTAGCTTGTTTAGATAAATAAATAGAATTGGCAATACTGTCCTGATCAAGCATCATTAGCTTTTCATTAGAAATGTCTTTGGACTTCAGGAAAGAGTTCAGTTGAGTAACAGTCTGATCTACCAAAGTAAGATCTGTTTTCATTTTCAGATAATCTACACTGTCTTTTTCAGTGTTTATTTTTACAAGGTTTACTGCATAGGTCTTGTCATCCTTTTCTGAAAAGAGCTTGGCAATAAAGATACCTTGTGCAAAAACTACTAATAAAAGCCCTCCCAGGAGAATGTTTACGTTCTTCTTGCTGTTTAGAAATTTTTTCATATTTCCTCTCTTAGAATATTAAAACGGTTTTTTTAAGACTGCAAATTTAATTAAAAATAAGTTTTGATAGTTATCTTTATTTAAAATTCAGTTTTTTCTGTATCTAACGTGGAATTGTATATTTAATTGCGTTGAAGCATTATTTTTTTCAGAAAATGGTTTTTATCATGCCTTAAAGTATTCTGTTAAATCTATGTTTAATATATTTGCAGTTCACATTCCAATTATGGCTAAAAAGAAAATTATTTCAGAATCTTCGAATCCAAAAAAGACTAAAAAGGATGTTTCTGTAGGAGTAGTAGGAAGCGGAAGTTTTGCAACTGCTATCGTAAAAATGCTTGTTGAAAACTGTAAAGTAGTACACTGGTGTGTAAGAAGTGAGTTTGTAAAAGGTGCCATTGAACTTCGTGGTCATAATCCTACTTATCTTACTGCTGCTCACTTCAACCTGAAGAGTTTAAAACTGACTACTGATGTCAATGAACTGGTTTCTGCCTGTGACGTTATCGTTTTGGCAACTCCGTCCATTTATCTGTCTGATACATTGGAGAAGATGACTTGTGATTATTCCAATAAAATCTTCGTTTCTGCAATTAAAGGAATCATTCCTAAGGTAAATGATGTAGTAGCACATTACCTGCGTGATGAATTTAAAATTGGTTTCAGGAATCAGGCTGTTATCGCTGGACCTTGTCATGCTGAAGAAGTGGCTATGGAGAGACTTTCATACCTTACCATTGCAACAGTAGAAGATGAAACAGCAGAAAAACTGGAAGGAGTTTTTAGTTCAGATTTTATCAAAGTACAAACCAGTAAGGACATTTTGGGGAATGAATACAGTGCCATTCTTAAAAATATCTTTGCCATTGGTGCCGGAATCGCAAGTGGATTAGGATATGGAGACAACTTTACGGCAGTTTTTGTTTCCAATGCAATCCGTGAAATGGAAATTTTCCTGGAAGCAATCTACGAAGCACCAAGAGATGTAAATGAAAGTGCATATCTGGGAGATCTTCTGGTAACTGCATATTCTCTTTTCTCAAGAAACAGAAACCTTGGAAATCTTATCGGAAAAGGATATACCGTAAAATCTGCAATCCAGTCTATGAACATGGTGGCAGAAGGGTATTATGCTGCACAATCTATTTACAAGACTTCAAAGCAGAAAAATCTAAAATTGCCTATTATTGATACTGTATATGCAATTCTTTATGAAGGTAAAAATGCTGAAAAACAATTTAAGAAGCTAACGGTAAAATTGAATTAAATAAAAAAATAAGGTTCCTGGATAAGAAACCTTATTTAAATCATATCTAGAGCTTAAGTATTTTCTACTTAAGCTTTTTTATTGGCTCATTTTAGTGATAACCAGAGCCAGTGAAGACCTTACATTCAGGTTACTGGCTGTAAATCCATTTCCTGTATCGAACTCAAATTTTTGTCTGATGGTAGTAGGAGCTGTTAATTTTAAAAAATAACTGCCCTGAAAGAAAGTAAAAGAACTTGATAACTGGCACATTCTATTTGTTTCTGTAAGATTTGCACCTCCAACAGCATTAATCATATAAGAACGTGTACATGTGAAATTCTGGGAAAGATATTGAGTATTTGCCGTTCCGTTATTGTTATTTGCATTGCTGGAGTCTACAGAATAACGAAGGATATAAGTACCCGCTGGCAGCGTAATCGTAGATGTATCGCTTCCCAGTGAAGCTCCCGTGATCTTGTTAGCTGCTACGGTAAAATTTGTCAGGGTATTATTAGTACTTCCGGTAGGAATCAAAACCCCGGAATTAATAATTAATGACATCGCCTGAGGCTCAGCTCCGGAAATGATAATACGCTGCCACTGATCACGAACCCAGATGTAATAACCTTTAGGAAAAGTAGATACCCCTCCTTTATTATAAATCATCAAACCATCCGTAGGGTTCGCAATAGGAGATGATGTACTGTTGAGAGAGATAAGATCATATTGTGGTAAGAGTACTCCTTTATTAGAGGAATTAATGTCTAATACACTACTTATATTGGGAGAATTTGTATTAATACCAACTTGAGCATTAATGTGGATGCCAATCAAAATGAGAGACATACAAACAATATATATATAGTTTTTCATTGTGTAATAATTATTGGTTAAGGGCTGATCTCTGAATATCCACTTTGGCATTGGTAATGATGATTTCTCCATTATTTGGAGTAGCACCTCCGGATCCCATCTGATAAGTACCTCCATCGTCATGAGCAATAGATGGAACTAGTGCAATAGGAGTTGTAGAAGTAGATACAAAAGAAAAACTCATGTTTAAAGTATGGGTTTTATTACTGGCAATTGACTGTGCATTGATGCTGATTGTTTTCCCATATTGAGTACCAGAAACTGGATCTACAAGTTTCACCAGATATTGATGCAAATGAACAGGAGTAGCTCCAATTCCGGCTGTACTGCTTTCTAAAGTGGTTTTTATATTAAGACATAGATTTACCAGATAACCACTGTTTCCGGGAAGTGTAATGGCTCCCGATGACGTACTATAAGAAGCACCAATATCATTGGATACAACTGTAAAAGAGGCATCCGTTAAGTTTTTAAAAGTACCATTGATAAGTCCTCCAAGTATTGGATAATCTGTCGAACGCTGGAGCATCATATAACTTACAAGATTATAAGTATCCGCCATCTGCGTCCATCTGTTGTTTTTCCAGATATAAAGCCCCGGGCTGATTGAGTTTCCTTTATTATAAACAATAAGACCTTGCGCAGGAGCAATTATAGGGCTGGTATTGCTTAATATATCTACAATGTCAACTCTTGGAAGAAGAACTCCTTTATTTGTAGATTCTGATACTTCCAGCACAGCAGAAGGATTAATAGATGTTTTCCCAATTCCTACTTGAGCATATACTGTATGTGCTATGATTAATAATAGCAGAATATAACTTCTTTTCATGTGTTGTTTTTTTAGAGTTGAGATATTTTGATATAAGATCCTGTAGGGATTACATTCACCAGATCATAAAACGTACTGTTCTGCATTCTTCCCAGTCGCAATCTTAATCCTCCGATGATATTGGCATTAGCATTTACTGGAACACTATAATAGTATGACCATGTTGCTAAATGATTCGTGCTTACCTTAGAAACAATTGGAACCTCTTTTCTTGTATTAGCTCCCGATATAAATGTATTACTCGTATTGTTATACACATCGTTTGTGAAATCTATAAAATACCCCATCAAATAATAGGTGCTGCCTGAAAGAGGAGCCGTTCCGCCTTGTCCTGATGGGCTTTCCTGAGGAGAATTTAAATTAAGGTTCACTTCTACCAAATAATTTCCCTGTGGAAGAACCAGAGAATAGCCTCCGGTGCTTGGATTTTGAACAACTTTAAAACCATTGATGTTTGACACCCCTGAAATAGTAGGAGGGTTTACCAGCAATTGTGTATTAGCACCAGCACTGGCATTATCCAATGCAGATAAGCTCCCTGTAAAATCAAGGTAAGCGACTTTAGGTGTATTCTCAGCATCAATAGTACTTTGCCACTGATTGTTTGTTCCATTAAAAATATGCAAAGCTTTATTATTACTATTTGTTCCTCCATTATATCCAATAAGAGCATTAGCGGGAGAAGCCACCGGAGAAGTAGTGTTGTTAAGATCTGTAATATTCAGGTTAGGAAATAACATTCCTTTATTACCTCCCGAGATAACAACACTTGGAGCACTGGTATAGCCGCTTCCGCCATTATTAATGGTAATACTTGTAAGAACCCCATTGGTAAGATTAGCTGTTGCACGGGCTTTTGTTCCTCCGTTTACAACTGTTCCGCCTCCATAAAAGTTTACCGTAGGAGCGGTGATATAGCCACTACCTCCGTTTGTAATAGTAATTCCGTTCACCGCTCCGCCTGATACACTGGCAGTGGCGGTTGCTGAAACTCCATTGAAATTTTCGATATGCAGAATTGCACTAGGGTCCGGTTTGGACGTGTTGATTCCTACACTTCCGCTTTGGGCAAATGCCACCGTAGCGAAGAGTGTGCCTACGAAGTTAATAATTTTCATCTTTTATATGTTTACGAAATAATTTTAATTAATTACATAGGAATATGGTATTAATTTAATTGAAAGGTACATATAAAAAATGATTATTTTATGATTTTTTAATAGATTTTATTCTATAAAATTATGTATTTGTCAATTTTAAGTGAATTTTACTAATTAATTTACAATGTTTTATCACCTTTTGTTGAAAAAGTGTAGTAGCGTAAACTATTATGGTTTAAGCATTCTATATAACGAACTTAAATAAACTTAAATTTCTATAAATTAGAAAGATGATTATTACTTACCTTTTGGTGAATTATTTATGAGGAAAAAAAATGCTTTTTTAATCAAAATTTAAGATTTATAACTGCTTTCATTAATCATTTCAATGAAACTTTATTGAAACTTTCGATGATATTTTGTTGCATAATTAAGAAGTGCATTTATCTCAAAAAATAACGTGTTAAAATCGTTAAACGCGTTTCTGTTTTTAAAACTTTTCCCGAAATTTGAAGTAAAATTTAAAATTATGTCACAATCGCTTACAAGCAGAACACCGAAACCTAAATACGACGTTGTACTGATAGGCGGCGGAATCATGAGCGCCACTTTAGCAACGCTGCTTCATGAATTTGATCCAAAACTTGAAATTGCCATCTTTGAAAGGTTAGGAAGATTTGCCAAAGAAAGTACAGCAGCATGGAACAACGCCGGAACAGGGCACTCCGCATTTTGTGAGCTAAATTATACTCCTGAAAACCCAGACGGAAGTATTGATATTAAGAAAGCAGAAAGCATTGCAGAACAGTTTGAAATTTCTAAGCAGTTTTGGGCTTATCTATTGTCAAAAGGTTATATTCAAGAACCAAAAGACTTTATTAATTCATGTCCACATATGAGTCTGGTGTTTGGAGAAAAAGATGCCGAATACCTTAAGAAACGTTTTGATAAAATGTCAGAATCTGTTCTTTTCTCAGGAATGGAATTTTCTACAGATCATGATAAGTTAAGAGAATGGATTCCGTTGGTCATGAGCAAAAGAAATAAGTCTGAAGTAATGGCAGCTACCAAAATGGATATGGGAACTGACGTTAACTTCGGAACATTGACCAGAAAAATGGGTAGACACTTGTTGGAAGACTCAAAAGTTGAGGTTTTCTTATATCATGAAGTAAAGGATATCAGCCCTAAAGAAAACGGAAAATGGGAAATGAAGGTGAAAGACAGAATTCATAGCCATAAACAAGAGGTTACTGCTGATTTTGTATTCATCGGTGCCGGAGGATATGCACTCCCTTTATTAGACAGTTCAGATATTAAAGAAAGTGAAGGATATGGAGGTTTTCCGGTATCCGGACAATGGTTGGTAACACACAATCAGGAATTGGTAGAAAAACACCAGGCTAAAGTCTATACACAGGCAACAGTAGATGCTCCGCCAATGTCTGTTCCTCACCTTGATCTTAGAATTATTGATGGTCAAAAAGCACTTCTTTTCGGTCCTTTTGCAGGATTCTCAACAAAATTCCTGAAAGAAGGTAGCTATCTTGATTTACCTGAAAGTGTAAATACTAAAAACCTTAAATCTTTATTCGGAGCTTGGTGGCATAATCTTCCTCTTACCAAATACCTAATTCAGCAGGTAGCGATGACAAAATCTCAAAGAATGCAGCATTTAAGAGAATTTATCAAGGATGCTAAAGAAGAAGATTGGGAATTGAAAGTAGCAGGACAAAGAGTTCAGATCATCAAAAAAGATGACAAACTAGGTGGGAAACTAGAGTTTGGAACTGAAGTAGTTGTTAACAAAAACGGAACTATTGCTTCTTTATTAGGAGCTTCACCAGGAGCATCCACAGCGGTACAGGCTATGTTGAATGTCCTTGAAAAATGTTTCCCCGAGAAACTGAACGGAGAATGGAGAGAAAAGTTACTTGAAATGGTTCCGTCCTATGGAAAGAAATTAGCAGAACATCCAGAACTTACAGAACAGGTAAGAACTTATACAAAAGAAAAACTGGAATTAGAATATTAACATTGATAATGAGCAATGGGTAGATCAATTACTCGTTGCTCATTATTTATTACTTATAAAAAGGTGGAAGAAGTCATTACAAAACCGGTCATTGCCAAGGAACTCCTGGAATCTCTTCAGGCAAAAACTGAAGAGGAAAAACAGGTCATTGTGCATTGTTGTTTTCCGGCATCACCATTTTTAGGAAACCTGATCAGGATCTGGCATTCAACTTATCTTTTTGATAATCAGTCTGAGCATAGAAGTAAACTGATTCATGCAGAGAACATT
The DNA here is from genome assembly GCF_001684975.1 of Chryseobacterium artocarpi. Taxonomy (GTDB): domain Bacteria; phylum Bacteroidota; class Bacteroidia; order Flavobacteriales; family Weeksellaceae; genus Chryseobacterium; species Chryseobacterium artocarpi. The sequence continues at coordinate 59,359 of NZ_MAYH01000050.1, read as the reverse complement.
TCAATTTCTCCGTATTGGACACCTGTCCCTTTTATGAAGGATTTTTGGTTTACCTTAATATTTTCAGGATTACCAAGAGATTGTAAAAGTTTTGATCTGAAAGAAGTTATTCCTGAAGAGGGAGGTTTTTTTGTAGAATCTATTAAAAGAAATTCTTCAGATGTTTATCGTGTAAAAATATCAGAATCTTACTAATCATATGAAGGTCAGAGAAGAAAAGCTGGAACAGATTATTCAATGGGCAGAAAACAATCCGGATATCCGTGCTGTTTTGTTGACAAGTTCATTGGTAAATCCATATGCTCCTGTGGATAACTTCAGCGACCTTGATGTAGAACTGGTTTTCAATAGCAGAGCACCTTACGAGATCAATAATGAATGGCTGAAGTTATTCGGGGAACCCATTTCTATGATAGAGGAAAATGATACAGTTTTTGACGGAAAGCATGCTATGAAGATGGTTTTGTATAAAGATCATGTGAAGGTCGATTTTAAATTGTATCAGGTATCTGATTTTTCAGAAGAAATTCAAAACGAAATACTTCCGGAAGACTGGGATGTTGGATATAAAGTTCTGGTGGATAAAGATCATTTAACGAAAGATTTAAAGTCTCCCACTTATCAATCCATCATGATTCATCAGCCTTCAGAAGAGGAGTTTCAGCAATTACTCAATGATTTCTGGTGGGACACGACATATGTGGCGAAATGTCTCAAGCGTGGCGATATTTTTTATGCTAAATTCATGTCTGAAAATGTTCTTCGTACAGATTATCTTGTTCCATTGATAGAATGGCATATCGCAAGTAATCATAACTGGAATCATATTACAACAAATAAACACGGAAGACTTTTTAAAAAATATCTTTCTGAAAATCTATGGAATAGAGTAGAGGCTACATTCTCCGGAAGTAATATTGAGGAAAATTGGACCGCTTTATTTGCCTTCGCAGATTTGGTACATGAGCTTGGAAATAATCTAGCCCGGAAATTAAGTTTTACCTATCCCGAAAAACATGAACAGGACATCCGAAACTATCTTATTGAAGTAAAAGAAATACTGTAGTTTAAGCAAATTCACTTTGTTTGATAAGGTTTTCGATACAATATTCTGCAATTGCGGTAATCGTTACAAACGGATTAACCCCGATTGTTCCGGGAATCAATGAGCCATCTAAAACGTACAGATTATCATGATCTTTTAACTTTCCAAATTCATTGGTAGCTTCACCTAAAACACACCCTCCAAGCGGATGATAGCAAATATCTGCTCCAAAACCATTATTAAATAAAAGATGACTTCTTGTGCCACCATTTGCCTGATTCATTTTTCTGACAAAATATTTGGCATTTTCCCTCATTTTCACCGTATTACTTTCATCCCAATTTAATTTCAGTATACGATTGGCTTTATCATAAGTTACTTCACCTTTTTTGTCAACTCTGTTAATGAGCAAATATAAAGCTGTAGCCACATCCATTCCCATTGGTAAAGGAGCAATTTCAGTGAAAAAAGGATGTTCCGTATCTTCCCAGTTATCAATTCCACCCACAGGAATTGTAGATTGTTTGGTTCCTGTTCCTCCGGATAATGGTTTTACCCAGTTTCTTCCTGTCATGAAATTTCCATTGTTACCCCAGTTTTTCCCAATATTTTCATGAATGGGGAAATCATTTACAGCATTGGATTGTAATAGAAGTTGTAAGGTTCCCATAGTTCCTGCGGCAAGAATCAGTTTTTTACAGTGAAAGACTTTATCTGCAATTATATTTCCTGAAGTATCGATTTGTTGAGCATTTAGTGTATAGCTTTTGTCATCATTAAGTTTAATATGTTCAACTTTATGAAGGTCAAGAATTTCAAGATTTCCTGTCTCCATTGCTTTTTTGAGGTAGGTTTTATCTAAGCTGTTCTTTCCGTGATTATTTCCGTAGATCACTTCTGTATTGAGAGCCGAGCGGGGAACTTCATTACGGAATTCCTTTTCCATATATTTGAAATCATAGACATTCGGGACTCTCATCGTTTTAAAACCTGCTTTGTGTGCCTCTTCTTCGCCTACTCTTGTGAATTTATAATAAGGACAATCTTTTAAAAATTGTTCATCAATGATATTTACTTTAAGCTCTTCACGGACTAACGGAAAGTAATGGTTATAAAATTTTTCAGTATCAAGATTAGGGAAAATCTCTTTAAAATAACTTTCTTTAGGAGTAACAGCCATTCCGCCATTTACTAATGAACCACCACCTACACCTCTTCCTACCCAAATATTGATATGATCAAACTCCAATCTATCCAATATACCGGTGAAAGGTGTTAAAGAGAAAAGGTTCATAAAAGGAGCAATGGTTTTTTTTCTTAACCAAGCCGCACTTTTTCCTGGTTTTAAAAGATTGGAATACGGAATACCTGATTTTTCCCAATTAAGCCCCATTTCCAACATGATAACTTTTTTGCCGGCTTCACAAAGACGTAATGCAGAAACTGCACCTCCATATCCACTTCCGATGATAATGATAGGAGCTTCGGTTATTTCCTTGATTCTCTTTGGTTTTCTTTCAGCTGCCTGGAAAAGATCAGATTGAAGAAAATAAAAGCCGGAAATAGCCAGTATACCTGTCTTGATGAATTTCTTTCTGTCCATGCGCGTTGCTGCTCAAAAAGTATGCTAGAATAATACTGGAATGTTTTATTTAAAATAGATTGTGTCATTTTATTACAATTTTAACTTTTTATACCCTGAAAAATTCATAGTTTTACTTCTAAATTATAGAATTCATGAGAAAATATATATTGATTTTTTTGTTTTTGCCTTTATTGGCTTTTTCTCAAAAAATGGTATCCAAGGAAGTGATGGCTGTTAAAAAATTTCAGGAAGAGCTCAATGCTGAATATCTGGATCCAAAAACGAGCCCTTTGCGTGGAGATAATTTATCCAATTTTAAAAAGCATCCATTTTTTCCTTTTGACATTAAATACAGAATGACTGCTAGATTTGTAAAGACAAAAAAATCAAAACCTTTCGAGTTACCTACTTCTTCAGGAAAGACAAAATCTTATAAAGAATATGGAAAAGCAACTTTTGAGTTAGATGGTAAATCTTATACACTTACTTTATATCAAAGCCTGGATCTTATTAAGCAGAAAAAATATAAAGATCATCTTTTTCTTCCGTTCCGTGATGAAACCAATGGAAAAGAAACCTATGGCGGTGGAAAGTATATGGATTTAAAGATACCAAAAGGAAACACCATTATTTTGGACTTTAATCAATCTTATCAGCCATATTGTGCATATAATGCTTACGACTACAATTGTCCTATTGTTCCTGAGGAAAATAAACTTCCTGTAGAGATAAAAGCCGGAGTAATGTATGAAGATATTTATCACCATTAGATTATGATAAAATTAGAGTTTTTTGATCCTAACAAGCATCTTTCCGGAGTGAGCTATGACTTACATGAAGATCAGTTGCGTTTTACAGCGACGGCAGCTCAGGCTTTGCAAAGCATTAGTGAAAGAAGTGATAATGATGCATTTCCAATTACTATTCTTGATGGTAATGATGTGGTTGGCTTTTTCGTTCTTGATTTTGGGAAAGACAAGTTTGATCTTACTGATAATGAAAACTCAGTGTTAGTGAGGTCTTTATCTGTAAATCCTAGAATGCAGGGAAAAGGGCTTGGGAAAATTGCTATGATGTTGGTAGATGATTTTGTTAAAGCAAATTTTGAAAACTGTAATGAAGTTGTATTGGCTGTTAACCAGAAAAATGATCTAGCCTATCATATTTATCTTAAAGCAGGATATATTTTTGATGGAAAGACAAGAATAGGAAGGAGTGGACCGCAGTATCTTATGTATAAAAAGCTTTAATTTAAATATATACTATTCAAATATCTGTTGTATAACTTCCAATGAGGTAGGATTCTTGAAATCGGTGATATGATAATGGTAGTATATCAAAAGGCTGTCAAGAAAATCTTTTCTTAATGAAGAGGGTACTTTTATACTGTAAAAATTGTCAGCACAAAGCACATCTTTCCAAATTGTAGAGATGTTCTCACCAAACAATTGATGAGTAGAGGTAATAGAGAAAGTTCCGGTTTCGGGGTCCAAAAAATTACCTTCTCCCACTAATGGAGCTACTCCCTGTACTTTTAAAATTGCTATTAAGAAGAGTAAATGACATTGGTAGTTTTTATTTTCCAGTTCATTGAGAAATCTTTCTATGCTAAAGAAAATCTTTGGGTTTTTATTTTCAAACTTCAAAACCTGGTTCAGAAAATCTGAAATAAAAAATATCACAGTGTTGGCTTTTATATCGGTATAGACATCGTTGTCTTTTACCAATTCAACTTTTGAAATGGATGGTATACCGTTTCCTCGTGCTGGGCTGATCGTAAAATTCAATTTATTCAAGGGTTGCAGGAAGGCTTTCTTTTTATTTTTTTTAGAATAAACTCCTTTTAAAAAATAAGACTGAAAACCGTCCTCTTCTGTAAAACAATGCAATACGGCATCGTTTTCCCCATATTTTATAAATGACAGTAAAAAACCGTATTGTGAATTCATTAATTAACTACCCCTATTTTGGCTGTAGCTTTATCTGAGCCATCTTCATTAGTCATTAATACGAAATAGATTCCTGAGGCTACTCTGGTCCCTTTCTGATTATTAAGATCCCATTCATAATAACCTCCTCTTGCTACTGCTGAATGTACAACATTTCCTGCAGCATCTGCTATTCTTATATTGGTCTTTTCAGCAAGCCCTTTAATAGTGACTTTTCCTTTGAAGTTAGAATATACTACAGGATTAGGGTAAACTACCACATCTCCAAAATTTGAATTTACTTCCGAAATATCACTCTGATAGGTTACAATACCATTATACGTTACGAAATATACCTTACCTGTTTTTTTATCTACTTTTATGTCGGTAACGCTGTTGGTTGGAAGGGGAGAGTTTTGCATTGTAAAATGTTTTATCGTCTTCTGCCCATCGGAAGATAGATAATATACACCACCACCATCTACAGAAACCCATTTATAATCACCACCGTCTACTTCGATCTGAAGAATGTTTGAATCTCTGAAAAGTTCTTCACCCAAACCGTTTTGTTCAATAATAATAGGGCTTACCTTGACATCTGGATTTTTGATTTCAGATGCGGCGTTAGAGATTACTCTTATTCCACTGTCTGTTCCTATCCATGCATCGCCCGCTTTATCAATTGCTACAGATATTGATCCGGAAGCATTGGCTGCAAATCCATTTGCTTCTCTTAAGATATATTCGCTATCATCAGAAAGATTAAGTGCGTCTTTGTAGTCGTACACCCAAAAGTTATTGGATCTTGGCAATGCTATCCACAGCATATTCTCATAGACAATAGGTTTTTGGATAGAAGTACTTTTTAAAGAAAGTTCTTTATGGAAAAAATCATCTTTAGATTTATCATAAATAGCCACAGATGATGAACCATTACTAAAAGCTGTTGTTGCAAAAATATTATTTTTAGAGTCAGTAGCAAGACCTACAGTACGACGACCATAAGGTGTAGCTTGAAGACTGTATTGTTTTACAAATTCAAAATCTTTATTAGCAGCATTATACTTCATTTTATAAACTCCCTGACTGTTATATGTATAATTCGCAAAAAGTACCTCGTTATTGTCAAGAGGATTTAATATAGCATCTAAGATGTTTAGTTCCCCTGTAAAAGTTTTGAAATAAGAAGAATAAATCCATTCTGTACCGTTGAAATAATAAAATCCGGGTCTTTTGGGATTAAATACAGCATCATTATATCTTTCTGCTCTTGCTCCACTGGACACTAATAATTGATTGTTATCGTAAAGATTTATTTTATATGCAAAATTGAATTGTGGACCTGATGGTTTATACAAATTATTTCCTTCGTCTTTTATTCCTGAAAGTACTGTTCCTCCAAATACTTTTCCATTTGCTATTATGGCTGTATTACATTGCTCTCCTAAAGCTACTGTATTTAGAGATACACCATTAGTGCCAAACGAATATATTCTACTATCGGTAACCACAATGTTGTTTGGTGATACTACAACATCCTGAATATTATCAAAATTATTAGGAAGTGGGATTGGGGTACCATTATTGTATATAAAAGCATTGGTTGCAGATGAAAATACTATATCACCATCAGAATCAATATGCTTGAATGTACCTGGAGTCTCTACAGTCCAGGTAGAAAAAACTGGGAAAGTAGTATTTAATTCATGACTTTTTAAACCAGTATTGGTAACTGAATATACTTTGTTGCCAAATATTGTTGCCTCATTACTTGCTTCATAAATACCAGCATTCAAGAAGAATGCAGAGTCTCCAAACTCTTTCTTTTTAATATTAAATATAGAAACTCCATATCCTACTGAAATGACAGCCTGATCACCCGTGATCGAAATATGGTTGATTTTTTTATTTCCATTGTAACCTGCAGCAATAGGAATGTCAACAATATATTTAATTTCGTTTGGAGTGATGACATCCATTGAACCATTTGAATAGCCAATAACCCCTATTTTGCTTTTTGGGTCATAATCAAATGCTGTAATATTAACATTATGAAGACCATTGGCTTTTGATAACTTCGTAATTTCCCCTGTAGATATTGTATAATAGAAAATTCCGTTTTCTGTTGCAGCTATTATCTTTCCATTGTCTTCTTTCATAGCTAAGACATTGTTATAAGAAAAATGATCTGCCCACCTTTTTGATGAAATTACCTGAGCTTTTGTAAACTGCAGGGATGCTAAAATACCAAGAGAAATTATTGAGAGTTTTTTCATGTTATGCTATTATACTGCTGTCTATTGCCTGATTGTTCCAGGAAATATGCTTTACGTTTTTGTTTGTATCAAAATAAAAATCTATTCTACCCAAAAGAAGCCCTGCCCATCCCACTTGGTTTACAAGAACATTCTTGCCTTGTCTATTGGTAAAAGTTTGAGGTTCCGGTAAGAAAGTATGAGTATGCCCGCCAAGAATAATATCGATATTTTCTGTGCTGGCTGCTAAAATTTTATCACTTATTTTGTTTGGTTCGTCTTTATAATCATATCCAATATGTGAAAGGCAGATAACAAGATCACACTTCTGATCATTTTTCAGAAAGTTAGAATAATGTTGTGCCACATCAATAGGATTAGAATAAACGGTTTCTCCATATTGTTTTTTGCCTACAAGACCATCGAGCTCGATTCCGACACCAAAGATTCCCACTTTGATTCCGCTTTTATTAAAAATCTTATAAGGAGATGTTCTCCCATCCAATATGGTGTTTTTAAAATCATAATTTGAACAGATGAACGGGAATTGCGCATTTGGAAGAACCTTTAAGAAGCCTTCCAATCCGTTATCGAAATCATGATTACCCATTGTAGAAGCATCATACTTCATCATAGACATTAATTTGAATTCCAGTTCACCGCCAAAGAAGTTAAAGTAAGGCGTTCCCTGGAAAATATCACCTGAGTCAAGAAGTAATACATTATTTTCCTGACTTCTGATTTGCTGAATTAAGCTGGCTCTTCTTGCAAAACCTCCTTGGTTAGGATTCTTTGTATAGCTTGCGTCAAAAGGTTCAATTCTGCTATGTTGATCGTTGGTATGAAGAATGGTTAGTTTATTTGCGGATTTCAAGTCAAGCATTTTCAACTCTTCCGCCATCATCATATTGGGAGCTAAAGCCATTGCTAAAGATCCACCACCTATTGCTTTTAAAAAACTTTTTCTATCCATTACTTTTTACCGATAAAATTTAAACGAACATCTGTTGCTGGTACTATTTCAGGATTTTTCTTGAAATATTCAATATATAAATCCCTAAGCTTTACTCCTGTCGGAATTGCTTCTCCTTTGGAAAAAAACTTCATATTGTCACCTCCCAATGCAAGATAATCTGAAGTGGCAATATAGTAGTCTTTGTTTGGATCTACTGTTTTTCCGTTGATTAAAGATTTGGTCAGTTGCCCGTCTTTGGTTTCAATATATAATTGAGACACCGGATTATTTACCTGTGTTTTAGCATAATATTCAAAAAGTCCCGGTAAATCAGCTCCTTTCATCTTTACAATAATCAGCTCATTTTCAAACGGCATAACTTCAAAAACATTTTTCAGCATAATATCACCTTTCCCGATAGTTGTACGGATTCCTCCAATATTGATCAAAGCCGCATCTACCGTTTGCTTCAGATTAGCTTTTGTCCATACATCACCTCCTTCGAGAGTATAATCAGCTAAAAGATTACCCAGATTACTGTTGTCACCCTGCTTAGTAAGATCTACATTCGTATGTGAGATCTTTTGGTTCATTTCACGATCCAGTTTCTGTTTATAAGGTTCAATAAATTTTACAAACTCCTCATCATTTTTTAGCTCATTATTAATAGAAATATTTTTCTGGGTCTTTACATTGGCAAGTTGCGGCGCAGAAGCCGTTTTGCATGCTGTAAGAGATGCCAGAGCAATTCCTAGTAACAAGAATTTATTTTTCATATGCTGCAAATTATTTTTTATAAGATTATATGCAATCACTGGTTCTTTCTGTGTTTTCTACAAACAATTTCGGTTATAGCGATTTTATAACATCTTTTAGTATATGCAAATATAACTATATGTATAATAAAACATTATTATTTATTACAAATTCTTACTGTAAATTAGTAAATTTGACAAAAATAATTCTAACAGATGAGCATTTTAAAAGGAGTAGGTGTTGCATTAGTAACACCCTTTAATGAAGATTTATCCGTTGACTTCGATAGTTTAACAAAACTGATTGAATATAACATCGATAACGGAACCAATTATTTGGTGGTATTGGGAACTACGGCAGAAGCCGCTACGCTTTCTGATGATGAGAAGAAACAGGTAATTAAGCATATCATTAAGGTGAATAATAAACGTCTTCCACTTGTATTAGGAATAGGCGGTAACAATACTCTTGAAGTCAAGAAACAGATTGAGGAAGCGGATCTTTCAGCATTTGAAGCCGTACTTTCTGTATCTCCTTATTATAATAAACCTAATCAGGAAGGGCTTTATCAGCACTATAAAGTTTTAGCATCTACAGGAAAGAATATTATCATCTATAATGTTCCTTCCAGAACAGGACAGAATATTGATGCAGACACTACGATCCGTCTTGCAAAAGAATTCCCGAACCTATTGATGATTAAAGAAGCGGCTCCAAACATTTTACAATATTTTGATATCCTTAGAAAAAAACCTGAAGGTTTCTCTTTGGTTTCCGGAGATGATGAGTATACACTTCCTGTAACTTTAGCAGGAGGAAATGGAGTGATTTCTGTAATAGGACAAGGGTATCCAAAAGAATTCTCTACTATGGTAAAATTGGCTTTTGAGGGTAAAATAAAAGAAGCGTACGAGATCCATAACAAATTAGTTGAGATTACACGTTTGATTTTTGCAGAAGGAAACCCTTGTGGTATTAAAGTAGTATTGGCTGAAAAAGGTATTATTAAAAACTATTTAAGACTTCCTTTAGTAGCTGCTTCAGAAGGATTGACAGCAAAAATTAAAGCTGAAATGGCAAACATCTAAGAACTGAATTATCAATGATCAAAAGGAATGTTTTAATATCATATTTAAAATATACTAATGATGTAAAATTGATCAATCAGGTCCGAAAATAATAGTAAAGTGAAAAGTTTATACTTTTCACTTTTTTTAATCATAATTACAAAATCATGAAATTAATAAAAGCAACAGAAAAAGACATTCCGCTGATTCAGGATCTTGCGAGGAGATCATGGGAAAATGCTTATGCAGAAATTCTTTCCAAAGAGCAAATGAAGTATATGCTTTCCGAAATGTATTCTGAAACGGAAATTACAAGCCACCTTCAAAACTCTGATTATCATTATTATCTTATCCTTGATGAAGCTAATGATTCTTATGAAGGATTTATTGGCTATCAACATAATTATGAACCCAAAACTACAAAATTACATCGTATTTATCTGGTTCCTGAAAGTAAAGGAAAAGGAATGGGTAAAGGTGCACTTCTTTTTTTAAATGAAAAAGTATCGGAAAACGATAACAACAGAATTATTCTGAATGTAAATAAATATAATGAAGCCAGAAAATTCTATGAATCCCAAGGATACAAGGTTTATGACGAAGGTGTTTTTGATATTGGGAATGGTTTCGTAATGGATGATTACTTAATGGAGTTTCTAATTCACGGATGATTGACTTAAAATTTTGTAACTTTATCCTGTAATTCTATAACAGGTGATTTCTTTTTTTGAATCATCTTTGCTTCAGAACCAAATCACTTATAACAATACATTCATATGCTTGGTTTTGAGCTTATTTAGCTTTTTATCAGTATATTTTTTTCATCCTTAGTGTTTAAATTCCTGTATTCAGTAATACAGGAGTTTTTTTGTGTATTCGAGAAGTTTAAAAAATAAAACTCTATTTCACTTTTAATTGAAATAAATTGTTATATTTACTAAAAATAATGACTTACATATACTAGGATGAAAATGTACGTAAAATTTGACTTCAATGCCCTTTGTAAAAAGGTATTGGACGAAAAACTCAAGGAACATGGGTTGAAATACCGGTTGCTGAACTTCGGAGAGGTAGAATTTTATGAACCCTTTACGCAAGAACAGCATAATCTTTTTAAGAAAAATCTTGGAGATTATGGTATTGAAATCATAGAAAGCCAAAAAACGGCTTTGGTACAGAAAATAAAAGATGCTATTGTAGAGCTTGTCTTTTCTGATGAGATTATTCCTGTAAAAGCATCCATTTATATTTCTGAAAAGCTAAATCACAGCTATGGATATCTTTCCAATCTATTTTCAGAAGTAGCCTTCACTTCGATAGAAAACTTTATCATTCTACAGAAAATAGAACATGCAAAGGCATTGATTATAAGAAATAAACAAAGCCTTACAGAGATTGCCCATAAACTGAATTATTCAAGTGTGGCACACTTAAGCACACAGTTTAAAAATACAACGGGAATCACACCTTCCCAGTTTCAAAAGATTGTAGGAAAAAGAAGAAGAGCACAGAGTACGGTAACAAATCCTAAAATGCAGTATGAATAAAGAATTTCTGAACGTAATAGTAGCAGATAATAATGAAAACACCTTAATTTTTTTTAAGAATATATTTAAAGAGCTTAAAATCCCCGTAAAAATTCAATGTTTCAGCAACGGATTGGATTTGATGGAATATTTAAATAAAGAGGACGCAATGATTCCTGAAATTGTTTTTATTCAATATGAGATTCCTGGGAAAAGTAGTTTGGAGTGTATTGATGAATTTAAGAGAAATGAGAAGTTCAACAATATGGTAACGGCAATCTATTCAGACTTGTTCGATGAGGATGAAATTGAAGATATTTTTGTAAGAGGAGCCAATATCTGTATGCGAAAACCTGAAGATTTTAAGAATCTCAAAAAAACACTTACAGACATTATTACCATAAATTGGCAGTATCATACCTCAGGATTAAATAAAGATAATTTTATTCTAAAAGTATGATGAATAAACAGCTTTTTTAGTTTTATAATCAAAAAAATAAGGTTGTATTTGTTGCATACTATTCACAAATAGGTGAAAATTTTATAACTAATAATTAAAATAATATAAAGAAACTTTCAATTAATATCTTGACATTTGTAAATGTAAACTCAGACACAAATTTGATCATATACAGTAAGATACAGATGAATGAGAAGTAATTGTTTCTAACAAACAAAAAATATAAATCACGATGTTTAACAAAATGAATTATATTAATTTCCGATTTTAAAGCATAGAAGATCTTTAAACAAAACGGTACAATCATGAAAACTCGAGATAGTTGGCGATATTTTTATTCGTTTCATTCCCTCATCTCCAACTAAACAACAGTTAGTTTTTATAATAAGCAAATTGGAAACGTAATTCATTTTGTTTTTTATAATTTATTTTAATAGTTAAAGCTTTAACTTATTATAGATATTTTCACACCACATCACAAAATATTAAGCCTAAACTATTAAAATAAATTTTTTAAAACAGACCAAAAGTAATTTCTTCTAAATAACAGTTTTATAAGGGGACCGCAGGAAATATTTTCTGTGGTTTTTTTTATGAAATTTTACTCCATTTATTTTTCCCTTTGTAGTACTTGATGTAGTAATTTTTGATTATCAAATTGTCCTGTCTTGTAAGCATTGGATCAGCTTCAAGAATTTTGTCAACGGTATTTTTCGTTGTTTTAATAATTGCTGAATCTTTTACAAGATCCAGTCTTTTAAAATCTACAACACCACTTTGTTGAGTTCCCAGAATATCACCGGGACCGCGAAGCTGCATATCTACTTCTGAAATTTTAAAACCGTCATTCGTTTCAGTCATTGTTTTGATACGGGTTCTGCTTTCTTTTGATAACTTATCCGATGTCATCAGAATACAATAACTTTGTTCAGCACCTCTTCCTACACGTCCTCTGAGCTGGTGAAGCTGAGAAAGCCCAAATCTTTCAGAGCTTTCAATAACCATCACAGAGGCATTGGGAACATTCACGCCAACTTCTATAACGGTGGTGGCAACCATAATTTCAGCCTTTCCGGAAGCAAAATAATTCATTGCAGCGTCTTTCTCGTCCGGTTTCATTTTTCCATGTAGCATGGTAACATTATAATCGGAGAAGAAATCCATGACATGTTCAAGACCTTCCATCAGATTTTTATAATCTAAGGTTTCGGATTCTTCAATCAGTGGATATACAAAATAAACCTGTCTGCCTTTTTTAATTTCATCCTTACAGAAATTATACACATACAGCCTATCCTTTTCACGTCTGTGAGCTGTAATGATCGGTTTTCTTCCTACAGGCATTTCATCGATCACCGAAACATCAAGATCAGAATAAAAGCTCATGGCAAGGGTTCTTGGAATAGGCGTTGCGGTCATAACAAGAATATGTGGCGGAATTTTATTCTTTGCCCAAAGTTTAGCTCGTTGTGCTACACCAAATCGATGCTGTTCATCAATAATAGCCAATCCAAGATTTTTGAATTTAACTTTATCTTCAAGTACAGCATGAGTTCCGACAAGTATGGATAGATTTCCGTTTTCAAGCTCTTCATGAATGATTCTTCTCTCAGAAGCCTTAGTAGAACCAGTTAAAAGTCGGACATTGATTCCTGTTCCTTCTAAAAGATCTTTTATTCCATTGTAATGTTGCTGTGCCAGAATTTCAGTAGGCGCCATCATACAACTTTGGAAATCATTGTCCATAGCAATAAGCATTGTAAGCAGGGCAACCATTGTTTTTCCAGAACCTACATCTCCCTGTAAAAGCCTGTTCATCTGAATAGGTCTTTTCATATCCATCCGAATTTCCTTTAAAACTCTTTTTTGAGCGCCGGTAAGCTCAAATGGAAGATGATTTTCATAGAAATTATTGAAATGATCTCCTATGATAGGAAACGGATTTCCAAATGACTGGGTTTTATGATGAAGCTTTTTTAAACCATATCCTAGCTGAAAAAAGAAAGATTCTTCAAATTTTAAACGGAAATCAGCCTTGTCAAAATGTTCCTGATCTTTCGGAAAATGTACATTCAGAAAAGCATGTTGTCTGGACATGAATTTGAAAGTCTTCATTAGATATTCGGGAAAGTTTTCCTCAATAAGATTAGGAATTTCTTTACAGATATTCCTTAATGCATTTTGAAAGAATCTTTGGTTGAGGCCTCTTTTTGTCAGTTTTTCAGAACTTGGATATATAGGTTTTAAACGAGTTTCACCTTCTTTTTTTTCCTCAGCTTCAATTTCAGGATGTGGCATTGAAAACTGACGGTTAAAAACATTGATCTTTCCGAAAATATAAACTTCACGATTAATGGGAAGCTGTTCTTTCAGCCATTTTGAGTACTGAAACCATACAAGATCCATACTTCCTGTATCATCATTGAACTTTGCCGTTAATCTTTTGGTTTTTCCGGTCTGAATTTCCTGAACCTGGGTAATTTTTCCTTTAAACTGGATTTCCTGACTTGTTTCTTCATGAAGCTGAGATATTTTATAAATTTTACTTTTATCCAGATAACGGATAGGGTAGAAGTTCAGCATATCTTCTACAGTGGATAATCCCAACACGCTTTTAATGAGTTTGGCTCTTTCCGGACCTATTCCTTTTACATATTCTATGGAAGTTTCTAAAGTCATTTTATCTTAGATTCGGGAATCGAATATTGTATGAAAAACAAAGGTTCGAATTTCGGTAAAATAAAAAAGACTTCCAAAAAAAATTGAAAGTCTTCTGTTTTATAAGTGCAATTTAATATTTAAAACTTAATTGCTATTAATCTTTGATTTTAGATTTGAATTTTTTCTGATAATCCTCCCATTGTTCTCTCGTACGAATTTTTTTAAATAGATCCTTTGAGATCAGTTCCAGGTAAGGCTCAAGCTCTTTAGCAGATAATTCTCCCTGAAGAATAGTGATTGGGTCACCATGTTCATCCAGAAATACAGTACTTGGAACAGCTCCTACATTCATATATTGAGTAAATTCGTGTAGAGAATTTCTTCCTTTTTTCTGTTCTGTATTTGGATTGGAAAATTTTCTTCCAAAAATTTCAATACTCTTTTTTTCTTCTGCGTTGAATTTTACAGGATAATAATTCTCATTTAATACCTGCCCGATTACTGAATGACCATATGTTTTTTTATCCATGATTTTGCACGGACCACACCAGTCTGCATAAAAATCGATTAGTATTTTTTTTGGATTTTCTTTTTGAGCTTTTAAAGCTTCTTCAATAGTCATCCATTTTACCTGAGCAAAGCCAAAGTTTAATAATAATAAGAGAACTATGCTTAAAATTTTCTTCATAATTTGATATTTACGTAAAAATAAGCATAATTACTTATTTTTTTATTTTACATCCTGCATTAATTTTTTCACGAACGGAGATATCAAAATTAATACCACTCCGGCAATTATCGCATACAATCCCAATTGTTTATATCCATCAGTGTAAGTGATCAATTCATCATAGTTAGTTGATCCTTCTTTCGCGGTTGCAAGACTAGCTCCGATAATTCCGGCAACATATTGCCCATATGCTGAAGCAAGGAACCACATTCCCATCATCATTCCCTGAAGGTTTTTAGTAGAAAGTTTGGTCATAATGGATAATCCGATAGGAGAGAGGCACAATTCCCCAAGGGTAATGATTAATAATGCCAATGTGAAGAAGTTCAGAGAAGTGATTCCCTGAAGGTCTGCAAATAGACGCGTTGCAAACAATACATAATATCCTGCTCCTAAGAAAATGAATCCTAATCCGAATTTTATAATGGTATTAGGCTCAATTTTTCTTTTATTCAACCAGATCCAAAGAAGACCTACCAACGGTGCAAGGAAAATGATGAAAAATGCACCTCCTGAGTTGTTGACACCATTAGGGTCTAATCCGAAAAGATCTTTATTTAAATTTTTCGCCGCGAAAATACTTAATGAACCTCCACTTTGTTCATAAATTCCCCAGAAAATAATTGAGAAAATAATGAATACTAATGCAGCCCAAAGCTTTTTACGTTCTGCAGCGGTTACTTTAGACATTTCATAGAATAAATAGATCAAAGTCAATGGTCCGATAGTCCACATAAAATAATCTGTATATTCCGTTTTTGCAACCATTGTCATAATGATTGGAATGAAAATCAGAGACAGAACATATACTCCATATTCTTTCCATTTCGGAATAGGAGCGCTTTTTGTTTCAGCTAAAGGATGTCCCGGCTGTAGTCCGATAGTTCCCAGTCTTCTTTGTGTAAAGACAAAGTTGATCAGGCTGACAACCATTACTACAGAAGCAAGTCCGAAAGCAATATGCCATCTCATTTCTTCCGCTATAAGATTACCTAAGAATTCTCCTTTACCAATAGCAATACATAAATATCCTCCTAACAATGCTCCAAGGTTGATCCCTGCGTAGAAAAGTGAAAAACCGGCATCAGCTCTTGAGTCATTTGGTTTATAAAGCTGTCCTACCATTGAGGAAATATTTGGTTTGAAAAAACCTGTTCCTACTACGGTAAATGCAATTCCTAAAAAGAAGAATTTATGTGGATCTGTAGCTAAAATTAAACTTCCGAGAATCATCAGAAGTCCACCCCAGAAAAGGGATTTTCGGAATCCTAAAATTTTATCGGCAAAAAGTCCGCCTACAAAAGTGAAGGCATATACAAATGCCTGAGTGGCACCATACTGAAGGTTAGCTTCTTTTTCGTGGAAATTAAGCTGCGAGATCATAAAGAAAACCAGCATTCCACGCATTCCGTAGAAACAGAAGCGTTCCCACATTTCAGAGAAAAAAAGACTCCAGATTTGTCTGGGATATTTTCCTTTGAAATTTTGTATTTCATCTAAAGTTAAGCTCATAATGATATATGATTGTTTTAATTAAGGTTTTTATTATCTTGATCCAGTTCAAAACGAATTCTGTCCTGATCGATGATTTGTTTTAATTCTTCTTCTTTGGGGAGGTACAGCAGATATTAATCCCAGAAATTCAAAAATGTAAGGATCTTTTAAAACACTATGAATACTTTCAGGTGAAGATTCTTTATGTTTTAAAACTCTTTCGTAGGCTAGTGAGTTCATCTGCCTTTTTAGATCTCTTACATTCCAATTGTTTTGTACAGCTTCATTAAGATAATATTGTCTTTTATTCTTATCATCCAGGCTGGAAACCAGTTGGTAATGAGACCAGCTCAATTGTAGAGACAATGTGTCAACAATTGGGAATGCGATGTAAAATTTACGCATATTGGAAAGATTGGTATAATCAAACCCTTTTCCAAACTCCAAAGTAAGTTTCTGAGATAGGTTTTTTAATGTATATTTTCCATATTCAGCGCGTTCTTTTCCCTGTTGTTCATCTTCAACAATAAGTTTTCCAATCTGCCAGTAAGTAAGCAGTAGTGTAGAATTCGCTATTCGAAAAACTTTTTCGCGCGACTGTCTAATGATCTCCTTTACGGACTGGAATAAAGAATCTTCGGAAATTTCCATCATACGAAAATAAAAAAAACCTCTGACTTAGCAGAGGTTTTATTCATATTTTGTTAATGCAATTAGTTTACACCGTGCATCATTTTCTTTAATATCGGAGATAATAAAGCTAAAATTACAGAAGCAATACCACAAAGTACCACGAATACCATAAAGAATTCGAATAAGTTGTGGATCTCAAATCCTACAAAAGTAGGGTTGTGTAATGGTAATTGAGCTTTTTCAAATGCAGCAACCTGATCAGTTGTCAGAGTTACTTTTTTATCTAAAACATCCTGTAGATTTACACCTATTTCCTGTGCTTTCTTAAATTTATCACCTGTTGCAGGGATCAATGCTCCTAATGAACCTGCTAATGCATATCCTGCAGCATTGGAAATAAAGAACACTCCATATAATAGAGAAGCAAATCTTTTTGGTGCTAATTTACCTACCAAAGAAAGTCCGATTGGAGATAAACAAAGTTCACCACAAGTCTGGATAAAGTATAAAAGCATTAACCATTTGATTGCCAATAATCCTGAGTTACCAAGGTCTTTTACATTGTGAGCAATGATGAAATAACTTAAAGCGATGATCGCAAGACCCATAGCTTGTTTGAAAGGAGATACTGGCTCTTTTCCATTAGCTCTTAATTTATCCCACATTAAACTGAAAGGGAAAGCTAGCAATACAACGAAAATACCGTTGAAAATCTGCACCATTGAAGGTGGCATATTCCATCCGAAGATGTTTCTATCTGTTTGGTTGTCTGCAATGAAAGTCAATGAAGATCCTGCCTGTTCGAAAGCAGCCCAGAAGAAGATAATGAAGAATGAAACAATATAAATTACCCAGATTCTCTGTCTTTCTACTTTATTTTCAGCAGAAGTCATAATCAGGAATGCCAGGGAAATACCTGCAGCATAGATGAACGGATAAATAATACCTTTGATTAATTGTCCCATCTCCATTGAGTTAAACCCAAATTCTCCTACCAATAGATATCTGAATGCAAAGAAAAGAACGGCAAATATACCTACAGTGATTCCTAAAGAAGCTCCTGAGAATTTCGCAGTCTGAGATTCTCCTTCTTCGAAATCTGCAGTACTGTTATTTTTTGGTAAACCTCCGATAGGTCTTCCTTCCGGAGTTACAACGTATTTGTTTTTAAGGATAAAGAATGTTACCGTTCCAATTAACATTGCAATTGAAGCCGCTAAGAACCCCCATTTGAAAGCAAAAATATCTCTTACTCCTGTTGTAGCATCTTTCACATCTCCTACGTAAGGGCAAATAAACTGTCCTAGGAATGCTCCAATGTTGATCCCCATGTAGAAAATGGTGAATGCAGAGTCTAATTTAGATTTTTCCTGCTTTGGATAAAGGCTTCCTACCATTGAGGAAATATTCGGTTTGAAGAATCCATTACCAAAAATGATAACAAATAAAGCAAGCCACATGATCATTTTAGCACTTCCTAAATCTGCGGAGAAAGTAGATGCACTGATGAATAGTAAAAACTGACCAATTGCCATCAATGATCCACCAACGATAATAGCAAATCTGTTTCCGATATATTTATCAGCAATAAATCCTCCCAAAAGCGGAGTTAAATAACATAAAGCTAAAAATCCACCATAGATAATTGCTGCATCAGCTTCTTTTATCAATAAGGAATTTACCATAAAGAGCGTCAAAAGTGCTCTCATTCCGTAAAAGTTGAAACGCTCCCACATTTCCGTTCCGAATAGAACCCATAATCCTTTTGGATGTCTGGAGCCCTTATTCTCTACCAATTCATCCGGTTTCGGACTTATTGCTTCAATATTATCCATTTCTATTGTTAATTTTTGTTAAGACTGACAAATATAGTTTATTTTGGGTTTTTGGCAAGGTTTTAATTTTATTTTTAAATAAAAAAGCTGCGGAACCATTCCGCAGCTTTCTATTCTTTATCAGATCAGGAGAATATCAAAGGATTAGTGTCCTTTTTCCTTCATGATCTTATTTAATCTTTTTAACATTGAGAGCCCTAAAAGTGTAGCAAATATTAACAAAGCGAAATTCACAAGGAAATAATTCGTCTTGTTTTCATAATTATACCATGTACTTGCCAGGATTCCTGAAAGCTTATTTCCTACTGAGTTGGCAAGGAAGAATCCACCCATCATCAATGCTGTAATTCTAGCAGGAGAAAGCTTAGAAACGAATGAAAGTCCCATTGGAGAAAGACATAATTCCCCAATTGTAATTACTCCGTAACTCGCAACCAGCCATAAAGGGGAAACTTTTACAGATCCATTATCTCCAGCCATTACTGCAAGTACCATTACAAGGCAGGAAAGTCCTGAAATAAATAGTCCTAAAACGATTTTAGTAGGTGTCAAAGGTTCTTTACCTTTTCTTCTCAATAATGCCCAGAATCCTACAATTACAGGCGTTAATGCAATTACCCAGAATGGATTGATAGACTGGAATAGCTCTGTATTGTATAAATATACTTTACTTTCCGGGTTTTTCTCAAGAACAGCTCGTTGTTCCGGGCTGATATTTTTAAAGTAAACATCTTTCCCTGTTTCTTTTTTAGTATCTCCATTATCATCTTTCTGAGAACGGAATTGATTATCATAAACAGGAACTTCTTTGTCTTCGTAGCTCTTTCCTTCCACCATATAGATTCCTTCCAAAGGTTTTTCCAATGAAGCAGGAACACTTCTGTCTGTATAATAGTTTGCCCATCTTGTCAATGCTGTTCCGTTTTGTTTGAAAACAGCCCAGAAGAACATACTGATCAGGAATACAGAAAGTAAGGCTCCAATTGATGCTTTTTCATCCGGTTTCGCTTTAAAGTAAAGTGAAGCATAGAAGTAAATAACAGGAATACATGCAAAAATAAAGGCATCAGTGCTATCACTTCCAAAAATATTATTAGGGATAAACCATCCCAGTGCTCCGGCAGCAATAGCAGGAACAAATACTTTGATTAAGATTTCAGAAAGCTTCGTATCACCTTCCTGTACAGGCTTCATCTGTGCAGCATGGATGTAATGTTTTCTTCCGATGGTAAAAATAACCATACCAATTAACATCCCGACTCCAGCAGTGATGAAAGCTTCACCCCAGCCGAATTTGTTACGCATAAATGCCGCAATAATGTTACAGATAAACGCCCCGATATTGATTCCCATGTAGAAAATATTATATCCGGAGTCTTTATTTGCTTTATACGGTTCTTCAGAATATAGATTTCCTAATAGGGTGGAAATAGTAGGCTTAAAGAAACCGTTTCCAATAATAATTAATGCCAGGGAAGAATAAAATAAAGGTAAATCTTTAAAGACACCCATTCCTATATACCCGGCAGCCATTAAAAATCCTCCAAGGTAAATGGACTTTATATATCCTAAAACTCTATCGGCTAAGAAACCACCAATAAAAGGGGTAAGATAAGTTAAGGCAATATAAGTTCCGAAAATATCATCAGCAGTTTTGTCTGGCAGCCCTAGCCCGCCTTTCATACCTGTAGGCTCAATAACATACAGAACAAAGATTCCAAGAATCAGGTAGTACCCGAAACGCTCCCACATTTCAGTAAAGAAAAGGTAAGGAAGCCCTTTAGGATGTTTAGTCTTCATATATTCAAATTTCAATTTCCCCAAAAATAAGTTTTTAATTTCAATTGATAAAATAAATAATACTTGGACAAATGATTAATGAAATTAATAGAAATTTTTAAGCATTAAATGTAAATTAAGTTATTGAAATAAATTCCATCGGGTTGTTTAAATAGTTGATTTTTAGTTTTGTACATAAAATGTACACTTTCTTTTTATTGAAGATTTATATATATGTTATAGCTTCGGAAGCGTTAATAATGACAAATAATTTCTAAAAAAACAATTATGAAAAATTTAAAAAAATTAACTAGAAATGAATTAAAATCTCTTGAAGGAGGAATAGTTAAGCCTGATGTAGAATGTGGTTGTGTACAAGCGGGTTGTTCTTCATCAAGTAACAGAGATGGTAGCGCAAGATGTGGCGGATCATGTTGTTAATTTGATTTATTTAAAATTACAATCAGCAATGAATTTTCATTGCTGATTACTTTTATATATTATGAAAAAGAATACAAATATATTAATTAGTTATTTAAATCTTGTTGATATTCAGATAGATAAAGATGAGTTTGAATATCAGTTATCTAGCCATCCAGAATTTCCCAATACTTTATCATATTCTGATACTCTTAATTTTTTTAATATTAATTGTTCTGTGTATGAAATTAATAAAAAAGATATTGTTTTTTTACCCGAAAATTTTATTTCTATTATTGATGGAGAGTTTAAATTAGAATTTAAAAATAAATTTATTTTAACAAAAAACTCTAAATTTATATTGTTAGTTGAAAAATCAGATAGCTTTTACCAAGAAAAAAAGACATATAATTTATCCTTATATTCTACATTTTTACTAGCTTTAGTCATCTTATCTGTCTTATTAATAAATAGTTCATTTTTATTTATTGGGATATTGTTTCTGTTGTTTTCATTTTCAGGAATTTTTTTATCATTTGAGGCATATAAGAAAACTCATGGTAAAGGAACAATTATTCCTCTAGGAGTTTGTCAAAATAAAATGTTGAAAACAGATTGTGATTATGTATTTAACTATAAAAAGTGGAAATTTTTTGATTTATCAGAAATATCATTGTCGTTCTTTTTTTCTCAAGTTATTACTTTTGTAATTCTATCTATTTATGGAAATTTAGATTTCTATTATTATATATATAAATACATTTTTTTTCTATTTATTCCGATTTCCATAGTTTCATTGTATTACCAAGTAATTATTATTAAGAAGTTATGTCCGGTTTGTATTGGAATTATATTTTGTGTTTATGCACAATTAACCTTATTGTACTTTTTACCAAAACTACCTGTTAAAATACATATATTTTCCATTATACTATATATATTATTTGTTTTAATTTCACTTTTGTTTCTTTTATTTCTAAAAAAGACTAATGAGGTTAATAATAAATTAAAAAATGAGATTATTAGAAACATAAGATTTAGAAAGAACTATGTTTTTTTTAAAAATAATTTATTTATCCAAAAGAAAACACTCAACGATAAGTTTTTAAGTTCCTTTGCTTTTGGCGCTGAAAATTCTAATTTGATATTTACTTTGGTTACTAATCCTTTTTGTAAGTATTGTAAAGAATTTTATCCAATATTTATGAAAATAATTGATAAATATGGTGATAAGATTGATGTTCGTCTTGTTTTGGATGCGGACTTGGAAAATTTTTCCGAAGAGTTACGTGCTATATACATAAACTTAGCATGCATTTATGAAAATTCAAAAGAGAAAAATATTTTTTTTATTGCTTTAGAGGAATGGTATAATATAAGAGTAGATAAAATCCAAATAGAAAAATGGAACGCAAAATATTCTCATTTAATTAAAAATAGACAAAATGTTATAGCTAAATTGGAAAATCAAAAAAAATGGAGAAAAATCAACGATATTAACTATACACCTGATATTTTTATTAATGGTTACCAATATCCTATAGAATATGAACGAGTTGACTTAGAATACTTTTTACCCGAGCTTATAGAAGATTTTAAATTATGAAGATACTAGTATTTTTATTATTAGGTACATTAAGTTGCTTTTCCCAGAACAACAGGTTTATCTATGAGGTCAAATGCAAAAAGGATTCAACCTCAAAAAATATTACTAAGGAAAATTATTATCTGGATATCACAAAAGAGGATATAGCGTATTATAACAGAATATATTATATCAACGATTCGGTTTTTACTGCTAGTAATCAATATGGGGGTAAAGGGTATAGGTTAACGTCATTTTTAATTAAAAAAACACATGATGACATCTATCAGAATTACGAATATATTGGGGATGTTAATTTTTACAGGATATCTGAAGAATCTAAACAACAATGGATTATTACAGATAGTATTAAAATAAAAGATAAATTTACTCTACAGAAGGCAACTACTGCATTTGGAGGTAGAAACTGGATTGCTTGGTTTACTAAGGATATTCCTTTTGCTTACGGACCTTACAAATTCAACGGGTTGCCGGGCTTGATTATGGAGTTATATGATACAAAGAATAATTATTATTTTAACATTATTAAAAGTGAAAAAATACCTATAAATTACAAACGTATTTCTTTAGAGAATGCTATTTCGAATTCAGTTTTTATTGATCAAAAAAAATTAAATAAATTGAAAATGGAATTGTATGAAAGTCCCTTTAAATATGTTTTGAATGGTAAGCTTAGTATTCCTGAAGGAAAAAAACTTCAGCTTGATGATGGAACTATCCTTACAAAAGAAGAATTAAAGCCTGCTGAAAAAAATGAAAGAAAAAAAATAAAGTCGTTTAATAACCCCATAGAGCTGGATAAAGCTGTAAAATATCCTTGATGACAGGTAAAAAAATCCCTTTCAATGTTTTTGAAAGGGATTTATATTTAATTCTGATTTTTAGGTAATATTGGTGGAGGAACTGGCGCCTGTACATTGATTCTTTCAATATATTTTTCAGTTTTGACCTTGATAAGACCATTAATGAGATCCTGCATTTCTTTTTCATGAGATACAAAATCTTTTTCAGATGATCCTACACTGAGCATTACAAAATGATTATCATCTGTAATAAGATAATTTTGGATAATCTCATAATCGGAATCAATATCAAAAAATTTGACGAAAAATATTTTATTATCATTTACCGTTCTGAATTCCGTTTTTTTGATCTTATAATGGCTTGGATTCATTAAAAAACTAGTGAGAACAATGTCTTTTACATTTTTCAATGTTTCTTTATCATTCAAAGGAAAACTTCCGAAAGAAGCAACAATATCTTGGTTTGTGATCCTTTGCAATATAATTTCTCCGCGAGGATTTTCATGCTGTTCCTGAATAATTGTCCACTTTTTAGAATCATAATAAAATCCGGCATCCACTCTTTTGCTTTTACCCAGTGATGAAGCCGTTTTGTTAGCAGTAAACTTTTTATTGTTAACAAAAGTATGTTCATACAAGTCTTCCGTTTCTTTACTTTTAAACTTCCATGTACTGTCCTTAGATATAATTACTTTCTGATCACCAGCTGTATAAGCTTCCAAAGTGAAAAAATTTCCAAGATCACTGCTTGGTTTCCATGTTCTGTTTTCAAAAAGCATTATCTCTTTTCCATCATCTGTCACAGCCTTTTGTGAAAAAATGATTGTCCAGCATAATAAGAAGGATAAATAAAGAATTGGCTTCACTATTTTAATTTACAGATTATTCAAAATAAAATCAGTCATTTTCTGATACAATTGCGGTCTTGTTTGTCCTCCATAAATTCCGTGGTTTTTATCCGGATACGCCATGAAATCAAACTGCTTTTTATTTTGAATCAAAGCTTCAGATAATTCCATAGAGTTTTGAAAATGTACGTTGTCATCAGCTGTTCCATGGATTAAAAGGAATTTTCCTTTCAATAGATTAGCGTATTCAGTAGGAGAATTCTTATCATATCCGTCAGGGTTTTCTTGAGGAGTTCTCATAAACCTTTCTGTATATACAGAATCATAATATCTCCAGTTAGTTACCGGTGCTACAGCAATACCCATTTTGAATACATCAACTCCTTTTGTCATTGCTAAGCTGGTCATATAACCACCAAAACTCCATCCAAACATTCCGATTCTGCTTTTATCAATATAAGATTGGTTTCCAAACCATTTTGCAGCTGTGATCTGGTCTTCAATCTCATACTTACCAAGATTCATATAAGTAACTTTTTTATACTTAGATCCTTTATAACCTGTTCCACGTCCATCAACACAAGCTACAATATATCCCTTCTGTACAAGATGATTAAACCACATCGCGTTACCATTATCCCAAGAATTGGCTACTTGTTGAGATCCAGGTCCGGAATATTGGAACATAAATAAAGGATACTTTTTGCTGGGATCGAAATTTTTAGGTTTCATTACCCAAGCGTTCATCTGATCACCTACAGCATTCGGAATGGTTATAAATTCTTTTTCTACGAAATTATCACTCTTTAGTTTCTGAAGCTGATCATTATTATTTTGAAGCTCCTTCACTGTTTTGCCATTTCCGTCTTTCAAAACATAAGTATATGGTTTGGCAGCTGTGGAAGATGTTTCAATGAAATAATTATAGTTTTTGCTGAAATTTGCAGAGTTATTTCCTTCTGTGTTTGAAATCAGCTGAGATTTTCCATTTTCAATATTTACTTTAGAAACAACTTTGTTGATGCTTCCTTTTTCTGTAGTCTGAACGTAAATTTCTTTTGATTTTGGATTGAAACCATAATAATCTGTTACCTCCCAGTTTCCTTTTGTAATTTGTTTTTTAAGCTTACCATCTTTATCATACCAGTATAAATGGCGGTTTCCATCTCTTTCAGACGCCCAAAGGAATGAATCGTCCTCCAAAAATTCCATTGTAGGACTATCCGTTTCGATCCATTTTTCATCTGTTTCTGTGAATAGTTTCTGAATAGCTCCTGTTTTAGTATTTACTTTTAAAACATCTGAAGCATTCTGGATTCTTTCTGAAGTGATCAAAACAATCTCATCAGCTTTTGCTGTCTGGAAAACATTAGGAATGTAATAGTTTTTGAAAGAACCTAAGTTTAATTGCATTGTTTTCCCGTTATCAAGACGGTATAGCTGTGCTGTAACTATAGAGTTTTTCTCTCCGGCTTTAGGATATTTATAACGCATTTCTCCCGGATAGAGATTTTTTCCATAGATCGGAATATAAATTTCCGGAACCTGGCTCTCATCAGATTTTATAAATACGATAGCATCAGAATTTTTGGTCCATTCATATTGTCTTGCATGCCCGAATTCTTCCTCATATACCCAATCTGCTAATCCATTGATGATAGAATTTTTCTTTCCGTCGGTAGTGATTTGCGTAATCTTTCCAGAAGTAAGATCCTGATAAAAAAGATTATTATTGTCAATGAAAGCAATTTTAGTAGCATCAGGTGAAAATCTTGGTTCCTGAACAGGTTTTCCTTCATTTAGACTGATTACCTTACCTGATTTTAAATCTTTCACTTCAAATTTCCCTAAGAAAGAATGTCTGTAAATAGGTTGGCTTTCTTTCAGTAAAAGTATCTTGGACTCATCATCAGAAAATTCATAGCTTTCAAATTTTCCATCTACAATATTTCCCTCCTTTTGAGAGGTTTTATAAGAATATTTCGCAATACCTGATGGTTCTATGACAAGATAATTTTCCCCGTTTTTCATTGAAGTAATTCCGGCAATGCCTTTACCACGGTAATATCCTGAATATATTTTGTCTAAAGTAATTTCCTGAGCAGAAACACTGTGAAATGCTGCTGCTATAGTAAGAGTTAAGAATAGTTTTTTCATTTCTAATTTTAATGATTCCAAATTTAATAAATCTTAATTATATAACCATGTAAAACAAAAATCAGAAGAATTATGTTCCGATTTTTTATTTTTTGGATTTAAAGTGTTCGGTTCTTTCTTATTTTAATTTAAAGAGGAATAATTTTATAGTCTGGTAAATTCTAGTTTTTTATAAATAATTTTAATAACTATAAAAACTATGTTAAATAGAGTGTTTTCTGTTGTTTATTTTTTGTTAAATAATGCAATTTGGCAAAAAAATTGAATGTATATTATTGCCAATCTAATCAAAAAGAATAATTATGGAAACGAATGCATACAACCAGAAACTTAACCGTTATGTATTAAACGACCGAATTGTTTATACAGGTTTTTCCAGTTTTAATGATGCACAGGAATGCGCCAATAAAAAAGGTGGAATATTAGTAGAAGTAGGGTTTAAAGATGGTAACGATAACCCTGAAATTACAGATGAAGCAGGATTGATAGAAAAAAAACTTCATTACTATGTGTATGCAGGCGATGAATATAAGTTTATCCATTCATCTGATCCGGGATTCCGTAAATATGCGGATGAGCTTCAGAAAATCAAAGCAAAAGAACAGCAGTCTCCACCAGATGAAAGGTATTTTGCCAATTTTGAAATTGAAAATGCTGAAGATCCGATTATTGTGATCAAAAATGATCATTTTCAGTCGGTGACTTCCAGAGAACGTTCAAAGTATTTGAAACATGCCAGAGTTTATGAATTAGGGGTATCCCTGCCAAAATCTTAAAAAAAATCTATCATGAGCAAAACAAAATATTCAGATAAAGCTCAGGACAAAATAGGAAAAGTAATGCACGAATTCAAGGAAGGCAAACTGAAATCTTCTTCCGGGAAAAAAGTGACAAGCAGAAAACAAGCCGTAGCTATCGGTATTTCTGAAGCAAGAGAAGATGGTTTGAAAGTACCAGCAAAGAAGAAAAAGTAAATAATTTTAATACAAATGCCCGGAAATTTTCCGGGCATTTTTTATTAATAGATTAATTGTCAGGTTGATTATAAAGTATTCTGTAATATTCATCTGCCATTCTATCACTATTGAACTGATCTTTCACATCATTCATTGCATTATGCTGAATTTTTCTCCATTGATCAGGATGGTCATAATACGTTGGGAGAATTTCGTTTTCAAGAATCTCATATAATTTGTTTAAATCATAATTGTCTTGTTCATAAATGCTCATGTTCAGATAATCAGCCTTAGGAACTACGAAAGAATTTTCCCCATGTTTTGCAAACTCAGGAATCCAGCCATCGTCTGTAGATAAATTTACAGAACCGTTCATTACTGCAGTCATTCCTGATGTTCCTGATGCTTCTCTTGGAACTCTTGGGTTATTTAACCATAAATCAGAGCCTTGTTTTAAGGATTTACTTAAAGAAAGTTCGTAGCCTGTAAGAACAGCCATATTTTTATGATTTTTACTCTCTTCAACTAATGCGTTGAAAGTAGAAATTGCTGAATAATCCATCGGGTAAGGTTTTCCTGCCCAGATGATCTGTACCGGATATTTCGGGTTGTTCAGAAGTCTGTAAAATCTGCCCTTATCATGTAAAAGAAGTTCTGCACGTTTGTAGCCTGCAAATCTTCTTGCCCAGACAATAGTGAAAACATTTGGGTTAAAGAGATTTCCGGTTTGATCTGCCACAATGCTGAACAGTTTTTTCTTTAAATGTTTTTTGCGATAATCAAAAACGGTATCATCATTTTCATCTTTAGCATTGTAAAGAGGTTTGTCTGCCCAATATTTAAACTCCTGAGCGTTGGTAATAGATGTAATTTCACATATTCCCGGATATTTATTCCACATCGCACGAGAAACCACACCATGAAGCTGAGAAACACCATTGGCGATTCTTGCCATTTTCAAAGCACAAAGAGAATGATTGAAACGATCATCATTTGCTCCTTCTATTGCTTTAACTTCTTCCATGCTGTAGCCTGAGAAATAGGTCATGTCATAACACAATTTTAAATTATGTTTTTCATTTCCTGCTTCTTCCGGAGTGTGGGTAGTGAAAACCAGCTTTTCTCTTACCTTATTCAGGTCTCCATTATATTTTCTTAATAAATAGAACGCTGCGGGAAGTCCGTGAGCTTCATTTAAATGATAAACATCTCTTTCAATGTTCATTTCATCTAATAATTTTGCTCCACCTTTCCCTAATAAGATATATTGAGCAAGTTTAGTAGATTCATTAGCATCATACAACTTGTGGCAGATTGTTTTTGAAACGTGATCGTTTTCAGGAACGTCTGTAGAAAGGAAAAACATGGGTGCTGTATTGAAGATTTCAGGATCAAGATACCATACTTTCACCCAGACTGGTGCACTGTGAATTTCTATTTGAAATTTGATTCCCGTATCTTCCAAAAAGCTGTACATTTTCCTTGTCCATACTGGTTGTAAGGTTTGATCATGGTTTCTCGCCTGATCATAATATCCGAATTTCCAGAGAATACCAATTCCTATAAGATCCTGTTTCAGATTGTATGCGCTTCTCATATGAGAACCTGCCAAAAAACCAAGTCCTCCGGAGTATATTTTCAACACCTGTTCAATGGCAAATTCCATTGAAAAATAGGCGGTTTTTTTTGAATATTGGGGATTGATGTTGTAGGGTATTTTAAAATTCCTAAAATCCATAAATACAGGTTTGTGTTAGAAGTGACAAAGGTATTAATAATGAAAATAAACTTTATATTAATTAATAGATAATTTAATTTTAAAAGTAAGCATCGAATCGTTTTTTTACTTATCTTTAAGAGTGTAAAATTTTGATTATCAAAAACTTTTAATGATGAAATCCAAAGGCTGCATGTGTTTAATTAAATAAAAAAATCACACATGAAAAAGACGTTTTCTGATGAAGATCTGATAAAGAATCTGAGCTTATACTACCTGAATCGGCATTTGAAGAAAAAGCCTATAGAAAAGTATCATCGTACCATAGATGAATCTCCGCTTCATGATCGTGAAAAATACAGAAAGAAGTCCGAGATTCTTCTACTGAATTCTTTTATGCATCATTTTCCCGAGGTGAAATTTGAAGACCTTACCTGCGAAAGTCCTGACTTTATCGCCAAACTAAACGACAAAAAAATCGGAATAGAATTGACAGAAGTAATTAATCATCTGGAAATGAAGAAGGTGGAGAGCACTTTGAATAAAATGTTCCGTCAGGCAGAAATATTATTAGAACAAGAAGACACTACGAAATATCGTGGTGTTTATTTTTTAGAATTCTATCCTAACTTAAAATTTGAAAATCTGGAGGAGCAACAGGAAAATATAATAAGTATTTATAAAAGTATTAAAAAAAATAAAGGAGTAGGGTGTGTGAAGAGTGTAAGAAAATCTTTTCACAGAAGAAATGTTTTTATTACTCATGAATATAGTATGAATTTGTTTGATGAACTATGCTCAGAGAAAATTTTAGAACTTATTGAGAAGAAAAATGAAAAGTTCCCTTATTATGATACTTCTGTGGATGAATGCTGGCTGGTGATTGTCTCAGATATGAATTCTCTGGCATCGAGATATACATTTATTCAGGATAAGGAACATCTTAACGAAGTGAAGAGTCCTTTTCATAAAATTTTTCACCTTGAAAACCTTTGTGGTAATATTACAAGTATAAAATGATAGTTAGTGTATTGGTGTTTATTATGTAATAAATTGATATAATAATTTGAAATAATTTAAAATTATTGGATTTCTATTGTTTGTGATTAAATTATAGGTATATTTGGTTTAAGATTGGATATTGATCTGATTAATAGCTGATTCAACCACAAAAAACTATATATCTATGAAAAAACTTTTACTTTTTATTCTTCTATGTACATCTCCGATTTTTTATGCTCAGGCAGATTGTGCCAGTGCATTGGCGGTGTGCGGAAATTCAAACATTACCTATAGCCCGAGTGGCTGGGGAGCTGTAAAGGAGCTCGTCAATTCGGGAAGCTGTATTGATATTACAGGTGAACATAACTCCATTTGGTATAAAATTACCATTGCTACAGGAGGAACTCTTACTTTTGATTTAGTGCCTAATAACGCAGGCGCAGATTATGACTGGGCTATTTTTGGTCCCAATGTAAACTGTGGAAGCTTGGGGGCTCCCATACGCTGTAATGCTGCTACAGTAATAGGAGTAGGGGCTTCAACCGGACTTAATATGACCAGTACCATTACCAGTGCACCTGGAGGCTCACCAACACCCTATTGTAAATATATGGATGTTTTGCCGGGAGAAAGCTATTATTTATTTATAGATAACTGGGTAGGAAGTGGAAGCTCAACAACGGCACCTTTTTCTTTAACATGGGGAGGAACTGCAACGTTGGCTTCTCCATTCACAGATCCGAATATTCAGACTTTTCCTTTTATTCCACCGGGAGTTCCTGGAGCTAATCCAGCAGATCCGAGAGAAGTTGTAGTGTGCTCTATTTCAAATTTGTTTGACTTCTCTACATTGTCGCCAGGTATTATTAATGGAAATCAGGGTTTTAGTGTAAGTTATCATACAAATCAAAACGATGCATTGACAGGAAATAACCCTATTGATACACCGAGAGCAATAAATACGACAGCAGTTTATTTCTACAGTATAAATTATACAGACGCAACTAATCCTACCAATCCGCTTAATAAATGTAAACAAGTCGGAAAGTTTAAATTCCGAGATGGTACATTTACAGTGAAAAATGCTACATTGACTGAATGTAACAATAATAACGCAGGTACGGCTTTATATAATTTAACAACAGCTGATGTCATCGCCAATCCGAATATGACAAAAAAATACTATCACAGTATGGCTGACCTTAATGCCGGAACGAATGAGATTATTAATCCAACTGCATTTGTATCTGCTGAGGGTACAATTTATGTGAAGGTGATATCAGAGTTTGGATGTAGTGCTGTAGCACAGATCAGTTTAAAATTCCATCCTGTAGTGCCTGTCAATAACCCTGTATTAAGGTCTTGTTTTATAGATACGAATCCTGCAACAGCAACTTTTAATATAGGAGGAATAGCTGTGACAAATCTTACAAACTCCACAAAAAAATATTATCCGTCGGAAACTGATGCCATTAATCAGACCAATGAAATAACTAATATATCTAACTATGTTGCTCCTAACGGCTTTGTATACGTCAGAGTAATGAGTGCTCAGGGATGTTATACTATCGCAAAAATCACTCTGATAGTAATTGCCCCTGTGTATTCTCAAATTTTAAAAGATAAAATTATTTGTGCAGAAGAAAAGACAACCTTAGATGCCGGACCAGGTTTTAAAAGCTATGAATGGAGTACAGGTGCTACCACCCAAAAAATAGAAGTAGGAATAGGAGCGTATTGGGTAAAACTTAAGAGCGGAGATTGCGTTGCTACACAAAAAGTAAAAGTGGATGCTTCCGAGCAGCCTGTTGTTTCAGGAATTGAGATCGGAACTAATTCAATAACCGTATCAGTAATTGGCGGAAATGCTCCTTACAAATATTCAATTGATAATGTCGTATGGCAGGATTCCAATATTTTCACAAATGTTTCGAGAGGAGAGTATACGGTATTTGTAAAAGATGCTTACGATTGTAATCCTATAGAAGTGGGCGTTGTTGTACCAAACATCGTAAATGTTATTACTCCTAATGCAGACGGAGTGAATGATGTAATTGATTATTCAGCATTGGCAGGAAAGCAGAATCTTGTAATGAATGTCTTTGACCGATATGGGGTAAAAATCCATCAGGCAGATAGATCAAACGGATATAAATGGGATGGAACTCAGGTAGGAAGAAGAGTACCTACAGGTACTTATTGGTATTCTGTCACATGGAATGAAAATGACAAAAGAAATACTCCGGTTAAGTTCAGCGGATGGATATTGGTGAAAAATAGAGAATAATTACATATTACAATATAATACATAGATAAAACCATTTCGTGAGAGGTGGTTTTATTTTTGTTAATTTTCTACATTAGTCACCAAAATAGAACGTATGAAGGATTTATTTGTAAAACGCTTTGAATATTATAAATCTCTTGGTGATAAAGCATTTGATCAATTAACCGATGATCAAATTTTTTGGCAATATAATGAAGAAAGTAATTCTATTGCTGTGATCGTAAAGCATATTGCAGGAAATATGTTATCAAGATGGACGAATTTCCTTACTGAAGATGGTGAAAAATCCTGGCGACACAGAGACGAAGAATTTGTAAATACTTTTAAAACAAAAGATGAGGTTCTTGAATTCTGGGAAAAAGGATGGAAATGTTTATTTGATGCTTTGAATCAGATTAATGATGAAAATTTATATGCAACAATTTATATCAGAGGAGAAGCTCATCCGGTCATTGATGCTATATTAAGACAGCTTGCTCATTATCCTTATCACATCGGACAGATTGTTTACATCGCTAAAATGATTAAAAATGAAGATTGGAAAACACTTTCCATTGCCAGAAACAAATCTCAGGAGTTTAATAATGAGATGAATAATAAATTTTCACAAAAGGATACAGACTCGAATTCATCTCCGGTTTGCTTTCAAAATAGCCCAGAAGTAAGAGATGAATATAAACAATAGACTGAATCAATCTTTCATTCTTATTAAAATTACTATCTTTGCACCCATAAAATTCAGAAGTAACACATGTCTGCTTTTCAAAGAACTGCCGCGTATCATACACTTGGCTGCAAATTAAACTTTGCAGAAACATCTACTATTGCCCGTCAATTAACAGATGCAGGTTATGATAAGGTAGGGTTTGATGAAAAAGCGAATGTATATGTTATCAATACTTGTTCAGTAACTGAAAATGCAGACCGTGAGTGTAAGCTTCACGTAAAAAGAGCAATGAAAGCCAATCCTGATGGATTAGTAGTAATTGTAGGCTGCTATGCACAGCTGAAGCCTGAAGAAATTTCCCAGATTGAAGGAGTTGACCTTGTTTTAGGAGCTAAAGAAAAATTCAATATCTTAAGCTACCTTGATGATTTGGAAAAATCAGATAACGAGGGAATTGTTCATTCATGTGAGATTGAAGAAACCGATTTCTTTATCGGAAGTTATTCCATTGGAGACAGAACAAGAGCCTTCCTGAAAGTGCAGGATGGATGTGATTACAAATGTACTTACTGTACTATTCCTTTAGCCAGAGGAATTTCGCGTTCAGATACTATCGAAAATGTTCTTAAGAATGCCTCAGAAATTGCTGCAAAAGATATCAAAGAAATAGTTCTTACAGGTGTCAATATCGGTGATTATGGAAAAGGAGAGTTCGGAAACAAAAGACATGAACATACTTTCCTGGATCTTATTTCAGAACTGGATAAAGTAGAAGGAATCGAGAGAATACGTATATCTTCCATTGAACCTAATCTTTTGAAGGACGAAAGCATTGAGCTTGTTTCAAAAAGCAAAAGCTTTGTTCCTCACTTTCATATTCCGTTGCAATCAGGAAGCGATGATTTATTGAAAAAAATGAAGCGTCGTTACCTGACAAAACTATACAATGACAGAGTAAACAAAATCCGCGAGGTAATGCCTGATGCGGCAATTGGTGTTGACGTTATTGTAGGATTCCCGGGAGAAACAGAAGAGTTATTTATGGAAACCTATAATTTCCTTAATGAACTTCCAATTACTTACCTTCACGTATTTACTTATTCAGAAAGAGAAAATACAGAAGCTGCTGCTATGGAAGGAGTCGTTCCGGTAGCAGAAAGGAAAAAACGGAATAAGATGCTTAGAATTCTTTCCGAAAAGAAAAAGATGGCATTTTATCAGACTCAACTTGGAAATACGCTTCCTGTACTTTGGGAGCATGAAAATAAAGACGGGAAAATGTTTGGCTTCACAGAAAACTACGTGAGAGTCCAGAAAGACTTTGATCCTGCATCCGTAAATCAAATCGAATTTCTAAATTTAGAAAAAATCCTGTCAGATGGCACGGTTTCTGTGCAATCTTCCTACCAAAGTTTTTTAGCAAAAGCATAGGCTCTTTGCAAAATTTCTACTAAATTTATTTTTAAACTTTTAAATACTACATTCATGAGAGATAAGTTTTTATCTTGGGGAATTGTATTAGTAGCTGCTACGTGGATTGTAGCACTATTAATCAGAGCGCATTATTGGATACCTACGCTGTTATCCGCCATTTATGCATTGGGTGTTTACAATGCTTACCAATCGAAACACGCTATTCTGAGGAACTTTCCGGTATTGGGATACTTCAGGTACTTTTTCGAAAGTATTTCACCCGAAATGCAGCAGTATTTCATTGAAAGGGAGACCGATGGGAAGCCATTCCCAAGAAATCAGCGTTCTGCAGTATACAGAAGAGCTAAAAATATTAGTGATACTGTAGCTTTCGGTACACAGCTGGAAGTAAATCACAGAAAATATGAAGGGATCAAGCATTCCATTTATGCAAAGTCGCCCTCAGAAGAACTTCCTCGGGTTTGGGTAGGAGGAGAACAATGTACTCAGCCTTATCACGCTTCTTTATTCAATATTTCAGCAATGAGTTTCGGAGCATTGAGTGACAGAGCTCAGATTTCATTGAACAGAGGTGCTAAAAAAGGTAATTTTTTCCATAATACAGGAGAAGGAGGAATTTCATCTTACCATATGGAAGGAGGAGATTTATGCTGGCAGATCGGAACAGGATACTTTGGGTGTCGTGATGATGAAGGGAAATTTAACCCAGAATTATTTACTAAATATTCTACTTTACCTAATGTGAAGATGATTGAGATCAAACTATCACAGGGAGCAAAGCCAGGACACGGAGGAGTGCTTCCGGGAGTGAAAAATACTCCGGAAATTGCAGCGATTCGTCACGTAACTCCAGGAATGACCGTTATTTCACCACCATCACATACTGCCTTCTCTGATGCAGCAGGACTGTTGAGGTTTGTGCAGGAATTAAGAGAGCTTTCAGGAGGTAAGCCAGTCGGATTTAAGCTTTGTATTGGAGATACCAAGGAATTTGAAGATATCTGTGTACAAATGAACGTTTTGAAAATTTATCCTGACTTTATTACGATAGATGGCGCAGAAGGAGGAACAGGAGCCGCACCACCGGAATTTTCTGATGGAGTAGGGATGCCTTTAGAGCCTGCTTTGATTTTTGTTAACAGAACATTGAATAATTATAATCTTAGAAATAAATTAAGAGTTATTGCGAGTGGTAAAGTGCTTACAAGCTTAGATATTTTAAGAGCTGTTGCAATGGGAGCTGATATGTGTAATAATGCCAGAGGATTTATGTTCTCTTTAGGATGTATCCAGGCTTTAAGATGTAATTCTAACAATTGTCCTACCGGAGTCGCTACACAGGATAAAATGCTTATTAAAGGGCTGGATGTGACAGATAAGGCGGAAAGAGTATATCACTTCCATAAAAATACACTTCACACTTGTAATGAATTGATCGCAGCAGCAGGAAGAAGTTCTTATGAAGAAGTAGATGCAACAATGTTTATGAGAGGAGACGAATTTGATCACCTTGCAGATCTTTACTTCCCTGATATTTTAGGAAATGTAAAACAAAAAGCAAGATCTTAATAATATGTAGATCGTTTTAAAAACGACAGCTTCAATAAAAAAAACAGAGCAGAAATATTCTACTCTGTTTTTTTATTTTCATTAGTATTTAATCAATGAAAAAGATAATAGGGTGGAGGTAAACTCTGAATATTATCTATTCTATCATAAATAATAAGCTTTATTTACTTAAGCTAGAGAACAAAAAAAACCGCCTGTTTAGGCGGTCTATAATTTATTTTTCACTGTCAAGTCTCTCTCTGCTATTGTAAACCTGTAGATTGAATACAAACGATCTGTTTCTGTAAGACATATTTAAATAAGGATAGTGAGGATTTCTTGCAAAAGCTGCTTTTGAAGGTACAATGATTACCCCTTGCAAATTGTATGGTGCTTCACTTGCAAGATCATCATATGCTTTGAATTTCTGTATTGCCTCTTTGAATCCTGCAATTTCAAAATAACCTCTGTTATTTACTTGATTTGCATCTTTCATTGACTGTTCTTTCACATAATAATACATTGGGTCTACCAAAGGAACCACACTTCCATCGATAGTATTTAAGAAGGCTGCTTTAGAATTAAATACTCCGCTTCCATTAGTTTCAGTCGCTAAATAAGAGTAAGCTCTACCCATTATTTTAATAACGTTTGTTTCTTTAATTTCTTTACCCGGAGATGGCTGCGCACCTTCTCTGATAATATAAACTGTTCCGGAAGGAAGTTTCGTGAAAGGCATTTCAGATAATTTTTTCTGATGATCATCAGTAGAATCCGTAGCACTGAAAGCTTTTATATTTCCTTGTACATCAAGATAATTTTCATCCATAAACTTCGTAATAGCCTGCTCATCATAGTTATTCTGTACATTGATGTCTTCAGGTTCTTTATAAGTTTCTACTTCATCATCTTTCTTACATGCAGAAAAACACAAAGATCCCGCAAGGATATATAAAAATATTTTTTTCATTTCAAAAAACTTTAATTACTTTACAAATAATATAACGGCAAAAGTATAAAAAATTATGAGAATAGATAAATTTTTGTGGAGCATTCGTTTTTATAAGACAAGAAGTATTGCAGCAGAAGAGATTAAAAAGAACAGAGTTTCTATTGGAACATCTGCCGTAAAGTCGTCTAAAGAGGTAAAAGAAGGAGATATTATTAAAATTCGTAAAAATCAAATTGATTATAAAATAAAAGTAATTCAGATTCCTAAAAGTAGAATTGGAGCAAAATTAGTCTCGCTTCATATACAAGATGTGACCGATAAAGAGCAATATGAGTTGCTGAAGCTTCGTAAAATGTCACAAGACTATTATAGAAATAAAGGGGAAGGAAGACCTACCAAAAAAGACAGAAGAGATATGGACGACTATGTAGGCAATGATATTGATGCTGATTTTACAGATTGGGATGATTTCTTCGGAGAAACAGGTGATGAATCCGAAAGTGAAGATTAAAAATAAAAAAGCTCTAGAGATAGAGCTTTTCTATTATTTCGTTGACAATGTCCTCAGGTTCTCTGGCATCGGTACCTACACTGAATTGAGATTTACTGTAAAACTGATTTCTTTCAAATAAATGTTTTGCAATAAATTCAGGAAGATCTTCATTGGAAATATTAGCAATCAAAGGTCTTTTTTCTTTCTGTTTTGAAAGCCTTTCTACTAAAGTTCCAACAGAGGTTCTTAAAAAAACACTTTTTGAATTATGGTTGATAATCTCCATATTGTTATAATAAACCGGAGTACCACCACCCAAACTCAAAACTAAATTTTCTTCAGACGCAAGAATTTCTTCTAATGCTTCTCTTTCCAGTTTTCTAAAATAAATTTCTCCCTTTTTTTCGAAGATTTCAGGAATGGTTAATTTATTTCTTCTTGAAATCTCTTTATCGAGGTCTATTAATTTAAAATCTATTTTTTCGCTTAATATTTTGGAAATGTGAGATTTGCCACTACCCATGTATCCAATTAGTGAAATTATCATGAATTTTTTTTAAACAAATTTGCGAAAAAGTTTTGAGATAAAGAAAAAAGTTATATCTTTGCACCACTTAAAACAAGGGACATTACTTAAATGAAAACTTGTTATTAAAGTGGCCGACTCGGTAGCTCAGCTGGTAGAGCAATACACTTTTAATGTATGGGTCCTGGGTTCGAATCCCAGCCGGGTCACTAGCAATATCATTACAGTTTTTTGTGATTTTATTGCCTGCGTGGTGAAATTGGTAGACACGCCATCTTGAGGGGGTGGTTTCCTAAGGATGTGCTGGTTCGAGTCCAGTCGCAGGCACTGCAAAGAAAATTTTTAATAATTGAAAATATTTTATTATTTTTAATTGTGGCCGACTCGGTAGCTCAGCTGGTAGAGCAATACACTTTTAATGTATGGGTCCTGGGTTCGAATCCCAGCCGGGTCACAAGTTTACTGAAAAGTAAATTTTTTTCATATTAATATTTTGTGATTTGGTGTTTCAAAGGTCTCCCTCAGGAGGCCTTTGATTTTTGTATTAACTATAAGCTAAAACATGTGAACTGTATTCGTTTAATTTAAGACCTATCACTTTTCTAATGTTACACCTACTCATTTCCTGTATAATCCTTAACAATAAAGAGCAGAGATTTGTTCCTTCTAATGTTGTTTTAATTTTCATTGTTGTACTACTATTGCCTTTTATATTTATATGATATCTGGGAAAAGTAATATGTTTGGGAGGTAATTGGAATAAAAATCCCGATCATAAAATGACCGGGAATATGTTTTTTATTGAGATATTTATTATTAATCTAAATGCATGTTATCAATTAATCTTACTCCATCCACTACCACTACTATGAAGGCTCTGAAATTTCTGTCTTTATAAAAGAAATCGGTCTCCTGTAATGTGTTTTCGTCTGCAATAAGGAAATATTCAAGCTGCATTCCTTTTTGATCATCGAAAATATCAGCAACTCTTTCCTTAATCTCAGGGATACTGACTGTTTTGAACCAATCATTTACTTTTTTTAGAGTTTCGTAAATGATTTTTGAAGCATCTCTTCTGTCTTCATGAAGTCTTTGGTTTCTTGAGCTTAAAGCTAATCCGTTTTCTGCTCTGTAAATAGAAACTCCTTTTATTCTAACAGGAAGATGTTTTTTATCAACCATTTTTCTGATAATCGCAAGCTGTTGAAAATCTTTTTCCCCAAAATAAGCATTGTCTGGCTGTACTTGTCTGAAAAGCTCTTCTACAACAGTTCCTACGCCATCAAAATGTCCTGGTCTGGATTTTCCTTCCATTTCATTTTCTAATCCATCAAAATCATAATGCTGGCTTTCTGCTTTTTCAGGGTAAATATCTGCAACTTCGGGGATATAAACAGCATCTACAAGCCCAGAGTTTTCCAGAATCAAAATATCCCTGTTAATGTCTCTTGGATACTTTTCAAGATCCTCAGGATTGTTAAATTGGGTAGGATTTACAAAAATTGAAGAAATAACAAGGTCATTTTCCTTTTTTGCCTCTTCATATAGAGAAAGGTGACCTTTGTGCAATGCTCCCATGGTAGGGGCAAAGCCAATTCTTTTTCCCATTTCCTTCTGTCTTTCAATGAAATCCTGAAGGACTTTCCTATTTTTTATAACTTCCATAGTTTATTTTAATACTTATTCAAAAATACTAAAAATATCACATAATTATATGTGTTTTTAATACTTTGCAAATGGGAAATTTCGTAAAAAAATGTTAATTAAAATAATGTTGGATGTTTTTTTGTAATTTTGCACATTAAAGCATTTTTACAAAAATTAGATAGAAAGTTTATGCCGAATCAAAAAATACTGTACATTACTACAGAGATGTATCCATACCAAGAAGACACAAATATGGCTGCAGTGGTAAACAAAATGGCACTTAAGATGCACAATGAAGGCAATGATGTAAGAGTTTTTATGCCAAGATTTGGACAAATAAGTGAGAGAAAATTCCAGCTTCATGAGGTGATCCGTCTTTCAGGGATGAATATTATTATCAATGACCTGGATCAGCCTCTAATCATTAAAGTAGCGTCTCTTCCGGGGGAAAGACTTCAGGTTTACTTTATTGACAATGAAGAATACTTCAAAAGAAAGCAATATTATTTCGACGATGAAGGAACCCCTTTCGATGATAACGACGAAAGAGCTATTTTCTTTGCCAGAGGAGTAATTGAAACCATCAAGAAATTAAATTGGGTACCTGATGTGATCCACCTTAATGGATGGATGTCTTCTTTTGTTCCAATTTATCTTAAAACTTATTACGAATCAGATACTTACTTTAAAGACGCTAAAATTGTTCTTTCCCTTTACAATGAGAAAGACGCTGATCTTGACAAAAAGATTGATGAAAAACTGAAGTTTGATAATATTTCAGGATTAAAAGCGTTAGATAACCCAACAATCAAAAGTTTTGTTATTGAAAGTATGAACTACGTGGATGCTGTTGTGAAAGGAGATGAATTCCTTGATGAAGACCTTGATAAGGCTTTCAACGAAACAACTATTCAAAAGTCAGAGTATCTTGACGTAGATTCTATAAACCAACTTTATTAAAAACACATTTTTAATGACTCATACTCTTAAAAGGACTTTCGCCATGCTTTTCTTGGCGGTTTTCGGAAGTGCAATACTTTACAACTGTGAACCAGATCCGGATTCTCTTGGTGAGCAGCTTTTCGATAAAGATGCAGCAGTAGGTGTTGAAACTCCATATAATGTTATCGCTTACAATATTAGTAATAATGACTCTATTAGGAGTGATGCTTCCAGACTTATTGCCGGGCTTAATGCTTCAGGTACTTCAGTAAGTGTGGGCGTATTAGGATCTTTTACTGAAGGACAGTTTGGAACGCAGAAAGCATCTTATATTACTCAGTTGAGAATGCCTGTAGATAATTTTGACTTTAGCGGACCTAACGCAAAAGTAGATTCTGTTGTATTGGTAGTAAGACCTCCGGCAAATACGATGGATGATACTTACTATATTGCAGATTCTATCAAAGCGCCGGGAGCATATGACAGAAGTGATTTCCCTGTTGGGAATGAAACGGTAGCTGTTTCAATAGATAAAAAAACCTATCCGGTTCGTAAATATGGTAATATTTCTAAGTCAATGACTATTAATGTTCACGAAGTAACTACTTTTATAGATACAAACAATGATGCGTTTACACGTTCTAATGCATCTGTTGTTACTGGTGATCTTTTAGGTTCGGCAGTTTTTGACGGAAATATGAGTACGGTAACAGTTACAAAAAAGTCAGATAATACAAATCTGTTCACAGGAAATCTAGGGTTCAGAATGAAGTTAGATAATAACTTTTTCCAGACTCGTATCATAGATAAAAAAGGAAAACCTGAACTTCAGGATGCTTCCAACTTTATCAGATATTTCAGAGGAATTCAGCTTTCTGTAAGCGAAACAAACAAGTATCTTTTCCAGTTTTCTCCTAATGATTTAGAAATTATCATGTACTATAAATATGATAAAACAGAAAATGGAACTACAACCCATCCACAAACTACTCTTAAGTTTAACTTAGGAAGCGCCAATGCTCATATTGGAAAGTACGAATATACAAGACCAAGTTCTTTTACAACAATAGTAAATGGTGCAAACAAAGAAATTGGTGATCAAAAGCTTTATGTTCAAGGAATGGGAGGACCATCTGTAGGAATAAAAATTTCTAAAGAAACTCTTGACAAGATGAGAAAAGAACTTTATGATCAGAAGAAAGCTATTGTAGGAGCTAAAATCAGAGTATATGTAGATCCTCTAACTTTTGAAAATAAACATTCTGTGGAAGGAGATCGTAAGTTCACGCTTGTTCCTCCTATGAAAATCGTTGATGGAGTGAAACAATATCCATTTACCTCAGATTTAGCAAGCGGACTTCCTATGTATTATTATTATAAGAAGACTTCGGGTAAACCTGAATACTATGACTTAACGGTAACAAAAACACTTAAAGATATCACTGAAGCTAAGGCGTTCTCTGCTGAAGATCTGATCTTAAAATTGGATTTAGGTTCGTTTGTTAAAAATTCCCAAGGAACTCCTGCTGGAGCTCAGTATACAACTAGAGCAACAGATATGAACAGAGCGGTTTTGGTTGGAAATGATAACTCAACGCAGAAAATACAGTTATTTGTTACTTACGGAACAAAAAAATAAATAAATAAAACACAATAAACACTAGACAAAATAAATATGTGCGGAATAGTAGGATATACAGGATTTCAGGATGCTTATGAGATTGTTATTAACGGTCTTAGAAGATTGGAATACAGAGGGTATGACAGTGCTGGAATTGTTTTAGAAGGTTCAAATAATAAACTTGAAGTTGAAAAAACAAAAGGTAAGGTAGATGATTTGGTGAATATTTCGGAGGGATTAAAAGGGACGGCTAAAATTGGTATGGGACATACCCGTTGGGCTACCCATGGAGTTCCAAGTGATAGAAACTCTCACCCACATTTGTCAAACAATGGAAAAATAGCTATTGTACATAATGGTATTATTGAAAACTATGATACTATCAAAACAATGCTTACTGATAAAGGTTTTACCTTCAAATCTGAAACAGATACTGAAGTATTGGTAAACTTAGTTCAATATTTTATGGATCTTAATCCTGAAACAGATTTCCCAACGGCAGTAAGATATGCTTTGAATGAAGTATATGGTGCCTATGCAATTACTGCACTTCATGAAGATTATCCTGGAGTTTTAGTGGTGGGGAGATTAGGGTCTCCTTTAGCTATCGGAATTGGTGAAAAAGAATACTTCATTGCTTCTGATGCGTCTCCTTTTGTAGAATTTACAAAGGAAGCCATCTATCTTGAAGAAGGACACATGGCAACGATTTCTTTGGAAAACGGTGTTGATATCAGAACAATCAATGAGAACTCTAAAATTGA
Organism: Chryseobacterium artocarpi; assembly: GCF_001684975.1. Classification (GTDB taxonomy): domain Bacteria; phylum Bacteroidota; class Bacteroidia; order Flavobacteriales; family Weeksellaceae; genus Chryseobacterium; species Chryseobacterium artocarpi. The sequence continues at coordinate 16,260 of NZ_MAYH01000050.1, read as the reverse complement.
GCCTGAAATTCAGGAGCTTAAATTAAGCCTTGAACAAATTGAAAAAGGTGGATATGAGCATTTCATGCTTAAAGAAATCTTTGAACAACCTAAATCTATCCACGATACAATGAGAGGGAGACTTCTTGTAGACGAAGGCGTTATTAAAATGGCTGGAATTTGGGATCATGTAGAGAAGTTCAAAAATGCAAATAGAATCATCATCATTGCTTGTGGTACTTCTTGGCATGCAGGTCTTATTGGTGAATATCTTATTGAGGAATACGCAAGAATTCCGGTTGAAGTAGAATATGCTTCAGAGTTCAGATATAGAAACCCTATCATTACAGATAAAGATGTTGTTATTGCAATCTCTCAATCAGGGGAAACTGCAGATACAATGGCAGCATTAAAATTGGCTAAGGAAAAAGGAGCATTTATATATGGTATATGTAACGTTGTAGATTCTTCTATTGCAAGAATCACTGATGCAGGTTCATACACTCACGCTGGTCCTGAAATCGGTGTTGCTTCCACAAAAGCATTTACAGCGCAGCTTACAATCCTTACTTTAATTGCTTTCAAGCTAGGAAAACATAACGGAAACTTAGGTAACGCTGAGTTTATGAGCTTAATTGCTGAACTTGACGCTATTCCTAAAAAAATAGAAGAAGTATTAAGCACTACTCATGAACTGACTCAGAATATTGCAAGAGACTTCGTAAAAGCAACGAATTTCCTTTATTTAGGAAGAGGATACAATTATCCTGCAGCATTGGAAGGAGCGTTGAAATTAAAAGAGATTTCTTACATCCATGCGGAAGGATATCCTGCAGCAGAAATGAAGCACGGTCCGATTGCTCTTATTGATGAGAACATGCCAATTGTTATTATAGCACCTAAAAAAGGTCACTATGATAAAATTGTGAGTAATGTTCAGGAAATTAAAGCAAGAAAAGGAAAAGTTATTGCTGTCGTTAATAAAGGTGACCGTCAGGTTAGTCAAATGGCAGATTATGTTATTGAAATTCCAGAAACATCAGAATGTTTCTCTCCAATCGTGGCGTCAGTGCCTTTACAGCTGCTTGCTTATTACATTGCAGTATATAGAGGAGCAAACGTGGATCAGCCGAGAAACTTAGCAAAATCTGTGACTGTTGAATAAAAATTTGTTGTAAATAAAATAAATTTAGATTTCTTTCGTTATTTCAAAATAAATCTTAAAAGTTTCTTAAAAAAATTATATATTTACGGCTTAATTATAAAAATTAACATGAAAAGGATATTTCTTTTATTATTGTCTGCGTCGGTAGCATCGGTATCTTGTTCAGGTGGTGGCAGCTCTTCTGTAGGGAAGCCAGGAACAAAAGGAGAATTGATACCAAGAGAAAAAACAAAATCATTTGTTGCGGAAAGACCATACGGAATGGTTGCAATTCCTGCAGGTTCATTTGTTGCTGGTTTAGCAGATCAGGATCCAACAAATACTCCTGAAAAAGCATCATTGAAGACAGTTACTGTTTCTTCTTTCTTCATGGATGAAGCAGAAACTACCAATTCAGAATACAGGGTATTCATTAACTATGTAAGAGACTCTATTGCAAGAACTCTACTAGCAGAAGCTGCCGGAGAAGGTGGTGACGAAGGTGGAGGCAGAGGAGCAAGCATAGGAGATTATGCATACCTTGCTAAAAAAGAAGAAAATTTAACTCCTTATCAGGAATATATGGAAGGGCAAGGCGGACGTGAAGACGGAAGCTATGATGCCAGCAAAAGATTAGATTGGAAAATTCCTTTACACTGGAGTACATCAAAATATCCGGATGTAGAATACGCAGAAGTTTTAGAATCTATGTATTTGCCAGCTTCTTCCAGAATAGGAAACGAAAGAATTTTAGACGTAAGTAAACTTAAATATACCTACCGTTGGGGAGATATGGATGCTGCACTTGCAGACAATGAAAGAGGAGCGAATTACCTAAAGAGTCAAAGTATTGCGATCTATCCTGATACGACTGTTTGGGTAAAAGACTTCCACTTTGCTTACAATGAGCCATTATTTGAACAATATTTCTGGCACAAAGCTTACAAAAACTACCCTGTAGTAGGTGTAACTTGGGATCAGGCAAGAGCTTATTGTAACTTCAGATCTAAATTGAAAACAGATTACAACGAAAGTTTAAAAAGAAAAAAACAAAGACCATTGCAGTTCCGTCTTCCTACCGAATTTGAATGGGAATATGCTGCAAGAGGTGGTATGCAAAATGCCACTTACCCTTGGGGTGGTCCATATTTAATGGATGACAGAGGTTGCTACTTAGCAAACTTTAAACCTAAGAGAGGTAACTATATGGAAGACGAGAAAAAGGGTACTTATACATATACAGCTCCAGTTAAGAAATTTAAGAAAAATGGGTTTGGATTATATGATATGGCTGGGAACGTTTCTGAGTGGACTGAATCTGCATATAACAATTCTTCATATGGATTCTCTTCTACATTAAATCCTTCTACTAAAGATAAAAAGGATGATAAAAGATCTGTAAGAGGTGGATCTTGGAAAGATATAGGATATGCATTAATGACAGGGGCTAGAGATTGGGAAAGAAAAGATTCAGCAAGAAGCTATATCGGATTTAGAACTGTTCAGGATATCCCTGAAGCAGCTGTTAAGCCAAGAAGAGTTAACAGATAATCAATCAAAACAACTATTTTTCAATACAATTTTATTTAACATTAAAAAAACTAACTCAATATGTTTAAGACGAAAGATGCTTGGATGAATTTCTTCTATTCATTCGGTGCTGCAATTGTAATTCTTGGAGCTTGGCTTAAAATTACTCACATTACCCTGGGACCAATTAATGGTAATATCGCTCTTACTGTAGGACTTATTACAGAAGCTATTATCTTTATTATTTTTGCCTTTGACCCTCCAAAAACTGAAGAGTCTTACGCTTGGGAAAACGTTTATCCTGAATTATTAGATAAACATGCTAACCCAAACCCTTTACACTCAAATGTAACAACTAGAAATACAGGTAACCAATTTGCTGAACTAGAAAATTCTCTTTCTACCAAATTGGATAAAATGCTTGAAGACGCAAGATTAGACGTTCAATTATTCGAAAGACTAAGAACAGGAATCGATAAATTTTCAAGCTCTGTAGATCAAATCAACCAAACTGTTGACGTTTCTGCTTCTACACACAAATATAATGATCAGTTGAACAAGGCTGCTCAGCATATGGAAAGTATGAATGCATTATATGCAATGCAGCTAGAAAGCGGAAAGAAACAAGCAGAATTTGCTACTAAATATGTTTCCGACATGCAGAAATCTGTTGAACATTCTGAAAAATTCAATCAAGAGCTACAAGGTTTAACATCTAATCTTAATAACTTAAATAGAGTTTATGGCGGTATGCTAACTGCTATGAAATCTTAATTCCTAACCATTACTTAAACTATTTAATCAAAAAACAAAGAAAAGAGAATGGCACAAGGAAAACAGACCCCTCGTCAGAAGATGATCAACCTGATGTATCTGGTGTTCATCGCGATGATGGCCCTAAACATTGATGCAGAAATCATCAGATCATACTATGACTCGACCAGAGCATTAAACGAAACCAGAACTTTAACAGAAAGAAAGAACGAAAAGATCTTTGAAAAAACACTGGAAGCTAAAGCACAACAGGTTCCGGATACGTATTCAAAACCTTGGCAAGACTACCGAGTTTTGAAAGGTAAGATTGATGCATTGGTAAAACATGCTCAGGATATCAAGGACTTGTTGAAAAAACAATCTGAGTTCCACGATAAAGATCCTAAAACCGGAAAAGATATTGATGTAAGTGAAAACTTCGCTGCTCTTAACAATAACGAAGCTACTACAGAATATTTCTTTAAGGAAGGAGACGAAAATACACCATCGAAAAATGCATTAGACTTAAAAGCTAAAATTGATGATGTAAGAAATTATATTAATGCAACTTTTGGTAACAACCCTCAGCTTACAGACTTAGTTGAGAGAGCTAACAAGTCTCTTATCGCGGAATATCCTAAAGGAAAATCTCCAAACGAAAAGACTTGGTTCCAAAATAAATTTTATCATCAGCCATTAATTGCTGCTATATCTAATTTGGAAATTATCCAAAATGATGCCAGAAATGTACAGTCTGATGCATTAGCCTTAATGCTTCAGGAAAAAGTAGATGCGAGTATCAAATTTACAAGCTATGAGCCAATTGTTTCAGGACCTACTGATATTCAAGCTGGTAAACAAGCAGAAGTAAAAGTAATGCTAGGTACTTATTCTAACAGTAATAAGATCAGTATTTCTGGAGTGAGCAAGCAGGAAAATGGTAAAGGTATTATTCCTATTTCTGGCGCTGGAATCGGTGAGCATAAATTAGGAGGAACTATTACATTAACAGATGCTTCAGGCAAGCCACAATCTTTCCCTTGGACGCATACTTATAATGTAATTGCAGGACCTAGAGAAGTAAAACTTGAAAAAGGATTATTACTTTCTGCTGATAAGATGAATGTAATGTATAGAGGACTAGAGAACCCTGTTTCAGGATCAATCTTAGGTGCAGACAATTCTAAACTTTCATTATCAGCTCCGGGAGCAACTGTAAGAAATACAGCACCTGGTAAGTGGATTGTAAAACCTTCAACAGGTACTACTGTTAAGTTGACATTATCTGGAGTAGATCCTTATGGTAAAACGGTTTCACAGGTATTTGAATATAGAATCAAGAATGTTCCGCCACCACAAGGACAGATGAGAGGTCAGAATGTATTGTCGATGCCGGCAACTTCTATTCCTAATCAATCTGTACAGGCAGCTATTCCTGACTTTGATTTCCCTGTTTCGTTCAATGTAACTCAATTCATGGTAAGAGTACCTGGTAGAGCAGCATTATTGATCCACGGTAACTCATTAAATGAAGCTTCAGGATTAATCAAGAATCTGAGATCTGGAGACGTAGTTTCTATCTTCGATATTAAAGCTACTGCTCAAGGATTAGAAGGACAACAGATTAAAAACATTACTCCTATAATTATTAATGTTCAATAGGACTAAAATTGTAATTTATTATGAAAAAATATATTAGCACCCTTTTAGTATTAGTTTCGGGATTTGCATTTTCCCAGACTATTCTGAACGCTTCTTCTCCAGAAGAGTTTAGACAGATGAGAGCGGAGAACAAACAAAAAGTTGGTGATACTATTATTGATAAAACAGTAAAGCCTCTTGAATATGGATTTGTTGAAGACAAAGACATCCTTAAGAGTATGTTTGTTTGGGAAATCATTGATATGAATGATAAAATCAATCAACCATTTTACTATGATAATCCAGACGGTCTTCTATCTACACCTACAAGATCTCTATATCAGTTACTGTTAGATGCAGCTTTAACTGGTAAAATTGAGCAGGTGTATGATGATGAAAATTTTACTGTAAAACTTTCACCTGAAGGGATTCAGAAAAGATTGGAGAATGTTAGAATCAACGATGCTGCAATCGATATCTTGAACTCTGGAAGACAATTAACTGAACAGGAGAAAAAAGAATATACCGATGTATTTAAAACAACTACTGATAAAGTAAAAGTTCTTAAAATTATGGGTATGTGGTTCGTTGATAAGAGAGACGGACAAATGAAATACAGACCTCTAGGTATCGCAGCTATGGGACCAGATCCAGCGGTACAGGGAGTTATAGGACCAGATGGTAAGCCTATTGCAAGCAATGACGAACTTATCGACCTATTCTGGATTTTCTATCCGAGTGCAAGAGATATTTTAGCAAACAATTATGTTTTCAACAGAAAGAACTCATCCGCAGATCTGTCTTTCGATGATATCATCAATGCAAGAAGATTCTCTTCTGTAATCTATAAATCTTCAAGCGGTTTAGGAGACGGTACAATTAAAGATTATATCCCTAAAGATGCTGATGATCAGTTGGATGAAAGCGACAGAATTAAGTTGCAGATCCTTGAAATGGAAAATGATATGTGGAATTACTAAATTTCACTTGATATTTATACAAAACCTGAGTATTTTTACTCAGGTTTTTTTTATGAAATCGCTCTTTGTTGATGGCTAAACAATGATTAATGATGTTGCGATGAGATATAACCTTTAAAATAAAATGAAATTTCGCATATGAAAAATGTTGATTATATTATTGTTGGAGACGGATATGCAGGGCTTTTCTTTGCACATCAGCTGATTAAGAATAACAAATCGTTTGTAATCTTTTCTGAAGGAAGAAAAAGTGCTTCACAAGTCTCTGCAGGGATTATTAATCCGGTTGTTCTTAAAAAGTTTACGACATTCTGGAAAGCACAGGAGCAAATTGACTTTTTAAAAAACAGTCTTGAAGAAATAAAATCTTATACTGGAGAAAATTATTTGATCAATGCATGTATCCACAGAATTTTTCATGATGAAAATGAACAGAAGCTTTGGCTGAAAAAATCGGCGAACGAAGAACTTGTAAACTTTTTGAGTGAACAATTTGAGTCTTTAAATGTAGTAAAAAACGATTTTCTCACGGGAAAGGTTAATCAGTCTGCAAGATTAAATGTTAATGGATTTTTCACTGGTCTATTCAGTTATTTGGAAAAAAATGACTTTTTAATCAAAGAAAAATTTGAATACAGTAAATTGAATCCTTCCGAATCTGTTTATAAAGATTTAAAATTTAAGAATATTATTTTCTGTGAAGGGATGGGAGTAAAAGAAAACCCTTACTTTTCAGAAATCACGGTCAATCCAAATAAAGGTCATCATATAAAAGTTAAGCTTTCTCATCCCATTCCTAAAAATATTACCATTAAAAAGAAACATTTTCTTTTTCCGACAGGAACCGGATTGTATTTCTATGGTGGAACATATGACAGAGAACAACTTCATCATCATATTGATGAATCTGCAGTAAAGCAATTGGTTAATGGACTTTCAGAATTCTATCCTTATGATTTTGAAGTGGAAGAAGTCAATTTTGGGTTTAGACCCACGGTGAAAGACAGAAGACCTATTATTGGAAGACATGAAACTTATAATAATTTATATGTATTCAATGGTTTAGGAGCGAGAGGAATTCTGAATGGATGTTATTTTTCAAGAGACTTATTCCGTTTTATAGAAGATGGAGTTCCTTTACATGAAGAAGTTTCGTTGAACAGGTTTAAATAATTAATATTAACCCTTATAATGGTTATGACTGAAAATTTATTAGGAATAATAGCAGGAATTCTTACTTCTGTATCCATGATCCCACAATTGATAAAGGTGATCAGAGAGAAAAATGTGGAAGACATTTCCTTGCTGATGTTGCTGGTACTTATTTCAGGACTATCTTTATGGGTCTGGTATGGTTTTATGAAGGATGAATTACCTATTATTTTATCAAACTCCTTCGCTGTTTTAGTTAATATCAGTCTTTTGGTTTGCTATATTATATACAATAAAAAGTAAAAAAGGCGTCCTCATTATGAGGACGCCTTTTTAATATTAAATCTAATTATATTTTCTTATTCAAGAACGAATTTAGCTAAAGGAGCCATTCTCGCTTTGTTTAAAGTTAATGTATTTCCATTAACAGAATAGTTATCTGCTGCAAGGATTGCTTTTGTAAACTGGTTTTCAATATCCAGATCTTCACAAGCCATCATGGTAGACATTCCTTGGTTGAATTTAATTCTCATTACATCAGGTTTGATTTCAAAAGTCCCGCCTAAACCGTTACATCCTGCATGACCTTCATATCTCATTCCCTCCATGTTCAGCTTAAAGTACGGATTGTTCTTTTGATTTTTTAACTGAATCGGTTGTCCGTTAAGCTCTGTTAATTTCCAAGTCTTTCCTGTAATATCCGTTGTTGGTTTCTTTGCAGTTTGTGTTTGGCAAGAAGAAACAAGAAATACTGTAAGAACAAGAGCTGATAAATAGTAATATAAGCTTTTCATAAATTTTAAATTTTTAAATATTATGTTTAGTCCTTATGCTAATACGATGCCATTTTTGCCGGAGCAGACTCTTTTTTTGCCTGTTTAAGATGGAAAAGCACCATATCCACATTCTTCTTCAGAAAAGTGATATTTCCCTTAATTTCAGAGTATTGATACTCTTCATTAGAGGCAGTATACTCGGGTAAAGCATCACTCTTTTTTAGGTCATAAGTTTTACCGTTTAAATGTACAGTGGCTGTATTTTTAGTGCGGTTGATCGTTACTTCTATTTTTTCTCCATAGCTGTCTACGTATACATCCTTTGAAATGTCGTCTGTATTTTCAGGAGTTGCGGTAGTAACAGTTTCAGCTTCTTTACTGGGATGTTTACACGCTGTTGAGGAAAGAATTGCCAATCCGAAAAGGATTGAGGTTAATAAATTTTTCATAGTGATAAGTGATTTTAATGTGTTTCATGAATTATGGTGTTAATACTATATAAATTTACAAATATTTTTAATAAATATGTGTTAATTTTTCATAAACTAACATTAACTTTTGATTGTTGGGTGTTTTAAAAGCTTTTTTCAAAACATTTTTCAGGAAACGTAAAGTAATATTTAGAGTGAAGATTTTGTGTCAGGTGCGATTAATTCAGAATTTTTAATCGTCTTATTTCCAAAAGGATAAAGTGTATTTTTTTCATTGTTCATTTGTTGTGTAAATTTTTTGCAAAAATAATTCAAAAATAAGAGAATACCAAGAAGCTTATATTAATAAATTGAAAATCATGATAAAGTTTAGCTTTTAATAAATAAATTCAAATTCATAGTAAAACATATATTTAATATTTGATAAAATTTTGAATTCAGGTTATTTAAAGAAGAGTTAAATTTTGTTAATCCATTATGAAGATATCATAATCTAAGTGTACATTTGCGACTTCAATATGAGAAACTTTATAGTATACTTTTTAACTGGTCTTTTTCTACTATTTGTAGTGGAAAGCAGACTGAATGTTAAAACACTTCGAAATGACTATTCCGGTCATGTTTCTCATCATATGCCCAAAAGAGCCAACCGTCTGAATCAAACGTATGAAAAACTTTCTGTGCAGCAAATGGCAGATAATATAGACAATTCTACGCTGGAGCTTGCCGAAAATGATTTTCAATTTTCTGATGTATTTCAGGTAATTGCTGTTTTTGCAAGTGTCTTTGGTCTTGTTTATATTTTTGGTTTAAAAAGCTATAAGAAATTTAGACAGGATCTTCATGGTTTTGTTTTGGGCTTGGCAACTAAAAGATTTATTCTGATCCGTTCTATTAGAATTTAAAATTTCATTTTTTCGATTTTTTTCTGTCTGATATTCAGATGGGAAAACTCTGCGTTGTGTCGTTTGGTAATACCCACATCGCAATACTTCTTATTACCATTTTTATTTCTATTCAAAACATTAACGATTTATACAAACTCTAGAATTATGATAAAAAGAGTTGCCTCGGGCATTGCATTAAGCGTCCTGTTATTGGCTGTGAGCTGCAATAAGAAAAAGGAAGAAAAAGAGGAAGTAACGGTATATCCGGTAACTTCTCCTGTAGTGATGGATACTGTGATTAACAAAGAATATGTGGCTCAGGTTCAATCTGTAAAAAACATTGAAGTTCGTGCTCAGGAAAAAGGTTTCCTTGAAAAGATCTTTGTAGATGAAGGACAGTATGTGCAGGCAGGACAAACCTTGTTCAGAATTATGCCTAAACTGTATCAGGCGGAATTATTAAAGGCAAAAGCAGAAGTAGAACAGGCTTCTATAGAACTGAAAAATGCAAGTACACTAGCTGGAAACAATATCGTTTCCAAAAATGAAAAAGCAATGGCAAAAGCTAAACTGGATGCTGCCAATGCAGAGATGAAACTGGCACAGATTCATTTGTCATTTACAGATATCAAAGCTCCGTTCTCGGGAATTATTAATAGAATTCCTTTAAAATTAGGAAGCTTGGTGGATGAAGGTGATTTGTTGACTTCATTATCAGATAATACAAGTATTTACACTTATTTTAATGTTTCAGAACCTGAATATCTGAGCTATCAGACGCATGTTGCAGACAGAGGAAGCAATCAGGTGTCTTTAATTACAGCCAATGGTGAAACATACTCGCAAAAAGGAGAAATTCAAACTATTGAAGGGGAATTTGACAATGAAACAGGAAATATTGCTTTCCGTGCAAAATTTCCAAACCCCGATAAATTATTGAGAAACGGAGAAACCGGAAAAGTGCAGATGACGATGCCGGTTCACAATGCCTTAATTATTCCTCAGAAAGCTACGTATGAAATTCAGGATCAGAAATATGTATTTGTTGTTGACAAAAACGGAATGGTGAAATCCAGAAATATCAAAGTAGCTTATGAACTTCCAGATCTTTATGTAGTAGCTTCCGGAATTACAAAAGGAGATCAGATTCTTTTGGAAGGTGTTCAGAAAGTGAAGGATGATCAAAAGGTCAAAACAAAATTCCAGGATCCTAAAAAAGTTCTTCAATCATTGAAATTAAAAGCAGAGTAGTGAACTCTAAAGTGAAGTAGTATGTTTAAGAAATTCATTCGCAGACCTGTTCTGTCTATTGTAATCTCATTGATTATTGTATTTTTAGGAATACTGTCGCTGGTAAAGTTGCCGGTAACACAGTTTCCGTCTATTTCTCCGCCTAAAGTAAATATTACCGCAGAATATCCGGGAGCCAACAACGAATTATTGATTAAATCTGTTGTTATCCCTTTGGAAAGAGGTCTGAATGGTGTTCCAGGTATGAAATATATGACCTCGGATGCAGGAAATGATGGTGAGGCATCCATTCAGGTGGTTTTTGATTTGGGAACAGATCCTAATGTTGCTGCGGTAAACGTTCAGAACCGTGTTTCTTCCGTGGTTAATAAATTGCCACCTTTGGTAGTTCGTGAAGGGGTGAAAATTACCCGTGAAGAACCCAATATGTTGATGTACATTAACCTGTACAGTGATGATCCGAAAGCCGACCAAAAATTCCTTTTCAATTATGCAGATATCAACGTGATGTCTGAATTGAGAAGGGTGAGCGGAGTTGGTTTCGCCGATATTTTAGGAACCCGTGAATATGCAATGCGTATTTGGTTGAAGCCAGACAGACTTACGGCTTATAATATTTCGGCAGATGAAGTAATGGAAGCACTGAACGAACAAAGTTTGGAAGCATCGCCAGGTAAAACGGGAGAAAGCTCAGGTAAGCGTTCTCAGTCTTTTGAATATGTATTAAAATATCCGGGACGTTTCAATAACGAAAAAGATTACGGAAATATCATTCTAAGAGCAAAACCTGATGGAGAGTCGATTAGACTAAAAGATGTTGCCGATATAGAATTTGGAAGCTCGATGTATGATATTTATTCTACATTGAATGGGAAACCTTCTGCAGCAATCACTGTAAAGCAGTCTTACGGATCCAACGCAAGTGACGTTATTAAAAATGTAAAAACTTTGATGGCAGATCTTGAAAAAAATACTTTTCCTAAAGGAATGCATTATGAGATCAGTTATGACGTATCAAGATTCCTGGATGCTTCCATGGAAAAGGTAATTCATACGTTGTTTGAAGCCTTTGTGTTGGTGGCAATTGTGGTATTCCTTTTCCTTGGAGACTGGCGTTCTACCTTGATTCCCGCTTTGGCAGTTCCAGTTTCGCTGGTAGGAACATTTGCGGTGATGTCCGCATTTGGAATTACATTGAATATGATTTCCCTCTTTGCGCTGGTAATGGCAATTGGGGTTGTAGTCGATGATGCGATTGTGGTTATTGAAGCCGTCCACGCCAAGATGGAAGAGAAAAATCTTTCCCCTTTGAAAGCTACAGAAGAAGCAATGCATGAAATTAGCGGAGCAATTATCGCTATTACATTGGTAATGGCATCCGTATTTATTCCGATTGCATTTATGTCCGGACCGGTTGGGGTATTTTATCGTCAGTTTTCCATTACGATGGCTTCATCCATTATTTTATCGGGGGTTGTGGCTTTGACTTTGACACCTGCTTTATGTGCTTTAATCTTGAAAAATAATCACGGAAAAGCTAAAAAGAAAACACCGATTACTATTTTCCTGGATAAATTCAATAACCTGTTTACAAAAGGTGCCGGAAAATATGAGAAAATGTTGAATAAGACGGTAACTAAAAAAGCATTTACACTACCGTTATTATTAGCATTTTGTGCTGGAACTTATTTCCTGAGTAACTCTATTCCATCAGGATTTATTCCCGCAGAAGACCAAGGGATGATTTATGCGATTATTCAGACGCCACCGGGATCTACTTTGGAAAGAACCAATCAGATCGCAAGGGAATTATTGAAAGAATCCGAGGATATTGATGGTGTACAGTCTGTTTCATCCTTGGCGGGTTACGAAATTTTGACTGAAGGTACAGGATCGAACTCGGGAACCTGTCTTATCAACCTTAAAAGCTGGGATGAACGTAAAGAATCTGCAGCTGAAATTATAGAAAAGCTAGAAGAGAAAACCAAGAATATTCCTGGCGCTAATATTGAATTTTTCCAACCACCTTCTGTCCCTGGATATGGTGCAGCAGGAGGTTTTGAACTTCGTTTGCTGGACAAGGCAGGAAGTGGAGATTATCATAAAATGGAACAGGTAAGTAACGATTTCGTGAAGGAACTGAATAAGCGTCCGGAATTAGGATCTGCATTTACATTCTATTCAGCGAGTTTTCCTCAATATATGCTTAGAATAGATAATGACCTTGCGGAACAAAAAGGAGTCACTATTGAAAAAGCGATGGACAACCTTTCTACATTAATCGGGTCCAACTATGAAACAAGTTTTATCCGTTTTGACAGACCTTATAAGGTAATTGTTCAGGCGGGACCTCAATATCGTGCATTGCCAACGGATTTATTAAAGCTGTACGTTAAAAACGATAAAGATCAGATGGTACCTTATTCTGATTTTATGAAATTGGAAAAAGTATACGGTTTATCAGAAATGACAAGACATAATATGTATAATTCAGCTCAGGTGAGTGGTACTCCGGCACCGGGATACAGTAGCGGACAGGCAATTAAAGCCATTCAGGAGGTTGCGGATAAAACGCTTCCAAGAGGTTTTGGTATCGACTGGGCTGGGATTTCTAAAGATGAAGTAAGCAGAGGAAATGAAGCCGTATTTGTATTTCTGGTATGTTTAGGATTTGTTTATCTGATTCTTTCTGCACAATATGAAAGTTTTATTCTCCCTTTACCTGTTATTTTATCATTACCAGTAGGGATTTTCGGAGCTTTCTTATGTTTAAAACTATTAGGATTGGAAAACAATATTTATGCTCAGGTAGCAATGGTAATGCTTATCGGACTTTTGGGTAAAAATGCTGTATTGATTGTTGAATTTGCCGTACAGAAAAAGGCAGAAGAGGGAATTCCTGTAGCGAAAGCCGCTATTGAAGGAGCAGCGATACGTTTCCGTCCGATTTTGATGACTTCATTTGCCTTCGTTGCGGGGTTGATTCCGTTGGTGGTTGCAACAGGTCCGGGAGCTATCGGTAACCGAACTATTGGTACAGCCGCGGCAGGAGGGATGCTGATAGGAACAATCTTCGGATTGATGATTATTCCAGGATTGTATTACATTTTCGGAACCATTGCTGAAAAATCTAGATTGGCAAAATATGAAGAAGAAAATCCTTTAACAGAACAAACTGAACCGTATCAACACGATGACAAACATGAAGATTTATAATAAATATATAGCAGCCATCGTCTTATCGCTTGTTTTAGCAAGTTGTAAGGCGCCAATGGCAACCGTTATAAAAGATGAGGTAAAAACAAATATTCCTCAGAATTTCAATCAGGAAGACCAGCAGGATGCAAATAATAACAGCGGAACAACTCCTTGGAGACAATTTTTCACGGATCCGAATCTAGTAAGTCTTATTGAAACGGCTTTAAAGAACAATCAGGAATTACTGATCACACTTCAGGAAATTGAAATTGCCAAGAGTGGAGTTTTAGCTAAAAAAGGAAAATTAAGCCCAACAGTTTCTGCAGGAATAGGAGCTGGGTTGAAAAAAGCCGGACGATATACAAGTGAAGGAGCCGGAGATGCTACGACGGAAATAGAACCAGGAAGAGAAATGCCGGATCCGCTTGGGAATTTTGAAGGTGGATTAATGGCGAACTGGGAAATTGATATCTGGAAAAAACTGAGAACGGAAAAGGAATCAGCAGTGGCTCATTATCTTTCAACAGTAGAAGGGAAAAACTTTGTATTGTCTAATCTGATTGAGGAAGTTGCAGACAATTATTATGAATTGTTGGCGCTTGATAACCAATTGGAGATTATTCAGCAGTATATCAAACTTCAGCAAAAAGCATTGGAAATTTCCAAGATTCAGAAAGAAGCTGCGGCTGCCACAGAGCTAGCTGTGAAGAAATTTGAAGCAGAATTGGCAAAATCAAAAGCCGCAGAATATACAATCCGTCAACAGATTACTGAGAAAGAAAATCAGATCAATGCTTTGTTGGGAAGATATCCACAACCGATTGTCAGAACGAAGGAAAACTTTATGTCAACCATTCCGCCAACGGTTTATACGGGAATTCCATCCCAATTATTGGCAAACCGCCCTGATATCAAGCAGGCAGAATTAGAATTGAAAGCATCAAAACTGGATGTAGAAGCAGCTAGAAAAGAGTTTTATCCCTCATTAGAAATTTCTGCAACATTGGGATTAGAAGCATTTAAGCCTTCTTATTTGGTGAAAATGCCGGAATCTATTGCTTATAATCTGGTAGGAGAATTGGCTGGTCCGCTGATTAACAAAAGTGCGATTAAGGCAAACTTCCAAACGGCTGATGCCAAACAAATTCAGGCGTTATATGAATATGATAAAACCATTTTAAATGCTTATCTGGATGTAGCAAATTTGATGTCGAAAATTAAAAATATAGACCAGTATTATCAATTAAAATCCCAGGAAACAAAAGCTTTGGATCAGTCTATTGATATTGCCAACCAATTGTTCCGAAACTCCAGAGCAGATTATCTTGAAGTTCTTTTGAATCAGAGAGATGCATTGGATGCTAAAATGGAGCTTATAGAAGCGAAACAAAAACAGCTGAGTACTGTTGTGGATATCTATAAAAGCCTTGGTGGTGGCTGGAAGTAAAGAAATATCATAATTCAATCAATAAACAGTTAATGTTTTGAGGGTTGGCTCTTTGGGGTCAGCCCTTTTTTATTACGTCAAGTTCTGTCGTTGTGCTGTGGTAGCTTTGTGAGAGAATAATTATACAAATCTTGGAACGTATTCTATATTACAAAACAGTTATTTTAGTAGAGTTAAGCACCTACTATCATGGGTGCATCATCAAAAAGAGTATGTATATCCATATGTATTAGGTTCAACTACTGTTAGGGACTATATAAATGGAAAAGTAATGGTGACAAAAACAGATCACTATTATAAAAATGATTCTAAATTAAATAAAATTAAAGAAAAAATTACTTATCCATCAGGTGATTTTTATGAAACTAAATATCAGTATGTTACTGATATTTATCACGGAAGCCCTAATTATCCATACAGTGCTATCCCTCCTTATATATTTTTGTATAATTTTTTAACTAAAGGTTTATTTAGTGTTCCATTAATAGTAACTAATTATAAGAATAATAAATTTTTAGACAGAACTCAAACTATTTACAATTATACCGATAATAATAATTTGTATGATGCGACTCTTCCTAGAAAAAAGCTATATTATACGGAAGAGAAAAATGTAATATCTACATCTACTCTTGAATTACCGGATACAAATTATGGTTCTGTAGAAATCACATATGATAAGTATGATGATAAAGGCAATCTCCAACAGTATACTACAAAAGATGGAATTTCAACAGTGATTATTTGGGGATATAATCAAACTAAACCTATTGCTAAAATTGAAAATATTAAGTTTTCGGATATTCAGCCATCATTGATTGATGCTATTGTGAATGCAGCTAATAATGATAACCAACTTGGAACTGTTGATTCCGATCAGTCACTCATGAATGTACTGGATAACTTTAGAAACGATTTATCTTTATCTAAATATCAAATTACAACTTATACGTACGATCCATTTATTGGAGTAAGAAGCATCACTCCACCATCAGGGATCAGGGAATTATATCTTTATGATTCCGCAAACAGGCTTGAGAAAGTAGTGGATGTGGATGGAAAAGTGCTGAAGAAAATGAAGTACAACTATA
>NZ_MAYH01000049.1 GCF_001684975.1 Chryseobacterium artocarpi | reverse complement strand
CAAAGATAACAACTTATAACAACACAAAACAAAATTATTTAACATAAATTTCATGGTGAATTCATATTCAACCCTAAACAGCTGGTTTAAAGGTGGAAAAATTTTAAACATATGTTTGAAGGAGTGGTGTTCGAGAGTGGGGAGGGTATGAGAGTTGGGGAATAGGAGGCTTTTAGAAGGATCTGCTATAGATAAATAGAGGAAAATTCGGGATGAAGGACATTATTATATATAGTAAAAGTTGCCTATATAGACAACCTTTATATAATTTTATTTAAAAAAACGAGATTTGATTGATTGGTTCAATCTTTTATAAGTTTTTTTGAAGTGATAAATACAAAAATATTTAAGAGATTTCTTTTATTTCATGGTAAATAGCACTTAAAAACTCTGCAAATGACTTTTCCAAACCTATAACATCTCCAGATTTAAGGTTTAGCCCTCCTACGCCTGAGGTATCTGCTTTAATTTTTGTCGAGGAAATCTGAAAATATAGATTATCATCATCGGTTTTAGGTTGAACTTTCAAAGTGGAGCCTAAAAGTTTCTTGGTTGAAATTGTATAAACTTCTCCAGGAGTTATTTTTAATTTCAAAAAGGATCGGGGCGACAAAGTATAGTCTTTTTGATTGATGCTTATTTTCTGGTTTTTTTCTGAAGAAGCAAATATATACATTGAACCTTCCTTAACTGTTACTTTTTCTTTGGGAGTATAATATAAAGCTATCTTATAATTTGCAGCGTTAAAATCCTGAGGTGAACCGTCAACATTTTCGAATGGCTTTATTGTAAAAGTATTAGCTCCAATTTCTTTTGCCTTTTTATATACTAATGAAAATACGGCTGCATCATCTTTTGAAAATCCCTGAACATCTATCTGTCCTAAATAAATAGCATCTGTGTTTCCATCTGCTTTTTTATATAGAAATTTATCTGAATTATCATTGGTTTTTTCAACCTTAGTCAGATAAACATTCTGGGCATTCCAAAACTGGGCACACAATACGGAAAAGATGATTACTATATTTTTCATACTATTATTATTGTTGTGAAAGAATCTCAACACACTCTTCTAAGCTATTTTCCCAGTGTTTAGGTTCTATTTTATAAGTTTCTTCTATTTTATCCAAAGACATTGTACTTCTCACTGGTCTTTTTGCCGGAGTTGGATATTGCTCAGTAGTGAGTGGATTCAATTTTATTGATGATTTTGAAAACTCCGCAATTTTTTTTGCAAATTCAAACCAAGTAGTTTCCGGATAGTTTGAGAAATGAAATACTCCATAGGTTTTTGTAGGAGATTCAATAATTTCCATAATTGCTTCTGCAAGGTCATTAGCATTTGTAGGCTGACCAAACTGATCTGCTACGATACCCAATTCTTCTTTTTGAGTAAAGAGATTCAACATTGTTTTAACAAAATTCTTATTGAACTCTGAATATAGCCAGGAAGTTCTGAGAATAATGGTTTTTGGATTAATTTCTAAAGCAAGTTCTTCTCCTTTCCTTTTAGATTCTCCATATACACCTATTGGGGCTGTAAAATCATCTTCAGCATATGGAAGATTTGTATTACCGTCAAATACATAATCTGTAGATACGTGAATCAAAACAGATTTGTATTCTACACATGCCTGAGCCAGGTAAGCTACTCCATCTGCATTCACTGCAAAAGCTTTATCTTTTTCTTTTTCTGCTAAATCTACAGCTGTGTATGCCGAAGCATTGATACAATAATCTGGTTTGTTATCATAAAAAAAATCGTTAACCTGTTCTTCGTTTGTTATATCCAGAGTTTGGGAATCTGTAAACAAGAACTCATATTGATTTTCAAAATCGGGAGCTATTTTTCTGATACAGTTTCCTAGCTGTCCATTACTACCGATTACTGCTATTTTTTTCATAAATATTAATTTAAAATTGTAAAAACTCAACAAGAAAACTACTTAAGAGTTTTTTGCATTTTGGATTCTTAAGAATTTAACTCTTGGTTGGAAGTCTTTTTGTTCCAGATCTACATAGAACTTATGGAATGTTTCTTTAATATCTTCTGGATGAACTTCTGATTTTCTTGTTTTAATATTGAAATAAATCACTGTAACCCAAAGTACGGCATGAATTGTTTTTTCGTCTAAACTTTTCATTAAAATTTCAACCTTAGCAGTTCTGTCTTGTATATCAATAGTCTTACTACTGATTACAACCTGGGTATTGTATCTTACTTCCTTCAAATAAGCAATCTCATTCTGAATTGCAATCCAGGTACAACCTGTCTGTTTAGTATATTCTTCGTATGTAAATCCGTAAAATGTTTCTACATGATCTTCTCTGGCATTGAACATATAATCAAGATATTTTACATTGTTCAGATGTCCTATTGGATCACAATCACTAAATCTAACCTTCACTACGGTTGAAACTTCTTTTTCCATTCCGCAAAAATAAAAAAACCGCCTCTAATAGAGGCGGTTGGTTTTATAAATCTTTGTTAATTTGCTGAAATTATTGAATTCCTAATTCTTTCTTAACAGCTGCAGTAGCATCTGCTCCAGCTTTGTAAAGGAATGCTGGTGAATTTGCATCCATTACATATTCGTAACCGTTAGCTTTTGATACTTTTTCAACTGCATCGTTCAATTTCTTTTCAATTGGTCCGAAAGCTACTTCTTGCTTAGCTTGTAGATCTTTTTGAGCTTTATCTTGCATTTGAGCTATTTCTTCCTGAATTTTTTGTAATTCAGCTTCTCTAGCTTTGTTTTCATCTGCTGTTTTCTTAGGAGCTTCTTCACTATATTGCTTTAATTTAGCTTGTCCAGCATCTGCTTTTTTCTTGATTTCAGCTTGCTTTGCATCTAAGAATGTTTTAAGGTCAGCATCTGCTTTTTTCTTTTCAGGCATTGCGTTTAGAACTCCCAATACATCTAAAGTAGCAATTTTTTGAGCTTTTGCCATACCTACAGACACAACCATCATCACTGCTGCAAATAATACACTTAATTTTTTCATAATTGGTAAATAAATAATTTAATTTGTTTTTAGATTTTAAATTTAAGCAAAAGTTAATTTAAAATATTACTTTTTGCTTTTACTAGCTTTTTCTTTTTTATCTGTTCCTTTCAGTAAAATAGCTAATACTTTTTCAGTGTAATCATATTTTCCCTGAAGAAAAATAACACTAATGTTATTGCTTTTATCAAGAACTATGCCCAATCCATTTTTTTCGGACATTGTTTTGATAGCTCCCCAGATCTGATCCTGGAACGGAAGAACAAGATTTGTTCTCAGCTTTGTAATCTCACCATTGGCTCCAAAACGTAAACTGGTAGTTGTTTTGATATTTTTATCAAGGTCTACTACTTCCTTTTCTCTAAGTTTCAGCTGATCACCTATCAATAACACTTTTTCACTTTCGAATGCAGCTTTTTTTCTTTCGTACTCTGACTGTAGATTCTGAAGTTCTGACTGCCAGGTATCAATCTGAGAATTTAATCTCGCTTCTGCTTCTTTATACTGAGGTAATTTATTTAAAATTTCATTAGTATCTACTACTCCAATTTTTTGGGCATTTCCAAACCCGAAAATTAGAAGCAATACAAAAGTGATGGTTATTTTAAAGTTCTTCATAATTATAATTATAATGATTGGTTCATCAAGAAGTGGTTTCTCCATCCGGACGGATTACCTGACATTGTTTTATCAAATCCGTATGCGAAGTCAAATCCAATTAATCCAAATGCTCCCATATAAACTCTTACTCCGACCCCTATTGATCTTTTCAACTGGAAAGGGTTATAATTACTCCAAGAGTTCCAAACGTTACCTCCTTCTGCAAATGTCAATGCATAGATTTTAGCTGTTTGGTTCAAGGAAATTGGATATCTTAACTCTAAAGTAAATCTGTTATAGATTGTACCTCCTCCTTTCTGAGTAATATCTTCACCTTCTCCACCATATGTACTTGCATTCTCATAACCTCTTAAAGGAATCAACTCTCTACCATCATATCTACCACCAAATAATCCTGTACCTCCTACATAGAACCTTTCAAATGGCGGTGCCCCAAGATTTTTGTTGTATCCGTCCATGAATCCCATTTCAGCTGAAGATCTCAATACAAGTTTTCCGATGATTTCGTTATATACATCAGCTTTAAACTTGATCTTATAGAATTCCATCCACTTATATTTATCAACAGGCTTCATTGAAGAGTAGTCTTTGTTACTAAACAATGAATATGGAGGTGTCAACTTAGCAGAAAGTTCAATATTTGAACCCATTGTAGGGAATATTGGGTCAATCCCTGCCGAGTTTCTGCTCAAACCTAGGTTGATACTGAAGTTATTGGCACTTCCATAGTATTCTGTAGCATCACCAAACTGGAATGGATAGTTATTGAAGTCATACTTCTGGAACTGTAATCCCGTGTATAATGAGAAATAGTCATCTGGCCAGTTCAATAGTCTGTTTAGACCTGCTGAAGCGGAGAAGATATTCAATTTCTGTGATCCTCCATACATATCACTATATTTTACTCTGGAGTTATTTAAACTTACTGAAAGGGCTGTTGCTTTTGTACCAAATAGCCAAGGTTCAGTAAATGATACTCCATAGTTTTGGAAGTATTGTCCTGCCTGTACCTGAATAGAGAAAGTCTGCCCATCTCCCTGTGGTACTGGTTTGAAGTCTTTAAATTTAAGGAAGTTTCTTAGTGAGAAGTTATTAAACGTCAAACCTAATGTTCCGATGAAGCTATTTCCACCATAACCGGCCTGAAGCTGGACCTGAGAAGAACCTTTTTCTACTAATTTCCAATTAATATCAACAGTATTATCTGATTGGTTAGGCTGAATATCCTGTCCGATCTGCTGTGGATCAAAGAATGTCATCCCTGCCAAATCAAAATAAGTTCTCTTGATTTCGGTTTTTTTGAATAGTTCTCCCGGTTTTGTTCTTAATGCTCTAAGAATTACATGGTCATGAGTTGTTGTGTTCCCTTGCCATGTTACTTTGTTCCAGGTTGCCTGCTCACCTTCGTTGATTCTGATCTCAAGGTTTACGGCATCTCCTGATACTGATTTTTCAACTGGCGTTACATTTGAGAAAAGGTAACCGTTGTTCATGTATACAGATTTGATATCGGAGTCATCTTCTTTACCTCCGTCTTCTCCAACTTTCTTGTTGAATCCTACTGCGTCGTAAATATCTCCTTTCTTATACCCAAGCAATCTTTGCAGGTAATCTGTAGGGTACACAGTGTTACCGGTAAATGTAATATCACCGATATAGTATTTTTTACCTTCGTTAAGCTTTACGTTGATCTCGTAGTTCTTATTTTTATTTCTCCATACTGAGTCTGAAACGATTTTTGCATCTCTGTACCCTAAAGAGTTATAATAATTGATCAAATTCTGCTTATCTTCCTGATATTTATCTTCAATGAATTTGGAAGATTTCAAGATACCGCCGATACCAAAACGTTTTTGTTTTGTTTCTTTGAAAGCTTTATTTCTAAGCTTTCTATCGGTAACGCTTTCATTTCCTTCAAATTCGATATGATCGATTTTAATTTTTTTGCCTTTTTCTACATTGATTGTCCAATCAACCAAAGCTGGATCACCGGCATTTACTTTATCCTCGATAGTAATTTTAGCATCAGCAAAACCTTTCTTAATATAATCCTTTGGAATATTAGTTTTAAGGCTTGAAACTAAGTTTTGAGTAATTTTAGTTCCTGGCTTCAGATTATTGTCTTTAGCTAATTTTTCGCTTTTGGATTTACCAATACCTTTTCCCTTGAATTTCACTTCTCCAAGTTCTTTCAGGTCCTGAAGATAGAATTTAAGAACAACAGTTTGTCCTTCAATACTTTCCACGTAAACTTCCACTTCAGAAAAAGATTGGGTATCCCAAAGTTTTTTTACAGCATTGCTGATTTTCTGTCCTGGAATGTCTACAACTTCTCCTTTAGCTAAGCCTGTAAATCTTAAGATCTGAGCTGGTGTATATTTTTTTACCCCATCTACAACGATGTCTTTAAGTGTGTAAGTGCCTACCTCATTTTCTGCGTGTACAGCACTATTTACTTTTGTGCTGTCCTGTGGAGTTACTTGTCCATAAAAATGTGCAGAAGCAGCAAACATAATGATGGGTAATAGTCTAAACTTCATTTTATCGAGTCTTTCTTTTCTTTTAAATTTATTGGCCTTGTATCTGCTCTCCGGTTAATCCGTATCTTCTTTCCTTGTTTTGATAATCTACAATACACTGGAAGAAAATATCTTTGGTGAAATCCGGCCATAGAACATTTAAAAACTGTAATTCAGCGTAAGCGATCTGCCAAAGCAGGAAGTTGCTTATTCTTATTTCGCCGCTCGTTCTTATCAGTAAATCTACAGGAGGAAAATCTTTGGTATAAAGATAGTTTTCGAATAGTTTTTCATCAATATTCTCTACTTCTACCTTTCCTTCTTTTACGTCAGAACTAATATTTTTAACGGCTTCCAGTATTTCGTTTTGTGAACCGTAGCTTATAGCCAATACCAGGTTACCTTTTGTGTTTTCTTTTGTAAGGTCTACCACACGTTGTAACTGCTCTTTTACTAAAGTTGGCAGTTTATCCAAATTTCCTATTACATGCATTCTCAATCCTTTGCTAAAGATCTCTTCTGCTTCCAGCAGTAAGGTTTCCACAAGCAAATTCATGAGCGTGTTTACTTCTTCAGTCGGACGGCTCCAGTTTTCTGAAGAAAATGTATAAAGTGTTAGGTACGGGATATCAATCTCGTTACATGCATTAATTGCATTTCTTACAGCATTAATGGCATTTTTGTGACCGAAGGTTCTTTCTTCGCCACGAGATTTTGCCCATCTCCCATTGCCATCCATAATGATGGCTACGTGTTTCGGTAAATTCTCAGAATTTATTTTATCTTTAATCAACGACATATTAATCACAATAACATGGAGGTCTTCCAAACGAGAATGTCAATCCAAGGCTGAATGTATTCATCCAATCTTTGGATTTTTCATCTCCAATATTTCTCTTTTTAATAAACTCTTCTTCTCTTTCCTTAGCAACTGCATAATAGTTTCCGGACTGTAATAATGATCCTCCTGTAGCAGGGTCTAAAATATCTGCATTAAAGGATGATTTTACATCACTGGAAAGAATATGACTATGATCAAGCTGATCTGTCAATGTATATCTAAATGTTGCTTCTGCAAATATAGCCCAAGTATGGTTAAATTTATACTTTAAACCTACACCAAAAGGGATATGCATAGTAACTTTTTTTCCTAATGAGTATTCTGTGCTGGTTTTGAAGTCCATTTCATTGATTGGAGCTAATGCCACACCATCTGCATCTCTTCTAAAATCATTCGTAAGTGTAGCTTTAGGAGCATCAAACATCAATGCACCTACTCCCCCAAAAATATATGGGCTTACCATGCTTACCTGTTCATTATTTACAGGGAAAAAGTTATATTCAAACATTAAACTCGCCTCATACACGTTATTTTTACCGTATGAGTTTCTATTTCTTCTATATTCTTCTTTTGCAGCTTTATCGCTAAACTGAATTTGGTTATATCCTAAATCCAATCTAACAGTCTGATGGGGGTTAAAATTAAATCTGTATAAAATTCCACCATAAAACGGGATCCCCCAATCCGACATTCTATCTAAATCCAACGGCTTTTGTAAAATATAATTTGTCCTCCCTACATCACCCACTAGGTTACTCATACCTAGACGAACCCCCAATTCGTTTCTTTGTGCTTTAACACTTACCACTCCAAGGAAGGCAAGGAAGCTAAACAATAATTTTTTATTCATAAAAGAATATGGATTTATGGTTATTTTAAAATTTAATTTTTGCAAATATAAAACATTTTTATATTAATGATAATCTTAATGTTTAGTTAAAAATAAACAAAAAAACATAATTTGTTATAAAGTAAACGGCAAAGTGGCAAAAATATTCTTTTTTCCATAGAATGAAAATAAATAAAGTATGAAAAAACCCCCATCGAATGAGGGTTTGAGACTCTATTTTTTATTAAACATTCGTTGCATCCTGTTTCGTACTCTGATTAACAGAGGTTCTTTATAGTTTTTATCTTCATCAAAATAGCCATAGCCATAGCCATATCCGTAACCATATCCGTAGCCATATCCCTGTTTCGTATTATAATCATTATATATAAGTCCTAAATGATTGATCTCATCGTTATGATATTTTTCTGTAATCATTTTCAGCATATATTTTTCTGTGTATTCATGACGAACTACATAAATATTTGCATCTGAATATTTCATTAATTCATAAGCATCTGCTACAAGTCCTACAGGTGGGGAATCTATAATAATGAAATCATATATTTCTTTCAATTCTTCTAAGAATTTAATATTCCTCTTACTCATTAAAAGTTCAGACGGATTCGGAGGAATAGGTCCTGAGGTTGCAACATCAAGATTAGGAATTTTTGTTTTGTTGATAATTTGATCAATACCTACTTCTCCTGTAAGGTAGTTTGATATACCCAATTTATTATCAATCTTAAAGTCTCCGAAAATCTTTGGTTTTCTAAGGTCCATTCCTAAAAGGATTGTTTTTTTATCACTTAGTCCCAATACAGAAGCTAAGTTGATAGAAATATAAGTTTTTCCTTCTCCTCCAATGGAAGATGTTACCAAGATGATCTTACCTTTTCCATCATTGTTATCCATCAAGAATCTTACACTTGCTCTTATTCCTCTAAATGCTTCGGAGACGGATGACTTTGGTTGTTCTAAAACAGTAAGCATATTTTCATTGGTATTGTTACCAATTACTCCAAGAAGTGGAATTTTTGTTGCGCTTAATAATTCTTTAATATTTCGGATCTTATTATCAAGTAATGCACCTATCAGAATAAAGATTACAGGAAGTAATAACATGAACAATATGATCCCTGTTTTTGCCATTTTAATATTTGGGCTGATAGGACCTTGTCCTAAATTTTTGGCAGGGTCAATTACTGTAATATCCGACTGGTTTGTAGCAACTTTTATCTGTGTTTCATTCTGTCTTCCTAAAAGGCTGTTATAAGTAGCCTCAATCATATTATAACCTCTTTCTGCATCCAGATACCTTCTTTCTTTTTCAGGATATGAAGAAAGATCTGAATTGGCTTCAGCAACTTGCTTATCTAACTTGTTGATCTCATCATAATATCTTGTATAATAACTATTTAAACTACTATACGATCCTGTTTTCGCTTCATTGATTAATCTATTTATTTCCTTCATTGGCTCTGAAGTAGGTTTATAGATCAATGCCATTTCTGCTTTTTTGGTATACAATGCTTTAAGTTCGGTAACGGTAGCTGAGAACATACCGTCTTCGAAACCTGCTGCATTGGTTGCGATCATTTTATCAAAATTTTGAGACTGTAGTGTATTCTTGATATTATTCAGAGAGCTGATTTTACTTACAATATCTGCTTTCTTCGCTTCAAGCTCCTTTATTTTTTCCAGAGATTTTTCATCTCTATCTTTAATGTTATAAAGTTTTTCTGATGTTTTCAGATAGTTAAGTACATTCGCACTTGAGTCTAGTTTTGCACGAATTTTTTCCAGATTTCCTTTGAGATAAACCTCTGTATTTTTATCTACGGTATTTCTATCAGCTAGTCTTTTCTTCTGTAATTCTTCTACTGATGTATTCAGGAAGTTTACAGTACTGTTCAGATTATATCCTTTTTTGGTAATAATCATAATTGTACTGATCTCTTTGTCAAAATTAACATTAATCGTAGAAACGATATCATTAACACTCTGATTGATTGCCGCCAGATTTACTATAATATTACTCTGCTGAATTTTTGGAGTAACAGGATTTTTTACAAGCTTAAATCTAAGATTAGGAGAATTATACCATTCATTTACTCTTATAATCTTATTAGCAGGTCTTGCATAGGCATTAATTGTCTGAAAGCCTTCCGACTCGTAGCTATATAGATTTGTAGACTGTCCTTCTTCTGGTAGGCTTACTTCAAAAGAACCATCTCCTTTTGGTAATAAAGTGATTGGATAATTAATCTGTTGAAGGTGCTTTTTATCTATTTCTAAAAAAACAGGAGAATCTGTCTTATCTAAATAAGTAGACTTTATCAGTCCTTTAGTGGAATAATTAACAAAAAGGTCCAGATTTTTAACCAAAAACTCATTATGAGATCTTGAGAAAAGCATTTTCTTTAAATATACTCCATCCTGATTTCCTCCTTGTCCCCAAATGAAGTTGATAGATTGATTAGGAGTAAAGTAACTGGATGTATTATTGGATATACTTAAAGAAAGATCTGAAGCGTATACGTTCTGTGCATAGTACTTACTGTATACCCAAGATATGACGTACCCAACAAGAAACATAAAAACAAACCAATACCAGTTTTTGAATATTCTTCTTAAAAAATGTTCAATATCAAACATTGCAAAAGTCCCGTACTTTTCCTTCGGGGCCTCTGCTTTTCCTACTTGTGTATCTTTTCCTGGAATCATAAGGATTAAAGTCTTTGTAGGATTGTATATAATGTTAATGCTGTTGTAATAGCTGTCACCCCAGTAAGTAACGTCTGGATAGGATCTTTACCGAATCCGTTCAAGCTTTTTCTTCTGGTATTAAGATAGATTTCGTCTCCGTTCTGTACATAGTAAAAAGGAGAATTCATCAGATCTTCACGGGTAAGGTCTATTTTAGCAATTTTGATTCCTTCCGGAAGCTTTCTGTGAATTACGATTTCTTTTTTGTCCACAGTTCTGTTTAAACCTCCATTAATGGCCAAAGCTTCTGTGATGGTAAGGGTATTTTTGTGAACTACTTTCTCTCCTGAAAGTCCTGTACTTTCAACATCGCCAAGGATATAATAAGTAATACCATCTGTATTTAGCCTTACTTCTGATTTACCTTCCTGGAAGTTTTCGTTTACTTTAACCTGTATTTCTTTTGTAATATCATCCAACGTTCTGCCTTCCGCTTTTACATAGCCTACTCCAAAAACATTGATATCTCCGTTACCATCAACTTTTAATCCGTTAAAATAAAAATTGATATTACCTCCAAAGCTTGAGCCACCATTACTCCCGGTTCTTCCTCCTGTCATTGCAGAATTCATAGAAGTTCCACCTACTCCACCTGAAGTGTTGTAACTGGAATAAAATTGTGCGGCATCTCCTTTGGGAGTTGTAACAATATTAAGGTTAAGGATATCATTTTTTGTAATCCTGTAGATAGGGATATTGTAGGGAACAAGACCCTCTTCGTTGATCACAAGACTCTCACTTGGTTGTAAATACCTTACATCCTTTGTCGTGATGCACGAGATAACCAAAAAGGGTAATATTAAAAATAAATACTTAAAGTTCTTCATCATATTTGAATATTGTTTACAAAAGTAATATTTAATTGTTAATTTTTGTTATTTCTTAATTTATATATCAAATCCGGTAAATAAGCTCCTAAAAAGCCTAATGAAATAATGATCAGCAACAACAGATTTATATTAGTATGTCTCAGATAATAAGCAATTCCTACAATCATTAAATAGTAAATAATGATATAAAAGGATGATCTTCTATGAGTAAGATTTAGCTTAAGCAGTTTATGATGTATATGGTTTTTATCAGCATCAAAGGGAGATTTTTTATTATAAAGCCTTACAAAAATCACATTTAATGTATCTACAATAGGCAGAATAAGAATTGCGACCGCTACCACTGGCGCAGACTGCAGATGATATCTTGGTACGTCAATAAGTTTTTTATCTATAAAGATATCAATAAAACAAATAGATGTAAATGCTAGCAAGAATCCCAGCAACATAGATCCAGTATCTCCCATAAAAACCTTATTGGTTCTGTAATGTGAGAGATTGTAATATAAAAAGGCAAGAACCGTCCCTATAATAACGACAGACAGCACTACCAATGGATAATTATATTCACCCAATCTGTAATAACTGATTCCGAACAATGCACTGCAAATTACGGAGTATCCACCTGCCAAACCATCAATTCCATCAATCAGGTTAAAAGCATTGATCAGAATAATAAAGGTAATAATGCTAAATAATACACTTACGAGATAACTAAGCTCATATACTCCGAATATCCCAAACAAACTTCTGATCCTGATATCCGAACCTATAACAACTAATGATGATACAATAATCTGAGCAACCAGTTTTTTATACGCCCGCATTACCACAATATCATCCATTACCCCTACATAGAGAAGGATAATAAGTGACGCAAACAAAAATTTATAGAGATCAAATAGCTCATAAGCAAAAATGGATGCACAAATCCCAATGGAATAAAAAATGGCAATTCCTCCAAGATTAGGAATTTTTCTAAGATGTGAACTTCTTATACCAGGTTCATCCATAAGATTTTTCCTTCTGGAAATCTTTACAATGGTAGGTATGGAAAAAAATGTAATTAAAAAGGAGAATACGAAACCTAATCCTATTTTTACATAGAAAATAGGTATCCCCGATCCGCTTAAGAACAATTCAAAATTTTTCATTCTTTTTCTTATCCCGTACTCATGTTACTCCCATTCAAACGGATGATGCTTAAGTATTACAATACATCATCTCTTCTAATGTTCGAAACAATAGTACTCTCATTTGTGTTTATATTAATTTTCTTATCAACTTTTTCTGTCCTGCAAAAAACAACAGATAAAAAATCTTTTTCTTCACTGGCAAAGATAAAAGATAATTCTTACCAAAACGATTATAGTTCAATATATCTTGAATTTTTATTCCTCTCTCTCTTATGAAAATAGACAGCTTATCAGCCATTCTGTAAAACGTGTCTTCATCTTTTACAAATGCGAGATAAGCCATAAAGGAATAAACACCTTCAAAAATCTGAAAATTTTTTAATTCCTTTATTTTATGAGAATACATTGATTCTTTAAATATATACTCCACATCATGTACAGCTTTCAGTATATCCAAACCTTTCTCCGTATGAGTTTTTGTAATAGAATCAGTACGCTCTAAGTATTGATAATGAAAACTTTGAGTCTGTACAATGATATCACAGTCTAATAAAAGCTGTGGTATCAATTGAATGTCCTCAAAATGAGCTCCTTTTTTAAACCTTTTCTGTTGGAAAAGTTCTCTTTTAAATAATTTATTACATGCAAAATAGCTAAGATCTGAAAACACCGAGAAGTTATTCTCAAGTTCTATTTTTTCCGGCATATTGGGAATCTGTGTCAGCTTTTGGGTTATATTTCCGTTTTGATCCACTTTCTGAATATTACAGATAACCATTTTAGCCTGATGCTTTTCTGCCAGAAAAAGCATTTCTTCAAACATATTTTTAGTGACATAATCATCACTGTCTACAAAACCGATATAATCTCCCGTAACCCTTTCCAAGCCATAATTTCGGGCATCACTTAGCCCACCATTTTCCTTTGTAAAGGATTTTATTTTTTCGGGATATTTCAGTGCGTAATCTTCGATGATGTCCCAAGACTTGTCTTTACTTCCATCGTTCACCACAATGATTTCAATGTTCTGATAGCTTTGATTCAATAAAGAGTCAAGGCATTTTGTCAAATAATTTTCGACATTATAAACGGGAACAATGATGGAAACTTTTGAGGGAACGTTTGTCATACATTAAAATTTCGTCAGTCTTGTATTCAGCAAGCCTTTTTTAGCATCATCAAAATCTTTTCTGGAACACGGAAGGCAGTTTTCTATATTTTCATCATCACCAAAATACCACAAATTACTGAATGTATCACGCTTAAAAGCAAATTGTCTGTCGTCTATTAAAACATAAAACAGTTCATGTTGCCTTTCTTTCGGATGTGATCTCTGGATATTGATTCCTTCGATCAAATACCATAGCATTTGCGCTAAAAGCTGATGATTGAGTTGATTTTCAGAATAAATATTATAATTAAAGATCCCTACAGATTTAAGGTTTTCACTCAAGCCAATCTCTTTCATATAAGCACATACTTCTCTTCTGTTTAATCCGTTTACCTGAGGATTCATTGAAAAAGGCTCACTAAAGCTTTCTATAGCATCACAATTTACAGTTACAAGATCTGCTTTTCTGAAAAAAGGCTCTGTTCTTTCTGTAGAATTCATCATTTCTGCAAGGCGAACAATATCAAATTCTACTTCTTTGATCAGCCTTACGGAATCCATTTCATTCAAATGCTTTTGATAGCCTAAATGGTGATAATTTTTAATGGAAAAATTCTTGGAACCAAAAATTTTACCTAGGAAAGTGTGTTCATTGATTTCTTCTCCTTGTTTAAGGGAGATAATATTACTGATTTGGGTATAATTAAGGCTTTTTTTATGGAAATTTAAAGTCGAGAATAATGAAAATGCAAAATCATTAGAGCCGCCGATAATCACCGGAAGAGCCCTTTTATAATGACACGCAGATAAAACTTCCTGCAAAATATAATGAGTATCCTGTACAGATTTCCCTGAAACCAGATCGCCCAGATCTACTATAGGAATTTCAAAATCAAGTTGTGAAAGTCTGTAAAACTCTTTTCTTACCGCTGTAAAGTCCTGTACCTCTGCATCACCACCTACTCCTCTGTAATCTGACACAAACAAAAGAACAATACTGTCTTCTTTTATATTTTTTGTGATCCGATTTCCAATCTGCCAGCTTTCTGTTTTGAAATTTCTTGGTGAAATGATAAAGTCCTCAAAATCCATATTTAAATAAAAATTCTAATAATTTATTAATTGCTTGATATAACAAACATACAAAAAAACACCGCAACTGACTATGTTGTGAAACTTTTTATTCATAAAAAAGCCGTTTACAATTTGTAAACGGCTTGGTATATTTTGTACACTAATGTAAAATTATTTCTTTTTCGCAGCAGGTTTCTTTGCTGTTGTCGTTTTTTTAGCAGTAGTGGTCTTTTTTGCTGCTGTTTTTTTCTTTTCTGCGAAAGCATTTTTATCCTGATCAGTGATCCATTTTTTAACCTCATCAAGAGAAATTTCTTTTAATTCTTCTCCGTCATATTTGGTATCATCACTTTTCTTTGGAATTTTGAACATTGCTTTTCCGAATTTGATAAAAGGTCCCCATCTTCCGTTTTCAATGGAAATTTTTTCTTTTTCCCACTGCTGAATATATCTATTAGCTTCTTTTTCAAGTTTAGCATCGATCAATTCGTCAATATCGCTTTGAGAAAGGTTATCAAAGTTGTATTTCTTAGGAACATTTACAAAAATATCTTTATACTTGATAAACGGACCGAATCTTCCGGTTCCTTTTGTTACAGGTTCTCCTTTATAAGTTGCAATAGGTGCATCTGCTTTTTTCTTTTCGCTGATGATTTCTTCGGCACGATTCTGATTTACAGAAAGCGGATCTTCACCTTTCGGGATACTGATGTATGTTTCTCCCCATTTCACATAAGGACCGAATCTACCAACACCTACGGAAACCGGCTGACCATCCACTTCATTTAAATCGAAAGGCAATCTGAATAATTCCAGCGCTTCTTCGAAAGTAATGGTTGCAATATTCTGTCCAGCCATTAGAGATGCAAAGATTGGTTTTTCTTCATCATCTGTTTCTCCAATCTGGATCATTGCTCCAAATCTACCGATTCTTGCATGTACATTTTTACCAGTTTTCGGATCTACTCCTAAAAGTCTGTCACCTGTAGCACGATCTGCATTTTCTTCTACATCTTCAATTCTCGGGTGGAATTTCGAATAGAAATCAGTCATCATTTCTTTCCATTTCTGATCACCGTTTGCAATTTCGTCAAATCCTTCTTCAACTCTTGCCGTGAAGCCATAGTCCAGAATTTCTTTGAAATTATCTGTTAAGAAGTCGTTTACAACTTCTCCTATATCTGTAGGAATGAATTTATTTTTATCACCTCCGAATTTTTCGTCAAGAACAACTTTTTTGATCTTATCTTTTACCAAAGACATTTTGATCACTTCGCGGGTTTGTGGTTCGATCTCACGTTTATCTACATATTCTCTATTCTGAATAGTCTGAATGGTAGGAGCGTAAGTAGATGGTCTACCAATCCCTAGCTCTTCCAGTTTTCTTACCAGCCCGGCTTCAGTATATCTTGCACTTGGTCTTGTGAATTTTTCTGTTGCGGTAATTGTTTTATAGCTTAGAATTTCTCCTACATTTACTTTTGGCAACAATTTGTCATTGTTTTCCTCATCATCTTCTTCTGTCTTTACAATTCCGTAAGCTTTTAAGAAACCATCAAATATGATTACTTCTCCCTGTGCTTCAAAATGATGCGGCAGAGAGGAGTTTCCAATTTCAATTACAGTTTTTTCAATTTTAGCATTTGCCATCTGAGAGGCAAGTGTTCTTCTGTAGATTAATTGGTACAATTTATTTAATTGTGCATCTCCAATGCTTTTCACACCAAAATCTGTAGGACGGATAGCTTCGTGAGCTTCCTGTGCAGATGCTGATTTTGTAGTATAGTTTCTAGGAGAAGAATATTCTGCTCCGTATTCTGAGATAATTTGTTTTTTTGCTCCTTCAATAGCTTCCTGAGAAAGGTTTACCGAGTCTGTTCTCATATAGGTAATAAATCCTTCTTCATATAGTCTCTGCGCCAGACGCATGGTATTGGTCACATTATATCCTAATCTTGAAGAAGCTTCCTGCTGCAATGTAGATGTTGTAAAAGGGGCAGATGCAGAACGTGTTCCCGGCTTTGTTTCAACATTCAGAACTTTAAATTCTGTGGTTTTTGCCTGTTCAAGGAATTTTTCTGCGTCTTCTTCTTTTTCAAAGTCTTTTTTAAGCTTTGCAGCAATTTCCTGCTCGGTCTTATTTAAGAAAATACCGTCTAGTTTAAAACTTGCTTTTGGTTTAAATTCACGGATTTCTTTTTCTCTTTCAACGATTAGTCTTACTGCCACAGATTGTACTCTTCCGGCAGATAATCCCGGTTTTACTTTTTTCCATAAAACGGGAGACATTTCGAAACCTACGATTCTGTCCAGCACTCTTCTTGCCTGCTGTGCATTTACAAGGTTTTGGTCTATATCTCTAGGATTTTCAATTGCTTTTAGAATGGCATTTTTAGTAATCTCGTGGAAAACAATTCTTTTTCTGTTTTCCGGTTTCAGCTTCAATTCGTCTGCCAGATGCCATGCAATAGCTTCTCCTTCGCGGTCCTCATCGGAAGCGAGCCATACCATATCAGCTTTCTTTACGGCAGCCTTTAATTCTGTTACCAATTTCTTTTTATCTGCTGAAACTTCGTAATCTGGGCTAAAGGTAGCAAGGTCTATCCCCATTCCCTTTTTAGGCAAATCCCGGATGTGACCGAAACTGGATTTCACTTCAAAATCCTTACCTAAATATTTCTGAATAGTTTTTGCTTTTGCCGGGGACTCAACGATTACTAAATTTTTCGACATTCTAAAAATTTTTTGCAAAAGTAAAGCTTTTTTATTATATACTTTTTGTTCTGTAAGTTTAATTTGATTATTCAACCCCTTCCTACATATTCATACAGCCCCTTTTTAACGGACCAAGTGCTTTGTTCTGTATACCTTAGCTGATTATCAAATAATTTATATTTAGTGATATAGAATTTTTCATCGACTGTCATAGATGCAGGAAATATGGTTTATCATAAAAATACGGCACAGATCAATCTATCCTGTATTCTTAAGGTCTTTCCGAATGGTTTATCGTTTTATAATTTTCATAACAGCTTCAGAATTATTTATTCTTATTAAATAGGTTCCGAAAATCAACGATGAAACATTTATCTGTTTATTTTCAAATTTTCCGGATTTCATCAATTGTCCCAATTCGTTATATATCTCAAAATAATATTCTTTATCTTCATCAGCATTGATGTAAAGGATACTTTTAACAGGGTTGGGATATAAAGATATTTTATTTTCTACAGCTTTAGACATTATATCCTTAACACTTAATCCACCTCCCTGAGAGGTATCAACAAACTTTGAAGCTGGACCATTTTCATTTCCATTAGTATCATATTGTATTTTCACACACCGGCAATTCATTCCGAAATACGGATCATTATTGTCATGAAAGGCTATAAATTTATTGGCACTAGATGCTGCATCAAAAAGCACACTTACAGGTCTTCCTAAATAATTAGCATTCAAAGCAGATGTCCAGATTCCCGGATACTGAAAATTAATAACATTAAAAGTTCCCTGTGCAGACTGGTTTCCAACAACATTCCGAAAGCCACGGGACCCTGAATTGGGATAGTTTCCTACAGTATACAAATTGTGATTAAATGTATAACCTATAGTAGCTGTGGTAGATGGATTTCTAACTCTACTGCCTAAATAATCTGAAACAGCACTATATGAAGTCGCAATATTTTTATCTTTTTTATACCAGGGTGTCTGCCCAAAATCCAAACCTGAAATTAAAGCAACATTAGTAAGGTCAGGAATCCTCCAGCCTTCGGGACATGGATCAAAGGGAGATTTTTTTCCTCCTCTCCCCCATCTGTCTGCTGCGAGATTAGGTTCCGTTGCTAGCCAGTCTGTTCCGTTTGTATAATTCGGGACACTATTATTGAATGGTGAAAATGTGCTTGGAACCATATAAACCAATGGATTTTTAACGGAATAACTTAAGATTTTCGCGACTTTATCGGCAGGTTTATCGACTGCAAGAACATTAGACATTTCTGCATAAGTATTGTATGGGACAATATAATTTCCGGACAGATTATTATAAACAGCAGGGGTAAGCATTGTGTAAGAGACAGATCCATTATTTGATACATTTCCCAAAAATATGTTGTAAGAGCTTCTATTATCAGCATATTGAAATATTGGCAACGGATCTTTTCTTCCCCACTGATAGTGCAATCCAGTGGAAGCTCTTATTTTTGATAATTCTGTAACGGTAGGAGTAAGTGGGTTTGCTGTAACAGGAAAAGCATCTGTTGCTCCAAGATTTCTATCCATAAAAACAGTTTGTAAGACAACATCTGCTTTCTCAACGTAATTGATATAGTTTGTAGCTTCAGAAACCGGAATTTCTGTGGTATAAGTATAAGATCCAATGGATGAATCTGTCACCCAGATATGCCAGCTCCAATATACGGGAGAAGAAATACTTCCGTTATGTAATGTTATAACAGCATTCCCACTTTGATTAGGAGTTATTTCCACAGATATTTTCGAGTTTCCCAAATCCTGTAACGCTGAAGGGGATGGATTAGTCACAGAAAGCTTGTTAATAAGGTTTACATTGGTGGTCCAAAGAACATTTGTTTTTAAGCTATTAAAATTTGAAGGATTGAGAATATCACGATTATTAAGCAGCTGACTTTGTACCGAAAAAGCTTTACTGACAGGAATTTCTATACTTGAAAGCGATGAACTTTTAACAATCTGATAGGTATTCGGATTATTGATACCAACT
Organism: Chryseobacterium artocarpi; assembly: GCF_001684975.1. Classification (GTDB taxonomy): domain Bacteria; phylum Bacteroidota; class Bacteroidia; order Flavobacteriales; family Weeksellaceae; genus Chryseobacterium; species Chryseobacterium artocarpi. The sequence goes on along the minus strand of NZ_MAYH01000049.1, from coordinate 252,631 downwards.
TTATACTCTGTAACTGCCGGTAAATATTCCGTGGGAAAATCATAATCATTAACAATATACAATGGGTCTTTGATACATCTGCAACCATTGGCATCTGAAGTATACATGCCAGCAAGAGGAAAATAGAAATACCTACCTTTTATTCCCGGAAAGTTTGGATCCGGTACGTCCGGCTGTGTTTTATCCGGAATCATAGACAATCCTCTTACGCCAACCGCTGGTGAAGCATCAAAATGTCTTGCCATCGTTGCTGTCCATAACGCAATATGATGTTGATCACTATATTGTCCAAGATGAGCTCCTCTCAGCAACTGCCCTGTTCCGGGAAAAACACCCATATTATAACCTCCTACATTGGAAAGGTCGAAACCAAGATTTGGATAAATTTTAAAATTGTTCATAAAATCCGGAATTCCGGAATCTGTAGGCTTTATGATATAATTCTTATTAGCCTCAAAAAAATTTCCTGCCATATTCGTTTTTACTCCGAAAGGCGAAAAGTCTATTCTAATATCATCCACATAGTTTGGAGACGCAAGATTTGCCACAAGCATGGATGGTACTCTCCAGCCATTGGGACAGGGATCAAATGAAGATTTATCTCTATAGGGCTTAGCACTGTCATCGGTCTTGTAAATCTGATCTACCCTGCCCAAAGAATTATCAGACCAAAGATTAAGTTCCGAAAGCCTATTATCCGGTAAGCCGGCTGCTTTCCCAAACCAATTGACCGGAAGATTGATATTGTTATTGTAGTATGCCTGCCCTGAGTTATCATCTTTGTTTACATAGATCAGGCTCAATGGATTTTTTAAAGAGAGTCTTATATTATTGGTGACTTCTGCATTGGAAAGTAAAACGAATTTCCGAAGATCATCGATACTCATCGCATTGGTAAAGTTCTTCGCTCCTCTGTGCCTTACTCTACCAATAGATCCCGAAACTTCATAAAAATCATTTCCTCTTGTAACCAGAGGAGGTATAGGATCTTTTCTTCCCCACTGATAGAGAAGTCCTATGCTTCTATTCCAATCTGAAGCGGTAATAGAGCTGGAAATAGCGCCTAGATTTCGATCCATCCATTTCCATTCATTATTAGGAATTAACTCCGCTGTTCCATCTGCTCTCATTCTTTTCACTCCATCAAAACTCTTATAGGAAGATCCATTTGTAGGGTCATCTGTAACCCAAATGTGCCAGCTCCAGTAAATTTCTCCATTTACTTTTAATGCAACTACGGCATTTCCTTTTTTAGATTTATTGACAGCTACTTTTATTTTAGCGTCCTGTCCGGAGCCTAAAATCTCTAAAGCATAATTTGTTCCTGATTTTATCAATCCATGTACATCTTCCCAAAGTACCTCTGCTGTCGCTGTTCCTGAGGGGATTCCATTACCATTGATATAGCTTCCTCCACTCGACATTGCATAAGCTTTTTTAACAGGAATCAGTATACCTTCACTATTTTGCTCAGGGTTGAAAATGTAACTATTAGGAGCTTTTTTCCAATCGGGAATTATTCTCTGTGCTATTTTCTTCTGAATTGGCTTTACTAATGAATCTAGTTTCTCAATCTTATGCCCTACTAAGAGAAAACCTTTTACTGAAATAATATTCCCCTTAATAAAACACATACTTATCAACACTAAGCAGAATGCTGCCGTTAATTTTTCAATCAACCTTTTCATACTTTATGGATTTGAGTGTATCCTTAGCGGAATACAACTTTTAAGCCTATATCAATAAAATGATATTTATTTTATAAATAAATATTCAATATTTAAATTAAACAACAAACAAATCAACATAAAAATATTATAAGCAAATGAAACACATTCAAATAAAATAAAAAAAACAGACTACCTTCAAAAGCAGCCTGTCTATTTTATTGTTATTTAAAAGGATTTTACGGAAGTACGTAATTTCTATAAAGATCTATAGAAAATCGACCAGCTTTGATATTATTAAAGTATCCAAATACTACAAAATTGAATACCACAAGGGAAATAATAAATGCATAGATCATATTCTTCATCCTATCAGACACTACATACATAGCATTCGGGATAATGACATAAGCAAATCCAATGAAAGCTCCTGCAAGTCGGGAAGAGAAAATAGGGTTATTTCTAAAGATAAAATATAAACAAATTCCTACTAAGGCATAGTTTCTGTGATATTCATAGTAAGGAAAATATTCCTTCATCTTTGTATCGAAAAAGAAAAGGAAAAAAGTCAGAATTGCCATCATTGCCTCAGGAATACCCACCCCCCCATTCAGCCTTTGAGCACTGATCTCTACATATCCGTTAAATCCCTCTACAAGGGAACTTTCCGACGCCATCCCGCTCAGAAAATCTCCAAGCACACGATACACTTCGAAAGGGGATAATAAAATCGAGCCAATAATCATCAGAAGCATTATCGTTTTATTCAAAGGTACCCGGGCGAGCCAGTACATGGGTAAGAACAGATAACACACACTGTGAATTCCGGAGCCTATGAATATAAAAAAGAGGTAATACCAGAGTTTCCGTTCTTTGATAAACCTTATAGCAAAATAAACAATAAAGGTTCCAAGGTTTTGTCTTATCTGTCCACTTTCTCCAATGAAGAAATTCGGGATAAACATAAACAGCGTGAAGGTAAAAGGATAAAAGGTATTGTTATCAGTATATTCCACTTTAAAGAACATAGCAAACAGAGCTATGACAAAGGTCACCATATAAAACGGCGCATCAAAAACATTGAGGAGAACCTTATTGATCAAAGTATATAGCCATTCTACATCCAACAACTCCGGACCTTCCAAATGGAGCATCTTCATAAAGATACTGTAATAGCTCTTCTCATCAGAATAAATATAAATTCCAAGATAACTTCCATAATCCGGTCCTACATCATTCCTAAGCCCTGCAAGAATCACAAAGTAGGCTCCAAGCAGCCAAAACCACTTTTTGTCCACTTTTCTTCCATAGACTTCCTGAATACTGAAGATCAGCATGTAAATAATCGCAATTATATAATATGGATGGAGTAAAGTCATGCTATATCTCTGATGTTTTTTTAAACTGGTGATAGACAATTATAATCCCTGTCAGAATCAAAGGTAAAAATAACCTTATTTCCCAAAAAAGTCCTACCAAGGTAATCATAACCAAATAAGGAATGCAAAAGAAAAGATATTTACCAAACACCTCTCTATTCTCCTTATCTGCACAAAGCTTATATATAAAATAAAGTACAGTAACCGCAAAAAGCAATCCTGCAAGATTAAAAGGACTTGAAAAATTTCTGTTAATATAAAACCCTTCTACAAAAGTAGTTTCATCCTGCACAAGCATTGCCCGCAATCCCAAATATGGAACCAGAAAAGCAATCACCAATGGTATCAATTTCCAAATTACCTGATAGTTTCCTTTCTTCAAATCATCTATCGTAAAGAATACAGCTGCAAAAAAAGCAATATTAATGCAGGCTGTTTCTCTCACCAAAGTAGATAATGCAATAAGCCCGGTTAAAAGATACAGGAATATATTTTTATGGGTAAGTAAATATTTCAAGGTAAAAAAAACTCCTGTTAAATAACAAAAAAGAGCAATTGTATCACAATTTGTAGGAGCATATTGTGTGAGTACAATAAAAAACACAGACAAAAGATGAATGATCCTTCTGGCGTTCAGATTTAAAAGAAAAGGAGTCGCTTTAAGTTTAAAAATCATATTCAGCACCACTGAACATAATATAAAGAAGACACTGTTCATTAAGAAAAGCCCGTGGTAAAAAGGAGTTCCGTTCTTAGATAAAAAGTCTCTAAAGAACGAAAGAGGACCATTGATCAGATAAAACATCAGATCTGTCATCTGCACACTCAGATAATTGGGAATCACCCTATATGCATATACTGAGGAAAATAAAAAGTCAGGAGTTCGCTCCGAAATCTTTAGTCTTGTATAAGAAGACTCAAATCCGTAGTAAGACATCGCAAATATCAGAAGGGGGAGCACTATTATAAATAGGAATCCGTTTATTTTTTCATCATTCTTTTTCAACATATCTAAAACAGATTCTTATTTTTTAATAATAATTTGTGGTTTAAAATACATTTCATCAAAAGGGAACTTTTGCAAAAGTAGAATATTTTTTTATTCTTCCTAGAATATTTTATTGATTTTCAGTCAAAACTTATGGTCTAACTATTTTGAACTAATTCTTAAAAATTTAAATTTGCAGACTTGATTTAAATGCAATGCATCGCTTTTTTATATTTTTATACTATCTGATTTCCAGGAACAAAATCCTTTCTGTGTTCACAGCCTTAGGAATTGCCGCTATATGTCTTTTCTTTGCTTCAAAGATTAATTTTGAGGAGGATATTAATCAGATCATTCCTAAAAGTGAAAAATCAGACCTAACAGCTAAGGTACTTAAACAGCTTAACTTCTCTGATAAAATCATTGTTATCATAGAAAATAAATCCAATGAAGATAGTTTCCAGCTCTCTGAAACAGCGGATACCTTTTTGCAAAAAATAGACCCTTTACAAAAGTACATTGGCTCTGTTCAGGGAAAAGTAAATGATAACGAGATTTCTGAAACCTTTGATTTTGTAAGCCAAAACCTTCCTTTATTTCTAAATGAAAACGACTATAAGGAAATTGAAGGAAAGCTCCAGAAAGACAGCATTGCCCAGCAGGTAGAGAACAATTACATGTCTCTGGTTTCCCCTACAAGTCTCGTGACAAAAGAGTTCATCAAAAAAGACCCTCTGGGGCTGACTTTTTTAGGAATCAAAAAATTAAATGCATTAAATATCAGCAAAGATTTCAAACTGGAAGACAGCTATATTGTCACCAAAGACGGAAAAAACCTTCTGCTGTTCATCGATCCTAAAAATAAAAGCAATGATACAAAAGGAAATGAGTTTTTTGTAGATCAGCTTAACATCATAAAAGACAACCTTAACAAGCAATTCAAAGGCAAAACCGAAATAAGCTTTTTTGGTTCACCTGTGATTGCTGTTGCCAACGCCAAACAGATAAAGAAGGATATCCAGAATACAGTCATGATCTCAATGACTGTACTTTTGATCTTGCTGATCTATTATTTCAGGAACTTCTTTACTCCGATTATTGTATTCCTTCCAACGGTATTTTCGGTATTACTGGCTTTATTGATTCTGTATTTTATTAAGGATAAAATTTCGGCAATCTCTTTAAGTGTAGGTGCTATTCTGATCGGAATTACCATAGATTATGCCCTGCATATTCTTACACATTATAAGCACAACAATAATATTGAAGAGCTTTACAAAGAAATTACACAGCCTATTGTATTAAGTAGTGCGACTACTGCTGTTTCGTTTTTATGTCTTGTATTTGTAAGGTCGGAAGCATTAAAAGATCTGGGACTTTTTGCAGCCATCACGGTTATTTTATCATCCATCAGTGCCCTGATTATCGTTCCTCAACTTTATAAGCCGAAACAAACAGAAGAGAAAATCAATACTAATTTTATTGATAAGATCGGGTCATATCCTTATGAAAAGAATAAACCGTTGATCATAGGATGCTCCGTTATCATTCTTGCCTGTCTCTTTGGTTTCAGACATGTAGGATTTAATGAAGACATTGGTGATCTGAACTATATTCCAAAGGAAATGAAGATCAGTGAGGCTAAGCTGCAAAAGCTTTCCGACATTACATCAAAGTCTATCTACACGATTTCTTACGGAAACTCCGAAGAGGAAGCTCTTGCCAGAAACTCTCAGCTAAGTTCGTTTCTTGAACAGGAGAAAAAAGAGGGCAAAATCCTGAGCTATAATTCAATCGGAAGCGTTGTTTTATCAGAGAAAGATCAACAGAGAAAAATTAAAGAATGGCAAAATTTCTGGAATGATAATAAAAAGAACCAGACTATTTCAGAATTGGTAAGTAATGGGAATAAGTTTGGCTTCAACAGTTCTGCATTTGATAATTTCAATGAAATTCTAAACAAAAGCTATTCAACATTAGACCTTAAAGACTACGAAAAGGTAAAAGCCCTTCAGATTTCGGAGTTTATGAGCAATGAGAATGGTTTTTATACAGTTTCCAACGTTGTAAAAGTTGATGAAAAGAAAAGAGATTCCTTCATCAAGGATATCGAGAAAAAACATGATGCTCTTGCGATTGATCGTCAACAGATGAATGAAAATTTCTTAGGTTTATTGAAAAGAGATTTCAATACCCTGATCAATTATTCTCTTTTGGCAATCGTTCTCACAATCATTGTTTTCTTTAGAAATTTTGAGCTGACGGTTCTTACCATGTTCCCAATTGTCCTTACAGGAGTAGTGACAGCAGGAATTCTTTATTTCTTAGGCTTGGAGTTAAATATTTTCAGTACAGTAGTTTGTACGTTGGTCTTTGGGGTAGGTGATGATTTCAGTATTTTCCTTACCCAAGCAATGCAAAAAGAACATACAACAGGAAAAAATGAACTTCCTACATACAGAACATCTATTATTCTGGCTGTATTTACCACCATTTTATCTATTGGATCATTAATTTTTGCAAAACATCCTGCTCTACATTCACTTGCCCTGGTGGCATTAATCGGAATGTTCTCTGTAATTATCATCACTTCTACACTATATCCGTTTTGGTTTAGATTTTTTATTACCAACAGAGCTAAAAAAGGACTTTCGCCAATCACCTTCAGACTATTGTTAAATTCTATCGTTTCATTTTTATATTACGGACTGGGAGGGTTAATATTTTCAGCATTTGGAAGTTTTTTCGTGAAAAATTCAAAGGGAAAAACGTTGGATATTATTAAACTTATTTTAGCTAAGTTTTTAACTTCTGTGCTGTATTCTAATCCTTTTGTAAAGAAGAAGGTCATTAAAAATCCAAATGAAGATTTCAGCAAACCGGCTGTTATTATTGCTAATCATACCTCATTTTTAGATACGCTGGCAATTGCGATGGCGACTCATAAGATCATTTATCTGGTCAATGACTGGGTATATCAATCTCCTGTTTTTGGAAAGTTGGTAAGAGCTTTAGGTTTTTACCCGGTTTCTCAAGGCATTGAAAACGGAATGGAAAAACTGAAAGAAAAAATTGCTCAAGGATATTCCCTTGTTGTTTTCCCTGAAGCGGAACGTTCTTACACCAATGATGTAAAAAGATTTCACAAAGGAGCTTTCTATCTTGCAGAGCAATTTGAACTGGATGTTCTTCCTTTATATATTCATGGTAATTCAGAAGTACTTCCGAAAGGAGATTTCATTATCTATGACGGAAGTATCACCGTAAAAGTGGGCGAACGAATCAGTAAAGATGATCTAAGTTTTGGTAAAAATTATTCAGAAAGAACAAAAAAGATCAATGCTTACTACAGAAATCAGTTTGCTAAACTGAGAGAAGAAATTGAAGATGAAAATTATTTTAAAAAGCAATTATTCTTAAGCTATCTGTATAAAGACAGTGAGGTGGTAACGGAAGTAAAAAAAGATTTCAATACGAATAAATCCGTATATTTTGAACTGAATAAACACATCACTAATGATGCTAACATCCTTCACATTGCTGATGATTACGGACAAAAAGATGCATTGATTACGTTATATCAGGCAAGCAGAAGAATATTTACATTAATCAACAATGATGAAAAAAGAGCAGTTGCAGCTCATAATTATTTAGTTAAAAGAAGAAAAATACTTTATATAAAGGATCTTTCGGAGATAAATAAGAAAGTAGATATTCTGCTTATTTCTGATGACAATTTTAATATGAATACAATTCAGGAACTCCCTGACACTGTAATTTTTGTGAATACTAAGAATCTCACTTTTGAAAATAAAAATTATACATTAAAATTCAGTTCCGAAGCAATAAAAGTATTTAAAACTGAATAATAAATATGAAAAACATATTTTTGTAAACGCTAAAAAGATTCCATGAAAAAAAATATACTTGTCATATATTATTCTCAAACCGGACAACTGGAAGATATTGTGAGAAATATTGCCAAGCCTTTTGAAACTCAAAAGGAAGAATATGATGTCACATATTATAACATTCAATTGAAGGAAGATTTCCCTTATCCTTGGCCCGGTGATGTTTTTTTTGACACTTTCCCGGAATCTTATTTACAAATACCAAAAGAAATACTACCTCCATCTGAAGAAATACTGAATAAAAAGTATGACCTCATCCTGTTTGGATACCAAGTATGGTTTCTTACTCCTTCTATTCCTATTATTTCATTCCTGAAAAGCGGATATGCAGCACAGCTGCTTAAAGACACTCCTGTTATCACGATTTCCGGAACGAGAAATATGTGGATGCTTTCTCAGGAAAAACTAAAAGTCTACCTTAGAGATTTAAAAGCAAAGCTTGTAGGTAACATTGCATTAGTAGACAGGCACGACAATTATACCAGTGTATTGACTATTGTTCGATGGCTGACAAAAGGACAGAAAGAAAAATCAGGGCTTCTACCCGCAGCCGGAGTTTCTGATGAAGAAATTGCAGGCTCAGTAAAATATGGAGACATTATCACAAAGCACTTTAGAAGCAATGATCTGGAGAATTTACAACCCGATCTCGTGAAAAATGGAGCAGTAGAAATTCGCCCTTTTCTGGTACGTGTAGAAAAGGTAGGAAACAAAATTTTCACAGTATGGTCTCATCTGATTATCAAGAAAAAAGAGAAACGTCCATTGCTGATAAAATTCTTTAAGGTATATTTGATGACTGCGATATGGGTAATCTCACCTGTCGTATTAGTCTTACACCTTCTTACAACCCCTATATTTTGGTTTAAAAGACAAAAACAAAAACGATATTTACAAGGAATTAATTTAAAATAGAATGTACGACGTATTTATAACAAAGGCATCAAAATATTTACCCAATGAACCGGTATCGAATGATGAGATGGAGAAATATCTTGGGCTAATCAATGACGCACCTTCTAAAGCTAGATCACTTATTTTAAGAAATAATAAAATCACCACAAGATATTATGCTTTAGATAAGGAAGGAAACCCTACACATTCCAATGCACAGCTTACAGCAAAAGCTATCGAAGGTCTTTTTGATGACAATTTCAAAAAGGAGGATATGAAATTATTATCCGTAGGAACTACTTCTCCGGATCAAATCCAACCTTCACATGCTTCTATGGTTCATGGTGAACTGAACATCGGGAAATCCATTGAAATCAATACAGCAACCGGGCTTTGCAACTCTGGGATGAATGCGCTGAACTACGGATTCCTTTCAGTAAAAGCCGGTGTACAGGAAAGTGCGGTATGTGCAGGTTCCGAAAGAATGTCTGCATGGATGACTGCTGATAAATTCAACCACGAAGCGGAGAATTTAAAATTATTGGAAGAAAGACCAATCATTGCTTTCAAAAGAGAATTCCTTAGATGGATGCTCTCTGATGGAGCAGGTGCTTTCCTATTACAAAATAAACCAAGAGAAAACAGTATATCTTTAAAGGTAGAATTTATAGATTTCTATTCTTATGCTCACGAGATTGAGGCATGTATGTATGCAGGATGTGAAAAGCAGGAAGACGGAAGCCTAAAATCATGGGCAGATTATCCATCAGATTCATGGTTGAAGGATTCTATTTTTGCGATTAAACAGGATACTAAAATCCTTGATAAGTATATTCTTGTAAAGGGTGCAGAAAGTTTAAGAGCATCTTTTGATAAACATAATTTGGATCCTGAAAAAATCGACCATGTATTGGCTCATATCTCTTCAGGATATTTCAAAGATGGTTTAAAAGAAGAATTTGCTAAAAAAGGAATGGATTTCCCTGCTGAAAAGTGGTTCTACAATCTTTCAAGCATTGGAAACATTGGTGCAGGATCTATCTTCGTAGCATTAGAGGAGCTAATGAATTCAGGTACATTGAAAAAAGGAGAAAAAGTACTTCTTTGTGTTCCTGAAAGTGGAAGATTCGCTTATTCTTGTTCTTTATTAACGGTTTGCTAATGGAAAACAGACTGCCAACATCCGATACAGATTTTGTACAAAGTCTTATTCCGCAACGTGCTCCGTTTATAATGGTACACGAACTATCGGAATACTCAGAAAACCATCTGATTTCCGGATTCGAAATAAAAGAAGAGAACCTTTTTGTTCAGGACGGATTTTTCCAAGCTTCAGGTCTGATCGAGCATCAGGCTCAAAGTGTAGCGCTCCATACAGGATATAAATATCACTTGCTTGGAAAAGATGCACCAACAGGATATATCGGAGCGATTAAATCTTTTGAAGCCGAGGTATTACCTAAAGTTGGAGATCAACTGAAATCTGAGGTAACTATCCTCAATGAAGTAATGGGAGTAACACTTGTAGACATTGTTACCAAATTAAATGGTGAAGTGATTGCAAAATCTCAAATGAAAACTGCTGTAAAATAACTTGTAATGGAAATCAAGGAAGAAAATATCATTAATATTCACAACTTTTTACCTCATCGTGAACCGATGCTCATGGCAGACTATATACTGGAACTGACCAAGGAAAAAGTAGTGACTTCCTTTGAAATAAAAGAAGATAATGTATTTGTTCACAACAATGAATTCGTTGAAGCGGGCTTAATTGAAAACCTTGCCCAAACCTGTTCATCCATCCTTGGACAAAGCTTTTTTGAAAATCCCGAAGCAGATACCAAGGTAATAGGTTTTATTACCAATATCAAAAAAATTGAAATTTTCGGACTTCCAAAAGTAAATGATAAAATCATTTCAAAAGCATCCCTGATTTCCCAGTTTGAAAATATCTGCCACATTTTCTGTGAGACATTCAATAATAATGAATTGTTGATCCGAGCAGAAATCAACCTGTTTATTCAGGAGGTAAAATCGTAAAAAGAAAGAAAAAAACTATAAAAGCTGCACATTTTGTGCAGCTTTTTTTATGATTACATAGATTATTGGGAATTTCTATTATTTAACACGGTGATCGCAAGAGAAATTTTTTATTCTTATTATTTTAAAGTTCGCAAAGGCATTTCACTCAGCAAAGATTGCTATCTATTGTTACTTAGAGACTTGTTGTTTTGTTAGGTTTTGGCTAAAGCCAAATGAACTTCTATTCTTTATTTAGGCGGGCTAAAGCCCACCTCTATTGAATTACACACACCAATCAAAGATATTCCCTTGCTGAGTGAAGCGCCCTTGCGATCGGAAATATCCGTATTTTATAATCCTTTTGCGAACTCTTGCGTTATAAAAGAATTCATCAAAGATTCTTGTAAATATTCGTGAAATTTGCGTTTAAATAACAGAATATTTCACGTGAAACATTCCACATAAAGATGAAATGACAATTATCATCAAAAGCCCTATTTCAAACAAAAAGTGGAACATTTCTGCTCCACTTTACCTATTATTAAAATTAAAAAAAATTAGTATCCAAAGATCTCTTCAAGAGATACTTCCTGGAATTCACCCATTTTGTTGATAGATTCCATATTCAGATTTTCTTTTTTACCAATGATTGCCGTATTGTATTTTACCGGTTTGATCTCCGTATTATAGAATCCTGTCAGTTGAGGTAATGTCAACCCTTGAATTTCAGCATAAGTATCTTTTCTCACATCGTAATCAACGCCTAGTTTTTTCAACGCTAACTGACTGAAGAAAATATTCGTTCTGTTAATTCTGTTGGAAGCAATCTGCTTTAATGCAGAACCTCTTGCATTTTCAAACTGTGTTGGAATTTGTGGTAATTCAGCCATCAACTCGTTCATTGCATTTACAGCAAGAGGAAGTTTATTTGCCTGTGTTCCTATGTAATTGGTGATATAGTTTGCATGCCCTTTTTCCGAAGCATTAGCATAAGAAACATAAGCAGAATACGCCAATGACTTACTTTCTCTGATCTCCTGGAAAACAATAGAAGACAAACCTCTTCCGAAGTATTCATTGAAAACAGTTGATTTTCCAAAGTTACTAAGGTTTACAGGGCTTGCTTTTGCTACTTTCGCCATTTCCATTTGTACCATGTCGTAGTTCGCAAAATATACCTTTCCTGTTGTAGCCGGTTCTGCATATTCTTTAGCTTTTGCGGGCTGAAGGCTTGTACTTGTGATATAAGGTTTTACTGCTTTTTCCATACCAGCCTGATCCTGTCCGTAAAGGAATACCTGGTAAGGATATTGGTTCAGTGTTTTTACCTTTTTCATCAGTTCTGTAGCATCAATACTTTCTAGACGAGCTTTAGAAATAACATCTGTCAGCCTTGAGTCTTTTCCATATTTTGCATAGTTGGAAAGAGCACCCATAATTCTCACTTTATCTCTCTTGGCAGCATCTCTTGCTTCAAGGATCGTTTTAACAGTTTGGCTGTAGATCGTTTTATCAGCTTTTACATTCGTCATCCAATGATTCATAAGCTCTGCTCCCTTCTTCATATTGCTTTCAAGTCCAGATAACGTGATCACTGTCTGATCGTTGGATGTTCTGAAACTGTATGTAATTCCTAATTTAAAGAATTCCTCTTTCAGTTGCTCCGGTGTATATTTATCTGTTCCAAGGTATTCAAAAACAGTTCCTGCTAAAGAAAGCTCCTTATCATTATCTGTTCCGAAAGGGAAAATATAACTTACCTGAGCAATCTCATTGTATTTATTCTTTACAAAACTTACCGTTTTATCTTTTACCTGTGAAGTCTGAATAGCCGTTTTATAATCTATAAACTCTGGTTTGCTCTCTGTAACCTTTGTATTTAAAATATCTTTAAGGAAAGGAGATTGTGCTTCTTTGTTCAGTTTAATAGGAGTAATTCCTGGGTTTTCTACTCTTACCAATTTATCATTTACACCTTTCTCTTTATAAACCACTACATAGTTATCCTTAAAGAAATCATTCGCAAACTTTACAACATCAGCTTTAGTGATTTTTTCATATTGATTGATTTCATCCAGCTCCTGCTCCCATGTTCTTCCTTTGATATAAGAATCATAAAGTTCTGTCGCAAGACCGTCAGCAGTTTCAAGACCTTTCATACGCTGAACTCTCTTATCATTTACGATAGCTTTCAGCATCCAATCCGGGAATTGTCCTTTTTTAACAAGCTCAATCTGGTCCAGTAATAGTTTTTTAGCCTCATCGAAGCTCTGACCTTCTTTAGGCGTTACAACTAATCCAAAGTAACCATATGTTTTAAATGGAGATTCGTAAGCTCCGGCACCTAAAGTTTTCTGCTTTTGATTAATATTAAGGTCAATTAATCCCGCATCACCTCTGTTACTTAAAATTTCAGCAACAACATCGGCTAATCTTGCTTCCTGACTTCCGTAAGAATCCGTTCTCCACGCCATTGTCATTCTTGCATTAGAAGGACTTTTTACTGTTCTGGAAACAATTTGAGTCATTGGCTCTTCGGAAACCATCTTTTTCATCGGAAGTTCCTTATACTTGAAAGCACCGAAATAATGATCAACTAATTTTATAGTTTTATCATAATCAAGATCACCAACCAATACTACAGCCATATTATTAGGCACATAATAGGTATCGAAATACTTATGAATAGCCACCATTGAAGGACTCTTTAAGTGTTCAGAAGTACCGATAGTTGTTTGTTGTCCGTTCGGGTGTTTTGGGAAAAGAGCTTCCATCAAAGCGTAGTTTACAAGACGTCCGTCGTTATCCTGCGCTCTGTTGTACTCTTCATATACCGCTTCTAATTCTGTGTGGAAAAGACGAAGTACCAATTCTGAAAAACGCTCTTTTTCTACTTTCAGCCATTTTTCAAGCTCATTAGCAGGAATATTATTTTTGTAAACTGTTTCATCCAACCAGGTATGGGCATTTGTTCCAGTAGCTCCTAATGAAGAGATAGCTTTATCATATTCATTGGCGATTGCATATTTTGATGCTTCCTGAGAAACCTCATCAATCTTTTTATAAAGTTCTCTTTTCTTTGCAGGATCTTTTTCTGCCTTATGTTGTTCATAAAGATCAGAGATCTGCTGTAACAAAGCTTTTTCCTTTGCCCAATCCTGAGTTCCCAAATGAGAAGTTCCCTTGAAAACCATATGCTCTAAATAGTGAGCCAGCCCTGTATTGTCACTTGGATCATTATTAGATCCCGTTCTCACAGGAATATAAGTTTGAATTCTTGGTGCATCCTCATTTTTTGCAAGATATACCTTTAATCCGTTTTTCAAAGTATAAACTCTTACTCCGGCATTATCATTCTTTACCGTTTCATAAGTGTAACCTTGAGCATCCGTCAGCTTTTGTGTATCGAATTTCTGAGCCATTGCACTTAGCATGCAGAAAAGCGAAACAGAAATAAAAAACTTCTTCATAGTTGTTATTTAATAGTTATTTTTTTCTATCCAATATTTATCCATTAGTAGTATGATAGAGCATAGTTGTTACATATAGCCAGTACAAACATTAATAATAATTACTAACGGTGTTTTTATGATTCCAATATCTCTGATTAGTTAAACACATTAATATCTAAAACCACAAAAATGAAATTTCTAGAATCATCTCCAGCTTGATTAAACTAAATAAAATTAAGGAGTAACGCTTTTAAATGGTAAAAAAACTGCAATAGCTTATACATGTACCTTTCGACACTAATCCTTATACAGGCTCAGTTTCACAGCAATACCATCGTCTGGCTTAGTGTAATTTTCATATTGTGTATTTTCACTATTTTAGCCAACTGATTAAAAGAATCAAAACAGGTGAACTATTTTTCATCTGGAATCTAAAAAAAATTAAACATTATTTAGATGAAAAAACAAGACCTACCTCAAGACGAAAGCAATCTGAAATCCGCCAACATGACAGAAGTGTTGTACGTAACAGATGAGAATGATAATTATACAACAGCAAATAGTACAGGCTGGGATGCAAAAAAAGCTGCTCTGGACGAATCCATGGAACTTATTCATGAAAGAATAGATGAAGCAAAACAAAATGTTGCCAATAATATCGTAAGCCCGATCGTTTATTTTATGGAACTGAATAAAATGGACCTTGGGGTACTTTCCTCTTACGTAGGAATGTGGCAGTGGAGGGTAAAAAGACACTTTAAACCCAAAGTATTTAAAACACTAAGCGAAACCGCACTGAAAAAATATGCCGACGCATTCGGAATTTCAGTCAATGAATTAAAAAACTTCGATGGGAAATAAATGAAATGAGCACTATGCTCTATTCCATTTAACCAATGAAAAAGATATAAGCTACCAATGAAATTAAATTTTGAACACCATCAGACTGCGCATTGCGAAAACGGTGTTGCTTCTAATCTACTTCTTAACAGAGGACTGAAACTCAGTGAACCTATGATCTTCGGGATCGGTTCAGGATTGTTTTTTGTCTATCTGCCTTTTTTAAAGGTAAACTTTGCTCCGGGCTTCAGCTATCGTCCGATGCCGGGTGCAATCTTTAGTAAAGCAGCAAAAAGATTAGGAATTAAAATAAAAAGAGAAAAATTCTCAAACCCTCAGGATGCTCAGAAGGCATTAGAAAGAAATTTAGAACAAAATATACCTACAGGGCTTCAGGTAGGCGTTTTCAACCTTACTTATTTCCCTGAAGAATATAAATTCCACTTCAATGCTCATAACCTTGTAGTATACGGTAAAGAAGACGGAAAATTCCTGATCAGTGATCCGGTAATGGATTATACCACTTCCCTTTCAGAAGCTGAATTGGAAAAAGTAAGATATGCCAAGGGTGCACTTCCTCCCAAAGGACATATGTACTACCCTATCTATATTCCTGAAAATATTCATTTGGAAGAGGCTATTAAAAAAGGAATCAAAGACACTTGTAAAAATATGCTGGCTCCCGTTCCACTTATCGGAGTAAAAGCAATGCGATGGGTAGCAAAAAGTATCCCGAAATGGGCAGAAAAGAAAGGTACAAAAGTTACCAATCATTATCTTGGGCAGCTGATCAGAATGCAGGAGGAAATCGGGACCGGAGGTGGTGGCTTCAGATTTATTTATGGAGCTTTTCTTCAGGAAGCAGCCGTTATCCTTAAAAACGATGAGTTAAAAGAATTATCAAGGGAAATCACTTCTATTGGAGACCTTTGGAGAGACTTTGCCGTGGATATTGCCAGAGTGTATAAAAACAGAAACTCGAAGAGCAATATTTATAATGAATTATCAAAAACAATGCTTCATATCGCAGATTTAGAAGAAGCTTTCTATAAAAAACTGAGAAAAGCGATCTGATATGGCAGAGAATATGATTGAGATCAAAAATCTATATAAAAAATACAAAAATTCTGACGAGTTTTCTGTAAATGATATCTCTTTGAATATCAATAAAAACGAAATCTATGGAATTCTTGGTCCTAACGGAGCTGGAAAAACAACTTTGATTTCCATGCTTTCGGGATTAATTAAACCAACATCAGGACAGTTTACTATTGATGGGCTTTCCCCACAAAAAGATGGTTTCAAAATAAGACAAATCATTGGAATTGTTCCTCAGGAATATGCGCTCTACCCTACTCTTACAGCAAAGGAAAATTTAATGTTTTTCGGAAGTCTGTACGGATTAAAGCATAAACAGCTTACCAAAGCCATTGATGAATCGTTGGAGATCATGGGGCTGTCAAAATTTGCCAATAAACAGGTAGGACAGTTTTCCGGAGGGATGAAGCGCCGTTGTAACCTTATCGCCGGAACACTTCACAATCCTAAGGTTCTCTTTTTGGATGAACCAACGGTAGGAGTAGATGTTCAGTCTAAAAAAGCAATTATTGATTATCTTCAGGATTTAAATAAACAGGGAACCTGTATTATTTATACTTCTCACCATCTTTCGGAAGCTGAAGAATTCTGTACCAAGATTGCGATCATCGATCATGGAAAGATTCATGCTGTAGGAACTCCGGAAGAGCTTGTTTCACAGTTTGCCAATGCAGAAAACCTTGAAGATGTTTTCATTTCATTAACCGGAAAAGAATTAAGAGATGTTGTTGTATAAACTCTGGAGAAGCTTTATTAAGGAAATTCTTCTGTTGAAAAGAGATATCGGAGGAATTGTAATCATTTTTGTAATGCCGTTGCTATTGATTGTAACCATTACTCTGATTCAGGATTCTACCTTTAAAAACCTTGAAGGATCAAAAATCCCGATCATTTTTATTGATAATGATAAATCTGAGGTCTCAAAAAATATAAAGGGGGAGCTTGAAAACAGCAAAACCTTCCAGCTATTGACCAATTTCAATGAAAAATCTGCACAAGATGCCGTATTTTCCGGAGATTATCAGATGGCAATCGTTATTCCTGAAAATCTAACAAAGGATTTAAATTCAAATATTGATTCTAAAGTTCAGACGATTGTAAGTTCATTCGGACTGGAAAATGATTCTATAAAGACAAAAATCGAAGCTCCAAAAGCCAAAGAAATTCATTTATATTTTGACCCGGCTACGAATGCAGGATTCAAAAACTCTGTCATGAATTCTGTCAACAAAATGGTTTTTGAGATTGAAAACAAAAAGATTTATAAAGCATTCCAGGATCAGCTTGGAACAACTGAAAATCTTGATGAAAATAAAAATCTGATCAGCTTTAAAGAAATCACCCCTAAAAAGGGAGAAATGGATGTGATGCCGAATTCTGTTCAGCATAATGTACCTGCATGGACGCTTTTTGCAATCTTTTTCATTGTAGTTCCATTATCCATAAATCTTGTAAAGGAAAAAAGTCAGGGGACAAGCGTAAGAGCTAGAATAAGCCCTACCCCTTATTTTGTGCATATTTTAGGAAAAACATTTACCTATCTTATTATTTGCATCATTCAGTTTTTACTGATGGTTGCGGTAGGAATTTACCTTTTCCCTTATATGGATCTTCCTGCATTTGATGTATCCGGAAAAATGTTCCAACTGGTTACTGTAACTTTATTTGCGGGACTTGCGGCAATCGGTTTTGGAGTATTATTAGGAACAATTGCAGACACTCAGGAACAATCAGCGCCTTTTGGGGCAACATCGGTTGTGGTTTTAGCAGCTATCGGCGGAATCTGGGTTCCTGTATTCTTAATGCCGGAATTCATGCAGACGGTAGCCAAATTCTCTCCTATGAACTGGGGATTGAATGCTTATTATGATATTATTTTAAGAAACAGCGGAATCGGAGGTATTGCCAAAGAACTGATATTCCTGTTTTTATTTTACCTTGCAACGGTGGCAATTTCCATTTTTTATGAAAGAAAACAAAATGCAGTCTAACGAAAATATATTAACCTGCACTGAAGAAGTAAGGGTAAGATTTAACGAGACAGATCCATTGGGAATTGTCTGGCATGGACATTACATCGTTTATTTTGAAGACGGAAGAGAAGCTTTCGGGCGTCAGCATGGGCTAACTTATCTTGACATTCAGAATGCAGGATTTGTAACGCCTATTGTAAAAAGCACCTGTGAACATTTTCTTCCTTTAAAATATGGAGAAACTTTCAGGATTGTAACCACTTACATCAATTCTGTCTCTGCTAAACTGATCTATAAATATGAGATTTTCAATCAGGAAGATAAATTGGTGTGCAGTGGAGAAACTATTCAGGTATTCCTGGACAGTAATGGAAGCTTATGTTTATATAATCCGGACTTTTTTCAGGCATGGAAAGATAAAATGGGACTATCATGAGAAAGCAAATTTATATCACAGACTATAATTGTGTAACTCCGCTGGGATTTAATGTTGAATCTAACTGGAATGCTATTCTGGAAGGAAAGTCAGGAGTTGCTTTGCATAAGGTTATAGAAAATCAGGATGCTTTTCATGCTTCTATGATTGATTCTGAAAAACTGAATAAAGAATTCACCACAGTTTTTGATTCTGAAATAACTGACAGCCAGGAATTCACAAGACTGGAAAAGATGTTACTTTTAAGTCTTAAACCTATCATCGAAAAACATTCTGTAACTGAAAAAACGGCTTTTATCCTTTCTACAACGAAAGGGAATGTCAGCTTATTAAAAAATCAGACTGAATTACCTGAAGGCGCTTATCTTTCAAAATTAGCACAGAAAATTGCAGATTTTTTCGGATTTACTACAAAACCTATCGTAGTTTCTAATGCTTGTGTTTCAGGAGTTATAGCAATTGCTGTGGCTAAAAATATGATCCAGGCAGGGAAATATAAAGACGCTTTTGTAATTGCAGGCGATGAAATTTCGGAATTTGTGATTTCCGGCTTCAATTCATTTCAGGCAATAGGTTCTGAGCCTTGTAAACCTTATGATAAAAACCGAAGTGGAATCAACATTGGTGAAGCAGCAGCAGCAGCTTACATAACTTCCGAGTCTTCCGAAAATGAAAAGATAAAGTTTAGAGTGCTTGGGGATTCTGCCATCAATGATGCCAATCATATTTCCGGACCTTCAAGAACCGGAGACGGTTTGTACGGAAGTATCAAAAATGCTATGATTGAAGCCAATATTACTTCAGAACAGATAGATTTTATTTCAGCTCACGGAACGGCTACATTATACAATGATGAGATGGAAAGCATTGCTTTCAGCAGAATGGAACTTCAAAATATTCCTTTGAACAGCATGAAAGGCTTCTATGGTCATTGTCTTGGCGCAGCAGGATTACTGGAAAGCATTATTTCTATGGAAAGTGCTCTTCACAGCACATTAATTCCATCCAAAAACTTTGAGGAAATGGGAGTTTCCCAACCTTTGAATGTTATTAGAGATTATCAGACATCAACTATCAGGTATATCCTGAAAACAGCTTCTGGCTTTGGTGGTTGTAATGCGGCTATTGTTTTGGAAAAGATGATATAATATAAAGACTCCAAGAATTTTGGAGTCTTATTTTTTATTATTACTGTTTTGTTCTCTCAGGATTTCATCTTGCCATAAAAGCCTTATTTTCTATTACCTAACTCTTCTATCTGTGCTATTAAATCCGTTGATACCATAAAATTCTATTTTTTCAATTTCCATATTGGAGAAAAATTTAGCTACTACATTATTCCATTCTCCATGATACTGCTTGGTAAGAGGTTCTACTTCTTGAGGCATCTTTTCTTTAAATGTTATTTTAATCATTGGAAATTGATAATGATTATCATTCGCATAGCTTCTACTTTTATTATCCATAAAGTAAAGTTTCAAAATATAATTATCTTTACTATTAAACTCTTTAGCATCATAAGAGAACATCTTTATCTCCAAACCTCTATCTCCGAGACTTTTATAAAAATCTTTAAATTTTTGATTATTAAATTTTGTCTTATTGTTAGCAACATCCTGTAATTCTGGACTAAATCGATTATAAGTTCTTGAATATTCGGTTTGTTGTGCATTGCAAAACTGAAGTATCATTAAAAAAAATGAAGCAAATATTATTTTAAAAATAGATTTCATTATATTATAATTTATTCTTGTTAGTAATTATGGGCACCCTGTAATTTTGACTCCCTGTTTAGATGTACCATCTCCACCAGGAACTGTAATATTATCTTTAGTAACATTCACTTTCGTTAAGTTTCCATTACTATCAACTTTTGCTAAACTAATACCTGTATTATATTTATCCAAAATATATGCTAATCCAGCAGTGCTTCCTCTAATATCATTTCTGTCATTCAAAACTAGTACATATATTTCAGTAGAACCAAAATAATCCCCATACACAAAACGGTATTCAATAGAAACTATAAATCATCATTCAAAAAAATTAACCATTAGCTATCATTTCAAATTATTTTATATTTGTGAAAAATAAAAAATCTGCTAAAAAACAGCAGATCTGCTATTAATGAAGAAAACAAACACCTGTACCCTAGAACATTCAAAAATAACCGTTGACGGAGAAATTATTTTTGAAAGTCAGAACCATACATTCCTGGAATTCGCAAAGGATGCTTATAAAACCATGGAACTGAATTATCCTAAGTTTCACAAAATGGATAATTTAAGCAAATTAGCTTTTCTTGCTACCGAAATGCTATTGAAAGACGAAGACCACAGCAGAACAGCATTAGTTTTTGCCAACAAATCATCCAGCCTGGATACTGATTTTAAATATCAGGAAAGCATCAATTCTCAGGAAAATTACTTTCCGAGCCCTGCTGTCTTTGTCTATACGCTTCCCAATATATGTGTAGGAGAAATCAGCATAAAACATAAAATGCAGACAGAGAATGCTTTTTTCGTTTTGGATGAATTTGATGAAAAATTTTTAAATGATTATTCCGAGCAGATTCTTCATTCCGGAAAAGCAGACAAAGTATTATGCGGCTGGGTTGAATTATATCAGGAAAATTATAAAGCTTTTGTATATTTGCTAACCTTGTAATAAATGTAACAATATAACCACGTAAAAATGTAACAATTTTAACTATTCGTAAACTTTTACATGGATACATTGGTAAACTTAATTAAATTATGGAAAACTTAAAAACTGAATTGAAGCACAAAATTATTGAAGTACTTAACCTTGAAGACGTTTCTGTAGAGGAAATCAAAGATACGGATCCGTTATTCGGAGGAGGATTAGGACTTGACTCTATTGATGCTTTAGAACTTATCGTTCTTCTTGATAAAGAATATGGAATTAAATTAGCTGATCCTAAAAAAGGAAAGGAAATTTTCCAGTCTATTGAGGTAATGGCTAAGTTCATCGAAGAAAACAGAACAAAATAAAATTAATACAACAATGTAACAGTTTATCCTTTATTGATATACTGTTACATTGATACATTGTTACATTATTCATACTAATGAGCCAGAAAATTGCCATAACAGGAATGGGCATCATTTCCTCCATCGGAAACAATGTGGAGGAAAATTTTATTTCATTACAGTCCGGAAAACACGGTATTTCAGATATTCAGATGTTTGAAACCCGTCATGCCGGAGCGATTAAGACGGGTGAGATAAAATTATCCAATGAAGAACTTGTAAAGAAACTTCAGCTTAATGAAGACAACAACGTAACAAGAACATCCTTATTGGGAATGATCGCTGCAAAAGAAGCTGTAGAAAGTGCCGGAATTTCAAATATCAACGAATACAAAACCGGTTTTATTTCCTCTACCAGCGTCGGAGGAATGGATATTACCGAAAAATATTTCTACTCCTACGAAAACTTCCCTGAAAAGCAAAAGTACATTGATGCTCATGATGCCGGAAATTCTTCATTGGCTATTGCTGATTATCTGGGATTAAAAGGCATGGTTTCTACCATTAGTACAGCATGCTCATCTGCTGCCAATGCAATCATGATGGGAGCTAAATTAATTAAAAACGGGGTCTTAGACCGTGTTATCGTCGGTGGAACAGATTCGCTTTCAAAATTTACGTTGAACGGATTCAATACTCTGATGATTCTTACAGACTCTTACAATACTCCTTTTGACAACAACCGAAAAGGTCTGAACCTTGGAGAAGCAGCCGCTTTTCTCGTTCTTGAATCTGAGGAAGTTGTAAAAAAAGAAAATAAAAAGGTATTAGCTTACCTTTCCGGATACGGAAATGCCAATGATGCCCATCATCAAACCGCTTCTTCTGAAAACGGACAAGGTGCATTTTTAGCAATGCAGCAAGCTCTGAAAATTTCAGGGCTACAAAAAGAGAATATCGACTATATCAATGTTCATGGGACAGCAACGCCTAACAATGATTTATCAGAGGGAATTGCCATGATCAGAATATTCGGGGAAAATAATGTACCTGAATTTAGTTCTACAAAGGCATTTACAGGACATACACTTGCTGCTGCTGCCGGAATTGAAGCTGTTTTTTCAATCTTAGCCATGCAACACAGCCTTATCTTTCCGAATCTGAATTTTAAAACAAAAATGGAAGAGTTTGATTTAACGCCTGTTACTCAGCTTAAAGAGAAAAACATCAATCATGTTCTTTCCAATTCATTCGGGTTTGGAGGAAACTGTTCAACTTTAATATTCTCAAAATCATGAGTGCAGTATACATCAACAGTGCAGCCTGCATCTCTGTTCAGGACACTTTAAACGAAAATATTCTTCAAAATCTTAACCCGCAAAACACGGTAAAGATTATAAAAGCAATAGAGCCTAATTACAAAGAATTCATTCCACCGGCAATGATCAGGAGAATGTCTAAAACTGTAAAAATGAGTTCCGTAGCATCAAACTATGCTTTAAAAGAAGCTGGAATTGAAAAACCGGACGCCATTATTGTGGGAACCGGAATGGGTTGTTCTCAGGATTCTGAAAAGTTTCTGAAAAACGTGATTGATAATCATGAAGAGTTTTTAACCCCTACATTTTTCATTCAATCCACTCATAACACTGTGGCAGGTCAGATTGCTCTTGGATTACAGTGTCATGCCTACAATTTCACTTACGTTAATACTTCTTCATCGCTGGAATTTTCATTTTTGGATGCCCAGCTTCAGATCAATGACGGAGAAGCTGAAAATATTCTGGTAGGATCTACCGATGAGCAGACCGACAGAACCATGGAACTTTATTGTCTGAACAATACTATTAAAAAAGAAACCGATCTTCCGGCAGACCATCTGAATTCCAAAACCAATGGAGTTATTTGGGGTGAAGGAGCAAGTTTTTTTGTGGTTGGAAAAGACAAAACAGAAAGTTCTTACGCAAAGCTTACAGACATTAAAATCAGCAACCGATTAGAATTGAACGAAACACAGGAATTTATTCAGGAGTTTTTATCAAAAAACAATCTTTCTGTGAATCATATTGATGCTGTGATTTTAGGCTTCAGCAGTGATGCTGATTCTGATGCTTACTATACCAAAGCGATGAATCTTTTTCCTAATTCTGCGTTATTGTATTATAAACATTTAAGCGGTGAATTTAATACAGCCAGCGGATTTTCTACCTTTATCGCATGCCACATCCTTAAGGAACAGCAGATTCCGGAAGTAATGATGATCAATGGTATACAAAAGGGAGAAGTGAAAAACGTACTTCTTTACAATCATCTTGCCGGTGATGATCACAGTTTGGTATTACTGGAAAAGGCTTAATTGAAGAGTAGTAATAAAAAACAGTGCTATTGTCATTTTGACGAAGGAAGAATCTCAGCTTTTATATGATAGATTCTTCATTTCGCTCCGCTATATTCAGAATGACAAAATGGGTATACATTCAGGAAGTTTAACAATAAAAAACAGTCAGCAATGAATCACTATTCATTCATCCTATTTTATCTTTTCTGTAACGTTTTTATTTATGCGTTTCAGGGAAGCCTGTGGGTGTATATTGCTTGTTTCCTTGCTTTTTCTGCCGTTGTCGTTTGGGGATCATTTGCTATTGAACTTGGATATTTTGTTAACAGTATTACTCACAAACGAACAAAAACCAAAGAGGTAGCTCTGACTTTTGATGATGGTCCAACAGAATTCACTCCTCAATTTTTAGATTTACTTCAAAAACATCAGGTAAAAGCTACATTTTTCTGTATTGGAAAACAGATTGAAAAATATCCGGAAACATTTCAAAGGATCATAGCGGAAGGACATACCATTGGAAATCATACATTCTCACATTCCAATGCCACAGGTTTTTTATCCACTTCAAAAATGGTCAAAGAGATTGAAAGCTGTGATGAAGTGATGAAACAGATTGGAAATATCAAAACAGATTTATACAGACCTCCTTTCGGAGTTACCAATCCGAGTATTGCAAAAGCCATTAAGCAGACTCATAAAACAAGCATCGGATGGAATATCCGTTCTCTGGATACCGTTATAGATGATGAAAAAAAGATCCTCAGAAGGATTACGAAAACCCTTAAAAAAGGAAGCATTATTCTCCTTCATGATACCTCTGAAAAAACTTATCGTGTACTGGTAGATTTATTAGTATTTTTGGAGGATAAAAAGTATTCAACATTTACCGTTGATTCCATTACAAATTCAAGAAAAAAATGATTAAAAATATTGCCTTAGGAGCATTTTTATTGATTTCCGGGTTCTTTTTTGCTCAAAATACAGCAATGTCAGGAGCAGAAGCAAAAGCATTTGTATCAAAAGTTTCTGCAGACACCAAGGAGATCAAAACCCTGCAAAGTGATTTTACTCAAACCAAGAAAATGGATTTTCTAGATAAAAGCATTGTAACGCACGGAAAAATGTCTCTTCAGACCCCTAATATGCTAAGCTGGAAATATACCAAACCTTATCAATACAGCATTGTTTTTAAAAGCAATAAAATCTACATCAATGATCAGGGTAAAAAATCTTCTGTAGATGCTAAAAGCAAAACATTTGAGAAGATCAATAAACTAATTGTAGGAAGCTCAAACGGAACCATGTTCAATGATCCTGAATTCACAGTAACCTATTTCAAAAACGGAAACTTTAATGTAGCTAAGTTTGTTCCTAAAACATCACAACTGCTGAAATATATCAAACAGATTGAACTATATTTCCCTAAAAGCCAATCTACGGTTTCTCAGGTCAATATGACGGAAGCTTCCGGTGATACTACGAATATCGTTTTCAAAAATACAAAGATCAATGCTTCAATTCCTGCGTCAGAATTTAACTTATAGTCTGATCCTTTTGCTTGCAGTTTCCTGTAAGTCATATCAACTTACTTATGTAAAACGGGTTTCAACGACTGAAAAAACAGTTGAGAATCTTTATTTTTCGTCTTCTGAGGATTATGTGTACAAATGTCAGATGGATATTTATAAAAATCATGTCAGCGGAATTTTGATCATCAAAAAACTTAATGAAACAACTCATCGTGTTGCATTAACTTCTGATTTTGGGAATAAACTGATTGATTTTGAGGTTTCGGATAATGATTTCAAACTTAATTATGTACTTCCTGATCTTGATAAAAAAATTGTCATCAATTTTCTGAAAAACGATTTTCAACAGCTTTTAAAAAGACAATATCCTGTCAGCGAAAGCTTTGAAAATGACAATGCAAAAATCTATCTGTCAAAGATTGACAATAAAGCTTATTATTTATTCTTCAACAAAGAGAATAATTTGCTAAAACAGATTATTTACACTAAAAATAATAAAGAGAAAATCGATTTTACTTTTGATGCAAAAAAGCATATCTTCGCGGACAGTTTAAACTTAAAACACAAGGATTTTAAGATCAATATAAAACTATTTCAAATAACCGAAACTGAATAAATTACACATGAAAAAAATATATTTCCTGCTTTTTGCATTACTATCAACATTATCTTTTGCACAGGTAACTTTTAATCCGGGAATCAGAGTAGGTGCTAATATTTCACACTTATCTAACGGACCTGCACAAGATTATTTTTATTATAATGACAATCAGGGGTATCACTATGGAAGCAACGCATTTGATATCAAATCAAAGGTTGATTTTTATGTAGGTTTCCAAGCAAACATCCGATTTGCAAAATTTTATGCTCTACAGCCGGAAATCTATTATACACGCCAGGGGGCTAAATTTGAAAGTCAAAAATCCACAGTATCTTCTAAAACAGTCACTTTATCTTATGTAGGAGCAGCTGTAGTGAATAAATTTTATTTTGATAAATTTAATATTCATTTCGGTCCTACTTTGGAGCTTTTAACTGATCATAAAGATATTGACACTCCTACAGAAGCCGATCTTGGATTGTTATTTGGTACAGGCTATGATATTACTAAAAATATTGGTGTGGAAGCCCGAATTAAAAAAGGTTTTGTACACATTAATAATGATCATACCAATGTAACATTCCAGCTTGGAGTGTATTATACATTTAATCTTAAAAAATAAGATCATGCAAACTATTCTTACAGATTTTTATACGTTAACATCATACGAAAAGGCTGAAAACGGAAGTTTTACGGCAAATATTCACCTTAATAAAGATCATGATATTTTCAAGGGACATTTCCCAGGAAACCCTGTGACTCCAGGCGTTTGTATGATGCAGATCATTAAAGAACTGACGGAAGAGTTTACGGGTACAAAATTATTTTTAAAAACGGCTTCGAATGTAAAATTCATGGCGATCATTAATCCTTTTGAGACTCCGGATCTAAAACTTCAATTGGATATCACTGAAAATGAAGAAGATGTTAAAGTAAAAAATACAACATTCTTTGGCGAGACTATTGCATTGAAATTGTCTGTAAGCTATAAAAAAATACCATCATGAAACTTATTCTATCATTTGTAGCGGCATTCATTTTTTTCTTCCAGTCTGATCTTGAAGCATTGAGAAACAGCTATGCCAAAGCCAACGAGTCTAATGCCAACACAGCAAATTTCATTGAAGTTGCGGAAAAGCAATCCGGTTCTGATGCTGTGACTTCAGGATATAAAGCAGCTGCCAAAATAATGGAAGCTAAAATCTCAAAAGGAAACAGAAAAGCCCTTGTAAAAACTGGTGCTACAAACCTTGAGAGCATTATCAAAAGTAATCCTAATAACGCCGAACTGAGATTAATCAGACTAAGTGTTCAAGAAAATATTCCTAAAATTGTAGGTTACAGAGGAAGCTTAAAAGATGATAAAGCATTTCTTCTGACTCATTACAGCAAACAAAATGCAACCTTAAAAAATTACATCAAAAGGTTTGCAATGCAGTCTAAAACTATTACCGAGGCTGAAAGAGCCACTTTAAAATAAAACCATGTCCCTTGCTGAAGTACAAAATGCAATTTCTGAAAAGAAAATCTGCATTTTAATTCCGACTTACAATAATGAGAAAACCCTGAAGAGGGTCATCGACGGTGTTTTGAGCTATACCGAAAGTATTATTGTGGTCAATGACGGATCTACAGATTCTACGCCGCAGATTCTTGCTCAATATCCTCAGATTACTGTTATTACCTTACCTGAGAATAAAGGAAAGGGAAACGGGCTTAAAACAGGCTTCAGAAAGGCAAAGGAACTTGGATACGATCATGCTATCACCATTGATTCCGACGGGCAACACTACCCGGATGATATCCCTGTTTTTGTAAATGCTCTTCTTGAGGAAAATGATGATGTTTTATTGATCGGAAACAGAAATATGTCTCAGGACGGTATTCCTAAGAAAAGCAGTTTCGGAAATCGTTTTTCTAATTTTTGGTTTTGGTTTGAAACAGGAATCAAGCTGGAAGATACACAATCCGGTTACAGACTTTATCCTTTACACAAAATTCCAAAGAAATATTTTACTCCCAAATTTGAATTTGAAATTGAGATCATTGTAAGAACAGCATGGAGGCATATTCCTGTAAAAAATGTTCCTATAAAAGTATTGTATGATCCTGCTGAGCGTGTGTCTCATTTCAGACCGTTCAAAGATTTTACAAGAATCAGTATTCTGAATACAATTCTGGTGACCATTACCCTTTTCTACATTATTCCGAGAAACTTCGTGAATAATTTCAAAAAAAAAAGCTTTAAAAAGTTCATAAAGGAAGATGTATTGGAAAGTGACGGAAGTAACCGGACAAAGGCTTTTTCCATTGCATTAGGAGTATTTATAGGACTTTCTCCTTTTTGGGGATTTCAAACTTTACTTGTGATCAGTTTATCTGTTCTTTTTAAACTGAATAAAGTACTTGCCTTTGTCGCATCTAATGTGAGCTTACCTCCTTTTATTCCTTTTATCATTGCTGCATCTTTATTTTTGGGTTCCCCATTTGTACAGGGAGACAGCAATATTCTCAGTCAGGATCTAAATTTTGAACTGATCAAAAATAACCTGCTTCAATATGTAATCGGAAGCTTTATCCTAAGTACAACATTATCTGCTTTGGCTGGTGTAACTACTTTTCTTTTTCTGAATAAACTGAATCCGGAGAATAATTAAAAGAATTATAGTTTTCCCGTCTTTTTATTTGTCTTAGTCAGGTACTTTTCAATTGTCTTTTGATCCGGAACGGTGGTTATTTCTTTAGTAAGTGCTTTTTCAAATTGAATTTTAGCTTTTGAAAACTCCTTTCGATGGTAATAATATTTCCCGGCTAAAAAATACACTTTCCAAAAATCAGGATTTAAAGACTGATAATGAGTAAGGAAACTATCTGTAAGCGTTTCTTTATTGTCAATAGCATCATTGATCTTTAAGGTTACTTTTCTGTATTCTTCATAGTTTTTGAAGTCCTGTGAATCGACAAAAGGATCTTTGGCAATATTCAGTTGGGATTTTGAAAAATCATTATGTTGTAGACCTTTCTCTGAAAATATTTCATTGAGATCATAGCAGACAAATTCTCCCAATTGATAAGGATTGGAAGAAACCCAAACTAATCTTTTCTGGGGTGAAAATATAACTGCATGATGAGCTAAAAGCTGATTTAAAGCCTTTTCATTTCCATAACCGATACTTTTATCTTTTAAGCCTGATCTGTCTCGTAAAATAGCAGCCATTTTCTCTGGATTCAACTTTTTCTCTTCCTGTAAAAGTTCCTGAAGTTTTTCATAGCGGTATGCAGAATGACTTTCTTTAATGTGTTTCTGATTTCTCACATCATCTTTATAAGCATCCGACTGAAAATGATTGGTACAAAATACTTTACTCGTATTCTGAACTTTATACACTCCGAGATTTTTAGGTGAAACTTCAATGATCACAGCATTTTTATCATTGGCACTTCCTACGAGGATAGATTCTGAAACAAAAACACTTCTTTTTTTCGCAATAGCAATAGCTTCATCAATGGTTCTGGCATATTGCAGAATTTCTCTTGTCACCAATGAAATAGGTGTTTTGGCTGTTAAAGGAATTTTTGATTTTCCGGCATTGATTGTTACGGTAATTCCTTCTTTATTCATCCCGGAAACTACGCCGATCATTCCTGCCCAGCTTACAGACATATACGGTATTCCGTCCTCGGGCTGTACAAATTCCACCAGTTTATTTCTTGAGAAATCATCTCCTACATAAAAGTCAAAGTTTCTTCCAATCAGCAGATCTCCGTCTTCTGTATTCTCATTCCAAACGGCAAGTGAAGTACAGCCTACCATTGCTAGATCCTGCAAAGCATGCCCGATGTCATGAGCGCCGTGAAGATAAAGGTTCCTTAGATATTTAGAGGCAATAAAGTCATATTTATCAGATGAATATTGTGATAAGCCATATAATTCTGCCTGATAATCTTCTCTTACATTGAGATACATTTTTCTGTTGTACCACTTTAAAAAGCTGCTTAAAAGGTTTTGTTTAAACTTTGATGGCACAAATCCTTCTACTTTAGAGAAAAAGATTTCTTCCTGTTCCTGCATCAGCTTTTGGGTAAGCGCACCGTTATTATATCCTAATTGAAGAGGATTTCCTTTGATATAAAGTTCCCAAAGCTGTTGTTTATTTTTAGTAAGATAATTCTGGTTATAGCTGTAGGTAGAATCATTGATCTTATTTACTTGAGGGATTTCCAGAGCATATTGTTTAACTTCCGGAATATGGTGTACAGATTTTGAAACCCCACATGAATGAAGGATAAAGAGAAAAAAAGCGGACAGAAAAAGTCTTTGTAAAGACTGGTAAATAGTATTAGTTTTTTTCACTTCGGGTTATTAAAATATATTCCTCAAATGGCTATCAATAGTTTCTTTTCCTATAATTTCAGCACAGGTATTAAAAGCTCCGATGGTAACCCCTAAAATTCCGTGCATATTCACAGACTGACCTGTGAGAAACAGATTATCAATTTTTGTACGGGGAGAAACCATTGTTTTAAGAGGATTATCCGAGTTTTTCATGTAACCGTACATATTTCCTTCAAAACCTCCTATATAATCACGATAAGACAGCGGGGAAGAGGTGTAGATCCTTTTAATGGCATGCCTAAGATTAGGAATTCTCTTTTCCAGAGCTTCAATCATCTTCTCTGTCTTCTCTAGCTTAAACTGTTCATACAATTCGCCTCTCTCGTGTTCATTAGCAACTGTATTGAATGTATTCTCCCATTGCTTCACCTCATCAAAATCCATATAGGAAATTGCTGTCAGACTTTCGGAAAAATCTGGATATTGTGTGGATTGTGTAGATGAAAGCATGTAGGTTTCGGGCCAGGTTTCTTTTTTATAACGGAATGCATTCCAAACCTGTTCTTCGGATGAGTAATGATAAATATTATAATTAAAATTCGGAAAGCTATGAGGTTTTAACACAAGGTAGACACTAAAGCAGGATGAAACCGGCTGCCAGCTTAAAACCCTGTTCAGAAAAGACTTTTTCAACCTTTCCTCACCAATAAACTTAATAGTGGAACGAATCTCAATATTTGAAATAAACTGTTTTGCAAAATATTCCTTTCCGGAAACTGTTTTTACTGAAGCTAAGCTATTATTTTCATTAAAGATAAATTCAGAAACCTCGGAATGTTTATGCACTTCTGCGCCATATTGACGCAGCTTTCGAATCAATAATTTTGAAATCTGGCTTCCTCCTTTCACACATTTGTAGGCACTTTGAATATAGGAATTTACCGTTAATGCATGCACGTAAAAAGGAACATTTTCCGAATCACCGGCATACAGAAAGTTAGAACCTAATAAAACAGACTGAAGGGTTTTGTTCTGTGTAACGGATTCTATGAATCTTTTGGTATTTAAATGCAGAATTTCTTCATTGTAATGATCTTTTCCTACAACATTATATCTTGGAAACTGGCTGCACACATATTGAATCTCTTCACAGTAGTTTTCAAGATTTTCTTTTTCATCAGGAAAGTATTTGATAAGCTGCTCTACAAAATTTTCATATCCTTGTGCGTGTGGATATTCGATGTTATCTTCTCCGAAAGAAATTCTATCGAACCCGTCTTCATCCATTTTCTGAAGCTCAAGTTCGTCCATGATTTCCAGATAAGAGAAGAAACGGTTTAAGTTTTGTCCTTTTGAAAGCCCACCCAGATAATGAACCCCGGTATCAAAAATGAGTTTATCCCTTGAAAAAGTCTGTAGATTTCCGCCATACTGATTGTTTTTTTCCAATATACAGACCTTCAGACCTTCTTTCGCCAAAATAAGAGCCGAAACAAGACCTCCCAATCCGCTACCGATTACAAGTATGTCATATTCTTTCTTCAAAGGAGAACGTGCTTTATAAGTTAAAAAGAGATTGAGAAATTAGGGAATTCAGAGTTATTTTGTACTTCAAAAACGGAAAAGTCTTATTCAGACAATACAAATTCATGATCTCAAATTTTCAAAAATCTCAATAGTTTTGAGTTTTTATTAGTTTTTAGGGAATAAAAATAGAAAAATTAATCAACATCATCCCAAAAATCAAAATAATTAAACCATTGAAGCGGATATTTTTTTACCATCGTCTCAAGATTATCTACATAAGACTGTAAAAGTCCCTGTGAATCTCTGTTTTTGATATTCTGAGCGACTCTTGCATATAAGTGATAATGAAGGTTATCTTCTTTCATTACATAAACGTAAACTACCGGAACACCTAATCGGGAAGCAATAAGGAATGGTCCTGCCGGAAATTTGGCACTTTTCCCCAACAAATCTGCTTCAAGATATTTTGATCCCTCAAAATAACGGTCACCTGTAAAACATATCAGTTCATTATTTGACAATGCCTGATTGATCTCAAAGATATGTGACAGATCTTCTTTTACATAAATGAATTTGATGTTACTTTTCTTTACGGAAACACTTTCCAGATATTCCTTAATTACTGTCACTTCCTGATCTGTAGTGACCAGATTGATCTGGCAATCAAAATCTATGTCTGCAAAGAAATGTTCTGCAATTTCAAAGTTACCGATGTGGGCACTGATCAAAACTCCGCCTTTTTTGGCTGCTAAAAGGTTTCTGAGGTTTTCAATACCGTCAAATTCATAGGTATATTTTTCTCGTAAACCGGCAGAAATAGCAGTTTTATCAATCAAAACTTTTCCGAAAGTAAAGTAGCTTTTAAAGATGGAACGCTTTGCTTTCCAATATCCGTAGTTCAGTCTTTTTTGGAAATAATAAAGAATGTATCGATTGCTTTTTTTCTGAAACAGAACAAAGTAAGAAGCAACAAAATACAGAATGAAATATGAACTTCTGATTCCGATATTTCTAATACACCAAACGAATATTCTGTATCCTGATACGGTCCCTTTAGATTTACCTTTCCACTTGTTCATAAATAGAATTTACCATTATAACAGTATACCAATGTAACCCTATCTCTGAGTATACTCTAATATTGTTACATTGGTACATTTTAGGAATATAGATTACTTATAACTATGCGTTTTTTTCAGCAATCTTATTTTCAATTGTTGAGTAGAAGTCATCAAATGTTACCATTTTTTTGAAATCGGCTTCTCCTAATTTCACTCCGAAATTAGATTCGATCACCACTACCATATCGATATAGTCTAAGCTGTCTAAGCCTAATGTATTTTTAAGGTTGGCATCATTACTGATTTCGTCTCCATCAACTTCAAATTCGTTGACAAGAAAATCATTAACAATAGCAACTATTTTTTCCCTTTCCATGTTTTTAATCAAATTTTTTAACTATTAGTGCAGAATTAGTTCCCCCAAACCCAAAAGAATTCGACAAAAATACATCAATTTTTTGATTTTTTGTTTTGGAGACTAAATTTATCTTTTGAGCCTCATTATCAGGATTATCCAGGTTAATATTTGGAGCTATAAAATCGTTCTGCATCATCAGAATTGAGTAGATAACTTCACTTGCGCCTGCCATCCAACACTCGTGTCCTGTCATGGATTTGGTAGAACTTACAGGAACTTCGCTTCCGAAGATTTCATAAATTGCTTTTGCTTCGTTCGCATCACCAATAGGCGTAGAAGTAGCGTGAGCATTAATATAATCAATGTCTGAAGCTTTCAATCCTGATTGTTTCAAAGCTCTGTCCATTGCAAGGGCTGGTCCGTCAACATTCGGGGTAGAAATATGCCCGCCATTGGATGAGAAACCGTATCCTATAATTTCAGCAATGATTGGAGCACCTCTTCTTTGTGCTGATTCTAAGCTTTCAACAACTAGGCTTGCTGCTCCCCCACTTGGAATCAAACCGTCTCTTCCTGCATCAAAAGGTCTTGAAGCTTTCGTAGGCTCGTCTTCTCTTGCGGAGAAAACTCCCAATCCATCAAAACTTGCCATAGAATATTTGTTGGTTTCCTGAGCTCCACCACAGATAATCATATCCTGAAAACCGTTTTTGATCATCATATAAGCAAGTCCTAAGGAATGCGAACCACTTGCACAGGCTGCGCTGATTGTAAGATTAATTCCTCTCAGCTTAAAGATGGTTGAAAGGTTCATTGTTACCGTTGAGTTCATTGATTTAAAGATCGCTCCGGACCCCATCAATGTAGTATCTTTCTTTTCTCGTGCAATGTCTATAGATTCTACCACTGCCTGAGAAACACTGTCGTTTCCGTATAAAATCCCAACTTCGTGGGTTTCCAGAAAGGCTTCATCAAGATTGGCTTGTTTCAGAGCATCCATCGTAGCAAGATAAGCATATTCACTTTCTTCTCCCATGCTGATGCGCTGACGTCTGTTCAGTAGATTTTTCAGATCCGGTTTTGGAACAACACCTGTAAGCCCAGATCTAAACCCGAATTCTTTTCTCTCCTGATCTAAAACAATACCGGATTTTCCTTGGTATAGAGATTCCCTGACTTCTTCTAAAGAGGTCCCAATGCAGGAATAAATCCCCATTCCGGTAATCACAACCCTGTTTTCCATTTGTTTATATTGAGTTTAACAATGTATCAGTTTAACGATGTAACAATATATTTTATTGAGATTCAATTTATATTGTACACTGGTACATTGGTATATTGTTAAATTATTTTATGAGTAAATTCCGCCGTTAATATTAATAACTTCGCCTGTAATGTATGAAGATTTTCTCGATGCTAAAAACGCTACAAGATCAGCAACTTCTTCAGCTTCACCGAATCTGTTGGCTGGAATCATTGCTTTAAGCTCGTCTTCATTCATTTCCTGAGTCATATCTGTTTTGATAAATCCTGGTGCAACAGCGTTTACGGTAATATTTCTTTTTGCGACTTCCTGAGCAAGGGCTTTTGTAGCTCCTACTAACGCTCCTTTTGCAGCAGAATAATTTGTCTGTCCTGCAGTTCCTTTCACTCCGGATACTGAAACCATATTGATGATTCTTCCGTATTTGTTGCGAAGTAATTTCTGAATAAAGAAATTCGTTACATTGAAGAACCCATCTAAGCTTGTATTGATAACGCTGCTCCAGTCTTCTTTTGGCATCCACATAAACAGACCATCTTTGGTAATTCCGGCGTTGTTTACAATCACTTCTACCACAGCTGTAGGATTATTTTCCTGCCAAGCCGTTAATACATTCTGTACTTCTTCAGTATTTCCTACATCAAATTTAAGGATTTCTCCTGTAGCGCCAAGTTCTTCTACTTTAGCCAAAGTTTCTTTTGCTGCGGCTTCATTTGAAGTGTAGTTGATCAGTATATGGTAGTTTTTTTCTTCAGCCAGTTTTATACAGATCGCCTTTCCGATTCCTCTTGAGCCTCCTGTTATAATTGCACATTTCATGCGTTAGTGTTTATTTCGTTTTAGTTTTTTTAAGTTACCTTGTTTTTCTTTTAATAGACAATTTATTCTGAGGAATAATTACATTGCCTTTAAATATTTCTTTACTTCTTCCAGATAAGGATACATTACCATATCATCTGAGAATGCAGGAATTATTTTTCTGATCTCATCATACAGCTCTTTTGTAGATGAAGAAACTTTATCCTGGAAACCTAGGTATTCAATTGCCTGGATAATTGTAATGGCTTCAATTGCCAATACTTCAAAAGCATTTTCTATTACTTTTCTACAGATTACGGCTGCATTGGTTCCCATACTCACGATATCCTGATTATCATTATTATTCGGGATACTGTGAACGTACATAGGATTTGACAGCATTTGGCTTTCTGCTGTAGTGGAAGTTGCTGTAAACTGTACACCCTGCATTCCGAAATTGAAACCTAATTTACCTAAATTTACAAAAGGAGGCAGAATTTCATTGATTTTAGCATTTAAAAGATAGTTCAGCTGTCTTTCTGCAAGCATGGTTAGTTTGGTTACTACAATTTTAAGCTTATCCATTTCCAAAGAGATATAGTCTCCGTGGAAATTTCCGCCGTGGTAAACATGCTGGTCTTCTACATTGATAATAGGGTTATCATTAGCAGAGTTAATTTCGTTTTCAAGAACTTTTTCCGTATATTCCAATGTATCTAACACTGGTCCTAAGATCTGCGGTACACATCTTAATGAATAATATTCCTGTACTTTTTCCTTGAATACTTTTTCCTGTTCTTCAAAGTGAGTATAAAGGTGATCTTCTCTTTTTCTGATCAGTTTACTGTCTGCTAAATGGGCACGCATTCTTTCTGCAACTTTCTGCTGACCGTAATGTCTTTTAGTTCCGTTCAAAGCAGCGGATAAATGATCATCATACGCCTGAACAATTTCGTTGATCGCACATGAAAGTCTGATAGAAATATCTGTTAATTGATTTGCCTTATAAGCATTCACAATTCCTATTCCTGACATTACCGAAGTACCATTCATCAAAGCAAGACCTTCACGGATCTCAACCTGAATTGGTTCTAATTTTTCAATTTCAAAAACTTCTTTTGTGAATTTTCTTTCTCCTTTATAAAATACTTCTCCTTCTCCGATCAAAACTAAAGCAAGATGAGCCAATTGAACAAGGTCACCACTTGCTCCTACTCCTCCGTGCTCAAAAATCAATGGGATGATATCTCTGTTGATCAATTCCTGAAGAAGATAAATAACGGATTCATGTACTCCTGAATTTCCTAATGACAAGGTATTCATTCTTGCCAACATACATGCCTTAACTTCCTGAGCTGGCAAAGGATTCCCGATTCCTGAAGAGTGGCTTCTGATCAGGTTGTATTGTAGCTGGTGTGTGTCTTCATCACTGATCTTAAATTGAGCCATTGGTCCAAAACCAGTGTTCACACCATATATTACTTTGTTTTTAGAAAATTCTTTTAAAAACTGAAAACTTGTATTCACTCTTGATAAAAGTGATTCATCCAGTTCTATTTTCTCATTTTCAATAATAATTTTTTGAAAGTCTTTCAGTTCTAAAAAGTTGGTTATTTTCATCAATTAAAAGTAATAGTTGATAATTTTGTAAAATATTAATTATTTGTCACTAATTTTGCGGCAAAGATAAAAGTTATTATTAAAATAAAAAATCAAAGATGAGCAAAGAATTTGTTGACGTTCTTGTAATCGGGGCTGGACCTTCCGGATGCGTGTCTTCTTCGTACTTAAAGAAGAACAACGTCAACGTAAAAGTGGTCGAAAAGACAAAATTTCCAAGACTGGTAGTCGGTGAAAGCTTAATTCCAAGGGTAATGGATCACTTTGACGAAGCCGGATTATTCCCTGCACTAGACAAAATGGGCTTTGAAAAAAAGCTTGGAGCTCGTTTCCTTCGTGGTGATGAAGTCTGCATTTTTGATTTCAGCAACAAATTCGGAGAAGGCTGGGATTGGACCTGGCAGGTTCCGAGAGCTGATTTTGATAACACTCTTGCTCAGGAAGTCATTAATAAAGGTATCGATCTGGAATTTGAGACAGAAGTTATTGATATTAAATTTGACGGAACAGATTCTATAACAACGGTAAAGAATAAGGATGGAGAGACTAAAGAAATCCATGCTAAGTTCGTTATTGATTCCAGCGGATACGGAAGAGTACTTCCCCGTTTGCTGGACCTTGAAAAGCCT
Organism: Chryseobacterium artocarpi; assembly: GCF_001684975.1. GTDB lineage: Bacteria > Bacteroidota > Bacteroidia > Flavobacteriales > Weeksellaceae > Chryseobacterium > Chryseobacterium artocarpi. The sequence goes on along the minus strand of NZ_MAYH01000049.1, from coordinate 214,911 downwards.
TCAAAATTGTCTCCTCACTCTGCAATTTTCTCTCATGTGAATGATATTAACAGAGAACCGGGTGAAGAGGGTACATTGATTTCTTTTGACATTATTGAAACGGAAGTCTGGCTTTGGGTAATTCCTTTTTCTAATGGAAATACAAGTATAGGTATCGTAGGACCTACTGATTATATTGATCAATTATCTGAAAACGGAGATCCGGCTGAAGCATTAAGAAAGGCTATTTCTCTTTCTGATTATTATGTAAAACGTTTCGGAGATGTAGAGTTCCTTTTTGACCCAAGACATCTTAAAGATTATTCATGCTCAGTGAAAAGTTTATTCGGAGACGGATTTGCTTTAACAGGGAATGCTTCTGAATTCCTTGATCCTGTTTTTTCCTCAGGGATGGCATTTGCTACCGAATCCGGTATGCTTGCAGCAAAACTTGCTTTAAGACAGCTTAATGGCGAAACAATCGATTGGCAGAAAGAGTATACAGATTATATTTTATATGGTGTAGACGTTTTCACCACTTATGTAAAGGAATGGTATACCGGAAATCTTCAGGAGCTATTCTTCCACCAACCGGAAAATCCGGACGTAAAGAAAAAGATATGTGCTGTTTTAGCAGGATATGTTTGGAATAAGGACAATCCTTTTGTGAAAAAGCATGATACAGTGATTAAAAACCTTGCAAACCTGATCAAACTTGAAAAACAGGAACAGCAAAATCAACAATAAACAAAAACGGTCTGAAAATTCAGACCGTTTTTGTTTTATTTTAAAGACTTTTTAATTTCTCTTCCCAGATATCTTCCGGCAGATTCATAAGCTGCGGCAATTCTTCCGTATTCCATTACAAATTCGTCATTCTTTACGAATTTATCGAACTTGTTAAGCTCTACTTCCGCTACAACTTTTGAAGGGTTATCGGTTTCAATCAGTTTTATTTTGCCCGTTATTTCAGCAGTCATTGCCGTAAGCCCTGCATGCCATCCCGGAAAAACCCATGCTGTTTCTACCAACAGTGTGTATTTTGCAGAAGGATCTTTTTTGAATGAAATATTTTTATACGTTTTATTCAATCCTTTTGCGAAATAATCTACATATTCTCTTTTATAGATCTCCCATTGTCCGATCCACTTTGTCCATGCTTCCTCACCTCTTTTAGGGTTTTCCAGAACCTGTTTTTTTCTGTTTTCAAGATATTGAGCTTCCGTAATATTCTCTTTCATAAATAACACGTTCTCAAACTTGACTTCCACATTTACTTCGGTCTGATCTTTTAATGCAATTAAACTACCCGCTGTAATTTTCATTTTGTCCTGTCCGAAAACTGTTGTAAACATTCCGAAAAACAACAGTAATAATAATTTTTTCATTATTTATTGGTTTTTATATTTAAGCGTTTAAAGATATTATAAAAAGTAGAGTTATAATACTCTTATTGAAAATTAATCTTAACGTAGATCTATAAAAGTAATAGGCTTTCTGCTGTTTGGGTTGAAGACCGTTTTAGACAGAATCTCAAAGTCAATAATTTCAATTTTCGGGCTTACTCTCAATTTTGCTCGGAAATGATCTCTTACTTCATTTACAAAGTTTTCGTTTTCAGCTTCAGTACTTAATTTGATGATAATTTCATCCAGTCCGATCTCATTAGCCTGAATCACGATCTGATAACACAGAATATTATTAAAATCGTTCAGAATATCATTCATCGCAGGCGGATACAAAGTTGTTCCTTTATATTTGATCATCTGCTGCTTTCTTCCGATCACAGGTCCTAACCTCATCGTATTTCTTCCACATTGACATGGTTCATAATGAGCTTTTACAATATCACCTGTTTTAAATCTTAATAAAGGAATAGCCTCCACTCCCAAAGTTGTAATAGTAAGTTCTCCGCTTTCTCCTTCTTTCACTACATTCCCCTCATCATCCAAAATTTCCGTAATGATCAATTCCGGGTGATGATGTCCTCCAATCTGAAATTCACATTCTGTAAAGGCTGTACTCATCTCAGTAGATGCATACGTAGAAAAGAGTTTAATGTTCCACTTTTCTTTAATCTTCTGTGAAAGAATATTATCTGTAAAATCTTGATTCTTGATACTTTCTCCAATACATACTGCACCATAAACACTTGAGTTTTTATAATCCAAGCCATGTTTTTCAGCATAATCGATCATCTTTAACAGGAAAGATGGAACTGTGATCAAATATTTCGGTTTATATCTGAAAATAGAATCCCATTGCAATTCAGGAATTCCCGGTCCCATTCTAACAACACTGGCTCCCATTTTTCTTAATCCTAAAAAGTAAGCAAGTCCCGCCATGAAGCGTTTATCAATGGTTGTGATCATCTGTACAACATCTCCTTTTTGGATTCCTGCACAGGCAAATGATATTGCTTCATTATAGGCAAGTCTTTCAAGGTCATTATCAGACAAACCGAAAGTCACAGGATCTCCCAAAGTTCCTGAAGTTGTACTATAATCTACAATCTTATCCTGAGTAATACAGAAAAAATCATGATTGTACTGCTGTAAATCATTCTTTGTGGTTGTAGGAATCTTCTGCAGATCTTCTAAAGTTTGAATTTCCGCAATATTGATATTATTTTCCCTAAACAGTTTTTTGTAAAAAGGTGAATTCTCCTCAAGATAAGCCAAAAGCTTCTGAAGTTTATCTTCCTGAAACCTTTTTATTTCCTGAGTACTTGATTTTTCGATGAACGGATGAAATTCCAATGATTTTAATTTTGAGCAAATTTATTTAATTAAATTAAAAGTTGATTCATAAACCCGCCTTTATCTTTGAAAGGTAAATGTTTGTGTATTGGTATTGCCTGCTGTATTAATCGTAACAACTTTTAAAGTATGCGAGCCGGAACCTTTAGGACATTTTTCATCAAAAGTATAGATAAAATCATCTTTTGCACGAGCAAATCTAAGCCACTTTCCATCCAGTTCTGCACGGAATTCTACAATATCTCCAACTTTTGTATTTCCTTTCAAACGAAGAATACTACTGTTTATAACTGCTCCTTCTTTCCATCCCGGAGAAACTGAAGGTAAGCTATTATCTAATATAAGTTCCACCGTTCCTAACCTGTTGAATTGTCCTTCTGCCTGATCTCCACTCCATTTTGCTTTTATCACATTCATATCACTTCCATAATTGAGTGACATTACGACTTTATCCTTTTCTTCTTTGGTTAATTTCCTATTCGGTTTTATTTTCAAAATATAGTTATCATGAACAGGTATGTAAGGACTGTTTAAAACAATGGCATTGGAAACCGCATTGACATCACCGTCTGATTTCTCATACATATTAAAATTCACCGCATCATACACAGCATTTTTGCTCAAATTGATTTCAGCATTTTCAGTGGTAATTGTTTTTCCTTCATTGGGAAGAACAGTTTTTGCCGTCTGTGAAATTTTCTCTCCAGCTGTATTAAGCTGAACTTTTGCTGTTAAACGACTTGTATTTCCTTTTACATCTTTAAGAATGACTTCAATGGTATGAATATCCTGATCCTGAAGATTAATGATTCCTGACATATTAGCATTACTGTAATTTTGTAGTTTCATTCCTAGTAAGACAGATAAATGCTGGATTGCCGTTTTGTCTCTGATAAATTTGGTGTAGTCTATACAACCATTCAGATAGCGGGTATCATCATAGCTCACTTTATCAATACTAAAGCCATATATTAATTTCCCATCCATCAATAATTCAGCTTTATAAATACCAAGATTGAAACCTTGATTAGCCTTATCCACTGCTTTTATCCCAAAGCTTATCATTGGAGAATTCACTTTTACAACATCTGTTGCATAAGTATTTCCAACTTTTTTAACCGTAATTCCATTAGCTCCGGGTTCATAAGTACTAAACCTGCGATCATACCAATACAATCCACTGATAATGGGAGCAACAGAATCCGGAATAGCAAAACCGAAAAGCAACGGATTAAGACATTCTTCTGTTTTAGTATCTCTTATTTCAAAATGTAAGTGCGGACCAGCAGAACCTCCCGTATTTCCACTCAAAGCAATAAGTTGTCCTTTAGTAACTGGAAACTGTCCCGCTTGAAAAGTAATATCCTGTTCCCATTTTTCGTCTTTGTATTGCTTCTCTTTTACATATTCATCGAGCTTATCGTAATATTTGTTCAAATGGGCATAGACTGTTGTATAGCCATTGGGATGAGTGACGTAAACCGCATTTCCAAAACCATATCTTTCTACTTTTACCCTGCTTACATAACCTTCTGCGGCAGCCAGTACAGATAAATTTTCCTGACTATTCGTCCTCAGATCCAATCCCATATGGAAATGATTGGTTCTTACCGCTCCAAAATTAGCAGCCAACTGCATGGGAATATTCAACGGATTGCGGAAATAGTTTTGTGGATAATTTTGAGCTTGTGCGATGATTGTATGGATGAAACAAATAGCAACCATCAGTTTGGAGAAGATTTTCATACAGCATTTGGGTTTAGTTCTACTTAAATATACGAGATTTCAAGCAATGATCGTGCTATTGTACTTTAATAGATTTTATTTTTCTCACAGATTTTCACAGATAATGATGGAGCAATCTGCGAAATCTGTTTGATCTGCGAGAAGTTATATTTAGGTTTTGGCTAAAGCCAATGAATCGTTATCTATTTTTTAGGCGCGCTAAAGCCCGCTTCTATTGAATTTTATTTTGGTTAAAAAAAGTATTAAAAAACTTACAGGAATTCATCTAAAAGAGTGTAAAATATTTACTCATGCATACTTCATTATTCCCTTTTCATGCTTCTTTTCATTTATATTTCTGAAATTGAACTTTTTAATAGAAATTACCTAAATAAAACATATCTTATAAACCGACAAAATTTAGTAAATTTGCAGACTTAATTAATCAACGAATTGAGATATTTACAATGAGCCAATTTAAAGAATACAAAAACCTCAACCTTATTGACGTAGCAGAGAATGTAGCGGAATTTTGGAAACAAAATAAAACTTTCAATAAGAGTGTTGAGATTCGTCAGGGAAATCCTGAGTTTGTTTTTTATGAAGGTCCGCCTTCAGCAAACGGTATGCCTGGAATTCACCACGTAATGGCAAGAGCATTGAAGGATATTTTCTGCCGTTACCAAACGCAAAACGGGAAACAGGTTTTCCGTAAAGCGGGATGGGATACGCATGGTCTTCCTGTGGAACTGGGTGTAGAGAAAGAATTAGGAATTACAAAAGAAGATATTGGTAAAAAGATCTCTATTGAAGATTATAATAAAGCTTGTCGTGAAGCTGTAATGCGTTATACCGATGTATGGAATAACCTTACAGAGAAAATCGGATACTGGGTAGACCTTGATGATCCGTACATTACGTACAAGTCAAAATATATGGAAACTGTTTGGTGGTTGTTGAAGCAATTATATGACAAAAGCTTGTTGTATAAAGGATATACGATCCAGCCTTACTCTCCAAAAGCAGGAACAGGACTTTCTTCACACGAATTGAACCAGCCTGGAACGTATCGTGATGTTTCAGATACAACGGTTGTCGCTCAGTTTAAAGTTAAAAAAGATTCATCTGCTTTATTCAACGATGTTGACGGAGATGTACATATCCTTGCATGGACGACGACTCCTTGGACGTTGCCTTCCAACACAGCCCTTACAGTCGGTAGAGATATTGAATATGTTGTTGTTAAAACATTCAATCAGTATACATTTGAGCCGGTAACGGTTGTATTATCCAGCGTTCTTTTACCTAAAGTGTTCGGTAAGAAATATGCTGAAGGTACAGATGAGGATTTTGCCAACTATACTCCGGAAACGAAAGTAATTCCTTTCAGAATTTTAAAAGAATTTACAGGAGAGAAACTTGTTGATACAAGATATGAGCAATTAGTTCCTTGGTTTACGCCAAACGACAATCCTGAGAATGCTTTCAGAGTAATCTTGGGTGATTTCGTTACAACAGAAGATGGTACAGGTATCGTACACACGGCTCCTACTTTTGGTGCTGATGATGCGAGAGTAGCTAAAATGGCTCAGCCTGAGATCCCACCAATGTTGGTAAAGGATGAAAACGACAACCTTGTTCCATTGGTAGATTTACAGGGTAAATTTATCCAGGGCGAGAATGTTCCTGAAGTATTCTCAGGGAAATATATCAAAAACGAATATTACGATGAAGGAACTGCGCCTGAGAAATCTTGGGACGTAGAGCTTGCGATCTTATTAAAAACAGAAAATAAGGCATTCAAAGTAGAGAAATATGTTCACTCATATCCACACTGCTGGAGAACTGACAAACCTGTATTATACTATCCATTGGATTCATGGTTTGTGAAGATGACTGCTGTAAAAGACAGATTGGTTAACCTGAACAAAGAAATCAACTGGAAACCTAAAGCTACCGGAGAAGGACGTTTTGCCAACTGGTTGGAAAATGTAAACGACTGGAACTTATCCCGTTCAAGATACTGGGGTATTCCGTTGCCAATCTGGAGAACAGATGACCTGAAAGAAGAAAAGATCATCGGTTCTGTAGAAGAGCTTTACAACGAAATCGAAAAATCAATTGCAGCAGGTTTCATGACTGAAAACCCGTTCAAAGGTTTCATCATCGGAAATATGTCTGAATCGAACTACGAGCTTGTGGACCTTCACAAGAATGTGGTAGACAAAGTAGTTTTAGTTTCTGATTCAGGAAAAGCAATGAAACGTGAAAGCGACTTGATCGACGTTTGGTTCGATTCAGGTTCTATGCCATATGCTCAATTACACTATCCTTTCGAAAATAAGGAAATGATAGACAACAATAAGGCATTCCCTGCTGATTTCATTGCAGAAGGTGTTGACCAGACTCGTGGATGGTTCTATACACTTCACGCAATCGGAACTGCTGTTTTTGACTCTGTTGCTTATAAAAATGTAATGAGTAACGGTCTTGTTTTGGATAAAAACGGGCAAAAAATGTCAAAACGTTTAGGAAATGCAGTAGATCCATTCGAAACTCTTTCTGTTTACGGACCGGATGCTACTCGCTGGTATATGATTTCCAATGCAAATCCTTGGGAAAACCTGAAGTTTGATATCGAAGGAATTGATGAAGTAAGAAGAAAATTCTTCGGAACGCTTTATAACACGTATTCATTCTTCTCATTGTATGCTAATGTTGACGGATTCAATTATTCAGAAAAAGAAGTGGAAAACCGTCCTGAAATCGACAGATGGATCCTTTCTGAACTGAATTTATTGATCAAGGAAGTAAAAGCTTTCTACGAAGACTACGAACCAACAAGAGTAGCTAGAGCAATCAGCACATTTGTGAATGATAACTTAAGTAACTGGTACGTAAGATTGTGTAGAAGACGTTTCTGGAAAGGAGATTATTCTGATGATAAGATCTCTGCTTACCAGACACTTTATACTTGTCTTGAGGTGGTAGCAAAATTATCTGCTCCTATTGCTCCGTTCTTCATGGATCAGTTGTATCAGGATTTAAATAAAGTAACGGGAAAAGAAAACTGTGAATCTGTACACCTTACAGACTTCCCTGTTGTTGATGAAAGTTTAATTGATCAGGATCTGGTTGAAAAAACACATTTAGCACAGAACATCACAAGTATGGTTTTCTCTTTGAGAAAGAAAGAAAACGTAAAAGTTCGTCAGCCGTTACAAAAAGTATTGATTCCTGTTTTGGATAAAAAGACAGAAGAACAGATTTTAGCAGTAGCTGATCTTATCAAGCAGGAAGTAAACGTGAAAGAACTACAGTTAATCAACGCTGAAGAAGCGGCTCATTTAATTGTAAAACAAATAAAACCAAACTTCAAAGCTCTTGGACCTAAATTAGGAAAAGACATGAAGGTGGTGGGTGCCGAGATTGCCAATCTTACCACAGAACAGATTGCCGGTCTTGAAAAAGAAGGAAAACTTGATGTTCAGGGATATGAGATCACTCTTGATGATGTGGAAATCTCAACAAAAGATATCCCGGGATGGACAGTGACTTCTGACGGTAAAACTACTGTGGCATTAGATTTGACGTTAACCGATGAGTTAAAATCTGAAGGTATTGCCAGAGAATTCATTAACAGAATTCAGAACTTGCGAAAAGAGAAAGATTTCGAACTGACAGACAGAATTAATATCTCCATTGAAGAGAATTCACCATTCCTTGAAGATATTAAGAAAAATGAGGAATATATTTCTTCTGAGGTCTTGTCAAATAAAATAGAAATTGTATCTTCACTTTCAAATTTTAACGAAATCGAAATAGATGAAGTTAATTTTAAGATAAATGTCGAAAAAAATTAACATGTAGTTATTGTATTTCAAATTCCATTTCATAATTTTATTAAAAAAGAGAAAGAATATGTCAGACGAAAGAGTTAGATACAGCGATGCTGATTTACAGGAATTTAGAGCGATCATAAAAGAAAAAATAGAAAAGGCGGAGAAAGATCTTCAGCTGATCAGAGAAAGTTTCATCAATGACCAGAATAATGGAACAGATGACACTTCACCTACTTTCAAAGCATTTGAAGAAGGTGCAGAAACTTTGAGCAAAGAGCAGAACTCTATTCTTGCAGGAAGACAGGAAAAATTCGTACGTGATCTGAAGAATGCTTTAATCAGAATCGAAAACAAGACTTACGGTGTTTGTAGAGTAACAGGAAAACTTATTCCTAAGGAAAGACTTTTAGCCGTTCCTCATGCTACCTTGAGCATCGAAGCGAAAAACATGCAAAAATAACCGTAAGGTTTGTAAAATAATATTGGGTTTATATTGTATTCACGGATACTTTATAAACCTAATTTTTAATGTATACCTATGAGCGAAGTACTCATTTTAATTGTCATCGTTGCAGCAGTTTTATTGTTTTTCAACAGGGGGTGGATCAAAAACAGATTTTTCCCGAAGAAACATACCAACTACACCATCGATGATCAGTTTAATTCTGATAAACGTGATAGGGAAAAGGAAATCGACAGACTTTTGAGTAAGATGGGCAAAAACGGAATCAATGACCTGTCTTCAAAAGATAGAAAAAGGCTTGACGAATTGTCCAAAATGTAAAAATTAAATATAAGAAATGGAATCTATCATAGTACATCCTAAAAACTCTATGGAGCTGAGCGCACTGAAAAGTGTTTTGAAAGAAATGAACATTAAATTTGAGAAGGCTCATGTTAAAAGTTCATATAACGGACAGAAAGTAGTAAAGAAAGCAAGCGATAATAAAAATGTAAAACCTGCCGCAAAACCTTCAAAACCTAAAGGACAGTAATGAAAAAGATATTAGCTATCACATTTTTGGTATTGTTAATAGACCAGGCTTCAAAAATTTACATTAAAACTCATTTCGAACTGAATGAGAGCATTCCTGTCATAGATGGATTTTTTAATAAAACTTTCGTTGAAAACCCAGGAATGGCTTATGGTTTCCATTTTGGAGGAATTATCGGGAAATACTTCCTTGTGATCTTAAGAATCTTCCTAATTGGAGGAATGGTTTATATGTTCAAAAAATGGCTGAAAGAGGGTGCTTCCAACTACCTTTTGATTCCAATGGCAATTATCTTTGCCGGAGCTATCGGAAACCTTATTGATGGGATGTTCTACGGAATGATCTTCGACAGCGGAACGGTTTATGATCCTAGCACTGACCGATGGATTGGTTATGGAGGAGTTTCAAAATTTGTTCCTTTTGGACAAGGCTATTCTACTTTTATGAAAGGTTGTGTAGTAGACATGCTTCACTTCCCTGTTGTAGACTGGTACGTTCCCGATAGCTGGCCTGTAATAGGCGGAAAGCATATTGAATTCTTTAAATATATTTTCAATGTTGCCGATTCAGCAATTACTGTAGGAGCCGCTTTCCTTTTAATATTCCGAAAGAAAGCTTTTCCAAACGGACTTGAATTCTAAAAGATCTATTTTTCAGATGAAAAAAATAATCAAAAATATTTTTAAAATTTTCCTGCTTCTTTTGGTGGCAGGAATTATTTTTATTGCCTGGGCTAATTACAGCATTAAAAAGGAAAGTTCAGAATTTGTTTCTTATAACGTAGCAGACGTACCTGAAACGAAGGTTGCATTATTATTAGGAACCGGTAAAAATCTTAATAACGGAATGCCCAATGCTTATTTCTACAACAGAATTAAAGCAGCTAGTGATCTTTATAAAAGCGGAAAAATACAATATATCATCGTAAGTGGTGATAATAGTACCAAAGACTATAATGAACCGGAAGACATGCAAATGGAATTGACTAAGCAGGGAATTCCTCAGGACAAAATCATTCTGGATCACGCCGGGTTTCGTACATTGGATTCTGTGGTAAGAGCAAAAGATATCTTTGGGCAGACTAAACTGGTGATCATCTCACAGAAATTTCACAATGAACGGGCTGTTTTTCTAGCTAAAGAAAATGGAATGGAAGCTTTTGGCTACAATGCAGAAGATGTAAATAAATATGCAGGATTAAAGACTAATTTACGTGAATATCTTGCGAAAGCTAAGGCATATTGGGATTTGCTTTTTGGGGTAGAGCCTAAATTTGGTGGTGAAAAGATTATTATTCCTTAATCTTTTAAAACACAGATTGGCACAGATAACTATCGATAAAAAACTGCGAAATCTGGTGAATCTGCGAGAGGTTATATTTAGGTTTGGCTAAAGCCAATGGAATTGTTTTTTATGCTAAGGCGGGGGCTAAAGTCCACCTCTATTGATACAGTTGAGCATACATTGAAATTTAAGATATAATCTTTTGATCTTTTCATTCATTATTCCCTTCAAACCTCGTAAATTTGCAATTCATTAATTTTTAAATATAAATTTTAAACAAATGTCAAGAATTCTTACCGGCATTCAAGCCACCGGAACACCCCATCTTGGAAATTTATTAGGGGCAATTATTCCTGCAATCGAATTATCTAAGCAGGAAGGAAATGAATCATTTTTATTTATTGCGAATCTTCATACGCTTACACAGATTAAAGATGCGCAGATTTTAAGACAGAATACCTACGAGATTGCTGCGGCTTGGCTTGCTTGTGGATTGGATACCGAAAAAACATTTTTCTACAGACAAAGTGATATCGCTGAAACCTGTGAACTATCTTGGCATTTATCATGTTTTTTTCCTTATCAAAGATTAACATTAGCGCATTCATTTAAGGATAAGGCTGACAGACTTCAGGATGTGAATGCAGGTCTGTTTACATACCCTATTTTGATGGCAGCAGATATTTTACTGTACGATGCAGAAATAGTTCCTGTTGGAAAAGATCAGCTTCAGCATTTAGAAATAGCAAGAGACGTAGCTTCAAGGTTTAATAACCAGATGGGTGAAGTTTTTGTATTGCCACAATCTGAACTTCAGGAAGACACAAAATATGTTCCGGGAACAGATGGGCAGAAGATGTCTAAATCAAGAGGAAATATCATCAACATCTTCTTACCTGAAAAGGAATTAAAGAAACAAGTAATGAGCATTGAATCTGATTCGAAGTCTTTAGAAGAGCCTAAAGACCCTGCAACAGATAAAACATTCCAGATTTATGAACTGATTGCTACTCCTGAACAGACTGAAGAATTAAGAGCTAAATATTTGGCTGGTAACTTCGGGTATGGTCATGCTAAAAAGGAACTTTTAGATCTTATTTTAGTTCGTTTTGAGAAGGAAAGAGAAGTGTTCAATTATTATATGAGCAATCTTGATGAGCTGGAGGCTAAACTTCAGGAAGGTGCAGCGAAAACAAGACCTGTTGCTTTGGAAACACTGAAAAGAGTAAGAACAAGCTTAGGATATTAATTCTAAACTTTATCTATAAGAAATCGGCTGTCTCAGAATTGAGACAGCCGATTATTTTTTATGATATTTTATTTTTAGTAAGGATGAAATAATGCATTTGATCTTCAAACTCATAAGTAATATCCCAACCCGGATATTGTTTGATGATCGTTTTAATAATGGATAATCCTAAACCTGTAGAAGTCTGATCAGAACCCTGTTTATAAAAGCGGTTGAAAATTCTGGTTTTATCCAACGGAACCTGTATTCCACTATTTTGAAATATGATTCTGTTGTTCTCAATAAAAATATTTAACGTTCCTTCTTCATTATTGTATTTAACAGCATTTTTAAGAAGATTAGATAATAAAATATCGGCAAGATCCTGATTAAACTCTGCTTTAAATGTTCCTTTCTCAATAATGTTAACTTCTACATTTTTAAAAGCTATAAAATCCTCATAATTCTGTACAAGTTTATTCACCATAGCATTAAAATCAACCTCTGAGATTGCATTAAACTGACTGTTTTCAATCTTTGAAAGCATTAATAATGATTTATTCAACCCCACCATTCTTCTCAAGTCATTTTTAACCTCAGTAAGAAAGTTCAGGTTCTTTTTATCAAGGTTTTCATTTTGAATCAGAAGATCTATCTTATTAATAACAATTGCCAAAGGCGTCTGAAGCTCATGAGAAGCATTCTCAATAAACTGTTTCTGCTGATAGAAAACCAGTTCATTACGGTCAATCATTTCATTGATTTCTACATTCAGCTCTTCAAATTCTTTAATGGTATAATTCTGATCATCCTGTGAAAAAGGAATACCGAATTGATATTTTTTCAGTTTATCCAGAATCTGATAGAAAGGACGCATTGCTTTATTAAGAAGATATCCGTTTACAGCAACAATGCTGATTACCAGCAGAAGATAAAGAACGATTAAAGCAGTGGTAAGATCATAAATCAACTCATCTTCTTCTACCGTTGAGGTTCTTATGACAAGCCTTTGATTCTTTTTAAACTGATCAATAAAATCTGCTTCGAGAACACGATACGGCTGATCTTTATCGTCATACTCCATATAATACATCTTATTATACAGTCTGCTTTTGTTTTGATATTCTCCGGCAGTGATAGGGTTGATCTTAAACTCATTGAATCCGAATTCGTTGTTATTCAATAACTCCGGATTAAGATAAACAGCCTTTATAATCTGTATTTTTCTGTCTTTAAGTCCATCATCCACATTATCATGCACTTCATCAAGAATATAGGCATAGAAAAGCCCCGCCCATACTGCTATAATCAGCAGAAGGATCATAATGAGGTACTTTATGGTGTAATATTTTAATGAAACTTTCATCAAACGAATTTATATCCTATTCCGTAAACTGCCTGAAAATCAGCCTCAGCATTGAGTGCCTTCAGTTTTTTACGAAGATTTTTGATTTGTGAATAGATAAAATCAAGGCTGTCTGCCTGATCTATGTAGTCGCCCCAGATAGCTTCTGCGAGCGTGGTTTTCTGCAATGTTTTTTCCGGGTGAATGACGAAGTAATATAAAAGATCGTATTCTTTTCGGTTAAGAACCAATTCTTCATTTCCAATTTTCACATTCCTGCTTTCAGGATCAATGCTAATATTTTTATACCTGATAATATTCTCTCCATCCTGATTTTTTCTTCTGATCACAGACCTTATTCTTGCCATCAGTTCCGCAAGGTGAAAAGGTTTTGCAAGATAGTCATCAGCTCCTATTTCAAGCCCTGTTACCTTATCATCCACAGAATCTTTTGCAGACAGAATGATAACGGGATCTTTTTTATGCATTTTTTTAATTTCTCTCAACAGATCAATCCCATTTCCGTCGGGAAGCATAATATCCAGCAAAATGCAGTCATATTCGTAAGAAATAATTTTTTCAAGTCCGGAACTATAGTTTTCGGCATATTCTACAATAAAATGATCTGCTTCCAGAAACTTCTGTACAGTATCCCTTAAGTCCGGTTCATCTTCTACTATTAAAATCTTCATATGCAGCTTGGATAACTTATATCAAATATATAAAATTATAGAGGAATAATCAGGAGAAAGCCAGGAGACAGAATTCAAGACCAATTGATAAATAGTTTAAGCAATCAATGTCAGAATAAGAACCAACTGATATAATACACAAAGAATATCAATAATGCATACATAACTTCTATCTCCTTCTCCCAAACTTTCTTTCATAGGTTATTAATTAGTCTTTACATAGTGTCCATCTGCATCGAAAATCAGACAAAGACCATTCATCAGATGAATTTTGTAAGCATTATACTTTTTCTCGATAGAACTTACCACACTACACGGGTGATGCTTTGTCATAAAAGACACAATACTCTTTCTAATCTTACTGGAAGACAATTTTCTTCCAGTACTGTTTATTAAACTCCAGTTAACCATAATACTAAAATTTTATTGTTATTCTTTATTACTATTAATCGTCAATTCTTTTAAAATTTCCGTTTCTGTCAAATTCCAGTTCCAATCCGTTGGAAAGTTCAGCTTTATAAGACCATCTCTTTCTTTCTATTTTCACAATGTATGTATTCGGAAAGTTTCTACCAGTATAATTTTTGATTGATACCGGAATAAAACCATAAGGAACTTTCTGATGTTTTCCGTCCACTTCTTTCCAGTTTCCGCTGCTGTCGAATTCCGCTTTCATTCCATTATTCAGATATACTTTGTATTCATCAACACCGTAGATCTCTCTATCTTCAATCGCAGATGACACCGGTATTCCTTTAAAATGACCTGAAAGAAATGCTTTAGCTGTTTTAGGTAATTGATTTGGATTTATAGCTCTATCCTGTGCAGAAACCAAACCGCTAATCATTAAGAACATTACAATAAATACACTTGTGATTTTCTTTACATTTTTCATAAGATTAAGTTTTTCTGTTATGATTATAGTGCAAAGTTCCAAATCAATTTAGGAAAGAATTGGGAATAACTTAAAACGTAAAAAATCAAATGGGTGAAATGAAGTAAATAATGAATAAAAAAACCATTAAGGAAAAGATAAGTTATTAAAAGAATTAAATAAGATTGCTTTGCCTTTAGCTTACAATGACAGTGAGTTTTAATCCTTTTAATAGCCTAAACCGCCCTAATGGTTCAATAAAATATTTTCAAAGCTATATTTTAGCTTTAAAACATAAAAATTATAGATATTCTTTAATCTGCTGAAGATGAGTAATTGCTTTTAAGCCTGTCCCCTGCTTACCTTCTTTATAAACATCAAAGAAAATAGAATCCATACCAAAATCTCTTCCTCCCATAGCATCAGCGATCCAGTCGTCACCAATCATGATACTTTCTTCTTTCTTAGCATCAGAAAGCCCAAGAGAATACTCAAAAATCCTTGGATTAGGTTTTCGTACGCCTATTGCGTCTGCACTCGTAATGGTTTTAAAGTAAGGTGCAATTCCTGATAAAGTACATTTCCTTTCTGTTACTTCCTGAAAACCGTTAGAAATAATGTGTAATGTATAATTTTTAGCCTTAAGATAATCAAGGATATCTTCCGCTCCATCCACCAGTTCGTTGTGGCTTACAATATTATCCAGAAAGTGTTCTTCAAAATAAAGTGCCAGTTCTTTATCATCCACTCCAAAATGCATGAAGGAATCATAAAAACGGTGTTCTCTCAAATACTCTTTGCCTATTAATCCATCTCTGATCTTCTCCCATAAATCTTCATTGATATCATGGTAAACATTATGAAACTCTTCAAAGTCGATATTGTACTTCGAAGTAATTTCCTGTTTTTCGAAAAGGTCTTTGATTGTTAAATAGGCATTTCTGCGATGATCCCAGAGCGTATTGTCCAGGTCAAAATAAACGTGCTGCATTTTCATACAGCACAAAGTTAATAATTTTAATTTTTTGTAATAGGATAATTCTTGCTCTTGCTTTTCACAATTTCAAGGCTTTTCGAAAAATTGAGCAGAAAATCAATGGTTTGCTTTTTAGGTTTCAAAGTTTTCACTTTTAAGGAGTCATTTTTTTTCATAAGCGAAGTATGTTTTCCTTAAAAACGAGAAGTTTTACAAAATATTATCTATCTAGTTAATATTATGTTATTTTCATCCATGATTTTTCTCAGGTTTATCAATGCATATCGTACTCTACCCAATGTGGTATTAATACTCATGTCAGTATGATCTGCAATTTCCTTAAAGCTAAGCCCGTCAAAGAATCTCAGTTTAATTACTTCCTGCTGATTCAAAGGAAGAAATTGTAACATTCTCAATAAATCCTCCTGAATTTGATTGCTTACCAACTGGTCTTCAATATTTTCCGAAGGTTCTCTGATCAGATCAAAAATAGAATATTCATCAGTTTCAAAAGTTGTCTCTGAAACTTTGATATTTTTTGCTTTCAATCTAAAATGGTCGATGATTAAATTGTGGGAAATTCTTTTCGCCCAAAGAATAAATTTTCCTTCTTCGTTATAGCGTCCTTCTTTCAGCATTACAATGATTTTCATGAATGTATCCTGAAAAATATCGTTGGCTAAATCTTCATCATTAATTTTGTAAAAAATGAATGTAAACAGTTCTCTCTGATGGCGATGAATAAGGGTTGATAACGCCCCCTCATCTCCTTTCTGGTAAAGCGAAATTAGTAAACTATCCGATTTTGATTTCATAACTCTTCTCAATATAAATATTTGCAGCCCAGCTATCGACCAGATAAATTATCCAGTTCTTGCTGTATATACAAAACAGTTCTTCAGAGTAGAGTCTATTCGATAGTTGGTACAATTATATTATGGCGTAAATATAATAATTTTTTAATAACTGTTAAGCTAATATTAAATTTTAAAGAGAAAAATTTAAAAAAAATCATTTAAACATATCATGAATGAATACAGTAGGGATATTTAATGTAAAATTAATATTCAACCCTTTCATTTCTTTTCCATTCAAACGGGTATCTCCGATAGGAAAAGCATAGCCTCCTGTAAGATCAAGCATTCCAAATAAAGTAACTCCAATTTTAGGAGCAACATATTTGTTGGTACCTTCCGCTCCTATCAGGAAATAATAAGAATGGTAGAAATCCACATCCTTTTGAAAATTAAGTAAAACATCGGCATTAAGTTTCGGCATGATAGCAAACTTCGAATCGACAGAACCCATCAAAGCAGAGCCTCCTAATCTGTAAATTACATCATCATTTTTAAGAAAAAGCAATTTACCTCCTACTTCTCCAAAACTTTGGTTTTGATACGTATACCCTACAGTAATCATCTTATGCATGGTATATTGTGCTTTCACCAGTGTACTTAGTAAAAACAGGGATAGAATAGTAACTGCTGTTCGAAAATTCATCATCTTTCTATTTATTAAGGTGTAAAATTAAAAAAAACTGCCTTACCGGAAGGCAAAGCAGTTCATAATATTTGTTCAGAAGAATAAATTAAATTCCGAAAGCGGCTTTAATTTCATCTACTTTGTCTAATTTTTCCCAAGTAAAGAACTCAAGACCTTCCAACGTAAGCTCATTTTTATGCCCTTTGTTGAATGTTTTATCAGCTATATAGTGCTCTTTCCCCATGTGACCGTAAGAAGCCGTTTCCTGGTAGATAGGGTTTCTTAATTTTAAGTTCTGCTCAATAGCATAAGGTCTTAAATCAAAGATTGTAGACACTTTTTTAGCGATATCACCATCGTGAAGATCAACTTTTGCAGTTCCGTAAGTATTGATATACAAACCACAAGGTTCAGCAACTCCAATTGCATAAGAAACCTGTACTAAAACTTCGTCCGCAACACCAGCAGCTACTAAGTTTTTAGCAATGTGTCTTGTTGCGTAAGCAGCACTTCTGTCTACTTTTGAAGGATCTTTTCCAGAAAAAGCACCACCACCGTGAGCTCCTTTACCACCGTAAGTATCAACGATAATTTTTCTACCTGTAAGACCTGTATCTCCGTGAGGACCACCGATCACAAATTTACCTGTAGGGTTGATATGATACTTGATCTGATCGTTAAATAATGCTCTGATCTCTTCAGTCTGCTGAGCAACAACTCTAGGAACAAGAATATTCTTGATATCTTCACGGATCTTGTTTAGCATTTCTTCTTCAGTTCCGAAGTCATCATGCTGAGTAGAAACCACGATAGAATCAATTCTGATTGGTTTGTGATCATCAGAATATTCGATAGTTACCTGGCTTTTTGCATCAGGACGTAAGTAAGCAATTTCTTTATTTTCTCTTCTGATCGCAGAAAGTTCTTTAAGGATTGTATGTGCCAAGTCCAAAGCTAGAGGCATATAATTTGCCGTTTCATTGGTAGCATATCCAAACATCATTCCCTGGTCACCAGCTCCCTGAGCATTTGCTTTTGCCTCAAAAGACTCATCATTTACAGCTCTGTCAACCCCTTGGTTGATATCCGGTGACTGTTCATGAATTGCAGAGATTACTCCACAAGAATCTCCATTGAACATATATTCTCCTTTTGTATAACCAATTCCATTGATTACTTCTCTGGCAATAGTCTGAACGTCAAGGTATGCATCAGATTTTACTTCTCCTGCCAATACCACCTGTCCGGTAGTTACAAGAGTTTCACATGCTACTTTTGAATTTTTATCGTATGCTAAGAAATGATCGATCAATGCATCGGAAATCTGATCGGCAATTTTATCCGGATGTCCTTCTGAAACAGATTCAGATGTAAATAAGTAAGACATATTATTCTTTGGTTTTTTAAATTAAAAAAAAATTATTGACGAAAAATAAGAATAAAATTGCCCAGAAAAAAGAATACTGTTTTAGCATTTTTTTATAGAGGTTGCAATCAGGTCAAATTTTTCCTCGTCGTAAACGTCAGCAAATTTAAGCACTATTTTCGTAATACTCAAAAATTTTGTTTACTAATTATATTTTTCTTTAAATTAATGACTTATATCACTTTAAAGCATTCCGTCTACTGAGGCTTTATGCTTACAAATTCCTTTGGACTTTCGTGATAATTTAATTTAAGTTCCAAAGAATTTTTGATAGAATGTGACAATTCATCAATGATCTTTTGCTTAAAGGTAGGCTTATAGTAAATGATACTAATCTCTCTGTAAGGGAAAGGCTTCTTGAATCTGAAAACATTCTTTTTCTGCTCTTCAGAAAGCTGACTTAGCGCAAGCTCCGGAAGAATACTGATTCCTCCCACTTTATCTACCATATGTACTAAAGTCTGAATATTGGATGCCAAGAAATCTAAATTTTTAGGTTTCAAAGTATTTTCTTTCAGATGACAGATATTTTCGAATTGATTTCTAAGACAGTTTCCTTCTTCAAGCAACCATACTTTTTCAACATTCAATTCTTCAGGAATAATGTAAGAATTCTTTTTATTAGCCTCAGTATTAGAGCTATAGATCATCAATTCTTCATTGAATAGGAAATCCTGGTAAAACTCGTCAGCAGTATCATAAGGAGTAGAGATAATTCCGGCATCAAGCTCTCCTGCTTTTAAAGCCTTAATAATATTATCCGTTGTCATTTCCTTTACATTCATCTGAATTTTCGGATTTTCTTCAAGGAATTTAAAGATCTCCGTAGGCAGGATAAATGAAGAAACAGTAGGAATGATTCCAAGATTGATAGTTCCTCCTAGAATATTATTCAAAAGGTTAGCTTTGTTTTTCAGCTCATTGACAGATTCTATAATTACCTTAGCCTGATCAATGATCTGAAGACCTACATCTGTGGTACGGATCGGGTGCGTAGTTCTGTCAAAAACCTTCACATCCAATTCATCCTCAAATTTCTGTATCATGGCACTTAAGGTAGGCTGGGTAATGAAGCACGCCTGAGCTGCTTTTCCAAAATGTTTATACTTATCAACAGCGATAAGATACTCCAGTTGCTGAATATTCATTTGATTAATATTATCTATTACAAAGATATAACGTTTTTGTTATTAGCAATTAAAAAATCAAGTAAATTTGATATTCACTACCTTTACACTTGGATTTAGAAAAAGAAAACAATTATTCAAATCATCAATTATATGGATTCTAAAAAATTAACGTTAAGCAATGGCGCGCCCTACTTTGAGCATCAGGATTCCCAGACGGTAGGACCAAGAGGTCCGGTATTGCTGCAAGACTTTATTCTTCAGGAAAATCTTGCACACTTCGTTAGGGAGAGAATTCCTGAAAGAATTGTACACGCAAAAGGAAGCGGCGCTTATGGAACCTTCACCGTAACCCATGACATCAGCCAATATACTAAGGCAAAATTATTCTCAAAAGTAGGAAACTCCTGCAGAATGTTTGCCCGTTTCTCTACAGTAGGAGGGGAAAAAGGAAGTGCAGATACAGCAAGAGACCCAAGAGGTTTTGCTTTAAAATTCTATACAGAAGACGGAAACTGGGACCTTGTAGGAAACAATACTCCGGTATTCTTTATTAAAGATGCTAAAAAATTCCCGGACTTTATCCATACCCAAAAGAGACTTCCGAAAACCAATTTAAAGAGTGCCACCATGATGTGGGACTTTTGGAGCTTAAACCCGGAATCGCTTCATCAGGTTCTGATATTAATGTCAGACAGGGGAACTCCTTACGGCTACAGACATATGCATGGTTTCGGATCACATACTTTTTCAATGATCAATGATAAAAATGAAAGAGTATGGGTGAAATTTCACTTCAAGACAAAACAAGGGGTCAAAAATTTCACAGATGAAGACGCCGTAAAAATGGCTGGAGAAAATCCGGACTTTGCACAGGAAGATCTTTGTAATGCTATTGAAAACGGAGATTTCCCAAAATGGACAATGTATATTCAGGTAATGACCGAAGAACAGGCAAAAGATTTCAGATGGAATCCTTTTGATGTAACGAAAGTATGGTTCCATGATGATTTCCCATTAATTGAGGTAGGAGAAATGGAGCTTAATGAAGTTCCTGTCAATTATTTTGCCCATGTAGAACAATCTACGTTCTCACCAAGCAGTTTAATTAACGGAATCAGCTTCTCCCCTGACAAAATGCTTCAGGGAAGATTATTCTCTTATCCGGATGCACACCGTTACAGAGTTGGAGTAAATGCTCACCAATTAGAAGTAAACAGATGCCCATTCGCTGTTAACAATTATCAGAGAGATGGTTATATGGCAGATTCAAGCCATTATCAGGATAAACCAAATTACTATCCAAATAGTTTTGATGATATCCAACCGGATGTTTCTTATAAAAACTACGAGTATGAGTTAGATAGTGCCCATGTTGCCAGCTACAACAGAAATGATAATGACAGTGATCATTATACTCAACCAGGACTTCTTTATTCAAAAGCTATGAATGCGGAGGACAGAGATAATCTGATTCAAAATATCATAGGAAGTATGAAAGGAATCAGCGGACCTAAAAAAGATGAAATTATTAACAGACAATTGTGTCACTTTTTCCGCGCTAACATTGAGCTTGGCATGAAAGTAGCTTCACAATTAAACATCAATATCGATGCAAATATGATGAATCATTCTAAATAATCATATTGAACAATAAATTAAAAAAAAGGAAAAAAAAATAATATTTTTTCCTTTTTTTTGTAAAAAATTCATAATTTGCAAAGGATGATATTTCAAAGTGGAAAAATGAGTTACGAAAATATATTATTAAAAAAGGAAGATAAATTATCTATCATTACAATAAACAGACCTGAAAGTTTAAATGCACTCAACGCAAAAACAATTCAGGAAATCAGTACAGCATTGGATGAGCTTAATTCTGACAATTCATGTAGAGTTATTATTCTTACAGGAAGCGGAGAAAAATCCTTTGTAGCTGGAGCTGACATCAAAGAATTCAGTGATTTCGGACAGGAAAAAGCTGAGGAACTTGCAAGAAACGGACAAAATACTTTGTTCAACAAAATTGAAAACATGTCTAAGCCCGTCATTGCAGCCGTAAACGGTTTTGCATTGGGAGGAGGTTTAGAGCTTGCCATGGCATGCCACATCAGATATGCATCGGAAAACGCCAGATTAGGGCTTCCTGAAGTAACACTTGGATTAATTCCAGGGTACGGGGGTACTCAAAGGCTTCCAAAGCTTGTAGGAAAAGGTATTGCCAACGAAATGATCTTCTCTGCCAAAATGATCCCTGCTCAAAAAGCAAAAGAGATCGGACTGGTAAATGAAGTATACTCTATTGAAGAATTATTAACCAAAACGAAAGAATTAGCGAACACTATTGCCAACAATTCACCAATGGCAATATCTAAGGCTATTAACGCCGTAAATTTATCTGACACGGAGAAAGGTTTTGAAACTGAAATCAAATATTTCGGGGAACTTTTTGAAATGGAAGATAAGAAAGAAGGAGTAACTGCTTTCCTTGAGAAAAGAAAGCCGAACTTCTAGTCTTTCAAAAAGATTTTAATCCAAATTATTTCGAAAAAACTAATGTTGCGGTATGAATAAGTTTGATAAAGCTTATCTAAAAATGGCTCAAGAATGGGCAAAACTCTCCTACTGTAAGAGAAAACAGGTAGGAGCTCTTATCGTAAAAGATAGGATGATTATTTCAGATGGTTACAACGGGACTCCTATGGGATTCGAAAACTGCTGTGAAGATGGAGAGGGAAAAACGCACTGGTATGTATTGCATGCGGAAGCCAACGCTATATTAAAGTTGGCAGCATCTACACAATCTGCAAAAGGCGCTACGTTATATTTAACGCTGTCGCCATGCAAAGAGTGTAGCAAACTGATTCTGCAGGCAGGAATTACAAGACTGGTGTACATTAATGAGTATTCGGATGACGATGGGATATCGTTCCTGAGAAACCATAACATTGAAATAGAGCAAATATCGGACTGTGAACTAAAAAAATAAGCACAAATATGACTTGGGATGAAAAGATCAAAGATTTTGAAATATTTCTTCGCTTCGAAAGAAATTTTTCAGAAAATACTCTCGATGCCTATGTTCGGGACATCAAGAAATTAAAAGATTACGCAGAAGAAGATCTGGCAAACGTCGGTCCAGACTCTATCGGTTACGAAAACCTGCAGGAATACATTTTCAATCTTTCTAAACAGAAATTCAGTGAGAGATCACAGGCAAGATGGATATCATCCATTAAAGCTTTCTTTAAATTTCTGCTTGAGGATGAATATCGTGAAGACAATCCCGCAGCGTTACTTGAAGGTCCTAAATTAGGACTGTATCTACCTGATACTTTAAGCTTACCAGACATTAATAAAATTATTGCCGCAATTGAGGTCGATACAGATCTCGGAAGAAGAAACCACAGCATCATTGAAGTGCTTTATGGTTGCGGACTCCGTGTTTCTGAACTAATTGATCTTAAGATCTCCAATATTAACTTCAAGGAGCAGTATATCAAAGTACACGGAAAGGGAAACAAAACCCGTTTTGTTCCTTTGGCGGATTACACTGCTGAACTGCTGGAAAGTTATATTAAAGAGGTACGTTCTAAAGGAAAAATCAATAAGAAATATGAAGATACTCTGTTTTTAAACAGCCGTGGTACTTCCATGTCGAGAGTAATCGTATTCCTTATTATTAAAGAACTTACAGATAAAGCAGGGGTTAACAAAAAAATATCTCCACATACATTCAGACATTCTTTTGCAACGCATTTATTGCAGAATGGTGCAGATCTTCGTTATATTCAGGAAATGCTTGGTCATTCCAGCATTACAACAACGGAAATCTATACCCATCTGAAAACGGAAGAGCTAAGAGATGTTATCTTAAGTTATCACCCGAGAAATATTAATGTTACTCAATAACATATGAAATTATTGAAATATTGTCCGAGCTGTGGCAAAGAAACTCTACATTGGGATAGTGAAAAAAAATGGAGCTGCCCAGAATGTGGTTTTACACTGTACAACAACGTGGCGGGCGCTGTAGCGGTTGTCATAAGATGTGGCGACGAAATCTACCTTACCAGAAGAAACAGAGATCCTAAAAAAGGAAAAATGGATCTTGCCGGAGGATTTGTTGATCCTAAAGAAAGTGCAGAAGAAACCTGTAAAAGAGAACTTTTTGAAGAGCTTCAGCTGGATGTTGATATTTCAAACCTAAAATACCTTACAAGTCTTCCAAATGTTTATCAGTATAAGGAAATTGATTATAATACGATTGATCTCTTTTACGAATATAATGTTTCAGAGAAATTTGAGGTAAACCTTGAACTTTCAGAGATATCGGAAGCGGTATGGATTCCTTTAAAGGATCTCAACCTTGAGGATATTGCTTTTGACTCTCAGAAGAAGTTTTTTGAAGGTTATTTAAAGAAATAATTTTTGTAATATAGGCTCTCGCAGATTTTACAGATGAAGCAGATTATTGGATTTTATCCACTGCTTATTTTGTAAAATCTGCGGGAGTTTTTTTAAATTAATATGTTTTTGATTTCAGCATTTCATCAAAATACTGAATTAGTAGAGTTCTTTCTGCCTCTGAAAGTTTAGCTTCCTTATGATAGACAACATAACCTGGTAACGGCATTGTTTTATGCTTAAGAGCTTCCATTGATCTATCAAGCATATTTTCTTTTAACTCCTTATTATAGGTTCCCCAAACAGAAAAATTAAGATGCTGACGTCCTTCGTTCACGTGGCTTTTCACAGACCATGAAATAGGTGCAATATAAGCGTATTTAGGATATATTGTTTCGTCGGAATGACAATCGTAGCAAGCATTTCTAAGAATAGTACTTATCTTTTCAGGAGCCTGTTTCATCTGAACAAAGTTCACTTTGGAATCAACCGGTTTATTTACTCTATCTATCGGAAAAAACTGAATAAGAGCAAATGCTACAAGTGTCCAGAATACTATTTTCTTTACCGTCTTCATCATCCTATTTTACGGGAGTTATAATTGCATTATTGGATTTTATTTCTTTTTTCACATCCTGCTTCACTGATTCTTTTTCTTGTGGAGGACTATCTACAGGTGCAGCCGGAGCAGGAACAGCGTTTCCTTTAGGATTATCAAGCGTTCTTGTATCTTTTAGATCCCATTCTTCTCTTGTTTCCCATAAGGCTCTTACAACTCCTTTTTTATAGTAAACATAAGCATCTTCAGCAAAGGTTTCTGTAGTAAAGTCAGCTTCATCCCAATAATTATTCTCATTATTATCTACTAAAATCCTTACAATATACTCTGCAGGTTTTAGAATATCAAACTTCACTTTATCTCCTTTGGTATATTTTTGATAAACTACTTTTTCAGACTCGTCCATAAGCTGAATCCAATATTTGGAGGCAGGAGGATTCAAAAGAGTAAATTCAAGACTCCCAAATTCTTCTACTTTATCTACTTCGAAATCAAAACGTTTCGATTGTGTATTTTTAGCGTAGAATGAGGATACTGTTTCTTTTGGAATGGTAAGCTGATAATTTTTTCCACTTACAAAATCAGACTGCACCTGAATTTGATATGGATTGGTAGCTGAAATCTTTGCAGTAAACGGCAGAGTTGTCAAACTATCTCCTTTGACTGTAAGTGTCCATTTTGCTGGATCTATTTTATCAACAATATAATTGGATGCAATTTTAAAGTCAGACTTTGGAGCCAATGAACCTCCTCCATTATCACTAAAGACGTCCATTGCGTTTTTCTTATTATATTTATAGAATAAAGAAGCAGAATAAATACTATCTTTTTTCAATCCTTTATCGTGGCTGAATACCAGTTTTTCTGTTGCTTCCTGCCCAACATTATCCTTTACAGCATCAAACCAGATTCTTACAGAGTCTGATTTTGGACGATGCGTTATTTTTACATCTTTAATTTTTTCATTAAGAGACGCTACTTTTACTTCTTCCGGATGTCCTTCAAATAACATCAAAACTCCTCCTGCAATCTCTTTCATCTCTGTATACTTCACAGGTTTTTTCGAAGGATAAACACTTAAGTTTAATCCTGAGACCGATTTTTCAATGTCTACAGGTTCTTTTTGGAACCCTATTTTTTCTTTTCCCGGATCGTATACAGAATTTCCGTTTTCATCTTCGAAAGCGATTATTTTATATTTCCCTGGAGAAATGTAATTCAGTTCATAGTAACCATCATCATCTACTTTGGTAATATAGTAAGGCTTTTGTTTGTAGTTCATTGTATCTTTTACCTGATACAATCCTACAACCAGTTTATTTTCATTACTTCCAGCTTTCTTTTTGATCTGGAGAGCATCTTTTACTTCACCACTGATATAGGTATCATCTAATTTATCTCCTGTAGAAAAAGCAAAATTGTAATAACGCAGAATATTAGATTCGTTATTATCAACGATTGAATTTCCGAAGTTAAAATTATAAGTAGTATTTGCCTGAAGAGTATCTGCCCACTGGATCAGAACAAATTTGTTGGCAATATTAGACGGAAGAATTCGCTTGATATTTTTAATCGGAGGCGAAATGATCAAATTCTTATTGATATCCTTTAAAGTAATGTATTCATCAAAATCCAGGCGAAGCTCGTGGATATCTCTTTTTACATTTACTCTTGTAGTATCAATATTTGAACTTAAAAATCTTGGTGCCAACGTGTCTTTTGGACCTCCCACAGGAGATCCTACCCTTGCACAAGAGTGTACAAGAAAGCTGATAACGAATAATAAAAGAAACCTTTTCATGAAAATGTTTAAGCAAAAGTAAACATTATTCTCCAAAAACTTCGTGTCCGCTATTCAAACTATCTTTATTGTCATTCATTACCGTTTGAAGTTTCTCCTGCTGTAAAGGGAAATTCTCAAATAATCCTGATAATGCAAGTGCCGTATACACTTTTCCTGAATATTTATTCCCGATAGCAACAATCGTAACTTTAGACTTTAGAAGATGAGCAAAAACAGAGTTTGTTCCATGCCACCATCCATTGTGATAAGTCAGTTTTTCACCGTTATCAAATATTTTCATTCTGAAACCTAAGCCATAATTGTTCATTCCGGCTTTTTCGTTACTGTAAGGAGTAAATACCATTTGCATCAGTTCAGGCTTCAGGAAGTCTTTTGAGAACATTGCTTTCGAAAAATTATATAAATCTCTTGGGGTTGTATAAACGTTTTTATCTCCGTAAATAAGGTCCAGCCTATCCAGAGGATACAGCTTATTTCCACCATAATAGAAAGATTGTGAAGCTGTAGGAATATCTTTTTCCTGGAAGATATAAGAATTGTTCATTTTCAATGGTGTGAAAACCATTTCTTTCATTGCTTGCGGAAAAGGAGTCTTTGTTACTTTTTCAATCAGCAATGCCAATAAAGCAAAGTTCGTATTACAATACATAAATCCTGTATCTGTATCTCTCGCCAGTTCAGGTTTGTATTTGATAATCATATTCAAAACATCCTGATTGGTAATAAACGGCTTGGAAAGTTCTGCAGGTGCAGGTTGTATTTTCGTAATGAAGTATTCGTATTTTGGCAGACCACTTCTCTGATCCAATAAAGTCTGAACCGTCACATTAGGATAAGGAAAGCCAGGAAAGAATTGTGTAAGATGATCGGAAAGCTTTATTTTTCCTGCTTCTACCAGTTTCATCATCGCCATAGCCGTTAACGTTTTGGAAACGGAAGCAACGTGTAATGGTGTATTTTTATCGATTGGCATCTGGTTACCTTCTCTTCCGAAGCCTCTGTAATTTTCATAAAGGATCTCATCGCCTTTTGCAACAAGAATTCCACCACTAAGATCTCCTCCTTCCCATACTTTTTTATAGTACTGGTCAATATAACCTGTCAATGACTCTTTATTGGAAAGCTGTCCGTCTGCTTTAGTAAAAACATTTCCCAAATCTACATTTCCATAATTGGGAAGATTGGTCGTGTTTTCGGCTGAAACCGCTTTGGATTCAGATTTATTTTTACAAGAAAAAAGGGATAAGACAACAGTTATAGTAAGTACAAAATTACGCATCCTCATTAGATTCAAAAATGAGCGGCAATTTAATAAAAGTCAAAAATAAATAGTAAATATGAGAGTGACATTATGAATTATTTAACATAAATAAAATGAAAAGAGAAATGAAAAGGCGAATTTGTCTTTTTACAAATTCGCCTTTATACTATTTTAAAACTTTGTTTTGTCGCTTAAATCTACTGGCAGTGGGAAGCAAGAATTTTATCCACAATAAATTGAGCCAGTTTTTCTTTACTCTGATGCGTCCATCCGGCAATATGTGGAGTAACAATTGCTTTTTCGGATTCCAAAAGATATTTTAAATCTTCATTTTCTGTTTCAAGATTTTCAAAAGAAGACTTTTCGTATTCCAAAACATCTAAACATGTCCCTTTTACTTTCCCCGATTTTAAAGCTTCTACTAAACTTTTCGTTTTTACATTTTTACCTCTTGCTGTATTAACGAAATAGAAGTCATTTTTCATCCCTGAAATAAATTCTTCATCAATAAGGTAATGCGTTTCTGAGGTAAGAGGAATATGCAAACTCAATACTTCTGCAGATTGCTTTAATTCATCCAGGGTAACCTGCGTTGCAAATTCATCCGCCAGATTGGGAAGTATATCATGAAAGATGACTTTACAACCAAAACCAGAAAGTCTTTTTGCCGTTGCTTTACCCATATTTCCATAGCCTATCAACCCTACTGTCTTTCCAAGCAGCTCGTCACCTCTGTTTTCTTCACGTTTCCAAATCCCGTTTTTTACTTCCTGAGAAGCAATAAAAAGTCTGTTCATGATCACCAACAACATTCCAACAACATGTTCCGCCACAGAATCTCTGTTTCCTTCCGGAGAATTGATCAGCTGAATACCTAATGATTCTGCCACAGGAATATCAATATTTTCCATCCCTGCACCTACCCTTGCAATAAACTTCAGATTCTTTCCTTTCTCAAGAAAATTTTTGTCCAATGGAATACGACTTCTGATGATAATACCATCATAATTGTTGATTTTATTACAAACCTCATCGTAAGTAGACGTAAAATCTTCTTCTAAAATAAAGTTTTTAGCCAGAAGCTGTTCGGTAATAAGGGGGTGGTTTTTATCTAAAAGGAGAATTTTCATAATTTAAACACAAATGACACAAATTATAAGGTTCCGTTAATAACTCTTTTTACGCCGTTTTTATATTGGAGTGTATTGAAGTTAATCAACATTCCAAGTTTTACAGTTACTTAATCGAAGATAGGTAAGTATTTGAGCCAAATGAATATCATTCAATGATTCTATAGATTTAATTTCTAAGACAAATTTTTTCTCAATCAAAAAATCAAGTCTGTAACCAATATCTAACTTCACTTCTTCATACATCAATGGCATCAGTTTTTGCCTTTCAACAAGAATATCATGTTTATTCAGTTCATAGAATAAACATTCTTCATAAGCACTTTCCAAAAGTCCTGGACCTAAAGCCTTATGAACATGATATCCTGCCTCGTAAACAAGTCTTGAAATATCATTTTCTGAAATATCCACTGTATTATTTTTTTTCATCTTATCCGACACAAATCATTTGTGAAAATTTGTGCCGAATATTTGTGTTATTAGTGTTTATATATTTTTATTTTTTGTCCTTGGTCGGTTCCTGTGGCTCCTGAAATAATTTCTTAAGCTCTACAGATTCCAAAGGCTTCATTCTCCCTGAAAGAATTAATGAAAGTTCTTTTCTACGGAATGCAGCTGCATACCTTTCCTTTTCTTCTTCTGTTTCAGGAACCATATCCGGGATTGGAATAGGACGATTAAATTCATCCACTGCAACGAATGTATAAATCCCCGAATTCGTGTGAATTTTTTTCTGATTGATTGGATCATCAGACCATACATCCACATACACTTCCATAGAAGTAGAGAACGCTCTCGAAACTTTAGATTCCAATACTACAACTCCTCCTTCAGGAATCGGATGATTGAATGAAACGTGGTTTACAGAAGCTGTTACCACTCTTCTTTCACAGTGTCTAGCTGCAGAAATAGATGCACATCTGTCCATTTTTGCTAAAAGTTCACCACCAAAAAGATTTCTTAAAGAGTTTGTTTCGTTCGGAAGAACGATATTGGTCATGATGGTCAGAGATTCTGACGCTGTTTTTATTTTTGCCATTTATTCTTAGTGTTGTTTGGAGCAGCCGGAACAGCTTTGATTTGTTTTCCGACAGGTTTTACCAATGAATCTTTCTTAAGAGAATCTGAAACCGAAGCTTCAGGAGTATGTACTGTCACTTTCACAGTATCTTTTACAATCCTGTGCGTAGAAGTCTGTACAGAAACTTTATTAAAGGATTTTTTACCAAAAAGTAGTTCCTTTTGAGTAAAAGCAAAGTACGCAATACCCAAAATCGGTATAATTAAAAGGAAAATCCAAAGAATTGTCTTCTTAAATTTATAGTCTTTTTCACGGTTTTCGGAAGCACTTACTTTTTCACCGTTATTAATGTCTGAGAATCTGATTTCTTCCAATCCATAAAAATCCGGACGTCCTGCTTCTACTCTTTTTCCTTTGAAGTGTGTATTTCCTTCTTCGATGAAAATGGTTCCCAGGTTTTGAATTTCCAGGACCTGTTCTGCCTGAAGTTTTTTCTTCCAAAAATCTGTTTGTATCTTCAGATCACTTCTTGAAGCGTCTAAAGACATCTGTTTTTCTCTGGCAATAAAGGCGGTAAGATCTTCAGCCTGTACTTCATAGTCAATTGTAAATTCAATCTGACTAGCCGGAGGTAAGATACTTCCGTTTTCAGAATTGATAATTGCCTTAGAATTTTTCAGAGAAAACACGCCAAATCCTGGAACCGTGACAGTTCCGAATTGTTTTAAATATTCTAAAATGTATGCTGAAATATTCATTTGGTGGCAAATTTATAACTTTTTCATGACTTTTGAAGATATTTAACTTATATAAAAAGAGACTGCCGAAACAGTCTCTTAAGTATTCCGTATTAAAATAGGTATACGGTTATTTAAACTTCTTTTTTAAGTTGAAGAATTGTTAAAAAGGACAAAACTGCTCAAAAGTAAAATAACATTTATAAATTCAAATATCTTCTATTTGAGCATTACTACTGTATTTTCCAGCTTATTCCAAACATAAAGTTCGTTCCTGCCTGTGCAAAATAAGAAGGACTCCCCTCATAAACAGATCCGTTATTGACATATTTCCTATTGAAAAGATTATTCACCAATAATTTCAATGCAATGTCATTGTTCCCGATTTTAAATTGATATTGTGCGTTAAAATCTGCCAGGAAATAATCATTAAGCTTTAAGTTTTGATCTTCTGTGTTATCCATATATTGCTTTCCAACATACTGATTTGTCAATGCAAACTGGAAGTTTTGAGTTGGATTGAATTTTATTCCCAAATTAGCAATTACATTTGGTGAGAATGAAATCTGTGTATTTCCTAGGCTTACCGGAACATCTGCCCCCTGAATATTAAAATCCTGATTCCTATTCTGGCTTAAGCTTACATTTCCGGAAACTTCCCATTGTTTTGAAAGTTTTGCCAAAGCACCTACTTCAATACCTCTTCTGTAGCTTTTCCCAGAGTTTGTTCGGATAAATGCTCCTACATTATTCAGCTCTCCATTTAAAACCAACTGATTAACATAATACATATAATAAAGGTTAGCCGTTAAAGATAAAAAGCCAAACTGTTTTTCTAAACCTGCTTCAAAATCGTGTAATTTCTCAGGTTTAACATCATTGTTTGCCATCAAATCTTCTCTGTTCGGTTCACGATGAGCATGCGCGTAGGATAGAAATACTTTTCCACCATTGATTTTATAGTTCACCCCTGCTTTTGGATTAAAGAACAACCAATTTTTATCAAGATTCGCTCCTTCCTTATCTCCAGCCATAATGATTTTAGTATCGTAATTAATACTTCTAAGCTGTAAATCTCCGAAGAATTCAAAATTATCCAATCTGAATAAAGCCTTTGCAAAACCAGAAACTTCATTTTTTACAGAACGATTTCTGTAGTACTCGCTTTCATCGATCTGCGGAAAAAATACCCCGGTAACATTTCCGTAGTGTCTTCCATAATATTGGTTCGCTACAGCTCCAAAATTCAAATCAAGATTTTCAAACTTCCCATAAAGTGTTGAAACTACTCCATAAAAGTCGTTATTCAACATTTTTTTTCTGATAAAATCTGAATATTTAATGGTTTCTCCGCCTTCTATAATATTGGGTAAATTATATTTTGAAAAAGCATAACCTTGTTTGTAATTGTCATAATATCCTCTTCCTTTTGTGTAATGAAAAGTTGTTTCAAGGTTCCAGCGATCTGTAAACTTCTGTTCCCAAAGTAACTGATAATGATTCTGTCTGTAATTATCCGTCTCATTATCATAGAAGCCTATAACATTTTTATAATCTGCATCATAAATTGCTCCTGAAGCATTGAATTTAGGATTTGTTTCCAGCATTTCTTTACTGATTCCGTTCCATGCTTGGTAAGTTTTTTCCTTTCCTCCAAAAGCCATTACACGGATTTTAGTATTTCCTTCTTCAAATAAAGCCGTAAAATTGTAAGAATGTAAATCTGAAAAAGCTCTGTCTATATACCCATCAGAATGAATGCGCGTATACCTTCCCATTACAGAAAGACGGTTTTTCCAGAATTTTCCTGAACCTACTTCTGCTGAATATTTATAAGTATTAAAAGACCCATAACTATCATCTGTTTTGAAGTAAAATTTCTCTTCAGGTTCTTTTGAAATGACATTGATACTTGCACCAAATGCAGAAACTCCATTGTTAGAAGTTCCCACCCCTCTTTGAATAACAATCTGTGAAGCAGAACTCGTTAAATCAGGAACATTCACAAAAAAAGTACCTTGGCTCTCAGAGTCATTGTAAGGAACTCCGTTCATCATTACATTGATTGCCGATCCAGATACTCCACGAATTCTAAAGCCGGTATATCCTACCCCATTTCCTGCATCTGATGTAGAAATAATTGAAGTTTGATTTTTTAAAAGAATAGGAAGATCCTGCCCTAAGTTTCTACTGTCCAAGTCTTTCTGAACATTAATAATTTCCTTTGCAACGGGAAGTCTTTTAGTAAAGTTAACAGCTTCTATTTCTCTGATCTTCAGAGAATCTTTATTCTGAGCCTGGATAAAAGCTACGGAGGCTACGCTTAGCCCTAAAAAAAATAATCCTTTCATTCTATAAATCTTTAACATTTAATGAATAAAAGGGGATCGATAAGATATTATACAAATTCAACTCACAATAGAGCCTACGTCCCTAAACAGCATTACCTGTTCCAGGTTCAGTGGGTATAATCTCAGCCTGTTAAAGCACCCCTTTATTTCAGCCGCGAAATTACAAAAAATATATGAGATGGTGATGTTTTTGGGATACGGGGTTTGGGATGCGAGGTATTTGGTTACGAGACGATAAGAAAAGCTTTTATAGGAAGGTTTTGTTATATGAAAAAATTGGAGTTATAAAATTTTCATGAGTAATGAGTAATCATCAATTACCGTTTAGTATGTTTTATTATTTGCGTCAATATAATAGTAGTTTTTACCGTCTTTACTTACTTCAAACATCTTTCCCAGCTTCCAGCTGAAGTTTCTTTTGATGTTTGCATATTCAAAAGGAATAATGATTTTATTATTAACATCAATAACTCCGAATTTATCATTATTGGAAGCCACAATCATCGGATTCGCAACATCATCTCCCTCCATAATGTAGAGATATTGATATTGCGGATAAATCTGATACTGTCTGTAGTCTGCCGCATTCACAAAGGTTGCTTTTTCAATAATTCCATAGAAACCATTCAGAATATAAGCTTGAAATAACTGATGTTTGTATTCTGCAAACTTACACTTCCCAAGATCGGCATCCTTAAACTGATAAACTCTTTTTCCGGACTGATCTACTCGATAGGAAATCATGTCTTTTTCTACAGTAGCATAATCTCCTGTTCCAAATTTCCTAACTTTTTCGTTGGGAGAGTTCAGCAGATTACAATCTTCGTAAAAAAATACAGCAATATGATATTCAGGTTGAATAATGAATTTCCCGTTTTGGTTAATATACCCGAACTTATCACCTTTCTTTTTAGGAATCAACAAGGGTAGATCTTTGTTCAAAACCACAAGATCGGGATTAGGTTTAGTTACCATATTTCCTTTTTTCACCGAGGTCTTCATAGTGTTTTTTACTCCGGTTTTCTTAACAGATTTTGTCTGTGAAAAAACGGAAATCGAAATAAAAACGAACAAAACATTCAGGACATTTTTCATATTCATCATTTGTTTGCAAAAATACGACCAAAAATAGATATTATAAAATTCATATTTATAAAGAATCTAAATAAATTCATTCTGTTAAAAAATTAAAAATTCGTAATTTTGGGGGACAATTTGAATTAGTAAATAATTTTAAAAACTTTAAAAGAAAGACGTAGACTATACTCTCTTTGGCTGGTGCATATTGCATTCCAAAATGCAAGTACTCAAATTGTTATTAAATTGGATCGGTAAAGGAGAAATGACAGCTTTCACAACTGTTGTATACATCTACTCTGAAAGTGAAAGACTTCTATTATGAATATTTATAAGGATTACATCAAAGAGATTGAAGAAAGAAAAAACCAGGGGCTTCATCCAAAGCCGATTGATGGTGCTGAATTATTAAGTGAAATTATTGCACAGATTAAAGATTCAGATAATGCAGACAGAGCAGACTCTCTTAAATTTTTCATTTATAACACCTTACCGGGAACAACAAGCGCAGCAAGCGTAAAAGCTAAATTTTTAAAGGAGATCATTTTAGGTGAATCCGTAGTAGAAGAAATTTCTCCTGCATTTGCTTTCGAATTATTATCTCACATGAAAGGAGGTAAATCAATCGAAGTATTATTAGATCTGGCTTTAGGTAACGATGCTGACATTGCTAAACAAGCTGCAGAAGTTCTTAAAACTCAGGTTTTCCTTTACGAAGCAGATACTACCCGTTTAAAAGAAGCATACAGCAGTGGTAATGAGATCGCAAAAGAAATCTTAGAAAGCTACGCGAAGGCTGAGTTCTTCACTCAACTTCCTGAAGTTGCAGAAGAAATCAAAGTGGTTACTTTCATCGCTGGTGAAGGAGATATTTCAACAGATTTACTTTCTCCGGGTAATCAAGCACACTCAAGATCAGACCGTGAACTTCATGGAAAATGTATGATCACTCCTCAGGCACAGGAAGAAATCAAAGCGCTACAAGCGCAACATCCTGATGCAAGCGTTATGCTTATCGCTGAAAAAGGAACAATGGGTGTAGGTTCATCCAGAATGTCAGGGGTAAACAACGTAGCTCTATGGACAGGTAAACAAGCTAGCCCATATGTACCATTCGTAAACATTGCTCCAATCGTAGGAGGAACAAACGGTATTTCTCCAATTTTCCTTACTACAGTTGATGTTACCGGAGGTATTGGTGTTGACCTTAAGAACTGGGTGAAGAAAGTAGACGAAAACGGAAACCCTGTTCGTAACGAAAATGGTGATATCGTTCTTGAAGAAGCTTACTCAGTAGCTACAGGAACTGTTTTAACTATTAATACAAAAGAAAAGAAATTATATAACGGAGATCAGGAACTGATTGACCTTACAAAGTCTTTCACACCACAAAAGATGGAGTTCATCAAAGCTGGAGGATCTTATGCAATCGTATTCGGTAAGAAATTACAGACATTTGCAGCTCAGACTTTAGGGGTTGAAGCTCCTGTAGTTTTTGCTCCATCAAAAGAAATTTCTCACGAAGGGCAAGGTCTTACAGCAGTTGAAAAAATCTTTAACAGAAATGCTGTAGGAACTACACCAGGAAAAGTATTACACGCTGGTTCTGACGTTCGTGTACAGGTAAACATCGTTGGTTCTCAGGACACGACAGGTCTTATGACTTCTCAGGAGCTTGAATCCATGGCGGCTACTGTAATTTCTCCAATCGTTGACGGTGCTTACCAATCAGGGTGTCACACCGCTTCAGTTTGGGATAAAAAAGCTCAGGCAAACATTCCTAAGCTAATGAAATTCATGAACGATTTCGGATTGATCACTGCACGTGACCCGAAAGGTGAATACCACTCAATGACTGACGTTATTCACAAAGTTCTTAACGATATCACTGTAGACGAGTGGGCGATCATCATTGGAGGTGACTCTCACACAAGAATGTCTAAAGGAGTTGCCTTCGGGGCTGACTCTGGAACTGTTGCTCTTGCATTAGCTACTGGTGAAGCTTCAATGCCAATCCCAGAATCTGTAAAAGTAACCTTCAAAGGTGAAATGAAGCCTCACATGGATTTCCGTGATGTAGTACATGCTACTCAGGCTCAGATGTTGAAGCAATTCGGAGGAGAAAACGTATTCCAGGGAAGAATCATTGAGGTTCACATCGGAACACTTCCTGCTGACCAGGCATTCACGTTTACAGACTGGACTGCTGAAATGAAGGCTAAAGCGTCTATCAACATTTCGGAAGACAACACCCTAATCGAATCATTGGAAATTGCTAAAGGCAGAATCCAGATCATGATCGATAAAGGAATGGATAACCATAACAAAGTTCTTCAAGGATTAATTAATAAAGCAAATAAGAGAATTGAGGAAATCAGATCAGGTGAAAAACCAGCTCTTACTCCAGATGCTAACGCTAAATATTATGCTGAAGTTGTTGTAGATCTTGACGTAATCGTAGAACCTATGATTGCTGATCCGGATGTAAACAATGATGATGTTTCTAAGAGATATACTCACGATACCATCAGAGATCTTTCTTACTATGGTGGTGAGAAAAAAGTAGACCTTGGTTTCGTAGGATCTTGTATGGTTCACAAAGGAGACCTTAAGATCGTTTCTCAGATGTTGAAAAACCTTGAAAAACAAAATGGTAAAGTAGAATTCAGCGCACCATTAGTTGTAGCGGCTCCTACTTATAATATCATTGACGAGTTAAAAGCTGAAGGTGACTGGGAATTATTAGAAAAATACTCAGGTTTTGAATTTAATGACAATGCTCCAAAAGGTGAAGCTCGTACACAATATGAAAACGTAATGTACCTTGAGCGTCCAGGATGTAACCTTTGTATGGGTAACCAGGAAAAAGCAGCAAAAGGAGATACTGTTTTAGCGACTTCTACTCGTCTATTCCAAGGAAGAGTAGTTGAAGATTCTGAACGTAAAAAAGGAGAGTCTTTATTAGCTTCAACTCCGGTTGTTGTTCTTTCTGCTATCATCGGAAGAATTCCAAGCATTGAAGAATATAAAGCTGCTGTAGAAGGTATTGACCTGACAACTTTTGTTCCTTCTATTAAGGAATTAACAAGCACAAGTGCTCACTAATAGCATTGATCAATAAGTCATAAGACTATTGAAAACTATATCAATGGAAGATTTTAGTCCTTTTGGATTTAAAATCTTCCATTTTTTGTTTAGAATCGTTCTATTTTACTTTAAATACGATTTTTTTCTGAGAAAATAAAGAAAATAGAATCTATTTTTTCTTAAATTGAAAGTTATAAAATCTCTTGATTTTAGAATCAAAATTGCCCTATTTATAGATTATAGGAACATTTTTTGATATATAAAAAATGATTTTTCTCTTTTATAATATCAGAGAAAGGAATAATAACGGAAAAAGAACAAAACTAAATACGATATGACTTTTGATATTGATATGATCAAAAAAGTGTATGAGCGCTATCCAGAAAGAATTGCTGCGGCAAGACAAATTGTGGGAAAACCTCTTACCCTTTCAGAAAAAATTCTTTACACCCACCTTTGGGAAGGAAATGCTACACAAGCATATGAAAGAGGAAACTCTTATGTAGATTTTGCACCGGACAGAGTTGCTATGCAGGATGCAACAGCACAAATGGCTCTTTTACAGTTTATGCAAGCTGGAAAAGCGAAAGTAGCTGTTCCTTCAACAGCTCACGCAGATCACCTGATTCAGGCGAAAGTAGGTGCTGATAAAGATTTACAAGAGGGGATCAACAAAAACTCTGAAGTGTTCAACTTCCTAAGTTCTGTATGTGATAAATACGGAATCGGATTCTGGAAGCCAGGAGCAGGGATCATTCACCAGGTTGTATTGGAAAACTATGCTTTCCCTGGAGGTATGATGATCGGTACAGACTCTCACACGGTAAACGCTGGCGGGCTAGGAATGGTCGCGATCGGTGTAGGTGGAGCTGATGCAGTAGACGTAATGGCTGGAATGGCTTGGGAACTTAAAATGCCAAAACTTATCGGGGTTAAATTAACCGGTAAAATGAACGGATGGACATCTGCAAAAGATGTCATCTTAAAAGTAGCAGGAATTCTTACCGTAAAAGGAGGTACAGGATGTATCGTAGAATATTTCGGTGAAGGTGCGGAATCTCTTTCTGCAACAGGTAAAGGTACCATCTGTAATATGGGTGCTGAAATCGGAGCTACCACTTCTACTTTCGGTTACGATGATTCAATGAGAAGATACCTGGCTGCTACAGGAAGACAGGATGTGGTAGATGCAGCGGATAAAATTGCAGAACACTTAACTGGGGATGCAGAAGTATATGCTAACCCGGAACAATATTTCGACCAATTAATTGAAATCAACCTTTCTGAGTTGACTCCTCACTTAAACGGACCTTTCACTCCGGATTTAGCGACTCCAGTTGCTGAATTCAGAGCTAAAGCAGAAGCAAACGGATGGCCATTAGAAGTTGAATGGGCATTGATCGGATCTTGTACCAACTCTTCTTATGAAGATTTATCAAGAGCGGCTTCTATTGTAGAAGATGCCGTATCAAAAGGAGTAAAACCTAAAGCAATTTTAGGAATCAATCCAGGTTCTGAACAGGTTAAATTCACAGCGGAAAGAGACGGTTTCTTAGATTCATTCAGAAAATTTGAAAACGCTAGAATCTTTACCAATGCTTGTGGACCTTGTATCGGGCAATGGGACAGAGAAGGAGCTGAAAAAGGCGAGAAAAACTCTATCATTCACTCTTTCAACCGAAACTTTGCGAAAAGAGCTGACGGGAACCCAAATACCCATGCATTTGTAGCTTCTCCTGAAATGGTAGCTGCTGTGGCAATCTCAGGTAGATTAGATTTCAACCCGATTACTGATACTTTAACGAATGAAGCAGGTGAACAAGTAAAACTTGACGAGCCTAAAGGATATGAACTTCCTACAAAAGGATTTGCTGTAGACGACAACGGATATCAGGCACCTTCTGAAGATGGTTCCAGCGTTGTAGTAAACGTAAGCCCTACTTCAGACAGACTTCAGTTATTAGAAGAATTCCCAGCTTGGGACGGTAAAAATATTACAGGAGCTAAAGTATTGATCAAAGCTTTCGGAAAATGTACTACTGACCATATCTCTATGGCTGGACCATGGTTGAAATACAGAGGTCACCTTGACAATATCTCCAACAACATGTTAATCGGAGCTGTAAATGCTTATAATATGGAAACAAACCACGTTAAAAATGAATTAACGGGTGAATATGGTGAAGTTCCTGCTGTACAAAGAGCTTACAAAGCTGCAGGTGTTCCAACAATTGTTGTAGGAGACCAAAACTACGGTGAAGGTTCTTCAAGAGAACATGCTGCAATGGAACCTAGACACCTTGGTGTAAAGGCTGTATTGGTAAAATCATTTGCCAGAATCCACGAAACAAACCTTAAAAAACAAGGTATGCTTGGAATCACTTTCGCAAATGAAGCTGATTATGATAAAATCCTGGAAGATGACACCGTTAACTTCTTAGATCTTGACCAATTTGCTCCAGGAAAACAATTGACTTTAGAGTTCGTTCACAAAGACGGAACTAAAGACATCATCATGGCAAACCACACTTATAATGACCAACAAATTGATTGGTTCAAGGCTGGTTCTGCATTGAACTTGATTAAACAACAAGAAAAATAAGAATTAATTGTTAGATCGATTAATGAAAAGACGGCTTCCATTGAAGCCGTCTTTTTTGTTTTTACTATTATTAAAAAATGATCCATTCATATTTTTAAGTTTACAACGCAACTTTATTTATTACTAAATATAGCTATCAAATTCAATAGGGGCGGACTTTAGTCCGCTTTCATGATCAATCACAATTCCAATGGCTTTAGCCAAAACCTAAAAAATCTGCTCAATCTCCGAAATCTGCGTGATTTTTTATTTCTCGCAGATTCTGAATATTGGGACACTTCCAAATCTTATAGGTTTTTGAAACCTATAAAGTTTGAAATCAATAAAATTATCTAAGTGCCTGTAACAAAGTTTCTTTTTTAGCGTCTAACCGGATAGTAGTAAAAACATCATGAAAAAAACTATATTCGCTTTATCGCTTTTAAGCTCTGTGTTTATATTTTCACAGGAAAAAGGCAAGAATACGACCAATGAAAAACAAATTGACGGAATTGTAATCACCAAAACTAAAAAAGCCGTTGAACAAAAGGCAGACCGTACGATTTTTGATTTCTCTGAACAACCTCAACTGAATAACGGAAACGTTCTGGAAGGAATAAAAAAGCTTCCGGGGCTTTTTGCCACAGACATTGCTGGGATGATGTATCAGGGAAAAATGCTTGACGTTTACCTTAACGGAAGACCCTTAAACATTACTTCCAATGAATTGAATTCTTTTCTTGAAAGCATGCCGGCAAACTCTGTAGAAAGAATTGAAGTCGTTACACAGCCCGGAGCAGAATTTCCTGCTACATCAGGAGGTGCCATTATGAATATTATTACGAATAAAAACGCCAATAAATACTTAAGCGCTACATATTCAGGAAATTACACCTTCACCAATTACGATAAATACAGAAGCAGAACCACAAACTCTGTGAATTTAAATGCCAGAAATAAATATTTTGGATGGCAATTGAATGTGGGACAAAATTATCGTGAAAGTATGATGAATACACAGCAGGATGATTTATTGAACGGTAATACGGATCGATTTGCCCGTACTTATTTTGCTAAGGCGGGAGTAACTTTTGACCTTGGACAGGACAGATTATTGCTGAACTACGATATTTATCACAATAACAATGATAATTATACTTTAAGTGATGGTAAAGGTGACAAAACAATCGACAGAAATATTCCTGCAGGCTATTATATCAAGAATTATACTTTTGGATCTTCTGATATTGCCCGTACCAATTCAGTACGACAAGAAGCTGTAGTAACCTACCAGAAACGTTTTTCTGACAAATCTCAGAAACTTGATTTTCAGTTTGAGTATACAAAAGCTTACACAAAGTTCGGGCAAGATAATGTATTCTTTGATAAAACCTTTGAAGCATTTTCTGGTAATCCTGAGGAACGTTTGCCAACAACAACGCTAGGAAATATTTTAAGCAATAATTCTGATATGAGAATTGCTAACCTTAAGATTGATTATTCTCAGCCAATTAAGCTTCTTGATGGAGGAAAAATGAGTGCCGGAGGGTTGTATGAAAGACAGGATTATGATACGGAAAATAAAGGATTAAAAAACCTTGAATATCAAAGACAGACAGCCTCCACGTACCTTGAATTTCAGGCTAAATTGAAAAAGTTTGACTTCACATTGGGATCACGTTTTGAAAACTATGACATTTCAGGAGTCACCAGATATTTTGATAAAGATGGAAAGCTTGTTCAGGCTGACCTGCTACCGTTTGATAAGTTTAAATTTTTTCCAAATGCCAGCATACAGTACAACCTGATGAACCAGGTATATGTAGCTGCGAACTACAACAGAAAGATCAGCTTACCAAGTATTTCTGCCTTAAACCCGAATAATACCACATTTGGAGGTCCGAATACTCAAATTACAGGTAATGCCAATCTTCAACCCACTATTTTTGATAACTATGAGTTGAAAATTTCGGCTTTTGATTATGCATTCATCGGGTATAGCGTAAGCTCAGCCAGCAATCAGGTGGCACAGATCATTAGAAAAGAGGGTAGAAATCTTTCCAATGAGCAGATTAATATCTCTAATATGAAAATTCACAATTTCAATATTGGACTTCCTGTTCCGTTTCAGATTTTTACCAAGTCTATAGGTGAGATTATGAAATCGAATTTCAATCCTGACAAAATGAATTTCATGTACATTTATGCAGGATATCAGAAACATGAGATTGACAACCTCAACAATAAAGGATTCTGGATTCTTAACCTGATGACCCAGTTGATTCTTCCAAAAGACATTAAACTGACAGCAAATTACAGCTATCTGACACCAAAAGCAGGGTATTTTTACTTCACTGCGGAGAAACCATTTAGCAATAACTTAGATATTACCCTGACGAAAAAGTTTATGAACAATCGTCTTACAGTTTCTGTTTTTGCGAATGATATCTTTAATGGTCAGATTATGCAGGTACGTTCCAATCCACCATCAGGAGAAAATGTAATGATTAGAACGAAATACGATTCAAGAAACTTCGGAATTTCTATCAATTATAAAATTCCGACAAGAAACAAATTGGCTAAAGAGGATGCTAATATTCTGAATCAAACTAAAAAAGAAGATAACGGCGGAGTAATGCAGCAAGGACAATAGATTTTAAATGATTAATAACCGAAAATGAGGCAGTGATACTATTACTGCCTCATTTTTATTTTGCCTGATTTTATTTCACGCTGATTTAGCTGATAACGCAGATTTCTCCTTCATAGAGTTATAATACATCCATATTAAGATCTGCAAAATCTGCGAGAAACAAAAATCTAATCCAATTTAGAATTCTAAAGTTTGAAATCTCCAATTCAGTGTATCAATCAATGTCAACTGATTGAGATTTACAGGAAGATCTGCAATAATTTTCAAAGTTTGAAGCGTCATCATACTTCCGATCATTCCCGGTAAAGCTCCAAGAACTCCCAAACTGTCACAATCTGGTGCATCTTCATCAAAAGGAGGTTCAGGAAAAAGATCCCTAAGGTTTTTACTTCCTTTATGATTGAAAACAGCAACTTGTCCGGAAAAACCTAAGATACTTCCATAAACCAGCGTTTTTTTCAATTCTACACAGGTATCATTCACCAAATATCGTGTTGTGAAGTTATCTGATCCATCTACAACAATATCATACTGGGAAAGTATTTTCGAAGCATTAGAGGCATCAATTTTTTGTTCAATACTGATTACTTTAACCTGATGATTAAGATTTTTAACGAAAGTTTCTGCGCTTTTTACTTTCAGTTCTCCTACTCTATTTTCATCATGAATAATCTGGCGATTGAGATTGTGAAGTTCCACATGATCAAAATCCGCAATACCTAAAGTACCCACTCCTGCTGCAGCAAGATATTGAATAACAGGACTCCCTAAACCTCCCGCTCCTATAACAAGTACTTTGGAACTCATAATTTTTCGTTGCCCTTCTAAACCTATTTCATCAATAAAGATCTGGCGGCTGTATCTTTTAAAAATATCTTCTTGCATTTCGCACTATACTATTTAAACTCCGCTATAAACAGAATCCCAATCCTTCATCACCGGATCATATCCTGATTTTTTAATCATAGATTTAATTTCCTCCATACTTCTCTCATCACTGGTTTCAAATTGTTCTAAAGATTCTTTATCCACAGCATATCCACCAGGGTTGGTTTTTGATCCTGCACTCATTGTGGTAGCTCCCAGTGAAACGATATGGTTCCTGAATGTTTCATTTTCTCTTGTGGATATTGAGATTTCAAGGTCTTCATTCCAAATTCGGTAAGCACAGATCAATTGTAACAGATCTTTATCTTCCATAATAAAGTTAGGCTCAATAATTCCTTCTGCCGGTCTGAGTCTTGGAAATGATACGGAAAATTTGCTCTTCCAGTACTGTTTTTGAAGGTAATCAATATGAAGAGCGTTGAAAAAGCTATCTACCCGCCAGTCTTCCAATCCAAGTAATACCCCTAAGCCCATTTTGTGGATTCCAGCTCTTCCTATTCTGTCAGGAGTTTCCAGGCGATAATGGAAGTTTGATTTTTTACCTTTTGGGTGATATTCTTTATAAACATCCTGATGATAAGTTTCCTGATAGACCAATACAGAATGTACCCCCTCTTCATGAAGCAACCTGTATTCTTTTTCTTCCAAAGGCTGTACTTCAATAGAAATATTGGAAAAATGAGATCTTAATAAGCGAACTGCATTCTGAAAGTAAGGGACTCCTACTATTTTATTTGCTTCTCCGCTGACAAGTAAAACATGATTAACGCCCATAGATTTTAAAACGGAAGTTTCTATCATCAATTCTGAATCGGTAAGCGTTTTTCTTCTGAGATTATTATCAAGGCTGAAACCACAATAAGTACAAATATTTTGACATTCATTACTCAAATACAATGGGGCATACAGCTGAATGGTCTTTCCAAATCGTTTCTGGGTAAGCGCTCTTGTCATAGCAGCCATCAGTTCCAGCTCTTGTGAAGCAGCCGGTGAAAGCAGATTCAGAAAGTCATCCATTGTTTTATTTTTTCTCTGGAGACTATTTCGAACCTCTGAAATGGTTACTTTTTCAAGTCTGGATTTTACTTCATCCCATTGGTATAGCTCGAAAACCTCCTTAAAACTATTCATTATTATGATTTTTATTCAAACAAAAACGAAGTTAGCGGACTTGATGCTTCTGCATGATTAGCAATGGCTCCCAGACCTGATTCAAAGGCTCTTCTTCCGGCAATTACTCCTTCTTTAAAAGCAACAGCCATATTCACAGGATTTCTGGCAACTGCAATTGCTGTATTGACAAGAACGGCATCTGCTCCCATCTCCATAGCTTTGGCTGCA
Source organism: Chryseobacterium artocarpi (assembly GCF_001684975.1). Lineage (GTDB taxonomy): Bacteria > Bacteroidota > Bacteroidia > Flavobacteriales > Weeksellaceae > Chryseobacterium > Chryseobacterium artocarpi. The sequence goes on along the minus strand of NZ_MAYH01000049.1, from coordinate 170,280 downwards.
TCTGAAGGCGCCCCGATTCCTGCATCTACCACTACAGGCACATTACTTTGACTGATGATAATTTCCAGAAAGTCTAACGTTCTTAATCCTTTATTAGTGCCAATCGGTGCTCCTAAAGGCATTACTACAGCTGTCCCAGCATCTTCCAGACGTTTACATAAAACCGGGTCAGCATGAATGTAAGGCATCACTACAAATCCAAGCTTGGCAAGTTCTTCTGTAGCGTATAAAGTTTCAATAGGGTCTGGAAGTAAATATTTCGGATCTGGATGAATTTCCAGCTTTACCCAGTTGGTTTCCAAAGCTTCTCTTGCCAATTGTGCTGCCAATACTGCTTCTTTCGCTGTTCTTGCTCCGGAAGTATTAGGTAAAAGATGCACATGGGTGCCTTTCAATGAATCCAGAAGGTCGTCTTCTTCTGACTGGGCATCAATTCTTTTCAACGCCATTGTCACCATATTGGATTCTGAAGCAACCACTGAAGCTGCCATATCCTGAAGGCTTCCGAATTTCCCTGTTCCTAAAAACAATCTTGATTCAAAGGTTCTGTCTGCTATTATTAACTTTTGATTATGCATAAATCATTGCTTTTTTAAATTCATTAATGATGGATGGTTCGTTTGTAATTTGCCCCGACACTGCCACTCCATAAATTCCTGCTTCCTGTAAAGGCTGAATATCTTCAAGAGCTACTCCGCCGATGGCAAATATTTTAGGAATCTCTATTGATTTTTCCTGTAAATGATTAATAATTTTCTGATATCCTTCAAATCCAAGAATAGGGCTCAGCTCTTCTTTGGTAAAGGTAAATTTTAAAGGTCCTAAACCAATATAATCACAGGATTCATCTATTCTCTGAAGAACGTCTGAAATGGTATTAGCAGTTCCTCCAATAATTTTATTCTCACCTAAAATAAGTCTAGCTTCTTTGATAGAGCCATCATTTAATCCTAGATGAACTCCATCAGCATCGATAGTTTTTGCCAGCTGAACATTATCGTTGATAATACAAACCGACTGGTATTCTGAACAAAGCTTTTTATAAGTTTCACAAAGGCTGATCAACTCGTTTTCCGACGCTTTTTTCCAACGAATTTGCACCCATTTTACTCCGTTATCAAGAGCTTTTCGGATATTGAGTTCCTGCTCCTGCATTGTCTTTCCCTGTGAGATGTATTGTAATTTTTCCATAGGCTCTATGAATGTGTTCCCAATAAAGAGGGATTGCTTTTTAAAAATTTTTCAATATATAATTTCCCGTTTTTACAGGCGGTCTCCATATTTACTCCTTTGGCAAGTTCTCCTGCAATCGCTGAAGAAAGGACGCATCCTGAACCGTGTTTGGGGTAGTAAACAAAATCCCCGTCAGCTGGAGCCAGATATGTTTCTTTTTCTCCTTCAACTAAAACATCCGTTCCTAAACGATCTTCTCTGTGCCCGCCTTTGATCAGAATCGAACATAGATTTTCACCTGACAAAAGACTACCATCTTTTAAAACCAAGTATTCATTATAGTTAGGAGTGATAAGATTTATTTTATCAAAGCTACTTTTCAATAGAGGAAGTGTTTCAAGATTGAAAAAAGTGAATTCTGATGTACTTTTCAAAACAGGATCCCAAACGATTTGGGTTTCATTATTACAAGCCTTAACTGTATCAATAATTCTTTCCAAGAATTCAGCATCTTTTACAATTCCTATTTTCACTGCGGAAACAGGATAATGATTCATTAATACTTTAATTTCCCTTGTGATTTCATCAATTGGTCGCCATTCTAAACTAAAACATTGAGAGGCAGTCTGCAAAGTAAGTGCAGTACATATCCCAAATCCCATTACTCTAATCTGTTCCAAGGTTTTGATATCCGAAAGTAATCCGGCACCTCCACTCGGATCAAAACCTGCAATACTTATGACAAAAGGACGTTCTTTCTGCATTTTTTAAAAACATTTAATGGTTTATCACTCTCCCAAATTGCACCTAACAAAGCCACTCCATCTGCTCCAAGATCAAATACCTCTTGAATATGGTTTTCATCAATTCCTCCTAAAGCAATCAGCTTCACATTCGGATTATTTCGTTCTTTTAAACTTTCCTTCACTGTTGAATCAACACCATATCCTTTTTTGGAAATACTTGGAAAGAATGGGCTTATAAAGGCATATTCCCATTTTTTTTCCAAAATATTAAAGCTTTGAATATCATGCACAGAAGTAGAAATTATACTTTTGTTTATAAAAGGTTGATATTTCTCCTGTTTACGATCCTCTTCCCTAAAGTGGAATCTTGAAACCCCATATTGTTTCCCAAGATCATGATGGCTGTGCATTACCAATTGAGGATGAAAAATCTCATCAATACAGTTGATAAAACCAATCATTTCGTCCTCATTGATCCAGGGTTTTCTGATGTGAAGTAAATCCAGACCTTCATGAAACATCTCATTAATGGTTTCCGATTCATTTGGAATTATTGTTTCAGGAGTGATAACGAGTATCATATATAAATTTCCTTTCCTTTTTCAATAAATTCCTGTGACTTATCAAACATTCCCTGTTCTGCAGATTCACGGATTTCCTGGGTGATCTTCATTGAGCAGAATTTCGGTCCGCACATTGAACAGAAATGGGCAATTTTAGCTCCGTCAGCAGGAAGCGTTTCATCATGATAAGCTCTTGCAGTATCTGGATCTAACGAAAGATTAAACTGATCTTCCCATCTGAATTCAAACCTTGCTTTACTTAATGCATTATCTCGGTACTGTGCTCCCGGATGTCCTTTTGCTAAATCTGCGGCATGAGCTGCTAGTTTATAGGTAATTACTCCCACTTTTACATCATCTTTATTCGGGAGTCCCAAATGTTCTTTCGGCGTTACATAGCAAAGCATTGCACATCCGAACCAGCCGATCATTGCTGCCCCGATTCCTGAAGTAATATGGTCATAACCTGGTGCAATATCAGTCGTCAAAGGACCTAAGGTATAAAATGGGGCTTCGTCACACACTTCCAATTGCTTCTCCATATTTTCTTTAATCATATGCATTGGAACGTGACCTGGACCTTCAATCATCACCTGTACATTATGTTTCCATGCGATTTTTGTCAGTTCACCTAAGGTTTCCAACTCTGCAAACTGAGCTGCATCATTGGCATCTGCAATAGAGCCGGGACGTAAACCGTCACCTAAAGAGAAAGCCACATCATATTGCTTCATGATCTCGCAAATCTCCTCAAAATGAGTATATAAAAAGTTTTCTTTGTGATGATAAAGGCACCATTTTGCCATAATAGATCCCCCTCTGGAAACAATTCCTGTCACTCTGTTTGCTGTCAGATGAATGTATCTCAATAAAACTCCAGCATGAATCGTGAAATAGGAAACTCCCTGTTCTGCCTGCTCTATCAGAGTATCTTTAAAGACTTCCCAAGTAAGATCCTCCGGCACTCCTTTTACTTTTTCCAGTGCCTGATAAATAGGAACAGTACCAATAGGAACCGGACTGTTTCTAATGATCCATTCTCTTGTTTCATGAATATTCTTTCCTGTTGAAAGATCCATAATAGTGTCTGCTCCCCATCTACAAGCCCATACTGCTTTTTCTACTTCTTCATCAATACTTGATGAAACGGCACTATTTCCGATGTTTGCATTGATTTTCACTAAAAAGTTTCTTCCGATAATCATTGGCTCACTTTCAGGGTGATTAATGTTATTCGGTATAATCGCTCTTCCGGCTGCAATTTCGTCTCTTACAAATTCCGGAGTAATTTTACTTTTCGGAGTATTGGCACCAAAACTATTCCCGATATGCTGGCAAGCCATCTCTTTCGGAACAGAATTAAGTTGCTCAATTCTTTGATTTTCTCTGATGGCAACATATTCCATTTCAGGGGTAATGATTCCCTGTTTTGCGTAATAAAGCTGGGTAAGTTCTTTTCCTTCCTGTGCTACTTTCGGTTTATGATCGTAGGAGAAACGTAATTCATCAAGTTTAGGATCTGCTAAACGTGCTTGTCCGTATTCTGAGGTAATTCCGTCAAGAATATTAACATCTTTTCTGTCCAGAATCCATTGTTCTCTTATTCTTGGAAGTCCTTTTTGGATATCGATCACTGCATTTTCATCAGTATAAGGACCAGAAGTGTCGTAAATAGTGACCGGAGCGTTTTCTTCAAAATTTCCGTTGGTAAGCTTTGTAGGACTAAGCTTTATTTCACGCATTGCTACATTGATAGGATGAATTTTTCCTTCAACATAAATTTTCTTTGAGTTCGGAAATGGCGAACATGTAATTGAATGAGCCATAATATTGGTATTAAGTATGAGAATTAACCACCTTGAGTGGCGGTAATGATTAAAACTGAATCGTTGTTGTTAAGGGATGTTTCCGCCCAGGCAGATAGCGGGACGATACGATTGTTGAGTGCTACGGCAATACCTTTCTTTTTTCCGGGTAATTCCATAGCCAATAATGCTTCCAGATTTTCAGGAAGTACATCGAATGTTTTTCGGGTGTGGTTGATTATAAGTTCCATTCCTAATGATTTAAATATACTTTAGGAATGGCTATTATTGTACAATAGAATGTACAGCAAAAGTCATCTACTTTTCCCTACGCTGGTATAATCCAGATCAGGTTCAAAGGGTAAAGTCTCAGTCTGTAAAAACAGACACCCCTAAAGTGTGGGACGAAGTTAGGTATTTTTTGAGAATGGGCAAAATCAAATTTGCAGAAACAAAAAATCCTACTCAACAATGAGTAGGATTTCTATTTTTAGTCTTCACAAGCTCTCCAGATCGCATCGTTCTGCGGAACAGGAGCTATAATTTCAATTTCTTCTTTGGTAACAGGATGAATAAATTGTAGTTTTCTTGCATGAAGATTTATTCCTCCATCCGGATTAGAGCGCGGAGCCCCATATTTAAGATCTCCTTTAATCGGAACCCCTGTTTTGGATAACTGAGCACGAATCTGATGATGTCTTCCGGTTTCAAGATCAACCTCAAGAAGCAGATAGTTGTCCAGCGTTTTTATCACATGATAAGTAAGAATTGCCTCTTTTGCTCCTTCCGTAGCTTTCGGGAAAACAATAGCTTTATTATTCTTCTCGTTTTTCTTTAAATAATGAACCAGCCTCTGAGTCTGTGGAATCATTTCTTTTCCCACAACTGCCCAATAGGTTTTCTTTACCTCACGGTTCTTTACCATTTGAGTAAGACGGGAAAGCGCTTTAGAAGTTTTTGCATAGATCACCAACCCTGAAGTAGGACGGTCTATACGATGAACCAAGCCAAGGAAAACATTCCCTGGCTTAGCATCTCTTATTTTTATAAAATTCTTTATTGATTCTAAAAGTGATTCATCGCCGGTCTTGTCACCCTGTACAAGCTGTCCGACTTTTTTATTGATCACCAGAAGATGGTTATCCTCATATACAATCTGCTCCTTCATAATTTCTCAGACTACCTGTTTCTGCTTCTATTGGACATTGAAAGAATAATCCCTGCCAAAAGACCAATTGTTTTAAGTGCCGAAAGATTTGATGAATCCGGTAAAAATGCTCCTACTACACAAATTCCTGCCGCTGCATACATTGCATACATGAAATTTTTATTAGTAAGTAACGGCGCCTGAATAAAGAAGCTTGCCCCTATTAAAACATAGAATACCTTTCTGGAAAGTAAATGATTGATATCCGGAGAAAATAAATTAAACCAGCCAATAGCTAAGCAAACTAATGCTGCAATAGATAAAATTCCCTGGATAGATTGTTGTTGGTTCTGCATGAATTAATAACTTTCGTTTTGGTTTGGAAAATCTACGTTCTTTACATCTTTTACATATTGAGAAACGGCTCCTGTAATTTCAGTATAAAGATCAAGATATCTTCTTAAGAATTTTGGACTGAAACCTTTGTTCATCCCTACCATATCATGATATACAAGCACCTGACCGTCACAGTCTGCGCCAGCTCCGATACCAATAGTAGGAATAGAGATACTTTCAGTCACTTTTTTAGCTAAATCTGCTGGAATTTTCTCCAAAACAACAGAAAAACATCCTAATTCTTCTAAAAGCTGGGCATCTGCAATTAGTTTTTCAGCTTCTGCTTCTTCTTTTGCTCTTACTTTATAGGTTCCAAATTTATAAATCGATTGTGGTGTCAATCCCAAGTGTCCCATTACAGGAATTCCGGCATTGATGATTTTCTTAATGGATTTTGAGATTTCTTTTCCGCCTTCAATCTTTACGGCATGAGCTCCTCCTTCCTTCATCATTCTTACAGCAGATTCCAATGCTTTTTCAGGATTACTCTGATAAGTTCCGAAAGGAAGGTCCGCTACTACCAATGCCCTGTCAGTTCCTCTTACCACGCTTTGAGCATGGTAGATCATTTGGTCTAAAGTAATAGGCAGCGTAGTTTCAAAACCAGCCATTACATTTGCCGCAGAGTCTCCAATCAAAATAGCATCTACTCCACCTGCATCTACCATTTTTGCAGTGGTAAAATCGTAGGCAGTAAGCATTGTTATTTTTTCCTTGTCGAATTTCATTTTACGCAAGGTTTCAGTTGTAACTTTTTTAATTTCAGAGTGAACAGACATAATATTATCTATTTTTTAAAAGTTAAAAAGTCGGCACTGAGCCGACTTAAGTTTTGTATGATTTTTATAAAACTACGTGACCGAGTTTCATGAGTTTGTCGTGATTCAGAATTTTGATATTTCTTCCGTCAACTTCAATCAGGCTATCCTGTTTGAATTCGGAGATCAGACGAATGGCACTTTCTGTAGCAGTACCGATAATGTTTGCAATTTCTTCTCTGGTTAAAGAGATTTTGATAAAACCTTCAGGATCTACTCCCAGCTTCTGTTCCAAAAGCAGTAGTATTTCCGCAAGTCTTTCTCTCACTGTTTTCTGAGCAAGGAATGTAATCGTATTGGAAGATTCTCCTAATTCGTATGAAATTTTTTGAAGCATTACGAAAGATAACTGTGGGTCTACTTCCAAAAGATACATGAAAATATCTGCTGGTAAGAAAACACACTCAATATCCGTCATAGCTTCAGCTTTTGCTTGGAAGTTTTCTCCACAAAGCAAAGAACGATAGCCGATGATATCCCCCTCTTTGATAAATCTTAAAATCTGATCTTTTCCAAAAGCTCCGGATTTTGAAAGTTTAGCGGCTCCTTTTTCAATAACAAAAACTCCTTTCGGGGTTTCTCCATCCTCGAAAATAGTATCGTGTTTCTGAAAACTCAATCTTTTTTTACCGTTAATATATTTTTCAAAATCTGCGCTAGAAAGTCTTTCCTTAAATGATTTATCATTAAAAACTCTGGCGAACCTCTCTTCAATTGCTATCTGTTGTTCCTGCGGCATGTTTATATGATATTTATCACAAAAATAGAACTTTTTAACTCGATAAACAAAAAAAATTGTTATAATTTTGTAGTTCAATATTTTAGGGAGGTGAGCGAGAACTGTTTTCATTGTGGTCAAGGTATAGAAAAAGAGAGAATTTTGTTTGATGAAAAGACTTTCTGTTGCAACGGATGTAAATCTGTTTATGAAATTCTGAACATAAATAATTTAAGTAATTTCTATGAACTAAATAAGGGTGCCGGAATTCGTCCCGGTGATGAAAGTTCCACCCAGTTCGATTATCTTGACACCCCGGAAATCTTTGAAAAAGTCACTGATTTCTCTGAAGGAAATACCAGTCTTGTCACATTCAAAATCCCTGTAATTCATTGTTCTTCGTGTATTTGGTTATTGGAGAGCCTTCATACCCTGAATGACTACATTAAATATTCACAGGTTAACTTTACGAGAAAGACCTTACAGGTTTCATTCAATCATAATGATTTAAAATTAAGCGAACTAGCTAATTTTTTAACTAATCTGGGATATAAACCTGTCATCAGTCTTGAAACTGCTGAAAAAAACGTAGATCATCTCGATAAATCTCTTCTTGTAAAATTTGCTATTGCAGGTTTCGCTTTTGGAAACGGAATGTTCCTTGCCTTCCCGGAATATGTAGGGGGTGAAGATTATTGGATGGAACATTATAAAGGACTTTTCAGAGTCTTGATGTTCTTGCTGGCATGTCCGGTTGTATTTTACTCCGCATCAGATTACTATAAATCCGCTTGGTACGGATTAAAAAATAAAATTGTCAACATTGATGTTCCAATCGTATTGGGAATCTTTGTCCTTTTCGGAAGAAGTGTTTATGAAGTAGCGACTGACTACGGTCCAGGATATTTTGATACTCTTTGTGGACTTTTATTCTTCATGCTGATGGGAAAACTTTTCCAGAAAAGAACCTACAGCGCACTTTCGTATGACAGAGATTATAAATCTTTCTATCCAATTGCTGTAACAAAGGTTGATTTTGACGGAAAGCAGGAAAACATTCTTCTTTCTGAGATAAAAGTTGGTGACAGAATTTTAGTTAGAAACCAGGAAATCATTCCGGTAGATGCTATTCTTATCAATGGAGAAGGAAATATAGACAACAGTTTCATTACCGGAGAAAGTGAAAGCATCAGCAAACAACCTGGGGATAAAATATTCGCTGGTGGTAAGCAGGTAGGGTCATCTTTAGAACTTGAAGTTATTAAAGATGTGGATCAAAGTTACCTTACTCAGCTTTGGAATAAGGAAGCTTTCAAAAAGCACGAAACAGGTCTTGACACACTGACGAATAACATTAGTAAATATTTCACATTCATTATTTTAGGCATCGCTTTAATCTCAGGAATTTATTGGGCTTTCATCGATCTTGAGAAAATGTTCCAGGTCATTTCAGCGATTCTGATTATTGCCTGCCCATGTGCACTTGCGTTGTCTGCACCGTTTACTTTCGGTCACATTATGAGGATTTTAGGTCGAAATAAATTCTATGTTAAAGACACTTTAACGATTGAAAAAATTGCAAAACTGGATACCATTGTTTTTGACAAAACAGGAACGATAACTCACAGAAAGAAAGCCAACATCAAGTATGACGGCAATACAATCCAGGAGTTTGATTTACTGAATATTAAAAGCTTACTAAAGAATTCAAATCACCCGCTCTCAAAGTCACTTTATGACTTCATTGAAGTGAATGACGATTATTTCCCGGTTGAAAATTTCCAGGAGATTTCAGGAAAAGGGTATGTAGCAAGTGTAAGAGGAAATGTTTATAAAATCGGATCTGCCCGTTACAATAATCAGGAGCCAAAGAATTTAGAAACAGCTGTATACATCAGTAGAAATGATGAATTCTTAGGTAAATTTATTTTCAAAAACGAATACCGACCAAAGCTTAAAGATTTATTCCAAAAGCTAACGAACTACAAAATATTCATCTTAAGTGGGGATAATTCTTCTGAAGAAACTCAGCTTAAAGAGCTTATTCCAAACTACAAAGGAATGGCTTTCAACCAAAGCCCGGAAGACAAGCTTAATTATATCAAAAATCTTCAGGATCAGGATATGAAAGTAGCTATGCTGGGTGATGGGCTGAACGATGCCGGAGCATTAAAACAGAGCAATGTAGGAATAGCTATTGCTGATGATACGAACAGTTTTACACCATCTTCTGATGTCATTATGAATGGAGAAAAAGTAGTTACTCTTGATGATTATCTGAACGTTTGTAAAGGTTCAATCACGATTGTGAAAATGACATTTATAATCAGTTTTCTTTATAATATTGTCGGGTTAAGTTACGCTGTTACAGGACATATGCATCCGCTTTTCGCGGCAATCATCATGCCAGTAAGTTCTATTACCGTTGTTACCTTCACTACAGTTTCAACATGGATACTGGGTCGCAAATACTTCAAAAAACAGGCTTAAACGCCCTTATTTAGACTGATTTTAAATTAGCTGAAATCGGCATTTCGTGATGAATGTCATTATTTTTCACTAAATTTGAACCCCGAAAATAGGTTAATTTTGTTGTCCAATGGATATTCTATATTTAATGATCGTCTGCAGTGTTTCTTTAGCTGCGATCTTCCTGGTCGTATTTATAGTGTATGCCAAAAAAGGGCAGTTTGAAGATGATGAGTCTCCTGCTGTCAGAATCCTTTTCGATGACGAACGAGTGAAAGAAAAAGATGAAAATGGCGACAAAGATAAAGACGAAAAAGAAATAGGAGAAAATAATAAAAATTGAGAAAAATAGTGAATAGTTGATATGGAAACACAAAAGTTTAGTTATGACAACAGTATTGTCCGTGCGTTCCTCTATGCAACCATTATCTTTGGTTTCATAGGATTTACGTTTGGGCTTACGGCGGCATTAATGCTTTTCTACCCTGAATTACCAGAGTTCTTTTTCGGAACGGATGACACAACCATTAATAGTTTGGCATCGGGTAATATTCAAGGTTTAATAAACACTCATGGTGCATTCGGTTTTGGTAGAATCAGAATGCTACACACAAATACCGTGATCTTCGCGTTCGTGTGTAATATCGTTTATGTAGGAGTGTATTACTCTACGCAAAGATTATTGAAAACAAGAATGTATAGTGATACATTATCTTGGATCCACTTCTGGACTTGGCAGTTTATGATCGTTGCTACGTTCATTACCTTCTTTATGGGTATTAATACTTCTAAAGAATATGCTGAGCACGAATGGCCAATTGATATTTTGATTGCTATCTCTTGGATCATTTTCGGGGTAAACATGATTATGACTATTTCGAAGAGAAGAGTGAGACACCTTTATGTTGCCATTTGGTTCTATTTAGGTACTTGGGTTGCAGTAGCAATGCTTCACATCTTCAACAACCTTGAGGTTCCATTATCATTCTCTGGCTGGAAGTCTTATTCTGCATATGCAGGTGCAAAAGATGCTATCGTACAATGGTGGTATGGTCACAATGCGGTTGCATTCGTATTGACAACTCCGGTTCTAGGTTTAATGTATTATTTCTTACCAAAAGCAGCAGACAGACCAGTATTCTCATATAAACTGTCTATTATTCACTTTTGGTCACTGATCTTCGTATATATTTGGGCTGGTCCTCACCACCTTCAGTATACAGCTCTTCCAGCATGGGCACAGGCAGTAGGAACAGGTTTCTCTATCATGCTTATCGCACCGTCTTGGGGAGGTATGTTAAATGGTCTTCTTACCTTAAGAGGAGCTTGGGATAAAGTAAGAGAAAATCCTATCCTTAAGTTCTTCGTAGTAGCTGTTACTTGTTATGGTATGGCAACGTTTGAAGGACCGCTTTTAGCAACTAAAAACATCAACAAAATTGGTCACTTTACAGACTGGGTTATCGGTCACGTACACTTAGGAGCTCTTGGATGGAATGGTTTCATGGCATTCGGGGTTATCTATTACTTGGTACCAATTATGTGGAGAACAAAAATTTGGTCTGTAAAATTAGCTAACTGGCATTTCTGGTTAGGTACTTTAGGAATCATTTTCTATGCAGTACCAATGTATATTTCAGGATTCACACAAGGTTTAATGTGGAAACAATTCAACCCGGACGGAACATTATTATGGAAAAACTGGTTGGATACTGTAACTGCGATTATTCCTTACTTTAAAATGAGATTCTTAGGAGGGTTATTCTATATTTCAGGAGCTATCCTAATGATCGTTAACGTAATTGCTACGGTAAGAAAAGGTTCATTCCAGAAAGAAGTTCCTGCAGAAGCACCTGCTTTAGCAAATATCGGAAACAAACGTAAAGAAGGAGAAGGATTCCACCTTTGGTTGGAAAGAATGCCAATGCTTTTAACAGTATTATCATTATTTACCATCTCAATCGGAAGTATGGTTGAAATCATTCCTACTCTATCCCTTAAGAAAAGTGTACCTACCATTTCAGCAGTGAAGCCTTATTCTCCGCTTGAACTAGAAGGTAGAGATATCTATATCCGTGAAGGATGTAATGCTTGTCACTCTCAGATGATCAGACCATTCAGAGATGAGATTACAAGATTCAACGGTAAAAACGGACAGTATTCTAAAGCAGGAGAGTTCGTTTATGACAGACCATTCCTATGGGGTTCTAAGAGAACAGGACCGGATTTACATAGAGAAGGAGGTAAAAACCCAAGTTCTTGGCACTACAAGCACATGTATAACCCAAGATCTACATCTGCCGGTTCTATCATGCCTCGTTACCCTTGGTTGATCGCTAATGACTTAGACAGATCTAAAATGGTAGATAAAATGAAGCTAATGAAGAATACATTTGATGTACCTTATACAAAAGCTGAAATTGACTCTGCAGACAAATGGGCAAACAACCAATCGGCTAAAATTGTAAAAGATATCTTCTCTGAAGCAAATGACTTGAAAGAAGCGTATGCTAAGAGACCTCAGGGAGAATTAGAGAAAAAAGAAATCGTAGCTCTTATTTCTTATCTTCAGAGATTAGGAACAGATATCAAAACAACTGAAATTAAAACAGCAAGTAATAACTAAAAAACATTAAAAGGCTCATAATATGATTCCTCAGAACTTTAAAGATATATTATCCAATACAGAAAATGCTGGTTTCTACCAGACACTGGCTCTGATTTTCTTTATGTTGTTCTTCGTAGCTTTGATAATCTATGTTTTTAGCAAGCCTAAAAAATATTACAAAGAAGAAGAAGAAGCACCACTTGGGGATGATGAAGATGACGATTTTAATTTAAAAAATTAAACTATTTTTTATGAAACAAAGAACACCTGTTGTTGTAAACATCTTGATAATAATCGGACTTCTAATAGTTTTTTATTATTTGTTTGTGCAGAGCTACGCGTTCCTAGCTTCGCCTTACTTCTGGGGAACTGTTGTGATTGGAAGTATTCTTGCCTTCATCCACAGTGCTATTGGAGATTTGATTGAAAACAACAAATTCAAAAAATTATCTCCGGAAGAGAAAGCTGCTTATCTAGCTGAAAAGAAAATACCTTTCTTTAAAAGAATGTATGCTGCAGCATTTAAAAAGCAATCTGATACAGAGGAAAAAGATATCCTTATCGACCACGGATTCGACGGAATCATGGAATTGGATAATCAATTACCAAAATGGTGGGTAGGTTTATTCTATTTTGGGACTGCTTTTTGTATTGTATATATTGCCGCTTATTCATTTACAGACTTCGCTCACCCATTAAGCGAGTATGAAAAAGAATATAAAGAGCAAATGGCTAGCATTGCAAAATATGAAAGTGAGCAGCCACCTGTAACAATTGAAACAGCTAAATATTCAGCTGATAATATTGCAGAAGGAAAAGAATTATTCAAAACAAACTGTGCATCTTGTCACAAAGAAGACGGTAGTGGAGGTATCGGACCAAACCTTACTGATAACTACTGGATCAATATGCCAGAGAAAACTTTATTCAAGAACGTATTCCATATGGACTGGAATGGTTCTCCTACTAACCCTGCCATGAGAGCATTCGGTAAGAACGGAGAAGTTTCTGGAGCTGAAATTGAAAAGATTGCAGCATATGTATATCACATCAACCAGGAATTACCACCAGTAACTCAGGCTCAAGGAGGAGCAGCTCCTCAAGGAACTGAAGCACATTGGGAAAAAGAATAATTTAGAAAATTAGAAACATATGAAAAAAACATAATTTGTTATTACCTTAAAAATAGTAACGAATTATGTTTTTTCTTTTTTAAACACATTACAATATGTCAGACATAGAAGAAATAGAAGTACGCGGTGGACAGGGACAGGTTCTGGACCCTGAGACTTACAGAGATTCTATAGGGACAATGGAGCAATCCGGTAAAAGAAGATGGGTATTCCCAAGAAAACCTAAAGGGAAATACACCAACTATAGAAACATTGTAAGCTATCTACTATTAATTATTTATTTCTCACTACCATTTATCAAGATCAATGGTAACCCATTGTTATTGTTCAATGTAATAGACAGAGAATTTTTCATCTTTGGACAGCCTTTCTATCCACAAGACTTTTTTATCCTTACTTTAGGTGCCATCGCATCTTTAATTTTTATTATCGTTTTTACGATTGCATTCGGAAGAATTTTCTGCGGGTGGATTTGCCCTCAGACAATTTTTATGGAATCGATCTTCCGTAAAGTCGAATATCTGATTGAAGGTGACCGAAACAAGCAAATGAAACTGGACAGACAGGAGTGGAACAGCGAAAAGATCTGGAAAAGAACTCTAAAATGGTCTGTTTATATTGTTATTTCATTAATCATCACTCACTTCATGTTCATGTATATCGTGGGCTATGAAGAAGTATTTAAAATTGTTTCAGAAGGACCATTTGCGCATCCTACCAATTTTATTGTAATGATTCTTCTTACCGCTGCATTTTACTTCGTATTTGCATGGTTCAGAGAACAGGTATGTACATTGGTTTGTCCATACGGTAGACTTCAGGGAGTATTGATTGATAAAGATACCATCAACGTTTTCTACGATTTCAAAAGAGGAGAAGGACGATCTAAATGGAGAAAAGGAGAAGATAGAAAAGCTGCAGGGAAAGGTGACTGTATAGACTGTCATCAATGTGTGGTAGTTTGTCCTACAGGAATTGATATCAGAGATGGACAACAGCTGGAATGTATCAATTGTACAGCTTGTATTGATGCCTGCGATGAAGTAATGGAAAAAGTAGGTCTTCCGAAAGGATTGATCAGATATGCTTCTGAAAATGAGATTGAAAAAGAAATTCCTTTCAAATTTACAGGAAGAATGAAAGGATTCTCAATATTCTTATTCCTATTAGTTGGATTCTTAGGATATCTTCTTTACAGCCGAGGTGAAATGGAGGCAAAATTCATTAAACCTGCCGGAAGCACGTTCTTTGTAAAAGAAGGACAAATTATCAATACGTATAATTACACATTCCTGAATAAAACCAACGAGAAGAAAATCGTTACCATTAAAGTAATTGCTCCTGCTCATGGTGAGATCACTTATAGTGCATCAAGCAAAATTCAGGTAGAGAGAGATAAAATTTCAAAGGGAACTATTAATATCAGCTTTCCGGAAGATGAAATGAAACTTTCCAAACAGAATATCACAATCGGGGTTTACGATATGAAAGGAAACCTTGTGGATTCTTATCAGACATATTTTGAAGGACCATTCAAACTACAATTTTAATTAAAAGAAATGAAGAACTTTAGTTGGGGACACGGTGTTGTAATTGCATTATTTGCATTCATAGTTTTTATATTATCCATGATGTTTCTATTCCCGAACGGGCAAAAGAATTCTGAAATGGTAACAGATAATTATTACGAAGAGGAATTACAGTACCAGGATGTAATTGATGCTAAAAAAAGAGCTGACGAACTACAGGAGAAACCTGTATACAGCCAGGATACCAATGGAATTAAAATCACTTTTCCACAAGAAAATACAACTTCTAATACTACGGTAAAATTTGTTTTAAACAGAACCGACGACCAGAATTTAGACATTAAAAAATCTGTAGATCTTGATGCCAACCATACCTTTGTAATTCCTGCACAGGTATTGAAAATGGGGAATTATACCTTAAGATTGAGCTGGACAAAAGACAAAACAGACTATCGAATGGATTATGACGTGATATGGAAATAGGACTTATTGTATCGGCTATTGCTTTAGGCTTTGCTTCCGGTTTTCACTGTATCGGAATGTGCGGACCTATTGCTTTATCGATGGGATTAACTAAAAAACAGGCTGCCAATTTTTATCTTCAAAATCTTACCTACCAATTTGGAAGGATCTTCACCTATTCATTATTAGGTGCTCTTTTAGGGATTATAGGACAAGGGTTTGAGATGGCTGGCTTTCAGAAGTACCTGACCATTACAGCAGGTGTTTTGCTTATCATTATGGCTGTATTTTCATTTGGAGGAAAGGATTTTGCTTCAAAGATTCCCTTTTTATCTAAATTTCTATATTCTGTAAAAACAAATTTAGGACGTGTACTTCAAAAAGCAGATTACCGTTCCAGATTCACCACAGGTATTCTGAATGGTTTTTTACCATGCGGAATGGTTTATATGGCACTTACGGCAAGTCTTGCAGGCGGAGGAATATGGCAGGGAGCTCTATATATGGCTTTATTTGGTTTGGGAACCCTTCCGTTCATGTTTGCGATCGTTTTAGCAGGAAATCTAATGAATCAGGCTTTCAGAACAAAAATTTTAAAAGCAGTTCCCATCATCATGATCATTTTAGGAGGTCTTTTCATACTTAGAGGTTTAGAATTGGGAATTCCTTACGTTTCTCCTAAAGCTGAATCTATGACTGTTTCAAAAGGGCTTAATGAAGCTGTAAATTGTCATTAATAGGTATTAAAATTAACCATGAAGAAAACGATCCTCTTATTTCTTATAAGCCTTATTATGCTGCAATCATGTAGTGTAAATTCTGAAATTGTCTATCACAAAGATTCTGCTCTTACCTATGTAACAGATATTGACACAAGAGAATTTATGGCTGAAATGATGGCAATGACACCAGATTCATTGAAGCAAAAAGAATTTGGAGAAATGGATAAACTTCCAACTACCTGGACCAGTCTATATGATCTGGCAAAGCAGGAAGGAAAGCTAAAAACCGAAAATCCGGATACGATCAAAATTATGAAAAAGGTTTTGATGAAATCCATTAAGGAAAACAATAAACCAGCTGGAATTTCATTTAAAATAGAACATTTTACTCCGGAAGATCATCAGTCTTTGAAGAACTTCACAAAAGAGGAAAAACTTCCGCTAGATCAGAATGTTTATAGTAATTGGGATGGAAAAAACTTAACCATCAATACAGATAATTTCAATCTTAAACCTCTTGAAGCAGCAATCCGTACCAAAAGTACAAAGGAAGATGCTGAAAAAATGGAAGGTATGATGATGATGTTCTTCAAAAATATAGCAACCACTTTAAGGTTTGAAAATAAAATAAAATCAATAAGTGGTAAGCATGACTGGCTGAAACAAATTGACGATTATTCTATCAGAGTAGAGTATGATTTGAAAACTCTTTATAACAAAGATGGAAAATTTAAAAATGCTGATAAAAAAATAACTATTGTCACCGAGCAATAAAACATACTGAATATCAACCAATTTCACTTTCAATTAATTTCACATTAATATAAATAAGTAAATTCTAAGTATTAGTTAAAAATATTATCTTTGGGCTTTAATTAATAATAACCATGAGAATATTTTTACTATCCGCTACTCTAGTGTCAGCAATCAGTTTACATGCTCAAAGCATTAATTCTGAAACAGTTGATTTTCGTGTTTTAAAAGCACCACAAACTTCAATTAGCGAAAACTCCAGAACTTATAATATAACTGTAAATTCTCCTTATAATCTGACTAAGGAAGATGTAATAAAACAAGCTAAAAAAGATCATCAGGATGCCGTTGCCAATTTCAGCAATACCATTGCGGAAAGTCAAAGTGATTATCAGCAGGCTCTTAAAGATTATAATGAGGACGTTATAAAGGCAAAAGAAAAATTCTCAATAGAGTCTGCAGAATTTAAGAAATTAAGTCTTTTGGAGCGTCTTGCCTTACAGGATAAAGGTCAAAAACCACAACTTCAACTACCTGCTAAACCTGTTTATAGAAAGCCATCTCCACCGGTATATAGTGAACCCAATCTAAATGATTACTTCATTGTAGACGACAAGGTTTTAGCCTCTCAAATTGCAATTGACGGTTATAAAAAAGGAAATCCGAATGTAGATGTTTATGTAACAATGGAAAAAGTAAACTTTCAGGACAATGCAGGACAAACCTATGCTAATCAACCTACAAAAATTGTTGTAAAAGAAAACGGGACAGAGAAAATTAATACAACCATCTCACAGGATTTCACTTTTGTATCTTCTCAACCATCTGATAATATCAATAAACCTTCAGAAGAAAAGAAATATCTTGGAAACAATATCAAAGCCATTAATACTTTCCTGAATGACAATTACGGATACAAAACGCTTAATAAACAGGTAAAACTGGAATTTGTAAAAAATAAAGGTGAATTTGATGATTTAGAGAAAGCACATATTTATGTAACAACCAATTTAAGAAAGCTGCAAGCGAACTCTGATCAAACCAATAATAATATTGCTTTTGCCAATATGAAAAAAGGAACAGATCTTTGGGAACAGGCACTTAAAAAGGTAAATTATAAAGACAAAAAAGCTCCTTATAATGCAAAAATTGGAAAGTACATTAATTTAAATCTGATAAGACTGAATGTTGCTCTGGAAAACAAAAAAGACGCAGAAAAGTATCTTAATGACATGCAGGAAAAGCTTGTAGATCTGGATTTATCATACAGCGAAAAAGCAGAATTAAAGCAATTGGAAACCCAGATTTATAAGTAATCGTATGAAGCTTAAAACATTTACAGCATTAGCGATCTGCATTTCTTCAATTGCATTCGCGCAGACCAACTATAAGTATGGAACTAAATTTACCTTTGATCCTACACAGGAAAAAGATGTAAAACTTATTTCCGGAGGTGCCGACACTTATTATATGCAGAGCAGCATTAATGAGAACAGTATCCGCAGTAATAATAAAATATTAGTAAGAAAGTTTGATAATTCTAATAATCTAAAGCAGACTTTCTTTTACGAAATGCCTCAGATAGAAAAATATGCACCTATTAACTATCTTGGCAGTTTTGAATCTGGAAATAAAATTGTTTTCATCACAGAAACTTATGCCGGAAAGGTAAAAAAGAAAGACATCTACAAAATAATTTTTGATAAAAGTACAGCTACATTTGCTCAGGAGCTATTAGCATCGTACCCTATCGAATCTACCATGAAATCTGGGACTACTTATTTTGAAAGGTCTGAAAATGGCAGATATGGAGCTGTTGTTTTTTACCAACATTCTCCAAGAAAAGAACCTGTAAAAATAAGCATTAATGTTATTGATACCGGAAGTCTGAAATCGGTCTGGGCTAAAGATATTACCGGAGAAGCAGGAAGTTCAGATACTGATTTCTTTGTTACTAATTCAGGGAATATCGGACTGTTAAGATCTCCTAATCAAAATGCTTCTCTTCTTTTTGTAACAGCTTCGGGGCAGGAAGAAAAGTTCTTCACAGAAAAAATGAAGATCATAAGCGAAACAGCTGTGTCAATTGGAGATAAAGACTATTTAATTGCCTTTAACAGTACTCCTAAAACGGTAAAATTTAATGCCAGCAATTTCGAAAACCTAATGCTTTATGATATTAAAGAAGGAAAAATCATTGCCAATGATGTCGTTAAGGAATACAACGATGGCAGTAAAATAGCAGACTTATTTATTCCTTATACCTATGTAAGCGGAGATAAAATTTATATTTTCACAGAAAGTAAACTGGATGCAGGAACAAGACAGGTAAAATCTCCTATGGGTACTATGATGATTACCGAAACAGCTTATAAAACAGGAGATCCAAGAATTGTAGCAATCAATACTACTACCGGTAAAGTAGAAGCTGTAAATAAGCTAAACAGCGAAAGGCTTCATGAGCTTGAAAACCATTCTCTGGGACTGGTGAATATTAAAGGAAATTATATTTTTAAGACAGGATCATTATTAAATCTGTCGGCAATTAATTTTGACAATAATGGAAGCAGCGTACTTCATTCGCTTGCTAAAGCAACAGGAAATGATCCTCATTTTGGAGGTGGAGAGGTATATAGCCAGGCATTACTTTACAGACCTGAGAGCAAAACATTCGCTTACCCAAGATCAATGGAAAATCAAGCTAGTATTGTTGCAATAGAAAATTTTGAACCGAAATAATACCCATCCTATTGGAATAACAAAAACCACTGAAAATTTCAGTGGTTTTTTATTTGGATTAAAGACGTTTATATCTTTTTAGTTAATCAGATCAAATCTTGCATATTCAGCAATCTTCTTAGGAAGCTTGATACCTTCCGTAGTCTGGTTATTTTCTAGTAACGCAGCCATGATTCTTGGCAATGCCATTGCAGATCCGTTTAGTGTGTGAACTAGTTGAGATTTACCGTCTGCTTTATAACGGCACTTTAATCTGTTTGCCTGGAACGTCTCAAAGTTTGACACTGAACTTACTTCCAACCACATTTCCTGAGCAGCACTCCATACTTCGAAGTCATACGTCATTGCAGCTGCAAAACCTGTATCACCACCGCAAAGTCTTAATACTCTGAAAGGAAGCTCAAGATCTGTAAGGATATCCTTGATATGCTCTACCATCTCTTCCAAAACAGCATAAGAGTTTTCAGGTTTTTCAATTCTTACAATCTCTACTTTTTCAAATTGGTGAAGACGGTTCAAACCTCTTACGTGTGCACCGTAACTTCCTGCTTCTCTTCTGTAGCACTGAGAAAATGCTGTATTCTTGATCGGAAGATCTTTTTCTTCCAATAAAACATCACGGTAAAGGTTCGTTACAGGAACTTCCGCGGTAGGAATCAAATATAAATTATCTTCGTTGATATAATACATTTGTCCTTCTTTATCAGGCAATTGTCCTGTTCCAAAACCAGATGCTTCATTTACAACGTGAGGCGGGTTCACTTCTGTATATCCTTTTTCAACATTTTTGTCAAGGAAATACTGAACCAATGCTCTTTGTAATCTTGCTCCTTTTCCTAAATAAACAGGGAAACCTGCCCCAGCGATTTTTACTCCCAATTCAAAATCGATAAGGTTATATTTCTTAGCAAGTTCCCAGTGAGGAATAGCACCTTCACCAAGACCTTCTACTGTATGAGACTGGAAAATAATCTCATTATCATCTGCAGAAGCTCCGCTTTTTACCAATTCATTGGGGATGTTTGGAAGCTGATAAAGAATATTCAACAATTCTGTTTCCTTTACTTCCAGTTGAGTTTTCAATTCTGAACTCGACGATTTGTACTGTGCTGTTTTAGATTTTGCTGATTCCGCCTCTTCTTTTTTTCCTTCCTTCATTAAAAGTCCAATTTCCTTGGAGATTTTATTGATCTCGGAAAGCTGGGAATCTAATTCAAATTGGATTCTTTTTCTTTCTTCGTCAGTAGCAATAGCTTCATCTACCAACTCAAGATTCTTGAATTGTCTTTTTTTAAGACCTTCTAAAACGCGTTCCTTATTGTCGCGTAAAAAATTGACTTGTAACATTTTATTTAGATGTTAAATATTATATTTAGCTTAATATAAGCTAACAATTTTACAAATTTAAAATTATTTTGTGATAGTAACGTTATTAATCCAAGCCGGATTATCCGCTTCTTTTGAAAATACAGGTTTTTTATTGTAAAAAACTTTAGAAACCTGAAATAAATTTGGAGAATTACGATAATGAATTTCAAGAGTATCTATAGTAGACTCGGGTTTATTATCAACGGTTTTCGTTAGAGTAACCCTCATTCTTGAATAGTAAGTAGTTCCTGCAGAATCAAACTTTTTTCTTTTTGCTCCTGCTATATATTCCAGATAATACGTAGAATCCTGTCTCATTTTAAGCGCAAAAGTATTCACCGGAGAGTCATCTTTATCACCTAAAAAATCATTAACAGAAAAACTGCTGTAAGAACCGCTTTTTTTGGCATTCAACAAATCCTGATTGGTTGTTGATTTCATATAGATATTCAATACCTGATCAATTCTCTGTAAAGATTCATCATCCTGACTACAGCTTGTCAGTGCAAAAACAATCACTAATATTCCAAAAACAATGTTTCTCATAGCGCAAAGATACTTTATTTCAACTTTCTAAGATAAGTGAAAAATGAAAACATCATTAAAAATCCTACCAGAGTTAAAGCAGTTCCCAAAGAAACAGCCATTCCTACAACACCATACTGCGGAACCCAAACGTAAGAAAATATTGCTAATAAGATCAATGAAAGAATTGAATAAAAGGTATTTCTTTTCATCAAACCTACAGCGGACAACATATTTCCATAGAGGTTTCTTAACAGCATGCTTCCACAGAATACTCCAAGTAATAATGTAAAAGCAAATGCATTATCAATATATTGCTTTCCAAAAAACACTTTGATAATAAAGGTATTCAAAAGACTTCCTGAAATCAGGATTACAAGCGAAATAGGAATGAAAATTTTATAATAATTAATAATATAATTCGTCAAAAAGGACCTATTACGATAGTTTTTAGCAATTACCGGATAATCACTCTGCATAAAAGAAAGTGCCAGAAAGGTAATGTTTGCCGGAATCAGTAATGCTACTTTGTAATTGGCTACAACGCTTTCATTCTTAAAATAATTCAGAAGAAGTATGTCCGCAGAAAAGAAAGCGTCAGATAATAATGCGGTTACGGATGCGTGTAAAGCAAAACTCCATATTTCTTTTTTCGTGAATTTGAGAGAAAAGTTTACTGCTTTCCATGATGATTTTTTAAACCAAAACAGGGAAAGAAAAGGAGAAATAGCATTCGCAATTAAATATCCATACAATCCCCAAAGCATGGAAAATACAATCATCATTACCAACCCTGAGATATTGACAACATTGTTCACCATCGCAAACTCTTTGTTCTTCAAAAACATACGACGATCTGCCTGTATATGAGTCAAAAAGTAGAAACCTATCAGACGAACGGTAAAGAAGAAAAATATATAAAAGATATGATGATAATGACTTACATATACGAAAGCCAATAAAAAAAATATTATACTTAAAATCACCTGATATAAAAAGCCTTTCCTGAAAAGATAACTTGAAAGTTGTTCTTTTTCTTCTTCAGAACTGCTTAAAGATCCAAATCTGATCAAACTTTGAGGACTTCCAAATCCACTGAAAGGGGCAAAAATGGCAAAAACCGAAGCCACAATACTCAGCAACCCGAAATCCTTTTCCGGTAAAATTCTGATCATGAAAAGCGAACCTGAAAAAGCACATATCTTGGTTATCAACAAAGATAGAAATACATGCTGACCTTTATTGGCAAAAAATGCACTGATAAAATCCTTTAAGCTTTTCATTGTATATTATCAACAGGGAATCAACCTATTTTGAATTTATAACGGTTTTAAACCAGACTTTGGTAGACTTCATTAAATTCTTTGGCGATCGCTGCCATCGAAAATTTTTCTGCAACATACCTGTGAAGTTCTTCTTTAGAATCTGTTTTATAGTTTCCGGATAGCATTTTTTTCATTGCTTCGTAAAGCTCTTCTTCAGATTTATCAATAACAATTCCATGATTCTCATTGACAATTTCAGGAATTGCTCCTACTCTGGTCGCAATTACCGGAACACCGGAAGATAGTGACTCAAGAAGTACACAAGAGAAGCTTTCATAATCACTGAAAAGAACAAAACAGTCACTTTTTCTCATCTTCACGGCAACATCTTTGTGAGAAATTTCTCCGAACGTCTTGATATAACTTTTCGCGTTATGTTTATCTATAAGTTTATTCAGTCTGGCAACATCCCCATCTCCTCCGATATGGAATTCAAAATTCTGAAATTCATTTCTCAATCGAACTGCAGCTTCAATCATCACATCAGGATTTTTAAGCGGAATAAGATTGGAGATATGAAGGAATGTAAAAGTTGTATTAGCTTCTTTTTTAGGAATAAATAGGTCAGTATTTACAACGTTTCCAATTACCCGTTTATTTTTACCTATTTTTAGATTTTTAAGATTATCCATCAGAATATTACTTACAGGGAGTAAATACGCTGCTTTACGGGCTATAAACCTTGCTGTGAGTATATTTGTATAGGAAAGTTTTGATCTGTTCACTTCAAGGAAACCAGACCAGTGCTCTGAAATCACAAAAGGAATTTTATACTGTTCTTTCAAATAAACAGCAAAAAACATTGAACTGTGTAGAATATTTGCGTGTACCAGATCCGGCTTCTGCAATTGTGAGAAACCTTTCTGGTACGCAATCATTCTGCTTCTGAAATTCAGAATTGGATTTTTGGAGCTTTTATAATATACAATCAATGTTCTTATTCCATTGATTTTTTTATTATCAAGTATAAATTCTTCCTCTTGATCAGGATTTCCAATGGTATGTAATATTTCTACTTCATGTAGCGATGCTACAGCTTCTGCATGACGCTGTACAAAGTTGCCGTTAGTAGGTTCTAACCTATTTGGGAACCAAGAGGATATAAAAAGAATTTTCAATAGGAATTATTTAATGGAGGAAGCCCAGCTTTTTTCAAATGGCAATACAAAATGACTTAAGAAATCCAGGTAAGTGTTTTTAGAAAAATCAAATACTTCGATATCTTTTGATAGCTCACCATTTCTGATCCTTGTTTTAAAATCAATAAGCTTCAATGTTTTTACTTCTCCGTTTTCAATAAAGCTTGCTTTCATTCTGTCAAAAAGACCTAGCTGATACTCTTCATCTATTTCTCTCATAATCTTCCCTAAAGCATCGATACTGCATCCTGAAGCCATTTCTTTATCTTCATCTACACATACGATAATGAATTGATTTTTTTCAATTTTAAAAGAAGAAGAAAGTGGTTTCCCGTGAGCAGCCCATGTTGCAAGAAAGTCAAACAGTTTTTCTGTAATTGCTTTTGCTTCTTTTGTTTCAAATGGTCTTGATGCCGGGTATATAATAACTCTGTAGTCGTTAGTTTCTACAATGTTGGATTCTTCGATTTTCATATCCTTTCAATTTAAAGGATAAAATTACGAAATATTCCTGAGTTTATAATGCACAAAAAACCCAAGCCAATGCCTGGGTTTTCTTTTATATGATAAAGAATTTCTTTATAAATCGTCTGCTTCAGCGAGAAGTTCCACAATATCTTTTACAGCAACTTCAGTATTTTTATTGAAGTGTTTCACACCGTCTGTCATCATCGTATTACAGAATGGGCAACCGGTAGCAATTACTTTAGGCTCGAAAGATAAAGCTTCTTCTGTTCTTTCAATGTTGATGTCTTTATTTCCTTTTTCTGGTTCTTTAAACATCTGTGCACCTCCTGCTCCACAGCAAAGACCGTTTGTTCTGCAACGCTTCATTTCTACAAGCTCAGCATCCAGCTTTTCAAGCAATAATCTTGGAGCTTCATACTCATCATTAGCTCTTCCAAGATAACATGGATCATGGAATGTGATTTTCTTCCCTTTAAATGCTCCACCTTCAATTTTCAATCTTCCTTCTTCCATTAAGGTTTTCAGAAATTGGGTATGGTGAACTACTTCAAAGTTTCCACCAAGGCTTGGATATTCATTTTTAAGGGTGTTAAAGCAGTGTGGGCAAGCCGTTACGATTTTTTTAACTTCGTAAGCATTTAAAACTTCGATATTGGTAAGCGCCATCATCTGGAAAACGAATTCATTTCCTGCTCTTTTTGCTGGATCTCCGGTACAGCTTTCTTCCTGTCCCAGAACTGCAAATTCAACTCCTATCTTATTTAATATCTTGCAAAATGCTTTTGTAATTTTTTTGGCACGGTCATCAAAGCTCCCAGCACATCCAACCCAAAATAAAACTTCCGGGGATCTTCCTTCGGCAGCATATTCTGCCATTGTTTTAATTTGCATTTTCTTTTTGTTTAATTAATAAATTAGCATAGTATTCCTTAGCTTTTTTCATTACCTCTACAGGTACTATTGAAATATATAAAGGATTAGCTTCGTCATAGTTAAGATACTTCCAGGTATTTCCTGTAGTTTTGTCATTGAGTGCCAAAATCATACTCAGCTTACTCATTTCCAAGGTTGTATCGTTTATAAATTTTGCATTCATGCCCTGAGCTTCCATCAGCCCAACCATCATCTTCTTTTTTTCCTCATCGAATTTCTCTTTCAAAAAGATCATTTTCATTTTCATGGGATAAGTACTGAATGCATATTTGGTATTATCCTGAGCAGTATAAATATCTGAAACATTGAATACATCGTTATTTGTACTCATCAGCTCCATCTTAAACTCATCATTACCTTCAAATAGCTTATTGAAAGTATCTGTCATTATTTTCCTGTCAATCTTTTCAAAAATTGCAGGATGCGTTAAATCCATCATCCCTTCATAATCTTTCTTCTCAAACAAAGACATAAAGGTTTTGGAATCTTCAAGGATTTTTTTCTGATCGGCAGATTGCGCCAATAGAAATCCTGAAAAGATGAACAGAAATATGGAAATCAGTTTTTTCATGACCGGATATTAATCGTTAGCCCAATTCAGACGATCAGCCTGATTATATTGCCAAGGAGCTGCGTTGTTTTCAACGTTTGTCATCATCAGGTTTAGTTCCTGTGGTGCTGCCGACTGTTCCATCACAAGGAATCTTCTCATTTCGAAGATGATAGACAATGGATCCAGCAATACCGGACAAGCATCTGTACAAGCATTACATGTAGTACACGCCCAAAGTTCTTCTTTGGTGATATAGTCGTTCAACAGTTTTTTACCGTCATCAACAAATTTTCCGTTTTTATCGATATTTCTTCCAACTTCTTCCAATCTGTCTCTTGTTTTCATTAAGATCAATCTTGGAGAAAGCTTTTTACCGGTAATATTTGCCGGACAAACGGAAGTACAACGTCCACACTCTGTACATGAATAAGCATTAAGCAATTGCACCTGGTTAAGGTCAAATATATCTTCAGCACCAAATTTAGACGGAGCATCAGCTTCTGCACCTTCAGCCGGAGCGGCATAAGGATCAGCGTTAGGATCCATCATTAATTTGATTTCTTTTGTTACAGAATCAAGGTTATTGAATTTTCCTTTTTTCTCAAGGTTTGCATACCATGTACTTGGGAAAGCCAATATAATGTGTAAGTGTTTTGAATAATAAAGGTAATTCATGAAGAAAAGAATCCCTACAAAGTGGAACCACCAAGCTCCTTTTTCTGTAAAGTGTAAGAATCCGTCGCTAAACCCACTGAAAATAGGTCCTAATACTGCTGAACTGATAGGAAAGCTTCCATGTTCTGGTAATAAACCTCTTTGCTGTAGTACAAAATCAGCAGCATTCATTTTAAAGAAAGCCATCATTAATGCAAATTCTATGATAAGAATCCAGTTTGCATCATGTTTTGGCCATCCGAAAAGTTCTTTCATGGTTAATCTTTTAACACCATAAAAGTTTCTTCTGATGAAAAATACCACTACTCCAATCACAACAAGAAGCGCTAAAACTTCTAATGTTGCAGTAAAGAAGTTATAAAATCCGTTTCCAAAAACTGAAGCAAGGAAACGGTGAGTTCCAAATAATCCATCAACAATGATCTCAATAAGTTCGATGTTGATTATAACAAAGCCTACGTACACGAAAAGGTGTAAAATCCCGGCAACAGGTCGTTTTACCATCTTGCTTTGTCCCATAGCAACTCTTGCCATGGTACTCCAGCGTTCTGACTTCCTATCGTTTCTATTGATTTCGTGACCTAACCTGATATTTCTATAAATTTTCAGCAGGCTTTTGGCAAATAATCCAAATCCGGCAACTAATAAAATCAGGAAAATAATGTTATCGATGTACTGCATAAGGCGTATTAGTCTTTATTGTTTTTACCGAAAACCGAGAAATTGATATATCTCTTCGGATTCGCTTTCATATCTTCAATCAATGAATTCAAATTGGAAGATGCTGAATTCAGGTTATTGTACAGTTGCTCATCCTTCATAAGTTTACCTAAACTACCCTCTCCTTTATCAATACCACCAATTACCTGGTTCAGTTTTCCAACTGTAGCATCAAGATTTGCAATGGTTGCATTCAATTGTTTTGTATCTATACTTTGTGCAAGGTTTCCATATTTATCTAATGTTACCTTTCCACTTTGCATCGTAAGACTTGCATCATCCAATACTTTCTGAAGTTTAGGATCATTGTGCCCTACCAGACTATTTACATTTCCGGCAGTTGTTTGCAATGCTCCAACTGTTTTATTAAGGTTTGATAATAATGCTTTGATTTCAGCTCTGTTTTGAGCATCTACAATTTGGTTAGCGTTCGCCATAAGGGAATCTACCCTGTGCAATACACTCTGTAATTGATCTTTCACCGGACCTACCTGAGAAGAAAGGCTTCCCATCATTCCTAGTTTAAAAGCACCTTGCAATGTATCTCCGTCTTTTGCTGTAACACCTCCATACATAAGATTTACTCTCATTTCTTTACCTGACATTAATCCAGGTTCGAAGATTTCCAGCGTTGAGTTTTTTGAAAATTCAAATTTGTTGTCAACTGTAATCTTTACAACAAAACTAATTTTACCATCCTTTGCTGTTTGAGGTATAATTTTATCAACCTGCCCTACTTTAAGACCGTTGATAGAGACAGCTGAAGACTGTGCAAGACCTTCTACATTGTCATATTTTGCGTAAAATATATTGTCGGTAGTAAAAAGGCTTTTCCCTTTCATAAATTGAAACAACACCACAAAGCCTACGATAGCTAGAAGTGTAATCACACCAGCTTTTAATTCTTTACTGAACTTCACTTGCTAATTTTTTTCTAATAAGCAAATATAGTACATTTTAAATAAATCTTTCCCTTTATTATTCTGCGTTAAATACAAAAAAAAGCGACAAATAAATTTGTCGCTTTTATATTATTGAGAGGAATCTCTTATTGTTGTTGGTTTCCTACCTTGTTCCAGATCTCGATTCTATAATCCTCAATATCTGCATTATCCTGAAGACTCTTCATCCAAGCCTGTCCGAACATTCCTGCGTTTCTTTGAGTAATAGATTCTGTGAACTGCTTAAGGTCACCAGGTTGTTTGTTTACAGTTTCTGATTTTTTGATCAATACATAAACTCCTGTTCCACCTTCAACCGGGTTAGAAAGTTTACCTTTCGCAACACCGAATGCAGCTCCTGCAACTTTAGGCTCCATAGCTCCTGCAACTGAAGGGTTCAGCATGTTAACCTGAGCTGATTGTTTTGAAGTCGCAAATAATTTAGCAATCTGATCTAAGTTTGAAGCTTTTGCTCCTGCAATTTTATCAGAAATTTGTTTTGCTGCCAATTTATTTTTAACGATTACTTCAATCTGATCTCTTACAGATTCTGGATCAGCAAGACCAGCTTCCTGTTTTCCGTTAAGGTATACTACAATTCTGTCTCCTGTTCCGTCTACTGTAAATAACTCTGTATCTCCTTTAGATCTTTTCTTATCAAAAGCCCAAGCAAGAATTTCTCCGTCTTTTTCAGTACCTAAGCCCTGAAGCTGACCTTCAAATCTTTTTGCTGCTTTTGGATTAGAGAATTGATAGTTATCTTTCTTAGCAACATTCACAAAATCATTAAATGATTTTCCTTGAATTTGCTGAATGAATTTCTTCGCTTTTCTGTCTGTTTCAGTTTCTGTAGCATCTGAAGCTTTGATTTCCTTCACAAGGTTCGCCACTTTATATCCCATAGATCCGGACTTCTTATCTTCAATGTTGATGATATGATAACCGAACTGAGTTTCTACTACACCTGTTGCTCCTTTAGGGTTATTTGCTAAATAAGTAAGGAATTCCGGTACAAAAGGAGTTTCTGGAGTTGTCCACCCTAAGCTACCCCCTTGAGCAGCAGAGTTTGGATCATTAGAAAGTTTAAGGAATTCAGTAAATTTAGCTGGTGTAGCTTTTACTACTGCTCCGATAGAGTCTGCCAATTTCTTAGCCTGCTCTTTAGATCTTGTTACTCCTTCCCCTGCAGGGCTTCCTTTGAAAGCAATAAGAATATGTCTTGATAATGTAGAGTCTGAAGTCTTCTTGTTTACAAGTTTAGAAACTACATAGAAGTTTTGTTCTTTATATGGACCAAATGTCTGTCCTACCGCAGCAGTTGCGATCTGACCTTGTATAGTTGCAGGCAATTGCGTAGGTGTCACATATTGAGGATTAAAAGGCATGTCTGAGTTTG
Organism: Chryseobacterium artocarpi; assembly: GCF_001684975.1. Classification (GTDB taxonomy): domain Bacteria; phylum Bacteroidota; class Bacteroidia; order Flavobacteriales; family Weeksellaceae; genus Chryseobacterium; species Chryseobacterium artocarpi. The sequence continues at coordinate 140,456 of NZ_MAYH01000049.1, read as the reverse complement.
CTGTAACAAACATAGAGTCATTCTTCGTATTTTGGAAGTTTTCAGCTCCTCCACTTGCATCTGTACCTCCTGAATATAGTTTTGTAATTTCCTTTAAAGCTGCTGCATCATCTGCTGCACTTGGTTTAGAAGGGAAATATACAATACCGATATTTCTGCTAGGCTCAGCTTTGAACATTACCGGATGTTGCTTGATGTAGTTTGCAAGGTCTTCTGTAGATACATTAATCTTCGTTTTCTGAAGATATGCAGCGTAATCTACTTTTACGAAGTCGATGTCAGCAAGCTGATCTCTTTCTTTCATCAATTCTTCAGCTTCTTTTTTACCTGTGGTAATACCTGCTGAAATATTGGTAAACACCTGTCTAGCCATCAATCTGTACTCGATAGTTTTTCTTGTCTTCAACCATTGAGAATATCCTTGAGGATTGGTGTTTTGTAATGTTTCAATTTCTTTTTTAAGCTCTTGAGTTTTAAAATTACCTTTCTCATCAAAGAACTGTTGATTTTGAGCGAACATCTGATCATACTGGATTTGGTTCCAGAAATAATCATCAGTCATTTCAAAGCCCAATTTCTCAAACTGCTGCTTGATAAGCTTAGATTGTACAAGTAACTGCCAAGCCTGCTCTTCAAGACCGTTTTTTGGACGACCCTGTTGTTCAGCCTGTTGCTGCAGCACGAAAAGCTGATCATTGAACTCTTCGCGGGTGATTTTCTCACCATTTACTTTTCCTAAAACATCAGGATTCTTTCCAAAAACCTTGTCGATACTATCTGGGTTCACCAAGAACGCCAAAAGCGCTAAGGCTATTACTCCCATTAAAAGCCAAGGCTTACTCCTAATCTGTCCTAAAATTGCCATTTTATAAATTATAGTTTTTTATCAGTTTGCGAAAATACACATTTTTAAGAAATTAGAGAAACAGAAGTTCTTTATTTTAATTTTAAATCGCAAAGATTATTTAAAAAAGGAAATTTTGACCATATTTTTTAGCAAAAAACAAATGGCATAAGTATTGTGCATTTTACTGTATTATAATATGCCACACGTTTTCAGGGCTTATTATTAAAAATCCCTATAACGACTAAAAACGAAAATGACAATTTGTCATTCGATTTATTATGACAGAATTTGAAGATATTAGTTTAGAAGAAATGATCAGCGACGGATTTGATATCGTAACTGAGGAAATCAATCTTTCCGACTTTGCGGAGACTGATAAAAATTCCGAACAGAAAATATTCCCTATACTTCCTGTAAGAAATATGGTAATGTTCCCTAACGTGGTGATTCCCATTACTGCAGGACGAAAAACATCAATACAACTTCTTGAGGAAGCGCAGAAAAACGGAGACTTTATTGGAATTGTAAGCCAGAAAAATTCGGATCTTGAACAGCCTACCGAGAAGGATATTTATACTACAGGAACACTAGCAAAGATCATTAAGATTATAAAACTTCCTGAAGGTAATATTACAGCTATTACTAAAGGGTTTCATAGATTTAAGATCAAAAAGATCGTTGATAATTTACCTTATTTCAAAGCGGAAATTTCAAAATTAAAGGATACAAAGCCTAAAAATCAGGAAGAGTATGAAGCATTACTGGAAAATATCAAGGACCTTGCTCTAAAAATCATTGAGCTCGATCCAAATATTCCTAATGCGGCTAATTTTGCGATCAAAAACATTAATAATAATGATGATCTGCTAAATTTCATCTGTACTAACGCAAGTTTCCCATCTCTTGAAAAGCAAAAACTTCTTGAAGAGAAAAGCATGATGGAAAGAGCAAACAAATGCTATGAAATGATGCATGAGGATTTCAGAAAGCTGGAATTGAGAAACCAGATTCACCAGAAAACCTCAAAGGATCTTGACAAGCAGCAAAGAGAATATTTCCTGAATCAACAGATCAGAACTATTCAGGAAGAATTGGGTGGCGGTCCTGAAAGTGATGTAGAAGATCTTATTGCCAAGGCAAAAACAAAAAAATGGAGCCAGGAAGTAGAAGATCATTTCCAAAAAGAGATTGGCAGATTACAACGTCAAAACCCAAATTCTCCGGATTATAATGTACAGAGAAATTACCTTGATTTCTTTACAGATCTTCCGTGGGAAACTTATACTAAAGATATTTTTGATATTGCTAAAGCCGAAAAAGTTTTAGATAAAGCTCATTTCGGATTAGAGGATATCAAGAAAAGAATATTGGAGCACATGGCTGTTTTAAAATTAAAAAACAACATGAAATCTCCTATTTTGCTATTAGTAGGACCTCCGGGAGTGGGTAAAACTTCATTAGGAAAGTCTATCGCAGATTCTTTAGGAAGAAAATATGTAAGATTATCTTTAGGTGGATTGCATGACGAAAGTGAAATCCGCGGACACAGAAAAACATATATCGGAGCGATGGCTGGAAGAATTTTACAGTCTATCAAAAAATCCGGAACCTCGAATCCGGTAATTGTCCTTGATGAGATTGACAAAATCGGACAAGGTCTTCACGGAGATCCAAGTTCCGCTCTTTTGGAGGTTCTTGATCCAGAGCAAAATAAATCTTTCTACGACAACTTCCTTGAAATGGGTTACGACCTATCAAAAGTAATGTTTATCGCCACGGCAAACTCGCTTTCAACGATCCAGACTCCTCTTTTGGACAGAACGGAAATCATTCAGATTGCGGGATATACATTGGAGGAAAAAATTGAGATTGCTAAGAGACATTTAATTAAAAAACAACAGGAGGAAAACGGTTTGGACGCTAAGTCATTCAAGCTTGGAAACCCTGAACTTAAACATATTATTGAAGCTCACACTTCTGAAAGCGGGGTAAGATCTTTAGAAAAAAGAATTGCTTCCATTGCAAGATGGGTAGCTTTACAGACGGCTTTAGTTAAAGAATATGATCCAAAAATATCTCTTGAAAAGGTAGACGAAATCCTTGGAGTTCCAAGACCGAAAAGTTTATCCGAAATCACAGGAGTTCCAGGTGTGGTTACAGGACTTGCCTGGACCAGTGTAGGTGGAGATATTTTATATATTGAAAGTATTTTAAGCAACGGAAAAGGAGCTTTAACAATGACCGGAAATCTGGGAACTGTAATGAAGGAATCTGCAACAATTGCTTTGGAATACATTAAAGCTAAGCATGATGAATTGGGAATCGATCAGGAGGATCTGGACAAGAAAAATATTCACGTTCACGTTCCTGAAGGAGCTACTCCTAAAGATGGACCTTCTGCGGGTATTGCCATGCTAACGTCTATGGTTTCTTCTTTTAAAAATAAAAAGATAAAACCACATCTTGCTATGACCGGAGAGATTACTTTAAGAGGAAAAGTACTTCCTGTAGGCGGAATCAAGGAAAAACTTCTCGCTGCGACAAGAGCCGGAGTAAAGGATGTAATTCTTTGTGAGGCTAACAGAAAAGATGTAGAAGAGATCAAAAAAGATTATTTAAAGAATCTGAAAGTACACTATGTCAGCAGAATGGAAGAGGTAATAGAAATCGCTATTGAAAAATAAGTCAACTTATTAACATATCAACTTCTCAATAAGGAAACACGTTTTGAATATCAGAACGTGTTTCTGCTTTTTATCCCACAGTTAGGAATAAAATTTGATAAGCAGAAATAAAAAATTCATAGTGATTGAATAAAAAACACATCAGTTCACTAGGTTTTTCTTAATTTTATTCCACACTGCAGATTTTAGATTATGAATTTTCTTAGACTTCCTTTCCTTGTCAAGCTTACTCTGGTTGTTATTTCAATCATTGGACTCGGCTATCTTTTAGCATTAGGGCAAAGCATTTTAGCTCCTTTTTTTCTTGCATTTTTAATGGCAATGCTGTTTTTACCGGCAGCTACTTTCATGGAAAGAAAATTAAGATTTCCGCGATCTGTCTCAACAATGACCTCAGTTTTCATTATGTTGATCATTTTAAGTGGGATCATTTATTTTTTCACGAATCAGCTATCTGATTTCAGCAAGGATATTCCTCATCTCAGAGAGCAATTTACAACGGTATTTGAGGGGCTTCAGCATTGGGTCTCCAAGACATTCAATGTAAAAGTAGATGAACAGGTAGATTATATCAATCAGGGATTGAATAAACTTTTATCTTCATCAGGGGCAATTCTAGGTTTCACTTTCGGGATATTCTCAACAGGTTTTGGTTTTATCATCTTCTTTACTTTGTTTTTTATCTTCATTTTAAATTACAGAAGACTTTTAAATAATTTTATTGTTACTGTTTTCAATGAAAGACATAAAACAAGTGTACAGGAAGCTGTAAATGAGATCCGTGTTATGACCAAGAAATATATCTTCGGACTATTTCTTCAAGTGATTATTGTATCAATCTTAACCTCAATTGTTCTTACTGTTTTAGGAGTGAAATATGCCATTCTTTTGGCTGTTCTCACGGGTCTTTTAAACGTAATACCTTACCTTGGAATATTTATATCTCTTGTCATTTCCTGTTTTATTGCTTTTGCAACTTCCAGCCCGTCAACCTGTATTTATGTAGCAATGGGATATATTGCGGTACACGCTGTGGACGGCAATATTGTTTTACCATTTGTTGTAGGTTCAAAAGTAAAGATCAATGCTTTATTTTCTTTTCTTGGTATCCTGTTGGGAGAACACCTTTGGGGAATTGCAGGAATGTTCTTATGTATCCCTGCGATTGCTATCATCAAAATTATCTTTGAAAGAGTAGATGATTTAAGACCTTGGGGTAAATTACTTGGTGAAGAAGAAAAGCCTAATAAGAAAAAGAAAAGCTACAAGATTTCGAAGAATATTACATTGAAAGAAATGGACTAGATTCTTCAATGATAAGTAATGAGTATTAACTATCAAACATAAACAAGGCTGCTTTTTCAAGCAGCCTTGTCTTATTCTATCTCTTATACACCCCATGCACAAAGTGGGCTCATTCCATTCGGGCACACTTCATTACAAGGAATGTAAGATTGATTGTCATGACAATATCCAAGATTAGGATCTGTTCCTCCTCCAGAACCACCGCCACCTCCTAAACAAGGATCACCTGGTGGAATTTTACACGGACACCCAACTGGTCCGATATCACATTGGTCAATACGACCTCCTCCCTGAATTTCTCTCAAATCTGTACGATCTAGTTTTTTAAGATTTTTCAACATAATAGTTATGAGTTTAGTTTGTAATCAAATATAAATAATAAAACTATGCAAAACCGAATATTAACCTATCATTAACACAAATAATTTTATTTTTCATTTATTAAATCATAATAAAATTGCATTTTTATTTTACATTTGATATAAAATATTTATTATGAAAATCTTAAAACTCATCATCTGCCTTTTATTTGGAATTATGTTTATTAATGCTGGATTAGATAAATTCTTTCACTACAACCCTGTTCCTCCGCTTACTGAAGCACAAATGAAATTGTATGCAGCATTCGGAGAAATCGGCTGGTTATTACCGTTAGTAGGAATAGTAGAAGTAATCGGAGGGCTATTATTTATCTTTCCTAAAACAAGAGCATTAGGTGCAATCATTATTCTGCCTGTATTGACAGGGATTTTAATTCATAATGTATACAGAGATCCATCCACCACAGGTATTTGCATTTCCGGAATATTATTTGTGATTAATATCTGGATATTGATTGACAATAGAGAGAAATACAAAGCTTTGGTTGGCTAATAGGATAAACGTAGCAGCCTAATAAATACCACAACTCTATCTAACTATCTACACAAATGCACTGAATCCCGTAATCGATCGTCCTACGATGAGCGAGTTGATTTCTTTTGTTCCTTCGTAAGAGTAAATAGCTTCAGCATCTGCCACAAATCTGGCAACATCATATTCCAGAAGAATCCCGTTTCCGCCCATCACCTCTCGCGCTCTTGAAACAATATCGCGTGTTCTTAATGTACAGAATACTTTTGCCAAGGATGCATGTTCGTCTTTTAAAATACCTTCATCCTGCATTTCGGATAATCTGAATACCATTGTCTGCATTGCTGTAAGATTGGATAACATTTCTACCAAATGCCCCTGAATCATCTGGAACGAAGCAATAGGTTTTCCAAATTGCTCGCGGGTGCGGGTATATGCTAATGCACTTTCATAAGCACCTCTTGCACATCCCGTCGCCATCCATGCTACTCCGGCTCTTGTCATTCTCAGTACTTTTCCTGTATCTTTAAATGAATTGGCGTTCTGCAGCCTATTTTCCTCAGTAACAACACAGTCTTTCAGCGTAATCAATCCGTTTTGAACAATACGAAGAGCCATTTTCCCTTTGATCTTCTCCACAGAATACCCGGGATTATCCTTTTCTACAATAAATCCTTTTACTTCTCCACTATCTAAATCTCTAGCCCAAATGATTACCAGATCTGCAAAAGTGGCATTTCCTATCCATTTTTTCTGCCCATTTAAAACCCAGCCTTCTTCTGTTTTTTTACACGTTACGGTAAGTCCGCCTGCCGCTCCTGAACCTACTTCTGGTTCCGTCAGTCCAAAAGCTCCTATTTTTTCAAATTTCTGCATTTGAGGAAGCCATTTTTGTTTCTGTTCTTCCGAACCACAGATGTAGATAGAACCCATTGCCAATCCGGATTGTACTCCGAAAAAAGTAGCAATAGAGGCATCAATTCTTGCCATCTCCATCGCAATAACACCTTCCATCAGAAAAGGCATTCCGGGACAGCCATATCCTTCGTAGGTAACGCCGCAGATATCTAGTTTTTGAAATTTCGGGATCAATTCAAAAGGAAACTCGTCTCTTAGCCAGTAGTGATTCACCAAAGGCTTCACTTCTTTTTCCATAAAAGCTCTTACTTTCAATTGAACCTCTCTTTGTTCAGGGCTTAAAGTATGGTAGATGTCATAAAAATCACCATCTACAGGAGGAAGTTCTTTCTTTTTTTTATCGGTATCAAGCATCTTCATAAGCCCCGAGAGCTGTTTATCGTCTAGTTTTGAAAAATTATGCATCAGCTTAGGCAAATCTACTTTTTGAGAAATGGCACTTAACTGATCGAAATCTATTGAGGTAAACAGCCCAATTGCGTTTCTGATTTTAGAAAAGGTATTTGACATAATGATAATTGTGATTTTGATTTGTAAAAAGATAAGCAAAAATTACTCCGAAAACAAAAACACACATTTCTCACCATTTTACAAAACAATGATATTCAGATAATTAAAATACAAAATAGTCTTTACAAGTTTTTTACGTCCAATTTTCAAACGTTACAAAGGATCCTTTCTGAACTTTGACTCAAGCAAAATCTCAAAAATCTTACACTATGAAAACGACTTACATCAAATTATCATTATCAGCAGTTCTTTTATTAGGAATTTATTCATGTAAAAAAATGGATACGTCTTCCGAAAGTGAACTTAAAAGCTATGAAGTTGCAGATTCTGCAGCAGTAACAGACAGTGTATCCTCAGTTGCCAGCATGGAAGTAAAAGATAAAAAGTTTATTAAAACAGCAGATATCAATATGGAAGTGAAGGATGTTTATAATGCAACCATTTCCATTGAAAAGTCTGTTCAGGAGCTTGGGGGGTTTGTTACCAAAAGCAATCTTCACAGTGATGTAATGTCTGAGGAAACGTACAATACTTCTGATACGGAAGCAATGCTTATTAAGAAATATCAGACAGAAAATACGATGCAGGTACGCGTTCCAACTGAAAAGCTGGGTGATTTCTTAACCTCAATCAATACCAATAAATTATTTCTTAATTCAAGATCCATTAATGCCGAAGACGTAACTGCTAATATTAAATATTCGGAATTGGAAGCGAAGAGAAATCAACAGACCTCTGAAAATATTGAAAAGATCAAAACGAATAAAGATAAAGTAACACTTAACAATGACAACATGGCTGAGGGTAATCTTCAAAAACTCAATGTCATGAATATAGCTGATCACCTTAAATACAGTACTGTTGACATTTACATCAAGGAACCTAAGCTTCGCATTGCAGAAATTGCAGTCACCAATACAAAAAGTATTGACAATAAATACAGATATAATTTTATCTACGATGCAAAAGATGGGTTTGTATATGGGTTTTATTTAATCCAGAAAATTGTTGTGGGACTTATCAACATCTGGCCAATTTTAATCATTGCAGGAGCACTGGTTTATTTTTTAAGAAAAAGAAAAGCAGTAAGATCTGAACTCCCAAAAAGCCAAGATTAAGCACATCTAACCCAACGGTTATCATCATAATTTTAGATTTTACAACCTCCTGTTTCCGGGAGGTTTTTATTTTTTTCAAAAAAAAACTGTAACGATTATAATACCACTCTTACCTACTATTTAAAAGAACAGAAAATCAAAAAAAATTAATAATATGAAAACTTTAGTTAAACTTGGATTCGCAGCATTATTATCAATGAATTTCATGACTGCAAACGCACAAAAAAACAATACAGACAGCAATAGTCTTCTGTGGGAAGTATCTGGAAATGGTCTTTCTAAGCCTTCTTATATTGCAGGAACATTTCATATCTTATGCAGCAAAGATTTTGATATCAAACCTAAGGTTTGGAATGCACTTAATAAGTCTGAAAATTTTGTAATGGAAATCAATTACACAGATCAAAACGAAATGCTTGCCATGCAGAAAATGATGTCTGCAGATAAAAAGATATCTGAACAACTGTCCTCTGCAGAAGCTACAGAACTGAATAAGGTACTTGCAGACTACGGAACTGATCTGAAGAAGGTAGACAACCACAGTACACAGGCATTATATGCCCTTGTCGCAACAAAAGCGATCCCATGTCCTCAAAATGAGGTAAAAATGTATGAGATAGAATTGTTAAAAAAAGCATTGGGAGATAAGAAAAGTGTGGGCGGTTTAGAAAAAGTAGATGATCAGATCTATGCAATTGGAAAAGCCTACAGCCTGAAAGAAACAATATCTCAACTTAAACTTGGTAATGATTACAGTATTGCTGCAAAGAAAATGACAGAAGCATTTAAAAACGAAAATCTGAAAGATCTTGACCAGCTTATCAAAGACCCAAAATTTATGAACAAAGAACAGGAAAAATATGTACTGACTGACCGAAATAATAAATGGGTAGAAACAATGCCACAAATCATGAAAGATAAAAGTACTTTCTTTGCGGTAGGAAGCGGACATCTTTGGGGACAAAACGGCTTAATTAATCTTCTGAAATCAAAAGGATATACCGTAAAACCGGTAACTCAATAATCACAAACCTAACCATGAAATCATTGTGAGTAATCCAACTGAAACCGCCTTTCTAAAGCTTGTCAATCAGCACAAAGGCATTTTATATAAAGCTTCCCGGATCTATGCAGATTCTATAGAAGACCGGGAAGATCTCCAGCAGGAAATTCTCATCCAGCTTTGGAAATCATATCAAAACTTCAAAGGAAACAGCGAATTTTCCACATGGATGTATCGTGTCGCCATCAATACTGCCATCACTTATTTAAAAAAGGAAAAGCAGAGATCAAAAAATCACACAGATACGCCACCGCATTTTGAAGTACAGCAAGAAGATTATAACCCTACAAAGGATAAGCAACTTGAAATTTTCTACTGTGCCGTACAGGAGCTTAATGCTCTGGAGAAAGCCGTTATATTCTATTTCATGGAAGGAATGTCACATAAAGAAATCGGGAGCAATCTTGGGCTTAGCGAAGGGAATGCCCGTGTAAAACTCAACAGAACAAAAGAAAAAATACAGCAAATCATAAAAAAATCAGGTTATGAATTTTGATCAATTAAAAGAACAGTGGAATAATGAGGACGGCAACGTTAATATTCCTGACAATATAGAACAGCTAAAAGAAAGCAAACATCCTATCGAAAAGATTCAGAAAAGTATGAAAAAAGAATTCCCTATGCAGGTTATTGCAATTATTCTTATTGGGCTTTTCCCTTTTCAACTAGGCTTTCCAGCATCACAATATATTATTTATTATATCTCCTATACCATGATGGTGGTGATATCCACGTATTATCTGTACGGATTTTATAAGTTTTATAAACAAACGGAACTTTATACAGGAAACACCAAAAATAGCCTTTGGAAAATCTACCACGAGCTTAGATTGAATATGGAAAGATATCAGTCATTCGGCTTTTTATTACTCCCACACTTCCTTGTTACTATAGGTTTGACAATCTATAATGTCTTAGAAAAAAAAGGAAAGAGTCTGTCTGAACTCACAAATGCCAACCAGGCTGCTTTAATCATTGCTGTTTTGATAGGGACACTTTCCGTTGTAGTAAGTGTTATCCTATGGACAAAATATATCTACGGAAAACAGGCTAAACAATTAGAAAATATTCTGAATGAAATAGATGAATAAAATTCAGACAAAAGTGTTTTTAAGGACACAAAAGTAAACCTCAGATCAATTCTGAGGTTTTGTTTTTTAAAAAATCGTTATTTATCATCATCAAATTTATCTGAGGTTTTATTTTTCCTTAAATTTGCAGATCAGAAATAAAGTGTTATGGATTTCTAAAGATTTTGATTCGATATACTATATTCTGAACTATAAATTCTCAAAACATGCTATCAAAAATAAACCCAATACAAACCAACAGCTGGAAAGCTCTTGACGAACATTTTGCAGGAAGTGACCTTGAACTAAGAAGTCTTTTCCAGTATAATCCAAACCGTTTTAATGAATTTTCTTTACAAAAGGATAATTACCTTTTTGATTATTCTAAAAACCTGATCGATACAAGAACTAAAGAGCTTTTATTACAACTGGCAGAAGAATGTCAGCTTAAAGATGCTATTTCAAAGATGTTTTCCGGAGATAAAATCAATGAAACGGAAGGAAGAGCGGTATTACACACTGCATTAAGAGATTTCTCTGATCGTGAAATTTTGGTAGACGGGGAAAACATAAAACCACAGATCAAAAGAGTATTGGATCACATGAAAACTTTTTCTGAGAAGATTATTTCAGGAGAGCACAAAGGTTTCAGCGGAAAAGAAATTACTGATGTTGTGAATATCGGAATCGGAGGTTCAGACCTTGGTCCTGTGATGGTTTGTTCTGCTTTAAAGCATTTTAAAACAAGACTGAATGTTCACTTTGTTTCTAATGTGGACGGAAATCATATTGCAGAGGTTGTGAAAAACCTTAATCCTGAAACTACATTGTTCATCGTTGCGTCCAAAACGTTTACCACTCAAGAAACAATGACCAATGCAAATTCTGCTAAAGACTGGTTCTTAAAAGCAGGAAAACAGGAAGATGTGGCAAAACACTTCGTTGCTTTATCCACGAATATTGAAGCTGTAAAAAACTTCGGAATCGCAGAAGAAAACATTTTTGAATTCTGGGACTGGGTAGGCGGAAGATACTCTCTTTGGAGCGCCATCGGTTTAAGCATCGTATTGGCTGTAGGATATGAAAACTTTGAACAGCTTTTAAAAGGAGCTTTTGATACGGATCAACATTTCCAGACTGCAGATTTCTCTGAAAACGTTCCGGTATTGATGGGACTTCTTGGGATCTGGTACCGTAATTTCTATGCAGCTACAAGCTATGCTATTCTTCCTTACTCACAATATCTTGACAGATTTGCTGCATATCTTCAACAGGGAGATATGGAAAGCAACGGAAAATGCGTTGACAGAAACGGTGAATTCGTAGAATATGAAACAGGGCCAATCATCTGGGGAGAACCTGGAACAAACGGACAACACGCATTCTATCAATTGATTCACCAGGGTACAGAATTGATTCCAGCAGATTTTATTGCATACGCGAAAAGCAGTAATAAAGTTTCTGATCACCAGGATAAATTATTAGCAAACTTTTTCGCTCAGACTGAAGCATTAGCATTCGGTAAAACAGAAGAAGAAGTAGAAGAAGAACTTACAAACGCAGGAAAATCTGATGAAGAAATTGACAGGTTATTAAACTACAAAGTCTTCCATGGAAATACTCCTACTAACTCTATATTATTCAAGGAATTAACTCCTTTTTCATTAGGACAATTAATTGCTTTATATGAACATAAAATCTTCGTTCAGGGTGTTATCTGGAATATTTTCAGCTTTGATCAATTTGGCGTTGAACTAGGTAAAGTGCTCGCTAACAAAATCTTACCCGAGCTTGAAAACAACGAGACAATAAATTCTCATGATAGTTCTACCAATGGATTAATTAACTATTATAAAGAATTCAAATAGTAAAAAAGAAAGTAAAAAATAAATCTAAATAAAAGTAAAAAGTAAAAATGGCAGAAATTCTTGACGGACTTAAAGTATCCAAGGAAATAAAAGCTGAGATCAAGGTTGAAGTAGAAAAAATCCTTGCAAGCAAAAGAAGAGCTCCACACTTGGTAGCAATCCTAGTTGGAAACAACGGAGCAAGTAAAGCTTATGTAAATGCTAAAGTGAAAGACTGCGAGGAAGTAGGATTCCAATCAAGCTTAATCAAATTCCCAAGTACAGTTTCAGAATCTGAACTATTGGAAAAAATTGACGAGCTGAATAAATCTAAAGCAGTTGACGGATTTATCGTTCAATTACCTTTACCGGATCAGGTAGATCAGGAGAAAATCATCAATGCTATTGATCCAAGAAAAGATGTAGATGGGTTCCACCCTGAAAACTTCGGAAAAATGGCTTTAGAAATGGATACTTTCTTACCTGCTACTCCTTTCGGAATCTTAACATTATTGGAAAGATACAATATTGAGACTAAAGGAAAAGACTGTGTAATCATCGGAAGAAGTAAAATTGTAGGAAGACCAATGAGTATTCTTATGGGAAGAAAAGATTTCCCTGGAAACTCTACAGTAACACTTACCCACTCATATACTAAAGACATCGAAGAATATACTAAAAAAGCAGACATCGTTATTACAGCGTTGGGAGATCCACACTTCCTAAAAGGAGAAATGATCAAAGACGGAGCTGTAATCGTAGACGTTGGAATTACAAGAGTAGATGATGACTCTCCAAAAGGATATTACCTTGCTGGTGACGTAGATTTTGATAGCTGCGCAGCAAAGGCAAGCTGGATCACACCAGTACCTGGAGGGGTAGGACCAATGACTAGAGCGATGTTGATGAAAAATACGATCATTGCTTATAAAACTTCGGTCTATAACGACTAATTTTAAAATGAATAAAGAACAAGATATTTTATTAAAAGAAGGTAAAATGCTCCCTGTGATGGAGCATTTTTACACTTTACAAGGAGAAGGAGCACACACCGGGAAAGCCGCTTATTTTATCAGATTAGGAGGTTGTGACGTTGGGTGTCATTGGTGTGATGTAAAGGAAAGCTGGGATCCTGAGCTTCATCCGTTGATGGATGCAGTAGAAATTGCAGAAACCGCAGCTAAACATTGTAAAACAATAGTTCTTACAGGGGGAGAACCTCTAACCTGGAACCTGGAAATCCTTACTTCCAAACTAAAAGAACTGGGATGTACAATTCACATTGAAACTTCAGGAGCATATCCTATGAGCGGACATTTGGACTGGATTACTCTTTCCCCAAAGAAAACAGGACTTCCAAAAGAAGAAATCTATCAGAAGGCACACGAACTTAAAGTAATTGTTTTCAATAATCATGACTTTGAATTTGCTCAGGAGCAGGCTTTAAAAGTTTCAGAAAACTGTAAACTTTATCTTCAAAGTGAGTGGAGCAAACGAAATGATATGTATCCTAAAATTACAGACTTCATCTTAGAACACCCGGAATGGCAGGCTTCTGTTCAGACCCATAAATATCTGAATATCCCATAAAAAGATGTACATTAGCTAACCGTTTCCGTAATAACCTTGATAGATGCAGAGAATTCGATACTCTAGATACCTCAAATCGATCATTATTTTGCTTGACCTCATGGTTATTGCATCTATCTTCATATTCTTTTTTATAAGCAGAAACGAAAACCTAAAATACCATAAAGAAACCTGGTATCAAAATACCTTTTCTCTTATTCTCATATTTTTGTTCTGGGTACTTCTGAGTGGTAGAACAAAAATATATAATATTCCAAGAAACTTAACCTATACTCTGTTTCTTGAAAGGCTTTTGGTACACTTTATATTCTTCATTTTAGGTGTTTTGCTTATCGGAAAGGTCAGCAATAATGTATTTTTTAATTCGGATATATATTGGCTTTCATTTTATCTGTTTATTTTTATTTTTCTGGCGAAATCACTCATTTATTTCTCTATTAAATATCTAAGATCTTTAGGAGTAAACTACAGAAATATTATGTTTTTGGGAGATGGAGACTCTACTGAGATTTTAAAAAACATATTTAAAGATCGTAAAGATTATGGATATAGAATATTTGAGCATGAAAACAAGGATATCAGCACCCATGAGCTAGTTAATCTCTGGAAAAAAAATGGAATTCATACCTTGTTTTTATCCACAGAAAACTCTTACGATGAAAGATCAGAATCTGAAATTTTCAGATTAGCAGAAGAAAATAAGGTTCACATCTCACTGATTCCGAGTATTACTCAAAGTGATTTTTTCCTTTATGATTTAGCTTATATACAGACCCAGCCCGTTCTTAATCAGGCAAGATACCCATTGGATTATTATTCCAATTTCCTGATGAAAAGAGCATTTGATATCATCTTTTCAATAATAGTATTAGCTTTTGTCTGTTCATGGCTATTTCCGATTATTGCTATTTTAATTAAAATGACTTCTAAAGGACCTGTTTTCTTCTTCCAGAAAAGATACGGCTTCCATGAAGAGGTATTTAACTGTATTAAATTCAGAACAATGGTGGTGAATAACGAATCCACAACGAAAACTACCAGCGAAAATGACTCGAGAATAACTTCAATAGGTAAATTTTTAAGAAAAACCAGCCTTGATGAGCTTCCACAGTTTATCAATGTATTAAGAGGACAGATGTCTGTAGTAGGACCACGCCCCCATATGCTGGCTGTTGATAATTATTATAAACCAAAAATTGGCAGATATAGTTTAAGAAGTATGGTAAGCCCGGGAATTACTGGTCTTGCCCAGGTAAACGGACTTCGCGGAGACTTCGGTGATGTGGAAGTAGAAATGAAAAAACGTGTTCTTGCTGATGCATTCTATGTAAGGAACTGGAGCTTTGTTCTGGACCTCGTTATTATATTAAAAACAGTCCTTCTTGTCATTGGAGGTGATAAAAATGCAAAATAAAGCTAGGTTTAAGGTTAGGATAATTTTAACATTTTCCGGACTTCAGTCTTCAATTCAGCCCTAGCCTATTTCAATAAAAAAGTCTAATTTAGCAGTATGTTAAAAAAGTTTTTCACAGCAGTAGGGGAATATATTATCCTTCTAGGCAAATCCCTGCAGAAACCCCAGAAAATGAGGGTTTTTTGGAAGCTGTTCATGAGAGAAATTAATGATTTGGGAGTAAATTCTTTCGGACTTGTAATCTTCACATCAATATTTGTAGGAGCAGTAGTAGCAATTCAGATGTTCAATAACTTTGATGCTTCTTCTTTTCCTATTCCCCCTGCATTCGTTGGATATGCAACAAAAGCGGTACTTATTTTGGAGTTTGCTCCTACCATTATCAGTTTAATTTTAGCGGGTAAAGTAGGTTCATACATTGCATCCAGTATTGGAACAATGAGAGTCTCCGAACAGATTGATGCGTTGGATATTATGGGAGTAAATTCACCCAATTTCTTGATATTTCCAAAAATCATTGCCTGTATGATCTTCAACCCTCTTCTTATTGCTATCAGTATTGTATTTGGTATTGGTGGTGGTTATATTGCAGGGCTGTTAACAGGAAACTGGACACCAAACGACTATATAACGGGTATTCAGATGTACATGCCTAATTTATTTATCTATTATGCATTTACAAAAACTGCTGTTTTTGCATTCATCATTGCAACGGTTCCTTCTTATTTTGGATACAATGTAAAAGGTGGATCTTTGGAAGTTGGTAGAGCCAGTACACAAGCAGTAGTATGGACAATGGTATTTATTATCATTTCCGAATTAATTTTAACCCAATTAATATTAAGCTAATGATTGAGGTAAAAGATCTTAAGAAAAGTTTTGGCGATGTTGAAGTACTTAAGGGAATTTCAACTTCATTTGATAAAGGAAAGGTAAATCTCATCATTGGGCAAAGTGGTTCCGGAAAAACAGTATTCCTTAAAAGCTTATTGAACGTTTATATGCCATCATCAGGAGAAATTCTGTTTGATGGTCGAGATGTGAACACCATGAACCGTGAGGAGAAACAGCATCTTCGTTCGGAAATCGGAACTGTATTTCAGGGAAGTGCTTTATTTGACTCTTTAACTGTAGAAGAAAATATCATGTTCCCTTTGGATATGTTTACCAACCTTACATACAGAGAGAAAAAGAAAAGAGTTTTTGAGGTAATCGGAAGAGTACACCTTGATAAAGCTGAAAAAAAATATCCATCTGAAATTTCAGGAGGGATGCAGAAAAGGGTTGCCATTGCAAGAGCTATCGTAAACAATCCAAAATATTTATTCTGTGATGAACCGAATTCCGGATTAGACCCGTATACATCAAAGATCATCGATGACCTTCTGTATGAGATTACAAAGGAATATAATACAACTACCATCATCAATACACACGACATGAACTCTGTAATGACGATTGGCGAGAAAATTGTATACCTAAGACTCGGAATCAAAGAATGGGAAGGGAATAAAGACATCCTGATCACTGCAGGCAATAAAAACCTGATTGACTTCGTTTATTCTTCAGAACTGTTCAAAGAGCTGAGAGAATATTTACTTGAAAATAATAAAACGATTGAGAATACAAAATTAGACGATAATGAAAAAGGTACTTAGTATAGCGTTAATAGGGTTTTCAATGTGGGCTTCTGCACAGATCTCACTGGCAGGTAAGGCAAACTTAATCTTTCCTACCGGCTCACCTTCATGGTCCAACATCAAAGGAACGGTGACTGATGCCGTAGAAGGAACAGGAAAAAACAATGTAGGATTCAACGTGGGTCTTTCATTAAAGGTAGGATTACCTACTTCATTATTCTTAATGCCGGAGGTTTATTACACTCACTTTAAGAATGAATTCACTACTGAAAATACTACTTTTGATGTAAAAAGCAACCGTATTGACGTTCCTGTTCTTTTAGGATACAACGTTTTAGGGAATATGCTTGGAGTATTTGTAGGACCTGTAGGAAGCTTTAACCTAAGTAAAGACAACACTTACAATGACTTCAAAGAAAATGCAAAAAACGATTTTACAGTAGGATATCAGTTTGGAGCACAGCTTGAAATCAAAAAGCTTATTGTAAATGCAAGATATGAAGGTGCATTCAGCAAGGATGAACGAAATTTTATTAACAGAGTTTCCGGTTCGGAAATCAGATATGATAACAGACCTAATTTATTTATGTTAGGTTTGGGATATAAATTTTAATCAATTCTCGAAAATAACAACTTTAAAATCCTCAAATTTTATATTTGAGGATTTTTATTTTGATTTTCAAGCTCAGCCTGACGCTTTGCAATATCAGCAGCCTGTTTTTCCAATTCTTCTTTGTCTTTTTGAAGCTGCTTAAATTCTTTTTTCTTTTGTTCAGCCCTTATCGCGCTTCCTTTACTTACATAGCCAACCATTCCGCCAATGATCAGCCCAATACCAACTCCAGCCATCATTCCCATAATATGAGAAATTTTGATCTGCTCTACAGCAAAATCAGTAGTCAGATAAAAAAGTAAAGCAGAAACTGCTAAAAGAATAAGTCCGGTAATTGATAAACTCTTCATAATATTGTGTTTAAGTGATTATATTTAAAAAGCCTTATCAAATTTACTAAAAAATTAATAAGCCTTTGTCTGAGAATAGAATTTTAATTCTTTGAATGTTCTAATAAACGATTTTTATTTTACACGCACGAAAAAGAATTATAAACAAAAAAGAAGGACTTAATTAAAAAATCAGTCCTCCTCTCTATAATAAGCATAAGCTATATTTTTCCTCCTGCAGCTTTATAATATTCTAAAGCTTTTGGTAAGTCTTTGTTAATATCTGAGATTCTTGTCTCCGGATTAGGGTGAGTAGACAGGAACTCCGGTTGTCTAGCTCCTGAAGAAGCGGCTTCCATTCTATTCCAGAAAGGGATTGCGGCTCTTGGATCATATCCTGCCATAGACATCAGGTAAAGTCCCATTTCATCAGCTTCTGACTCCTGCCCTCTACCATATTTCAATAAGGCAACCTGAGATCCGATAGGATATACTTTCTGGAAAACACTTGCCCATTGTGCATTTGAAATAGCTCCTCCAAGGATAGCTCCTCCATATTGAGCCATCATCGCTTGAGAAATTCTTTCATTTCCGTGACCAGCCAGTGCGTGAGAAACTTCATGTCCCATTACTACAGCAAGTCCGTTGTCATCTTTTGTAACAGGTAAAATTCCCGTATAAACAGCTACTTTACCACCAGGCATACACCATGCATTTAATTCATTACTTTGCAGAAGAGCAAATTCCCAGCTGTAATTGGCAAGGTCTGCTGATCTTCCAATACTCTGATAATATCTTTCTGCAGCATTTTTAATTCTGTTTCCTACATTTACCACTCTCTTTGCATCTGCTGTTCCGGTAACAAGTTTACCTTTAGACAATGTCGTTTTATATTCCTGTGCAGACATTGTTAATATTTCTGAATTATTCGCCAGCTGTAAAGACGACCTTCCTGTAATAGGATTGGTAGTACAAGCAGCGATCGACAGAGCGAATGCTCCAAATCCTAATAGATGTGTAACTTTCATAGTTTGAGTGTTAATAATTCAACCTTAACAATTTTTATTCCAAAATATTCCAGAAAGAATATATTTGCATACATTTTGCTGTTTAAATTTAATTAATTTATATCGATCATGAAAAAGTATATTTCTCTTCTGATGATTTTCGGGGCATTGTTCTTTTTTCAGAGCTGTGCATCCCAGGGTTCTTCAGATCCTGCAGTAGTGAATGCGTTGGTAGATTCTCAAGAATTTACGTTCTATGCACAAAGAGCGAATCCTACGAATTATGATGTCATCAATGTCATGAATTCGATGCCGAATTCAACGTCTACCAGAATGTTGAACTTAAACGGAGATTATACTATTGATGTTACTAAAAACAGCGTAGACGTAGTATTACCTTACTTCGGAAGATTATTTAATCCTACTTACGGAAACACGAATGACAATGGATACAGATTCACTTCAAAGGACTTTACCATTGATAAAACTCAAAACAAAAAAGGAAAATGGATTGTAATAATCAAGCCTAATGATGTAAGAACTACACAAGAAATCATTATTGAAATCTTCAAAAGCGGTAAGGCATTTGTCTCTATAAAAAGTAATGACAGACAACCGATCTCTTATGATGGATATATTTCTAAAATAGAGGTAAAACAGGAAAAGGAAAAACTTTAATCTCTGTTTTCTCCCGATAAAAATTTTTCAACAAATAATTTTGCTTCAGTGCTTGGATTGGAAACCATCTCTGAAGCATTTTTTTTATGCATCTGATAGGCTTCTTCTACCGTATTGCTTTTCTTCATCAGGGAAAGAATATATTCCTGAACCCAATATTCAAAACGTTTTTCTGCCTGTTGGATACGAACCTCATCAAACCTTCCATCTTTCTTTTTAAGCTCTATAAATTCAGAAATTTTATCATAGATTTCCTGTAATCCTTCATTTTTCAGTGCAGAACCTAATAAAACAGGAATTTTCCAGTCTTTTTCTTTCGGTGGAATAAAGTCTAGCGCTCTTTTTAATTCGAGTCTTGTATTTTTTGCTTTCTGGAAATTATCCTGATCTATTTTATTGATAAAAATGACATCAACCATTTCCATGATTCCTCTTTTTATACCCTGAAGTTCATCTCCGCCACCGATGATTTTAAGGAATAAGAAAACATCAGTAATATCAGCAACCAAAACTTCTGACTGCCCTACACCAACGGTTTCAATTAAAATATAATCATAACCTGCTGCTTCACAGATCATCATCGTCTCGAATGTTGTATTGGCGACGCCACCCAGAAATCCTGAGCTCGGAGAAGGGCGAATAAATGCGTTTTCTTCTTTGGCAAGTTCTTCCATACGGGTTTTATCGCCGAGAATACTTCCTTTATTGATTGAAGAACTTGGATCTATGGCAAGAACAGCAACTTTTTTACCCTGAGCGATTGCCAATCTACCGAAACTTTCAATGAATGTGGATTTTCCGGCACCGGGAACTCCTGTCACTCCTACTCTTATGGAGTTTCCCGTTAAAGGCATAATTTTTTTCAGAAGATCTTCTGCCTGTATTCTGTGCTCCGCTTTTTTACTTTCAACTAAAGTAATAGCTTTTGCAATCAGGCGTTTGTTTCCTGATTTTATTCCTTCTATTAGTTCTTCTGTAGAAAATTTCATTGATTCAAAATTAATAATTAAAAAGTGAATGGTCAATAGCTGAGATCCAATGAAAAGAGAAAAGGATAAAACGTGCTAATTTCGTATTCCATATTCTTGTTAATTTAATTTTTATTTCTTCTAAATTAAAACTAGAACACGCTGTATCAACGGGTTCCGGAATTTATTACATTTGTTATATATCAAAAATAAGAAACATGAAAAAACTCATTGCTGCGGCATCGTTTACTGCTATCCTTTTAGTTTCCTGTACTCCAAAAGCATCTACTGCAGCTGCTACAGCCGGTACTTCAACATCTACTGCTGAAGAGATTGCTCAGGGAAAAACTATTTTTGAGAATTCTTGTGGAAAGTGTCATAAATTACCTGACCCTACTTCACATAATTCTGTACAATGGGTGGGCATCATGAATGCAATGGCTCCAAAGGCAAAACTTACGGACGACCAGCATAAATGGGTTTATGATTACATTGTTTCTGTGAAAAAGTAATTCACCAAACAAAAAATATGGGTATGAAAAAACTAATCTTAAGCGGCATTGCAGCATCAGCATTCCTGATTTCCTGCGGACCAAAAAGTATGGCTGTTACAGGACCGAAATATACCTCATCCGAGCAATTGGCTCAGGGAAAAACCATTTTTGAGAATTCCTGTGCAAAATGCCATAAACTGCCGGAACCCACCAAGCATGACAATCAGGGTTGGATCAATACACTGAGCAGAATGGCTCCTAAAGCTAAACTGAATGATGATCAGCATCAAATGGTGTATGATTATCTGATCTCTGTAAATAAAAAATAAGCAGCTTCAAAAACGAAACTGCTTTTATCAGCCACGGCTTCATATATATTATCTATGAAGCCGTGGCTTTAAAATTCAATATTGACAAAAAATTAATCTGCCTTTTTTCTGGTTCTGGGTTTAGGCAGTTTATTCTGTACTAATTTTTCTCTGTCTTCTAAAATATCCAGTTCACTTCTACTGTAACAGAATCTTTTCGCTTCCTTTATATATTCTAACGCCTGTTTGCTATCCCCTTTTCTTTCTGATAAAAGTGATTTACAGTTATAGATTTCTGCTTTATCAATTCCCTTCATCTTTAAAGCATATTCGATAAGTTTTTCTGCTTCATCATAATCTTCATTACTTAAAAGACATTCAATATAAAACTTGGGTGTATTTACATTACTTATATTACTTTGCATTGCTTCTTCAAAGTATTTTTTCCCTGTTTCATAATCTTTTAAAACCTCCGAATATACTCTTCCCATAAGACACAGACTATCTGCATCCTCAGGTTCATAGGAAAGGGCATAGTTCAGAGCATCCAGACATTCGGACATATTATAAGGGAAATAGTCCAATGCTTCAAAATAGTATTTATTTTTAGTTAAGGTCATTGCTGTAGTTTTTTAGTTCGTTTTTAAGATTATTCCTTTGTTTCTTAAAGGATTTATCATGATAAGTATTTTTAAAATCAGTTCCGGAAAATGTTCGGACTGGATTTCCACGCTCTACCTGCAAATGTTGGTTCCAGGTTTCTTTCATTCTATTTTCCAGTTGCTGGATATAAACATTCATTACCCTTTCTTTTAATCTAATAACAGAGAGCTTTTTATTATTCAACTGTGATCTAGTATCCTGTACAAACACTGATTCATTTGTTGGGATGTGAATAGCACGAACTGCCGTATTTACTTTATTGACGTTCTGCCCTCCGCTTCCCTGACTTCTCGTTGTCTGAAATCTGATATCCTTTTCACTGAAATTAATCGTTTCAGGATTTTCTATTTCAAAGATTCCAATGAACCATTTACTTCTTTTATGTAACTTCCTGAATGTACTTTTACCTTCCCAGCAGATGCTTCCCAGCCATGTCTTCAGGAATTCTTTGACATTTTTTCCTTTTAAAAGAATACTTACAGATTTCACGGTCATATTTACATTTCCATTTTCACGGTGAATAATTTCGTGATCTATATTATTATTTTTCACTTCTTCAAGAAAGGTTTTCAATACTTTGGATACAACCCACTGGCATTCTAAAGGTCCTCTTCCTGAAGTGATCTGTATTAATTTTTCCATCATTATTTTGGCATTTTGCTTAATAAAGGGTTCCCAACAGGATCAATACCCTTTTCCAATAGTTCTTTTGCAGCCATCACTGCCCAGCATTTATCACTCGAATGAATATTCCTGTAAAATGAAAGTAAAATATCTGGTCTTACTACTGTAAATCCATTGGTTTCAACGATCTCAAGATCATTTCTTTCAAAAAAATCGATCGTGATTCTGTGAAACTTTTCATTTTCCAATTCTACTGTTTTTTCATATCGTCTGAAGTTTTCTTCACTTGGCAAATGATCGTACCGGGTCCAGACCTTCTGAAACCCTTCCTGTAAAAGGATTGTTACTACTTCAGCTACATTTTCTTTCTTTACAAAGACATCTATATCTTTATGATCATGAGCATGTTTATACTCTGTATGTCCTGTTTCAGACATAAAATGCCATGCCCATCCGCCAGATATAATGACTTTATTTTTTAATTTTTCTAAAATTTCAAGTCCCCACTGAATTCTGAATTCAGGCCAGACTTCTCCGTATCTTTTTATGTTATGAGGTGCTCCCATTCTTTTGTTTTTTTAATGATGAATTGAGATTTATAGCCAGCTGATTATGAAATTACTAAACCTTATAGATTAGTTCAATAAAAGGACTACAGCCAACTATAAACAATCAATTCAATTTATCTATCCATTCTGACAATTCTCGGCTGAAATGTTCCAAGGATATCTACCAATTCGTTTTGTGCATTCATCACTTCATAGATGTCTTTGTACGCCATCGGAGCTTCTTCTGTATTTCCCCCCATTAATGTAACATCTTTAAGTTTCAACTCTTTTTTGATATCATTCTGAGTGAAAAGACTTCTGCATTCTCCTCTTGAGTGGGCTCTTCCTGCTCCATGCGAAGCTGAGTTCAAAGAATCCGGATTTCCTTTTCCACGGACGATGAATCCTTTTGCTGTCATAGATCCGGGTATCATTCCCAGTTCATTTTCATTGGCTGGAGTGGCTCCTTTTCTGTGAACAATAACTTCTTTTCCATTATGAGTTTCCTTCCAGGCAAAGTTGTGATGGTTTTCAATTCTTGCCTTTACTCTGCCCCCAACAGCTTTTACCAATCTTCTGTGAATATCATCATGACACGCTGAGGCGTAATCTCCCGCAAGGTTCATTGCTGTCCAGTACTCCAAGCCGAGATGTGTACTTAAATCCAGCCAGGCGAATTGTTGTGCTTCTTTAGGCAATGGACATTGTTCTACTGCTACTCTTGAGTAATATTGAGCAATCTCAGCTCCAAGCCCTCGTGAACCACTGTGAGAAAGAATTCCCAGATATTTTCCTTTAGGTAAGCCTATCTGTTCATCCTCTTCAGTAATTTCTACTTCTCCAAATTCTACAAAGTGATTTCCTCCTCCTGAGGATCCCATTTGTTTAATAGCTTTTCCTTTCAATCTTCGAAGAATCGGGATTAAATCAAATGTATCCCTATCGAAGATTTCGTGGTCAATATGAGATTTGTGAGTCTCGTACATTCCAAATTTTGTATGTTCGGCAAGGGCTTTTTCATATTTATCCCTTGCTCCGTTCAGATATGAAACGGGTGTATCCAAAATACTTAGGCTCATTCTACAGCCGATGTCCATTCCTACTCCGTAAGGAATTACTGCATTTTCTACAGCTAAAACTCCTCCGATTGGAAGTCCATAACCGCTATGTGCATCAGGCATCAATGCGCCCTGAACAGAAACCGGAAGCTTCAAAGCCGTGTACAGTTGATTTTTAGCTTCTTCTGAAATATTATTCCCGAAGATTTGAAAGTCTGCACGTTGTGAATTCAGCATCCTTTTTTCTGTTTTTTTGGATGAAAGTAACGTTTCTGCAATCTGTCCGAAGGTCAAATCTTTTTCGAATTGTTCTGGATGAATCAGAATTTCTTTTAAAAGAGATTTCACATAATGGATATTTTTAGTTGCAAAATTTCTTTTCATTACTTCCAAGGCAACATTTACGCTTTGATTGTTTGGATAGCCCAGTTTTAATATATCTTTTCCTTTTAGTTTTAAATTTCCCATTGTTTTTGTTTTAAAAATCATCAGAACTACAAGTCCTGAAAACAATCTGCAATCTCTGTTGCAGACATTGTGCAGGTAGTATATTTCCTGCTTTTGATAAGATCTGTTTCATATTCCATTTTCCATGGATTAGATTTTCCGTGCATTTTTTTCTGAAGAATTCCTACAATTTTATGCTGTCCCAAATATGCATCCAGTTCCGCCTGCTCTTTCTCAAGCTCAGCATCTATTGGTTTGTGATGGGTGATCATATGTGGTCTAGTCCTCAGAATAAATCTCCACGGTTCAGTAAATTCGTAATAAGTATCATAGCTTTTCCGAAAAGGACAGTATTCTTCTTTTTTCAGAAAGTACAGCCTTTCTCTTGGGGTAAGTCCAAATTTCGGACTGCTCCATGAGTATGAAGAAACACGATTAAGTTTCTGCCCTCTTTCTACATATATCCTTCGACCAAATTTTCTTTTCTTTTTTAAAAACTGACGGCTTCCGGAATACATGTACGTATTGATTTTCTTTAAAAGTCCCTCAAAGAAATCTCCATCGCTACTCCGCATTACATCATCCCTTACTACAAAGAATCTTACGAATCCTAATTGATAGGGATTTTCCAGAGGAATAAGTGGAATATTTTTCCTTATGTTCCAGACTTCCTTACTACGTTTATACTTTTTTCTTATCTGTTTTTCTACATCTTTTTTTATTGTTCTTTTTCTGCTTCTCAGGCTTCTTAGCTGGTAAAGCAGAAGGTTATCATTTTCCATGTAAGACACAAGATACCAGATGCAAGACCCGAAATACCGGATTTGCTCTTAGTCTATTTTCTTTATCAACTAAAATATTAGTTGAATGGATTAATAATAGTGAACGCGTATAGTTTTGAGGGTAAACCTCAGCCTATTTTGTTCTTAATAACACTTAAAAAGATTTCGGGAAACGTGAGTTTGAAATATTGCGCAATAAAAAACCCGAAATCTCTACGACTTCGGGTTTTGATATTGTATTGTACTATTTTTCTAAGAGTGTACCAAACCGCGAAGCCTTACCTCCATAAGGGGTAATCCAACTGTAGAATTCTGATTAGTTCTGAACATTGCTTCGTTGTTTTTAAATGGTTAAACTTGATTTTCAGGTGCAAATATAGAATTATTTTTTTAATCATCATTATTTAAATCTTATTTTTGTGAAAAAAGAGCTGTATGTATAAAATTTTATGGGCATTACTTCCACTACTTTTTATAGGATGTAAGAAAGAAGAATCTGTAAAAAAAGAAGAGATAAAAGTATTAGATAAAGGATGTCTTTCTCCTCATTTCATGAAAAAAATTCTGGATTTAGAGGAAATAAAATCGCAGGCTAAGTTTCTGGAATCAGAGACCAAAGGGAAAGGCAGAATTGGGTTTCTTGTAGACAGTACAAAGGTAAATAATGGCTGGGATTATTCTATTTCTGTGGGATATAATGGTCCGGATCGTTTTGAAACCTATCATCTTTTTCATGCTTCAAGTGGTCAGTGTAATACTTTGACCATTTTAGACCCTCCGTCGGGAGAATATATTTCTCTTGAGGAGTGGAGAAAAAGTAAAGATACCCCTGCCCCAATGGAATCTTTATTAAAAACAGGACTTTATAGCTTACCTATTGAAAGTCTTCCCCAGGTAGATGTAAAGTTTATAGAAACAGATTTTGCGGTGGAAGGTTCAGAAAAGTACAGCTGCGGAGAGCCAAATTTCAGGTATTTTCCTTTAACCCGATATAAAAATGCTGAACTTATTCTTGTTCCAATGGATTGTGGAGATTTTGATTACCGATATTATCTGCTTACTGTACTGAATAACAGCATCGTTGATGAAGCCTATGTAGAAGGTATTTGGTTTGATCCCGGAAAGGATGATAAGAAGGAGGAGTTCAGCAGCTATGAAATCAATAAAGCAGGAGAAATCACTGTGACAACAGACCACAAGATTGATGGAAATAGTCAAAAGATAACTAAAACGCATTATCAGATTATGGATGATGGTAAAATCGTTCAGAAGAAATAAAATAAAGGCTGTTTCAAAAGTTGAAACAGCCTTTATTTTATTCACTTGAGGTGAATAATGCTTAGAAAAATAGCATCAATAACTTTTGTCATCCGTTTAATATCCAGCGTTTCCAAAGTATCTGTAGATTGGTGATAATTTTTGTTTCTAAAGAATGAAGTATCGGTGATCATCAGGGCTGGAAAATCAAATTTCCAATAGTTCAAATGATCGGAATAATCTACTCCGCCTACAAATTTCGGAGCTGGAAATATAGCTGTTTTGATCTGATTTGAATCTTTAAAATGGTCTATAAAATTTCCAACAAATGGTCCTGCTCCGCTAAACTTTTTAACCAAAGTAATAAAATCTCCTTTGTCTCCATAGATCCAGGAAAGAATCCCTACAGGAAAATCCTGAGATCCTTTTTCATCTTTAAAATATCCGATCATTTCTACACTAGCCATCCCATAGACATCAATTTTATTGTCTTTTAGATATTTTGCATGAATAAAACTTCCCATATTTTCCGTTCTGAAATGAGGAGGCTCTTCAAGTGTGTATGCTACCAGATCTACACGATAATTGAGTTTTTGTCCTTTAAACATTCTGGCAAGTTCCAGAAGTGCTGTAACTCCGGTTGCATTATCATCTGCTCCCTGCTGATCTCCACAGACATCATAATGTGCGCCAATAATTATTCTTTTACGGTTTTCTGTTCCAAAAGAGCAGATTACATTTTTATAGACCTGCCCGTCTACCTGATATTCCTGAAAACCAGTACTGTCTGCATATGTTTTAAAATTCTGATGGATGTACTCTGCAATCTCATTCAGCTGGTCAACATTTTTATGATTCCTGAATTTTGGCGTCTGAGTAAGTGCTGTCAAATGCTTTTTCACCTGTTCAATATTGGCAGGAACAGGAGATTTTTGTATAGGTCTATTCTTCTCTTTTACTGCCCATAAAAAGGTTGCTATACATAAAAAGCCTACCAAGAAAATTAGCTTTTTCTTCGTAGGCTTTATATTATTTTTAAACCCCATAGATGTGCTTTTAATTTCTTTATGAAAATTAAAGCTTTTTAGGTTTAGTTTTCTAAAAACCTCTCTAAGATTTCAACGGCACATTTCGGAAGGTTGGTTCCCGGCCCAAAAATAAAGTCAGCACCGTTGGCATACAGGAATTCATAGTCCTGCTGTGGAATTACTCCTCCTACAACAATGGTAACATCATCTGCTCCCAGTTTTTTAAGTTCTTCTACAACCTGCGGAACTAATGTCTTATGCCCCGCAGCTAAGGAAGATACTCCCAAAATGTGAATATCGTTTTCTACCGCCTGTTTTGCTACTTCTTCCGGTGTCTGGAATAGTGGTGCTACATCGACATCAAATCCCATGTCTGCAAATGCTGTTGCAACTACTTTTGCACCTCTGTCGTGACCATCCTGTCCCATTTTAGCGACCATAATCCTTGGACGGCGTCCTTCTTCTTCTTCAAACTTCTGAGTCAGGTTCAGGGCTTTTTCAAAGTATTCATTTTTCCCGGCGTTCATAGCGTATACTCCAGAGATTGTTTTAATGTTTGCTTTATATCTTCCAAAGGTTTCTTCCATGGCATCACTCATTTCACCAAGAGTAACTCTTCTTCTTGCGGCTTCGATACAAAGTGCTAAAAGATTCCCTTTTCCTGTTTTTGCGGTTTCACGGATTTCATTTAAGATTTCTGTTACAGCTTCCGGATTTCTTTCTGCTTTGATATTGTTCAGTCTATCGATCTGCTTTCTTCGAACTTCGGTATTATCGATGTCAAGAATTTCTATCGCATCCTGTTTTAATGATGATTTGAAAGAGTTTACACCAATGATAAATTCTTCGCCACTATCAATTTTAGCTTGTTTTTTAGCTGCGGCTTCTTCAATTCTCATTTTTGGAATTCCGGCTTCAATTGCTTTGGTCATTCCTCCTTCCTGCTCAACTTCTTCAATATACTTCATTGCTTCCTCGATCATCTGCTGGGTAAGGCTTTCTACAAGATTACTTCCTCCCATTGGATCTACAACATCGCATATCCCACTTTCCTGCTGAAGAATGATCTGTGTATTTCTTGCAATTTTAGCTGAATAATCTGTAGGAAGGGCAATAGCTTCATCTAATGCATTGGTGTGTAATGATTGCGTTCCTCCTAATGCGGAAGATAATGCCTCAATAGCTGTTCTTGTGATGTTATTAAAAGGCTCCTGCTCTGTCAACGACCATCCTGAAGTTTGAGAATGCGTTCTTAAAGCTAATGACTTTGGATTCTGAGGATTAAACTGTTTTAAAAGATTAGCCCAGATATATCTTGCTGCACGCATTTTGGCAATTTCCATGAAGTGATTCATCCCGATTGCCCAGAAGAATGATAGACGTGGGGCAAAATCATCTACGTTCATTCCTGCTTTTATCCCTGTTCTTACGTATTCAAGACCATCCGCCAAAGTGTAAGCCATTTCCAATACCGGAGTAGCTCCTGCTTCCTGCATGTGATACCCTGAAATCGAAATAGAATTGAATTTTGGAATGTTCTGCGAAGTATATTCAAAAATATCCGCAATGATCTTCATAGATGGTGTAGGTGGATAGATGTAAGTATTTCTTACCATGAATTCTTTCAGAATATCGTTCTGGATAGTTCCTGAAAGTAATTCCTGCTTCACTCCCTGTTCTTCTGCTGCTACGATGTAGAAAGACAGAATCGGAAGTACTGCTCCATTCATCGTCATGGATACTGAAATCTGATCAAGAGGAATTTCGTTGAAAAGAATCTTCATGTCTTCCACGGAATCGATTGCCACACCAGCTTTTCCTACGTCTCCTACTACTCTTGAGTGGTCTGAATCATATCCTCGGTGGGTAGCAAGATCAAAAGCTACTGAAAGTCCTTTTTGTCCTGCAGCAAGGTTTCTTCTGTAAAAAGCATTGGATTCTTCTGCTGTGGAGAACCCTGCGTATTGACGGATTGTCCATGGTTTCTGAACATACATTGTAGAATATGGACCTCTTAAGTAAGGGGCAATTCCCGGAGAGGTTTCCGTTAAAGATTCATTTTTAACGTCTTCTTTTTTATAGGAAGACTTCAACTGTAATCCGTCTTTTTCAAAAGGATAGATCTCAGTTATTTTTTCAGTTATATTAAATTGAGGAGTTTTGTTCTGAACTTCTCTTCTCATACTTACGGATTTATTAGATGCTAAATTTAAGCATTTTTAGAATAATAAATAAGCATTTACAACCTTATGATTATCTGCATTTTAAATTAGAATCTTCTTCTATTAAATTCTGGTTAAAAACCTCATTAAAAAGATAATTAACAGAAATTTAAATTGTAGTTTCAGTAAAAGTTTCAGTAACTTTGTCACTTCAAATTTAAAACTAAAACCATGAAAAAATTATTATTTTCTGCTGTAGCTTTAATGGCTGCAAACTTTGCTTTTGCACAATTAGCTCTTGAACATACGTTCACTAATGAAGACACATTTGTCTATTCTACCTCTACAGAAACATTTTATATTTCTAAGACCACTGATCACAAACTGAAAATTTTTAATTCAGACTATTCACTTTATAAGACAGTCAATATTCCAATGCCTGCTACTTTTAACAGGTCAGATTTTTACGGTGAAGAATTTTCAATATCAAAAAATATCTTTAATACTGATGGTAAGTTTGAGTTTATGGTAAGCGTTTTTAATGATGCACAAAATTACTATAAACTATTATTAATTAATGAAGATGGGACACTAATCAAAGATTTTCATACGAATCCCAATACATTCTACGGAGGAGAATTTCACGTTTTTCATGATGCTACAACAAATACCAATAAGTTAACTGTTCGTGGTGCGACAGCTTTCAATATCAACAGTATTCCATTAACGGATGTTTATGGATTACCCACTACAGTTTTAGCGGCAAAAGAAATTCAGGCTGGCAGTAAATTATCTGCATTTCCTATTCCTACGAACAAAATATTGAATGTGATGAATCCCGGAAGTGGGGCAAATAAGATTGAGGTTTTTGATGTAACCGGAAAGTTGGTTCTTAACAAATCTTTTTCAGCTTCAGAGGGTAAGATTTCTATTGATGTAGAAAGGCTTCCAAAGGGAATATATATTTATAAAATTGGTGATTTAAGCTCTAAATTTATGAAGAATTAATCAATTCAGTAATCATAAATAAACCCCTGGATGAATGTCATCCGGGGGTTTTGCTTTATAGTTGTTTATACTGGTCTATATTTTTGATAAGACTGATATTTATTCTATATGAATTAAAGTTTTACTCCCATTTCATATAATGCGAATGATAAAAGGTCTGCATTTTCTCCGATTACCTGATCTGTAGATCTTCCGGCACCGTGTCCTGCATTCTTTTCGATTCTTAGAAGGATTGGGTTTTTACATCCTTGTTTTTCCTGAAGTTCTGCTCCAAATTTGAATGAGTGAGCCGGAACTACTCTGTCATCATGATCACTTGTAATAATCATGGTAGACGGATAACAAGTTTTTGTTTTTACGTTGTGTACAGGAGAGTATGATTTCAGGTATTCAAACATATCCTTGTTGTCTTCTGCTGTTCCATAATCGTAAGACCAGCCTGCACCTGCTGTGAATTTGTTATATCTTAGCATATCCAATACTCCAACTCCAGGGAAAGCTACTCTTGCAAGGTCTGGACGTAAAGTCATTGTTGCCCCTACCAATAAACCTCCGTTTGATCTTCCTGAAAGTGCCATGTATTCTTTTGAAGTATAGCCTTTGCTCTGTAGGTATTCTCCTGCTGCGATAAAGTCATCAAAAACGTTTTTCTTCTGCATTTTTGTTCCTGCATCGTGCCATTTTTTACCATATTCACCTCCTCCACGGATGTTTGGAACGGCATAGATTCCGCCGTTTTCCATCCAGATAGCGTTTACTACCGAGAAAGATGGCTGTAAGCTGATGTTGAAACCTCCGTAAGAGTATAGAATGGTTGGGTTTTTACCATCAAGTTTAGTTCCTTTCTTATAGTTGATCATCATAGGAACTTTTGTTCCGTCTTTTGATGTATAGAATACCTGTTCTGAAACGTAATCATCCGGATTGAATTTCACTTTCGGTTTTTGGTATACTTCTGATTTTCCTGAATCTACATTGAATTTATAGGTAGTTCCTGGTGTAATATAGTTGCTGAAAGAGTAATAAATGTCTTTCTCTTTTTCTTTTCCACCAAATCCTCCTACATTTCCTTTTCCCGGAAGGGCAATTTCTCTGATCAGTTTTCCTGTTTTATCGAACTGTTTTACCTGATCAATAGCATCAATCATATACGTAGCGAAGAAATATCCACCACCTGTAGAGATTCCCAGTACGTTTTCTGTTTGTGGAATAACGTCTTTCCATGTTTCAGGAGCTGGATTGCTGATTGTAGTTTTTACAAGGCGCATATTCGGAGCATCTTTATCTGTGAAAATGAAAAGATCGTCTCCTTGTGTATCTACGATATTTGCATTGATATCAAATCCTTTTGTAATCTGAACAAAATCGCCCCCTTTTTTAAGGTCTTTGATATACATTTCATTTCCGTTGGTAGCATTAGCCGCAGAAATAATAAGATATCTCTGATCATCTGAAACGTGGGCACCAAGGTATCTTCTTGGTGTCTTTTCACCCCCGAAAATCAATTTATCTTCAGATTGTTTTGTTCCTAATTTGTGAAAATAAACCTTATGCTTGTCTGTCATTCCGGAAAGAACGGTTCCTTCTTTTGGTTTATCATAGCTTGAATAATAGAATCCTTCGTCTCCCTGCCAGGAAATTCCACTGAATTTTACATCTAGCAATGTTTCGTCGATCTGTTTTTTGGTAACAGCATCAATGATGATGATTTTATTCCAGTCACTTCCTCCTTCTGAGATAGAGTATGCTGCAAGGTTTCCTTTTTTATTGAAAGAAAGATTAGACAATGAAGTGGTTCCTTTGTCTGAGAATTTATTTGGATCTAAAAATACTTCTGTTGCTTTGGTCTTATTATTTGTTCTGTATAGTACAGATTGTGCCTGCAAACCATCATTTTTAGAATAATAAGTATAATCTCCTTCTTTGAAAGGCGCTGAAATCTTCTCATAATTCCAGATATCTTTCAACTGGTTTCTGATTTTATCTCTGAATGGAATTTTAGACAAATAATTCTGGCTGTAAGCTACTTCCTCATCTACCCATTTTTTAGTAGCATCGGAATCATTTTCAAGATCTCTGTAAGGATCAGCAACAGCAGTTCCAAAATAAGTATCAGTCTGGCTTCCCTTTAATGCTTTTGGATAATTCATTGTTTGAGAATAAAAAGATGCTGAAAACAGAACTCCAGCAGTTAATAATATAGGTTTAAAATTCATAGTGAACGGTTTTATCAAAAATACATAAAGTATGTGAAATAAAAAAAGTCCCGGAAATTCGGAACTTTTATTTTCTAAACAGCTATTAATCAACAGCTAATCTCTTAGAAACTATCGAAATAGAAGTCGGTAAGATTGGTAACAATTTCATCCGGGCTACCGTTCCAATAGTATATTTTATCTCCTTCTTTCAATTCGTACAAGCTGAATTCCTGATCTGTAATAATTGTTTTATCCGCAGTCGTAAAATCCTGAATCATTTGGTTCAGGAACTTTTTCAGTTCATCTGCTTTTATTTTTTTAGGATCTGTTTTAGGTTCCGGTGTAGGATTTGCAGGAACTTTAAAGCTTACAGTATATTCTACCTTTGCGATGTTCTGTCCTTCTACATATTCGTTAGGTGCGACGTTGACCTTTTTAATGTTTAGTTTACCATTTCTGAAATTGGCAAATACAGCTTTAAAATAGTCTTCGGCTTCTTTTTGACATGCTGTGGCTGCAGCTTTAGGAAATATGGATAAAAAGCTGTCTGCACTTGTTTTAATCATGTCATCTGCATTTTCTTTAAAGTTTACTTCAAAAGCATCTTTTCCTTCTACAGTGGGTCTAAGATAATCGTTAAGCTTTAAACGTGTT
Source organism: Chryseobacterium artocarpi (assembly GCF_001684975.1). Taxonomy (GTDB): domain Bacteria; phylum Bacteroidota; class Bacteroidia; order Flavobacteriales; family Weeksellaceae; genus Chryseobacterium; species Chryseobacterium artocarpi. Next base: position 106,772 of record NZ_MAYH01000049.1, on the reverse strand, counting down.
GCTTCATCATTGTTCAGAAAAGTTACGAAGAACAGTTCAAAGACTTCTTTGGGTTTCTTTACTTCTGTCTGTGCAAAAACGGATTGCCCCATCATGGTAAGCAACAGCATGAAAATAATTTTGTAGTTTTTCATAGTTTATATTTTAATAAGTTATTGGTGATTAAAAATAAAGCCCCTGAAAAAATCAGAGGCTTTATTGTTTATTTTAAAACTCTAGTAGTTTTCTTCTTCTCCTTTCATTTTTTCTGCATTCTCTGCCATGATTACGGCATCGATCATTTCAGCAATATCTCCGTTCATATAAGCATCCAGATTGTACATAGACTTGTTGATTCTATGATCTGTTACTCTTCCCTGAGGATAATTGTACGTTTTGATCTTTGCAGAACGGTCACCTGTAGAAACCATAGATTTACGTTGTGCAGCAATATCTCCCTGTACTTTCTGTAATTCGATATCGTAAAGTTTTGTTCTTAGCATTTCCATTGCCAATTCTCTGTTTGCTAACTGAGAACGAGCTTGCTGACAAACTACTACTAACCCTGAAGGTTTGTGTGTCAACTGTACTTTAGTTTCAACTTTGTTTACGTTCTGACCTCCGGCACCTCCTGAACGTGAAGTCTGCATTTCAATATCAGCAGGATTCAGTTCGAAGTCTACTTCTTCTGCTTCCGGTAAAACAGCAATGGTAATTGCCGATGTATGCACTCTACCCTGAGATTCTGTTTCCGGTACACGCTGTACACGGTGAACTCCTGATTCGAACTTCATGATACCGTATACGCCTTCACCTTCCACTTTCATGATCAATTCCTTATATCCTTTTGCAGCTTCATTAGAATCGGTCACTTCATGTCTCCAGCCTTTTGTTTTGAAATACATGGTATACATTCTATATACATCTTCTACGAAGATTGCAGCTTCATCACCTCCTGTTCCGGCACGTAATTCTACGATAACGTTTTTGTCATCGGCTGGGTCTTTAGGAATCAAAAGAACTTTAAGCTCTTCTTCCAATCCAGGAATTTTTGATTGTGCTTCCAGTTTTTCTTCTTTAGCAAGATCTACAAGATCTCTGTCTGAACCGTCAGCAATAATTTCGTCAGACTCTGCAATGCTATCCAAAGCACCTTTGTACTGATCGTAAACTCTTACAATTTTTCCCAAATCACTATATTCTTTGTTCAAAGAAGAATATCTTTTTTGGTCTGAAATGACATCAGGCTGTATAATAAGGTCTGCAACCTCATTATATCTTTGTTTTATAGCTTCTAATTTTGGAATTAATGATTTAGACATTGTGGAATTTTTGTGGGTGCAAAGATAAGAATTATTAATTCAAAATTAAAGTATAAATTTTTGAGCATGAAGGGTAAAGCGACAAAATTGTAAAAAAGTGAGTCTGTGAAATTATCTGTCTGTATTTTATGTATTCAATTATTAGCTTAAACTTGCCTGGAAATTCTTCTGTCTATCCAATATAGAACGAGCCCTACTGCAATTATTCCTAATCCGATCATACTTTCTTTAGGGTTATGAATAAAGGTAAAATAAAGAATGTATATACTGAACAGGAGGAAAACGGTCGGAAATATGTAAAATGTATTGGATTTAAATATTTTACGGTCTTTCTTTTTAAGAAAATAAACCGTTGAGATTGCCAGACTTGCAAATAACTGAAGGATAAATGCTGTATAAACAAAGATCTCCTTGAAACTTCCTGTTAAAATAATGATCGCGGCAATCACTGCATGAGCAAAGATAGCTCTTACCGGAATTCCTTTTTTGTTTCCTACTGAAAGCGGTTTCCAAATACGTGTATCTTTTGCAAAAGCCTGTGTAAGCCTTGAACCCACCCATAAATAGCCGCTAATTGTTGCAATGAGCTGTAATGCAATAAAAATATTGACAATTTTTCCAAAGGAAAGTCCCAACATGTTCACTGCCGCCTCTCCCATTACATCTTCTTTTCCTGCTAATTGACTTACCGGAGCATGTTTCAGCATAATGTAATTGACAAGGATATAACTCACTGTCACAAAAACAGTTCCTATGATCAGGGATTTTGGAAGATTCTTTTGAACATCTTTTATTTCTCCTGCAATATACGAGGCAGAGTTCCAACCGGTATAGGAATAGGTAACAAAGACCAGTGAAGTAGCAAAGGCGGGAAGCATGATTTCGTTTTGCCAGCTGTTACTGAAATTCAGACTGTTTCCAATTTGTGGATCATCTGATAATCCAATCCCCAGAATAACCAATACAATGATAAAGGCTATTTTAATAAAGGTGAAGAAGTTATGAAACCGGCTTGAAGTCTTTAAACTGAATGACAGAGTAATCGCAACCAAAAAGATCGCTGCAATTGCAAAACCGTTCCCAAAAGAATAATCAAATACAGAAAGATATTTGGACATTGCGAGAGCTGCCAGTGCTACAGGTGAAGAAAACCCGATAATCAGTGAGATCCAGCTTATGAGATATCCAAATAAAGGATGGTAAGTTTCTTTAAGATAAATAAAATCTCCGCCATTTCCTTTAAAATGAGATCCTAATTCGGCATAGCAGAAAGCTCCAAATAATGCGAGAATTCCTCCAATGACCCATAACAGGAAAATACTGTAGGTATTGGTAATATCTGATAACTGAAAACCGAGTGTTGTAAATATCCCAGTTCCTATCATATTGGAAACTACAATGGCAGCAGCTGTCTTCCAGCCAATCTGATGTGAAGAAGTACTCATTTTTGATTAAAAATTAAAATTAAGCCTTCCAAAGAAATAGCTTCCCAATGTTCCCATCTGAACCGGTGCATATTTGAATACTCCATAATACGAATTTTTGTAAGTCTGAAGGTCCGGAAAAACATCGAATACGTTATTGGCTCCTACCGTAAGATTGATATTTTTAGTAAGATTATATCCTATACTCACGTCGGTAACCACCTTTGGAGAAAACTCCTGAACGACTCCGAAAGGAAAACCATCTCTTATGACTTTACCAAAATAGGTATTTCTCACGAGAAAATTGAACCTTCCTATTCCATAATTCAAGCCTAGGGAAGCTTTTGTTTTTGGAGAAAGTGTTTCAATAATATTGATTTGATCCGGACCGAAATATTCGTCTCTTGGGGTATCTATCTTTTCAGGGAAATGAAAGTCCGTGATTTTTGTTTCTGTATAGTTTCCGGCAAGGTTTATATTTAAGTTTCCGCCACCCAGCTTCCAGTCGTAAGTAGCAACCAATTCTATTCCTTTGGTTTCTGTATCAATTGCATTGGCAAAAAATCTTCCGCTTTCCACTCCATAATTTGCCAGTCTTTCGTCGGTAATATTACTGGTGATGACAATTCTGTCTTTTACTCTGATCCAGTATCCGTCTATGGTAATAAAGAGATTGTTTAAAGGTTTAAAAGTAAATCCTGCACTGGCATTCACCGAAGTTTCCTGCTTTAGTTTATCAAAATTAAGGTCACGTGCTGCCTGACTGTCATTTCTAAAGATTCCTTTGGTAACGATCTTTAAACCACTTGTGGAAATATCTGCGTAAGAGTTATTAAAATACTGCTGTTGAAGCGATGGCGCTCTGAACCCTGTTCCAACAGCTGCTCTTACTGCATAATTTTTTACAAATTCATATCTTACTGCTAGTTTTCCGTTCAGAGTATTTCCAAAGTCTGAATAGTTTTCAAATCTTCCTGCCAGATCAATGCTCAGCTTTTTATCCAGATCATAGGAAACATCTGCGTATACTGCTGTGGAATGCCTGTCTTTTTTCAAGGCATTTGCTGGTGAAAAACCGATAAAGGATTGTGAACCACCTGCTCCAATGACCTGTGAGCCATCCACAGCAATATTACCGTTGATATCATATTGAGTATATGAAGCTTCGTCTCCTGCTTTTATCTGATATTGTTCAAATCTGAATTCTCCTCCGAATGCAATATTGAAGTTCTTTATATTTTTAGCGACATCAAGATTTACTGTATTTTGCAGAAAACTATGTGATCCGGCATAAAAAATTGTTGGCGATTTTATTCCTAAGGAAGCGTTGTTGGTATTGCTTACATTATATTTGAATGTATTGCTTCCAAATGTATTGCTGAGATCAATCAACCAGTCGTTTACGTTATATTTTGCTCCAACAGCATAAGAAACATCATAGATCTGAGATCCCAATACTGCCTGAAAACCATAAGGATAAATTTCTTTAACGACATTAAAATCCTCACTTGGCAGTCTTCTGAAACCATATCCTTTTCCTTCTTTGATACTGAACCCACCAAAGGAATAGAATTTTAGATTATCATTCAAAGGATATTCTGAGTTGAAAAATAATTGTCCCTGTCTGATTTGAGCATCTCCGATCTGGAAATTAAAATCATCTCTTGTCAATCCTTCTTTTTTCAGCATAAGATCATCCTGTTCTCTTGCTTCATCCGGATTATCAGCAAATTCATAAGCGAAGTTTTTCCCAAAGATATCAAGATCATGATTTTGAGTTCTCGTTGTCTTACCTCTGTGGCTTAATTGTAATGAAAGGTTGATAAAACCATCATTTTTACCAAGAGAAGCGCCATAATTTACACCAGCCTGATAGGTTTCTCCGTCATTTCTGCCACTTAACCCATAAGTTAAACTTGCAGAAGCACCCGGATTCTTTTTAAGTATAATATTGATAACTCCTGCAATGGCATCTGATCCATATTGTGCTGCGGCGCCATCTCTTAAAACTTCTATTTTTTCAATGGCAATGATCGGAATTGTGCTTAAATCTGTTCCTACAGAACCATTTCCTACTGTGTTCTGATAGTTTACCAGAGAAGTTGTATGTCTTCTTTTTCCATTAAGTAAAACCAAAACCTGATCAGGTCCCATTCCTCTCAAACTGACAGGATCAATGTGTTCTGTTCCATCAGAAGCAGATTGTCTTACGGAATTAAATGACGGAACCACATAGTTCAAAAGGTCCTGAGCTGTCATTTGTGGTGAAGACCTTTGAATTTTATCGATATTGATAACATCTACCGGAACCGGTGTTTCTAGTTTTGTTCTTTTAACGCTACGGTTTCCTACGATGACAATGTCTTCGATTTGTTTTCCTTTTTCCTCCTGCTCCTGGGCTGCGACCAAAATTGTCCCAAGCAGTAATGCAACTGTGCTTAATTTTTTCATCTTTATTCTTGCCAATTAATATTCGTTCTCCGCAGATCGTTCTGCAGATACACACAAGACATCAAGAAATGGAATTCATATAAGAATATTGACTTCACTTATCTCCCCCATCGGGTTGGAATTAGCACCTTTACATTTCTGGAATCATGCAGGTTGCTAAGGTTTCTTTGGGCCAAATCCCTCCACCTTTCTTGATAAATCTAGTGCAAAGGTAGACTTATTTTTTAAATATGCAAAAAAGGCAAATCTGCTCATCTGCAAATTTGCCTTTGTATTTATTTTATAATCATTTTTTGAATTGCCATTCCTGTTTCTGATTTCAAATGGACAAGATAAGTTCCTGCCGGATAGTTGATTTTCAGTTCATGGGTGCCGTTTTCTTTATTCAGCTTCAATGAATCCAGCTTTTTACCATTCATATCAAAGATGATAATTTCCCCGTTTTTAGCTTTGTTAAAAATTAATTTTGCTAAGCCATTTTTTACAGGATTATCTGCAATCTGAAGTGACAGTTTATTTGCAGCATTCACATCTGAAACAGACAACGCTCCTTCATAATTCCCGAAAATTCTGAACTCTCCCGGCTGTAAAGTAATGGAAGCCGTTGTGTTGGTAATATTATTGATCGTATTATCCATTAAATTCTGCCATTGCCCCGTATATGGGAAGTAAGGAGTAACATTTTGTACTGAAGTGGAATAATTGGCAAGCACTACAACATTCTTCATTCCGTTGATAGAAGTATCATACATATAGATTCTTGTGATCAATCCGTCAGGATCGTTTGAGAGATTGTTGGATTCTATACTATACGTCTTAGATTTAAATACCTGATGGCTGTTTCTTATATCTATAATTTTCGCCCAGGTATCATACACTGCTTTTCTGTTGGCATCATTGTCATATCCTAATGTAAAAGCAATAGGTTTTTCGTCTGTTCTGCACCCATTATCAATAGTTCCGTTAGCACATCTGTTGATACTGAATTCATAGCCCAGCTCTCCAAACTGCCAGATCATTTTTGGTCCGGGAATGGTAAAGAATGTTGCTCCAAAAGTTTTCATTCTTTCAAGAGCGGTAGTAAGGTTTTTTACGTTGTAGCTTCCGTTAACTGCACCGTAAGCAAGATTTTTAAACATTAATCTTTCCTCATCATGGCTTTCTCCAAATCCAACTGCACGCATATTGGTAAAACCGTGAAGGTTATGATTCATACGGTCGTAATTGCTGTTTTCCTTATAACCCATTGTATTTTGATTGTAAGGTTCAGTTTGTTTATTCCAAAGCATCACCCCTTTTCCTTCTGCTGTTTTATAATTTGCCCATTGCTGTTCTTCAGCGTCAGTTCCAAGATGTTCAAATATCATGTAAGAATTCGGATCAATTGCCCATTGTTTGTCTGCATAATGTTTCATAATATCCACTCTGTCCTGCTGGTAGGCATTGGTACAGTTTTCATCGTTTTCGGAACAGTTCTGTGTAAATCCTTTTGTTAAATCCCAACGGAAACCGTCGATACGATATTCTGTAAGCCATTGCTGAAGACATCTTTCAACGTAATATTGAGTTGAAAGACTGGAATGGTTAAAGTCATTAAACACATTATAAGAATGTTTAGGAACTTGGTTGAAATAAGGATTATTGGCTGCAACATCTCCGTAACCGTCTCCATCAGGATCAATATTCCAAAGTCTTACCAATGGTGAACGCCCAGTTGCATGATTAAATGCCACATCCAGAATGACCGCAATTCCGTTCTGATGGCACAGATCTACAAATTCTTTGAATTTTTCCGGGGTACCATATGCTTTATCTAAGGCATAATGGAAGGAAGTATTATATCCCCAGGAAAGATTTCCATCAAATTCCATGATGGGAAGAAGCTCAATGGCATTGATTTTTAAATTCTTTAAATAAGTAATCTTATCTATTAAAGACTGCCAGTTTTTCTCCTGGGTAAAGTCTCTTAATAACAATTCATATATGATAAGATCTTCTTTTGCGGGTCTCTGAAAGTTATTTACCTGCCAGTTATAAGCTGTCTGTCCTGTCTTGAATGTAGAAACCTCAAAGTCCTGTCCTATCGGAAAAGCTGGAAGATTAGGATAGGTGGAAGCAGAAATCCATTGATCATCATAGGAAGATAAGATCTGCGGCGAGTAAGGGTCAGCTACTTTTTTTAAATCATTGGTTCTGTATTGAAATGTATACAATTGCTGTGGAGTTAGCCCCCTCAATTCTATCCAATAAAGATCAGGATTGGTTGTATCTCTTTTCATTAAATAAGTATCATTTACAGCCCAATTATTGAAGCTTCCTATTACATGTACAAAATTTTTATGAGGAGCATATAAAGCAAGTCCTACTTTGGTCTGATCGGCAGTATTATAATTTATCCCTTGTTTTATCCACCCCGGAATTGACTCAGAAACCACATTTCTGGGAACCTGTAATATGAATGTTGCTTTCTTTGAGCTTGCTCCTTCCATTGCTATAAGTTCCATATTCGTATCCTGTGTTACCGTATAATTATAAGAATATGATTGAGCCGGTGTTGGCGTAGAATTTACGACTGTTCCATTCGCTTTGAGCTGAAACGTAGCATTTACGTTTGTTGTTGCTGTAATATTAATTGAATTACCCGTTGGTACAGAAGTAATACTATTGGCAGCAGGATTCGTTAAGGTAAGGTTCAAAACTCCAACATTCACGTAGCTATTCGGTGAAGTCTGGTGTACACCGGTTTTATCTTTTAATAAAAATCCGAATCTTCCAATTCCGATTCTACCGAAAAAAGCAGTAGGCGTAAATGTCAGTGAATAAGAATCAGTTCCTGCATTATAGTTGAGTTTATTCAGCTCATTGGAATTGTCCCAGCTTCCGTTGGTAAGACAATCCTGACTATTTTGATAGTTTGCATCATAAGACCAGGACCATATGTAAATTGAATTATTGGAGACTCCCCAGGCTGCTTCATCAATCTGATCCCCGGGAACCGTCAGCGTAATAGCGTCCGTTTCATTAAATGGATTGGGTGAAATTGTATAATTAATCTGCCCGAAAACAAACAGTCCTACAAGCAGAAAAACAATAGAATAAAACTTTTTCATGTCGTTATTTTTATCGAATATAATATTATTTTTCTTTGATAACATTTATTTTTATACATCACATGAGCAATATTGCATAAAAAAGACCCATGAAAAAAAATTCATGAGTCTTTCTAATAAAAGTAATTGTAATGAACTATTTGTACCTAACGAAAAAACGTCAGTTATATTGATTGTTGCCCTTAAAAAAAATTAGTTTTTCATAATTTTCTTAAGAACAGTCTCTCCATTCTTTAATTTTATTTCCACCCAATATAAACCTTGGGAAAGTCCGTTCATATTGATTTGACGATCTGAGAAGTCTACTTCCATTGTTTGTCCTATAGCATTTATAACCTTTACGCCCTGTATTGCAGAATCTGTTTTAAGCATCAGAATTCCTTTTGTAGGATTAGGATATACTTCAACACTTTTACGGTTAAAACTAATGTCTGTTGTTCCCAATCCTGCTTCAGTTTTAACACATCTTACTGACGCTCCCTGACCTCTTGGACCTCCCGCAGCAGGATTAATAGATATGGTTCCTATATATAAATATTTCCCTCCGCTTGTTGCCGTACCTGAGCTCCAAAAATATCCTCTCTGCCCTACAAAGGTAAGTGCCCCGCTTGAGCTGCGATATCCACCCATAGGTAATTTCAAACGACCTTCATAAGCCTTTGTAATGGTAGATATACTTTCTAAAGGAACAATATTTTCCCAATCTGCCTGAGAAGGCAATGCCCAGTTTGGTCCAATAGCCTTACATGGATCAATAGATTCTGTCTCTGTAACATCTGTTAAATTTGTTCCTGTCCATTTATCTCCACTTCCATTGGATGACCACCAACCGCCTGTAATATACTCGCTAGATCCCTGAAGCCCATCCGGCTTATTCACAGAAGGTACTGATCCAATAGCTGAGTTTCTTAATTGATGCCCATCATCCCATCTTCCCCACTGAAAAAGATCGCCATAAGACTCTTCATCATTCGTGGACTCTGCAGTCCTCGAACTTCCAAGATTCTGTTGAAGCCATACTTTTCCATCTGCAGCTCTTACCGTGGTATAAGTAACCTGCTGTCCCCGATAGGTAAATGAAACACATCCCAAATCCCCTGCATTTGTTCCCGGATCTGTATTATTGCAGACTTGCTGAGCCTCCATCATACCGCCTGCCATCAAAGTCAGTAAAACACCAACTCCAAGCTTTCGTACTGCAAAATATAAATCTTCAATCATAAATATTATTTTTAATTATTCTAAATTTAATTTAATTTTGCGCAAAAGTACCGCTCAGAATTAATTACGGGTTATCATTTTCAAACTTTTAGTTATCCTATTGAGATCCTACTTTTAATTGTACCTACCGTAAATGTGCTGTATGAAGAACCATCCGAAAAGTGAAATTGTTTTTAAATCTGAAGATATTGAGATTGTAATGCAAGAAGATAAAGGTTCTGATTTTTTTTCAAAATCTCAACTGGTTGAAAGGAAATCGAGCTTCAATATTCTGTTCTTGTTAAGTTCAGATATTCATCTTAAAGCCTATGATTGCAGTAATCAATATTCATTTCAGAAAAATCAATACATCTTACATTACTCATCACAGGAAAATCAGTCAGAACTATGGAGTGAAAGTGATGAAAACCTGAAATATCTGCAAATTCAGCTTAAATATAGGTATGTATTCAACCTTATCAACCCTAAAAACAATAAGGAAAGTTCAGAAATTCTGAAAGATATGACACATAATAATTTCATATTTCTAAGAAAAACAATTCCTCCTACCATAACGGTTGAAATGCATATGATTATAAAAGAGATTTTAAGCTATCAAAAAAAAGGGGTTATTCAGAAACTATTCATTGAAGCAAAAGTGATAAAGCTTCTTATTCTTATTTTTGAACAGTTTAATGAAAAAAACAGACTTGAAAGCACTTCAGATATTCCTGAAATGATTAAAAAGTTTATTGATGAGAATTACCATCGGAATATTAAAGCGGAAGAAATCGGGAAGCTGATAGGAATTAATCAGAATCTCATCCGAAAAGAATTTAAATCAAAATATCAAATGACCATCACTCATTATATTGCAGAACTACGAATGCTAAAAGCAAAAAAACTAATTGCCAATAAGGAAATTATGATCAAAGAAATCGCTATTGAGTGCGGTTATGAATATATACAAAACTTTACCCGTGCGTTTAAAAAGAAATTCGGAGTATCGCCGGAACACTTGAGAAATAATAAATAGAAAAACCGCCTAAAAAAATTAAGCGGTTTATATATGTTGTTTTGCTTTGATATTACTTTTTCAGAATTCAGGTGAAAAAGCAATGACAATCAATTAATGATGATGTCCGTGATCGTGAAGGAAAGGACCGTTTCCTTTAGGTTGGCTGTAGATCGTTTCTACACCTTCCTGCTCAGTAATAAGCTTTCTTCTGATATCTTCAGGATCGAAAGGCTTCACTTTTCCGAAGTACTCTTTCAAACCTTCAGTAAGCCACATTGGGATTACTAATCCGAAGAACATAAAAATACACCAGAATCCTACTAAGAACATAGTAATGAAAAATACAGTCCAAAGGAACTGGTAGAACGGCCAAAATGCTGATAAAATAGTTATCATTCTCTTAAAGATTTTAGGCAAAAATAAAGCTTTTTTCTTTTTTACACAAAAGATACAGGCTCTAATTTTTAATTTATTTTAATTCTATATAGGTTTTGAGACTCTGAGACAAGAGATATGAGTTTTAAACAATCATCTCATATCTCCCTTCTCGAGGTTTTTATTGTCTGATTAATGAGCAAGATTTGCAAAGAAATCGTTTCCTTTATCATCGGTAATGATGAAAGCCGGGAAGTCTTTTACTTCAATTTTTCTTACTGCTTCCATTCCTAATTCCGGGAAGTCTACAACATCTACCGATACAATATTATCTTTTGCAAGGATTGCTGCTGGTCCTCCAATAGAACCAAGATAGAAACCTCCATATTTATTACAAGCGTTGGTAACGTCTTTACTTCTGTTTCCTTTTGCCAGCATGATCATACTTCCACCATGGCTTTGGAACTCGTCTACATAAACATCCATTCTTCCTGCAGTTGTAGGTCCGAAACTACCTGAAGCCATTCCTTCCGGTGTTTTTGCGGGTCCTGCGTAATAAATCGGATGATTTTTGAAATATTCCGGCATTGGTTTTCCACTGTCGATGATTTCTTTGATCTTAGCATGAGCAATATCTCTTGCTACGATTAAGGTCCCGTTTAGTTTTAATCTTGTTTTGATTGGATATTTTGAAAGCTCGGCTAGAATTTCCGGCATTGGCTTATTCAAATCTACTTCGATGGCTTCTTCAAGGTGTGGTGGTGTAGATGGAAGGAATCTCTTTGGATCCTGTTCTAATTGCTCCAGGAAAATTCCATCTTTTGTAATCTTTCCTTTAATGTTTCTGTCTGCTGAACACGATACTCCCATTCCTACCGGACAAGAAGCAGCATGTCTTGGAAGTCTGATTACTCTTACATCATGGGTAAGGTATTTTCCTCCAAACTGAGCTCCGATAGCACTTTCCTGGCAGATTTTCTGAACTTTAGCCTCCCATTCAAGGTCTCTGAATGCTTGTCCTGCTTCATTTCCTTCTGTAGGAAGATTGTCATAATATTTTGCAGATGCTTTCTTTACCGCTGCAAGGTTTGCCTCAGCTGAAGTTCCTCCGATTACCAAAGCTAAGTGATATGGAGGGCAAGCTGCTGTTCCAAGATCTGAAATTCTTTCTTTAACGAATTCTTCAAGAGATTTTTCGTTCAGTAAAGATTTTGTCTTTTGATATAAGAATGTTTTATTTGCGGAGCCTCCTCCTTTTGTTAAGAATAAAAACTCATAGTAATCTCCTTTCTTAGCGTAGATATCGATCTGTGCTGGAAGGTTTGATCCTGAATTTTTCTCATCAAACATCGTTAGAGGAACTACCTGAGAATATCTAAGGTTTCTTTTTTGATAGGTATTATAGATACCACGGCTTAAGAATTCACCATCATCTACTCCGGTGTATACATTTTCACCTTTTTTACCCATTACGATTGCTGTACCTGTATCCTGGCAAGAAGGTAGTGCTCCTTCAACCGCTACGGCAGCATTTTGTAATAAGTTATAAGCAACGAATCTGTCATTATCTGTAGCTTCAGGATCATCAATGATTCTTTTAAGGCTTTCTAGGTGTGAAGAACGTAGCATGAAAGATACGTCTGCCATAGCTTCTTCAGCCAACAACTCCAATCCTTTCGGGTCAACTGTTAAAATTTCTCTGTCACCCAGTTTTTCAACCTTTACATAATCTGATGTAAGCTTTTTATACACCGTATCATCTTTCTGAATTGGATACGGATCCTGATATCTAAATTCCATTCAATTTTTTGTTTGTACAAAAATACGGCTTCCATTAAAAAAAGATGAGTAAAATCAGTCATTAAAATTGATATTTATAATGATTATAAATTGCGGGTTTCTGAGTTTATAACTAACTTTATACTAATCAAATAATGAATCCGCAAAAAAGAAAAAAATGTGGTTTCATGATAAAAAAGACTATAAAATTTCAATCACAATGAATTACAGAGTAGAAAAAGACACCATGGGAGAAGTGCAGGTACCTGCAGATAAACTTTGGGGTGCACAGACAGAACGTTCCAGAAATAATTTCAAAATCGGTCCGGAAGGCTCAATGCCTCATGAAATCATTGAAGCATTTGCCTATTTAAAGAAGGCTGCGGCATATACCAACGCAGATCTGGGTGTACTTTCACCTGAAAAAAGAGATATGATCGGAAAGGTTTGTGAAGAAATTCTGGAAGGAAAACTGAATGATCAATTTCCTTTGGTAATTTGGCAGACAGGTTCAGGAACACAGTCTAATATGAATGTGAATGAAGTTGTTTCCAACAGAGCTCATGTAAACAATGGAGGAACTTTAGGAGAAAAATCTGAAATTCACCCTAATGATGATGTCAATAAATCTCAATCATCCAATGACACTTATCCTACGGCAATGCATATTGCTGCCTATAAAAAAGTTGTGGAAGTTACAATTCCCGCTGTTGAAAAATTAAAAAATACACTTGCTGAAAAATCTAAAGCATTTAAAGATGTTGTAAAAATCGGGAGAACTCACCTGATGGATGCTACTCCATTGACATTGGGACAGGAGTTTTCCGGTTATGTTGCTCAATTAGAGTTTGGTTTAAGAGCTTTAAAAAATACACTTCCCCACCTTTCAGAGCTTGCCCTTGGAGGAACCGCTGTAGGAACCGGACTGAATACGCCTAGCGGATATGACGTAAAGGTAGCTGAATATATTGCCAAGTTTACCAATCATCCGTTTATCACAGCAGAAAATAAATTTGAGGCACTTGCTGCCCACGATGCTATTGTTGAAAGCCACGGAGCTTTAAAACAACTTGCAGTTTCGTTATTCAAAATTGCTCAGGATATCAGATTGCTTGCTTCAGGACCACGTTCCGGAATCGGGGAAATTTATATTCCTGAAAACGAACCAGGATCTTCCATTATGCCTGGAAAAGTAAACCCTACCCAAAATGAAGCTCTGACAATGGTTTGTGCTCAGGTTTTAGGAAACGACACTACAATTTCATTTGCAGGAACACAAGGTAATTATGAACTGAATGTTTTCAAACCTGTAATGGCTTATAATTTCCTTCAGTCTGCACAATTAATTGCTGATGCATGTATTTCATTCAATGATCATTGTGCGGTAGGTATTGAGCCTAATCATGAGAGAATTAAAGAGCTTGTAGACAAATCCTTAATGCTTGTTACCGCTCTGAATACTCATATCGGATATGAAAATGCAGCAAAAATTGCAAAAACAGCTCATAAAAACGGAACAACATTAAAAGAAGAAGCTATCAATCTTGGACTTTTAACTGCTGAACAATTTGATGAGTGGGTAAAACCTGAAGATATGGTAGGTAGCCTTAAATAATTTTAGAAACATAGATTAAATAGTAAAAGCCTCGAAGTTTTCGGGGCTTTTACTATTTATGTTTCTTAGATTTTCTTTTAATTTGAACTCGGTTTTTATCCAATAAGTTCCTTTGCTTGTGCAAGAGCTGCTTCAGTGATCTTACTTCCTGAAAGCAATTGAGCAATTTCATTAAGTTTATCTTCGTCACTTAAAGGTATAATAGTGGATTGAGTTCTCCCTGAGATGTCCTGTTTTACAACTTTATAGTTATTGTTTCCTTTTGCTGCAACCTGTGCAAGGTGAGAAATTACGATCAATTGCATATCTTCAGACATTTCACGCATAAGATTTCCAATTTCTTCTGCTACTTTTCCGGAAACTCCTGTATCAATTTCATCCAGAATTAAAGTTGGCAGCTCATCACTTTCTGCAATAATCTTCTTTACTGCAAGCATTACCCTTGATCTTTCTCCACCGGAAATTGCCGTTTGAATTGGCTTTAAAGGGAATCCAGAATTCGCCTGAAACAACAGCTGAATATTTTCTTTTCCAAATGGATTAAATTCAACAGCATTCTGCAAATCAATATTTACTTTAGCTTTTTCAAGACCTAGCTTTTTTAGAAGTCCTTCTGCTTTCTTAATGAAAACAGGGATATTCTTTTTCCTGTTTTTAGAAAGCTTTTCCGCAAGTACCTGAAGTATCTTTCCTTTTTTAGAAATATTTTCCTCCGTTTCTTCTATTTGTGACTCTAACTCGGAGGCCCCTTTTTGATCTCCAGACAATTCATTTCTGATCTCAATCAGCCCGTGAACATCTGTTACATTATGCTTAAGGAATAAAGCATTAATTTTATTATTCAGCTCTGTTAAATAGACCAGGTTATCCGGATTGATTTCCACCTTCTCTGCTTCATCTTCAAGTTCAGAAATAATATCTTTCAATTCCACGAAAGAAGCTTCAAGCCTTCCATCAAGTTCAGCAAAACCTGTTGAAACTTCGGAAATTCTGGAAAGTTTTGATTTTGCTTCATTAAAGAAAGACAAAATTCCTATTTCTTCCTGATGAAATCTTGAAAGGATCTGCCCTACATTTTCAGAGATCATTCCTGCATTTTCCTGAATGGAAAGCTGATTCTGAATATCTTCAAAATCTACATCATCCAGCTTTAATTCTTCAAGCTCATTTAATAAAAACTCTTTATAATCGCTCTCTTTGGTAGACTCTGAAAGTTGTGTCCTTAGTTTTTTAATAACCTGTTTAAGATTCTGAAAATCTGAAAATTCCTGTTGATATTGTTCAATGATCGTCTTATTTTCGGAAAGACCATCAATTATTTTAAATTGATATTCAGACGTAAACAGATTTGATGTTTCAAATTGGGAATGAATATCAATTAATTGCGAAGAAAGTTCTTTAAGAATATCCAATGTCACCGGAACGTCATTGATGAACGCTCTGGACTTTCCTGATGGAAGAATTTCTCTTCTGATAATAGTATGAAGCTCATAATCAAGATCGTTTTCAATGAAAAACTTTTTAAACTGATTATTAAGGTTGAACTCTGTTTCAACAACGCTTTTCTCATCTGCTTTTGCAATGGATTTCACATCTGCTCTTTCTCCTAAAATAAGTCGGAGAGCTCCCAGAATAATAGATTTTCCGGCACCCGTTTCACCAGTAATGACCTGCAAGCCATTTTTCAATGATACATCCAAAGTATCAATCAGGGCAAAGTTTTTAATGTAAATTCTTGAAAGCATGGATAATCCGTGTTTTTATCAGATATTAATATTAAGTGTAAAAATAAGTTTTTTTAACGAAAACAGAAATGACAGATCGTGATAAATATGAAACTCAGGATTTTGAAATTTCAGTCAATAATTCATAAAAGTTTTTATGTTTATATTCAAAAGAGTCTGCAATTTCATGATCCCAAAGGACAATTGCACTATTTTTATGAGTATCAAAACACAAGAGCCCCCAATCACTGTATGTAGCAAAGGGTACATATCCTTTATCAAAAAGAAATTCTCTTGGATAGGTTTCAAACATCATTTCACGAAGAGAAGCTCTCCAAAGATTGATGGGATGTGAGCAAAATGATACTTCTGAGATCTGAAGCTCGTAAAAATGTTTATGCTTAAGGAATATTTTAAAGTCTTCTGGGAAAATAAAACCTGTTTCTGCTTCAAATATCTCAAGTTCAGAATCTGTAACTTTGCTTTTTACAGGAAGCCAGGTTTTCCATTCATCATCAGTTTGCACAGGAGCAAGCATTTCTGCTTCAATATCGCAGGGAAGTTTATTGACTTCGTTTTCAATCCAAAACGTAAGCGTTCTATCAATAATTCCTTCAATATCTGTCTGATGGCTCGTTATTTCCATTTATTCCATTTACTATCAATGTTTTTAGGAGAAAGAGTTATCATAACCTGCTTAAGATCATTAAGGATAATTCCTCCATTATTCCCGGAATTAAACACATTGAAGATCTCATCGCTTTTGGTATCCATGAATAGATTAAAGAAAAACCCTTGTTGAAAATTATTTTCATACATTTTCAACTGCATTAGGGTATCAAAGATCACTTTCTTTGCAGCCGTCTGATCCTGATTAAAAAGATTATCCATTCCGGATCTATGATAGGTGTATATTGCAGAACGAAGCTGGCTCCAGCTAGGGTTAAGTATTTCGTTGATCAAGATCGTGCGGCTTCTTGGCTCATTGATCGTATTCCATCCTTCATAGTTTCTGTTTTGTGAATTCTGAGCAATCTGCTGAGCTTTTGAAAACCACTGGCTTCCGCTCATAGACTGGAAACTGTCTGCATCATAACCTAAAATAAGGTAAACGTAGAAACTGATGACATCAGTAAGGTTTTTCCCGGAAAACTGTCTTTCGTTGAAAATAAGATTCTCATTTTCAATATATTCAAATCCAAATCTCTGATCCTGAAGATTCAATAGTGGTGATTCGTAAGTGGTTGCATAAACAGGGCGTACAGCCTGAATAACAATAGTTCCTTTGTATCTGTTATCCACTTTCTCTGAAATAACAATAGAAAAACCACATTTTATTTTTTCAAAGTTCTGAAGTTTTTTCCCTGTCCAGCTGGTATTATTGATAAAATCCCTAAGACTTTTCTCCAAAGATTTAAAAGCCTGCTGATTACTTCCTCCTATCTGCTGTGAATTCACCTGAACTGTTGCCAGTAACTCCTGGGAAAATCCAAAACTATATATAAAAACCAGAAAAAATAAACTTATAATTTTTTTCATATGGAGATACTTATTGTTTTTTTAATGTCATATGTAATCGCGTCATCCTCATTGATATTGTCTCTATAGATTCTGACGATTCATTGTCTATTAAAAATTGAGAACGGAAATTTATTAAAATTATTTTAAAAGTTGAGCTTCAACAAAGTTGAGGATATCCTTTGCCACATCATCTTTAGATTTAAGATCAAATTCTCTTTTCTCTGTTTTGGTGAAAATTTTGATTTTATTGGTGTCATTTTTAAAACCGGCACCTTCATCACGCAAAGAATTCAGAACGATCATATCAAGATTTTTCTTTTCCAGTTTTCCTTTGGCATTTTCTTCTTCATTCTGGGTTTCCAACGCAAATCCTACCAGAAACTGATGCGTTTTCTTTTCTCCCATTGTTTTAAGAATATCAGGGTTCTTAACTAATTCAATGGTAAGGTTTTCATCATTTTTCTTGATTTTTTCCTTAGCTACATCTTTGGGAGCATAGTCTGCAACGGCTGCACTTGCAATTCCTATATCTATCTTATCATAGAATTCAAAAACTTTTGCCAGCATTTCTCTAGCAGAAGTTACTTTATGAAGCTCTACATTTTTATCATTAAGAGTTTGAGAGCTTGGTCCTGAGATCAAAATTACTTTTGCACCTCTTTTTGAAGCTTCCTCAGCAATAGAGAATCCCATTTTTCCGGAGGAATGATTTCCTATGAATCTTACAGGATCAATTGCTTCATAAGTAGGTCCTGCTGTAATCAAAACCGTTTTCCCTTCAAGAGTTTTTACGGAAGTATTACCCTTGAAATAGTTTTCAACTGTATTAAAAATAGTTTCTGGTTCAGCCATTCTTCCCTGCCCTACAAGCCCGCTCGCCAATTCTCCGTTTTCTGCGGGAATAATCACATGTCCAAAACTTTCAGCAAGCTCCAGATTTCTCTTCGTAGACGGATGTACATACATATCTAAATCCATTGCAGGAGCAATAAATACAGGACATTTGGCTGACATATAGGTTGCAATAACCAAATTATCACACATTCCATGAATCATTTTAGACAAAGTATTGGCTGTACAGGGAGCTACGATCATAACATCTGCCCATAAGCCTAATTCTACATGGCTGTTCCAGGTACCATTATCTCCGTAAAATTCTGAGTAAACAGGTTTCTTTGATAAAGTTGACAAACTTAGTTTCGTTACAAAATGTTCTGTATCAGGAGTCATAATAACCTGTACTTCGGCTCCTTTTTTTACAAAATCTCTTATCAGAAAATGAATTTTGTATGCCGCAATTCCTCCAGAGACGGCGATAAGTATCTTTTTACCGGAAACACTCATTTAGCTTTAATTTTTTGGAAATACTAAATTACTTATTTTTTCCCACAATCAGGGTTTAAAACAAGAAAGGTCATAAAAGAACTTAATTCCTTTATGACCTTTATTTATTTAAAAACACAGATGATTATTTTCTCTCTTCTGTCTTTCTGAAATATACATCATCGTTTAACCATTCTTCAATAGCAATTGAAGTCGGCTTTGGAAGTTTTTCGTAATGTTTAGAGATCTCAATTTGTTCTCTGTTTTCGAAAACTTCTTCCAATGTAGAATTGTGAACGGCAAATTCATCCAATTTGTTGTGAAGTTCCGTACGGATCTCCGCATTGATCTGCTCTGCTCTCTTTCCCATGATAACAATAGCTTCATAGATTGAACCTACTTTATCTTCAATCTTATCTTTGTCGTAAGTAATAGTATTTACTTCTGCTTTTGTATCTTTTACACTCATTTTGAGAAAATTATTTTTATTTTAAGATGGCAAATTTACGAATTATCTTTGAATTTTGAAAGTCGCTGCAGGTGGAGGGGTCTGAAGTGCCGCACTGTCCCTCTGCATCTGCTTTGCTTGCTTTTCATTACTGATCTGATCTTTAGCCTGCTGTTCTTTTTTATCTTGCTCTGCTAGTTTATCAGCTACTTTCTTTTGTCTTGCCGTAAGCGCTGCAATTCTTGCTTCCGTATCTTTTTTCACGACAACAAAATTCTGCTTTTCTTTTTCAAGCTTTGCTTTCAATTCTGAAGCGGTTTTTGAATATTCCGTATTAGGAAGTTCTTTTTCTACCATCTTCACATAAGTCAATGCGCTTTCAATACGCTCATCTTTCAGGTCATAAATTGACTTTATTGCTAATTCATAACGAGATTTCATGATATAATCATAAATTTTTGGACGAAGCTTTGTACTTGGAAAGTCCTCTAAAACATTCTCCAATGCTACATTTGCAGCTTTATATTGTCCCATCTTGAAGTACTGTCTTCCGTTTTCATAAGCTTTGAACTCTAATTTATAAGACAATTCATCGATCAGCTGAGAAATATTTTTAGATCTTTCAGAATTCGGATAATTGTTCAGGAAGTCCTGAAGTTCATTAATCGCTAATTCTGTACTGGATTGATCCAGGTTATAATCCATAGAACCTTCATAGTAGCAAAGTGCAGACATGTAAGCTGCTTCTTCTGCTCTTGGGTCTTTTGGAAAGTTAATCGCAAAATTTTTGAACTGATGACCCGCTAGCTTATAACTCTTATCGTAATAGTTGGCATAGGCTGTATTGAATCCTACATTAGGAAAATCATCCGTTCCTGCCACAAGATTGGCAAGTCTGTCGTAAAGAGCCAATGCATTTTTCCACTTTTTCTTAGCGAAGTTTTCATTAGCAGCTTTTAGGATAAAATCTTTATCAGCACTCTTCATTGCTTTTTCCTGCTGGCTTACACATGATGCCATCACGGCTACAGCAAAAAGACCTAAAATATATTTTTTCATATAAAAAATTCAACAGTTTTCGGATTATACAGCCGATTTACTAATTTGCAAAAATATAACTTTTTTGTCAATAGATTTTTTTTTATGAATATTTAACGTAATTTTAGTCTGCAGCGTATCCCAAAATGGCAAAAACACTTAGTAAAAGATTCATTCTTACCTTTTTCTCTGCTTCTTTAGCATAGGTTTCTTCATTTTTGCTGGGAACATAAAGTTCATAAAAATTTTTATTTCGGATGACAAACAAGGTGGAACCAATAATCATGGTAAGGATGTCTTCAGGTTTCGGTGTGAAGGTGAAAACTCCTGAGGCAACTCCTTTTTTAATGACTTCATCCAGTTTTTTAACAAATAACTGATAGAAATCCAGTAATTCATCTTTTAAATTTTCTGTATGACGAAGTTCCTGAGTCACAAAACCATGAAAATAGTTGTACTTGAAAAGTTGGGAAACAATATATTTTATCATTTCACGCATTTGCATTTCAGGTTTACCGTCTTTAATGGTGTCTGCAAATTCTGAGAAATTTTCTCTTGTCTTAAGCACTCTGTACTGATAGAGATAAGACATCATTTTCTCTTTAGAACCGAAGTAATAGGAGATCATTGCAACGTTAATGTTTGCTTTGGAACAAATATCTCTTACAGATGTCCCCTCGTATCCCTTTTTTGCAATAAGCTCTTCTGCAATGTCAAGTATGTGAATCTGTTTTTCTGTAAATTTTTTCTTCATGAAGTGTACTTTGAGTAAAGTTAAGAAATTTTTAACACAATTGTAAACGTTCGTTTAATAATTTTACATTAATTCGAAATAATAGTATTTTTGAGGATGGAATTTTTTGATTTTCACCATCATAAAAAATACATCAGAGACGGAATTTACAATTTGGATATTGAGCAAATTCCGCCAGACTTCCCTTATTCAATAGGGATTCACCCTCAGGATATTGATATTATTAATATAGAAAAACAGCTAAGTTGGCTGAAAAATATGATGCTGGAAAACTGTTTTGCTATTGGTGAATGTGGTTTGGATTCTCTTGTTCCTATAGATCAGAAAATTCAGGAGGAAGTTTTTCTTAAGCAGATTAAGATAGCAAATGAAGTAAATAAACCAATCATCGTTCATTGCGTTAGAAAATTTTACGAAGTGATTTCATTCAGGAAAAAGTCACAGCAGCCTATGATTATTCATGGTTTTAATAAAAAACAGCAGATTGCTACGGATCTTATTACTCATAATTTTTACCTGAGTTTTGGAAAAGCTGTTTTGTATAATCTATCTTTGCAGAATATTTTAAAAAACACTCCATTAAACAAAATCTTTTTAGAAACTGACAATGAAGACTTTAAGATCGAAGAATTGTATGGTAAGGTTTCGGAAATAAAAAGGATTTCTTTGGATGACCTCAACGAACAAATTTTAGAAAATTTACACACGATAAGAAATGGATAAATACTGGCTGGAAAGAACGGAGCTCCTTATTAAGGAAGATGGTTTGGAAAAATTGAACAAAGCAACTGTTCTTGTGGTAGGATTAGGTGGTGTTGGTTCCTTTGCTGCTGAATTTTTGGCTAGAGCCGGGGTAGGAAATATGACCATTGTAGATGGTGATACGGTAGACATTACCAATGTAAACAGACAGCTTCCCGCTTTACGATCCACTGTTGGAAAACATAAAGTAGAAGTGGTTGCTGAAAGACTTCTAGACATCAATCCTGATCTTAAATTAACAAAAATCAATGAGTTTCTGAATCCTGAAAGAATGGATGAAGTGCTGGATTCGGCACCATTTGATTATGTATTGGATTGCATAGACAGCGTAACTCCAAAATTAAGCTTAATTATTTCTGCTAAAAGAAAAAAAATAAAGGTGATAAGTTCAATGGGAGCAGGCGGAAAAACTGATCCAAGCAAGGTATTGGTGAGAGATATCAGCAAAACCGAGCACTGCCACCTTGCAAGACAGATAAGAAAAAGGCTGAGAAAAGTAAAAATAGACAAAGGTGTTCGTTGCGTTTTTTCCAATGATATTCAAGATGAGGAAAGCTTGAAAATGACAGATGGAACGAATTATAAAAGATCTTTTTACGGAACGATAAGCTATATGCCTGCAATTTTCGGGCTTTATGCAGCTGCTGAAGTGATCAATTATTTAGTGAAACAAGATTAATGCAGAATTTCAAATACCCCAGAGCGGAAAAGCTCAAAAAGAATGCGGAGATCAGTTTACTTTTTGAAAAAGGTAAATGGAGAACATCCGGAAATCTGCGAATCATTATTTTGAAAGATAAGCCTACACTGCCAATAGAAAATGGTAAATTGGGTGTTTCTGTTTCTAAAAGATACTTTAAAAGAGCTGTTCACAGAAATCGTGTAAAAAGATTGCTAAGAGAGTGCTATCGTTTACATAAAGACTTATATAAAAGTGCTTTTGGGGATAAAACCATTGCTATGCTTTTTTGGATGTCTTCAGAAATGCCAGAGAAATTTCAGGATGTGGAAGCTCAGTTTATTAAACTTTGTGAGGTGCAGAAGAAATAGCTCTAGTCTAGCAATATAACAATGTAGCAGTTTACCAATAAAGAGTTAAACCTGCCAAGATATATTCAATCTCAAATTGTTTTGGGGTACACTACACCTTATATCCGAACTTCTTACGTTTAAATCTCGGATACTTTTTGTAATTTTAGGGAAAACAATAAATCTGAAAATTAATATGTTAGATCAAGTTCCCTACCTTTCCTATGTACTGAGTGCCTTTATTGGCATTGGGCTAGCGGCAGCTACAGGCTTTAGGGTTTTTCTCCCGATGTTTATTGTAAGTCTTGCCTCTTATTTCCACTGGATTCCTATGAATGAGCAATTTGAGTGGCTTGCAGGGTTACCTACGCTCATCACAACAGGTATTGCAACTGTTGCGGAGATTCTTGCCTATTATATCCCTTTCATTGATCATTTACTGGATACAGTTTCTATTCCTATGGCAACTGTCGCTGGTTCTGTGTTATTTGCAAGTCAGTTTGCTGATATGGGAACCTTTCCACAATGGGCATTGGCACTAATTGCCGGTGGCGGAACAGCTGCTACTATAAGTTCCGGCTTTGCAGGAATACGTGCCGCTTCTACGGCAACCACCGGAGGATTGGGAAATTCTGTGGTGGGAACTACCGAAACAGCAGGAGCTGGGATTATGTCTATTCTAGCGATGGCAGCACCGGCTATTGCAGCAATTATAGCAATAGTTCTTTTGATCTTCGTTATTGTTTATGGCAGGAAAGCCTGGAGAAAATTACGGGGCAAAAAAGCCTCTCAGGATCTATAAAAATAAAAAAGGTACAGTATAAATGCTGTACCTTTTTTATTTTAGTTTTTACTTCTGAAATCTTTAATTTCTTTAATTTTAGAAGTAAAGTAATCTTTCTTTTCAGGGTGTTTTTTGATTAGTATTTCAAATGCTTTTATCGCTTTGGAATATAGTTTCTGTTCAAAATAAAGATTAGCAAGTGTCTCAGTCATCAAATGTGAAATATCATCATTCTTTTCTTTAACCACATAAGTACTTTCTTCTTTTAACTGACTGATTCTAGGATTGTTTTCTATAAAAGTTTCAATCGCTTTTTCTTTGATCTCTTCTTTTTCTTTTTCAACTTCTTCTGTCCTGTCTATTTTCAGCCAACTCTGCCAGGTATTGATAAACCCTGGAACATTACTGTCGACAGGAGATTGAACAGTATTTTCAACAACATCCTTCATTACTTCTTCTTTTGCTGATGTTTCTTTAGTCTCAGCCTGTTCTTCAACTCTCAAGTTGGAAATATCTGAACTGAAGAATGAAACATTCATTACAGGTGCTTCTTCATCTTTTTTGGCTGTAACGACTTCTTTCTCATCGGAAATTTCATTGTTTTCAACTTGTTCTTCAACCCATTCCTGAGTTTTTGGTTCGGATGGTACAGAACCCTCATTGGAATCTTTAATTGGAGCTTCAACTTCTGTAACCGTTTTTTCTGCTTCAACAGGTGTATTTACAACATGTAATGCTTCTGGCTTACTGATTAAAGAGTCAGGTATATTTGATTCAAGACTCATGGGCTTCCAGGAGGACTGAACTTCAGATGTATTTTCTTCAACAGATACTTCCTCAGAAGATTCTTCTACAGTTTCTACTGGTTCAGCAGCTTCTTCTATAACTTCTGCTTTTACTTCTTCTGATAGTTCTGGAGCCTCTTCTCCAGCAGACCAAAAGTGGAAACTCTGAGTTTCTGCAAAGCTGATTTCATGATCTTCTACAACAGTTTCAGGTTCTTCTTTTTTCTCTTGTAGAACCGCTTCTGCCTTTGTTTCCTTCATTTTCTTCTCAACCTCTTCAATCAGACGTCTCATTTCCTCCTCATGCTTATTTACATTGGACAGAGAAACTTCAGCCGTACCTGCTACTTCTTCATTGTTTGCCTGTATTTTAACATCCGGAAGGAAAGCATCTGTTCCATGGAAGCTTAGTTTTGCATCTGATGCTTCTCTCTTCTCTTCTTCCTCAACATGAGAATCGGAGGTTTCTTCAGCTACGGCAATAGATTCAGCATCTATAGCTTCTTCAGTATTTTCATCTATTACTTCTGCTTCTGAAATAGGAGCATTTTCATTTTCCAAAACAGTTTCAGAGTCTTCTGTTTCTTCTACTATATTTTCTTCAGATGATAAAGGTTGTATTTCTTCAAAACTCAGATTTGGATCTTCTTCTACTTTTTCTGCAACATTTTCAGAAGATATCTGATCTTCGTCAATGATTGTTTCAGGCGTAAAGTTTTCACCTGCATTTTCTTCAACTTCCGATTGAACTTCTTTACTTTCTTCCTGATTCTGGATTGGCTCTACTATTGTTGATTCAGGTTTTTGGGTTACCAGGGTTCCTGATTCCAGCGTAGATTCAAGGTCAATTGTTTCTGTATTTTCTTCATCGAGGAAGTTTTCTTCTCCTTCAAACAGAATTCGGTTTCTTTCTCCGTTTACATAAACAGGTTTTATTTCCTGTGCTGTTTGTAAAATGCAAGAAGCTTCTTCTTCAATTGTTTCAGGAGCAGTTTCTTCTCTTTTAATAGGGAAGCCTTTGTCTTTATAATTAAATCGAACAGGTTTTTCCGTCGTTTTTGAAGTTGATTTGTTGTCAATCACTTCTTCCTGTTTTGCTTCCTGTAGGATTTTCCCGTTGATCAGCTGATAAAGAATCTTTTTATCAGTAGTGTATGCTGCTGTCGTAGAAAGTTCCTTCTGATAATTTTCTTTTTCATACAGGTGTACTCCATATAAGTGAAGTGCCCTGATATTTTGGATATAGGGAAATGCATGAATCTCTTCCTTTAAAAGACCTAGATCTTCTAACTGAATATTTTTCGGATTTTTTATTAATTCTAAAACTCTCGGATTCATCTTACCAATTCGCTACAATGTCGTTAAAAATCTTGTTAATAATTCTCTCTGTTACAACTTTCACCTGCTGACTTTCGATATCACTCTGTGATAGATTACTGTTAAAAACAGCTTCATCTGTATAGGTTCTGTCAAAACTTGCTTCCACATTTACTTTATTCTCATAATGTACTTTTACAGTAATCATAAGCTTATTCTGTGCTTGTTGAATCACTCCTCCGGAAGGGTTATTCTGTGTAGTGGAGCTGATGGTTGTAGGAGTAATTGTATAGTCTGTAATTTCTCCTTCTACTAGGATATCGGGATTTTCTTTTGTTCCCTTCAAAGTTGTTCTCTGTAGAAATCTGTTTTGAATATCTGTAGAGAATTGTTGTGATAATGCCGGGTTCACAAGGGGGGCATTATTTGGAAACTCATTGATCTGAATTGTCTTTTCATCTTTAAGGGCTCCACCTTGGCTAAAACTGTAGCAGGAGTTTAAAACGCCCATCAGAACGAAGAGTATTGCAACCTTTGCAGGTTGTTTCAGACTAATATTTTTAATTTTAAAATTCATTTTTAGATCCAATTTCAATGATTTCATCATGCTCAATTTGTTGAATAGCATCTTCATAAGCAAAATAATTTGCAGTGTATAAAAAAGGTAAGGTAAGAAAAACACCAATACCACAGGCAATAGCACCTATTTGGGCTAAGATACTCACTATTAATGAGAAAAGAAATATTGACAATAAATTTCCTTTAGTCATTACTTTTGAAATATTCCACGCTTCTTTTATATCTGTAATTCCTTTAAGACTGATCAATGGAGTAATATAAAATGCTTTCAATGCAAAATAATATATAGCTGCTATCATTATAAACAGATAAGGAATCATAAACAATAACAACAACGGGTTCCCTTCATCACGTCCTGAAATAGATCCTGTAACCACCATTACGATAATCAAAGGAATATAAAGCAATAAGAAACCTCCAAGAATAATTAACTGCAGAATAAAATAAGGCATAAAATCTTTAAAATCAAAAATATCTCCGGGAGATGCCGGTTGATTTCTATTCAGTTTTCTAAGGTATTTATACATATTCCCCATCGCTACTGCTGCGCAAAAAGGGATGATAGACATAAGGCAGCATAATAAAAAAGCTACAAAGATATTTCCAAAATCTTTCTTTAGAAGCTCTACGCCTTTGTTGATATATTCTCCAAGTTTAAAATTGATCGGTTTAGGTGCTAAAAATGTTTTCATTATTTATGTTTGGTTAATCTTCCAGATTATATTGTTTTATTTTTCTATATAAAGTTCTTTGTGAAATTCCAAGTTCATCTGCCGCTCTGTTCCTGCGTCCTTTATGTTTCTCCAACGCTTTGATAATCAAATCCTTTTCGTTATTCTGAAGAGATAAGGATTCTGGTCTGTTTTCTTCCACTTCAATATCCTCAATATCTTCATAGCTATCTTCCGGACTTGAAATAATTGTTGGAGTCTGAACAGTTGGAGTATCATTATTATTCTCAAAATACAATAAAGATCCTGAGTTTACTTGTTGCTGACTTTCGGGAGTATAAATTCTATTGATCAGATTTTTCTCATGATTGCTTAAGTCGGCAGTTCCTCTGTTCTTTATTAATTCCGAAGTTAAGGATTTTAAATCATTAATATCATTACGCATATCAAAGAGGATTTTATACATAATTTCTCTTTCGCTTCCGAAGTCGTTCTGCTTAGGTGTACTCTGATTATTGACCACCATCGGCAGATGCGTTTCCATTGGAATATATTCCGCAAGCTTTTCTGCTGTAATGTTCCTGTTTCTTTCCACAACGGTCATCTGCTCAACTAAGTTTCTTAATTGACGGACATTTCCCGGGAAAGAGTAACTTTCTATGTAGTGAATAGCGCTGGGCTCTAATTCAAGCTCAGGCATTCTGTATTTCTCTGCAAAATCTATTGCAAATTTTCTGAACAATAAATGAATATCTCCTTTTCTTTCTCTCAAAGGAGGCATATCGATCTGAACGGTATTCAAACGGTAGTATAAATCCTCACGGAATCTTCCATCATGAATAGCCTTCATCATATTGACGTTGGTAGCTGCTACAATTCTCACGTTAGTCTTTTGAACCTGTGAAGAACCTACTTTCATAAATTCACCGCTTTCCAACACTCTTAAAAGACGAACCTGCGTCTGTAAAGGAAGTTCTCCCACCTCATCTAAAAAGATTGTGCCTCCATCTGCTACTTCAAAATATCCTTTTCTGGTAGCCGTAGCTCCTGTAAAAGCTCCTTTTTCATGACCAAATAATTCTGAATCTATGGTTCCCTCAGGAATAGCTCCACAGTTTACAACAATATAAGGCTGGTGCTTTCTTCTGGATTCTGAATGAATGATCTTCGGAATAAATTCTTTCCCTACCCCACTTTCTCCGATAACAAGAACAGAGATATCTGTAGGGGCTACCTGAATAGATTTTTCCAGTGCCCTATTGAGTGCCGGAAAGTTCCCGATAATTCCGAAGCGGTTTTTTATGTTTTGTAACTCGTTGCTCATAAGTAAATTTTTGATTATTGATTCAATGTTAATGTTCTACAGCTCTTCTATCTGTTTTCTGTAGACTTTGTTAAAATGATGAGTATAGACATCTTTCATGGTCTTGCCGTCATCATACGTTTGTAAGGCTAACATTTTTAAATCTAAATAATCCTTGTTTCTGATCTTAGAAACTTTACTTTTAAAGTATATGTTCTCAGCAAAGTCGTATTCTTTGCTTTGTTTTTCAAAATTTTCCAGGGCTTTATCATATTTCCCCTGTTCAAAATAGGTTACACCAAGCTGGTAATGATCAAACATTCCCTTCACATAACCGTTTGTGGCAAGCAGTCTTTCGATAATGCCTACTGCTTTTTCTTTTTGTCCTAAAGCACTATAGGACATAGCTTTTACTACATCCAGATGGTAATCACCGTTCAGCGACCTTCCAAGATCTTCCGGATAATATTTTCGGAATTCTTCTAGGTCCTGAATAGCACCTTTATAGTCACCTAAAAATTGAAACTTACACCAGCCTCTATAGCCAAGGTGCATTTTAGGATTTAAGGTAACAGCTTTATCAATCAGAATCTTCCAGGTTGCAAAATCTCCGTTTTTGAGATAAGGCACCGCTTTTTCCATATAAGCATTGGAAAAATCCGGACAGAGTTCAATAGTCCTATCAAAACCTTCCTGAGATTCTCTGAAGCCTTGTAAATCTGAAGCTTGGTTGTAAAGTTCACAGGCTTTTTTGCAATCCTCACCCTCTATCGCATTACAGTTTACCTGTGCAATAGTATTGGTGTACACTATAAGTAACAAAAAGCTAAGGTAATACCTCTGAAACTTTTCCATCTTCAATTTTATAGGTTAAATACTGATAGTAATCTACTTTTAAACCTTCTATCTCTTTTGGCATCCAGCCATTCAATGATTTTGTGAATTTCAACAGCTTATTTTCCAATTCTTCATCCAAAGCAAGATCTTTCAAATCTGAATTCATATGCTTGAGTCTGAACATTCCTGTTTTCCCTTCACAATTTACTAAAAATCTAACGGTAATATAACCGTTGATTTTCTTTTCTGAATATATATTTTCTTTTTTAAGTTTTTCGACAATGGCAATTTTCTCTCCTTTATACAGGAACATCTTCGGTCCGTGATAATATTGAAAGCTGAAAGGTATTCCCTTTCCTTTTCCACACTTCTCAAAACCAGCCTCATCCAGTTTTTCATCAAATGATATATCACCTACGGTATCCGGATATTTACTGACATTCTTTTCTGCCTGACATGAAAACAGGGTAAAAAAGAATAATAATAAAAGATAAACCGCCTTTGTCACTTAAATTATTCTGCTATTCTTCCTAAAAGTGTGCCTTGGGTATTATCATAAACAAAAACGTTCACAATGTCACCAATCTGCTGTCCTTCTAACTTATCGAAAACACATACAGCATTCTGAGAGTTTCTTCCTTTCCATTGGTTTTCGTTTTTCTTGGAAGTTCCTTCGATCAGAATTTGATGCATTCTTCCTACATAAGATTTCATTCTCATTCTGGAAAGCTCTCCCTGAAGTGCAATAACCTCAGCAAGACGTCTCTGCTTCACATCCGCAGGAATGTTATCTTCCATTTTTTTGTGTGCAGGAGTTCCTGGTCTTTCTGAATAGGCAAACATATAACCGTAGTCATATTCTACTTCTTTCATCAGACTTAATGTATCCTGGTGATCTTGCTCTGATTCATTGCAGAATCCAACAATCATATCCTGAGAGAAAGCTACTTCCGGAACAATTTCCTTCGCTTTTCTGATCAATTCAAGGTATTCTTCACGGGTATGCTGCCTGTTCATGGCTTCAAGCATATTATTACTTCCGCTCTGTACAGGAAGGTGTACGTATTTACAGATGTTTTCGTGTTTTGCCATCATTCTGAATACATCAAGGCTCATATCCTGAGGGTTTGATGTAGAGAATCTGATTCTTATTTCCGGAACTGCTTTAGCTACCTGATCAAGTAACTGTGCAAAGTTAACAGCTGTAGCTTTCTGCATTTCTGAAGCTTTGGCAAAATCTTTTTTAGGACCTCCTCCGTACCATAAGTAAGAGTCTACGTTTTGTCCTAAAAGTGTAATTTCTTTATATCCATTGTTCCACAGGTCCTTACATTCTTCAATGATGGAGTGTGGATCACGGCTTCTTTCTCTTCCTCTTGTAAACGGTACTACACAGAAAGTACACATATTATCACATCCTCTTGTAATGGTAACAAAAGCTGTAACTCCATTTCCGCCTAAACGAACCGGATTGATATCTGCGTAAGTTTCTTCTTTTGAAAGAATTACATTGATGGCATCTCTACCATCATCCGTTTCTTTCAATAGGTTTGGCAAATCTCTGTACGCATCCGGACCAACAACCAGATCAACTAATTGTTCTTCTTCTAAGAATTTAGTTTTCAATCTTTCAGCCATACATCCAAGAACACCAACCGTCATATTTGGTCTTTCTTTTTTAAGATTCTTGAATTGGGAAAGACGCATTCTTACGGTTTGCTCAGCTTTTTCACGGATAGAACAAGTGTTTAACAGGATCAGATCTGCTTCTTCTACTTTCATTGTTGTATTGTATCCTTGTTCATTAAGGATGGATGCAACAATTTCAGAGTCTGAGAAGTTCATCTGACAACCATAGCTTTCTAAAAACAGTTTCTTAGAATTTTCCGGTCTTTCGGCTATAGCAAAAGCTTCGCCCTGTTTTGTTTCGTCTATATATTTTTCCTGCACGATAATCAATTTAAGGTTCTCATTTAAAAACACGATAAATTACTTCGTGAATTTTAAACTACGAACAGATAAGTCTGCAAAGATACAAAATATTGTGACAGAATGGCAGGGCTATCTTCCACTAAATATTTACGATAAAAATTAATGTGAAAAATGGTTTGTTTTTTATAAGAATTTGTTGTCCGTGAGGGGGCTTTATCTTCCTTTTACTTTTGGTTTAGATTACATGTCCACAGACAGAGACGAGAAATTCATTTTTACTTTCATTTGGGATTTTACAGGCTGTCCATCACAAGTTGCCGGGGTCCAGTTTTTCTTGATTCTTCTTACCACATATTGCATATCATCAAAGAAAGCTTCACTGTGTAAAACTTTAGGAGCGCCTACCGCATCAATAACTCTTCCTGTAGTATCAATAATTAATGTAAATGTAAAGTCTCCGGTCAAAGTATAAAAATCTGCATTCAGATAGGTATACATGTATTTACTCAATAAATATTTGTAGGCTGAAGCTCCTCCTTCGAAGGATGCAGGTTTAAAATCATTACACTTTACAGCTACCTGTAGAAAAGGTTCTTTAATATCTATTTTGAAAAGGTTTTTATTGTTTTCAACGATAAAGGAATCATCCCTATCCTCAAGCTCCTGGGCAAATGTGAAGTTTGCAACGCATAAGGCAAAAAATAAAAGTAACGTTCTCATAGCTTGATTTGTTATAGAATTATTAAGCAAAGGTAAATATTTCCACCCTTTACAAAAAAGAAAAACTTCACACAAAGTATGAAGTTCTGAGAATAGCGTGATGATTAAACTTTCAAAGGATGTTTATAATACATTTATATCTGTTTACAATAGTCCTTTGATATGCTTATAATTACTTTTTACAGTTTCTAAAACCTCATCCATTTTCCCACCCAGCATCAGCTGAGTCATAGATTTCGTCATTCCAACGATCTGATCAAATTCAATTTTCGGAGGAAGTGCTAATGCATTGGGATTGGTAAAAATATTTAAAAGGTAAGGTCCTTCATGATTCAGGCATTCTTTAATAGCATTCTCTACCTCTTCTGGTTTATGAACATTCTTTCCTGGATATCCCATCGCTTGTGCTACTAATGCAAAGTCTGGATTAATCATATCGGTTTCATTATCCGGCATTCCACCAACTTCCATTTCCAGCTTTACCATTCCCAGGGTTCTGTTATTGAAAACAATCAGCTTTACTGGAAGTTTATATTGAAAAATGGTAGCCATATCCCCCAATAACATAGATAATCCACCGTCTCCACACATAGCAATTACCTGCTTTCCAGGATAGGTAAGAGAAGCTCCGATTGCCATAGGCATTGCATTTGCCATTGATCCATGGTTGAAAGAGCCTAGCATTTTTCTTTCTCCTGTACCTGTAATAAATCTGGCTCCCCAGACACAACACATTCCCGTATCTACTGTAAAGATTGCATCTTTTTTTGCTAATCTATCTAAAGTATGGGTTACATATTCCGGCTGAATAGCGTCTTCTTTACCAAAGTCTTTGACGTATTCCATCTGATTTTCTTTTACTTTATCATAAAAGGCAAGTTGCTCATTGAGAAAATTGACATTTGTTTTTTCAGTAATCATAGGAAGTAGAGCTCTGATGGTTTGTTTGATATCTCCTGCTAAACCCAACTCGAGTTTTGCTCTTCGTCCTAATCGCTCCGGACTTTCGTCTATCTGAACTATTTTATTTTTTACAGGCATAAATTTCTGATACGGAAAATCAGTACCAAGAAGAATTACAAGGTCTGCTTCATGCATCGCGTGATAAGCGGAAGGAAATCCCAGCAATCCTGTAAGTCCAACTTCATTGGGATTGTTGGGCTGAATTGCCATTTTTCCACGGAATGAATATCCCACCGGCGCTTTTAACAGTCCGGAAAGTTCTACAACTTCTCTATTCGCATCAGCTGCTCCAACACCGCAGTAAAGAGTTATTTTTTTACTATTATTGATTAAAGTGGCAAGATTTTTCAGTTCATCATCTGATGGTCTTACAATGGGATTGGTTTTAAAAATCTGATTAGAAGTGGTTGCTTCTTCTGCGTCCATTTCAGAAACGTCGCCCGGAAGCCCAATCACTGCTACACCTTTCTTAGAAATAGCATGCTGAATAGCAGTCTGCATAACCCTTTGTACCTGCTCTGGTCTTGTGATCATCTGATTGTAATGACTACAATCATCAAAAAGCTTTATCGTGTTGGTTTCCTGGAAATAATCCATTCCCATTTCATCACTGGGAATTGTAGATGCTATAACCAACATGGGAACATGAGATCTGTGTGCATCGTATACTCCATTGATAAGGTGAACATGACCTGGACCGGAACTTCCTGCGCATACCGCAAAACCATCAAGTTCAGCTTCAGCGGCAGCGGCATAGGCTCCTACTTCTTCATGTCTCACATGAATCCATTTGATACTACTTTTTTTAACTGCGGCATTGAGATGATTGAGACTGTCACCTGTTACTGCATAAATCCTTTTCACATTGGCATTTTCGAGCATTTCTACAATTTGCTCTGCTATATTTTTAGCCATAATTAAATAAATTTGATGGTTATTTTTTATTTATCACAATTGAGATAAATTTCCTAACTCTATCAAATTTAATTAATTAATTGGAAATTCCGACAGGATTTATTATTAAAAAAATTGTAACTTTTATTGAAATTGAACAACTAGGTTTTATTTTAACTCAAAGCTTTCAGAGTAAAAAAAATAATATACGTTTTGTGTTTTTTCCTTTATAAATTTGCTATGTAGAGAGAGTATTATAGACTTTAAAAAAAGTAAAATTTAGCTTATTAATGGAATACAAGTATTTTATATAAAAAAACGACCGCCCAAAAAGGACAGCCGCTCGTTTATTATTTCATATTTCTTACATCACCACTTCAATCTGGTTTCTCAGTAAGTCTTCAAATTCATCTCTTTTTCGGATCAAATGAGCTTTTCCATCAAGGAATAAAACTTCTGCAGGCTTTAATCTTGAATTGAAATTTGAACTCATCTCAAAACCATATGCTCCTGCATTGTGGAACGCAAGAATATCCCCTTCTCTCACTTCGTTTAGTTTTCTGTCCCATGCAAATGTATCCGTTTCGCAGATGTTTCCTACTACTGTATAAATTCTTTCTGCTCCTTTTGGATTGGAAAGGTTTTCAATCATATGGTAAGAATCATAGAACATCGGACGGATCAAATGATTGAAGCCTGAGTTTACTCCCACGAAAACAGTTGCCGTCGTTTGTTTGATTACATTCGCTTTTACTAAAAGATAACCACTTTTTCCAACTAGGAATTTTCCTGGTTCAAACCATAATTCGAATTTTCTCCCTGTTGTTTTTGTGTATTCGCCTAAAACTTTTTCAACTTTTTTACCTAACGTTTTAACGTCTGTTTCTTCTTCACTATCCTGATAAGGGATTTTGAAACCACTTCCCATATCCAGATACTTCAAATTAGGGAAATGTTCCGCAAGTTCTAGCATGATATCCAGAGCCTGTAGAAAAACTTCCGGGTCTTTGATTTCACTTCCTGTATGCATGTGAAGACCTTCAACATTCACGTTTGTGCTTTTCATCACTCTTTCAATATGACGAAGCTGGTGAATGGAGATCCCGAATTTACTATCGATATGACCTGTTGAAATTTTATAGTTTCCTCCTGCAAAAATATGCGGGTTGATTCTTACAAAAATCGGATAAGAATTCCCGTATTTATTCCCGAACTGCTCAAGGATAGAAATGTTATCAATGTTTATATGAACTCCAAAAGCCATTGCTTCTTCTATTTCTGCCAGATCCACACAGTTTGGAGTAAAGAGTATTTTTTCTTTCGGGAATCCTACCTTTAATCCAAGCTTAACCTCATTTATAGATACACAATCCAAAGAAGCACCCAAGTTCTTGACATACTTAAGAATATTAATGTTCGTCAATGCCTTCGCCGCATAGAAAAACTTTGTATGTTTTAAAAAAGAAGATGTAAGTTTTTCATATTGCACTTTGATCGATTCTGCATCGTAAACATACACCGGTGTACCAAACTCATTGGCAATCTTTAATAATTCTTTTGAATTCATAATTTCATTTTAACATAAAAAAAGGCAGATTCTTCCAAAAAAGAGTCTGCCACATTAATTATTTTTTATGCAAGACAACTCTTTTAAATATTCCAAACCTTAGAGAACCTTACCGCTCCCTTTTTTCCAGTTTTAATTTGTTTAAAATTTTGCATTGCTTCTATTTATTTTTTACAAAAATACTATTTATTTTTCACTTTAAGACCATTCTATTGAACAAGCCTCTTACCTGTAACGTGTAGATTTTCTATTATTTCGGTAGTGGCAGTGTCTCAAAATCTCCGCGGAGAAGGGCTAATTGGAGTTCATTATTCAAGTCCGGTGAAGAAATCGGAAGGTCTATTTTTAGTTTGGCAAGTTTACTTAGTGTCTGTATCTGTGTAAACAACTCATAGAATCCAAAAGATATTACTTTTCCGTTCTCAATGATCAGGAATAGTTTTTCCCCTAATTTTCTCCCTGTACCCAGCCAAAGTTCATTCCTTTTTCTGAACTCTATTTTCTGTTTTAATACGGCAACATCATTATATTCTTCCTGAGTTCCAATAAACTGAACAGCTTTTGTTCCCTGAGTAAATGACCGGAATTTAAGAATAGGTTTCTCTGTTTTATTGAGTGTATTTTTTTCAACAATGTATTTGTTGTTCCTGAAATATAGTCCGAAAGGTAAAACTTCTTTTTTCTTAATATTCTTGGAATTCAGGATCAGTTTGGCAATAATATCTGTTCCGGTAAGTTCAAAATTAATCTGTTCTGAGTCTTTCTGAACCTGTTCCCATTTTTTTGATTTGGAATTGAAAACTTTTTTTGAAAATTTATTGATATCCTGCACATAATCTGTGAAAATAATTCTTCCTGCCTCGTCCTGAAAATATACGAATCCTTTATCATTGGGAAGATCCTGAGTCAGTTCCTTAATCTTATTGATATAGGTTTTAGCATTGGTTTCATCGTGTTGCTTCTGGATAATCTCGTTTTCAGTATCTTTTGATATCAGAAGTTTGAACAGTTCTAAAGTTGCTCTTGCATCTCCATCTGCTCTGTGATGATTGGTCAAAGGAATTCCTAATGATTTCACCAGTTTTCCCAATGAATAACTTACCTCATCAGGAATAAGTTTTTTAGCTAAAGGAATTGTATCTAAAGTATTGATTTTAAAATCATAACCAAGCCTTTTGAATGACTGGCGCAACATTCTGTAATCAAAGTCAATATTATGTCCTACTAAAGTTGTATTCTCCGTAATCTCAATAACTCTTTTAGCTATTTCATGGAATTTCGGGGCAGTTTTAACCATTTTCGGGGTAATACTTGTCAACTTTTGTACAAAAGGAGTGATGTCTCCTTCCGGATTGACAAGAGATATAAATTGGTCCGTAATTTTCTGACCATCATATCTGTAGATGGCAATGTCTATAATGCACTCATTTCTATAACCTGCACCATTACTTTCTATGTCTATAATCGAATACATTGATTTTCCCGTTAACTGCTTTTTTAATTAAAATCTTAATTCTTTACTCCGATATTACTTCCCCATCAGTAAAGATAACCTGCTAAAGTAACAAAAAATATATCAAATATAGCAGGTAATCATAGATTATACTTCAATACTATCTTCTTCTGCCTCCCAGACCAAACATTCCAAGGATTGCCTTTGCTCCTTCTCTCATCAATGTATTGGTAAAAGTTCTTCCTGCCTTACTTTGTAATACCTGTTCAAACATTCCCGGCTCTTCTTTTACCGGTCTTGATCTTTGGGTAGAGGTAGGATTCTGTGCAGCCTGCTCCATTCTGGCAGTTAGTATTTCATAAGCAGACTCTCGGTCTATTGCCTTTTCGTACTTAGCAACCATCGCAGATCTTGATGTCAAATCTGTAACTTCCGTTTCACTCAGAACATCCATTCTGGATTCCGGAGAGATAAGATAAGTATGAACCAATGGTGTAGGAATACCTTTTTCATCCAAAGCTGTTACAAATGCTTCTCCAATTCCCAAATTCTGAATAAGGCTTGGCGCATTGTAAAATTCAGTCGTTGGATAGTTTTCAACGGCTTTTGTGATTTCTTTTTTATCTTTTGCTGTAAAGCCTCTCAATGCATGCTGAATTTTCAGACCTAGCTGAGATAAAACACTTTCAGGAACATCTCCCGGGATCTGTGTAATAAAATAAATTCCCACTCCTTTGGAACGGATCAGTTTTACCATCGTTTCAATCTGCGAAAGAAGAGCTTTTGAAGCTTCATCAAAAAGTAAATGTGCTTCATCTATAAATAATACCAGTTTCGGTTTTCCGCTGTCTCCTTCTTCAGGAAATGTCATGTAGATTTCCGCAAAAAGAGAAAGCATGAAGGTGGAGAACAATTGAGGTTTATTCTGAATATCTGATACTCTCATAATATTAACAACACCCTTGCCATCTCTTTTCTCCAGCAAATCCTGAACATCAAAGCTCAATTCACCGAAGAAGTCTGCCGCTCCCTGCTGTTCTAATGCAACAATTGATCTTAAGATCGCTCCCAATGAAGCCGGCGCTATTGATCCGTAGTTGGCTGCAAGCTCTGCTTTTCCCTGGGCATTATCTGTTACATATTGCAATACTTTTTTCAAATCATTAAAATCAATTAAAGGAAGTCCTTTATCATCACAATATTTGAATACAATGGACATGATACTTTGCTGAGTATCGTTAAGCTGAAGAATTTTACTTAATAAAACAGGACCAAATTCAGTCACTGTAGCTCTTAATTTCACTCCCTTTCCGCCGGAAATACTCATCAATTCTACCGGAAAGCCTTGTGGAGTGTATGGAAGCTGCGTTTTTGCATATCTCTCTTCAATGATGGAATTCATTTGCCCTGCTTCGGCAATTCCAGAGAAGTCTCCTTTGATATCCAGAACTAATGATGGAATTCCCTGATGAGACAGCTGTTCTGCGAAAACCTGTAATGTTTTTGTCTTTCCTGTTCCGGTAGCTCCGGCAATAAGTCCGTGACGGTTAATTGTTTTCAAAGGAATAGTAACATTCACTTCTGTAACGACTTCTCCATTCAACATTCCTTTTCCTAATATAATATGATCTCCCTTCGGAGTGTATCTTGCATTTAATTCTTCAATAAATTGTGCTTTGTCTGCCATCTGATCACTTTTTTTTAACTTATAAATATAAAGGTTTTTGTAAAATATTTAATCACCAAAACAATATTATACCTGTAAGTTTTGTTTTTATGTTTAATAAATTAATGTTTACTTTAGCTATTAAAAATAATGCCATATGCGATTATCAATGATGCTATTTAAAAAAAATTTAATCATCGCTTTCTCTCTTTTATTTACTGTTATTTTTTCCCAAGAACGCAAAAGACCTGTAACTCTAGCCATTAAAGGAGATTTTACTCAGCCTGCCACTTCTGTAATATTTCCTGAATTCTGGGCTGGTTTTCAAAGAGAAAGTATACAATCTTATGATCCTCAGAATAAACATATTGTTGTAAGCTATGTGCAACAAATAACCAAAAAGAACAAAACAACTCTTACATTATATTTATATCCTAAAAAAATTGTTGACAATCAATTACTGAGAGACAATTTTGAAGCTTATCATTATGTTCTTTACCAAAACTCTAA
The DNA here is from genome assembly GCF_001684975.1 of Chryseobacterium artocarpi. Taxonomy (GTDB): domain Bacteria; phylum Bacteroidota; class Bacteroidia; order Flavobacteriales; family Weeksellaceae; genus Chryseobacterium; species Chryseobacterium artocarpi. The sequence goes on along the minus strand of NZ_MAYH01000049.1, from coordinate 67,919 downwards.
TAAGAAAACTAATCTGAAACCTTCTTTCGGAAGCCTTTCCAATGATAATGCAAAGGTAAATTACACCTACTCAATATTTGATCACGCACTAGGTGAACGCGATTTTTTCAAAGGAGTAAAGTTTACGGATAAAAGCTCACTTCTTGCCATTTATGAATGTGGAACATGGGATTTTAAAACGCGGGTTTCAAGCGATAATATGACGAAAGCTCAGATTTCAGAACTGAAAGAAAAGGTTGAAAATTATTTTGGAATATTAAACATTGCCGCTAAAAATCCACTTCCAATAGAGAACGTTCCGGATCTAAGATTATCTCCTATTGTAAAAAGAGATTCTATGATGACTAAAGCAACTATTGCTGCAGCTGAGGCTAAAATAGAATGGATGAAAAACAACCTTGAAAAGAAAGAAGTCATGACGGGATTCAATGATATGAAAATTGATTCTGAAGTATATTCTATTGAGAAAATGATAGAATTCTACAAGGCTCATGAAAATGACTGGACAATGCAGGAAAGTACTAAAAACTATTTTAGTGAAATGATCAGAATCGCAGACAACGGAAGAATCAAAGATCACATCTATGATAAATACAAAGGATTGATTGATTATCAGGAAGGTGCAGATAAAGAAGAAGATTACAACCAGTTCAAAATAGACAAAGGAATTTCTACAACCACTAATGAAATTCTTTATTCATTATTTTACAGAATACAGTAAGTAAACTGTATATAATTCTCATTTCATTTAACAAACATGATATAAAACAGCATTTGTAAATTGACCTTATGTAAGGCATTCTTTTTGCTGAAAACAACGTGCATTAAACATTTGTTTAACGTAAGTATTGAAAGAAACTATCAATGGAATTTAACATTTGATTTAGAATTTATCTAATACTTTGTATCTTTAACTATTAAAAAAATACCCAATGAAAATTGAACAAATATATACGGGCTGTCTGGCTCAGGGTGCCTATTATATTGTATCAGAAAATGAAGCTGTCATTATAGATCCTCTAAGAGAAGTAAAACCTTATCTTGATCGTCTGGAAAAAGACAATGTCACTTTAAAATATATTTTTGAAACCCACTTCCATGCTGATTTTGTATCAGGACATTTGGATCTGAGCAAAAAAACAGGAGCTCCTATTGTATACGGACCTACTGCAGCACCGGAATTTGATGCTATCATTGCAGAAGACAATCAGGTTTTTGAAATTGGAAAAATAAAAATAAAAGTACTTCATACTCCAGGGCATACCATGGAGAGCAGCACTTACCTTTTAATAGATGAAAACGGTACTGAAACGGCAATTTTCACAGGAGACACGCTATTTTTAGGAGATGTCGGAAGACCAGATCTTGCTCAAAAGGCTACAAGTCTTACCCAGGAAGACCTTGCCGGAATTCTGTATGACAGCCTTCAGACTAAGATCATGCCTTTAGATGACAGCATTACAGTATATCCCGCTCACGGAGCCGGTTCTGCATGTGGAAAAAATATGCAAAAGGAAACGGTAGACATTTTAGGTAATCAGAAAAGAACAAATTACGCACTTAATCAACCGGATAAGGAAACCTTTGTGAAGGAAGTACTTGACGGGCTGACTGCTCCACCAAAATATTTCGGAATGAATGTAGCCTTAAATAAAGGAGGTTATGAAAGTCTGGAAGTAGTTATGAACAAAGGATTACAACCTGTTTCTCCAGAAGATTTCGAAGCTTTAGCAGAAGAGTCAGGAGCTTTAATTCTTGACACAAGAGGAGCAGCAGATTTCCATAAAGGTTTTGTTCCCAACTCCATTAATATTGGATTAAAAGGTGATTTTGCCCCTTGGGTAGGAACTCTTATCGTAGATGTAAAGCATCCTTTATTACTAATTACAGATGAGGGAACTGAGGAAGAAGTAATCATCAGATTAAGCAGAGTAGGTTTTGATAATGTTTTAGGATATCTGAAAGGAGGTTTTGAAGCATGGAAAAATGCAGGGAAAGAAACGGATGAAGTGAAAAGAATTTCTCCCGCTGAGTTTGCAGAGCAGTTCACACCTGATGCCAAAGTAATTGATGTAAGAAAACTGACAGAATATTCTGCAGAACATATTGACAATGCTTACAACAGACCTTTGGATTCCATCAGTGAGTGGGCACGTAATCTTGATGACTCTGAACATTTCTTCCTTCACTGCGCAGGCGGGTACAGAAGTATGATCGCAGCAAGTATTCTTAATTCACACGGAATCAGAAACTTTACAGAAATAGAAGGAGGTTTTAACGGGATCAAAAAGACAGAGAAATTTCCAACTACAGACTTTGTTTGCCAATCCAAAACATCATAAGCTCATGAAAATCAATTTCTTTGGATTTGCCCTAGCATCACTCTTGACGTTAAATGCCTGTAAAACAAATCATACACCTACTGTAGCAAAAGCTAACATCAAAGAAGTGGTAACCAGTTCCGATGTAACTTTAGTTGACGTTAGAATTCCTGAACAATATGCTGCAGGAACGGCAAAAAATGCCATCAATATTCCTTTAGCAGAAATTCAGAATAATATTGAAACGTTGAAAGGAAAAAAAGTAGTGGTTTTCTGCAATAAAGGCGTACAGGCAGATCAGGCAATGGAAATCCTAAAGAAAAACGGGGTGGAAGCCTATGATGGAACAAGTTGGAAAAACGTAAAAGGCATTCAGGACGAAGCCAATAAAAAGTAAATTAATAACCCAATTATATGTCACAAAAATTTCAGGAAATCATCAATTCCGAAAGACCGGTACTTATCGACTTTTTTGCCACTTGGTGCCAGCCCTGCAAGGTTCAGTCTTCGGTTTTAAATACAGTAAAAGAAAATATTGGTGAAGGTGCCAGAATTATAAAGGTAGATGTAGACCAGTATCCAGCTCTTGCAGCACAATACGGAGTAAGAGGAGTTCCTACATTGGCAGTTTTCAAAAACGGAGAACTTCTATGGAAAGAAAGCGGAGTACATGATGTCAATACATTAACCAATCTGCTGCAACAATATATTTAAGATTAAAATAATGCTGATTATCAATGATATTCAGCATTATTTTTTATTAATCAATTGAAAAATGATCCCTGTCATTTAAAAACTGGAAGTGTGTTCTAAAATCATTCAGTTCATTCATATCCAGTTCAGCGGATACAATATTTCCTTTTTTATCTGCAATTTCCCGTCCATCAGCAAAGAAACAATGAGAGCTTTCCTGATAGAATAAATTATTCCCATCCGTTCCTATTCTGTTTAACCCAAAAACGAAAGAGAGATTTTCAATAGCTCTTGCCTTTAAAAGATGTTCCCACGCTCCTACTCTTTTTTCTGGCCAGTTTGCAACATATAAAACAGCATCATAATCATCATTATTTCTTGCAAAAACAGGAAAACGAAGATCATAGCAAACCTGAAGAAGAAACCTTACTCCTTGGTAGTCAACAATTATACGTTCTTTTCCGGGTGTATACACCTTATCTTCTCCTGAGAATGAGAATAAATGTCTTTTATTATAAAAAGTAACCTCACCTGTAGGCTGTACAAAATACATCCTGTTGTAAAAATTACCATTTTCTTCTACTGGAGCACTTCCACAGAATGCAGCATTTTTATCTTTAGAAATTTTCTTTAAAAACTCCAGAGACTCGTCATTTCTATCGGAGACTTCTGATGCATCCATACAAAAACCTGTGGAAAACATTTCAGGAAGTAGAAACAGATCTGCAGTTAGATCTTGAAGTTCACTCTCTATTATTTTAAAATTTTCAGCTTTATTTTTCCAGACAATATCTAAATTAAGTCCTACAATCTTCATCTTTTTACTTTTTTATTATTCCAAATCTGTTGTATAAAAATACGTCTTTTATGTTTAATCAGGAAAAGCTTCTTACAATTCTTAATATTTATTAAAGTCTGCTATTTTTATAGTATTCAATACGTTTCGGTTCTATTTTTGATACAGGTATTTTTTATTAATATCATTAAAAATTAAAAAAATTTATGAAGAAATTGGTTTTTATGGTGATGATTTTCTTTTTCGGTGTTACAGCTCATGCTCAGGCATGGACAGGAAAAGGAGATCAGAAAGTTCAATTGGGATTAAGCGCTTGGGGATATGGAACAGGTATTACAGGTACTTACGATTACGGGCTTAATAAGCTCATATCAGTAGGTGCTGGGCTTAACGGTTATTTCAGTAATTACAAGAATAACGACAAAGACAATCGTGTTTTTGTTTTCGGAAGGTTGAACTTTCACTTACAGGAAGCATTGAGCCTGCCTGCAAAACTTGACATTTATCCTGGTGTAGATGTTGGTGTTCTTGGAAAAGACTTTGGAATAGGCGCCCATATCGGAGCCAGATACTTCTTTACAGAAAGAATTGGAGTGTTTGCAGAGGTAGGTAATAACGGAAGTCTTGGTGTTTCATTCAATTTATAATCAAATAGTCCTTAAATATGACAAAGCTTCTCGTTTCGAGGAGCTTTTTATTTGGCATAGTTTTGATAATTGTTACCTTTGCAAATTAAAATCTAAAATTTATTAATGGAAATAGCAATCAAACTCTTCCAGTTCATTCTGAGTATCTCTATACTTGTAGTTCTTCATGAGCTTGGGCACTTCTTACCGGCAAAATGGTTCAAGACCAGAGCAGAGAAATTCTTCCTGTTTTTTGACCCTTACTTCTCCATATTCTCTATGAAGAAAGTTAACGGAAAATGGAAGTATAAATTCTTGTCTCAGAATCTTCCGGATACTGAAGTAATAGAGGTAAACGGAAAAAAGGAAGAAGTTCCTATCGATATATCTAAACTTTCTGACGACGATTGGAGAAAATACCCTGAACAAACCAAATACGGAATCGGATGGCTTCCTTTCGGAGGTTATGTAAAAATTGCCGGAATGGTAGACGAAAGTATGGATACTGCTCAAATGAAAAAACCGGCGGAACCATGGGAATTCAGATCAAAACCGGCTTGGCAGAGACTAATCATCATGTTGGGAGGTGTTACCGTAAACTTTTTCCTTGCATGGATCATCTTCTCTGCATTAGTAGGAAAGAATGGTGAAAACATCTTTGAAGCTGATAAAATTACAACTCCTCTTCATTATACCGAAGCGGCTAAGAAAATGGGCTTCCAGGATGGAGATAAAATTTTGAAAGTTGACGGAAAAGTTCAGAAAGACTTCAAAAAACTTGCTTTAGACGTTCTATTAAGTGATGAAATCACCGTATTAAGAAATGGAAAAGAAGTTACTTTCCCTACTAATGATGACGGAAAAGTAATAGCATTTAACGATCCTGAACCAAGAGCATTCTTAACACCAAGAATGACTCCTATCATTGATACAATCGTTACAAAATCTACAATGGATGCAGGTTTAAAGGTGGGTGATAAAATTCTTGCCATTAACGGAACTCCTATTACTTATTATGACGAACTTAAGCCTCTTGTTATTCCTAACGCAGGAAAAACAGTTGATTTTAAAGTAGCAAGAAACAACGAAACAACTGACTTACAAATCCCTGTATCTAAGGAAGGAACCATTGGTGTTGTATCATACAAAGAAATTGAAAAATATAATGTTCATAATGATTATACTTTCTTCGGAGCGATCTCAAGAGGGTTTACGCTTACGATTGAAAGTTTAACATACCAGATCAAGCAGTTTAAATTAATCTTCAACAAAAAAGTTCAGGGGTACAAAAAAGTTGGAGGTCCGCTTGCTATTGTAAAAAATATGCCGGTAAGCAAAGATGCTCAAGGTGGTGTTTCTATAGACTGGAATGCTTTCTGGGGCTTTACAGCAATGTTCTCTGTATGGTTGGCATTCCTTAACCTTATTCCTATTCCGGGGCTTGATGGCGGGCATGTTATATTTACATTATATGAAATGATTGTAGGAAAGCCGGTTCCTCAAAAAGTACTGGAAAATGCTCAGATGGTGGGAGTTATATTCCTTTTAGGGTTAATGGCTCTTATTTTCGGAAGCGATATCATTAAAGCCATAATGGGAACTTTATAATTTTTTCAAAAAAAATATAAAAATATTTGCAGGGTATAAATATTCGTCCTATATTTGCACCACTTAAAACAAAGGACATTCCTCCTTAGCTCAGTTGGTTAGAGCATCTGACTGTTAATCAGAGGGTCGCTGGTTCGAGCCCAGCAGGAGGAGCAAAAAAGACTTACAGAAATGTAGGTCTTTTTTTATTTTTACTCATTTTCTGTTGGTTACCCCTATCATTAGGGGATTTGATAATTTATTAATTATCCTATTTTCCTTCTTTTTTATTAAATAATAGGCTTCCAAAAAGGTACACCTTCCTTTTGGCTTTGGAACACCATCATTTTAAGAGCTGGAACACCACTTTTAAACATTGGAACACCATTTAAACCCTTATTAATTCTACAAAATTATGAACACTATAAGCATACTCTTTGTATTAGACAAAGCAAAGACAAACACTAAAGGTTTTGCCCCATTAAGATGTAGAATAACATATTTGGGAGAAAGAAAACCATTTGCTACAGGATTATTCATTAGCCCTAAACATTGGGATAGTAAACAGCAGAAAACTAAGCCACCCAATGAAGAACACAATTATATCAACAACCAATTGAGTCTGATTAAGAATAAGATTAATCAGGCTTTTTTATTACTCCAACTCCAAGATGAAAACTTTGATGTAGATGATATTTACAGACAATACAGGGGTGAGACTCTAGTTAAAGATTATTCTTTACTAGAGTACTACAAACTCTACCTTGAAAGACTTAAAAAGCTAATAGGAATTGATATTAAACAACCTACCTATGATAAGTTTGAATATATCAAAGATGATCTGGAAGAGTTTATAAGATTCAAATTCAAGAAATCAGATATAAAGCTAAAAGATTTAGATTTTGACTTCATATCAGAGTTTGAATATTATTCAAAAACTGAGCTGAGACATAGTCAGATTACTATTAACAAAGCTATTCAGAGAATTAAAAAAGTAGTTAAGAAAGCTGTATCACAGAAGTATATTCAGTCCAATCCTTTTGAAGAACATAAACCTAAGAAAGTATACCCCAAACTTGTATTCTTAACACAAAAGGAATTAGACAAACTTGAAAATCATATATTCCAGTCTGAAACATTGAATAGGGTTAAGGACTGTTATTTATTTTGTTGTTATACAGGACTTGCTTATAAGGAGATGTTTGAACTTAAAAGGGAAGATTTGATTACTAAGCCTGATGGAATCAGTTGGATTTACAAGGAAAGAGAAAAGACAGACAGATCCTTCTCTGTACCTCTAATACTACCAAGAGCCCTTGAAGTAATGGAGAAGTATTCTTCAGAAAGTGAGTATCTCTTACCCAGAATAAGTAATCAATATTTTAATAGGCTACTTAAGGAAATAGCTTCTATACTAGAAATCTCTAAAAATCTCACTCATCACACAGCAAGAAAAACATTTGCCTCTACAGTCTTATTGAATAATAATATTCCCATGGAAATTATATCTAAACTTTTAGGTCATTCCAAGGTTACTACTACACAGGAGTATTATGCAGAGCTAATGCCCAAAAAGCTAAGTGAACAACTTCAAAAACTTAAGACTAAACTGAAAAAATAAAAAGATAATTCAACAATATTTTTAATATTTTTCTTAATTTTGAAAACATAATTTTAACTCATTACATTATGAATGAATTCCAACCAGATTGGAATTTTCATAAAGAAAATGAGATTGAAAGTAATCTTCCCCCTCAGAAGTTACCTGGGGCATACAGTGAAGATTTTGAAGAGAGTTTTAAAGAAATACAACTCTACAATCACGACATTTCTTTTGAAGAAAATTTCCAACAAGACAACACTCCTAAGTACATTCTTATTGAGATAAACTCAATAGGAGAAATGCAGGTTAATAACGTTTTATCCCCTAATGATAAAATAGTTGTTAATATGAAAGACTTTGAACAATTCAATTTTGAAAGGTATTTCGTAGACTATGACACCATATTTGGGACTAGGCTTCTTAATTTCATGCAATATGACAGCAGTTTCTTTGTTTGCGATGAAAGAGTCTTTTTTGAAGCATTACTCATCAAGTACAAAAAATCTAATTTTACATCATTTTACTGGTCTAAAGAAAAAATTTTTAAAGAATTAGGTATTAAAAAAGATAGGGCAGAAAAAATAATCAGCAGATTTAAGGAATTAGGAATCATTTCTGTTGAAAATAAGAGGAGCATAAGCTCTGAAGGCAGGCCACAACAGGTTAATTATTTCTTTCTACATCCTGAAAAAGTTATAGAAATACTTCCAAAAGTATTTGGAGATGAAGAGGAAGAAAGGATTTTTCAAGGTCACAGAGATATTCAGAAGTATCTTAAACCTGGGCTAAGGAAAAAGAAAGGGAAATAACCACATTATTCTCTCCACTGGAGGATTTCCCTCAATAAAAGATATGTGTGTAAATAACAATACAATATCTTTTATTTGAGGATTTCCTCTAATGGGTTTGATGTTCTAAATCGCAACTTTTTTAAACAATCAATAATTCACCAACACTCTTGAAAACTCAAGGGTGATATTAACAATTTAAATACAGAATATTATGCAATTAAAACAGTCACAAAGACAACAAGTAAAGCTCAGATTAGGATTATCAGGAGCTAGTGGATTTGGAAAGACCAAATCAGCTTTATTATTAGCCTATGGAATGACACAGGACTGGAGTAAAATAGCAGTCATAGACACAGAAAACTCCTCAGCTTCCTTGTATTCTGACCTGGGTAGCTATAAGGTGTTGGACTTACAAGCACCCTATTCACCAGAAAGATATATACAAGCTATAGAATTGTGTGAAAAGTCAGGAATTGAAGTCATTATCATAGATTCAGCCAGCCATGAATGGAATGGTTCTGGTGGATGTCTTGAAATCCATGAGAAACTAGGTGGTAGGTTTCAGGACTGGGCTAATGTAACTCCAAGACATCAAGCATTCATCAACAAGATATTACAGTCAAGCTGTCATATCATTACCACCACAAGAAGAAAGATGGATTATTCTTTAGATATTGGTAGCAATGGTAAGACTAAAGTCGTCAAACATGGGACAAAGGAAATCACCAGGGATGGCTTTGAATATGAACTCACCATCAATTTTGAATTAGTTAATGATAATCATTTGGCTAAAGCAAGTAAGGATAGAACAGGACTGTTCATGAATAAACCTGAGTTTTTGATAACCCCTCAAACTGGCAAGGTGATTCTTGACTGGTGTAATGCAGGAACTATTAACCAAGCCCAGGTAACCTCTTCTATGCCTAAACAAAGTTACCTGGGTACTAATGAGATTAATACTCTAATTAATAAAATAGGAGACTGTAATACAATTAGTGACCTTTTAGCACTCTACAAACAATATCCCCAGTATCAAGAAGATTTAAAACCAGAATATGAAGCCAGAAAATCATTCTTAATCAAATTATCTAACCCTCAAAACTTTTCAACTAATGGAGTACACAGATAATACAGCAGTAATGGAACTGCACAATGTTCAAAGAAACAGTCAACTTAACCTGGAGACTGTAAATATCCAAGATGCAGAGGTGTTTTATCCAAGCAGAATGAATGAAATTAAGGAGGTTGAACCAAGAAGTGTTCAGCCTCTTTTGGTTTCTGATACAATTAACACTCCTCCTTTCACAACAGATTCTACCTATGTTCATAAACCATTCATTGAAGCCAACACCTTACAGGTTGATTTAAACCACCTTAAAGGTGACTGCATTATTCCTGTGTTCAGTAAGGACAATGAAAAGACCATTGCACATCAAGAGTTTATAGATATTGTGATGAATACAGCATTAAAACTGTTTCCTCACCATAACATCAGTAACCCTGAAATCAGAGTATCACATCAAATCAAGGCCAGAACTCCTGATGCCATCTACAAGAGTGCCAAAGATTTACTAGACCATGAGAAGACTATTTACTATGAAAGAATGGCTTTTATTATTCAAATACCATCTATTGTAGATACTATCAATGGTAATGAATTAGCTCTCACTTTGGGTGGAGTAAGAAGTTATAACCTAGAGAATCTTTACAACAAGAAAACCTTTGAAAAATTCAAGTTCTTCATTGGCTTTCAAAATAAGGTTTGCTGTAATTTATGTGTTAGTTCTGAAGGTTTTGTAGAAGAAATGAGAGTGGGAAATTATCATGAACTACAGGAGAAAGTTATCCATGTGATTCAAAACTACAATACACAAAGTCACCTGGAGGTTATGAAATCTTTATCCCATAGTCATCTTACAGAGCTTCAATTTGCCCAACTCATAGGTAGGTCAAGATTATATCAACACTTACCTAAAAAGGAGAAATTAGCTATTCCAAGTCTGAACTTCAATGACAGTCAGCTTAATACAGTAGCTAAAGATTACTACGAAGATGAAAGCTTTTGTAGGAATGAAGATGGAGATATTAACCTCTGGAATGTGTACAATCTCTTTACACAAGCTAATAAGAGCAGTTATATAGACACTTTTCTAGACAGGAACTTGAATGCTTTTGAGTTTACCAAAGGAATTCAAAAAGCACTTAATGGTAATAGTAAGTACCTGTGGTTTTTGAATTAGTTTTATTCCTTTGATTTTTTAGGGAGATTATATAATAAAAGAGACCTAGAGCAGTAAACTGTCTAGGTCGAATTTTCTTATTTTATAGTGCTCAGTTATAGCAGAATGTATAATAGGGCACTTTATAAGTGCAAATATAAGAAAAATATTTTATATATCAAACTTTATTTTATTGTTAATTATTTCTTCTAGCAATGGATTTGCCTTAGCACTTGTAATTATAGCTTTTATTTCATTCTCAAGCTCATCAGCTCTAGCAGATGATATTTTGCTTAAAACAAATAGAATCAATCTAATAGAAGTATTCAAACATGTAGTATCTGCAATTTTATTTCTGTATCTTTTATTAGGGATTCGCCTAATACCTGTTGGCTGATTAAAATCATAGAGAACTCCATTGTGGGAACATATATTTCTTACGTTTATGATTGAAAGCATAAAATTATCAAGTAATTGATAATCTCTAAAACCATATACAGTTGATATTTTTGTTTTTAAAGAGCTATCTTTCAGTTTATTATAGAATTTGAACACTTGTCCAAAAGTTAAAAATTCAAATGTCTTCCATGCAGGAGCGTGATTATCAGAAGGATAAGTGGTATGATGTTTAGAAATAGTTCTATTTTTTGTTTTAAGATTATAGTAAATGTTATTAAACTCCCTCATAATACTACTATCAACATTTCTACTATCAACATACCAAGTGCTATCTGTATTGTAATGATTTGAAACTAAATATACTAATTGTGTTCTAAAGTGAACTTCTATTCTATATATATATCTAGATAGAAGTGTTTTTAAATCAAAGTCAAAATAATACAAGCTTACTATGTCTTCTAATGTAATATTCGTTCTAAAAATGTGATTAAGAGGGTCTGATTGAAAATAATGCCAATAGAAGCCTAGTCTATAGTAGCCAATATCTAATAATAATTCTTCTGCTTTTGGCTCATTATTTATTATTAATCCCCTTGATTTCAATAATGCTATTTGTGAAGTTATAGTAGTTGCATTTCTTCCCATTATTATATGTTAATTAGTTATAGTTAAATTCAAATTATTACAAAAATACACAAAACATTGAATTATGTAACTTCTTGATTTTATCATACTTTCCTAAACTCTTTAATACTTTATTTTTCAAGTCCAAAAAATTCAATCTCAAAAATTCATGTCCTTATGAACTCCCTCACATACACACCACCCAATTCTTCTCAAGGGAAATCCCCCTCCCCACCTTTCAGAAGCTAGAAACTTTTTACAGGTCTATTATTATTTGAGAGAACACCTGTTACTTCAATTTTAGTTCTTTACTTGTGATAGCACTTCGTCAGCTTATGAATGTGCTTTCACTGCACCTTCCTATACTGATTTCTACTCATCACACTCCACTGCTGAACCTGGGATGGAAATGAGAATATCAATCTTTCTCTTTTACAATACAACACTCCTGAATACCCCTCACCTGTGGGGAGACAACAGACATTAAGCCTTTAAACCCAGGTAATAGTGGTGGCATAAAGGTTTGTGTCTTGTTTCATTAATTAACAATTAACTCAAAATCAAAAAGACTATGGTAACGATTACGAATTACACCAAAAGAAAAAAAGAGGATGGGACAGCATTTTGTGTCCTTGAAATTAACAGTGGTATTGAGCTTTTACAAAGTCAGACCACAGGGCAATATTATGTCACTGCCAAAAAGTGCTACATTCCTGCAACCTTTGACGAAGCTGTGTGCAGAAGTCTTCGAGGTACTATGATGAAAGGTGATATTATCAAGGTTGAATGTAAAACTTATCAGTATACTATCAAAGAAACAGGAGAGATTATCACTTTAAATCACAGGTATGAGTACACTCCTGATGAAAGTTCACAATTAGCCTCCAATAATTATTCAGAGAATTATACAGCTCCAGGTAACCTTGTGAGTACTATCCAGTAAAAATATTAAAAGCCCCAGTTCTTGTAAAATGTATATATACAGAAACAAAAAGTGGGACTTATTTAGGACAAGATTTACCTGGAGCCTATAAAGAAAGGGAGTAAATTTTGTCCTTTTCTTTTACTCTATTTTTTCCTGTTTATTAATGTTTACCTTTACACCTACCCAGGTAACTTTGACTGTAAAAATAATTAATGACTGGGTAAGATTTTATTTAATAGCTGAAGTTTCTATTTATACCTAACACTTATACAAGTCATTGAACATAATATCAGAAACCTCCAGGTAACCTCTTACTAGAAAATTAAACTAACTTTTGGTTTGTCGTAGAGAGAATGGTTAAAGATGAATGATTACTCTATCACATTTGTGATTTCAGAAAGTTTCACCTCTAAGCTAATGGAAATCTTGTATAATGTAAAACTACTAGGACAGGTCTTGCCTGTTTCAATCCTGTTCATGTTAGACTTCTCAAAATTACATAACAGGGCTAATTCAGCTTGAGACATCTTTTTCTCTTCTCTTAGCTGTCTTATCCTCTTACCTAAAGCTATTTGAAAGTTTACTTTTTCCATCAACATAATAACTGATTTCAAAAGTGGTCAAAAATGACAATATTATCGTTATCATTTTTGATAATTATATATATTTGTCTAACCTTAACAAAACATTTTTAACTATGATAACAACCTTAGCATTGAGCTTTCAACACCTTATCATTGTATTCATTATACTAGGTGTGCCAACCTTGATTATTTATCTAATTATCAAGTCAAGAAGTAATGATAAAAAATTAATACTGACTTTTGATATTAACACCATTGGTACTGATAACCAAGCCTTGAATATTAATGAAGAAACTAGTAATAACCTTGAGAAGTATGGAAAGATGTCTGAAAAGTCTAATCTCTTCCTTTATATATTAACTTTTACATTCTTACTATTCTTCACAATGGTGTATACCATTAACAACAGAAGTAATTATGATTTAACTGATGGGGCTTACCTTGCAGGGACAATATTAGCAGGATTAACAACCTTTGGATTCTACATAACAATATTTACATTACTGTTTAATCCTATCAGAAAACTTCACAAGAGATACCTTCAATTCAGTGAGGGGACTATTGATATTTCTGTCTTTAAGAAGTTCAAGAGCAGAAGCAGGACAAACACAATCATTCTTAGTATCATCTGCATTCCTTTATCTTTTGGAGTGTTTGGTTTATTGATGATACCTCATTACAAGTTTTCATCCAACCTTAATAAGCTTAAATTTTAACAACTTCAAATATGAAAACAAAACCATTACTAATTACAATCACTTTCGTTTTGGGAATACTCTTAGCAGTCTTTGGGATTAAGTTCTATCAAGAATCAAACATAGAAGGGTACAATCTTGTCAATTACCCTGTACAGGTGGTTTTACCTGAAGGCTATAAAGAAATAAGCCCAGAAAGCCATCTTGTAGGGTACTATAACAAGAGACAGAACAAGCTCTATATAGCATTTTATGATGAAAATGGTAAGAAAATCAATACAAACAGTACAGCCAAAGACTCCAATGAAAAGCATTAATATAGTATGTACTTAGTTTATTGTTTTTTGGCTTTTCTAAGCCTTAGCCTACATAATGCAACAAGAAATGTTGCTGAGGAGGATGGAGATATTCCTACTATCTACAGAGGAACAAATACAGTACTATTAAATCTTTGGTTCTTTCTTACAGGTTTAATAGCTCCCACAGTAACAATGTTTCTTTATACCAAGTGGTATTGGGCAATAATCTACATAGTTGCAGGGTTACTGATTTCAATCGTAATGGCTAACAACTATATATACAAATACCATATAGTTAGAAGACCACCATTAAACACCCCAAGTAGAGTTGATGTCAGACTATCAATAATTACAAGTATGATTAGTGTTATCTTACTTATTGTTCTGATAGTATGATATTAGAAGTTATTCACTATTACAGTGACCCAGGTAACGTTGACATTGGTGGAAACCTTAAAAATAGTATATTCACCATAATCACGACTTCTACATTTTTCCTTAGCAACAGTATTGTAACTTGGGAACTGAACAGAAGTAAGTTATACATCTGTGAGATATACAGCAGATTTAATGATGAAGCTTATCAGAAATCTTATGTTAATCAAATTCTTGAAGATGATAACAAGATATTTCATGACTGGATTAATTGTGACATCTTAGTCCCAGGTAACCTCATTTCTGACTCTAATAAAGCTAAGGTAAATTATCTCGCAATTAAAATCAAAAGTGGCTGTATAGAAGCTACAGAATGTAGACCAGTTATTGCAGAATACGACTAATAAGCCTTTTGATAAACAACAATCAGCTAACTTTAATAAGGTAGCTTTAACTATCTAAAAATAAATGAATAATGACATATACGAGCACTTAAAATTCAGGCTAGATGATGAGCATAATGACTTTGAGTTTGAGATTATATCTGTACCCCCTTATGAGTTTATAGAAAATAACCTCTCTTTAGTTCCTTATGAATACTTTGGTGACATTAATGAAGTTCTTGGTTTAAAAGTAAAACAGATACTGTTGTACTTTAATGCTGACAGGCTTATGAGGGTTGAATTGAAATATAAAGAGAATAGGGTTGAGAGCCTTAAAAGTAGACTGACAGAATTATTAGTCTACTTTCCTAACTCAGTAACTCTGAAACTGTCCTATCATGATGAAGAGAATGTAACTACCCTAATGTATCAGAAAAAGGTGCTAAACAAGTTTTATGATTTTGGGGTTACAAAAAATGTGAAATAAGCATCCTCACATACTCCAAAAAAAATGAATACAGAAACAACAGTATCAGAGATACAGGTAACATACCACCCCTTCAAAATATCTCAAACTAAGCTCACCATGAGTACTGATGTAATAGACATTATCAGGACAATCTGGGATAATAGGATAATAGAAATGCAGGAAGAGGTAAAAATACTCTTCGTAAACTCTTCAAATACTGTCATTGGCTTCTATAGTCTATCTAGAGGAGGTATTACAAGTAGCTTAGTAGATATTAGATTGATTTTATCAGTAGCCTTGAAATGTTTAGCAACTGGATTAATATTAGTACATAACCACCCAGGTGGCAATCTTAATCCAAGTAGTGCAGATTTAGCCATAGTAAAAAAACTTAATACAGCTTGTAAGCTACTTGACATAGCTCTTCTTGACAGTATCATCATTACGAAAGAGAGTTATACAAGTTTTAATGATGAGGGATTGCTGTAAGTAATTAATGACCTCAAAGGCATACTTTTAGGCATACCCTATTAAAAGTTAATATCTAAATAACTAAATATCAACATGAAAAACATTAAGTATTGAGCCCAGCAGGAGGAGCAAAAAAGACTTACAGAAATGTAAGTCTTTTTTCATTTTACTCACCTACTATATTCTTTTATCACATGGAAGACTAAGATATTTTTAACTTTTACGAAGTTATCGCATCATTTAATAAAGAAATTTCGAAAACTCTTTATTAACTTGCATACATATCAAATTATTCCATGAAAAGAATTTTTATTTCATTATTAGCAGCCTTTGCTAGTATTCAAATCTCTGCACAGGAGAAATCATATTTTTTATCAACCCCTTCTTTAAGTCCTGATGGAAAAACAGCTTATTTTGCTTACGACGGAGACATCTGGAAAGTAGATTCCAATGGAGGAAATGCATCAAGAGTAACCGCTTTGGACGGAGAAGAAATCAATCCACGCCTTTCTCCTGATGGAAAGTGGCTTGCATTCAGCTCCAATCAGTATGGGAACTATGACGTTTATGTAATGCCTTCCGAAGGAGGAACTATAAAACAATTAACCTTCCATACCGGAAAAGATGATATGGAAAACTGGGGATGGGATAATAAAACCATTTATTTTACTTCAAACAGAAACAACAATTTCGGGAGTTTTAAAACGTCCATTGAAGGAAAAACACCACAGAAATTATTCAATAATTATTTTAACAATACCAATGGGCTTGCTGAAACGCCAGCCGGAGAGTATCTTTTCACAAGCTCTTCAGAAAGCGCCAATCAGGTACACCGTAAACGCTATAAAGGAGCAAACAATCCTGACATTTTAGGATACAATCCTAAGACCAATGCCTACACACAACACACTAACTATGAAGGAAAGGATTTCAATGTAAGTGTAGACAAAAACGGCATCATTTATTTCATTTCTGATGAGAATAATAATGAATACAATCTTTATAAAATAGAAAACGGCAAAAAGACCGCATTAACACAATTTGATACTTCTATCAAAAAGCCTTTCGTTGCAGCAAACGGATCTAAAGTGATATTTGAAAAAGATTACCAGCTTTACATCTACGATACAACGACTAAAAACACTACTCTTCTCAATGTAAATCTTAACACGAACAAAACATTAGAAAAAGATCAAAACTTCAGCGTAGAAAACAACATTTCATATTATGATGTTTCTCCTGATGGTAAAAAAATGGCATTTGTAAGCCGTGGAATTTTATTTGTATCTGATATTGAAGGTAAATTCACACAACAGGTTTCTGATGGGAAAGAGCGCGTCATGGAAGCAAAATGGCTGAAGGATAACCGTACATTACTTTTTAATCAAACTGATAAAGGCTACCAAAACTGGTTCACCATATCTGCAGATGGAAAAGGACAACTAAAACAGCTAACAAATGATCTTCGAAACAACCGCAGCATCACTCTTAATAACGATCTGTCAAAAGCTGTTTATTTAAGCGGAAGAGACGAAGTAAGATTACTCGATCTAAAGAACTTCAAATCTACCACCATTGTAAAAGACGAAATCTGGGCATTCCAAAACTCAAGACCATCTTTCTCACCCAATAACGAATATGTATTATTCTCTGCAAAAAGAAATTTCGAGCTGGATATCTTCATTTACAACATTAAAAAGGGAAAGACTATAAACCTTACCAACACTGGTGTTTCAGAAGAAGATCCCACCTGGTCACCCAATGGTAAATACATTTATTTTGCCAGCGACAGGACGAACCCTTCCTATCCTTTAGGAATGCAGAAATCCAATATTTACAGAATGGCTTTAGATTGGTTTGATGAACCTTATAAATCAGAGAAATTCGACAAGCTTTTTGTAGAAGAAAAAAAGGAAATAAAATCCGACAAAGAAGAAAAAGATAAGAAGAATAAAAAGAGCAAGAAGGAGGATGACAAAGACAAAAAAGAAGTGAAAGAGCCTGTTATCAAAGAATTGAAAGTAAATCCTGAAAACACTCTTGAAAGGATTGAATTGATTACTGACCGATATGGATATCAGGACGATCCTATAGTTTTTGCTGACGATAAAAAAGAAATCCTTCTCTTTAACTCTAATCAGGATAACGGAAAACGACAGTTATTCAAAAAAGTATTCACTGATTTCGAACCTGCAAAATCTGAAAAAGTATTTGATAAAGCAGCTTATTACATCACCAAAAATGATAAAAACCTATTTGCATTAATAGAAGGTAATATCTACAAGACAGCAATTTCAGCCTTAAAGCCTGAAAAAATCAATATCCAGTATACCTTTAACAAAAATCTTGCTTCCGAATTTACACAGATGTATGATGAAACAGGGACAGGTGTGGAAGAAAACTTCTATGATGAAAAATTTCATGGGGTTGACTGGAAAGGAAAGAAAGAGCAGTACGCCAAATATCTTCCATATGTAAACAGCAGAAATGATCTGCGAATTTTACTGAATGATCTTCTGGGTGAACTTAATTCTTCACACATTGGGTTTTCATCAAGTGGTAAAGAGGAAAGCACTTATTTGAATTATTTCACTAACGAAACTGGAATTATATTTAAAAAAGATGCTCCTTACACCGTTGAAAGTATTGTTCGAAAATCACCGGCTTTCCGCTCAGGCGTGGATATCAAACCAGGAGATGAGTTGATTTCAGTTAATGGAAAAACGATTGATCCTAAAGAAAACAATGAAATTTATTTCACTACACCTAAAAAACAGGATGAGCTTACATTGGTATTTAACCGTGGTGGAAAAAATATTACGACCAAAGTACACCCGATCTCCAATACGGAGCTAAAAGGGTTGCTTTATGATGATTGGATTTTTAATAATCGTCAACGTGTTAATCAGCTTAGCAACAACAGAATTGCTTACTCTTATATGAAAAACATGTCTACAGATGAGCTTGACCGTTTCCTCTTGGATATGGTAGAACAGGAAAACAAAAAAGAGGCTGTCATTCTCGACCTCCGTTTTAATACCGGAGGAAATGTTCATGATAAAGTATTAAACTTCCTTGCTCAAAAACCTTATTTACAATGGAAATATCGTGAAGGGAAAATGACTGCTCAACCTAATTTTGCTCCTTCCGGAAAACCTATTGTTCTACTTATCAACGAAGGTTCATTAAGTGACGCTGAAATGACTGCCGCCGGATTTAAAGCACTGAAATTAGGAAAAATCATTGGACAGGAAACCTATCGTTGGATTATTTTCACATCAGGAAAAAGTCTTGTAGATGGTTCATTCTATAGGCTTCCTTCTTGGGGAACTTACACACTGGATGGACAGAATCTTGAAAAGACCGGTGTAAAACCAGATATTTATGTTAAGAATACGTTTCTCGACAGACAAAGTGATAATGATCCACAACTGGAAAGAGCTATTCAGGAAATACTTAAAGATTTAAAAAAATAAAAAATAGATATAACAAAAACGTCTCCCATTAGAAACAGGAGACGTTTTTTATTACTTTTAAAAGTTTTAATTTGGCACGAAATAAACTTTCAAATAGTTATACAGATAAAATGTTTTGATTTTTGTCTGTAAAAAGTTTACTTTTTCGTTTTCGTATTCATTGGAGAATCTTTCCAGCTCATATAAAGGAATAATTCCTAATTTGTACTTTTCTTTATTGATATCTAACAATTCAACAAGAACATTCATATAGTTTTTCTCATAATCAAGCTCCTGATAGCTGGTTTCAAGATCTCTTTTAAAACGGTTGACTGTATTGGTAATTTCATCCTTTTTTCTCAGTAGATCATTATTTAGCTTTTCCACTTCTATTTTTGAAATCTCTCGATCTCTTTTGTTTTGGAATTGAGAAAATATAGGAACAGAAACATTGAGTGCCAAATAATGGTTTTTATTGTTCTTTAATTGTTCAAAAAAAGTATAATTATCATCTATTACTCTTCCTCCTGATGTTAAAACATCTGTCTCACCCAAAATATGGGAGTAAAAACTATTAAAATTATAACCTAATGATATTTTAGGCATATAACTGTTTTGTAACATCTTTTGATTTCTCTGTTCTTTTTCTAATGCCAGATTGATGATTCTGATTTCAGGAAAAGATAAGATATTATCAAGATTAGTCTCCACCTCTTTCATTACTTCCGCATCCACATCAATATCAATGTTTTGAATCTCAAAGTTATCACCAATATTTAATAAACTTTTCAGGTTATAATAAAGCAATTCCTTTTCATTTCTGTACTTTCGGATATCTATATCTGTTTTCAGTTTTCTCGCTTCAAGATTTTTTAAATTGATTTTGATTTCGTCTCCTTTCTCTATTCTGTACTTTACAATATCAATAATGGTATTATTAATCTTAGCATTGTTTTCCTGAACCTTTATTTGTTCATCAGCAATTAAAAGATCTGTATATACTTCAAGGATCTGTAAGTAAATATCCCGTAAAGTTCTTTTATTCGCTTCCTGAACAACATCTTGATTCAGCTTCTGTACATCAACATCAAGTTTTCTTTTGAAACCATTAAAAACGGTCCAGTTAAAATTAAAATTTCCTGTGATAGAATTTCTGTTTCTATTCTCCCTGATATTGGATGATGGATTGATAGCTGTCCCCAGATCATAACTATTTGCACCACTAAATGTTGCAGCAGGAAGAAACCTGTCTTTCGCTTTGCGTACATTCACGGCACTTATCAGGGAATCTTTAATTCCGTTTTTAATAATCAGGTTATTATTTTTTGCTACGCTATAACATTCAGATAGCGAAAGTGTTCTGGTTTGGGAAAAAGAATAAAAGCCTATAAAAATAAATACCAGAAAAAGCTTTTTTCTCATTACCTGTATACTTTTTTTAATCTGTTAATTCTCTTCCACATATTGGTAGAGTATTCTGTTTCAGATAGCTTTTTGTCATAATTGAAAAATGTCAATTTTTCAGGTTTCACCATTTGCCAAAGCTCATCTTGAGATAGGTTCGGATTGGAGTTTTTAGCATTATTGAATTCGTTCTGAAGGTCAATCTTTGTATTGATAATCCACTGCTCTACTCCAACCGCAAAAAAAGTTTCAGGAGTATTTTCATGAATATTCTCAACAGTTAACCCTTTTCTTAAATGGTCCCAGATTAAAAGATTAGTGATATAAGAATTTTTTAGCCCCAATTTTTGTGAAAGCTGTCTGTTCATAAGATAAAGCTGTTTCTCTTTCTGAATAATTTCAGCCATGATCTTATGGGCTTCTTTATACCAAGGAAATTTAAGTTTAATTCTCTCTCCTGATTCAAATACAAGAACAAAACCTTCCTGGTTAGGAAGATTAAGATTTTGAAGAGCTTCAAAGTTCTTTACGTCTTTATACATTTCGGTATAATCCTTGGCAACCGGAAATCCTAAATCTTCAAGAGGAAGATTATCTCCGGTCTCATTATCCAGAACACCGATCATATAAAGATCGCGGGAAGTTCCGTAATCAATAAGAACGTTAGTTTCCGGAAAAATCGCTTCAAAAACATACGTTCTATCTCTTTTCAACTTAGAGAATGTGTGTGAATATTTTTCGTAAAGGATTTTTGTAGCTTCTTTTGCATTAACATTTTCAAATGATCTCTGCGTTGCCAAAAAAGGTTTATCATCTACCCAATATAAGGTAGTCATGGTTCCATCTACTTTTTCAAAAATCTTAAAGCCTGTTTCAGGAATTTTAAAATTCTGCCCTTCACTTAAAAGTAAAGTTTCATCATCAATATATCTTCTATAAGTGAAGAATTTCGGAAATGGTCTTGCTAAAACTTCACCTTCTCCATTGATAATAAGTCCCCGGCAATGGATATTGTTATCATCCCAAATTACATTGGATTTTTCCAATCCTGAATGATAACCATATAGATACAATTCCTCTGTTGGATGTTTCTCAACACTAATGGAGGAATATTTCACATATTTATCTAAAAGATTCTTATCAAATCTAATCATTTTCATATTTTTGTCCGTTATGGATGCAAATATATTACTTAAATTCAATTTGGAAAACCGCCATTTTGTAATCAATAATCTATTAAAAACGAAAAATAATTCAATATATACTGGAAAATCAGGAATTATCATCTATTTATTAGAACTATATAGCATTACGAATGACGAAACTCTATTAATTGAAATACAGAAAGTTGCAGACATAATCTATGAAGACCTTAATGAACACGCATCTTACTCTTTTTTTACAGGAAATATGGGAGTTGCCTATTCATTTTTACAGGTATTTATTCACACAGGAGAGGAGAAATATTTAAATCACTGCTTTGAGATCTCCAAAAAAAGTAAAATCCATTTCAGTCTTATTGAGCGTCCAATTATTGATTTACTAAATGGTGTTTCCGGTATTTTATTAGGTCTTTTACATATTTATTCTCGAGGATATCAAGAACAATGGATATTAGATGATATTAATTTTTATATAGATTATATCATCAACAAGTCTTATAAATCCAAAAACGGAAATATTTATTGGGATCTCACAGCAAGGATCAACAAAGGACTTACAGGTTTCTCTCATGGAGCATCCGGAATAGGTTTTGTATTCAACGAACTTTATAAACTTACTGGAAATACAGCCTTTAAAGAAATCTTTGAGTCTGCCTTAAGATATGAAGACGAGTATTATGAACCAGCTATTAAAAACTGGCTTGATTTCAGAAAGTTTCCTTATAAACCTGAAGACAGTACCCAGTTTGACGAAAATGCAAGGAATGGTAATCTAAGCTTCTTTCTGGAAAGTAAACACATGTTTGCGTGGTGTCATGGTGCACCAGGAATTATTGGGGTAAGAGAAAATGTATCTTCTGATATTATTAATGAAATTCTTCTTTCTATTGAAACATCCAAAAACCATTCTTTATGCCATAGCGGTACAGGAAATCTGTTATGTCTTATTGAGAACGAATCAATAAATCCTAAATTTTACAGAAAGCACCTTGAAGACAAATGCCATGCTCTGATTGCTTATCATGACAAACATAAATCATTTATTAATGGTTATAACGACTC
The DNA here is from genome assembly GCF_001684975.1 of Chryseobacterium artocarpi. Lineage (GTDB taxonomy): Bacteria > Bacteroidota > Bacteroidia > Flavobacteriales > Weeksellaceae > Chryseobacterium > Chryseobacterium artocarpi. Next base: position 44,975 of record NZ_MAYH01000049.1, on the reverse strand, counting down.
TGATTCTGATGAATATGGATTATTCATGGGAGAATTGGGGACATTCTATTTTCTTCTTAAAGCTTATAAGCATTTAACAGACCTTGCTACTGAGGATACAATCAATATTCTATATCCAAAAGTTTCTCCGAAAACATTCTTAGAAATATATAATCAACAGATATATAATAGTATTGCAGAAGCTTCATTTCCAAAAACTTTTTCGTTGATTCACGAGAAATATCCGGACTTAGTTTTAGAAAAAGAGGATATTCAAACTGAAAATCTAAGAAAAAAAGTAGCCAAACTGGAAGATGAGATCATTAATGATGTATTTTTGTTCGAGCAAACAATAAAACAAGTAGAACTTGACATTGAAAGCCATTCTTATGAGTTTTTCAAGAATAAGACGGATTTCAATTTTTTCAAATCGAACATAAAAAACAATAATTTAAGTGAAATACAGGTAAATATTGGTAACAAGGTCCAATTTGTTCAAACCCGATGGGATTGGAACCCTATGACTAATGAAAAATGGTCTTTAAATAATAAAAACAATATCGGGCAATATGAATATGCAATTACTCCTGATTACGAGAACATGTTCATTTCCCTGTCCAAGGTTCAAACCTACATTATTGATTATCTGAAAGGTAATGAGAATACGCCTTTAGAAGACATAATCAATCATTTTTATGAGATTATTGATGGATCTCCGGACAATAAAAAACTAATACAAGAAAACGTTATTAGCAATGTTTTTTACTTACTAAAAAACAGAGCTTTAGAAATCAAATATGAAAAAATTTAAATTCTATAAACAGCTGGACCAAATGGATTGTGGTCCTACCTGTTTAAAAATGATTGCAAAACATTACGGTGCAATCTATTCTGTAGAATATTTCAGGGATAAAAGTGCCATATCCAACCAAGGGGTAACATTATACGGGCTGAGTCGTGCAGCAGAGAATATCGGATTAAGGACACTAAGTGCAAGAGTGCCTTTTGATAGTATTGAAAAACTTATTTTTCCTTTTATAGCCCACTGGAAAAGCAATCACTTTATTGTAGTTTATAAAAAAACAGATAAACATGTTTATGTTGCTGATCCTGCAATAGGTAAAATAAAATATACCCATAAAGAATTCCTTGATGGATGGACATTAAAGGAGTTTAAAGACGAAGGGAATGTCTTGCTTATGGAACCTTCCCCATCTTTCTACAGCGATAATATCAATAAGAAGAAACGTGAAATCACCTCTTTTGATTCATTTATTTATTTTCTGCAATATTTAAGACCCCATAAAGGGCTTTTACTTCAGATCTTTCTGGGCTTAATGGTGGGCACAATTATTCAGCTGATTCTGCCTTTCCTATCTCAGGCTATGGTAGACAAAGGAATCAACGGAAGCAATATTGAATTGGTATACCTCATCCTTATTGCCCAAATTTTACTTAACATCGGAAATGCTTTTGCCGGATATGTAAGGAGCTGGATATTTCTGCATATCGGAACTAAGATTAATATTTCCATTGTTTCAGACTTCCTGATCAGAGTATTGGATCTTCCACTCATGTTCTTTGACAGTAGATCCGTGGGAGATCTTCTTCAGAGAATCAATGACAATTCCAGGATTGAAAGTTTCTTAACAGGTACATTCCTGAGTATTTTCTTTTCCATGATTAATCTCTTATTATTCGGTGGAATCATTTTTTATTATAATAAAGTAATATTTTCTGTATTTCTTATCGGAAGTATTCTCTATGTTTTGTGGGTTTTCTTTTTCCAAAACATTCGTAAGAAATTGGATATAAAAATATTTGATTTAAATTCCAGGAATACGAGTTCTCTGGTACAGCTTTTCGATGGAGTACAGGAAATTAAACTTTCTAACAGTGAGAAAATTAAAAGATGGGATTGGGAAAAGCTTCAGGCATCCATGTTTGAGCAGAAAAAGAAAATGCTTTATGCCAATCAAACCCAACAATCCGGATCTTTATTTATAAACCAGATCAAGAATATCTTAATTTCCTTTCTAGCTGCAAAGTCAGTAATTGATGGGGAAATCAGTTTAGGAACTATGTTTGCCATTCAATTTATTATTGCACAGGCAAATGCTCCTATTACAGATTTTGTTTCTTTCATCAGATCATATCAGATGGCAGAACTGAGTTTCAGACGATTAAATGAAATCTATTCTAAAAATAATGTGGCAGAAACCAATGAAAATTATATCACTATTATGCCAGATAGTAAGGATATCATTTTAAAAGATCTTTCATTTTCTTATTCCAAGAATGAAGATGATCTGGTTCTAAAGGATATTAGTCTGAAGGTTCCCGAAGGAAAACTTACCGCTATTGTAGGAGAAAGTGGCTCCGGGAAAACAACCATCTTAAAACTTCTTTTAAAATTCTATTTACCTGAAAAAGGACTGATTTCACTGGGAGGTGTTAACTTTAATAATATCAACCCTCAATGGTGGAATGAAAACTGTGGTGCTGTTTTACAGGATAGTTTTATTTTCTCAGATACTATAGCAAAAAACATCAGTCTTGGAGATACAATGATTGATAAAGACAGATTGGTATGGGCTGCAAAAATGGCAAATATTCAAGGGTTCATTGATGTGCTTCCGTTTGGTTATAATACAAGAATAGGAAAAGGTGGGCATGGTCTAAGCCAGGGACAAAAACAAAGAGTTTTAATAGCTCGCGTATTTTATAAAAATCCAAATTTCGTATTTCTGGATGAGGCAACTAATGCTTTGGATTCTGAAAATGAATCACAAATTATGGATCATATGCAGGAATTTTTAAAAGATAAAACTACAATTATTGTAGCACACAGGTTAAGTACTGTAAGAAATGCTGACAACATTATCGTTATTGATGATGGGAAAATTGTGGAACAAGGAACCCATGAAGAACTTATTACCAAAAACGGGAAATATTTTTCATTGGTAAAAAAACAACTATCATAAGAATTTTATATTTTTGCGACAAATCAACACAGTGGGAAAAAATACCTTAAGAAATCTTAGCCAAAAAAGCTTTCATAAAAATCAGATTTCAACTGAAACCCTCAATTCAGGAAAAGGATTCTAAACTAGATACTACCACCTTGTGATTCGATGAAAATTATAATACAGTTTAATTAAACTATAAATTCAACAGCATAGGGCATAATCAACTGAATATTAAAAAAATTAATAAAAACAACCTTTAAAAATAAACATGGAAAACAAAAAACTAACACTAGAGGACCTAAAATTAGAAAGCTTCTTAACAGAAATTGATAATTCTAAACTGATAAAAGTTCAGGGAGGAAACGGAGCATATGGTAGCGACGTTACCGAAGACAGCTGTGTGGATAGTTGTGAAACTGAGATGGAAACCCATCCTACAGAAGGTTCTGACTGCTGTACAGATGAATTACCTAGTGCTGAAACTTGTGGGCTAGATTGTACTACGGGAGAAGAACCTACAGGTGTTTCCGAGTGTTGCCCAGAACAGGAAAGCATGGTTGATTGTTAATCAAAAGTTTAAATAGCCAATCCTGATTGGCTATTTTCATTCTCCAAATCCTCACTATAACCACCTATGTATCACAAGATCAGAATATTCATATTTACCTTATTTTTTTTTACGTTAAATGCCCAGACAATTTTTGAATTACAAAAGCTAAAAGACTTTGCAAAAACATATGGAGTGATCAGATACTTTCATCCTAGTGATGAAGCGGCTTCTATTGATTGGAATTACTTTGCATCCTATGGGGTAGAAAAAATATCTCAATCAAAAAATCAAAAAGAATTTGAAGCAGAATTAAAAAATTTATTCCAACCTGTAGCTCCTTCCGTAACTTTTACCACAACTCTTTACAATTGGAATACAACTCCTTCTTTACATCCAGTATTTTGGATCCATAACGGATTGGGCATAGATAATATAAAGGTCAGAAAAGATTATACCAGCAAAAGGTTCAATAAGGAAACGGCTTCCAAAAATGAATCTCGCTATGTATATATTAACATAAAACCTATTCATTTTCAATCTGATATAAAGATTACTTATGAAGCAAAAAGCAGTAATAGCGCTGCAAGTTTTGCATATGCTAATATTTATACGGAAGGTAATGAGAAACCTCTTTTCCAAACTCATCAGTATGAGCCCATTACATCAATAGAATGGCAACAAAAAGAATTATTAATCAGCAATCATCTTTCCATTAACAGGATCAATTTCGGGTTACTTTCATCCAAACTGGGATCTGAATTTAGAAATGTAAAACTTTGGCTACTAAATGACACAAAAGAATGGATTACCTCACCTCTTCCTCCGTTTACCAATGAAGAATGGAAAGCCAATAATACAGAAACCATACTGGAGAGATATGATTCGGGATTCAGGTTTAAAGATACCACTGTCAACGATACCAAAACCTATGACATTAACTGGGATAAATATGTAAAACTTGATCTTTCCAATAATATAAGCCTAAGTATACCTACTGTCGTCTATTCCGATAAAAACTCAACGCTACCCATTTCTGATCAGCAACAACTTAAGAGAATACAAACATCGTTAAAGCAACAACCTTTTAACAAAAATATAGCTTTTGCAAATGTCATTATTTGTTGGAATATATTTAAGCACTTCTATCCTTATCAGGATGTGGTTAAAGTAAACTGGGACAGCGTTTTAGAAACCGCTTTGAAAGATGCTTATGACGATACAAATGAGTATGATAATTACCTTACTTTATCACGTTTTCTTTCCAATTTCAATGATGGTCATATGAGTGTCTCTTATCAGGGACTTTCGGAAAAAAGAAAATATGCTCCTGGGATTTCAGTAAGATATAGAAATAATATATTAGTTGTAAAAAATGTCAAACCAGATCTTAAGGATATTCAGAAAGGAGATATAATTACGGCTGTTAATGGTATTCCTACTGTAAAATACATGGATAGTCTTCAACATTATCTTTCCGGATCAAAGCATTTTAGAGAATGGAACTCTTCTCTTACCTTATTAAGAGGAACACTCAATAGTAATTTAAATTTGAACCTTAAAGCAGGAAAAACAATTGCTTTAACCAGAAATATAGAATTTGTTCCTAATGTTGACTTCTATACACGGGATGATGTCACAAAAGCACAAGAAATAAATAAGGAAACCTATTATGTGAACATGGATAAGCTTTCTGAAGAAGAAATGGAAGCCGAAGTTTCCAATATCAGAAAATATAAAAATCTTATTATAGATTTAAGAGGCTACCCAAGAACTGATCAAAAACATCGCCTGTTAAATTATTTATTACCTATTGCAGACTCTACAAAATGGCTTTGTTCTAAGCAGATTTATTTACCAGACTTTAAATACTATAAAGAAACCTGTAATGGGCATCGTTTAAGAAAATTTATTTCAGACAATCCATTAAAGATCAATACTGTTTTACTGGTAGATGAAAGAAGTGTAAGCAATGCAGAAATGTTCTCGCAAACAGTAAAACATTATAAATTAGCCACTATAATTGGCAGGCCTACGGCTGGAGCTAATGGAAATAGAAATGACATTAATCTATTAAACGGTTTTCAGATTTCATTTACAGGAATGAAGGTTACCAATCCTGACGGAACTTTATTTCATGCAGTGGGCGTAATTCCTGATATTCTGGTAAATGAAACACCTGACGACATCAAAAGTGGAAAAGATATTTACATGGAAAAAGCACTAGAATTTTTCCGTACAAAAAAATAACATCATGGTAGAATCTTGCGGACTGGTTATTAAACATAAAAACGAAATACTACTAATAAAGCCTAAAGGAATTTCAGGAAAAAACTTTTCGATTCCAAAAGGTTTAATGGAAAACGGGGAGGATTATATGGATGCCGCCATACGAGAAACCTATGAAGAAGTAGGGTTAAAATTTGAAAAGAAAAATATCATATTATCCTCTTATAATACAATTCCATATATTAATAATAAAGTTGTTACCAAAAAACTACATTATTTTTTGGTAGATGTAAGCAGTAGCAATAAAGAAGATGTTCTTTCATCATTAAAACTACAGAACAGCGAAGTAGCATCAGCCAATTTTTATACAAAAGAAGAAGCGATCAACCTTATTTTCTGGAGGCAGGCTATTATCCTTCATTATTTCCTATGATTAGTCTAGAAGATATTAAGTACAATTACAACAATGGATATATTTCTATTGTTAAACATCCTTATGCCGAACTGCATATTCTAAATTACACAAAAAAAGCTTCTCAAGAAGCTGTGTGGAATGAAGTAACCTTAAACAGCAGAGGATTGATTATTAATACCAAAGGAAAAATAATTTCTCTCCCTTTTCGGAAGTTTTTTGAAATTGAGCAGCTTCCTACTGAACTGACTCCCTCAAAACCACCTGTTGAGATTCTTGAAAAACTGGATGGTGCATTGGGCATTATGTATTGGTACAAAGATATTCCTTATATCAGCACAAGAGGAAGCTTCACTTCTTTTCAGGCAATAAGAGCAACAGAAGTACTACACAAAAAGTATTCTAAAATTTTTTACCTGCTTGATCGCAATTGCACCTATCTATTTGAAATTATTCTTCCTGAAAACCGTGTTGTCATTGATTATGGGAATTTGGAAGATCTTTATCTCATTGGGGTCATCAATAATGAAACGCAAGAGGAGATTAGTATTCATGATTACAAATATGTTTTCAGTTTGCCTCAGAAATTTGAAGTTAATCCAGGTTTTTCACTCCAGGATTTATATGAAATGAAAACCGAAAAAATTTTGGAAGGTTTTGTATTAAAATATGATGACGGTTTCAGGATTAAGGTTAAAAATAAGGATTATAGAGCTCGTTATCAATTTTATGCTGAAACGATAAGAAATTATGCTCTTGAAAAAGTTTTTTTAAGTAAAACGGACCATAGTTTTGAAGAAAAACTTTCAGCTTCTGATTCACACTGGTTAGAAATATTAATGAATAATATCATACTTTTAAAGGAAAAGTCTTTAGCAAACAACGATACAGAGCGGTTTGGAATCATCAAAAACAGAGTTTTCCAAAATCAATTTTTCACTGATATAGGAAACTTTAAAGAAAAGTTTTTATATTAGTCGGCTCAATTAACCATTGAAAATTTTACACAAATTAAATAAATAATTATGAACAAAAAATTAACATTAGAGGATCTTAAATTAGAGAGCTTTTTAACTGAAATCGACAATTCTAAATTGGTAAAAGTACAGGGAGGTAATGGGGCTTATGGAGGAGAAACCGAAGACTCTTGTGGAATATACTGCGACGATTTGGAAACAATGGGTGTATGTGGTGACACAGATGGATCAGATAACCCGGTCTGCAATACTTGTAACGAGACAGATGGCTGTACTGAAGGAGACGGATGCCCAGGTCCTGATCAATAGGGAGCCCGTAGTTTGAGAAATAAAACCTCAATACATTCTTAAATAAGAAATATCCTAGAAAATTTTCAATAAAACAAACATTAATTAAAAAAAATTATGAACACAAAATTAACACTAGAGGATCTAAAACTAGAAAGTTTTTTAACTGAAATCGACAATTCTAAATTAGTAAAAGTACAAGGGGGTAACGGGGCCTACGAAGACAATTCTGAAGATTGCGACACAGTAAACGGGGCGTGCGAAACAGCAACTTGTATGACTTATGTTGATTGCGCAGGTACTTACGCAGAATGTGACGAAACATTAGGAGGTGGCAACTGCCCTTCTCTTACCAGCAATGACTGTGATGGAGGGTCTGGAGAAGTACAATGTTAAACTATGTATAATTAATCAGGTAAAGACCATATGGATAATTTTCACAGATATCACCAGATTAATCCATATTGTAACTTACAATCATTAAATTGAATTTTTCTGAACAGTTTAATTTCGTATTAAACTGTTCTTTATTTTTACAAGATTTAAATTTTACAAAAATGTTCTTAAAAAAACACTTATTACTTATTTTCTTTTTCCTTTTTCATATAATAACTGCACAGAGATTTCTGAATTCGGATTTTGAAAAAGTAAATGATGAAAACCTTCCTCTAAAATGGTACCTCAATGGTAAAAATTATCTTTATGAAACTGATAATATAATAAAGATCTCTGGAAATAAAAGTCTGAAAGTTACTAGTAATTCACCAAAAAACACTGATTTTGCAAGCTTTTTCTGTTCAATCCCTACCGAACTTTTCAAAGGAAAGGAACTCCGTCTGGTTGGTAAAATTAAAGTACAGTCTACACAGAATGGCAATGCCGGACTTTGGGTAAGGGTAAATGATGCCAATAATAAGGTTCTTGCTTTTGATAATATGAGCGGCAAGAGAATAACTGGAAATACAGATTGGACAGAAGCATCCATTACACTAAAAGTTAATCCAGATGCAGAAAAAATAATAATAGGAGGAATTTCTAAAGGAGAAGGAGTTGCCTGGTTTGATGATTTTAAATTATTTGCCAATAATAAACCCATCGAAGACATTTCAAAAAAAGAAAAACTAACCCTGGAAGAAGCTGATATCTTAAAAAAATATATTTATCCTCTAAAAACCTATGATCCGGACTCAAAAGATAATAATGATCTGAAAATTCTAAAAAAACTGATCGGCAATTCCAAAACCGTTGCTCTGGGAGAAGTCACTCACGGATCATCAGAAATTTTCAAGATGAAGGATCGTATAATCAGATATCTGGTACCAAATGAAGGCTTTAATCTTTTTTCAATAGAAGCTGCAATGCCGGAATCTTATCAAATGAATAATTATATCATAGATGGTAAAGGCTCTGCAAAAGAATATCTTAACGGAATGATTTTCTGGACATGGAAAACCAATGAAATCCTGAATATGGTAGAATGGATGAAGCAATACAATCAATCTACTGATAAAAAAGTGTATTTCTCTGGTTTTGATATGCAAAGCTTTACTGCTTCCATAAACGAATTGAAAAAACAATTTCAAAATAACCCAGCTTCTCTACAGAAGATTGAAGAACTGAATAAATTACTGGAAAAAATAAGAAATCAATTCCAAAATGACAAGAAACAAAACATTGATCAAAAAGACAGAGACATTATAAACTCTATTATTTCTGAAATTAAGAAGGATGTTGAAAATAAAGGAAATAATAAAGATTTAGCTTTCATCAAACAGAATATAAGAATCATAGAACAGTATCTTGACTTGAATAGTATAAGCAGAGACAAATATATGGCAGAGAATGTCTTATGGATTAAAAATAATAATCCTGATTCAAAAATGATCCTTTGGGCTCACAACGGACATATAGATGAATCCCGTAATAATATGGGATATTTCTTATCTGAACAGCTTGGTAAGGATTATTTAACATTTGGATTCGCTTTTTATTCAGGAAGATACACCGCAAAAGGAGACAAAGGCCTGTCAACATACGATGCCCAGGAAGCATATCTTGGTAGTTATGAGTATTTTCTTAACTCCCTGAATGAACCTTATTTCATATTAGATATAAAAAAAATAAAAGAAGATAATAATGAAAAAATCAAATGGATTATTGAAGATTTAGACCTGAGAAGAACAGGAGCGGTAAATCATTTGAATGAATTTTATCCTACAGACATATCTAAGAATTTTGATTATCTGATTTTTATCAATAAATCGTCAAATTCTGTTATATTTAAGCAGCTTAATTAAAAAATATTTAAAAAAAATCACTATTTTCGCTTAGTATAGATAAAAATAACCAGATTTATGGAAAACAAAAAATTAACATTAGAGGATTTAAAATTAGAAAGCTTTTTAACTGAAATTGATAACTCAAAACTTGTAAAAGTACAGGGTGGTAATGGCGCCTATAGTGATGACGATACAGAAGGAGAATATTGCAATACTACTCCTGAAACAGATGAAGATACAGGTCCTGTAGCATGCCCGGATACAGATTATACATATGGAGGAGGTGCTACATGTGGTGATTGCCCAACTTATGAAACTACAGATACAGTAGGAGATCAAACAGAAGGAAGCTGTGATGGTCAATGTACAGACTAATAATAGAAAATTTAAAAAAGCACTCGTTTGAGTGCTTTTTTTGTTCGATAACTAATTTATAAAACTATTGTAGAGTACATAGCTAATGTAACCTTCATCATGATTTGACAACCCTAATCTATTATTTAGCATATGCAGATAACTTATATAAATAATATGTCTCTTTCTAGTTAAAGATGAATTGTTTAGAGCTATATCCTTTTCTTTTATGTAACGATGCCAGTGAAATATCGGAGAATCATCTATAGCTTCATCAGTATCTAACACACCATCAAGAGCATTAAACCTTTCTAAAATAGCTTCCTTATTTTTTAAATACTGCTTTTCAAAGAGAATATCTACATTTTCAGTTTTTGAAACTATTCTGGCTCTTTCTTTCCAATGGCTGTTATCCATTTTAAATAGCATCTCTTTTATTTCATCATCATTAAGTGCCACACTTTTTAGAAATATATAAGATAACTGCAATGCAATTCCTTGTGCTACTCCAAGATTCCAATTTTGATTAATAGATGACATCAGGTTCAGTACTGTTTCCGAGGAGTCCTGAAAATGACTTTCAGCAGTAGAAATACCTTCTCCCCCTCCATATCTCTCTACTTCAGGTTCATATTCTATAAAATGAACCGTATTATTAGGAAGAAAATGTTCTTTTTCTATATTTCTTACTGAAGGATTCTTTTCCAGATAAATACTGAAAAATGTAATGATTTCATTTTTTATTTTTTCCTTATCATTAGTATTCACTAATAATCTAAGACGTATATGCGGCCCTGCCTCCCAATACCTGATAAAAAAATACTTATGAACCGGGAACTGGTTTTTAATAATTTCTAAAAATCCTGGCAACGCTTCTATAAGAAATTTGTTATGAGCAGTATAAAAAATGTGAACAGAAATCCACTCTTTATTTTCTGTAAGATTCTCCATCATACCATTGTATTAAAAATTCACTGATGTAATTATTATCCTTTTTCATTTCAACAGCATCCTCACTTTTTGGTAATACTTCACTTATTCTTACTGTTTTAGCCTTACTTAATAGCTTCTTGATGAAAGAAATAAAAACAGGATTGTAAATATTAATATACTGAGGTTTATAATCATCCGGTGCAAAGTTTTTGTCTTTACTTCTACTGATGTTCAATATGATGAAAAACTCAGAAGGAATATTAAATTTCTTCGCCCATTTTGCGAAATGTACTAAAAATTCATGATCATCTTTGTCACAGAACCCATTCAATTCCGCTGTTTCTTTTTCATTAATGATCCAGTGCTGTCTCTGTAAAATAAAATTCTCAGAATATGTCATTCTCGGAAACATTTCAACAGTTTCACTCAATAATACTTTATATTTCTTATTAAGCTCTGTTATTAAATAGCCATAAGAAGGTGTAACTTTATCTGAAAAATTCAACAAAAGATTAAATAGCTGTGATCGTCCTTTTACTCCTTGAAAGCAGGAATCATGTACATATATTTTTTTGTTAAAAACAGGACTGAACAATTCCAATTCTTGATTTTCTTCATTTTTCCTCACCAATAGATCACTTACTTTTATCTGGTGCTTCTGATCTACATTTTTATGACCTCCCGGAATAATACATTCAAAAGGGAATAGTGGTGGATGAAGATTTGCGTTAAAGAAAGAGGAGTCATTTACTTCAGAATAAATAAGATCATCTTTCTCCAATTTATTATTTTGCTTAACGACATCCCCATAAAACTCCTTGTCAAACATATAAAGAAATCTGCTGGACATTCTTCCATATCCCCAACCAGAACTGTTTACAATAATATTATTCCCTGCAACTTGGAAAAACATAGATAAAGAAAGATTTTTGTTCGTTTTTATCTTTTGTTTAGCCTCTATGAACACCTTCTTCTCATCATTAAAATAATAATCAAAACTATCAATAATCTTACTACCATCTACTGCTGGCGTAAGCATATTTAAAGCATTTTGATTTTCATTAGAATTTTCTTTTAAAAATCTATAATAGTCTTCATAGAAATTCAAAAGATTCACCTCATTTTGGTCATAGTTTTTCGAAAAGAATGCAAAGAGTTCATTTCTTCTTTTTTTTACATTAGAAAAATTATCTGATATTAAAACAAGATCAGTCATGTCCTTAAGCTTATCCTCAAAGAAGTCTTTATTCAAAGTAATATCATTTTTCAGAGATGTATCTTCTAAAAATATTTTTTCCTTTTTGAATAAAAATTTAAAATCTTCAAATGTTTCAGAAACTTTTTCCTGATCCATTTCAGATTTAGGTGAAGCCTGTCTTAATAAAAAAACACTTTGTTTTAAAGCTTGATAAGCCTCATCCAATATCTGTTTTCTTTCATTAATATTTCCAAAATTTTCCTGATAACGATTTTTACAGTCATTTAAGACTATAAGCAGATGGATCACAACTGTTTTGGGTTCAGAATCTGCAATATTGGGAAATTCCTGTAAAAGTTTTTCAATCCAGTCTATATCTGTTCCTGAAGCAAAATAATCTAATTCTATTAACCCTATATTGAACAGCTTTTTTACATATTTTTTAATGGAATCTTCGTCAGCTGCAATATTTTCAATACATACTTTTACCAGTTCAGAATATACAATATCCGGATTTTCATTGCAAAAATTTATAATAAAATTAACAACCCCATTATTATCAAAGCTATGAAAGTATTCAAAATTATTCTTGTTGATAAGAATTTTACATTTTCCCTCCTCATTATCTACAACTAGAGAGGGATTAAGCGATATCCTTAATGATTCATAAATTTCTTCAATTCTCACAAAATAATTGCGTAGAATCTGAAAAATAGCATTATTAATCCTTATAAAACTGGTTACCTCTTCTGAGGATGGAGTGGATACGATAATGGCATCCTGTTTTTTAAACGAAACCCTATTCAGTTGTGTAAGAGAGCTGAATGGAGTCGGTTTATATATCGACCTTGTTAAATATTTTAAATAGCCAATTTCCCTCTGTCTGTTTTTTTTATTTACAGTAACTTCCGGAACATATTTATCAATTGAAGATATAAGAGAATCACTACTGATAAGAAATCCGTTCTGTAGCAAAGGATTATCCAGCAATACTTTGATGACATCTCTTTTATCTTTGATTTCTGTATCAAATTCAGATCTGAAAAGACTTAACTCCTTTTCGTATATTTCTTTTAAAGCAAGATATCCCGCATAGGCATCTGAATAATCTGCTGTTTTCTTTAAGTCGCCTGGTTTTATACTTTTATCATTATAAATAGAACGTCTTACATTCTGAATACCATTATTAATATCTTTATCTTTAATAGAAAGATTGAGTGTATGAAGATTATCTAAGGTTTCTTCTTTCTTATTTTCAAGCTCAAGACTTAGTTTTAGTATATGAGAGAGGTTATTATTGAAGGGTGGTGAAGTGTGTAATAATTGATTTCCTAGGTTTGTGTTTATACTACATATTCTTCCAATTCCGTGGTTAAGAATTTCCATTATCTATTAGTTTTTTTACATTCTTTATAAAGAGTTCAAAGAGCGTCTGATCTTTAAGAATGACCTCTCCTTTTCCTCTTAGCTCAGGGCTAAACGGAATATTGGTTCCATAAGAGGTCTTTAAAGTACTTGGAAGATCTACAATTACATTATAGAAGCCTTCACTATTTGGAAAAGATGAAACCCTTTTCACCTTTCCGGTAACAAAGCCGTATTCTGTACTTTCATAGCCGTCCAGCTTGATAATTACCTTTTGTTCTGATTTTATTTTTCCCAAAAACTTCCCGGAAACGAGCCCATTCCCCAACATATCCTGCGAAAGTGGGCGTAAAGAGATCAAGTGCTCTCCCACTGTAGTAAACTTATTACTATTCCAGACATTAAAAAAGTTTACTTCACCAGTATAAGGAGCAATGAAAATATTTTTTTCCTTCCATTTTGAAAACTCTTCCTTAAATACCAAAAAGCTGTTGATACATTCTCTTTTCAGATCACTTACATTTAATTTATTATCTGCTATGGTCTGTTTAGATTTATAAGCAGTCTGTACAATATCAGATTCTTCTGTTTTATATTGAAAACTAAGATTATGGTAAACCTTTTTAAGCTCATTATACTCTCTCTGGATGTTATCCATATCTGTTTTTGAGATATATCCTTTCTTATAAAGCTCTTCATTGTTTTGCACCTTTTTTTGCAAAATAGAAAGGTTTTCCTTTACAGAATTAATCTCATTATCCTTAGACGAAAGCGCACTTTTTTTATTGGACAAATCCTGAGTATAAGCATCTACCCTAGAAGCACTTGGATCCACACTTTTAAATGTTCTGTACTCATCCAGGTTCTTGATAAAATTAGAGTAATAAATCTCAAGCTCCCCCAGATTCAAAGCCGTGTTTACCTTTATTTTCTCCAAGTTATTCTGGGATACAAGTACATCTGTATTTTCTATAAACTTAGAAGCGGTTACAAGATCATTATACTTAATATTCTTTTCTATCAGTGCAATCCAATCTCCTTCATTTACCTTTTTGCCATTCTCTACCAACAGTTTAAGATTACCTGAATTTTGAGAAACAAACTGATAGCTCGGGGTTTGGGTCTCTATCTTAAGCCCTTGAATATCTGCCGATTCAGGATATTTGATAATAAAACTGATAGAAATAACGATAACAAGTATAAGAAAAATAGAAAGAATACTATTTCTTATGATCCAGTTGGGACGGTTCTCAAGAATGTCCTGAACCTCTTCACTATAAATTTCTATATTATTCTGTTCCTGAGGCATGGTGATAATTATTTAGAATATAAAAGATAAATGCCCGGTCTATAGATGGAATTCCCAGAATATTAAATACCGATTCCAATAATTTTCTATACGAGATCAGATGTTTTGCATCTTCAACGGAATCCAGATTCAAAATATCATACTCAAACTTAAAGTAATCTTTTTCATTATTCTCAATATCAGAAACAATTGTTTTAAGATCTGCTTTCAGTTCTGCCAATAACGAAGAAGAATCTAAAATTTCCTCTGTTTGAATAGTATCATCGCTTAAAAATGCATTAATAAAGTTATTAAAGTTTGACTGATTACTCTCGTACTTTAATTTAAAATGATTAGTAACCTTTTCTTTTTCAAAAATAAGTTCTTCATAACTTTTCAAAGCACGTACATCAAAAGATAACGGAAGAAGATCCTGATATACATAGTTTGAGAATTTTTTCTTTAAATCATTATTGATTAATTTATAAACATACAACGATAATAGAAAGCCTGTACCAAAAACATCTTCTTTCTTATAATCCAGATTATTCTTTCTGAGATATTGAGTTAATACATATGAAAATCTTTCTTTGAAATGATCAAACTTGCCATTAAGCGCCTCGCCTCCAAAGGTTCCTTTAAAGGATACATTTTGAGTAATATAACTTGTTAACGGATGTAAAATATCCGCTTTAATACCATTGAATATCTCTACATTACTTATCCCTGATTTATCATCATACAATTCTATATTCAATAAAGATTTAGCCTGAGTATCTTTATATTCAAATGAAAATGCTTTTATATAAAGTTTAAACTTTTTATTAAAATAATAGGTAATAAGGTTGATAATTCCCTTATAATCAGCAATGCTTGCATCTAGAATTTCTATGGTCATCCTTTGATTACCTAAAAATGCTTTTCTGGTAGAGTACTGATTTTGGAAATTATGGAAAACATTCAGGTGCTTTTTTAAGATTTCAATAATTTCAGATGATGCTACTTCCTCACTGAATAATTCATTGATCACATAATCAAAATCCTTTACAAAATCAGGTGCAATAATTTTCAATTCCGCAAGTCTTGCCTTTCCATTACTCTCCCATCTATTATTAGCAATACAGTATAATTGGCTTACTTCATCAAAAAGCTTTGAAAACAATGTAAACTTATCGATGCTGTTCTCACAATCTTCAAGATCATCAATGGCATTAGAAATTTTAATGCATTTATTCTTAATATCATGTTCATCTATATCATATTCTTTTCCTTTATGATACAAAAAATCGCACGTTTCGAAAACTGAAGTGAGTGAATCATCTTCACCTGAAAGGGGTTCGCCTTTGGCGATCATCCTTATTAAAGCTCCGGACTTACTTGCGTATGATTTTTCAAGTTCTTCGGTGATTCTGTTTTTAGGAATGACAAGACAGTCTATATATTTATTAATCTCCTCAATATAAAATTTTTCATTATGAGAAATTGCTACATCTGGTGACAGCACAATAATATCTATGTCTGAATTTGGCTTCATGTTTCCGGTTTTATAGCTACCTGTAAGAATAAATGAACAATCTTTGTATTTATTCTCCAGTGATAAAACCATTGTTTCTTTTATCATCGGTTATATAATTTTTTTACATCTACAGAAACGGCTAAAATACTGAAAAAACAAAATACATTAATTCACTTAGAAGTAAAATATTATAAAAATTCACTTATTTCAACATTATTTTGAATAGCTTTTAGCTACCACTTACTACACAAAAAAGATTATTCACTTATTTTCCATCACAAAATTTAACTCGACAATTTAAACAAGATAAATTTAATTTATTGAAAAATAAAATGATAGCGTTTTTTGTTAAATATTACAATACAAAAACTTGCGTCGTACAGATATTCATATTATATTTGCACCACTTAAAACAAAGGACATTCCTCCTTAGCTCAGTTGGTTAGAGCATCTGACTGTTAATCAGAGGGTCGCTGGTTCGAGCCCAGCAGGAGGAGCAAAAAGACTTACAGAAATGTAGGTCTTTTTTTATTGATATACTTCTATAGTAATTTTTCAAAAATTTATTAAGCACGTCATTTTAAAATAATTCATTTTTTTACAAAGATCCTTATAAAGTCTTCATTTCACATTTCTATGAAAAAAAGCTTAATCAGGTAAATTAATAACCAAAAATATCTACTTTTTAAAAGTATATTAATTGGCTGACACCATATATTTTAAACCAAATGAACCATTAATAATTTTTTCCGTCAACCTAGTACTATTTTCGCTAAATTTGCCGTTTTAGAAAGAACTATATTTTTTTTATTTTTTTATATATTTTTTAAAAAACTGCATACTTTTTGTTTATGCTAATTGCCTGAAGAAACGAATGATGTTAAACAAGAACTCCAAAAAACACTATTTTTTATTATTTTTCCTGACTTTTACAAGTATTGTATACGCTCAAAATAAAGCCAGCGGAAAAATTGTTGACTCCAAAAACAAAGAACTTAGCAAAGTTGATATCTTTATCAATGACAATACAACCCCTTCCCTTACTACAACATCGGGAAGCTTCAGCATTCAATCGGACAGTATTATTCATAAACTAAAGTTCACCAGAAAAAACTTTACTCCAGAAACCCTGGAGATCACTCCTGAAAATGCAGAAAATATTTTCGTGCAGCTTTCTCAGGCAAAAGTCAGTGACATACAGGAGATTGTTTTGAAAGGAGGAAAAACAAAATACAAAAACAAAAAAGAAAACCCTGCTTATGCCATCATGCAGAAAGTATGGGCACAGAAAAGAAATAACGGACTTGAAAAGTTTGACACTTATTCGTATAAAGAATACGAAAAGATTGAGTACGATCTGAACAATATAGACAGTACGTTCATGAAGAAAAAAATCTTTAATAAACTGGATTTCATCTTCACGTATGCAGATTCTACAGCAAGTGGCAGACTTGGTCTTCCCATATTTCTAAATGAAGCTGTTTATGAAAACTATGGAAAAAAGAAACCTAGCACAGACAGCAAGAGGACATTAATCGCACAGAAAACTTCCGGCTTCCAGGACAATCAGGTAATCACAGTTTCTGCTAAAAATCTATACAGAGATATCAATATTTATGATAACACTCTTAATTACTTTGATATCGGATTCCAAAGCCCTGCAGGAGCGGATGGTTTCGGAACTTATGATTACACTTTGGTAGATACTATTTCTATTCGTGGAGAAAAGGCTTTTCATATCAAATACCAACCTAAAAGAAAAGATGTACTGGCGTTTCAGGGAAATCTTTATATAGATACAGATAATTATGCAGTAGTGGGAGCTACATTGAGATCTACTCAAAAAATTAATGTCAACTTTGTCAACGGTGTTTATACACAATTAGAATACGACAATCCTGATGACACTACGTTCCTTCCAAAAAAGCTTGTTACAGAATTTGAAATGAGCCCTTTTTCAAAGAAAAAAGGATCTAAAAGTATTATCGCCAAAAGATCAGTTGATTATTCCAATTATGAGTTCAATAAACCTCTTGATCCCAATGTATTTAAGCGTAAGGAAGAGGAATATGAAGACAAGTTTACAGATAAAGATGAAGCCTATTGGACAAAAGCAAGACCTGATAGTTTATCAAAGTCAGAGCAAGGGATTTATAATATGCTTGATCAGCTACAGCAGACCCCTAAATTCAACCGAATTGTAAAATTATTTGAAACATTGGGTTCTCGTTATTATAACGCCTTTAAAGGAGTGGATTTAGGTCCGATCTTTTCCATATACGGAAGAAATGATGTAGAAGGAGACAGAATCAGAATCGGAGCAAGATCATATTTTGGATTGAATGACCCTTGGAGAGTTCAGTTCTATACAGCTTATGGCTTCAAAGATCAACAAGTAAAATATGGTGTTGAAGCACGTTATATGTTCAACAGACTTAACCGATTTATGATCGGAGCCGGAACCAGCAGAGATATCGTTCAGCTTGGAGGGCAGCTTACTTCAGGTGACGGAGTAGCATCACGTACTTTATCTTCAAGTACATTCTTTGCAAGAGGTGAGAATATTTCCCTAAGTTCTGTTAATCAAACCAATGTATTTGCGGCTATTGAGCCTTGGAAAAATATTCAATTCAGGGTAGACGGAGTAATGCAAAGTATAAAATCTGCTATTCCTGAGAAATTTAACCTTATGTATTATCAGAACGGAAATCTAAGAAAGACCGTTAATGATTCTCATGTTACCTTTAGTGTCATAGCAAAACCCGGAGCCAAATTTTCCCAAACCGGAATCGACAGATACCAGGCTCGAAATCTTGCTCCAACGATTGTTTTAAGATATACGAGAGGTATTGAAGGCTTATTTAATGCAGATTTCAATTATGACAAGCTACAGTTTATGTTTGAGAAGCCATTCTTAATTGGAACTATAGGAAAAACCGTTGTTAATTTTGAGGCAGGAAAGAACTTTAATACCGTTCCATTAGCATTACAGAATATTATTCCGGCTAACCTTTCTTACGGATTAGCCCCGAATACATTCTCTCAGCTTAATTACTATGAATTTGTTGCAGATGCTTATACAACTCTTCATCTGGAACATCATTTTAATGGAAAGATTCTTTCTTATATTCCTTTGATTAAAAAATTAAAATTGAGAGAAGTTGCTTTCATCAGAGCAGCTTACGGAACATTAAGCGATGCTTCTAAAGCGATCAATGTGGAAGGGTTTAAATATTCTGCTCCTAGTGAACATATTTATTACGAATATGGATTTGGGATCGAGAATATTGGTATAGGTAACCTTCGACTGTTCAGAGTTGACTTTAACTGGCGAGGAAATTATCTTGACAGACCTGATATTTCAAAATTTGGAGTAAAAGCAGGGATTCAGGTAGGATTTTAAGAAACAGAGATATAAAAATGGGGCGGCTTCTTCGAAGCCGCCCCATTTTTATATTATTTTATTCAAACTCAGATCAACAAGCGCAAGGAACAATTTCTTCCATTGCATTTGGACAATACTCCTGCTGCCAGCGTGTAAGCCCACACCATTGGACACATGTTGATGCCAAAAAATCAGGACACATATAATCACTTCCTCCGTTGATGGACTTTAGCTCATTCTTTGTAATTTTCTTAAGCTTTCTCATTGTAATATAAAATGATTAATACTAAATACATTCACAAGGCTCCTCAAAGATATTATTTGGACAATGCAGTTTTTGCCATGAAGTCCATTTGCACCATGCATTGCAAGTACTTGCTACCGGAGGGCAATTTTGAGCACCTCCATTAATTTCTTTCAAATTCTTTTTTGTTAGTTTCTTAAGGTTTTTCATAGTTATTTGTTTTTAATTTGTTACCCATTCTATGTCATTCAGCATTCACAACTGACTTGTTATTTGAGCATTAACAAATATATCAATATTTCACTACGAATAGAATATTTATGAAAAATTTAACTTTTAATCAACAAAAAAGCCTCAACAAATGTTGAGGCTGTAATTTTTATAACGCTTACAATTATGCGTTTGGTTCTACAGATACGAAAGATCTGTTGTTTGCTTTCTTTCTGAAAACTACTTTACCATCTACTAATGCGAACAAAGTGTGGTCTTTACCGATACCAACGTTATCACCTGGGTGGTGTTGAGTACCTCTTTGTCTAACAATAATGTTTCCGGCAATAGCTTCTTGTCCTCCGAAAATCTTCACACCTAATCTTTTAGAGTGCGATTCTCTACCGTTCTTGGAACTACCAACTCCTTTCTTGTGTGCCATTTTATTTTAAGGTTTTTTGGTTTATAAATTATTCTGCGCTTTCAGCTTCAACTTTCTTAGTTGTTTTCTTAGCTGTTTTTTTAGCTCCATCAAATCCTGTAATACCAGTAATTTGAATTTGAGTTAAAGATTGTCTGTGACCGTTTTTCACTTTGTAACCTTTTCTTCTTTTCTTTTTGAAAACGATTACTTTATCAGCTTTTACGTGGTCTAGGATCTCTGCTTCTACAGTGATTCCGCTTACAGCTGGGGCGCCTACAGTGATTGAACCGTTTACAGTAAGAAGAACTTTATCGAAAGATACTTTTCCTCCTTTGTCTCCTTTTAAACGGTTTACAAACAACTTCTGGTCTTGTTCAACTTTGTATTGAAGCCCTGCTATTTCTACAATTGCAAACATTGTTTATAAATTTTTAGTTATTTCGAGGTGCAAATATACAATTAAATTTCTAATTAACTTACAATCAAAGCTATATTTTTTCAATTAAAATCCTATTCACTATGTTTTGAATAATTTTTTATAATAAAGTGTTCATATATAAGAGATAATTTTATACCTTCGTTTCACCAACTAAATTATTTATATGAAAAAAAACTTTAATCTCTGCTTAATTGCAGGCGCCATTGCTGGTTCATTCCTGACAGCATGTAGTGATGACAAAATGGAAGACACTGTTCTACCTCAACAAGAAACACTTAATGCCAAGATTGATCAACCGGGAGACCTTGAAAAAATCTGCTACTATGTAGATAATAATTGGAATTCTACTGCTGTATTAAAGACTACTCTTCAGAATTCTACCGATACCAACTTCATGAATGCTCAAATGACTAAAATTGCAGGTCTTTGGGGAAGAAGCAATCCTACATTACGATTTGTAGACGATCCATCCAATTACAATTCTACCTATAATGCTATTTCCTATTCTACAGGAAAAATCTATTACGGATACGCAATCTATTATGATGCAAAATCTAAAGGTGGAGATATTGTAAACGCTATGATCCTTGCTCATGAATATGGACATCAGCTACAATATATCTTCGGACTTCCTTCTGTAACAGAAAATACAGCAAGACCAAACGAGCTTGAAGCAGATGGTTTTGCAGGATATTACTTAAGGAGACCTAATGGCTATAACAAAACTAACTTCTCTGAAATTGCTGCTGCTTATGAGTTTGCACAAAGCATCGGAGACTATCAGACAAATAGCCCGGGACACCATGGTACACCAGCACAAAGAAGATCTGCAGTACGTTTAGGATTCTTACTGGGACAATATGACCTTAATGCAGCAAACTTTGATTATAACTTCTTCTATTATTACCAAGGGGTTCTTAACGGAACTTACAGAATGGCTAAGAACACTGTAAGTCCGGAAATTGATGCTTATATGAGTAAATATATAGATGAGCTGAGAAAAATTCAATCCGGAGAAATTTCTGCGGAAGAATTTAAAAATCTAAAATAAGGAAACATTCATTTTTAGCATATTTAAGAAAGGAGGCAGACGATTTTGTTCTGTCTCTTTTTGCGTATTTGAAAAATAACGGAAGTTTTAATTACTTTTGACCCCATATCTCACCATAATGAACAGAGACCTATACATTGACTTCGCCAAAGGGTTGGCAACACTCTCTATTATCTTTATCCATACGGCATTCTGGTCTGGGCAATTTTATATTCCGGCAGAAGTAAGAGTATTCTCTCTGGTTTTTGATGTAGCACTTTTTTATGCTTTAAGCGGAATTACTTCCGGAGCTAATATTGAAAAAACATTATACAGACTCTTAAAATTACAAATCACTTATATGATTTTTGTAACCTTCCTGTTCTTTTTAGATTATTTCTTTAAAGTTTTTGGATTAACATTCTTTTCATTGGAGTGGGTTCAGAATTTCTATTCAACATTTGGTTCAAAATACTCTACAACCAGTATTTCAGACGTTCCACAATGGCAAAATCTGGGTAATTGGTACCTACATCAATACACCAATGCTGATACATTCCCTGTGGTCATGGGGAGTTTCTGGTACTTGAAAGTATATTATATTCTTACCGTGTTTGGAGTACTGATCTTGCGTTTTTTTCCAAAACACATCAATTGGTTTATAGGATTATGTATTGGTCTAACATTAATATTCAATATCTTCCCAGAATACTATCCTGCCGGACAGGTTGGGTATGTAGCATTCTATCTGGCTGTTTTTCTGATTGGAAACAGAATGCGTGGAAAAAAGATTCCCACAAAATTCATTCCTGTTTTATACACACTTGTTGCAATTGCCTTAGGATGGATGTTCTGGTATTACGGAACTGAGATCTTTTATAAGATCAATAAAAATAAATTCCCTCCAAAGATTCCTTATATCATCTGGACATTTTTCTCTCTGGCAACATTATTTGTTTTGTATAATCGTCTGAAGATCACAAAAGAAAACTTCATCACTCATATTGGTAAAAATGCAATTTTCTTTTACTTTGCACAAGGGATCAGCTCCTCGTTGGTTTATTTTCTTGTTGTTCCTTTAAAAGAAAAAATGCCTTGGTGGATTTTAATGATCTTTATTTATGTTATTAATATTGCGTTGGCATTTATCATTTCAGCAGGATTGAAAAAAGTAGATACTTCTGGCTGGAAAATTTTAGAATTTCTCAGAAGAAAAACAGCCGTTGGTCGTTAATGATTTGAAAGCTTATAATTGGTAAATACAATAGAAATAAGCTCCATGATTACATAAAACTCAACAAAAAAATAAATTCTACACCATTAGAAGCACCAAATATGTCCAATTTGTTTAAATTTACAAAAATTTTACAACATGTTTAAGTTGAAACTACCTACCGATCCAAGGTGGGCAAATATTGCGGAAGGAAACATTGGAGAAATTTTAACGGATCATGCGTGGTGCGAACAAAAAGCTGCTACCAACGCTATCGGTCTGATCACTATGCTTCCGGAATATCCAGAAATCGTGACTGAACTTCTTGCTATTGCTCAGGAAGAGCTTGACCATTTTAATCAGGTTCATGAGATTATCAAAAAAAGAGGTTATACATTCGGGAGAGCCAGAAAAGATGATTATGTGAATGAGCTGGCAAAATTTATCATTCAGGGAAGCAGAGAGGATCTTATTGTAGACAAAATGCTTTTTGCTGCTATGATTGAAGCCAGAAGCTGTGAAAGATTCAAAGTTTTGACAGAAAATATTAAAGACGAAGAACTAAAGGTTTTTTATCGTGAATTGATGATTTCAGAGGCAAACCATTATACTACTTTTATCGGGTTTGCAAGACAGCTTGGAAATCCTGACAAAGTAAATGAACGTTGGGAAGAATGGTTAGAATATGAAGCTAATATCATTAAATCCTACGGAAATAAAGAAACAATTCACGGTTAAAATATAAAACAGTAAAGAATAAACGTTGAAGAAACCAAGCTTTGAAAGTATTGCCAATTCATTCCTGAAAAACTTTTTTCAAGGACTGGTTATTATTGGACCTATCGGGTTGACAATTTTTGTCATCTGGTATATTGTCAGTGCTATTGATAACCTTGTTCCATCACTTGCAAAGCAGGTTCCTGGGCTTGTTTTCGTATCAACAATATTGCTTACTGCTATTCTAGGGTATCTGGGAAACAAATTTGTGATCGGAAGATTCTTTTTTGATACTATGGACAGCCTTCTGGAAAAAACACCCGGAGTAAAACACATTTACACTCCTACTAAAGACGTCATGTCTTCATTTGTGGGCGACAAGAAAAAATTCAACGATCCTGTATGGGTAAAAACCAATGAAAATCCTGAAATATGGAGAATCGGTTTTTTAACTCAAAAAGAAATGTCGGACGTTGACAAGCATAATTACGTTGCGGTATATTTACCCCATTCCTATGCAATTTCAGGGTGGGTAATTGTTACTGAAGAAAAAAACATCAAACCTGTAGTGGGGATGACTGCTGCTTCGGCTATGAAGTTCGCAGTAAGCGGCGGTGTAGCCGGATTCCATTCTGATGAAAATATATTTAAAGCACCGGAATAATTCCCATTCCGCTTTAGATGTACATTGATGAATTTGAAAATTATTTTCAAACAGATTTTTCTTTTACACACAATTTAAAAACATACCAGACCCATGAATTTACCGTACGCGGAGCCTTTCCGCATCAAAATGGTGGAAGAAATCCGCCAATCCACAAGGGAAGAAAGAGAGCAATGGCTGAAAGAAGCGAATTACAATCTTTTCAACTTAAAATCTTCTCAAGTTTTTATTGACCTTTTAACAGATTCCGGAACCGGTGCTATGTCTGACAGACAATGGGGTGCCTTAATGACGGGAGATGAAAGCTATGCCGGATCACGTTCTTTCGAACAGCTACAAAATACTGTTGAAAGAATTACCGGATTCAAATATTTATTACCAACCCACCAGGGAAGAGCTGCCGAAAACGTACTTTTCTCCGTATTGGTAAAAGAAGGAGATGTAGTTCCGGGCAACTCACACTTTGATACTACCAAAGGACACATCGAATTCAGAAAAGCACACGCTATAGACTGTACAATTGATGAAGCTTTTGACATCAATGACCTTCATCCTTTTAAAGGAAATATCAACCTTGAAAAGCTGGAAGAAGTTTATAAAAGTCACCCAAAAGAAAACATTCCTTTCTGTCTGATTACCATTACTTGTAATTCTTCAGGAGGACAACCTGTTTCTTTGGAAAACATGAAAGCCGTGAAAGCCCTTTCCGATCAATACGGGATTCCTGTATTTTTTGATTCCGCAAGATTTGCAGAAAATGCTTATTTCATCAAAAAAAGAGAGCAAGGACAGGAAAACAGAACTATTAAGGACATCTGTAAGGAAATTTTCTCTTACGGTGACGGAATGACGATGAGTTCTAAAAAAGACGGTCTTGTAAACATCGGAGGCTTTATTGCATTGAACAATGAAGAGGTTTTCAGAAAGGCATCCAACTTTACAATCATCTATGAAGGATTCATTACTTATGGCGGAATGGCTGGAAGAGATATGGCTGCATTAGCAGTAGGTCTTGATGAAGCTACAGAATTCGCTTATCTTGAAAGCAGAATATCTCAGGTAGAATACCTTGGAAATAAGCTGATTGAGTATGGAATTCCGGTTCAAAAACCAATTGGGGGACACGCTGTATTTATTGATTCTTTGAATTTCCTTCCAAATGTTTCCCGCGAAGAATATCCTGCACAGACTTTAGGTCTTGAAATCTATAAAGAAGCAGGAATCAGAACAGTAGAGATAGGGACTTTACTAGCGGACAGAGATCCTGAGACCAGACAAAACCGTTATCCGAAACTGGAACTGGTACGTCTTGCTATTCCTAGAAGAACATACACCAACAACCATATGGATTATATTGCCGCGGCAATCAAAAACGTATATGAAAGACGTGAAGAAGTAGCAAAAGGATATAAGATCACCTGGGAACCAGAAATATTAAGACACTTTACTGTTCAGCTTGAAAAAGCATAGATACATAGACAAAACCGGAATTCTTTTCCGGTTTTTATTTTTATAATTCTTTAGTTCCAGAAAGTCAACTCTTTAACTATACAATTATCTTATGCTTTTCATTTTATTTTTCAATACTTTTAAATCAAATTACTTTATTTTTTTTAAATAATGAATGTTTTTAATTTACTTTTGCATCGATCTAAAAATAAGATCAAAAAAATAGATTAAACACCAACCTGAAAAAATCCGTTATTCCGAACATGAATAAAATTGCTGTCGTGGGCGCTGGTATTTCCGGCTTAAGCATGGCGAATTACTTAGAAAAACATAAGATAGACTATCACATTTACGAAAGAAGAAAAAAGGAAGATCTTGCCGGGCATGGCTTTCTGATCCCCCAGGAAGGAATAGAATACCTCACTCAAATTATTGATCCTTCACTTCTTTTTGAACATGGGAATTTTCTAAAAAAATACATTCAATATTCCCACACGGGAAAAAAACTTGGAGAAAAAGACCTCAACAATGTTTTTGCAATCTCAAGACACTCTCTAATCAGTCTCTTAGCTCAAAATATTTCTCCTGAAAAGATAACCTATAGCACAACGATAATTCCTTGCGAGACTGAAATTGGAAGATTGAAGAAATCTGATGAAACCTATATTGATTCTAATCTTGCCATTATTTCGGATGGTTCCAGAAGCAGGATCAGAAGAAGTCTTTTTAAGGATGAAAAAATGAAGACAGTAAGAGAAAGCGAAGTCGTCAATATCATTAAAGACAAAGAAATTGCAGATACGATTGAAAATGATTTCATGAAATTTCATCATGATCAGGGCGGGCTTACTTTTGGTATTATCAAACTTTCAGAGGATACTATTCTATGGTACTCTCAATTTGACAATGAGAAATACAGAATCAATGAATGCTCTTGTGACAATTTAAAGAAATACATGCTTGAAGTTTTTAAAGATTGGCATCCGCTCGTTTCTTCTATTATTCAAAAATCAAACTATGAAAACGTACATTTATGGTGTGTTTATGAATTGGAAGAGCTCAATCCGTTCTATAAAAACAATATTGTTTTCATTGGTGATGCCGCACACCCTTTGATTCCTTTTACAAGCCAAGGAGTTACCTCAGCATTAAAAGACTCACACGTACTAACTAAATACTTAGTTGAAGAAGGTGGTATAACTGAAGCTTTTAGTAAATATGAATCAGACAGGAAACCCGAAATAGAAACTCATATCCAAAATGGCAGAACCTTACTGAAACAGTTTTTACTTCCTACAGATCAACATACAGATAATATTTTACCCATATCATATAAATAAAAATGTTCACGAATAACGATATTAATTTTGAAGCCCTTAAAAGAAAAGCATATAACGGAAGATGGGCAACATTAGAAGACGGAATCATTCCTCTTACCGCAGCAGATCCAGATTTCAGAACCGCTCCTGAAATAGAACAGGGAATCATTGAATACATTAAGGACGGATATTTGAGCTACGGACCTTTTTCCGGACTTCCGGAATTTAAAAAGAGTGTTGCTGATCATTTCAATCAGGAAAAACATGGCGATTTTTCCCCTGAAAATGTGCTTGCGGTAAACAGTGCTGCACAGGGAATGTTTCTAATAGCATCTTATGTTTTACAACCTGGTGATGAAGCAATTATTCTGGATCCTGTAGATTTTCTGTTTAAAAAATCAGTGGAAACAGCGGGCGGAAAGGTAATGCTGTGTCCGGTAGATACTATAACCGGCGAGATTGATTTTGAAAAAATGATTTCGTTGATTAATCCCAAGACCAAACTTATTAGCATTTGTAATCCTCACAATCCGCTTGGGAAGGTTTATTCTAAAGAGGTTTTGAAAAAGGTTTCCGAAATTGCTTCCGCTCACGACTTATGGGTAATGAGTGATGAGATTTGGAGTGATATTATTTATGATAACAGAGATTTTCATACCTATTCATCAGTTTCTGAAGAGGCAAAGAGAAAGAGTTTTACCGTATATGGTTTTTCAAAGTCATTTGGAATTGCAGGATTGAGAATCGGAGCTGTTTTATGTAATGACCAGGATATTCTTGAAGATTTTACAGAGAAATCTAATTTCAATTCTACCATTGAAGGAGTTTCAACTTTATCACAAATTGCGGGAAGTGTAGCTTTGGAAAAAGCAAAACCATGGTATAAAGAATTTTTAAATCATTTACAGCAAAACCGAGATCTTGCTTTTAAATTATTAAGCAACTCTGAGATAGTAACTCCTAATCTACCGGAAGCCACTTTTGTCTTATTTCCAAAAATTAAAAACGAAATGTCAAGTGATCAGTTTGTCCAGCATGTTTTACAACAGGGAAAGGTGGCTATTGTTCCGGGATCAGAAAGATGGTTTGGAAAAGGAGCAGAAGGTCATATCAGAATTTGTTTTTCAACTTCACAAGAAATTCTTGAAGAAGGAATTAATAGAATCATTAAAAGCTTTTGAAGTTAAAAATTTTCATATAATTAAACATAATAATTATTAATATTCGCTATAACAATAAAAACAACATTAAATTAAGACATCCATAACAAATAAATCTTTTTAATGTTGATTTAAAAATAAATAATGATAATTTTGATTTAATCACCACTCAAAATTATCATTATGAAGATAAAATACATTAGCGTAATTTTTCTTGCTGCTTCTACGTTATCCTATGCCCAGGAAGTGAAAGATACACTTGCCAAAGAATCAAAAATAGAAGAAGTTTCCATTACCGGAAGCCGGAATAAGAAAAGAACAGTTGTAAACACTCCCGTTCCTATTGATATCATTGATATTAAACAGGTAAGCCAATCAACAGGACAGGTGGAAGTAAACCAACTCTTACAGTTCTCGGCTCCTTCTTTTAATTCTAACAAACAATCGGGATCTGATGGTGCCGATGCGGTAGACCCTGCAACATTAAGAGGTTTAGGACCTGATCAGACTCTGCTTCTATTAAATGGAAAAAGATATCATCAATCTTCACTGATTAATCTTTTCGGAACTAAAGGAAGGGGAAATACCGGATATGACATGAATACCATTCCGATTGGTGCTATTAAAAGAGTCGAAGTACTGCGTGACGGAGCGGCAGCGCAATATGGTTCCGATGCTATTGCTGGAGTAATCAACGTTATTCTGAATGATCGGGATAAAGGTTTCGAAGGAAATGTATTTTCGGGAATGAATCTTTTTAAAAGTCCTGGAAATAATGATATTGTATCGGATCATAAAATTGACGGAACTACTTTTGATTTCAGTGGAAATCTTGGAACAAAAATAGGTTCAAAAGGAGGATTTGGTAACTTCACAGCTGAGTTTATTACTAAAGATTACGCGATCAGAAATGCAAATCCGGCAATTTATAATGATCCCGATCCGGCACCAAGGCAGAGATTCGGGGATGCAAAAGCTCAGAATGTTTATTTTTTCGGGAATATTGAACTTCCTCTTTCCGATGGATTGAAGTTTTATTCACGCCAGGGATTTTCCCACAGAAATACCAAAGCTTATGCATGGACCAGAACGGCAAATGCCAATGGAAATATTCCTGAAATTTATCCAATGGGTTTTGATCCTATTGAAGATACCAGCATTACGGATTTCACTTTTGATAATGGCTTAAAATTCAAAGTGGCAGACTGGGATGTGGATTTTTATAATGCTTTTGGGAACAACAGGTTCACTTACGATATCACCAATACCATCAATGCTACTTTAGGCGTCAAGTCTCCTACCCGATTCTATGCCGGAGGGCATTCTTTATTACAGAACACAACGGGTTTTAATGCTGTGAAACAATTTAAGGTACTGGAAGGCTTAAATATCGCTTTCGGGTCTGAGTTCAGATATGAAAAATTTGAAATCCTAAAAGGAGAAGAAGGATCTTATGCGATGTATGATATCAATGGAAATATTGTTACACCTGATACACCCGATTATCTATTAGTTACCAATCCCCTTGCACCGTCTGACGACAATAAAAGACCAGGAGGTTCTCAGGGCTTTCCCGGCTATTCTACAAATATTGCCAAAAACAGAAATAATTTTGCCGCTTATGTAGACACCGAACTTGATATTACCAAAAACTGGATGATCAGTGTAGCGGGAAGGTTTGAAAATTACAATGACTTTGGAAGTACATTAAACGGGAAGTTCGCAACACGCTATGCTATCACTCCACAATTGGCTTTCCGTGGGTCTGTTTCTACAGGATTCAGGGCTCCGTCGTTGGCTCAGAAATATTATAGCCAGCAGTTTACTAACTTTCAGGGTGGTAAATTGGTAACCATTCAATTAGCGTCTAATGATAGTGATCTGGCAAACAGAGTAGGCATTGCTCAGCTGAAACAGGAAACCTCTATTAACGGAAGCGCAGGTTTTACTTTCAACACGGGAAAATTCACAGCAACCATTGATGGATATTATATCAACGTAAAAAACAGAATTGTTTTAACAGGAAATTTCTCAAGAGATGATCTGCCTAAGGATGTTCAGAATGATTATCCATATATTGATCAGGTACAATTTTTTGCCAATGCTATTAATACCCGCACAAAAGGAGTTGATGTTATCTTAAGCTATAATGAAAATCTGGGTTCAGGAAAACTGACTGCCACTCTTGCCGGGAACTATAATGATATGGAAATCACAAAAGTGAATACTTCCGATCAATTAAAAGGCATGGAAAATACGTATCTAAGCCCAAGAGAAAGAGGTTTCATCCTTGCTTCCGCTCCAAAGACAAAAGTAAATCTTAATCTTAACTATAAGATCAATAAGTTCAACGCAAATTTACAGCTTGTAAGGTTTGATAAAGTTACATTGATAGGTTATGATGACGCAGAACAAGTTTACAATGCAAAAGTAACTACAGATATTTCTTTTGGCTATGAATTTTCTAAGAGTTTTAATCTTACCCTGGGAAGTAAAAATATTTTCAACAGATATCCAACTTTACAAACGACACAGGTTACAACAGGAAACACAGAGTCGGGAGGTATTTTTGATCCTGTACAAATGGGTTTTGCAGGAAGACAGGTATTTGCCCGACTTAATTTTAAGTTTTAAGGGACGAATTGAAATTACTACTACCAAAAAACTCCTGAAAATTCAGGAGTTTTTATTATTTCTTTGAGATTTTATAAAGCTTTCCGCTGTCTGTAACTGCGTATAAATTGCCATCTTCACCATTCAGAACATCTCTAAAACGTTCTTTCTGATCTTCTAAAAGCCTTTCTTCACCTACAACCCTATTATCCTTCATCACAATCCTGTTAATATGCTCACCGCTTAGACAGCCAATAAACAAATTCCCTTTCCATTCTTCAATGTTTCCGGTATAGAAGGTGACTCCACTGGGAGAAATTACCGGATCCCAATAATAAACCGGTTGTTCCGTTCCTTCTTTTTGAGTAATTCCCTGCCCCACTTTATCTCCGGAATACTCGATTCCATAGGTGACATCTCCCCAACCATAGTTTTTTCCAGGTTGAATAAGATTAATTTCATCTCCTCCTCTTGGTCCCATTTCTACATCCCAAAGTTGCCCATTAGGATCTATAGCCAAACCTTGTGGATTTCGTACACCATAAGCGTAAATCTCAGGTTTATATCCGGATTTTCCTATAAATGGATTTCCCGGAGCTGGTTTTCCATCTTTTGTAATTTTAAGTATTTTACCTAAATAATTATCTGTTTTCTGTGCATAAACACGAGTTACTTTGTCAGATCTTTCTCCTGTACTTACAAAAAAATTTCCATCCTTGTCAAAAGCCAGTCTGCTTCCGTAATGTTTATCTCCGTCATAGGAAGGCTCTGCCCTGAAAATAACTTTTACTTCTGAAATATTTTTAAGATCAGAGGATAACCTTCCTTTTGCTACTGAGGTTAAATTACCTTTTCCAAAAGGCTCTGAAAAGCTGAAATAAATATTATTATTGGTCTTAAAATCCGGATCAAGTGCTACATCCAGCATTCCGCCCTGACCTTTAGAGTCAACCTTAGGGAAACCTTCTATTTTTACAATCTGTTTTCCGTCTTTTGATACAACATTCATATGACCTCTTTTGTCTGTAATCAGAAACCGACCATCCGGTAAATTAATAATTCCCCAGGGTCTGCCCAAATCTTTGTTTATTATTTCTACATGATATGGAGCATTTGTTTTTACAGCTTTAATCCTTGTCTGCCCTTTAAATGCCGGCTGATATTCAGAATTAGGCTTTTCTGTTTCTACACTTCCGTCTTTTCCAATCTGCTGCGCATTGGCATGATTCTCTTTACATGAGGATAAAATGAAAAAAACACTGAGAATCGGAACATAAAATTGATTGATTTTCATAATATTACGATTGGTGATTATAAATTGAATGGAAAAATAATGCCACAAAATTTGTTTATTTCAATTTTTATTCTACATTTGTAGAACAAATAACAAAATTGTAGAATGAAAGAGATAAAACTAACTGATTCCGAAAAAGTTCTGATGGATATTCTTTGGGAAAAAGAGAAAGTCTTCATGAAAGATATTTTAGAAACTTATCCGGAACCCAAGCCAGCTGTAACCACAATAGCAACACTGCTGAAAAGAATACAGAACAAGGACCTTGTAGGCTACAAACTTTATGGAAATTCTCGTGAATACTATCCAAAGGTAGAAAAGGGAGAATATTTCAAGGAAGAAATGACTTCCATGATTGACCGTTTTTTCAATAGCTCTGTGACTCAGTTTGCTTCATTTTTTACGTCCAATGCAAAACTTAGTCAAAAGCAACTGAAAGAACTCCGCGATATTATTGATGAACAAATAGAAGAATAACCATGTTAACCATTATTCTAAAAATAATTCTGTGTTCATCAATCTTCATTGCTGTATATTTTTTGTTTTTGGAAAAGAAGAAAATGTATAGATTCAACAGGATCTATTTATTAGGCTCCCTCATTCTTTCATACATCATTCCTTTTGTTACTATTACTGTACAGAAGACACCAGCAAAACAACCACAATTAATCATTGAAGAAACAATACAAGAGACCGTCTCTGTAACTACAGCACAGGAAAGTTTTGACTGGACCAATGTATTTTGGCTGGTCTATGTAGCGGTAACTTCTTTCTTTTTGATTAAAAACACATTATCCATTATTGCAATCAAAAGAATACGGGGAGAAAAACAATCCTATCAGAATTACAATATTATATTCACAGAAAAAAAACAGTCACCATTCAGCTTTTGGAATACAATCTATATGGGAAAAGATTATATGAAGAACGGCACAATTGATCCGAGAATTTTCCTTCATGAAAAAAGCCACATAGATCAGAAACACAGTATAGATCTGGCGATTGTACATCTTGTGAAAATCTTTACATGGTTCAATCCTGTTTTATTTCTCTATAAAAAAGCAATTGTTACTAATCACGAATTCCTAGCAGACGAAGCGGTTTTGAATAGTAATTTCAATATTAAAGACTATCAAAATCTGATTCTCGAAGAAATAGTAAACTGCCAAAATTTGCCATTAACCCATTCATTTAATTTTAATAACACCAAAAAACGATTTATTATGATGAAGGCACAAAAATCTAAATTCAGCCTTGCTAGAAAAACATTAGGCGTGACAACACTTATTGCTGCAACTGCATTGCTATCAGAAAGAATTTATGCAAATGAATCTGTAAAGAAAGACAATAGCACAGAAATCATATCTTCTTCTACGCAGAAAGACTTGACAACAAAAGAAAAAATAAAAAACTTAGTATCAGAACCAATAACAGTTTCTTCAAATGAAAGAGAACAACAGGAGAATGTCTCAATTGCTTCAGAGCTGAAAAAAGAAACTTTAAAAACTGTTTCTGATACAATATCTCCTAAAGCAAACAACGAAGGTAAAAACACAATTTCACAAGAAGAACAAGATAAAGATTTGGTTAAAGCGGAATATCCTGAAGGACGCAATACCCTTCTAAGCAAAATAAACAAGGAAACGGATATAGGTTCGGTTCAACCACAAAAAGGAACGATACAATCAATAGCTTCTGTTTATATAGATGCAACCGGAAAAACAACCAAAGTAACGACTGAAGGAGATAATGAAGCTTTCAACAAAGCATTTCTGAAAACAATAACCGCAATCAGCAACGAAACTACATGGAAGCCCGCTACAAAAAACGGACAGGCAGTTGCTTCGGTAATAAAAATACCTGCCAAAATAACTTTTGCTCAACAGTAAAAATAAAAGCGCTACTTGTTTAGCGCTTTTTTGTTGATGAAAATCCAAAGAAAATAAGAATGATAGAGGTAAGAGATTTATTAAATCTTTATCATCAAAATATTCATGATCGAAACATTATTCTGCCTAATAATTTCTTTCGTATTTTTGTTGTATACATTCTTTCTTATGAATTTTAATCTTCATTCAGAATATAAACCAACCGGAGACCAGCCTCAAGCTATTGAAAAACTTACTGCCGGAATTGAAATCGGCGAGAA
Organism: Chryseobacterium artocarpi; assembly: GCF_001684975.1. GTDB lineage: Bacteria > Bacteroidota > Bacteroidia > Flavobacteriales > Weeksellaceae > Chryseobacterium > Chryseobacterium artocarpi. The sequence goes on along the minus strand of NZ_MAYH01000049.1, from coordinate 10,331 downwards.
ATATCAGACGCTTCTCGGAGTAACGGGTTCCGGAAAAACCTTTACGGTTGCTAATGTTGTACAAAATGTTCAACGTCCCACTCTTGTTTTAGCTCATAACAAGACCTTAGCAGCGCAGCTTTTCATGGAATTTAAAGAATTTTTTCCTGATAATGCGGTAGAGTATTTTGTCAGCTACTATGACTATTACCAGCCGGAAGCTTACATTGCTACCACCGGAACTTATATTGAAAAGGATTTAAGCATTAATGAGGAAGTGGAAAAGTTGCGTCTTTCTGCCACGGCAAGTCTTCTTTCCGGGAGGAGAGATGTTTTGATTGTTGCATCCGTTTCCTGTATTTATGGTATTGGAAACCCCACAGAGTTCCATAAGTCATTAATTTCCATTGCTATTGGTGAAAAAGTAACAAGAACCGCACTTTTGCATTCATTAGTCAATGCCCTATATGCAAGAACATTGAATGAATTCCAAAGAGGAACATTCCGTGTGAAAGGAGATGTAATAGATGTTTTCCCCGCTTATGCTGATAATGCGATCAGAATTCAGTTTTTTGGGGATGAGATTGAAAAGATTCAGAGCTTTGATCCGGTGACAGGAAATGTAGAGTCTAATTTTGACCAAATTCAGATTTATCCGGCAAACCTTTTTGTAACTTCAAAAGAAACCTTAAATGGTGCCATCAGAGAGATTCAGGATGACATGGTGAAACAGGTAGACTTTTTTAATTCTATCGAAAAACCTTTGGAGGCGAAAAGACTCCAGGAAAGAACGGAGCTGGATCTTGAAATGATCAAAGAATTAGGGTATTGTTCGGGTATTGAGAACTATTCAAGATATCTTGACGGCAGACTTCCGGGTACAAGACCTTTCTGTCTTCTCGATTATTTCCCTAAGGACTTCCTAATGGTCATTGATGAAAGCCACGTTACTGTTCCCCAGGTTCATGCCATGTACGGCGGAGACCGAAGTAGAAAAGAAGCATTGGTAGAGTTTGGTTTCAGACTTCCTGCTGCTATGGATAACAGACCTTTGAAGTTTGAAGAATTCGAAAGTATACAGAATCAGGTTATTTATGTTTCAGCAACTCCTGCCGACTATGAACTGGAAAGAACCGGAGGTGCTTATATTGAGCAGATTATCCGTCCAACAGGACTTTTAGATCCTATTATTGAGGTAAGACCTACCCTAAACCAGATTGATGATCTAATGGAAGAGATTCAGAAAAGATCTGACGCTGATGAAAGGGTTTTGGTAACTACTTTAACCAAGAAAATGGCTGAGGAACTTACCAAATACTTTACAAAATTCGGAATCAGAACAAGGTATATCCACTCTGATGTGGAAACGCTGGAGCGTATTCAGATTATGCAGGATTTACGTTTGGGGCTTTTTGATGTATTAATTGGAGTAAATCTATTAAGAGAAGGATTGGATCTACCTGAGGTTTCATTAGTGGCAATTCTGGATGCTGATAAGGAAGGAATGCTTAGAAGCAGAAGATCAATGATCCAGACCGTAGGACGTGCCGCAAGAAACGTGAATGGAAAAGCCATCATGTATGCAGACAAAATCACCAAATCTATGCAGGCAACTTTAGACGAAACCGAATATCGTCGCGCCAAGCAAATGCAATATAATGAAGAACACGGTCTTAAACCTACAGCACTGAATAAAAAGATTTCTGAAAATCTTGTCGGAAGAAGTAAAGACTTCCCCGATGAAAAATATACTCAAAAAGAAATTCTTCAGAAAGTTGCTGAAACAAAGGCAAGCTACACCGGTGAAGATATTGAGAAAATAATTGATCAGAAGCAGAAAGAAATGGAGGCTGCAGCTAAAAATTTAGATTTTATTAAAGCTGCTAAACTAAGGGACGAAATTACAGCCCTGAAAGCTTAATTCTTTTTATAGAAACAAATAAATGAGATTGGGCGGCATCTTCGATGCCGCCCAATCTATATTGCTAAAGTGTCCGTTATATTTTACAGCCCATTTCTGACCGATGCTCTGATAGGAGTAAGCAAATCCATTAGCCCATTTAATTTGATTTCATAAACGGTTGATAACTGCATCCCCAGCTTTCCTTTCGGCATTCCGCTTCTGCTGAACCACTCAAGATAGCTTATAGGAAGGTCTACTAAAACCGTTCCTTCGTATTTTCCGAATGGCATCTTAACAACACAAATTTCTCTTAATATTTCCGGATTTATTCCCTCCACTTTTATATAATAATTAAATCAGTTTATTTTTTAAATCTTTATTCTCTGGCAATTCCAGATCAGGAGGAGTTTCTTCGTCCGAAAATTCATTTCTGTACACTTGTATTAAAAGCAAAGTAAAGGAGATAAGAATAGGTCCGAATATCAGCCCCATAAAGCCAAACAGATTCATTCCCATAATGATCCCAAATACGGTATTGAGCGGATGAATGTTCTCCAGCTTCTTTAAAAGTGTAAATCGAAGCAGATTATCTGTAAGTCCTACCACAACTACACAATAAATAGCCAGACCAATACCTTGCGCCGTATTTCCTTCTGCAATCATAAAGATACATACCGGAACATACACAATTGCCGTTCCCACTACAGGAATTACTGATGCGGCAGCCGTTAAAGCAAAAAGCAATACTGCTCCCGGAGCTCCGAATATAAGGTATCCGATAAGTGATACTATTCCCTGTCCTATTGCAACAACAGGAATACCAATAGCGTTTGCCATAATAAGCTTTCTCAACTTCTCACCAAGCAAAGAAACATTTGATCTTTTTAATGGTGCAGAAGTTGTCAGTATTCTTTCAAACAGCCTTGGCTTTTCCAGCATAAAATAAAGAATAAAATACATGGACATTATCACGGTAAGTGTATTGAATGTTCCACTGACAGCTGAGGTTGAAAACTTTCCAACAGAGCTTTTCAATTTATTCATATTATCCTGGCTAAGAATATCAAAGCTTGTCTTAGAATAGATATAGCCATGTATTTTATCAAGAAACACGTTGAATTTAGCCATATATTCCTGAGCATTTCCCAGCTTATCAATAATTAAATCTGCAATGAAATAGATAGGCAAAATCAAAACAATAAGGCTCGCAAGCATTAGAGCAAACGCGGCTAAAGAAGGTTTCCATTTTCTCTCTTCCTGCAGATAAAAATTATATTTTCTACAAACTACATAGATCGTAATAGCTCCTAAAACCGAAGGAATAAACAATGCAAGATTAGAACAGATCAATCCTGCCAGGACCAAAATAATGACCAGCAAAGAAATCTGCTTAATGGCAATACTGCTTATCTGTTTATCTTTATTCATCATTTAAATTTCTCTTTATTATTTAGTATACATGATTTGTCTTGGTTTTCCAAGAAAGGCACAATAAGTAGAATACATAACGATCATGATAAATGGAGCCGTTAAAATAATTCCAAAACCACAAAGTATAATCCCCGCCGCCGAAATTAGCATTCCCAGGAAACCTGTCAATAGAAACACTCCATAATTTTCTTTTGCGATGGCAAATGATTTGTTTAACGCTTCCATAGCAGAAGAGTTTTCAAATAATAAAATAGGATATCCAATCAAAAGAAAAGGATACACAAAAAAGAAAGGTAAAAAGCAAAATGCCATTGCTATAGAAGAAATAACTCCAGATATAAGACTATATATCAATATATTAACAAAATTCTGACGGTACCCGATAAACAGATCTGAAAATTCAATAGGATTTTTTGTATTGAATTTATTAACCATATAGATCAAACCCACATATAAAGGTGTCAATAATAATAAGAAAAGACTGGAAAACGTCATATACATTGAAAATCCAGGTGTTTCCCAATATCTGAAATTGAGTAGTCTCCTGAAGACTGCATTTCTTCCATTATTGCCGCAGAATTAAAGCCGGTAATTGTCTGAATAAGAAATCCTCCTACCAAATAAATTACCATAGCTACAACAGCATAGCCAAAAATACCCTTATACATTTCAAATGCATGCGAGATAATGGATCCTGTATCTTTATTCGGTACAGAACCTTGTTGATCAAATTCGTTAAATTCGGACATAGTTTAATATTTTAATGATTTTACCAAATTTAACTTTTTTTAGTAAAAAAACATATTAAACCGTATTTAAATTTAACCTTTCTCTGAAAAAACCGTTTTATACAAAGAATAAATCATGGCATTCCAGAATGGAAATGTAAATAAACCACCTATCAAGAATAGTGTGAAACCCAAATACTTAAATAAAACAGCAACCAATATGCATACGATAATCTCTACGAAATACATTTTAAGAGCTTTAAAGTTCAAAGAAACGGCTTCAAAGATTCTTTTATTGGTAAAAAACATCAGCGGAGCAACAAATATGGTCATTGCTACCCAAATTACTGCTAAAAATATGGTAGGTACGGTAAATCTGTAAATCATGAACCAAAACAGATAGTAACCAAGGTATTTGAAGAAATTAATTCCATAATATCCGGCAAACAAATCACTCAATTCCAATTTTTCTTTAAGATCAAGCTTTCTGAAGATCTGGAAAAAGCCAAGATTCAAGGGGTAAAGAAATGCTGTTGTTGCCCAAATAGCAAGCATAAACATCTGATAGTTTTCAGTAGCACTTAGTTCTGCTACTTTTGCCAAGTAAGCCTGGGTACCCTCCTGAAGGGCTTCCTGAAGCACAGCGTTTTGTGCAAATATATCGTACTTTGAACCAAACAGGAAAAAAGAGGTAAGAAAGATTCCGAAAAATATTATGGAGAACATCAACTGATAAGCCAGTGTTTTATTCCAATAAAAAAAAGCCTGCTTCAATATAAAATCTATTCCCGGTTTCTGAGGATATTTGCTCTGCATCATAAAAATTTTATGCAAAAGTAAACATCAATAATTATTTTTGCGGAATGTTTTCAGTGAATCATCAAAAATTTATCGAAATGGATGAGCTTTCTCTTCAGAAGGTTCCCTATTTCTTCGTTATCGACTTCCTTTCAGAGAATGTAGAAATCTATAAGAAAAATGAAATTGAAAAAGCAGGCTTAATCATTGATTTTCAAAACTTTTCAACAAAAAAAACCAAGCTTAATTTAAATAAAAAAGTAGAATGGAAATCATTCCCGGAAACGCTGGAAAGCTTTAAAATGGGATTTGATAAAGTTCAAAAAAATATTCGCCTTGGAAATTCATATCTTGTAAACTATACCCGAAAAACTAAAATTGAGACCAATTTAAGTCTTGAAGAAATTTTTTATCACTCGGAAGCAAAGTACAAGGTTTTTTATAAAGATTTTTTTGTATTTTTTTCTCCGGAAACTTTTGTGAAGATCATTGATGGTAAAATTCTGACCTATCCGATGAAAGGAACCATTGATGCCTCCATAGAAAATGCGGCTGAGATTCTGAAGAACGATAAAAAGGAAAAAGCTGAGCATTATACAGTAGTAGACCTGCTTCGTAATGATCTGAGTATAGTGGCTGATGATGTTTATGTAGATCAATTCCAGCAGATTGATTTCATCAAAACCAGACAAAAGGATTTGTATGCGATGAGCTCGGAAATTTCAGGAAAGATAAAACCTCAGTTTGATGGTAAAGTAGGAAGCATTATGCAAAAACTTCTTCCTGCAGGCTCTATTTTGGGAGCTCCAAAACCAAAAACACTGGAAATCATTCTGGATGCAGAAGGATACCAAAGAGGATACTACACGGGAGTTTGTGGCTGGTTCGACGGTAAAAATGTCGACAGCTGTGTAATGATACGCTTTATTGAAAAAGAAAATGATCAACTTTATTTCAAAAGCGGAGGCGGTATAACGCACATGAGTAAATTAGAAGACGAATATCAGGAAATGAAAAATAAAATCTATGTCCCAATTCATTGAAAGCATTAAAGTAGAAGATCAGGAGATTTTTCTATTGGATCTACATCAGAAACGTATCAACCAGACATTTTCCCACTTCGGGAAGGAAGACTCCATTGATCTTGCCACAATCTTTAAGAATCTGCAACATGATGAAGACGGACTTTTTAAGCTAAGAATAGCTTATGATCTTGATAAGAGAATCCGAACACAGATGATTCCTTATGCTATTCCTGAAATTCAGGATTTTCAGTTGGTAGAAAACAACAGCTTTGATTACTCTTTTAAGTTTGAGGACCGTAAAGAGCTTGATAAGATGAAAATGAAGGCAAAGGCAGAGGAAATCATCATCGTCAAAAACAATCATATCACCGATACTTCATTTTCTAATCTTTTATTCTTAAAAGGTAAAGAATGGTTTACCCCTACCACTTACCTCTTAAACGGTGTACAAAGACAGCATCTTCTAAAGCAGAAAAAAATCAAGGAAGCTGAAATCACCTTACAGAATATAAAGCAATTCACACACTTCCAGATCATTAATGCTATGAATGATTTCGATGATATGTTTATTTATCCAATCAGCAGAATAATGAATCTGCCGGGTAATGAAGAATACCTTGACCTTTAGTTTTCTTTTAGGAAATTAAAGTAAGCTTTCTGCACATCTGCACTATTCTTTCCGTATGTATTTACTTCCAGAATTTTTGGTTGCGCATCCGGCTTGAAGAAATTCTCCAATACTCTGTCTAAAGTAAGCTCATCTTCCACTTTCACATAAGAGAATCCGAAGTGTTTTGCAAGATGCTCTGCATGTTTACGGTGTTTTGTTGCGATAAACTCGTCAAGAGTATTTGGATTGGCATTTCCGGGTCCCGGAATTATTTTAAAGATATTTCCTTCTCCGTTATTGAAAATCATAATCCTTACAAACGGAGGAATATATTGGTTCCAAAGACCATTGATATCATAAAAGAAACTTAAATCTCCGGTAATCAGCAAAGTTGGATTAGCATTTTTAATCGCAAATCCCATTGCCGTGGAAGTAGAACCATCAATACCGCTGGTTCCTCGGTTACAGTATATTTTTCTCTTCCCAAAATCAAATAACTGAGCATATCTGATACCCGAAGAATTACTGACATGGATATTATAGTTTTCAGGAATCGTCTGAGCTGCTTTATTAAAAAAGTAAAAATCTGAAAACTCTACCGTATTCAAAAACTGCTCATGTTTAGCATCTTTTTTATCTCTTAAAACATCCCACAAATTAAAATAAGGTCTTGGCTCAAGATTAATAAATTTCAAAAGTTTTGAAAAGAAAACTTCTGGTTTTACCTCAATTTTCTCTGTTAATGAGAAATAAGTATCTGGTTGCCAAACTTCATCCAAATGCCAGTGTTGTTTTGGGCGGGCGCTTCTCAGGAATTGTTTTACTTTTTTGGAAACAACATTCTGTCCTACAGTAATCAACAGATCCGGAGCATAAGTTTTATAATCTTCTTCCGTAAAATTAAAAATATAACGGTCGATATGTCTGAAGAATTTCTCGTGATAAAGATTGGAATTTGCTTCACTCAGTACAACCACGGAATGATTCTTCACCAACTGCGTCAATTGATTCTCCAATTCAGGGCTATAATCCTTCGTTCCTACCAATATCATGATTCTTTGAGACGTATGCCAGTCCGCAACTAAATTCGACGGAATTTCGTAGTCTTTATGCTTAATCGTCTTCTCTACTGTCGGGAACGTAGGAAGTTCTGAAACCAAATCATACAAAGGTTCTTCTAAAGGAATATTTATATGTACCGGTCCCTGCTTTTCAAAGCAAAGTTCGATCGCTTTTTTAATGGTATCAAAATTAATATCTTCTGCATTCTCCTTACTGTCTTCCAAAAGCTGGAAGTCCCCATAAGAATGTTGATGAAAAACATCTTTCTGTCTAATCGTTTGCCCATCAAAAATATCAACAAAATCTGTAGGTCTGTCAGCAGTAAGCACCAAAAGTGGAATATTCTGATAAAAAGCTTCAGTAATCGCAGGATAATAATTAACCACGGCTGAACCACTTGTACAAGTAATTGCAGCTGGTTTCTTTTCACTTTTAGCCATTCCCATTGCTACAAAAGCCGCGCTTCTTTCGTCTACGATGCTGTAACAGTTAAAACTATCTACTTCAGAAAAATGAATCGCCAAAGGAGCATTCCTTGATCCCGGAGAAATTACGATGTCTGAAATCCCGTACTGCTGAAGAAGATGTGCAAGTATTTGGATACTTCTCTTAGAAGAATATTTTTTCATACAGCAAATTTAACTTATAAATAATGATTTTAAAATCATTTAATTTAAAAAATATGTAATTTTGCTGTTCGTAAATTTCTAAAAATGGATAAAATACCTAGTGTAGACCTGCGTGATTTCCTTTCGGACAACCCGGAACGCAAACAGAAATTTGTAAATGAAATCGGAAAAGCTTATGAAGAAATTGGTTTTGTAGCCTTAAAAGGTCACTTTCTTGATGACAACCTAGTAGATGATTTGTATGGAGAGGTAAAAAACTTTTTTGAACAACCAGTGGAAACGAAACAGAAGTATGAGATTCCTGGAATTGGTGGACAAAGAGGTTATGTAGGATTCGGTAAAGAAACTGCTAAAGGTTTCAAAAAAGGAGACTTAAAAGAGTTTTGGCACTTTGGACAATATTTGTCTGAAGGTTCAGAATACAAAACTGAGTATCCAGACAACGTAATCGTTGAAGAACTTCCAAAATTTAATGAAGTAGGTAAAGAGGCATTCCAAATGCTTGAAAAAACAGGACAGTATGTTTTAAGAGCTTTAGCATTGCACCTTGGTTTAGATGAATTCTATTTTGATGATAAGATCGCAGAAGGAAACTCTATTCTAAGACCTATTCACTACCCGCCAATCACTCAGGAACCGGATGATGCGGTAAGAGCTGCAGCTCACGGAGATATTAACCTTATCACTCTATTAATGGGAGCACAAGGTAAAGGTCTTCAGGTTCAGAATCACAACGGAGAATGGATAGATGCGATCGCAGAACCGGATGAATTGATGATCAATGTTGGAGATATGCTTTCAAGACATACAAACAACAAATTGAAATCTACCATCCACAGAGTGGTAAACCCGCCAAGAGAAATGTGGACTACTTCAAGATATTCAATTCCTTTCTTTATGCACCCAATCAGTGCCATGTCTTTAAATGCTCTTGACAACTGTGTAGACGAAAACAATCCAAAGTTATACGAAGACACAACAGCAGGTGAGTTTTTACATGAAAGATTGATCGAATTAGGATTGATTAAAAAATAAGAAAAGAAAGTCAGTAATTTAAAATTACTGACTTTTTTATTAGTTTAATGATCTAACCTGTTATACAATAGAATTCAGGGCATGGAGTAGACTGTGTGAAAGTACCCCAAGGACAAATACAGGTATAGCTATCTCCACCACCTCCAGGATTCTCTCCTCCCCCAGGACCTTCATAAGGAACACATTTTCCTCCCGAACAAATATTTCCCGCTGAGCAGCCTCCTTCTCCCGGTCCACCACCTTCAAAACAAAAAGCAGGAGAACCTACTCCCGCAACAATTTCTCTTTTACTTTCCCTTGAAAGTTTCTTAAAGTTTTTCATAGTTATTAATTTTTTGGTACTTCCTACTCTATAAGCTTTTCGGATAACGCTTCTTTAAATATAACATTTATTCAGTTAATAATCAAATGATTATAAGAATAATCAATTATATATAGCAACAGATACTAATTTAATTACGAAATAACAAATTATATAAAATATAAATATTTTTATTTAAAATGTTTATTAATTTTACTTTACAACAAATTTTTAATTAAAACAATATGAAAAATTTAAGAAAATTACAAAAAGATCAACTGAAGAGTATTTCCGGCTCAGGAAACAATCTTCCCGAACCAGAATTCTGTATATATTATTGTAGTGGTACAATAATCTGTGCAACCTGCAATAGTGATTTTAAATGTCCGGATGCAAATAATGATATGTAATCTAGACCCACAATTAAATAAAGAAAACCGTTCTCTTGATGAGAATGGTTTATTTTTTAATCATAATAAGCATCAAAACTCTCTTTTAATAGACCAATTAAAGCTTTATGTAATAAAAATAGAATAAGGCGAAAAACAAGCCTCAAAATGACCTTTATAATATTTCAAATTGCTTGCCTTAAAATTCAAATATTGGCTTAGCAAAATATAAAATGAGTCTCAGAGAGCTTCTCTTTGGTATTAGCGTATAGCTATTAAGATTAGGTATAGTTCAAAAAAAAGTCTCATACATTACTGTATGAGACTTTTAAAAATAAAATAAAAACTGGCGGCGACCTACTCTCCCGCGTTAGCAGTACCATCGGCGCTGGTGGGCTTAACTTCTGTGTTCGGAATGGGAACAGGTGAGCCCCACCGCTA
>NZ_MAYH01000048.1 GCF_001684975.1 Chryseobacterium artocarpi | reverse complement strand
AATCATTGGGAAGAGTTGCTTATACCGGAATCATTGGAGGAGGAAGCAGAATAAGTATGCAGTCTCAGGCAGGGAACCTTATCATCGTAGAGGAAAGAAATAGTTCCGGATTTACTAAAAACGGGATGCAGATTCAATACAGTAATGGATATTTTGTTGATATTGAAACCATTTTAAGTATCAACTACTATGATACTTATCCCAACTATGATTTTAATCCCTCTCTTCCAGTGGAACCAATTCTCACAGATTCTCCATCACCAGAGGGAAGAAGTACCAAAGGACTTCCTGTCATGAGCTTTGTTAAGAATATTGAAGATGACAACTGGACCAAGAATTATACTTATTATGATCTGAAGGGTAGAGTCATTGGAACCCATTCTATCAATCACTTGGGAGGATATACCCGAACAGAATCCAAGCTTGATTTTGCAGGAGTTCCTCAAACAGTTGTTACAAAGCATAAAAGGTTGAATTCAGATACTGAAAAAGTGATCACCGAGACTTTTACTTATGATCATCAGAACAGGCTCTTGGTTCATAAACACAAGATAGATTCCAATCCTGAAGAAATTCTTGCTCAGAATAATTATAATGAACTCTCGCAGCTTACTACTAAAAAAGTAGGCGGAGTTACTTTAGACTCTTCTCTGCAGCAGATTGATTATAAATATAATATCAGAGGGTGGATGACGCAGATCAATGATCCCGCAAACTTAGGCAATGACCTATTTGGGTATAAAATTAATTATAATAAAGTAGAAGGACAGGAGACTCCCAATAATGATTATTTGGATTTAAAAGTAAAGCCTAAATACAACGGGAACATTGCTGAAGTATCCTGGAAAACTCTTACTGAAAATAACGAGCCCCTTAAAACCTATGGGTACGCATATGACTCACTCAATAGACTTACTGCCGGATTCTATCAAAAAGCAGGAAATGAGTTTGCTAAAGAGTATTTTGAAAGATTAGAATATGACCTGAATGGAAATATTACAAGACTTCAAAGATCAGCAGGAGTACTACCAGGAAGCAATACAGCACTCGTTATTGATAACCTTAAATATGATTATGTTGGGAACAAATTGATACGTGTTACTGATCAGCAAATGAATCCATCGGGTTATCCTTACATGGCAAATCCCGGTACCATAGGATATGATAATGACAATGTAGCAGGAAATGGAAACATGATAAGCCATCCTGATAAAGGGATTTCCTCCATTCAATATAATTATTTAAATTTACCTAAACAGATTGTTCAGAATGACAAGGTAACAAATTATATCTATAGAGCAGATGGAGTAAAAGTAAAGAAGCTCTTTGATAATATTGAAACAGCTTATCTGGATGGTTTTCAGTATAAGTCAACTTTTTTACAAGAATCTTGGAACGGTGAAGGAACTTTTATTCCAGATCCTAACGAAATTCCAGTCGTGAAGCTTAGAATAATTCCTACATCTGAAGGATATTATGATGCGCTTTTAGGACAGTATATTTATAATTTTACAGACCATTTAGGAAATGTAAGGCTGAGTTATACAGATACTAATAAAGATGGGATTATCCAACCAGGACAATACTCTGTTAGAGAATGCTTAGGAGGGAAACTTGGTTGTCATGATGTTTGGAAGCCTGGAGAAATTGTAGAAGTCAATAATTATTATCCTTTTGGATTGCTACATAATTATACTACTACAACTCAGAATGCTTATCAATATAAGTACCAAGGACAAGAGTTACAAGAGACCGGTTTCTACAGTTTTAAGTGGCGGAATTATATGCCGGATGTTGGGCGTTTCACAACAATTGACCCGCTTTCTGAAAAATATCCTTATAATTCTACGTATGCTTTCCAAGAGAATAAGTTAGGAATGGGTATTGAATTGGAAGGTTTGGAACTTTTGAAAAACCATACTGGATTTTTTGCAATTAATGGAAATGCAATGAAAGTTAAAAGAGCCCCTGTCTCTCAAAGGGATGGTAATGGAAATCCTACATTTACAGCCGGAGATATTGGATTGTCTACAAGTGGCTACAATCCTAATGGGGCAAGAATGTCTTCAGAAAATACAGGCTTAAGACTTGATTCTTACAGATATGAAGGTCCAGTATCTGATGCTGTACAAATGCAGAATACAAGGGATAAAATATCAACTAAAGTGCGTCAGAGTTTCAAAACAACAAAAACAGGTGCAGAGATGTGGAATATTAAACAGTACCGAGCTGACCAAGCAAGTGCGGCAAATAGTGGAATAAAAGAACTTGTGAAGTTGGGCAAATTAGCAGCAAGTATTCCTGATGCTATTAAAAGTACAAACGATTATGTACAAGCAACAAAGGATGTTAAAGCGATTGAAAGTCAAGCAATGAGAATGGACGATGCTATCAATTATGTTGACCAAAGTGGAATTAATATGAATCCGCAAACGAGAAATGATGTAATAAACTATATATTTGATGGAACATTGCCTAATCCAGATGCCGGATTAATGCCAAACTCTTTAATAATCCAGAACGGGACAGAAATTATGAGAACAAATGGCATTCCTATTCAACCACTTGATGAACAATTGACAACAAAAAGTAGAAAAATACCTCAATAATGAAAATAATTAAATACATTTTAGCAATACTGTTCTTATTGAATATAAGTTGTTGCGTAAATCAGAATAAAAAGGATGAGGAGCAAATTAAAACAACAGTTCAAAAATTTTGGAAAACCATAAAAGATGATGATTCAGAAAGCTATAAAAATCTTTTTGATAATAATGAGACTTTTTTTGGTGGTATTCAAGCTGACTTTTATTTTCTTCGTAAAAACTATGATAAAATAAATCCCAATGATATTCTAGTAAAAAATATAAAAATTAAAGATACTACTGTTCTGTTTACTGAAAATAAACAGAAATATGTTCAATACGTAATTAAAAAAGAAAATGATAGTAATAATTTAAAAAAACCTTTAATAATAACTTTAATGTTTTATAAGCCTGTTGGATATAATAAGATATTTAATGCTGCTCCATTAAAAAACCATATAGGTTGGGATAAATAATAAATAATTTCATTTGGAAAAAAATAGTAAAATATTATTATTAAGTCTATCTATATTAATAATTTCTTTTATTTTTATTATTAAGTCAGATAATCTATCCTCATGGATATTATTTTATTTATTTGCGACAATTTTTATTGTTCTTCTTTTTAGACAAATTGATAAGTGGAATATTTTTCAGAAAAGTCCATTTAGAAGTTATGATGAAACCAATCAATATTTTTCTGCTAATGGAATCTTTAAATTTTCAAAAAAAGGGTTTTTCATAAATGAAAATGAGATAAATGATTTTATTGAATGGGAAGATATAAATAAAATAATTTTTTATGATGTGACTTTCTATGAAAGTACCATCACATTTATTGAAATATATACCGATAAAAAAAGATATAAATTTAATGATGATGTCGTAGGATGGTATCAATTAATATCTAATATAAATAAAAATTTGCTCGACATTGATAATGATTGGAATGTAAAAAATATTACTCCGGTTTTCAGTGATAAAAGAACCATTATTTATGAAAAAGTTATAGATAAAAATGATAATAATATTTAATTTGACTAGTCCTGAAAAGATAGACAAACAATTGGAGCGATTTTTAATAAAGAGACTGAAGGTAATAAACTTTCCATTTATTGTAATAACCCTTCTGAAGAAACCAAAGAAGGTTTTCAGACAATTCTTAGAAATGTTTATTTTAAAAAGTAATAGCTTTTTTTAAAGTATCTGATCTTGAAGAGAACCATAAAAACCATTGCATCTGCAATGGTTTTTATGGTTTCGTCATTGAAATCACTATTATCTTACTTTAAACGACATAAGAAAAATCATGCTCCATGTAATAAAACTTCTTCTTCACTTGTCTTATCAATAGCCTAATAACTATGATTCAAGAATTACATGAAGAAAATATTACTTTCAGCAATCGTATTGCTACCTATAGCAGCATTTTCCCAAAGTATAACCGGGAAGATTAAGCAATCCGGAAATGTAGTTTCCTATGTGGAAATTATTGCGATGAAGGATCAGAAAAAACAAACAACAATTTCTGATGAAAAAGGAAATTATTCACTGAAACTTCTGGAGAACGGAAATTATAATATAAAACTTATTCAGGACGGAGCAGAATTATCCACTACCGATGTTGCTGTAAATGGTGATCTCAAGCAGGATTTTTTCATTGAAGAGAAAAAAGAAAGGCAGATTGAAGGAGTTACTGTTACTGCAAGAAAAAAACTGATTGAAAGAAAAGCCGACAGGTTGGTCTTCAATGTAGAGAGTTCCGTTGCTTCACAGGGAATGGATGGCGCTGATGCTCTTGCAACAACACCGTTGGTGAAGGTGGATGATAATTCAGGAGTTTCCATTGCCGGGAAAAGTGGAGTATCTGTGATGATCAATGAAAGAATTCTGAACCTTTCTTCAGCAGAATTGATTACCTATCTTAAAAGTCTCAGATCCGAGAACATAGAGAAAATAGAAGTCATTACGGCACCACCTTCGAAATATGAAGCCCAGGGAAACAGTGGTCTTATCAATATTGTCTTAAAGAAGAATCAAAATTTGGGATGGAACGGAAGTCTTACCACAAGCTTTCAGCAGCAGACTTATTCAGGATTTTCAAACAGTGCAACCATCAATTATCAGAATGAAAAATTGCGCTCTTCTCTGAAATTAAGACAAAATAAATATGAAAAATATTCCTTTGAAAATTATAGAATTACAGGAGTAGAGGGACTTAAAAGTCACGATGATAGAAGAGATTTTGGGGATGGTCTTGGCGCGAATCTGAGTGTTGATTATCAATTGGGTAAAAAATCTAATATCGGATTTATTTATGATTATGGAGTGGGACATTCTAATATGAATGTTGAGAATACTTCAGATTACTTTCAGGATGATAATTATACCAATACGTTATCTACTTACGCAGAACATAGAGGAAAATCTACCCAGCAGACAGTAAGTGCTTATTATGATGTTAAGTTTGGAAAGCAGGATAATAAATTAAGCATCACAGGAAATTATTTTTCTAACCTTCCCAAAACTACGATTGATTTTACGACTATGGAAAATTCCGGAGATAAATTTATTGTAAGATCTCCATCAGTAGTAGATTATAAAATTTATTCAGGGCAGGCAGATCTTAGCTTACCTTATGAGTTTGTAAAAATAGAGACGGGAGCAAAATTTACTAATTTTGATAATAACTCAAGTATCTTCTATCAAAATCTCGAGAATGGAAATTATGTGACTGATGCTTTGAAGAGCAATGAATTTAAGTACAATGAGAAAAACTATGCTGCTTATTTCAGCGTTGAAAAATCATTTAATGAGAAATGGTCAGCGAAAGCCGGACTTCGTTATGAGTATTCTACCGTTAATGGAAATTCACTGACTTCCGGACAACAGTCGGAAAACTCTTACGGAAAATTTTTTCCAACTGCGTATGTGATGTACAAAAGTGATGAGAGCAATACTTTCAGTCTAAATTATTCCAAAAGAATCAACAGACCGGGGTTCCGTGCAATAAATCCATATCGTTGGTATATTAATATTAACTCTTATTCCACTGGAAATCCTTTTTTGCAACCTTCTGTTAATCATAATTTTGAATTTTCTCACGTATATAAAGGAAAATTATCTACAACGGTTTATTTTCAGAGAACATTGGACGGATTTAGTCAATTGGTAAGCTTATCAGGAGGGAACAGAACAAGTACCTTTTTTAATTATTTTAATCAGAACAGTATTGGTGCTACCATCAATTATTCGGATACATTTTTCAAACGTTGGGAGGCAAATTACTCTGCAGACTTATCTCATACAGACATGAGTGTGTTTACTACGGATGCTTCTGCCAAAAAAGGATATGGTTATGATTTCGATCTTCAGAATAATATCTCACTCAATGAGAAGAAAACCATTCAGATTATTGCTAATTATTGGTTTCGCCTTCCTTCCAATTCAGGAAACGTACACTGGGATTTTTTAGGAAATTTTACAGCTGGATTAAAAATGAATCTGATGGATAAAAATTTACAGGTGAATGTCATTGTTTCGGATATCTTCAAGCAAGCAAGAAGCAGAGGAGAAATATTTTATACCACAGGATCTCATTACTTCAATAATTATTATGATGCGCGAAGACTTACGGTATCAGCAACCTATACTTTCGGAAACAAAAAAGTAAAAGGAGCAAACCGTGATGTAAAATTTGATGAAAAAAACAGATCGAATTAAGTAAGGTGGGAAGTTGGAAGCGGGAGGCTGGAAGTACTATCGGGTTATGGAGAGTTGGAGGTCTTTTGATTGTATTATAATAGATAAGATAGGAAAGTGAGTGAAAGAGGGAAGTGCTTTCAGCTACGAATAATTTGAGGCTTGTTGATTGTTGTCCTGCTCTTAAACCTCACCTTCAAATAAAGTATTTAGGTATTCCGCTTTATGATTTTCATGCCTTGAAGTTCCCAGATACTTTTTCCATGCCTGAGACTCATGATATACAATGCCCATTTCCCATACACAATAAGTCGGGAGGTGGGTTTTATTTCGGTCCCAAACTTCAAATGTACCGTTTCCATCATAATACACACTTTCCCATAATTCGTTCTCACTTCTCCATGTGCAGACCAGAAGAAGATAATTTTCTCCACATCGATGCATGATCACAAATCCAAGGTCTTCTATATTCTGAAAGTTTTCTTTGGCATTTTCAATACATATTTTAGCACGATCAATGTCTTCCGGAGAAACCTCAGCAGGATTTTTAGCAAGGTCATACCATTTAAATTTTGTTTTTCCAACGTTGAAAATTCCTTTTGGGGAAGCGTATTTGTTCGGGTAAGAAGTAGTTTCCATATATTTTATTTTGGTGTGGTATAAAATCTCATGATGAAAAATCAGGATAAACAAATTTTTAACGATCTGATTTATCACCTGATATTATAGATTTTATTGATTCTAAATTATCGAAAAAATGCGTAAATTTGTAAACAATTTATATTTATATGTTGACGAAAGAAAAGGTTCAGGAATTCCTTAAAGAAATAGAAGTAGACGACTTGGTGAATAATCTTCAGATTATGGGTGACGATGTTTATATTGACATGACTGCTCATTCGCCTGCAATGCATGAAAAGAAAAAGCTGGAAGCTGCAATGAAACAGGCTTTTGCCAGTGAGTTTGGAGAAAACGTTCATTTAAAACTTAAAATCGTTTCTCCGGAACCTAGTGAAATTCAGCAAAGTCAGATCAAAGGAAAACAAATTCCTGGAATTCAAAATATTATCGCTATTGCTTCCGGTAAAGGAGGAGTAGGGAAATCTACAGTTTCTGCAAATATGGCAGTTACTTTAGCTAAAATGGGCTTTAAAGTAGGATTATTAGATGCTGATATCTATGGTCCTTCAGTTCCTACCATGTTTGATACAGAAGGTGCAAAACCAATTTCTGTAGAAGTAAACGGTAAGAACATGATGAAGCCGATTGAGAATTATGGTGTGAAAATGCTTTCAATAGGATATTTCTCCGGAGCAAACCAAGCTGTAGTATGGAGAGGTCCAATGGCTTCAAAAGCATTAAATCAAATGATCAGAGATGCTGCATGGGGTGAATTGGATTTCTTATTGATCGATCTTCCTCCGGGAACAGGTGATATTCACTTATCTATCATTCAGGAAGTGCCTGTTACAGGTGCTGTGATTGTAAGTACACCTCAGCACGTTGCTTTGGCAGACGTAAGAAAAGGGATTGCAATGTTCCAGATGGAAAGTATCAACATTCCGGTTCTTGGATTAATCGAAAATATGGCGTATTTTACACCGGAAGAACTTCCTGATAATAAATATTATATCTTTGGAAACCAAGGGGCACAATATTTAGCAGAAGATTTAGGAATTCCTGTATTAGGAGAGATTCCTTTGATTCAAAGTATCAGAGAAGCAGGAGATGTAGGAAGACCGGCAGCGCTTCAGGAAGGTTCCAAAATTGCAGATATCTATACAGAAACTGCAAGAAAAATGGTAGAAAGTCTTGTAGAGAGAAATAAAAGCCTTCCGCCAACTGAGGCTGTGAAGATCTCAACAATGGCAGGATGCTCGCCAAAAGCAAAATAATAATAAATTTCAATTAAATTTGAAAAAACCGAATTGAACTGAAAAAAATATGGAAACAAACATAACGCACGAAGATACAGTAACAAGAGTAATGGAAGCTCTGGAAAGCATCAGACCGTTTTTGAATAAAGACGGAGGTGATATTGAGCTTATTGACGTGAAGGATAATCAGGTTTTTGTAAAACTTCTGGGTAACTGTTCTGGATGCTCGTTGAATTTTTCAACCCTAAAACTAGGTGTAGAAAATACAATCAAACAACATGCTCCGGAAATTGAAAAAGTAATAAACGTAGAGTAAAACTATATCTGAGATATTAAAAAAGACAGGCTTTTGTATAAAGTCTGTCTTTTTTATTTCCCGTAAAAAGAGCCTGATAATTATGAATTACCAAGCCCTAAAACAATTAATCTAAAAAGTATAATTATGAATTTTGAGTCAGGAACTTATTATAGTTCTCCTCATTTTCAAAATAAGCCACTTCACCTTCATCACTGATCATGACAATATAAGCATCAGCCTTATCCACTGTTTTTCCACTATACGGATCAATTGCTTCTCTAGCTGTTTTATCTGATGGAATACGTTTTACACACATTTCGCAGCAACCGTAATACATTTTTCCGTTATGAGGAACTTCTATTTGTTTCTTACCCATATAAGCATTATTCACCATACAGACTGTTTCGGTGGGAACATGGCTTCCTTTCACATACTTTGCAGAAGAATCTGTTGGTTGAGGCTTCTGTACCGCAACAGGCTCCGGATTTTTAGGCGTTTCTTTATTACAGGCATACAAAACGGTTGCACTGAAAAGAATAATCATTGTGATTTTTAATACTGTTTTCATTGTTGATTTTATTTAATTAAACTTCCTTCTAAAATTTCTTCACTTCCTTTTTTAATGATTTGATCCCCTTCAGATAATTCTCCAAAAACTTCAATGGTTTCATTCATGATTCTTCCTTTTTTGACAGGGATGAATTTTGCCTTTCCATGTTCTTTTTTAATGATATAAATTCCCATATTGCTTTCTACAAGGGACGACCTTGGAATGAAAAATGTTGCTTCACTGTTCTGAAGAGGAATAATAGATTCTGCGATCATAAAGGGCTTGAGTTCTCTGGAATGATTAATGAAATCAGCCTCTATCTTTTCCGAACGGAGCTTAAGGTCTAAAGAACCTGACTTTCTGGAGATTCTTGCTTTAAAATTTTTTTCCGGGATTGCATGTACTCTGAATGATATTGTGTCTCCTACATTCAGATAGGGAACACTGGCTTCTGAAACGGATAAACTAAGTCGTAGCTTTGAAGTATTCTGAATAACCATCAGCGGAGTATTTCCCATAGGACCTACGTATGCACCCAGATCTACATTTCTTTCGGTAATCACTCCACTGAAAGGAGCACGAATAACGAGATAACGATTGATATCCTGAAGTTCACGATAAGCTGATCTCGCAGCATTCACCTGTGCTTCATCAGATAGTTTTCGGGCAGTGATCTGATCCAGAGCATCCTTTGCAATAGCACCTTTGGTCTCATTGGCTCTGTACATTCTTGCATAACTTGATTTTGTAGATGCATATATGGCTTCCTGTGCCTGCCATTTTGCTTTGGCATTAGCTGCCTGAGCTTGTATTTCTGGTGCTTCCAGAATCATAAGAACTTGTCCGGCGTTGACGTAAGTACCGATGTCAACATTGATTTTCTTTACATAGCTTTGTACTTTAGCAAATAAAGCAGTTTCCTGATCGGGAACCAGTTCACCGGGAAGTTTAAGCTCTACTTTTGGATTGGTTTTTTGGATGCTTACCGTTTCCATATTGGTCATCATCATCATTTTGGTTTCCTGTTGAGGTTCTTTTTTTTCTTTATCACAAGATGCAGGAATAATGATAAGGCTTAGAATGGCTGTTATATATAAAATGTTTTTCATTGATGATAAATATTATAGGTTTGAGTTAGAATAATGGATACTTTCTTCATCTTCAGGATCTAAAGAAGGAGATATAATGCTTGCATTTTTTTGTATCCATCCGAAAACAAGAGGAAGAATGACCAAGACCGAGAAGGTTGAAAAAATAAGCCCTCCGATTACGGCGCGTCCCAAAGGAGATACCTGATCACCACCTTCACCAAAACCAATAGCCATAGGAAGCATTCCTGCCGCCATAGCCAACGTGGTCATAATGATTGGTCGGATACGCAGCTTCGCGGCTTCAATACCTGCATCAGATGCATTCCCTGTTGATTTTCTTATCGTTTCTGCATTACTGATCAGTAAAACAGCATTGGCAATAGAAACTCCAACAGACATGATCAATCCCATATAAGACTGAAGGTTTAAGGTAGAACCTGTAAGTTTCAATAAGGTAAGGGATCCTACAATCACGAAAGGAACGGTTGTTAAAATAACCAATGAAACACGGAACGACTGGAAAGTAGCAGCAAGCATCAGAAAAATTACCGCTGCAGCAATAAGAAGCCCTGAAGAAAGACTGCTCATCGTTTCATCCAATACAGGAGCCATTCCGGCAACCTCGATATTAACTCCTTTTGGGAGCTCTCCAAGAGATTCTATCGCTTGTTTTACATCTTTGGAAGCCTGTTCTAGATCCTTTTTATGAATATTGGCAGTGACTGTGGTGTAACCCATTGTTCCCAAATTGTAACTTTCACCTAATTCTTTTGCAGAAGTTATTGTAGCTACATCACCCAATACAGGTCTATCCGAATTTTTTGATAACGGAATATTGGCTAATTCTTCTTTACTGTTAAGGATATTCTGAGGAGTCTGCACCTGTACATCATACGCAATTCCCATCATTCCTCCTACCCAGAAGTTTTTATTGGTATATCGTGTAGAAGCTGTAGCGGTTACCAAAGATTTGGCAATATCCTGAGCATCAAGTCCCAATTGTGCTGCTTTTACTCTGTCAATATTAATTTGTAAAGCCGGATAGCTCATAGACTGAGGAATTTGCTGATCACGCATATATTCAATTTCTTTTATTTTGGTTAAAAGTTTTTCGGCATACATACGGTTCATTTTTTTCATCATTCCCGAAACTCTTATTTCCACAGGATTATTTGTCCCCTGGCTTAAAATCTTTTCCGTAAGTTCGATAGGCTCAAACGAAATTTGAAGATCAGGCATTTTTTCTTTATAATACTTTCGTAATTCATCTTTCAGTTCATCAGAATTTCCATTGAATTCTTTTAACGCAACCTGCATTAAAGCTTCATGAGGTCCTGCATTGTAAAGATAGATCGGGCTTACGGCAAACGTAGAGGGATGTTGCCCGATGAATACGGAAGAGATAGCGATATTATCTTTTCCAACTTTATTCTTAAGGTGTTCCAGAAATTTTTTGACTTTTATTTCCGTAACTTCAATACGGGTACCTTCCGCAGTTTTTATACGAACCTGAAATTGTTTGGAATTAACGATTGGTAACACATCTCTCCCTGTTATCTGATAAAGCCCTATTCCTAAGCATAAAACGATTGAAATACTTAAGCTGACAATGATTTTTTTGCGGGTCATCAAAGAAGATAAAAATGAAGTGAAACGATCACGGAATCTGCTAAACCAATCAGGCTTATGATTTTCACAGGTTTGAGGATTGTGCTTCATCAGCCAGTTAGCCATTACCGGAACAAAAGTTTGTGATAATATAAAAGATACGATCATTGAAAAACCTATAGCCATTGCCAAAGGCATAAATAAAGATCCTGGAATCCCACTCATCATAAATGCAGGAGCAAATACGGCAAGAATACAAAGCATGATCAAGAGTTTAGGAAATGCAATTTCTTTACAGGCATCCCAAATGGCTTGTGCACGGCTTTTTCCCATTGCAAAATGCTGATGAATATTTTCAATGGTTACGGTACTCTCATCTACCAAAATTCCTATGGCAAGCGCCAACCCGGATAAAGACATAATATTGATGGACTGTCCGAATAATTTCAGAAACAAAACTCCTGAGATAATGGAGATCGGAATGGTCATGATGACAATAAGGGCAGCTCTTCGATCGTTAAGGAAAAGCATAACCATCAATCCTGTAAGTAAAGCTCCTAAAATACCTTCAACAGCCAAACTTTTAAGTGCATTTGAAATATGAACAGACTGATCAAATTCATAGGAAATTTCTACACCCTCAGGCATATTTTTCTGAATTTTAGGTAAAGACTCTTTTAACTTATTGACTACCTCAAGGGTTGAAGCATTGCTGGCTTTGGCAATATTAATATAAACGGAACGTTTGCCGTCTATCAATGCATATCCGGTGGCAATATCTGCTCCGTCTTTTACCGTAGCAACATCCTTTACATAAACATTGTCTGCCGTTCCTTTAAAAAGAGGAATATCACCAAGTTCTTCCACTTTTTTTACCGTATTATTGGTTGGAGTAAGATAATTGGTTTCTCCAATATATACATTTCCTGATGGTGAGGTAATATTATTTCGGCTTATAGCTTCTACGATCTGCTCCGGAGATAAGTTGTGAGCACGTAATTTAATAGGGTCTACATTGACTTCTATAGTACGCGGACTTCCACCGAATGGAGGAGCTGTAGTAAGCCCCGGAATAGCAATAAGAAATGGACGGGCATTGAAATTGGCAATATCCTGCAACTCGTTATTTGTTTTGGTATTGCTTCGGAAAACAAGCTGTCCCACCGGTTGTGAAGAGGAGTCAAAGCGGATAATAAACGGCGGCGGTGCTCCCGGTGGTAAAAATACCTGCGAACGGGTAGAAAGTGCATTGATCTGTGCAATAGCTTCTCCCATGTTGGTTCCTTCGTAGAAATTGACCTTCATGAGGGTAAGTCCTTGAGTATTTTTAGATTCTATACTTTTAATACCGTTGGTAAACAAAAGCATATTCACATACATTTTGGTAAAATAGCCCTCCATCTGCTGTGGAGTATATCCATTAAAGGAATGAGCAACATATACAACAGGGAGGTTCATCTCAGGAAGAATATCTACCTTTACTTCTTTGGCAGCCTTGATTCCGAAAAACAACAGCCCCAATACCAATACCATTACGGATATTGGTCTGCGTAATGCAAACTTTATAAGATTCATGTTTAAATTTTTAAGTTAATGGGTAATTGCTTTTGTGATCATAGAGATATCGCCCTTGGAAGCAGCAATCAGTACAATGGCTTGCCATGAATTATTCTGGGCAATTTCATAATTGATTTCAGCACGATTCAAAAGGTATAAAGCCTGGGTAAAATCTACAATTGTTGTTAATCCGTTTTCATACAAAGCTTTTTGCTGATGGAATGCATCGGTTGCAGCCTGTAACTGAACTTTTGATTCTGCGATTTTTGTTACAGCATTTTTATATTTTTGCTCTGAAAGATTTTGTTGGTTAAATAGTTCTTGCTGTAGTTGCTGATAATCAAAATCTAGAGCTTTTGTAACCAGTTTCTGCTCATTTACTTTAGAGGTGTTTCTGTAAAAGTCAGTGAGATTCCAGCTGAGGTTAAGTCCAACAATATAATTCATCCTGTCTACACCGATTCCTTTAAGATAAGAGGGTGAATAGGCAGAATTATCCTGAACATAATTCCATCCAAAGCCGGAACCTCTTCCCTGAAATGTGCCAAAAAGTGAAAGAGAAGGCAGTCCGGTTTTATTCAAATAGGTTTCCTGCTGCTTACTTTTATTGATTTTTTGAGCAATAAAAAGGGTAGTAGGGTGATTATCCAATGATAAGTTTTCCTGAAGCAAGGTTGGCGTATTTTTACTGAAATAATGATCTAGCTGATAGTCTGTGAAATTTTCCGCTAATAGATCAGATAGTTTTTTATTGTATTCCAGAACATGGTCATTGGCATTAAGAACAGCCGTTTGTGCACTAGACATTTCTGCTTTTGCTAAAGAAGCATCTACTTCGGGGATCAGCCCGCTGTTGGCTCTTACCTGTGCAATAGAGTAAATAACTTCTGAACGTTTATGGTTTTCCAACTGTACATTTTCCAATCGTTGACTTACCAGAAGATTGAAATAAGCTGCTGCTGCTTTTATCTGTTGTTGAAAAATTTCCTGCTTTAAATCTGCCTTTTGAAGTTCCGTATCTGCAATCTCTATATTTTCTTTTGTTTTAAGTTTTCCAAAAGTATAAACGCTCCAGTTGATATTAGCGAGATATAAACTTCCGAAAGCTGCATTCCAGTTTTGTTCTGCCAAAGGCATGGACGTAGAGGCAATACCTGAACTACCCATATTGTACATAGGTCCGTTTTGGGCATTAATGGTTCCGAAACTTTGCTGAGCCATTACCGAAACTTCCGGCAGATAATACGTTTTCTGAAGCTTAAGTCTTTCCTTTGAAGCTTGTATATTGATTTCCTTTTTTTGAATGGACTGGTAATTTTTTTCAACCCTGAGAAGTACATCCTCTAAACTCGTAAACTGAGCAAAGGATAGCACAGGGCAGCCCAGCCATAAGATGAGTGCTCTGAATGTTAAATTCATAGAATATTTTTAGAATTAAAATTGAAAAGTAAATGTCCCGATCGGGATCACGGTATGATTCAATCTATTCTAAATTCTATAGACACAATGAAGGATGAAAAGGGAAGGATAATTGAGATGGTATTTTGAGGGATCAAAATAAAAGGAGTGTTTTTCAGGATCAATAGCAGGTGCTGCATCAAATAATGCTCCCAAATTATAATACGGGATAGAGGCTGATAAAAACTTTACGGGAGAGTTTTTGTAAGAATGGGGAAGGTTATCTTCTTTGCAAACTTTTTTTATTTCCAGCTTACAGCAGCCGTTGTGATTTTTCTGTTTATTGGCTTTGCATTTTGAACAATCCAGATCAGAGAGTTTTTTAAAGCCTACATGTATTTCACTTGAATTGCCTTTACATACGTGTCTGCTTGTCGTAAACCCTGAAGAAACTACGATGTACAGAAGGATAAATAGTATGTGAAAGACTCTTTTCATTTTGTGGAGTAAAATTAAAATGAATAAGAGTCTTGATGTTATATAATTATGGAAGAAGTTTATAGTTTAAAGGAAAAAAGCTTAGAATATTTATCTAAGCTTTTTATAATTATTGTTTTACAACCTTATTTCCCACTCCTGTAAGAGAAGCGTTAGGCTTTCCTGATTTTGTTCCTGAAGTCCTGTAATAGACTGTATTACTACCGCCTTCTATAGTAACGTTGTCTACCTTATCAATATATACCTTATTGCCTGTTCCTGAAACTGAAATCTTTTTTGCGCTTCCTTTTACAGTTACTGTATTATCACCTCCTGAAACCTGAACAATGCCACCGTTAAGGGTATAATTAAGTTTATGTCCTACGCCTTCCACTTCAATTACTTTGCCATCAGTCTGTTCTACCCCTTTTGTAGATTCTGTTTTTCTGGATTGTGCAAATGCAGTACCTGTTCCTAATAGAAGAATTGCAAAAATAGCTGCTGTTTTAATACTTTTCATTTTGAATTTGGTTTTTGTTGGGGATAAATATAGATATAAAATAATTTTTCCGTTGTTAATCAAAAGTTAAATCTTTTTTGAGTGAATTCAGGTAAGATAAACTGATTCTGTTCCTATAAAAAAAGCCCCTGTTTCCAGAGGCTTTAATCAAATAGTAAAATATCAGTTACTTTACAATAACTCTTTTAAGATCTCCTTCAGAAGTTTTTACAAGATAAACTCCTGTAGAAAGATTAGTCGTAGTAATGGTTAAGGCATTCTTTTCCTTTCCAATCAATTTTCCGGACATATCATATAATTCGTAGTCCTGTTTTCTGTTGAAATATAAAATGTTCCCTTTATTCACAGGGTTAGGGAAAACATTGAAAGTTGCTTTTTCCTGTTTTACTTCACCGGTTGCCAAAGTTGGTGGTACTGCCACTTCATACATAGATAAAGTTCCGCTGATCTCATTGGCAACAATGACATAGCCTTTTTGGGTTGTAGTATTTTCAGGGGCAATATAAATAATTCCTTCAGGTCCGTTATCACCTCCATAAGCTGATGTAGAACGGGAATGCTTGTAATCTGTAAAAGTAGGATTGTTCGGATTGGTAATATTATAAACCATTACACCTCCTGTTCTTTCTAAAGTAATGAAAGCGTAAGTCTGCCCGTTGATGCTTCCCAATGTTACCCCTTCCGGTTCGGGACCTTTCGCCCGGCTTCTGTTCTTAATAGCATTAGATTCATTATCAGCATTGAAAATCAATGGATGTTTGGCTGAAATATATCGTTCAAACTGATCTCCACTGTCATACACCTGCTGTTTTGTATCCGCATTGAAAATAGAGAATGAACGTGCTCCTAAAGCAGCAATTTCCTCAAAATCAGAATCACTATCTGTATTTCCGGTAGCCGAAGAAACTCTGAATCTTCCAAGATTATGCGATGCTTTTAAAATATTAGCATTCGGGAATATAGCAGGATCTAAAGTATAATTATTAGCTCCTACTGTAGTTCTTTCACTATATCCTGACAGATCTTTTTCATCACCTTCATTGGCGGTTACAATATAATTTGTATTTCCTACTTTATAGTTTTGAACAGCATCAGGGATATAATATGCTTTTACAGGCCAGTTTGCGATAAGAACTTCGCCATTGTTATCAGAAGCATCAAAACCGTTTCCGGGAACACTCATATCTTTTTTACCCAATCCCCAGATCCCGGTAATAGCTTTGTTAAAAAGATCAACTTCAGCAATAGCATTGTTTTCCTGAAGTGTTATCCAGGCTTTTTTACTGTCTGAGCTTATGGTGATGTATTCCGGTTCCAGATCCTGAGATAAAGTATTATTTGTTCTGACCTTTCTTAAACCTGTAGCCGTTAAAGCAGCAACCTGAGAATCAAAACTATTAAAATTCAGCGTTGTCACATTACTCTGTGTCAGATTACCAATTCCCCCTGAAATATCAATAATACTGATGGTTCCTTCAGGGTCTACGGTGTAAGCATCATTGGGTTCTCCTTCATTGGCTGTCATTACTTTGGTTCCGTCAGGAGTAAAAGCTACCATATCCGGTAAAGCTCCTACAGTTACTTGTTTGAGGAAGTTTCCATTAATGTCAAAAAAGACGACAGAACCATTTTGCTGAGGGTTAGTATTGGGAGAAGCGGCTGCGATAATACCATTTTTAACTGCAATACTGGTGATTCCACCATAAGCAGCCATATTTATTGTATTGATTACTGTTGGAGAGGAAGGAGTACTGAAATCAATAATATCAAAAACATCAGTAAGAGAGCTAATGGTAAACAATCTTTGAGTAGCAGGATCATGAACCACAATTTCCGTAGAACTGTTATTATTTCCTGAAGGATCAAAACTTCCGATGTAATTCAGCTGAATTTCATTAGAAGGAACGGGTGCCGGCTTATCATTATCTACAATATAAACCGTTGCAGAATTATCTCCCGAAATTGTTGCTCCCGTTGGGTTTTCAAGACTTACTACAAAATATTCAGCCTTTTGCTCTTCCAAAGTATCATCAATAATAGGAATATTAACGGTATAACTAGTAGTGGAAGGATTAATATTAATTGTTTGATTAGTCAGCGTAAAATCATTGCTGTCCGCAGTACTGAAAGGTGCCGGTTTCACGACAAGATTTACCGTGGCAGTTGAAGGATTAGCAATATTGATTTTAAAAGCAAGATTTCCTGCATTCTCATTGACTGTTATAAAGTTTTTATCAAGAGAAATTGAAGTTCCTGCTGTTGTAAATGTACTTGAAGTGACTGTTGCTATACCATTATCATTAAAATCCTCAACGGTATTGGGTTTCAAAGCAAGGTAATACGTTTGCCCCGGCACTAAGCCGGTAGTTGGAATGATAGTGATGATGTTGTTGCTAAAAGCAGTCGTAAAGGGAACTTGTGTACCTGTAGCATCTCCCAGTCGGAAGTCTACAAGATTTTGTGCATTAGAATCGTTTATCGCAGAATTATCCGTTAATCTTACATTTTCATTAAAAGAAATCGTAGGATTTACAGTCGTTGAAGCATTGTTTGTGTTGTTCGCAGGAAGGTAGGTTGTCGTTGGTGGAGTAGTGTCAATACCTCCAACTGGAGAAGCATCTACCGTAAAATTATCGAAACGGTTGTTTCCGCCAGTTCCTCCTCCGATTGCAGAAAACTCAACTTTTAATTTAAAATTGGGATTATTAGAAACTCCAGTAACCGTAGAAAAATCAAAAGTAATCAATTGAGGATTTCCATCTTGTGGATTCACTGTCTGATATGGGATAAAAGTAGTTCCGTCCGTTGTATAAGACCATGTTTGTGTTCCCGCTCCCTGTGCAGATCTCCTTGTTGTAAATTTTACAATAACATTATTATATCCTGTGGTAGGCAGGTTGAATTGCAATGCTCCACCAATGGGATTATTAAATCTCAAATGTGTTCCCCAGGCATCTCCGTTTCTTGCATTTAAATTTTCAAGATTAAAGTTTTGTCCGGTACCACCAGCAAAATCTATGACACTTGTACCTCCTGCTACAGACATAAGAGAACCATTCACCAAAGTAGACGATGGTGTTGTGATGGAAGCAGCAGAAGTATTATTGTTAAAATTCCAGTAATGGATAAGTGTCTGCCCGAAAAGTCCGCTATGGAAGAAGAATGCGGCAACGACAGACCCTTTTAATAGGTAGTTTTTGATCATTTTGTACTTCAATTAGATAAATACAAAAATGAACTTTATGTTTTGTAACTATTTTAATGGAATTTTAAGAAATGTTTAAAAAATAGGTTTATTTCTGATAAATTACAAAATTTTAATTAATAAGATTCATGTATACAGAATAGAAGCTATTTTGTGGGTTTACCGGAAAAATTCAAAATCGTTCCCGACTTTCCTTCCAGTGGATGTTTCTGCATATAGAAAAACCCTGAAACCGCAGTCAGAAGCAAGAGTACAAAAATAACCAGAACAATTCTTTTTAACATGTCTCTCATATCGCTAAATTTTTAATATCTCGAATTTCTAAAGTTGAAGTAGGGTACCCTTTTTTAACGGTATTGATCATAGCTCTTCCAACTTCGTGTAAAGTTAATGATTTTGACGGTAAAAAAATAGGGAAAATCCAAATAAATGGTTTAAAAAACCATTTTACATTCAATTGACCATCAACAGGTTTCATAAATCCCGGACGGAAATTGTATGCACCCTTGAAATTCATTTTCTTTAAAGCATTCTCTGTTCTGCCTTTAACTCTTGCCCACATGATTTTTCCACTTTCGGTACTGTCTGTACTTGCTCCTGATACATAACTGAAAATCATATTCGGGTTCTGATGTAAAACAACGTTTGCAAAATGTATTGTTGTATCGTAAGTGATTTTGGTATAATCTTCTTCGTTCATTCCCACACTACTGATTCCGGCACAAAAGAAACAGGCATCATAACCTTTGAGATTTTCATCATTAATATCGATGGATAGAAAGTCAGGAACAAGGTATTCTTTTAATTTAGGGTGAGTCTTTCCGGAAGATTTTCTGCTGATGCTTAGAATTTCAGAGACATTCGGGTTTTCAAGACATTCCATTAAAACACCTTCGCCTACCATTCCTGTTGCTCCTGTAAGAATTATTTTGATTGAGTCCATTGCTTTGCTATTGATAGTTGAATGACGAATGAAGGCGGAGAATTACTTTAATTTTTTTTAAGATAAAAGATAAAAGATAAAAGATAAAAGATAAAAGATAAAAGATAAAAGATAAAAGATAAAAGATAAAAGATATTGTTATTAAATTTCAATATTTGCTTAGCTATATCAATAGAGGCGGGCTTTAGACCTCCTAAATAATAAAATTCCACTGGCTTCAGCCAAAACTAAAAAAGACATGAATATTTTACAGAAAAATATGCTTTATAGAAATGTAGAGCCCGTTTTGCTTGAAATAGCTGTATAGAAAAAATAAAACCGAACAAAAAATTGCTCGGTTTTGTATTAAATTATGTTTTAAAAACTATTTTTTATGTTGTAACTGGCTATAAATATTTTGAATCAAACCATCTGCAACAGAAATCTTTGGAACAAAAATCTTACTGATATCTGCCCATGCCATTACATTGTTGAAAATACTCAAGGCATGAACCAATACATCAGCTCTGTCTTCTCTCAAACTATGCTTTGTCATTCTTTCTTCTACAGAAAGCTCATTGAATTCTTTGTAAACCTTTTTAAGATGAGATAAAGACATTGGTTTTCCGTCTTTAGTTTTGCTCATAGAGAACACTTTGTTAATGTTTCCTCCTGAACCAATAGCAACGATTGGTTTTTTGCTGACAATATTTTTCTTAATCTCTTCTTTCATTTCGTGCCAGTTCTCCATGGTCACAAGGTTGTTCAGAAGACGGATTGTTCCAATATTGAAAGATCTTTCATACACCATTTTTCCGTTTTCATAAAAAGTAAGCTCGGTAGAACCTCCCCCTACATCAATGTATAAATAAGCAAATTCTTTGTCAAGACCTTCTGCTACATGGTTTTCGTATATTAAAGTAGCTTCTTCATCCCCGGAGATAATCTCAATATTGATTCCTGAAGCATCCTTTACCTGTTTTATGATTTCATTACCATTGGCAGCATCACGCATTGCGCTGGTAGCACAGGCTCTGTAATGTTCTACTTTGTAGATTTTCATCAGATCACTGAAGATCTTCATAGAGTCGATCACCATTTTTTCTCTTTCGGGACCTATTTTTCCGATGGTAAAAACGTCCATTCCCAACCTCAGAGGAATTCTCAGAAGATTAAGCTTTATAAATTCTGGTTTTCTATTATTTATTTTTACTTCATTGATGAGAAGTCTTGCGGCATTACTTCCTATGTCTATTGCTGCTATCTTCATTTTTTGCTTGTTTTAGCCTTTAGATATTTATAGGTTTCTATTTGTGAGCGGCATTCATTTTTATCATTTCTTATATATTCATTGCTAAGCCTTTTATCTAAAATTCTAGCTTTTACATTGTCTCTGAGCTGAATATCAAGAATGTCCTTCAATTCCTTTTTAAGGTTTTTATCGGTAATTTTGGCTGCCGCTTCAATTCTATAGTCAAGGTTTCTGGTCATCCAGTCTGCAGAGGAAATATACATATCTTCAGCTCCTTTATTATAGAAATACATTACTCTGGCGTGTTCCAGATATTCATCCACAATGCTTATTGTCTTTATTTTTTCTTTAAAGTCTTTTTGATTAACCGCGCAGTAGATTCCTCTTACAATTCCTTTGACAGTAACCCCTACTTTGGCGGCATCATATAATTTTTCAATTAATAGTCTGTCGCTTAAGGAATTAACTTTTACTATTATTTCAGCTTTTCTACCTGCTTTGGCTTCCTCAATTTCTTTATCAATGTGGTGAACAATCTTTTCACGCATAAATTGGGGGCAAACTAGTAAATTTTTACAAGTTTTCAAAATCGGAAGGTAATCATCTTTTGGTTTTTTCAGAACATTGAATACTTTATTGATGTCTGCCATGATACCACGATCCGAAGTCAGAAGCAAATGATCACCATAGATTCTTGCCGTTTTTTCATTGAAGTTTCCGGTGCTTACAAATCCATACTGAATCGTTTTGTTGTGTGAACGTTTTTTGATAACACAAAGTTTAGCATGAACTTTCTTATTAGGAAGTCCTACAAGAACCGTAATCCCTTCCGGTTCCAGCATATCTTTCCACTCAAGATTAGATTCTTCATCAAACCTTGCCTGAAGCTCAAGCATGACCGTTACTTCCTTACCATTTCTCGCAGCATAGATCAATGCATTAATAATTTTTGAACTGCTGGCAAGACGATAAGCCGTAATCTGAATTGATTTTACATCAGGATCCATTGCCGCTTCGCGAAGAAGGTCAATAACGGGATTGTATTTATGATAAGGGAAAGTTAATAAGACATCTTCCTTTAGAATAACGTCAGTTACCCTTTCACCATGTTCAAATGCCTGATGCGTGAATGATGTTCTTTCCACAGGTCTTTCATACGTTTCAAAAACATCAGGAAAATCCATAAAATGTTTGAAATTATGAATCTTTCCTCCAGGGATAATACTATCTTTCTTGGTTAAATTCAACTTTCTGATAAGGAGCTCCAATAAAGCCTTATCCATATCTTTATCAAAAACAAATCGGGTAGGTTTTCCTTTTCGTCTGTTTTTAAGTCCTTTTTCTATTTTTTCTGCAAAATTGGTACGAATATCATTATCAAGATCCAGTTCTGCATCTTTTGTAACCTTAAAAGCATTGGCAGCAAAGTCATCATACCCGAAGTAAGAGAAAATATGAGGGAGATTGAATGTAATAACGTCTTCTAAAAGCATCACATTTTTCTCTTCAGGATCTTCTGTTGGAAGCAATACAAATCTTCCTACAAAACGGGACGGGATTTCAATGATGGCATAGTTACTTGAATACTGCCAGTCTTTTTTTCTCATGGCAACTCCAAGATAAAGACTTTTATCCCTTAAATAAGGCATGGGGGTATTTTCATGGAGAAGAATAGGGATGACATTAGATTCCACTACTTCATCAAAATATTTTCGGACAAACTCCTTTTGTAGTGCTGTCAGGTTTTTAGAATTCTTGATGAAAACTTTATGGTCAGCCATTTCTGTCTGGATCTTTTTCCAGGTTTTATCGAAATTTTGCTGTTGTCTCATTACTACTTCATTGATTCGTTGGAGAATTTTTGAAGGCGGTTGGTAGAATGATTCTGAGATCACCTTTTCTTTAAAATCCATGGCGCGCTTTAATCCGGCAACACGTACCCGGAAGAATTCATCCAGATTGTTGGAAAAAATTCCTAGGAAACGTATTCTTAAATGTAAGGGAACATTTTCGTCCATGGCTTCCTGTAGAACTCTTTCATTGAAGGCAAGCCATGTAATATCTCGTGGATTAAAGTGTATTGACATTCTAGATTTTTATGTTTTATCAAAAATAATGATTCATAAGTTTCTAATTTAATTTCTTAGGTTAAACTTTGATTAATTTTTGATGATTTGTGAATTAATTTGATTTATGATTCTGGTTTTCAGTTTGTTTGTGCTTTATTGGATATGGTGTAGTCATTCACAATATGGGGATTTTATTAATCATATTTTGCTTTTTTATAGAATAAAATATATGAACTAAAATGCGGATATCAGATTTGATGACTCTCTATCAAATATAATAATATGATTTTGAATATTTTTATTGAAAAGTCAATATATTTATAAAATTAATTATAGATAAAGAATAATACCATGAAAAAAACAATTATAATGAGTATGCTGCTGGCAGCAGGGATGATTAATGCCCAAAATAAAACAACCAAATACGGCGTTTTTGCAGGAGTAAACTTCAGTAGCCTTACAGGATCTGATGCTGATGAGTTTAAGTCCAGAACAGGATTTCATGTAGGTGGTTTTATCTGGAACTATCTTTCTGATAAAGTTTCTATTGATGTAGAGTTAGCTTATTCACAAATGGGAGCAGATTTTAGTACAACTATTCCATATGGTATTAATGAAATGGATGGACCTAAATCCGCTTCATTAAATGGAAAGTTAAAAACAGATTATTTAAGATTGCCGGTATTATTTAGTTATCATCCTATTAACGAGCTTTCCGTTTCTATAGGTCCTGAAATCGGAATACTTCTGAATAAAGAATTGGAATATAATCAAACTATTAATAGTTCAACAAAACAAAAGCCGGATAACTTACAGCAGTTTGATGCAGGCATAAAACTTAAAGCACAATATATTTTTGCAAAGCATTATCTGGCTTCGGTAGGCTACTATTTTGGTATGACAAAAGTTTATAAAAATGCAGAAGTTTATAACTTAAATTCATTGGTTATTGTAGATGCTCCTAAAGTGTACAATTCCAATCTTGGCATATCATTAGGCTATGTATTTTAGAAATAAGATAATGTCTTAGATTTTATATCGCAAATTCTTAATTTAATTAAGTTGAATTGATTGTTTTTAATGATTAATTTCTGTTTTTGTTGTTAAGTTAAGGATTATTTTCTTTTTATATTGTGTGTTGTTGTGTTGTATATGATTAGATTCTACTTTTGTTAAAAAAACAAAAATGAAAAAGAATCTATTATTTATGGCAGGATTTATCTTTGCTTTAAGTGTAAATGCGCAAAACAGAGGGTGTGGAACCTATGAAAAATTAGAACAATTTTATAAGAAAAACCCTGAAACAAGATTATTAGCAAAGGATCTGAATAGTTTTTTAACCCAGAAAAGATCTAATTCAGTTTCAAAAAGAACTGTAGTTACCATTCCTGTAGTTGTTCATGTTCTTTACAAAGATGCTACACAAAATATTTCAGAAGCTCAGATACAATCCCAATTAACAGCTCTCAACAATGATTTCAGAAAAACAAATTCTGACTTTAGCACAGTGGTTCCACCCGCATTTCAGGGTGTGGCTTCTGACATGGAAATTGCATTTTGCCTTGCTACCAAGGATCCTTTAGGTAATGTAACATCTGGAGTGATAAGAAAATCTGTTTCTTCATCCTTTAATTTTGATGATGATTATTATAATGGAAACGTCGGGGGAGATAATGCGTGGGATACTACAAAATATCTGAATATTTGGGTAGGAGCATTTACAAATCAAAGATTATTAGGCTGGGCATATCCTCCTGAAGCTGCGGGGTATGCTAACGATGGTTTGTGTATCACCTATCGTGCATTTGGTACGACAGGAACTGTTCAGGCTCCATATAATAAGGGAAGAACAGCAACGCATGAAATAGGACATTATTTTGGGCTTAATCATATCTGGGGACAGAGTAATGATCCTACACAATGTGGAACTGCTATCAATGATGATGGCTGCCCAGATACTCCAGCTACAATGCAACCTTATTTTAATACTCCTGTTTTTCCTAATAATGATCCAAACTATATCTGTACGCCCACTGCTGTAGGTGCCATGTTTATGAATTATATGGATTATGTAAATGACGCTGCCATGGCTATGTTTACTAATGATCAGAAAACAATTGCTCAAAATACACTCGCAGGACCAAGAGCAAGCCTGTTGAATTCAAATTCATGTGCTTTTTTATCTGTAAATGAGGTAGAAAAAACAAATTCTATTAACCTTTTTCCTAATCCTACTACTCAGTATATTTCTATAGCTTCTCCTCTTACTCCTATTGATGAGGTTGAAATTTTCAATGCAGAAGGAAGATTGGTCAAAAAAACTGTCATTAAAAACGAAACAGATAGAATTGATGTAAAAGATTTTGCCAATGGAGTCTATTATGTAAGAACTTATAACGGTAAAGACTTTGTCAAATCTATGAAGTTTATAAAAAAATAATGAAAATATTTCCAGATTAATATATGTGAAACCTCGATTATAACGAGGTTTTATTTTTGTTGTGTCATTTTGTCACTATTTTTTGAATGGTACAGATATTGTGAAATAGTGAGTGTAAATTAAATATAAAAATTAGAAAAAAATAAAAATATTATGAGTAAAATAATTGGAATTGACTTAGGAACAACCAACTCTTGTGTTGCTGTAATGGAGGGTAAAGACCCTGTTGTTATTCCTAACGCAGAAGGTAAAAGAACGACTCCTTCTATCGTAGCATTTACAGAAGACGGAGAGAGAAAAGTAGGGGATCCTGCAAAAAGACAGGCTGTAACAAACCCAACTAAAACTGTTTACTCTATCAAAAGATTTATCGGAACGCACTTTAAAGAAGATGCTAAAGAAATCTCAAGAGTACCTTATAAAGTTGTTGCTGGACCGAACGATACAGTAAAAGTAAAAATTGACGATAGAGAATATACTCCACAGGAAATTTCTGCAATGACTCTTCAGAAAATGAAGAAAACTGCTGAAGATTATCTTGGACAAGAAGTAACAAGAGCGGTAATCACTGTTCCTGCATACTTCAACGATGCACAAAGACAGGCTACTAAAGAAGCTGGTGAAATTGCAGGTCTTAAAGTAGAAAGAATTATCAACGAGCCTACAGCTGCAGCATTAGCTTACGGTCTTGATAAAAACCATAAAGATCAGAAAATCGCAGTATATGACCTTGGTGGTGGTACTTTCGATATCTCTATCCTTGATTTAGGAGACGGTGTATTCGAAGTATTATCTACAAACGGTGATACTCACTTAGGAGGTGATGACTTTGATGATGTGATCATCAACTGGATGGCTGACGAATTCAAAGCTGAAGAAGGTGTAGATTTAAAATCAGATGCAATCGCTCTTCAAAGATTGAAAGAAGCTGCTGAAAAAGCAAAAATCGAGTTATCTTCTTCTCCACAGACTGAGATCAACTTACCATATATCACAGCTACAGCTACAGGTCCTAAACACTTAGTGAAGACTTTAACTAAAGCTAAATTTGAGCAATTATCTGCAGATCTAGTAAGAAGATCTATGGAGCCGGTTGCTAAAGCATTAAAAGATGCAGGTTTATCAACTTCTGATATTGACGAAGTAATCTTGGTAGGTGGTTCTACAAGAATCCCAATCATTCAGGAAGAAGTAGAAAAATTCTTCGGTAAAAAACCATCTAAAGGTGTTAACCCGGATGAGGTTGTTGCTATTGGAGCAGCTATTCAGGGAGGTGTATTAACAGGAGACGTAAAAGACGTATTACTTCTTGACGTTACACCACTTTCTTTAGGTATCGAAACAATGGGTTCTGTATTCACTAAATTAATTGAAGCGAACACTACGATCCCAACTAAAAAATCTGAAGTATTCTCTACAGCTTCTGACAACCAACCAGCTGTAAGCATCAGAGTAGGACAAGGAGAGAGACCAATGTTCAACGATAATAAAGAAATCGGTAGATTCGACCTTACAGATATTCCACCAGCACCAAGAGGAGTTCCTCAAATCGAAGTAACTTTCGATATTGATGCAAACGGTATCTTAAGTGTATCTGCTAAAGATAAAGGAACTGGTAAAGAGCAGTCTATCAAAATCCAGGCTTCTTCAGGTCTTTCTGACGAAGAAATCGAAAGAATGAAGAAAGAAGCTCAGGAAAACTCTGCAGCTGATGCTAAGAGAAAAGAAGAAGTTGAAATCTTCAACAAAGCTGACGGATTGATCTTCCAGACAGAAAAGCAATTAAAAGAATTCGGTGAGAAACTTTCTGCTGACAAAAAAGCAGCAATCGAAGCAGCTCATGCAGAATTAAAAACTGCTTTCGAAGCTAAAAATGCTGATGATGTAAAAGCTAAAACTGAAGCATTAGACGCAGCATGGATGGCAGCTTCTGAAGAATTATATGCAGCAGGTCAACAGCCAGGTGCTGATGCAGGTGCTCAAAATGCAGGTGCAAACAACGCTGGAGGTGAAGATGTACAGGATGCAGATTTCGAAGAAGTTAAGTAATTACTGATTAGTAATAATCAATAAAACATAGCAAACCGCTATAGACATTAGTCTGTAGCGGTTTTTGTTTTTTTTGTCTCACTCGTTTTTAATCATATTTAATCGTTTTTAATTACATATCAGTACCATATTAGTACCGGCACTTAAGATGCGATGAAGTGACACTTAAGGATTTTTTTATTATCTTTAACCTTTCTAAGAATATGATTAAAAGGGTTAAAAGAGAATGTTTGCATTGTTCAGAGCAGTTTATACCAAAAACTGTTACTTCAGTTTATTGTAGTGAACAGTGTGGTAAAAAAGCTTATCAGAAAAGAAAGTCTTTGGAGAAATTAGAGCAAAAGAGACAAGATCTAATTGCTAAAATTCCAGAAGGTAAACTCTTTATAACTGTTCCCGAAGCTGTTCTAATTTTTGAAATTGGCAGAGAGACACTTTACAGACTTATAAGAAAAAAGAGAGTTCCTTCTATTAATGAAGGGGAACGGTTAATCAAAGTGGATAGAGCTGCTTTAGAGGAAATGTTTCCATTAGCATCAAAAGAAAAAGCTCAAAAGAAAGAAACAAATCCTTATTTGTATGATCTATCTATAGAAAACTGCTATACAATTGGAGAAATAGCAAAGAAATTTCAACTTCACGATACAAGTGTTTACAAGCACATTAGAAAATACTCCATACCAACTCGACAGATAGGCAATTATGTTTACGCACCAAAAGGCGAAATTGACAGAATTTACAATGGAATAATAGACTAAGCCCATGAAACAAATAACAAAAACTCAAGTAACGGTACGACTTCGTAAAGCTGAAGATCGTAATGAATGGTATCTTTACCTTGAAATTTTTCCTGTTTTCATAGCTGGTAAAGAAGAGCCGCAACGTGTTCGAGAATATCTAAATCGATCAGTAAAAACTATTGAATGGGATAAAAAGCGAGTGGCCAGAACTAATCTGAAGACAGGTGTAAAATCTTTTAAACCGAAAAGAGATGATAATGGCGTAATTATTTGTAGAGGTGAACGTGATTGCGAAACGATGTTATATGCAGATGGAATCCGAAAACTTCGACAAAAAGAATATGACAATGCTGACTTATATAATGAAAGTGATACACTTAAAGCACAACTTCAAGAAAAACAAAAAGAAAAATTTACGAACTATTGTAAGTTACTGTTAAAGAAGCGACACGGATCTGCTAATAGTTCCGATTCTATAAGGACTAATTGGAAGTGCCTTATAGAATTTATCGTGGAGTTTGCAGGAGATGATCTGCGATTTTCAAAAATTGACCTAAGCTTTGCTGATGATTTCAAAATGTATCTCCTATCTGCACCTTACAGGGGTAAAAAGAAAGGTACTCTTTCCAATAATACCGCTGCAACTTATTTTTCAATTTTTAAAGCAATTGTCAGCCAGGCTTTTATAGATGGATATTTTATGACTGACTTATCTGCAAAGATTAAAGGCATTGGAGATCAGGAATCTTTCCGCGAACATTTATCTATTGATGAGCTTAATCTTTTGTTTAATACTCCTTGTGATAATGATGAATTGAGAAGAGCTTCTCTTTTTTCAGCACTTACAGGTTTACGGCATTGCGATATTAAAAGACTTAGATGGAAAGAGCTCGATGTTCAAACCAACAGAATTAAAATTCAGTTTAGACAGAAGAAAACTAAAGGTGTAGAGTACACACCCATTTCAGAACAAGCTATTCAGTTATGCGGTGTCCCTAGATTACCCGAACAACTAGTATTCGAAAATTTGCAAGATAGCTCTTGGATTTCCAGACCTCTTGAAAAATGGATCCAAGCAGCCGGAATAACAAAACATATAACTTTTCATTGCTTTAGGCATACTTTTGCAACATTACAATTGTCTTTAGGTACCGATATTTATACAGTCAGTAAAATGCTAGGTCATACTAAGGTTACTACGACACAGATTTATGCTAAAGTAGTTGATGAACTTAAAGATAAGGCTGCTGGTGCAATAAAATTAAACACAACTGTTCAGAAAAAAACTCAAGAATTTTTACAATCAAACTAATAATGATAAAGATTAAACATTTTGAATCAATTTGTATGTACTTACCAATTATG
Source organism: Chryseobacterium artocarpi (assembly GCF_001684975.1). Taxonomy (GTDB): domain Bacteria; phylum Bacteroidota; class Bacteroidia; order Flavobacteriales; family Weeksellaceae; genus Chryseobacterium; species Chryseobacterium artocarpi. The sequence goes on along the minus strand of NZ_MAYH01000048.1, from coordinate 295,702 downwards.
GTAGTATGTATCCTCTTAGGTGCTTTAGTTAGGCTAAGTTTTATCAGCAAAGGAGCAGACTCTTTTACAGCAAATATTTTTTTTATGGCTGTAATTTTTACCGGACTAGTAGTTTATGCCGGCTTAAATCTATTATTGCATACTGTGTATGATGTTATCAAGAGAATAATTTTAAGAAGAAGATTACCAGTTTTAGTTAATGAGCCAATTTCTTTTTCTCCAGTTATTTCTGATTTACAAGAAGAATTAAAAGCAAAGAAAGAGATAATAATTAATGATCGCCTAAATGTAGCATTGAAATATACCCAAGAACAGTTTGCGCTCTACACATCTGAACCGGATTTGAAAAGTCTATGTGAATATGTTACAGCCTATTCAAAAAACGAGAAAATAGAAAATGTGAAAGCTGTCGTTGTACACACACTTTCTAAAACAGATTTGTATCATTTTGGTTGGAATATTTGGAAGCATTTTGATAGAAGAAATCAGATTGAGGTAGCAAGGTTTTTAAAAAGCATTTTCAAAATTTCTTTAAAGGATGTTGAAGAAGATTCAATCAAAAGCCACCTGAGAGATGATGAAAAAAAAGGTATCATAAAAATAGAAAAGAACATTACAGCATAATATCAATCACTAAAACTCAGTGTTTTTGAGTGTTTTCATCGTGTTTTAAAAACACGGCGAAAACACTTTTTTCATTTGCACCATAATAAGCAAAATCAATTATTATGGATTTGAAAGAGATTTCATTTGAAAATCTACCCCAAGCGGTAGCATTTCTTATTAGAGAATTAGCGGAGATAAAGCTGTTGGTTAAAAAGGAGGACGTTGTCGTCGTTCCCAAAAAAGTTCCTATTGGTATTAATGAGGTGTCAGCATTGATTGGAAAAGCAAAACCAACTATTTACACCTTGGTCAGAAAAAGAAAAATACCCTGTTATAAAAATGGAAAGAAACTGTATTTTTTTGAAGATGAATTGTTAAGTTGGATTTCAAAAGGTAAGAAAAAGACTCTACAGGAGATTACTGAAGAGTGCGAGGCTGATTTTAAATCTAATCGAAGAAAAAATCATAATTAAGTTTTACTCATATGATGTCACAGGAAATTAAATCATTAAAGGGAAAGTTTGTTTGGCAAATGACGGGCGATGAGTTGATAAAATTGCTTAAATACGAAAATGTCTATTTATCTAATCGAACAAACAGAAGTGGAGCAATGCATAAAATAGGCAATGAAAAGTATGTGTATGGACTAAAAGGAATTGCCAATCTTTTAGGATGTAGTGTTTCATCAGCTACCAGATTGAAGAGAAGTGGTAAAATCAATAACGCAATTGTCCAGGATGGAAGGAAAATAATTGTAGACGTGCAAAAAGCTTTGAGCCTTCTTAATGATTCGTCCTCTATTGTTAAGAGTAATTTTGAATAATGTTGTAGGTAATGTTACATAGAGAAGTAAGTCCGAAAATTATCCGCAAAGAATTCAGTAACGATAGGGTTTTGGATAATATCCGTCTCGGAAATAGTTTTGTAGATGATTTTATATTTGATGAAAATAATCAAGCAGCAGATATCCCAATTAATGCATTGAGAGTCATTTTCAATATCATAAGTATTATCAGCAATGAGCAATTTAGACCAGAAGATCGCCCAAAACAACTTTCCTTATTCGATGAGGAATTTGAAACGGAAAATAATACGTTTGCCTTATTAAAAATAAAAAATAGCAAGATATCACCAAGTGGTTCATCAAAACAGGTTATCACCGCTTACGAATTCTTGACCAAATTCAAAATGGGCTGGTACAAATCTTTGAACAGCAAAGGCAAAGAAATTAAGACTTTTGCAGGTCTTATATCTACCCCAACTTATGATGAAAGAGGTTATACATCTTTTCTCATTAGCAGTTACTGGTTGAAAAAGCTTATTGTTATCCCTGAGTACAATTATATGCTTTATCACTTAGTGTATAATATCAAAAACAATAAGCATATTATTTTTGCGATTTGGCTTTCGAAAGTACCTCAAACTGGGACCGCTTTGAAACTTTCTACCTTTAATTCTAAATTTGATTTAAACTACAGAACGGCAAATGATTTTTGTTTTAAATTTTTAAAACCTGTCAAATTAAATCTTGATAAGTATAGTTCTCTGTCTTTTAATTTTAAATATAAAGCTGATACGATCTCTATCAAACCTTATTCTACTAAGTTATTACAACAGACAGACGTTGTTGTGGATAGGGAGCATTTGTATGTAACATATCGCATTAATTATTTCAAGAAAAGATATACTATTGGGGAGAAGGAAATGCAGCAGTTTTCTTTTCAATATCGCAACTTGATCCAAACGAGAAATCTTATCGAAAAATCTTACAGCTACTTCATTAAAACTAATAGAAGTAAGAAACGAAAGTCGGATGATATTAAAGGGAAACACTTTTTGACAGAGTTACAACAGATAATGATAGAGTTGTATAGAACTACTAGGATGGGCAAGTTATTGCCGGACGGTTATCCAGTGATATTGTAGATTAACACTAGCATTTATTTATTAAAGAGAAAAAATGAACTGTGAGCAAATTAAGCAACGAATCAGTATTCGGGACGTCTTAGAATCATACGGTCTGTTACCCGTAAAGGAGAATAGAAGAACGGCAACCTATTTTGCTTTGGATAGAGATGAAAAAACGCCTAGTCTTTCAGTAGATTTTGTTAAAAATACAGCATTTGATTTTGGAACGGGAAAAAGTTACGATGTGATTTCAATTGTTCAAGTAAAGAACAGGTGCAATGTTTCTGAAGCGTTAATTTATCTGCAAAGATTTGATGTTTTAAAACCTCTTGACAATAATATCGAAAGTAAAGACCTTTCATCTTACGATATATCTAAAATAATCGATATACAACATCCTGCATTATTACAATATCTGGAATCACGAAAAGTCGTCAATAGTAAAATTTTTGCCAAAGAAGCACATTACATTATTAACAAGAGAAAGTACTTTGGAATTGCTTTTCGAAACAATTCCGGAGGATATGAAATACGAAGCAAATATTCTAAAATTTGTTTAGGTCCAAAGGATGTAACCTTAATTAAATCGGAAGAATCGCAAAACACTGAAGTGGTTGTGTTCGAAGGTTTTTTTGACTATCTCTCCTATAAAGTCATAGAAAAGAATATTTCTTCCTCAGAGACAGATTATTTGATACTAAATTCTACTTCAATGCTTTTTCTTGCAAGGGATATTTTATGCAGCTATGAGAAACTATCACTCTTTCTTGATAATGATAGCGCAGGGAAGACTGCGATAGAAAATATTAGCCTTTTTCATAATAATATTGAAGATTGTTCCCAGTTCTACAAGGATTATGAAGACTTAAACAAATGGCTTTGTCGATGATTATTTTGAATAAACCGCTACTAAATTTAGTAGCGGTTTATTTAAAACTTTTATTTATTGTATTACCCATTCAGGTAATCCATTTACGCTTTTTAGTATGAATGTTCCATTTGTAGGTGGTGGAGGGATAACTTCAGTTGCAAATCCAAATGAACCGTCAGCCCTTGCAACCACTTTTTTTGTGTATGACGAATCTCCGTCTGCATCTGGCATTTGGGAGGGAGTGACACTTAATTTTCCATTGATATTTAACCATCTCTCAGAGAAGTCACCAGAGATTAAAGCAAACTTATAATCGGTATAGTTATTTGTAATACTATCCCAAAAATTATTAGCATTAGTTGTTACAGGAGTAGAATGGATCGCCAATTTATTACTGATACTTCTATTTCCGGCTGCTGGGCTACCAGCACCAACTCCAATAAATACATTATTGGAACCCGTTCTGTTTCCTGTTCCTGATAAATAGCCTATTGATATGTTATCATTCCCTGAAGTAATATACGACATCGCTCCGGCACCAATCCCGATGTTTCTGTTTCCCGAAATTACTCCGTTAGCAATTCCATTTAAGGCTGATACTCCAGCTCCGTAATTCAATTTACCAGTGATCTCGCCTTGAGACATCGCATAGGCGCTTGCTGAATTTCCCTTTCCTGACGTAATGTTTGAATCTGTAGCGTAAATAGAGTTGTAATCACCTGTAATTGTGCTTCTAGACTTTCCTAATATGTAATTTTCTTTTTGGTCAAAATCAAGTTCCAGGTTGTTTTTTACGATTAATTTAACCGAAGAAGTGTTACCTCGTAGTGCAACAATTTCTAATGGATCACTTTGCAGGACAGGAATCCATTGTTGACCATCAAAACAGTAAAGCCCTGACCTTTCAAGATTAATTACTTGACCAGTTAAGTTAGAAGCTGGTGTCGTCACAAAAACTAAAGCTCCTTTTTGTTCAAAAGAAAAGATTTTTGCAGCTAACAAGTCACCTGTGATTCGGGGTGGAATAATTCCATCATAATGATTGATGTCATTTGGCTTTCCAACTACTTCTAAGGTAGCTTTCGGACTCTGAGTATTAATACCGACCTGTGAAAATAAATGAGTGGTTACTAATAATAAAGCTAATTTTAGAAAATTGTTTTTCATTTTGTTTTTTGATTTTAATTCATTGTGGTTTTTAGAATCTTACTTTAAATATGGTTTTCTCCAATTAGAATACCCCTGAACTTCTCCATAGGTATATGACGAAGCCGATATTAAGTTCATTGAACTAAATGGTATTTGCAAAGAAAAATTTTCAAGTAAAGCGGGAAAATACTGGGTCGAATTTTCATTATGTAGCAAAACAATCTGATTAGGGATGTAGCCTATATCGCTAAATATGTCTCCAATATTTATAAAAACATTTTCACTAACCGATCCAGCTCCATAAGGTCTGTAGATTTGAAAACGAACATTTACAATACCTTGAATTTTCCTGAATGTAATAAACCCTTTTAGGTCACCATAATTTTTAGTTCCAACCGTGTAGTATTTTGTAGAGGTTTTATAATTGTTGATGTTACCCCATTGATCTCTTGGTTCTGACCACTTTGATTCGGCTGCTAAAGCTGAGGTACTTTCAGAGTCTAGTCTTAATGATATATAATATTCTATGGGATCGGTATCTTTTGAAAGTGATTGCCAATTGTTTCCGTCAAAGTAATATAAACCGGCTTCTAAAATATTGATGACTTGCCCAGCCAAAACCGTTGGAGGATTAGTAACGAATATCACTGTACCTTTTTTTGAAGAGGTATATGTTTTCTTAGATAATTGATTACCTGAGATTCGGGGAGGAAGAATACCGTCGTAATGACTTAAGTCGTCTCCTTTACCAACAACCTCAAAAGTTGTCTCCGGTGATGAAGTGTTGATTCCAACCTGTGAGTAAGTATATGCACTGAAAGCAATAAAAAGTAGTAGTAGAAATTTGTTTCTCATTAGAAATCAATTTTTGGAAATGTCTTTGCAAAATTCAGTAATAGTGGTTTATGATAGAAATAACCGCTGCTTTTATCATCACTTTGACTTTTTAAGAAGTTATAAAATGATTAGTGCTATTAAGAAGACTATTCAAAATGATTACTATGATTATTGAAAGACTATTTATGGCTTGTTGCGATTGTATTAATGGTAAGTCAGGACAATTTTGAAACTCTTTTCTTCTATTTCGGAAAAGCACTCATTCTATCTCGGAAAAGCGCTCATCACAAATTCGGAAAAGCACTCATCATTTTAGATTATAGACTTAAAATTTTGCGAGAATAGATAAGAATTCGGAAAAGCGCTCCTTTTTACTAAATAGTTACAAGGATTGTGAATAAGTTTTACTCTAAGCTCCTTTAACTTCGGAAAAGCACTCATCTGATTTAAGTAAGTATTTAGGAAAAGCACTTATTTGAAACTCGGAAAGGCACTGATGTCAATATCGGAAAAGCACTCATTGAGTAAATGGAGTAAAACACTTGTGAAAGCTTAGTACCTATAATTTATAAAAGTATTTATAAAAGTAAATAAAAGTTAATTTTTTATTTAAAAGGATTTTAGTAGGATGTTTTGCTTATAAGGAAAAAAAAAAGATAATTTTTCACATACTTTACATCTTATGTACTATCTGTTATAAACTATTGTAAACAGATACAGTCCTTTGATTTTTACAGTATTTGAGATAGTTAATAAACATTTTTTGAATTAGTCTAACTGTTGTTTTGTTTTTACTGTTGCAAATGTAGAACAGAAGCTTTCACTCAAAAAAATCTTTTTGGGTTTCTAAAAAAATCTTTTCGCCAGCTACAAGATTATTTTCAGACACTCCTAAATCCTCCGGACAAAAAAATTTCAAGCCCTAGTAACAATTTTCTTCTACTTCTTTGATGGGATAGGGTTTTGTGTACCATCTTCTTTTCTATAATCATAGGCAAAGAAAAACAGCGACCTCAGTTATACGAATCAATTCAAAAACGCTCATTGACATCTTCGGAATTATTATAAAAATCAAAAAATAAAGTCTTTTCCAATATGGAAAAATAAAAAAAAGAAAAACGAGTGTCCTCGATACCAAATCAATTCACTCGAAAAAAATTTACACAACAATAATAATTATTAACATTTAAATCAAAAATTATGAACATCGTAGGCAGAATTACAAAAAACGCAGAAGTTAACGCATTAGCAAACGACAAAAAAGTTGTAAACTTTTCAGTAGCTATCAATGATAGTTATAAAAACAAACAAGGAGAAAGAGTAGACCAAACTACATTCTACAACTGCTCATATTGGATTAGTTCAAATGTGGCAAAAATTCTTACTAAAGGTACTTTAGTTGAGTTGACTGGTAAACCGAGCGCAAGTGCTTGGATTGGCAAAGATGGAGAAATTCGTTCAGGATTGAATTTTCTTACTTCACTTATCAAAGTTCACGGTGGAGGATTTAAGTCAGATAGTGTAATTGACAATACCTCAAGTTCACAGCCACAGAACTCAAAAGCTTTACTTGAAGATAAAGATGATGATCTACCTTTTTAATTTTAAATTTTTAAATAATGAAAATATCCCTTACACCAACAGATTACCTTTTTATCAAATCAATTGATAACAGTGAATTCTCTGATTTTGCAATTATTCACACAACAGAACAATGGAAACAAATCTGTAAGGAACGGCTTGATGCAGTCGAGCCTTTTAAAACTGATGACTTTTTTAAATGGCTTAACTACAAAGATGAAGCAATTGATTTTTTTCGATTTTCAGATGATAGATTCCCCGAATTAAAAGAGTGGTTTTCTGAAAAGCAAATTTTTTTTGTCGAGACTGACGATGATGAAATAAGCGAACTAAAACCTTTGGATTTTATTTTGAGGAATTATCAAATGCAGGTTTTTAATGATGGCACTGCTATTTACAATGCTTTTGAAAAGCACTTGGGAGAAGAATATTGGACAATCAAGTTTTCATTGAAACAATTAACATACTAACACCAATTTAAATTATGGTACAGACCAATTTTTTTAGACAGATTGTTAAATTAAATCTAACAGGTGATTTACAGTTGACGCTCCGTGCAACAGAGGAAAGTGGCTTCGTATTATCCATATTGCTCATTAATGAGCAATGTGGAGACAAAGCAAGAAAATTAATTCCACCTCTTAATTTGAGAGGGACTGCCGAAGAATTAGATAATGGGTTTTTCGAAAAAGTAGCAAATCCTTTGCAAACTGTATCGGGATTAATGGTAGATATGGAGGGCTTTATGAAACAGGTTGAGGAAGCAAAGAAAAAATCGGCAATGGAAAAGGAAAAATCAGATAAGGAGAAGAAAGAGAAAGAGGGGAAAGACAAAAAATATAATGATGCCTTACAGAAAGCTGAGCAACTTGCATCAGAGGGAAAACATAAAGAAGCTTGGTCAACGCTTCCCAAAGTTTCTGAATTTCCACAGTATGTGGACGTCATAAGAAAAAAACAGGATGAATATGAGGCTCATTTCGCTCATAATTTGTTTACTGAACCACAACAAGCACAACAAATTTCTAATCCTTAACAATCTTAATTATGTTACTCGCAAAGCAATTAGATAGAGTTTTTATTTTGAAAGATAACGGACAGGAAATCCGTTTAACTGACCCCGAACCAAAATGGAGTGTGGAAGCAGTAATGAATTTTTATGCAAATACTTATCCGATCCTTACAACTGCTAAAGTCTCCGCACCTCAAATAAAAGACGATGCTGTTCAGTATCAGTTTGAAAGTGTTATGGGAACAAAAGGATAATGTTTCAACTTTTTTAATTTCAGTAAATATTTATGAATGCAAAAGAATGTAATATCAGGAAAAATACTACTCCCCGAAGAACAAAAGCAAAAACGGCTTCATCGACAGGTAGGAGAATTTATGAAGTGGATGAAGCAGGACAAGGACAGTTCGGAAATCCAAAGAGACAAAAGAAAATCCGTTCCGCTGAATCAAATTCCAATGCTTTTCTAAAAACAACTTTTTTACCAAAGCTGAAAGAAAATGAAATGGCAAATTCACTAAGTCAAAGAAAGAAAAACAAGATGGAGAGGGATTTTTTTAAATCCCTTTCCCAAATGTCTGAACATTATAATATTTCTCAATTTGTACATACTAATTTGGAATTTCCCTATAATTTGAGTTTATCCTTTTTCCATTCTCAAAAGCAAATAAAAAAGAAGATAAAAAATTGGCAGGACATCACTTTAAAGAAAAAGGGAAATGATATTTACTTTGTAAGTGAGGAAAGATGTAACACAGGAATGACCTTATTCTATATACCTGTCGTGCCTCTTTATAAAATGCTCCACAGTAGAAAAGACAGAAAAACGGCTCAACTATTATTATCGGTTTGTACCTACTTGTATCAAAGCGTAGATATTCCATATTACAGGCAGGAAAGTTCTTATCTGTTTTGGTTGTACGAAATGCTTGAGGATTGGCTTGACCAAGACGAGGAATTGGATGAAGATTCAATCTATAAAAAGCAGTTGAAGAAAGCTGAGGTCATTGGGGATTTTATGGAACAGAAGATTTCGAATGTTGAAAATCTTAATTTTTTTCAAAATCGTATTGAATCATTTAAGCCTTACGGAGATTTTGAAAAAGAATGCTTGGAGATTGCCCAAAAAGCTTTTGAACTATTTATCAATTTTCCAAACGAACGTATCTATAGAAATGTTTACCTAAACAACAATACCGAGCTGAAAGATTTTGATGAAGATAATTATGAAGATGATGAAACTGTTATTTCGATAGAAAAATATGTGTCATTTTTTGCTGACAGCAGGGGATGGGTGTATGATAACATCGTAGATACTGTAAACAATGAGTTCAATCAGTATGGAGATATTCAAGAACCAATTATCTATAAAATTTTCAATGGTAGTAATGTTTCGGGTGATAGTCTCGATTTTGAAAATTCTGTTTTTGAGATTATCAATCGGTTAGCGAAAGTGTTTGAGGATTATTCCAATCAATAAAAAGTTAGATATGAAGAATAGAAGTAATGAGCAAGATAGTGAGGTCTTGGATATAACAAATGACTTTGGAATGCTTTATCATCCAAAATGCGCATTGGTTTTTTACGAGAGTGATGAAAGAGTTTCAGAAACCTATGTCGAATATTTTGATATGGATGAAAATGGAAACCCATTAAATGCCCATCCATTAACAGTCAATGAAGCCAAAAATTTGGCAAAAAAACTAAATGTTCAGAATCGGAAAGAAAAAGAATTTCTAAAACCTAAAGGTGTACTATCTTCAAATATACTTTCTATCGACAATACCGAAAACGGAAAGGTGATATGGTTTACAGAAAGTGGGGAACGAGAACTTTATTTTGTCAAAGATTTAAATATTCCAAATGGAACAGCAAAAGTTCCTGCACTATTATGGTGTGCGGATAAACAGCATCTGAAAATCTATGCACTAGATGATGACCTACGTCCAAATGAAAACACTGAACTGTTTCACGCACCATTTTTTAATGTTAATAGTAGTGGAAGTGTATGTATGGGGACTGTCAACGCAAGAATTAAAAAATCTTCCTCTCTCGAAGAGTTTATTGAAACTTGGGAATACAATTTTTTCAATTCTTATTTCAGCCATTTAATGTTTAATCATAACCCAATTAATGGTAATTGTGTTAATCTTTGGAAAGAACTTATCAAAAATCAGAAGCCTTTTCCAAACGATGTGTTAATCAAGTCAAATCTCAAATTAAAAAATCTATTGTAATGGAATTTAAAAAAGATAATGTTTTCGATATAAATAGCAAACCTAAAGTACATTTTACATTCAACAATTTTATTCAGCCTACAAACCCAATAACTATAAACTTGATTGGAGCAGGAGGAACAGGTTCACAAATGCTTACTGTTTTGGGAAGAATTAATCACGCTTTAACTGAACTGGAACATCCGGGATTTTTTGTTCGTTTGTGGGATGATGATAAAGTTGAAGAACCGAATCTTGGCAGACAGCTTTTTGCGGAAAGTGAATTGGGGCTTTACAAGGCGACAGCTCTAATCAACAGAACAAACAGATTTTTTGGAACAAATTGGAAAGCGGAAAATCATAGATTTCGTAAAGATGAATTCGGTAAAATCTCTCACAGCCTGACTGCAAATATTTTTGTATCCTGTGTGGACAATGTACAAACAAGATTTGAAATTGCAGATGTTTTAAGAACTCTCGACACTACTTATCTGTATGGCAACACTGCTAAGTATTGGATGGATTTCGGAAACAGTAAATTTAGTGGACAGGTTTTGCTCTCGACGATAGGGGATATTAGACAGCCTGATTCTAAAAAATTTGAAACTGTATCAAAACTAAAATTTATAACAGACGAATTTGGAACACTACTAAAACAATCGGAAACGGAAGACGATACTCCAAGTTGTAGTTTGGCTGAAGCTCTGGAAAAACAAGACCTATTTATTAATTCTACTTTGGCTCAAATGGGAGGTTCTCTTTTGTGGAATCTATTCAGGAACGGAATGACCGAAAACAGAGGCTTTTTTCTAAATCTCAAAAACTTCAATTCTCAACCCATAAAAGTTGCCTGATGAAAATCAGGTGGCAAAAATGCAATTCCTCCCTTTGGTCGGAAACGCATTTTTGCGTGTATGGAGCAACCACATTTTAAAATATTTCCATCCTTTCTCATTCCATATATTTTAAAAAGAGGTTGCACTTCGATAATTTATATTTATTTCCTTTCCTTTAAACTATTGATTTTATCCATTAGTTCCTGATGATGGATTTTAGAATGGCACTCTGCACATACCGATAATAAATCCTCAAGCTTTTCATTGAATATATTTGCATAGGTTAAATGATGAACGTGGAATGCTGGTGCGGATTTACATTCCTGACAAAGATTTTCATCTCTTTCAAAGACCAATTGTCTTTTAGCTTTCCATTCAGGCGAATCCAAATATTTGTGATACTTGCCCTGCGGTGATGTTAGATAGTTGGAATATGAAACAGATTCGTACGCCAAGTTTTTATCTCTATTGACATTTGTACGCCATTCCTCAAAATATTCCAAATCAAATTCTCCTCGTATTTCGATATCAGCAGTATATTTCAAAGGAAAATTTCTTTTAGCTCCACCACATTTTCTGCATTGATGATACAATCTGAAGTTCGGAAAAAATTTATTATCATTTACTACAATCAGGTCAGGATTCTGACAGCAGTCATCAAACTTTTTTATTATCTGAAATTCACAGTTGTTACAAATATAAATATCGTGAAAATCTGTCTCATAATAAAGCTTTAAAGAACTTTCGTTACATCTTTTGCATTCCATCTCAAACATTTTACGGCCTTTTACTTATTCGCATCAATATAGCTAATCTTGCATCTTAGGCTGCTTTCAAATATACAAATTTTCGATGTTAGATGACATTGAACGGTTGTCGCTGATGACATTATTTTTCTCTTCTGTTTGTTGTTTTTCAATTGCAAAAGTAGAAATCCTATTTCTGCTCTAAAAAAATCTTTTAGGGCATCTATAAAATTTCCTTTAGTCCCTAAAATAAATTTTACAAACACTCCTAAATCCGTCGGACAAAAAGATTTCGCAGCCTGCATTCCATATGTCATTTCGGTTTTGGCTGAAATGGAATTTCTCTGAAGGAAAGCAAAGAAAAACGCTCAAAGTAGTCAGAAAAATTAAATCTGACTTAGCTCAAAATTAATTAATGAATAATAATCTAAAATTTTACAACTATGAAAAATCCAACTATTTCAGCTAATGATTTTTACAATCAATTTTATTGCACAGAACATTATTACTCCTACCTTCTTGGACTTCTACTGACAGATGGCGTTAAGACGGTAGCTGATGAGGAAAAATGTTATTGGTTTATTGATATTATCGTCTCTTATCAATTCTATGAGAAATTTAGAAAAGAAGACTTTCAAGTTTGGAAAATCGAAAGATTAGATGGAAATAGATTTCAGGTCTCCGCCACAGATGGAAATGAGAATGAATTGTTAAAAAGAGAAATTCCCTTCTCTGATTTTTTCTTTCAGGAATTTACCATTTGGAAAGAAGGTGATGTATTACTACTTCCAAGCGAACATTAAATTTTTAACCTCACGATGTATAGGTAATCGTATTTATTTAAAAAAGTATAACAAATACTTGAAACATCAGTTGAATCTAACCAAACTTTCAACATAAATTATTTTCGTTTCGCCATCATTTAACGTATCGTTTCAGCATAATTTTGTAAAAGTTTCAATCGGCTATTTGATAGTTTCCTTCACTACTATTTTTTTGAATTTATCATTGTTTCACGGTTAGTCTGGATTTTTCTTTCTTTTTATCGAGCAAATTCTTTTTCTATTTGCAAAATTAGAAACACTACTTCATCAAAAAAAATCTTTTTGGGTTTCTAAAAAACCACTTTCATTCTTCTTTTGATTTTTCAGACACTCCATAATCCTGCGGACAAAAAGATTTCAAAGCCTACATTCTTAAAGTCATTTCGGTTTTAGTCGAATTAGTATTTCTCTGGTCATTGAGCAAAGAAAAATAAAATGTCGCTCAATAAAAATGAGAAATCTATCACCCCTAAAATTCAAATTATGAAATCAAGAAAAACACTTACAGATTTTTTTAAAAATTGCTCAAACCCTGAACTTTTTAGGAAAGTTTGGAACCAAGGAGGACTTTCATTTGAAAAAGTAAAGCAATATCCCAATGATTATTATGCTGCCAATACCGGAGCTGTTCCTGGAATGATATATTATTCTGAAACCTGCAGATTTGCAAAAAGTAATATTTGGTTGATAATTGAACAGCTTTCAACATTTGAAGAAGAAATCGGACAACCTTTAGATAAACCATCCGATACGATGCAACTTCAAAATTGGTATACTTGGTTCGCTTGGGAAAATATGATGAGTGAATTAATAAACTACTTAGAAGAGTAGTGAGATACTAAAAAGATTAAAATTTAAAAGGCTGCCATAAGGCAGCCTTAATTATTATCGTCAAGAATTTTTATTAAATATTTTCTTCAAGTTCCTTTTAATAGGTGACTTAAAGACATTCCAGCCAACGACGATAACAAATAGAGTTATTGATATTTTTCTTGCATTATTATTGTCTGTGGTCGTACCGATGAACGAAAACAGAAATATGTAAAACGCTAAAGCTCCGTACACCACAAATTTTATAATTCTTTTCATATTAAAATCGATTAATAAGAATATGTAAATATAACAAATATTTTAAATAATAGGCAAGATATTTTTAATAGGTTTAATAGGTAAAAAATAGTATTTTTGTTTAATTCTGATAATAATGAAATGGAAGAAAAAACAAATCACAATCTATTTACGGATATTGCAAGAAGAAATTTTTTGATAAAACAGTTCTTTAAGGCGAATGAAATCTCAATTGATTTATTGGGTGATATCAATAACCCACTGATTGTTACTGCAGACAATATTGTTTTGAGCTGTTACGTAAGTAATTTCAACCTTGTATTTAAAGATGATTCTTTTGATGGTAAAGATTGCTTTACAGTAAAGCTGAAAAATGATCCTTCACTTCTAAAGGATAAACTTAGTGCTTGGATAAATAACGCAACTCACCGGAAAGTTTACATCTTTACTTCAGACGAAGGACTATACTATTCTAAATTTATAAGAATCTATAATGGCAAGCTACCCTTGTTCAGCCCTTCTAAAGAACTGGCGTATTACGTTTTTCAACGGCAAAAAGCTGTTGAAATGGTTCAGAAATTAAAGAAAGACGAGATTAAATTGTCTATCGTGCTTTAAAAATTTTGTAAAACCGTAAGAATTTTGAATTTTAGTTTACGGTTTTAGTTTTACATTTGTAATAATTTGTTGTCGTTCAATACGGCAAGTTGGCTAATAAATAGGCATTCTATGTGCGCAAAAAAAGCAACCAAAAACTTCTTGGTGAAAACCGATAAGTTTTTAGTAGATAATTTTAAAATTTGCAGTTTCACTTATTATAAGGATAATGATTTATTATCCCTGTTTTCTTATAGGCATTATTTAGGTCTCGTTCTACTCAATGTTCAAAAGAACTTTCAAATGAAATATGGTGAAGTTCTCAAACCCAACGAGCAATATTTAGTCTTCTACAAAAAAAGGGGGACTAAAATTGGACAAACAAAAGAGGAAAGAGTTCTGGAAAGTATTAATTTTCTCCTTCCTATAAAATATTCAGACCTTTATTATGAATTGATGCATACTTATTACATCAATGAAAAATCAGATTCTTCCAGCTATTCCATTTCAGCTTTTTTTGAATTTCTTGTTTCTTTCGTAAGCGCAAATACTTTAGATTATTTTATTGTAGAGTTATAGATTTATATACTTAAATCAATATATAAGTATATAAATGTATAGTTATACAATGTGATTAATGTATAAGAGTATAACTATAAGTTTATTTAATTATTGAAAGATGTAATTAATCCTTTATATAATTACTCCATTGTAGTTTTATGTAAGTGATGAAAGATGTAATTCTACAATGATTCAAATAGTATGTGTCATATTTCTTATTACTTACTAAATATGATTTTAAATAGGAGTGTTTTTTTTGTGGTGCAAGATGTCCTTTTGGACGTCCATTTTTTTAAATGAACTAACAAAAGTGTATCCTGCCTTTTTTCAAAAGGATTTTTTATAACTCGGAACTCGTTAAAATTTGGTAGGGACTCATTCGTAATTATAATTAGAAAAGGTCTTCAGAACAATTTCAATCATTTTCAAATTTGAAGTATATTAGATTAAAAATAATAATTACTGAAAATGATAAATACATACATTAAAGAGGATTGGGCTATAGATGCTAAAAAAGCGTTGAATTTTTTTGTGTCGAGAATGGGAGATGATAGATGGTCAAAAAGACGAGAGAAGGTTGTATCTTATTTTCGTGAAGTTGAAGCAATTCAATTTGGTTTTAAGGAAGCAGGAAGTAAAGAAAAGGTTGTGATGCCAATAGCTGTTTATGATGACTGGATTGCATGGTATATGTATCTGG
Source organism: Chryseobacterium artocarpi (assembly GCF_001684975.1). Classification (GTDB taxonomy): domain Bacteria; phylum Bacteroidota; class Bacteroidia; order Flavobacteriales; family Weeksellaceae; genus Chryseobacterium; species Chryseobacterium artocarpi. The sequence goes on along the minus strand of NZ_MAYH01000048.1, from coordinate 280,193 downwards.
TAGAAAGTATTTTTGATCGACCATTGTCTGGTGATGCTCTCCAATCAGCTCGCATATTTCCGTTTTTCTCGATGATAGGGAAAAATCTTTCAGTGCTTCTTGAGATCGATGGAATAGAGAAAAAAATTGAGGAACTATTGAACGAAAGGAAAAATCAACCTGATGCAATCTTATTTGAATTGGCAGTCGCAAATTTATATTGCAAAAATGGGTGGAAAGTAAGCTTTATACCTGAAAGCATTTTTTATAAATCTCCAGATTTACAAATTAGAAAAGATGGACAGCAATACTGGGTTGAATGTAAAAGAATGCAGAAAGTTCCAGATTATTCCGAAAGTGAAAGATCAGAATGGCAAAACAGATCTTTACGGTTGACTAATATATTGCAGGAATACAAATTATCATACTCTGTTGATATAATATTTAAAGTTCCAGTTTCACAAACAGGAGACAATATTTTAGTTGATTGTTTTAACGAGTATCTTAAAGTTTATGGAGGTGGTAATAGAGCTGAAATAAAGACCAATGATGTTGAAATTACCTTTCGTCCACTGGATGTGATTGCTATTAACAAGGAGTTAAAAGAAAAAGATGTAAGAAGTAATTCTCCGGAATTAATTGAGGTTTGCGTGGGAAAGTATGAAAGTGGAGGTAACTATGTGTCTGCTTTCAACCATGATGAACTTTATAAATTAGGTTTGGATAAAAATTTTGATATTCTTAATGTTTATATTGACAAGGTAGTAAGTATAAGTATTCTTAAATGGACTAGTGTTTCTGATCATTCTATTAATATGAAAGCGAAGGATGTTAAAAGACTTCTTGTTAAGGCGGTTGATCAAATACCGCTAGATGGCCCAGGAATTATTCATATTGGCTATGAAAATTTGGATGGCCCTTATGTAGAAAGAAAGAGATTTTTGAAAGCACAGGAAACAATACAAGGATTTGATTATAAAGAAAAAGATATCCGAGCAATCCATTGTAACAGCATTCAGTTGCTTGCTTCGAGTAATAATTTTGATTGGGCTGAAACTACTTGTTTTTACAAGCAGATTCATCATCCTGTTTTGGAGCATGATTTGCTTTTAGCCGAATCAGTCAGCGGTTTTAATAGACCGCACTGGGAAGATGATATTGAAAATTTGGAGAGAAGTAAGTAATTATTAAATGCATTTAATTTTTATTATGTAGATGCCATTGATAAATAGAATTGGCTGAATAGAGCCATTATATTGCCTTTTAAAAAAGGTGCGTATGATATTTTATAAATTTGTGAAGACTCTCATGTTTAATTTGAGTTTTTCATGGTTATTAGTTTTTATCCCCATAGTCTTGGGGATTTTTTTGCATAAAATTTTTCTTTGTATTGGTGAAGCAATATTTATCACTAAATTATTTGAATTTTAAATATTTTATTAACGTAATTTTTAATCATGATCAAAAAAAAGAGATCGGAATTGATTCTCAAAACCTGTTTAACTTAACTTCATTAAAACTTCTAAAGAAGAAACATTATTTTGTTCTTGAATACTGTGAGAAAAGAAAATTTATTGTTTTCTATGCCAAGACGAAGAAATCAAAAGTTAATCTGAAACTTTCTTCACCCATTAACTATAATAATTGCATAATACTCACAGGAAAATTTTTTTTTAAAAAGCGACAGACGGTTTTTGATATTTTTATCTTGGACAAAAGTGTGTTTTTATTCATAGAAGAGCAACTAATCGAAATTAAGGATTCAACTCAAGTATTGGTTAAATTATCAAAAAGACGTACTTCAGTCAAATAAAAAATCCCAAGCCAATTTGGCTTGGGATTTTTAATTGGAATCAATATTTATTTGATAATTATATTCGAAAATAACTGCAGCTTCTTTATCCCAGTTTCTCCTGGGTAACAATATAATAGTGGTAAATAGATCTCTTTTTTTATCATAACTGTCAATCCTTTCTAAACGTCCTCCATAATCATTATCAGCAAATTGATTAAGAGAATAGGGCAGAATAGTATCAGTTTTATTAATATAGAAAATACTGTAGTTGTCTTTTGTTAAGATCTGAAAGCGTTTAAATGGCAATCTACCATAAAGCACCGTATCATTGAGGTTTTTTCTTAGTTCATAATTGGAAATCTGTTTGTCAATCCATATTGCACCGTATTTTTTATCTCTGACATTTTTTGATTTTTCCTGCCGTTGCTTTATAAAATTAAGAGACTTGGAATCCATTAACGAACCTATTTCATAATAAACCGAATCATTTATGTAGTAAACACTGTCGATGATTTCCGGTATTGTAATGTTAGGTACTAATTCGATGATATCGTTTTCAAAATAGTTTATTTTTGACAAAATAATTTGTTGATGGTTATCAAGACCTTTTGAAGCCCCATAGTAAATGTTGGTGACAATATCAATTCCTCCTTTTTTACTCTGTATTCTATGTTCCTCTTTACATGAAACCAAAACTGTTGTTAAGAACAATAGCAAAAAACATTTCATAACGGCTAAATTTTTCTTGAATGACTTTGCTGATTCTTCACCTCATTAGTCTCAGAATTTTCACGCTGGAAAGCCTGTTCATTGGAATTGACTCTTTTCATTTTATTATCGTATAGATTCAGCATCTTATATTGTGGATTAAGAATAGCTTTTCCTTCAGTAATTTTATTGTTTTGATCAGAAAACTTTACGGAAACAATATTCCCTTTTTCAAGGGACTTAGTAGTAATTTCTCGGTGTCTTTCATTATCAAATTGCAGCTTAGCTTTATCAATAATTTTCTCAACATCGATTCCATAATTTTTATTAAAGACTTGAAGTTTATAATTTCCTTTTTCATTTTTTTCTTCATTTAATTGAAGCTTTACAAATGCATCTTCTTTTTCTTCAGAATGTTTACTGTAGATCTGAGTTCGTACTGATCTGCCTTCCAAAAGATTTATAGCGGCTTTTGCCGTATAGCTACCATTGGCGGAAAAGGTATGACTTAAATTGACATCTTTTTCATTGTTTTTAAGATTTGCTAAAAATGAGTTTAAATAGAACTTTTCATTGTTTTCAGATTTTTGAAACCTTAGTTCAAAATTGATTTCATTGTTCTTAAAAGAAGCTTTGTCAGAAGAAATATTAATGAGAAAGTCTTTTTTACCAGATGCTAAGTTTTCAGCCAGTTCTTGATGGACTCTTGGTTCTTCACCAAATCCTAAATATTTTATCTGATCTTTTAAATCCTGTAAATTTTTATTCTCACCGGAAAGGTCATTCTTCACAATTCTAACTTTATCATATTCTGTAGCTACTGTTTGGAGGATATCCGATTTTTCAGTTTGTTCTTTTGTAATTTTAAAAGATGTACCGTTTAAACTGACTCCTAATTCTTCATTTGGATTTAGTTTTTGTCCCGCTTTTTGAAGCATATTGATCAAGTTTTTAGGTGTGGTCATTTTTTCAAAAAATGGTTTTTCCTGTTTAGGTAGTTCAATTTTGACTTCGAGATCGGCCTTTTTGCCTTGAAATAGGTTGTTTTCCATGATGTTTATATTGTTGTTGTTATGATGTGAATTGTTACTTTGTCTGATTACTTCCTGATTTTGATAGTCTCTTAGTTTTGAAATGAGCTCTTTCCTTTGAAAATCGTTTTGAATGACTATTTTAAAATCAATTCCAGAACTATTAAATGGTACCATTGTCAAAGGATTATCAGTGAAAATTATTTTTCTGTCCTCAAGATTTTTAATCAGTGACGAAAAGGAGTCAATTTCAGAAGAAATGGATTCTCTTCTACCTTCTTTTAGCCAAATGCTATTGTTTGTATTTTTAAAATATTCAGCTAAAGTTTCAGTATCGGAATTTGATTTCATATCAATTTTGTTAATTTAGGATTATAGATTTACCATAATAAATTGTTATCGTAAATCAATTTTGATAGATAATAATTTCGAACTTTAAATTTCCGGTCATTAATACCTAATAGATATGTAATATTACTTTTAGTCTGTTGTTTATTATTAAGCATTAATTGAATTGACTTATAATTTATCTTAAGGTAAGTGTGATCTTTGGCAGTTATCATACTGGCTGAAATTTCTTTATCCAATAATTCCAGATAAAACATGGTTAATTCAAAATTTTCCGATGAATGAAAAAAATGCAGTTTTGGTACAAGCAGCTTTTTTTGGAGGTAACTTTTTAAAAGAAGTGATTTTAAAGCTTTTTTGTTGTTAGCTCCTGTAATAATTACCACAGAGTTTCTAAAAAAGTCCTGAGACCTGCAATGATAAAAAAGTATTGCCTCCAAAATGAATCTAAAACAGTATATATTATGGATTATAGAATCTCCCGCAGGATTGATAATCTGATAGTAATGAGCGGTTTCAAATGAGGAATAATCTTTGTAAATAATATTCCAGGTATTTTTTCTATGACCCAAAAAGTAAAGATTTCCATTCTCACTAATTCTGCCTCCAAATAGAGTTAGCACTTCCAGCTTTAAGTACATTGTGAATGTTGGTTTTTATCTTCCTCTCGAATAGGTCGAGGATTTTGAAGAATCGTCGGAAATTTGTTTTTCCTGATCTTTCCTTTTATTATTATCTTGGTACATATCCTGATCGTTTACCTGAAGGTTGATGTTTTGCCGCTCATCCACTTTACTATTATTTTTACTTAATGCTGGTTGCGAAACTGAGATTTCTCTGTTTACAATATTAAGGTCTGATATAATAGCTTTATTATCTGGATACTGCTCTGATTTAGATTGAAGATGGGCTTTGAGTTTAAGAAGTTCGGTTTGATATCTTGTGCTTTCTTTTTGAAGCTGATTTTCTTCCCGCATTTTAGCCAATTTTTGAATACCTTTTATTATTAGGAAACTCAAGCCTCCATCCACTGCAATTGATAAAATGAGTAGCGATTTTGAACTTGCCGATAATTTAACGTCGTTATTTGCTGATGGACTTATTTGTATAATGGTTTCATCATCTAATTTCAACTCTTTTCCTTTGCGTAGCAATTGAAGCTGCTTTTCTGAAATACTGTGTCCATTTACATTTTGAAGTTCATATTTAGTAGTATCAATGTCTTTGATTGTATTGTCTTTTTTATCTAATTCAAATATTTTGGATTGGAATTGCTTATTTTTTTCATTTAATGGCTTAATTATAAACAGATTGTCATATTTTGAGAGTTCTTCCGAATTCTCATTGCCGGTTTGAAGATTTGTTTTCTCTACACCGCTTTGAATAATCTGAACCTTATCGCCAACTTTGAAATTATTTAAACTTTCGTCAAGTTTGTTTCCGAAAAAAATAGTTTTACCTCTTTCATTTTCAATTTCAACAAAAGTTGTCATTTCATTTTCTAAATTTTTATTGAAGTAATCGGTTCCTATATGAGTAATATTACCATAATCAGCCATTACCTTATAAAGATTGCTATTAGAAGATGCAATTTCAAAAAGTTCAGCTGTTGATAAATCTCTATGATTTACTAAATCTTTAGTGTAGACATTTAAATCAAGCTTATCTTCATTAATTTTAAATGTAAGTCTGTTCTTATCATTTTCAGCAATAAGAATTCCACCATTCAGAAAATCATTAATTTCTGTTTTTGAAAGTTTGTCGCTAAATTCATCGTTCACATTCATGATTCCGAATTTTTTTAGTTCCTCTGTAAGTAATGTATTAGTATGTTCCATAATTGTAATCTGCTAATGCGTTATTGGTTTGTATTAAGTCGTTTAGAAATCGAATGGGATTAATATATTTCCCATTTTCTTTTACTGAGAAATGGAGATGTGGCGCGGTGCTTTTCCCGGTATTACCAGTAACAGCAATGATATCACCTGCATATATAATATCTCCATAGGAAAAAAATGTTTTTGATAAATGAAGGTAGATAGTTTCAAAATCGCCATGTCGTACTTTTATGTAATTGCCAGCCGCATTGCTATAGCCCGCTTCACTGACTGTCCCATCTAATACAGCAAATACATAATTGTTCTTTGCTCGAAAGTCAACGCCTGAATGAAATTTTTCAACTTTGTCTATTGGATGAAAACGAGTTCCAAAATTTGAAGTTACCGTCATATTTTCAAGTGGCATATAGACTATTTGACGCTCTTCTATTGTATAATTTCTTGATTCTATTAGTGGTAGCTTTTTATTACGATATCTTTTCTGTATCACGTACTTTTTTGGATCGATATCTTCCTCAGAATCATTGTTAATTTCCTCTTTTCCCTCAATAGAAATCATCTGAGAATCTTCATTTTGCGTACTGGTTGCCAATGAATCCGGACTAGGATCTTTAATTTTTTCAATTTTTTTTCTTCTATTCTTGCCTTCAATATGATGTGAAAAGAAGTTGCTGCTAAAATTATTTTGTAAAGAACTATTGACCCTTACATTATTTAGCTTTCCTTGGTATGAAACCGTATTAAATTGTGGTAAGAAATTAGAAAAAATAAATAATTGCATTATGATTAATGTTTTTTTCATTTTTAAATATTTTAATATTATTGAACTTTACCGTTAAAGTCCTGAATTATAAGTTCGACTTCTCTGTTTATTCTTAAAAAATTTGACATTAGAATTTTCTCTTTATTGTCATTTCCCAATTGATCAGTGAAATTGAAGTAAATGGGCATTTCAATGTATCCCTGTTCTTCTTTTTGAATGCTCCTCATATCCAGATTTATTCTTCCGTGAATTGCAGAAGTTTTATATTCTTCGGTTTGATTATGCTCGTCTCCTGCAATTATTCCAACCATTTCGCCTGTCTTTAGACCTGCTATTTTACCTGCAGGAATAAGATTATCCATTTTTTCCTGTATAGAAACTGTAGTTTGATTGTTATTAATGGACATGGACTGAGTTTTTTGTTTGACCTTTCCAAATACTTTTTCAAGCCAGTCCAAAGTACTTTTATCACGAGCACTCCCGCTGAGAATATTTCCGATAATGGCAGTGATAGTATCTGCCACTTCTTTTTTGTAAAATTGCCTAAATTGAGGTATCTCCTGAAGACCTAAGAGAACCGCTACTTTATTGCTTCGGGCAGTGGCAATCAGATTATCTATTTTATGGATATAAATAGTTGGCAGCTCATCAGCAACAATACCACTTGGTAAATTACCTTTCGAATTAATCTGTTTCAGTAATCTATTCAGGATAGTTGAGTACAGCGCCGAATTGATATCCTGTGTATTAGGATCAGAGGCTAATACGATAATTGTAGGATTTTCTCTATTAGATATTTTTAGATTTACTTCGTCTCCCGAGAATACCCAAAAGCTTTCTTTTGTAGCTAAACGCGATAAAAATATCTTTAAAGTTCCAATTTGTCCTTCTAATTGGTCAAAAGCTCTATTGTCGAAAGCCGATTTGAATGTTGATAATAATGAATGCAGCTCAATGTTTGTAAACAGTGTATTGAAAATTTCTTCATAACTGCGATTCATAAAAGATAGCAGATGTGGTAAAGTCGAAAATTTTCCGTCTTCATATTTTGCCAAGAAAGCAATACAGGATGCCAAAAAATTAATGGCAGACTGCGTAAAGAATTGATCGCTACCTCCACCGGAGCCTCCGCCTTTTTGAAGAGAAGAAACCATAGCTTCTGCGATTTCCTGAGCTTCTGCTAGAGTAGAGAGGTATTCTTTCCTTAATGGATTAACTCTCTTTGATTTTTCGACCTCGTTAAGATTAATAACAGCAAATTCATACTTGTAATCTTTTTCCCTTTGTCGTTTTAATTGGTAATGATAGTAAGCAATTTTACCCAAGTCAGGAAATTTATAGTCATAGATACAAAGACAAAACCCTTTGTTAATCATCTGTCTGATAGCTGGATTTATTATTCCAAATGATTTACCACTTCCTGGAGTTCCTATCACTAAGGTTCCTCTGAATGGATTGATATTGATCCAGCCATTATTCATACGCTTATTGTAATAGAATAAGTAAGGAATGTTAATTGAAAAGTCAGTCGTGATTAATTCTTTGTTTTGATCAAATGATTCTTCTTCTATATTCCAGCGGTCTTTACCTAGCTTGTTTTTCATGATCTTACTGATATTATCAGCTCCCAAAAGGGTAATTAAAACACCTGAAAATGATAGTAATGCATAAACTGCTTGATACATGTTGAAATACGGAGTAATTGCGAAGGAATCAATTCGGAAGGTATCTTCTATAAATGACAAAGAACCGAATATCATTAAAAGCCCTCCTATTATTGGTAAAATAATAGATGTCGTAATATTTATGTTCTGATTTTTTTTAGGTTTTGTTCCAATAGCAATGAGAATGATTAAAATAAGCTCAGCAAATTTTGCATTGCGTGGTGGAAATAAAAATGGCATTTTCGCAAATGACTTTAACAGTTTTGGAAGTATCGGAATTTGTGTTCCTCCAAAAAATATGATACTACATTCGGTAAGGACAAGCATATAAACTGCCTTCTGAAAAAAGCCATAGATTTTTTGTTGTTCTTTGCTTTCCTGCATAATTTCTTTTCTTGATTTATATAAAAGCAGACAGCCAGGATTTCCCAGCTGTCTGTTGTTGTGTTTTGGATGTAAAGAAGTTTTTAAAAGGTATCTGCCTGTAAAATATCTGAATATTTTATTTCAAGATTTAATGTCCTTCCGCTTATTTGATTTTCAACCAATCTTATGTTTAAAACCTTATTGTTAGGATAAGTAAACTTTTTGAACACAAAAATATTCCTGTAATACTTTTTGAATGATTTCAGATCGTATAGTCGAAAAACGGGCTCTATTTCTATTGATTGCACATTAGTCGCCTTATATACTTTTTTATCATCAATTGAAAAATTAAGTTTGTCAATATTATAGGTGAGGTTAGTGTAATTCTTAAAGCTCACATCTAGAAAGACATAATCACCAAAAGTGAATACATTATTGAGCTGTGATTCGATCCCAAGATCTTTGTTTTTTCGTATTTTTTTTCCTTCCTTTTTTCTAATAATCTCCAGTGAATATTTTCTGAGTTCAGTACTGGATATCTGGTAATCAGGGTATTCAAGTGCCTGCATATCTTCAGGTAAAATTTCAATATTGGTCATTATATTAGAAGAATTATCAATTTTGTAAATCAGTTTATATTGAGCCATAAAAGATTGACCAACAACTGTGACAATGCCGAGCTCCTGGTTGTCAAAGTAGTAAATTGGGATGTCTTCCTTATCACTTATACTGTCCTTCAGCGTATGACTTTCATTTTCAAATTGCTGAATTTTAATTCTCACAACATTTTCAGTTGGAAGGTCACCAATAAGATTTTTTGTACTTAGATCAACAAACTGAACAGGCTGTGGGCTTCTGAAATGGAGATTGACATCTCCGGTAATATAAATTTCAGGAAGATTATTTTTATATACTTTTGAGCTTACTTGACTTTGTGCCGAGGTCTGTATTGAAACAATAATAAGCATAAAAATTAGGATGAAATTTTTCATAGTTTATGGATTGGTATTTTTTTTATAGATATTTTTTTTCTTTTTCTCAAGTTCTTTGTTATCAATTAGGTAAACGAAAGAGTTGTATTTAATCTTTGCCTTGTTTTTTCTTATAACATCAGATATCGTTTTTGACGTGGATTGATAAACAGAACTTAATGTTGTCGTGAAAAAATCGGCACTTCCACTGGATAGATTTTGCCCTTGAACGATATTTTCTCCCATTGATCTGGTCATTTCACGGAAAGCAGAACTTGGTACATATAATCCCTCCATTCCATCAATATCATATATATTAAGACTAATAGGAAGTATTTCATTTTGATGCATTACTGAAACGATATTAAGATTAACTCTTTGCAATGAAAAACCACTGATTAATGCATAGAGAGGAGTACCTTTTGTAATTTTTGTATTTCCTACATATACGTCCTCAAGCAATCGGATACGTATTCTGCTTCCGGCAAAACCTTTAATATTTTCGTCAATGACCGCTTTGATAAAATTATTTTCCCTTTGCCTGTAAATTGAGTTGAAATCAGAACTTTTGGAAGCTTTTGTAACATCCAATGTTGAGTTAAGAAAGAAGTCCATCTCTTTCTCATTTTTTTTCATTTTTTCAATAGCTTTTGCCTGATTCTTTAGCTCAGGATTATTTGCTTTTTCAATACTATCCATTAGCATCATCTGTTCCCGCATCAAAGTCATCTGGTCTTTTTTCCAGTCTGATGTTTCAGAATTCCTATTTAAATTTCCAGTATTTGAGTCTTTATTATTGTCATTATCTAACATCTTAAGCATTTTCATACTTCTGTCATATTGCTCATCTTCCCGGTTTTTGGATTGTCTGGCATCCATAGCATTGTAATAGGATTGTCTATTCGCCTGTCTCGAAAGGTTACTGAGACGCTCTTTTTCACGAGCGTAATTCATACTGTCGATATGTCTTTTCTGACGTTCTGAAAGATCATCGTCAAATTTCTCAAGACTTTCATGCTCATCGCCAAAGCCGTCAATCATAGTTCTTCCATCGGTTCTCTTGTCGAAAAAATCAGCGTAAGCATCTGCTTTATCTTTGATTTCAGAACGTTCTCCAACTTTTCCAAAATCTGTAGAAATATCTTTACTCTCTGCAAGTTTGTTTTTGTCTTTTCCAGAGTTTTCTACGAATTGGATATAAAAATACCCTATCATCAAAACGAATGGAAGGGCAATAAGTGGAAGAATATATTTGGGTTGTTTAAAATTGAGTTTTTTCATCTTGAATATTTTATTTTGTATTTATCAAGTAGATATTTGATTCTCGAACTGTCGGACGGACTCAGCATCTTTTTTTTCTGATAGTATTCAAGTTCTTTTATTGCTTCTCTTATATCCATTATCTTTTCTGTTTCTTTTAGAGAAGAGCTGAATGATGTTGCTGCATCGGTCAATACATTTTGCCCCTTCAATGTTTCATATTCCGGAATTGAAACTTTATGGATGTAAATCAAATTTCCAATAGAGAATATGGTTGAAAAGAAAATCAATCCGAACATCAGGTAAAATGTTTTCTTAGGCTGACGTTCGGCAAATCGTTCCAAACCTCTCCAAAGAGAAGTCTTGTTTTCTTTTATAATTTTATCATGTTCTTCCATTATCTAAATTTTTCTTTTACGGAAATATCCGAGTTATCTAATGTTTTCCATTTTTCAATCAACACGCCATGAGGATTATTGGGTGAACGAGGCAGATCCTGCAAAAAACCTTCAGTAATCAATTTTCGGACAATCAGTTGTGTCTTTCGATTGATAGTCTGCTTACCATAATAAGTAAATTTCAAGTTTTGCTCATCTAATACTATACTATCCGCTTTAATTGTCATTACGCTATTAGAAGAAATAATTTGATTATAAAAGCCTTTTTCTTTAAGGTTCATATACTCCTTCATACCACTGTCATCAATAAGATATAATGCTTTTTTCGTTTGTGATTTTATGTAGTCATCATCCGCCGATAAAGTGAAGAATAATGCATGAAACATATCAATCTGAGCTTTGTACTCTACAGGTCTGTTCAAAAGTAAATCGGTTTGCTTGACTAATACTGGAACACCATTATCAAGTATGTAAATGGATTTTCTCGCATCTTTAATCTGCTTATACGAAAAAATGAAACCTGCTATAACAATAATGACGGATAAGACTAAACAACCGATTGAGGTTACTTTGTTAATCTTTATTTTTTTTTCGATGTTTTTTACAACTGCCATAATTATCCTTTTAATAGTGATGTTCCTTTTGTTGCTATTGCCATTCCTGCTTTTTTCATTTTACTCATAGCTCCAGTGTTACCACCCCCTGACGGAATTATATAATTAGCTAAAGTTGGAACGCATAAAATTCCGACTGCGGTAATTAGAAAGCAGACAATAACTAACCCGAAAGACATGATTCCACTGCTCGAATAGGTGAGCAGAAGATCCATATTCTTAATACTTCCATCTGTATTGATGATTTGGTCGTACCTTTCGATTTCGGCTTCAAAAGCAAAGAGCTGAAGCAGTGTTCCTATTTTTAGTATAATAAATGCAACAAATCCATAGAGATTGACATTAATGAATCTTGAAACCCATTGTGTGAGAAAACTTGAAAATGCGGGAAATACAGATAAACCAACAGGAATCGGACCTATAATTATCAGGATGGTAGAAAATATAAGTTGAATAAAAAATATCCCATACACACATATTCTCAATATCCATAATCCAATTAATTCTAACGCACTTGAGATAGCTAATTGCAATCCCACCTGTAATCGAAGGTATAGTTCATACACCGGACTCATTAGACTTGTTAATCCGTCGCCGACCATATCAAGACCTTCCTCAATTAAAGATTTGTCTCCAGCTTCCTGCTGTTGAATCTCAGCTTGAGCTTTTGCCTGTTCTTCAACAATTCTGTCTACAACCTGCTGTTGTTTTTTAAACCTTACCCATCTTAATGAATTTAGTTCCTGCTGACTTTCGATAAAGCTGCTTTCTGATACATCTTGTAGTTTTATCAATGGTGTTCTAAGAACACCTACAAATGATACCCAATTCATAATGACCAGTCCAATAGCAAAGGGTTTTAGCATTGGAACAATTTCCCATTCTCGATCTCCGCTGACCATCTGCCAGCCTATGTTACCTAGATATAGTAGTGCTCCTAATCCTGCTACTGCTTGCCCGAATAATATAAATTGTCCATATTCAGCGGTCATAAAGCTATCATATAATGGCAGGAATTTTTCAGTAAACCATCCTTCCAAAATTCCTTCTCCCTGTAGAAAATCCATTGCCTTTTGGTAATATTCATCGCTGTGAGTATCCTGTGAAAATGCAAGGGAGGGAATGAATAAAAGCATTACTTTCATAATGCTTTTTAAAATCGTTTCTCGTTTCATATTTTTTTTGGTTATAAGTGTCCCATGAGTACATCCATAAATATTTCTGCATCTCTCCTTTCTTTTGTGATCTTTCCGGGATTTTTTGTTTTGTAACTTTGAAGTTTTACTTCGGCTCTGAATCTGTTTTCTCCCTGCTTATTTAAGTAAGCCAGATACTTTTTCATTTTGCGCCATTCAATGAGGCAATCGTGATAGGCCAGAATTCTTTTTCCTCTCGGCATATCAACACTTTTAGCAAATTTGTATTTGTCTTGCAACACATTGATCTTTCGTCTGCATTCTCCAATAATGCCATAGTTATTGAATCTTTCCCAAGCTTTAGATGATGTAAATCCCCATTGTGAAGAAGCTGAAGAGTTCGTTTCAAAATTGTCCAGACTGTTAAGTACATCTTTGTAGTATAGCAGATAAAGAGGGTCAGCTGATGAAGTAACATTTGAAAAGTGATAGAACTCTTTAAGGTTTTCTTCGTAAGTCAACTTTGCTTCTTCTTGTATATCGCTTGTCTTATCTTGCTGAACCAAGGTTGTTGCGTACCGTTGATTTTGTAATCCTGTTAAACTGAGAGGTCTTATATCGCTTCCTCCTTTGTAGTCGCGATTTCGACTTGGCGCTAACCATCCCCAGACCATAGCATAAGCGTAATTGGTCTGAATACCTAAAAAATATTTTGGTTCAGGATGCCAATCTCCCCATTGATAAAAAACTTGTCTTTTTTCCTGCCCTACAATGTGCTTGTCCTTTATTCTTTTTATAGTCTGTCCTTTTACAGAAGGTAAAAAGAATAGTATTGTTAGTAGTATTAGTGTATTTCTCATGATGTCAAATTTTACCAACCATTTAGATTATAGTTGTAATTATTAATGATGTTTTGGATTAAACCCTTATCTCTTATATACCAGCTATTGAATACACCTATATGTCTGAAATAGGGTTTCTTTTCAGCGTTTTTCAGATAATTAATTATATGTACTGTCCAGCCGTTCATGATTTTTATTTCATGTTGTATTTTCGACAGAACTTTCTGTCTGTCGTAGCTATCCATAAGAAAATCATTTTCTTCGTTCAATACAGATTCACTTATATTTTCATAAGAATTCATAGCGTGCAGATAAAGTTTAGAATAGTAATTTGTAATTAATACAGCATACTGAGGCTTTTGAGCTGAAAGCTCCAGCATTTTTTCCATGTTTCCTATCAATTTTGTAAAGTCATTATAGATGCCCTCCAACTGTTTTCCCTGTTTCAATGCTGAATTAACATTACGAAGCTGGTTGTAAATATGATTCTTCATAACTACTACTTGGGTGGCTTTTTCCTTGATGTCATCATAAGCTTTTCTCTGCTTCTCATAAGATTTTTGATAGAGTTTTTCAGAAGCAACTCTTGCGGCTTGATTGGCAGTCACCTGTGCCTGTAATTCTAAATTGTAATAAAGTTGATAGTACGTTTGTGATCTTACTATATTAAAAGACAGCAAAAAAAATCCAATTAGAAATGTTCTCATTTTAATAAAGGTTAGCATTGTTAATAATATCCTGAATGATTTTTTTATCTCTATTGACCCAGTTTTGCAATAGATTGTTACGCAGTTTCATTTTGCGTTTCACATTAACAATTTTCTGAAGGGTAGAGTATGACTGTTGCCGAAGCATTTTAATTTCACTCTGCGCGTAGTCCAGAAGAATTTTACGTTCTGCCTTTTCCATTCCATTGATAGTTCCATATGATAAAATAATTCCTGCCATCAATCTGATATACAGCTGGAGATTATCAATGAATTCGTACTGACCATTTAATGCTACCGGAATCCAAATGGGAGCATCTGATAGTTCTGTATAAATTTTTGATTGTATCTCATAAATCTTATCGACTTCCTTAACTATATAGACGGATGTGGGGATGGCTTGAACTGCAAATGACAGATTGTTCAGCCTTCCACGTATTTTTTCTGTCACATCCCTATATTTACTCCATTGTTCTTTATTAGCCGACTCCAAACTTAAATTGGACAGTTGTTTATTTCTCATCTCTTTTTGCTTGTCGTTTTCATCCATCGTTTTTTGGATTTCGGAATTGATAAGGTAGTAGCAGATGTAGTTCCCTCCGGTTAGCTGACCTTTAAACATACTTGAACAGACCATAATCACCAAGCATAAAATATTAGTTATTAAAGTTTTCATAATCCTAATGTTCCTGCATTATTTAATATTTGTTGGAAAATTTGCCTATCCGTATTGACGTAAGTTTGGAATGGATTAATTGATTTC
Source organism: Chryseobacterium artocarpi (assembly GCF_001684975.1). Taxonomy (GTDB): domain Bacteria; phylum Bacteroidota; class Bacteroidia; order Flavobacteriales; family Weeksellaceae; genus Chryseobacterium; species Chryseobacterium artocarpi. Next base: position 265,010 of record NZ_MAYH01000048.1, on the reverse strand, counting down.
CAGAATCCTTTCTTTTTTGCTCTCCTAATTGTCATCTTGACATTGATAAGGTAAACATTAAGTAACCGCGTGTTGTTTTCAATGTTGTAAAGGAGTCTCTTTCTATCGCCGGATGTTGCAAGATTTAACTCCCCGCTCGTCAACAAATCTGCAACGTCGGTATAGATGTCTGTGGCCTTGTTAGTGACCAGTTGCACTGACTTCGTAGCGAACAAGCTGTATTCCGGAGCATGTTGAACCTCGCTATATATCCCGTTAACGTTGTTGATGATTTTATTAAGGTTATTATAAATATTCTGAACCTGGATCCCATTCTTCAGGGTGCCGTTAACCTCCTTTAATCCCTTGTATAGTTTATTCTGAAGATCATTTGCGAGAACCATTTGCGATGATACAAACGCCTGTGCCTGCTGTAGCTTATTCATTTCGTCTACCGTTTTCTCTTGTTCGCTTTTAATCTGATTTGCATATAAAATCATTGAAGGAGCCGTTAATACGTCTATATATGGAGTTTGTGTTTTAAAAAAGCTCATGATCAAGACCATGAGTATGATGCTATATTTTTTCATAATATTGATTTTTATTTTTAATAAATTCTTTAAAAGTCATGTTATGATGAATAAGCTGCCGCTTAATACTTTTGAAAAAGTCTTGTCCGGGGTTTTGCTTCCTAAATAAATGATAGTACTCAATTAGATCTTTTTCAATTGGTTTCTGGTAGATGTTAACCAATGATACAAGGTTTGGCAAACCATCATTTAGATTATCAATATCGGCAACAAATTGCTCAAGAGCATCTTGATAGTTTCCAAATTCATTGACATAGTATTCTAATGCTGATTTTTCAGGCTTCTCAGTGGTGTAAGTCAAATATTGATGCAAGGAAACCTCATTACCGTAGACCTCTCCTTTGCTTCCTCGTTTGAGATAGAATTCTTTGAACCGGCTTCTGCCACCCTTGTTATTGAGATTATTGATAGTGAAAATTTTACTTTGCTCTACTTCATTTAGCGACAGTAGCTTGGCGATTTTGTCAAAATTGTCGATAAATTTTGTTTGATCCAGAAGGATAAAGGTGTCGGAATTATTGATGATACTGTCTTTTACAACTGCATTTCCTATGATGTCATCAAGTTCCTGCGTTACTACCACCGCTTCGCCCCAGAATTTTCTTACAGTTTTGTATAGGTATAAGATATATCCTCCCATCAGTTTACTTGCAATTGCCTTCCATGCTTCTTCAATAATAAGTGCCTTTCTTCTATCTTTCCTCAAACGCATTTTCTGAATGAACGTGTCCATGATAATGAGTGTAACTATCGGAAAAAGCTTCGGATTATCCTTAACGTTATCGATCTCAAATACAATGAAAGGCTCATCAAATAATGAATTGTCTGCATCTTCATTTAAAGTGGTTCCATATCTTCCTCCTTTGTAGAAATCAGCAAGTACATACAGGAAAGTTCTTAAGTTAAACTCAGATTCAGAGATTTTGAACTTTTTATTTGAAAGGTAGATAGGAAGAAATTTTTCGGAATACTCGTAAAAAGAGTTGAAAGAAAGTTCTTCTATATTTAAGTTTTCTTCGAGTTCAATCAGTTTTTTAATTAACGACTTTCTAAATGCATCTTCCCATTCTTCACTGTTAATTTTTGGTCTTTCGATGATTTGGGTCTTTGAAAGTGCTAACTGGCTGTCGTCATACACTTTTCTTTTTTCAACATTAATTAAAGTTTCATAAGCCTCGTGGATTTTATCAAACATAGTCTCATCAAAATCGTCTTTTTCAAAATTTTTATCAGGGTGATGTTGTACCGCGAGTTTTCGAAAGGCTTTTTTGATGTCTGTACTTTCGGCATTCATCGGGATTCCTAAAATGTTATAGTAATTCTCGTTTTCAGCGAATTGATTCTCAAATTCAGCATACAGTTCATCTTCATAGATGTTATACTTGCTTAAGTAAAGAATCAGCTCACGGGAGGTTTTTTGTCGATACCAGTTGGTACCACCTTTGAAAAACTGATGATAATAAGCTAAAAGAAGATTATCAATGATTGATTTCTGTGTCGTGGTCATCGATGAATCAGCACCCTGCCAAATAAGAAAAATGAGATTTCCTAAAAACTCAATTTTTTCAATATTGAATTCTGATTGGCTTACTACAAAGGGGTTCATTGTAATAGGCTTCTCTTCAGTGTATTGAATGTATTTCCCGTTCTTGTATTTGGCTGTTCCACTGTAGCTGTCTCCTGTGTCTACAATCACAACATCATAATTATACGTGAGATATTGTTCAATGATATTATTCATCAGAAAAGATTTACCGCTTCCGGAAGGTCCAAGTACAAACTTATTTCTATTGTTAATTCTACCTGTCTGCATTGGCAAATCAGCAGTGTCGATCTTTAAAGGAACGCCTTGTCTGTCAGTGAATCTTAAATAAAAATTAGATTGTTCATCGATGGGGTAGCTTTCTTTAAAAAAAAAAGCACAACGAGGCTTCACTCGTTGTGGTAAACAAATCGTATTCTTTTAACTCATTCGCATTTCCCGGAAGGGATGAGCGAAATAATTCCATTTGATTGAAAGAATTTTTACTCGATATAACTCCTTTTTGAAACAACTGGTTCTCAATCATAGATTGAGTTTTCTCCATATCTTCTATTGTTGAGCAGCTTGTTACTAAACTGTAGTGAGCATCAACAATTAGTTGACCATCTTTTGCAATACTATCCAGCAAAAGTCCAATTTCTTCTGCACAGATTCTATTTAAAGGTTCATTTTGGAATCCTTCGTGACGATTTTTTTTATTGGCTAAAAATTTCACTCTTTCCGTCTGATCGGGAATTACTATGATTTGATTGTAAATGATAGTATCATACAGTTCCAAATCATTGATGAATGAAAAGTTGTCAACTGCTGTATCTTTAATTGCGCCGTTGCCACCTAAGGTTGTGTAAGGATAAATCTCATTAGGAAGCTCAATATTTTCTACATCTACAAGAGAAATCGCCTTAATAAATGAACTTCCTATCTGAAGGTTATTGTCTAAAGACCTAATATTATCGAGTGCTTTTGTTGATCTGCCAAAATTCATTGAAAGGATGGAGGAGATGTAATATTCGAAATTCTTCTCCAAGAAAAATTTTGGTTCAAAATTATTTTCTTTCAAGAGCATAAAGATTTTCTCCGCCTTATCACGTAGCTCTTTGTACTTTTTATCAGAATATTTATAATTGTTTTTCTTTTTACTTTGATCGATCCGATGAGTAATTACTAAAATACTGTCGATGGTCTTATAGATTCTTCCTTCAAAATGTTCTGAATATTTTTGCTGTAAATATTCTTCATGTTCTTCTGTTTTGTAGACTTTTTTATCAAAAATATCCAGTTTCTGAACGATATAACCTTCACCAATAATACTAATGATATTTAAAAGTATCGAATGATATTTTAAGTATAAAGCCCTATTTGCAGAATATTGAGTAACGATATTTTTTATTTGAATTGCAATGATTGGATTTCCAAACTCACCGATAAGTACGTCGTACGTTGTATTAAATTCTGAACCATAGTCATATCCTATGAATGGCAGACTAAAGCTTTTCTTTTTCATGTTTGCAATTATTTGGGTTTATATTTTTGCTTCAGCTTTATTCTTACAGGCATCATAAAAATCTCATTTTTGGTGAGGGTTTTATTGAAAAGACCCTTTGTTTTCTGTAATCTGAAGACATTCCAAATCAATCCTGCACCAATTCCCAAAGCAAGGACGATTCCTACAAAGAATCCGATAACTTTACTTAGGATGATGCCTAAAACCATAGTGCCGGCAAATGAACCTCCGGCATAATAGATGTACTTTCCTTTTAAACCTTTGAATACAAGAGGCTTCTTAAGCCCCTTGTACAGAAAGAAACACTTTTCTTCCATAGTTTAAATTCCAAAGAATGCTTGAATCACCGTTGGCACCAGTAGTAAGAAAATACAGGCGCCACCCCAGCCAATAAGTTCTTTATTGACGTCCTGATCGCCATTGTTCCACTTGTTGTAAATTCTTACACCGCCAACAATTCCTACGATAGCGCCAATCATTTGAACCAGATTCGATACCGGTTCAACATATTCTTCTATATCCGATGTTGCAGATGATATTGCTCCGGCACCACCCGTTTGAGCAAAAAGCATATTTGTGACTAAAACAAAGGCTAAAGAAAAGAGAGCCTTTTTAATCGTTTGATGTTTATTGATAAGTTTGATATTATTTTTCATTTGATTTTTAAAAATTTAATTGAACAATTATTTAATTGCTTTGTTTTAAACCTTTCGGTTTGGCATAAAAAAATTCCAAAGCATCGTATTGATACTTTGGAATCGAAACAGATACGGCGATTTACCCGTATCACTAACTAAAAATGTTAGAAAACTAAACTTGATTTATAAAAGCTGTGACCGCTTTCAGAAGCCACTACGATATGTTTTGAAGCTTTTTCAAAGAAATTTCGAAACATCTCATCAGAAATTACTGTTGGAATTATTTCTTTTTCCGGAGATGCTTCTGAATTCTTGCTTCCTATCACTGAACTTAAGCTGGAAAGAAATGACTGACGTACTTCTTGCCCATCTTCTTCCTGTTGTTCCTTGACGTAAAAATTATCAATTTCTTGTTCCTCTTCATATTGATGGCGAGTAAAACTTTCATCATCATAATTGGATAATTCCGTTTCGTCATAATCATAAGAACTCGGTAGATTTAAATTCTCTACTTCATCTTCATTGATAGTGGTTAAAGAAGGAGGAATTTCTTCAATAATGTTTTCAAGACTGATGAGTTCCCCATCTTGTTCATTTTTACTTACAATCTGCTTTTTTATAAATAAGTCATAAACTACATTTCCGGTATAATATAAAAGATACAATAGACCAGTAATGATTAAGACTTTTCCCATTAATTATTATTTTTTTAAAATGTTTAAAAAATTTTCAAAATCTTCAGAATTTAAAACAAGATGTACTGCAAAACTCACAAATTCACTAACTGAAATTCCATCAGCACGTAAACTGACTAATTTTCTATAATGATGATCCTGTATTCTTATCATTCTACTTGTTTTTTTATTACTCTTATAGGAGTCAACAAATTGGTTAATAGTAGATAAAATTTTATCATCAAGTTCGTTTAGATTTTTTGCTTGTTTCTTTTCGTACTTACTTGTTTGTGGAGCTGAAGTTTTTTTGCTTTTAGTAGTCTTTCCTGAAATAGCTGTTTTATCGACAGGTAAATTTAGATTCTTCGCTAGTTCCTCTTTATCTTCATCGGTTGTGTAGCGATCTAAAATTCCCATAAATGATAGATTAATTCATCAAATGTCTCTTTAACAGCCAGCTTCTGCTCATAGGTCAGTCCTTTTGTGTTAATTCCTAACATGCATTTTCGAGTAAGAACTGAACTGCCAATTACTTTCCCAATCGTGTTAAATTCAGCATCCATTACAGGTTTCAATTCATAGCTATCGTCTTTACGCATATTATTTCTGATGAAATAAATTTTTGCCTTAACTTTTATTAGCTTAAGAAGGTTGAGAAACAGTACGGTAGACATCATTGTAACACTGGAGTACCCATACGGAATTATTATAGCATCACTGTATTGTAATACTTGGGTGTAATTGTTTTGGATATTTCCGGCGGTATCAAAAAGAATGACTTCTTCACTTTCTTTTAACTGCATTAGAATTTTTTCATTCTGCGTAAGGTGAATGTTTTCTTCTGAAATTTTTTCTACTTCATAAAGATTTGCTCCTTTTGAATCTTTGTCTTCTGACCATTGCCTGTAAAATGAACGCTGAAAATCAAAATCGATGACATTTACCTTTTTTTCGGTAAATAGAGAAAGATAGTTGGCAAATGCAATGGCCAAAGTAGTCTTTCCAACTCCGCCTTTTTGATTTGCAAACGTAATAATCATCTCTTCTTTTTCTTTTTTCTTCTTTTATTTTCTTGTTCTTCGTTGGATGGCTGAGGAGCTGCTGAATTGCCAAATAAGGAAGAACGTTTTAGCATTTCTTCTAAACTTGGTTGTTCCGCAGCTATTGAGCCACTTACAGTAGATTGCTGTCCTAAAATTTGAGGATTTAGTAATTGAGATAAATAAAAATCATGATAGTAATCTCCGACCAATTCTTTTACGGTAAAGATGACATTGTCTATTTTATTAATGATGTATGTCTCATTTGAGAAGCTGACGATTTTTATTTTGTCCTGCGAACTACCGCCTACTTTTCCTAAATTTAGGATGTAATCTATTGTTGAATTTCGTGTGTCCTTCCAGATATTATAATCAGTTTTTTTTGAATTTTTCAAAAAAATCATATAATCCTGGATTTCGCATTTGTACTCTTGTTCCAAATGCTTTTTGTAAACGTTTTTCGTTTCGATTGTCAAATTTGAATTGGTCAGAATGTCAAAGATCTTTTTGTCTAATACTTGGGAGCTGATAGTGAATAGGTCGCCCAATTTCATTATGTCACTGCCTTTGTAAATTGTATAGGTTTTGTGGTCGATGATGGAATAGCCAAATGGCACTTTATCATCCTTGAATGAAAGAACAACGTCAATCCCAAATTTTTTCTTCAGTTGGTATTGAAGTTCTGATTGGTAGGAGGTATGGTTTTTGTCCGAAACTCTGAAAATTGAGTTGGAATATACCTCTTTGTATTTTTTGAATAGAGCAAATATCTGTTTTTTTCTTTTTTCATCAAAACTTTTTTCGAAAAAATTTAAATCGCTGATATATAATTGCTTTACCAGAGTTCCATTTTTTGTAATATTTAATTGATCATTTTTCTTGTAAAAGCCATATCCACTGAGTTCTAATATACTTTGCAGTTGATGCATTGTACTATAGTTATAATCCATAATCTTTTCTAAGTTTTTAAGTACATCATTGCCGTACAATTCTTTGATAGTTTCCTGTAAAGCACTTTGACTTTTGTATTTTTCGAAGTCTCTTTCTATACGTTTTGATGTGTCTTTATGAACCCTTGTACTCACAATATGAACATGATTATTGGGCGTGTCATTATGAAAAACTACAATGTAAGGTTGTTCACCATAACCCATTTTTTCCATGAATTTATCCGCTGTCAACGCTAATTGTTCTTTAGAATAGCTTCTGCCCTGTGCAGAAATTGTAGCATGGAATTGTGGGTTTTTAACTCTCTGGTTATTTTTGGATATTGCCTTTAAATAATTTTTTACATCCTGAGTTCCTGATGATGAATTGATATGGGAGGGGAAATTTTTCATTTTTAAAAGCTCCCCTTTACCTTTTTCAATCTTCTTATCATTGTAAAGAACACCATTAAACTCTTGAGATGATCGATTTAAAATTTTTACAATCATTTTGCGAGCTCAGTATAGATTTTTTTGATAATTCGGTTTTGTTCAATTTTCAGGTTGTTGAGAATCTCAAGTTTTGAATTATACTCAGATAGGAGGGAAGAAGGAAAGTCTTTTTTTGAATTGATATATCTAGCAATCTGATTAATATTGTTTTCAATTTTTGCAAAGATATTCACCTGATTTTCTATGAAATTCATGATTTCTTTTCTATCATTGTCCAACAGTTTCCCTTCGACGCTGTTGATGATATAGTCTGAAAGATGAACATTAGAATTAGTGCAGTGCAGAAGCCATTTTTCTTTGGTATCTTGATGCAGCCTTAAAGTAATTCGTGCAGTCTTCGCTCTGCCGGAGGTTTTTAGATCTTTCATGTGGCAATTTTTTAACTAGTAAGCCAATCCCAATTAGAATTCGCATATGTAAATCAGCCAACGAGAAGAGTCTTCTCCAAATTAGATAATCAAAATTAGGTAAAATTTTTTTTTGAAAATTAGTGAATTACTAACTTCTATTTAACATCATTGTTTTTCTGCTCTTCTTTCTTCTTTTTGATAAAATCTTTTGGACGTATTCCATTAATTTCATAAAATAAATCTGAAAAATTCTGACGAGTGGCAATTCCACATTTTTCTGCTAATGCATCAAAAGTGAAATTAAGGTACTTTCGATCGGTGTTCAATAAGTTCGTTATGTAATCAATGCGAAGACCATTGAGGTAGTTTTTGAAATTTACGCCTTTTGTCTCATTAATGAACGTCGAAAGATATGTTGTATTAGTATTAAATTGTGCAGCAAGAAGATTTAATGTTAATCCAATAGTGGTAAATTCTTCCTTTTCCTCAAATTTTTTAAATTTTGAAACAAGATCATTATATATTTCCTGGCTAATGATTGATTGTTTTTCCTCGCTGAAAGTAGGTTCCTCTTTACTTTCAATGTGCCGCTTTTCAAGTTTTTTTTGAAGGGCATGATATTTTATAATCATCTGCTTATTCTTTTTATACTTGAAAATATATAACGTTAAAAATATTGCTGACAAGCATATAAAAAAGATTACCAATAACCAAGTGAAAAAGTTTTTTCTTTCCAAAACATCCCTTTTGTCCAGAAGTGATTTCGTATCATACTCCTTATGAATCCGAGAAGTCAAAAAGTTAAATTCCTTTCCTAATAGGCTATCTACAGATAGTAATTGCTTCGTATATAGCAGTTCCTTTTCCGTGTTCTTTTGCTTTCTGTAAAAATTTATAAGAATTTCATAGTTACTACGTGTTTCAGGGAGTATGAAATTCTGTTTGTTAAATATGGTGTCTACTTTTTTAAAGTAATTTAATGCTCTCTCTTTATCTCTATCGACTTTATAGTAACTTCTACCTAAATATGAATATATGAGTGAGAGTGTTGCGAAGTCATTAACTTTTAATATTTCCGGAATTGCTTTATTAAGTATATCGATTGCACCTTTGTAATTCTGATGATTATATTCCGAAATTCCCTTGCATTTTAAGAAGTAACTTTTTTCTAATCTAAATTCTTCTTTACCAACAATTTCTCTTAATCCGACATCTAAAAGACTATCAGCCACCGCATAGTTTTTAAGATTTCTATGACATATAATTAGTTGATGTAAGGTATTAAAATATCCTCGTTTATTATTAAATACTTCGTTTGGATGTAGCTTCTTTCCAGATTTATTACTAAAGAACTTAAGACACTCCTCAAAGTGATCTTTGGATTCTGAAAAGTATCCAAGATAGCTTTTTACCACTCCCATATGATAAATTACTTTGTATTTTAAATACTCATCATCTGTATTTTTTAAATGTTCATAGGCTTTTAAGTATTCATTCAATGCATCATCAAATTTCTTATAATTAAAATAATAGATGATACCCTTTCCTAAATATGCCAAACCAATAAGGTCATTGTCTCTAGACTTTAATGCAGCATAGATCATACTGTCTGAATAGATCAATTTTTTTTCTTCATTCTTAATAAAGAACACTGCATCTCGATAGCCCTGTGTCAAATGTTCAAAATCTTTCTCTTTTTTAGCTTTTCTGATGTATTTATTCACGAAAGGCATAGCCCTCTCATCATTTTTTAGAAGATTTTCATAAGTTTTTCGAATAGTTCCATAGTCTTGTCTTTCCTTTTCAAGTGCAGAGAGGAAAAGTGAAAAAAATAGAAAAATGACTGAAAATCCTTTAGGCATGGTTGTTAGCTATCGATTAAAATGCGCCAAATTTATGTAAAATATATAGAAAATGGCTTCTTTAACAATATTCTATCAAGATATTTAATTATTATTAAAAATAACTGATTATGAGCCACTTTAGTTATTTTTAGTTGTCGTGCTTTATAAATCACGACGTCTTGCTTTTTAAAGCCTGCCAACAATTGTTTGGTCGAACGTACTCAATGCCAATACCTTTGGTCTCAAGAATTCTAAGAAAAACCGGCCGGGATAATAATTAATAAATTTTGAAATTATGAAGAGAGTTATCCCATTTTTATGTCTTATTATGGGGCTAAGCATCCAAAGTTGCAGACAATCGGATGAGCAATTAGATGGCAATTTTGAATTATCTAAAGTTGCAAATGAAAGTAAGAGATCAGCTGATTCTACTAACCAAAAAGTAGATCTCGAGTTCGAGAAAGATCCTCCTGTTAAGGATGGACAAGACTGGAAACACTAAAATAAATGATAAAAAGATTCCCTATACCTCCAAGTATAATATCCAGCCAACGACGTTAGATCGGGTATAGGGAAATCTTCTAATAATTACGAAGAAGGTTATGAAGAGTGGACAGATTTTGAGTTTAAAGTTTTTAATTAAATACTTTTTTAACCATGAAAAAATCAATCTACCATCTTATGCCAACCATTACGGCGTACTTTTTTATTCTACTTTTTTGCTATGCGAGTGTTAGCAAACTTTTGGACTTTGAGAATTTCCAAGTTCAGATTGCACAATCACCCCTTTTAAGTGCTTATGCTGGATACATTTCTTATGCTGTAATTATCGCGGAACTATTTTTTGCATTACTTCTTGTAATTCCTTATTCTCGTCTTCTAGGACTTTATTGCTCTTTAGCAATAATGATATCGTTCACAATCTATATTTATCTTATTCTTAATTTCAGTGATTTCATACCTTGCTCCTGTGGTGGTATTCTCGAAAAATTGGGATGGACAGAGCATCTATTTTTTAATTTGGGTTGTATTCTGCTTGCATTAACAAGTATTCTTCTAGTTGAGTATGACAAAATGAAAAAGATACTTCATTATTCTTTAAATATTGTAGCCATAAGTATCGCCAGCACATCTGTCGTTGTTTATCTTTTTTATTCTTCAGAATATACTATAAAAAATGAAAATAATTTTACAAGAAGATATTTTCCAAATGCTCTTTTTGAAGACAACCGTGTTTCTTTAGATCATCAGTTCTATTATTTTGCGGGTAATAATTCAGACAGTATATTTCTTGGGGATATAACCTCGCCGCTCCAAATTAAAATTATAGGATCGGATTTAAGAAAAGTGGAGAATCTAAAAGTTGGTCTGGATTCCTATGATTATTCTTTTAAGAGGTTAAGATTGACCGTAAAAGATAACTATTATTATTTTTCAGATGGAAGCGTTCCTATCATCTATATGGGGAGATTTAATCAATCTTCTGCAAAAACTGTAAGTTATAGACAGGTTTATTTTAATCAATTTATTCCTATAGATAGTACCCGATTTGTATTTAGAACAATCAGTGCAAAAACAAAGTCTTTTACCCTGGGAATCCAGAAGTATGATTCTAGAGAAAAAGCGGTTATGCATCCGGAAATCATAACAAAGCAGGCTGATGGTATTTTTGATTCTGACGGAAACTTAATTAGTTCTCGACAAAATGCTTATTTAATCTATACTTATATTTATCGGAATCAGTTTATTCTGATGGATGAAAATCTAAACATTTTAAGCACACAAAATACAATTGATACTACATCAGTAGCCAAAATCCAGACAAAAACTTTAGCAGATGGAAGAACAAAAATGAATGCACCTCCATTTAAAGTCAATAAACTTCAAGCATCTGTAAACAAATTACTTTTAAATCAATCTGATTTAATCGGAAAGAATGAATCCGAGAAACGTTGGAAATCCTCTTGGGCTATTGATATATATAACTTCGAAAAAAAACAATATATCGCTAGTTTTTATATCCCTCATAACAAAGGTGAAAAATTGACAGGTCTGTTGGCTACCAAAGATAGAATTTATGTTTTAACCAGTTCCGAACTAATTTCTTACCGTTACCGAAATAATCTTTCAAGTATTATAAATAAATAGGGGAAGCCGAAAACCTATTAGAGTAGGCACATCAATAAACATTTTTATCATGAAAAAGTTCATTATGCCGGCAGTCGTTATGTTAATGGCTACGGGAGCTGCTTTTGCAGCAAAAAAAACTGATAGCAGCAAAGCTGTTGTATCAGGTTACAGATTTGGAAATGCAGGCGAGCCTGCGTGTGTGATCACACCTAAAAGCTGTGAAACAAGTGGAAACATAGTTTGTACTTACAATGGTCAGCAATTACATCAACTGGAAGATTCAATGTGCGGGGATGAGTTGTTTGAAATTGTTACCAACCCTTAAGTAAATGGGAAAGGATGCCTCGGCATCCTTTCTTTTTTTATTATTAATTGATCATTAAAACTTAGATTTACTCATTTGCCTTTTGATCCATTCTACGTCTGTTTTATCTTTCAAAAAGTAATTCAGCCATTCCATCGAACGGCGGTGCATATCTTCTTTTTGCCATGTTTCTCTACCTAAATCATGCCCAACATCAGGGTAGAATAAGGCAATCACATCTTTGGAGTTTCTTTTCAATCCAATATAAAACTCCTGAACTTGCTCCCAAAAAATATTCTCGTCTTTCTTTCCTGCCCAAAGCAAAATTGGAACATCAACATTTTCAACGTAGTGAATCGGATTATTCTTGAAATATAGATCTTTGTTCTCTGAAAATGGTGGCATCTGATACTGTCCTGATTCAAATTGAAAATAGAAAGGACTGTTGAAATTTCTGTTGTATGAAAAATAAGACCTGACAATATCGCTGTTCCCAGCACCTGATATGTACGTTGCAAATCGATTGGAATGCGTTGCAATAAAATTTGTACTGTATCCGCCATGAGAATGTCCAATTAATGCAACCTTTGAAAAGTTTATGTTTTTATTGCCCTGAATAGAATCCATTGCCGTGTTGACACAATTCAAAGCACCATATCCTGTACCCTCATTTCCGTACGCTATGTCTGGCTCGAAAACAAAATATCCACTTTCAAGTAATGCTCTTTTGTCAAATGCAACATAACTGGCGTTACCACTTACCATATACTCATTGGTTTTGTACCGTTGTATCTGATAAATTTTAACAACCATCGGATATTTTTTTTCAGAATTAAAGTATGCAGGATAATATAAAGTTCCCTGCAAATCCCTTCCAGTGCTATTTTTATATCTGATAATTTCTGATTTCAGAGTGGAAGCTAAATGATCATTGGGATTAGACTGAAAAATCTTTTTTTTCTCTTCTTTTCTTGTTTGGATAAATAAACTGGTTGGAAAATTGTGATTTTCTTCAAGATAAATGTATTGATCTAATGAAGGATTCCAGACAAAGTCTGTAATTCTATTTTTAGTTATTGGTATGATATGCTTTATTTTCCCTTTTATCAATACATCATAATTGACTTCATTATTATAAAAATCATAATTCCTAATCAGCAGTGGCTTATTAGGATTGATTGTGTGCATCGCAAAGTAATACTCGTTGAACTGTCGATCTGCATCACCATTTAAGATTTTGGTCTCCAAACTGTTTTCTACCGCTTCTAATGATGAAAGTTTTTTTAATGTAATATCATAACGACATAGACCTTCCTTGCTGTCAAAATAAATGTGCTGATTATCCGGTGTGAAAAACGGTGTTTTGAGGTTTTCACGGTTAATTTTTATTGTGGACATCGTTTTTAAATCCCATAAATTCCAGTATTTATGATCATCACTTCCCATGATATAACGACCCTCTGAATTGTATATTATTTCTGGTGACTTATAATTTATGCCTGTGCAAGTACTTAAGATTATTTCTTTTTTTGTAGAAATGCTGTAAAGCTTTAATTGTACTGTTGGAATCTGTTCCGTATAATTATGCCTAAGATTAGGATCATATTTTAATAGGTAATTCGAATTATTAAAAGCAACAAAAACTTCATCAGGTGTCGATTCCAGTTTTTCCAATCTGTTATTATCAGCATCCCAAATGAAAAATATCTTATTCAATTTTCCTTTGTATATTGATTTTATATTGGATTCGTTCCCATACCATATCTCTGGCGATGTACGATCAGGTAAAATTTTTTTGCGGGTCTGAATGAGATACGATTCTTTACTTATCGCAGATATTTCAATTTCATCAAAATCTCTTATGATTGCACTGACTCGAATTTTTGAAAGATGATTTGTCTTGAGATTGACAGCATCTAAATCTGACGTCGTCGAACGAGTTCGTATTAAAATATATTGCTTATCACTGCTAAAAACTACTGACTCAACTTTTTTTTCTGTAGTATAAATTGTTTTGAGATCCGATGGAGTAATCTTTATGAGGTTCGACTGCCCCGAGGTATACTGATTGGCGATAAAACCATTATTGTCAATTGCTTGAAAACTATGAATCCCATCAAGTTGGTAAATTATCTTACTGTCTTTTGTGCAAATCAACAGATGACCATCTTTTTGAAGAATGGCATAAAGCATATGCTCCCCATTCATCTTCAGGGTAGAGGTCTGAATAACATTTTCATATTTTTTCAAAGACATTGACTTCAAATCATAATATTCTGCATTTCCATTCCCAAATGCAAGCAGATGATCCTCATTTATAAATTTAAAATCGGTCATCTTATAAAGATTTAAAACTGGCTTTTGATTACTTGCACGGCTGAAAACAAGCGTGCTGTCACTATTTTTATAATACCATTTCCTCAGCACCATCCATTTAAGATTTTCAGAATTTCCCACAATACTTACGGAATAATGTAAGTCATTGTTCCTATTCGTTGGATTTATATTGATATTGGGTGAATCACTATATGCTGCAGAAATATAATAGAACCCCTGCAGCAGTATTAAGATTACAATCAACAGATGTCTAATAACCTTCATTCTGAGGATTTAGATTGTTGTTCAACAGTAATTCCTTTTGCGGTATCGGCCAAGAGGCATGGTAACTTTTAAAGTTAGGCTTTACCAAAATTAGAGTACCTAATAATCCCCTTCTTTTTAAAGTCATAAAACGAAGCCCCATTTCTGCAAAAAACTCCTTTCTATTTTCTGACAGGATTTCGGCTAAGAGCGTTTCTTTTGTTATTGTTCCTGATAAACCTACTAAACCCGCCCTTTGCCGTGTGGCATTAATAAACGGAAGTGTTTCGGTCAGTTTATTCTGTTGTGCGAGCGCTTCCGCAAGTAGTAAATACACTTCCTCCAGTCTGAATACGATGGAGTATTCGGTACTGTTATTACTGATAACCTTGTATTTGGATGAACGGTACTTCGTAGTCTGATTAAAGCTTACAGGAGTGATCCATTGCGATTTTCTTAAGTCACCGGAAGTAAAACTGTTGACCAATTCTAATGATAGCGAATAGACAGAAGGTGCAGCGTTCGCAAAATAATACAGTGTCGCCTCTTTCGTCGGATCGACAGCATTTTTTGGTTTTAACTGAAATAAAATATGTTTTCCGCTTTTAAGAAATACTTTAGAAAGGTCAGATTCAAATTGATAAAGGGGACTTGTTACGATGCCTCTTAATAAAATTTCAGCGTCATTCCATTTATTTTCGGACATCAGAATCTTTGCTAAAAGAAATTCTGCGGCCTTCCGATTGACCACAATTCTTTCCGATTCCCTATACTGGTCGGATAACAGCGGAATAGCTTCTTTAAGATCATCCTCAAGTCTTTGCAATGCAGCAGCTGCCGTTATTTTTGATATATTTCGGTTGATTTCATAATCCGTTGAGATCGGATAAGGAATATTGCCAAAAGTCTGCTGAAGATAAAACAAGACCAACGACCTGATAAAAAGAGCTTCACCTTTGATTCTCTGCTTCTCAGCGCCACTGATCGACGTTGTGGAAGCCATTCCTTCTAAAATAGTATTGGCCTGATATACTTTTTGATACGCAGATGTCCAGTAAGCGTAGACTGCCACATTATCATCGATCTGCATATTCTGATAAAGGTCATACTCTGCATTAACCACAGAGGATGCATAACTTTCAAGATCATCAGTATAGATTCCTAAAAGCGCACCTGAGCCTCTTGCACCACCTGCTACAGGTGAATCTTCCCAAAGTCCGGCATACAATCCTGCAAGCGCTGCGTTGGCAGTCTGTACATCTTGAAATACAAGCTGGGTACTGATCTGGTTCGAAGGGATGTCGACTTCCACGAGATTTTCACATGAGGAAACTACAAGCAGAAGGCCCGACATCAAAAATAATTTATATTTCAAATATATTGTTTTCATTATAACACTATTAAAAGTTAATTTGTGCGCCAAAGGAATAGGTTCTTAGCGGTGGAAGGTATCCTGCGGTTACAAACTCAGGATCAATCCCGTAATAGTTGGTGATGGTCAAAAGGTTTTGCCCCTGCAAATAAATTTTAACACTTCTGAGAACATCTGATTGTAACGGAATGGAATAGCCTATCTGCAGGTTTTTTAAGCGTATGAACGAAGCATCAGAAATTGATTCCGTACTGCTTTGGAAATAGGTGTGCAGTGCTGATTTTGTTCCGTTAGCACCGGTAGTATAGGGCATATAAGCGCCATTGGGATTGGTCGCTGACCAAACGTTCAATACTTCTAATGGTTGATTGCTCTGGCTTCCTGCAATAAGCATATTCCGGTTATAGTTGAAGTTATCCTGCTTGACAAACTGGAAAAGAAAGGACATATCCCAGTTTTTATATCTGATAGTATTGCTCCAGCCTCCAAAATACTGCACATCAATGTTGCCGATTATCTGATTGTCGTTAGGTGAAGATATTTTACCATCACCGTTAAAATCTTTGAAACGGTATAATCCTGTAGCAGGATCAATGCCTTCATACTGGTATAGTTTTACGATGGATGTTGATTCCCCGATTACATACCGGTTGGCATAAGTAGATCCTTGCAGTCCCGGAAAAGAAAGCAGCTTATTTTTTGGAAAACTGATGTTAAAGTCTGTTTGCCACATGAAATCCCTTCCGGATAACGGTTTTGCGCTCAATTCAAATTCAAAACCACGGTTTTCAACAGTTGCATCCAGGTTTGCCAGTACAGAACTGAAGCCTGTTACTGTGGGAAGCTGGATCCCTACCAATTGGTTGGAAGAACGGTTTCTGTACCATGCGCCCGTGAAATTGATTCTGTTTTTTAGAAAGCTTAATTCCAAAGCAGTCTCAAGTTTGGTCGTTTTCTCCCAGCTATAATCAGGATTAAATAATCTTGCAGGGAGTAACCCGGTCACATTATTATAGATTAAAGTAGAGGTCGTGTAATTATCAAGAAATTGATAATCCCCGATATTATCACTGCCTGCGGTTCCGAAACTCCCCCTCAATTTTGCAAAGCTTAACCATCCGGAATCTTTTAAAAAATTCTCATTCGAAATGATCCATGCAGCGCCAACCGCTCCGAAATTTACAAATCTCTTTTGGGGACCGAATCGGCTGCTGCCATCTCTGCGACCCGTCACATTGATAAAGTATTTTTTATCGAACTGGTAGTTGATCCTGCCGAACAATGCGGCATATCGGTATTCACTGTTGATCTGGTCACCAACCGTTCTGGTTTTCGCTGCGCTGATGTTTGTCATAAAGAGATTGCTGTCGAATCCTACGCCTACCAATGATCCTGACCGATTGGTCTCATTCTGAATGCTTGTTCCGGCAAGCAAAGTTATTTCGTGCTTTGTCTTTTTTAAACTCCATTCTACCTGAGGTTCCAGAATATAGGAGAATCGGTTTTGATTATTCTTTGATGTACGCGAGTAAGCGCTCGACTGCCCTGTGGCGGTTGCCGGATTGTAAATGGTATTGGGCTGTAATGCCCATTCTTCAAAGGTATTGTAATTGATACCGCCATTCAGTTTCAGCTTTAGATGGTTGATAATCTCATATTCTGTATTGATGTTGGTTATAAATTGCAAATTATCATTGGAATAAGTACTGTTGTACATAGCTACAGGATTGGTGTAGGTATTGTTTTCCCAGTTCAGACTTCCGTCAGCGTTATACAGCTGGGGAGAATTCGGTGCCAGCAGGTAAGCCTGCCTTGAAATATCCTGTCTGACCAGATTATTGTCGATCTTGGAGAATATATTTGATACATTCAACTGAAACCTGTTGTCCTTTGAACGGTGGCTGATATTACTATTAAGAGTATTCGTGCGATACCTGAAATCATCTCTGAATACGGTTGTTTGTTCTGAATGTCCGAGACTCAGCAAAAATGACGTTGTCTCACTACCTCCGCTCAATGAGAACTGGGTACTGTAGGAAGAAGCCGTATTGCCCATCAGTACTTTTGACCAATCGGTATCCCGGCTTTGATCCCATACTCCGTTGATATCGTAGGCATTTGCAGGGTAATTTGAGATACCATCATTCAAATAGGCCTGACGTCTCATGTCGAGGTATTGTACGGTGTTCATCATTTTCATTTTTGATGCCACACGGCTGAGTCCATAATTGGTCGTAATGTTGAAAGCCAGTCTTTTATTTTTGCCATGTTTTGTGGTGACCAGCACTACTCCATTAGCACCACGGGAACCGTAGATAGCTGTAGCATCCGCATCTTTCAGGATCTCTATACTTTCTATATCATTAGGATTGATACTATTCAACGGATTGATATTCTTTGTTGGAAGTATTGATGCACTGTACAGTGAGGTCATAGAACCTCCTACAGGAACACCATCGATCACATACAATGGCTGATTGCCGTCTATCTCCGAATTGGAGAGATTTCTTAAACTGTTGCGACCTCGTATTTGCACATCAAATCCACCTCCAGGAACTCCTGAATTTTGTGTTATCGACACACCAGCCATTCTCCCTTGAGCGGCAGATAAAACATTAGTCACAGGTTGGTTTTCAATATCTTTAGCAGAAACCTTAGCAATACTCCCAGTACTTTCTCTTTCTTTAACTTTATAGTAACCTGCATTTAAAACAACTTCCTCGATGCTTTGTTCCTTTTGATCTAGCTTAAGATTGATGACTGTTTTGCCATTTGCAGTAATTTTCTTTTCAGCATATTGTGGATGCCGAAAAAGTAGAGTAGAATTTTCTCCTGTTATTTCTAATTGATAAATGCCTTTTGAATTGGTTAAGGTAACTTGATCACTACCTTCCTGAGATACAACGACTCCCGAAAGTGGTGATTGATTCTCTCCGACAGTAACAGTTCCCGTCACTGTCTTGGTTTGTGCCTTAATATTGCCACATACTGCGGTTAATATGAACACAAGACCAATGCCTCCTATGTTAGAATAGGATTTTTTCATAGTTTTGTATGGGTTTTTTAATTAAACTCTTCAATAATTGAGGCTCCTTTCCCTGAATGTTTTAGTCGGCAGATAGGGTAGGGGCTTTTTAATTATTTACTGATTATTCTTCATTTCTTTTTTATTATTACTTCTGGATTCAGGTATTTGAAAACAAAACTTTCGCAGTGCCTCTTGGTAAAGGATTTCGCTTAAAAAACCGCAAGGCACTTGAAAGCCATTTAATATGAATGAAATTATGTCCCGTGAAAGCTATAAAGCCGCAATGAGTTGTACACCTCACTGTATCGTATAATCTGATACTATGTTTTTGAAGGTGCTTAGATTGTAGAAAATAAGGACTGCATTAGAAAAAAGACGGCATGGGAACTCTACATTATCAGCTATTGAGGTACTGGTATACCCTGCACACAGATAAGAGAGCCCACGCCTAGGTCGTGAGCTTAATACTTATCGTCTTGCGTGCGTAAAATTACCAGTTTTCAATAGCAAGATTCTAAGCAATAGCTTCTATTATTCTTTGAAGTATCGCAAAGTTACATTTATTGTAACCTATTTTACAAATATAATAAAAAATTCGCAATAGTAAAGCATATGCTTTACTATTTATTTTTAAATAATATCAAAATTGCCATATGGCAAAGTTAACTGACGAAGATAAAATCCTAAGAACAAAAATAATTCTAAGACTGAAGGAATTAAGACAGAGCGTAACTAATAATCAAACCGAATTTGCAAATGATATCGGATTAGACAAACAGTTAATAAATAGCTGGGAAAGCCTAAATAACGAAAGAGGAGTATCAATTTATAGCATTAACAAAATATGTATTGCTTTAAACATTTCTTTAAAAGAATTTTTTGACAGTCCCATTTTCATTAATGAACCTACCATTAAGTAAAGCAAGGATTTTCTTTTATTTACCAATTGCTTTATAATAACGATCGGAACATTGTTGGAGGACTTCTTCTGTCTCTTTATATTCTTTTTTCGTCTTATCAAACTCGTTTTGAGTTTTGTTGTAGTTTTTTGTCGTATTATAAAGACTTACTGATAAGATAAGAACCGCAATAGTTGAAATAATACTGTAGATTTTTAATGCTTTCATAGATGTGCTTTTTGTAAATATAAGAATTTTATCGCATCGGAGGAGGAGGTAGTGACTTGCTTGGAAGATAATTGTTAATCTGATTTTGATTAGCTATTTCCTTTTCTGTCTTTTTGAAATCAATCTGAAATGCTTCAGTTCTTTGCGAATCTTCCTGTTTGTAGATTTTATCTTCAAGCGAATCTATAATTTTATTAAAATCAGAATCCATAAAAGGTTTAATAAAACATATTTTGTCTTCCTTACCATTTACTTTAAAACTTATAAAATTCCTGCTACCAGCGTAGCCTTGATTTAGATCTAATGATTTTTTGATAACATAATTTTCTAATTTTTTACTAGCTAAAGTATTTATCTGGTCTATCTCGCTTTGACTCAATTTATATTTGTAAAATACATTATCTCTTTGTCTATCTAAATAAACCAATAAAACTCCATCTTTATCTAAAGTAGAGAAGGCATTTATTTTTAGCTCATTATTTGACCTTTCGTCGTAGCTTATAAGCTTAAGATCAGTAATTTTTTTCTGACAGCTAACAAATACGACTTGTATTAATAGCAAGAAGAGAAACTTTTTTTTCATAGTTATTTTTTAATAATCTTTTTTCAATTTTTTTTTATTTATCCTTTCATCCACAAGATCTTGAAAATCTTTTATTCTTTTAGGAGATTTATACATAGCAAAATCCATTAGGTGAGGAATAGATAGAGTCTTGACTTTTTCATCTTTGGTATATTCCAGTGCTTTTTTTCTTAACTCTATAAAAAATTCATTAATATATTGGTCATCCTTACTGTTTGGCTTTCTTAATAACACCATAAAAGTGTATGGATGTGTAACATCATACTTTTTTGCGAATTCTTTAGCTTCTTCAGCAGAGATCCATAAATGATAACCTACCATTTCCCAGCCATAGCCAACATGAAGGGTTGCTCTATTACCTTTTTGTGAGTCATCTCCAAATTCTTTTGCCATTATAACCGTTAAAGAATCTTTATATGAAACCCCGATTACCCTATCTCTGTAAAAGCCATATTTATCAACGGTTTCCTGATACTCTTTGTCAGATATTTTGATCTTAAAGTTCTTGTCGAGGTATTTGTAAGGATATTCTGCATAATTGATGTCTTCATTTTGCGCATAACATTTGCTACTGAATGCAATCGTTATAAAAAATAGAGGAAAAAATTTCATTCTTTTTAATTTAACAAATTGGAGTATTTGAATTACAAATATCCGGTAAAAGTTCTTCTAACCAGAGTGTAATAGCATAATCACTTTCTAGCATTGATACACATAACGGAAGCCAGCCCTTCTTTATTTGACATCATAAATTTACAATTAAATTAAGGGGAAAAAATTTTTAATTGCTTATGAGTATATGAATTTCGTCTCAAAAATAGTTGCAAGTTCCCACGTATAAAAATCGTAATTTTGTTTTATAGTATGTTAATTTTAGTAAGAAATTAAAGATGGTAGACTTAGAAAACAAAACAAAAGATGATTGTTTATCTCTGATGTTATCCGTTCGGGACGCCCTTGATGTAGTTAATGGTAAATGGAAATTGCTAATTATTATCTCATTAAGTAATGGTAATAAAAGATTTAGAGAAATCGAACGTAGTATCCCTAAAATTTCTTCAAAGGTTTTAGCTAAAGAACTAAAAGACTTGGAAGAGCACCAATTAATCAAAAGAACCGTGTATGATGATAGTGCTTTTTTGGTAGAATATACCCCTACAGAATATGTACAATCTTTAGAAGGGGTTATTTTAGAATTATATAAATGGGGAAAAAATCATAGAGCAAAAATCATAGATAGTTACTCGAAGTAATGAATCAAATTTAAATTAGTGATCTAGACTATTTGGTCACTATTTTTTTTCTTTTAAAAATGATGACAAGTTGCTGAATTTAAATGCAATTCCAACCACCAGAAGAAGTAAACCAGCTATAAATAATGCGACTGAAGTTGAATAGTGTTGAGAAACAATACCAAGAAGTGCAGGTCCAACCAGCATGCCAGTATATCCTAATGTTGTAACTACCGAAATTGCAGTTGATATATTTACATTTTTAATACTAGCCGCTACACTGAAAAATACAGGAACTATGTTTGCTCCTCCGATTCCTATTAAAACGAATCCTAATAATGATAATGGGATAGATGGTGATAGTATTGCCATTAGATATCCAATAAATACTATTATACTCCCATAAAAAACTACAGAGCCCTGGTCAAACTTTGAGAGTATTTTGTCTCCAATTAGTCTCATTGCTGCCATCGCAATTGAAAAACATGCAAAGCCGATTCCTGCAAATTTTTCATTTATACCTTTTGTATCTCGTAATAATAATGCACCCCAATCCAATAAAGCTCCCTCTGAAGAAAAACCGATAAAGCACATCATTCCGACTATTAATAGAACCGGATTCAACCAACCTCCTTTCTTTTTTAATCGGCTTTCAGTAAATTCTTGTTCAGATTTTTGTATATTTTTTTCTTCACTTTTACTCAAAAGTGTCTTATACTGGGAAAATACAATTAGTAAAATTATGATTGAAATGATAACCGCACTGTAAATAGTAGGAATATTTATTTTCATAATAAAGCCAAACAAAATTGGTCCCAGCAATCCTCCTATACTATATAATCCATGAAGTGCAGACATAATAGGCTTCTTTAATTTTTTCTCTATTAAAGCTCCATGTGCGTTCATTGCAACGTCAATCATTCCAATACCAGATCCAAAAAGAAACAGACAAATTGACATTGAAGTCCAATTCTTAATAATCATCAAAAAAGGCAAACTGAGTGAAATCAGAACCGATGCAGCACTAATAGCTGTCCTACATCCAAATTTTTGAATAAACCAATCTGTGATTGGCATTGCTACAATGGCTCCGAATCCCAGAAACAACATTAGCAATCCCAGTTCACTATCTATTAAACTAAGACGGTCTTTAGCTAGGGGTATCATTGGTGCCCAACTTGATAACGCTATTCCGCAAGCTAAAAAAATGAGTTGTGTTGCCCTTTTTGATTCTTTCATTTAGTTTCTTTATGCAGTTGGATAGTCGATATAACCATAATCTCCACCTTTATAAAAGGTTTCTTCATCGCCTACAGCTAAAGGTAAATTGTTTTTAAAACGATTAACTAAGTCAGGATTTGATATAAATGGTCTTCCAAATGCTACTAGATCTGCCAAGCCATTTTCAATAGCTATTTCAGCAGATTCCTTAGTGTAATCACCTGCTAACATAACCAAATTTTTAAATCTTGCTCTTACATCTCGAATAAAATCCTCAGTTATGCTCTGTTTCCCGTTTATGGTAAATCCAGAAAGATGAACATATAATAATCCAATGGTATTTAAATTATCAATAAGGTATTGATATGTTTCTAATTCTTCACTGTAAGGTGCCATTTCATTAACTCCTGCAAAGGGAGAAAGTCTTATTCCTGTTCTTTCTGGTCCTATTTCTTTCGCTGTTCTCTCAGCAATTTCAAGTAGAAAACGAGTTCTGTTTTTTACACTTCCACCAAATTTATCTTTTCTTAAATTAGTATGTGGATTTAAAAACTGCTCAGTAAGAAAACCATGAGCTCCATGTATTTCAACACCATCATAACCCAACTCAATTGCTGTCTTTGCGGCATCAACGAATGAGTCAATCAAATTTTCAGCATCTTCAGTTGACAATTCTATCGGTTCTGGCATTTCTAAATGTTCACCGGTAGGGATCTTGATTAATCCACTTGCCTTAATAGGGCTTGGAGCAACAAGTTCAGCATTGTCTTTATGGTTAAAATGATGTCCTACACGACCACTGTGGACTAGCTGCATAAATATTTTGCCTTCCTTTTCATGAACAGTTTCAACTATTTTTTTTAACGCTTCCTTTTGCTCTTCATTAAACATTGCAGGAGCGTCCAAATATCCAACTCCATTTTGAGAAACTGCAACATTTTCTGTTATGATTAAACCAGCAGAAGCTCTTTGTCCATAATATATTGCTACTGAAGCAGAAGGTGTACCTTGAGGAGATCTTCTTCTACTCATTGGAGCCATTACAATTCTATTGTTTAATGTAAATGCTGGCGTTTTTAAAGGCGTAAATATTTTAAGATTATTATCCATAATTTTTTAATTTAAATATTGTTATTGGCTGATTGCTAATTGTGATTCTTTTTTTCTTTCTACCAATGATCTCAGTAGTATCATTAGTAAAGCTAATATTCCTAAGCCTAGAGTAACCCAAGGAGTAAACTCAACACCCATTGATGCTATAACCCATCCCCCTAAACTTGTTCCTAAAACTACTCCCAGATTTCCAAAAGAAATTTGGAGACTGTTAGCAAATTCCATTGCATCTGGTGCGGCAGAAATCATATATGCGGTTGCAACCAGAAAACAAGGAGCATACATAAAGCCCCAAAAAGCAATAAGAATTGTTGTGCCAACTGTGAATTCGCCCGTAAATTGTAACAATATGGGAATAACTATTGTTCCAGATAAAAAGAAAATTGTAGTTTTTGTAATACCCTTACTAAGCATTTTTCCAGCAATGAAACTTGCAATTACTCCAAGTATACCAAATAGAAAAAGCATATAGCTAACAGTTGTAGGATCCATTTTCTTAGCTTTGTTTAAGTATTCTGCAAAATAACTATAAGTTGCAAACCAAGCGCCTATTTTAAATAGGTTCATCAATGTACTAATAATGAAGGTAGGTCTCTTTAAAATAATGAGCTGGCTTCCAAAACTTTTTCGTTCTCTTTTTTCCATCTTGGGCAGCCCAATATAAATTGATATCATGGCAATTAAGCTGACAACAGCTCCAATAAAGTACGAATATTCATATGAAAATTTGCTGGCAATCCATGATGCCAATGGTACTGCTGTAACCATTGCGATAGAAACTCCACTAAAAACAATTCCCATCATTTCATTTTTATTTTTTTTATCGCTAAAAGAAACTGCTACCGATACTGCGGTTGCCATATATGCTGGTTGTAAAAAAGCAGGCAGCATCCTTAACAACATAAGAGCCCAAAATGGCGGAGCTAAAGCAGATAAGATATTCGATACCAAAAATAATAGCATTGAATAAAGCATTAGTTTTTTTTGATTAAAAGATGATGTGAATAAAGTAACAATTGGGCCTGTGAATGCAATTACTAAAGAAAAGCCACTAAGTAAAGTCCCAGCTTTTTCAATTGAAATTTTATAATGCTCAGCTATTTGAGGAAGTACACCAATAATCCCAAATTCTGTAGTCATTACTCCCAATACTCCAATGGCTCCTATATAAGCAATCCTTTTCATATTATCCTTATCTTTGTAAAAATTAAGGTGCAAAATTACAAGTAAAGCCTTTTTTTCACAATTATCAAGCTAATTGTATGTAACAAACAAATTTGTATGTAATGGGTAAAAGAAAGCTGGAATCAACTAATATGATCAACGAAAGGCATCTGGATGAATGCGATTTATCCTATGCTCTTCGGAAGTTAGGGGGAAGATGGAAAATTCTTATTCTTGGTAAATTAGAGAATAAAACCTTACGATTTAAAGAATTAAAAGAGAGAGTTGGTAACATTACTGAAAGAATGCTAATTCTACAATTAAAAGAGTTGGAGGCAGATGGTCTTGTGACAAGAACTGCTCATCCAGTTGTTCCGCCTAGAGTTGATTATGAGTTAACACAACTCGCAATTGATTCTATACCTATTTGGAGACTGTTGGAGGTTTGGGGTGCACAACACAGGAATGAAACAGGAAACAGCCTTCCTTATCCTAAAGAAGTAGGATCTTGTGATTAATACAAAAAAAAGTGGATAGACTTAACGGTCTATCCACTTTTTAAATACAGGAACTTTTTCTCTACTTATTATTATCTCTTGTTCTTTATTTGATTTTATAATTATTTTAAGTTTACTGACTGAATAGTTAACTATTTTATCTATACTGTCAATATGTATAATGCACCTTCTGTTTGCGCGAAAAAAAATTGTTGGATCCAATTGAGTTTCTACATCGTCCATTGTCATATTTAGATAGATATTAGTACCGTCATTCAAGTGAATATAAGTCTTCGAATCTTCCAAAGTGATAAAATGAATGTTTGCAGTTTGGATTGTCTTTATTTCATCTTGAAAATTTATGATAAATCTGTTTCTGTAAACTAATTGTTTACTATTGATTTGTTCCAATAAACTCTTGATAAGGCTGTTGGTATCAGATGATTGGATTCTATTTTTGATTCTTTCAACGGCATTTGATAGATCAGTTTTATCTACAGGCTTCAAAATATAATCTAATCCATTTACTTTAAAAGCTTGAACAGCATATTCATCATATGCAGAAACGAAGATGACTGGACAGGTAATTTTTACTTGTGAAAAGATTTCAAAGCTTAGTCCATCTCCTAACCGAATATCCATAAATATAGCATCGACATCAGTATTTTTTTTTAGATAATTTACACTTTCTTTAATAGTTCCTAATTCTTTTTCGACTACAATGCTAGAATCAATTTCTGAAAGCATTTTTTTTAATTTAATAATATTAAATTTTTCGTCTTCAATGATTATAACTTTCATAAAAATATCTATTTAGGTTGTAAAAGTTCCAAGGCAACACAAAATTTTCCATCGATTTTTTTGATAAGAACATCCTTGTCAAATAGTAGTTTATATCTGCTTTTAATATTTTCTAAACCTAATTTTGTTGTCGGGATTATGTGGTCAATAGGTTGTAAAGTATTTTCAACAATCAAATAACTTTGATCATCATAAATTTTAATTTGCAGTGGGTTTTCGCCTGTTGCAATATTATGTTTAATAGCGTTTTCTATTAAAAGTTGGATTGTAATTGGAGGGATGACTTTTAATTTTGTCTCATTCGAGACCTGAACATCTACATTAACATTTTCTCCATATCTGATTTTTATAAGATAATTATATGAATCAATAAATTTAAGTTCTTCTTCAATTGCTATTACATTATTATCAAGATTATTGATCATATACCGATAGACTTTTGATAAATTTTCAAGGAAAGAACTGGCCGTTTCTGGCTCTTCATCTATTAAAGCCGACAAAATACTAAAGTTATTAAATAGAAAATGAGGGTCTAATTGAAGCTTAAGTGACTGAAGCTGAGCCTGCATTGCTATTTCTTTAAATTTCGCAGCTTTTAATTGTAGTTCTGTAGCTTCTAGCATAGAAGACTTCCAGCTTTTAAAAAAAAAGTTTCCGGTATGGAAAGCACTGATGAGAATTGACATTAATAAACCGGTAAAGGCACATTGCCAATTTCCCAATTCGTCTGAAAAGCCTTTGGGTCTTTGACATAATATCAGTGCCAGATAGTCAAATATTTTTAATAGAAAATATGTACCTATCAGTAAGAATATAGTTTGAAGTACTGCTCTGATAATGGGTTTTGTCTCCCAATCCAACCAACCATCCATCCATTTTGCCATCGCAATACTTAATTCTGTTATTGCCCAACAGGTAAGTAGAGTTAAAAGCTCCTCCATTAAAAAAAGTGAGAGAGGTAAGTTTATTAGATATTTCCAATATGAATTGAAAGGATTCATAAAAAAAGAGATAATTAAGTATATCAGAAATACTAATGGTATAATAATTATCCTGTAATATTTATAAAACAGTTTATCTTTCACTTATTTTACTTTTTAATTTATAAAAATAATTAATTATTTCCACCCTCCGCCTAATGATCTGTATAACTCAATGTTCGCCTGAGATATGGTACTTTTAATCGCGACTATTGAAAGCTCGGATTCAAGCATTTTGCTTTGTGCTGATATTACCTCTAAATAGCTTGCTTGCCCATTTTGATAGAGTAGTTCTGCTCGCAAAATTGCATTATTTAAGTTTTTGAGTTTTGCCTCTTCTATAACTAATGATTCTCTATTTTTTTTTATTTTATTTAAAGCATCGCTTACTTCTTTAACTGCTAATACAATTACTCTGTCAAATTCTATCTTGGCTTTAGTCAATTCTATTTTTGAGATATTGTATTGGGTTTTTAACTTTCTATTTTGAAGAATTGGTTGGGTTATTCCTCCTCCAATAGTTTCAAATAAGCTATTAGGAACATTCAGCCAGTTAAAATTTTGAAATGAATTAAGTCCGATTCCTGCTGTTAATTTTATGGATGGATACATCAATCTTTTTGATACTCCCATTTTAGCTAAAGATGAATTAACATTACTTTCAGCTTCTCTTATATCTGGTCTGAATTTCAACAGTTGTGCTGGAATGCCTACCAAGAAAGTGTCGTCCATATCGCTATTTTCCAATATATTGCTTCTGATAACACCTTTAGGAAATTCTCCAGATATAGATCTGATAATATTTTCTTGTGTGATAATATTTTCTTCAATTTCTGGAATAATCCTTTTTGCTTCATCAAGTTGCACCTGCATTTGATCAACAGCCAAATTAGTGACCAACCCTGAATTGAATTGTAGTTTAGTTAGTTTTAAAGAATGCTCCATTAAAATAATGTTTTTTAAAACTATTTTATGTTGCGCATCCAGCATAATTAACTTGTAATAAGCTTGACTGATATCGGTTACAAGTCTTGTTTTTATAACTCTTGTTGCTTCGATGGACTTAATATAATCTGCTAACGAAGCTTCTTTCATTTTTTTTATTCTGCCCCAGGTTAATATTTCCCAGTTAAAGTAAAGTCCCAAATTGTAATCGTCTAAATAGCTGCTTGTAATAAGTTGATCGGAGAGAGTTCCATTTAAGCTATTGGAAGATTGCCATGTTCTTTTAGCAGCTATATCAAAGTTAACATTAGGATGATTTGCTGCTTTTGTAAGTCTTAGTTTTTCCTCATTAATCAAAATATTTTGTAATGCAATTTTATAGTCAAAATTCTTATCAATTGCATTATTAAGAATTTTTTGTAATGTGCTATCCTTTATAAATTGATCAATTGGAAGTGCTGCTATACTAACACTGTCATCTTTAGAGAATCCTTCAAAATTAGTAGGTATATTATGACTCGTTTTTTGTGTGCTTTTATTTGATATACACGACTGCAGTAGAATTAATACTGTTGCTAATGTCAATATTTTTGTAATCATTTAATCATCTATTTTTTTTGTTTTCTTTGATATTAGTTCGTGCACTTTCTGAAATATAATGTACAATACGGGGATTAGCAAGGTTCCCAGGACGACCCCTGTTAACATTCCACCAGCTGTACCTATACTAATTGAGTGATTTCCCTGTGCTGATGACCCTTTAACAAACATTAGAGGTAAAAGACCGGCAATAAAAGCTATGAAGTCATTACTATAGGACGAAGTCGTAATTTGGATGCTTGCAATGCAGATGTAATTATATCTTGACCAGTTTTTCTCATCTGTGAAGCATATTCTACGATTAGTATTGCATTTTTTGCCAATAATCCCACCAACATAATTAATCCAATTTGGACATATATATTGTTGTCTATACCAGCAATTTTTATTGCAGAAAAAACTCCAATTAATCCAGTAGGTATTGTAAGAAGCACAGCTAACGGTAATATATAACTCTCATATTGTGCTGAGAGAAGAAAATAAACAAATAATATTACCATTGCGAAAATTATCAAAGTTTGATTTCCTGATTCTTTTTGTTCTCTGCTGAGTCCTGTCCACTCGTAACTGTAATTTTTGTTCAACTTTTGGTTTGCAAGTTTTTCAATGGCAGACATTGCATCGCCCGTGCTATAACCAGTTTTAGGAATCGCATTTAATGATATTGCATTATATAAATTATATCTATTCATAGATTCCGGACCATACATTTTTTCAAGCGTAACAATACTTGAAGCTGGAACCATATCTCCCCGGTTATTTTTGACGTAGATTGATTGCAGGCTAGTCTCAGTAGCTCTGCTATTAGGTTGGGCTTGGACTATAACTCTATAATATTTTCCATATAGATTAAAGTCTGAAGCCTGATTACTCCCAAAATAAGTCTGTATATTTTTCATTAAACTTGAAACCGATACACCTAATTGTTTTGCTTTTATATGGTTAATTTTTAAATTAAATTGAGGGAAATCTGCTCTAAAAAGAGTAAAGGCAGTCTCAATTTCAGGTAACTTATTGACTTCCGAAATAAAATTATTCACGTCATCACTGAATTTTACAACTGATTTTCCTGAACGGTCTTGTAGCATAAGCTCTAAACCACTGAAGCTTCCAAAACCTTGTACTGTAGGAAAAGTAAAAACATTAAATGTTCCTTCTTTTATTTTACTTAGCTTAAAATTAACCTCTGCAATAATTTCATTAATATCTTTTGTTTCGCCCCTTTTATCCATTGGTAAAAGTTTCGCATATGCTACAGCGTAAGATGGACTGGCACTGTTTGTAAGCAAATTAAAACCTGAAATTGTTGCAAACGATTCCACATAAGGTAGTTTCCCAATGATTGAATCAGCTTCTTTAAGTACTTTTCCTGTTCTTTCTAGGTTTGCTCCTGCAGGGAGAGATACTGATATTGCAATAAAACCATCATCTTCATTTGGAATAAATCCTGTAGAGGTGTTTACTATTAGCCAACCAGAAATTGCAGTAATAACAATCAGCGCCCCAACGCTAATCCATTTAAATTTTATTAGAGTTTTAACGGTAGAAATGTATTTTGATGTTATTGCATTAAAACCGGTATTGAATGATTTTTTGAAGTGAGATGTAAAGTTTTGTTTCTCTTCGTTTTTATCTTCTTTCCGTAATAATAAGGCACAAAGTACTGGACTTAAGGTTAATGCATTCAAGGCGGAAATAATAATCGCTACTGCCAATGTAAATGCAAATTGTCTATAAAAGACTCCCACAGGTCCTTCCAAAAATCCAATTGGCACAAAGACAGCAGTCATTACTAGCGTAATTGATATAATTGCAGATGATATTTCATTAACCGTCTTTACAGTTGCTTGAGATGCAGAAAGTTTTGTTTTGTCCATTTTTTCATGAACTGCTTCCACTACAACTATTGCATCGTCTACTACGATACCGATCGCTAAAACCAATGCGAAGAGAGTTAAAATATTAATTGTAAAACCAAGTAATTGTAAGAAGAAGAATGTTCCAATTAATGCAACCGGAACAGCAATTGCAGGAATTAATGTTGAACGCCAATCTTGTAGAAAAAGGTAAACGATAATAAAAACAAGTATAAAAGCTTCAATTAAGGTACTTTTTACTTGGTTTATTGAGGCGTCAAGTGTTTCTTTTGTGCTATAAACCACTTCATATTTAATCCCTTTTGGAAAGTTTTCACTTGCTCTCTTCATAGCTTTGATGGCCTCTATTTGTATCTCATTAGCATTGGAGCCATTAGTTTGATATATTCCAAATACGACAGCATCTTTTCCATCTAATTTATTGTCAGTATTATAGTTTGCAGAACCAAGCTCAATTTGTGCAACATCTTTTAAATACAATACAGAACCATCATCATTTGCATTTATTACAATGTTTTCATATTGTTCGGGCTGGTTGAACTTTCCTGAATAATTAATAACGTAAGACAAATCTTGCGAAGTCCCTTCTCCAAATTTCCCTGGGGCTATCTCGAGACTTTGGTCTTGAATTGAAGTAATCACATCTGACGCAGTCAGGTTGTGAGATGCCAATTTATTTGGATCAAGCCATATTCGCATTGAGTAGTCTTTCAAACCAAAAAGTTGTACTTGTCCAACTCCTGGGATTCTTTTTATTTCTGGAATAATATTAATCTTTGCATAGTTTTGTATGAATGCTTCATCGTAGAGATTTTTGTCATCGCTGTAAACACTATATTCCATGATCATACTGTTTTGTTGCTTAACAGTGGTGACGCCGCTTTGAATAACTTCTGGTGGAAGTTGACTTGTTATTTGTGATACTCTATTCTGAACATTCACAGCGGCCTGATCTGGATCGGTACTAAGTTTAAAAAATACCGTAATGTTCGCTGTCCCATCATTGCTGGCTGTTGATTGAATATAAGTCATGTTTTCAACACCATTAACAGCTTCTTCAATTGGTGCAACAACTGACCTCAAGACCGTTGACGCATTTCCTCCAGGAAAAGTAGTTGTGATTTGTACACTTGGAGGTGCGATATCCGGAAAACGAGTGAGCGGCAATTTAAAAACACTAAAGATCCCTAATATTAGTAAAATGACAGAGATTACTGTTGCCAGAACTGGTCTTTTTAATATTTTCTGTAACATAGTAATCTATTTAAATATCGGTTTTATTATAGTATTGTCAGCTAAACTTTCAACACCACCAATTACTATCTTGTCGCCAATTTTAAGACCGGACGAAACTATATAATTGTTTTCTGCCTTTCCAAATAGAGAAATTTGTTTTTTCGTTACTTTATTGTGACTATCTAAGGTAAATACAAAGACTTTATTTTGTATATCCGTTGTTGCAATTTGCGGTACCAGTAATACGTTATGATACTTTTCAGAAAGTCTTATAGTGGCAGTTACTCCGGTTCTTAGAAGTGATGAACTATTGGGAAAGTTTGCTCTGATCGTAATTGCCCCTGTTGTTTTATTGAATTGTCCATCGATCATTTCAATTTGTCCAGGTGACTTATAAAGTTCTCCATTAGGTAAAATGAGATCGACCTTTTTCTTTAAAAGGTCTTTTTCATTAGACACCAGGTTAAAATAATCTGTCTCGCTCAGGGAAAAATACACATAAACTTTGCTTACATCTGAAAGTGTTGTGAGTGGAGTTACATCTGACACAGACACTAAATTTCCTATTCTTTTAGGAATTCTTCCAATATATCCGGATACTGGAGCTTTAACATACGTGAAATTTAAATTTATTTTACTTTCATTTAGTTTAGCTTTTGCCTGTTGAAAGTTTGCCTTTGCAATATTTAAGTTATTTATGGCATTTTTAAGCTGGACTTGTGAGAAAACCTTATTTTCAGTCAAAGGTTTAGTTTTTTCTACTTCCAGTTTAGCATTTTCTAAAGTTGATACAGAAGAAAGCAAATTAGCTTTGTCTTTTTCTACTTGTGCAAGATAAATTGCATCATTAATTTTAAATAATAATTGTCCTTTTTTTACATAACTACCTTCTTCTACGTAGACTTTATCGAGGTAGCCATTTGCTTGAACTCTAATTTCAATATTTTCTTTACCTTCGATTACTGCTGGATAATCTTTGAATGATTGTGCATCACCTAGATTAATAATTTTAACAGGAAGCTCAGGAATAGGTTGCCTATTGCTGTTATCGGCCTGATCTTTTGGTGTACAAGCAACTAATGCTGTCAGAAGCATGGTAATCATACCAACCTTATTATACATCTTTAAAACTTTATGATTAATTAGTTGCAAAGATTATCCATTGATGTATTTTAGAAAAGTAAGAAGCTTTGAACCGGAAAAAATGATAAGTGAACTGGAAATTTTTGTGTAAATGCATAAATGTAAAAAACCCAACTATAAACGGTGATGGTTTTAATTGGGTTTTACATTTTTGAACAATTAATAATTATTGACAGCTTCCGTCCGAATCGCAACTAGCACCATATTGTATTTTTAGATTTGGATCCTGTTCTGATTTCCATTCTTGGTATGCTTTGGAAATTGTTTTCAGTATTTCTTCAGGCTGCTGTGCACCAACTATAACATGTTTACCGTTTATAACTAAAAGAGGTACTCCGGTCATACCATATGCTAATGCTTCCTGTCTGTCTTTTTTAACTTTCAGTACAAAATCGTCATTATTAAAAGCCTTTTCAATCTCGTCTTTTTTAATGCCTATTTCTTCTCCAATCACTGTTAATTGATTAATATCATTAAGGTTTTTTCCAAGTGTAAAATAAGAATAGAAAAGCTTTTCTTCAGCTTCTGAAGCAAGACCTTTAGTTTTAGCCAGTTGAATTAAAATATGACTTTTTAAAGAGTTTGTAACTAAAATTTTATCAAAATGGTATTCTAGACCACTTTGCTCTGCCATTTTTACTACATGTTCATGCATCGATTTTGACTGTTCATATGATATTCCTTTGGTTTGAGCTACAAATCTGTAAATATCATCTTGATATTTGGGAATCTCCGGAATCGAAGGGTCAAGTTGAAAACTTTTCCACTCTATCTCAATATTTTGCTTTTCTGGAAAGTTAGATAATGCCTGTTCAATGTTTCTCTTTCCAATGTAACAAAATGGACACATGATATCACTCCAAATTTTAATTTTCATTTTTTCTTTATTTTCCATTTTTGTAAATGTTTTTGTTTTTAGTACACTTTTTCCTTTTATAGCTGTTGCAAACAGTATAGTGACAATAAATAAAAGTACGGTGATACTTGACCAGACAAATTTAGTCTGCATAATTAAGTTTACGGAAATAATAATACGAAACACTTAAAATTGCAAAGGGTACTAAGGGAGAAATGCCTGCTGCAAATCCGTCTATAAGACCATGAGCTATACTTCCGGAGATAAGAACTATTCCAAATGCCACATAGGCCCATTCTTTGAACATTTTAGGAATTGCGGGAACAAGTAGGGCAATTGCACCTAAGTATTTTCCAATGGCAAGTTCAACTCTGAAGTAATCTGGAAAACCTAATCTATTTCGCATTGTTTCGATCAAGTAATCGTTTGTAAAATAGAGTAGTGCCGGCCCCACTGTCATAATCATTGCGATTATTGTTGTTATCCAATATATTCTTTTTTCTTTCTTGAGTGTTGGGGATGTTAAATTATTCATTTTTCTTTTTTTTATTTAATTGCTAAATTTTCTAAAAACTCTTTAATTGATACCGGTTTTCTTCCCAGCAAATTTTTAAGGTCATCGCTCGTGACATCAAATTCTCCATTTGATTTTGCATTTGAAAAGTCCATAAGAGATTCTGCTACATATTCAGGAAGACCAATCTTAATGTAATGTTCCTTTAGTTCTTGTGGATTGAGCTGAATAAGCTGTATGTTTTTTCCTGTTGATTGATTTAAAATGTCTTTAACCTGATTGTAATTAAATGCATCAGTATTTGACAAGTGATAAATTTTATTGATGCTGTCGTCTGAAATAATCACATTTGCAGAGGCCTCAGCTAAATCAGATCTTAAAACAGCACCGATTTTACCTTCCCCAGTAGTGGTATAAATTTTTTCAGTTTCTAAAACATTTTCGCCTAAAAACATGGGTAACATTTCAAGATAAAAATTGTTTTTTAAAATAGTGTAATTGATTTTACTATTCTTAATCCATTCCTCTGTTTTTAAAACTGGGATTGATATTTTAGCCAATGGTGAATCAATACCTCCAGATGTACTTTCAACACTTGTGTATACAATGTGCTTAATGCCAGCTTCTATCGCTGCATTAACAACGTTTTGATGTTGAATATCTCTGTTATTGACATCACCACTAGAAATAAAATATAGTTTATCCACACCCTTGAATGCACTGACCAAACTTGAGTAGTTGAAGTAATCTCCAACTTTAACCTCTACACCTTTTTCATTTAAAAAGGATGCTTTTTTTTCATCTCTAGCTAAACCTGAGATGTTTTCCGGACCAATACCTTTTTCCAATAGAAAGTTAATAGTCTGCTGCCCTAAAGCGCCTGTTGCACCTGTTACTAGTATCATATCTTGTAAAATTTATAGTACAAAATTACATCAAATTGGTTACCGAAAGTAAGCAGATACTTCAAGGTAAGCAGTAACGTTCAGGTAATTAAAGAAAGTGATTTAATATTGTCAACAAGATTCATTATTGGCATATGGAAATTACTTTCAATTTTTGATGGTATTATTTTTATTTTTCAGGACGGTACAAGATGGAATATTTCTATTGACTTTTTAGATTTATAATACCTAATACCACTCTCATGAGTTGCTTAAAAAAAAATACTTTTTTAATTTTTTTATTGTCCATTTTTAGTTTGTATAAAGGCCAACTACCTCATAGCCTTGAAACTGCAAAAATTGGTTTTCTAAAACCTCAAGATACTACAAGAACCAAAGTATGGTGGTTTCATGGTGAAACTGAAACCACAAAGGAAGGTATAACTGCTGATTTAGCTGCTTTTAAGAAAGCGGGTATTGGTGGAGTTGTCTACTATGATCAGAGCCATGGTAAGGCTGAAAAGGCATTGGATGGCTTTTCTGTAGATTGGTGGAAAATGTTAAAGTTTGCTGCAGTAGAGGCAAAACGAATTGGATTATCATTTGAACTTCATATATCAAACGGTTACGTTGCTGGTGGTCCGTGGATTACTAATGAAAGTGGAATGAAAAGACTTACAGCAACTGAAAAAGTTATTAAAGGAGGTTCAAATTTTCAAGGTAAATTACCAGAACCAAAAAATAAATTTGATTATTTTAAAGATGTTGCTGTTATAGCGTTTCCTGCTCCTGATGGTGCTGGAAAAACATCTTTTTCTGAAGAGGTTGTTATCAGTTCAGATATTAAGTCAGAAAATGTTTTAAAACTATTTGAGCGAGATGCAAATACTGTTTTAAAAATTCCAAGAACCGATAAAGGGCACTATATTAATCTGTACTTCCCAAATGGTTTTGAAGCTAGAAGTATTTCTTATAAAATGCAACCGAGAGGAAAGGCTACGTCCAGTGCTACAAATGTTCCTGCTCCTCCTTCGGCTACATTTACTGGAACAGGATACAGGGTGTTACCAGATTTCGGACAGTTGGAAGTATCTTATGATGGGGTTAATTATCATAAAATTTGCGATCTGAAACCCATTTATAAAGCGCATGAAAGTTGGAGACAAAAGACTTTATCATTTAAAACTGTTAAAGCGAAATATTACCGATTAAATCTAAATCATTGGTGGGAAGATTCTGAAAGTAATCAAGAACTACAGTTAAATTCAATAGTCCTACATTCTATGGCAATGATTGATCAATATGAGGAAAAAGCTGGGCTGTTTTCCGAATATATTGAACCGGATAAAACTCCAAAATTCGGAAAAAATGAAGTGATTCAATCTAATCAAGTCATTAATGTTACTGATAAAGTTGATGCTGATGGAATTTTGAATTGGAATGTTCCCGAAGGTGAATGGGTTGTGATGAGATTTGCATATGAACCAACCGGAGCTAATACCAAGCACGGACGTAAAAACCTTCTTGGTAGAGAATGTGACAAGCTCTCTGTTGAAGCCGCAAATTTACAATGGGATAAATATGTAGGAGTCATTGTAGACTCCCTTAAGATATCAGGAATAGATAACCTTTTAGGAATTGCAATGGATAGTCATGAAGCGGGAGCTCAGAATTGGACGGAAAGTTTCCCTAATGAATTCAAAGTTAGGCAGGGCTACGATATGAAAGGGTTTTTGCCGGCGATGATGGGATACATTGTTGACAGTCCGAAAACTTCTGATGGATTTCTCTTTGATGTTAGGAGAAATATTGCTGATATGATTGCCGATAACTACTACGGCACTTTTAATAAATTGGCTAAATCAAATGGACTTCATTTCACAGCTCAAGCGATTGGAAATGCTCTTTGTATAGTAGGCGATCCAATTATGGCGAAAGGTAAAGTAGATAAACCTCAAGGTGAGTTTTGGGTCATTCATCCAGATGGTAATTATGATATTAAGGAAAGTTCTTCTGCTGCTCACATTTATGGAAAACCTATTGCCTCCGCAGAGGCTTTTACTGATGCGAAGTACTCTACAACTCTTCATGAATTAAAATCTCTTGCGAATTATGCTTATGCCTTCGGAATTAATGAGTTTGTAATTTGTGCATCTGCTTACCAGCCGTGGCTGGATAAAATACCTGGAAGTACAGGAGGTGGACGTCAATATGCTATAAATAGGAATAATACTTGGTGGGATTTTAGTGCTCCATTTTGGGATTTTCAGGCAAGAAGCACATACTTGATGCGGATGGGAAAGTCCGTAGCTGATATTTGTATTTATTTAGGCGATAATGCTCCGGTTAAAATACTTACCAATCGTTTACCAGATATCCCTGGAGGTTTTGATTTCGATGCATTTTCAACAGATGCTTTGATCAATAGGTTGTCTGGTGCTAAGGGTAAAATTATGCTTCCAGATGGTAATTCTTATAAAATAATGGTTCTTCCCAAAAGCCAATCCCTAACTTATTCTGCTCTAAAAAAAATTGCACAAATAGTGGAAAAAGGTGGAAGAATTTATGGAGCTAAACCAGAGTTTTCAGGATCAACCGCAGATATAGTATTGGATAAAGAGTATAGAAAGCTTGCCGACAGACTTTGGGGGAAGAATCCTCCATCAAAGGGAACTAGGAAATATGGGTTAGGAACTGTTTACTGGGGTGGAACATTACAGTCAGTTTTAGAATTGGCTCAAGTATTTCCAGATTTGGAGTTGGAGAAATCTGATTGTAAAACATCTAAAATTTACTTTAATCATAGGTCACTTAAGGATGCTGATATGTATTTCATTGATAATCATAAGGAAATTGAAGAAGACAATGTTTTTAGATTTTCCGCAAAAGGTAAATATGTTCAAGTTTGGGATCCCTCTACAGGAATGCGTTACAACGCTAAGTCAAAAATAGGTGAGAATGGAAATATATCAGTTCCGTTAACAATATCAGCTAAAGAATCATTGTTTGTAATGATATCTAATAATTTTGAAGAATTACCAATTTATAATGAAGAATTTATTGCTCCAAGACAAATTTTAAAGCTCAACAATTCTTGGGATGTCTATTTTGATAAAGGGAAGGGCGGTATAGGAAATATAAATTTTAAAGAACTTAAAGATTGGACTAACTTTAACGATCCTCAAATAAAATACTATTCTGGAACAGCTATTTATAAGAACTCATTTCATATTAATTCGTTATTTAGAAAGGCTTACATCAGGTTAGGAATTCCGGGATCTGTAGCGCAAGTGCTTATTAATGGGCAGGACGCAGGTACAGTCTGGTGTTCTCCTTGGAAATTAGATATTTCAAAATTTTTGAATATTGGTCAAAATAGTATTGAGATAAAAGTTGCAAATTCATTAATTAATCGGATGATTTATGATTCTACACTTCCTCACGCTGATAGAGTTACATTTTCTTATCCTGAAATTTCCGTCTCTAACGGAGACCTACAACAATCGGGATTAACAGAGGTACAAATAATCTCATACGAGCTTTGATTAAATCTCTGATTATTTATTATTAATATAAAATTAGCATTTTTAATTTTATGTGTGCTGGAATAGTTTTGTAACTTGGGGATACACATTTATTTTATGGAAAAGAAAGTAGCCATTTTATTTCAAGCACAAAAAGCGCCGTCTAAAGACAATGTAATTAAACCAATGAAGGATGGAGGATATAGTGACAGTGGGGCAGATATTGCTTATTCCTTAAATAGCCAAAAGATTGATGTTTTAACACCAAAAAATAATCCTAATCCCATCATTGACAAAGATTGGGTTTTCCCTGATAATGATGAGGGAATCTTTCGGGCACTAGAAATGGGAGCAAATGTATTTTGGCTAAATACAGTTCTCTATCGAAGCCATGCCATTGAAAAACAATTCGGCAAAAATTTATTGTTTGTCGGGCAAAATCCTAACTCTGTAGATTCATACGATGATAAAATTCTGACAAATAAATTTTTGAGGCAGAACGGACTAAATGTTCCGAGTTATCAAATTCTCACCAAAGATAATATTGAAAAATTCTCAGTAGATTTTTCGTTTCCCTCAGTAATAAAGCCAGTTCGAGGAAGGGGTAGCCAAGGTGTTTACGTTGTTAAGAATGAAACTGAATTAAAGTCTACAGCAAAGAATATGTTCAAAGATAATTTGTATGGTGATATGTTTTATCTGGAAGAGTTTTTAAGTGGGCAGGAACTAACAATTAGTGTTATGCCACCCGGAAAATATTTTATAAATGGTAAAAGTACTTTAATAGAAGACTATTGGAGCTTACCTCCAGTGGAACGATTTAATCATGAAAATGGAGTGGCTCCGTACAATGGTATTGTTGCAATCATTAAAAACTCTAAGGTTATTTCTTCTGAACAGCAGAAATCTGCAGAAATTGTAAAATTATGTAGACAATGTGAAGCGGCAGCCCATTTGATAGAAGCCAAAGCTCCAATTAGAATTGATTGCAGAGCTGATGAGAAGGGTGTTTATTACCTCTTTGATCTTAACATGAAACCAAATATGACAGGTTCAAGTCGTTTACATAGAAGGGATCAAGATAGTCTTACTGCATTGGCTGCTCGTGAAATAGGTTGGTCTTATGATGATCTTATTTTGAATATGTTAAATCAGGCTTGGACTTTATAGATATCATTCATGGAGTAAAGAATCATTAGAGTATGCCATTTTTTTTAAACATTAATCGGTATTATGTTTAAAAATATTTTTTCTCCAATGACATAATGTACAGGATAGTTTTAGAATTATAAATTCTGATCTTTAATTATTACATTATTAATTATGAAAAATGTCTCCATATTTAGATGCCTGATATTTCTGTTATTTTGCTTTTTCTCATTAACAGTGAAATCTCAAAGGAATAAAGTAAAACTGAACAAAGAATTTGTAAAAACTCCTTTTTCTAACCTTACAATAAAATCTCCAAATTTTTCAAGTGCTAAGAATTTCAATATAATAGATTACGGAGCGGTACCTAATGATAAAGAAAAAAATTCTGAAGCAATAAAAAATGCAATTAATGAAGCTAGTTTAGTCGGAGGTAATGTTATCATTCCCAAAGGCGAATGGTACACAAAAAAAATTCACTTGAAGAGTAATGTTAATCTCCATGTTTCCGAAGAGGCAACTTTACTTTTTTCTCCCGACCCTAATGACTATCTTCCGGCAGTCTTTACAACCTGGGAAGGTTTAGAATGTTATAATTATTCTCCATTAATTTATGCTTTCGATGCACAAAACGTCGCAATTACTGGCAAAGGAACTATTAAAGCAGATAATAGTGAGTGGAGTAAGTGGTTTTCGCGACCTCCCGCTCATATGGAAAGCATTAAACTTTTGTACAATTGGGCACAGGAAAGAGTTCCTGTAGAACAACGCAACATGGTAAATGGTAATTCAAATCTACGTCCACAGTTTATACAATTTAATCGTTGTAAGAATGTTTTGATCGAGGATATAAATATTCGGAACAGCCCGTTTTGGACCGTTCATCTTTATCTCTCCAAAAATGTTGTGGTTCGTAGAATAGATGTCAACGCGCATGGACATAATAATGATGGGATAGATCCAGAAATGAGTCAAAATATTTTGATTGAGAATTGTGTTTTTGATCAAGGAGATGATGCTATTGCAATAAAGTCAGGTAGAAATCCTGAAGGTTGGCGTTTGAAAAAACCGTCCAAAAATATTGTCATTAGAAATTGTTTAGTAAAGGATGGTCATCAATTAGTGGCAATAGGAAGTGAACTTTCTGGAGGAATTGAAAATATTTACATTGAAAATTGTAAGGTATCTGATACTAATACTAAATTAATGCACCTTCTATTTATAAAGACAAATGAGAGGATGGGTGGTTATGTAAAAAATGTATATTTTCAAAATGTGCAGGCAAACACTATTAGCCAAGGTATACTTGGTATTGATACCGATGTATTGTATCAATGGAGGAAGCTTGTTCCAACTGTAGTTAGGAAACTTACCCCTATTACAGATGTTTTTCTAACAGATGTACGGGCAAGTTCAGCTAAATTTGTTGTCAAAATTAATGGAAATGACGAATTACCTGTGAAAAATATTTGGATGAAAAATATTACTTTAGAAAAATCTGCAGAGGAGCGCGTACAAATAAAAAATGTGAAGAACTTTAAGTTGGAGAATTCATTTGAGAATTTATAAACTTTTTAAATTTCAAAATTGAAATGTTTGAGCAATTTAAGATTATCAAATATTATAATTATTTGTTTTCTTAATCTTTGCTGTGATTCTTTTTATAAAGACTATTTACTTTTACCACTATTAAAGTTCCTAGAAAAACTATGAAACACCTCGATGGTATTTCATAGTTATTCAAAAGAATTGTATTATTTAAATTGTCTTCAAGTACAATTCCTGCAATTCCTCAGCAGAAAAAGCTTTTGACGGTAGATTCTGTACCAGCTCTCCCTGCTTCATTATTCCAATATTAGTAGCAACACTTACGGCATTAAAAATATCGTGCGTTGCCATTAAAACAGTTCGTCCTTCATTTCCCAATTGTCTTACAATTTCTGTAAATTCTGCGGTGGCAATCGGGTCGAGTCCGCTTGTTGGTTCATCAAGAAGAAGAACTTTGGCGTCTTTGGCGAGTGCGATAGCGATTCCAACTTTTTGACGCATTCCTTTGGAATAACCGCCGAGAGTTTTTTCGTGAGCAATTTCCTGTAGTCCTGTACGTTTCAACAATGCTGAAAGCTCACTTTTATCATAATTAAAACCTGCAATTTTCGAGAAGAAGTC
This sequence comes from Chryseobacterium artocarpi, assembly GCF_001684975.1. Lineage (GTDB taxonomy): Bacteria > Bacteroidota > Bacteroidia > Flavobacteriales > Weeksellaceae > Chryseobacterium > Chryseobacterium artocarpi. The sequence goes on along the minus strand of NZ_MAYH01000048.1, from coordinate 222,380 downwards.
AAGATTTTCAATTCCTGTCAAATTGGGATAAAGCAATACCGTTTCAGGGATATATGCCAAATGCTTTTTTATTTTTTCAGGATGTTCCTTTACGGAAATATTATTGATAAAAGCATCACCTGAAGTGGCTTTAATTAATCCTAATAAAATATTGATCGTTGTACTTTTCCCGGCTCCGTTTTGCCCGAGAAGAGCGAAGATTTCACCTTCCTGAATTTCGAGGTTTAAAGATTTTAAAGCTGTAAAATCGTTGTATTTTTTATGTAGATTGATGGTTTTTAACATAGCTTTCTAAATTTAATTTGTGAAAGAATTAAGAATAATGAAATAAAGATAATGTAAGGAAGAAACACGGCTAAAAGATTTGTTTTCGCCGAATCGGTAAAGGTTTTCACCGTTTGCTTCGTCCAGTCGATGGTTTTTCCATTTACATTTTCAAAAATTGATGGATAGAAGAACAGTCTTTGTTTCTCGTGGAAATTTTTTAAACCTTCAGAGTAATTCAGGTGATTTTCCATTCCTGTTTTGGCGATTTCACTTTGAACCAATTGCGTATGAACGTTAGGTAAAATATAGCCTAAATAAATGGCAGCGTTGTTTCTGCGATGCATTTTTTCGTGATATTGTTTGGATGATTTCTCAGATTCAACATCCGCCATATGCTGCATTGCGTAATACCATATGTATGATGATTTAACATTTTCATCTACAGTGTATTGGCTGAACTGCGGATAAATCTTATGGAATTTCTGCATCGTCGGAACTTTCGCTTCATCCCATTTGTTGTGATAACCTTCCCGCTGTTCAATTTGTGCCTGCAAACCTTCTTTTACGGGAACGAGTTTCTGAATAACCATATTTCCCGTCATTGGAATAATGAAATTCATTCCCATCCAGAAAATAACTAGCGCTAAAGCATTCCACGAAGATGATTTCTGATAACCGATGATCCAGCGACAAAGCGCAAACCAGAAAATAATATAGAGCAAACCTGCCAACGTGAAAATGGCAAATGTAGAATCTACCGGAATTTTAATGTACATTACTGCTATAATTAGCAATAAAAAATAAACCGAACTGACGGCCAGTAAACGAATTAAGAGTTTAGCATCAATCAGTGTTCTTATTTTTTGACTTTGAACAGAAAGCAGTTTCCAGGTTCCTTTTTCCTGATCTTCAGAAATGATGTTGTAGCAAAAAGCAATAATAACCAATGGAAAAAGAAAAACAAGCACAAACGAAAAATCGAAATTTCCGACCGCAGCATTTGCAGGATTGAAAAAATCGGAATTGTTTTTCTGTTCCTCCAGATTTCTAATCGTCACGCCCTGAATTGAAGGATTCAAATCTCTTAAACCAATATTTAAAGCGGCCAGTTTTGGCATTTCATTTACCAGATTGAATTTCACGTAATACAGCAAAAGACCGATGTCGTCGTTGTGTAAGGCCGCATTTTTGTCGAGACTATTTTTTTGATAGGTTGCACTTTTCGCAATAATGTCTTCGTTTCTATCGAGGAATTTTTTACCGGTGTACAAAGAGCTCAACCCTGCAAAAAGTAGAATTAGCAGAGAAATAAGATAGGCTTTGTTGCGGTAAAACTGTTTATATAAATAATGATTCATTAGATTAATTTTAAATTTTTAGCGCTTAATTCAACCATCAAAACACAGACTAAAAGCCAGAAAATAATTGCCATCAACGAAAGAAGCTGATGGCTTAAACTGTCTTTAAGTGAAGTAAATTCATACTGGAAATCTGGAAACTTCTGCCAGTTTTCGTGGTCAACCATTGCCGGTTTTTCGCCTTCTTTGGGTTTGATGTTGCTGATTTGTTCAATTTGCAGGTCATTCATTCGCTGTGCAAGTTTGTAACGGTAACTTTCCGCTTGATTCTGAAATTGCTGATACGCAAAATAATCGGTTCCTGAAGTGGTCATTGACAGGTTTTTAATTGCCATCACAGGATTGATAAACCCGAAAATTTCATTCAGTTTCTGCTGTTGATTATATTGATTCTGAAGTTTTTTCAAATGGTCAACATACAATTTTGCACTGATTCTTTCGCCTTCTTTCATGACGATTCCTCCGTAATTGACGGGAAGTTCGTCGGTGGTTTTTACATTGTATTTTGCGAGTAAAGAATCTTTAATATGCTTAAAATGCGGGTCGTTCGGATTGTGACTGTCACCAACTTTCAAGACATCTTCTTCCACCTGAGTTTCGAAGGCAATTCTTGATGGAGTAGGATAGAGATTCTGTGCTGCAAACTGAATTCCTTTGGGTAAGAAAATCACCAAAATCAACCACGAACCAATTAAACTGATCAAAGCCGATGACGAAGCTTTGCTTTTGGCAGAAATTAAAACCGTCAGCGTACAGAAAAAAAAATAGTACACCATATATGCAGGAAAAATCACTAATACTCTGGATAAAATATCACCGAAATCATTGGCTTCTGCCAAGATTCCCATCAATAAAACAACAGGAATCACAGGAATTAAAAACACTAAAGAAAACTGCCAGAGTCCAAGAATTTTCCCCCATAAAATAGCTCTTGGCGAAGCACCTTGAACGGTAAGGATTTTCAATGTTGCATCTTCTCTTTCACGGACAATCAATCCAAAGCCAAGGAATAAAATAATCAAAGGAACAATAACCTGAAGAATAAATGCCGAGCTGAATGCTCCGAAACGCACGAGAATTCCGGAACTACCCGCTTCCGAAAGATTAGCAGTATTCTGTTTGTGCGCTTCAAGGAAAATGACATTTCCGAGATAATCATCCAAACCCTTATCAAATATACTCAGCGGATGACCGATTCTGAACACCAAATAGCCGTAATGCGCCATTCTGTGAGGATGTTTGTCAGGTCTGTGTTCCCAGTTTTCACGGGTTTCTTTGCGGTATTCTTTTACTTTTGAATAGGTTTCGCCATACTTTGTAAATCCGATTCCGATGCTCAGGAAGCAAAATAGGAGAACGGTAACCGCGATTAGCTGGTTTTGTTTACTTTTAAACAAATCCTGCCGGGTTTTTCTTACCAAGAGTTTCAAGTTTGAAAAAGCCATAGTTTAAATTTTATAAGTTGCTGTAAATAAATAGTTTCGTGGTGCACCCGGGAAAAGTCTCAAATAATTCTGAGCGCCCACCCAATAAGTTGTATTTGTGATATTGTTTACATTCAGAGCCAGTTGGAGTTTGGTTTGAGGAACGAAATAGTATAATGCTGCGTCCAAAGTCGTATAGGCGGGAAGTTCAAAACTTCTCGTGTACCAAGGGATTTTTTTGCTTTGATACAACATTCCCGCACCGATTCCGAAGCCTTTTAAGGCCTGAATGTTCGTAAAGTTGTACCTCGTCCAGATATTGACTGAATTTTTCGAAGTGTTTTCTTTAGCCAAACCAATCAATGCAGGATTGGAATCATCCAAAACTTTAGCATCAATATAGCTGTAACCTGCGTAAATATGCCATTGAGGAAGAATATGTCCGGTAAGTTCTGCCTCAAAACCACGGCTTCTGTCCGCGCCACGCTGAATCAATTGGTCGGGTTCTACAGGATTATTGGCATTTACCAGAATATTTTTCTGATTAATTTCGTAGATTGAAAAACTTGCATCAATCTTTTTTAAGAGTTTTGTTTTAACCCCAAATTCTTTTAAGTCTGACAATAACGGCTTATACAATGAAGCGGAAATTGCCCCCGTAAAGTTGATGGTTTGAGGCATCAGGGAAATGGTGTTCGATTGTGGTTGATACCCTGTCAGATAAGTGGCGTAAATATTTGTGTTTTTCGTAAGACTATACGTTAAACCCACTCTGTAAAGCATTTTTTGATTGGTAAAAGAACTTTCTTCTTCTTTTTTGTAATTGGTAATATCCTGAAACCATTCCTGTCTTAACCCTGCTAAAAGTTTGAATTTTTTCCAGATTAAAAGATGTTGAAGGTATGCTGAATGAGTGCTTGTAAGAGCTGTTGGTAAAGGATTAATCACATTTAAAACAGAATAAGAATTTCCCTGATGATTGATTTCTCCAGGTGTTAAATCAAACGGGTTGACATTGGGTTTGGGAAGTGTAATTCCATTATAAATCATTGTTTGGTACAAAGAGGAATTGGCAGGATTATAGGATGAACTTACGGTTCCGTCTTTCATTAAGAAACCTTTTGCTATATCTTGTTTTCCTCCACTTTTTTTCTCCCAGATATGGCTGTCGTAACCCACCAACGTTTGATGCTCAAAAGCTCCGGTTTTATAAGTGAAATTAAAATACGCATTAATGTTATCAACTGCCCAATGCTGAATTCGCTCCTGATACTGCATCATTGCCAAACTGGAAATCGCTTGGTTATTGATATCCGGAACAAAAGAATTAGTGGTTCTGGTTTCGTGTGTATCCTCATCCCAAAATTGCTTCATATAAGAAGCATTAAAACTGATGTTTTTATTGAAATGATGTGCCAGACTCCCCATCAAAGTCAGGTCTTTTGTTTTAAAATAATCTCCGGGTGCGCCTAAATTGAGACTGATTGGTGTACTGTTCAGATCTGTTTTTCCTGCAACAGCTCCGAAAATCGGTTGTCCTCGGTCGAGATTTCCGTTCATTTCATTGTAGATCATCTCAACGTTGATTGACGTTTTATCACTTGGAATAAATGATAAGGAAGGCGCAATTAAAAGTCCGTTGTTTTTCACATGATCACGGAAAGATTTGGCATCCTGATGTGCTGCATTTAAACGGTACAAAAGTGTTTTGCTTTTATTCAAAGAACCAGTCAAATCTGCGGTAAGCCGGTAGGTATCGAAGCTTCCCCCCGATAAACTTACTTCATTACGAGGATTTGCCAGTGGTTTTTTTGTCACCATATTAATCGTTCCACCAGGATCTACACTTGACATCGTAATGCTTGCCGGACCTTTAAAAACTTCCACACGCTCGATATGTGGCGTCATCGGTTGAAGGAAATAATATTGTCTGGTACGCATCCCATTGATGATTTGTCCTTCTTCATTCTGACTAATTCCTCTGAGGCTGTATTGATTATAAAAACTTGCATTGGAAACTCCCGCTACATTTTTGAGAACATCACCCAATCTGAACGCCTGTCTGTCGTTAATGAGCTCTTTAGTTACAGTATTTAGTGTAAGCGGAAGATCTTTATTTTTCATCGCAACCTTTGTGGCTGCAAATGAATAATCGGAAGTGTAATCTTTCGATTTTCTTCCTACAACTTCTACGGTTTGTATAGTTGCAGAGATAGAATCTGCTTGTTTTTTTTGAGCTTTAACTGCGGTTGAAAACAATATAAAACTTGAGGTTGCCAACTGAAATGGCTTATTGGAAATAAAATGAATTATTCCAGCTTTATAAAAATTAAATGACATAAAAATAATGAAGTGGATATTTGAAAATATCCCTATTAGAAAAAGAATATCTTAGATTTATTTAAATCCAAATATTCACAAAACTGTCGTTACAGACTGGAAAATCTGTAGGCAAAGAGTTTTAGCTTTTAAAGAAAACTAAAATTATGAAAGACAGGGAGGTGCTCTTGATGAAAAATAATCGAGTAAGCAACGGTAGGTTTTTGCCTTTGTTTGAGGCATTTCGCTTTTGTTCGATGTATTTAGAGTAAAATCTAGATGTTGAATTTCCGGAAGAATACTTGCATTCATATGCAAGTGCAAATCACACTGACATTCATCGTCCTGAGAGATAGTTTTTGATTTTTCTCCTTTGGAATCTTTTTTATCGGTAATCTTAGTAACTGAATGTTTTGCGTGTTCGAGACATACGCTTATTCCGCTGACATTCGATAGAAAAATCAACAACAATGAAAAAACAAAAAAAGTTTTCAGTGTTTTTAGCATAATAAGTCGCAAAAATAAGAATAAATTTTGTGAATGCTTCTTTTGTAAACAAAAAGTAATGTGATTTTATTATTTAAAAGTATTAAAGAGAATAAGTAATTTTATTTTTTAAATCAGAAATAGCATAGATAACTTTGGAATTTAACAAAGCTCCTCAAACTATTAGAAATTGGAAATTAGTTGCAAGGCATTAGTCTTATAAATCTAAAGTTTTATTTTCTCAGTATTCTTATGTTAATTTTTTCTTGCAATTTTTTGAAGCCAATATATTTGCGTTTTAATCAGTGATCTTTTATCACATTTAAATAAATTAATTGACATTCAATTTTTATTTAAAATTAAAACAAAAAACCTGCTATTGCAGGCTTTTTATAAATACCTCTATTTTTTAGATTCTTCAACCGAAACTTTTCGGAACTCTTTAAATAATTTGCTTAGTTCTAATGCTGCCTTCCTAGCTCTAGTTCCAGCTGCTTTATTCCCTTTTTCGGATTGTTGATTTGCTTCTGTTGAAAATGACTCAAACTCTGTGTTGATTTTTTCGATAAGTTCTTTCATAATGATTTAATGAGTATTTAAAATAATTGCAAATATAATATAGGAGAGGATTATAATGTTGGAAAATTTTAAAAAAATTACGATAGTTAAGACCTTATATTCTAAATATTCTACTAAAATTTCCGTCTTGATCTATTTTTATATACCATGTTTTAGAGTCTCTGTTTGTTATTTCAAATCTGACAAGGTTTTTTCTTGATTTTATACAGCTTTCAATATGAGAAGATGGACGATTATTTCTACTTCTTGCAGATACAAACACATAATTAGGATTAAATACATCAATCATTTTCTTCGAAGTATTGTTTTTACTTCCGTGATGAGGTAAGTCTAAAAAATATAAGTCTTTTAGATCGGTATCCCAATTCGGAATATGCTTTTCGAATGATTCAATACCGGCATCTCCTGTAAATAAAAATTTTTTATTGTCAAATTGTAGTAGAGTAACGATACTGACCATATTTGTTGCTGTTACTCCATTTCTTAAACTGCTAACTTCTAAATTTTTACAATCAGCTTCGTTACCCGAAGTATTCAATGAATTTTTTAGATATTCACTTAGCTTAGGAATACCAGAAGAAAAACGATGGTCGAAATTAGCCTTAAGATCTTCTTCAATTGCTTCAGATTTTAAAGCAGGGAGATTTTGTCTGTAGAAATCGTACGTTGGACCAATCACTGAAAAGATAGGAAACTTACCAAATTCTTTGCCTTTAAATACTTGAGACATTTTATCCTCCAAACCATAATCACGAATTTTTCTTACAACCCTCAATAAATCTTCATAACCTTCAATAATATATTTGCTACTAGAATCAATATCAATATCTTCCAACAATAAATTTTGTTTTAATTCTGTTAGTTGTTTGCCAAGGAAATGAATTTCCTCATCCACAGTTTCCTTTATTGTGTGAATCCATATTTCTTGAACTATTTGATGATAGTCATCAAGAATTTTTTCAACACCTCCTATATGATCGTTATCATAATGAGTACAAATGAGCAAATCTATTTTGTTATCATACAGAGGAAGAACTTCTTCAAGTCTTTTCTTGATTTTCGGATAATGAGCTTTATATCCACCATCAATAACAATTAAAGATTTTTTTTCTGAATTCTTTAACATAAGAATGATAGCATCCCCATCTTCGACATTAATCATATTAATTTCAATTTCCATAATAATTTAGTTTTCCCAAAAGTAATTAATTTTTGCATTTTATTGTTTACTAAGCTTTTAAGAGTAAATTAAAATTTGAAATTAATATTAATTATGAACAATCAATACTAATTTTATACCTAGGTAAGTTGATTTCACACTCTTTAGGATATGGATTTCTGTGGGTCATACTGATATCTTCGCGAAGACTGTTTTCAACTTCTTTAGCTTTATCCTCATCCTTTGAATATCTAGGATCGGCAATCAGTGGCATTTTTGCCATTTTGATAATGGTAACAGTCGGAAAGTGGTAGTCCACTTCAACAGTTCCTAGTAAATAATAAATGCCACCTTCCTTAAAAGGAAATTGTTTGAGGCTGTCAGGAAAATGAGCGGTATCAAAGTATTGCCCTTCTGCATCAACCCAAGTTCCAAAATACATATCATCTTTTTTATCCGGATGATTTTTCATTTTAATAGGAACATGCTTTCTGGAAATGAGATAAGCTAACATTTTTACCTGTTTCTTGTGATATTTCAAAAGGTCTTTTACTAACACATGACCTCTGTATTTTGTTTTCAGTAAATCAAAAATAGAATAGGAGACTGGAAAACCCAATATCTCAATTTCATCAAAAGCATCTTCAAATGGATTTCTTTCGATAATGGGCAATTCATAATTTTTTTGAGGTTCGTCAAATAACGATATGATTTTTGTTTTATATTGATTCTTTGATAAAAGAAATCTAGCCTCAATTAATAGTTCATGTTTCTGTTTTCCTGTGAATCTAAAGGCTCCGACAAAAATTAATATTTGTAATGTTTCAATACCAATATTGACCCTTTTTACAAAATCTTCCAATGATCTGTAGTCCCCATTTTCTTTTCTTTCTTCAGGAATGAAAAGTTTAACAGAAGTTTCAAGTTTTTCGATATGCATCAGCCCTAAGTATACATCTGTTCCATATACTGTAGTGTTGAGTTCGCTTAGGTTGACACATGGATTGTGAATCACTGCGCCTGACATTTTTGCTTCATGAATGTAAACTTCTGTTCTGTAAAATCCTCCACCATTATTAATAGCGGATACCATAAATTCAATAGGGTAGTAAGCTTTTAAATACAAACTCTGATAACTTTCAACTGCATAAGAAGCAGAGTGGGCTTTACAGAATGAATAGCCTGCAAAAGATTCAATCTGACGGTATACTTCTTGAGAAAGCTGCTCAGGATGTCCTTTTTTTTTGCAAGAATCAAAGAAGTCATCTTTTAATTTTTGTAAAGCAGAAAGAGAGCGCCCCTTACCACTCATTGCTCTTCTAAGAACATCACCATTAGCTGCTGAAACACCACCGAAGTGCATTGCGATTTTGATCACATCCTCCTGATATACCATAATGCCATAGGTTTCTCCCAGTTCTTTTGCAAATACGTCATGGAAATATTCAAACTGTCCAGGATGGTTATGGCGAAAAATATACTCGCGCATCATACCGCTCTGTGCTACACCTGGTCGGATTATTGATGACGCCGCAACCAATACTTTGTAATTATCACATTTGAGCCTTCTTAATAAACCTCTCATTGCAGGTGATTCAATATAGAAACAGCCTATGGTTTTTCCAATACTTAGGTATTCGTTGCATTTGGCTTCATTTTTCGAGATGGTGGTATCTTCAATATCGACATTAATACCTCTTTTTTCTTCAATCAGAGTGACAGTATCTTTTATTGTTCCCAACCCTCTTTGGGAGAGAATGTCAAATTTTTCCAATCCAATATCTTCGGCTGTATGCATATCAAATTGAACAATCGGAAATTCTTTTGGTGGAAACTCTAATGCAGAGTAATTGGTAATCGGTTCTTCAGATATTAAAATTCCGCAAGAGTGCATACTTCTTTGATTGGGAAAGCCTATCAACAACTGCTCATATTTATAAATCTCCTGAACTACAGAATTCTGATCATGTAATTCTTTAGGCTTTTTAGAAAGTTGATCCAGCTCATCCTTGGGAAGACCGAATACTTTTCCGAGTTCTCTAAATCTTGATTTTCTTTTGAATTCTACATTAGTTCCACAAAAGGCTACGTGATCTCTGCCATATTTTTTAAAGATGTATTCAAGGATTGTATCCCGATTTTTCCAACTCCAATCGATGTCGAAGTCGGGAGGTGACTTGCGATTAAGGTTAAGAAACCTTTCAAAGTATAAGTCAAGCTCTAATGGACATATATCTGAAATTCCTAAACAGTAAGCAATAATACTATTAGCACCGCTTCCTCTACCTACGTGCATAAAACCCATGCTTTTGCTGTATTGAATAATGTCCCAAGTAATTAAAAAATAACCGCAGAAATTCAGTTGGTCAATGACAGACAATTCTTTTTCAATCCTTTCGATTGCCTGACTGTTATTAATAGGATATCTTCGACCCAAACCATCATAAGCCAGTTGAGATAGCAATTTAAGATCGTTTTCCTTACTGTCAGTGTAATACTTTTTGTTCTTAGGGGGTTTAAAATTGAAGTCAAAACTGCATTCACTGACAATGTATTTAGTATTTTCAATGATTTCAGGGTATTGTACATATTGACTCAATAGTTTTTTCTTATTCGTAAAATACTCATTTTTTTTACAGTAATCTTTTTCAATGAGTTTAGTATAAAGGGTATTGCCATCGATTGCACGTAATACTTTATGGAGTTCATATTCATCATCGGTTTTAAAGGTTACCGGATGAAAAATGACCATTTTATGGATTAGAGATTTTAATTCCGAATTAATCAGGAAATTTAATTCATCTTGTCTAATACCAATAAATTCATGATCCGATAGTTTATCGGGCATATTCTGTAAAGAATAAATTACAAAACAATTTTCTACAGGTGGATTCACTTTTGGTATTTCAATACCTTCACAATTATAATCTGTTAACAGTCGATTAATCTCAGCAATGCCTTTTGGGTTCTTAGCTAAACATATATAATATTGTTCATTCTCAACTCTGACATCAACTCCAACAATTGGTTTAATACCTTTTTCCAGACACAGCTTATAGAATTGATAAATTCCAGTTACTGTATTTATGTCTGTCAATGCCAAAACTTTAAGTTTATAATCTACAGCTAGCTGAACCAGATCTTCGACAGAAATAGTCCCATAACGTAAGCTATGATAGGTATGACAATTGAGAAACATAATAATCTATTAATTTATAAGACCTGAAGCTCTTCCTACACTCTTTAGTCCAAAACGATCTTTGATTTTATCCATAGTCTGATATAATGATATCAATTCTTCTGTATCTTCAAAAAGATTCATTTGATGGTTTCCGTGAACTAAGCCTGTAAATTTGACTCCCACTAGACGAATTCTCATTCTTCTGGTATAAGCCTTTTGAAACAATTCCAAGACATATTTTAGCAGGGTGTGATCTGCTGAGGTATAGGGAACTTTACATTGTTTAGTCTCGGTATCAAAATTGGCATATCGGATTCTTATAGAAACCGTTGAGGTCAGCCATTTTTCATTCCTCAGCTGATAGCATAACTGTTCTACCATTCCTGAAAGAATGCTCCTGATATTTTGAACATCGATGGTGTCTTCTGAAAAAGTAGTTTCGGTAGAAATTGATTTTCGTTCTGAATATTGAATCACGGGGTTGTTATCGATACCGTTAGCTTTCTTCCAAAGTTCAATCCCATTTTTTCCAATCAATTGCTGCAACACATCAGCAGGCATTTTGGAAAGGGTTTCAATTTTTCTTACTCCTAGCCTTGAAAGCAGTTCGAAGGTGACATTGCCAACCATAGGAATTTTTTTAACTGATAATGGATTTAAGAAAGGCTGAATCTCCTGTAGTTTTAATTCTAATTTTCCGGTAGGTTTTGCTTCTCCGGTTCCGATTTTTGAAACTGTTTTATTGGTTGAAAGCGCAAAGCTTATTGGTAAACCAGTGTGTTTAATAACAGCATCGGCAATCTCAGCTGTCCACTGATAACATCCGAAAAATTTATCCATTCCGGAAAGGTCAAGATAGAATTCATCCACACTGGCTTTTTCCATGACCGGTACTTTTTCCTGAATGATTTCTGTTACCATATGTGACATATTGGAGTAATATTCCATATCGCCTTTGATAACCTGTGCTTCAGGGCACAAACGCAAAGCCATCCTAATCGGCATAGCGGAACGTACTCCGAATTTTCTGGCTTCATACGAGCAGGATGCCACGACACCACGATCTCCACCTCCTATAATGACGGGCTGATTCTTTAATACAGAATCTCTCAGCCGTTCACAGGAAACAAAAAATGTGTCCAAATCCATATGTGCAATTGCTCGTTCCATTTGACAAAATTAGTCACGTTTTTAAACAATTTTTGTATTTTTGTTGTCATAAATTATGACAATGTCAATTTTTGCAGATAACATCGTGTTTTTGAGAGGTAAAAAAAATCTATCCCAGCATAAGCTGGCGGAAGAATTAATTTTGACCAGATCTAGATATGTTTCCTATGAATATGGAGCAGCAGAGCCACCAATTGAAGTATTGATAAGAATTTCAAAGTATTACAATATAAGTATTGATTTGCTGGTGACTGTTGATATTAGAAAGTTTCCTTTGGAGCAAATGGTTAATTTGCCGGGAAATAAGATTTTGCTTCCTGTAGTTGTGGATTCTGAAGGAAATAATTTTATTGAAATTGTCCCACAAAAGGCTTCTATGGGGTATCTTAAAGGATTTAGTGATCCTGAATTTATTGAAAGTCTTCAAAAGATGCAGTTACCGTTTTTAACAAATGGAAAATACAGAGCATTTTTGGCAGATGGTGATTCAATGCCTCCATTTGCAGATCAATCAATTATTATTGGAGAGTATGTAGAGAAGTTAGACGATTTAAAATCCAATAAGGAATATATTTTTGTAACCCGTGATGGAATTACTTACAAGACGTTGTTGAAAAGAAATAAAAAAGTTATCACAGTATCTGCTGATAATTCATTTTATGAACCATACGACATTGCTTTGGAAGAAATATCTGAAGTGTGGCGATATGTAAGAGGAATTCTACCCCAAGATTATAAACCGCATAATTTATCCGATGAAAAGAATTTAAAAATTTTAGTCGATGATGCCAAAAGAAGTATCAGTAATCTTGAAAACAGTATTTTAAGATTAAATCAATGAAATAAAAAACTTCCCCTAATGGAAGTTAACAAACACAAATGATGAAAAATTATCCCTTAGAAAAGGGATAAAACAAATGTAATTATTATTTCAAAGTAAATTTAAATGACCCAGTTTGGCTTATTTAAATCCCATTTAGCTTTTTCCAAACCTTTTTGTAATCTTCTCCGGATAACGACGAACCAGCAGGTCTCGCTCTGCTCCAAATGTCTATAGATTGATTTTTTAACCAAAGATCAACTGAATCTGATGTTTGGTTAAAAATGTTACCATCAATACTTGCTTGATATAATGCTCCCATATGTTTTGCAATACTTCTAGGTACATTGTTTTTTCTCATTAGAACTCCCTCGTCCGTATTAACACCATAATGAAGATATGCGGGTAAATTTGCCATTTTCTTTTTATCAATATCTGATAAGCTATCCCAATCAATTCCACTTGTTGGCATTTTTTGCAATGCAGATAATCCCCATGTTGCCGAATTTGCGACAACTTTATATAACGCTTTTGTAGTTTTTTGAATTGCCACAGTTTCACTTTCATTAGGATATAACCTCGCCGCAATTATTGGTAATTCTTTACCATTAACCCAGTCAACGACTAATCGTGAGATGGATGCTTTATCTAAAATCTGATCCCCTCCATTCAGCTCATCCATCGATTTCCTAATTTCGTAGGTGTTAAGCATAATCCCAACAAGTTTTTGCATTGTCTGATTTTGCTCTGAAAAAAGTTGATTCTTATTCCAGTCTGTAGCATTTATATCTGCTCCTATTAATCTTCCTATCATTTGTCGTACGGATACAGAAGAAAATCCCGTTGAATCTGACATTTTTGCATCAGCAAAACTCAAATTAGAAGCATACCTACGAAGATGTTCCCGTAAGAATACTTTTTTCTCCTGCGACAATTGCCTGTAACCAAAAGTACCTTGTAGTTTTAGTTCCAATTGTGCTAAAAATGCTTCCTGTTGGGCAGTCTGTCTTCTTAAATGGGAAATGAACTGTAAAATTGCTGACCAACGTTCATCAAAATATAGCCATCTATCAAAATCAGAATCAGCATGCCTTAATGCTACATCAATGGCATTTACCAATTGAGAATGAAGTTCGTCAGAAGCTTTTTTTACATAATTTGTTACTTCAACTAGATCACTATCATTTCTTACTGCCATGCCTACCCATCCCATACTTTCCTGACCTGCTCTTCCAACTCTTCCTGCAAGATTCCAAAAATCTCTAACTGGCATTGGCCCTGCAAAAGGGTAGTTATAAGACCCAACAATTACTGCAGAGACAGGGAAGTTAATACCTTGTGCAATAGTTGTAGTTGCAATAATAGCTTGCAATTTCTCATTAGTCATAAGATCTTCGACAAGAAACCTGATATCATCAGGTAGAGCAGAACTATGTATAGCAATCCTTTTTGTTAGATATTTAGCAAGTGGAAAGTTTTCGCCTAGCTCACTTTTTACTAAACGTATTAATAAATTGACATCTTCATCTTGTTCTTCAAATTCAACTGAATCGTTGTAAAGTTTTTCTGCTATAGTGTACGTTTCATTTGGACTCGAAGCCAATATTATTATTGGTGTTTCAATATCAAGTATTACGGCAGCTAGGAAAGAAATGATTTTTGATTTCGATGCTGTTAACTCAGCTTTTGTAAGCCCCGCATTAATATAGTCAACAATAGGGAGTGATTCTCCAATTTCATATGTGCCTTTGTCTGTATGCAAAGGTTTTAAAGAAATACTGTAATTTCTGCCTCTTCCAACTACTTCAACAGCGCCTACAATTCTTTCGTTAGGTTGCCACCAATCTAATTCAAGATTAATGACATGCCCCCTGTCACCAGCAAGCCATGAAGAAATTTCAGTTGAATTGATAATGTCAGGTGTCATCAACAGAAAATTGGCTTCTTCACAATCATTTTTTATTGTAGATAGTAAAAACTCTAAATTTAAACCTCGTGATGACTCTTCAATATTGTGTGCTTCATCAACAACAGTTAATACCAAAGGTCGTTCTGCTGTTGTACCAAGACCTTGTCGAACCAGTAGGTTCATTTTTTCATATGTTGTGACTAAAATGTCGAAATCAGTGTTATTTCCATTTTCTTCAATCAAATGTTGTTCAAAGCCATCAAGATCTATAGCCCCACTAGCTTTTTCAACTTTGATTCCTATTGAACCAAGATCCTTTTTTAACTGGATATAAACCTGATTGACTAAAGCCTTCGTTGGTGCTAGATAAGCAATCCATCCCCCTTGGGCTTTAAATTGATTAAGAGCCTGCAGAATTTTATACTCGGCTATCAAAGTTTTACCACTCGATGTAGGTAAGTTAATAACTACTGCTCTATGAGCCGGATTTAAGAGTTCTCCTTCGATAATAGATTCCCGTTGAGGATATAATAGTTCAAATAGACCCTTATCTTCTTTTTGAGAAATATAGTTATTAAATCTCGTTACCCAATTGTTAATTCCACGAGTTGTATACCATATAGTATTTCGAATTAATTTTTGAGTGAAAGCATCAAAAAATTGATATAGTAAGGTTAGACTTAGATTACCTGATTTTTGTGAAAATTCTCTGGCAAAATTGAGATGGTATTGAATTTCGGTTTCGGGTTCAAGAGGTCTACCCTCTATTAAGTACCTTCCTAAAATTTCAATATTTTTAGCAAAATGGTATAGGGAAACTAATTCTGCAGCACCGTATGCTCGGCTTTCCTCATTTATCTCGTTTAAAAACGAATTTTCAAATTGGGACTGTTCTTCTCTAAGTTGATTAATATAACTGATTCCTTGACGTATTTCGTGCCAGGAATCTTTTTTTACTAAATGAGCTAATGCTTTAAATGATAATGTTAAGATTCTCAAACTCCAATTAGTATCTTCCTCGATATTTTCAAATTGGCTGATCGTCTTATTTAAGTATTGTTTAACAAAATGCCATTGCTCCCCTAGATATCCAAATGAGATTATTTTAAAATGCTCATATATAAGATATTCTTTTTGCGAAGTGATTGGTATTTGGCTAGATATATCAAAATATGTTGCACATAATGCTTTAAATTCATTGTTTTCGACTCTTTGATCCCAAAGTTCAATAATTCTTAGTTCACAAAGTTCTTTTGCAATGGATAGTTTTTGAATGTTCTCTACACTTAGTTCAATATCATGAAATCGAGCAGATAATTTTACTTTTTGTATGAGCATACCAATTGATTCAAGCATATCTGGATATGCTTGTTCCAAAAAACTATATTTTATATTTATACTCATTACTCTTACTCGTTAATGATATTTTCCCACTCTTCTTTTCGAATCGGCAAATATAATGCTAATAGTTTGAGCCCATTTGGTTCCAATATATGATTTTTTAACCTTTCGTAACTTGCAGATAAATCTTTTACATCAGATTCTACATCTCTTACTAGAACTCCGTATAGTTGAAAATTACATGTGTCTGAGTAATAGCTTCGTTCGCTTGCATTAAAGTCAATTTTGAATGGATGACCATCAGGATAATGTCGCATCTTGTTTTTGAGATATGATATAAGAATAAATCTTTTATTTCTATCATTATAAAGATCCCTCAACTGCTTTTCAATTCCTTCTGCATAGGTCATTACTTGCGGAGGACGAGTGGCTGTTTCGGAAGAAGTCTTCACCTCTCCAAACAGAAAAACAACCTCCCCATTTACTTCTGTAAATCCTACTAAATCTGCTCCTGTTTTATTTCCTCTAGGGTTTCTTGCATCACGATTTTCATTCCAGTGAAACCTGCAAACAAACTCTTGTTCCAAAATAATTTCAGCATATGCTTCGCCTATTCGGAATTGTTTTAATTCAATTTCCTCGTTAAGTAATGTTTGAATATCTGCAATTAATCCCGCATTAGCTATAAAGCCTGTTTCTTCTTGCAGCGCCTGTAGTCTGTTAAGAGAATCTTGCCATTCTTCGCGGTCTAATAAATTGTCTTTAACTGCATTTTGTAAGTGTTCTCGGCACTCTTCTTCACTCAAAGAAATACCTTTGTAAGATCTGTGTTCTGCATCAAGTTGTTCAAAAGTGACGTTCATGAAATGATTATAGTTTCTTATGCAAGTTACAAATTAAATTTTTTTATCATTACGGTTTACCGTAAGGTTTATCTAAAAAAGTAATTTATTGCAAAAATTATAATGTTACATCACTGAATGCTTTTATGATGTATTGGTTTCTAGGTTTATTATATGAAGGATTTTCTTGAATATATTTGTATTCGTTATGTAAGCTAGGAATTGCTGCACCTGTTCTCATAATAGCATTTCTAGTTTGAAAAGGAAGTTTGAAAAATGCTATCGCAGATTTTAATTCGTTTTCTGATAATTCGTTTCTCATATTTGCTCCATTACATCCATATCCTTTGTGAACAAATTTTATTGTAATATGATCAAATATTATTAAATCTTTTGTATTAATTCTAAAAGCTCTTTGTGACTTCTCAGGTTCATATCCATATGCATTTATTTGCTTAAAATGCTGTGGGTATTTAGTATCCGTTACTTCCACGAATCCATTCTTAATTAAAATTTGAGCAAGTTGCTCAGATGCTTGATAAGTCTTCATTTGTATAATTTTTTCCAGTTAATACTTTGAAATAATGTATTTTAAAGTTAATGAAAATAATTTATTAATGTAACTGTTAAATGAGATATTATATATAGTGACTGATTGTTATAATAATTACGTCCTTATTCAAAAAAAAACTGCCACAAGTAATGTGGCAGTTTTTTTAGTAATCTATTTTCTTATGACTAACTTTTTACTGAAACTAAAACCTATTCCATCTCCTTTGACAATATAAATGCCATTTTGTAGTTTAGATGTATTAATTATATCAGCGTTTACATCAATAAAATCTTCAGTTATCTTTTTTCCTGAAAAATCATAAATACTAATTTTAGCTTTCACGCCTTTTGGAACATTAGCTTTAATTCTAAATTCATTACCTGCCGGATTGGGATAAAGGGAAACTGCATGATTTGAAGACGAATTTTCGTCAGTTGCCATCAATTGACAGTCTGTTGGAATTGAAAAATCTTCGATTTGATCGGATATTGCAGGTAATAGTCCGTTACCACTTCCAGCAGTTTTTCCTGATTTAGCATTTACTCCCAAACCTCGCTTGGCAAATGTATCCCAAATGAGACATTTATTTGCTCCCCCATTTATAGATGCATCAGCAGCGATTATTGCATCTCTGCCTTTAATAAAAGAAGGATAGCATCCTTGAATTTTTAATGCAGTCAAAACAAGTTGTGTAATCATAGCACTTCCTGATTCTGGATTATTGGCGATGTCATTAGAAAAGCCATATTTTTCAGCAAACTTCCATTGTAAATCCCATAGCATAGTAGCCCAAACAAACCCTATAGAGTGTACGTCTAGAGCATATGTTCCATCACCAACATCATATGCCATACCATTAGTATCACCATATGTAAAGCTGTTAATATTAAAATCAGGGGAATATTTAGCAGGTCG
Organism: Chryseobacterium artocarpi; assembly: GCF_001684975.1. Classification (GTDB taxonomy): domain Bacteria; phylum Bacteroidota; class Bacteroidia; order Flavobacteriales; family Weeksellaceae; genus Chryseobacterium; species Chryseobacterium artocarpi. The sequence goes on along the minus strand of NZ_MAYH01000048.1, from coordinate 204,057 downwards.
AATACCTCCTTCAGTTGTAAGTTGATTACTTACATAAGTGCCAAGACCTCTTGGTTGAGAGGCTGTAGCATCGGCTTTATTTGTTAATATTAAAGCTAGAAAATCTGACCATCCTTCACCCATTTGTTCATTGGCATAGAATGGGTTCAGACAAGAATATCCATTACCTGTGCTTCTATTGGAAATCCCATGTGTATATTCATGGGCAATAATCCCATTATCTAAACTTCCATCCAAAGTACGAATTCTATTTTGAAGACTAATATTGACATTAATATTCTGGTCTAACTTTGATTTAATAATTTGACCTTCTGTGTAGTCAACTAATACGCCTGGTATGGATACAGTAATTCCTGTTCCAACCATATCTCCAAAAGCTTGAGTGGGAGAAGTGTTGTATATAATTACAGCTGCAGCACCTTTGTCCTGCGCTTTTTTATATTTAAAATCAAATGAACAAGTCCCTCTCTGTATTAAAACTATCTTTCCACTCACATCTGTATTCGTTAAGTCAGTACAGGCATCAATAGGATTTGCTAAAACTACATCAGAAGTAATAGGGGTAGACGTAAGTGTTGAACCAAAATCTGTATTTGTTCCTGTTAAGGGTGCTCTTGGAATAAGTTCGGAAGGTGAGTTGTAAGTAAGGTAGTTTCTTGATAGCCAAAGGTACATTTGCATCCTTGGAGCATATCCGTCAATTGGCGTTGAAAAATTTGCATTATTGTATCCTCCACCATCTCTCGCTTCTGCAAGAACAGGGTCGCTGTCAGTAAATTCTTCACCTTTTCCAAAATTATTAGATTGAAAATTTCTACCTGCTTCGTCAAATCCAAATCTATATGCTATATCATGCATTTTATTGTTCATATAAAATAGATTAGTAATCGAAGCGTCTTTGTAGTCTGCAGGGATATTATTGTCTATTAACGGAAAATCAAAAACATGCTCGTTTCCTCCGTCTGAAACTCCACTTGGGATATTATTTCCAGTTTCATCAGCGTATGTATAAACATTGTTTCCTCTTGTGATTGTGTAATTATTCTCACCGTCATCATGCCATCCTAATGGCGATGCATCTGAATACCAAGGATCAACTTCTAATGTTCTTTCACCATAAGTAGGTGCTTCAATAGGGAGAGCAAATACTCTGTAGGAAGCTCCGTCAAGCTTTTTCTCAGATGTGGTGAATTTCTTTTTATAGATATTTGGTAAGGTAGCTTCGTTTGAAACTTTATAAAATGAAGAGTGCTCATGAGAGTAAGCATCATTATCAAATTTACAGAAAACTGTCAAATTGGACTTGTTTACAAGTGATCCAGTTTCTGCATCAACAACTATGTTCCAATAATTGTTTGTACCATCCTCATAAAAGTTTAATACATCTACAAGTATTAAAACACCATTTTCTGAAAAGTATGCTTTCTGAACTTCGACGCTGTTGTGGTGCTTCTTGTCAAATGTGTATTTTGAAGTGTCAGATTTTAGACCGGCTGCGGTTAAAATTTTATCAAAATTACTTTTAATATCATAGACCGCGCTCTTGATTTTTACTTTTGTTGCATCAGCTGAGATAAAATTATCTGAAATGTATGCTACTTCATTATTTTTTATAATCACAGATGCAATTGCTCCATAAACGGGAATATCATTGTAAGTTTGGTTGATATTAACTACTTTGCCATTTAATGCTTTATCATTTTGGATATCCAAGATTTTAAATGTTTCAGCTTTATTTACCTGAACTTTATTTGTTTGCGGATGCTGATTTAAATAATCTGCGATTATATTTTTTTCAGTTTCTTGAGCATTAGCAAGAATGGAGAAATTAAAAAATACAACAGCAGCAAATTTAACAGTAAGATAATTATTCACTTTCATATAGTTTTAACTGTTACTTTTTTACAATTTTTTTAGTAATAGGAGCCTCCTTAGCCGACATTTTGATTTGTAGATAGTACACTCCAGAAGGTAATTTTGACATATCTATTTTTTTTGTGTCTTTACCCGATATTACTAGATTGCCATTTGAACTATACAATGCCATGCTATACGCAATTTCATTGATGTTTACAAAATTTTGGGTAGGGTTAGGAAAAGGTGTAATATTTTTACTGGTTTCTACTTCTGTGGATGATAAAAGGGCACAGTCAGTAACGTATGTAGCTGTTTCATCTTTTTCCCATAGAAAAGCATTTGAACTGTATTCAGCGTTATCTACCTGAATACAAGTTAGTTTAGGATTGTTTGTAGTCACGCATAATACAACGTTGGTATTATTTCCATTCTTCATGTTTACAGTTTCTAGATTAGGGCAACCACTGGCCTGTAATCCAAAAATATTGGAGTTTTGTGAAGCATCAATGTTCTTTAGGTTTGTTTTATTTACATACAAATATCCTAGCATAGGAAGCATCGTAACATCGAGGTCAGATATGCTCGTCTCATCTATAAGAAGTTGAGTGAGATATATGTTTTTACTAACGTTTAAACTTTCAATTGGATTTCCAGTTCCATTAAATATATTAATGAGTGTATTTTGTGATAAATCAATATTTTTAATTTGATTATATGCAATCCCAATAAAGGTTAGTCTTTTGTTATTTAATAGATTCAAATCAGTAATCTTATTACTGCCTAAATCTAATTGTGCAAGTCTGGGATTTTTGCTAACATCGACTGAAGTTAATTTATTTAGTGTGAGATTTAAGACAGCTAGATTAGGACAATGAGTAACATCTATAGACTCTATACTGTTAAATGATAAATTGACAGATTGTAATTGATTGTAATTCTGACTTCCAAATATTACACTCTTTAAATTACTATTTAACTGTGCTTGGATTTCGGTAAGTTCTGTGTTTTTAGAAACGTCAATGCTTGTCAAATTTGTCGAACTGGCAACAAGCTTTACCAGTTTTGTATTATTTGAAATATCAAGAGCTGTAATGCCTGTTTTTGAAACCTGTAAATCAGTAATGTTTTTAAAAGCCTCTAATCCTGTTAGGTTTTTAATGTTACTGTATCCGATTACATTAATTTGCCCAGTGTATGCCTCAGCCTCGCTAACTTGGATAAGACCATCATTATTCTTATCAATATTGTTGTAAAGAAGTAGGTATTCGTAGAAATATTCATCAGGAATATTGACAACCTGGGCATTAAAGCCCAAGAAGTTCAATAATAATGAAGAAATAATTAGTATGTTTTTTAGGTTCATTTTAAATTACTTTATAATTACTTTTGTTGTATGTAATAATTTTCCTTGTTCGGAAACTGTTTTTATAATGTAGTTACCCGGTTTAGCTGACAACTTAATTTTTGAATCAGAATTAACTACTCCGGATTGAATTTTTTTGCCGCTTAAATCAAATAGTTCAAATTGCCCTGCTTTTAAATTGCTGAAATAAATATCTCCCGATGTCGGATTTGGGTAGAGTGCTATTTTTGCCTTATTATTATCATTTGCAGATAAAGTTCCGCTCGGTACTTCAATTTTATATAATTCCTGTCCAGGCGTAACTCCCATCTTTATGGAAGCTAATAGATAATCATCTTTAGCAATCATATCACCCAAAGTAAAATTGGTGCTCCCAGGATTTAATTTCAATGTTAATTTAGTTCCTGTTTCTGTGCCGTCTGTCTCCCATAATTGAGCGTCATTTGTTCCGTCATTTGCAAAGAAGTAAATTTTGTCATTTAAGTATGTAAGCTTCGTTGGATTAGAACTTCCACTTCCCGCATTTATATCTTTCAGTATTTTAGTTCCCGATTCAGTCCCATCAGTAATATATAGCTCAGTTCCATTATTAGAGTTAGTTGCAACAAAAACAACTTTATCTCCGATCTGTCTATAACTGTTAGGATTTGATCCCGAATATTGACTGGCTGTATTAATATCTTTCAACCTGTATGTACCAGTTTCAGTCCCATCGGTAATCCAAGGTTCTGTAGATGTTGTGTTATCGGAAGCACTAAATAAAGTTTTTCCAAGTGCCGAGCTGTAGAAGAATTCCTGCGGTTGTGATGTGCTGGTCGGATTTATTGTTTTTAGTAAACTTGTTGTTTGACCATCAAATTTGTAAAGTTGGAATGAGTAGCTTGTATCTGTTGAAGGGCGCCCTCCAAAGATAAGATTTCCATTGATGCTGCCCATATAGCCGTTACTATACGTGCTTTCATTTATTTTCTGAATGGCACCTTCTGCATTCATCTGAAAAATGTAGCTATTATTTAAAAAGTAAAGATTATTATTGGCTAAAGTAAAATAAGATGACCATTTGTAATTTTCAGAGACAAGCTTTAGCCCGTTTACTTCATCATAGCTGTAAAGTCCATTCGGATGACTGCTGTCTGAAAGTAATGCTGAATAATAAATTTTATTGTTAAAAACTGTCATATATACAGGAATCTGACCTGTACTACCTGTTAGAATATCTGATATTATATTTGTTCCACTTGCGGTTCCATCCGATACCCATAGCTCGGAACCATAATCGGGATGATTGGCGGAAAAATAAACCTTGTTATTGAAATTAACAAGATATTGAGGTGAAGACCCATTTACACCGGGATAGATATCTTTAACTAAAGATATTGATTGTGCTGTGATTAGGTTTGCTAAAAGTATAGCTAAAAAGTTGATTTTCTTCATATCTAAAAATTTTAAATTTTGATTAATTTTACCTTGTCTCAATTCTCTCACATTAATTTTTTTCAACAAAAATTTACGTCAAAATTTATGTTGACGGATTATTTATCTGATAAAGATTATGTGGAGAGAAATCTGATTCTGTGAAATCAAAATTATGAAGAAAAACCAATAAGAAAATTAGTTCTACTTTCAGATTTTTGTTATTTTTCTTAAATATGAAAGGTTCTTAAACTATTTAAGTTTCTGGAATTTAGTTGATTATAGTTAAGTTTAATGAATACTTAATATTAGCCTTGAAAATGTCTTTTCCAGATTGAAAATAGCAATAAAATTAAAAAAAGGCTGAATAATAGGTAGAATGATATTTGGTATTTTTGGTTTTTATTTAATGATTCTTTATTTTTAATATCAGAATCGTATATAAAAGAATCTATTTTTTTTGCCTGATTTTGTTCCGCTATTCGGGAATATTTCAAATACTTACTTAGATACATATTATAGTCCTTTACATTGTCCATTGCAAGACTAAGACTAATTATAGTGGAATAAAATTGGCTACTTAAATCAGAGTCATTTTCTTCTAATTCTTTTATGGGAACATTTTTTAAAATGTCATCTGCTTGATTTAGCATTCCTTTCTTTATAAAAATTTCTGCAAGACTGATTAAGGCAAAATATCTATTATTGCCGAGATTAAAATTTGAGTTAATAACTTTATTAAAACATTCCTCAGCTTTGTCAAGGTCTCCTTGAGCAATAAGACATGAGCCTTTTTGTATATTTATTAGAGCTTGATTTGTGATTGCAAGTTTATCATTGCGTTGAATCTCATATACTTTTAAAGCTTTTTCAAAATACTTTAATGCAAATTCACAATTCAGTTCATCTCTAAATACCATTCCTTTCATATTGTAGAGATTTCCCTTTAAGAAAAGCAATGAATCTGGTACTTTTATACTATCCATTTTATTTTCTGCTTTGTCAAGGTAGATTTTTGCATTTTCAGTCATTAACATTGTCTGATATTGGTTACCAAGCATTGAAAGCAGCTTTATTTCCTGGAAAGGTTCTTTACTTTCTTTTGCCCATATAATGACCTTATTACAATTATCAATAACTTTTTTAGATTGACCAAGCAACAACTGTGCATTGATAATAGTAATCATTGCAGCAGTTTTGATCTCAATGCTATTAGTATTTTTCATAACTGAATCGGCCTTCTTTATTGCCTGTTCAGGATTGACGTAAACAAGTTTTTTCGCTTCTATCAAGGCAGAATTCTTTGATTGCGATGAAAAACATGCAAAAAGGAGAATTAGTATTATGCTAAATAAATTTTTCATTTAGCTTTCAATTTTCTTAATGTATTCTGCAGGGGACATACCTACCTTATTTTTAAAGACTGTAGTAAATAAACTGTGAGTCGAAAAACCGCATTCTTCTGCTAAGTAACTTATTTTATATTTTCTGTAGTTTGGATCTGTATTAAGTTTGTCAATAATATAGTTAATCCTTAGATTGTTTAAATACGTATTAAAGTTGGTGTCTTTATGCTTATTAATTATTTCTGAGAGATAGCGGGAATTTGTGTCAAATGACTGTGATAGACTTTTAACGGAAAGATTTGAACGTATAAATTTGTTTGTTTTTTCAAAATCGTCTAGTTTCTGTAAAATTTCTTTTTCGGTTTTATCTGAAATAATCAACAATTTTTGGTCTTCTGCTATATGTTTATCTTTGGTAGAAGAATCAAGTTTTAGTCTCTTTTTTCTAAAATAAATTGCACAAAATATGATAGCGATAATTAGGAGCGATAATAATGATGTAATCACTATTATATATTTCCATATTCTTTTTTCTGAGAGAAGTTTTCTTTCGTAATTGTTCTCAATATTATTTGCTAGTGAAGATCTAGCTTTAATTCTTATAATATTGTTGTTGTCAATGATATTAAAAAAATTATCATTAGCCCATTTCACGTCTTTAACCGCTTTATTTAAAGCAGATGCATTGGCATATAAACGATAATATTTTTCTTTTAATAAAACATCAGGCGAAGCAATAACTGTATTTTTTAATGATTGAAGAATCTTGAAAGATGAAACATTTTTATCCTCTGCTAATTGGATTTCTGCTAGACCTATGTAGGGATAAATTTTTGAGATAGAATCTTTGCTGTTAATATTACTATATTGGATCGATTTCGAAAAATAAGCAGAGGCCTTCCTGTAATCCATACTTTTTAACTCGATTTCTCCTAAATAATAATAGCAGCGACCTATCAAATAGTAATTTTTTTCTTTGTGATAAAAATCCAGTAAATTCAAAATATATTGCCTCTGATCTTTATCTTTAAAAAAGTCAAGGGAATGTAAATCTACAAGTAGTTCAAATGAATTTCGAATAGGGACTTTCGGATAAGTTTTAATAATCTCTAATTTATGATTATATGCATCCGATTTTATTCCTAAAAAATTAGAAAGTTGAAATGCCATCCAATGATATTGGAATACTACTTCTGGCTCATTATTTTTTTCATTTTGGATTCTCAGACTATCAAGAATTTTAGTCGCTTCAATATATTTTCCCCTAATTACTAATGATTTAATTCTTATAGCATTACCTTCTACAGGATTGATGTTAGAGTAGTAGTCAATGTATTGAGAATATAGTGTATTGTCATTTTGGACAGACTGCAAGACAGTTTGCTTCAAAGTAGCGAGATCTTCTTTCGTTTGTGCAAGAAAACAATTGGATATCAGGATAATCCATAAAATAAAAAAGCGATAGAAATGGTGCATCAAACAAAAAATAAATCGTTACAAAATTACAAACTTATATCAATATATTGTGAATTTAAGTTTTTGTTATAATTCATTTAACTATTTAAAAAAAGTAATAATGCCTTCAAAAAATTTTAAAATATTCTATCTAATTTAAATGCTCAATTAAAGGATATACTGTTCTCAGTTCACCATTTTTTATTATAAATTCGAGTGTTATTCCCTGGCTTGTAACTCCTTGAAATGTATAATTATTTATTTGAATTTTAGTTGAAAAAGCAAAATAACATTCATTAATGAGTAATTGCAAATCCCAGTGTTCAGGGAAAAATGTCGTAGGTTCTGATTTTAAAATCCATTTCCCTGTTCGTTCATTAAAAACTTCTATTATACATTTCTTTATCCCAAGATCAAGCTCTTCTTTTATCACTTCAATAATTTTTACTTTTTCCGAAATTAAATGTATTCCTGAAACATCGTCTGAACTTATGCGTCCATTGAGTGAGTGTTGCATTATTTTATAAATGAAACCCATAAAAACATTGTCCTTTAAATCTGGAAAAACGATAATGTTTTTAACTCGGACGATGAATTTTTCTTCAAATATTTTTTGAGCTCTCCTTGGATTACTTTCTAACAAATTTTTATAAATAGTTGAATCAGATTTTATGTCTTTCAGATTATTATATGGTCCTTCAAAATTGAGACTTTCAAAAGGATGGGCTTTTTCAATTTCAACAATTCTTTCACCATGAAGCATATCTTGATGTTCGGATGGTAAGTATTTATGTATGTAGTATGGCATTTGTGGATTGGTATTTTAGAAACTAACTATTTTTTTAAACTTCTTTGGTTCTATTTTTATAATATATTCAAACATCATTTCTGTGATATGTTTTCTAACAAATTTTTTATACATCCTAAAGTTGTTGCAATGCAGTGCAATATTTAGATATTATACTTTACCGTTTTTGAATTAGTTTCTTCCGAGCAATATTGTAGTTTAAAATTTTTGGATTCCTTTTGTAGACGTTTTTTTTAGATACAAAATGAAGAGCAAAATTCGTATTTTTAGCTGGAAAACTTTTTTGTTTAGTTCATATAAAACTAACAATTATTAATCATTTAAAAACAAAAATTCATGGAGGGTTCCGCATCGCAGGCAGGATTTTATTATCAAAACAACGTCGCCGCTTTAAAAATTATAGAATGCTTGTTTTTCAATTCAGATATTTTGCAGGTAAGATTAGAAAATTATGAGGAAGGAAACCACATTGATGATATAATTATTTATCGACATTCGAAGATTGAGTATTTTCAGGTGAAGTGGGCGCTTGATGAAGAGAAGACATACACGATATACAGCATGTTAAAGTCTGAAAAGAATGATGAAGGAAAAATTTTGAAGAAATCTCTATTTAAGCAGTTGGCAGAAGGATATCAGAGTGTGAAAAATACAGGTAAAGACTTTTCTATTACTTTATTTACTACAAAAAAAGAAAGCAATGTAAAACGCCCTTCCGAAGATATTAATTTTGGACTTACAGACCTGCGTAATAATATTATTGATCGTTTAGATGATTCAAATCAATTAAAAAATCTTGCAGTTTATGACGATTATAAGGTTGTTTTAAGTAAAATACAAAATGAGTGTTCATTAGATGATAACTCTTTTAATGAGTTTTTGAGATGTTTAGATTTTAAGTTTCGTCAAGATAGCATTGAAGAGATTCAAAATAGTATTAAATATAAATTGGAGACGCTGGGTATTGAAACTGAACTATTTGAAAAGCTTATTAATGCAGTTGTAAAATGGTGCATTTCGGGCGAAAAAATTACGAAGGATCTTGTACTTAAAGAACTTGGTATTTTAGATAGATTTGATGATAAACTGTCTCATTATTTTAAGGTTGTTGATGATGAAAGTTATGTAAGTAATGAAAGTTTTTTTGAGAAGCTTAGGAGTAGTTTAACTCAGCTAAGCAATGGCTATATATTTATTGAAGGACTTCCTGGTATCGGAAAATCAACAGCTCTTACAAAATTTAAAGAAGAAGAGCCATCAAGTATTTTAGCCTACTATTGTTTTATACCCGATGTTAGTAATAATTTTGGGGAGCTTCGCCACAAGTCATCATATTTCCTAAAATCATTATGTATAAGCATTGAAAAATATTTTCCGGACGTTGATCTTCCTGGTTTATTTTCAACAAATTTTGAGGAAAAATTAATTAGATATCTGGATAAACTAAGTTCACTTAACAAAAAAATTATTTTTATAGTTGATGGCTTGGATCATGTGCATAGAGATACAACTATTGGCGACGGATCCTTATTAAATGTCATTAAAGGAGCTCTACCAGAAAACATATTTTTTATCTTAAGTTCACAATATTCTTCATTACTGTCACCATCTGTCAAACAGATTATTGATTCTGATAGCCGAAGACATATTGTAGTTAACCCTTTTTCTCAGCCGGAAATTCTTGAATACTTGAATAAAAAAGGTATTCAAAGTCCCGAATTTATTGATATTATTGAGCGGGTTTCTGGTGGCATTCCTGTTTATTTGCATTACATTTCAGAAGTTCTTCTGAAAGAAGATAGCAATAATTATGAATCGGTTTTAAAAGATTTTCCAGTTTTAAAAAATGGTGAAATAAATTATTACCACGACTATCTTTTCCAGAAAATTGTAGATGATTCTCTCTCTAAATGGGTTCTAGCTGTGTTAGCTTACAGAAAGGAAAATACATCTTTAGAAACTTTACATCAAATACTTGTTTTAGCTGGAGAAAATAGGCCAATTACCGAGGTTGAAAATATTGTAAACCGCTTTTCCTATCTCCTTAAACAAATAGATGGTAGATCATTTTCTATTTTCCATAATAGTTTTCGTGAGTTTATCATATCAAAAACTTTAGATCTAAAGAACAAGTTTAATAATGCTTTAGTTAATTTTTACAGAATAAATCCTTTTTCAGATGAGGCATTCAGAAATTATTTTAAGCACCTTTACGAAATTGGAGACTATGATACTATAATCACTTCAACAACGTCAGAATGGGTCAAGGCTAGTTGGGAAAATTATCGGGGCCAGAATGAAATTGAAGATAATCTTGATATCGCAATGAAAGCCACTATAGAAAAGGCTTCACTTTCTGAATTTACTAGAATTGCTTTTATTAAAGATCAATTTGCTCAAGCTAAAGATAATTTAGGCCATTCGGGAATTGACTTTACTATGTTATTACTAAACTCGGGTCATACAGCCAATAGCTTAAGGACTATTTGGGATGGAGATTTTGTATTAACTAGTAAGGAATATTTTTGTCATTATATAGGTAAATATTACCAAAAAACTGGCAATATATTGCCTGCGGCCGTAATCAAACAGGGCTTTTCAAAATCTATGATTGATAAAAGTGTCAAAAATTTAACTATTCAGTATAAAGCGGAAGCATTGGTTAAGGACAATATTCTAGAAATATTTGACAATATCGACAAAATCAAATGGGTACAATCAAACAGAAATAACAGAAGTTTTAAACGAAAATATTATCCGGAAGAAGCGAATAGAAAGACTAATACAAAGATAAAATTAGAAATTCTCGATTATTTGGTTGAACATAATCAGTCAAAAAAATTGTTTTTGCTAAGAACAAAATTACTCGATAGCGAATTTTATCCAGAAGTAGAGATCGCTGTAATAAAGCTCTTACTATCAATACCCGCCCAAAAAAAAGAAGCTGTCACACTTCTTAAAAAAGTTGACTTCAGTAAGTTTTCAGACAATCGCTATTTAAAGTTGATTGTACTTTGTACTAAATTTTTTAGCAATAAAGAAATGCTAGAATTATTCCCTTATAGGGATATGCCAGCCCCAAAGCTTTTTGATAATGTTGTTGATGATAAACATAATAAGTATGAACTTAGGGAAGAAATAATTTTACTATTTAATAATTTGAAATATTTCTGGATTTTTAATCCTAATGTCGTAGAAGAGCTCCGAATAGATGCTTCCTACTTTGATAGCCCTGCAGAAGAAATATATGATTCTATTTTTGCATTATCAAAAATATGGAATGACAATCGTTCAGCTAATTGTGATGAAGATGATTTATTAGCATCCTTAGAAGAGTCAATTGATACATTATATATCCCGAGACCTAAAGAATTTCGTCCTCGTGCTAGAGGACTATTTGATATGGATACAGATAAGAGTTTCATATCTTCAGGTATAAAATATCTATTTAAAAACATTTTTGCCGTTGCTAACGAAACGCTTTCAAAAGAAAGAATTGAAAAATTAGTTATTTTTTGGATTGACAAAGATAAAAGCGGAGATGGGTTTAGGCATTATTCTGTTGGATTACAAATTGCTAAAACTCTTTCTACTAATCAACGCTTTAATTTTGAAGATATCATTTTTAAGCTTTTAAAATATGCAGAAGAGGTAGCTAGAATAGAACACGACACAGTTTCTTTGACGACCTATCTTGGAAAAGTCTGTGATGCATATGGAAGGATGAGATTTAATGATGATTTTAAAAGGTTATACAGTCAGATTCTCGATACAGCATTTGGTTTAGGATATCGAAAGGATTATCGATCGACTAATATAATAGAGCCTTTAAAAATGATTCACGAATTAGATCCCGACGGTACTCTAAAAAGATTAGAAGATGTTTTTTATACTCAGAATCAACTTAATAATGCTGGCAATGGTCGAATGGAACATATTTCTATATCCAACCTTATAGCATTTGCTATTCAAATTTATCCCTCTTTGGGATTTAAGCTTATGGAGTTAGAAGAGTCTTCAATATCTAGAAATGAAGCATTCAAAATAATTATAGGATCATTAATCACAAAATCAGGAAAGGATGAACTTAAACTTTTTCTTGCACTAATAAAAACTTTGCAGCGTTGGAGAGATGCCAGTTCAAGCGAATCCACATTTTTAGATCTTGCAAAGAAATTGCTACTAAAAGCGATTGAGTATTCTGATGATCAATTGATTTTTGAAATACTTGATATTGTTAAGTTTAATGCTTTAATTGAGTTAGAGGATAGGAATGTCTTACCTGCTTTTGCAAATATTCTGCAGCAAAACGGAATTTCTCTGGTAGAGTTTGGATTAGAGGAATATATTGAGATTAATCCAGCTAATTCAAGTAGAAAAAATAAGAATGCTGAAGTAAGTACAAACATTGAAAGTACAGTTCAAACAATAGAAAGTATAAATCAATTATTTACTGAGAATTATGATGAGTTTAATGCTTTTTTAGAACAAGAGTTTAAAGAAAAACGTTTTAACCGAAAGGCCAATTTATTAAAAAAAGAAAGAAGAAATATTAATAAGCTTTTTACTGATTTTTATAAAAGCTTCCTCTCAAATGATCAGAAATTGGTTATTGATAAAAGCAAGTATGTTATTGCGAAGCAGTATGAAAATTTAAAAAATGAAATTTTAAATGCTCCAGAAGGTAATAATGCATTTAAGGAATTTGAAAAGCTATTTTTTAATTTTGTAAATGAAATTGATAATTTATTCAATGAGGCAACATTTCTAAGATATTTACAAAAGGATATTGATTTAGATGGGTGGTTAAGAAATATTTTTAAAAATATTAATTGGCGCCACGATCACATTTTTTATCAAGTTCTTACTGATAGTGATGTTATGTATTTAGTAGATAATTGCTCCATATTTGAAATTGATAAAATACTTGATTTTGTAAATAAATGGACAAGTCGTTCGATAAGGTCTGCAGCACTTTTAAAAATTGCAAATAAGATAATGCCTGTAGACTTTGAAAGAGCAAAAAATGTGATTTCGCAAGTTTCAGAATATGAATTTGACAGCTTATTATTTCAGCACGAAGAATCTACAAACCTATTAGACTTTGATATTTTTCAAACTACATTTAATTCTAATGCAAATTATGGTAAAACATTTCTTTTAAAAAGCTATTATACTCAGAAAGGTAAATACAGTGGAGATTTGACCGGCTCCCTTGGAAAACTTTTTAAGTATAAAGAATATTTCGAAGATAATACTGTTAATTCCTATTACATCGGTAATTTGAGTTTTAACAAAGGTCTTGCTTATGGATTACCGGAAGTCGAGAACCATTATGGATTTTTGGTAGAACATACAGAAACATTGTCATTTTCAGAAATTGTTATAAATCATTTAGTTTGGTTGTTTAATTATCCTGCAGTTAAAATCCGAGAACTATCATTGCAATCCTTATTTGATTTAATTTCAGAAGATGATGATTTGCTTTCAGTTTTTATACAACGATCTCTTAATAATGGTAATAGTAATGAGATCGAGTGGGGTATAGTGTTAATTCATGCGATAGCACTACACAATCCAAAAATCATTACAAAATATAAGGAGAAATTTATAAAACTGTTATCTCATGAACATGTCAATATCGCTGAGACAATGAAAGATGTACTCCTTACGATTGAAAATTCCGAAGGGTTATTTTTGACAGATATTGAGAAACAAATCATAGATAACGTAAATTCTGCAAGCCGATTAATTTTAAATTCTGAAGACATCGTATTACCTAGCAAAAGTAAGTTCATTTACTCTTCTTTTCAATATGATCTTATGTATAAGCTAAACGAAATGGATAATGAAGAAAATTTTTTCGAAAGTGTACATTCTGAAGTTATTTTAAAGGGTTGGAAGGATTATGATCAAGAAAATGAAAGTAATGTCCATCAGAGGTATAATATAAATTCCAACTTTGATGTTATCGAAGTTCAATCACCCTACTACGACGCTCTTAAAGAGACTATAAATAGGGTGTTTCACAAAAAAATCAAGCGAAATTGTTTTGATTCAAAATTCATTGATTTATTTAAAAGTTCATTGAGAGTCTTTGATCCTTCTAATCTTCTAATTAAGGTGGTTAGTAGACCGGAAGAAATTTCCTACGTTGATGAGAACTTAAGTAAAGCAGACTTTTACGGATTTTCTGATTTTGATAATATCGTTGAAAATTTAATCAAAAGAGATACTGAATATATACCTCTTATAGAATTTGGAAACCAAAGAGCAAATAATTATAAAATGCTAAGTGGAACATGCTATTTTGAAGTGAAAGCTTTTCTAAAACATCAAAGTTATGATATTAAGAATTTGGAAAAGAAAAATTCATTTGAGCCTTTCTTAGCCTCAGAAAATAAATATGCAAATGAGTTACCGACTTTATTGGATACAGCATCTTCCTTTCCTGTTAAGGATCTTTATCCCCTTTTGCAAATTTCTTACAATAATTTTAGAGGTGAGAAAGATTTACTTAATGCAAATATTTTTAATGATGTATTTTCCGAACTAGGTCTTCCTTCAAATAATCTTCTAAACATTTTCAAGAGCGATATTCAGAATGATGTACAAGCTATAAAATGGATTAATAGCTATACAGGAGGGCCGTCGTGGAGAAGGTGTAAACCTTCTTCAACTGGATTTACTTTTTTAATAAAAAAAAGTATTTTGTTAAAATACTTACAGGCAAATGAATTGCAGTTATGTTATAGAATTAATCTACGGAGATCTACGGATAATGATCGAATTGAAAAGTTTATGAGTTGGTCTGACCTTCAAAAAGACATAGTAATCTCAAATTTCTAAAAAAAAATCGCATAGTAAATATGCGATTTTTTTAATTTTTTTAAAGAGAATTAATTTTGTGTGTTTTTAAGAGTTTCTTTTAATATTTTAACCCCTTCATCATCACCTTGAAGCTCTGCAATCAAAATCATAAGTTTTAGAATTTCAATATGGTGATTTAATTCTTTTAGTTCTAGGTCTAAATATATTGACCCAGCTATTCTTGCGGCAAGATTAGCATTTTCCAAATCTTTATCTAATACATGTGCGTAACCCAATTTGAGATAATAGTTAATAAGAAAAACATCATTTTTTAACTCTACAGGTAACTTTTTATGAAGCTCTATCGCTGTTTTATAAAGTTTTATCGCCATAGGGAAATTGCTTAATTCATTATAAGCTGATCCCATTATTTGGGCTTGTATAGGATATGAAGGGTCGTCATATAGATCATACTTTTTTCTAAGTTTTTCTATTTTTTCAAAATAATCAAAAAACAAAGGAAAATTCCCATTATTAATTAAGAGTGTTGACATATTGCACATAGACATTAATAAATGGGGGATCGCCTTCCTGTCAGCTACACTTAAAATTTCTATTGCCTTTTCAAAGTAAGTAAAAGCTTTGTCTAACTCTCCATCCGCTGCTAGTGTTAAAGCAATATTATTTGACATAATACCCAAAAGGCTATCGTTTTTATCCAGATGTTTTTCAGCACGATCGATCAGGTCTTGCCATCTTGATGTCATTGTATCTTTTTTAATCCATCCATATATATTTAAGACTTCATTTTCCAACATTAACATTGGTTGGTAAATTTCCGTTCTGAACGGTTCCTTAATTTCCTTTAAAATCGCTTCACCATATTTCAGAAATCTTAAGGCTTGAGACAGATTATTGTTGTATCCTTCTTTTATTCTTGCTGATAGATTTATAACGTTAAATAATTGATTCAAAAATGGTGAGCTATCATTACGCTCTTGGTAAAGTATAGATTCTCTCAGCATTTTATGCATAGTAATTCTTTTACCATTTCTTTCCAATAATCCCTTGCTGTGTAAAGTATTTATGATGTTAGTAAATGCTATCGTGTTAGGTGCAACACTTGCTTTTCCGAACCAGTCTACCAAATCAATAAAATTGGTTTCCTCTAATGGAAGAAGTGCAAAGAAACTAAGGTAATATTTGTCAATTGATTCAAGCTTAGATAAGTCAAAAGTCTTATTAAGAATTATTAAAAGACTTAATGATTCTCCATAATCGTTCTGTAGCTGCACCTGAATAGTTTGATCATCAAGACTTTTTTCCTGAAAATGTTTTAAGACATCAGCTAATGTTAATGTAAAACTCTGCTGAATAGTTTTGGCTACTAATGAAATTACAAGCGTATTATACTCTACAGTGTCAAACAGCAATCCAAGTTGTTGGTCATCTACTGGATCTTGATTCTCAATGGATAAATATAAAGCTTTCGCTTGTTCAAATTCCAATGAGGGTAGAGGGAAATCTTTCCAATCTTGTAGTCTTAATCTTGTTCCGGCAATAATATTCCAATTTTGTAACGATTTAACTATTTCCATTTCTGGCTCTACAACATCATAACTATCTACTATCAGTAGGTTTTGACCTGGTATATTGTTCAGTGTATGTACAATTAAATTTAATGCCTCATTAAATTGCTCTGCTTCCAAAGGCGGGATTTTAAGCGAAGATGTGATTTGTTGATTAGTGGTCAAACTATTAACTAATCCTGATTCAACATTTAGCCATAAAATATAATCGTACTCTGAATGGAATTTGTGAACAAATGACTTTATTAAATAGGATTTCCCCATCCCACCGTTTCCATTTACACTTATATGTTTATTTTCAGACAATAAACGCTTTAAATCATCAATTAAATCATTGCGTCCATTTAAATTGTCTGGATTTACAAATGGTATAGTCGTTAAAAAATGTGGAAAAAAGTCATTTGCTTTTTTGTATTCAGCTGCTATTTTGTTTAATATATCGCTGTGCTGCTCTTGAATTTTTAATGAATTGTCTAAAATATTTTGAACATTTACAAGTTTATCTTCTAAAATATCCAATCTGAAATTAAACAGATTTAATAGCCGTTTATCAATATATTTCGTTAATTCAGAATCTTTGGTTTCTAAAATTTGGTTTAAGATGCTATTTGTAACTTTACGGTCTTGTGGATTTTTTTCTTGTGATCTCCTGTAAATCTCACAAAGTAACGCTTCCATTAATAGCTTAACTGGTCTACTGCTAAAAATAGGATCTTGAAGTAATAGATGAATTTCGTTGGTTAAAATAATTATAGCTTCTTCAGGAGGAATTTCATCGAAATGCCAAAATATCTTTCCTGTGAAATCTTGTATTAAGTTTTTATCATTAATAATATCTTCAAAATCAGAAATATTCTGTGAGTTTTCTTCTTTTTTCGTAGAATTATTCTTTTCTAACTTCTTTTGAATTTCATCGAATAGAATTTCAGATATTTTATTACTACATAAATTTAGTAATTCTTTATTTATAATGGGCTGCTCTGAAATCCATTTATGGAGTATATCTTCTGTTTTAGCAACGGTTGTATTTGTTATAAAATCAAATACAAGATTTTCTACCTGATCATTATTTTTTAAGTATAATGCAAAAAAATTAAGAATGGCTTTTCTGATCTCTTTTGATTGAAAGCTAAATGTAGAGGAATAACATTTGATTTGTGTAAAAATTATTTCTTCTCCAACTTCTTTGATATCGTCATCTACTTCGGTGAAAATATCCTTATCTACATTAGAGGTGTAATTTTCAAGCCATTTTTTTGCAACTGTTAAATATTGGAAATAAAACCCTCTATTTGTAGCAATCGCATCTCTATTGATGTCGATTAATGCTAGTAACTGTTGGTCTTTCATTATGCAAAGTAAAATAATGGTCGGACGTAACCTTTGAATAGAAAAAATAATGCTTAATAAGCATAGATGTCATCAATGTCTCCAATAAAGTATTGATCATTATGAGTCTCACTAATTGCGTGGTCAAAAAGTAAAAATCCACTTATATCCGGTGGATAAATTACGGAATCATTAGTGATGTCTTGTGACTTTAATTTTTCTCTTAGTTCCATAAGAAGCCTACCTAGAGCATTTACCCCCTGAAGTGTGTCAGCATTTATAGGCTTTGCCCCCCAGATATCATCCTTCGTAGAATATTCTACAATACTTTTACTATCCGTATTTAAAATGACGGTTGAAAATTTGTCAAAATTTTGTATCAATTTTACTTCAAGACACCATTTCATAATTTTAAACTTTACAAAATCCCAATCCTGCCGAGTATATTCAATATACTTTCTACTGATTTTTTTAGCATCCATAGGATTTTGTGTTCGAATGATTTCTTCCTGTATTTGTGGAAATAGTGAATACCTACAAGCTTGATATAATACTTCCGTACTTTGAATATTTATTTCATTTATAAAAAGAGGAAAACTAGGAGCCATATTAGACAGCCCACCAAATTTGCCTTGAGTTTTAGCAAAGGTGATCACTTCCTTAATTTTATATTCTCTTCTGTTAGAATTCATATTGCTAAATTAATCTTTTTTTGTTAAACCTCTATTGGCTAATTCAAACAAGGGTTTCCATTTGTGTCCAGTCACATGCCACCAAAAAACTAATGGACAATTGTTAGGAATATTTCTCCAAGTAAAAAAGTGTGTACCCAACCCAAAAATCTTATAATCTGGTCCGATCATACCTAATGGTCTTAAATTGGGTTTAACTTCTGATTGAATCATATTTAAAATTTCTATTCCCTTTTCAGTTATGGTTGTCTCATAAGCTGTTCTGTTGGTAGGAGAAGTAAAAAATTGTTCGATTTTCGGACTGTTAATTTCTCTGTATGCATGATCGCCGTGCTTTGTCGCAGCTAAACCTTCTAAGTAGGTATTAATTATGACATTATTGCCCTTTAATGGTTTTGCAACATTAAATTTTTGATTATTAAATTTGCTGTGGTTCTGTACCTCATAGTCAAATCTAAGCTTAATCTTATTTATAGACTTTGCATCATACTTGTTGGTTAAGCCATATTTCATGAATTCATAGCCCCAACGGTGTAAACAAAATATACAAATCGAATATTTGATTTCGTTATCTTCAAGTTTCTTATAAAATTTTTTCTTTTCTGAATCCTCACGCTCAAGAAATATTCTAGTTTGTTTGCCAATAGTACTTCCCGAAGCTAAAACATCATCAAAATAAATATAATTTACTTTGGGGAAGGTCAAGTATTTTATATAGGATTCATCGTACTGCTCATTTAAAATTTCCTCGATAATTTTTAAAATTGCGGGCTGGCTTTTATATGCTTCTTGTAGGTCAACAAATTCTGTGTCCATAAGGAAATTAGTAATATTTGTATAACCATAAAATGTCATGTAGTGTTTAATATGCTTTTCAAGATAAGATTTTGCTTTTTCTCGGGATAAGTATACTTCGGGCATAATTTTATTTAGTTCTCCCAATACTAATTGTGCTTGATCACCAAATTGCTCTGCCCATTCTATGATATTTTCTTGAGTTAAAAAAATTCCATCGTGGTTTCTATAACCTTTAATTATTTCGTGGATGCTTTCTGCTAATTTTTCCATTAATTATATAATTATATCAAAAATAACTATTCTCAAAACTAAAACAAAAATTTTGCTTTTTATTAAGTGTTTTGCTGCAATTAGATATATTCTAATTTACTAGATTGTTTTTTAATGTAGAATATTAAATAATACTTTATTTTCTATACATCCCAATATATTTATTGCCTGTTTTTACTTATTCTTTTGAGAATTTTAAAGGTGTAGTCTCCGAATTTTTTTTGAAGAATCTGCTAAATTCTTCTAGGTTATTATAATGGAGTAAAGTGGCTACTTCGGAAACATTATATTTCCCAGTCTTGAGTAAGATTTTTGCGTGAGACAAAATCATTTCTTCAATGAGCTTTTTAGCACTACGTCCTGTTTTATTTTTTACAATGTTAGTTAATGCTTGTTTAGAAATGTTAAGCTTTGTGGCGTAAAAATCAAGTTTCCTTTCTTTGTAATAATTTTCTTTCAAAAGCTGTTGGTAATTTGAAAAAATCTTTTCCTTTCCGAAGCTGTTGTTTAAATTCTGGTCTTTGAAATCTGCCTCAATCATATTTTCGATTTCATATAACAGAATTATAATCAAACTTCTTATAATGTCCCTTCTGAAAGGATGAATTTTATCTTTTTGTTTTACTAACATTATTTCTATAGCCGATGTTAATCGGTCTTTTTCAACTTCTTTTAATGGTTTACATTGAATTCCATTTTTACTTAAAAATCGAAATCTTTCCAAAAAATGTATATTATTAAGGGTTTCTACTAAAAAACTTTTTTGAAATATGACCAAAAGGCATCTGTAATCTTCGGAAATCTCCAATCCTTCGATAATTGTAGAAGGGGTGAATGTGGCTAAGGTGTCAACTTTATGAATTATTTCTTCTCCATCCACTCTTAGTTTTATATGTCCCGATATGCATATCGAGATCACATACGAGTTTTGTCTTAAAGGGAAATAGCGTAGTAAATCGTGCACGCGATCACTGGTTACATAATAATCGTAAGTGCCAAGATTAATATTTTGTCGTTTTGTAAATTCTTCAATAGCTAGGTTCGGAATTTTACGTGGCATAAGGAATTATAATTTTAGTCAAAAAAAATATTATTTATGTCAAAAATACAGCTTTTTTTGAGTTTAAATTTACTGTATATAAATTTTCAAAATATGGAAAGATTAAAAAATAAAGTAGCCCTGATTACAGGTGCCGCAATGGGAATGGGAAAAGCAACAGCAGAATTATTTGCTGAAGAAGGTGCAAAAGTTATCGTAGCAGACTTTAATGAAGAAGCAGGAAATCAAGTAGTGGAAGAAATAAAAGCTAAAGGTGGCGAAGCAGCATTTTGTAAGGTAGATATCTCCGATTCTAAACAAGTGGAAGCGATGGTTCAGTTTACCGTAGATACTTTTGGAAGATTAGATTGTGCGGTGAATAATGCAGCATTAAAACCAGACAACAATTCTTTTCAGGATTTAGATGAGGAATATTATGACCGTCTTCAAGCTGTAGATTTAAAAGGAACTGCTTTGTGTATGAAATATGAATTAAGACAATTTGTTGCTCAAGGTACTGGTGGTTCTATTGTTAATATTTCATCTATTAATGCATTTAAACCCATTTTAGGAAACCCAGCTTATCAAGCTTTCAAACACGGAGTGGAAGGTCTTACAAAAGCTGCTGCTTTTGAATACGGTGTGCAAGGCATTAGAATTAATTCTGTAGCACCAGGTGCCATTAGAACTCCAATGCTTACGGCTTCTCTTGCAGATAAAGGCATTACCGAAGCTGATATTGTTCCACAAATGAGTTTGATTGGCCGCCTCGGTGAAGTGAGAGAAGTAGCACAAGGAAGTTTATTTCTAAGTTCAGACGATGCAAGCTATGTTCACGGAACGGTTCTTCACGTAGGAGGAGGTTTTGAGTTACTCTAAAAAAAAGTTTACCATATGGAAAGAGCCGGCTCAAAAAATTGTTGCTGGCTTTTTTATCTAAATAATCTAAAGATTTTTGCTTTCTGTGTGTAGCCAACCAGTAAATTACCAAACGAATAAAAACCATTCAAGCTCATTACTCAAAAGAAAATCTTAAACGTATTTTTACAAAGTACATTTAATTTGTACGAAGTCGATACGATTTATGCATTAGAATTGTGTGCTAACAAACTTAGCTACTCCACTTCATTTTTATTTCTAATTTGATATCCAATGCGTACCAAATCAGAAAATCTTTAATATAATTAGTTAATTTTTTCGGAGCGATTTTGTCACTTATTAGATATATCATTTTGATTATCAGGGAGTAATAAAATGATTATTTTTTTTCAGATGGCTGATTCATAATATTTTACTTTAATCTTTTTTATTAATTTATTTGTACCATATTAGTACCATAAGTTTATAAGTTGCTGATTATCAGTATTTATTATATTAGAAGAAGTAAAATAATAAATGTAGGAAACACTAACATTTGATTATAAAATAAACCGGTGGTAATTTTGGTTACCACCGGTTTTGTTTTTAATTTAGATCCATCAAGATTGAAATAAACAATGAATTTTTTACAGGTATTTATACAGACTTCGGATATTGTGATGGGAATTCTCTTAATTGGAGTGCTGGCTTTTATCATCGGAGTGGTATCGCAACATTAGTTACTTATCTGATGGTAAGGAAAACACAATCCAAAGCTAAATCTTATTATAGAAATGTATTTCTGATTGCCGGAGCTATGAGCGTTATCCCGATTTGCATTATACTTCTATACTTTTTAAGTTTGTAATAGATAAAAGGTAATAATTTAATTTTCTAAATAACATCAGAAACAAATACTCATTACAAAAACATATGAAAAAAATTATCGGTTTATTATGTCTTACAGTAATTTTGACAGCTTGCAATAAATCAGAAAGTAAAGGAAATAAAAATGATGAACTGAAAGAAGGAAAGCAACTTTCTCAGGAACAAAAAACACATTCAGAAGAAGTAAAATCATCAGAAAACCGAATTTCAAAGGACGAAGCTGTAAAACTTGCTATGAAACAGTTTGATGATTATTTACCCAATATTCTTAAAACCTATGACGGAGTAATTGACCTTCAGGTTCCTAATACAGGTGATTTTACAGGCGATGGGATAGAAGATGTCGCAATTTATTGGAATATTGCTCCCGAAGGCGGAAATGCGATCATAGGGCAGGGATTATCATTGTACAAGAACGATGGGAAGACCGTGAAAGTGATTGCAGGATATGAACCGGACTATCTTTTTGCTTTTGATACCATCAAAAATGGCAAAATCATCGTAGAAAGACTGGAATATGCTGAAGAAGATGGCAGATGTTGCCCTTCAATAAAAACAAAACATGCTTTAACGATTAAAGGGAATAAAGCTTATTAAAAAATCTCAAAGAAGAAATAAATGAAAAGGCATCTTAAAAGTTGAAAAGTAAGTGTTCAAAGCTTCATCAATTTTTAAGATGTCATTTTCTTTTCAAGAATATCTTTTCCCCATTCATTGATATTATCCAATAAAGGAATAAATGACAATCCCAGATCAGACAAACTGTAAACTACTTTCACAGGAGGTTTAGTTCCGAAAACGGTTCGGGTGATAAGACTATCTTTTTCCAACTGCCTTAGCTGAAGGCTTAATGTGGTCTCGGTAATAAAAGAAAGTTCTTTTTTTAATTCTCCAAAACGTTTGTCACCATTTCTTAAATGACAGAGAATGACACCTTTCCATCTTCCTCCGATGAGATCCATGACAAAGCTTACCGCGCATGGATAAGATTTTTCCCCAACCTTGATATATGAAGTTTCACATTCTTTTTCCATCTTTTTTATAGTATCTAAATTGATAGTTATTTTATGCTAATGCCGCAGCATCTATTTTTACACAATAATAGACATAAAACAATAAATAATAAAATGTATCAATTAGCACAAATCAACGTAGCGAGGATGATTGGAGTAAACATTGAAGATCCTGTAATGAAAGAATTTTCTGACCACTTTGATACTGTAAATCAATTGGCAGAAGAAAGTGAAGGATTTATCTGGAGATTAAAGGATGAAGAAGACAATGCGACAAGTTTTAATCCGTTTAATGATGAGCAGGTGATCATCAATCTTTCAGTTTGGAAAAATAAAGAATCATTGGAATATTTTACCTATAAAACATTTCACGTTGATTTTATACGTCGAAGGAAAGAATGGTTTCAAAAATATGGAAAAGCTTATTACGTACTTTGGTGGATAAAAGACAATGAATATCCTACTGTAGAAGAAGCATTGGAAAGGTTAGAATATCTTCAGAAAAACGGTCCCTCAGAATTTGCTTTCAATTTTCAGACAGTTTTTCAGCACCCGAAAGTGTAGATATAAAGACTATTTTGAGTATTGCAAACACAAGTCTGCAAGCTTTAGTTACCAGGATTTTCTTAAAGAAATTAATAATTCAATTTATAAAGAGAATAATAATCTGCGTTAGGAAATAAAAAAGTCAATGAATTGTTTCCCAACTTTATTTTTTTAATCTATCTATAGCTCAGATCCGATGTTGATGAGGCCATGGTTTACCTTTTCCGGTTTCACAAAGTAATTTTAAACTTCTCAGAAATTGTCCCCAGGTATAATTACATTCGGCAAACATTGGAGAATAAGAACTCCAGCCTTCATGATGAAACATCAGTAACGTACCGCTATCATAGACTAATTGCTCAATCTGTCCTTCGATTTCTGGATGCATTTTTCGTAAAACTTCTTTGTTCCCTGATATAAGCTGAAAAGTAATGGTTGTCCCAATCCACTCTTGTGCTCCGGCAATACATTGCCACTGAACTTCTTCAAAAGGTCTAAGCTTAGTAATTTTCATATCTTTAAAGTACTCAGGACCAAAAGAAAATCTGGCAATACTTCCAAGTTCTGAGCTGGTTTTAGTATGAGGCGTCCACCATGCAGATAGTCCGGATTGACTGCTGAGTGCATCAAAAACCTTTTCTTTTGATGAACCAATGAGGATGAAGTGATGAATATTGGGCATATTTCATGATTATTAGTGAGTACGTTTTTTCATTATAGGATGGGTATTAAAAATACAAAATAAAAAACAACAGTAAAAAATAAAAATTCGTTTCTTAATTTGTTATAATAAAAGTTAATATTCAACTTAGAATTACTTTAATACATGGTTTTTTGTATTTTCGTTTTTATAAAATATCTCCGGTTACAAGGATTGAAAATGTTGTAGGTGTTTACTTTTTTATCAGAATTCCGGTCTTTATGCAATGAATCAAAACTAAACTATGAAGTATTTTTCAATTTTATTACTCGCAATTTCCCTTTATTCCTGTAAAGAAGAAAAAAAAGAAATCAAAGAAGAACCTAAAGCTATCAGTGAAATCAGTGATTCTAAAACTCAATCCGATTCAGTAAATCAGAAAGCTACTCAGTTTACAGAGGTGAAAAATGACATACAGGAAGATGACGGACAGGATGAGATAATGCTGGAAAAAGACATATTGTTTAACGGAAAACTAAAAAGAATTTTTGAACTGAAAGATTTTGAAAAAGTATTCGGAAAGGCAGACAGTACAAAGCTGATGTCAGAAACGCAGCCTTGTACTTATATTTTTGAAGATACTGGTGATGGAAAGAATGATAAATACTTATATAAAAATGAATCATGCTTTGAAAATACCGAACAGAAAGTAGGAGTGAATGAATTTTGGTTTCTCAATGGAAATTATATTCTTTATAAAGGGATAAAAATAGATGGAAGTTCCACCATTGATGATATTAGAAAAATATTTCCCAATTCCGTAAAAAATATTTCCGAGCTGGATTCTCCCGGAAGAGGAAAAGTACAGTTGATCAGACTGAGGGAAGATAAAGAGAATATTTCTGACGGACATATTAATATATACTTTAAAAATAATAGGGTACAATCTATTCATTGGTGGTTTCCCTGCTAATTTAAAATACTTAATCACAAAAATATTAAAATGAAGCTAACAAAATATCTATCAATACTTTTTGTATTGGGATTACAACTCATTTGCTACGGGCAAAAATCAGAAGATAACCAAAAGCCGCTACAAGCCAAAGCTGAGGCATTTACCCAACAAATCATCAATCTGATTACAGAAAAGAACTATAAAGCACTGGAACCATTGACTACCCAAAAAATCTATTGCAGCCTTTGCTTTGAAGCAGAACCTGAGAAAAAAGCTTTCGTAAATAAGAACATTTTTTATAGTAAACATGCCAATGCTATTTTCAATAAAGAACTTTTAGAAAGGCTTAAACGTAATGAAACAAAATTTTCCCCAGACGGATCTGATCCCGGATTTGGTGACAGAGATTATATTGTGTTATACACGATCAATCGTCCAAACGAATTCGGTGATGGGCATGAGGGAGCACAATTTGTTTTCTGGCTGAAAGAGGAAAAAGGAAATTTCAAATTATCAGGAGTAGAAACAATACCTTAAACACAGTCTGAATACATTGTATTTGTGTTCGTTTTAATTGAAATTATCCCGATGTGGTAATACAAAATACAGAACCGTAAAGAAAATCAAAAGCAATATGTTCATTACATATTGTTTTTTTTGTTTCCTGTAGATCAGATAAAATGTTTCAAGACCTATTAATCCGGCTAATAAGAAAAATAAATCAAGAGGTATCATGTCAATATTATAAGTCTGACGCTTATATCCGGCTTCTGCAAACATGGCAAACCAAACAAAATAAGGAATCGCAAGACTGATACATCTTATCAGAAGATGTTTATAATTTTTAATAATTCGTAATATAAATGATGCTACTGGCAATGCAAAAGGTTATCCGTTAAAAAGAGACTATAAATTTTCCACTATAATAATAAGAAAAGTTGAGTTAAGATAGGTTTATTAAATTTATTTTGACTTGAATTTTTACTAAAATGCCATAAAAATTGATTGATATCTATTAAATTATGTATCATTTTAAATATGACTTATTTCATGCTTTTAAAATGTAATAGACTTTTATTTCTGTATTTATGATTGAATTTGAGTTGTTTACAAATTAGGTTATCAAAAGTATGTTAATTAATATTAAAACTAATTAGAATAATTAAAAATAATAAGGTCTTTTCCTTTGAGGATTCATAAGTAACGTTTAATTTTGCTATTTATAATAATTATAAATAATGAAATTGTATCAACGTATTTTTATCTTTCTCATTTTTACCCTTTCAATTTCCCTTATTCAAGCACAGAATACCGATTTTACGGTTCAGGGAGTTGTACAGGATGACAAAAAACAGGGATTAAATGGAGTGAATATTTTTGTGGAAAATACAAAAATTAAAGCCCAAACCGATCAAAACGGAAATTTCAAAATCAATTACAAAAAAGGAGAAGCTACTTTAGTTTTCAGTCTGGGTGGTTACAAAAAGTTCAAAAAGAAAATGAACTTCAGTAGCGAAGGGTCTCCGGTAAGTATTCAGCTGGTTGAGGATCGAGGAGCTGTAGATGAAATTATAGTACACGGAAAAGGTAAGGTGAAAGCACTGCAGGACGGTGCTTTTACTGTTAATGCTATTGACGTGGCAAAATTGGCAAATACCACAGCAGATCTTAATCAGGTTTTGAACAGAACAACTGGGATTAAAGTTCGCCAACAAGGTGGAGTAGGTTCAGACTATAACTTCTCTATCAACGGAATGTCCGGTAAAGCTGTAAAATTCTTCATAGATGGAGTTCCATTGGAAATGCTGGGGAAAGGAGTAGATCTGAGCACATTGCCTGTAAATATGGCAGATCGTGTAGAGATTTATAAAGGCGTTGTACCTATTCATCTAAGTACGGATGCAATGGGTGGTGCTGTGAATATTATCACTCCCGGAAGCAGCAAAAATTATCTGGATGCAGGAATAAGTTTAGGATCTTTTAATACCCAGCGCATCAATCTTAATGGGCAGTTCAAAGATGAAAAAACGGGGATTATTCTTCGTATCAACAGTTTTTATAACCACTCCGACAACAATTATCTGATGAAAGATATGAAAATCTGGAATGGGGCTAAAAATGAATATGAACTGAGAAATGTAAAACGTTTTAATGACAGGTACCAGTCAGTCTTCGGTATGGCTGAATTTGGACTTGAAAATAAAAGTTGGGCCGATTCCTTCTTTGTTGGAGCCTCGCAATCTGTTTTTGATAAGCAGATACAAACTGGTTCCAATCAGGATGTCGTGTATGGTGGCGTAAAGCAAAACGGAGAAGCAAGTAATTACTTTTTGAAGTATAAAAAAGCAAACCTTTTCAATGATCATCTGGATGTGAATGTGTATGCAGGTTTTTCTAAGAGTGTTCAGAAAGCCACTGATACTCTTATGCGTAAATACAGCTGGGATGGTACTTTTGAACCTTCTGCATCAAGTGAGAAAGGAGGCAGAAGTATTATTATGCAGCATGAAGACCGTTTTTATTCACAATTGGGAGCTACTTACAAAATAGTTGAAAACCATAAATTGATTTTCAACTATGTATTTGATTATCTTAAAAATACGACATACAATAAACTGGAAGAAGAGAAAAGTGATGTTGATCCGGCGAAAATGACCAAGCAGATTTTGTCTATGGCTTATCAGCAGGATTTTTTCAATAGACACTGGACGAATGTTTTCTTTGCTAAATATTATCATGTAGGACTTCAGAAAATGGTTTTCGATCCGGTAACCAGAACTGATAACCCTACAAAAGATGATTTTAGCAACTGGGGATATGGTTTTGCTACCACTGTAAAGATTACGAGAGATTTTGGACTTAAAGGATCATTTGAACGTTCTTATCGTTTGGTGGAACCTCAGGAAATCTTCGGAGATGGTGTTGCTGTTACCAGTAATATGAATCTGAAGCCTGAAACCAGTAATAATGTAAACGCAGGTTTCTATTACAATCATCATTGGGGATCACATGCTTTCCGTATAGAAGGAGCAGGATATATCCGTGATACAAAGGATTTTATTTATACTGTTCCTAATTTGTACAATAGTACTTTTAAATATGAAAACCTTTCTAATATCTTAACCCGCGGGCTGGAAGGAGAATTGAGTTATCAATATAAAAGACTCCTGAATGTATTAATGAATGTGAGCTACAACAAAGCTTCAGATAATACAAAATTTGCCAATAAAAGCGAGGATGTTATTTCTGCAACATACAAAAAGGATGTTCCGAACCAACCTTGGCTGTTTGGAAATGTGAATGTAAGCATCGGTAAAGATGATTGGTTTCAGAAAGACAGCCGTGTAGAACTTTACTACGGGCTACAGATGACGGAATGGTTCTATAAAAACTGGAAATCCTATGGAAATCCACGAAATATTCCGATTATCCCAAGACAAACTCTTCACAATATAGGAATAAGTTATTCCATGAAGAACGGAAGATACAACGTAGCGTTTGATGTAACCAATCTTACTGATGCGCTGGCATATGACAATTTCAGACTTCAGAAACAGGGACGTGCTTTCTATATAAAATTCAGATATCTACTTAAGTAAAAAATCATGACACAATATTTCAGAAACAGTATACTTTTACTACTTGTATGTTTCACAATCATAAGTTGTGAAAGTGAACCAGGCTACGGAGATTCCGGAAGTGGCGAAAAAGACTATAAATATTTTCTTCTTTCTGCATTAGGAAGCTGGCCCAATACTGTACATTATATGACGGCTACCAACGATCTTACAAAAGGTGAAATGGATATTACCAAGGAAGGTGATGAGATCAATTCTAAAGGAACCTATTCCTATATTGTAAAAAATGGATTTATTTATAACTACAAAACAGACCAGGGAGTCTTCAAAAAGTTTAAATATACACAGGACAGGCTGACTACAGTAAAAGAAGTTCCTTATACTTATATCAGTGATATTTCCAGCTTTGTATGGACGGATGATAATACATTGGTATTGGTAGGAGAAACCGGAGACGGACAGCATATACGTTATACTGTTTTCAATGCTACAGATCTTAGTGTAATCCGTCAGGGAGAGATCGAAGGATTTCAGCCTTTCCCGGATGCTTATCATTTCTATACAATAGGTTCCATGACTTATATGAATGGAGAAATCTATTTTCAATACAGCTTCCGCGATGGTAAATGGCTGAATCCGCCTTATTACAATCTTGCTGTGATAGATTATAAAACCTTCAAAGTAAAAAGTTCCGTAAGTGATAACAGAAGCTCTGGGGTGGCAAATGGTTCTCCTTACTTCAAAACAGCTTTTACAAAAGATAAAGAAGCCTTTTATTACACATGCTTTCCACGTGTAGGAGCGGGATCAAATAAAATCTACCTTTTCAGAACCCTTAAAGGAGCTACTGCACCAGATCCGGGCTATCAGATTAATCTTACTGATATTGTGGGCAATAAATCTCTGGAAACAGTAATAGATTATATCGGTGACAATAAAATGGTAGTTCTGTACCGTGATCCGGCTTTAGGTGATGCTTATAATGGTCGTTATGCCATCATAGATATTGAAACCAGACAATTGGTGCGGGTGCTGGATGAATTACCTGGAGATGAGCCTTACGAACAAAGTATATTTGTTCAGAATAAAAAACTATATATCGCGCTGAACAGCAATAAAGGTGAAAACTTTGTATGGATCTATGATATTCAAACTGATAAAATAACCAAAGGAATGAAGCTTCCTGATCGTATCTCCGGTTTTGCACGTTTTGATAAGTTTTACGACTAATACCAACGTTTCAAGTTCATAGAATATTTATTTGATAAAAAAACGGTTCTCAATCATATTGAGAACCGTTTTTGCTTGCTTTATTGTTGAGTTTTAAAGACAGATAATCGGAAAATAAAAATGGTCGGAAAACTTCTCCGACCATTTTAGCTATCTTATTATTTATTTCTATGAATTAATATTCTAAAGTTTATAATTCAATGACAGGGTGATCACACGGCTGTCCAGATTATATTTCTGTCGAATCGTAGAGCTGAAGTTATTTCCGGTTACACGATAATTATTGGTCTTTAATAAGTCTGTAACAGCTAGTTTTAAAGTCGCTTTATCCTTCCATAATGTTTTAGAAACGCCCAGTGTCAGATCAAAATAAGCATCACGGATAAACAAACCAATATTTGATTTTGAGAAATATTGAGCATTAGCCTCAGCCTTCATTCCTTTGATAATATTGAAACTGTTTTGTGCATTCACCGTAAATGCAAGCTGGGAACTGTTTACAGAATAATTTTGGTAATTTCCTTTATATTCATTGTTGAATATATTAAACATAGAAGTCAATGACCACCAGTTGAAAAGCTTTGTAGTAGCTGTTATATTAGCACCATATACATAAGATTTATTCAGGTTGTCCTGCGTTTTTACCAAAATTCCTGTATCCGGCTGATAATTATAAACTTCCGTCATCACATCATTGGTCACACTGAAATAAGCTGATGCTATGATATATTTTCCCCAGGTATAGCCCAATTCTGTTGCGTGGGTAAACTCCGGATTCAGATTAGGATTTCCCTGCCAATAATTGAATGGATCATCATAAAAACGGAATGGGTTCAGATCAAAATGACTCGGTCTGTTGATTCTTTTACTGTATGAAGCGTAAAATCCATGGTTGTCGCTCATCTGGTATTTGATGGATGCACTTGGGAAAAGGTTTGTATAATCTCTTTTTCGCTGTTCCTGTGATGTTTTCTGATTGATATCCGTATGCGTCGTTTCCGTTCTCAAACCTAGCTGGAATGTCCATTTCGTGAGATTCAGCTTATAGTTGGCATATAATGCATGAATCTGTTCTTTGTAAACATATTCATTACTAGCTTTATCATCATTGATCCAGTCTTCACCTTCTTGTTTAAAATATTCCGAAGGGTTGTTATTAGACTTTATCGTAGATTTCAAACCGGTTTCAAGATTATGCATTTCACTAAAAGGAAGAGTAAAATCTACTTTAGCATTGAAAACTTTCAGACGGGAAGCAATGCTGCCTCTTCTATTATTAAAACTCTCCGTTCCAAGATTCACCAATGCATCCGAAAACTGATTCTGGCGCGAAGTAAATCGTGATGTTTCGTATTCCAGATCCACATCTACCTTATAATCTTTATCATTGAAGACGTGTGTCCCTTTTAAATTATAAGTATAATCGTACCAGTTTTCTTTATTCTTATTATCCGAAAGAACATGAGCAAAAAGTTGGTCTACAGGCTGGAATATTTTATTTTCACCTTTTGAGAAGTTCTCATAGCGTCCTATTTTAGCATCAAATAAAGCTCCAATCGTTGTTTTATCATTGAATGCATAATCTGCCCCGAATTTGAAGTTATTCGATGTTAAAGGCTCACTGGTTACCGAATTCTGATCTGTATTTCGGGTCATCAGCTGAGGTTGATTTTCATCAAAGAATACCTGATTAAAGTTTCTCTTTTCTTCCTCACCACGGAAAGTATAACTGTAATCTCCGTGTAAGGATAGCTTTTTATGAGTATAATTTAAACTCAATCCGGTATTAATCCTGTTTTTGCGACCTCTTCCGCCATTCAGGTAATAGTTTCCGCTCATTCCTTCCAATGAGCTTTTTTTCATTACAATATTAATGATCCCTGCATTTCCGGCAGCGTCATATTTGGAAGAAGGATTGGCAATAATTTCAATGTTCTTTACCAAAGTAGAATTGGTGGAACGTAGTAAGTTGGCAAGTTCTTTAGTTGATAACGAGCTTAGCTTACCGTTAATCATTACACTCACCCCTTTCTTCCCACGTAAAGAAAGCTCACCTTCCTGCGAAACTACCACACCAGGTGTTTTGCCTAGTAATTCCAGTACATTGGTACCATCAGACAATACACTGTTTTCTACATTAAAAATCATTTTATCTGCTTTCTGCTGGAAGACAGCTTTAGTTCCTTTGATTACAATACCGCTAATCTCTGAAGTTTTTTCTGTCTGCAAAGAGTCATTAAGACTTTCCGTTTGTCCGTAAGCATTCAGGCTAGCCATTAAAGGTAGCCATATATAGTGTTTCTTCATGAATAATGGATTTTAGGTTGTTGTTTTCTTTTTATTTCTTCTGCCCCACCAGATCATAAACCCGGTTATTGGCAATGACGCACAGAATAAACTCATTAAAAATGCCAGTATTTTTCCGGGCATTCCGAAGAACGCTCCCACGTGCAGATCATAGGTAGCATCTGTAGCTCTTTCAGCCATAGGTTTATCTTCATGTGGACGGTTAAACAAAAGTTTCCCCGAATGTTCATCAAAAATCATCATAGAAGATTCAGCATAAGTGAATTCTTTTTCTTTAATCCAGATGCTCAGGTTATCGTGTTTGTGATCTGCTTTAGTATGATCTTCCAGATCTACTCCAAAAGAATATGCTTTCGGATAATGAATTTTTACCTGTTCTATGACACGATCTATAGTTGTTGCGGTTTCTACAGATTCCGGTGCCACTGTTTTATACTGGCTGTAATCCGGTGTAGCAGATGAAAAACCATTGAGCAGCACATATACCCACATCTGAGTAATACGGAATGAATACATAATTCCTGTAATAGCTACAATAATGGCAAGAAAAGAAGAGTAGAAACCAATGATATTGTGTACATCATAGTTCTTGCGTCGCCAGCCTTTTACCTTCTCCCAACGGAACCATAAGCGTTGTTTGCTCATCTTCTTATTCTTTGGCCACCAAAGGATGATTCCGGTAATCAGCATGATCACAAAAATGATTGTAGAAACTCCCACAATAGTTCCTCCGATTTTATCACTAAGTAATAATGAACGATGGAGAGTCATACAAATAAAGAAAGGGTTATTTTTCACATCATAGATAGCGATTACCTTTCCAGTGTATTGATTTACATAAATATTTTTATAAACAATAAAAGTATTAAAGTGGTTCCAGCCATCCGGGTTAGCTTTAATCAATCCGAATTGGTAAGAACGCGCAGGATCTATTGGGATGGTGACTTCTTCCGTTTTTACGATTTCATTTTTTAGCTGGGCATTTACCAGGTCTTTTAATTCATGTAGCGGAATTGGCTTCTTATGCTGAATATCTTTTTCACCATGAAAAGTATGTTCTTTACGCAAAGCAGCTGTGATGTCTTCATTGAAAACAAAAAATGCCCCTGATAAAGAAACAATCAAAACAATGATTCCGGAAAGCAGCCCGAGCCATAAATGAGCTTTCAGGATATATTTTTTGAAGGTACCTTTAGACTTCTTTTTACCGGATTGTTGCATTTTTATAGTTATTTAGTCTTATTAAAAATAAATAAGCCACAAATATACCTTTATTTATAATAATTCTAAACAACGAAACTGCATTATTTTACTTTGGAAACCTGATTTTTATTAGGATTTTTAAGAATTGAAGTTATTTTGGAGTAAATAAAGAAATATGAATTCTACTTTTCTTCTTATTGGACATTGTAAAATCTCAAAAGGTAATTAATTTCTTTCGTTTAAAATCTTATAGATAATAAAAGGGCAAATCACCATCAGTCCTATACAAGAATAGCTTACCAGTAAATTTTTTCCATTGTCTCCAAAGAAATAAATAATCAATGCTAATAAGATCACTGGTGAAAAGATGAGAAACTTGTGCAGGTAAAACTGATTTTCACTTTTTAGATTCTCCGTTATTGTTTCTTCTTTCTTTAATAAATGAGGAAAATGATGTTTAATATAAGAATAGATCAATTCAAGATCTGTTTTGGTAAGCTCTTTTGGGCGAATTAATATTTGATCGATGGCAATGATGAGGTGGCGTTTATGGAACTGTATAGCTTTGATCTGTTGAAAAGAGTACTTTTTAAGATAATTTCTGGGATTGAGCGCATAATCTTTATACTCTGAATTTTCTTGAGTAGCAAGACACCGAAGTTGTTTATGATCAAGATAAAAAACTTCAAAGTCCTTAGCGTTTTTATATTCGAGATAGTAAGGTTTTATAAAAAATATAAACGGAAAAAAAGAAGTGTAATCAACAATCCCAAAATATCAATTCCCAATTCTTCGCGGAAATACCATGCTGTGATGAGAAAAAGTCCGCCGATGAAAAAAAGCAATACTTTATTGATTTTATTCCATGAAAAATAAAAACTAATAATGATGAATACTGCACAAATCCAACTTTTCCAGTTCAAAAAAACACCTAAAATTCCCAGTAAAGAAAACAAAGAAAAGAAGACCAATGCCATTGCATCATTCTTTTTTCCAAAGTTTTTTCTAGTGATACTGATAAAATCAGGAATTCTCGGCGTCATCCGTTTATAGTTATTAATTTTTGTAAAGCTTGCGATTCAGAAGATGGAGGAGTTCATCTTTTTTGATATTCAGAACATCTGTATCGATCCATAATGCCTCAGGCTTAGATGAAAAAATACTCCCTATGATCTGAAAAAACTGATTCATTTCTTTATTTCTATACTTTTCCGGATCTTTAGGATTAATGAGAATATTATTATTCCTGTAAAAACCTGTCTGAAAGCTGGTAATTTCTCCCCATCTTAAATATATAGGTTGTGGAGACGTATTATTTGTGATTCCGTGATCATTTATTTCCAGGGCGGGCATCCCTTTTTTAGCTTTTGTCAATTGTTGGTATTTGGTATAAATGACATGAGCTATTACAGCAATCCAGAAAACGGAGATCAATTGTACAATTAAACTCAAATGAAATAATACATACACTGAAACAGCCAATCCCAGAATACTAAGATATAATGAGAAAAGAATATTATTTTTTTTGAATTTAATTTCGATCATACTTATTGATAAACGTTTTTCTGATATAGACAGAGCTTTAATACCAGTAGTTTCCATAAAATAAGAATACTGCCGGATATTGATTTTTATTTTAAAAGCTTGATAAGTTCAGCGTTTTTGTTGGCTTTGGCAAGCTGCATAGCCGTTTTCCCGGAAACAATTCCATTATCTGTTTCTATTGAAATCGTTGACTTTTTATCTGCTCCCTGAGATAAAAGATATTTCGCAAGTTCAGTATAATTCTTTTCCACGGCATAGAGTAAGGCATTGTATCCGTCATAATCAAAATAATCCATAGGAGAATCTTTTCCTTTTAACGGAAGTTTTTTGATAAATTCAAGATCGTTACTTTTTACTGCTAATAGCAGAAACCTTCCCATGTATTCATTGTCTATTTTCTGAGGTTGGTAGTTCAGGTAAACTTCTTTAGCAATATCAAGGTTTTCATAAAAAACTGCTTTACTTAAGGCATTTTTAGCATAAAGTCCCTTTTTCAGAAGATAACGGGTGATTTCTGAACTTCCGTATTCAATAGCGTTATCCACTAATGTGGTATCTGCTGTTATATTGGCTCCTTTGTTTACCATATATTCCACCATGGGTAAATTCTTTTTCCAGATGGCTGCTTTTACAGGTAGTATCTGTTGAGGAATAACCGCTTTAATAGGATAACCTTCTTGCTCAACCATTTTTTTTACCAATGGAAAATTATTATCTCTGACAGCGTCATAGAAAGTATCGATCTGCTGTTTCGTTTGGGCTCCTACTATAGACGATAAACATATAATGATGGACATTCCAATCTTCTTCATTCTTACAATGATTTTTAATAGTGTATAAAAATAATTAATTTCTGCTTTAGCTTTAAGCTAGTTCGTTTTTCCATTCCAATGCTAAAGCTTCTACATAGTCCACAAAACTGATAATGTTGTGAAATCTATAAAAAGTGTATTCCGGCTGATTTTCCAAAAGGTCTACATTATAATGTCTGTTTCTGTAACGTCTGATATTGTAGAAGGATGGAATAGCCACGACATGTGCCCAGTGAAGGCTTCAAGATCTTTATTCATACTGTAATTTGATGTTCAAAGATACATTTTTTGTAAATTGTTTTAGAGATATTCGTGGGTTCATAGCGATCTTTTAAAACTGTTGATTATTTCTATCTGATATCCTGATAATTATCATTTTTATTAATTCCTTAATTGGTGATATTTAGTGTAATTTTAAAAGAAAAATTATGAAAATAGTAAACCTGTTAGGATCATTGCTCCTCATTCTGTTAATTACAGTAACATGTACCGGAAGAGAAGATCAAAATGAAATTTCATTCAATAAAGAACAGATAAATAATTCCCATCGCGTGATTTCCTCCGTTCGTACTGATGGTAAATACAAAGTTCAGGTGAAAGAAGGGAGTAGTATTAAAGTTTATGATACGCTTAGATATGCTGATGGATATATTTATAATAAAGAAGGTATCCTGCATGAAGAAAATTACACCTCTAAAAAGCTAGCCAAAACCTCAAGATCTTCATATAGATATTTAATTGATCTCGAAGGTTATATTCATAGTGGTGACGGATTTGTAGCATGTCCGAGCACTGCATTTACCAGAGAAAGCCCTGCAGGATATGACAGATGGGTTATTGTAAATTGTGAAGGTTACGAAACTGATGCAGATTGCCCGATCTATTACATTACAGCTGATGGAGATTGGGTACAAGGACCTATTGTGGTAGATCCTTGGGACCCGGGGATTCGTGATTATTTAGAGTGTTGGGCGGATACAGACCCTACTTCGGTGGTAAGTAGATTTTTTAACTAAATTTAAAAAAGGTATTGAAATTCTTCAATACCTTTTTTATTTTATCTTAAAATTAAAACTTAGAATTTTTTATCGTGATTTGTAATAATATTCAACATTGCTCCACAAAACTTTATCCTCAGTTTCTGTCATCTCAGATGGTGAAGTGAAAACAATTCCGAAGATATTTTGATATTCAGTTGTTCCGAAAAATGTATTCTGGGCAATTACTAAACCTCCATTATTTCTAGGAGCTCTTTTTACATATCTGAAAGTTCTTTTTAAGGTAAAAGTTGAGGTATTTTTATTAAAATCTCCTAAATAATTGGGTTTATTATCAAAGTCAGTGATCAGAACCGAATCATTGACGATTTTAATGTGATAAGTTATATCTGCAGAAGTTCCTGAAATTAATTGAATAGAATTATTTTTTAGGTCAAGACGTATATTTTTCCATGTGGGTTCCTGATACAGACTCCAGTGATTTTTAAGATAAGACTCATCAGGTGTTGTTTTCTGCCCTGAAGAACCCTTATACAAAACCGTATTTTTTACCGTGTAATTATTAAATTCAAAATTTTTGATTTTCTGGTCAATAGGTCTTGGGTCATCAATCATATTGTCATTATTTCCACATGAGATCACCGATAACGACATCAAAGCAGCATAAAAAGAGTATTTCATGGTATTTTTTTTTGCAAAATTAGTTTTTTATAAGAAAAAAGAAAGACAGAGAAGTGAATTAATGTATATCTATTCACGTTCTCTGCCTTTTAAAGTTATTTACCAAAATACATCTGATCTTGCTTTTGCTGTTCATTATAAATGATCTGGAAACTTACCGGCATATACTGATAAAGAAGTTTCCAATGGGCAATCTTAGCATGTTTTTTAAAGCTTTCAAAAGATCTTACAAAGATGTTTTCGATCATTGTTCTTACGTAGGAGTTTCCATTTCTGTAAAGTCCGTCCATCAGTTTAATGTGATGGGCAATAATGTTGATCTTCGATTCCTGCAACAGTCCTTTTAAATAATTAACTGTCGCCTGCATAATTCCTGCAAAGTTGTCCTGTA
The DNA here is from genome assembly GCF_001684975.1 of Chryseobacterium artocarpi. GTDB lineage: Bacteria > Bacteroidota > Bacteroidia > Flavobacteriales > Weeksellaceae > Chryseobacterium > Chryseobacterium artocarpi. The sequence continues at coordinate 165,643 of NZ_MAYH01000048.1, read as the reverse complement.
CAGACAGCTGTATGATTTCATTGCGAAGTCGCGGATAGAAAAATTTTAAGTATTCAACAGCTATTTTTTGATTAATAGTTTGCATTTGTACTTTCATCATAATTAAGAATTTTTCAAACACTTATTATTGCAGCGAAATGTATACCAAAATTTACAGACACGCTGCAAAAATGAATACTCCTACAATCACTGCAATGTGAGTGAGTAATATCTCAGAATTGTGTCTGTTAGTGGTAGTTTTCCAGGTTTTCCAGTCGGAAATTCGTCTGATTTTATTTTTCATAATCTATTGAATGTGAGTTATTTTTGATTTTGTTTAATTTAAACACTTTGTAATAAAACAGGTTAAAAATGTAATAAAACCTTTATATACCATGACTGTAAATTTGTCTTGAATAGCTGTTTTTCAGGTCAGAAGAAATGTGACTGAAGATCATTTTCCGGTAATCTTTGTTGCAAAATGCTGTAAAATTGTCCAAAGAGTAGATAAAAGTATTCTCAATAGCGTTTTTTAATGTCAGATCGCCATCTTTATATATTTTGTCCATCTTTTGTAAACTTCTGAATAGCAGATTGCTGTCATTTTGGCGGATCATATTTTTAATACGTTCCGTGAATGTGCGGATCACGCTGTAAGAGTTTGTATTTTTTGTGTTATTCAGTTCATTTTCAAAATCAGGAACCAGCTCTGTGATTTCCTGTAAAGCTTGTAAATAATTCATAGTATCTATTTTTAAATGTGGTTTTGTTCCAGTAGTTTCATCAGGGCACCAAAGATGAAAATGGTTAAAAATGCTATAAAAAGCATATGATATGGCTTGAGCCATGTAGGTGTTTTTGGACCTCTGCTTTTTAATCTTCTTAATTTGTCTATTCGGTTCAATGTTTTTAAGTCCATTTTTTTATGTTTTGAAAATGATGGTGCCAATGATGTACCTTTTAAATCAGTTTTTTATTAACTGGTTGGAATACATTTGTTTGTATGTTTTTGTTTGAAGTTTAAAACGTGAAAAAGCATTTCAAAATGATAAGGATTTTATCAAATTGGAAAAGGTGGATAGGATTTTTTATCAACCACAAAAGTCACAAAAGGATAATAACACTTAAGTTATTTTAAATGATAAGGTTTAAGAATAAGGATTGCGCTTAAGTTTTGGAAATCTTAGATTTTCCTCTTTTAGTGTTAAAAAATAAAAGCTTTTGTGACTTTTGTGGTTCAAAGAATTCAAAACTAATTTTCAGTTTCATAGAAAGGATAGAATGAATATCTTTGCAGTCCAAATATTCAGAAGATGTTTTCAAAAATAATAGTACACAGAGTCGGAAATAAGATCAATGGAGATTCCTTAACGCTTTCTCAGGAAGAACTGAAGCTTGAGGAAGGAATGGCAGAGATGCTTGAGGATTACTTTTTAGGATCTTTCAAATCAGAAGAAACTTTTCATTTTTACAGTGATACGTATCTGGTGAATAATCCGGTTTACAGTGCTGTATCTGAAATTTTTGATGATAAGTCTAAGTTTATTTGGGAATCTGAAAACATTGCAAAACACCTTTTCGAAGCAGCAGAAAATCCTAGAGTTCAGAGCGGGGAATTATTCATTGTTCTTTTTGAAGATGAAAGTGACCGCCCGGATAAAGTAGATAAGATTGGGATTTTTAAAACGGAGAAGAGAGAATCATTCCTGAAAATTAATCCATCAGAAGAAACATTTGATATTGAAAAAGATCAGGGAATCGGTTTATCTAAAATTGATAAAGCAGCTTTGATCTACAACAATAATAAAGATACAGGGTATGTACTTTCCGTAGTTGATAACAACAAAAACGGAGACATGTATTACTGGTTCGAAGATTTCTTAAAAGTAAAACAGCGTGATGATGAGTATTTCCACACTCAGGAAGCATTGATGGTTTACAAAGATTACATCACGAAACAACTTCCGCAGGAGTTTGAAGTATCAAAAGCTGATCAGGCTGATTTCCTTAATAAATCTATTAATTTCTTTAAAGAAAAAGAAGAATTTAAATTGGACGAATTTGCCAATGAAGTATTGGGTGATGAGCATGTGATCGAAAGTTTTGTAAACTTTAAAACTGATTATGAGCAGGATATGCAGGTGAATATTGCAGAAGAATTCCCAATCAATGAAGCAGCGGTGAAAAAGACGCAAAGACATTTTAAAAGTATCATTAAACTAGATAAAAACTTCCATATCTACATTCACGGAGACAGACAAAAACTGGAAATGGGTGAGGATGATAAAGGAAAATATTACAGACTTTACTTTGACAAAGAAGTATAATTGAGAAGAGCTTTAAAGATGTTGACGGTCAGTTATTGATTAAAAGTAACTTCCAGCCTCCCTCTTTAATCTTCCAGCCATTAATAAATAATATTATCATAACTTTATTGCTGATTACAAAATAACAGTTATGAAATTTATGATCATTTTCTGGGGAGCTTTCCTCCTGTTTTTCTGCGTACCGTTTCCGATTTTCATTTATATGATGGGTGGGGAACTCGCAACAGAACCGAGAAATTCATTAGCTGTGAGCTATGGGTATCTCGGTTTTTCTTTGTTGATATGGGGATATATACTTGTATTCTTTATTAATAATCTTTTCATTAAAACTTTTAAACAGAAGAATACAATCCATTCCATTTTGAGAAACGGAATACCCAGAGAAGCAAAAGTTATCCGTTATCAGCTCATCAAATATTTTCCAAAAACGAATATGAATGCTATTCAGATTGTCCTTTCGTTTCCTAATCTCAGAAATACCATGATTGAGCATGAGGTGATGTTTCATGATTCCAAGCCTCAGGAAAAAAGGTTTGATGTAGGGAAAGAAGTAAAAGTCCTGCTGAATCCTACTGTTTCTCAGGAACCTTATTTTATTTTGAGTGATCAGAAAGTAGGATTCAATGCATCCGGAATGATGTTAAGAATTGTATTTATAATATTGTTGATTGCTTATATTACCGGATTGTACTCTTATTTTTATCTGAAGGAATCTTTTGACTATGGCTGGAGGTTTCTTACCTTTATGCATCCGATTATTTTCAGTGGTGTGATGACGATTATTTATGTGTTGGTCTTTCAGCTGATTGTAGGGAAATTCTTCAAGAGCAAAAAAGAAGAACGAATTCTGTTTGCAGGGAGAAATGCTGAAGCGAATATTATCAGTGTAAGTCAAACAGGTCTTACGGTGAATGATCAGCCGGAACTGATGTTTCAGGTGAGCTTCAAAGATTATAAAGGCACGGAGCACATCGCTGTTTATAAAAAAATTGTCAGTCTTTTGAACCTTTCTTCAGTACCGAAAGCAGGAAATATAGAAATCATGTATGACGAAAATGATCCGAAGAAAATAATGATTCCGAAGATATTTTAAGAGGAAAAGCTAAAAAAGTAAAAGGGCAGATTTACTTATTTGCAAATCCGCCCTTACACACATTATCAATCTTGCTTGTCCAGCTTTCACAGCTTTCTTAGCTTTTTTTCTCTTTCGTCTTTATTATTTTTTCTGGAAAAACAAAGCTCTGTTGTATTCAAAATTCATTCTGGCAATATTCAGAACAGAGATTCCCTGTGGACATTCTACTTCACAGGCTTCCGTATTGGAACAGTGCCCGAAAAGCTCGGCATCCATTTGGGAAACCATATCCAACACACGTTTACTTCTTTCTTCTTTACCTTGCGGAAGCAATGCCATATGAGTGATTTTTGCTGAAGTGAATAATGCCGCACTTCCGTTTTTACAAGTGGCCACACAAGCTCCACAGCCTATACAAGCCGCAGAATCAAACGCCTCCTCAGCAGTTTGATGCGTTACCGGAATAGCAGTGGCATCAGGAGCCTGACCTGTATTTACGGATACAAAACCTCCGGAAGAAATAATTCTGTCAAAAGCAGAGCGGTCTACCTTTAAATCTTTTTTCACCGGAAAAGCATCCGCACGGAAAGGTTCTATCAAAATCGTTTCACCATCTTTAAAAGATCTCAGGTGAAGCTGACAGGTTGTTGTATTTTTTAGAGGACCATGAGCGATTCCGTTGATCATCATTCCACACTGTCCGCAGATTCCTTCACGGCAATCGTGATCGAATTCTACAGGTTCATCTCCTTGGGTGATCAGTTTTTCGTTTAAGGTATCCAACATTTCCAGAAAAGACATGTGGGGATTCAATCCTTTAAGGTCATAACCTACCAGTTTTCCCTCACTTTTTTTGTCTTTCTGTCTCCATATCTTAAGGTGTAAATCCATAATTTTTGTTTTTTATTTGTAACTTCTTACCGTTGGCTGTATTTCTTCAAAGATCAAAGGTTCTTTGATCAGTTCAGGTTCGCTGTTTTCACCTGCCCATGCCCATGCGGAGATAAACTGATATTCTGCATCGTTTCTCATTGCTTCACCGTCCGGGGTCTGATATTCTTCACGGAAGTGAGCTCCACAGGATTCATTTCTTGTTAAAGCATCGTAGCACATCAGTTCTCCAATCTCAAAATAATCGGCAACACGACCTGCTTTTTCCAGCTCGGAATTCATTTGATCTCCCTGTCCGGAAACTCTGACGTCTTTGTAGAATTCCTGTTTTAATTTTCTGATTTCCTGAATGGCATATTTCAAACCTTCCTCATTTCTGGCAAGTCCGCAGTAATCATATAATAGCTTACCTAATGTCTTATGGAAATAATCAACAGTTTTGGTTCCTTTGATTTTCATAAAGTCTTGAATCTGATTTTTAACAGCATTTTCAGCCTGTTCAAACGCTGGGCTATCTGGTGAAATTTTTCCGGTATGAATCTCACTCGCTAAATAATTGGCGATGGTATAAGGAGCAATAAAATACCCATCTACAGAAGCCTGTAAAAGTGAGTTGGCTCCCAGCCTGTTTGCACCGTGATCTGCGAAATTAGCTTCACCTAAAGCAAATAATCCAGGAACAGTAGTCATCAGTTCATAGTCTACCCAAAGACCTCCCATGGAGAAGTGTGCTGACGGGGAAATCATCATCGGTTCTTTATAGGCATCATATCCGGTGATCTTAAGATACATATCAAATAAATTTCCATATTTCTCTTTGATTTTATCTTTTCCCTGCTCATTAATGGCTTTAGAGAAATCCAGATAAACAGCATTTTTTAAAGGACCGATTCCAAATCCTGCATCAATTCTTTCTTTTGCTGCACGGGACGAAATATCTCTTGGCGCTAAGTTTCCAAAAGCGGGATATCTTCTTTCCAGATAATAATCTCTTTCGTTTTCAGGAATATCATTGGGAGCTCTGTTTTCATCATGTTTTGCAGGAACCCAGATTCTTCCGTCATTACGCAGTGATTCAGACATTAATGTTAATTTAGACTGATAATCTCCGGATTGGGGAAGGGAAGTAGGGTGTACCTGAATCCAGCTTGGGGAAGCCATTAAAGCTCCTTTTTTATGGGCTCTCCAAATAGCAGAACCATTACATCCCATAGCTAAGGTAGACAGATAATAAATTTTTCCATAACCACCTGTTGCCAGGACTACTGCATGTGCTGCATGTCTTTCAATTTCTCCTGTGTCTAAATTCCTTACGATAATTCCTCGCGCTTTGCCGTCAATAACAACAAGGTCAAGCATTTCATGTCTTGAAAACAATTGTACAGAACCTTTTCCAACCTGTCTCATTAAAGCCTGATAAGCACCAAGAAGTAACTGTTGCCCCGTTTGTCCTCTTGCATAGAACGTTCGGCTTACCTGAACTCCTCCGAAAGATCGGTTATTAAGATAACCACCATATTCACGTCCGAAAGGAACTCCTTGCGCTACGGATTGGTCGATAAGATTTAAAGAACATTCAGCCATTCGGTAAACATTGGCTTCACGGGCTCTGAAGTCTCCTCCTTTTAAAGTGTCTACAAACATTCTGTAAACACTGTCACCGTCATTTTTATAGTTTTTAGCAGCATTCACACCTCCCTGTGCTGCCACAGAGTGTGCTCTTCTTGGGCTGTCCTGGAAGCAAAATGACTTTACATTATAACCCATCTCTCCTAAAGAGGCTGCTATAGAGCTTCCTGCAAGACCTGTTCCTACAACAATAACATCCAGTTTTTTTCGATTGGCTGGATTGACGAGCTTAGCTTTCTTTTTATAATTGTCCCATTTGTGTTCCAATGGTCCCTGTGGTATTTTTGAATCTAAAATCATGATAGGTCTGTTTAATGATAAGTGAAGAATACATAAATAGGCATCAGTGCAAAGCCTAAACTGATAATGATAGAATATGCCGTTCCGATGATTTTGAACCATTTCACAAACTTAGGATGATATAATCCCAATGTTCTTACGGCACTGTATAGCCCATGAATCAGGTGATAGCATAAAGCAATCATAGAAAGAACATAAATGATCACATACCACCATTCTTTAAAGACATTCACTACCAGAATATATAAATCTTTGTTTCCGTTTTCATCCAAAGGTGGATTTCCGAATTTATAGATATACCAGAAGTTTTGAAAATGAATGACCAGAAAGATAAGAACCAATGTTCCGAGGATGCCCATATTTCGGGATGCCCATTTGCTGGCTCTTCCGCGTCTGTCATTCTGATAACCACCACCGGATTTTTTATTTTTTAAAGTGATGATCAATCCGTCTACAGCATGGAGAATAATGCTGGCATACAAAACATATGAAACTATTTTGATAATGATATTTCCGGATAAAAAGTGCGAATACGCATTGAATTGCAGGTGTGCCTGCTCCTGTGGAAGGAAAAGCTGAAGATTTCCGAGGAAATGAATCAACAGGAAGAATCCCAAAAAGAGTCCTGTAAGGCACATCAGCATTTTTCTTGACAATGTTGATAACATAGAGTTGATTTAAATAATTAATAATATCCTAAAACTTTCATCCAAAGACCTCCTACAGCCATATAGATAATTAAAAGCACAATACCGATTTCAAGACCACGAAGCCACCATACTTTCAGGTCTACATATCCACTACCGAAGAATACCGGCGCCGGACCATGACCATAATGGGTAAGCACTCCATAAATAGATCCCATAAAACCTAGCATCATTGCCAATAACATAGGAGGAATTCCCAAAGAAACACCTACCCCAAGTAAGGCAGCGTACATAGCAGCAACGTGAGCTGTAGCACTCGCGAAAATGTAGTGGCTAAAGAAGTAAACGACAATGATAACAGGGAAAGCTACCTGCCAGCTCAAACCTCCTATCTGTACTTTAATAAGATTACTGAACCAGCCAATGAAGCCGAGTTCATTCAAAGAGCTTGCCATCATTACTAACACAGCGAACCAAACAATGGTATCCCATGCTCCTTTTTCACTTTTTACGTCTTCCCAGGTTAATACTGATGTTAATAGCAATAATGTTAACCCAATAAATGCAGTTGTTGTTGCATCAATAGAAAGCGCTCCACCGAAAATCCAAAGTCCTAAGAGAATGAAGAAAGCCAATAGCATCAGCCATTCATTTTTAGAAATAGGTCCCATCTCTTTCAGTTTTTGAGCTGCCATTTTAGGAGCATCTCCTGTTTTTTTCAATTCAGGCGGGTATAATTTGTATAATACCAACGGAACTACGAAGAACGCCACCAAACCAGGAACAAAACCTGCCGCAGCCCATGACATCCATGTGATATCAATTCCAAGGTTTGCCGCAAACTTCTGACACATTGGATTACTCGCAGTTCCCGTAAGGAACATAGAAGAAGCGATGAGGTTCATATAATAACTGTTCAGGGTTAAAAATGATCCTAATTTTCTGTGGGTTTCAGGCTTTTCAGGAACAGAATCAAAGCTTATCGCCATAGATTTCATAATGGGATAAATAATTCCTCCGCCTCTTGCCGTATTACTTGGAATAGCCGGAGCAAGACAAACATCGGCAAGCCCTAATCCGTAGGCAAGTCCTAATGAACTTTTACCGAAAACCCTGATGAATAAAAAGGCAATACGGTTTCCAAGTCCTGTTTTAATAAATCCTCTGGCAATAAAGAATGAAATCCCGATCAGCCAGATCACTTTATCTCCAAACCCGGAAAGAGCTTTAGTAATTGATTTTCCTGCGTCTCCGGGAGCTACAACCTGTGTAAGAGCTGTAAATCCTATCGCCATCATACACATCGTTCCCATAGGAGCCGCTTTTAAAATAATCCCTAAAATGGTTGCCGCAAAAATGGCAAAAAGATGCCACGCATCCTGAGTAACCCTCTCGGGTACAGGAATGAACCAGATGATTAACGCAACGACGAATGTAATCGCAACGTTTTTAATATTAATTTCTTTCATGATACTCACTATTTAATCCTTAAAATCTACTTTGTACTTGTACAATGAATAGGTTGTTATTGTATTGATTGGTATTTTCTATCTGATGTTTATATCTGTCGAACTGTACACCCAGCTGAATTCTTGCGCCATAGTTTTTCAGGAATTCTAATCCTACCATTGGGGTAATAGTTTGTCTTGGATTAGATGCCATTCTGAAGTTGGTGTCAAGGTATTCATATCGGCAAGACAGTTCAAAAGCACTAAGGTTTTTATGATTGATCTCGTATCTTAGATTCGGAAGGAAATAAGCACCACGAATCAGATATTGGTCAGGATTATCAGGTCTTGCTTCAGGAGCAATAGAATTATAAAGAATATGATTGGTTGCCTGTTTAGCCTCAAGCTGCATATCAAGGCTCCATCTCGGATCAAACTTAACCATAGAACTCAGGTCGATTCCCACAGCATACACTTTTTTGCTGAAAACTTCTCCAATACCTCCATTCAAACCAACGTTGAAGTTGTATTTTTTAGATAATCCGAAAAGTAAGCGGGTAGAGTACTGTTTGCCATTATCGTTATCATTGATCTGGTTTTTTCCATTACCGTTGACTACGGAAACAGCATATTGTAAAGGAATCTCACCCAGTTTTACCTGTCCTGTTGCAGAAAGTCCGATCTGGAAACTTGTCCATCCCAGCTTTCCAAACTCGGAATACTGATTAGACCAATCCAGAGACTTGATGATATCAATAGGATAGGTCTCTTCAATCCCGAACCAAGGTCTGAACTGTCCTACAGTAAAAGCTAATTTAGGACTGAATGTATATTTCAGATAAGCATTTTCCAGTACTCTGCTTTTAGGGTCATTTTTAAAATCTGCAAAATTGGCTAAGGCAACCACTTCCGTACGTTTACTGATTTGGGCGCGTACCTGAACTCTCATGTATTTAAGCATGAAATTATTGCTCGTTCCGGAACCATCAGAATGATGAAGCCCGTTTACGTCAACGTCCTTGCTCATCCCAACCAGATAACGAGCCTGAAAAAGTCCCTTGATCTGAAGTTGTGGATATTTTACATTATCTTCTTCCTGTTGTGGTTTGGTCTGTAAAGAATCCTGTATCTGTGCATTTGCTGAGAACAAGCCCATAAGGATGCACAAGATCAGGCTTCTCTTTTTTAGTGAAAAAAAGGCCATATCTAATTATTTAATTTTTGCTTTTTTGAAATTTTATATAAGCATAAAATATCCATCTCTATCCTTGAAAAAGCTGAGGAAATACACTGAATGTGTATATAAAATGGTAAATACTTTTAAGTGCTTAACTCCTTCCGTTAAATCTTCGATTTATACTTTCTCCGGAGGAAGGAAATGATCATATATCTAATCTCTGATAATTCAGGACTTACAAACCTTAAGTGGTAAATTTTTCAAACTGAATCACTGAAGATTACTCTTTTTGTTTTTAAGACTCTAAGCCTAAAAATTTGAAAGATGAAGTTTCTTTGAAATCAGTATTTGATTTACCGTGGTAAGTCTGGTAGTTGCTCAGATCCAGTTTCATCACTTTACCTTTTGGGCTCAAATCAAAATCTTTAAGATCTACCCAGAATGTATTGGGAGTGAAAACGGTTTCAAAATAATATACAAGATTCTTCTGATCCGAGACAGAACGCCATCTTGTAGAAGAAATATTAGGTTCAGACGGAGAGGAAATTCCGTAAGGTACCGAACAGTTTCTGATGACACTGAATACACTGGCTACAGCGGTACGGGTATCAGCAGTTTTGGGAATAGCATTAATATAATAAGAAGCTCTCACAAAGCGGTCTGCTGCACGGTTGGTTCCTGGAAGCATTACCGTTCCCGGAATACCTTTCCAATAATTATTAAGAGCAAGTTGTTCATCAAAAATCGGAGAATTGGTCATTACCGTATAAGACGGATCGTGATGGATAACCAGTTTTCCGTTGATATATTCTAATACAGCATTATCTCCTGAAGCATCAGAAAGTGAAAGGTGTATTGTTGTAAACCTTTCCGTTCCCGGGATATTATCGCTTACTACTACAAAAGGTTCTTTTCTTGAAAAATCAACAGCTTCTTTTACCGTAGAAAAATTGTCAAGATAATACTGCGCCCATAAAGAAATGGCAAGTCCCTTTTTACTTCCTTTCGGATCGAATTTCGGATATTGAGATTCTCCCAGCCAAAGCATATTAGCTACCAGTCCTTTTTCATTCATTCCATCCGCAGAAGCAATGTCCCATGTAGAGCTGATGATGCTTCCGTATTTAGAAGTCCATTTTACAGATTTCGGTCCGGTTTGTCCTGTACGGTCTATTCCTTTCGGGAATACCCAAAGATTTGCCGGGATCTCATCTCGCCAGTCCATGGAACGGGCTGTAAGAATTGTGTTTTCCGGACCTTTGTATACAACACGTGTACAGGCTTCTGACGGATTCCATAATCCTATAGAGAGGACCAAAGAAAATAAAATTAATGGGAACTTTTTCATAATAGTATTATTTGAATTTAAATTTTATATTGAAATTATTGTGAATATTTCAATGAATTTTTCATCATATTCATTATTTGGTGATATAAATTTAGCTAAAATTGTTTAAATAACCCAATAATGTTAGTTAATAATCCTTAATTCATGTTATGAATCATACCTGATAGAGGAAATAGGTGAAAATTGTATTTTTTTTCGTATATTTTAGAAATATCTTATTAAAATTAAAGGAAAATAAAGAATGTTTTAATGTGATTTTTATCTGCTTGCTAACTTCTCAAATCCCCTGTAAATCCTTAGATGTACACGAAAATTAATACCACAAAAGAGAGACAGTTAAAAAAAAGCGGTATATTTGATTGATAGACAATTATATGAATTTTGTAGAGTGCCATGAAGAACCTATCCATATTCCAGGCTATATACAGAGTTTTGGTTACCTGATTGGCATTGACTCAGTGTCACATTCCATTACTTTTTTCAGTAGGAATATTGTGGATCTATTTAAGATCGAAAACTTGGATGAGTTGTTCGACAAAAAGCTTACGGACTTTCCGGAAAGCTTTCCGGATATTATTAAGTCAGATATCTATACTTCTTTAGAGAGATTTACCAAAAGGGAAAATGAAGCCTATTTTGATAAGATTTTTATTGGTGAGAAAGAATATCATTTTTCCGTTTTCAGAAGCGGGAGTTATATTTTTTTGGAATTTGAAGAGGTTATCGTAAATCATGATAAAAGAATTTCCAATAAGTATGATAATTTTTATGTTATTGATACAGAACATGAAATTTGGAACCATTTATTAGAAGCACTCTCAAAAGTTGTGAACTATGACCGTATGATGGTTTATAAATTTATGATGGACGGTTCAGGAAAAGTGATTGCTGAAAAGAAAAATGAAAACATGGAAAGTTTCCTTGGGCTTCATTACCCGGAATCTGATATTCCAAAGCAGGCACGAGAACTTTATCTTAAAAAAAGAAAAAGAATATTCAGTAATGTACATACTGAAACAGTCCCTATTATAAGTAAAACCAAAGAAAATATTGATCTTAGTTTCTCAGCATCAAGAGGAATGTCTCCTGTTCACAGACAGTATCTGATCAATTCCGGAGTTTCTTCAAGTTTTAGCGTTTCCATTATTATAGATAATCATCTTTGGGGATTGGTGACGTGCCAGAATGTAGAACCTAAGCATGTAGATCTTGAAGACAGGGTACAGGCTGGGATTTTTACAGCACTTGCAGCCAACGCATATTCTTCTTTTAAATCCAAAAATGAACTGAACTATCGTCTGGAACTGAACGATAAATTATCTCAGTTGAAAACGAAGTTTTTAAAGCATAATAACCTATTTGATTCCCTGATTGAAAGTAAAGCTGAAATCAGAAATTTTCCGGAAGCAGAAGGACTTGCCATTGTTTATGATGGAAATATAGTTTCTGATGGAGCTGTACCAGCCAGTGATGTGATCAACAGGATTGTACATTGGGGACTGGAGAATACCACTGATCGTATTTACGTAAACCGTAGTTTTCTTAAAAATCATGGGGAAGAACTGAATTTGCCTGAAAGCGCAGCCGGTATCATTATTTATTTTATTGAAAGAGATAAAAATGAAATGCTGATCTGGTTCCGTAAAGAATTTGATGAGCATATAAATTGGGCTGGTAATCCGGAAAAAACGATTGGTGTTTTTACACAAAACGGAGAAGATAAACAGATGGTTTCACCAAGAACGTCTTTTAGAATTTTTACGGAAAACATTAAAGGACATTCTAAGAGATGGAATTCAAGAAATGTGAGTGCTGTACAGGCGATCCGCGATCTGATTCTGGAAACTTCACATAAGAATTACAACGCTATAAAAAGGCTAAATGATGAGCTTAAAAAAGTGAATGAAGAACTGGATAGCTTTTCATATACGATTTCTCATGACCTTGGAACGCCTTTGACGGTAATGAAACTGAACGCTCAGATGCTTTTGGGTAATCTTACCGATAATTCTGAAAAGAGCAAAACAAAGATCAATACTATTATTGAGGAGATTGATAATATGGCTGAAATGATGCATGATGTATTACAGCTCAGCCGTGCCAAGCATAGTGAAATACAACTGGAAAGCTTAAAAACGGGAACGACTATACATAAGATTTCTGAAAATGCAAAAATCACTTATGGAAGTCCTAAAAGTGAAATCGTTATTAAAGAATGCCCGGATGTAATGGCAGATAAAACATTACTTCATCAAGTGTTCTTAAATATTATCAATAATGCTGTAAAATACTCTTCTCATAAAGATCAGCCAAGGGTAGAGATTAAAGGAAGCGAAGACGGACAGACCATTATTTACCGTATTTCAGATAATGGAATAGGGATTCCTGAGGAAGAGAAGCATAAGATGTTTAAAATCTTCAACAGGATGGATAATGCGAAGAAATTCAAAGGGAATGGAGTAGGGCTTTCCATCGTACACAGAATCATGAAGAGAATAGGCGGAAACGTAGATTATGAGAGCAATAAAGACGGAACTTCTTTCATTTTAACGTTCAAAAAACCTTACATTTGAGAAACTTTAAAATATAATTATGGTATCAGAATATCTTAAACAAAATACAGCAGACTATCACGATGCAGCGGAGAAACTTTTTAATTCTGAAAAGATTTTTAATAAAACCTTCACTTTAGAAGATTATAAAAAGATCATCCATACCAATTATCTGATGCTTCTTCACAGTGAAGAAAAAATATTCAACAGCCTTTCAAACAAGTATGCAGAAAGACTTCAGCTTGATAACCGAAAGAAACTGCCTCTTATCGAAAAGGATCTTAAAAGCCTTTCTCTGGAGAACAGACAAGTATCTCATGATCTTGAGTTTGTAAATGAGCATGAAGCTTTGGGAGCCATGTATGTGATAGAAGGTTCTACATTGGGTGGAAATGTGATTGCCAAGCAGCTTTCTAAAACAGAAGGTTTTGATGAGGTGACTTTTAACTTCTTTGGATGTTATCAGGAAAATACAGGACCGATGTGGAAGAATTTTAAAGAGGTTTTGGATACAGAAGTGGCGGAAGAAAACTACCCGGAAGTACTGTCTGGTGCAAAAAAACTGTATTCTTTTTTACTGAATGTCAACTAATTCCTTTTAATTCTAATAAATTTTCTGAAAAATTGTGCAATTTTTCAGGATTTATTAAATTTGGGGAGTTTCAAATTTAAACTTAACTAAAAAAATAAATAATTTAAAAAGTAACAATATGAAAGTAACTGTAGTAGGTGCAGGCGCTGTAGGTGCAAGCTGTGCAGAATACATCGCAATGAAGAACTTCTGTTCAGAAGTAGTTTTGGTAGACATTAAAGAAGGTTTTGCTGAAGGTAAAGCAATGGATTTGATGCAAACAGCATCTCTAAACGGATTTGATACAAAAATTACCGGAACAACAGGAGATTACAGCAAAACTGCAGGTTCTCATGTAGCAGTAATCACTTCAGGGATTCCTAGAAAACCTGGAATGACGAGAGAAGAATTGATCGGTATCAACGCTGGTATCGTGAAAGAAGTTACTGAAAACTTAGTAAAACATTCTCCAGAAGTAATCATCATCGTGGTTTCTAACCCAATGGATACTATGGCTTATTTAGTACACAAAACTTCAGGTCTTCCTAAGCACAAGATCATCGGAATGGGTGGTGCTTTGGACTCTGCAAGATTCAAGTACAGATTGGCTGAGGCATTAGAATCTCCAATTTCTGATGTTGATGGTATGGTAATCGCTGCTCACAGTGATACAGGTATGCTTCCATTATTGAGCAAAGCTACAAGAAACGGTGTTCCTGTAACTGAGTTCCTTGATGATGAACAACAAAAATATGTAATCGAAGAAACTAAAGTAGGTGGTGCTACCCTTACTAAATTATTAGGAACTTCTGCTTGGTATGCTCCGGGTGCAGCTGTTTCTGTAATGGTTCAGGCAATTGCTTGTGACCAAAAGAAAATGATCCCTTGTTCATTAATGCTTGAAGGTGAATACGGACAAAATGATATTTGCTTAGGGGTTCCTGCTATCATCGGGGCAAACGGAGTAGAGAAAATCGTAAACGTAACGCTTACCGCTGAAGAGCAATTGAAATTCGCTGAAGCTGCTAATGCAGTAAGAGAAGTGAATGGAGATCTTAAATTCTAATTCATTAGACTTTATATAATGAGAACCGCGCCCGAAGGGCGCGGTTCTTTGTTTGAAAAATATTTACATGATATTTTTTCTTTATGCTGTATCAGTTTTTAGAACCGAATTTATTGAAAAAACGTTCTCTTCCTGTTTTATCATAAACATAAGGGTCAATAAAAAGTTTTGTCCAATCGTTTGTTATTTGTGAAAAATCTTTTCCAATAAATTTTTCTAACTCTGTTTTTTTAACATCAATCTTATAGATTTTATTTTCAAATGGAAGTATTATTTCGACCTCATTAATAAAACTTAATTTTTTCAAGAGTGCTCCGGATCCTGAAATAAGTGCTTTTTGAATTGCATGTCCAGTTGACCAGTATTCTTTGAGATCGTTCTCCGTTAATTTAGATTGTGGATTTAGTTGTTGGTATTCTGTATAGTTTTTTACATAATTTATAGTTGCTTTTCCATTTTCTAATTCAACATTACTAACAGATCCTCCGGCTCTAAGTCTTGAGGTTTCGGTTTTTAATTGTTCTAAATTCGATTGTACTGGCTGGGAGGTATCGGTTATTTGAGAGTTTTCAGATTTGTTCTCATTGACACAACTTGCTAGTATGCATAAAGTAGTAATTAAGAATACTTTCTTCATTGTAATAAGGTTTCAGATTATAATGATAATTAATTATTCAAAAGTAGTGGTCTTAATAATAATCGCATTACGGGAAACCATAAACTCTTTAAATAGCTTCGACAAAGACTTTGCCCTCGTCGAAATTATTTTTTATTATGTTATTGTGAATTTAACGTAATAAAATGAAGAATTTTAAATGATTGATTCCTATTCAATAATATTTTTTTATATCAAATATTGAAGATTAGCATCTATGAAAATATAGAAAATATTTTTAATAAAAATCATAATACAAACTCCACTCTCCAGTTTCCTTGTTTTTTGCAAACATAAAACTTCCACTGTCTATTACATTCAATTGAGCTTTACCATCTGAAGAAACCTGAAAAATAAATTCAAACCCTTCACCAAAACCATCCTTAAAACCAATACCAGGCTGGCAAAATGATGGATAACCACCGAGTTTAGTACTGTAACAGTGCTTAATGATATTATAATAACTGTTGAAAAGCCCTTCTCTTTCAAGTTTCACAATGTCGGAGATTAAACGGTAGTCTATATCCTCAATTCCACCACCATCCCATACAGGGGCATCTTTAGGATATAATTCGGAGCGTAGTGGAAATGGTTTTAAATAAGAAACCGGACTTTGTAAATCCTTAATGATTATATTTTCCAAATCATCATATTCCCGGATAAGCCAATGATCACCCATTTTTTCAAGCATTTCCGGAAAATTCTGAGAAATAAAGACTGTGATTAGCTTTTTATCCTTTATCAGTTCCGGCACAAAAGGTTGGTTGGGAAGGTAAAACTGAATAAGTGGCATCATTGGATCTCCATTTTTATCCAAAGGAATTTCTTCATGTTCAGCATAGGCAAATACGCGTCCGATCCATGATTCTTCTAAAACATTCAAAGGTCTGAAGCCACCAGTGAAAAATTCGGTAGCAGGTCTTTCTATTTTATCTTTAATTTCTTGAATTCTTTTGTCCATTTTGTTATAATTTTATTCTTCTTCTTTAAAGTCATCCATCATCAAATTATGGAATCCATTGTATTCAGCTTTTTCTTCATCTGTAAAAGCATCAAGTTCCAATGTTAGGTTTTTAGCTTCTAAAGTGGAAATTTGTTGATTATGTTGGGTAAATGCAATACATCCCAGATAGGAAAGCCCGCTGTCCTTTAATTCTCTTATTTTTTTGCTCAGCTCCTGTCGGTTTAGAACTCCACAAGTAAGGGCTGCTTCTTTAATTTCATTAATATTCATGACGTTTTTTGATGTATTTCAAAGATAATGATATTCAAAAAGCTATTAAAGTCAAAGAAAATAATACCTTTAAACTGCAAGAATCTAGTAAGTATATTTACTTTGAAAGTGTTTATGAAAGTTCTTCCGTTTTTTCAAATAACCCGGGATAATTGACAACCAGTCCGTTTTTATCAACTAAAATATCAGCTTTAAAGTCGGAAGTAAGGTTTTCATAACGGTACTGATCCATTGAAATTCTGGTATACAATTGAGGGACAGGTTTTATGATATTATTTAAAACATCAATATAGATCACCTTAATTTCCTGTGAATTGCCTTCTGGAATCTGTAAATGATTTATGGGCAATGTATTGGTAAAAGGAGTCAGGGAAATATCAATGAAAATAAAATCCTTAAAGTCCGGATTGATGACATTATTGATTTCCCAGTTGTTTTGTAGCTTCTTTCCTGTCAGTTTATTTTTCCCGGAATTTACTTCAGATTCAATATTGAATTCCTGAATTTTCCAGTTATTATCAATCGTAAGATTGTACTTTACATTATAAATTTGTTCTTTATAGGAACCGATGATTCTTGATTCTACGATGTAATTTTCGTTACTTTCTTTAAGGTTAAAATATTCAAGAGACTGGTAAGCGATTCCTTTCCAGATTAATGTTTTCATTTGTTTTGATTTTGTGTGATGTTTATGATAAGGTTACGAAGTACAATAATTTTACTGGGATAATCTTCGCTTTCTGATTCTGCTTAAAGTTTCTCTAGCCACACCAAGAAATGAGGCAAGTTGGGTAAGTGGTATGCGTTGTACCATTTCAGGGTATTTCTTTTCTATATATTCCAGTCTTTCCTGTGCTGAGTACAGTTTGAAAAGATTGGAAAATTCTTCCTGCCTGGAAGCAAACTGACGAATACAATGGCGCCCTAAAGTTTCTATTTCCGGACATTGTGCAGCCAGTTTAAACAATTTTTCTTTATCAAAAATGATAACATGTAATTTTTCACATGCCACAATATTAAATTCTGAAGGCTGACCACTTCCAAAGCTATTGATATTGGTAGCTATTTCATTTTCAAAGAAAAATCCGGTGTTTTTTACTACACCATCTATTTCATAATAGCTTTTACAAAACCCCTGATTAATATAAAATAGCGAGTGGCATATTTCTCCTTCCTGTAACATCAGTTCGTTCTTCCTATATATTTTTTCTGAAAGTGCAGTCTGAAGTAAGTTCCAACTTTCATCAGAAAAAGGAGTGAGGGAATGGATGTATGCAAGGAGTTTATTCATGAAAGAGTTTATACTTTCTTCCTTTTCGGGATTTTTACAAGCAGAACAATAGCCCATGTCTGGAGAATGAATTGCAGGATATTCATAATTCCCAATACAGGATTAGCACTTAAGTGAGTTATCAGTGTAGGAATACCCGCAAGCCCCAATATGAAAAGGATAATGAAAACAAACTTTGCTACTTCGTTACCTTTTCCAATCATATATCCGACACCAAAAACAGAAGCAAGAACGACAGCCGATATAAAGATAGCCAGTTCTGAATCCAATTGTTCATACGTCCATATCAAACAGCCGATTCCTACAGCTCCTGATAAATAAATGAGATTGGAAGCCTTTGTATAGTTGGGGTGAAGTATTGTTGCTTCGTTTTCTTCGGTTTTGGAAATGACTGAGTTAATACGTTCTTTTTCCTGCTCTGTAAATACTTTTCCTCTTGATTGTAAAATTTCATAAGCATATTGAATAGCTTCAGGAACGAATTTACTATCAGGTTTTATGTATTGTTCAAGCTCATGATCCGACAATTTTTCAAGAACATTTTTTCTAGTATCCATCTGTTATAAGTCTTTTTTTGCTAAAATAGTGAAATTGCATTGAATTTTTAAGGCTACATTATAAAAATATAAAAAACAAAAGAGCGGTAAAAACCGCTCCTCACATTATCTAACAATCTAACTTTAATTAACACATCCGCATCCTGTTTCTCCTTCCTGGCAGAAGCGTATTGGCTCATGGCAAGGAGTACCTCCGCCTCCGGGACCTCCACCGCCAGGGTTACCACCACCACCAGTTGATCTATAGCAAGTATCACCGCTGCAATAGTAAGATCCAAAAGTAGGAGGGCAATAACCATCCAAACAAACTGCATAGGCAGTATCACCACCACTGATTAATACCAATTGACTTCTCTTTAATTTCTTTAAATTTTTCATAGTAATTGATGCTTTTAATTTGTTGATTACTAATGTATAAAAATTTTAAGACACTAACAAGTGTTTTAAATACAATTGAAAAATTATTCTATATCTAAAGTCATAAACAAGGCAATTTCCTCAGAATTATTATATAATCTCGTATTTATACCTGTAATATTGAAACCCATTCTTCTGTAAAACTGAATGGCAGGGTAATTGGTGTTCTGGGTTTCTAATTCAATCACTCTGCAGTTGAGTTTCCTTGCTTCTTTGATGATATTTTTAATCAGCATAATTCCTATTCCCTGTCTGCGGTATTTTTCATTGACAAGAAGATTTTCTATATAAAAACTATTGTTCCATGTTCTGTGTTCGCCAATAATCCATCCCTGGAGTTCATCATTATCAAAAGCACCGAAAGAATGATCTTTCTCAATGATGATATTGAGTTCGTCGATATCATCAGAATCAGTTTTCCAGTTTTTGGTATAGGAAAGAGATTTTTCTTTTATGATAAATTCAAAAGTTCCACCAAACTCAATTGAAGAAACCGAGTAGATCGTATCTGTTGAGTAACCATTCTGTCCCCAATGTATACTTGGGTTGGTTGTCATTTTCTGTAATTTTTTTATTTCCACGGAGTAGATGTTTTATTGAATTTCTGTGCAGATTTCCACCAAATAATTATCAAGGTCTTTAATGTAAGCTGTCTTTTGTCCCCATGGTTTTACAGCAATGTCTTCATACAATACGGCACCGTTGTTTATTGATTTTTCAACCAGTGCTTCGACGTTATCAGTAACGAATCCCAGTTCTATTCCGAAGGGTTTTACTTCTGTTTTTGATTGTAAAAATCCTTTTTTTACATTGGAGGCTGCAAGATCAATAGATGCAAAAGAAAGAGTGGTTTCCCCTGTCAGTAATTCTCCATAATCTTTTTCAGGAGTGATAAATTTGATCTCAGCATCGAAGGTATCTTTGTAGAAATTCATTGAAGTTTCTACATTTTCTACATACAGGATGACATATTTGAATTTGATCATAGTATTATATTTAGCAGTAATTATTGAATTAAAATTATTTTAGTTTTCGCCTAGAATATACTCTTTATCTACCATCATCTCAACATGAGGTTCATTTTTAGGATAATATTTTAAACCTTCCAAATGTCCAAAATGAAGCGGATATTTCTGAGTCAACTGTTTTATTTTACTCCCAAAGGTGTTGAAATTAACAATTTGAAGAGTATCTTTTGTCTGTCTGCCATTCGTAAAAAAGAGCATCAGATTACAATGGTTGTTAAAATCATGATCTTTATAATAGAATACATTGATATTTTCTTCTTTGCAGATGGGGAGCAGATCTTTGATGAAGTGTTCTTTATCAGTTAAAGGTAAATTACAGTCAATCCTTATAGAAAGATTTTCAGCATTATTCTTCTTGAAATCCGAACCTACAAGCTGAAGAAAACGGTGTTCTATTTTTCCGGAATGATTTCTTTCCATGTGAAAGGTTTGAGTCCTTTCTGATGTGAATGGAAGACTAGAATCCAGTGATATAGCATTTTCACGGATTAGCAGTTCTTTTACTTCGAGAGCCAACTGAAAATAGAAGTCAAAAAGCAGATGTCCACCAATACTGATGATCATTTGATTTCCACTGATATTAAGATGTAAGAAAGCATGTTTAAACTGAGTTTTAAGAGCCTCCAGTTTTTTAATAAAATCATCGATGTTCTCAAGTTGAACTCTTGCAACCAGTTCTGCTTCATTATCAGCATGACCTCCGTATCCTTCGAAAAACTTAAAAAAGCTGAAATTGTATAGGTTTTCAGGAAATTTAAAGTACCAATATACTCCTAAAATCATTTTGTTTTAATTATTAAAATTTAAAAAACTGAAGTAGTTTTGACCATTTTGACTGTGGCTTAAGTGTTTCAAAATAAACGTCAGGATCAAAGATGTTAATTTCAATTTTTTTTCTATCCTTTACAACAATTCCGGTATGTCCTTGCATGTTTGAATTAATTTCTTCTAATAAATCCAAACTAAGTAAGACCTTAAGTATTCTATATCCGTCACTAAAGTCTTCATAAATATCGACTGGTAATGGCTGGTATTTTGGGGTTGTTTTTATAAACATGACGAAAAAATACGGATCAAGATCTCCGAATTCCATTCCAAACATGAAAGGTACTTCAATTTTCTGTCCTGTTTTTACATTGTTAAAATGACAATGAAAACCATGAATGAAATATTTCCAGTGACTCACTTTTCCTGATTGGTTTTTTCTGTCTTTTAAATTGTTGAAGTTTAAACAAGGAAATTGTTCATTAAGTTTGATTTTCTTTTCTTTACAGAAAAGATGTACTAATTTATTTCCAAGCTCTCTGTAATCTTTTGCACATTGAACAAAAAATGATTGATGAAGAATAATTTCTTCATCTGAAATGAGTTGTCTGATATTAATTTCTGGTTTTATTAAATGGACACCGATTTGATAGTTCAACAGTTTTTCTTTTAAGTCATTGCCATACTCTTCCCGTAAATGATTAACATGTGGGGAAAAAATGATTTTAATTTGTTGATGTCTAGGTTTTGTAATGATGTCTTCAACACTAGGTAACTCCTCTACTGATTTGACATTTATTAAATGAGTTGTTGCTTTCAAAATCTAAATACAGGTAATAATTCAAATTTAAAGAAAATTTCATACTCTAAAACTTTCAAAACCCCTAAATTTGTGATGAATAAAAAATTTACGTGGATGTTTAGGAAAATTTCAATTGCGGCAGTTACTTTCATGTCCGTAGTTACGATCAATGCACAGAAGGTCAAAAATTCTCAATTAGAGAGACCCAAATTAGTTGTAGGTCTTGTAGTAGACCAGATGCGTTGGGATTATTTATACCGTTTTTACAATAAATATGGTAATGACGGTTTCAAAAGACTTTTAAACACAGGATATTCTTTAAATAACGTACATATTCCTTATGTTCCTACCATTACGGCATTAGGGCATACTTGTATCTATACAGGATCTGTACCTGCAATTCATGGGATTGCCGGAAATGACTGGACGGATAAGGAAACGGGTAAAGGAGTGTATTGTACAGCGGATGACAGCGTACAGCCGGTAGGAACAACGAATACAAAAACAGGAAGCCACTCTCCAAAAAATCTTTGGTCTACAACAGTAACTGATGAATTGAGATTAGCAACTAACTTCCAGGGAAAGGTAATCGGAGTTTCTTTGAAAGACAGAGCTTCTATTCTTCCTGCGGGACATACACCAAACGGAGCTTTCTGGTTTGATGACAGTACCGGAAACTTTATTTCAAGTACATGGTATATGAATGATCTTCCTCAGTGGATGAAGTCATTCAACTCTCAGAATTTACCTGAGAAACTGGTAGCAAACGGCTGGAATACTTTATTACCAATCAACCAGTATACGGAAAGTGCTCCTGACAATTCTCCTTGGGAAGGTTTATTAGGGAGTGCAAAAACTCCTACATTCCCTTACAATGATCTTGCTAAAGATTATCAGACTAAAAAAGATAATATCCGTTATACACCTTTTGGAAATACATTGACATTAAAGTTAGCGGAAGCTTCTGTGGAAGGTGAAAAATTAGGAGGTGATAATATCACAGACTTTTTAGCGATCAATCTCGCTTCTACGGATTATGCAGGACATAAATTCGGACCAAACTCTATTGAGGTAGAAGATGTTTATATCAGATTAGATCAGGATTTAGCACAATTCTTCAATTACCTGGATTCCAAAGTTGGAAAAGGAGAATATACAGTTTTCCTTTCTGCTGACCATGGTGGTGCACATTCTGTAGGATTCCTGAAAGAACATAAAATCCCGACAGGTTTCTTCGGAGAAGGTGCTGAAAAGAATCTTAATCAAAAGCTTAAAGATAAATTCGGAGCTGATAAGCTAATCAATGCGATTGACAATTATCAGATCTACTTTGATAGAAAAGTATTGGCAGACAGCAAACTTGAACTGGATGATGTAAGAAACTTTACGGTAAAAGAATTAGAAAAAGATCCTACTGTTTTATATGCAGTTTCTGTAGACAGGGTTCAGGAAGCCAGCATTCCGGAGCTGATCAAACAGAGAATTATTAACGGAATCAACAGACAGAGAAGCGGAGATATTCAATTGATCTCTCATGATTCTATGCTTCCTCCATATTCTAAGACAGGAACTACACACAGTGTATGGAACTCTTATGATTCACACATTCCGTTAATCTTTATGGGATGGGGAGTAAAACAGGGAGAAAGTAACAAGGCTTATCATATGACTGATATTGCGCCTACTGTTTCTTCATTGTTGAAAATTCAGTTCCCAAGCGGAAATGTTGGAAATCCAATCACAGAAGTTATGGGTAAATAATTGAATAGAATTATTATCAATATACAGCTGCTTTCATTATTGGAAGCAGCTTTTTGTTTTAGAATATATGAACAGGAAAAGGGTAGAGCATAAGTTCCTTTTTTGGCTAATACGTTTAAAAAACTATCTTTGCAAAAATTTTGGTTTCCAGTATATTGGAATGAAAAGGGAATTGGGTGAAATGCCCAGACTGTCCCCGCAACTGTAAATCGCAATAAAAATTTCTGTAAAAAGCCACTGTGTAAAACGGGAAGGCACAGAAAGCGAAAGTCAGGAGACCTGCCAGAATGATAATCAATAAAACATATTGCTTTCGGAGGAAAAGTAGAAGGATATGAATATAAAAAGATCTTTAGTACTGTTTTTGTCGTCTTATGGCTGTTTTCTTTTCGGTCAGGAGAAATCAATTGATACCATTTATATTTTCGACAGTCAGATGAATAAGGTGAAGCAATTTCATCCTATTAAAATCATTACTCCTTCAGAAATACAAAAAAATTCCAGCAACCTTTCTGAACTGTTGAGGTTTCAATCTGATGTTTATATTAAAGAAAATGGTCGTGGTGCAGTTTCTTCACCTTCTTTCAGAGGAACTACAGCTCAGCAGACTGCTTTTGTCTGGAATGGTATTAATATCAATTCTAACTTTTTAGGTCAGGGTGATGTTAATAATATTGCTTTATTCGGATATGATCAGATCGGAGTAAAGGCTGGCGGAGGAAGTGTTACGTATGGCTCGGGAGCTATCGGGGGGAGTATTCATCTGAATAACACTCTTGAATTTAATAAAGGTTTTCATGGTTCTCTGTTTTCAGAGGCAGCATCTTTCGGTACTTACAATAACTTTGTTAAAGGTTCTTACAGTAATGAGAAATTCAGCTTTAAGGCTTCTTTAAACTATGCTGTAAGCGCAAATGATTATGAAGTTCCGGAATATATAACGGGTATTACACCATTTAAGAATATTAATGGAAGATATTATAATACAACCTTTAATGTAGGGGCAGCCTATAAAATAGCCAATGATCAAACCATTTCCTGGCAAAGTCAAGTATTTGATGCTTCGCAACATTATCCTATTTACGAACCAAACGGTAACAGAACAAAATATAATGCTCAGACTTTACGTAGTGTAATTTCCTGGGATGTTAATAAAGAAAATCTTTCCAATAGTCTGAAAGCTGCTTATACTGAGGATAATTTCCAGTATTTCTCAGCGCTAAATTTACCTAAAACAAGTGGTGCAGACGGAAAGAATTATATTTTTAAAAACGATTTTAATTATTTCATTACTCCAAAGATTAATTTTAATGCTATCGGAGAATTCCAGGTGAATAAAGCACAAGGCTATGAAACCGGAATAGGAACGATTAGCCGTAATGTAGGTTCTTTAGCGGGAATGATAAGATATTTTGTAAATAAAGATTTACGTTTTGAAGCTGGAATCAAGAAGGATTTTGTGGAAGGTATTTCTTCTCCGCTTTTGTATTCCTTTTCAGGAAAATGGACCCCTTTACAATGGTATCAGGTGAGTGCCAGCTTTTCGAGAAACTTCAGATTTCCATCTTTTAATGATTTGTATTGGCAACCCGGCGGGAACCTTGATTTAAAATCTGAGACCTCTTCCAATGTGGATATGAATCATGAGTTTAGGTTTGGAGATTTTAAGATTAATCTGAGCCCTTATTATATGGAGATCAAAGATCTTATCAGATGGCTTCCTACTCCTTATGGATATTGGGCACCTGTCAATACAAATAATGCAGAATTTTATGGGCTGGAGTCTCAGGTAACCTGGAATAAAAATTTCGGAAGACATGGGCTGAAAATCAATGCAGGATATACGTATTCAAAATCTATTAATAAGGATACCCGGATGCAGATGACTTATGTTCCTTTACACAAAGCTGTGGGGGCAATAGATTATAGATTTGATTTCATGAAAATTTATGCTCAGGCGCTTATCAATGGGCTTACCTACACAACAACGAATGAAGATAGAGCAACGGCTATAGATTCTTACGTTCTTTTGAATGCAGGAGTTTCTGCCGATATTTTGAAAAAATATACACTAGGCTTTAAAGTGAACAATCTTACGAATACTGTTTATCAAACTGTAATTGATTATCCTATGCCAAAGAGAAATTTTAGTATTTATGCAACAATTAATTTTTAAATGATATGAAACTGAACAAATTTTTACATCTTCTTTTTGCTTTTGCGCTTCTTTTAGGAGTTGCTTCTTGTAGTACAGACAGTACTTCTGAACAAGAAATGTTCTACGGAAACGGATTCTTAATTGCCAATGAAGGTAAGTATAATACACCAAGTGCAGAGGTAACTTTCGTGAGCTCCGACTTAAGCTTTAAGCAGGATAATATTTTTGGAGCAAATAACGGTGGTGCAAAGTTAGGTGATGTTTTACAGATGATTGGGTTCAATGGTAATAATGCTTATTTGTTATTGAATAACTCAAACAAAATTCAGATCGTTAACCGTTTTAGCTTTAAATCTGTTGGTGAAATTACAGCAGGATTGAAAACACCTCGTTACATGACATTTGCTAAAAATAATATGTATGTAACCAATGATAAGTTTTTGGGAGCTAAATCTGTAAGTGTTTATAAACTATCTGATAATTCTTTAGTTAAAGAAATTCCTTTTACAGATAATGCTGAAAGAATTGTAGAGGCAGGTGGTAATATCTTCGTTCAGAATGCTACAGCAGGATCTGGAACTAAGATTTCTCTTATCAATACCACAACTAATACTGTTGATAAGACTATTTCTACACCAAACGGAGAGAATATCAACAAGATTATTTCAAACAATCAGATTGTTTATGCTATCGCAGCAGGTACTGTAGACTCTTATATTTATCAGATCTCAAGTGCGGGTGATATTACAAAAACAACAACTTTAACAGGAATTAAAGGTGCTACGAACTTAGAGATTTCAAACGGGAAATTTTACTTCACTTCGGATAGAAATGTGTATTCTATGGATATGACTGCAACAGCAGCACCTACTTCACCTTTATTTACTGTAGCTGCTAGTGCTCACCAATATTCAGATCTTTATGGATTCAATGTAGTGAATGGTTTAATCTTTACTTCTGATTCAAACGGATTTACAGAAGGTAGCAAAATCGTTGTTTACAATACTTCAGGATCTATAGTCAAAACTTTCTCTGCGGGGATTGGTTCTAACTCAGTATTCTGGAACTAAGAAATTAAATACGCGATGAAGTATTTAATATAATTTTTTATTTTTTCATCATTTGTGTTTTTTTCCGGGCGGGTTCTAATGAACCCGCCCGGCTTTGGTATATACATGAACCTAATGAATGGCTTTATTAAATTGATGATCAAAGGCTATTTTCCTATCTGGTTAAAAAATAATCCATACAAATTCACACAAAAAAGACGGCTGGATATTTTTATCCAGCCGTCTTTTTTATTTATCACGATCTAGTTTGCTTTTAATCCCAGCTTTTCTGCTTCGGCAATGACAAACTTTGTTGCTTCCTCCTTTTCATTAGGAATTTCACCTTCAAGGATCGCTTCTTTTACCTTTTCTTTTAAGATCCCAATCTCACGTCCCGGTTGTAAGTTAAACATTCCCATGATCTCCTCTCCAGTGATAGGAGGCTGGAAGTTTCTTACCTGATCCTTTTCCTCTACTTCTTTGATCTTAACAGCCACATATTCAAAATTTTTCTTGAATTTCTCCTGTTTTTTGGAGTTTTTCGTGGTAATATCTGCCTTACAAAGTGTAAAAAGATCTTCAAGGTTTTCACCGGCATCAAATAACAGTCTTCTTAAAGCAGAATCTGATGCATCATCCGTGATCAATGCTATAGGTCTTGATGAAAGCTTCACCATTTTCTGAACATACTTCATATCACTTCCCAATGGCAATTTCAATCGTTGGAAAAGAGTTTTTACCATTTTGGAACCCAAAAACTCATGTCCGTGGAATGTCCATCCCGTTCCTTCTACAAATTTTTTCGTAGGAGCTTTTCCTATATCGTGAAGTAATGCCGACCAACGTAACCAAAGATTATCTGTATTCAAAGAAATATTATCCACTACCTCAAGAGTGTGGTAAAAGTTGTCTTTGTGGGTTTGTCCTTCCACTTCTTCTACACCTTTAAGCTCAATCAATTCAGGAATAATAAGCTTTAAAAGTCCTGTCTGTTCCATTAATTTCAATCCTACAGATGGTTTTTCTGACAACATGATCTTGTTGAACTCAACCATGATTCTTTCCATAGAAACAATCTTGATCCTTTCCGTTTCCTGTTTGATGGCATTTAATGAATTTTCTTCGATCGTAAAGTTTAAAGTGGAGGCAAAACGTACGGCTCTCATCATTCTCAACGGATCATCAGAATAAGTTTGAGCAGGCTCTAAAGGTGTTCTTAAAATCTCCTTTTCCAGATCATCAATACCATTGAAAGGGTCAATCAGATCCCCAAAATTATCTTTATTTAAAGAAATCGCCATTGCATTAATGGTAAAATCTCTTCTTTTCTGGTCATCTTCTAAAGTTCCGCCTTCTACTTCAGGCTTTCTGCTGTTTTCGGTGTAGCTTTCCTTTCTCGCTCCTACAAATTCCAGTTCAAGATCTTTGTATTTGATCATTGCCGTTCCATACGTTTTAAATACGGAAACCTTTAATTTAGGATCAATATCCTGAGCTACATTTTGAGCCAGTTCAATACCGCTTTGCTCTGTCACAAAATCGATATCCGTAGAAGCTTTTCTCTTCATCAGAAGATCACGAACATAACCTCCGACGATATATACCGACTGGTTATTTCTTTCTGCAGCTTCAGAAATTATTTTAAAAAGTTTTAAATTCTTATTTTGATTAAGATTAATTTTCATCGTTTTAATAGCGTCAATTTCTACCAATGCCGTTCATTAATCATAATGAGCGTACATTTTACTTATTTTCCCTTCTTCATTAAAAAACATAACCTCTACAGCATGTTTGTCCATAATAGATTTATAAAATAATGCTACAGAATCTACTCCGGCTGTGGAATGAATCAGATCAAAATGAAGATCCGGAAATTTATCCAGAGCCTTCCTCCAGTATTCACGAACTGCTTCTTTTCCTTTCAAAGAATTTTCTTTTCCTCCGGTGGCAAGAGCAATCATTGGAGTCGTAATTTCAATATCCTCAGAATAATGAGAGAGAATGTTCTCCAAATCATGAGAGTTCCAGGCATTTATCCACATTTTAGCGAATTCCTGATGATTCATAGCACACATTTTACGAGTTTGGGTTTTGCAAAGATAGAATTAAAAAAAAGAAATCCTGCCGATATAAACTGACAAGACTCTAAAAAAATCTATAAAGTAGGGAAGTTAAAAGATGAAAGCTGAAAGTTGTTGCTAGACTGTTTCCTTCAAATTTTACTCCAAAGCTTATGTTTTTATTCTCTAAGAACTTTAATTCTATTATCATTCCATATTTTGATCACGGAAGAACCTGAGTATTTTGAAACTTTTTCTCTGTCTTCCTCCACCGCATAATCTACCAGCCCAACGATTTCAGAAGAAATATCAGAAAATTTCAACGGACTTTTTTCACCACTGAAATTAGCCGAAGTAGAAACCAAAGGTTTATTCAGTTTTGTAATTAATTTTTTACAGAAATCATTCTTTACCAATCTTATCCCGATACTGCCATCTTCTGCAAGCAATTCTTTAGGCAACCCTCTTGGATTTTCATAAACAATGGTTACCGGTTTTTCACTCAGATCAATAATCTCCCACGCCATTTCCGGAACATCCACCAAATCCTGAAGTCTTTTTTCAGATTCTACAAGGATGATCATAGATTTGTTCTTCTCACGCTTTTTAATATCAAAAATTTTATTGACAGCCTCTATATTAGTAGCATCACAACCTATTCCCCAAATAGTATCAGTAGGGTAAAGGATGGTTCCGCCGGATTTTAATACTTCTATAATATGTTCCATAATTGTATCGAATTCAAATCAGTGGATAAAGGTAGAAAATATGTGTTTTTTAGACAAAAAAATGATGAGGTAAATGGAATATTTTATTTTAGGTTTCGGCTGAAGCCGATGGATTGTTTTTTAATCATAAAAACGGGCTAAAGCCCGTTTCTATTGATGTTTATATGTGTCAATGATGAAATATATTTCTGTTGAAATTCAAAATAAGTTTAATTGTATTATTTTGAAATAATTTTACGTTATTGATCAAATTCAATAGGAATGGGCTTTAGCCCGCTCAACAATAAAATAAATACCATCCGGCTTTAGCCAAAACCTACAATTCTACATCCAACCCAATTTGGATAAATATCTTTCCTCAATAATGTTCACGTGATGATAATTATGTCCGATAATCAGTTTACCGATTGTTTCTACCGAAATTTCATGTCCATTGGCATTACCTGTATTTTGCAAAGCAGAAGAATTCATTGTTTCCAATAGAATTTTAGAGGACGCTCTTACTAATTTATATTCTTCTACAAGAGATTCCAGAGATCTTTCGTTGGCATGAGAATGATCAGCGTATTCATTTTCGTCAAACCCTGGAAGATTGGCTTTTTCACCTCTTGCAAAGGCAAGTATTCTGTATTGAAAAACTCTTTCAGTATCAGCTAGGTGTAAAAGGACACCTTTTAAAGTCCATTTTCCCTCATCATAAGCAAATTTGGACTGTTCTTCAGTAAGATTAGAGAAAATTCCTATAGTTTTATCTTCTGATTTTGTAAGTTCCGCTAACCAGTCTTTAGATGGAATCTGGTCTAAATATCTTTGGATATATTTTTGAAAATCTGTCATGGTTTTAAAATTTTAATAATTGAAGGATTTAATAATATGAGAAAACTATTTATTGGTCCATTCATAGAAATTTACAGAATCATAAAGTTCGAATCCACAAGCCGGATATAATTGATTTCCTATATCATTGCTTTTTCCGGTTTCAAGAAGAATTCCGCAAGCATTTGAAGTTCTGCATAGTTCTTTTGATTCCTCAATAAGTTCTTTGGAATAGCCTTTTCCTCTGTGGTTTTCATTGACGTAAAGGTCATTCAACAGCCAGTAACGCTGCATTCTTGTAGATGAAAAAATTGGATATAACTGAACAAAAGCTGTTAATAAGCCACTTTCTTCCACTACAAAGATTTCAGAATCTTTACTTTCAATTCTTTCCTGAATAAATTTGGTGGCAGCAGGAATGTCTGATTCCTTATGATAGAATATTCTGTATTGGTCAAAAAGCTCTGCAAGCTGAGGCACATCAGTAACGATTGCTTTTCTCGTATTTTTCATAGTATATAGTGTGATAATAAAAATGAGAAAGATATTGAATCCTTCTCATTTTTTATTTATTTGATGTTTTAAGAAAAAGCTTTCTCAAGATCTGCAATAAGATCTTCAGCATCTTCAATACCAACGCTTAAACGCACAAGGTCATCAGTGATTCCCAGTTCAGCACGTTTTTCTGCCGGAATAGAAGCGTGAGTCATTAAAGCAGGATGGTTAGCTAAAGACTCCACACCTCCTAAAGATTCAGCAAGGGTAAATACTCTTACTTTTTCTAAGAATTTGATAGCATCTTCTTTTTTTCCGGATTTGAAAGTGAATGAAACCATTCCTCCGGATTCCTTCATTTGAGATTTTGCCAATTCATATTGAGGGTGAGACTCTAAACCTGGATAAATTACCTTATCAACTGCCGGATGAGTTTCAAGATATTTAGCCACAGCAAGACCATTATCAGAGTGTCTTTGCATTCTTAGAGCTAACGTTTTGATTCCTCTCAACACTAGATAAGAATCATGAGGTCCTAAAATACCACCACTTGCAAACTGAATGAAGTGAAGTTTATCTCCTAGCTCAGCATCTTTCGCAATAAGAGCACCAGCGATTACATCAGAGTGTCCGCCTAGGTATTTTGTTGCAGAGTGCATTACGATGTCTGCTCCAAGATCAATAGGTCTCTGAATATAAGGAGTAGCAAAAGTATTGTCTACAGCCACTAAAATATCTTTTCCTTTCGCAATTTCAACAACAGCTTTGATATCCACTAATTTCATCAATGGGTTCGTTGGAGTTTCTACCCAGATCAATTTAGTTTTATCTGTAATTACATCAGCGATTTTTGAAACATCATCAAAATTTACGAACGTGAATTTCAACTGATATTTTTCAAAAAGTCTTGTAAACATTCTGTAAGTACCTCCGTAAAGATCATCTACAGCAATTACTTCATCACCAGGATTTAATAACTTTAAAACACAGTCAATAGCTGCAAGTCCAGAACCGAAAGCCAGACCTCTCGCTCCATTTTCAATACTGGCTAAAGAGTCTTCTAATGCCTGTCTTGTAGGATTGGCAGCTCTTGAATATTCATATCCGGAATGTACTCCCGGGCTTTTCTGTGCAAACGTAGAGGTTAAAAATACAGGAACATTTACAGAACCTGTTGCAGACTCATGATGCTGCCCTCCGTGAATTACTTTTGTATTAAAATTCATATTGATATAATTTGATAATTTGAAAATATTGTAATTTGAAAATGATTGAATTATAATTTGAATATAAATCTTTCATTTTCACGTTTTCAAATCGTTATTACTTAATTGCTGATTTTACGGCAAATTCTTCCGCAAATTCTTCTATCCACTGAGCGATATCCTCTTCTCCGGTTGCTCTTTGGTACGTGCTTCCTAAAGATATTAAAATCTGGTGGATAAACATTTTCATTTGATCTACAGGCATTTCTTTTGTCCAAAGATCAATTCTTAGAGCCTCCATTGTTTTATCATCCCATACAGAGATCATGGTAGCTTTTGTTTCTTGCTTTTCAATACCTCCATCCTGAGCATTCCATGTGATGTTTTCAGGAACGTGGTTCTCATCAAGCTCTACATCTATCGTAATCTGAGTTTTTCTCATTTCTCTATTTTTTCTAAATTCTAAATTTTCTATTATTTAAGTTTCGGTTTATAACCGGACTGATTAAAAATTGTTGTGGCATCCATTTTCAGGAAATCTGTCAGTTTCGTTTCAGGTTTTTCCTTTAGATAAGCCTTGCAGATCTGCCATCCTGTATAAATTCCGATCTGTGGTGAAGATTCATTGTCAATCTCTGTATAAAACTTTGAAAATGGTCCCGGAGCAATAAAGCGTTCTCCCAATCTCGGATCATCTCCAAACAGCAAATTGCTTTCCACAAAATAATTCCAGATGTTGGCTTCATTGTAAGTTGCCCATTCATACTGCTTTTGAGTATAATTCATTTTCAGATAATCAGGAAAGTCAGGAAGAAAAGCATCCTGTAGGATCATTACTTTTCCGTTAAGAATTACCTGATCAATGAATTTCTGATGGTCAGCAGATTCCGTTACAATATTTTCAGCAAAAAGTCGGGAAACCTTAGGAACAATATTCTGAGGATTCATCGATTTTTGGAAATAAAGTTCCAGTCCTTTATAATTAAGATTGCCATCACCCATGAAACCTGAAATATCTATGAATAAAAGATTTCCTTTTTCATCATAAAAGATAGGGTCCTGTACCATTTGTAATGCTGATGAAAACAGATATACCTTTGGACTTTTAAATTGCGGGAAATAATGTTTTATGTGTGAAAATAAATTCTGAAGTTCCTTTTGCAACTTAGCCTGATCGATCTTTCCAATTGCTTCCTTGTAAATTTTTATTTCTTCAGCATCAGCTCTTCTTTTTGAAAAATCAGCATCAGAAACTGTTCCCTGAAACCAAGGGAATTTAGCCTTAAACTGATCCAACGGAATATTAGGGTTGTAGAGTTCCTTAGAAATATCCGTCATTTCAATTTTTTCGGAAGTGTCTTTTAGCTCTACTTTCCATTGGTTTTCAGGTTCTTTTTTGCAGGAATTCAGTCCCACAACTAAAACAGAAGAAAGGGCAATATATCTGAAAATCTTCATTATTTTTACATGGATTTTAAGTTTACAAAAATAAGGATTAAATAGACAATTCATGATGAAAATTAAAATATTTACAGTCCTCAGCTTTATTTCAGGATTGAATTTTTTTTACGGACAAAAGCTTGAATTTAAAGATAAAAACTTTGAAAAAGCTGCTGTTGAAAATTTCGATATGAATAAAGACGGAATGATAGATCAGTCTGAAGCAGAGCTGGTGAATAATTTATTCTTGGTTCAAAAAGGAATTACCGCTGCGGATGATTTGAATTTTTTTAAGAATGCTAAAATGATTATGTTGGATGATAATTCGATTCCATCTATTCATCTTAAAAATCTGGATAAATTGGATTTGTTTTCATGTACAGGATGTAAAATATCTTCATTTAAAGCCGAAAATCTGATAAGACTTGCCTCTTTATATGTTGATAATAACCTTTTGGAAAGCATTTCCCTAAAAGGAACATCAAGAATTGATCAATTAACATTATCTTTAAATCAATTAAAAACAATTGATCTGTCTCAGCTTAAAAATTTAAGAAAGCTGAACATAGAACATAACAAAATCCAGAAATTAGATATTTCAGGAAATCCGGCTTTACAGACGTTAAATGTAGGGGGAAATAAGATGAAAGAAGCAGATATTAAAAAAGGATTGAAAACTGATGTCACTATTTTTGGAACTGAAGAATAAAACTAATAATACCATGATACTCGAAACTGAAAGACTTATTTTAAGAAAGCTTGAAGAAGCTGATGCTGAACGTATTTTTCTCATGGATTCTGATCCAGAAGTGATGAAATATATCGGAGTACCGGTGTCAACAGACATTGAAGAATCCAGGCAGCTTATCAGGATGATCCAAAAGCAATATGACGAAAACGGAGTAGGAAGGTTAGCGGTTATTGAAAAAGATAGCGGATTGTTGATTGGTTGGAGCGGGTTAAAATTATTAACTCAAGAGACGAATGGTCATCAGAATGTTTTGGAGCTAGGGTATCGTTTTTTGCCAGAATCTTGGGGAAAAGGATATGCAATGGAAGCTGGAATTGCTTCTCTGTCTTATGGATTTAATGAATTGAACGCAGACGTTATTTATGCTTATGCTCACTCCGAACATGACGTTTCCAACTATATTTTAAGAAAGTTGGGCTTTGAAAAAACCAGTGAATTTGAAGAACCGGATGGTATTTGCTTTTGGTATGAATTAAAAAAAAGAGAAAAAATAAAAAAGGTATGATACTCGAAACAGAAAGGCTGATTTTAAGAAAGCTTGAAGATATGGATGCCGAACGCATGTTCCTTATGGATTCTGATCCTGAAGTGATGAAATATCTTGGGAATCCCGTAAAAACCGTGGAAGAATCAAAAGAAATTATTAAAATGATTCAGAAACAATATGAAGAAAACGGTACAGGAAGATGGGCAGTAATAGAAAAAGAAAGCGGATTACTGATAGGATGGTGCGGGTTAAAATTATTAAAAGAACCTATAAACGGATATGTAGAAACTTTGGATTTAGGATATAGATTTATTCCGGAGTTTTGGGGAAAAGGATATGCATGGGAAGCTGCAAATGCTACATTGAAATATGGTTTTAATGAATTAAATGCTGAAACTATTTATGCTTTTGCTGATGCCGGAAATAAAGGTTCCCATTATATTTTAACTAAAATAGGTTTTGAAAATACAGGAGAATTTGAGGATGCTGAAGTGAAATGTTGCTGGTATGAATTAAAAAAAGATAAATACAACTGATTATAATACAATGATTAAAATACGAAAAGAAGAAGAAAAGGATTATCAACAGGTTTTCCAATTGACAGAAGAAGCCTTCAGAGAAATGGAGCATAGTGATCACCAGGAACATTTTCTTGTTGAGAAATTAAGAAATTCTGAAGCTTTTATTCCTGAACTTTCATTGGTTGCTGAAGATGAAAACGGTAACATTGCAGGTCATATTTTGTTTACAAAACTTCAAATTGTAAATGATTCAGAATCTTTTGAATCTTTAGCTTTAGCGCCAGTTTCCGTAAAGCCTGAATTTCAGAATCAGGGAATTGGCGGACAACTTATCCATGAAGGACATCGCATTGCCAGAGAACTAGGATATCAATCTGTGATCCTGATTGGGCATGAAAAGTATTATCCAAAGTTTGGTTACGAAAAAACAAGTAATTTTGGAATTTCATTTCCGTTTGATATTCCGGAAGAGAATGGAATGGCAGTTGAACTTGTAATGGACGGGTTAAAAAATAGAAAAGGGGTAGTAAAATACCCTAAAGAATTTGGAATAGACTAAAAAATATAAACGATGCAGACACAAAAAGTGATAGATCATATCGTGGAATGGCTAAAAGATTACGCAACCAAAGCCAGAGTGAACGGATATGTATTAGGAGTTTCAGGAGGTGTAGATTCCGGAGTGGTTTCTACATTGGCAGCTATGACAGGATTGAAAACATTATTGATCGAAATGCCGATTCGCCAGAAAGCAGATCAGGTAGACCGTGCAAAAGATCATATGGAAGACCTGAAATCAAGGTTTCCAAATGTTGAGACGATGTCTGTAGATCTGACGCCTGCTTTTGAAGAACTCTATAAAACTTTTGATGTAAATGAAGAGCTTTATCCTAACGAAAAACTGGCATTTGCCAATACCAGATCCCGTTTGAGAATGTTGACTCTTTATTATTATGGACAGTTGAACGGACTTCTCGTATGCGGAACCGGAAATAAAGTAGAAGATTTCGGTATCGGTTTCTATACAAAGTATGGTGATGGTGGAGTAGATGTTTCTCCAATTGCTGATCTTTATAAAACAGAGGTTTATACTTTGGCAAAAGGCTTAAATCTTATTAAAAGTATTCAGGAAGCGATCCCGACGGATGGACTTTGGGATGTGGACAGAACAGATGAACAGCAGATCGGAGCAACTTACCCGGAATTAGAGAAAATTCAAAAAGAATATGGAACCAAAAATGCCGATGACTACGAAGGACGAGATAAAGAAGTATTCTTAATCTTCGACAGAATGCATAAAGCGGCAAAACATAAAATGGAACCTATTCCAATCTGTGATATTCCTGAAGAGTGGAGAGAATCATAAATTAAATGTAATAATATAACAATGTAGAAGTTTACCAATGGCTGTTACATTAATAAACCTATTGCTATGAACAGTAAAATAAGAGCAGTGCTTTTCATGTGCCTCGGACTTCTTTTCGGAATGTCTGTGATGTATGTCTATAAAAATTTTATTGAAGATAAAAAAGATCATTCAGGCTCTTCCAAAACGGAAACTGTAAGCTATGGAAGTTCTTCTCTGGATGAATATAATAGTGGAAAAAGTTCCTCAGTTCAGGCTTCTATTGATCAACTTACAGAAGAAAAAACGGTAATCAGTTATGTAAAACAAAACCATAGATTACCCGATTATTATATCACAAAAGGAGAAGCAAGAAAACAAGGCTGGAATCCTTCGCAGGGGAATCTGTGTGATGTACTTCCCGGAAAAGCAATTGGAGGAGATAAGTTCGGAAACAGAGAAGGAAGATTACCTGATGGAGATAAATATTTCGAAGCAGATGTAAATTACCAATGTGGTGGAAGAAATGCAGACCGTATTATTTATACTAAAAATGGGGATGTTTATCTCACAAAAAACCATTACAAAAGCTTTGAAAAACAGTAAGCCATCGCGATGAGGCAATGATCTATATAAATTTGCTTTAGAATAAGGATAAGTATTACCTTTGAAAAATATTTTTCATCTATTTGATTTGTGTGAAAATTAGAAATTTAGTTTAACAATATGAAGACAGTATATATAGATTTTACAGACATAGGCGATTACGAGGATTTTTATGCTCAGTTAAAGGAAAAAGTTCAGCTTCCAGAGCATTTTGGAGATAATCTTGATGCGCTTTTTGATACCATTACCGGAGATTTGGAAATGCCATTTCACCTTGAGTTCGTTAACATGACTGTAGATCAGTTAGAAATTTTTGAAGATCTTCTGACTACGCTGGAAGATGCGGAAGAGGAAGTTGAAGATTTCACGTTCAGCTACTATCTTGAGCAGTATGAAGACGATGAAGACGAAGATGAAACTGAAGATTAATAGGTAATTGAAATAAAAATACAAGAGGTTGTTTTAGAGATAAAATAACCTCTTTTTTTGCCACGGATGCACGAATAAATTATATAAACGCCTAAGTTTAGGGTAAAAATTTTTCTGCATTTTGATCAATATATTACTTTAAAAAATCCAAGAGATAAGAAAAAAAATGTGCTTTCGTGGCAAAAAGGAGGTTGTATCATGCGAAAGAAGTTATGATATTGTAATCAAAAAAACCAACAGAATCCTGTTGGTTTAATGATGAAATCATCGTGTAAGTCCATATTAGTTTAAATACCACAACGAGAATTGAATATTTAATCAGGCTACCACTCGCCTTTTACGATTTATAGTTTTATCTCCCTATAAAAATGTTGAGTCGAAATAGAAAGGTAGCAAGTCTTTCACTGCATGTACTTTCACAACTTCCTCATTCATGCTTGAGAAATAAAGATCAATGTCCTCGTTTTGTTTCGTTTCATACTCAATTAAGCTTTGACGGCAGGCACCACAAGGTGGAATCGGAGGGTTTTTCTCATGAAACTCCTTAGGACCACCCACTACGAAGATCTTTTTTACCTTCATATTTGGAAAGTTAGCCGCTACCCAGAAAAGAGTCGTTCTCTCAGCACAAAGTCCTGATGGAAAGGCTGCATTTTCCTGATTGTTTCCAGAGTATATTTCTCCATTTTCCAAGAGTACAGCACATCCTACAAAAAACTGAGAGTAGGGTGCGTAAGCGTTTTCGCGTGCCTCTTTCGCTCTTTCGAATAATTTTTTTTCTATATCGCTCAGCTCGCTGCTATTTTTAAAATATTCGTAACTGATCTGTATATCTTTTTTCATATATTGTAGACTAAAAAAGGGGGGTAAAATTAGTTCTTTTTAATGAAGTGGGCAATATTTTATTCTCCTCATGATAAAGTTCAACTTTTTTAAAAGATTAAAATGCTATATACCCCAATACAATTCAGGAACGTAGAACTAAAAAACCGTTGGGTAATGTCTCCCATGTGTATGTATTCATGTGAAAACGGATTGGCAAATGACTTTCATCTCGTACATTATGGAAGCAGAGCGCAAGGTGGAACAGGTTTACTTGTTGTGGAAGCAACCGGAGTAGAGCCGAGAGGAAGAATTACCAACCATTGTATGGGAATCTGGAATGATGAACAGGCAGAAAAACTACAGAGAATTGTAGAATTTGTTCATCAGCATTCAGACAGTAAAATTGGGATTCAATTGGCTCATGCAGGGCGAAAAGGTTCCACATGGAATAATCAACAGATTTCTATTGAAGAAGGTTGGGAAACAGTGGCACCAAGTTCCATTCCTTATCATCCCACAGAAAGAATTCCACATGCATTGAGCACAGATGAGATAAAAGCACTTGTGCAAAATTTCAAAAAAGCAACCCAAAGAGCTGTAAAAGCCGGGTTTGATGTCATCGAAATTCATGGAGCTCATGGATATCTTATTCATCAGTTTCTGTCACCACTTTCCAATATAAGAACAGATGAATATGGAGGGAGCTTTGAAAACAGAATCCGTTTCCTTATTGAAATTGTAGATGCCGTAAACGAAGTATTAAATGAAAATACAGCCCTTTTTGTACGGATTTCAGGCACTGAATATGCAGAAAATGGTTGGGATATTCAGGATAGTGTTGCCTTGGTAAAAGTGTTAAAAGAACACTCTGTTGATCTTGTAGATGTATCAAGCGGTGGGAATATTCATGGCGCAAAAATCTCTGTTTTTAACGGTTATCAGGTTCCTTTTTCTGAACAGATTAAGCGCGAAGCTGATGTGAAAACCGGAGCTGTAGGTTTAATTACCCAAACAGAACAGGCAGAAGAAATTTTACAAAAAGGAGAAGCCGATCTGATCTTTGTAGCAAGAGAAATTCTGAGAAATCCATATATCGCGGTTCAGGGTTCTTTTGAAATGAAAGAAGACTGCTTTTTTCCTCATCAGTATACCAGGGCAAAAATTTCTTCATAACCCAATTCAATATATCATAATCTTACAGAAATGAGTATCGAAGACTTTATGCTGACTTGTCCCAGTAAAAAGTTCCTTGGTGTAGAATGCCTTGGCTGCGGAGCTCAGCGTGCTATTGTTCTGGTGTTTCAAGGAAGATTTTCCGAAGTTTTTCAGATGTACCCGGCTGTGTATACCTTGTTGCTGCTTTTTTTAATCATAATACTAAGTTTTATCGATAAAAAAAGGAAATATAGTACAATCATCATGGGATTGATTGTACTTAATCTTGTGATAGCCATCATTTCTTATGTTTATAAACATTACTGATTATACTTTTTAAAACTATAAAAACGGAGACTCTTTCTTATAATTAATATAATTCTTCTAGAACCAGAATCGTAGAACTACTACAATTTTTAAAACTGTTGCCAAAAAACTTTTTAAATTAGAACCTGAAGTCTATCTTTGTTATATAGATCCTATTTACGGGAACTATCATTAATGATAAAAATTTAAGAATATGGCAGGAAATTCAAGAGGAATCTTAAAATTCAATGGAGGTGAAGGTCAGAAGTTATTAAAGCTTAACTACAGTGTATCGAGAGCTACAGACGTTTCAGGACGAGTAGCATCAGATCCGTCAAATGCCCTTATTAAAGTAACTATCGAAGCAACAGAAAAATCTGATGTTTTAGAAAGCTTACTGAACAGCAAATATAAGCCAACAACAGGAGAAATTAATTTCAACAAATCTCACGAAGAAGGAACTCTGATCACTTTGAAATGGGAAAACGGATATGTAATTCAACACGAAGTAGACTTTGATGCAATAGACAGCAACAATATGCTGATCAGTTTTGTAATCAGCGCTGAAACGATTACTTACGGAAATTCAGCTTATGAAGGACTTTGGCCAATGAGTTAAGTCTTCATGAGTGAAAAATAAAAAGACTGTCCCATAAGACGGTCTTTTTTTACCTTTTGAAAAGCCATTTTATAAAGAAAGGGAATGCTTTTTGTTTAAAAAAATCCCATATCATTGAAAAATTAAGAAAAAAATAAAACAAATCACCGCAAAATATGTCAAACACACCTGGAAAATCAAATGCCGCGTCCTTTCGTCCGACGCAGAATGCAGATGGTGTATCAGAAAATCACCATATAGGCATTAACAGATTAGTAAAGCTTTCTCTCGTTATCGAAGGGAAAATTATTAAATACTATAAGCATTTCAAGCTTAAGCAAAGTACGCGACGTCACCACGAATTTACCCTGACTTTAGCTCATGATACCTTAGGAGAAAGGCAAACCCATTCTCTGGATGATGCAAATAAGTTTCTGGGAAAACGTCTTACAGCTGTCATTTCCTATAAAGATATTGACAACAGCCCTGAAAGAACATTTGTAGGAGTGATAACAGGCGTAGGATTCAGTCAGGAAAAAATGAGCCTTGGAAATATTGTATTAACGGGAAGCAGTCCGACTATCTTATTAGACGGAGCTCCGCATATTCAAAGTTTTGGAGGTGCACAGCCTGTTAATGTAGGTATTATTGCTGAAGATGTTATCAAACAAGGGATTGATAAAAGTCGTTTTGATATCAGGGTAGATGCTAATAATTTTTCTCAGATTATTTACAGCAGCCAATATGATGAAACCCATTACAATTATCTTGCAAGAATGGCTGAAGCATATGGTGAACAGTTTTTCTATGATGGTGAAGTTCTTCATTTTGGGAAGTTGCCACCTCAGAATAAACCGATTACATTAACGTATGGAAGCAGCGCCAATGATATAAAAGTGGAACTAAAAGCGGTTCATACCAAGCCACAATTCTATGGCTACAATAGTAATAAACATGAAAAGCTTACTTCCGGTTCTACGCCGATCAAACACGTAGGTGATCTGGCAAAAACAGCTTATAATCATAATGATTCCATCTATAAAACACCTGCATTACAGATTGCTCCTATTAAAGCAACCACGCATCTTGATGTAGAATATTCACAAAAAAGTGCTTCAGGAAGTGAGGCGGTGAATGTTTTTACCATTTCGGGAAATACAACAGTTCCTTTTCTGCATCCTGGGTGTATAGCTGATGTACAGATGCGTAAGCAGGATTCTAATGAAACCTCTTATTTTACAAGAATCATGATCACAGAAGCTGAACATGAAATTGATACTATAGGTCATTATCATGGAAGTTTTGTCGGAATAGCAGCTGATACAGGATTTCTTCCAAAACCAGAATATACAATTCCAAAAGCTGAACCACAAACGGCAACGGTAATTTCTAATACTGATCCGGAAGGACAGGGAAGAATACAGGTAAGATTCGACTGGCAAACTAACGATACCACACATTTTATCCGTATGATGAGTCCTGACGCGGGAGGAACCGATCAGGTATCTCAAAACAGAGGATATGTAGCAATTCCTGAAGTAGGAGATCAGGTAATGGTTAATTTTGTACACAGTCATCCGGACAGACCGTTCGTAATGGGAGGAATGTTCCACGGTGGGGTAGCTTTAGGAGGTGGAATTGATAACCATCTGAAATCTATCCAAACCAGAAGTGGAATCAGAATTCTATTGAATGATAATGAAGGAAGTGTAACCATCCTTGATCCGAGTGGAAATAGCTATTTTATGGATGGTAAAGGAAATATCAACATGAAAGCTCCTAAAAATTTCACATTAAACGCAGGCGAAAATATAAATATCACAGCCGGAAAAGAAATTACCATTGATGCCGGAGCAAGTATCTCAAGTTCAGCAAATGAAGATATAGTCTCTACAGCCGGAAAAGATATTATGCAGACCGCTTCCGGAGATATCAGAGAATCTTCAGACAACAGAACCGAACTGGTGGATAAAGAGTTTAAAAGACAATCTGAGACTTCCAACGAAATAGCAGGAGAAATTTCCATGTTCAGCGAAATGGAAAATATGACGATGCAGAGTGGGAAAATAGTAGAATTCAACAGTGCTGAGAAATCAAAACTTTTCTGATATGGCGATTATCAAAACAGCAAAGAACATCGTGATAACTGTGAAAGACACTTATCATCTGAACGTAGGGAAAAAGGTAGAAAAAATTGCAAAGAAGATCAATGTAGAGGCACAAAAAGAAAACCTTGTTTTAGCGAGTAACAAGAAGATTATGTCTCATGGTCATAAATAATTTAAAAGCTTTTATTCTTTGTGTAGTATGTTGTTTTTCAACAATAAATTGTCAGAATAAAAAAATGGAAGAAAAATACAGTTGGCTGGGAACCGTTTCTGCACCGCAGGAATATCCTATGGAGATTTATAAAGGAGCTATTGTGGCTGATGATTTTACCTATGGCTTCGATGCTATTTGGGGAACACAGAACACCGGCTGGGGGAAAGAAGGCGGAACAATGAGTGTAGAAACCGAAAAAATGAATCTGCCACAACATCTTGAATTTACCTGGTATTCTCTGGTTGAAAAAAAGTTCTATACCGGAAAATGGGATCTTAATAAAGAAAAAATCAAGACTCTTTTTGATGAAGGATTTGTAGATCAGGATACCCGTAAAAGAACTACTTATAATTCTTTTGTTGTAGGGCTGGCTCCTAAAGGGAAAGTTGTTCTTTGGGCAAAAGGTCCGGGAAATCAAAAAGAAATAGGTGCTTTTCAGGCTCACGATACCATTATCACAAAAGAAAAAGCATACGATAATGCACAATATATGTTTAAAGAAGGATTTGCAGACAGAATGCTGAAAGATCCGTCTTATAAAACATTCAAACCTGAGGTTCGGAAAAAAATTGAAGAAGAAGGCTATCCTTCGGAAGATGTGTACGAAGTCTATCGGGAAAAATACAATTGGAAGCCGGATGTTATCCTTCCGGAAGGAGGTGTATGGCTGGACTTTGGATTTACCAATTATAATGGAGAACAGGAAAATCTTTTTGCTAAAAGTCTGAAAGATGATACTTACAAACCAAGAGCAATTCCTAAATTCTGCGGGTTTTATTGGCGCGATAAGAATAAAAACAGATATGCTGTATGGGTAGATGCTTTTGATGACAAGGAAATCTTTGAATTGTTTCAGAAAATAGGAAAAGAGGAAGACATTGATTTTACTATAAAAGTAAATGAAGACAATACAAAAGTGTTTTTATCCTTAATGACGGAGCAGGGAGAAGTTTTCATCACCAAAGCAAAAGTAAGATTGTCCCGAAAAATAGAATAAAATTTCTGTGAACCCATTTAAAAACGAGAACTATGCACAATAATCAATTTGGAGGGTATACACCGACGATAACCAAAGAAGAAGTATTGGATATTACGATCGGAATATTTTTTGACGGAACTTTAAATAATAAAACCAATACCACAGAAAAGGCAAAAGGAACTGATGCTTATAAAAAACATGGTGGTAAAGTTACAGATAACAACAGTTACAACAACGATTGGAGTAATGTAGCCCGAATGTGGGATAATTACGACAAAAATTTCGGAATCTATATAGAAGGAATCGGAACGGAAGATGCTCAGGGAGACCAAACTTTAGGCTATGCTTTTGGTACCGGAGCTACCGGAATCAGATCCAAAGTAAGAAAAGGCTGTGAAGAGATTGTCAAAAAAGTAAAAACCATTAAAAGTGAGAAAAAGGCTGATAAAATTGCTGTACTTACCTTTGATGTGTTCGGTTTTAGCCGTGGGGCGGCGGCTGCACGTAATTTTGTACATGAAATCAGTAAAGCCAAATATAAAGCATCAG
The DNA here is from genome assembly GCF_001684975.1 of Chryseobacterium artocarpi. Taxonomy (GTDB): domain Bacteria; phylum Bacteroidota; class Bacteroidia; order Flavobacteriales; family Weeksellaceae; genus Chryseobacterium; species Chryseobacterium artocarpi. The sequence continues at coordinate 121,299 of NZ_MAYH01000048.1, read as the reverse complement.
CACATACCGTTGCCAATGATGGGATGGTTGCCACCACCTATTCTGATGATGACGGGAACTCTGTAGATTTACAAGAACTTCCTAAATGGGGACATCTCGGATTGAAATTACAGGAAGCCGGTATTACGATTGATGTCTTAAAAGTAAGATTTCTTGGTGTTTACGATACTGTTTCATCCTACTCAAAATACCTGTCGCCAAAACCTAATTTCAGCAATGACGTAGAAGAGTTGAGCCTTAACGATATTGCAAAAGCTCAGACTGTAATTCACTTTATTGCAGAAGATGAACACAGGGAAAACTTTGACCTTACAAGAGTGCGTACAGGAATTGAAAAAACATTTCCGGGAGTTCACTGTGACGTAGGCGGAGCTTATGAAAACGGTGAAGAATCATGGGAAGAACTGGAAACAGCATGGGGATTCAGCCCTTCTAAACTGGAAGCGTTGAGAGATGAACTGGAAGCAGAAGGGTGGTTTCATAAAGGAGAACTTACCATTTCCTCCGGATTTTACTGGTCACTAAAAAGTACACGTAAATTAGTGAAGACATTCAGTTATATTCCTCTACATTTTATGGCAGATTACGGGATTCAGAAAAACCTTCCGATTACAGATAAAAAAATGGTAAATGAAACCTATGCCATTGATTCAGATGCATTATTGGTAAGAGTTAAAAATCGTCTTGAACCTTATGTGATGGGAGACGGAAAACCTTACGCATTTATACCGAAAGCAGAATTGGAAAAGAAATATATGGGAGCATCTATTCCGCAAAAGAAATATGCAGAATATCAGAAAGAAGCTCAGGAGCAAACCGATTTATTAGAACTTCGACATAAATATCTGCATTGGTCTGCAAGAAGAGAAGGTATCGGAATGGACCCAAGACCTAACAGAACCAGAGTTATCCACTAAAAAATTAAAATCACATTACAAGAAATAACCCTGAAGACGGAATATTATATGCAGAAGTTTAATACCCACATCATCCAAAAAAACGAAACCTTAAAAAGTATCGCAACACTTTATGGGTTGGATGCAGATACCCTGAAATTATTCCACAACAATCACTGTCAGGTAAAAGATATGATCCTCATAGAACTTACCGGACAGAAGGAACTTTATATTCCAAGAATAGCTGTTGCGGATCAGAATAAAAAGGTACAGTTTGGCAGAGGAAACAGTATTGTTTTCAGACCAGAGAGATCATTCAGTAAATATGGAGTAATCGTCAATCTTGAAACTGGAAACAGGAAAAATGAACTGAAATACGAAACCTCAGTACGCTGGCTTAAAAACGAAAGCAACCTGTACTTTTTTGAAATTGACAGAACATCAAATCTATATCTGAATGAAGAAGAAATCAATGAAATAGCAGATACATTAGCTTATAAAACCTCCAAAGTTCTGTATCCTTTACAGATAAGTGTGGATGAACATGGGAAATTTCGCCAAGTAGAAAATCTTTCAGTATTTAAAGAGAGATGGACTAATGTAAAGGAGGAAGTTTATAAGGAATTTGAAGGCGATATTGTAGATAAATACTGCGAGAAGATTGAAAACATTATCTACGAACCTGAAGCGATCAGTTTTTATTTGAAAAATGATTATTTCATCAGAACATTATTTTTTGGAATTTATCAGAGTTTCGGACAACGTTTCAAAATAGAAGGAGAAGAAAGCTTCCCTGTAGTGGATAACCCTATTGAGCCGAAATACAAAATACATGTAGAAGTAGATCCGGTAAAAGATGAATATGACCTGGTGAATATATCCGGAGAAGGAAAATTAAATGATGAAAGAACAGTATACGATTTTATCAATGAATCACCTTTTTCAATGACCATTCAGGATCATCCGGTCATGAATGACAATGGAAATTTCAGAATACAGTATTATCTGAACGGGGAAACATTATTGCCCGAAACACTGTATCTGGAATGTAGTATGATGTTGGAAGAAGAAAAGAAAATATCAGTAGTAATTACTGCTATATCAGAATAAAAAAACAAAATAAAATGAAAATAAAATTAAATCAGAAACTTTCTTTACTGATCTTTCTGGTGTATTTCGGTTTGTCCTTTGGACAGAAAGTAGAATTTACGGTGCCAAAAAATATTGAGGTACTGGAGAGCATCATCTTTGATTTTGAAAATGATTTTACAAAAAATTCAGCGATGGGTGCCGCTGCTACCGCAATGGGGAGTGGCTTTTCAACCAATATTGACCTTTATAATCTGAAATATGATGCCGGTTCCAAAAATCCTTATCTGGAATTAGCATTGAATAAAGGCGCAAAACCCAAGCAATTCATTCAACAGGCGAGTTGGAATATAACATTCACTAAAATTTCTAAGAAAAGCACGAAAGTAAGCATCTTCCTTGAAAATATTACTCCTGACCGCTTGTCAAAAAAAGATGTTGATGTAAAACAAACCAAATCGACTGGAAAAGTTGAAAAAGAAATTAAAGAATTCCTGTTAAATTCAAAAGCAACGGATCGTGCAACAGCTCAAGCAGCTTCGCCACGTGCCGAAGAAATTGCAAGAATGAACGCTGAAGCAGATGCACAGTTTGCAGAAATAGAAGCGAGAAATCGTATTGAAAAAACAACATCAAAAAAACTACAGGCATTATTCACCAATAAGCAGTTTATTTCTTTACCTACAACATCAGCTACCTTTACAAAACGCTTACAGATACAACCTACTGAACCGGAATGTGAAAGCTGTAAAGGCGGAAAATATTCAAATTGGGACATTGATGAGGTTTTTAATCTGATCTACGCAACAATGATTGATGGACAGGAATATTACGCTTTACAATACTATGGAGATAAGAAAGTAGCAGGCTTACCTTATGGGCTTGTGTTCAATGATAGTTCTCCCACAGAATGTCAGGAACTTTTTGCAAGATACAATGCTCAGTTGTATCAAACTACGGTAGATACTGATGAAAACACATCAAGTGCACTTACGGTGGTTACTTTCAAAATGAATAAAAGCTTCATTCGTCTTGAGTTCGGGAATCAATACCTGACAAGACTGTTGGTTTCAAATAGAGAACAATAATCATGGCAGAAAAACATATTGTAGTACAGGGCGCAATGTGCAAGTGCCAATTCGGGCAAGCTCCGGATAAACTTAAAGTACTTTCACATCAAAAAGAATACGCAAATGATAAAAGCGCTTCCAAAAAGCTTATTGTAACAACAAAAGAGATAGGAGGAGCAACATTTGAGAAAAATACATTCGGAAATTGTACCAAACACGGCGGACCACCACCGCCATGTAAAATAATGGTCACCGAATGGCAGAAATTCTACGAAAAAGTACAGCTCAGCAATGGCGGATATATCATTCTTGAAGACAGTAAAGCCGTTTGTGCCGTTGCAGGAACACCTTGTATCGAAATCATAGATCATGGACAGAGAGCTGAAGCAAGTCAGCAGAACTTTAAGAATGCAGATAAGGATGTCCAGCAGCAGATCAATCCTTTGGTGAATACGGAATCAATGTATAATGAGCAGCCTTCCAATGACGAAGGAGAAGACTTTGTAATTTAAAATCAACAGAAAATGGCGAAAGGAGTTAAAGCGATAAGTTTCAGCGGTTCTTATTACCCTGATATGACGGTCCCTGGAAAAAGAGTGACATTAGTTGGTGATAAAGAGGTAACTTTTGTAGTTGTTGATTGGTATTTAGGGACAACTGCTGAAGAGAAAAAGAAACCCGTTACATGGTTAATACAGGATAGTAAAAGACAGAAAGTCATTACTAAAACTGTATCTTCTGCACGTAAATTTACCATACCCAAACATTTATGTGGAGGAAGTCATTATTTTTATGTAGAAGCAAGTTTTTCAGGAAATCCTGATAAACAAAATACAACAGGTTTGTTTGTAAAAGGACATTGTACGCCTTTAATTGTAAACACTAAATGGAGTTTGAAATTAGGTGGAGCAGATAATCGTTCCCGACAGTTTTCTTTTGGTGAAAATGTTTTTTTAGGAGTAAGCACACAGGGAATTAATGGAAGTTTTGTTACCGTAGAGGTGTATAGAATGAATTCTGAAGTTACTTTTGAAAAAATTAAGAATAGAATTACTGATAAAAACTATGATGCTACTGCAGATGATGTTCTTGCAAAGGTGTTTCAAAAACAGGCTTGGGTCATAAACGGGCAGATCAATACTGATTTTACAATACAGCGAACTTGGGGAAAAGGAGAGGATGTTACTCAGTTTTATATTAAAATAAAAGATGGTAAAAATTATATAAAAGATGACCGAGGAAACATTATTCATGGTCGTTTTTTAAAGGTTCAGAACAAAACAGTTCCCGTTAAAACCAATATTACCACTCTTAATAATAACGCTCCTGTAAAAGTAGGACAAACAGACAAAAAGGTAGATTCAATATCTACTTGTAAGTTTCAGATTATCAAATTCTCAGAAAGAAATAAGTTAGTTGAACTTTTTAACGAAGGACAATTCATTAATAAAATGGATCCAAGTAGTAAGTTTTATACTATTCGAAATATCAACTATGATTATGATAAATCTAATATCAGGGCAGATGCTAAACCCGTTTTAGCTGAGGTAGTACAGTTTCTTACCAAACTAATGCCTTATGTACCTGTGGAATTGGGGTCTCATACAGATTCCCGAGGGACGGATCAATACAATATGGCGCTTTCAAAACGCAGAGCACAATCTGTTGTAGACTATCTTGTTAAGAATGGGGTAGATGAAAGGCGAATTCATGCTAAAGGATACGGAAAAACCATGCCCTTACATTCCGGGAATAATTTAACAGAAGGAATGCATGAGCAAAACAGAAGAACAACTATCAAGTTTCTGATCAGTGATAAAGATGCACTGCCAATAGAATATTCCTTGATTGCTCCTGATATTAATCACGCAAAAGCATCTGCACTTATTATTAATGGAGTTTCAAGAAAAGGATGTTATCATAAACCTGAAAAGCATACGCTACCGGTTCGGGTGATCAGTGGTTATACAAACGGAAGTCCTATTACTTTAAAGGAAGGTAATAATAGCATCAATTATAAAGTATACAGCAATGAACCTAAACTTGGTGACTTCCTGCATTCATTTTTCCTGGGAAGTAGATTTGCACACCAGTTTTTTATAAATTCCTGTGCTTATTATTCTAAAATGGATAAGAAGGAAGCTAAACCTACATTGGTTTTAAACACTTATCCGGATGCTGTTCTCACACAAAACTTAAGAATGAGCTATAAAGAGCCATTCTTTTGGAATGATGTTCCTGTGAGTCTTGTCGACAACTTTGAGTGGCTTGATGAAACAGTAGATTCAGTAAAAAAAAGTATCACCAATCTTAAGGAATTTTCTCCAAAAGAAGTAAATGAGCTTTCTGATACGATTTTTGAATTCCTTCAGGAAGAAACCCATAAGTTTGCTTTAGGAGTACACTTTATTTATAACTTCGGAGATATTGAAAAAAGAAAATCTCCGGCAAGTACAATTGATTTCACTCGGGACTACCGCTACCTTACTGCTATTGCATTAATTATCATGTATATTATTGAAATTGCAATTATACTTTTAATAATCTGGTTTACGCGAGGTAAAGGTGCATTTGGAAGAATAAGAAAACATAGGAAGTTCTTTAAAACAATAGATAAGATGGGCGATTGGGGCTTTGAAATAGTATACCCCAAAATGGCAGAGAACAGAAGCATGTATTTTGAATCTACCCTTGGAAAAATATCAAGAGTGGTTGAAATTAACAGTAAAGCCGATCCGCTGCTAGGAATTTCCTATAAAAAAGAAGTGAGCCTTCTTGAAATAGAAAAGGTTGCGGCAAAGCTTAAGAAAGTTTTAGGTGAAGATGTTTTGAAAGACACTAAATTGAAATTTGAATTCGAAGGAAAAATATTTGCTCAATTTAAGGTAAGAGCAAACTTTGGTTCAAAGAAAATATACGTGCGGGACTTTATTTCTAACCTTAACAGTGGTGAAGGTAAATTTACAGCTGGTATGGGGATTGCGGCAGGAGTCTCTTTAACAGGTTTTGAAATAACAAGAGAAAAAACTATACATTGGGTTCCAATATTTGAACCTACTAAAATAAAACTGGAAGCTAAGTTGGATGTTGATTTAGGAGGGTATATATCATATTCTCGTAATTATCAGTTTGATTATAATTCTAAACAAGAACCGACGGGAATTTACTATCAAGATGTAATTTTCTTTTCTGGGCTTCATGGCAAAGTATTCCAAAAGATTGAGATTCAAAAAAATGGAAAAGTGTTAAAAAGCACGAACCCTCAAAATAAAACTAATAACTTTACATTAATAGAAGGTGATACCTATTACATGGACAAAGTTTATATTTTTAAAATTTAATTATGAAAAGTTTTATATTACTTACAGCAATATCAATCAGTATGTTTAGCTGTTCACAACAGACAAAATCAAATAATAATATGAAATCTGAAATTAATTCCTCCAATATTGTAGAAAAAGTAAATGAACAAGTTAAACAATATACAAAGGAGCCAATTTATCAAGTATATGTTAAAAACTCATTGTGCACTTATGATTTATTAGTTAATGATTATCCTATTGGAAAGATATCTGATTATGCACAGCAAGCAACACCTTATGATATTAATACTGCTATTCTAAAAAGTGGTAAACAAAAAATAACGTTACGTTTATATCCAGCACCAGCTGAATATAGCAGATCAGGTGATACATTTTCTCCTAATACGTCGTGTAAACTTGAAATAGAATATGTAAATAAAAAGGATCCTAATTATAATGCTGTAGCAGTTAATGAATTTAAACTTCCTACAAAAATTAGAATGGCTGGAGAACATAATGATATGGAAATTCCTGAATTTGAAGGAGCAGGAAAAAAGTATTATGAAATCACATATGAATTTGATGCAACAGTTCCTTATGAAAACGAAGGTTGGAGTAAGGGGCAAGATCTTACAAAATTAGATCAGAAGCTCTTAGAGAAAAAAACTGTGGAATTTTATAATTATTATAAAAATATTTATTCTTCTAATAAAGCTGATGAACTTGCTAAAAATGAGTACGGTTCAATGAAAAGAGATGCCATCTCACAATATCAGGATAAGAAAGAGATATCTAAAATATGGGACGAATATCTATTTAATTTGAAAACTGTGAAAAAATGGTATTCATTAGAAAAATATAAAAAAGTATTTTATGGAAATGGTAAAATTATAAAGCTTGAACAAGCAAATGATGAATCTTTATATAGAGGTGAGTCAGCATTATATTATGATTCTGTTGAGAATGGTGATACATATGGTAATTCATTAGGATTGTATCTTTATCTTCCAGAGGGTAAAAAGTTGGAAGACGGTCTTGAAGTTGTACGTTAACTTATGAAAAATGTAATTCTCCTTTGTGTATCTGTTGTAAATCTTTGGGGATGTTCACAAGCTGAAAAACAGCAAGAGGTTAATCCGATATTAACTACCGAAAATTATATTCCAACAATGCTTAAAGAAATAAAGCATTATCCAAAAGAACCTGTATATCAGGTGTATGTTAGAAACTCTTTATGTCTTTATGAAGTACTTGTTAATGATTATCCTATAGCAAAATTATTTAACTATGGGCAGGAAATGACACCTTACAATATTAATAATGGTATACTTAAAAGTGGAAAGCAGAAAATAACTTTACGCTTATATCCGGCACCAGAAGAATATAGCAGATCAGGAAATGTATTATCTCCGAATGTGTCATGTAATTTAGAAATAGAATATGTAGATAAAAAAGATTCCGAATATAACTCTGTAGCAGTTAAAGAATTTAAGCTCCCAACAAAAATAAAAATGGCTGGCGAGCATAATGATATGGCAATTCCTGAATTTGAAGGTGCAGGAAAAGAGTATTATGAAATAACCTATGAGTTTGATGCAACAGTTCCTTATGAAAATGTTGGATGGACTAAGGGGCAGGATCTTACAAAGTTGGACCGAAAAAAGTTAGAAGAAACTACTCTGAATTTTTATCAAAATCAATGGAATTTATACAAGAATAAGGAAAAAGATAAAGTATTTTCTTTCTTATTTCAAAAGGAAAAAGAAACTACACAAGCTTCATATGATGATGAACAAAGTTTATTGGATACCAAAAACTCTTACTTAAAACCATTTACTATTGGGTCGTATGCTTTAGAACAAATTAAAGACTATGACTTTAAAATTTTTGGAAATGGTAAGTTAATTACTCTACAACAGAAAAGTTTAGATCCAAGATTAAGATCAAACTCAGCTTTATGGGGAAAATATAAAAATGAAAAAGGAAGTACAATTGTTAACTTCAGAAATTATTATTTGTATCTTCCAGAGGGAAAGAAATTAGAAGACGGTCTTGAAGTAATACGTTAATCTATGAAAAATGTTATTTTTTTTGTATCTATCGTAAGCTTTTGGACATGTTCCAAAAAGTAAGAATGTATTGTTAACCAAAATCTCATTTATGTTTAAAAAAACGATCAACCTTTGTGTCATTCTTTTTCTGTTTTCATATGCAAAATCACAGAATACCAATAATATTTGTGCTGATTGTGGAGACTTTGATTTGCTAAAGATTACTTTCGATGAGAATGTAAATGCAATTACATCCAAAGCTGACCCTTTTAAAACTGTTTTTGTGAATAAGACATGTGAAGAAAAAGAAGCAAAGCAATTGTTCGAAGATGATGATACCTGCGGATTTAAGTATAATATTTTTAAAAAGAAAACAGAAAAGCCCTACCTGTCTGTAGAAGGGAACTTTAAATTTGATGTTCTTCATTTGCTGACAAACGCGAAAAATGAACTCGCAGCATACAACGCTTCTGCAGAATTTAAAGGAGATGAAAAAAAGTTTCAATTATTAGTAAATATCATTACAGAGAAATTTAAAACAAATCCAGTATGTAAAACCCTTTTTTTGGATGAAGCTTTGGTATATCAATGGAATACCGCTTCTTATTTCTGTCAGTTAACACGATCAAAAAATAAACAGAAACAGGAAACAAAAAGTAACGGAAAAAATAAAATAGATCAATATTATTATATCACGTTAAGCGTTTATCAAAACAATAGATTGGACCCCAAAATAAAGGAAATCATTCGTCGTAATGAAAACTTTGTGATTTATAAAGAAAAAGACTTTGTAAAATAATAACCTTGGTGTCAAAACCCGTAAACTATAAAAACAAAAAAGGTTGACCTTACAAGAAGATCAACCTTTTTTATAGATATACCTAAATTATTTTACCAAAAACTGTGTCGTCACACCATCCAGTTTAAGAATATAAACTCCCTGTCCAAGATTGACAGTTCTGATTACATTTCCATTTCTGAAAGGTCTGTCGATCGTCTGAAGAACTTTACCTTGTAAAGTATAAATTTCAGCTTTTTTAACATTCTGAACATCTCCCTTTACAACAATCTCCTGGTTTGTGATTGGGTTGGGAGAGATTTTAAAACTCTGTGTAGCTTCAGGGGCAACGTTCTGAGCTTGTTTGGCAGAAGAACCAGAATAACAAGTCCATGTAAGATCATCAATAGCAATTCTGTTACCTGATGAATTATTGACCAGGCTTACCGTTACATTACCTGAAATATTAATGTTATTGATCGTTGTAGTTGTAGCCGTTGTACTGTAAGGTACCGTTCCTACCGTAGTTCCGTTTACTTTTACATCAAGAGCACCATTGCTTCCTGAAAATTTAAGCTGAGTAGTAACCGTTAAAGAACCAATACCATTTCCATAACTGCTTGAAGTTAAAGAACCGTTTCTTACAGTAATAGCTTTATTGTTGATTGTTTGATCAGTTCTTGAATCCGTAGCTGTCCACGAAATACCGCTGTTAGTCCATGTCTTTGTAGAATAAGTAGAACTTGCAGCAGGAATAGACTCAAAATTTTCACTCGCACAACCTGTAGATGGAGTAGTGGTTCCACCTGCATCCGTGGTTCCTGAAACAGTAGCACTGTTAGACGACGAATTTCCAGCAGCATCTTTAGCAACGATATAGAAACTGTATGTTGTAGACGGATTCAATCCTGTAACTGTTGTAGAAGTTGAGTTCACATTAGTTTTCAGACTTCCGTTCATATAAACATCATATGAAGACACACCCACATTGTCTGTAGAAGCATTCCATGTAAGAGAAATACTGTTGGACGTTTTTCCTGAAACAGTTAAACCTGTTGCAGCTGTCGGAGCCTGTGTATCATTCGTTGGAGTCTGAGAACCCCAGATAAGATTTACATAATTCGGATTATCAATAAAAGGATTTCTGTTACCCTGATATGTATAAGAAGCATTATTTCTTTTGATTTCAGCCTGAGAAACCGGATCTTGATTATGCCATGCAAGAAGAACATTTAATTCCCATGTTTGAAGTCCCGGAAAAGTAGAACTTCCAAGCATATTTCCTGAAGAAAAAGAAGAAAGTTTACTCTGGTAACGCGTTACGAAATAGAAAATCATACGTGCTACATCTCCCTTAAACTCATCAATAGGTTCGAAAACCGTCCCGGAATACCCGGAAGAAGAAGAATTACCAAGCTTTGAACCGTTTTTAGAAGTAAATGTTGCACTTCCCACCTTTCCGAAAGGATAATTACTTCTCATTCCATTTACCTTTCCATCTGTAGCACGGATAAAGTGAACGTCAGATACCATTGGTGAAGATTGATTGAACAAGCTTTGAGGAACAATATGCTCTCTGTTATAGCAGTTTCCTTCAGTAGAATAGGTTCCACATTGATTGCTTCCTGGCATATACTTATAAGGATCTGCCCCTACAGGTTTTTCAGAATAAATATCAAGGATTGACCCATCATTTTCATAGTCTTTGTCAATATCTGTGGTTTTATAAGCAGTCCATAATCCGTTGTAGCCTTTATCCTGATGTCCGCTACTGATAATACTGCTTAATGCCGTTTTCAATGCTGCACCGCTCAGTCCATTGGCAGCATTATAGTATCCTGCAGGAGCCTGAGCATTCGCAAGTCCCGCAAATACAGTGAATAGAATGATTTTTTTCATATTAATATAATTTCACAACAAGATTACTACATTTTTGTGAATAAAAAATTACATTACCATTAATTTTGAATGTATCGCATTTGTATTTCGCTAGTGAATTGTATTTGATTTATAAAATACATTGATATTAAATATTTTATGAAAATATAACTATTAATAATGGGTAATTGAAAATAAAAAAGCCGGCACAAAAGTACCGGCATATATAATAATAGCTATAGAATTTTATTTTCTCTGTGGCGGATAATTTTTCATAATCTCAGCCATGATTTCAGGAATTTGTCTCTGCTTAGATCTTGGAGAATCTACAGAAATCCCGCTTCCGATACCCTGCCATACCAATTTATTGGTTTTTGAATCAATCAGATCTACGATCAAAGCCCCTTCATTATAATTGCTGGTCCATGTTCTGTTCATACCAACGCCCCATCCGAAAGGTCCGCCCCATCCCCACATTCCGTAAGGAGAAGTCGTATTGATATCCGTAATTTTTTTATGATTAGCTTTTACGTTGATAATCAGATCCGGATTCTCACCAGATTGTAGTCCTTTAGCCTGAAGTTGTCTTGAAAGCTCGTTAAGAACCCTGTCTTTATCAATATCATTCAATTTTAGATCATCAATTCTTATTTTATACGTTCTGTAAGAATTGAAATTGGCTGTTTCAGCATAATCTGAACGCACCTGAAAAGGGCTACATGACGTTAATCCCAATGTAGCTGCCGCCAACAAAATAAAAATATATTTTTTCATTTTATTTATTTTTTTTATCAATTTTAATGAATGTATCAGTCTTTTTATCGTACCCGTATGGACAATGTCTGCAACCGCTTTTACAGCAATGTCCTCTTTTTAGATGAAATTTCTCTGTAAAAACCTTGTATCCCTGTTCATTATAGTAAAAGTCTTCACCTTCTTTGATGTCATAATGGGCCATAAGTTAAACGCAAGTCAAAAAACTTTTTATATTTGTTAGTATGATAATTGTATGCCAAAAGCCGTTAAAAAGATTAAAAATTAATGGCATTGCTCTTTTTCCCTTTATCTTCATTAGGAAACCCGAAGATAAGGAAAATAAAGTACTTATCAATCACGAAAAAATTCATTTGAGACAGCAGCTGGAAATGCTTGTCATTTTCTTCTATATCTTTTATGTCATAGAATATTACTACTGGTTTTTCAAACTTAAAGACGGTTATCTTGCTTACAGAAGAATCTCATTTGAAAGAGAAGCTTATGCTAATGAACATGATTTGAATTACCTTAAAAAAAGAAAATTCTGGAACTTTAGGAAATATTTGTAAAAGTGTTAGATTTCAGACATCAGACATCAGACATCAGACATCGGATATCAGATTGTGAATGAATGGCTGCATCAATAGGGATGGGCTAAAGCCCATCTAATAAAATAAGCCAAGATCCAATGGCTTTAGCCAAAACCTATATTTAAACACAAATAACACAAATAATTTCACAAATTCTGTATTATCTGTGGTTAAAAAACAATCAATAACTATCTGTAAAAACCAAAGGTAATCCTGGAAAAATCATAAGTAAATCTTTTATTATTTTTGTATTCTATAAACCATGAATAGTCCAGAAAACTAAAATGCTATTACAACTTCCCACAGAAAATATTCCCATCCAGGAAATTTCCATTCATAAAAACGTAAAACTTTTCATCAAAAGAGAAGACTTGATTCATCCCCAGATTTCAGGAAATAAATACTGGAAATTATTTTATAATATCAATCATTATCTGGAGGGAAATCCGGAGAAACCCTATATTATTACTTTTGGAGGTGCTTTTTCCAATCATATAGCAGCAGTTTCCGCTGTAGGGAATCTTGCAGGTGTTCCCACTCTGGGAATAATTAGAGGGCAAGAACTGGAACATAAATGGAGAGACAATCCTACATTACTTTTTGCCAAAAGAAACGGGATGAACCTGAAATTTGTCACCCGTGAAGAATATCGTCATAAAGAAAAGCTGACAGAATTCCTGCAACAAGAGTTCCCAGACGCATTAGTGGTGCCGGAAGGAGGAACCAATGAAGAAGCTGTAGCAGGCGTAAAAATGATGCTCAATGAGCAAACAAAAGATTTTGATTATCTTTGCACCGCAGTTGGAACTGGAGGAACCATTGCCGGAATTTCAAAATTTTGTGAAGAAAATCAGAAAGTTATAGGGTTTAAGGTTGTTGACGATGCTTCACTTGAAAGTAAAATTTTTGAATTAACCTTGAAGCAGAATTTTAATCTAATAGATTCATGTTTCGGAGGTTATGGTAAAATAAGTGATGAAAATATCCGTTTTATCAATGATTTCAAAGATAAATACGATATACCTCTGGAACCGATTTATACAGGAAAGATGATGCAGAAGGTTTTTGAACTGATTGAAGAAGGATATTTTCCTGAAAACAGCAGGATTTTGTGCTTTCATACAGGTGGATTACAGGGAATTGAAGGTGCTAATCTGCTTTTAGAAAAACAGAATAGAAATTTAATTATATAAGTAAAATTGAGAAACATGAAAAGACTTTTCCTATCCATAAGCCTTTTAGTTGTATCAAAATTTTCTGCTCAGGGATGGGCAACCGAAGATCAATACATTCAGAAATTTGCTAAATATGCAGTAGAAGAAATGGAAAAATATAAAATTCCGGCTTCTATTACTCTTGCTCAGGGACTTCTTGAAACAGGCGGGGGACAAAGCAGATTGGCACAGGAAGGTAAAAATCACTTCGGAATAAAATGTAAAGAAGACTGGACCGGTAAAACTATGAAACATACGGATGACGCTCCAAACGAATGTTTCCGCGTATATGACGATCCAAGACAGTCTTATGAAGATCACTCTATATTTTTATCCACCAGAAAATACTATGCAAATCTTTTCAAACTGGATATGAAGGATTACAGAGCATGGGCAACAGGATTGAAAAAAGCAGGATATGCAACGAATCCGCGCTATGCTTCCATTCTTATCACTAAAATTGAAAAGTACAGACTATACGAATATGACAACACCAATTCTAATGAAGTGTTGTATGCTGTTCTTAAAATGTACCCGGATCTGAAAGACGACAGAACTTTTATGGCTCAGTTGGAACCTTCAAAAGCTGGAAAAAAAGCTAAAGAACCCGTTACTGTAGAAGTTCCTTACAAACAGACTTCTTATGCACAACAGCAAAAAAGAGTAGAAAGAATCAAAACAAAAGCAGAGATTCTGAACGCTATTCTTATCAAAAGTCACCCGAATGACGGTCTGAAATATATCATTATCCCAGAAGATACCGATGTTAAATTCATTGCTAATAAATTTAAAGTCAGCGAAAGCCGACTAATGAAGTGGAATGAATTGGAAAACGAAACATTGAAGAAAAACTCTATCGTCTTCCTTGAATCTAAAAACTCTTCAGGAAATACAGCCACTTATAAAGCAGAATCTGGTGAAAATATGCATGATATTGCCCAGAAATTCGGAATCAAACTCCATAAATTGTATGCTAAAAACAGAATGGATGAAGGACAGAAACCATCTGCAGGACAGCTGATTTATCTGATTGATAAAAAACCTAGAAACTAATATCTTATACTCCCATGAAAATATTAAATATGACTTTTAAATATCTTTTGATATTTTTGATGTTGATCTCATGTGCAGTATTTTCTCAGGAACAAAATTATATTCCTTACAGAAAAGGAAAATTATGGGGATTATGCGATACTTGGAAATTTATTACAGTCCAACCACAATATAACGATATAAGTTGGTATGATGATTCTGTGAAAGGTTTTCATGCTGAACTAAATGGTAAATTTGGAATCATTGGTTCCAATTCAACGCTTGTTATGCCATTTATTTCTGATAAACCAATAGCTGTAGATAAAGGTAAATTTTTGGTTTTTGATGGATGGGATTACTATTATTATTCCATGGAAACAAAGATACGTCTGGAAAAGCAAATCCAAAATGCAAGACCTCCGGTAGGTGATAGAGGATGGGGATGGGGAATAGAACCATTCAGTAGAAAAGATATAAAGGAGCCCGTATTGAGCTGGGATGACCTTAACAGTGAAGATGTTGAAATGTTGAAGCCCTATAATAACCACCAATATGAGCTCAATTTTAAAAGAGATTTTATAGAAATAAAAGCTGGTGATT
The DNA here is from genome assembly GCF_001684975.1 of Chryseobacterium artocarpi. GTDB lineage: Bacteria > Bacteroidota > Bacteroidia > Flavobacteriales > Weeksellaceae > Chryseobacterium > Chryseobacterium artocarpi. Next base: position 106,043 of record NZ_MAYH01000048.1, on the reverse strand, counting down.
CCTATATTGGGATTTACATTCCTGAACTTCATAAAATCTTTTTAAATACACCTGAGCTTGCACATATAGGATGGCAGTATTATAAAGGCATTCCATATATTTATACAATGAATACTTCAAATTTAATGGGACTTATAGATATCTATTCCCGCGAGGTATATCCTAATAAATATCATGAAATTGCTTTGGTAGATGTTCATCAATTGATATATCTTTCAGAGCCTGATCCCAATCATCAGAATAATTTAATTTTTAAAACAATTCTTCCCAATAATAAAGTATTAGACGGGAAGTTTGATCGGGATATGCAGCTTTGGAAAAATGGTAATCCTTTCCAGTTGTATTATATAATGATTGATGGGAAGAAAAATTATGCAGGAGAAGATGGTACCCTTTATTTTGAGGGTTAAATAATAAAAAATAGAAAATGAAGTATCAAAGAAGTTCGGCTTTATTTGATGAAGCCTACAAATACATTCCGGGAGGTGTAAACTCTCCGGTGAGAGCATTCAAATCCGTAGGAGGAGTGCCTGTTTTTATGAAATCGGCAAAAGGTGCTTACCTTACTGATGCAGATGACAATACCTATATCGATTACATCAATTCATGGGGACCAGCTATTTTAGGACATACACATCCTGAAGTACTGGAAGAACTGAAAATTCAGGCAGAAAAAGGATTCTCCTTTGGTGCTCCTACAGAGCTGGAAACTGAAATTGCCAAGTTTATCGTTGAAAACGTTCCGAATATCGATCAGATCAGAATGGTTTCTTCAGGTACAGAAGCTTGTATGAGTGCAATCAGACTGGCAAGAGGATACACTAAGAGAGACAAAATTGTAAAATTTGAGGGTTGCTACCACGGGCATTCAGACTCATTCCTGATTAAAGCGGGAAGTGGTGCGGCAACTTTTGGAAACCCGAATTCTCCGGGAGTAACGGAAGGTACTGCTAAAGATACATTGTTGGCTCGTTATAATGATTTTGAACAGGTTCAGGATTTATTCCGTCACAATCCGGGTGAAATTGCAGCGGTGATCATCGAACCGGTTGCAGGGAATATGGGATGTGTATTACCGGAAAATGATTTCCTACAAAACCTAAGACAAATCTGTGATGAAAACGGAGCTTTATTAATTTTTGATGAAGTAATGACAGGTTTCAGATTAGCTTTCGGAGGAGCACAGGAATTATTCAATGTAAAAGCTGATTTAGTAACTTACGGAAAAGTAATTGGAGGTGGACTTCCGGTAGGAGCTTTTGCAGGAAGAAACGAAATTATGGATCACCTGGCTCCAAAAGGAGGTGTTTATCAGGCTGGAACATTAAGTGGAAATCCATTAGCAATGAGAGCGGGATTAAAAACCCTACAGTTAATCAAAAATGATCCTGAATTTTTCAACAGATTAAGTAAAACAACCCAGACTTTAGATCTTGAAATCGGAAAGATTTTAAATGAAAAAGGAATTGCTCATAAAATCAACAGAAAAGGTTCCATGATGTCTGTATTCTTCCATACAAACAGAGTTTCTAACTTTGATGAAGCACAGGAAGCTAATCATTCATTGTTCAATAACTTCTTCCATCAAATGCTTCAGAATGGAGTTTATCTGCCACCAAGTGGTTATGAAACATACTTCATCAGTGATGCGATCAAAGAAAAAGAAATTGATATGACACTGGAAGCCGTTAGAAAATTTGAGTATTCTAATAAATAAATACAAAGAGACTGCCTTTTGAGACAGTCTCTTTTTTTATCTGTAGTTTATTAAGTTAAGCAAAGCCGTAGCAAAATAAACACATCCATCGCCCTTCCTTATTGGCAGCATCGGCATCAAAAATATAGAGTCCTTTACCATCAATATTTTTTCTTTGGCTTTCTGTATCTCCTCCGGAAATATCATTAATATATATGATAGTGCCATCCTGTTCTGCTCCGTATAAGGTATTTCCTTTTTCTGTAAGTTCTGCACGGGTTAATCTCGGAGGAAGTAATCCGTCAATAGTCAAAATATCTTTTTTTGCTGTAATATCTAGAGTTGCTTTAGGATTTTCAGTATTAATTCCTGTTTGAGCCCATACGACCGATGATGTAGCTATTAAAAAGCAGCTAATAATTTTTTTCATATTTAAAAAGTAAATTTAAATCCAGTCTCTTTTTGTATTTGTAAATTGATTAAATAGAAGCGTAGCAAAATAGGCACATCCACCTTCCTTCATTATTCTCAGCTTCTGCATCGAAAATATAGAGTCCTTTACCTTCGATAAATTGTCTTTGGCTTTGTGCATCACCTCCGGAAGTGTCATTAATGTAAATTATTGCTCCATCGTGTTCTGGTCCATACAACGTATTTCCTTTCTCTGTAAGTTCTGCACGGGTCAATCTTGGAGGTAATAAACCTTCAACCGTTGTAGAATCTTTTTTTGCTGTAACATCAAGAGTTGCTTTAGGGTTTGTTGTATTAATACCTACCTGAGCATATAAAATAGGAGCAGCACCAATTAAAATCAAACTAATCAATTTTGTCATATATTTTTTCTTACAAATATAAATTTTACTTAAAAAAATGAAGCTGGCGTTTTATTGCGTAAAATGTATTAAAGTGGTTGATTTATAATTTAATAAAACAGATATAAGAAATTATTTTAGTAAGAAAATAACAGATAATGTATTATTGTAGAGATTTTTATCTAGATTATAAAAAATATAAATTATACAGATTTTGTAATAAACCATACACTTTGTTCCCCGCAGTTCTTTTTAATTTTGTCATAAATAGATTGGAAATGAAGACTTCAGACAATAATATGTCCCGCAAAGATTTTATCAGAAATTCAGCATTGGCAATGGCAGGATTAACTTTACTACCTAATATAATGACAGCATCACCGTTTTTTGATGAGAAAAATATTTCAGCAAAGGGAAAACTTAGTCTTAAAAATGTTCGTCTGGAAACAGGATTTGAATACGATGAAGGAGAAGTATCTGCCACAAAAACAGACTTGTTCTATGTAGAAGTAGAGAACGGAAAAATTACAAAGATTTCTCCGAACCAGCCTAATGCAAAAGCTATAGATGCAAAAGGTCTCTTAATGTTACCTGCATTTAAAGATATGCATATTCACCTTGACAAAACTTTCTATGGAGATCAATGGCATGCCGTAAGAAAAAGAACCGGTGGTATAAAGGGAATGATTGAGCTTGAGCAGAAAATGCTCCCTGAAATGCTGAAGAATTCAACTTTTAAGGCTGAAAAGATGATCGAATTGCTGCAATCCAAAGGAACATCATTTGCCAGAAGTCATGTGAATATTGAACCTACTTCAAAGCTCCAGTCATTAAAAAATCTACAGAAAGCTTTAGAAAATAAGAAAAACAGTTTCGGGGCTGAATTGGTAGCATTTCCACAACACGGTGTTTTTTATACAGATTCTGCACTTTATTTGAAGGAGGCAGCAAAAATGGATATTGATTTTATCGGTGGAGTAGATCCATTCAACGTGGACGGAGATATTGAAAAAGTAATGGATTTTACAGTTCAGCTAGCATTGGACAATAAAAAAGGAATTGATATTCACTTACACGAAACCGGAGATTCAGGATTGAAAACTGTAGAATATCTGATCAAAAAGGTAAATGAAAACCCATCTTTGAAAGGCAAAACCTATCTGAGTCACTGTTTTATATTAGCGAAACTAGACGAAAAAAAACAGGAAGAAATTGCTGAAAAACTTAGTGAAGCACAGATCGGAGTGGTTTCTACTATTCCTTTTGGAAGGCTGATCATGCCCATCCCAACATTATATAAGCATAATGTAACCGTATTGACCGGAAATGACAGTATTGTAGATCATTGGAATACTTTCGGAACAGGAAGCGTGCTTCAGAAAGCCAATTTAATGGCGCAATTATATGGATATTCAACGGAGTTTTTATTATCAAGAAGCTTAAAACTTGCCACAGGTAATATACTTCCGCTAGATGATAAAGGAACTCAGCAATGGCCTAAAGCAGGAGATAAAGCAGATTTTGTTTTGTTGAATGCAAGCTGTTCTGCAGAAGCTGTATCAAGAATCTCGAATGTAGAATCGCTGGTACATCAGGGAAATGTTGTTTTCTAACCCTTTATTTTAATTAAAATGAAGAAAGTATTAGTGTTTCTTTTAGCATTCGGAAGTATGAGTGCTTGTGAAGAGAAGCCCGGTGATTTTCCAAAAGAAGAAATGATGCAGGAAAAAGATATCATAAACATGGTAAAGAAGAATAATATTGATGCGGTAAAATCTGCTTTAGAAAAAGGAGAAGATGTAAATACGCAGGATCGAAAAGGTCGTTCTTTACTATTGATTGCAACCATTGAGAAACAAACCAAAATGGCAAAATTGCTGGTTTCATATAAAGCAAATGTAAATCTTCAGGATGACCAATTGGACAGCCCATTCTTATATGCAGGAGCAAGCGGACAAACTGAGCTTGTAAAATTATTTCTTGAAAATGGTGCCCGCTTTGATCTGTTCAACCGTTATAATGGAACGGCTTTAATTCCAGCCTGTGAAAGAGGACATGTAGAAACGGTAAAGGTTTTGGTAAAAACTAAAGACTTTCCGATCAATCATGTTAATCGTTTGGGATGGACGGCTTTAATGGAAGCAGTAATCCTTGGAAACGGAACCCAGAAATACCAGGAAATAGTACAGATCTTAAAAGATAACGGAGCCAATCTTACCATCCCTGATCATAATGGGAAAACGCCTTTGCAGCATGCAGAGCAATTAGGATTTGAAGAGATTGCAAAAATATTGAAATCATAGACATTCTTATGCTGTAGGAGGTTGGAAACGCAATGAACTAATGATTATAGTTATAATACAGAGAGGTTTAGGGCTAGTTTTAACATCTTTGTATCTTATCATGTAAAGCTTTAATCAATTTGAATCTTGCGTTCTTCCAACCATCATTTACTACTGTTTATAAAATTTAGATATATAATTTAGTTGGTGTTTTTCAGCCACAAAGGATACATTTGTTTCTTTTGTGGCTATTTTAGTTTTTTCTGTGATAAATTTTATTAATTTTAGAAGAAATTCAGGGAGCGTGAGTTATCATACAGATCATTTTCCTATTTTGGGAATCCAGGAGTTCAGTGAAGATCAGCTTAAGGGCTGTAATTTGTTATTTAATGAACTTTACGGGGCACGTTCCATTGATGATCCCCATAAACATGACTTTTTTATCATCAATCTTTTTGAACACGGAGTAGGCTCGCATACCATAGACTTTACAGAATATCAGGTTAAAGATCATCAGATTCACCTTGTTTTTCCAGATCAGGTACATCAATGGGTGATTGAAAAGGAAACGGTAGGATATCAATTAATGATCAGCAGAGATTGGTTTGAAAGTTTCTTGCCGTCTCTGCGTTTTTCGGCTTCTTATTATCAGAATCATCCGGTTATTAATTTATCTGATGAGGTTTTTGCAAACTTTCTGTATGAATTCCAGGCAATTCAAAAAGAATTGAAAACGGAAAAAGTGTTTTGGGAACTTATTCAAAAGAGAAGCGAACTGATCGGTTTACTGGTAAGCAAATCTGTGGAAGGAGCGTTTAAAGACTTTGAAGTTTATAATTCAAATCCGATTATTTCAAAGTTTTTACATCTTATTGATGAACATTTTAAAACGGAAAGATCCGTTTCATTTTATGCAGATAAACTGAATATTTCTGCCAATTACCTGAATATTGTCTGTAAAAAGAATCTTAATGCTTCGGCTTCATCTCTTATTCAGGACCGTATTCTACTTGAAGCGAAAAGACTTTTGAAGGTTTCAGAAATGTCTGTAAAAGATATTGTATATGATCTGGGGTTTTATGATCATGCCAGCTTTTCAAAGTTCTTTAAAATGCAGACAGGGATGACACCATCTCAATTCAAAGAATAATTTATACAACACAAGACATAATTGATACACCGGTTTTGAAACAAAGCCGGTGTAATTTTGTAATGTTAAAATATTAAATCATGCAATTTCCATATCAATTAACTGCGAAAGGAAAATATTCCCTGAAAAATGTCCGCCTGGAAACAGGTTTTGAATACGAAAATGAAGAAGTAATCGGAACAAAAACAGATCTTTTCAGTATCGACATTGAAGATGGAAAAATAAAAGCAGTCAAAACAAACGAACCAACTTCGAATGCAATCGACGCAAAAGGATACCTGATGCTTCCTGCGTTCAGAGATATGCACATTCACCTGGACAAAACTTTATACGGATTACCATGGCAGGCACTTTCACCGAAAAGAAAAACGGTAAAGGACATGATCGCATACGAACAGGAAATTATTCCTGAACTTCTGAAAACTTCAGTAGAAAGGGCAGAGCAGTTGATCAGTCTGCAACAGCATTATGGTACTCATTTCGCCAGAACTCACTTTAATATTGATCCTACATCAGGTTTGAAATCTCTGGAACATCTTGAACAGGCACTTCAAAATAAAAAAGACTCTTTCAAAGCTGAATTGGTGGCATTCCCACAACACGGAGTATACTATACTGAATCTGCACCCTTAATGAAAGATGCCGCACAGCTTAAAAGTGTCGGCTTTATCGGAGGACTAGATCCTTTAAGTATTGACGGAAGTATTGAAAAAGTAATGGATTTTACAGTACAGCTTGCTCTTGATCATAATAAAGGAATTGATATTCACCTGCATGAAGTGGGGGATTCCGGGATGAAAACAATTAATTATCTGATTGATAAAGCTATTGAAAATCCAGCTCTTCAGGGAAAAACTTTTGTAAGTCACGCTTTTGCTTTAGCACATCTTTCGCAAAAAGAAGCTGATCAGATTGCAGAAAGACTGGCAGAAGGAAAAGTAGGAATTGCATCTTCCGTACCATTTAAAAAGACAATTATGCCAATTCCAACGCTGAAGAAACATGGAGTAAATGTTTTGATCGGGAATGATAATGTACAGGATTTCTGGAGTACTTTCGGATCGGGAAGTATGCTGCAGAAAGCCAATCTGATTGCTGAATTATATGGTTATGCTACAGAATTTGCATTGTCCAGAGCATTACAGTTTGCGACTCAGAGCACTGTTCCTTTGGACGAAAAAGGTAAACAACAATGGCCAAAACCAGGTGATGAAGCTGCAATTGTTTTGACAGATGCATCATGTTCTGCAGAAGCCGTCTCAAGAATTTCCAAAATAGAAGCCCTGATGAATGACGGGAATCTCTTCTGGAGAAAGTAATAGACTTATATATTTTTTATATACACTTGTTTTTTGTGAATCCGAGCCAACAGTTTTTCTGTTGGCTTTTTTGTTTTTAAAATGTCCTAAGTTTCAATATTAATCTTTATTAACAAATGTTAAAATAATATTAAAATGTTTTTATTTTGCAGCAAATCTTATTCACAGATATGAGAAAACTTTATTTATCTACATGTACTTTATGTACTGTTTTGAGCATTTCTGCTCAGGAAATATTATGGCAGAATGATATAAAATCTTCTACTCAGGATTTTTTAAGCCAGATCACTACTACTATTGACCAACAGTATCTTATTTCCGGAAGCTCTATACATTCAGACGGAGCTAAGTTGGAGACAGAAAACAACCAGAACAGTGGTTATGATTTTCATTTGGTGAAACTCAATCAACAGGGAGAACGGCTATGGGAAAAGTATTTTGCCGGACAAAACCATGATTATCTTTCTGCTTCTATTTCCACACAGGAAGGAGGCTTTTTTATAGCAGGGACTTCTTACTCAGAAAAAGGTTTGGACAAAAAAGATAATTCTAAAGGTGGATCCGATATATGGCTGATAAGGCTTAATGAATTTGGTGATGAGTTATGGCAAAAGACTTTAGGAGGTTCTTCAGATGAAGAAGCAAGAGGTGTAGTAGAGACAACCGATTTTGGGTTCTTTGTTGCCGGAAATGTACAGAATCATTCTAAAGGTTATGGGTCTAAAGATGTATGGATCATTAAATTAGATAAAAACGGTAAAGAACTTTCCGAATTAATCCTTGGAGGTAATGGTTTGGATGAAGTTGAAAAAATGATTCCCACAAAGGATGGAGGTGTATTGGTAGGGATTTATTCGAGAAGCGTTGAAGCTACTAATGTTGATTTAGAAACTAGAGAGTCAAGTAAAAAAAACTTACATAATGAAAACTACTATCCTAAAAGCAGTAATAATTGGGGGGAAGGTGATTATTGGATTGTAAAACTGGACAAAAACGGAAAGGTAGAGTGGGAAAAAAATTATGGAGGGAAAGCTGATGACCATTTAAGAGTATTGGCGTTAACTTCAACAGGTTATGTGATAGGTGGTGAATCGAGATCTGAAAGATCGGGGAATAAAACAATTGGAATAGAAGAAGGCACTGATCTGTGGTTGTTATCATTGAATGAGAAGGGAGAAGAGCAGTGGCAGAAGTCTTATAATTTTAAGAACAGGGATATTTTGATGGGAATGAGTGTAATAAACTCAGCTGACGATCAGGCTTCAAAAGGTATTTTATTAGGCGGATATACACAAGCAGAAGAAAGAATCCAAAATGATGATGAAACATTTTGGATGTTATATTTAGATCACAATGGCAATGAGCAATGGCGAAAATATGTGAAAGGTGAATCTAAAAAGCAACAAGAAAGACTTTCAGATATTAAGTTGAATAAAGATGGATCTATCATTCTAGCTGGTACTAGTGCTGAAGAATTAGGAAAAGAGAATTGGAAGATTGTAAAATTGGGTGATAAGCAGGTGAGTCAACTGGTTGAAAAGTATGATGTTAAGATTTATCCAAATCCTGTATCTGATTATGCTTATGTAGAAATTGGTTTTGATTTCAAAGAAGCAGATATTCTATTGTATGATATGGGTGGAAGACAGCTTCAGAATCTGAAAACTAAGAATAGAGTAACAAAAGTTAATACACAAGCTTTGGTACAGGGAGCTTATTTGATAACTATAAAAACTGATAACAATAAAACAGCGAATGCTAAACTTATTAAAAAATAAAATGAGATGAAGAAAATTATATTATTATTCGGATATACATTTTCTTGTTTGCTAAATGCGCAAGCAGGAGCAGATATCCCTCTGGATAGAGATAATATTAAAACACTAAATTATGAAAAAGAATTTGGTGTAGATTTATATAGTGGTGCTGTTAATATTAATATTCCCCTTCAACAATTAAAACACGATAATCTTCCTTTAGATATTAGTTTAAGTTACGATGCTACTGGAGTTCTAGTTAACAAAGTTTCAGGAGTTGTAGGGCAAAATTGGAATTTAAATGCCGGAGGAGCCATAACAAGGAAAATAAAAGGGATGACTTTTGATGAATTGAAGTATACTGCAGGTACGGTCCAACCAGGTTTAGGTACGGTACTAGGCTGGCAAAAAGGCTTTTTTGATGTTAAAGGTTATTTAAATAGAAATAATTGGGACTCATCACAAAATCTTAATGAAATGATGGATATAGCGAGTAGCCCTTCTGGAAAATGGAAAATGGACACAGAACCAGATATTTTTTATTTTGATTTTTTTGGTAAAAGTGGATTCTTTTTTATGGGACATGATGGGAAGTGGAAAGTTTCATCAAAAGATAACTTAACGGTAGTAGATTATAATGAAAACACTGATTTAATTATTCCAGTAAATGAGATTAAGAGAATGGGTTGGGCTGGCAATTTATTATCTTCAGGGTATAATAGAAAATCAATAGGACGCTTTGTATTAATTGATGACAAGGGATTTAAATATGTTTTTGGGGATAATGATGTAAAAAGTATGGATATAAATTTAGGGAATTATTATGATAATGATATAATATGGTCATATGTCATGAAATGGAACCTAAAAAAGGTAATAGATCCTAATAGTAAAATATTATATAATTTTGAATATAAGACTGGAGAATATTTTCTTAGAAACTTATATACGGAAGCTAATTTTGAAATCTCGTCTTCAATAGAACATGAAAACTCAACTGTTGGTTTTTCTGAAGTTGTACCTACGGATTCAAATTTTTGGAAAATGTATAGAGGAAGTGGTTATTTTTACAAACCCTCATATCTAAAAAAAATAACTTTATTTAATGGAGAAACAGCAGAATTTAATTATATAGAAACAGATGCAATAAAATATACCACTTCTAATAATTATTTATTTGACTCCTATAATACTTTTAATAGGTTTTGGAGTAATGCTGAATTAGGTAGAATATTTACAGATGAAATACCTTTAACAAATCAATATAAACATAAACATTATTTACTTGATGAAATAAAGTTTAGTTTTATTAATACTCTAATAAATAAAATAAAATTTCAATATTGGGATGCAACTCCGAGAGTATTTTTGGGACAAATTGTTAAAAACTCTGATGAAAAGTATAGTTTTTCATATAATAATCCTTATGATTTACCTGGTTATATGTCAGAAAAAACTGATATGTGGGGATATTATAACGGATATCCAACATCTGTATCCTATTCAGGTAATTATAAGTTTTGGGAAAATTTTGAAGCAAATAAATATTCCGCAAGAGGAAGTACATTTCCTAAAATTTTATATGGCTCTTTACAACAAATTACTTGGCCCACAGGAGGAAGTACAAATTTTGTATTTGAAGCTCATTCTTTCAGCCAAAGAGTAACAAATACTTATAATACATTTAATGGGGCATTATTAATGGAGCCATTTCGAAATGGAGGAGGAGGATTAAGAATTAAAAAAATTATTAATGGAGAAAAAGAAAGGGAGTTTTTCTATAATAATTCATTTGATGAGATGGATCAAAACATTTCATCTGGAATATTGATGTATGAACCTTTATTTTTTGCTCGACATAATGTTTATAAAGTATCTCCTGACTCTTATAATCCTTCAGTTTATAACTCAGGCGGAACATCGTCTGCTAATGGAATTAAACAAAAGTCTGATTTTTTTACTTCTAATGTAGCTTATAGTACTGTATTTGAAAAAAATAATAATGGCTATATAAAACATACATTTTACGATTATAATGATTTTCCAGATTATTATGTTCAGAATGGGTTAAGACCTATTAATAGGATTTCCAAAAAAAATGATTTTTCATTTGAGAGAGGAATGTTAAAAAATAAAATATATTTTGACTCTAATTTGAATAACATTTTAGAAAAGAATTATACTTATAAGGTAATAACAAATTTGACTTCTAGAGCTGTTGATTATAATTTTTTTACTGCTAATTGGCAGTCTTATGGAACGTCTCATCCAATCGACCCTGGAGGTTTTTGGTATATTCCGCAACCAGGTTGTGGAAACTGTAATTCTAGAATGGACCCTTATTTAATTTATTATTCAGATAAAGTATTAGATTCAGAGTTTACTACAGAGTATTTTAAAGGAGGGAGAAAAATAGAATCTTTAAAGAAATACTACTATCAAAGCCCAATAGATTTAAGTTATAGTCTTATCGATAAAATTGAAGAATATCCGAATAAAAATGATCTTTCAAAATTTAAAACCATAAAATTTCAATATGCTGTAGACTTTGGAACTTCAGATTCTCCATTTACAGATCTTCAAGAAAAAAATATGATTGGAATTCCTTTATCTGTAACGAAATATAATGAAGAACAACAACCGATTGCAAGAACTGAAACTATTTATGGTAAAAATTCAGCAACAAATAATTTAGTCCTTCCAATTTCAATACAAAATATAAAGACAGGATATAATTATGTAACTGATGAAACTGCAATTTCAAAAGTGACTTACGATTTATATGATGCTCACGGTAGGGTATTACAATATACCGATCAATCAGGAATACCAACAACAATCATTTGGGGATATAATAAATCGCAGCCTATTGCAAAAATTGTGGGAGCAACCTATAATTATGTAAATGCAAATATAAATATCGAAAGTTTACAGGATACTTCAGATACTGATATTGATATGGCTTCAGAGAATTTATTTATTGGATTGCTAGATGATCTGAGAAAAACGGCTGCCTTTAAAGATCATCAGATCACGACCTATACTTATGATCCTTTAATAGGAGTAACAAGTGTAACAGGACCTGATGGGTTACGTGAATACTATAAGTACAATGCACAAAACAAACTAGAGAAAGTTGTTGATGTAGATGGAAATCCGGTAGAAGAATATAAATACCATTTTAAAAACTAAATCATGAGAAAAATAATAATGATAATATTGGGGGTAATTTTTAATTGCCTCCATTCTCAGAGTCTTACAGATACTGAAAATTATGTCTATAAAAAAACATATCTGTCAGCACCTTCTGATCCTGTACAAAAACAGTTGGAAAGTGTACAGTATCTGGATGGGTTGGGCAGACCAAAACAGGTTATTTCCATAAAATCTACACCCTTAGGAAATGATCTGGTTGTTCCTGTGGTTTATGATCAATTCGGTAGAAAAAATAAAGATTACTTACCTGTTCCGGTTCAAACCTCAAATGCTGGCATTCAAAGCTCAGTTACAGAAAGTATGGTTAATTCATATTATGGAGTTACTAATGCATTTTCCGAAAAAGAGCTTGAGTCCTCTCCATTAAGCAGAGTATTTCAATCTGCAAACCCAGGAGAGGATTGGAAAATGACATCAGGACACACAGTAAGGTACGAATATGACGCTAATTCAGAATTTGATCGTGTAAAGAAATATTCTATTACAACAACCTGGGATAATGGTAACCAGATTTACATTTCGACTCCCTCTACAGTAGTTTTTTATGAAGAAAACACACTATATAAATTCATTGTAAAAGATGAAGATAATAATGAAAAGATCGTTTTTAAAGATCTTTATGGCCATATTGTACTAATCAGAAGAATTGATGGAACAAATAATATTGATACCTATTATATTTATGATAAATATGATCATCTAGCATATGTAATTCCACCTCTGGCTGCTGTTTCTTCTATACTTACACCGGAAGTTCTTGATAACCTTTGCTACCAGTACAGATATGATAATAGAAAAAGATTGGTTGAAAAAAAACTTCCAGGTAAAGGCTGGGAATATATGGCATATGATAAGGCAAATAGGCTTATCATGACTCAGGATGCCAATATGCGTTCTTCCGGTAAGTGGCTGTTTACTAAGTATGATAAATTTTCACGTGTAATATATACCGGTATAGCCAATATCGGAGCTCAGTTTATCAGACAACAGGTGCAGGGAAGTATTGATTATTATATTAATAACGGAAAACCATCAACAGAAGATCGGAACACCACAGGATTTAATTCCGCAGGATTAAGTATTAAATATACTAATGCAGCTTATCCGGGTGAGCATATCGAAAAGGTATATACTGTTAATTACTATGACACTTATCCCTCGTATAGTTTTAACCCGTCCGTTCCTTCAAACATTCAGGGAAGCACTATTTTAACAGATGCTGCCAGTTCTGCAACCAGAAGCACAAAAGGGCTGCCTGTTATGAGCTTTGTAAAGAATATAGAAGATGATAACTGGACTACGAACTATACTTATTACGATCTGAAAGGCAGAGCCATTGGTACTCATGCTATCAATCACTTGGGAGGATATACCAGAATAGAATCTAAGCTTGATTTTTCAGGAACTCCCGAAACAATCATTACAAAGCATAAAAGGCTGAATGCAGATATTGAAAAGGTTATTACTGAAAAATTTACCTACGATCACCAAAACAGATTGTTGATACACAAGCATCAGGTAGATTCTAACCCTGAGGAAATTCTTGCTCAAAATAATTATAATGAATTATTAGAACTTGTTACCAAAAAGGTAGGCGGAACTAATCCGGGAATGCCATTGCAGACTGTTAATTATCAGTATAATATCAGAGGCTGGATGACGCAGATTAATGATCCGTCAAGCCTTAATGGAAAGCTCTTCGCATATGCAATCCGTTACAATAATCCTATTAATACAGGATATGCGCCGGCAAAATATAATGGTAATATATCAGAGGTTGACTGGAAAACATCGAATGATAATATATTGAAAAGATATTCTTATAGCTATTATCCACATAATAAATTAAAGCTTGGGCATTATTCGGAGCCATTAGCTACAGTTCCTCAAAATAGCTTCTACGATGAATCTCTTGAATATGATTTGAATGGAAATATTACTGCCCTTGCAAGAAACACTAAAAACAATAATAATCTCGCAACAGAGATTGATGCTCTTAATTATACATATTCAGGAAACAGACTTATTTCAGTGCGTGATACTAAGCAGAATGCTGCTGGATATCCTGGAGGGCAGAATCCCATTAGTTATGATTCTAATGGAAATATGACTGATCACTTGGATAAAGGGATTGATGCCATTAAGTATAATTTTCTTGATCTTCCTTCTATTGTAACAAAGAATGGAAATAAAAGCCCTTTTGGGAGTATCAGTTCTTATTTATACAGTGCAGATGGAACCAAACTTAAAAAAGGATATTCATATTATCAGAGAGACTGGATGGGAAATACCAGCCTTAAACAATCTGTTACTGAATATCTGAATGGATTTCAGTATGTATTGGACGGTTTGAGACTTACTTGTATCGATTGTCCTCCACCATCACCAGATTTACAGTTTGTTCCAACTTCAGAAGGGTACTTTGATTTTGTTAAAAATAAGTATATTTACAATTATACAGATCATTTAGGAAATATCCGTTTGAGTTATTTCTATAATGGTAGCGGATTAGAAGTTCTTGAAGAGAACAACTATTATCCTTTTGGATTGAAGCATGAGGGATATAATAATCTGGCGAAAAATTCCAAATATAATTATAAGTATCAGGGGCAAGAACTACAGGAAACAGGATGGTATAGCTTTAAATGGAGAAATTACATGCCTGATCTGGGACGGTTTTTCAATGTAGATCCTCTGAGTGAAGTATATGCTTATCAGTCTCATTATAATTTTTCTGAAAACAGAGTTACAGATGCTAGAGAAATAGAAGGTTTAGAAGCATATATTCTTAATTCGGAAGGGGATATGGAAGTTAATGGGCTTAGCTTATCTCATACAGAGTATTCAATAGGAGCTGATGGTACAAGAAATATTCAGACTGTTGATTTAGGGACATTTCCTGCTTCTACATTTACCTCTGGTATGGGAAATGGCTTTACAGATACTTTTAGGGGAATTGGTAATTTTATTAGTGATCCAATAGGAGGAATTGGTAATGCAGTTAGTAATTATACATGGAATGACTATGGAAATTCATTACTTAATACTTTTAGCTTTGGCATTTATGGGCAGATAAATGGAGTTGCAAATTTTGGTAATAATCTTTATAATGGTGATAATTATGAAGCCGGATACCAGACTGGTGAAGTTGTAGCTGGAGTATCTATAGCATTACTTACAGAAGGTTTAGGTAAGGGATTAACTGGAGGAGGATGGAAATTTAACCCTATTTATGATGTTGATTTAAGAGGAATTGGAACTTATCGGGATGCTTTAAATGAAGCGTTTAAAAGAACAGGGGTTCCTAGAGAGCAATTTCAAATTACAAAATGGGGGAAAGATATTAATGGTAAAAGTATACCTGTAGAGTGGGACGCAGGTAATGGAGCTAATGTTAATATGGATATACCTAAATGGAATAATGTTAAAAGTGATGGATCTATAGGTATGGGACCTCATGAACCTCATGTTGGTTATCAAAAACCAGGAAAAGGGATTGGAAGAAGAGGACATATATTTACTAATGATATTCCTGCAACTAGATGATAAAATGAGTAATAAAATGAGTAATAAAATTAATGAAATACAAAAAGTATGTAAAGAACTTGGCGTGGAGTGTGTGATTATTTCTAAAAAAGACTCTATTGATATAATTGATCAAGTATTTAAGACATTTAAAGTTTTGAAAAAATCAGGGCATCTTGCAATTAATAGCAGTGATGCAATTTCTATTCCCGCAGAAAAAAATGAGTATACTTATTCTGCGAATCTGGACTCTGAACCTGTTTATATATTCTTTGATCAGGAAAATAATGATCGGAATCAAGTGGTCTTGATAGAAGATGGTCGAAGAATGGGAGCGATTATGGAAAATTCCTTTGGCATAGAATATTTTATCACTAACGTAAACTTTAATTATTTACTAGCTATTAATTGGTATTCTATAGAAGGGGTAGGAAGTGCTGTAAATTGGATGAAAAATTTAATTGAAGAAGAATAAATTGATTATATAAAAGATCTTTTGGAAAGAATATGGAAATAAATGAGAGTTTAAAAGTCTTACATATTAACAGAGCTCAAATCTGGTTATTTGATATAGTCATAAAAGATTAGCAATAAGATTATCTTTAATGAAGATGATAAAATCGCCTATATCATAATGGTAAATTGTGAATATATTAAAGGTTATTTTTATGTCGATAATCCAATGTTTTCTGTAAATCAATACTTGAATAATATAAGCTTAGAAAATATGTATAAGATTAAAGATGAGAATAATAATTTTGAATTGATTTCAGGTGGAATTGTTTTGGTGAAAGGAAAGCAATCTGAATTTGGGGAGAATTTAGAGAATTTTTTGGTGTAAGAAAAATTTTAAATAATGATTTTTCATTAAAAAAAAATGATATTTTATTCAAACAGAAAATTCAAAATCTGGGTATATACGGTAAGTCATAGTTCTTTGCTTTTAAGAAGCGTTATGCAGTATGGTGATGAGGAGGGGTACTCAGAAGAAACATCCTATAATATTGACCTTGAGTTTTCATTTGTAGAGTATATGGATGTAAAAACTACATGGGATTCTATCTCAATTTCTGTTGTAGAAAAAGAAAATCTCAGATCAGATTTAAAAGAAAAATTTGATTCATATGAAGGAAAAATTTTTGAAATAGAATCCAATAAAGAAAAAACTTATATAGTGGCTTATAGTGTATTGATAGGAACTAATAAGTGGGGATTAGATGATCGTATTTTTAATTATAATATTAATTTAAAGCATGATGAAATCTTAGTGTCTTTTCCTTATGAATCTTGATTTTAAAGAATTTAAGTAATTATAAAAAAACCATCAGAAAAATCTGATGGTTTTTTAATTGAATGAAGAAACTAGTTATTGTAAAGCTGCTAAAAGGTTTACTCCATCTACAGTAGCCCAGGCTCCTGGGGTTAGAGAAACTTTTGTAACACCTGTAGCATTTGTGAATGTTTTAGGATTCGTTTTAGGGTATGCATATCCCCAAACCCCTGCATTATCTGAGTTTAGGTAAGTAAGAGGTTCAACTTTAATCTTTCCAGTATTTACCTGATTTGTTTCTGTAGTATCTTCTTGGATTAATACTGAGTAAGCATTTTTACCACCCATATTTTTATAACCGCTGATATATACATTAGAGAAAATACCAGTTCCCTGTCTTTTGAATTGAATAGCAGATATTTCTGAAGAACCTGCAACTTCTGGAGCTGTATTAGCATCTCTGATTAACGTAATATTCGAAATTTTCGGAGCTGTATTATCTACATTTGCAGATGCTTCAATTTCCATTCCGAAGTTTCCGGTTACTGTTTGGAAAGCATACCAGTTACTGTTGTTTTGTCCACTCCATGCATCTTGCCAGTCGAATGAATCGTCATAATTACCATAAGAAACAAGATTCTTTGCGCTCACAGTACCGCCGAAGAATTCAAAACCATCATCAGTTCCTTTATAGGCAACAAGATTTTCTAAAATAGTACCATCACCTACTGAATAGAACGTAAAAGTATTGGTTTCTGAAGTTCCATCATTGATTTTCTTACCAGCATATTCTACTCTTACAAATTTTAAAATACCAGAACTAAAGTTGGCATCATTACCACCATAGCTTATAGCGTTTCCGTCTTCAGAAACTGCAGTAGTGTTTCCATTTACAGCTTTGATTGGTGCTCTTCCATAAAGAGTGATTCCTCCCCATCCACCAGGAGTTTTATTTTCAGTAGTGAAAACAATCGGTTCATTAGCAGTACCTAAAGCAATAACTTTACCACCTTGTAATACAACTAAGCTTGATGTAACTTTTGTAGATACAGTGAATGTAGCACCTGCTTCAATAGTAAGAGTTGCGCCATCTGCTACCTTTACAATACCTTCTAGTGTATAGTTACCTTTTTTTATTGTTAAGTTAGAAGTGATTTCACCAGATAATTTTCCTCCTTCAGGTAAAACTCCTGATGTATTTCCAGGGTTTGTAGTAGTAGGAGTTCCTGCGTCATCATTGATCTCAATTGTACATGAGGATACGCTTAACAGTAAAGTTAATGATATTAAGGTTAAAAGATTTCTTTTCATTTTATATTAAGATTTATTTTATAAGTTGTTTTTAAAAAGTATAGCCTACAGTAAAGTTGAACGTTACACCGTTGAAATAGTTATTTAAAGAATAATTACCATTTGTATTCATAGTATAATAGTTATTATCTCCTAGTTCAACACGATATTTACTGTTCAAAATATTTTGTACTCTAAATTTGACATTCCAATTTTTATCAATTTGATTCTGATAAACAAAATCTAACTGATGGAATGGTCTTTCGTAGTAGTTATCTGAACCTGAACCTCCGACTGCATAAATTTTGGAACCAGACACATTATATACTAATGAGAAAGTTTTGCTGAAATTTTTTGAGTTTTTGTATTCATATTTTAAATCTCCATTAATCGTATATGGAGAGGCTCCTTGTAATCCTCTTCTATGAAGTTGCTCATTTGTATATCCATCAGGCCTTTCAGTTTTGAATTGATCTTCGCTTCTTTTTACATCAGTATACATAAATGTAGCATTCGCTCCCAATGTAAATTTATCTAAAGATTCAGAAAATCTCCCCAGATTCAAAATACCCTCTAGTTCTACTCCTGCAAGAGTTGCTTTTTCTGCATTGTAAAATGTTACAACAACTCCACTTGCATTTGCTGATGGGGCCATGGAGCGTTCAATAGCTTTATCAATCTTTTTAGCAAATAAATTAACAGCAAACATTTCTTTATTAGTTGGGAAATATTCCCATTTTAAATCAACGTTGTAGTTTTCACTATTTTGGATATTTGCATTACCAAGGATTGAAGAGTTATCAGGATTTATATATTCAATAGGCATTGTTTCAATAAGTACAGGACGTGTAATAGTCTTGCTTAAAGAAAGTCTTATATTATTCTTATTATTTAATGATTTTTTGATAGAAAGGGAAGGCAAGAAATAGTTTTTATTTGGTGTTATGTCTTCTCTTTTAGAATTACCAGGTCTATTGAATCTGATAACTCTCATATCATTCTCAAACCTTCCACCTAATAAAATGTCCCAAGTCTCCGAAGGTTTGTAGTTAATATTAGCATATCCCGCATTTACAAATTGATATATATTTGATAAATAGGAATAAGAATCACTACCTTCATTGTAATATAGTTGATTATTACTTATAGACTTATTTAGGGTATCCTGAGGACGATCTATATCAATATAAACAGAAGATGCTCCGGTTCCAGGGTTTCCAAAAATAAAACGATACGAATTCTTTCTTATGTCTGTAAATCCATTATATCCAATAGAGACTTGTAAAGGATAATCTTTGCGCTCGCCCTTATCACCAAGAAAAACAGAATATTCTCCAAATGCTGAACCGTAAAATCTACCGTTAACATCCAAGTATTGTCGAATAAAGCTATTACCTCCATATGAGATTAATGCATGAGTATAATCTTCAGGCTTTGTAAGTTCGAAAATTTTTCGGTCTGGCTGACTGTAACTGTTAATTACGTAGCTTGCTCCTGCTCTGAATTGATGACGTTCTCCAACTTTTTGAGAAGCTGTTAACTGTAAATCTAAAAATCTCGAAATATCTTGTTGATTTGTTCTGAAGAAACGTTGATCAAGTACCTGTCCATTTTTGTATCCTGTAAAATCCTCAATAATATTTGACGAATTTTGTAAATAAATCGCATTTAAATTGACATTGGTACCTTTATTTTTATAACCTAAACCTAATAAAACTGAAGATTCAGTTTCGTACTCGTACTCTTTCTTATTTAACAGGTTACTTAGTTCTATTGAAGGACCATTATTTCTGTACTGGTTATTATCACCTTCTCTGTATGAATATTTTGTTGACTGATTTAAAGAGAATAATACCCCTAGATTACCTGTTTCTCCAGCTTTAATCTTTTGTACCGTTGTAAATCCAATACTCGTATTAGGCATTGTTTTTACATTATCTACATTCCAAGAATCTTTAAATGAGTTCAATGATTCATTAGGTGTAAATCTATAGTTAGTAGGTGTTGCATTTCTAACCTCACTAGGAAGCCTTCTATCCCTAGAGTTCAATCCAAGGTATCCATTCATCCCATCAGCACCCTCAGCTACTTTGAAATTATCTCTGAATGTACTTAAAGTATTTACTCCTACACTGAATTCTACTTTTGTAAATGGCTTATCAATTGTAAGCGTTTCAATATCAAAGGTAGCTCCGGCAAAGTCTCCGTAAAGATTGGAGTTGAAAGTCTTATAAATGTTCAATTTACCTACCACATCCGTTGGAAACTGCTTTAATGCAATAATCTTCTGGAAAGGGTTGTTGGATGGAGAACCAAGACCGTTAATTAATAAATAGTTGTATCGTTCTTCAAGACCTCTTACGAAAAGACCTCTTCCTTCTACTGTAGTGATCCCTGTTACTTTTGTAAGTCCCTGTTCTACGTTGGAGATCCCTTTTCTGGAAATCTCTTCAGCACTTACAGCCTGCTTTTGAACAATTGCTTTTTTCTGTTCTCCTAATACAGCAGTCTCAGTTTTTTTGTTACTGCTTCCTTGGATTACTACGCCTTCAATTTTTTTCTCCTTAGTGATGGTGTCCTGCTTCGTTTCCTGAGCATAAAACACTGAACCAGATAAAAATAAGACTGCAATGCTAAGTTTATTAATTTTCATTCTTTTTTACTTGCTTTATTTACTAGATTCTTTCGGTGCAAAGGAATAAAAGATTAGTGGTGTAGATGGTTTAGTAAAATTTAATTTTTTTTTAACTAAACATTAAGAAAGTGGAGTTATTGTTAACTTTATATGAACGATGACTAATTTGTTAATCTATCATTCAAAAATGATTAACTTTGAAACAGTAAAAATTTAAAATGAGTCAAAAGAAAATACTCTTAATAGACGATGAACTGGACATTTTAGAGATTCTGTCTTACAATCTGGAAAAAGAAGGATACGATATCTATACTGCTACCAACGGTAACGAAGGAATAGAAAAAGCAAAGGAAATTGTTCCGGATCTTATCCTGTTGGATGTAATGATGCCTGAAAAAGATGGTATCGAGACTTGTCAGGAACTTCGTAAAGTGAAAGAACTTCAAAAAACGCTTATTGTATTCCTTTCCGCAAGAAGTGAAGAGTTTTCTCAGTTGGCAGGTTTCCAGGCAGGAGCTAATGATTATGTGGTAAAGCTTATTAAACCGAAAATCCTTATCTCTAAAGTAAACGCTTTATTACAACTGACTTCTCAGGTTTCTGATAATGCAAAACTTATCGAAATTGGAGATCTTGTTATTGATAAAGATAACTTCAGAGTTTCAAAAAGCGGACAGCAGTTCCTTCTTCCTAAAAAAGAATTTGATTTACTTTATCTTTTGGCTTCCAATACAGAGAAGGTATTCAAAAGAGAAGAAATTCTTGAAAAAGTGTGGGGAAATGATGTGATCGTAGGCGAAAGAACCATAGATGTTCATATCAGAAGATTAAGAGAAAAACTGGGAATTAATACCATCCAGACATTAAAAGGAATTGGATATAAGTTGATCGTTTAATCACTTAAAAATCCTAACTTTACGTTTAATCTTTAAAACTTTGTAAAATTGAGATTTTACAGACTTACCCTTGTAGCCTCCAGTCTACTGACACTGGTCATGCTCTTTCTTGTGGTCGTTTTCGATTCACTGAAAGATATCTATTATGAAACACCTCTATTCAAAACAGGACTTTTAATTTGTATTGTCCTGATTTTTATTATCAATTGTATTGTTCTTGAACTTTTATTCAACTATTATGGAAGAAAACAGGTAAAAGGTTTATCTGATTTTCTCCCTCAGGAAATTGTTAATGACAACGATGAAAATATTACCATCAAGGAATTGGGAGAAAGATTCTCGGATCTCAATCAGCAGAAGGTAACCGAGATTGATATGATGAAGGAAATGGAGAGTTATCGTAAAGAATATATCGGAAACGTTTCTCATGAACTTAAAACACCTTTGTTTTCTATTCAAGGGTATGTAGAAACTTTAAGGGATGGAGGAGTAGATAATCTTACCATCAGAGACAAATATCTTGAAAGAATTGATAAATCCGTTGAAAGACTTATTGCCATTGTTACCGATCTTGATATGATCAACAGACTTGAAGCCGGAGAAATCAATCTTACTGTTTCCAAGTTTGATGTAAATCTTCTGATCAAGGAAATCTTTGATCTTCTTGAATTTGAAGCTGAAAAACATAATACCACATTACAGATTCAGACCCTTCATCCGCAGATTTTTGTGGAAGCAGATAAACAGAAAATTTCCCAGGTGTTTATTAACCTTATTTCTAATGCAATTCACTATGCCAACAGACAGGAAGCAAAAGTAATTGTGAAAACCAGTGTTTTAAAAAATAAAGTACTGATTGAAGTAATAGACAACGGAATGGGAATCAAATCTGAAATCCTGCCAAGAATCTTTGAACGCTTTTATCGTGTGGAAACCAGCAGAAGCCGAAGAGAAGGTGGTTCAGGGCTAGGGCTTGCTATTGTAAAACATATTCTTGAAGCTCATAACGAAAACATTACCGTCGAAAGTGTCTATCTTGAAGGAACAAAATTCAGTTTTATGCTGGAAAAAAGTAAATAGTTTCGGCAAAATGTAAGAAAAAAAAATATTTTAAAAAATCCTGAAATATTTTTTTGTCACATGTCATTTATTATATATTTGCACCAGAGATTTATCATAATTATAAAGGCAAAAAAAGTAATTTAAGAAACTGATATGGTTTACAAAATCCGCGTAATATTAGATGCGAAAGAGGATATTTTCCGTGATATTGAAGTTAAGGGAAAACAAACGTTATGGAACTTACATTTAGGAATTAAAAGTGCATTCAGTCTGCAGGGAGATGAGCTTTCTACTTTTAATCTGTTAGAAGAAGATGGAACAATTGTAAAAAGTGTTCCTCTGGAAGATATGAGCGATGATGGTGATGGAGAGATTATGTCAGACGTTTACATTGATGAAGCTTTTGAAAATAAAGGTGACAAAGCACAGTTCCAATATGGACTTCTTGACCTTTGGGAATTCTTCTGTGAGCTTATAGAAATCATTGACGAAAAGAAAGGGGTTAATTATCCCATTACTGTGTTCAGATTTGGAAATGTTCCATTGAAAGCTCCTAGTAAAAATGGAGGTGCTGGAGGTTCTAAAAAGAAATCAGCAATGCCTTTGGCAGATGATGAATTTGGATTCGATGAAGATTTCGGAGCTGGAGGAAATTTCTCAGATGAAGATGACAGCTTCGATGATGACGAAGAAGAAGACTACAACGATGACGTCTTTGATGATGAGGATGACAATGATGATGAAAGATAAGATATAAATATATGCCCCGGGTTTTTAATCCAGGGCTTTTTTATTTAAAACTAAAGCAGCTTGAATGAAACTAGCCATATCAAGATATAATTACACATCCACTTAGAAAGAATCAATGAAATTGATTCCACCCTTTGCTCCCTCAAAATAGAACCGGAGCTTATTAAAAACTTTGCGTTAGAAAAAACATGATCAGCTAAACCATTAAGAAAAATGAAGATTGTAAGATGAGTTAAGATTCATCAAAGATGTATTTGAAAAAACTTAATGAATCCTTCAGCTGTCCTCTTTACTTTTCAGCTTTTATAAATACCTTCAGATAGAAGAATATTTATCATAAACCAATTATATTTACACTTATATTATTTCAAAATAACCTTCGTAATTTTCCCTTTTAGTCCCTTTCCCTGAAAAACAATCCTTATTTTTGTTAAAAATAGATTAATGAAGAAATTAATTTTATTAGCCGTAATTGGTCTGGGAATTGTTTCCTGTACCACTCAAAAAAACAGAGGGAAGATGACTGAGCTACCAAAAGAATGGAAACACAATACTAATATTTACGAAGTAAACATCAGACAATATACGCAGGAAGGGACTTTTAAAGCATTCGCAAAAGAAATGCCCCGCCTGAAATCTATGGGGGTAAAGACACTTTGGTTTATGCCTATCACCCCAATTGCACAGCAAAATAAAAAAGGAAGCCTTGGAAGCCCTTATGCCGCGGCAGATTATACCTCTATCAATCCGGAATTTGGAACGATGCAGGATTTTAAGGATATGGTAAATGAAGCCCACAGACTAGGGTTTAAAGTAATCATCGACTGGGTAGCGAACCATACCGGTTGGGATCACGTATGGACAAAAACACATCCGGAGTTTTATCTGAAAGATCCGGACGGGAAATTTCATATTGCTTCAGGAATGGATGATATCATTGAGCTGGATTATAAAAATCAGGAAATGCGTAAAGCAATGATTGATGCCATGAAATTCTGGGTAACGGAAACTGATATTGACGGATTCAGGTGTGACCTTGCTTCTTGGGTAGAAGTAGATTTCTGGGAACAAGCACGTCCTGAAGTTGAAAAAGTAAAACCACTTTTCTGGCTGGGAGAATTTGACGAATTGGAAAGCCCGGAATACGGAAAAGTATTTGACGCAAGTTACTCATGGAAATGGATGCATAAATCTGCCGATTATTACAAGAAAAATGAACCTCTTCAGGAACTGAAAGACCTATTGGTAAAATACTCTAATATCGGAGATAGCTCAATGAGAGCATGGTTTACCGCAAATCATGATGAAAACTCATGGAACGGAACGGAATATGAAAAATATGCAGTAATTGCCAAGCCTATGGCTGTATTTTCCGCAACATGGAATGGCGTCCCGTTATTATATTCCGGACAGGAACTTCCGAATATGAAAAGATTGGAATTCTTTGAAAAAGATGTGATTAAATGGACAAAAACATATCAGGTCGCAGATTTTTATAAAACATTATTGGATTTAAAATCTTCTAATCCGGCATTAAGAGGTGGGGACTCAAACGTTACTACTTATTTATTGAATACAACTGCTAATGATAAGGTTTTAGCTTACGTAAGGAAAAACGGTAAAGATGAAGTGCTGGTCGTTCTCAATATGTCTAAAGAACCAGTAAACTTTAGTATTGAAGATGGACATTTATCCGGAGCTTTCAGAAACGTTTTTGATAAGACGAAAAGAAATTTTGATGAAAGCAAAGGCTTTAATTTCAAAGTTTCAGACTATGCCGTATTTGAAAAATAAAAGTACATAAGTTTTATCATCTTAATTGTGAGTTTTTAAACGGTCCTACATTCCCCTCCGCCGAGGGGTGTCGAAATCTACGATTTTGACGGGGTGGTTCTTACATCACAATAAAATAATCCAGCTATCAATGAACAAACAGGAAATAATCAACATAATCAAAGGCAAATTAGCCGATAAATCTCAATATTTCGAAAACCTTATCGCAGAAACCCGTGCCTCTAACAACGACACGAAAAGCTCAATGGGTGACAAATATGAAACAGGTCGCGAAATGCTTCAGCAGGAAATTAATAACCTTCAGCGACAGCTCAACGAGGTATTGAATCAACAGGCTGTATTGCAGAAAATAATTTCAGACGCTTCCGAAAAAGTTCAGAATGGCGCTTTAGTTAAAACAAATAAAGGTCTTTTTTATGTTTCAGTATCGATGGGAGAAATTGTTTTTGATAACCAGAAGGTTATGACAGTGTCCGCAGAATCTCCATTAGTAAAGGCTATGTTTGGTAAGAAAATGGGAGAAGGATTTACCATTAACAATATCAGTCAGAATATTGAAAATATCTGGTAAATTAAAAATAATTGGCGATATTTCCATAGACTACGGAACCAAGGATATTATTGATCAGAGTAAGTTCAAAAAGTTGGTGAAATTCGGTCCTGTGAAACTGGATTATTCAGATGATAAGTTTATTGATAAAGACCGATACGGAAAGTTGAAATCTATCAGCGGGAATAATGAAAAAATCAATGTTTCTGTTTTGTAGTCCTGAAATAGGATATGTATTATATCATTGTTTCATAGATGTCAGATACACAAATATTTAATAAAACAATAAGAGGCATTCAGAAAATGAATGCCTTTTTTTAATGCTTTTTTAGTAAATTTGAACCACAAAATTTCTCTCAAAATGCAAAACTACCTAGACCTTTTACAGCATATTTTAGACAACGGAACTGATAAAACCGATAGAACCGGTACCGGAACAAGAAGTGTTTTCGGGTATCAGCTGAGATATGACTTATCTAAAGGTTTTCCATTGGTAACAACCAAAAAGGTGCATTTGAAATCTATTATTTATGAATTGCTTTGGTTTCTGAAAGGAGATACCAATATCAAATATCTTAAAGATAACGGAGTAAGCATTTGGGATGAATGGGCAGATGAAAACGGAAATTTAGGACCTGTCTATGGTGCACAATGGAGAAGTTGGCATGGAGCTGATGGAAAAGTGGTAGACCAGATCACAGAAGTGATTGATCAGATCAAGAAAAATCCGGATTCAAGAAGATTAATCGTTTCTGCATGGAATGTTGCAGAAATTCCAAATATGGCATTGGCGCCTTGCCATGCATTATTTCAGTTTTATGTAGCTGACGGAAAATTATCACTACAGCTTTACCAGAGAAGTGCAGATGTTTTCCTTGGTGTTCCTTTCAATATTGCAAGTTATGCATTATTATTGATGATGGTAGCTCAGGTTTGTGAACTTGAAGTAGGAGATTATGTTCATAGCTTCGGGGACGTTCATATTTATAATAACCATTTTGAACAGGTAAACAGACAGCTTTCAAGAGAAACGCGACCTCTTCCTACCATGAAGCTGAATCCTGAAATTAAAAACATCTTTGATTTCGATTTCGAAGACTTTACACTGGAAAACTATGATCCGCATCCGGGGATTAAAGCTCCTGTTGCTATTTAATATAATCCGCAGATTTTATATCCTTTTGTAATTGGTATATTTCTATTATTTTTGATGATTGTGAGAATTCATCTCACCACAAATTCTGAAAAAATAATATGGAGAAAAAATTAAACAATAGTTACCTGATATTTTTGAATATCTTAATAATTGTTTACAACCTTTACATAAGCTTGTCCGTTTTTAAAGAAAAGATCATTGTGACGGATGACCTAAGTAAGCTCTACGAATCAAAACATATTTCAAAGTCTTACTTCAGTTATCTCTATTCTTTTTTAGACTCCACCACAATGGCGGCAAGACCGATTTCCGGTATTGTCACAGGAACGTTGATTTTTTTCTCAAAGTCTAATGAATATATCTACCTGTTAGGCGTTCTTTTTTTTCCACTTTCTTTACTCGCGATTTATTGCATTGCAAAGAAAATACTTTCAAAAGAACTGGCGAGTCTGATTACTTTATTATATTCTTGTTCCTTAATCGGGACGAGTATTCAGTTTTCTTCCATTATGCTTAATTCAAATTTGGCAACAATTTTCTTTTTATTAAGCATTTATTTCATCTACGTTCGTGAAAAGATCATCATAAGTTCACTGTTTTTTATCGCTTCAATATTGAGTTATGAAATCTTTCTTCCGCTTATACTTTTAAACTTATTTCTTATTAAAGACAATAAAAAAAGAATTCTGTTTTTATTATTGACATCAGGAATTATTATTATTTTCAGAAAGATCATTCAGCCTTCTATATTTGTAAACTCGTATCAAAGAGATGAAGTAAACAAAATTTTTGAATTTAAAAGAGTTCTTCAGATTGCAGTTTTTTCTCTGAAATTATTTTTCAAAGATCTGTTTGTAGGAATCTATAAAGGTTTATTGAATATTCGTAATCTTCATGTTATAGAGATACTATCAGCTTTTTTGATCTCATTCGTGACTTATAAAGTATTTTCCGGATATGATTTTAAAAGTAATTTAAAAGAATATAAAAAGATTGGGCTTATATCTTTCCTTTCAATAATGTTTGGACTGAGTATTTTCCTTTTTTCATCCTATATTCCTACAATTTTCGGTTTTGATAATAGGAACTTAGGAGCTATAAGACTTTTTTATACCCTTCTTGTCGTTTCCTTAATCGTTTATTCATCAGTTAAATTGAAATTAGGAAACAAAATAACAAGTGCTTTTTTGGCGGTCATTGCTTTTCTGCTTGTTATTACGAATCTGAGTGTGAAAAATTCATGGTCTTATGCCGTTAAGTTTAACAATGAAATATTCACAAAATTAAATACAGCTCTTCAATCAAACCATATTGAAGCCGGAGAAGTGTGTCTGAAATATGATATTTTCAATGAGGTTAAAACCAATCCTCGTTTTACATTAAGAGAACCAATTTTTTACAATAACTGGGAAAGTCCGATGTTATCTCAGATGAATGGTATTGATCCTCATAAAATTCATGTTTACAACATTGAAAGAAAGGCAGACTGTAATATTGTATTTCTTTACAAAAACGGAATAATAACCAGAATAAAGTAAACATTCAAAAGGTGGAAGTTTTGTGATTTCGGAGATAAATGGTCCAAATTCCTTCTATTTCAGATGAAAATCAATTTTTAAAGGAAGAAATCAGTTTATTGTTTCTAAAATAAGTTTTAAATTTGAAAGAACTTGATTTTGACCTTTAACAAAAGGCAGAATAATAAATCCAATCACAAAAATTATGAAATTTTTAAAAATAAATATCGAAGAAGGAGCAGACCCCGAAGTACTGAAAAATATCGTACTTCAACTGAAAGGAGTAGCTTCAGCAGAAATTATTGATGATGAAAACCCTGAAAGTGAACTGAAAAAAGCTTTTGCCAAAACAAAAGAACAGTTGAAGACAGGAGACTACGAAACCCTTGTCAATGATATTTTTGACATTCTAATTAAAAAATAAACCTAAAAAAATAAAGTAGACAGATGAGAAAGGTGATTTTATCAATGGCTATACTTGGAATTATGTTTTCCGCTAATGTATCAGCACAAACCGAAACTTCTGGAAGAGAAAAAGTATATAGAGCTACCCATACCAAAGTTACGGAGCTAAAACATACTAAGCTGAAAGTGAATTTCGACTATCAAAAGGAGCAGATGAACGGAGAAGAATGGCTTACCGCTTCACCATATTTCTATCCAACCAATGAACTGACACTTGATGCAAAAGGAATGCTGATTCATGAAGTATCTCTTGATAGTAATGGTAAAAAATCACCTTTAAAATATGATTATAAAAATGATGTTTTAAAGATTACGCTGGATAAAACCTATCAGAAGAATCAGGACTACACCGTTTATATCAAATACACATCCCGCCCGAATGAAGTGAAACAAGAAGGAAGTATGGCAATCAATGATGCCAAAGGACTTTATTTCATTAACGCTCAGGGAACAGATCCGGATTTGCCAACACAGATCTGGACGCAGGGAGAAACAGAATCTTCCTCTGCATGGTTTCCAACTATTGATAAACCCAATCAGAAAACCACACAGGAAATCTATATGACCGTTCCTGATAAATATGTGACACTTTCCAATGGAGTTTTAAAAACTTCTCAAAAAGAATCCAACGGTCTGAGAACAGATCATTGGGTGATGGATAAAAGACATTCCACTTATCTTTTCTTCATGGGAGTAGGAGAGTATGCTATTGTAAAAGACAAATGGAAAAATATTGCTGTAGATTATTATATCGAAAAGGAATATGAACCTTATGCAAAACAGATCTACGGAAATACTCCTGAAATGATCGAGTTTTTCTCCAAGAAAATGAATTATGATTATCCATGGGCGAAATATGCACAGATTTCCGGAAGAAATTACGTAAGTGGTGCGATGGAAAATACAACGGCAACCCTTCACGGAAGTGATATTCTTCAAAAACCGGGACAGCTTATTGATGAAAATAAATGGGAAGATACCATTGCGCATGAATTATTCCACCATTGGTTTGGGGATTTGGTGACTGCGGAAAGCTGGAGTAATCTTACGGTAAATGAATCATTTGCTAATTATTCAGAATATCTTTGGAATGAATATAAGTATGGAAAAGATCAGGCTGATTATCATTTGATGTCTGACGTGAATATGTACCTTCATAATCCGAACGATTTTAAGAAAAACCTCGTAAGATTCAATTATGAATCCCGTGAAGACGTATTTGATCTTGTAACCTATCAGAAAGGAGGCGGAATTCTTAATATGTTAAGAAATTACCTTGGTGATGATGCTTTCTTTGCCGGAATGAATGATTACCTGAAAACAAACGAGTATCAAAATGCGGAAGCTCATCAATTGAGACTTTCTTTTGAAAAAGTGTCAGGAAAAGATTTGAACTGGTTCTTCAATCAATGGTATTTTGGAAGTGGGAACCCGAAAATTAATTATTCAACAGCATTTGAACCGGTAAAAAAACAAGTGACTGTAACAATAAATCAGACTCAGGAGCAACCATTCCAGTTTCCACTTGCTATTGATGTATATGATAACGGAAAACCTAAAAGATATAATGTTTGGGTAAATGCAGATGCGAAAAATACATTTAGTTTTGATGTTTCCAAAACTCCGGATTTGGTTAATATCAATGCAGACGGAATTCTTTTAGCTGACATCACAGATACGAAAACTCCCGAGCAAAATCTTATGCAGTTTACTAATTCTAAAGAATTTAAAAGCAGATATGTTGCTTTAACGGGAATTAAAGATCAAGTGGGGAAAAATCCTGCTGCAACAAAATTATTAGCCGCTGCATTAAAAGATCCGTTCTTTAGAATAAGAATTAAAGCTTTAGAGCTAATGGATCTTTCCAATCCTGAACAGATGAAAGCGTTAGGAGCTGACGTCGAAAAACTGGCAACGAATGATCCTAAAACATTAACACAGGCTGCTGCAATCTCTGCTTTAGCCAAAACAAAAGATAAAAAGTATCTTCCGATTTTTGAAAAAGGAGTAGGTGCAGTTTCCAATGCAGTAAAAGGAAACTCTTTAGGAGCTCTTATTACGATTGATCCGTCTAAAGCAAATACTCTGGCTGATAAAATTGACTTGGAAGGTGCTTCCGAAGATTTACAGGCACAGTTGTTACCGATCATTGTAAAGAATAAAGTCACTTCTCAAATGCCAAATATTGCTCAACATGCCGCATTCTATCCGTTTATTAAATTTCAGAACCCGGAATTAGGAAAAGCGGCGGAAGACGGTTTCAACTGGATCATGACTTCAGATAATTTAAAAGCTACTGAAAGTGTTACGAAGATCGTGGGATATGCAAAAAATCAGATGGGAGATAACCCGCAAGCTAAAATGATGATTGTACAAATGCTGAAAGATGGTTTAGCAAAGAAAATGGAATTGCTGAAACAGAACCCACAAAATGCTGCAAGTATCAATAAGCAGATTGATGCTTTAAATAAAGCAATTGAGAACTATAAATAATAATATAATTAAGATCCATAATCTAAAGCCGGCAAATATGTCGGCTTTATTTTTTATGGGATGCGAAAATTTCTGAAAAACTTATTACGATAGAGGATTTTGATAATGTTACAAAAATCAGTGAATTTTACCGTTGTTTTTTACATTATCTTTCATAAATTCGTTTAAAATTTAGAAGATTATGAGTTTTGGAATTGAGGCTGCGAGTTATTATGTGCCTTCTTTGTATTTGGAAATTAAAGATTTAGCTGAAAAAAGAGGCATAGAACCAGCAAAATTGGAGAAGGGATTAGGACTTCATAAAATGGGTTTTCCGGATGTACATGAAGACACTGCTACTTTTGCGGCAGAAGCATTATTAAAATTAATTAAAGATTATAATATTAATCCCAGAGAAATTTCAAGAATTTATTTGGGGACAGAAAGTGCTTTGGATGCAGCAAAACCAACGGCTTCTTATGCAATGCAGATGGTTGAAAAAGTTTTGGAAGCAGAATTTGGAGAAAGAGTTTTCAGAAACTGTGATGTGGTAGACATGACTTTTGCATGTATCGGAGCTGTGGATGCATTACATAATGCTTTAGACTTTGTAAGGGTAAATCCGGATAAAAAAGCAATAGTGATCGCAAGCGATTATGCAAAATACGAGTTGGCATCTTCTGGAGAATATACGCAAGGTGGAGGTGCTGTTTCTTTACTTATTTCTTCCAATCCTGATCTCCTTGAAATTGAAAACCATTGGGGAGTAGCCACAGAAAGTGTTTTTGATTTCTTCAAACCAAGAAGACAATATAAAAGAGAAGATTTGAACGGTGCTCCGGATGCATTTCCTGACAAAATAGAGATTTTTACAGATGAACCGGTCTTTGACGGACAGTATTCCAATCAA
This sequence comes from Chryseobacterium artocarpi, assembly GCF_001684975.1. GTDB lineage: Bacteria > Bacteroidota > Bacteroidia > Flavobacteriales > Weeksellaceae > Chryseobacterium > Chryseobacterium artocarpi. The sequence continues at coordinate 73,519 of NZ_MAYH01000048.1, read as the reverse complement.
TGTTATCAGGATAGAATCAGGGAAGCATATCAGCATTATAAAGAAATTACAGGAGAAGAAAAGCCTTATGAAAACTGGCATTATATTATTTTTCACCTTCCTTATGCTTTTCACGGGAAAAGAGTTTTTACAGAAATTTATAGCCTTGAAAATGGACTTTCTTATGGAACTCCGGATGAGCAAAAAGCTGTTGCGAAATCTGAAAATTATCTTCAGCTAATCAATCAGAAAATAGAAAAAACACAACGCGCTTCATCAGAAATTGGAAATATGTATACTGCTTCTATTTTTATGGCATTTCTTTCAGGGTTAGAGACTTCTTTTAATGAAAACGAAGATTTGTCAGGAAAAGAGATAGGTTTCTTTGGGTATGGTAGTGGTTCTAAATCGAAGGTATTTGCAGGAAAGATTTCAGACAAGTGGAAAACAGTAGTGGAAAAGTGGGATTTATTTGAAAACCTGAAAAATAGAACAGCTGTAGACTTCGAAACTTATGAAAAGCTTCATAGAAAGCAATTGGAACAGTCTGTGAATCCCGCTTATAAAGGATTTGGTCTTGCTTCCATAGAAATTGATAATCCTGTTTCAGTAGGAGCAAGATATTATAGTTATCAAGGTTAAAATATTGTGATATAAACTGATAAAAAGCATCTCAAATTATGAGATGCTTTATTTTTTTGCTTTTTCTAGAAGAAATATTACTAATAATACGCAGTTTTAATACTTTTTTTGAAAATTATATTGTCTCTTTATTTGAATGTTTTTTGCTTAAATAAACGTATTTGGTTTATTATTTTTATTGATTATTTGAAAAAAGTGTATTGTCATTGAATTTTTATAAGTTGTTAAAATTCTATTAATATTTACGTGTTGAGTTTTTTTTTCATTCATTATACGATATTGATTATTTACATGGTGTAGTTGTAGTGGTTTTAGTTAATTTAATGTATTTTAATCTATTGTTTATCAATGTTTTGTATTTTTGGTTTATTAATATTTATTAACATATTTGCCTTTAAAATATATTAAAATTTGTTAATATGAATGTTAAACTACGTGTATTAAGCACTGGAGCTTTGTTTTTTTTAGGACAAGCAGCTTTTGCGCAAACGACTAAGAAAGATTCTGCATCTAAAGTAAAACAAATTGACGAAGTTGTTGTACTAGGATATAGTAAAACTGCTACAAAAACAAAATCTACAGCAGCTGTAACAACTATTTCAGCGGAAACACTTGAAAATAGACCGAACACAACATTCTTGAATTCAATTCAAGGTTCAGCTCCTGGACTTTCTGTTAATTCAAGTTCTGGTTCTCCTGGTTCTGGTAAAATTGATATTATTATTAGAGGGGTAGGGTCTTTAAATGCATCTACAGATCCATTATATGTTATAGATGGTCTTACTACCTCTGCTACTCAGTTTAGAAACTTGAACCCCAATGATATTGAGTCATTAAGTATCTTAAAAGATGCGCAAGCAACTTCAATCTATGGAAACAGAGGAGCGAATGGTGTAATTGTGATTACTACTAAAACGGGAAAATTTAACTCAGGAGTTAGACTTTCATATGATGCGATGACTTCGTTCTCAACATTCCCGAAAGATAAATATAATATGTCTAATGGTCCTCAGTTTTTGACTATTAAGCAAAGGTTATATGATGAGTTTGGGCAATCTCCAAATCCAATAACAAATGAAGCAATTGCTAATGCTCCTACTACAAATTGGAATAAGGAATTCTTTAGAACAGGAATTAGTCAACAACATAACTTATCATTACAGTTTGGTGGCGAAAATGTATCTGTTTATTCATCTTTAGGATATTTAGAGAATGAAGGTATTATTAAAGGTACAGATTTTAAAAGATTTACTTTTAGAAATAATATCGTAGGTAAATCTAAGGATAATAGATTCAACTACTCTGCGATGGTTGGGTTAGGATATTCTAAAAGACATCAGTTAGATCAGGAAGAAAACTCCGTATCATTAAATGCAAATGGTGTTCAGAACGTATTATTTGGGTCATTAACATCGGATCCTACTTTGGCACCATACCCATATTTAAATGGTAAAGATATGTTCAATCATATTGGACAAAGTTCTCAAAAATATGCTTCCTATATTTTGTATGATAATATGATTGGAGGGGTTCAGAACTTGTTCTCTGAAACAAGTATTAACTCAAACATTAAAGCATCATATAAATTAACTGATTATTTAACATTAGGAAATAGAGTAGGTATTGAGTTCAAACAAAGTGATAGAAACTTTGCAAGATCTCCACTAGGTTATCTTTCCAATAGCGTAGCTGCATCAAGTGAAGCACAGTATGGAGGAGTTGAAACTATTTCAAATACTAAGGACTTTACCTTCAACAATGTTATCAGCTTAAGTTATAATCAGCAGTTTGGAGAGCATAATATTTCATTATCAGCTTATGCTGACTACTTGAAAGCACATTATGCATTCAGTTCTTCTACTCAAAATGGATTAGAGCCTCTATTCTGGAGCTTAGGTGCAGGGACAGGTTATATCCCATTTAACCCTGCTACCCCAAGTTTATATGTACCTTCAGTTTCAGCGAATAAGGTGAACTCAGGTACTTTGGCTTATTTTGCAACTGCAGATTACGATTACAGTGGTAAATATGGACTTAGTGCAACGATAAGAAGGGATGGGTCTTATAGATTTGCTAAAGAAAATAGATGGGAAACTTTTTGGTCAGTAGCAGGTAGATGGAATATTGATAAAGAAAGCTTCATGGCTGATTCTAAATTCAGAATGTTGAAACTTAGAGTTTCTTATGGTACAGCCGGTAACCAAAACTTAGGTATTGCATCGAATAACTTCAATTCTATTTATCTTAGACCCAACAATTATCTTGACTTAGATAAAACTTACCGTGGATATGGGAACTTAGTAGGGTATTATTTTGTACCATCAAACCCAAATTTACAATGGGAAAGACAATCACAGGCTAACATCGGTTTAGATTTTAATTATAATTCTGTGATTGAAGGTAGTGTAGATGTTTATAGAAAATTAACTAACAGACTATTTAATGAAATTACTGTTTCTGCAGCGTCAGGAGGACTTAATGATGATTTATCACCTGAAGACTATTATATCGATGGAAATAATGGTGAGCTAGAGAATAAAGGGGTAGAAATTGGTTTAAGAGGACATATCTTCAAAAAAGAAGATCTTAAACTATCTGTCTATGTTAATGCTGCATATAACAAGAATAAGATTCTTTCTATGGATTATGCAAACCTTACAGATGATAACGTAAATGCTGCTGGAGGACCTGCTGATCAATGGTATTTATATGAGTATTTAGGTGTTAACCCTGATACCGGAGAACAAGTGTTCAGAGGAGCGAACGGACAAGCTACAGAAGCTCCTACTGCTAATGATAGAGTCTTTACAGGAAAATCTATTTATGCTAAATGGACAGGAGGTGCTGGTATTGATGCTGAATATAAAGGATTCTTTGCTTCTGCGTTTTTCTCTTTCCAAGCAGGTGGATGGCAGTATGACAACCTTTATGCATGGGCTATGAACCCATTATATACAACAATCTATAATAACGTATCAAGCGACTTGTTAAATGCATGGACACCTGATAATAGAAATACAGATATCCCTGCGTTAAGTGCTGTGAATGCAGATTCTAATGACAGATCTGATAGATATTTATATAAAACAGACTTTATAAGATTGAAAAACGTATCCATTGGATATAATTTTACAAAGAAACAATTAGGAGGACTTCCAATTAGAAGTTTAAAATTATATGCTCAGGGAGAAAACCTTTACACTTGGACCGATTGGAGAGGTTATGATCCGGAACCTACTAATCAATATTCATTAGGGGTGTATCCAAACCCTAAAACAATTTCGGTTGGTGTAAATGTTGAATTTTAAAATTTAAAAATTATTGAAATGAAAAGAAAAATAATAACTGGACTTATTTTAGGAGCTTCTTTGTTTGGCGGAAGTGTTCTTCTTAATAGTTGTAATGATGCTTTAGATATTGTACAGCCTGGTCAAATAGTAGATGATGAAGTGTTTGTAAGTGTAGCTAATATGAAAACGTATCTTAACGGGTCTGTTTATGCTAACTTAGAGCCTTCATATGGGAACTATCTTACAGCTGTTCTTACCGATGAAGTAAGACCTGGTAGTGGTTCAGGAGGACAGGAGTTTGGATTGCACAGATACTTTTTAGATAATAGTGATACACAGACGGGTAAAATATGGGCTTTTAATTATCTTGTAATTGGTCGTATTGGAAGATTAATTGAATTGTCTAAAAACGTGAAGCCTGCAACACAAGCAGAGCAAAATGAATATAACAAGGTAATTGCGGAAGCAAGAGCTATAAGAGCTTATTGCTATCTAGAAATTGAAAAGTATTTTTCAACAGATATTAAAGATGATAATGCATTAGGTGGCATGATTGTTTCTGGTTTAATTTCAGATCCGCTTAATGTAAATATACCTCGTGCTACAAATAAAGCTGTTTTTGATGTGATCAATGCTGATTTAGATTATGCTAGAAGTATTCTGTCTTATGGTGGCGATTCGTTCTATGTAAATAAGACTTTTGTTGCAGCTGTGTCTGCTAGGGCAAACTTATATAGAGGAAATTATGCTTTAGCAAAACAATATGCTCAGGAAGCTATCAATAACGGAGGTGTTACATTAACTAAAGCAAATCCTATACAGTCTCCAAATGCGACTTTTGCAATAGGAACTCCAGCTTGGAATGTATATTTCTATAATACAACAGCGGTTAGAACAACAGTGGTAAGTGGTGATGGATTAATTCCAGCAGGTACTGATATTCCTGTTTCTTATAATCCTTACAGACAGATGTGGCAAGATACTAATAAAGGAGAATCTTTATTTACAATACAGAGACTTGTTCCTGGATCAGGTTTGGCTATTGGAACATTCTGGAATACGAATCAGTCTACAATCAATGGAAACCCAATGTGGAGCTGGGGCTATAACCTTCGTCAGTTATTCATTACATCGGGAGATATAAGAAGGTACGCCTATATTGATCCAACTTCAGCAGGTGGTGAATATGTTATTGATAAATTTCCAGGTAAAACAGGATCAGCTACTAGAAATGATGTGAAAGTAATAAGATTATCTGAAATGTATTTCATTTTAGCAGAATGTGAGGTTGAAGCAAATAATTTCCCTGCAGCAGCAAATGCTGTTCAGGAAGTTAGAAATGCAAGATTCTACGCTAATGTTCCTGCAACTCCTACTTATACAAGTACTCAACAGGCATATGTTGATATCTTAAAAGAAAGACGTATCGAGCTTGCATTAGAAGGGCATAGATACATTGACCTTAAGAGATTAGCTAAAAAGGCTGGTGTAACTATGGATAGGGATTTAAATAATGATGACAACGTACCTACATCAAATTTACCTAATAATAGTTATAAATATACTTTACCTATTCCGTTGGCAGAAATTTCGGCTAACCAAGGAATGAAAGGTCAACAAAACCCTGGTTATAACTAAAATATAATCATATTATACACAACCCCTGCTCAAAGCAGGGGTTTTTTGTATAATAAGTAATATAAATTGTATTTATTATTTGCATACAGGTAGAGAAATATTTTTAAAAAGGTATTTCTATCATCAGATCAATAAAATGGAAGCTAAGTGTTATTAAAAACATTGATATTAAATGTAATTTTTTTTTAAATGTTTATGTTTTATAATCTATGTGTAATGTGTGTTTTATTGTGATAATTTTTATTAAATCCTATTTTTAGTTGTTTTATTGTATTTATTTTCTCTTTTCGTTTGTTTTGTTTTATTGATTTTTGGTTTTTTTGTGATGTTTTCTCATTTTATTTTTTGAATATTTTTCTATTTAATGATTTATTTAATTGATATTTTTCGTTAATAGTTATGATTTGATGTACATGAATGAATTATTTTACATGTTGTTAATATTCTGTTAAAGTTAAATTGAATTATTATTATTTAACAATATTGTTGTTTTTGATTTATATTTTAAATTAAATAATGTTTTTTATTGTTTATTTTTAACTTAAACAATCGTTTTATTAGTATTTTGTAATTTGAAACTTCTGCTTCTTATTAACATATTTGTCTCCGGAATATCTTAAAATTTGTTAATATGAATGGAAAATTATCTGTGCTAAGTGCCGGAGTCCTGTTTTTTATGGGGCAAGGACTTATGGCACAAAAGGTAAAAAAAGACACAGTTTCCACTAAGGAAATCGAAGAAGTCTTGGTAGTAGGATATGGAACGCAGAAGAAAAAAGAAGTTACGGGTGCTGTAACCTCTATTAAAGCTGCCGATGTTGCCAATATTGCTGCTCCAAGTTTTGAACAACAGCTTGCAGGTAAAGCTGCAGGGGTTCAGATCACTAGTGCTACCGGTATTTTAGGGGAGCCGCCAAGAGTGAGAATTAGAGGGATTGCATCTATTACTTCGGGTACCTCGCCGTTGTATATTGTAGATGGTATTCCGATCTTTTCCGGCGATGTGGGTGGACAAACTTCAACGAATGGATTAGGTGATATCAATCCTAATGATATTGAATCTTTTGAAGTTTTAAAAGATGGTGCTTCCACTGCTATTTATGGTTCAAGAGCTGCTAATGGGGTAGTTTTGATTACTACTAAGAAAGGAAAGGGAGGGCGATTAAGCCTGAATTTCAGTAACTATGCTGGGTATGCAATGCCAGTTGGTTTGTATAATTTACTTCAGACTCCCGACTTTATTACCATTTCAAATGAAAAAAGAGCAAATGCTGGACAAAGTGCTGTAGCCTTTGGAACAGAATATAATACGGATTGGCAGAAAGCAGTTTTAAGATCTGCTGCTTTTCAGACGGATAATACATTGTCTGCATCTGGATCTTTTGGTAAATCAAATTATTATACATCTATTGGGTATACAAAACAGGAAGGAGTTGCAATTCCTAACGAAATGCAAAGGTTTTCTACAAGAGCAAACGTAGATCATCAGGCATTCGAGTGGATGAAAATCGGAACAAACCTTAGTTTTACAAAAACGGATTATGTAGGATTAAATACAGGAGCTTCTTCGCTTTCTGGAAATATTTATAACGCGATTAAACAGTTACCAAATACCCCAATTTTTAATCCTAACCATCCTACAGGTTATAATATTGACGCTACCGATCCAAGGGTAGTTGGAAGATGGCAAAATACATTGTTGGCGGGAGATAATATTACAAATATTGTGTATGCTCTTAATAATAATAAAATGAGGTCTAGCGTAAACAGATTGATAGGATCTCTTTATTCGGACATAAGATTATATCCGTTCCTGAATTATAGATTTCAGGTAAGTGTTGACCAGTCTCAAACGAAAGGGTTCGTGTATTGGAATCCGGTGCATGGTGATGGGCGTGGATCAAACGGATATATCAGAAATGACTTTTCTGATTATCTAAGAGGAAATATTCAAAATATCTTAACATTCAATAAAACTTTTGCTGAAAAACATACAATTACTGCTGTAGCTGTATATGAATATCAGAAGCAAAAACTGCAAAGTTTCTACGGAGGTGGAACAAACTTGTCTACACCTTTCTTCAATAATGGAATTATTTCAAGTTCTGTAGGAACTCCACAATCAGGAGGAGGGATCACGGAGCAAGGGATTTTATCATATGCTGGAAGATTCAACTATAACTATGCAGGGAAATATTTCCTACAGGCGTCTATCAGAAGGGATGGTCTTTCTTCATTACCAATGAAAAATAAATGGGGTAACTTCCCAGGAGTATCAGTAGGATGGACGGTAAGTAAAGAAAATTTCATGCAAGGTCTTGAAAACATAGTTTCAGATCTTAAGCTTAGAGCTTCTTACGCTAAGGTAGGTAATACGGATATTGGTAACTATCCATATTTAGGATTGTTTAGTAACTATAAGTATGCTGATTATACTGGGGTTGCATATTCTCAGATTTATAATCCTGATTTAAGATGGGAAACGAGTCACAAGTATGATTACGGATTGGATGTATCTTTATTTAAAAATAAGCTCAAGTTGACGTTTGACTATTTTGAAAACAAAATTTCAGATATGATCATTGAAGCTCCATTAGCTCCGTCTCTTGGGGTTCCAAATAACAGTATCTTTAAAAACATTGGAGATATGAAGAACAAAGGATTCGAATTCTCTGTGGATTACAATGTTATCAATACTGAAAATTTTGGATTGGATGTGAATGCTAACCTTACCTTGATGAGTAATAAGGTCTTGGCTCTTGCGAACAATAATGCAGATATTTTCTCCAGTGCAAACAATATCATAAGAGTAGGTGAATCTTTAAGATCTATCTATGGATTTGAATATTGGGGAGTAAATGCAGCGAACGGAAATCCGGTTTATTATAAAGCTGATGGAAGTTTAGTGCAAGGAGTTGTAGGAAAAGGTGTTTATGCTGTATTTGATCCTTCTAATCCTAATGATGTAAGTAAGTCTGCAATTTTAGCTCAGTCTGATAAAAAGGTATTAGGTAATTCTTTACCAAAGTATTTTGGAGCAGTAAGTTTAAAGTTTAGATTTTACAACTTTGATCTGGGAACTACGGTAAGATACAGTGGTGGAAATAAAATCTTTAATGCTACCAGAAGAGATTTGATGACCTTGAACTTTAATAATAATTCAACTGAAATCTTAGGAAGATGGCAAAGTCCATCGAATCCGGGAGATGGTTTAACACCAAAATTATATTTTGCTGATAATACACTTACTAACCTTACAAGTAATGCTTCTTCAAGATTTTTAGAAGATGGTAGTTTTGTAAAGTTCGACGTAATTAGTTTAGGATATAATTTCCCTAAAGATATTCTGAAGAATGTTGGAGTTAGAGGTTTGAGAGTTTACTTCCAGGCTCAGAATGCATTTGTCATTACTAAATATAAAGGTCTTGATCCGGAAATGGAAAATGCAGGAGTGGATTTCAATGGAACTCCTCGTCAGAGAGTATTCAGTATGGGCTTTAATGTTTCACTATAAAATTAAGATAACAATGAAAAATAATATAATAAAAAGGGGTTTATCAGTTTTATCAGCATCATTAGTAATGGCAATGATAGGATCTTGTTCAGAGGCTGATACCTTAGATTTACAACCTTACAATAATATCTATGAAGATGTTGCTTTTACCACTCCGGTAAATATAGATCTTGCCATCATAGGAGTTTATAATGCTGCACAGAATGGAGTGTATAAAACAGCGCCTGATGCGGCTAATACCCCTAGGGGATATGTTTTTGGAGCGGCGTATACAGAGCAGAATGATGTTCGTGGAGAAGATATGGTGAATACCGCAACCTTTTATCAGTTAACTTATACTGCAACCTATGACGGAGGTTCTCCTAACAACTCGCATTATTGGATAAATGGTTATGGATTAGTTAATAAAGCAAATATTACAATAGCAGGAGTGAAAAAGGCAGGTGAAACTGGGGTGATTACATCTGCTGTACGTGATAACTATTTAGGTGAAATGTATTTCTTAAGAGCATTAGCTCATCTGGAATTATTAAAACATTTTTCACGCCCATATAACTTTACAAGCGATGCGAGTCATCCGGGAATACCTTATCGTACGACTGCTATTAATACTCCGGCAGCTATTGAAGAGGGGCTTAAAGTAGGAAGAGGTACAGTAGCAGAAACATACGCTAAAATTCTGGCTGATTTAGATTTAGCGGAAACCCTTACTGCAGACAAAGGAAGTAGAAGTGGTAACGCTAGAATTACCAGAGCAACTAAGGAAGCTGCTATCGCTTTGAAAGTTCGTGCTTATCTTAATATGAGAAACTGGCAAAAAGTACTTGATGAAGGAGCGAAATTAGCCACTTCCTATAATCTTACAGTAACACCAGATGTTCCATTTATATTAGCTAATAACTATAATAATACTGAATCTATCTTTACTATTGAAAACTCTGCAAATACTAACCCTGGTACCAACGCAGGCTTGGCATCAATGTATAATGATAGATCATTAGTATGTATAAGTCCTATTATCTGGAGAAATACAAAATGGTTAGTAGATGATAAAAGAAGATCAGCTTCAATGGTAAGAACAGCTGCTTCGGGTGTTAAATTCGTTAATAAATATAAAGATGTTACGAACTTATCAGATGGAGCTCCAATTTTGAGATACGCTGAAGTGCTTTTATCTATGGCAGAAGCTAATGCAAGATTAGGGAATAATGCGGCTGCGCTAGAACTATTGAATAAGGTAAGAAACAGATCATTGGCTAATCCTGCTACCCAAGCATACACTTCATCATCATTCGCTGATGTAACAGCTCTTGTAGATGCTATCATTACAGAACGTAGAATTGAATTCTTAGGTGAAGGGATGAGATGGGGTGATATTCACAGATTGCTTTATGATGATTTAGTGCCAACTCCTGGTATACCTGCTAAAATGGCAAACGGAATGCCTACAGCAGCTTCCTTTACATTAGGTACACCGTATACAGGACCTCTTGGGGTGGCAATGATTCCTAAAACAGATTTCAGGATCCTTTGGCCAATTCCAAATGATGAGGTGGTAAACAACCCAACACTTGCTTCACAGCAAAATCCGGGTTGGTAAAAATGAATATTTAGATCAGCTTAAAAAAGTGATTGAATCATAAAGAAAAATTAGAGTTTAATTGACCAGAATAAAGAAAAATATAATTGGGGAAACTTATAGTTTAAGCTGTATTTATAATATAACATATTAACAAATTTTTAATTTTAACATCAGTAAGACTGTCTTTTAAGGCAGTCTTTTTGTTTTTTTGATAGTTCATTTTGATATATTTTCCATAAAATACAGTGTTTTTTGGCTTCATTTCAACTAAAACCACATAATGGTTTGTTTCATATTTTTAACTAATATTATCTATTTTGATTTATATTTTTCGCGTTATTTGATTAATTGATGGACTTTGATTTTTATTTTAATATTTGTTAAAATTGCCTTAATGTTTAAAATGCTTTATTTTTTGTTAAAATTTTAAATGTAATTATCGTTTTTCTTTATTTTTTTTTTCTGTTCAATGCGGATATGCCCTTTCTGGTAAGGACTTTTAGCATTTTAATAAATTGATGTTGCTAATATTTATTAACATATTTGTCACCTTGAATATATTAAAATCTGTTAATATGAATGTGAAATTGCGTGTTTTGACAGCAGGGGTACTGTTTTTTACAGGTCAGGCTGTGTTAGCTCAAGAAAAAGACTCTAAGAACGGTAAGGACAAAGAGACTAAAATTGAGGAAGTAGTTGTTCTAGGTTATAGTAAAACAGCTACGAAAGCTAAAACTACAACTTCTTCGGTAACAGTTGGTTCTGAAACCCTGGAAAACAGACCGAATATCTCGGTACTAAACTCGATTCAAGGAACAGCTCCTGGTATCGTGGTTAACTCAGCATCTGGTTCTCCGGGTTCTGGAAAATTTAATATCCTGATTAGAGGAACTAGCTCCCTTAATGGTTCTACAGACCCATTATACGTTATTGACGGAGTTATTACTTCAGGATCTCAGTTCAGAAACCTGAACTCTTATGATATTGACACTTTCAGTATCTTGAAAGATGCTCAGGCAACTGCTATCTATGGTAACAGAGCTGCAAATGGTGTTGTTGTAATTACTACAAAAGGAGGTAAGTTTAACTCAGGATTAAAAGTATCTTATGATGCTTTGACATCTTTCAGTCAGTTACCTGATACTAAGTACAACATGTCTAATGCTCAGCAGTTGTTATACATTCAGAGAAGTCTAAAAACAGGTCAGGGAAATAAAATGACCAATAGCGAGATTGATAACTGGGGTGTAGATACTGATTGGAATAAACAATTTACTCGTATCGGTATTTCTCAACAACATAACCTATCCATTACTGGAGGTGGAGAAAACATCAATAACTTTTTCTCTCTAGGATACGTAGACAGTGAAGGTACAGTGAAATCTACTGATTTCAAGAGATTTACTTTGAGAAATAACATGAATGGTAAATCTAAAGATGGGAAACTGACTTTTGGTACTATCCTTGGCTTAGGTTATTCAAAAAGAAACCAGCTGGATGACGAAACAAACTCTGGAATCTCTAACAATACCCTTCAAAATCCATTATTTGGAGGAGTTCTTTCAAGACCATATATTGCTCCTTCTCCATATGCGAATGGACGTGATTTATTCAATGCTGTAGGTGGTGATACTGCTGCCAGCAGACAATGGATCCTTCAGGACAATATTAACGGTGGTATTAGAAACAGATTTACAGAATTAAGTATTTCTGCCAATGCTAATGTTAACTATAAAATTACAGATTATCTAAGCGTTGGAAACAGAACAGGTATTGAATATAAAGAATATCAAAGAATCTTTGCAAGATCACCTCTTGGATACCTTTCAAACAGTGTAGCAGCGAGTGATCAAGCTACTTATGGTGGATTTGAAGATTTTGGAAATACAAAAGATTTAACATTCAACAGTATAACGAATATTTCATTCAATAAGTCTTTTGGAGATCATACCATTAGTGCAGCAGCATACATGGATTATATTAAAGCTCATGTAACTTCTACTACTCAAAGACAAAATGGATTGAATCCTTTACAGTGGGAATTTGGTGCAGGAACAGGATATATTCCATTCAACCCGGATACACCGAACTTGTACAGACCTTCTGCATCTGCTACAAAAACAACTGCAGGTACATTAGCATACTTCGGAACGATTGACTATGACTTCCAAGATAAATATGGAGTAAGTGGGGTGATAAGAAGAGATGGATCTTACCGTTTCTTACCTACAAACAGATGGGAAACTTTCTGGTCCGTAGCGGCAAGATGGAATATTGACAAAGAAAGCTTCATGGCAAATTCTGGATTCAGATTGCTTAAACTTAGAGCTTCCATTGGTACTACAGGTAACCAGAATTTAGGAATTGCATCAGATAATGCTAACCCATTAGCATTGCTTCCGAATAACTTCCTTGATTTATATAACGGTTTCTCAGGATACCAAAATATGTTAGGTTACAACTTTGTTAACCTGTCAAACCCTTACTTAAAGTGGGAGCAGGTAAAACAAACTAACATTGGAGTTGATTATAACTACAAAGGAATTCTTGAAGGTAGTGTAGATTACTATCAGAAAAGAACATCAAGAATGTTCAACGATCTTCAGAAATCTTCAGCTACTGGTTACTATTCAATCAGAGGTAATGATGGAATCCTTGATAACAAAGGTATTGAAGGTTTGATCAGATATAATGCAATCAAAACTGAAAATACAAAACTATCTATCTTCGCTAACGGTGCATACAACTCTAACAAGATTGTTTCTATGTCCAGCGAAAACTTAGCGGGTGATGTAGTACATGCTATTGGAGGTCCTGCAGGTCAGTATCAGTTATACCCATACCTTGGAGTAAATGCTGAGAACGGAAATCTACAATTCCTTGATAAAAACGGAAATATTACTGAAGCTCCTACAGCTGGAGACAGAAGATTGACAGGGAAATCAAGATATGCAAAATTCACTGGAGGTTTTGGATTTAATTTACAACACAAAGGTTGGTTCTTAGATACATTATTCTCTTTCCAACAAGGAGGATGGATCTATGACAACTTATATTCTTGGGTAATGGATCCGAATGCAGCAGCAAACAGAAACCTTTCTGCTGATCTTTTAAATGCTTGGACTCCTGATAACAAGAATACAGATGTACCTTCATTAGGTGCTTCAAACTTAAACCTAGGTTCTTCAGACAGATTCTTACACAGATCAGACTTTATAAGACTTAAGAATATCTCTTTAGGATATACATTTAACAAAAATCAATTAGGTAAGCTGCCGGTAAGAGGTATCAAAGTTTTTGTTCAGGCTGAAAACCTTTATACTTGGACAAAATGGAAAGGATTCGATCCGGAACCAATTACTTCGTATTCACTAAACGTATACCCTAACCCAAAAACCGTATCAGTAGGTTTAAATGTTGATTTTTAATATAGAAAGATTATGAAAAGAATTATAAATACAGTATTAATTGTAGCTACTTTATCTTCTGCAGCATTTACATTGAACAGCTGCCAGGATGCTCTTGATATCAAGCAAGCAGGAGAGTTACAGGAACAAGATTTATATACAAGTGTTGCTAATTTAAATGAAGTTCTGAATGGATCTATATATGCTCAGCTAGATCCTATTGATGAGATCTATTTTACTGCTGTTTTTACAGATGAGGTAAAACCAGGATCAGGAAGTGGAGGACAGGAATATGCATTACACAGACATTTCCTTGATGCTGCAAGCCCTGTGATTACTGGTGGTACAGTAAGTACTGCTTCAAGTGACGGAATCTGGTTAAATCACTACAAAGTAATCAATAGAGTAAACAGACTTCTTGAAGGAGCTAAGAAAGTTACACCTACTTCAGATAAAGAGAAGCAAACATATAATGAAATCCTTGCACAGGCGAGAGCAATAAGAGCTTATTGCTATGTACAGCTTGAAGCATATTTTTCTAAAGATATGAAGGATGCTAACGCGTTAGGAGTTATGCTTGTAAAAGACGTTCCTTCTGCAGATATTCAGTTACCAAGAGCTAAGAACAAGGATGTTTATGACTTTATCAATGCTGACCTAGATTATGCAAGAGGTATCTTAGGAAGTGCTAAAAATCCAATGAGATATTTCGTTGATAAGAATTTTGTAAATGCTGTTGCGGCTCGTTTTAATCTTTACAGAGGTGAGACAGCATTAGCTAAACAATATGCACAAGCAGTAATCACTGAATCTGGATTGTCTCTTACAGTTGCAAAGCCAATGGAGGGAATTAATACAGTAGTGAAAGATAAAAGTGGTAACCCTTTTAGCTCAGGTGAATTTAAAGAACCAGTAACTGATAATTGGAATATCGCATTCTATGGAGGAATTGATGCTACAAACGGAAATGGTATTGCAGGAGGTTCTTTCAACCCATATAGAAGAATGTGGGCAGATAGTGATAACGGTGAAGTTATATTCTCTCTAAACAGACTTCCTTTAGGAGCAGGTGGGTCTATGGGATCAAGATGGAATACGAATAACTCTAACCTTAAAGGAACACCAATGTGGTTCTGGGGAAGAAACTTATATAACATCTTCAAAAATACTCCTGGAGATATTAGAAAGTATGCTTATGTAGACCCTTCGTCCAAAGCGAATGCAAATTATGCTAGTGAAATTGCAGGAAATACAAGAAATGATGCATTAGTAATTGATAAATATCCAGGGAAAACAAGTACATCTACCAGAAATGATGTTAAAGTTTTCAGATTATCAGAGATGTATTTTATTCTTGCTGAAGCTGAAGTAGCTGCAGGAAATCTTTCAACAGCACACGACTTGATTCACGTAGTAAGAAAGGCAAGAAACTATGCAGATGCAGCAGTAACGCCTACTTATTCTAATACTCAGGTTGCTTATGAAGATATCCTGAAAGAACGTAGAGTTGAATTAGCTCTTGAAGGACACCGTTTTATTGACCTAAGAAGACTTGCTGCAAAAGCTAATGTTGAAATGGACAGAAATGTTACTGACGACATTATCCCGGTTAAAAACCTTAAGAATGGTGATTACAGATATATTCTGCCTATTCCAATTAAGGAAATGTCCGCAAACCCGAATATGGAACAAAATGACGGTTACTACTAGTCATTGTTAACATACTTAAAATTGCCCTTGAAGTTTACTTCAGGGGCTTTTTTTGTATTATTAATGCGTATTATTATTATTATTATTATTATTGTTATTTTGAATAAACAGATTGATCTGATAATTTTTAGGAGTAACACCTACAAGCTGCTTAAAAACTCTCGTAAAATAATTTGTATCAGAAAAACCCGTCTGAAAAGCAGTCTCTTTAATACTGTTTTGGTAAGCTAACAATTCCTTAGCCTTATTGATTCTTTCCTGTAGAATAAAGTCATTCGGAGAGATACCCAGTTCATCCCTGAACATTTTAAAAAAGTTGGATTTACTTACATAAGCAAGCTTGGCAATACTCTCAATAGATAATTTTTGATGTAGATTTCTTTTAATATAATCCACTACAAAGCCTATTCTGGACTTATTCTTTATAATATTCTTTTCTACGAGACTTCTTGCCTGTGTCTGCATGAGCCTTATTAAAAGTTCTTTAAGCGCAAAATCTGCCATGATATCCTTCTGAGAATTATCATCCATGGCAATCCTCATAATATTATTCGTAGCAGAAGCTAATGCCTGATTATTAAAAAGAAAATACTCATCCAGTTGAATATTCCACTGGGAAGACTCATCTACCTTAGGGAGATTATAATTCAAATAATTAAGAGAATCTTCTATAAAATCAGGATTAAGACTTAAAGAAATACATTGGGTAGCGGTTTCATCAGCTTCCGGGAAATCAATAACCATAGTTTCTCCGGGAGCAACTAAAATACTTTCACCTGGCAAATAATCAAAATAATTAGTTTTGTTATCCAGCTTCATATGCTTTTTACCTCTCAGCATAGCCGTGAAAGCAATATTTTCAAAATGAAGCTCCACCCCAAAAGCAGCTTTATGTGTTTCATAAATGCTGAATTCACAATTGTTTAGATTGAATGTAGTCTGGTTTTCAACCAGCCTCAATAGTTGCTTCTCACGGGTTAATTCAGGAGTATTTAATAAAAGCTTTCTATTGTTATTCATTTCTAAAAAATTTAAGGAAACCAATATTTCAAATATATAAAATCCGAGCCTATGTTGCTGTTAATAAAATGATAAAATTCAAGTCATGAGACTATTTTGCACTTTTTTTATACGATTGTGCTATATTTTTTGAGGCATCTGCGTGTAATTTGGCATTATCGAAAAAATAAAATAAGAATACTATGAGCACACTTACAGAACCAAGATCGACGACTCTTTTACAACGTCCGGAGTTTAAAAGCAGATATGATAACTATATTGGAGGAAAATTTACACCGCCAGTTAAAGGACAATATTTTGATGTAGTTTCACCCGTTGACGGTAAAAACTTCACTCAGGTTGCTCACTCTACTAAAGAAGATTTAGAGTTAGCGGTAGATGCAGCAGAAAAAGCATTTCAAACCTGGAAAAATACTTCATCTACAGAGCGAAGCATCATCCTCAACAAAATCGCAGACAGAATTGAGCAGAACCTAGAATATCTTGCTACCGTAGAAACTATAGACAACGGTAAAGCAGTAAGAGAAACTTTGGCAGCAGATATGCCATTGGCAATCGATCATTTCAGATATTTCGCTTCTGTCATTCGTGCGGAAGAGGGATCACATAACGAATTGGATAAAGATACGGTCTCACTTATCGTTCATGAACCACTTGGAGTAATAGCACAGATTATCCCTTGGAATTTCCCTATTCTGATGGCAGTTTGGAAGCTGGCTCCGGCATTGGCAGCTGGTAATTGTGTAGTTTTGAAACCCGCAGAAAGTACCCCGGTTTCCATTATGGTTTTAATGGAACTGATCGGAGACCTACTACCTGCCGGAGTGATAAATATTGTCAACGGCTTCGGAGCTGAACTGGGAAGAGCGCTGGTGACAAACCCTAAAGTTGCTAAAGCAGCATTTACAGGTTCCACGGCTACAGGTCGATTAGTAATGCAGTATGCAACAGAAAATATCATCCCTGTTACCCTGGAACTGGGCGGAAAATCTCCGAATGTATTCTTCAATTCAGTAATGGATGCAGATGATGAATTCCTTGATAAAGCCATTGAAGGAGCCGTTCTTTTTGCCCTTAACCAAGGAGAGATTTGTACATGTCCATCAAGACTTTTAGTACAGGAAGGTATCGCAGATGCATTTATAGAAAGAGTGATAGAAAGAGTAAAAGCCATTAAGGTAGGAAACCCATTAGATAAAACCGTGATGATGGGAGCACAGGCATCCCAGATCCAGAAAGATAAAATTCTTTCTTACATTCAGCTTGGAGTAGAAGAAGGAGCTGAAGTATTGGTAGGCGGTGATGTAAACAACTTAGGAGATGACCTTGAAGACGGATTCTACATTCAGCCAACCATTTTCAAAGGAAACAATAAAATGAGAATCTTCCAGGAAGAAATCTTCGGTCCGGTGCTGGCTTTCACAACCTTTAAAGATGAAGAAGAAGCCGTGAAAATAGCCAACGATACCATCTACGGACTTGGAGCAGGGGTCTGGACCAGAGATGCCCATCAGCTATACAATATTCCACGTCAGATTGAAGCAGGAAGAGTTTGGGTAAACCAGTATCACTCTTATCCGGCTGGAGCTCCTTTCGGAGGGTACAAGCAGTCAGGAATTGGTAGAGAAAATCATAAAATGATGCTTGATCATTATCGTCAGACCAAAAATATGCTGATCTCTTATAACAAAAACAAGTTAGGTTTCTTTTAATATTAAATTTTAGGACGTGCCCGATTGCCTTGGCTTATTCCAGGGCAAACCGGTCGGGCTATGCAGGGCTCCATTTCATTTCGGTGCTCCATTGCATTCCGCACCGGCTCGTTCCTCGCCGCCCTTACTATCCCTCACGCAGAGAATATCAGTCTTATCCGGAATATTTCAGATAAGCAAGAGACTATTACCCCGTAAAAACCGAATTAAAAATTAAAATATGATCCCCAAAACAATGAAAGCTGCCGTAGTTCAAGGCTACGGACAACCACTGAAAATAGAAGAAGTACCCGTAAGAGAACCCGGAAGATATGAAGTTCTTGTGAAAGTGATTGCCTGCGGTGTATGTCATACAGATTTGCATGCAGTAGATGGCGATTGGCCCGCAAAACCTAAAATGCCTCTTATTCCGGGACACGAAGGAGTAGGAATTGTGGTAGCCTGTGGACCAGAAGCCTTTGTGAAAGAAGGAGACGCTGTAGGTGTTCCGTGGTTATATAGTGCCTGCGGATGTTGTGATTATTGTATCACAGGTTGGGAAACCCTTTGTGAAGCTCAAAAAAATGGTGGGTATAGTGTAGATGGTGGCTTTGCAGAATATGTTATTGCAGATTCAAGATATGTAGGGCATCTGAAATCAAATGTTAACTTTCTGGAGATTGCTCCTATCTTATGTGCCGGAGTAACCGTTTATAAAGGATTAAAAGAAACCGAAACTAAGCCCGGAGAATGGGTAGCGATATCAGGTATCGGAGGATTGGGACATGTGGCAGTTCAGTATGCAAAAGCTATGGGAATGCATGTGGCAGCCATTGATGTAGCAGATGACAAACTGGATTTAGCTAAAAAATTAGGTGCAGATCTTGTCGTAAATGCAAAAAATACAGATCCAGGAGAATATTTACATAAAGAAGTAGGCGGGATGCATGGCGCGTTGATTACAGCAGTTTCACCTATTGCTTTCAAGCAGGGAATAGATGTTTTAAGAAGAAAAGGAACCATTGCTCTGAACGGACTTCCGCCAGGATCATTTGAACTCCCGATTTTTGAAACTGTTTTAAAAAGAATCACCGTAAGAGGTTCTATTGTAGGAACAAGAAAAGATTTACAGGAAGCTCTTGACTTTGCCAATGAAGGGTTGGTAAAAGCAACAGTCACTTCAGCCAAATTAGAAGATATCAATGATGTTTTTGACAAAATGAAAAAAGGTCAGATTGACGGAAGAATCGTATTGGATATTGCAAACTCAAATTAAACAATGAGAGACAGGACTCGGCAAAATCATTTGCCGGGTCTTTTATTATCTGAATAGATAAAATTTAAATTTGAAAAAAAGAAAACAATGAAAGAGAAAATATCAAGACTGTCTGCAACAGAAAAAGCACTTGAAGTTATTCAGGAGCTTGAAAATAAATACGGTGCTCTGATGTTTTATCAGGCAGGCGGATGCTGCGAGGGAACCCAGCCTCAATGTTTTGAAAAAGGAGGCTTTTTTCCAAGAATGAATGATGCTATGATAGGAACCATCAACGGACACGAATTCTGGATAGATCGCGATCTGTTTGAATACTGGAAATATTCTCATTTTACACTCGATGTTACTGACGGATTTGGTCCCGGAGGATTTTCTCTGGAAACCCCTTTAGGAAAAACATTTAAAGTACAATACAAGCTTTTTACTACTGAAGAATATGAAAATCTGGAACCCGTACAACGAAGTGAATAGTCTTTACCTTAAAATCAGGTGACTTTTACAAACCTGTTCACAAACATAGCTGCGACAATATCTCCCACAGAATTTAAAACGGTTGCTAAAGGATCCACCAGTGTTCCGATAATCATTACCGCCGGAATGGCTTCCTGAGGTAATTTATACACCGAAATCATCAGCATTTCACCAATATATCCGCCATTGGGAATTCCGCCCGCTACAATACTTACAAAAACAGTAATACCTAAAGCCAATAAAAGATTGGATGGATCAAAAAAGTCTTTTCCGATAATCAGAAATGCTACATAGATTTTGATAATAGAAGACATAGAAGACCCGTTTTTATGCAGAGTCGTACCAATAGGAATTACCAGATTGGCAATCGAATTGGGAATTCCGATTTTCGAAGCTGCTTGTAGATTCGCTGGCATGGTGGCAAAACTGCTACATGTACTGATCGCTGTAAGACTTGGATAAATAGCATTACTCCAGAAACTTTTAACACCTTTCTGTCCATTCGCCATAAATGCATAAATAGAAAAGAATACCAGAAAATAAATAATTCCAGCTACATAATATAATCCTAAAGGTTTAGCATAAAAGCCGAAAAGCTGTGGTCCTAACGTTGCCACCTGATAGGCAAAGTAAGCACCTAAACCAATCGGAGCAAGCTTCATTACTAATAGAAGTAGCTCTTTCATTACCTCATATCCCGATGTAATAAAAGTCCTGAATGCCTGTCCGCTTTCACCTGTCTTTCTAGCTGCAAAACCTGTCATAAAAGCAAAAATAAGAAGGGCGAGCATATTCTGTCTTGAAAAAAGAGCCGTAAATTCTCCCACCGTGAAAAAACTCACAATTCTATTCCCCCAACTTTCTTCACTGGCAGCTTCCGTAATCAGTTCAGAACTTCCCGAAACCCCTGAAACAGGGAAAAGATACACTGCACAAATGGTGAAAATAGCAGCTGTTAAAATGAAAAATAAAAAAGTAAGCGCCATTACAAGAATGATCTTCCCGAATTTTGATTGCTGCTCCAAAGATGCAATAGAATTGGAAACCGCAAAGAATACCAATGGTACCACACTTACAAAAAGAAGATTAAGAAAAATATCACCTAAAGGTTTTATGTATTCTACAAAGCCAGGAGCAACAATTCCAATGATGCTTCCAATAGTGATTCCCAATAGTAAAAATATGATTCCTGAGTAGTTTTTTAATACCTCTTTCATGTGGCACTTTTTATCAAAGATAGGTTTATTTTTAACATTCTGTTATACAATTTTCAGACCTAAATTTCATAAATTTGGGTAAAATCGTTTCTATGGCTTATATAGATTATTATAAAATTTTAGGTGTAGATAAAAGCGCAAGACAAGATGAAATTAAAAAAGCTTACCGAAAACTGGCTAGAAAGCTACATCCCGACCTAAACCCTGATGACAAGGAATCCGAAAGAAAATTCAAAGAATTAAACGAAGCTAATGAAGTTCTAAGTAATCCGGAGAACCGCACCAAATATGATAAATATGGGGAAAACTGGAAGCATGGCGAGGAATACGAAAAAGCTCAGCAACAACAAAGACAATATCAACAACAAAACAACTATGGCGGAGGTTTTTCCGGTGCAGATTTTGGAGAAGGTGAGGATTTTTCAGATTTCTTCCAGGGTATGTTTGGTGGAGCAGGAGGTTTTGGTAAAAGTTCAAGAGGAAGAGCTTCTGGAAAGTTTAAGGGACAGGATGTAAATGCCGAACTGAACTTAAATTTAAGAGATGCCGCAGTTACTCATCCACAAACCTTCGAGATCAACGGGAAAAAGGTGAGAATTACCATTCCGGCCGGAGTATATGATGGGCAGAAGATCAAGTTAAAAGGGCACGGAAATCCAGGACTGAACGGAGGTCCGAGCGGAGATCTGTACATTACATTTAATATTCCTGAGGACCCGATTTTTGAAAGAATTGGTGATGATCTGAAAACAAAAGTTACCATAGATTTATATACAGCAGTTCTAGGTGGTGATGTCAACGTAAATACCCTTACCGGAAGCGTAAATCTGAAAGTAAAACCAGAAACACAAACCGGAACTACCGTAAGACTTAAAGGAAAAGGATTTCCTGTCTATAAAAAAGAAGGTGAACATGGTGACCTTTTTGTAACCTACGACGTAAAACTGCCAACCAATCTTACCGAAAAGCAGAAAGATCTTTTTGAACAAC
The DNA here is from genome assembly GCF_001684975.1 of Chryseobacterium artocarpi. Taxonomy (GTDB): domain Bacteria; phylum Bacteroidota; class Bacteroidia; order Flavobacteriales; family Weeksellaceae; genus Chryseobacterium; species Chryseobacterium artocarpi. The sequence goes on along the minus strand of NZ_MAYH01000048.1, from coordinate 51,092 downwards.
TTAAAAACGCCTAAGCTATGAGTGAAAGAATATCACGGGAAGAACTCGTAAGAATATATAATATAGAAATTACTTTTTTTGATGATCTTGTAGATTATGGATTGCTTAATATACAGGTTGAAGACAATATTCATTACCTCATGTATGAAGACCTTCCTGATTTCGAAAAGTTTGCCAATTGGCATTATGATCTTGAAATAAACCTTCCGGGTTTGGAAGTCATCCATAATATGCTGAAAAAACTAGATGCCTTGAAGAGAAGAAACAGAGAGCTGATGAATAAACTTTCTGCTTTGAATGACCAATATGAGGATATTTAGCTTAGTTTTGTAGCTTTTTAAAGCAAACCATGTATTATGAGTGAGGAAAAAGTGATTATATTAAGACCTGAGAGAAAGAATTTTGAAGATATTTATTTTAGCGGAAATCAGGGTAGTCTGCTTTTTTCTCCTACTACTAAAGGGAAAACAATAACAACTATCATTGCTGCTATTGTCTTACTGATTGCATTTTTTCTGAAAGGAAGCCTAAGTAAGGAAAGTCAGGGGATTTTATATTTCCTAAGCTTTATACTTTTGCTTTGTGCAGTTTACCTGTCAGTAAGTGTTAATAAGGTTTCAAGATGGAAAAAGCAGGTCAATCACTATTTGAATACGCTGGAAAAATGTAAAATTTACGAAATCAGAATTGAACAAAACTTTTTCACAGTTAATATTGACGGAGAAAAAGAAACCAGTGAATGGAAAGATTTTAATTTTTTTGACAGTAATAATGAATTCATTGCTTTGGAAGGAAAATACAATTATATGTTTCCCAGAAAATCGATGAGTGAAAAAGATTATTCCCTGTTAAAGAAGATCTTAAAAGATAATATTAATCAACAATAAAAAAATCGGAGCAAAAAATTTTGCTCCGATTTTTTTATACTGAAGAATGACAAATTTTGTCTTTCTTTTTTTGATTAGTCTAGCCAGCCCATTTCTTTCATCCACTCGTCGTTGTAGATTTTTCCTACATATCTTGAGCCGTGGTCGTGAAGTAAAACTACAATCACATCATCTTTAGTAAACTGATCTTTCATCTGAACCAATGAAGCAATAGCACTTCCGGCAGAATAACCGCAGAAAATACCTTCTTCTTTAGCTAGCTTTCTTGCATAGATTGCTCCGTCTTTATCCGTTACTTTTTCGAAATGATCAATCACAGACATATCATAATTTTCAGGAATGATATCTTCACCAATTCCCTCTGTAATATAAGTGTAAGCATGATCGTAGTGTAATTCTCCAGTTTCGTGGAATTCCTTAAGGATAGACCCGTAAGTATCTACACCGATTACTTTGATATCTTTATTTTTCTCTTTAAAGAATGTTCCGCATCCTGTAATAGTACCTCCTGTTCCTGCACCTGCTACAAAATGAGTCAGTTTTCCTTCTGTCTGTTCCCAGATTTCAGGAGCGGTAGATTCGTAGTGCGCTGTTCTGTTGGATAAGTTATCGTATTGGTTTACATACCATCCGTTTTCAGTTTCTTTAGCTAATCTTTTAGATACTGAATAATAAGAACGTGGATCTGTTGGCTTTACGTCAGTAGGGCAAACGATTACCTCAGCACCTACAGCACGTAGAATGTCACATTTTTCTTTAGATTGCTTGGAATTTGTTACAAAGATACATTTGTAGCCTTTGATGATTGCTGCTAATGCCAATCCCATTCCTGTATTTCCGGAAGTCCCTTCGATGATGGTCCCTCCAGGTTTTAATCTGCCGTCTTTTTCTGCATCTTCTATCATTTTAAGAGCCATTCTGTCCTTCACGGAATTTCCTGGGTTAAATGTCTCTACTTTTGCTAAAACTAATGCTGGAAAATCTTCACCTAATACATTGTTAAGTTTTACCAACGGGGTGTTACCTATAGTTTCAAGGATATTTTTTGCGTATTTCATAAATGTTTTATAAGCGATGCAAAGATAATGCTTTTAAATTATCTAAGCTTTGGATAATTTGTAGATAAAATTACAGCAATTGAGGATAATTCCAATTGAATCGTTTTAATCATTAATTATATTTAATGGCTTTCACCGGAGAAATCTTACTGATCAGATAACTTGGAATAATTAATGCAAGTGCCGAGATCGCAAGTATTCCTAATGAAATAGAGATTATAGCAATAGGATTAAGATCCACAGGAACTGTACTTACATAATAATTTTCAGGATTAAGTTTAATCACTCCAAAGAATTTTTGAATCAAAATAAGCCCTAATCCGATAGCATTTCCATATAAAAGTCCCGGAATCATAATGATTAGAGTATAATTGATGAAAGTAGCTCTGATCTGGGCATTACTTGCTCCCAATGTCTTAAGTAATCCAATAGAATTGGTTCTTTCAATAATAAGAATAAGAAGAACCATGATGATATTGATGACCACTACAATAAGCATAATGATAATGATCAGCGCAATATTTGTATCGAAAATACTGATCCAGTCAGTAATCTGTGGGAATTTTTCTGTGGCTTTTTCAGCATAGTTTTTATAACCGATCAGCTTTTCAATCTCTGGAAAATCTTTATCAATATCGTTTACATTTTTCAGGAAGATATCAATTCCGCCAATCTCATCCGGTTTCATATCCTGAATTTTTCTTGCATGATTAATCCCACCAATAACAAACTGCTCATCAATCAGTTTAATATCCGTTCTATAGATTCCTACAATCTTAAATTTACGGTAAAGAGGCTTCTGGTCAGCTTTTAAGAAAACAGTAACTATACTGTCATTTACTTTAAGGTGAAGATCATTGGCTATCTTTTGAGAAACTGCAACATCATTGTTGAAACCTACTTCTGTCACTTTTGGAGTAGTACCGGTAAGAAGGAATTTTTTAAATCTTAAGCTGTCAAAATCTTTTCCGACTCCTTTGAATATAATTCCGGCAAAATTGTGTTCGTTACGCATGATTCCGGTAACCGTCACATATTTTTGTGTGCTTTCCACATCGGGAAGTTCCTTAATCTTGGTCATATTCAATCCCTGTTTATCAAGAACCGAAGTATTATAAGACGAATTTGAACGGGTAGATCTTACGGTAATATGTCCGCTGAAATCTGCGAGCCTTTCCTTAATAGCCTTTTTGGAACCGAATCCGGTGGCTACAGTAATCAGGGAAACAATGATCCCCAACGCTACAGAAAGCCTGCCAATGAAGATGATAACCCTTGATAGGTTATTTTTGTTATCTTTGGAAAATGCTATTTTTCTAGAGAAATATAAAGGAAACTTCAAGCTTATGAATTTAGATTTCAAAATTAAAAATTTACTTCTGATTTGCCTAATTTTTTTAGGAGTATTCAACCAATATTATTCTCAAACTCAAGATCAATCGGTTTTTAAAACGGGTGCGGATCAACCTGAAGTGTATTTACCACTATTAAAAGGTAAAACTGTTGGAATTGTTACCAATCAGACGGGTTTGATGAGTGACAGAACTCATTTGGTAGATTTTCTGGTAAAGAATGGGATAAAAATAAAATCTATATTTGCTCCTGAGCATGGATTCAGAGGAGATGCTGATGCAGGTGCAAAAGTGAAGAATGGAGTAGATGTGAAGACAGGCATCCCGATTGTATCTTTATATGCAAGCAATAAAAAGCCAAAGCCCGAACAATTGGCAGGAATAGATCTTGTTGTTTTTGATATTCAGGATGTAGGAGTGAGATTCTATACGTATATCTCTACATTAACATATCTAATGGAGGCTGGAGCTGAAAATAATGTTGAAGTAATGGTTTTAGACCGCCCGAATCCGCATGATGGTTATACTGACGGACCGGTTTTGAGAAAAAAATGGACAAGTTTTGTGGGAATGCACGAAGTACCTGTTGTTTATGGATTAACCATTGGAGAATACGGAAAAATGGTAAATGGTGAAAAGTGGCTGAAAAATGGAGTACAGGCTAAGTACACCTTGATTCCAATGAAAAATTATCATAAAAAGCAACGCTATCCGATATTAGATAAGCCATCGCCTAATTTACCTAATGATAAAGCTATTAATTTATATCCAAGTCTATGTTTCTTTGAGGGAACTCAGGTTTCTGTAGGAAGAGGGACGGATCAACCTTTCCAGATTTATGGTTCTCCATGGACGGGAAGTTTACCATATAAATTTACTCCCAAACCAAGCTATGGCGCAAAAGATCCTTTTCTGAATGGTAAATTATGCTATGGAGAAAATCTTTCCGATTATCCTAATGATTTAAGAGAATTAAATTTGGAATGGGTTATTAAAGCTTATAAAAATTATAAAAATCCTGAGTTAGATTTCTTCTTGAAGAATTTGTGGTTTGATACTTTGTCCGGAACTGATGAACTCAGAAAGCAGATTATTGCTGGAAAATCAATTCCTGAAATTAAAGCTTCATGGAAAAAGGATCTGGAAGATTTTGAAAAAATCAGAACCCGATATGTGGTTTATGAAGATTAATATAATAAGGCTGGAAGTAACTTCCAGCCTTATATATTTTCTGTTTCCAGTGTTTAATCTAATCAAAATTTTGGGGTGGGTTTTTATCGTCCTTTGCCCTATTTAATATAAATAATCCGATCGTTAAACCTACTACTCCCGCAAAAGCAGTGAGTAAAGCTCTTTGTAATTTATCTGGAAGATCATTCCCCAGATAGTTCATTAAAAAAAGAATCACAAAAGTGATCACTGAAATGATAATATGATTTTTTCCGAATGGTTTCATTGTATTATTTGAATTTATAGGAGATCATGACACCTCCTCTGTAAGGGATAATTTCACCGCTTCTGTTTAAACCTTCCTGTCCATCGTAGCGTTTCCCAGTAGTACGATCATAGCCTTTATAAAATCCTTGAGACGTTCCGATGGTTGCATAAAGATCAAGATTCCAACGTTCCGATAACTGAAACTGATAACCTCCCGTAACCCCTAACATAATTGAGAATCCTCTTTGATAAAGATTTGAATTGATGAAGGTTTCTCCGTCATCTTTTACGTGTAAATTATCATTCCAATAGTTCCATTTTTGAAGATTGTAAGCTGCAAAAGATAGATTGGCACCTACATACCAGTGCTTAAAAGCTTCATTGAAATAATATCTTCCTTCAGCGGATACAGAATAGAATTGTAATTCATGTCCTGCAAATGATTTCCAAGGCGAAATAAAAACATCCCCCTGAATGGTATATTTGGGACTGATTTGTTTTTCTACCCCAAGATTAATAATACCAATTGGTAAAAAAAGAGCATTTCCTTTTACATATAAACTTTTTTCCCCGCTTTGTTCCTGTTCCTGGGCATTTAGAGATCCTATTGCCAGTAATGCCAAAGCACCTGCTAATACTCTGTATTTCATCGATGTGTTATTTTATCTGCTTTAATAATTCTTCTGCTAATTTAGAATCTTTTCCGCTTCGAGCTGCTAAGTTTCTAGACATTTCAGCGTAATTTTGAGCCACTTCCTTATTTCCTGTTAAAAAATAAAGCTTACTTAAAATATAAGTGTTTTCAGGATTTTCTCCTCTCATTACAGATTTTTCAGCCCATTCTGTAGCTTTTTTTAAGGAAGAGGGTGTTTTTACATGATCTGCAAATACCCATGCCGCTCTTAAAAGCTCTTCAGGATTGAATGCCTCTGAGTTCTTATAATAATCTAAAGCCGCTTTCTCATACTCAGGGAAATTGGCATTTCTTTCATAGTAGCTTAGTTTGGTCTGGTTCAATTTTGTAGTCGCAACCTGTTTTCCAACCAAAGGTTCAGCAGCCTTTAAAAAGTACTCATCATTGATTTTTTTATTTTTATCATCAATAGATTGATCTGCTATTTTTGCTAATTTCAATTGAGCGTCAAATTCTTTGTAAGTTTCTTCAGGAAGGAACTTGATGATTTCAGCTTTTCTGGAAGTGAAGGTCTTATAATTGGAATCTTCCATAGATTTCAGGAAGTATAATAGTAACCCTATTTCGTCTTTAGTAAGTTCTTCGGTATTCTTCTTGTTTTCAAAATATCTTTCAGAAGCTTTTTTGGCAAATTCATAATCGCTATCGGAATTAAGCTTCATAATATTGATCAGAAATGCAGGGTCTTTTTCTCCCTTAGCAAATCTGTCTTTCAGAGACCCTCCCTTTCCTCCCTGGGAATTGATATCCTGGGCCATTGCTACAAAAATACCTTCTTCCATATAACCGGAGTTTCTGGAAACTAGTTCTCCTTCCCCATTCAGAAAAAGATAAGTAGGATAGGAACGAACTCCAAATTTTGAAGCAATGTCTCTTCCTTCACCTTTTTCCATATCAAATCTGGCATTGATGAAATTGGTATTAAAATAATCTCCAACGGCTTTCTGAGTGAAAACATTTTTCTCCATCATTTTACATGGACCGCACCATGAAGCATACGCATCAATAAAAACCAGTTTTTTTTCTTTCTTGGCTTTCGCAATAATGTCCTTGTAAGGTAGGTCCTGGAACTGAATAGATTCCTGAGCAGAAATAACAATAGCACAAAAAATAGATATCCCGGAGATGATCTTCTTCATTTTCAAATAAGATTTGGAGCGAAGATAATTAATTTTCAAAATATAAAAGCTTAATCAACGGCTTAGATAGTGATATTAACTAAATTTAAGACTTAGGGTCTTTTTGTTTTTTGAAAATTAAATACTTGTATTTCAATTTTTTTACTCTGGAAACTGTTCTGTTTATCGTCGTTTTACATTTAATTTTAATTCACTTTTTGGTCCTGAAATCTTTGTTATATCTTTGCAAATTAATAATTTATCCGTAGAAGAGATACTCTGGAAGATGAAAAACTATTGGTTTTGTGTGTCTTTGAGAGGGAAAATAATGTAGAACGTTGAATATTCATTTTAAACACGCCTTATCCCAAAAATCAATTTACATTGCTGCGTTGTCTGCCTGCTTAATTGCTGTGGTGGCATTTGCTGTTTTGAGTCTTTTAATCACCAAAGATAACCGTGAAAATAATGAAGGTTTTGCTAAAAAGAATTTCTTTAGAAAGTATGAATCAATAGAAAATGAATTCAGGAATATTGAAGATTATCAATATCTGCTTCGTGCACTGATCCAAAAAGATGGGTTGAAAAATTATAAAGATTATTCTTCGGTTTTAAATGATTTGAATAAAAAGAGAAATCTTTTAACCTACAGTTGGTATTATTACGAAAATAATGGAACCGGAAAACCTGAAAGTAATAATCCTTTGTCCGAACTTTTCAAAAACAGAGAGCATACAGATAAATCTATTGCTATAAAAAATAACGGTCCAGGGCATTTCAAAGATTTTTTGATTACCCATAATGACAGTATTTATTGGATGAGCTACGATTCCCTTGTGCTTCCTGAAAAAAATATGCTGTATTATGGCTCTACGGTAAGTCTGGATGATCTCCATCAATACTTTATTAATGTAGATAAAAGCTCAAACACGTACGCTTATGTTTTTACAAAGGAGGGAATCTGTATTACCCATCCGGAAAAGAAATATCTTGGAAAAAGCATTTTTGAGTTTACAGATATTAAGCCTAAAGATACTTTAAGTAGTACAACAAAAGGAGGCTATACAGAAGGATCTGCCACTTCAGAATACCTTGGAGTAGCAGTTACAAGATTTATAAAACCTTTAAAAACAGATAATTTCGACGGATATACTGTAGTGAATTACATTAATTTTATTACAGATGAGAATACCAATAAAGTAAAAGCATATACCGCTTATATATTTCTGGCTGCTTTGTTTCTTATTGTTACCGTCTTCTTTCTTTTTCAAAGGTCTGCTAATATTGCTTACAAGGAAAAAGAAAAAATTCAGTCTGAAAAGAATTTACTGCATATAGAAAATGAAAAGATGCATAAAGCAGAGGTGATAAATCAGCTTCAGCAGCTTAAAAATAATATCAATCCGCATTTTCTGTTCAATTCTTTGAATTCCCTGTACATGCTGATAGGAATCAATAAGGATAATGCACAGAAGTTTACGATGAATCTTTCCAAAATTTACAGGTATCTGATTGTTCCTCCGAAAGAAAATATTGTTCCTGTTTCCAAAGAGATTGATTTTATCCAAAAATATATGGATCTTCTGAAAAGCAGGTTTGATGAAGAGTTAAATTTTGAATTGATCATAAAATGTCCTGAAAGTTTAGAAAAAAGAATTCCTTACTTATCACTTCAGATAGTAGTGGAAAATGCTATAAAACACAATGTTGCTACCATAGATCAGCCATTGGAAATTGTGATTAGTGTAGAAGAAGACGGGGTAGTTGTGAAAAATACTTACCAGCCCAAAACGGAAGCTGTCCCCGGAGAGAAATTTGGAATTGATTATTTGAATCAAATTTATGAGTATTTTAAAAATAATTTACTTCATATTTCAGTAGATGGTGATTATTTCGTATGTTTTTTACCGTTAATGAAGTGAAATTGAAAAATCCATTCACTCCCGAAAACTAACCTTTCACTCCCTAAAACACATTATATAAGTCACTATACCTATAGCTTTGCCAGCTGAAACTAAGATATTTACTATTTGGAATGAATCGGACTATTTTAATGAAGAATTACAGGCTTGCACTGTATCTTGGACTTGCCATGGCTTCGCCGGCGGTACTTGCACAGAAAAAAGATACTGTAAAAACGACCAAGGAAAAAACTGAAAAAGCAGATATTTCATCCTCAAAAAAAACAAAGAAAATTGAAGACCTGATTAAGAAAGGAACCTATAAGAAGGGGCTTTTCAATACAATTCAGGTGAAAACTGATGTTTATTTTGAGATTCCTGACAGTTTGATGAACCGCCAGTTTTTGGTAGTCAATAAACTGTCTCAGGTACCCATGCAGGTGAATGAAGCAGGGTTAAATAAAGGAATGAACTATGAAAATAAGATCATTTCTTTCCACCGTGACAGAATCGCTAAAAAGGTATGGGTGAGAACTTCTGAAGCTAAAGTATCTTCTCCTAAAAATGATGCTATTACAAAGTCTGTAAAAGATAACTTTTCAGAATCCATCATTGAAGTTTTTGATATTGAAGCTCAGAACAATGATTCCACTGCTGTGGCAATTAAAGTGAATAAAGTTTTTGACGGTAATCAGAAAAGCTTTAACGATGTTCTTGCTAATGTGGGGCTTGGAGGTTCAGTAAAATCAAGTCTGTCCTATATAGAAGGAGTGAAAACATTCCCGCAAAACTTAGTCGTAAAATCTCAGCTGAGTACCTCTGTAAATGAAGGGGGAGTAGATCTTCCGGTAACATTAGGAGTGACTACAAACCTTGTGTTACTTCCTAAAGTTCCGATGAAGCCAAGAATAGCTGACCAAAGAGTAGGGTTTTTCTCGGAAAAGCACTGGTTCTTCAATGACCGTCAGCAGAAAATGGATGAAAAGTATTTCATTACCCGATGGAATCTTGAACCAAAAGACGAAGATAAAGAGAAGTATCTGAGAGGAGAATTGGTAGAACCTAAAAAACCGATCGTTTACTATATAGACCCTGCAACTCCGAAGCAATGGCGTGAGAAAATCATTGCTGGAGTTCACGACTGGCAGGCTGCTTTTGAACAGGCAGGTTTTAAAAATGCAGTGATTGCTAAAATGCCGGATGAAAAAGATGAGGATTTTGACATTGATGATGTAAGATATTCGGTGATTACTTATGCAGCTTCTCCTAAATCCAACGCAATGGGACCTTCAGTAGTAGATCCTAGAAGTGGTGAGATTATCGAAGCGGATATTATCTGGTGGCATAATGTAATGACTTCTCTTCAGGAATGGATGAGAATTCAGACAGGACCAATTGATCCAAAAGCAAGAGGAAATAAATTCAGCGATGAACATATGGGAGAAGCCATCCGATTTGTTTCATCTCACGAAGTAGGACACACTTTTGGATTGAAGCATAATATGGGGTCGTCTTTCGCATTCCCTGTAGAATCACTTCGTTCTAAAGAGTTCACCGATAAGATGGGTGGAACGGCACCTTCCATTATGGATTATGCACGTTACAACTATGTGGCACAGCCGGAAGATGGGGTGACGGCAATCACTCCGAAAATCGGGATCTATGATAAATATGCTATTGATTGGGGGTACCGTTGGTATCCTGATGAATTCACAGAGAAAAAAGCATTGAAAAACATGATCGAGAAACATGAAGATGATCCAATGTATTTCTATGGTGAGCAGCAAAGTTATCTGGAAACAATAGATCCGCGTTCGCAGTCTGAAGATTTGGGTGATGATGCAATGAAGGCTAGTGAATACGGTATGAAAAACCTGAAGGTTGTACTGAATAATCTATTGCAATGGACATATGAAGATGGTAAAGATTATACAGATGCAGGTAAATTGTATTTAGGAGTTATCGGACAATGGGATCTGTATACAGGTCATGTAATGGCGAATGTAGGAGGAATTTATCTGAACAATACAGTTTTTGGTAACAAGAAAAAAGCTTATGAAGCAGTTCCTGCCGAAATACAGAGAAGAGCCGTTGATTATTTGGTGAAAAACTCGATCAGTCTTCCGGAATGGTTATTCTTCAATCCGATTACAGAAAAGACCTATCCTGTGAAAAACTCACCAATGGGACCTTTCGAACAGACACCATATACGCTGGCAAGAGGAATGCAGTATGCCAATATTTATTCCTTATTCATGGATGACAGATTGCTAAGGTTACTGGAAAATGAATTAAAGCATGAAATGTCAGGTTCAAAAGATGAGGTTTATACAGTAGAAAATCTGTTTGATCAAGTAAGAAAGACCGTTTTTAGCAAAAAAGGAAGTCTTACGATTCTTGAAAAAATGGCACAGAAAAACTATGTGGATGCGCTGATTGTTTCTGTTAATAAACTATTTGAAAAAACAGCGGTAAAAGGGTTGAAGACAGATGAAAGGTTGAATATGCCAATGATCTGTAACTATCATGAAGAAGAAAAGAACCTTAGAAACATTAATTATTCATCCATGAAAAGAGTATCTGAAGTGACTACGTATAAGAGAGCAGAATTACAGAAAGTTCTTGACCTACTGAATAAAACCAGATACAAAGGTGATGATGCTTCAAGAGCGCATTACACAGACTTAATCATTAGAATTGAAGAGGCTTTAAACAAATAAACAGCAATGAAAAAAACTCTAGTACTTTTACCTCTTTTGGCTGCTCAGGTTGCGTTTGCTCAGGAAAAGAAAACGATTACGGGTAAGATAGAAGATGGTAGCACTTCCAGCGTAATTGCTGGCGCATCTATAAAAATAGAAGCACAATCTGTTTCTACAAAAACCGATTTGGACGGAATTATCGAAAGTGTATCTGTAGGTACAGTTGCCGATAAAGACGGAAAATTCATATTAGAAATACCAGTAGGTACCAAGTCTATTTTGGTAAGTTATCCGGGCTATGAGTCCAGGATGATTGTTATCAACGAAGACAAAACAAATTATACAGTAAGACTGACACCTGAAATTTCAGATAAAAACAAAATTCAGGAAGTAATCATTACAGGATACCAAAAGATTGAAAAGCGTAAGCAAACTTCTGCGGTAACTACTGTAAAGATGGATAATATAAGCCAGGCTGGGGTAGCGAGTGTAGACCAAATGTTGGCAGGTCAGATTGCAGGGGTTGCAGTCGCTCCTCAAACCGGTGCTCCGGGTGCTCCGGCAAAAATCAGAATACGTGGAACAGCATCTTTGTCTGGTCCACAGGATCCACTATGGGTAATTGACGGTCTTCCATTGGAAGGAAACGACGTTCCAAACTTCACGGATAAGGATAATATCGATCAGCTTCAGAATTTTTCCATTGCTGGATTAAACCCTAATGACATTGAAGATATCACCATCTTAAAAGACGCAGCAGCTACAGCAATCTATGGAGCGAGAGCGGCAAACGGTGTGATTTCCATTACCACAAAAAAAGGTAAAAAAGGAAGTATGAAACTGAATTTCTCAGCCGATACTTTCATCACAGCCCGTCCTGATTTTGAAAAGCTTAATCTTTTGAATGCTTCTGAAAAAGTAGATCTTGAATTAATGCTCGCTCAGCGTGCAGACCTTACTTACCGTGCAGACAAAGGTGAAGTGATGAGAATTTTAACTCAAAACCATCAGCTTGAAGACTTTAGAAGTGGTGGTTTGAATTCGTTAAATCCATTGACTCTTCAGCAGATCAATTCATTAAGAAACAGCAATACGGATTGGGGAAAATTATTGTACAGAAATGCTATCAATAAACAGTATGGAGTAAGTCTTTCCGGAGGTAGTGATAACTCGGATTACTATTTCTCACTGGGGTATTACGATGAAGAAGGTACAACCATTGGTACAGGCTTTAAACGTTATAACCTTACTTTAAAAAACAATTATAAATTAAGCGATAAACTTAATGCAGGAATCTCTGTTTTCGGTACTCAGAGTGAAAAAGAATCATTCATGACCGATGCAGATGCAGCAGCGAGCCCGATTAATTATTCAAGAAATGCAAACCCATATCTTACACCGTACAATGCTGACGGAAGCTACAGATATGATAAAGATATAGATGGTTTTGCAGATACTTATGTTCCTTTTAACTTCCTTGAAGAAAGAGAGAACACAAATTATACACTGAAAAACCATTCATTGAAGGCAATTTTGGACTTGGAATATAAAGCCACCAAAAACCTTAGATTCACTTCACAGTTAGGTATTCAGTATGATACGAATAAGACCGAAAAATATGCCGGACAGGAAACGTATTTTACAAGAAAAATGAAGGAAGGAACCCGTTATTATAAAGATGGCGGATACAAATACTTCCTGCCAGCCGGTGACATCAAACAAAATTGGGATAATAATTTCTTTCAGTATAACTGGAAGCTGCAGGGAACGTATAATACGAAAATCAATTCCGTACATGAAATTGATGTAATGGCTGGAACAGAACTTCGTAAAACAATAGATAATACTACCATTACGAGAGCTTTCGGTTACAATAAAACGACCCGAACAGCTACTCCGATAGCTTTTCCAAACTCAAACTTTGCCGCTGAGAAAAAGTATGAGACCTATCGTGAAATGCCACCGGTAGAGAATGCGTATGCATCAATGTTTGCTACAGCTTCTTATACCTATGACCAGAAATATACCTTCTTTGGAAGTGTAAGATATGATGGTACAAACCTTTTCGGGGTGAATAAAAAGTATAAATATCTTCCGATCTGGGCAGTTTCCGGTTCATGGCTGGTGACAAAGGAGAATTTTATGAAAAATATCACTCCTGTTTCCAACCTTAGACTGAGAGCTTCTTACGGTTTGCAAGGAAACATTGACCGTAATACATCACCATTCTTTATTGGAGAATACAATTACGCAACAATTCTTCCCGGAGGAAGAGAGGATGTAATCAACGTGATCAGCCCGCCAAATGATAAACTTCGTTGGGAGAAAACAACCAATACCAACTTTGGTGTTGATTTAGGCTTGTTTAAAAACCGAATCAACCTTACCGCTGATATCTACAGCAGAAAAGGAACAGACATGATCAGTATGAAAGAAACTCCGCTTGAAACAGGGTTCGAATATACGATGATGAACTGGGGAAGTCTTACCAACAAAGGTTTTGAATTGGCATTATCTACCAAGAATATCAATAATGAAAACTTCAAATGGTCAACCACGATAAACTTTGCGCATAACAAGAGTAAAGTATTAAGTGAGCAGCCACGTGATAACGCAATGCTTCCATCAAGAGAAGGACTTCCGGTAAATGCTGTATTTGCTTTAAAAACCGCAGGAATGGATGCAAGCGGAAACCCATTATTCTGGAAAGGAAATGAAAAAGTATCGGCGGAAGAATTCTTCAAGCTTTATGATGTGTATGCTGACTTCCTTCCTGGGCAGTTTGTAGATACAAAACTTACCAATGAAGAGCTGAGAAACCTGTTTACATATGTGGGAGACAGAGATCCTAAATTTACAGGAGGAATCATCAACACATTTAAGGTTAGTAATTTTGACCTTACGGTTTCCGCAACTTTCAGTTACAAGCAAACTGTAATGAGAAGCCCTTCTTACAGAGGTATGGAATTCGACAGAGGAAGAAACTACACAAGAGAGATTTATGACGCAGGAACTACATTACCAGGGATCACAAGTCCGGATATGGATGCAAATCCTAACGGATGGATGGCTAATAAATGGTTTGCTGGTAACCGTTCCAATACTTATGGTTTACTGGATATCTGGGCTAAAGAAGTAAGCTACTTAAGAATCAGCAGCATTCGTTTAGGATATACGCTTCCTAAAGAATTTACTGCGCCTATGGGAATCAGTAGCTTGAGACTGAGTGTTGAAGGACGTAATTTATTTGTATTCAGTAATGGCTATACAGGATATTTTGATCCGGAAACTTACGGTAACATTTATGCGCAGCCTATGGCAAAATCAATTACAGTAGGATTTAATGTTTCTTTTTAAAACTTGAAAAAAATGAAAAAAATAACAACGATCATAGCTCTGGCAGTAATCAGCTTTACAACTATAGGATGTGACAGATTTCTGGATATACAACCGGAAGGAAAAGTGATTCCGACTACTGTAGAAGATTACCGTAAAGTTCTTACGTCCGCATACGCAAAATATCCGGCTCATAAATCTTTATCAGTACTTCGTACCGATGAGGTTACCATCAATGAAAACATTAGTGATTTTAACGTTTATCGTGAAATTGCTATGTGGAAAGACACCAATAATGACTCTGCAACAATAGAATTTCCGTGGGTGAAATTTTATTCAGTGATTTTTTACCTGAATCAAATTATCAATGAAGGAAGCAAGACAATGAAAGATTCTCCGGAGAAGCAACAGATTCTTGCAGAAGCTTATGCATTACGTGCTTACGCATACTTTGATATGGTAAATCTGTATGGGAAGCCTTACAACAATGCTACGGCTTCTACGGACAGAGGAGTTCCTATCAGTCTTGATATAGATATTGAAGCGGTATTAAGCCCTTCAAGTGTGCAGGAAGTTTATAACCAGATTCATGCAGATATGAGCAAAGCGGAAGGAATCATGGTGGAACAGAAGCAGACAGCAGGAATAAACTACAGATTTTCCAAAGTATCTTTGATGGCTTTACAGGCTAGAACTGCTCTTTATCAGAATGATTGGAACAAAGCTTTATTCTACGCTGAACAGACATTGGCAATAAAGGGAGAATTAAGCGATCTTAATACAAGCTCTACAGCACCTCATCATTATATGTCGGTAGAATCTATTATGGCATTGGATGATGTTTTTGACAGTGCAGCACAGAACTTATCATTCGCATCTACTGAGCTTATTTCAAAATATAACAATACTACAGACAAAAGGTTTGCGATGTATTTTGAAAAAAATGGAAGCAAATATAAGATCATTAAAAGAGGAAGCTCTGAGTTTAAAGTATCTTTCAGAACAACTGAAATGTATTTTATAAAAGCTGAAGCATTGCTGAAATTGAATAAGCTTGATGAGGCAAAAGAAACCTTACTGAAAGTTCTTAAAAACAGATATACAGCCGAAGGGTACGCTTCAGCACAGACTGAAGTTGCTTCTATGAACGCCTCTGCATTTATGAATTTTATTCTTGATGAAAGATTCAGAGAGTTTGCAGCAGAAGGACACAGATGGTTTGACTTGAGAAGAGCCAATCAAAAAGAAATCAAACATACCGTTAGCGGTAAGGAATATATTCTTCAACAAAATGATGTGAGATATACAATAGAATATCCGATGAGTGCGAAGAAGAATAATCCTAATTTATAACACTTCATATTAACAATCCTCGAAACCGCCAGAGCTTAAACGTTCTGGCGGTTTTTTTGTACTTTTGCATTGTTATGAAAATTGCCATTATTGAAGACGAACTGCTGGCTGTCAATTATCTGAAAGATCTTTTGGATAAGCAAGACATTGTTCCTGTCACAGAGACAGTGGTTCTCCGCTCCAAAAAAAAGGCAATAGACTTCTTTGAAAACGATTCCGCAGACCTTATTTTCATGGATATTCATCTTGGAGACGGGATGAGCCTTGAGATTTTTGAACAGGTAGAACTTTTCGCTCCCATTATCTTCATTACTGCTTTTGATGAGTATGCAATGAGGGTTTTCAAACATTTTACGATAGATTATCTTTTAAAACCATTTGAAGAAGAAGATCTGCATCAGGCATTACAGAAGTTTGTTTCTATACGAAATAACTTTGATCCCGAACCCGTTTTGAAATCCATTTCCACTTTACGTCAGGGAGAAGATGCTGAGGTAATGAAGCGTTTTATGGTAAGGGAAGGCAATAAGCTGAAATCTATAGATGAAAATAACACAGCCTATTTTTTTGCGTCCGGGAAATACCTTTTCCTTACAACGATGGATCATCAGACCTATATTTATGATGATACTATTAAAGATATTATTCAAAAATTAAACCCACAGGTTTTCTTTAAAGTGAACCGTAAGTTCATTATCAATAAAGAAGCTATTACTGAAATCATTAAGCATTCCAGTCAAAAGGTAGAACTTAAACTTTCCCCGGAACCTGAAGTGAACACCGAGATTTTTATCAGTAAAATGCAGATTGCCGAGTGTTTGAATTGGCTGAATAGCTGATAAGAAAGGAGAGCTTTGATCTTAAAAATCAACAAAATATGATACAGATTATTTCAGATTATAGTAAATGTAAAAAATAATGATGAAGATGATAAGCTATGAAAATGAGCATGGCAAGCTCATTACAGAGGAAGAGGCTCACAAGTCTAAGGTTTTCATTAAAATTAATAAAGTAAATTCTATAATAAAGAGAAAGGAAGAATTCTTCAATGGAGAATTGCGTAATGTTATATTTTATCAGGATGGAGAAACAATAGATGAAATATTCAATCAGTATCCGGAGGTCAATAGATGTGATGTGAAGAGAAAAGAAGTTCAGGGAATGTATATCATGGAAGAAGTTTTCGGATATCTTAAAAATGAAGGATTAAAGCTGCATTCATTTAACATAGATAACACTGTAACGGGAAAAACTATCTGTTTTGGGGATTATGATTTAAAGACGGGAAGTATCATCTTAAAAAGTGTCATGAAAATACAATATGATCAATTTTTGGATATTGCCTATCATTACTATTATAACAGTTCAGGTAAAATAGATTATATTGAAGAGGTAAGTGGTGAAAGAGGGTATAATGAATACTCTGAATCCTATTATAATAATGTGTTCCCTCTATTTCCTGAAATAATATTGATCTAAATGAGTACAATAATAAGCTACGAAAACGAATATTTTGAACCTGTCACAGAAGAAGAGGCATTGGCTTCCAGTGAATATGTGAAAATTATCAAGATCAATGGCCAAACAAAGATAAGAGAAGATTATAATGAAAAAGTGATGGTTGAGGTTACTTATTATCAGGATAATGAATCAATACATGAAATTTTGGCTAAGTATCCTTTACTCAATCTCATTGATATTGCAAAAAGGACTGAAATTCAAGGTAATTATATTAAAGAAGAAATTTCAACCTATCATAAAAATGGAGAATTAAAATTACATGCCTTTAATATTGAACATATTTTAACAGGAAAAAGTATTTGCTTTGGCAGATATAATTTACAAACAGGAGATGTGAATCGTAATACTGTAGTTAAAACCAAATATGACGTTTATAATAACGTTTCATATACTTATTATTACAATTCAGCAGGTGAAGTTTATGTTATTGAAGAAGGTGAAGGTTTTGGGTTTTCTAATGATTTTTCTGAGAGTTACTATAATTACGCTTTACCTCTATTACCTGAAATAGAAGAAAATAGTGAATACTGAACTCATAATTATTTTAAATCAGATATTATCTCTTTAAAAGATGGGGAAAACCTTAGTAGAATACGAAAAGAATAAAGGGTTTTGGATATCCGAATCGATGATGCAGCTGGTGTTGCATTATATCATTGAGGAAATGGAAAGGTCAGAGCTTCTTATTCCCAATCAATCAGATCTTTTGATGGATTTGAAATTTCATGTTAATGGATATAGCCGAAGTTATATGTCTGTGGGACTATTTGATCATATTGATTCTCTTGCTGACGAACAGATCATGATACAGTTACTGAATACCGTAAAAAAAACATTACAGGATAAAGGAAGCCTTGTTTCTGTAGAAGAATTAATGAATATTCCGACTCATGACCTTGCTTTAAAATATATTCTTGATAAAAAACCTTTTCCTACTGCAGAATTGATTCGCGTTATAGATGCCCTTATTCAGATGCTGGAAAGAACCTGGAATCATCAGGAATATCAGATGGAACTGAACTGGAATTATTTTGATTAAACTGGTATGAACAAGAAATAAAAGACACTCATGAACTATAAAAAATATTATAACAAATTCTTTGAAGAAATCACAGAACAGTAAGCTGATCAATTGGATGAGCTTTATATCAGCTATTTCGTAGAGGGAAGAATTAAAAAGAAAGATCACATCAGCCCTGATTATTTCATGGGAGAATATTATCTTGATGCCACAGAGAATATTCAGGAAAAGATACAGGAGTTATGCATAGAAGGCGGTCTCAGATGGGTTTTCTATACCCAGAAAGCTGCAGCATTTGGTTATATTTTATGGAATTGGGAAGAGATCAGTGAAAAAGGAGAAATAAAATTCAAAGGAAAGAGTGTCCTTGACTCAAAAAGCAGAGAAATTTTTAATTGTTCAACAGATATCTTGACTCATCAAATGGAAGAAGCTACAAAATGGTATTATGATAGTAACGATATTCTTCTTTTGACCTTTAATTATAACTCTCAAAACAAAATGACGCATGCTTATGATAAGCAGGATACCTGGGGATTGGATGGAGGATGGCCTATGGATAAAGAAGAATTAATTATTGTGGATGAGCGTATAGGAGCATTTCCTTGGGATCAGCATCCTTATTTTCATTCGGCAGTTCCTTTTTTACCGGAGACAGATCGTATTTAAAACTGAAAGGATTTATCATGATGACCGCAAAAGAAGTGTTAGATTTTTACGATATCAGTTTTTATGTTTCTACACAATTTGGAAAAACACCTTATTTTTTGGGAGGGGATGAAATGGAAGAATTATTTCTACACTTTAATACTGTAGATGATATAAATGAGGAAATATTACCTTTAATTGAGCATTGCCAGAATGGAGATCCGTTTCCTGTTGATAATGACCTTACAGTATCATTAAGAGAGCGTATTGAGGTCACATTAGTAGGAGTAAAGTTCATCAATATGAACACAGGGAATATTGATATGATAGTGCCCTTGCAACATTTTAAAACGATTGTGTTGGCATGGCAAAATTTTTTAAATAACCATTAAAGATCAGTAAATATCATGAATCAGAATACGGCAGATCAATACAACCTTATTTTTGAAGATAAAGTCTGCAACTGGGGAAAGTATGGGAAAAGCATTATTAAAGTTGTGGATACCAATAATCCATACTTAACCGCTTTTTTAAACAGCTGGAATTCTGTGGAACAGATCGTCGACTCGTTATTACCGGATATTCATGATGCATTGAATCATCCTGATCAGGAGATAGAAAGTGATTCTGCTACAGTAGATATTATCATGCACAGGAATGAGGTAGATTTTTATGATGATGTGAAAGGATATGTAAACAGTATTCCTTTAAAGGATTTTAAGGAAATTTTGATAGAATGGAGAGACTTTCTGAAAACCCCTCCGGCAAGCAGATCAAAGATACGTCTGTTTTTTTCTAATTTTTTTTGAATCAGAAAGTAAGCAGCAGATCTTTAAAAGGAGTAGAGCTTCTATCAATCTTTATATGGATATCAACTATAGGTTATGAAGAATATCAACTGATAAAAACTAAATACTAAAAGATGGCAACAGAATCAATGGACTACAAAGATAAAGGGTTCATAACATCAGATATTTTTATGCAGTTAGCCCTTTATTATATTCATGAAGAGTTTAAAAAAGATCAATATACTTTCATTCGGAAAGAAGTTCTTACAGACTATCATTTAACTGTAATAAATGGTCAGATGGGAGGTTGGTTTGCTTTTCTCTGGGATCCGTATATATCAAATGCTTCAGAAGAACAAACAATGGTAGAAATTCTTCAAATTGTAAAAACTAAGGTTTACCATAAAGGAACTAATATCACTTTAACAGAATTACAAGCTATTCCAACAGTGGATGGTGATTTTAAAATATTCTACAATAAACCTTTTCCAACATCTGAGTTAATAAAAATGCTAGATGCTTTGATTCAAATGCTTGAAGGAGATTGGGAGTATGAAGATTATGATATGCATATAGATTACTATTATTTTTAAATATTTTTCTTTCAAGCCGAGTCGAAATACAGAATGAAAATTGAAATTTTAACTTATTTAAGGGATAATCCAGCACAATATTCAGAGAATACAGAATATGAAGGAAGGATAGAACCTATGTCTTTCTCTGAAATTCAAAACCACGAAATGATCTATAACAATGGAAAGCCATTTCCTAAAGTATTAAAAGAGCTATTGTTTCTAGCCGGAAAATCCTGTTATGTGTTGAAACATAATGTTCTTGATATTAATGAATTTCAGAAAGACCCCAGAGAATGGATTGAAGAAAGTAATAAGGCGATTAACCACCCGTTTTATGTGATTGAAATCTGTGATTTTGCAGAATCTTTCCTGTTTGTTCATCTTGATGAAGATGATGATCCTATAGTTCGGCATGCTGAGTTGTACTGTGAAGAATACAATGTTCCTTTTATTTTGTGTCTGTGCAGATTATCTTCTTTTATCAATCATAGGATTGATATAAAGAAGAAGGATAGTGATCTGTTTTAATCAATTTTTATCATAGTTTGAATAATGATGAACTTAAAAGAACCAGAGAAAAGAAGAGTTGATTTCGAAGACATCCAGTGGGGGAGGCTACAATCATGATGGTAGTTGTCTTGCTATGTACGATAATCGTCTATATACAGGATATGTAATTTTTGATAAGTTCCCGAGTGGAACTACTGAAGCTGAGATTGAATATGATTGCGGGAGTCGTATAGGATGGGAGAACGAATATAATGAAGCAGGATTTCTTACTTATTCAAGTTATTCCATGAGGCAGACTACCAAGGAGATATATAAGTATGATGATGAGGGAAACCTTATCAATCACCACAAATTGTAAATTAACGTTTCATTGATAAGATAAAAATGAATTTAAAAGAATTTCGCAAACCCAGAATTGATTTAAAAGATGTTCAAAGATGCAGATATTATTGAGATTCTAGAATCCAATTTGCCTGATATTCATATTGATCTTTTAGATATTAAAATTTCAATGACATTGAGAACAGCAAATAAAAATTATCAAAAGAATATTCAAAATATTTCAATGAGTGTTAGTGAATTAGATAATATTTATAAAGAAAATATAGGATTGTTTAATAGCTTAAACCCTGATGTTAAGAATAGAATTAAGTAAATGAATAAATATATTACAGAAACAAAAATTTATGATAAAAATGGTAATTTATTAAATACCGTTAATGAAAACTTTGTTTCTGGGAAATCATCTATAGTGACAAAAAAGTTTTATAATAATGTATCTGCTTGGCTTACTAATCCTAATCAGCTACAATTGGATAAGTTTACTAAAAAAGCTATTGACTTATCTTTTCCTGATAAAATTTCACGTATTAATGATAGTGAACTTAAATACATTTATAACTTTTTAGCTAACCATTGGAACAGCGGAGATAAGTTTGTAATTACAGCCAGATCAACATTGGATACTTGTACTAGTTGTCAAGGATATTTGGTTTACTTACAAAGACTGCAGAGAAGCATGGGAAAAGTATTACTTTTGAGGTAATATCTCATCCTAAGGCAATAACAATGGGAAAAGCAAAAGGATTATTATAATAAAATTTTAAATTATGACTGTACAATATTTACAAATACTACAAGACCATAATACTATGGATGGCTTTATAGATAAAGGTTTGACAGAGACAGAAATAAATCATTTAGAACAGTTATATAATAATAATAACCCTTTTCCTAAAATATTAAAAGAATTATTACTTTTAGCAGGAAAGTTTTGTAATTTTTTAGACTATAGCATTTATGATAGCCAACAAGAAATGCAAGATGGAGAACGCATTGAGCTTCAAGAATTACATGATATAATAATTACTCGGCCTTTTTTTATTATTGATTTAGCATCATATGGGTTGCCATTATTTATTTTTTTGGATGAGGGTGAAAATCCTTTTTTAAATCAATTGGAAGACGAACCATCACAATCTAAATATTATCGTCGCACAGGTGGTACTTTAAAAGACCTTATTACTTCAAGAATTCAAAATTTTCTTCAAGGGTTTAGTCCTTTTTAAGTATACTATGTAATATAAAAAAGGTATAGAATACAAAATACAATTAACCAATTTGTAAATTTTCATCATTATTAATGAAGCTGTACCTTATCCATTTTTATAGAAAAATAAAGAAGTATTACAATTAGTTTTTCTTTTAATCCTACATGTTTTTGTAGGTAATCCACCCAAACACAAAATTATTTTTATGTCAAATCAAACACCGGTAACACGCAGGTATTACCCGAGGTTATCCTCTGTGGTTACAAAAGACGACATCCCGGATATTCTGGGATTTATAAAAGATGGGGTTACCAACCTCCTCGACACAATCTACTATAAAGATTTACAGTATAGAATTAAATGGAGGTTCGGTATTTTACTTCAGAAAATTGAAGAATTAACACTCTATGTCATTTCTCAGAATAAAGAAATAGAAAAACTGAAAGCTACTATTAAAGAATAGTATCCAACGTAAGCAATGACTTAATACTTATTCTAAATAAGAACTCCCTCAAACCAATTTGAGGGAGTTCATTTTTTATTAAAAGCAATATTATATAAAAATAAAAAAACCTCTGAAAATTCAGAGGCTTTAAAGTGGTTTCTCCAGGAATATCTTTAATTATACTTAATAGCTATTGTTAGGGCTTTTAAGGAATTCTATTTTTTTAGGTAACCGATTATTCCACCTTCAGAAAAAGATAAATTTTCTCAAATCATATTGAGTAAAAATACATATTTATATGTTATTGAACAAATTTAAATGTGGAATTAGAATTCGTATTAATTAGACATCTTTAAATTAAATCTAAAAATAGGTTTGTTATTTTCGAGTAAATATGGTTTTATTTCAATTATCGTCCTTTTTCCTATAAAAATTAATTAAAATATCTTACTTTAAAAAAAAGTAAATAATACAGTTGAATAATTAAAAATTGTATCTTTTTCATTATAATATAAATAACTTTTACAAAATGTAGAATCAACAACTATTTCATAAAAAGAGTTATTTATTTTTGCTTTTACAACATCTGCCTTTTCAGACTTACCAATACTTAAAATTTTATATTTGGCATTTTTACTTTTAAGATACTTAATCAGATCTTCCTTATTTCTTGGTTTATTAATGTCTGATTTATGATATTCTTTTCCTATATAACTCCTATAAAAATCTCGAAAAACTATTTTATTATTCATTTCTATAAAAGACAAATTTTTCCCTTTTAGTTTTTCATAAAAATACTCACTAGCTTCTTTATCTCGATTAACACTGATTAATGTATAAATTTTTCTTGGATATTTTCTATTTTCATTTGATGGTTCTATAATTGTGTAAATATAAGACCGTGAAGAATCTAATTTTTGAGGATTATTTCTTAAGTATCCATTATCATATTTGTAAAAATTATTTTTAGAAAAAGGGATATTTTCTATGATGTCTATATCTTGTTTTACTTTTTTTGTTTGACAAGAAATAATCAAACCAAAAATTACTATATAATATATGATTGACTTCATCTTATTTCAGTAATTGGTTGTTTTATTTATTTAATCTATTCATTTACAATTAAAACCCTTCCCAGAACGCATCATCTGTTATTAAAAAAAACTTATTTATTGTATCCCTTTTATTATAATATAAATAGCTTTTACAAAATGTCGAATCAACAATTATTTTGTAAAAATCACCATTTATATCAACATTTATTACATCTGCTTTTTCGGACTTGTTAACACTCAATATCTTAAATTCAGCTTTTTTGTTTTCAAAATATTTTATCAAATCTTCCTTGTTTCTTGGCTTATTAATATCTGATTTATAAAAATCTTTACCTGTGTAACTCCTATAAAAATTTCTAAATAATATTTTATTATTCTTTTCTAGGTAAACAACACTCAATCCCTGCAAATCATTGTAAAAATATTCCTTAGAAGATTTCCATGAATTTTTACTTAGAGAATAAATTTTTTGTGGAATAGCTTTATTAGTATCTAAGGGTTTTACATTTGTGTAAATTATTGGCTTAAATGAATCTATTTTAATATTACTTTCAATGTAGGGTTCATTATTTCTATATGTATACTTATAATAATTAACTTTGGAAAAAGGTTTAGTTTGTATAATTTCATCTTGTTCAACACTTTTATGAGATTTACAAGATAAAATCATCAGATTAAATGTTGAAAAAATTATGATTCCTATTTTCATTTTATTTCTGTAATTGGTTGTTTAATATTTTTAATTTGATCAGCAACAATCATCTTTATTGCTAAAAAATCATCCAATGCATCTTGTTTCAAACCTCTACTTTTAGATTCTCTTTTAGGAATTGTTATATTATCACTCATAGGATCAAAATGTTTATTGTCATAAGCGACATCAAAAACATCTGAAATAATTACAGGCCCTCTAAACTCAAACAATTCATCCGAAAGCTTCATAACATCATCAGCGGTACAAAGATAATTAATAAGTGATATACCACTCTGTAAAGCTTTAACCCATGCATAAGCTTCAATTGTTATAGGTAAAGAAACAATTCCAACAATCTTTTTAAAATTATCTAATTGAATTTTCTTTTCTTGTGCAATAGAATATACGAATGACATCTCCATACTACGATTATAAATAGAAACTTTCTGTAAGAGTTTGAAAAAATCAGACTCTGTATTGATTTTGAATTCTGGAAAATCTTGTATTTTGAACAGTTTATCTATAAATATTTCTTTATGTAATAAATTTTCTTTTGTACCATTAATAAATTTTCTACTAAAGTTATGTTTTAATTCTATTATTTTATCAACTGTATCATCTGGGGCTGCTGTGGGTCTTCTTAAAACTCTTTGTGCTAAATATTTGAATTCTTGATAATGTCCAGAAACGAGGTATCCTCCTCTATCCATATAGAGTGTACATGTCTTTATTATTCTTTCATGTTTGGGCTTATCAATTCCAATTCCAGCTATATGGAGTTCACAAAAATTATCTTCTACCCAGCTTACAGCAGTAAGGCAGGCATCCAAACTATCTGTATACCTGTTTCCTGTATACATTTGAATAGATTGGTTCAATGTAAAAGCAACACAAAATGATGTGCTAACCCGCCTACGGTAGGGATATAAATCCTTTTCTTCTTGTCCTAAAACCAATTTTTCAGGTAGGTATATTTTACTCATCTTTTTTCAATCTTTTTTTTGTGTTTTGTAATGTTTCACCAAGTTCCTCAAATTCGCTAGTAACAAAATAGATTTTATCCTCAGAAAATTTTATAAATTTTTCCTTTTCATCCATTCTTGCGCATTGTACACTAGTAAGCTGTATTGGACCTCGGATTTTTCGTACTCTATCTGCTAATACCTGTCCATCATCAATAGTACCTGTTAAATAGCTAAGTACCCCGAATACCTCTTTAAAAACAGATGTTCCTTTATATTTATCAAAAGAATTGGCTAAAAACGGACTGTCTGTCTCTAGTGCAATCTTATCGGCTGTTTCATTTATTTTACTTAAGAAGCTTTCTGCATTTTCCGTTCCTGCAAATACATAAGAAATATCAGCACGACGATTGAGGCGACTTGCTTCTTTTACAAAATCTCCAAAAATATCATAAAACATATGAGACTCTGTTGTTTTAGTTCCAAAGTTGATATTTCTTTCCATTCCGTTGGAAAAAATGAGCTTATGATCCAACAATACTTCATCATGAAGGTCTTTTCCTTTTGACCTTAGATCATATTGGGTTCTTTGAAAAACTATTTTATCACTATCCTTCAGCTTTTCTATATTCCTTTCCTGAGAACCAATCTTCCTTTCTGTTTTATAGGTAATTAAATCCATTCCTCCCTCTACAAGCTCTCCACGATTGTTCATATAAATATTTAATACATACACCCAATTATGAAACTTATATTTATCAGTGGAATTTAAATTATATGCCTCAAAGCGAATTACAGAAGTTATTCCAGTTAGGCACATCTCTACATTAAAATCACTAACTCCTAAATCAGCAATTGGTATTTTTTTATTGGTAGTATGTGCAAATACACAATGATACCAGTCATGCCTGGGATAAGATTTCCAAGGCTCATAGGGTTTGGAGTCACCAAAGACGATACCTCCCTCATTCCCTTGTTCCTCATATTTTCCTCCGGCAGAGGAAATAATATTTCCATCAGAAAACATATAATGATCACCTCCGGTTATCTTAGTATATTTTCCCTTTACAATTCTTATTCTGCTCATGTTTAATGGGAGTTAGATTTTTCGCCACTGTTGTTATATAATGTCTTTTGGGAGTACTTTTTTATATTTCCTTCTGATTGTACCTCCATATCCTGACTACTGTATTCCTTCCTCTCTTTTTTAGATTCTGATACAGTGTCTCCATCAATTATTTCCATAAGCTTCCCTGTAATAAAATGACTTGAATTTCCTGCAATTGTACTCATATAATTTACTCCTACTGCTTGTGTGTAATTCAACGTTGCTGATGCCATGATATTGGTTCCTGCTATGACATTTATGTTTTGTCCGGCATTGATGCTTACATTCTGCCCGGCATTAAATGTCATATTCTGAGGAGCGGTGACTGTAATATTCCCTTTACCATCCATAAAGTAAATATTTCCACTTGGATCTTCAATATGTATACTGCCTTCAGCATCATTAAAGATAACCTTATTTCCACTTCTGGTCTGTATGGATTTAATATGATTATCTATATTTCCACCAATTCCTGTTCCACCATGAAACATTCCACCCATTACAAAAGGACGATCAGGGTGACCATGCTGGAAGTTAACCATTACCTGATCACCAACCTCAGGAATGGCAACATAACCTCGGTTTTGAGTGATTTGGTCAGTTCCGCCTGCATCGGGACTCATAACACGAATAAAGTTTGTAGTATCATTCAATTGCCAATCAAACTTCACTTGAACTCTCCCTTGACCTTCAGTGTCTGTATTGGAAATTACTGTTGCTATTTGGGGTAAAGCAGTCGGAATAGTGAATTCAGCTTTTGGTAAGAATCCTGTGTCTGCTGCAATAGCTACAAAGCTACCAGTATAATGCCCAAGTGTATCTATCTCATGGTTTACCTCGGTTATCATTACCTTGGTGAAATAAGTGGTTTCATTACTATCAGCTTTTCTCATTTTAACATCTGCCACACATCCCGGATACAGGAAAGGAACAGTAGTTTTCCCTGAAACTGTAAACACCTCTACAGCTTGGCTTCCTGCTGTACTGGTCTGGGAATTGGTGACGTCCATATCAGTTCTAGCTTTTATAGGAGCAACTTGAAGGGATTGTGTTTTAAAAATACTATTGTTATTTTTATAGGCAGTCTGTGCCAAATCACCCTTGTGGCTAATCGGAGTTTGTCCCGATGTTAGTTTTGTATTACCACTGCTGTTGTAACCGTAAAAACTAGGATTGATATGTACGGCTTTTAATTCTACATTGATATCAGAAACATTACTCCCATAAATAAGTTCCAGAACTTTATTCTGAGGTGGCAGGTTACCAAAATGCAGTACTTCACCATCATAATAAAACTGTTCACCATAAGCCTCTGCCATTCTACATAAATAATTGTAATGTGTTTCATCATATTGAGCACTATAGATAATTTGTGATGAAGCTTTAGCATCAACACGATAGTCATATTTACCTTTATCTATACCTTGCTTAAGAATTTCAGTGGCAATTATTCCCATATTAACAGGCTGCCCACCCCCAAAGCTTTGAGTATGGGGAGCAGCATCCAAAAGTATGGTTGGACTAAAGCCTTTCAGTACAATGTTTCCGAGGCTATGATTATCCTGACTGAATCCTACTTTTGTTATGACTCCAACAAATACTCTTTCGGGGCTCTTGTCCACATCTTTATACATGATTCTGACGGTTAGTCTTCCACCAAGAAATTTATTGACATCTTCTAATGTATGATCCTGTCTGTTTTCCAGGCTATCATGTGCCAGAATGAGCTCAAATTCATGATGATTTCTGGTACTTTGTTTTAGCTTAAAATCTTTAAAGTGTGGAATGATTTTACCATTCACAATGCATTGTAGTTTTACAACACGATTAATACCTGCAATACTATTCTCTTTAATAGCATTGGCATTATCCGGAGCTTTATATCCGTCAGGTTTGAAGAAAATATCTTCAGGAGTATTTTTCTTTTTCATATTTTGTTTTTGTTTTAGTGTTTTTGATAAGTATTTTTAAGTAATAATAATCAGATAAAATTATTGTTAATTGATATTGGTTGATCTCTATAAGAAAATAGCTTTTCAGGATGTTCAATAATTAGCCAATTTCTTAGGCGTTCTGCCATGTATAATGTCCATATTCTTTCAAAGTCATGGCTAAAACCCTCATCAGATTCACCACTGATAAGGCTAATATTTTGAGGTTGAACTCGATTATATAAGGTCATTTGGCGTGGAATATCTGCCACTACTATCCAGCGGTAGTTCTTTATTTTGTCTTGGACAGATCCAATGATGAAATCATTGGTAATCTGATGGATTTTATAAATCATTTGTGTGATCTTGGTGTTTATATCCAAAAATAGTGACTTTTTTTAAAACAAACATAAGGTATTTGGAAATTAGTAGATTATGAAAATTATAAATAATTATATTCTCCGAATGATAATCATTATAATTCTCAAATTCTTTCTATACATCATCAGTGTATTAATAAATAACCTTCTTAGCGAAAATGCTAAGAAGGTTATTTATTATTGTAGATGTCTTGTTTTATTGTTGTTGGCTAATTATAAAATATTTAGTCTGGGATATTTTGCCCATATATCTTTTCAAAATCACTAAAAAAACTTTGTAAAGATTTTTTTTCATGTCGACAAATGTTATAAATCGTTGACATAGGGATATCATATCCTTCAGGGAGTTTTATTTTACTAACAGTTGAAGGAGCAATTCCACATAACTTTGCATATTTATTCTGAGATATTTCCTTTCCGTTTTGATCTCTTAAGATTAATAAAAATCTTGAAGCAATAAAGTTGCAAAGATATTTATTTACCAATGCATTTTTTCCTTTATTTCTCTCATTATTTTTAATATCAGTCATCGTTAATTCAACATTTATATTCAAATCAACTGATTTAAATAAAAACAACTGTTCGTGATAGCGAATGATTTAAAATATTTTATTATATTTGCATTATAAGTTACAATAAAGGTAACTTTGCGATACTTCAACGATTAATAAATAGAAGCTATTGCTTAGAATCTCGGATAGAAAACTGGTAATTTTTAAACACACGAGACAATAAGTAATGAGGCTCACGACCTAGGCGTGGGTTTCTCTCTTATCTGTGTGTTAGGTATACCAGTACCTCTGTCCTGATATTGTAGAGTTCCCATGCCGTTTTTATTTCTATGCAGTCCACTTACTCTACAATTCTCTAAGACGCTCCTACCGTAAAAGTATCACTGTGGACAGTTACAGTGGGTGTACAACCATTGCGGGAGCAATCCTTAATTTATGAAATCTTTTTTTCATCCTTATCACCAGATTTTTTGCACTTAGCAAGGGGAATATAGTTATGAGATATATTTTCCCTGCTTTTTCAAAATACAATTCTACCTGCCTATGAACATTATTGGCTGAAGGGGAAATCATGTCCCTAAGTCATTTATCTTAATCAAACCCTAAAAAAGCCCTTCCTGTGCTATAGTAGCCTTGAATTTACTTGAACACACAGAAGAGCTGGTCATAATTATTATTAATAATCTAAGTAAAAGTATGAAAAATTTCTTTTGCAGGGGGCGTGTGTCCCTTATTTTAGCCGTAACCGTAGCTACTTCAGCATATTCACAAAAAAAATCTTTGAAAGTAGGTGAAGCTTTGCCGACTTCCGTCTGGGCTACTCCAATGGAGGTAGTCAATCATCCTCAGAAAACTATAAAATTATCTGAGGATAAAAATAAATTGATCTTACTGGACTTCTGGAATACATGGTGCAGTGCCTGCCTTGCCAACTTCCCAAAGATGGAGGGACTCCAAAAACAGTTTGGAGACAAGATAAAAATACTGGCTGTTAGCAATCAGGATAGAGCCACTTTAGATAAATTCTTTGCTTCTAAAAATGGACAGCGTTATAAAGGTATACTATCGGTTACTGAAGATCAGTTATTCCATAATCTGTTTCCACACACTGCTGTACCATATATTATTTGGATCAAAGATGGAAAAGTTTTTAACACCACAGATTCCGGACAGGTTTCAGAAGCTACACTTCTAGAAGCTTTAAAAGGAGAAGAATCCTCCCTTCAAACGGTTATTCAGATCGACCGTAAAAGACCATTAATGCTCTCTGAGAATTTTGAATTGGAGAAACTAGCCCACCTTAAAGGATATAACCTGTTTGTAAAAGGCAGAATTCGGGCTATTACATATGGCTCAGGATTTCATAGAGATGGACAAGTCGTTTATGGCAGACAGTTTACCAATTTTTCATTAATGAATATCTATAAAGGAATTTCCTATGAATTATTTGAAAAATTTGGAGATCAGTTTACCGATAAAAGATTGATAAATCTTGTGAATAAACCTGAAGAAATAGATTTTGATACCACCAAAAGTGGAGACTTTGATAAATTATATAGTATTGAATATATAGTTCCAAAGGAGCAGGCAGATTCCCTCTATGATAAAATGTTAAGAAATGTGAATGAAAATTCTGACTATACAGCAAATATTGAAAAGAGACTGGTGAAATGTCTGGTTCTAAAAAGAACTTCTAATCAAGATAAAATTGCCACTAAAGGAGGTGAAACTGTAGATCAATTTTTTAAAACTCCATCTATGCTTAAAAATGCTACTATAGGTCATCTTATATCCGGGTTAAATGCTACTGGTGAAACAACACCACTACCGGTGATAGATGAAACTGGATATAGAGGAAATATCGATTTGCAATTCTCAAATTCCTCAGACCTTAAAACTCTTCAGCATGAACTTGGGAAATATGATCTGGCTCTTGTAGAGGAAACCCGAACTATCCCGATGCTGGTTGTAAAAGACAAAAAATAACGGGCTATAGTGACTTAAGGATAGTAGAATTGGTATAACCATAGGCTTAATCGGTAAGAGAATCTCTTATCATTTATATCATTCTATAAAACAGAGTCCAGTTTAATTTCAAATTTTAAACAATCATGAAGAAAATTTTAATATTCCCAAGCATGCTTTTGGGAATTGCGATAATGGCACAACAGCAGGTAACAGGTATTGTACTGGATGAGACAACATCTCATCCGGTTAGTGGAATCTCTGTCTCTTTACCGGATTCAAAAACTGTAACGGTTACAGATGCTGAAGGTAGATTTAGTCTTAAGGTTCCTACTATGAAGACCCGTTTAAACCTGTTTGGTAAGAACTATGAAAATAAAACTATGCTTGTGGAGTTTCCTGAAGGAAAGCCATTGGTTATATACCTCAAGAATAAAGAGACAGGTAAAATTAATGAGATTGAAGCTGTAAATATTTCTACAGGTTATCAAAGAATACCTAAAGAAAGGGCTACAGGATCTTTTTCAACAGTCGATAACAAGCTTTTACAGCAACAAGTGACCACAAATATCCTTGACAGACTTCCGGCGGTAGCTAACGGACTTAGTATGACCAAAGGTATTACAGAAGATGGACAACTCATGGTAAGAGGCTTAAGTACCCTTCAGGGACCTAAATCTCCACTCATTGTAGTGGATAATTTTCCCTATGAAGGAGATATTAAAAATATAAACCCTAATATGGTAGAAAGTGTCACCATCCTAAAGGATGCTGCTGCATCAAGTATCTGGGGTGCAAGAGCAGCCAACGGTGTGATTGTCATTACAACAAAAGGTGCAAAATTCAATCAGTCGATGTCTGTTGACTTTACTGCAAACTTAACACTTAGTGCAAAACCAGATTTAGGTTATACTAAACAGATGTCAAGTAGTGATTTCATAGACGTAGAAATGGAGCTTTTTAAAAGAGGATACTATAACAGTGATTTGAGTTCGCCCTCTCATCCGGTCTTGACTCCCGTTGTCGATCTTCTTAACAAAGAGCAGAAAGGCTTAATGTCCAGTGCCGATGTGATGGCACAAATTGGTAGACTGCGAAGTATTGATGTGCGTAATCAGTATAAAAAATATATGTACCTGCCTCTTGAAAACCGTCAGTATGCACTGAATATCTCTGCCGGAGCTCCGAATTTTTCATGGACTTCATTTTTTGGGTATGATAATAATAGTGGAAATCTGGGTGAAAAATACCAGCGGTTTAATGCAAGGTTCCAGAATACGTGGAAGCCTTTCTCTAATCTATCTGTGACTACAGGCGTTTATTTTACTAATGCTCAAACCCAAAGTGGAAGAAGTGCATACAACAGTATTAATATGTATGGGGTGTGGAAAGTTCCTTATATGGAATTTGCAGATGCTAAAGGACACCCCCTTGTTGTGAATTCCCTTTATGACCAGAATTATAAAAACTCTTTACAGGGAAAAGGTCTGATGGATTGGAATTATTATCCATTAACCGACTGGCAGCATAGAACAGTAAAAAATGATAATACAGAAATACTTTTAAATACAGCAGTAAACTACAAAATTCTTAAAGGGCTGGATATAGATGTTAAGTATCAATATCAAAGATTAAGTGGACTTACTACCAATTTAAATGATGATGAAAGCTATTATGCCCGAAATATGATTAATAGCTTCGCAAGGTCTAATGCAGATGGCAGCGTTGGTTTTATCGTACCCAAAGGCGGAATCATGATAAAGAGTAATACCCTTGCAACAGTTAATAATTTAAGGGGACAGATTAATTATAACAATACCTGGTTAAAGCATAATATCTCTGTTATTGCAGGGGGAGAAATGAGAGAGACTTCTACCCGGTATGAAAGCAATCAATATTATGGCTATAATTCACGTAACCAGTCTGTAGGTGTTGTTGATTACACTAATCAGTATCCCAACTACGTTACGGGTAATATGGATTTTATACCCAAGGTCATGTCACTTAGGGAGACTAATATTCGTTTTTTATCCCTCTATGCCAATGCTGCCTATACTTATGATAAGAAATATACCATTTCCGGGAGTGTAAGGCGTGATGCGAGCAATCTGTTTGGACTAAAGACCAACGATCAGTGGAATCCTTTTTGGTCAGCAGGACTAGCATGGAACATATCCAATGAGAATTTCTATCATGTGGATTGGCTTCCTAATCTAAAGTTAAGGGGGTCTTACGGGTTTAACGGAAACATAGACCCTGCAATGGTGGCGGTAACCACAATCGCTTTTGATTCAAATGCATCGGTGTATACAGGAGGGAGAACAGCGAGAATAGATCAGTATTATAACCCCAATCTGAAATGGGAAATGATAAAAATGATTAATATGGGTCTTGATTTTGCCACAAAAAATAATCGTATTACCGGATCTGTGGAATACTTTCAGAAAGAAGGGAATAATCTTTTTGGAGAAGCACCGCTGGATTATACAACCGGAATAAAATCAATGTTGTGGAATGTAGCCGGAATGAAAGGAAATGGAATTGATATAGAACTTAGAACAAGAAATATAGATAAAGCCTTTAAATGGAATAGTATTCTGAACTTTAGCACCTATAAGGATCAGGTAACAGACTATTACCTTTCCACTATGTTTGCCAGCAATTTTGTTTCCCGTTCAGGCTCACAAGTACCCATATCGGGAATAACCGGACTACCTGTATTTTCAATATTTGCCTACAAATGGGCAGGATTAGATACTGTTACAGGTGATCCACAGGGATATGTAGACGGTAAGGTGAGTAAGGATTATTCACAAATAACCAGTTCAGAAAAAGGTGTAGAGGATTTACGTTATTTTGGCTCGGCAGTCCCTACAAAGTATGGTTCGTTTATCAATAACTTTAGTTATGGACAGCTAAGTCTTGATGTTGCTATTACATACAAATTTGGGTATTGGTTTAGAAGGAGTTCCATAAGCTATACTGATCTTATTATGAATCGTGATGGGCATAGTGATTATGCTAACAGATGGCAAAAACCGGGAGATGAGCTTAATACCAATATTCCTTCCAATAGGTATGAGAGTAATTCTGCCAGAGATGCTTTTTATCTTGGCTCTGAAGCACTGGTTGAAAAGGGAGACCACATCCGTCTTCAGTATATCAATTTAAATTATAGTTTTTCAAAGGAAGTACTACAAACTTTAAAGCTTAAAAACCTTCAGCTCTATTGTAATATAAATAACATAGGGATATTGTGGAGAGCCAATAAACAAGGGATAGATCCGGATTATAACTGGGGTACTTATTCTTTGAAACCTGTAACTACTTACTCACTGGGACTTCGTGTCCAATTTTAAAACCTGAATTATGAAAAATAAAGTATTATCGCTGTTATTATTATCAGCTCTAAATATAATCACGGGCTGTTCTGATTTTTTAGATGAAAAGTCAGATACTATGCTTTCAACCCCTGAAACATTGGAAGATAATCAGGCACTGCTGGACAGAACCTATAATGTTACAGCTAACAATAGTATCAGTGGAGAAATCTCTTCTGATGATATTTATATATTGGATTCTGATTATAATACACTCAGTAATGAATTTGAAAAGAGACTGTATACATGGCAGCCAGATCATGTTTCTAATAATGATGAGAATGACTGGGGAAGCTGTTACAGAAGAATTAATGTTTGTAACACCGTTTTATTTAATATTGATCATTATAAGATTGCTGGAGCAGAGAATTTAAAAGGTCAGGCTCTCGCTCTGAGAGCTGCTATCTATCTGGAAGCTGCACAAATATACAGCCCTGTTTATAACAAAGGGACTGCAAGTAGTGATTTAGGATTACCACTACGCCTGAGTCCTGATATGAATATAGCTTCTGTTAGAACCAGTGTTGAAAATACCTATAAGCAAATATTAAAAGACCTGCATGAAGCAGTAGATTTACTTCCTGAAAAACAGGTCTCGGTGATTCGTCCGTCAAAAGTAACGGCACTCGGATATTTATCCCGTGTATACCTTTATATGGGAGATTATGGAAATTCATTGAAATATGGAGCTAAAGCATTAGAATATAATGGAACGTTAATGGATTTTAATACATTGAATCCTTTGGATTCATATCCTGTAAAGAGTATGAATCCGGAAGTACTTTTGCATACCTATATGGTATACTCTCCATTGTTATCGAGTAGTATAGCTAAAATTCCAAAGGAGTTATATGATAGTTATAGTAGTAATGACCTTAGAAAATCCATTTATTTTAGGATGAATACGAATCAGGATGTATTATTTAAAGGTAATTACGGTGGAAACTCTTCAAGAATGACCTGTATGGCTATAGATGAAATTTATCTCGGTACAGCAGAAAGTTATGCCAGACTAGGTGATGTGGATAACGCCATGAAGTTACTCAACGGACTACTTATAAAAAGATGGAAAACTGAAACCTTTGTTCCTTTTGTTGTAAATGGTAAAGATGAGGCACTAACGCTTATAGCTAAAGAGAGAAGAAAGGAACTTTTATTTCGTGGACTTCGTTGGGCTGATCTAAAGCGATATAACAGAGATGGAGCTCATATTACTTTAACGAGAACCGTTGCAAATAAAGTTTATACACTCCCACCTAATGATCCTCGCTATGCCATAGCCATTCCTGAGGATATTATTAAGATGACAGGTATACCACAAAATCCAAGATGAAATAATAAATTGTAATTATATGTAATAGACTTACTTGAAAAAATTAAAGGTTGGCAAAATTGCCAACCTTTGTTATAAGTTAAGGTCTACGATCTATACTAATCGAAAGTACCTGAGCATTTGTCTTACCAGAAAGTACGGTGTTTGGGGACATAACCAAAAAGTAAGGCTTAGTACTGCTGCTATTGCTATATACCTGTATCTTCTGAAATAATCTATACATTTTCAGGGAGCGTTTTTTTTA
The DNA here is from genome assembly GCF_001684975.1 of Chryseobacterium artocarpi. Taxonomy (GTDB): domain Bacteria; phylum Bacteroidota; class Bacteroidia; order Flavobacteriales; family Weeksellaceae; genus Chryseobacterium; species Chryseobacterium artocarpi. The sequence continues at coordinate 14,632 of NZ_MAYH01000048.1, read as the reverse complement.
AGCAAAATACAGGAACTTATTATACGATTATACAGAGAAACGAAAATGGCGGAAATACTGCCAAACGGTTACCCCTGTTATTCTCTGATTTCGGAATTGCACTCATCCGTATTTCGGATTTGTACTCATTCGGAATTCGGAATTGCACTCGCTGAAGTTAAGAAATTGTTAAAATTGAGATTTTTATGAGGCCAATTTCGGAATTGCACTCATGTAGGTATTGTAAATCCTGTGAGAATTGTAGATAAGGTAAAAATAACTGTAGAAAACAAAATCAGATTCGGAATTGTACTCATCTGGTAAAAGCTGTTTTTTCGGAATTGCACTCATTCGTATTTCGGATTTGTACTCATGTGGAATTCGGAATTGTACTCATTCCGAATTGAAGATGGATGCTTTGTCAGAGGGCAGTGTGGCTAATCACTAAAAGTATATTAAAAGTAATTAAAAAGTCTTTTTTTATTTAAAAGGAAAAGAGACGGGAAAATTTGCTTTGAAAAAAGAAAAAATGAACTGTGAAGAAATAAAAAAAATCGGAATTAAAAGGGTTTTGGAATTCTTCAATCTGCTTCCGACAAAGGAGAACTTTCTTTTATTAATCTGTCCATCAATATAGTTTAATTCTTTCTATGATTCACTTTAAATAATTACAACCTGCGTAAAAATTACCTACCTATTTCTCTAATCTGAGTAATTTTTACCCACCCCGTTGTGGAACGTGAGTGAAAAAGTAGCAGGCTATGACCAAAAATGAGTAAAATAGATATAGGTTAGCAAAGATCCTGCGTAATTCTTATCACTCAGGTCTTACTTTAATAATTCATCGTCTTTTTATGCGATAGTCTGTCTAATCCTAAAATAGGTTTACACATTTCGTAACTAAAAAACTGTAAACTTTTTTCAGGACTAAACAGTCTCATAGTTTTTAAAATAATTACAGCCTGCGTAAAAATTACCCACCTATTTCTCTAACCTGAGTAATTTTTACCCACCTTGTTGTGGAATGTGAGTGAAAAAGTAGCAGGCTATGACCAAGGGTGAGTAAAATAGATACAGGCTAATAAGAAACCTGCGTAATAATTACCCAGGTCTTCCCCCCATAATTTGCCGTCTTTTTTTCTTTCAATAGCAAGAAATCTTAGTTTCAACCATAATTAACTAATATACGGAATGTTGATTATTTCTTTTTTACTTTTTCAGAGCTCTGAAAATTAGGCGTTTTTTTCTCGGCAAGATGTGTCTTTGTACGTACAAACTTTTCAAGTTTTTCCTACAAAGACTCTCTTGCCTTTTTTGCAAAAAGGGGGAAAAACTTCGGAACTCAGTTTTTTTATTTTGGGAAAATCAGGTATAATATTCCAGAATAGTCCATTACGTTCTTTTTTAATCTTTGGATATTCCAGATAAGTCCAGATCATTCTTATTTAGTCCAAGCTCCTTGTATACTATTGCTTTTAATGTTTTTACACCCCAATTTTGCAAAAAAAATAATCAGAAAATAAAACACTGATTTATTTTTTCTACCCTTCATCAAGGCCGCAATATCAACCTTACTTACTTAGAAGCGCTGAGCTATTTTAATTAGATAGAGCTGTACTAAAGTTATTTATAACTGAAAATGAATAAACATGGAAAAGGAGGAAAGGATTTTCATAAGAATTCAAAAATCCAGAAAAGAAAACTGGAAAAAGCTTTGTTCCAAAAAGCGAATCTCTCTGAGTAGTCTAATCATTAATTCAGTAGAAAATAGAATTTTTAATGATGAAAGAAGAATGGTAATGGCTTTCATTGAAAAGCAAGGCAACGTTTTTATCAAGATTGAAACCAATATCAACCAAGTTGCAAGAATCGTAAATGGGCAAAAGTTTATTTCTGAAAAGTTATTGGAAGATTTTTCAAATACACTTTCTGAAATTGAAAAATTGAAGAAAGAACAGAATATGATTTTTTCCAGAATCTATTCTATACTTGGAAAATGATTGTGAAAATTTTACTTTCTGTGTATAAAAAAGGTTGCCCGTAGGCAACCTCTAAAACTATTTCTTTAAAGCCTCATCAATACATCTATCAATATACTCACTAAAAAAATTATCCTGCTTTACATAATAAACGAATTCTCCTTTTTCATTTTGATGAAACTTATCTTCTGCATATACATATATAGGGGGGTTTTCACCGTCATTTAAAAAGAAAAATAAACATTGGTCACAACCATATTCTCCAAATGCAAAAAACGGTTTTAACTGCAAATTTACATTTGCCATACTATCTTTCACATTGTCTTGTGTCCAATCTATATGAACATAGTTTGTATCCCACTCAACGCAATTTTGAAAATCTCCACCCAAATACAAAAACTCTTTATAAGCCTGGGGAAAACTTATATTGAATTCCTGCTCCAATTTTTCTATTTCTTGTTCTGAGATCCCCCTATTCACCCATTGACCAATTTTAGGGGTATCTTTCATTTTCTTTAAATACTTAATTTCCATTGTGTTTATTTTTTAGGTTCTCTTATTTTAAGTTTAGGATAAAGTTCATTTAATTTCTCTCCATCATTCGCTCCGCTACTAAAGATATCAATCTTTGTATTATACTTAGCTTCAAAAGTTCTCATTTGCTTCTGACAAATAGGGCATGGATCTAATATAGTTTGTAGTTCTACATCAATTCTCAGATCGCTTGCTGATTTTGCTCCAAACTGATTCATAATCTCCTTTAAATGTACATCTTCAAATTCCCGGAAAATTTTACTTTCTGTATCTTTAAATCGATTTTTACCTCTAGAATCAGCAACAGTGTAATCAATAAAATCTGTTATTTTCTCACCACTTCTTAAATTTGGAGCTTTACAAAATTCAAATTGATTTAGCTGGCTTACATTACTATTGGAGTAAGCCTTTAACTCTATTGTTTTCACTCGTCCTTTATAACTGACCCTAAATTTAGCAGCAGCAATATTAGCGCCTTTTAATCTTTTCTGTACAATCAATTTGCTTTCTTTTGACAATTCTTTTAAAAAGGCTCCTTCACCTTTTTTCACATCTATTAAAGCTTCCAGTCTTCTTGGAGAGAGAAGGCGCATCACGAATTTAGGATTTTTCTCTGCAACTTCTGCAATATGCTCTATTCTTTTCAGTACCTTTTCTTTGGTTCCCCTAAACAGCACTACTTTATCGGAGATCAAAACCCATTCATCTGCGGTTCTTTCTACTCGTAATCCTAATTTGTAAGCTAATAATAACAGTTCGCTTTTTGCAGATATTTTAGCCAGTGCATTACTGAAGAATTCAAAAACAGATGATGATTTTAGTCCCTGTGGAGCCTTAGGCAGAGGTAGTAATAAACTCAGCAGCATTGTGATTTCATAAGCTTGCTGGTAGCAAAACTTATAAATAGAACCCTGGCTATTTTCATGGTCATATCGTACAATAATATCTTTGAGCTCAGTGAAGTTTTCAAAGATATTGATAATCATCCTAATAAACTTTTTTAGATTAGCCCTATCCGTAAAAATTTCATATATACCTGGAAAGGTAAGATATAAACCTTCTATAGAATCAATAAGAGCATTCCAGAATCCGCAGAATTCAGCATTAAAGGCGTATACCAGATTTACCTCTTTCTCCTTGATATTGTAATATTTCAGTTGTTCTTTGGAAACTGAATATCTTTCAATTAAAACAGTGGGATTAATACCAAAAGCTTTTAAGAAACTGTCATTTATAAACGGGTCGAAATTAGATAGATAAGGCAGATAGTTGTATTCCTGAAATTTATAACTACCAATAAATTTGGCATTGTCCTTTAATATACCAACTAAATATTTAAAGGTTGTGGTTACTCCAATCTTATCAAAGATCCAGTCTACTGCTTTTTGATAGGTTGCTTCGGCATAAAATTCCAAATCCATAGCTTTACTAATTTGGGAAGCGGATACCCTATGATGACTAAATTCAGGACTATTGTATTGCTTTAAAACCCACGTGATAATACGTTCTTTGAACTTATCCAATTCAGGATTAATAATCTTTTTTCCATTAGATTCTATAACGTAACCTCCAGTGGCAAAAACACGAGTATTCAGCTTAATACAATCGAAAATATCACTTCCAAGATTACAAACTACTCGCTTCACCTCCTTATCCTGTTGATTTGAAAAGAAATGGAATAATATTAAATTAGAATCCTCTCCTTCAAGAAACCAAAATGCGTTATTACCAATATTTTTAATTATTTCCGTACTTGCATTAAGAAAGATGGTATTAATATCCGAATAAAAAACTGTCTGGATAACTTTTAATCGTTCTTCAGAGCATAAACTTTCTTTATTACCATCCGTTGTAACTTCCTGATATGAAATATCCTCAACATCAAGGTTTGAAAACTTTTGTTTTACAGAATAGTATTCTCCTTTCTTGTTTAAAAAATCTTTATAAGTACTTGACTTAATTCCCGTATTTTTTAATCCTAACGCTGAGATTCTTCCTACCTGTAATTTTTCTATTGTACTCATTTCTGTAAATTTTAATTGTTAGTAAGAAGAAATGGCGGCAGATATACCGCCATTCCTGTTGTTAATATTTATTTCAGTGTAGAAGGCTTATCGCTTCCTTCCAGCTTCAGATTATCCTTCAGTTGGAAATCGCTTTCAGTAACAACATCTGCCGGCACTTCGAATTCCTCAGGTATTTCGATCGTTCTAGGTAATGCATCCTCAACTTCCAATCCAACAGTTTTAGCCTGTAAAATAGTTAAGGTTGTTGGAACACGGGTAATCCATGCCTTTCCGTATTTCTCACCTTGTGGTTCTTTTAATTCATCCACAATGGATACGTATAGTGGATCTCCGATTACCGGAACTTCACCACCGTTCCAGATTTTCCCTGTTGCCAGATAAAAATTAACAGCATCTTCAAAACCTGGTTTAATCGTTACAATTACTCTTCCCATACCGGCCTGTAAGAAGCTACGGAATAGTGAATCCATACTTTCGGATAGATACATATCTTTCCAGTCATCTTTATTTCCCCAATAGTATGGATAGAAATTATAGGACATTATTTCCCATTCAAAAGCTTGTTCCATAAATTTGGCAAGAGCAGTATACTCATCCAGATTCTTACCTAATCTCATTTTAAAGCTTTTCATTTCACCAGCCGTCACATCATAGAGTTTGGTTCCAAGTTTACTATAGCTTTGCAGTAGATAAGCAATACAATTATGCTTCAATACCACTTCTTCAATCTGACGATAGAATGGGTAGCTATCCGATTTCTCCTTTTCCTCTTTTTCTTCTTCTTTTAAAGCGGCTACTTTATCTTCCCATTCTTGCAATGCTTTTTTGTAAGCATCAATAATTTTGGTAAAATGCTCCTGTTTCCACGATAACATATATTCATCAGATAATTCGCACGAAAAATCAAATGAAACATTGAATGAATCCACCCCAATTCCTTGAAATTTAAATTCAAAATTATTTACAATATCCAGATTGTTTACTGTATAATTTCCATCACCATTATTAAAAAGATCTATCATTCCTCCCATAAAATCACTCACCCGCATTCTTCCATCTTCAAATCCCCAATATACAGTCACTGACTTAGCTGAATAATGATCTGGTAATAATAATGTCTGATTTCTCTGTCTTTGATCTTCCTTTATTTCATAGAATACATTAGGAACATGATGAACAAGCTTCTTTCTTGGAAGATCACGAACCTCAACACCAAAAGCATCTGCCCAGTAACGAATGGTTTGTTCTGAAGCACTGCCAGCTCCTTTCATCGGAACAAAAGCATCTTTTCTTGGATCAATAGGTTTTTCGTATACCGGAGAATTTTTAATAATACTATCTGTGGCCAGATCATGTAATTTTGCAGGCTGGGGAATCATGAATTCCAGCATCATTCTTTTCCCATAGTTGAAGATCTGGTTTTTCATTTTCTTATCTACCCAACGGTAAACACCCGTAATATGCTTGGATCCGCTTCTGTTATCAAACTCATGGACATTGTTTTCAGTAAACTCCTGAATGATTTTGCTAACTCGCTCTTCACTAACTTTACTCACCACTCTATCCATAGCTCTTGTTGTAATCTCCTGAGATTTAGCAACTACCTGTCTTGTAGCATCTTCTTTTGAAGTACGGTTAGCAAAGCTGCCTCCGATTTCAAACTTCGTACCCACTCCTCCACTAAGAGAGGTATGGCTTTCTATGTTTTTATCCTGTTGCAAAATTTTGGATACCTCAGTTTGCATTTCATTTCGGCTTGTTGTAGTTGTATCTGAAATATGCTCTACTTCGGTGGAGGTAGCTGTAGTAACCGTATCTTCTGTTCTCAATAGCTTGGATGAACTTTTATGCCTCAACTCACTGGCCATTACGTTTTCAATGTTGGATACTTCTCCAGGTACATAAGCATGGAGCGTTTGCTCAACCTTCATATAGTCTGCAATACCCAATCTTTTTATTCCGAATCCATTAGGAATAAAAACATTGTTTTCTAACCCTGATTCCGATTCTTCCAGTTTAAATACACCAGCATATAATAAATCTGAAACAATTCTTTGATCTATAATTACCTTTGCGCTCTCGCCATTGCTGAAAATAATATCAAATTCAAAATTTACAGGATAATCCGTTTCTGCTGCCGTAAAATAATTGTAAAAAAAGTCAGCTAGAAAAATCTGTCCTTTGTTTCTGGTCAACCCATAATAGCTACCATCCTGAATACTTCCTTCATTAGTTTGTATACGATAGTTAATAGAAGTAATATTCCAGGAATCATCAGGAAGATTAAGTGTAAGATAAAAACTCCAATTCTGAACTCCCGCAGAATATGATGCCGCTTTCCCCATAAAGGAAAATGCGTAGGCTTCTTCAGTAGTCTGATTTACCGGAATTAAAGCGTTCCCCATTTTTACGTACTGTTCCCTCTGTATATTTGAAAGATTCTTTATATTATCCTGAATTTCAGATAAATTTTCATCAATTTTTTCAAAAATCTCATTGAAAGAAAAACCGGATTCATCAGAAGATACAGATACCATGCTTTTTTGCATTTCTCTGGAAGAGGATACTTCAGTAGTATCAGAATAACCCGATTGTTCCAGTAGCTGAATTAGGGTGTTTCGAGAGGAAACAGAAAGTTTTTGTGAAATAACGTTCATATTCTCGTTATGTTCGAAAATAAATTCTGGAACTTTAGGAACCTGAATATCACTACTGGTTTCGCTTATTTCTTCTTCTGTTTGATCAGCAGATATTGTACTTTTAGAATCTTGAGGCAGAGTCGAAATTTCTTGCTGATATTTTTCAAAAGCAATATTATAAGCTTTATTATATTCTCTTTTATAATTTTTCTGCTCTTTTTCTAATTCCTTCTGTAACTGCTCTAACTTCGTCTTTTTATAAGCTTCAATAGCCAGTTCCATTCGGGTATTTTTAGCAGTATAATTAATTTGAGAAGCAGGGCTTACAGCATCTTTTTGTCCAGATTTATTTGTATAAATGTAAGATTCCGCAATTCTGCTTTCATTAACAGTGAAAATATTGTTTTCATCATCTGGTTTAGCTGAATCTATGAAAAGATAGTCGGGAATAACGACTTTAGCAGTTGCTGTCTTACGAAGTAATTCCAGTTTTTCTTTTTCAGGTTCTGTAGTTAGCTTCTGATATTTTATAAAACAATTTATAGCCTGCAGAGATTGAATAATAATTTCTTTAACATAAAAATCTTTTTGAGTTAGCATCTGGTATATCAAGCTATCCCATAATGCTTTTACCCTTTCTGAAGAAGGATCTAATAACTGACTTTCAACAGAACCGGAAATATTTACTTTTGCCTGAATATCAAGCATAAGAGGTTCTAAATCTGAAAGCTTATCCCAAATTCCTTTCTGAGCCAAAATTTTTCCTGCTTCGTAAAAATATCCTAAAACCTGAATAAGAGCTTTTTCAGTCTTTTTAATAGAAATAATTTCAGAATTTTCATTCATCTTTTCGATAAGATAATTAATCTTAGAAGTATCTTTTACAGGAGGAGCATACCATTCCTGAATAAGAGAATCGAAATAGCCTTTTGACTCTTTACTTCTTATAATAAAGTTGTCATTGTTTTTAGCTTCAGCCAGTTGAGGATTTCTAAGGCTTGCAAAACGGAAAAGTGTTTGTGTGGCATTACTGCTGTTTGTGTTCATAATATTAATATTTATTGATTGTTTTTTTTAATTTTTAGACATAGTTCTCCCTGTTGACCTTTTTCAGATCAATTTTTAAGGAAGCTTTAAAATTTTATTGATGATTTAAAATGGGCAATGGATAATAAACAATGAGCAATAGGCAATGAGTAATTTTGATTTATTATGGTCTTATCTCATTGGTATATTGTTACATTATTACATTGCTACATTTTTAATATGGAATCGCGTTATTGAATACTAATGCAGGAATTGTAGCTTTGTCTGTGATTCTGTTATCCTGATCCAGCATAAAGAATACACCGTTTCGACCATCTGCTTTATCGGCTTCTGAACCACCGGACTGTCCAAGCATTTGTTGAGCATATGCATCTACACTACCAGCTGTAGCATTCGGAAATTTTGCCAGGAATGCAGCTCCGTTGAAACTCTGATCTATTGTTACCGGACTTGCTGCCCAGCTATAGTCTAGAGCATGATTAAAGCCATCACCATTAGCTACTGCATTTGTGAATGCACCATTCAGCGTAAGAATTTTTGGGTAAATTGCCTCGGGGAACATAACATTCAAGTCGTATGTCAAACCATTTCCTTCGACTTCAACAGGCTGTCCACCATCATAAGAACGAATAGAGGTAGTCTCATTCTTCGCAATAGGAATCATTCCACCCCAGCTGATCGCATGAATAACCTGATTGGTCTGCGTAAACATTCCTCCAATATGTTTCATTTCGGGAGCATATTTCAGGATATTGGCTTCACAAAGGATTCTGTTATTTTTCGCAAACATATAGAATGCATTCTCAATAGTTCCTTTCGTATTTCCTAAAGATTTACCATTCCAAAACAATTCTCTTCTCACTATATTATACGCTAAATATCCCGAGGTAAAGTTTCCGAACCAGCCTTCTCCAATATAGTTGAAGCAATGGGATACATCTTTTAGCTTAGGGTTCTTCCAGAATAACGAAACAGGGATAAAATCATAAGAAGAATCTATGGAATGTTTGTCTCTGTAATCCCATGCATAAACATCCTGATAATGCCCTTTCCCTAGTTTAGAGTTTTTAAAACATTCGAATACTGTTTCAAGATTAAAGAAACTATCCAGGAATCCCGGTAGAATCTTTTTAAGACCTGTTCTAAAGAATGTTCCTCTTAGTCCTGTTGGCTTGGTAATCTGAGAAAGCATATCCGCCGGGAAAGCTTCAAATTCTCTGCCTTCTCCAAAACCATAAAAAGCTACATCCATTGTTTCAACTTTTGGCGTTTCAAGCTTAAAATCTGCAGCCACATTAGCCTGTGATAAGCCTGCAAAAGTATAATCCAGAGTGGTTAAGGAATCTGATTTGAATTTGGATAGTTCAACAATATAATTATTGGTTGTAGGCTCAAAGTAACCCTGTGAATTTTTGGTAAGTCCTTCGCAGAATCTTGCATAGCTTACATTGGCTTCTGCATTGATGGTGATTTCATAATCGCCTGCGGTTTCATATACATGATAGAATGTATTTCCGGTGTCAATGTAGTGCGTATTCCCATCTCCGTCCGTCCATGATTCTGAACCGTTATAAGTTGGGACTACTATCATTTCCTCCTTTCCATCACCATAATTGACTTTAGCCTGTGCAGCTTGTGCAGAAGTTCTTAGCATAGCTATTGGTACTCTTTCATTAGCTTGAGTTGTTCTGATTTTAAATTTAATTTCGGTACTGGATAAATCTACCTTTCCATAAAAGATATAATCCAATAATTCTTTTAATGGCATTTTATCGAAAGTAGTTCCAGCAGGAATACCACCCACTTTAAATACAGAGGGTACAGCATTAGTATATTGAACAGCATTTGGATCTATAACTTCTTCTTTGTGCCAATAACTTTCCATCCATGCCCAAAACTGTTCTTCGTTTGGCATGTCTCCGTTTTCGAAATAACTTTTTAATTCTGTTTTTGATGTCATAATTGTAAATTTTTAAAGTTGTTAAAATTGATTTTTTGATGTCTTAAGCTGAAGCTCTTTTTAGCAGGAGGGTCTTTCATAATCTGTGTTTTTAAAAGTTAATAATTAACTAAACAGTTAGGGATTGGGATTATTATTTTTTCTGTTTCCTTTCTATGACAAAGATGAGCTACCGTGGCGCCAAAACTTGGCGTATTTTATTTTATAGTTGAAATTTTAAAAAAAAGAAGCTTATATTATTCAGAATCACAGATATTCTGTTTATTTAAAGATGCTTAACAAAAGAGTGCTGAAGGATAATCTGATAAACATTATATTTTATCTTGATCTTTAAGATAAAGTGAGGCTAGATTCAAATTAATTGAGATAAGACTAATCGAAAGTTGCAATGAAAATTTTGTAAAGTCATTAGTATTTATGGGGACAAAAATAAAAAAAGAAGTCAAAGATAGGGAGCTACTGGTCCAGCCGCTAAGTTGTGTCAAGGTCCAGCCCTCCGGGTTTTTAGAAAAACTTTTTGAGTATATAAAAATACACAAAAACTTTTTCCAAAAAACCTTGACACAACACCTCGCTCCCTTAAAAGAGGACTTTCTTTTCTTCTTTTTTTTCGGTTTTTTCTTCGCTTTCTTTTAGAAATATTTCAGCAGAGTAGACACTTCGTGTAAAAGTGTGTTAAAAATATATGCGGTTTATAAATGCACTCATCTTGCACTGAAACATGTCTATATCTGCAAATATTTAATATGATTAGAAATTTCTATTTTTACAATATAACTTTAAAAGGAAATCAGTGATATTTTTTTCCTTTCATTTTCTTATTTTGGTTTGATTTATTTAGTGTTTCGCAAATTGTATACATATTAAATAAATTGCTATATTGTTAGAAATCGGAAAAGTTGTATTATCTCCTTAAGAACCATTGGAAAGAAAAAATATTGAATAACATTAACTTGATAAAAAGAAATAAATAATAACCTTAAAAACTTAAATTATGGCAGAAGATTCTGTACGTTCGGGGCGGGACGGTGAAAAAATTGCTAACGAAATTTTAAAACTTGTTGGCTGGGGAAGTGCTTCATGGAATATGGATATTGATTGCTCTTTTCCTTCAAGGCATAAACCTACGGTAAAAAATAATCCACATCATGGAATAGATATATTGTACTCTTATGATAATCCATTGTATCATGATAGAAGAGATATTATTATAGGATCTGTGAAACATTCCGAAAATGGATATCCCAGTTCTAAAAGTTATGAATTAACTCAACATCTCACTGATCTAGCTGAAAATTTGGACTGTGCCAAACAAAGTGATAATATTCTTCAATTAGTTGGAAACTCTGGTTTACAGACACACTATAAAGGTTTACTTTTTTGCTTAAGTAGCTTAGATACTGAAAAAGAATATGATTTAGCACAACACATAAATAATGATATTGACTTTGGTACGAATAAATTTGAAGAGATATTTTTGGTTGATAATAAAAGAGCTACTTTTTTAGTAAGTTCCATCAAAACTGCTGAGAGTTATTGGCCTTTAAGTGAAATAAAGTTTTTATATCAGAATACAGGGAAGAATATGGAAAAGTCCCAGTTACTTCTATCTGGCAAAAAACTTCCCATTCAATTAATAAATTCTGAAATTATTCCTATTGTTAAAGAGGAAAAGGAAACAGGTAAAATATCGTGTTTGATTTTTTGCAATAATCCATACAGTAAAGAAAATGTATCAAGATTAATTTGGCTCTCACATAAATTATGTGGGCTTACGAATGAAATTCGTATATATTTACCTAATTATGATAATAATAAAGAATATGAAATTAATGCAGTAAAGCAACTTTTTAAAGATGAATCATTTACTACAAAAATCACTTTTCACAGATTCTCAAAATTTGATATCGTATCATTGAAAGAAACTCAAAATAATACTTTTTACGCTCAACCTAAACAAGATAAGCAGGTAGAATTAACACATTCAACCCAAATATCTGATGATATTGATAAGATTTTGCCTTTCGGAGATTTTTTAATTCCAAAACTAAGAACAAGTATTTTATCAGAAGTAAATCTTCAGGATTTTTTAACAAGAAAAGGAATTGTTACTTTGAAAAAAAGCAAGAATGATATTCTCCCTTTATTTTCTTGTCTACTTTTAAGTCCTGATGAACTAGATAGTTTAAAGGCCACATACAGAGAAAAAGAAGACAAGCCAAAAGAGATAGAGCGAACAGCAACAGTCAACTTAGGTAGTAAGACACTTTGGGAAACCTTTAATGAATTATTTCCAGACTTAAAAAGTATTACAAAATCTGGGTTGCCGAAAAATTGTGCTCTAGTAGGAGCTCCTATGCTAGAAAGAGTTGGCAAAAACTATAATCACCTCGTTGTTAAATATAAAATAGAGAAAGAAAATACTAACAAAGATTTTCTTACTGGCAAGACATTTCACGATGCCCAAATGGAAATTAGGTATGAAAATAATCAGTTAACTTTTATAGATCAGCATACTTCGTCAGAAACTTATAAATTGAATAAAAATTATTTTGATAACTTTCAAAAAGCCTTAAAGAAAAATAATTTATCAGTTGAAGAATTTAAATCAATACAGTTTCTTGACTTTGCAAATAATGAAAGAATACAATTCCTCTTAAGCTTTTTAAAGATACAGGATTCAAAGGCTATTGTAATTAAGAAAATTACTTTGGATAGTATGAAGTTCAGAACCGATGAAACTCTATCAAAACTACCTAAAGATTTAGAATCCTTAAAAGGAAGAGTTTCTAATTTGAATTTACATGGAAAAGAGCTTCATGATACGATCTATTTATCCGAGGATGAATATCGAATTGCTATCTTGTGTGAAAAAGTTCGTTTTAATGTAATCTATAAATATATAAATAGAGATGGAATATGCTCAATAGAGGTATCTTTTAACGGAGCATTAGGACTAAAAGGATATAAAGACACTGAGTTAAGAATATCCATAACACCTGCTCCCAACTCTTTTGATAATAACTTCACAAGCACCAAAGCACTAATTACCAAAGAAATCAATAAAATAAGAGACGATAATTATACACAGTACAAGCAAAAGCAAAACATAAATGATACAATTTGATACTCTAAAAATAAGAAGCTTAGCTGTTCATCAAGTAGGAAATAAAATACTTGATGAAGGGGTTGAGTTCTCTTCAACATTAGCGAATATAGAAGATGACGACCTACTGAGCCTAATAAAACGATACTTTCTATCGTCGTTTTCGGGTAATGAAATATTCAACTTTTATAATTCCGTTGGTCTGGAGCAAAATGAAATTTATGCTATTGCAAGCCGTATTTTCTCTAATGAATTGGATTATTTCGAACAGACAAAGCTAATAGCACAACATCTTTATGATAATAGTAACCATCCCAAAATTAAAAAGGGAGAATTATATATAGCATATTTTGATGATTTAGTATATAAAGACGAGCTAGTGGAGGCGATCGGTATATTCAAAGCTGAAACAAAAGAAAATTACATTAAATCAAACGTGAGAAGTAGTAATGCAAAAATTATTTCTTATGATGAAGGAACTAACGTAAATAAATTAGATAAAGGATGTATAATCCTAAATTGTGATAAACAGTCTGGGTACAAGGTTTGCATCATAGATAATCTAGGAAAAAGCACCGAAACTGTTTATTGGAAGGAAAATTTTCTATCTGTCAAAACGATAAACAATGAATATCAACAAACCAATCAATTCTTGGGAATTGCAAAACAATTTGTTACCAAGCAATTGGATGAAGACTTTACACTGAGTAAAGCCGATAAGATAGATTTTTTAAATCGTTCGGTTGACTATTTTAAGAAAAACGAATCATTTGATAAACAACAATTTGAAGATGAGGTATTTGGCCAAGATAACATAATTGAGTCATTTAGAAAGTTTGACGAAAATTATAGGCAAGAAAACAAAATTGAATTGGCTGATAATTTTGAAATATCAAGTCAAGCAGTTAAAAAACAGGCAAGAGTTTTCAAAAATGTACTAAAACTTGATAAGAACTTTCATATCTATATACATGGTAATAGAGAGTTAATTGAACAAGGTATTGATGAAAATGGTAGAAAATACTATAAGATTTATTACGAAGAAGAGACTTAGCTGTGGATCTTACTTAGCAATATACTTAAGTTTGTAGCTTGAGATAGTAATACATTTCCTTTTTCCTAAGTGCCAGCTTTTATTACCTAATGCTTTTATGGAGTTTACTAGTATTTATAAAAAAATAGACTGTAATATGATAAGAATTTTTAACATTTTCTTATGTTTGATATAATAAAATGTAATAGTTTGAATCTGATCTGACAGTTGGGCAATTTTAACTATGCAGCTGGAGGTATTTCAACATCCTCTCTTTTTGAAATTTTATTTTCACCAATGTCATAGTTTATAGTAGTGTCATTATTGA
>NZ_MAYH01000047.1 GCF_001684975.1 Chryseobacterium artocarpi | reverse complement strand
ACTGAGATACTCTCGTTTTCAGTGGGGCAAAGATAACAACTTATAACAACACAAAACAAAATTATTTAACATAAATTTCATGGTGAATTCATATTCAACCCTAAACAGCTGGTTTAAAGGTGGAAAATTTTAAACATATGTTTGAAGGAGTGGGATCCAAGAGTATGAGGGCTGGAGTGTGGGTGGGTTTTATCTTTGGGCTAAAACCTATGTTGAGATTTATTTAG
>NZ_MAYH01000046.1 GCF_001684975.1 Chryseobacterium artocarpi | reverse complement strand
AGCTTCGCAAATTTTTCTATATAATTATAAAAAACAAAAAAGACTCACAAAAACTGTGAGTCTAAAGTGAGCGCGAAAGGATTCGAGACTTTGACCGTTCCGATTAGTAATCGGAATGCTCTATTGTTTGAGCTTCGCAAATTTTTTCTATATAATTATAAAAAACAAAAAAGACTCACAAAAACTGTGAGTCTAAAGTGAGCGCGAAAGGATTCGAGACTTTAACCGTTCCGATTAGTAATCGGAATGCTCTATTGTTTTAGCTTCGCAAATTTTTCTATATAATTATAAAAAACAAAAAAGACTCACAAAAACTGTGAGTCTAAAGTGAGCGCGAAAGGATTCGAGACTTTGACCGTTCCGATTAGTAATCGGAATGCTCTATTGT
>NZ_MAYH01000045.1 GCF_001684975.1 Chryseobacterium artocarpi | reverse complement strand
TCCGCTTTGTAACGAAGCAATCTTTCTGTCAGTGTCGCTCCGTATTTGCGAGTGCAAAAGTAAAACTTTATTTCGTAATGACCAAATGTTTTGAAAGAAAAATTTAAAGTTTTTTATGTAACCTTAACTCCTTTCTAAACCTTAATCTATCCACTCCTGCGCTCCCGTAATTGGGATTGCAAAGATACAAACTTTATTGTAACCCGCAACTTTTATTTAATAAAATATGCAAAGTTTTTTTGTTTCTCTCTTTTTGAAGTAATATCGTCTCTGCTTAGTTAAAAGCTCTTCTGCGCTACTGAGATACTCTCGTTTTCAGTGGGGCAAAGATAACAACTTATAACAACACAAAACAAAATTATTTAACATAAATTTCATGGTGAATTCATATTCAACCCTAAACAGCTGGTTTAAAGGTGGAAAAATTTTAAACATATGTTTGAAGGAGTGGGATCCAAGAGTATGAGGGCTGGAGTGTGGGTGGGTTTTATCTTTGGGCTAAAACCTATGTTGAGATTTATTTAGTAAACGGGCTAAAGCCGGTTCTAGTGAATGGATTGTGGTTGGGCATATTTTATTTAAATACATAGGCATGGATTGCGCAGAGAAGTATAGATGTTTTAGGAATATTATATATAATGGATTTAATCCTTCATAAAATGAATGGTTGATCTTATTATACATTATATAGAGGTGAAAGTAAAAGTATTATTGGGTTCACTAAAAGATAACTAATACGGTGATGAATGCCTATAGTGGAGACTATCGCTACATTACTTATCATTCATTAAAGGCACTTCTCCCCTAGCCCCGATAGAAACGGCTATCCCACAGCACACGCTGGAGAGGTTTTAGGCTTTGGGATGGAGAGCTAAGCGCGAGGAGTAAAAGTGGAGAGCGGGAATAAGCTCATAAATAAATGGAAATTACGAAAGAAGAATGAATATAAAGACAAAAAGATAGTTACTATATATAATATTACTTCAAAAGTAGATAAAAAAATTCCGTAAGAGATTCTTACGGAATAATTGTAAAGCTAATGCTTATATTTTTAATTCAGAACATATGATGTTCCGTCTCTTCCATCTTTTAATTCAATGCCTTCAGCAAGTAGTTTATCTCTGATCTGGTCTGAAAGGTCAAAGTTTTTGGATTTTCTTGCCTGATTTCTAAGTTCAATTAAAACTTTTAAAGTCTGATCAAGCTTTTCGTTATTATTTTCCTCTACGGTTTGTAATCCTAAAACATCAAATATGAACGCATTCAAGGTAGATTTTAAATCTTCAAGATCTTGTGTTGAGATTGTTTCTTTCCCATCATTTAAAGCGAAAATGTATTTTACGGCTTCAAATAAATGCGCAATCAAGATTGGAGAGTTGAAATCATCCGTTAAAGCGTCATAACATTTATTCTTCCATTCTGTTAGGCTGAACGCAGATTCTTTGTTATCATCAGGTGTGATGGTATTCAATACTTTTACAGCTTCCATCAATCTGATAAATCCTTTTTCACTTGCAATCATGGCATCATTGGAAATATCCAATACGCTTCTGTAGTGTGCCTGCAGGAAGCAGAAACGTACAATTGATGGGTGGAATGGTTTTTCAAAGAAATCATTTTCTCCTGTTACCAACTGCATTGGAAGGATATAATTCCCCGTAGACTTACTCATACGTTGAGAATTCATTGTCAACATATTAGCATGCATCCAGTAATTTACCGGCGCTGCATCATTACAAGCTTTACCTTGTGCAATTTCACATTCGTGGTGAGGAAATTTTAAATCCATTCCTCCTCCATGGATGTCAAATGTTTCACCTAAATATTTAGTACTCATCGCAGTACATTCAAGATGCCATCCAGGAAAGCCTTCTCCCCAAGGGGAATTCCATCTCATAATGTGAGCTGGAGATGCTTTTTTCCAAAGGGCAAAATCCTGTGGATTCTTCTTTTCTCCCTGTCCATCAAGATCACGTGTATTAGCGAAGAGTTCTTCTATATTACGTTTTGAAAGTTCACCATAATTCAATCCTCTTTTGTTGTATTCCAATACATCAAAGTAAACGGAACCGTTGCTTTCGTAGGCAAAACCTTTTTCAATAAGCTTTTGAGTTAACTCAATTTGTTCTACGATATGCCCTGTGGCTGTAGGTTCAATGTTTGGAGGCAGTAGATTGAACATATCCAGAACTTTATGGAAATCCACAGTATATTTCTGTACGATTTCCATCGGCTCAAGCTTTTCCAATCTGGTTTGCTTTACGAATCTATCGTTGTCTACATTTCCATCATCAGTAAGGTGTCCTGCGTCTGTAATATTTCTTACATACCTTACTTTATACCCTAAATGCGTTAAAGTACGGTAAATAAAATCGAAGGAAAGAAAAGTTCTTACGTTTCCTAAATGTACATTACTATATACGGTAGGTCCGCAGACATACATTCCAACATTTCCTTCTAAAATAGGTTTGAATATTTCTTTCTCCGCTGTAAGGGAGTTATATATTTTTAATTGCATTTATTTTTTGTTAAAAGATTCAATAGTTTTAAGATTCAAAAATTAGTTAAAATAAAAAT
Source organism: Chryseobacterium artocarpi (assembly GCF_001684975.1). Lineage (GTDB taxonomy): Bacteria > Bacteroidota > Bacteroidia > Flavobacteriales > Weeksellaceae > Chryseobacterium > Chryseobacterium artocarpi. Next base: position 667,923 of record NZ_MAYH01000045.1, on the reverse strand, counting down.
CTGTCACAACAGATAATTGTTGTGATGAAAATTTTATCGGCAACTTTTTTAAATTTTATCATTACTTAAATTTATTACATTAGACTTTGCATGTCCAATATCATCCCTTAAAATTAGAGTATTTTTATAAAACTCTGTCAATACTCGATTTCCCCCAATGTTTATATAATCAGTATTGGATTCTACCAGAGACATTAAATATTCTTCAAATTTATTTAAATCTCCAAACTCTTCTTCAAGATCCTTCAAATTTAATGGAAAACTTAAATTCAAAGCTATTGTTTCTAATTCTTTTCTTCTAAAAATGTTAATTAGCAAATCATAGATTTCAAAATCAAGGATTTCTACTTCATCAATTCCATCTTCAATATTATATTTAACTAAAAGTTTCTTTTGATGCTGTGGAATAATTTCAATAAAATTCTTTTCGCTTTTAATTAGTACCCCATTTTCGTAATAAGATATTTCATGATTGAACTTTTCGGAAAGAAGTCTGATATTTTTCTTTATGATTTGTGAGACCATTTTTAATCTAACTTTGCATGGCTTCCTACGTAATGTAAGAACTCCTGTCTTGTGATAGGGTTTGTTCTGAAAATACCGCTTAATTCTGCTGTAATAGTGGAACTTGCCGTATCTTTAATTCCTCTACAGTTTACGCAAAGGTGTTTTGCATCAATGATACACGCTACATCTTTTGTTCCTAAAGCTTCTTTCAAAGCATCTACAATCTGCATTGTAAGTCTTTCCTGAACTTGTGGTCTTTTTGCATAATAATCCACAATCCTGTTAATTTTTGAAAGACCAATCACTTCTCCATTTGAAATATAAGCAACATGTGCTCTTCCTATAATTGGTAAAAAGTGGTGTTCGCAGAAAGAATATACTGTGATATCTTTTTCCACCAGCATTTGGCGATATTTATATTTATTGGAAAATGTAGAGATTCCAGGTTTGTTTTCCGGAAGAAGTCCTCCGAAAATTTCGTTCACATACATTTTAGCAACACGCTTTGGGGAATCTTTTAGGGAATCGTCTGTCATATCCAATCCCAATGTTTCCATTATTTCTCCAAAAAGCTCAGTAATTTTCTCAATTTTTTCCTGTGGCGATTTATCAAAAGCATCTTCCCTTATAGGCGTATGTTCTTTTCCAGTGAAAATATCATCGTCGTTATCAGTAAAATCAACCATTTTTATTTAATTTGCAGCAAAAATACGGATAATATCGTTTCATCTATATTCAATTTAAATGAAAACATTATCTTTTATAACCTACTCTGATAAAAAAATATGATTATTGTCGAAGAAGTACAAAACAAAGAACATAGAAAGGAATTTCTGGAATTCCCTGCACAACTTTATCAACATGACAAAAATTATATTCGTCCGCTAGATAAACATATTGAAGAGATTTTTGACCCTGAAAAGAATAAATTCTTTAAGAGTGGAGAATGCCGAAGATTTCTATTTAAAAAGAATGATAAAATAGTAGGCAAAGTCGCAGTATTTATCAATAATTGCTATGAACAGAAGCAGCCTACCGGAGGTTTAGGATTCTTTGATTGTATCAATGATCAACAAACCGCTGATTTCATTTTTGATCATTGCAAAAACTGGCTTGAGGAAAAAGGAATAGAAGCCATGGATGGTCCTATCAATTTCGGAGAACGGGATAAGTTTTGGGGACTTTTGACTGAAGGTTTTATAGAGCCTTTATATGGAATGAATTACAATTTTCCTTACTATAAAGACCTTTTTGAGAATTATGGCTTTCAGGTATATTTTGAGCAGCTATGTTTTACAAGACCTATTTTCGCTGAAGTTTCCAGAATTTTCACAATTGCTCATGAAAAAAACAGAAGAAACCCTGCTATTTCTGCCCAACCGATGAAAAAGAATAATCTTACCAAGTTTGCAAAAGATTTTACGGAAATTTATAATAAAGCGTGGGCAGCTCACGGAGAGGGAAAACAATTGGAGGAGTCTAAGGTTCTTAAAATGTTCAAGACAATGAAGCCTATCATTAATGAACATATTTCATGGTTTGTCTATGAAAATGCTCACCCGATTGCTATGTGGATCAATCTTCCGGACCTCAACCAGTGGTTCAAATACCTCAACGGAAAATTCGGAATTTTTGAAAAGCTTAAATTTTTATTTTTAAAGCGGTTTAAAAAGAACGAAAAAATGGTTGGACTTGTTTTTGGAGTTGTCCCTGAATGGCAGAAAAAAGGCATTGATGGTTATATGATCTGGGAAGGAACCCAACATTTAAGAAAGCATACGGATTTTAAAATTACAGAACTTCAATGGATTGGTGATTTTAATCCAAAAATGATCAGAATCGCAGAAACCCTTGACACTACAGTCACCAGAAAACTAGCAACTTACCGATATTTATTTGATCGAAATAAAGAGTTTGAAAGACATCCTTTTTTGTAATTTTGACGCCTTTTTATTGCAATCATTGCATTTCATCACTATTGAAATGATAATAATTTGTATTATTGCACAAAACTAAAATAAAACCATATAAAAATGAGAAAAGTAATTATAGGTGCTTTATTAGTATCTTTTAGCCTGTCTTACGGGCAAAGTGCTCTCCCAGGTGGAAGAACTGGAGCAAGTTATTCAAGTACATTATCTGTAGGTAGCCTTGGAGGTGACCATCCGGTATTCGGAGTTAAATCAGAAAATGCAGGAAGAGCATTGAGATATGAAGATATTATTGGATCACCTTATCACACAACAGAATTTCATCTTGCCAAAGTAGCCGATAATTACGAGAAAGTAACTGTAAGATACAATAGTTATACAGATGAAGTAGAATACCAAAAGGATGGCAAGCCACTTGTTTTACCAAAAGAAGAGCAGTTTTCAAGAATTGAAATCTCGTCTCCTAAAAGTACAATGGTGCTATTAGAGACTAAGGATGAATTAAGTGGATATTTCTTTGAGCTCGTTAACGGAAATAATAAACTTTATAAGAAAGTAAAAACGAAATTCAACGATGCTGTTCCAGCAGCGAATTCCTATGCTTCAGACAAAGCAGCGTTTTTCAAAACATTAGATCCTGTTTATTATATTAAAACACCAAACGGATTTATCAGAAAGCCTAAAAAGGATAAAGATATATTTGCATTTTTCCCTGATAAAAAGGAACAAATTCAACAGTTTTTAAAAACTAATTCTATTAAACTGAATAAAGAAGAAGATCTGGTGAAGCTAGTCAACTTTTTAAATCAATAAAAAATAAAAGCCCTGCCGTTTGGCAGGGTTTCTTCATTTTTGGTACTTTTATTAGAATAGCTCTCCAGCTATTTTTTTAATATTATCACTTTTCCCCATTGAGTAAAAGTGTAACACAGGAACTCCAAAATCCAAAAGTTCTCTGCATTGGGTAATTGCCCACTCTATTCCGATTTGCTTTACCGCTTCATTATTTTTTGCATTCTCTACTTCATTGATCAGCTCTTCCGGAAGATCTATTTTAAATACCTGTGGTAAGATTTTCAGGTGTTTCTTGGTAGCAATTGGCTTAATTCCCGGAATGATTGGAACGGTGATTCCCATTTCTCTTGCTTTCTTAACGAATTCAATGTACTTTTTATTGTCAAAGAACATCTGAGTAACAATATAATCTGCTCCGGCATCTACTTTTTGCTTCAGCCATTTCAAGTCATAATTCATGGAAGGAGCTTCCATATGTTTTTCAGGATAGCCTGCTACTCCAATGCAGAATTTATTGAGTTCATCACAAACCTGTTCCTCATTATGTAAATACTTTCCTCTTCCAAGATCGTTGATTTGATTTACGAGATCCATTGCACTGGCATGTCCTCCCTGAGTAGGTTCAAAATACTGATGTCCTTTCATAGCATCTCCTCGTAATGCCATCACATTATCAATTCCAAGGTACATACAGTCTACCAAAAGATATTCTGTTTCTTCTTTGGTAAAACCTCCACAAAGTAAGTGTGGAACGGTATCTACATTATATTTATGTTGAATTGCGGCACAAATCCCTAGAGTTCCGGGACGCATTCTTGTGATACGGCGCTCCATCAATCCATTACCTTTATCAAGATAGATGTATTCTTCTCTTGAAGTGGTAACATCAATGAATGGTGGTTTGAATTCCATCAATGGATCTATGTTTGTATAAAGATCTTCAATCCCAATTCCTTTTTGTGGTGGAACAACTTCTAAGGAGAATAAAGTTTTTCCGTTTGCATTTTTTATATGATCAGTAATTTTCATTTATTAAGTTTTATATATTATAATTTCATGACTTTATATAAACATCAAAGCCAATCAAGAATTATTTTAAATGGGTTTGAGTAAAAGTATCTATAGATATTAAAGCCTAAATAAGGCATTCCTCCCAACACAAAAAGGATACAAACCATCGGAAATGATAGCATTTCATAGGTTCGCATAATAAAGTGGCTATTCCCCCAAGAGAAATTCACTGACGGCATTTTTTCTTGAAGTAAAAACATGGAAAACAACAGAATTGCATTGGATAAAAAGAACCATCTCCCAAAATCAGAAGCTACAACACAAAGAACTATAATCGGCAGGATTTGAAGTAAAGATATTCCTAGCAATACCAAGAAATTTTTCTTGGCATATAAATACCCTCCTGCTGTTATAAATAAAAAATTGATTCCTATAAGTAATCCTAAACCAATCAGATTATAAGGCTCTTTTACTACATTTGAAATTAGCCTTGGTCTCCCGTCGAATAATCCGGAATTAAAATGTACGCTTTGTAGATAAATACTATAAGGTTTCCAGGAGTCATAAATGATCTGAATATTGTTTGACAAACCATTAAATTTCAGAAATATCAGCAAGAATACAACAATAGATGGCGCGAAAGTAATTCCAAAGTTTAGAAACTTCTGTATAATACTTCCCTTTCCCTGATAAAATAACTGAATAAGTAAGAGAGGAAAAAACAGAAAAATAAATATTGATTCATGTGCTAGGATTCCTATTGAAAAGGCAATATTTAATAATAGCTTTGATTTACCATTAATGAAAAGGTATAATACCAAATATGATATTACAAGCACTTCCATATCCTTTGAAATATGATACAAAGGGAAGTAAACAAATGGAAATAAGAACAGAAAGGGTGAAAAAAGATAAAAGAATGATATTTTGGACTTATACAAAATATTGCTAACTATTCCTGACAGTGCAACAAAAAAGATAAGATATAATGTCCTTAAGATATTGATAGGAGAAAAACCTGTTAATACCGTAACAGCGTAAATAAGCTGACCATCCAATCCTCTTTTTATAAAGCCTGATGTATAATTGATAAAATAGTCTGAATTATAGACAAACTTATCAAAGGTACTACTAAATAGAAAGGTTGCATTTTTGTAAAGCAATACAAATAAAATACAGAAACTGAAAATATTTAGAATAATCAGTAATAGTTTAGATGCTTTCTTCATATCAATTTTAATCTGCTAAATTTGGTGACAACCATTTCCTAGCTTCCTGAAGGCTACAACTTCTTCTGTCAGCATAATCTTTAAGCTGGTCTTCTGCAATTTTTCCTAGTCCGAAATACTTGGCATGCGGGCTTCCGAAATAATACCCGGAAACGGCTGCAGTTGGGAACATCGCTAAGCTTTCTGTAAGGTATACTCCTATATTTTCTTCTACTTTTAAAAGATCCCAAATAGTTTTCTTTTCAAGGTGGTCAGGGCATGCAGGATAACCAGGAGCAGGACGTATTCCTTTGTATTTTTCTGCAATAAGTTCTTCATTGCTTAATTCTTCCTGAACAGCATAGCCCCAATATTCTGTTCTTACTTTTTTATGTAAAAATTCAGCATAAGCTTCTGCAAAACGGTCTGCCAATGCTTTTACCATGATAGAATTATAATCATCATTGGCTTTTTCGTATTCACTGGATAATTCATCAGTTCCGAAACCTGTGGTTACACAAAATGCTCCCATGTAGTCTGTCTTTCCTGAGTTTTGTGGAGCAATGAAATCGCTTAATGCCAGATAATCTTTCCCTTTTGATCTTTGAGCCTGTTGTCTTAGGCTTAAAAATTTAGCCTGTTCATTGTCATTTTCATCAAAAATCAGAATATCATCCGTTTCATTGGAATTTGCTTTGAAAATTCCGAAGATTGCTTTTGCTGTTAATAACTTTTCATCCAGGATTCTATTTAAAATCACCTGAGCATCTTTGAATAATTCTTTTGCCTGTATTCCTACCACCTCATCTTCCAGGATGTTTGGGTATTTCCCATGAAGATCCCAGCTTCTAAAGAATGGAGACCAGTCGATGAAAGGTAATAATTCTCTTAAATCCTGGTTTTCAATAACAGTAATTCCTAAGTTATTTGGTGTGAAAATTTCTTCATTCTCCCAGTCTATTTTGAACTTATTTTCTCTTGCTTCTTCAATAGAGACATAATCTTTATCGACTTGTCTGTTCAGGAATTTCTCTCTGAAATCTGAATAATCGTTCTTGAGTTCAGAAACATATTCTTTATTTCTGTCTCCCAGTAATGAACTTACCACATTTACGGCTCTTGAAGCATCATTAACGTGAACAACGGCATTTTTATATTTTAAATCGATTTTCACGGCAGTATGCGCTTTTGAAGTGGTTGCGCCACCTATCAATAAAGGAAAATCTAAATTTTGTCTTTCTAGCTCTGAAGCGATGTACACCATTTCATCCAAACTCGGAGTGATCAATCCGCTTAACCCGATTACATCTACTTTTTCTTCAATAGCAGTCTGAATAATTTTTTCAGCAGGAACCATTACTCCAAGGTCAACAATTTCGTAGTTGTTACAACCTAAAACTACACTTACAATATTCTTTCCAATGTCATGAACATCACCTTTTACGGTAGCCATCAGAATTTTACCATTAGCAGGCTTTGAACCATCTTTTTCTTCTTCAATAAAAGGCTGTAAGTAGGCTACGGCTTTTTTCATTACCCTTGCCGATTTTACTACCTGTGGCAGGAACATTTTTCCGCTTCCGAATAAGTCCCCTACTACTCCCATACCGGTCATTAGATTAATTTCAATGACATGAAGCGGTCTTTCTGCCAACTGTCTTGCTTCTTCTACATCTTCTTCGATAAAACGGTCTATTCCTTTTACCAGAGCGTAGGTAATTCTTTCCTGTAATGGATTGTTCCTCCATTCTAAATCTTCAGTCTTTTCTTTTTTGACTGATTTATGTTTTTCGGAATAATCCAGAAGTCTTTCTGTAGCATCTTCTCTCCTGTCAAGGATTACGTCTTCTACAAGTTCCAGCAATTCCTTATTGATTTCATCATAAACTTCCAGCATTGCCGGATTTACAATTCCGATATTCATTCCAGCCTGAATCGCGTGATAAAGGAATACGGAGTGCATTGCTTCTCTTACCGTATCATTTCCACGGAAAGAGAAAGAAACGTTGCTTACTCCCCCACTCACAGATGCATAAGGAAGGTTTTGTCTTACCCAGCGTGTTGCTTCAATAAAATCAATGGCATTTTTTCTGTGCTCATCCATTCCTGTAGCTACCGGAAAGATATTTAAGTCGAAAATGATATCTTCTGCCGGAAAATCAACCTGATTTACCAGAATATCATAAGATCGTTTTGAGATTTCGATTCTTCGTTCAAGATTGTCAGCCTGCCCTACCTCATCAAACGCCATTACGATTACCGCAGCTCCATATCTCTTAATAGCTTTAGCATGTTTGATAAATTCTTCTTCGCCTTCTTTTAAGCTGATGGAATTTACCACACATTTTCCCTGTGCTACCTGAAGACCTGCTTCCAGAATTTCCCATTTGGAAGAGTCTACCATGATTGGAATTCTCGCAATATCCGGTTCTGATGCAATTAAGTTCAGAAATTTGATCATGGATGCTTTACCGTCAATTAACCCGTCATCAAAATTGACATCCAGAATTTGTGCTCCACCTTCTACCTGATGGCGGGCAATATCTAATGCTTCGGAGAATTTCTCCTCTTTGATTAGCCTTAAAAATTTTTTGGAACCGGCAACATTCGTTCTTTCACCAACATTGATGAAATTACTTTCCGGCGTTATGATAAGAGGTTCTAAACCTGATAATCTTAAATATTTCATTTTATTCTTCTAAAATATAGTAGGCATTATTTGCATTTTGCCTCAATAAATCTCTATGCTTACCTAAAGCGGTTAACAACGGAAATCGTTTGTATGCCAAGTCATGTTCTTTAGCAAATTCTTCTATTTCTTCTGTGATCTCATTGTAATACATATAACTGTAATTGGGAAAAAGATGATGCGCCACATGGAAATTAAAGTTTCCTAATACATTTCTTACCAACCAGTTATTTTCTTTTAAATCATTGGTTACTTCCAACTGATGACGAAGCCAACTGAATGGAAGCCCATTATCTTTATTCAACCTTGGAAAAGCATTATCAGGAAGCGGATGCAAAGGCAATAAAGCAAAAATACTTGCTGAAATCACCTGTAAAAACCATGCTCCCAATGCCAGACCAATTGATACTTTAAAGAACACAACGGGAATCACAATCTGATAAAAAAAGTAAAACAGTTTATAGCTTACCATTTTCACTTTCTCTACAACAGGTATCTTTCCCTGAGTCTTTAAGATCACTCTTTCATTATCAAAGAAATCCCTAAAGTCTCTTATAAACATCCAGTTGAACAGATACAACGGATATACTAAAAAGAAAAACCTGTGCTGATACTTTTGTATTCCTTTTGCCTTGATCCATGGAACTATTAGCAGTAAACCACTCTGCTCAATATCGGTATCCCAGCCATCCACGTTCGGATAGGCATGATGGCTTGCGATATGTCTTTTCTTCCAGATATAGGAATTGGCTCCTATAAAATCAAAAATGTGGAGGACCAGATTATTCAGTTTCTTGCTTTTAAAAATATTATTATGGGCTGCCTCATGAATTAAATTCAAATAAATCAAAACCAGAGAAATTCCCATAAAAACAAAGCTCAGAATGTAAACCCAATGTTTTTCAGCATTAAAAAGAGCAAAGAAATATAAACCGATATAGATCGCAGGTAAAATCACTGCTTTAATCTTAATATAAACATCCCTGTTGTGAGGAAGGGTTTCTACCCGTTGATTTACTCTCTTTCTCAATTCGTTAAACAACCTTGCGTCGTCTGAATCTTTTAAGTAACTCGGCTTTTCCATTATATTAAATTTTGTGATTTACTTAAAGATAATATTTATAACCCAGCCCCCATTATTGATTTTAATTAAAAAAATCTATCAAATCAGACAAATTCTTTCAATTTTCTTGGCTCATACTTTTCTACCAGTTCTGCTATTGCTTTGATATGTTCGGGAGTGGTCCCACAGCATCCTCCGATAATATTGATCAATCCTTTTTCTACATATTCCTTGATCTGTCTTGCCATATCTTCAGGTGTTTCATCATATTTTCCAAAAGCATTCGGTAAACCTGCATTCGGGTAAGCTGAAACATAGAATTCTGAATTATGAGCTAAGGTTTCCAGGTAAGGCGTTAATTGATCTGCTCCCAATGCACAGTTGAATCCAACACTTAATAAGTTCAAATGAGAAACTGAAATCAGAAAGGCATCAGCAGTCTGCCCGCTTAATGTTCTTCCTGATGCATCTGTGATTGTTCCTGAAACCATGATCGGAATTTTAATTCCTCTTTCTTCCTGAAGTTCATCAATCGCAAACAAAGCAGCTTTAGCATTCAATGTGTCAAAGATGGTTTCTACCAATAGAATATCTGAACCTCCGTCTAATAATGCTTCACATTGCTGTTTGTAAGCGACTCTCAGTTCTTCAAAAGTAATAGCTCTGTATCCAGGATCATTTACATCCGGGCTTAAGCTTGCCGTTCTGTTGGTTGGACCTATTGATCCTGCTACGAATCTTGGTTTATCCGGATTCTTGGCTGTATATTCATCACAGGCTTTTCTGGCAATCTTTGCAGACTCGTAGTTCAGTTCATAAACCAGTTCTTCCATATGATAATCCGCCATTGCAATGGTAGTTCCGGAGAATGTATTGGTTTCAATAATATCAGCTCCTGCTTCCAGGTATTTCTTGTGAACTTCTTCAATAGCTTGAGGCTGTGTCAAAGAAAGCAAATCATTATTTCCTTTTACCGGATGTTCCCAGTCTTTGAAACGTTCGCCACGGTAATCTTCTTCTTCAAACTTATAGCGTTGAAGCATAGTTCCCATAGCACCGTCCAGTACCAGGATACGTTCTTTGAGTGCTTTGTTTAGTGATTCTATATTTGTCATCTCTTTTATAGTTGTTGAGTGAGACTGATAGTTTGATAGTTGGTTAATAAGACTTCGTTCTATCTTTGGTTAAATCGCCCCGTTGGGGCTCTTTGTGGTTAATCTAAGGCTTGTTTTAAGTCTGCGATGATATCGTCTACGTTTTCTAAACCTACTGAACAACGGACTAATCCTGCTGTAATTCCTACTTCATTTCTTTCTTCGTCTGATAGTTTAGAGTGTGTGGTAGATGCCGGATGTGTGACGATCGTTCTTGTATCACCAAGATTTGCCGAAAGTGAACACATTTGTATCTTATTCAGAAAATTTCTTCCGCCTTCTATTCCTCCTTTAATTTCAAAAGCAACAATATTTCCACCAAGTTTCATCTGCTTTTTAGCTACTTCATAGTTCGGATGGGATTTCAGGAATGGATATTTTACGAATTCTACGTTAGGGTGACTTTCTAAAAACTCGGCTACCTTTAATGCATTTTCACAATGCTTCTCAACACGAATTGCTAATGTTTCCAAACTTTTAGATAAAACCCATGCATTAAAAGGAGACAATGCCGGTCCTGTATTTCTTGCAAAAAGATAAATTTCTCTGATCAGGTCTTCTTTTCCTACTGCAATTCCTCCTAATACCCTTCCCTGTCCGTCAATCAGCTTCGTTGCAGAATGTACAACAACATCCGCACCATATTTGATTGGCTGCTGAAGGTAAGGTGTTGCAAAACAATTATCTACAATAAATATAAGGTTATGTTTCTTTGCTATCTTTCCAAAAAATTCCAGATCAAGAATCTCAATTGCAGGATTGGTAGGCGTTTCAAGGTATAATATCTTTGTATTTGGTTGAATATATTGTTCTACATTCTCTGCATCTTCTGCTTTGAAGTAGGTAGTTTCAATATTCCATTTCGGGAAATACTTTGTGAATAAAGTGTGAGTAGATCCAAAAACAGACTGGCAGCTTACAATATGATCTCCAGCACTTAATAATGCGGCAAATGTAGAATAGATGGCTGCCATTCCCGTTGCAAAGGCATATCCTGCTTCTGCACCTTCCATTTTTGCAATCTTCTCTGTAAACTCAGATACATTCGGGTTAGAGAAACGGCTGTACAGGTTTTTAGGTTTTTCTTCAGCAAAGCTTGCTCTCATATCTTCAGCATCCTGAAAAATAAAACTGGATGTAAGATATAACGGTGTGGAATGTTCATCAAACTGAGATCTCTCCGTTTGGGTTCTTATTGCTGATGTTTCGAAATTTTCCATATAGTTTTAATTGATGTCACAATGTATCTTATGATGTTATCCAAATATGATGCGTTTTAAATCTGGTATATTTATTAAAATGCTGTATTCATATGTTTGATAGAATTTTATTCTATCCTTGGTTGAATCACCCCTTCGGGATTGGTATCATTTGATACATTGTTGATTTATTTTGTACGATTATTTTGTTTCACTTAGTCTTAAGATATCACCGAATACTCCTCTTGCTGTTACCTGTGCTCCGGCTCCGGCTCCCATGATAACAATAGGATTTTCCCCATAACTCTCTGTATAAATCTCAAAGATGGAATCTGAACCTTTCAGTTGCCCTAAAGCTGAAGTTGCAGGAACAGAAATCAGTTTTACATCCAATTCGCCTTTGTCTTTCTGTAAATCACCATGTAAGTCACCTACATATCTCAATACATGACCTGGCTCCTGATTTTCTTTTATCTTTTGATATTCTTCGTCTAATTCTTCAAGTCTTGTAAGGAATTCTGACTTTGAAACTTCAAGTAAACTTCCCGGAACAAGGTTTTGAATGTTGATATCTTCAAATTCATTGATCAGATCTAGTTCTCTAGCCAAAATCAAAAGCTTTCTTGCTACATCATTTCCTGACAAATCTTCTCTTGGGTCCGGTTCTGTGTATCCTTTCTCCAAAGCTTCATTGATGATCGTTGAAAATTTATCATCCCTCAAAGAGAAATTGTTGAAAACATAGCTTAAAGTTCCTGAGAAAACGCCTTTGATTCTTGTGATATTTTCTCCTGAAAGGTGTAATAATTTGATGGTATCAATCAATGGAAGACCTGCTCCTACATTGGTTTCATATAGATAACGTCTGTTCTTTTTATTCAACGTATATCTTAGTTTTCGGTATTCTTCGATAGGAAGAGTGTTGAAAATTTTATTGGAAGAAACCAGATCAAAACCATTTTCAGCCAATGCCTGATAATTTTTCACAAAATCCTTGCTTGCTGTGTTATCTACAACAATCAGATTCTCCAGTTGGTTTTCATTGGAGAAATTAATCAGCTCCTCAACATTTGATGGGCGCTCTGCTGTTAAAACCTCATCTGTCCAGTTATTATCAAAACCTTTTTTGTTGAAAGCAATTTTCTTTGAATTGGCTACAGCAACTACTTTTAAGTCTATTTTTTTACGTCTTTTGATCTCTTCTGAAGACTCCAGAACTTGCTGGATCAGTGTTTTTCCTACATTTCCATGCCCGATAATGGCAAGATGAACGGTTTTAGGCTTTTTAAATATTTCAGATTCAATGATATTTTTTGTTTTCTCATCCTGTGAAGACGTCACAACAATATTGACTCTGTTTTCTCCTGCCACTTGATTTAAAAGCAATGGGAAAACATTATTTCTCGCCAGTTCTGCAAAAACTTTATTGGAATCTTCTGCTACAAAACCGATCACAGAAACATTGTTGATACTGTATATTTGAGATACTTTGCCTGATTTTCTTTCTTCTTCAAATTCATCAATAAGACAAGCTACTGCTTTTTCTGCATCATTTTCGTGAACCAAAATAGAGATTCCGTTTTCTATAGCCTGCTGAGAGATTACTCCCACACTGATACGCGCTAAAGTAAGCGCTTTAAAAATTCGTCCGTCAATTCCTATTTCTCCAAGAAAATCTTCTCCTTCAAATTTGACGATTGATCTGTTCTTCAAAAATTTTATTTCGTTAGCATTTTTCATTACTTTATAAAATGTTTTTTATGATATTATTTAATTGTTGATATTCCATTAGGAAGGCATCGTGCCCGTGTATAGATTGGATCTCGTGGTAAGAAACATCCTTCTTTCTCTCTTTTAATTTCTCAAAACACATTCGGATTTCAGAAGCTGAAAAAAAAAGGTCTGTATCTACAGAGATCATGTGCATTCGTGCCTCTATACTCTCCAAAGCTGTTTCATCAGTATTTATATTCATCAGCAAATGATTCATCAGCTTGTACGCTTGTAAACTAAACCTTTCGTTAAGTGCGTTACCGTGATAAATCAGCCAATCTTCGGATTCTAGCCGTTGTTTATCCTGATTGTATTTATTTTGAAATCTGTCGTTAAGTGACTCAGGAGTTCTATAACACAGCATCGCATGGATTCTTGCTTTCTGTAATGGCTCATCTTTATCATTCAATAAAAATTTCTGAACCAGACACTGTGCATGAAGCCAATCATGTGTTCTGTAATCGCAGGCAATAGGAATAAAAATTTCTGCAAGCTTGGGTTGTTTTGCCAACATTTCCCAAGCGATTCCTCCACCAAGGGAACCTCCAATAATGGCGTATAGTTTTTTGATATGTAAAGCCTCTAATCCTTTCAGAAATATATTGGCTATATCTGAAGGCGTGAAATCTTCATAATCTTCAATTAAAAAATGATCGTATCCGTTTCCTGGAATGTTGAAACACAGAACTGTGTATTTATTTGTATCAACGATCTGATTGTTTCCTACCAATTGTTTCCACCATCCTTTATCACCAGATACTGTTGAATTTCCGGTTAAAGCATGGTTAATCAAAATGATGGGAGCCGTAAACAGGTCTTTCCCGAAAAGCTCATAGCTCAACGAGATATTGTATTCCTTTTGGGAATAGGTTTGATACGAAAGATTAATATAGTTTAGTTCTGTTTTCAATTCTATTATATTTTAATACAATTGAAAATGCCACAGGAAATGGCTGAAAAGAACTTCAGTAAGTTATCTGTCCAAAAATTACTTTGGTAGAACGTAGCACCTTCTTTGCTTGCGCAAAGGGTTGCTAAGGTTTCATAGGGTCTAATCCCTCAACCTTTCTTGATAACATTTTCAATATTTGAATGAACGAATGATGCAAAGGTAGTTCTTTTCTTTTAAAATCAAAAAAAAATTAATTTAATATTTTAAAAAGCCCTTAAACACAACTATTCCAAAGGTATATTAATTATTATTCAGATAGAAGGAATTGGAATTATTTTACAAAAAAACTAACTTCGTATTGAAAAATGATGACATATGATCGCCGAAAAGGAAAGATTACAAGATACCAAATGGAAAAACTGGGGACCTTATGTAAGTAACCGTCAATGGGGAAATGTACGTGAGGACTACAGTTCCGATGGAAATGCGTGGAACTATACTAATCATAATAATGCCGAAAGCTATACTTACCGTTGGGGAGAAGAAGGTATTGCCGGAATGTCTGATGTAAAACAACTTTTTTGTTTTGCCTTTTCGTTTTGGAATAAAAAGGATAAAATTGTCAAAGAGCGCTTCTTCGGATTGAGCAATCCTCAGGGAAATCATGGTGAAGACATCAAGGAAATTTTCTATTATCTGGATAATACACCTACTCATAGCTATATGAAGATGGTTTATAAGTATCCGATCAATGAATTTCCATATGATGAACTGGTAGCGGAAAACGGAAGACGTAGTAAGCAGGAACCTGAATATGAGATTTTTGATACTGGGATATTTGATAATGACGCTTATTTTGATATTTTCATAGAATACTGTAAAGCGGATCACAATGATATTCTCGCAAGAGTAACAGTTTGTAACCGAAGTCAGCAGGACGCACCTATTGTAGTTGCACCAACGGCATGGTTCAGAAATAACTGGAAATGGGGTTACAACACTTATAAAGCTGAAATGTTTGCTTCACATGACGGAAGTATTAATATTGAGCACGACAGTATTTCTATCAAGAAGTTTTATTCAAGAAAGGATAATAATCAAAGGGTATTTTGCGAAAATGAAACCAATACCCCTAAGCTGTATGGAGCTCCTCAGGCTGAAAATAGTTACTTTAAGGATGGTATCAATAATTTTATCATTCATCATAGCAATACGGTAAACCCTGAAGAAAGAGGAACAAAAGCTTCTTTTTTAATTGATGAAATAATTGGTGCCGGACAATCTGAAACTTTTGAATTCAGATTTTGCCCTGAAGCCACTGCTGAACCTTTTGAAAGTTTTGATGAGATTTTTAATACCAGAAAAGCCGAAGCCGAAGAATTTTACAATGAAGTTCAAAATGATACGACGAATGAAGATGAAAAAAATGTTCAGAGACAAGCTTTTGCCGGACTTCTTTGGAATAAACAGTTTTACCACTACAATATAGGAAAATGGCTGAAAGGTGATCCTAATTTTGAAGCTCCAAGAAACTTTAATGAATATGTAAGAAATACGGAATGGAACCATCTTCACAATAAAGATATTATTTCCATGCCCGATAAATGGGAATATCCATGGTACGCAACCTGGGATCTTGCTTTCCACTGTGTTCCTTTATCTATCATTGATGCAGAATTTGCCAAAGGTCAACTTTTACTTCTTACCAAGGAATGGTATATGCATCCTAACGGGCAGCTGCCAGCCTATGAATGGAATATGAGTGACGTAAATCCGCCTGTACATGCTTGGTCTTGCTTCAGAGTTTTTAAGATCGATGAAAAGAATAATGGAAAACCAGATTTATTATTCCTAGAAAAAGTCTTCCAGAAACTTCTTTTGAATTTTACCTGGTGGGTGAACAGAAAGGATAAAAATGGGAAGAATATATTTGGGGGAGGCTTCCTTGGACTAGATAATATCGGTGCTTTCGACCGAAATATGGTTTTAGAAGATGGACAGTATCTTGAACAGGCAGACGGAACCAGCTGGATGGCAATGTATGCACTGAATATGATGCGAATTGCTATGGAACTGGCTCAGTATTATCAGGTATATGAAGATATGGCGATAAAGTTCTTTGAACATTATCTGTATATCGCGGAAGCTATGGAAAATCTGGGTGAAGGAACAAAAGGATTATGGAATGAGGAAGATGGATTTTTCTATGATGTTCTTCAACTTGGAAACGGAAATAGTGTTTCTTTACGATTAAGAAGTATTGTTGGATTAATTCCTCTTTTTGCTGTTGAAATTGTAGATCACCGCCTTTTGGAAAAGATGCCGAATTTCAAAACCAGAATGGAATGGATCTTAAAAAATAAACCGGAACTGACAAAATTGGTTTCTCATTGGGATGAAGAAGGGCAAGGCAGAAAACATCTGATGAGTATTCTTCGTAAAAACAGATTAACAAAAGTTTTATCGAGAATGCTTGATGAAAAAGAGTTTTTAAGTTCTTACGGAATTCGTGCAATGTCTAAAGTATATGAAGAAAATCCGTTTGTGTTCTCGGTTCATGGTAATGAAAACGTAGTGTATTATACTCCTGCGGAAAGTGATAGCCGCATGTTTGGTGGAAATAGTAACTGGCGCGGACCGATCTGGTTTCCTATCAATTTTCTGATCGTAGAAAGTCTACAGCGTTTTCATTACTATTATGGAAATAGTCTAAAAGTAGAACTCCCAACGGGAAGTGGAGACAAGAAAAATTTGGATGAAGTGGCTCAGAATATCAGCAAACGACTTTGTTCTATTTTCTTAAGGGATGAAAATGGTCAGCGTGCCTTTAATGGAGGAAACCCAAAATTCAATTATGATGAGCATTTTAGAGACTATATTACTTTCTTTGAATATTTTCATGGGGATAACGGGCGTGGTGTAGGAGCTTCTCACCAAACAGGCTGGACAGCCACTGTGGCGAAATTGATAAAACCTAGACTTACCTTCTAGTAAACAATAAAAACCGGATATTTTATCCGGTTTCTTTTTTGTACACTATTTCTTTGCCACTAATTCCCAAATAATTTTATTTCTGTAAAAACTATGTACCTATGTTGTAAAAAATATAACCACATAGGTACATAGTTTTTGGGAATGTTAAATATTATTCTGCTATTAAAACTTTATAAGTTAATGTTGAAAGGTTTTAATAAAAACATTCGTGCATTCGTGACAAAATAAAAAATGAGGCTTAAAAGCCTCATCTATAGTTTTAAATCTTTTCTCCGTTAACGAATACTTCGTATCCTATTTCTACGTTGGGTTCCAATGTTTTTGATACAGAACAATATTTTTCAAAAGATAACTCTGCTGCTTTTAACGCTTTCTTCGGGTCAATTTCTCCTTCTAAAAGAAATTTCACTTTAATAGCTTTAAAAGGTTTTGCATCATCTACTTGAACTCTCTCTCCTTCTACTTCTGCCTGAAAGCTTTTAATATCCTGACGTTGTTTCTTTAAAATGGATACCACATCTATTCCGCTGCATCCTGCTACTGCCATCAATACGCTTTCCATTGGAGAAACTCCTTTAGCTCCCGGCTGAGAAGTATTGTCCAAAAGGATAGAATTTCCCTGCCCATTTGTGCATTCAAATAAAAAATCGTCGTTTATTCTGTTAAGTGTTATTTTCATTGTTGCTTATTATTCCTGCAAAATTATAAAATTCCTCTGGCTTTTATCTCCAAATATTTATTGATAACGTCAATATTCAAATTCTCAGGAAGAGTATAAACGGTATAAATTCCATATTTACGAAGCTCCTGAATGATGAGTTTCTTTTCAAATTCAAATTTTTCTGCGACAATTTCATCATAGATTTCCTGCATGTTCTCGGGATTCTTGTTGATCATAGTCTGTAATTCTGAGTTTTTAAAGAACACCACAACCAAGAGATGATTCTTTGCTATTCCGCGAAGATATTTCAACTGGCGGTTTAATCCGTCCAATGTTTCAAAATTGGTAAAAAGCAAAATAAGACTCCGTTGATTGATCGTATATTTTACATCCTGATACAATCTGTTGAAATCACTTTCAAAGAAATCTGTTTTAATATTATAAAGTGCTTCTGATATTTTTTTCAGCTGTCCGGATTTATTGTCTGCAGCAATTTTGTTTTCTGCTTTTTTGGAGAAAGTCATCATCCCTGCTCGATCTCCTTTTCGTAGAATAATATGAGACAAAGCCATCGTTGCATTAATGGAATAGTCCAAAAGACTCAACCCGTTGAAAGGCATTTTCATGGTTCTTCCTTTATCAATCAGCATAAAAATACGCTGTGATTTTTCATCCTGAAACTGATTAACCATTAATCGGTTCGTCTTTGAAGTCGCTTTCCAGTTGATCGTTCTGATATCGTCTCCCGGAACATAGTCTTTGATCTGCTCAAATTCCATGGTATGTCCCAGTTTTCGGATCTTTTTGATTCCTCCCAGCATAAATTCACTCTGCAATGCCATCAATTCATATTTTCTGAGATGAATAAAAGATGGGTAAGACGGTAACATTGCATCTTTCTGAAAGGTAAATCTTCTGGCAACAAATCCTAATGGAGATGAGACATAAATATTTAAGTTTCCAAAGTGATATTCTCCTCTTTCTTTTGGTTCCAAAGTATATTGAAAGAAAGTATTAGCTCCAGCCTGAACAGTTTTTTCAATCAGGAAATCTCTCTTCTGAAACTGAAAGGGAATTTCATCAATAATCTTAGTGGTAATCTTAAAACTGTAATTATTTTTAATATCAATCTTTACAAAGTTTTCATCACCATTAGATAATTTTTCCGGTAATATCCTTTGAGCCTGTAACGCATTCTTTTGATTAAAAACAAGTAAACAATCTACCATAAAAGCAAGAAAACAAATCAACAGTACAATATGAGCTGCCCACATTAATCCTGGAAAGAAAAATGCAAGTACATAGAGTATTCCCACTCCGATAAGTGTAAAGAAAAAGCGGGTATTGATGTATAAGTTTTTCATTTTTTAGGTTACAGGTTGCAGATTATAGGTTTTAGTTCCTGAAGGTTTTTATTAGCTTTTTCACAATTGTTATTATTGTAGTGAATTAATTAATCCGTTCAACATTTTAGATATTTCTATTAGCCTTTCATTTAGTTTTGAATAATCCTCTTCGTTTAAAAATTTGAGATTTTTTGAAATTATTAATTGAGTTTCCACTTCTGCACAACTTCCTCTTGATATTTTTAAAAATTGTAGATAATCTGGTTTACTTCTTCTTGAATTTCCTTCAGCAATATTGGACGGTATAGAAACTGCAGCTCTCCTGATCTGTGATATTAATCCATAGAATTCATTCTTAGGAAAAGTATCTGTTGCCTTATAGATTTCAGTAATAAAATCAATAGACTTCTGCCAAACTAAAAGATCTTTAAAATTTGCCATATATAGTATTTCGTACGTTAATTAAACTTTACACTCTATCTACTGCCTCCTTCTACCTATTATCTGCAACCTATCTTGGTATTTCAATTCCTTCTAATATTTGACGGATAATTTCATCCGCTGTCAATCCTTCCATTTCTCTTTCCGGAGAAACAATGACTCTGTGTCTTAATACAGCATAGCTTGCTTCTTTAATATCTTCAGGGGTTACAAAATCTCTACCTCTTAATGCTGCAAATGCTTTGGAAGCGGTAAGAAGTGCTAATGATGCTCTTGGTGAAGCTCCCAGATATAAGAACTGATTTTCTCTTGTGTTGATAATAATCTTAGCAATGTATTCCATCAATTGGGTTTCCACAATGATTTCCTTTACCAGATGTTGATAGTTTTTCAACTGTTCTGCTGTGATTACCTTATTGACAACTTCTGTTTTATCTTCTCTTTTGCTTTCGTGTTGATTTTTAATGATTGCTATTTCCTGCTCAAGATTAGGATATCCTACATTTATTTTAAAAAGAAAACGGTCCAGCTGGGCTTCCGGAAGTCTATAAGTTCCTTCGTGTTCAATTGGGTTTTGTGTAGCGACTACAAGAAAAGGTTCTTCCATGATATAGCGGTTGCCATCCATTGTAATCTGTCTTTCTTCCATTACCTCAAATAAGGCAGCCTGAGTTTTTGCCGGAGACCTGTTGATCTCATCAATCAGTATAAAGTTGGAGAAAATAGGTCCTTTTTTAAATTCAAATTCTGAATTCTTCATGCTGAACACCGATGTTCCTAAGATATCAGAAGGCATAAGATCCGGTGTAAACTGAATTCTGCTGAAACCAACATCGATGGTTTTTGCCAATAGTTTTGCCGTAATTGTTTTTGCTACTCCGGGCACCCCTTCAATAAGAACGTGTCCATTGGAAAGTAAGGCTGCAAGAAGATGTTCGATCATGCTTTCCTGTCCTACTATTACTTTACCTATCTCTGTTTTTACTTTATCCAGGCTCGCACGAAGTTCAATCATATCGATTCTCGACTGAAACTGTTCTTCGTTTTTATTGAGATTTATAGAAGTTTGATTTTCTGTGTTTGGGTTATCAAGGTTTTCCATAATAAAATTTAATTTACCAATCTAACAAGATAGCAATGTAACAATTATATTCCTTAAGAATAGTATTTAATTATCATTGGTAAACTGTTACATTATGATATTGTTATATTATTTAAATATTTCATCAAGCAGTTTATTGATCCTTCCTAGATCTTCCTTCATTACGCTCGCATAGGGATCCTGTGCTTTTTTGATCAAGCTGATTGCTTCATTGATTGTTTCAATGGTTTTCCCTGTCTTTAATTGAAGTTTTTTAGCAAATTCTTCATCGAGGTTTTGGGTATCAATCAATAAGTCTATTCTTACTTTATTCAGAAAGTATTGGGCTTTCTTTGCCATCATGTCATGAAAATCTCCTTCCTGAAGATAAAGATTTCCAATACTTTTCACAAAATCTAACGAGGTATTTCTTAAAGGTTCTATCACAGGAACAATTCTCTGTTTTCTTTTAGCATTAAAGAAAATAAAAAGAACAAGACCTCCCAGGAATAGCCACCATGCATACTTCAAGGCAGGATTTCCCAATATAAACCTCATAAAGAAGCTTGACCTATTAGACTTATTTTCTATAAACCAAAGCGTTTCTCTATCCTGAAGATAAGAAAAAACATCTTGGGTATATTTTACATTTCCAGGCTTTAAAAGATAGTAATTGGTAAGGAAAAGAGGTTCGCTATGAGCATAAATAGTTCCCTTTCCAAACTTTACCTTAATGAAGTTTGCCTGATCTGTATTCTTTTTTTCTACCGTTTTTCCAAGGATCTCTGCACCTGGCTTGATGAATGAAAATCCTCTTCCTGAAGGAAACTTATCTAATTTAATAAAATCATTCTGATATTTTTTATCTGTAAACTTCAATACATTTTCCTCTTCAAAGGATATATCTGAAGCATAGAAACCAATACTGTCTGAAATATTTCTTGGTATACGACTTATGATTAGCATCGCATCTGATCCATTGGATACCTGATCCATTATTTTCTTCCACGATTCCCCGTCAATTTCTTTTTCAATAACAAGAATGTTATGATTTCCTTTCTTGTGCTGACTATAATATTCGTAAGGAGCCTGATCAATTTTTTTCAGATTATTCTTGAAAAGGTCCTTTGCTTCGTTATTAAAAACAAATAATCCGAATGGTGACTTTCCATTAATATCAAAATTCTTTCGCCAGTCTGTAGTTTCTTTTTTGTTAACTTCAAGCAACGCCAAAATAACCATCACAATGATGAAAATTACAGCATATATTTTGAAAGTTTTATTCATGGTTAAATTCGTTATGGTTTAAATGTCTGATATTGGTTTTTGAATTTCTGATAGCTTTGCTCATCAATACTGAATTCTCCGTACCAGACATATTCGAAGATATAAGATAATTCCGAAAATCCTTTTTTAAGCTCCTGAACTTTCAACTCTGACACATAGTCTTTATTTGTTTTTTCAGGATTCCAGTTAATTAGTTTTTTATCGCTTAGTTTTTTAAGAGTAAATAAGAACTGATAACGTACTGCCGAACGATAATCTCCGGCATGTTCAAACTTGGCAATGCTTTCAGGGAAATTGATTTCGTGGATATTTTCGTGTAATTCTTCTACATTAAGATCCAGCTTTTTATTCTTTCTACCGAAGATAAAATTTCCGTCTTTTCCAAGGATATATTTAATGATAAAATATAGAAGAAATCCTACCAGAATAATAGCGAATAAACGGACAAGTGCCACTGTAAATTCTGAAGATTTAGCAAAAACGGTCTCGCCAAAAATGCTTCTCAAAATCTTATCTACTTTCCTCATCAGTTTTTGCCAAAAGGATTCTCTTGGTTTTGATACTGAATAATCAAATTCATTTCCTTTATACCTTGATGGAACATTTTCTTTGAACTGTTTTGGGTAGACTTCATTTTCTGTAACCGGTTTCTTCATCAGCACAGAATCTGCACGCAGCATATTATGATAATGTTCGGTACTCAATGAATCTCCCAGATAATCATCCACAGGAGCAGAATCCTGACCTTGTACAAAGCCAAAAGACAATAAAAATACTATGAAAAAAAGAATTTTATTCATTAATGCCAATGGTATCTATTTCCTCTAATTCTACTTTTTGATGAAGGTCTGTTCGGCTGTCATAATACATCAATCCTGCATTGATGTACATCAGATTTGAAAGAAAAAATGAAACAAGAATTGATATTCCGTAAAATATTGAAAATATAATTCCAAACATTCCTGTAAAAGGATTTTCTTCAAATCCTCTGTCTGAAGGAGAAGTAAGAAGTGAACCATACATGAAAAACATCGGAACAAGTGTAAAGATGGACGTTGCAATATACATAATGATAAACATTACAAATGCAGCTCCCCAATACTTCCAATACGGAGATTTCTCACTTCCGTTCGGATATGAAAACTGTGCTCGTATGGAATAGCTTAAACTTTCTAAAAAACCTCTTTTTGAATTGAAATAATCATACATCAGGAATGTAGTGACATTGAATATGGTAGGATATAGAAGCAAAATCAGAAAAATTCCGATAAAAATCAGGATCAGAACATAAGAGAAACCTATGACAAATAATGCTATAGGAGTCACAATAAATATCATTCCCAAACAAAGCTTTGCAATTCTTCCTACATTCTGCTTAAAATCTGCCAGAATCTCGTCTGCTTTTACTTTCTGTGCACCCTCAGCAATTCTTTTCAGATAAAACACGGGATAAAGATAATTGACAATCACTAAAACAATAAATAGCAACAGCCCTAAAACTCCCACTCCAATCAATAATCCTGCATTATTTGAGAAGTATTCTTCAAAATAAAAGCTGCCGCCATCAATATTTCCTCCAAAAAAATATACAAAGAATTCTTTATACCCAAAAATGAAAATAGCTACCATTAAAACCAATAACAATCCATTGATCAGGGCATAGTTTTTTAAATAATTCTTTCCGTATAATTTGAAGAAATTGAAACTGTCGCTGATGAAAGTTCCAAAATCTCTTTTTTTATAAAATTGTATCATTGATCTGTTTATTAGTTTTTTTATTGACAATGGACGGATATACAACGTAGTAGAATCCAATCAATGCAAGTGAACCGAAGATAATTACCAGATTCAGAAACAAAGGCATTTTCAAAGCATGTCTTGTCACATATCCTTCAATAATTCCGGCACAGATTGTAAATGGAATGGTGCTTAAAAATATTTTAAACGAATCCTGAAATCCTTTTTTAAAAGAATTAAACCTTGAAAAAGTTCTAGGAAACAAAATAGAAGCACCAAGAATCAACCCACACATTGCTTCCACTACCATTGCAAAAATTTCAAAAACTCCGTGAAGCCAAATACCTCTTGCACTGTCTTTCAAGGCTCCGTAATCATAGAAAAAATATTGAAAGGATCCCAGCATTACACTATTTGACAGCAAAGCAAACAAAGTTCCTACTCCACCTGCAATCCCATAAATATACAACTTTGCTCCTACCTGAATATTATTAAAAATGATTCCTATAGTTGTTCCCCAGGTTGTACCACTTTGGTAAATACCAACGGCATTGTTGTTTTTAATATTTTCGATGGTTTCATTCACATAACTTTCCCCCAGAATGATATTGGCAAATTCCTTATCATAAATAGCAGAAATCACTCCTATAGAGGTGAACAGGATAAAGAAAAGAAAAGCATACAGCAAATATCTTCGGTACTGATAAACCAGTAAAGGAACTTCAGTTTTAAAGAAATAAACCAATCTGTTCTCTTCTACCCTTTTCGTTTTATAGATCTTCTGGAAAATCTGAGAAGAAAGATGATTGAGGTAAACCGTAGTATTGCTTTTAGGATAATAAGTTTGGGCAAAAGAAAGATCATTGATCAGGTTGATATACAACGAAGACAGGTCGTCAGGATTTTTTTTAATTTTCCCATCGATAACCTGTTCTATTCCCAACCATTTTTCTTTATTTTGTTTAATGAAATAAACTTCTCTCATAATTGTAAAGGCTAAAATAATAAAAATTATGTCTCAAATTGCGATAAATACATCACAAAATGTAAATATTAACTTTACTACGGCAAGTGTAGGAGAAAGAATGCTTGCGTTCATTATTGACCTCCTGATAAGGGTTGCTTATGTGGTCATTGTGCTTTATTTATTTTTCAACATTCTGGATTTGGGATATATTTTGAATGGTCTGGACACATGGTCTGTAATGGCAGTTTATTTAATCCTTACATTTCCCACTTACATCTACCCCGTTGTTCTGGAAAGCCTTATGGAAGGGCAAACTCCTGGTAAAAAACTAATGAAAATACGTGTGGTAAAGATTGACGGTTATCAGGCAAGTTTCGGAGATTACATGATTAGATGGGTATTCAGACTTGTTGACGTATCATTTGCTGGAGCGGTAGGTTTAATTTCAATGATCGTTTCCAAAAACAATCAACGTTTGGGAGACATCGCTTCCGGTACAGCTGTGATTTCTTTAAAGAACAACATTAATATTTCTCATACTATTCTTGAAAACATTCATGAAGACTACATTCCTTCATTCCCACAAGTTATTGCTCTTAGCGACAATGACATGAGAATCATCAAAGATAATTATACCAAAGCTGTGAGAACGGATGACCGTCAGATCATCAATAAACTATCCAATAAGATCAAGAGCATTCTGAAACTGGAAATAGACCCTACTAAAATGACAGAAAGGCAGTTCATCAATGTCATTATTAAGGATTACAACTATTATACAGGAAAGGATAATTAGTAAACAGAGAATTATTCCCGGTTTAATTTTTGTATATTTAACATTAAAGTTTGAATTATGAAATTTGAAAATAATAAATCCGGAAACGGAGGTGTTCTTACGCTTAATAATGAAGTAAAAGAAGTAGGAAGATTAACCTATACTATTTTTCCTGAAGATCATAAACTGATTATTTCCTTTGTGCTCGTTCACCCTGAATTTGAGGGAAGAGGAATGGGAAAATATTTAGTAGAAGAAGCAATTAAATTTGCCAGAGAAAACAATTGGAATGTTTACCCTCATTGTTCCTACGCAAGAGCCGTTATGACAAGGATGAATGATGTGGAAGATATTTTCCTAAAGAATTAAAACTTCATTCACCAGAATATTTTCAATATCATCAGGGTAATCCACATCCAGATGATGATCAGACGCTACCCACTCCATGATTTCCTGTAAATTTAAAACTTTGGAATTGGGAATACCCATTTTATCCAAAGCACAGGCATTACATTCCTGCTCATATTGGTTATGAATAGGAATCACAAACAGTTTTTTACCTAAGAAAAGAGCTTCGGCTGGACTTTCAAAGCCCGCATTGCATAAAATTCCCTCACAACCTTCAAAATATTTCAGATATTGAGTTTCGTCAATAGGAAACACTTCTATATTCTTTAACTTTACCTGAACCTTACTATATTTTGAAAACACTTTCCATTCTACGGGAATCTTTCTTAAAATCTTAATAATATTTTCATCAGCAAAGCTAGGAAGATAAACAAGATAATATCCTTTTTTATAAGGATTTAAATTCCTGATTTTTCTACGAATTACAGGTTTTTTAATCTGAGGATGATAATTTTCAAAATGAAACCCTATTTTTCTTTCACTGGGAACATAGTATTTTAATATCAATTCTCCCAGAAAATCCTTCTTTTGAGGTTTGGGCGTCTCCGTAAAACTCATAGATGCCTGATGACTAAGTTCAATCATTGGCAGCTTCTTCAACCTAGATGCCCAGCCCGTTAACGGCTCATAATCATTTATGATCAGATCATATTGAGATAGTTCCAGATTCTTTATTGTCTTTGCTGCCTCAATAAAACCATTTTCTGTAAACGTTTTACGATAGGATAAACCGCCTGTTTTATTATAAAGGAGGGAAATGCCTCTATATTGAAAGTTAATGTCAAAATCAGCCTTTAATTGTGACTGATGTCCACTGATCAATGTATCCACCGACGCATACTTTTTGAGTATCGGTATTATCTCCTGTGCTCTGGCGACGTGTCCATTGCCAGTTCCTTGAAATGCATACAAGATCTTCATTAGGAAAAATTAGTTACAATTTTCAAAAGTGCAGAATTATCCATCTCCGGAATTTCCTCTGATTCATCATCTTTTAATAAATGTTTATGATCATCATAGTAAAAGATTTTCCATTCTTTATCATTATATTCCAATGCGGATAAGTTTTCTATCCAATCTCCGGAATTAAAATAAGTACATGATCCTTTTTTATTAATAAACTCCCGAATCTGGGGTTGATGAATATGTCCACAGACCACATAATCGTATTGATTATCTATAGCCAATTCTGAAGCGGTGAGCTCGAAGTCTCCAATATATTTTACCGCCTTCTTTACATTGTTTTTAATTTTTTTTGAAAATGAATATTTTTCTTTACCCATTTTCTCGAGAAACCAATTTACAACGTTGTTGATAATGATTAAAAGATCATAGCCTTTACCACCAAGTTTGGCAATCCATTTAGAATGCTGGACCGATGCATCGAAAACATCACCATGAAAAATCCAGGTCTTTTTTTCATCAATAGTAAGACAGATTTTATTACAAACTTTAAGCTTTCCCAATTCGAAGTCTGTAAACTTACGGAACATCTCATCGTGATTCCCTGTAATATAATAAACATCTGTATTTTTTGTAGCAAATGAAAGAATCTTTCTGATTACTTTCAAATGAGGTTTAGGGAAGTAAGACTTTTTGAATTGCCAGATATCAATAATATCGCCATTCAACACTAACATTTTAGGCTGGATAGAATTGAGATATCTCAGCAATTCCTTAGCCTTACATCCATAAGTTCCCAAATGAACATCCGATATGACAACTAATTCAACGTTTCTTTTCATCTGTATATTTTCAGCTTTTTAAAATTTGCTGGATGAAATGCCTGAATATTTTTCTAATAAAGAACTATATCAAAAACATTCCCTACATTTTTACAAAGAAACTAATTGAAAATTAACTGTATATGAATGCTATGTTATTTTTTATAAAGAGTTCATTAGCTCTTCAGTAATTTCCATGTTGTGATAAACGTTCTGAACATCATCATCGTCCTCAAAACGCTCAAGCATTTTCATGTTTGCTTTGAACTGCTCTGCAGATACTTCTTTTGTATTATTTGGAATTCTTTGTAGTTCAGCACTTTTTGCTTCAATTCCAAGTTCATCTAGTTTGTGAGATAAAGAACCAAAATCTTCAAATGCAGTCGTAATCATTACTTCTTCCTCATCTTTTTCTACATCTTCAGCTCCTCCATCAATCATTTCCATTTCGAAATCATCCCAATCCATTTTAATCTGCGCCAAATCAATTGTGAAAATCCCCTTTCTATCGAAGATGAATGCAAGCTCACCATTTTTACCAAGGTTACCATCAAACTTGTTAAAAACAGCTCTTACATTAGCTACTGTTCTTGTGGTATTGTTTGTGGTACATTCCACAAAGAAAGCAACTCCACCTTGCCCATATCCTTCATAAGTAACTTCTTCATAGTTTTCAGCATCTGCCCCACTTGCTTTTTTAATCGCTCTTTCTACATTATCTTTAGGCATATTTGCTCCTTTCGCATTCTGGATGCATCTTCTCAATGCAGGATTCGACTCTGGGTCTGTTCCTCCAGCTTTCACTGCTAGCGCAATATCTTTACCGATTTTAGAGAATGTTTTAGCCATTTTATCCCATCTGGCCATTTTAGAAGCTTTTCTATATTCAAATGCTCTTCCCATTTTATTTTTAAAATTTTCAACAAAATTACTCAAAAGTCAACAAAAAAAAAATACCTCCAAAAAAATTGGAGGTATTCATTATTTAGAAAAATTAATTATTTTTTCTTTTTAGCAGCAGCTTTTTTCTTAGCTGGAGCTTTACCTTTCTTCACTACAGTCTTCTTCTCTACTACGTCTAGATCAGATTTCTTAAGTGCATCCCAAGCAGCACCGTTTACAGCTTCTACAACTACTTTTCTGTCAACGATTCTATCAGCGTCAGAAGCTTTTGCAGAAACTTGAGCGTCTCTAGATCCAACACCTGTAGATTTCAATTGAGTTCCGCTAACACCTCTAGTTTCAAGAGCAGCAACTACTGCAGCAGCTCTTTCTCTTGAAAGTTTCAAGTTGTAAGCAGCAGCACCTTTAGCATCTGTATGTCCTGTTACTAAGAACGTTCCATCGTTAGATTGCTTAATGATTGAAGCAGCTTGATCTAATTTACCATTAGATTCTGGTCTGATTGTAGCTTTATTGAAGTTGAACAAGATATCTTTAAGAGCTCCTGTAGCTTCTTTAGCGATTACGTCTTTCGGCTTAGGACATCCGTTGTATTCTGGAAGACCTGGAACAGTAGGACAAGCATCATCTTTATCTAAGATACCGTCACCGTCTGTATCTGGCCAAGGACAACCGTTGTTTTCAGCAGGACCTGCTACTGTAGGACAAGCATCATCTTTGTCGATAACACCGTCACCATCTGTATCTGGCCAAGGACAACCATTGTTTTCAACTGGACCAGCTACGTCTGGACATTGATCGTCTTTATCTGGAACTCCATCTCCGTCAGTATCTGGACATCCTTGGAATTCTGGTAATCCTGGAGTATCAGGACAAAGGTCATCTTTATCTAAGATACCATCTTTATCTCTATCTCTGTTTCCGAATCTGAATAAGATAGATGCAGAAGCTTGCCAGAAGTTAGCAACAGAAGAGTGATCACCTGGAGTTGTTACGTAATCTCCTTGGATACCAAGACCGAAGTTTTTAGTTACCCAGAAGTTAGCACCAGCACCTGTAGATACTGCAAAGTGGTTTGCTTTTCCAGCCTCGTTACCATCTTTTCCGTTAGGAACACTATAATCTAATACATTACCATTAGCATCTAACCCGTTTGCAGGGAAAGATTGTCCTGTATAGTCATGTCTTAAATAGTTAGCACCAACTCTTAAATATGGATCAAACCAAGATTCTTCGTTCCATAAAAGACCTGCTGCTTTAGCCTGGAAACCAATACCTGTCATTAGGAAAAATTCTTTCCCCATGTTGAATCTTTTGTTTTCAACATTTCCAACAGAAGTCTGCCAGTCAATAACTAAACCTTTACCAATGTTTCTAGCAACTGTTAACTTAGATAACGGAGGTGTAATAGAATAGTTGTTCACATTGAACACATTCTTAGTCAAATTGTTAGCAGAGAACGTATTACTGAACTTAGATCTTGCTGCTACGTGGTTTTCTGCATGAGCACCAACTCCGATCAACCACGGATTGTTGGTAGTCTGCGCGAAAACAGTAGAGGCAACAGTAAGCGCCAATGCTGAAATTCCTAATTTTAGATTTTTCATAGAATTAAATGATTAAATAATTGATAATGCAAAATAAATATAATTTTTCTTTATATACAAAGTTTTTCAAATGATTTTTAACTTTTCTTTAATATTCTGTCTAGGTTCCGTTTATTTTCTCTATCTTTTATCGCCTCTCTTTTATCGAAAAGCTTTTTCCCTCTACCCAGCGCTATCAGCACCTTTGCTTTACCTCGGTCAGTGATATATAATTTCAAAGGTATAATCGTGTTTCCTGCATCCTTTAACTTTTTTTCAAGTTTTTGCAATTCTTTTTTGTGCAAGAGCAATTTCCGTTCCCTTTTTGTCTTATGGTTGTAAAAAGTTCCCAATTTATACTCATCAATCATCATGTTAATGATGTACAATTCCCCATCAATAAACTGACAGAAGGATTCTGTGATGGATGCTTTGGAAGAACGTAAAGATTTTATTTCTGTACCTGTCAAAACCATTCCCGCTTCATACTCTTCAAGAATTTCATATTCAAAACGGGCTCTTTTATTTAATATACTAACTGTTTTTTCAATCTTCATCATTTTAAAATTTCGTTAATGAAATATATAAAAAATACGATACATTTAAAAACTTGACTATTATAATATTACGAAATACCCAAATTCTTTTTGTATTTTTGCGCCAAATTTACAAAACTATATGTTAACAGTATCTAACTTATCTTTACAATTCGGGAAAAGAGTTCTTTTTGACGAGGTAAATATTATGTTTACCAAAGGAAACTGCTACGGGATTATCGGAGCAAACGGTGCGGGAAAGTCTACATTCCTTAAAATATTAACAGGAAAGCAGGATCCTACAACTGGACACGTATCTTTGGAACCAGGAAAAAGAATGTCAGTTTTGGAGCAGGATCACTTTGCATATGATCAGTTTACTGTTCTTGAAGCGGTATTAAGAGGTAACAAAAAATTATTTGAGATAAAGGAGGAAATGGATGCGTTATACGCAAAAGAAGATTTCTCCGACGAAGACGGAATTAAAGCTGGAGAACTAGGTGTAATCTATGATGAAATGGGTGGATGGACTGCTGAATCAGATGCACAAACCATGCTTTCTAACGTAGGAATCAGTGATGACATGCACTGGCAAATGATGAGTGAACTTGAGAACAAGGACAAAGTAAAGGTTCTTTTGGCTCAGGCACTTTTCGGTAATCCTGATGTATTGATCCTGGATGAGCCTACCAATGACCTTGACATTGATACAATCTCTTGGTTAGAAGATTTCCTTGCTGATTATGAAAACACAGTAATCGTTGTATCTCACGACCGTCACTTCTTAGATACGGTTTGTACGCACATCGGTGACTTAGATTATTCTAAACTTAACCTTTATACGGGTAACTACTCTTTCTGGTACCAAGCATCTCAGCTGGCTACGAGACAAAGAGCTCAAGCTAACAAGAAAGCTGAAGAGAAGAAAAAGGAACTTCAGGACTTCATTGCTAGATTCAGTTCTAACGTTGCTAAGGCTAAACAAGCTACTGCAAGAAAGAAAATGATCGACAAATTAAATATTGACGACATTAAGCCTTCTTCAAGAAGATATCCTGCCATCATTTTTGAAATGGAAAGAGAAGCCGGAGATCAGATCCTTGATGTAAAAGGTCTTGAGAAAACTAAAGATGGAGAATTATTGTTCTCTAACATTGACTTAAACCTTAAAAAAGGAGATAAAGTAGCAGTACTTTCGAAAAACTCTTTAGCAATCACAGAATTTTTCGAAATTTTGGCTGGAAACGTTGAAGCAGACAAAGGAACTGTTGCTTGGGGAGTTACGACAAACCAGTCTCACATGCCTTTAGATAACACTAACTTTTTCCAGGAAGATTTAAGTCTTGTTGATTGGTTAAGACAATTCACTAAGAACGATGAAGAGCGTCACGAAGAATTCGTAAGAGGATTCTTAGGAAGAATGCTATTCTCAGGTGATGAAGCTTTAAAATCTTGTAAAGTACTTTCAGGGGGTGAAAAAATGAGATGTATGTTTAGCAGAATGATGCTTCAGAAAGCAAACGTCCTATTATTAGACGAACCTACCAACCACTTAGACCTTGAAAGTATCACAACATTGAACAACTCATTGTCTAACTTCAAAGGAAATCTTTTACTGGCATCTCATGACCACGAAATGTTGTCAACTGTCTGTAACAGAATCATCGAATTGACTCCAAACGGAATCATCGATAGAGAAATGACTTACGACGAATACCTTGCTGACAAAAAAGTAAAGGAATTAAGAGAGAAAATGTATTCTTAATCTGACTACATAATCATATAAAAATACCTCAAAGCATTGCTTTGAGGTATTTTCGTTTAAACAATAAATAAAATAATTATTTTGTAAGTTTCGTTGTTGGAAGAGCTACTGTTCCCGGATCTTTCCATAATCCGTCTTTTTCAGCTCTCTTCTTAATTGCCTGAGCTCTTTTTTCACTGTCAGGATGAGAATTAAACATTTTCTCAAAACCTGTTTGAGTACTTCCTTGCGATAATAATGCTAATTTCTTAAAAGCTGTATAAGCTCCTACTACATCATATTTATTAGCTTTCATGAAGTCATATGAGTAAGTATCTGCTTCAGACTCCTGTTTTTTGCTGTGAGAAGCATCTAGAAATGCATTAGCCATCTTTCCTACCTGGCTGTCGTTAAGAGTAGCTACCGCGTTAGAAGCAGACGATGCTGCATCCAATGCTGCTGCTTTAAGATAAGCAGATTTCATGGCATCTTTTGTATCTTCATTTTTAACGTGTCCAATTTCGTGACCGATTACGGCTAGTAATTCATTATCTGTCATGATATCCATTAGAGAAGAAAATACACGTACACTTCCATCTGCACAAGCAAAAGCATTGATATCTTTCACTTTATAAACTTTATAGTTCAGATTCAGTCCGTCTTGTGATTTGTGTTTTCCAAACAGTTTGTTCAATCTCACAGTATAAGGATCTTTGGGTCCTGCTACGGGATTGTTTTTATCCATCCAATCTACTGACTCTTTGGATAATTTAACAGCGTCTTCGTTTGTAAAAGTTAAAGCTTTTGCACCATTAGAAACTATTCCGGCAGCTTTACCAAGATTAATTTTCTGTGCACTGATTGAATTCATTGCGCCTAAAAATGCCAGGCATACGATAATTTTTTTCATAGTCATTTAAATTTGGAGCACGAAGATAACCATTTTTTAACAATTATTAAGTCAAAACTTCATTCTCTATCCATTCAAAATGCTATTTTTTTTCCTTATTTTTGTGAACATGAGTCAAAAATGGATTTACAAGCCCGAACCCGATGAGGAAGTTGTGGACGGACTAAGTTCGTCACTTGGTTTTGGCACTTTTGAATCTAAACTTCTCGTTCTAAGAGGAATTGACAATTATCAGAAGGCGAGAGAATTTTTCAAACCAAACCTTAACGATATACACAGTCCGTTTTTAATGGCAGACATGCAGAAAGCTGTAGAGCGTATTGCAACTGCGATTGAGAATGGTGAAAAAATATTGGTATATGGCGATTATGATGTGGACGGAACCACAGCTGTTGCTTTGATGTACCTTTATCTCAGCAAAATTGTTGAGAAAAAATACCTTGATTATTATATCCCGGACAGAAACTCTGAGGGATACGGAATTTCTACTGAAGGAATTGATTTTGCCAAGGAAAATGGTTTTTCATTAATCATTGCTTTGGATTGTGGAATTAAGGCTCTTGATATGATTAATTATGCCTCCAGCCTGGATATAGATTTTATTATCTGTGATCACCACCTTCCTGGTGAGGAAATTCCTAATGCTGCTGCTGTACTTGATCCTAAAAGAAGTGACTGCAGATATCCATTTAAAGAACTTTCCGGCTGTGGTGTAGGCTTTAAGCTTTGCCAGGGTCTGAATACTATTTATAAACTTCCGGAAGCTGAATTATTTGAGTTGACGGATCTTCTTGCTATTTCTATTGCTGCGGATATTGTTTCAATGACCGGAGAAAACAGAGTTCTTGCCAAAATGGGACTTAAAACTCTGAGAAAAACCAGAAATCTTGGGCTAAGATTACTTATTCCTGAAGATAAACTTTCTCATTTTGAAATTTCCAACATTGTTTTTGAAATTGCACCAAAAATAAATGCTGCAGGAAGAATTTCACATGGTAAAGCTGCGGTAGAACTGATGGTTTCTGATAATCTGAAACATGCCAATCAAATCGTAGATGACATTATGAACCTCAACGATGAAAGGCGTGAACTGGATATGAACTCTACCCTTTCTGCCCTGAATCAAATTATAGAATCTCAACAGGAAACAAAACACACCACCATTGTTTATCATCCTGAATGGAATAAAGGAGTAATCGGGATTGTAGCGTCTAGACTTATTGAAACCTATTATAAACCTACTCTGGTTTTTACTGATGGAAATAACGGTGAGATGGTAGCTTCTGCAAGATCTGTTTCTGATTTTGACGTGCATGAGGCACTTGATTTATGTTCGGAATACTTCCTGAAATTCGGAGGACATCATGCTGCTGCCGGACTATCAATGGAAAAAGAAAAGTTTGATGCTTTTAAAGAAAAGTTTGAAAGAATTGTTTCTGAAAAAATTAAGGAGCATCAAAAAGAACCTTCTATCACAATTGATTCTGAAATTAAAGTTGATGATATCAACAGAGAATTTATCAATTTTCACAGAAAACTGGCTCCATTTGGTCCGCATAATATGAAACCTATTTTTACATTGACCAATCAAAAACTTTCAGGATATGTAAAAACTATGGGAAAGGATAATAATCACCTTAAATTTTATATCAAACAGGAATCTACCGGACGAAATATTGAATGTGTAGGCTTCAAACTTGGACAATTTGTTGAAGATTTTAAAAACAGAAACTTCGATCTTGCTTTTACTCTGGAAGAAAATCACTGGAAAGGCAATGTGACTCATTATCTTAATATAAAGGATGTAAAATTTAGAGAGTAAGTAAGTTTGCAGGATTTAGGTTGCAGGTAATAAGGGCTGTGATCAAAATATTGATATTCTAAACTACCGCTACCTGTCATCCACTCTCTACTACCTAGCAAAAAATGAAAAAAATCGGTTTATTTTTCGGATCTTTTAATCCAATACATATCGGGCATCTTATTTTAGCCAATTATATTCTTGAAAATTCGGATATGGATGAACTGTGGTTTGTGGTAAGTCCTCAAAACCCGTTTAAAGATAAGAAATCGCTATTGAAGGATCACAACAGACTTGATATGGTACAGCTTTCAGTAAAAAATTATCCGAATATGAGAGCTTCGAATGTTGAGTTTTCTCTCCCAAAACCAAGTTATACAATTGATACGCTTACTTACCTTCATGAAAAATATCCTGACTATTCATTCAGTCTAATCATGGGAGAAGATAATCTGGATAGCCTTCACAAATGGAAAAATTCTGAAACTCTGATTAAGAACCATCATATCATTGTTTATCCAAGGGTTTTTGAAGGTGAGAAAAAAGATTCTGAGTATTTACAGCATGAAAATATTTCTATGATCAAAGCTCCGGTAATAGAACTTTCTGCTACTGAAATCCGAAACATGATCAAAGATGGTAAGAATGTAAGACCCATGTTACCGCCTGAGGTTTTTGAATATTTGGATGGAAGTAACTTTTATAAGTAATTTTGCAAAACGAAAAATAGAGGTTATAAACAGGAAGCCAGAGAAAGACTCTTACTTTTTACCTCTCAACTTATTTCTATAATAATGGACTTCATTGATAAATTCTTTTCAAAATACTCACAGGGAAAACTCATCAAATGGTTTAAACAGATCTGTCTTGCAGAAGCCATTTCATGCGTTTTATTATATTGTGTTGCTATGATCTGGATTCGATATGATGAAAATCTTTATTCTATTATTTTCATTAGTGTAATTGGTAGTCTACACGGTTTATTTTTTACACTTTATCTTTTACTTTGCATTCCTGTAAGAAAAATTTATAACTGGGATGATGAAGATTTTGTGTTCGCTTTATTAGCTGCATTTTTCCCTTTTGCTACGGTATGGGTGGATAAAAAACTGGCTAAATTCGATAGAGAATAAATTATTTTTTCATAAAATTTCATCTTTTGCTGTAACAAATTTATTGTTACAGTTGTCTTATTATACAGAAAGGTCAAGCAATCAATATTTTAACGTAAATTTTTAGTTGCTGTAAATCAGCTAGTTAAATTAATTTAAAAACATTTTTCAGTACTTTGTATTGCATGATACTAAATTTATTATATATCTTTGTAATGTTAAATAACAAACCATACCAGCTATTAACTAAAATATAATAATCATGAAAACTCAAATTTTTATTGCAGCTCTATTTTTCACAGGACTTGTAACTGCGCAGCAGAGAAAAGATAGTTTGAAGGTAAATTCCATTGAGACTGTCAATATCAAGAAACAGGTTTTCAAAAAACAAGGGGATCGTCTTGTATATGATGTTGCCGCCTCTCCTATTGCTAAGGGAACAAATACTTTTAATCTTCTGAAGCAAACTCCAATGATATCCAGTATTGATGGAAAGACGCTGAAAATTCTTGGTAAGTCTGATGCGGTAATTTATATCAATAATAAAAAGACGAATATGGATTCTGAGGCATTAATTGAAATGCTGAAGTCTACTCCATCGGAAGACATCCAGAAGATTGAGGTAATTACTGTACCTGGAAGTGAATTTCAGGTAGAATCTAAAGAAGGAGTCATCAACATTGTGATGAAAAAGAATAAGAATAATGGGTTTAATGGTACGATGAAGATGCAGAATGAACAGGCTTATTACAACAATCCTAATGCGGGAGGATCTTTCAATTTCAGACAGGGAAAATGGTCCGGAAACTCAAATTTCAGAATGGGAAGCTGGACTGACAGACAAAAATATACTCTTTCCAACGGAGATTCTACTTTCAGAAATGAGTCTTACGGGTATAATGATGATCCGAATAAAAATTTTGGCGGCGGTTTTAATATTGATTATGAGATCAGTAAGAATCAAAGTCTTGGACTTTCTTATAATATGAGATATAACAAGAGTTTCAATTCTATTCTGGATATGACTAATTATCAAAACGGAATATTAATGGACAGAACCGTTAATAATGAAGATGCTCAAACGAGAAATCATTCTTTTAATTTAAACTATGAAATAAAAACTGATTCATTAGGCAGTAAGCTTACTTCGAATGTTTCTTACCTATGGTTTAACAGGGATAAAGTAAGTTTCAATGAGAGTTTTCCTTTATATATAGATAAAGATAAGAAGGAAGAGGATCAACCTAAATATTCTGCTTTACGACAATCTGTTCCTCAAATCATTAATAACTATGCTGCTAATATAGATTATCTGAAAAAGACCTCAAAAGGTGCTACATGGCTAATGGGAATCAGCTATAATCATACTCATACTGACAATGATACAAGACAGGACAGACTGGAGAATAATGAGTTTGTAATAGATACAAAACAGACCAATCATTTCATTTACAAAGAAAATATTTTAGGACTTTACATCAACTATGACAGAAAGCTGACTGAAAAGTTATCCGGAAAGGTAGGTGCCAGATATGAAATGACAAGAAGTAATGGAGAGATTCTTGAGAAAACATCATTTGAAAGAAATTATAATAACATACTTCCTTATCTGAATTTAAATTATGCCATCAATTCAGACCATAATTTAAGCTATACTTTTTCCAGCAGAGTGAGAAGACCAAGATTCTGGGAACTGAACCCTTCCAGAACTTATTTTACTCCAAACAATTACACTCAGAATAATCCTTTTGTACTGGCAGCAAAATTCTATAATCAGGAGCTTAATTATATGTACAAAAATGCATTCTATGCTAACCTCAGCTTTAATATGGTAGAAGATGCAGCTGCTTCTGATCTGCTTCCTTTACAAGGGACCTCAACAAAACCTAAAAGAGATGAGGACGGAAAGATCATGTATGATGAACATGGAAATATGATCATGGAAACAACAAGATTTCTAAGATATATAAGAACCAATTATGGGAAAAACAGAGAGCTTAGTTTAACGCTTGGGATGAACAAATCTTGGTTCAAAGATATATGGACAACCAACTATTCTGTCAATCTGGGATACGTTACATACTCAGGTGGAGTTTGGGAAGATCCGACATCTCAATTAGGAGAATACGAAACGGAAGAACTTGAGCCATATATTGTTGATGTTAAAAACTATAATATGTCTGCTACCATCAACAACACTATTCGTCTTTCTTCGAAAAAGGATTGGTTCTTGGGAGTAAATTATTTCTTCGGAAGTAAGGTAGCAATGGAAGGTGGTACAATTGGTGTAAGACAGAGTGTAGATATCAGCCTGAAGAAAATTATAGGTGACTGGACGATTCTTGCGGAAGCTAATGACTTGTTCAACCAAGGGTATTACAGAGTAAACGGAATACAGCCGAACGGAAAGTATAATAACATTACGAATTTCAATTATCCAAGATTAATAAGCATTGGTGTTACTTATAATTTCGGAAATCAGAAACTGAAAAAAGCAAGGGAAATGAAATCAGCAAATGACGCTGTAAAATCAAGAACCTAATCTATAAAAACTTACTTCACTTAACCACTCTTAAAGAAAACAACATGAAACGCATTCTTTTGTCAATAGCTGTCATCTTCGGGACCTACGCTTTTGCTCAGGAAAAGAAATCTGACACGACAAAAACCAAAAATATAGAAGGTATTACCATCACCAAACAGGTATTCAAAAAACAAAGTGACCGTCTGGTTTATGATGTTTCTGCTTCTCCTGTTGCGAAAGGAAATACTACTTTTGATCTCTTGAAACAGACTCCGTTACTATCCTCAACAGATGATAAAACGTTGAAAATTGCTGGGAAAAATAATGTACTGATTTTCATCAACGGAAGAAAATCCAATATGGATGCTGAATCATTGGCACAATTCCTGAAAAATACTCCAGCAGAAAATATTCAGAAAATTGAAGTGATCACAGTTCCCGGAAGTGAATATCAGGTAGAATCTTCTGACGGAATCATCAATATTGTTTTAAAGAAAAAAATGAGTGATGGTCTTAACGGAAACATGAGATTTTCAAACACACAAGCTAAGTACAACGGGAGCCAGGCAAGCTTTTCAGCCAACTACAGAAAGGATAAACTGGGAATAAGTGCAAGCCTTAGTGGTGGCGAGAATATTGAAGCTCAAACTTACACTCTGAAAAACAGCAGTGACAAAGCATCCAACGAATCAACTGGTGATATTGATGATCCTAACAAAAATATTGGTGGTTATCTGAATATTGACTACCAATTAAATGATAACAGCAACTTAGCATTATCCTGGAATACCTGGGCAAATAAAAGCTACAATTCTACTGTAAATCTCTTTAATACAATTATCAATAAAGACGGAACTTTTTACACATGGTCTAAAAATAAAGAGGATTCGAGATCATATAATAATTCCCTGAATTTGAATTATGAATTAAAAACAGATTCTTTAGGCAGTAAATTGAATGTGAATGCGGCTTATCTGAATTATAAAAGATTTCAGTTTACAGATAACAATACTTTTGAATCTGATATCAACAGAACTGTAAAGAATAAATCTATTCAGCTGTTTCAGGAACTTCCTCAGATTATCAACAACTTTTCAGGAATGGTAGATTACATCCAGAAGTTTAAAAATGATCTGACAATTTCTGTAGGTGGAAATTATAATAAGACCAAAACAGATAACGATACTAAAAGCGATACTTATTTTCTTGATCCTTCAAAACCACCAAAATCAGCACCTAATCATTTTGTTTATGATGAAAACATCTATGGTTTTTACCTAACTGCTGAAAAAAAGTTTTCTGATAAACTTTCCGGAAAAGTTGGAGCAAGATATGAGATCACCAACAGTTTAGGAACTTCTGATAATCCACCTGCAGGAGTAGAGTCTCTTAAAAGAATTGAAAGAAACTACAATAATTTCCTTCCTTATCTGAGTCTTAACTATGCCATTAATGATAAGAATAATCTTTCTTATTCATTTTCAAGTAGAATGAGAAGACCAAGCTTCTGGGAAATTAACCCGGTGGTGAATAAGCTAACAGATGATAATTACACCCAAAACAACCCATTTGTAAAGGCTTCTTCAACTTATAATCAGGAGCTGATGTACATGTATAAGAATTCATATTTCGTAGTTTTAAATCATTCATATATTAAGGATGTTATTACTCAGGTTCCTTTGCAGGGATATCCTGAACATCCTAATGGAGAGGTAGGAAAAAATCTTGCTTTACGATATATCAGAACGAACTTTGGAGATAAGCAGGAAATGTCTGCAATGATTGGAATCCAGAAATCATTCTTCAAACAGTACTGGACTACCAATTTCAGCATTGGAGCTCAGCATAACAGAAATAACGGAAGCCTGGATATGGACCCTACTACCGGAGATCGATTTGTAGATGAGGAAGGAAAGCCTCTTATTTACAATAATACGATAAATTCTACCAGCCTTTTGATCCAGACGAACAATACCATCCGTCTTGATAAAGCAAAATCTTGGTTTCTTGGAGTGAATTTCTTCTTCATTGATAAGCAACAGGTTGAGCTGGGACAGATCCGTAGTTTAGCAAGTCTTGACATCAGCATTAAGAAAAATTGGAACGACTGGACCTTTGCTCTGAATGCCAATGATATTTTAAAAACCAATATTGTAGAAATCGATGATTATCAGACCAATGGAAATTACAATTACATCCACCAGAACCGATATCAAAGAAACGTTACTTTAAGTCTTACGTATACCTTCGGGAATAAAAAAATTAAAAAAGTAAGAGATATCGAAGGAGCTTCCGATTCCATCAAAAGCAGAACAAGATAGAAACTATCTTTCTTCATATTCA
The DNA here is from genome assembly GCF_001684975.1 of Chryseobacterium artocarpi. Taxonomy (GTDB): domain Bacteria; phylum Bacteroidota; class Bacteroidia; order Flavobacteriales; family Weeksellaceae; genus Chryseobacterium; species Chryseobacterium artocarpi. The sequence goes on along the minus strand of NZ_MAYH01000045.1, from coordinate 626,821 downwards.
AATTATTTTGTATCCAAACCTGTTGATTTATCGGCAGGTTTTTTATCTTTAATTGTATGAAAAAAAGTTTAGTCTACATTATAACGGTCATGATCATTTCTCTGTTCACAGCATGTAAAAAGAAGAAGGTAACTATTGGCAATAGTATCAACTTTAATAAAGAGGAAAATATTTCTTACGGGAGCAATGCTGATCAAACGCTGGATCTGTATGTTCCGGATGCAAAATCTCAAAAACAACGAGACGCCTTCATTATTATTCATGGTGGAGGCTGGCATGGTGGAAATAAGTCTCAACTTACATTCTTCACTCTTTGTATGATGGAAAAGTTTCCTGATCATATTTTTGTCAATATGAATTACAGACTAGCTTCTACCCAGCAATATGGTATTCCCAACCAAACAAATGATATACAAGAAGTAATTTCTCTATTGAAGAAAAAGCTTAATTATACTCCCAAACTGATTCTTTTAGGAAATAGTGCAGGCGGACATTTGTCAATGCTTTACTCTTATTATTTTGATTATGATAAAAATGTAAAAGCTGTTATTAATATTGTAGGTCCGGCAGATCTTTCCGATTCTGGATTTAAAAATTATAATGAATATTCTTTTGTAGAAAAACATTTGATTGATCCTAAAATATTACCTACCGGTACATCAACAATTGAATTTGCAAGTCCAGTTCATTGGATTACAACAAAATCATCTCCTACGCTTTCCTACTACGGAACGTCAGATAATGTAATCCCTCTAAGCCAGAATAAAATTTTAGATTCGGTATTTACTAAAAATAATATTATCCATGAATCTTATGAATTTAACGGAGGTCATTTGGATTGGGATAAAAAGCCAAATAATATTTTTCTTATGAAGAAAATTGAGTCATTTCTAAAGAAAATTGATCAATAAAAGATCCTTTCAGTGAGCCCCTTTAGGTTTTCTCCAGATAAATCCATCCAAAAGATAATGAGTAAGCTGTGGAACTACCAGTAAAGGAACTAAAAACTGTAATAAATGTTCTGAAACAGTAAAATCTAGTGAAAAGTGTTCATTCCAGACAAGGGTTTCCCATAGAAATTCTTCCAAAAGGGCAAAGCATAAAATAATACCTACAAAGAGGAAGATTCCTGAAAAGGATTTAAAAATTTTCATCCAGTTTAATTGATGATTGCCTTTCTGTTCTATTTCACGGATATAGACTAAAGCTATGTAAGGAATTCCGTGGGAAACAACATTCAGGAAAGTGAAAAGCAGATCATTATTAAAATATACAATTCCAAAATACCAGGAAAAGAATGTTCCTGAAATGAGAGCGGTTTTAGGAATATTAAGTGACTTGGTCTTAAAAGCTTCTACAATTGTCTTAGTGACCCAAGCCGTAAGAATGATCACATACAGAACAGTTATAAAACTAACATAATCCGGAAGAGTTTTAAACCATTCAAATTCATTATCTACAAACCAGGTAAATGCTCGTGGAGTTTTAAACCAATATAGCATTGGATAAATGGTAGCTGCATAAACGGCAACCTCATCTATTCTCTTGCTCCAATTATTAGGTTCAAAACGTGCATAAATTCTCATAAAACCGTACTGTTGACGTATAAAATGAAAAACGGCAATCAAAGCTAAGACAGACCAAAACGTCAGGCTTCCAAATTGAAATAATGCAATTCCCAATACCCAACTTATAACAGGAATTCCAAAGTACAGTAACTTTCGTTTCTGTAGCTCTCCTTTCACAAAATAAGTCTTAAACAAAGTAGAATACACGTGAGCCACATCTACAAAAACAATGAGCAGCAGCCATGTGTAAAAGGAATAATGATCTTCCAATCCCTGAATTTGTTTCTGAAACAGAAAAATAATTAGCAATACCAGAAATGGTGGTGATAAAATAAACCACCAATCTGTTTTTGCATTATGTATCCAAGGTTGTTTCATATACATTTTACATCATTTGTCGGGCTGTTCTGAGTCCCTGATAAAAAGCTTCTTCAAAAATAGAGATTCCGGAAAGATCTGAATGAGCAAAGAAAATTTTTCCTTCAATAGATTCTTTAGCAGCTTTCGTTTTTTCTCCAAAAATCTGATCAGGAATGGGAGCAATCATCGCATGTCCTATCTTATGGAACTGCATTTCAAGAATAAAGTCTTCTATCAATGGATGCGCTTTTTTCAGATCATCCAAAACTAAAGTTTTCAATTCTGCTTCTTTCATGGAATACAACTTCTTCCTTGCCTTTCTACAATCGCTGGTAGAAAAGCTTCTGTAATAAGTAATTACTTTCTCACCCATAATCTGGTTAAGGTTCTGATGCTGGTCATCAATATACCCTAAACCTGACGATCCGTAAATGACATTATCCCACGCCAGTTCTTCATCTCCTCCAAATTCATTCTTTAAGACTATAGTCGTTAAAAGCCATGGAACATATTGAAAAGAAGCTGCTTTTTTATGATTTAAAATTCGTTCATTCACAAACTGTGGCGTTGCAAGTAAAACCTTTTCTGCAATGATTTTCTTTGTCTTCTTCCCGGTATTATCAAAACTTAATACCTCAACTTTATCATTAATCTTTACATCAAACACCAAATGTCCGGATAATTTCTTGTCTTCCGTATATTTTTCGAAATGCTTTGTTAATCTCGCATTTCCTTCTGCCCAAGTGAAAACCTGATCTTTATATTTCTTACTCCAGTTATTTTTCCTTCCTGCAAAATAATGAATCCCAGCCCAAGCAGAAACGTAATCAATTCCTAATCCGTAATCATCTCTACAGGAATAATCCAGCAGCCAAAGCAGCTCCTCAGACTTATAATCGTATTCTTTCAACCAGTCTTTAAAAAGAATCTTTTCCAGCTTTATTGCTTCGTCTTCCTTACTTGAATCATGAACAGGAATCGCAAACCAATAATTTCCAAGAGCATCTTTCTTCTGGCGCATTTCATCCATCAACTTAAAGAAACGATTAAACTCTTTCTGAACTCCAGCTGTAATTCCCTTCTGAGGAACGATGTCGTTCTGCCATGAATTTTTATAAAAAAGTCTTTCCTGCTGTGGAAAAGTCATCTGATATTCATCCAGAACAGGTTCTCCGGTCTCTTCCATTCCTTGGCAGATTCCGCATTCTGTTAGAAATTCGATGATTTCCGTATTTTCTTTATTGGGCAAAGGTAAATAATGAGCTCCCAAAGGAAATTTTGAAAACTTATTTTGTCCGTTTGAGGAATTTCCACCTATATGGTTTTCCATTTCCAGCAGAAGATAATCTTTCTCATTATTCTGATTAAAAAATCTGCATGCAGAAAGTCCTGAGATTCCACCGCCAACAATAAGATACTTTGTGTGGATAACTTCTGAAAATTGTGGAAAATCCTTAGCCCATAGTTTGTGTCCCAAAACATGATCGGTTCCGGTTATTTTCAGCAACAGAGTCTTCACCTTCTTTCCACAGTATTGCAGAAAAGGGAGCATCATACCACCTAACAGCACTGTTCTCAGGAAATCTTTCCTACTGTACTTTTCCCCACTCTTCATCGAAATAACGAACTAATATCTGATTATCCAGACGGTTAACCTCAACATCATTGACTTTCATATCTTTATTAAAGTAAGATAATTGTGAAAAATCATAATCATAATACTTCAGATTAGGAATTCTCCTGTAAATCTTATTATTAACAGGCTCAAATGAAGCCATTGAAAATCCCCATTCCCCAAATGATGGTACATAGGTGTGATATGCTGATGTAAAAGGAAAAATCTGGTTCATTGTTTTTTCTATACACCAAAAAGATTTTGGAGCGAAGTAAGGCGAAGTCGTTTGAACTACAATTTTAGTTTCCGGAGTTGTCAGTCTCTCAAGCTCTTTGTAAAATTGTAATGAGTATAGTTTTCCTAAGCTGTAGTTGGAAGGATCCGGAAAGTCTATAATAATGACATCATATTTCTTCCTGTTCTCCTTTACCCAGATATAAGCATCTTTGTTGATAACTTCAACTTTGGAGCTTGATAATGAACTTTGATTCAGTCTTCGCATCGTTTCATTGGTTTTGAAGAAATCAGTCATTTCTCCGTCAAGATCTACAAGCGTTATTTTTTTTACATCTTTATACTTCAGAACTTCACGAACAGCAAAACCATCACCGCCACCCAAGATCAGGACATTATCAATATTCTTAGCCATTGACATTGCAGGATGCACTAATGCTTCATGATACCGGTATTCATCGGTAGAAGAAAACTGTAAGTTGTTATTTAAATATAATCTGAATTCCCTGTTATTTCTCGTCAAAACAATTCTTTGATAGGGAGAGCTTTTTGTGTAAACAATATTTTCGCCATATAACTTCTCCTCAGAATAAGAAAGGATGGTATCTGAAAAGATAAAAAGAGCAAGAAGCAGTAAAAAGGCTCCGATAGATTTTATCTTTAAAAATATAGGCTTTGAAAGTTCTTTTTTAAGGTAAAAACACAGAAATATTGCAATTGAAACATTGATCAATCCAAAGAATAAAGGTGTTTTTACAATTCCAAGATGTGGAATAAGCACCAACGGAAATAGGATTGAAGCCAAAAGCGCCCCGATATAATCAAAGGCAAAAACATTAGACACTAAATCTTTGAAACCGATTCTGTCTTTAAGAATATTCATCAACAGCGGGATTTCAACTCCCACTAAACATCCGGTAAAAAATACAAACAGGTAAAGAACCGCCTCAAAATGAGCCAGCGTATTGAATAGTATAAATAGCACCACGGAACTTATCCCTCCTACAATTCCTACCAGAATTTCAATTTCCACGAACTTATCAATAAGGTTTCCCTTGATGAATTTTGCCAGGTAGGAACCTACTCCCATAGAAAACAGGTAGACGCCAATGATAAAGGAAAACTGTTTGACAGAGTCTCCCAAAAGATAACTTGCCAATGCACCAGCCACCAGTTCATAGATCAATCCACATGTCGCAATGACAAAAACAGAAAACAATAAAAGCAGTTCAAGAGGAATCCTCTTCTTATCCATGAATTGCAGCGCTTATAATCATTGAAATTCCGATGATAAATGCTCCAAAGACGATAGCCAGAGCTATATTTTTATTCTGAGCGATCTCATGCCATGTTTTTTCCGGCGTTAATTTTTCAATGATGAAATAACAGATCAGTAAAATAGCAATTCCCAGGAATGAATATAGAACTGAATTGAATATAGGTATTAGATTAATATTGTCCATAGTTTTAATTTTTTTATTTGTGATAGTATCTGTAAAATCCTGCTCTGGAATGACTCCTTGTGGTTCCGTCCCGATAGTTTTCCGTTTTTGCACAATCACAGAATTGATTTCCTGTAAATGTCAGATAAACGAACCATCCTAAGAAAAATCCTCCGATGGCAAAGAGCATCCAGTTGTCTCTGATATAATTAATTAATCTTTCCATCTCTTAATTAGTAGAATAAGGTGAATTTGAACTGTTATACCATTTACTGCCTTCAAAAATACGTTTAGCGATATAACTTGCTACGGTAAACAAAGCCATAATGAAGATCACAATTCCAAAATTCCAAAATGAAACCGGTAACCATGTTGCTTTTATATTAACACTTAGGTTTTTCTCACCATTGGCTGTGTAATCATAATTAGGAGGCATATTCACAAGTATGGAATCCATTTTATTCATTTCTTTTACAGTATTCTGAAGCCCTGTTCTCGATATGATTTCATTTTTCAAGGACTCTTTATCTGTAAAAGTTTCGACACTTTTATCCTTATCATTTTTAAGAAAGAAAGTTCCTGTTGTATTTTGAATAACCGAGAAATCTCCATTTTCAGGTCTGTATCCCGACTGAAACGGATTTTTGCCTCCGCCTTCTTTTTCTGCTGAAACAATAAAATGATAGGTTCCCTGAGGAATACCACACATATTGAAATTTTCGTTCTGGCTTCCCTCGCTCCAGCTTTCTCCGTCTTCAAAACCTGAATAGCGTTCAATATCTTTTGTAGCATAAATCACTTCATTGGTCTTTTCATTCACCAGTCCAAGCCCTACATTTGCCCAGGAGTTATCCACATCAGAGAAAAGATTTACTTTTAGCGGAGCAGAACCTCCTGAGAGAGTAAAGCTTTTACTCACCAGTTCTTTGTCATTTACATCCTCAAAAGCGATTGTCTGTTCAAATACAGTCTGATTAGTTCTGGATGTAACAGTATAAAGCTGAAGTAAACATATCAATAAAGCTGTAATAGCCATGATATTGATACATTGCTTAACGTTATAATAAAAAGGCTGTACAATCCCTATTCCCGCATAAAACGGCATTCCTGTAATTCCAAAAGCTTTTTTTATTACAGATTTTGAAATATGATTTCCTTTGAAAAACTGAAATTCATTTCCGTATTGCTCACAGGAAACCATTTCCGTCCCGTTTACATATTCTTTATAGGTAGTTAACCCAAATGGAAGCTTATCTTCAAAAAAGCCGGATGCAGCATGAACTGTGCATGGAGTGGTTTCATACCATCTGTAGTTTTTTCCGTCAACTTCAACATAATATTGATATTCTGTCAATTTAAAATTTCCCTGACGAAGAAAAACCCAGTGTCCATCACTTTCGCTGAGATAAATGTTATTCCCGGCACGGTCTTTCAAGGTATATTCCCGCCAAAAGGTATCTGAGCCGTATTTTTTGATGACAATATTGATCACCCAATATTCTGTACCGTAAAGTATGCCTTTACGCCCTACTTCCAATACAACATTTTCTACAGGTTCTTTGACCTTCTTTTTCTTAACAGAGATTCCTTCTGATGAAATGAGATTTTTACAATGACTGCAGATAAATTCTTCAATGACAAAATCAATTGCCATCTGGTTGTTATTGGTTTTACAAATGGGACAAATATGATCCATCTTATCTGTAAATTTTGTGTTTCTGAATGGTATTAGCTTTAAAATATTGAACCACTTCATCAGCAATCTGCTCTACCTTTTCCGTGTTGTCCTGAGTATAATTACAAAGAAATACATCAAAGGTAAGCTGTTTAAACTCCGGCCATGTATGGATGCAAAGATGTGATTCTTTAAGGCAAACCGCCGAAGTAAAACTTTGATTCTCAAAAATATGATTGGTAATCCCTACGATTTCCACTTCTTTCGTTTCCAACATCTTCTCTGTGAATGCAAGGAAACTGTTGCTGTCTATTAACAAATCTTCTGACTCTGTTTCCAAAGTCAGAAGAATATGTAAACCTTTATTTGATAATGGGTTCAATTAATTTTTTCGTAAATATATTATTTTTTTGGAAGAAATACTTCTGCAAGCATACATCTTGCACTTCCGCCTCCGTTTACTTCAATGGTATTAAGGTCTGAATAAATGATTTCACAGTATTTTTCAATAGCTGAAACCTGTTCCGGTGTTAAAGACTGATAAGCAGTTTGGCTCATTACCAAGAACTTTTCACCTGCTTTATTTTGAACCTGAAGCATATTTCCTGCAAACTGCTGCATTTGTTCTTCAGAGATTTCAACGATTTCTTTTCCTGAGTTTTTAATCGTTTCAATTACTTTTTCTCTTTCCAGTTCATCATCGATACAGTCAAGACAAATAACGACAAATTTATCAGCCACACACATCATTACGTTGGTATGGTAAATTGGAAGTCTTTCTGTACCTACTGTCTGATAAGAATGGAAAACGATTGGTGTAAACCCATATTTCTCACAGAACTCTCTGAATAAGTTCTCATCCAGTCTCAAAGAAACGGAACCGTAAGCAATCTTATTATCGTGATCAAAAATCATACTTCCTGTTCCTTCAAGAAAATGTCCCTGTGTTTCCGGAAAAGACCAGTCGTCTATTTCAGTAATATCAAATCCCTTAGCTTTGATGCTTTCAAGAATATCATCTCTTCTTTCTACTCTTCTGTTGGATGCGAACATGGGATATAAAACCACTTTCCCATCTTTATGGAAGCTTACCCAGTTATTAGGGAAAATAGAATCCGGAGTATGAGGATCTAATGTATCTTTAATTGTGATTACATTGATTCCTTTTCCTCTCAGTATTCCAACAAAAGTATTGAACTCAGCCAAAGCTTTTGACTGAATATCGGAACCTGTCTGTTCTACCTGAAAGTAATTATTTTTCGCAGTCTCTGCATTATAACCGAATGCAATCGGTTCTATCATTAATACGGTATCTGTTGTTTGCATTTTTTTGAATTAAAAATTAAAGGATTTAAAACTCTACTACATTATTACTCTCTTACAAGAGGCATCGTAGAACATCTCAGTAAGCCCCCCATTTTAGAGATCTCTCTGTAAGGAATTTCTTCAACAGTCATTCCCCATTCGTTTCTTAAGTGATCGTTCATTCTTGTGAATGCTTTGTCCGAAACTACTATTTCAGGAGAGATAGAGAAGATATTTGGGAACATTTCAAACATTTCTTCATCATTGATGTGGAAACAGTTTTCTTCTCCGAAAATATCAATGATTAAACGGTAATCGCTCTCGTCTACGAATCCATTTTTGTAGATAATACATTTATCTTCCCCTACTGGATTGAAAGTACAATCTAAGTGAAGAATTCCTTCAAACGGAACTTTATCATTCTTTTTCAGTTCAAGATCGATAATTCTTTTCTTTGGAAAATATTCTTTTAAGATTTCGATGGCATATTCGTTGGTTCTTGCCGTCTTATAGTTTCTGTAATCTTCGCTGAAGCATGTTCCGATGAAAATAAAGTCATTCCATACGATAACATCTCCACCTTCAATATGTGCTGTTTCCGGAAGGTTGATAATTTTTCTCCATGCTACTTTTTCAAAAACGCTTTTATATGCTTCCTGTTCATCTGCTCTGTCTGCAATCACGTTTGAAATGATCATCTTATCATCAATTACAAATGCCACATCTCTTGAAAAAACCTGATTGTAATCTTCAATGATGCTAGGACGTAATACTTCTACGTCATACTTTTTTAGAACAGCTTCAAAAGCGTTCATTTCATTAATGATATCCTCTTCTTTAGGATAAATATTATGCTCGATTGAGTAATATGACTTAGCGTCATAACTTTCCTCTAGTGTGGGAACCGGTCCCAATGAATTAGGCTGACCTAGTACTACAGACTTCAGCCTACCCGTTTCGTTTTTAATGTTTAGTCTCATAAAGATTTATGCAATACTACAAATATAAGTAAAGGTCTCTACCTATAAAACTTTTGGTTTATTTTATATATTAATTTTAAATGCTTTAATTGAAGACCTCTAGTAAATTTTCCCTTCTATCACGCAATCTACAGTACTCAGCACATACAAATATCTACAACCTACTATATTTCATCTACATAAGTACAACAAAACAGATATTTTTATAATTTAAATTCCTATATTAGTGATATAATTTTCGCGAGATTATATCTTTTAAAACTTAACTATTAACATCAAAAATCAAAATCATGACTAAAAACAATTCAGTGCTGAGAAACGCACAAAAGCTAGGAAGAGATCAACAGAAGTCTGTAATGGGAGGTGCTCCTATTTCAACAGGAAGAAGATGTTGCGAATGGGATCAAAACGGTAAGTGTTATATCTGGACATGTGACAGATGCCAGTGTCCATAAATATAAGAACCTGCTTTTTCAAGCAGGTTTTTTTATAATAAAAAAATCCCAAAGCAAGCTTTGGGATTTTGATATGGTAAAAGCAAATATTATCTGCTTGCGATATCGATATAGTTTCTTTCCTGAGCACCTTGGTAAACCTGTCTTGGTCTTCCGATTGGGTCTCCTTTCAATCTCATTTCTTTCCACTGAGAAATCCATCCTGGAAGTCTTCCTAATGCAAACATTACAGTAAACATTTCTGTAGGAATTCCTAATGCTCTGTAGATGATACCTGAATAGAAGTCTACGTTTGGATATAGTTTTCTTTCTACGAAGTACTCATCTTCAAGTGCTACTCTTTCTAACTGCATTGCAATGTCAAGAGCTTTATCCTGGATACCTAATGCTTTAAGGATATCGTCAGCAGCTTTCTTGATGATTTTCGCTCTTGGGTCGAAGTTTTTGTAAACTCTGTGTCCGAATCCCATTAGACGGAAGCTATCACCTTTATCTTTAGCTTTAGCAACATATTTAGATACGTCACCACCATCTTTCTCGATAAGTTCAAGCATTTCGATTACAGCCTGGTTAGCACCACCGTGAAGTGGTCCCCAAAGAGCTGATACCCCTGCAGAGATAGAAGCGAAAAGACCTGTGTGAGCAGAACCTACCATTCTTACTGTAGAAGTAGAACAGTTTTGTTCGTGGTCAGCGTGAAGAATTAATAATTTATCTAATGCATTTACAACTACCGGATCGATTTCGAAATCTGCGTTTGGTAATCTGAATGCCATTTTGTAGAAGTTTTCTACGTAGCTTAGGTTATTATCACCGTGGTTTAATGGTAAACCTTGAGTTTTTCTATAAGTCCAAGCACAAAGGTGAGAGAATTTAGCGATCATAAGCTCAGCAGCATGATCCATTTCTTCTTTAGAGTTTACGTTAACTGCCTTCGGGTTGAAAGCTGTCAAAGCAGAAGTCATAGAAGAAAGAACTCCCATAGGGTGAGCAGAACGAGGGAAAACATCAATGATCTTTTTCATTTCGTCTGCGATGAAGTTATATTTTTTAATGTTGTTGTCGAAAGAAGTAAATTGATCCTGAGTAGGTAATTCTCCATGTAATAAAAGATACATTACTTCAGTGAAGTTAGACTTCTCAGCAATTTGCTCGATAGGATAACCTCTGTAGAATAATTCTCCTTTATCTCCGTCTAAGTAAGTGATGTCGCTAATAGTAGCTCCAGTATTTTTGTAACCTAAATCCAGAGTGATTAAACCTGTCTGGTCTCTTAATTTTGAAATATCAATCCCTCTGTCTCCGATAGTACTATCCACGATTGGATATTCATATGAATTACCGTCGTAATTCAATATTACTTTGTTGTCTGACATTATTTATTTTTTTTTAAATATACTACTTTCCATAAAATACGGCAAACAAAAATTATCGCTTGCCGTTATTTATAAATTCGATTATCTTTTAATTTTGAATGCTTCTAAACCTGGGAAAATTGCAGTTTCACCAAGAGCTTCTTCAATTCTTAATAATTGGTTGTATTTCGCCATTCTGTCTGATCTTGAAGCTGAACCTGTTTTAATCTGTCCACAGTTCATTGCTACTGCTAAATCAGCGATTGTAGAATCTTCAGTTTCTCCTGATCTGTGAGACATTACTGAAGTGAACTTGTTGTTCTGAGCCATCTGTACTGCTGCCATTGTTTCAGAAAGAGAACCAATCTGGTTTACTTTTACAAGGATTGAATTTGCAATTCCTTCTTTTACTCCTCTTGATAACCTGTCAACGTTTGTTACAAATAAGTCATCACCTACTAATTGTACTCTGTCACCGATTTTATCAGTTAACATTTTCCATCCTTCCCAGTCATCTTCCTGCATACCGTCTTCGATAGAGATGATTGGATATTTAGCAGCTAATTCAGCAAGGTAAGAAACCTGTTCTTCTCTTGATCTGTGAGCTCCTTTATCTCCTTCGAATTTTCTATAATCGTAAGTTCCGTCTTTGTAGAATTCTGAAGCAGCGCAGTCTAATGCTAGCATGATGTCGTCACCTGGCTTATAACCTGCTTTTTCGATTGCCTGAAGTAAAGTATCCAAAGCATCTTCAGTTCCGTTGAAAGTTGGAGCAAAACCTCCTTCGTCTCCTACTGCTGTAGAAAGACCTCTTCCTTTAAGGATAGATTTAAGGTTGTGGAAAATTTCAGTTCCTTTTCTCAATGCGTGAGAGAAAGAGTCTGCTTTTACCGGCATGATCATAAATTCCTGGAATGCGATAGGAGCATCAGAGTGAGAACCTCCGTTGATAACATTCATCATTGGAACAGGAAGCGTATTTGCATTTACTCCACCTACATATTTATATAGAGGCATTCCAAGCTCAGCAGCTGCAGCTCTAGCCACGGCTAAAGAAACTCCAAGGATTGCATTAGCTCCAAGGTTTCCTTTATTCGTTGTTCCATCAAGATCAATCATAATCTGATCGATATAGTTTTGTTCAAAAACCGGCTGACCAACTAAATTCTCTGCAATTACTTCTTTTACATTTTCAACAGCTTTCAAAACTCCCTTTCCTTGGTATTCTGAACCTCCGTCACGTAATTCTACAGCCTCATGTTCTCCTGTAGATGCTCCTGAAGGAACAGCTGCACGACCCATAGCACCGTTTTCTGTAAATACATCCACTTCAATAGTAGGATTACCTCTGGAATCTAAAATTTGTCTTGCTTCTATGTAAGAAATTGCACTCATTTTTTATTTTTTTTAGTTTATACAAATTTAATCAAAAATAAACTTTTGGGGAGCATTTATAGGGGATCTTTTACCACAAATCATCAGTTAAATTTTAGTTAAATTTATAAATTCCAATTGCTTTTAAATCCAGTATAAAAAAATACAAAGTTCGATTACTTTTATATAATTTTTACAGTTAAAATCAAAGCTATTGGTTTGCTTTTTGATTTCATTAAAATAATTAAAATCTTCCCTAATGGAAGAAAAACTTATATTTGATACATAAAAAATAACCATTATGAAAAAAGGACTTTTAATAGCAGTCTCAGCTTCTGCATTACTTCTTACAAGCTGCAAGAAAAGTGAAAGCGGAAACAAAAGTGTAATCAAGACAGACAGCACTGAAACGGTAGTTACTGACAACAATGGAAAAATTGATTCTGTCACTCAAAGTTCGTCCACAATAGATGTAAACGGGCAAAAAACTGAGAAAACTGATTTTGTATACAAAGCAACTGACGGAACATTGGTAAAAGTGATATTCAAGAATGATCCAAAAGAAAGTACCGTAGCTATTACCAGCAACAAAAAAACATTTACTCTTCCTAAAACTGAAACTAAAGGCGAAGAAACCATCTATAAGAAAGATGATATGACGGCAAGAGTAAAAGGAGATAGCTTACATCTGGAGCAGGGTAATAATATTATTGAGCTTAAAAGAACAAAAATTTAACAAAATTATATAATAGATGGTAAAGCATAAGCATCACCAAAATATTATACAAAACAAAACCCATCCGGAATCCGGATGGGTTTCAATTTATATCTGAATGAATATTATTCTTCAGTTTTTTCTTCAGTAGAGTCAGCTTTAGCTTCTTCTACTTTCTCTTCTACTGCAGGAGCATCAGCAACTACTGCTTCAGCTTTTTTAGGTGCAGCAGTTGATCTTCTGCTTCTTCTTGTAGTCTTTTTCTCTTCAGCATTAGGGTTGTAAAGCTCGTTGAAATCTACTAATTCGATAAGAGCAGTATCAGCAGCATCACCTGGTCTGAAACCTGTCTTAATGATTCTTGTATAACCACCGTTTCTTTCAGCGATTTTAGGAGCTACAGTTCTGAATAATTCAGCAACCGCAAATTTATTTTGAAGGTAAGAGAATACTACTCTTCTGTTGTGTGTAGTATCTTCTTTTGCTTTTGTTAATAGAGGCTCAACATATACTCTTAAAGCTTTAGCTTTAGCTACAGTAGTGTTGATTCTTTTATGCTCAATTAGAGAACAAGCCATATTAGAAAGTAAAGCACTTCTGTGAGAAGCTGTTCTTCCTAAGTGATTGAATTTTTTACCGTGTCTCATTATTAATTATTTATCAGCGTCTAACTTATATTTTGCAACGTCGAAACCGAAGTTAAGACCTTTTGAATGCACTAATTCTTCTAGTTCTGTCAAAGATTTTTTACCAAAATTTCTGAATTTCATCAAATCAGACTTACTGTAAGAAACTAATTCTCCAAGAGTTTCTACTTCAGCTGCTTTTAGACAGTTAAGGGCTCTTACAGAAAGATCCATATCTGCTAATTTAGACTTAAGTAATTGTCTTGTATGAAGAGTTTCTTCATCATATTGGATAGATGCTTTTACAGCTTCAGTTTCAAGAGTGATTCTCTCATCAGAGAACAACATGAAGTGATAAATTAATATCTTAGAAGCTTCTGTTAAAGCGTTCTGAGGGCTAATAGACCCATCAGTTTCTATATCTAATACAAGTTTTTCGTAGTCTGTTTTTTGCTCTACACGATAATTTTCAATGCTGTATTGTACTTTCTTGATCGGTGTGAAAATGGAGTCAATAGCAATAGTACCTACAGGTGCATTGTTTGACTTATTCTGTTCTGAAGGAACATATCCTCTACCTTTTTCAATATTGAAAGTAATCTCGAAAGTTACATCACTGTTTAGGTTACAAATCACTAAATCCGGGTTTAACACCTCAAATCCGTTGATCGACTTTCCTAAATCTCCAGCAGTAATAATCGTTTGACCTGAAACTTTAGCAACAACCTGCTCATTAGCCTGTCCTTCTGCTGCAGCTTTTAATCTTACCTGCTTTAGGTTAAGAATAATTTCGGTAACGTCTTCGATTACTCCTGGAATAGTTGAAAATTCGTGCTCTACACCTTCTATTTTGATAGATGAAATAGCGTATCCTTCCAGAGAAGAAAGCAACACTCTTCTCAAAGCATTACCGATTGTAAGCCCGAAACCTGGTTCTAAAGGTCTGAATTCGAATTGACCTTTAAATTCATCAGAGTTAAGTAAAATTACTTTATCGGGTTTTATGAATTGTAAAATTGCCATATTATTGGGTTGAGCAAAAATTTGATTAAAAAATTATTTAGAGTAAAGTTCGACGATAAGGTTCTCCTTGATGTCTTCCGGAATTTGGATTCTTTCAGGAGCAGAAATGAAGGTACCTTCTTTCTTCTCATCGTTGAATTGTAACCACTCATAGTTTGACTTAGAAGCCAATGCATTGGTAACAACTTCAAGAGACTTAGACTTTTCTCTTACAGCGATTACATCACCAGCTTTTACTATGTAAGAAGGGATATTAAGAATCTCTCCGTTTACAGTAATATGTCTGTGAGAAACTAATTGTCTTGCACCAGATCTAGTTTTAGCAAACCCAAATCTGTATACAACGTTATCCAATCTTGACTCACAAAGTTGTAATAGAACTTCACCTGTTACACCTTTACTTCTGTGTGCTTTTTCAAATAAGTTAGCAAACTGTCTTTCTAAAATACCGTAAGTATATTTAGCTTTTTGTTTTTCAGCTAACTGAACTGCATATTCTGATTTTTTAGCACCTCTTCTTTTGTTAGGACCGTGTTGTCCTGGCGGTTGGTTTTTTCTCTTTTCGAAGTTTTTATCATCTCCGTAGATTGCAGCACCAAACTTTCTAGCAATCTTAGTTTTAGGTCCAATATATCTTGCCATAATGGGTAAATTCTAAAAATTAAACTCTTCTTCTTTTTGGTGGTCTACATCCGTTGTGTGGCATTGGAGTCACATCAACGATCTCGCTAACTTCAATTCCTGAATTGTGAATAGATCTGATTGCAGATTCTCTACCTGCACCTGGACCTTTCACAAACACCTTTACTCTTCTTAAACCAGCTTCGTGAGCTACAGCAGAGCAATTTTCAGCTGCCATCTGAGCAGCAAATGGAGTATTCTTTTTAGAACCTCTGAATCCCATTTTACCGGCAGAAGCCCAAGAGATAACCTCTCCGTTTTTATTTGTTAAAGAAATGATGATGTTATTGAAAGAAGCTTGAATATGTGCTTCACCAATAGCTTCAACTTTTACTTTTCTCTTCTTAACTACTTTAGTTTGTTTTGCCATAATTCCTAACGATTATTTACTAGCTTTTTTCTTGTTAGCAACAGTTTTTCTCTTTCCTTTTCTAGTTCTAGAGTTGTTTTTCGTTCTCTGGCCTCTTAAAGGTAATCCAAGTCTGTGACGTATTCCTCGTTGGCATCCTATGTCCATCAATCTCTTGATGTTCAATTGCACTTCAGATCTTAATTCTCCTTCTACTTTTACGTTTTCTAGGATGTAAGTTCTGATTGCAGCCAATTCATCGTCATTCCATTCGTTGACTTTTTTGTCTTCGCTGATACCGGCAGCTTTAAGGATTTCAGAAGAAGTACTTCTTCCAACACCATAAATGTAAGTTAAACCGATAACTCCTCTTTTGTTTTTTGGTAAATCAATACCTGCAATTCTCGCCATAATTTAATTAACCTTGTCTTTGTTTAAATTTTGGGTTCTTCTTGTTGATTACGAACAGTACACCTTTTCTGCGTACAATTTTGCAATCAGCACTTCTTTTTTTAATTGATGCTCTTACTTTCATTTTGATAGTATTTATTTTTTACAAATGCCAAATGGAATGAGTATTCCATTTGGCTAAATGTTTTTTAGTATCTAAATGTGATCCTCCCTTTTGTTAAATCATAAGGAGACATTTCTAGTTTCACCTTATCACCAGGTAAAAGTTTAATATAGTGCATTCGCATTTTACCAGAAATATGAGCGATAAGTATATGCCCATTCTCTAGTTCTACACGGAACTGAGCGTTCGAAAGTGCTTCCGTTATAACGCCGTCTTGTTCAATATGTTTTTGTTTTGCCATAAATTAATATCCAGTCGTTCTAGACAGTTTAGATTGCATTAAGCCATCGTAATGATGGTTCAGCAGATATGTATTAATCTGTTGAACTGTATCTAAAATTACACCTACCATAATCAATAGTGACGTTCCCCCGAAAAATAGGGCAAACGCATCTGTCTGAACAAAGCTTCCATGCACAATTGCTGGAAGGACTGCAAAGATAGATAAAAAAATTGCACCTGGCAAGGTAATTTTTGATAAAATATCATCTAAGTAATCTGCTGTCTCTTTTCCGGGTCTTACTTTCGGTACTAAACCACCATTCCTCTTCAAATCATCAGCCATCTGGTTCACCGGAATTGTAATTGCAGTATAGAAAAACGAGAAGATAATAATTAATAGCGCAAACAATACATTGTACTGCCAGCTAAAAACATTCTTGAAACCTGCAAGAAAAGTGTTAGACTCATCGAATTTTGTTAATAGTCCTGGTACGAACATCAATGCCTGAGCAAAGATAATTGGCATTACACCAGCAGCATTTACTTTCAATGGAATCCATTGTCTTGCTCCCTGCATAAGATTTTTGTTTACACCTCCTCTTGCTTGAGCTCTGCTTACATACTGAATTGGAATTTTTCTTACAGCTACTGATAAAATCACAGCTAAAAGAACTACCAACATCCAGAATAATACTTCAATAAGGATCATGATAGATCCCATTCCTCCTTTTCCGTTCTGCACGGCCATCTCCTGAACGAATGCCTCAGGTAATCTTGAAAGGATCCCCACCATAATAAGGATAGAGATACCATTTCCGATTCCTTTATCGGTAATCTTTTCACCTAACCACATTGCAAATACTGAACCGGCAACCAAAATAACAATACTTGGTAACCAGAACATAATTGAATTTGGCTCTACATAGTATGCAGACTGGAACTGAGCATATGGTAAGAATAATTGAGTAATAGAAGTTAAGTAAGAAGGTGCCTGTACTAGACAAACTCCGATCGTTAACCATCTTGTAATTTGGTTCAATGTATTTCTACCTGACTCTCCATCTTTCTGAAGCTTCTGAAGATAAGGAATAGCCATCCCCATCAACTGAACAATAATAGAAGCAGAAATATAAGGCATGATACCTAACGCCATTACGGAAGCGTGGCTGAAAGCTCCCCCCGTAAACGACGAAAGCAAGCCAAGGAGACCTGCTCCTTGCTTGTTACCGCCTTGATTTTTATAATGCTCTAAGAGATCTCCCACCTCTGCAAGGTTAATTGCGGGAAGTGAGATATAAGATGCGAATCTATACACAAGGATAATACCTAAAGTGAAGAGAATTTTATCTCTCAATTCTTTAAGACTCCAAATATTTTTAAGTGTTTGTATAAATTCTTTCATTAGTAAGTATTATAAGGTAATTGCTTTTCCACCTGCCTTAGCAATAAGCTCTTCAGCAGATTTAGTGAATTTGTCAGCAGAGATTGAAACCGCAGATTTCAATTCTCCTCTACCCATAATTTTCACTAATTCGTTTTTAGAAATTATCCCGTTTTCTACTAAAACTTCTTTCGTGATATCTCCAGTGATGGATTTGTTCTCGATTAAAGTTTGGATAGTATCAAGGTTAACTCCTCTAAACTCTTTTCTGTTTACGTTTTTGAAACCGAATTTAGGTAATCTTCTTTGTAAAGGCATCTGTCCACCTTCGAAACCGATTTTCTGAGAATAACCAGCTCTAGCTTTCTGACCTTTGTGCCCTTTTGTTGAAGTACCTCCTTTTCCAGTACCTTGACCTCTACCAATTCTTTTTGAGTTGAAAGTAGATCCTGCAGCTGGTTTTATGTTATTTAAATTCATTTTAATTTCTCTTTTATAAAATTATTTTTGAACTTCAAGTAAGTGACCTACAGCAGCGATCATTCCTAAGATAGAAGGAGTCGCTTCGTGCTCTACAACTTGGTGAAGTTTTTTTAATCCTAATGCTTCAAGCGTTCTCTTTTGGGTTTTTGTTCTACCAATAGCGCTTCTTACTTGCTTTACTTTAATTGTTGCCATTGTTTTAATTATTAACCGTTAAACACTTTACTTAGAGAAACTCCTCTCATTCTAGCGATCTCTTCAGGTCTTCTGATATCTAATAACGCTTTGAAAGTAGCTTTCACCACGTTGTGAGGGTTAGAAGATCCCTTAGATTTTGAAAGGATATCGTGAATACCAGCTGATTCCAATACCGCTCTTACCGCACCTCCGGCGATAAGTCCTGTACCGTGAGAAGCAGGTCTTAAGAAGATATCTGCACCACCGTATCTAGCAGTAGTTTGGTGAGGAATAGTATGGTTCATTACAGGAACTTTCACAAGGTTTTTCTTAGCGTCTTCAACAGCTTTAGCAATTGCAGAAGCAACCTCTTTAGATTTTCCTAAACCAAAACCGATAACACCATCTTCATTTCCTACTACAACAATAGCAGAAAATCCGAAAGCTCTACCTCCTTTAGTTACTTTTGTTACTCTATTAACAGCTACGAGACGATCTTTTAATTCTAATCCTCCCGGTTTTACTCTTTCTATATTATCTAGTCCTAACATATTTTCCGAAATTTAATGATTAGAATTTAAGTCCAGCTTCTCTCGCACCATCAGCTAGAGCTTTTACTCTACCGTGGTATACGAATCCGTTTCTGTCAAATACAATATTTTCGATTCCTGCAGCGATTGCTTTAGCAGCGATTGCTTTACCAACAGCAGCAGAAACTTCTGTCTTAGTACCTTTAGCATCTACACCTTTCTCTCTAGAAGAAGCTGATGCTAAAGTTTTACCACTTTTATCGTCGATTAACTGAGCGTAAATTTCCTTATTACTTTTGTATACAGATAATCTTGGCAATTCAGAAGATCCAGAGATTTTCCCTCTTACTCTTCTTTTGATTCTTATTCTTTTTTCTAATTTACTTAATGCCATAATACTTATAATTTATTAAGCAGATTTACCAGCTTTACGTCTAACAATTTCTCCTACGAATCTTACACCTTTTCCTTTGTATGGCTCAGGCTTTCTGAAAGAACGGATCTTTGCAGCTACCATTCCTAGAAGTTGGTTGTCGTGAGACGTTAAAGTAATAATTGGGTTTTTACCTTTTTCAGTCAATGTATCAACTTTTACTTCGTTTGGAAGTTCTAGTACGATACCGTGAGAGAATCCTAAAGCTAACTCAAGTTTTTGACCTGCGTGTGAAGCTCTATATCCTACCCCTACTAGTTCAAGTTTCTTTTCGAAACCTGCACTTACACCAACAATCATATTGTTGATTAACGCTCTGTATAAACCGTGAAGCGCTTTGTGTTGTTTAGAATCAGATGGTCTGTTTACGTTAAGTTCACCATCTTTTTGTTCTATAGTAATTCCTGCTGTAAGCTCTTGAGAAAGTTCTCCTTTTGCTCCTTTTACAGTTACTACACCGTTGTTTTCAGTGATTGTAACTCCAGCTGGAATTGTTATAATTGCTTTACCAATTCTTGACATTTTCCTCTGATTAAAAATTAATAAACATAGCAGATTACTTCACCGCCTACTTTCTCTTCTCTAGCTTTCTTGTCAGTCATTACTCCTTTAGAAGTAGAGATGATAGAAATACCCAAACCGTTTAGTACTCTTGGAAGTTCAGTAGAACCTTTGTACTGTCTTAAACCTGGTCTTGAAGCTCTTTGGATAGACTTAATAGCAGGTTTGTTAGTTTGCTTATCGTACTTTAAAGCGATTTTGATCACTCCTTGAACAGCGTTATCTTCGAACTTGTAGTTTAAGATATACCCTTGATCAAATAGGATCTTAGTAATCTCCTTCTTGATTTTCGATGCAGGAATTTCCACCACTTTGTGGCCTGCGCTTTGTGCGTTCCTTACTCTTGTTAGGAAATCTGAAATTGGATCTGTTACCATTTTTCTTTTATAAATTATTGGTTAAAGAACAATCAGTTTTGAAAAGACTTGAAGATTAAAATATCAGACGTCAGAAATCTTCGGTCTGATATTTATTCTTTAGTATCTTGACAACTTAATTGTCCCGATTTTTAATTAGTAATTATTACCAACTAGCTTTTCTTACACCTGGGATAAGACCGTTGTTAGCCATTTCTCTGAAAGTTACTCTGGAAATACCAAACGTTCTCATATATCCTCTTGGTCTACCTGTTAGTTTACATCTGTTGTGTAATCTTACAGGAGAAGCATTTTTAGGTAATTTTTGAAGACCTTCGTAATCACCTGCTTCTTTAAGAGCTTGTCTTTTAGCAGCGTATTTAGCAACTAGTGCTTCTCTTTTGCGCTCACGCGCTTTCATTGATTCTTTAGCCATTTCTTAGTTCTTTTTAAATGGTAAACCGAAGTGAGTTAATAATGCTTTAGCTTCTTTATCTGTCTTCGCAGTTGTAACGAAAGTGATGTCCATCCCTTGGATTTTTTTCACTTTGTCGATTACGATTTCAGGGAAGATAATTTGCTCAGTAATACCTAAGTTATAGTTACCTCTACCATCGAAACCATCAGCTTTGATTCCAGAGAAATCTCTAATACGTGGTAAAGCTGAAGCAGTAAGTCTGTCTAAGAATTCATACATTTGATTTCCTCTTAAAGTAACTTTAGCTCCTACAGGCATCCCTTTTCTCAATTTGAAAGCAGCTTCGTCTTTCTTAGAGATCGTACCAACAGCCTTTTGACCAGTGATATTCGTAAGCTCTTCTACAGCATAATCAATGATTTTTTTGTCTGCAGTAGCATCACCTAAACCTTGTGATACAACGATTTTCTCTAATTTAGGTACTTGCATTACTGACTTATACCCGAATTCTTCCATCATTGCAGGAACAATTGTCTCTTTATATGCTTTTTTGGGTCTTGCTATATATTCCATGTGTTATTTAAAATTATAAAGTTTCACCCGTTTTTTTGTTGATTCTTACTTTCTTATCTCCTTCGATTTTGTAACCGATTTTGATAGCTTTTCCGTCTTTACCAACTAAAGCTACGTTTGAGATATGAATTGAAGCTTCTTTTTCAACGATTCCTCCTTGAGGGTTAGAAGCTGAAGGCTTAACGTGCTTTTTGATGATGTTAAGTCCCGCAACAATTACTCTAGGGTCTCTTCCTTCTTTCTTGATCACTTCAATAACTTCACCAGTCTTACCTTTGATATCTTTCTTACCAGTAGTAATGATTACGTTATCTCCTCTTTTTATTTTTAACTTTGACATTTCTTTAAAAAATTTTAAAAATTAAAGTACTTCAGGAGCTAATGAAATGATTTTCATATATTCTTTGTCTCTCAACTCACGAGCAACTGGTCCGAAAACACGAGTTCCTCTCATTTCTCCCGCTGCGTTTAGTAATACACAAGCATTGTCGTCGAACTTGATGTATGAACCATCTTTTCTTCTTACTGCTTTTTTAGTTCTTACTACTACAGCTTTAGATACCTGACCTTTTTTAGCGTTTCCAGATGGTGTAGAATCTTTGATCGTAACAACGATTTTATCACCAACTGAAGCATATCTTCTTCTGGTTCCTCCCAGAACTCTGATAACTAGTACTTCTTTTGCACCTGTATTATCAGCAACTTTTAATCTTGATTCTGTTTGTAACATTATTACTTAGCTTTTTCAATGATTCTTACTAATCTCCATCTCTTGCTCTTGCTCATAGGTCTAGTTTCTTGGATAAGAACTGTATCACCTTCTGTGCATTCGTTGTTTTCGTCGTGTGCAGTATATTTTTTCGTTTTCAAAACGAATTTACCGTACATCGGGTGCTTTACTCTTGTAGTTTCACTAACAACAATAGTTTTTTCCATTTTATTGCTGGAAACCACTCCGATTCTTTCTTTTCTTAAATTTCTATCCATTGTAAAATGAAATTATTGTTTGTTAGTTAACTCAGTGTTTAGTCTTGCGATTGTTTTTCTCAAATCTCTGATTTGAATAGGGTTTTCAATTGGGCTGATTGCATGAGCCAATTTCAATTTAGAATATTGAGCTTTAGCTTCAGTTAATTGAGCTTGAATATCACCCGCGCTTAGATTTTTAATATCAGCTTTTTTCATTGTATTCAAAGATTATAGAGGTTTAACAAAATCGTTAGCAACTACGAATTTAGTAACTACTGGTAATTTCTGTGCAGCAAGTCTAAGAGCTTCTTTCGCTACTTCGTAAGGAACTCCACCTACTTCGAACATAATTTTACCTGGCTTTACTACAGCTACCCAGTATTCAACAGCACCTTTACCTTTACCCATACGTACTTCCGCTGGTTTTTTAGTAATTGGCTTATCTGGGAAGATTTTGATCCATAGTTGACCTTCTCTCTTCATATATCTTGTCGCAGCGATACGAGCCGCTTCAATTTGTCTTGCAGTGATCCAAGCCCCTTCAGTTGCTTTGATCCCAAAAGTTCCGTAAGCAAGTTGACTACCTCTTTGGGCATTCCCCTTCATCTTCATCTTGTGAACTCTACGGAATTTGGTTCTTTTTGGTTGTAACATAATTTCTAAATTTTAGATTTTAGATTTTAGATTTTAGATTTTTTTTAATTTTAAAAAAGTAACGGTAATTTAAAATTCAAAATTTCTAATCTAAAATTTTAATTATTATTGTTATTGTTGTTGTTTTTTCTAGGTCTTCTGTTGTCTCTGTCTCCTCCTCTATTTCCTCTGTCTGACTGACCTCCTTTTTTCTGTTGTCCCACTAGTGGAGAAAGTTCTCTTTTACCGTAAACTTCACCTTTCATGATCCAAACTTTTACACCTAGTCTACCGTAAGTAGTGTGAGCTTCTGCCCAGTGGTAATCGATATCAGCTCTGAAAGTTGACAATGGAATTCTTCCTTCTTTGAAAGATTCTGATCTTGCCATTTCAGCTCCGTTTAATCTACCAGAGATCTGAACTTTGATACCTTCAGCACCCATTCTCATAGTACTTGCCATTGCCATTTTAACAGCTCTTCTGTAAGAAATTCTGTTTTCAATTTGCTTAGAAATACTATCAGCAACTAGTACAGCATCTAATTCAGGTCTTTTGATTTCGAAAATATTGATTTGAATATCCTTACCTGTAAGTTTCTTCAACTCTTCTTTCAATTTATCAACTTCCTGTCCTCCTTTACCGATGATAAGTCCCGGTCTAGCAGTAGTGATTGTAACTGTTACTAATTTAAGTGTTCTTTCAATATAGATTTTTGAAATACCACCTTTAGATAATCTAGCCTCAAGGTATCTTCTGATTTTGTAGTCTTCAGCGATTCTGTCTCCATAATCGTTTCCACCAAACCAGTTAGAATCCCATCCTCTGATGATACCTAATCTATTACCAATTGGATTTGTCTTCTGTCCCATACCTTGATTAATTTTCTTTATTACCTAAGATTAATGTAACGTGGTTAGATCTTTTTCTGATTCTATACCCTCTACCTTGTGGAGCTGGTCTTAGTCTCTTCAATTGTCTTGCACTATCCACGAATATTTCTTTAACGATAAGGTTTGCTTCCTCGATGTCAGCTCCTTCGTTTTTCACTTGCCAGTTAGCAATAGCTGAAAGAAGTAATTTCTCTAACTTGTTAGAAGCTTCTTTCTTAGAATATTTAAGGATGTAAAGTGCTTTGTCTACCTGCTCTCCTCTAATGATATCAGCAACTAATCTCATTTTTCTTGGAGAAGACGGGCAATTATTTAATGAAGCTTTTACAACGTCTTTGTTAGCTTCTTTTCTTGCGATTGAACTATCTTGTTTTCTTGATCCCATGATTATCTGCTTCCTTTGTTTTTGTTACCACCATGACCTCTGAAAGATCTTGTTGGAGAAAATTCGCCTAACTTGTGACCAACCATGTTTTCTGTAACGTAAACTGGGATAAAAGATTTCCCGTTGTGTACAGCAATAGTTTGTCCTACGAAGTCCGGAGAGATCATAGATGCTCTAGACCAAGTTTTGATAACTGTCTTCTTACCAGACTCTATATTTGCCTGAACCTTCTTATCTAAAGTATGATGAATGAACGGTCCTTTCTTAAGTGATCTTGCCATAATTATTTTCTTTTAGATACGATGTAACGGTTAGACACTTTGTTTTTCTTTCTAGTTTTGTAACCTTTAGCTGGTTTACCGTTTCTAGATCTTGGGTGACCTCCTGAAGAACGTCCTTCACCACCTCCCATTGGGTGATCAACTGGGTTCATTACAACCGCTCTTGTTCTTGGTCTTCTACCTAACCATCTGCTTCTACCAGCCTTACCTGATACAGTTAATTGGTGATCTGAGTTGGAAACTGATCCAATCATTGCCATACATTCAGTAAGGATCATTCTTGATTCTCCTGAAGGTAATTTGATGATTGCATATTTACCATCTCTAGAAGTTAATTGAGCTGAAGAACCAGCACTTCTTGCTAAAATTGCACCTTGTCCAGGCTTCATTTCAACACAAGAAATAACAGTACCTAAAGGAATGTTTTTCAACTTCATTGCGTTACCTACATTTGGTTCAACGCTTTCACCTGAAACTACTTTCTGATCAACTTTGATACCGTTTGGAGCGATGATATATCTCTTCTCTCCGTCTGCGTACTCTAATAAAGCGATAAATGCAGTTCTGTTTGGATCGTATTCTACAGATTTTACAGTTGCTTCAACGTTTGCTTTGTTTCTTTTGAAGTCAATAATTCTGTATTTCTTTTTGTGTCCACCTCCGGTGTAACGCATGGTCATTTTACCTGTTTGGTTACGTCCACCTGACTTTTTAATACCAACTGTTAGAGATTTCTCTGGTTTGTTGGTAGTAATTTCCTCAAAATTGTTTACAATTCTGAATCTCTGTCCCGGGGTGATAGGTTTTAATTTTCTAACAGACATTACTATTATTTATAATTAATAATTAATTTACAGCAAAAATATCGATAACCTCACCTTCAGCAAGTTTGATTACCGCTTTTTTCAATTTATTTGTCTTTCCTACTTGAAGACCTTTTTTAGTGTATTTTGAAGAAACCTTCGGAGCATAAATCATTGTGTTAACGTCTGCTACTTTTACACCGTAAGCTGCTTCAACAGCCTTTTTGATCTCGATCTTATTCGCCTTAGGGTTAACTAAGAAAGAATAAGTACCTCTTAAATCTGTAAGGTAGTTAGCCTTTTCTGAAATAACTGGTTTAATAATAACTGACATGACTTATTTCTTTAAATTTTCCTGGAATTTTTCAACTGCACCTTCGAAGAAAATGATCTCACCAGCGTTTACTAAATCGTAAGAACTAATTTCGTTGAAGTTCATTACTTTAGCTTTAGGTAAGTTTCTTGAAGATAAATACACATTCTTGTTAGCTTCAGGAAGAACGAATAAAGATTTTTTACCGTTAAGTTCCAATGCGTTTAATACATTGATGAAATCTTTAGTCTTAGGAGCGTCAAAGCTCATATCTTCTAAAACTTTAATACTGTTGTCTCTCATTTTTTGAGATAAAACAGATTTTTTAGCTAATCTCTTAAGAGCTTTGTTCAATTTGAATCTGTAGTCTCTTGGTTTTGGTCCGAATACTCTACCTCCACCTCTGAAAGTTGGAGATTTAATATCACCATATCTAGCAGATCCTGATCCTTTTTGCTTCTTAAGCTTCTTAGTAGAAGCAGTAATTTCGCTTCTTTCTTTAGCTTTATGAGTCCCTTGTCTTTGTGCAGCAAGGTACTGTTTAACTTCTAAGTAAACCGCGTGCTGATTTGGCTCAATTCCGAATACTGTTTCGTCTAGAGTTACTTTTCTTCCGGTCTCTTTTCCTGATGTATTTAATACTACTAGTTCCATTTTCTGATAATTACATAAGAATTTTTAGCTCCCGGAACAGCACCTTTTACTACTAAAAGATTTTGTTCTTGATCAACTTTTAACACTTGAAGGTTTTGAACAGTTACCTGCTTACCTCCCATTCTTCCAGCCATTCTCATCCCTTTGAATACTCTTGAAGGGTCTGAACCAGCACCGATAGAACCTGGAGCTCTAAGTCTGTTGTGCTGACCATGAGTTGCCTGCATTACACCTCCAAATCCATGTCTCTTAACAACACCCTGGAAACCTTTACCTTTTGAAGTTCCTGTTACGTCAACATATTCACCTTCAGTGAATAAATCAACTTTTACTTCTTCTCCTACTTTCACTTCATCAACGAATTCTCTGTAGAATTCTACTAATTTAGCTTTAGGAGCAGAACCAGCCTTTTTAAAATGACCAGCTAACGCTTTACCAACGTTCTTCTCACTCTTGTCATCGAAACCTAACTGAACAGCTTTATAACCGTCTTTTTCTAAGGTTCTGACCTGTAAAACCGAGCATGGACCAGCTTGGATAACTGTACAAGGAATGTTTTTTCCTTCTTCGTTAAACAAAGATGTCATACCGATTTTTTTACCAATAATACCTGACATTGTTTATATTATAATAAAATTTATCCTTTATTTTCTACCATTTTTCGGAAGTCTGAAGTGATTTCTACTTTTGATATAGGCACACTACGCTCCTAAAATGAGTGTGCAAATTTATGAATATTTTTGTAACTGACAAATATTTCAACTAAAATATTTTGATTTTTAATCATTTAGAGCATTTTCGGAAACAAATTGAGTTTTGTCAAAATGAAGCAATCATAAAAATTACACTTTTTTCTCCAAACATTAATTTTAATAATTCAGAGCCTACAGCAAGAAGCAAAATAAATGCCATAACTATACGATAATGAAACATTTCGAACTTTCAGCAACAAAAATACCATCGTTCAGACGCGCCACTAAATATTTTTGACACCTTTCATAAAAACAAAAATCGCAAAGACGAAATATCTCTAAACAAACAAAGCCTAATGATCACTCACAGGCTTTAATTTATCAATAATCCACACAAGTTATGGTATTAATTCTATAGGATTGTTACGTTTCTTCAGTTTTTCTCTCACCAAACTTTCCGCATTCGGATTAAGACTGAACCCACTTTTCGAAATTTCCTGAATAATATTATCCTGGCTGTTTTTTAATGCCCTATAAAAATCGGCTTTAGAAACTTTTTTTCCATTAAGCTTTCCTTCAGAAATCCACAGCGGCTTTTCATCTGCAAGATTCTTATAACTTAACAATTCAAATTTATAATGATTTTTACTGTCTTCCATCTCCACAATTAACCCAGGTAAGCCATAAAATTTATATGGTCCATCCGAAACCGGAATATCATTTGTAAACCAAGCTTTATAATGACGTCCGGCATAATCAAGCTGCGCAGCCTGACATTTCAGATCACCAATTTTCTTTTTTTCATCAGTAATCATCCATTTAAACGCAGGGGTTTCTTCATATGAAAAATCCGCTCTGATTATTTTATCATAAAAATCAATCTTATTGCGTCCCCTGTCTTTAATTATCCTGAATGCAAAATCAGTTTTTGGAATATTCCCCAGATTCAAATTAGAAACAGACGACTTATTAGCAATAAGAGCAGCTGTTATAGAATCTCTCTTATAAGAATTCAGACTCATAAACTGTGACTTTTCCTTCCCTATTTGTAATACAAAATATTCTTCTCCTCTATTTTCAACATCCAATGAATCTCTCTGACTTGTCAATAAATAAATATATTGAGAGTTCACCACATCCAAATTAACTGCTTTTTGGCTTTTCACGTAAATGGTAAGAAAAAAACACAACAACACCATTCCAAGTTTCTGCATAAAAAAATTCAGTTTTTAATTAATAAAAAAGAGGATTTAAAATCCTCTTCATAATATAGATTATCGTATTAATAATTAAGGGCACAATATTGCATCAGCTATAAGAACAACTTCTACAATATCTCCGGTTGTATCTCCACAAGCTACTCCCTCAATTCCACAGGAAAGTGTTGCAGAAACACATGCAAAAGCAGATTCCGCTTCCACAGCTTCTACAGCAAGTGTATTTTCTTGTGTAATTTCAACTTCAGGAGTGATTGTGTTTGCACTCATCAGACCAGCAACCATTAATGTTGCCACTAAGAATAATTTTTTCATGGTAATAATTTTTTTGTTTTAGTTTCACTAAATAATTAAAAAAAAAGCAAACAAGCAAATTTTTCAACAAAAAAATCACCATTTAATGATAAAATAATTAAAAGATTTTGTAAATACATAAATATTTACAAAACAAGACATTAGCCAAAGATCTGTATTTACGGTTATTTTATAACATTAACTCCAACTTCTTCTAATCCGATCTGGTCTTCTAAGGAAATACCATTATCTGTAATCAGATAATCCACCCGATCTAAAGAAGCAATTTTACCAAAACCTTTCTTATTTAATTTTGAAGAATCTGCAAGAACTACTGTCTGATCAGCACACTCCATCATTACCTGATTAAGGTGAGCTTCGGCAGCATTGGATGTACTGATCCCAAATTCAAGATCTATCCCGTCTACCCCAAGGAATAGTTTGTTACATGAAAATTGTTTAAGGATTCCCTCTGAAATGGAACCTACAATTGAAGTAGAGCTCTTTCTCACTTCTCCTCCTAATTGAATAACATTAATATTAGGATTGTTACAAAGTTCAATTGCCACTCTTAAAGAAGATGTAAGAACAGTAAGCGGACCAAACCCCATCAACATTCTTGCTAGATAGTGCATTGTAGTTCCTGAAGCCAGGATAATACTATCATTTTCCTGAATCAAAGGCAAAGCAGCTTTAGCGATCGCTTGTTTTGCTTCTACATTAATACTTTCTTTTTCAACAACATTCTTTTCATAAGCATATCTCACCTGCTTACTTGCGCCTCCATGATTTCTAAAAAGAAGCCCCAGACTTTCGAGATAGTTCAGATCCTTTCGAATTGTAACTGAAGAAACATTCAGCTTTTCACACAAATCCTGAACGAGAATATGTCCTTTTTCATCAAGCTCTTTTAATATTTCATCATGCCTTGGAATTAGCTTCTCCATTTTATTCGTTTCCTCAAAATTAACGTTTTTTTTTCAAACATTTAAATTTCATTTATTTTCTTTTTGCTTTCATTTTTAATTTATATATTTGAAAACGAAACATAAACGAAACATTTATGAAACGAAACGAAGAACTCAGTAAATTAACCAATGTAAAAGAATGGGACTTTATAGTCATAGGAGGAGGAGCCAGTGGTTTAGGTTCAGCATTAGACGCAGTAAGCAGAGGATTCAAAACATTATTAATTGAATCTCATGACTTTGCAAAAGCGACATCCAGTAGAAGTACTAAACTTGTACATGGTGGTGTAAGATATTTAGCACAGGGAGATGTAGGATTAGTAAAAGAAGCGTTAAAGGAAAGAGGTTTATTAGCAAAAAATGCAGCGCATATTGTAAAAAACCAGTCTTTCATTATTCCTAATTATACTTGGTGGGGCGGAATCTATTATAAAATAGGTCTTTCTGTTTATGATTTCCTTGCCGGAAAGTTAAGTTTGGGTAAAACAAAATACATCAGCAAATCAAAAACGATTGAAAAGCTACCCACTATTGAACAGAATCATTTAGCAAGTGGTGTTGTTTACCAGGACGGACAGTTTGATGATTCAAGACTTGCGATTAA
Organism: Chryseobacterium artocarpi; assembly: GCF_001684975.1. Taxonomy (GTDB): domain Bacteria; phylum Bacteroidota; class Bacteroidia; order Flavobacteriales; family Weeksellaceae; genus Chryseobacterium; species Chryseobacterium artocarpi. Next base: position 596,653 of record NZ_MAYH01000045.1, on the reverse strand, counting down.
TTTAACACAAACGATTATTGAGAAAGGAGGAAGTGCTGTCAATTATGTGAAAGTGATTAACCTTTTGAAAGATGACCATGACAAAATCATCGGAGTAGTTGCAGAAGATCAGTTTTCGAAACAGCAATATCAGCTTTACGCAAAAGTTGTTATTAATGCGACAGGGGTTTTCACGAATGACATTCTTAATATGAATAATCCTAAGCATGGTAAGCTTGTGGTTCCAAGTCAGGGTATACATCTTGTACTGGACAAATCATTCCTGAAAAGTGATGACGCTATCATGATTCCAAAAACTTCAGATGGAAGGGTTTTATTCGTAGTACCTTGGCATGACAGAGCATTGGTAGGAACCACAGATACGCTTTTAAAAGACGAAAGTTTTGAGCCTCGTGCGTTGGAAGAAGAAATCAGCTTTGTTTTAAATACCGCAAGACAATATTTATCTAAAAAGCCAACTCGTGAAGATGTAAAATCTGTATTTGCCGGACTTCGTCCTCTTGCTGCTCCAAAAGACGGAAGCAAAAGTACAAAAGAGGTTTCCAGAAGTCATAAAGTAATTGCTTCCGATACAGGATTGATTTCCATTATTGGTGGAAAATGGACTACCTACAGAAAGATGGCAGAAGATACTATTGACAAAGCCATGCAGGTTCATCAATTAGGAAATACAACATCCAAAACTGAACATCTTTCTATTCATGGTAATATAAAGCCTGAACAAGTAGACAGAACAAATCATTTATATGTATACGGATCTGACATTCCTGCCATAAAAGCATTACAACAAAGCAACCCAAGATTTTCACAGAAAATACATCCGGATCATCCGTTCACTGTAGCAGAAGTGGTATGGGCTGTAAGAAATGAAATGGCAGAGACTATTGAGGATGTTCTTGCCAGAAGAGCTCGTTTGTTATTCTTAGATGCAAGAGCAGCTATAGACAGCGCACATAATGTGGCAAGAATCATTGCGGAAGAAAAAGGAAAGTCTGAAGAATGGGCACAGCAACAAGAAAATGAATTCATTGAATTAGCAAAAGGGTATTTATTAATCCCTTATTCACCTAAAGTTATTAACCTAAATTAATACACGATATATGAATGAAAAATTAATACTCGCTTTAGATCAGGGGACAACTTCCTCGAGAGCGATTCTATTCAATCATAGCGGAGAAATAAGATATATCTCTCAAAAAGATTTCAGACAAATATTCCCAACTCCGGGATGGGTAGAACATGACCCGAATGAAATATGGTCATCACAGATATCCGTAGCAGCAGAAATTATTGCCAAAGCAGGCATTTCCGGGCTGGAAGTTGCAGCAATCGGAATTACCAATCAGCGTGAAACGACTATTGTTTGGGATAAAGAAACGGGAGAACCTATTTACAACGCTATCGTTTGGCAGGACCGCAGAACATCTAAATATTGCGATGAACTGAAAGAACAAGGGCATGGAGAAATGATAAAGGAGAAAACAGGGCTTATTCTGGACGCTTATTTTTCTGCTACCAAACTAAAATGGATTCTTGATAATGTAGAAGGAGCAAGAGAGAAAGCTGAAGCTGGAAAACTTTGTTTCGGAACCGTAGATACATGGCTTGTATGGAAACTTACCCGCGGAAAAATGTTTATCACGGATGTTTCTAATGCCAGCAGAACAATGCTTCTTAACATCCATTCTTTGGAATGGGATCAAGAGTTATTGGAATTATTTAATATTCCAAAAGCTATTCTCCCTGAAGTAAAACAAAGCAGTGAAATATATGGGGAAACTGCCACTACCCTATTCTCTACCAAGATTCCTATTGCAGGAATTGCAGGCGACCAACAGGCAGCTCTTTTTGGGCAGATGTGCATAGAGCCAGGAATGGTGAAAAATACTTATGGAACAGGATGCTTCCTACTTATGAATACAGGAAAAGAAGCTGTTTCGTCAAAAAACAATCTTTTAACTACAGTTGCATGGAAGATTAACGGAGAGGTTAATTATGCCTTGGAAGGAAGTGTATTTGTAGGCGGTGCTGCGATTCAATGGTTGAGAGATGGTCTTAAATTGATTCACTCTTCTAATCAGGTGAATGATCTTGCCGCATCCGTTGAAGATAACGGCGGAGTTTACTTTGTACCAGCACTTACAGGTCTAGGAGCTCCTCACTGGGATCAGTATGCACGTGGAACGATTGTAGGTATTACAAGAGGAACTACTGACGGACATATTGCAAGAGCTACTTTGGAAGGAATTGCATTCCAAGTTTATGATATTGTAAAATCTATGGAGGCAGATTCCGGAAGAGCAAGTCTTGAACTAAGAGTAGATGGTGGTGCTTCTGCCAGCGATCTGCTGATGCAAATACAGTCTGATCTTTTCGGATTTAAAATTACCAGACCAAAGACTCTTGAAACAACTGCATTAGGAGCGGCGTACCTTGCCGGGCTTGCAGTAGGCTACTGGAAAAGTATTGATGAAATACAGGCACAGTGGATTGTAGATAAAGATTTTCATCCAAAATTGGAGAAAGAAAAAGCAGCTTCCATGGTTCATTTCTGGAATAAAGCCGTATCTCGTGCACAATGCTGGATAGAAGATTAATTTCCTTACCTTAAAAATACACATATGACTCCATTTATCGCAGAAGTGATCGGGACGATGCTTCTTATTTTACTAGGCAACGGTGTTGTAGCCAATGTTGTCTTAAAGGATACCAAAGGAAACAATTCCGGATGGATCGTTATTACTACCGCTTGGGCATTAGCCGTATTTGTTGGAGTAACCGTTGCAGGACCAATAAGTGGAGCACACCTCAATCCTGCTGTAACTATAGGTCTAGCCACTGCCGGAAAGTTTTCCTGGGATTTGGTACCTTCCTATATTGCCGCTCAAATGATTGGAGGAATGCTTGGTGCTTTTCTTGTGTGGCTATTCCATAAAGATCATTTCGCCATAACGGAAGATGAAGGAGCCAAGCTTGCCTGTTTCAGTACAGGTCCCGCGATCAGAAAAGTTTCATCCAATCTTATCAGTGAGATTATTGGAACATTCGTTCTGGTATTCGTTATTTTTTATATTTCAGATCCAAGTATCACTTTACAAGCTGATCCTAATGCAAAAGTAGGATTGGGTACTGTAGGAGCTATACCCGTTGCCTTTCTGGTTTGGGTAATAGGACTTTCTTTAGGCGGAACTACCGGTTATGCTATTAATCCTGCGAGAGATCTTGCTCCAAGAATTATGCATGCCATTCTTCCGGTAAAAGGGAGCAGCGACTGGAGTTATGCGTGGATTCCTGTGGTAGGACCTGTTACAGGAGCTGTACTTGCGGCATTACTATTCATGATATTAAAATAGAAACACAAATGATGAAAATACTAAAAGGAATCTTCCTGCTTGCTTTAGGCACAGGAAGATTATTTTCTCAGGAAAACGGAGAAGTAAAAGAAGCCAAAGAAAGTCGTTTGGACTTTACAGCTAATATTCAGAACAACCATTTATGGAGAGGTTTGATCATTACAGATAAACCTGTTGTCATGGGAAATCTTTCTTATGCTCTGGATGCGGAAAAGAAATGGAAGGTAGGTATTTGGGGAGCTTCTGCCCTAGCAGATGACAAGGACAACACTCATTATAAAGAGATCAATTATTATATTCAATATTCTGACGGACGTTTTTACATCGGATTGTGGGACCTTTATAATTCCAGGAATATCAATACGGCGGTGGCTGCGGATGATATTTTCAGTTATTCACAGAGAAGAACAGCTCATATTATTGATTTAAGAACGAATTATACTTTCGGACCTTCATTCCCTATTAACATTGAAGCAGACATCATGCTTTATGGAGGAGCGAATGCCGGAGAAGTTATTCTGGAGCCGGATGGAAGCTATAAGAAAAATAGATATTCCACCTACGTTCAGGCGAGCTATCCTGTTATCAGTGGACAGAAAGTAAATCTGGATGCGTTTGTAGGTGCAGGATTTTCATTGAACGGAGATACCTTTCTGTATGGAAATGGAAAAAACAATTTTGATATTGTGAATGTAGGAGTAAAGGCAGGAAAGGTTATCAAGATCACGGAACATTACAGTCTTCCGGTTTCTATGATGGCAATGTGGAATCCTTCAAATAAGTATGCAAGAATTCAATTGGCTGCAACAGTCTTTTAATTCAGATTTTAAACTAAATTATAGATAAACCACTTCTCTTTGGAGTGGTTTTTTGTTTGCCTAAAATTACCGGGATTCCACTATTTATAGGTTCAACAGATATCTTTACCTTTGAAGAATCAAACATGCGTCACACAGGATGAAAGTATTAAAGATTTTATGGGTTTTATTTTTTATTGTTTCCTGCAATAAAAAAGAGAATCATCCTTATACATTTTACTACTGGAAAACACATCTTAAGCTGGATCAGGATGAAAAAAAAGTTTTAGACCAAGCTTCTGTTCCTTATCTATACACAAGGTTTTTTGATGTAGACAAAGCCGGTGGAAAATTTCAGCCCGTTGCTGTTATTACAAAAGACAAAAGCTTTCAAACGGATAAACAGATTGTACCAACAGTTTTTATTACCAATCAAACAATGCTAGCCATTTCGCAGGATGAAATTAGATTTCTTGCGGAAAGCATCCATCATCTGGTACAAAAGAAAGCAGAAGAATATCATTTAAAAGTCAATAATGAAATTCAGATTGATTGTGACTGGACAGCCGGTACGCGAGATGATTATTTCAAGTTTTTAAAAGAGCTCAAGAAGGTTTCAGGAAAAAGCATCACCTGCACCTTGCGTCTTCATCAGGTAAAAGACAAAAAACAAACAGGAATTCCTCCTGTGGACAAGGTTTATCTAATGTGCTACTCCACTTCTTCGCCTCTGGAAAAGTCAGAAAAGAATTCTATTCTGGATGTAAATACCTTGAAAAGCTACCTATCCAAAATGGAAGATTACCCGATCAAAAAGATAGAGGTTGCTTTACCCATTTATTCCTGGGGAATTATTACCAATCATCTTGGTAAGCATAAACTGATCAATGCATTATCAAAAAAGGACCTTGAAAATCCGAATTTCAAAAAGATATCTGATCATGAAGCAGAGATCATGAAGGATGGATTTTATTTTAGAAACTACCTGAATAAAGGGTTCAAAATAAAGATAGAAGAAATCACTGATGAACAATTGGAAGATGTGACCAACTTTCTGGAGAAAAAAATCCAGCATTTTAATATTATTTATTATCAATTAGATAGTAAATTTGTGTTAGATCGAAAATTTTAAATCTTTTAAAGATAAAGGCAGATGATAAAGTATTGATATACTGAAATATTTCTGTCCGCACCCGAATTACAAGCTATTATATAAAAAAATTAAAAAAACACTACAAACCCTATGAAAAAGTATATTCTTTCACTTGCGGTTGTATCTCTTTTCTATACAAAATCTGACGCCTGTTCGTGGTCAGATCCGGATTATGAATACTTCAATCTTTTTACACAAAGTATCATTAAGGATAAATCTTACCTTCCTTTTTTACATACTTACTCCACCAGGTTCTATGGCAATTATAATCCGTCATTGATCCCTGATGATAATATCGAGGCATGGAAAAAGTATTTTAACAATCAGCTTAGTTATGCAGAGGCTCAGAATCTTGTGTATAAAATAAGCATGAATGATCTGAATGCTCTTAAAAACGGAACTCCGACAAATCCTCTTTTACAAAAGCTAGGAACGGGATTTTACCAAAAATACAAAGAAGGAATTGATTATTTAATTGAGGCTAAGTATCTAGAGCCTTATATGAGCATCAATTACGTAGAAACCGAGAACTCATTTTATTCTTATGGAAGAGATGAGAACAAAGAAAATGCTACTTCTCTTGATTATAATAAAAACATCGCTGCTCTTACGTCTTTATATAATGCAGCCAGAAATCCAGAGATCAAGCAACGTTACGGATATCAGCTGGTACGTCTAAACCACTACACAAGAAATTATGATGCGGCATTACAGGCTTTCAAGACTTATATTGAACCTGTTAAACTAAAAGGTACGGTTTATTATATGGCATTGGATCAGCTAGCCGGTGCTCAGAGAGGGCTTGAAATGAACGGTGATGCCAACTGGAACTTCTTTCAGGTATTCATGAACAGAAAGGACAAAAAAGAATCCGCTTTTGTCTCCATGAAGCTTTCGGATACAGCTTCTTTCAGCAATATCATGAAAAGAGCAAACACGAATGAGGAAAAGAATATGGCATATTTCCTTTTAGGGTATGAAGATTTTAATAATCCTATTCCTATTATGGAAAAGATGTTTGACATCAACCCTGATTCTGAAATTCTAAAAGTAATGGCTGTAAGAAGTATCAATGAATTGGAAAGAAGTTATCTTCCGACTTATTATTATACTTCCGATGCGTATGGAAGAGTATCTGTTTACAGAGGAAATACTGAGACTAAAGATTCAAAAGACACTGCTACGGATAAAACAACCCCAGAAACAAAAGAGGTAAAGGAGGAAAAGGTTTCTTTCTGGCAGAAAATTGTAAGGTTCTTCAAAAATCTTTTCGGCGGTTCTAAATCTGATGCATCCGGAAACGGAAATAAAGCAGATCAGAGCGATGATGAATTATTAAATAACCCAAACAGAATTCCTTTCTACACGACGGGATATGGCGGATATGATGATAATACTAAAGATTATCTTGATGCTCTTGAAAAATTCACTTCGAAAACTAAGGAAAAATCCAAAGATGAGTATTGGCAAATTGCAGATGCTTATCTTAAGTTTTTAAAGAAAGACTATAAAGAAAGTACTGAAATCCTGAACGAAATCAAGACAACCAATCCTGAATATCTGGAAGAAATCAAAAGAATGAAAGTTCTGAATGATATTGTTTCTCAGCCTAAAGTTGATGCTGCATTTGAAGATCACCTGATGAAAGATTATGCCGAATACTTTGTGGAAAAAGAAGTGAAAAAGGATACAGCAAACGTTAATAGTGAATACGATTATTATGGAGATGCTCCTTCTACAGCAGATTTCCTTAAGGACGTTATGGCAAACCGTTATCTCCTTCAGGGTGAGGACGGAAAATCTTTCCTGATGAACAATGAGCTTTCGGATCTGCAATACAATCCTAATTCGACTCTTGTAAAAAGTGTTGAAGACTTCTACATAAAACCGAATAAGACTCAGTTTGAGCAGCAGATCATTGCTAAAAACATGAAGAGCGTAACTAATATTGAAGCTTTCTTCAATACTATTTACGGAGACAGAGCGATGAGACTTGCAGATTTTGAAAAAGCTAAATCATATTACGAAAAGGCTCAGCAATTTGGCGGGGTTCCAAGAGAAAATTACGACTGGACAGAAAAAGAAGGGCAAGTAGTAACTCCAAAGAAATACACTTCTACCGAATACAATGGATTTAATAATATTCCAGGTCTGATCTTCGGACATAATGTATGGGAAAGCTATCAAAGCCCTGATGCAGAATCGATGAAGTCTGAAGGCTATACAGAATTCCCTTTCATCAAGGATAATATGAATAAACTGGAACTGACCAACATTCTGATTCAGCTTAAAAAAATTGGAAATGGTAATGATGAGAAAGCTGCGAGAGCCAACCAGCTTATCGGAAATTTACTATACAATACTTCTATTTTAGGGTATTACCGACATGTTTTTGTGATGGATATTGACAACAGTAACGGAGGGAAATACTACTTCTGGAATAATGACAAGGGTAATCCTTACAAATATTACTACAAGAACTTCCTTGATACGTCTTATATTGAACCCGATAATTTTGACCTTGCTATCAACTATTATCAGAAGGCTCTTAAACTTTCAACCAACAAGGAGGAAAAAGCAAGAATTTTGTTCCAGATGGCAAGTGCCGAGCAAGGAAAGTATTATCAATATGAAGCAAAAGCTCCAAGAGATATTGACTACTCTGATCCTAAATGGTCTGAAAAAGAAGATGCCCGCCAAAAACAGATGGATGATCTTAAAAACCAAAAGTACAGAACTTATTTTGCTCAGTTGAAAAACCAGTATTCAGATGCTGAGACAACGAAAAGCCTGATGGGAAGCTGTAGCTACTTTAGCTATTTCATGAAGAGATAATAAATGATATTATATACAATAAAAAGGAATCATTGTGATTCCTTTTTTTGTTGTTCTTTTTTCTGTAGCCATTCTTCATGTTTTCTTTTGAAGAATTCGTATTTATAGTCCTGATTTCTCTGTGCTGCATCTATGGAGTGGGAAGTATGTATATCGGCATCTTTTTTGGCAAATTGAGCCAGATTTTCATAATAATAATGAAGCTGATCCAGTTCTGCTTCTGTAAGATCTTCAATATCGACAATTCTGTTGCTTGCTTTTTCGTGGGCTGCAATGAGTTCGTTCAGCTTGATCTGGATGGCTTTTGAATCTTTATTCTGCGCTTTTTGAATAAGGAAAACCATTAAAAAAGTAATAATAGTAGTTCCGGTATTGATAACGAGCTGCCATGTTTCGGAGTAATCAAAGAATGGTCCTGATATCGCCCAGATGACCACCACTGCCATTGCTCCAAGAAAAGCATGTGGACTTCCTGTAAACTTTACCGCCCAATTAGAAAATTTTTCAAACAGATTTTTACTTTTATGCTCCATGATCAAATTGTTTTACATAATAAATGTATAAAATTAACTTGAACAAAGAGGAATAATATTGATTAAGATAAAATCCGGAAGATTGAGGATAGAAGTTCTGCAAGTAAATTTTTCAAGAACAGTATTCCTGAAGAGATATTATTTTTTCACTCAAAAAAGTAATTAGCTTATTATCTATTATTTCATTTTTCTAAACCTGTGCCACCAGATCAGAAAACCGGTAATAGGTAAAGAACAGCCAATAAGTGAAACAATAAAATAGAGAATTATACTTGGTAATCCCATGATCTCTCCCGTATGCAGAGGTTTTGCTAATGAGGTAAATTGTTTGTTCAAAGGTTTATTTGAAAATAGCTCTTTAGTTTTAAATACTCCGGTTTTATCAAATGTTACTTCATCCGGGAGCATCATTCCCAAAAGGTTTTGTGTATTGGTTTTAATAACGACATATCTTGGATTATCCTTATTAGGTAACTCAATGCTTGTAACGGCTCGATAAGGAAGATGTTGATCTGCCAGTTTCAAAATCTTATCAATGGAAGCAGATTCCGAATCCTTAAGGTTTTTCTTTTCATTCTGCTTCTCCAGCATATCTTCCAAAAGCCCACCGAATGCATCATCTCCACTATCCGTATCTTTTGAAATATTATCAATCGATGTTCCTCCCAGACTGACGATTAAACCATTCTTTACCCAAGGATATGTTACATACAATCCGGTAACTGCAATGAAAAACAACATCAGGAATGTGTAAAAACCGAGGGTATTATGAAGATCATAATTCACCCGTTGAAATTTCGCCTTGAACATTACTGTTAATCCCTGTTTCAGGAACTTCAGCTTTTTAGGTAACCAAAGAATCAATCCGGAAATAAGCAATACACAAAACATAAGTACTCCGGCTCCCAAAATCTGGCGTCCCACATTTCCCATCATCAGATTTCTGTGAATATCAAGAACAACATCAAAAAATTTACCAGATCCTACATCTGCCTGCCCAAGAGCCTGCCCCGTATATTGATTATAATATGTACTCTTATCTACATTATTTTCTTTGTAACCGATCACATAACTTCTTCCCGTATCATCTGGAATTAATAAGGAGGTTACAACTTTCCCCTGCTTAAAAAATTCTGTCTGAATCTGATCAGGAGTTCTGACCTGCCTGGATGTTGAACTGATATAAACCTTATCTCTGTTGCTAAAATCAATAATCTGATTTTTAAATGAATAAAGGCAACCCGAAAGACACATCACAAAAACGACGATACTTGATAAAAGCCCCAGCCAAAGATGAATAATCCACATTATATATTTAATGACTGATTCATTCTTTCGTCTTTTCCTGTAAAGGCTTTTAAACAATGTTTTCATTTTTGGTATTAACAGCAAAAAACATTAAGACAGTTTTGCCATCTTAATGTTTTTAAATTGATATGAATAAATTTAAAAAAGTCAATACGAATTTAGGTAAAAAGCAAGAGCGATTATGCCGTGTACTTCTCTGCCTTCACCGGTATTAATATCGATTATTTACGCCCTTTAAACTGAACATCTTTTACAATTTCTTCGAACTTTGTATAATGCTCAGGTGTTAACGCTTTTTGAATAGCTGCTTTTCTTTGGGCATCAAATTTCTCCCAATATTCTTTTGCAAGATCATTATTTCCGTGATATACATCGTGAGCATCACTGAATGCTTTTTCGAAGGCATTATTTGCTGCATTTACCACTTTGAATTCGTCTTCAGAAAGCTGAGCTTCTCCTTTGATTCTTTCTAATAGTTCGTTGTTATATCTTGGTCTTTTTCTTGAATTTTCATCAACAAATTTGTTGAATTTTTCCATTTGCGGAACATCAAGAACTTTAGCCATATCAAGAGCCTGTTGTGCTCTCAGTTCTTCACCTTTGATCCCTAATGCCACACGGTCCATATTTCCACCTTGAGCTTTTGCAGCCTGATAGTTTTGCTCCTGTAACTGCTGATATTTTGCAGTAATCTCATCGAAGCTTTTTTCCTGCTCAGGAGTAAGTTTTACCTCCGTCTTAAACTGGTTGTAATCTACTCCTTTCTTTTTGTCTCCTGAACATGAAACAACGAAAAATGTTGCAAATGCTACTGCGATAGTTTTGATGTAAGCGCTTTTCATTTATACTTTATTTTAAGGTTTTAAAAATTGTTAGAAGAAATAGTTCGCTCCGAACTGATATCTGATACCATCGATTCTGAAACCAAAGTTGTTGGCAGGATCAGATGCATCATTACGTATATTCTTATCTAATAAATTGTAAACTCCAAAAGTGAAACGTACATGTTTATTCAATCTGTAGACCGTTCCAAGATCCCATAGGAAGTATGCAGGAATCGGGAACTCCTGTGCTCTACCTCTGCTTACACCAGGCTGGCTTTCGCTTCTGTAGTTTCCTCTTGTCCAGAATTCAAAGCTGTCGTTTGCTTTCCATGAAACATTGGCATTCATCATGTGCTTAGGAATTCTTGCATAAGGTTTGTTGTAAAGTGCAGGAATCTCATCAGACTTGATCTTTGTATCTGTATAGGTATAGTTGGCTTTTAATACAATGCTTTTGCTAACATTTACTCCAAGGTTAGCTTCTAATCCCATGCTGTTTGCTTTCCCTAAGTTTTCTCTTGTTGAAATGAAATCATAGATATGATTGTAAATGTTTTCAAATTGTTTACATTCTTCACTATTGTTGCATTTCCTTACTTCTACCAGCTTATTTTTGAAGTCTGTATTGAATCCGGTTACGCTTAAATTAATAACCTTTTTATTGTCTTCAAACATCACAGTAACTTCCTGGTTAAAGCTTTTCTCTGGCTTAAGGTCTTTATTACCGATGATTACTCCATCCTGAGTTCCACCTCCGGTTACCTGTCCCCAACCTGGGTTTACAGCTCTTAATCCGGGAGCTTTATATCCCCATGAAGTACCTCCTTTTACGGTAAAATTATTATTAACATTCCATACTAAATATCCTCTTGGCGTAAAGTTGGAACCATAGTTTTCATCATTGTCTAAACGGGCACCTGTTACTAAGTGAAGTTTATCAACAAGGTTCCAGTTTCCTTCTGCAAAAGCAGACCAGTTCCAACGGGTAAGTTTGGTAACAATCTCCCCTTCTGATTTAATTTTGTTTCCTAAATCATTCAGTCTTTCATATCTGTACTCACCACCGAAGCTGATAACGTGTTTTTTAATATTGAAGTTATTCAAGCTGTATGCAAGAAAAGTTTCATACCGCATATCCCTGTTTGGGTTATTGGTATTATCATATTGAATATAAGAATTCGTATGGAAGTTTGTATAATCTCCTTTATGGCTTAACGACAAAACGTTTCTTTCGTAATTGTTACGAGAGCTTTTTGCATTAGGAGCCAATGAATATCCTGGATTCTGGTTTCTCTCCTGACGGTTATAGTCGTAGTTTAATTTAAATACATTCTTTTCATTGGGAGTAAGGCTGAATTCTGTCCCGAAAGCTTTAATCACTCTTTCAGTAAATCCGCCTACGAATTTATCTTCATTTCTGTCAGAATAGCTTCCAGTGATTTTCATCTGAAGAAGGTCTTTTATTAAAGAACCGGCAGTATATCCATCGATCTGGTAAGTGTTCCCTGATTCTTTGTGTACCTGCTGAATTAAGCTGGTTGCAACAGATCCTCTCCAGTTGTTTGTTAATTTTTTAGTGATGATATTGATAACACCCCCCATTGCATCCGATCCGTATAAAGAAGACATAGGTCCTTTTACAACTTCAATTCTTTCAATGGTTTCTAATGGTGGCATCCATCCCTGTTCAATACCTGGACCATCAGAATTTGGTCTTGTTTCTCTGGTGTTGATTCTTTTACCATCGATCAAAACAAGGGTTTGCCCAGATTCAGCTCCTCTTATTGAGAAGTCACTGGTACTTCCTCCTCCAGTAATAAATACACCCGGAATATCCTGCAATGCATCTGTAATATCTCTATAAGCTCTTTTTTTAATGTCTGCCTGGCTGATTACAGAAATCGTAGCCGGAGCATCTTTTACTTTTTGAGCATATCCTGATCCTGTGATTACCACTTCATCAATATTACTACTCTTCAAAGAGTCTTTCTTTTTTTGAGCGCTTACGAAAGCTGTCCCTAAAACCAGTAAAGAAAAAGATACTATTCTTATCATCAATATTTTTTTTGCAAAACTATTATTTTTAATAATTCTAAATAAATAAAACAAGGTGACATATGTCACCTTAGCCCTTGTATGAAATGCAAAATCAACAATATGAATACAATTATCATTAAAACATTACTAAATATTCATATTAATTTTAAGCATTACCATTTTGTATTAAAGAATGGGTATTAAAAACAAAAAATCAAATTCACACCTTGTAAATTTGATTTTCTATTGATGGGGATTATTAAATTCGATTAAGCAGCATTTTAATCATTAGCAATACAATGATCAGGAGAACGACAAGTAATATTATTCTAATACCAGACACTAAAGGATGATGGTCTTTTCCTAATTTTCTATACACAAAATCAGGTTCCGTGTTATGAGGCTCGGATTTTAGCTCTCCAAAAGTAAGTTTTCTATACAAATCGGAAAGTTCTTTAATAGTACCTCCAGCACTGACTTCGGAAGCTTGAATGAACTTCTTATTACCAAATTTATTTCCGGAAAGATCTACAACATGAATACTAGGATATGACTCAATGGAAAATGGCTTTTCAATATCATTATTTATCAAAGATAAATGCCTTAGTTCTTTCGTATTTTTAAATGAATTGAATTCTGAAATATGATTATCATTCAGATACAAAATACTTAATTGAGTCTGATTATTTAAAAAGTGTAGGACTTTAATTCCACAATTATTCAGATAGAGAAACTTCAACTGAGAACTCAGTTTCAGCTGATCGAAATCTTTAATCTTACTATTATTACAACTTAAAAAAGATAACTTTTTCAGATGATTTAAAGGTGATAAAGAGACAATTTTATTATCTGAAATATCGAGATTGAGAAGACAGGTTAAGTTTTGGACTGACGAAATATCTGAGATCAGATTATTCCTTACATAAAGTTCTTCTATTCCGTTAAGATTGCTAAGCAGGTCAATATTCTCAACCTGGTTATCACTTGCTTCGATTTTCTTTAGGTTTTTCAGGTTGCTTAAGCCATCAAAAGATTTAATCTTATTATCATTTAATGTTATTTCTTTCAGGTTTTTTAGAGCTGTTAAATCAGGAATATTGGTAATCTTATTCTTGGATGCATGAAAATATTCCAGTTGATATAATGAGGTAAGACATGATATATCTTCAATCTGGTTATCGCTTAAATAAAGACCTTTCAAAGTACCGGAAAGCTTTTCGAGTGAACTTATATCTTTAATTTTACTGTATCCGATATTTAAATATTCAAGTTTGTGAAAGGTATATATTTCATCAATCGATTCAATTATTGATCCTTGAATGTAAAGGGCTTCAAGTTCTGTTAAATGAAGGAATCCTCCAAGGCTTGAGAATTGTGAATTACAATCTAATGACAATTCTTTCAGGTTTATTAAATTGGAAAGAAAACTCAGATCGGAAAGTTCATAGTCATAGAATGAAATTTCAAGTCTCTCAAGTTTATTTAATGTTCCTGCAAATTGTAAATGACTTTCTCTGTCAGCATCGCTAAGCTCATCATATTCCGGCTCATATAATTCTAAGGAAATAACTTCTCCTGAGCTATTGGTTTCGCAGTAATAACTGTCTTTGTTGATACCATATGATTCTGCAATTCTCTCAACTTCTCTGCTCATATATATCGTCTTTATTTTATGTTATTGAATTTAAAAGAGATAAATGATGAAGGGATAAATAGTACTCTTTTAATCAATTCGAAGGATACTTCACCGCTTTATCAATCTCGATAGGGTTATTTTCTTTTAAAATCATTTTTCTTCGTTCATCAGACATTCCTTTTAGCTGGTCTATGCTTTTGATCTGTACTCCTAAAACATAAAATGTATTGTCTGGATTGGTATTGGATTTAAATGCTTCTGCAACATCACGCAACGGATCATTATAAAGTTCCAATTGCTTTTTTGCAATGATCTTATCATTCACAGGAATAGGTTTCTTTCCCATAAAACTTTCTAGAAAAGGGGTTTCATAGGTTTTGGGAAGTTTCATGCTTTTAGCCAGTTTGAAAATATAATTCTTATGAGTGTCTTCTACTTCAAAGATCAGCCCCGGAAGTCCACGGAACTTATAAGGTCCTTCACTTAAACTGATATCTTTACAAAACCATGCCTCCCATTTTCTGCCTCCAAAAGTTGTCGTTGCTTTTTGTAGTGTATACTGTCCGTCAACTTTAGTATCATTCAGAAGTTTCCAGTTCATTTTGTCTATTGATTTTAAAGAGTAAAGATCATTCAGTAAAATCAATGAAGTATTTTCAAAAGAATCTTTTTTTCTGATAAGAGCAGGCAGATGATCATCCCATCTCGATCTTCTCTGACCGCGAATAATATTTAAAGAGTCTGTTTCGGCGTAGGAATAAGGATAAAATTTGACATCATCAGGATTGATATCCAAAATCATATTGTCTTTACTCAATTCCTTTGCCAATGAATCTGTTTTATACTGAAACTGGTAAATAAAACGATGGGTCTGTGCACTAAACAATAAGGGGAATAGCATCAGTATTAGTTTTTTCATGGTATTAATTTAATTCAAAAGTATCAAGAATGTTTGAAATACTAAAATACAATTAGCTTTAAAACAAAAAATCCGTCCCTAAAAAGGAACGGATTCTATAATCATTGCAAAGTATGCAGTTATCACACTTTAATTTCAACGTCTACACCTGAAGGAAGTTCTAATTTCATTAGAGCATCAACAGTTTTAGAAGAAGAAGAGTAGATATCCATTAGTCTCTTGTGAGCTGATAATTGGAACTGCTCTCTTGCTTTCTTGTTTACGTGCGGAGATCTCAACACTGTGAAGATTCTCTTATTCGTAGGTAATGGAATAGGACCGTTTACAACAGCACCAGTAGCCTTTACCGTTTTTACGATTTTCTCAGCAGACTTGTCTACCAAGTTGTAATCGTAAGATTTTAGTTTTATTCTGATTCTTTGTGACATTTCTTTAATTTAAAAATTAACCTTTTGCTTTAGCTATGATTTCTTCAGCAACGTTTTGTGGAGTAGCTTGGTACTTCTCTAATTCCATAGAAGAAGTAGCTCTTCCTGATGAAAGTGTTCTTAGAGTAGTTACGTATCCAAACATTTCAGAAAGTGGAACAGAACCTTTGATTACAACAGCTCCATTTTTCTCTTCCTGACCACTGATTGTACCTCTTCTCTTGTTAAGGTCACCAATGATGTTACCCATATACTCTTCCGGAGTTACAACTTCCAGTTTCATAATAGGCTCCATAATTACTGGTTTAGCAGCTTTACCAGCTTCTTTAAATCCTAGCTTAGCAGCCATTTCGAAAGAAAGTGCATCAGAATCCACTGCGTGGAAAGATCCATCTTTAAGAGTAACTTTAATACCTTCAACTTCGAAACCAGCCAATGGACCGTTCTTCATTGCAGCTTTAAATCCTTTTTCAATTGCAGGAACGAATTCTCTAGGAACGTTACCACCTTTGATCTCATTGATGAATTCTAAACCAACTTTACCTTCGTCTGCAGGTCCTAGTTCAAATACAATGTCAGCAAATTTACCTTTACCTCCAGATTGCTTTTTGTAAACCTCTCTGTGGTTGGCAACTCTTGTTAAGTTTTCTTTGTACTCTACCTGAGGTTGTCCTTGGTTTACTTCAACTTTGAACTCTCTCTTCATACGGTCTACAATGATATCTAAGTGAAGCTCACCCATACCAGAGATGATCGTTTGTCCAGAAGCCTCGTCAGTTCTTACCGTAAACGTTGGATCTTCTTCAGCCAATTTAGCTAAAGCGTTACCCATTTTATCCTGGTCAGCTTTAGTTTTAGGCTCAACAGCGATACCAATTACCGGATCAGGGAAAACCATCGATTCAAGAACGATTGGGTTTTTCTCGTCACACATTGTATCACCAGTTTTGATAGACTTGAATCCTACAGCTGCACCAATATCACCAGCTTCAATATATTCTACTGGGTTTTGCTTGTTAGCGTGCATCTGATAGATTCTAGAGATTCTTTCTTTATCTCCTGAACGAGTGTTCAAGATATAAGAACCAGCATCTAGTCTTCCAGAATATGCTCTGAAGAATGCTAATCTTCCCACGAATGGGTCAGTAGCAATCTTAAATGCTAATGCAGAGAAAGGCTCGTCTACAGACGGCTTTCTTGTAATTTCAGCGTCTGTTCTTGGGTCAGTACCTTTGATATCATCTTTATCCAATGGAGAAGGCAAGTATTTACATACTGCATCCAACATAAACTGTACTCCTTTGTTCTTGAACGAAGAACCACAAGTCATTGGGATAATAGATAAATCGATAGTAGCAGCTCTCAATGCAGCATTGATTTCTTCTTCTGTAATTGAATCCGGATCTTCGAAGAATTTCTCCATCAAAGTCTCGTCATATTCAGAAACAGCTTCTACTAATTTCTCTCTATATTCAAGAACTTCATCTTTCATGTCTTCAGGAATTGGAACTACCTCGAAAGTAGCACCTTGTCCAGCTTCATCCCAGATGATCGCTCTGTTTTTAATTAAGTCAACTACACCTTTGAAATCTTCTTCAGCACCGATTGGTAAAACGATTGGAACTGCGTTAGATCCTAACATTTCTTTAACCTGGTTTACCACGTTAAGGAAGTCAGCACCTTGTCTGTCCATTTTGTTTACGAATCCCATTCTCGCAACTTTGTAGTTGTCAGCAAGTCTCCAGTTTGTTTCAGACTGAGGCTCTACTCCATCTACTGCAGAGAATAAGAATACCAATCCATCTAATACTCTTAAAGATCTGTTTACTTCTACAGTGAAGTCAACGTGTCCCGGTGTATCGATGATGTTGAAGTGATAAGCTTTAGTATCAGCTAAAGGTTTTCCTTGGTCTGTTGGAAAGTTCCAAGAACAAGTAGTTGCAGCAGAAGTAATAGTAATACCTCTTTCTGCTTCTTGCTCCATCCAGTCCATTGTAGAAGCACCGTCGTGAACTTCTCCAATTTTGTGGTTTACACCTGTATAGAATAAAATCCTTTCTGTAGTGGTAGTTTTACCCGCATCAATGTGAGCAGCAATACCAATATTTCTTGTAAATTTAAGATCTCTACCCATTTCAGATTAGAATTTAAAGTGTGAAAACGCTTTGTTAGCTTCCGCCATTTTGTGAGTATCAGTTTTCTTTTTGAAAGCTGCACCTTCTTCTCTTGAAGCAGCTACAACTTCATTAGCTAATTTCAAAGCCATAGACTTATCATTTCTCTTTTTAGAGTAGCTAATTAACCATTTCATTGCCATAGAAATTTTTCTATCAGCTCTGATTGGCATAGGAATCTGGAAGTTAGCTCCACCTACTCTTCTAGAACGTACTTCTACGTGAGGCATAACGTTTGTTAATGCGTCTTTCCAGATTTCAAGGGCTGTTTTCTCAGTTTCTCCTTTTTTAGTTTCTACGATGTCTAATGCATCATAAAAAATTTTGAATGCGATAGACTTCTTACCGTCTAGCATTAAGTTGTTTACGAATCTCGTTACCAATTGATCATTAAACTTCGGATCTGGTAACAACGGTCTTTTTTTCGCTTTTGTCTTTCTCATTGCTTCTGTACCTTATTTAATGATTATTTTTTCTTACCTTTTGCAGGAGCTGCAGCAGCTTGTCCTGGTTTAGGTCTCTTAGCTCCGTACTTAGATCTTCTCTGAGTTCTTCCATTTACACCAGCTGTGTCTAATGCACCTCTTACGATGTGGTAACGTACTCCCGGTAGGTCTTTCACCCTTCCGCCTCTAACCAATACTATCGAGTGCTCTTGAAGATTGTGTCCTTCGCCCGGGATATAGGCGTTAACTTCTTTACCGTTTGAAAGTCTTACCCTTGCTACTTTTCTAAGTGCAGAGTTAGGTTTCTTAGGTGTAGTAGTATATACTCTCGTACATACACCACGTCTTTGTGGACAAGAATCAAGGGCAGCCGATTTGCTCTTCTTGGCAAGCGTGGCTCTTCCTTTTCTTACTAATTGTTGAATAGTAGGCATTTAATTGCTTTTTATTTTAGGGTGCAAAAATAGTAATTTTTTTTTAATTAACAAGCAGTTGTATATAAATAATCTTTTTTATTAAAAATTAATTAACAGACACTTACATTTAATCAACGATTGTGACGGTAACGTTTTTATTCCAATTAAATTTTTTAATATTTTGTTTAAGCTGCTCCAGATTCCTTGTATCTATAGCGTAGATGGAAACTTCAAGTCTTGCCACCGTTACTTTTTCTTCAATTTTCAGAACAGCTGCTTTTTTCCAGCCTGCAGGAACATATCCCTGAAGCCAACCTTCATATACAACAGCAATATCATATTTATTATCTGTACTATATTGGGTAAGAAAACTTCCAAACTTTCCGTCAAACTTCTTTTTACCTTCATTAAAACGAATCGTTTCCACAGAACCCAGACCGGCAATATCAAGCAAATGAATATTGGTATAATAACATATTGCTCCGATATCATTAGCTACAACTTTAGAATTATTATAAAACTGATGCAGGAATTTTGCCGACTGCACCTGCTGCTCATAGATGTTTTTCCCTCCACCCATCATTATTTTGTGAGCAACTCCTCCTTTATATATAAGAAGGAAAACATTGGCAGCAATTAGTATGGTAATTAATTTTTCTTTTTTAATATAGTTTCTGAAATCAGTAAACAGCTCTTTAAGCTTTGGAATCAAAGCCATACAGAATCCTGTAAGGATATAAGCCTCATAACGCAAATGCCCTTTCAGATCGGCAAACATGCAATGACATATCATAAGTAAGGAAAACACAATCAATAAAAAGTTACCTTTTAATACATCATGTACTTTCTTTACTCTGAAATCTCTATACACCACAATAAAGCAAAGTAAAACAGGAAAAACACCTACTTTATAAAAACTCACATTCAACAGAAAGTTATCCAGTAAGATTACTTTCAACTGCTGTACGATATTTGAATCAAGACTCAGCTTTGTTCCCTTCACAACTACAGAGTTAGGAAAAAAGTATCCGTCTTGCTGATAATTGTAAGCACAGAAAGCCATAATCGGTATAAATCCTAATAATAAAATGAGTATTGCATCTTTCCATTTCCTTATTAAAGCAAACATAAATGACAGAATCACGAAATAAAACATACTCTCAAAACGGACAAGCCCCATCAATAAAATACTTAGATAGAAGCCATACATTGCTGCTTTATTCTGATCTTTATGGGAAAAGCAAAAGATATTCACAACAAACAGAAATACCTGAAATACATGCTCCATTCCTGAAAGAAGATTAATCTGAAGCACAATAAAAAATGTAGTAAAAAGAACAGCCAGAACAGTTTCCTTTACTCCTTTTAGAACTTCAGCATAATAGGTGGACAGGAAATATAAAATTCCAACACTGAAAATAATATTGAAATACAAAGGGATCTGATCATTATTCCCAAAAAGAGTAATCAGTAAACTAAGAATATAGGTGAATAATGGTGACGACGAAGTAGAGGAAAACTGATATTTCGTCATTCCCCAGACATCATACAACGCAAAATTCTTCGCGATAGCAAGATGAATGTACGCATCGTCCAAAAGATAAGTATAATGTCCTTCTGTTTTCATCGATGAACTGATATAGTAAAACAGACAAACAGAGAAAAAAACAATAAAAGACCATAAAAAACTTCGTAATCTTATATTTTGGAGTGCTTTCATGATTAATGATAGATATAAGTTTCAAAGATAAGCATCATCTCTGGTAAACCTGCATATCCAAAATAATTATTCCTCAAAGCGACATTTCTATTATTATTTTTAAGGTACACATCCCAATACATCTAAACTATTTTAAAAAACTTTCTCATAGTTATCTTCTATTAACAAACCGGGTAGTTCGGCACAATATTTCGTAAATTTGAGATAGATAAGAAGGTATAATGATTCAATCACCGCACTGATCTTCTTTTAAAAATCTAAAATACGGTGATGAGACACAACTTTAAAAAATAAATATATACATATGAAAAACGCTAGTATTATCGGACTTAAAGAAACCGACTGCAAAAACATTTCAGAAAAATTAAATATTCTTTTAGCTAACTATTCTGTGTTCTATCAGAATACAAGAGGTTCTCACTGGAATATCAAAGGTGATCAGTTTTTCACTCTTCACCCAAAGTTCGAGGAACTTTACAACAGTCTTGTTTTAAAGATTGATGAAATTGCTGAAAGAATCCTGACGTTGGGTGCTACCCCAGCTCACAACTATTCAGATTATTTAAAAGTAGCAACCATCAAAGAAAGTAAAGAGGTAACGGATGGTACGAAAAGTGTTGAACAGATCTTAAGCTCTTTCAAAGTAGTGATTGATCTTCAAAGAGAACTTTTGGACATTACAGACAAGGCAGGAGATGAGGGAACCAATTCTCAGATGAGCGACTATATTACGGAGCAGGAGAAAGAAGTTTGGATGTACAATTCCTATCTGGGGAAATAAGCTAATGAAGATCATCAAAATATTTCAAAAAATCGCCTTACATTTAGGCGATTTTTATTTTAATTTTTTATATTTGCGTTAAAATTACACATATTATGAACGACGTAAGACTGAACTCCATCCTAGATAATGATTTCTATAAGATAACCATGCAGAATGCAGTGGTAAAACTATTTCCTGGTTCTATTGTAAAATATGAATTTATCAACAGAGGGAAACATCACTTTCCGGAAGGCTTTGCTGCAGCTCTAAGAGAAGCTGTAAACAAAATGGCTGAACTGAAACTTACCAAGGATGAAAAGAAATTCATGGCAAGAACCTGTCCTTATATTGATCTTCCGTATCTTGATTTCCTTGAAGGCTATCATTATGATCCGTCTGAAGTAAAAATTCATCAGGAAGGCGGAGATCTTTCCGTGAGCGTTGAAGGACTTTGGTACAGAACTATTCTTTGGGAGGTACCTTTATTGGCTTTAATCAGTGAGCTTCATTACGAGATGAATCACATGGAAAGAGATTCTAATGAAGTAGTGATGAGCAAAACGATTGAAAAAGCAGATTCACTGGCAAGATTAGGCGTTACTTTTGCAGAGTTTGGAACCAGAAGAAGACATTCTTATAAGGTACAAAACCTTGTTATGGAAGCTTTAACTCAGAAAAAAGAGTCTACTTTCATCGGAAGCTCCAATGTACATTTTGCGATGAAGTATGGTGTAAAACCAATCGGAACGCATGCTCATGAATGGTTTATGTTCCATGCTGCGGAATATGGTTTTAAAATGGCAAATGAATTAGCCCTTGAACATTGGGTAGATGTATACAGAGGAGATCTTGGAGTGGCACTTTCCGATACATATACGACGGATGTATTTTTCCAGCAGTTTGATAAAAAATTCGCAAAACTTTTTGATGGTGTGCGTCATGACAGTGGTGATGCTTTAGAATTTGCAGATAAAACAATTGCTCATTATCAGAAAAACGGCATTAATCCAATGTTTAAGTATATTATTTTCTCAGATGCTTTAAATCTTGAAAAAGTAGAAGAAATTACAAATTACTGCAGAGGAAAAATAGGTATTTCTTTCGGAATAGGAACCAATCTTACGAACGATGTAGGATTAAAACCAATGAACATCGTGATGAAACTTATCGGTGTACAGGCTCCCAATAAAGAATGGATTCCTACGGTAAAACTTTCTGATGAACATGGTAAATATACTGGTGATCCTAAAATGATAGAACTTGCCAAAGAATTTTTAAGAATAAAAAACTAAAAGTATGAGACTGAGAATATCCCTTGCTCTTTTCTTTTTTGCTATAGGAATTTCTTTTGCGCAGCAGAAAAAGGAGAAACCAAAATTTAATCAGGAGTTGGCAACCTCATTAGGTGCCGACAAATATGGCATGAAAGCTTACACGATTGTGATGCTTACTACAGGCACAGCAAAGATTGAAGACAAAACCAAGATGGGAGAACTGATGAAAGGGCATATGGGGAATATTCAAAAGCTTGCAGACGAAGGTAAAATAGTAGTGGCAGGACCTTTTCTGGAAAAGAATAAGGAAAACTACCGTGGAATGTTTATTTTCAATACAAAATCCAAGGAAGAGGCTGAGCAATGGGTAAAAACAGATCCTGCTGTTCAGGCTGGAGTTTTCAGTTATGAAATCTTCCCATGGTATGGTTCAGCGGCATTACCTTTATATCTTAAACATCATGATGAAGTAACACAGGAGAACCCTTAATACTTCATCCAATAATAACAAGAGGCTTTCAATAATGAAAGCCTCTTTTCTTTTTTAATAATCAATACACATATAAGGTCTTCTTGGCTGCACACAGCAATATGGATTGCTGCAGAAAGTATACCCTGGCTTGCAAACTCCATATTCTAATGGAACTTCACAGTTGGTGTACTCACCACCATTGATAGACTTTAACTCTTTTCTGTTTAAAGCTTTTACGTTTTTCATAGTTGTTTTAATTATAGTCATTCCTACTCTTTAAGATTTTCGGACACCTCTTATTTTATTTCTCTTTAAACTGAATTAAATATACAATATAATTATCAAAATACTATCTTTCAAATAATTATATTAAATAAAAAACAAAATAACACTTAAGTATTTCTTTATTTAATGATTTATTTTTATTAATTTAACATGATCAAAAAATGATATAGTTTATTCATTATAAGACTATTACAAAACCAAACTAATATTAAAAATTAATCACATGAAAAAATTGAACTTATCTCCGCTTTCGAGAACAGATCTAAAAGAAGTATTTGGTGGATATTTATATCCCGCACCATGTCCTGGAGGATGCCCTGGTGAAGCTATGATCAGATGTCCTGACGGTTCTACCACAATGACAAATTTTATATGCATGGGAAACCAATGTGTACCAGCTGCAATGTGCAAACCGTTGATTCTTGAACCTTTTCCGGATCCGATTATCATCGTTCCATAACCTGAAAACAATATATAACGTGAGCCATCAGGCTCACTTTTTTATTATCTTTAAATAAATAAATGTACCATGAAAACTATTGAAGAAGTCCTGAAAAAGCTTGATGAAATTATCATCTGGTGCAAGGAAAACAAAAGTACAGCCGGATATTTTGCCTGTACTTACAGAATCATGACCGCTCAGGTTTTAAAGGGAATTCAACAGAAAAAATTTGAAGATAATCCAAGAATGGTTCTACTGGATATTGCTTTTGCCCAAAGATATCTTGAAGCATGGGAAAACTACAGCAAAGGAAAGAAATGTACCTATTCATGGTATATTGCTTTTGAAGCCACCAAAAATAAGGACCTTCTGATATTACAACATATTTTCCTGGGGATGAATGCTCACATCAATCTTGATCTTGGAATCTCAGCAGCAACCATTATGCCCTACCGAAAGATCAATCCGCTGAAAAAGGATTTTGAGAATATTAATAATGTTATTGCTTCCATTAATCAGAAGGTTCAGGATTCTTTGAATAAGATATGCTACCCTGTACAACTTATAGATCAGCTTTCTAACGGAAAAGATAATGCAGTATTGGATTTTGCCATCTCAAAAGCAAGAGATACTTCATGGGCTACAGCGGTCATTGCATCAAACACGCCTAATTTCCTGAGAGAATCCGTTATCAATATTATAGATTATGCAGCTGCTAAAGTAGCCACACAGATTTTAAATCCGAAAATCCTTACTCCTCCCCTTCTCAAAGAACTTAAGAAATGTGAAAGTAATGATGTTGTAAAAAATATTGAGATTCTGGAATCCACAAAGACTATTTAATCTAAAAACAAAAGGTCGGGATCTTCCTCACGGATCCCGACCAAATAATGAACAAATAAAAAGAAACTATATTGCTTCTTTATGCTTTTTTCGATAAGCATAGTAAAATACAATCGGTAATACTGTAAATGATAACAGCATACAGATAATCAATCCTCCTACGATCATGATTGCTAAAGGTTTTTGGATTTCAGAACCCATTCCATTGGACATTGCTGCCGGAAGAAGTCCCATGGAACCCATCAAGGCAATCATTACCACCGGACGTATTCTGCTTTTCACTCCTTCAGAGATTGCTTCTTTAAGAGACATTCTGTTCTGAAGGTTTTCTTTCATCACTCCAATGAGGACGATACCGTCAATGGTAGCCACCCCAAAAAGGATAATAAAACCAATTCCTGCAGAGATTCCGAAAATAGTTCCCGTAAACCATAGTGATAAGAATCCTCCGATGAATGCAAATGCCAGTGTAATGGAAGAGATCAAAGTATCTTTTACATTTCCGAAGTTGAAATACAACAACATTAGAATCAACACAAGAGATATTGGAACTACCATTGTCAATTGTTTTGCCGCTCTTTCTTTGCTTTCAAACTCTCCTGCCCACGTCATTTTATGGTTCTTTGGAAGTTTCACATCTTTATCTACTTTTTCTTTTGCTTCTTTAATAGCACTTCCCAGATCTCGCCCTTCAATATTAAATCCTACTCCAATGTATCGGCTGTTTCCTTCACGGTAAATAAAAGATGGTCCGGTATGATAATCAATGGTTGCAATTTCCTTCAATGGTACTTTTTTATTATCCTGAGTCGGGATCAGAATATTTCCCATTTTTTCAGGAGTATCACGATAATCTTTTTCAAATCTCAGCATGACATCAAACATTCTTTCCTGTTCGTAAAACTTGGTCGCTGCCTGTCCGCCAATCGTCATTTCAATAACTGCCTGTGCATCTGCTGTGGAAACTCCGTATTTTGCCATTTTTGAATCATGAAGCTGTATTCTCAATTCGGGAAGTCCGATATTTTTAAAGACATTAACATCTGAAATTCCCGGAACAGTTCTGATGGAGTTCGCTACCTGATTTGCATAATTTTCGAGTTCAAATAAATCGTTTCCGAAAATTTTAATTACCAATGGAGCTTTTACTCCTGCTACATATTCTTCCACATTATCCTGAATCGGCTGACTGAAACCAAAGTTGATTCCCGGATATTTTTCAAGGGAAGTTCTCATTTCCTCAAGAAGTTCTTCTTTGGAGATCTTTTTCTTCCATTCTTTTTCAGGTTTCAACTGGATATTAAATTCAATATTAAAGAATCCCGTAGGGTCTGTTCCATCATTGGGACGTCCGGTTTGGGTCATTACGAATTTCACTTCATCATATTTCATTAAAATCTCCTTCATTTCTTTGGTAAGACGTACGGATTCATCAAGGTTTACGCTATTCGGAAGTGTGGCACGTACATAGATTGCCCCTTCATTAAGCTTAGGTAAGAATTCTGATCCATAGTTTGAAAATCGCCATCCACAAATTGCCAATAAAGTAAGAAAACCAATCACAAAGCCTTTTTTATAACGAATACTAAATTCATAAATCCTATAGATATTTACTCTGAAGAATCTTGAAATAAAGTTCTCTTTCTCCTCAATATTTTTAGTCAATAAAAGCTTACACATTGCCGGAACATATGTTAAACTCAAAATCAACGATCCCAGCAAAGCATATCCTAATGTAAATGCCAATGGTGAGAACATTTTACCTTCCACTTTCTGGAATGAGAAGATTGGTAACAATGCAACAATCAGAATCAATAAGGCAAAGAAAATATAGCTTGCTACACTTCCGGCACTCTTCTTAATGATTCCCAGCTTGGAAATTTTATTAAACCTTCTGAGTCCTATTTTCTTGGCTTTAAGTTCGAGGGCAACAAATACATGTTCTACAATGACAAGCGTACCTTCCAGCAACAAACCGAAGTCAAGCGCTCCCATAGAAATAAGGTTAGCCGGAAGTCCCTGAATTTTCAGCATAATAATAGCAAAAAGGAATGCTAACGGAATTACTGAAGCCACAATAAAAGTAGTTCTCCAATTGTACAGGAATATAAATACAATGATGGAAACCAGAATAACTCCTTCGATCAGGTTTTTGGAAACTGTGTTTACAGTTGTATTCACCAGCTCAGTACGATCAATAATCGGAACAATCTGAACATCACCGGGTAGTTCTCCTCCATTCAGTTCTTCAATTCTGTCTTTAAGTCTTGCAATTACCTCGCTTGGATTTTCACCACGAAGCATGATCACAATTCCTTCTACAACATCGTTTTCTTTATTATAACCTACCTGTCCTAATCTTGGTTTTGCAGAAATTTTCACTTCAGCAACATGTTTTACCAAAATAGGCGTAGAACCTTTTACTTCAATCTGAATGTTTTCAATATCCTCTTTTTTCTCTAAAAGACCAATCCCCCGCACTACATAAGCCTGATCTCCTTTTGCAACAACATCTCCTCCTACATTAATATTACTCCTCGAAACTGCTTCATACACATCCAGGGGGGAAAGGTCATAATTGTGTAATTCTGTAGGATTAATTTTTATTTCATATGTTTTTTCTTCACCACCAAAACTCACAACATCAGCAACTCCGGGAACGGCAAGCAATTCTCTTTCAACCACCCAATCCTGAATAGCCGTAACCTCTTTGATCGGAAGTTTACTTTTAATAATGTATCTGTAAATTTCTCCAGTTGCTCCCGATGGAGGTTCAATACTGTATTCCGCACCGTTGGGCAAATCTACATTCCCAAGTTTATTGGAAGCATATTGCTGTGCATAAAAGTCATTGACATGATCATCAAAAATCACGGTAACCACCGACAATCCAAATAAAGAAATGGAACGCACCGATGTTTTATTGGGAATGGCATTCATTTCTTTGGAAATCGGAAGGGTAACAAATTTCTCTATTTCTTCTGCACTTCTTCCGGGCCATTGGGTAATTACCCTTACTCTTGTATTGGTAACATCCGGGAATGCCTCAATGGGTGTATGTATATAGGAATAGATTCCTCCAATCAACAAAAGGAAAGTCCCCAGAAGAACGATCAATGAGTTTTTTAAAGAAAAGGAAACTATATTCTGTACAAATTTTCGCATTACTTCTTGGAATTATTTAATTGTGTTTTCAGGTTTTCGTAGATCAGTAATCCATTGGATGCAATGACATTTTCACCTTGGTTTAAGTTACCCTCCACATAGATGTATTGGCTATTGGAAGCTATTTCCGTCACTGGTCTGATCTCCAATTCACAATCTTTTTTATACACGACTACATAGCTTTGGTTATTATCAAAGATTAAAGCCTTCGCTGGAATAGCCAGCGCACTTTTATTCTGGGAGTTAACTGGTAAAACAACATCGGCTGACATTCCCGGTCTTAGCTTCATTCCGTTATTATCCATAATGATTTTCGCCTTTAATACTCTTTCATTTTCATTAAAAACCTGCGAAATATTATTGATCTTTCCTGAAAAGCTGTCATCAGGATAAGCCAAAGTCTTTACAACAACCGGCTGATCTACATAAACATGTCTCATGTTGGTAGCATATACATTCGCCATCACCCAGACTTTATCCAAATTGGAAATAGTAAAAAGCTGATCTCCGCCAGCCGTTACGGGCATTCCCTTAGAAATATTTTTAGTGATAACATAACCGTCTGCTGGTGCTTTAATCTGAAGTGTACTTCCTCCCGCGGAATACAACTGCATATTTTTCTGGGTCTTGGAAATATTAGATTGTAATATGGTAACTTCAGCTTTTGCTTCCTGAAGATCTTTTTGAGAGGCTATATCATCTTTATACATGGCTTCTACAGACGCAAGTTTTCTTTTCGCAACTGTAAGCTGTGCCTGCAATGTCTGGGTATCGTCCTGCATTTCATTCACCGCTGTACTTTTTACACTTGCCAGCACCTGCCCTTTTTTCACATAATCTCCAAGAGAGAAATAAGTATCTGTAACAACTCCATCCACAAGGCTTACGAACGGTACTGTTTTATCAGAATTACTTTCTACCTCTCCGGTAAGCGTTATACTTTCTTCGATGGGAAGCATTTCTGCTTTGGCAAGCTTAATATCTTTTTTAAGTTCTTTACTGATACAATAGCTTTTCTCTGCTTCAGCATTCTGCTTTTGATCTTTACAGCCTGCAAGCGTAACCAGGGCAGACAGGTATATTACTGCAATATATTTGGTAGTGTTCATTATTATAGATGTTTATGTTTTTGATAAGGGAATGAGGAATTTTATTTTAAAACCACGATGCCTTATAAGTCTTGTCCTACAACATATTGCAGGTTTTCATAGTATTGATTGAGTTCTTTTTTAGTATCCAGAATGATCATCTTATTTCCGATGTAGGTATCCAGAAAGTCCATATATTCCAGCATGCTGATATTTCTTAATCTGAAATTCTTTTCATGGCTTACCAGCAATCCATCCAGTGTGGATTCATAAGTATCATCTATTTCTTCAGAAACTTCCTGAGTACGGATATAATTCCTGAAGACGGAAACAATTTCATTCTCAGATTTCAGCATACTTTTACGGGTTTCATTCTTACTTTTCTCAATCTCAAGTTTCGCTTCCTGAATATTTCCTTTATTTCTATCGAAAATGGGAAGATCAACGGAAAGACCTAATCCAATAAAATCTTTCATAATATTTCCGCCACGGTCATATCCTATTGAAACAGCTACATCAGGTGTTTTCATTGCATTTTGAATTTCAAGATTCTTTGCCGCGTGTTTTTCTTTATTCTTGGAGATCAGAATGTCCGGACGATTTTCTTTCGCTTTATCCAACCATTGTGTCAATTCAACTTCCGAAAGCTGCTTCTCCGGCATGGTAAAAGCATCTGAAATTACGAGGTAATGATTAGAAGGAATCATCAACAAAGATTTTAATTCTGCCTGCTGATCTTCAATTTCCTGCTTTAGCGAAACAAGTTTTTTCTTAAACTCAATTTCCTGTGCCTTCAGACGGATATATTCCGCTTTACTGATATTCCCAAGGTTTAATTGATTATTGTAAGACTTTGTTAGTTTTTCGATAGAAGAAATTTGTCCCTGATAAATTTTCTGCTGTTCCTGATTATATAAAATTTCAGTAATCGTATTTCTCAGCGTCTTTTTAAGTTCACGTAATACTTCCTGCAATTCATATTTTTCACCTTCTACTTCTATTTTCTGGAGCTCAATATTTTTTCTTCGCTTTCCTGCCGTTTGAATCACCTGCTCTATTTCCGCAGAGATCTGAGTATTCTTCCCCCAGTTTCCAATAAGGGCAGGTTGTTCTTCAATATCATAAGTTCTCCAAAGATTTACTTCACTGATACTTAAGGTAGGATTAGGCCAGTATTTAGCCTGTACCGCTCTTGCTTCTGCCTGAGAGATTTCAAGTTTCTGAGCAATAAGATCCAGATTTTTGGATAGAAAAATCGTTTCAGCTTCCTTTCTGTCAATTTTCAAAGTGTCTGAAATCTGAGCAGAAAAGAAACTGAAACAATGAATATAAAATAGTGTAA
This sequence comes from Chryseobacterium artocarpi, assembly GCF_001684975.1. Taxonomy (GTDB): domain Bacteria; phylum Bacteroidota; class Bacteroidia; order Flavobacteriales; family Weeksellaceae; genus Chryseobacterium; species Chryseobacterium artocarpi. The sequence goes on along the minus strand of NZ_MAYH01000045.1, from coordinate 566,400 downwards.
AAAAGATTTTCTTCAAGGTCTTTATTTTAAGACTACAAAGCTATTCGTCTAATATTAGAGGTAATTTCGAATGAAATTAAAATTCAATTAGTTCAACATTAGAGTTTGATTAGAATGTTTTTTAAACACGAATTTATATATAGAGAGAAGTAGGAGATTAGCGTTGATGATAGCATTTTTAAATACGCTCGCTGATTAAGGAGATTTAGCAGGTTTTAAACACAAATAACACCAATGCTTTCACGAATAACACGAATTTATGGAAAACTGGAAGATCAATTCTGATGATAAAATTATTTGCTGTTCTAGCTGATTAAGAAGACTGAATAGATTTTTTAAACACGAATAACACAATAAAATCATTTCACACAATAATATTTTTCCACAAACATCCGCGTAATCTGCAAAACCTGCGAGAGCCTTATAAACATCAATAGAAACGGACTTTAGTCCGTTTACCTATTTATTTAAAATCTAATTAGCTTCAGCCAAAACTTAAAATACTCAGATTGAAGGAAACACAAGTAAAACACGAGTTCCCACATTTATTGTAGAATCAATTTTCATTACAATATGATGATGATCAAAAATGCTTTTCGATAATGATAACCCAATCCCGCTTCCTTTAATATCATCCACATTCTTCCCTCTGTAAAAAGTATCAGTAATTTTCAAAAGATCTTCACCATCAATTCCTTTCCCTTGATCTTTGACCTCAATATTCAATCTGTTATCATTTTCAAACAATGTAATAACGACGGGATCATCCTGGGAATATTTAATAGCGTTCTCTACAATATTATAAAGAGCAAGATATAAAAGAGTTTCATTTCCGGGTAACTCAAGCAAAGTTGGTTTTGCTACCTGAAGATCTATTTTGAGAGTTGAATTTTTCTCTTTTGCTTTAGATTCCAGCTTCTCATAAATCTTCCAGATCAGTTCATCCACTCTTACCTGCTTGTGTGAGGATTCAAGCTTCGTCATTCCTGACATTAAAAGAAGATTATTGAGTATATTTTCAATTTCATACACGTTTTCCAAAGATTCTTTGGCTACCTTTTTATACTCTTCAGGGGTTCTGTCTTTTTGAGCAAAAACTTCAAGATTACCGGAAATAGCAGCTAAAGGAGTTTTAAATTCATGAGAAACATAATTGATGAAATTCTGTTGGAGCAATACATTTTCTGAGATACGACCTAATAGTTTATTATAAGATTTGATAAGATCTTCAATCTCGTCATTGGTATTTGTTGAAGTAATAGCTGTAGAAATATTATTGTAATCTACTTTATTAATACGTTCCACCACATTTGAAATCGGTTTATAAACAACCTTTGAAAGATAACGGCTCAAAAAATAAATCGCCAGCAATCCGATAATAAGCACAGAAAGCATAATAATGGAAAGTCGCCATATCTGTGATTGAAAAGAATCGTTCGGTGACTTTACGAACACAACAAAATCACCCTGATTATCCGGATAAAAAATTCCATAGTAAAACTGATTATCAGACATAAACTGCGTTCCGTTATTGTTTCTTGCAGCCTGAAGATGAGAGAGTTTTATGTTTTTATCATTCAGATTCTGTCCGAACGTTACTTCATTATTCTGATTATAAACCGCTACTCTATTATTCTGGATCAGATGATTATATTCATTTTTGATCTGGGCATGTCTATCCTTTGGCAACTCATCCTTTTCAAGGTAATAAATAGCAGAAATAAGAGCCGTATTTCTTAGCTTTTCAAAATAAAAGATCTTCGTACTGTCATAATAGGCAAAAAATATCACCGCAGATGTAATGATAGAAACAATTCCAAATGAAAGGCTGGAAATAAGGGTAAATCTGTTTCTGAGCGTCATTTAGTCTTTAATTAAATAACCCGTTCCTTTAACGGTATGAATAATCTTCTGCTCTGTCTCATCAATTTTGTTACGGACGTAGGAAATGTAAACATCTACCACATTCGTTGAACTGTCAAAATCAATTCCCCACACATTATGCAAAATCTGAGTTCTGCTCAACACTTTGTTTTTATTCTCCATAAGGAAAGTAAAAAGTTTGTACTCTGTAGGAGAAAATTCAATTTCATTACCATTTTGAGTCACTTTATGAAGATCTGTATCGATCGTAATTGTTCCACAAGACAGAAGATTATCTTCTTTCTGATAGCTTAATTTATTACGCCTTGTTAAAGCTTTAATCCTTGAAATCAATTCTTCAAAGTGAAACGGTTTAGACAAATAATCATCTGCTCCCAGATCCAGCATTTTAATTTTATCATCAGGACTGTTCAATGCACTTAAAACCAGAATTGGGGTATAATTTCCTTTAAATCTTATAATTTGGGTAAGCTGCATTCCATCCAATCCGGGAAGCATTATATCCATTAAAATAATATCAAAATCATAGGTATGAAGAATTTCGCGGGCTTTTTCTCCGGAATCTGCAAGCGTAATATTGTGTCCCGCCTCAGAAAGCCCTTTCAAGAGGAAACTACTAATTCTCTGATCATCCTCTACCAATAAGATATTCATAATATTTCTGAAATTTCCCATAAATATAAGGATTCTGATTGAAGAAAGGAAGTTGGAGGAATCACATCCAAAGTTTTCAGAATAGAATTACAGGATACAAACTTCCAGCCTTTTTTCATAATTTTGAAGAATGGAGATGACATATTTACTTATCGGATGTATTGTGGGTGGAGCATTAGGAGCCATTATTTTATACTTTGCCCTGAAATCGTCTAAGGTTTCAAGAAGTTCTTTTGATGAATTAAATTTCTTACATATCAAGAACAAATCTGATCTGGAAAATTCAAATATAAAAATCCAGGAACTGGCACAAAACCTTACTAAAGAAAAGGAATTAAATATAGAACAACAAGATCTTCTGAATGATCTGAAAAATGAATTTGCAAAAATCTCCGCTCAACATTCTTCACTGAATGCCCAATTTCAGGAGCAAAAACAAATAATTACCAAACAGGATTCTCAAATAGAAACCCTTATTGCTGAGAAGCAGAATTTCTTTGCTAAAAACTCTGAGCTTTCTGCACAAAATGAAAGCCTGCAAAAATCTCTTACCACCCAAAAAGAAGAGATCACAAAAATTCAGGACGAATCCAAACTACAGTTCGAAAACCTTGCCAATAAAATCCTGGAAGAAAAAACAGAAAAGTTTACCACTTTAAATCAAAATAACTTAAAAAACATCCTTGAGCCATTTCAGGAGAAAATCGCTGACCTCAAAAATAAAGTCAACGAAGCATATGAAAAAGAAAACAAGGAACGTTTCTCTCTTGCTGAAAAAGTAAAAGAACTTGCTGAACTGAACCAACAGATTTCGGAAGATGCTAAAAAATTAACCCGCGCATTAAAAGGAGAAAGTAAAACTCAGGGAAATTGGGGCGAAATGATTCTGGAAAGTATTCTTGAAAAATCAGGATTGGTAAAAGGCAGGGAATATTTCCTGGAACATGAGCTTCGTGATGAAGACAACAAAGCTTTATTTTCAGAATTTTCCGGTAAAAAAATGCGCCCCGATGCTGTTGTAAAATATCCGGATGAAAGAAATGTCATCATAGATTCCAAAGTTTCCCTTACAGCCTTCACAGAATTGGTAGACGAAACCGATCAGGATGTTTATATGATGAAACTTAATCAGCACTTAGGTTCCATCAAAAACCATATCATGCAACTTAGTCAAAAAGCATATGACGATTATGGAAAATCCCTAGATTTTGTGATGATGTTCATCCCAAGTGAACCTGCTTATATTGCCGCAATGCAGGCAGACCAAAACCTTTGGAACTACGCCTACGAAAGAAGAATTCTTCTCCTTAATCCAAGTAACCTGATTACTTCCCTAAAACTGATCGCAGACCTTTGGAAACGTGAATACCAGAACAGAAATTCCCTTGAAATCGCAGAAAGAGGAGCAAAACTATATGACAAGTTTGTAGGGTTCGTAGATAATCTTGAAAAAGTAGGAAGAAATCTTGATCTCGCCAAAAATGTTTACAATGATGCCTATAAGCAACTTTACACCGGAAATGATAATCTTGTGATCCAGACTCAAAAACTAAAATCATTGGGAATTAAAAACAAAAAGGATCTCCCTCAAAGCCTCATTGACAACAGTAATTTAATAGAATAAATACCAACACGCCATGAAAAAATCCAATCTTATCCTATTAATATGTCTTCTTCTCTATCTTGCTTCCCTCCCCTTCACAGCAGTATATGCAAAAGATCATGAAATGAGCGGACTAGCCTGCGCATTATTAGGCTGGGCAGAAATGGATGGTGGCGGAATTGCATGGCTGGCAAATCCACTTCTCTTTTTTGCAGCTTTTTTTCTTTTATTAAAAAAGACTAAAATATCAGCAGCCATAAGCCTGATTGCCTTTGGGCTTACATTCTGTTATTTATCCGTTGGCGAAATTACAGTGAACGAAGCTGGGCATAAATTTCCTATTACAGGATACGGACCTGGATATTTTCTTTGGATGGCAAGCTGCTTCACTCTATTATTGGGGAGTATTATCCTTATGATTACTTCTAAGAAAGTTTAGCATAAAACCTATATCTATATAATGTAGGAATTAAAATTTGTAAAAATCTAAGGTATGCTTTCTTTTACACCCTATCCTAAATCTCAATCTATAAAAGAGATATTATTTTCCTCTCTGGCAGCAGGAATTTTAGTATATCTTTTCTTAATTATTTTCCAGCCATTTGGTACGGAAAGTTTTCATCATCCTTACAAATACCTTATCCTCTTTCCTTACACTATTATTTTTGGAAGTTCTTTCTTTGCTTCAGATCTTTGCACTTCCAGATTTAAAAATTGGAATATCATCTCGGAACTTTTAAAAATACTTTTGATTTTATTTCTGGGATCTACCCTTTCTTATTTCTATAATTCATTATTTATAAGTCATGTAGCACTTAGTTTCGAAAATTATTGCTATATGTTTCTCTATTCCCTTTCTGTAGGGATTCCTATTTCTGCTATTTATATTTTATCAAGATATATTTATTTGAATTCTCATAAAGATATACCCCAAAATAATACTCTAGAGCAGATTGAAACTTCAGAACATTCTATAAATACTATTCTTAGGATTTCTGCAAACAATACAGTCCTGACCATTGCTGAAAATGATTTACTATGTGTTCAATCTATGGAAAACTACTGTACTTTATATTATTTGGAAAGCAATACAGTTAAAAAAATATGGCTCAGGATAAGTTTATCTAATATATTAACCCAGATACAAACCCAAAAAATCAAAAGATGTCACCGTTCTTATATCATCAACATCGGAAAAGTAAAGAATATTAAAGGTAATGCTCAAGGTTATAAATTATTTCTTCCGGAAATAGATTTTGAAATTCCGGTATCGAGAAGCTTTATATCAATTATAATTCCCGAATTACAACATCTTAGAACATAAAGGTTTGCCATTGGTCACTATTTCTTGATGTTCATCACATTAAATTGTTCTCTATCCTGGAAAGATACACTTTTGCTCAAAATAATTAACATGAGTAAAAACATTCGTTTCTTTCTAGTCTTCATTTTAGGCTTCATAATCTATTACTTCTTTGATCTGTTTTACTTCAAAAGTATACAACATTTTATAAAAGAACTATTTCATAGTAAGGCTCTAGCCCATGTATTAGCATACTCTGTCACTTTAATTCCTATAATCATTACTCTTAAAGTTTTATTTCCCCAGAAGAAAATCTTCAACCTGCTCTCGGTAGATAAAAGTATATTTAAAGGCTTTACCCTAGCTTTTACTGGAACCCTTCCTATTTTAATTGGATATATAATACATTTTAAAATAGCACATACAATTAATTTTGAATCACTGTTCATTAATACTATTTCATCAGCGTTTTTTGAGGAAATCATATTCAGAGCCTTTCTTATAGGAATATTATTTAGGTTTACTAAACTGGGATTTCTTTCTTCTATATTATTCGGATCTTTATTATTTGCGCAGGTTCACTTATATCAAAGTCAGAACACAATAGAACTTATTGAGATATTTGCCATTACATTTTTGGGTTCTGTATTTTTCACATGGTTATATTTTGAACAAGATTTCAATATCTGGGTTGCTATATTTCTACACTTTTTCATGAACCTATATTGGGAAGTATTCAATGTATCAGAGAACGTTTCCGGAAACTTTTACGGAAATCTTTATAAACTTTTATCTATAATTCTTATTACAGGTATCGTGGTTTACGATAAAAAGAAGAAGAAAAAGCCGTTTCAGGTTACTTGGAAAAACCTTTTTATAAAAACTAGAGAAGTTCAATCATAAATTTTGCATAATTTTGCAAAATGTTGATAGAAAGTTTTCAAAACGAAAAAATAAAAAATGTCACTAAGCTTCTTACTGACAACAGATTTCGTAAAAAATCAAACGTATTTGTTGTAGAGGGACAGCAGGAAAATGCAAGAGCTATACAATATGATTTTGAACCTGTAGAATTCTTTATCTGTGAAAATATCTTTAAGGAAAAACTTCCTCAAGGAAAAGTTCATTATGTAAGCGATAAAGTTTACGAAAAAATAGCTTACAGAGGGAGTTCTGAAGGGATTATCGGCGTATATAAAACAAAAGAAACTCCTCTTACATCCTATAAACCAAAAGATAATTCTACTGTTATCATCGTTGAAGGAGTAGAAAAACCAGGAAATTTAGGTGCTATTTTGAGAAGCTGTGAAGCATTTGGAATTGATGCCTTGATTGTTGCTGATGGAAAAACTGATTTCTATAACCCCAATGTGATCAGATCCAGCGTCGGCTGTCTTTTCGGAATGGAAGTTTATCAGGCTGAAAATGATGAAACATTTGAATTTCTTAAGAAAAATAGTTTCAATATCTATACAACATTGATGGATGAAACCGCTGAAGACCTTTATAAAAGAGATTTCACACAGCGTTCTGCTGTTTTATTTGGGACAGAACATTCCGGGTTAAGTGATTTCTGGATTGGAAAAGGAAAAAACACTCTGATTCCGATGGCTGGAAGTATAGATTCATTGAATCTAAGCAATGCAGTAGCAATAACCTGCTATGAATCTTTAAAACAAAAGAAAGGATAAATACTAAAGGAATATAGCGATGTTATATTCCTTTATTTATATTAAGCCTCCTTCATCACCTATTTGTATTGACAATCTAATGGAGTTCACTATAAAGCATAAAAAAACCGTTTCACAGGGAAACGGTTCTTTTATTTTTAAGCTTAAGCTAGAATTATTTCTTAGCAGCATCTTTAGCAGCATCAGCAGCTCCTTTAGCAGCATCAGCAGCACCTTTAGCAGCGTCAGCAGCACCTTTAGCAGCATCTTTAGCAACTTCAGCTCCAGCAGCAGTAGTAGCAGCAGCAGCATCTTTAGTAGCTTCTACAGCAGTAGTTGCAGCAGAATCAACAACTTTAGCAGCAGAATCAGTTACAGTAGCAGCAGAATCAGCTACAGTAGCAGCAGCAGAATCAGTTGTACCTTCAGTAGCTGTAGCGTCAGTTTTTTTACAAGCAACTAGAGAGATTGCAGCGATAGCAGCTACGAATAATGACTTTTTCATAATAAATTAAATTTAATTTTGTTAATATTGTTTTATAAAATTTTCTTCTGTTCTGTTATTTGAACAAGACAAAGGTATAGCAGTTAGAAAATTTGTCTATGAAAAATAATTGTAATACCTTTGTAAAATAGTTTTACAAAAAAACATAACTGATAATCAACAATTTAATTATTTTAAAAAAAATTGACAGATTTAGATCTATTACACTTTGAACAGCTAAAAAAGGATGTCCAAGGTCAATATTTAAAAGAATATACCCCTTCGCAGGATGACATATCCAAGTGGAAGGGTATAGATATCATATATTTTCAGGAAGACCTACGCAAAAAAGCGAAAGGTAACATCAGCGAAAAATCATTTTACACGTATTTCAAAAACTCACCGGTTACCAAATTACCAAGAATCGACATGCTTAATTTATTGAGTATTTATGCAGGTTACGACTCATGGTACGAATTCAAGAAGCAGCATCTTTTTGCCGGAGAATTATTATTGGAAAATGAAAATCTGGAAGAAGAAGAGATCAATGAATTGGAAAAAACAGTTTCTGAAACTCCTGAACTTCCAAAAACTGAAATTCAGCCTAAAAAAGTTGAAATCCAGACTCCCACAAACGTTGATTTACAAAAAACAAACACTGAAAACCAAGACGTTAATAAAAAACCAACAACAACTAATGAAGTTGAAATTTCAACAATTCCAACTAAGAAAAATTTCTTCAAAAAGAATGCTTGGGCACTTATTACTTCCGTTTTAATTGCAATAACAGGTTTGTTAGGATTTAAAGACGTACTTTTTTCAAAAACTTACACGTATTGCTTTATCGATAAGGACAGAGGTGTTTCTGTGATTAACACATTAGACATAATGGTAATCAAGGAAAACGAATCTCCTTTGATGTATAAAATAAAACCAGGTGAGTGTTTTTCGTATTCCACCAAGGATAAGAACCTTAAAATGAAGATCAGTGCCGCATTTTATGAACCGCTGGAAGTCAACAGAAACCTTGAGAACGCACCAGCAGAAGAAAAAATTGAGCTTAAACCGGATGATTATAAGATGGCTGCTTATTATTTCTCCAGAAAAGATATTACAGGAAATTCAGAAGAGCAGGTAGCCCTTATTAAGCAGAAAAGAAATCAGCTGGAAAACTTAATCAGTAATAATGCGGTTATCTATCAGGTGTATGACAACAACACTTATGGTATTGAAAAAATAGACAAACAAAAGTATATCACCCTCGTTACAACCCCTACTACATCCCTCAAAAATCTGAATGTAATAGAAATGAAAAAAGACAACGGTAAGATCGTATCCATTAAATTCAAAATTGCAACTACAGATGAAAAAAATAAATAATTTTTTACTCCTCTCTATACTTCTGACTTTATTTTTTGCCTGTAATAAAAAGACAGAAGCTAGTGATTTAGATAAACTTAGAAACAGCAACAACACAAAAAGCTATCCGGCTGTACAAATGGATAGCATGCAGGCTATCAACTCTATTACCAAGCAAAAAGTTCAGGAGCTTCTTGATCTTTCTACACTTTATGTAAGCGGCAACAGAAATACTGAGGTAGACAGCTTTATTTATTCCCAAATGGAAAGCTATTTTCACAAACCGGATTCTTTGACCTTTAAAAGAATGTTTAAAGAACTGGACAGCATGAAAGTAAAAGCTGCTAAGGTAAATTCACTTAACGTTTATAAAGAATTCTATAAGAAAGATACTTTAGATTACGCCAAATTCAATGTAGAATATTTTGACGATAAGAATAAATCTTTGGGAAGCTTTGAGAAAAACGCACAGTATATATTATTGTCAACATCCAAACTGAAAAAAGAATTCAAATTCTATTTCTTAGACTTCTATTCAAAACCACTTAAGAAAGACAGTACTTCTGTAGAAGTAACCAAATAGTCCAGAGGAACATCGTTTTCCCAGACATCATCGATACATTCATCGGGGTCAAAATAATTGACTCCGATTTTTTTTGTCTCTGGGAAAATACTTTGAAAAAGCCCGTCATAAAAACCTTTTCCATACCCTACTCTGTTTCCTTTTTTATCACAATATAAAAGCGGCGTGATAATATAATCATAACAAACCTCTCCAGAATCCTTATTAGAAACCGGTTCAGAAATCCCCCATTGACTTGTTTCAAAAGCTGTATCCTTAAAAATTTCAATATTAACTAGTTCATCACCAACAACTTTAGGCACAAAAACGCGGATATTATGCTTGAAAAAATAATTAATGAAGATTTGGGTATCAATTTCCTTTTTAGTCAAAATAGGAAGGAAAATATGCACTGTCTGACCTTCTTTAGGATTGAAATACTCTATAAAATTTTCAAAAATCTTTTCAGATAGCAAAAAAGCCTCATCAGTAGATAAGGCTTTTCTTTTTTGCATATATTTTTTTCTAAGTTCAGCTTTTAACATCTCAATGTATGCTTTTATGCTTCTAGAATTTTGTATAATTTGTCAGACAAACGAATTCTGAACGGAATCTCAAAAGTAATCTGATCTCCTTTTTTTGCTGTTTCACAAGGACCTCCATTGGCAAAAATCTCAGTAATTCTAAGCTCTTGTTCACCAGTTGTAGGTCCTGAAACTAAAACTTTATCTCCAATTGACAAGTCTTGATTTTCAATTAAAAACTGTCCGATTTTTGATTTTGAGTAATAGTGCTCAGCTTTTCCAACCAATACTTTCTTAACAGCAATTTTCTGTCTGATATTCTTCGTTTCAGCCTTTGCTAAAGGTTGAGTAGATAAGTCTCCTGAATTTTTAAATTTCAAAGCATCAGATTTACCTTTTCTGAAAACTTTATTTCCAACTTGTAGCCCTTTTCTAAGCTTCACCTGCTCTTCCCAAGGCATATGAATAGTTTCCAGACATTCAGTAGAACAAGTGTTTTCCATAGCAGCCTTACATTCATCACACTGGATGAATAGCAAATGGCAGGCATCGTTAGCACAGTTGGTATGATTATCACAAGGTTTTCCACATTGGTGACATTGAGAAATAATATCATCTGTAATTCTTTCTCCTAACCTATGGTCAAATACAAAGTTCTTCCCAATGAATTTACTTTCAATATTCTCTTCTCTTATCTGGCGTGTATACTCAATAATTCCGCCTTCCAACTGATAAACATTCTTGAAACCCTGATGTTTGAAGTAAGCACTCGCCTTTTCACAACGAATTCCTCCTGTACAATACATCAAAAGGTTTTTATCTTCTTTAAAATCCTGTAATTGTTCATTGATAATTGGTAAACTTTCTCTGAAGTTTTCAACATCCGGAGTAATCGCTCCTTCAAAATGACCGACTTCACTTTCATAGTGGTTTCTGAAATCCACCACAATTGTGTTCGGGTCATCAAGCATATTGTTGAATTCCTGTGCTTTTAAGTGAATTCCTTTGTTAGTAACATCGAAAGTATCATCATTCAGACCATCAGCTACAATTTTATTTCTTACTTTAATCGTAAGTTTTAAAAAGGAATAATTGTCTTGATCTACTGCTACATTTAAACGGATTCCTTTCATAAAGTCATATACTTCCAGCGTATCACGAAAAGCCTCAAACTGATCTGCAGGAACACTCATCTGAGCATTTATTCCTTCATGGGCAACATAGATACGACCTAATGCATCAAGGGCATTCCAGGCTATAAATAAGTCGTCACGAAATTTTTGGGGATCTTCAATTTTGGCGTACGCATAGAAAGACAATGTAAGGCGATCCTTACCAGCTTCATCAATAAGTTTAGCTCTTTCTTCTGCGCTTAAGGTGTTATACAGTTGCATGCTATAAACGTTTTAAGTGAGAAAAATATTTTTGCAAAGATAGTCATTTTTAATAAATGTTACACAATGAGTAATTACAGCTTCGGTAAGTCATACTTTTTTCATATTATTATACTTCGTGATTGTATGAGTACAAAGTGATATTCCGTCACATTTCCTTTAATATTTTTTTAATTTTTGTTAACTCTGGCATTAACAATTATGACATAATGCATAAAATGACATAATACCCGTTAAATTTTAGTTAAAATTGAAACATAGCATACTAATTGCTTACTTATTTAACATTAAATTTGTTTACTCAAAAACAATAATTAGAAATTAATTAATAAACAAGAAAGATATACAATGAAGAGTACTTTAAAAAAACTATTACCATTTGCAGTAGTCGGAGTAATCTCAGGAGCTACTACCGTTGGAGCTATACAATATTTTGGACATGGCTCTAATAATGGAGATCAATCTTATTTCACAACAGCAGCCCCTACAGCATCATTTGCAGGAATGAATACTGGAGCAGTAGGCGATGACTTTGTAAAGGCAGCTAAGACAACCGTTCCGGCTGTAGTTACTATTAAAAACTATCAAAGCAGAACCTCAAGCAGAGCCTCTGAGCAGGATCTATTTGATTTCTTCTTTGGAGATCCATTTGGAGGAAGAGGACAACAAAGGCAAAAGCAACAGGCTCCAGAAAATATGCCTTCAGGAATGGGTTCTGGTGTCATCATCTCTCCTGATGGCTATATTATCTCAAACAACCACGTAGTGGCTGGTGCAAACAAGCTTGAAGTTGTACTAAGCAATAAAAAATCATATATCGCAACTTTAGTAGGAACTGACCCGAATACGGACATTTCCTTATTAAAGATTGAAGAAAAAGGACTTCCTTACTTGAATTTTGCTAACTCTGACAATATTGATGTTGGGCAATGGGTACTTGCCGTAGGAAACCCATTGGGATTAAACTCTACCGTAACAGCAGGTATTGTTTCTGCTAAAGGAAGAGGAATCGGTATTTTAGGAAGCCAGGGGAAAGCAAGTAACCCAATTGAAAGTTTTATTCAGACGGATGCTGCTATTAACCCGGGTAACTCTGGTGGCGCACTGGTAAATACTAACGGTGAACTTATCGGTATCAACTCTGCGATCCAATCTACAACAGGATATTATCAGGGATACGGATTTGCCGTTCCATCAAACTTAGCAAGAAAAATCGTTGAGGATATTAAGAAATTTGGTATCGTACAAAGAGGATTCCTAGGGGTTTCATCGCTAGATCTTTCAAACGATCAACAGGTTCAGGCTTACAACAAACAGTACAAAACTACAATTAAGTCAGGTAGCGGAGTATATGTAACAGGATTTGGAGATAATAGTGGTGCGGAAGATGCTGGATTGAAAAAAGGAGATATCATTACGAAAATAGATAACTACGACATCACTGATTTCGCTGATCTATCTATGTCAATTGGCAGCAAACGTCCTGGTGATAAAGTTCAGGTAACTTATTCAAGAAATGGTAAAGAAGCTACAACTAGTGTAACTTTAAGAGACCAGAAAGGAGGTACTTCTACCAGAACTAAAGCAGACCTTAGCGTAACAGAAAAAATCGGAGCTGAATTTGATCCTCTTAACGAAAGATTCAAAACAGAATACGGATTGAACAGCGGAGTGGTTACTAAAAATGTATCTGAAGGAGGCGAAATGGCTAAGATCGGAATTGTAGACAACTACATCATCATTGAAGTAAACGGTAAGCCTGTAAATTCACAAAAAGACATCGAAAGCATCTTGAGTAAATATCAAGGTAATGTACAGGTGAAATTTGTGGATGATTACGGAAGAATGTATACAAAAGGATTTAAAATGCCTTAATCAAGACTAAACAATAGTTATTTTCATATCACAAAGAAAACCGCTGCAAATATTTGCAGCGGTTTTTAATTATTTATTGACCATCGGTGCGAAACTATAAATTCCTTTTACCCGAACTCTGGCTATTTAGATTTATTTACTTTCTCTGAAATCTCTTTCTTCTTATTACGTTCGTAAATCACTTCTACAATCTTACCGCCAATCCATGAAAACGGAAAAAAGGTAAGAAAGATCGAGATCTTATAGAATGTAGGATGATAAGGAAATATAATCACATCCAACATTGCGATAAAAAGCATAATAAAACCAATCAGAATAGCATAGGCAACTTTGGCATATTTAACGATGATAGCAGTCGCAACTCCTCCAATGGTAGTTCCTAGTCCGGAAATAAACAAAAGGAAGCCAAAAAACGCCTTATCATCTTTCATACTGAAAAGAAACCTCTGCCAATGCTCAAAAGGAGCAAAAGCCTCGAAAGTAACCCATTGCGGAAACACCCTGATACCAAGGGTAATGATAAGCCCTGCAATACCAAGACCCACTAACACCGCAATTGTATTTCTTATAAAATTCATTAATCCTGATGTGCGATCATAGAAATTTCGATATCCACATTTTTAGGGAGGCAAGAAACCTGTACTGTTTCACGTGCAGGATAGCTTTCCGCATCTAAATAAGAAGCATAAATATCATTCATTACAGCAAAGTCATCCATACTTTTAAGGAAAATTGTTGCTTTTACAACGTTTTTAAACGTCATTCCGGCTTCAGTAAGAATTGCCTCAAGATTTTTCATTACCTGGTGCGTTTCTTTTTCAATTCCTTCTACCAGCTTACCCGTTGCCGGATCTACAGGAATCTGTCCAGAGATATACAAAACTCCGTTTGCCATATTAGCTTGTGAATAAGGTCCGATAGCTGCTGGTGCATTCACCGTGTTGATTATTTGTTTCATATGCGGATATTTATTTTTTATGCATAAAATCGCCATTATTTACTTTTAAAAAAGATATCCAATGGGAATTTCATTAAAATTTATTTTGGTTGCAAATATAAAATTTATATTCACAAATGCCAATCTGATATTAGAAAGGTGCATTAGGCTGGGTAAAGCTTCTGTCTTTATACTTAAGCGCATCACTTAAGATATTGGCTTTGATACCGATAAAGAAGTCATAAACTTTATACTGCCCGAATGGAACCCAGTTAAAATTGATTGTAAAACTTCGCTGATCTCTTGAGAAACCAATCCTTGTGTATGCAAGTTCTTTAGTCACCAGGTCATAATGCGTACTTCCGTTGATATTCCAGTAAGGAGTCAGCTTAATACTTCCGTCAAGTCCTATTGATGCAATTTTGCTTCCAAACCTGTTTAATCCTTTTGAATAAGCATAGTTTGCGTTTACATTTAATGTCCATGACTGATCAAAACGAGCATAATTATCATCATCAAAATAATAATTTTCATTCCTCACCTCTCCTTTCGAAGAGTATTTTTTAGCATAATCGGTCTTTTCTCCAAAGATCTCACTGCTTAACGGATATGAAAGCTGCACATTGAATCCCTGCACACTGAAATGCCCGAACTGCTCCGTTCTGATTCCTGTAGTTTCTCCTGGATTAAATGCAATCTTATAAGGTTCAAGAGTAAGACTCGTATTTACGGTAAGTTTACTATTAAAGAAAGAAGACTGTCCGTTAATACTGAACAAAGACCAAGGATGGTCTTTAGCTGCAAAGTTATAACCTCCTGTAATATTTAAAGACTCAAAAATCTTCACCTTTTTCACTCCGGTAGAATCGCTCTTGGATTTTACCTTCATTTCAATATTGTTTCCGATACTGAAGTTTAATGCTCCAACAGGTCCTATTGATGGGCTTCCTACAATCCCTTTTTCAAAAATTGAATAAGGTGTAAGCGCTCCGTTTGCATTATAGTAGTTTCTGTAATATCCAAAACCTGGGCTTGAGAAATCCGGAGAATAGCTAAATCCAAGACTTGGTGTCACCATATGTCTTACCGCTTCCACTATTGATCCTTTCTTAAATTTCATCATACCATACAATGTTGTCTGAAGACTTGCGGTAGTCGTAAATGTAGAAAAACCAGTAAGGTTTTTATTGATTTCATCTACGGTAACGTTTTTCACAGGATCATAATATCTGTTCAGCGTTTTTGTAGTTAAAGCATTGTCAATATTAGCACTTAAACTAAAAGTAAAATATTTTGCCAATGTGGTATTTGTAGCCAGGGAGATATTATTTTTAAGCCCTGTCTGCATTTTGTCCCACATCTCTTTTTTGAATAATTCGTTCTCTTGAGTATTTACAAAGTTGGTAAGGTTAAAGCCTGTATTTACCGTAATATTTTCAATAAGACCTTGTCTTACCCCAGTTTTTGATTTAA
The DNA here is from genome assembly GCF_001684975.1 of Chryseobacterium artocarpi. Taxonomy (GTDB): domain Bacteria; phylum Bacteroidota; class Bacteroidia; order Flavobacteriales; family Weeksellaceae; genus Chryseobacterium; species Chryseobacterium artocarpi. The sequence goes on along the minus strand of NZ_MAYH01000045.1, from coordinate 550,678 downwards.
ACAGGTAAAATTGGTTAATAGCAACGTTCATTTGTGGCAAACGAAGATCTGCGAATCCAGTTGCAAAGTTTTGAGAATATGAAGCCGTCCCTGTAATAGTTACCGGAAGCTTTAAAAACCTCTTAGTAAGTGTTACCGTTGAATTCTGTTGAGTATTCAGAACGTTTTGATTGAAAATATAATTGTTGTTAAGCGGGTTGTTATAAAACTTTGTACTTACAACATCTACCGAAGCACTAAACGTAAGGAAAGGATTCGCTTTAGAATCCTGCGAGTGGCTCCAGTTGATTCTATACGTACTGTTTCTACTGTAATCATCCAATCCTTTGATCCCTCTTACCATTGTTCCGATATCAGCATTAAAAGTTCCTGAATAACGGTACTTTTTCTGATAATTCATTTGGGGGCGTACGTTCCAGCTACCTTTGGTATAAATATCTGCCAGAACTTTAAGATCAAAGTGCTCACCTATCGGCTGATAGTATCCAATTCCATTCAGGAAGAAACCTACATCTTCTCTTTCTCCAAAACTTGGTATAAGAATCCCGGCTGCTCTTTTGTCTGAAAATGGTAAAATCGCAAACGGAAGATATAAAGGAGTAGGAACCTTCTCTATATACATTTGAATAGGACCGGTAACAATCTGAGATTTCTTTTTGGTTTTAATAAGCTTGATATAATAAGCTCTCATAAAGTAGTCGGCAGCAGTATCTTTTTTCTTAATGAAATAATCATCGGTAGTATAATCTGCGTTTCTCATTGCAAAAACGGTATCATTATACTTTTTAGTTTTCTGAGCGATGATTACCCCCTCACTTTCTTCTGTTCTTGCATTGAAAGCGATTGCCTGTTTTGTTTTTGTATTATAACTAAACTCGTTGGTTTCGTACTTTTTCCCTGCCTGAGTAGTGATTACAGGTTCTATAATCTTTCCTAAAGAGTCTTGTTTACCACGAGCGTAGATCAGATTTTTATTATCATCAATAGAAATATAATCTGCGTCAATCTGCATATCCTGGTATTTTACCTGAGCATTCTTGTTAAGGAACGTCATTTTCTTAGGGATATCTCTTCGCTGATCATCTGCTTTAGTGCGGAGTACGTCATCTAAAGTTTCTTTTTTTGCGACTATGGTATCCTTTTTGGAAATAGTATCTTTAACCGCATTTTTAGGCAATTTTTCGGGCGTTTTCTGTGCTAAAAAATTGTTAAAAATTAGGATAATTAAAATTTGTAATATATTTTTGAGGACGGTTTTGGTCAATTTTATGCTATATAATTAAGGCCCAAAATTAATATAATTTTTATAACTGTAAGATGCACAAACAAAATTTTAAAATAATTTTATCATTTCTCCTTATTCTAATCAGCAACTTTATTTTCTCTCAAAAGAAGTTTACTATCGTTCTGGACGCAGGACACGGAGGAAGTGATCATGGAGCTAACAGGACTTATTCTGACATTGGAAGAGTGGCAGAAAAAGATGTTACATTAGCAATTACATTAAAAGTAGGGGCTATGCTCGAGAAAAACAGAGACTTCAAGGTAATCTACACCCGAAAGATTGATGAATATCCATCTTTATCGGACAGAACAAATCTTGCCAACAGAAGTAAAGCAGATCTTTTTGTCTCCATTCACTGTAATTCCTCAGCAAGACCTACTGCTTATGGTACTGAGACTTATGTACAGGGACCCAACCAGAATAATGAAAATCTTGAGGTAGCAAAAAGAGAGAATGACGTAATCTTTTTGGATGAGAAAGATAAACAGATTTTCGGTTCTTACAATCCTGATTCTCCGGAATCCTTGATTGCATTAAAACTTCAACAAAGTAAATATCTTGAATCCAGTCTTCTTTTAGGAGGATTGGTAGAAGGTAACTTCGTTAATAAAGATAAAAGATTTTCAAGAGGTGTTTTCCAGAAGAACCTTCACGTTCTTCGTATGAATGCCATGCCTTCGGTACTTATTGAAACAGGATTTATTAACCATCCGGAAGAAAGTCACTATATAGCATCAGAAAAAGGACAGAATGAAATTTCTGAAAGTATTTATAATGCTATTATTGATTATAAAAAAGCAATTGACAGAAAATCTGGTGGCTCCATTGCTGTCAGAAAGCCAGAACCCGAGAAACCAGCAGAAGTACCTCTGAAAAATGACTTCAGAATATTACTGATGAGCTCTCCGAATAAATATAATGAAAACGATCCGGCACTAAAAGGACTTAGCTACATCCTTACGATTAAGGAGAACGGACAATACAAGTATTATTATGCTGTAACGAATATGGCTTCTGTAAAGGATATCAATCTTAAATCTGCTAAGGATGCAGGTTTCAGAAATGCTTTTGCTGTAGGGTTTATGCCTAATCAGAAAATAAGTATGGGATATTACACTATTGAGGTTTATACTGGTGACAAACTTAATGGAAATTCTTACATCCTTCAGAACCTTAAAGACGTAGAAAGAGAGAAAGACAGTGGTGTTTTCTATTATACCTACGGAAAAGTATATACTTTGGAGGATGCTGTGAAGTTACAGAAAGAAGTTGAAGCCAAAGGAATTAAAAATACCGTGATTCAAAAAGTTTACAAATAATTAAAAAATAATTTTGAGGTTCCAAAAGGTTTTTCTACTTTTGCTACCTCAAAAATTCGGCCTATTCGTCTAGTGGTCAGGACTCAAGATTTTCATTCTTGCAACAGGGGTTCGATTCCCCTATAGGCTACAAAAAAGGAGAAACGATACAGATCGTTTCTCCTTTTTATTTCAAAACAGTTATGCTAAGTTTCAAAAGATTAATTCCGGAATTTAACATGCTCTCTACAAATTTTAGGTTTTTTAGAAAAATCAACTCTATATAACTCTTTAATATTATAAGTTTATAAAGAACTTCCTTGCTACATAATTTGGTATAAAACATCTATCAGCGGCTCTACTTTAGCCTTATTTTTATGATATTTCTACTTAAGTTTAAAATCCAAAGTAAAAATTAAAAAATAGAAATTATTAGTAATGAACACCTTACAATTGTTCAAAGAAAAAAAACACAACTTTTTCTCTAAAAAACCATTCTCTATACGTTATATCTCACAAAAGCATTATATTTGCAAAAGTTTTTTAATAACTATAACCATAGTTGGTCAAACAAATATGGTAACACTGATGAAAAATATTATTGATAACCCCCAGTCTGCAGGAAACTGCAGATTATCAAATTTTATATCATGCCGGATTTAAAGATACAAGAAGCGCAATTGCTTTTTAAGAAAATCCACTCTAACCCAAAAAGTTATGATTTACAAATCAATGAAGGCGGGATTACAGGCAAGGATGATAAAATAAGTTTCAGACTTTACAGGACCGGAGAAAGGGTTGCTTTTGAAGTAACAATAGATGAACTTACTTTCACCAATACTACTGGAGAATGGAACAACGCACTGATCATGTTGGGAAATACGATCAAAAAAATAGAGAAGGAACAAGAAAATTTAAAAATAGAACAAGCAATAGATAAGCTTAGAAAGTACCTTTCAGAAGAAAATTAAAATTTCTCAAAAATAAATTTGGTAGTTTAAAAAATAGTTTATACTTTTGCACTCACATTTGAACGATATGGCAAATCATAAATCAGCACTAAAGAGAATCAGACAGAACGAAACTAGAAGACTTCGTAATAGATATTATCACAAGACTGCTAGAACAGCATTGAAAGCCTTAAGAAATGAGGAGAACAAAGCTGCTGCAACAGAGCAACTGCCAAAAGTTATCGCTTTATTGGATAAATTAGCTAAGAAAAATATTATCCACAAAAACAAAGCGGCTAACTTAAAAAGCAAATTAACAAAGCACGTTAATAAATTAGCGTAAAAGTATAGCGGCCCGTTCGTCTATCGGTTAGGACCTCAGATTTTCATTCTGGTAAGAGGGGTTCGATTCCCCTACGGGCTACTTAATTTTTAAAAGCCACTGAATTTTTACAGTGGTTTTTAAAAACAAAGTAGAAAGCTAATACTTTAACACAAACTAACCGGCCCGTTCGTCTATCGGTTAGGACCTCAGATTTTCATTCTGGTAAGAGGGGTTCGATTCCCCTACGGGCTACAAACTAAGAGTTGATACTTATAAAAACAAAAGCTAACACACTATTTCAATAGTGGAAGGTAGATGGCCCGTTCGTCTATCGGTTAGGACCTCAGATTTTCATTCTGGTAAGAGGGGTTCGATTCCCCTACGGGCTACTAAAAAGGACTTTTTTCAAAAGTCCTTTTTTTGTTTATATTACCTCCTCTATTTACCTTATTTATCTACTTCTATAGTACAGATCTTATATCAATTCTATTACTCTTTGTACACTAAAATATTCAAGAATACGTTTTTCGAACCAAGTTTTGGTCATCTTTGAAGATGTATTTACCCTATTTTGTAATAGAGCAATATTAAATCTTCATAAAAATCACCATATTTGGAAATATTATTTTTTCCTTTTCATGTTAATCCTTAAATTTGAATAAAACTATTCATTTAAAAATAAATAACATGAAAATTAATTTACTTTTGGGAAGCCGCTTCTCTTTGAAAGCTTCATTAATGGCATTATTTCTATTTTCAGCAGGCACAATCTCATTCGCACAGAACAGGATCTATGCCCACGCTCAAAGTTCTGGAGTATTTGGCGTAGCATGTTTAGGATGCCGTGTTGAGAATCCTCAGAATGCAATTGGAAACAATCAGGATGATTATTCAACTATGATATTAGGAACTGCATTACTAGGAGGAATCCAACAGACATTGACTTTTCCTGATCTAAGAGCAAACACCAGATTGGTAGTAGGTATCGGAACAGACAATATTCCTTTATCTGTGCAATTATTAAGTGGTGTAACTCTTGAAACTATGAATGGCGGAACTTCTAACGAAGACCGCAGAACAATTGATGTCAGTTTGCTTAAACTGGGAGCTACTCCAAACAGAGGTACAGTAGAGTTCAAACCTGAAAAACCTTACGATGGAATAAGGATTGGTTTGACAGGAGGTGTGCTAAGTCTTGGTGGAGGGTTCAGAATCTACTACGCTTACCAGGACCCATTAATTAATATTACGGCTTATAGCCAGGGAGGACAAGTAACTCTTGATGCGAATATTCCTTTGGAAGGAGCGGAAATAGCACTGACTAATACTTCAGGAAAAGAAGTTTTCCGTTCTACATTAAGATCCAAAACCTTTGAGTCTAATCAGACTGAGGGAGTTTACTTTATGACTGTCCAAACTAAAGACGGTAAGACATATTCTAAGAAGATTATCATTAAGTAATTAATAAAAACAGAAAAGGCAATCATATTTATATAAGGTTGTCTTTTTTATATTTAATAGAAAGGTAAAAAACACCGAACTATATTTACTATAAAACAATAATAATTTTTTATTTAAATCAAATATTAATAAATCACAAAAAAAAGAAATAAATATATCAACATAATCATTTTATATGTAAATTTACAAAAAACTAAAATCTTAAAATCTCAACATATGAAAACCAATTTATTTGTGAGACAAGGGGCAATAAAAGCTGCTATGTCTACCCTATTTTTGTTCTTAATGAGCTCAATGTCTTCTGCTCAAATTACCAAGTATTATGCAAATGCTCAAACCAGTCAGGTATATGGTGTTTGTATAGGTTGTGGAGTGGTAAATCCTCTTAACGCAATTGGACCTAACGAAAATGATTATTCTGTATTACAAGTATCCGTTGGGTTACTGGCACGTACTGAACAAACATTAATTTTCCCAAACAGTACTTATACCAACAAACTAGTTATTGGTATTGGTTCTAATGGAACTCCGTTAAATGCTCAGGTATTAGGAGGTGTTTCTATTGAGACATTCAATGGTGATGTTTCCAATAATGATTATCAAAACTTAACTAACAAGATTCTTAAACTTGGAGATACAGACCCTAGTAAAGGAGAAATTGAACTTACAATGAATGTCCCTTATGACCGTATTAAAATTAACGTAAATGCAGGTTTATTGAGTTTAGGTGGTGAACTTAGAGTTTATTATGGATATCAATATAGAGATCCATTCATCAGCATGAAAGTGGCGAGCCAAAATGGACAGGTAACTCTTGATAAGAGTCTTCCGGCAGAAGGTTCTGAAGTAACATTGGTAAATACATCAGGAAAAGAAGTCTTCCGTACAAAATTACAATCCAATACATTTGAGACGAATCAGCCTAGTGGAGTTTACATCATGACTCTTCAGACTAAAAAAGGAGAAACTTATTCTCAAAAGATTATGATTAAATAAGAATATTGCAACCAGAAAAAACGGCAGGCTTTTTAAGCCTGCCGTTTTTGTTTTATGTCATTTCTACAGAAAAAATAGAACTGTTCGGGGTAGAAATATTATCCAAAAACTCAAAGAAGATTGTATGAGAAAACATTCTTTACTAGAACAATACCTTTTTTTCAAACAAAAACCTCGTCCAAAAAATTGAACGAGGCAAGAGTGAAACAAAAATTAGCTATGCTAAAATTATTTTTTTACTATTTTTTGCTGATATACAGATTTATCAGTTGTAGCTTTTAGAATATAAACTCCTTTTGGCAATGTATTTACATTTACCTGTCCATTGTTGAATTCAGCATTAACCAATTTTCCTGAAGCATCATAAATAGATACATTTAGAATTTTTTCAGATGTTTTGATATAAACTACATCTGTTGCCGGATTTGGATAAATACTAAATTGTAATTTTTTAACCTCAGCCGTTGATAAAGTATTACCAAGACTGTTTACCGTAAGTGTTTTCTCAACAAGTTTTCCATTAGAGTTAAACTTGATTACAATGTCAGCTGTTCCTGCACTAAGTGGAGTTAAAACTAATTCATCATTAGCATTGATCGTTGCTGAAACTACAGAAGAATTACTATTTGATTTGATTGATTTTACAATTGCTGAATTGAAGTTGTCTGTATCGGAAACTACCGTTTTCAGGTCAATAGTTGTAATATTTCCAACTGTAACCTGTGATGGGAATGTATTATTTACTGTTGGAGCTGTATTATCAGGGAATACCGTTAATGCCGGGAACCAGTAGTAATCAGTCAATGATCTTGTATTCGTTAACGTTCCGCTAGTATTATAGGTATGTACCCAGTTCTTGTTATATTGACTGTTAGTCGTATTTACAATAAGCTCTCCAGTTAGCGGATTTACTCTCAAAGCTGAACCATAAGGGCTTTGCTTATTAACTCCTGCCTGCTGCCCAGGTATAGTAATAAAGCTTTCATTGAATGCTTTGGTAGTCACATCAAATTTTACAATATCGCTTCCCAATCCCCAAAAAGCACCTGCTTTGAACCAATACAATACATTTTCGGTATTACTAGCTGCAAGACTTCCTGCATTCCATGCTCCCCAAGAGCTAGCATACTTTGAAGTGGGGATATTGTAAGATTGCGTTGCAAATGTTGCTGCATTGATATTCACAACAGCTTGCTGCTGAATTGCCCAAATACTTCCGTCTTTAGCCTGAACTACTGAATCGAAGTCTCCAGCAACCGTATGAATTACAGTATCTGTATTTGGATCAATGACTAAAACCCCTACTCCTTGTTTTACGGCATATACGTGTTTTGAAGTACGAATCATATTTCCAATTTGTTCACTGTAAAGATCTGTTCCTTCTGTTCCTGGGATAAGATTTCCTACTGTCAGATTATCAATATTAAATACATAAATCCCATTAGAGGCTCCGATATATCCTTTATGTTCGTTCACCCCGACAAATGATCTTCCATCTCCTCCACCGATATCATTGAATGAAGCTAATTTCTCCATAGTCTGTGCATTTGCCACAACAAGTCTTCCTCCAGGAGTATATTGAGTATCACCCCCATCAGCTGCCTGCTTTGAAACAAAGTAGAATTTGTCTCCATAAATGGTTCCGTACTGAGTAGTTGCTCCGAAAGCGTGATTATTGTTCGCACTGCTATACACTCTGTATTCAGTGGTTCCGTTATTGTCTAAAAAGTTTACAGATCCGTTGGTATGCCCAAACCATTCTTCGTTTACGATAAAGAATCCATTCGTATAATTGTTCAGTCTGTTCGTTGATCTTAAGTTCATCACACTTGTTAAAGCAGCGGACGGCACATAAGGAGAAACAGGTGTCAATGTTGAAGAAATCGGAACTGTACTAAATGATGGATTAAAGTTCCATACATCCCATGATCCATTTTGCAGTACACGGGAAGATGCTCCTACTCCTGAATATCCGAAATTAGCATTTGCAGGGTTTTTAATCCAGTAAGACCAATATCCGTTAGTTGCCCAACCAGATTGCCAGTGATCATTAGTATCAATCGCAGTATAACCATCAAAATTATATGCTGTTGTATTAACGATTCCGTTTACAGGAAGAAGCGGAGCAGATGTATTTCCGTTATAATACAGACCTGGTAAATTCTGTCCGTCAAGATCAAAACCGAAACCTCCTACAGCTGTTCCCTGTGGTGTTCCTTGATAAAGTAAGGTAAAAAGTCTTTGATCGGCTTTAGCAATCGCTTTGATCATATCTGTACCTGTTGCTGTTCCATTCCATCTGAAACCCCAAACTAAAGCATCAGGATTTTTACTGTCGTTCCACTGTACCACAAAAGCAGCTTCATTGGTACCGGTTCCTACCCAATATTTAATATCAGAAAAACTGATTGATGGAGCAGCCGCTGCTCTAAGCTGGCTCTGCGCCGTTCCAGGAATATCATTCCTCAGAACACCCTGTACTTTGATCTGTGCATTCGTAAAAAACGCAAACAGAAAAAGTATGGTCAAAAGATAAAACTTTTTCATTTTTATTAATTTATAGTTGAATTATTGATTTTTATTTAAAATGTAAATCATAGGCTCCTGAAACTTCTGTAGAAACCTCTCCCAGCCTTCCAGCTTCCTGATTGATTCCTGTATATACTTTCACAAAATCGATTCCCGGAAGTTTTACATATTTACCGCTTTGGTCTACAGCCCAGGAAATATCAATGTTCGATGCTTCATCCTGATTGGGAGCATTATCTGCATATCCGTATTCATATGACTTTCCTACCCAATATGATCCATTACCGCTTTGGTCATAAAAATTATTTTTAAGCCTTGTTCCTGTGAAAGCATAAGAAGGACCAGGGATCCAAAGAGGATAATAGCTCTGTAAATGGAAGACATTCTTTGTTTTGAATCCATTGTTTCCTTGGTTATCCTGCCATTTGATATATTCCACATCTATATTCCACCCCAGATTTCCTGGGACAGGTGTTTTATTTTCATCCGGTTTGAAATAAGTGATGCTGTAATTCTTTATTGTTGTGTTTTTGAAATATTCACTTCCTGCTATTTCATACCATTCATTATCATCAGGTTTTCCGTTTTTATTTCGGTCATAGGCAACCATGATAATTCCCGGCTCACAAGATCCTGAACGGGGATCAGTAGCTGCGTTTCCAAAGAATGCATTCCCAAGGATTTTAAAATCTCTTCCTTCTCTATTCGGAATGGTATGATCAAAGCCAAAAACAACGTAACCTCCAAAACCTCCAAGAGTTATATCTGAAGTATTAGGACCAACCAGTGCTTTTTTTACTTTGGCAAGTATATCAATAGCACTATTTCCTGGCTCATATTCAGGAATTTCGTTCATAAACTGTCCTACTGCCGGACGGAAGTCCAGTACATTGGAAATATATTTACTCATGGTACCGGCTTCTTTTGTGACTTTAATTTTAGAATGAAATACTTCACCGGTACTTCCAATCTTTAGAGTCAAAGGATAAGTAGCTACTTTGGTACTGATAAATTCCAGCTCAGAATTCTGAGAAATAATAGAGTCATTAATGCTCCAGGTAATGTTATTGGGAATATTCGTAGGAATACTCAATACTCTGAAACGTTCGATCGTATAAGCAGAATCTAAACCCTTGAAAGGCTCTGTCACAATAGGTTCTGTAGGTGCTTTCACCTCATCATCGTCATGCTTACAAGAGGCTATCATTCCTGCAAAAAGAAGAGATAAAAGTCCGGTTATAACATAATTAACAGTTTTTTTATTCATGTTTATCAGTTTTACTATTTATATAAGAAAGCGAAGTGTGCCGGTATATTCCCGCCTTCGGTTTTCCATTTAAACTTTCCATTTTTATCGAAGCAATACACAAATCCCATGGATACATAATTTCGGGCATCCGTAATGTAAATATCTTCTGTGATTGGGTTTACAGCGATCCCGTAAGGTGTTTTGATAATGGATTCATACTCGGAATCAATAATTCTATTTGAAATCACCTGCTCGGTCTTTACGTCAATGATCCCAAATGTTTTTTTGTAGGTATGGGTATTGTAATTGAATTCATTTCCATAGAAATAAAGCTTGTCATTCACGATGGTCATTTCATTGACAGCCATATGGAAATTTTTCTTAATAGTTCCTGTAGCAGCATCAATTAAGTATAAATTGGAAGGAACGTCATAATAGTCTCCTCTTGATGTCACATACAGGTCTCCGTAATTATCTTTTTTAAGACGGTGAAGGTTGATCGCTACATCTATTTTCTTTGTTTCTGTAAAAGTATTCAGGTCTATTACTGAAATCGTTTTGTCATAATTCGGAACCATATAGCCTCCTGAATTTGCCACAAAAAGCTGGTTGCCTACGATTTCAATCTCTTCAGGCTGATATCCTACCGTTGCTTCACGTTGCACAGAAAGAGATACGGTATCAATTTCCACTACTTTTCCTTTGGGTGCATTGGGATTGATATCTACAGGACCTACATAACTACTTGCATAGGCTTTCCCTCCTTTAAATGTTAAATATCTGCAGTTCTGAAGAGGAATAGATTTAATACGTTTTGCTGTCTTAGCATCCAGGACTTCTATTTTATTGGAGACATTAACCACGATGTACAGTTTGCTTCCATAGATTTTAATGTCATTTCCCACATCACCCAATTCTTTTATAACTTCAGGGTTGATCTCGGCGTAGATATTTCGATAGTAAGTTCCTTTTGTGTAATCAAAGAAGTCTAGTGTACATTTATTACTTCCCATATTGCCTTCATTAAGGATGTAGAATCCTTTGATCGCTGTATTTTCAACCGGAGCAAGACCGTCTACCACTTCTATTGGAATGATTGTATCATCTGTACGACAGGCTGTAAAGCATAGCAATGCAAAAAATAAAAAATATAAGTTCAGCTTTCTCATAATGTAAAATTTAAAGAGAGTTTAAAATTTCTTCCCGGCATAGGATAGTTGCGTACAACATCATAATTTTGGTTAAAAACATTATTCATTTCAAGATTGATCTTAAACGGATGTCCGTCAAGAGTAAATTTCTTCTGAACAGAAAGGTCATGCGTATACCAAGGCTGAATAAAATTGGCTCTGATATTATCCAGCTGTCCGTCATAGCGTTTCCCTACATAGATTGTACTATAGTTGAAACTCCAGTCTTTGTAATCTGCCATCAGGGTAAATGAACCGGTATGCCAGGGTATATAAGGTATCTGCTTATTATAAAATGTATCGCCTTGTTCAATTCCCGATCCTTTATTAGTCTTATCTACTGCACTCTGATAGGTATAAGACAACAATGGTTTCAATTTCACCTGCCCAAGCATTACATCAGCCTGAACATTCACATCAGCTCCGATAATTTCAACTCTTCCAAGATTCAGCATCGTCCAGCGGAACAAATTTTGTTGTGGCATTGCAACGATCTTATCTTTTACCCTGTTATAATATCCGTCAACCTTTATATAAAAAGCTTTCATGATAGCATTATCATATTTTTTCTGATAGGTAAATCCCAGATCATACTGATAGGTAAATTCGGGTTTCAGATAAGAACTCCCGATATTGGTATAGTACAAATCATTAAAAGTAGGCAGCCTGAAAATCTGTTTATGAAAAGCCCTGATGGTAAGCTCTGGAATCGCAGCAGGCTGGTAGCTCATAAAGAAAGCCGGTGTCCACTCTCTTCTGTCATCAGCTCTTAAATTACGTTCTACTTCTTCAAAAGTAAAGGTTCCTAAAAGGCTTCCTAAAAATTTGAATCGATTCCACTGATACGTTGTAGCCAATGCTACGAGTGTTGTATATCGGGTAGGAAAAGAAAAGTTTTTTAAGTTGGCATCCATATTATTAAACTGGAAATCACCGCTCAAACTAATATCCCAATTGGAATTGACAGAATATATATTGGAAGAAGAAAGGTAAACCTCTCTTTGGATATAGGTGTTTTGTGCCGGATAAACAGCTTGTGATAATACCGTATCATTAAAATAAGTATAATCATACGCAAATTTTGCCTTCAGCTGGGTTTCAAATTTAGGGAAGAGCTTTTTTCTGAGATTTGCCTGTACAAAATAATTTTCATCTCTCATTCTGGCTCCTCTGGCATCAAAACGGTTGTTCACAATAGGTGCGGGAATCCCCCGATCTGAAATAAAGCCATAACCGCGTACATTCCAGTTTCCGTTATTTAAAATTCCATTGACGGATGTTTCAAAACGTTTTGTTTTAATATCGGAATCATATCTTTTGGCAATCGTATCATAAGCGGTCTGCCCATTAGAATATTTTTTTCCGTAACGATACTTATAAACCCCGTCACTCTGTAGAAATTCAGAACTGAAACTGCTGGAAATTCTCTCGGAAATCTTTTGCTCAAGACGGAAAGATGGATTAAACAGATCAATGGATGCACTTTTCACCCTTATGATAAGATTCGTTTTTCTTGTTCCTTTAAATACAGGAGTTTTTGGCTGCATATAAATAGATCCTGAGGAACCGAAATCCTTTGCAGGCTGAAAAATTTCACTTTTCTGCCCGTTATATAATGATATTTCTTCAAGATCATCCAGAGAGTACCGCCCTAAATCTACCACACCATTCTGGGCATTTCCTAATTGAATTCCATCATAGAAAACTCCAACGTGCTGGCTTCCCATACTTCGGATATTAACGGTCTTCAAACCACCCATTCCTCCGTAATCTTTAATCTGAACACCGGAAAAATAACGGAGTGCATCTGCAACAGAGTGGCTGTTCAGTCTTTCAAGCTCCTCACCTTGCAGGACCTGAACAGGAATGATTTCTCTAAAATTCTTTTTATAAATATTGACAGTCTTAATAGCTTCTTCCTTAATGCTGTCTTTTTTTCTGGATTGGGAAAACAGAAATTGTGATGTTAACACACATAATGTGAAAACAACCTTATAAAGTTGAGATGTAGTCAGTTTTGCCACCATTAGCTCATTTAGGATAATGATGACGCTAATGGATATAAGAAAGCAACGACAAAGCACAGTATTCACTGCACAGAATCATTGTTGTCCTAAGCTTTATTCCACGAAAGCGTCAAACGTTTAATTGTCTGGCAGGTCTTCTGACTTACTCCATTTTTGAAATCCTTCCCATTAAAAAACAGTGAATATAATCTTCAAAAACTTTGGTGCGGAGCTTACAGCAGCGGGTCTGTTCCGGATTCTCACCGGATTCCCTTTTAAGAGCTTTTTATGGCTCACCAAATTTCGGCAAAGATAGACAATTATTAATATAATGCCACAAATAACAAAATGATTTACAATATTATAAAAGAATGGATCAGAATAGGGACTGTTGATACAGAAATTAAATATAATAAAGCAACAATTTAATTTTAGCTGTCTGCACAATATTTCAACTTTTGTTGTGCTCACTGTAGAAATAAAAAACGAGATTATTCCCAAATGAAATAACCTCGTTTTACTTATCGTAATCTGAGTCTTGAAGTCAGAAAATTGAATGTTTACTATATTCCAATATTTAAGAAAATACTGAAACGTGATTTTGCTTCAATATCTCCTCCAGCCAGATTGTTATATGCCGGCAGCATAATTTCGCTTCCCAAACTGAACTTTTTATAAGAAGCTTCAAACCCCAGTTTTCCATATAAAGCACTTCCTGAAGTATTAGGTAAGGCTTCGTTAAACTGTTTATTCTGATCATATACTTCTCCCTGAAGTCCGGCTTTTGCTGAAAAAATAGTCTTTTCATTCCCTGCGATCTGGTAAAAACCTGTAGCAGCATAATTCCATTGGTTTCCGAAGCGGTAATGTTTTTTGTTTTCAGTTTTTACGGTATAATCTGTGTTGATTAATACAGCCACTTTATTTTTCTGAAATTTATAATTCAGGGCTGCCTGATAATCCCAGCTTCCGGTTCCCAGCTGAAAACTCGGATTGACTCCTGATGCTCCTTTTTCATCAAACTTCCCCAAAGGAACTTTGATACCCAAACCTCCGCTTAACTGATGAAAGTTATCTTTAGAAATAAGAAGCTGATAAATTCCCATTACGTTAAGATCTCCAATTCCATTGATCTTTATATCTCCCTGCATCGTTTTCTTTTCATGAAAATGGAAGGGCAGACTTGCATATACACTTAATTTTTTAATTAAAGGAATTTTCCCCCAAAGCTGTAATGTATTAAAATACTGATCCTGCGTAAGGTCTTTTACAAATAGGTTTTCTTTTGCTTTATAATGTTGGGCAAAATATTTAATTCCGATAAACTGAGGATTCAATAGGGATTCAAAACCTGATGATCCGTTTCCTGCTGCACAACCACAGGCATCACAATCCTCATCAAAATCTATTGTACCGAAATATTCCTGAGGAATATAAGCACTGTCTATAACTGTTTTTGCCTGACTTATTGTCCCTAAAACCAGACTTATGATTAAAATAATCTTCTTCATGTCTACATTTAATTATTCTGCAAATTTTGGATTGGTAATGAAGCTTTTATCAGATAATGTTTTCAGGAAGGTAATGATCAATTGTTTTTCCTGACTGTTCATGGCAATTCCGATGTGATTGTTCTGCTTCAGCTGCGGATCAAGATTCGGGTTATCTTCTACATTATCAGAATAGAAGTTGAGCACCGCTTCCAGTGTATAAAATCTTCCGTCATGCATGTATGGCGCTGTATATTCAATATTCCTTAAACTTGGTACTCTGAATTTCATCCAATCGTTTTGACTCAGAGTCACACGATAAAGACCTGCATCCTTAAACTGATTATTATAATACATTCCTGTATTTCGGAAACTTTCATCAGTAAAAAGTCCTCCGCTATGACAGGAAGCACAGTTTTTATTAAACAAAGTCATTCCCTGGGATTCTTCAGAAGTAAAGCTGTCTCTGCCTTGTTTCACTCTGTCATATTTGGAATCTGCAGAAATCATGGAAGCCATAAACTGAGATAGTGCTTTTAAAATTCTTTCTCCGGTAATATTTTCATCGCCGTAAGCAGCTGCGAAGAGCTTTTTATACTTCTGATCATCTTTTATTTTTGAAATCGCTTCCGGCATGGAACTGTCCATTTCATTTACGTCTGTCATCGGAATGATAGGCTGTTCATTTAAATTATGAATGACACCATCCCACATATATCTTTTTAAGAATGCCATATTTTGAATCGGTGGTGCATTTCTGATCCCGATTCGGTCATCTACTCCATGGCTTACTGTATGCCCATGATGCGTAAAAGCATTTTCCTGAATATGGCAGAAGCCACATGAAATTGTATTATTTCTTGAAAGTCTCCCTTCATAGAACAATTTTCTGCCCAGCTCCACTCCATTTTTTGTTACCGGATTGGCAGATTGATCGAATGTCATTTCCGGGAAGTAAGATGGAAAATTAAGATTATAAGCTTCGTCTTTCTCCAAAGGCTGCATCACCTCATCTGAGCAGGAAACAAAACCCAGCAGCACAACGGTAAGAAATAATATTGTTTTCAAAAAGAAATTAATCATTGTGTACATGGTCTACTTTAAACATTTTTGTCAGATTATTGGTCACATCTACTAAATGCTGACTTGAGCCCATCATCATGGCATTAGATTCTGTGAGTGTTAAAGCTTTTTCTCCGCTCAGGAACTGATTGAGATCTGCAAGAATGTGAATAGAGGGTCTGATCTTACCATTTACTCTTGCTGTTGTAGGCAAGTTCAAAGTAACTTCTCTGTATAAATCCGGTGTATTATTCTCTGTCACTTTACCCATATTTCCGGTGTGATTCATAAACTCAGTTGTTGCTGAACCGGTTCCATACTTTCCTTCCAGTTTTACGAAAACATAACCTGCTGCCCAAGACCATGACATGCCTTTCTGTTTTGCTCTGTTCCAGAATTCAGCCTGTCCGTCCATTCCCAACAAATAAGCACTCTGGCTGATTCCTAATCCGAATTTTATTTTCTTATAGTTATTTTTCGGAATCTCATTCAGGTTCAGATAAACAACTCCTGCCACAGCATCTGCCTGATCAATGATAAATGCGCCTTTATCTGGATTATTTTCATTATATCTGAACTCCTTTCCATTTTCATCGATCAACGTAATATTACTGATGACATATTTTAAAGCTGAAAAATTATGCTTTTGCCCTTGTGATGAGGTTTGTACAGTCTGGTTCAAGACAATATTTCCCAAATTATTAAAACCGTTTTCAAATTTGATCTGAAGATTTCCCGGGGTTGTATCCTGTGGATTATCATCATCGTCTCTGCTTGAGCAAGATGAAAAGGAAAGTAAAGTAATGGCAATAAAGAATAATGATAAAAATTTATAAATTTTCATTGTTGATTTTTTAAGTTGAATAAATACAATAAGATGATTTTGAATGCTTAAAACATTCACTTTTTACCACAAAAGATTTTGTAACACTTAAGTTATTTAAGAGTTATCCATAAACAGTTTGAAAGAACACTTTAGCTTATTTTGAAAATCAGAGATTCTCAAATTTTGTGAACTTTTTGCTTATACGTTTTTCGCTTAATTAAATAAACTTTTGTGGCTAAGATTTTATACGTGAATAGTTGAGACTTAAAAAACCGGTGGTCTGAAAATATGTTTCAGAAACAGAAAAGAATAGGCTGTTTCGTATGTAAAAGAGAAATTGAAAAAAGGAATCTTTTCAGTAATGATAAGTTCTGTTATCTCGGGAAGAATATAAATATCAAGGATTTTCTGCCCAGAGTTTTTTACTTTGTTGAACGGGGTAGATTCTGTATCGTTATTTGTTTTTGCCAGTTCTTTGCTCAGGTAACATTTTCCGTTACAGTGAATTTCAGGCTTACTTTTATTGACACAAAGGGTATTAACGATATACTTATAGTTTACAGCATACTCTACCATTGGTATCAGAGGTCTGAACACCATATAAAAGGTAAAAAGTATGCTGTAAAGTAATTTCATGAAATTATTTTTTACTTAAAGCTTCATCATATCTTTTGCTTACTTCTTTCCAGTTCAGCACATTCCAGATTGCAGAAAGATAATCAGCTCTTTTGTTCTGATATTTTAAATAATAAGCATGTTCCCAAACATCAATTCCCAGAATAGGAGTTCCTTTTTCTTCTACAATATCCATCAATGGATTATCCTGATTCGGTGTAGAAGAAACGAATAGTTTCCCGTTTTTATCCACAGAAAGCCAAGCCCATCCTGAACCGAAACGATCTGCTCCGGCTTTGCTCATTTTTTCTTTAAAAGCATCCAGACTTCCGAATGTTTCATTGATAGCCTTTGCTAATTTTGCAGATGGCTGAGTATTTTTCTCCGGTGTAAGGATCGTCCAGAAAAGTTCGTGGTTATAGTGCCCGCCGGCATTATTTCTTACTGCAGGAGTTAGTTTTGAGGTTTCAGACAAAATCTGAATCAAAGTTTGTTTTTCCTGTGGAGTTCCTGCAATGGCTTTATTCAAATTAGCGGCATAAGCTGCACCATGTTTTGAATAGTGTATTTCCATTGTTTGCGCATCTACTGATCCTTCCAATGCATTGTAAGCATATGGCAAAGGTGTCTGCTTAAACTGAGCCAGTGTAAACTGAGCCGCAAATACTGCCCCTAAAGCAGCTATTTTCATAATCTTCATAATGTTTTTGTTATATGGTTAAACAATATTCTTCTAAAAGATGGAAACCTGATGTTGGAAGATGAATGTAATCTAGGTTTTAAAAACAACTATAGAGTGGCTTAAGTTTCGGTACTTTCAGCTTCCTTCTTCCTTTCCTCCATCCTAGTTTAATAACTTCTTAATATCCTCTATCAGAATTTCTCTGTCCGGATGGTATTTTCCGTTCAATCTTGGATTCTTCCCTTCCGGATCTTCATAATTTAATCCTGAGTAATATAGGATCGGCATATTTTCTTTATTGTATCGGCAACGAATGTTCCCCTCCTGATCCACAAGAGCAATCATACCGCTATGGTTCAGGCTTTCTGCATCATCTTCTTTGTCTCCTACATAGATATTAAATTTATCCGCCAGATTTCCGATATATGTTCTGTCTCCTGTCAGAAAATGCCAATCAGGAGATTTTGCACCAATTCTATTTGCATGTTCCTTCAAAGCTTCCGGGGTATCATTTTCCGGATCAATACTGATGGATACGATGCCAAATTCAGAACTATTGATCTGATTTTGGATAGCCTTCATATTGGTGTTCATCACTGGGCATATCGTTGGACACTGACTATAAAAAAATTCTACCAGATACACTTTTCCCAGCATATCTTTATTAGTGATTTTTTTGTTGTTCTGATCGGTCAGTTCGAAATCTGGAACCTTCATTACTGTATAAAGATTCTTTTTGAAGTATCCCATTCCTATCCCTATTCCCAGAAAAAGAAGGGCAATAACCGCAATCGGGATAATGACCTTTCCTTTGTTATTCGTCTGTTTATTTTTGGGCATAGTTTTCAGGATTTTTTTTGAATTCTTCTTTACAGTATGGGCTACAGAAACCGTAAGTTTTATTTTTATATACAGCAGTATCTTTCAGAAATTGTGCCGTCTTCATATGGCAGATCGGATCTTCATCATTTACAACCTGTACATTCTTCATATTTTCTTTGGAAGAATTCATATTAGTCTTGTGCTTCACCTGTGGTTCTTTTGCACACGATAGAAGTAAAATTGACAGCACAGCAGTCAAAATAATCGGAGATTTCATTTTAATGTTACATTGAAATTAATAGTATTGAACAAAGTCATGGTCAGCAATTCATTATAGAATATCAATATGAAAACTTCCTTACGTTTTCCATAAAGATTCGCTCAGTACAAATAATATTTATTTGAAAAAGGCTCTCTAAAGAAACGAAGTGATCAATTTAATATCTTTAATTACTGAGGTAGCAATTACGCCAAACTAAAAATATAGTTTAATAATAAAGTTAAACCAATGGAGGATGGAAAATCCTTGAGAAGTAATTTGAACAATGGAGATCAGCATATCCTGATTCCGGTATTATCACCAGCTGTTCAAATTCTTTTTGATCTAAAAAGGAAAGAATATCATGAGAAAGGAAAACATCTAATCCTGCAATTTTTATGGTTTGAGAATTACCCGTCTGCTTTTCAGTTTTTGCTAATTCTTTCTTTACATAACACTTTCCTTTGCAGGTAGACTGAGGAATCGCTCTGTTTTCACAAAGGTTCTTTACGATATAATCATAATTTACCACGTAGTTTACCAATGGCAAAACTGGGCGTAATGCAATGGTAAAAATGATGGATATGTAAATCAGTAACCTCAATTATTCTGTTCTGTGTTACAAATATACTACTTCAAAATTGTTTTCCGTTCTGTTTATGATGAATGTCATTTGTTGTTCTGCCTGTTCTGTTGGAATACAAAACACCGTTGTAAGGAATAAGGATTCAATCTATGAATACATTGGATATTTTTTAATTGCCACGAATGCATTAATTTTTATATGTGTTTGCTGAGAAACAATAAGCTTCTTCAGGTTATTTTAATTGAACTGATGTGAATAAAAAACTGGCTTATCTGTTACCCATAAAATTACCAAAACTGTATCTGTTATCATTGTAATATTATCCTGAACTTTGATAATAAAGCTCAATAAACAAAAAATTTAGTTCTTTATAAAAAGTTTAATCTTGTCAAGCTCCGCTGATTTTCAACGGGGCTTTTTCTTGCTGTAGATTTTGGTACAAGGAGTAAAGGTTTTTATTTCTGCTAAAATTGAGGGGTGTTTTTTTATTGCCACTAATGCACTAATCAATTCATTTGCGTATCCGTGGCAAAAAAGCTCCGCTGAAAATCAACAGAGCCTTTAAATATAATTTAGATGAATGTTTATTGTATTCTTTAGTTTTCTTAAAATTTCATTCTTTGAATTCTCACTGCATTTAAAATTGCCAGCAATGCAACTCCCACATCAGCAAAAACCGCTTCCCACATTGTTGCAAGACCTCCTGCTCCGAGAACTAACACTACTGCTTTTACAGCAAATGCAAGAATAATATTCTGCCAGACAATTTTTTTCGTTTGCTTACCTATATTAATTGCCATTGGAATTTTGCTTGGCTTATCATCCTGAATAACGACATCTGCTGTTTCAATAGTAGCATCACTTCCCAGACCTCCCATTGCTATTCCTACATCACTTAAAGCAACTACCGGAGCATCATTTACTCCATCTCCTACGAAAGCTACGGTCTGATTTTTCGCCTTGATTTCTTTCACTTTATTCACTTTGTCTTCCGGTAAAAGATCTCCAAATGCGTTATCAATACCCAACTGATCTGCAACATATTTTACCACGGTTCCTTTATCTCCGCTCAACATGGTTGCTTTCACTCCCATTTTGTGAAGATTATCTACAGTTTCTTTAGCATCTGTTTTAATGCTGTCTGCAATGGTAATATATCCGGCGAACTTCTTGTCATAAGCTACAGCAATAAGTGTGTATACAATATTTGCATGGTTGATATCATAGCTGATATTGAATTTATCCATCAGCTTGAAGTTTCCTACCAGAAGTTCTTTTCCGTTGACTGTTGCTTTCAGCCCATGTCCAGCGATTTCTTCCACGTTTTCCATTGGAATAGAATAATTAATCTCTCCAACATAATTATGAATAGCTGTGGCTACCGGGTGTGTACTTTTACTTTCCAGAAGATTGACCAACTGCATAATTTCATCTTTATTAAATCCGGAAGCCATGTTTACTTCCTGAACTTTAAAAACTCCTTCCGTCATGGTACCTGTTTTATCCATCACTACATTTTGAATCTCTGCTATGCTGTCCAGAAAATTACTTCCTTTAAATAAAATCCCGTTTCTGCTGGCTGCTCCAATTCCTCCAAAGTATCCTAATGGAATAGAGATTACCAAAGCACAAGGGCATGAGATCACAAGGAAGATCAATGCTCTGTACAACCAGTCTCTGAACAGATAGTCACTGACAAAGAAGTAAGGTAAGAATGTGATTCCTATTGCCAGAAATACTACAATCGGGGTGTAAATTTTGGCAAATTTTCTGATAAATAATTCTGTAGGGGCTTTTTGAGCTGTTGCATTCTGAACAAGTTCTAATATTTTACTTAGTTTACTATCTTCATATGCTGTAGTTACTTTTACAAGAGCAATGCTGTTCATATTGATCATTCCTGCCAATACTACTTCACCTTTATTTTTGGTATCCGGTTTACTTTCTCCTGTCAATGCCGCTGTATTGAATGATGCGGAATCTGATAGTAACTCTCCGTCAAGCGCTAGTTTTTCACCAGGTTTTAACTGGATCACATCTCCTATTTTGGTTTCTTTTGCTTTAATGGTTTTCGGCTGATTGTTCTCCATGATTGTTACCTCATCAGGACGCTGATCTAATAAAGCTTTGATGTTTCCTTTTGCTCTGGTCACCGCCATAGACTGGAAAACCTCTCCTACTGCATAAAAAAGCATTACAGCAACTCCTTCGGGATATTCTCCGATAGCAAAGGCACCAATGGTTGCAATTCCCATCAGGAAGAACTCTGAAAATACATCTCCTTTGATGATACTTTTATAAGCGTCCTTCAATACTGGAAATCCGACAGGAATATAGGCTGCAAGGAACCATACCAAACGAACCCAGCCTGTAAACCACGCAGGTTTTATATAATTGTCGAATGCAATTCCTAATAACAGAATCACAAAGGATATGATCGCCGGAAGAAACATCTGAAAGATACTCTGATCTCCGGTATCGTGAGAGTGATCGTGTCCGTCATGGTCATGTCCATCTCCTTCTGAGTGATTATGTTTGTGTCCTTTTGGATCTGTTTTTTCCGGGGTTGTACTACAGCACTTTTCCATAACTGATATTTTTATTCAAATGTAATGATGAGACTGATGCAATGCTATTGCAAACTTTCAAGACAATTTTCACAGATTCCTTTTGCAAAGAGTCTTATTTCGTCTATTCTGAAATTGGTCTGTATGTTTTCAGGGAAGGAAATATCTTCTTTACAAGTGGTCTGTTTACATATTTTACAATAGAAATGAAGGTGCCAGTCTTTATGGGTTTTCTCATCACAATCGTCATCACAAAGTTTATATTTTGTGGTTGTATTTTCCTGTATGCTATGAACAATTCCTTTTTCTTCAAAGGTTTTTAATGTTCTGTATATTGTAATTCTATCTGCATGCTCAAAGTGGTTTTCTATTTCAGACAGAGATAACGCGGCATCTTGTGAGCTTAGAAAATCATACACCAGAATCCTCATGCTTGTAGGTTTGGTATTTTTATCAATGAGTTTGTTTTCTATATCTTTTTTCATTTTAAACTTTTTAAATTTTACAGATGTACTTCATTTTCTTCGTATCCTTCTTCTTCAATCTGAAAAGTGGTATGGTTTATTTTAAAGTTTTCAACGGTGGTATCTGTCAATGTTTTTAATAATTGATTCTGTGAGGTTCCTGTATCTTTTACTATATGAGCGCTCATTGCATTTACACTAGAAGTGAGCGACCACACATGCAGATCGTGAACATTCTTTACTCCAGGAGTTTCTTCCAAAGATTTACGGAGCTGATGAATATCTACATCATTCGGGGTTCCTTCCAGCAGTACATTTATGGCTTCTTTCAGTAATCTCCATGTTCTTGGGAATATTAATAATCCGATGGCTGCCGAAATCAACGGATCGGCATAGTACCAGCCTGTCGTGAGCATAATAATTCCGGCAATCATTACTCCAACTGAAGTTAGCATATCTGAAAGCACTTCAAAATAAGCTCCTTTCATATTTAAACTTCCTTCAGAGTCTTTTCTTAGAATCATCATTCCAATTACATTCACAAGCAATCCGATTCCAGCGACAATCAACATAGATTTACTTTGTACTTCCGGCGGATTCTGAAAACGCTGATAGGCTTCAAATAATACATATATGGAAATCCCCAGCAATACAACAGCATTAATAACTGCGGCTAATATTTCTGTACGATAATACCCAAACGTTCTGGATGAATCTGCTTTTTTCTCTCCTATTTTTATGGCTATAAAAGCCAGCAGTAAACCAACAACGTCGGTCAACATATGGGCTGCATCTGCTAATAAAGCAAGACTATTGGTAATTATTCCGCCAATAACCTCAGCGATGAGATAGGTCCCGCTAAGACAAAGTACAATCAGCAGATTTTTTTTATGCCGGCTTGCTGCGGACGGAGTTTGTATTTGTGTTTTGGATTCCATACTTAATGTTTATTTACATTTCATAATAGGATGTATTTTCTTTTTTCAAAGGGACGTTTTGCTCCCCAATCATTTGTCTGATATTGATCTCTATTGTTTGCGCCAGAGAAGTTACCGGAGTATCTACAGGTCTGTTTTCAAATGGATCCTGCATTATGATCGAAGTTTTTTCTATGGCAATGAATACAATCGGGATCAGGAAAGTAATGATAATTTCTATAGTCAGCTGGGAGTCATCCAATCCAAATGGAAGTACCAGTGCAAATACATAGATCAAAATATGTACTAAAATGCTGTAAGACCTTGGAAAAACAGTGTTCTTTAATCTTTCACATTTTCCCATGCTGTCACACAGCCTTGTTACCATATCATTCAACTGCATCTGTTGAAAATCTGTCAGTCCTTTTGATGCAGAAACTTCCTTAATCTGTTTTGAATGCTCATCTAAAAGGGCATTAGGAATATTGAGCCCATTGATATTATTTTTATCCAGATATTTCTGAACTTTATCTGAAAAAGGCAGCTTCCTCAGGGATTCACCCAAAGCAAACGTCCAGATGATCTGTCTCTCGGCAAAATCTCTGATTGTCTTGTGATCTTCCGAAGGCAAGAACTGAGTCACAAGCCTTATGAATGTTCTGGAATCATTTACAATTGCTCCCCAAACCGTTCTTGCTTCCCACCATCTTTCGTAGGACTGGGAGGTTCGGAATGCCAATAGTAATGATACTGCTGTTCCTAGAAGTGCCGGAATATTCAAGGGAAGTGAAATTTTTCTGAACCATGGTAACATATCCAAAAGCCCAATGGCAATGGCAAATATTCCTATAAACAGAATTTGAGATTTTATTTCACGGATGAAATACCAGACTGATATTTTTTTGTTTAATAGCATAATGATTCATGTATTAAATTGGGTAAGATAATCTTTACTTTCCTCAGTCAGTTTTTATGCTTAATAAAGCTATTCCGTAAGCAGCTCTAAATTAAGCATAAAAATCGACATTTCACTGATTCTGATCTCCTTCATTAATGTTCATGTTCTCCTGAATTCACCAGCTTAGCATTGACGAAAAAGGCTCCTTTCACTACAATTTTCGCATTGTCCGGGATATCTCCTACGGACGTAATCGCAGTATATCCCATATCGGAAGTTCCCTTTACCACTTCTATTTTTTCAAAGTTTAATGTTTTAGGATGAGGTTTTCCATTCTCTTCATGCTCTTCTTCCGGTTTTTTATCGGTTTGAATAAAAACATAGAATTTTCCGTCTGCTTCTACGATGGCTTCGGTAGGCACTGCTGGGGTAGTACTTTTATCAAGGCTTACAATTCCGGTGATATTCATTCCATCAATCAATCCTGATTTATTTCCTATTACTTCGCAATGCATGGAAATGGTTTTGCTTTCATTTTCAAAAGAGGAACCGATACTATAGATTCTTGCATCGTATTCCGTTTCCGGATTGTTGGTCAGTTTGAAATGAACGATCTGCCCTACTCTCATTTTCGGAAGGTCTTTTTCAAATACCTGAAGATCCAGGTGAATAGATCCATTATCAATCACTGTTGCAACAGGAGAAGAAATATCTACATAACTTCCTATCTGTGCTGAAATACTGCTGATCGTACCACTAATCGGAGCGGTGATTACCAATCCTGATTTCATGTTACCGTTATTGACACTTCCCGGGCTTATTCCCATCATCTGAAGCTGTTTTAACAGAGATGCTCTTTTGGTTCTTAAGGTTTTCAATTCTGCATCTGCGCTTTGAAGGTTTTTCTTTGCTCCTGCATCGTTATCAAAAAGTTCTCTTTGTCTTCTGAACTCCTGCTCAGCGTAAGTAATTCTACTGTTTGTGGTCAAATAATCTTCCTGCAGCTGGATGTATTCCGGATTGGCAATGGTTGCTATTACCTGTCCTTTCTTGACTATACTTCCCACCTGGATATTGATGGTTTTGATAATTCCGCCATACAATGAAGTGATGGTTGCTTTATTACTGTTAGGAACACTCAAAAGACCGTTTGCCTTGATGGTAGAAGTAAGTTCTTTCATTTCTATGGGTCCAAGGGTAACTCCTACGGACTTCATTTGCTCTTCTGTAAGGGAGGCAATCGTTTGTGGTACTTCTTCATGTGCATGTTCCTTCTGTTCTGTCTTTTCAGGAGCTTTTTCTTCCGCAGCTTCTTTTTTTCCGCAGCTTATAGCTAAGATAGAGATGAATACAAGAGATATGATATTATATTTGAGTTTCATATTCGAATTTTTATTTTTTCTAAGGTCGTTTGAAATCGACTTCATATTATTTATTAATGATTGAATTAATGGTCACTACAGACTGATTCACCTGCTGAATCGATTCCAGGTATTTCAACTGAATGTTGGTAGCGGTTTGTAAGGCAAAAAGATATTCAACATAGGAAATCTCTCCTGTTTTATATCCCAACTGAGCTGCTTTTACAATTTTCTCTGCATTCGGAAGTGCCTGATTGTTATAATAATCATACTGCTGTATATCCTGCTGATATTGGTTAAAAGTATTCTCCAGCTGCGCAGTGAGCTGTTTCTTCTGCATTTTTGCATTGGTTTCCGCAACCTGTTTTTCATATTCCAACGACTGTATTCTTGCTTTGGTAGCTCCAAATGTCAAAGGAATAGATACTCCCACTGTTGCCGACTGAAAACGTTTCCCCGAATCATAGAAATTCTCCTGTCCGTTAATGGTATGGAAACCAATCAGTGACTGATTGGTATATCCCAGACTAAAATCCGGCAACCCTGTCGCTTTTTCTACTTTCTTGTTCTTCTCAGCAATTTCCATTTCATGATAGAATGCCTTTACAGTAGGATTGTTTGCTACAACAGCGCTATCCAGTACGTTTTCTGCTTTCAGCGGTTCATAATCTTTTTTGAATGGAACTTCAAGGTTTTCTGAGGTGTTGAGAAGGGTTTTTAAATTTTTATAGGCGTTATTCAGATATACTTCATTTTGTGTTAACAGCAGATCTATTTCACCTTTCTGGGTTTCTGCTGTATTAATTTCAATCTTTTTAATATCTCCAGCTTTAAATCTTACCGTTGCAATTCTGATAAATTCTGCATAAAAATCAGCCAGACTTGTAAGTTTTTCTTTGTTGTACTGAAGATATTCAATTTGATAATAATAGGTACGAACGTCTTTTACCAGCTCATTGACTGTTATTTCCTTCTCAATCTGTTTACTCTTAACGGTTTCATTGATGAGTTCTTTTCTTGCTTTAAACAATGTCGGGAAAGGAATACTCTGTGAGATGGCAAAAGACTGGTCAAATTTCGGGCTGTTGTATTGTCCTAACTGAGCATCAAAGCTTAATTTGGGAAGTTCTTTCGCCGTAGGTCTTAAAGCTTCTGCTGATTTTATACTTAAATCCTTTGACTGCAAGGTTAAGTTATTATTCATTGCCATTTCTACCGCTTCATCTACGGAAATAGGTCTGGACTGAGCTTTAAAGTTTTGCCCCAGCATCATTAATCCTAAAATAAGAACAATTGTGAATGATTGCGTGTTATTGTTTTTTCTTTTCAAAATCTTTGTGTTAAAGATGATGTAAAGCATTGGTAAAACGAAAAGCGTAAGGAACGTTGCTGTTACCAAACCTCCAATCACAACTGTTGCCAACGGTTTTTGCACTTCTGCTCCGGCTCCGGTGGAAATTGCCATTGGTAAGAATCCTAATGAAGCCACGGTAGCGGTCATTAGAACAGGTCTCAACCTTGTTTTAGTTCCTTCAAAAACACGTTTTAAAATGTCTGTTTCTCCTTCTTTTTCAAGCTGATTAAAAGTTCCAATCAATACAATTCCGTTAAGGACCGCAACTCCGAATAAGGCGATAAACCCGATTCCTGCACTGATACTGAATGGCATATCTCTTACGATCAAAGCAAATACACCCCCAATTGCACTCATTGGAATAGCTGTAAAGATCAAAGCTGCCTGCTTGAATGATTTGAATGTAAAATACAACAACATGAAAATAAGCAATAGCGATACGGGAACAGCAATCATTAAACGTTTACTTGCTTCCTGAAGATTTTCGAACTGTCCGCCGTAGGTAAAGTAATATCCTGAAGGTAATTTCACCTTATCTAATTTACTCTGAATATCTTTCACCACACTTTGAACATCACGATCTTTAACGTTAAATCCTATTACAATTCTACGCTTCCCTTGTTCACGGCTAATCTGTGCCGGACCGAGCTTGTAACTTACATTAGCAACCTGAGATAAAGGAATCTGAGCTCCTGTTGCGGAAGTAATCATTAAGTTATTAACATCAGAAATATCGGTTCTGTGAAGACTGTCCAAACGTACAACCAGATCAAAACGTCTTTCATTTTCAAAAACCTGCCCTGCTGATTTTCCTGCAAAGGCTGTACTTACGGCATTATTTACATCTTCTATATTTAATCCGTAGTTGGCAATTCTTGTTCTGTCATATTGTACATTGATCTGAGGAAGTCCGCTCACTCTTTCAATCTGAGGTGCGGTAGCTCCATCAACGGTTTGAATAATCTTTCCTACTTTATCAGCATATACCGCCAGTGAATCAAGGTTTTCTCCAAATATCTTTACGGCTACATCCTGTCTGATCCCGGTCATTAATTCATTAAAACGCATCTGGATAGGCTGATTTTTCTCAAAAAACACACCTGGAATGGTTTCTAATTTTTCACTGATCTCATCTGCCAGTTCGTTATAAGATTTTTTTGTCTTCCACTCGCTTTGTGGTTTTAATACAACGATCATATCGGTAGCTTCGGGCGGCATCGGGTCAGTAGGAACTTCCGCAGATCCGGTTTTTCCGACTACCATTTTCACCTCATCGAATTGTTTAATGATTCTGGAAGCCTGCATTGAAGTCTCTATACTCTGACTAAGTGAGCTTCCCTGTGGTAATATGCAATGGAAAGCAAAATCTCCTTCCTGTAATTGAGGAATAAATTCACCTCCCATATTTTTAAATGTAAAAGCTGATATAAGAAAAACAACTGCTGTAGCTGAAACGACAATATATTTTACTTTAATTGCTTTGTGTAATAATGGCTGATAAATCTTTTGTAAACGATTCATCATTTTATCTGAGAATGTTTCCTTGTGAGATATTTTTTTGGATAAAAACAAGGCGCTCATCATCGGAATATATGTCAATGAAAGAATCAAAGCTCCCAAGATTGCAAATCCTACAGTTTTCGCCATCGGAGTAAACATTTTACCTTCAACTCCAGCCAATGTAAGGATCGGGATATATACAATCAGGATAATGATTTCACCAAATGCTGCACTGCTTCTGATCTTCGAGGCGGAAAGGAATACTTCTTCATCCATTTCAGATTGCGTCAATGCACGGGTGGATTTTCTTAAGCCTAAATGATGTAAGGTTGCTTCTACAATAATAACTGCTCCGTCTACGATCAGCCCGAAGTCTATTGCTCCAAGGCTCATCAGGTTGGCACTTACTCCGAAGACATTCATCATTCCCAAGGCAAATAAAAGAGAAAGCGGAATTGCCGAAGCCACAATAAGCCCGGCTCTCAGATTTCCAAGGAAAATAACCAGAACAAAAATGACAATCAAGGCTCCTTCGATGAGGTTTTTCTCAACGGTACTGATCGCTCTTCCTACTAAGTCTGTTCTATCCAAAAACGGTTCTATCACCACATCATCAGGTAGCGATTTCTGAATGGTGGGTATTTTTTCTTTGATATTATTTACAACTTCATTACTGTTTGCTCCTTTCAGCATCATGACGACACCTCCTACAGCGTCTACTTTTCCGTCATAAGTCAAAGCTCCGTAACGTACAGCGCTTCCTAAACGAACATCTGCAACATCTTTTATAAAAATAGGAACGCTTCCTGTTTCATTTTTAACAGCAATATTTTTGATATCTTCAAGAGAGGTTACAAGCCCAATTCCACGGATAAAATAGGCATTGGGCTTTTTATCAATATAGGCTCCTCCTGTATTCTGATTATTTTTTTCAAGGGCTGTAAAAATTTCGGTAATACTTGTTCCCATTGCTTTCAACCTGTTAGGATCTATGGCAACTTCGTATTGTTTTAATTCGCCTCCGAAACTGTTGATCTCCGCTACTCCCGGTGTTCCGTTCAGTTGTCTGCGGACAATCCAGTCCTGCATGGTTCTGAGTTCTTTGGCATTGTATTTCTTTTCGCTTCCTTTTTTAGGGTGAAGAATGTATTGATACACTTCTCCAAGCCCTGTACTTACGGGAGCCAGTTCTGAAGTTCCGACACCTTTAGGTATTTCTTCGACAGCATTTTTTAATTGTTCATTGATCAATTGTCTGGCAAAATAGATGTCTACATTCTCTTTAAAAACTACGGTAATTACAGAAAGTCCGAATCTGGAAATACTTCTCGTTTCCTGAATATCCGGAACATTGGCAATACTTTGTTCAATGGGAAAGGTTACTAACTGTTCTACTTCCTGCCCTGCCAATGTAGGACACGCCGTAATGATCTGAACCTGATTATTGGTAATATCAGGCACCGCATCTATGGGTAATTTTGTAGCACTCCATGTTCCCCAAATGATCAGCAACAAGGTCATAACACCAATGATCACCTTGTTTTTGATACTGAATTTTATGATTTTATCTAACACGATTTTTATTTAATTTATATTGAAAACAGATGCAAACAGCATAAAATACTGCAGCAAAAATATCCTGAAAACCTCTGCAATGGTATTGCAAAGTTTCAAGTAGGCTTAGAAAGCATAACTTTCTAAAAATCAATAAAAATTAAATCTTAGGGGGTTGCCAGATAGGATCGTATACCTGATAGGCAAAGTCGTTTTTATGAAATAAGATCTTTTTTGAAAAATAAGCAGGAACCTGCTCAGGAATTTCCAATAAAGGATCCATTTTAAATGCTGAAACCGTAATCTGGCAGCAGCTGCATGCACAAAGCGGCGAACAAATATCTCCGTTTTCTGTAGAATGTGCTCCGTGAATACTTAATGAAATCTTCTGACCTTCTGAATCCAAAGAAAGACGGGACACATCTTCACATGGCATCAGTGATAACGCCATGAAATAAATTGCCAATATCCATCTTAAGAAGTTCATTGTGACAAAGGTAAAGATTTTTTATAAAACAGATGAATTCTGAAGTCTTTAATACAGTTTTAGTATTTACCCTCAAACTATATTTTATCTGTTACCAAAACCAATACCATTTTCTAACTTTCTGTGATCCCCAAATAATGTTCTTACCTTTGTAAGATCAAGCAGACTTATTTATCTCATCCGAATTTTACCCATGAAATTATTCAAACAACTTATTGTACTATCATTTCTATTATTTGTTATTTCCTGTACAAAAAACAATAGTGATAGAATAGAATTATCTTATTCGTTTGAGAAAAAAGAAAATAAGATCAACTTGATGTTCCATAATAACACCAATGAGGATTTCCTGATCATTATCTCCAAAACATTGAACTTTGACGGAAAGCATTCAGGAAGTGAAAAACTTGAAGAGAATAAACCCGTGAATGCATATCTTGTCAACCAAGAACAAACGATTTTTTCTAAACAAATTGACTCCATCAATTCTTCTTTAAATCCAAGTGCTTCGCCAAATGACATTAAGACATTGTTTCCTACCGCGATATTCGTCAAGAAAAAAAGTACAAAACAACTGGAATATAAGTTCAATAATAACTTCGTCTTAAATAAGGAATACAAGACTTCTTTCAGCAAAATGAGAGATATTTTAAATACTCCATATAATTTAGAAATGTTACAAAAAATGCAGGAATGCAGGAAAGACGAACAGTATAAAATTTATCTGGATGATTTTGTGATCAATGATAGCATAAAGGTTAAGTTTTAGAAATAAATTAATGACTTAGATATTACTTTTTATTCTTTATATAACTCTACAAACATTCAACATTTAAATGAAATATTTTACTATAAAAGCCCTTCTTATATCTTTCTGTTTTATTACACTTTCGTGTGAGAAAAAGGAAATATTAGGTAATGACATTACTATTTTAACCCCAGTTAGAAACCTTTCTACAGTTCTTGGAACTGATATTTATACATCAGATCTTCTGATCGAACCGGATACTTCTGATACTCTTAGATTTAAATTAACAGAAAAGGACTGGGCTATTTTAAGAGAAAGCTTTGACAAGAATCAGATTTACCTTATCAATGACAATACAAAAATAGGACGAAGAGTTAATTCTATTTATATGCCCGATAGGTTTAAAATCAGAACGAATAAAAGGCTCTTATCATTGCAATACCGTTATTTTATTGGGGAAGGAGAAAAATTTGACAGTGTAAAGAGTATCAGCTTCAATAAATTTATGAAGACTTTTGATTCTCTGGCCTATTACAGATCTCGAGGTAAATAATTTAAAAACTTTTTGCCAAAAAATAAAAACCACCGCAAAAGCGGTGGCTAAAAAATCAAATCTAATTATGGACTATAGATTATAAATTCGGGTTATTCTCAAATTCTTTTTGTGGAATACTGAATAAATAATATTTACTGTTCGGTACAAATTCTGTTTTATCAGGGAAATTGAAGATTGAATGTCCTCTTCCGTCAACTGTTTTTACAGTTCCGTTCGGCGTCGTAATCTGAACCTTGATAGGTTTTCCTTCTGCATCTACATAAGGTTTTCTTACTACTGTTCCCTGTGTTCTGATAATATCTGAAAGAGAGAAACCTTCTCCAAACAATTCTTTTCTTCTTTCGATGAGAATTTCATCTACTACATTATTCTGAGCCAGTGAACCACTGTAAGCATTAGCATGTCTTGCTGATTTTAATTGGTTCAGAACTGTTACCGCCTGAGAGACATTTCCATTTCTTGCCTCTGCTTCAGCCTCAATAAGGTACATTTCAGCGGCTCTCATATATACGATATCTCCGATAAGGGTAGGCTTAAATTTAAATTTCGCATATTTCAGCAATCCTTCTCTTGAAGGTAGATTATCCCATGAGAACAACTGGTATCTGATATCATTGGTATCAAATAAAGCTTTAAAGTATGGATCAGCCATGAAACTGTAGTAATAACTTCCTGATGAAGATACATCAAGATAGTGGAAAGCATAACTTGCATCCGACTGTTCCTGAGTCTGAGCATGTCCCCAGATCCATTCTACATTGGTAATATCATTGAAACCATCTTTATATTTTTCAGGCGCCATTAAAGGGTATCCTTCTTTAGCAATCTTTGCGGAGGCTGCTGCTTTGCTCCATTCTCCGGTATTCAGATAAACTCTCGCTAAAATTCCGTTTACAACATTTCTGTTGATCTTATCCTTATTGTTTCTTGTGTAATCTTTCAATAAATTGTCTGCATCTGTAAGATCACTTTTGATCAAAGTATAAATATCTTCAAGACTGGATTTGCTTTTTCCAACTGTAGTTATCGCTGAAGGTTCTGTATAAATCGGAGCCGTTAATGCAGATTTATCTTTAAGGTAACTAAACTGATAAAAGCTTGCAATATTTAGATAACAGAAAGCACGTAATGCCTTTGCCTGACCTTTTACCTGGTTCTTTTTTTCCTGGCTTCCTTCTGCCGCATCAATTTTTGCAATAACATTATTCATGTTATTAATTGCAGAATAAAGCATTCCCCAAATAAATAACGGACGACCAGCAGTTCTGTTTTCCATTTCGGAAAAAGTATAAGTAGTTGCAAAACCATATTTGTTGGTCAATACCGCCACATCACTTCCCATTGCATCACTTGCTCTCATAACAGTTGAAAAACCAATGTTCGCATATGTTGTCCCGTCATTATTGAATTTTGCCCAGGTTCCGTTGATAACTGTTTCAGCGCTTTCTGCTGTTTTAAAAACTTCCGTGCTGTTGGATTGATCTGTAGGAGCTGTATCCAGTTCACTTTCACAACTTGTCAGTGACCATAATCCAATCAGAGCAAAAGATATATATTTTAATTTTTTCATTGTTTCAATTTTAAAGATTAAAGAGTTGCCTGAAGACCAAAAGTGATCGTTCTCATTGCCGGATATCTGTAGTATGTTGTACCGTCCAATGCCTGCTCGGGATCCATTCCTTTATGTTTATAGAAAGTCAGAAGGTTCTCTGCCTGTACATAAATTCTGAACTTTTTAAGTCCTATTTTTTCAAAATAATCAGATGGAAGTGTATATCCTAAGCTCACATTTTTAAGCCTTGCATAGGTTCCTGAATATAAAAATCTTGAAGACGTTGACGTCCAGTTATTCGTAGTTGTACTTAAAGCAGGAACATCTGTGTAACGATTTTCCGGAGTCCATCTGTTCAGCATTTCAGCACTCCATGAACGTCCTCCTGCGCTACCGTTATGCATGATTGAGGTATAATCTGTATCAAGGATTTTTCCACCAATCTTAAATGTCAGCAATCCTGAAAAATCAAAGTTTTTATACGTAATACTTGTACTGATTCCCCCCGTTACTTTTGGCAATGCAGATCCCTGTAATGTTTTTACTGCTTTACCGTATTCTGAAGTTGTTCCTTCTACTGAGTTACCATTAGCATCCTGATAAATAGTCTTCCATAGTGGATTTCCATTAGTAGGGTCTACTCCCACCCATTCCGGGATAAAGAAATCATATACAGAACCTCCTTCTCTTAATAGTTTAGTTGTTCCTGACACTATAGAACCCGCAGGTAACTTAGTGATTGTATTATTCAAAGTACTTAAGTTCAAATCTACATTCCATTGGAAATTATCATTTCTGATAGGGGTTGTAAATAATGAAAACTCAAATCCCGTATTTTTAATCGTTCCGATATTCGCTGGAAAATCGCTAATCCCTACAGATGGAGCTACAGGCATGTTAAACAAAAGATCCTGACTTTTTCTCTGGAAATATTCGATATTACCTTTAATCCTATTATTAAGAATTGCGAATTCAAGTCCTACATTCAGGTTAAGATTGGTTTCCCATTTCAGATTTTCAGTTCTTGCCTTCTCCAATGTTGTTCCCGGCTCTCCGGCAAGATTTAAGTTTCTGTATAATTCCTGATATGCATAGTAAAGTGGCTGTCCGTTTGGTCTTAGCAGTTTATCATTCCCTTGTCCTCCATAACTTGCACGTAATGTTAACAGGTTAAAGAAGTTAAGATCTTTAATAAAGTCTTCATTGGAGATCTTCCATGAACCTCCTACTGACCAGAATCTACCCCATCTGTTATCAGGAGAGAATCTTGAAGAAGCATCCGCTCTTCCTGAAGCTGATATAAAATATTTATTAGCATAATCATACTCTACTTTTCCAAGGAAACTCAATAAGCTTAATTTATCACTGTTTCCACTGAAGCTTACCAATAAAGAAGCTGCATCCGGCTCATAGTAATAAGGAAGAGAGAAATTATTTCTTGTTCCTGAAATAGTCTGGTAATCGTATTTATAAAATTCATGTCCCGCTAAGACATTAACGTGATGTTTACCAAATTTCTTATCGTAAGTCAAAATATTACTTGTCGTATAAGAAAGCGTTCTGTTATTAGATCTTGTCACCGAACCTCCGATTTCAGAGCCTTGTCCTAAAAGCGGATTGGAATATAGATGTCCATTATAATTCACTAGATCTACAGAGAAACTAGATCTGAATTTCAATTCCGGAAGAAAAGTAAGTTCCATAAAACCTTTTCCTGAGAAGTTATCTTCTTTATTCTCATTTTTGTCCAATGGTAAACTTGCAGCAGCATTCTGATTCTGAAGAGCAGCAGTAGGTCTGTATTTTCCAAAATCATAGATTTTATTTCCTTCTTTATCCAATACATAAGATCCATCATCATTTCTTTCGTAATAAGGATAGAATGAAGGAATAGATCTTGCAGCATGAATGATATTACTTGCTTTAGAATCTGATGAAGGAGGTGCCTGCTGAATACTGTTGGTATAACTTAAGTTCACCCCAACATTCAACCAGCTTTTTACTTCAGAATTGATTTTTAATCTGGTATTATATCTTTTGAATCCGGATTCAATTGCCATTCCTTTATCATCCAGATACCCCAATGAAAAGAAATAATTACTTTTTTCACTTCCGCCACTAATATCTAAATCTACCTGATTTCTGGAAGCTACTCTTTGTAAAATATCTCTCCAGTCATCATTCCATAATGGTTTTGCTCCCGGTAATAATTTTCCGTCTGGTCCTACTGGTTTAGGATAATTAGCTCCATAAGGATTGACAGACAACCCTCCCGGACCGTAAATAAGATTATCTGAAGCCATTTGCCCTGCCTGTTGTGCAGAAATCTGCTTAGACTGATATCCATTTCTAAGCGCTTCCCAATACAATTGGAAATATTGATCTGTATTTACCTGCTCGTAATCTTTTACTGCTCGGCTAGAGAATCCCTGACTGATGTTTAAATTTACCTTAGCCTCACCTTTTTTACCCGATTTTGTAGTAATGATGATAATTCCGTTTGCTCCTCTTGAACCATACAATGCACTTGCTGTAGCATCTTTCAGTACACTGATAGATTCAATATCACTTGGGCTTATTGCATTTAAGTTTCCATCAAAAGGAATTCCGTCTACTACATATAAAGGGTCACTTGAAGCACTTACAGAACCAACTCCTCTGATTCGGATGGTAGAAACAGCACCTGGCTGCCCTGAAGCACCTGTGATTTGCACACCCGGAACCTGTCCGTCCAATGCCTTTGTAATATTGGTTACCGGTCTGTTATTAATTTTATCGCTAGAGATAGTAGCCACTGAACCGGTATAGCTATTTCTTTTAGCTTTACCATAAGCAACTACCACTACTTCATCGATTTCTTTTTCTTTAAGTGTATCTTTTTTAGGTTTGGAATTCTGCCCGCTAACACTTACAATTCCTAAGAAAAACGCTGCCACAGGTGGTATCCAAATTTTAGAATTAATTAATTTTTTATTAATCATAATCAATTTTATTTATCATATATTAAAATTTTGCCCTTTGCAGAAAAGTCAGCAAAGGGCATCGATTGATACGATAAACCAAACGCTTATTTTTCCTTTAAAGGCTGAATGTAACACCTTGCGCGTAGCAGGTTGTTAAGACTTCACAGGGTCAGTTCCCTCCATCTTTCTTTATAAGCCGATCGAAATATGGTTGCAAAGCTATAAACTTTTAGTCTACAAAACAAGTAGACTTATTTATTTTTCATGATAAATTTTCAAAAATTAACATAAGATTATATTAAAACCCCTTAAAATAAGGACTTACAAAAATTATCACTTTCTTAAACATGACAAATATCATTATTAATAATTCAATGAAGCAAACGTCATACTGAGCAATATTTTTAACCTTTAATTAAAAAAACTTTTTAATTTTATAGAATGAAAGTTTTGATTATAAATGGTCCTAACCTTAACCTGTTAGGAACCCGAGAACCGGAAATCTATGGAACTGTTTCTATGGAAACTTATTTGGAAAATTTAAAATCCGAATTTGTATCTCATGAAATTCAATATTACCAGTCAAATATTGAAGGGGAAATTATTAATAGATTGCAGGAAGATGATTTTGATGCTGTTGTGATTAACCCCGGAGCTTTCACTCATTATTCTTATGCCATTGCAGATTGTCTGAAAAACATTAGAAAGCCTAAAGTTGAGGTTCATATCAGCAATATATACAAAAGAGAAGAATTCAGACAGAAGTCTGTAACTGCCGCTAATACTGATGCTGTTTTATCCGGATTTGGGATGGATGGGTACAGGTTGGCTATTATTAGTTTGAAGTAATAACAAATGTCACTTTCTATACAAGATATAATATTATTGACTCGCAGATTTAACAGATTAAGCAGATCTTTATTTTCATGTGTGCATTTGCAACGTAAATATCTGCAAAAGCATCGTTATCAGCTAGATATAAAATAAAAAAAGCCTCATCTTTGATGAGGCTTTCTATTTATAATTATCTGATTAGATAGTTTGTTCTTGTAATTGAGGTCCTGAAGCAATTAATCTCTTGCCTTCTTCAGTATCACAATACTGTTCAAAGTTCTTGATATATCTTGAAGCAAGATCTTTCGCTTTTTCTTCCCATTCTGAAGTATTCTCATAAGTATCTCTAGGATCAAGGATACCTTTAGAAACATTCGGAAGTTCAGTAGGAATTTCAAGATTCATAATTGGAACCTGAGTTTTAGGAGCGTTATCAATAGAACCGTCGATGATAGCATCAATGATTGCTCTTGTATCTTTTAGAGAAATTCTCTTTCCAGTACCATTCCAACCTGTGTTTACTAAATAAGCTTTAGCTCCGTGCTCTTTCATTTTTCCGATCAATGTCTTAGAGTACATTGTTGGGTGTAATGTAAGGAACGCCTCACCAAATGCCGGAGAGAAAGATGGCTGAGGTTCAGTAATTCCTCTTTCAGTACCTGCTAATTTAGATGTATAACCGCAAAGGAAGTGGTATTGCGCCTGATCTTCATTCAGGATAGAAACCGGAGGAAGTACTCCGAATGCATCTGCTGAAAGGTAAACGATCTTTTTCGCATGACCAGCCTTAGATGGTAATACAATTTTGTTAATATGATAGATTGGATAAGAAACTCTTGTATTTTCAGTGATAGATCCGTCTGTATAATCCGCTACTCCATTGTTAATAACAACGTTTTCAAGAAGTGCATCTCTCTTGATTGCTCTGAAAATATCCGGTTCTTTTTCTTCTGATAAATCAATTACTTTAGCATAGCATCCACCTTCATAGTTGAATACTCCGTTGTTATCCCAACCGTGCTCGTCATCACCGATAAGGTATCTTTTCGGATCTGCTGACAAAGTAGTTTTTCCTGTTCCTGAAAGACCAAAGAATAAAGCTACATCACCTTTTTCTCCTACGTTCGCAGAACAGTGCATTGAAGCCATACCTTTTAATGGAAGGTAATAGTTCATCATTGCAAACATTCCTTTTTTCATTTCACCTCCGTACCAAGTACCACCGATGATCTGTAGTTTTTCTGTAAGGTTGAACATAATAAAGTTCTCAGAGTTCAATCCTTGAGCTTCCCAGTTCGGGTTAGTTGTCTTAGATCCGTTGATTACAGTGAAATCTGGTTCTCCAAAGTTCTCAAGCTCATAATGAGAAGGACGGATGAACATGTTTGTAACAAAATGCGCCTGCCATGCTACTTCCACAATGAATCTTACTTTAAGTCTCGTATCTGCGTTCGTTCCACAGAAAGCATCTACAACATAGATTTTCTTAGCTTCAGAAAGCTGGCTCATCACTAATTCTTTACAAGACCCGAAAATTTCCGGCGTAGTTGGTAAATTTACTTTACCATCCCAGAAAATTGTATCTCTTGTAACATCATCCTGAACAATATATCTGTCTTTAGGTGAACGACCTGTGAAAATTCCTGTTTTTACTGATACCGCGCCCGATTCTGTAAGTTCCGCTTTCTCAAACCCCTGATTTTCAGGAGAAACTTCAGCCTGATATAATTCTTCATAAGAAGGATTATACACTACTTCATAGTTTCCTTTAATCCCTAATTTCTCTAAATCCTGGATGATTTTAGTGTTTTTCATTTTACTTATATTTTCTATTTCTTTATTGACTTCAACAAAAATAATATTAATTATTTGTTAAAGGTGGTTTAAATATACTGATATAAGTCAGAATGACAAATAAAAAAACAGGATTGTAAATTATTGATTATAAATCAATTATATTTGACCATTCAAAAACGGTAGTAAAACCTTTCTCCCAAAAATAGTCTTTATAACCCCCAAATTTAGCACTCATCACGAAATCTCCGCCCCAAGCACCTAAACTTTTGACAAAAGAAGGGCAATCTGAGAACAGCCTCTCTTTAACTGTAAGGATTTCAATAAAATCAGAAATTTTTTGTTCATGAACATCCATTAACCGAGAAAAATTATCCAATTCGTTGCATAATAAAATTTTCTTTGTAATATCTGAAAATTCATTAATCAACTCAGGAGATTTATTTTTCGACTTGTAAAGATTGATTCCCTCCCTGCTATCTTGCTTTTGGTTTAAATGGATAAAAATTAATTCGTTTTTAAATGAAGGATTAAAATCCACCTTCTCAAATTTAATCTCAGGTTTGCTCTGGAAAAGCACTGCAGACTTCTCTTTTGCAACAGCAATATCATATCCGCTTCCTCCTAAACTGATTGTATTCAAATAGAAAGGATCAATTTCAGCCCATTCTGCAAGATTGTTCATTAATGTAGAACTGCTTCCAAGACCAAAGTCTGCGGGAAACTGAAGGTTTGTTTTTAAATGATAGGTAAAATCATTTTTGAATTTAATAGTAGAAAGCTGCTGAACATTCTTTAATGTCTTTAAAATGAATTCAGCGCTTGAAGGAATATTGGTCTCAAGGATCTGCCAGTTTTTATAATCGATGACAGCTTTCAACCAAGGTTTGTTTTGATGGAGTGCTTCCCAGAAAATCAAGGATTGATGGTCATCCTTTTCTTCAAAGAAAAACTCTTGTCCCAGCTTGGTAGGTACCGCTAAGACAAGAGCTCCATCTATTGCGAAATATTCTGAAGTAAGCATAAGCTTGCCCGGTGAAAATATCGCGTTCATATTTTTTATTAATTAGATTGCAGAAGTAGCATCTACTGATCCGTCAATTTTTTTGATTAATCCCTGAAGGGTTTTTCCAGGTCCAACTTCTACGAAATTAGAAGCACCGTCTTTAATCATATTCTGAACAGATTGTGTCCATTTTACAGGACCTGTAAGCTGAGCAATAAGATTTTGTTTGATCTCATCAGGGTTTGTCACAGCTGTAGTTGTAATATTCTGATATACAGGAATCGTTGCCTTTCTGAATTTTGTTTTTTCGATAGCTGCCGCTAATCTTTCCTGTGCTGGCTGCATCAATGGTGAATGGAAAGCTCCGTTTACAGGCAACAATAAGGCTCTTTTTGCTCCTGCTTCTTTTAGTTTAGCACAAGCTTCCTCCACTGCTGGAGTTTCTCCTGAAATTACCAATTGTCCCGGACAGTTATAGTTTGCCGGAACTACTACTCCACTGATCTGAGCACAGATTTCTTCAACTTTAGCGTCTTCTAATCCTAGGATTGCCGCCATAGAGCTTGGATTTGCATCACAAGCATCCTGCATCGCCTTAGCTCTTTCTGATACTAATTTCAAACCATCATCAAAAGATAAAACGCCGTTTGCTACCAATGCAGAGAATTCTCCTAAAGAGTGTCCTGCTACCATTTCAGCTCCAAGCCCGTTTACTGCTTTTAATGCTGCTACTGAATGTATAAAAATTGAAGGCTGGGTAACCTCTGTTTTTTTAAGATCCGCATCTGTTCCGTTAAACATAATGGAAAGAATGTCGAAACCTAAAATTTCATTGGCAGATTCCATCAGATCTTTAATATCTTTTCTAGAATCATACAATTCTTTTCCCATTCCTACGAACTGAGAACCCTGCCCTGGAAATACAAGTGCTTTCATGTATTGAATTAAATATTATGCAAATATAATTATAATGTTAACAATAATCTTTGAAACAAAGATAAATCATTAAGGTACTAGTCTGATTACTCTGTAACCTGTGTTGACATAAGCTCCATTAGCTTTAGATTTTACAAACTCAAATTTTGTTGCAAGCTGAGTCTGAACCTTATTCATTTGCTTAAAGATTTCTCCTTTTTTATTTTCTCTTGTCAACATATCATTAACAACGTCAAAACCTACGATGGCATATTTTGGTGGTGTTTTGCAGTATTTGTTTTTATAAGCTGCAAGAATCTCTTTTTCAAAATTACCGTCAGTATTGATCTTTCTGTCCATCAGGTATACCAAGCTTGCCTGGCTCAACTCATCTACTTTCTTTTCGAAAGTCGGAGAATAGAACATACTGAATGCTTTTACTCCTTGTACTTCTTTAGAAAGATTAATGATTTTGTTTGCAAAGGTATCTCCCATATCATCATTTGCCAAAATTGCAATAACCGGAGCTGATTGTCCTGTCATCATATTTTGGTCTAACTGAATTTCCGCAGGGGAATTTACAATCACGATATTAGGGTTTTTCACAGCTTTTTCAAGTCCTGATTTAATGTAATTTGCATTTTCTTTTTTAGAATCTGCCACTACATATATCTTCTGATCTGAATATACTGCTTTTACTTCTTCTACGATTTTATCTGCATAGGTTTGATTGTTCGTTTCTACGATAATCAAATTGCTATAGTTATATAATTCCGGTGTATTTGCAAATGGTGCTACCACAGGAATTTTTTGATTTTTAGTGAAATCTAAAACGTCAATAACGTTAGATTTAAAGAACGGACCAATAATAAGGTCTGTATTTTCAGGATTGATCTGCGTCAGAGAATTTTTGAAAGAAGCTTCATTTCCTGAATCTACAATTTTAACATCCAGTTTCTGCCCGCCTCTTGCATTTCTCTCAATGGCAAGTTTAGCACCCGTTAAAAAGTCTAGAGCCATAGTTCTATATTGTGTCTCATTGGTACTATAACCGAAAGGAAGCATCAATACAACACTTAAAGCATCTCCATTTTTCTTAACATAAGCCGGGTCCTGTTTTTTGATCTTTAAAACCATTCCGGCTTTTAAACCTTTTGAAAGATCAGGGTTAAGAGCGATTAACTCATCAATACTTACTCCAAATTTATTCACAATAGAGAATACTGTATCTCCTTGCTGCACTGTGTAAGTAACGTAATCATCTCCTACGACCACATTATTGGAAACAGTGGAAGATTTTTCGTTCCCTGAATCCATTTTTTCTTTTGGATTGGCTGTTTCAACAACCGTATCGTTATGGTTTGATCTTTTTATTTTAATGGTATCCCCAGGTTTTAAGCCTTTTTCTTCCAATCCTGGATTTAAAGCATAAAGATCCTGTTGGCTGATACCAAACTGCTTAGTAATTCTGTAATAATTATCTTTAGCCTGAATCACATAAGCTTCCCCTTCTCCTGCTGGTGTAGCTGTTTCTACTTTTTCAGCCGGAGCTGGAGCTTCTACATGTTTAGGAGGAGCAACTACCGTTTGCTGATCACCATATTTTTTGATGCTAGCAAGAGGTAAAGTAATTTCGTCACCGATTTTCATGTGAGAATCCAGTTCAGGATTCAGTTTTCTTAAATCAGTTTCAGAGATTCTGTATTGTTTTGTGATTCCGTAAATGGTCTGTTTTGGTTGTAAAACGATTTTACCTACTGCAACGCCACCAGTGGCATTTACTTTTTCAGCTACGACAGTTTTTGTTACAACCGGAGTTACTGCCTTCTCTGATTTTATAGTTAAAACATCTCCGATAGCCAATTTACCATCTTTGTGCTTTGGGTTTAGCTTCAGCAATTCATCTACAGTCATTCCATACTTTTTTGCAATGTTGTAAGGGTTATCGCCTTGTACAACCGTATGTGATTTCTGGGCTGAAACTCCCAAAACCATACATAAACTGGATAGAATAAAAAACCTCTTTATCATATTCGATAATTATAATTTACAAAAATACTTCTTTAAAATTAAATGGCAACAATTATTAATTTGGAATCTTGAACCACCATCTCTTCCAAACAATTTTCAAGCCACGAATACCCATAATCTGAAAAGAATACACTAAAGTTATATACTCTTTCCTGCCATGTTTTGGAAGGGTGAACATCTATGAACAGATTTTCAAGCCTTTCTAATAATTCACTTTGCTTTATTTTTTCGGCATGAAGCAAACGTTTTTTCATTCTTTTGAATGATTTCAATTGTCTTACCTCTTCTGCTTTCACCATATTTCCAAAGGATTTCTCGGTAGTTTCTGCAGAGACTTTTAATTGATTGAAGTTATTAATAAGAAGTTGTTCTTTCTCTTCTAATAATTTTAAAATCGTATTATCTTCTAAAATTTTATGATTGGTAATAACAGTAAAGTTTTGAAAGAAATCTTCTATTTTAAGGTCTAACTTTTCAATTTTACCTAATGTTTTTTCTTTAAGGAAAAGCATCGAGTTC
The DNA here is from genome assembly GCF_001684975.1 of Chryseobacterium artocarpi. GTDB lineage: Bacteria > Bacteroidota > Bacteroidia > Flavobacteriales > Weeksellaceae > Chryseobacterium > Chryseobacterium artocarpi. The sequence goes on along the minus strand of NZ_MAYH01000045.1, from coordinate 507,027 downwards.
CTTGGAATCAAGATTGGGAAAGGGATATTGACTTTTGAAAAGTAGTCTTTAAGTTCCAGCCAATACATGATTTCCGCATTTCCACCAATGTATGCAAGATTGGGCAATACTTTTTCCTGATATACCGGACGCATCAACGCATTAGGACTGAATCTTTCAGGGTGATTTTCCAGCTCGCTGAGAATTTCTTCTTCTGTAAACTGAATATTTGTATCTACTACAATATATTTTTGCCCGTTGAAATCAATTCTGTCTCTCGTTTCTGAAAGATAGAAAAGATTAATTTCACGTGGGTTCACCTGAACTTTTCCATATTTTTCAGTCAGAAAGTTTACTTTTTCTTTTGATGTTTTCTGTAAGCTAAAATGAAGCAATTCGTCTTTGAAAACATCTTTTATCTGTTCTTTAAGTTCTTTTGAATCTCCATCAAGAATCAGAAGTCCAAATTCAGAGAAAATACGGTTCACCAGAATTTGAATAGCTTGGGTTAAAGTATTTCCTACTTTATAAGCTTCTTTCAACATTAAAATCAATTCTGTCCCAAAAACTGAATCTTTGAATTCTTTTTCAAACTCTGTGGTAAAATAGGTATCATTAATTTCAATTCTGCCTACCGGACCTCCAGACTTTTCGTTTGTTTCGTAGTAATTATTCTCTGTTTTAAAATGATTGATTTCTACAAAATCATGATCTTCTGAAGCCATCCAATACACCGGAACAAAATTGAAATCCGGGAAATTTTCTTTCAGATAGGTACATGTTTTAATAGTCTGCAATATTTTATAGACAAAGAAAACAGGTCCTGAAAACAAATTCAACTGATGCCCTGTTGTGATAGTGAATGTATTGGGCAACTTAAGATTTTCCAGATTCTCTTCTTGCTCTGAAGAAAGGGAAAGACCTGCAAGTTGTTTCTCAAATGCGTCTGATAAAATATTTCTTTGCTCTTTTGAAAAGGAATCTTTTTTCAGATAAATCTGATTACTAAAATTATCTAGAGAAAATGTTTTATTTTCAAAACCCTCAATTGTCTGATTCAGAAAATCTTTTACCAATTGAGGTATGCTTTCTATATCGTTAAATGATATTTTATTAATTGTTTTCAACCTGTATAGTTTTTAGTTGAACAGATACCACACAATTCCGATATTCAATCTGAAGTCATACACCGGATAATGTGGAAATGCATATGCTTTGTTATGAGAAATAAAGGTTCCTATCTGCTGTCCTTCTATGAAAAAGAACATCTTTTTAACCTTCATATTAATATATAGATCGGCGATAGGTTGTCCTCCGATGGAGAACGCTTTTGAATCTGGAAGAAGATATTCGTTAAGGATAGGAGAATAATCTCTTGAACCAAATTTAGAGAAGTAATATATTTTTACCCCAGCCTGGATTTCTGCTGCCTTTTTAAATGCCAATGTTTGATAGAAAATGTTAGCTCTTCCGATAAAGCTTGGCATTGGCAAAAGATTTTTATTCGTCAAAGCATTCTGGAAGTGCAATCTTGTGTTCAAATGGAATTTACCATAGCTAAATGTGGCGTCTCCTCCAATCTGAGAAATATTCAATGAACTTTCGCTCTGTTTTGGAGCTGCATTACTGTCAAAATAAGTGTAATTGTCTATTCTGAAATAGTTGGCGAAGATTTCTGTTTTAAACCATTTTAGGTTTATACTTCCACCAAGTTCCATCACGGATTGGTTTTTTGCATCTTCAAGATAGTAATTGAATTTGTTGTAAACGGATGTGTTTAACAAATAGTTGAATGATGGATAAGCGCTTTGAAAGTTTACTTTTGCATTCACAAAATAATCTTTTATTGGCTCAAACTTCAGATTATTGGTTGTTTTAAGGTAACTTTTAAATTGACTTCCATTTGAAAATTCTAAGAATGAATTCAATTGAATTTTATCCCAAAGTTTTACCTGCAGATTTCCTACGGCACCGATTCTGTTTTCTTTAAGTTCTTCAGGGAAAGGAACTCCGTTTAATGCAACAACGTCTCTTATTCCCAGTTTAATAGATTGATAACGAACTCCGGCATCCAACTTGAATTTTTCATTGTTAAAAACCAAGCTTAAAGTATTGCTGAAGTTGCTTGAATATTTCTTTGTTGTTAAAGGAAATCCATTGACTAATTCTACAGGATCTTTATACCAATATCCTTCTAATGTTCCTTGGTTATAGTAATATTTATTTCCTTGATGAGAAATAGTATGTCTGATACTGAAAGGAAATTTTTCTGAATTGAAAGGGGTAAACTGATGGCTTAGATAATATCTTCTGTAAGCAAACTGTGAGCTGCTAGACTCTAAATTGACCTGAGCGTTTTGTCTGTTTTTATAGTCACTACTACCTGATTGAAATAAATCATCCTCTAGAATACCACCGTTTTCCTGGTTATTTATGTTTTGGTGAATGTAGTGGGCAAAAAGTTCATAGTTTCCGCTTTTTGAGGTATAGTGTCCTGAGAATATTGTATTGTTATTTGCAGACAAAGCATTTCTGTAAAGACCTTGTGAACGAAGTCCCATATACTCTAAAGCAAAGTTGAATCTTTTACCAATATTTTGAGTATAGGTAGATCGTAAAGCCGCCCCGTTCCTCATTGCATTATGATAAACAAATGCAGCTGTCGGAGTTTTTACATCATAATATTTCACATCATTTGCGCCCAGAATCATGTAGGATTTATTGGAAGGTAGTAATGAAAGGTTCTGTTCAGCATTCACTTCAAATACTAAAGGATTAAATCCTGACCCGATATTAGCTGGTTGTACTCTACCAAAGTTGTCTGTATTGTTATATTGTGAAAATATATAGGTTTTATCAAATGTCATCACCGTATCAAACACTTTTCTCTCGGAGAACTGAGTCTGATATTGATAATCATTGATGGTTGGTTTAAAAATCTTTAAGGAGTCTTTTTTTCCTGAGTCTATGACAAGTGTATCCTCCGGTTTTTGCTGAGATTTATTATTATCCGCTGTATTAACAACCTGTGCGTGTGCAGCAAAGCCAAAGAAAGTAAGTATGAAAAGTATGTACTTCATTATTCATTATTGTACAGCAAAAATAAGAAATAATAGCAAATAAAAACCCCTGCTTTGAGCAGGGGTTGTGTATAATATGATTATATTTTAGTTATAACCAGGGTTTTGTACGCAATTAGGGTTTGCAGATATTTCCTTAATTGGAATAGGTAAAGTATATCTGTAATCACCATTTGGTAAATTCTTAGCAGGAATAACATCATCAGTAACGTTTCTATCCATAGAAACACCAGCTGCTACAGCTAACCTTTTTAAGTCTAGGTAACGGTGTCCTTCCAATGCTAGTTCAATTCTACGCTCTTTTAAGATATCAGCATACGCTACCTGAGTACTTGTATAAGTAGGTGTAGTAGGAACGGCATCAAAGTATCTAGCATTTCTTACTTGCTGGATTAGCGTTTGTGCTGCTGCCAGGTTTCCAGTTGCAGCTTCAGCTTCAGCTAAAATGAAATACATTTCAGATAGTCTAAATACCTTAATATCATTTCTTGTTGCAGAACCAGTTTTACCAGGGTATTTATCAACAACTAATCTATCCAAACGTGTGTTTACATTCGGCTGATTCCAGTTTACATTTGGCGTAGAAGAAGGATCAACATAAGTATATTTTCTTATATCGTTGTTTGTAAACATATTGTAAATATTTCTTCCCCAGTTCCACATTGGGTTACCTGAAATACTAGAACTGTTTGTGTTCCATCTTGGACCAATTGGAGCTCCAGCACCTAATGCAAGTCTGTTAAGAGAGAAAATGATTTCTCCTCTTTGTGTATCATTCCACATGTTTTTATATGGATTAAAAGATCCGGCATTTGGATAAAAAGCATTAGACCAAGGCACATTTCCAACAGGCTGATATCCTAATTCCGGCTTTAATGGATCAATAAGAATAGAACTTGGAGTAGCTGGAGTTAAAGTCAATCCTGAATTATCAATTACTTCTTTAGCATATTGTTTTGCTAAAGCCATGTTACCTCTATATAAGTTAAAACGTGCAGTAACTGAGTTTACGAATGCTTTACCTACAGCGTATCTTGTAGGAGCTGTAGCAGAGTATGTAAGTATACTTCTTGCATAATCTAAATCTGCATTAATAAAGTCATATACATCCTGATTTTTAGATCTTGGTAATTTAGCATCTGTAGCAGGAACATCTTTTATTAAAATAACTCCCAGACCATTAGGATCTTTCATATCAGGAGCAAAATACGCTTCTAATTGAAGGTAGCAATAAGCTCTCATTGCTCTAGCTTGTGCAATAATACTATTATACTGTGCTTTTTCAGCAGCAGTATTAGGAGTAATCTTTTGTGCACCTTCAAGTAATCTATTAATTCTATTAATTACTCTATATTCATTCATCCAAATACCAAAACTTGGAGGAGTAACACCTATAGAGGCAGATGAGTTAACAACTGGAGAAGATGGATCTAAGAAAAGTCTGTGAAGTTCATATTCTTGCCCTCCGCTACCATGTCCAGGCTTTACTTCGTCTGTAAATACTGCAGAAAAATATATTTCTTCAATGGGTTCTAATTGCGCATAAACAGATCCGTTTAAGACATCATTTAAATTAGCAACAGTAGTAAATACATCTTCAGGTTTTAGCTCTCCAGCCTGAGTAATATCTAATGCATCCTGACAGCTATTCAGAGTGAATCCTACTGTCGATAACGTTGCTACTGTTAATATTGTATTTATTATTCTTTTCATAACTTTTTTCTATTAAAAATCAACATTTAATCCTACAGAAACTGTTTTAGGGTTAGGATATACATTTAGTGAAGCTGTAGTTACAGGCTCAGGATCGAAACCTTTCCATTTCGTCCATGTATAAATGTTTTCCGCCTGAACAAATACTTTAATACCTCTAACCGGTAATTTTCCTAACTGATCTTTAGTAAAAGAGTACCCTAGAGAAACATTTTTAAGTCTGATGAAATCCGTACTCTTTAAGAATCTGTCAGAAGAACCATCTCTACCTGTATTATCAGCTTCTAAAGCAGGAACATCTGTATTTCTGTTATCAGGCGTCCAGGCATTAAGAAGGTCTGCAGAAACGTTATTTCCATCAGAATAGTTAGGGTTCATTGCCCATGACATTAAGTTGTCATAAATCCATCCTCCTTGTTGGAAAGAGAATAATGTATCTAAGAACCAACCTTTATGTTGGAAATTAAATCCAAAACCTCCTGTGAATTTAGCATATGGAGATTTCCCTGTACGTCTTCTATCAGATGTCTGTGGATTCTCTGTAATGTTGTCATTAATATCAAGGAATAACATGTTTCCATTGTTTGGATTAACTCCTAAATATGGATAAAGAATATACTGGTTTGCAGGACCGCCAATTGCGTGTGCAATATCATCAGAGATATCCTCATTATTCATGGAAACAATCTTGTTCGAGTTATAAGCCCCGTTCACAAAGAATGATAACTTCGTGTTTTCAGTCTTAATAGCATTGTATCTGATTAACCCTTCAACTCCTTTGTTATCAAGAATACCATCATTTCCTCTAATGTCCCAGTATCCTGTTACAGCAGATCTCTGTAGGTTGTTAAACATTCTTGAAGTTCTCTTTTGATAATAATCAAAACTACCTTCAACAATACCTTTATAGTTAAAATCAACCCCTACGTTGGTCTGCTTTACCTGCTCCCATCTTAAATAAGGATTAGACAGGTTAACAAAGTTATATCCTAGGATATTCTGATATCCTGAAATACCATTATATAAATCAAGGAAGTTATTTGGAAGTTGAACTAATGGGTTAACATTATTAACAGGTACACCTAAATTCTGGTTTCCAGTTGTCCCCATTGAAGCCCTAAGTTTCAATAATCTGAATCCAGAATTAGCCATGAAATCTTCTTTATCTATATTCCATCGTAAAGCTACTGACCAGAATGTCTCCCATCTGTTAGTAGGAAGGAAACGATAAGATCCATCTCTTCTTACTACTCCACTTACACCATATTTATCTTTATAATCATAGTCTAACGTTCCGAAGTAAGCTAAAGTTCCAGCGGTAACTTTCGAAGCAGATACTGAAGGTCTGTACAAGTTAGGCGTATCCGGGTTGAATGGAATATATCCAGTACCGGCACCGAACTGCCATTGCAATGGATTCAATCCATTTTGTGTCTGAGAATTAATATTCACATGTGCTTTGATGTAATCCATATAAGCCGCAGCTGAAATGGTATGATCACCAAAAGACTTGTTAAAAGTAATATTTGTAATACTGTTAACAGTTAAATCCTGTGTAGTAGTAAATGTTTCAACCCCTGCATATCTAGCTCCTTGTCCTGCTGCTACAGAAAGTGCAAGGTATCCCTGAGCTGATCTCGCAAAGATTCTTTCGTATTCTTTGTATTCTATACCAGTTCTATTTCCTACACTTAAATAATCTGTTAGCTTATAATTGACATTAGCATTAGCAGAGATACTTAATTCAGTATATTTGTTTCTAATTCCTCCATTAATATTATCCTGAAGAATCCACTGCGTATTTCCGTTAATGGTCTGACCAATATTGTTAAACAATTCTTGTCCGCTTGCATATGGAGAAGGAGTTTTATAAGTAGAAGAAAGTACCCCTCCGAATAATGGGTTCTGTAATGGGTTATTAGCAATAGCTGAATTTTCTTCATCATCCAGCTGGTTTCTTTTCGAGTAACCAAGCCCTAGAACAGCACCAAAAGTTAATTTACCATCTTTAGACTTCCCATTAAGGTTATTTCTTAATGTAAATCGCTTAAAGTCAGTAGACTTAACAGTACCCTGCTGATCTAAATATCCTAAGGAAAGGAAATTGTTGATATTTTCACCTCCTCCTGTAATTGAAATATTATGCTGTTGTCCAATACCGATTTGAGTAAATTGTTTATCCCAATCAGTATTTATATTCCAGTTATCAATATCTGCCTGATCCATATCTCCTCCATCACCTGTAAGGTAGTTCTTTTGGATCTGTAATAGCTGCTTACCGCTAGCCATGTTATATTTAACTCCAGGCATTTTACTAAAAGAAGTCAAAGCGTCATAAGAAACCCTTAAACCAGAATTAAATCTACCTGTTTTTGTAGTAATTACAACAACCCCATTTGCAGCTCTGTTACCATAAATAGCTGTCGCCTGAGCATCTTTTAGAATACTGAAAGTTTCAATATCATATGAGTTCAAGTTTCTAAACTGAGATCCGGAAGTAATAACACCATCGATTACATATAAAGGATCTGTAGAACCATTTAAGGAACTCATACCTCTAATTAATATGTTAAATTTTCCTGAACCTGGAGATCCAGACCCTGAGTTAATAACAACTCCGGGAGCTGTCCCTTGAATTGAATTTAAAACAGAAATATTGGGTCTGTTTTCTAATGTTTCTGCTCCAACAGTGATTGAAGAAGATGTAGATTTAGCTTTAGTGGATGTTTTACTATACCCCAAAACAACTACTTCCTCAATTTTCGTCTCTTTGTCTTTGGAGTCTTTTTTACCCTCCTGAGCAAATACAGCCTGTCCTGTAAAAAACAAAACACCAGCTGTTAATACACGTAGTTTAACATTCATATTAACAAATTTTAATATATTTTAGAGGCAAATATGTTAATAAATATTAACACTGGCAAATTTTTTACACCGAATTGCACCATTTTCATTCATAATATCGCAACCATTCCCCATTACACATAAAGAAATCCATAATATTAGATAGATTTAATTTAATAAATTTTAACATCATTAACCAAAAACAGCAATTTTAACACTTAATAAACAGTGATTAAAATATTATTTATAACAAATCTAAATTATACCATTGTTAATTTCCACACAACCAAGTCTTTTAAAGTAAAAAATTAATCATCCAACAACAATCTATTATCATTTTAAAAAAACAGCATACCACTTTACAATTCCCATATACTTAAAAAAAAATAATTCAATATATCCATTTTGAATATTATATTTATACTTTTGACATAAAACCAAAATTTCATAATTTTAAAAAATGAAAAAAACAATCATAACCACATTTGTTTTAGCAGGGATTAATTTTAGCTTTGCTCAAAACACCCTTTCAGTTAATGGAGCCACAGGTACTCAGTCAGTATTTGATGGTATAAAATCTACAACAGGTAAAACATTTAAATATGAAGAAATAGCCGGTTCTCCGTATTACACCAAAGACTTTACAATGGCTAAAATTGCAGATAACTATGAACAAGTACCTGTACGATATAATAGTTATTCGGATGAAATAGAATTTAAAAAAAATAATGAAGTTCGAGTTCTCCCCAAAAATGCTGAATTTTCAAGAATTGAAGTATCATCTCCTAAGCAAACAATAGTATTACTTGAAACATTGGATGAATTAAGCGGATATTTTTTTGAACTTGTAAATGGTAAGAACTCTTTATATAAAAAGATTAAAACCAAATTTACAGATGTTGTTCCTGCTGCGAATGGTTATGCAAGTGAAAAACCGGCAAACTTCCGTAATCTAGACCCTGTATACTACATTAAAACAGAAAAAGGTTTCATAAAAAAGCCAAGAAATCAAAAAGAAATCATAGCAGAATTCCCAGACAAAAAAGATGCTTTAACAGCATTCTTCAAATCTAATAAGATTAAGTTTGACAAAGATGAAGACTTAACCAAACTGGTTACCTTCCTTAATCAGAATTAAGACCATTTTATACTTTAAAATAAAAAATCCACCTCAATGAGGTGGATTTTTATAAATATATCTGAATAATTATTTCAGCTTTTTCTTAACAGCTACTTCTTCGTAAACTTCAAGGATATCTCCGATTTCAATATCATTATAACCTTTTAAGTTCAATCCACATTCATAACCTTTCGTTACTTCCTTCACATCATCTTTGAAACGCTTCAAGCTTTCAAGCTCTCCATCAAACTTAACGATACCATCTCTCAATAGACGTACTTTTGACTGTCTTGTAACTTTTCCGGTAAGAACCATACAACCTGCAATTGAACCAACTTTAGAAATCTTGAATACCTCACGGATTTCAACATTTCCGATTACCTGCTCCTGAATTTCAGGAGAAAGCATTCCTTCCATTGCTTCTTTTACTTCATCGATAGCTTTATAAATTACAGAATATGTTCTGATTTCAATTTCTTCACGGTCTGCAAGTTCTTTTGCATTAGCACCAGCTCTCACATTGAATCCGATTATAATTGCATCAGATGCAGCCGCTAAGTTTATATCAGATTCAGTGATCTGTCCTACACCTGAGTGAAGAATTTTCACGCTGATTTCTTCTGTTGATAATCTTTGTAACTGGTCAGATAATGCCTCTACAGAACCATCCACGTCACCTTTAAGGATAATATTCAATTCTTTGAATTCTCCTAAAGCAATACGTCTACCTAGTTCTTCAAGCGTTGTATGTTTTTTCGTTCTGATAGAAAGTTCTCTCTGTAACTGCTCTCTCTTATTAGCGATCGCTTTACCTTCACTTTCGTCAGTGTAAACACGGAATTTATCACCTGCTGTAGGCGCCCCGTCTAATCCTAAGATTGTTGCAGGAATTGAAGGACCTGCCTCCGCAAGGTTTTTCCCTCTTTCATCAAGTAAAGCTTTTACTTTACCGTGGTTTTTACCTGCTACTACATAGTCCCCAACTCTTAAAGTTCCGGTTTGTACCAACATAGTTGCTACATACCCTCTTCCTTTATCAAGAGATGCTTCAATAACCACTCCATTCGCTGAACGGTCAGGATTAGCTTTTAGTTCAAGCATTTCAGCCTGTAATAAAACTTTCTCCAATAATACATCTACATTATTACCGAATTTAGCAGAAATTTCCTGAGCCTGAACATTTCCACCCCATTCTTCTACTAAAACCGGCGGGTTTAATCCAGAAAGCTGCTGACGGATGTTATCAGGGTTAGCATTTGGTTTATCAACCTTGTTGATAGCAATAATCATTGGTACACCTGCAGCTTGCGCGTGAGCAATTGCTTCTTTCGTCTGTGGCATTACATCATCATCGGCAGCAATTACAATAATTGCAATATCCGTGATCTGTGCACCTCTTGCTCTCATCGCTGTAAAGGCTTCGTGACCTGGTGTATCTAAGAATGTAATTCTCTGACCGTTTTCCAATTTCACGTTATAAGCTCCAATATGCTGTGTAATACCTCCGGATTCACCTGCAATTACGTTAGTCTTTCTAACATAATCCAGTAATGAAGTTTTACCGTGGTCAACGTGTCCCATTACAGTAACTACTGGTGCTCTTGATACTAAGCTTTCTTCAGTATCTACTTCATCTTCTGCATCTGTATCTTCAAGATCAGCATCTGAGAATTCAATTTTGTATCCAAATTCGTCAGCTACTAATAATAGAGTATCTGCTTCTAGTCTTTGGTTCATGGTAACCATTACCCCAAGTGAGAAACAAGCAGAGATTACTTCTGTTGGCGAAACATTCATCAAGCTCGCTAATTCACCTACAGTAATAAATTCTGTAACTTTTAACGTTCTATCTTGTGCTTCAAGCTCCTGCTGACGTTCATCCTGCTCTCTACGGAAAGTTCTCTTATCTTTTCTGTGTTTTGCAGATTTAGATTTACCTCCTTTATTGGTAAGTTTTTCTAAGGTTTCCTTGATCTGGTTTTTAACTTGTTCGTCAGTTAATTCAACTGGCATAACTCTTTGACCAGGTCTGTTATTTTGTCCACCTTTCTTAAATCCACCACCTTGTCCACCTGGACGGTTTCCTCCTTGGTTATTTCCGAAACGGTTTCCTCCTTGTCCACCTTGACCTTGAGGACGGTTTCCTTGCCCACCTTGACCTTGACGGTTTCCACCTTGTCCACCACCATTGTTGTTATTGTGTTGACGGTTTCCACCTTGACCACCTTGATTATTTCCAGAGTTTTGATTGTTTCCACCTTGACCTTGGTTATTCTGACCTCCGCCTGGTTTTTCAATTCTCTTTCTTTTCTTTTTTGCTCCAGCACCTGGTTTTGGTGCAAATTGAGTTAAGTCGATCTTTTCACCTACGATCTTAGGACCGTCAAGTTTCTGATAAACTGTTTCAATTTTTTGTGGCTCCTGAGATTCTGGTTCAGCCTCAGCTTTTGGAGTCTCTACTTTTTTCTCTTCTACCACTACAGGCTTTGGAGTTTCTTTTATGGGTTCCACTGGTTTTATATCTTCTTTTTTCTCCTCCATTTTTGGTTTGTCTTTTTTCACAGGTCTATTTCTAGATTCTATCTGAGACAAATCAATTTTATCCAAAACCTTAAATTCCTGCTTTTCTGGAACTGCTTTCACTTCCGGTTCTTGTTTCACGATTTCTTCTTTCTTTTCTTCAACCGGTGTTACTACAGGAGCAGCAGGGGTTTCTTCCACCTCAGGTTTAGTAGGTTCTAAATCTATTTTACCTAAAATTTTAGTTTCTGGTTTATTTGCTTTAGCTCTTATCACTTCAGGGGTTTTCTTTTCTTCAATTTCCAGTTTTTCTTCCGGAACTTTAGTGATCACCACCTCATGGGAAGCCTTTCGTTGTTCGCCATCTTTAGCAAACTCAGCCTCCAATGCAGAATATGCCGATTCTTCCAATTGAGCGTTAGGATTGCTTTCAACCTCGAATCCTCTAGACTGTAAAAATTCTACTAATCTGGACATCGAAATGTTGAATTCCTTAACCGCTTTATTTAATCTAATTTTTGGCATCTATATTATTTACTGTTTTTTAATTTTTAAAATTAAAGTATTTCTTTTTTACTGTTTATTAAGATTTATTTTAAATCTTAATCTTCAAATTCTTCTCTCAGAATACGTTTAACCTCTTCGATTGTTTCTTCTTCAAGGTCTACCATATTTAAAAGACTCTCAGTTTCTTTATCCAATACTGATTTTGCAGTTGTAAGTCCTACTTTCTTAAACTCATCCAAAATCCACTGCTCGATATCGTCATTAAATTCTCTCAATTCAACATCGTCATCCTCGCTGGACTCTCTGTAAACATCAATTTCATATCCTGACAACCAAGAAGCCAGTCTGATATTCTGTCCTTGTTTTCCAATTACTTTAGAAATCTCTTCAACAGGAGTATATACTAACGCATAGTTAGCATCCTCGTTGATGTCAATTTTATTGATGGTAACATTTCCTAAAGCTCTCTTCACCAAAATCTCAGGGTTTTTAGACCACTGAATAACATCGATGTTTTCATTTTTCAACTCTCTTACTACCCCATGAATTCTGGATCCTTTCACCCCAACACAAGCTCCTACAGGATCAATTCTGTCATCATAAGCATCTACTGCAATCTTTGCCTTTTCTCCAGGAATTCTCACTACCTTTTTCAAGATAATTGTTCCATCCTGAATTTCAGGAATTTCCAGCTCTAATAACTTCTCAAGGAATTTAGGTGCAGTTCTGGAAATAATAATCTGTGGTTTTGAACCTTTAAAATCTACTGTTTCAACAATAGCTCTGATATTCTCACCCTTTTTAAAGAAATCGGATGGGATTTGATTTTCTTTTGGTAAAATAAATTCATTTCCTTCATCATCCAACAAGATCACATGCTTGTGACGGATATGGTGGATTTCTCCTACAACAATTTCACCAATTTTATCTCTAAACTGTTCATACAGCATAGCATTATTATGCTCCTGAAGTTTTGTAGCCAGGATTTGCTTTAGGGTAAGAATATTTCTTCTTCCCAATTGTGCAACAGGAATTTCCATTGTAAAGTCTTCACCTACTTCGAAAGTAGGGTCAATCTTCTTTGCTTCAGAAATTTCAATTTCCAAATCATCATCTTCAGACATTTCGTCCTCTACAATTGTTTTATTTAAAAATATCTGAAAATCTCCTTTATCCGGGTTTACAATTACATCAAAATGATCATCTGAATCAAATCTTTTTCTCAAAAGTGTCTTCAGTGAATCTTCAATAATTGCCATAAGATCAATTTTACTGATCCCCTTTTCGTCTTTAAAATCACCAAAGGATTCAATCAACGCTATATTATCCATCTATTCTTTTTTCTTTTTAAAATTTAATTACTACTAATGCCTTTTTGATCTCAGTGTAAGGAATTTCTTTTTCCTCTTCCACATCCACCTTTCCTTTCCCGATGTCTTTCGGTTTACGGTAACGTAAAACAAGAGTGATTTTCTCTTCGTCTACTTTTGACAATTCTCCTTCAATTTTTGAAGAATCCTCCAGCATCACCTCAATCTCTCTTCCTATGTTTTTATTGAACTGTCTTGGTGTTACTAATGGCTCGCTTAGTCCTGCAGACATTACCTGAAGGCTAAAATCATGTTCTTCACGATCCATATTGAATTCTATAGCACGGCTTGCATCAAGGCAATCCTGTAAAGAAACTCCGTTATCACCATCTAAAATCACTGTAATATCATCCCCTGCAGAAATCTTAAGATCAATAAGGAAAAGATCTTTTCTGGTTTCAAGGAATTCATTTAATAATTCTTCAATTCTTTTTTTAAACTCCATACATTCTTTTATCTTGATTTACAGTACGAAAAAAGGCTTTCTTGCGAAGCCTTCCCATTTTTTCCGTAAATCCATTGCAAATATACGCTTTTTTTCTAAAAAAGCAAAATTATCTTATTATCAAGCAAATAGAAGGAAATTCATTTACATTAAATTAAAGAAGCAGATGAAGGTATTTTTATTATTTTTGTCTTTGAATTTTAAAAACAAACATTTTGAATATAACGATTGTAGGAACAGGTTATGTAGGGCTAGTTACAGGAACTACTCTTGCAGAACTTGGCAATTCAGTATACTGTGTTGATATTGATGAAAAAAAAGTAGAAGGTATGAAAAACGGCGTAGTTCCCATCTATGAGCCGAACCTTGAAGAAATGTTCCTTAGAAACATCCAGTCTGAAAGATTATTTTTCACCACCAACCTTAAAGAGGCTTTAGACAAAAGTGAAGTTATCTATTTAGCGCTTCCTACGCCTCCTGGAGAAGACGGATCAGCTGATCTTTCTTATGTATTAAAAGTAGCCAATGATATCGGTGAGATGATGACTGAATATAAAGTAGTTGTCAATAAAAGCACCGTACCTGTAGGTACCGCTGACAAAGTAAGAGAAACCATCTCCGCTAAAACCAATATTCCTTTTGACGTAGTTTCAAATCCTGAATTCTTAAGAGAAGGTTTTGCGGTTGAAGACTCAATGAATCCCTCAAGAGTTGTAGTAGGAGCAAGCTCTGAAAAAGCGAAAGATATTATGGCTAAGATTTATCAGCCATTTACCAATACCGGAATCCCGATTATTTTCATGGATGAAAAATCATCTGAGCTTACAAAATATGCTGCCAATTCATTTTTGGCTGTAAAAATCACTTTCATGAATGAGATTGCCAACTATTGTGAAAAAGTAGGTGCGGATGTAGACAAAGTAAGACTTGGAATGGGGAGTGATGACAGAATCGGGCATAGATTTTTATTCCCTGGAATCGGATATGGCGGAAGCTGTTTTCCTAAGGATGTAAAAGCGCTTATTAAATCTGGTAAGCAAGAAGATTTTAACTTCCAGATCCTAGAAGCTACAGAAAATGTAAATACAACTCAAAAAGTAATCCTTGTTTCTGAAATTGAAAAATATTTTAACGGAAACCTTGAAGGAAAGAAAATTGCATTGTGGGGACTAGCTTTCAAAGCCAACACAGACGACATCAGAGAAGCATCTTCTTTGGACAATATTGCTCTTCTACTTGAGAAAGGCGCAAAAATCGTGGCATATGATACTGTTGCAGAAAGCAATGTTCAAAAAATACTTGGAGATAAGATACAATACGCCAAAGGGATGTATGATGCTTTAGATGAAGTAGATGCACTACTTATTGCTACAGAATGGCCGGAATTTAAAAATCCTAATTTCGAGCTTATGGCTAAAAGAATGAAAAATAAAGTTATTTTTGATGGAAGGAATATGTATCCATTAGAAATCCCTGAACAGAACGGGTTTTATTATAAAAGCATAGGCAGAAAGACAATCACAAAATAAATAAATGAAAAACATCATCATAACAGGTGGAGCCGGATTTATCGGTTCTCATGTTGTAAGAGAATTTGTAAAAAACAATCCCGGCAGCATGATCATCAACCTTGATGCACTTACTTACGCAGGAAACCTTGAGAATTTAAAGGATATCGAAAATGAGCCTAACTACGTTTTCGAAAAAGCAGATATTACAAGACCAGAAGAGCTAAGAAGGGTTTTTGAAAAATATAATCCTGACGCAGTAGTTCATTTAGCCGCAGAAAGTCATGTTGACAGAAGTATTACTGATCCAATGGCATTCATCAATACCAACGTAAACGGAACAGCAAATTTACTTAATCTTTGCAAAGAATTCTGGACATTAAACCCAGATCATACTCACGGTAGGTTCCCTGATGAGAAAAGAACGAATTTATTCTATCATGTTTCTACAGATGAAGTATATGGGAGTTTAGGTGAAACAGGGTTCTTCCTTGAAACAACATCTTATGATCCTCAGTCTCCATACTCGGCTTCTAAAGCAGCATCTGACCATTTGGTGAGATCATATGGAAATACTTACGGGATGCCATTCATTGTTTCAAACTGTTCAAACAACTATGGACCGAACCATTTTCCAGAAAAATTGATCCCACTTTGTATTTCAAATATTATCAACGAAAGACCTTTACCAATTTACGGTGATGGAAAATACACAAGAGACTGGTTATTTGTAATTGATCACGCCAGAGCTATTCACCAGATTTTCAATGAAGCAAAAACAGGAGAAACTTACAATATCGGAGGTTTCAACGAATGGCAGAACATCGATCTTGTAAAAGAACTCATTAAACAGATGGATGCTAAACTTGGAAAACCGGAAGGTTATTCTGAAAAGTTAATCACATTTGTAAAAGACAGACCTGGTCACGATAAGCGTTATGCTATTGATGCCACTAAATTAAATAAAGATTTAGGTTGGAAGCCATCTGTAACTTTTGAAGAAGGCTTAGGAAAAACAATTGACTGGTATCTTGAGAATAAAGAATGGTTAGAAAATGTAACCAGCGGAGATTATCAGAAATATTACGAAAACCAATATAACTAATCAGATAATGAAGCATATTTTTCTATTGCTTTTTATAACTGTAACTTCTTTAGTCGGTGCACAGTCAATCCCACCTCCTCCGGCTATGTCTAATTCGTCTCAACGAAAACTGATTGATGAATTTATAGAAGTTTCACATTACAAAGAAGCATTGATTAATTATGCAAAAGAATATTTAGAGCTTAGAATGTTCGATTACTCGGTAGATCCTCCTAAGGAATTACTGACAAAAGAACAAGCCAGCTCAATCATCAGAAAATTTGATTTTGATGATTTTAAAACTTCATTATACAGTTCATTTTCTTTCATATCAGAAAACAATTTAAAAGAATTGATCAGGTTCCATAAAAGTATAAATGGCAAGTTATCCAAAAATAATTCTACACTTTTAATGACACCGGATATAGATTTGAATATTAAGAATCAAATGGACTACGCTATAGAAAATACCAAATAATAAAAGATGAAAGGAATAATACTAGCCGGAGGATCCGGAACAAGACTTTACCCTCTAACTATTGCAGTAAGCAAGCAACTGATGCCTGTTTACGACAAACCAATGATTTACTATCCTCTTTCAACATTACTTTTAGCAGGAATTAAGGATATCCTTATCATTACAACACCACATGATCAGGAAGGCTTCATCAAACTTTTAGGTGATGGTTCACAAATTGGATGTAATATAGAATATGTTGTACAGCCTAGCCCTGATGGACTTGCTCAAGCTTTTATACTTGGGGATAAATTTATTGGTAATGACTCCGCTGCTCTTGTTTTAGGTGATAATATCTTCTATGGCTCTGAAATGGGAGCTTTACTGAAAAACAAAACTAATCCGAGCGGAGGAGTTGTATTCGCTTATCACGTGGCAGACCCTGAAAGATATGGTGTCGTAGAATTCGACGATAATTTCAAAGCTGTTTCTATTGAGGAAAAACCACTAAAACCAAAATCAAATTATGCCGTTCCAGGTCTTTATTTCTATGATAATGATGTAGTAGAAATCGCTAAAAACATTCAGCCTTCAGCTAGAGGTGAACTTGAAATCACAGATATCAACAATGTTTATCTAAAGAATGGAAAATTAGAAGTAGGTGTTCTAGATAGAGGAACAGCATGGCTAGACACAGGCACCTTTGATTCCCTACATGATGCATCTGAATTCGTAAGTGTTATTGAAAAGAGACAAGGGTTCAAAATCGGATGTATTGAAGAAATTGCTTTCCGTAATAAGTTTATCAATGAAGAAAAATTACTGGAAACAGCAGTTAAATATGGCAAAAGTGGGTACGGCGAATATCTGAAGCAACTCGTTAAAAAATAACAAAATAAATTATAAAATTTACAGACTATTGACCTTACAGTCAATAGTTTTTTTGTCATAACAACAAATATCAATATATTAGTTGTAATTTTTAGGTTTATGTAAACAATAATTCACAAACTAAAAAATATGGTAAGAATTAATTATTATAAATTTGTAAAAACCTTACACAGATGAATGAACCACAACAGAAGTGGACTGAAACGATTGATGCCAATCATTCGTTATTTGACTTGAAGCTGAAAGAAGTCTGGAAATACAAAGACCTTGTCTATATGTTCGTCAAGAGAGACTTTGTATCCAGTTTTAAGCAAACGATCCTGGGACCCATATGGTTTTTTATCAATCCCATTCTAACAACCATCGTTTTTCTGATTATCTTCGGAAAAATTGCCCAACTATCTACAGATGGAGCTCCTCCCCTTTTATTCTATTTAGGCGGTGTTACGCTTTGGAATTATTTTTCATCCTCACTACTTGCAACCTCATCTACTTTTACAGGAAATGCCGGAATATTTGGAAAAGTGTATTTTCCGAGACTGGTAACACCTATATCAATTGTCATATCCAATCTTATGAGATTTGGAGTACAGCTCATTCTTTTCATTCTTGTTTGGGCTTATTATCTGAGTAAAGGACAGGTACATCCTAACATTTGGGTTCTTGCAACACCATTTTTGGTGATACTGATGGCCCTTTTTGCCTTAGGAGTGGGAATGATTTTCTCCTCACTCACCACAAAATATAAAGATCTGAGTATGCTGCTTGGCTTTGGAATAAGTCTTTATATGTACGCTACTCCGGTTATTTATCCAACTTCTGCTCTTAGAGGAGTGTTTAAACAGATTGCATTATACAATCCTTTAACAGGTATTTTTGAATGTTTCAAATATGCATGGATTGGCGTAGGAGATTTTTCTCCTGCAATGCTTGGTATCAGCACCATTATTATTGTTATTCTTTTAATGATAGGCATCGTTGTCTTCAATAAGGTTGAAAAAACCTTTATGGACACAGTATAACAGCAGTCACTTTTTATTAATTTTAAAATTCACTTAAGAATATGCTGTCTTTAAAAGCAGAAAATATATCAAAACAATACCGTCTGGGACAAGTGGGAACAGGAACTCTTTCTCATGACCTCAACAGATTCTGGTACAAAATAAGAGGAAAAGAAGACCCTTATCTGAAAATAGGGGAAGCCAACGATAGAACAACAAAAGGTTCTTCAGATTATGTATGGTCTCTTCGTGATATCGACTTTGAGATTGAGCAGGGAGATGCTGTCGGGATAATCGGAAGAAACGGAGCGGGAAAATCTACTTTATTAAAAGTATTAAGTAAAGTAACCAAACCTACTACCGGAAACATTTACACCAATGGAAGAATTGCTTCTTTACTAGAAGTAGGAACAGGATTTCACCCGGAAATGACAGGGCGTGAAAACGTTTTTCTTAACGGAGCGATCTTGGGAATGACCAGAAAAGAAATCAAAAGAAAATTTGATGAAATTGTGGACTTTTCAGGGGTTGAAAGATACATAGACACTCCTGTTAAAAGATACTCCTCAGGAATGTACGTTCGTCTTGCCTTTGCCGTTGCTGCCCATTTGGAATCTGAAATCTTGATCGTAGATGAAGTTTTGGCTGTAGGAGACGCTGAATTCCAGAAGAAATGTCTTGGAAAAATGAACGATGTAACCAAAGGAGAAGGCCGTACCATACTTTTTGTCAGCCACAACATGACTGCCGTTAAAGAATTGTGTACAAAAGGAATTCTTTTGAACCAGGGACAAATCGACTATCAGGGGAACATTCTCAACACCATTATAGAATATCAGAAAAGTAGTGCCAGAGATAGTTCTTATACCTATAACGGTAATTTGAATGAAGCGTTAGGCAATGACAATATTCGTATTAAAGAATTTTCCGCATCTCCAATCAAAGGAGATCTTATAGATATTGACTCCGGAGTACGGGTAAAATTGGTTTTTCACAATTATTGCCCGGATATTACACTGGACACAACATTCGAATTGAAAAACTACGAAGAACTGGTTATTTTCCATGTTGGAAAGCTCATTACCGAGAATAACGATTCTAAAGTTGGAGAATATACCGTAGAATTTGATATCCCGCCAGGACTTCTCAATGCAGGAAACTATTATTTCAAGCTTTACTTTGGAAAAGATCAGAGAATTCTTCTCTTTGGTATAGACGAATTTATAGGATTTGAAGTAGAGAATGTAAAGGTAGGAACAGTAATGTATGTTTACCCAGGAGTAACCCGACCACTTTTTGAATATAAAGTACAGACCCCATGATTCCAAAAATAATAGAACTTCCTAAAATATACGACAAAAGAGGAAATTTATCTTTTTTTGAAAACCCCAATCAATTGCCTTTCCCAATAGAAAGAACCTATTGGATATACGATGTACCGGGAGGTGAAGTAAGAGGCAGCCACGCTTTCAAGGAGCAGCAGGAGTTTATCATTGCCCTTTCCGGAAGCTTTGATGTGTTGATACACAATGGAAAGGAAGAACAGAGATTTTCTTTAAACAGATCTTATTACGGATTATATATTCCTAAAATGTTCTGGCGAAGAATGGAAAACTTTTCAACCAATTCATTAGCGTTGATTGTTTCTGACCAACCCTACAATGAAGACGATTATATAAGAAACTTTGAAGAATTTAAAACATTGTCCGATGAAAAATAGTGTTTCAGTATTTGATTGTAATGTTATTGATTTAGGTAAAATCAGTTTCGATGAAGGAAACCTTACGGTAGTTGAAAACAACTCTGCATTTCCTTTTAATGTAAAAAGGGTTTTCTATTTATATGACATTGCAGGGGGAGAAAGCAGAGGTGCCCATTCTCATAAAGAATGCCATCAGTTTCTGATTGCAGCCAGTGGTAGTTTTGAAGTTTCATTAGATGACGGAAAGTTCAAAAGACAGGTTTTCCTGAACCGTCCCAATATAGGACTTCATATTCCTCCGGGAATCTGGGCTTCGGAGATCAACTTTTCTTCAGGTGCTATTTGCCTGGTATTGGCTTCCCATACTTATAACGAAAATGACTACATAAGAAATTATGATGCTTATTTAACAATACAAAATGAAAAATAATATTCATCCCTTATCTGATGTTCAAACCGAAAACATAGGTGAAAACACTATGGTTTGGCAATTCTGTGTTATTTTAAAGAATGCAGAAATTGGAAATAACTGCAACATCAACTGTAATGTATTTATCGAGAACGATGTAAAAATCGGAGATAATGTAACCATTAAACCGGGTGTACAGATTTGGGATGGAGTAACGCTTGAGGACAATGTATTTATTGGCCCCAATGTTACTTTCACCAATGATCTTATTCCACGCTCGAAGCAATATCCGCTGGAGTTCAGTAAAACGTTAATCAAAAAAGGAGCTTCCATAGGTGCCAACTCTACCATTATTGCAGGTAACGTTATTGGTGAAAATGCTTTAATCGGAGCTGGAAGCGTTATTACAAAAGATATACCTGCCCACACGGTGTGGTATGGCAATCCTGCTCAACATAAGGGGTATATTACAACAGCAGGTTTGATCATAAACCTTGAAATGAAAGATGAGTCAGGCAATGAGTATTTTTTTGAAAATGCACAATTAATCAAACGCTCATAATCTTTTCACTTAAAAAAACACCTTACGATGACTAAAAAACTATCTCTAATTCTTCTTTCTTACTACAGCGAAAAACGCATTGTAAGCGTGTACGAAAATGTTAAAGAATTATTAGATCGAAATAATATTCCCTTTGAGTTTATCATCATGGATGATGGATCTCTGGACAATTCTTACAAAGTAGCATTAGAGCTGGAAAAAAAAGAGAGCAACGTAAGAGCTTATCAACTGAGCAGAAACTATACAAGCCACTACTCTATTTTTGCAGGACTTTCTCTTGCTGAAGGAGCCTGTGCTTTACCTATCGTAGATGACGAACAACAGCCCTATGAAACGATTGTAGAAATGTACAATATATGGCTTCAGGGAGAAAAGATCATTATACCTCACAGAATAACGCGTGATGACAACTGGAAAAGCAAAGTTTTTTCAGAAACTTATTACAAAATAATGAACAACCTTACGGAAGTGAAATTTCCTAAAGGTGGTGCCGATCTTTTTCTCATTGACCGTGAGATAATTGATATTCTTAACAAAAGAATACATCCTAGAAATACATCAACTGTCGCGGAGATCTTAAGATTAGGATTTAATCCTTATCACTTTGGGTATAAAAGACCTTTGGGTGTTAATCAAAAATCCAGATGGACTCTAAAAAAGAAGTTAACCCTGGCAAAGGACACCTTTTTTTCATCCTCTTCATTTCCCATAAAATTTATATTTAATCTGGGACTTTGGGTTTCTTTAATTTCCTTCCTGCTTATTCTGTTTTATATTTATATTAAAATTTTCGGCAGTCCGTTTTTAAATGATATACAGCCTAAAGGATGGACGAGTATTATATTGTTTATCTCTTTTTTCGGAGGACTTATCCTCTTTTCTCTTGGTATTATAGCAGAATATATCTGGCGGATCTTCGAAGAAGTGAAAGATCGTCCGGGTTATATTATTAAAGAAAAAAATGATATTGAGAAACAGTAACGATCTATTATGCTGACAATACTTAAAAAACTCCCTTCTGCATATTACATAATAGGTGTATTTCTATTGTGCTTGGCGTATGCCTTTCTTTCAAACGACAGGCTTCCATTCAAATATGTAGATATTTTTGATGAAAAAAGTTATATCGAGATCGTTAAAAATTTTTCAACCCATTTTTTTGAACAAAGTTTTAATCCCTATTATGTTTCCAGATTATTAATGCCTGGAATCGCTCATTTTATCCATCGATTATTTGGAATCACTTTTACATTGGACGCTATTCAGAGTATCTTCACAATACTGAATGGTCTTACGATTTTCATTGCGTTATACTTTTATTACAAAATTGTACAGTTCAAAGGGTACAGCAAGAATATTACGATTCTTGGCTTTTGCTTTCTCTTTGTCAATTTTTTTATACTTAAGCTGTCAAACTACTATCCTATTCTGATGGATCTGTTTGGCTTTACATCCGGGATTATTTTATACTATTATTATATTATCAAAAACAGAACTGCGTTTTTAGCCATACTGATAGTATCTATGTTTGTTTTTCCCACCACTTTTTTAATTGCGGTATCGCTTATTGCTTCCAGCCTTATTTCCTTTGATGAGAAAGGACTTGCTATTGAAAAAAACTTCAACAAGTATTTATATCCAGCTTTTGCGTTGTGTCTTTTATTTGAGGGCTTCTATTTATATTCAAATTACCAATTGTTTGTCGCCTTAGCTCATAAGGATTATACTGTACAGTCTGCCCTGTTTTTGATTCCGGTAACGTTTATATTAGTCAATTCTTTTATATTTTTTACCATCCGATATATTCTAAAACTGCTCGATGGTTTTAATATAAATCGAAAAGGATTCGTCTCGCCATACTTTATTTTTTCTTTAATTACTTTAATTACATTCTTTGCTGCAAGTAAATTTCTTACCGTGAATTTTAGAGATATGAAGACTCTTTCGTCGGGTGAATTTTTGTTTAATCTAATGTTTCAGGCATTTTCATTTCCTTTAAAGTTTCTTATTACGCATTTTATATACTACGGATTATTTGTAGTTCTGATCATATACTATCGTAATACATTCTTTTCTTATGTCGCAAAAAATGCAGATTCATTTCTGAAAATTATAATAATACTTTTCTCCATCTTCTTTATTTTAGGGACAGAAACAAGACAGTTTTTACAATTTTTCCCTTTTGTTGTATTTATGTTTCTAGATTCCATAAAGAAAGTAGATTTTAGCAAGTATCAATTAATTGGTATTTTTACCTTCCAGCTGATATGGTCAAGATTCTGGTACACCATCAATGTACCTGAAGGATTTCTGGACAAAGCCTTACCGGCAAAAAACTTTTTTGGATTTCCCGCTCAGAGGTACTTCCAATTTCAGGGACCATGGCTGTCAACAAACAACTCATTAATATATGGTGTTATATTTATCATTACTTTTATAACAGTTTCACAGATCCTGAAAAAGAATTCTTTTAATCATAAAGTATAACCTATAGAACATTATAGCACTTAATAATAATTAACAAATGATAAAATTCTTAGACCTTCAAAAAATAAATCTGCTACACCAGGAAGAAATTGAAGCAAAACTTTCCCAGGTTTTCCGTTCCGGATGGTATCTTATGGGACAGGAGCTTTCAACCTTTCAAGAAAATTTGTCTCAATATATAGGAGCCCAATATGCTATTGGAGTAGCCAATGGCTTGGATGCATTACGTCTTATACTAAGAGCTTACATAGAATTAGGCATTATGAGCCCGGGTGATGAAATTATTGTTCCATCCAATACCTATATTGCTTCTATTCTTGCCGTTTCGGATAACGGATTGGTTCCTGTACTTGTAGAACCCGATATTAATAATTACAATATTGATATCTCAAAAATTAAAGAAAAAATATCTTCAAAAACCAAAGGAATTCTCATTGTTCATCTGTACGGAAGAATTGTCTTTTCTGAGGAATTACAACAATTAGCCCAAGCCCACAATCTGAAGATCATTGAAGACAATGCTCAAACCATTGGTGCAGAATGGAATGGAAAAAAATCAGGGAATCTGGCAGATGCTGCAGGATTCAGCTTTTATCCCGGGAAAAACCTTGGCGCTCTTGGAGATGCAGGAGCCGTTACCACCAACGACGAAAAACTTGCTGCTACGATAAAAGCTTTGGCCAATTACGGGTCTAATCAAAAATATGTCAATATATACCAGGGACTCAACTCAAGGTTGGATGAAATTCAGGCAGCCGTTTTAGATGTAAAACTAAAATATATAGATTCTGAAAACGAAACCAGAAGACAAATTGCAAAGCGTTACATTTCTGAGATTAAAAACCCTGCCATCACACTTCCGGAATATCCTGAAAATGAAAAAGAGCACGTTTGGCATGTTTTCGTGATCAGAACAGCACAAAGAGATGCATTACAGAAATATCTGACGGAAAACGAAATTCAGACGCTGATACATTACCCAATTCCACCTCACAAACAGCAAGCTTACAAAGAATGGAATGAGCAATCTTTCCCGATTAGTGAAAAAATTCATGAAGAAATATTAAGTTTGCCTATTTCACCTGTAATGACAGCAGAAGAAATTGAAAAAGTAATAGAAATTCTAAACAAATTTTAAGGTTTTCAACGCTAAAAAAAGTTTGAATTCAACAAAGTAAAGTATCATGACAGAACTCCCTCTGGTTTCGATTTTATGCCTCAGCTACAACCAGCAACAGTTTGTTGTAGAATCTTTAGAAAGCTTCAAATCTCAGAACTATCGCAATATAGAGATCCTGATTTGTGATGACTGTTCTAAAGATAATTCTGTGGAAGTTATTAATAATTGGATCAAAGATAATTCCCAACTGAATATACAGTTTATTACCCATTCTCAAAATCAAGGGATCTGCAAGTCTTTGAATGACTTATTGAATATTTCAAAAGGTAAATATCTCATTACAATAGCTCTGGATGACCTTATAGAGCCCGATAAAATAGAAAGGCATGTAGCATTACTTGAAAACTCATCTCCTCATGAAGCGATGGTGTTTTCAAATGCTTATATCATTGATGACAATTCGGTACGTTTCCAAAATACATTCATCCCCTATTTTCATCAGTATCTGAGTCTTGAATCAGGAAACTTTTATAAAAGATTACTGGATTATAATTTTCTTCCCGCAATGTCCTGTGTTACAAAATCTTCTGTAATAAAAGAGATAGGAGGCTGGGATGAAAACTTAACCTTTGAAGATTATGATATGTGGCTGAGATTAAGTCAGAAATATGATTTCATCTATGATAACACCCAATCATGCAGCTATAGAATACATAACACCAACACTCATAAAAAGAGTGATTTTCTATCCAGTTCGTTCTTTGATATTTATATCAAGCACAAGGAGCAGCCTGAAATGAAAAAGAAAATTTTAAAAATTATTCATGATGCTTATAAGGTAAATAAACTGACTGAAGACCATAAAAAATTTCTCAGAGAACTCGAAAACAGAACACTTTCTGAAAAGCTAATTTTGAAGAACGTAGGAAAGTTTACTTATAACACATTGCTCTATCTTCAAAAAGTTTATCATAAAAGCTGGTAACGGTATATTTACCTCAATAATGATGTATTTAAAAAATTATAGCAGGATCTTTTAATCTTTAATGGCTAAAATTTTGCTTCGAAAACAAACGATCAGATATTTATTAAACAGATAATTTAAGCACATAAATATGAAAATAAGACCAATCGCCATACATTTACCACAATATCACCCATTCCCGGAAAACGATGAATGGTGGGGAAAAGGGTTTACTGAATGGACGAACGTCGCAAAAGCAAAACCTCTATTTGACAACCATTACCAGCCACATCTTCCATCAGATCTGGGCTTTTATGACTTGAGACTGGAAGAAGCAAGAATGGCACAGGAGCAACTTGCAAAACATTATGGAATCTACGGGTTTTGTTATTATCATTATTGGTTTAATGGGAAACGCTTAATGCATGAACCTATTGACAGAAAATTAAAAAATCCAAAAGAAGATTTACCTTTCATGCTTTGCTGGGCTAATGAAAACTGGACCCGACGTTGGGATGGCAACGAGCATGAAGTACTGATTGAACAAAAGTATTCTGTACAGGACGATGAAGATCATATTGATTTTCTTCTGCCTATCTTCAAAGATCCAAGATATATCAAAGTAAATAACAAACCTGTTATTGTTATTTATAAACCTAATGTTTTCCCTAATATACAGGAAACCCTCAAATGCTGGAGAGAAAAAGCGAAAGAAGCCGGATTGGAATTATATATATGCCATATGGTTTTCTCCTATCAAAAAGACTGGGATCAGCTAGTTGATGGCTTTGATGCCGCCGTTGATTTCGAACCTTTTGGGATCCGCAGAAAAAGTGTATTTAAAGAAATGTGGGAAAGACATGTACCCCCAAAAAGAACAATTATAGACAAAATAAAGGGGCGCATTATAAAACAACCGGTAAAAAAGAGATTCAACTCAGTTCCCTATAAGTGGATGGGAGAAAATTTAATCCTTCAAAAAGATTTTCACTGTAAGCTCTACCCTTCTCTGGTACCGGGATGGGATAACACTTCCAGAAGAGGAGAAAATCCCACTCTGATCTTAGAAGACTCTACACCGGAATATTTTGAACATTGGCTTTCTAATGTGAAGGCAGATTTTACACCGTATTCCGAAGATGAAAACTTTATTTTCATTAATGCATGGAATGAATGGGCTGAAGGCAATCACCTGGAACCCGACATGAAATTTGGAACGCAATATCTGGAATCCGTTAAGAAAATATTTTCCGATCAATTATGAAAAAAATAAAACCACTTGCTTTTTACCTTCCCCAATATCACCCTGTTCCAGAAAATAACGAATGGTGGGGAAAAGGGTTTACTGAATGGACAAACGTAAGCAAGGCCAAACCTTTGTTTGAAGGGCACGACCAACCTATATATCCTGCAGATCTAGGATATTATGACTTACGTGTTCCGGAAGTAAGAGAGCAGCAGGCCCAAATGGCCAAAGACTATGGAGTGCACGGATTTATCTATTATCATTACTGGTTCGGAAACAGTAAGCAATTACTGGAACGTGTTGCCAACGATGTGCTGAAATCAGGAAAACCAGACTTCCCCTTTTGTTTCTGCTGGGCCAACGAAACATGGTCAGGGATATGGCATGGTCTTTCTGAAAAAATACTGGTAAAACAGGAATATCCTGATGAGCAGGACCTGATCGCCCATTTCGAATATCTTTTACCTTTCTTCAAAGATGAGAGGTACATAAAAGTAGATAATAAACCGGTTTTCATCATTTATGATCCGAATCATCTGAATGACGGAGACCCTCATTATATCTCAAAATTCAGAGAGCTGGCAAAGAAAAACGGATTTGATGATCTGTATATCATGGCTTCCAATAAGCTTCGTGACGATATAGATTTTCAATCGATGGGATATGACGGCAAAATTTCCAATGCATTTCAGAAAGCATGGGCACCTTACGTTCAAAGTAAAGGCTATATATCTTCTTACGACTATTACAAGAACAGGGTTAAAGGACTTGTAGGAATCAAGAAGAAAGAGCAAAAGAAAGTCAGAATTCAGGATACCAATCTGGTAGTCAGAGACCTAAAGTTCGAAGAGCATAATATTCCTAATTTCCCCTGCATATTGCCTAACTGGGACAACACACCAAGAAGCGGCTATAACGGCATCATTCTGGGCAAAAATTCTCCGGAATTATTCGAAAAGCAAGTAGAAAAAGCAGTAGATTATCTCGAGGATAAGAATGATTACCCCGAACTGTTCTTAATTGTAAAATCCTGGAACGAATGGGCAGAAGGAAATATACTGGAACCGGACAGAAAATATGGCTTCGGATATCTGAATGCCTTAAAAAAAATATTGAATAAACACAAATAGAAATGAGTAAATTCAGCGTACTTGTCGCCAATTATAACAATGGACATTTTTTTGAAGAATGCTACCAAAGCTTAATGGTCCAGACTGAAACAGACTGGGAAGCGGTGGTCCTGGATGACGGCTCTACTGATAACTCCCTGGAAATTCTACAAAAAATCGCAGACAAAGATCCCAGGGTCAAGGTTCATCAGAATGAAAAAAATAAAGGGATCGGGTATACTAAAAAGAGATTGATAGAACTCGCTGAATCTGAAATATGTGGTTTCCTGGATCCAGATGATGCCTTGGTACCTCGGGCACTGGAGCTTATTGTAAAGACCCATGCAGAGAATGAAGAAGCAGGATTGGTATATTCCAATCTGGTATTTTGTGATGAGTACCTCAACCCAAAATCAGTACACAAAGCAAAACAGATCACAGCATTAGACCAGTCTTATTATAATTTCAAAGGAGAAATTTCAAGCTTTGCTACCTTAAAAAAGAGGATCTATGAAAAAACATCCGGTATCGATCCTTTCTTAAAAATCGCTGAAGATAAAGACTGGTACATGAAGATGTGCGAAACAGCCCCTGTAAAATATATAGACGAAGATCTCTATTTATACAGAATCCATAAAAACGGTATTTCTACAACCCAAAATATGGAAAAGGCCGTATTCTGGCACTGGGTAGCAATGATAAAGATGGCTGAAAGAAGAAACATTAATATTGAAGATCTTTTTCTGCAAAACTATGTTTCAAAAAACAAATATGAGCAGCTGCTTTATAAGCTGGATCGTGTAAAAAAATCTAAATGGGCAAAACTGGGTGATAAGCTTGGATTGTTTAAAATTTTTAAATACCTGTAACTGCCTTTACAGGACTAAGTGTAGTATAATCGCAGCTTAATGAGACAAAGAATATATGATTATTGGTAATGGAATTCTTGCAAACGCCGTAAGATCTTATGACAGAGAAGATGTAATGTATTTTGCATCGGGAGTTTCCAATTCACTGGAAAAAGATCCTTCTGAATTTGAAAGGGAAATCACCCTTTTACAATCCAGCATCGGAAAATATCCCGAAAAAAAACTGATCTATTTTTCCACATGCAGCATTTATGATCCTACCAAAGCGGACAGTCCTTATGTAGCTCACAAGCTGAACGCAGAAAAGATTATTGCAGAGCAATGCAGAAATTTCATCATTTTCAGAGTAGGAAATGCTGTAGGTCGTGGAGGAAACCCGAATACATTAATTAACTTTCTTAAAAACTCTATCTTATCAGAAAAGAGGTTCACCATTTACAGCCATGCAAGAAGAATCCTGATCGGTATAGATGATATTGCATTATTTGTGGAACGCTATCTTGACGACCTCAATAATGAAACCGTTAATCTTACGTACCCTTATCAATATTCCCTGTCAGAGATCCTGACCCGGCTGGAAGTTCACCTTGGTAAAAAGGCGGTCTATGAAAATATAGACGAAGGCTCCTATTATAATATTGAATTCAGTCCTCTTACGGAATCTTTTTTTACGGGGATATCCGCTGAAGAATACCTGAACAGATTATTCACATCTTATTTATGAGTATAAAAAAATCATAACCAATCTGTATGAAATACTGTGTGAATCTTTTGAATACAAGAAAAATCATACCTTTATAACCGATAATGCTGCCGGAAAAAACAGCAGAAGCAAAAATTTAATTTATATTTCCCCTCACAATATAAAAGTTAATACAAATGATTACAATGACCGGAACCACAGTTCCACCTATAGAAAATGAGCAGCTGGGGCTGTCCCACATACAAAAAAATATGCAGTTTTGACCTTCAGGGCATATACAGATAAAGCTTTTGGAAACGAATTAAGTTATCTTTTACAATAAAAAAACATATTGAATGGCAAATAAAGTCTCCATCATTGTTCCATGTTTTAACCATGCAAAATATCTGGAGGAATGCATACTATCTATTAAAAATCAATCCTATTCCAATTGGGAATGTATTATCGTAGATGATGGCTCTACAGATGATACTGAAGCTGTATCCCGCAAGCTTGAAAATGAAAAAATACAATATGTGTATCAGGAGAACAGAGGGTTATCAGGAGCGAGAAATACAGGAATAAGAAATGCTTCAGGTGATTATATCCTGCCTTTGGATGCCGATGATACGCTTAATCCTCAGGCTTTAGAAAAAATGATTGCGGTTTTTGATCAGGCACCGGAAACGTTAATTGTATTTTCAGATACGGTAACCTTCGGACATACCAGCAAAAAATCTAACCTTCAGGAAAAATTCACTCTTAAAGAACTGCTTTTGGGAAACAAACTATACTGTACTTCCATGTTTGCTAAAAAATACTTTGATGAAGGGATCATATATGATGAAAAATTAAGACATGGCTTCGAAGACTGGGAATTCTGGATCCAGCTGATATCCTCCCACAGAGAGCAACCGGTCACCAAAATTGACTATCCTGTTTTCAACTACAGATCCCACCCGGAAACTTCGATGATCAAAGAAATTACAGGAAGTAATGACAAAAAAGAGTTTATATACCATACGGTGTATGAAAAGCATAAAGCACTCTTCCATGAGTTTTTTCCAAGCTATATTGCGCTCTTGAACAGAAAAACCTTTTATGAAAAAAAACTTGAAAATATATATGGCAGCAAGCCCTATAGAATATATAACTTTTTAATAAATTTATTTAGATGAGTCAGTTTGTTCACGTTATAATGACAAGATTCAATGTTCCTACAAGAGGCTGGAACGAAACACGTTCGGGTTTTAAACCACTTACAGAAGAATGGCTGGATGACAGATTCAGGTTGTTCAGAACCTACGTTCTTCCTTCCTATAAAAACCAAACCAATCAGAATTTCGTATGGCTTCCCTTTTTTGATGTAAATACTTCAGAAAAATTCAGAAAAATCATTGCAGAGATTCAAGAGGAGTATCCCACTTTCAGACCTGTTTTTGTAGAGGATTTTGATGAGATGAAAACGAAGGCGGTAGAAGTTATTCCGCAGTTTTTCACTCCAGAGACAAAATTCGTAATCACCAGCGAGCTGGATAATGATGATATGCTGCATAAGGATTATGTAAAAACAGTACAAGAATACTTCAAGCCGGTACATGATCTTGTTATCGATTTAAGAAGAGGCTATCAGCTTACTATTCAGCCGAACCATAAAGCGGTAGTTACGGTATACAATGCAGTGGCGAATCCGTTCGTAAGTCTGGCAGAAAGTGTAGACAACTTCAAGACCATGCTGAAAGAAAGAGCTCATAACAGCTACCGTGATTATAAAAACTTCTCTATAGAAGACAGCAAGGAGATGTATATCCAGATTGTTCATCAGTATAATTTAATGAATTCGACCTTTAAGCATAAGGCTGTTCCGGAAGTTGACTTTTCAGAATATGGAATGACGGAAAGCACAAGATTTACGATAGACCGCTTCAAAACATTACAGCATAATATTGCCCGTGTGCCTTTCGTTCTGGGTCTTATCATGAAAAAGATCTTTAGAATAACATAATTGCAGTTAAAAGAATTCAGTATCATATTTCCCACTTATTAAAAATGAAAATTTCAGTAGTTGTTCCCGTTTATAATGCCGAAAAATTTGTTTCCCAGGCTGTAGAATCCGCACTTCAGTTTGAAGAAGTCTATGAAGTAGTCCTGGTGGAGGATAAATCTCCCGACAATGCGTTGCAGGTCTGCCGGGAACTTGCTGAGAAATACAGCAGAGTAAAGCTTTATCAGCATCCTGACAAAGGTAATCACGGAGCCGGAGCCAGCAGGAATCTGGGAATAGAAAAAGCGGAAGGAGATTTCATCTCATTCCTGGATGCAGATGATTACTATCTTCCCAACCGCTTTGATGCGGAAAAGGAACTTTTTAAAAATGACAATGTAGACGGTGTCTATGGAGCAATTGGAGTTCATTATTATTCAGAAAAAGCAAAAGAGCAATATTACAAAGTATTCGGAGACCGTTTAACGACCGTTTACCAAAAGCAGCAATCCAGAGATGTATTTCCCGGGCTGCTTAATATGAGAGGGACTTTCGGGCTGTTCAGTCTGGATGCTCTGACCCTCCGGAAAACTTCCCTAAAAAAAATGGAATATTTTTTTAAACCTCATTTAAGGCTTCACCAGGACACGGAATTTATATTCAGACTTTCCTATTACCTGAATTTATATTCGGGAATTATTGACAGTGCTGTAGCCGTAAGAGGCGTACATGAGAACAACAGAATTACCAAAGTAGACAGCCGGGAAGTAAAACCGGCTTCAACAAGAGTTGTACTCTGGGCGGAAGTGAACAGATGGGCAGAAAGTGAAGATACGCTACCGGAAGAGATCAGGCTCCATATCAAAAGAGTTTACAGAAGCTTCCTGATCGCCAACGCTCCTTTTCTGAAAAAATGGGGAATGATCTCCAAATATTTATTGACAGATTATCCAAGCATGCGCTCAGGACTTTATAATATCAATTTTAGAAAGCACTTATTCTGACACTCTCAGTTATAAACTAAGTTTTTAGTTTATAACTGAAAATCATTGATATTCATTCCTTTTGAAATTGATCTTTCTTAAAATATTCCTCATTGGCTTTTCAATGCACTGATAGAAAATTGCCGAGCAGATCAGCATTACAATAATATAGATAACAAATACAGTATCAATATCAAAGCTGTAGTGCTGTACTCTTAAAAACTCCCTAAGCAGATAAAGGATGGGAATATGAGTAATGTAGACCGCATAGCTGATCTCACCAAGATATTCTAATGGCTTTTGTGAAAACAGTTTCGTGAGCCATCCGCTATTAGAGGAGATCAGAATAATAACAGGTACAAATAGTAAAGCCATCAGACCATTATGGTAAAACAGCGGAACGAACATCAGCGAAACCATTACCAGCAGAAAAAGCAGAAGGATGTGAAGATCATACTTCTTTTGCCTGAAATTCTTAATAAAATATAACCCCGCAAGGTTTCCGATCAGAAATTCATTGACATGCCATATAGGAAAATAATATAGAAATTCGTGGCTTTGAGTATGGGGTCCCTTATATATTCCCAGGGTAGGATACCAGTTTGAAAAGACCTGAGTAACCATCCAGATGACAATAGCAAAGATCCAGATCGCTTTATTCTTTTTGGAATAAAAATAATTGTACAATACAGGAAAAAGGAGATAGAAAAAGAATTCTACTGAAATTGACCATCCCGGAAAATTTAAGATCATGGCTTCTCCGGGAATCCAGCTTTGTATGCCCAATCCGTACAAAAGAACCTTATACCCGTCAAAAAGATGATATCTTGTTATAAAATACAGCAAAAGCCCAAGTACATACAATGGATAAATTCTTGCAAACCTGTTCTTATAAAATTCTAAATAGTCTATTTTATTCTTCTGACCGTAAGCCACAATCATAATAAAGCCTGAGAGAATAAAAAAGTAGCTGACTCCCACATTCGCCCTCAAAAAAAGATTGGAAATATAATCTATTCTATATAAAAACAGATCTTTATTGAAATGGGAAATGACAATTGCCATGGCAGCAATAAATCTGGTAAATGTAATCTGACCTATCTTCACAGAAACACAAAATGCTTTACTTTATCAAAACTCATCTGCCCCCAATCTGCTGACAGTTTTATTCATTTAAAGTGTTAATTTTAAGGCACAAAAATAAGATTTATTATTATATTTGTAACTACAAGTGTGAAAACAAATTTAAATATGCTTCATGAAATCCTAGCAAAGCTTCAACGAAAAAGTCAGATTTCACTTCTCAGAAAACACCCTAATGTTTCCTTTAAAGAAATAAAGCTTGGGACCAGCAACCATTTTATTCTTCATGGAAATTTAAAAAAGGTGAGTATCGGAGAGGGGGGCAGGTTCAGGAACTATGTTCATGTTCTTGTGCAGCAGAATGCTAGCCTGGAAATCGGAAATAACTTTTTCATGAACAATTTTTGCTCTATCAATTGTCTGGACAGCATTTCCATAGGTGACAATACGCTATTCGGTGAGAATGTAAAGCTGTATGATCACAACCACGCCTATGAGACTCATCCTAACTTTAAGTTATATTCTTCTGAATTTACCACAGCACCTATCAAAATCGGGAATAACTGCTGGCTTGGCAGTAATGTTACCGTGCTGAAAGGAGTGACCATAGGAGACAACTGCATTATAGGAGCAGGCAGCACCATTCATAAAGATATTCCATCCAATACAACAGTAATCAATCATCAGGAATTAATATTCAAGACACACCAATAATGAAGTTCTCCATCCTTATCGCACACTATAATAATGCGCTCTTTTTCAAAGACTGCTTTGATAGTATCATGACCCAGACCTATACCAACTGGGAAGTCATTATTGTAGACGATTGCTCTGATGAATCAGAAAAACGGGCAGTAAAAGAAATGATCTCCGGAGAACCCAGGTTTTCCTTTTATGAAAACACAGTCAATAAAGGAGTGGGATATACTAAAAAAAGATGTGCAGAACTGGCAACAGGTGATATATGCGGCTTTGTTGACCCTGATGATGCTTTAACGCCTGAAGCCTTAGAAGAAAGTATAAAAGCCTTTACAGACAAGAATATTGTAGCTACTTATTCTCTTTTTCACGTCTGTAATGAACAACTGATTCCTGAAAAGCTATTTCCATACACAAAAAAAATAAAAAACAGGGACCCGAATTTTTTTAATATAAGATTTGAAGTTGCTCACTTTTTCACTTATAGAAAAAAAACGTATGATCAAACCGAAGGGATAGATGACGGCCTTACCTCATCAGTAGATCAGGATCTCTATCTGAAATTATACGAAAAAGGAGACTTTTATTTTATAAAAAAATCCAACTACCTGTACAGAACCCACGCTAAAGGAGTTTCCCAGGATAAAAAAAAGAAAGAAATATTACGTAAAAACTGGCATATTGTATTGTATAACGCTCTCAAAAGAAGAAATGCAGACCGCTTATATGCTACAGATATTGATAAAATTGATGATCTGCCTGACTTTATTTTCAACAAACAAAACACATTGCTTTCACGAATCATAAGAAAGTTCTCATGACTTTAAATAAAAAAATAAAAATTTTGTTCAGACACCATTCCATGGAAATGGGAGGTGTAGAAAAAGTTCTGCTGGGACTTCTCAACAATCTCGACACAGACAAATACGAAATGACCGTATGCCTTACGCTCAATCAGGGAAAATTACGTAATGAACTTCCCAAGCATATCCGGAAGGTTTACCTTACGGACGGAAAAGAAGATTTTTCCAGCAATTCTGTATTGCAGAAACTGCAGCTGATCGCGAGAAGAATCAAGCTCAGAAGGCTGAAGAAAAACCCTGCTATTGCAGACCGCATCATCAATGATACTTTCGATATAGAGATCGGAATGGATTATAGAGATTATGATGTTATTCTCAAATCAACCCAGAAGAACTCAAAAAAAATAGGATGGTTTCACTCTGAGATCAATGTTCCTAAATTTCAGCCGTTGGTCCCTGGAATACTAAAAAGTTTTCCCCAGTTCGACCATATGGTGTACTGCTCCCACAAAATAAAGGATATGATGCATCAGTATTATCCTAAATTGGATTATCCTGCGGAAAGTGTGATCATCAACCCTATTCCTATTGAGGAGATCAAACGCAAGGCGGAAGAAAAACTGGAAAACTTCCCTGAAGGACCTGTTTTTGTTTCTATCGGCAGACTGCATTCAAGAAAAGGCTATCACAAGCTTATTGAAGCTCATAAAAGGCTTATAGATGAAGGTTTCCATCATAGCATTGTTATCATTGGTGATGGTGGGGAAATGAAGAACCTTAGGGCTCAGGCAGCCAACAATAACGTAGAAAAAACGTTTATTTTAGCAGGAAATCAAATGAACCCTTATCCTTATATCAAAAAGGCAGATTATTTCGTTCTTCCTTCCGAATCTGAAGCATGGCCTTTGGTAATCGCCGAAGCACTGATTCTTCAGAAGCCTATAGTCGCGACCAATGTGGGAGATGTGGGACTTATGATCAAAGACAGGGAAACAGGATACCTCATCAACTATGATGTTGATGAGATGTATAAAGGAATGAAAGCCTTTCTTACAGATCCAGATTTGGTTCTCCACATCAGGGAGAATCTTAAAAATGTTGAGACTCAGTTTGACAACCAAAAGATATTCGACAGTGTGGAAGAGATCATAGAAACTCTTCATAAACAATAAATTACTGCGCAGAATATCCTCCGTCAATCACAAGATTGCTACCCGTCACCCATCTTGCTGCGTCGGAGAGAAGAAAAATACAGGCATTCGCTACATCTTTAGGTTCACCTATTCCCAACGGATGCTTTTTTATGATTTCTGATGAAGCATCTTCACCCAGATCTTCAAACATTTTTTCCAAAATCGGGGTATTGACCATGGCAGGACTTATGCTGTTGACACGGATATTGCCTCTGGAAAGTTCCATTGCCAATGAACGGGTCCCGGCAATTACGGCTCCCTTACTGGCTGAATAGGCAGCCTTTCCTGCCTCTCCTACCATACCGGCGACAGATGAAATAAATACAAAGCTGGAAGTTTCCTCTTTATATTTTTTTAAAGACAAGATCTTTGCCATTTCAAACC
The DNA here is from genome assembly GCF_001684975.1 of Chryseobacterium artocarpi. Taxonomy (GTDB): domain Bacteria; phylum Bacteroidota; class Bacteroidia; order Flavobacteriales; family Weeksellaceae; genus Chryseobacterium; species Chryseobacterium artocarpi. Next base: position 470,229 of record NZ_MAYH01000045.1, on the reverse strand, counting down.
CTGCAATGACATTGATCTCAAATATATCATGATACAGCTGGACGCTATGCTTTTTCAGCGGCAAGGTCTTCTCTATTCCCGCACAGTGTATAAAGCCTGATACTTTCCCCAAAACAGCAACTTTTTCTGCGATGATCGCCTCAAGCCGTTCAGAATGAGTAATATCTTCAGCAATGATCTCAACCTTTGTTCCGGGATTCAGCAAAGAGGCTGTTTTCATCAGCTCTTCCTCATTTCGTCCTACAAGAATCAGATTGGCTCCGCTGTTGCTGCATTCAACAGAACAGCTTCTCCCGATGCCGGAAGAAGCCCCTGTAATAAGAATTGTTTTATTGGTTAACGAGAAAGCATCCATTAATCTTCAAAGTTTTCTTTTCCTATCGCATTCATCAGATCCGAAACGGTTTCTATATCTTTAAAATGTTTGGTATCAACCTTTTTATTGAAGTTTTCATCTACAAATGCAATGACAGAAAGCAAACTGATTGAATCATAGCTCTCCAAAGATTTTAAATTGGTTTCAACAGTAAGCGTTTCATCTTCTTCCAGCTCCTCTTGTAGTTTTTCTAAAAAAACGGATGTTTTCATATTTATAATTTTAAATGTTGTTAGTCTTATATTTCCATTATAGTGGCGCCCCAGGAGTATCCTACTCCAAATCCTGCCATTAAAACCTTATCTCCTTCTTTCAGCAATCCTTTATCCATCATATTCTTAAGAGCGATAGGAATGGTAGCTGATACCGTATTCCCGGTTTTTTCCATATCAATATAGAACTTTTCTGCCGGTATTTTGGTTTTCTTCCTTAAATAGTTCAGCATAAAAGAATTGGCCTGATGAAAAACGAAATGATCAATATCATCCATCGTCATACCATTCACTTCAAGGGTTTCTTTTACAAGCCCCGGAATATTTTCAATGGTAAAATTAAAGATCTCAGGACCATTCATGTAAATGTTTTCAGGACCGAATTCATGATCGGGATTCAGCTCAAAATCTTTTCTGAAAGCTCCTTTTTTAACGATAAGGTTTTCAGCACCCCCTCCGTCTGTTCCCAGACAGAACTGATAATCATTGATGTCCTCTGCTTTTTCAACAATTGCAGAAGCGGAAGCGTCCCCGAATATACTCCTGTTTCCTTTATCATCAGGATGAATATGCTTGGTATAGGTTTCTGAAGTAACCAAAAGAATACTTTTGGCGATTCCTGCTGAAATCAGTCCTTTAGCAAAAGCCAGCCCATACACAAACCCTGAACAGCCAAGGTTAAAATCTATAGCCCCGATATTTTTCCTGAGCCCCAATCTGTCCTGCAAAATACAGGCCGTTGTAGGCAGAAAATACTCCGGACTTTGGGTACAGAACAGGATAAAGTCTACTTTATCCCTGTCATAGTTTTCAAAAAGCTTTTCTGAAGACTGTATGGCCATATCCAGCACCGTTTCATTGTCAGAAGAGATATGGCGTTGGCTGATACCTACTTTTTCCTGAATTCTCTCAGCACTCCACTCTGGAAAGTCTTTTTCCAGATCAGCATTGGTAAGAACATGCTGAGGAAGATAATATTCTATTTTTGAAATTTTCATCATATTAATAAATTCTCTTACTTTGCAAAAGTAAATAAAAACAAATTTACACCTGTGATGATTTTTATATTTAGAATCCTATTAAAAATAGACTCCCTCTATCATTCTTTTTTGAACAGAGCCAGCCTTGAAGTCGCGAAATACAGGGGTATGAAGGTCGGCAAAAGCTTTAATATGCCGGATAAGATTTATTTCGGAACGGAACCCTACCTTATTGAGATCGGTGACAATGTGAATATTGCAGGAGGAGTAAGATTTGTCAATCACGGCGGAACCACTACCCTTCTGAGAAAACTTCCCGGCTATGAGGACGCGAGGATTCTCGGAAGAATAAAGATCGGCAATAACTGTACAATCGGACTGAATTGTGTGATTATGCAGGATGTACAGATCGGAAACAACTGTATTTTGGGAGCCAATTCCGTATTGTCACAATCTATGCCGGACAATACAGTATTTATCGGAAATCCTGCCCAGTTTCTCTGTACTATTGAAGATTATGGGGATATTGTCCTCAAGAACAGCCCGGAATACCCCCGTGAGCTCGAAAAAGACAGGAAAAAACTGGATGCTTATATCAAAGAAAATCTTCCTCACAAGTATAAAAAAGCAAGAAAAATTAAATAATTATTTTAATCTTGTAAAAACTATAAAACAAAAACAAATTGAAAAAGAAAAAACTCCTCATTCGTATAGGCTCTTTACGCCATGGCGGTGCTGAAAAAGTTTTGATCAACTTTCTGAAAAATCTTCCTCCTGATAAATATGAAGTAGATCTTTTGGTCAATCTTTATTCAGGGCTCTATATAAAAGAAGTTCCATCCTGGGTGAATCTGCACTATCTTCTGAAAGGAGAAATGATAACCACCAACAGACCACAGGATATTCCTGTGAAAGCGTACAGGGTGCTTTATCAGAAAATGTTTCTTTGGTTCCCTTCCCTTCTTTACAAATTTGTTTTAAAAAATAAAAAATATGATGTAGAGATTGCAGCCATTCATGCAATGTACCGTGAAATTCTATCCAGCCCTCAAAAAGATTCGAAAAAGATCATATGGGTACAGAATGACATCTTCAATCTGAAAGAATATACTCCGGAAGTGATCAGGCAGTTCTTTAAATTTAACAGAATCCTGGTGATTTCCAATAAACTGCAGGAAGGTATGCATAAGCTGGCAAAAAATGACACTGAAAAGCAATCGGTCATCAAAATATATAACCCGATCGACAAAGAAGATACTTTAAGAAAAGCTGATGTCACGGTCAACGATTATCCCTTCCGGAATGATCTCCCTACCTTTGTAACCGTAGGAACCGTTTATCCTCAGAAAGGCTACGACAGACTGCTCAACATCCACAAAAAACTGATCGACGAAGGATTAAAACATCAGCTTCTGATCATCGGAGACGGATACGACTTTAACAATATTCAGGATCAGCTCAATAAATCAGGACTTCAGGATACGGCAAAAATGCTTGGCTTCAGCAGCAATCCTTATCCGTATATGAAAAAGGCAGACTTTTATATCATGTCTTCACGCCATGAAGGCTTTCCTACCATCATTGCGGAGGCCCTTATTCTCAAGAAACCTATTTCCGCTACAGACATTTCAGGAATCAGAGATCTTCTGCAGGACGGAAAACTTGGAAATATTACACCCAACTCTGAAGAAGGGATCTATGAAGGGATGAAGAAGTTCCTTACAGATAAGTCCGTTTCTGAGCAATATAAAAAACAAATTTCCGAAACTGAGCTTCCGTTTGTTTTAGAAAAATCTGTAGAGCATCTTCAGAAAATAATTGATGAAGTTTAAAAACCTTGACTATGACCGATTATTCAATTATTCAAAAAGACTTTTACCGGGAAAGTGGAAAGTGGCTTTCAAAATTTGAGATTTGGAAAAAGTGTATTAATCCAAATCTCCATTTCATTTATATTCTGAGAATGGCTCAGAAGTACCAGAAAAAAGCTTTTCTGAATACGTTCTGGCGGATCGTTTTAAGACATTACCAGATAAAATACGGATTTCAGATCTATCCTGAAACGCAGATCGGAGAAGGCTTTTACCTGGGACACTGGGGGAGCCTTGTGATCAATCCGAAAACCATTATCGGAAAAAACTGTAATATTGCACAAGGGGTTACTATCGGTCAGCAGAACCGGGGTAAAAATGAAGGCTCCCCTGTTATCGGTGATGAAGTATGGATAGGTGCCAACGCTGTAATTGTAGGTGCTGTAACGATCGGCAATAATGTATTGATCGTTCCCAACTCTTATGTCAACTTCGATGTTCCCCCGAATTCTGTTGTTATAGGAAATCCAGCCAAAATCATCACTACAAGCGACGCTACAAAAGATTATATCAACCGTAAAGTATAGTGAATCCAGCACTTATAGTAAAAAATCTATTGCAATCATAAATTATTTCATTTAAATTTGCAAAAAAAGCATTGCTGGGCTCCCCAATAACAAGACAATAGTTAACTTATAATAAGTATAATCTTTGTCTGTATTACAATAGGGGATGCCATTTACAATGTTGCCTAGACTGAAAAAACCGCTTAATATTAAAAAACACAACCCCAACCTAATTATTAACTAAAAAATAATTTTTGATGAAAAAAATACCGCTTCAAAACTCTACTTTTTTATCTGTATTATACGTTCTATAGTTTCATTTTCTGAAAGCAAAAAAGCTAAGCAGAAAAAGCAATCTGCTGTGAAACTTCGTCGACGATCTACGGCAGCTTCCCTTTGAGAGGGTACAGTATTTTGATCTGATATTCATTTATTTCAGATAGTACATTATTCTGAACCTTCAGCTATCCTTACCGGAAACTCCTGAGACAGATTATACAATTATCTTAACAGTAAAGGCAACTTCATATAATAACTATGCTCAAAAAAACTATTCCCATTCTCATTATTTTAATTTATCTCACAGGCTTCCTGCTTTCATTCCCTTATATATTTAACAACTTTTTCGGGGTTGAGAAATGGGAAAGTATCAGAAATATTTTCGAGTATGGAATCATGTTCTCTTCCTTCCTTATTTTTAACGCATTTCTTTTTAAAAACAGGTATACATCAATCATTGCTGTCATTCTGTGTCTATTCCTGGGGCTTAATTTTTTGATATCAGTATCCTGTTATTTTATTTACCATTCCGGATTTAATGTAGGAATGGCGATAAGTATATTGGAATCCAATGTGAATGAAGCAATAAGCATGTCTTATATGTTTATTTTACCAGGTTTTTTATTTCTCATTTTTATGGGATTACTGATCTATTCGGTCAATTATCTGAAAGATACCGTTACATTTAATTTCAGATACGGGTTCATTGCTTTACTATGGCTGATCATGCCTTTCACATTTTTTCTTAAGCATAGATATGTAAGCAATAAAGGCGGAGGAAAGATGATCAAAAGTGTATATTATCATTTATCCGATTTCAATACAGCATTGAAAATTCAGGAAGATATCAGTATGATCAAAAAAAATGTTCCTGTTTTCAGCATAAAACAAATACAGCCGGGGATAGAGAACGTTATTCTTATCATTGGAGAATCTGAAAGAAAACAGAATATGTCATTATACGGCTATTCCAAGAAAACGACACCTTATACGGATCTGGAAGCTGAAAATATGATGATCTATGATCGGGCAGTTTCTCCTGCAGGAATTACCAACCTTAGTGTACCGCTTATCCTTTCCAGCATACATCCTGACGAATTCAGATACCGTTATGATAAATTATCTTACAATATCGTCAATCTTGCCAATCAGGCTGGCTACAATTCATTCTGGATCAGCACACAGGCAAGCGCTAAAGGAATAACTGCAATCGCCTCAATGGCCAAAAATAAAAAATGGGTAAGTGGATATGACGAAGCAATCATCCCGGAACTAAAAAATGTTATTCAAAAAAGAGATCATAAATTCGTTGTTTTCCACATTATGGGAAGTCATCCTAACCCATGCAACAGACTGCCGGATAACTGGAAGTCCGAAAATATGGACTGCTATGACAATTCCATAAAATATACCGATTATGTCATGAAAGACATTTTCAGTACGCTTAAGAACACAAATTCAATAGTTATCTACGCTTCTGACCACGGTCTTAAAATACAAGGTGACAAATTACTGCATATAGACTCCAAAGAATCCACACAGGTCCCGTTCTTTGTATGGTATGGTGATAAAGTACCTGCTGCATACAGAATCACAGGGCGCGATCCTAAACTGATCCAAACCACCTATATCTACCCTCTGCTCATGAAATATATGGGACTGGAAGTACCTCAGCATTATAAAAACGAAGAAAATAAATATTTAAACTTGAATATGAAGAGTATAGATTATGAAAAACTGACAGACTAACATCAGTAACAGATTCCCATTCTTTCCCAAACGGCAGAATAAATACAACTTACTCACAGGATATCTGAAATTTTGTCCTGGTTCTATTTTAAGGATGACCAACAATCTGGCAACACGCTTGCTAATACTTTCAATAACAGTCGTTTTAGAATGGCAATCTCCTCAATAATCTTTATTTAAATAAGACGGCTCCGATTTGGGGTCGTTTTATAACAACTATTTTTCTGCCAGATAAATAACGGCGACAAAGTCTGAAGATCAAAATCCGGCATATAAACTAAAGGCTTGAAATCAGGATTTTAATTTATTCATTTTTTTCAAGATTAGATGATTTTTATGATATAAAATCGACTGATTATCAAACTATTTCTTACAAATTTTATTCTATTTTTTTTAAAATTAAAAATTTTTTAATTCTGAAATTACAGATTTTAATTTATACTTTGTAATTTTATCTAAGTTTTTAAACGTTTGGATTATTAAATAGCCAATAAGTGATATAAGGCAAAGTATACCGGGATATTAGACATGATTTTAAGCATATTTTAATATTAAACTTTGTTAAAACGCTTCAATTCTTCGGCAAAAAGTATATTTTTGCACAATTATTGATTTAGTCTATTGATTTTGGAAATAATTTAAACGAAATAAATAATTACAAATTTTAGAATTATGTCACAATCGTACGAAGTTATTTTCGAAAACAACAAAAAATGGGTAGAGTCAAAAGTAGCAGAAGATCCTGATTTCTTCCATAATTTAGCCAAAACTCAGACACCTGACTATCTGTATATCGGATGTTCAGACAGCAGAGCTACAGCGGAAGAATTGATGGGTGCAAAACCAGGAGAGGTATTTGTTCACAGAAACATTGCCAATGTGGTTAATACTTTAGACATGAGTTCCACAGCAGTTATTCAATATGCGGTAGAACATCTTAAAGTAAAACACATTATTGTTTGCGGACATTACAACTGTGGTGGTGTAAAAGCAGCGATGACCCCTCAAGACTTAGGATTATTAAATCCGTGGTTGAGAAATATTCGTGATGTTTACAGATTGCATCAGGCTGAACTTGATTCTATCGAGGACGAAAACAAGCGTTATGACAGACTTGTAGAACTTAATGTTCAGGAGCAGTGCATCAACGTAATTAAAATGGCTTGTGTACAGGAAAGATATATCTTAGAAGAACAACCTATTGTACACGGCTGGGTATTTGACCTTAGAACAGGTAAGATTATTGATTTGGAGATCGATTTTGAGAAAACTTTAAAAGACATCCAAAAAATCTACAACCTTACGGGTTCTGATTGGGTAATGAGCAGAAAAACCAAATAGTTTTTCTAAAAAAGAATGTGAGATGAAATTCTGGAGTATTATTATATTAACGTTTTTTCTGAATTTTACAGCGCTGCCAAGCATAGCTGCGGTGGCAGGCTGGGATATTCTGAGAACAAATATAATAGTGAACGAAGAAGAACCACATTCTCACCCATCTTCATTTATTGTTTACGAAAAGACTCTTCCAAAAACTCTGGATGTATTTGATTATCTGAAGTTTTCCGAACCTGATTTTCAGGGAATGTCTTTTGTACTGATCGATGATTCTTTTCATCTGTCCCCTTTACTTACTATATTTTCTCCGCCTCCCGAAGCTTAGTTTTTAATAGTTAGATTTTTTTGATACCTATTCATATCAGTTACTGATATCGGATACACATGTACTTTAAAAATTAAATTTTAAAAAACTTTTATAACTGCCTTATTTAAAAATAAATAGGACGGTTATCTTTCACAGCTTTACATCATGAAAAAGACATCATTAATAGGAGGAATAAAGGAGAATTTCCCTTCAGGACTCGTGGTATTTTTAGTAGCACTTCCACTATGTTTAGGAATTGCATTAGCATCAGGCGCACCGCCATTATCAGGAATTATTTCTGGAATCGTGGGAGGTCTGGTAGTAGGACTCATCAGTAATTCAAATATTTCAGTTTCAGGACCTGCAGCAGGTTTAACAGCCATTGTTTTAACTGCCATCACAGATTTAGGGGCATTTGAACTTTTCCTTTGTGCCGGAATCATTGCAGGACTTTTACAGCTGATTTTAGGATTTGTAAGAGCAGGTAGTATTTCCAACTATTTCCCGAATAACGTGATTGAGGGAATGCTTGCTGCGATAGGAATTATCATTATTCTAAAACAGATTCCACATGCTTTAGGATTTGATAAAGATTATGAAGGTCATGAATCTATTTTTGATAATGGCTTAAACTTCGGATATTTTACAGAATTATTTGGAGCGATTCATTTGGGTGCTATCGTTGTTACTTTAGTTTCTGTCGCTATCCTTATTGCATGGGATAAAGTACACGTACTGAAAAGAATGAAAATGCTTCCTGGAGCTTTAGTAGCTGTAGTGGCTGGAATCCTTTTGAATGAACTTTTTAAATTATCTGGAAGCTCATTGGCAATCGGTAAAGAACATTTGGTTTCGTTACCAGTTCCCCAATCTCTGGACGACTTCAAAAATCTGATTACGATGCCTGATTTTGGAGGTTTTACCAATCCAAAGGTATGGATAGTGGGAGCAACTATTGCCATTGTAGCTTCTATTGAAACATTACTTTGTATTGAAGCATCTGACCGTCTTGATAAACAGAGAAGAATTACAGATACGAATCTTGAGCTTAAAGCTCAGGGAATCGGGAACCTAATCAGTTCTTTTATCGGAGGTCTTCCAATGACTTCAGTAGTAGTAAGAAGTTCTGCGAATGCTAATGCAGGGGCAACATCTAAACTATCTGCGATGATTCATGGTGTATTATTATTGGTTTGTGTTCTTTCCATTCCTGTAATTTTAAATCTGATCCCGCTTGCAACATTAGCAGCTGTATTGATCTTAGTAGGATACAAACTGGCAAAGCCTGCTACATTCAAACATTTCTGGCATTTAGGAAAGTTCCAGTTCATTCCGTTTGTAGCAACTGTAGTAGCTGTGGTAGCAACAGATTTATTAAAAGGTGTTGGAATTGGTCTTGCAATTTCTGTTTTCTATATTCTTCAGGGAAATATGAAGAGGGCTTATTATCTAAGCAGAGAAATTCTGGATGATGCCGACGGAATAAAGATCAAGCTGGCTGAAGAAGTTTCATTTTTAAATAAAGCAGCAATCAAAAAAACACTTAAAAACATTAAACCTAATTCTAATGTACTTATTGATGCAAGAAGCACTTCATACATTGCAACTGATGTATTGGAAATGATTCAGGACTTTGCCAATATCAGGGCAAAAGAACAGGATATCAATGTAGAACTTTTAGGTTTTAAAACTTCATACAAAGATTACGAAAGAAGTGAGGATTCTCACATTTTAGTCACTCATAAGAGAGCAATGTAATCTTATTTATTATCAATTATTATTATTTTTAATTTTAAAATTCAAAAACAATTAAATTATATGAAAGCACATACATACGAAACTCAATCGACAATTACTCCTGAAAAAGCATTAGAATTCTTAAAAGAAGGAAACCAAAGGTTTGTAAACAACCTTAAGGCAAACAGAGATCTTCTAGAGCAGGTAAATGCTACCCGTGAAGGACAATGGCCTTTTGCTGTGGTACTAAGCTGTATAGACAGCCGTACTTCTGCTGAGCTTATTTTTGACCAGGGGTTGGGAGATGTTTTTAGTATCAGAATTGCAGGTAACTTTGTAAACCAGGATATTCTTGGTTCAATGGAATTCGGCTGTAATGTTGCAGGTTCTAAACTTATTGTAGTACTAGGGCACACTAAATGTGGTGCATTGAAAGGAGGTCTTGACGCAGCTCAGATTGAAGGTCTTGGAATGGATAACCTGAATCACCTGATCAACCATTTTAATCCTATCATTAATGAAGTGATTGAAGAAAATGAAGAACGCTCATCTAAAAACAGTTCTCTTTTAGAAAGACTTAATCACCAGAATGTAAAAAACGCGATCGAGGATATCCGTAAGCAGAGTTCAACACTTAGAAACCTTGAAAAAGAAGGTAAAATTAAAATCGTTGGAGCGAACTATGACGTAGAAACCGGTGCAGTAAGCTGGTTATAAAAAATATACAATTCTCATTATAAATCATTATATAAAGCCCTCCGAATAACTCCGAAGGGCTTTATTTTAATTTTATGGTGATAGCTTTATCTATTTTCCGTTAAAGGCAGACATTGTATTGTTCAGCCCTGCAAACACAAAAGAAAGGCTTGCTTTAGCAAAAGTTTCAATTCTTTCGGAAAGCTTTTCAGTTTCTTCTTCATTCCATGTTCCTAAAACATAATCTACCTGTTTACCTGCTGAAAAATCTGCAGAGATCCCGAAACGAAGTCTGGCATACCCTTGCGTCTGTAATACTTCATTAATGTTTTTAAGTCCATTATGTCCCGCATCTGAACCTTTTCCTTTCATCCTTAATGTTCCAAAAGGAAGGGCAAGGTCATCAGTGACAATCAAAACATTTTCCAAAGGAATATTTTCTTTCTGCATCCAGTATCTTACGGCATTCCCTGAAAGATTCATATAAGTATCCGGCTTAAGTACAAATACTTTTCTTCCTTTATGTTTACCTTCAGCCATCCATCCAAAATTAGCAGTATTGAATGATACTTCAAGGTTTTCAGCAATTTTCTCCGCTACTTTGAATCCTATATTATGGCGTGTATTTTCATATTCTGAGCCTTTATTACCAAGCCCTACAATTAAATATTTCATCAGAAATTTTTTGCAAAATTAAGGGATAAAAAATAAAAAAACTCAATCTCAGAAAGATTGAGTTTTAAATATTGTAAAAAACTTTTCTATTGTGGTTTATAGATATAGTTGACACCGTATCCTTTTGTCATGTAAGTCTGAAGATCATACACATAATTGGTACTCTTCACAACAGAAGGTGGATAAGGCAATGCTGTAGTGTTTGTGAAAGACCATCTCTTAGGATTATTTGGAGAAAGCATAAGGGATTCTCTTTCATTCTTATCTGTAGCTACAAGTCTTGAAACTTTATAAGCAAATGGCACCAATGTGAAAGGGCTTATCTGGCTGTCATACTCATAGAACACATAGTTATGCTTTAAGTTTACTGGTCCGAATAAACCTCCTGGCAACATAGCTCCAGAGTGCTTCACAACATTAGAAATATTATCACCTACATACGTATACCCTATTTTAGAGTATTTATCAAAAGCAAAAGTAGTTCCCGGAATATCTAAACCACTTTTCATCTCAATAGAATCCAGTTTTGCAGTAGCGGTACTGTATACCAATCTGTATTGCTTTTTCTCTTTTTGCAAGAGAGTTTGCGGACCTGGTGTAGTAGCAGGCGGAACTGGTGCAGGTCTTCTGTAAATAGAACGGTTTTCAGAGATTATTGCAATCTGATTTTTGTTATTATAATTAAATTGCTGTGTATAAGAAATACTGTCTTTATCTAGTTTTCCGTTTCCATCCAGATCCAGAAATCCGTTGAAAGAGATTTGGCTTATTCTATCACCACTGTACATGATGTCTGTAATGGAAGCACTGTCTGAAATTACTCTAGTTACAAGAAGTCCGCTGTACTGATATTCTGCGATCGTATCTTTATCTGTAATTTCTCTGTATAATGCTCTAGGACCGTTTAGTCCTCCTGTATTATTAAGATCCAATAGTGGATTCCCGTCTTCATCTAGTAAGTCTTTGCAGGAATGGATTGAAGAAAACCCTGCAATTAGTAAGATAAAATAGAAAATTTGTTTCATTTCCTGGTAATTGATTATTTTTTGACAAATATAATTTTTTTTGCCTAAAATTATATTCTTATTTATATTCTGATTGGGTTAACACAGTTATATTCCCTCTAATTTCTTATAAGTAAATGTAACTTTTTGGTTTTTCTCCACCACTGGATATCTCTCATTATCATAAGAATAGCTCTGTCCTGTATTCACTGACGGAGTGGGCGCCGGCATCTCAAAATACATAGATGTAGGGTTATTAGGAGACATTCTGTAGAAAAGCGCCGGATTCACAAAACCTCTTATAAGGGAAAAGTTTTGAGGAAGCATAGAGAATGGGCTGTTATTTGAATCATAATTCTGGAAGTTATAAGTAGAAGTTTTTGCAGTCGCAAAATCAGGAGCTCCCAAATTGTTTAAAATACCCTTTTTACAAATCACCTGAGAAACATTTTTTCCTGCGTATACAAAATTATATTCTATGAATTTATTATATGCAGATATTCCCCCATCTTTTCTTTTTTCAAGAACTTTAGTAAGCTTGCTTGTTATTACATCGTAAGAAAATGCGTAATCACTTAAATAAGATAATGACGGTGTAGCTCCTGTCGCTTTACACGATGCGCTAAAGATTTTACCCTTTTCTGCAGGAACGATATCAAAAGTATAATCTAAGCTTCCTGTTGCAGGGCTTATAAATGTTACCTGACTAATATCTTGATTTGCAGGATCACTACTACCAGTCTGATAAGTTACGCTCCCTATATAATTAAATGTAGGTGCATTATCATCCTTAAATGTAATCTGTTGCAAAACTCCTGAAGTTGTTGAAACATATTCCTCCTGAGTGACATTATCCATAGCAACCTTTGCTACGAACTTTTTGGGTGATGGACCTCCTACAGGATCAGGAATAGATTCTGTGGGGTCTGATGTTGTATTACATGACGCCAGTAACCCGAAAAGCGCAGCCCCAGCAAACATTTTAAGAAAATAGTTTTTTGCCATAAACAAATTTTTTAACTCGCCCAAATATAATTCAATTTTTACTAATAGAGGGCACATAATTCAAACAAATTCACAAAGAATAGAGTTAATAAACAAAAAAATCTAAAAACATAACGTTTTTAGATTCTTATTTATTATATAAAATGTAAAAATTAGTAAGGTTGCAATACAGATGTTGTCAAAACAGACTGTGCCATATCACCACTAAGAGCCTCTGTATCTACAGCTCTTCCTATCCCAAGAGTTGTATTATTCAAGGTTCTGTTAATACAAGCTACTTTAACAGAATAATTATTTTTTTGTGTAAGGTTTGTAAGTGTTGCATTAAGATTAAAAATTTTATAAGCTCCACTATCTCCAAGTAAAACATCCGTTCTTACAGCCTTCAGCTCATTATCAACAAAAACCCCACATGCAAAACTTGCGGATGAAGCCCCATTTATCTTTTGTGCTATTGTCTGAAAGGAAAATGTTACTTTATTCGTTCCACTTGTAACAGAAAAGGTATCTACTGCCTGTGGTAATACTTTCCAGTTTCCCGTCAAAGGAGCATTCTCACTATAAGGCATTGCATCACCACTAGAATCGAAAGAAACTCCCGTCTGATCAGCTACCGTATTCAAAGAAAACACGGACATACTTCCTTGTCCATCAGCTATTTTAATAGGTTTCCAGTCGTTAGCAGCCATATTTGCATTATTATGCAGAATATCTCCTGCATTTCCTGCAGAACCTCTCAATGCGTCTGTACCACCAGTTCTAAGTTCTTTTCTTACATTTAAATCACCATTAACATCTAACATATTGACAGGATTTGGAGTATTAATTCCCACCTGCGCATCCACTAATCCAACAATCAGTAAAAATGGAACAAAAAATATTTTTTTCATAGTATGTTTTAATTAATGATAGGTTTAAATTCTTGTGGGATTTCATATACATCAACTTTTAAAGAAGATTGTGCAATAAAATCATTGATATTGGTATTTGTGTTCTTACCTATTGCTATTTTTCTACTTGTATCTCCATATGCAGCAAGTTTTGAACATGCTACACTTACCGTATGCTCTCCTTTGGTAAGGTTTTCTACGATTCCAATTTGGTTATGAGTCAGGAAAGGATATTGAGCACTACTTGCCTTTAAGTTTCTCTGTCTTAAATTGATTAGTTTATCATCAACGAAGATCCCACAAGCGTAATCGATAGAGGTATCTGTAGCTCCATTCCCACTGAAATTTGCCTGTACTACTGTTTCAAACTGAAAATAAGCCTTACTCTGAGCACTGTATATGTAGATTTTTTGAGTTAAATTATTAATCTTTTTAAATCCAGGAAGATTTCCAAATTCTGTTCCTCTATTAAAAGTCGCAGCTCTGGATGTAGTCAGACTTGACTGTTCCCAACTCTGAAATTCAACTCCTTCTCTATCTGAGAAAGAATTATTAAATATTAAATAGAATTTATTTGGTTCATATTCAGGGATACGAAGACTTTTCCAGATGGGAGAATATCCTTCACCTCTAGAAACCAAAAGTTGATCATTATTTCCTTGTGAAAGAGTACCATCACTATTGACAACAGTAATTTTACCTCTTAAATTCAGATCTCCATTTACATCAAGTTTTGCTTTTGGAGACTCGGTATTAATTCCAACCTGAGCAGAAAAACTCAAACTCAAAGCAAGAAATAAAGCAGATAGTATATTTTTCATCACCTGATTAATTGGATTTATAAGTTACATATTCAATAACATCGATCTTCATTGTAGATTCCAGAGTAAATGCATTGGAAGCACCATTAGAGTCTTCAACATCTCTTCCTATCGTAAATTGAGATTGTGCATTAGAAGTTGATATTTTTCTGCAGGCAATTTCAAGATTCTGTACCCCTACCGGAACATTGAGCTCGGTATAGCTCAGCGTAAAGATATAATCCATCAGACCTCCCTTCTCTGTATTGTTGTTCGTCGCAATTCTATCAGGACGCACAGCAACCAGCTTTCCATTTCTGAAAACACCACACACAAATCTCACGTTTTGAGAAGTAGTAGCTCTAGGTGCTTTCATTTCAACTCCTGTCTGAAATTGATAGGTAAGCCTGTTTTTTCCATTCTTAATCTCAAAACTATTAGCAAGACCGGCAATTTTAACCCATTTTCCTTTGCTTGTATCTAAAATATCGTCACCAACACTATTTTTGTTGACGTTATCACCAGCAACACCATTAGATAAATCTTTAATACCAATCTGATCTGAAGACAAATACGAATTGATCAATTTGTACTGTCCCTCTTCCATAAAGGAAACATTCAATGATTTCCAAACAGGGGCACGCCCCTCGCCTTGGGAAACTAAGACCTGACCGTTCAACCCTGCACTTCCTACATCAGTTGAAGTACCGCCTACTCTAAGCTCTTTTCTCAGAGTAGGTTTACCGTTAACATCAAGCATAGATTTTGGCTTAGATGTACCGATTCCCACCTGTGCGTTAGCATAGAAAGACAAAAGTCCGGTCGCGAAGCAATATATAATTTTTTTCATAATAAGGACGACAAAGGTACAAATTGAAGCCCTAAAAATTCCAGTTATATATCTTTAAACCTATAGAAATAAACACATTACAAGATAGAATTAATCAAACAAAAAAGTAGAATTATTTCTACATAACTCTACTTTTAGCATCTTTTATAATTTAAAAATCGTCCCAAACCCTTTCTGGACTGAGGATTACAACCTCTTTTTTAATCATTAAAACGTGATTTGTACCGTATTAAAAGGCTATTAATTCTCTTCAGAATGAGTATTTTAAGACAAAAACATGATAATAATCACAAGGAAAATAAAAAAACATATAAAAACTTAAAGTTTTTATATGTTTTACACTTATTATAGAAAATTATATGTCCGAAAATAATCTATTGATGATCAATAATCGCCTTCAATAAAACATTTACCTCATCTACATTCTTCACCCTTTCTTTTCTCATCATGAGCTGGTTACCTTCTTTTCCTGATTTTTCTTTCAGCTGAGCTTCTGCCGGGTTTCTTGTTAAATAATTAATGATATGTCTGAATCTGTCTGTCTGATAGAATTTATCCTGAGGATTGCTTGGGAAATACCCCAGGAATATTCCATTTTTCATAACGATTTTCTCAAAACCAATATCTGCAGCAAGCCATTTTAAAGAAACACTTTTCAATAAATTCACAGCTTCTTTTGGCAATGCACCGAAACGGTCAATCAACTCTAGTTCAAACTGATGAAGATCTTTTTCATTATTAATCTCTGCAATTTTCTGATACAATAGTAATCTTTCTTCCGTATTCGAAATATAAGAGTCTGGCAACATGAGCTCGAGGTCTGTATCAATATTTACATCTTTCACAGATTTGAAAAGTTTCTGACGATCTTCCTCATTATCAAACAGATTTTCAAAATCCGCATCATCTTTAAGCTCTTCAAGGGCTTCCTGCATTAATTTCTGATAAGTTTCAAATCCCATCTCATTAATAAAACCACTTTGTTCAGCACCCAATAAATCTCCGGCTCCACGAATTTCAAGATCTTTCATGGCAATCTGGAACCCACTTCCAAGATCCGAGAACTGCTCAATAGCTTCCAGTCTTTTCCGAGCATCAGAAGTCATCATATCATAAGGAGGTGTAATTAAATAACAGAATGCCTTTCTATTGCTTCGCCCTACTCTTCCTCTCATCTGATGTAGATCCGCCATTCCAAATCTCTGAGCATCATTAATGAAGATCGTATTGGCATTCGGAACGTCCACTCCACTTTCTACAATGGTTGTAGAAACAAGAACATCATATTTCCCTTCCATGAAATCCAGAACATTTTTTTCAAGCTGCTTTCCATCCATCTGTCCATGTCCTGTAATCACTCTTGCATCCGGAACCAATCTCTGAATGAGCCCTGCAATATCTTTCAGATTCTCAATTCTGTTATTAATAAAATAAACCTGTCCGTCACGTTGAAGTTCATAAGAAACCGCATCGCGAAGAATTTCTTCATTGAATCCTATCAATTGTGTATCTACCGGCTGCCTGTTGGGCGGTGGAGTTTTGATAACGGATAAATCTC
The DNA here is from genome assembly GCF_001684975.1 of Chryseobacterium artocarpi. Classification (GTDB taxonomy): domain Bacteria; phylum Bacteroidota; class Bacteroidia; order Flavobacteriales; family Weeksellaceae; genus Chryseobacterium; species Chryseobacterium artocarpi. The sequence goes on along the minus strand of NZ_MAYH01000045.1, from coordinate 453,396 downwards.
TTGCAGCCATTAAGGAAAACTGCAATGTTCTTGGAATCGGAGTGGCTGTTAAAGTAAGCGTATCAACATTATTCTTTAAAGTTTTCAACTTATCTTTTACTGAAACTCCAAATTTGTGTTCTTCATCGATGATCAACAATCCAAGATCTTTAAATTTCACAGAACTGCTTACCAATTGATGAGTTCCAATGATAATATCTACTTTTCCATTCTTTAGATCTTCCAGTGTTTCAGACTTTTGTTTTGCTGTTCTGAATCGGTTCACATAAGCCACATTTACCGGAAAATCCTTTAATCTTTCTTTAAAACTTCTATAATGCTGGAAAGCAAGAATAGTAGTTGGCACCAAGACAGCAACCTGTTTTCCGTCAGTAGCCGCTTTAAATGCCGCACGGATTGCTACTTCGGTTTTACCGAATCCAACATCACCACACACCAGCCTGTCCATTACCGTATCCGCTTCCATATCTTTTTTCACATCCACGGTAGCTTTTTCCTGATCCGGAGTATCTTCATAAATAAAACTTGCTTCCAATTCATTCTGAAGATAAGAATCCGGTGTATAAGCAAATCCTTTTGCGGTTTTTCTCTGAGCGTATAATTGAATAAGATCAAAAGCAATCTGTTTTACTTTAGCCTTCGTTTTCTGTTTCAGGGACTTCCAGGTAGGAGACCCAAGTTTGCTTAATACAATTTCTTTTCCGTCAGGACCATTATATTTTGAGATTTTATGTAACGAATGAATACTTACATATAACAAATCACCATTCTTATAAGTCAGTTTAAAACATTCCTGAATTTTACCGTCGTTATTCACTTTTACCAATCCCATAAACTTACCGATCCCATGATCGATATGGGCAATATAATCTCCTATTTTAAGAGACATCAGATCTTTTAGAGTAAGCTGTTCAGATTTGGCAAAGGTATTTTTCGCCTTATATCTCTGGTAGCGGTCAAAAATCTGATGATCTGTGTATACCAACAATTTATGTCCGTTATCTACAAAGCCTTCATGAAGTTCAGATTTAAAACTTTTAAAAGGAAGCTCATGTTCCAGCTCTTCAAAAATAGACTCGAGCCTTTCTTTTTGTTTTTCTGTAGAGAAAGAGATCCAGGTATCAAACCCTTCTTTCTGCTTCCCTTCCATATCCTCAATCAGAAGTTCAAAATTCTTATGGAATGATGGCTGTGGAAGCTGTTCCATTTTAACCTCCAAAATTTCCTTCAAGCCTTCAATAGAAGCACTTCCGAAATCTACAGTTTTAAATTTTTTATAATCAAATAAAAACTCCTGGTCTGAAATAAAAAGTTCCTGCGGTGCCCTATGAGCAATATCTTTATTTAAAGTTTCATATTTCTCCAGAGATTTTTCATAGAATGTTCTGATCTTCTGCATTCCCACCATTCCGTTTCTGGAAACCACATAGCTTTCCTTAGGTAATAATTGCAGTAATGACACTCTGCTTCCGGTAACAGAGAAATTCATATTGGATACCAGTTGGAATTCCTTTACTTTATCTACGGAAAGCTGTGTTTCTATATCGAATGTCTTAATACTTTCCACCTCGTTTCCAAAGAAGGTAATTCTATATGGTTTTTCATAAGAATAAGAAAACACATCCACAATTCCTCCTCTCACAGAAAATTCTCCCGGTTCAGAAACGAAATCTGACTGTTGAAAATGATAATGATTAAGCAATTCATCTACAAAGTCAAAATCAAGCTGATCACCTACTTTTATATGGTGAGAAATCGCTTTAAAATCTTCTTTCTTTAATACTTTTTCTGATAAAGCACCTGCATAAGCCACAATCACTTTTGGAGATCTTCCGGAATTGATTTTATTCAATACTTCGGTTCTTAATACCAAATTGGCATTCTGTGTTTTTTCAATCTGATAAGGATCAAGATGAGTTGCCGGAAAATACAGTACTTTTTCTTTTCCCAAAAGATCTTCCATTTCCGTATTGGCATACAATGCATCTTCTTTATCATCTACCAGATAAAGGATATTTTTCTTCTGAACCAAAAAAAGTTCGGCAACAAAAACTGAAACTGAAGATCCTGCACTTCCTTTCACAGCAATATGCGGATGATTTTCTAGCTGATCAAAAATTTCTTTCCCGAATTCTTTTTGCATCAAATCTGGAAGAAACTTTTCGTTGATGGATTTTAACTGCATAAATAGTAATGGTATAAAACGACAAAAGCGATTTCGGGAGTTTTCCGAAACCGTTTAATGCTATACAAAGGTACGGATATTTTTTTCTTTGGAGGGAGGCATCATGACTTTTGAATTTAAAATGAATGAGTTATGTATTAAAATCTTAATTTTTTATTAATTTAATTAATTACCTGTTAAAAAAAGCAAGATATTTTCTCGTGGCATAATGTTTGGCACTTCAAACTCACCAAACATTAAAGTAAAGTATTATGAAAAAAGCAATTAAAATCTTAGGAGTTTTGATGCTGTTGGTTTTCACAGCATTATCTTTTTCGTCGTGTAGCAGAGATGATGACCCTACCAATAATGATTTCTTTGCAGGAACTTACAAGGGAAAAGTATCTTACAATGACGGAGGTTCTACCAATATCAGTACAGATAACGGAAGTGTATTTGTAACAAAGATTGCCAGTGGAACTAAATATAATTTTGCATTCTCCAACAGTATTCCTGACCTGAATGGAATAGAGTTCAACCAACAAGGAGATCACACTTTAGTAATGATCGGATCTACGGGAACCTCTTATATCAGAATTGACAATAATGAATTAAAGATTCTGTTTATGAAAGATGGTAAAACCTGGACAGCCAACTGTACACGATAAACATTCTATTCATATAAAGAAAGCCTGTTTCACTTTTGAAGCAGGTTTTTGTTTTTACTTACAGCCTGTTTAATTTTTTTTTAAGCTGTAATAAACTTTAGTTAAGGTTAAAATTCCAAATTTTCTAGCCTACTTTTTGTATATCTTTATTCAACAAAAAAATAAACAATAATTCTTATGAAAAAATTATTATCTGCAATGTCTATAATCTTAGGATTAGGCTTTGCTACTGCCCAGCAGACTGCTCCCGCTAAAAGTGCCGCTCCAGCTCCTGTAAAAACTACAGCAAAAGCTACTAAACCAGTAGAAGCAAAAGCTGCGAAAGCTGCCACTGTAAATACCGCTAAGCCAGCAGACGTAAAACCAGCACAACCTGCAGCAAAAATGAAAAAGGACGGTACTCCTGACAAAAGATATAAGGAAAACAAGCGTCTGAAAAAAGACGGTACTCCTGACAAAAGGTATAAAGTAAACAAATAAGCACAACATCAACATATAGTTGTTATTTTCATAATCAAATTTCGAGAAACCGGTGAAACTCATTTCATCGGTTTTTTTATGTCTGTCTTTGTAAAAAATGGCTACAAATTCTATACTTATTTATAAATTTGAACCATGTTAAACTTCTTCAAGAAAAATGCAGCACTTATCTGGGCAAAAAGACACGTTCAGAAGGCTGAGGAATTCAAAAATAATTCGGAGAAAAATCAGGAGGAACTGTTAATTTCCCTTGTGAACACTGCTCAAAAAACGCTTTTTGGGCGAGAGCATGATTTTGAAAACATTCATTCTGTAAAAGAATTTCAGGAAAGAGTTCCTATTGCAGATTATGAGGATCTTAAGCCTTATATTGAAAGGGTAAAAAGAGGACAGTCCAATATTCTGTGGACTGAAACTCCAGAATATTTTGCGAAAACATCCGGTACCACTTCAGGATCAAAATATATTCCCATCTCTAAGGAAGGAATGCCATATCAGATCGCAGGAGCTCAAAGTGCACTTTTCCATTATATAAGTAAGAAAAACAATGCAGATTTTGTCAACGGAAAGATGATATTTCTTCAGGGAAGTCCGGAACTTGAGGAAGTTTTCGGAATAAAAACCGGAAGGCTGTCAGGTATTGTAGCCCACCATATTCCAAATTATCTTCAGAAAAATCGTTTGCCAAGCTGGGAGACCAATATTATGGAAGATTGGGAAGAAAAAGTAGACAAGATCGTTGAGGAAACAGAACGGGAAAATATGACTCTTATTTCTGGAATCCCGCCATGGCTGATCATGTACTTTGAGAAACTGACAGAGAAACACGGAAAGAAAATAAAGCAATTATTTCCTAATCTACAGCTTATTGTGACTGGAGGTGTCAATTATGAGCCTTATCGTGATAAAATGGAAGACCTCCTTGGAGGAAAGGTAGATATCATTCAAACTTTTCCAGCTTCTGAAGGATTTTTTGCCTTTCAGGATGATTATACGAAAGAAGGATTATTACTTTTAACCAATCATGGAATTTTCTATGAATTTATTCCATTGGAAGAATATGGAAAACCAAATGCAAGAAGGTTAACTTTAAGAGAGATTGAGCTCAATAAAGATTATGCACTTATTCTTACTACCAATTCCGGATTGTGGGCATATTCCATCGGAGATGTGGTAAGATTTATTAATAAGAATCCATACAGGGTTTTGGTAAGTGGAAGAACTAAACACTTCACTTCAGCATTCGGGGAACACGTAATTGCTTTTGAGGTAGAAGAAGCAATAAAAGCCACGCTTGAGAAATATCCGGCACAAATTACAGAGTTTCATCTTGCTCCACAGGTAAATCCTGAGGAAGGTCTGCCTTATCATGAATGGTTGATAGAGTTTGAGAAAGAACCTTCGGACCTTGAGCTATTCAGAAATGAACTGAATCAACAGCTAAGAAACAGGAATACGTATTATGATGATCTGATTACAGGAAATATCTTACAAAAGTTACAAATTTCAAGGCTTCAGAAGAATGCTTTTCATGAATATGCAAAATCTCAAGGAAAACTGGGTGGTCAAAACAAGACACCGAGATTAGCCAATGACAGAAATATTGCCAAATTATTAGAAATTTACAAACTTTAAAGATATTTTTTAAATTCCAAAAACGTATATTCGAAAAAAATTATAAATTTGAAAAACTAAACGAAAATAATGAAAGCATCTGTACTGTTGAAATCATCTTTATTAACGTCTTTATTTGTTATTACATCTTGTGCTACTACAAAATACAGCGAGGATATTTCAAAAAACAATTATTCTAATCTGGAAGCCGGAAAAGTGTATAAGGTTACTATGAGAGACGGGTCCCCAAAACAAAAAATATTATTCAGAAATATTGTTGGTGATGATCTTGTAGGTATAGCAGGAAAAAAAGATAGTACAGAAGTGATTATTCCTAAGTCTAATGTGGCTGCGGTAAAAGATACAAGAAAAGCAAGAATTGCTGTAGGAGCTACGATCATTGGAGCTGCCGGTGTTGCTGCTATTGTAATCAGTTCTTCAAGAGCAAACTAAAATAGATTTTATCTTTTGATATATATTTAATATATCTTTTAAAAATCAAGATATGAGTAGCCCTAAATAAATTTTTAGGGCTATTTTTGTTCATGATTTCCTTTACCCCCTTACAAACTTTACAAAATATAGAATTCAGAAACCTTCTTACCGGGAGATTTTTTATTGTTTTAGCTTTCAGAATGCTTGCCACATTATTGGGATGGTGGGTATATCAATTGACAAAAGACCCTTTTTCCATTGGGCTTATCGGACTTTCTGAAGTGATTCCGGCTGTAAGCTGTGCATTATATGCAGGTCATGTTATTGATATGAATGAGAAAAAAAGATTACTGCTTATCTGCAATTATGCTTATATTTTCCTGATCGGACTTTTACTGATTCCTGCGTTTCTCAATGTAAATATGCATTTTACTGGTCATCAGATTACTTATTATATTTATAGTGTTATTTTCTTTACCGGAATTGCAAGAGCCTTCATTGGACCTATTGTTCCTTCAATGATCCCAAAGATTGTAAAAAAAGAGAATCTTCCGAATGCTGTAACCTTGAATCAGGCAACATTTCTTATTTCTTCGGTATGCGGACATGCGATAGGAGGAATTCTGATTGGCTATTTTGGAGTAAAGTGGACATTGGTAGTCATATTATCTCTGATATTTATTGCTTCTTTATTTTTCTGGCAACTGAAAAAACAGTTTTCTGAGTACAAAAAAGAAACAGTAAATGTTGTGGAAAGTATGCGTGAGGGAATTTCTTATATTTTTAAAACCAAGGAAATTCTAGGTGCATTATGTCTTGATATGTTTGCTGTACTTTTTGGGGGTGCCGTTGCAATGATTCCTGTATTTGCAACAGATATTTTAAATTCAGGGGCAGAAGGTTTTGGTTTACTGAATGCGGCTTCTGATATTGGTTCCATGTGTATTATTACTCTTTTATCCATTGTTCCTTTAAGGAAAAATCAGGGAAAAATTTTACTTGTCGTTGTTACAGGGTTTGGGCTTTGCATCATAGGATTTGGTTTATCTAAGCTGTATTGGCTTTCTTTTATGTTCCTTGTAATGAGTGGAATGCTGGATGGAATTTCTGTAGTAATCAGAGGTACCATTGTACAATTAAAAACACCTGATCACATCCGAGGACGTGTTCTAAGTGTGAATTCGATATTCATTATGTCCAGTAATGAAATGGGACAGTTTGAGAGTGGTCTTATGGCAAAGTTATTAGGGGTTGTACGATCTGTTGTTTTTGGTGGAACCATGACTGTTTTGATCGCTTTACTCGTTGGAGGCACCAATCCTAAATTAAGAAAAATGCAATATTAGTCTATACAGAAGGCTAAAAAATCAATTATTTAAGACATTCTTAAGCAATATCCTAATTGAAGCATTAATGAAAATATTTTTTTTATAGAATTTTTTATCAAGCTTTATTAAAACAACAACAAACAATTCACTTTAATTAGCGAATATTTAAAATAAATACCTATTTAGCAAGCATTTACTATTCAGTTTGTATTTTTTTTATATTTGAGAATATAAAAATTATTTCGTCATGAATATTATTTTAATCTTAATAATCCTGATTATTCTTGGGATAAAATTTCTATTCCCTTAACATCTGACATTCGTTCAAGCTTTCAGTTTAGATTAGCTTTTAACAAATACTATTGCTCTGCATTTTTCTAATATTAATTAAGAAAATATGAACAGCTTGGGATTAATAAAAATGATATTCATTACTTTTTAAAACAAAAACAACATGAAAAAAGCATTACTTATTTTTATCTTACTTTTCTCACAGATATTCTATTCACAATCTGACTGCGTTGATGCTATTGCCGTCTGTGGTAATTCTAGTATATCTTATACTCCTAATGGATTTGGAACCCAGGAACTTCCTGAAGGAAACTGCGGCTCTTTCCTCGAAAGATATTCTGTATGGTATAAATTCACAGTAGCAACAGCAGGAACTTTAACGTTTGCCATTACTCCCAATGCTCCTTCAGATTATGACTGGTATCTTTGGGGTCCCAATGTAACATGTACCAATAAAGGAAACACCATCAGATGTTCTACCCCTGGAGGAAGCGGACCAACAGGTCTTAACACAACAGCAACGGACTTATACGACTATGGTTTTACTGCAGACGGTTGGGCAAAATACCTTGATGTATTACCCGGGGAGACTTATTATCTCTTAATCAATAACTACACCCCAGGCAATACTGATGGATTTTCCATGATATGGGGAGGCACAGCCCTATTAGCCTCGCCATTTAATGATCCAGCGCTTACTCCTAATCCATTTATTACACCTGGACAACCTAATGCTAATCCTTTGGAACCCAATGAGGTTACCATCTGTTCAAACCCTTCCATTTTTGACCTCAGCAGCCTAACTTCCGGAATCATAAACGGAAACAACAATTTCATAGTCACTTATCATAATAATCAGAATGATGCCCTTTCCGGAGCCAATGAAATCACAGCACCTGCGAATGTAAATACCACGACACCTTATTTCTATAGAATTCGCTATCAGGATCCTGTAAACCCAAATAATCCGATCAATTCCTGTACACAAATTGGAAAATTCAAATTCAAACAAGGAAACATAAAAGGAAAGAACGCAACATTGACAATGTGTAATAACAACAATGCTAATACTGCGGTCTTCGATTTAACAACAGCTAATGTATTTGACAATCCGGCATTCACTGTTACTAAGAAATACTATCCGTCTATACAAGATCTTAATGCAGGGACCAATGAAATTACAAATCCTTACGCTTATTTATCATCAACTAACACAATCTACGTATTGATAGAAACAGCAGATGGATGTTCTGATATAGTAGAAATCAAGCTGGAATTTTATGCTCCGGTACAAGTACAAGACACAGAAATCAAAACTTGTTTTATTGAAACAAATCCATCAACAGGTCTTTTCGACCTTAGCACCGCTGTAGTAACACCTCCAGGAAATGGGACATTTACAAAAAAATATTTCCCTTCTTTAACAGATGCTGTAAATTCCACAAACGAAATCTCTAACACACAGACTTACATTGCTCCTAATGGTGTAGTATATGTAAGAGTAACTGACAGTCGCCTATGTTATAACATTTCAAAAATTACTCTAACAGTATTGCCTCCTGTAAAGTCTAACGTTTTGAAAGATAAAATTATCTGTATGGAAGACAGAACGGTATTAGACGCCGGACCTGGGTTTGATGGTTATGAATGGAGCACAGGTGACACTACTCAGTCAATAAGAGATATAGGAGTTGGATCATATTGGGTAAAATTAAAAACCGGAAAATGTATTACTCTACAAACCGTAAAAGTATACGCTTCTGAACAACCTGTAATTACAAATGTGGAGATTTCAAATAATACTTTAAACATAAATGTTATTGGTGGTACCCCTGAGTATCAATATTCTATAGATAATATTAATTGGCAGTCTTCAAATACTTTCACCAACACCCCAAGAGGAACACACAAAATATATGTAAAAGATTCGTACGATTGTGATCCTATAGCAATTTCTGTTATTGTCCCTAATCTAATAAATATGATTACTCCAAACGGAGATGGAATAAATGATGTAATAGATTATTCTGCTTTGGCAGACAAACAAGATCTTGTATTAAGCATTTATGACAGATACGGGAATAAGATTTATCAGGCTGATAAATTCAACGACTACAAATGGGACGGAACTATTGCTGGTAAAAAGGTTCCAACTGCCACCTACTGGTATTCATTAACATGGAATGAAAACAACAAAAAGAATACTTCATTTAAATTTTCAGGATGGATCACGGTGAAAAACAGAGAATAAAAAGAAATTTATTATCATAATTAAAAATCTCAGATTAAATATTTTAACCTGAGATTTTTTTTTGCATTTTAACAATCCACAAGCCAATATAATATCCACTCAAAAAACATTCGTCATAAAAATTAAATGTATTGTAAAAAAAAGAAATACAATATTATACGACAATCCAGCGTTTTATTTAAATATATTTTAAAATCTTCAATTTAACATTAATAATTTTTTATATTTGCTATAAAATACCCATCTATGAATAAACCTTTACAAATTTTACCATTTTCAACAATCCACATTTGGATAAAAACCCCACTTATTTCAACCGGATAACATTGTATAGAGTATAGTTTTAAGTTTTTCTTAGAGCATCTTAAAAAACACCCCCGGATACTCCCTAGAAAGATCTGAACACTGTTTCAGAGTTGCTTAGAAAAGGATGAAATCTTGTATCAGACTTCCTGTATTTGGTTGACTATCCTGCAAATAAATCGGCAGAATGCTGTATATACAGCCTTCACAGAATTATATTAATTCAAAAGCTGATTATTACATAAAACTAGTTATATAAACAAAAAACAATTTACTAGGATTGAAAATTTTAAATTGATTAAAATGAAAAAAGCATTACTCTTTTTTATCTTATTTTTATCACAAACATTCTATTCGCAATCAGATTGTGTTGATGCTCTTTCCGTTTGTGGTAATTCAAATATATCTTATACACCTGACGGATTCGGAACTCAAGAACTACCTGAAAGTAACTGTGGTAGCTATGAGGAAAGATATTCTGTATGGTACAAATTTACCGTGGCAACGGCAGGAACTTTAACATTTGCTATTACTCCCAATTCACCTTCAGATTACGATTGGTACGTTTGGGGACCCAACATAACATGTGCCAACAAAGGAAACACTATCAGATGTTCAACACCGGGAGGAAGCGGCCCTACAGGTCTTAATATGACTTCAACGGATCCTTATGATTATTATGGACAGCCAGGTTCAAACGCTGACGGATGGGCAAAATATCTGGATGTATTACCAGGAGAAACCTATTACTTATTGATTAACAATTTTTCCATAAACATTGCCGGATTTTCTATGATATGGGGAGGTACAGCAACACTAGCGTCTCCATTTAATGACCCTGCACTTACTCCTAATCCTTTCATTCCGCCGGGAGTTCCTAACGCTACTCCAACGGATCCGAATGAAGTAATCATCTGTACAGACCCTGCTGTTTTTGATTTCAGCAGCTTAACTTCTGGAATTGTAAACGGAAACAGCAACTTTATTGTGAGTTACCACTACAGCCAAAACGAGGCTCTTTCCGGAAACAATTCGATCACAACTCCTCAGACGGTAAATACTACAACGACTTATTTCTACAGTATCCGATATGAAGATCCTATCAATCCGAACAATCCGATGAATTCCTGTAGGGAAATCGGAAAATTCAAATTCAAGCAAGGAAATATTAAAGGAAAGGACGCAACATTGACAATGTGTAATAACAATAATGCAAATACAGCATTATTTGATTTGACAACTGCCAATGTGTTTGACGATCCTGCATGGACTGTTGTAAAGAAGTACTATCCTTCAATGCAAGACCTGAACGCAGGCACCAACGAAATTACAAACCCATATGCATATCTATCTTCAACAAATGTTATTTATGTATCAATAACAACACCTCAAGGATGTTCTGATATTGCAAAGATCAATTTAGAACTTTACGCTCCGGTACAGGTAAAAGACTTTGAACTTAAAGCTTGCTTCATCGAAACAAATCCATCAACAGGACTTTTTGATCTTGATAAAGCAGTGGTGACAACTCCAGGAACAGGAATTGTTACAAAAAGATATTTCCCTTCTTTAACAGATGCGATTGATGCAACAAACGAGATTTTAAATGCAACAAATTACGTTGCTCCAAATGGCGTTGTATATGTAAGAGTTTCGGATAACCGTCAATGTTATACCGTTGCAAAAATCACTCTGAAAGTATTACCTCCTGTAAAATCTAATGTTTTAGCTGACAAAATCATTTGTATGGAAGATAAAACGACATTAGATGCAGGACCTGGTTTCAACGGTTACGAATGGAGCACTGGCGCTACCACTCAATCGATTAGAGATGTAGGTGTTGGATCATATTGGGTAAAATTAAAAACCGGAGATTGCGTTACTCTTCAAAATGTAAAAGTATATGCTTCTGAGCAACCTGTCATTACCAATGTAGATATCTCAAATAACACTTTAAATGTGAACGTTATAGGAGGAACACCGGAATATCAATATTCTATGGATAATATCCTGTGGCAAACTTCCAGCACTTTCAACAACGTTGCAAGAGGAACACATAAAGTATATGTAAAAGATTCTTATGACTGTGAGCCTATTGTAATTTCTGTTCTGGTACCAAATCTTATCAACCTTATCACTCCAAACGGAGATGGAATAAACGACGCTATAGATTATTCCGCAATGGCAGATAAGCAAGATCTTGTATTAAGTATCTATGACAGATATGGCGTTAAAATCCATCAGGCTGATAAATCCAACGGATATAAATGGGACGGAACCGTAGCTGGTAAAAAAATCCCAACTGGGACATATTGGTATTCATTAACATGGAATGAAAACAACAAGAAAAATACAGCTTTCAAATTTTCAGGATGGATTGCCGTAAAAAACAGAGAATAATTCATTAAATATGTAAAGCTGCTTAAGGTGGCTTTACATATTTTTGCTATAATAAAAACTAGTTAACCTCAGATTGTTTCATAAAAATCATTTTAAACAATGAAAAAAATACTATTTCTTTTAATTTTATTTATCACACAAGCAGTCTATTCACAATCAGACTGCGTTTCAGCGATTCCCATCTGCGGAAACTCGGATATTTCCTATACCCCTTCAGGTCCTGGACAAATCATAGAGTTACTGAATAAAAACGGAGGATGCCTTGCAAGTAATGAACATTATTCTGTTTGGTATACTTTCACCGTTTCAACACCGGGAACTTTAGCATTCAAAATCAAATCAAACGTTCTTACAGATGATTATGACTTTGCCGTTTATGGTCCTACCACAAATGGATGTGCATCTTTACAAAATGCAGCTCATGAATTCATACAACCTATCAGATGTAACTATTATGGGGAAGTAGCCTCAGGAGAAACAGGATTAAGTCTGACATTGAATCCTCCAGCTACAATGCCACCTAACACATCTACAATGAACACCCAGGAATGGAGCCCTTACATGAACGTATTAGCAGGTGAAACTTATTATTTGGTTGTTGACAACTTTGATCACACCGATGATGGTTTCTCTATGACATGGACAGGAACTGCAAGCTTAAGTTCTGCATTTAACGATCCAGTTTTAGCTCCTTTCCCATTCATCACTCCCGGAATCCCTTCAACACCAGAAACAGACCCAAGCAAAGTAATGGTCTGCGGACTTCCAACCACTTTTGATTTCTCCACTCTTTCAGCAGGAATCCTTAATGGAAACAGCCCGGACTTCAAAGTAAGCTACTATAAGGATACTAACGATGTAATCACAGGAGACAATGCTCTTACGATTGAAACAGTAAATGCTACAACTACCTATTATTACAAGGTTTTATACAAAGACCCAAGCAATCCGAACAACCCTAGAAACGGATGCTTCATTTCAGGAAAGTTTAAATTTGTAAATGCCAGCATTACCGCGAATACAGCAACCTTACTTTCTTGTAACAACAATAATGAAGGTACAGCTAAATTTGATTTAACCACGGCAACCGTATTTTCCGGAGCAGGGGCTACCATCAAGTATTACCCTACTCTTGCAGACATGAATGCGGAAACTAATGAAATTTTAGAACCTACTAATTACGTTGCTCCTGAAGGAACCGTACACGTAAAAGTCATCTCTGCTTTTGGATGTAAAGCTACCACTACAATTACGTTAAAATTCCATCCGGTTGTAAGAGTAACTAATGCTGTTATTGAAAACTGTTACATTGAAACAGATATCACACGTTCAACTTTTGACCTGACTAAAGCTGCTATTGGAGTTCCATTCCCAATTCCAGCTGGGACACTTGTAAGCTATTATAAAACTGTAGCCGATGCCAAAACACAGACAAACCCAATTACAAACCCTACTGTTTATCTTACAGAAAGTACAACGGTATATGCGAGAGTAAGCAATGCTACACAATGTTATACCATCGCAAACATCGTATTGACAGTACTTCCTCCGGTAAAATCCACAGTTTTAAAAAACAAAATCATTTGTGCTGAGGCTAAAACGACATTAGATGCGGGTCCTGGTTTTGACAGCTACGAATGGAGCACTGGTGAAAAGACACAGGTTATCAACAATGTAGGAATCGGAACATACTGGGTAAAACTTCAGACTGGAAAATGTTTCACTCTTCAGGAAGTACGTATAAATCCTAGCACACAGCCTGCCGTTACAAATATTGAAATCACAAATAACAATATTGTAGTAACAGTAGCTGGCGGAAACCCTCCATACAAATATTCTATAGACGGTGTTGCATGGCAAGATTCTAATGCTTTCACAGGACTTCCTAGAGGACAGAACTTTGTATACGTAAAAGATACTTACAACTGTACACCTATTCAAGTGGAGATTACAGTACCAAATCTGATCAACGCAATTACTCCAAACGGAGATAACGTAAACGACGTCATAGATTATTCTGCATTAGCATATAAGAAGAATCTTGTATTCACAGTATATGACAGATACGGAAACCAATTGTATAAAGCAGACAAAATAAGAAACTACACTTGGGATGGAACCGCATCAGGCAAGAAAATCGCAACAGGAACTTATTGGTATACCATTTCTTGGAACGAGAACAACAAAGAAAATACCGAAACAAAATACTCAGGATGGGTATTGGTAAAAAATAAATAAGAAACTTTTCTCTTATATAAAAAAATCACCTCACACGAGGTGATTTTTTTTATCAACAATCTCAATCTCCTATTGACAGTATTTTCCGAAAGACTGCTAATAATTTGTTGAATACTATTTTCTTAATATTTTTTAAATAAGCTATCTTTGCACCATGGCGCAGAAAGAAACATTATCATCCCTTACACACGGAAACTTTGCAAAAGAACTTTCTATTGCGGATGGAAAAATGCCTCCCAATGCAGTGGATTTCGAAAGACTTGTTATCGGAACTTTTTTGATTGACAAAAAAGGTCTTGACCACTCCATTGACCTTCTTACCCCTGAGGTATTTTACGATCCAAGACACCAAGTCATTTTCTCTACCATCCTGAAGCTTTACGAAGGCAATCATCCGGTAGACTTAATGACCATTATTCAGGATTTAAAAAAAGAAGACAAACTAAGCCAGGCTGGCGGTGATCATTACATCATTGATCTGACTATGGGAGTAAGTTCATCTGCGCACATTGAATACCACGTGCGTGTTATTCTTGAAAAATATATTTTAAGAAGCCTTATTAATGTTTCTGCTAATGTAATTGATTCTTCTTACAAGGAATCAACTGATGTTTTTGAACTTTTGGATAAAGCTGAACAATCTTTCTTTGAAATCACCAATGGTACGATCAAAAAAGGGTTCGATACAGCAAACTCATTAGTAAAACAAGCAATTGATACAATTAAGTCTCTAAAGGACAAACAAGGTCTTTCCGGAGTTCCTTCAGGATTCAGAGATGTAGATAAAGAAACTGGTGGTTGGCAGAATTCTGACCTTATCATCATTGCGGCACGTCCCGCGATGGGAAAAACGGCTTTCCTTCTTTCAATGGCAAGAAACATTGCCGTAGGTCACAAAATTCCAATGGCACTATTCTCTCTCGAGATGGCATCAGTACAGCTTATCACAAGGATGATTGCTTCTGAAACCAGAATTTCTTCTGAAAAATTGAGAAAAGGAACTCTTGACGATGAAGAATGGCAAAGACTATTCTCTAATGTATCTGAATTGGAAAATGCCCCGTTATATATTGATGAAACGCCATCACTTTCCATATTTGACTTCCGTGCAAAATGCCGAAGACTTGTAATGCAGCATGGGGTAAGACTCATCATGGTGGATTACCTTCAGCTGATGACTGCCGGTAGTGGCGGAAAAGGAGTAGGAAACCGTGAACAGGAAATTTCCATGATCTCACGTTCATTAAAGGCAATCGCAAAAGAATTAAATGTTCCGGTAATTGCACTTTCTCAGCTTTCACGTAGTGTGGAGACCCGTCCCGGAAAAAGACCTCAGCTTTCAGATCTAAGGGAATCCGGAGCGATTGAGCAGGATGCCGATATCGTATCTTTCATCTTCAGACCGGAATATTATAAAATTACCGTTTGGGATAATGATGAGGAAGGACAGGAAACCTCAACTGAAAATCAGGCAGAATTGATTATCGCAAAACACAGAAATGGTGCTACAGCCGATGTAAGATTGTCTTTCTTAAAGCATTTCGCAAAATTCGGAGATATTGAAGCCGCTTTTGATGGTGGCGCAGGAGGAGGATACCCATCTAACTTCGGAGAACCAAGTGGTTTTGATAAAATAAAGACGACTATCCAGCCAGGAGCAGCCTTTGATCTCCCTGACAGCTCAAAACTTTCTGGATCATCCATGAATGATTTTGATGATGATGATGATTTTCCATTCTAAGTTTTAGTTTTTTAAATTAATACTTACAGACAATTACTTCGTTAAAACATTCGTATGATTTCTGTAATATCAGAAGTTTAGTATAATTCAATTTTATAAGACAGGCTTGAAAATCGAAATTTACACAGATGGCGCATGCAGTGGAAACCCGGGAAAAGGTGGATATGGAATTCTCATGCGCGTTCCTGAAAAAAATTATCAGAAGACATTTTCTAAAGGTTTCAGAAAAACAACGAATAACAGAATGGAGCTTCTTGCCGTAATCACCGCTCTGGAAAAACTGAAGTCTACAGAAAATGACATCCATGTGTATACAGACAGCAAATATGTATCTGATGCGATTAACCAAAACTGGATTACAGGATGGATTAAAAGAGGCTGGAAAAATGTAAAAAACCCAGATCTTTGGAAACAGTTCGTTGAGCTATATAACAAGCACACTCCTAAAATGCACTGGATAAAAGGACATGCAGGACATTTTGAGAACGAGCTTTGTGACAAGCTAGCCGTTGCAGCAGCAGCTTCTCCAGATCTCGAAATTGATACTTATTTTGAAGGATTAGATAATAACTCTTTATTTTAATTTAATTAATAAAATTTCACAAATACGCAGATAAGATTCATTATTTTATCATAACAAATATTATTTTCTGAATAATAATTAATTTTTTTAACAAAATTAACATTAAATACATATTTTTTAGTTTGGATTTAATATCTTTACAAGATGCTAAATCCCAATTAAATGAATAAAAATTTATCACTTTATCTTTCTATTCTTTTATTTTTATTATCTGGATATTCATTCGCCCAGACCTACCAACTGACCGGCAATCCTATAAATGCTACAGGATGGACAACCGTTTCTCCTGCACAGGTAAGTGGTGATTTCGTTCAGCTAACACCAGACGCTACCAGTCAATCTGGCTCTATCAGGCTGAATGAACCTATCAACTTGAAATATTGTGATAAATGGAAGGTAGAGTTCGATTTCAGAATGGATTCCAACCAAACCTTTAACGGAGATGGGCTTGCATTCTGGTATCTCGCCAATCCACCGGTAGCAAGTGTATTAGGTTCGGGACTAGGAGTCTCACAAAATGCAGTTGGACTTATTGTAGGATTTGATACTTACAACAATACAACAACTGCCACAATGAGCAAAGTACATGTTGCCTATGGGCAGGTAACAAACACAAGTGACACCAATAATGTAGAGTTTTTTAATGTTCCGGGAAGTTCCTTCCATTCTCCAGATCTGAATTCAACACAACCTTTTCAAGGGACAACCTTTAAGCACGTTGAAGTAACCGCAGAAGTAGATCCCAACACTCCTACTAACTGGATCATAAAAATAACTATTGACGGAAATCAAATCTGTAATCAGACTTTCGCCCCATCAGGTACAGCTGCTGCAATGACGGTAGGATATTTTGGATTCTCTGCTTCTACAGGATCTGCAAGATCAAGACACTCCATTAAAAATGTTAAAATATATACCGATAAGGTTTCTATCTTAAATAACTCGGCAACTCAATCTTTCTGCCCCAACCCTACCACAGGCTATGGGAGCGTAAATTTGACAAGTTTTAATTCTCAGTTTATCAATAATCCTTCAAATTACACTTTCACTTATTATCCTTTAGGAAGCTCCACTCCTATTTCTAATCCCACGAATTATCAATTCAACGCCAATACAACTGTAACCGTAGTCATAAAAGATAACGCAGGTGTTCTCTGTGACAACCCTGATGGAAAAATCCTGTTGACACTAGCCCCCTTGAAAGCTGAAGATAAAACACTCATTGGATGTAATAACAACAAAGCAGGAACTGCTATTTTTAATCTTAATTCTGCTGCTGTAACAGATATTCCGGGAGTTGGTAAAAAATATTACAAAACCCTGGATGATCTGAATGCAGGAACTAATGAAATACTATTTCCTGACACTTACTCATCCCCTCCAGGAATTGTATATGTAAAAGTAACAACCCCGCAAGGGTGTGTAGGCACGGCAAAAATCACCCTTACATTTTATCCTGAAACACCTATAAAGGAAGCAACGCTCCAATCTTGTTTTATTGAAGGAAATATCTTCAATGCAGTTTTCGATCTGACAACAGCCGATGTAACTTCTTTAACGACAGGATTCAGTAAAAAATACTACACTTCAGTTGCCAATGCACTTAACGGCACGAATGAAATTATCAACCCGCTACAATACATGTCCGTAAGCACAGCAGTTTATGCAAAAGTAACGGATGCAAACGGTTGTTTTTCTCTTGCTAAGATCAATCTTTTTGTTATTCCCCCAGTAAAATCGTCAATATTAAAGGATAAAACTATTTGTATTGAAGAAAAAACGGATCTGGATGCAGGTCCTGGTTTTAGCGAATACCTATGGAGTACCGGAGAAACATCTTCATCTATTAAAAATATAGGAGTGGGTGAATATTGGGTAAAATTAAAAACCGGAAATTGTTATACCACTCAGATTGTAAAGGTAATGTCATCTCCCAATCCTGTTATTTCAAGTGTTGACATTAATAATAATGCAATCACAGTCAATGCAACAGGAGGAACTCCACCATATCAGTATTCTCTGAACGGAGCTGATTGGCAGACTTCCAATACTTTCACAGGTTTAGCCCGAGGTGAAGTAAAAATTTTCGTGAAGGATTTCTACAATTGTGTACCTGTTCATATTCAGATCACTATTCCAAACCTCATCAATGCCATAACGCCAAATGGTGATAATGTAAATGATTTTATAGATTATTCCGCATTAGCTTATAAGAGAAACTTGCTTTTTGTGGTATATGACAGATATGGAAACAAAATCCATGAAGCAAATAAGATAAGAAACTTCACATGGGACGGTACCGCTTCAGGAAAAAGGATACCTACAGGAACTTACTGGTATACTATTTCATGGAACGAAAATAACAAAGCCAATACAGAAACCAAATATTCAGGCTGGGTATTGGTAAAAAACAGAGAATAACGCTTTAAAACAAACATAATTCAAAAATTATCAATATTTCAATTTAATACATGATTACAATTTGACCATTCAAAACAACTAACAACCCATAACTTTTCCTCTATGAAAAAAAATATACTCTTTTTTTTATTGGCTATTTTATTTTGCCTTCCTGGAAAATCATTTTCACAAACTTACCAACTTACTGGAAATCCAGTCAGTACTACAGGCTGGGATCTTGTTTCAGATGCTGTTGTAGATAATGATTTCATAAGGCTTACTACTGATCAGACAAGCCGATACGGAGCCATTAAGTTATCTACTCCAATTACTTTGAGCTATTGCGATAAGTGGAAAGTAGAATTCGATTTTAGAATTGACGGAAACGGAACTACTCAATTTGGAAGAGGAGACGGATTCACATTCTGGTATCTTGCTAACCCTCCTACAGGCTTCGTATCAGGAGGAGGATTAGGAATTCCTGCTAATGCTTCCGGACTGATGGTAGGTTTTGACATCTTCAACAATACCACTGAAGGTCAGATGAGTAAAGTTCATCTTTTATATGGAACAAATAATACTGCAGGAAATAATATTGAGTTTAACAATACTGCCGGAAGCACATTCCACTCTCCGGATCTTAATGCGACCATTCCTTTTGTAGGAAATACTTACAGACACGTAGAAGTAAACGGAGAGACAGACCTTAGTAATCCTACCAACTGGATTATTAAGATCAAAATAGATGGCACCCTTATCGTTGATCAGTCTTTTGCTCCTTCAGGTAATGCGGCGGGAATGACTCAAGGATATTTTGGATTCTCAGCAGCAACAGGAGGAGCCAGCGCCAGACACTCTATTAAAAATGCTAAAGTATTTGTAGATAAAGTGCCTATTTTAAACAACACCGTCAGTCCGTTCGTATGTACAAATCCGGCTACAGGACATGGTACCGTAGATCTTACTTCTTATAATTCACAATTTGTAAATAATCCCGGGAACTATATTTTCACTTACTATATATTAGGTGATCCTGTTCCAATTGCCAATCCATCAAGCTTTCAATACACAGGAAACACAACAATCAAGGTTGTCATAAAAGACCCCACATCTACCCTTTGTGATAATGGTGATGGAATTATACAACTCACCCCTACCCCATTTGCCGCAACCGATGCAACTCTTACGGGATGTAATAACAACAATGCAGGGACAGCAACTTTTGATCTCGATGCTGCTGATGTAACCACATTAACAGGAGTAACTAAAGAATTCTATCCAACATTATATGATTTGAATGCCGGAACAAACCAAATCACCAATCCTTTTGCCTACGCATCAGGTCCCGCTACAATATATGTAAAAGTGACCACCGCCCAAGGATGTGTAAGTACCGCAAAAGTCACATTAAAACTTCACCCTGAAGTTACTGTAAACAATGTCCCAATATCATCTTGCTTTATAGAAACTAATCCATCTACTGCTCTTTTTAATCTTTCCTCAGCAAGCGTTACTTTAATGAATGGGACTACAAAAAAATATTACCCTTCTTTAACCGACGCTATCGACGGAACTAATGAAATATCCAATTCCACGACTTATATAGCGCCAAGTGGTGTAGTATATGTAAAAGTTACCAGCAATTCAACCGGCTGTTATTCTATTGCTAAAATTACTTTGACAGTAATTCCTCCCACCTATTCCCAGGTTCTGAAGGATCAAATAATTTGTATGGAAAGCAAAACAACACTAGATGCCGGACCTGGATTTAATGCTTACGAATGGAGTACCGGTGCAACAACTCAGAAAATCACCAATGTAGGCGTTGGAAGCTATTGGGTAAAATTAAAAACCAGAGAATGTTCCGTAGTACAAACCGTTACTGTTTATGCATCAGAAAATCCCGTAGTTTCAAGTATTGATATTTCAGGAAGCACTGTTACAGTATATGTAAAAGGAGGAACACCACCTTACCAATACTCAATAGATAATGTACTTTGGCAGGACTCTAATACTTTTACTAATGTAGTAAGAGGAGAAGCAAAGATATATGTAAAAGACAGCTACAACTGTCAGCCTGTTGAAGTCAACATTACTGTACCTAATCTTGTAAACGTAATTACCCCTAATGATGATGGTATCAATGATTCCATCGATTATTCTGCATTAGCAGTCAAGAAAGGTCTTGAGGTAAATATTTATGACAGATATGGCGTTCAGATTTACCAGGCAAATAAAGACAACAAGTACAGATGGGACGGAACCGCAAACGGAAGAAGAGTTCCTACCGGAAATTACTGGTACTCCGTTTCATGGAATGAAAACAACAAAAACAGCACTCCTGTAAAATTTTCAGGCTGGATAATTGTTAAAAACAGAGATTAATCACATTTTCATTCATATTATAAAGATCACTCCGCTATTCGGGGTGATTTTTTGTATTCATTGAGAGGATATATTTCATTTAAAAGACTCTTTATTCATATTCAATTCTTAAATTTGTACAATGAACTATTTGGAGGCTTTAAGCAGAAGATACTCTGTAAAAAAATTTAATAATCAGATCATTCCTCAGGAAACACTTCACAACATTCTTGAGTCAGGAAAGTTGTCTGCAAGTTCTTTGGGACTTCAGCCTTATAAGATCATCATTGTAGAAAGTGAGGAAATGAAACAGAAATTAATTCCTGCTTTTTATAATCCATCACAAATTTCCACCTGTTCTCACCTTGTTGTCATTATTTCAAAAAAAACGATTGAAGAAAGCTATATCCGTGGCTATTTCAATCACATTTCCGAGGTAAGAGAAATTTCTCTTGAACAGCTTGATCCATTCAAAAATAGTATCAGCCAGCATATTAATCAAAAAACACAGGATGAAATCTTCAACTGGGCAGAAAAACAGTCTTATATAGTATTGGCAAATCTTATGTATGCCGCCGCTATTGAAAATATTGACTCTTGCCCCATGGAAGGTTTCCGCCAGGACCTGATAGAAGAAATTCTGAACATAAACTCAGAGACAGAAAAAGTAACCGTCACCCTCGCTTTAGGCTACCGTTCTGAGGAAGATCACTTCCAGCACATGAAAAAAGTAAGAAAACCAAACGAAAAATTGTTTAAATTTATTTAATATTTAAATGATTGTACCTAAAGCCAGCATATGATAAAAGCGGATGTATTAGTAATTGGTTCCGGGATTTCCGGACTTTCCTATGCCATTAAAGTTTCTGAACAGCTCCCTGATGCCAAAATCATTATTGTAACCAAATCTGATGAAGACGAAAGTAATACTAAGTATGCGCAAGGAGGACTTGCTGTAGTTACAGATTTTCAGAAAGACAACTTTGAAAAACACATTGAAGACACCATGCGTGCCGGAGATGGGGAAAACAAACGCAATGTTGTAGAAATGGTGGTGAAAGAAGCCCCCGCAAGATTCAATGAAATTGTAGAATGGGGCGCACAATTCGATATGAAGAATGGCAAATTTGCCTTAGGAAGAGAAGGAGGTCATACAGAAAACAGAATCGTACATCATAAAGATATCACTGGATTCGAAATCGAAAGAGCATTACTTGAGACAGCCAACAACAGCCCCAATATTGAAATCCTTGATCATCATTACGTAATTGATATCATTACTCAGCACCACGTTCCCGGAAAAGAGCTTAATGAAGGAGACATACACTGCTATGGCGCTTATATTCTGGATGAGAAATCCAAAATAATCAAAAAAATCACCTCTAAAATAACACTGGTCGCTACAGGAGGAGCCGGACATGTCTATAAAAACACTACCAATCCTACTATTGCTACCGGAGACGGAATTGCTTTCGTAGCACGTGCAAAAGGTAAAGTTTCCAATATGCAGTATTACCAGTTCCACCCTACCGCTCTATACAACAAGATTGACGGAATGCTTTTCCTAATTTCTGAAGCAGTACGAGGTGACGGAGCAAAACTGAGAACCAAAAGAGGCGAAAAATTCATGCAAAAGTATGATGAGCGTGAAGAGCTTGCTTCAAGGGATATTGTAGCAAGAGCCATCGATAATGAAATGAAGATTTCAGGAGATGAATATGTAGGTTTGGATTGCCGTGAGATGAGCCAAGAAAGATTTTTAGAACATTTCCCTAACATTTATAAAAAATGTAAGGATGAAGGAATTGATCCTTTCACACAATTAATCCCTGTAGTTCCGGCATGCCACTACCTTATGGGAGGAATTGAAGTAGACAGAGACGGACAGTCTTCCATCAGAAATCTTTTTGCTGTAGGAGAATGCACCAATTCAGGATTACACGGAGCCAACAGACTTGCTTCAAACTCTCTTCTTGAAGGGTTGGTATTCGGACATAATGCTGCGATGAAAACCGTTAACCTCTTAAATGAAAATCATTTCAACTTCGATGACCTTAAAGCCGTTCCGGAATGGAATGAAGAAGGAATGAAAATCATGGATGAAATGGTAATTGTCAGCTACCTGAGAAAGCAGCTTCAGGAAATGATGAGTGATCTGGTAGGAATTGTAAGAAGCAACAGACGTCTGAATATGGCACTACAGAAACATCAGGAAATCGCAGCTGCCGTAGATGAAATCTATCACTACTCTATTCTTTCACCACAATTATCTGAATTAAGAAACTTAACTACCGTTGCTCACCTTATCATTACCCAATCTATGGAAATGACAGAAAATAAGGGAGCATTTTACAATAAAGATCTAGCCTAAAAAACATATTATAATGAAAAAACCAAGCTACGTTACCGATAAAGCATTAAAGACATTTATAAATAATGCCTTAGAAGAGGATATTCAGGATGGTGATCATTCTACACTTTCTACTATTCCAAAAGAGCTGGAGCAAAGTGCAAAACTCTTGGTAAAACATGATTGTATCCTTGCAGGAGTAGAATTGGCTGAGATCATTTTCAAAACCTTTGACAAGAATCTAAAGGTTGAAACATTTATCAAAGATGGTGAGGCAGCAAAAGTGGGAGACATCGCTTTTATCGTAACAGGAAGTGCAAGATCGATTTTATCTACAGAAAGGCTTGTTCTTAACTGCATGCAAAGAATGAGCGGGATCGCAACGCTTACTCACGATTGGGATTCAAGATTGGTAGGAACAAAAACCAAACTTTTAGATACAAGAAAAACAACTCCGAATTTTAGAATATGTGAAAAATGGGCAGTTGCAATAGGTGGCGGAACCAATCACAGATACGGTCTTTATGATATGATCATGCTTAAAGATAATCATATTGATTACAACGGAAGCATTACGAATGCCGTAAAAATGGCAAAGGAATATGTTAAAAAGACCAAGAAAAAGTTAAAAATCGAGGTTGAAACAAGAAATCTGGAAGAAGTACAGGAAGCAATCAATGCAAAAGTTGACAGAATCATGCTTGATAACATGGATGTTAAAACAATGAAGCAGGCTGTAAAGATGATCAATGGTTCATGTGAGTCCGAAGCATCAGGTGGAATTACCCGTGATATGATTAAGGAAATTGCTACCACAGGGGTTACATATATATCTGTAGGAGCCCTTACACACTCGGCTGAGAATATTGATTTGAGTCTCAAAGCAGTGAAATAGCGTTGTATTTTTAACAAAAACAGTCCTATTTTATTAAAAATTCAATAACATGACTTTTTTCATACAAAAATTCAATTTTTATTTACAATATTGAGAATCAGATACTTGATATTATTAAGACTGATTAAAAATTAACATTGAGTTAATAATAGTTAAATTTAATTTTGCGAATTTTGCAGAAAATTAAATCTAATTATTACTAACGATTATGAAATTAATCAACAAATCGATGCTAACTGCAGTAATTACTTTATCTACAGCTAGTGTCTATTATGCTCAACAAGTTCAGGACTCTACAAAAATTAAGTCCAATGATATTGAACAAGTTGTATTAACTGGTGTTGCAGATATCGCTAAAGATAGAAAAACTCCAGTAGCAGTTTCAACGATTAAAGAAGCACAAATTGTTGAAAGATTAGGTAACCAGGAATTCCCTGAGATCCTAAACACAACACCATCCGTTTATGCTACTAAAAGTGGAGGTGGTTTTGGTGACTCTAAACTGAATATTAGAGGATTTAGCCAAAACAATATTGCCGTAATGGTAAACGGTATGCCTGTAAACGATATGGAAGGAGGATCAGTTTACTGGTCAAACTGGGCAGGATTATCTGATGTAACTTCTGCAATGCAGGTACAAAGAGGTCTTGGATCATCCAAATTAGCAATTGCTTCTGTGGGTGGTACTGTAAATATCATTACAAGAGCAGCTGACAAAAAGCAAGGCGGAGTTGTTTCTCTAGGAGTTGGTAACAATGACTATGTAAAATCTCTTTTCGCTTACAATACAGGAAAATCTGAAAAAGGATGGTCTTCTTCATTCTTAATGTCTAGAACTGCAGGTTCTATGTACGCAGACGGAACTAAATTTGAAGGATACAACTACTATTTCGCAGTAGGATACAAAAAGCCAGGAGGTAACCATGACTTTCAGTTTACAATTACTGGAGCTCCACAATGGCACAACCAAAGATCATACGCAATCGCTATTTCCGATTATATTAAATACAATCCAGATCATGATGGAACTCCGGACAGAAAATATAACTCAGACTGGGGTTATCTGAACGGAAGACAATATTCTGCAAGAGTAAACTATTACCACAAGCCAGTAATGTCATTAAACTGGGACTGGACAATGAGTGAGAAGTCAAAACTTAACACTGTATTATATGGTTCTTTTGGTAGAGGTGGAGGAACAAACACTACCGGTACTGCTAACGGAAAGAGCTTAAGTACTTTCAGAGATCAGAATACTGGATTATATAATTTTGATAATGTATTTGCAGCTAACCAAGCTTCTACACCAGATAAAGGAGTACTTATCAGAAACGCATCTATCAATTCACACAACTGGTTTGGTTTAATTTCAAGCTTCAACCACACTATCAATGATAACTTTAAGTTCTCTGCGGGTGTTGATGCAAGATATTACTATGGATACCACTATCAGGTAGCAACTGACTTATTAGGAGCAAGCGGATATATTGATAAAAACAATAAAAATATTCCACCTAACTTGGTAACAGCAGTATCTAAACCAGAAGCTAGCTGGAACCCATTTGGAGGAAAAATTGATCCTATGAGCAATAGAATCGGATATAGTAACGATGGTGAAGTACTTTGGTACGGAGCTTTCGGACAGTTCGAATATACTAATGATAAAATCTCAGCATTTATTCAAGGGTCAGTATCTAACCAAGGATTCCAAAGAATTGACAACTTCATTATTGACGGAGTTTCAACTTCTAAGAGAGGAGAAATCATGAATACTAAAACTGGTTTCAAAAATCTTTTCGGATACAACGTTAAAGCAGGTGTTAACTATAACATCAACGAGCAGCACAACGTTTTCGGAAATGTTGGATACTATGAGAAACAACCATTCTTCAATGCAGTATACAGAAGTAACGAGAACATCGTATCTCCGGATCTTACAAACGAAAAAATCTTCGGTGTAGAATTAGGATATGGATTCAGATCTGCAAACTTCAATGCTAACGTTAACATATACAGAACAACTTGGGATGATAGATACCTTAGAAAATCTAACCTAAGAGATGTTGTTGCAGGTAAAACTGCTTATGTAGAAATGAACGGACTGAATGAGGTTCACATGGGAGTAGAAGTAGATGCTAACTATACTCTTAATAAGGTATTAACCATCAATGGTATGTTCTCTGTAGGAGATTGGTACTATAAAGGAAATGCTAATGCAACTCTTTTTGAAGACAGTACAAACCAACCTCTTAACTTCCCAGGAAGTACAAGTAACGAAGCTACATTATACTTAGATAAAGTAAAAGTAGGTGATGCTGCACAGATGACAGCTGCTTTAGGAGTAACAGTAAAACCTGTTAGAAACCTAAGCTTCGATGCTACTTGGAGAAATACGAACAACCTATATGCGAGCTTAGATGCGTTCAACTTCAGAACTCAAGCTGCAGCTCAAAAAGGAACATTAGAATTACCAAGCTACAACCTATTTGATTTAGGTCTATCATATAGAATCAACCTAAACAGCAAACAGTATTTCACGATCAGAGGTAACGTTTATAACTTATTTGATACAACATACATTGCTGAGTCAAATACAAATACTCACGCTAACCTTTCAGCTCAGGAATATGCTGAAATCAAAGGTGGAACTGTTGCAGGTCTTGCTAAAGAATATGCAGCTTATCAAGCAGCAGGTAATTATAAAGGAGTTAGCCAAACTAACCAGGTATTCTTCGGATTCGGTAGAACTTGGACTGCAACTCTATCATTCAACTTCTAATTATCACAATATTAGATTTTATAAATATGAATCCCGGCTTTGAGCCGGGATTTTTGTTATCTTTGTCTATAAAAAAAATAGATTATGGATTTTTACAAGATTTTACTTAATGCCCACAAAGGATTCGGATATCTGGAATTACTTTTAGTGACATTATTTATCATTGCACTTTTAGCAACCATGTTTGGTTTCAGTGGAAAAGTGAACAAGTTTTTAAAGAAAACTACACTTTTCACAATGATTTTCTTTCACGTTCAATTTCTAGCAGGACTTTTCTTATTATTTGTTTCACCTGGTGTGAAGGCAGCTTTGGCTTCCGGAACATTAATGAGCGATGCCTATGCAAGATTCCAATATGTTGAACACCCATTCTCTATGCTTATTGCAGCAGTATTAATGACTATCGTTAACAAAAAAGTAAAATCAAACGATACCATCTCTATCGGAGTTGTGATCATGGGATTGATTGCAGTAGGTTTATTTGCATTCGCTTTCCCTTGGACAAGAGTCTTTGGAGCTTAAAACAAACAAAGAAATTATATGCGTTATAATTTATAAATAGTTTAATCTTAAATTTTTAATTAAATCAATGAAAGTAGCTGTAGTAGGTTCAACAGGAATGGTTGGACAAGTTATGCTTAAAGTTTTGGAGGAGAGAAACTTCCCTGTAACAGAATTAATTCCGGTAGCATCCGAAAAATCTGTAGGTAAAAAGGTGAAGTATAAACAGAAGGAATTTACGATCGTAAGCATGAAAGACGCTATAGCTGCCAAACCGGATATTGCGATTTTCTCTGCGGGCGGTTCTACATCTCTTGAATTTGCACCTCTATTTGCAGAAGCAGGAGTAACGGTAATCGATAACTCTTCAGCATGGAGAATGGACCCAGATAAAAAATTGGTTGTTCCTGAAATCAATGCAGATGTATTGACTAAAGAAGACAAGATCATTGCAAATCCGAACTGTTCTACCATTCAGTTGGTAATGGTTTTAGGACCTTTGAACAAAAAGTATGATTTAAAAAGAGTAATTGTTTCTACTTACCAATCTGTAACAGGTACAGGAAAAGCTGCCGTAGATCAGCTAAATGGTGAAATCAGTGGAAATGAAACTGAAAAAGTATATCCATATCAGATCTTCAAGAATGCATTACCTCATTGTGATGTATTCGCTGATGATGATTATACTAAAGAAGAAATTAAACTGATGAAAGAGCCTAAGAAAATCTTAGGAGATGATACATTCAATTTAACAGCAACTGCAGTAAGAGTTCCGGTACAGGGAGGTCACTCAGAAAGTGTAAACATCGAGTTTGAAAATGAATTTGAACTGGATGAAGTAAGAAAAATTTTATCTGAAACACCAGGAGTCGTAGTAATGGATGACGTTAAAAACAACCACTACCCGATGCCTCTGTATTCCGAAGGAAAAGACGAAGTTTTCGTAGGAAGAATAAGACGAGACCTTTCACAGCCGAAAACGCTTAATCTCTGGATTGTAGCAGACAACCTAAGGAAAGGAGCCGCAACCAACGCTGTACAAATTGCAGAATACCTTGTAGCAAACAACTTAGTATAAACTAACAAAATAAAAAAGAGTCTCAGAATTGAGATTCTTTTTTTTATCAAACATAGTATGAAAACCCAGAAGAATACCCACAAAGACAAAATAGGATTCCAGAAGATCATTGCTACTTTCGGAGTCATTCTTTTCGTTGGCAAAATCATCGCCTGGAAACTTACCAATTCTGATGCTGTATTTTCTGATGCAATGGAAAGTATTGTCAATGTTATCAGCGCATTTATGGGGCTTTATTCACTCCATCTTGCAGCCAAACCTAAAGATGAAGACCATCCGTATGGTCATGGGAAAGTAGAATTCGTCACTTCGGGTATTGAAGGGGCTTTGATTGCCATTGCAGGGCTTATGATCATCTATGAAGGCGTACACAGTCTTATCGTAGGGAAAACCCTGAGCAAAATTGATCTGGGAATCTGGATCATTGCAGCCACAGCTGTTATCAATTACCTTTTAGGATATATTTCCATCAAAAAAGGAGAAAAGGAAAACTCTCTGGTGCTTATATCCTCTGGAAAACATCTTCAATCTGATACCATTACAACACTGGGTGTGGTGGCGAGTTTAGTGGTCGTATATTTTACAAAGATCTATTGGCTGGACTCTGTTGTTGCATTAATTTTTGGGCTTTATATCATCTTTGTAGGCTATAAGATCGTTCGTAAATCGCTAAGCGGAATTATGGATGAGCAAGACCCGGAAATTTTAAACCAGGTCATCAGAATCCTTGAAGAAAACAGACAAATAGAATGGATTGATGTACACAATATGAAAATTCAGCAATTCGGGGCTTCACTTCATATAGATGCTCACATTACCCTTCCTTGGTATTATGACCTTCGAGACGCTCACAGTGAAATGGAAAAAGTCATTATTCTTCTTGCAAAAAACATCAAACGCAGCATTGAATTCAATTTCCACATGGATGACTGCAAACCTATTTCATGCACCATCTGTCAAATCAAAGACTGCCCTGTTCGTGAAAAAGAGTTCGTAAA
This sequence comes from Chryseobacterium artocarpi, assembly GCF_001684975.1. Lineage (GTDB taxonomy): Bacteria > Bacteroidota > Bacteroidia > Flavobacteriales > Weeksellaceae > Chryseobacterium > Chryseobacterium artocarpi. Next base: position 423,535 of record NZ_MAYH01000045.1, on the reverse strand, counting down.
AAGAGTGGAATGGACTCCTGAAAATGTGACAAGCGTAGATAAACATACCACAGAATAACTGAAAAAAATAATCCTAGCTTTTTTTATTCTTAACCAACATCTGCTTCCTATAATAGAACATGGGAATGATCAGTAAAATAATCAAAGGCTGAATCACAAACCTTCTCATATAAAAGGAAAAAAGATACCCTATTCCGAATTGATCATAGATACAGTAAAAATAAATAGGCAACGCAATAGCAAAAACGATCATCATCATCACAGCTCCCTGCATCGTCCATTGCTTATTCTTAAAAATCCCTTGAATAATCAGACAGGAAAAAAACAGATTCAGAGCAAATCTGAAAAGATGCCCTAAGATTAGTTTTCCCCATTCAAAAGATGGAATTTCTATATTCTTATTCGCTTCATGAAAATATCCCAGAAAAGGATCATAAAAAAGACTCTCTTCCAGTCCTCTTACTCCTATCAGACCACAGATTCCTGAAATAATTAAAATCCAGTTAAGCACTTTCATGTTTTAAAGCAAAAAATTTAATCCATATCAACCAAAGTACGACAACACTTCCATAGATTGCAGCCGGAAACACAAAATCATGAAACATTTTTCCGTATTCCTTGTGCTCAGCCATCACGACATTTAAACCTACAATTCTCAAAAGGTTCATGATATAAAGTATAACCAAGCTTGCCCCTACAAAAACAAAAGTTTTGGATCCTTTATAAAAAGCAAAAATAAAAGAGACAAATAATATCATTACTGAAATTGCATTGCAACCTTCCACCATTCGCGTTACATATTGTTCTTTTACGTAAAACCAAACCTGTTCATTTTTCACATCATCATAAAGTGCTGATGGATAATTCAACACATTCTGTACAGCATTTACCTGATTCGCAATAATCCTTGAAAAAGGGTCCAATCCGAAATCCTTGCTTCCATTCAGATAAAATTGATACGCAAAAAGCAACACCAAATAAATAATGATGAAACGAAGTAAAATACCCAACACCGGCTTAAAGTCCTTTAGCATACTACAAAGATAAAAATTCGAATGTAATATCCTGAACCCGAATGGAGAAAGTTCAAATACCGTTCTATCAAAGGAATTAATCCTATAAAAAGCCACTAATAAGTGATAAATCACTACAATTATCTTCTTAACATTAATAAAAATCTCCATTCAAACACCACTTTTTCCCCTATTTCATTCTAATTAAAAACAAAATTAACTCTCCATTTCCAACTCATGTTAAATTAGTATATTTGTTTTCATATTATGACTTCCGAAAACGCAAAACGATTTTTTGAAAACCATCTGGGGAAAAAATCCACTGAATTTATCACACTGGCTCAAAGTGGTTCGGCGAGAGTAAATTTCCTGTCCGAAACAGATTCTGAAAAATACATCATCACTTACAATGAAAATATTCCGGAAAACGAAAGCTTTCTGTATTATTCTAAGGTCTTTTCAGATTTGAAACTTAATACACCTTCTATTTTCATTATTTCTGAGGACAGGAAAATGTATATACAGGAGTTTTTAGGTGAAAACACACTTTCAGAAATTATTACTAAGGAAAATCTATCGCCTAGAATAAAAAGTTTAGTACAACAAACACTGGAAAAACTTTTCAAGCTGCAAATTGCAACTCAAGGAAAAATAGATTTCACCAAGACGTTTGAATATGAAAGTTATGATGAACTTCCCATTATTCATGATCTTTATTATTTTAAAAACTTTGTTGCGGATGTTCTGGAGCTTGAATATAACAAATCTACTCTACTGAAAGAATTTAAAAGAATAGCTGAACGGGTTGAGAAACTTGAACCCAAAGGAATTATGATTCGTGATTTTCAGGCAAGAAATATAATGGTAAACGCAAAAGACGAAGTTTCATTTATTGATTACCAGTCTGCGATGAAAGGACCATTGATGTATGATGTCATTTCTTTCTTATTTCAGGCAAAAGCAAATTTTCCCGAGGATTTTAAAAATGAAATGTTAAATTTCTACGTTCAATTGTTTGAAAATCAAGAAATCCAAAATCAACTAAAAGACTCGGTTAAGCCAATTCAAATGATGAGATTTCTTCAGGTATTAGGCGCTTATGGCTTCAGAGGACTGATCCAAAGGAAACAGCATTTCATTACCAGTCTTGAACAGGGGATACAAAATATTACACAATTTGTGGCTTCCTGGGATGAGATGAAAAATTATCCGGAGCTCACAAAAGTAATTCAGCAATTGACATTAGAAGAAACTAAAATAAAAATTGAGAGAATATTAAATTGATTCATAAATCATTTTTTACCTAACTTAAAATACCTTAATGGTTAAATCTAAAAAATAAAGAAGAAAATGCTACACATCGACATACACAGTTTTTCGTACAAGAAAGGAGGAATTCCAAAAGATGATTCAGGAAACGGAGGCGGCTTTGCTTTTGATTGCAGAGGAATCTTAAACCCAGGAAGAATTGAAGAATATAAAACTCAAACCGGTAATGACATTGGAGTTCAGGAGTATCTAGAAACAAAAACTGAAATGCCAAAGTTTTTAGACCTGATAAAATCTCTTGTATCCATTAATATTGAAGATTATCTGGCTAGAGGATTTGAAAATCTTCAAATCAACTTCGGATGTACTGGCGGGCAACACAGATCTGTATATTCGGCGATAAAAATTGCTGAATTCATCAAGGAAAAATATCCGAACGGAACAGAAGTTACCATTCACCACGACGAACAACCACAACTGAACATTAGTAATCCGTAATATCTTTACATTACCCATTACTTATCATTTATTACTCATATTATATGAAGGCTCTTATTTTCGCAGCAGGAAAAGGTACCAGACTGAAGCCCTTTACAGACCATCACCCAAAAGCTCTGGCAAAGGTAAATGGTATTCCTCTTTTGGAAAGAAATATCAATTATCTTAAAAGTTTTGGTATAAAGGATTTTGTGATCAACATCCATCACTTTGGAGATCAGATTGTTAATTTTTTAAATAAAAATGATCAATTCGGTTGTAAAATTGAAATCTCCGATGAAACCAACGAACTACTGGAAACCGGAGGCGGCTTGATTTTTGCTAGAAAATTTCTAGATCATGGAGAAGATTTTTTAATCATGAATGCTGATATTTTAACCAATATAAACATCAATGCATTGGTAGAATATCATAAAAAGATAAAAGATTTTGCTACTTTAGCAGTTTCGGACCGTGAAAGTTCGAGAAAACTCCTTTTCAATGATGACATGGTTTTAAGAGGTTGGCTGAATGTACAATCAGGAGAACAAAGGCTTGCTGAATTCAACAAAGGGTTTAAAGCACTTGCCTTCAGTGGTGTTCATTGCATCAATCCTGTCATCTTTGAAAAAATAAAAAGAAAGGGCAAATTTTCTGTTATGGAAGAATATCTGGATTTAATGCAGACCGAGCATATTCACGGTTTTGTACATGACAGTATTCTGATAGATGTCGGAAGACCGGAATCTGTAATAGAAGCCGAAAAACATTTTAAATAATTTTTGCAAATGGAAATTGATGGAACTAGGGATGAAAGTTTAGTGAATCCGGAATTTGACATTAACGAAACAAAGCTACACAACAGCTTCAGACAAAAAACATGGGATGAAACAATCACCAAAGACAGCTGGATGGTCTTTAAGATCATGGCTGAATTTGTGGATGGGTATGAAAAACTTGCCAAGATTGGTCCTTGTGTATCTATTTTTGGTTCAGCACGTCTGAAACCGGAGGACAGATACTACGAAATGGCTGTTGAAATTGCTGAAAAAATAACCAAATTAGGTTTTGGAATCATTACCGGAGGTGGTCCCGGCATCATGGAAGCTGGAAACAAAGGTGCTTTCAATGCTAAGGGTAAATCAATCGGGCTTAATATTGATCTTCCGTTTGAGCAACATTTTAATCCATATATCAATAAGTCTTATTCTATGAACTTTGATTACTTTTTCGTGAGAAAAGTAATGTTTGTGAAATATTCTCAAGGTTTCGTAGTAATGCCTGGAGGTTTTGGTACTTTGGATGAACTGACTGAAGCACTTACTCTTATTCAAACCAACAAAATCGGTAAATTCCCGATTGTATTAGTAGGAAGTGAATTTTGGGGTGGATTATTAGATTGGTTCAAGGCAACTCTCTTAAAAGAAGGAATGATTGCTGAAGACGATCTTGATCTTTACAGAGTGGTAGACACTGCAGATGAGGCAGTAGCGCACATTAAGGCTTTTTATGATAAATATTCTGTGAATGTAAATTTTTAATTGGCATATTATTTGTGAACTATAACTAACAAGTATGATTGTAAATCTATTAATTAAGATGAAAAAACTTTTATATATATCAGGAATTTTAACATTTTTTGTGTTAATGAGTTTTATGTATGTAGACTTTTTCTCTTCAATGACCAAGGTGGATTATATTGATGGAAGCAAGACATTGAAGTTTACCACAAAAATGAATACAAGCCATATCTCTGATGCAATTAAGATCAATCCGAACACAGCCGGATTTGAAGCAGAAGTGAAAAAATACGTGAATAATAATTTTGATGTATTTGTGAATGGTGCTCCCAAAACAATTACCTTCACCGGCAGTCAGATAAGCGGAGAAACTGTATGGGTATATTTTGAGACCGGAGGGGTTTCGGACATTAATACCTTAAAGATAAAAAATACGATCCTTTTAAGCGCTTTTCCGAAGCAAATCAACCTGGTTAATATCGCCTACAAAGGCAGCCAGAAAACGATGAACTTCCAGAGAGGAAAAGAAGTGAATGAAGTTTCTTTTTAATCAAATAATTTTGTAATATAAAACCACTGCATTAGCGGTGGTTTTTTTGTTTGCTAAGCATCCCCAAATCCCGCTTCATACATAATACTTTCGCATCGGAATGATCTTTAAGTTATTATTTAACCTTGTTTTAGCTCTTAATAGATTAAAGATTCCTGTAGACTTAGCATTAATCATATTTTAGTTGATATAGATATGATTTTAATACATCAAAAATATTCCATTTGTCAATTTATTTACATTTGAGAATCATTCAAGATACAACTTTAAAAACACGAAAACTTTTGATCGTAATACCATGAAAAGTTTCAAGTCTATCCATAAAAAAACCGGTTCTAATGAACCGGTTTTGATAGTATAGGAATAATAATTATTCTCCTTTAATTTTGAATTCATCAATCTGCCATGTTGCAGCAGCGGATGTTGTAGATGTATATTTAAATGCAATTCTTACATTTTTACCAATGAAAGCACTTAAGTCTATATTTCCTGAGAATACCCAGTCTCCAAAAGCGCTTGTATTAGTATCTAAAGTTGCCTGTAGTGGAGTCCATGTTGTAGTATCTACATCACCTGTATAGTTATCAGTAGCAAAAATCTGGATTGCATTTCCTGAATATCTAACGTCAGAAGTAAAGGTTACAGAAGCCTTTGACTTTCCAACTAAACTTACCGCTTTTGAAATTAACCAATCTTCATTAGCAAAGTTATTATTAGCACCCCCTGCATTCCCATTCATATAAGCATAATAATTACTTCCGTTTCCACCCTGATTAATAGATTGCCAGAATTGGTTTGGTCCTATTTTATTTACTGTAGTCCAATCTGCACCAAAACCTCCCGCACCAAAACTATCACTATAAATAACAGGAAGTGGTGTATAAACGCTACCATCACATCTTGTTGGATTATTAAAACGAACATCTGTAAGTTGGGTAATCCATAACTGATAACTATTATTATAAACACTTAAAACAGCATAGATATCTCCTTTTCCTCCAGCAACTTCAATTGCTCCGGCAGTTTTGATTCCGAATGTTGCTTTTCCGCTAGTTCTTAAATCAATTTTATTTCCGAAACAGTCTTCTAATGTTCTGTTTGAAGTATTTGTTCCTTCTGCATATGTTCTTCCAAGATCACCATTAATAAATTCAACATCTTTAATTTTGATCCATCTTCCAACATCAGCCATAGTCAACTGAGAAATTATTTTTTCTGTAGCTACTACTGGTCTTGCAGGTGCGTTAGAATCATATAAATATTGATAAATATCTTCTTCTTTAATTCTGTATCCTATTGTTGAAGAACTGTCATTAGATCCTAACTGAAGCTCACCATTTACGTTTCTAATATAAAGTCCTTTCAATTTGATCATAAGATCTTTTCCTAGCTTAAATCTACTGTCAAGGTATAGGTCAGCCTTATTAATGTTTACTTTAATACCTCCTGTTGCATCTTCAATATAAAGGTATTTAAATAAGTTGGCTGATTCATCATTAGCAGTAACCTGTCCTTTTACATAGAAGTCTCCTGTAATCTGAACCAAACCACCTGAAGCTAATCCTGCAGCTAATTGCTTCACATCAACCACTGTTTTAGCAGTAAGACCGTTATCACTAAATTTACAAGGATTATTAGGTAGTAAGTCTAAACGAGGGAAGTGGTGATCTATTCCATCCGCACTTACTCCTTCCATATCCAAATCGGCAACTTTGTTAATATAAAGCTGAGTAGTACTGTTAAACTTACTGTAAACACCTGTCATCTTTCCTTTTCCAGCAGGCAGGGTCTGGTTTGCAAATGAAGCGTATCCACTGTTTCTTATAACAGCTGTTGAGGTATATTTCTTTGTAGAAGCATTAAATTTCTCACCAATACCTCTGTCTACAGTCTGACCGTTAGGCGCGAAGTTTGAACATAAAGATCTTGAATCAAATTCTACTTCAGGTAGCTGTACTAAACATCCGATAAGGTCTTCATTAGTTGCAAGTTCAGCTAAAGTTTTTATTAATGGTTTAATTTCTCCTCTTGTTGTACAAGATCTGAAAATAATATTAGGGACTGCTTTTTCAGGAATTCTGGAAACTGCATTAACGCCAGACTCACTTCCTGTTCTTACACCTAACTGTACTACATTTCCATAAGTACCTACAGCAAGCCCGTTAAGCTTAACATAAATTTTAGACCCTTGAGGAAATCTTGTATAGGAGCTTACAAGATCAACACTAATTGTAAAACCATGGGTAGGGTTTTCTAATGCATCCTGAATATAGATTGTTTTATAAATATTACCCGTCTCATCTGTAGAAGTCACATATCCTTGGATATACAAATCATCACTTGAGTCATTCGGGGTTTTGTCTTCAGGGAAAACATATGCTGCTTTTCCCGGGTTATTTTCTGCAAATTTCTTTTTTAATTCACTTAAGGTAACATTAGCCTGAAAATCCTGTACACATTGGTAACCTTCAAGATTCGGCTCATCATAATTATCATCCTGTACACACCCTACGGTTAACAATAGAGTGGCAGCAGTGATAAAAATGTATTTTAAAATTGGATTATATTTTTTCATTTTAGTTGTTATTAGAATCTTAAATAAACATTAGTAAAGAATGTTCTTCCTCTGTCATACCATAGTTTTGGACCGAAATAAGGAGTTCCTCTCTGGTATTCTGCTAGTGCATCCGGGAAGTTGGCATATCTTCCTTGCTCGAATCCACCAGTTACATAATTTCTGTTATTTAAAATATTATTTACCGAAATACTTACTCCTACTCTATATTTTCCAAATTGGAAAGATTTACCGGCATTAGCATTTAACATAAACTGATCATCAAATTTCGTTTGTGCAGTCAACATCTGAACAAGTTCTGGTGTAACACCGTCATATAACATGCCTCCTGTATTTGGAATAGTGTACATTGCTGCTGTTTTATTGATTGCGGAGAAATCCAAATATTGGTCCATCAGATAGTTGGCAGATGCTCCAACCCACCAGTACTTAGGTGAATTATATTTTAAGCCTAAAGAAAATGCTTTCTGAGGTGTTCCGGCTACTTTATAATCCTTGATATTAGCCTTACCATAGCTTCTGAATGCATTAAGATCATCAAATGTATATACATTAGGTGTATTTGTAAATTTATATTCACCTATACTTGCTACCCCAACTGCATTAATGGTAGGAGTAACTTTCACATCGAACCCTAATTCTGCACCAATATATCTCTTATCAGCACCGCTCATAGCCTCATTTACCAATGTATTGTACGATCCTGTATTGTTAGAAGAAACAGCTAAATAATATCTTGATATTTCTGTAGAATTACTGATTGTGGTATAGTACCCTGAAACTCTAAGTTTTAAAATCTGACCTCTCATGATATAGCTGATATCATTTGAATTAATCACCTGATTTTTAACTCCCGGAGTTAAGAAGTCTCCTACTCTTGGATTAATAAAGATTTCATTAAATGTAGGTGCTAAACTGAATAAAGCTCCATTATAAACGATAAAGTTTTTACCGTTGATTTTGTAAGTGATTTTTCCTTTAATTCCCGCATCTAACGCACTATAAACAGCACTCTTTCCTTTTGAGTTGTCCATAAACAATGCACTTCTGAACTTACCATCTCTGTAAGATTCTGAGTAAGATGAGAATACTGAAGCTACAACATTCCATTTATTGAAATCAACTTCTGTTGAAATATTTAATGAGTAATGATTTTTAGTCAATTCATAAGAATACTGGGTTCTATCTCCTACTCTAACTTCCGTATTAGGGTCATCAACATTATATTGAACATCATTATTAAAAGCATTAAGGTTATTTGCATAATTAGCTCCTAATAAATCTTTAATTCTTCTAAAATTATCAGATTTAAGGTTCTGATAATTGAAGTTAATATTCAATTTCCAGTTGTCTTTCAATCTTGTATCAAAGTGTGATGCAAAATTAAATGTTTTGTCTTTGTTTACATCTTCTACCAATGTATAAGAAGCTCCTCTCTTAGACTTATCCATATTGGTAAGGTTCAAACGGTTGGAATTATACATATAGTTCCAGTCGATTTGAGCCTGTTCTCTGAATTCATCAGCTGTCAAAAGTCCGAAGCTTGGTAATTTTCTGTAATATGTTGGATTCGGGTCTGCAGCGTGGAACCAATCTAGTCTACTTCTTGCATCACTACCGAACTGATAAGAAACTGTATTAATCCAGTTTGAATTTTTACCTACTTTTAAGTAATCTGTCAACATGAATACCGGTTCATAAACATTTCTGATTCTAGAGTTTCTCTTTTCTCCATCTTGCCATCCCCAGTATGAATTATAATTTTTCCCCATAAGGTCATAAACCTCCTGTGTATTTGGAGAATTTGAAGCTCTGTAAGTAGGAGACCCGAAAGCTGTTAAGTTAATAGAGTGTCTGTCACTGAATTTCTTTTCAATGGATGCAAAATAAGCGTAAGCATCCTGATATACTCCATCAAGAATAGCTCTGTCTCCCCATCTTCTACTTGCTGAGAATGTAAATGCCCAGCCATTTTTAGTAAGTCCTGAAGAATAAGTTGCGATTGCTCTGTGCAAATAACTTCTGTTTGTAAATGAGTACGCTAGTGAAGTCTGCTTTCTGTAGCTGGAAGCTCTCGTATTATAATAAACAGCCCCACCTAAATTCCCAAAAGTATATTCAGATGGAGTGATATTATCTACATTTTCATAAGGGTATCTTGTAACATCGTTCAAACCACCCCAGTTATTAAAGTCTATTTTTCCATCATCATTTTTAGACATGGAAACCCCGTTAAATAATACATCCTCAAATCTGTTGTCTACCCCTCTAGGTCTGAACCAGTAAGCACCTAATTCAAAAGCGGAAACATTTTGGAAAGCATCTCTTCCTGAGCTTAAAAGCCCTACCGTAGGCTGCATTGAAGAGCCCCCATCTTCGGTATCATTTGCTGAATCATCAATAACTATTACTCCTGCATCTGATCCTAAGTTGTAATTAAGTGTAATAACACCTAAATCTTTTCTCTTCTCATCCGCAGTCACATCAAACTCTAAGATCTTAGACTCGAAGCTTGGTTTTGTTACTGTGATAAGATAATGGCCAGGTTTTAAATCCACAAACTGGAAGTACCCAATTTTATCCGCTGCAACATCGTTGCTGGATTGTGCTAGATCTACTTCTGCTTTCTCTAAAGGCTTACCATCCTGATCTTTAACATACGCATAAACAGTTGTTTGCGCAAAGTAAAAAGATGCCGGCATTAACGTAAACAAAGAGATTAGGGATAGTTTTTTAATCATAATAAACTTATTTTTAACTCCTTCTTTATTTAAGGGGCAACAAATTTAGGACTATTTTCATTAACTCAAACATTTTTAGTTATTTATTCTATTAATTTTTCTTAACCTACCTCCATTATCCTAAAAAAATCCCCCAATTTTAATGAATCACAAAAAGGTGAGAATGATTTTCTATAAAGAAACCATAATGATCCTGTATTAAAATTATTAATTCCAAAACAAATAACTTATTTCATAAAAAAATCACAGATGATGAAAAAAATCAATAAATCCAGCAACATCCCTTTCAATACTCATCTTTTCATCATTCAATCTGATACTTAACTTTTTCTTAAACTAAACTCAGATCATTTTACTCTTTATTCTTATATAAAATTAGTAATTTTACCCCCTCAATTTTTTGAATATACTAAGAATATGAAAAAATATTTAGTCATTGCTGCCATATTTTGCTTTGGTACTGCTTTCTCACAACAGAAGCAGGTAAGAAGAGCAGCTGTCGCATTCCTGAACGTAGAAAACCTTTGGGACACAATTCCTTCCGCGGATTATATTGATGGAACCTTACCTCGTTCCAACCCTAAATTTCACAGAAGTGTACCTGTAGACTCTCTGAAGTATCTTGAAACTACAGAGGATTACAAGGGAGAATGGAGTGACGATCTTTTAATCGGAAAAAAAGTAATCAGAAAACAGTTCCTGTCTGAAGATTTTACTGTAAACAGCCCAAAAAGATGGGGGACAAAATATTATAACCAAAAGCTTGCAAATGAAGCTAAGGTAATTTCAGAACTTGGAAGACAATACACCAACGATAATCCTGCTATCTGCGGACTAATCGAAGTTGAAAACAGACAGGTTATTGAAGATCTTATCAAACAACCTGCGTTGGCAAAAAGTAATTATGGAATTGTACATTTCAATTCTTACGATGCCAGAGGTATTGATGTAGCGATCATTTATCAGAAAGGAAGATTCTCTGTACTTGATTCTTATAAAAAAGAAATCAAGATCTATGATGAAAACGGAAAAAGAGAATACACCAGAGATATTGTAATTGCAATAGGATTACTTGACGGTGAAAAAGTAGGTATCTTTATGAATCACTGGCCTTCCAGAAGAGGAGGTGAAGCAATTTCTCTTGCTAAAAGAAATACTGCAGCCACAGTCCTAAAAAACGAAATGGATAAAGTAACTGCTGAAAATCCAGGAATTAAATTATTCGCAATGGGTGACTATAACGATGATCCTGTAAGCCCAAGTTTGAAAAAACACCTTGCAGCTGTAGGTGATCCAAGTGAATTATCAGACAAGACTCCTTATTACAACTTAATGTATAAATTATATAAGGCTGGTGTAGCTTCTTTAGCTTATAGAGACGCTCCAAACTTATTTGATCAGATTATTGTTTCAAGAAATCTTTATTCTCCAGAAAAATTAACTCCTACTTATAGTATTTACAAAGCTGAGATTTATGCTCCTGCTTATTTAGTAAACAAAGAAGGACAATGGAAAGGATACCCGTTACGTTCTTGGGACGGAGACAGATTTACAGGTGGATACAGTGACCACTTCCCAGCGGTTTCTGTAATTCAGAAAGAATTTGTTAAAAAATAAATATAGAAAGGCACTCTTATTGGAGTGCTTTTTTTATGTAAATAATCAATCATGAAAAATTTTATTCTATTATTATGTATTGCTCTTATCCCCTACAGTTGTTATTCACAAAAAACACCGAAAAAAGATAAAGAGCAGCATGAAATGAAGCCTTCAAAAAATGAAGACGGAGAATGGGATCTTACTGTAATTGATACTCAATTCGATTACTTTCTTAGTGCTGTGGCAAAACCTATCAGCCAGTACTCTGAGTCTTACCTTAAGACAAAAAATACATTTCTTGTGAATGAATGGAATAGCTATTACAATTCAGGGAGATATCAAAACATTATAGAATCAGGAATAGACTATGACCCTAAAGAAAATTACGGGATCAAATTTGAATATAAACTATATCAGGTTTTCGTGTATGTAAACTGGAAGTATAAATTAAGAATGAACGGATTATCCGGAAGCGATGCTGTGAGATGGTAATCTTAATATTTACAAATAAAAAAGGTTCAGAAAATTCTGAACCTTTTATTTTTATAATAGCTGAAAATTATTTGTTGAATAATTCCTCTACTTTATCCCAGTTTACTACTTCAAAGAAAGCAGAAACATAGTCAGGTCTTCTGTTTTGGTAGTTTAAGTAATAAGCGTGCTCCCAAACATCTAATCCTAATACAGGAGTTCCTTTAACGTCTGCTACAGGCATTAATGGGTTATCCTGGTTTGGAGTAGAAGATACAGATACTGAACCGTCAGCATTTTTTACTAGCCAAGCCCATCCTGAACCGAATCTTGTTTTAGCAGCATCAGAAAAATCATTTTTGAATTTTTCAAGACCACCATAGTTTTCGATAGCAGCTTTTACGTTTCCTACAGGCTCTTTGCTTCCTCCAGGAGTTAAGATTTCCCAGAATAAAGAGTGGTTGAAGTGTCCTCCACCATTGTTTCTTACCGCTGGTTTGTCAGTTCCTGTCTGGCAGATCTCTTCAATAGTTTTTCCTGCTAGATCAGTTCCTTCGATTGCTTTATTTAAGTTGTCAATATACGCCTGGTGGTGCTTCGTATAGTGGATTTCCATAGTTCTTGCATCGATCGTAGGTTCTAATGCATCGTACGCATATCCTAATTTTGGTAATTCAAATGACATAATCTTTATTTTTAATGTTATACTTCAAAATTAGCCAATATTTAAGGTATTATCAAAGATTGGGGATTACTTTAATAAATCTTTAACATTGATATATTGATTTAGAATGAATTAAGTTTTAAAATATTTTTTCTATCCTGAATTTAGACTAAAAATAAAAAGCACGGATCATATAATACGATACGTGCTTTCTATTTAACAATAATTAAATTTATTTATTCATAGACATCAGGAATTCCTCATTATTAAGGGTACCTTTGATGTTCTTATCTACAAATTCCATTGCTTCTACAGGATTCATCTCAGAAAGATATTTTCTCAAGATCCACATTCTCTGTGAAGTAACTTCGTCAAGAAGAAGATCATCTCTACGTGTGCTGGATGAAACCAGGTCAATCGCAGGATAAATTCTTCTGTTTGCAATTTTTCTGTCTAGCTGAAGTTCCATGTTACCTGTACCTTTAAATTCTTCAAAGATCACTTCGTCCATTTTAGAACCTGTATCAATAAGAGCAGTAGCAATAATCGTTAAAGATCCACCACCTTCAATTTTTCTAGCAGCTCCAAAGAATCTCTTCGGCTTGTGAAGTGCATTGGCATCTACCCCACCGGAAAGAACCTTTCCTGATGCAGGAGTTACTGTATTGTATGCTCTTGCTAATCTGGTAATAGAGTCTAACAGAATTACAACATCATGTCCGCACTCTACCATTCTTTGTGCTTTTGCAAGAACAAGGTTGGCAACTTTCACGTGTTTTTCTGCTGCTTCGTCAAATGTAGAGGCAATTACTTCTGCATTTACACTTCTTTCCATATCAGTTACCTCTTCCGGACGTTCGTCAATCAGAAGAACCATCATATATACTTCCGGGTGGTTAGCTGCGATAGAGTTAGCAATATCTTTAAGCAACATTGTCTTACCTGTTTTAGGCTGTGCAACAATCATTGCTCTTTGTCCTTTACCAATAGGTGCAAACAAATCAACAATTCTTGTAGAAACAGTAGATCCGCTTCCTGCAAGGTTGAATTTTTCTTCAGGGAAAAGTGGTGTAAGATATTCAAATGCTACTCTGTCTTTAATAAACGCTAGATCACGTCCATTAACTTCTGTAGGTCTTAATAATGAAAAATACTTTTCACCTTCTTTAGGTAATCTTACAATTCCTTTTACTGTATCTCCGGTTTTTAAACCAAAGTTTCTGATTTGTGCTGTAGAAACATACACATCATCAGGAGATGAGATATAGCTAAAGTCTGATGAACGTAGGAATCCGTAATTATCAGGTAAAATTTCCAACACACCTTCAATGCTTACCATTCCGTCAAAGTTGAATTCTTTTTTGTGGTCCGCGTGCTCCTCTGCCTTTTCAGAATGCCTGTTTTGGTTCTGATTAGGATTTTGGTTTTGATGCTGATGTTGATTTTTATGTTGGTTTCCGCTGTTTTGCGGGTGATTGTTTCCTCTTGGAGATTTATTAGCCTGTTGTTGAGGGTTGTTTGGCTTTTCTTCAGCCTGAGCAGGCTCTTGGGATTCTGTGTTTTTAGGAGCTTCTGGTTTATCTTGTGAGACTTCAGTATTACCAGTGTTGGTAGGAACTCTTTTTCTTTTCTTTTTAGCTGAATTTGCGGCAGATGTTTCGTCTGTTGTTGCAGCTGTTTCTGCTTTGGGTTCCTCAGCTTTTATTTCTTCAGCAACCGGCGTTTTATCCTCTACTTTTTCTTCTACTACGGGTTCTGTCTGAGCTTTTGCTGCCACTCTTGGTTTAGCTGGTGCTTTCTTTGGGGCAGCCTTTTTTGCCGGAGCCTTTACAGTTTTTTCTGCTGGAGCTTCTTCAGTATTTGTGCTGGTTTCAGTGGCGTTGAAATAATCTTTTGAGACTTTTGGGTTGGAAGCCTGAAAGTCAAGAATTGCAAAGATCTTGTCATTTTCATTGCTATTTCTTGCAACTTTAACGCCCAAATCCTTTAAGATTTTAGTCAGTTCCGTTACGGATTTTGACCTTAACGTTTCTATGTTAAACATATTTAATGTAAAAATGTAATTAATTGTGAGTAAGAAAAGTAAGTCCGGTGACTTTTGTTTTCAAGTACATTGTATAATGCAAATCTACACTTATTTTTGAATTGTGCAAAATTTATGTTATTTTTGCCAAGAATTTAATATTCAATGCTACAGAGAATACAAACTATATGGACTTTATTAGCAGTTTTAGCTGCTGTTTTCCTTTTTATAACGGGACAGGATGTTGTTTTATCAGACACTATCCCGGTAATTAATATCGGAGCAATAGTACTTGTCATCATTGGTGCATTAAGTATTTTTAGTTTCAAAAACAGAAAAAGACAAATTTTGCTGAATACCATCAGCATCATTATAAACGCTTTGTTGATTGGTGTATTGGCGTACTGGTTACTAAACTTATCCGGAGGAATTCATTTTCCTGAGAAGGGTATTGAGCCGATTTTCCCATTAATTGCGGTAATATGTCTGCTTATAGCAAACGTATACGTCCGTAAAGATGAGAGGCTCGTAAAATCTGTAGACAGACTTCGATAGCCTTACAACGATTTTTTGAGTGAGAACAGTTCCTTATTGGAGCTGTTTTTTTATTTTTACACGGCAAGATATTTATAATCATTAAAAATAATATCAATCATCACCATATGAAAAAAATAACCTATCTCACTTTATCTCTGTTTTCAGCCTTTACTTTCGCACAGGAAGTATCACAGGAAAGAATAAAAACAGTAATTTCAACACTTGCCTCTGACGAAATGAAAGGGCGTGAAATCGGAACTTCTGAAAACGATAACGCAGCCCACTACATTGCAAATCTTTTCAAAGAAAACAACCTTGAATATTGCACAGGAAATTCTTATCTGATTCCTTTTGATTACAAAGGAAAAACTGCCTACAATGTATGTGGTGTAAAAAAGGGTAAAGCAAATAAGTTTCTAGGATTCTCAGGTCATTTTGATCATATCGGGACCAGTAATAACGAAGGTGACAATATTTATAATGGAGCAGATGACGATGCCAGCGGAATTACTACTTTAGTAGGTATTGCCGATTATTTCAAAAATAAAAAACCTGAGTTTTCAATGGTTTTCATGGCTTTTAATGGAGAAGAAAAAGGAATGCTGGGATCAAAAGCAATTTCTGTAGATCAGAATCTTGATCCTATTTACAATAATATGACTGCTCTTTTCAATTTTGAAATGGTCGCTACGGAATCTCAATGGGGAAAAAACGCATTGTACATGACAGGAGACGGGTTTTCAGATCTTGATGAACTATTTAACAAATATGCTGTAAATGGATTGAAAATAAATGCTGATCCATATGCCAGACAACAGCTTTTTTACCGTTCAGATAATGTAAGCTTTGTAAAAAAGAAAATTATTGCCCATTCCTTTTCAACAGTTGATATGTCAAAAGCAACTCATTATCACCATGAAAAGGATGATATGAGTGTTGTAAACCTTGATAATATGACGCAGATCATCAATAATTTAGGTAAATCGCTGGAAAAACTGAATCCTAAAAATTTCGCTCCAAAATATAACGATCAGGTGAAATTTTAAAATTTTCTCAATACTATATTTTAATTGCCACGAATGCACGAATTATTTTTATTTGTGCATTCGTGGCTAAAAAAATGCTATACCATCTAAAAACAGAAGGGTTTCAACACTTTTCCCTTGAGTGTTCTTCCACTTTCCTACTTCATACTTTTACGCAAAACTATTTCCCATAATTAGGCATCTTACCTATCAATGCAGAATGCGGATTTCGATATTATACATTTAAAATTCAGTCATTTGTAACAAATACAAATATTTTGAAACATATCCATTAAAGTAAAACAAGATTAAGAACGTCTTATCTTTTAATTTTGCGTAATTTTGCTATCCAATTTTTTCATTGAATGAACGAGTATAAAAAAATTCTGAGGTTCGCGAGACCCCACCAAAAATATATTTACGGAAGTTTATTTTTCAATATTCTGTATTCCGTGTTTCAGATTGCTTCTCTGGGAACTATTTTACCGGTTTTAGGGATGCTTTTCGGCACTATACAATCAGAAAAACAAGATGCTGCGCCAGTTTATTCCGGTGAAATCATAGACTTCTTCTCTTATGCTAAGCAATATTCCACTTATTATATACAATCTTTAGTTTCCGAGTACGGTTCTCTGAAGGTTCTTGCCTGGTTGTGTATTATTACAGCTTTTATGTTCCTTTTAAGAAATGTTTTCAGATATTTAGGAGCATTGCTTTTGATCAATTACCGTGTAGGTGTTACCAAAGATCTGCGTGGAGCGATGTACAGAAAAATTCTGTCATTACCTGTTTCCTTTTTTACCGAAAGCAGAAAGGGAGATATGATGTCCCGTATGTCTAATGATGTGGGAGAAGTTGAAGGAAGTATTTTGGGGAGTTTAGTTGAGTTAATCAACGCTCCTTTTATGTTGATCAGTACTTTGATCTCTTTATTTATTGTAAGTCCGGAAATGACACTTTTCTCTTTATTGGTACTTCCTGTAATGGGAACGATGATCGCCTTAATTGGAAAAAGCCTTAAAAAGGATTCTCATGAAGCACAACATGAATTGGGAACTATTTTCTCTATTGTAGATGAAACGTTGAAATCTTCAAAGGTGATTAAGATATTTAATGCTGAAAAGATCATGGATAGCCGCTTTATGCAATCTATGAACCGATGGATTTCAAGTTCAATGAGCTTGGGAAGAAAGAAGGAATTGGCATCGCCAATGAGTGAGTTTCTAGGTTCTATTACCTTTTTGATCATTGCATGGTATGGAGGAAAACAGATTATTGTTGATCAAAGTCTATCACCAGCAGGTTTCTTAGTATTTTTAGGAATGTTCTTCCAGATCTTACCACCGGCAAAAACTTTATCTTCATCTATTTCTAACGTACAAAAAGGAGAAGCCTCTCTGAAAAGAGTATTGGAAATCCTTGATGCAGATGTTAAAATTGAAGAAATTGCAGAACCTGTTTCTATTTCTACCCTTCAGAATAATATTGAATTTAAGAACATTGGATTCTACTATGATAAAGCCAATCTGATCCTTAAAAACTTCAATCTTACGATTCCAAAAGGAAAAACTGTTGCTTTAGTAGGACAAAGTGGAAGTGGTAAAACAACAATTGCCAATCTCTTAGCCAGATTTTATGATGTTTCAGAAGGAGAAATCTTAATTGACGGAACAGATATTAAACATTTAAAATTACAGGAATACCGCCAGCTTCTTGGAATGGTAACACAGGAATCCGTATTATTCAATGATTCTGTTTACAATAACATCCTGATGGGTAAACCTGATGCAACCAGAGAAGAAGTAATTGCTGCTGCCAAAATTGCAAATGCAGACACTTTTATCACCGGTCTTTCTGAAGGTTATGATACCAATATCGGAGATGATGGAAATAAACTTTCCGGAGGTCAGAAGCAAAGAGTTTCTATCGCAAGAGCTGTATTGAAAAACCCACCGATCATGATCCTTGACGAAGCTACTTCAGCCTTGGATACAGAATCCGAAAGATTCGTTCAGGATGCCCTTGAAAAAATGATGGAGAACAGAACCTCTCTTGTTATTGCCCACAGACTTTCAACCATCCAAAAGGCAGACTGGATCGTAGTAATGGAAAAAGGAACCATTGTAGAACAAGGAACACACCATGATCTTATTGCCAGAAAGGGAATGTACAACAAGCTTGTTGAGCTACAAAACTTTGACTAATTTTTTTAAAATCATATAAAAATGAACCCAATACAAGAGTATTTCTACAGAATCGAAGAGCCTGAAAGAAGTACTCTTCTTTTTTTACGGGAAACGATTCTGGCTTCAGATCCTGAAAATATTACAGAAACTTTCAGCTTTGGACTTCCCTTTATCAAATACAAAAAGAAAATGCTGTGTTATTTTTATTACAGCAAAAAATATAAAAAACACTACCTGAGTTTCTATCATGGTGATAAACTGGATTACCCGGAGCTTACCCAGGATGGCAGAAAGAAGTTTAAGATTCTTTTAATAGATGCCGAAGAGGATTTACCTGTAGACTTTATATTAAGCTTATTAGATGAAATAAAGCAGTATATTAAAGCTTAAGTTTCTAATCTATAAAAAACGGAGATAATCTCCGTTTTTTTTATTAGTGACATTCGTGCAACCCATTAGTGTAATTAGTGTTTACATACAAAAAAGACTGCTCTTTTCAGAACAGTCTTTAGTATGATGATTATAAATCTTAATCTTTCAATTTAGCGATCACATCCAAACCACCTTTGGTAATGTCACCAATCTTACAGATGATTTCTGTGTCTAGAGGCAGGAATACATCCATTCTTGACCCGAATTTAATAAACCCGAATTCATGTCCGGCACTAGCCTTATCTCCTTCATTACAATAGAACACGATCCTTCTCGCTACATATCCTGCAATCTGTCTGAATACCACTTTATGGTTTGTTTCAGTTTCTACAGCTACTGTTGTTCTTTCATTCTCTGTAGAAGATTTTTCATGCCAGGCTACCAGATATTTCCCTGGGTGGTACTTTTTGTAGATTACTTTTCCAGTAACCGGATATCTACAAATGTGTACATTCAGCGGAGACATGAAGATAGAAACCTGAATTGCCTTTCCTTTTAGGAATTCATTTTCTTCCACTTCCTTGATCATTACTACTTTTCCGTCAACCGGAGCTATTACATTCTCTTTGTGGTCAAGAATAGTACGGTTCGGAACTCTGAAAAACCAGAATACCAGACAGTAAATTACCAACAAAGGCATGATGATCAATAATGACCATATTTTAAGGAAATAAATGGCTAAAGCTCCCAATACTAGAAAAAGTATTGTTGCTACCGTAATCGTTCCTTTTGATTCTCTATGCAATTTCATGAGACTAAATAAATTTTTCTAAAATAAAGTACAAATATACGACAGGAACGCAGATAATAAAACTATCCAGCCTATCTAATACTCCTCCGTGTCCCGGAATGATGTTTCCACTGTCTTTTACACCGAAATTTCTTTTCAATTGACTCTCTACCAAATCCCCCAGTGGAGCAAAAGCAGCCACCAAAAATCCGACTACCATCCAGTT
This sequence comes from Chryseobacterium artocarpi, assembly GCF_001684975.1. Taxonomy (GTDB): domain Bacteria; phylum Bacteroidota; class Bacteroidia; order Flavobacteriales; family Weeksellaceae; genus Chryseobacterium; species Chryseobacterium artocarpi. The sequence goes on along the minus strand of NZ_MAYH01000045.1, from coordinate 403,497 downwards.
CGCACGAAGCTCAGGCTGATAATGTTCTATGAAGTAAGATAAAACCAATGTTAAAACAACACCTCCTGCATATCCTTCCCATGTTTTTTTAGGTGAGATTTTAGGAGCCATTTTATGTTTTCCGAAGAACTTTCCTACCAGATAAGCAAAAGTATCACTACTCCATATCAGAATAAACAGAAAAAGGACTTCCAGTGAAAAAGTATGATCATAACTTGAGAACTTTGGTAACCCCAAAGCAAAACTAAACGGAAGAGCTACATAAATGACCGTAAAAATCAGTTTCCCGCTGTCATAATACAATTCGTTCGGAAAATTAAATAAAGTCACTACAGCAATCGCAATCAATGCCAGTGCTAATATCTCACTTAATCTGAAGTCAAAGAAAAAATCGTGGTGAAAATATCTTTTGGAAAAGATATAGAAGATGAAAATTACCAACGGGTAAACAACCCATTTTTCATATCCTTTTCCGAATTTCATTATTTTAATGCATTCCCATGTTCCTACAACCAGCAAGAAACTTATCAAACCATGATAAAGATACTGTTGCTGAATAAGATCAGGAAAAACACTATTGATAAGTTGCACTCCCAGTGGAGTCGTACAAAGAATGATAATGGCTACATAAACTAGACCTGAAATGGTTCTTTGAATGAGGTTTTTGTCCAAAATTTAAAATTTAGATGTGGGTGCTTAATCTTCAAGCAGCAATAAAAACAATTTTGTATTGGAATTCGAAGAACTATCCATTTTAGACTGGCTTCCGCTGATGGAAGTAAGGTTCTTGATATTTCCGTTCCTTTTTATTTTCCCCATGGCATCATTCAGGTTGTTTACAATCTGTGAAACATTGGCTATGATAATAATTTTCTCAGGTAGCCTTGAGGAATGATAATGAAGGATATTATTGTGAGAAAGCATAATTCTTCCGTCATATGCTATCAGGTATTCACAAGTGATAAATGCAGCATCGTTGGATGGCTGCAGTTCTAAAGTGTAAGGAGACTTCACTACATTTAAGAAGTTCTGAAGTTCCTTATCCCAACAGAACAGGTTGTTTATACCTTCTATTTTGATAATTTGATTTAAAGTTTGTAGAGCTTCCGCTTCATCTGCACAATAATTAAAAAATCCTCCCGAATGCGTAAATAATTGCGCAAACTTATAGTCAAGATCCGCATTTTTCAGCGAGTCCCCTAGCTTTTCCAGGCTCTGTTTGTCTTCTTCCTCAGGCTGGTTGGTAAGTTTGCTTACAATCCTCTTGAATAAATTCAACTTAATCTATTTTTAGTCAACTTTATACAAAAATAGAAAATAAATTACAATAGATTTCAAAATATCTCCTTAAATATGAAAAAACCTGACAATTTTAAAGTTGTCAGGTTTTATATATCCAATTTTTTAAGGATTTTAAAGCTGTGTTGGGCTTTCTGGTGCCTGTATTTCGCTTTCTTCCTCTTTTTCTTTAATCTGAGGTGTTTCCAATACTTCCAGTTGTTCTTTTTCAGGAATTGTATTGGTAACCGGTTTCTCTGTCAATTCAGGATCCCAAGCTCTTTTACCGAAGATTTCTTCTAAGTCTTCACGGAAGATCACTTCTTTTTCTAGAAGCTTATTCGCAAGAGCATCCAACTTATCTTTGTTATCCGCAAGAATTCTGATCGCTCTCTCATATTGATTTTCAATAATTGATTTGATCTCTGCATCAATCTTAGTGGCTGTTTCTTCAGAATAAGGTTTTCCGAATGAATATTCAGACTGCCCTGAACTGTCATAGTAAGAAATGTTACCGATATTTGGGCTTAATCCGTAGATCGTTACCATTGCCTGTGCTCTCTTCGTAACAGTTTCCAGGTCAGAAAGTGCTCCTGTTGAAATATTATTGAAGATCACCTGCTCAGCAGCTCTACCTCCTAATGTTGCACACATTTCATCCAGCATCTGCTCAGTAGTTGTAAGCTGTCTTTCTTCCGGAAGATACCACGCTGCTCCTAATGAACGCCCTCTTGGAACGATGGTCACTTTTAAAAGTGGTGAAGCATGCTCTACTAACCATGAAATAGTTGCGTGTCCTGCTTCGTGATAAGCTACTCTTCTCTTTTCAGAAGGTTTGATTGCTTTATTTTTCTTTTCAAGACCACCGATAATTCTGTCTACAGCATCCAGGAAATCCTGTTTTGTTACTGAAGTATGATTATTTCTTGCTGCAATAAGCGCTGCTTCGTTACAAACGTTTGCAATATCCGCTCCACTGAAACCCGGAGTTTGCTTAGCAAGGAATTCTCTGTCTACATTATCATCAAGCTTGATTTTTTTCAAATGAACATCAAAGATCTGTCTTCTTTCATGAAGCTCCGGAAGGTCTACATAGATAGAACGGTCAAAACGTCCTGCTCTCATCAAAGCTTTATCAAGGATATCTGCTCTGTTGGTTGCAGCCATTACAATAACGTTTGTATCGGTACCGAAACCATCCATTTCAGTAAGAAGCTGGTTCAATGTATTTTCTCTTTCGTCGTTTCCGCCTGAGAAATTATTTTTCCCTCTTGCACGTCCGATAGCATCAATTTCATCGATGAAGATAATCGCCGGAGATTTAGCTTTAGCCTGAGCAAAAAGATCTCTTACTCTTGAAGCTCCTACCCCAACAAACATTTCCACGAAATCTGATCCTGAAAGTGAGAAGAAAGGAACTTTAGCCTCTCCTGCAACAGCTTTTGCCAATAAGGTTTTACCTGTTCCCGGAGGACCTACCAATAATACTCCTTTAGGAATTTTACCTCCTAATCTTGTATATTTTTCAGAGTTCTTTAAGAAGTCTACGACCTCCTGAACTTCTTCTTTGGCACCTTCCAATCCTGCAACATCTTTAAATGTTACCTGAATTCTTTCTTTTTCGTCGAAAAGCTTAGCTTTAGATTTCCCGATAGAGAAGATCTGTCCGCCAGGACCTCCGCCGCCGCCCATCTTTCTGAACAGAAGGAAGTAGAATAATCCTAAGATAGCAATCCAAATCAATGCGGATATTAAAATATCTGCGAAAGGACTTTTACCTGCTCCGTAATCTTTAGCTGTTTTAATAGCAGGATCCGTAGCTTTGATTTGTTCAAATTTTTGAAGGAAAAGCTGAAGGTCTCCAAATTTTACAGAATAATCTGCTTTAGGAGCCATTTCAAATGCGGAAAGAGGGTTGTTTTCTTTAGCTGTTTTAGAAACCATTGCTGATTTCGCTTCTTTGGTAAGGAAAACATCAGCTTTCTCTATGTCTTTGTATATAATTATATTTTGGACTTTCCCCGCCTGCATTTCTCTAAAGAAACCATCTTCATCAATAGATTTTGCAACATCTCCTCCTAAGAAATTGGAGCCAAAATATAGCAAAAGAGCTACGATTACAATAGGAAAGAACCAGTTGAATCCTTTGTTATTCATTTATACTTTTTAAAATTTTTATTATTCATTTTCAATTTTGGTAATGACTGCGTCACCCCAAAGCTCTTCTATATCATAGTACTCACGTACATCTTTTTGAAATATATGAACCACTACCGAAACGTAATCTACCAATACCCACATTGCATTTTCCGTACCTTCTACGTGCCAAGGTCTGTCTTTAAGATCGTTTCTCACTTTTTTCTCTACACTACCCGCTAATGCCGCAACCTGTGTATTCGAGTTACCGCTACATATTACGAACGTTTCCGCCACTGAGTTTTCAATATTAGAAAGATCAAAGATCATAATATCTTCACCTTTTACATCTTGAAGTGCTTCAACGATTTTATCTATTAGTGCTTGTTTTTCTGCTGTTTTATTCATTAAAAAAATACTATAATCTGCAAATTTATTGTTTTTTCTTTACTTTAACCTTACTTTTACTCCCTTAATGTCTTAAAGTTTTCTTAAATGAGTCAACTATTCTCTCTGAAAGAATGTTCTTCTACTAATGACGAAATATCAAAGTTTTTACTTTATGAAAATTCAGATTTTATTGGATTGCATACTTTCAATCAAACAAAAGGTCGTGGTCAGTATGGAAATGTATGGACTCAGACTGCCGGAAAAAACCTGGCATATACGCTGGCAGTGAATACCCAAAACATCCTGTGCTCCGACTTTATATTCAATTATTATACCGCAATTATTGTCAGGGATTTCCTTGCCAATTTGGCTGATAATGATGTGAAGATTAAATGGCCGAATGACATCATCCTTAAAGGTAAAAAAATCGTAGGAATTCTAATTGAAAAGAAAAAAATTAGTCAAAATAATTATTTCATCATCGGAACCGGGATCAATATTCTTCAGGATAAATTTGAAGAAATATCCAACGCAGGTTCACTTCTGACACAAACAGGTAAGGTATTTGACCTTGAAGACTTTGCTTTAAGCTACCATAAATTTCTTTCTGAAAAACTGAAAAACATTCCGAATGACCAGGAAATTTTAGACAGATTTAATGAAAATCTTTTCAGAAAAGACACCATATCTGTCTTTGAAATTGACAAAGAAAGACAAAATGGCATTATCCGAAAGGCAGATGACAAAGGTGAGCTTTGGATCGAACTGGAAGACGGAATGCATTCTTTTTATCACAAAGAAGTAAAACTCCTTTACTGATTGGCTCTTTTAAGGTAAAGATAAAGGGTAAGGGGAAGGAATACAAGATTCGGCAACCACATCGCCAATGCTGGTGATAAGCTTTTGTTTTCTGAAACCACTTTTAAAGCCTCAAATGAGAATACAAAAAGGAATGCCAATGAAATACCTATGGCAAGGTTAATTCCCAATCCTCCTCTCTTCTTCTGAGACGACAGGGAAAGTGCCAAGAAAGTAAGTATAATGATGGAAACAGGCATAGAAGTCCTCTGATGAAGTTCATTCAGGTAAGAATTCAGATTACTGTTTCCTCTTGCTTTTTCTCTTTCGATAAATTTCAGAAGCTCCGGAGTGGTTTTATTTTGTCCTAAAAGCTCATTCGGGAAAAGTTCTTCCGGTGCATGTCCGTAGTTTTTCCTAAGCTCTGTTCCATTACCTAATTTTTCTGAATTATCTTTATTAATGGTCTTTTCGTAGTAATTATTTAAGACAAACTGTTTTTTCTCCTGGTCCCAATATACATCACTTGCCTTAAGCTCGTACGTCATTTTTCTGCCTTTATCAAACTTCTGATAAACAAACCCGGAACCTCTTTTTTCTCTTTTATTCCAAGAGTCTACAAAGATATATTCGGTTTTACTAAGCTGTGAGGAAGCAGGAGCAGTTCCCAATATCTTTTCTTTATTGGCTGCATTATAGGTATAAGCTTCCAACTCGTTCTTTTTAATATTTGCCCAAGGAAGTATCATGTGATATACCAAAAGCGCTATCATTGCAATTAAAATGGATGTATACAAATAAGGTTTCGAGAATCTGTGAAAACTTGCTCCACTACTGATAATCGCTACAATTTCAGTATTATTTGCCATTCTTGAAGTGAAATAAATCACTGTAATAAATACAAGAATGGAAAGGAATGTCACCACAAGATTGATGATCCAGAAAGGATAGAAATGAATAAGAAAATACCCCAGATCAAGCTTTGAATCAAGGGCTTTTGCATTTTCAATCCTTGGGATTTTTTGCTGTACATCGATGACAAGCACCACTATAGACAATAGTACCAGCATGAAACTAAAAGTTCCAAGGTATTTCTTGATAATATATTTGTCTACAATTTTAAGCATATCTTTATTACAGTCTTTGTCTAAGAATTGGTACTACAGAATTTTTCCACTCATAGAAATCTCCTGCAAGGATGTGTTCTCTTGCTACTTTTACCAGATCAAGATAGAAAGCAAGATTATGTATTGAAGCAATCTGTTTTGCCAGATATTCTTTGGAAACAAAGAGGTGGCGAAGATACGCTTTTGAATATTCTTTATCCACAAAACTGGTTCCGAATTCATCCAAAGGCGAGAAGTCACGCTTCCATTTTTCATTTCTAAGGTTCATTACCCCCTGCCAAGTGAAAAGCATTGCGTTTCTGGCATTTCTGGTCGGCATTACACAATCCATCATATCGATTCCCAATCCGATAGATTCAAGGATATTCCAAGGAGTCCCTACACCCATAAGGTATCTTGGTTTTTCTTTTGGAAGAATGTCTGTTACTTCATCGGTAATTCTATACATTTCTTCTTCAGGTTCTCCTACAGAAAGTCCTCCGATAGCATTTCCTTCTGCTCCGGCTTCAGAAATCACTTCCGCAGAGATTTTTCTAAGATCTGAGTATGTAGATCCCTGAACAATTGGAAAAAGTCTTTGCTTATGTCCGTAAAGTTCAGGATTATCATTTGTCCATTCAATACATCTCTTCAACCAACGGTGTGTAAGCTCCATTGATGATTTTGCCTGGTTATAATCGCAAGGATAAGGTGTACATTCGTCAAAAGCCATGAAAATATCTGCTCCGATCTGTCTTTGGATTTCCATTGATCTTTCAGGAGAAAACATATGATAGCTTCCATCGATGTGAGATTTGAATCTCGCACCTTCTTCTGTCATTTTTCTGTTACTTGCTAATGAAAATACCTGAAAACCTCCTGAGTCTGTAAGAATAGGAAGGTCCCAGTTCATGAATTTATGTAATCCACCGGCATCCTGCATTGTTTCCATTCCTGGACGCAAGTAAAGGTGGTAAGTATTTCCCAGAATAATCTGAGCTTTAATGTCTTCTTTTAATTCTCTCTGATGAACTGTCTTTACACTTGCAACAGTTCCTACAGGCATAAAAATAGGAGTTTGAATCTTTCCGTGGTCTGTAGTAATCTCCCCTGCCCTAGCTTTTCCTTCAGAGGTTTTTTCTATATTAAAAAATTTCATCTGTATACTATTTTAATTCACCGCCATCAGCGATCTTTTTTGGGAAAACCCAACTTCATCATTTATTTATTGTACAAAAGAGGATGTGTTTCCGCTTTGTTTCAATTTTTCTTTAACGTATTTCTCTGCCTTCGGATCTTTTTTGAGTAAAATTTCCTGCGCATTATTTGTGATGTCGTTCATTTTCTCTTTGATCACGTAATATTTGAAACTTTCTGTAAAGTCGCTTGGTTTTACGTTATGAGATTTCAAAACGAAACGTGTACCTGCTTCCATGTTTTTGTCCTGATATGTAAAAATAGCCTGGTCATTAATCATAAGATCAGCAATCACTTCAGCCATCACATCCTGATCGATCAGGTTTTTAGGCTTATCGATATAATCGCTGCATGAAAACATAGTCAGCAAAACGAAAATAAAGATCAGTTTTTTCATAGCCTGTTAATAATTGATTTCCATTTCAGATTTAAAACACCAAAAACAGCTTCATGGATAATTCCGCCGTTCATTTTGCTTTCTCCTAAAATTCTATTGGTAAATATAATAGGAACTTCTACAATTTTGAAGCCTTTTTTATAAGCTCTGAATTTCATTTCAATCTGAAACCCATATCCTTTCAGCTTCACATTATCTAATCCTATTTCTTCCAGCACTTTACGTGAGAAACAAACAAAACCGGCTGTGGTATCATGAATAGGAAGTCCTAGAATAAATCTCACATATTTTGAAGCGAAGTAAGACAGCAGCACTCTTCCCATAGGCCAGTTTACTACATTTACTCCTTTTGAATAACGGGACCCGATTGCCATATCAGCATTCAGGCATGCTTCAAAAAGTTTAGGGAGATCATTCGGATTATGAGAAAAGTCGGCATCCATTTCAAAAATATAGTCATATTTATTCTCAATAGCCCACTTAAACCCGTGAATGTATGCTTTTCCCAAACCGTCTTTAATATGCCTTATAGACAAGTGTAAGTGGTGGGAATATTTTCTTTGTAATTCTTTTACTACTTCTGCTGTTCCGTCTGGAGAAGAGTCATCTACTACTAAGATATGAAAGTCATCCTCCAATGCAAAAACCGCGGAAATAATATTTTCAATATTTTCCTTTTCGTTATACGTTGGGATGATGACGAGTTTTTTCATTTCAGTTTGCAAAGATAGTTTATTTAACCTTTTTATTTTATACAAAATAATCTATAATTTTGCAAAAATATTACTCAGAGATTATATCATTACATCAGGAACTTTATTTATCAGTTTTGAATAGTGTGAAAATCATTGGGGAAATATACTTTAGCATAAATTTCATAAGTGAAGCAATAAAGAAAATCTATGCCAAGTTGTGTTATTTATCGTTAAATAAAAAAATAAAAAACTTAAAATTTGCCGTCATCACAAAACTTCATCAACCATGTAAGAATACCTGAGAACAATGATTGGGTAATTTTTATACTAGTAGGCTGTATATTTTTATATGTTTTCATGATGAACATTATAGAAAGAGATGCCAGTCTTAAGGATTTTCTGCTTCAAAAGTATTTTGATGCCAGTAATAACCTGCCAAGCTGGATCATTACTTCATGTGTGATCACGCTTACACTATCTGTACTGATTTCACAGTATATTCCGGTAGTTCCCAAATATATTGCGGATTTACAGGTTGGAGGATATCAGCTTAATAAGTTTGGTTATACTTTATTGGCGGTAATCTTTTTTTATTTAACAAAGTCTGCTTTAGGTTTTTTATTTTATCAAAGTATAGGGGATGGAAAAAAATGGACTATATTTTATTTCACCTCTACAAAATTTTATTTTATTCTGTCTTTTTTACTAATAATCTTGTGTATCACGCATTATTACTTCCCTATAGACAGAAATAAAATATTCTTATATTATGTCTCCTTCTTTTCTTTTGTATTCATTTTCAAAGTTTTTTTCTATTTATTTCACAAGAACAAGATTCTTCCGGAGAAATGGTATTATAAATTTTTGTATATTTGCACGCTCCAAATCGCACCATTATTACTGCTTTGGAAGTTGTTATTTTTTTAATAAATGTCAAAGATGAGAATAAAGTCTATATTGGTTTCTCAACCAGCGCCTAGTGAGTCTTCTCCATATCTGGATATAGCGAAGAAGGAAAAAATAAAGATTGATTTCCGTCCATTTATCCACGTCGAAGGGGTTGACAATAAAGAGCTCAGAACTCAGAAAATAGATCTGACGCAATATACCGGTATCATTTTTACCAGTAAAAATGCGATTGACCATTACTTCAGACTTGCAGAAGAGCTGCGTTTTGCAGTTCCGGATACAATGAGATATATCTGCCAGTCGGAAGCAATAGCCAACTACCTTCAGAAGCATATTGTGTACAGAAAAAGAAAAATCAGCTTTGGGGAGAAAAACTTCTCGGATCTGCTTCCTCTTTTCAAAAAGTTTCCAACTGAAAAATATCTATTGCCATCTTCAGATGTTTTAAGTCCGGACATTGTAAAAACTTTAGATTCTGCAAATGTAGAATGGACAAGAGCAATCATGTACCGTACGGTATGTAGTGATCTTACAGATATCAACATTAAAGATTATGACATGTTGATTTTCTTCAGTCCTCAAGGAATAAAGTCTCTGCAACAAAACTTCCCGGATTTCAAACAGGATGAAACCAAAATAGGAGTTTTCGGAAACACCACTTTAGCTGCAGCAGAAGAAGCAGGACTAAAAGTAGATTTAATGGCGCCAACGAAGGAAACACCTTCTATGACAATGGCTCTTGAGAAATATGTAAAAGCTCTTCATAAATAGCCTTTACTTTTATAAAATAATCAACCATCTTTTCAGTACGAAAGGATGGTTTTTTTATTATAAAACAAACCAAGAATTAACATTTTCACAGCAAAAATCAAATAGTTAGAATATTATCCCCTTTCCCCTATTGACAGTCTTTTTTATATATATTTAAAAAAACTTTTAGAATGAGAAAATTATTATTTTGTCTATTTTTATTGACAATTGTATTTGTCAGTGCCCAAAACGACAATTGTTCAGAAGCAACCTCTCTAAATGTAGGAACAAGTTTCAGTTCAAGTGTGGTTACCTCTAGCAATTTAGGAGCTACGACTGATGGAGAGCTTCCTTCCTGCGCTTCAGATGCTGTAGATAACGTATGGTTTACTGCTGTAGTACCTCAAAGTGGGAAAATCACCATAGAAACACGTAAAATAGACAACTCTGCGTTTGATGATTCTGTACTTACCGTATACAGTGGAACCTGTGGCTCTCTCAGCCAAGTCAGCTGTAATGATGATAATTATAGTAATGAAAATAGTCTTTCAAAGATCCAATTAACAGGGCAGACTCCAGGAGCCATTTTATATATAAGTGTATGGAAATATAATTCAGAAATAGACAATGGAGATTTCCAAATTTCTGCTTATGAACCCTTTCCGCCTACTAATGATAACTGTTCAGAAGCCAAATCTTTAACAGTAGGAGTTGATTTTTCAACTGGAGCAACCACCGTAGACAATACGGGAGCAACAACTGACGGTCCAACTCCTTCATGTGCACCAAATGCATTAAACAACATATGGTTTACAGCAGTAGTTCCTCAAAGTGGAAATCTTAAAGTCACTACATTAAGCACAAGTAATTCATCACTTTATGGAATTACACTTACTGCCTATAATGGTACCTGCGATTCTTTAACAGAGATTGATTGTAATACCAATGCGAATTCAACAATAACATTAATAGGACAAACACCGGGTTCAGTCATCTACATAAGTGCATCGAAAGAAGATTCTTACATAGACGACAGGGAGTTTCAAATTTCAGCTTATGATCCTATACCTCCAGCAAATGATGACTGCTCAAATGCAAAGCCTTTAACAGTAGGAACTGATTTTGATTCAGGGGCAATCACTACCAATAATTTTGAAGCTACTAGTGATGGAACCCCACCTTCGTGTAACCCATATTCTATTAATAATATTTGGTTCACCGCAGTAATCCCTCAAAGTGGTCAGTTAAAAATAGTAACCAAAAACATTCCCGAATCTTTATTTCATAGCCCAACCATTAGTGCTTATACCGGCACATGTGATTCTTTAATTGAAATAGGTTGTAGTGTTGATTATGATTATTCATCCATATTACTAACAGATCAAGTACCAGGTACAACCATATATATTAGTGTCTGGAAAAAAGATCAAGATATTGAAGATGGAAAGTTTCAAATTTCCACTTACGATCCTATCCCACCTATTAATGATAACTGCTCCCAGGCAACACTTTTAACAGTAGGACCCGATTTTGATTCAAATGTAATTACTTCTACCAATGCAGAAGCCTCTACTGATGGTACTTTACCTAGTTGTAATTCAGAGGCAAAAGACAATGTTTGGTTTAAAGTTATTGTTCCAGCAAGTGGAAATCTTACAATAGAAACAAATGACGCTCCCGATTCACCGTTTTATGATCCAATAATTACCGTATATAATGGAGATTGCACTTCTTTAACTGAAATTGAATGCAAACAGGGCTTTGATCCTTCTGTATTTTTAACATCACAGACTCCTGGTACTGCATTGTATATAAGTGTATGGAAACACAATCCATATAGCCACAACGGAAATTTCCTAATTTCAGCATACGATGATTCTATATTATCCACTCACGAAACTTCTAAAAATGGAAAGGAGATTACAGCGTTCCCTAATCCTTTTAATGATATCCTCACGATATCCGATATTTCTAATGTAAATTCAATTTTCATTACAGATACTGCAGGAAGAATGGTCAAAACTATAGATAAACCTACAGCCTCTCTTTATCTTAATGATTTAAAAGAAGGTCTTTATTTTGTAACCTTAACGATGAAAGACGGAAGTAAAAAAACAATTAAAGCAATTAAAAAATAACCCTGCTATCTAATATTAATAAAAAGGCTATCAAAAATTTGGTAGCCTTTCTTATATTTGAACAAGAATTAACATTGAATATAGCATATCTGTAAAATATACAGAATGCAAACAACTAAAAATATAGGATGAAAGCTCCACAGGCAAAAAAAATAGAAAAAATACTGGAAATCCATGGTGACAGAAGAACAGATCATTACTTCTGGCTTAATGAAAGGGAAAATCCCGAAGTCATCAAATATCTTGAAGAGGAAAATGCCTATGAGGAATTCATCATGAAAGATACCGAAGAGCTTCAGGAAGAGCTTTTCGAAGAGATGAAAGCGCGTTATAAAAAGGATGATGAATCTCTGCCTTATTTTTTTAATGAATATTGGTACATTGTACGTTATGAAGAAGGCAAAGAATACCCTATTTTCTGTAGAAAACATAAGAGCTTAGACAACTCTGAAGAGATTGTACTTGACGTTAATGTTTTAGCAGAAGGTGAAGATTTTTTTGAAGTCGGAAGTGTAGCGGTAAGTCCTAATAATGAACTAGCTTCGTTTTCATCAGACAATGTGGGAAGAAGGATCTATACCTTAAATTTCAAAAACCTGAAAACAGGTGAAATCCTTGATGATAAAATCCTTAATACTACAGGAAAAGCAGTTTGGGCTAATGATAATAAGCATATTTTTTACATCAGAAAAGATAAAAGCCTTCGCGCATTCCAGGTATATAGACACCAATTGGGAACAGACTCTTCTGAAGATGTTCTAATCTTCCATGAAAAAGACGAAACTTTTGACGTAAACGTTTTTAAAACCAAGTCTTTAAAATACATTTTCATCGCAAGCTCAAGCACAATTTCGGATGAACATCACTTTATTCCTTCTGACAATGTTTTTGCAGACTGGACGGTGATCCAGCCAAGAATTGATGATCTTGAATATTCAGTGGAACATTACGAAGATGAGTTCTATATCATCACCAATGCTGATGATGCTACAAACTTTAAAATCGTTAAAACAAAGATTGAAAACTGTGGTATGGAAAACTGGGTGGATGTAATCCCTCACCGTGCTGAAGTTCTGTTGGAAGGTTTTGAAATTTTCAAAGATTATCTGGTTCTTGAAGAAAGAGAAAGAGGTTTACTTCAAATCAAAATTATTGACGAAAAAACACAGGAATCTCATTATCTTCCTTTCTCTGATCCTACTTATACGACTTACATAGGAATCAATCTAGAGTTTGACACTGAAGTTTTACGCTATGGTTATACTTCTTTGACGCAGCCAAGCTCTACCTATGAATATAATATGAAAGACAAAACGACCAAGCTCTTGAAGCAACAGGAAGTTTTGGGCGGAAAATTTATTCCTGAAAATTATATTTCAGAAAGAATCTGGGCAGATTCCAGAGACGGAGAAACGAAGATTCCTATTTCTTTGGTTTATCATAAAGACACGAAAAAGTCAGCTGATACTCCTCTTCTTTTATATGGTTATGGAAGTTATGGACATACTGTAGATGCAAGTTTTTCCAATGTAAGATTGTCAATCCTTGACCGTGGATTTATTTATGCCATTGCTCACATCAGAGGTGGTGAATATCTAGGTAGAGAATGGTATGAGGATGGAAAAATGTTATTCAAGAAAAATACGTTCTTCGACTTTATTGATGCCGGGAAATATTTAATCAAAGAAAACTATACTTCATCAAAACATCTTTACGCAATGGGTGGAAGTGCCGGAGGTCTATTAGTAGGAGCTGTTGTTAACTACGAGCCTGAATTATTCAACGGAATTGTAGCTCAGGTTCCTTTTGTGGATGTCGTTTCTACAATGTTGGACGATACAATCCCGTTAACAACCGGAGAGTATGATGAATGGGGAAATCCAAACGATGAGGAGTATTATCATTATATGAAAGAATATTCTCCCTATGATAATGTAGAAGCCAAGGATTACCCACATATGCTGATCACAACAGGATTCCATGATTCTCAGGTACAATATTGGGAACCAGCAAAATGGACTGCAAAACTTAGAGAATTAAAAACAGACAATAATATTCTGGTATTTAAGACTGATATGAGTTCTGGACACGGAGGAGCAAGCGGCAGATTTGAATCACTAAAAGAAGATGCATTAGAGTATGCATTCTTATTGAAGATTGATAAAAATAATTAAGGAAAACAATAATTTTTAAAAATATATCGTCATTATAAAAAGTGACAGATATCAACATATGAACGAAGCAGAATACTGGAAAAAAATAGAACAGTTCTTTGAAGACAATTTTCAAACGGAAAAGAATCCTCCTATTGAAACTTTATTGTTTTTAATAGGCTTACAAGAACTGGGAAGCGGGCAGCAGAAATATACAAAGGATGACAAAGTAAATCTCATTCATATTGCAGTATGCAGATTGCTTGAACCTTTTGGATATTATAAATTCACTCACTATGAAGACGGATGGCCTCAATTCGAAAAGTTAGAAGAACTTCCGGAATTAAGACCTAATGAACAGTCCTTGCTTATGAAAAAAGCGATTATTCAGTACTTTCAGGAGGAGGAATTAATCTAAATTTAAAAATGTTGAAATTTGAAAATTTGATAATAAAAGAATGTCTTAATTATCAAAAAAGCATCTAAAAAACAGCATTTTACGCATACAATAGAGATAAGCACAAACTTATCTCTATTTTTTTTTAGATATAATCAATCAGAAAAAGAAAAACATGTTATAAAAACATAAATACAATTAAAATTTTAAACCAATTCATTTACAACGTATTATCATTTTATTTTCTCAACATTCAATGTAATCTATATAATATTTCACAAAATGGTTGGTTGATACCATTTTAGATTTGTACTTTAGGCATTTACAGACCGCATTCTTTTGACCTGCTACTATGGTCAATTTCCCTCAGAATATTATGGTCAATTTCTTTGAACTTACACACCATGTATAAGTTCGAAAAAAACGACAAAACAAGTGAAGACCCCAGTTCATATTATGAGCCGGGAAGGAAAAGATTTGGAAAAATATAAAAAAACTAAAAACTGAAAAAAACTATGCATTTCGATAAAAATTCTTCTGGATAAAACAGATTAAAATTTAAATAGAAATCAACCATGAAAAAAATTAACACTTCTTTGATGTTGCTCATTGTTAATTTGGCTTTTTCACAAGTAGGTATTTCCAAAAATCCTACCGTTGAAATTCACAACAAAGCCATTTTACAGATAGATGGAAAATATGAAGGAAAGAATCTCGGCATGATGCTCCCTGAAGTATCACAGCCGGAGAATCTTCCATTCTACAATCCTCCGGTCTCAGACAATGAAATGACAGGAATGATAATGTTTGAAAAAACTCACGCTACCTTCTACTCATATGACGGAGCCAAATGGAACAATGAGCCTACCGCTGCAGACTTCAAAATGAATCAGTCCAGATTTTTGTCTACTGCCAATGAAGAAACAAGTGTAGTTTGTGTACTTCTTGGCTGCGGACGACATGTGGGTCTTAGTTTTAGTGCTCCGCTAGACGGGCAGCTATCTTATAATAATCTTAATATTACAAGAGAAACTGTTGTAGTTCCTGGCGGAGGAGCTTATGTTGACAGAAGCTATGACAATGCTAAATTCGTCATCAATGAACCTGGCGTTTATGACATTTACTTGAATGTCCCTTCAAAGACAGGAGGAGCCGTTT
The DNA here is from genome assembly GCF_001684975.1 of Chryseobacterium artocarpi. GTDB lineage: Bacteria > Bacteroidota > Bacteroidia > Flavobacteriales > Weeksellaceae > Chryseobacterium > Chryseobacterium artocarpi. The sequence goes on along the minus strand of NZ_MAYH01000045.1, from coordinate 387,995 downwards.
CTTTAACGAGCGGTCCACAGTATCAGCTGAGAGCCTACCTTAAACAAAGTAACGGAACTCACAGCGAAGTAAAACTTTCTACGTTTTTCCCTGACTATTATGGTATCCTTGGAATTGGAGGTGATAATAATACAGCAGCATTTACAACAACCAGAATTCGTTTAAACCCTGGTGATTATATCGTTTCCAGGATACATTCTCCATTGGCAACAGTTTCGGTAGCAATTACCCTTACTGCTGCAACCAATGCTAACATAGCCCAATATTATCCAAGAGAAATAATGTTTACCAAAGTAAGTGATTAAGATGACTAAGAAAACCATTGCATTAAACGTATTTATTGTAACAGCTATAGGAAGTATGGCTTTTGCTCAGGTAAAAATCGGCAACAGACCGGAAGCTGTACATCCCCGAGCGATGTTACAGGTAGAAAATAATACTAAAGGAATCATGCTGCCCAATGTTGAGAACCACACCCAACTTCCTCATTACAATCCTTCACAACCAGATTTATATGAGAATAAACCGGAAGATAACGGATTGATATTTTACAGCAAAGAAATAAAAGACGTTGTAAAATATGACGGATACAGATGGATTGCAGCAACAGAAAAAAGCATAAAAAATTATAAAAATCTAAGCATCCTTGGATCAGGCTCTGCAGATGTGACTGTTGCCAATGTACTTGGAATAACAGGACGTCCCACGCTACAGTTTCAAATTTTGAATAATCCGGATCGAAACAATATCAACAATTTAAATTTAACCGTCAATACAGATGGAGAAATAACGATCCCTTCAGACGGCTTCTACAGAATCAACCCTTCAGTAAAATCAAGTAATGCGGGAGGGCTTTCAGTAGGAAATGCGGCTACTATTATCTCACTTCAGGCTTTATATGTAAACGCTTCAGGAGACGGATGGCAGAAAATTCATGAAAACAGCTTTTTGTTATCAGGATTGCTGGTGACCGCAGGAAGCTCAAATTCCATCAACAGTTTTTCCACCACAAAGTTTCTTAAAGCTGGCGATAAAATCCGATTAAGAGGAGGTATTCAGGCTGATTCAGGATTAAATGTAGGAGCAGGAGTTACTTTTAAAATGAGTGATAAAGACACATTTTTATACATAGAAAAATTAAACTAGGATGATCAGAAAAATATACTTCACAGCATTTTTGCTAATAGCTAAAATAGCGTCTGCCCAAGTCATTGTGGGAGATAACAATAACCCAAGCACAAATTCAATGTTCACAGTGGTGAATAAAGAAGACAATCCTTCCAAATCCAAAGGAATGATGATTTCCACAGTAAATAATGAGACAGAACTGCCATTGTACAATATCAATCAACCAGATCATTTTAACGATGATCCAACCATGCAGGGAATGATATTCTATCAAAAAGACATCAAAAGAGTCGTTGTATATGATGGAGAAAAATGGAAACCTACCTTCTATGAAAGTGGCGGAAGAACCACAAGAGCCAGCATGAATCCGGCAACACCAGAAGATGATTTTCCATCAGTAACCTGTGTTCTTATCGGTTGTGGAGAAAAAGATGTCCCTTTCGGTTTTCACAACAGTTCTCTAGATTCGGATAAGCTTGGAATCATTGATCCTCAGGGAGCGGTGAACAATAATTTTAATAATTTTACCTTTAAGGAATCTGGCTTTTACAGAGTTCTCATCAGCTTAAAAGTAAAAAGCTCAGGAATACACGTAAGCCCTCCGGTGATTTCTTTCAGAGCATTAAAAAACGGAAATGTGCTTGCAAGAAATGATGTTTCTTTGAACGAAGCCATTTTAATTACAGCCGGAGCCAACAGAGTCGGAACCATGGAGTTTCTGGCAATGTTTGATAAAGGCGATCAGCTTAAAGTACAGGTATCCGGAGGTGTTTCTATCCTTACCGTTGCTGATAATTACAAAATTGTTCCTACAGACGGAACATTCATCAGTATAGAAAAGTTATAGTTTTAGCAAAAAATGAAAAAATAAAAACAGAGTATTCCATTGGAGTACTCTGTTCTTATATAATACAAAATTAATTTCGTCATTACTTTCTTCTTCATTTTTAATCGTTCAAATCATTACTTCTTCAAGTTTTCTAAAATTTCTTCCAACTGGTTTAATCCCATTTTAAAACCTTCTTCAAATCCCATATCCAGCATTTTTTTCATAATTTCCTGAGCTTGGTAATGAATATTCACCGTTACTTTCGTTCCTTCTTCCACTCCTGTAAATCCAAATAACCAATTGGAGCTGGGAAAATCTTTATTAATATTTCCATTTTCATCACAGAAAGAACTCATCCAGTCAAAGCTTCTGTGCTCCATAATTTCTCCATATTTAGATTGAGAATAAGACTTTTCACTGTTAGGACCTACCATAGCATAATGCCAGATACCTCCTTCTTTAAAATCTTGTTTTACAGTTTCACATTTCCAGGGTCTTGGTCCCCACCACAGATCCAATAATCCGGATTGGGTAAAATAGTTCCACACTGTTGAAACATCAGCTTTGTAAATTTTCATTACATATACACTGTCTGAATCAAAATCTTTGTTGAAAACGATATTAGATTCCATAAGTAATTATTTTTATTAAAGTTACCGTTTTATTTACTGACAGGACTTTTCATATGACAAGTAATTATTCATTCATAAATAATTGTTAAAAAACACTCTTTTAAGAAAAAAAATATAATTTTTTGGCTCGTTTTTTGTTTATGTAATCTTAAAACAATTAATTTTAACATTCATTTTTCCAAAACATATATAATTAAATAATGAATAATAAATTCATCCCAATAATTTCGGTGTTTATGACAATCTCACTGATTGTCTTCGTTACGCTCCAATTTTATTGGCTGAAAGGGTATTACGGTGTACTGGAACAGGATTTTTCAAATAAAGTTTACTCTGTTTTGGAAAACACTTCAAAAACCGTCGAGGAAATTGAAGCAGATAAATACCTTACCAAAGACAACAGAAGTACCATTCTTGCCAACAGCAAAAATCCTTCCCTTACAACAATTCAACAGGTAGAAGATTCCGGTACTCAAAGACAAATCATTTATTCCAAGAATATTATTTCCAATGCGCAGCTTCCTATCTCTAAAAAAGGTGATTCTGTAAAGCTTACAACGTTATATACCGATGAAGCCGCATACAAAATAAAAAGAGACACAACCAGTCGGGAAATTCTTACTTCAGATATCAATCAGGATATTGAAACCGGAGATTATGCGGTAAAAGAATTCGTAAAAGTATACGGAAACAACCTTCCGATTGCTCAAAGAGTAAATCCAGCCACCCTTGACTCAGTTATTGCAAAAGAGCTTAAAATCAGAGGAATTACAGCAAAGTTCGGGTATGGAATCGTTGATAAAGACAATAAACTTACCAGCATTGCCAATAAAGCCTATAAAGAGAAAAAAGACAGCAATACTTACAGCTATCCTCTTTTTACAGATAAAAAGTACAATACTTTATACAGCCTTGCATTGGTTTTCCCTAAAAAGGAATATTCTTTGGCAATGAACAACTGGCCAATGTTGTTGGGTACTTTCCTTTCCTTATTAACTATTTTAGGAATTTATATTATTTCTATCAATTATATGATGAGGCAGAAAAAGCTTGCTGAAGTAAAGACAGATTTCATCAACAATATGTCTCATGAGTTCAAAACTCCACTGGCAACCATTTCTGTAGCAACAGATTCTCTGGCAAATGACAAAATTGCAACCAATCCGGACAAAGTAAAATATTATTCAGAGTTGATCAAACAGGAAAACCTGAGGATGAAAAAACAGGTAGAAAATGTTCTGAATATGTCTAAACTGGAAAGAAATGAAGTAGAGCTATTCCTAAAAGAAACCAATGTAAGAGAATTGATCAAGAGAACTACCGAATCTTTCAACCTGATTGTACAGCAAAGAAACGGATCGCTTACCCAAAAATTCAATGCTACTCAATATAATTTTAAAATAGATGAGTTTCACATCTCGAATATGCTGGTCAACCTTTTGGATAATGCAAACAAATATTCTCCCGAAGCACCGGAAATTCATGTAGAAACAAGAAATGAAGGACATTGGTATGTAATTGAGATTTCAGATAAAGGAATGGGAATGGAAACCCAGAACAAAACGAAAATTTTCGAAAAATTCTTCAGGGAAGAAACCGGAAATATTCACAATGTAAAAGGACAGGGATTAGGTCTTTCCTATGTTAAAAAGATTGTAGAATTACATAAAGGGCAGATTATTGTAGACTCTCACAAAGGAAACGGAAGTACGTTTACGATTAAATTGCCAATGAGCTAAAAGCATAAATGATGGGTAATAAATAATTTAAAATTTATTGATCATCATTAATTATAAATAAGAAACCAAATAACAAAATATAAGAAGAGAGAGTGAGTGAGTTCATTCTTAATTGTTAATTATTAATTAGTAAAAGTTATGAGCAACAGAATATTATTAGTAGAGGACGATCAGAGTTTCGGAGCGGTGCTTAAAGATTATTTAACAATCAATAATTTTGAAGTTACCCTTGCAACTGACGGAGAACAGGGACTTAAAGAATTTACAGAAAATGAATTCGACATCTGTATATTTGATGTAATGATGCCTAAGAAGGATGGATTTTCATTAGCTGAAGACGTAAAAAAAATTGATAAAAATACACCCATCATATTCCTTACAGCAAGAAATATGAGAGAAGACATTCTGAAAGGATACCAGCTGGGAGCAGACGATTATATCACCAAACCATTTGACACTGAACTTCTTTTATATAAGATTAAAGCTATTCTTCAGAGAAGCTCTACCCTTGAAAACGAAGAACAGGAACAGTTCAAGATCAGCAATATTTTCTTTGATTCTATGCTGAGACAGCTTAAAGTAGGTGATAAAGAATATAAACTTTCTCCTAAAGAAAACGAACTATTGAAGCTTCTTTGCATCCACAGAAACGATTTCATGCCAAGAGACCTTGCTTTAAGAAAGATCTGGAAAAAAGAAAACTATTTTACAGCAAGAAGTATGGACGTTTATATTGCTAAGCTTCGTAAATTATTAAAAGATGACGAAGGATTGGAAATTATCAACGTTCACGGAGAAGGATTTAGACTTCTTGTGAAAAATTAATCTAAAAATAGTATTATAAATATAAAATTAGCAAAACAATTGAAAATGTTTTGCTAATTTTGTTTCATACCAATGGATATGAAGAATACATTTATAGGTTTGATCACTGTATCATTATTAGCAGTCTCTTGTAAAAAGGATGAAAGAGCAACTTATATAAAAGAAGAAGCAGGTTCTCAGCAACCCGCAGTAGCAATAAACAATACGTCTAAAACAGCATTGATGGATCAGGCAGGAATTAAATCCAGCCCAACTCCTACACCCATGGCAACTGCTCCGGGGATGAATCCTCCACACGGACAGCCAGGGCACCGTTGTGATATTGCTGTAGGGCAACCATTAAATAGCCAGCCTGCAGCTACTCCTTCCCCACAAAATGTCAGCACCGGAAATAAAAATGTTATTCAGGTAGACCCTAATACAGTACCGGCAAATCTCGTAGCTGCAAATAATGCCAGACTGGCTAAAACTGCTCCAGGAATGAATCCTCCTCACGGACAGCCAGGACACCGTTGTGATATACCTGTAGGACAGCCATTAAACAGTAAAGCAACTCCAACATCTAAACCTGCGCAAAACATTGTACAACCTACACCTGCTCCTACTCCTGCCCCAGCAGCGCAAAATATTGCAAAGGGTGAAAAACCAAAATTAAATCCTGCACATGGAGAGCCTTGGCACAACTGTTCCTTAAAAGTTGGTGATCCATTGCTATAAATTTTGTAATTTTGCAGGCATGAAGCTGTTTCACATACTTGCAATAGTATTTTGTCTGGGAATTTTCTTAGTTCCCAAGGATAGCTTCTATACTCAATCTATGCAGGATACATGCTGTAAAGCTGAGTCTAAAAAGAGTGACTGCTGTAAAAATCATTCTTCCAAAAAAGACGGCAAAGATGATTCAAAACAATCATCTTGTAATGACGACTGCTGTTCTTCATGTGTGGTCTGCTATACTTTTATTGAAACTCCGTTTTCAAAAAATCTAAGATTGGAACTGTCTTATTACAAAACGAATAAGAATCCACAGTTTCAATACTCAGCTCCGCATCTTTCAGATCGTTTAAAGGAAATTTGGCAACCGCCTAAAATAGGTTAATTAAAGCATTGTGCGTTCATTATATTATGTAATGAATCGTTTTTTAATTAATCTAAACTTTTAAACAAAATGAAATTATATATTTCCAGGTTTATACTTGGTGCATTATTCTTATTTACACAATTTATATCAGCTCAAAGTTTTTCTAAAAACCAATTCAAGGTAAAAGGAAACTGTGAAATGTGCAAAACCCGAATTGAAGGAGCTGCTAAAAAAGCAGGCGCAAAAAAGGCTGTTTATTCTATTGATCTTCAAACACTAACTATAGAAACAGATAAAGTTTCTACAGATGATATTCTGAAAAAAGTGGCAGAAGCTGGTCATGACAATGAAAAATTCAAAGCTTCTGATGATGTCTACAAAAGCCTTCCGGGATGTTGTTTATACGACAGAGATCTACAACCTGAACAAGCAGAATCTCACCATGAACATCATACCAATACTGCTGCTCCAGCTAAAAAAGATAATGAGTTTTATGTAAGGGGAAACTGTGCTTCATGCAAGGCAAGAATTGAAAAAGCAGCTAAAAATGCAGGCGCAGATCTAGCTGAATGGAATGCAGATAAACAAACCGTTATCTTAAACTTCGATTCATCAAAAACCTCATCAGATAAGATTTTAAAATCAATTGCGGATGCAGGGCATGATAATGAAAAGTATAAGGCTTCTGATGATGTTTATAACGGGCTGCCGGGTTGTTGTTTGTATGACAGGGATTTTGCTTTTGGGGAAGCTAATCCAAAGGTTCATTATGAAGAAGAAACAAAACATGAAGGTCATAAAGAACACCAGACTCCCTCTAATGATGAACCTCAGAGCAAACATGAAAAAAACATTGAAGGTGTTGTTGTAACCGGTTCTAAAGCGGCAACTTCTGTAAGTAAAAAAGAAACAGGGCTTGTTTTTAATATTGATAAAAAGGAGCTATTAAAAGCTGCATGTTGTAATCTATCCGAAAGTTTTGAAACGAATGCAACAGTAGATGTATCTTTCAGCAATGCGGTAACGGGTACAAAACAGCTGAAAATGCTTGGTTTGGATCAGAAATACACCAGTTTGACAAAGGAACAATTGCCTGAGATCAGAGGATTGGCTTCTGCATATGGTTTAAATTTCATTCCCGGAAGATGGATTGAAAGTATTCAGCTAACAAAAGGAGGAAGTACTGTAACAAATGGCTACGAGAGTATCACAGGACAAATCAATACTGAGCTTCTGAAAAACGCAAAAACTCCAGAAACATCATTGAATCTTTTCTCTGATTTTAACGGAAGAGCAGAAATCAATATTACCAATGTCTCTCCTATCAATGATAAATGGTCACAGACTTTTTTACTTCACGGAAACGGAACATTCGGGAATACAGATATGAATGATGATGGTTTCCTTGACAGACCAAAGGGAACGCAGATCAACGCAGCTTATTTATTAAATTATAATGATCTTGAAAAGTCAGGATTTGGGTCTCACTTTGGAATTAATTTTATCAGAGATGAAAGAACTGCAGGACAGATTGGCTTTGATAAAAATCTGGCTCAGGATAAGCAGCCTGCATACGGTGTGGGTATTGATATTTCAAGATTTCAGGTTTGGAATAAAACAGGATATGTCTTTAAGGGAAAACCTTACCAAAGTATTGGCTGGATGAACCAGTACGTGTATCATCAGCAAGACAGTTTTTTTGGTTTGAGAAATTATGCAGGAAAACAGCATACGTATTATTCCAATTTAATATTTGAGAGTGTTCTTGGAAATACTAATCATAAATATAAAGCTGGTGCAAGTTTCTTATATGATGGTTATGAAGAGAATTATCTGATTGATAATATGAAGAGAAACGAAATTGTTCCGGGAATTTTTGCTGAATATACTTTAACAGGTTTAAAATATACTTTAGTAGCAGGAACAAGGGTTGATTTTCATAATCTGGCGGGTACTCAGTTTACACCAAGGGTAAATTTCAAGTATGATTTCACGCCACAGACTATTTTAAGACTTTCTGCGGGAAGAGGATTCAGAACGGCGAATGTATTTGCGGAAAACCAACAGTATTTTGCATCAAACAGAGCAATCAATATCTTACCAAACGGTGGAAATATTTATGGATTAAAGCCAGAAATTGCATGGAACTATGGAGCAAGTTTGCAGCAGGAGTTTAAGCTTTTCGGAAGAAAATCCAGCATTATTGCAGATTTTTTCAGAACAGATTTCCAGGATCAGGTATTGGTGGATTTGGATAGATCTCCTCAGCAGCTGACGTTCTATAACCTTGATGGAAAGTCATTTGCCAATTCATTCCAGACTCAGTGGGATTTCACTCCATTCAAAAACTTTGATGTAAGGCTTGCTTATAAATATTATGATGTGCAGGCTGATTATATTGATGGAAGAAGAGAGGTTCCATTTATGGCAAAACACAGAGGATTTGTAAACCTTGCCTATTCTACCAATAAAAATGATAAGGGTGGATTCTGGAGTTTTGATACGACTTTAAACTGGGTTGGAAAACAAAGGCTTCCTGATATGGCTGGTAATCCTGCAGAGTTTCAATTACCGGTTTATTCAAACTCTTATGCTGTATTGAATGCGCAGATTTCAAAAAACTTCAACAAGAAGCTTAGAGCTTATTTGGGGGGAGAAAATTTGACTTCTTATTATCAGAAAAATGCGATTATAGACTTCAAAAATCCTTTCGGAAATTATTTTGATGGCGGAATGGTATATGCTCCTATTATGAAAGCGAATTTCTATGTAGGATTGGATGTGACTTTTTAAGAGTAGGAAAATGGAGAATGGAGGGACTCTTCATCGACAGACTTCTTTAGCTACGATAAATTAATATAAGTAAAACGTTATAGGTTTTTGAAACCTATAACGTTTATTTTTTATCTGCTCACTTCAGTTTGAACAATTAGATTATTTCCCAAAATGACCTTTCATAAAACCTCCAATAACTTCCCTCTTCCCGTGCCCAGCTTCCTTACCAAAATAAAAAAGCAGCATCAGAATTGATGCTGCTTTTTATTTTATCTTCCAAAGTCATCTTGTACTCTTACAATATCATCTTCATCTGAAGGGTTGGATGCGTCTGTATGCTGCCAGATCTCAGCTACAATTCCCCATCCTGATAAACCAATCAGCCTGTGTCTTTCGCCTTGCTGAAGTTTGATCTGATCTTTCGGTTTGTATTCTGCAAGTTCACCTTCTTCATCTGTGTTACTTCTTTTGATTCCTACAGTTCCTTCAACGACCTGCCAGATTTCTGCTCTTCTGTGGTGATATTGCCAGCTTAGTCTGGCTTCGGGAGCTACAATAAGAATTTTTGGGCTTAGCTTCCCTCCTATTCTCAGGTTTTCTACATCTATCCCATCAAAATACTGATTGGCAAAATCCTGCGCCTGTGTTTCATCAATAACGAAAAAACCACCCCATGGTCTTGTATCATCTTTTGCTGCAATGGTAAAACCTTGTGCCTGCAGCATGCCTTCTACTCTATCGAATATTTCTTTTTTTTCTGTACTCATACAGTTATAATTGTATTTCTAATTTAAAATTTATTTTCTTAATTCTTCTTTTGACATTGAATACGGGAAGTCTTTTTCCTGTGATCCTCTCTCTTTATTTGGCTTGCTGTCCATTTTAAAATCCAGCACGGCTCCTTTAATAAGTTCCTGATGACTTAGCCAGTTCTTGGAATAAGGCTGTTTATTTACATTCAATGATTTTACATATAAATTTTCTGCGCTGTTTTCCGGTGCTTTCACTTCAATTTTCATTCCGTTTTCCAAATGAATGGTAGCTTCTTTAAATAATGGTGCTCCCAATACATATTGATCTGTTGCCGGTGTTACAGGATAAAAACCTAAAGCCGAGAAAATGTACCATGCAGAAGTCTGCCCGTTATCTTCATCTCCACAATATCCATCAGGTGTCGGCTGGTATAATTTGTTCATCACCTGTCTTGCCCAATATTGTGTTTTATAAGGAGCCCCGGCATAATTATACAAATAAATCATATGCTGAATAGGCTGATTTCCGTGAGCATATTGTCCCATATTCATAATCTGCATTTCTCTGATCTCGTGGATTACCCCACCATAATAACTATCATCAAAAACAGGTGGCAGTGAAAACACCTCATCCAGTTTAGCCTCAAATTTCTTTTTACCTCCCATCAGCTCGGCAAGACCATCCACATCCTGAAAAACTGACCATGTGTAATGCCAGCTGTTTCCTTCTGTAAAAGCATCTCCCCACTTAAATGGATTAAAAGGCTTTTGAAAATTACCGTCTTTATTTTTACCTCGCATCAAGCCTGTTTCTTTATCAAACAGATTTTTGTAATTATACGCTCTTTTTTTATAAATATCAATTTCTGATGCAGGTTTTCCCAGCGCTTTTCCTAATTGATAAATAGCAAAATCATCATAAGCATATTCTAATGTTCTGGCTGCATTTTCATTAATCTTCACATCGTAAGGAACATAACCTAGTTTATTGTAATATTCTACTCCTGCACGCCCTACGGCTTCTATAGGTCCTTCGTTATCAGCCCCATGTTTTACTGCCTGCCAAAGGGTTTCTACGTCGTAACCACGAAGTCCTTTAATATAAGCATCTGCAACTACTGACGCTGAATTGTTCCCAATCATGATATCAGAATACCCAGGACTACTCCATTCCGGCAAAAATCCTCCTTCTTTATAAGCATTCACTAGCCCTTCCTGCATTTCCATATTAATACTTGGATAAACAAGGTTCAGGAAAGGGTATAACGCACGGAAAGTATCCCAAAATCCTGTTCCTGCAAACATTTTTCCGTCCAGAATTTTACCATTGTATGGGCTCCAGTGTTTTACTTTGTTCTGAGCATCAATTTCATATAATTTTTGTGGAAAGAATAGAGTTCTGTACAGAGATGAGTAAAAAGTTCTCATCTGTTGATCTGTACCTCCTTTTACTTCTATTTTTCCTAAAGTTTTATTCCAGATATTTTTAGCATCTGTCTTTACCTGCTCAAAGTTTCTGTTTCCAATTTCTCTTTTAAGGTTCAGCTCTGCCTGCTCAAAGCTAATGAAGGAAGATGCTACTTTAGCATACACCGATTCTTTATCTTTTAGTTTAAAACCTACTACCGCTCCCGCGTGATCACTTGTAATTTCCAACTGATAATTAACAAATTTATCGTCTTTCCAGCCTTTTGTAAGCTCAAAATCTTTATCAAACTGGATAACAAAGTAATTTTTAAAATTGTCATACTTACCTGTAGAATATCTGGTGGTGTATCCTAAAATTTTTCTTTCTTTAGGAAGAATCTTAACGTATGAGCCTTTGTTTAAAGCATCAATTACGACGTAAGCACTGTCTGTTTTTGGAAAATCAAATTTAAAAAAGGAAGCTCTCTCGGTAGGAGTAAACTCTGTAGTCACATTGATGTCTGCCAGATATACACTATAGAAATAGGGAGTTGAAACCTCAGCTTTATGACTGAACCAGCTTGCTCTGTCATCTTCTTTAAATTTAACTTTACCTACTCCCGGCATGATAGAAAATGCGCCATAATCATTCATCCATGGAGAGGGCTGATGGGTTTGCTTGAATCCTTTAATCTTGTCTGCATCGTAAGTATACGCCCATCCGTCACCCATTTTTCCGGTTTGCGGAGTCCAGATATTCATTCCCCATGGCAATCCTACTGCCGGATAAGTGTTTCCTGTTGATAAGGAAGGTTTTGACTGGGTTCCCATCAATGGATTTACATAGTCTACAGGGGATAGGTTTTGCCCGAAAGCCAAGCCCTGTAACAGTAGAAAGAAAGTAGAAAATATTGACTTCATTATATCGTTTCGTTTATTAGTTTATTGTTACCTTTTTCGAAGCATAGCTTGCGGCTCCTAAAATAGCTGCATCTTCAAAAATAGCAGAAATTTTCACCTCTAAATTAATATTATTCTTATTTAAGTTCTGAACAAATCTTTCTTCAAAATAAGGATAGGCTTTTGCAATATTCCCTCCTAGAACTAACACTTCGGGAGTGTAATGAGCTACGTATTTTATGATAAATTCAGAAAAGGAATCGGCATATTCATTAAATATCTGATTCTGAATTTCTTTGGGCTTATCCAATAAATCTTTTGTTCCTGAAATTTTCTCACCGGTAAGTTCTTCATAGCGATTAACAAACCAACGGGTTGCCAGATAATCTTCTGATATTGAATTTTTAAATGCGGTATCCCACAAGTCTTCATCGGTTGCTGTGTCTCCGTTGTAAAAAGTAGTTCCCAAGCCTGTTCCAAGTGTTATTCCAAAAACTCTTTTGAAATCCTGGACACATCCGCCGAATACTTCTCCTTCCATAAATGCAGCAGCATCATTCACAAAATGAATCTGATTCTGATCAACAGATAACCTTTTTGCCAATTCTTCTTTAATATTAACCTGATAAATATCGATAAACTTTCCTTGCTGCATCAAAGATATTCCGTTTTCATAATCGAAGGGTCCGGGCATGGCAATTCCGATTATAAGATCATCTTTTACCAGATCATGAGCTGCTTTTTCAATGGCTGAAACCCATGCAGAGAAAATAGTTTCTTTATCATCAAATGAATTGACATGTTCTCTTACATAGGTTGAAGTAATAATTTCTCGTTTTTCTGCATTTACCTGCGCCAGCGTAATATGTGATCCGCCAATATCAATTCCTAATATATTCTGCATCGTTTTTAATTTTAATCAATTCTTTATGACTGAAAACAGACAAACAAGAATATACAACCTGTCTGCCTGTTTACAATTTAACTATATTTTAGTTAAAACAGTCTATATCTGTATTTTACTTTACTATAATCTTACCTGACGACAGGACTTTATTATTTGATGATGTGATTTTGTAAATATAAGTACCACTAATTAAATCCTGTGTATTGATTGTATTATTATTTTGACTAATATTCTGTTTTTTTGATAATTTTCCGGCGTTATCATACAATTCCACTTCATTAGCAGAACTGTCATTGATTGTAAAATGAATGTCATTTCCTTTCCTTACCGGATTTGGATATGCTCCGCTTTCTTTTAATAGATCAGCCTCTCTTGTGGATAATAAAGCTGTACAAGGAACATCTGTCTTCCAGTTTGTATCTGTCATACTCACCAATGTTGCAAAGTGTGTATTTGGAGTTGAATCCAAGGCCGCGGTTCCGCTTCCTTCATCCATTTTCCAGTTGGCTTCAAGATTTGTTGAATTGGGAGCTACATTACATTTATTATCTATTATTTCCTGAGCAGACAATGCTCTTTTCCACACTCTGAATTCATCCAATGAACCATTGATTGTACGTGAGTTATCATAGTTTCTTCCAAGATAAAGAATTCCGTTAGCAGTAAAGTTACCTGTTACCTGTGAACTTGCATCCAGACTGCCATTCACATAAAGTTTCATGGACGCTCCATCATATGTTGCTGCGATATGATACCATGTGTTTGTATTAAATGAGGCATTACTGTTTAATTTTACCTGTGATGATCCAAAGCTTAATATAAACTGAAGTTTGTTATTGGCAAGATTTCCATCTCCAAATCTTAACATTGCAGAATTACTGTCTCCTACTTCAATTCCCATGACAGATGAAATGTTAGGAAACGCTGTTTTAAAAGCATTTACTTTTACCCAACCTTCAAATGTCAAAGCATTCCCACTTAGATTGAATTGTCCTGCATTAAGATAATTTGTACTTCCGTTGAAGGAAAGTGATCTTGGACCAGGGCTTGTGATAGGAGCCAAACCGCTATTAAATGTTCCATCTGCTGAATAAGCGCTTGTGGTTCCTCCATTACAGACAGATTGTACTTTCCATACATAGTTTGTATTAGGGGTGAGGTTTTGTAAGGAATAATTATTTGTGGTAATATTCTGAACCTCGTTCCATGTAGTTGCCGCAGCTGTTTTATATTGTAATGTATAAGAAGATGCTGTTCCTGTCCAGGATAATTGGGTGGTATTTCCGAGATAGCTACCAGATGTTAACCCTGAAGGAGTTGCACATCCGTTTCCTGAATTAAATCTCGGAGCAAAAAGATAAGTACTCGTTAATGTTGACGAACAGTTGGATTGTATTCTCCAGTCGTAATCGGTATTCAGGGTAAGGTTATTGATAGTTACATTATTTCCTGAATAATTAGTGGTTGCATTAGTCCAAACTGTTGAATTGGCAGGCTTATAATCAACATTATAGGTTTGAGATCCATTGGAAGTCCAATTCAATTTTGCCGAAGTTCCTGTAACGTTACTTACATCCAATCCTAATGGCGGATCACAGCTTTGCCCTGGGGACCAAGAATATAACTGTCCGCTGAGCTGTGTATTTTCGTTATAAAGAATATTAGAGCCTGTGCTCAGATAGTTGGCAACATTGGCAGAACCCAAATCATACCACATGAAAACGCCATAGCCATCATTTTTTGTACTTGTTGCTAAATTTGCCAGTGTAGAGGCAGAAGTAGAGCCAGAGTTGGTATTTTGGATCCATATTGCGGCTGGAGAAAGCTTTGTTTTATTAAGAGGAGGAACATTTGGAACGCTGTAGGTTCCATACATGGCATTCCAGCTGTAATTGATATAGTTTCCGGCTGCATCCCCGTTGTAACTTTGTCTTGATGTTGCTGGTCCGTAATAATAGAATGTGATCAGTTTATCAGGCATTGCGGCTCTAAGTTCCTGTAAGAGCATTACAAAAGAACTGTTATTAGGCTGTCCTGTTCCGTTGTTACCATATCCAGCGTATTCATCATCCAGATCTACGCCGTCCAGTCCGTAAGTATTGACAGTGTGGGCAACCTGTAAAGCGAAATCTTTTGCTGCTTCACGGTTTGGGAAATTGGAAATTCCCACACCCTGGTGATTTCCTAAGATATCGAGAAGAACTTTAATTCCTTTTTGCTGTAGGGGTTTCACATAGGTATTTACATCATTCAGAACCTTGGTAACGTTGTTGTTACTTGAAATATAGGCTCTGCTTTTGGAAACATCATAATTGATATTGGCTGCAAAGATGATTGCAACGTCAAAAAGCTGTCTGTTTGTGTTCTGAAGTGTATAAGAACCTGCATTCAGCATATTATTGTTATTCACTTCCACATAGCAAACTCCAAGCGGATTGAGCTGTTGTGCATTGAGTTGAGAACCTGTATGAAGCATCATTGCCATCAGGGGAATAAGAAGGGATTTTTTTTTCATAATATAATTTTTTGGAAATGTTTTGTGTTAAAATTTGACATAAGTATCCTTAAGCACTTCTCTTTTATCAAGAGAAGCACTTAAAAATCAAGTCAATATAAATTCAAAAAAATCTACGTCAGCAGTTCAGGATTTTCATTAAAGGTCTTCCATAGCAGCTCTCCAAATAAGGTATTTGACCAGGCAAACCATTCTCTGGTGAATTTCTTATCATTGTCTTTATGGAAGGATTCGTGCATGAAACCTGTACCACCATGTGTTTTCTGCAAAGTATCAATACACCATTTGATTTCACTCTTATCATTTGTAGTGAGTGCTTTCATAATGATACTCATTGGCCAGATCATATCAAGTCCAATATGTGGTCCTCCTATTCCTTCTGCCAGCTTACCTTTAAAGAAGAACGGATTGTTTTCTGACCATACAAATTTTCTTGTATTCAGATAAACAGGATCATCTGCCTTTACAGCATTCAGATAAGGTAATCCTAATAAGCTTGGGCAGTTGGCGTCATCCATCAGGTTATAACTTCCAAAACCATTTACTTCAAAAGCATATATTTTTCCATACTCAGGATGGTTATAAATTCCGTATTTCTTAATAGCAGCATCTACCTCATCAGCAAGATCTGTAAGCTGTTTAGCCAATACTTTATCATTTTTTATCTGAGAAACCATTTCTGCTGCCTGGCGTAAACTTACTACCGCAAATAAATTGGAAGGGATCAGGAATCCGTAGATCGTAGCATCATCACTTGGACGGAACATTGAGCTGATCAATCCCACAGGTTTCGTAGGATAGCCATATCCTCCCATCGGAACTCCATCGGTTGCCCAAGCAGTTGTACGCTCGAATTTGTAAGGTCCAAGGTCTTTCTTTCTTTGCTGTTCGATGAAAGTCTGTAGGGTAAGTTTAATTCCTTTTAACCAATTATCATCAAAAGGTTTAGTGTCTCCTGTTGTTTTCCAGAAGTGATATGCTAAACGGATAGGATAACACAATGAATCTATTTCCCACTTTCTTTCATGGGTTCCCGGTTTCATATCGGTGTGGTCATATTCTTTCCACTTACTTATTTTGTTGTCATCATTGTAAAACGCATTCGCATAAGGATCTTTCAGTATGAATGTCGTTTGCTTATGAATAACTCCTGATATTAACTTGTGTAGCTTTTCATCCTGTTTTGAGAACTGCAGATAAGGAAAAACCTGTGCAGAGCTGTCACGAAGCCACATGGCATCAATGTCTCCTGTAATCACATAAGTATCTGGAGTACCATTTTTTTCAGTATAATAAACGGTAGTATCCAATGTATTTGGAAAGCAGTTTTCAAACAGCCAGCTTAATTCTTTATTTTTAACTTTCTTTTTAAAAGTCACGATTGCATTTTCCACGGATTCACTGGTAAAATGTCTTTTATCTTTAGGTACACGAACTACAGGAAAACCTTCCGTAACCAAATTTTTAGCAAAAACATTTTGTGTAAACAGCAATCCGGCTCCTGCCAATGCACTTGTTTTAATAAAATCTCTCCTTTCCATTGATACTTTTGTTTCGTTTATTTTTATTAGTCTTATTTTACAGGTTTACTTCCCATTACAAATCTCAGCTCACCACCATTCATAATGTCAGAGTGGTTCAGTTCCCAGCTTTTGTATTCTTTTCCATTCAGGAACATTTTCTGAACGTAGATATTTTTATCTGATATTTTATCTGCTATCACAGTGAATGTTTTACCATTTTCCAATTGAAGAGAAGCTTTTGGAAACTGAGGTGCTCCAATAGCATATACAGGTTTCCCTGGTGTAACAGGATAGAATCCTAATGAGGAGAAAATATACCACGCTGACATTTGTCCGCAGTCTTCGTTATTGACAATTCCATCCGGTTTTGCAGCATACATATTATCACGGATGTATTTTACCATTTTCTGGGTTTTGTACGGGCTTCCCGCATAGTTATACAAGTAAGGAACATGATGCCCCGGTTCATCTCCAAACCCTAAAGATCCAATAAATCCTGAAATATCAACATGTTGCTCTCCTTCCATATTTAAAGCTTCTGTAAAGGTTTTATCAAGTTTTTCTTCAAACCCTTTTTTTCCACCATATAAATTCATCATCTCGTCAATCTGATGCGGAACGAAGAAGTCGTACGCCCAGATGTTTCCTGAAACCCAATGTGGCTGAAGCTTTTTCCAGTCATTAAGTACAAAATCCGCTATAAATTTTCCGTCTTTCTGTCTTGGCCAGAAGTGGTTATTTTCTTTATTGAACGTATTCAGAAAGTTCATTGATCGTTTCTTATAAACTTCTGCTTCTTCTTTTTTACCTAATTTTTCAGCTAATTGCTGGATACACCAATCGTCGTAAGCATATTCTAAAGTTGCAGAAACGGAAGCTCCATTTTCAGAGGGGCTGTATCCTAATTTGATATAGTCATTAAGACCTCCACCACCATCACTGCTGCTCATTTTATCGGTAAGAGAAGCATCTTTCATCGCAGCAAAAGCTTTTTCACCATCAATTCCCGGTACTCCTTTGGAAATAGCATCCCAGATTACAGAAACACTGTGGTAACCCAACATACAGAAATTATCATAACCACAAAGCTCCCAGATAGGCATGTGATCTTTACGGTCTGTATATCTGCTGATCAGAGAATTGGCAAATTCTTTAGTATGTTTCTGATCCATAATAGTAAGCAATGGATGTGTTGCTCTGAAGCCATCCCAATAGGAATAGGTACTGTAATTTGTGAACCATTTCGTGTTCATGTTTTCCTGAGCGGCAACATAATCTCCGTTGGTATCCATGTAAAGATTAGGAGCTATAAAAGTGTGATAAACGCCTGTATAGAAAATCTTTCTTTGACTGTCTGTACCTCCTGATACCTGAAATCTCCCGATAAGATCCCGCCATGTTTTTTGTGCCGTTTGTTTCGCTTGTTCAAAATCTACATTTTGGGCTTCTTCGTCAAAGTTTGCCTGCGCATTCTCTGTGCTTACCGGAGATAAAGATACTTTTACTTCGATGCTTTCACTGTCTTCTGTAGAGAACCTTACAAATGCTTTAGCGTCTTTTGCTAATGCAATCTTTTCATTGTTTTTAATTTTTCCTTCTGCATAAACTCCGTAAGATTTAAAAGGTTTCGAAAATTCCATTACAAAATAAGCGAATCTTTTTCCGCCCCAGCCATTGCTGTAGCAATACCCTTTTATTTTATTATTCCCTTCTACACTCACCAAAGTATGGTAAATATTTCCGAAAATTTTATTGGTAGGATCAATAATGATATTGGCTTCTTCACTTTTAGGAAAAGTATATTTATGGAATCCTACTCTTGGAGAAGCTGTAAGTTCAGCTTTTACACCATAGCTATCCAACATTACGGAATAATATCCCGGAGAAGCTGTTTCTTTATCATGACTAAATGTTGAACGGTATCCTGATCCTGGCTGATCTTCCGATCTGGGAGTCATTTTTACCTGTCCTACTGTTGGCATCACCAAAATATCTCCAAGATCTGCCCAGCCTGTTCCACTCAGGTGATTGTGACTGAATCCCATAATCGTTTTGCTGCTGTAATGATATCCGGAACACCAATCCCAGTCTCCGCTTTTGGTATTCTGATCCGGACTTAACTGAATCATTCCAAAGGGTGTAGTTGCTCCCGGAAACGTATGCCCATGTCCTCCTGTTCCTATAAAAGGGTCTACCCAGGATAAAACATCATTTTTATTTTGCTGGGCATTTGCCGTAAAAACCAGAGCTGTAAAAAGGGAAATAAGCAGTTCTTTTTTCATGATAATAGAGGTCAAGATTTTTTTAATTATAAAATTGGTTTAAAAATATGAAAACCGTAATAAAAATCACAGAAATGAAAGAAATTAAGGCGTTCAACATGTTAAAAAAACTTTATATGATTTAGATTGAATTCTTTTTCATAAAATCAATGATTTCTGAAATATAACCAAAGGCAATTGCCACCACAGTATCGGCTGCACCGTAATATACTGTTACTTTGTCACCTTCCGTTAATGCAGCACAAGGGAAAACTACATTCGGAACATCACCTGTCAGCTCATAAACTTCTGCAGGAGCCAATAGATATGGTTTTGTTCTGTACAATACTTTTGTAGGATCTTCAAGATCAAGTAATGCTGCTCCCATTGAATATCTGAATCCTCTGCAGGTATTGATTACTCCGTGATAGAAAAGCAACCATCCTTCATCTGTTTTGATTGGAACCGGACCTCCCCCGATCTTCGTACATTGCCATGCACTGTCTTCAAAAGGAGTTACTTTCATTACACAACGATGTTCTCCCCAGTATTTCATATCAGGACTGTAGCTGATATAAATATCTCCAAAAGGAGTATGCCCATTATCACTTGGACGGCTCAACATTGCGTATTTACCATTGATTTTCTCTGGAAAAAGCACTCCGTTTCTATTGAAAGGAAGGAAAGCATTTTCACACTGGAAAAATTCTTTAAAATCAAAAGTATACCCTATTCCGATGGTAGGACCATTATATCCGTTACACCATGTGATCCAGTAACGGTCTTCTATAAATGTGACACGGGGATCATATTTGTAATCAGATTCGATCATTTCAGTATTTCCGGCTTTCATTTCAATAGGGTCATGATTGATATCCCAATTGATTCCATCTTTACTGAACCCTGCAAAAATATTCATCTGTACGGCTTTGTTATCGCAACGGAATACTCCTGCAAATCCATCTTCAAAAGGAATTACGGCACTGTTGAACACGCTGTTCGATGTAGGAATAGCATATCTGTTAATGATCGGGTTTTCCGAAAACCTCCACATAATATCATTACAATCTTCCGGGCGATCCTGCCAAGGAATCATTACTGATTGAGTTGTCATAAAGTATTTTTACTTTTATTTAATTTTTATTTAATAATTGATTTTATTCTTCTTTCTGATTTTCTGAATAAGGGAAAGGAACAAATAAGGTCACAAGGAATGCAGGAATTGTAGCGACCAATACCCAGATAAAAAACATTTTATATCCTATCCAGTCACTGATCATCCCACTGAACATTCCCGGAATCATTACTCCAAGGTTCATGATTCCTGTTGCAAAGGCATAATGGGCTGTTTTGTGTTTTCCTGGCGCAATCTGCTGCATCATATACAACATCAATCCCACAAATCCGAATCCATAGCCGAAATATTCCACAACTACAGCAATTCCTACAGGTAAAAGTTCTGTCGGCTGATAATGAGCTAACAGCGCATAAACCACAAAAGGAATATTGAATGCACAACATAGCCATATCAAAGATTTTTTCAACCCTCTTGCGGAAATAAAATATCCGGCAAGAACAGACCCTAAGATAAAAGCTGCAGATCCGTAGGTTCCGTAAATGAGTCCAATATCTGAGGTAGATAATCCTAATCCGCCTGAAGTTCTTGGTGCTTTAAAGAATAATGGTGCAATTTTTATAGCAAAACCTTCTGCAAAACGGTATAAAATAATGAACAGTACAGACCACAGAATATTCTTCTTGGTAAAAAAGGAGGTAATGATATCCAACAGTTCTTTACGAACGTTTCCTGCTGTTTTTTCATCTTTTTTATCCTCTTCTTTGTTCTCTTTCGGCAAAATCAGGTAATGATAAATACCTAATGTAAAAAAGAGCAGTGCATAGATTGCCATAATGATCATCCATGCATGGGTAACTCCTTTTGTTTTTTCTAAAATGCCTGCAAAATAGACTAATGCTCCACTACTGATAATTTTAGCAAGGTTATAAAAAGCTCCCTGCCAGCCAATATATTTTGCCTGTTCTTTATTGGTAAGAAACCCAATATAAGTTCCGTCTGCCACTACATCATGAGTTGCTCCACAGAATGCAACGACAGCAAAAAGAGCAATACTATACTTGAAAAAATCATGCAAAGGAAGGCTTAATGCCACCAAAGCAAAGAGAATTCCCATGGCAAACTGGGTAAAAACAACAAAGAATTTTTTGGTTTTATAGATCTCCAAAAAAGGGCTCCAGAATGGTTTCAATGTCCATGAAAACATAATAAGAGCTGTCCAGAAAGTGATCTGCGAATCCGAAACACCCATGTCTTTATACATGATTCCCGACACTGCATTAATGGTTACAAAGGGTACACCCATCGCAAAATATAATGTGGATATCCAGAGAATTGGCTGAATCCGACGGGTTCCGGAGTTGTTTTTTCCCATATTTAAAAATAAGATTCTAAAGAAAAAGAGAACATCTCAAAGCTCATTCAGCTAAAAACGAAACTATAAATTTATCAGAGAGCCTACGTTACTCTCCTATCTGAATGAATCAGATGCAATCTGACTTTGAGATGTTTCTGTATTGTTAAGTGATGTTGGTATTATAATTTTTTATCCCACCATAGCTTAGTTCCTCCTTTATCAGGTCCGTCAAGCATTTGCAGTGCCTGCTGATAATTATAAAGTGAAGTTTTTGTGCTGATCGTATATGGAATTCTTCGGATCATTGCTTCTGTGCTGATGGCTCCTCCACTATCATTTTTTCTCACTTTGAAAAGGATAGGATACCCTGTTCTTCTTTGTTCTGCCCATGCTTCAGGTCCGTTCGGGTAAAGAGAAAGCCATTTTTGAGTAATGATTCTTTCCAGCTTTCTTTCATTAGAATCTGCGTCATTCCATGCAATTGTAATGGTACTCAGCTGAGAGTCTCCTGCATTTATATTATTGGCTGTATTTTTAGGATCCACATAAGGAGCTTCGGTATCTGTTGTATTGGCAAGATAGCTAACAACATCTGCACTTTTCCCCCATTCTCCAAAGGATTGCTGAACTCCGGTTTGATAGTTTGTCTTTATATCTCCTGCTCCTGCGTATCCTCTCAAGGCTGCTTCTGCTTTCAGAAACCATGTTTCTGCTGCTGTGAATAATTTAAGTTTACCATCTGTTGATGAGAAATAGTCTCCTGAGGCTGCTTTTGCCTGAGGCTGAGAAAATCCGCCATAGGTTGTTTTACCATTTAACAGATCAATTCCCTGACGTATTCCAATAAACTTTCCTTGTACCTGAGTGTCCGTTGCCGGAATTGCATACGCTGAAAGTCTCGGGTCTTTATATCCATTCATGTAAGCCATCAAAGGTGCTCCTATCATACAGTCTCCATATGTATAAATAATAAAACTCAACTCAGATTGTCCTACACTTATTAAAGCATTATCTGTATTTTCCGTAATCAGTCCTGCTGATGAAGACAATGCTTCTTCTGCATATTGTTTTGATTTTGCGGGGTCTGCATAGCTCATTCTCATTGCCAGCCTTAGCTTAAGCGAATTGGCAAGTTTTGCCCATTTAATCATACTTCCACCGTATACCAGATCTGCTTTTTTCAATGCAGACTTATCTTCTACACTTTCTGTTGCCGATGTTGCTATTACTTTTTGTAAGTCATTGATTGCAGATGTAAGGTCTGCAATGAAATAGTTGTACGCTTGTTCCTGAGAATCAAAATCAGTAACTCCGTTAGCATTTGGAGTTTCGTATTTACTGTATACTACAGGACCATGGCTATCTGCTACTCTTGCTGCAGTGATCACTTTCAGAATTTTTTTAACCGCAAATGTTCCTGTAAAATCTACTCCTTTGTAGGTTACCTTAGCCGTATTATCAATAATGATAGAGTAATTGAAAATATCCTGTTGCTTAGCAATAAGTTTACTATTCCAGTCATCCACCATAGAATAGGTAAGATTATTTACACCTCCATTAAATGGAGTTGCAGTACTGAACATTCCACTGTACATATCTGCACTTAGATTGGGGTAACGCTGATAATCTGCCTGCAATCCTCTCTGTATGGATTTCATAGGATCCACAATGGCGTAAAAATCCGCATAAAAGTTTTCAGGTCCTCCTAATTTCTCCTGATTATATTCTTCAAAGTCATTGGTACATCCTATAGCAGAAAATAATGCTACTGCTCCGAATGTTAATATTTTAATGGTATTGATTTTCATTTTGTAATTGTAAAAGTTAGAAGTTTGCCTTTAATGATAATCCTATAGAACGGGTAACCGGCAGTCCGAATGAATCTACTCCTACCCCTCCAGGTGTATTCCCGGAAACTTGTTCAGGATCAAACGGTGCTTTTTTGTAGAAGAAGAATAAATTAGTTCCCACTAAGCTTACCGTAGCATTTTTCATGTATTTTGAATTGATATCAAAAGTATAAGAAACTGAAGCCTGACGTAAACGTATTGTTGTAGCGCTGTACATATAAGCTTCATCAATTCCTTTTGCATAACCTTCTGATGTACCTACAGCCTTATAATACTCCTGAGGATTTGTTAAACCTGTATAAGCCTGACCTGCATTGGGTGTTCCCGGTGCATATACAGCATTGGGAATAGACACTCCGCCTGCATCTCTTGCATCGGCAGACGCTTTACTAACTCCATATAAGTCATTTGCTTTTTCTGTAAGAGAAAGAACTTTCCCTCCAAATTTCCCGTCAATAAGGAAGGAAACTCCAACTTTACCGATATTAAATGTATTATTAAATCCAAGGATAAATTTAGGGTTCGGATTTCCAAGATAGGCTGGTGTTCCCTCTGCCAATGGAGCTCCTTTTTCATTCACTAAAATACGTCCCTGATCATCTCTCTTGAATTTTATTCCATAAATATCTCCAAAAGATCCTCCCAGTTTAAGTCTTGTATAATCTCCTCCTCCCGTCAATGAGAATAGCTGATCTTCTTTGATACTCAAACTTGATGGGAAAAGCTCAACAATTTTATTTTTGTTTGCCGATGCGTTCACCATCGTTGTCCAGCCAAATTTTTCAGAATTAAAGATTTTATAGGATAAAGAAGACTCAAAACCTGTATTTCTGATCTTTCCTGCATTAATGTAGTATGATCCTGGTGCCAACCCTCCTAAATTGGAAGAAATAGAAGTTTCCAGCAGCTGGTTACTTGTATTGGAATTATAATAAGTAATATCAAAGCTTAGTCTGTTGTTTAACATCCTTATTTCGGTTCCGGCTTCAAATGTTTTATTAAGTTCCGGTCTTGGAAGTAAAGCTTCAAAACCAGCTCCCGTAGCAAAAGAGCTCTTAGGATATACAATAGTTCCGGCATCTACTCCATAAGTATATCCTTTACTGTATTCTACCATTGCATTGGAAATATTGGCAGGCAATCCTAATCCGACAGTTGCATATGACCCTCTTACTTTCCAGAAGTTGATCGTTTCCGGAAGTTTGAAAATAGAAGATAATATTGCATTTGCCCCTATCGATTCGTAATCAACTCCTTTTTGATCTGTCAAAGCTAACGTAGAATCCCAGTCATTTCTGAATGTCATATCGACATAAAACATGTTTTTATATCCTAATGAAACACTAGCAAATACAGATTGTACCTGCTTTTTCATATTAGTGTAAATATTATGATAACCATCTCCGGGTGACCTGTTTACATTCCATTGAAGATTATTAGCGGCGAAAAGATTCGGAACAGCCAGATAAGCATTATCAATCTGAGTGATTTTGTTTCTTGTCGTATTGATACTTCCTCCAACCGTAAAATCTAAAGAAAGAGCATCATTTATCTTAGGGCTACCTATTAGCAAGACATCTCCGTAAGTAGAAGAGTTTTCATAGATATTTTTAAGCATTCTTCCATTAGCACCATCCGCCAATAAACTAGGTGCTGAAAAAGCTGCTATATCACGCTGGCTATCCGATGTATTCCAGCTATAATTACCTCTTACCCTGGCAGACAACCATGGATTGATCTGATAAGATAATGAAAGAGCACCATAAGCATTTTTATTGCTCACTGTCACCGGATTTCTATTTAAGATCCAATAAGGATTTTGTGTTGCCGGATTTCCTTTGAAAGATCCGTTTGGATTAACTTCCCACCAATTCTGCGCAGGCAAATATCTGGTTTTATCCCAAATAGTATAATTATCAGGACCATATTGATCAAAATTTACGCCTCTTGGCAACCAGTACAAACTCGTTAAAGGAGAAAAAGAAGCTCCCGGAGTCTGTCTGTTTTTACTTTCCTGTAATGATCCGATAAAATTAGCATCTAACGTCAGTTTATCATCCAGAAACTTACTTGAATTTCTAAAAGAGATATTATACTGATCAAAATAAGACATCGGAACCACTCCTTTATTCGTTGTATTCCCGATAGAGAAATAATTTGTTGATTTTTCATTTCCAGATTGGAAGGAAAGGCTGTTCACCCATGTAGTTCCGGTTTGCAGAAAATCTTTAAGATAATCTTTTGACACTCCTTTTGCACCCCAGCTATATATAGATTGCCCAGGCTGCTGATCCGGTACAGATGGATCATATGATAAATAACTGTGTTGTAGTTTTGGAAGGCTATAAGCTCTTTCTACAGTAAGGCTGGTGCTATATGTAATAGAACTTTTGCCCATTTTTCCTTTTTTAGTCGTAATCAAGATGGCTCCATTTCCTCCGGCAGAACCGTACAACGCAGAAGCAGAAGCCCCTTTAAGGAAATTGATGCTCTCAATATCATCAGGATTAATGGAACTTAATACATCTCCCGGGTCCGGCATATTGGAATACTGTCCAATATCCGCTGATTTCCCCGTTCCGTTTATAATAGGAATCCCATCAATTACATAAAGAGGCTGGCTATTAGAAACAGATTTATTACCTCTCATTATTACCCTTACCGAGCTTCCTACACCATTGGTCCTATTGATTTGTACGTTGGAAACTTTTCCGTTGATAGAATTTAAAAGGTTAGGCGTTTTCACTTCTGTCAGCTCATCTCCGCCAATCTGCTGGCTGGAATAAGTAAGTGAACGTGACTGCCTTTTAACCCCCAAAGAGGTGACTACGACCTCCTGAATATCGGTTGTCTTCGTAGTATCGGTTACTTTTTTCTCCTGTGCATTAGCAGAAAGTGAAAAAACAAATAGAACCGGTATAACTGCTTTTCTCATAAGGCTTAGATTAGTTAGATTTAGTTGAGAATCAATGACATTACTTTATAAATTGAATGCAAATATTTTATTAAATTTTAAACAATATTTTATTGTTTTTGCATTAAATTATTCAACGTTTTGTTAAGATTTAATTCACATTCACAAATCTAAATTTTGTTACCAGCCTGATATAATACTATTTTATCATAAAACGATATTATTTTTTCAGCAATCAAAAACAACTGCCAGTAAAACACTAAATACCAACACATTAAAACACACTCCCGGCATTAAAAAAACGAGAATTTATCTTAATATTTTTTCAAAAAAAATGAGAAAATAACTGTTAAAATAAGACTTATTCAATCTTTTTCACTCCTTTAAACTGCTCTCTAAATTCAGTAGGAGTGGTATTTTTAATCGACTTAAAAACCTTGTTGAAATTAGCAATATTATTAAATCCCGATTCAAAAGCAATTTCAAAAACGGTAAGATTTTTTTCCATCAGCCATCTTGCGGCATAGCTGATTCTTATTTCATTCAGATAATTGATAAATGTTTTTCCGGTTCTCTTTTTGATAAATCGGTTGAACGTTACATTACTCATATTCACGAGCGCAGCAACGGTATCAAGCGTTATTTTATTTTCAAAATTTTCATGCACAAAATCATGAATAACCTTCATTTTATCATTATCTACAAAAGTTTCAAGCTCTATACTGTAAGAAGATAGTAAAGTCTTGTTTTCTGCTGTGGCAAGTTCGTTGAGAATCTTCATTATTTCTATAAAAGATTCAAAACTACTCATCTTGGAAAGATTTAAAAACGAATCTTTTAGTTTCTCAGCAGTTTCCGTTGAAAAAAGAATCCCTCTTATGGAATCCTTCATCAGATTATTGATCGGCTTAAGGATATTCTTCTGCATCATAAACTGATTAAAGAAATCCTGATTGAATTGTATTGTAATTTCGTGGGTCTTTCTATGTTTGCATCTGTAATTTGCCCAGCAATGTGGTAAATTGGGACCCACCAATACCAATTCCAAGTTCCCAATTTCTCCTGTATGATCTCCTATCATTCTGCGGTAACCTTTCCCTTTGTACACAAAATTGATCTCAATTTCAGGATGATAATGATATGGAAATTCAAAAGATTCCTTGATTCTGTCAAATACCAAAAAACTATCTTCAGGAGATAGTGGAGTTATTTCTCGTAGAATATTTTCTAATTCATTCATACAGCCCACTTTCAAAAGGTTAATATAATTCGGAGTAAAGTACAAGTCTTCGTAAAATTGATAAAATAATATTAATATAACGACACATTTTTCTTTTTTTCATAAGAAACGTATAAATGAGCTTCTTCTAAGTAATTAGATGCGTTTAGCATTATGCTTTTTTGTATCTTTAAATAAAATATTAAAAGCTTTTTTTACAAAAAAGGACGTAGTATCACATTAATTTTAAATAAAATATAATAGTATGAAACGTAATGCAACAGCCGTTTGGAACGGAACAATCAAAGAAGGTAAAGGTCATTTAACTACTCAAAGCACAGCTCTGAACCAAACGCAATATTCTTTTAGCAGCCGCTTTGCTGATGGCGTAGGGACCAACCCTGAGGAGCTACTGGCAGCTGCTCATGCCGGATGTTTCACGATGAAACTGGATGCAGAACTTTCACAAGCTGGCTATACCCCTGAAGAGTTAAAAACTACTTCTGTCATCACTCTTGACCCAAGCATAGGAAAAATTACAAAATCAGAATTGACATTGACTGCAAAAGTTCCTGGAATTTCTGAGGAAGAATTTCAAAAGTTTGCTAAAATCGCAGAAGAAGGATGCCCTGTAAGTGCTGCCTTTAATTTTGAGATTACTCTGAATGCTACTTTAGCATAGAATTCAAAGATACCAATACAATAAGTCTGGGTTCTGATTAAGTACTCAGACTCTATTTTAAAATAAAATATACCGATTGGTATATTTTTGTATATTTGCATAATAATTAAGCACTTAAAATGTCAAAGGCAGAAAAGACAAAACAATTTATCATTGAGAAAACAGCAACTTTGTTCAATACCAAAGGCTATGGTGCTACCTCACTGTCAGACATTACCCAGGCAACCGGGCTGACCAAGGGAAGTATTTATGGAAACTTTGAGAATAAAGATCAGGTAGCTATTGAAGTCTATAAATACAATGCCGGACTTGTAAGCAGAGTAATGAATGAATCTCTTGGGGAACAATATTCAACCTCAACGGAAAAACTTAATGCTTTTGTAGCTTTTTACAGAAAAAACTGGCGCTCTGTATTTTCAAATGGAGGTTGCCCGTTAATGAATGCAGCAACGGAAGCAGATGATTCCTTCCCTATCCTTAAAAAATGTGTTCAGCAATCTTTTACATTATGGACTGAAAGAATCTCTTTGGTAATAAAACAGGGGCAACAAACCGGAGAACTGAATAAATCAGTAAATGCAGAGGAATATGCTTCTTTATTTATTATGCTTATTGAGGGTGGTATTTTACTTTCAAAAACAATGGATGACGAAAAATTCCTGAATCAGGCATTAGATAAAATTAAAAACATAATCGAATATGAATTAACTATTCTTCCTTTATAAATAACACAATATGGAAACAAAAAAAGTAGCAATTGTAGGATACAACAGAATTCCTTTCGCAAGAATGAATACAGCCTACGCAGAAAAAGGAAACCAGGATCTATTGTTGGCTTCTCTTAACGGATTGATAGATCAATATAAATTAAAAGGCAAATTACTCGGTGAAGTTGCCGGCGGTGCAGTCATCAAACATATTTCTGAAAGTAACCTCATCAGAGAAACGGTAATGAATACATCATTAGACCCTGCTACACCTGCCTGTGATCTTCAACAAGCTTGTGATACAGGAATAGAAGCAGCTATTTACATTGGAAATAAAATAGCTTTAGGGCAAATAGAAAGCGGTATCGCTTGTGGTGTAGAGGCAATGAGCAATATTCCATTCGAATCTTCTCCCCGATTGAGAAAAGCTCTTTTAAATGCTAATAAAGAAAAATCTGTCTTTGGAAAGCTAAAGCAGCTATTAAGTCCAAAACTGAAAGACTGGATGCCTATTCCTTATAAAGGGCAGGAACCTAAAACAGGATTGGTAATGGGTGAACATACTGAGATTACAGCAAAATATTACAATATTTCAAGAGAAGAGCAAGACGAATTAGCACTGAAGAGCCATCAGAATATGGCAAATGCATATGATGAAGGATTCTTTGATGATATGATTACACCCGCGTTCGGCTTGGATAAAGATAATAACTTACGCCGTGATACCAGCCTTGAAAAGCTCTCCCAATTAAAACCTGCCTTTGATAAGCAAAACGGTACTTTAACTGCAGGAAATTCTACGCCTTTTACAGATGGTGCATCGGCTATTTTACTAGCGAGTGAAGAATGGGCAAAAGCCAATAACCTGCCTATTCTTGCATACATTACCTTCTCTGAACTTGCCGGAATAGAATATGTAGAAAACAGACAGAATTTATTATTAGCACCTGTATTTGCCGCAGAAAGGATGCTCAAAAAAGCTGGAATGAATCTGGAAGAATTTGATTATTACGAAATTCATGAAGCTTTTGCCGCACAGGTTCTGGCAACTATAAAGATCTGGGAAAATGACGATCTGGCGAAACAATTCGGATTGGAAAAAGCACTGGGTAAAATTGATAGAAATAAACTTAATGTAAAAGGAGGAAGCCTTGCAGCAGCACACCCTTTTGCTGCAACCGGAGGAAGAATCATCGCAACATTAGCTAAACTCTTGAATGAAAAAGGTAGTGGAAAAGGCTTTATTTCTATATGTGCAGCCCGCGGACAGGGAGTAACGATGATCATAGAAAAGTAAGAAATAGTGATTTTTTCAAAATAAAATTCGTTATGCTACAAATAATACACTAAAATATTCGTTCGTAGCGAAATTAAAATGATAATATTGCAAACGCAAAAACACAACGATAGAAGAAAGACGTGAAATGAAGCATGGGTAAATCGGATTTACCGCATGAAAATCTAATCTGTTTAAATTAATAACTAATATGAAAAGAGTTGTCATTACAGGATTGGGAGCAGTGACGCCCCTGGGAAACAATGTCGAAGATTTTTGGCAAAATAGCATTAACGGAGCTAGTGGAGCGGGATTAATCACTCATTTCGATTCGGAAAAATTTAAGGTACACTTCGCTTGTGAGCTGAAAAATTTTGATCCAAAGGTATATCTTAATCACAACGAGATCAAAAGAAGTGATCTCTTTACACAATATGCTATGTATGCTTCTGCTGAAGCTTTGCAAGATTCAGGTCTGGAGCTTGAAACTATGGATCCATTTGACACTGGAGTGATCTGGGGAACAGGGCAAGGCGGAATGTGGACTTTTGAAAAGGAAGTAATGGATTTTGCACAAGGTGATGGTTCACCACGTTTCAATCCTTTCTTTGTTCCTAAGTTTATTGCCAATATGGCTTCAGGAATGATCTCTATGAAATATGGACTTCAGGGAATCAATTATACAACGGTTTCTGCATGTGCTACAGGAAATACAGCATTGATGGATGCTTTCAATTATATTCGTCTTGGAAAAGCAAAAGTAATCATCAGTGGAGGTTCCGAAGCAGCCATTACACCAGCTTCAATAGGAGGTTTCTCTATCATGAAGGCAATGTCTACCAGAAATGATGATTTTGCGACAGCAAGCCGTCCTTACGACGCGGATAGAGACGGTTTCGTAATGGGTGAAGGTGCAGGAGCTTTAATTCTTGAAGAATACGAACACGCTAAAGCAAGAGGAGCAAAGATCTATGCAGAATTAGCCGGAGCAGCAATGACAGCAGATGCCTATCATATGACAGCACCTCATCCGGAAGGAGTGGGAGCGATCAAAGCCATGCAGTTAGCTGTAAAAGAAGCAGGTGCTAATATGGAAGACATTGATTATATCAATCCGCATGCAACTTCTACTCCATTAGGTGATCTTATTGAATTAAAAGCAATCAACAAAGCATTCAAAGGAAGTAAAAATCTTGATATCAGTGCTACAAAGTCTATGACGGGGCACTTATTGGGAGCCGCAGGAGCTGTAGAGGCTATCCTTTCTATTAAAGCTATTGAAAACGGTATTATTCCTCCTACGATTAACCTTCATAGTATTGATGAGGCTATTCCGAAAGATATTAATATTGTATTCGGAGAGGCTAAAGAGAAAGATATCAATTTTGCATTAAGTAATGCCTTCGGATTCGGAGGACATAATGCTACTTTAGTTTTCAAAAAATTCAGCTAGTTCTAAAATAATAATTTTTAATCCCTGTGCTTTTGCATAGGGATTTTTATTTTGTTTCCTTGATTGAGCAGATAAAGCAGATTTTATTATAAAGAAAAAGCAGCCCATTGGCTGCTTCAAAACATAACGAATATACTCTATAAAAGAGTTGTATTAAAAGTTATTGTCCGTCGCGTACGAAAAAGTCATCCGCATTTTCCGCAATAGGAATATATAATCTTTCCCACTCTTTACTTTTCACCATGTCCCAGCTGTGTCCCGTTCCTTTAAGGTCTTCAGCAAGAAGTACCACTCCTGGTTTAATCATGAAAGTAGAGCCATCAGTTACCTTAAATCTGATATTTCCTTTAATGGTAATCACATACTGCCTTCTGGGAGCAGGATGGGCATTTTTCTCCCATTCTTCTGTCTTGTTGCTCATCCAGAAAGTGGTTGTATTCATGTGTTTAAGAGTCGGAATCTTTCCTTTTTCGAAAGAGCATGAGCCATCCGGATTATTAATTAATCTTATAGCAGGAATAAACTCTGTAGATTCTTCCGGAGTTACGCTTACGTTTTTATGATTTTTATGTTGTCCATTCATAAATCCTACGGTGCTTAATGCTAAAACAAGGCTGAAGCCTTTAATGATTTTTTTCATTATAAATTTAAATTTTATTTTTAATTATATACAGTATCATGAACTAACATTCTTTCAAAGAATGGTTTGTATTTTTGCACCAATGCAAGATGTTCAGGAAGTTGCCCATAAGCTTCCAGTTCTTCCAGGCTGTCAAATTCCATAGATGCATTATAGGTAAACGTATTGTCCAGAACATTTCGCGGGCTTGAAGCTGCGGGCTTTCCGTAACGGAGATTTTTCTGGTAAGGAAGTTTTTTAAGACCTTCAAAAAAATTTTCAAACTCTTTAACTTCTTGCTCCGAAAGGTCTTTTCTGAGCCAGAATAATAAATAATGGAAGTACATTTTTTTCTTTTTTATAGGATTAAACATTGGTAAAGCAGAGGCAAACATATTTCCGGAAATAAGTAACAAAGCTGAAGCCTGTACCGACCGGAATAAAAACTTTCTTCTCTCCATAGTTATATATTTTAATTAAAATCAATTCTGTATTTAAGGACAAATTGCCATTTTCTATCTGAAACAACCGCATTATTCGAAGGATCATTAGCGTAGACAGGTCTATTCTGAGCATCAAAGGTTAATCTCGAAGACATTCCATTCATCAATAGTGATATTCCTGCATCATAGACTACAGCATTATCATGAAGCCCTTTTAAATCGGACAACTGTACTCCAACAGCAGGCTGAAGCTGAAGATTTTTCTTTTCTTTATCTAAATAAGGAAGCGTTCCTCCTAATTGTAAATAATAGGTATTTCCTGTTCCAATCACCGGCATAGCATTTCCGGGACCGTTTAGACTGGCTTGTGTGACGTCTACTGAAGTAGCTGGGTTGTTTGTCCCTACATAGCGGATATAATTAGGTCCATAGTCGTTATGCATTGCCATTCCATACGCACTTACCGAGGTTCCTTTCTCTTTATTTAAAGGAGCATCATAAAACAAGTCTACCGCAAAACTCTTCATATCATCATTCACAGTATTCTTAGCAGCATCCTGGTGCCATAAAGCATTATGGATATAATCAAAACCTGCTCCCAGACTCAACACATTCTTTTTTCCAACATAGGTACCTGAATTAAAAGGTGTTGAAATATTTTCTTTATCCAAAAAAGCATATCTGAAATAACCTGAAAAATCTTTTCCTGGGGAATTTTTACTGAAAGTAGCCACATTAAATTTAGGATCTGAAGTAGCCATGGTATAAGGATCCGCAACAACCAATCGATAATCAAATTTACCAAGCTGCCCTTTAATATAAGCACTGAGCTCACGTACAGTATAATCGGTAGCACCTGCATTAGAGGTCGCATATGCCGGTAAATCATACAGCAGTGTATTCAAAGGACCTGTGGTAAATCTTGAAAGTCCTCTCCATGTAGAACGCCCAGCCCCAAAAGCTATTTTATCACTAAAAGCATATTCTGCATAAGCATCCAATAAATCAAAGTAATTACTACCTTTTGCATTGACATTGACATTAGTAGTTCCTCCCTGTAATACAAACATTAATTTTTCAGTAGGTTTATACGTCATTTTTACCCGAACTCTGCGAAGAGAAAGGTCGGAAGCATCTGATTTAGCTTCGTTATTGATAAGGCTCCCAGGGTTAAGCTGGGTATATCTTGCCCATAATTCTGCATAACCGCTCAGGGAAATATAACGTGAATGTTCATCATTAAAATAATGAGTCAATCCCGGATTATTAAAATCATTTTTTTTCTGAGCTTCTAATTTTCCCGCAATTCCCAACAGGACAAATAAAGCGATTCCGGTTCTGAAAGATCTTGTCTTCATATTTTTCTGTTCTAATCTTTTTTGTTGATTTCAACGGGACAAAATTAGATCGGGAAAGCCGGCACCGTTATTAGAAAACTATTAGAAATCTTATAGAAAACTATTAAAAGAGTTAATCTGTTACCATAAAAAGAAAATAAGAAATACCTTTGCAAAGGGCTTAAGGCAATCTGAGAATCAATATTTTAAAAACAAAATACTAACCTGAATATCAGCCTTCAACACCCTTAATATTTCCTTATGAGAATTTTAATAATAGAAGATAATTCACGGGTTTCAAGTTTATTAAAGCGAGGTCTTGAAAGCCAGGACTATCAGGTATACATTTCAGAAGACGCGGAAGATGCTGTCGTTTTGCTTAATAAATTAACCTTTGATCTGGCAATTACAGACATTATGCTTCCCAAAATGAACGGAATAGATTTATGCAAATTTATTAAACAGAAATATCCTGACTTACCGGTTATCATGCTTACAGCATTAGGAACAATTGATGAGAAGGTAGAAGGATTTGATGCAGGAGCTGATGATTATATGGTAAAGCCCTTTGAAATAAGAGAACTTTTTGTCAGAATAAAAGCCATTCTCCAAAGAAGCTCAAACAAAACCAAAGAAACCTACCTCAACGATCTGGAATATCATGATCTTAAGATTAATAAAAAAATTAATCGTGTCTTCAGAAACAGCGAAGAAATAGAACTTACGCCGAAAGAATTCAAACTCCTTGTTTTTCTGGTAAGCAATGCGGAAAGAATTCTCACCCGTGAAGAAATTGCCGATAATGTTTGGGGAAATCATTTTGATACCGGAACCAACTACATTGATGTCTACATAGCCTATCTACGAAAAAAAATTGATAAAAATTTTGATACTAAACTTATTCACACCAAGCCGGGTGTAGGATTTATTTTCGCTTCAGAATTATGAAAATAGCAACCAGAACAGCATTAATTTACGCAATCCTTACAGCAGGTATTCTCTTTATGTTTGCCTATGTCCTTTATGTTGTTTCTGAAAAAAACAGGGAAGATGAATTTAATGATCGTTTAGGATATAAAGTAATCTGGCGTTCTGAATTTATTTTTGATGTCCGAATCAGTGATGAAAAAATCCGTGAACTGCACCAGAGAAATCAGAAATTATTGAATGAGGCTGATATCAGTGTTTATAACAGTAAAAAAGATCTGACATTTACGGATATTCCACCATTGAAAAGCAATGAAAAGTATCTTGATAAAATCATTAAATCCAACAAAAACAGAATATTCTGGCAACAGGGTGACCGCCAATACATCGCTATTAAATTCAAATCAGCAGGAGAAGATTATTATATAATCGGAAGTGCAGTGGATGTAACGGGAAATGCTCATATCGCAGAGTTTAAGAAAGATATTATTATCATTTATATCAGTTCAGTTATTGTTATTTTTATTATCGGGTTTCTTTTTTCATATTATACTTTGAAACCTTTAAAAGACATCATTCTTCAAATCCGTGATATTTCAGAACATAATCTCAACAAACGTCTTGATATTCCAAAAGCTAAAGATGAAATTTACGAACTTACAGAAACGTTCAACTCTACTTTTAACAGGCTGGAAAAGTCGTTTAACAATCATAAACAATTTGTTACTACCATTTCTCATGAATTTCGGACGCCGCTTTCTATCCTTATTGCAGAACTGGAACTTGCGAAAGAGCTGAATGTAACATTGGATGACTATAAACTTTCTATTGACAATGCTCTTCAGGATGCTAATGATGCATCAGAACTTTCATCAGCACTTTTAGATTTTGCGAGAGCTAGTTATGACGTTTCACAGATTAGTTTTGCCAATATTCGTTTAGATGAAATTTTAGCAGAAGCAAAGCTGGCACTGATTAAAAAAAACACCCATTATAAAATCGGGATCAATTATATAAGTAATGATGAAGAAGAAAGCAATTATGATTGGTATGGCAACCCTTATCTACTGCAAGTTGCCTTT
The DNA here is from genome assembly GCF_001684975.1 of Chryseobacterium artocarpi. Taxonomy (GTDB): domain Bacteria; phylum Bacteroidota; class Bacteroidia; order Flavobacteriales; family Weeksellaceae; genus Chryseobacterium; species Chryseobacterium artocarpi. Next base: position 351,780 of record NZ_MAYH01000045.1, on the reverse strand, counting down.
TCAAATCTTATGGAAAATGCCTGTAAATATTCTGAAGACAAAAGCTGCCGTGTAGAAATTGAAGCACACAGCCAATCTATAAAAATCCGTTTTATAGATCATGGTATAGGAATATCAGAACAGGATCTATCAAAAATATTTGAATTGTTTTACAGAGGTTCCAATAAAAATTTTGAAAAAGGAAACGGAATTGGGCTTTCTATTGTAAAAAGAATTGTAGAAATTCATGGTGGAAACCTTTATGTAGATTCGAAGATTTCTAAAGGAAGTATATTTACCATAGAGTTTTCATCTAAAAATAAAAAAGCAGTCTGATTAGACTGCTTTTTCTTATGCTTTTAACCATTCCGAGGAGGAAAGGTAATTTTGATCAGGATAATAAATGAAAAGTAAATTTCTCCCTTTTATTGTATTGATCATGGATTGTGATAATTCTCTGGGAACTGCCGGGCATCCCCAACTTCTTCCAATTCTCTTATGTATTGTAGCAAATGTATCACTTACATAATCTGCTCCATGCATTACAATAGCTCTTCTATACGCTGCATCATTGAATCCTTTATCCATTCCCAATAGTCTTAATGAGTATCCGTTGTCTCCCTGATACGTTGCATCTGTGATATAAAATCCCATGCTGCTCTGCCGCGAACTTTCCGTGTTAGAAAAATTCGTAGCAAATTCTTCGCCTGTATTTTTACCGTGCGCAACCAATGAGTTGAACAGTACTTTTTTGTCATTAAGATCAATTACCCAAAGTCTTTTTGTATTAGAAGACATAGAAAAATCGCAGATAGTCAATAAATGCGACTCATCGGTAAGCAATCCTGCTTTTTTAAGATTTTCAAATCCCGTTAATGCCTTAGAGAAAACTTCATAATTAAGTTCATGCTCCGGATCAAATTCAATTGATTGGTATAATGCTTCTGATGAAGAAACTGCAACAGCTGCTTTATTCTTCTCAGATTTCGTTTCAGCTACTTTTTCGGTTTTTGTTGTGTTTAAATTTTCATTCTTTACCACCGTTCTTGGAGAAAGATAGAATGAAGTCGACACCATGTAAACAAGGCTTAATACGCCGTAAAATCCTTTCATTCAATAATATATTAATTCCAAATTAGTGGGGCAAAATTATAAAAACATAGCTATCAACGAGTTATAACTCCACAAAGTTTAACTCAATTTAAGAAACTTTAACGTCCTGATTCTGTGAAATAAAGCTCATTATTTTTGTGAATCTCCCACAAATTCAAGGCTCACAGAATTCATGCAATACCTCAGCCCAGTAGGCTTTGGACCGTCATCAAAGACATGCCCTAAATGAGAATCACATCTCTTACAAAGCACTTCTACCCTATCCATTCCGTAGGTTTGATCTCTTTTATAATAAACACCCTCTTTATCTGCCTCAAAGAAACTTGGCCAGCCACAGCTGCTTGCAAATTTGGAGGTAGAACGGAAAAGATGGTTTCCACAAACAGCACAATAGTAATCTCCCACTTCATCAAATTCATTGTATTTTCCGGTAAAAGCCCTTTCAGTAGCGGCTTCTCTTGCTATTGCATAAAGATCGTGAGCAAGAATTCTTTTCCATTCATCGTTGGAAACATTCAGTTTTGTGGTATCAGTTCTTGAATAGTATGGATTATTTTTTGCATCTGTATTTTCCATAGAAGTAATTTTAATGGGTTGTTGTTTCTGCTTACAAGCCTGCAGAAAGATTAATATGATGATTGAAACTAAAAATTTCATCACAAATTTTAATTATTTATTTCTTAACCACAAAAGTGATAGCATATTGAAAACACTTAAGTTTAAGAAGTCCAATTTAGTTTATGAAAATTATTTATTTTCATCTTATGTGAACTTATAAGACGTGATGTTAAACTCCCTTAATTGCTCTAAAGTGTTTCAAATAAAACTCTTGTGGTTATTGTGGTTCAAATATTGGATGATTTGATAACCAAATTTAGTAAATTTGAGAATATGAATGACGAAGCAAAAAGAAAACAACTCAGAAAATACAAAGCATTTGCAACAGGATTATTTGTTCTGATGGCTCTTATTTTCATTGTTACGACAATTCTCCAGAAGTCTAATGATTCTCATTGGATCGGTTATGTACGTGCTTTTGCAGAAGCAGCTATGGTAGGTGCTTTAGCAGACTGGTTTGCAGTAACCGCTTTATTCCGTCATCCGCTCGGGCTTCCTATTCCTCATACCAATCTGATTGAAAGCAGTAAACAAAGGCTTGGTGATAATCTCGGAAGTTTTGTAGTAAGTAACTTCCTTTCGCCACAAAATATTCGTCCTTATATCCAAAAGCTTAAAATTTCCAATTTTGTAGGAGAATGGCTTGGAAAGGAAAAAAGTCAGGAGATTCTGATCAAAAATATTTCAGACATCATTCTTGATATTCTCAACAAACTTGATGATTCTACAGTAAGTCAGTTTATCAGTAAAAAAGTTTCTGATATGACCGATGACATTAAACTTAATAAAGTAGTAGGAAACGGAATCAATTATATTTTGGAAAAAAATGACCATCAAAGAATCGTTACCAATCTCTCAAAACAAATTAAGGAATATATTATCGCCAATGATGAGATGATCAAAGATCGTGTAAAGCAAGGAAGCTACTCGTTTATTCCATCTTTTGTAGATAATAAGATTGCCGATAAGATTGCCGATGGACTGTCAGACTTTTTTAAAGAAATTGAGGAAAATCCGGAACATGAAGTAAGAGCATTAATTACTCAAAAAATACATGAGTTTTCTATAGATCTGAAGGAAGATCCTAAATGGGATGAAGAATTCAAAACTATTAAAAATGGACTTCTGAAAAATGATAAACTTGATGAATATTCCAATGATATCTGGGTTTCCATTAAGAAAACACTCATGAAAGAATTACAGGAAGATCATTCTGCTCTCAAAAATTATCTCTCAAAAAATTTGAATGAGTTTTCTCAAAACTTAAAAACAGATGAAAATCTTCAAAATAAAATTGATCATTGGGTTCGTGTAACGGCTTACAAATATATCCTGAAAAATACACATCAATTCGGAAACCTCATCAGTACCACCGTTGGCAACTGGCAAGGAAAAGAACTCAGTGAAAAGCTGGAACTGGAAGTAGGAAAAGATCTACAGTTTATACGTGTAAACGGAACTCTCGTAGGTGGCTTGGTTGGATTAATTATTTACACAATTGCTCATTTTTTCATCTAAAAAGTAAAATACCGACTTCACAACCATGAAAAAAATTTTTGTTCTTCTCTTCCTATCCTTTTTCTTTTTCGGGAAAAGTCAAAAGATTGAATTAAAAGCTGTGACTGATTCTTCTCAGACTTTTAAAGGAGAAATTGCAGGCGTTCCTATTACTATTATGCTTAATTATACAGGAATTGTAGATTGTGACCAGTATCAGCATTATGTAGACGGATGGTATTATTATGACAAATATCAGAAGAAAATTCCATTAACAGGAATCTATGATTTTTATGGAAATCTATCCTTATATAACTTTGGTAATAAGCAAAAAATAAACTCGAAAATTTTCAAACAACAAATTACATCCCGACAAAAAATAGAAAAAACTAATGAGATAGCACAAACATTAGCACCTCAGGAATCTCTCATCTTTGAACACTCTTCATCCAAAGAAAACATTATTTCCGGTCATTTTCAACTGAATAAAAAAGTACATCCCGCAAAGCTTTTCACCGGTAATGATATGATTTATCGTTACAACAATTATCTGACCTTACCAAATAATAAAAAGATCAATACGTATGACATTATTAATAAGGCAGGTGGAAATCAATTGATTTCATATACATCAGGAAGTAATGCAAACAGAATTCTGCTGTATTTTGAAGAGGTTTCCAATTTTAATTTCTGCGGCATGTGCGGAGCCAGTGACGGTGAAAAAGGATATAGAATGCTGTACTTTACCAAAGACTGGAATTATAAAAACTATGAAGAATATCTAACAGAAAGCTGTCGGGAAGGTATATTTGAAACTCAAAAAGTAAAAACCAAAGACCAAAATATTCTTCAGTTTAAAGTCCCAAAATCATATTCTTCACCTTCTTATACTTTGACAGTTGACACTAAAAATTCTTCTATCGTAAAGTCAAAGTAATGAGTTACATTTTATTTTGTCACGGATGCACAAATTTTTATTATGTGTTCTAAAAGTATAGATCGTAATTGATTACAGTCTTTTTAAGTAACCACTTTGAAGCAGAATATCCTTGTGAATTTACAAAAGCACAACAAAGAAAATTCGTGCATTAGTGGCTAAAACAAAAAAAGAGACCAAACGGTCTCTCAATATTATCTTGGCAATCTGCTTGCTCTTTTTAGAATCTCTTTGTTGATCTCATTGATCAATTCCGGACCTTCATAAATAAACCCGGTATATAGCTGAACCAGACTTGCACCGGCATCCAGTTTTTCAATAGCATCTTTCGCAGAATGAATTCCTCCTACTCCAATGATCGGGAATGCTCTGTTGCTTTTATCAGAAAGATATTTGATCATTTTTGTACTTCTCTCACGAATCGGTTTTCCGCTTAATCCTCCGTTTCCTATCTGTGCTAATGTTTCAGCTGAAGTTTTCAGACCTTCTCTGTTTACTGAAGTATTGGAAACGATTACTCCATCAATTTTTGTTTCTGCAATAAGCTCAACAATCTCGTCTAATTGAGTATGATTAAGGTCTGGTGCAATTTTCAGTAATATGGGTTTCTGTACAGATTTCGACTGATTGATTTTCTTTACTTCAGTGATCAGCTCACGAAGGTATTCTACATCTTCCAATTTCGCATGGCTTCCCACATTCGGGCAGCTTACATTCAGTACAAAATAATCTACATGCGGATGAAGTCCTTCAAAACAATCCAGATAATCCTGGGTATAGTTTTCCGGTTTTGTATCTGTATTTTTTCCGATGTTTCCACCGATGATTATTTTTCCTTTATTGGATTTCAGCTTTTCAATGGCTGCCTCAAGACCATCATTATTGAATCCCATTCTATTGATAATTCCGCCATCTTCTATTAAGCGGAATAGTCTCTTTTTAGGATTTCCAGCCTGAGCTCTTGGTGTCACAGTCCCAATTTCTACAAATCCGAACCCTAGATCTCCCAATTCATTAAAAAGTGTCGCATTTTTATCGAAACCTGCTGCAAGTCCTACAGGGTTCTTAAATTTCAATCCGAAAACTTCTCTTTCCAGACGTTTGTCTTCAATAGGTTTTGGGAAAAATAATTTAGTAAGAAATCCAAAATTCTTTAGCATTGAAAATGTAAAGTGATGAACATCTTCAGGGTCAAATTTGAAAAGAATCGGACGAATGAGCGATTTGTACATTGAAAAAAAGTTTTACAAAATTACTCATTTTAAAATTAATGATAGATTAACCTATGATATTTTATCAAATTGTGTGATCTATAGTATCTATAAGTTGGAAAACAACTATATATTCAACAAATCAGTGATATTTTTTAACGCTACCATCGCAAAGAAATATTACCATCCTAAAAACATTGGGTTCGCAAGGGCGTTTCACTAAGCGAAGTACGCATTATCAATCTTTGCTGAACGAAGTGCCTCAGCGATCGAAAAATAAAAGTCATTTAATCATAAAAACTCTGCGAACATTGTGTTAAAACAATAAGCACAGAGAAATACCACCACTATTCATTAAACGAAATGGGATACTTTTCAGGCACATAGAAACACCATCCTTGTCAAGGTTTAAAACCTTGACAAGGATTTAGGATTTGCTTTTTCTTTTCGTTATCGATTAAGAATACTGGCTCAAATCAAAATTCAGAATATCTCCTACTCTTTTAAATTCTTCATCTATAGTAGCATTTACCGTAATTCTTTCGTTAGATACAGGATGATTAAAAATCAATTGATGAGCGTGAAGCGTCATTTTGTTGATTTCAAATGTTTGAAGCCATAACTTATTTTGTTTGTTACAACCGTGTTTTCTACACCCCAAAATAGGATGCAGAATATGTTTAAAATGTTTTCTTAGCTGATGAAATCTTCCAGTTTCAGGAATGGCTTCTACCAAAGAATATCTCGAAGTCTGATGTTTTAAAAAAGGTAAATCGATCTCCGAAGTCTGCAAACGGCGATAGTAAGTAACAGCATTTTGCTTGACCTCATTCTCATTAATTAAGTCATAATCAATCGTTTCTTCTTCTTTTGTCCAGCCACGGAGAATTGCCAGATATTTCTTCTCTACTTCTCGTGATGAAAACTGTTCGCTCATTATTCTAAGGGTATCTTTATCTAACGTAAACAGCAGAACACCCGAAGTTTTTCGATCTAAGCGATGTACAGGATACACTTTTTGCCCAATTTGTTTTTTCAACTCCTGAATAGCGTATGTATCGGCTTCTCCCGCATAGAAAGATTTATGAACCAGTAATCCGCTGGGTTTGTTGATGCCAATTATATGCTCGTCACGATAAAGAATTTCTAACATAGTGCAAAAGTAGAAATTTTCAACTGATCTAGCCCTGATTGTAACGGCATCCTTTTGCCAAGCAAAAGATATAGTGAAAAGCAGGTTCCCGGCTCTTGTAAAATTAAAATGTAAATATTTGTCTGTTTATTAACTGCTTTTTTTATTGAAACTCATGATTTTGATTCCAAATTCATATTTTTGCATTTCAGACGTAAAAAAATTATGGCAAAGCAAGAAGATGTTTTCAAGAAAGTAATTTCTCACGCTAAAGAATACGGGTTTATTTTCCCTTCTAGTGAGATCTATGATGGTTTATCCGCTGTTTATGACTATGGACAGAACGGGGCTGAACTTAAAAATAATATCAAACAATACTGGTGGAAAGCTATGGTACAGCTTAACGAAAATATTGTGGGTATTGATTCGGCAATCCTTATGCACCCTACAACATGGAAGGCATCGGGTCACGTAGACGCTTTCAACGATCCATTGATTGACAATAAAGATTCTAAAAAGCGTTTCAGAGCAGACGTTTTGGTGGAAGATTATTGTGCTAAAATTGAAGATAAAGAGAATAAAGAAATTGAAAAGGCTGCGAAGAGATTCGGAGAGGCTTTCGATAAAGATCAGTTTGTGGCTACAAATCCAAAGATTTTAGAATACAGAGCGAAAAGAGAGGCTATTCTTTCAAGATTGGCTAAATCTCTGGAAAACGAAGATCTTGCTGATGTTAAAGCTTTGATTGAAGAACTTGAAATTGCTGACCCTGATACTGGTTCTAAAAACTGGACGGAAGTAAGACAGTTCAACCTTATGTTCGGAACTAAGCTTGGAGCTTCTGCAGACAGCGCAATGGATCTTTACTTAAGACCGGAAACGGCTCAGGGTATTTTTGTGAACTATTTAAATGTTCAGAAAACTTCACGTCACAGACTTCCTTTCGGTATTGCACAGATTGGTAAAGCATTCAGAAACGAGATTGTTGCAAGACAGTTTATCTTCAGAATGCGTGAATTTGAGCAAATGGAAATGCAGTTCTTTGTAGCTCCGGGTACAGAACTTGAATTCTACGAGCAATGGAAGCAAAAACGTCTGAACTGGCACTTAGCATTAGGTTTAGGTAATGACAACTACAGATTCCATGATCATGAGAAATTAGCTCACTATGCGAATGCTGCGGCTGATATTGAATTCAACTTCCCATTTGGTTTCAAAGAATTGGAAGGGATTCACTCAAGAACAGATTTCGACTTAAAAGCACACGAAAAATTCTCAGGTAGAAAACTACAGTTCTTCGATCCTGAAAGAAATGAAAACTATGTACCTTATGTAGTGGAAACTTCTGTAGGTTTAGACAGATTATTCCTTTCTATTTTCTCTCACTGCCTGAAAGATGAAGTATTGGAAGACGGTTCAGAAAGAACAGTACTATCTTTACCTCCAGCTTTAGCACCAATTAAAGCTGCTATTCTTCCATTAATGAAGAAAGACGGATTAGCAGAATATGCAGAGAAAATTTTCAACGATCTGAAATACGATTTCAACTTATTCTACGAAGAAAAAGACGCGATCGGAAAACGTTACAGAAGACAGGATGCGATCGGTACTCCATACTGTATCACGGTAGATCACGATTCATTGACGGATCACACAGTAACCATCAGAGACAGAGATACGATGCAGCAGGAAAGAGTTCCGGTTTCAGAGTTAAGAAGAATCATTGATGAGAAGACTAACTTCAGAAATTTACTTTCTAAAATATAATCAAAAACGCCCTGAAATTCAGGGCGTTTTTTTATTTTAATATTATTGAATGATATGTCATGAAAATTATTAATTTTAGCTGACTAAAAACTTAAAAAAGTTAACCATGAAAAAATTAATAATGTCGTCACTGGCAATAGCAGTGATGACAAGTTGTAGCTCTACATGAGGTATCTGAAATCATCAACGGTATCGATAATACGATCAATACTCCTTATCTTGTAAAAAAATTTACTGAAACTACTCAGGACAACCAAGTTATTGTAACTGAATACAAATACGACGGAGACAAAATCATTGAAGAGAAAAATATCACCCAAAACAGAAGAATTGCTTACACATATGCCGGTGATAATATTGCAACAGCAGAAACATATGCTGGAACAACTTTAGAACAAAAGAGAGAATTTACTTATCTGAATGGAAAACTTACTGCTGAGAAAGTGACTTCTAAAGCAGATCCTACCAGCTCACAAATGATAGTGTATACAGTCAATTATCAGTATCTTACTAGTACTCAAGTTAATTTTAATCGATATGCTGGAGCTACTGTAAATCCGTCAGGAGGTTATACTGCTGTTTTTGATGATGTAGAAGCTTCTTTATCAAGCAATGGTAATTTAGCTTCCACTAAATATACTAATAATGGGACAACTTATTATTTGAACAATACCTTTGATAATGATAACAACCCTATGAGGAATGTAAAAGGTTATGTAAAAATTAATATGTTTCACGACACTGAACTTGGACACAATAACCTGATAAGCCAAAACCGTAACTACATAGGTTCATTAACAGGATCAAGCTCAATAAAAGGAGAATATACACTTAACAGTGCCAAATATCCAACTAAAGTGATTATGAAGTACACAAGTTCATCTTTTGGATCTAACAATCATACTTATAATTACGAATACAACAAATAATAAGATTCCTTATTTATCATACTTAGCCTTGAATTTTATTCGAGGCTTTTTTGTGCCCATACTTTCTCTAGCTAAGGAGTAAAACGTTATAACCTCAACATTTGAAGATCAGGGATTCTCATAAGTTTTTCAAGATCATTTTCATCAATGAAACAAAAACAATTTATTTAATGATTCATTCTTATTTTTTCAACCAAATTATTTTAAATTTGTTAAAGATCGATTGATACAACATGAGAATACTAAAGTACATGATAGGAGGCGCTGTAGCCGGAGCAGCAGCGGCTTATTTTTTTGGATATGATTATTTATTCAGTGGGATTTCCAAAACTTACCTTAAAGGAAAATCAAGTGCTTATATTAATGATGGAGACCTGTTTCCCAGCAATCCTATTACCACCGGATCTCCTAAACTTTGGGAAGAGGATTCAGAATATAATAAAAAAGAATTACCTAAACATTTAGTTGAAGATTTAAAACACTCCAAAACAGCAGCTTTTGTTGTCATTAAAAATGGAAAAATCCTTCATGAACAATACTGGGATGGATATAATCAGCTTTCTCAAACCAATTCTTTTTCCATGGCAAAAGCAGTTACAGTAATGCTTTTGGGTAAAGCTCTTGAAGAGGGAACAATTCATGATATTGATGAAAAGTTTTCAGATTTTTATGCTGAGTTTAAAGAAAAGCCATTGGGTAATGAAGTCACCTTAAAAAACTTAGCCCAGATGGAAGCCGGACTTGATTGGGATGAAAATTACAACAGTCCTTTTCTTCCTAACGCCAAAGCCTATTACGGGAAAAGCCTTGTAAAAGCAGTATTTTCAAGAAAATTCAAAGAGCAGCCCGGAACCAGATTCGAATATCAAAGCGGATCAACTCAACTTCTTGGTTTTGCTCTGAAAAAAGCATTAAAACAACCATTATCAGATTATTTATCAGAAAAATTCTGGATTCCTTTGGGAATGGAACAGAATGCAAAATGGAGCACAGATAATTATGGAATGGAAAAGACATATTGCTGTATTCATTCTAATGCCAGAGATTTTGCAAAATTAGGACAATTGTTCCTGGACGATGGTAAAGTGGGAGAAGATCAGATTCTTAATACTGAATTTATTGAACAAATGAGAACTCCAACAGAAAAATCTGAAAACATCTATGGAATGGGACTTTGGATCAATCATGACAATCCTATAAAGCATTATTATTTTCTTGGCTTACAAGGTCAGTATATCATTATGGTACCGGAACATAATATGGTAATTGTAAAAACAGGAAGCTATATCAATAACCCTAAAAACGATAGAGGAAGACCGGATCAGGTAAAGTTCCTTGTCAATGAAACAGTTCAGTTATTTCAATAAAAAAACATGGATAAATACAGCTCACAAATAGACACTTACATTGAAAAATCTCAGGATTTTGCAAAACCTATTCTCACTTATATTCGTGAGACCGTTCATGAATTTTGTCCTGATGCAGAAGAAACGATGAAATGGAGCTTTCCACATTTTATTTACAAGGATAAAAACCTTTGTGCAATGGCATCATTCAAGCAACATTGCACCTTTGGATTCTGGCTGGAAAAAGAAATGAAAACCATGCAGGATATCACCAGGGATATCGAGAAAACGTCTATGTTTAGTTTAGGAAAAATCACAAAGGTTGAAGATCTTCCCTCAAAACCTCAGCTTAAAAAAGCGATCAAAGAGGCAATGGAACTTACAGATATGGGAGTAACTTTAAAGAAAGCGGCTCCATCAAAAACAGAAGTTGAAATCCCGGATTATTTCCAGTCAGCTCTGAGTGAAAACAATAAAGCATTGCAGATTTTTGAAAAAGCTTCTCCTTCATTTAGAAAAGAATATATCACCTGGATCACAGAAGCAAAAACAGAAGCCACCAGAAATAAAAGAATGGAACAGGCTTTAGAATGGATTGCGGAAGGTAAAGGAAGAAACTGGAAGTATGAGAAAAAGTAGATTCTCATTTTCAGGTTTTAAAACCAGATCCTTTCTTTAATGAAATCTAAAGTTCGCTTCAGGTAAAGTATTATTTTTTAAAAAAGCTTCGTATTCTGGTGATAGCTGAGCTCGCCCAAATGTATTCTCACCACTCATACTCCCCAAACGTACTTTATCTTTTCCGAATTTGCGATTCATGGCATCCATTGCTTTCATTACAGGAAGGTGTTGATTTTGAATATCATCCTCAAAAAGGCTGATCTGTCTCTGATCTTCCGGAACAAAATCATTGACCATCACTCCTGCCCTTTTATAATGAAATCCTTCTTTATAAATAGCCTCAAAAAGTTCGTTGACTACTCTTCCTATTAAAATAGATGAATTGGTAGGATTTGGAAGAATTTGAGTCATAGCATTTCTGTATTCAGGAAGATCTTTTCTGAAACGGTTGGTTTGTACAAATACGGTGATCATTTTGCAGCAGGTATTCTGCTTTCGCAGTCTTTCCGAGCAATACATTCCAAAAGTTTCCACTCTTTCCCGAACAGATTCTTTATCGGTAAGCATTTCCATAAAACTTCGGGTAACTGCAATTGATTTTTTAGGTGATGGGGCATCCAGATCCAGCTGACGAATTCCTTTTAATTCATTCAGCATTCTTACTCCGTGAATTCCCATAATTTTTCGTACCCACATTTCTGGTTTTTGAAGAAGATCCCAAGCTTTATACACCCCGCTATCATTCATTTTCACGGCAAGTTTTCGCCCAATTCCCCAAACATCTCCTATATTGAGCCATTTCAATGCCTTTTCTATTTTCTCAGGAGTATCCATAATATAAACACCATTAAACTGTTCAGGAAATTCCTTTACAATTCTGTTTGCCACTTTACATAGCGTTTTACTGGGTGCAATTCCTATACTCACCGGAATATTTTCTTTTTCCAAAATTTCCTCCTTAATTTTAAGACAATACTCGTGAATATCTATATATTTAAAACCGGTAAGATCAAGAAACAGCTCGTCTATACTATAAATTTCATAATCTAAAACGTAAGATTTGGCAATATCAATTACCTTCTGACTTTTGTAGTTATAGAGTTCAAATTTTGCAGAAAAACACTTCACATCATGCTGTTTAAAGAGTTCCTTGTATTTGAAAGCTGGTGCTGCCATCGGAATTCCCAGGTCTTTTGCTTCCTTACTTCTGGACACAACACATCCATCGTTGTTCGAAAGAACCACAACAGGCTTCCCTTCAAGCTCAGGATACAAAGTCCTTTCACAGGAAACAAAAAAGTTATTGCAATCTACCAGCGCATACATGATGATTGTATTGGAAATATATGTACAAAATTATCGTTTTTAAAGAATAAAATCTTCTTTTAATCAAGTTTTAACATCATATTTAACAACCTGAAAAACAAATGAATAATATTTTAAAACACGACATCTTTTGTCGCATTAGCCTTATAGCTTTGTATTCAAAAACATTTCTTTAAAAATTATTTCTCTTCAATTAATCTTTTATTAAAACACGACAATTTTTGACGCTATCCACTCCTACTTTTGTCTCAAAGCAATAAAAATTATGGACAAAGTAACACTCGAAAGAATTCAGAAACTCCATCCGTTTGTAAGGGATGAAATGAAGCAAATCATTAAAGAATGTGATGATGCGCTTACAGGAAGAGCAAAGATCAGGATTACCCAAGGGCTAAGGTCTTTTGAAGAACAGGAGAAATTATATGCCATCGGAAGAATTACTTCAGGAAAAAAGGTAACAAACGCAAAAGCTGGGCAAAGTATTCACAACTATGGACTTGCCGTGGATATCTGCTTAATGATTAACGGAAAAACAGCAAGCTGGGACACTGTAAAAGACTGGGATAATGATAAAGTTGCCGATTGGTATGAATGTGTAAAAATCTTCGCAAAACACGGCTGGGACTGGGGCGGAAACTGGAAAACCTTCAAAGATTTACCTCATTTTGAAAAGAAAAATATTCCATCAAAAAAAGGATTGATAAAAACCAGCTGGAGAGCACTTATAAAGATGTCCAGAGATAAATCCGGATATGTTGTATTATAACAAAACAGAACCTTTGGCAGTGTCATTTTCTAACTCAATTTTATTTGAAGAAAATTCTCAAAGACATCGTAAAAATAAAATGTAAACTATTCATTTTCAGAGTTATTTTTTTTGAAAATTTTAATCGTTTTTATATAATGCGTCAAGTTCTGTCGCTTCTCCGTCCTATCTTTGATTTATAAGAAAACAGGCAAAAGACAATGAAAATCAACTGTTTAAAATGAAATATTTTTTTAATAAACAATAGATCCATTGATTCAACCTTAAATGTATTCTTAAAAAAACAATTAAAAATATCACATGAAAAAGACAACCATTCTTTCTTTAGACGGAGGCGGAATAAGAGGAATTATCACCTGTATTATTCTCCGCTACATAGAAGAACAGCTCCAGTATTATGATAAACCGAGTGCCAAGCTTGGAGATTATTTTGATTTGGTAGCTGGAAGCAGCACAGGAGGTCTGATCGCATCTATTATTCTGTGTCCTGACGAATTGCGTAAAGCAAAATATTCTATTCAAAAGGGATTAGAACTGTACGCTGAAAAAGGCGGTGATATCTTCCAGGTTTCTTTTTGGGAAAAACTGGTGAATCCATTCGGATTATTGAATGAAAAGATTTCTCAGGAAGCACTTCAAAAAAACCTCAACGACTTTTTTGGAAATCTGGAACTAAAAGAATTAATAAAACCATGTCTGATAACAAGTTATGATATAGAAAACAGAAGAGCTAAGCTTTTCAATTCCTGGGAAGCTCATCTCAGCACTGACAATTTTTATGTAAAAGATATTTGCAGAGCGACTTCAGCCGCACCCACTTATTTTAGCCCGGTACAGATCAAATCGATGTACGGACAGATTTTCAGCCTGATTGACGGTGGTATGTTTGCAAATAATCCGGCACTTTGCGCTTACGCAGAGGCAAGAAAAATACCTTTTGCAGAGGTTTTAAAAAATCATCAGAAAACGAATCATCCCAGCGTGAATGATATGATTATCATCTCAATCGGAACGGGAATTGAGGCAAAATCTTATTCTTTTAAAAAACTGGAAAAAGCAGGGAAAATAGGCTGGGTAAACCCAATTATTGATATTCTGATGTCTGCTAATGCGGAAACAGTGGATTATCAACTGGCTCAAATGTTCCAGACTTTAGGTTTAAGAAATCAAAAGAATTATTATCGTTTGAATCCATCTCTGAAAAATGCTTCTCCTGCAATGGATAATGTAAAACGATCCAATATTGAAAATCTTATACAAGCCGGATTAAGCTATATTGATGATAACAGAGAAATACTGAATCAGATTGTACAGAAGCTCATCAAAAATAAAATATAAGCTTTTTAACTTATAAAGACTCAATATAAGCTTTAAAGATTATAATATAAAAAAATAAAATCTTTTTTTAATACGTCAAGTTTTGACGCTTCTCCCTACTACTTTTGGAGTATAAATAAAGTCACAAAAAAATAATAAACATAAAACTCAAGATAACATTTGAATACATCATTCATTAATGCAGAACAGCCAAAAGCGTGTTCAAAATATAACCAACACCCAATCATAACACAAAACATGAAAACACCAGATCACAATCCCGACACAGTCTTCAATGAAGACCTTTACACCATCGAGTGGAGCGATATCGAAAATGCTGAGATGGATTATGAAAATTATCTCAATGACATTGAAAACTTCTTCAGAAAAGATTTTGAAAATGACGTAATCGAAGAAGACACATTCTAATATATTTTCTACATATGACAAGTTCTGCGCTGTCCACTAATACCTTGAAAGCTCAATAATCCGCGCAAGCAGTCTCATTAAACATTCTCAATTTCCTTTGAATTCACCATTCACAAAATGCTGGACAGCCAGAACTATGTCTAAAAAATAACAATTCTCTTCTTTCCTAATATTGGATAGAATAATACCTTGACTAATAACCGATAAGCCACAGTAAATCTGTGGCTTATTTTTTTACAAAACTTATTGTAAAAATGATATCCGAAATAAGATTGGAATACCATACCTTTCACGATATAAAAACTACCTTTAATCATTCTGGTAAAATGAAATATTTTGGATTTATAAAAGAACATGATGATTTCCCTATATCAGAAAGTATTCATGATCTTATTTCAGGCTATACTCACATAGATGGCAATAAAGATAAAGTACTTGAGTATTTACAAAAGGG
The DNA here is from genome assembly GCF_001684975.1 of Chryseobacterium artocarpi. GTDB lineage: Bacteria > Bacteroidota > Bacteroidia > Flavobacteriales > Weeksellaceae > Chryseobacterium > Chryseobacterium artocarpi. The sequence continues at coordinate 336,338 of NZ_MAYH01000045.1, read as the reverse complement.
AAGTATGGTGATTCCTTTAATGGGATGTGTTGAAAATGCAAAAGATCCCTTATTTGAAACGGATCACTACAACGATAAAAGCTTTGTAGCCTACTATACAATCTATACTGATGGAATATGGTTATGGCCACAGTACATCATTGAATATATAAAAAAATATCCCAATATAAAGCTTAACCCTGAATTTGTAAAACAGGTTTTAAGCAATAAAGAAACAATTCAAATGACTGAAGAGGAGGCTTTAAAAATTGAAAAGGATTTCTTTCAGGAATTTTGGAAATAGTATATTTTGTTATGACCATAGAATATTTAAAAAAGCTCCATGCAACCCCTAAAATTGGGATCAGGGAAATTAAAGGAGTTTCAGGAGATGAAATTAAAAAAGTTGAACAAAAGTTCAATATACAGTTCCCGTTGGCTTACTCCGAATTTCTTTTTTTAGCTGGAAACTCGTGCGGAGCGCTGCCCATCATGGATACATCAGATTTAGAAACTATTTCTTCAGACTGGCACTATGAAATAATGCAGGACGAAATTAAGGAAACGGGATTAAATAATACACTAGTCCGCCCTTTCTGGCTCTTTGCAGAAAGTAACGGATGTGAACAATTTTATTTTTTTTATTTAGATGAAGGGGACGACCCAACCGTTTATCTAGCAGACTATTCCGCAGCAGATTATAATAAAAAAGATGTTAAATCTTTAAAGGTAAATTTCAGTACTTTTATTGAGAAAAAAATAGACACAGCCTTTAAAATATGGGAAGAAGGTTGGTGAAAAACAAGGAAAAGCATGAGCATTGATAAAGAAAAAGCATTAAAAATCGTCAAACAATACTTACAAGATCGCAAGAGAGAATATATTTCTATTGATGAGAAAGATGAGATTTATTATCAAGAACAAAAAATGATAAATTATGGAAAGTATGAAGATAAGATAAGGAATATTTTTGTGGTAACTTACTACCTTGAAGGTTATCAAGAACCTATCCCTCAATTTGTTATTGTAGATGCAGAAATAGGTGAAGTACATTGTACCTATACCAAGCATGGCTATGCTGAAGAATGGGAAGATGATGATGAACTATAAAATCGAGAAATAATGATCACAGATGAAGATTATGACGTGTTATATTATGTAACACCAAAACAATACAGAGCTACTGCATTAGATCAACAACAACATGATCCCAAAGCAATGGAGAATTTAAATAAAGAAGAGGTATTGGAGGAATTATTATTAAAATGCACGCTCTCTGAATTAATTTCTACTTTAATAATAATTTTCAAGGAAAAGTATGCCAACCCATTACCTGTCTGGACAGGAATTGTAGACTATGAAATAAAAACAAAAAAAGAGTCTTCTAAAAGAAAAGATATTAAGAAAATACAATTTGATTTTAAATATGGTGTAGAAACTGTCTTTGGAGCCAATACTGAATATTTGGATAATGTATTCATGGAATTTCCAGAACCGTTACAAACATTAAAAAGTATGATAAAGACTGGTTTGAAAGGAAAATCATTTACTGAAGAAACCTTACATGATAAAACTATTCTCACTATTGCCAACAGCCCTATCACAAAAATAGAAGTTACGCCAATTACCTTCCATTTATTTATTGATAAGAATTCTTTTATTGATTATGGACAATAAGTAAAATATCAACAGTTTTCAGATCACTGAAGAGCATACAATGATATTAGTTTTCAATATTTCTTCTTCAAAAAAAATAAAACACGACACGTTTTGTCGCATTAACCGCATATATTTGTCTTATAAAACTTTACCATGAAACGCAGTTCTGCTGCAACATAAAAATAGAAAAATGAAGAAAGATTTTTATCTGACAAGATATGCCTTAATTATTAAAAGATTAGAAAGTTCTCCTGCTACTTATTCGCAGATGGAGGAATATCTTTTAAATTCTTTTGAGTTCCAGGATGCGGATATCAAAAGCTACTCTATCCGTACCTTGCAAAGAGACATCCGTGAGATATCCGATCTTTTCAATCTTTCTATCCACAACAAGAAAAAGGGTGACAACCGATATTATATAGAAAGTCGCCCGATCATGGAAGTAGATGAATACAACCAAAAGCTTCTTGAGTCTTTCCAGGTAAGCAATGCATTGAACCTTCACCCGGATTTTTCAGACTTTATTTTCTTTGAAAGTCGTAAACCAACTGGTATAGAGCATTTTTATGATCTGTTCTTTGCGATCCGTAATAAAAGAGTGGTAAGCTTTGAGCATTACAATTATAAAAATAAGCTGATGACTTCCAGAAAGGTTCATCCTTTAGCATTAAAAGAATCTAAAGACAGATGGTACCTCATCGCCATTGATACTAAGGATAAAATTTTAAAATCATTCGGGTTGGATAGAATCAATTATCTGGATGTGGCAAAAAATCAATTCAGAGAAAAGTATAAATATAATTTCAGAGAACATTTCAAAAACGCTTTTGGAGTGATGAATCTTGCAGAACAGAAACCACAGAATATTGTACTAAAATGCAGCCGTCATCAAGGAGAATATATCAGAAGTTTTCCTCTTCATCAGTCGCAAAAAGAGACTAAAGAAACCCCGGAAGAAATCTATTTCGAGTTTTTTCTCCATCCTACTTACGACTTTATGCAGGAGATTTTATCCTATGGAAAAGAAGTAACTGTTCTGGAGCCGAAAGCTTTAGTAGATGACATACGAAACCATCTTCAGGAATCCTTAAACCGTTATCTGGAAAGCTAATATATCTTAAATATTTCTCACATTTTTTAAGTATATTTACATAAATATACCTTTATTGAGAACTTTATTCATTTGTATTTGCTGTATTATTTCTTCGTTTTGTTTATCACAGCAGAAAGAAGAATTCCGGCTTGTAAAAAACTATTACAACCAGCACAGAAGCATGCTGAATAAAGAATTCAAGAAAAAATTTGATGCAGAAACCAATACTTTTAAGAAAGAAGCTATTAAAGGAGATTTTGTCTTTTTTATGAAAAAGATGGATAGTATTGAAAATACCGCTTTAATTGGTGCTTTATTAAGAGTTCGAAATATCGAAGATCTTGAGGTTTTAAAAACGACGAAAATTTCTCAAACCCTGACAGATAAACCTGCTGATGTAGAAAAAATTGCAGATTATCCTGGTGGAATAAATACACTGAGACAGGAAGTTGCAGATTTACTTTATGTAGACGGGGTAAATTCGGATTTAAAAACCGTGAAAACAGATGTTGTCTTCGTTGTAGAAAAAGATGGAAGCGTGAGCAATGTTCATGCGCAAGGAGACAATTTTACTTTTAACAGACAGGCAGAGATTGCCCTCTACTCTATTACCGAAAAATTTTCCCCAGCTTTGATAAAAGGCGATCCGGCTAGATTCCGTTTCAGAATTCCTTTGACTTTAACGATGGTTGATTGATTTAATTATGTTTACTGACGAATATTATATGAAAATGGCACTGCAGGAGGCAGAAGCCGCATTGGAACAGGATGAGGTTCCTATTGGGTGTGTAGTAGTTTCCAATAACCGTATTATTGCCAGAGCTCACAACCTTACTGAAACATTAAATGATGTTACCGCCCATGCAGAGATGCAGGCTATAACTTCTGCCGCCAACTTTTTAGGTGGAAAATATTTAAAAGACTGTACCCTTTATGTTACCATGGAGCCATGCGTTATGTGTTCCGGGGCTCTTTCATGGTCACAGATTTCAAAGGTCGTTATTGGTGCCAGAGATGAGCAGAGAGGCTTTATCAATAAACATCTTACTTTACACCCAAAAACAGAAATAGTCACCGGCGTTATGGAAAATGAATGCTCTGCTATTGTTAAAAACTTTTTCAAAAGCAAAAGATAAATCTTTCTTTTTCTTCACCACATATTGAATAAATAAGATACAAGTAATCAAATAATTAATTACATTTGATATACATTCAAATTAAAACAATATGAAAAAGTTAACAAGAAAAGAAACAGCTAAGATCAACGGTGGTATCGCACCCGGACAATGTTTTTACACAGACCCTAATACAGGAAAAAGAAAACTTGGATGCCAATTGGAACCTATTCCAGACTGTTGTGGAGGATGGATTTACCCAAATCCTGAATATGCATGCCAGCCATGTACAGGAGGTCTTTAAATATCAATAAATTAACTCCATTTAAACAACAATGAAAAAGTTAACAAGAAAAGAGGCTGCCAAAATTAATGGTAGCGTTGGAATCGGTCAATGTATTTATACAGATCCAGAAACGGGACACTCAAAACTAGGATGCCTGTTGCGCCCAGTTCCTGATTGTTGTGGGGGATGGACATATCCTACTCCAGGGCAAGAGTGCCAGCCATGCAGATAAAAAAACAGCCTTTCCGGCTGTTTTTCATTTTTATAAAATCTTATATAAATTAATCTTTAAAGATAGAATACATGACAAGATCAAAATACTCATCATCTTTCTTTACATGTTCTTTTAAAAGGGCTTCTTTTTCCATTCCTATCTTTTCCATTATCTTACCGGAAGCAGGATTATGAGGAAAGTGAGTTGCAAAAATTTTATTAAGTTTTAATTCTTTAAAACCAAAATCTATAATCGTTCGGGCAGCTTCAGTCACATATCCTTTGTTCCAATAAGGAATTCCCATCCAATAGCCTAGTTCAGCTTTATCATCTTCTCTGTCATGAAGCCCTATCGCACCAATAAGCTGTCCTTCTTTATTTCGGATTCCAAAAGTATAACCGCTTTTTTCGTCAAAGGCTTCTTTAGACATTTTCAACCAAAATTTTGCGTCATCTTCCGTGTAAGGATATGGAATATTGGATGTCAGATCTGAAAAAATCCTATGCTGTAAAAGCTCAACAATAAAAGGAATATCTTTCTCTTCCAACTGAGAGAGAATAAGTCTTTCCGTTTCTATACCGGGAAATTCTGTTAATTCTTGCATTATACTCGTGACTAATGTTAATGACAATACTTATAAATCCTTTCCAAGGAAGTAAAGTCCTTTTAAAGTATGAAGTCTATCCATCACGTGAATTTTATCCGTTAAAGGTTTATAAACATGTGATACTCCTCCTGTTGCTACAACAAAGCAGTCTTCATTTACTTCGTCGTTAATACGGTCAATAAATCCTTCTACCATTCCAAGGAAACCATATACCATGCCGCTTTGCATGCAGGTAACAGTATCTAAACCTAGCACTGTTTTGGGTTTTTTAAGTTCTATTTCCGGAAGTTGCGCCGTCTGGCTGATAAGAGAATTTAAAGAAGTAACAATTCCCGGAGCAATAATCACTCCTAATGTTTCTCCGGTTTCAGCAACACAGCTTGCGGTAAGAGCAGTACCGAAATCAATAACGATTTTCTTTTTATTAGGATACAGATTATGAGCTGCCACAAGATTGGCATAGATATCTGTTCCCATCTGTTTTGATTTTGCCACTACGGCTGACGGAGTAGTTCTATCAACAATAACTGGAGTAATTCCGTGAATCTTCTTAATTCCAGAGCTCATCACTTTGGTAAGCTGAGGTACCACAGATCCGATAATTACTTTATCAATTTCTTTAGGCTCTACTTTATAAGTCTGATAAAGCATCAGCATCTGTACATACAGTTCATCAGCCGTTCTGTAGGGCTTCGTGTTGATTACCCAGGAAATATCACAATTATCGCCATTAAAAAGACCAAATCTGATATTACTGTTTCCTACGTTTATTACAATTGAATTCATTTATATTTTAGCAGGCTATGATTTGAAAAAATTTGAATCCCAAATTTATAAAAAAATAAAAGGAGTACTTCTAAATACTCCTTTTATCTATATGTTTATCTTTTTATTTTACTTCTACAAAGTTATCTTCAGGATTTACATCAGCAATTCTCTGGCTGAAATCTATTCCCAATACAGCTAACTGTGATTTTGTATAAGGAACTGTGATGGTATACTCCTTCTGCGTCCATGCCCAGTATGGCATTGTTTTAAACTCACCATAGATATCTTTTTCTTTCCATGTATGGGTCATATTTAACGGAATCTGGTAAGTAACTACTTTTTTATCCTTAGTCATTACACTGAAATCTATAGGCATTGGAACTTGCCCTTTGTTGATCAACGTAATCGTTGTAGACTTATCATCATATTTTACATCTTTAATTCCGTAATCAATTGTCTTCGTAGTATTGATCCAGTAATTATGGAACCATTTTAAGTCCATTCCAGAAACTTTCTGAGCAATATGAAGGAAATCTCTGTCTGATGGGTGCTTCATACTCCACTGATCATAATATTGCTTTAATGTTTCTGCAAGATTCTGCTCACCCATAATGTAACCTAACTGCACAAGATACAATTCACCTTTCACATAAGATGCATACGTGTATGCTGTTCCGTTGTCATGGTGATCTCCTAACCATACCGCTGGTTCTTCGATTCCTTTTTTAACAAAGTTTCTGTAAGCATTCAATCTTTCAATGAAAGGATTAGGTAATTCCTCTGGAAACAACTGGTGCATTGTATAACCTTCTGCATAGCTTGTAAAACCTTCATCCATCCATGGACGTACAGATTCATTCGTAGCAAGCATTTGCTGATACCAAGAGTGAGAACCTTCGTGAGCCATTAAGCCCATTAAGTCTTTAATATTTTTAGCTTCTCCAAGAATCATCGTACACATTCCGTACTCCATTCCGCCATCACCTCCTTGAATGAAAGCATACGTAGGATATACATATTTCCCGAAATGATTGTTCATGATCTGGAAATACTTAGTGATATAAGGCTGAGACTCTCCCCAAGCTTTAGTCTTATCATTTTTCTGATATACTAAATATACTTTAGGACCTTCCGGAACATTGAAACTTTCCACAGAATAATCTCTGTCTGCACTCCATGCAAAGTCAAGGATATTTTTTGCAGTCCATTTCCAGGTTGCTTTCTTATCTTTTTCTGCTTTAATTTTAGCTGCAGCATCATATCCTTTTACTTCTGTTGGGTTTTCAAGGATTCCTCCTGCTCCAACAACATAGTCTTTATTAATTTTAATGGTTACATCAAAATCTGAGAATGGTGCATGAAACTCTCTTCCCAGATAATCAAAAGTAGCCCATCCGTCATAATCATATTCTGCAATTTTTGGATACCATTGCGTCATCGTCATATCTACCCCTTCTCTGTTGTTTCTTCCGCTTCTTCTGATCTGCTGAGGAATTACAGCATCCCAATCCATCGTAAAAGTTGTAGTAGAATTTGGCTTAATAGATTCAGCAAGATAAACCTTCATAATAGTTTCCTGAACTTCAAATTTCAGATCTTTCCCATTCTGCTTGATCCAGTGAATATTTTGAGCTCCTTCCTGATCTTTTGGAATTGTAGACAGTGTTGAAATACCGTTTTTTTGCAATCTTCCGTCACCATTTTTCCCTTGCGAAGAAACTCTCTGATCCATCATAGAATTTGGTTTAAAAGCATTCCAATACAGGTGGAAATATACCACATTCAACTCATCGGGTGAGTTATTCGTGTATTCTAAGGTTTGTTTTCCCTGGTAGGTAAATTTTTCAGCATTGACATCAATATCCATCTTGTACTTCGCAGCCTGCTGATAATAAGCTCCTTGCTGAGCCTGAAATTGTGAAATGATAAACGCAAAAATGATTGCAGCCGATTTTCTCATTTAAAATTTTATTTTTTCTAAAGGTAGGTATTTTAAACAAAACCCTCAAACGCGGAGTTATAACAAGGTTTTTGTTCTCTTTTTAATATGGTTTTAGATACTTTTTTATTTGATTTGTTAAATAAGATTGTGTATTTTTTAAATCCTTACTTATTTTACATAGAATAAAGTAGCAACAAAAAAACCTCAGCTGTTTCTACAGCTGAGGTTTGTATTTTAATAGAAAATTAAGATTACTTCTTTGCAGAAGCTTCTTTTTTCCCGCTTCTTAAAATCTTTTCAAGAATTCTTAAAGTAATCAGATAAGTTGGTTTTACACCCGTAAGACCTAAACCACCTGAAGATAGTGTACTTCCCGTTTCCAATGGATTATCTGAAGCATAATATGCATAACAAACGAATAAATCCGGTGAGATATGATGCCTGATCTTAGATGCTACCTGAATTGCTTTCTGATAATGCGCTCCTTCCATTTCAAGACCTATCGCTCTCCAAGAAGTATTCATAAAATAAGAAAGGATATCCTTATTCTGAAGTGATGTTCCTAAAACGGTAATCATAGGACCTTCAAAAGCTTTCAGTTCATCATCTACAAAATCATCAAGCTTCAATGCATTTTCAAAAGGATAGTTATCCGCAGTTCCTTCAAATATGTGAGAAGTCGGGATCATGATATCTCCTTTTTCTCCTGTAAGAATTCCTGCTTTCCCCATAATGGATACAGATTTCACATGCATCATGTATACCTCTCCTTTATGTTCAAAAGGTTTCAACAGCTCATCCATTACTTCAAAAGCCTGCTCTCCGAATGCGTAATCAAATACCATGACAACATCATCTCCGGAAAATTTACAATCAGCGAATGGAGTATTTTTCAGGTCTGTTTTACTCAGATCAATGATCTGAACATCAATATTACTTCCACTTTTATCTGCAATATGAATCATTCCTTCATCTAAAGCATATTTTAATACTTTATCACGAAGGTCTTTCTTATTTGAAATTTCTTCATACAGTTTATAATCCACTTCATTATGATGCTTCTTTTTAAGAGCCTCATTAGCATACAGCATATTTTTTACAGAGTGCATATTTGCCGAAATAATATGTAATGGACGCATATGAAGATTATTCTCAAATAAAACTTCTTTTACTTTATTCGCCCATTTCTCACCAAAATAGTGGTGTCCTACTCTTTCTTTTAATATAGCACTGAAATGAATTTCTCTTTCCGTAGTTCCTTTTGCGTCTTCAAGACTTACTTTTCCTAAGTTGTAAATGATTTTAAATAAACGGTCAGGATTATTATCATCTCCAAAAGTATTGTAAGCTCTTAATGTTTCATCAAAAGATCTACCTATTAAAGAAGAAAGGTGGATCAATGCCACTTCTTTTTCCTTTCTGCTGAATTTCTTTTCTCCTTTTACTACCTCTTCAATAATCTTGAAAGCACGTGTAGGTTTCCAGTTTTCATCTTGAATGAATGCCAGATTACGGATTTTATCAGCTTCTATAAATAGGAAGGTAAGGTGGGTAAGAATGTCATAAATTTCAGAACGTCCCAAAAGAACCTCTATATTCATCTGGTGTTCATCTATTCTATAGCAGTTTCTTCTTCTCTTTTTAGGAACAATAGGTTCGAAACTTCCTTTATCAAACCCTTCATCTGATGTAAGATGAATAAAAGCACACTCCTCAATCCCTTCCGGAAGCCTGTCTAGTACATACATTAAACCATCAAGTTCAAGTTTACTCGGAATATTCATAGTCCCATAAATTTCCGGATTGATGGTTTTTAACAAGCTTCTGATACTTTCTCCTGAAACCCCTGCCGGCTTGAAAAATCCTCTATAAAATAAGTGCCTCATAGAGATATATAGTCTTTCAATAGCTTCTGTTGTTTCTCTTGCTCTAGAATTTGTCATAAAATAAATTTCACACAAATATACAAAATCTTTGCCCATTTTATTTTAACTATCTTTTAATTCAGCCGCCTAATTCGCACAGGATTCCACGATGTATCATGTAAAATGTATTTACCAGCCTCGTCTCTTTCAAAAGTGTCCTGGATATTTAGTTTTAAACAAGAAACAATAGACAACCCCTATCGAAAACCCACCAAACAATTGTTTAATTTGTATAAAATTTCAAAATACCCCTTAATTTTTTAGGGTAAAATCATTTTTGTTTCATTTTTTTTGTAAATTTGCCCTATCAAAATTCATCCAAATATGTCAACCTTAAGATTCAAAGCATTAGAAACCCTACCATTTAAGGATTTCAGAAAAGACAACAATGTCGAAATCCCTGCAAAATTATCAGAACTATTCTGCCAAAATGTTTTCTCAGAAGAAACAATGAGAGAATATTTAACGAAAGAAGCATTCCAGTCTATTATGGATGCAGTAAAAAAAGGGACTAAAATCCAGAGACACATTGCAGATCAGGTTGCTGTAGCAATGAAGGATTGGGCAATGAGCAAAGGAGTAACTCACTATACTCACTGGTTTCAGCCTTTGACAGGTACAACTGCTGAAAAGCATGATTCATTCTTTACACCTATTGAAGGAGGTAGAGCGATCGAGAGATTCAGTGGAAACTTATTGATTCAGCAGGAACCGGATGCATCTTCTTTCCCGAACGGAGGAATCAGAAATACATTTGAAGCAAGAGGGTATACTGCCTGGGATCCTACATCTCCTGCATTTATCATGGGAACTACTTTATGTATTCCATCGATCTTCATTTCTTATACGGGAGAAACATTAGATTATAAGGCTCCGTTATTAAGAGCTTTGAATGCTGTAGATGAGGCTGCAACTAATGTAATGCAGTATTTTGATAAAAATGTAACGAAAGTAACTCCTACTTTAGGTTGGGAGCAAGAATATTTCCTGGTTGACTCAGCATTATACCAATCTCGTCCTGACCTTGTATTAACAGGTAAAACTTTATTAGGACACTCTCCTGCAAAAGGACAGCAATTGGATGACCACTATTTCGGTTCTATCCCGACAAGGGTAATGAATTTCATGAAAGAATTGGAAATCGAATGTATGAAGCTTGGAATTCCGGCAACAACAAGACACAACGAGGTAGCTCCAAACCAATTTGAGCTGGCTCCAATGTTTGAAGAAGTAAACGTTGCTGTGGATCACAACTCTTTATTGATGGATATCATGGCAAGAGTAGCTCACAAACACCACTTCCATATCCTTTTCCACGAAAAACCATTTGCTGGTGTAAACGGAAGCGGAAAGCACAACAACTGGTCTTTAGCTACCGATACGGGGGAAAACCTATTAAGCCCAGGAAAAAACCCTAAGAAAAACCTACAGTTCTTAACATTCTTCGTAAATACTATTAAAGCTGTACATGAATATGCTGATCTTCTAAGAGCGAGTATCGCATCTGCAAGCAACGATCACAGATTAGGTGCTAATGAAGCTCCTCCGGCAATTATCTCTGTATTTATCGGAAGCCAGTTATTCAGCGTATTGGAAGAACTTGAAAAAGTAACAAACGGAAAACTATCTCCGGAAGAGAAAACAGAATTAAAATTAAATGTTGTTGGAAAGATTCCTGAAATTCTATTAGATAACACAGATAGAAACAGAACTTCTCCATTTGCATTTACAGGAAATAAATTTGAGATCAGAGCGGTAGGATCATCTGCAAACTGTGCAGAATCTATGACGGTTATGAATACTATCGCTGCAAAACAGCTTAATGATTTCAAAAAAGAAGTTGATGCTTTAATTGAAACAGGTCTTAAGAAAGACGAAGCTATCTTTAATGTATTGAGAGAATACATCAAGCAGTGTAAAAACATTATGTTTGAAGGAGATGGGTATTCTGATGACTGGGCAAAAGAAGCCGAAAAAAGAGGCTTGAACAACCTTAAAACAACTCCTGAAGCTTTAAAACAGGAAATGGATAAAAAATTCCTTGACCTTTATGAGGAAATGGGAATCTTCAACCATAGAGAAGTTGAAGCAAGAAATGAAATCAAATTAGAAAAGTACTCTACTGTAATCGATATTGAAGCGAGAGTATTAAGTGATATTGCAAGAAACCACATCATTCCTTCGGCTTTAAATTATCAGAACAGATTAATTGAAAACGTAAAAGGTCTTAAAGAAATCTTCGGAGATAAAGAATTCAAATCTTTAGCAAAAGAACAAATGAGTTTAATTACCAGCATTTCTGAAAATGTTTCTATAATTAAACTTGGCGTTGAAGAGCTTCTTAAAGCCAGAGAAGCAGCAAAAAGCATAACAGACAGCCAAAAGCAGGCAGAAGCATATTGTAACAAAGTAAAACCTTTATTTGACGGGATCAGAGATGCTTCTGATAACCTTGAAATGATGGTAGATGACGAGCTTTGGCCAATGACAAAATACAGAGAAATGTTGTTTACAAAATAACATCTGTAAAGTTCCATATTAGTTTAAATTCCTCAGTTTTTCTGAGGAATTTTTTTTATGACCCAATTCCAATTTCTATGAGATACTAATTGTTAAGATATTTACTATTCTTTAAACAAAAGCACTATTCCAAATTCTAATCATTAACATTAAAGACATATAATTTAATCCAACAGACAAAACAACCTTAAAAGCCGCATTAATTCAAGGTTTTCAAGAAATTAATTTTGTTTTTTTAACACCCTTGAAAATTAGAGTTTTAGATTACAAAACGTGATTTATAGAAGAATATCGATAGAGTTTGTTAAAGAATCTTAATAAAAAAAACCGCACACTTACCAAAAATAGGCTGTTGCGGTTTATTTTTCTTTAACATATGTAAATAATATGTTAAATAGTGTTAAAATAAGTTCCTGACAATTATCATATCAGGGGTCTTTTGCTCGGAATCTCTACTTTTGTAATGCTTTTGAAAATAAATATTCCTTTTTAACACGGATAATCAAATATATATGAAGAAAAGAGTTTTGTTTTATTTAGTTGCTTTAGTTACTACAGTATCATTGCAATCGTGTGCTACAAATTATGTGGTTTCAAAACCAGCAACTTACACAAAAGAATACAAAACAGATGCCAAACTAGCTTCTATAGATAACAAAAAAATGGAGCAGGATAAGCAGAAACTTATCGACTCTTTCCTTGCTGAAAAGGCAGCATCTATAGCAAACGCTAAGAAAGCTATTAATAATTCTGAGATTGCAAAAGCAATCAAATACAATAAAACCATTGATGGTATCCTTACTGAAGCTGAAACATACCTTGGAACTCCTTACAGATATGGAGGAACTACAAGAAGAGGTATTGATTGTTCAGCTTTTGTTCTTTCTGTATTCGGGGCTGCTGCAGGTCTTACTTTACCAAGAGTAGCTGCTTCTCAGGCTCAGGAGGGAGAAAGAATTGAAAAAGAAAACCTACAGAAAGGAGATTTGATTTTCTTTTCTCACGGAAGAAGAATTTCTCACGTAGGTATTGTAGAAAGTGTTACTGAAGAAGGAGAGATTAAATTTATCCATGCAGCAACATCTAAAGGTGTAATGATCTCTTCACTTAATGATTCTTATTGGGGACCTAAGTACAGATTCGCAAAAAGAGTGATTAACGAGCAAGGAGAAGCTTACAACAACCTAGCCGCTGTTACTTCAGCTACACCAGCAAATTTTTAATTTTATAAATAATTGATTTAAATAATGAAGCCATCAAGATTTTGATGGCTTTTTTATATATCATACTTCCTATTGAACTTTGGCTAATGTCAATAAATATACAGATATAAAAAAGCAGATTAAAGCCTGCTTCTATTGAATTCGATCATTAACATTTATATACCTTCCTGTTAAAAAAAATTTTCAAAAATATCCGTATCCAGCATCTGTGTTTAGAACCTAGCTATTCCTGTCTATCTCAATATCTAACTTATAGAGGAGTCCATATACTTCAGAAAGGGAAAATTTTGCCTTTTTAAGCCTATTTAAAGAAGGATCTATCATATAGTTGACAGATGTTCTCAGATCAGCCTTCTCAAGATTTGTATTATCAAAAATAGCTCCTGACAGATCGCAGCCACAGAATATTGAATTTGACAAATCGGATTCAGTAAAATCGACCTCGACCAACCTGCAATTATTAAAAGTCGTTTTCTTTATTGTTGTTTGGTAGAAAACTGAATTATTAAGAATACAACCATCAAATCTGAATGATAAACCAAAGCCATTACAATCATTAAACTGTAGTCCCAGCATCTTACTTTCTTTAAATAGAACATCACGAAATGCCGTCCCTGCAAGTTTTGTCATGCTGAGGTTACATTCTATAAATTCACAACCTTGGAAGCTGAAACCCGACAGATCTAAAAATTCAAAATTGCAGTTTCTGAAAGTACAATTTTCATACTCTCCTTTTTCCAAGGGAACCTGAACAAAATCTGTATTTTCAAAATCCTTATCTACGATATAAGCTTCTTTCATAATATTATAAATGATTAATGGATATAAGAATACACTCCACACATTGCGGATTAAAATAATTTCCAATAATAAGTCTGAAAATTATACTAAACTGTTTTTATCAGAATAATTAAGTTTAAAGAAAATAAAAGTCATGATCGAAAAGGCAAGCAATGAACTTCCTCCATAACTGAAATAAGGAAGAGGAATCCCTACCGTTGGGAAAAGCCCCATAACCATCCCTAAATTGATCGAAAAGTGCATTAACAAGATCGACGCAAAGCAATACCCAAATACACGGTTAAAAGCAGATTTCTGCCTCTCTGCCAGGTAATAGATTCTCCCAATGTAGACCATATAACATAAAATAAGGACAGCGCTTCCTATAAACCCCCATTCTTCTCCTACTGTACAGAAAATATAATCGGTTTCCTGTTCGGGAACAAATTTCCCCTGAGTAACGGATCCTTCACGATATCCTTTTCCTGTAAGCCCTCCGGAACCAATCGCCGTTTTGGAATATAATAAGTTATACCCTGATGTATCTCTAAATGCTTTTTCACCTTTGTAAAGAACTTCAATTCTTTCTCTCTGGTGCTTTGGTAGTTTTTCTAAAATATACGGAGAACCGAATGCCAGCCCGCAAAGTAAAAGAATAGATCCTGAAATCCCAGAAATAGAGATTACATCCCAGGACATTCTATGATAGTTCATCGCAATTAAAACCCCAGCAATAACCAGAATAGCGACAGCTACATATACAGGAGGAATTGCCAATGCTATTAAAAAGACTGAGGCAAAAATGAACCCTATACCAAACAGCAGCCCACTCAATCCTTCTCTATATAAAGCAATGAAAAAAGCAATGAAAACCAGCATCGATCCAACATCCGGAATAGCAAGTACTACTACTGCCGGAATACCGATAATCCCCAAAGCTGTCAATAAAGACTTTCTGTTTTTAAGATTAAAATCCGGTCCTGAAACATAATTGGCGAGCATCAATGCCGTTCCAATTTTTGCAAACTCTACCGGCTGCATGGTAAAACTTCCGAATTTGTACCAGTTCTTCTGCCCCAGGATTTCTTTACCGAAAGGGAAAAGACCAATTAGCAAAAGAACTCCGCCTATATAAATAATCCCAGCCATATTCTCGAAAAATTTACTTCTTCCTACAAATATGATCAGTCCTACAAAAACGGATATACAGAAGAACATCAACTGTTTTTCTCCCAGCTTCTGATCAACACTGTAAATATTGGCAATAGCAAAAATGCAAAGCAGGAAATACAGTCCAAGACCTAATTTATCTATTCCTTCTGTCCATTTCATTGCTTAGTAGGTTTTTTAGCAGTTTTATTATTTTTAGCTTCGTCTTCTATTTTCTTTTGAAGTTTTGCTTTTTGCTGTTTAACGAGTTCCAGACTATCTTTTATTCTTTTTTGTTTTATTGAATCCGGTTTAGGATCTTTATAAAGTCCTTTACGCTTCAAATCTGCAATCCATTGCCTTTTGTACTCTGGCATGAAACTCGAAGTAATCATTTTCTTATACAGGTTCTCTCTCTTCAAATCACCTGTAATATATTTTTCTGCAATTACTGTACAAGCCGGACCTGCCCAAGTTGCTCCAAATCCTGCATGCTCCATTACTGCAACCACAACAATTTTCGGTTTATCAGCAGGGGCGATCAATACAAAAATAGAGTTATCTTTTCCCTGTGGAACCTGTGCTGTACCTGTCTTGGCTAATTGTGTAAAATCGTTGGATTTCAATCCTCTTGCTGTTCCTCTCAGAACTACGGCTTCCATCCCTTTTAAAACAGGCTCAAAATGTTTTGGATCTACCAGAGTTTTATGTTTAACCTTAAATCTTGGATCAGGGTTTGCTTTTCCGTCAATTGCTTTTACGATATGAGGTGTATAATACCATCCTTTGTTAGCAATAGCAGCCACATAATTTGCCAGCTGAATAGGAGTTACCAAAACATCACCCTGCCCCATTCCATTATAGATAGCTCCGGTTGACATTTCATCCCAGTTTTTAAAATCTGTTCTTTGGGAACCGCTTGCTTTCATGATCGCTTTAAACCTTCTTTCATAAAAATCTCCGGAAGGGATTCTTCCTTTCGCTCCCACTGCAAAGTCATTATTTAAAAACTCTCCAACTCCAAAACTGCTCATGATCTTCTTCCATTCATCAACACCTTTTGAAGGATTGCCCGGATATTTTTTGATGATTGCAATAAATGCATATGTGAAAAAACAGTTACTGGAAACCTGAATAGAAGGAATAAGCGGATCTGCTCCACCATGACCTTTGATTCTTTTACCTTTATAGAAGAAACCTCCACCACAAGGGAAAATAGTCTTTTCATCCATTACTCCCATCTGCATAGCTGCCAAAGCAGTTAACAGTTTGAAGGTAGAACCTGGAGGATAGCCCGCCTGTAAAGAACGATCAAAAGTAGGTTTATTCTCATAAAGTGTATCTTTTGATAAGGCGTATAAATTTTTAGATTTATATGGTCCGGTAAATAGATTGGGATCAATATCCGGTCCGGTAGCAGCAACTAATACTTCCCCGTTATTAGGGTCAATAGCTACAATTGCGCCGTGTTTGTTAACCAACATTTCTTCAGCTGTTCTTTGAAGATCATAATCAATAGTTAATGTAATATCTTTACCAGTAATTACATCTTTGTCCAAAGCTCCGTTTTTATAGGATCCAATGTTTCGAAGTCTGATATCCTTCTGGATATACTTCATTCCTTTTACGCCACGAAGCTCCTTTTCATAAGACTTTTCCACTCCCGTTTTCCCGATAAAATCTCCGGGTAAATAGTAAGTAGAATCTTTTTTAATTTCTCTTTCATTTACTTCACTGGTATACCCTAAAAGGTTTCCGGAAGTAGAAACTTCATATTGACGCTGAGGTCTCTGTACAATATTAAATGCAGGGTATTTAAAAATAATCTCCTGTACTCTTGCAATATCTTCTCTGCTGAGATCCTTTAAAAAAGTCATAGGAGTCAGCTTAGAATAGTATTTTTCTTTTTTTATAAGATTGACCTTGTTGATAAAGTCTGTTTTGCTGATCTTCATCAGACTACAAAAGCCTAATGTATCAAAATCAGGTTTCATTAAAGCCTGAGTAAAGGAAATTTCGTAAGCAGGTTGATTCCCTACCATGATCTTCCCGTTTCGGTCAAAAATAACTCCACGTTGAGGAATTACATATTCAATTTTAATGGAAGTATTAGCCGCATTTAATGCATAACGATCTGTAAATAACTGCAAATACGCAAGTCTCGCCACAAAAATAAGGGCGATTACAACCAGGACGGAAAAGATTTTTAAATAACGTGTGTTCAAACTTTTTGTTTGATTTTAAATATTAATGCGTAAATAACTATAAATATAAATGAAATTACACTTGTCACCAACACATTAAATAATATTTCAAAAAACCTGCTAAACTTAAAGAACTCAATATACTGTACTAAAAGCTGATGCAGGAAAATACTTGAAAATAAAAACAGCAAAAACTGCGCCCATTGAAGGGACTGAAAAGAGAAAAAGTCTGTAGACGTATCTGTAGACGTTCTGAATATCAACGTCCTGAAATAAGCAATTAAGGTTGTCGCGAAAGCATTAATCCCCCATGAATAAAGAAATCCATCAATAGCCAACCCCATTAAAAAACTTAAGGCAAGAAACTGGAATTTATTTCTAAAGAAAGGATAAAACATGACAAAGACAGGATATAGTACCGGAGTATATTTCCCGAAGAGAGTAATCCTGTTCAATACAAAAACTTGTAATGCCACAAGAAAAATCATAATCAATATATCAGTAAATAAAGTCCTGCTAATCATTTTCTTTTTTTATTACAGCCTGCATAGTATCCTGAATCTTCTGCACTTCTGCTTTCTTAAGATTCTTTACTACATACACTTTATTTAACGCTCCCATTTTTTCACTCAGCTCCACAGAAATATCCCAGAAGCCGGTTTTATTATCTACTGAGTATCCGGCAATAGTTCCTATTGTAACTCCTTTCGGGAAGATAGCGGATTTTCCGTCTGTAACAACGGTATCACCTACTTTCAAAGCAACATATTTTGGGATATCTGCAAGGTGCATTACCCTTGAATTATCTCCATTCCAGGTTAAAGTACCAAAATATCCTGAGTTTTTCAGTGCAGCATTAATCCTGATCTTGTTTACACTTAATACAGATTGTACTAATGCATAACTGTCTGTAGAATTAATAACAATTCCCGCAATCCCTCTTGGTGCCATTACCCCCATTTGTGGGAATACACCGTCTCTTCGACCACGGTTGATTGTAAAGTAATTATTTCTTCTGTTGATACTGTTGAAAACAATTTCTCCATCAACAAAAGTATAGATCTGACCACCTCCGATCGTATCATGAACTCTTTTGAAAACCGGATTTTTGGCTCCATCTTTTCCATAAAGTTCAGTCATCAGGGTTTTATTCTGAACCACAAGATCCTCATTGATCTGTTTTAGCTTCAGATAAGAAACTCCTTCATCAATATATCCGGAAACCCATGAGTTAAATGCAGCTGTCTGCCCGGCAATCCAGGATCTCTGCATGGCGTTTCTGGAGAATATCAGAACCAGAGCAATAATTTGCAGGAATATAAAGAAGACAAAGAGTGTGTTCTTCGAAAATAGTCTCAGCAAAAATCCCATTCAGATATATAGTCGTAAAAAGTTAAAATTATTTAATCAAGAAATTGAATTTATCCATATTCTTAAGTGCAATACCAGTTCCACGAACTACGGCTCTCAACGGATCTTCAGCTACAAATACAGGAAGACCTGTTTTTTTGTGAATTCTGTCCGCAAGACCTCTTAGCAATGCACCTCCTCCTGCTAGATAGATACCTGTTTTGTAAATATCTGCAGCCAACTCCGGTGGAGTAAGAGAAAGAGTTTCCATTACTGCATCTTCAATTCTGATAATAGATTTATCTAATGCACGTGCAATCTCTTTGTATCCAACCATAATTTCTTTAGGCTTACCAGTGATAAGGTCTCTACCTTGTACCGGGATATCTTCGATGTCTACATCAAGATCTTCCACAGCTGAACCAACTTCAATTTTGATTCTTTCGGCAGTTCTTTCTCCGATGTAAAGGTTATGATGAGTTCTTAAGTAATAAGCGATATCATTCGTAAATACATCTCCTGCAATTTTCACAGATTTATCACATACGATACCTCCTAAAGCTACCACAGCAATTTCCGTAGTACCTCCACCTATATCGATGATCATATTTCCTTCAGGCTTCTGTACGTCAATCCCCACACCTATAGCAGCAGCCATTGGTTCGTAGATTAATCTTACTTCTTTTGCGTTTACTTTTTGAGCCGAGTCTCTTACCGCTCTTTTTTCAACTTCAGTAATACCAGAAGGGATACAGATTACAATTCTCAATGCAGGCTGTATGAATTTACCTTTGATTCCAGGAATTTTTTTGATAAACTCCTTGATCATATGTTCAGAAGCGTGAAAATCTGCAATTACCCCATCTTTCAAAGGGCGGATGGTCTTGATATCCTCGTGAGTTTTCCCTTGCATATGTTTAGCCTGTTCACCCACAGCAATAGGTTTACCCGACGAACGTTCGATTGCAACAATCGAAGGTTGATCTATAACAATTTTATTATTATGGATGATAAGGGTATTAGCTGTTCCCAGGTCTATCGCAATTTCTTGCGTAAACATATCAAATAAACTCATATTTTTCTTCTGATTTTAAGTTTACAAAGATATAAATTTAAGACTACGAAAGAAATTTCCACACAACATAATTTGGTTAAAATTTTATTAAAATTTATAATTCTTTATTAACTTTCTGTTTAGACAATTACAGAGTTTGATTTCAACCAAAATTAACGAAGGATGTTGACCGTGAAAACATGAAGAAAAACAAAGAAAACAAACGGCTCAATACACAAATTTAGAAAAAGACCTTCACCAGCTTTACTTTTGAGCTTTTCATTTTGACAAAATTTACTTTTCACACTATAGTTTTTTACGATAATTATCATATACACTTTCAGAGGGTGATTAATTAAAAAAATCGTAAATTTGCGACTGCTTATGTTACAGTATTCCAACATCCATCAAACATCGAATTTTGCCGTGCTTTCTATCAGCTACGAAAAGGCTGATGTAGAAACGAGAGGAAAATTTGCATTCTTTGATGAAAACATCAAAAACTTTGTCTCCAGGGTTCACAACGAAGATCTGGGAGATGCATTTGTGGTTTCCACATGTAACAGGACCGAAATCTATACAACATCTTCCAATTATCTTTTAGTGGCTGAAGAATATTGTAAAACAATCGGGGTAAATCTTACGGATTTTCTTCAGTTTGCCAATATCCTTACCAAAGAAGAGGCTTTGATTCATCTTTTCAGAGTCGCTGCCGGACTTGAAAGCCAGATTATTGGGGATTTTGAGATCATCGGTCAGATCAAAAAAGCATACAACCGCTTTAAAAAAGAAAGACAAAATTCTAATCCATATCTTGAAAGAGCCATTAATGCAGCTATTCAGATTTCAAAAAGGATCAAGAATGAGACTGGAATTTCCAATGGAGCGGCATCTGTTTCCTATGCAGCAGTTCATTATATTTTAAACAGCCAGAAGAGAATTACTGAAAAAAACATTCTTCTTTTAGGTGTTGGTGAAATCGGACAGAATACTGTCGATAATCTGGTAAAGCATGTTTATCAGCCAAAGATTAAAATTGCGAACAGAACTCAGGAGAAAGCAGAAAAGATTTCCGAGAAATATAATATTCCTCACGTTGATTATTCTGATTTTGACAAGGAATTAAAAAATACAGATATTCTTATCGTTGCAACGGGAGCAAAACACCCGATCATCAATCAGTCTCATTTCCCTAACGGAAAGGAAACATTAGTGATTGATCTTTCTATTCCGCATAACGTTGAAAAGAATGTGACGGAAAATGAAAATGTAACGCTCATTGATGTAGATGAGCTTTCAAAACAGATCCAGGAAACAATTCAGCAAAGAGAAAGAGAAATTCCAAAAGCTGAAAAAATCATCAAGGAACTGATGAAAGACTTCATTGAATGGGAGAAAAAAAGAAAACTAGCACCAAATATTCATCATTTCAAAGCGGTTTTAAAGAACATGGAACGCAATGAAATGCATAACTTTTATAAGAAAAACAAGTATATAGGTATCACGGATATGGAACTTTCAGACAAAATGATCCAGAAAATCACCAACCGTTTTGCAAAATATATCATAGACAATCCTTTAAAAGCTGAAGAAATTAGTAAATTAATGCACGAAATATTAGTTGAACAACCAAACAACGAATTCAATGAAAAGCATTAGAATCGGAACAAGAAATTCCGCACTTGCACTTTGGCAGGCTAGAGAAGTTGCGAGGCATCTTCAGAACAATAATTATTTAACGGAAATCGTTCCTATCGTTTCTTCTGGCGATAAGAACCTTAATCAGCCATTATATTCAATGGGAATCACCGGGGTTTTCACAAGAGACCTTGATGTGGCCTTATTGAATGATGAAATAGACATTGCCGTTCATTCTTTAAAGGATGTCCCAACTCAATTGCCTCATAATATTGAGATGATTGCTTATCTGGAAAGAGACTATCCTCAAGATATCCTGATCAGAAAAGAATCAGCTAAAAACAAAGAGCTTCACGAACTTAAACTTGCCACCAGCAGCTTGAGAAGAAGAGCTTTCTGGCTAAGACACTACCCTACTACCGATTTTTCAGACATTCGCGGAAATATCCAGACTCGTCTTCAAAAGCTTGAAGATGGTGATTTTGATGCTACCATATTATCTTTGGCAGGAATCAAAAGAATGAAAATGGAGATCGATTACGAAATGCTTCCGGTAATGATATCTGCACCATCACAAGGTGTAATTGCCGTTGCAGGACATTCTGATAAGCCAGAGATCAATGAAATACTGAAACAGATCAACCACGCACCTACTCAAATCTGCGTAGAAATCGAAAGAAACTTCTTAAGCACTTTAGAAGGAGGATGTACTGCGCCTATCGGAGCTTTTGCTGAGATTATCGAAGATCAGATTCGCTTTACAGCAGCACTTTGCTCTTTAGATGGTAAAAACTGTATTGCTATTGATGAGAATTTCGAATATGATCCATCAGAAAATTTTGGAGAAAAGTTTGCGAAAGTTGTTCTTGAAAATGGTGGAAAAGAATTAATGGCGGAAATCAAAAGCCAGATCTAAGGGTTACCTTACACTTATCAATTCCTTCTTATTTTCTAACCCAACAGTCATGAAAATCTTATTTACCAAAAATATAGACCCATCAATTATATCCAAAGAATTAGGAGAGGATACCTTGGTTGACTGTGTTGAGGTAATTAAGACAAAACCTATTATGATCAGTCCTTTTGATCTTAAAAATTATTCCCTGATTTTTACTAGCGTGAATGGTGTTGCTTCGTTTTTTAAAAACAGATTCAAGCCCAATGAAAATTTCACGGCAAAAAATTACAATA
Source organism: Chryseobacterium artocarpi (assembly GCF_001684975.1). Classification (GTDB taxonomy): domain Bacteria; phylum Bacteroidota; class Bacteroidia; order Flavobacteriales; family Weeksellaceae; genus Chryseobacterium; species Chryseobacterium artocarpi. The sequence continues at coordinate 313,641 of NZ_MAYH01000045.1, read as the reverse complement.
AGATTTACTGCGTGGGTGAGAAGACAAAGAAAGCATTGAGAAGACACGGCTTTGGAACATTTAAGGTATTGAAAAATGCTGATACTCTTTCCAGATTCATTATCGGGAACTGCCAGCACGAACAGTTTCTTCACTTTTGTGGTAATTTAGCCATCAATGTTCTGGACAAGGAGCTTCCGCTTCAAAATATTAAGTATAAAAAAATTACAATCTACAACACGGAGGAAATCAATCCTTTAATACCTGAAAAATATCATGCTGCAGTATTTTTTAGTCCAAGCGGAGTTCGTAGTTTTGCAAAGCAAAATTCCCTGAAAGACATGAAGCTATTCTCGATAGGAGAAACTACATCAGGGGAATTGAGAAAATATACTCATGATAATATTTTTACTTCTGAGGAAAATACTTTAGCATCAATCTTTGAGTTGATAAAGAAGGAATTTGGAAGTAGATTTTAAAATATCTGTTACCGGAAATCACGGTAATATTAGTTTAAATAGATTATGATAAAAAACGACCTATATTTAAAAGCACTTCGCGGAGAAACCGTTGAAAGACCTCCTGTCTGGATGATGAGGCAGGCTGGAAGATATCTGCCGGAATTCATTGCCTTAAGAGACAAATATGATTTCTTTACAAGATGTCAGACTCCTGAACTTGCTGCTGAAATTACATTACAGCCTATCCGCAGATTTCCTTTAGATGCTGCGATTCTGTTTTCTGATATTTTGGTAGTTCCTCAGGCAATGGGAATCGATTTCAAAATGAAAGAATCCGTTGGTCCTTGGTTGGATACTCCGATCAGAACAATGGAACAGGTTCAGAATATTGAAACTCCGGACGTGAATGATACTTTAGGATACGTTTTTGATGCTATTGAACTTACTCTTCAGAAATTAGACAATGAAATTCCATTGATCGGTTTTGCCGGATCTCCATGGACGATTCTTTGCTATTGTGTGGAAGGAAAAGGAAGTAAGGCATTTGATATTGCAAAATCTTTCTGTTTCCAACAGCCTGAAGCAGCTCATTTATTACTTCAAAAGATCACTGATACTACTATTGCTTATTTAAAGAGAAAGGTAGAAAAAGGTGTTTCTGCAGTTCAGATTTTTGATTCTTGGGGTGGAATGCTTTCTCCAACGGATTACCAGGAATTTTCTTGGCAATACATCAATCAGATTGTTGAAGCATTAAGCCCGCTTACTCATGTTGTCGTATTTGGAAAAGGATGCTGGTTTGCATTAGAAGATATGACGATGTCTAAAGCTTCTGCTCTTGGAGTTGACTGGACAATCAAACCTGAGTTCGCAAGAACTTTAACAAACCATACGATGACTCTTCAAGGAAACTTTGATCCTGCAAGGCTACACTCTACTCCTGAAACGATCAAGAAAATGGTTACAGAAATGATCAACCGTTTCGGAAAGGACAGATATATCGCCAATCTAGGACACGGAATTCTTCCAAATGTACCTGTAGAAAATGCTGAGGCATTCATCAGAGCAGTTGTGGACTGGAAACCAACTCTATAAAATAAAATTTAACTCTCAAAAAGAGAGTTTAAAATAAAAAGACAAAGCCCTATCATTACTGACAGGGCTTTTTTATATAGTTTCTCTAAAACTAGCTTAACATTCTCTGAGCTTTTTTAACACCTTCTACCAAAGCATCAATCTCTTCAAAAGTATTATAAACGGCAAAACTCGCTCTTACCGTACCTGCAATATTAAAGAAATTCATGATCGGTTGTGTACAATGGTGTCCTGTTCTCACTGCAATTCCCATTTTATCCAGGATCATTCCTACATCGGAAGAAATACCGATTCCTTCAAGATTAAAGGAAACTACTCCCGTTCTGTGAGCTTTCTCACCATAGATCTTAATTCCTTCAAGTTCTAAAAGCTGTCTTTGAGCATATTCCAACAATGCATTTTCATGATTCTGAATATTCTGATGCCCCACTTTCTGCATAAAGTCAACGGCTGCCCCTAAAGCAATATTCCCGCCTACGTTCGGAGTACCGGCTTCATATTTAAATGGAAGTCCTGCATATGTTGTCCCTTCAAAAGAACATGTTGCAATCATCTCTCCTCCTCCATGGAATGGTGGTAAAGCTTCAAGAATTTCACGTTTTCCATACAAAACACCTGTTCCCATCGGAGCATACATTTTATGCCCTGAGAAAACAAAGAAATCACAATCCATTTTCTGAACGTCAATATTGAAATGTGGAGCAGATTGAGCACCATCAATTACAATATATGCATCTGAATTCTTTCTGGTTTTAGCAATAATCTCTTCAATAGGATTTACAATTCCCAGTGCGTTAGAAACCTGATTTACTGAAACAACCTTCGTTTTTTCACTTAGGAATTGGTCAAGATAATCTAATTGAAGAATTCCGTTTTCATCGATAGGAATAACACGAAGTTTTGCACCTGTTCTTTCACAAAGCATTTGCCAAGGAACAATATTAGAGTGATGCTCAAGATATGAAATGATAATCTCATCGTCTTTCTGCAATTTTTGTGTTAAAATATAGGCAATAAGGTTCAACCCTTCTGTTGTCCCTTTGGTAAAGATTACTTCAAAATCATGTTCAGCATTAATGAACTTCTGGATCTTTCTTCTGGAAAGCTCCATTTCTTCTGTTGCTAATTGACTTAATGTGTGAATTCCTCTGTGAACATTTGCATTAAGCTCCGTATAATATGCGTGACAGACTTCCAAAACCGAATTTGGCTTTTGAGATGTAGCTGCATTATCCAGATAAACCAATGGTTTACCGTTCACTTCTCTGTCCAATATAGAAAACTGGCTTCTTATTTCCTGAATGTCAAACATTTATTTATTTTTTAAATTAAACCGTTCTTATTTAGAACTCTTCAAATTTACGGCTTTTTTTTCGAAAGGAAGCATGGAGTTGAAGGGTGATAGTTGTCAGCTGATAGAAATATTCGATGGTTTATAATAAAGAAAGCTGATGAGAGAAAGAAATATAAAATACTGCTTCAATAAAATCCTTTTTACATTTACAATCTTTTCCTATAAAATCTCCTTTTATTTTTATTGTCAATTCAATAAAAAAACCCGTCAAAAAATGACGGGTTCTATTTTGTTGAAATAAGCAATTCTTATTCTGCAGATTTCTCTTCTGTTGTTGGAACGTCAGGAGATTGAGTTGCAACTTCTTCTGCTTCTTCTTCATCTTCATCATCCATTGCAGCAGCACCACCTTTCATTGCATTTCTAGACATCTTAACAGCAACTACTACTGCATTGTCTGGGTGCATGAAAGAATATCCTTCAGTTTTGATTCCTCCTACATAAAGTTTGTTTCCGATTCTCAATGGAGTAACATCAACAACGATTTCGTCAGGAAGGTTAGCAGGGATAGCTTTTACTTTTAGTTTTCTGAAAGACTGACGTAAAACACCACCAGCAACAACACCTTTAGAACGTCCTGTAATTCTTACTGGAACCTCCATAACAACTGGCTTATCGTCAGATAATTGATAGAAGTCAATGTGAAGAATTTTGTCTGTAATTGGGTGGAACTGAATATCTTGAAGAACTGCAGGAATAGTTTCCCCGTCAATTTCAATAGATACCGTGTGTGCTTCAGGAGTGTATACTAATCCTTTAAAAGCTTTCTCTTCAGCAGAGAAGTTTAAAGGAGTCTCACCTCCATAAACAACACAAGGAACTAATTCAGCATCACGTAAAGCTTTTGTAGACTTTTTGCCCACGCTTTCTCTTTTTGTACCTTGAATTGTAATAGATTTCATTTATAAAAAATTTAAAAAATTGTTCTAATTTTAATTTGCAAGCTATTTGAAATCAATTAAATAACAAATTTACTACTAATTGATTTGTGCTCATGAACCATTGTCATAACGTCTGCAAATAACGGGGCGCAAGATAGCACTTTTATTTTAGATGACAAATTATTTTTAACAGGAATTGAGTCAGTTACAATAACTTCCAAGATTTTTGAGTTCTCAATATTTTCGTAAGCCTTTCCTGAAAGCACTCCGTGAGTTGCCATTGCTCTTACTGTTTTTGCTCCTTTTTCAATTAGGATGTCTGCTGCTTTACAAAGTGTACCCGCAGTATCAATCATATCGTCAATAAGGATAACATTCTTACCTGTAACATCACCGATAAGGAACATTTCTTCTACAACATTTGCCTTTTTTCTTTCTTTATAAGCAATTACTACTTCTGCACCTAGGTGACCGGCATAGTTTTTCGCTCTTTTCGCACCTCCCATATCCGGAGAAGCAATGGTAAGGTTGTCAAGATTTAAGGATTTAATATAATCAACGAAAATTGTAGAAGCATAAAGGTGGTCTACAGGAATTTCGAAGAACCCTTGAATCTGATCTGCGTGAAGATCCATTGTCATCACTCTTGTTGCTCCTGCTGCAGTAAGAAGGTTCGCAACTAACTTAGCACCGATCGGCGCTCTTGGTTTGTCTTTTCTGTCCTGTCTGGCAAGTCCGAAGTAAGGAATTACAACGGTAATGCTCTTTGCAGAAGCTCTTTTCGCTGCATCAATCATTAGAAGAAGCTCTAAAAGATTGTCTGCAGGTGGGAACGTAGATCCGATTAGGAAAACTCTTCCTCCTCTTACAGATTCGTCCAAAACAGGCTCAAATTCCCCGTCGCTGAACTCCTGAAAGTTGATTTTTCCTAATTCTTTCCCATAACTCTGGGCAATTTTCTCTGCCAAGTCCCTGCTGGTTCTTGTACAAAATAGATAACTTAACTGATCGGCCATTTTTACTTTTTAAAAGATTTTGCAAATTTAAAAAAAAACCACAAGATTTACTCCTGTGGTTTTTAAGTTTTTATTTAATCAAATAATTATGGGAATGTAACTCCTGAATATTTACTTGGATTTACCTGTGGTAATGTAGATTTATACCTCATGTTGATCGTTTTGATAAATTCATTCGCAACAATTCCGTATCCTCTACCTGTAAGGTGAACTCCATCAAGAGAGAAAGCTCCTCCTGTAACGAATGCTGCAGTATATCTTACACCATCCCAGATAATCCCGGACTGAGAGTTCAACTCCTTCATTTTAGCATCCATATCTACAAAAGCCAGATTTTTATCTGTAGCAGCTTTTCTAATAGCAGCATTATATGCAGTGGTAGCTGTCAATACTTTTGCTGTTTCAACTTCAGTCAATACATATTTATCATCTAAAGGAACTGATGTCCCTCCTCCTGCTTGCGGAGTAAGAACTTTACTTGCTGGTAAAAGAATTAAGTCTTTAACTGTAGTTTGTCTGTATTTTGGAAGTCCAGGAACAGTTGATAAATCTTTATCTACAATAACAGCACCGTTAGCTACAGCCCCTGCGGTAAACTTGATAAGTCTTTTTTGATATTCAGCATCATTGATAGCTCCTAAGCTTTTTGCCTGAAGCAAACCTGCATTATATGTAGCATAGCCTGTATTCAATTGATTTACCTGAGCGTCAGTTAATCCAGTAAGTGGCATAGCCGGAACTCTTGTAAAGTAAGGTACATTGGTAACAGTCGGAATATTTGCAACAACACCTTTTCTTTTTGTTCCTGCAGGGAATAATTGATCTGCCAAAAATGCATATGTATTGCTAAATCCAACTCCTACCGGTCCATCTACAGGAGTGATCGGCACATTAGGATCTGCTCCCCCGGAAGTAGCATATAATAGAACGTCATTATTACCAATCCATAAAGAAATAAAAGTAGGATCCTGCTTTAAAGCATCTTTCACCACTGAAGTACCAGGTGTAGATGCAAATCTTACAAAATAAGGATTTGCAGTAGGCGCAAGTGGATTTAATCCCGCAGGGTTTCCATATCCATCAGCTAATAAATGCGCTACTCTAGCCCCTGGTACACCCATATTTTGGTATGGACCACCCGCTGTAACATTATCTAATGCTGCTGCCGGAGCACTTTCTACTGGTACTAAGCTTCCGTTAACCATCTGAAGAGTCAATTTTCCTGAAAAACCAGGAATTCCAGTAAACCCTCCTACGTCATTAGGCATCATAGGTTGTTTGAAAGCTCCTCCTCCTGCTAATTGCATTTGTCCTGCAATCATACTTGGATAAGATTCACTTTGTCCACTACTATAAAGCGTACCGTCTCTATATCCCGCTGTCAAAGAGTTCCCCAATGAAACATATCTTGAAAAATCAGCTTCTCCGCTTGTTACCTGAATATCTTTTACATCAGTATCAAAATCTGTTTTACAGCTGGATAGAGTAAAAAGAACTGCAGATACTGCGATTGTTGACATTATAATTTTTTTCATAGTCTTTCTTTTAATTTAAAAAGGGTTATAAGATAAACCTAGACCAAAGTAAAATGCTGTTGCCTTAGCCTGTCCATAGAATCCAATATTAGCATTGTTCACATCTCTGGACTTAGGCATTGCATATCCTCCTGCTACATCAATTCCGAATTGTTTCAACTTAAATCCTACCCCACCTGTAAGTACAAACGTATCAAATGAAGGTGTTTCCGGAATAAAATTGTCTGTAGTATAAGGTGCTTCATCATAATAAGCTCCTAAACGTCCATAGATTATATTAGAGAATGCATACTGAGTACCCAATCTGAATGTTTTGGAATTTTTAAAATTCTTAGGATTTACAAGAACCGTAGGATCTGAAGGTTGGTTTCCAATAGGTGCATTTGCAAAATCTAAAGTAAGCTTACTGTATCTTTCCCATCCGTGATAGTTAAAGTCTGCTGATACTGACCATTTTGGAGTAATTTTATACGTTAAACCAATTGTATATTCTTCAACTAATGGAAGGGTTGCCGTGAAAGCATCCTGTCCTGCAGCGTTTAACTTTAATAAAGAATAAGGGGATTGCGTTGGGAATTTGAATGTAGCCGTTCCGTTCTTAGCTTTCATATCAATTGCTGAACGGTATGCAATACTCACATCTAATTTTGGATCAGGTCTAAAATAGAAACCAAATCCATATCCATGTCCGGTTGCTTTTTCATCATTGATATTCACTTGCCCGCTAAATTGTGTAACAGCCTTATCCCAGTCTACCTTTCCTCTTGCATAGATATAGCTCGCCCCGAAAGACACCCAATCTGCAAGTTTCACAGAAACCATTGGTTGGAAGTAGTAACTCTTCAGTTCCATTTTCTGTACAAGCTCTTTACCTTCCCAGTTTTCAGGCCATTTAATTGTACTTCCAAAAGGAGTTGAAAAACTAAAACCTACGGAAAGATTTTCTATTGGTTTATAAGTAATCGCTGCATAGATTGGGGTTCCTATTGGATTGTCCGTCTCTGTACTCTGTAAGGTATTTAAGTTTTGAAAAGTAACTTTATTACCTGCACCAAACCCTCCAGCTACTACGCTCAGCTTTGTAGGGATAAATGACATACCTGCTGGGTTGAAGAATGTCACACTTGCATCTTCGGCATGAGCACTAGTATGCGCCATTGCCAATTGTTTTACCCCTTGCAGGGAAACTCTGAAGCCTCCTGCGTAAGATAGAACGCCCGCCAATAAAGCAGTTGATACTAATATTTTTTTCATAGACTATTATTATATAATCCAAATATAAAATTATTTTGAATACGTCTGTTAATATTTCCTAATATTTTAAACAATATGCCAAAAGAAAACTATGTTTAAAATAACATTCTAAACATAATAAGATGTAAAATAATATATAATAGACATTTAATCAAGAAGTATAATAAATAATACTCACCTGTTTAATATTAAACTAGAGTTTAACAAAATAGTGTTAATATTTTCCTGAAACCTTAATATCACTCTTAATGGAAATTATAAATGATCGATTTATCTAATAGAGATTTAAAAATCATGGAAAATTACAAAGCGTAAATATATCTGTAAAGTACTTACAACTTGATTTTTACCAAATTCAAACTTTTGTCTTTCCTTAAAATATAGAAATGTTTTATTCGAATTCAGGTTATTTAAGTATTTTAGAATCGCATAAAGATAAAATTACATAAATTTGCAAGATTATAAATAATAGTAATATGAGTTGTGGATGTAAAACATCCGGCGATTCTGCACATTCTTGCGGTCCTAAAAAAACTGCAACTGGTTGTGAAAATGTAAATACCTGCGGGAATAGTTATAAATTAAGTGTTTTTGACTGGCTTTCTAACATCAACAACCCAGCACCTAACAGGTGTGATTTTGTAGAAGTTAGATTTAAAAATGACAGAAAATCGTTTTATAAGAATGTAAATAATATTCCTTTACATATAGGTAGCGTAGTTACAGTAGAATCTAGTCCGGGACACGATGTAGGCGTAGTAAGCCTTACGGGAGAATTAGTAAAAATTCAGATGAAAAAGAAGAAATTTTCTGAAGAATTAGCACTTAAAATATACAGACAAGCCAACCAAAAGGATCTTGAGGTATGGCAGGAAGTTAGAAAAAAAGAAGACGCAGTAAAGCTGGAGGCTAGAAAAATAGCTCAAAGAATTGGTCTTGAAATGAAAGTTACTGATGTTGAATATCAGGGAGATTCATCAAAGATTACTTTTTATTATACAGCTGATAACCGAGTAGACTTCAGACAGCTGATTAAAGATTACGCCGGAGCCTTCAGAACGAAGATCGACATGAAACAGATCGGGTTCAGGCAGGAAGCTGCAAAAGTAGGCGGAATCGGGTCTTGTGGACGTGAACTTTGTTGTTCAACATGGCTTACAGACTTCAGATCTGTAAACACCAATGTAGCAAGATACCAACAATTAAGTATCAACCCTCAGAAACTTGCAGGGCAATGTGGTAAACTTAAATGTTGTCTTAACTACGAACTTGACAGCTATTTGGATGCATTAAGCAATTTCCCTTCTTCTTCTACCACTCTGGAAACAGAAAAAGGAAAAGCATTTTGTATCAAAATAGATGTCTTTAAAAAGAAAATGTGGTTTGCCTACGTAGACAGCTCGATTGCTTGGTACGATTTTGATATTGATCTTGTTAAAAAACTGATTTCAAAAAATAAAAGAGGTGAAAAAACACTTCCTTTAGAAGACCTGAAACAGCCTGAAACGTCACCTCAAAGCATTGACCTTATTCAGGAAAACAATGTGGATCGTTTTGAAAAGAAAAACAGAAACAACAGAAACAGAAACAATCAGAATAAGCCCAACAATAGCAATCAGGGACAAGGAGGACAACCTCAAGGACAAGGACCTAAGAAAAACAGACCTGAAAGACAGGAAAGAACTCAAAGATCTGAGAAGTCCGAAAATCCTAATGCTAATTCGGGAAATCAGCCTAGACAGCCAAAACCACAGCAACAGCCTAAAGCCCCTGTGGAAAAGGTAAAATCTGAAGCTAATCATGGTGCTGAAAAAGCTCCACAAAGCAATCCGAACAAGAAAAAATTTAAAAAGAAATATCCTCCAAAAAAAGATAAAAATGAGTAAATTTTTAGGATTACTGACCTTTATTCTTTTCTTTAGTTGCAACTCTTCTTCAGGAGAAGATGTAATCATGAATTCCGTTGACAATAAGTGGAATAAGAAAAGTGAACAGAAATTTAATCTTGAAATTTCAGATCCGCAGAATCCTAAAAATATTATATTTGTCGTAAGAAATAACAATGATTATCCTTACAGTAATATAAGGTTTATTGTAAATTTCACGAACCTGCAGAGCAAGAAAAAGGAAACAGATACCTTAAATTATGTTCTGGCAAAACCAAACGGAGAATGGCTTGGTACAGGCTTTGGTGATACGAAGGAAACTTTGTTTCAGTACAAAGTAAATTACAGATTCCCAGGTAAAGGAAAATATGAAATCGGGCTTACACAAGCGATGAGAAATGATAATTTACCAGGAATTGAGGATGTTGGGATAAAAATAGAAACGGCTAAACCGTAACCATAAATGGAAGAAAACAAAAAAAATGCAGGAAGCAAGGGGAAAACATTTCCTCTGCCTCCCAAAAAAAAGAAAGACACCTCCTGGAAAAAATGGGTTTCATTTATTTGGATTGCACTCATTGCGGTAGTTTTAGGAGTTTCAGGACTTTTCTTTTCTGTTTCTCAGGGATTCCTTGGAGAAATGCCAGATGTAAAAGAACTTGAAAACCCGGATATCTTTGTCGCTTCTGAAATTATTTCTTCAGACGGGGTAACATTAGGTAAATTTGAGAAAGAAAAAACTCAGCCTATTGTTTATAAGGACCTTCCTCCTTACCTTATCTATGCCCTTCAGGCTAAAGAAGATGAGCGATTCAAAGAGCACTCAGGAATTGACTTATACTCAGTTGCCAGAGCCGTTGTTTACGGTGGTGGTCGTGGTGGAGGATCTACCATTACTCAGCAGCTTGCTAAACTTCTTTTCACAGGAACAGCTTCTCAAAATAAATTTGAAAGAGCATTCCAAAAGTTAAAAGAATGGGTAGTAGCGGTAAGTCTTGAGAAAAGATATACTAAAGAGGAAATTATCACTCTTTATTTCAATAAGTTCGACTTCTTATTTAATGCAAATGGTATTGAAATGGCATCGAGAGTTTACTTTAATAAGAAAACTTCTGAGCTTACATTACCGGAAGCTGCAACTTTTGTAGCAATGCTTGAAAACCCAAGAAAAAATAACCCTTACAGATATCCTGAAAGAGCAAAGGAAAGAAGAAATGTAGTATTGGATCAGATGCAGAAAACCGGATATATCAATGCAGAAACTTATGAAAAAGCAGCAAACACTCCGATTGAAGTAGATTTCCACCCTATTAAAAGCATTACTGACGGATATTCCGCTTATTACAAGTTCTATCTTAGAAAAGAGATCGATAAATATCTTGAGTCTCACGAAAAAGAAACAGGAAAGAAACTTAATCTTTATAAAGACGGTTTAAAAATATATGTTACTCTTGATTCTAAAATGCAGAAGTATGCAGAAGAGGCAATCAAGGAACATTTAACTGATCTTCAGAAAAGATTTGATGCTGAACAAAGAGGAAGAAAGAACAGACCTTTCTATTACCTTACTGATAAACAGATCAAGGATGTAATGGTTCAGGCAATGAAAAGAACCGGACGTTACAAGCTGTTAAAAGCAGATGGGATGCCTGATGATTCCATTATGATGGAATTCAAAAAACCAATCAAAACTTCAAGATTCACATGGAATGGTGAGGAAGAAGTGGAAATGTCACCTTGGGACTCTATCAGATACCACAAACAAATTGCACAGGCAGGTTTAATGTCAATGGTTCCAGGAACCGGAGAAATCAAAGCTTGGGTAGGTGGTATTGACTGGCAACACTTCCAGTATGACCACATTAAACAAGGTAAAAGACAGGTAGGATCTACCTTCAAACCTTTCGTATATGCAACAGCAATTATGAAATTAGGTATGACTCCTTGTTCTACAGTTTCTAACGGAACTTACGACCATAACGGATGGCACGTACCAGGAAGAGGAGGAATGCTTACTTTAAAAGATGGATTAGCACACTCTCAAAACCCAATCGCCGCAAGACTTATTGAAATGACAGGCGTAGATGCTGTTATCCAGACAGCAAGAGATTTAGGAGTAACTGAGGATATCCCTAGAAACAATACTATCGCATTAGGTTCATCAGATATTACAATTTATGAGATGCTAGGTGCCTACAGTACTTTCGCAAACTATGGTAACTACAACAAGCCAGAAATGATCTGGAGAATTGAAGATGCCAATGGTAGAGTTATCAAAGAAGTAAACGTAGAACCTAAAGAAGTAATGAACCCAATGTACGCCTACACAATGATTGAATTGATGAAAGGTGTTGCACAATATGGTACTGCATCAGGAGAGCTTGGAAGAAGAGGAATCTCAAAAGCAGTTGAAATTGCTGCTAAAACGGGGACCACACAGAACAACTCAGATGGTTGGTTCATGGGAATCACACCAAAACTGGCAACAGGAGCTTGGGTTGGATGGGAAGACAGAGCAACTCACTTCTTTGGAACCGGTGAAGGTCAGGGTGCAAGAATGGCATTACCAATCTGGGCAATCTTCATGAAGAAAGTTTGGGCAGACAAGACTCTGGGAGTAACCCCTGATGATAAGTTTGTCAAACCTTCTGACTGGAAAGATGGTTGTTCAAATCTTAAAGGATTAGGCGGCGGATACGGAGATGACGGAAGTCTTCAAACGATTGACGAAATCAAAAACCCAAGAGCAGCAGATCCTACACCTAAAAAGCCTACAGAAAAGAAAGAAGAAAACATTAATGAAAACCTTCATTCTAACGATGAGGTAGACTTTAATAAATAAATTCTCTTTTAGATATACATAAGACCTTTCAATAATTTGGAAGGTCTTTTCTTTTATAATTAATACCTTTGATGTATGAATATCGAACGCATCCAACAGCCTTTCATTAAAATATTTCCAGGGGATACTTCCAACAATCCAATGCAGAGAAATACTCCCAAAGTCTTATTCTCCACAGTCAAGCCGGCTGGTTTTGAAAAACCACAGCTAATAGCTTTTAATGAAGCATTATCAGAAGAAATAGGATTAGGCAGGTATGAAGAAAAAGATATTGATTTCCTTGTTGGAAACCATCTTCCTGAAAACGTTCAGACCTATGCTACAGCCTATGCGGGACATCAGTTCGGAAACTGGGCAGGACAACTTGGAGACGGAAGGGCTATTTTAGCAGGAGAGATCACTAATAATTCTGGAAAAAGAACAGAAATTCAATGGAAAGGAGCTGGCGCTACACCTTATTCAAGACATGCAGACGGAAGAGCAGTTCTCAGATCTTCAGTAAGAGAATATCTGATGAGTGAAGCAATGTTTCATTTGGGAGTTCCCACAACAAGAGCTTTAAGCCTTGCATTCACAGGTGAAGAGGTCGTTCGTGACATCATGTATAACGGAAATCCACAATTGGAAAAAGGAGCGGTAGTCATAAGAACAGCTGAAAGCTTTTTGCGTTTCGGTCATTTCGAGCTCATGTCTGCCCAAAGAGAATATAATACTTTAGAAGAATTACTGGATTTTACCATCGAAAATTATTTTCCTGAAATTACTTCCACAGACACTCAAAAATACAAGGACTTTTTTGAGAATGTGTGTACGAGAACTGCCAACCTTATGGTAGAATGGTTCAGAGTAGGGTTTGTACATGGTGTTATGAATACCGATAACATGTCAATTTTAGGATTGACGATCGACTACGGTCCTTATTCTATGATGGATGAATATGATTTAAATTTCACCCCAAACACTACCGATCTTCCAGGAAGAAGATATGCCTTTGGAAAACAAGGGCAGATTTCCCAGTGGAATCTTTGGCAGCTCGCCAATGCTCTCCATTCTATAATCAAAGATGAAAAATTCTTAGAAGATACTTTAAACCGATATGGCAATTATTTTTGGGAAGCTCATGATAAAATGCTTTGCAGAAAATTCGGTTTTGATGAACTGAAAAAAGAAGATGAAGACTTTTTCACCAATTGGCAGGGGCTGATGCAGGAACTTCAGTTTGATTACACTTTATTTTTTAATCAATTGGAAAAATTAACATCAAACATGGACATCAAAGAACATTTCAGTAACGCTTCCTACACTTTTTTGAATGAAGAAAATATTAGTAAGCTTAAAAACTTCATTGAAAACTATGAAACGCGTTTGAAATCAAATACAATTTCAAGAGAAGAATCTCTAAAAATGATGGAAAGATCCAATCCGAAATTCACTTTGAGAAATTACCTTCTTTATGAATGCATTGAAGAAATTGAAAACGGAAAAACAGAGATGCTCGAAAAATTAACTAAGGCACTTGAGAACCCTTATAAGGAATTATTCCCTGATTTTTCGACCAAAAGACCTTCCGGTTACGACGACACTGCCGGATGTTCTACGCTTTCATGCAGCTCTTAGTAATTAACAATATTAATAAAACCACCTACTTTGGTGGTTTTTTATTTTACTTTTGCAAAAAATTTGACACGTGTCTCTTATCAAAACAAAATTCATTCATTTTTTCAGGTTGGTTTTTCCATCCTCCTATACCGAATTAGCTGTTTTCCTCTTTTTTATTACCTGTTATGGAATCCTAGGCTCTTATATTGCTATCCATTACAGAATCATCTTCGACAGTAGAATTCCATGGGATGCCTATTTCAGCTTTGATAATAAATCCATTCTGATGACCGGAGGTAGTTTTGAAAGACATCCACTCTCCTATTACTTTTTCACTTGGATCAGAGAATTATGTCTTTTTATCTCAGGTGGAAAAATGGATGTCAATTTCAGACTTACATTAGCATGGTTAAGCAATATTATCATTACGTTAAATATTGTTCAGATTTTTAAATACTTAAAAAACATCATCAGACTTCCCTTATTTTACAGTCTTTTGATCATTTTATTCTTCGGAATATTTTCAACAAATATTATTCTTTCTTTTACTCCTGAAAATTTCACTTACACTCTATTTTTACTTTCACTTTACAATTACTACGCTGCCATAAAGCTAAAAAGGGATCAAAAAACACCCGCAGCAGCATTATCACTTGCTAGTATTACAATCGGAGGACTTACCGTCACAAACATTGTAAAGGTTTTTATTCCTGTACTATTTGAAAAAGGACTTTTTAAAGATTGGAAGAAAATCGCAAGCGTTATTTTAAGAGGATCAATCGCAATCATCATATACGCATTACTCTATCTCAACAGAATCGATTTCAAGTATCAGAATATTTTTTCGAAGACCAATCAACAGTATGAAAAGTTTTCCAATGTAGAATCTATGCCAACCTGGGATATGATTATTTCTTTCTTTTTCGGAGGAAATATATTATTCCCAAGCTTCACCATTTCGGATAAGCATAATATGAAAGGGTTTCACTTTAAAGCCCTTTATATGGACCTTTATTCATCAGTATTTCCTTATGTTTTTATAGCCATACTATTACTGCTTATAAGTTGGAGTTATCTAAAGAATTTTAAAAATAAATGGGTACAGATAATTGCCATTTCATTTTTCATAGACGTTATCATTCATTGCATCATGAGGTTCGGATTGCATACTTCTTATATCTATGGCGGACACTTTGTTTTCGTATATCCACTTCTCATAGGATGGCTATTCTATGCTTACAGATCTTCACCAAAAACAACCGCATTCTTAACCTTAACAGTCAGTATATTATTCGTTTATTTACTTTCAAATAATATCTCTAGAATGTTAGAATTCTTTTGGTTTTTAGAAACCTACTATCAATAAAAAAAGCTGAGAAAATTCTCAGCTTTTGTATTTCTTATATAGAAGTTTTATAATTCTATTTTGCTTCAGCACAGAAAATTCTATACTGTACAGCAACTGCAGATTTAAAGTATTCTCTGATCCTTGAAAGATCACCTGAAGCACTTTGCTTAGTGAAATAACTTCCTGCCAGTATTTTATAATTCGGTCTTAAAGATGCATCTGTTTCTACTTTCAGGTTAGGAAATCTCTTCCTGAAATAAGACTTCACTTCGTTCGCTTCTTCATTACTTTTCACCGTTGTAATCTGAATTTTATAGCCTAAAATTCTAGGGTTTTTCTTACAGATTTCAGCGTTCGTCAATTCCCTATTCGGTACATAAATCTTTGGCGGTTTGGTAATCGCTCCTGAAGAGATTCCAGAATCATTATTGCTATAATCTTTGGTGGAATTATTTGTAGCCACCTTAGAACATTTGCCTTCGATTCCTTCCAAGGCTGCACTTATTTTAGAATCCATTGTCATGACAAGCTCCGTTCCCGAAAGCGTATCTTTTTTAACAACCTGCTGGGCTTCAATACTATAAAAACCAAATAATGATAATATCGAAAATATTTTGATCAAATTTCTCATTTAAACTTGTTTCCGCAAATTTATACAAATTAAAAAACTATACCAAACAGGTTATTTAGAATCAATACAAATTAAACGTAAATGATATTTTCCCTTTTGGATATGCCGTTAAATTTCTGTTAAAAATATTATTTTTGCGGAATTGATTGAATGTTCAATAATTTACTAACATAAGATAATTTAAATGATTAGTTGGAGAAAGCATTATAAAAAAACGTTGATCGCAATAGGCTTATTGCTATCAACCAGTGCTTCATTTTACGGGCAAGACGGCGATCCTAAAAACGGAGAGAAACTTTTCAAAGCGAATTGTACTGCATGTCACGCGCTGGACAAACAAGTTGTTGGACCTCCATTAAAAGGGGTTGTAGAACGTGTAAAGACAGAAGGTGGTGTAGACAAAGATTGGCTTCACAAGTGGATCAAAGACAACAAAGCTCTTAGAGCTTCTGGGGATAAATACGCCAATGAGATTTTTGAAAAGTACAACAAGACTGAAATGCAGGTCTTTCCAAATCTTACAGATAAGGATATAGACGACATTTTAGCTTTCACTACTAATCCACCAGAACCAGAACCAAAGAAAGATGATGCGAAAGCAACAGCCGGTGAAGGTTCAGCTACTGCAGCTCCTGCAGACAAAAGCACAACAAACATCGTTATCATTTCACTTTTAGCCATTGCTGGTCTATTAGTATGGATCTTGGTAAAACTAAGACAATTAGTTAAACTAGGTCAATCTGAAGAGTTAACAGGTCTTAACGAGACTAGAGTTCGTTCTTTCAGTGAAATGTACGAGAAGTTCCACTACGTTGGAAAAGCATTATTAGCTATTCTTGCTATTCTTGCTGCTTACGGAGTTTGGAACTGGCTAATGTGGATCGGGGTTTACAAAGGTTATAAGCCTGAGCAGCCTATCTACTTCTCTCACAAAATCCACGCTGGAGAACAGAAAATTGACTGTCAATTATGTCACTCTAGTGCTAAATACGGAAAGGTATCTGAAATCCCTTCTATGAACGTTTGTATGAACTGTCACAGAACAATTTCTGAATACAACGCAGATCACTACATGGAGCCAGGAAAAGACAAGGCATTCTATGACGGAGAAATCCAGAAGATCTATGCGGCTACAGGTTGGGATCCTGCTAAACAACAGTACACAGGAAAAACACAACCGGTTGAATGGACAAGAATCCACAACATGCCAGACTTCGTTTACTTCAACCACTCTCAGCACGTAATTGCTGGTGAACAAGCAATCATCAATTCTTTCAACAAGAAGAACCCTAACAACAAAATTGATGTTGTTTGTAAAGCTTGTCACGGAAAAATTGATACAATGAATGTTGTTCAGATGGCTAACGACTTTACTATGGGATGGTGTATCGAGTGCCACAGAACGACTGAGGTTGATATGAACAACGGTTATAATAAAGAGTACTTCAAGAATCTACACGACAAGTTGAAAAAACAATATCCACAAGATGGAGGTAAGATCACTGTAGATGCAATTGGAGGTCTTGAGTGTGGTAAATGTCATTATTAATAACTAAAAAATTAGAAGTATAAATGGCTTCAAACAAAATACAATTCAGAAGTATTCATGAACTTAAAGATCCAGCTTTAAATAATAAGCTGGCTCAGAAAGAGTTTCAGGAAGAAATTCCGGTAGAAGATTTCCTTGGAGATGCTGAGACAAACGGATCAAGTACTTCAAGAAGAGATTTCCTTAAATTACTAGGGTTCTCTACAGCAGCAGTAACATTAGCTGCCTGCGAAGCTCCGGTAATCAAAACGATTCCTTACGTGGTAAAACCACACGATATTATTCCAGGAATCCCAAATTATTACGCTTCAACATATTTTGATGGTTTCGACTTTGCTAGTGTTTTAGTAAAAACTCGTGAAGGTAGACCAATCAAGATTGAGCCAAACCCAGCTGGTGGTGATTTAGGTAAAACAAACGCAAGAGCTCAGGCAAGTGTACTTTCTCTTTATGATAATGATAAAGTAAAACAGCCTAAACTAGACGGTAAAGATGAGACTTTCGATAAAGTAGACAGTTTTGTTATTAAAGGTTTAGAAGAAGCAAAAGCGTCAGGCAAAAAGATTGTGGTTTTATCACACTCTTTTGCTTCACCAACTTTCAAAAAGTTATTTGCTGAATTCAAAGCAAAATATCCTACAGCTGAATTAGTAACATTCGATGCTTTCCCTTACTCTGCAGGACTAGATGCTGCTCAGGAAGTATTCGGACAAAGAGCATTACCTGTTTATGATCTTAACGGTTCTGAATTGGTAGTTTCTTTCCAAGCTGATTTCTTAGGAGACTATAACGCTTCAAGCTTAGAGTCTTCTTATGCAGCAGCTAGAAAACCAGGAGCAAACATGTTGAGACACATCCAAGTGGAATCTAACATGTCATTAACTGGTGCTAACGCTGACTCAAGATATAGATTAAAACCAAGTGCTGTAAACAAAACTTTAGTTGAAGTTTACAACGCAATTGTAGGTGGTGGTACTTCTGATAAGACTGCAACTGAAATTGCCAATGAACTGAAAGCAAAAGGCAGCAAAGCTGTAGTTTTCGCTGACGGTTCTAAAGGAGCACAAGTTTTGGCTCATTTAATTAACCAAAAATTAGGTTCAGTTGCTTTCACTGGTAAAGCAAACTTCCTAAAAGAATTCAACGGTGCTAGATACCAGGAATTCCTAGGATGGGTAAACGGAGGACAAGTTGGTGTACTAGTTACAAACAACGTAGACCCTATCTATGCTCACCCGAAAGGAGAAGACTTCAAAAAGTCTTTATCTAAAGTTCCTTACGTAATCGCTGTTGCTGATAAGAAAAATGAAATGTACAAAGCAGCTAAGGCTGTTATTCCAGTAGCTAACTGGTTAGAGTCTTGGGGAGATATCGAACCACAGACAGGAGTATATTCATTAATGCAGCCTACGATCCAGAAGATCTACAAATCAAGACAGATTGAAGAATCTCTATTGGTTTGGAAGAATGGCAAAAACAATGCTGCAAACAATTACTACGATTATTTAAAAGCGAACTCTGCTTCTCTTTTAGGTGGTACTTCTTTCAACAAAGCATTATACAACGGTATTAACCCTTCTACTAACTCAACAACATTATCTTATGCAGGAGGAAACGCTGCTCAGGCTGTTGCTGAATTAGGAAATTTCAAAGCTTCTGATTTAGAATTAGTATTATACACTAAGACTTCTATGGGAGACGGAACTCAGGCAAACAACCCTTGGTTACAAGAGTTACCTGACCCGATCACTAGAATGGCTTGGGATAACTACTTGACAATTTCTCCAAAAGATGCAGAAAAGTTTGGTATTGATAACGATCTTAATGCGAGAATGCAGTTAGATGGTTCTATCGTAAACCTTACTGTGAATGGAGTTACAATAAAAGATGTTCCTGTATTCGTACAACCAGGACAAGCGGAAGGATCAGTAGGTCTTGCTCTTGGATATGGTAAGAAAAACTCAGGAGCTACTGCAGATACAGGAGTAAATGCTTATCCTCTATTCGATGGTTCTAACCTTGCTGTTTCAGGTGTTAAAATCGAGAAAACAGGAGAAGATCACGAATTCGCAGGTATCCAGCTTCAAAATACATTAATGGGTCGTTACGAAATCGCTAAGGAAGTTCCTTTAGCTGAATTCATCAACGTACCATTCGATGATGAGCACAAAGGATGGAATAAGCCTTTGGAATACCACACAATCAGTGGAGCTCTTCCAGCAAGAAAAATTGACCTTTGGGATGCATTTGATGATACTGACGGTCCTCACTTCAACTTATCTATTGACTTGAACTCTTGTACAGGTTGTGGAGCATGTATTATTGCTTGTCAGGCTGAGAACAACGTTCCTGTAGTAGGTAAAGAAGAAATAAGAATGTCTAGAGATATGTATTGGTTAAGAATTGACCGTTATTATTCTTCAAGACAGAAAGTAGAAGTATACGAAGGATTAAAAGAAGGAATGGCTGTACCTGAATTATATGGTACTGCATTCGGAGACGGAGGAGCATTGAACCACCCGGCTGATAATCCAGACGTAATCTTCCAACCAGTAATGTGTCAGCACTGTAACCACGCTCCATGTGAAACTGTATGTCCGGTAGCGGCTACTTCACACGGTAAGCAAGGTCAGAACCACATGGCTTACAACAGATGTATCGGTACTAGATATTGTGCAAACAACTGTCCGTACAAAGTAAGACGTTTCAACTGGTTTACTTATAACCTAAACGATAAGTTCGATTTCAACATGAACAACGATTTAGGAAGAATGGTACTTAACCCTGACGTAGTTGTAAGAACTAGAGGGGTAATGGAGAAATGTTCAATGTGTATCCAAATGACTCAGAATACTATTCTTGAGGCTAAGAAAGAAGGAAGAAGAGTTAAGGATGGAGAATTCCAGACTGCATGTTCTAAAGCTTGTTCTACTGGTGCAATGACATTTGGAGACATGAATGATAAAGATTCTTCAATTAGAAAGGTGTATGCCTCTAACAGAAGATATTATTTACTAGAGGAGATCGGAACAAAACCAAATGTGTTCTATCATACTAAAGTAAGAAACAGAGTAGAAAAATAAAGTTTAAATAATAAATAGGTAAAAAATGTCAGGACATTACGAAGCTCCGATAAGGGAACCTCTAATTATTGGTCACAAAACTTATCACGATATCACAGAAGATATTGCACGACCTATCGAAGAAAGAGCAGGTAAATTATGGTGGATCTCATTATATGCTGCACTAGTTCTATTCATCTATGGATTCGGCTGTATCGCTTATACTATCGGGACAGGTATTGGAGCATGGGGGCTTAACAGAACTATTAACTGGGGTTGGGATATTACCAACTTCGTATGGTGGGTAGGTATCGGTCACGCCGGGACCCTAATCTCAGCGGTATTATTATTATTTAGACAGAGATGGAGAATGTCTGTAAACAGATCTGCAGAGGCGATGACGATCTTTGCGGTTGTACAGGCAGCTATTTTCCCTGTAATTCACATGGGTAGAGTTTGGGTTGGATACTGGGTATTCCCATTACCAAACCAATTCGGTTCTCTTTGGGGGAACTTTAACTCTCCTCTACTTTGGGACGTATTTGCGATCTCTACATATTTCTCAGTATCAACTGTATTCTGGTTCATGGGACTAATCCCTGACTTTGCAATGATCAGAGATAGAGCAAAAACTCCTTGGACTAAAAAGATTTATACATTCCTTGCATTCGGTTGGGGTGGTAAAGCAAAACACTGGCAAAGATTTGAAGAACTTTCTTTGGTTCTTGCAGGTTTAGCAACTCCACTTGTATTCTCGGTACACACAACCGTATCTTTTGACTTCGCGACTTCAGTAATTAAAGGATGGCACTCAACTATCTACCCTCCTTACTTCGTTGCAGGTGCGATCTTCTCAGGATTTGCAATGGTACAGACTCTATTGTTAGTAGCAAGAAAAGTTTGTCACTTGGAAGAGTATATTACAATGTATCATATCGAAATTATGAACATCGTAATTATCTTAACTGGTGGTATGGTAACTGTAGCTTATGCAACTGAATATTTCATCGGATGGTACTCAGGATCTAGATTTGAAGACTTTACATATCTTTCTCCAGGTGCTGCTGTAGGACCTTACTGGTGGGCATTCTGGTCATTGATCATCTGTAACCTTGTTATTCCAGCTTCATTCTGGTTCAAGAGACTAAGAACAAATATTATCTGGACGTTCATCGTTGCTTTGATCATCAACATCGGTATGTGGTTCGAGCGTTTTGATATCATCGTTATCAACCTTTCTAGAGACTACTTACCAGGATCATGGACAATGTTTAAGCCAACGATCATTGATGTGGGTGTATACTTAGGAACAATCGGATTCTTCTCTGTATTATTCTTATTATATGCAAGAACATTCCCTGTAATTGCACAGGCTGAATTAAAATCGATTTTGAAAATCTCAGGTGAAACTTATAAAGCAAAAGAAGGAGATGAGCACCACTAAAATTGTATACGGACTTTATGCTGACGACGACGATTTAATGAACGGCGTTAAAGCATTCAACGATAAAGGAATCAAAATAAACGAGGTTTATACTCCGTTTCCGGTTCACGGACTAGATAAGGCTTTAGGATTAAAGAAAACTAGAATTTCTGATGCTGCTTTCATCTATGCTTGTTATGGGGTTACTATCGGTGCTACTTTGACTTGGTATGTAATGAACCACGACTGGCCTCAGAATATCGGTGGTAAACCAGCTTTTGACTGGGGACACAACATGCCGGCATTCGTAGTTCCAATGTTCGAATTAATGGTATTCTGTGCTGCTCACATGATGTCTTTAACTTTCTTAGTTAGAAACAAAATGTATCCAGGAGCTCCAGCTCAGAACCCAGATCCAAGAACTACTGATGATAAATTCATGATGGAATTCGTAACTGAAGATGTAGAATCTGTAAAGCAGTTGCTAATTGAAACTGGAGTTGAAGAAATAACTGTTAAAGACGCTTAAAATGAAAAAGAATGTATTAAGAATTACAGCAGTTTTAGGTTTAACAACAGTTTTACTTAACTCTTGCGGACCAAAGGAGAATACTCCATTGGTATATTTCCCGGACATGTATTTTCCGGTAGCTTATGATCCATTGATGAAAGCTCAGGATGCGTATTCAGATCATGAAAATGAGATTCCTGCTTTTGTTAAAAATAATGGTGCAACAGGTCTTTCTCCAGTAGAAGGATCAGTTGCTCAGAATAAAGATGGTGTTTTTGAAGAAGGATTAAAACCAAAGAACGTTGACGAGTACAACGCAGGGTATGATGCTTCTAAAAAACTAACAGCTTCTCCTCTGAACCCAGCTAACGCAGCTAAGGATCTTGAAAGAGGAAAAGTATTGTTTGACCACACTTGTGCTGCATGCCACGGAACAGGAGGTGATGGACAAGGACCAATTGTACAAACGGGAGCATTCTCTGGAGTACCAAACTATGCTGACAGAGAGCTTACTGTAGGGTCTGTTCATTATGTATTAACAAACGGTAGAAACGCGATGGGATCTTATGCTGGACAGCTAAACCCTGGTGATAGATGGAGAGTGGCTATGTATGTGATGAGTGCTTTCAAAAAAGGAGCAGCAGCACCGGCAGCCGCAGCGCCAGCAACTGAAACGACTACCGAAACTAAAAAATAAGAAAAGAAATGTATAGTTTTTCACCAAAATTAAAATCAACTTCTATAATACTTCTTGTTGTAGGTTTAGTTCTGTTTGGTATTGGTTTCTTTATGAATAAAGGACTTTCTACTGAGAAAATAGAACATATGATGGAAGCTGTTCATGCTTCTGGTCATACTGCTCCTACACACTCAAGTGAAATGGTTGGACCACAGGACCACGCTGCTCACCTAGAGCACGCAGAAATGCAGGTTCATAACCAGCCTTTAGCAGCAATACATTTTGTAGCTGTATTTTTCTTTGGAGTAAGCTGCTGTGTATTATTCTTCTATTCTATCCAGCACGCTGCACACGCAGGATGGCCAATTATCATTACAAGAGTAATGGAAGCTATCGCTTCTTTTATCCCTTATGGTGGTGCAATCCTGGTTATCTTAATGATCTTAAACATCACTCATAACGGACACTTATTCCACTGGATGGATCCAGCTTTAACAGATCCAGATAATCCACACTTTGACGTGATCTTATTCGAAAAGAAAAAGTTTTTAAATATTCCTTTCTATGCAGTTAGAACTCTAATCTATGTGATTGGTGCTTCTTTCTTCGCTTGGAAATTAAAAGCTCAATCTAAAAAAGTAGACGAGACTAAGTCTAAAGTAGAGTATCAAATGCTTTACAGATGGTCGGTAGGTTATATCGCATTCTTCGGATTTGCTTCTGCTGCTTGGGCTTGGGACTGGTTGATGTCTATTGACCCTCACTGGTATTCTACAATGTACATCTGGTATTCAATGGTTAGCTGCCTATCAAGTGGTATTGCTGTAATCATCTTACTAAGTGTTTACCTTAAGAAGAACGGTTTCTTACCACAGTTCAATGATAACCACTTACACGATTTAGGAGTATTCCTTTTCGCTACAAGTATGCTTTGGACATATACATGGTTCGCTCAGTTCATGCTTTATTGGTATGCAAACGTTCCGGAAGAGGTTAACTACTTCTTCGGTAGATTCCAACACTACTCTCCTACTTTCTTACCGATGTTGATCATCAACTTCTTATTACCACTATTGGTATTAGTAAGTAGCAGCATCAAGAGAAACTACAAAGTAGTTACTACAATGGCTGTAGTAGTTATTTTAGGGCACATCCTAGACTACTTCAACATGGTAATGCCAGGAACAGTAGGACCATACTGGAAAACTCCGGAAGTATTCTTACTAGTTTTAGGAGCAATCCTATTCGTAGCTGGATTATTTATGTTTACTGTACTTTCAGCGTTAACTAAGCTTAAACTGATTCCTACAGGAAACCCATTCTTACACGAATCTGAAATTTATGAGTATCCTTTCTAAGGAACTTGTAACAAAATAAAACTCTAAAAGACTGATTGTTCAAACGATCAGTCTTTTTTTATGTCGTGATGTGAATAATTGCTCTTTATATCATTTACATTAAAGCTGCTCAAACTTTAATACCAAAATAAAGTCCCTCTATGAAAAGAATTTACCTGTTCTACATTATCTTTAGCTTGATCTCCGTCTTTACGAGTGCGCAGACTATTACCTTTATATCAGAAAAGACCAATAAACCACTTTCTAAAGTTTCAGTATTTGGCAGAGATGGAAGTATCCTTGCCTATTCAGATATTGATGGTAAAATTGAAAAACAAACATTGGTACCCTCCCAAGAGAAATTTCAATTAGTCTATAATAATTTTCCGGTTGCTACTCTTTCATATTCAGAATTTGAGCCTGTCATGAAAATCAATGATCAGGTAAAGGAAATCGAAACTGTCGTGATCAAGAATAATAAACCGGCAAAATACATTCTTATTAAAGGAAACTTTAATTCTTATGTTACGGTCAACAGCAAATTAAATGGTTATGCGGATGGAGTCATTACCTATATTTTTGATAATAAAACAAAAAAATTAAAAAGTACAAATGTTGAACAATACAGAATTTTCAGACTGAATGATCCAAAAGAGGAAAAAAAACAAACAGCAAGCTGGGACTACGGAAATTCACTGAATCCTCCTAAACTGAAAAAGGTAGGTAATCTTGAAGAATTTAAAAAGAAGAATACAAGAATTAAAGAACTTAAAGGAGCTTCAAAAGATGAAATAGAAGTTATAGGAGAATATCTTCAGAAAAAAGAATTTGCATTATTTGGCTTCCGTTTTTTTGATTTAAGAGGCATTCAAAATATTGCTTTTGAAAAAAATTCTCAGAAAACACTAAAAGACCTTCTTGAATTTAATGAAATAGAATTTATTAAGCTAAAACATAAAAGCGAGAAAGACTATAATCAAGTTATTTCCTATGAAAATTTTTACACTACTGAAATAAGCTTCAGCAATGAAAATAAGATGGAAAGTGTAAAATTCAATACGGAAATAAGCAATTATAAAACGCAATACTGGCAAGACGCTTCATTCCCAAATATGCAGACTATTTTCAGCAGTTTCTTTAAAGACGACCTACAGGAAAAACAAAACAAAAAATAAAATCAACTATTAATAAAGGTTTTACTAAATTTGCAACAAACCAAATAAAAATGAAAAAGTTTTCTTTTCTACTTGTTTTCAGTCTGTTGCTTTTTACAGCATGTAAGAAAGATCATGTAGATGCTACGAATACTAAAACGCTGCAGTCAAGTATTAACGATATGACTTCCAGCCTACCAACCATTAAACAGATTAAGTTTAATGAAGCTCTTTATATCCTTAAAACATTTGGTGTAGAGGCTGACGGTGACGTAAATGAGTTAAAAGCTCTTGGAAAACTGATTAACGGGAAGAAAGTTCCTGAGATCATGACCCTTGCTGACGAAGTCGCTCAAAAAAACGGTATAGAATGGGTAAGTACTGACCCGCCATCTCTAGGTGAAATGAATATCTTCGGGGATGATAAAGCTAAAGAAAGCGATCCGAATGATGTAAAAGCCGGAGCTTTAAGCATTGTGACAAGACCAACAGGTGATGATGGAAGTGGTGCGCCTACCGCTATTCAAATTGTACCTAGACTTGTAGATGCCGCAGGAAATCCTGTATCATTCACAGGAGCTGGGCTTGAAGCTACATTGGAAGTATTCAGCAACGGAGTAAGACTTTCTACAGCCAAAAACTTAATGCAGGATAACAACTTTAAAGGATTTAACCTTAAATTCTCTTCTATTCCGGCATCTAAAGTAGTAGATAATAAAATCGACATCACAGTTTCTGTAAAAACAACTGCAAAAACGTTCAAAATGTCAAAAATCGGATTGGATGTAAACGCTGCAGCTCTGAAAGTTCCTGCTGTTCCTAAAACTGATACAGCAGCTGTGGTACAACAGCCAAGCGCAGTGGTAGATCCAAATAACCCATCCGCCACTACTCCATCTACAACAACAGATCCAGGTACCACAACACCTACGGCTCCTGCTGCTCCAAAACAGCCGACAGCAGATCCTAAAAATACAGTTAGCAAGTTCTTAAGCAGTGTAAGTTCTCAAAACCTAAAAGCAGCTTATGATGCATCCAATAACCCAAGCTGGGGAAGCTATGAGTCTTTCTCAAATCCTAACTCTGGTTTTGGTGCAGTAAAAAATGTAAGCGTAAAAAACATTACCACAAGTGCTGCTAATGCTAATGGAGCAAGTGTAAATGCTACTTACGACGTAACGGATAAAAGTGGGAAAATAACCTCTCTGAAAGTAACTTTCGGACTTAAAAATGTAAACGGAGACTGGAAAATTTCCAGCTATAAAATCAATCCATAAATGGCTTCACCAGAACTGATCAGAAAATTAGAAGAAACAATTGAAAATATCTCAGACTTTCCCATTCCCGGGATTCAGTTTAAAGATATTTCACCTATTTTCTTAGATCCTAAACTTTATGAAGATGTAATTGCGGACCTTGCAGCAAACAGTAAAGGAAAAGTAGATGCAGTATGCGGAATAGAAAGCCGTGGTTACCTGTTCGGAATTGCTATTGCTGTAGCATTAGAAGTTCCTTTTATCTTAATCAGAAAAGCAGGAAAACTTCCACCACCTGTTATTTCAGAAAAATATGATTTGGAATATGGAAGCGCTATCATTGAAACCCGTGAAGGGCAGATAAAGCCAGGACAAAGAGTTTTAATTCACGACGACCTTTTGGCAACAGGAGGAACTACCGAAGCAGCCGCTAAATTAGTAGAAAAACAAGGTGCTACTGTTTCTCAATTCAGTTTCCTGATTGGTTTAAAAGACTTGAAAGGAGATGAAAAACTGAAAAAATTCGGTGCAGAAGTCTACCACATTTTAGAATATTAAAATTCAGAATAAATAATATGCTTCGACTTCGCTCAGCATGACAATTACTGGAAAAACTTCAGGTTTAGAAATGTCACGCAGAGCAGAGTCGAAGCTTTTTTATGATAAATAAAAGCAAATTCTCAAGATTTAAATAATAATACCTATAAAGTATTTTGTAAATCTCTAAGAAACAATTAAATTTGCAATTCAATTTTTAAAAACTTATGGCAAAATTGGGAAAGAATGCTCAGAACGAGCAAGAAGGTAAAGAAACGGTTGAGTTCTTCAAAGATCTTGACAGAGAAGCCTTAAACACTGAGAGATTTCTTGAAAAATATTCAAAACCTTTAGGTATTGTATTTGGAGTTTTAGTTTTAGGGGTTTTAGGATTCTTTGGATATAAGCAATTTGTAGTTGCTCCTAAAAATGCTGAAGCTGTAAAAAGTTTCCTTGCTGCTCAGAAAAACCTTAATGAAAATAAAGAAAAAGAAGCTTTAGGTGGAAAATCTGCTGCTAACCCAGGATTCATTGGTACTTCTAATGAGTATTCCGGAACAAGCATCGGACAATTATCTGCTTATAACGCTGGTTTATTGAAGTTCAAAGAAGGAAAATTCCAGGAAGCTTATGATCTTTTAGATAAATTCTCTTCAGACAACAAAACGTTAGTAGCTATGAAATATGGTGCTATGGCAGATGCAAAGTCAGGATTGAATAAAAACGACGAAGCTTTATCTCTATTAGACAAAGCAGCTACTGCATCTGATGATCCATATACTACTTATTTCTTCACAAGAAAAGCAGGTATTGTAGCATTAGGATTAAAGAAAAATGCAGAAGCTAAAAAATACTTCTCTGCAATTGACGAGAAATATCAGGATTATGACAACGGAATGTCTGATTCTTACATTGAAATGACTAAATATTATTAAAAAATGGCAACAGTTAATCTTTCCGATTACAAGCCACTTCATATAACTAATGCCGAAGATTTTTCTATCGGCATTGTTTTTTCTGAGTGGAATGATTTTGTAACGTACAATCTTCGTGACGCAGCTTTGGAAATTCTTGAAAAAGAAGGCGTAAAACCTGAAAACATTAAACTTTTCCCTGTTCCCGGAGCTTTTGAATTGAGCTATGCTAGTATGCAGCTTTGCAAAGAAAGAAAATATGATGCAGTAATTTCTATCGGGTGTGTAATCCGTGGTGAAACGCCTCACTTCGACTATGTATGCTCTGCAGTAGCACAAGGTATTAAGGATTGTAACATCATGACGGATACTCCTACTATTTTCTGTGTATTAACAGATGACACAAAGGAACAATCTATCGCTAGAAGCGGAGGCGACCTTGGTAATAAAGGAGTGGAAGCAGCAGTTACAGCTTTAAGAATGATTGATTTCAAAAAGAATCTATCTGATAAAAAAGGAAATATCGGTTTCGGACACTCTTAACCTTTGATATACTTTAACAATATATGGGACTATTTTTTAATAGTCCTTTTTTTGTTGAAAGGTTTTAGAATAATGCAAAATTCATTAAACATTTGTTTAAATCACTGCCTTATATTCTTAAAATCTTATTAATAAATATTATGTTTTACTTTTTTTCAGCTAAAAGTTATATACAACAACTATCTTTGCGAAAATCGTATAGACCATAAATCCATGTTTCTAAAAAAAGTAAAACCATTCCTGTATTTAGGAGTTTTTTATCTTATTCTGTCTCTGATCATAAGGACAGTATTCTTTTTTCACCCCATTACAACGGCAAGTTTCAGCTTCTTTGAGGTAATTAAAGTACTCTTTGTAGGTATTGTCAATGACTTTTTTGTCTTTACCTTAGCCAGTGCCATATTAGCCCTCTACTTTTTGTTTCTTTCAAATTCGAAATATAAGAAACCGTATGGCTATATTATTTTTGGTACTTTGGTTTTATTTTTCCTTTACATTTGGTTGATTCCCAATAACATTTTCAAACAATATGGTGGTTCCATAACGGAAATTGCACTCACTTTTGTCGGATTAAAAACATTCCTGTTCGGATTAATGCTTTTTCTTCCTACACAAAGAATCAAAATCCGTAATGTGTTATACTTTATCACATTACTTCTATATGTGCTGTCAATCATATTCAACGGAGTAAGTGAATATTTCTTCTACAATGAATTTGGAGTTCGTTACAACTTTATCGCCGTAGATTACCTGATCTACACCAATGAAGTGATTGGAAACATCATGGAAAGTTACCCTGTAGTTCCATTATTTTCTGCAATCTTAGCTGTAACTATTGCTATTACATGGTTCATCTATAAAAAAACAAAAAATGAATTGCTTGAATTGCCCAATTTTAAACAAAAATTGATCTTACTGGGGACATTTACAATTCTCTGCGCTGTCAGTTTAATGGTAATTCCTTCATTAATGCAAATAAAGTCTGATAACGTTTTTGCTGATGAAATTGAAGCTAACGGAATTCCTAAGTTCTATTGGGCGTTTACTCATAATGAACTGGACTATTTCCAATTCTATTCACAACTTGATCAACAGCAGGCAGAAAAGAACTTCTTAAGCCAGTATCCACAGAAGACATTATCCCGAAATATTGTAGCAGAACAGCCTGAAGTAAAGAAAAACGTTGTTTTAATCTCTATTGAAAGTCTTTCCGCAGATTTCCTTGAACATTATGGAAACACTCAGAAGATTACTCCATTCCTGGATAGCCTTGCTGAAAAGTCACTTATGTTTACCAATCTTTATGCTACAGGAAACAGAACAGTACGAGGTCTGGAAGCTTTGACTCTTTGCATTCCTCCTACGGCTGGAGAAAGTATCATTAAAAGAGATGATAACAAGAATAAATTCACTACCGGAAGCGTTTTCAAATCAAAAGGATATGACGTTAAATATCTTTACGGTGGATATAGTTATTTTGATAATATGCAGGACTTCTTTGGAGGAAATGGATATGATATTGTAGACAGAAATAACTTTAAACCGGAAGAAATCACCTTTGCCAACGTTTGGGGTGTTGCGGATGAAGATATGGCAAGAAAAGCGATTAAGGTAATGAATGCTGAAGCGAAATCAGGAAAACCATTCTTTAATCACTGGATGACAGTTTCCAACCACAGACCTTTTACATATCCTGATGGAAGAATTGATATTCCGGGAACAGCCAAATCCCGTGAAGGAGGGGTAAAATATACTGATTACTCTTTAAAGCTGTTTTTCGATATGGCAAAAAAGCAGGATTGGTATAAAAATACGGTCTTTGTAATTGTTTCGGATCATTGTGCATCCAGTGCAGGAAAAACAGAACTTCCAATGGACAAATACAGAATTCCGGCAATGATCTTCTCAGAAGGATTTATCCAGCCACAAAAGTTTGATGCATTGATGTCACAGATTGATCTAATGCCTACTCTTTTCGGATTATTGAACTTCAGCTATAAATCTAAGTTTCTGGGACAAGATGTTTTCAAACCGGAATTTCAGCCTAAGGCTTATATTGCTACATATCAAGATCTTGGTTTCGTAAAAGACAATCGTTTAACAATCATTTCTCCGGTTAAGAAAGCAAAACAGTACTCTCTGGAACTGGAAAAAAGTAATTTAGCACCTGAATTTAAATTATACTATGACGAGAAGTTATTAAAAGATAAAGATCAGAAGCTGGTAGATGATGCCATTTCAGCATATCAATCAACATCTTATTGGCTGAAGACCAAACAACTTAACCGATAATTTTATATTTTAGAATATGAAATATTCGTTTTCAGAAAAGTTCAATGAGCAGTAAACCAGATGTAACTTTAATAAATTATCGTAAACTTTAATTTTATAAATTTACGGATACAAAAAAACATATTATTATGAGATGGACAGACGACAGAGGCGGCAACGTTGATGATCGCCGTGGCTCCGGTGGCGGAGGTGGTATGATCGTAGGTGGCGGACTCGGAACTTTAATTATAGCAGCTATTGTTTTCTTTTTAGGCGGAGATCCTTCCGGTATTTTGAATTCCGGCAGCGTACAATCTTCCGGTAATTCTGAAAGAAGAGAACTTACAGCAGAAGAAAAACAAATCGGGCAAATGGTAGATATGCTTGATGCTTGGAATTCCCAAACCTGGAATCAGGTTTTCAAAGAAAACGGAATGACATATGTTGATCCTAAAATTGTACTTTTTGAAGACACAACAAATTCTGCATGCGGAACCGCTCAATCTGCAATGGGTCCATTTTATTGCCCTGCCGACCAAAAAGTATATATGGATATGAGCTTCTTTGGTGAACTTCAACAGAGGTTTGGGGCTAAAGTAACTGAATTCACAGTGGCTTATGTTCTTGCTCATGAAGTAGGACACCACGTACAAACACTTTTAGGAACTACACAGAAAGTAGACGCCTTAAGAAGAAGTGGAAGATATTCAGAAGCAGAAATGAACAGAGTATCTGTTGCTACAGAATTACAGGCAGATTTTTATGCCGGAGTTTGGGCAAGACGTACCGATGATTCAAAAAAGATTCTGGAACCCGGAGATATACAATCTGCTATAGATGCTGCTGAAGCCGTAGGAGATGATAATATTCAAAAGAGAGGACAAGGATATGTGAATCAGGAAAGCTTTACTCATGGATCATCTGCACAACGTAAAGAATGGTTCATGAAAGGTTATAATACAGGTGATATCAAACAAGGTGATACTTTTAATCAGCTTTTAAAATAAGTAAATTACACCATTAAAAATAAAAAAGACTGTCTCATATAGACAGTCTTTTCATTTATTGTAATTCTATTGGGTTTGTATTTTTTTTGGCTTCCTCTTTTACCCTTTCTTCCATTCTCTTTCTCATATCAGCAGGATTCTCGTTACCTCCGCCGGGACCTCTTCCTCCACCTATTCTCATTGGAGCAGATATTCCTCCCGTTCCCTGAGTCATAAAGGACATTGGATCTGATTTGAACTTTTGCTGTTGCTTTACAAAATCCATTCTTTTCACTTTTAAAGTATTACCAAACTGATTCAACGTTGGAAACTCAGCAATTTTATAATTTTTCATTAAATCAAAAGAATAATCCCCTTTGTCATCCTCTGCCTTTACCACCAATCCGGGAAGCCCTCCAAACTTATACGGACCATCCTGATACGGTAAATCTGTAGTAAACCATGCTGTCCACTTTCTTCCTGCAAAATCTGTTTCCGCTTTCTGGACCTTATACTCTCCTATTTTTGTAGTTTCAGAAGAAATTTTCCATACCAATGGTCTGTCCTCTTCATAAGAATATAAATCTCGCCCTATTCTGTCTTTAAAATAAGTTTTCTGATTCGTCTTATCCTTTTCTACAGTATAATTGATATTGGTCCTTAAACTTTCCATCTGCTCTCGATTGATATTTCCTCTTCCACCGCCTGCCTGAAAGGCTTTCTGCATGATTGAGTCTCTTTTAATTCTGTTCTCAGAGTAAAAAACAGATTTTTCAGGAGAAATATCGAGATATGCATTTTCAGTTTTAATATCTGTTTTATTTTCAGCATCCGGCTTCATCGTTACCTGATATACAAACCTGTTTGTCTGTGCTGAAACCTGCTGTATAAAGAGTGCCAGAGCAATAATGCCTAATTTTTTCATTATGAGTCAATTTATGTTTTGGATTTCAAAAGATTACCAAGGTTAAACTCATCAATGATAAAAATCGATAAAATAAAAATGCTGATTTTTATATCCTGATTTTTGTTCGTATTTTTGCCTCATTAAATCATTCTAAATAAATACAATGATAAAAGTATCAGACTATGCAAAGGAGAAAGCCATCCAACTTATGACGGAAGATGGTTTTAACCCTGCTGAAGATTATATAAGAGTTGGGGTGAAAAGCGGCGGATGCTCTGGTTTAGAGTATGTTTTAAAGTTTGACAACCAAAAAACAGACACAGATCAGATTTTTGAAGATAATGATATTAAGATTATTATAGATAAAAAATCCATCCTTTATTTAGCAGGAACCACTCTTGAATATTCAGGAGGATTGAACGGAAAAGGATTTGTTTTTAACAATCCGAACGCATCCAGAACATGTGGATGTGGAGAATCATTTAGTCTTTAGAAAAAAGACATAAGATCCTAGACATCAGAAAAATATGAGGTCTAAATCTGAAATCTAAAAAATTATAATGAGTAAATATACTGAAGACGATTTAAGAGTCGATCTAGAAAATAAAAAATATGAATTCGGTTGGGAAACCAAGATTGATTACGAAGACTTCCCAATTGGTTTAAATGAGGATATCATCCGTGCGATTTCTGCTAAAAAAGAAGAACCCGAATGGATGACTGAATGGCGTTTGGAATCTTTCAAAATCTGGTTGAAAATGGTAGAGCCTAACTGGGCAAATATCAAATATGAAAAACCAGATTTTCAAGCAATCCGTTACTACGCGGCTCCAAAGGCAAAACCTGAACTGGAAAGCCTTGACCAGGTAGACCCTGAATTATTGAAAACTTTCGAAAAGCTAGGGATTAATATCGAGGAACAAAAAAGACTTTCAGGAGTAGCTGTAGATATCGTAATAGATTCAGTTTCTGTGAAAACCACTTTCCAGGAAACATTGATGGAAAAAGGAATTATTTTCTGTTCTATCTCTGAAGCTATCAAAAATCATCCAGATTTAGTAAGAAAATATCTTGGAAAAGTAGTTCCTAGAGGAGATAACTTTTATGCAGCATTAAATTCCGCAGTATTCTCTGACGGAAGTTTCTGTTATATTCCAAAAGGGGTAAAATGCCCAATGGAACTTTCTACGTATTTCCGTATCAACCAGGCAGGAACAGGACAGTTTGAAAGAACACTTGTTATCGCAGACGAAGGAAGTTATGTTTCTTATCTTGAAGGATGTACAGCTCCATCAAGAGACGAAAACCAGCTTCACGCTGCCGTTGTTGAGTTGATCGCAATGGATAATGCTGAAATTAAATATTCTACAGTACAGAACTGGTATCCAGGTAATGAAGAAGGAAAAGGAGGTGTATTCAACTTTGTAACGAAGAGAGGTCTTTGCGAAAGAAATGCAAAAATCTCATGGACACAGGTGGAAACAGGTTCTGCTGTAACTTGGAAATACCCATCTTGTATTCTGAAAGGTGACAATTCAATCGGAGAGTTCTACTCTATCGCGGTAACGAATAACCACCAATATGCAGATACAGGAACAAAAATGATCCACATTGGAAAAAACACCAAATCAACGATCATTTCAAAAGGTATTTCTGCAGGAAAATCTCAAAACTCATACAGAGGACAGGTAAAAGTAATGCCTTCTGCAAAAGGAGCAAGAAACTTCTCTCAATGCGACTCTTTATTGATGGGTAATGAATGTGGAGCACACACTTTCCCTTACATTGAAATCAAAGATCCTACCGCACAATTGGAACACGAAGCAACGACTTCAAAAATCGGGGAAGATCAGATCTTCTACTGTAACCAAAGAGGTATCGATACGGAAAGAGCAATTGCTTTGATCGTAAACGGCTTCAGTAAAGAGGTATTAAATAAACTTCCAATGGAATTTGCTATTGAAGCTCAGAAACTATTAGAAATCTCATTAGAAGGATCAGTTGGGTAATCAATTGAAAAAGATAGTCTCTATGAAAAAGTTCTTATTGGCATTTTTTGGATTTATTTTTCTAAGTTTCTCCGCTCAGGAAAAAAAAGGATTTCAATTATCAAGTCATATTCTTGATATTTCAGAAGGGAAACCAGCAGGAAAAGTTGAAATAGAACTGGAAAAATATAATGAAACCACAAAACAATGGGTTTCTTTGGGTAAAAAGCAAACTGATAATAATGGCAGGGTTTCAGATTTTTTACCATATCAAAAAACCGATAATAACGGAAAATACAAACTTGTATTCTTCATAGAAGATTATTACAAACATAAAAATATAGAAAGCTTCTATCCGGCTATTGAAGTAATATTCAAGATCAAAGACAACGAGCATTATCATGTTCCGATTACTTTATCACCATTTGGATATTCCACATACAGAGGAAGCTAGTACAATTATAAAAAGAAAAAGTTAGCAAGAATGTTACAAATTAAAGACCTTCACGCCAAAATTGAAGACGGCGCAGAAATATTAAAAGGGATTAACCTTGAAATAAAGCCAGGCGAAGTTCACGCTATTATGGGACCAAACGGAGCTGGTAAGTCTACCCTTTCTTCTGTAA
The DNA here is from genome assembly GCF_001684975.1 of Chryseobacterium artocarpi. Taxonomy (GTDB): domain Bacteria; phylum Bacteroidota; class Bacteroidia; order Flavobacteriales; family Weeksellaceae; genus Chryseobacterium; species Chryseobacterium artocarpi. The sequence goes on along the minus strand of NZ_MAYH01000045.1, from coordinate 278,017 downwards.
TCGCTGGAAAAGAGGATTACGAAGTGACAGGTGGAGAAATCATTTTCCAAGGAGAAGACATCATTGAAGATGCTCCTGAAGACAGAGCACACAAAGGAATCTTCCTATCTTTCCAATATCCAGTGGAAATTCCGGGAGTTTCTGTAACGAACTTCATCAAAGCTGCTTTAAACGAAACAAGAAAAGCAAACGGATTAGCTGAAATGCCAGCAAAAGAAATGCTTGCTTTAATCCGTGAAAAATCTGAAAAATTAGGAATCAAAAAAGATTTCCTTTCAAGATCATTAAATGAAGGATTTTCAGGAGGTGAAAAGAAAAGAAACGAGATCTTCCAGATGATGATGCTGGACCCGAAATTGGCTATTCTTGATGAAACAGATTCAGGATTAGACATTGATGCACTAAGAATTGTTGCAGACGGTGTAAATGCTTTTAAAAATGAAGGAAACGCAGTTCTTTTGATTACCCACTATCAAAGATTGCTTAATTATATTCAACCGGACTTCGTTCACGTTTTAGCTAATGGAAAAATCATCAAAACTGGTGATAAATCTCTTGCTTTAGAACTTGAAGAAAAAGGGTACGACTGGCTTCTTAACTAATCATAAGAAGTATTATTTCAGAGATTAAAAATTTTCGCTGGTATTCATAAACGTAGCAAAAAAGAATCTCTAATATTAAAAATTGGATTACCTGTTCCTCGGAATAGCAATATTTTTAGTTCAAAATAAAAAGAAAAAATGGTGCAAACCACAGATATACCAGTAATGGCATTAAAAGAACAAATCATCGAAAACCATAATGAGTTTTTGGAGAGCCTTCGTCACAGATTTCTGGATGAAGATAGAAAAGCTGCTCTTCAAAAGTTTGAAAACGTTGGTTTTCCGACAAAAAAAGACGAAGAATATAAATATACCAATCTAAAGGAGATCACGGAAAAAAGCTACAACTTCTTCCCGAATGAACACCACAATATCACTAAAGAGCAGTTTGACCAATTGCATCTGGGTGAAGAAAACTTCGATTGGATTGTTTTTGTAAACGGTAAACTTCACAAAGAACTTTCTAAAGTTTCTATTGAAAATGTAGAGTTCCTTTCATTCAATTATGCATTGAATGATGATAAACATAAAGAGGTTTTTGAAAAATACTTCAATACAATTGCTTCTAAGGATTTAGCTTTCACAAACTTAAACCTTGCATACTGCAAATATGGTTTCTTTTTGAAAGTTCCTAAAAATGTAGTGATTGAAAAGCCAATTCACGTTTTCTATATTTCTCAGAATCAGGAAGAAAATACATTCTACAATACAAGAAATTTATTGATCGTAGAAGATGGTGCAAAAGTAGAAATCATCGAAAGTCACCACAATTTTGATGACACTTATGTGTTAACAAACTCTGTGACTGAAATTTTCACTTATCCAAATGCAAAAGCAGACTGGCACAAGCTTCAGAACGATAATAATACTTCTTACCTTATAGACAATACCTTTGCAAAACAGGAGAAAGACAGTTTAACGACTGTAAATACATTCTCTTTCGGAGGTAAGTTAGTAAGAAACAACCTTGATTTTATCCAGAATGGTTCCAATATTAATTCATTCATGAATGGTATTACGATTATCGGAAAAGATCAGTTGGTAGACCACCATACGGCGGTTCATCACAATCAACCAAACTGTGAAAGTTACCAGAACTACAAAGGAATTTTTGATGGTAATGCTCACGGAGTTTTCAACGGAAAAGTATTTGTTGATAAAATCGCTCAGAAGACCAATGCTTATCAGCAGAACAATAATGTGTTGCTAAGCGAAGGAGCTAGTATTGATACTAAACCTCAGTTGGAGATCTTTGCTGATGATGTAAAGTGTTCTCACGGATGTACAGTGGGACAGCTGAATGAAGATGCTTTATTCTATTTAAGAGCCAGAGGGATTTCTAAAAAAGAAGCTCAGGCGTTACTTCTATATGCATTCGCAAACGATGCGATGCAGAATATCGATATTGAGCCTTTAAAAGAGAAAATTTCAAAGCTTTTGGCAGAGAAACTTGAAGTAGATATAGAATTTTAAAATTTATATATATTGATAAAGAAAAAGCACTTCAGATTGAAGTGCTTTTTTATGTATATCATTCCGGATTATTTTTTCAACCAGCTTTGGTTATCTTTATTTTCGGAACGTTTTTTTCCATTGTCAAAGTTATAGGCAAGACCGACTCCCAATGTTTGCTTTAGCTGTGTTTTCCAGATCTGATTGTGATCATACAAAAGATCAAGAGTAACATTGGTAGAGATATATTTATTAATTTTCATGCTTAACACTCCGCTATATCCTAATACCAATCTTTCAGGGTGATCTAAATAGTTTGAGAATACGGAAGCTGTATTAAGCAAAGTAATGTTTTCCATAATTTTTAGCTTATACATTGCCGTTCCCAAGAAACCGAATTGGAACAGTGAAGAATCTCCATCATTTTTAAGACCATAAGTGCCTGCTGTCTGGAGATCTTTATCTAGTACAAACGTCCATCTTGCGTTGGCAGGGCGTAAAGTTACCGTCAGATTATCATTCGGGCGGTAAGTAACACCAGCACCTAGATTCAGATATCCCGGAGCCATAAAGTTTGATATTTTCTTTGCATCAGGATTATTTCCATCTTCATAACCTGGCGCAAACTGAGTTTGAAGACCCGCACCCGCAGAGAAATACCAGTGTTTAGCAAACTCTCGCCCGTAATTGGTTGATAGGTTGATAACATCCTGAGTTTTTCTTACTCCGGTACCCTGTGTATTGTTTTGTCCGTAGCCAAGAATGATAATGTTTTCCCAAAGATCTTTATTCTTTTCATAGGTAAGGTTATAATTAACACCAGCAAGCCATCCTACGTTGTTGGCTCCACCACCTACCCAGTTTGAAAAGGCAGCCTGATTAAGCATCAATGTATTTTGTCCCTGAATAGACCAGGCTTTAACAGTATCTGCTGCCGGAGCATCAGCTTTAGTTTCTTGTGCTGTTACAATAGCCCCAAAAGAAATGGAAGCGATCAATAAAACTTTTTTCATAATCAACGATTTTTTACAAATGTATAAAATAATAATCTACACCCTCCTAAAATTCACCCTGAAATGAATTTAAATTCGGTTAAAAACCCTACCTAACACAATAGAATTAAAGCAATTAAATAATCATTCATTGTATAACAAACTTAAAGAAACTTAAAATTGCATTATTATTTAAAGCAAAAAGCACCTCATTCCTGAAGTGCTTTCTTATTAATGACTTTATTAGTTTATTTTTTTATCCACCATTGACTGTCTTTACGATCGGAACGTTTTACTCCATTATCTAATGTGTAAGCAAAACCAATTCCCAGGGTCTGTTTTAACTGTGTTTTCTCAATTTGATTATGATCATACAGTACATCTAATGTTATATTGGATGAAATATATTTATTTACCTTTAAATTTAAGATAGCGCCATACGCAAGAACCAATCTGTCCGGACGATCCAGGTAATTGGAAAAGACAGATGCTGTATTTGTCAAATGAACATCTTCCATAATTTTTAGCTTATATATCGCTGTTCCCAAGAAACCGAATTGTAGTAATGATGAATCTCCATCACTTTTTAAACCATAATTTCCGGCAAGCTGAAGGTCTTTATCTAAGACAAAAGTCCATCTGGCGTTGGTAGGACGTAAAGTTACTGTCAAATTATCATTCGGCCTGTAAGTGATACCCATCCCGACGTTCAAGTAACCCGGTGCCATGAAGTTGGAAATCTTTTTAGATTCCGGATTATTACCATCCTCATACCCAGGGGCAAACTGAGACTGAAATCCTGTTCCTAATGAAAAGTACCAACTTTTCAAAAACTTACGCCCATAATTTGTAGAAACATTAATCACATCCTGAGTTTTTCTAATCCCTTGTCCTTTGGTGTCATTCTGCCCGTAGCCAAGAATAATAATATTCTCCCAAAGATCCTTATCTTTTTCATAAGTAATATTATAGTTAATCCCGGCAAGCCAACCTACGTTATTGGCTCCACCACCTACCCAATTGGAAAAGGCAGCCTGATTAATCATTAAAGTGTTCTTTCCTAACACCGACCAGTACTTTACCGTGTCTACAACGATGGAATCCTTCTTTAACTCTTCTTGCGCACTTGCATAAATCCCAGTAAAAAAGGTGAGAATCAATAAAAACTTCTTCATTACTCTAAATAATTTTTCAATGCAAAAATATTAATATAATTTTTTTTAAAAGGCAAATTGAGCCTTAAAGAATTCAATTCTGTAAAGTTTAATCACCTAGCAATAAGGTTCTTTAGTAAAATTGATGCCAAAATAAAAAGCTTAAACGTTAAAATTGACAACTTTTGTCTTAAAATCAGATCAATAGAAACATTTTCATCGACAAATTTTCCGAAATTTATCATTGGCTTTTGATTTGACGTAAAATCTTCATGTTTAAAAATGTAATTTCCAAAAGAGCAATTATATATCCATTGCTGATGCTTTCCGCAATGTGGTTCGGGTACTTTTTACAAATGCATGGCTTTTTTGGAAGTTGCTTCGGAGCCATCATCCCTCTTGTTCCGGAAGGACTATTGGGAATCATCACTTCTCCTCTTCTCCATGGAAATATGGATCATATTATAGGAAACTCAATTCCGATTGCGGTCCTGATGTTTCTTTTATACCAATTCTACCCATTGGTAGCCAATAAAGTTTTTTTTACAGGATGGATCGCTACAGGGCTTTTGGTATGGCTTCTCCCTCCTATTGATATCATGACCGGAGAATATATGTACACCTGTACCATCGGTGCCAGTGGTGTTGTATATGTTCTTGCATTCTTTCTTTTCTTTAGTGGAGTGTTTAAATGGAATATGAAGCTGCTTACCATTTCATTACTTGTGGTGCTTTATTATGGTAGTTTAGTGTGGGGAATGCTTCCCGAAGAACTTTTCTACAATATGCAGGAACCAAGCAAAATTTCATGGCAGGCTCACCTTTCCGGTGCTTTGGTCGGAAGTATTATAGCTTTTCTCTTTAAAAATGTAGGTGAGAAAAAGAAAAAATACATTTGGGAATTTCCTAATTATTACAGCGAAAAAGATGATAAGCTTTGGCAGGAATACAAAGAAAATCACCCGGAAGACTTCCTGGAGCTGCCTTATAAAAGGAGAGATGATATTTGGGATCATTTGGATGAATTAAGGAAAAAATAAAAACTTAATTCACTACATTTGAAAAAAAACACAAATGATCACCGAAGAATATTTTTATGCAATTGCCCTACGTGAATGTAGCCAGATTGGCGATATTAATTTCAATAAACTTATCAAAACATTCGGAAGTGCTAAAGAAGCATGGGCACATGCAAAAAAGCAATATAAGAAGATAGACGGAATGGGGCTTAAAACTGTTTCCGATATCGGGAACGATGACCATCTACGCTTCGCTGAAAAAGAATTGGAGTTTTGTGAAAAGAACAATATTCAGATAAGTTTAAGACATTATGGAGAAATTCCTTCTCTTTTAAACGAATGTACAGATGCTCCGGCAATCCTTTACCAAAAAGGGAATATAGATGCCAATCTTCCGAAAATAAGCATTGTAGGAACACGAAATATGACTTCTTATGGCAAACAATTCATTGAAGAATTCTTTGAGACAAGCAAATCTTCAAAATATGCTTCTGTAAGTGGTCTTGCTTTAGGAGTAGACAAAGAAGTTCATGAGCAATCAATTCGGAATCAAAAACCAACTATAGCTGTCCTTGCTCACGGTTTTGAATTTCTATATCCAGCCAAAAACAGGAAGCTTTCCGAAAAAATACTTCAGGAGGGAGGAGCATTATTGACAGAGTTCAATTCAACACGAAAGCCGGACCGTGAAAACTTCATTCAGAGAAACAGAATTGTAGCCGGAATCTCCCCTTCTACTATTGTTGTGGAAACAGCTTTTGGAGGAGGATCTGTGAGTACTGCGGCTTTCGCCAATGACTATAACAGAGATGTATTTGCGCTTCCGGGAAAAATTTCCGACGTGTATAGCCAAGGTTGTAATCAATTGATTTTCCATAACAAAGCAACAGCTATTTCAACAATCAAAGATCTTATCAACCTATTGGGATTTAACAATCTTTCGGGAAAAATTGAAGAGTTGTTTCCCTATAGTGAGACTTCGATTCAATTAACTGAAAATCAAAACATTATTTTTCAATCCATCAAAGACAATCCACAGATTTCATTAGACGATCTTGCCCAGGAAATTAATGTTTCTTCGCATAAAATTTTGCCAATAATTTTGGAATTGGAACTTTTAGGGAAAGTAAAATCATTTTCCGGGAGGCAATTTATAGCAATTTAAGAATTAACGATTTCTTAATATTGCATTATTTCATACATAACATTTCATTTTTAATAATTTTTACTCACAAATTATTAATTTAATAATATTCCGAAACATTATTATTTAATTTTCAACAATGTTAAAATAGAGTATTGTGAATCTTGAAAAAAAAATTAAATTTGTTGACAATAATATTCAACCTTAATATATGGAACAATATAATATTGACCAGAAAATCCAAGAGTTTATTGCAAAAATTGAAGCAAAAAATCCTAACGAACCGGAGTTCTTACAGGCTGTAAAAGAAGTTGCCGTAACAGTAATTCCATTCATTGCTACGAGAAAAGAATATAACGGAATGAAGCTGCTTGAAAGAATGGCTGAAGCTGAAAGAATTATTATTTTCAGAGTTCCATGGGTTGACGATAAAGGAGAAATTCAGGTTAACAGAGGTTTCAGAATTCAAATGAACTCTGCGATTGGACCATACAAAGGAGGAATCCGTTTCCACCCTACTGTAAACTTATCAGTTCTTAAGTTCTTAGCTTTTGAACAAGTGTTTAAAAACTCTTTAACTACTCTTCCAATGGGTGGTGGTAAAGGAGGTTCAGATTTCGATCCGCAAGGTAAATCTGATATGGAAGTAATGCGTTTCTGCCAGGCTTTCATGACAGAATTATGTAAGCACATCGGTCCTGAAACAGACGTACCTGCAGGAGATATCGGTGTAGGAGCAAGAGAAATCGGATATTTATTCGGACAATACAAGAAAATCAGAAACGAGTTTACCGGAGTACTTACAGGAAAAGGTCTTGCTTACGGAGGTTCATTGATCCGTCCTGAAGCTACAGGATATGGAGTTGTATACTTCGCTGAGCAGATGCTTAAAACTATCGGACAGGATTTCCAAGGAAAAACTGTAACGGTATCAGGTTTCGGAAACGTAGCTTGGGGAGTTATCAAGAAGGCAACTGAGCTAGGAGCTAAAGTTGTAACAATCTCTGGTCCGGATGGATACATCTATGATAAAGATGGTATCAGCGGAGAAAAAATTGATTATTTATTAGAGCTTAGATCTTCTGGAAACAACAGAGCTGAAGATTATGCTAAAAAATATCCATCTGCTGAATTCCACGCTGGAAAACGTCCTTGGGATGTGAAGTGTGATGTTGCATTCCCATCTGCAACTCAAAACGAATTAGATTTAGATGATGCAAGAAAATTAGTTGAAAACGGATGTCTTTGTGTAACTGAAGCAGCTAACATGCCTTCTACACTTGATGCGATCAACTATTTCTTAGACAATAAAGTATTATTCTCTCCTGGTAAGGCTTCCAACGCTGGAGGTGTTGCAACTTCAGGATTAGAAATGACGCAAAACTCTATCCGTCTTAACTGGACTTCTGAAGAGGTTGACGCAAGATTAAAGGAAATCATGATTGGAATCCACAAAGCTTGTAGAGACTACGGAAAAGACGAGGACGGTTATGTAAACTACGTAAAAGGTGCAAATATCGCCGGCTTCGTGAAAGTAGCAGAAGCAATGCTAGCTCAAGGAGTTGTGTAACATACAAAACAAAGGTTGGGAAAAATCCCGACCTTTTTTAATATAGCCTGTTCCCGGGGTTAATGGGAAAAAAGTAAAAAGTGAAAGGAGAAAGCGCTGCTATATGCAGCGCTTTTTTTATTTTTATGTGTATGAAAAACACCTTTAAAAATACTGATGAATATATTCTCCTGTTTCCTGTAGATGTACAGGAAAAACTGGTTGAACTGAGAAAAATAATCCATACTGTCATGCCGGATTTAGAGGAGTATATAGGATATCAAATGCCTGCTTTTAAATATAAAGGAAAACCTTTAGTTTACTTTGCAGCATATCAAAAACATATCGGATTTTATCCGGGTGCAGAAGGAATTATAAATTTTGAAAAGGATTTTGAAGAAAGGAAATACAAATTTTCTAAAGGGGCTGTACAGTTTCCCATCACAGAAAAACTTCCGTTTGATTTGATTACTAAAATTGTTGAATTCAGGATTACTGAAATAGAAAAGAAAAAATCCTGAAATATATGATTTCAGGATTCAGACTAGTTGTTTACTAAAGTACTATCACTTTTTCTTTTTAGATTTCTTTTCTTCTTTGGTGGCATCAGAAGGCTTTGTAGCTTCAGGAGTCGTTCCCGGGCTTACAGATGGATCTGCAGTCGGCTCTGTAGTGGGAGCATTCGTTGCTGGTGTATTAGGCTTCTGAGTGGTTGTAGAAGTGTTCCAGTCTGTCTTCACTTCTTCTGTCTTTGGTTGTGTTTGCGTAGTATTTGGTGTCTCAGCCGGTTTCTTCTGTGTTTCCGTTTGAGCTGATACCGCGATTACACCTGCTAATGTAAATGCAGCAGTTAAAAATAACTTTTTCATAATGTAATATTTTAAATGATTGTTTAAACTAAACGCTACATTATTCACAAAATTATTTGTAACAAACTAATTTAACGGACTTTATAATTATTTAAGAGCAATTATATATATAACTGAAATCAAAAAAAAGTATATGAAAATTTTAAAACCTGAAAAAATCGCTATTTCTTAGCCTTAATAATTGTTTTTAAAGATCATTATCATCATATAACAACTGTTAAATAAATTATGGTTCCTTATTCACCTTGATTACTTCCCGATATTCTTCATCATTTTCTCTACAAACTCAAATGCAGCTGGGCAAATGACCGTATTTTTCAGCATCAAATTATTAATCTGATAAATCTTTTTACGATCAGTGTGTGGATATTCTCTGCATGCCTTTGGTCTTACTTCATATATAGAGCATGTATTGTCATTGTTCAGAAAGAAACATGGCAGGTTCTGAAGTACTTTATCATTGTCTTCATCTACTCTTAAAAATTTGGCTTCAAAATCAGCCGACTTCATGCGAAGGTGCTTTGCAATACGTTCAATATCCTTTTCAGTATATAGAGGACCTGTTGTTTTACAGCAATTAGCACATTGTAAACAGTCTATTTCATCAAAGACTTCATCATGGGTTTCCTGTACAATATAATCAAGATTTTTGGGCGGTTTCTTCTTTAATCCGTCCAAAAATTTTTTATGTTCTTTCTGCTTTTGTAAAGCCTGTTTTTTATAAAAGTCTAAATTCATTCTTTATTTCATCTCCGGGTACAAAGATAAAATATTGTTTTTATGAAATTTATCAATCCAATCTATAGATTTATCTTTTGATTTTGCTGTACATTTGAAATATGAAAAAGCTTGAATCAAGAGAAGACATTGAACACCTTGTGAATTCATTTTATGCAAAAGTCGTTAAGGATGAAACTATTAGCTTCTTTTTTAATGATATTGCAAAAGTGGATTGGGATAAGCACCTTCCAAAGATGTATTCTTTTTGGGAATCCATTTTATTTGGGCAGATGACTTATAAAGGAAATCCTATGGGGGTACATTTTCCCATTAATGAAATTCAGGCAATGGAACAAAAGCATTTTGACAGATGGCTGGAACTATGGCGAACTACCATTGAAGAGAATTTCGTAGGTGAAAACGCAGATATGGCAATCTACAAATCTGAAAATATAGCTAAGCTTATGGCTTTCAAAATGGAATTGGCTAGAAGACTTTAAGCAGATATTCCATTAATTTTCTTATCATTCCCCCTGAAAATTATCAGATTTTTTCGTCATCAAACATAGGTGCATTTTTAATTTTAAAGTGGAAAACGCCATGAATAATCAGAAGAAATAAAATAACTCACTATTTGGTTATATTTGTAAATGGTTGATTTTTAAGTATTTCTACTGATTGAATTCGTTTTTTTAATATCTACCTTTACTTCATCAAAATTACTACAGACGTCTTAAACAAATTTTGACTGCGGTATCCGAAAAGCAATCAGAGTAGGAAATTTTTAAAAACTCAGAAATCATGGAACTAGTTAAAGAAAACGTAGAAACAGCTCAGGTAGTATTATTACAAGCCTTAGGAAAAGAACAAGGACAATTCTTAAGTCATGGAAATGGAGAAGTATTTCTTCAAAATGGCATCAGAGGATTAGGCGAAGTTTTCATTCTTGAAAAATTGTCAAACAACAGAGTGGCATTAAGATGTACCAGCAAAGAAAAAGGATTATACTTAAGCCATGCTTTTGATAAATTATGGTTACAAAACGGAATTCAGGGAGAAGGTGAAGAATGGGAACTGGTAGTACACAGCCCGAATAAAGTTTCCTTCAATTGCTATGGCAAAGAAAAAGGTAAAACGCTTAGCCATGCTTTTGACAAAATGTGGTTACAGAATGGTTACCAAGGAGAAGGAGAACTATGGGATATGCAAGACTAAAAGATAAATACAGTAAATACAGGGTCTACAATTTTAAATATTGTAGACTCTTTTTATTTAAAAAAATTTGATTTACAATTTTAAGGAACAATCACTGTAAAAATATAGGCTGCCAAATTCACGAGAAGAACGGTTCCGTAAAGGATATTTGTTTTTCCCCGGCTTAAGGAAAGCATCACTATAAACACTGATAGGGAAAGCAAAATCACATCTTTTTTATCCAATCCTAAGACCAATGGAATATCGTACATGATACAAACCGTTGAAACCGCCGGAATCGTTAGCCCAATACTCGCTAATGCTGAACCTAGTGCCAGATTTAAACTGGATTGAATTTGGTTGGCTCTTGCTGCACGAATAGCCGCAACCCCTTCCGGAAGAAGCACTACCGCAGCAATGATAACTCCTACTAAAGATTTTGGCGCTCCTAAACTCTGTACCATGCTCTCAATGGTATCAGACAAGCCTTTTGCCATGAGAACGACAATGACTAAACAAACAACCAGAAAACCAAAGCTTATTAAAGTTTTAGATAATGAAGGAATATAATGCTCTTCAGGATGTTCATCCGGAACAATAAAATAACTTCTGTGTCTTACGGTCTGCACCATAAGGAAAACCCCATAAATAACAAGACAAGCAATGGATACAAAAATAAGCTGAGCTTCATTATAGAAGGGTCCGTTTACACTTGAAGTGAAGTTAGGAAGGACCAGAGTCAGTATTAAAATAGAAACAATACTTACCAAATATGTTGTAGCAGAAGTTCTTGCAAAGAACTGTTCATGATATTTAACGCCACCTACTAAGATACAGATTCCTAAAATACCATTAAGAATAAGCATGACAGCAGCAAAAACGGTATCTCTTGCCAGCGTGATCGCCTGATCTCCGCCGGCGACCATCAGTGAGATGATCAAGGCTACTTCAATAATCGTAATACAAAGAGCGAGGATAATGGTTCCGAACGGCTCCCCTACTTTATGGGCAACAACTTCAGCGTGATGCACTGCCGATAAAACACTCCCAATGAGCAAAATTCCGGCAATGATATCATAAATGACACCACCACCCATCAGTCCTGAAAAATAGTAAACTACCGCAAGGACAGGAAAAATATAAGTATAATGTAAAAGTTCTCTAAATCTCATAAAGTGACTACAAAATACAAAAAATCTATAAATTTCTCAAGATTAAAAGAAAATATTAATGATATTTTAATGACACCACAAGGTAAAGTCCTGGAAATCCGTGATCATATGAAACAAAAGCCCAATAGCAATAATTCTGACGTTTCCTTTAAAAAATAGCAGTGCACAATAGATTGCTATAGCATAATATGAATGTAGAATATGGAATCCGATGCTATTTCTTGAAGGATCAAAAATGGGGTTAGCAAAAAGATGATCCAAATCTACCAGCATCGTCGCCAATAAAATCAGGTAAGTTTTTTTCCAATTCTTACGATAAAATATCAATGCAATAAATATCGGAAAACCAAAGTGCAAAAAATAATGAGTAAATGATTTCCAAAAAAGACAATCCATCATATTCTCCCTTTTAAATAATCCTGCCTCACCCCTTCATCTAATTTTTCTATAGCATATCGCAAGCAGGTTCTAGGCATTTCTTTGTAATATGAATTCAGATAAGAGATCAGCTCTCCTTCGTTTATATTTCCCATTTCGCGTAATAACCAGCCATTGGCTTTATGCATCAGATCATGGGAATGCTTTAGATTTCTGGTTACAAATTCTTTGGTAAGCTCAAAAGAACCTTTTTTTATATAATGCATCGTTCCTACCACGGCTATTCTCTTATGCCACATTTCCTCAGCTTCTGAAAGTTCTCTCAGAAGATTTTCTTTTTTATTTTCATAAGCATATCTCCCCAGAATTTTATAACAACTTGAGTCTACAAGATCCCAATTATTAACATAAGAAAGGTGTTTAAGATAAAATTCTACTACCTCCTTTTTCACTGCGATATCTTTTGTTTTTTCAAACTTTGAAATCAACATAAAAAGGGCCGTAAGACGATGTTCATGATATTTTGAAGAAAGTAATTCGCTTAATTCTTTTAAATTGATTTTTGAGTAATATTCTTTAGCGACAGACCTTTGATCAGGAACTTTCACTCCCAAAAATAGATCTCCTTCACCATACTCTCCTTTTCCTGTTTTGAAAAATCTTGGAAAAAATTCCGCTTTTTCGGGAATGGATAATACAGCAAGAGCTTCCTGAATTTCTTTAACAATACTACTCATTTTAATAATAATCTAGTTTTAAAAACTATGCTTTATCTTCTAAAATTCCCTGTTCCTCTTCTTCTTTTACAATCTGATTGGGATTCGCCACTTTAGCAATGGTAAGCCCCTGAACAATAATTGAAAATACCACTACACAATAGGTTATACTAAGGATAATCTCACTATACTCACTTTTAGGAATAGACATCGCCAATGCAATGGAAACCCCACCACGAATTCCTCCCCAAACCAATACTTTCACGGTCTGTGGGCTAAAGCTCTTTCTCAGAGAAGTAAATTTGGTAGGACCCCATATTGAAATAAATCTTGCAAACAGAACTACGAAAATCGCCAATAACCCGGGAATCATGAAGTGTTTCAGATCCTTAATCATTAAAAGTTCAAACCCGATAAACAGGAATAGTACAGCATTCAGAATTTCATCGATCAGTTCCCAGAATTTGATCAGATAATCCTGAGTAACGGATTTCATTTTGAAGTTTCTGTTAAAATTCCCCATAAATAATCCTGCCGCAACCATTGTTAATGGTCCTGAAATATGCATTTGTCTGGCAATAAGATAACCTCCCATCACTACAGAAAGTGTTACCAGCACGGAAATAATATAATCATCCACTTCACGCATCAATCTGGATGTAACCCATCCCAGCAAAACACCCAACAGAATACCTCCACCAGCTTCATGAAGTAATAACAAACCTATACTTTCAACCCCAAGATCTACTTCTTTACCAACGGCAAGTTGTAAAACTACCGTGAAAACCACAACAGCCATACCATCATTGAAAAGAGATTCACCGGCAACTTTTGTTTCCAGAGATTTCGATACTTTCGCCTGTTTCAAGACACTTAATACCGCTACCGGATCAGTAGGAGATATTAATGCCCCAAAGACAAGACAGTAAATAAACGGAAGCTTAACACCTACATAAGGAAGCAAATAAAACATCCCGAAACCAACCACAAAAGTGGAAATTACCACTCCCACGGTGGAAAATATCAGTACCGGACGAAACTGTTCCTTTAGGTCGTTAATATTAATATGAATTCCTCCTGCAAAGAGAAGGAAATTAAGCATTGCTCCCATCAGAATTTCTGTGAAATCAATACTTTCCATAAGGCTATTAAGATGCCCGAAAGTTCTTGGTAATACAGTTTCTCCAAACAATACCAGAAAGATGGAAACCACAATGGCTATCACCATAATCCCAATAGTACTTGGAAGTTTTAAGAATCTGTAGTTAAGATATGCAAATATAGATGCTAATACGATTAATGCTGAAAATGAATAATATAATTCCACTAAGTGTTTTTTAAGATTAATTGGTTAGTTCTAAATAAAGTACTTTGATATAAATTTTGTTACCATCTTTTTCCCAGATATCATACATCCCGTCTTTGGATGGTTTTGAACCTCTTGTGTAATCCTTTCCAATATTCAAGATATTAAGAAGAATATACTCATCCCCTACAGAATTCACCAAATAAGCTGTTTTTTCAGATTTTCCGTCTCCGGAGCTTTTTATACCTTCCGCAAGGGAACGGAACTGAGTAAGATGATGCATAAAATTATTACCATCCTTCGTAGAATCATATGCTCTAAGAAGAATTAAAAGAATATCAAGATTAGTAGGGTCTTTATCATACAAAGCCTTTCCCTGCTTGATGCATTCCTCAAAACTATTCTGTTTAAAAGCCTCTGCCAGGTTTTTGAAACGATCGTCCGAAGTCGTTATCTTATCATTTCTAAAATTTCTCCCGTAGTAAAGATACTGCGATTCTATACTGTCTAAAGACTTGGGATATCCTTTGTATTTAAAGATCAGTTTTTCGTAATTGTACGGAGAATCGGTCTTTTTCAGACTTTTTTCAATAGCTTTAAAATCTACTTTCGATTTCTGACTGAACCCAAAAACCGAAAACAGGATGAATAAAAGGAAAAAATGGTATCTCATTACTTATTATTTTCTTCCTCCTCGTCATCAAAGTACTCGAAAAGGAAATCGTTGTACGGAAATCTGGAAATATGAATCTTCATAACCTCATCATAGATCATCTTTTTCATTTCCGGGAAATTTTCCTTTGTAAGTGCAGAAATAAAAACAGTAGGATACTTGGATTTCGCCATCCATGTTTTTTTCCATTCTTCAAGAGAAATATTCTTCTTTGTACTAGGTGTCAAATCATCTTCATCCTTCTTCTCATAGCTGAAATCGTCAATCTTATTAAACACCATGATCATTGGTTTCTGATGAGCATTGATATCCATTAAAATCTGATTAACAGAAGCAATATGGTCTTCAAAACTTTCATGCGAGATATCTACCACATGAATCAGAAGATCCGCTTCACGTACCTCATCCAAGGTAGATTTAAAAGATTCTACCAGCTGTGTAGGTAATTTTCTGATGAACCCTACCGTATCAGTAAGTAAGAATGGTAAATTTCCGATTACAACTTTTCGTACCGTGGTATCTAAAGTTGCAAACAATTTATTTTCAGCAAAAACTTCAGACTTTGAAAGAGAATTCATCAAAGTAGATTTTCCAACATTGGTATACCCTACCAAAGCAGCACGAACTACTTTTCCGCGATTGTTACGCTGAGTTGCCATTTGCTTGTCAATCGTCTTCAGTTTATCTTTCAGTAAGGTAATTCTGTCACGAATGATACGACGGTCAGTTTCAATTTCTGTTTCCCCGGGACCTCTCATCCCAATTCCCCCTTTCTGACGTTCCAAGTGAGTCCACATTCTGGTCAATCGAGGCAAAAGATACTGATATTGAGCTAATTCAACCTGTGTTCTTGCATAAGAAGTTTGTGCTCTTTGGGCAAAAATATCAAGAATAAGGTTGGTACGGTCCAAAATTTTAACTTCCATTTCTCTTTCCAGATTTTTAAGCTGTGAAGGAGACAGTTCGTCGTCAAAAATTACTGTTCCGATCTCGTTTTCTTTTACGTATTCTTTTATTTCAAGTGCTTTTCCGCTTCCTATAAAGGTTTTGGAATCAGGCTGTGTTAATTTTTGAGTGAAGCGTTTTTGTACAGTTGCTCCGGCAGTGAAAGCTAAAAACTCCAGTTCGTCCATATACTCTGTAAGTTTTTCTTCGTCCTGATGTTGAGTTACAATACCCACCAAGACTGCTTTCTCATAATTATGTTCTTTCTTTTCTAACATTAAGTTCTATCTATGTTTATGATTTTTACAAGATAATATTTTTCAGAAAAAAAACAAAATCAAATTTTATTTAATAACACTTTTTAATATAAATTTAAGCTGAAGAGCTTATTGTTTTGTAAAAAATCGATAACTTTATATAATAATTTTCTGATTTTTAAATATTTAAATTAAAAATTAACACCCCAGAAGATCATGATTACCCATATCAAATGTATGATTATTGATGATGATGAACGGGACAGGCTGGTTCTTCAGCATTATCTTAAACAATATGAAAATATTGAAATTGTCGCTTCTTTTGAATCGGCAGAAAAAGCAATTCCTTATCTCGAACTTCCCATTGATCTCCTTATCACAAATACAAACCTGAAAGGCATGAGTGGTCTGGAATTCAGAAAACTGGCACGAAAAATACCCGCATGTATCTTTGTAAGTTCTTATCCCGAACTAGCCGCATGTGTTTTTGAGATGGATACGCTGGATTTTATTACCAAACCATTGACTAAAGAACGGTTTCATTATTCTATGCAAAGACTTTCCGAATTTTTTAAGATAAAAGAAAAGTGTGAATGCTATGATGCCATGCTGGGACATGATTCTATCAAATTAAAAGAAAGCGGAAATATTTTTCAGGTAAGAAAAACAGATATTCTCTATCTGGAAGCGTTAAAAGATTATACCAGAATTATTACTCTTGAAAAGAAACACTGTATTCTGGATTCTCTTGGCAATCTTCTTCATAAAAGCTTTTTTAATTCTTTCGTAAGAATTCACCGGAGCTATGCCGTACCCCGCCATCTCATTCGTGGAAAAAACTGCCATGAAATAGAACTGATACACCAGATCAAACTTCCTATCGGAAGGACCTACAAGGATAATCTTTCCTTTTTTGAATCCTAAAAAATCAAGCATTAATTCCCTATAATAATTCCCCAAATGCCATTGGTCGATTATTTCTGCCGTTCGTCTATTTTTCTCTTATTCGATTCTGATAGGCAGTAATTTAGTCTTCCCAAATTTCACATTGAGAAAAGACATTTATTAGTAACTTAAAACTGTTATTCATGAAAAGAATATCTATCTATTATTGTATTCTGTTCATCTTTCCCGCCTCGATTCTGCATGCACAATCAGCAGTATTAGCAACTGGAACGGATGCCTCAGGAGGTAATGGCTCAAGCTCTTATAGTGTAGGTCAGATTACATATCTTTTCAAAGGTACTGATCCTCAGGTCATGGAGGGAGTACAGCAACCTTATGAAATCATTACACTTGCCACCCTCGAATCGTCCTCAAACCTTGAAGGTATTTTAATTTATCCTAATCCTTTCAAAGATTATCTGTACCTTGATTTTACCACAAATAATTATAAAGGTTCAGAATATCAGCTCTTCGACTCACAAGGTAAGCTGATAAAAAAAGACATGATTTTACAATCAAAATCCGAGCTTAACTTTTCTTCCCTGCCATCTGCAATGTACATCATAAGGATCAATCAGAAAGGAGAAAACATCAAGACTTTTAAAATCATTAAAAAATAATCACTATGAAAAAAATATTATCAATGTTTTGGATCCTGTCCGGTTTCTTTATGGGACTTTCACAGGCTCC
This sequence comes from Chryseobacterium artocarpi, assembly GCF_001684975.1. GTDB lineage: Bacteria > Bacteroidota > Bacteroidia > Flavobacteriales > Weeksellaceae > Chryseobacterium > Chryseobacterium artocarpi. The sequence goes on along the minus strand of NZ_MAYH01000045.1, from coordinate 260,240 downwards.
GGAAAAAATGAGCTACCAAGCAGTAATCAGAAATGGTTCCGGACAACTTTTAGGTAATCAGGCAATAGCCATTAGAGTAAGTGTATTACAAGGTTCGCCAGCAGGCGCAGCCGTTTATTCAGAACGACTTACCGGAAATACCAATGCCAATGGTTTAATCAGCATGGAAATAGGTACGGGAACTATAATTACAGGAACTTTTGCATCCATTGACTGGTCTTCAGGAAGTTATTATTTAAAAACAGAAACCGATCCTGCTGGAGGAACTAATTATACGATAACAGGAACGAGCCAGTTATTAAGTGTACCTTATGCTATGTATGCGAAATCCGCAGGGGGCGGCGGTGGTAGTTTCACCATTCCTTACACCAATACAACAAATAATGCTTCTACCCTATTTTCATTAATAAATGATGGAGATGGAACCTCACTGGAAGGAGTCAATAATACAGCTACATCAAGTATTACCGCCGTAAGAGGTATTGTAAGCAATGCATCTCCTGGCGGATTCTCTAGCGGTGTTCGGGGAATTAATAACGGAACCGGAGGACTTGGAATTGGAGTATGGGGAAGTCAGGCTGGAAGCGGCTGGGGTGTTTATGGTACCACTCCAAACGGATTAGGGGTCTATGGCAACGCTACAACAAACGGAACCGGAGTTTATGCTAACAGTAATACAGGTACGGGGCTTACAGCAACCAGTAATAATGGTATTCCTGCGAGTATTTCTATTTTCAACAATGCCAATAATAATAATGCCCTCAATGTTTCCAGTGTAGGAAACGGAACCATTGTAAATGTAACCACTACAGGGAATGGTGATGGTGTAGCCAGTTCTACAGGAGCAGGTATTGCTCTTAGAGGATCCACCAGTGCGCAGACTTCTGCCGGTGTATTGGGTAGTAACAACGGAAATGGAGAAGCTGTAGTAGGGCTTACTACCAGTGATATCGCCGGAGCCGTCGTGGGAAGAAATGATGGCGGAGGTTATGGAGTACGAGGTTTCATTGCAACCAATACAGCAGGAACCGGAATTGGTGTATATGGGCAAGTTGGTCTCAACAACAGTACCGGACGGGCTGGTAGGTTTGAAAATACAAATCAATCTAATACCGATGCCAATACTTTTGAAGTAAAATCAAATGGAAATGGTAATATTCCGGATAACACAAAAGGAAATGCCTCTTCTTTCCTGCTTGATAATACCAATAGCGTGGGTGCAGCAGTAAGAGCGGAAGTAAATACTATTTTCGGAAACTTTGGTGCAGCAGCAGTATTTGGAGTATCTTCAGGAACAGGAGGACGTGCCGGATTATTCTACGCATCAAACCCTGCAGGAAATGGAGCTTCTTTAATTGCTCTTACAGATGGAAACGGAAATGCTATTACTGCCAATGCCGGAAAAGATGGAAATGGTGTAGAAACCAATATTGACGGAGCGGGAAATGCTCTTTATGCCTGGGTTCCATCTTTTGCAACCGGAAGAGCCGGTAGATTTGAAATTTTCAATGAAAATAATACAAATGATGTCATAACAGTAAAAACCGTTGGAAATGGTACTGCCGGAAGTTTTGAAGTAGACAGAGTTACCGGAACATCTCCTGCTGTAAAAGGAGAAGTCAATTCACAGTTTGCTAATTTCGGAACAGCCGGTATTTATGGAATATCTTCAGGAACAGGAGGATTTGCCGGCTTATTTCATGCAAGTAATACTGCCGGAAACGGACCCGCTTTAGTAGCTATTGCGGATGGAAATGGAAACGGAATCACTGCCAATGCATCCAATACAGGGGACGGAGTTGAAACAACAATAGATGGATCAGGAAACGCTCTTTTTGCCTGGGTTCCAAATTTTGCAACCGGGCGAGCAGCAAGACTTGTTAATTTTAATACCTCCAATACCAACCCTGTCCTTACAGCAGAAACACATAGTGCTGGTTCTATTGCCGTATTCAAATCCGGAAATCCAGGAACTGTAAACGTAGCACGTATAGATAATACAGGAAAAGGCTTTTTTAACGGAGGAACACAAAATAGTGGTGCCGATGTTGCAGAAGCATTTGACGTAAATGGAAACATTTCCGAGTATGAACCGGGTGATATTCTGACTATCTCAACAACAGCAGACAGAACGGTAGAAAAATCCTCAAAACCTTATTCTAATCTTGTAGCCGGAGTATATGCTACAAAACCAGGTGTACTTCTTACCGAAGAACACATTGATACAGACCTTTCCAATAAAGTTCCGATGGGTGTGATAGGTGTTATACCAACAAAAGTTTGTCTGGAGAATGGTAAAATTAAAAGAGGAGATCTTTTAGTTACCTCATCAAAGGCTGGAGTTGCCATGAAAGCTGATCTTAAAAAAGTAAAAATAGGACAGGTCATCGGAAAAGCTCTTCAGGATTATGATCAAAAAGAGATTGGAAAAATTCAAGTATTAGTCAACATAAAATAAACCGTCATGAAAATAGCATATATCATCCCGTTATTATTTCTAAGCATAATCACCTACGCTCAGGAAAGTACAAAATCTGCACCTGTAGAAGATCAGGCATCAGCATTAAAACAGGTAAAAGAGCATGAAGCAAAGATATTGAAGGAGACTAAAGAAAATGCGGAGAAAAAAACGACACCAACAGGATTTGTTTCCGATCATGGACTTGAAGTTAAAAATAAAGAGTCTAAACCTAAGTCTACAGACAAATCTTCAGGCACAATGCTTCCCAATACAGCAAGTCTTGAAGACCTCAAAAAAACGATTCCCAACAGACAGGCATCTCATACTATAAATTCTAGGAACACAAGCAAAACAACCATTGGACTGCCAAACACGGCAACTTTAGAGGAAATAAAAAAAACAATCCCTAAAAACTAATGACCCTCAAAAACTAATAACTCTCAAAAGCTGATAACCAAACTAGATTTTTCAAACAAAAAGAAGTCCGCTACCAAGCGGACTTTTTATATTTTTAAGCTGAGAGAAATTAATCCCAGTCTGCAGCAACAAATTTCATTGAGTTTCCTGCATCATCAGACAAAGTAAGGAAATGTCCTTCTACGGTATATTTTGTCATCGTATTAAAATTTTTCTGAAAAGCATTTTCCAGATTCATATCCTTACATGCTTTCATAGTACCTACTCCATTTGAAATTTTCACATTTCCGTTTTCTTTAAACTCAGTAGTATAAGACATTTGATTACAACCCATATATACACTTCCCTGGATTTTACCATCTTCCATCGGGGATGTCAAATTAAGCTCTGCTTTATGAGCAACAAGCTGGTCTTTAGAAAATCCATCTAATGAAATCAACATCCATTGTCTCTGAATTTTATGATCTTTCACTTGAGGGACAGCTGAACAGTTTAGAACAACTCCTAAAAATAAAACAGCCAAAAGAGGTAATAGTATTCTTTTCATGTGTTTTATCATCCCATTTTCATACCAATCCGCCACAGAATCTCGTAAAAATTAGTAAATTAGCGTCACAAAAATTATTTTATAAAATGAAAAGACTATTTCTACTATTCACTTTCTTATTGAGCTTTGCTCAGATGAGGGCGGATGAGGGGATGTGGCTGCTAATGCTCATCAAAAGACTTAACGGTGTTGATATGCAAAAGGAGGGTCTACATCTTACGCCTGAGGAGATTTACTCAGTGAACAATTCAAGTATGAAGGATGCTATCGTAAGTTTCGGTGGTTTCTGTACAGGTGAAATTGTTTCTGACAAAGGACTTTTATTCACAAACCACCACTGCGGTTATGGAGCTGTAGCGGCTGCTTCTACTCCTGAAAAAGACTATTTAAAGAATGGCTTCTGGGCAATGAAGCAAAAAGACGAATTCAACGCAAAAGATCTTTACGTAAGATTTTTAGTAAGAATGGATGATGCTACTCAGAGAATCACGTCTAAGCTAAACAACAATATGACCGGAGCAGAGAGAAAAGCTGTTATTGATGCTGAAACTAAAGCAATCCAAACAGAAAACTCTGAAAACGGAAAATATACTGTAGTAGTAAAAGATTTCTTCAACGGAAATGAATTTTACTATTTTGTATACCAAGATTACAAAGACGTAAGATTAGTAGGTGCTCCACCTTCATCATTAGGAAAATTCGGTGGTGATACTGACAACTGGGAGTGGCCAAGACATACTGCAGACTTCACTGTCTTCAGAGTATATGCTGATGCTGCTGGTAACCCGGCTGAATATTCTCCAAGCAATGTTCCAATGAAACCTAAGCATTTCTTACCGGTTTCACTTAAAGGAATTAAACCTGGTGATTTCTCAATGATCATGGGATACCCTGGTAGAACAAACCGTTACCTGACTTCTTACGGAATTCAGCAAATGGTAAACAAAGACTATCCAGCTTGGGTAGAGGCTTCTAAAACAGCGATGGATGTAATGAAGAAGTACATGGATAAAGATAAAGCTACTCAGCTTAACTATGCTTCTCAGTACGCTTCTGTAGCAAACTACTGGAAAAACAGACAAGGTACTATTGATGCTGTATTGAAGAATGGTACAATCTCTGACAAACAAAAAATTGAAGATATTTATAAGAAATGGTCTGCAATGCCAGGCAATGATGCTTATGATGGTATCTTACAAGATATTGATGCTTATTACAGACAAGTTTCTGAAAGAAATGTTGAAAGAAATTATTCTGCTCAATTCTCTAGAAACGCGAAGTATATTTCTCTTGCTTTACAAGTAGGTTCTGTTTTAAAAGCTTATGCTGCTCAGGATATGCAGGGAAGACTAGCTATGAAAGCTAAAACTGAGGCTGCTATCAAAGCTGCTTATGAAAATTTCAGCCCTTCTCTAGAAGGTGAGATGCTTGCTGCAATGACTAGCCTTTATCAAGCAAGAGTAAAAAATCCTGAAGTGGCATCTGCTACAATTTTAGGATTAGATGCTAAAACAGTTTCTAACCTTGCTTATTCTTCTATTTTTGCGAACAAAACTTCTGCAACAAACTTCTTATTAAACCCTGATGCTTTAAAATTGGATACTGATCCACTTTGGAAAGCTGCAAACGGTATTGTTGCTGATCAGAAAATGAGTAATGAGAGATTTGTTAAAATAGATGATAACTTTGCTAAAAACAGCCGCCTATTCTTAGCTGGTTTAGTAAAAGCAATGCCTGAAAAGAAATTCTACCCGGATGCTAACTCTACGATGAGATTAACTTATGGTACAGTAGATAAACTTCCTATCAGAGAAGACAGAAATTACTTCGGTGTTACAGATAACTACTATACAGACATGGCTGGTCTTGTTGGAAAATACAAGAAAGGTGATGAAGAATTTGATCTTCCTCAAAGAGTGATTGACCTTTACAACCTTAAAGATTTCGGACAATATGCTGATGCAAAAGGATACATGCCTGTAAACTTCCTTTCAAACAATGATATTACAGGAGGTAACTCAGGTTCTCCGGTAATTGACGGTGATGGAAACCTTATCGGTATCGCATTCGATGGAAACAGCGAAGCATTAAGCGGAGATATCGTATTCGAGCCTGAATGGCAGAAAACAATCAACGTTGACGTTCGTTTTGTACTTTGGACAATTGATAAGTTTGCTGGTGCAAGAAGATTAGTGGATGAATTAAAGCTTGTAAGAGATGAAAATACTCCGGCTGATACAAAAACTAAAAACTCAGGAACTACAGCAACACCTAAGAAAACAAAGAAAAAATAATCTTTTTTGATATATTTTGAAACCGTGAAATTTACTTTCACGGTTTTTTTATTTTTGAGAATTAAAATTTATTCCATTATGGAGCTTCAATCTATAGACTTTACTGCAATTATTAAGCAAAACGGAGAAATAAATGCCGCATTTGTAGAATTCCCATTTTCCACAGAAGAACTGTTCAATAAAAAAGGGTTGGTAAAAGTGAAGGCAATATTTGATCATAAAATCAAATATCGTGGAAGTCTTGTCAAAATGAAATCTGATTGTCATATTTTAGGCATAACACAGGAGATCAGAAAGAAACTTGGAAAAACTTTTGGAGATGAAATAATTGTCTCACTTATTGAGGATAAAGAAGAACGAATTGTTGAAATTGCAGATGACATTACCATAATCTTTAATGATAATCCGGAAGCCAAATTATTATTTCATAAGATGAGCTATACTCACAAAAAAGAATATATCCGCTGGATAGAAGAAGCAAAGAAACCGGAAACCAGAGAGAACAGAAAGACCAAAATGATACAAATGATCTTGGACGGAAAAAAGGGAGTTTAAGGGTTTACTCCCTATATTTTTTTACTATGCATTCCAGAATTCTCTGTCTAAGCTTCTATATTGGATTGCCTCGGAAATATGATGAGAAAGTATCTTTTCAGATTCTTCCAGATCAGCAATGGTACGGGCAACTTTAAGTATTCTGTCGTATGCTCTTGCTGAAAGATTAAGTTTTTCCATGGCTAATTTTATAAGCTGTAAAGAGGTTTCATCTAATTCACAAAAAGCCTCAAGTTCTTTAGGTCCTATCTGTGCATTACTGCTTATATTGAGATTTTTATATCTTTCATTCTGAATTTCCCTAGCTTTTAAAACACGTTTTCTTATATCTTCGCTCTTCTCTCCTTTTCTTTTCTCAGACAACTGTTCAAACTCTACTTTCTGAACTTCAATATGAATATCAATTCTATCAAGAAGCGGTCCGGAAAGCTTGTTCATATACCGTTGCATTTCGTACACGGAGGAAGTGTTATTGGGATCATCCGGGAAAAATCCACTCGGACTAGGGTTCATTGAAGCAACCAACATAAAACTTGCCGGATAGTTAACGGTAAATCTCGCTCTTGAAATAGTGACCTCCCGATCTTCCAGCGGTTGACGCATTACTTCCAAAACAGTTCGTTTAAATTCCGGCATTTCATCCAGAAACAAGACTCCGTTATGAGCCAGAGAAATTTCTCCCGGTTGGGGATAACTTCCCCCACCAACTAATGCCACGTCTGAAATCGTATGATGAGGTGCTCGATAGGGACGTACTGTCATCAATGAAGCTTCCGTTCCTATTTTTCCTGCTACGGAATGTATTTTTGTCGTTTCCAAAGCTTCTTTCAAGGTCAAAGGAGGTAAAATACTGGGAACACGTTTTGCCAACATTGTTTTTCCACTTCCGGGAGGACCTATTAAAATAATATTATGACCACCAGCAGCAGCTACTTCCATGGCTCTTTTTGCCGTTTCCTGTCCTTTAACTTCTGAAAAATCAAAAGGGAAATTATTGATCTTTTCATGAAACTCTTTTCGGGTATCCAGAATAACTTTATTAATAGGCTTTCCCTCATTAAAAAAGTCTATCACTTCTTTAATATTCTCTACTCCATATACATCCAGATCATTGACAATAGCTGCTTCTCTGGCATTTTGAATGGGTAGAATTATTCCTTTAAAACCTTCTTCTCTCGCCTGAATCGCTATGGGTAAAACCCCTTTGATAGGCTGAAGGCTTCCATCAAGAGAAAGCTCACCCATAATAATATAATTTTGAATTTCTTCAGCAAGAATCTGGTCTGAGGCGGCTAAAATTCCAATAGCTATACTTAAATCATAAGCAGAACCTTCTTTTCTGAGGTCTGCCGGAGCCATATTAATCGTAGTTTTCTTTCCGGGAATTTTATAACCAACGTTTTTCAATGCGGCAGAAATTCTGTAGCTACTTTCTTTGATTGCATTATCGGGAAGTCCTACCAAATGATAGCCTACGCCTCCGGTATCTACATTTACTTCAATGGTTATAGTCTGTGCAGCAACTCCATGAATCGCACTGCCGTAAATTTTAATCAGCATAATGTGTTTTTGAAGTAAAAATAATGAATATACTATTTTAAAATAAAGACAATTAAATGCATAATATTCTATCCTACAATAAATTATAAAAATACTTTTAAGAAAAATGAAAATTAGAAAATCCTATCGTGGATTTAATATGAATAGAATATTCTCAGTAATAGAAAAAAGAAAACCACTGCAAATGCAATGGCTTTATATTTATTTCGTGGCTATACCTAGTTATTACAATTAGCTACAAATAAAGGTTTGGATAATTTTTTTACAGCAACTTGTGCTTGTGAAGTACCTGTAATTTTATCAAATTTCATCAGGACATCATTATAGTGAAAATCATCGCTTTTATAATTCAGTCCCTTTACCGGAACAGCAGGATTTACGTAGACATTTCTTTGTTTATCGTATTTGTAGCTCGCTAAATCTATTTTTTCAGTCATATCATCATTCATATTGTAGGCATTATTGACCAGTTTATAATCTGCATCAAATGCCATGTCAAAAGATTGGTTCAGAAAATTCAATTCCTTTTCATCGGAAAGTTCTTTTTGAGAAGATTTCTTTAAGGGCTTTTCTGATCCTTCATTCATTTCTGATAATCCTTGTTTTGTTATTTTAAAAATAAAATCATTATAATAAAGGCTATCTTTCATGTATTGTACAATAAAATCGTTGTACTCACCAGTGGGAAAATTATACATTAACTTCGGAATATCTACCCCCCTTCCATTTTCATAATTTTGTTCTTCCAATAATGTTATTGCAGGCAATTTTTCTTTAAAAATATGAACATTAGGGTAATCCATACAATTGGCATCATCATTAAAAAGCGGCTGCATTTTATCCGGGAACTCTCCTACTAAAATATTACTTCCAACACCGTCTCCCATGAAACTCATTCTCATCCCTTTTTTAATATCAGGATTCTTTCGGGCGTAAACGTAAAACTTTGCATCAGGGTTTTTAGGTTTAAGATGAAGAATATCTTTTTCAACAGTCCATGTTCCTTTGATCAGGGTTCCATAAGCAATAACTAAAAATGTTTTATTCTTATTGATCACAAAAGCCGCTCCTTTGGACTTATAAACACCGTCAAAGTTTGACGTATTTTTCTGAGCATACATCAGCATGCTGCAAAATACCATGAGAAATAAAAATACTTTATTAAAATTCAGTTTCATCGTTTTAATATTTTGATAAATATCGTGAAAAAACTGAAATGAATGATAACTAACGATATACACTTAATAATATTCTTTCAAGAATTCTTTCATAAAGTCTCTTATTATTTGTCATAATTTCGCCCTCTCCCATCACGCCATCCGTTAATGTAATATGATTATCAGAAGGCGAAATGGCAAGATCTATCAGGTATCTTTTTTCTTCTCCATTCGTTGTTTTCACAAGGTTTCCTACATACGAAACTTTCAAAACTTTACCTTTTATAGAGCCATATTCTTCATGTGGGAAATTATTAAGTCTTATCAAAACATCCTGATTTTCCTTAATTTTTCCCATCCCAAAATCTGATACCAGCATCTGCCCGTTCATTTTACTTGAGATAGGGACTACAGCAAATATAGGCTCCTGATGATTAATAAACTGACTGTTTTTCAAGAAGCTCAAATATTGTACTCTCCCGTGAACAGGAGCAGTAATGAGGTAAGTTCTTCTCCATGATCTAATTTTATTCACCAGATCATTGTAACTATTATACAGATCAGATGCCAGTTTTTCCGTCTTTTCTGTCTTTAAAATTAAAGCCTCATTGCCTTTACTCTTTGTACTCAATATTTCCTGATCCAGCTTATAGATATCCTGTTGTGTCGCATTCTTATATTGTCTTGAATTCAAATAATTTTGCTCCGTATTTTCATATTGTTCCTGGCTGATTACGAGAGATTGTTTTAATAGGGAATCTCTTTTTACTTTATTATGAGCAAGCTTATCGTTTTTATTCAATATATGGATTCTTTGCTGCTGTAGTTGAAGCTGTTTCTCCTGCTTCTGAGCAAGATCACTCAATAATTGATACTGCTTATCATACAATTTGTTTTCTGCAAAGAATATATATTGTTGCAACGCATTCATAAAGGTAAAGTAACTGCTGTTTATTTCTCCAAGATGAACAATTTTAGGAAGTGTATTGTAATAATGGGTATAATCCATTTCTGAATTAAAAGCTAAAATCGTTTTCTCAAGCTCTATAAGCTCATCAAATGTTGATTCATTTTCAATATAAGCAATCACATCTCCTTTTTTTACGATCTCATGGTCTTTTTTAAGAATTACGATAGGTCCGTGATAGCTGGCAACCAGGTTTAAAGAAGGGTTATCTGCAATGATAGTAACTGACCCTTTATATGAATCCGGATATCGTATACTGAATACTCCTATGAGGATCATAATTAACAGGATACTAATCAGCGTAAATATTTTAATATTGATACTACTGGGAATCTTTGAAACCAAAAACGTGATCTCTTCCGAATTAGTTTGTTTCAACTTCTGTGTATAATTTTTCAGCTCCATTTAAAACATTTATTTGACTTTCAAACAATAGATAATAGTATCCTTTTTGTTCCATTAAAGTTTGATGATTTCCTTTTTCAATGATTCTTCCATCTTTCATTACAATAATCTGATCTGCATTTACAATAGTACTGAGACGATGTGCAACTACCACTACTGTTTTATTGATAAAAAGCTTGGAAAGAGAATTGACTATTTTTTTTTCATTGATAGAATCCAATGCATTGGTTGCTTCATCCAGAAAGACATACTTTGGATTTCTGTATAATGCTCTGGCAATAAGTATTCTCTGCTTCTGTCCTCCGCTGATCCCTCTGCCATTTTCTCCTATTTTCGTTTTATAACCTAGCGGCATATTTTCAATTTCCCCAGTCATATTGGCGGCACTCACCACTTGTTTTAACAGCTCATAATCAACATCCTCTGCATTCATAACAATATTATTGAGAACAGTATCATTAAAGATTTTCCCGTCCTGAAACACACTTCCACACTGATTACGCCAATGAGAAATATTAATATGTTTATAGTTCATATCTCCTATTTTCACATCTCCTGAAGATGGTTCATACAGTCTTAACAATAGCTTCAGAATGGTAGATTTTCCACTTCCGCTATCTCCTACGATAGCTGTTATCTTTCCATCCGGAATTGTAAAATTTAAATTTTGAAGCACATAAGGCTGTCTTGGTGAGTATTGAAAATAAACATTTGAGAAACGAAGTGCCCCTGAAGAGAACAGCAGCTCATTATTATTGTTCTCATTTTGATCTTCATCATTCAATGATTTTATCTCGCGAATCCTGTTAAAACTAAGCTTAGCCATCTGAAAGCTCAGAAAAAACTGTACAAGCTGCTGAATCGGTCCATTAAGTAAACCTAAAATCATCTGTATTGAAATCAGTTCACCCAACGTCATCTTGGAATCAATGACCAGCATGGCGCAATAAAATGTAATACTCACATTTTTAAGGTTATCAATCACCTGTGCTCCAGAATTCTGTCTATTCGTAATAGACTGCATCTGAAGGTTTTGTTTAAAAATTTTGGCTTGAATCTCATCCCATTTTAATTTTCTTGCGGTTTCATGGTTATTGATCTTGATTTCCTGAATATTATTGATTGTTTCAATCCAAAATCCCTGATCTTTGCCCATTAATGCAAAGTAGTTCATATCAACCTGCTTTCTTGCCTTAAAGAATAGAAATATCCATACAAGATAAGTTATGGTACCTCCCATAAAAATCAGAAAAACAGGAACATTATAGATCAGCAACACCAATATAAATGCTGAAAATGATAACAAAGAGAAGATAATATTAAGAGAGTTTCCCATAATAAAGCTTCGGATACGCTCATGATCATGTGCTCGCTGTAAAATATCTCCCGGATGTTTATTTTCAAAAAAGCTGAATGGCAATCTTAGTAGTTTTGCCAGATAGTCTGAGATAATGTTCACACTCACTCTATTTGAAACCTGAAGAATGATCCAATCTCTGACAACGGTTGCAAAAAAAGAACACACGATGAGTGCCAGATTTGCCAGAAGAATCATCTCTATAAACTTAAGATCTCTTTTACTTACTCCAATATCAATCACGGATCTCGAAATAAATGGTAAGAACAGGTTTAATACTGTTATTATACCCATTACGAGCAGTAATAGGAATAATATTCGTTTATAATTTGAAAAATATTTTAAGAAATCAAACAGACCGTTTTTTTGTTCAACACTTTCCTCTATGTTGATCGTCTTAAAATGAGTTGAGGGTTGTAATAAAAGAGCAACTCCTTTATTATTTTCTTTAAGCCATTTTTTTTGAAAAGCTTCTAATCCGTAAACGATTTTTCCTTTTGCCGGATCGGATATATAGATTTTATTGCTTTTAATTTTATAAAGAACTACAAAGTGGCTTTCTCCCCAATGAAGGATAACCGGCAGATTTATCTGTGTCTTTAAATCATTTACGGTACATTTAACGGCATGCGACTTTAGTCCTATTTTATCTGCGGTGTAAATCAAATCCGCAAGTGAAACGCCTTCTTTCGTCACACTGCATAATTCTCTTAAAAATTGAAGTGAGTAAAATCTTCTATAGTGTTTGGCTACTATTTTCAGACATGTGGGACCGCAATCCATTTTATCATACTGCCTTTCCTGCGGAAATCGTCTTATCATTAGTTTTTTTTGCAAAATAAGGACACTAAAAAACACCAAAAAACCCTTTACCAGAGATTTAAAGATATGTTCACAGTCCATTAATAAAAAGAATTTCTACATGTCATAGTTTTGACCCGACCATAAAAACAGGAAACGATTGAAATACATGAAGAATTATATTATTATACTGGCAGCCGGAAAAGGAAACCGATTAGGAGCCGAAATGGCAAAACAGTTTCTCCCATTGAATGGCAAGCCTATCCTTATGCATACTATTGATAAATTCATCAATAATCTACATCATAACTTTGAAATTATCCTCGTCCTTAACAAAGATGATATACAAATATGGAAGAACTTTTGTGAACTATTCAATTATGACCATTCATTCAGAATTGTGATAGGTGGCAAGGAACGTTTTCATTCTGTAAAAAATGCTTTGGATACTATTGAAGACCCACATTGTTACATCGGAATTCATGATGCAGTAAGACCTTTTGTAAGTAAAAAAGTGATCAATGCAGTTTTTACTGAGATAAGAGAGCATGACGCCGTTGTTCCTGCTGTATCAATGATTCCAACAATCAGGAGGATAAATGAAAAAGGTAATATGGGGATGAATCGGGATGAATTTAAAGTCATTCAGACTCCTCAGGTATTCAGATCCGAGGTGATAAAAAAAGCTTACGAAACCTCTTACCAATCACATTTTTTTGATGATGCCACAGTGGCTGAATATTCCGGTTACACGATAAAACTCATCGAGGGAAATGAAGAGAATATCAAAATAACCCTTCCTATAGACTACATAACTGCTAAAGCATTAAAAACTAAAACCCCAGAATATGATATTCCAAATTAATAAAGACTCTGTATTTCTTCATAATGATCATGAAATTATTGAAATTTCCTCAGACATCCCTTTACAAAAGAGCAATACCCATTATCATACTGAAAAGTATGGCTTCGAAATGTGTCCGCAAGATATTCAAAACTATTCTGCACATATATTTATTTGGGAGTATATTTTAAAACACAATATTGAAGCTCCTTGCGTTATCATCGAAAATGACGTAAGATTAAATTGCACTTACAAGACAATTGTTCATGAGACAGAATCTACCTCCAATGATTGGGATATTGTAATTCCTTACAATAAACTGAATGTAGAAAATGATTTAAAGAATGAAATATTCCCAAGTAGGCTTGGGTATTATTGGGGCAGCTATTTTTATATTGTTAATGGTAAAAATATTGAGAAATTATTATCTCTAAAAGTTATCAGACAGCCTGTAGATGAGGAAATTCTTGAAGCATCATTCAATAATACCTTAAAGACTCTTCTGATAGATACGGATTGGTTTGAGTTTAATGAAAAAAAATGTCCGGTATATCAAAATCGAAGTTCCTTCTTCCTTGAAAAAATACAGGAGATTAATGTATGGGAAAGCAATCATAAGGAACAGGCTATTAGCATCATGACTTATTTAGCCAATAAATCAAAAGAACTTAATTTAAACCTTTTTGCCCATGCAGGTACATTATTGGGAATTGTAAGACATGAGGATATCATGCCTTGGGATGATGATGTAGATCTATGTATGGATGAACAAGAAATTCAGACTCTTCTGGATGCGGTTCAAGAAGAAAATATTATAAAATATACTAAAAGCATCTGGCATAAAACAGGATTCGAATATTATAAATTCTTTTATGAAAATGGTGAATACAAAAACGGGTATGAATACACCTTCCCGTTTGTAGATATCTGGTTGCTTTTTCATAGAGAAAATTCGTTCATTACTTCTGATGGATATGAAGCCTATACAAGCGATTATCTTCCTGGAAAAGAATATTGTCTTCATCAGGCTCCTCTCCTGCTTCCTCAAAATCACGAATCAATTTTGAACAAAATGTATAAAAACTGGGACAAATACATAAAGGTCTTTTCATGGTCCCACAGACAAAAAGAAAATTCTATTGACAGCATTATTGCTCCCATTAAAACAGATAATACGGGAAAACTGATTACTTACTGATAATAACCTTTTTTAAACTTTTAAATAAATGAGAAACTCAAACGTAGTAGAACTCAACAGCACATTAGAGCTGTTGAATGAGAGTGAATTGTATTCATTCAAAGGCGGACTTGCCGGAGGGCAGAGTGAAACCGAAATCCCTGAAGTTATTATTCCAGCTCCAGATCATGGTGGCAATGACGATGGCGATGGCGGATTCGATGATGGAAGTAATCCTCCAGGATGGAATGATGATGATCCACCGGGATGGAACGATAATGATGATCCATTTCCACCAGACGGAGGTGGTATTGATGATAATAATACCCCACCTCCACCCAATAATCTTCCAGGAACTCTTCCTGCAATGTGCCAACAGGACCCAGATTCAGGAAGTTGCGCTGTAAGAGCTTTGGATTGGGTAGGTAAATATTTAGGCGTTTCAGGTTTAAATAAAGATGATTTCGCTGAATTTTTCGGAGCAAAAACACCTGCAGAAGCCTTCAATACTTTTGAAATAGGTCCCGGAACAACTCCTTCACAATATCATACGGCTATTAATTCTTTCTTTACCAGTACTAATATCTCGTCACCAACGGATATAAACATCCATGTAGGACAGGGACATCCTGTTTTAACAACATTAATAATGCCGGATGGAGGTCTTCACGCAACAGTGATCACAGGAATAGATGTATCTACCGGTATGGTAACAATGGCAAACTCATTGGCTGGTGGAGGTTTTGAAACCGTAGCATTCAGTTCTCTTAATATTGCAGGTCTCAATGCGATCACAGGTGTTCAAAATAACAGTGTTGTAACAAAGTACACCTCTGATACCGGAGATTGGTGGACTCACTGTAGTATTTATTAATCTCGTATGATGTATAAAAAAGTCATATCAATAGTATTTCTGTTTATTGTAGTAAGTTATAACGCACAGCAAGAGCATAATCAACCAGCTGTTGAAAAGCTTACCAAACTACAGAATATCAACAATATTGATGCTCAATTAGCAGATATAAAGGATTTTTATGATTCTTATAACCGCTATGGGAAAGACATGTCTAAGGCAATGATGATGTTGAAAAAGACAATGGATGATGCCAGCATTACTCCTTCTGATCAAAAAAAAATTGTAAAAGCTCTTCAAAAAAAGATTGCCCGAAATAAGTCTCGTCAGGAAAAAATAGACTTTAGTGCAAAGCAGGTTGTCTTTGGAGATGTATTTTTCTATGATATTTTAGAACAGAAGTTACAAAAGGAGAATTTAGACTCGTTATACAACATCATCTTTGAAAAAAGAAATAAAGCCAATAGTGCAGTACGAATTATCACTGATAATTTTTACCAGCTAAGGCAAAATAAAATCATCGACTCTTCATTTAATAACTCCAAAGAATTTATTACTTCTATTTTACAACAGAAATAATAAAAAATGATCGCCATTTTCGCCCTCCAGCTTATTGGAGGGCTTTATTTTATATTTTCGTCTACTTATTTTTCATTATTACCGTTTTTGATCTAAGTCAAAGTTTTGCTTTTCCTTGCTCTATAATTTTGCGCCATAATAAAAAAACATGGCAGAACTTGAAAAAATTATATGGATTTCTATTATTCTGATCGTCATTATTTCGGTAAAAGAAAAGCTGAAATTGGCGCTTCCTCTTTTACTTCTTTTGGCGGGGCTTATTTTAAGTCTTACAAGATTGGTTCCATCAATAGATATGAGCCCGGAAATGATTTTCTATGTTGTTTTACCGCCAATTTTGTTCGATGCAGCATGGAATACTTCAATTCCTGAGTTTAAAAAAGAATTCTCTAAAATATCTCTTCTTGCAGTAGGGCTTATTTTTCTTACAACTACAATCATTGCATTGATCGCTCATACGATCATTCCCGGGTTTTCATGGTCATTGGCATTTATTCTAGGTGCTATTATTTCACCTCCGGACGCTGTGGCAGCCACAAGTATTACCAAAGGACTTCCATTGCCTAAAAAATTGGTTACCATTCTTGAAGGAGAAAGTCTGCTGAATGATGCTTCTGCTCTGATTGCTTATAAATGTGCCCTGATTGCTATTGTAAGTGGTGTTTTTTCTTTTCGTGAAGCGGGATTTCAGTTTGTGACAATCAGTTTAGGAGGAATAATCGTTGGCCTTGCCATCGGATACGTTTTCCTTAAACTTCACAGATTTCTTAATGGAAACAGTAACGCAGAAACTTTCGTGATTATCCTCTTACCTTTTGCTACGTATAGTATGGCAGAGCATCTTGAATGTTCAGGTGTTTTGGCGGTTGTTGTTTTGGGAATGTTTCTTTCATGGAATTCATTTTCTCTTTTCAGCTCCAGCAGCAGAATACAGATGAGTCATTTTTGGGATGTTATTGTCTTTGTGTTGAACGGATTGGTATTTCTTATTCTGGGAATGCAGCTTCCTCAGATCATTGCAGATATTCCGCATTCAGATATTCCGATTCTCATTTTTTATGGCTTGCTTATTTTTGGGGTTTTAATCATTATCCGTCTGTTTGTCATCTGCACTTTCCCATTATTCTCTGTGAATCAGGTAAAAAAGGACGCTGGATTTCTATCGCAGGCAAAGAAAGAATATATCATTTTATCCTGGTCAGGAATGCGGGGTGTTGTATCACTGGCTGCCGCACTGGCAATGCCACTATATGATGACAATGGTATTTTAATTGGGCAAAGAAGTACCATCCTCTTTATCACCTTTGTGGTTATCATTTTTACTTTGTTGATTCAGGGTTTGACTTTGCCTAATCTTATAAAACTTGTAAAACCTGCTGAAGAAGAGGAAAAGAACGAAAAAGAGCTGAACATTCTTCTGATTGATCAATCCCTTTTATACCTAAAAAGCATGAATGGAAGTACAACAATGACAGATGAAATTGTAACCGGAATGATTGAAAAACTGAAAAAAGAGGAAACTGAGCTTTCCAAAAATGAAATATCTCAATCTACCGACCGTATAGAATGGCGAAAAACCTATTTCAATATTGAGCTTCAGCTGATAGAATTTCAAAGAAAGGAACTTATTAAAAATTATTACAAAGGTGAATATTCACTTGAAGTAATCCGCAAAAAAGAGTGGGAATTAGACTTTTGGGCAACCACAGTACATCATGAAATGGAAACCCTGGAATATAAAAAGTAGATATTTTTTTACTTTTTTAACCTAAGTCAAAGTTTTTCATTTTCGACATGCCCAACTTTGCAGCATCAAATTAATCCTCCGTAAGGAACGATATCTTATAAATCTTCCTTTACATTATTAAAACAAACACACTTAATCATTTAACACATATAATTTAAATATTTACTTATGGAAAATATGTTGAAAATATTTGGCGAAAATTCCAAAGAACGAGTAGAAAACGCAATTCAGGAATTACAATCCGGGAAAGGTGTTTTATTAATAGACAACGAAGACCGTGAAAATGAAGGTGACCTTATTTTCTCCGCAGAAAACATGAATGTAGACGATATGATCCAGATGATACGGTATTGCAGCGGAGTTGTTTGTCTTTGTCTTACCCATGAAAAAGCTGATGAACTGGAACTCCCATATATGGTAACAGATAATTCGAGTCCTTATCAGACTCCTTTTACGGTTTCCATAGACGCAAGAGAAGGTGCTACTACAGGGTTGTCTGCCATAGACAGAATTGCGGCGATCAAAGCAGCCTGTAATGTAAATGCTAAACCCGAAGATCTGGTTCGTCCGGGACATATTTTCCCTTTAAGAGCACATGAAAACGGTGTATTGGGCAGAAACGGGCATACCGAAGGAAGTATAGATCTGATGCGTCTTGCAGGGTTAAAACCCATGTCCGTCCTCTGCGAGCTTATGAACGACGACGGAACAATGTCCAGATTTCCGCAGATTGTGGTATTTGCTCTCAAAAATGATCTTATGATTCTGTCTATAGAGGATATCATTCAATACAGACTTCATCATACAACAAATAACAAAGTAAAATTTGAGCTTTTCCAATAAAAATTGATTAGTATGAACTCAACCGAAACAAAAAAAATACGCTCAGTGTTTCATGTGAAACATAAGGAATATCTTACGCCGCATTTCATCAGGGTTATTTTCGATATAAATGATAATCAGGCAGAAATGCTCACTCATGTAAAATCTGGTTCAAATAACAAAATTTTTATTCCTAACGGAGAACCTGATTCTTTAGGTATCGTAAGGACGTATACCAACCGTAAAATTGACCTTGAAAAAAGGGAACTGAGCATTGACTTTGTAGCTCACGGAGACAATGGTCCTGCATCAGCCTGGGCATTAAAGGTACAGGAAGGAGATTTTCTGGGTATAGGAATGAAAGAAAGCACAAGACCTTTGGTTCCTGAAGCAGATTCTTATCTTTTGGTGGGTGATGCTACGGCGCTTCCCGTTATCAGTGCTATTGTAGAACAACTTCCCCCAGGTGTGGAAGCTAAAGTGATCATGGAGATCTTCGGAAAGGAAGACGAAATCCTCTCCTGCTCAGCTGCCAACGTGGATATTGAATGGATTCATAATCCTACTCCGGAAAAAGGAAGCCGGATTGCAGAAATAGCTAAAAGATTTGAATTCCCGGAAAAAGCACAGAAAAAGTACGTGTATGTAGCAGCAGAATATACTACAGTGAAAGAACTTCGGGAATATTTCAAAGCAGATGAATCTCTTGATGCAAGATCTCTACATGCCGTTTCTTATTGGAAAGCCGGTGAATCTGAAGATCAGGCTGGGCTTCATAAAAAATAATCTTCTGAAGGTCGTTTTTTAACCCAAGTCAAAGTTTTTATCCTTCAGGTAACGGAATTTTGCAACATCATTTAAATATAAACTATGAACATTCAATCTATTGTCATTGCCCTGGATGAAAGCGATTTTTCTCCAAGAATAGCTTCCCGGGGCTTTGAACTTGCCGTTTTTTTCAACGCTACTGTAGAATTACTGCTCGTAAGGAACAATACCGCCATTATCAATGCCTCATTAGCCAATACTTCCATAGAAAATGATGACACCATGGAAAGACAAATGAGTAACATCAGACAGGTTACCCAAAAATATCATCTTGTAGAACATTCAACAACAATACTGAACGGAGATCCTCAGGAACAGATTATTCAATTCATGACTCACAGCAACGCAGATCTGTTGATTGCAGGCACTCACGGAAGAACAGGAATTGATCATTTAATAAGTGGCAGCATTGCGGAATATATCATTCGTCACTCTACCATTCCCGTATTGGTTATCCCTTATAACCACGAAACACACTAAATCTCACTCATAATAACTAACCCTAAATAAAGCAAGCCAATCGCCTGCCTGGCGGAGCTATGCCTTACAACAATGAAAACATTTATTCATCCATTACAACTTCTCTGGAAATCACTCCTGATATGTATAGGTACAGGTATCGGGATTTCCGGAGTATATGCTCAAACCCGTTTGCTTACCTTACATCAAACCGTGGAAATGGCTCTTTCCAACAGCAACACTCTGAAAATGAAACGATCTGCTGTAGAACTTGCCATCAATAAATATAACCAGGTCAAAGATCAGTCACTTCCTACGGGAAGCGTCAGCGGAACATTTTCTCACACAGAAAATATTGCGAACCATATCAAGCTGGGATCTCTTGATTGGATACTTCCTAAAAGAGCCGAATCCTATGTAGGAAATGCTTCACTTAATGAAACTGTTTTCAATGGTTTTAAGCTGAAGTATGCAAGACAGTCCACCCTACTCCTTTCTGAAATTGCGAAAACAAATGTAACTCTTACCGAGGATGAGGTGATCTATACTGCCGTTCAGATGTATTTTGATCTGTACAAAATCTCTCAAAGCCAAAAAATTGTACAGCAAAACCTGACTGCAGTTGATAACCTTATCCAACAATCCGAGCAGTTTTACCGCTATGGTATCGTGACTAAAAATGATGTCCTGCGTTTTAAACTTCAAAGATCGGGAATAGAAATCACCGCTTCAGACCTTGAAGCCAATCGCAAAATCGTATGCTATAACATGACAGTCCTTCTGGGACTTCCGGACAACCTTGACCTCCAGACAGATTCGGTCCTTTTAAAAGAAGAAACGCCTTTTTCACTAGAACAATATCTTGAAATGGCATTTTCCAAAAGAAAGGAATTGGAACAGAACGCATTACAGTCTCAGATTCATGATTTTTCTTTTAAATCTCTGAAATCCGATGAGTTACCTAAATTATCCATAGGTGCTGGGATGGGATACAATCATGCCGGTTCTACATTTATTCCTTCCAACGGAACTTTTATCGCTCCGTTTTCTTTGGGAGCAACGGTTTCCTGGGATTTTTCCACCTTGTGGATGAATAAAAACAAACTCTCTGAAATTCAAATCAATAAAAAGCAAACATCAATAGAGAAGAATATCTGGGCAGACAGAATCCGTACAGAAGTAAACCAGGCTTATCAACTGTATGTAAGGGCTTTGAATAAAGTAAATCTTCTCCACTCTTCCATAGAAGAAGCAACGGAAAATGACCGTATGCAGGCAGACCGCTACAAAAATAATGTCACCACAGTCACAGACCGTATTGATGCAGATGCTAAACTTTATCAGGCACTTACGGACCTAGAAATTGCTCGCGCAGATGCTTCTGTTGCATGGTATAACCTCCTGAAAGTTTCAGGAAAAATTTCAACGATTACTCAATAATATCAATTATGAACACTAACAATACTATGGAAACTACTCCACAAAAACAGAAAAAATACATCGTTCCCGTCATCCTGCTGGTTGTCATTGTCGCAGGAAGTATTTTCGGAATCAAACAATATTATTATCATCAAAACCATGAAGATACCGATGATGCACAGATAGACGGAGATCTGAGTGCTGTGGTAACCCGTGTAGGCGGTTATATCGATTCTATCGGATTTGAAGATAACCAAAGGGTGATGAAAGGACAGGTTCTTGTCAAATTAGAAGACAACGAATACCGTATAAAACTGGCACAGGCAATGGCGGCACAGAAAACGGCAGGTTCTAAAATCGGGGTTTCCGAAACACAAGTTTCTACTACCCATACGGCTTCATTAGGCTTTAAAGCAAAAATAGATGAAGCAAAAGCAAAATTATGGCAAGCTGATCAGGATTATGAGCGCTATACAGCATTGATTAAGAATGGCTCTATTCCACAGCAAACTTTTGATAAGGCTAAAGCAGATCGTCAAATCGCCCAGGCAGCATTACAATCCGCAGAGGAACAATATAAAACTGCTATTGCCCAGATCGGTAACAGCCGTTCCGAACTGAATGTGACGAATACGGCAACAGGACAACAACAGGTAGATGTAGATTATGCCAAGCTACTTCTGTCTTACACCACGATAAAAGCACCGGTTTCAGGAATTGTTACGAAGCGTCGTGTTCAGATGGGACAATTACTTCAGGCTGGGCAAACATTATTTGCAGTTGTGGATGAAAATAACCTGTATGTAACGGCTAATTTTAAGGAAACTCAGATGCAGAACATCCGTGCGGGGCAAAAAGCAGAAGTGATTGTTGATGCTTATCCTAATGAGCCGATTCAAGGGGTTGTACACAATTTTGCCGGAACTACAGGGGCAAAAATGTCTTTATTGCCACCGGACAATGCTACCGGAAATTTCGTGAAGGTTGTACAGCGTATCCCTGTGAAAATTAAAATCAAAGCGACTCCAGAATTGCTTAAAAAGATTCGTCCGGGAATGAATGTGGAGGTAAGCGTATTAACTAAATAACTCAACATGATGGCTGAGAAAGGATTTAGAAAATGGGTGATCACGTTTACGATGGTATTGTCATGCATGCTTGAATTTTTGGATACCACCATTGTGAACGTTGCGATCCCTCATATTCAGGGAAATATGGGCGCCATATTGGAAGATGTTGCCTGGGTTTCTACCGGTTATGCGGTTGCCAATGTTATTATTTTACCCATGTCAGGATGGTTGGGAAGTCGGTTTGGAAGGAAAAATTACTTTTTATTTTCCATTATTGTATTTACCATTGCGTCTATGCTTTGTGGGAATTCTCATACATTGACAGAACTTGTGGTATTCAGAATTTTACAGGGATTAGCCGGTGGAGGCTTAATTTCTACAGCACAGGCTATTTTACTTGAAACTTGGGCTCCTGAAGAACGAGGAACAGCGACTGCTATTTTTGGTTTTGGAGCTGTAGTAGGACCTACGGTTGCGCCTGCTTTGGGCGGTTACCTTACAGATCATTTTTCATGGCCGTGGGTATTCTATATCAATCTTCCTTTAGGAATTTTAGCAGCTATTCTTACGTATCAGTATGTGAGGGCTACTCCTAAGGAAAGTACGGGTAAACCTGTTGACTGGTGGGGAATTCTGCTCTTAACGATTGCTGTGGGAAGTTTGCAGACTGTTCTTGAAAAAGGAGAGGAAAAAGACTGGTTTGCAACTAATTATATTACAGTTCTTAGTGTATCCTCGGTAATTGGTATCTTATTGTTTATCTGGCGGGAAACCACTACGGAACACCCTGTTGTGAACCTTAAGCTATTCCGGTACCGAAGCTTTTCTGCGGGTATGGTCACATCATTCCTGTTTGGAATCGGATTGTATGGATCGGTTTTTATATTTCCGCAGTTTTGCCAGAGCTTATTAGGGTTTTCGGCACAACAGACTGGTTTTTTACTTTTACCCGGACAGATTTTTACTATTGCTCTGATGCCTACGGTTGGTAAATTACTGAAGAAAGGAGTTCCGCCGCAGCTTTTTGTTATTGCAGGTTTCCTTTGCTTCTTTATTTTCCCGATGATTATGAGTAAAGCTACTCTATCTTCCGGAAATACAGATTTCTACTTCCCACTTTATTTTAGAGGAATTGGGATCGGATTGCTGTTTGTTCCGTTGATTACACTTGCTATTAAAGATCTTAAAGGTCCTGAAATTGGGCAGGGAGCCGGATTATACAATATGATGCGCCAGCTGGGAGGTTCTTTTGGAATTGCAGGATTAGCGACAACGGTTCATATTGGCAAGGGGCAGCATAGAAATTATCTGTTGGAAAACATTAATGAATATGGATCTGCTTACTGGGAAAGAACGCAGGATTATATTTCCGGTTTCATGGCAAAGGGGTTTTCTCATTCCGATGCTTCTGAAATGGCTTTACATGCTATAGATAAGGTAATTAACAAACAAGCTATGCTGATGGGATTCACGGATGCTTATCAACTTCTTGGAATTGCGATGTTATGCTGTATCCCGTTCGTATTGCTGCAAGGCTTTAAGAAGAAAAAAACAGAAATCCCGGCAGATGCCCATTAACGTTTTGTCTTAATACAATTATCTCACTCCAAAACAGTCACAAAATGAATTCAAAATTAGATAATATCAACAGCGGTGAAATCATTTCTTCAAAAAAAATCACCCCTACTTCATGGCATATAAAATTAAAGGTTCCTTTTTATATAGAACTGGATATGGACAGAAACCCGGGGTATATCATTCCATTATTGTCCGGAGGTGAAGAGGAAGCAGATTCTGTGATCATCAGGTCTACGCTGTGGAACTATGATATAGTACGCAATACGGTAGAGGTTATCATTCATGCACAGAAAGAAAATGAAATATGGCTTGAAAAACTTTCTTCGGGAAAAGCTATTCAATATCTTGATCCTGAAGAGATTATTATACAAGGGTTGAACGCTGATCAATATTACCTCATCGGTAATGCTGACGCACAGGCTTTTTTCCATCAGTTTAACAGAAGTCTTCCTTTTACAAGTACAGTCAATAGTTTTATATATAGCAAGCAAACGGGGGAATTTTTCCCGGATACTGATGGAAGTTATCCGCTCAACTATCATATTATTTATCCTTTCAGCCCTGAGCGGGTACTTCATCTCTTTAAAAAAGATTTTGTCAGGGAAAATGAAAATTTCATTATTCTGCTTTATTGCGAACAAGAGGTTAATACTCTGTTTTCTAATCACTTTAAAAAGGAATGGGGAGCTACAAATAGCCAAATTAAGATTTCCAATTTTCATTAATATTTTAAGTATGTATTCATTATTGGCTGAGAAAATTTCTCAAATTACTTCCATTGATGATGAAGGGATGGAAATCGTTTTATCATATTTCAGGTATTTTCAGATCAAAAAGGAGGAAATTCTACTGAATGAGAAGGAAAATTCTTCTAAGATCTATTTTGTGGTAAAAGGCTGCCTTAGGATCTATTTTCTTCAGGCTGACGGAAGTGAGGCAACCCGATATATTGCTTTTGAAAATAATTTTGCCAGCAATCTTGTGGGGTTGATCACCGGTGAAGGTTCTGAAGAATATATTCAGGCATTGGAAAGTTCGGAGCTACTTTATATTTATTTCAAGGATTTCCAGAGCCTTCTGGGCAGGGTTCCGGGTTGGGAGAAATTTTATATTTATTATCTGGAAAATGCTTATGTGAACAATACCCGTCATCTGATGAGTTTTCTGACTATGGATGCAACGGAAAGATATAAGCAACTCCTTGAACAGAATCCGGCAGTGGTTCAAAGATTATCGAACAGAATGGTCGCCAATTATCTCGGAATTTCACAAGAATCTTTAAGCAGACTCAAAGGAAGACTTTATAAATAATAGCCAACTAACATCTTTATTTTTTTACCAGACTCATCATTATTGGGTCTGGTTTTTTGATTATAAAAAGATGATGATTTTAAACTTCTCCTACCAAAAGAGTATAACCAAAGAATGCAATAACAGCTAGCCCTACAACTCCTGAAATAATAAAGGATAAGAAGTAATATAAAAAACTTTTCAATTCTTTTTTAATGATATGATAGATCAAAACAGAAACTGTGTATAGTACCGCAGGAACAAAGAAACACAAAAGAGTGAGGAAAAAGACAAATTCGTCTGAAATAATATTGGCGGAGCTGAGCATAGTTTAATATTAAAAAGGTTATCAATTACAAATATAATACCTTCGTCTAAGCTTTAAAGGTTCTTCACCTGTCACACTTTGATTGATACAATTAAAAAAGCCGGTACAAATTGCTTTGCACCGACCTAACCATTATTAAAAACTAACGAAAAGATTAATTAAAATCCTTATTTCTTTATGAATCTATTCTTGTATTCTGTACCGTTAACAGCTACAGAAACAATGATATAATTACCCGCTGTAAGACCACTTACATCAATAGGCTGATTGTATTTATGATCATTTTTCTGCATGACAAGTTTCCCGGACATATCAAAGATCGTAACTTTAGTATATGCTTTGTCGGTTTCTTTACCGATGTAAAGTAATTGTGCTGTAGGATTTGGATATACTTTAAGATTATTGTCTTTAAGCTTAGTTTCTCCGGTTCCCAATTCGCCACAGAAATCCCACTCTCCAAAATTCAGCTGAACGAATGAAAAAGGATCTAAAAGTTCACACTGACTCGGACAATATTCTGTACATGCATAAAACCCGTATTTACCAGATTCGGTAGCAATTAAAGTATCTCCGGTCACTCCGGTTACAACACAAGGATCTCCTGAAAATGGAGCGTTTGTGGTAGGAACACACTTAAACCAGGTGTGATTTTCGTAAACCACAGGAAAAACGTTATCAAATTTCACAGAAGCTCCTTTACATACATTTACCACGCCCATATCCACTTCCTGATAAGTTCCCGGTGTATAAGTAGACATCATCGCCGGAAGCCCATACATATATCCATCAGCAAAAATAGCTTGGCTTTCCGCTGTGCAATCTCCTTGAGTGACCTCTACTTTATAATAGAAAAGCTGGTCGTCATATCCATTTAGAGTTAATTGTTGTGAAGTAGCTCCGGGAATAGCAACCCAGGGATTATTATTAGGAGTCTGCCACGTCCATTCCTGCTTATACCACTGGTAGCTTCCGAATGCCTGAGTAGAAAGGATTTCATTCTCATCACTACAGAATAAGATGGTATTCGGTGTTCTCAGTCCGAGCCTTGGGCTGGTAATGGTAGGATTACACTGTGCTTTTATGCTCAGAATACCGAACAATAAAAATGTTAAAAAAATTAGTTTTGTTTTCATATGTAGACATTTAAGGTTGATTTCTATACTCAATCGATCAATAGTCTGATCCCGAATTTCACATTGAAATGCAATGGCTTTTCTTTATAAAAAGTATTGGGAGCTTTTTCATCTTTGAAATGATAGCCTATCCCGGGTTCTGCATAGATTCCCAATCGGTCAATAACTTTCAGCTGAACTCCTACTGCAGTATTCACAGAAAATTGCACCGGTTTTTTATTCAGGCTTTCTTTTGAAGATTCTTTTACCTCATCATTCACTACATACGTTGTTGTGATACTCCCTGACACAGGTTTTTCTATCAGCGCTCCTCCTGTCACATATCCTGTAAATTTCCCTTTTTGAATCACATTATAATTGACCTGCACCGGAATTCCTACATAATGGATGGTCTGATCCCCTTTAATATAGTTTTCATCACTTCCTGAATGCAGTTCAGATACCAGTTTTGTATAATTCAATCCGGTTCCTATTCCCCATCTTTTACCAAGGTTATAATACAATGACAGTCCAAACGTTACCGGAAGTCTATGCCTGATTCTTGCCTCTACAGGCTGGCTTTGATTTGCCAGTAATATCTGTGTCAAAGGATCCTCTACAAATTCAGAAGCACTCCACACTTCTTCCACATCCATAGGCTTTCCATTAATGGAAGCATAGCCTGGGAACTGTTGTTCTGCAGCATTGGATGACGCATTTCCGGTAAGCATACCCAGCATCCATTTTCTTTTTGTCTCAGATGTTTTATGTTTTGTATTGTCTGCAAACTTTTTAGACTCCTCCTTTTTAAAAATATCCTCTTCTACCTCCCTGTCATTGATCTTTTTTTCCTGAGATTCACTAGCCAAAGCATTTTCTGATGGAGTTTTATCGTTATGAACTTCAGGTTCTATAACATCAGGAACTTTTGTGATCATTTGGAAAATTTCATCACTTCCTGATTTTGTTCTTTCTACATTTTCAAACTTTATTTCCTTTATATTTTTTTCTGATTTTACAGTATTTAATTGATGTTGAGCTAAGAAAATGGTTGTATTAGAATTCCCTTCAACATTTATATTATTTTGATTCTCAATATCTTTTAAACGCTCATTGCTATTCAATTCCTTATTTAAAGCTGAGCTCTTTTTCGAAAAGATTTTATTATCATCTTCAGGCAAAAGCTTTATTATCGTAAATACTAAAACAGCTGCTGCGGCTACCCCTCCGATACGATAAAACAAAGATCTGTTTCCTGATTTTGGGGCTATTGTTTCATTACTTTGCTCCTCTTCATTACCTACCGTCGGAATGCTTCCGGTGATGATGGCATTCTCGTCTTTTTCTGAGAACAGCTCATCCCTGATGTCATTCCATAACCCGTCCGGGACTTCCTCTTCATGGTCGTCCATTCTGTTTCGCAGGTTATTCAGCCATTCATTACTCATACTGTGCTTTTTTTGACATTTTAAACTCTTTTACTTTCTGAATAAGCAGTCCCTTTGCCCGGTGGAACTGTGATGCAGAAGAGTTCTCTGCAATACCCAATAATTCAGCGATTTCTTTATGGCTTTTCTTTTCAAATACATATAGATTGAATACGGTTCTGTAACCCTCCGGAAGTGATCTTATCATTTCCATGATATCTGTTTTAGGAACTTCTTCAAAATCAGGTTCTTCTTCATCCAAAATATCCGGAAGCTCTTCCACCTCAACCGTAGATCTGAAATCATTTTTCTGTTTTATATGCTTCAGGGCTTCATTGACGGTAATTCTTGTCACCCATGCTTTCAAAGAGCCGTCTCCTCTATATTCAAATGACTCTATGGAACGAAACATTTTAATAAAACTATTCTGAAGCACATCATGAACGTCTTCTCTTTCGGATACATATCTGGAACAGACATAGGTCAGATTACCGGAATAAGCTCCAAAAAGCTCTTTCCAGGCAGATTCTTCCTTCTGTAGAAGGCGTTTTACCAAAATCTGTTCTTTACTTTCTTCCATGTACTGCTACAGTATCCTCGACTATTAATTAAAATTTGAAGGCAAAAATAGATTGCATCTTACAAATGCAATCCATTATCATAATATCTATTCATTAATTCTTTACACAGAACGGAAAATTATAATTAATAGCTTCATAGGAACCGAGTACCGTACCATCCACCGTAATCTTCTCTGCTACCAATGCAAATCTCAATGATTCATCCATCCCCACATAAAACCCTTTCTGTTTACTTACCAATGCTACTTCTGTCTTCTTTAAAACTCCGTCTACCGGAATTCTTATTTCCAGAGCTTTGGGAGCAAGGGATAATTCTACCACATTACTAGCTGTATTTATTGATGAGGTGTATTTAATATTATACTTCACTTTTCCTATTGTTTTGACTGCTTCATCAGCCTTTGCCGGATCTTTTATCACTGTTCTTACAATTTCCTGTATGGGAAACTCTGCAAACGTTATCGTATCTTTTTTGACTTTAAAATCTTTAATTTTTTCTGTTTTCACATTTCCTTGTATGGTAATCAGTCTTCCTTTATAGTTTCCGTTAACGTCTTCCAGTTTTACAGGTGGAATATCCGGACCATCGCTGCTACATGAATACAAAGAGAAACCTGTCAATACAATTAAAATGGCTGTCAAAAGTTGAGTTACTGTAAATTTTTTCATTGCACATTATTTTTTTCATTAAACATTAATTATTTCGAGTACTCATTGATATAAATCGTCTTTTCCGGAAATCTTGCATGATATTTTTTAAAAAAGACAACATTTTTCATAACTAATTGATTTAATGAATTAAAAATTCAATTAAAATAAATACTTTTCTAACAGAAATTAATATTCCTTCCTTATTTCACATTAAAAAAAGGAAGCTACATAGTGTAACTTCCTCTTCTGTATTAATCGTTAAAATTTTATTCTGTTCCGCCGCCGAGTGCTCTGTACAGATCAACCTCAGCATTTAATCTTTCAAGGGTAACATTGATGGCTTCCAGATCGTTCTGAAGCTTATTGTTTTGTGCTGTAATGACTTCCAGATAGGTTGCCATTCCGCTTTTATACAATTTCAATGCATCATTGATCCCTTTGTCTAGAATGCTTGTTCTCTGTTCCAGAAGCTGTAATCTTTCGGATGATCCCTGAGATTTTGCCATAGCGTCAGAAACTTCTCCTACAGCCGTCATTACCGATTGCTTAAAGTTGATAGCGGCTTTCTCCTGTTCTATCAAAGCGGTTTCATATGCTGTTTTCAGCTGTTTCTTTTGAAAAATAGGTGCCGCTAAGTTAGCCGCAACAGCTTTTGTAATAGAGCCCGGAATATCAAACCATGAGCTGAATTTATTTGAATTCACCCCAATTTGTGGGCTTAAACTGATGCTTGGATACATGGCTGCTTTTGCCAATCCTGTTTTTGAATTCAGGCTGATGACATTAAATTCTGCCATTTTCAGATCTGGTCTTCTGCTTAGCAATTGTGCCGGTAATCCTTCTGAAAGTTTATTTTCAGGAATCATCATTTTCAGACTGCCCTGTCTTTCAATTTTAGCAGGATACTCACCACAAAGAATACTCAAGGCGTTTTCCTGAATGGAAATATTCTGTTTTGCCAGAGGAATCAAGAGTTCAGCTGTTTTCTTTTGTGCTTCAGACTGTTGTACCGCCAATGAATTGATCTGTCCGGCTTTAAACTGAAGATCCATCATTTTAAGTGTATTATTGCTAAGCTCAATATTTTGTTCTGCTATTTTCATCTGCTCGTCCAGACCGATCAGGTTGTAATAAGCCTGTGCTACCTGAACGATGATTCTGCTTTTTATGGCATTCAGGTTTTCCTTTTGAGCAAAGTATTCTGCCGCAGCGGATTCTTTCTGCATTTTCGTTTTCCCCCAAATATCTACTTCCCACGAAAGTCTCACACTGGCACTGAAATCATCCATATGAGTTGTTCCAGCGAACTGCTCATTTAGTGATCCGTTAAGCGTATTTGTGGAAGCCCAGCTTCTGTTGGCTCCTGCACTGAAATCCAGCGTTGGAAGGAGAGACAGCTTAGCCTGTTTGTAGATCAGATCCAGTTGTTCTATATTTTTTAAAGCAACATTTACCTCATTGTTTCTGGTTAAAGCTTTATCTATTAACCCTACCAATTTAGGATCTTTGAAGAAGGTTTTCCATGGAAGAACCACTGTATCTCCTGTTACCTGTACGGATTCTTTATAGGTTTCCGGCACCTGAAGATCTGTTCTTGCATAGGGTTTTCCCACGGCGCATGACACCAATACTGATGCCAATGCGCCTGAAATAAGGAAGTTCTTTATATTAAATATTCTCATTTGTCAATTGATTTTGGATTACAGGATACTTCTTTTTGGATGAAAATTTCTCATCCAGATATTGGAAGAACATATAAAGTACAGGGATTACAAATACTCCCAACACTACTCCACTCAACATTCCTATGGCAGCACTTACACTGATAGATTTGTTTCCTGAAGCCATTCCTCCTGTAGAGATCATCAATGGAATCATTCCCACAATAAAGGCAAGTGAGGTCATGATAATCGGACGCAATCTTGCTTTTGCTCCCTCCAATGCTGAATCAAGAATGGAAAGCCCTGATTTTCTTCGCTGCACTGCAAATTCCACAATAAGGATAGCATTTTTTGCTAACAAACCGATAAGCATGATCAATCCTACCTGTACGTAGATATTATTATCCAATCCGATGGCTTTGATTCCCAGGAATGCTCCTACAATACCTGTCGGGATGGAAAGCATTACAGCTAACGGAAGAATGTAACTTTCATATTGGGCTGCAAGTAGCAGATATACAAAGAGTAAACACAATCCAAGAATTACCACGGTTTGATTTCCTGCTGATTTTTCTTCCAGACTTAAACCTGTCCATTCATAACTATAATCGGAAGGAAGTTTATTCAATGTTGGCTCTATTTTATCCATCAAGGCTCCGTTACTGATTCCAGGTTTCGGAACCACGTTAATGTTCAATGAATTATAAAGATTGTATCGTTGTACTGATTCCGGACCGTATACTTTTTTCAAGGTGATTAAAGTATTGGCTGGAACCATTTCTCCTTTATTATTCTTTACGAAAATATCATTGAAAGCCTGCTCATCCATTCTGAAAACACCATCAGCTTTGATATTCACTCTGTAGAACTTCCCAAATCTTGAGAAATTCTGAGACTGATCTCCTGAGAAATAGGTCTGAATTGATCCCAATAAATTAGAAATGCTTACTCCTAATTGTTTCGCTTTATCTTCATTTACTTCAAGTTCAAGCTGTGGATAATCTGCTCTGAACATGGTATATGCGTACGCAACTTCCGGAACCTGCATCAATTGTCCGATCACATCATCTGCTTTGGCTTTAAGAACCTGCGGATCTCTACCCATACGATCCTGAAGCACGATCTCTGCATCATTAGTTACACCATATCCTTCTACCGGAGGCATTCTGAAACTCATCACGCTTCCTTCCTTGATCACGGATAGTTTATCGTTAACAATATTCATGATCTCGTCAATGTTCTGGACCGCTCCTCTTTCTTTTTTAGGTTTTAATTTTACAAAGCCCATTGCGTAAGCAGGTCCTGCACTGTTACTTAACAGATTAAACCCTGTAATGGAAGTATTCTCCTGAACCGCATCTACAGTTTTTAAGATGGCATTGATCTTATTGGAAACTTCTGTTGTTTTTGTCAATCCCGTTCCTGGCGGCATACTCAAAGAATAGATGAAGAAACCATCATCTTCCATAGGAACAAAACTTTTGGTTGTGCTTGACATCAACCATGCTGAAAGTCCTATAATTCCGGCTACCAAGCCTGCTGCGATCCATTTTTTTCCAATCAAAAATCTTACTCCTTTTGCATAACGGTCTGTCATATTATTAAACCCGGCATTAAAAGCAACCGCGAATCTTTGTCCGAATCCTTTTGACTTTCCACCTTCTTCTGCATGGTGATTCTTTAAGAATACCGCACATAAAGCCGGCGTTAATGTCAATGCATTTACTGCGGAAATAATAATCGCAATCGCTAATGTGTAAGCAAACTGCTTGTAAAATAATCCTGCAGAACCAGACATAAATCCAATCGGAATAAATACTGCAGACATCACTAATGTAATGGAAATAACAGCTCCTGTGATTTCATTCATTGCTTTATGGGTAGCATCTCTTCCTGAAAGGTCTGTTCCTTCCATATTACTGTGAACAGCTTCCACAACGACAATCGCATCATCGACGACAATACCGATTGCCAGTACAAGGGCAAATAACGTTAATACGTTGATGGTAAATCCTAATACCAGAAGGAAGAAGAATGTACCGATAATCGCTACAGGAACCGCAATCGCAGGAATAATCGTAGATCTGAAATCCTGTAAAAAGATGAAAACTACTATAAATACAAGGATAAACGCTTCTATCAAAGTAGATTTTACCTGTCCTGTTGCTTCATCCAGTCTTTCTTTAGTACTCATCACCTTGGTATATTTGATACCCGGAGGAAATGATTTTGAAAGTTGGTCAATCGCTTTATTTACTCCAATTTCAATTTCGTTCGCGTTGGAACCTGTGGTCTGCATAATGGCAACAGTAACGGCATTTTTACCATTAGAAAGGTTATCTCCACTGTTATTGATAGACCCAAATTCTACTCTTGCCACATCTTTAAGCCTGATCACATTGGTTCCGTCATTTTTGACAACAATATTTTCGTATTGTTCTGGCTTATTCTTTTTCCCTTTATATCTGATTACATATTCCAGTGCTGCATCAGATTCCTCTCCCAGCTTACCCGGAGCAGATTCTAAACTGTGGTCAGCTATAGCATTGGAAACATCTGAAGGTTCAAGACCGTAAGAGGACATTTTCTGTGGATTAAGCCATATTCTCATGGAATAATCTTTTACCCCGAAAATCTGTGCCTGCCCTACTCCTTTTACCCTTTTGATCTGTGGAATAAGGTTGATATTGGCATAGTTCTGAAGAAAGGTTTCATCATATTGCTTATTATCTTCAGTATAGATATTGAAAATCAACACCATACTATTCTGTTGTTTTGAGGTTGTGAGCCCCATTCTTACTACTTCCTGAGGTAAGATCGGAGTTGCCTGCTGCACCCTGTTCTGAACGTTTACCGCAGCCTGATCGGCATTCACTCCCTGTTTGAATATAACTGAGATGGTAAATGTACCGTCATTACTTGCCGTGGATTTCATGTAACTCATGTCTTCCACCCCGTTGATCTGCTCTTCCAAAGGAGTTACCACAGAACGGATCACTGTTTCACTGTTTCCCCCAGGATAAGAACCTGAAACTGTAATAGTAGGTGGAGAAATATCCGGGAATCTGGTCACTGCCAACTGGTTTAATCCAATGATCCCCAAAATGACAATGATAAGGGATATTACCGTCGCCAATACCGGACGGTCTATTATCTTTTTTAACATTTTCGAATTTTCTAAGAATGATTATAAAATTATTTCGAAGGAGTTACTTTAGCCATAACTTGTGCTCCGTCTGTAAGGGCATCTATTCTGTTTACAGCAATTTTATCCCCTGCGGCAACACCCTCTTTCACAAAGTAATCTTCAGGCGTACTTCCTGATACTTTAATCTGGGTCATCTTCACCTTATCTTTACCGGCAAGTTTATAGACAAAGAATTTATCCTGAATATCTTTTACAGATGTTTTCGGAAGCTTAATAACTCCATCTAAAGCATTATGGATCATCACTCTTCCGGTTCCTCCTGACCTTAATAGTTTATCAGGATTCTGGAAAACAGCTTTCATCTGGATACTTCCTGTATTTCTGTCAAAGTTTCCACTCGCATTTTCCAATCTTCCTTTGAAGACATAAGTGGAACCATCTGCCAAAATAAGCTCTACACTCTCTGCATTTTCACCTGAAGCTGTAGCTCTGCTGTGTGCAATAAAATCAGCTTCATTCATAGAGAAGTAAACATTTACGGTACTGATATTTGATAAAGTCGTCAGCGGTGAAGCATCAGAAGGGCTGATAAGGTTTCCTACTCTGTTCGGAATCCTTCCTATGTATCCGCTTACAGGAGCCTTGATATAAGTAAAGTTGGCATTGATCTTTGAAGAGCCTAATGAAGATTGTGCCTGAGCCACTTGTGCTGATGCTGCTTTTAGATTTGCCTGAGCTGTTTTCAGCTGCATATCAGAAACTACTTTTCCTTCTACAAGAGGTCTTAATTTTTCCACTTCCAGTTTTGCTGTTTCCTGAGCTGCCAAAGCAGACTTCAAAGCTGCTGCATTGGTATTCACCTGCTCATTATACACAGACGGATTGATTCTGAATAATGTTTGCCCTTTACTCACATATTGTCCTTCTTTTATATAAACGGCTTCCAGATATCCTGTTACCTGAGCTTTAATTTCTACATTATCCTGCCCTTCGATACTTCCGGGATATCCTGTGGAAACATCTTCATTTCCGGATTTTACCTGGATAAAGTCTGTAGGAAGAGCCTGCTGCATCTGCTGAGCATTTTCCTGAGCATTCCCTGAACCACACGAATACAATATAGCTGCAGCCGCGAGTGAAAGTGCCAGATATCCTTTTCTATAATTCATAACATTTGATTTTAAATTTTACAACAGCAAAATAAGTTCATATAATAAGGATACTGATCTAAAAATAAGGTGAAGCGTAATTAATCGCAGGTGAAACGTAGCATACCAAAAATGAAAGGAAAGACGGGTATTCCTGCCATTTGGATCGATAAAAAAGAGTGTTTTCGGTTTAGTATTTCAAAAATCCGGTTGACGTTTAAATTTATACGTTTCACTTTTAAAACTCATGATTCAGGCTACATTTTGATATAGCTATACGATATTAATAAAACAAAGAAAAAGGCAATAATTTAAGTTTTCAGTAATTACAATTTCAGAGAATCTAGTATAAAGGACATAACAGAAAAAATAAAAGCCATCTCATTGAGACAGCTTTTAAGTATGTAATTTCTTTATTAATAATCCATCCAGGATTTGAATATAGAAGCTTTTTCCCGGCTTACAATTACTTCCATTTCAGGTTGTTTTCTCAGTTCCAGCTTCAGTTTACCATTAAAATGATTATAAATCTGTTTTACGGCATCAATATGGATAATAAATTGTCGGTTTGCACGGAAGAAGTATCTTGGATCTAATTGTTTTTCAAGCTCTTCCAATGTTTGAGGAATATTTTCTACCACACCGGTATTCAACATGGCTTTACTGATTCCCAATTCTGTATAAAAATAGAGAATATCTTCGGCGAGTACCGTTTTATATCCGTCACGATGTACAATTAAAAAGCGTTTTCTATAGTCTTTAGGTTGGATATAATTTAATAATCCTTCAATAGCAGAACCTACTACCGGAACCGCTTCCATAAAGGTTTCATAACGTTTCAGGGCTGCTTCCAGCTCTTCTTCGTCGATTGGTTTCAAAAGATAA
Organism: Chryseobacterium artocarpi; assembly: GCF_001684975.1. Taxonomy (GTDB): domain Bacteria; phylum Bacteroidota; class Bacteroidia; order Flavobacteriales; family Weeksellaceae; genus Chryseobacterium; species Chryseobacterium artocarpi. Next base: position 224,112 of record NZ_MAYH01000045.1, on the reverse strand, counting down.
TCTACACTGTTATATTTAAAAGCCTGCACGGCATATTCATCGTATGCTGTTGTGAAGATCACTGCACTTTTAATTTCGTGTTTATTAAAAATCTCAAAGCTGATTCCGTCTGCTAAACGAATATCCATCATGATGATATCCGGAACAACGTTGTTTTCCAGCCAATTTACCGTAGAGGTTATCGAATCTTCTACAGACAGTATTTCAATATGAGGTCTTAGCTTTAACAGCAACCTTTTTAACCTGTCGGCATTGGGTCTTTCATCTTCTACAATTAAAATTTTATTTATCTTCATATCAATGGAAGTTTTACAATAAATTTATCTTCAGTTCTTTCTATTATCGGTTTTGCATATCCTAGGATCTCATATCTTGTCATGACGTTGGTAAGTCCTACTCCTGAGGAATCCGGCTTATTGATCAAAGGTAAAAACGTATTGGAAACCACAAGCTCTCCTTCTTTGTTTGTATATACATGAATTTCAAGTGGATTTGCCTTAGAAGTTTGATTATGTTTGATGGCATTTTCAACCAACAGCTGTAAGGATAACGGAAGGGTGTACATCGATTTATATTCTTCCTGAATGTCTATTTTAAATATAACCCCTTCTCCTATTCTTTTCTCAATCAGAAAGATATAAGAGTCTAAAAACTTCAATTCTTCTTCTACCGCAATGATATCTTTTTTGGAATTAACCAATAAGTATCTGTACACACGTGCAAACTTCTCCGAATACTCATATCCGAGTTGCTGGTCTTCAAGGATAAGCTCAGAAAGTACACTCAGATTATTAAAGATAAAATGAGGATCTATCTGCAGTTTGAGCGCCTGAAGTTCTGCTGCCATTGCCGCCTGTTTATGTTTAGAAGCTCTTATTTTATGCTGAGCAGCTTCTACGGCTGTTCTTTTCCAGTTTTGAAGTAAATAATCCACCGTATTAAAGCCGCTTATGATCAATGATATTACAATATTGGTTGCTACCCATTGCCCCATCAAGGTATATTCTTTTCGGGAATCCATTTCCGGTAAATTGTCTGATGTACACTCTACAATAGCATTCACAATCACTACAATAAGAACACTTCCTACAATCTGAATAAAACCCTGAATAAGTAATCTCTTGACCGTCCTGTCTTTCCATGGAAGCAATTTATTGAGTGCCATATCAATAAGGATACTTACTTCAGAAATAATAACAGAGAAAAGCAGGATCCATAAAGCATCTTCAACCACCATTTTTAATGGGGTATCCAAATAACTTTGCCAAACAGGGTCAAAAGGGTCAATCAGATAGGAAAACCCACAGAAAGCCACCACTGCTACTGCCCAAATCACCACTCTCCTTTTCATTGCGGAAAGTATCTTTTTACTGCGTATTAAATTTTTTCTTATGGTAGAAATCTTATTCATTTCCGGGGCTTTGTGAGTGTAAATATAAAAATAGATTTTAGATGACTCTCTTCTATTTTAGACGAGACCGCCAAAACTGTATATGAAACGTAAAATATAAGTGTTCAAATGAAGACTGACGTTTCATCACCTGAAAAATACATTTCATCATCATTTTATGCAACATCACAATATTTTTAAGACAAGAGATCTGTTTCTTCCATAATTTTACCTTATTAAATCCTGTACAATGAAAACAATTATTGTCTGCACAGATTTTTCCCGAGAAGCTGAAAATGCCGTTCATTATGCGGCGTCTATTGCTAAGGAAAACCAATATAATCTGGTTCTGTTCAATTTACAGAGTGTTTCCATTCACGCCCTGAATGCTCAAGCCTCTGCTGATTTTTTCTATGAACAGACTCTTAAAAATCAAAAAAAGCTGTCTGATAAGGCAAATGAACTCAATACCATATATTCTATAGAAACAAAGTTTCATCTTGCCTCAGGTAATTTCATTGAAGAGCTTAATAATTGTATCAAGATCACAAACTGTGACTTTATTGTTATGGGAATGGCAGAGAAGACTCTTGAACAGAGACTGCTGGGAAATACTGTTACAAAAGCCATCCACAGAATCAAAAAACCAATATTGATTGTCCCCGGACATATTGAGTATATAGGAGTTCGAAAGATACTTTTTGCCTATGATACTCATAAATGCATGAGCTGGTCTGCGATGAATGATATTTATTATTTCATCAATGAGTTCAATGCGGAAATTGAAGTATTCAATGTAAGTGAGAGTCTCGAAGATTTTACGGAAGTCATTCAAGATATAGATCTGAATTCCGGATATGACATGGATGATATTAAATACAGCTTTAAGATGATCCAGTCTATGGAAGTGGTAAAAGCCATTGAAGAGGAAGTAAAACTGACCAATGCTGATCTTTTAACTATGATTCCTTATCGATACAATCTCGTAGAATCTCTTTTCCACCGAAGCAAAACAGCCATCATGGCGTATAAAAATAAAGTACCATTACTATCAATCCCCCTAAACATAGATTAAGACTCAATAAAAATCTGTACACATTTGTATCCTTTTTTGCCTTTAGAAGGCTAAATTTTACACTTAATCTTGTTTAACAGGACCGGAATTTGCCCTCCGGTCCTGTTTTTATTTTAAGATATCACTCTCAATTATTAAATAAAAAAAACCGCCTCAAAGCAGAAACGGTCTATCACAAAATAATTTAAAAATTAAGAAACCAGGGTCATTAATGCCTGATAATAATTTTCCAATAAAGTATTGTTTCCATTCAAAAACAGGTAAGGTTCAATAAGTTCCAGCTCCATTAATCTGAATGAGTGATCGATAAGAACTCCATCTACTCTTGCATAAAGGGTTGATTGTGGTAAACTTTTTAAATAAGCACCTGCCTGCTCTATATGCAAGGGATCCGGTATAGGATAACTGATTGTTCCGCCATGATAATGCTGTACTCTGAAATCGCCTTGTTTAGGAGTTTTTAACGAACAGTGGCTATATTTTCCATTAAAAAAGAGGAATGACCATTCTCCATTTTGGATTTCCTCTACAAAAGGCTGTACCATATAATCCTGCTCTCTCAAAAGCTGTTCTATTTCTGCTGAATGTTTGTCAAAGTTGTTTCTGCTTACGGTAATTGTATTTTGCGCTCCCGCACTTACACACGGTTTTACCACGAGCTTCTCTGTTTTAAAAAGATCAAAAAAATGATTGCTAAAAGAAGAGTCTTTGTCAAGATATTCTGCTGGAATTACCGGAAGTCCTTTGGCTGCAATATCTTTCAGGTAATGTTTGTCTGAATTCCATTTAATAATTTCAACCGGATTTAATACTCTAACACCCAGTTTATCAATCTTTTCCAACCAATCCAGAAATTCATTTAAATGATTATGATAATCCCACGGAGATTTAATAATCGCAACGTCAAAATTACTCCAGTCGATATTTTCATCATTCCAGATGGAAGGAATAACGTCCAAACCTTTACTGATCAAAAAATTAATTAGTTCCGTATCCTCATCATTCGCCACACCCTGAGAAAATTTTTTCTCCATTTTATAGCCTACTATTGTGATTTTCATGCTTCTGTTATTATGTATTTATCTTTAAGTAAAGTTCTGAAGAATGTATGAATAAGCACAGATACAGTTTTTTTAATTTAAACGGATACAATTAAAGCATTTTCGTCGCAGATGATCATATAAATGATTAATTCAACAATATTTAAAGGTCAATATTCCTGCAAACAGTCTTCGTATTCTCAATATTTTAATACATTTGTTATAAAACATATTCCAAATGAATTTCGAGCAGATCCATTTACACCTTGACGCCTATAAGGAACACAATCAAATTCTGGATGCCGCAAAATATCTGATTCATTCTTTTGATCTTGAGCATGAAAATTTTGCAGGTTTTGGTTTCAGGGAAGAGCTTTCTCCAACCTCTATGCTTCTTACCGCAGAAGGTGAATTGGGAGGACCTCAAACTGTAATGATTCCCAGGAATTTATTTGATTTTGATCTGAACCTGGTCCTGAATATGATTGCTCATGAAATGCTTCATGTAAGGCAAAAAGCTCCCGGACAAGTCATTGAAGACAAAAATGAACGTGAATTTCAGGCGTATTATGAAATGCTTTTTCATAAAGTTTTTCCACAGGTTCCTGAAGTTTCGGATTTTCATAAAAAGTTCTTTGGGGGTAAAGCCCTGGAATATTACAAAAGAATGGGTGAAGGTTCAGATTTACAACAAAAATATGCAGAACAGAAAACAGAAGTAGAACATTTAATTAACACATTACCATGACCACAAAACCAGACATCACTTGGGCAGATTTTGAAAAAGTAGACATCAGATGCGGAACGATTATTTCGGTAAACGATTTTGAAAAGGCAAGAAATCCGTCTTATCAATTGGAAATAGATTTTGGAGATTTAGGAATAAGAAAATCCTCTGCTCAGATTACCTCTCTTTATCAAAAAGAAGAATTGGTAGGAAAACAGATCTTAGCGGTAGTGAATTTCCCTAAAAAGCAGATTGCCAATTTCTTCAGTGAATGTTTAGTTTTAGGATTATATGGTGAAGATAAAAAAGACGTCACCCTTTTAACCCCTTCTTTACCTACAAAAAACGGAATGCAGGTAGGATAGCAAAACAAAACACACAATGATACAGAACATACCATTAGAAAGAGTTTTATTCCTTGATATTGAAACGGTACCTCAGGCAGCTTCCTGGGATGATTTATCTGAAACCGATCAGCATCTTTGGGATAAAAAAACCAAATTCCAGAGAAAAGAAGAAATTTCAGCAGAAGAGTTTTATGACCGAGCCGGTATTATGGCTGAATTTGGAAAGATCATCTGCATTACCATCGGAATGTTGGAAAAGAACGAGACGTTAAAGATCAAAAGCTTCTCCGGGCATGATGAAAAAAAACTGCTTCAGGAATTTGGAGAAATCTTCAACAGCCCACGACTTCACAATGTCATTCTTTGTGCTCACAACGGAAAAGAATTCGATTTTCCCTGGATCGCAAGAAGGTATCTGATCAATGGAATACAACCTCCGGCTCCTTTTCAATTGTTTGGAAAAAAACCTTGGGAGGTTCCTCATATAGATACGATGGAACTGTGGAAATTCGGGGATTATAAAAGTTTTGTATCATTGGAATTATTGGCTCATGTCTTTGGTATTCCCACTCCGAAAGATGATATTGACGGCTCAATGGTTTCATCAATTTACTACATAGAAAAAGACTTGCAGAGAATTGTTGACTATTGTGAAAAAGATGTCTTAACTTTGGCAAATATTTTCCGACGTATGCGTCAGGAAGATTTGTTGAAAAGGAATATCAATTTAGATTAAAAAATGAAATTTACAGACGATCAAATTGCTGACATTGGTGAGGAAATCATCAGCGTACTGAAAACCGTATATGACCCCGAAATTCCGGTAGATATTTACGAGTTAGGGCTAATTTATGATGTACAGATCTCCGATGATGCTGACGTAAAAATTATCATGACCCTTACGACTCCCAACTGTCCTGTTGCAGAAACACTTCCTCAGGAAGTAAAAGACAAGGTGGGGGAAGTAGAACATGTAAACAGTGTAGATTTAGAGCTTACCTTCGAACCTAGCTGGAATAAGGATATGATGAGTGAAGAGGCAAAGTTTGAGCTTGGAATGCTTTAATGCCACAAAAAATATAAAACCCCGGAGCAATTTTCGGGGTTCTTATTTTAAATATCTTTAGCCACTTCTTTTCCTTCTCTCCTGCTCCACTCACTCCATGAGCCTACATAAAGATTGGGGATATCAAATCCTGCATGAGCCAATGCTAAAATCGTATGACACGCCGTCACTCCCGAACCACAGTGAATAATCAGATGTTCAGGTTTATTTTCCAATAATTGGCTGTATTTTTCTTTTAAAACTTCCGGACTTAGGAACAATCCGTTTTCATCCAGATTCTCAGAAAAAGGAATATTAATAGCTCCAGGAATATGCCCCGCAACAAGATCGATAGGTTCAGACTCTCCTCTGTATCGGTAAGCATCTCTTACATCAATAACGGTAGAAGAATTGTTTCTTAATTCATCTTCAACGTTTTCAAGGCTTGAAACAGGCAAAGACCAATCTGTTCTATTAATCAGCGGAGCTTTTTCAAAGATTTCTTCTCCTGATGAAAATTCCACACTCTCTTTTTCAGCAGCCTGAATTCCGCCATCCAAAACCTGTACATTTTCAAAGCCAAAAGATTTTAACATCCACCAAGCCCTAGCGGCTGCATTGGAACCATTTTTATCATCATAAACTACAATATGAGCATCTTCAGTTATTCCAAGATTGGAAAGTGTTTCTGCAAATTTTCCCGGAGTCGGAAGCGGATGTCTGCCTCCGAAAGCTGCATTTTCTCCTATTTCAGCCAGATCTGTATCCAAATCGATGAATCTTGCTCCTTTGATATGCTTATCAAGATAGTTTTGTTTTACATCTTTCCCGATTCTTGCATCAAGAATGATAAGATTGTCACTGGAAATATTTTTTAATTGGGATGATGGTATGATTGGAGACATTTTCTGTTGTTTTAGATTAAAAAATCATTTTAAAAATGAAAAATATCCTTCGCCTTATTATAAGAACTTTCAAAGTTCAGCAGATTCAGTTTATGATCAGCTTTTTCAACGCTCATAAAATTGATTACCTGCTCTGTAGGCATATTTCCAACAAGATCGTCTTTAGCCATAGGACAACCACCGATTCCTTTAATCGCGCTATCAAATCTTCTACAACCTTGATCATAAGCCGCTTTCAGTTTTGAATAAGATTCTTCATAACGGTTATGAAAATGTCCTCCGAAGTTGATTTCAGGATATTTAGACGGAATTTTTTCAAATAAAAGGGCAATGGTTTCCGGAGTTGCCACTCCTGTTGTATCAGAAAGCAGAATGTCCTTTACTCCAATATCAGAGAATCTTTGCGCCCATTGATCTACATCTTCCCACTTCCACATTTCACCGTAAGGGTTTCCAAATGCCATGGAAAAGTAAATATTCAATTGTTTTCCTTCGCTTTTTACCAGCTCAAGCATTTTAATGATCTCCTCAAAAGCTTCGTCCTGACTCTTATTGGTATTTCTGTGCTGAAATGTTTCAGAAATAGAGAACGGAAATCCAAGGATATCCACAGATTCATGTTTTAATGCTTTTTCTGCTCCTCTATAGTTTCCAATAATAGCTGAAACTTTCGTTTTGGAACGGGATTTATCGATATTTTCTGCCACCTCATCAGAGTCAGCCATCTGGGGAATTGCTTTTGGAGAAACAAAGCTCAGACAGTCCAATACATCAAAGCCAACATCCATCAAGGAGTTGATATAATCTATCTTCTTGTTGGTAGGGATAAATTCTCCCCATCCCTGCATTGCATCTCTAGGACATTCGGTAAGAAACATTTTTACTTTTTGATTTTCTCAAATATAATAAAACTAAACTATTTAGTATCTACTACATACAAAGCTAACATTATTTTGATTTTCAAATATTTATAACTGATTTATAATTTCAATAACTGATATTCAGTATCAAATAATGCATTCTGAGCGTCAAATTTGCTAACTTTGTTAAAATTTATGATAAATCTGATGAGTACAATAGAATTCAATCCTTTATGGAAAGAGAAATTACTGAACCGTTTTCTTAGCTATGTAAAAATATATTCAACGAGTGATGCAGAAAGTGAGTCTACTCCTTCTACTGAGCGTCAGTGGAATATTGCGAATTACATTACAGAAGAACTGAAGAATATCGGTCTGGAAAATGTTTCAATTGATGAACACGGTTATATTATGGGCTACGTTCCTTCTAACCTTGAAAATGATGACAGACCTACCATTGGGTTCATTTCACACTATGATACATCACCAGATTTCAACGGGGAAAATGTAAAGCCTCAGGTTTGGGAAAACTATGATGGGAATGATCTTCTATTGAACCAGACTACAGGATTCACTTTGTCTCCTTCAAGATTTGAAAGTTTAAAAAAATACATCGGGCAGACTTTAATTACTACTGACGGAACTACGCTTCTAGGTGCTGATGATAAAGCGGGTTGTGCAGAGATTGTAACAGCTGCTGAATATCTTATCGCCCACCCAGAGATCAAGCATGGAAGAATTGCTGTAGGATTCACTCCTGACGAGGAAATCGGAAGAGGTGCACATAAGTTTGATGTAGCTAAATTCGGTGCTGAATGGGCTTACACAATGGATGGTGGAGAAGTTGGAGAATTGGAGTACGAAAACTTTAATGCAGCAGGAGCTGTGGTAAAAATCCACGGATTGAGCGTACACCCGGGCTATGCATATGGTAAAATGATCAATGCGGCATTATTAGCTGCTGAATTTGCTCAAATGCTTCCTACTAATGAAACTCCTGCAACTACAAAAGGATTTGATGGATTCTACCACTTAATGGACATTACAGCTGACATTTCTGAGGCGAAACTTCAGTATATCATCCGAGATCACGATGCTGACAAATTTGAAGCAAGAAAGAAATTCATGGAAGAAAAAGTAGCTGAATTCAACCAAAAACATGGTGAAGGAACTGCTGAAGTGGAGATCAAGGAACAATATAGAAATATGAAGCAACAGTTTGAAGGTAAGATGCACATTGTAGATCTTGCGGCAAAAGCAATGACTGAAGCTGGTATTGAGCCAAAGATCAAAGCGATCAGAGGGGGTACGGATGGTGCTCAGCTTTCTTATATGGGATTACCTTGTCCTAATATCTTCGCTGGAGGAATCAATTTCCATGGACCATACGAATATGTAGCGTTAGAAAGCATGGAAAAAGCAACTGAGGTTATTATTAACATCGTAAAAGCATAATGAAGATGAAAAAACTCTTAGCATTAGCGTTCATATCTACATTTGCTTTCGCGGGTGCACAGGTATCTGCATTTCAAAAAGCTGATTCCAAATATGAAAGAAAGAAAACGGCTCTGTATAACAAATATCCTAAGCCTAACGATTTAAGAACTAAGCTGGAGTGGCTTCTTACGGAAGACAAAATAACGTCTTACAAAAATGCTCTTGATAAAATTGCTGAAGACGAGAAAAAGGTGTTAAATAACGATCCGCCTGTAAAAACAAAAGTGACGAAAGAAGCAGATTACGAAACTGGTAAAGCAGCTTTTCAGAAGTCATTATCCCAGGCAGTTGATCTTGCTTTTTTAAATTACTCTTCAGATTCTTATAAAGCGACATTAGCCTTTGTAGTAGATTCTAAAGGAAATGCTCTTGATGCTCATGTAAAAGGAAATAATGAAGATGTAAATGCATTTATTGAAGCAGCCTTCTACCGTATCAAAGAAAATGGCAAGTGGAAACCTGCAGAAAGTAATGGAAAACCGGTATCATCTACAGTGATGATGCCTTTAGTTTTAACATTCAAAAAATAAAATATGACCCCGGTACAGATAACCGGGGTTATTTTTTGCTCCAACTAATCTTCTAAGATTAAATAGATACACCTTTCTATTCCTGAAAAATATACAGCTCGTCAACACCCTTTTACCGTTCATCAAATAAAATTTCTGTCCTCCGTTCAGAATTGTTGTTTTGCATCAAATTTCTAACAATAATTAAAATTATGAAACAACAATTTTTAGCATTCTGCTCATTGTTATTATGCATTACCTGTTCCGTAGAAACTCAGGCACAGCAAAAACCGGCTCTTCATGTGGGAGTGAAAGGAGGAACAAATTTTACAAAAACCTCAACGGAATCTTCTTCCTTGGAAGGGAAATACGGTTTTGGCTATCAGGCAGGGGTAATGACAAGAGTAGATATTGGAAGCCTGTATGTACAAGGAGAAGCGCTATTCAACAAAAGAAAAGCATCGTACGAAGAAAAATCTGGTGGTTCCGCCAAACTGACATGGAATGCTATTGATATTCCTGTGGTAGTAGGATATAAGATCATTAACACAGATGATTTCAATTTAAGAGCATTCGCCGGCGGTGTTTACAGCTATGCATTCAACAACAAGCTATCTGCTTCCGAATCTATTCAGGAAGGCTTTAAAAAGTTTGATAAATCCAATATCGGAATTACAGGAGGTATAGGAATAGACTATAAAAATTTTACTGTAGATCTGCGATATGAAAACGGATTGTCAAACATCAGTAAGGAATTTAAATCTAAGCCCCACAGTTTCACCCTTGGGATTGGTTATTTCTTATTCTAAAAACTTGAATTATCTTTACTTATTAGAAACTGTAACCCTGCAGTTTCTAATTTTTTATAAACTCTCTTCAGATTGCTCTCATGACAAAACCCTTTGTTCTAAAAGAATATATTTTTACTTTCATCTTTTGGCTTGTCCTTACGATTGTACTATGGTGTAACTTTCAGACTGAGACAGACAAATATCTTGCAATAGTGCAGGCAATTATCATCTCTGTCAGTTCATTTACGTTCACGCATTTTTTAACCAGTAAACTACTGCCAAAAGCTTTACGTGAAAAAAAAATGAAACAGTTTCTGGTTCAGACGGTCATGGTTATTTTTATTCTGAGCGCCATTTTTTCTGTTATTTTCACCTATCTAGAAGCAGCTCCCAAGCACCAGCTTCCTCCGGATTTCAAAGATCACTTACCTTTTTTGTGGCGGGGATTTTATATGTCTTTGCCCGCTTCTTTCCTGATCAACGGATCTGCCTGTGGAATTAAATTCTACAAAGAACATGGAAGAATAGAGCGCGATCATATCCTTCTTCAGCAGGCACATCTTGAGAATCAGCTTAAACTTCTTCAGGATCAGATCAATCCGCATGTTGTTTTTAATATTCTGAATCATATCCATATCCTGATGAAACGAGATACGGAACTTGCAGATTTTTTACTGATGAAGTTTTCAGATATTCTGAGATATCAGCTGTATCACTGTAATCAAAATCTGGTTCCGCTGGATAAGGAAATTGAATATCTGCAAAACCTGATTGAAGTAGAAAAGTTACGATGGGGGAATGAACTGAATGTACAATCAACCTTGGAAATCAGTAATAATAAAGCTTTTATTGCGCCATTGCTTCTGATTCCATTTATTGAAAATGCTTTTAAATATGTGTGTAGGCTACCCGGACAGATAGGCTATGTTAAAATTTTTTGTAAAGAGGAAAACAGCAATCTTTTCTTTTATATTGAAAATTCATATTCTGATATTGCTATTCATAAAAAGAAGGATGGAGGAATTGGTCTGCAAAATGTACAAAAACGTTTAAAGCTTCAATATCCAGAAGCCTATGATCTGAAAATTGAAACCGATAATCTTGTCTATAAAGTAAATTTAACCCTAAAACTCTCAGAAAAAAATGAGCAGTAATATCCCTAAAATGAAATGTCTGATCGTAGATGATGAACCTTTGGCAAGATTCCATCTTAAAGAGCTTGCGGACCAGATTGATTTTTTATCAGTGGAAGGTACATGTGCCACAGCTTTGGAAGCTGATGCTAAAGTAAAAGAAAGCGAAATCGATCTTATTTTTCTGGATATCAATATGCCTTATCTTAATGGTATTGATTTTTTGGAGCAGCTTGAAAACCCGCCTTTATGTATTTTTACCACATCTTATTCCGAATATGCACTGGAAGGATTCCGTCTTCAGGTTGTGGATTATCTTTTAAAGCCTATTGCTTTTAACCGTTTTTATCAGGCAGTGAATAAAGCTCAGCAGCAGTTTATCATCAGTGAAAAGCTAAAGAAAAACACTTCTTTGGATGATCCTTTTTTGTATGTAAGGCAATCCGATACCTTCATTAAGGTTTCCTGGGTAGATATTTTATATATTGAAAGTATGCAGAACTATACCAAGCTGCATTTTAAGGATAAATCGCTGATCATCCATCAGACGATGAAAGCAATTGAAGAATCACTCCCTTCCGAACATTTCTTCAGAATTCATAAGTCATTTCTGATCAATATCATTCACATTGATATGATTTCCGGAGGGCGTTTATACATTAATAAGACGGAGCTTCCTATTTCCCGTACCCGTAAGGAAGAACTATTGAATCAGGTGGTATATAAAAAGCTGATCAGTAAATAAAAGAGGGAAGCTGGAGACTGGGCGGGGAAATTCTTGAAGTTAAAAAAACATCTCAAAAGCACTCCAGCTTCTTTTCTCCTTATTTTATGGTAAATTCCAACGTAGAGAAACAGCTACATAAAAAGTACTGGCAAACTTTGGGTCTGCCATTTTTTTATCTTTAAAAATGCTTTTAATTTTTCTTTCGCTTTCGCTAAAGCTTCTCACCAAAGTTGAGCCTCCTGTAACTCCTAAGCTTAGTTTATCCGTAATTTTGATTTCCGGTCTGAGCCCCGCCGTAATCTGCTGATAGCCAAACATAGTGGATTTCCCATCTTTATTTCTCTCTACAACCATTCCACTGAGGTTTACCACAGCTTTTAAAGTGAGTGCATCTGAAAATTCGTATCCGGCTTCAGCACCTTCGGGGAAGTTCAGCTTAAACTTCACTTTTCCGTTTGTTTTCCAGTCGAAATAAATCCAGGGTAAAACCATCGGCGGTCCAAATGCAGTGGTAAGCACCGGCCCTCCACCCAATGCTAAATTTGGATTAAAATGTCTGATAAACAAAACCCCTCCCTGTCCCAAAATATCATCAGAACTTATTCTTTCCAGATCTGTATACAGCCCTACAGATGCCATCATCATCATACTCCATTTTTTTCCTAAGGGTCTTATGTGTTGTAATCCTACCTGTGCATTCAGCATTTGATCAGGAAACAAAGGTGTTTCATAATTTTTATGAGACATTTTTGCATAGGATCCACTCAACAGCATTGACCATGCCTTTATTCTTCCTGCGCTGTCTTTCTTTACAGATAAAGGGATGCTAAGATTCAGGGTCGCTCTTTTAAAATCACTTTTGGAATTTGTTTTAAGGCTGTCTTCAGGGCGAATGTAATTGGAAGAAGGAATATATTCAGTTTTAAGTTCCGCTGAGATTCCTGACTGTGCGCTTATCCAATACCCTAACGGCAACAGACAGCAAAAAGCCGTCAAAAGGTTTCTTTTCATATTCTAAATTTTATGCAAAGAGAATCCTTTGACGGTTTTTTACAAAAATTACTTGATTAAGTGCAGGTCTATGATGACCAACAGATAAAGTAACAGGATAATGTCTTTAAGTACTTTTGAATATCTAAGCAAATGCTCTGATACTTTTCAGAGAACGATAGGCAAACCATACTGCAATAATGGCAATTAAAGCTCTTGTAGCCACCATCGGAATGATAGATTGAGCTTCCATTAGTCCTACAATACCCGAAATAATAAAGGTGACCATAAGCTGCATAAAGCCCATCAGTGCTGCAGCAGTACCACGACCTTCTTTAAAGGATGATAAAGCGTGAGCAGAGGTTATCGGGAATAAGATTCCTATCGCCAGTAATGAAATGTGTAACAGTATAATTTCCAATCCTACTGATAGCTGATACGTAGAAACCAGAATATGCAGACAACATGAAGAAAACAAAATAACCGTTGCAATAAACTTCAGTCTGGTTTCCTCAATTCTTTTGATCAGTCTCGGAGTAATATAAGCAGCCAGGATCAATGCTACAGAATTGAAGGCAAATATAAGCCCGAAAACTTCACTGGAAAAACCGTGTAATTCCATAAAAAGGAAAGGTGCATTAGAGATATAGATGATCAAAGATGCAAAAGCTACACTTCCTACCATGGTATTGCTTATAAAGTCTTTATTGGCAATAATTACTTTAAGTTGCTCCATCAGATTTGTTCTTTTTTCTGCATTTTCAGCATCTTTGGACACTAATCTGGCATTAGTTTCAGGAACGCATTTATATACAAGAATAAATGTAATAATCCCTAGTATTACCAGAAAGGCAAACGAACTGTTCCAACCCCAGTATTTTAGAAATACACTTCCCAACAAAGGCGCAATAATAGGCGCTACTCCACTGATCTGAGTTTGTTGGGAAAATATTGCTACAGATTTTTGCTTATCATAAAGATCGATGATGATTGCTCTACCAATAACAATTCCCGCACTTCCTCCGAATGCCTGAAGGAAACGCATTGCCCATAAAACATAAATATTTGAGGTAAAATAAATAGCAGCAGCTCCTATGATAAAAAGGAAAAGCCCACAGTATAACATCGGCTTACGTCCTGTTCTATCAGACAAAGGACCCCATAATAATTGTCCGAATGCAAACCCGGCAAAGAAAACCGAAATAGACACCTGGATATGCCCGATATCAGTATTAAAAATTTCTGCCATGCTTGGGAAAGCTGGGAGATAAAGATCTATACTTAACGATTCTAACGTGTTGAGTAGCGCTAAAATAAACACTACAATACCTAACTTCTTCATAAATTATAAGCCTTCACAGGCGACTTTTTTCAGGATGCAAAATTGCCTTAAAAAGTAAGTGCTTACAATAAAAGAACTGAAGGAAGTATAGGACAAACTGAAGATTCAATCATAAAAAAAGATAAAAACTGTTGATTTTAACCTTTAAATATTGTAAATATTGAAGATTATCTTTTTTCATTATTCTTAAAATAATCTGGCGTTTGCCCTGTATGTTTCTTGAAAAATCTTGAAAAATATGAAGTATCGTTAAAACCGAGTTTGAAAGCAATTTCTTTCACAGTAAGCGCTCCAAAGCTGAGTTCTCTTTTAGCTTCGAGAATAAGACGTTGCGAAATCATTTTTTTCACCGTAGTTCCTCTCAAAACACGGAGAATGTCATTAAGATGATGGGTGGTTATTTTTAATTTTTCAGCATAGAAGCTGGTTTCTTTATGTACAATATAATGCTTCTCGATAAGCCCCACCAGTTCCTGAACACGTTGGCGGTCATTCAGCAAAGGTTCCTCAGGGTTAATCTGTTCTCCGATAATAATACAAAAAGCTTTCAGATATGCTTTTAAAAGTTCCTTTCTTGCGGTTGCTTTATATTCCTGCTCAATCAGTGAAATGATTGTATTACAGGTTTTTTCATTCTTAGGATCTAGAAAAAAGGGAAGCACACCTCCTGTGAGCACCGATTCTATATCACATGCCTCATTGAAGATTTCTCTGCTGATTGCCATTGCATATCCTTCCTCACCTTCTATTTTCATATTAAATGCCTGCCCTGGCGCAATGATACAGATTTGATTGTTATCAAGCTTATAACTCTCAAAATCTAGTTCCAGATGGCTGTATTCATATACTTCTCTGAACCAGATGATTTCAAAAAAATTATGCCGGTGAACATCGTGAAAATTTTCAGGTCCAGCAGCACTCAGAGTACTCATCTGAAACTCTTCAGATGTAAGATGGTGAACAGGGATTTCTTTTTCTGGGGTAATCATCACTGTATTTTTAAATCGTTTGGTAATAAACAAAAACCACAGCAAAAAAAGTGCTGCGGTTTTCTACAATATTTAAAATTAAATATAATTTTTCGGGTTTATTGATTTAAAAAGGCATCCCAACCTTGAGCTGTAAGAGCTACTAATTGGTTAGAACCTCTTGCTACCATAAAGTTTCCTTCTTCTTTTTCTACTGCATGTCCGATGATGGTAAAATCAGGGTGATTTTTAATCTTGTCAAAATCATTTGGAGAAATGGTGAACAGAAGTTCATAATCTTCTCCTCCGCTTAATGCTGTTACAACAGGATTTAAGTTCATTTCATCTGCTGTAGAGATTGTAAGACTGTCTAATGGTACTTTTTCTTCATACAATCTGAATCCTACTTTCGACTGATCGGAAAGGTGAAGAATCTCAGAAGCCAGACCATCTGAAATATCTATCATAGAAGTTGGTTTGATATCCAGTTCTTCCAAAATCGTTTTAACGTCTGTTCTTGCTTCAGGCTTCAGTTGTCTTTCCAAAATATAGTCATAACCTTCCATTTCAGGTTGCATATTCGGATTGGCAAGATAAACAGCATGTTCTCTTTCCAATATCTGCAGTCCCATGTATGCACCTCCTAAATCTCCTGTAACCACAAGAAGATCATTTGGTTTTGCACCACTTCTTTTCACAATATTTTCTTCAGCTTCAATTCCTACAGCTGTGATGCTCATTACCAATCCTGCATTTGAACTAGTAGTATCACCTCCGATAAGGTCTACTTTATATCTTGAACAAGCTGCCTGAATTCCTGCGTAAATCTCTTCCAGAGCTTCTACCGGAAAACGGTTGGAAACAGCAAGAGAAACCAAAATTTGTGTAGGAACAGCATTCATTGCTGCTATATCACTCAGGTTCACAACCACAGCTTTATAGCCTAAATGCTTTAACGGAACATATCCAAGATTGAAATGTACACCTTCTGCCAAAACATCGGTTGTAAGAACCACTTTTTTATTGTCAGGATTAATAACTGCCGCGTCATCTCCTACTCCAAGCACCGAAGATTCATTGGATAACGGAAAACTTTCAGTCAAATGCTTAATAAGACCGAATTCTCCTAATTTTGAAATGGGCGTCAGCTCCTGTGATTTATCTTCAAACATATTTTTGTTGTATTAATGTGCAATGTAAAACGTATTCGTGACCTTAAAGTCTTTCATAACATTGAACCCTGAACTTTAAACTTTGAATTACTTTGTAAATTCCTCCGGATCAATATTGTGTGGGTGGAAAGGAAGTTTTTTGAAATCTTCTTTCGATAGCACTACTGTTTCCGGGGTTTTATATTTATTCATTGCTTCCACTACATCATCTGGTGGAGTTGTCATTTTTCTAAGCATCATATCAATCCAAACTCCGGTTGCTTCAGAAGTCGCACAATGTACTCCATCCGGCGTATAGAATTTGTGAACGAAACGATAGATGGATGAATCATCTGAACATCCGTCTATTTCCACACTTACAATTACCGTCTGATCTGCATAGATCTCTTTGAAGAAAGAATACCTTTCATGCAGAATAACAGGACCGATTCCCCATCTGCTTAGCTGGGTAACTCCCATTTTCTCTTTGGTCATAAAAGCCATTCTGGCTTGTGCACAATATTGTACATACGATGAATTAGCTAAGTGCTTGTTGGCATCAAGATCGCTCCATCGCACTTCAAATTTATGGTAGAAAGTCATATGAAAATCGTTTTTGGTATCATTAAAAATAATAATCTTCAAAAATACTCAAATAAGATGGTTTATAAAAATTGTACTTTTGAAAAAATAATCTTCAGCATAGGATTACAATATACATGAAACAGATCATTATTATCGGAGGCGGTGCTGCAGGCTTTTTCTGCGCATCCAACCTTGACGAAAAGAAATACACAATTACGATTTTAGAACAGAACTCTGACGTACTTCAGAAAGTAAAAATCTCGGGAGGAGGCAGATGTAATGTCACCCACGCATGCTTTGATCCCAGAGAACTGGTACAGTTTTATCCTCGTGGAAACAAAGAACTATTAAGTGTTTTTACCAAATTTCAGCCGGGAGATACTATGGAATGGTTTGACCAACGCAATGTCCCATTAAAAATAGAAAATGACAACAGAACTTTTCCGGAAAGCAATTCTTCACAGACCATCATCAATACTTTTTTGAATGAAACTCAGAAGAAAAATGTCACAGTAAAAACAAAATGTACGGTAAAAGAGATTGAGAAACAGGATGAAAAATATCTTGTAAAAACCAATTCCGGAGATTTTGAAGCGGATTACATCGTTTACACGACCGGAAGTTCCCCCAAATCTTTAAAAATGGTTGAAAATCTGGGACATAAAATTGTAGATCTGGTGCCTTCTCTTTTCACATTCAATATCAAAGATGATTTGCTAAAAGATCTTCCTGGGACAAGTTTTGAAAATGCGGGTATTTCTATTCCTAAACTGAAAACAGAGGAAAGCGGACCTTTACTGATTACTCACTGGGGACTTTCCGGTCCTGCCGTTTTGAAAATTTCTGCATGGGAAGCGATAAGTCTTGCAAAACTTAAATACAACTTTGAAATAGAGGTTAATTTCGTTTCAATTGATATAGACGAAGCAGAAGAAGCTTTTCAATCGTTTAAACAGAATAATCCTAAGAAAACGATCGGGCAATCTAAGATTTTTGATATTACGAACAGGTTCTGGCAGAAAATTCTTGAGATTTCAAAGGTTGATCTTAATAAACAGGTTGCCCATATTTCAGGAAAGGAAATGCAGAAAATTCTTGAGAATCTTTGCAGAAAAAAATTCCAGGTTACAGGAAAGTCTACCTTTAAAGATGAGTTTGTAACAGCCGGAGGTGTTGATTTAAAAGAAATTAACTTCAAAAATATGTCTTCAAAACTTCTTCCTAATTTTTATATTGCCGGTGAAGTTTTAAATATAGATGCTGTGACGGGTGGTTTCAATTTCCAGGCATGCTGGAGTGAAGGATGGCTTATAGCACAGGATTTGAATAGCTTATAGAAAGTAAAATATTTATGAAAACAAATAATTCAATTCTATATAAGGGATTTCTGGCAATAATTTTTGTTAGTGCATTCCTATGTTCAGTGTCTGTTTCTGCTCAAAAAGAACCTTCAAGCATTCCGGTAGCTGATTCTGCAAGGACCTTTAAAAATCCAGAGTTTCCTGGTGGGCATGCAGCTTTTACACAAGAGGTTCTCAGGTATTTCCGCACCTCTGTTCCTGCCAGCTTAAACATTAAAAGAGCTGAGGCTACGGCTACTTTTATTGTAGATACAGACGGTGTAATGAAACAGTTTGCGATAGAATCTTCCCAAAATGATGTTGTCAAAGAAGAATTTCTGAGAGCCTTGAAAAAGATCAATAAAAAATGGACTCCTGCTGAAAAAAACGGTGCTCCGGTAAGAGCGGTAATGAGACAGCCTTTAGTTTTTTTACTTAATTAAAACTTTGGTTTAAGCCTTACAAAAAGATAAAGCAACAGACATCCCACCGCATAACACAGGATGTCAATCCACGAGAATGAATTTCCAATAATAATATACATCAGGCTTCCCTTTCGGAAGCCTAACTTTTCTGCAATATTAAAGTATTGTGCAAACTCCAAGAGGCAGGAAAAAATTAAAATTCCAAGGATAAGTTTTTCATTATTTACGCTGAAAAAACTCTTAATCAAAGTGTAAAGAAGCATTACGACAATTACATCCCCAAGATAAGCGCGTACAAAGAAGACATCTTTCAGTTTAGTTGCAATCAGGACTTCGATCAGGAAAATAAAAATAGAGATCAGGAAATATTTCAGGCTAAATTGGAATTTCATGGGATTGTTTTTATTCGATTTTGGGCATAAAAAATCGGTATTCAGAAGAATACCGATTGTTATTTGGCAAATATATTATTTCTTTACTTTGATTGTACATCCGATAGTAACACTTTTTGTGGTTTTCACCGGTTCTCCTTTTATCAAGGAATTTACAGCATCCTGAGCGTAATATTCTGATACATCATTCGGATTGTCATAATTATTATCAATAGCTCCAATGTATTTCACGATATTTTTACCGTTTTCTTTTTGCAG
The DNA here is from genome assembly GCF_001684975.1 of Chryseobacterium artocarpi. GTDB lineage: Bacteria > Bacteroidota > Bacteroidia > Flavobacteriales > Weeksellaceae > Chryseobacterium > Chryseobacterium artocarpi. Next base: position 204,615 of record NZ_MAYH01000045.1, on the reverse strand, counting down.
GATAAACACGTGTGGTGTTTTTGTTGCTCCATACTGTGGATAGATTTTCTGTCCTTCATCCACCAGATAAGGAAATGTAAAGCCTTTCTGCTTTGCCCTTTCAATCATCTGCTTATAGCCATCTTCTGGTTGTGCATTAGGGTCATTCGGATTGATGGCGATTACAGGATATCCCTGACTCTTATATTTTTTGTCCAACTCAATGATTCTGTCTTCATATTTCTTAGCATAAGGGCAGTGATTACAGGTAAATATCACGATAAATCCTTTTGCTGTTTTAAAATCGCTCAACGAAACCATTTTACCATCGATATTTTTTAGTTTAAAATCCGTGGCTTCATCTCCTACTTCGTATCCTTTTGCAACAGCGGTTATTTCTTTCTGAGGTTTATTTTCGTCGTTATTTACTGATGTAAAGCTTAACATCCCCAGCCCGGCAATAAGAGCAGTTGCTAAAATTTTCAGATTTTTCATAATATTGTTATTGTAAATTTTCAGTAATTTTTTTCTCAAGATCTTCTTTACTCATCTCACCATCATTAAAGTATACTTTTTCTGCGCTCTTATAAAATAAAGTTACCGGAATGTTTCCATCCCAGTCTTTTTCAAAACGCGGAATCCAGGTATTCATGCTTTTAATATCATCCAACAGAAGAACCTCAGCGGTAAGATCTTTATTTTTAATAAATTTCAAAACTCTTTCTTTATCTACAAGCCTGTCCAGAGAAACCAAAATCATTTTAAAGTTTGCATTTTCTTTGTATTTATTATTGATTTCCATAAAATGAGGAAGTTCTTTCACACAAGGCGCACAGGTTGTAGCCCAAAAGTTAACCACAAGAATCTTGCCCTTTTCTTCCTGAATACGTTTTTCCAGCTCTTCATATTTCAAAACTGAAACATCTGTCTGTTGTGCATTACAAACTGAGAAAAATAGCAAAACAACCAAGCTTTTTAATAAATTCTTCATATTCAAAATTAATAAATAATTGTAATTCAGAAAGCTACCTAATCATTCTCACACTGAAAATTTAGTGAAAGATGTTTATTTATTACTTTTTGATTTCGTTTTTGATTTAGAAACAGGAGCTCTTCCAACATGAACCATTGTTCCGTTAACACAATATCTTGATCCTGCTGGTCTAGGGTGTGTTTTGTCAAACTCTTCCTCTATTTTTTTAATAGAATCATTACGTCTCTTAACTATTGCTAATGAATCCATATACGCTTTATATACCACTGCTACAGAATCATGGATTCTTTGTTCTTCCCTTTCTTTTGCAGCTTTATTGCATGAGGATAATGAAATTAATAAGGATACTAAAAATATTTTTTTCATGATTGGTTTTTATTAATTCGAAAGATACGATTTTAGATTTATTGGTATAAAATCCTATTATACATCGTAAAGGCAATACAAAAATAACAAGTTCAATATCTCTTACAACAATAAAGTACAATCATCTACAATACAAATACTTATTACAAAAGGAAAAAATGTTTTATTTTTCACAAAACAGAGAATAATCAACTGTTAAACTTTTCACCAATTATAGATTTATTAAAACTTTCTTGTATATTCGTATAAACTAAATAAAAAAATCATGAAAAATTCAGAGAACAAAAAAAGAAAATTGACAAAAACAGAATTAAAAGAAATTAATGGTGGTGCTGGTATAAGATGCCGTGCTGGTTTCTGCATAGCGGATTCAGGATTGCTTGAGCCGGGTCTTATCGGAGAAGGCGGACGTTGCTGCTAATCCAACATCATAAAATCTCAAATTTAAAACCAAATTATTATGAGAAAATCAAACATTCAAAAGAAAAAACTGACTAAAAAAGAGTTGAAAGAAGTCAACGGTAGTGGTAGACTTTGCTTTGAAGGATTCTGTCGTACAGGAGAATTTGAAGAATGGCAACTTGGTGCCGGCGACAAAAACGGATATTGCTGCTAGTAAATAACGATATAGAAAATGGTTGAAGAGTAATCTTCAATCATTTTTGTTTTTACAGCAAATCCAACATTACATCAAGCAACACAAAATCCAACATTACAATAAATTACGTTTATAAAACATACCTCATTCACCAAATTAAAATTATTATGAAAAAATCAGACACACAAAAAAGAAAGCTTACTAAAAATGAGCTGAAAGAGATCAGTGGCGGATTCAGACCTGTCTGCCCAAGAGTAATAAGCTGTACAGACCGCTATACTGGCGAAGAACGCTCAGGGGTTCCCGGCATCCAGGATGGACTTTGCTGTTAATAACAACCTAACCAAAGCAATATGAAAAACAATATTCAAAAAAGAAAGCTCACGAAGGCTGAGTTAAAAGAGATTAACGGAGGTGCTGCCAACTGTGCAGAAGGTTTATGCAAACTCAGAGGAGTAAGTCATTTTCTTATCATCGGACCGAGAGGTAAAGATGGTTATTGTTGCTAATTACATGTTTTTAAACCCTATAAAAAGAAAAATGATTGGATTATCCTCCAATCATTTTTTTTATCGTATTCAGCTTCATCAAAGCTTCGATAGGCGTTAAAGTATTAATATCTATCTTCTTTAATTCTTCACGGATATTTTCTAAAACCGGATCATCCAATTGAAAGAAAGAAAGCTGCATATTCTCTTCAGTCACTCTTTTGATATTCTCTGATGTACCTCCATCCTGCGTTCTGCTCGCTTCAAGCGTTTTAAGGATTTCATTTGCTCTGTTCACTACTTTTGAAGGCATTCCCGCCAGCTTCGCCACATGGATACCAAAACTGTGTTCACTACCCCCCGGAACAAGCTTTCTCATAAAAATGATATTCCCTTTATTTTCCTGAATAGAAACATGGAAATTTTTCACTCGTTCAAAGTTCACAGTCATTTCATTCAGCTCATGATAATGTGTGGCAAATAAAGTTTTTGCCTGAGTAGTATGCTGATGAAGATATTCTGCGATAGCCCATGCAATCGAAACTCCGTCATAAGTAGAAGTTCCACGTCCAATTTCATCCAGAAGAATAAGGCTTCGTTCTGAAATATTGTTCAAAATATTCGCGGCTTCATTCATTTCTACCATAAAAGTAGATTCTCCTGCAGAAATATTATCGGTAGCTCCTACTCTAGTAAAGATCTTATCCAAAAGTCCGATTTCCGCATGTTTAGCAGGAACGAAACTTCCAATCTGAGCCAAAAGACAAACAATTGCAGTCTGACGCAGAATCGCTGATTTACCCGCCATGTTAGGACCTGTAACCATGATAATCTGTTGAGAGTCTTTATCCAGGAAAATATCGTTCGGTATATACTTTTCTCCCAAGGGAAGAGCATTTTCGATGATGGGGTGTCTTGCTTCTTTCAGATCAATTGCATAACCATCATTCAGGATAGGTTTTGTATAGCTTTCTGAAACCGCCAGTTCTGATAGACCGGCTGCAACGTCCAGTTGTGCAATGATATTTGAGTTCCCTTGAATCTGATCTATATAAACCATTGTTTCTGAACATACATTTCTATAAAGCTCATTTTCAAGAACACCTATTTTTTCCTCAGCACCCAGAATCTGGTTTTCGTATTCTTTTAATTCCTCGGTAATGTATCGCTCTGCATTCACAAGGGTTTGTTTTCTTACCCAATCTGAAGGCACTTTATCTTTATGTGTATTTCGGACTTCAATATAATATCCGAAAACGTTATTAAAATCAATTTTAAGGCTTGTGATTCCTGTTCTTTCGATCTCTCTCTGGCACATTTCATCCAAAAATCCACGTCCTTTGCTCTGAAGATTTCTCAATCTGTCTAATTCTTCCGATACCCCGTCTTTAATAACATTTCCTTTGGCAATACTCACCGGAAGCTCTTCATTAAGACGATTTTGTAAGAAATTAATCAGTTCTTCAAGGTCAAATAATGGCTCAAGCCAAGCCAAAACATCAGCATGAGGATGCAATAAAGCTTTGATTTTATGAATATTGATCAAGCTTTGGCGAAGATACCCTAATTCTTTTGGAGAAATTTTTTCTGCAGCAAGTTTCCCCATTAAACGATCAAGGTCAGAAATAGACTTTAATAATTGTCCGATTTCATATTTCAGGTGATCATTTTCGTTAAGGAAATCAATCAGGGAAAGTCTTCTGGAAATTTCGTCCACAGATTTTAAAGGAAGAATAATTCTTCTTCTCAATAATCTTCCTCCCATAGGAGTAGATGTTTTATCGATAATATCCAGTAAAGATTTTCCTTGTGGATTGCTTGGATAAACGATCTCAAGGTTTCTCAACGTAAAATTATCCATCATCAGGTAATCTTCCTGTGGAATAACCTGAAGCCTTGTAATATGCGAAAGTAAATTATGATGTGTATCTTCAACCAGATAGGCAAAAATAGCTCCGGCAGCAGTGATAGCCAATGGAAGATTTTCCACTCCAAACCCTTTTAAAGAATTTGTTTTAAAATGGCTGGTCAGTTTTTCGTAGGCAAAATTGTATTGAAAAGCCCAATCTTCAAGTTTAAAGGCATTTTTATTCTTGATTTGTTCCGGAATCTGTACGCTTCTCTGGAAAATAATCTCGCTCGGATCAAAGGTATTGACAATATGCAAGAGCTTTTCAAGGTTTCCTTCGCTTACCAAAAATTCTCCTGTTGAAATATCAACTAAAGCAATTCCATATTTTTCCTTCTCTTTGTGTAAGGAAAGTAAGAAGTTATTTTTCTTGGAATTTAAAACCTGATCATTGAATGTTACTCCCGGTGTTACCAGTTCTGTAACTCCTCTTTTCACAATTCCTTTCACCATTTTCGGGTCTTCAAGCTGATCACAGATCGCGACTCTCATCCCGGCTCTTACCAGCTTCGGAAGATAGGAGTCTATGGAATGATGCGGAAATCCTGCAAGCTCTACACTTCCTTCACCATTATTTCTTTTGGTAAGAACGATACCCAATATTTGAGATGTTCTCACTGCATCCTGCCCAAAAGTTTCATAAAAATCTCCTACTCTGAATAGTAAAAGTGCATCAGGATATTTTGCCTTGATGGTGTTGTACTGAGTCATTAACGGAGTTTCCTTCTTCGATTTTGCCATATTAAAAAATGAGCTCCAAATTTAGAAAAATAAATTCAGGGTTGGGGAATTGTTTGCCGGTTTTATCCTTAAATAAACTTTTCCCTATCAGGAATTAATCGTATTTTCACCATAAAATCAAATCCATGGAATTTCCTGTTTTACAAACTGAAAGGCTTATTTTACGACAGCTTACGCTAAACGATACTGAAGATCTTTTTGAGTATTTTTCGCAAGATAAAGTAATGGAATATTATGACCTTGAAACTTTCAAAACATCCGAAGATGCACAGCAAATCATCCAACACTTCAATAAAGAGTTTGAAAAAGGAAAAGGATTCCGCTGGGCATTAGAATTAAAATCGGAAAAAAAAGTGATTGGTACATGTGGCTATCACAATTGGTTTCCTGAACATTTCAGAGCGGAAATAGGATACGAATTGAACCCTCTTTTCTGGCAGAAATCCTATATGAAAGAAGCTATTCTTCCTATTCTTACATTTGGTTTTGAAAGTATGAGATTACATCGGGTAGATGCTTTTATTGATCCAGCCAATATTTCCTCCGAAAAACTTTTAACCTCATTAAACTTCCAGGAAGAAGGAACTTTAAAGGATTATTTTTTTGAAAAAGGCAAATTTGTAGATGCTACAATTTTCGGACTCATTAATAGGTAAATTTAACGCTAAAAAGCAAAGACAATCAATATTGATTCTTCATATTCTTTGTGCACAAAGACGTTTCAATTAGCGTTTTCCTGTTAAAATGATTACCCCCTATCATTCTGATTTCAAATACTTTTCCAAAGCCTCTGTGCTTTTTTTATAAGCCCATTTTTGTTTATAATTTATCCACTTCGCTTTAAAAAGTTTACGCATCAGCTTATCTGTGTATCTCATAATAAAAACGTGATACAGCATATTAGCAAAAACTGATGGCTTATTGGGCAAAGCTCTTAATGATAATGAAAAACCAGGTTCAAGATATCTGTTGAAATGCCAGAATGCCCCAGGAATAAAAAGAGCATCCCCATGTTCCATGAAAATTTCATAACCTTTTGCGTATTGGAGTGCCGGGAATTTTTCATAGTCGGGATTTTCATAATCCAGATCGTAAATGGTATGTACAGAGAGAGGAACTTTGTATAAGAACGGAGACTGCTCCTGATCAAATAATAAAATTCTCTTTTTTCCCTCAAAATGAATATGCATAAAGTCACCAAGATCTACATCATAATGCATCAGAACATGTGCATCACTTCCACCGAAAAATAAAGTAGGAAGTCTTTTGAAAAACTTCATTCCCAGATCAGGATATGTAAAGTTTTTAAGTAATTCCGGAAGTCTGTCTGTAATGATGTAGAAAAAAATACGAAGATCTGAGGGTTTGCTTTTTATCGTATCAATATAATCCTTCATCTTCATATTAGCTACCGGAGCATCCGAACTTTTAGCAGCATCTGCAGGTTTATTGTCATACAACGGAACTTCCTGATCGCCCGCTTTCTCACGGATATAAGCAAGATTCCATTTATCAAAAGCATCCCAGCGGCTTGCAAAATTCTTAATGAGAAGCGGCTTCTGCTTCTTGAAATAACTCTTCTGAAAATCTTCTTTACTGATATCATTGACTACATCTACGTTTTCGAGGATCATGTATTTTGTATTTAATGTGAAATAAAAATAATATTTTTTTTGAAAACAGCGAAAATTAAGACAAAAAGCATGGAAGTTGGAAGAAAGAGGCAGGAAATTACTATTTGTATATAAACCTCTATGCATCATTTCATAAAAATCTTTTTATGAAAAACCTAAATTTATTTTTCGGTTTCAATAGCTTCCCTCTTCAAGTTTCAGGCTTCCCTACTTTATTCTGAAAAATTTATATTTGTGGTATTAAGTGAATTTATGAGAGCCTACAATACCAAACATTTCCTTAAAATACTGTTCAGTTTACACAAAAGTGATACCCTGAAAATCCTGTTTCCAAGCATGATCATGGTAGGACTTTATTCGTGGGGAATTCAATATTTAGAAGTAGAATATTTTCACCTTACAGCAAAGTCCGGAATCAGTAATGTTGGAATGATTCATTCTTTGCTTGGTTTTGTGCTTTCCTTGCTTCTTGTTTTCAGGACCAATACGGCATATGACAGATGGTGGGAAGGAAGAAAACTTTGGGGAAAACTGGTGAATGACACCCGAAATTTTGCCATAAAAATCAATACTATTCTTGGAGAAAACCGTCAGGATACAGAACAGATTGCAAGGTATTTAAAATATTTCCCTCACTTTTTAGCTAAACACCTTTCTAAGGAATCTACACGACTTGCTTTGGATGAAGACTATTCTGAGATTGAGAAAACATTAAAGAACCACGGACCGAGTGAAATTATCATTCTCCTGACCCACAAGCTTAATCAATTAAAAAAAGAAGGAAAAATCACAGAGGTTGAAATGTTGTATTTGGATACTCAACTTTCCGGATTTCTTGAAGTATGTGGCGGCTGTGAAAGAATTAAGAATACACCTATTCCCTATTCTTACTCATCATTTATTAAGAAATTCATTATTCTTTATGTATTTGCTCTTCCCATTGCTTACGTAATCACTATTGGCCTTTTCATGATTCCTCTTACGGTTTTTGTATACTATGTTTTAATGAGTCTTGAGCTTATTGCTGAAGAAATAGAGGATCCATTTAACAACGATGAGAATGATATTCCAATGGAAACATTAGCTCAGAATATTGAGAAAAACGTTCATCAGATTATGAGCAAAAAATAAAATTCCATAGAAACAAAAGGAATTATTTTTTCTTAGAATATTTTGAGCTTAAGTATAAGTATTTTACTACTTTTGATATAATATTACATAAAACCAACTTGCCATTGAAAAACGAAATGGCAACAGAACCTATATCGTGAAAACGGAAACATTGAAAAAACAGAGGTCTACAAAGACGGAAAATTAATCTCAACAAAATAATACATTGGTACAGAAACTAAAATTGGAAGAACTTAACAGAATAGATGTAGAAACATTTAAGAAAGTTGAAAAAATTCCGTTGGTCATCATTTTAGACAATATCAGAAGTATGCACAACGTAGGTGCGGCCTTCAGAACGGCAGATGCCTTTTTAATTGAAAAGATCATTCTTTGCGGAATTACACCGCAACCACCCCATCGTGAAATTCACAAAGCAGCATTAGGAGCTACGGAAAGTGTAGACTGGTATCATGAAGCAGATACAAACACTGCAATTTCAGATCTGAAAAGCAAAGGTTATGAGATTATAGGAATCGAGCAGACTACCAGCAGCGAGCTGATCACCGATTTCGCTATTGACAGATCAAAAAAATATGCTCTTATTTTAGGAAATGAAGTAGAAGGAATCAGTGATGAAGTACTGCCCAATATTGATGTATTTTTGGAAATTCCACAGCTTGGAACAAAGCATTCCCTTAACGTAAGTGTATGCGCGGGAATTGTGATGTGGGAATTTGCAAAAGCCCTAAAATAAAAAAACTGCATATGTCATTAGTAGACAGTGCAGTTTGAAATAAATCTAATAAAAAGTAAAAATGAAAGGCGACAAAGGTACCTTTTTTTTCTTTACAAACAAATTTTGAAGTCACTTTTTTTATTTAAACTCAAAAAAAGTCGTGTTTTCAGAAACAGTTTCATTTAATTTTTTATAAATTAGCACAATGTTTATCAAGGACTATATCTCAAAAGATTTCCCATGTTTTAGCCTGTCGGATTCAATAGAATCGGCAAGAAATACATTGGAGGACTTCGGATATTCTCATGTTTTCATCAAAAAATCCCATCATTTTTACGGAGCACTTGCCAAAGACTTCCTGTATGAAGAAGATGGAGGAACTTTGAAGGATCTTGAGCATCAGATTGAGCGATTTGCCATTCTGGAAGATAATAATATCATGGATAGTATCCGCCTGTTTTATACTTTCAATTCTAATGTGATCCCAGTGATCAATAAGAATGAAAAATATCTCGGCTATATTACCTGTGAAGACATTTTCCAGGACCTTTCCCGTTATCCTTTATTTTCAGAATCCGGAGCTATTCTTACTGTAGAAACTCCTGCCAGAAAATATTCCATGACGGAAATCGCGAATATTGTTGAAGGTAACAATTCTAAGTTTTATGGTGGTTTTATAAGCTTTATGTCTGATGAAGTCATTCATGTTACCATAAAGATCGGCAATGAAAATCTAGCCTCGATAGACGCAACTTTTGAACGGTATGATTACAGAATTGTAGAAAAATACTATTCTGATGAGAGAACCGATCTGTTTAAGGACCGATTCGGTTTTTTCCAAAAATTCATAGAAATATAACATGAAGGCAGCTATCTATTCTCAGAAAAAAGATCTTGATACTTTTTTATATTTAAGCAAGTTTATCTCTGAACTTGAAACCAGAGGTGTAAAATCTGTTCTGTACGATGAAATGGCTGAAGCCCTTCAGTTTTCGAAAATATTCGAAACTTTCAATAATAAACAGGACCTTATAGACAAAGAAGTAGACCTGTTCTTTACCTTTGGTGGAGACGGAACTATTGTAAATTCTTTAACGTTTATTGAAGATCTTGAGATTCCTGTAGTTGGTGTCAACACCGGAAGACTTGGATTTTTAGCATTTTTCACAAAAGAAGAAGCTTTTAAAGAGCTTGATTCTATTTTAAAAGGTGATGTAAAAACCAGCCGTCGTTCAGTAATCGAAGTAGTTTCTCCAAACCTGGAAGGATTTTTTCCTTACGCATTGAATGATGTAACCGTTTCCAGAAAAGAAACAACATCTATGATCACAGTAGATTCTTATATCAACAATGAGTTTCTAAATGTGTTCTGGGGAGACGGAGTTATTATTTCAACACCTACAGGTTCTACAGCTTATTCTTTAAGTTGTGGAGGTCCTATCATTTCGCCCAATAACGAAAACTTCGTCATCACTCCTATCGCACCTCACAACCTGAACGTGAGGCCTTTAGTGGTAAATGACAAGGTAGAAATAAAGTTCAGAGTTGAAAGCCGTGTTTCACAATACTCACTTTCGTTAGACTCCAGACTTATTCATATTGAAACAGATAAGGAAATTATTATCAGGAAAGCAGACTTTCAGCTTCTTCTGGTACAGCCCAACAATTTGAGTTTCTACGAAACCATCCGTCAGAAGCTACTTTGGGGACGCGACAAAAGAAATTAATGATTTCTTAAAAATGATTACCTTTACACGAAATTAAACACCTAATAAATTTATAATAAAAAGTAAAACATGAGCAGAATTTTTCCGGCAGGAGTTGCCACAGGTCAGTTAGTTACTGATATTTTTCAGTATGCTAAAGAAAACAAATTTGCATTACCGGCAGTAAACGTAATTGGATCAAGCAACGTAAATGCTACAATGGAAACTGCAGCGAAATTAAACTCTCCTGTAATTATTCAGTTTTCAAACGGAGGTGCTGCTTTCAATGCAGGGAAAGGATTAAGCAATGACGGACAAAAGTCTGCAATCTTAGGAGCTATCGCAGGAGCAAAACACATTCACACTCTTGCAGAAGCTTACGGAGCAACTGTAATTCTTCACACAGACCACTGTGCAAAGAAATTACTTCCTTGGATCGATGGATTAATGGATGCTAACGAAGAATTTTTCAAGCAGACAGGAAAATCTCTTTACTCTTCTCACATGCTGGATCTTTCTGAAGAATCTTTAGAAGAAAACCTTGAGATTTCAGCTAAATATTTCGAAAGAATGGCTAAGCTTCAGATGACTCTTGAAGTAGAAATCGGGGTAACTGGTGGTGAAGAAGATGGTGTTGACAACTCAGACGTTGATAACTCTAAACTATATACTCAACCTGAAGACGTAGCGTATACTTATGAAAAACTAAAAGCTATTTCTGATAACTTTACTATTGCAGCGGCATTTGGTAACGTACACGGAGTTTACAAGCCAGGAAACGTGGTTCTTACACCGAAAATCCTTGATAACTCTCAGAAATATGTTCAGGAGAAATTCGGAACAGCTGATAAGCCAATCAACTTTGTATTCCACGGAGGTTCAGGATCTACTTTGGAAGAAATCAGAGAGGCAATTGACTATGGAGTAATCAAAATGAATATTGATACTGACCTTCAGTTTGCATATACAGAAGGTGTTAGAGATTATATGGTTAACAATGTTGAATATTTAAGAACTCAAATCGGAAACCCTGAAGGAGAAGAAAAACCTAACAAGAAATTCTATGACCCAAGAGTTTGGGTAAGAAAAGGTGAAGATACTTTCTCTACAAGATTGGTACAAGCATTTGAAGATTTAAATAACGTAAATACTTTAAAATAAGAACTGTACATTTGTATCAATATAAAAAGTATTCCTAAAGAGTGCATTTACATTGATACATTTTACATTTATACATTAATACAATTAAAAATGGCATTCGACTGGTTTAAAAGAAAAGCAAAAAACATTACCACTTCTACTGATGAGAAAAAGGACGTTCCCAAAGGTCTTTGGCATCAGACTCCATCCGGAAAAGTTGTGGAACATGATGAATTAAAGAGAAATAACTATGTTTCTCCTGAAGATGGGTTTCATGTGAGAATAGGAAGTGCTGAATTTTTTGACATCCTTTTTGACGGTGGTAAATTTACCGAACTGGATGCCAATGTTGAAAGTATTGATATCTTAAACTTTAAGGATACAAAACCTTATAAAGACCGTTTAAAAGAAGTAAAAGCAAAAACTAAGCTTACAGACTCCATCAGAAATGCTGTAGGAACTGTAAAAGGAACTGAAATGGTAGTTTCTTGTATGGACTTTGCTTTTATTGGCGGATCTTTAGGTTCTGTAATGGGTGAAAAGATCAAAAGAGCTATTGATTACTGTATTAAGCACAAACTTCCGTATATGATCATTTGTCAGTCCGGAGGAGCAAGAATGCAGGAAGCTACTTACTCTTTGATGCAGTTGGCTAAAGTACAGGCTAAACTGGCTCAGCTTTCAGAAGCGGGACTTTTATACATTGCTTACCTTTGTGACCCGACTTTTGGTGGAATTACAGCATCTTTCGCGATGACTGCTGATATCATCATGGCAGAGCCGGGAGCTCTTATCGGTTTTGCGGGACCAAGAGTTATCCGTGAAACGATCGGTAGAGACTTACCTGAAGGATTCCAGACTTCTGAATTCTTACAGGAAAAAGGATTTGTTGACTTTATTGTGAAGAGAACAGAAATTCAGGATACTGTTGCTAAAACTGTTAATTTATTAGCCGTAAAAGCATAGCACCTGTAACAAAAACAATACAATCTCTCTCTAATTGGGGAGAGATTTTTATTTATGAGAACTTTTAAGATTTTTTTCAATACCATCAGAAGTATGAGCTTTAAAAAGATCATGCGTCTTTTGTCGTTGGTTCTTCCCCATCCTCTATTTGCCATACTGAGTTTTCATGCTACCGTAAAAGCATTCACGATTGCACAGACAAAATTCCCTGCAACAGCCTCCAATAACGGAATTGGAAATGCTTTCAGACATGCTCTCTGGTGCTGCTTTATTATGATGTATTGCTGTAAAATTTCCTCACCTGAAAAAGCATTAGACTTCTGCAAAAGAATGACGGATCTTCACGAAGAATTGTTTCCTAATAAACCTCTGGAAACTAAAATGGATCTTCACAACAATAAGCTTGGCATGGATTATTTTATGGAGCTTTTACCCGGAATCCACCGTCAATTCTTTGAAAAAAGCTTTTTTGTAGATGGATTAGTCAAAAAAATGGATGATGCTAAAGTCTTAAAAAATCTGGATGATGATTTTGAAGGATATCTTGTTTATTTAGAAGACTAAGTATATTTTCTTTAACGCTAAGAATACGCAAAGGTGTTATAAAACTTTATGCATATTTTTTGAGTGCAAAGGCATTTCATTCAGCAACGTGCTCTAATTAGTGTTCTTTGCTAAGTGCTAACGCCGCTGCGAACGGAAAATCTACATCATAAAATAAATCATTGCGAACATTGCGTTAAAACAAATGATTTTCAAAAGCTTGAGACTATTATCAACAGAATTCACGTCACTACTCAAAAACTTAAATGCTTAATTCTTTTGTAGCTTTTGTGGTTTAAAGTATTTTTGATAAGTTTAAACAATTAAATCAATCAAATGGTTCTCAGCAGAATTTGGTCGGCATTCATTATCATTGCCATTGCCATTGCCAGTATAAAATACATTTCATCAAGTCATTACAAAACCATATTCAATGATATGGTTGTTGGAAAAGGTGGTGATACGGTGAAGATCGCGACTCAACCGATGAACGCCCTCTCTCCTGTTGTGAAGGACAGTCTGATGAAGAAAAATGATTTTGCAGACAGCAGAATTCACTATAAAACAGATTCTTTAAAACAAAATGTAGCAGTTTACCGTGTACAGGAAGCAGATGGTGTTATCGGAACTTCAGAAACTGCGGTAAAAATATGTCTTGGGCTAATTGGAATCATGACCTTATTCATGGGATTCATGAGTATTGCGGAAAAAGCAGGCGGAATTAATCTTTTAAGTCGATTGATTCAACCTTTTTTCTCAAAATTATTTCCAGACATTCCAAAAAATCATCCGGCTTTCGGGCATATGCTGATGAACTTCAGTGCCAACCTTCTGGGATTGGATAATGCTGCTACTCCGTTCGGATTAAAAGCAATGGAAAGCCTGCAGACTTTAAACCCTAATAAAGATACCGCCAGTAATTCACAGATCATGTTCCTGTGTCTTCACGCGGGCGGAATGACACTTATTCCAGTATCTATCATTGCTATCAGAGCATCAATGGGTTCTAAAACACCCACAGATATTTTTCTGCCTTGTATGATTGCCACTTTTGCCGCAACACTGGCAGCGATGATCATTGTATCCCTTTATCAGAAGATCAATCTTCTTCGTCCGGTTGTTATTGCTTATGTAGGAGGAATTTCAGCGATTATCGGATTACTGGTAGTTTATTTGGTACAGTTAAGCAAAGACGAACTTGATGACTTCAGTAAGGTATTAAGTAACGGGCTTATTCTCTTTATTTTTCTTGCCATTGTACTTGGAGCTGTTTATAAAAAGATCAACGTTTTTGATGCCTTTATTGAAGGTGCTAAAGAAGGCTTTACTACCTGTGTAAAGATTATTCCTTATCTGGTTGGAATGCTGATCGCTATTTCATTATTGAGAACATCAGGTGTTTTTGATGTTATTATTGACGGAATGAAATGGATCGCCAATGTTGCTCATCTGGATCCAAGATTTGTAGATGGTCTTCCAACTGCGCTCATTAAACCTTTATCCGGTTCAGGAGCCAGAGGAATGATGGTAGACACTATGGCAACTTTCGGGGCAGATAGTTTTCAGGGTAAGCTGGCTGCAGTACTTCAAGGAAGCTCAGATACGACGTTTTATGTCATTGCAGTATATTTTGGAGCTGTAGCTGTTAAAAATACAAGATACACGGTAATTGCTATGCTTCTTGCCGATTTAGTGGGTATTATTACTTCTATTGCGTTGGCTTATTTATTCTTTGCTTAATTTAGTTTCTGGTTGTCAGTTGCTAGTTTTTACCACTAAAAATGATATATGAGCTACAACAAACTTGATATTTACAATATTGCTTTTGAATTGTTTATTGAAACACATCAACTGTCACTGCAACTACCAAAATATGAACTATATGAACTTGGCAGTCAATTAAGGCGCTCAGCAGACTCAGTTGTTACAAATATTGCAGAAGGCTATGGAAGAAATAACTATAAAGGAGATTTTGTTAAATTCCTGACGTACTCTCAGGCAAGTTGTGATGAAACTGTATGTCACTTATCAAAAATCACAAGGCTTTACCCAGAATTGAGCTCAAAATTTAAAGAGAAATCTGAACAATACAATCTATTAGGAGGAAAAATAAATAACTTTATAAAATACGTTCAGCTAAATTGGCGTACATAACCCAATAACTAGCAACTAGCAACTAGCAACTAGCAACTAGCAACAAAATTACCCATTATGATTACAGATAAAGAATTTACATTAAGACTTATACGCCAGCTAAGCCAGGCATTGGAAAAGCTTATCCTGGATAAACCGGAAGAAAGTTTAATGCAGAAAGAGCTGGATTTTGATACTTTAATGAGAGATATTTTCAAAATGAATTTCACAGAAGTGTCCTCAATGTCTAAGGAAGAGATGATTGCTCTTGTAAATGAAAGACAGGAAAGAGACCGTAAAGACTATTATGAAATGCTTGGTAATCTCTTTTACTTCAAGAGCAGAGAAGCACAAGATAAAGACTTTCAGGATAAGGCAAAAACGTTTTATGAACTGTATCTCCAGACCAGTGGCATATTTGCGCTTCCGATCATCAATAGAATCACCGAATTAAAAAAAGCACTTGAATAAAGTGCTTTTATATTTTTAGAATGTTATTTTATAAGTTCCGGTGGAAGATACATTGGCTTTCTCTGCCTTTACATATTTCTTCACCCATGCTACAGAGGTAGATGCCACACAAGGATCTGAAACTCCTCCCGCTCTTCTCGCTGACACTACATTTCCAGCTTTATCTACTGTATAAGCAACAGTAATAGATCCGCTTGCAGTACAACTATGAGATGGCTGGGCTCCTCCTCTTCCCATTGTACCCGGAATATATCCAACCAATTTTCTGTCGATACCTACTTTACTGTCTCCATTTCCATCACCCCCTAAAGGATCTCCCGCATTACCAATTCCGGTTCCTGTACCCTGGCTTCCTGCTTTTGTTCCTCTTCCTTTGATTAGATTTCCTATGGCTGCATTCCCTTTTCCGTCTCCGTTTCCTGTTTTGGAATTGGCGGTCGTTGCACCTGCCTTTTTAGTATTTTTAGAAGCACTTGTACTTGTAGCTTCCTTTTTTTCAGCTTTTTTAGATTCTTCTTTTTTAGGAACTGTGTTTTTGGTATTGTTTCCTGTAACTACCTTTTCTTTAACCTCAACTTTCTTTGGTTCCGGTACTGGAACAGGTTCTGGTTTGATCTCTGTTTTCGTTTCAGGAGCTGGTACTTCTACCGGATCTGGAGTAACTTCTTCTGTAGCCGCAGCTAAACTTCCCGGCTGTTCGGCTGGTTCTTCAACACCGTTTCCGTTTCTGTTATCTCCGAAATTTACAAGCATCGTAGTAACCACTTCAGGTTCTTTATCCAGCTCAGGTTTTAATTTATAATAAAAAACAAAAAGCAAAACAGCACACCAAATCAGAATAGAAAGTAAAGCACTTTTTATTCTGTCTCGGTTTTCTTCGTTTTTGTTTGCAGTATAGCTTCTCATCTGAAAAATGATTCTTACTATTTATTATTTATCCTTAACGGTTGCTATTGCAATGTTAAACTTATGCTTTTCAGCAATTTCCATTGCAAAAACCACATCTTTATGCATTGTATTTTCGTCCGCTCTGATTGTGAAGGATTTATTAGTCTGATTGGTTAATTTATCTACAATAATCTGTTCCAATTCACCTTTATTCACAGGGTTATCATCTACAAAGTAAGATCCGTCCGGCTTAATACTTACGATGACGGGATTAGGAATATTATCATCCACAGCCCCGGCTTTCGGCAGATTCACATCAATAGCACTTTGATTGGCTGCTGAAGATGTGATCATAAAGAAGATCAGCATCAACAGGATAACATCTGTCATCGCTGCTAAACTGAATTCCGGATTGGCTTTATTTCTTCTCTGAATTTTCATCTTAAGACAGATTTATAAAGGTTTGTTGATAAGATCTAAAAATTCTCCTGACATATTCTGTGCTTTCAACACAAACTTGTCAATTCTTGTTAAAAGAATATTATAACAGAAATTCGCTGGAATTGCTACAGCAAGACCTACCGCTGTTTGTCCCAACGCAGTATAAATACCTTCAGAAAGTGTTTTTGGAGAGAAAGATCCTGTGGCATGAGAAAGGTTGAAGAATGCGATAATCATCCCGATTACCGTTCCCAAAAGTCCTAACATTGGCGCAATACTTGGAACTACCGCCAAAAGGTTCAGGTTTTTTTCCATATTGGCAACTTCTACCTGTGCCTGTGACTCCATAGCACTTACAATATCAGAAACAGGACGCCCAAGTCTTGAAATTCCTTTTTCAAGGATTCTACCTTCTGGAGAGTTCTGTGTTTTACAATAGTCAGCCGCTGCTTCTATCTTCCCTTCTTTGATAAAATCTTCAATATTATTCATGAAGTTCGAATCTGTCTTTGATGTAAGTCTTTTAATAAAGAAAAACCTTTCAAAAAACAGGTACAGGGAAAATACTCCAAGCAATAATACGGTCACCATCACTATTTTAGCGAAAGCTCCCCCGTGGAACATGATTTTCCAAAATGAAAATTCTAAATTGTCTGCGGCAACTGCAGGCGTAGTGATTTGTGCAAATAAAATCTGAGAAAGTTCCGTTAACAGCATTAAATGTGAATTTTATTAAAGTTTCAACGACAAATGTAGTGGAATATTATGAATTGATATCTTAAAAATTGCTTAAAAACAACTTAAATTTTGTTAGAATTACCAAACAGCAAATTTCTTTCCAAAAAGAAATTTTGAAAAGAAATTTGATTTTATAAAAAGATGGGAGACTGTTCTTAATCTTCGTCTACCTCGATATCATCCTGCCCGAATTCACATTTTAACCTAAAAGGAATCGGTGTATCTGATCCGGTGTAGAAATCGTCAATGGTTCCCTTCCAGATTACCTGAAGCTCTCCTTCTTCATTTTTCTCAAAAAGAAGCTCATTATCATACACATAGGCATCTTCATCATCAAAAAGGTCTACCTCTGTATAGGAGTCTTCATCAGAATCATTGATTTTGAATGTTTTTCCTTCTATTTCCGCCGTATCTATTGGGAAATCGAAGACCTCAAGTGAAAGCTGAGGAAAGTTGTACTGTAATGAATCATCATCTACGTGATCCAAACTGTCATCCGTAATAATTTCAACCTCTAAAAAATGTTGCTGGTTGCTGTAAACTGCTTTACAATAAGTATTTCTAATATTGTATTTTAGCGTTTCGTCCGGATGGTAAATTTTTAAAATCCCTTTCATTTTTTCTTAAAAAAGAACTGTAATAATATGATTGTTAAACGTTTTAGACAAAGATAAAAAATTGATTTAAAGTGAAAAGGATTTTGAAAATAATTTTTTTAAAATCAATACTGCCAATGAGTATGAATCTCCCAATAATACTTACTTTTGTTATCATAAAGATTCTGAAAATGAAAAGTATTATATCGAAAAGTATTCTGGGGCTGGGATTAATAGTGGGTCTTGCCTCGTGCAAAAAATCCGATTCTCCTCTTACCAAGGTAACGCCTACTAACCTGGATTCTATTGCATCCAATTATTACGAGCAATATCTTAAGCTCTATCCTTTAGATGCTACAGCTCAGGGAGACCTAAGATACAATGATCAGCTTCCCATCAATATTGATAAAGATTTTATATCTGGAGAGATTGGTTTTTACAATTCGGTACAAAAGCAATTAGACAATGTAGACTATAAAGCTCTATCTGATGAAGATAAAGTGGTTTATGATGTGCTGGATTATACTTTGAAAGATAAAATTGAAGCTTATGCCTATCATCCGGAATACATTCCTTTCACACAGTTCGGAGGTCTGCCTTTAAATTTCCCGTTATATGGAAGCGGACAAGGAAGCCAGCCTTTCAAAACTGAAAAAGATTACAGCGATTGGCTAAAAAGAATGGAAAAATTCCCTGAATGGATGGATGCCGCTACTGAAAATTTCCGTGAAGGAATTAACAATAAAATCGTTCTTCCTAAAAAACTGATTGTCAAAATGATTCCTCAAATGAAAGCCGAGGAGATCACGACTTCAGATATGGATAAAAACATTTTCTATGGACCTATTAAGAGTTTTCCAAAAAACTTTACTCAGGCTCAGAAGGATAAATTTTCAGCACTTTACAAAGACGCTATTACTAAAAAAATAATTCCGGCTTATACCAAAATGGGTACTTTCCTGGAAAAAGAATATTTGCCAAAAGGGCGTGATACGGACGGATATAACAGTCTTCCCAACGGAAATGAAATTTACAGCTATTATGTAAAAAACTGGACGACTACAAAGAAATCTCCTGAAGAAATCAATAAAATCGGGTTGCAGCAAGTAGCAATGCTTCGCGCAGAGATGGAAAAGGTAAAGCAGCAAGTTGGTTTTAAGGGAACATTGGAAGAATTTATCACTTTTGTAAAAACAGATCCAAAGGCGATGACCTACAAGACTTCTAAAGAGGTTTTAGATGGATTTAACAGCATTCTCACTAAGATCACTCCGAAACTGAAAACAATGTTTAATGTAACCCCGAAAACCAAATTCGAGATCAGACAAACAGAAAAATTCAGAGAAGCAAGTGCCAGTGCCGAATATATTCCGGGAACTCCTGATGGAAAAAGAGCAGGTATATTCTATGTTCCGCTTCCAGATCCTACCAAGTTCAATGTTACTTCGGGAATGGAATCTCTTTTCTTACACGAGGCTATTCCGGGGCATCATTATCAGGTTTCCTTACAACAGGAAAATACCAAGCTCCCAAAATTCATGAGATTCGGTTGGTTTGGTGCATATGGTGAAGGCTGGGCACATTATTGTGAGACTTTAGGTCCTGAATTTGGATTATATACAGATCCTTATCAAAAAATGGGTTATTTAAGCGATCAGATGCTGAGAGCAGTAAGATTGGTGGTGGATACAGGTTTACATACCGGAAAAATGACGAGAGAGGAAGCTATTAAGTATTTCCTAAGTAATATTTCTTATGATGAAGCGGCTGGTGTAGCTGAAGTAGAAAGATATATGGCAATGCCGGGACAAGCTTTAGGATATAAAATAGGGTCTTTAAGAATCCGAGAACTTAGAGAGAAATATCAGAAAGAACTTGGAAATAAATTTAATCTGGCAAACTTCCACGATGAAATATTAAGCCAAGGATGTCTTCCATTAGATGTTTTGAACAGAAAGATGGAGCTTTGGGCTAAAAAACAAAAATAATATTGATATATAAATGGGGCAGCATAATGTCCCTTTTTTTATTGAATAAACTTACCATAAAAACAATCACAATGATAACTGAATCATTAAAATCTCTTTATGATAGGGATTTAAATAAATTAAAAATTGAAATCGAAGCTTATCAAAACGAAGAAAACCTTTGGAAGATTGACAAAAACATTTCCAATTCTGCGGGAAATCTATGTCTTCATTTGATTGGAAATCTTAATCATTTTATAGGAGGACAACTCGGAAATACAAGTTATATAAGGCATAGGGAGCTTGAATTTTCATTAAAAGACGTTCCAAGAACAGAATTGATAGAAAAAATTGAAGCAACTATCAAAATGATAGATATTGCACTTAACCAATTAACGGAAGAAGATCTGAAAAAAGAATATCCGCTTATAGTTTTTGAGGATACAATGACTACAGATTATTTTCTGATTCACCTGATATCTCATTTAGATTATCACTTGGGACAGATCAATTATCATAGAAGATTATTGGATATATAATCCTTATAAACTACCCCGTCTTTTTGCTGCGCAAAAATCCACCCCTTCAAAGAAGGGGAATTTTGCTCGGTAAAACATCAGGTTTTTACTTCTCAAACATCATTTTAGTAATAAAATCCTTCTCCCCTTTTCCTCTCGCCGGAGAATATTCTCTACCGTAAAAAATAATCTTAAGATGCAGTTTATTCCATACCTCTTCAGGGAATAATTTCTTAGCATCTTTCTCTGTTTCCACCACGTTTTTACCAGAAGTCAGTTTCCATTGGGTCATCAGACGATGGATGTGAGTATCTACCGGAAACGCAGGGAATCCGAAACCTTGGCTCATCACTACTGAAGCAGTCTTATGCCCTACACCTGGAAGTGCCTCTAATTCCTCATAAGTCTGAGGAACAATGCCGTTGTGCCTCTCCAGTAAAAGTTCAGCCATTCTCTTCAGATTTTTGGCTTTGGTATTGGATAATCCTATTTCTTTAATGAGTTCCTTAATCTGAAATTCTTCCAGCTTTGCCATTCTCTGTGGGGTTCCAGCCACTTCGAAAAGATTTGGGGTAACTTCATTTACTTTTTTATCTGTCGTTTGTGCAGAAAGTGCTACTGCCACCATCAGCGTATAAGGATCGGTATGATCCAACGGAATAGGTGTGGTAGGATATAATTTATCCAATTCTATCTGAACGAGTTCCGCTCTTTGCTTTTTTGTCATTTTACCCTTAAATTTGAACAAAAATAAATCATTATGCTGAAAGTTGGAGACAAATTACCTGAATTTGAAGGATTCAATCAGGATGGAGAAACAGTAACCTCCTCACAATTAATCGGGAAAAAGCTGGTTGTTTTCTTTTATCCGCAAGCCAGTACTCCTACATGTACAGTGGAAGCATGTAATCTAGGTGATAATTATTCGATGCTTGAGAAAGCAGGATTTCAACTATTGGGAGTGAGTGGAGATACTATAAAGAAGCAGAAAAACTTCCACAGCAAGTTCGCTTTTCCTTATGACCTTATCGCTGATGAAAATCGTGATATTATTGAAAAATTTGGCGTTTGGAAGGAGAAAAAAACATTTGGCAAAACCTATATGGGAATTGTAAGAACTACTTTTATCTTTGATGAAAACGGAATCTGTACAAGAGTGATTGAAAAAGTAACTTCAAAAACAGCTGCTGATCAGATCCTGGAAGGATAGTTTTTAAACACAAATAACATAAAAGTATTCACAAATAACACTAATAAATAGATGGTGCTATTTGTGAATATTTTTTATTATTCTGTTTCGTAATAGTTTAATTCTTCGGTTTCTCCCGGAAGCGTTACATGCTTTTTAAATTTTAATCCCAATTTTTCAATCAGTTTTTGTGAAGAAACGTTTTCTTTTGAAATAATTGCAGATATTTTAGATAATCCGAAATTATCCATTCCTATTGATTTTACCTTTTGAGCAGCTTCAAAAGCATAACCTTTTCCTTCAAATTCTTCCAGTAAAGAATATCCGATATCTACTACATCAAGCCCTTCTCTTTCAAAAATTCCTACAGCTCCTATTTTTTCATTGTTATCCTTAGTCACTAAAAGATAGTTTCCATATCCCAGTCTTTCAATCTGTGGAGCAAATCTATTCAGAATATAATTCTCTGCGTCTTCAACGCTATTCACATTTCTGTTGCCAATATGTTGAATAAATTTCGGTCTGTTATAGAGTTCAAAAACAAAATCTCTGTCTTCAGCAGACATTGGACGAAGTATTAAACGCTCAGTTTCATAAGTATTATCTGCGCTTTGGTGTTTTTTTAGGCTCATCTTTTTTTGGTTCTTCTTTTTTCTCGACTTTTAAAAGTCTCGGGTTATTAGCACATTTTTTATTGTAAAGTTCAATATAAGTTCCATTATCTTTTACATTGGTTACAAGCCCGTTAGACTTATTTACCGTTAATGTATAATGTGTTTTCTGATAAGGACATTCTTTTGATGTTACTTTTCCAAGATCCAGGTAGTAATTCGATTGATCTTCATGATAATTACCTGCAAGATCTTTGAATTCTTCATCAACCATATAACCGTCTGCGGTCAATATTATTGCAGCTTCCTGAGGATTATCTATCTTTCCTACAAACTTCTTAAGTGCCTCTACATCTATAACGTAATTGATTTTTCCTCCTAAAGAATAAGCGATATAATAAAAACTGTCCTCGCTTGGAAATAAATTAAATCCGGAAAACTGAGGGGTATAATTCAATTTACCTCCTGATGTTTTTATCTCCTCTCCTTTTCCGTAATTATTATATACTAAAACCCAGGAATCGACTCTGTCATCAGGGCTTATTTTTTGTAAAATATTCGGAATACTTGAAAACTTCTTTTTCTCCTGAGCGTAACCCAGAACTGAAAAAAGTAAGAGAGTAAGAGTCGTTAATCGGAGTGTAATTTTAATCATAGCCTAAAAATAAGCATAAAAGATACCAAATATTACATAAACTTATCTCCTTTCTTAAAATTCTTCAGATCAAGAACATAGTCTTTGATAAGTTGGTCATTATCTCTAGGGCAGATCAGAAGAGCCTTATCTGTATCTACCACAATAAAGTTTTCAAGACCGTCGATGATAACAGCCTTATTGTTATTTTTTAAACGGATAATATTTCCCTTTGAATTATATGCAAGAAGATGTTTCAGTTTTACAGCATTTCCATTTTTATCCTTTTCTGTATTCTCATAAACGGAAGTCCATGTTCCTAAATCACTCCATCCAAGATCTGATGGAATAACATAAACGTTCTTCGCTTTTTCTAAAATTCCGTTGTCAATAGATATTTTCTGAACTTTAGGATAAATAAGCTCTATACAGTTATTTTCTTTTTCAGAATTATATTCACATGCCATAAAATGCTGCATCATTTCTGGCAGATACATCTCAAATGCATGATGAATACTTTTTACACTCCAGATAAAAATACCTGCATTCCAAAGGAAATCGCCACTTTCTAAAAAGCTTTGAGCAATTTCAAGAATCGGTTTTTCTGTAAAAGTTTTTACTTTGAAATATTCAGAATTTTTCTTTTCTACAAACTGAATATATCCATATCCTGTATCAGGTCTTGTAGGAGTAATTCCTAATGTTACCAAATATTCATGCTTAGAAGCCAGATCAAAAGCAACTTCTACTTTTTCTAAAAATACATCTTCCTTTAAAATCAAATGATCTGCCGGAAGAACGATCATAGTAGCATTTGGATTAATTTCAGCGATCTTATTTGCCATATACAGGTTACAAGCCGCTGTATTTTTCATCAGAGGTTCACCTACAATATTTTCTTCAGGAATTTCCGGAAGCTGCTGATGAGACAGCGCCACGTATTCTTTATTTGTAATTACAAATATCTGTTCTTTAGGAATAACCTTGCTGATTCTGTCATAGGTTTGCTGAATCATTGTACGTCCTGTTCCTAAAATATCCTGAAACTGCTTCGGAAATTTCTGTGTACTCATCGGCCAGAACCGGCTGCCGATTCCACCCGCCATTATTACACAGTATCTATCTGATTTTAACATTCTTAGCTACATTTTTCTACCCTTGCTAAAGGCTTGAAAGAATACTTCCTTCCAGTAGCCAGGTTCTTACAAAGATAGTTTTTTTTAATCAGACCTTCCAATAAATACTTTTCGTTGCGGTATATAAAAAATTCGCCTTTCTTAAGTTCTTCAATAAACCGAAGGCTATCATCTTGTTTTTCAGTATGAAAATATCTTACCAAATCAGGGCTAGCCATGAAATTTGCCTTAGGGGATTTTGAGAATTTTACGATGATGGGTTTCAGATCTTCATCATATACTTCAAGGCTTTCGATAAGCATATTTCTAAAGGTTTCTTTCCACTCATTACCATGAGGAGAGATTTTCCTTCCATATTTTTCAAAAGCAATCAAATGTGCCAGTTCATGGGTAAGCACAAAGAAAAAAAGTTGTGGGGTAAGCGTTGAGTTTACCGTAATTTCATGCGAATTATCCGGGAGCTTTCTGTAATCTCCCAGTTTAGAATTTCTGTTTCTCGTGACTTTTATGTGAATATAGTAATCTGAAAACCAAATTCTTAAATATTTAAGTGTATTTTGAGGTAAATATTTTTCTAATGATTGAATAGACATCTTACAAACTTAATGGAATTCCTGCATAGAAATTCAATAGTTTAAGACTAAAAAGATAATTATATTTTGCCTGCGCTACTGATCCCTGTGCATTTGCATAATTATTTCTGGCAACATTTACGTCATAAATCGTTGTTTTACCTGCAGTATAGCTCTTATCAGCAAAGTCAAGAGCTAATTTTGAACTCTTTTCTGCCTCTACTGCAGCAAGATATGATTCATAGTTGGCATCAGCATCAAACTGTGCCTTCTGAATATTCTGTCTTACAGATTGTTTCTGCTGTTCAAGGGTAATCTTACTTACACTTTCATTCAGCCTGGATTGCTCTACCTGCAATTTTGTTTTTCCTTTATTAAAAATAGGAATATTAAGGGATAACCCTACATTTTGTCCAAACTGATCTTTATATTGTTTAAAAAATCCGTCCTGATTACTACTTACCGGACCTCCGTTTAATATATTGTTATAGAATGTAGAAAGCCCTGCACTTGCTGACAATGTAGGCCAAAAAGCTGTTTTACTTACTTCTGTTTGTGCTTCAGCAGATCTTATTCTGCTTTCTGCAGCTTTTATTTGGGGTTGTAAATCATAAGCTTTTGTAAGAACCTCATCTGTGGTTACCAACTGTGAATCCAACTGTTCGGGAACATCTACGTTTTCTACATCAAAATCTTTATAATCCGGAAGCTGTAGAAGCTGAACAATAGCAAATAATGCTCTTCCTACATTAACTTCTGCTGTTTTAAGATTTTGTTTTTCTCTAGCCAATGCAGCCTCTGCTTCAGCCAAAACAGTCTGAGCTGTTGTCCCAACCTGTGTGGTAATCTTTGCTCTGTCATATTGCTTTTTAGCATTTTCCACAGCGCTTTGAGAAATCTTAACAATTTCTTTGTTTAATAAAGCTGTAAGATATTGCTGCGCAATTTGTACAGAGATATCATTTTTAATTGCTTCAATATCGTATTGGCTAGCTTCTACATCAAACTGAAGTTTTCTTACATTCTTTTCCAGTCTTCCGTTATTATAAATTAAAATATCTGCACCTACTCCTACGCTGTTATTAAATCTATCATTCCTAAAACTTCCGGCTCCCAATGATGCCTGCCCAAAACTTACTCCGTTTGATACACTTCCTGATACAGAAGGTAGATACTCTTTCCTGGCAGCTTTAAGGTTATAATCTTGATTCTGCTTAGTATATTGATTTTGGATAACCTGGAGATTATGCTCCACCGCATAGCTTACACATTCTTTTAAGGACCATTTCTTTTGAGCATTCATGCTCAAGCAAGCTAATCCGAAAACGATAATCCAAGTTTTTTTCATGTTAAGATTTTTCCCTATTAGACGAAGTAAATATAAAAAAGTTACAGATTGAAAAAAATTGTTTTTTTTTCATAAAACTTTTGAGAATTTTGTATCATGACAAATGAACAATATCAGGAGGCTATTGACTGGCTTTTCGTACAGATGCCCAACTATCAAATAGATGGGCAAAAAGCCTACAAACCCGGGCTTGACAATATTACTAAGCTTTGCGCATATTTTGGAAACCCTCAGGATAAAATAAAGTGTATTCATATCGGAGGAACAAACGGAAAGGGTTCTTCAAGTAATATGCTTGCTTCAGTCCTTCAGGAAGCAGGCTATAAAGTGGGACTATACAATTCTCCCCATCTTATAGATTTTACCGAGCGAATTAAGGTCAATGGAAAAAATTGTAATAAAGAATTTGTCTTTGATTTTATTCAAAAACTTAAAAATATCCCGGAAGATATTCGTCCGTCGTTCTTTGAGTTTACCACCATCATGGCGTTTGAATATTTTTATCATCAGAAAGTTGATTTTGCCATTATTGAAGTAGGCTTAGGCGGAAGGTTAGATTCAACCAATATTATCAATCCTTTGGTTTCTGCAATTACAAATGTTCAACTTGATCACCAGAACATTTTAGGAGATACTATAGAAGAAATTGCAATGGAAAAAGCAGGAATCATTAAGAAGAATATCCCTATTATTTCCGGAGATGAAAATGAAGTGGTAAAAAACATTATTAAAGAAAAAGCGATTCATGAAAACGCTCCTTTTATTGATGCTACCCTACTTCAGACAGATCTTTCTTCTGATTTAAAAGGAAATTACCAGAAAAAAAATATCCGGGTAGTGCTTGCTATTATTGAAGAATTGAAGAAACTTCAGGTAAACATTCCAAATGAACATATTGAAAACGGATTATTGAATGTACATAAAAATACAGGATTCATCGGGCGTTGGTTTGAATTTTCAAAAGACCCGCTTACGATTTGTGATACGGGGCATAATCAAGCAGGGCTTGAGTATGTTTTTTCCCAATTAAATTCAATTGATAAACACAAGCACATCATTTTGGGGTTTGTAAATGATAAAAAAATAGATGAAGTAATGGAATTGCTTCCGGAAAATTCTGAGTTTTATTTTGCCAAACCATCCATCAACAGGGGAAGACACCCCGAAGATTACGAAAATTTACTTCAGGAAGCGAAAATTTTTTATAAAATTTTCAACTCCGTACAAGAAGCGTATCTGTCTGCAAAAGAACAATGTACGAGCGAAGAAATGATTTTTATTGGCGGAAGTAACTTTGTTGTTGGAGATTTTTTAGAAAAAAATTTAGAGTTTAAAGAATAAGTTGTATATTTGCACCACTCTAAACGAGAAAACGACCTCAAAGTCTAGAGGGTTCTTAGCTCAGTTGGTTCAGAGCATCTGGTTTACACCCAGAGGGTCGGGGGTTCGAATCCCTCAGGACCCACAAGAAAGGAAACGAAACCTTTTAAAAAAATTCGGGTTCTTAGCTCAGTTGGTTCAGAGCATCTGGTTTACACCCAGAGGGTCGGGGGTTCGAATCCCTCAGGACCCACAGAAAAGGAAACGAAACCTTTCAAAAAAATTCGGGTTCTTAGCTCAGTTGGTTCAGAGCATCTGGTTTACACCCAGAGGGTCGGGGGTTCGAATCCCTCAGGACCCACAAAAAATCTCTCAGATTTCTGAGAGATTTTTTTATTTCTAAAGCTCAATTTTTTTTTAAACTCTTAATTATCACTTTTCCCCTTACTCATCTGCCTGAAAAGAAGCCCTAGTTTATATATATCCAGATAGCGAAGACTCACATTTCCTTTAGAAAGCTTCCTTTTTATACTCTCCCCTCTCATATTAAAGAAAATATTTAAAATGAATTTTAGAGGCGAATTTGCCAGCTTATTATATATCTTCACCAGTTTTACCTCTGACAGTTTTGATCTCAGTATTTCGTCCTTTAGCATATGAGATAAACTTTCCACCGACTCCTCTACTTTTTCCAGATAAATGACATTACTCTCCAGATCATTATTAAAAATCGGATTATCAATATGATCAATCTTTATATTATCAGTCTTTAAATCCATTGCAAAAAGAAGGTCTTCATATCCATATTTTTGAAATTCAGGATTAAAGCAATTCTTTTCCAATATATCTTTACGGATCACAAAATTATTAGTCTGAAAACTTAAGTAAGGCTTCGTTATGCGTGATTCAACAGGAAGGTTTTCTCTTTCTACAGCAAATTTCCATCTTAAGTAATGGTCAGGATCAGGTAAATATCCGGAAACCGTTCTACCTCCGTACATAACTTCTGTTTGTGGGTTATTTTGTATAAATTGAATATAATCTTTCAGAAAGTTTTTACCAACAACTTTTCCGTCACAATCTAGAAATAACAGATATTCTCCTGTTGAAAACGTCAGAAAATGATTACGGATACGGGAACGTCCAATATTTTTTTCAAGAAAAATAAAATGATGAACAGTATTCTTTAAACTTTGGTTAATCTCTTTAAAGCTATCTTTTGAAGCATCATCAATCAAAATAATTTCCGCATCAATCCCTTCGTTTTCAATTTCTCTTTTTAAATCAAAAACCAATTCACGAACGTCGAAATTATAGACAGGAATGCAGATAGAAAGCTTCATTTCATCGGATTTTCTCTATGACTTTTTGGATGGTAAATTCTTCAAGACAAGCCCAATCTCCCCTGTAACATTCTTTATCTCCAAAAACAGAGCATGGCCTACAGGAAAGATCCTTTACCTGAACTACATCTTCTTCTTTCTGCCCGAACCCTAAAAATCCGGCATAAGGATGTGTAGCACACCAAATAGAAACACATCTTGTTCCCACAAGGCTGGCAAGGTGCATATTGGCAGAATCCATGGAGATCATCGCTTCCAATTCTGAAATTTTCTGAAGTTCTTCAGTAAGACTTAGCTTTCCGGAAAGACTTTTAGTATTGGGAATCAAACTTTCCCATTTTTCAAGGGTTTCCGTTTCTTTTTTTCCTCCCCCAAAGAAGTATATTGTATGTTTTTGAGCTAAAATACGAGCTAATTCAAAGGACTTTTCAAGAGGAAGCATTTTTCCTTTATGTTGGGCAAAAGGAGCAAAACCTATACCTGATTTATTATTGGAGATTGGTCTGAGCTGATGAGATAATTCTATCTTAAAACCCATTTCTCTAAACACATCAGCATAACGCTCAACTGTTTTTTTCAATTGAACTTTATCCAGATTCCATACATCAGTGAGGTGTTCTTTTTCCTCTTTTCCTTTATTTATTTTAAAAACTTTTAATCCTTTTCTTCGATATAATCTATCCAAAATTTTGGTTCTGATCACATCATGAAGATTAGCAACGTAATGAGGATTAAACTCCTTTATCAATTCGTTACTCAACCTTCTTAATCCAAAAAAACCTTTATAATCATCAAGGTTAATTCCTTTAAATATAACATTAGGAATTCCTGCAAATAAAGCTTCAAAGTTTTTTCTGGATACCATGACAATCTCCACACCTGGGTTTTGCTCAAGAAATTCCTTAAAAACAGGAACTGTCATCGCAACATCTCCAAATGCAGAAAAACGATATGCTAAAATTCTAGTCACAGTTATGATTTCAGTTGATAGGCTACTGCGTAAAATTTGATTTGCTTAGTCATTGCCATCAATCCATTGGCTCTTGATGGTGAAAGAAATTCCTGTAATCCGATCTCAGAGATAAATTCAAAATCAGAATCAAGGATTTCCTGAGTAGAATGTCCACTGTAAATACTCACCAAAAGTGAAACAATACCTTTGGGTAAAATTCCGTCAGAATCTGCATTAAAGAAAAGTTTACCGTCTTTAAATTCAGCGTCGATCCATACTTTACTTTGGCAGCCTTTAATCAGGTTATCATCTGTTTTCTTATCTTCAGAAAGCCCCTTCAGCTCCTTTCCAAGGTCAATGATGTATTCGTATTTCTGCTCCCAGTCATCAAGAAACGCAAATTCGTCGATTATTTCCTGCTGTTTTTCTTTAATGGTCATTTTAAATCAAATTTCTTTGTGCAAAGATAAGAAATTATGCTTTAGACATTCAGCAGTAAACCATAAGTCTACTTGAGCAAATATCATCACCTTAAAGAATACTCCTATAGTGTGTCAGATGCTTTCTGAAAAACCTCTAACAGCTTTATTTCTTCATTTTCCCAGCAAAGAAACCTAGATGCTTTTTCCAATTCAGATTTATAATTGATTCTCCCTTTGGTTAAAACTTGTCTAACAGCTGCTGCAATATTTTCCGGTTGGTGATCTTTAATGATTTCGCCAACATCAAATTGACTTTTTATATTCTGCATTTCGGGAAGGCTTGACAGAATCAAAGGAACACGAGCCTGAATACAGTCCAAAACTTTGTTTGGTAACGAATAAAGGTAACTATCTCCCCCGTTTTCTTCAATACTCATTCCACAATCTGCTGTCAATGTAACGTTTCTCAGATCTTCAGGCATCAATTTTCCCAAAAACTGAACTTTATGCTGAAGGTTTTCCTTCATCACAAGGGCTTCAAATTCCTGTTTTCTTGGACCATCACCAGCTATCTTTAAAATAACACCTTCAAGGTGATGCATAGCCATAATCACTTTATCTATCCCTCTAAATGGATTGATCGCTCCTTGATACAAAAGTATTTTAGGATTATTTTCAGGAATATCAATACTAGTATCTAATCTTCTTGGTGCATTCTGAACAACAACCGGCAGAATTCCATAGCTTTTTTGAAACCATTTTGCATAGCTTCCACTTGCTGTGATCATCCATTTCAGATCCGGAATGACAGTTTTTTCGACATAACGCCACAATTTTTGTGACATTTTGCCCTGAATCGCAGGCATTTCTGAAAAGATTTCATGGCTATCAAAAACCAACGGAATGTTTAGTTTTTTGGCAATAAGATAATTTGGATATAATGCATCTACATCATTTGCGTGAAGAATTGTATTACGGTCTGCTTTTTTGATCAACTCATGGTACAGCTTCCAATTAAATTCAAAATAAGCTGTTTTCAGGCTTTTTGAAATTAAATGAATACGTGAGAAGGGATAAGGACGCTGCATTTCTTTCGCTCCTTTCCAGTCATTTCCAATAAGTTCTATATCATATCCGTTTCTATAAAGAGTATGGCAAACCTTTTCAATACGCTGATCTGTATACAAATTACTGAAGGCAGATGTAATTATTTTTTTCTTCATCAAGCTTTTTTACCAAGCAATAAATGATAGATTTGAATAAAGCAGATAAGTCCGTTCGGGATGATAACCGGCCACAATGGTCCGCTAAAGAAGCCATAAATGACAAAACAGATACACCCGATCATATTAACGACTCTGATTTTTCTTACATCTTTCAATATGAAACTCAATACGATAAAAACTGAGGCTGAGTATCCGATGTAAGTAGTAATTTCAGGATTCATGAGAAATTTTTATGAAGAACAAACTTAATCATTTTCAATAAGATAATAAAATTTTTTGTGACATAAAGTCATTAATTGATTTTTGGTAAAATATTTGTAATTTAGATAATGAATAAATGGTAACGTTGCCTTTATTCTAATGAGATATATTATGGATTATAAGTTTTCACAAGGTTTGAGCCAGGTGTTCAAACAAAGCAAAAGCGAAGCTAAAAGGCTGAAAAGTGAATTTCTCAATACAGAACATCTACTTTTAGGTATTATAAAAACGGAAAACTCTGCAAAAGAAATCCTTCAAAACCTTAATGCGGATTTAACACAAATCAGAAGAAAAATTGAAACTTTAAATACAGCAAGTCTTAATCCTATTTCTGAAGAGGTTACCAATATTTCTTTCACTAAGATGGCAGATCACGCCATTAAACGTGCAGAGTTAGAATGTCGTCAATATAAAAGCAATGAAATTAATACCGTTCACCTGCTTTTAGGTATTCTATATAAATATGAAGACCCTACTTCGAATATTTTGGGAGCTTATGACATCGATTATGAAGGAGTTTCAAGAGAGTATCAGACTATGCTTAAAAATTCCGGGCAGTCTCCACAGATGAGTGCCTATGATGATGATGATGAAAGAGAAGATTTTGAGCAAATGAGAAAGCCTACAGGAAATTTAGGCTCTGCAAAAAGTAAAACTCCAACTTTGGATAATTTTGGTAGAGACTTAACTTCTTTGGCTAGAGATGGAAAATTAGACCCTGTAATCGGACGTGAAAAAGAAATTGAGAGAGTTTCTCAGATCTTATCCCGTAGAAAGAAAAACAACCCGCTTCTTATCGGAGAACCTGGAGTTGGTAAATCTGCGATTGCGGAAGGTCTTGCTTTAAGAATTCAACAGAAAAAAGTATCAAGAGTTCTTTACGGAAAACGTGTGATCACTTTGGATCTGGCTAGTTTAGTAGCCGGAACTAAATATCGTGGTCAGTTTGAAGAAAGAATGAAAGCGATCATGACCGAACTGGAGAAAAACAGAGATGTCATTCTATTCATAGATGAGCTTCACACTATTGTAGGTGCAGGAAGCTCTACAGGAAGTTTGGATGCCTCTAATATGTTTAAACCAGCTTTGGCTAGAGGTGAAATTCAATGCATCGGGGCTACTACTCTGGATGAATACCGTCAGTATATTGAAAAAGACGGAGCTTTAGAAAGAAGATTCCAGAAAGTAATGGTGGAGCCTACTTCTATTGATGAAACCATTCAGATTTTGAACCAGATTAAGGATAAGTATGAAGAGCACCACAATGTAATTTATACTCCTGAAGCGATTGCAGCGTGTGTCAATTTGACATCGAGATATATTACAGACCGTTTCTTACCGGACAAAGCGATTGATGCAATGGACGAAGCAGGGTCAAGAGTTTACATCAAGAACATGAAAGTTCCTACTGAGATCATTGATTTTGAGAAGAAAATAGAAGAGATCAAGGAACTGAAACAAAAGGCTGTAAAAGCACAGGATTATCTTGAAGCAAGAAAGCTTAAGGATGAAGAAGAACGCCTTCAGATGGAACTTAATGCTGCTCAGGAAAAATGGGATAAAGATGTAAAAGAGAAAAAAGAAACCGTAACTGAGGAAAATGTAGCAGAAGTGGTTTCTATGATGAGTGGAGTTCCTGTAACGAAAGTAGGCAAAAATGAGCTTGATAAACTAGCTCAGATGGATGAAAAACTGAACGGAAAAGTGATCGGACAGGAAGATGCTGTGAAAAAAGTTGTTAAGGCAATTCAAAGAAACAGAGCTGGTCTTAAAGATCCTAACCGTCCTATTGGTACATTTATTTTCCTTGGAACAACAGGTGTTGGTAAAACCGAACTTGCAAAAGTAATGGCGAGAGAGCTTTTTGAATCAGATGAGTCTCTTATCCGAATTGACATGAGTGAATACATGGAGAAATTCGCTGTTTCAAGATTGGTAGGTGCGCCTCCGGGATACGTTGGTTACGAAGAAGGTGGTCAATTGACTGAAGCGGTAAGAAGAAAGCCTTATGCTGTGGTTCTTTTGGATGAGATTGAAAAAGCTCACCCGGATGTATTCAATATCTTATTACAGATCCTTGATGAAGGTCACGTAACAGATAGTTTAGGTAGAAAAATTGACTTTAGAAATACAATCATTATTCTTACTTCAAACATTGGAACAAGAGATCTTAAAGATTTTGGAGACGGTGTAGGATTTGGTACGTCAGCGAAGAAAACAACTTCAGACTCAAGAGCAAGAAGTACCATTGAAAATGCACTTAAAAAAGCATTTGCTCCTGAATTCTTAAACAGAATTGACGATATTGTGATCTTCAACTCTCTTGTACAGGATGATATCAAGAAAATCATTGATATTGAGCTGAACAAGCTTTATGGCAGACTTGAAAAATTAGGATATAAAGTGGAATTAACTGAAGAAGCGAAAAACTTTATTTCTGAAAAAGGATGGGATAAAGACTTCGGTGCAAGACCATTGAAGAGAGCCATTCAGAAGTATATTGAGGATTTATTAGCAGAAATGCTTGTCAATAAACAACTGAACGAAGGAGAAACTGTAGTTCTTGATCTTAATGAAGCAAAAGACGCATTGGTTGGAAAAGCTTCAAAACCTAAGAAGTCTTCAGCTGCAGAAAAGTCTTCTTAATTTTAAATAAATAATTTAATTTCAATAGAAAAGCACCGGGAATTTTCCTGGTGCTTTTTGCTTTAATAAGTTTTGGCTAAAGCCAATTTGATGTTATCTTTTTGTAAGATGGGCTAAAGCCCATCCCTATTGAATATTAATATTATTGTGTCTAAAATTATCTGCGTCAATCCGAAAAATCTGCGAGATTATATTTAAATAAATAATAATATTCAAAGATTTTGCCTGCAATACAATTTAATGCTGCTGAGCTATTCAACAGATATAACTATTAAAGTCCCACCACAAATCCTATATTCGGGACCAGACCGTTTGAGAATACACTAGAATTCTCTTTCCAAAGTACGTTATACATCAGACCAATCTGCATAAAGGAATTATTCCCGATTCTTTGCATATATCCTCCTCCAAGGTATAATGCATTTTCTTCTCTATTATATTTATAATCATAGTATTTATCATTATAATTGATAAAATAATGTTGAAAATTACCACTTAAATAAAAGGAACGTCCAATATAATAATTGACAAATGGTCCTATTCCAAACATGGTAGACCTGTAATAGTCTGAAGTCTGCCATGAAACACTTCCCACTGCCCCACCTTCAAGATCTTCGGTAATTCTGTATCCTACTCTTGGTGATGCCTGTAAATAAAAGGAACTGTTACTTCCAAATCCTAATCCGATTCCTCCACCGAAAGTCCATTTGTTATTTTCCTGTACGGGAGCACCTATTGAAACCTGGGAAAAAACTGATCCTGAGATCATCAGCATCATGGAAATAATAAACTTTTTCATATGTAAATACTTTATTTTGGTAATATTTTATGTCATCAATATGATGATTATAGTTAATATCGTTTTTATCGATGTTTAAAATTATGGTTTTTTTACGAATATATTTAGTTGTATTTTTGCCGGGTCAAACTAAGAACTCCCGTTAAGAGTTTCGTAAAATTGAAATATAATGAAAATAGTAGTTGGTCTTTCTGGAGGTGTAGACTCCAGTGTCACAGCATATTTGCTACAACAGCAAGGTCATGAAGTAGTGGCTTTGTTCATGAGAAACTGGAACGACGCTTCCGTAACATTAGAAGATGAATGTCCGTGGATTGAGGACAGTAATGATGCCCTGATGGTAGCTCAAAAACTAGGAATTCCTTTCCAGGTCATCGATATGAGCGAACTTTACAAGGAACGTATTGTAGATTATATGTTTGCCGAGTATGAAAAAGGAAGAACACCCAATCCTGATGTTTTGTGTAACAGAGAAGTAAAATTCGATGTTTTCATGAAAACAGCAATGTCTTTAGGAGCCGATAAGGCAGCTACAGGACATTATGCAAGGGTAAACTCAACTTTTGATGAGAATGGTAAGGAAATATTCCATTTGCTTGCAGGAAAAGATAACAATAAAGACCAGTCTTATTTCCTTTGCCAATTGAGCCAGGATCAGCTTTCAAAAGCTTTATTTCCTATCGGAGAATTAACAAAACCTCAGGTAAGAGAAATTGCAAAAGAAATCGGATTGGTAACGGCTGATAAAAAAGATTCTCAGGGATTATGTTTTATCGGGAAAGTAA
The DNA here is from genome assembly GCF_001684975.1 of Chryseobacterium artocarpi. Lineage (GTDB taxonomy): Bacteria > Bacteroidota > Bacteroidia > Flavobacteriales > Weeksellaceae > Chryseobacterium > Chryseobacterium artocarpi. Next base: position 168,706 of record NZ_MAYH01000045.1, on the reverse strand, counting down.
GTCTTCCACAGTTTTTACAGCAACAATTAAAGCCAAATGAAGGAGAAATTGTAGAAATTTTCAAAGATTCTCCATTATTTGCTGAAGAACAACCTGCTTTTTCATCTAAAGAAGAAGAACTTGAATTCCTTTCAAGAAAAATCAACTATAAAAAAGCCGATGGAAAAGTAATAGGAAAGCATCAAGGTGCTCAGTTTTTCACTATCGGACAAAGTAAAGGCTTAGGAATAGGCGGGCACAAAGAAAGCTGTTTTATTGTCTCCAGAGATATGGAAAACAATATTCTTTTTGTAGGAGAAGGAAGTCATTTCCCAGGGCTTTACAAGAAAGCTTTAAAGATTGATAATTCTGAACTTCATTGGGTTCGTGAGGATCTTAAACTTCAGAATGGAGAATCTATGGAGGTAATGGCTAGATTCAGATACAGACAGCCTTTGCAGAAAGCAACACTTCATCAGTTTGAAAATGCTTTTTATGTTGAATTCGAAGAAGCTCAGTCTGCGATTGCTGAAGGACAGTTTGCATCATGGTATATAGATGAGGAACTTATCGGAAGTGGTGTAATTTCGTAGGAGATCCTTGTTATTGGGTACGTGTTTCGAGATACGTGATACTGATGACAAAATTTAGAAATGGTTATTCACTACACCAGAAGTCAGACAAAAATTAAAAATCATACTTTGATATTATAAAGCCCGAAACAACTTTTGTTTCGGGTTTGTTTTTTGAAATAAAACTTTTTTGAAAATATTTTGTAACGTATTCTAAATTGTCATACTTACTGGGTAAATAACAATAAAAAATATCATTATGAAAACTTCATCTTCAAACAATCAATATGCATATGCCAACAATATTCTGATCGCTATAGTATCTGCCGTTTTTGGTTACAATCTCTATCAGGCAATTGTACATCCGGCAGAATCCAATATTGGTCTGAGCCTTATCCTGGTGGTTCTTACCTCCATTATGGTCAGAAAATACGGCTATAAGCAAGTAAAAGATAAAGAAAACAATTAATTATATTATCTTATATAAAGCCCCGAAGCATTTTGTTTCGGGTTTTTTATTGAGCTTCTACTGTATAGTTCATCACAATAAATAATCGTTTTACATGATTAAAAATTTAAAGTTTTTTCTGTAACGTATTCTGAATTATCATACTTACTGTATAAACAACAAAAAAATATCATTATGAAAACTTCAACTTCTAGTAATCAGTATGCATCAGCCAATAATGTATTGATCTTTTTAGTTTCTATGCTTTTGGGCTATAATATTTATCAGGAAATTTATCATCCTGAAAAATCAGACTTCCTTTTATGTGTCGTTTTGCTGGCTCTTACTTCTGTTATGGTAAAGAAATACGGAACTAAAACTGATCAGAAAAACGAAAAATAAACATCAATATCTAATCATCATATGAACCTGAAACAAATTTGTTTTGGGTTTTTATTTTAATTAATCTTATGCCTGGAATATATTTAGGCTCTTAAATTCAACTCTTTACAGCAATAATTACATAACTTGATTGTTCTAAATGTGAACCCTCAATTATCTTGCTATGGAATATTATGAATTGTATGAAGTTTTGAAAGATCATTTTGATTCCGGAAAAAATATTGTGGAGATCGAAAGCCTAAATTTAACCATTGAATCTATTCCTTTTGAGTCTAAAGTTTCAGATCTTCTTCATGGTTCCAAAAATCTGGATTGTCCGAAACATCATCAGTCATTGGAAATTAATGAAAGCGCCTATTTAGTATACCATCAGCCATCCGTAGACATTAAAGATTCTGATATTGAGTGTAATAAAAATTTTGAATATCATATACTGAAAAGAGCTGATGTGGAAACAACAAAAGATTGCATTATCTTTTTTCATGGGTTGAATGAAAAGAAATGGGACAAATATCTTCCTTGGGCATATGAATTGACTCAGAAAACCCACAAAGCTATTATTCTCTTTCCTATTGCCTTTCATATGGATCGGGCAGAATCAATCTGGAGTGATCGTCATCATATGATGGAAATCGTAAAGTTCAGAAAGGGCAAGTATCCTGAAAACACTCATTTTTCTTATGTAAATGCCGCTATAAGCTCGAGACTGGAAGCTCACCCTCAAAGAATGTTTTGGTCCGGATTACAGACGTATTCTGACATTATTGAAATAGTAAAAGAAATCAGAGAGGGTAAGATCAAAAGTATTTCTTCAGAGGCACGTTTGGATCTTTTTGGCTATTCCATTGGCTCATTTTTGTCTATGATCATTAAAATGGCGGATCCGCATGGTTTTTTCACCCAGTCTAAAGTTTTTTGCTTCTGCGGAGGAATGACTATTGATCGTATGTTTCCTATCTCCAAATACATTATGGATTCTCAGGCTACCATTAAAATGCAATCAGTTTTCACAGAGTTATTGAGTTCAGATTTTAAATTTGACAACAGATTAAAGCATTATCAGGATGATGATCTGCATCCACAGGAAAGTTGGTTCAAAAAAATGCTCCGCTACAATTATTTTCAAAACGAAAGAGAAAAAAGGATCAAAGAGATCCATTCTCAGATAAAAGCTTATGTTTTGGAAAAAGATTCTGTGGCTCCTCCAATGGAAGCTTTAAATACTCTTCAAGGCGGTTACAGGAACATCAATGTAGAAGTGGAAATAAAGGATTTTCCATTCGATTATTCGCATATGGTTCCGTTTCCTCTTACCCATAAGCATAAAAAAGAAGTGACAGAGGCTTTCCAACATTTTGTGAAGTCTGCCAGTGATTTTTATACTCAATAATGCTCAGGAAAAAATGGTGAGAAAGAGTTTAAAAAGAAATAATACAAGGTCCATGGTTGTGATTTTTAGTTTTAAATAGTTTAATTTAACTTACCAGCCAGTCTTTGAAATCTTTGACACGATCTCTGCTAACTGTAATTTCTTCTTCCGGTTGGAAGTTGAGTTCTACTTTGTAATACGGTGAAGTGTGGATGTTTTTGATATAATCCGAATTGATAATAAACTGTCTGTTTACCCTGAAGAATTTTTTTTCATCCAAAGTCTCCACAAGTTCATCTAATGTAAAATCCGACGGATAAATCCTGTCTTCAGTCTGAAGATAAACGATCTTATTTTCACTGAAAAAACAGCTTATTTCATGGGTTTGGACGATCTTCAGATTATACCCGATTTTTACCAAAACTCTGGACAGAATAGATTTCTCTTTTCTGATAAGCTGCTTGATATCCTGTGAACCTATAGTATCTCCTGAAGGAATAAAGGATTTAAATTTTTCTACAGCTCCAGAAAGATCTTCTTCAAGTATTGGTTTCAGAAGATAATCAATACTATTTAATTTAAAGGCTTTTAGGGTATACTGATCAAACGCTGTTGTGTAAATGATAAAACCCTTGGTAGGTACTTTTTCAAAGATATCAAATGACAGTCCGTCACCCAGAACAATATCCGAAAAGATAAGCTGTGGATGTTCGTTTTCAGAAAACCAGGCAATGCCCTCTTCCACTGATTCTATTTTTGCAATCAATTCTATATCAGGAAAGTTACTTAACATTCTCTCCAATTTCCTTGAAGCAGGTTTTTCGTCTTCGATAATGACTGTTTTAATCATCTTTGGTTATCGTTTTATAGTGTTTAAATTCAGAAAATAAAATTAGATAAAAACAGGCAGATTTTATAAATCAATCATTTTTTTATTTTTATCCTCCTCTTTTTCTATGATTTTTCTTTCCCACTCATCATTAAATACAAACAGGGATATTGCTTTTACAACAAGAATCAATGCCCAGACAGTCAATATAAAGTGTCCGCTCAATACATTATAGTGAAACCCTTCTCTTATCAAATCATTTCCGATAACGATTCCTGTAATGATCCCAAACCACATAAGGTTTTTATAGAATTTCTTTAATTGTTGAACTCTGTTGTTTGTGTTGTTATAATTCATGATATTTTGTTTTTAGTAGTTTATAATTATTAAAGTGTTTTAATTTTTCTTTTTTCTTCCTCCATTAGTTCTTTGATCTTGTTTTCTTCCCATCTTTTCCCAATTCCGAAAATATTCACTGCATGAAAAGCGATTCCTATTCCCCATCCAAGCATCGGCCATAAAAACCATAAGTATCCGGGTGCTGTCATCAGATTCAATATTGCTAAAAAAGGAATAACGATACAGAAAGAAGTAAGGTTTCCGTAAAATTCTTTGAGTTCTTTTACTCTTTTTGAAGCTCTTTCGTAAGCTGTCGTTTCTTTAGTATAAGTTTCCATAATTTTTATTTTAAAGAGTTAATTTGTTTTTTCTTGAGTCAAAGGTATGGCAGCAACAAGCCTCAAATCAACTTTATATTACTGAGTGGTAGATAATGCTAACTGAATGGTAAAAATTCCGGAATAATAGATTTTATGGATGGAGATTCTTATTGTTAGAGTACATAAAGCAGTATAATAACATCCTATTTTAAGATGTGATAAAACCAGAGATTTTCAGTTAATTAACCACAATTTTTACGACTAATGCACAAATAAAATTATTCGTGCATTAGTGGCTATTTAAAACTGATTATATGTGTGAGGAAATTTAGTAAATAAACGGAATGAGCTTTTTCGTTGTTTTTCTGTATTTGATGTATTCGTCACCAAATTGCTCTATTAAAGCCTGCTCTTCGATTTTAATCCTGTAAGCAAAGGCTAAAAATGGTGGCACAAAAGCAAAAATTAGTGACAACCAGTTATTGAGATATAGCCCAAGCCCCAATGAAGTAAGTAAAGAAAACGCATAGGATGGATGTCTCAAATATTTGTAAAAACCTTCTTTTTTAATCTTATGATCCTGCTTAATGGTAACATCTACCGTAAAGTATTTTCCAAGCGATCTGATAATGATAAACCTGAAAATAATGCCTATAAGAATGAGTGCTTCTCCTACATAATAAATCCAGATATGAAGGATTATCGGCAGTGAAGAAATATTGGAGACGGTAACTGCTGCTGCAATGGAGAAAGGAATTGCCAGCCAAAGAATATTCAATGTAGATTTATCTTTGTCTCTTTTATCTTCTTTGCCGGATTTGAGCATGTTTTTATAAAGAAATTCACTAAGAAACCATGCCACCATAGAGATTAAAAACAGCGTGTGTAAAGCATTCATTGGATTGATATTTAGTGTTAGACGAATGATGAAACTTTTTACAACTTCTCTGAATGATCTTTTTCCATCAGTTCACGAATCTTCTTCTCTTCCCATCTTTGTAAATAACCATTTTTGGATAAAAGAACTACAGCTGCATGTGCAAGAAGCCCAATTCCCCAGAATGTAGCCGTGAAAAAGTTTTTGAACTGAAAATAGCTTTCACCAGGCTTTAGATGAGTATAATTGTAATAGACAATCATCAGATTTACTATAACATACACAAATAGATGAGCATAGAAACTTCTTAATCTTTCTACCTGTCTTTTTGCTTTCTGATATTCAATATCGTTTTCATCAAATGTTTCCATCATTTCTATTTTTTTGTTTGTTCATAATTTCACGAATCTTCTTTTCCTGCCATGATTCTCCGACTCCAAAAACCTGAAAGGCATGTGAAGCCAATCCTATTCCCCAGCCAAATACCGGGAACCAAAACCAATGAAAAGAGCTTCTTGTAAAAAGGTTAATAAAGATCAAAAAAGGAATTACTATACAATAAGAAATCAGATTCATATAGAAATCTTTAAGCTCTTTCACTCGCTTTTGTGCCTTTTTGTAGCTCTTATGATTTTCATCTGGTTCTGCACTGACAATATTAGGTTTATTAAGCAGCATCGGAAGCTTTACTTTAAAATAATCTTCAGATTTTTCAATAAAGACATTCTTCTTTGTAAGCAGTGAATATCGTTGTACAATATTGGCAAGACCAATTCCTGAGCTTTCTTTAATCTGCTCTCTTACCTGCAGATTATTTTCAATACAAAGCACATCATGTTCTGAAAATATTCTGATGACCAAAGGCTTTGAAGAAGTCGCAAAATTATGCTTGATGCAGTTTTCCAAAAGAAGCTGTAATGATAATGGAACTACATATTTCCTATAGTCTTCTTTATTAACATCAAAAATAAAATCTACACTGTCTTCGAACCTAGTTTTTAAAAGATCGCAATAGGTTTTGGCAAATTCCATTTCATCTTCCACGGTTACTAGCTCTTTATCTTTCTGTTCAAGTACATAACGGTAAATCTTTGACATTGAAGCGGTAAACTTCTGTGCCTGATTTGGATTTTCATCAATCAATGAGCTTAAAACATTGAGAGAGTTAAAAAGAAAATGTGGATCCAGCTGGTTTTTTAAACTTTCAAACTGAGCATTGGCAGATTTGGCAATAAGCTTCTGCTCCACTACTTCTTTTTTGGATGCCTTCTTTAATTCTTGCATAAATCCTTTCGCATGTAAGAATGCTGAAATGAGCAAAGCAATGTTAATGGTAAACCAATTGGTAATATTATATTTTCCCGCCAGAAACTCTTCTGTAGTACTTGCTTTCTGAATCAGGACGAAATTGATATAATTACAAAAGTATACCAGTATAATATTCGCGATAACAATAGAAACTATACTGATAACAGCTCTTTTAGAGGTTTCTTCTGACCAGGGAAATCTTTTATTGAGAAAGCTGTTAATTAATCCATTTCCGCCTCCTAATACTATGGTATAGATCAGAGAAATAAGTATTGTATAAATAAAATTTTCAAGGCTCTTTTCTGATGTAAATGCAAAAAAGAAAAACATAGAGACTATGAATGAGATGACAAACAGCGTTATAATATCCTTACGTTTCATGATTCGTTTTCTTGAGTCAAAATTAGCTTTTATTAAAGGTATCAAAAATTATTTCTTACCGAGCGGTTGCTTTTTATCTCTGAATGGTATCATAGATGAATTTGTTTTGATTTAAATCAATTTTAAAAATTAACAAATTCATTAAAAACAGTTATTTTAAATAAATAATAAACTACAAAATAAACAATTAGATGAACATAATTTGTATAAAATCAAGATTAATCGTAGATTAGTGAAATACAAATCAGCGTTATCCGAAAAGCTTAAAGAGTAGGAACTATCAAAAAACAAACTAAAATGAAAACATCAAAAAAAATGATTGGCTTAAAAAGCTTATCCAGAGAAGACCAAAAGAAAATCGGAGGTGGTAAATTACCTGTAAAAGACCCTTGGAATGATGATGGATGCGGATGGACTATGTGCAGAAACCAGTTTGGAAGATGTACAGCATTCATTGAGCAATGTGTATAACCCCTTCTTTTATATAAAAAATTGAAAAAGTATCAGTAATGGTACTTTTTCTTTTTATTATTAAAATCACATAAAAAAACCTTCATTATCTGAAGGTTTTTGTATTATTTTGATGTTTCTGTTGGCAGACTTAGAAAATATTCTGCTTCTCCTCTTCCCCAGTTCGGATCTAATGTTGTTTTAGGTTTGTAAGCATTAAATTTTGTTATCGCTTCCTTGAACATTTCCAATCCCTTTGTTTTACTTCCACCAAACTGTTCAGGAGTAAAGTAAATATCTTCTGCTTTAATCAAAGCAATTCTTGGGTTAGCAGGATCTAGTTTCTGTGCAATATTAAGCTCTTCATTAGCTCTCATTCCATCTGTCATATACCTTTGCTGCGGATTTACCATCATTCTTAAAGAGTAAGCCATTTTTTTCAATAAACGAATCTCAGCATTATCAGCTCCTGCAAGATTCTGAGCCATACTTAAATGCTTTTCTGCCTGAGATGCCACCCCATCCAGATCCTGCATTTTACCATCTCTCATCATTACTCTTCCTTTCTGAATGTAAGAGAAGGCAGCATAGTAAGCCGGAAGCCACTGTGAGCTTTCCTTACTCCCTATTCTTTGAAAATCATTTGCTAAAGTCTGGAAATCTTCTGCTGTTTTACAGGTTTCAATTTTAGCAATTTTTTCGGACATAATTTTTTCATAATCTGACTGTGCAAAAGAAGTTAAGCTCATCAGAACTAAAGCAAAGCTTAAAAGATATTTTTTCATAATAATTGATTTTTAAAAATTAGTTTTTATCGTTTCCCGAAGGTATGTTTTTTATAAATTATTATTAATGGCATCATCCGTTTTGTCTACCCCGAAACTTATAAATGCTCCTATAAAGACAAAAGTATTAACTGGTGGGACAATTGCAGAACTTCTGGAGCCGTCCGCAGAAAAATTGTACCCATATACATTCTTTGATCCTAAAATATTACTGATACTCAATACAAATACAGGAAATGCCTTAGCATCTTTTTTACCGATATTCGGAAGATAATTGATACTGAAATTCAATGCATTGTAATCTTTCATCCTGCCTTCATTTCTGGTATAATTAATTGCATTTCCATTCTCAAATGTAGAAGCAATATCATAATAAGGACGCCCTTTTGCATAGGTATAAGATAAGTTTACCCCAAGTTTCCATTCCGGAATAAATCTTTTTGCTACTGCTGAAAGAGTATGTTCAGCCGCAAAACTTGGTTGCAGACTCACAGGGTAATTCAGGAAATCTCTTTTTGAATTCAGGTAAGAGTAACTGATCCAATAATCGATATTTTTAAATGTCTTTTTATTATCTCTCCAGAAAAACTCCACTCCTTTAGCATATCCGTATCCCTCATTATTTAAAGCAGTTTGAATCTGCTGATTCTGTTCTTTATCCGGTGTTACATTAAATGTTTTAATCAAACGGTCATACTTTTTATAAAAAGCCTCAAAACGTAAAGTTCTGCCCTCTGAAGCCCTCTGAACCTGAAAAATATAATGTTGGGATTTCTGGAATCCCAGATTTGCAGGACTGTTGATGTATTTGCTTTCCGGATTCTGATAAAAAAGACCATAAGCTAACGAAGTTGTCCAGTCTTTTGCAAGTCGGTAAGCAATAGCAAAACGAGGGGCAATATTGTTTTTATCTAAAAAAGAAGAATGTTCTGCTCTCACTCCTATTTTCGCAGATAAAGCATTACTGAAGCCAAGATCGGTTTCCACAAAAGCGGAAGAGATTAAGTCTTTATAATGTTTCTGAACTGCTTCAAAATTCAGGTTTTCATCGGTATTATTCAATTCAATTCCTCCTCTGACGGCACTTATTCTGTTTATTTTTCTTTCAATTACGGCTTTAAAATTCAGATAATTCCCATCTGTCAAAAGCTGAGTTTGATTGGATTCAAGATCATTAGTTTCCGTAGAAAAATGAAGATCTGATCTGTTGTAAGAGTAAGAACCGCCTACATTCAGGAGATATTTTCCAAATTTCTGCTTAAAAGATAGATTGTGAAAAGTATTTTTACCATTAAGTTTTACCAGACTGAAATCATATCCGGGCTCAAGGCTTTCTGATTTTACTCCCATTTTATTGGAGTTGAACATTCCGTAATATTTGAAAATACCACCTGATTTTGTTTTAAATCTGAAGTTCAGATCCCCGTTAAGTCCTTGCGGGGCTTCTGTAAAATCTGTATTAAAATTAAAAATTTTCTGCATCAGGCTTAAAAGAGAATAACCTGCTGTAGCACCATATGAGTAATTTTTATTGTCTCCCAGCTTTTGAAATCCGGCACTAAGGAAAATAGGTGAAATTCCGAAATTATAGGATGTTTCATCCGGAAGGTCAACACTTTCCAGCATTAATGCTCCAGAAAGAGCCTGCCCATACAACGCAGAATAACCACCACTGGAAAATATATTTCCTTTAAAAAGAGATGTATTGAACTGATCTCTCCCTGCAATCCCTGGAACAGAGTTGGAAAAATAATTATTGATAAGACTTCCGTCCATAAAGATCTTAGATTCTGTACCGGTACCTCCACGGATAAAAAGACCTTCCGTACCTCCTACTTTCTGTACTCCGGGAAGATAGGTCAATGCTGAAGAAATCTGTCCGTCTGCACCCGCCGTTGTATAAATATCAATGGGAGTAAGCAAAGCCGTTGCTCTTTTCTTATCACTAGCCTCAATAGAACCTGCAGAAACTACAACAGCATCAATCTCACTGATCTGTTCTTTAAGATCTATATTACCTAATAAAATATCCTGATTTTCAATGGTAATCGATTTTTGAATTTCTTCGTATTTCTGATGAGTAAAAGTGACAATACGGTTTCCCTTTTCTGAAGTTTCAAAGGAAAAATTTCCTTGCGAATCTGTAGTTGCCCCATCATAAGAATCCTTTAGAGTGACATTTACTTCACTTATTCCTTTATTCTTAAACATTACCCTTCCGGAGAATTTTATTTGAGCATTCCCCATCATAAAGGCTGTAAATGCAATGAGAAAGAATATTTTATAGACCTGAGCTTTCATGATTGTTATTTTATGGATCAAAAGTAACACGTCCAATACCCTTCTGTAAAAAAATAATTACTGAAGGGCATTGTTTTGTTACTGAATGGGAAATTAATGAATAGGAATGCAGAAATCCAATTATACATCTTTAACATTTTCCAAAAATTAGCAATTTTAACGTACTTCTATTATGGATATTAAACTCACAGGTTTTGAGTGAAAAAGAGCAGAAATAATAGTTTACTATTTAAAATCCGTTCTAAAAAAAGACTGGAATCATAAAGCGCTTTGGAAAAACTTTTTTAAATTTATCCTAAATATTACTATAAATCATTTAAAAATGAAAGTACAAACACTAGCATTATTGGCAGGATGTGCATTTTTAGCTGCTTCATGCGGAACAACAAAAACGTACTCTGTAAACGCCAAAAGCGGAACTCAAACAGGAGGAACAGCAAAGTTTACCCAACAAGGGAATGATGTCATCATGAAACTAAATGTAACTAACCTTACTCCTGGAATCCATGCAGTACACATTCATGAAAAAGGAGACTGCTCTGCAGCAGACGGAACATCTACAGGCGGACACTGGAACCCATCTAAGAACGACCATGGAAAATGGGGAGCTGAGCATTTCCATATGGGAGATATAGGAAATTTAGTAGCCGATCAGAACGGAGTTGCAACTCTTACATTCAAGACGGATAAATGGTGTCTTGGATGTACAGACGAATCTAAAAACATTATCGGTAAAGGGCTTATTATACATGCCGCAGCCGATGATTTCCATACTCAGCCTACAGGAAATGCAGGTGGAAGAGTGGGATGTGTAGAAATTAAGTAATCCATTTATTCAATAAAAAAACCGATAATTTTCATTATCGGTTTTTTTATGTTTATGATTTTACTCCCATATCTGATACAATATTCATTGCTTCCTGCAGGTAAAGATCTTTTTTCAGATTCTTGATCCACATTTCAGATTTCTTTTTGAAAGCTTCATCTTTTTTCTCTCTTTCTACTTCCGCTGGATACATGATAAACTGAAGTCCGTTTTCAAATTTCGTAAGTACTTTGAATTTTTCGATCTGAGATTTTCTGTGCTTCATCAGCTCATTAAACTTATTAATATTCAAAGTAATATTTTCTTCTTTATCCAGTTTCTCTCTCCATTGAGCAGATTCCAGTAAAAGCTGGTAATTGCTGTTTTTAGCCATTCTGTCTGCGCTTGCTTTTTCAAGAGCCTGAATGTTGAAATAATTCAGTTTTTCAAATTTTGTAGATGGAATTTTATCCCAAGCTAAAGCAAAATCATCATAACGCTCTCCTACTTCCGCGTAAGTAAAGAAGTCTTTCATCTGAATATCGGAAACAATTCCTTTTCTCTGTGTAGATTCTCCTGTAATTCTGTAGAACTTCTGAATCGTTAGTTTTAAAGATCCAAAATCATCTTCTGTATTCAGGAATCTGTTCAGATCAACAAAAGTCTGTACCGTACCCTTTCCGAATGACTGTGGAGACCCGATGATCATTGCTCTTCCGTAATCCTGCATTACCCCTGCCAAGATCTCAGATGCAGAAGCAGAAAGTTCGTTTTGCATAATCACTAGCGGACCAGTCCAGATCGGAGCCTCGTATTTGTTCTTTAGAGTCTGTATTTTTCCATTTCCGTCTTTCACCTGTACATAAGGTCCGGCATCCATGAAAAGCCCCATAATATCACCTACTTCCGTTAGAGAACCTCCTCCGTTATTTCTCAGGTCAAGAACGATTCCTTCAATATTCTGAGATTTAAGCTTAATGATTTCGTTTTTAATATCATCAGAAGCATTTCTTCCTTTTGAATTTTCAAAATCTGCGTTAAAGCTTGGAAGGTTGATAAATCCATATTTTTTCCCGTTCGGTGCGTTTACTACAATACTTCTTGCAAAAGTATCTTCGATTGCTACCTCTTCACGAACCATTGTTACATCTTTAATACTACCATCTTTTTTCTGAACGGTTAGGGTAACAGGAGTTCCTTTTTCACCTCTGATCAATCTTACGGCTTCATCAGAAAGCATTCCTACAACGTTTACCGCATCATCTTTCGGCTTTGATCTTACTTTTAAGATCTTATCTCCTTCTGAAAGCTGCTTGGATTTCCATGCCGGTGCTCCAATAGTCAATGCTCCAAGGTAAAGATTTCCTTTTTTCTCCTGAATGATTGCTCCGATTCCGATTACTTTTCCTGTAAACTGAGTATCAAAGTCTTCTTTATCTTTAGGAGAATAATAGTTGGTATGTGGATCAAATACTTCTGTATAAGCATTCATATACACGGTAAACCAATCCATTTTCTTTCTCTTTTTGAATCTGGTAAAGGTATCTTTTACAAGGTCTTTTACTTCATCAGTAGCCTTTTTGATCTTCTCATCCTGAGTAAGAACTTTTAGCTTGATGGTATCTTTTAATTTGTATTTCTGAACAGAATCTTTCTTCTCTTTTTGAAATTCTTCTTTGCTGTTCATCGACTCAATTTCCTGAAGGATATTGTATTTGATGAATTTTTTCCATTCGTTATACTGTTCCTGCTTGTTCGCAGGTACTTTTTTTAGTTTTGGTTCCAAGGTAAGCGTTTCATCTTCCTGAAGGTTGATTGGCTTACTGAAAATGTCCTGAGTAATCTTATCAATCTCGTCTACTCTTTGGTAAAGTCTGTCGATCGTTAATTTATAGAATGTAAGGTCACCCTGGTTGATATAATCATCAAGTTTTGTTTCATGCTTACTAAATTCATCCATATCAGATTGCAGGAAATATCTTTTAGCAGGATCTACCAACTCGAAATAATGCTTATAAACATCCTTAGAATAAGCATCATTGATAGACTTCGGACTATAATGCAGGTAAGAAAGTGTGTTTTTTACGCTCACCATTATCGTCTGCATTTTTTCATCATCGTTCTTTGGCGAGTTGAAGCAAAACATTAGACTGGTTAATGGAATCAGGAGTAAAAATTTATTCAGTTTGAAATTTTTCCACATAAACTGTCTTTATTTATTAATTTTTTGAAAAATAAGTATTGTAATAAGTAGCAATAATTTGCAGACTGTTACAAACGATCAAATTTAATACCTTATTTACAAATATCGCACAGTTTTAAGTATTTTTATTCAAAGCGATAGGATACAATTCGTTTTTTACATTTTCAAATATAAAAATCTACAGCAAAAAAGGGAGTTATTTCTAAATTGTTAAAAATATTTTATAAAACAAAATGTTTTCATAAAAAATCATAAATAGACATTATAAAACATGACTTAACATTATAAAGGCATAAAATATGCTAATATTTAATCAAATCACTAAAATTTATTATTATGAAAAGCTTATTATGGTTAGTTGCAGCCATTTGCATTGTTGTATGGCTACTAGGAATGTTAGGAATTGTACCAGGAATCAGTACAGGTTATTTAATTCATATTTTATTGGTAATAGCTATTATAGTTATTCTTTATAACATCATTACCGGAAGAAAACCCCTTGAATAATTTATTGCCTATTTTTCGAAGTTAAATCAGTGAATAACAAGTCTGTTATTTTATTACGTCTTATTTTTGACTACATTTGATGTGTTGAAAATTCACTTTGTTCTATTCTCAAAGGAACAGACTGTACTGCATTTGTATAAAAAATTAAGATAATATATGGAAAGACCGCTTATTCTGGTTACTAATGATGATGGAATTACAGCTCCTGGTATCAGAAATCTTATCAGTTTTATGAACGAAATCGGGGAAGTAATTGTTGTAGCACCGAACTCTCCTCAAAGTGGTAAAGGTCACGCTATCACAATCAACTCTACCTTAAGCTATGAAGAAGTAACTCTTGATGGACCTCAAAAAGATTATTCTTGTAGTGGAACTCCTGTAGACTGTGTAAAGATGGCATTGGATAAAATCCTTACGAGAAGACCTGATATTGTAGTTTCAGGGATCAATCATGGGGCCAATTCTTCTATCAATGTAATCTATTCTGGGACCATGTCTGCAGCGGTAGAAGCTGGTGTAGAAGGTATTCCTGCTATTGGATTCTCTTTATTGGATTTCAGTTGGGAAGCAGATTTTACTCAGGCAAAAGAATATATTCAGAATATCGTAAGAAGAACTCTTGAGAACCCGATGCCTAAAGGAATTGTTCTTAATGTAAACATTCCAAAGTTACCTGCAGAAGAAATAAAAGGAGTAAAAGTATGCAAGCAAGCTAATGCTAAGTGGGAAGAAAGCTTTGACGAAAGAATAAACCCGCATGGTAAAAAGTATTATTGGCTAACAGGTTATTTCAACAATATGGATGATTCTGAAGATGCTGATGAAACAGCTTTAGCTAACGGATATATTTCGATTGTCCCTGTAAAGTTTGATCTAACAGCTTATGAATACATGAAAACCTTGGAAGAAATAATGGCTTTTGATGCTGTGAAGGAATCTAAATAATACTGTTATTCAAGATAGAAAAAGCGTGAAATTTGATTTCACGCTTTTTTATTTTTTACTATCGTTGATTTTGCAGATCATGCAGATTTTTTATTATTCAAGATCTCATCAAAGAACGATCATTGGAAATCTGTTTTACCAATATTAAAATAATCTCATGCTTAGGAAAATTCCAACGGCTTCAAAAAGAGGATTCGCAAGAATTTTCACCAAATATAGGAAAGGTTACGGGAAAATCCTTTGTTTCAAAAGTAAGTCATTTGAGATAATTTACTACCTTTATTCTGACAAATAATTACAAAATGCGTATAGAATATGACATAAAATTAGGGTTTAAGGATGTAATGTTCCGCCCAAAGCGTTCAACATTGAAATCCCGTTCAGAAGTAGATCTGGAAAGGGAATTTATTTTTAAACATACTAAGAAAAAATGGAGTGGCGTTCCCGTAATTGCGGCAAATATGGATACGGTGGGAACTTTTGAGATGGCTGTAGAGCTAGCCAAAGAAAAAATTATCACTGCAGTTCACAAACATTATACTCCTGAAGAATGGGATCAGTTTTTGCAGAGCCAGCCTGAGAGTATTCATCAGTATATTGCTTTAAGTACCGGAACAGGAAAAGCGGATGAAGAAAAAATCAGACTGATCTTAGAAAAGCATCCAAAAATCGAATTTCTGTGTATTGATGTTGCCAATGGTTATTCCGAGCATTTCGTTGACTTTGTGAAGACGGCAAGAACTAATTTTCCTGATAAAATTATTATTGCAGGGAATGTTGTAACCGGAGAGATGGTAGAAGAGCTTCTTCTGGTAGGAGCTGATATCATAAAGGTAGGAATCGGTCCTGGTTCGGTATGTACAACGCGTGTAAAAACCGGTGTTGGCTACCCACAATTATCAGCTATTATTGAGTGTGCCGATGCAGCTCATGGATTAGGAGGTCATATCATTGCAGATGGAGGCTGCAAAGTTCCCGGAGATGTTGCAAAAGCCTTTGGTGGCGGTGCTGATTTCGTTATGCTTGGCGGAATGTTTGCCGGACATGATGAAAGTGGCGGTGAAATGATTGAAGAAAACGGTAAAAAATATCGTTTGTTCTATGGAATGAGTTCAAAAACTGCCATGGATAAACATTCCGGAGGAGTTGCAGAATATCGTGCTTCTGAGGGAAAAACAGTGAAAGTTGCTTATAAAGGTCCTGTAGCCGAAACGGTGAAAGATATTCTAGGAGGTGTACGTTCTACCTGCACGTATGTAGGTGCTTCTAAACTTAAAGAGCTTTCAAAAAGAACAACTTTTATCAGAGTTCAGGAACAGGAAAATCAAGTTTTTAACTGATAAATTTTAAAAATTTGCATAAAAAAATAGGCTACACAAAATGAGTAGCCTATTTGTATTTTTTACATTAACATTCCACCGTCTACGTTTAACGTTTGACCTGTAATGTACGATGACATATCACTTCCGAAGAATACACAAGCATTAGCAATATCTTCCGGCTGTCCTCCTCTCTTCAAAGGAACACCGTCTCTCCATCCCTGAACTGTTTTTTCATCCAAAACAGCAGTCATTTCAGTTTCAATGAATCCCGGAGCAATAGCATTACATCTGATATTTCTTGAACCTAGTTCAGCAGCAACAGATTTTGTAAATCCGATTACACCAGCTTTAGAAGCAGCATAGTTTGCCTGTCCTGCATTACCTTTTACTCCAACTACTGAAGTCATATTGATAATAGATCCTGATTTTGCCTTCATCATTGGCTTAATCACCGCTTTTGTAAGGTTGAATACTGAATCTAAGTTTACTTTGATTACTTTATCCCAATCTTCTTTGGACATTCTCAACAACAGGTTATCTTTTGTAATTCCTGCGTTATTTACCAAAATGTCAATCTGCCCAAACTCCGCCATTACATCTTCCACTAGTTTTTGAGCTGCATCATAATCTGATGCGTCAGACTGATATCCCTTAATTTGGGTTACAGAACTTAAAGCTGCCTCTAATTCTTTAGCTTTGTCTACAGAGCCGGCATAGGTAAATGCTACTTTTGCCCCTTGCTGAGCAAACATTTCAGCAATCCCCTTACCGATTCCTCTTGTAGCTCCGGTAATTAGTGCTACTTTTCCTTCTAATATTTTCATATCTATGACAATTATTTTCTTTATAACTCATTCAGCTTGTGTTCGCTGACTCATTCAATCTTTATAATTCCTTTCCGGAATTAAACGGTTTGCAAAGATATTATAAATTGTTATTCAACACATTGAAATCGTTAAAATACTTAGTTTTTTTATTGATTTTCTGCCATTTTTTTAAATTCCTGACAGATCATTTCTAAACCTAGTGAAATAAATAAAGTCTGCTTTTTTATCTTTAGTTACTTTCAAAACTTCTTTCATCCAGAAAAATTTATCGTAAATAATGTCTGTCAAAGGCTCATTTTGGAAATTTGAAACTCCATATTTTCCTTCTTTCTTTACAACAATCTCATTTTCAAAATTGTCAAACGCAATAATATCTTCGAATACGAACGGTACAATTTCCGTACCTTTTCCGTCAAGAATACCATAAAGATTATCAGTATTCATACATACCAGAGGTTTAGAATACTCATTAAGAATATTAAAGTATTCAACATTTTGATTCTTAACAATTTTGATTCCTTTAAGCTCAATAACAGACTGATTGGCAACTAAAAACCTGTAATACAGATCTTTTCTTTTAATCAAAATATTGTCAGGATAAAAACCTACAATCTGATCTCCATCATTCAGAATATTTCTAAGGGTCTTGTCAAAAAGCTTTTCTTCTGTTCCTTTTTTAAGGTAAATCAAATCTTTTCCTGCAATTGTAAAGTTTTTGATATAATCATATTCCTGCGGAATAATTATATTTCCCTGTAAATCTACAATACCAGCTTTATCAGTTTTATCACTATAAACACTGAAAAGGTCGTTGAATAAAGGAGTTAGATATTTAAAAGTATTTGGATAGAGCTTCTGGTCTTTCTTATTAAAAACGGTTGCTTTACCATTTTTTCTCAGATAAATGTAGTCTTTTTTGCCGAAGTATTCAGGTGTGATATCATTGTAAATTTCATCCGCTAATATATTTTCATTTGCATCAATCAATCCATACTTTCCAGTAGCTTTGTTTTGGGTAATCAAATAAGGATAAGCATTGATATCTACTACATTCTTTGAAAATTTATGCAGAGTTTGTCCATTTTTACCAATGATTTCAGGCTGGTTCTCTTCATTAAGAATAAGTGCCTTATCATTTTCGAAATTATAGTCGTCTTTGAACGCTCTATCATTAATTTGCTTACCATTGATATCATACAAAAACCATTTTTTATCTCTTAGAACAAAAAAAGCATCCTTTCCCACAAACCTTATTCTATCCGACTCCGGAATAATTAGTTTACCGTTATAGTCGTAAAGGATTTCTTTACCCTGTTTAGAAGCTATAATACGTTCTTTACTCCACCATGGCGTATTAAAATCCTGATCTTCAAACGGAACTAATTCATTTCCTTTTTCGTCGATAATAGTAGCTTTTCTCTTGTTTCCTTCTTCAGAATAAAGAATAAACCTGTTTTTGAAAATATGAGAAATTCCTCCTTTATATTGAGATTCAAAAGTAATATTTCCTTTCGCATCTATAACTCCTTGTTTTTTGGAAACAGGATCATAAGCTATTCCAAAACCATCAGAATACGAGCTTACCTCCTTCCCTGCTTTTTTGGAAAGAAGTACCTTGGTGTATTGGTTAGTTTGCGCCATACAAACAGTAGAACACAATACAAGAACTAATTTTTTCAATTAAAAATTAAATAGAATTATTGACAATAAGAACGATCTCTCCCTTTAAAGTTTTACTCTTGGAAAATTCAATTAACTCACTGATTGTTCCGCGTTTAGTTTCTTCAAATTTTTTGGAAATTTCACGGCTTAAACTTGCCTTGGTATTTTCACCAAAGAATTCCTTGATCTGTTCAAGAGTGGTATTGATCTTATGTGGGCTTTCGTAAAGTACTATAGTTTTCTTTTCTTCTGCAAGCTGCTTTAGCTTCGTTTGTCTTCCTTTTTTTTGTGGTAAAAATCCTGCAAACAGAAACTCATTATTTGGAAGTCCGGAAACTACCAATGCCGGAATCAAAGCTGTGGCTCCTGGAAGACAGATCATTTCTATATTATTGTCTGCTCCTGCTTTTGCCAATAAATAACCTGGGTCTGAAATTCCCGGAGTTCCCGCATCGGTAATGATTGCTATATTCTGACCATTTTTAAGGTCTGTAATAACTTTCTCCGTAGCCTGATGCTCATTGTGTAAATGATAAGATTTCAGAGGTTTGGAGATTTCAAAATGTTTTAAAAGTATTCCAGAAGTTCTGGTGTCTTCACATAAAATATAATCAACTTCCTTAAGAACATTTACTGCTCTGAAGGTCATATCTTCAAGGTTCCCAACGGGTGTAGGAACAAAATATAAGATTCCGCTCAAAATTATAAGAATTTATTTTCCACCAATATCCAAAGTCGCTGTGCATATTCATCCACATTACTCCATTTTCTGTCATAATAAAGGTCGCTCAGGTATTCTTTGGCTTCCTCCAGTGTTTTGAAATGGTTCAGCTGGGCTACGGTATCATTCAGATCTGCCTGGCTTCCTTCAAACAACATTTTGGAAAAGGCAATTCTATCATTCAAATCAAGTTTAAACTCAGGTTTTGACTTTTCTACCTCCATAAGGTTGGTAGGAATATTAGATTTAAGAATACTTCCTGTATCCTCCTTTATTGGTGCTGATTGATTTTCTTTTGGAAATTCTCTTTCCAGAGGATCATCATCAAAGAGAGTTTGAACAGCTTTCAACCCTTTAATATTGGCTAATTTTATTTTTTTCTCCTGATTATATTTATCTAAGTTTTCAAAACTTTCATCAGAAGGATGTTTTTCTGTTTCTTCAGGAACAGGTTTGTCTATTTCAACAATTTTTCTTCGGTCATAAACTTCCGCAAGAACTTGTTCTTCTTGTTTTTCTTCTTCGAAATGGTCATTTTTGATCTCATTCAGAATATTATCAACATTGGAAGTTTCAGAAACTAATTCTCCCTGTTCTAAAGAAATATTGGAAGTAACAAACTGTTCTTCGGTTTCTTCCATTAATATTTCATCATCAAGCATTTCCGTATCAAAAATACTTGGAATAATTTCTGTTACTTTATTTTCTCTTGTATCACTTACCGCAGCATAATCTACTTCATTCTTTTCAGATTCATCATCAGTATCAATTTCATTCAGCTGATTGTTAAAAATAGCTTCCTCTTCTGTCTCCTCATTTACAAACATATCTTCATTGATATCTTCGTCCGAATCCGGCTGAGCATCAGCAAGTATTTTTTCTTCATCTACAAAGTTCAAAACAGCTTCATCAGAAAGTGACAGCTCATTTTCATCTATTCCGTTCAGTTGATTATTAAAGATTGCTTCTTCTTCTGTAACATCCTCATATGATGAATGTTCATGAGTTTTTTCAGCTATTTGATCTTCGTTGTTTTCCTCTACAAAACTGACAATATTTTCATGGAATTCATTTTCAACAATTTCATTTAACTGATTATTGAAAACCGCTTCCTCTTCTTCAGAGCCTATGATAAAGGTGTCATTTTCATGCTCATCTATTTCGTTCAGTTCATTATTAAAAATAGCTTCCTCTTCAGTCACTTCATTTCCGGAATCATGATGATCAAGTTCTCCTGAAACAAAAGAAGCAGAGTTCATTTCCGAGTGCTGTAATGGTGATTCTGCAACAAAGTATTCAATATTTTTTTCCAGTAATTTCAAAAAAGAAATCCTGTTAGCAAGCTCATCTACAAGATCTTGCTTGGAAAGTAATTCGTCCACATTATTTATTTTGTCCAGATTATCGATGATATTCATGGATTCAAAAAAAATCTTTTCCTTTAAATCTTGGATATTTTGCATAATAAGATTCTTATTAAAATTGCTTACTTTTGATGTTGAAAATATACGGCTAATTTAACAAATGTTTTTAGAAAATACAATTAATCATTCCAAACAAAGTGGTTGGATGGAAGTGATTTGTGGCTCTATGTTTTCGGGTAAAACCGAGGAGTTGATCCGAAGATTGCGTAGAGCAGAAATGGCAGGACAGAATGTAGAAATTTTTAAACCGAAACTGGATATCCGGTATTCTGAGGAGGATGTTGTTTCTCATAATCAGAATAAAATTCGTAGTACTGCAGTAGAAAATCCGAATGAGATTCTTCTGCTTGCTTCCAATTGTGATGTAGTTGCAATAGATGAAGCACAATTCTTTGATGAAAGCATTGTAGATGTTGCCAACCAATTAGCCAATAGCGGAATACGAGTTGTAATTGCAGGATTAGACATGGATTTTCTGGGTCGCCCTTTCGGACCAATGCCCAATTTGATGGCTACCGCAGAATATGTTACAAAAGTGCATGCTATTTGCAAGAGAACAGGTAATCTTGCCAACTACTCCATGAGAACTTCCCAAGGAAACGATCTGGTAGAGCTGGGAGAAACTGAAAGCTATGAAGCTGTAAGCCGGCGTGTATTTATTGATGAAGTGCTTTCAAAAAGGAAATAATAATATACGACGCACAGTAAATGCTGAATGCATCAAACATAAGCTGAATGCATCAAACATAAAATATATTCACTTAATATAAATGAAAAACGTGAAAGCAATATTCTAAAATTTCAAAATGAAAAAATTAGCTAACCAATAAGAGCTATTATTCTTTTGGCAATTTTTCCCTATTGCTTTTTCGCCTTAAAATAAAGCAGAAAGGGCACCAATGAACTATACAGTACAACAAATTGCAGAAATCACCAATGCACAGGTTATTGGAGACAAAAGTCTAGTGGTTAAAAATATAGCGTATGACAGCAGAATTATTTATTCAATTAAGAATACTGCATTTATAGCTATTAATACACATAAAAATTCTGGTGAAAAGTTCATTGAAGCTGCCATTGACAGAGGAATTAATATTATTATTTCTGAACATGAACATCCACAGTTTGAAAATATAACGTGGATTATTGTTAAAAATTCTGTGGATTTTCTACAACAATTATCAAAGCATCACTTCGAAAATTCTCATTTACGATCCATCGGAATCACTGGAAGTAATGGAAAAACTATTTTAAAGGAATGGTTATATCAATGTCTGTGGAATGAATTTCCAACAGTAAAAAGCCCAAAAAGCTTTAATTCTCAGATAGGACTTCCTCTTTCCCTTCTTCAGATCAACGATTCTCATGAATTGGGAATTTTTGAAGTAGGAATTTCTCACCCGGATGAAATGGAAAAGCTTGAAAATATTTTCCATCCTCAAATTGGATTGTTAACGCATATAGGAACAGCTCATGCTGCCAACTTTTCTTCTGAGGAAGAACTGATCGATGAAAAAATTAAACTTTTCAAAGATTCTGAAGTAATCATTTATAATGGTGATCATTCTTTAGTAGATGAAAAAATTAAAAAATTATACGCTGATAAAAAATTAATCTCTTACGGGTTCAAAAATGAAAATCAGGTCTTCATCAAAAAAAATATAAAAGATGAAAATATCATTGTTGACTATTTTGGCGAAGAAATCAGTTTTCCGGCTCATCAAAGAGACGAATCGACATTGACCAATGCTACGGCGCTTATTACAGTCCTAAAGGTGTTACAGGTCGAAAATAAAAAGATCGTCGAAAAAATCAACCTTTTAAAAGCCGTCGAAATGAGGCTTGAAGCGATTGAAGGAATTAAAGACAATATTGTCATCAACGATTCTTTCAATCTTGATCTTGATTCTTTGAAAACTGCACTTCAATTTTTGAATGAATATAATAAACCGAAAAAATCTTTGGTCTTAACAGACATCGTAGGGGTGAGTACCAATTCTCAGGAATTGTATGAAGAAGTTTCTGAGCTTGTGAATGAACAACATTTCGATTCTGTATTTCTGATTGGTGATAAAATTTCAAAATATAGTGAATTATTCAAATCTAAAACATATACTTTCATAGATACCAAAGAACTTATTGAAAGTAAACATTTATCTGAAATAGAAAATCAAATCATTCTTTTGAAAGGCGCAAGAAAATTTGAAATTGAAAAATTAAAAGATATTCTTGAGCTTAGAAAACATGATACCGTTTTAGAAATTAATCTGAATGCCATTCTTCATAATATCAATTACCATAAATCTCTTTTAAAGCCGCAAACAAAAATGATGGCTATGGTAAAAGCGAATGCTTATGGTTTGGGCAGCTATGAAATTTCAGAATTTTTACAACATCACCATATCGATTATCTTGGAGTAGCTTTTGCAGATGAAGGTGTTGAACTTCGTAAAAAAGGAATCACCACTCCTATTGTGGTAATGAATCCTGAACAACACAGTTACCAGACTATTATAGAATACAATCTTGAGCCTGAAATTTATAGCTTCAGGGTTTTGGAATTATTCTATGAGGCTGTACAAAAATCCGGATATGATAAGAAATACCCTATCCATATTAAATTAGAGACAGGAATGCACCGTCTTGGATTTAAAGGTTTTGAATTGGATCAGTTAAGTGAAACTTTAAGTAGTAAAAATCTTAAAGTTCAAAGTATGTTCAGTCATTTGTCATCATCCGATGTTCCTGAAGAAAAGGCTTTTACATTGGATCAATTAAAGACATTTGATAAAAATTCAAGCTATCTGATTGAAAAATTAGGATATTCTCCTATCCGACATATTTTAAATTCTTCCGGTATTACAAGCTACACAGATCACCAATATGACATGGTAAGAATCGGTATAGGAATGCTTGGAGAATCACCCAATCCTCAAATACAAAAACAATTACAGTCTGTGGTAAGTTTTAAAACCGTAATTTCACAGATATCAATGGTGGAAGACGGTGAATCTGTGGGATACAGCAGAAGATTTAAAACAGACCATCTTACAAAGATTGCTACCATTCCTGTAGGATATGCAGATGGTATTCCAAGATTAATAGGCAACCAGGTTGGAAGCCTTGGCGTCAACAAAACATTGGCTCCAATTGTAGGAAACATCTGTATGGATATGATGATGCTTAACGTAGATCACGTTCCCAATGTAAAGGAAGGTGATATGGTAACCGTCTTTAATGCAAAACCAAGTTTAAAAGAATTTGCAGATTACTGCAAAACTATAACCTATGAAGTATTAACATCCATTTCACCTCGGGTGAAACGGATATATATAAAAGATTAACTATGAGAAAACTCCTGATTCTTCTTTTCGTATTCCAGCTACTGTGGTTTCAATCACAGGTAAAAAAAGATTTAGTGATTCCCAAGAACCCCAAAATAGGACTATCGCTCGCCGGTGGTGGTGCTAAAGGTTTTTCACATGTCGGAGTACTTAAAGTATTAGATTCTTTGGGAGTAAAAGTAGATTATATTTCCGGAACGAGTATGGGAGCCATTGTGGGCGGACTGTACGCTTCCGGATATTCTGGTAAAGAAATAGAAAAAATTGTCATGGACACCGATTTCTATTCTTTGATTATGGATCCAAAATCCAGACAGGAAGCAAGTTTTTTCAATAAATCTGTTGACAAATATCTTTTATCTATTCCTTTAAAAAATGGGAAAATTACACTTCCCTCTTCCATCAGTACAGGACAGAGAAACGTTTATCTTTTAAAAGAACTTTTTAAAAATGTTTCCAATATCGAGGACTTTTCTAAGATGCCTATTCCTTTTTTATGTGTTGCCACCAATCTTGAAAGTGGAAATATGCAGATTTTCGAAAAAGGTGATCTTGTACAATCTATTATGGCAAGTTCAGCGTTTCCTTCTTTAATGGATCCCGTTAAAATTGGAGATAGTATTTATATAGATGGAGCAATGACTGTAAATTATCCATCAAAGCCTTTAAAGGATAAAGGAATTGATATTGTCATCGGTGTGGATCTTAACCAGGATCTTTCCAAAAGAGAGGACTTAAATAACATTATTTCCATCCTTAATCAGGTTATTGATTTTGGGATTAAAAGAGACACCAGAAAACAATATAAATATACAGACATCAATATTAAGCCTAATCTTAAAGGAATGTCAGCTACAAGCTATGATGACAAGAAGAAAATTCTTGACAGCGGCTATGTAGAAGGCTTAAAATATACTCAGGTTCTCGATCAATTGCCAAAACGTCCTTTTGACCGTCTCAGACAACGTGTAAACCCCATATATTCTAACGTATATAAGATAGACAGTATTTCCATAGAAGGAAGTAAAATTTATGGTAAAAACTATACTTTAGGTAAAATGGGACTACGTCTTCCCTCTCTGCAGACTTATGGAAGCATTAATAAAATGATTGATAAACTCGTTGCTACCAACAACTATAAATTTATCAATTACGATATCGTTCAGGAGAATGATGCTAATTATTTAAAGCTTTATGTGACCGAAGATGATGCCCGTCATTTCTTAAAATTCGGACTTCATTATGACGAAGTTTTCAAAACCGGGCTTCTTTTAAATTACTCTGCAAAGAGACTTTTATTTAAAAACTCCAACCTTTCTGTGGATGTCATCGTTGGTGACAAGCTTCGATATTATCTAAACTACTTTATTGATAACGGATATATTCCGGGATTTGGTATTTATTCTTCAGGAATGAGCTTTGATCTTAAAAATGTAGATAATAATGTTATTGATAAATGGGAATGGATGCGAAATGAGGCTTATATACAGTCTGTATGGAAGGATAAATACGCCATCGGTGGTGGTATTAGTCATGATTACTTTAAAGCGGAAATTAACGGCGATAATAGACGTTACAGCCGCTTTTTAAATCCATATGTATTTCTTAAAACAGATACGCAAGACGATAAGGAATTCCCGACTAAAGGGGTTTATTTTGCAGCAGAAGGAAAGGTTGTAGATCTTTTAAAATCCGAAGTTGAAAAACGAATCGTTCAGATAAAGGCAGATTTAAAGATTAATATTCCTCTTGGAAAACAATTCACTTACCGTTTAAATCTATTTGGAGGCGTAACTCTTGGAGATAACCTTCCTTCTTACTATCAGTTCAGATTAGGTGGATTATTTGAACAAAACATTATTAATTTTAAAAGTTTTGCAGGATTTTATTTTGCCCAACTTCATACCAATAACGTGATCTTAGCATCCAATGATCTTCAGTTTAGGTTTAATAAAAATTATTTTATCAGCGGAAACTTTAGCTTTGCAAACCTTTCAAATGACATTAAATTTGAAGATGCAGTTAAAGTAAATTTCAGCTCGCTTGGACTTACGGCTGGTTACAAATCTCCTTTCGGGCAGATAAAGGTAAACTTTAGCCATTCACTAAAAAACAATCAAAAAGGCATATTCAGTGTTATTTTAGGACACTGGTTTTAATACAATGATACAATTCTTTTACGAAAATTTACCAGAATCGGTAGATACAGATTACAAAAAATGGCTGGAAGATCTTATTCTTTCAGAAGGAAAAAAACTAGGAGAAATCAATTACATTTTCTGTGATGATGAATATCTTTTAAAGATCAATCAGGATTATTTACAGCATGATTATTATACCGATATCATCACTTTTGATTATGTAAAAGGTAAGACAATAAGCGCTGAGATTTTTGTATCTTTGCAACGCATTTCAGACAACGCCTCTACCCTTTCCCGAGATTATGAAGATGAATTAAGAAGAGTTTTAGCCCATGGTATTTTACACCTTATAGGGTATAAAGACAAGACGGAAGAAGAGGAAAAAGAGATGCGAAGAATGGAAGATCTGTACTTATCTAAATATAGAGATTTAAAGAATTAGAATTAAATAATCACTTAAAGTCCGATATCTAAAGTACTCAATTCTAGCAACAATATATGTTTACCTAGAGTGCATTCTTCAAAAATGTTTCACGTGAAACATTAAGGTTAAAGTTAAGGTTTAAGGCTTAAATAAGCGAGATAAAAATGATTTCAGAAATATATGACGTGATCGTAGTAGGTGCAGGACACGCAGGATGTGAAGCAGCAGCAGCGGCAGCCAACCTGGGTTCAAAAACTCTATTGATTACAATGAATATGCAGACCATCGGACAGATGAGTTGCAACCCCGCAATGGGTGGAATCGCAAAAGGACAAATCGTAAGAGAGATTGACGCGATGGGTGGATACTCCGGAATCGTAGCAGACAAATCTGCCATCCAATTTAAAATGCTGAATCTTTCAAAAGGTCCTGCAATGTGGTCCCCAAGAACCCAAAATGATAGAATGCTTTTTGCCGAAGAATGGCGACTTGCATTAGAGAATACTCCTAATCTTGATTTCTTTCAGGATATGGTGAAACAACTGGTTATTGAAAATAATAAAGTAACCGGAGTAATTACTTCTTTAGGAATTGAGATAAAGGGAAGATCTGTAGTTTTAACAAACGGAACTTTTTTAAATGGATTAATTCACGTTGGAGATAAACAATTAGGCGGTGGAAGAATGGGTGAACCAAGAGCATTTGGAATCACCGAACAATTAGTAACTTTAGGTTTCGAAGCCGGAAGAATGAAAACTGGTACCCCACCAAGAGTTGATGGAAGAAGTTTGGATTATTCAAAAATGGAAGAACAAAAAGGAGACGAAAATCCTCAAAAGTTCAGCTACCTTGATACTCCGAAATTAACAAAACAATTAAGTTGTCATATTGTATATACGAACGAAACTGTTCATGATATTCTTCGCGAAGGTTTCGATAGGAGTCCAATGTTCAATGGAACGATTCAAAGTTTAGGTCCAAGATACTGCCCAAGTATTGAAGATAAAATTAATCGTTTTGCTGAAAGAAACAGACACCAGCTTTTCGTAGAACCTGAAGGATGGAAAACTGTAGAAATTTATGTAAACGGATTCAGTTCTTCTCTTCCGGAAGATGTACAGATCAAAGCAATGAAACATATTCCAGGATTTGAGAATGTAAAAGTTTTCCGTCCGGGATACGCAATCGAATACGACTACTTCCCTCCTACCCAATTGAAGCATACCCTAGAAACAAAATTAATTGATAATTTATATTTCGCTGGGCAGATCAATGGTACTACAGGATATGAAGAAGCAGCCGGACAAGGTTTGATTGCCGGAATCAATGCTCACAATAAAGTACATGAAAAAGGAGATTTCATTCTTAACAGAGATGAAGCTTACATTGGTGTATTGATTGATGATCTTATCACAAAAGGAACAGAAGAGCCATATAGAATGTTTACTTCACGTGCCGAATACAGACTTTTATTAAGACAAGATAATGCAGATATCAGATTAACTGAGAAAGCATACCATCTAGGATTAGCAAAAGAAGAAAGATTAAGAAAAGTAGAAACCAAAATAACTGAAAGTCAACAACTTGAAGAGTTTTTACGCGAAACTTCTTTAAAACCAGGAATAATAAACCCAGTTCTGGCATCTGTAGAAAGCAGTCCTGTAGATCAAGCCTATAGAGCTGCACAAATTCTTACAAGACCTAATATCACTTTAGAAAAACTTGATGAAATTGATTTCATTAAAGAAACTTCATCCCAATACAATGAAGAAGTAAGAGAACAAGCTGAAATCAACATCAAGTATAAAGGATATATTGAAAAAGAAAAGGAAAATGTAGCTAAACTAAACCGTCTTGAAAACATTAAAATCCCTGAAGATTTTGATTATATGAAGCTTTCAAGTCTTTCAGCAGAAGCAAAACAGAAGATGTCTAACGTTCGTCCTAAGACTATCGCACAGGCAGGAAGGATAAGCGGTGTTTCTCCAGCCGACATTAACGTTTTACTAGTCTATTTAGGACGTTAAAATAAAAATGTTTCACGTGAAACATTTCTTACAATAAAAATGAAAATTAAGGTATTTATTAAACTCAAAAAAAGTTGATGAATATCTTAATTTTTTAAATATAACAGATAGTAAATTCAATGAAAATAAAAGATCATTTTCTTTCACAGGAAATATTTGAGATTAAAGAAACCGAAACCAAAGGAGTCTACAAGACCTCCCCTATTCCATCCAATATTTCCAGATATTATGAAAGTGAAGATTATATTTCTCATCACCAGGATTCCGGAAGCCTCAAAGAAAAATTATATAAATTTCTTCAGTCTTTTAATCTGAAATACAAAAAAAATATTCTTGTTGAAAGAATTCAACAAGGATCAAAAGTATTAGACTATGGATGTGGTGCCGGAGAATTTGTAAAGTATATAGAAAATGATTTTGAAGCCTTAGGATTTGAACCGGATGCTGATGCAAGAAAAGCAGCACAGGGAAAAATTACAAAAGCAAAGATCCTCGACGACATTCAAAAAATCGAAGACAAAAGTTTAGATGCAATTACATTGTGGCATGTATTTGAACATATAGAGAACCAGGATGAAATGCTCAGTATTTTTCACGCAAAATTAAAAGACAAAGGACTTCTTATTATTGCTGTGCCCAACCCTACTTCTTATGATGCCAAACATTATAAAGAATATTGGGCAGCCTATGATGTACCGAGACACATCTATCACTTTTCTAAAAACGGAATGGAAAATTTAATTTCTAAAAAACCAGATTGGAAAATGAGAAAGATCAAACCTTTGATCCTAGATTCATACTATATCTCCATGTTGAGCGAAAAATATAAAAAATCACCTCTATTTTGGCTAAAAGGAAGCATCTTCGGAACAATTTCAAACATAAAAGCCTCATTTTCGAACGAATTTTCAAGTTTGATATATATTATCGAAAAAAGATAGATCATCGATTTTTAAGCTATTTCTGAATGCCAATTTTCAGGATTTTGAGCTAAAAAAATAAAAACTCAGGAAATTTCTTTCTGAGTTTTTTTATTTCCTACAACAATGTAAAATTATTGATGAGTAAACTCATTTAAAAATCATTTAAATAGTAACATACTTTTACAACTCCCCCTACTCCACTTCTCTATTGCCAAGTTTATTTTCAAAAAAAATTCCATATAAGCTATGACAAATCTTTAAAAATAAGCCCTACAGGAAAAAGAATACACATGCCATTCTCAAGAAGGAAAATTAGAACATAACAACAGAAATTCCTTCAAAAACACATTAAATAACATCTCAAATATTCAAACGATATAAGTATATTAAAAATTATAGTTATTCGATTTTTAAGCTATTTAAAGAGTCTGTTTTTTTAGCTTTTGAAAAAGTTAGCCGAAGTATTAAATTATTTTTAAACCTATTCAATTTAAGCTAGCCGGAAAATTAGCATACATATATATAAGAAGAATGTCTGACAAAAATTTAAAAACAGATGAGATAAATAAAAAGTGAAAAAATAACACTCAAAGGTTACTAAAAATAAAATGAATTTCAAAAACATTAAAACTCGTACTTAAAGAAAATAAAAAAATAGTGAAATCAATCTAATTGCATTTTTTAGAAGTTAATATAATACAAAAACTATTCTAAAAGCATAATAGTTTAGTAAAAATTCACTCATAAAAAAATAAGATTAAAATCTGTAAATCAATTAATTACAAACACAATATAACAACACGAGTAAAAAAAGAGATAAGAATACACATAGCATAAAAACATTTACATAACAATATGATAATAAACACATTAACATTAATTATAATCATATAATTAATGATCACAATATTTTGTGTCATCGTTCATTCCAAAAAAAATATAAATGAACTACCTTACTTTTATCATGAGATCATAAAAAATCATTCTAATCACAAAATGATATAAAATAGTAATGGCAAGATCTTTTAATAAACCAGAACAAAACAAATATACCTCTTCGAATAAAATTAAAATTGATTCAAACAATAGCTTTAAATATTATTCTGAACAAAATAATTTGTTTCTTTCCCTCCTAGATATAAATATTGAATTTACTAAAAAAATTTTGTACAGTATCCAAAATAATAGAAATAAAGCACCTTCTAAAAGCCAACATATAATTATAAAATTCAAACAAAATAAATAAAAAATCATAGCTTGAATCATATAAAAAAGTAATAGAATCTAATCAATATTATCACGACTTCATATTAAAATACTTCCTATTAATCGGTGTAGCAACATAACTTCCACACTATCAAAAAGTCCCACATTAATATAACCTTAAGTTATATCAATAAATAAAAAAACAAACACCAAATTCAGGATTTCTCAATGGAAAATACAGCAAAAAAAAGCCTGCTAATAATATTAGCAGGCTTGAAAATATTGATTTTTTATTTTTATTAATTATTGATAGCTGCTACACCAGGAAGCTCAAGTCCTTCTAAACTTTCAAGCATTGCTCCACCACCTGTAGAAACATAACTTACCTTGTCAGCATATCCAAACTGCTTAACGAATGCAACACTATCTCCTCCTCCTACTAAAGAGAAAGCACCTAATCTTGTCGCTTCAGCAATACTATCACCCAGTGCTACGGTACCACCAGCAAAATTTGACATTTCAAAAACTCCGATAGGACCATTCCAAAGAATCGTTCTTGAGTTTAACAATACATCATTAAACAAATCTCTTGATTTATGACCAGCATCAAGTCCCATCCATCCTTCAGGAATAGCATAAATATCTGCTTCTTTACTTTCAACATCGTTACTGAAACTTTCAGCGATAATAGCATCAGAAGGAAGATAAACTTTTACTTTGTGTTCTTTAGCTTTACCTAAAATCTCAAGAGCTAAAGGAATCTTATCTTCTTCTACCAATGAATTTCCAATTTTGCCTCCAAGAGCTTTAATAAATGTAAATGCCATACCACCTCCAATGATCAGATTATCTACTGCAGGAAGAATGTTTTCTATAATAGTTATCTTAGTTGAAACTTTAGATCCACCAAGAATTGCAGTGATAGGCTTCTCACCACTTTTTAAAACTTTATCGATTGCCTGAAGCTCTTTAGCCATCAATAAACCGAAAAATTTAGTTTCTGGAAAAAACTTTGCAATTACGGCTGTAGATGCATGGGCTCTATGTGCAGTTCCAAAAGCATCATTCACATAAGCATCTCCCAATTTAGATAATTTCTCAGCGAAAGTTTCATCTCCATTTTCTTCCTCATTATGAAACCGTACATTGGCTAATAATAAAATTTCACCTGGCTTAAGTTCTTTAGCAGCCTGCTCAGCCTTTTCACCAATACAATCCTCAACAAGCTTCACCTCCTGTCCAAAAACATTTGAAATTTCTTCAACAATATGTTTTAGGGAAAATTCATCCTTAAACTCACCTTTTGGTCTTCCAAGATGTGTCATTAAAATAACAGATCCACCATCATTAAGAATTTTATCAACGGTTGGTTTCACCGCAACAATTCTAGTATTGTCAGTTACATTAAACTCGTCGTCAAGTGGAACATTGAAGTCAACTCTTACAAGAGCTTTCTTATCTTTAAAATTGAAGTCGTTGATTGTTTTCATTTTCATATTTAGATTTATTTTTTTCGACATTTTTATGAAACTCCCCAAGCACCTGGGTTTGCTTTTCATCAAATTCCGGCAGAAGTAATTTCATAAATTTCTTTGATTTTTCGTTTCACAAATGTAAGGTTTTAAACTTTTTCAACAGATTGATTAAAATAAAAGTTTTCAAAAACTTTCCCCGAACCCAATCACCCATTAATCAACATTTTTTCTCTATTTAAAAAAAAGAATAATGTAGTTGTTGTTATGTATTGTTAGTAACGGGGATAAGTTTTTGGCTTAAAGTTTATAATACTCAACTAGTACTCAATTCATAAATAACTCACAATGTAAATTACTGTAAACATGTATATTCACACACTTATTCACAATTGTTGATAACTTTACCAATAAAACATTATTAGTTATTTTATTATGGAAAAGCCTGGGGATAGCTGAAGAAAAGATCTGGAAAGTTGTGGGGAAAAGTTTAGAATAGATTTTCTATTACGAAATAATTTCATCTTTGAAAATAGAAAGTTGAAAAAAGTTTTCCACAGTTATTAACATACCTTTTCACAATTAACTCACGGTTTACTAACATGAATTGTTATTATTCTTACCTTTGTAAGGAAATAAAATCTAAAAAAGCTTAATAAGAGTATTATGAAAAGAAAAATTGCTATCGCAGCGGACCATGCAGGCTATGAATATAAGGAGATTGTTAAAAACTACCTTTCAGAAAAGTTTGAGGTTCAGGATTTTGGAACGTTTTCCACAAACAGTGTGGATTATCCAGACTTTGTCCACCCTGCTGCAACCTCTGTGGAAAACGGAGAAAATGAGCTTGGAATTTTGATCTGCGGAAGCGGAAATGGGGTTCAGATTACTGCGAACAAACATCAAAAGATCAGATGTGCACTTTGCTGGATGCCGGAGATTGCAACACTGGCAAGACTGCATAATGATGCAAACATGATTTCAATGCCAGCAAGATTTATATCAAAAGAATTGGCAATTGAAATTGTAGATAAATTTCTTTCGACAGAATTTGAAGGTGGAAGACACCAGAACAGAGTTGATAAAATTGCTGTTTGCTAAATATACTAAGGTCTGTAATTTGAATTGCAGACCTTATTTATTTTTTATTCGTACATTTGCAGTGTCCAATAGAAGTTACCAATCTATTCTACTCCATAGCCTTTAGATATTATTAAGTAATATTAGCAAAAAGGTATCCTTCTTTTCTTCTCCATATTTTTATTGAATTGATTAAACTATATGTTACGTTTTATGTTTTTAAACTAAATGTATAGTTTAATGTAAAAACAAAGGTTTGATAGTAATAAAAACTGTTGGTTTTATTAAATTCTTGTATTATTTTTATTTCAAGATTAAAGAAGATGTTTAGGAATAATACACAGAAAAATTTCGATAAAAACTTATTTGCCGGATAAGGATTTGGATAGGATTTTGTTGTATTGAAATCGTCACTCCATATAATGAAGTCAGATAAAAATTGAGATAATAATTAAGCTAAATTATTTAGGATAAAAATTTCAGTTTTGAAATATAAATAAGTAATGAGTATGGAATGTTAATGCGTAGATTTACCAATTAATAGGAAGTATTTTTAATATAGAAACTGAACACTTCATATAATATATAAGGATATCATCCGGAAAAAGACAAACATTATCTATTAATATTTAGATAATAATTGATTAAAAAAACTAATACGGTAATCTTCAAAAGAAAGATTATTTTTAATTAAAAGAAAGTTAAAATGCCAAAAAAAAGAAAATATATAAGTCATAAAAATGATTTGAAGCTGATGGAAATCGGAAGATTGATCCTTCGCTTCATGAATGCAAATTCATCAAAAATTTATAATTATAAGCAGATAGCTGATGGTATAGAATACAAGAATCCAAGACAAAGAGAACTTGTGATTCAGGCACTGCATAAGCTTCAGGGATCTGAAAAGATCAAAGAAGTAGAAAGAGGAAAGTATATCGTAAACCTGAAAATTGCAGGAACATTAACAGGAATTATTGATTTCAACCAAAGCGGGAATGCTTATGTAAATGTAGAAGGATTGGAAGAAGATGTTTTCGTTCATGCTAAAAATGTAAAGGATGCTTTGCAGGGAGACAAGGTTCTTATTATAACTTATCATTATAAAGGAAAGAAGCTGGAAGGGTCCGTTTTGGAAGTTTTGGAGAGAAACAGAACTGAATTTGTAGGTACTTTTCAAAAGGTTGCTCACAAGGATTTTGGATTTGTGGTTGGGGATAAAAAATCAATCAATACAGACATTTTTATTCCGAAAACAAAATTCAATAATGCAGAGGATGGAGATAAGGTAATCGTTAAGATGACAGAATGGAAACCTGGCGATAAAAATCCTGAAGGAGAAATCATACAGGTATTAGGTGCTCCGGGAGAACATGAAACGGAAATCCACGCTATTCTTGCCGAATATGGGCTACCTTATGAGTTTCCACAGGAAGTAGAATTGGATGCGGATAAAATAGACAGAAGAATCACTGATGAAGAAGTAGCAAAACGCTGGGATATGCGTAACATTTGTACGTTTACTATTGACCCTAAAGACGCGAAAGACTTTGATGATGCTTTGTCCATGAGAAAACTGGAAAACGGAAACTGGGAAATTGGGGTTCACATTGCGGATGTTTCTCATTATGTAGTTCCGGGAACCATACTGGATGATGAAGCGTATCAGAGAGCCACTTCAGTGTATTTGGTAGACAGAGTTGTGCCCATGTTGCCTGAAGTATTGAGTAATGATGTGTGTTCTCTTCGTCCAAATGAAGATAAGTATACTTTCTCTGCTGTTTTTGAACTGAATGATCAGGCAGAAATTCAAAAACAATGGTTTGGAAGAACTGTGATTCATTCAGACAGAAGATTTACCTACGAAGAAGCTCAGGAGCGTATCGAAACAGGTGAAGGAGATTTGGCTGAGGAAATCAATGTTCTTGACAGATTGGCTAAGATCATGCGTAATGATCGTATCAGAAAAGGAGCAATTACCTTTGACAGAAGTGAGGTAAGATTCAATTTGGATGAAAATAATGAGCCAATTGGGGTTTATTTTAAAATCAGTAAAGATTCAAATCACCTGATCGAAGAATTTATGCTTTTAGCAAATAAAAAAGTATCAGAATTTGTATCTCTTACAAGAAAAGGAGAGATTACTCAGAATACATTTATTTATAGAGTTCACGATGATCCGGATCCTGCAAAGCTGGAATCGTTAAGAGACTTTGTTTCTACTTTTGGGTACAAAATGAATCTTGCGAATACCAAAAAAGTTGCAGAATCTCTGAATAAACTTCTTCATGATGTAAAAGGTAAAGGGGAAGAAAATATGATTGAAACTCTTGCGATGAGAAGTATGAGTAAGGCAGTATATTCTACAGAACCAATCGGTCACTACGGGCTTGGATTTGATTATTATAGTCACTTTACTTCTCCTATCCGTCGTTATCCGGATTTATTGGCTCACCGTCTTCTTCAGCATTATTTGGATGGTGGAAAATCTCCAAGCAGACCAGAACTTGAAGAGAAAGCAAAACATTGCAGTGCTATGGAAAGACTGGCTGCTGATGCAGAAAGAGATTCTATTAAGTATATGCAGGTGAAATTTATGGAGAAACATCTTGGAGAAACATTTACAGGAGTTATTTCAGGAGTTGCAGAATTTGGTTTCTGGGTTGAAGTTCCTGAAAACGGAGCTGAAGGTCTTATCAAACTAAGAGATCTTGTGGATGATTCTTATATGTACGATGCAAAAACACACGCTGTTTATGGGATAAGACATGGTAATAAATATCAGTTGGGAGATCAGGTTCAGATCAAAGTAGTGAAAGCTAATCTTATCCAAAAGCAATTAGATTTCAAGATTGTTGAGTAATGACCAATAAAATAAATCTAATAGGAAAATAAATTCTATGAAATCAAATTTCAGTAAATTTATAGAAGATTTGGAAAATTCTCAGAAAAAATTTTGGAATGAAAAATACCCCAAAATGGGTTTTGATGAAAAGAAAAAATATTGGCTGGCAAGTACACATAAAGGAATGCGAACGCAAGGTGAAGCTTTAGGAGATGAATACTCAGAGTTTTCTAAAGGATGGTATGATTTTGCGAAAGAGCACGAACCTGATTTTGATGAAATATTTGATTATGTAACCAAAAACTTAGGCTTTGAGTTTGACTGGGAAGAATATAATAAACGAATTGAAAATTAAATTTATATCCTCGTTCTTTGTAACGGGGATTTTTTCAATTTTGAAGACAGTAATAAAATCATAGACCACAGTAAAGCTAAGTTATTATTAAAAAGAAAATTCAAAAAAGGATATTTTAGACTTACAGGAATGTCTATGAGATAAAGCTAATTAAAAAAAATATTAACATGAATCTAGAAGAGTTAAATAAAAAAATAGAGAAGGAATATAATGAATATCTTTCTGGATTAGGCTCTTCTAAAAAAGTAAATCATTTAAAAGAAATTCAAGAATTTGATAATTCAATGAATAAATTTTGGAAAGAAGAATACCCCAAAATGGGTTTTGATGAAAAGAAAAAATATTGGCTGGCAAGTACACATAAAGGAATGCGAACGCAAGGTGAAGTTTTAGGAGATGAATACTCGGAGTTTTCTAAAGGATGGTATGATTTTGCGAAAGAGCACGAACCTGATTTTGATGAAATATTTGATTATGTAACCAAAAACTTAGGCTTTGAGTTTGACTGGGAAGAATATAACAAGCGAATTGAAAATTAAATTTATATCCTCGTACTTTATGACGGGGATTTTTTATTTGTCTTCTCTGGCTTAAAGGATTTCCTTTTATTGCTTCTCTTCTTAAAAATTAAGTCCAAATAGTTGCTAAAATAAAAGTTGATATATCACATCTTTATTGAATAATTAAATCATAAAGTCTAACTTTGTATAAAACGGAATGAATTTTTTCATTTTTAAATTTATTAAATGCTTGAACTTGTACTATCTGCCGTCATATTAGGATTCATGTTGAGTCTGGTTTTTATAGGACCTATATTTTTCCTGTTAATTGAGACCAGTTTCTCCAGAGGGCCAAAGCATGCTTTATCGTTGGATCTTGGGGTGATTACTGCAGATTTACTTTGTATTGTAGCAGCTTATTATGCCAGTGCAGATATTGTTACTTTAATTGATAAACATCCGGGTTTTTACAGGATTACTTCTATCCTGATTTTTATTTACGGGATTGTAATGTTAGTAACAAAAACCAAAATGCATATGCCTGGTGAAGAAAAGATCATTAGTCAAAATTATATCAAAACATTTTTTAATGGTTTTTTCTTTAATCTTTTGAATGTTGGAGTCATTCTCTTCTGGCTGGTAACGGTAATTTCCGTAAGGAATCAATACCCGGACACCAGCAGTTTTATTTTATACATAAGCATTGTCATTGCTACTTATCTTTGTATAGATTTAGCCAAAATATTTCTGGCAAAACAGTTTCATGATAAACTTACTCAAAAATTAGCCAACCAGATTAGAAGAGTTGTTGGTGTAATTCTTATTATATTCAGTTTCTTTATCTTCCTGCAAAGTTTTAAAAAGTTCAATCAATTTGAGAGACAACTGGAAGAAGCCGAGAAAAAAGAAGTAAAATATCAAAAAACAAAATGAAAAAAATTATCTTTCCAAAAGCCCTTAAAAAAGGGGCTAAAATTGCTGTTATTTCCCCTGCCGGAGCTGTAGATGCCACTCAACTTGAAAAGGGAATACAATTAATTAAAAGTAAAGGATTTGAAACTGTTTTAGGAGAACACCTTTATACCAAATTTTCGAATGGTTACAATTATGCCGGAACAGAACAGGAAAGAATAAAAGATATCAACTGGGCTTTAAATGATAAAGAAATAGGAGCAATATGGGCTTCACGAGGAGGATATGGATGCCAGCACCTGGTCCAGCATTTAAAACTTAAAAACTTTATACAAAATCCGAAATGGTACATAGGATATTCCGACAATACCGTTATTCAAAGCTATCTGTTGAAAAAAGGATTTGCTTCCATTCATGGGCAGACAATAAAAACTTCAAGTTTTGGAGTTACAGATGAAAGCTATGATCTTATCTTTGATATTTTAAAAGGAAAAACGCCTAAATATAGCTTACAATCCCACAAATTAAATAGAAAGGGTAATATTGAAGGAGAACTTGTTGGAGGTAATCTAGCGCTTATTTATGCCCTTCTGGGAACCAAATACTCTTTTGAGTTTAAAGATAAAATTTTATTCATTGAAGATATCGGAGAGAACTTTTATGCTCTTGACCGAATGATTATGAGTTTGGAACTTGCCGGGGTTTTCAGCAAAATAAAAGGACTTGTTGTAGGTGGAATGACCAATATGGGTGATGAAAAAGACAATAAAGATTACGAAGCAAGCTTTGATGGATTTGCTTATAAACTGATCGCCGAAAGAATTTCAAAATATAAATTCCCTGTAGTATTTGGCTTTCCAAATGGACACATCAAAGACAATAGACCATTATTAATCGGTGGTACAGCTAAGGTCAAAATCGGAGATAAAGTAAAGATCGATTTTTAAAAAATTACTCACCGGATTATCATATACTCAAGCGAAAAATATGGCTAATCATAATGACTTTGGAAAAATAGCAGAAGATCTCGCAGCTGATTATCTTCAAAAGAATGGCTATAAAATACTGTCCAGAAACTTTCGCTTTCAAAAGGCTGAAATAGATATTATTACTGAAAAAGATGACTTAATAGTTATTGTTGAAGTAAAAGCCAGATCTACCGATGCATTCATGCTGCCTCAGGAAGCTGTGACCAAAACAAAGATTAGGTCTGTTGTTTCTGCAGCTAATCATTATTTAGAGGAATTTAACCGTCAGAATGAAGTGAGATTTGACATTATTTCCGTTCTCCCTGATGAGCAAAAAAACTTAATGATTGATCATATCATCGATGCATTTCAGGCATTTGATGCAAATTAACAATACAATATATAACAATGAAATATATCAATTCAGCAAAATACCGATGTAACAATACATATCAAGCATTGGTAAATTGTGAGGCTGATACTTTGTTATATTAAATAAATAATCAATTTTATGAAGACAATATTAATCACAGGAGCTACTTCCGGAATCGGAAAATCTACAGCAGAGCTTTTGGCAAAACAAGGAAACAGAATCATTATTTGTGGAAGAAGAAGTGAAGTACTGAAAACTTTAAATGCTGAATTATCTCTATTTACTGAAGTTTTTAGTTTAATGTTTGATGTAAGGAATCTGGAAGAGGTAGAGGCAGCTATTAATTCACTTCCTGAGGGGTGGAAAGATATTGATGTTCTGATTAATAATGCAGGCAATGCTCATGGGCTTGATCCTCTTTCATCTGGTAAGACTGATGATTGGGACTCGATGATAGACGGAAATGTAAAGGGACTTTTATATGTCTCTAAAATGATTATTCCTGCTATGAAAACTAAAAATTCAGGTCATATTGTAAATATTAGTTCCGTTGCAGCGAGACAAACTTATGCAAATGGGGTTGTATATTGTGCGACAAAAAAAGCAGTAGATGTTATTTCTGAAGGAATGAGATTGGAGCTTACTGAATTCGGGATCAAGGTTACCAACATCCAGCCGGGAGCAGTAGAAACAGATTTTTCTTTAGTGAGATTCAAAGGTGATAGTGAAAAAGCTGCAACAGTATACGCGGGTTATGAAGCCTTAAAAGCAGAAGATATTGCAGATGCCATTGCGTATTGTATAAACGCTCCAAAACATGTTACTATTGCAGATATGTGCATTTATCCAAGTGCTCAGGCAGAACCAAGAACGATTTATAAAAAATAGTCTCAAAATAAAGGATTAAATTTGCAGAATATTAAAAGCGATTTTGCCTTTAGCAATCTTGCAGTTTAGCTTAAAATAAGAAAATGAAAATTCTATATCTTGAAACTTCTTCTAAAAACTGTTCAGTAGCCGTATCAGATAATGAAAAGTTACTATGCCTGTGTGAAGAAGTTTCCGAAAACTATAAGCAGTCTGAAAGTCTTCACTCCTATGTAGAATGGGCATTGGAAGGAGCTGGAATTTCACTTAAGGACATTGAAGCAGTTTCTCTCGGAAAAGGACCTGGTTCGTATACTGGTCTAAGAATTGGTGCTGCCTCTGCAAAAGGCTTCTGCTATGGATTGAAAGTTCCCTTTATTGCTGTAAATTCTCTTGAAAGTATGATAGAGCCTTTTTTAGGCAATAACTATGATCTTATAATTCCATTGATCGATGCAAGGAGAATGGAGGTTTATACAGCCGTTTATGACGGTTCTACAGGAAAAGAGCTATCCCAGACCGAAGCTAAAATTCTTGATGAAACTTCTTTTGAAGAATTTAAAGACAAAAAAGTAATTTTTGTAGGAGACGGAGCCAAGAAAGCAAAAGATATTTTAAACCTTCCCCACGCGGATTTTAAAGAAGAGATCTACCCTTCTGCACAATATCTGATCAAAAAAACTCTTGAGAAGATAGAAAATAAAGACTTTGAGGATATGGCTTATTTTGAACCTTTTTATCTGAAGGATTTCCATGGTGTAAAGAAAAAAGGCTCATAAAATTTTAATCGAAAAAGTAATTACATAAAAAAGCGAAGATTTATTCTTCGCTTTTTATTTTATTTAGAATCGCCCGGACCACCCTCCGGAACGTTTGATTTTGGTTTTTGCCCTATTCCTGTTCCCATTTGTTGTCCTGCATTGTTAATAGGATTCTGAGGCTGATTCACATCCAGATTCTGACTATTATTTAAACTGCCAGGTTTTTTAGGAATCCCATTATTCATCACTGGCTGATTATTATTTTGATTTCCTTGCTGAATTGGAGAAGCTGGTTGAGGCATAACAGGATTTCCTTTATTATCCGTTGCCTGAAAGCTTAGATCACTTTTCAGGTAGTTCAGCATTTCTTTTGCTCTGATACCTTCAGGTGTTTTTGCATAGCTTAAAGCGATTTGTTCAAGCTGAAGTATCATTACCTCTTTCCCACTCGATTTTCCGGTATTAAAAGCATTTAAAAGGTTTAATTTCGGAACTAGTGCATCCTTTGGATATTTCTGAAGTGTCTGATCAATAACAGCTTTACTTTCTGCAAACTTTTCGGATTCATACAAAGCATATGCCCTCTTGTACTCACTCTCCACATCTTCTGAAGATTTTACAAATGAAGTGTTTTTAGGGTTTCTAGCAAATTCAGCATAAGAAGTATAAGGATAATCAGTCATAAGGATCTGTTTTGCCCGTTCCGATGCCTGAGGATTCTTTTCATAGTTCATGGCAAAGATCTCATACAAAGCTTGCAACATTACCTTTTCTTCCGGTTTTACATCTACAAGATCATACAGCGTTTTCGTAGCCAAAGGTGTATTGGTAAAGTAATTCTGATACATGATACCAAGACCAAGAGATGCTGTATCCCTATCTTTTTTAAGCTGTGAAAGTTTTCCCTGATCTGTAGGAATCTGTTCAATATAGTAAGCCGGTTCAAAACGTCTTGGGTTAGGCGCAGAAGTTACTCCTAAAGCTTCATTTTTCATATCATCAAGCGAAGCCATTTTCTTGGAAAAACGCCAGTTATCTGAAAGCGCTCTGTCTCCCCAGATCTGCTTAAATGATGCTGTACCTTTGCTTATTGTACCTGTATTACTGAAATAAAATCCTTTAGTAGTTACTCCAAAGTCTTCAAATGCATTACCGGTTTTCGCAAAAAGTGAATTGGCATTATAGTCTCCGGTATCAAATCCTTTGCTCCTTTCAGCTCTTCTTCTCTCCTGTTCTTCTTTTTCTTCTTTGATTTTTAGCTTAGCAATATATTTTGAGAAAAAATCCTGTCTCTGTCCGTCATTCATCTTTGCCAAGGAAAGAATACTGTCGTTCTTTTTGATCAGATAATAGTTCTTAGAGATTTTCTTGATGTATGCAGACTGATCCTGTAATAAGACTTTTGAAGGCTGATAGGTCATTACGGAAAGTGCTGAATCATAATAGCTTCCCGCACCTATGTAATCATTTTTTTCAAGGTAGCTCTTCCCTATCTCATAGTAAGCCAATCCACGAACCTGAGGATCAGACACCTTTTCAAATAAAGATTTTCTGAAAAACTGCTGTGCTTCATCTTTCTTTCCCGCCTTATTTGCCATTAAGCCTAAAGCATAGTAGAATTCATTCTTTCTGGAACCATACGTTCCTTTTTTACTGATACTTTCCAGATAATTTTTTGCTCCGTTATAGTCTCCTTTTCCATTAAAGGTTTTTGCGATCGCAATTTGGGATTTTACTTCAAATTCAAAATCATTAGAATACTTATAGGCAGATGCATAACTCTCTCTCGCTCTATCATTTTGCCCTAAATTTTCATACACCTGACCTCTCAGATAAGCAATTCTACTCTTTAATTTCCTGTTGGAATTCAACTCAAAAGCCAAATCAAGTTCCTTTGCAGCCTCTTCAGTTTTTCCAGCATCTAAAAGAGATTCAGCATAATAAATACTCAAAAGTTTAGCATACGTCTTATTAATCTTCTCTCCTCTCAGTTTAGCAAAAGTTTCATGTGCTCTGTGATAATCCTTGATTTTATCATAAGCAACACCCTGATAAATTCTCGCCAATGGAATTCTTTTGTCATCTTTCATGCGGGTAAACACAGGGTTAAGAGCATCTAAAGCTTCCAAAGGTTTATTCTGATAGATTCTTGACTGTACAAGAATCATATATGCGTCAAAAATCTGTTTATTTTTTTCTTCACCATTTCTGGTAACTGAATACTTGTTAATCGCTTTTAAAGCCTTTGCTTCAGCAATTTCCAGTGTTGTAGCACCTTTACTTAGTGAATTGCCATCGGAATTTGTCTGATTATTTCCAGGAGGTCCCTGCATATTAGGAATACCGGAATTGTTTCTGGAGGAAGGTCTGTTCGCTACTTCAGCCATTTTCATGGAATTTTCTGCAAAAGCAGCAGTTTGCCCAAGATCACTTCCTAAAGGCTGGTCTTCAAAAGTAAGAATAGGAATATAAGGAGCATAAAAATTGTCCTTATGTCCTTTATCTCTTGATGTAAACTCACTGTTCAATGCATCTTTAGCATTAAAAAGAGTGTTGTAATATGTGGAAAACCCTTTCAGAAGCTTTGATCGCTGTTCCGGCTTTTTTGTTTTGGTAGCACAGGAAGCAACGAGACAGATCACTAAAAGGAATAAAATATTCTTTTTCATTATTCAATATAACTCGCTAATCTGCTTTTTATTATCGGCAGTTTGATGATTTTGTAAAAATAATAAAATTTTATAATGAATAATATTTATATTTCCTGAAGAAACATTTTATTTATCCTTAAATAAAGATCAGGAAATTCCATAATTATTTAAATTAGAGACGTTTCTTTCAATATTTTATAAACAATATGAGTGGGAAGCCCCATTATGGTATAAAAACTTCCTGTTAGTTTAGTAATTTTCGCCATTCCAAGCCATTCCTGAATACCGTAACTTCCTGCT
Source organism: Chryseobacterium artocarpi (assembly GCF_001684975.1). Lineage (GTDB taxonomy): Bacteria > Bacteroidota > Bacteroidia > Flavobacteriales > Weeksellaceae > Chryseobacterium > Chryseobacterium artocarpi. Next base: position 124,784 of record NZ_MAYH01000045.1, on the reverse strand, counting down.
TTGTCAAAAGGCTTATAATTTTGAATATAATATTGAATTTCTTCATCACTGATCTCGTCCAGTGTTACATCTGCAACATCAGTCTCCGTAAAAATTTTATTAGATGTTTTAATAGTGATTCCCGTATAAACCTGATGAGTTCTTCCTGAAAGATTTCGAAGCATATTTTGAGCGTCGGCTTCATCTTTTGGTTTTCCAAGGATTTGATTGTCAATGGCAACCACAGTATCAGCAGTCAATAAAACTTCATCATCAGCTAAATTTCTGAAAGCAGATGCTTTTAATTCAGACAAATAAGCAGCTGCGTCTTCTATCCTAATATTTTCAGGAAGGATTTCTTCGCAGTCAATTTTTACAACGTCAAATTCAAAACCCAGACTTGAAAGAAGCTCTTTTCTTCTGGGGGATTGTGAAGCTAAAAGTAATTTCATCACTTACTGATTATATAGATTGAGTATTATCATCGTGCCAGTTGCCCTGTACCTTCATTACTTGTTCAATAACATCGCGAACGGCACCGCTTCCACCCTTTTTTGGTGAAATATAATCCGATACACCTTTTACTTCAGGCACTGCATTTTCAGGACATGTAGCAATTGCCGATTTTTCTAAGATATGGATATCCGGAAGATCATCACCCATCGTTAAAATTTCCTCATTCTTAAGATTATACTTCTTTTTGAAATCTTCAAAATCCTCAATTTTGTTGTGAGATTTCGGATAATAATCCTGAATTCCAAGATAGTTGATTCTGTGTTTTACCATTTCATCATTACCACCGGTAATGACTCCGATTAAATAATTGTTTTTTAATGCTTTAACTACTGCATAACCATCCAGGACATTCATTACCCTACTCATATTTCCTCCCGGCATCAGATACACGCTTCCATCTGTGAAAACTCCGTCTACATCAAATACAAATGCCTTTATATCCTTTAATTTCTCTTTATAACTCATACATTTTTTGAATTGAGTGATTCATTGTCTTATAAATTTCAAGACTTTCTTCGTCTTTTATTAACTGCTCATGTAATTGTAAAACTCTAAGATCATTTCTTACAGCCGGACCAGTCTGTGCCTCTTTGGGTTCTATTTCATGAATCTTTTGCACGGTTTCATCAATCAGAGGTAAAAAATAATTAAACGGAATTTCCTGGGAATCAGAGATTTCTTTTGCTCTTGAGAAAAGGTGATTCACAAAATTACAGGCGAAAACAGCTGTAAGATGAATATACTTTCTTTTTTCATGATTGCTTTCCATTACATTAGATGAAACTTTGGAAGCAAGTTCAAAAAGAACTTCTTGATCCTCCTTATTTTCTGTTTCAATGAAAAAAGGAATTTTTCCGTAGTCCAGCTCCTTTGATTTTGAAAATGTCTGTAACGGATAAAAACTTGCCTTTCTGTATTCTCCTACAAGAATTTCTTTTGGAAGAGAGCCTGAAGTATGAGCTACAAGACAATCCTTTTTGGTAATGATTTTCGAAACTTCTTCTACAGAATTATCACTTACACAGATGATATATAATGTAGCATCTTCCAAAGAATCTGTGGAAAAAGGAATATTGAGTTCTTCAGAAATTTTACTTAATTCTTTTTCGTTCCTGCCAAAAATCTGAATGGGATAAATTCCATTCTGAATAAAGGCTTTTGCCATGTGATAGGCAACATTTCCGGAACCGATAATTACAATTTGCATATAACAAATATAAGATTTTAAGCTGAAGCAGGAAAGGAAGGAGGATGCAGAAAGTTTAAAGTTCAATATAGGCACGTTTATTGCGTAACTGTCTCATATTATTTTTAATATTTACACTGAAAATTGAATAAGTAATTTAACTTTCAGTTATTTTTGTAATCCAAAACAATGAAAGGCATCTTATGAAGATTAAGGACGCGGAAATTATTTCGTTGATGCAAAATCCACGGACACAGGATAAAGGTGTTCGTGCCTTGATGGATGCCTATCAAAGTAGATTGTACTGGCACATAAGAAGAATTATTGTAGACGGAGATCTTGCTCAGGATACTTTGCAGGAAACTTTTATTAAAGCTTACCAGAACTTTCACCAGTTCAAAAACGATAGCCAGTTGTATACCTGGTTGTACAGAATCGCTACCAACGAAGCACTACAGCAGGTCAACAAACTGAAGAAAATGCAGAAGACGGACGAAGATCCGGAGTATCATATGCAGAATCTTGTTGCTGATAATGTGGAAGGAGATGCCGAAGAAATACAGATTTTATTGCAGAACGCCATACAAAGCCTGCCGGAAAAGCAGAAGCTTGTATTTATGATGCGGTATTATGATGATTTACCCTATGAAGAGATATCTAAAATTGTAGATATGTCGGTAGGAACTTTAAAAACGAATTATCATTATGCCAAGCAGAAAATAGAAGATTATATTAAGGAAAATTACGAAAGATAATTTTGACCAAACAAAGATGAAAGAGTTCGATATTGAAAAACTAGAACGTAAAAACATTTACACAGTCCCTGATAATTTGTTTGAAAATATTCAGGAGAGGGTTATGAATGACATAAAGACAGAGGAAAAAGCACCGGCGCCTGTCTTTAAATTAAACTGGATGTATGCTGTAGCTGCATCAGTGGCTCTGATCTTTGGAGTAATTTTTGTGTTCAATTCTAATAATGATTCTGTTCAAAACAGGTTGAATTCTAAAGAAACATATGCTATCAATAAAGGAGAACCTCAAACGGACGGAGAACTTGCATATGAAACATTAAAAGCTGATTTAACTTCTGTTGAAAATAACAATCAAACATTTGTAAATCAGAAAAATAACACAAAAGCGAATTTTGTAAGTAATAGCGAAAATGAAAAGGAAACAACTTCACAAAATGTTGTAAAACCTGTGAAGAAAAAAGAAGAAACCAGAATGAATGAATATCTGGATTCGTTTTCTAATTCTGAAATTGCAGAATTGGCAAGTAACTCAACTCAGGACGTTTATTTGGATTTATATAATTAAAAAAGGAAGATGAAAAAGATAATATTGACGTTTTTTATTATTTATGGCTTTGGCTTAAATGCTCAGAGAACGGATTATGACTGGAAAAAGATGGATCCTAAACAAAGAAAGGAGGTCATCAATAATCTTTCTCCTGAAGAAAGGAAAGAACTGCTTAAGAAATTCAGGAATAATATGATTATGGATAATCTGAATGTAGATCCGGGAGATAAAGCTGAATTTACACAGCTTTATAATGAATATCTTGACAGTCAGAAACAGATAAAAAGTCAGTTTGATCCTAGTTTTAACCCTGAAACTTTATCAGATGATGAAGCTAAAGCTAAGCTGCAGCAAAGTTTTGAAATAGGGCAGAAGCTTTTGGATAACAGAAAAAAATATGCAGATAAAATGCAGCAGGTAATTCCCTGCCAGAAAGTTCTGAAGCTGTTTCAGTCTGAGGGTATGATGAGAGATAAAATGAATGAAAGAAAACCTCACGGAAACAATAATGCTACGGGACCTAAACAAAACCCATAATAGTTTATTTTTTTAATGTTGGACGGCTCTTACAAATCTTTTTGTGAGAGCCGTTTAATTATTTATAAGATTTTTTAATTTTGTAAAAAACAACTATGAAAATAAAACTGTTATTTCTTTTATTCCCCCTATTTATTTCTGCCCAAAAATATCAATTTATCGAACTCAGAAAAAGTATAAAAGATAAAAATCATCATGCTAAATCTCTTACTTTACTTGACAGAAGAGAAGATAAGTTTATAGGAATTGTATCTCATAGAAAAGACCCTTATGAAGTAAAATTTGAAAAAGATGACCTTGAAAAGTTATTTTCAGACTGGTTTATAGAATATAATAAAGAGGGTGGACATAATCAATATTTCTTTATGCTAGAGTATTTAAAAGTTAAAGATGTACCAACAGAAAAATCGGTTAAAGGGCATTTGGAGATGCGGGCATCAACTTTTCTTAAAAAAAATAATCAATACTATTTTCTTAAAAAGAATAGAATTTCAAAAGATTATTATCTGAAAGATCACGCTTATATTACAAGGGCAATAGCCGCCAATATATCATCAGAAATATCTAGTATTATAAAGGATTCTTACGATATAAAAGAATTTAATATTCCAATTTCTGAGATGCAAATGGAAAATTATGAAAAGGTAATATCTGAACAGTTGCCTATTTTTAGTTTATCGTCTTTTAAAGATGGTGTTTATAGAGATTATAAATCATTTGCAGAACAAAACCCCGATAAGGAGCTTATCGTAAAAAAGAATAAAGATGGGGTAATTAAAGGCGTGAAAAGAGTTGATGAATATGATAATTTAAACAAAGAAGTTTTTGCAGTTGTTGATAATGGAGTTGCCTATAAAAAAATCCCAACAAGTATTATTGAAATTGAAAAAGATAATAATGGTTTCTTTATAATGACATCTGAAGAGGAATTATTTCCACAGAATAATACAATGACCATTACAGGAGCAGCAGCTTTTGGTTTAATAGGCGGTTTAATAGGGGCTGTAATAGATGCTGCTTCCTCAAAAGCCCGTAAGCAAAATGCAAAGTACTATAGAGTGGGAATTGATGCTCTCACTGGGGAATATATTTTACCAGAAAATTTTGGTAGATTAAAGTAATATGCTACGGGACCTAAACAAAACCCATAATAGTTTATTTTTTTAATGTTGGACGGCTCTTATAAATCTTTTTGTGAAAGCCGTTTAATTATAGCCTTAAATGTATATTTTTGCGAAAAAATAATCAATGAAAAAAATATTTCTATTTCTGATGCTAAGTGCTTTATTATCCGCTCAGAGAACAGAATTAGTAGAGCTTAAGCAAAACATTAAGGATAAAAAAGGAACTACAAAATCAATAACATTTATAGATAACAGACTGGATAAAGAAATAGGGACGGTAATTTATAATAAAGAGATAGTTGACATCAAATTTGCTAATGAGGATCTCAAAAATCATATTGAAAACTGGTTTCAGGATGATAATAAAACAAAAGGAAATAATGATATTGTAATATTACTGGAAGAACTGAAAGTTGATAATATAGAAAGGGAAAATAAAAATTCTATTGGAAAGACCAAAATTAAGCTTTCAAGTTTTATTAAGAGAAATGACAAGTATTATTTCCTGAATAGAATTAATAATATTTTTACTTCTGAACCAAGGCTGACCCCTAATGTACCCAAAAATATTGCGAATAATATTTCAAGTTCAATTTCAGGTCTTATTAAAGAATCTTACACGAGTTTACCTATTGCAGATGCAATTCCTGAAAGTGAGCTAATGAACTATGAGAATTACCTGAACAAAAAAATTCAGGCTTATAACGCTACGGAATTAAAAGAAGGAGTATATAAAGATTTTAAATCATTTTATGCTCAGAAACCGGAATTTGGATATTATACAGAAAAGAATAAAAAAGGAATTGTTTTAAGAGTAAAATACAGAGATGAAATCGTTTCAAATGAAAATGTATTCGGATATGTAGAAGGAGGGAAGGCGTACAAGCTTACTCCTGTAGGCTATTTAGAAATGACAAAAGATGATAAAGGCTTTTTTGTAGTGGCGACAATGGGAGAACTTTATGGTGCAAACACGTCTAGCGGATATGGTGTTATGATTGGTGCTATGGCGGGAGGAATTGTAGGAGCTCTTATCGGAGCGGCTATTGATTCCGGTTCCACAGCCAGAAGACCGAGTAATATGGATACTTCGGAGATGCCGAATGTATATCTGGATTCTTTGACAGGGAAGTATATTTTTGATTAAAAAATTAAACTGATACTTAATATACCCTAAATTCTGAAGGTTATTTTAAATAAATTCATACATTAAGATTATGAAAGACAATAATCTCTCGCTTTTTTTTATCTTTGCAAATTACAAGATTCTTAAATGAAAAACATACGAAATTTTTGCATAATCGCTCATATCGACCACGGTAAAAGTACCTTGGCAGACCGTCTTTTGGAGTATACGAATACTGTTACCCAAAGAGAATTACAGTCTCAGACGCTTGATGATATGGATTTGGAGAAAGAACGTGGGATTACTATTAAATCTCATGCGATTCAAATGGATTATGAGTATAAAGGAGAAAAATATATTTTAAACCTGATTGATACACCGGGACACGTTGACTTCTCTTATGAGGTTTCCCGTTCAATTGCTGCCTGTGAAGGAGCGCTTCTTATTGTAGACGCGGCTCAAAGTATTCAGGCACAAACGATCAGTAATTTATATTTAGCCCTGGAAAATGATTTAACGATTATTCCTATTCTAAATAAAATTGACCTTCCGTCTGCGAATCCTGAAGAAGTAACTGATGAGATCATGAACCTTATCGGATGCGAATATGAAGATGTATTGAGAGTTTCTGGAAAGACTGGAGAAGGTGTCCACAATTTATTAGAACAGATCGTAGAAAGAATTCCTGCACCTGTAGGGAATCCTGATGGTCCGCTTCAGGCTTTGATCTTTGACTCTGTATACAACCCGTTCAGAGGAATTGAAGCTTACTTTAAAGTGGTAAACGGAAGCATCACTAAAAATGAAAAAATCAAATTCTTTGCTACTGGAAAAGAATATGGAGCAGATGAGGTAGGTACTCTAAAACTGAAGCAGGTTCCAAAGAAAACCATTCAGTGTGGAGATGTAGGATATTTGGTTTCAGGGATTAAAGATGCTCGTGAAGTAAAAGTAGGAGATACCATTACCTCTTTTGATAAGCCGGCAGATGGTCCTATTGATGGTTTTGAAGAAGTAAAGCCAATGGTATTCGCAGGGATTTATCCAATTGATTCTGAAGATTTTGAAGAATTGAGATTCTCTCTTGAAAAATTAAGACTGAATGATGCTTCTTTAGTTTTCGAACCGGAAAGTTCAGCAGCTCTTGGTTTTGGTTTCCGTTGCGGATTCTTAGGAATGCTTCACATGGAAATTGTTCAGGAACGTCTTGACAGAGAGTTTAATATGAACGTTATCACAACGGTACCGAACGTTTCTTATTTTGGATATACTAAAAAAGAACCTGAAGTTCCGATTTTGATCAACAATCCGTCTGAAATGATGGATCCTTCCACAATGGATAGAGTAGAAGAACCTTTCATTAAAGCTTCTATCATTACAAAATCTGACTTCGTTGGAGCGGTAATGACTCTATGTATCGAAAAAAGAGGAGAGATCGTTAACCAAAGTTATTTAACATCAGAAAGAGTAGAGTTAATTTTCAATATGCCTCTTGCTGAGGTTGTTTTCGACTTCTATGACAGACTAAAATCTATCTCTAAAGGTTACGCTTCGTTTGATTATCATCCAATCGGATTCAGAGCTTCCAAGCTTGTAAAAATGGATATCCTGATCAACGGAGATATGGTAGATGCTCTTTCATCATTGATTCACGATTCTAATGCTTACTATATCGGTAAGAGAATGTGTGAAAAGCTTCGTGAACTGATTCCAAGACAACAGTTTGATATAGCTGTTCAGGCAGCATTGGGAACTAAGGTTATTGCCAGAGAAACCATCAAGGCATTAAGAAAAGACGTTACCGCAAAATGTTACGGAGGAGATATTTCCAGAAAGCGTAAACTTTTGGAAAAGCAGAAAGAAGGTAAGAAGAAAATGAAGCAGATCGGTAGAGTAGAAGTACCACAATCTGCGTTCATGGCAGTATTGAAACTGAATGATTAATATTATCATAAAAACAAAACCCGCATCATATGATGCGGGTTTTGTTTTACTTTTTACGGGTGAATTTTATTTCCATGGTCTTCATCTCCTTTCCGGTTTTAGGATTAGGACCGTACATTTCTAAAGTATGGTTGTTATCATCAGTAAAAGTATAAACTTCCCTTACTTCACATTCCTTTCCTGGCTGGCTTGGGTCTGTCATTTTTCCTTTAAAATCAATTGACTTTTTGGCGGGATTCCAATCACCTTCAGCATGCATTAATCCTGTTCCCATATTATCAATCCAGGTACTCACAAACTTTTTCTTCGTATTATCATATCCCATGATGCTCATTCCTTCGAATGGCATTCCCATGAAATTTCCTTTATAATTACTTACCTGATAACGACCGTCAAAGATCATTTTATTAGTACATTCAGAAGTACTGGTAGCAGCTTTTCCGCTGTCATCCATCCACATACTCGTTGCACCGGTCCAGTTTCCATCAAATTTTGCCAGCATTTTGTGCATATCACCAGGGGTTGCGTATTCCATCCATGCCTTTGTAGCTGTTGCAGAGTCTACAGGCTTCCATTCAGAAGTTGTAGAATCTTTCTTATCCGAATTTCCGGATGCTGTTGTTTTATTTTTCTCGCAAGCTGTAAATATAAAAGCCATTGAGATAATTGCTAGTAAATTTTTCATAAATATTTAATTTTAAGTTGGTTATATTAATAACATAAAGGTATGAACTTTTATTATATGTAAAATCTTTTTATTGTTATGAATAAATTGTAGCTTTGCGTATTCATAACGCAAATAAACTTATGGAGTCTCCAAAAAAATTACAGGATATCAAAGTAGCGGTAGATGCCGTTATTTTTGGATATTTCGATAAAAAAGACCTTCAAATCCTTTTGATCAAAAGAAATATAGAACCTTTTAAAGGAGGTTGGGCTCTTCCGGGTGGGCTGGTTCTCGATGATGAAAATCTCGATGATGCTGTAAAAAGAGAGCTGCATGAAGAGGCGGGCATAAAACCTGATTTTTTAGAACAACTCTATACATTTGGTAACGTAGGTAGGGATCCGAGGAATAGAGTGGTTTCTGTAGCTTATTTGGGGCTTGTAAACCCTTCTTATCACGAACTGTTTGCAGACTCCGACGCGGATGATGCACAGTGGTTCAGTATCAACAATCTTCCCACTGTAGCTTTTGATCATAAAGGGATTATTGATATTGCTTTAAAAAGACTTCGTACCAAGATCCAATACCAGCCTATCGGTTTCAACCTTCTGAATGAAGAATTCCCTTTCTCAGATCTTGAGAATCTTTATAAAACCATTGTAGGACAGGAAATAGACCGTAGAAATTTCCGTAAAAAGATCATGAGCTATGGATTGCTTAATGAAACCAATAATGTTAAAAAAGAAGGAAGCGGAAGACCAGGTAAACTATTCACTTTCAATCAGGAAAAATATAAAGAGTTGGAAGAACAAGGGTTTTACTTCGAAATCAAATAGTTTTTTAAACACAAATGACACAAATCTTTTTCACGAATAATCACAAATTTCTATGCTAGATGCTAATAGAATAGTTCATGTTAAAATATATTATACAAATAATATCAAGGAAAATACATTCAATAGAAACGGGCTTTAGCCCGTTTTTTTATGGACAAAAATTCCATTGGCTTTAGCCGAAACCTAATATGTTATTATCATTTGTAATTATAATAATTAAATTTTATTGTTGATAATCAGTTGATTATGTTTATTAGTGTAAAATTGACACAAATAAATTTGGAAGATAAATTGATATTGCATTACATTTGCGTAGAAATAACACAATATGAAATACACCATACAAAATATTAAAGACAAATTTCAAAAGAAGCAAAGGATAAAATTTTTGTTTTTCTGGGGGCATACTGTAAAAGATGAAATTACCAAATCATGTTTTAGTCAATGGTTTTCAGGAAATTTTGAAGAAGATGGGATTATATATAAAACAGCAGAACATTATATGATGGCTGGGAAAGCCCGATTATTTAATGATCCTGAAACACTGGAAAAAATACTACAATCACCCAGCCCGAATCAGGTAAAAAGTTTAGGAAGAAAAGTTAAAAACTTTGATCCGGTTGTCTGGAATGACCATAAGTATCAGATTGTAAAACGAGGAAACTTTTTAAAATTTTCTCAGAATAAAAAGTTTAAAGATTTTCTTTTATCTACAAATGATAAAATTCTGGTAGAAGCAAGTCCTTATGACACGATCTGGGGAATTGGAATGCTGGAAACAGATTCAAGAGCAGAAAATCCTTTATTATGGAACGGGGAAAACCTTTTAGGATTTGCTTTGATGGAAGTAAGGGATGAATTGAGAGGGTAAAAACACAAACCAAACACAAAATATTAATCATGAAAAAACAAAACTCTACCCACAGATTTTTTTGATTGAGGATTCTTCTTTTAAAGACTGAACACTAAGAATAAATCGCTTTATTACAAGATAAAAATTTAAAGAACAGATATAATGGATTCCTGTTAAAATGAATGCAGGATTATTGGATAATTATGTCTTTTTTAATTAGCGTAATAATAACACAAAAAAATTAAATATGGAAGATGAATTAAAACCAAGATTTATCCAATCATTACAGAGAAATAATGATCAGATCAGAGAAGACCGGGCGCGAACAATTGGAGAAGATTCAGAATTGATCTACAGACGCAAGGTAGAAGATATTGAACTCAAGATAAAGAGGCTTGAGCGGGAGCAGGAAGGACTTATTGATATCAGCCCTTTGGATAGAAACAGTTTGACTTTTGCGGATTTTAATCCCGAAGCATTCGTTCAGAAAGACATGGAATTATCATTAACAATCAGAAATCTGAATATTCAGCTCGAAGTTACCCAAAAACGATTTGAATATTTATTTGGAAAAACATTTTAATCATGGGAAGCACAAGATACGATATAGACGCTCGTTATAACAGAGCAAGCAAAGCAGGTTACGGAACAAAATCCGCAAGTGAAATCTTCACTCAGAATGCCGAAAGAAAAGCACATAAAACAATGATTCCTAATGGTATTTCATTTAGGGAATCCAGAGATTCTGAAGTACATCCAAACACAGTTCCTATTATCTTAGGACTTGATGTGACAGGAAGCATGGGACACATTCCTCATGAATTAATAAGAGAAGGTCTTCCTAAACTGATGGGGGGAATTATTCAAAGCGGAGTACCGGATCCGGCATTACTTTTCCTGGGAATCGGAGATCACGAGTGTGACAGCTACCCATTACAGGTAGGGCAATTTGAATCAGGAGACGAAGAACTGGATATGTGGCTTACCCGTACGTATATAGAATCCGGAGGTGGAGGAAATGCCGGAGAAAGCTATTTATTGGCTTGGTATTTTGCCGCTTTTCATACAAGAACAGATGCCTTTGAAAAAAGAAATCAGAAAGGAATTCTGTTCACCGTAGGAGACGAACCTTGCTTAAAAGTACTTCCGGCATCCGCAATCAGGGAAATTATGGGTTCGGGACAACAAACTTATACTCATTATGATCTCTTGGAAGAAGCAAAGAAACGATATGAAATTTACCATATCAACGTTCTTCACTCAGATCAGGCAATGAGAGCAAACAGGGATTGGATTGAACTGTTAGGAGAAAACTGTATATCGATAAAAGATCATAAGGAAATACCGGATGTTATTAAGAAAATTATCTGTGAAAAGTTTAAAAATAAAACATACACAAATACAGACTCAGAAGGATTAGATAAGGTACAAATGCTTTAAAGATTATGAAAAAGGCGCAAATAGTTATAGGATTAGGTTTTGGTGATGAAGGAAAAGGAATCACAACAGACTTTCTTGCCAGTCAGAATCCGGATTCTGTGGTTATAAGATTTTCAGGAGGACAGCAGGCAGCTCATACGGTAATGATTGATGATAGAAAACACGTTCATTCCAGCTTTGCAAGCGGTGCGCTTCGTGGTTTACCATCCTATTTTACGGAACATTGTACTATTCATCCGGAATTTTTACTGAATGAAAGAGAAGAATTAAAGTCTCAGAATGGTAATATAGAACTTCATATCCATCCATTGGCAAAGGTGACGACTCCGTTTGATGTTTGGGAAAACAGAACAAATTCAAAAAATCTGGAACATGGAACCTGCGGAAAAGGAGTAGGAGCTACAATGAAGCGAAATGAAAGCCCCTATAAACTATTTGCAATTGATCTTATTGCACCCAAAGAAATGCTGTTGGAAAAACTGAAAGGAATTGCTTATTACTACGGTTTTTTAGAGGAAAATCAGGTTAAAGAACATTTGAAATCTTTTTTAGAAGCGATTGATCAGATAGATTGGAAAATAGATGATTATGAATACCTTAAATCATTTGATAACCTTATTTTTGAAGGAAGCCAGGGAATTTTGCTAGATATGGATCATGGAGTGTTTCCGAATGTAACGTATGCCCACACCACTTCAAAGAACGCATCTGAAATATGCAAACAGCTTAATATTGAAGATATTGAAATGTATTATGTGACAAGAAGCTATGCAACCCGTCACGGAAATGGCTGGATGAGCAATGAAAAAGAGATTATTTTAAAAAACAATGAAGAGGAAACCTGTATCTTTAATGAATATCAGAAAGAACTGAGAGTAGGAGATTTAGACGATAAACTGCTGAATTATGCTTTAAAATTAGACGCCGCTTACACACATTCAACAAAAAAGAATCTGGTAATCACTTGTCTGGATCAGATTGATAAAGAAATGAATTTAGATAAGCTGGATATAACATTTAAAACTGTTTACGGATCATTTTCTCCTTATTCAAAAGACTTTAAAAAGCTTTTTTAATTTACTTTTATTGTGGACGGAAATGATGATATTGATAATGATTAAGAATTAAAAACAATGAAAACGATACAATATATAAAAGGTGATGCTACCGTTCCGCAGGCAAAAGGAATAAAAATAATTGCCCATATCTGTAATGATATTGGTGGTTGGGGAAAAGGTTTTGTACTTGCCGTTTCCAAAAGATGGGAAGCACCCGAAAAAGAATACCGGAACTGGCATCGCTTCAGAAGTAAAAATAATTTTGCTTTAGGAGAAATTCAGATCATACAGGTAGAAAAATATATTTATGTAGCCAATATGATTGGACAAAAAGGAATAAAAACCGGAAGTAACGGCGTTCCCGTTCGATACGAAGCCATTGAAAAATGTCTCGAAACTTTAGCAAATGAAGCTTTATCACTCAATGCAAGCATTCATATGCCAAGAATCGGATGCGGATTGGCAGGTGGAAAATGGACAGAAATAGAACCTATCATTGAGAGAACATTACTGAACAAAAATGTTGAGGTTTTTATATATGATTTTGAATAGCAAATAATATAAACACCTGAAACGAGATTATTATTTTATCCTGAAATTGCCAATAATAAGATTAAAAATTAAAAGCATGAAAACAACAAAACTATACAGACCTGTAGGAGAAAAAGAAATGGTTCTGATCATGGAGAGTGGATATCAAAAATTTCCTCCAAGATTAGAATGGCAGCCCATATTCTATCCTGTTTTGGATGAAGACTACGCATCAGAAATTGCAGAAAAGTGGAATACGAGAGATGAGTTTGGAAATTATCTTGGTTTTGTAACCCAGTTTGATGTTTTGGAAGAAATAGCCAATCAATATCCAGCTCAGAATGTAGGAGCCAGAAACCATAATGAACTATGGGTACCTTCAGAAGAGCTTGAAACATTTAATCAGGCAATTGTAGGAAAAATAGAAATTATAAAAGTATTTGTCGGAAACGATTTTAAAAAGGCTGCCAATAAAGATATAGAAAGCCTTGTAAATACTTTAAACACTACCACGAATTCATAAGATTGTAAAAAAACATTCGTGCATTCATAGCAAAGCAAATATGCATAAATAAAATACAACCATTACGCATTTGAATTAAGGATAAACCTTATAAAAATTCGTGCATTCGTGGCTAAAACACAAAAATTATGACAAATAAAGAAATGGCAAAAGATACATTAGATATCCTCGCCAAAAAATATTATATAAATACAGAATACCAAAGAATAGATATAGAAAAAGAACTGGAAACCAGTAAAAAAGAAACGATTCTTTTCACCCCTGAACAGCTTTCTGAGCTCATAGCGACTTCGATGCCGGAAACTCATTTTGAAACTCAATTTGAAACCTGGCGATGTAGTTCTCTTAAAGCTATTTTACAATTAGCAGAACAAGAAGATCAGGGAAAAATAATGTGTCTGAACTTTGCATCCGCAAAAAATCCGGGTGGAGGATTTATCAATGGAGCAGAAGCACAGGAAGAAAGCCTTGCCAGAACTTCGGGATTATATGAAAGCCTGTTAATAGCAGAAGATTATTACACATTACACCGTAGTATGACCTCTTGTTTTTACACAGATACCATGATTTATAGTCCGAAAGTTCCTGTTTTCAGAAAAGATAAAGGAGAATTACTGCCAAAACCGGTACTGTGTAATTTCATTACTTCTCCGGCAGTAAATGCAGGTGTAGTAAAACGACAGGAACCTCAGAGAGAAAATGAGATTCTGGGAGCTATGGATATCCGGACAGATAAAATGCTTTCACTAGCCTTACATCAAGGAAATGAAACCTTAATTTTAGGAGCTTGGGGCTGTGGAGTTTTCAAAAACGATCCGAAAGAAATTGCAAGTTTGTTTAAAAAGCATCTCCAGGGAAAATATAAAAATAAATTTAAAAGAGTGGTTTTTGCCGTGCTTACAAAGAAAGAAGAGATGCTGAAACCGTTTGAAGAAATACAATGAAAATTGAACTCATAAAAGGAGATATTACAAAGATTCATGCAGATGCCATTGTTAATGCCGCTAACTCTTCCTTGTTGGGAGGAGGTGGTGTAGATGGAGCTATTCATAGGGCTGGAGGGTCAAAAATACTGGAAGAATGTAGAGTGATCAGAAACAGACAAGGTAAATGCAAGACTGGAGAAGCAGTAGTGACAACAGCAGGAAGTCTTCCTGCAAAACATGTCATTCATACCGTAGGACCAGTCTGGAATGATAATCCAGAAAAAAGCTCTCAGCTTTTATCAGAATGTTATAAAAACTCTTTACTGTTGGCGGAAAGTCTTGGAGTGAAAACCATAGCATTTCCTAATATCAGCACAGGTATTTATAAATTTCCTAAAGAACTGGCGGGAAAAATAGCTGTTAATGAAGTAAGAAAATTTTCCTCAGATATTATAGAGAAAGTTATTTTTGTCTGTTTTGATGATGAAAATGAAAACATCTATAAAAAACTATTAGATCAACCTTTTAAAAAGGAATAAAAATATTCGTGCATTAGTGGAAAATAAACCCTACTGTACAAAAAATTAAAAACCAATGAAAAAACTAACCATATTAAGCGGAGCAGGAATCAGTGCCGAAAGCGGAATACAAACATTCAGAGACGGAGACGGACTTTGGGAAAATCATAATGTAACAGATGTTGCAAGCCCGGAAGGCTGGAGAAAAGACAGAGCTTTGGTTTTGGAATTTTACAATCAGAGAAGACGTCAGCTTCATGAAGTACAGCCTAATGAAGCACATCAATTATTAGCAGAACTGGAAAAACATTTCGATGTTCAGATTATTACCCAAAATATTGATGATCTTCACGAAAGAGCAGGTTCTACGAATATCCTTCACATTCACGGAGAATTGTTCAAGTCTTGTTCATGTAACAATAAAAAACTTGTTTACGAACAAAAAGAAGACATCAATATTGGTGACAAAGCAGAAGATGGAGCTCAATTAAGACCTTTTATCGTTTGGTTTGGAGAAGATGTTCCATTACTGCATGATGCAAGAAAAATGGTACAGGAAGCAGATATACTTCTGGTTATTGGAACTTCCTTACAGGTTTATCCGGCAGCAGGTTTGATTCATGATATTAAAGATGATTGTCTTTTAATCGTTATTAATCCTAATGAAACAGGCTTTGGTTACGGACAGAGAGCTGTTGTTATGAAAGAGACAGCAACGCAGGGAATGAAACTTTTATTTGATAAACTGGTAAATCTTGCCTGATGGAAAATAAAGTAAAAGCAGGAATTATGGGAGTATGCATCGGTGATGCCCTTGGAGTTCCTATAGAGTTTAAAAAAAGAGAAGATTTGAAAAAATCTCCGGTAATGGGAATGTTGGAATATATGTCCTGGAACCAACCTAAAGGTACCTGGAGTGATGACAGTTCTTTAACGCTGTGCCTTGCTGAGGTACTTACAAAAGGCTATGATTTAGAAAAAATAGGGCAAAGCTTTGTGCAGTGGAATAAATATGGGCATTGGACCGCTCATGGAAGACTTTTCGATATTGGTGGAACAACAAGACATTCTATTGCAAGATTGATAAAAGGAGAGAGTGCTAGATTTTCAGGAAATATTTTTGAAGAAGATAACGGGAATGGTTCTTTAATGAGAATTATTCCTTTAGCTTTTTATCTTGAAAATGAAGATGATATTCAGAAGTTATATCAGACTGTAAAGGAAGTTTCAGCAATTACACATGGTCATTTTAGATCTGTTTTTGCCTGTTTTATCTATATCATCTTTGCAATTCAGTTAATAAAAGGTAAAAGTAAAAAGGAAGCATACGTACACATGCAAAATTTAGCCTTAGAATATGCAGAACTACAAGGGTTTAACCCAAGTGAAGTCGGAATTTTTCAAAGAATTTTAAAAAATGATATTTCAATTTATCCCGAAGATGAAATCAGAGCAAGTGGCTATGTGCTACACAGTCTGGAGGCTTCTTTATGGTGCTTCTTAAACTCAGAAAATTATTCAGAATCAGTATTGAAAGCAGTAAACTTAGGAGAAGATACAGATACTACAGCAGCTATTACCGGTGGACTTGCAGGAATTTATTATGGATTTGAAAATATTCCTCAGGAGTGGGTTTCAGTACTTGTGAGAAAGGACGACATTATAGCTGTTTGTGAGAAATTACAAAATCAATTATCTGCTGAAGATGAAAAGCTTGATTAAAATAATTACAACCCTTTTTTCTCCAAAAGAAAAGAAGAAACAAGAGAAGGTTCCTGAAGAAAATTTACCCGTATACAATGGCAAAATAGAAGTCGATAAGTATATGGAATTTAAATATATGGTAGTAGAAAAATCACAATATTTTCAGTTTAAAACACCGGATGAAATATTGAAAATTTTAAATAAAAGGAACTTATTATGGATAGATGTAAAAAATGATTTGCTTGGATACTCAAATGAACAAAGAAGCAAACTATTTATCTTAAGTGAAGTCACAGGATTTGAAATACAGAATATGTTACCGGCAAAAGGAGGCGGAGGTTCCTGGATTTTAGTATGCTTTGCCAATGGTACGTCGTGCGAAATTGCAGAAGCAGGCGAATATAGCTTTGATGAATATGCAGATGAAATATCAAAAGTGACAAACTTGCCCGTTACCTTTCTCCCCGAATATTATAATTGTTAATAGAACACACCATGAACGAAATAGAAACAAAAAGAATAAGTAAATTTTTAAGCCTTATTTTAAGGCACCAGCCCGAAATTATAGGGCTCAAATTAGATGAAAACGGTTGGGCAGATGTAGAAGAACTGATCGCAAAATCAGCCAGAAAAAGAACACATTTCACAATGAAAGAACTGGATGAGGTGGTAGAAACCAATAATAAAAAAAGATTTGCCTTCAATGAAGATAAAACCAGGATCAGAGCCAGCCAGGGGCACTCTATTGATATAAACTTAGCTTTAGAAACAGTGCAGCCTCCTGATTTTCTTTATCATGGAACAGCAGAAGCCAATATCCATTCTATTTTAGAAACCGGAATTGAAAAAAGAACACGTCAGCATGTACACTTAAGTGCTGATAAAGAGACTGCTACAAAGGTAGGAATGAGACACGGGAAACCAACGATTCTTACGATCAGAACCGGAAAAATGTATCAGGATGGAATTGCTTTCTTTCAGTCTGCCAATGGAGTATGGCTGACAGAATTTGTAGATCCGAAATACATTTCAAAATGACATTTGAAGAATTTGAAAAAGAAGTAATAACTTTTACTCCTGAAAAAGACAACTTAACAGATAAGGTAAATGACTTATTTGCAAAAGGAGCTGGTCTAGTTCACGTATTGTATTTTATAATTGAGCATAAGAGTTGCGGGTTGACAGAAGCAAAAGAAATTGTAGATACCTGCCCTGATTATCATAAAAGATTTGAAAAAAATTAATGAGCAGAACATTAGCAATAGGAGACATTCACGGTGGGTTTAAAGCATTACAGCAAGCTTTTGAACGTGCCGAGGTTACTGAAAAAGACAAATTGATTTTCCTTGGAGATTACGTAGACGGATGGAGTGAATCTTCACAGATCATCGAGTTTCTAATAGAAATTTCCGAAAAACAGGAATGTATTTTTATTAAAGGAAACCATGATGTATGGTGCGAAGATTGGCTATCCTTTGAACAAGGACCTGATATCTGGCTTTTCAATGGTGGAAAAAGTACCGTAGAAAGCTATAAAGATTATTCTTTGGAAGAGTTGGAAAACCATCTTGTGTTTTTTCAAAGGATGAAACCTTATCACATTGATGAGCAAAATCGTCTGTTTATTCATGCAGGATATTCGTCTATGCATGGTCCTGAAAAAGAAGTCTATTCCAGCAATTATCGTTGGGACAGAACCCTCTGGGAAACTGCTGTAGCAATGGATAGTAAACTGCAAAAGAACTCAGAATTATACCCTAAAAGACTGCTTCTTTACAATGAAATCTTTATCGGGCACACTCCAACCCTGGATATTGGAATGACTACCCCTGCAAATAAAGCCAATATCTGGAATCTGGATACAGGAGCAGCCTTTACAGGAGCTTTATCTGTAATGGATATCGATACCAAAGAATTCTGGCAAAGTGATCCGCTTCCGTCTCTATATCCTGATGAAAAAGGAAGAAATAAATAAGTGTAAATAATAATGAATCAATAATGATGAGCAAATATTTGCTGTCAGGCACACAACCTCACAGGTTTTCAAAACCTATGAGGTTTTATTTTATATACTAAAGAGTAAAATTTAGCTTTTCTGCCCCAATCATATTAGCTAATTTTAAACCCGAAAATATGACCTCCATGAAATTGAAATACCTCTTCCTTACCCTATGTTCGTCTTTAGTTTGGGCTCAAAACACATTTCAGACTCCTTTTGAAAAAGGAAATGGTAATCAAACTGTTACTTACGACGAAATGAATGCCTATTACCACGATCTTGCAAAGAACTTTAATACAGTTCAATATCTTAAAAAAGGAGAAGATGACAACGGAAAACCTATTTATGTCGTTGTTTATAACCCTTTTCCAGAAAAAAATATTGAAAATCTGAGAAAAGATAAAGCAATACTGTTTGTTAATAACGGAATTCATCCCGGAGAACCCGACGGAATTGATGCTACCATGATGCTGATGAGAGATCTGGCAACTAAAAAAATTAAAACCCCTCAAAACTTTATCATAGCTGCCATTTCTGCTTACAATATAAGTGGAATGCTGAACAGAGGTTCCCATTCAAGAGCCAATCAAAACGGTCCTGAGCAGTATGGTTTCCGAGGAAATGCAAGAAACTATGACCTAAACAGAGATTTCATCAAAGCAGATTCCAAAAATGCCAGAAGCTTCCAGGAAATCTATCAATGGCTGAAACCGGATGTTTTTATTGATAACCATGTCAGTAACGGAGCAGATTATCAATATACATTTACTTATATTTCAACTTTTAAAGAACGCTTAGGGAATGTCTTAGGATCTTATTTTTACAATGATTATCAGGCTAAAAATCTTGATGATATGAAGAAACTAGGCTATGAAAGCACTCCTTATGTGAATATTCACGGAGATATTCCCGAAGTGGGATTTGCCTCTTTTGAAGACTCACCAAGATATTCTACAGGGTATACAACCTTATTCAATTCATTGGGAACAGTTCCTGAAACCCATATGCTGAAGCCTTATGATAAAAGAGTAGACGCTACCTATAAATATATGCTGGTTAATCTGCAAAACCTTGATAAAGATTATCAGAAAATAAAACAGCTTCGTATTGAAAACTTAAAACAATATCAGGCAGGAAAACAATACGGAATTCGATGGAAAATAGATTCCACAAAGTATACAACAATGGATTTCAAAGGATATGAAGGTCAATACAAACCGAGTGAAATTTCCGGAAAGCCAAGATTATATTATGACAGAAATAAACCTTTTACAAAAAATATAAAACTCTTTACTACAGCCGTTCCGACCGGATATATCACCATTCCGAAATATTATGTAATTCCACAGTCGCAGTACAGAGTGATTGAAGAATTCAAAAGAAATGGTATTCAGATGAAACCAATTCAAAAGGATAGCACAATCACAGTAGAATCTTATAAAATTAAAGACTTTAAAACCGTAAAAAATCCTTACGAAGGACATTATGTGCATTATGAAACAACGGTAGACAGAACAAATAAAAACCAATCGTTTGTTGCTGGAGATTATCTTGTTTCTACCAGCCAGCAAGGAGTAAAGTATATTATTGAAACCCTTGAACCTGAAGCATTAGACTCTTTTTTCAACTGGAACTTTTTTGATGGAATTCTGGCACAAAAAGAATATTACTCTGCTTATATCTTTGAAGATACCGCTGCAGAACTTTTGAAAACAGACAGGAAACTTAAAGAAGCCTTTGAAGCAGCAAAAAAATCAGATAAAAAGCTTTCAGAAGATGGGGAAGCCCAACTGGATTGGGTCTACAGACACTCGCCTTATTTTGAAGAGAAAACATTTAGACAGTATCCAATATATAGAGTCTTGTAATATATTGATAAATAATAATTAAACTAAAAAACGCGTTTCATTTGAAACGCGTTTTTATTTATTTTGGTAATCCTCTTTTCAAAGCGATTTCCGCTCGTTTGATGGCTACTTTTTCTTTCCAGTCCATATATCTTTTCTTGAAATTAGACTTCATAATGTCATCAAATTTACGTTGTACAGTAAGGTTCCATAGAGAATGAGCTTTTACCGCCCATGATTTATCCCAAGCTCTTAAGGAAATAGAGAACGAACCGTCAAGGTACTTCATCCAGTGCCACCATCCGGTAGGCATAAACAATGTATCACCATGCTCAAGGAAACACTCAATACCTTCTACACCATCCAGCGCAGGGAATTTCGTAAAATCAGGATTTTCAATATCATAATCTTCCAACGCATACGTTGCATAAGGAATCTGATATAATCTTTCTCTCCATTTATAGTCAAAAAGAAGAACATGCTTTCTTCCGTTAAAATGAGTATGGAAAATATGAGCCATATCAATATCAAAGTGAAGGAACGTTACCGATCCTTTTCCGCCAAAGAACATATTAGGATATTTATCAAGGAATCCACCCATTAGTTCTTTTGGAGAAATATAATCTTCAAGGAGTTTCGGGGCATATTTTATGGGATCAAAAAGGAAAATTCTAAGATCAGTAGGCTCTTTCTGAATAAGATCTATATAATCACCGAATTTCATTTTGGCTGCAGAAGCATTGATGGGAGCAGAAGGATCTGCCTTTGAACTGTCATATAGCGGAACTTCCACATCTCCTACAACCTCCTTCATATATTCCATCGTCCATTTTTGGTAAGCAGGCCATTTCTTTGCCATATTTTTGATGACAACGGGCCTTCTTGGCTTTAGATATTTTTCGTAGAAATCTTCTTTAGAAATATCATCTACAACATCTATAGGCTTTAAAATAATTCCCATTTTATAAATTTTATGTTACAAAATTATTAAATAAATATTTATGTATCAGGTTTTAATTTTTTTTTAATCCATGATTTTAATTATATTTTTCTATTTAGACTAAATAAAAAAATAAGTGATTGTTATTATTAATAAAGCTTTTCTGTTTTCTGTTAAAAAATGAAAATAAAAATAACTCTTCTATTGTTTTAGGGTAATTACACAACTTAGGAATAAGAAAATCGATTTTATCACTGATAATTATTTTAATTAATAAAGAAAATAGTACATGAAGTTGCAAATTAAAGATACAAAAATACTTATGTTAATTTAATTCAAAATAAAGAGAGATATTTTTTGTATTTTGAACAAAAATTAATATTTGCAGAACTTTTTTGATTCAGAAATAAAAGTCCGTATTTCTTGTATATATTATAAGAATGCTCAGATGTGATGTTCATAATTATTTTATCGATGTAATCATTTTCTCATGATTAATAAGAAAATTGAATATAAAGCCGTGTTTTTTTCTGAATAATAAAGATATAACGATTTTTATAGTGATAAAATTTAACTTTTAAGTTTAAATCATATCTTTAAAAGTGTAACGAAAGAATAGAATGATTAACTAATTAATCAAATAATAAACATGAAGAAAAATATTTCCTTATTTCTGATGCTATTTTTTACGGTTTTTACCTTTGCACAGAAAACAGTTTCCGGAAAAGTGACGGATACTGACGGAATAGCAATACCAAGTGCAAGTGTCACCATTGAGGAGCCGGGCAAAGATGCTATTCTTGCATATGGAATTACCAATTCCAAAGGAGAATATAAAGTAACTTTTACCTCGCAGGAATCTAATGTTGACCTTAAAGTAAAAGCATTCAATCAGAAACCTCTTACCAAGCAGATCAGCAACAGTGATCAGAACATGAATTTTACAATGCAGTCTGAAGCTACAGAAATAAAGGAAGTACAGCTGAAAACTAAAATGATCACCGCAAGAGGAGACACTATTTCGTATGATCTAAAGGCATTTAACAGTAAAAATGACAGAACCCTTGCCGATGTAATGAAAAAAATTCCAGGAATTGAAGTCAGTACAGACGGAACCATCAAGTATCAGGGAAACGCAATCAATAAATTCTACGTTAATGGTAAAGACCTTATGGAAGGCGGTTATGGTACCATCAACAACTCTCTTCCCAAAGATGCAGTTCAAAAAGTAGAAGTACTGGAAAATCATCAGCCGGTAAAGATTCTTCAGGATAAAGTTCCTTCGGATCAGGCGGCTATTAATATTAAACTTAAGAACGCTGTAACCATGACAGGTCGTGGTGAAGTAGGATCCGGTTTTGGTGCTCCATGGCTTTGGAATGTAAAATTGACCCCAATGTTTTTCGGACAGAAAAGCCAATGGGTGGTTAATTATAAAACCAATAATATGGGAGAGCAGGTGGAAAATGAAGGAAATATACTGGCATTTGGAAGTTCATGGGAAGGGAGAAGAGGAAATGTTTCCCAAAATAACTGGCTGAGTGTTGAGAATGCTGAAGTTCCTAACCTTCCGGTAAAGAGATACCTGTTGAATAATGTTCACTATTTGTCTGCCAATTACCTGACAAATATTGATAAGAAAAAAGAATGGGAACTAAAAGCCAACGCCAATTATACGAATAATGCCGTTGAAAGAGAATCCAATACACTCACAAGAGATATCCAGCAGGGAACCCAGTTTAATACCAGATTTCTGAATAATTTTTATACAGATAAACTAAAAGGAGAATTAATTTTTACTAAAAATGCTAAAAAAGGGTTTTTTAAAAATACAACCACATTCTCTCAATTCTGGAATGCAGACAGAGCATTAGCGGAAAGAGCAGGATCAATCGGGAATGAAGCTTTGGAATCTCCTACTTCGTCATTTCAGAACTCGTTAAGTACGATCATTCCGTGGAAAGAAAAAATGGTTAATTTTAAATCATATATAAGCTACCAAAACGATAAGCAGGTTTTGGAAATTTCTCCAGCCAATTATTTAAAGATTCCTTATAAGAGCCCAACGGATACAGCCTTTACTACCATTAAATTTACACCAGGGACTACAGCTTTACAGAGTTTAAGAATTAAAAGTTTAGAGACTTCACATTCTGCTAATATCAGCTTCTCTACAAAAGGCTGGACTTTCACACCACAAGTGGGAATCGATTTTTCAACAGATAGATTAATAACTAATTTTGACGGAATTACGGATGACAACAAGCCAGATTTCAGTAGTCCAGCATACGAAAATGATTTGAAATTCACGAAAATTAATCCATCTGCATCTGTCGGAATTAATTATAAATCAGAAGCATGGAACTTATTTTCAAGTTTTCCTGTAAATTTTAACAGCATGAAAGCTGAAGATGCATTTAGAAATGTTTCAAAATCTCTAAACAAAGTTACATTTACACCCAATATTTTTGCACAATACTCTTTTGCTTCTTTCTTTAAAGCAAGTGTAAGTGGAGGGATCAGCAATAACTTTGGAGATATACAGACCGCTTATGCCGGATCTATTTTAACAAGCCCCGGAGGATTCAGCGTAATGGACCCGAAAAATCCAATTCCTGAAACCACTACAAAAAATGGAGGAGTAAGATTAGAATACAGAAACCCTTTGAATAACCTTTTCTTCAATGTAGGATATAGATTAAGCGATGCTAAAAACAACCTGTTAGCTACAAGTGTTGTAAATCCGTCAGGATTCAGTGTTATCCAATACATTGAGCTTGAAAATAAAAGAACTAATAATAGCTATTATGCAGAAATCGGAAAATATTTTCCAAAATTTAAAACCAACGCTTCGTTTTCTTACAATAACTCCGTATCAAAATCTCAGATGAAGAGAAATGATGATTTATTTGATACCAAGACAGATGGAAATACATTAGGATTCAAATTTAACAACACCTATTTCTCATGGATGAGCGTAGATTTCAATGCGACAAAATCATGGAATAAACAATCTAATATTTATACAACAGGAAATTTAGGGAAAAGTGAAAGCTATAATCATAATCTGAATGTATTCTTCTACCCATTAGAAAGCCATACTATTGGTTTTTATTGGGATCAAATCAATTCTAAACTGGGAGATACTAAATTTAATAATGGATTCTTTGACGTATCTTATCAGTTTAGTTGGACCAAGAAAAAAGTAGACTTTGAATTAAAATGGATGAATATTTCCAATAGAAAAGTATTTGAAAAAATTGATGTAAAAAATGCAACGATTGAACAAACTACAATGCAACTCCGTCCTAGTCAAGTCATGTTAACAGTAAAATTCAACTTTAAATAAAAGCAAAACCAATCCCGAGGGATTGGTTTTTTGTTGAGATATATAACGATTTAAAAGCTTTGATGATCTGCAGAAGGACCATAACTTCCCGGTAAAGGAATATCATTGATTCTGTAATAAACCCCTAATTGTGCTCTGTGATGAGTGATCTGGTTCAGGGCATGGCGTATAGATTCATATTTGGACCATTTTGCCAGTTCCTGTCCATCATTTTTCAGTGCCCAGCTTGTATTAAGATCGTTTTCCTGAGCATTTTCAAGCGCTTCTTTACCATATTTAAAATTTTGATCAAGAGTCTGAAGAAGGTCTTCTCGGGTAGACAATTGCTTAGGTTGATAATCTCCATTGGCGAAATCAAGTTCAGAGGTTTTCAGCATTGTATTTGGCCATTCGAAAATTTCAGCAATATGAGTGGCAAGAGGTAACATTTTCATGCTTTTTTCATGAGGAGCGTAATCATTTTTTCCATCAGGATAAGCTTCGAAAAACTTTCTGGTGGTTTGATATTCGGCTTCCAGCTCATTTTTAAATTGTGATAAAGTGTCCATAATATTTTGTTTTTGGGAAGACTAAAGTTAAAAAATATAAGCCTGAAAATGTTTTAAGAAAATCATAATTTTTTAAATTATCAATAATAACTGAATGAGTTTAAGTATTTGAAAAACAGTTTGTTTTATCCTTGTTTTTTGAGTGGGCATAATCTGCTGAAAAATAAATTGAAGAAAAGCTGTAACAAATCTGTTCATATAATTACTAATTAATAAAACTTGAGAAATGAAAAAGCTATTTTCTATATTTCTTATTATGCTTTTTGCATTTGCTAATGCACAGGATACTAAAGAAACGGCTAACCGATTCTTTTATGAGCTGACTTTTAAGCCTAAAAAAGATTCTGCAAGGTTGGATAAGCTTATCACAATTTTGGACATTACTCCAAAAAAGTCAATTTATCAGGATTTTACAATTCCGGCTCAGGACTCTATCATCAAAGTGGCAGTTGAGGAAATGGAAAAGAAAAAAGTTTGGAGAGACGTTTCTAAAATGATTAAAATGCCTAAGTTTTCTTATAAGATTGTAAAAACTTATCCGGAGATGAAAGAGCAATATATAGATCGAGTAAGTATGAATTTATTTGGCTATGATGATGCAGTTAAATTTGACTGGAATATTCTGCCAGAAAAACAAAAAATAGGAGCTTACAATACTCAAAAAGCAACTACTGAGTTTGGAGGAAGAAAATGGACTGCATGGTTTAGTTCAGATATTCCTTTTCAGGACGGACCGTATAAGTTCTATGGGCTTCCAGGTTTGATCGTCAAAATTGAAGATGATGAGAAAAACTATTCATGGATGTTGAGTGGAAACAAAAAAATAGAGAATTATGATGAATTGTCGTATTCAGATAAAATTAATGCTAAATACGGAATTTCAAATACAGTGACTCCTACTACAAAAGAAAAATTTAAAAAAGCATACGCAAGTTTTAAACAAGATCCAATGGCTGAAATTCGTCAACGAATTACTCCGGAAATGATGAACATGAAAATGCCAGGATCAGATGTAACCATTGGAGAAGCACTTAAAACACAGGAAAAAGTATCAAAGGATTTCTTTAATGCAACGGATAATTCTATCGAGAAAGAACAACCATCTTCCGATAAGAAGAAAAAATAATAAGCATTCATATCAACTAAATTATATTCCGAATCACCCCAGCTACAGAAATGTATTTGGGGTGATTTCTTTTATGGTGGAAGTGTTATTTAGATTAAATTTAAATAGCGTATATTTGCATCACAAAAATTTAGGCTTTGAAAGAGAAAGAATTACATAAATTAAGTGGATTTCCTAAAAACAAAATGGGAAAGATATTGGGATATGATAATGATCATCTGAAAATGCCCAATAAAATCATTGAAATGGGACTCCTTCCCGAGACTATTTTCAGGATTTTATACCAGGCTCCGTTCAAGGGACCAATGTACGTGGAATTTGGAGCAGAGAAAAGCCGAATTGCTCTTCGTGAGGAAGAAGGAGATTATATCATTGTTGAAGAATTGAATTAATGCAGGCAAACAAGAAAAAACAAATACTTTTAGTAGGGAATCCTAATGTAGGGAAGTCAACGGTTTTTAATGCGCTTTGTAACAAAAAGCAGAAAACCGGAAACTATGCTGGTGTTACCGTTGCAAGCCATTCGGGGAACTATGCTTATAAAAATGAGGACGTTGAAGTGATTGACCTTCCGGGATCATACAGTGTGTATCCAAGTTCGGAAGATGAGGCTATTTTTTCAAAATACCTTATTGATGAGCAAAAAAACTACGCGGGAGTTGTTTATATTCTTGAAGCATTAAGTTTAAAAAGAGGACTTCTTTTATTTCAGCAGATTCAGGATCTTGGTATTCCAATGATTCTGATTGTCAATCAGATTGATCAGGCGGAAAGAAGAGGAATTACTATCGATATTCAAAAATTCTCAGAAGCACTGGGAATTAAAATTATTCAGACCAATGCCAAAGAGCAGATTGGGATCAATGAAGTGAGAGAAGCTGTTTTTAATAGTGAATTTGTAAAAACAGATAAAGCCTCATTTGAAACTCCAGGCGAGCATAAAGATTTTATTCAAAAATTGATCTCTCAAAAAGGTTTTGATAATGAGTATAAAGCCTGGATGAGTCTTTCTATGGGTACAGATCTTGGTAAGCTTGAAAACGTAATGGATCAAATCAATGATTCTCAGGCTAAAAGTTTAGTACCTAAGAGATTACAGGTTCAGGAAACCGTTAGGAGGTATCAGAATGTAGATAAGATATTAGAGAATGTAATCTCCAAAAAACCTCAATTCAAAGAATTGTTAACAGAAAAACTGGATAAAGTTTTAGTACATAAATTCTGGGGATATGTGGTTTTCTTATTGATCTTGCTGATCATCTTCCAGAGCGTTTTCTTCCTGGCAGAATATCCAATGAACTGGATTGAAGAACTATTCTCATGGTTGTCTACTTTTACCAGTGAACATTTACCTGAAGGACCTATCAATTCATTAGTTTCAAATGGGATTGTTCCGGGAATTGGAGGGATTGTAGTTTTTGCACCACAGATCGGAATTCTTTTATACTTCCTTTATCTTTTGGAGGATTCAGGATACATGGCAAGAGTTGTTTTCTTGATGGACAGACTTCTTCGTCCATTCGGACTTAACGGGAAAAGTATTGTTCCGCTAGTTTCAGGAACGGCATGTGCTATCCCGGCTGTTATTTCTACAAGAAACATTGAGAACGTTAAAGAAAGATTACTGACGATATTAGTAACACCGTTTATGACCTGCTCAGCAAGGCTTCCGGTATACAGTATCATCATCGGTCTTATCATTTCAGAAGGATCATTTTTAGGAATAAAATATAAAGCTCTTGTATTAATGGGGATGTACCTGCTAGGGTTTTTAGTGGCTCTATTTTCAGCAGCTATTCTTAAGAGATTTATTAAAGATAAAGGAAAAACTTATTTGGTAATGGATCTTCCAGCCTATAAAAAGCCCCTTTTCGGATATGATTTCAAAATGGTTTTAGGTAAAGTATGGGATTTCATTACCGGAGCCGGGAAAATCATTTTTATCGTAAGTATCATTATTTGGGTTTTAAGTTATTTCGGTCCGAAACAACAACCAAATGAATTTGTAGCATCCAATGTAGAACTTGATCATTCTTACCTTGCCAAAATGGGTAAAGGAATAGAACCGATGATTGCTCCTTTAGGTTACGATTGGAAAATGGGTGTAGGAATCCTTACCAGTTTCGTGGCTAGAGAAGTGTTTGTTGGAACGATGTCAACGCTTTACAGCCTTGAAGATGATGCTCCTGAAGAAAAAGTAATTGATAAAATGAGAAGAGATGTAAAACCAAACGGAGAAAAAGTCTTTAGTTTTGCAACAGGAATCTCAGTTCTTTTATTCTATGCATTTGCAATGCAGTGTATTTCTACACTTGCAGTAGTCTACAGAGAAACCAAAAGCTGGAAATGGACAGGCTTTCAGGTTGCTATGATGACAGGTTTGGCATATTTTGTGTCGATGATAGTATATCAAATTTTAAAGTAATGGACTCATCATTAATTTTTCAATACGTACTTATTGCATTAATTGTAGCATTTGCTTGCTACTCTCTGTACAAAGTACTTAAAAAGAATTTTGCACCTAGTAAGTTCAGCTCTAAAAGATCAAGCTGCGATAAAGACTGCGGTTGTTCTTAACATAGCTTTCGACGAATAATTGAAAAAAATGTAGTATTTTCATTTTTAAAATTTAAATTATTCGTTTTGAACTATTTTAATGCAGGAACAGTTCTTTTATTTTCTTTATTCGCTACGTTTGGTAGGGCTCAATCCGATACTACCAATACCAAATCCTATGCAGACCAGATAATGGTTCGTGTAAATCTGGATACCAATATCGAGAGCTATGTTTTTACACAGGGTAAAGAGGAAAATGCAGAACAGACTGTACTTTCAATAAATAACAAGACGAAAACTTCTGTTTCTATTGATTACAAGATCATCAGTGCTACATTGTCATTTGCACCTAAATTTTTTAAGGATAATGATGATGATGCATTGAAAGGAAACAGCTCTTATACCGAATTTAGTTTCAGGTTCTTTCCCAAAAGGTTTATTCAGAATGTTTATTACAAGAATGTAAGAGGGTTTTATATTGAAAACATGAAAGATCATTTTCCAAACTGGCAGGAAGGCAAAGATCCTCATATCCAATTTCCGGACCTTAGGGTGCAAAGTTTTGGAGGAACCACTTCTTATATTCTTAACAAAAACTTTTCAGCCAGAACTATTTACACACAGGGAGAATGGCAGAAAAAAAGCAGCGGGAGCTGGGTTCCGTTTCTTGATTATGACCTTACTATTTTCAGAAATAAGATTGACGATATAAAAACCAAAGAATTCCAATATAAAATTGGAGGAAACATTGGCTATTTCTATAATTGGGTTATTGGGAAAAATGTAAACATTTCCCCTTATCTAGCTATCGGGCTTGGAGGAAAATTTTCAAGCTACTGCAATATTGAAAACGGAAACTCAAAGGAAACAGCTCAGTATATGACAATCCGAATGGAAGGAGGTCTGCACGTGGGATATAATACTGATCGTTTTCTGTTTGGCGGAAGAATGAATTTTAATGCCTACGCTTATGAACAGACAAAAAATCAAACGATTGAAAATAATAATCTCTATGGTTTATTGTATATTGGGTACCGTTTTGCTCCTCCAAGAGTGGTAAAGGATACCTATGACAAAGTTCAAAAAAAGATTCCTGTTTTATAACGTAAAGTCTTTTTAAGTATCTTTGTTTCGACAATTTATTATACTAACAAAGAAATATAAAAACATAATGTCGTTAATAAAATCTATTTCAGGAATTCGCGGAACCATTGGTGGGAAGGTAAACGATAATTTAACACCACTGGATGTCGTAAAATTTGCTTCCGCATTCGGAACCTGGCTTCAGAACAATAAAAATAAAAAAGATTTAACCCTTATCATCGGAAGAGATGCAAGAATCTCCGGACAAATGGTGTCTTCCCTTGTTACAGCAACATTACAGGGATTAGGGATAAATGTGGTAGATTTAGGACTTTCTACAACTCCTACCGTAGAAATAATGGTTCCTGAATTAAAAGCAGATGGAGGAATCATCCTTACTGCATCTCACAACCCAAAACAATGGAATGCTCTTAAGCTTTTAAATGACAAAGGAGAATTTATCAGTGGTGAAAACGGAGCTGAGGTTCTTGCTTTGGCTGAAAGTGAAGATTTCAACTATGCTGAAGTAGATGATCTTGGAAAATATGAAACAAGAGATGATGCTTTTGATATTCACATCCAGCAGATCCTTGATTTACCAATGGTAGATGTTGAAGCAATTAAAGCCAAAAATTTCAAAGTAGTACTAGACGCGGTAAACTCAACAGGAGGAATCGCTATTCCGATGCTATTAGACAAATTAGGCTGTGAAACGATCAAATTATATTGCGAACCAACAGGTCATTTCCCTCATAATCCTGAGCCATTGAAAGAACATTTGGGAGACATCTGCGAACTGGTAAAAAAAGAAAACGCAGACTTTGGAGTTGTAGTAGATCCGGATGTAGACAGATTAGCCTTAATTGATGAAAAAGGAGAAATGTTCGGTGAAGAATATACATTGGTGGCAGTTGCAGATTACCTTTTAAAACATAAAAATGGAGTCGCTGTTTCTAACCTTTCTTCTAGCCGTGCTTTGAGAGATGTAGCACATACTCACAATTCAGAATACTTTGCAAGTGCTGTAGGGGAAGTGAATGTGGTTACTTTAATGAAAGAGAAAAATGCTGTGATCGGTGGAGAAGGAAACGGAGGAATCATCTATCCTGATCTTCATTATGGAAGAGACTCTTTGGTAGGAGTGGCATTATTCCTGACTCACTTAGCGAAAGAGAATAAAACAGTTTCTGAGCTGAGAGCAGGATATCCAAGCTACTTCATGGGGAAAAAGAAAATAGAATTAACTCCCGAAATTGATGTAGATGCTATCTTAAGCAAAATGGAGAAAGAATATGAAAACGAAGAAGTTTCTACCGTTGATGGTGTTAAAATAGACTTTGAAAACAACTGGGTTCACCTTAGAAAGTCTAATACAGAGCCTATCATCAGAATTTATACAGAAGCTAAATCTCAGGAAGAAGCAGATAAATTAGGAGATGATATCATTGCTAAGATTAAAAGTTTAATTTAAAATAGAGTAAAAGAACGGACAAAGCTCCGTTCTTTTTTTATTCAAAATGTTTGAACACATAAAAGGCAGACTCCCTTTCCCTAAAGAAAAATGGCGAAAGTTTATAAGCAGCTTTGAAAAAATAGAGGTGCCGGCAAAAACTCTACTTTTGAAAGAAGGAGATGTATCAAATAATGTTTTCTATCTTGAAAAAGGAGTCGTCAGAGCATGGTATAATAATGACGGAAAAGATGTAACATTTCAGTTCTTTTTGGAAAATACTATGTTTTCTTCACTGGAAAGCTTCAAAAAAGGATTACCAAGCATGGTTTCTTTTGAAACAATAGAACCTTGCGTTTTATATAAGATTAAAAAGCCTGATGCTGAAGCATTTTTAGAAGAGGCATATGAAAATCCGGAGTTAAGAACTTTGTTTATGGATGCTCTTTTTGAAAGAATGTTTGACTATATGAAACATTTTTTTTCATTTATAAAAGACACTCCGCAACAACGTTATCTCCAGCTCTCACAAAAAAAACCAGAAATTATCAAAAGAGTTCCCCAGCATTATATTGCATCCTATCTAGGGATTACAACTGTACATCTAAGCAGAATCAAAAGCAAAATATTGAAAGAAAAACTTTCTTAAGCGAAAAGATGAGCGTTTATGGCAGTCGATATACAAGTATGTTAACGTAACAGGCGCGAAGAATTTTCATAAGAATGCTTAAAAAAACGTTCACAAAGGCGTTTCGCTCAGCTATGATCACTCTTTTTGTTGAACGAAGTGTCTTGGCGATCGAAAAATAAAATATGTTCAATAGCTTCCACTCCTCCCGCTTCTATTTTCCTGATCCTACAAACTGATAACAAATGTTATCGCTTCACCATTCTATCAGCTTATACCTTTGCTTAAAAATATAAAACAATGAAAGCAGCAGTCGTTTTTGAAAAAGGACATGCTCCTCAATATGCAGACTTCCAGGAACCTAAAGTAACACAGGAAAGTGAAATCTTAGTTTTTGTAAAAGCAGCCTCTATTAAAAACCTGGATAAAGCAAGAGCCAGTGGAAAACATTATTCTGCTGAAAATGAGGTTCATCAGCCAACAATTATCGGATCAGATGGAGTAGGGCTTTTAGAAGATGGAAAGAAAGTATACTTCTTCAGCAAAAAAGGAACTGTTGCTGAAAAAGCCGTTGCAGATAAAAAAATGATGGTAAACATTCCAGAACAGCTTGATTTTTCTACTGCAGCAGCATTACCCAATGCCGTTATGGGATCTGCAATGGCATTAAAATTCAAGGCTGGGATACAACCGGGAAATGTCGTTTTAGTCAATGGTGCAACAGGAATTACCGGAAGAATAGCAGTTCAGATCGCAAAAGTATATGGCGCTAAGAAAATTATTGTCACAGGAAGAAATGAAAAATCTTTACATGCACTTCTTCAATTAGGTGCTGATGAGATTGTTTCTCTTCATCTCAATGATGAAGATTTTAAAAGTAAGATAAAGGAGATTCATAATGAAACACCTATAGATATTGTACTGGATTATATTTGGGGGCATTCTGTGGAAATGATTTTATCTGCATTTAAAGGGGACGGAACATTCTCTCATAAAACAAAACTGATCACTATTGGCGGAATGAGTGGAGATAATATCCAATTATCATCACAAATTCTCAGAGCAACAGATATTCAGATTTCAGGATCAGGTTTAGGAAGCTGGACAAAAGAAGAATCTACGCTTTTATTTTCAGAAATTATTCCGGAAATGTTTCAGGCTGCCGTTGATGGAAAGATTAAAATTGAGACCGAAGATGTTGATATTAAAAATATCGAATCAGCATGGAATGCAGAGATACAAACCGGAAAAAGGCTTGTAGTAAGAATTTAACCCCAATTTCCGTTTTTTTATCCACAATCCTTTTATCGGTTTTCTTTTTTTACTATTTTTATAATAGAAATTTATGAAATGGATATTTCAAAAAAAAGTTGCAACTTTGCATAAACATTTGAATATCAGTTTCAGATATATTAATTAATTAAACGTTTACCGAGGTCTGTAAGCAAATTCAGACATCAGGTTGACAAAGAGGAGACTATTGGAAGAGTATTTTGGAAATGAACTTGTAAAAAAGTTCGAGGAAATGATGGAAAACAATGACGAATTCTACTTCGATACAGAAGAATTAGAAGATATTATTGTTTATTATTTGGAGCTTGGTGATTTTAATTACGCTGATATGGCGGTTAATTATGCACTGAAGCTTCACCCTAATTCATTAGATATCAAGATTAAAAAACTTGAAATTCTTTTGGAATGGGAAGAATATAATACGGCGAAGGATCTTATCAATGAGCTGAAAGGTTCCTCCATGGAAAATACAGACTTTTTGGTTTGCTACGCCAAGTATTATTCGAATCTGGGAAATCCTAGAAAATCCATTGAAATTTGCAAAAAAGCCCTTACTCTGGAGGAAGAAGAAAATTTCCTTCACAACTTTATTGCAGATGAATATGTGAATCTCGGAGATCCTTTTAACGCTCTTAAACATTACAAAAAAGCACTTAAAGAAGACCCTACTGACGAATATTCATTAGAGAACGCTATGGTGTGCTTTAGCGACTTGAATAAGAGTGAGGAGGCTATTGCCTTTCTTAATGAATATTTAGATGAATTTCCTTATTCTGAGGTTGCATGGTCAGAATATGGACAGTTCTACTTCAACAGAAAGAACTACGAAGAAGCAATAAAAGGATATGATTATTTATTAGCAATCAATTCAAGCTCTGTAGGAGTATATGCTAATAAAGCAGCTTGTTATGAAGCTTTAGGGCAATATCAAAAAGCAATCAATACCTATGAAGAAATGCTTGAGCTGGAATATACCAAAGCATTTACCTTCTATAAAATTGGATTGTGCAATAAAGCATTAAAACAACCTATCTTAGCATTAAATTCTTTTCAGAAATCACTGAGAGAAGATCCTCAGTTTTATCTTGCTATGATGGAACAATCATACCTGTATGAAGAAATGGGCGGAATGTCTGAAGCATTATACTTTGCCAAAGAAGCAACCCAACTGAACGAGAACAATCTCGATTATCAGAAAAGGCTGGCATTCTTATTCATTGATTCAGGAAAATTTGAAGAAAGTCTTTCCTGTTTGAAAAAGCTGGTAGATGCTGAGCCTTCAAGATTTTACAATTGGTATGCCTATTCAGAAGTATTGATGCTTGTAGGGGAATATGAAGAAGCAATCACTGTTTTGAATGCAGCGGTTAAGAAGCATTACAGAGCCGAACTGTTTTATCAGCTAAGCAATTGTTTCTTTAATCTTAAAGATCAGGAAAAAGGAATAGAATCACTTCAGAAAGCTTTAGAACTGGACCCGTCTTTAGTTAAGGATATGCAAAAAAAATATCCATTTATTAAGGATGAAGTAAAAAAAGTAAAAGTAAGTAAAGTGAAGAAAAAGAATTAAAATATCACTTGAAATAACAAGAAAGCCTGCATTTTTGCAGGCTTTTTTTATTATTGATAATTATATTCGTAGATGAATTGCTCCTGAGGAGTAGCTGTAGGATTTCCACTTGCATCAAGTTCCTGTCTGTTTTCCACAGAAGGATAACCACTTGAATTAAATGTAGTGGTATACTTATAATTTAAGAATACATTTCCCGTTCCTCCGGCAGTGGTAGAAACAATTGAGCTTTTAAAAATACCTAAACTGTTTTTAATGTTTGAAAATAATATGGATATATTATCATCAGTATCTCCGTTGAATATGAGTTTATCAAGACCCTTTACGTTTTTAAAGGCATAATTTTGATTCGTGTGAACATAGGTTCCGGTTTGGGTATAATTTACTGAATTTCCACTGGTAATTCCTGTTCCGGTTCCCGTAGAACTTACCATATTTCCATTATTATTGTACGTATATACATTGTTCATGGTATAGTTTGTATTAGGACCTAAAATTGCCTGTTTCTTTACATTGATCTGCGTTGTGCTTACATAAGTATAGGTATACGTTACTGTTGCCTGGATAGTACCTGAATCGGAATATTCTTTGTTCACCGCTGTTGCCAGACGTCCGCTGGAATAACTATAGTCAATAGATGTATCAAGAATATTATTATAATAATTTTTTATATTGGTGATATAATCATCTGTATAAGTAAATTCAATCCTGAATCCTGGGCTATTAGTACTGGTTAAATTAATGATTTTTGTACCGTTATAATTCACTTTCATAGTGACACCATCATTTGTTACCTTTACTGGAAGTACTACATTTTGAGTCGTTGGATCACTGTTATCTACAGTGTTTTCATCATTAGATGAAGAACAGGAGAGAGCTAATAAAGAAATTGCTCCGAATAGTAAAATTTTGTTCATGGTTATAAATTAATTCCGTCAAATATAAATTAATTTATAATGTAAACTTATTTTTTTTGATTTGTTCGTAAAAATATTAACCCGGCAATAATAACTCCGGCACCAATGAATTGAATATAAGTGAGTTTTTCACCATCAATGATTCCCCAGATAATAGCAACAATGGGCATCACTAAAGTTACTGTTGAAGCAAAAAGAGGGGAGGAAACCTTCAGTAATCTATAATTCATCATCATGGCTAGCCCGGTTCCGAAAATAGATAAAATACTCACAAACATTAACCCAAGAAGATTATCTTTTGAAAAGCTGAATTCAGAGAAAAAACCAGTACTCGTTAATGCAATAAGCGATGGGAAGAATAAAACAAATGAGAAAATAAAAGCAGATAAAACAGTAGAAGAAACCTCCATAAGTTTTGATTTTACTGTTGTGGTACTCAGGGCATAACATAAAGTAGCAAGTAAAAGCAATAATATGGGAATCAATTTAAATGTCCCGCTGTCGCCACCTCCAAAAGCAAGAATACAAACCCCGGTAAAACTTACCAATGTTCCTATGATCTGTTTCTTCGTGGTTTCAAATTTCCACACTAATGCTCCAACGATAATGACAAAAATCGGCATCATTGAGTTGATAATTCCGGCAATACTACTACTTACTTCCGTTTCTGCAATCGGAAATAGAAACATCGGAATGAAATTTCCGGTAAAAGCAGCTAAAATGAGCCACTTTAAATGTTTTTTAGGAAAAAGCTTATAGTTTGAAATAGCAATAGGTAATAAAATAATTCCTGCTATAAGCACTCTTAATGAACCCACCTGAAACGGATTAAAATGTTCCAGTGATTTTTTGATCAAAATAAAAGAAGATCCCCAAATAATACTCAGGATAATCAAAAGAAGCCATTTTTCTCTATCTGCGTTCATTGTTTTCGTGTAGGATTTTTAAAAACTCTTTTTTAGGAATCATCTTAGCTCCTAAACTTTCCAAGTGTTCTGTATGAGATTGACAATCAATTAACTCTAATTTATTTTTATTGCTTTCCACAAAATGAATAAATCCGGCTTTCGAAGCATTGCTTACTTTGGCAAACATACTTTCACCACAGAAAACATTTCCGATCTGTAAACCATAAAAACCACCTACAAGCTCTCCTTCTTGCCAAACTTCAATACTTTTTGCTAAGCCATATTCATGAAGCTGAATGAAAGAATCCATCAGTTCATCAGAAAGCCAGGTCCCGGATTGCCCTTTTCGGTGAGACTGCTGACAGTTTTTGATAACCCCTCTGAAATCTCTGTTCTCTGAAAAAGTAAAAACATTTCTGTTTAAAATCTTTCTCATTGATTTTGATACTTTTATTTCCTCAGGAAGCAAAACAAATCTGGGGTCTGGGCACCACCATAATATCTCCTCTCCCGGATTGTACCAAGGGAAAATACCCAGTTGATAAGCAAACCAAATCCTTTCTATAGACAGATCTCCACCAAAGGCAATAAGCCCATCGTGACCATCATATACTTCCGGATCGGGAAATGAAATCTCGTTTTCGTCTAATCGGACCATTTTTTAGAAAAAAAATCCTACTTAAGAAAGCAGGATTTATATTTGATCTTTTATTCTTTAATTAAAAAGGTAAATCATCGTCGTCATCTCCGGCAAACGGATTCTCATTAGAAACAGGAGAAGCTGACTGCTGAGGCATAGCCTGAGTAGGTTCTGAACCATTGTCAAAAACTTTCTCTACTCTCCATCCTGTAATAGAGTTGAAATATTTAGTTTCGCCTTGTGGAGAAACCCATTCTCTACCTCTGATGTTGATTCCTATCTTTACGTTTTCTCCTTCTTTAAGATTATCTAATAAACTAATCTTATCAGACAAAAACTCTATGTTTATCGGCTGTGGATACTGTTCCTGGGTTAAAATAACCAATTCTCTTTTTTGAAATCCACTTGCAAATGTTTGAGTTTCAAAAAGTTTCTTTACCGTTCCTTGTAATTCCATATCGTAATTATTAACGTTGTAAAAGTAAGAAAATGAAATGTAATAATAGGTGCCACAGAAAAAAAATCTGGAAATTTTAATTTTTTTCGAGAAAAAGTTTGGAGGTAAAGGAAATTGTCCTATATTTGCACTCACAAAAACGAAGCAAGCTCTTTAAAACTTACAATACAAAAAAACCAGCGGATGTGGTGTAATTGGTAGCCACGCCAGACTTAGGATCTGGTGCCGTGAGGCGTGGGGGTTCGAGTCCCTTCATCCGCACTATGCGAAAATAGCTCAGCTGGTAGAGCACAACCTTGCCAAGGTTGGGGTCGCGGGTTCGAATCCCGTTTTTCGCTCCACACCATGCCCTGGTGGTGGAACTGGTAGACACGCAGGACTTAAAATCCTGTGTCCGCAAGGACGTACGGGTTCAAGTCCCGTCTGGGGTACAAAGCCCTCTGTATTTCGTTACGGAGGGTTTTTTGTTTTTATAGAGAGAGTTCATTAAATAAAGATTCTTATATTTGTAAAAGAATTATCGACAAAATCTGCGAAAGCAGAATAATATATCAGCGGATGTGGTGTAATTGGTAGCCACGCCAGACTTAGGATCTGGTGCCGCGAGGCGTGGGGGTTCGAGTCCCTTCATCCGCACAATACGAAAATAGCTCAGCTGATAGAGCCTAAGATTTTATATAAATCTATTTTCGTATCCACACCATGCCCTGGTGGTGGAACTGGTAGACACGCAGGACTTAAAATCCTGTGTCCGCAAGGACGTACGGGTTCAAGTCCCGTCTGGGGTACAAGACCCTCTGTATTTTGAATACGGAGGGTTTTTTGTTTTAAAAACAACTATTTCAAAATTAGTTTTTAAATTAAGATAATTGTATCCAGCTTAATTCTTTCTGTAATAACTAGGTCCCATTCCCATTTCGTTTTTAAAAGCAACACTAAAAGAAGATGGTGATGCATATCCCAAATGATAAGCAATCTCTTTGATAGAGAAATCAGAATTTTTAATCAGATAAAGAGCCTCTTTCATCCTGAGTTTTGATGCGTAATGAAATACACCGTCTCCAAATAATTCTTTAAAGCCATTTTTCAGCTTAAACTCATTGATGCCAAATTTTAGGGAAAGCTGTTCAATAGTGTAGAATGATTTCAGGTTGTCTTCTATAAATTTTTTTACTTCCATCAATTGATGAACCTCGTAAGTGGTGATGGACAGCTTGTTTTTGGTCGCAGTTTCGCTTTGTATGTTTTTTGTGAATTCAAAAATGAGAAGTAATAGATTAAGAATCTTGCTTTTAACGAAATAGTCTCTGTAGAAGCCTTCCAGAGTACACTTTTTAATTTCCAGTAAAATACCCATCATCTGAGGAGTTATCGGGAGCCCTTCCGGAAATAAACTTGCAGGTTGGTTCTGGTCTATTTTATAAATAAAATCCTGTAACGAACGGTTGTTGTCTGCTAATTGGTGAAAATAATCCTTTGAAACATAAATGTCCAGATTTTTATAGCATATTTTTTTTTGAAAATAGATCTCTATATCCGCATTTTCAGGAGTAAAATAAATATAATGATGAAAGAGTTTGTATTCTCCGGGTTTACCATCAATCGAATCTCTGATAACATCAGCTCCATCAAGAAAAAAAGCCAGTTCAATATAGTCTGAAGCTTCTGTTTTGAAGCCCATAGTATAATCTTCAGCGTAGTAAGATTGGTATTCTTTCACTAAAAATTCATCACCTTCATACAATGTTAATGTCTCGAATTTTCCCAGTTCATTGGAGAACGTTTCAGGTACGCCATTAGGGTGATTTTCTCCAAAAAAATCTAAAATCTGTTTTGTTATTGTATGTTCCGGTACGGTCTCTCCCAAAATCTAAAGTATTTATCCCAAGCTCAAAAGTTTTTCCTATTGGCAACCGCTAATTTTGCCAGCGTAAATTTAATTAAACTAATTCTAAATAACAATGTATGAATAAAAACAGATTTCTTTTTCCTGTTTTGCTTTTTCCGACTATTATGTGGGCGCAAAGTACTTCACAGATTACTGGGAAAGTCGTAAACTCTCAAAAAGAGCCCCTGTCTGAGGTGAAGGTTATTCTGAATAACGGAGAGGCGGAAGTTTATACTGATGATAATGGGTTTTATCAGTTTAAAGGTGTCCCTGCAGGAAATTATATTCTAAAAGTTGATGATCCTGATATCAAAAAGACTTATTCTTTTACATTGAAAGAAAATGACAGCATTGCTTACGATTTCGTACAAATTAGCAATACTTATCAGATTGTAGCGGTAAATGTAACTGCAAACAGGAAAACAATACCTTCATCTACTTTGAGATTGGGTGAGAATCTTTTAGTAACACCTCAAAATATTCAGGTAATAGATCAGCGTCTGTTGAGTGATCAGCAGATTCTTACAACAGCTGAGGGATTAAGCCGAAATGTGAGTGGTGTTCGTACCATTACCCACCAGGAAGAAGGAAGCGTTGGAATTGCAGTACGGGGGTTTTCTGCTTCTAATTTAAGAAATGGGATGGATGTAAGTGGTAGTTTCGGTCCTCTTCGTGAAGATATGTCTTTTGTAGATCGGGTGGAGTTTGTAAAAGGTCCTGCTGGATTTATGATGGGAAATACACAGCCGGGAGGTTTTTATAATATCGTAACGAAAAAGCCTGTAGGCAGAGAGAAAGGAAATGTTCAGCTTACTTTGGGAAGCTTTAACCTATATCGTGCTACGGCAGATGTTGAGAAAAAGCTAAGTAAAGACGGAAAATTCTGGGGAAGACTGAATCTTATGGGAACAAAATCAGGATCTTTTCAGCAATATGTAGAGCATGAGCAATATGTCATTAACCCGTCTTTCAAGTATGTGGCATCAGAAAATACCAATGTAACCCTTGAATATATCCTTTCACAAAATAATTTTCAGGGCGGCTTTGCCAAATATGTTTATGGTATTGACGGTTTTAAAGAGTTAAAAAGATCTTTTACTTTTTCAGATCCTATTATAGATCCTACCCGTTCATGGGAGCATAATGTTTATGGAACTATTAATCATAATTTTAATGATAATTGGTTGATAACCGGTCAGTTTGGATACATTCGTTCTCAGATGCAGGGAGAATCACTGTATGCAAAGTATAATTCTATTACACTCGCTGACAATCCTGTAACGGGAAGAAAAAGAGGTGATGTAGATCGTGGAATTAGTATTAATGATGCTTTAAATACCTCAATGATTGGGCAGGTATTCACAAGAGGTAAATTCTCTACCGGGAATATCAATCATAATATTCTTGCCGGAATAGATATGGGTAAGAAGTCGTATGTTGCAGACTGGAGCGTTCTTCCGCAGAATATTGGTCCAGTATTTAATATCTATAATCCTGTGTATGGTCATCTGAGAAAATCTGATATTCCTGAATATGACCGTTCCAAATCACTCAGAGAACGTGGAGCAAATTACCTTACCGATTATTCTTATACATCATTCCATTTACAGGATGAAGCCCGTTTTCTTGAAGACAAATTAAGAGTAGCAGCTGGATTTCGCTATACTTCTACTTCAAAAACAAGTGCTGCGGACAAAGGTGCAGAAATTAAAAATACAGCGGTGACTCCAAGAGTAAGTATCACAGGGCTTTTAACGCCAACTTTCACGGTTTATGGGCTGTATGATGAAACTTTTCAGGAGCAGACCGGAAAACTTATCAATGGTAGTTCTGCGGACCCTTCTTTCGGAAAAAATACAGAAGTTGGTGTAAAGAAAACTTGGTTTAATGGACAGTTGATGACGAACCTTACCTTTTATCATCTTACTAAAACAAATATGCTGACTTCTGCCGGTATTGATTTTCCGGGGCTTTTTGAGCAGTCTGGGAAAAGTGTATCCAAAGGAATTGAGTTTGATTTAAACGGAAATATCAGCAAAAACTGGAGCATTCTTTTTAACTATGCCTATACTGATGCTAAGGTAACAGAAGATAATGATCCTAAAAAAATAGGCGGAATGCTATATGGAACAGCAAAGCATATCAGCAACGCATGGATTAAATATACTATTGCTAAAGGTGATCTTGAAGGTCTGGGATTCTCTTTCGGGTATGAATATCAGGCGAAAAGAGCAGCTTGGCCTGTGGTTTTAGATCATCCGTATCTGCCTGATGATTATTTTACTTTAGACGTGGGAGTTTCTTATAAGAGAGATAATTATCAGCTTTCTTTCCTTGTCAATAACCTTACGGATCGTTACAATTACGTCGGTTTTTATCCTGGAGCATGGGCATATACTCATTATGGATGGAGAGCAACGAATCCTGTCAATTTCCGACTGAATCTTTCTTATAGTTTTTAAATGAATAACATAAAACCTAAATCTAAAAAGAAAAATAACAGAAGTTTATTCTATAGAATCTCAGCCTGGCTACATTTGTGGCTGGGTCTTGTTTCGGGTATTATTGTTGTTATAATTTGTATTACAGGAATTACCTGGTCTTTTAGAGATGAGATCAAAGATTGGCTAAATCCTGAACTTAGAGTAGAATCTATTCCGGGAAAAGAAATGCTTAATCCGGTTATCCTTTATGAAAAGGCTAAGGATCTTTATCCGGATCAGGAAGTTTCTTTTGTCTGGAGACCTACGGGCAAAGCTTCAATGATAGGTTTTGGAAAAAGAAATTCAGGTTTTGTTCTGCATCTTGACCCTTATACCGGTGAAGTACTTCGTAAACCTACTTTTAAAGAAGAATTTGATTTTTTTGACTGGACCTTAAAAGGGCATCGTTTCTTATGGCTTCCTTCTGAAATTGGGCGTCCTATCATCAATTATTCTACATTTATATTTTTCATTACTCTACTCACCGGATTAGTCCTTTGGTGGCCTAAAAAATGGACCAAAGCCATGCGTAAACAAAGTTTTTCTGTAAAGTGGGATGCTAAAATAAAACGTCTGAATTATGATCTGCACAATGTTTTTGGCTTTTATAGCATGATCATTCTTTTGGTGATAGCAATGACGGGAATGTATTACGGTTTGCCTTGGTTCAATAAGTTTCTGTATTTTACAACTTCACTTGGAAAATCACCTAAAACAGAACGCCAGGAAGTGAAGAACATCACCTCGTATCAGCCGGAAAAACTATCAGAATCAATGCTTATGGCATGGGAAGATGCCATTGATAAGGTAGATGCAAAAGGATACTACTTGTCTGTTCCAAAAGACTCTACAGAAACAATAAGTTTATTTTTATATCCTTCCCATCGACAGTTTTATAATCTGCGGGGATTTAATTATGATCGAAATACGGGAGTGAGATTATCTGTAAATTCTGCTCATGCAAATTCATTTGAACAGGCTGATTTTGCTACCAAAGTTCAAAAATTGAATTATGACCTTCATGTAGGGTCTGCATTGGGAGGGATTTGGGGAAGAGTCCTTTACTTTTTTATTACAATTATCGGAGGCTCGCTTCCTATCACAGGTTTTTTAGTATGGTGGTTTAAGAAAAAGAAGAAAGGTGTATAAATTACCTGTTTTCTGTTTTATTTTCCAATCTTTCCAGCCTTTCAAAAATATCAGTAAAAATGTTTTTCTCTGATGTGGAAACATTCCCTACAATTTTATAAAGATTCTCGTTGTCAGTAGTTGCGGCATACTTTAAAGCTTCATTAGTGTGCACTAATAAATGATGGCGGGGATCTTTTTTAAGGTCAGCTTTATTCAGGAATAAAATATCACCATATTGATAAGGAGAAAGCAATGGTTTTTCTAAAGTAAACTCATAGACTAAATCTACAGATGCTAATATTTTTTGCAGGATGGAGCTGTTTTGAGAATCAGATTCCTTTAAAGCGGCTTTTTCGTTCCTTTCACTGATTGCCAGTTCTGGAAAAAGCATCAGTTGGTCTATATCTGAGACACTTACCAATTGATTTACCTGCAATGTTTCAGTTAATAATTTATCAATATTAAGGTTAAAATGGTTAGCAACCTTTAATATTGTCTCTATTTTTGGTTCTGCACGTCCTTCTTCATAAGAACTGATTACTCCTCTGTTTAAGTCAAATAAATCGGCAAAAGCCTTTTGGCTCAATCCTTTAACCTGTCTTATTTTCTTAATATTAGTTCCAAAGAAGCTCATTGTTTGTCTAATCTTTTTTGCAAAGATAGAGAATCTCAAATAAATATTTGCTAATAATATTTGCATTTTGAAAAAAATATGCTATATTTGTGTAGTAACGAAATAGAAAACACTAAACCAGGAATCATGAAAAATCAAATATTTAGAACAGTCAAAGAGTGGTTGTTAGATTATGAGTTTAATATTACCCTG
The DNA here is from genome assembly GCF_001684975.1 of Chryseobacterium artocarpi. Taxonomy (GTDB): domain Bacteria; phylum Bacteroidota; class Bacteroidia; order Flavobacteriales; family Weeksellaceae; genus Chryseobacterium; species Chryseobacterium artocarpi. The sequence goes on along the minus strand of NZ_MAYH01000045.1, from coordinate 80,375 downwards.
GAAGACGAAGCGCAAAGAATCTTAATCATAGAAAAAGAATCCAATGGGATAAAAAATATGATCCTTATTATATCAGATTCTATTCTGATCATGGAACAGTTTCTTTTTGAAATTAAAAACCCTTCCGAGCAAACCTTTAGAAAACTTCTCCAAAAAAACAGAGATATTGTACATGGAGCTTTTGTTTTAGACAGCACAGGAAAACGCGTCATCTTCAGGGATACCCTTCCTACAGATCATATGGCACAAAATGAAGTAATGGCTTCTATCAATTCGTTGGGGATTCTGGTAGGAGAATTTACCAATGAGATGCTTGAAATGAGTAAGTAATTCACAAAAGATATTTAAAATGAACATTTTTAAAAGACTATTGACAATAGGAAAAGCAGAAATTCATTCTGTGATTGAAAATTTTGAAGACCCTATAAATATGACAGAAGAGGGAATTCGTGATATGAAAGAACAGCTTGGGAAAAGCATAGAAGCACTCGCACAGCTGAAAGCTTTGGCAATCCGTAAAAAGAACGAAGCTGAAAAAGAAGAGCAAACCGCCAGTGATTATTACAACAAAGCAATTGTAATTATTCAGAAAGCTGAAAAAGGAGAAGTAGAAACCTCAGAAGCAGACCGCCTTGCCAAAGAAGCTTTAAAAAAACAGGCATCTTATCAGGAAAACGCAGACAAGCTACAGGAAGAACATCAAAAACTTCATTTCGACTGTGAAAAGATGCAGGCAACGATCAATCATCTGAAATCAAGTATTGCTAAATGGGAAAATGAATTGAAAACCCTTAAAGCAAGAGTTCAGGTAAGTGAAGCAACAAAAGATATCAACCAGAAAATGACTCAGATGGATACCGGAAGTACGGTAAGTATGCTTGAAAAGCTGAAAGACAGAGTAGTGCAGCAGGAAACACTTGCAGAGGCATATTCTGATATTTCGAAATCAGGAAAAACAATTGATGAGGAAATAGATGCTATTGTAAACAACAACGATAGGGAAGCTGAAGAAGCTTTAAACAGATTAAAAGAAACACTTAAAAAAGGCTAAATATGACCTTTCAGGAATTTTTAAACATAGCATTTTCGCCGGTAAACACCATATTGAGTGTTTTACTGGGGTTGTCAGTTGTGTATTGGTTATTTACCATCATTACCGGACTGGATATTGATGTAGGAATACATTCCGATCTTGATGTAGGTACAGATACCCATGTTCCGGACGGTCATATTCATGCTCCTGATCACGACGCTTCTGCTTGGATGCACTTCCTGAAGTTTCTTAATCTCGACATTGTTCCGATAACGTATTTTCTTACTTTGTCATTGCTAATCACGTGGTTGGGGTCATTTTATCTGAATTATTTCGTTCCGATGCCAACATGGCTTGGTTTATTAATCCTGTTTCCATTAATGATTATAGGAATGCTGCTTACTAAATTCATTTTGAAACCTTTAAATCCCTTTTTTAAGGAAATCAATCATAAAGGAGAAGCATCTTATGCATTTCTTGGAAGAGAAGGAAGATTAAAATCAACTATTCAGGATGATAAGATAGGAATGATGGAAGTATTTATCGGAAGTGACCCTATGACTCTGATGGTGAGAAGTCAGGATGGAGTAAAACTGGAACACGGAACCTACGTAATGATTGTAGACGAAGACCCGGAAAAACGCCTTTATTATGTTCAGAAATCGATGAGATATTAAAAAACTAATAACCATGTTCAATCTATTTTTAATTATGCTGAACTATATTTTAGAGATTCTTTCTCATTATTTTTAAAATAAAAAAACACATTTATATATAAACTATAAACTTATAAAACTATGAACTTACCTTTAATTGCTGGAATTATTATTGTTGCAGTGGCATCAATCGGATTGATTTTCTGGATTTTATCGATGTATAAAAAAACCGTACAGGGAATCGTTATTTTAAGAACAGGTTATGGAGGTACAAAAGTCTTCTTTAACGCAGGTATCGTAATTCCAATTATCCATCGTATGGAATCTATGGATATTTCTGTAAAAAAACTGGAAATCTCAAGAGAAGGAAAAGCCGGATTGATCTGTAAAGACAATATGAGAGCTGATATTCAGGTGGCATTCTTTATCCGTGTCAATAAATCAGTAGACGATATTGTGAATGTCGGACAGACGATTGGATGTCAGAGAGCTTCCGATGCGCAGACTTTAAGAGAGCTTTTCGAAGCAAAATTTTCAGAAGCATTAAAAACTGTAGGAAAGAAGTTCGACTTTACAGAACTATATGAAGCCAGAAGTGAATTCCGCCAGGAAATCCTTGATATCATCGGTACAGACCTTAATGGTTATGTTTTGGATGACTGTGCCATCGATTATCTTGAGCAGACTTCCATCGATAAGTTAGATAAAGATAATATCCTTGATTCTGAGGGAATTAAAAAGATTACAGAACTTACAGCTACTCAAAACATTAAAGCAAACCAAGTACGTCGTGATGAAGAAAAAACAATTACGAAGCAAAACGTAGAAGCGAGAGAAGCAATTCTTGAGCTTGAAAAACAACTGGCAGAGAAAGAGGAATCTCAGAAAAGAGAAGTAGCAAATATCAAGGCTCGCGAAAATGCTGAAATATTAAAAGTAGAAGAAGAAGAACGTCTTAGATATGAAACGGTACGTATTGCAACAGAAGAAAAACTACAGATTGCAGAAGAAAATAAACTTCGCCAGGTAGTTATTGCTGCTAAAAATAAAGAACGTGCAGATCTAGTAGAAACAGAAAGAGTGATGAAAGACAAGGCTTTAGAAGCTACAGAGAGAGAAAGAATTGTTTCCCTTGCACAGATCGAAAAAGACAAAGCAATAGAACTTGAGAAGAAAAGTATTCAAGATGCCATCCGTGAGCGATTGACTATGGAGAAAACCGTTGTAGAAGAGCAACAGGGAATTAAAGATCTTGAAGCATTCAAAACAGCAGAAAGAAACAAGCAGGTAGAAATTACCGTAGCGACTCAGGAAGCTGAGAAAAAGTTAATTGAAGAAACTAGAGCAGCAGAAGCTCGTAAGCTGGCGGCAGAAAAAGATGCTCAGAAATACGTAATCGAGGCACAGGCGAAGAGAGATGCAGCAGAAAAAGAAGCAGAAGCACGCAAGATTATTGCAGATGCTAAAGCAAAAGAAGAAGCAACGGTAGGGTTATCTGAAGCTCAGGTGCTGCATGCGAAAGCAGATGCCGCAGAAAGACAAGGTATTGTAGAAGCTATAGTTATCGAGAAAAAAGCAGATGCCGTGAAGAAAGAAGGAATTGCACAGGCAGAAGTGATCAAAGAAAAAGCATTGGCAGAAGCAGCAGGTATTACCGAAAAAGCAGAAGCAATGAAGAAACTGAATGAAGCAGGAAAAGATCACGAAGAATTCCGTCTGAGGCTGAATAAAGAAAAAGAAGTGGAATTAGCTGAAATCGCAATCCAGAAAGATATTGCAGACGCACAGTCATTAGTATTGGCAGAAGCATTCAAAACTGCAAAAATAGACATTGTTGGAGGTGATAATACATTCTTTGATAATGTGATCCGCCAGGTGTCTGCAGGAAAAGGACTGGATAAATTTGTCAGCCACAGTGAAAATGCCCAAATGGTAAGAGAAAACCTGTTAGGAGATGGTGAAAATATCATTGCTAAAGTAATGGGAATGGTAGATAAATACAATATTTCTTCAGACGATATCAAAAACATGAGCATTGCTTCCCTGATCTTTAAACTGAACGGAGTAGCAAACCAGCAGGAAAGAGGTATTCTGGAAAGAGCCCTTGACATGGCAAAACATATGGGGGTAGACAATAAACCAGTGAACGGTAACCATATATAATATTTGATATTAACAACCTTTACCAACCTTATAGGTTTCAAAAACCTATAAGGTTTAGATGAAAATAAAGTATCATAAGTTCTACACAAAGACCTGCCATAAAAAGCAGTCAGGACAACTTAACCCAATACTATGTCAGAACAACTTAATTCCGGAACCTACGAAATTATTCAGAACCGTCTGAACGAGCAGAAGAATGATCTTATCCAAAGACTTCATCAGCTTAATGATGAGCGCAAAAATATCTTCGGCGGAATAGATTTCTCACTGATTGCCAATGAGAGAATTTCCACGGAGCATAGCTGTATTGCCAAGGATATTTATTCTTTGGGTAATCATTTGATATTCGGTTCCAATGCTCATTTAGGATTACAGACAGAAATTAATATTTCGGATGTTTTCTCAATATATACCATCAATAATGACAGATTTGAACCTCAGGATTATGCCCTGATCAATGATGAAATTTTTATTGATGAATTTAAAAATTTATACAAATATTACAGAAATACATTCTTCGCCAGATTTACCTTTACGGAGAATTATCTCTATATGGTTTTCCAACTTTCGGAAAGTACCACGGATATTAAAGCATTTAAATGGTTGATTAAAGAAAATCAGCTTATTTATGTAGACTCAAGAAGTGCTTCAGAAACAGCATATCCGCAACAGCATGGCTTTGCATGGATCAAGGCAACAAGAGATATGCAGCGATCAGGAAAACATCCGCATATTTCACTTGCTGATAAGGTTTTTGTAGAAAGTATCGGAGGTGATATTACCATTAAAGTTGAAGATAATACAGATACAGGAAAAGGTATTTATTCCGAAGATGTTATCCATAAAGATCAGAATCTGGACGATGCTGAAATTCATTTCTGTGATCTGGATAACCTTGTATTGTTTAAAATAAAACCTTACCAGGAAACAGAGCGCTATTTTATTTACAATCATAAAGAAAAGACTGTTTCAAGGGCGGATGCGCTTAAATATTCAGGTCTTTTACTTCCTGAAAATCAAGGAGTATTATTTTCCAATGGATATGCGCTGCAAACAGGGGGATTAAAAGTTATTTCTCAGGATCAAAACAGACTCTATTATCTGAAAACGGTTCTGGAACCCAATGGAGAAAACTTTCTGTACGTTTTTTATGATGATAAAACGAACAACTACCAGCTGATTTCCTATAATATCATCACCCAAACGATTGAAACACCGATCCGTTGCAGTGGATTCACGTTCTTAAGTGACGGAAGACTGATCTATCTGAGAGAAAGTATTGAAACCACAAAAAATCACCTTGCTCAGATCTGGCAGAGTCCGTTTTCCAAAGAATTGTTACCTAATGCTGAAAAAGCAGACAGTCTATTGTACAAGATCGGGAATAAGGACATCGTAAGAGTAATGGCAGAAAGCCAGGAATTGATTACCCTTTTAAATAAAAAAGACTCTTATAGCGGACTTTATAACGACATTGTAAAGCTCTCCACCTTTATTCTGGATACTTACTACTTCCTGGGAGAAGAAGAAGTTCAGAAACTGGATCAACCGCTGAAAGAAATCAGGGGAATAGCCCATTCTGCCATTAATGAATACGAAAAAGTAGTTGAGCAAAGGAAAAATACAGAAGAAGCGTTAGAAAAAATAAAACAATCCTGCGACAGGATCCTTGACGATACCAAAAGACTTCACTACTCACAACTTACGGAATACATTGATGCACTTTCCCAGATAAGAGCGTTAAGAGGAGAAGTAACAGGAGCAAGAGAACTGAAATATGCAGACTCCAGCCTTTTGGATTCTCTTGAAAAAGCCCTTTCAGAAAGATATAACGAACTTTCTAATGCCTGTGTTGAATTTTTACTGCAGGAAGGAGCCTTATTGCCTTATGAAGAAAAAGCTCAGAAAATTTCAGAGGATATTGTATCATTACAAAAAGCAATTGATGCTAAAACCATCGATGAGAATATAAATACCTTATCCGGACAATTGGAGCTTCTTGTAGATATTGTCAATAATCTGAAGATTGAAGATACTTCTCAGTCTACCCAGATCATTGAAAACATATCATTGATCTTTGCCCGATTGAATCAGGAAAGGCTTGAACTCAGCAAAAGAAAAAGAGAAATTTCAGGAAAAGAACTCGCTTCAGATTTCCAGGCTCAGATTACTTTATTTGATCAGTCGGTGATTAATTTTCTGGAACTTTCACAAACTCCTGAGAAATGTGATGAATATCTGACCAAACTTTCTATCCACCTGGAAGAAATGGAAACAAAATTCATTGATTTTGACGAATTTATCCAGCAGATAGGAACCAAAAGAGAAGAAGTTTACGGACATTTCCAAAACAAAAGAGTACAGCTTACAGAATCAAGAAACAAAAGAACTCAAAGTCTCTTTGATGCAGCACAAAGAATTCTGAAATCTGTTCAGACCAAAGCCGAATCTTTTGATGCTGAAAATGAAATCAATGGTTACTTTGCTTCCGATCTGATGGTGGAAAAGGTGAGAGATTTTGCTAGACAACTTGCTGATTTGGAGGATTCTGCAAAATCCGAAGAAATTCAAACCCTTTTAAAGACATGTCAGCAGGAATCAGTAAGAAAACTTAAAGATAAAAAAGAAATCTATGTAGATGGTGAAAGCGTTATAGCGCTTGGTGATTATAAATTTGCAGTCAATCAGCAGAAACTTGATCTTACACTGGTTCTGAAAAATGCACAATATTACTATCACCTTACCGGAACAAGCTTTTATGAACCTTTAAATTTCAATACAGCTGATGAATTCAAAGAAGTTTGGAATCAGGAATTCATTTCAGAAAATACAAAGGTTAAAAGATTTGAATACTTAGCCTGGAACGTATTTTCAAACCATAAAGAAATTGCCACTGAGGAACAAAATGAACTGGTTGTTCAGCAATTTACGGCAGATCATTTCGGAGAAGGATTGGTAAAAGGAATTCATGATAAAGATGCTCAGATCATCGTTGGTAAACTTCAGCAAATGTATAATGAACTGGGACTGATGAGGTTTACAACTCAGGAAAGAGCATTAGCTCAGCTTTTCTGGTTCTTGTTAGATTCCGGGAGAAAAGAATATTATACCAAGCAGTTTGAAGCTACAGCTATCATTTCCCAGTCTTTCCCAGTAAAACAAGGATTTGAATACCTAAGCAGGGAACTTGCTGAAGAGATGAGATCTTTTGCATCTATAAATAATATCTTTACAGAAACAGACTGTATCAATGCTGCCATATATTTGAAACAGGAGGATAAAGAAAACTTTTTGATCTCTGAAAAAGGAGGAGCCTTATACAGTTTATTTTTAAAAGAGCTTAAAGAAAAAGGTAAAGATCTTGAATTTATAAATCAGTTACAGGCTATGTATCAGTATCCTTCAGCATGTTATTATATTGCGGAGGGTGCGTTAAAGGCTTTTGATGCAAACGCTGAGAATGATATTATCCAGGAAGTAATCGCATTCATCATTACTCAAAAGTTTGATCCGAAAAATATCAGACATGTTTCCTATGAAATCGCCATAAAAGAACTGAAATCACTTGAAAAAGATACAGAATACGATCTTAATTACTTTGAGTTTGTATCCCGACTGAGTCATTTTAATACGGTTACCGTTCCAAAATACAAGCGACTTCAGGAATTGAAATACAATTGGGTAGACGAGAAGAAAAAATCACTTAAACTAGATACTTTTCAACCTCAGATATTAAGCTCATTCGTAAGAAACAAGCTAATCAATGATGTCTATTTTCCTTTAATAGGAGCCAACCTTGCCAAACAGTTGGGAACAGTGGGTTCAGATAAGAGAACAGACAGAATGGGAATGCTTCTTCTGGTATCACCTCCAGGGTACGGAAAAACAACTCTGATGGAATATATGGCAGAACGCATGGGACTCGTATTTATGAAGATCAACGGACCTTCTCTGGGGTATGATATTGTTTCTACAGACCCGCATGAAGCTAAAAATGCAGGAGCAAGACAGGAGCTTGAAAAACTGAACCTTGCCTTGGAAATGGGAGATAATGTGATGCTTTACCTTGATGATATTCAGCATTGTAACCCAGAATTCTTACAGAAATTCATTTCCCTTGCTGATGGACAGAGAAAGATTGAAGGAATTTATAATGAAGAAAGTAAAACCTATGACCTTCGTTCAAAAAGATTCTGCCTGGTAATGGCTGGAAATCCATACACGGAAAGCGGTGAGAAATTCAAAATTCCGGATATGCTTGCCAATCGTTCAGATACGTATAACCTTGGAGAAATATCAGGATCAAAAACAGACCTTTTTGATCTGAGTCTTATCGAAAACGCTCTGATGTCCAATGAATATCTGACCAGACTGACTCAACCGGGAATGGAAAACCTCTACGAATTGTATGATTGTGTAGTAACCGATAATCCTGCAGATAACCTGAAAGGAAACTTCAGTTCCAATGAAATATCAGACTTCAGATCTGTTTTGAAAAATACAATTATGGTCAGAAATATGATTCTAAAAGTCAATAAAGAATATATCGCTTCTGCTGCAATGTCTGATGATTACAGAAATGAACCACCATTCAAACTTCAGGGATCTTATCGTAATATGAATAAGCTTATTACACAGATTCAGCCTATTTTAAAGGAAAATGAAGTTGTACAGATTGTTTTGGATCATTATCAGAACGAATCTCAAACATTGACAACAGGTGCTGAAGCCAATATGCTGAAGCTAAAAGAACTGATTGAAACAATCTCAATAGAAGAAACCGAACGTTGGGATGAAATCAAGAAGACTTTTGTCAAGAATAAAACACTCAAAGGATTGGGTGAAAATGATAGAATGTCTCAGATTGTAGCATTACTTGCCCAGTTCGGAGACGGATTGGAAGGGATAAAAGAAGCTTTGAGAAAAGTAGAGTAACGCTGCTGATCATATTAAAAATAAAACGATTGTTTCTTTGAAGCAGTCGTTTCTTTCATTACAAAAATCTGTACCCGTAATATTCTGTACTTCTGTATCTGTATCCAAGCTTAGAGACTCCATAATTTTGTTTTGTTAAGCAGAATACTATGGAAACCAACATTCAACATCAGGAACAGCTTCAGTATGCAGAAGTCTATATTTCAGATATGTCAGCACTCAAAAATATATTTTTACAGACAAAGAATGTCAAAAAGGTTAATTTGGAGTTTGGAGTTCCTTTCCTTTTAGTAAAAAAGAAAAATGAAGTGTCAGGATTTGCAAGCCTTATTATTCAGGAAAGAGATAAGATTGCTTTTAAAATTTACGAAAAGCCTGGAATGTCTGAAGTAGAAAAGAAAAATTTTATGTCTCGGGTGGAAAGTTATTTTAAAAAAAATACATCTCCCAATTTCCGAAATTCTGAGCAGCTGAAAAGTAGTGTTCAAAAGATGGTTAATTGGCTTAATCAATAATAAACCAGGGATAAAATTGTACTTTTACTTAAAACAGTGATCCATGTCGAAAGATGTACTTTACCTTAAAATAGCCAATGCTGTCACGGAGCAGATCAAAAGTGAAACATTACAATTTGGAGACAGGCTGCCTTCTCTAAGGAGTGCACAAAAGCTGTATAATGTGAGCTTAAATACTGTAAAGCAAGCGTATATGGAGCTTGAGAGCCGCTCGCTTGTAGAATCACGTCCTAAATACGGGTACTATGTAAGCCAGACCTCTCAACGAAAGCTTGCCTTACCTTCCGTGGCAAAAATGAAGGTTTCGGAAGGAGAAAATACCCCTGAAGACCTCATAGGTAAAGTGTTTGGAACCATTGCAGGAACAGATGTTACTCAATTTGCATTGGGAATTCCCGGAAAAAGCCTTCTTCCCGTTGCTCAGATGAAGAAGTGCATGATTAATGTAATAAAAGCCAAACATGACAGCGGAACCAATTATGAACCTGTACAGGGAAGTGAAAAACTCCGTCGTGAAATAGCCAAATGGTCTATAGTAATGGAAGGAAAAATTACAGAAGATGATCTGGTGATTACTTCTGGTGCTATGAACGGAGTCTACAATTGCCTTATGGCTGTCACTAAACCTGGTGACTGTGTAGCGGTAGAAAGTCCTGTTTACTTCGGAATTCTTCAGGCGATTCAATTATTAGGATTAAAAGCGGTAGAAATCCCGACACATCCAATTACGGGAGTTGATCTGGATGCTTTGAAAAAAGTACTTCCCAAGCTTTCCGCATGTTGTTTTGTTGTGAATTATAACAATCCGTTGGGCTTTCAGATGCCGGATGAGAATAAAAAAGAACTCGTAAAAATGCTTACTGAACATAATGTTCCTTTGGTGGAAGATGACGTTTATGGAAACATTTATTTTGGAGCAGGAAGACCAAAACCTTGTAAGTTCTATGATGAAGCAGGAATCGTGATGTGGGTAGGCTCAGTATCCAAGACTTTAGCTCCTGGTTATCGTGTGGGTTGGGTAGCTCCAGGGAAATTTAAAGAGAAAATTATCAGGCAAAAGTTGGTGCAGACCGTTTCCAGCCCGTCTTTATTTTCAGATGTAATTGCAGATTTCCTTGAACATGGGCGTTATGATCATCATTTGAGAATGTTCAGAAAGAAACTTTACGCCAATTATCTTCAGATTCAGAAGTCGGTGACAGAGTATTTCCCTGATAACACTAAAATTTCAGAACCTAAAGGAGGATTTATGCTTTGGCTGGAACTTGATAAAAGAATATGTACCGAAGATTTATATGACGAAGCTGTCAGCCAGAAAGTAAACTTTGCGCCGGGAAGAATGTTTTCACAATACAATCAGTATCAAAACTGTATGCGATTAAACTATGCCTTAGAATGGACAGACCGTGTAGAAAGCGATCTCGAGAAACTAGGGAAAATGATAAAAAACAGAATATAAAATCTAAAGCGATGAGTGATATTAATAATGAAGTAAAAATTATAGCCTACGAACCACAATATAAAGAAGCTTTCAAGACTTTAAACGAAGAATGGATCAAAACGTTCTTTGTGATGGAAGCCAGTGATTATAAACTATTGGATAATCCCGAAGAGCACATTTTGAATAAAGGGGGTCATATTGCCTTTGCATTATTGAATGGTGAGCCCGTAGGAACATGTGCATTAGTAAAAGCTAATGAAGATCCTCTTGCCTTTGAATTGTCAAAAATGGCTGTAAGCCCTAAAGCACAAGGAAAGAAAATAGGATACCTGCTCGGTAATGCTCTTATTGAAAAAGCCAGAGAATTGAAGGCAGAGAAAGTATTTCTGGAAACGAATTCTATATTAGTTCCTGCGATAAAGTTATATGAAAAACTAGGATTTAAACACACTCCGATTACCAATCCGGGTTATGACCGTGTAGATGTACAAATGGAGCTGGATCTTACCTCTTAATAAAAAAAATATTGGAACTCGGATGATCATATCCTTGTTCCAATATCAAATTTAAATCTAATTGTTTTACTGTTTTATTTCTTTATAAAAGCCTTTGTCTGAGACTTTTTACTTCCGTTCAGCTTAATAAAATACATTCCAGCCGGAAGATTTTCAATATTGATCTTCTCTTCATATTGACCATTGGATGATCTTAAATTTTTTGAAAAGACAAATGATCCTTTACTATCTATAATTTCAGCCTTTATCTCTTTATCTCCTGATTGAAAACTGAAACCAATCTGTGTGGAAGCAGGATTGGGATATACCTTAAAATCTTCATTAATTGTTTTCATCTCTTTGGTTGCCAATACGCCATTTGAACAAACCGGAATTCTGTTGACACCATCAATACCCCATGAAGACTGTACGGGAATACAAAGCCAGTTCAATACAGTCGGGAAATGATCTGTTTCTCTTGTCGTTGAGCTATAATCATAGATTTTGAAGATACTTGATGTGTTTGCAGTATAGGTTGGAGAACCTGTAATATTCATATGATTCGCATTAGGGCTTGAATCAGATAAAGTATTTCCAGCCGTTTCATTGCATTTCCAGTTTGCCAATAACTGAGAATAATATGGGTGTGAAGCGGTAATGTCTTGGTTTGCCCAGTTGACAATAACATTATTTGGAAGAGCTGATTTCCAGATTCTGACATCTTTATAAGAAGCAGCAAGCGTAACGTTATAGGTATTCGTTCCATCCTGATTCAATGTTAAAGGCAGTACAGAGTCAATATTTCCGATGGTATTCATTTTTGCAAAAGTAACCGGAACTCCGTCCTCATATAAAGTTACAAGACCGTCTCTGTCAAAGCTTGCCGCAATATGCTTCCACTTGTTTGTTTCCAGCTTTCCGCCTACAAGATCAATTCGGTTGGTGCCATCTGCAATATTCATTTTAAAGGTTTGTCCTGAGTATCCTGAGAATATAATTCCTTTATTTTTTCCGTTCGCCCAGTTTTTATTTCCTATAAATACAGGATCGCTTGAATATGCGGCATTTGGTTTTACCCAAAATTCTATCGTAAAATCCTGACTTGCTCCAAAATTGAAAGAGTTTTGGTTCACAGGCTTTGCAAAAGCTGTTGCAGGAAGACTCAATTGGTTAAATGTTTTATTGGATTCAAGAACCGTTTTACTGATCTGCTGTAGAGTAAACCCTGGATTGGAATAGATTGTAAAAATATTTCGTTCAGAAAGATTTCCACCACCATGAGAACTGTCTACAGCTCCATGATCGGTTGTTAAGACTACCATCCAATCCTCATTATTGTAAGTGGCTCTGTTTTTCATGGCATTCACGATTTCGCCAATATAAGTATCCGCAGTCTGAATAGAAGAAACATATTGAGGAACCGCTGACGAAAATCCATACGAATGTCCTGCATGATCCACATCATCAAAATCTACAAACAGAATATCCGGATTATCATTCTGTAAAGCGTTTACAGCTGCATTTTTCACGGCAAGATCGGTTGAAAGATTGGTTTTTACATCCGCATTCTGTATAATTTTATCATTCACCGGAGCCCAGTGAGCTAGAGAAATCGTTCTCAGATTAGGATTATAGCTTTCTGCTCTAGTTAAAAAATCAGGATAATTAACATAATTCGGATTGGTAAAATTATTGTCCTGAACATTGTGTTTGGTATGCCATACACCTGTAAGCATGGTGCTCCAGCCATTTCCGCTCCAGGTGGTAGCAGCACATAATCCGTCAAGAGAATAGATAGATTGGTTGATGAGGTTTTGAATATTAGGGGTATTCGTAGACATCATCACATCTGCACGACAACCGTCGATTCCAATAAAAAGTACTTTTTTGGTCTGAGCTCCAAGGAAACAGCTCATTACAACAGCCATTGAGAATAGTTTTGTTTTCATGGGATAAAGGGTTTTAAAGGTAAAAGTTTACAAATAGTAATTTATTTTTTAACTATTGTAAAATTAATTTACTATTTGTAAACATATGTAAACTGAAAATTAATTAATTGATAATTAAAAAGTGCTTTGAGAATGAAGTGTTAGAAACATGATTAGTTTCGTAACTATAATAATATTAATGTTTTAATTAATTTTGAAAACAGTCTGTGTTACAGTGCCACTAGGGATTGCTGAAAATTTAAAAGTTAACTAATATTAAAAAAATGACATTTTTGATTCTGAGATTCTTCATTACGTTTCACTCCATTCAGAATGACAGTGAGCAAAGTTTTCAACGAAGGCAAAGATCCAGTCGAGAGAGTGATAATTGGGAGGCAAATCGAAGATTTGACGGGGTGGTTAGGGGGGGTAAAAAAAGACACAAATGCCAAGTAAAAACATTTGTGTCAAAGTATAAAAGCAAGTATTTAAAGAATATTTTCAGCCTCAGAAATAGTATTAAGAATATAATCAGGTTCAGCTTTTTCCAGTTCTGATCTGTTTTGGGCACCTGAAAGTACGGCAATCGTCAATCCGCAGCCTGCATTTTTGCCCTCTTCAATATCAATTACAGAATCTCCAGCTTTTAAAACTAATTCAGGATTATTGATGTTGAATTTTTTCATGGCTAAAAGAATCATTTCCGGGCTTGGTCTGCTCTCTGAAACATCATCCGCGGTAATCAATGCATCAAAATGTATATTTTCCTTCCATTGCAGCTTATCCAAAAGTTGTTGGGCAATTTCAGAAGTATACCCGGTATTAAGCACCACTTTTTTATCCTGAGCCTTCATTTTAAGAAGAAAATCTTCAGTTCCGTTTATTGGTTTTACCTCAAGATTCTGATATGCATCTTTTAATTTGACAGAAAATTTTTCAAAAATAGGCAGAGCATCTTCTTCATTTCCACCAATTTCCTTTAATAAACTGGTAATTGCCTCCAGCTTTTCCATCCCGGCACAAGTGATAAGAACCTGTTCAAGACCGACCTGATAGCCATGTTCATTCACTGCTTCGGTTACCGTTTTATACACCACATTATCTTCATCCACTGTAGTTCCAGCCATATCCAGAACCAATAATTCTATATTTTTCATTTGAAATTTATGCGTAAATTTTGTCTATATTAAACTTTGAGAAGCCCCCGCTTCCTGTCATTCCTTTTCCACCGATACCCGTTACAATGTGAATATTCGGTGATGGGTTATGTTCAAAAATATCTTTCGTTTTGCACTGTGAGTATACCCCGAACCATCTTCTCTGGATTTCATAAGTTGGAAGATCAATGATTTTCTTCGCTTCATGAATCATAAATTCATCAATTTCCATATTTAAATCAAAACCAAGATCATCCGCATTTTTAGCATCTGAATATTCATGGGAGTCTCCAAGAATAATGGAACCGTCCAATGCCTGTTTGAACAATATATGAACGCCAAATTTCTTCTCAAACGAATTAGGATCTTCTAACGATTTGATTTTCTGGAAGGAAGGACATTCACTGAATGATTCATATCTTCTGATAGAAAGCCCTGTCAGAATGTTTCCCTGAAGAGAATAGATTCCCTGAGGTTTGGTTTGTAACATCTGAAGTTTGCTCACATCCAAGTCACTTTCATTGAATACGTTAGGGTATAAAGTTTTGAACTCATGTCCGCCACAGATAATAATCTTTGAAGCAGTATATTCTTCTCCGTCTGCAGTGATTGCCGTACATTTCTGATCATCTTCATTGGTTTCCACAACGGTGGTATTATAAATGATCTGTAAGCCCATTTTTTCCTGCAAAAGCTTGTGAAGTTTTACAATCATATCCGCAGAATCTACAGAAAGCTCCTGAGGAAAGAATAATCCGCCTTTACAATAATCGGAGCGAAGACCATCATATTTCTTGATGCAGTCGTTTTTGGATAATAAAACAGATTCATAATCATTATTTCTGTTGATTTCATACAATTCTTCAATCAACTGAAGTTCCTCATCATTGGACGCGATGTAAACAGAGCCGTTTTGCCTGATAGTAAGATCTGCCTGAGCGTGTAGTTCATTATATATTGCGAGACTTTCTCTACCGAAATTCTGCCATTTAAGATCCATCCCGGAAGGAACTACCTGCCCGAAATTTCTTACAGTAGCGCCCTGAGGAATAGAGTTTCTTTCCAGTAAAGCTACCTTCAGATTTTTCTTCAGCGCGTGATATGCATGGAATGTTCCTAAAATTCCGCCGCCTACTACGAGTAAATCAAATTTTGTTGTCATTGTACTATAATTTATAAAATTTTCGACGTATCGAAATTGATGTATTGATTAGAATTTGAATTTGGTTTTGCCTTCTTTCTGAAGGCTAAAAAAGCAATGATAGAAAGGATTAAAACACTGATGGTAATAATATAATTCAGACTGATATAAAAATTAAGCCATGAAGTCTGAGCCGAACCGAAGTTTTTATAAAGCAGAATTAAAACACTTCCCAGATATCCGAATGAATCTACAATATAAATCAGAAAACCTACATTTCCTTTAATATCAAAGGCAGCAATCATCCTGTCAAAGTAAATTCCATTAAACGGAATATAGCAGATGTACATCCCAAAACCGGAAATGGTCATCCATAAAAAAGGAGATAATGCATTCTGCTGAAATAAATAAGTAGAAAATCCTACGGTCAGGATTCCTGCAAAAAGAATATAGTGATAGTAAGCAAATGCCTTTTTATTATTTTTTACTTTCACCATAAAGCTTAGAATCAGAAGCACCATAATGGCAATTGGAATTTCAGTAAGGGTAAAAACAGAACTGTCAAAATTAAAATGAAGTCCGTCCCAGATTTCACGATTGAAATTATCCCTGAAATCCCTTAAAACTGTCAAGCAGATATACAGAAAAATAATGCAGACAATAGGGACAAAGAACTGCTGAACAAGTGCTTTTCTTTCTTTACCATTCAACGGTTGCCTTTTATTTTTAAGCATCACATCTTCTTCACTAGGCTTGGGAATTCTTTCCAAAAGAAGTCCGAATAGAAGTAATGGAATAATAAAAATTAATCCCGCAGAAAAAGGCATCCAGAATTCTGAAACAGCAAAATTATCCATCAAAAATTTTCCTACAGACTTGGTGAATCCTGAAGAAACTACAAAGCTTGAGCAAAGAAAAAGCCCGATGATTTCTGTTGTTTTTCTTCCTTCAATGTAGGAAAAGACAATTCCCCAGATCATTCCCAACGGAATTCCATTCAGAAACATAAAGAGAATGTTGTAAGGAGCCGGAACCAATGCAAATCCTAATAGAGAAAGTTCTGCAATTGCAATGAATGAGAAAAGATAAGTCAGTCTTTTTGCTGGTTTTAGTTCAGAAATAAATTTAATTCCGATAAACTTTGAAATAAAATATCCTATAGCCTGTGCAATTATAATCAGTATTTTATAATCGACCCCGAAATAAGAAAGCCCTTCAAAAGAAGCAACGGTAAAGGGTTTTCTGAAGCCGTACATGCAGAAATAGACACCAAAGGCAGCAAAGGCAGCCTTTAGTGTTACTAATGTTTTTTTATTGATGGTTCTGTCCATTATGATGGTTTAGAAATTCAGTTTTATTCCCAGATTAAATCTTACTCCGTAATATTCTACCTGCTCAGGACGGTCTTCGTTTTTCCCGAAGTGGTAGATTAGAGGCTTGTTCAGAATGTTGTTGATATCCATATATAGTCCCAAATTTTTGGTAAACTGATAAGAACCTCCGAAATCTAAGCTGCTATATTTTCCGTAATAAGAATCGTTAATATCGGTTTCCGCGTATTCTACAGCATATTTTCCTTTGTGGTTGTAAGCAATTCTGGCATTGAAGCCTTTTTTCTCGAAGAATAGCTGCGCGTTGTACAATTCTTTAGCCTGATAGGGAAGGGCTACTTTTCTTCCGCTTGGTTTTTCCATTTCAGAGGTCATGAAAGTTGCATTCACCTGAGCCCCGAAATATTGTAAGAAACCTGGTAAGAAGTCAAATCTCTTGGTAATTCCCAATTCAATCCCTCCAAGCCATGCTGCGCTTCCGTTATTAGGAGCAGAGAACTGTACGCCGTTCATTCCGTTATAATTCCCGATAAAAGAATCCTGGAAAATGGGATCGGTAATGGATTTGTAGAAAATACCACCACTTAGGATTCCGACATTGGAGAAATAATATTCACCCATCAGGTCAAAATTCAATGAATAAGTTGGATTAAGATCAGGGTTTCCGCCTTTGAATTCATTATCCGCTTCAATATAAGTTCCACCAGGTGTCAGATCTCCGAAATTAGGTCTTGAAAAAGTTCTTGTTGCAGCGAAACGAAGATTAGTTTTATCATTTAAAGTATACTTCACATGAAGCATTGGAAGAACAGCAAGGTAATTTTTGGTATGTTCAACAGGAGTTAAAACATCATCAATTACATTATATCCTTTTACTTTTGTATTGGTATTTGATAATCTGATTCCTCCTAAAATAGTGATCTTATCATTCAGTTTATAAGTTCCCATTCCGTAGGCGTCTGCATGTTTTTCAAAAACGTCAAAATTTCTTCCTAATGCTTTATTGTACTCTAATGCTTCAGAATCAGCAGTATTTATTTTTAAATTTCCTTGATTGTCATACCAAAACTGATTCATTCCTCCGGTAGAAAGCACAGGTCCGAATGTATTTCCGATACGAGCGCTCATTTCGCTTAAATACTTGCTTCCATTAGGTTGCGTGGTAATAAATTGAGAATAATTTGAAAGAAGAGGTGCCGTTCCGTTGCTCCAATTGTAGAAAATATCAGAGAACTTGGCATTACGCTCTTTATCTCTATACTTGAAACCATATTTTAAAGTAAGCTTTTCCGAAGCATTGATTTCGTGGTTGAAACCCGCTACAATTTTATCCTTTTCCTGTACAAAAACTTTGTAAAATTCAAGATCGGTAAATCTCATTTGGGAAGCATCCATTTTAAAATCGGGATTGCTGTAAAAGCCAAATAAAGCGTCTGGATTTTTATAATCTAACTTTCCGCCATCTGCTTTCCAGTAAGCTCTCGGACCATTTCCACGATCAGACATATAATCCGGATTAATGCCTACTCCCGATTGAGTATATTTGATGACATAATAAGAATTGTTCTGTTTATCAGGGATGTTTCCGTACTTAAACTGATTGTCGTAATACGATAAATCCCAGTCGATTTTCCCTTTATTTAAATTGTGAACTCCGCCCAATGAAACCGAAGTAAGTTCTGTAATCAATAAATTATGAATATTCTGAAGTTCTACTCTCGCCGTATTATTAGCCGAACTGAATTTATCAAACCTTACTCTGTGTTTATAATGCGTTTCATCATCGGATAACGTTCCGTACATTGCTTTTAGGTACAAGGTGTTTTTGGGAGAAAGCACATATTCAAATGCGGCATTGATTCCGGTAGTTTTTCTTACCCCGTTATAATCACGAAGTTCCATCCTGAAAACGCCTTCATCACCGCTTCTTCTCGCCTCAAAATTATCCGTCGACCAGTTTCTGATGAAATGTGCGAAATTGAATAAATACCCAAATTTTTTATCCTTTGTTCTTCCACCATACAATAACCCCAAGTTGTACACGCCTTTATCAGCCTTAGCATTGTAACCGCTTCCTAATGTGGCTTTAAACTCGGTTTTCATCGGGGGAGTTTTAGTAATAAAGTTGACCCCGCCACCAATTCCGTCTGCTTCCAGATCGGGCGTAAAGGATTTGTTGACATGAACGTAAGAGATCAATTCCGTTGGGAAAAAGTCGAAGGCTGTAGCTCTGGAAGTAGTTTCCTCTTCCGCAGTTGGCAATCTGTTTCCATTGATAGTTGTGGATGCCCAGAACGGTGGAAGCCCTCTTAAAGAAACAAATCTTCCTTCACCTTGGTCTCTTTCAATAGAAACACCTTGTACACGCTGTACGGTTTCTGCGGCATTTCGGTCCGGTAGTTTTCCGATTCCGTCAGAAGCAATGACATTCGTGATGTTTATTGCATTTTTTTGGAGGTTTAAGGCTTTTGCCTCAGAGTTTCTTAATGTTCCCTTTACTACAACTTCATCAATATTCTTTCTAGGTTGAGAAAGGTTTATCGTTCCAAGATCTATAGTTTCGTCAGATTTTAAATTAACCGTAATATCAGACGCTGTATAACCGATATAGCTGATTTGTAAAGTGTATTCTCCTTCTTTAATATCATTGATGGTAAATTTTCCGTCGATATCGGTAGTTATATTTCTGGATATACCTTTTATTTTGACTGTTGCGCCGGGAAGTGGCTGGCTGTCGTCCAAAACAGTTCCTATAATTAACTGCTTTTGTGCTGAAACAAAAACGATGAAACAGACAAAAACAAGGGTAAGTAATTTCTCTAATTTTGTTTTCATTTTTACATATATTAAATTTTTTATGCAAATCACGCTAATAATTTTAATATATATAAATATTTCGTATTAAGTATTGTTTAACAAATCAAGGCGGTTTATTACCCAAAGTTTACTTTCTCAACCTTTGTGAAAAGAAGAGATAATTATTTGTTTTATTTAATAAATTGCTTATTTATAAATGCTTATAGATGATTTGTGTTCTGCTTTTTGGAATCTGAGTTTTCTATTAAAAAGGAATTTTTGATTAACATACCGTTCATTTTAATCAAAAATGAGAAAAGTAAAAGTTTACAAATAGTAAACTTTTTTGTTAGGTATAGTTGCTCAGTTACTGATGTAATATTTTTTTTGCCACGAATGCACCAATGTAATAATAGATACAAAACTTTTAAGCTATGTATCTATAATGATTTAACCACATAGGAACATAGAATATAAAAAGTTTTTAAATAAATTCGTGTATTCGTGGCAAAACTTGATTCTACGCAGTATAAAAATAAAGAACAAGCATCACACAGCTTTCGTTACTGATGCTTACGGGAACGTGCGGAAATTTTCCATTAAAATATAAAGAGTCACCTTCTTTCATAATAACCTCTTCATTATCAATGATGTATTTTACTTCGCCTTTCAGAATATATTTGAACTCCCAGGCATCGGTAATTACTTTTTCTCTTTTAGAATTAGGCTCAAGAGTAAGCAATACGGCTTCAAAACCTAAGGAATGAAGACTTTTACTGAAGATATGCATATATTTAAAGCCTTCAGCCTCAACTTCTTTCTCTATAGCCTGCTGGCTTTCCTTAGGAACATAAATGAATTTTGCATTGGATTTTTTCTCTACGCCTTCAAAGAAATAGCTGGCATCAATATCCAAAGACTGAATCAGATCTAATAAAACAGGAAGAGAAGGAATTGTTCTTCCATTTTCAATGCGGGAAACAAGACCATTACTGACATTAGCTCTGAAAGCCAATTCATTAATGGTAAGATTGTTCTTCTTTCTGATATCCTTTAATCTCTTTCCGATGCCTATTAAAAAATCATTCATGTGTATTCAATGAAAGACAAAGGTAATATTATTCTATATAGGTTGTATGGTAGAACGAGGAATTCACAAAAAGGTAAAATGATAAGAAGTGTAAAAAGTAAAAGCGCGAGGTTCGCAAGTTTATTAAGTATACTGCTTTATTTTTTGATCTCAGAAGCACTTCGTTCATCTAAGAATGCGATCATCGCTGAGTGAAACGCCATTGCGCTCATTTATATCTATATATTGAAAATCCTTTGCGCGTTTTGCGTTAAAATCTAATCCATTTAAACTAAGGTCATAGCTCGTCTGCAAGAGGTTCTAATCTTTAAATCTCCCTTTTTCCTTTCAATATATTTCAGGTTTGCCTATCCCAATAAAATTTCCCTATTTTTGTAAAACTCCTTATTTCATTTATGAAAAAAATTATTCTTATCGAAGACGAAACAAGCGTCGTATCTTTTATTAAAAAAGGACTTCAGGAAAACGGATACGAAATTTCTGTAGCTTTTGACGGACGTACGGGTGTACAGCTGGTACATGCAAACGACTTTGATTTGGTGATTTTAGATATTATGCTTCCGGAAATGAACGGTTTGGATGTCTGTAAGGAGATTAGAAAAACGAATCAAAGTGTTCCGATTTTGTTCTTGACAGCCCTGGGAACTTCTGAAAATATTGTACTTGGTCTGGAAAGCGGAGGAGACGATTATCTGGTAAAGCCTTTCAAGTTTATCGAACTGGTAGCACGTGTAAAATCTCTTTTGAGAAGGAGTAACAATAACGGACCACAAGAAACTGTAGAACCTGAACCGGATAATGAACACGTATTTCAGTTTTCTGATCTTGTTGTAAATGATTACACAAAAAAGGTAACCCGCGGGGGAGAAGAAATAACCCTTACTTCAACAGAGTATAAACTCTTGCTTTATTTCCTCAATAACCCTGAAAAGGTAATCTCCAGAGCTGAAATATTAGATGCTGTATGGGGGGTAAACTATGAACTGGGAACTAACGTAGTGGACGTTTATGTAAACTATTTAAGGAAAAAACTAGATAGTCAGGATGATAATAAACTGATTCATACGGTGATAGGTATGGGTTACGTTTTGAAAAAAAATTAATGAATGTTTAATAAAGTCATTACAAATCAGACCAAAACGATGGTGCTTTTAATGTTGGTTTTTACTGCCATTATTCTGTTGTTCAGTGGTTTGGTTTACTTTTCAATCGTTAATTTTTCCCATCAGAGGTTCTATGAACTTCTAAAGATCCGTACAGCAACCATTGTTCAGATCGAAAAAAGTAAAGATCATCTGGATCTCCCAGAAAATTATATTCTCAGCAGCCTGAATGATGAGGAACTTCCAATGGAAAAAGACTATGTTTTTGCCGTTCCTTCAGATTCTAATTTCAAAAAAATTTCAAAAGAAGTTCATATTCCGGATTATTTTTTTAAAAATATTCTCAAAAAAGGAGAAGATAACTTCAACGATAAAGAATTCTATTATATTGGTCAGAGTTTCAAATATGACGATAAAGATTATATTGCCATTGCTTCTGCCAAAAACCATTATGTAATCTATTATCTTGGATTCCTGAAAAGAACCTTGCTTACCTGTATTGTATTGTCGTTGTTCTTCAGTATGATATTTTCATTTTATCTGTCGAAAACACTTTTCAGACCTATTCTTAAAATTACAGGAAAGGTAAAAGAAATCAGTTCTGAAAATCTTCACCTTCGACTGGAATCTCAACCTGATAACAAAGAACTGAATGAGCTGGTAGACACCTTCAATGATATGCTCAACAGGATTGAAACCTCTTTTGAAACCCAAAATCACCTGATCGGAAATGTTTCTCACGAACTGAGAACCCCTTTGACGTCTATCATGGGAGAAGCTGATGTTGCCCTTTCTATCAGCAGGACACCCGACGAGTATAAAGAAACGCTGGAAATTATTCTGGATGAAGCAGAAAAACTTGATAAAAAAATCAAGGCTCTTCTCATGATTGCGCAAACCGGATTCGATGGGAAAATCCAGAAAATGGATAAAGTGAGAATTGATCAGCTGCTTTGGGATGTAATCGAAACACTTAGAAGAATTGATACCAGAAATAATATTTACCTGGATATCAATATGCTTCCAGATAATCCTAAAAAACTGAAAGTGCAAGGGAATGAACAGCTGCTTCACCTTGCTGTTGCCAATATTATCAGTAATGGATGTAAATATTCTAATTTTCAGCAGGTAAAAGTTTCCCTTGGGGCTACAGATACTGATGTTTATATCATTGTGAAGGATAACGGCATCGGAATTCCTCAGGAAGAAATGAATAAAATCTATGATCCGTTTTTCAGGGCTTCTAATACCAATAATTACGAAGGCTACGGAATCGGGCTTCCATTAGCAAGAAACATCGTAAGAATGCATCATGGAGAATTGATTGTCACTTCCAATGAAAATCAAGGCACAACCGTACAAATGCGTTTTCCAAACTTTTACAGTACACAAAAAGAAACAGTATAAAGCTGAAAATAAAAGAGATCAGAGACTTCATGAAAATGCTTTGAAAGGATCTTTATTGCTAAAGAACCACATATCACTATTTTTAATCATTTTTAGATCAGCCGATATATTATAGGAATTATTTATTCGTGCATTAGTGGCTTAAAAATCTCAATGTAATACTTGAAAACCTCATATTTTATCTGCAAAAAAACATTAATTTGATTTATATTATTGATAATCAATATTTTGTATTGTTTTGTTTGCTGCTATTTTTCCCATATTAATTCGCATTAACAATTTTCTAATCTCATTTTAATCTCTTTAATGACATTTTAATTCCGTTCCAAAGATCTTCTAATCTGACCGTTCTAGTTTTGTATCATCAAAAAAGATCAACACAAAACAAAATAATAAGAACATGGCTAAAACAATTTTAATTGCTACAGATTATTCTCTTGAGTCATTAAACATATTAAAAAAAGTATTAAAAGAGAAGGACGCTTCAGAAGATCAGAACCAATATAATATCATTCTAACTTCAGGATATGATTCCGGAGATTCTATCAGAGATCTTTTGTTCAATACAAAAACTACGGTTTTCAACAAAATCAGACCTGAAGAATTCTGTGATGGTTATGGAATTATCAAAAATAAATATCCTCATCTGGTTAACAAGATCATCTGCGATGTTTTTACAGGAAGTTTTCAAAGAACATTCAATCAGTATGTAAAAGCAGAAAATATTGAAGAAGCTTATTATTCTTCATCCATTAAAAGCAAGGGTAAAGGTAAGTTTGATATTACGCCTTATATAAAAAAATGCAAAGATCTTACATCTCAGGATATAGCGATTGAGATAAGAGAAAGACTTCCGGAAAGAGGTAGGCTTGCAGAGATCTTTGTGGAAGCTTAAAAATAGAAACACAATTTAAAAATATAGAAAATGTTAAGAAATTATAGTAACAGCAGGACACTGGGAGACAATATCAGATTGGGGACGCTGACTGCCTTCACGGCAGGTACTATAAATATAGCATCCCTACTTATCTTCCTCTCTTTCACATCAAACGTGACAGGACATTATGCTATTCTGGCGGCAGAAATCAGTAAAGGAAACTGGTCTCAGGTTGCAGTAATGGCAAGTTGGATCTTTTTATTCTTCTTCGGAAGCTTTTTATCCAACTTTATTGTAATTAACTTCAATAAAAAGAGTAAGTATTTTGCTCATGCAATGCCTCTTGTATTGGAAATAATATGTTTATTTGGTGTTGGAGTATATGGACAGCTCTACTACCGGAAAACATTGGAAGAAACAGAAGTACTGGTAGCAATTATGCTTTTCGCAACAGGGCTACAGAATGGTTTAACGGCGAGTATTTCCAACTTCTCTGTAAAAACCACTCACCTTACGGGAACTACTACCGATTTAGGGATTTTAGTTTCTATGTTTACCCAAAAGAAATATAGAAAAAACGGAGAGCTAATCGGAAGAGCAAAACTACTGTCGAGTATTATGCTTGCGTATGTGCTGGGGGCTGTTTTCTCTGGGTTAACTTATTATTACTTAGAATTTAGAGTATTCTATGTAATCAGTATATGTCTTCTTGTTGTCATAGGGTATGACGCCTATAAAATTCATGTAAGACACTTTAATACTAAATACAGATACAACAGGATCTACAGAAAACCTAATCTTTTAGCTTATCTGTATGAAAAAATCCACGGTATCCCTAAAAGCAAGAAGAAAAGAAAACTTGTTTTTGAAGACTGAAATATTAGGTGAAAGTAAATATCACTATTAATTTTTTGTATAAACTAGCTGTGAATGCCCTCTTTTTCTCTATGGAAAGGGGGCGTTTTTTAATCCTGAATACAATGAGATCTCTGTCTGTAAAAAAACAGCGATCAGGTTTTTGATATCATAAAATCGAAAGTAACAAAACTAAATCCCGACCCTTGCTAACGCCTGTCGTTACAATCATTAAAAAAGATGATGGGGATAAATGTGGTAAAAATGTTGATAATTAAATATTAATTCACCGTTTTAATATTTTTATTCCCGTTTTCATTGACTATTTTTGTAAGTTGATTTACGTTTTTATGTCAGATATTATTCAGCTTTTACCGGATCATGTAGCTAACCAAATTGCAGCAGGAGAGGTGGTGCAGAGACCTGCATCCATCGTGAAAGAACTTTTGGAAAATGCTATAGATGCAGATGCAACGAAAATTGAACTGATCATCAGAGATGCCGGAAAAAACCTTATCCAGGTGGTAGACGACGGAAAGGGAATGTCCGAAACAGATGCCCGAATGGCGTTTGAAAGACATGCTACTTCCAAAATCAAAGGAACGGAAGATATATTTAAAATTGCAACCAAAGGTTTCCGTGGAGAAGCCTTAGCATCTATTGCTGCCGTTTCCCAGGTCGAGCTGAGAACAAAACAGAGAGGTACCGCTATCGGAACAAATATCTATATCGAAGGTGGTGTTTTTCAATTTCAGGATCCTGCCCAAACAGCTGAAGGATCAAATTTTCTGGTAAAGAACTTATTTTATAACGTTCCGGCACGCAGAAAGTTTCTGAAAAATAATAATATTGAATTCAGACACGTAATCGATGAATTCCAACGTGTTGCATTAGCACATGAAGGACTTGAATTTTCACTGTTTCATGATGATGAAGCGGTATTCAGATTAAGAAAAGGAAGTCAAATGCAGCGTATTGTAGATGTTTTCGGAAGAAAGCTGCAACCTCTTCTGATTCCTATTAAAGAAGATATTATCTGGTGTAAGCTTCATGGATTTGTTGCAAAACCGGAAGGCGCCAAAAAAGCAAGAGGAGAGCAGTTCCTTTTTGTAAACGGCAGATATTTTAAAAGTCCATATTTCAATAAAGCGGTTCAGGAAGCCTTTGAAGGTCTTCTTCAGCCAGGATATGTTCCTTCATTTTTCCTTTATCTGGAACTTGATCCGGAGAAAATAGATGTGAATATTCATCCGCAAAAAACAGAGGTGAAATTTGAAGATGAACACCTTATTTTCGCTTTACTTCGTTCTACAATTAAGAGATCGCTAGGAATCTATAATGTTTCTCCAAGTCTCGATTTTGACAGGGATCCGGAGTTGGATGAAATGATGAATAAACCTATTCCAAGCAAAGGAAACGGTGGTGGAAGCGGTGTTATCAAAATGCCGGAGATTATTGTAGACAGGGATTACAACCCGTTTTTGGAAGAAAAAAATGTAGTACATCCGGAAGAAATTCAGAACCTTACAGAAATGTACCATCAGAATATCACTGCGGAACCTTCAAAGATTAATTTATTTGAAGATGAAGATTTTGATGAAGATCTGATGAGGCTTCCCAACGGATATTGGTTGTTCAATAAAGGAGATGTAACCCTGATGCTGGACCTTGGGAGGATGCATCGATTATTGGTATCAGAAAACAATAAATCTACCAGAAAATCAGCTACAAACAGTCATGCACTTTTATTCTCTTTAGAGTATCATATGAATGAAATTGAGAAAAGTAAGTATGAATCTTTCAAAAAATATCTTCCGGAATTAGGGTTTGACATGAAAATTGCTCATGAAAGTGTACTAAGAATAGATTCACTTCCCGAAGGATTAAAAGAAACGCAGGCAATGCAGTTCCTTGAAAATCTTTTTGAAATTCTGGATTATAAGACTGAAGACGAATTTTTGCAGTACTATCATAACCAATGGAGTAAAATGCAATCAAAGTCAAGGTTTGATTTTATTTATAAAAAAGATGCAGAACAGGTTATCAAAGACTTTACAGCTTTAGGATTTCCTGAGTTTTTGCCAGATGGAAAAAGATGCTTCTATGAAGTTCCGTTTAATGATTTTAAAAACAAATTCTAGAAAATATGTTTAACAATATACCGCCAATTACAAGAAATATTATCATTATCAATGTGATCGTATTTATTGTTACATCTTTAATGGGGAATCAGGTGATTGGATACCTTGCCGGATTCTACCCATTCTCACCGTTTTTTCATTCCTGGCAGATTATTACTCACATGTTTATGCATGGAAGTATTATGCATATTTTATTTAATATGATGACACTCTTTAGCTTCGGTCCTATTTTGGAACAGGTTTTAGGAGAAAAAAAATATTTAATTCTATATTTCTTAAGTGGTTTAGGTGCTTTCTTTTTATTTAATTTGTGGAATTTCGTTGAAGCTCAGCAACTTTCAAGTGAATTACAACAATTAGGATTTAATGTTGGGGCTTATCTTTCCGGTGCAAGTGTTGAATTTGCAGGAAATGCAGATGCTGTTCTTAAGCAGAAAGAATTATTAGAAAGTTTGAAAGGTATTGTTGCAACCCCTATGGTAGGCGCTTCTGGAGCAATTTTCGGCGTAGTTGCTGCCTTTGCAACATTATATCCTGATTCAAAAATAGGAATTATGTTTATTCCTGTTCCGATAAAGGTAAAGTACCTTCTTCCTATCGTTATTGTTGTTTCTGTCTATCTGGGAATTTCAGGAAATGGGGGAGGAATTGCTCACCTTGCGCACGTTGGTGGGGCTTTGGTAGGCTGGATCTTGGCACGGATTTGGAAAAAGCATTTGTATAGATTCAATTAATAATTTTTGTGAAAATTTTTCGACTCATCATATTGATCCTGCATTTGGGAATTCTGTTTCTATTGCTTGGATCTTTACTAAATGCCTATATTCCACCTAAGATATTTCCGTGGTTTAACCTTCTTTCACTGGGATTTCCTATCCTAATGTCTCTTTATATTGTCCTTATTTTTTTCTGGATATTCAGCTGGAAAAAAAGAGCATTTATATTTATGCTTATTGGGTTAGTGTTTATTAATCCTGTAAAGCGATGGGTTAATTTTTCATCCGAGAAAAGCGAAAATTCAAGTCCGTTAAAGATTGTTTCTTTTAATATCAAGGCTGGAACGATGGGAAAAGAAGAGGTTTTGAATTACCTTAAAGCCCAAAACGCGGATGTTATTCTTACACAGGAAGATGGAGGAATTTCGTATCCTTCATTAAAAGAGTACAATAGAACTACTTCAAATGGTCTTTTAACGATATTATCGAAATATAAAATATCCAATGAAAAAGTAATTTACTCTGAGGATAAAGACATTTGGTTACCTAGCGGGCTTCAGGCAGATATTGAAATAAAAGGAAAAACATATAGATTTATTGATGTATATCTTTATCCGTTTCAGTTTGAAAAAGAGATGATCAAACTTGATGGAAACAACGATGCTAATGAAGAAAAAGTAAAGGGTATTGTAAAAAAATTAATTCCCACTTTTAAAAAGCACCAGGATCAGGTAAAGGAAATTCGAAATGCTATTGATACTTCTCCATATCCGGTTATTGTGGCTGGAGATTTCAATTCTGTTCCGAATTCTTATGAATATTACCACGTTTCTGAAAATTTGAATGATGCGTTTTTACTTACAGGAAAAGGAAGCGGAACAAGTTTTCATGATTATAAATTTCCGATTAGGATAGACTATGTTTTTTTATCAAAATCGTTGACACCAATTTCTTACGTTGTTGACCGTTCTGTCAGTATTTCAGATCATTATCCGGTGATTTCTGAGGTGTCTTTAAGTGAAAAATAATCATAAAAATAGTTAAAAATTGATGGCTTGGTCAGATTTTTGCTTGGAAAAGTACGTACCAAGACCGTTTTTTTCATGAAGTCGAATCAGATATTGCTATTTATACATATTGCCGTTGCCGTTTTGCTGCTTTGCACGCTGGGAAACGCTTGGGTTCCACCTAATTTATTGGGGAACCTTAATCTTTTATCCCTTGGCTTTCCGTATCTGATACTGGCGCATCTTCTTCTTACGATGGTCTGGGCATTCAAAAAGCAAAAAATTGCTATTGTTTTTGCCGCGGGAACCTTACTTTTTTTTAATCCAATAAGAAGATGGGTTAATTACTCACCTAAAACAGATAATTTAAAAACCGTACGTGATATCAAAGTATTAACTTTTAATGTTAAATATGGAGAATACGGATGGGATAAAGTAAAAGACTATATCAAAGCTCAGGATCCGGATATCATTTTAGTCCAGGAAAAAGATACCAACCGTGCTGTAAGACAAGATTTGGTAAAATATCCTTCAGTAATCCTGAAAACAAAGCATAAAATTATAAGACAGGCTGAGATCATTGAAGATAATTCGAGAGGAAACTCTTTCTATGCAGACGTCAATATCAATGGGAAGATCATCAGAATTGTAAATGTTTATCTTGAACCTTTCAGACTTCATAAAACAATGTTTACAAAGCTTGATGCTTTCGGAATTGGAAATGTCTCAACACTTCTGTCTCACATGATTCCTACGTTTCAGGCTCATGAAGACCAAATTAAAAAAATCAGAAGAACTATTGACTCTTCACCTTACCCTGTAATTGTTGCAGGAGACTTTAATTCTGTCCCGAATTCATATGAATACTACAGTCTTGGAAAAGACCTTCAGGATGCCTTTGTGAAGACAGGAAAGGGGAGTGCCAGCAGTTTCCATGATTATAAGATACCTTTAAGAATTGATTATATTTTCAGTTCAAAATCAATTATTCCTCTAAGCTATAAAGTAGATCAGTCTGTGAAATTATCGGATCACTATCCTGTAATTGCAGAATTTCTACTAAATTAGTTCCATGAAAAATTTACTGCCGGCAATTTTTATTTTTACCATTCTGATTACATCTTGTTCCAAGAAGGATACTCCAGGATTTGTAGCAGAGCAGGATGTGAAGATACAGTATGATACAACTGCCATTGATTCTTTTTCAACAGGAGCTGTTACAGTGGATATTGCCCGTAAAATAAGAATGTCTTCTCCTCAGTATCTTGATTCCGTAAAAAAGGTTCAGAAAGCTTTGGAAGAAGAAAAGAAATTAAAGGCAGAGCTTGAAAAAGAAAATAAAATTAAAGCCGAGGAAGAAAAGAAAAAAGCTGATGCTGAGAAAAAATCTAAGGCATCTGAATCTTCACCAGCCACTAATGTGAAGACAGAATAAACCAATCATCATTTTAAAAATATACAATATGAAAAAACAAATTCTTACAGCAATAGTGATTTCAGTTTTCACTGTTGCATGTACAAAATCTACAACAAAGTCAGAACAGGTAGAAAACCCGGACGGATCAGTTACAACAACTACAACCACTGTTACAGAAACCCCTGCTGGTGTTGATAGTGCAAAGGTTAATGAAGCTAAAGAAAACGTTGATAAAAAATTAGATCAAGCCGGAGAAAAGATTGATAATGCTGCCCAAAAAGCTAAGGATAAAATTGATGCAACAGCCGATAAGACGAAACAGGATCTGAATAAAGCAGGGCAGGATATTAAAACCGAAGCAAACAAAGTAGGTAAAGATATCAAGTCCGGAGCTCAGGAAGCAGGAAAAGATGCTAAAGAAGCAGCAAGAAAAGGCGCGGCAAAAGTAGAAGATGCAGCGAAGAAATTAAAAGACGATTTAAGTAAATAATAAAAAGAAAACCGCAGTTGAATTCAATTGCGGTTTTTTATTTTTAATGATGAAATCAGAAACTGTAGCTTAAGTTTTTTCCATCATGACTTTGTTCATTTCCAATAAAGGATCTATATATTCCCTGTCATTGCTTAGCCTAGGGACCTTATTCTGCCCCCCAAGTTTACCTTTAGATTCTAACCAGTGATAGAAGAGATTATCCTTTGCAATGTGAACAATTGGTCTTCTCAGCGTCATATTATTATATCTTTTCGCTTCATAGTCCGAATTGATTTTCTTTAAATGCTGATCAAAAGCATCAATAAAGTGCTCAAGATTATCAGGGTACTGGCTGAATTCAAAGATCCATTCATGAGCTCCTCCTTCATTTTCTTTCATAAATACCGGTGCTCCTGTAAAATCTGTAATTTGTGCTCCTGTTACTTCACATGCTTTTGAAAGAGCAGATTCTACATTAGTAATCATTAACTCTTCACCAAAGGCATTGATATAATGTTTTGTTCTTCCCGTTATTTTTATTCTGAAAGGATTCGTTGATGTAAATACAACCGTATCGCCAATAAGGTACCTCCACAAACCTCCGTTGGTGGTAATAACCATTGCATAGTTTTTTCCAACTTCTACATCTTCAAGGCTCACTACTTTCGGATTTGAAAAATGAAACTGATCCATTGGAATGAATTCATAGAAAATACCATAATCAAGCATCAGAAGCATTTCATCACTGTTGGATCTGTCCTGTATTCCGAAGAAACCTTCGGAGGCATTGTAAATTTCGTAGTAATTGATGTTTTTTCCGATGATCTGCTTGAATTGTTCCCTGTAGGGCTTAAAACTAATTCCACCGTGGAAAAACACCTCTAAATTAGGCCATAGCTCAGAAATACTTCCTACATTAGTTTCTTTCAAAACTTTTTGCAGAAGAACCATCATCCAGCTGGGTACTCCAAGGATACTTCCTACATCTTCATTTTTTACTTCAGAAGTTATTGCTCTTAGCTTACTTTCCCATTCACCCATCAAAGAAACTTTCTTGCTCGGTGTTGTTGTAATTTCAACCCAAAATGGAAGATTATCAATAAGAATAGCTGATAAATCGCCGAATTTCGTATTAAAATCCGCATAGAGCTCAGAACTTCCTCCTAAACGTAAATTTTTATAATTGAAAAGCTGGTTTTCAGGGTGATTGTTAGCGTAAATAGACACCATGTCCTTTCCAGCTTTCATATGGCAATATTCAAGGCTTTCAGCGGAAATAGGGATGAATTTACTCTTCGCATTGGTAGTTCCGGAAGACTTTGCAAAATGCTTAATTAGTCCGGGCCAGCTTACATCCTTATGTCCCTGTCTTGCTTTTTCAATAAAAGGTTCAAAATCCTCATACGTTACAATAGGAACCTTGTTTTTAAAGTCCTGATAACTTGAAATTGAGTTGAAACCATGAAGTTTACCGTATTCAGTATCTTCTGCATGAAACAGTTGAGAAAACAATATACCTTTCTGTGTTTCAATGGGGTGATCCATGAAATTTTGAATCTGATCTATCCTCTGACGGATGAACCAGTTGACCACAGTATTGAAAAGTGCTTTTGTTGCCATTCCAACAAATATAATGATATTTGAATGTTTAGAAAATTTTTTATGGAGTTAAATAAAAAAACCGCTACAAAATATGTAACGGTTTATTATTGAGCTTATTATTTCTTAGCAATACTCGTCATAAGCAGCCTGAAGGTTTGCAGCAATAGCTCCTGCAGGATTTCCTTCAATGTGGTGTCTTTCCAGCATGTGAACCAATTCCCCATCTTTGAAAAGAGCTACACATGGTGAGCTAGGAGGGAATGGAGCAAGGTGTTTTCTTGCTTCTACTACAGCTTCTGTATCAAAACCTGCAAATACAGTTGTTAAATGGTCAGGTTTTTTATCTCCTGTTAAAGAGTATACTACCCCAGGTCTTGCAGCTCCAGCAGCACATCCGCATACGGAGTTGATTACTAATAATGTAGTTCCTGATTGCTTTAAAGCATCTTCTACCTGAGCTGGAGTTGTTAAATCCTGAAAACCTTTATCTGTAAGTTCAGCCTTCATAGGCATTACTAAATCTGTTGGATACATATATTTTGTTTTTTTATCAGTACAAAGTTAAACATTTCTTTACGTTTGTTCAATACATAATAACTATCAATGCGTTAGTCAATATAAAATTAATTGAATATTAATAATATAACAATATTCATAAAAATGTGAATTAAAATTAGGAATAATAAAATATAATTATTAAATTTGAAATGATTCTGAAAAACAGACGACCATGAAAAAAACATTTACGGCTTTCCCTCAAGCAATCAACCCATTAAATACTGTCTGAAATATGGTAGTAGTTAGACTCTTTTTATAGTTTTTTATTCGAAACTGAATGAAAAACTTGAATATCCCAAGAAAAATGAAGCCCGAGACTCAAAGTCCCGGGCTTCTTTAATCAAATCGATATGCAAAGGTTGTATATCCTTAGTTATGGAATGAGATATGCGTTTAGGAGATCAGTAATCCACCTGAACCCCTAAACTTATATCACATTATGAAAGGAGTTTCTTAGCCATCTCGGAAATACTTTTTCCGTCAGATTTTCCGGCTAATGCTTTTGAAGCAGCTCCCATTACCTTTCCTAAATCTTTAATAGATTCAGCTCCGGTTTCTGAAATAATATTTTTAATTTCTGTTTCTAATTCTTCAGCAGAAAGTTGCTTAGGTAAAAACTTTTCAATGACTTTCATCTGAGCTTCTTCTACTTCTGCAAGGTCTTGTCTTCCCTGAGCTGAAAACTGCTCAAAAGAATCTTTACGTTGCTTGATCATTCTCTGAAGAATGGCAATCTCCTGTTCTGCAGAAATTTCAGCTCCTCTGGCTTCTGTCTGTAAAAGAAGAATTTGAGATTTTACGGCACGAAGAGAATCTAAGGCAACTCTGTCCTTTTCTCTCATGGCTGTTTTTATAGCTTCGCTTATTGTATGTTCTAAACTCATAGTTTTAAATTTAACAATGTATCAATGTAACAGTTTACCAATGATTATTAGTACATATTGTTACATTGGTACATTTTTACATTGTTATATTAATTAGTCTACGTCTTTATTTAAAAATCTGTTTTCTCTGATTTGCATAGAACCATTGTTGTCAGATAGATATGTGTTGATATTCTGATCTGATGCATTGTTTCCGTCAATCGAGATATTTTTTCTTTTGAAAGCTGGAATAGATTCGAATTCGCTTGTGCTGTCAAAGCTTTGGTAGCGTGAGTTGAATTCCTTTAATTTATTTCTTCTTTCAATTACTCTTTCCTGGTCGATTGTTTTATTCACAAAAGTGAATCCAGCTTCTTCCGTTTTTGGAGTTTCAATTTCTGTTCTGCTTTCAGTAACAGGTTTTGTTTCTTCTTGTTTTTGGTAGAACGTTTCAATTTTTTGTTCAGGTTCTGCTACAGCACTTGTTGGAGCATTAAACTCTGCTTTTGGCTGTCCGTAATCTGTCTTAGGTTCGTTTCTGATAGGCTCATTAACAAAGAAATTGAATTCAACTGGTTTCTCTTGTGAAGAATTGTTGTTGAATACATTACCAGATTGAGGATCTTCTTTTTTATTGTCGAAATCAAATGAGAAAGACTGAATTTCCAAATCGTTTGGATCTTCTTCCTCACCTTCAATGGAAAGGCTGTATTCTTCCTGCTCATCTTCATTTCTCCATCCTTGTTCAGG
Source organism: Chryseobacterium artocarpi (assembly GCF_001684975.1). Lineage (GTDB taxonomy): Bacteria > Bacteroidota > Bacteroidia > Flavobacteriales > Weeksellaceae > Chryseobacterium > Chryseobacterium artocarpi. The sequence continues at coordinate 45,927 of NZ_MAYH01000045.1, read as the reverse complement.
GGTATTTTCTTCTTTATCAAAGAATTTTATTTCAGTTCTGATTTCCTCTTCCTCAATAATCATTTTTTTTTCGGTAGAAGTCACATTGAACGGAGTGTCATGATCTTCATCATCCAGTCTGAAAAGGCTTTTTCCACCGAAATCATGAGTTACTTCAGGAGCAGACTCTCTTTCTTCTCTTGTTTTAAAAGGAGAGGATTTTGGCGTCTCTAAATTATCATTAAGACTGATTCTGATTTTCTCTGTAGGACCTGCAAATTTCTTATTGTCATTAGAGAATCCTGTAGCAATAACAAGTACGCTTACTGCATCTCCTAATTCTTCATCAGCACCCACCCCGAAAATAATATCAGCAGTATTTCCAGCTTCTTTCTGGATGTGGTCCATAATGATCCCGATTTCGTCCATGGTAACCTCTTCTGCACCACTTCTGATCAACAATAGTACATTTTTAGCACCTGTAATTTTGTTGTCATTCAATAGTGGGGAATCCAATGCTTTTCTTACCGCTTCTTCGGCTTTATTTTCACCGGAAGCAGTACCTGTAGACATTAGAGCTGTACCAGAGTTCTGAAGCACAGATTTAGCATCTCTAAAGTCAATGTTTACATCAAAGTAACCTGTAATAACTTCTGCCATTCCTTTAGCGGCATTCGCTAACACTTCATCTGCTTTAGAGAATCCCTGCTTGAATCCAAGGTTTCCGAATTGCTGTCTCAGTTTGTCATTATTGATAACGATTAATGAGTCAACATTATTTTTTAATTTATCAAGTCCGTTTTCGGCTTGTTCCAATCTTCTTTTTCCTTCAAAGCTGAAAGGTACGGTAACGATACCTACAGTTAAGATTCCCATGTCTTTTGCTACTTTAGCAATAACGGGAGCTGCTCCGGTACCTGTACCACCACCCATTCCGGCAGTGATGAACACCATTTTCGTGTTCTGTCCCATAGCGGCTTTGATATCTTCAATACTTTCGATTGCTGATTTTTCTCCTACTTCAGGATCTGCGCCGGCTCCAAGACCTTCGGTGATGGAAGTTCCTAACTGAACTTTATTAGCAACAGGGTTATTATCAAGGGTTTGAGCGTCTGTATTACAGATCACGAAATCAACTCCGTGGATCCCTTTTTCATACATGTGTTTTAGCGCGTTGTTTCCTCCGCCTCCTACACCGATTACTTTTATGATGGATGAATTTCCTTTTGGTAGGTCAAATGAAAATCCTTGTGTGCCTATATTTTCCATAACTATACTTTTAATAATGATAATTGATTTCTGATAATTGATAAGGAAAAGATCGTTTATCGCTTATCATTTATCACTTATAATCTACTCTACTTCTTCAAAGAATTTTTTTACTTTTTCCATAAGCGACTGTCCAAAGGTCAGTTTCGCTTTTCTAATTTCCTGTTTTTCATCTGCAACAAGTTGTTCCTGAACGGGAACTGCCTGTTGAACTGGCTGAACTGTTTCAGCCTGTACAGGAGCTGCTTCAGGCTTAGTTTGTTCTTTTACAGTCTCTTCGATGTCATCAACAGTCTGTTTTTTGTCTCTGATCTTCAAACTTTCCATTAGTAACCCAATGGATGTAGCAAATTCAGGACCTTTCAGATACTGATTTTTATCGTTGGCAATATATTCGTTTGCAAAACCGATTCTACTGTCAAAACCTGTTGTATAATTGGCAAGCTGACGAAGGTGCTTTAAGTTTGAACCACCTCCTGTCAGAACGATTCCGGCAATCAGTTTTTTCTTTTGCTCAAAAGCTCCGTATGCCTTCAGTTCTGTGTTTACCATTTCCAAAATTTCCTCTACTCTTGCATTGATGATTTGTGCAAGGGTTTTTAATGAAATTTCTTTGTCTGGTCGCCCATGAAGCCCAGGAATTGTTACAAAAGTACTGTCTTTTTCCAATTCGGGAACAGCTGAACCGAATTTTACTTTCAATTGTTCAGCGTGTTTTTCAATAATTGAGCATCCTTCTTTGATATCTTCGGTAATAATTCCGCCCCCATAAGGGATTACACAGGTATGACGGATGATATTATCTTTAAATATAGCAATATCTGTGGTACCACCACCAATATCTACGATTGCTACTCCGGCTTCTTTTTCTTCTTTGGTAAGAACGGCTTCTGAAGAGGCTAATGGTTCCAGTGTAAGGGCTTCCATTTCCAATCCGGCTTCACGAACACATCTTGCAATGTTTCGGATGCTTCCCATCTGTCCCACTACCACGTGGAAATTAGCTTCTAAACGTTTACCGTGCATTCCTACGGGTTCCTGAATTTCCCCCTCGGAATCTACTTTATATTCTTGTGGAAGTACATGGATAATTTCTTCTCCAGGAAGCATAACCAGCTTCTTGACCTGATCTTTTAATGCTTCAATGTCATCATCTGTGATGAATTTATCCGGATGTTCACGCATAATATAATCGGAGTGCTGCAGAGAACGGATGTGTTTTCCTGCAATACCTACCGTTACTTTGCGGATAGGAACCCCAGCACTGGATTGTGCTTCGGATACTGCAGCCTTGATTGAATTAATTGTTTGTGAGATATTATTCACAATACCTTTATGAACACCAAGACTTTTAGCTTTTCCTACACCGAGAACTTCTATTTTCCCGTGTGCATTCCTTCTTCCGACAATCGCGACTATCTTTGTTGTCCCGATGTCCAGACCTACTGAATACTCTTGATTTTCCATTTTTATATCGATTTGATTTTTTTCTACTTTTTCCATGATCAGGATTATATCCTGCTTTTGTGTTAATTTGTCCTTTTGAGGTTGTCTTTTACTCTATTTTTACCTTGGTTTTCGGCTTTGGTTTAGACTGTGCCGGCACCGTTGATTTTTTTTCAGGTTTTTTAGTTTCCTTTTGTTGTGTTTTTGGTTTTGTACTTTCTTTCGGTTTTATGGAAGTCGAGCTTGTTTTTTTTACTTCAGTTGCCTTTGGTTTTACTTCAGGCTTTTTTGCAGTTGCTGCCAGCGCAGGTGCTTTTGCCATTTCTAGTTTACCAGCTTTCAGGATACTATCATTTTCCTTGAAATAAGGGTTTAAGGTCGTTACAATCTGGTTCTGATATTTTACCGATACCATGCTGTATTTTTGTGGATCCTGATAGACCAGGTATTTTTCCACAAAGGTTTTAAATCCTTTTACCTTAAAGTCAATATTATCCAAATCTCCTATTTCTACTCTGTAATTTCCTTCGCTTGTCAGAAGATTATAGCTGTCTTTGTTTTTTGAGATTCCGATGAAGAATTTTTTACTGAAATCATCTTTGTCGATTTTTCCAACTAATTCTGCCAGTTTCTCATACTCATCCGGTTTTACATTACCTGTTACCAACATACAAGGATGGGAATAGGTTTTTGAAATTGGGAATTCAACTCCTTTTTCATCTACATAAAAGTCTTTTCCATCTTTATTGAGCCTAAAAATTGGAACCCTCTGTTTGATATCCAGGTTTAGTTTACCGTTTAGGTTCAGATAGACATTGGCACTATCTACAGCAGGAAGTAAATTAATCTTTTTCTCTAATGCAGGGATATTAAGATCTCCTACTGTTCCCGATGGATTTTCTTTTTTTACAATATTTCTGATGTCTTTTTCATCAACAAAGTAAACCGGAGTTTTTTCATTCATTTTTACAGAAATATTATTGTCTGTAATCTTCTGGCGGCTGAATCTCTTCAACGAGAAACTCAGTAACAATCCCAGGATAATTACGGTGATAACAATTTTTAATATTCTGTACTTATTTTTCATATTTTTCTTTAAAAACTATAGGCGCAAAGTATTTTTATTCTCCTTTATAATTTATTTACAACCCGTTTTACTCCATTTTTGAATAACGTTGAATGGAAGTTTAAAATCATTCCTAATTTTAAATTTGTTATTCTCAAATAATTTAAGAGCTGGAAGAAATGATAATCATTAATTTCCTGAACTGCTTTTATTTCAATTATTACTTTGTTTTCAATTAATAAATCTACTCTGAACGCTTTAGAAATGTTTAATTCTTCATATTGAATATCAATGTTTTTCTGATATTCTACATTTAAGCCTCTTCTCTTTAATTCATAGACTAAGCATTCTTCATATACATTTTCATAAAGTCCTATCCCCAGCGCACGATGTATTTTAATTCCGGCATCGAAAACAATACCTGAAATTTCATTTTCTCTCATACATTGTGTTTTTATTTTAACGCTATGATCACAAAGGATCTTTATTTTTTTCGTTCGCGAGGGCGTTTCACTCAGCGAAGGCTGTAATTTTACAATTTTATTATTAATGCATCTCTTTTTACAGAAATTTCTGTTAACTCATTTTCTTTGCTGAGTGAAACGCCTTTGCGTCCAAAAAATATTTTACTTTTTAAACTTTCTTTGCATCACTGCGTTTATACTAAATTTTTGCAACCCACTCACAGATTGGATCGTACAGTGTATCTATGTTTCCTGCACCTACTGTAAGAAGGATATCAAAATCTTTTTCTTTTATTTTTTCAAAAGCATCAGATAAATTCGATACTTCTTTTTTATCTAATGTTACTTTTTCCAATAACCAGCTTGAAGTAACTCCTTCAAAGTTTTCCTGAAGTTCTCTTGCGGGATAGATATCCAATAAGATCAATTCATCAGCATTGCTTAAGCTTTCTGCAAACCCATCCACAAAATCTCTTGTTCTGCTGAACAGATGTGGCTGAAATACAACCAATAATTTTTTATCCGGATAAAATGTTTTAATAGAGCTCATTACCGCATTGATTTCTGTCGGATGGTGAGCATAGTCATCAATATAAATTTTCCCGTTTTCGTAGATATGTTTGGTATATCTTCTTTTAATTCCTTTAAAATTGGCAATTGCTTTTTTCAGCGTATCAAAATCTGCGCCCAAATTATGCAAAATAGCCAGCGCTACCGTAGCATTTTCTACATTATGTATTCCCGGAATTTCCCAAACAAAATCTTTTATTGTTTCTGTAGATGTATGGAAGTCAAAATAAATTTTATCATGATCCATTCTCAGGTTATCTGAGTAGTAATCTGCTTTTTCATTTACTGCGTAAGTTTTATGTCCTCTTCCGATTTCTACTCCTTTTCTTACAAACAGCTGCTTGTCTTCCGGTACCAGAGCTGCAAATTGTCTGAAACCTTCTTCAATATGGCTTTTATCTCCATAAATATCCAGGTGGTCTGCATCAGTAGAAGTGACTACCGCCCAATCCGGAGACAGGTTCAAGAAGCTTCTGTCATATTCATCTGCTTCCACTACTGAATACTTAGAACCATTATACAAGAAGTTTGATTTAAAATTCTCGGAAATACCTCCTAAAAAGCATGAGAATGGCAGGTCTGCTTCTTTGCACAGATGAGAAACCAGAGTTGACGTTGTCGTTTTTCCGTGGGTTCCTGCTATGGCGATACAGTCTGTATTTTCTGTAATTAATCCTAAAACTTTTGCACGTTTTAAAACCTCAAAGTGATTTTGATTGAAGTAATCTAAAATTCCAAGTGTTTTAATTGCCGGGGTATAAATTACTAATGTATCTTCTTTTTGAAGGGAAGTGATCCTTTCATCAATAAGGTCTTCGAAAACAATATCGATTCCTTCCTTCATCAGATTTTGAGTAAGCTTGGTATTGGTTTTATCGTAACCTAATACTTTTTTTCCGGACGCATTGAAATAGCGTGCTAATGCACTCATTCCAATACCTCCGATTCCAACGAAGTAAAAGTTTTGATATGTTTCTAAATTATTCATTTTTTATTTATCTATTAATCACTTTAAATATCTCATCTACAATCTCTTTTGTTGCATTTGGCTTAGCGAAATATTTCAGATTGTCAGACATTTCTTTTCTTACATTTTCATTTTCGCAGATTTCTGATAGGGTACTCCAGAATTTTTCCTGCATTTCAGAGTCTTTTACCATTCTTGCTGCATTTTTTTCAACCAGATTCATGGCGTTTTTAGTTTGGTGATCTTCTGCTGCAAAAGGGAAGGGAACCAATAATACCGGTTTTTGTGCTACTGCCAGCTCTGAAATGGCGATGGCTCCGGCTCTTGAAACGATGATATCTGCTGCGGAATATGCAAGTTCCATGTCTTTGATAAATTCAAGGATCTGAATATTTCGGGAGTCAATATCTTTTGTTTCTTCTATGATATCTTTATAATCAAGCTTTCCTGTTTGCCAGATCAGCTGATAATCTTTGCTTACAATTTCCTTTAAATGAGACTTCCATGCATTATTTAATGTTCTGGAGCCCAAAGATCCACCTACTGATAAAATGGTAAGTTTATCTTTATTTAATCCCATTTTTTCTTTTGCCTGAGCAGTTTCCATCATTCCGGAAATAATCGTTGAACGAATAGGGTTTCCTAGAAACTTTATCTTTTCTACAGGAAAACCTGCTACTTTTGGATAGGCGGTAAATATAGCTTTAGCAGCTTTACTTAATATTTTATTGGTAACTCCTGCATGAGCATTTTGTTCCTGAATAAAAACCGGCACACCTTGTTTGGTTGCTTCATATAAAGCAGGACCACTTGCGAAGCCTCCTGTTCCAATTGCAACGTCTGGCTTAAACTCTTTAATAATAGCTTTTGATCTGCTTAAACTTTTGATAATCTTGAAAGGAAGTCCTAAATTGGATAATAGATTTCCTCTGTCGATTCCTGCGATATCAATTCCTTCTATTTTGTAGCCTGCCTGCGGAACTTTTTCCATTTCCATTTTTCCGTTGGCTCCAATGAACAAAAATTCTGTATCAGGAAACCTTTTTTTGATTTCGTCTGCGATGGCGATTGCAGGGAAGATGTGTCCTCCTGTTCCTCCGCCTGATAGTATTACTTTTAGTTTTTTGTTCATTTTATATAATAGGACTGCGTCCGATTTTTTTGTTAAATCGTCCCTTTGGGACTCTTTGGTTTATGCGATATCGTTTATTTCTGCTATGCTTTGTTTTTTGCCCATTCCTTCTTCATCGTAAATCTGAATTCTGGAACTTATATTTAAGATAATTCCTAACTGTAAGTAGGTTACCAACATTGAGGTTCCTCCATAACTGATCAGTGGTAATGGCTGTCCTGTTACCGGGATCAGATTGACGGCTACGGCAATGTTTACCGAAAGCTGTATGAAGATCATCACCCCAAGACTGAGCACGAGCAACGATCCGAAGAAGGCTGGCATTTTACTGGCGATCATTACAATCCGTATCATCATAATGAGATAGAGACTGATCAGGAATGCTGCTCCTATTACTCCATATTCTTCTACGATTACAGCGAAGATAAAGTCGGAAGCAGATTGTGGGAGCATTTGTTTTAATGCACTTTTTCCTGGTCCCATTCCGGTAATTCCACCGTGTACGATGGCTGCTTTTGCCTGCATTACCTGATAATTTTTAGCTTTTACGCTTTCGTCGTCGGTATCTGCTGATTTGGCTTTGCTTGATGTAAAGGTTTCAATACGGCTCATCCATGTATGAACACGGTTTCCGCCAATCATATTGGTATTCAAAGCAATCAACAGGAAGAACACGATGGCTACAAATGATGCTGAAATGAACCCTGCAATGTATTTCCAGTGAAGTTGTCCTATCACAAGAACGATCACAGAAACCATTAGAATCATTAATGCAGTGGAACCGTTATCTTTTGCTACTAATACAAAAACAAGAAGAATAGGACCGAAAATATACATGATATTCTCAATCGGGAGTCTTTCTCTCGTTATTTTTTTTGTTAAATATCTACACAGGTAGATAATCAGCATCAAAAATGCAAATGATGATGGCTGGAACGAGATCGGTGTTCCCGGTATTTTAAGCCATCGGGAAGCACTGGCTCCATCAATGGTTTGTCCGGTAAACATGGTAACGATCAATAAAACGATCATCAGCCCGAGCAATATACTGCTGAGTTTTCCGATGTATTCGTATTTTATGGTTCCAACGAGTCTCATGATTGCTAAACCTAAGACTACGAAGAACATATGCTTGATAACGTGACCTGTAGTGGTTCCGTTATTAACGATATATTCCAGGTTTGAACTAGCAGAGTAAACTGGGAAAATAGAGAAAATGGAGATCACAAGAATGACCATCCAAAGTACTTTATCGCCCTTTAGAAATTCAAATCTGCTTTCTGTATTCTGCTCGTCCATAATATTTGTATTCTTGTATTGATGTAAAATGTATTGTTGATAATACTTAATACATTAATACTTTACATTTATTTTAATACTTGTTCTTTAAACTGACGTCCTCTGTCTTCATAGCTTTTGAATAAATCAAAACTTGCACAACATGGTGACAGAAGAACAGTGTCTCCGTTTTTAGCCAGTGATTTTGATATTTTCACGGCTTCTTCCATACTTGAAGTATCATAGATGAATTCTTTTTTATCTTTAAAGAAATCAATGATCTTCTTGTTATCAATTCCAAGGCAAACAATTGCCTTTACTTTTCTTTTAACTAAGTCCTCAATTTCGGTATAGTCGTTTCCTTTGTCTAGTCCGCCAACAATCCATACGGTTGGAGTTTTCATGCTTTCCAACGCGTAGTAAGTAGCATTTACATTGGTTGCTTTACTGTCATTGATGTACTTTACTCCATCAGTTTCAGTTACGAATTCCAATCTGTGTTCTACTGCCTGGAATGTCATTAATGAATGTCTTATGCTTTCATTATTGATTTTTAATATCTTACCAGCAATAGAAGCCGCCAAACTATTGGCAACATTATGATTTCCAAGGAGTGATAATTCTTCAACTTTCATTGAGAAATCGTCCTTCATTTTTACTACAATCTGATCATCATTTACAAAACCTCCTTCTTCCAGCTTCTCTTTTGTAGAGAAAGGGATCATTTTTGCTTTTATTTCTAGCTTTTCAAGAAGGTTCTTACTCATTTCATCATCTTTGTTATAGATAAAGAAATTATCATTTTCCTGATTTTCAGTAATTCTGAATTTCGCTAAAGCATATTCCTCATAGTTGTAGTTGTACTGATCCAGGTGATCCTGGGACAGGTTCAACAATAAGGAAATATATGGTCTGAAATTCTGAATATCATCTAGCTGGAAAGAACTTACTTCCAATACATAATATTCATGGTTTTCGTCTGCAACCTGCTTTGCAAAGCTATATCCTATGTTTCCACCTAAGCCTACATTTAATCCGTCATTTTTCAGGATGTAGTAGATCAGGGAAGTTGTGGTTGTTTTTCCGTTGCTTCCAGTGATGGCGATGATCTTTGCGTCTGTAAATTCAGAAGCGAATTCAATTTCAGAGGAAAGTCTTATTCCTTTTTCATGAATTTTGTGGATGATCTCTGCCTTTTTCGGAATTCCCGGGCTTTTTACGATCCAATCGGCATTTAAAATCCTTTCTTCATCGTGGTTCCCTTCTTCAAATTCAATTCCATTTTCGGTAAGAAACTGCTTATAGTTATCTTTAATGGCTCCTTTATCTGAAAGAAATACTTCCAGACCTTTCTTTTTAGCCAAATAAGCAGCTCCACATCCGCTTTCTCCTCCTCCTAAAACAACTATTTTCATATTATTTTGATTTAATGATCAAAAGATTCAGTGTTAAAATCTTTCAATTTTTAAATTAAGGTTTATCTCATTTTTAGTGTGATCAGACATACAATTGCAAGTATTACTCCGATGATGATCATTCTGTTTACGATTTTACTTTCGTGAAATCCGTCTTTCTGATAATGGTGGTGTAATGGTGACATCTTGAATAGTCTATTGTTTTGGGCATATTCTAACCCATATTTTTTCTTTCTGTATTTGAAAACGATTACCTGAAGCATTACAGATAGGTTTTCGATCAGGAAAATTCCGCATAAAACAGGAATCAACAATTCTTTTCTTAAAATGATGGCTAAAACAGCAATTACTCCTCCTAGCATCAAACTTCCTGTGTCTCCCATGAAAACCTGTGCAGGATAGGTGTTGTACCAGAAAAATCCGATCACGGCTCCTACCATTGCGACAGCAAAAATGGTGGTTTCACCCATATTCGGGAGGAACATGATATTCAGATAATCTGCAAAAATTATGTTCCCGGAAAGGTATGCGAAAAGCGCGAGGGTAAGCAGTATTATGGCACTGGTTCCTGCTGCGAGACCGTCTATTCCATCCGTTATATTGGCTCCATTGGAAACGGCTGTTACGATGAAGATCACGATAGGTATAAAGACAATCCATGCCCATTCGTGGGCATCTTTTTCATTCATCCAAAACAGTATTCCGCTATAATCAAACTCATTGTTTTTCGCGAATGGTACTGTAGAAACTGTGATTTTCTCTGTAGGCATGAAGTTTTGCTCTACGTTGTTTCTATTTACCACTTTTGCATCAGCATATTTTCTTTTTACAGTAATATCCGGGTGGAAATACATTGTAACTCCGACAATTAATCCCAATCCAACTTGTCCTACAATTTTGAATTTGCCGCTTAATCCGTCTTTGTTTTTCTTGATTTTCTTTAAATAATCATCCAGGAATCCGATGGCTCCCATCCAAAACATTGAAACCAGCAGCAATACAATATATACGTTGGTAATTCTTGTAAACAACAATACCGGAATAATAGTTGCCAAAATGATGATAAGACCTCCCATAGTAGGAGTTCCTTCTTTTTGTTTCTGTCCGTCTAATCCAAGATCACGTACCAATTCTCCCATTTGTTTTGTTCTCAGGTAATTGATTACTCTTTTCCCGTAGACAAGAGCAATAATTAGGGAGAACAGCACAGCCATTCCAGCACGGAAGGAGATGTATTTCAACATTCCTAATCCGGGGATGTGGATTCCATGGTCGGTTAGATATTCGTATAGATAGTATAGCATAGTTTCAATTTGTTAATAATTATTTGCTCATTAATTTCCAAAGCTCATTAATTACTTCTTTGTCATCAAAATGATGTTTCACACCATTTATCTCCTGATAGGTTTCGTGTCCTTTTCCGGCTACGAGAACAATATCCTTAGGTTCTGCAAATTTTATTGCCATTTTTATGGCTTCTTTTCTATCAGGGATTGAGGTGTATTTGCTGAAGTTCTGAGGTTCAACACCTGCTTCAATTTCCTTGATAATCTGCCCCGGTTCTTCTGTTCTCGGGTTGTCTGAAGTGATGATTGCCAATGTTGATTTTTTAGTGGCAATATTCCCCATTTCAGGTCTTTTAGAGTGATCTCTGTCTCCTCCGCAACCGAAAACTGTGATTAATCTTTCGTTTTTGGTTCTGATATCGTTAATGCTGTCCAAAATGTTTTCTAAAGCATCAGGAGTGTGTGCATAGTCTACGATAAAGAAAATCCCGCCATCTGATTTGAAGGTTTCAAATCTGCCGGAAACTCTTTTTAGCTTACTGATTGCCTGAAGAATTTCATCCTGCTCAAAACCAAGCTCTTCTGCAATTCCGAAAACTAACAATAAGTTGTAAACATTGAATTTTCCTGTCAGAGTCGTCCAGAATTCTTTTCCGTTGAAATTCAGGAGCATTCCGTTGAAATCAACTTCTAAAAGTTTTCCGTGAAAGTCTGCCATTGTTTTCAGAGCGTAAGACTTCTTTTTTGCCTTAGTGTTCTGAAGCATGACATTACCGTTTTTGTCATCTACATTGGTAATGGCAATGGCTGTATCTTCTAATTCATCAAAGAATCTTTTTTTCGTTTTTAAATATTCTTCGAAAGTTTTATGATAATCTAAATGATCGTGGGTAAGATTTGTAAATCCTGCCACTTTGAAGTGTAATCCTTCAATTCTGTTTTGGGCAATTCCGTGTGAACTTACTTCCATGAAAGCGAATTCACATCCTTTCTCTACAGCTTCAGCTAAGATTTTATTGATCGTAATCACATCCGGAGTGGTATGAGTTGCCGGAATAATTTCTTCACCAATTCTGATCTCAACTGTTGATAATAATGCAGAATCATATCCTAGGTTTTTAAAAACATCAAAAAGCAGGGTAGAAACAGATGTTTTTCCATTGGTTCCTGTAACTCCTATCAGTTTCAACTTCTGAGAAGGATTTCCATAGAAATTGGAAGCAAGGTGTCCTAAAGCTTTAGCAGAATCTTTTACTTTTACATACGTTACATTTTCTGCCAGGGTTTCAGGAAGTTCTTCGCAAACAATTGTTTTTGCTCCTTTTTCAATAGAAGACTCAATGAATGAATGTCCATCCACCACTGTTCCTCTCATTGCGATGTAAAGAGAGTTTTCTGTAACCTTTCTGCTGTCGAACACCAGTTCTGATACCTCACGGTTGTTATCTCCGTGGATTTCTATTACTGGGATTCTGTTTACTAATTCTGTTATTATCATTTTATATCAATAGGACTTGATCCTATTTTGGCTTAAATCGTCCCTTCGGGACTCTGTTTTTTAATTCTGTAGAGATAAATATATTCTCTGGTTCTTACTGATTGTGGTGCCTTCTAAAGGAAACTGTTCTTTAATTCTTCCAACTCCTTTATAGTCTACACGGTATCCTAAGTTTTCCAATTGTGGGATGACGTTTTTACCAATCAATCCGACTACGTTTGGCATTTGCTTATCTGTGACTGCTACTTTTACATTAGGCTCCACCATTTTGCTCAGGTTTACCTTTTTGTCTACCAGCATTTCTTTTTCAATGTTCTGTGGCGTTTTCAGGAATGTTTTTCCTGCAATTTCCTTAAACACCGGTGCTGCTACAGGTCCTCCATAGAATCCTATTGAAGTATTCGGTTCACTTACCATTACATAACACGTGTATTTTGGTGCATCTGCTGGATAAAATCCTGCGAATGAAGCTCGATATTTCATTGGTCCGGGTAGCCAGTATTCAAATCTTGCTGTTCCTGTTTTTCCTGCCATTTTAAGGTTTGGGGTGAAGATGCTTCGTCCCGTTCCTTTTTCTACGGCTTTGGTTAAAGCGCTGGTCATCATTTTAATGGCTTTTTCTGACGCCATTTTATTAACCATTACTTCGGGTTTTGAGCTATACATTACTTTTCCATCTTTCATGATCTTGTCGATGAATAATGGTTTAAGCATTTTTCCTCCGTTAGCAACTCCGTTGTAGAACGTTGCGAGTTGTAACAGGTTAATGTTTGAAGAGTATCCGTAAGAGATAGAAGCCAGTGTTGCTGCATTCCATCTTTTATTTTCAGGGGTTACGATCTTCGGTTTTGTGATTCCCGGAAGTTCGATGTCCATTTTGTCGAATAATTTCCAACGTTTCAAATGATCAAGGAAGATCTGTGGCTTTTCAGCGTAATATTTTGTGATAAGCTTAGCTGTTCCTACGTTACTGGATTTAGCTAACACATCACTGATATCATAAGTTCCTCCACCATGACCGTCTGAAATTCTCTGTTTTGCGTAAGTCCAGACTCCGTTTCCTACGTTTACAGTGGTGTTTTCATCGATGAATCCATCATCCATTGCTGCTAAAAGAGAAATGGTTTTGAAGGTAGATCCCGGTTCAATATTATCTTTTAAAGCATAGTTGTAAGAATCTTCATAATCTCCTGATTCTGTTCTTCTTAAATTAACCAAAGCACGTACTTTTCCTGTTTCCACTTCCATTACGATTACGGTTCCATGTTTGGCTTCGTAATGCGTAAGTTGTTTTTCCAAAGCAGAGTGTGCAATGTCTTGAATTCTAAGATCTAAGGTGGTGTAAACATCTTCTCCGTCTACAGGTTCCTGAACTTTCCAGAAGTCAATAGGTTTCCATTGTGAAGAATTGATTCTCTGCTCTAATCTTTTTCCGTCCGTACCGGTTAAATACTTTGAAAAAGCTCCTTCAAGTCCGGATCTAAGTTCTCCGTTATCTATTCCGATGGTTCCGGCTCCAATTTCTGAAGTGGCAAGTTCTCTTTTGTAGTTTCTGTCTACGATGAAACCGCCTTTATTTTTACCTCTTTTAAAGATTGGAAATTTTCTGATTCTGTCGTATTGATCAAAATCAAGACCTTTTACCAAAGTATAGTATTGGTTTTTCTTTTTCTTTTGTTCGTCGAATTTTTGTCTGAACTCTCCTCTGGATTTCCCGAACATTTTGCTCAGGGAATCCGTTAATGCTCCGATGTTGTTGCTGTAGATCGTATCTTTCATCGTTTTGAAGTCAAGATAGATGTCATAGCGCATCACCGTTGTGGCAAGAATAGATCCATCGGAGGCGAATAAATTACCACGGGCAGCTTTTAAAGTGGCTTCACGGTAATTTTTATTAATGTAATCATCTTTAATTTCCTGAACATTGGTATTCTGAAGGATTACAATCCTTGCCAAGAACATTACAAACACGCACAAAGCTACCACTGCAAAGAGGTAGCCCCATCGTAACGTTTTTTTACGTTTGTTGTCGTATTCATTTTGCTTTTGCATCTGTACTGTCCAGTTTTATTAGCAATTTATGAGGGTGGTTTTCGAGGGTCATTAAAGAGTCCCGCGCAACCTCTTTCCCCAGCTCTGATTCCATTTTTACCTTGATCAGCTTACTCTGAGCGTAAGCGTTTCTTGATTTGTATTCTTCCGTTTCTTCTTTTAAGGCATTTACAATTTTAATTTTCTTGTTGACGAGATGATTACTGTAAATCATTGCCATCATCAAGACAAACAACAGGAGAAAATACTTGTAATGTATTTTGATCTCATCACGATTCAGAAAGTTTCCTTTTATAATATCTATAAAAGTGAGTCTTTTCTGTGGGCGATTTGTTGTTCTTTTTGCCAATTTAATTAAGTCAATTTGTTTTGTTGTCAATGGTCAATTTTTTTTAAAATTCACTTTTGACAATTCACTTTTAAACTTTGATTCCTGTTCTCATTTTTGCACTTCTTGCTCTCGAGTTTTCTTCAATCTCCTGATCGTCCGGGATGATTGCTTTGCTCTTAAGCAATTCGAATGCCTTTTTATAATTTCCGTAGATATCTCTTTCCGGTTCTCCTTCGAACATTCCGTTTTTCAGGAACCTTTTTACCAATCGGTCTTCTAAAGAATGGTAAGAAATCACTACTAATCTTCCTTCAGATTTTAAAACACTGTAAGCCTGAACAAGCATTTCTTTTAATACTTCAAGTTCCTGGTTTACTTCTATTCTTACTGCCTGGAATAGCTGTGCATAGAATTTATTCACTTTATGAGGCGGAAGATAGCTGAAAAGCTTTTTCAAATCCTCAGTAGTTTCTATACTTTTTGTTTTTCTATGATGAACAATATCTCTAGCCAGTTTTCTTGCTTCTCTCAGCTCGCCATAGTGATAAAAGATATCAGCCAGTTCTTCTTCTCCATATTCATTGATTACTCTTTTGGCATCTAGATTCTGCATTACATTCATTCTCATATCCAAAGGAGCGTTGCTTCTTGTAGAGAAACCTCTGTCTGCTTCATCGAACTGGTGTGATGAAACACCTAAATCAGCCAGAACACCGTCTACCTGAGAAATTCCGTACATCAGTAATGAGTTTTCCAGAAATCTGAAATTCTGATTAACCAATGTAAATCTCGGATCATCAATTGTATTTTTAAGCGCATCCAGATCCTGATCAAAGCTGAACAGTTTTCCTTTTTCGGAAAGTCTGCTCAAAATCTCCCTTGAGTGTCCGCCACCTCCAAAGGTGCAGTCCACATATATTCCGTCAGGATTCGTCACCAAATCATCTACACTCTGCTTCAACAAAACGGGGTTATGATACATGCTTAATTGTGTTTTTTATTTAATATAATCCTTAATAACTATACAGCTATTCTTCATCGAAAGAGCCCATCACATCTTCGGCAAGGCTGGCAAAATCTATTTCATTGGTGGAAATTACTTCTTCGTAGGCTTCTTTATCCCAAATTTCGAAAAGTTCTCCTGCGCTTGTAATGACTACATCTTTCTGAAGATTTGAAAAAGTCATCAAATCTTTGGAGATCTGTAATCTTCCTGCGTTATCCAATTCCACTGTTTTTACTCCTGCCGTAAACATTCGTATGAAATCAGCATTCTTTTTTATGAATCTGTTCAGTTTATTAATTTTGCCCATCAGTTTATCCCACGCATTCATCGGGTAGACTTCCAGACAAGGTTGGAACACAGATCTTTTGACTACAAACGCCTTATCGTCGAAGTTCTCCATCTGTTTGATCAGAGAGGAAGGAACTTTTAAGCGGCCTTTGTCGTCAATTTTACACTCATATGTTCCAATGAAATTTTTCATTTGGGACAAATTTATATAATAATTTCCAAAATTTCCCACTTTTTCCCACTTTTTGACTCAATGTTAATAAGTTTTATTAAAGATTGAGTTCCAAGAATGTAATTCGTTGATATGTAGGTAATTGTTAAAACTGTTATTTAAGCCATAATAAAGCGATTTTGAAAAAAAAAGTTAAAAAGGAGAATATTGTATTATTTTTATCTTAAATTAGGATAATCAAAATATTTTTGAGGTTTAATTTGTATTTTTGCAGGGCTTTATTAGAGCGACTTATGATATTTAGTACAAAAAAAGAAAAGAAATATTCCTATGTAGAGGCGGGAGAAGGACATCCATTAGTGCTGTTGCACGGGTTAATGGGTGGATTGAGTAATTTCGATAAAATGGTAGATTTTTTTTCGGACAGAGGATATAAGGTATATGTTCCTCAGTTACCAATCTATGATTTGCCGGTACTCAATACGAATCTTACCACTTTAGCAAAATATATTATCAAGTTTATAGAGAGTCATATTTCAGGACCTGTAACCATTGTAGGGAACTCAATGGGAGGTCATGTGGGGCTTATTTTAACCTTGGCAAGACCGGATTTGGTAAAGAATCTTGTTTTAACGGGAAGTTCAGGATTATATGAAAGAACTTTTGGGGATAGTTTTCCACGAAAAAACGACAGATCTTATATCAGAAAGAAGACTGAAGAAGTTTTCTATGATCCTAAAGTTGCGACGGAAGATCTTGTAGACGAGGTTTTCGGAGTGGTGAATGATAGAATGAAGGGAATAAAAACAGTAATGCTGGCAAGAAGTGCCATTAAACACAATATGCTGAACGATCTTCCTAAGATTACGACACCCACATGTCTGATCTGGGGAAAACAGGATAATGTAACTCCTCCGGAAGTAGCGGAAGATATGCATAAGTTTATTCCTAATTCGGATTTATTCTGGATAGATCACTGCGGTCATGCTGCAATGATGGAAAAGCCGGATGAATTCAACGAAATCCTGTACAACTGGATAAAAGATAAAGTTTAAAAACATAATAAATAACCATTAAGAGCTTTTCTTAGTGGTTTATTTTTCTAAAATATATTCAAAATGATTATTAAGACAGCAGAGTTTGTAAAAAGTAGTGGAAAATGGCAGGAATGTCCCGAGCCTAATATACCCGAATATGCTTTTATCGGAAGGTCTAATGTAGGTAAGTCATCATTGATTAATGCGATGATGAATCATAAGGATTTGGCTAAAACATCTCAGACTCCGGGAAAAACTCAGCTGATCAATCATTTCCTGGTGAATGAAAACTGGTACCTTACCGATTTACCAGGGTATGGATATGCAAAAGTATCAAAGGTACAGCGTAAGGATTTTGAGAAATTGATTACAAATTATATTCTTAACAGAAGAAATCTGGTGAACCTTTTCGTATTGGTAGATGTAAGACATAAACCGCAGGCAATAGATCTTGATTTTATGCAATGGTGTGGTGAAAGTGGTGTTCCGTTTTCAATTGTCTTTACGAAAGCTGATAAGCTAAAGCCTAATGCAGTTATTAAAAATGTAGAGGATTATAAATTAGAAATGCATAAAACCTGGGAGGATCTTCCGGAATTATATATAACTTCAGCTGAGAAGAAAGAAGGAGGAGATCTTATTTTAGATTTTATTCAGAAGACGAATGATTTTTTAATTCAAAATGGTGTAAGTTTCGATGAGTAATATTATCTGGAAAATCAAAACTTTTGATGAGTTTACTGTTCCTGAACTGTATGCTGTTTTAAAGGCGCGTATAGATGTTTTCGTCATTGAGCAGAACTGTCCTTATCCTGATCTGGATAATTCTGATCAGAAAGCAGTTCATATCTGGGCAGAAGAAAATGGAGATATTCTTGCTTATTGCCGTATTTTTGATAAGGGCATAAAGTATGATGAAACTTCGATCGGAAGGGTATTGACTACAGAGAAGGCGAGAGGCAAAAGTTTAGGAAAATTACTTATCAAGTATGCTGTTGAAACAATAGAAAACCGTTTTCATACTTCCGAAATCAGGATTTCTGCACAGGATTATCTGCTGAAATTTTATGGAGATTTTGGTTTTAAAGATACCGGAAAGAAATATCTGGAGGATGATATTCCGCATACGGAAATGATTAGAAAATAAAATAAAAAGGTATCTCATTCGAGATACCTTTTCTTTATTAATAATGTTGTTCTGGTTTTATTTTTTAGGGGGAATACTTCCGGTCTCACCGTTTGTATCTTCCGGGGTTATATTGGTCTGTATTGTTGTTTGTGTGTGGTTTCCATTATTTGTTTCTAGATGGTTAGAAGGAAATAATAAACCTAGTAATGTTAATAGAATCTGAATCATATTTATTAGAGTTTTAGTTCTCTAAAATAATAAAAAAAGCGAAGAAAACCTTCGCTTTTGAATGATGATTATATGTTGAGTGTTTTTAGTTTTTTTCTTTTTGGCTAGTTACAACCTGAGCAATAGGATCTGTCTACATACTGTTTACTACTTCCAGCATAGTAATAACAACCTCCTCTTGAGCCTACATACAATTGGTTTCCATTATAAGTACATCCTCTGCTTTTAGAATAGGATCCGGAAGATGAGTAATTTGATCTTGTAGATTTGCTTTTTCTGCTTGTTTTGCTCTTTCCTTTTCTTGGTTTTTTAGTGAGTACTTCATTTGTGGAAGAAGAGTTGTTTGTAGAAGCGGAAAAGGTTGCCGGTAATAATAGTCCCAATCCTAAAAGGCTGGTGAAAAGTAGTTTTTTCATAGTTTTGTTTTTAATTATAAAAAGGTTTTCATGATTATGTTGAATTTTACAACATAGAGGTTTAGTAATTTTCTAATGTTTTATGAAGTTCTTCCCTGAAATTATAGATTTCATCAAGATCATTTAATAATACTTTTTCTCCTGAATCCTTACCATTATGAAACGTTTCGATATATTTATTTGCCGTATTGAAATGCAGTCTGCATAAAGGTTTTCTATTATTATCATCTAGTAAAATTCCGAAATAGGAAAGGGTGTCTCTGTAAGCGATGCGAGAGGAGGGAATTCTTTCTCTCATGATCGCTTTTACAATTTGAAATCCTTCAAGTTCTTCTTCTGTGGTTACTATTTTAGAATCATTATTATCATCAATAGGTTGAGGCGTTTTAATTTCTTCATCAAGATTTTCAATTTGTTCATTAATGCTCAATGCAGATTTAAGTCGGAAACTAATAGATTCATTAATAGAAGTTGTGAGTGCCTTTTTTGTGTATTCTTTAAATGAAACTAATCTGTTAGCAGTAATAGGTTTTTCAAAGAATCTGCCTACTAAAAGTTTCACAATCTCATCGGAGGGAGTTTCTATTTCTTTTTCAAACTCTTTTCTGATGGCTTTAATATATTTTAAGGCTTCCGCAGAATCCAAAATACTTTCAAGATTGTAATTTTTCTTGGTAAAGCTTTCAAGTATTTTAATTGAACTATCCTTTAAATCTTCAATATTAATGGTGAAAAACGGCTTTTCATCCATAATATTTGGTTTCTCAAGATCTGTATAAAAATTGTAAATGATTCCATTGGTAAGAACGCCGAATCTTGTTTTTGATACATGATAATATCTATGAAGCTGAGAATTGTGAGCATCAGCGTTTTCTTTCCAGTGTTTGCATTCGATAATAAAAATCGGTTCATCATTGTTTTTGATCACATAGTCTACCTTTTCACCTTTCTTCGTTCCTATATCACAAATATGCTCAGGAACTACTTCTGTAGGGTTAAATATGTCATACCCTAAAATTTGTATAAAAGGCATTACGAAAGCATTTTTTGTGGCTTCTTCAGTTGCTATCTGTTCTTTTAATCCTACAACTTTTTGTTGCAATTGCTCAAGTTTAATTTTAAGATCCATAGTATTCGGTTTAAAGAGTTTCATCAATTATTTCAGCGTCTGGTGCGTTGTTTTTTACAGATAGAATACCACTTTCCATGGCTGCCTTGGAGCTATAAAACTGGCTTTTACCAATAATTTCACCGTTTCTGGCTTTAAGGACGAAATAATCCTTATCATTTACAGCAATTCTTTTGTCATACCTTGAATCTTCTTGAGAATTGATTTTTACGGATTCAATTCCTTTATGACAAGATGCTTTTTGAATGTAGCCTTCGCTGGTAAGAATATTTTCCCCATTGTTTGCTTTAAGATTAAACTGATATTCTTTGTTGACTCTTTGAGTAATCACAAATTTTCCCATAATTGTTTTTATTTATAGGTCAAAAGTATGACGCTTACCACTTCAATCCTTACGGGTTCCCGTAAAATGAAAAAACCTTTCAAAAACTTGAAAGGTTTGTATAGTGATAGTAAAAAGGATAATCTTTATCTTGATTTTATGGGTTGATTGGGAGGAAGGATATCCCAATCCGGAAACTTTGCATTCTCTTTTTTAGGAGGGTTTTCAGGTTGTTTATCTTCCTGCTTTATTTCTGGTTTGTCTTCTTGATTGTTCATCTTCTGGTGTTTATAGTATTATAATATATTTTTTGAATCTCTGGAATTGGCTAGAAACTCTTCAGCACGCACAGATTGAAGCATTGTTTTTACTTCTTCAGCTTTTGCATCTTCCATATCGTATTCGGCTTTGAAATCTTCAAGTTCTATAAGACATCCTATTAATGCTTCATGAGAGATTAGACGTAATCCACTAACTTGTTTTTTTGTGTTATCTTTCTTAGAAGAGTATCCTGATAATCCTAATGCAAGGAAACCAAAAGATACTCCTAAAATAATATAACTGAGAATATGAGCTTCGGCTAGATAGGAGACAACGCCAAGTGCAATGAATGGTATTGTAAAAGCAATCAGGCAACCTTTACCTGAAGAAGATTTTTTTACGTCATCCGTGAAAATTTTATCCCAATGTTCACCATGGATTTTCAATTGTTCCTCTTGATCCGTACCATTTGAAGAAGTTTTATAATTATCGATGGCTAAGTTTGCAGTGATAACGTTATTGGCTCTGTATTCTTTTGTATAGGTTTCGTGAGCATCTATAATCCAGGGACTGCTTATTGCCACGGCTAAAGGCTGTGTAACATGAGTTGCTCCGGTTAATTCAGGGATAAAAGCAACATTAGTCAGCATTTGAAGAAAATTTGTTTTCTCGTTGAATGCTTTTTCTTGAGAATATCCGGATTTTCCTGAGACTTTATTTCTTTTTTGATCGATGAGCTGTTGGTTAAGTTTTATTTTCTTTTGTAATTCAAACTCCTCATCATCAAAATTAGTGATCAGCATGGAAAGAATTTCATCCAATTGATTTTTAGATGTTTTTGAATAGTCAACAGGGGTCTCAAGGATATTCTTAATATATGAACTTAGAAATTTATGCAATTTTACTTTCTTCATAGAAGATTTAAGTTCTGCCCAATTGGTACAGTACTTCTCAAGAAAAGGATATTCTTTATTCTCCAGGCGACCTTTATACTGAAAGAATTTTATCCATTCATTTTTTTGTTCATTAATGTATTGATCGGTCTGCGTCAATAAATTCAGCCATTCATCTACGGTTGAAATAATTAATTCTCTGGAAGACTGCGGAAATGACCCGGTAGCAGCAGCTTCCAATACCATTACAAATTCACGGTCTAGGTTATAAGGATCCTGATGCATCAGATATCTCTGCACCCATTGATGGCATGCTTCATCTCTGCCCAATCTTCTCATAAGAAGCATAAAAAACAGAGTGGTTTTATAATCATCTCTTCTTAATGCTTCATTTAATGCTCTTTCAGTATCCTCACGATCATTACGAACCCAGGCTACAATGGCGACCATTGCCGGAGCAAGCCAATAATTAGGTGTTTTGATCATTAAGCCTTCAGCAGCATCCTGCATGATCTCATGTCTTACAATTCCACTGTCCACAGCTTGTAGAATTCCTAAGACTGTCCTTCTGATCTCTTCATAATAACCGAATTTATTCTTTAAGTCCTGCTTCAGGCTTTCCTGCATATTTTCGGCAAACTGAAGGTCTCTTTTTTCTTTATCAGCTTTAATAAAGTCATCAATAATACCGGACATGGCGTTCATCCTGCCATCCAGAGCCTGTTGCTTGTCTGTGATGTTGCCAATTTCAGAGTTGATATTTCCTAATTGGGAGTTAAAAGAATTAAGATTATTATTAAGGTGATTAATATTACTGTTAATTCCTTTAAGATTATTGTTGAGTAAAGAATCTTCGCGTGACATTTCTTTGTGTTTTAAAAAGATATTAGTTTTTTGAGCTTAACAAAAATATACAAATATCTTTTTAACGGCTTAAATTAGTCCTAAATCTTTACAAAAAGCTATAAGTTGTTCATTACTGGAGATCTGAAGTTCTTCTTTCAGGTTATTTAATTTTTTCTCCACACTACTTAAACTGTTGGGTTTTATATTGTTATTTTGAAGATACACGGGGATATTCTTCTGTAGGACACCTTGCGAAAGAAGAGACACGAGAATAATATCGTAGTCTGTGAATTCATAGCTGTTTAGCTTTTTTACTTCCTGTTTCATATCAAGAGACAGATAGTTTTTATTCTCATATACTGAAGCTATTGCCTTTTTCAAATCTTTGGAATCATTTCTTGCCTTACGAACAAATCCATTGATTTCATATTCTTTAAAAAGAGAATCTATAACCCCAGACTTATGTTCTGCGGAAAAAACAATTGCCTTCAACGAAGGTTGTAGTTCTCTAACGGCTTTAATTAATTCTTTGCCGTCTTTGATCTTTTGCTCATGGTGATCTTCCTCAAAAGACAAATCTGTGATCAATAAATCATAAAGGTCATTTTCTCTTATGGATTTTTGAACCTTGGCAAAGGCATCATCACAATAATAAACATAATCAGTATTGGTAATATTGAGATCTTCTAGTGTTTTTTGTACGGAAATACTGCTGCTTTCGTGGTCTTCGGCTATTAAAATTTTTTTGAACATTCTTTTTGTTTTTTAAGATATGGGAAATGAAATATAAACCTTCAATCCCTTTTCGTTTGTATTGTCAAAAATAATAGACCCCTTAATTTTTTCAATACGGGAAACCGTATTTGCCAACCCATTTCCATGAATAATTTCTCCGGGAATACCTATTCCGTTGTCTGTATATTGGATTTGTATAAGGTTATTATTTCTTTCAAATTTAAAAGCGACAAGATTTGCCTGACTATGCTTCTTCATGTTCACTAAAAGCTCACGCATGATCTGGTAAACCTCATCCTGTACTGAATGGCTAAGATCCATCCAGATATTGGCTCCGTTTCCGGCAAGAAAAGTATTTACTTTTTCATTTTTAAATGATCCTATGAGATTTGAAATTTTCTTATAAAACTCAAGAGTATCATTGGAGTCAACCTTTTCATAGGAAATATCTCTCGACTTTTCATATACAAACTCAAGCTCATCAAGAGCCTTATCTTTATCAAAATGTTCCTGATTTTCAATTTTGGTCATTACCTGATAAATACCATTGGCTACTACGTCATGAACCTTTTTGGATATTTTTAGCTCATTTTCTTTGATCTTTAATTCGTTTTCCTTCTGCAATCTCTCTTTTCTTCTTTTAATCCAAATAGAGCCACTGATAGTTCCGCCTATTAATAATAGAATCAAAGAAGCTATACCAATGTTTTGCAGCAGAATCTGATTTTCTTTTTGTACGTTTTCTGTTTTTAATTTTTCTGCTTCGAATCTTTCAAAAGCAAACTGACTTTTAGATTTATTTCTTGCTGAAGTAAGGCTGTCATTCAGATATTGGTACTTTTCAAAGTATGGTTTTATATTTTCAGGATGCTCTAAAAGTATTATTTTTTGAAGAGCTTCAAGTCTGTCGTTTGCCAGGTGATGGGATAAGGAAATCTTTAGCATTTCCTTTACATTCATTAAACTTTTTTGATTGTCTTTGTCTTTCAGATAAGTTGATAAATGTGATAAGCTTGTAATTTGTCCATTAATATCTTTTTCTCTAATTCTAGCCTGAAGAGCTTCGCTAAGTTCTGGTTCCGCATTATAGGAAGGATTTTTAAGAAATCTATTATAAGCTAAGTTATCATATATTCTATAATAAGTTGTAGGATACTTTTTTAGATTGGGATTGGATAAAGCTTTTTTTAAAATACTGATTGCAGAATCATATTGTTTTAAATAAGAATAGGACACAGCTTTATTATTTACTTGTGCTATTTTATATCTGAAATCGGTTGAGAATTGAGCTGCTTTATCATAAAAAACAATAGCTTTATTGTATTCTTTAAGGCTTTGAGAAGCTATCCCTAAATTGTTATAGTTTGCAGAAAGGTCAGCGGAATCATGCTGTATGTTTAAGTATTTAATGGCTGATAATGCTGTCTCTTGGCTACCATAATAATCTCCCTTCTCACATTGTATTATACCCATTATTACTAAGCTGTTACCTGCATGTGAATAATAACCTTTTTCAATTAATTCATCTTTGGCTCTGTTAAAATAAATAAAAGCGCTGTCTTTTTCTGAAGCATCATAAAAATCATAGGCTTTATCATACGTTTTTCTGTCAATTTTTGAGATCTCTTTTTTATGACAGGAACAAAGTATTAATATAAATAAGATATGAATAAAGGTTTTCACGGTTTTTTACCAAAAATAATAAAAAAAGCGAAAGAATTACTTTCGCTTTATTACTTACTTTCTTGGTGGTGGAGTTTGTTCTGTTTCGCCACTTGTATCTCCTGTTGATCCGCTTGGATCGGCAGCTGCACTTTGTGCTGATACTGTTACTGGGTTATTATCTGATGTTGTTGATGTGCTTGCGTTATTATTTGGGAATGCTAAACCTAATAGCATTAAAATAAATTGGATCATTTTCAAAAAATTTATTGTTAAAGCATTCGTGTTCTTCCCTGCGAAACAGATCGCAGATAGTTTTACACGGTTAAAAAATTGAAGCGCTTCTAAATTTTTTGGGAAGTGAACCTTCAAAAACGGAGGAGAAACATCTGCTTCCCAACCCGGAGTTTTACCTCCGTTTTATCTGGTGATTTTGAAATCAGTTTTGTAAATTTGTTTTTAATGTTTTGTTTTTCACTGATTTTCTGAAGCAAAGATGCGACAAAGGGTGACGCATGTGTTAGTCACGTTTTGGACATCGATGGACACGAAATGGACAATGTGGGCTTTATGGGAATCCGTAATGTGGTATGATTGATTATCATCTATTTTGTAAAGACTGAAATAACTATATATGTCCAAGAAAAAACTACTAATCCATGAGGTGTTCAATCAAGCAAAGAGTAATTTCCCAGCAGAAAGTACAAAGAGTGGTTGGTCTTCTGAGTTGTCTGATTATTTTGAGAAGAATTTGAAATTCATCATTAACGAAAAGACATTCAGCAGATATTATGATGCTTGTATACGTGATAATAGAGATGTTAACATAAAGGATATAGAAATCCTTAATAAGCTGAGTCAATATATAGGGTATAAGGACTTTCTAGATTTTTCCAACACATTTGTCAAAAAAGATGAAGAGGCCAATAAGACAACGGTTAAAATAACGGTTGATGAGGATGAACAATCTATTTCGGAAAAGTTTTCGAAATTAAATATCAATATTACCAATGAGCAGCATTTTAAAATGCCTGATTTTATAAAGCAAAATGGATTAGGTATTTTAGAAATTACTTTTATTCTTTGTCTGGTAACCGGAAATGTTCTTTTTTCTAATAGTAAGAAAATGAGTAACACACCTGCATATTCTTTCGGTTTTATGTCTGGAGTAAGTCCGATGACAGAAAAAAAATATATGTATTGGAATGGAGAAAGATATATTGGAACAGACAGCAGTTATATTAATCCGGGAATAGAAATTGTGGCTATGAATGCTCATAAATTGCTTCATTTCCGAAAGATTATGAGAAAAGATACGCTCACGGATATAAATGCTTTGGGGAAAACCTGGTATTCAAAATATAACAGTGAAGTAGAATTTTTTACAGATGATGGAATAGATCCTGATAATGGACGGGAATTAAGGAAAACCTCATCCTTTATTATTTATAAGTATGCAGGGAAGCAAAAGGATTCTGTAGAGTTTGAAGAATAAAAAAAGCGAAATACAATATATTCCGCTTATTATAATAATGATTTTCTTTAGTAATTTAGTCTGTATTCAGCATTCCAAGCTCACCAAAATGTTTTTTAAATTTTTGGATCTTAGGACCTACAACTGCGCTGCAATAAGGTTGTGTAGGGTTTTCATTATAGTATCCCTGATGATATTGCTCAGCTGCCCAGAACTTCTCGAATGGTGCTAATTCAGTAACGTATTCTCCTGCCCATCTTCCTGATTCTTCAGACGTTTTTAATGCCAGTTCAGCTTTTTGCTTCTCAGCATCATCTTTATAGTAAATAACAGAACGATATTGAGTTCCGATATCATTTCCTTGTCTGTTCAGTTGGGTAGGATCATGTAAGAAGAAGAATACATCCATTAATTGTTCATAAGTGATGATTGCTGGATCATAAGTGATTTCCACTACTTCTGCATGCCCCGTTTCTCCTGTACATACTTCCTGATACGTCGGATTATCTTTATGCCCGCCGGAATATCCTGAAATTGCAGATTTTACCCCTTTCAACATATTAAAACAGCTTTCTACACACCAAAAGCATCCGCCACCGAAAACGATCGTTTCTAAATTATTGTTATCCATTTTTTTGGTAATTATTTTGTTTACAACAGCCTGTTCATTACTCAATACAGCATATAGAAAAGGCTAATCAAAAGTAAGAAAAACTTCAGGGACTTTGATACTGATCTGGTGAATTGTTTTCATAGATATTGCTAATGATCATGTTCTGTATTGATGTTTTTTATGCCACTAATGCACGAATAATTCATTTGTGAATTCGTGGCAAATAAAAAAGCGACCTCTAGTGAGATCGCTTTATATATGATAAGTGTATCAGTTATTTTTCCCAAACTAAAGCACTTGCACCAAGGATGGCTGCGTCTGCTTCGTCAAGTTCACTGAATACCAGTTTTACTTTATTTCTGAAGATAGGAAGAAGGTTTCTTTCCATGTGAAGTTTAGCTGGCTTTAAGATAAAATCCCCTGCCTTGATCACCCCACCGAATAAAAGAATAGCCTGTGGTGAAGAAAACATCACGAAATTAGCTAATGCCTCACCAAGTTTCTGTCCTGTATATCTGAAAACCTCAATCGCAATAGGGTCTTCTTTCATAGCACACTCGTATACTGTTTTAGAATTGATTTCATCCTCAGGATATTGGTTCAGCATAGATTCTGGGAACTCGGCTCTCATTTTCTTCGCTGTGATCGTAATACCTGTTGCAGAAGCATATGCCTCCAGACTTCCTTCAGAACCTGTACTCCAATGTTTTCTTCCGCCTGGTTTTACAATAGTATGTCCTAATTCTCCGGCAAAACCATCATGTCCGTAGATAAGGTTTCCGTTGGCAATGATTCCGCTTCCTACTCCTGTTCCAAGGGTAATCATGATAAAATCCTTCATCCCGCGTGCCGCTCCGAAAAGCATTTCTCCCAAGGCTGCTGCATTGGCATCGTTGGTTACAGTACATGGAAGACCAAACTTTGCCGTCATCAATTCCGCGAAAGGAATGACCCCTTTCCAGGGTAAATTAGGGGCAAGTTCGATGGTTCCTTTATAGTAGTTTGCATTAGGAGCTCCTACTCCGATTCCGTCAAAGTGCTTTTCTGTACCATGTTTTTCCATTAAAGGATGTACTTGTTCATATAAAGCATCTATGAAATCTTCTACCTTTTCATAGGCATCAGTTCTCAGGTTTCCCTTGTCCAGAACTTCTCCACGATGGTTTACAATTCCGAACTTGGTATTGGTACCACCGATGTCAACTCCCAGGGCAACTTGTTTTGATAAATCTATTAATGACATTTCTATTATTAAATTCTAAGGGCTAAAATTATAAAAAAGATTGTATTAATGGATTATTAACTCAGTATTATTTAACAAGTTTACGCAGTTTTAACAGGTTTTTTCTTTTTTCGCCCCCACCAGATCATGAATCCTGTTACCGGAAGAGAAGCACAGATAAGACTTACAATAAAAGCAATGATCTTTGTAGGAAGTCCCAGGATTGCTCCTACGTGAATGTCATAATTGGCATTTACTACCTTTTCACCAAAGTTTTTATCCTTTGGATCATGAGTATGAAGTAATTCTCCTGAGTTTTCATCAAAAATAAGGCTGCTGCTCTTGTGGTAAGAATAAGTAAGGTGTTTTACATATACTTCAAAGTTTGGATGTTCATGGTCATCCATATGCTCGTGCCCCAGATCTATGGCAAATCCGTATGACTCCGGATATTTATTCTTCACTGTATTGATAATCTTGTCAAGTGTAGTTTCTGTTCTCAGCTCTATCGGAGCTTTTGTCTTGATGTGTGAAAAGTCCGGATACTTTGTTTCTCCTCCCGAGAATATTACATAAATCATCGCCTGAACTACGAAAAATGCATAGAATAAACCTGTAATAGAAAAGATAAGAGCAAAGATAGAAGCATAAAAACCTAAGACATTATGAAGATCATAGTTTTTTCTTTTCCAGCTTTTGATATTTTTCCATTTGAAAGCAAAACGCTGTTTTCTTGCTGCTTTATTTTTGGGCCACCACAGAATGATCCCGGAGATAAGCATAATGATGAAAATAATAACAGGTATTCCCACCACATATGTTCCCCAATCCTGTTTCAGAAGGTAACTCCAGTGGATCATTTTTACAATATTGAAGAAACCGTTTTTCTCATCATATACTCTCAGTACTTTTCCGGTATAAGGGTTTACATAAGCCTGTTTATAAATAGGAAATTCATCAAAATAGTTCCATGCATCCGTATTATGCTCATACCAGAAGAACATGTATGACATTTTCTTGTCCATAGGAATGTTTACCCAATGGATAGGATACTTTTCCTTTACCTGTTCTGCAACGGCTTTTTCCATCACTCTGATAGGAAGAATCTGCTTTTGTTCTATGTTCTGTTCATTGTGGTAAATGACATCTTTTCGGGTAAAGTTTTCTACTTCATCCTTAAATACGTACAATGCCCCGGTAATGGAGATAATAAAAATTAAAAACCCAATTCCAAGTCCAAACCATAAGTGAAGTTTGGCGGACCATTTTTTAAAGAATCCCGGTTTCTTTTTAGGATGATGATTTTTCTTCATATAACTATGGTAGATTAGTTTGATTAAAATTTATATTCAAAAACTAAAGTTCCTCTTTTCCCTAAAGAATTCACGAACTCGCTGTCTCTTGCAGACCACCATGCAATAGATGGCTGATACAATCTATTGAAGAAGTTTTCAATTCCCAATGATACCTTCCAGTTTTTGTAAATTTCACAGCTTACTTTTAGATTAAATACTGTATAATCTGGTACATATCCTTCTCCGTAGGCATACAATCCGGTTTTTGTATTGGGTTCAAATCTATTCTGTCTGAATGAATGAAGCATATCAACCCCAATAAAAAGTTCCGGGATCGGTTTTACTTGAAGATAGGCAAGCACTTTCGGAGCAGAAATTCGGCTGTTATTGATCTTTGCAGGATAATTACCATTGTCATCAGGAGAAGTGATCCCTTCCATCCAGCTGTAGCTTCCACCAAACTGAAGCCATTTAACAGGAGTGAAATGTAAGAACCCTTCTACACCATAAACGATTTCCGGAGCTCTTTTGATCATTAATGCTCTGTCTGCACTTTGTACAAATGTAGCACCTAATTTTGAGGTACTTACATAAGATGTCAATTCATAATTTAACCAATTGGAAATCTGTCCTGTAGCTCCTAGTTCGTAGTTGTTGACAATAATAGGTTTCGTTTCAAGGTTTTTAATCGTTTCCGAAGTTGAGGTTCTCAGAATTCTTCCTAATTCATTGATTGAATAAGCCTGTGAAAAACTTCCGAACAGATTGATATAAGGTTCGATATTATAACGAAGACCAATATTTCCTACCAATGCATTATAACTTAGTTTTCCGCCATCTACAAAGATACTTTTGGTAAAAGTTCCATCGTTTTTGATTACAGAAAGTGTATTGAAATCGTCAACATTTACTTTAATGTTTTCATAACGAAGTCCTCCTTTGATCGTTAATTTTTTGAACAAATCTATTTTTGCCAATACGAAAGGCGCAATATTAGTCATGCTCATATTCGGGGTCCAGAAACGTCCGTCCTCAAGTTTCTGTACCGTCTGATCATTCAGAATATCCACTCCGTACATGATTTCTCCTTGTGAATTCTGAGAGTTCCAAAGCTGAGTATCAAAATTTAATCTTGCACCTGCTTTTTTAGAGAGAACATTAGATTGCCCACCATTGAAAAAGGTGTCACTATATCCGTAGACTGTTTTAAAATCCTGATAGTAAAGATTTACGTTTAATGAAGTTCCTGCAAACAGATTTTTATTATCATAGCTTACACGGATGCTATGGTTTTTTGGAGTTCCCTGAGGCGTTGTTTCAAGGCTTTTTCCTTCACCTTCACCAATCGTTGGGGTAACGCCGTATACTCCTGTTTTTAATCCTAAATTAAGATTGGATCTTGAAGAATAGCCAATATAAGATGCTTCAACTCTTTGGTTTTCATTGATGTCATAACCTAACTTCAACATTCCGTTATAGTTATCCATCTTTGCAGTACTGTAGGTAGGGGTAAGATAAACTTTGTTGGCATCTTTCATATACCCGGTTCTTTCATAGGCTAATGAAAGGGTATAGTCAAATTTATTGACTTTTCCTGATAAAAGCTGGCTGGCTCTTACTCCTAAGGTTCCACCGGATTGTTGTCCTGTAAATCCTATTTGAGAGATCCCTGAAATCTTCTGATCCGTTTTGTTTCTTTTTGTAATATAGTTGATGATCCCGCCATCTGCGCCGTTTCCATAGATTGAAGAAGCCCCCTTGATAACTTCCACTCTTTCAATCGCGGAAGGGTCAATTACTCTTAAATCTCTCGCTCCGTTTCGAAGTGGAGTAGATTGTGGAATACCGTCAATTAAAACTAATACCTGACGACCTCTTAAAGTTTGTCCTGTATTGGATGTTTGTCCGGAATTCGTTCCTAAACTTGGAACGGTATACTGCAAAATGCTTGTAATATCCGAATTGACGGTTAATTGAGACTGAATTTGTTTTTCGCCAACGACTGTAATGGAGCTGGGAACTTCTTTGATGTTCTCCTTTTTCCTTGAAGCAGTCATTACGATTTCCTCAACATCTTTGGTTTGTAATGTATCCTTAATCTGGGCAAAAACTGTTGTAGTTCCCAGGCAGGCTGCTGATAAAAGCACTTTTTTCATTATATTTTCTTTCCTTGTTTCTTTCTTTTTCCCCACCAGATCAGAAATCCGGTAACGGGAAGTGATGTGCATATAAGACCGGCAATAAACCAGATGATTTTTCCAAATAAACCAAAGTAGGATCCTGTATGGATGTCATAATTGGCATTGGCATATTTCTCGGCGTTATTCAGTTTGTGATGAGGTTTGTTGGCTAGTAGTTTTCCTGTATATTTATCAAAAGTCAGTGTATTTCTTTCGCTGAATCGTCCTTCTTGTCCATAGATGGTAATCGGAAGGTTAGTAAGCTCTTTTCCTTTCTTATTTTTTCCATTGAGTGAAATTCTATAGCTGGAAGCTTCAGCGTATAGTTTTTCAGTTTGTAAAGCTGTTATATCAAAAAGATCAGACCTCTTTGCCATCAATGAATCAGGAGATTTTATCTGTTTTTCCTTTGGTTGTTCCCAATAGCCGGATAGGGTAAGATTAAAAGTATTTTTTACATAAGGATATGCAAAGTAAATCCCGGTAATACTCATTATTAAGGCAATAAATGAGGCATAAAAGCCTAATACATTATGAAGATCATAATTTTTACGTTTCCAGTTTTTTACATTTTTCCAATTGAACCAGAATCGTCCTTTTCTTGCATTTTTATTTTTGGGCCACCACAGGATAATTCCGGTGATTAACATGATGATAAACAATACAGTAGGAATTCCTACTACATATGGTCCCCATTCGGAATTTAATAAAAGTCCCCAATGTATATATTTCAAAATATTGAATACATCATATTTTTCATCATAAACAGCAAGGATTTCCCCTGTATATTGATTAATATAGACCTGCTTGTTAATCAGTACCTGCTGAAAATAATTCCATCCTTTCTTACTCTTTTCATAGTATAAAAAACGATATGATTTTCCTTTGTCAAGAGAGATTTCTACTGAGTTTAGCGGGTATTTTTCATTAAGCTCCATACTTACTTTCTCACGAAGCAGGTTAATGGACAACGGTTTTTTTGAAGAATCTTCCTGTTTTATATAAATAGCTTCTTTACGCAGACTGTTTTGTACTTCATCCTTAAAAACATATAAAGTCCCTGTAAGAGAGACAATGAAGACAATAATACCAACGGACAAACCAAACCACAGATGTAGTTTGGCAGACCATTTCTTTGCTGGAGAAACTTTCTTTTTATGGTGATGTTTCTTTTTCATAGAAAAAGTTAACCCCTGAAGGGCTAACCTTTATTTTAAAATTTATATCCGATTGATAATCTAAAGTTTCTTGGTGCATCTGCTTGATAGTAGTAATACCCTGCATATGGAGCTCCTGAATATAGATATCTATTGAAAACATTAAATACATTAAGGTTCACTCTGAATTTTGAATTTTCCCATGAAGCGCCGGCATCAAATTTTACATAATCAGCCATTTGTTGGGTATTTGTACTTCCCCAACCCCAGCTGCTTCTGTCTGCCATATAAGTTCCTCCAAAGCTTAATCCGAAACCTTGAAGAATATTATTGGAGAAAGTATAGTTTAACCAACCGTTTGCCGTGTGTTTTGCATATCCTGGAACACGGTCTCCTTTTTTGCTTACAGCTGTATTTTCGGTGAACTTATTCTCTGTAAAGGCATAGTTGAAAATAGCATTGAATCCTTTTACAATTTCACCTTTAAGGTCAAATTCTAATCCCTGCACTCTTGTCTTTCCAAGTAGAATAGAGTATTTTCCATTTGGGTTATTTGTAAGGTCTGGATCTCCTGTAATTTCATTATTTTTATTAATATTATATATTGAAAGAGTAGTATTCCACCTACCGGCAAACCAGTCTTTCTTAAATCCTACTTCAATATTGTTTCCTGTTAATGGAGTTGCAGTTGTTCCATCTCTGAATAAACCTGCCTGAGGAACAAATGACTGATCATACAAAGCATAGGCAGCCATATTTTCATTAATAGAATAACTTAATCCAATACGAGGTGTAATTCTGTTAGCCTCTGCTTTTGTTCCGTAGTTAACCTCTTTTACATTGGTATAACGGGCTGCTAAAGTAAGTCTTAATGCATCATTGAAGAAACCTAATTCGTCCTGTAAGTATAACCCCGTATATCTTTGGTCAATGGTACTGCCGGCTCCCGCCCTTACAGAAAGTGGAGTAGACTTGTTGAAAGGTTTATAAGCTGCAGTATTGTTTGGTCCGAAATATCCACCTTGTCCATTACTGTCATAATTGTTTGTATCGATATTGTACCAATAACTATGATCTGCTACATTATTATTGTCCGCATCAAAATCTCCATTTGCATTAAATTTATCCATGTTATATCCCTGAGACCAGTCTGCCATGTACTTTTTACTTCCAAGGTCAAGTCCTGCCAGAATTTTGTGAGAAACAGATCCTGTTTTTACATGCCCATTTAGGAAAACCTGCCCGAATTTCATGGTATTATCAGCTTCCCAGTAATTTAAGCGTCTGATCATATATTTCCCTTCGAACATACTTGGCCAGATGTCACTTCCCATTGTGTATTCATTCACATACGTCAATTGAGAGGTTAGCTTCCAGTTTTCATTAAATTTATGTTGTAAATTGACATTGATGGTATTGTTATCAACTTTTGTAGGGTCAAGACCAGGATCAGTAATTGTATATCCAACTGGTTTTGCTTTGTATCCCTGAAAACTGAATACATAAGCAGAACCTACTTCAGACATCTTTGCCTTTTGGTATATGTATTCTGCTGTTAAAGTAGTTTTATCACTAAGATCTACTTTAACAGATGGGTTGATGATATATCTGTCATTGAATTCATAGTCTCTAAAACTATTTTTATTCTGAGCCATTAAATTCAGTCTGAAAGCTACCTTGTCTGTAATTTTTGTGTCAATATCTGTTTCTCCTCTATACATATTGAAACTTCCAAGAGTAACTCTGGCTGTTCCGTTAAAAGTCTGTCCGGTTGGCTTTTTCGTTACAATATTATAAATCCCGCTTGGTTCACCGTTTGACATTAAGAATCCTGATGGTCCTTTAATGAATTCAATGTGATCAACGTAGCTCATATCCTCACTTAAAGGTCCCCAGCTGGAAGTTACATTCACACCATTCATGAAAGCTGCAGCTCTGGCTCCTCTCATATTTACTCTGGTATACATATCTCCCCAATGCTCAAGTCTCTGAGCTCCGGCAACGTTTCTTAAAACTCCGTCACTTAAAGTGGTAACCTGTTGGTCTTCTAAAGCTTTATTGGTAATGATTGAAATGTTCTGAGGTATTTTAATAAGGGCTTCATCTAGACGAAGAGAAGAAGAACCCTGCTTTTCTACATACTTCTTATAATATCTTCCGTTTACAACTACTTCTTCAATATCATTAGATTTAATAGAATCTTTCTCCTGTGCTGTTACCATAATGGTACCCAGCAGGGAAGCGCAGATCAGTACATTTTTCATGAAAGTCAAATTTTATGCAAATATATTATTTTTAAATATTCTAAATAAATAATATATTTGATTTTTATCATAAAATTATTATACAATCAATAACAAAAAACCGCTCAGGTCAATGCCAGAGCGGTTTTTTGTTATTATGATTAATGATTTCTTACGCTGGAATTTCTCCTTTGTATAAGAAAGAAATAATCTCTTTGTTCAATTTATCGATCATTTCACTGAATAAGTGGAAAGATTCTTGCTTGTAAATTACAAGTGGATCTTTCTGCTCATAAACAGCTCCCTGAGAAGATCTTCTTAAATCATCCATTTCACGAAGGTGAAGTTTCCAGTTTTCATCGATGATTGATAAAGTGATATTCTTCTCAAAATCATTTACTAAACTTTCACATTTCGTTTCATAAGCTTCTTTCAGGTCAGCAACAATAGTCATTGTTTTGTGTCCGTCTGTGAAAGGAACCTGAATCATTTTGAACATTGAACCTTGATTTTGGTATACATTCTCAATAATTGGGAATGATTTTTCCTTCAATAAGTTCAGTTTCATCTGATAGTCTTCCTGAGCAGCTTTGAATAGGATATTGGTAAGATCCTGAATATTTTTGTTATTAAAATCATTCTGAGAAACCGGAGATTCCATTGTGAATGTTTTAATGATGTCATATTCAAAATCTTTATAATTTCCAGTAGCTTTCCCTTTCGCAACGATAGAATTAGCCACATCGAAAATCATATTTGTAATATCATATTTCAAGTGATCTCCGAATAAAGCGTTCTTTCTTCTCTTATAGATTACGTCACGTTGTTTGTTCATTACGTCATCATACTCAAGAAGTCTCTTTCTTGTTCCGAAGTTGTTCTCTTCTACTTTTTTCTGAGCTCTTTCGATAGACTTACTGATCATAGAATGCTGAATAACTTCACCTTCTTTGTGACCCATTCTGTCCATCATTTTAGCAATTCTCTCAGAACCGAATAAACGCATCAGGTTATCTTCAAGAGACACATAGAACTGAGAACTTCCCGGATCTCCCTGACGACCAGCTCTACCTCTCAACTGTCTGTCAACACGTCTTGAATCGTGTCTTTCAGTACCGATAATTGCTAAACCTCCTGCTTCTTTTACTTCTTTAGATAATTTAATATCCGTTCCACGTCCTGCCATGTTGGTTGCAATGGTTACAACTCCCGGCTGTCCTGCTCCAGCAACGATTTCTGCTTCTTTTTTGTGAAGCTTCGCGTTCAATACCTGGTGTGGAATCTTTCTTAATTGAAGTGCTTTTGAAAGCAACTGAGAAATTTCTACTGAAGTAGTACCTACAAGTACAGGTCTTTTAGCAGCAGTTAATCTTTCGATTTCCTCAATTACAGCGTTATATTTCTCTCTATTAGTTTTGAAAACTAAATCTTGTTTGTCATGTCTTAAGATAGGACGGTTGGTTGGAATTACTACTACGTCGAGTTTGTAGATTTCCCAAAGCTCACCCGCTTCCGTTTCAGCAGTACCAGTCATCCCGGCAAGCTTGTTGTACATACGGAAGTAGTTCTGAAGCGTAACAGTTGCAAAAGTTTGCGTTGCTGCTTCAATTTTTACGTTTTCTTTAGCTTCAATCGCCTGGTGAAGACCATCTGAATAACGACGTCCCTCCATGATACGACCTGTCTGCTCATCAACGATTTTTACTTCACCATCAATTACCACATATTCATCATCTTTTTCAAATAATGTATATGCTTTCAATAGCTGGCTCATCGTGTGAACTCTTTCAGATTTTTCAGCAAAATCACTGAAAAGTCTTTCTTTAGCTTCGAATTCTTCTTCTTTAGATAAATTTTTAGCCTCTACTTCTGCAATCTCAGTTCCAATATCCGGAAGAACGAAGAAGTTAGGATCAGAGTTACCTTGAGACATGTATTCAACACCTTTGTCGGTAAGGTCTACCTGATTGTTCTTTTCTTCAATTACGAAATAAAGATCTTTATCTACGATCGGCATATCACGGTTGTTGTCCTGCATATATTGCGCCTCCACTTTCTGAAGCAATGCTCTGTTTCCGCTTTCCGATAAGAATTTGATTAATTGTCTGTTTTTAGGAAGACCTCTGTAAGCCTGAAGTAATTTGAACCCTCCTTCTTTAGTATTTCCTGCAGCGATTAATCTTTTCGCTTCATTGAAGATTGTAGAAACAGTTTTCTTTTGAACTTCAACAATTCTGTCGATAGAAGGTTTAAGAACGTCAAATTCCTGTCTGTCTCCCTGAGGAACCGGACCTGAAATGATCAAAGGTGTTCTTGCATCATCTACCAATACAGAATCCACCTCGTCAACGATAGCAAAGTTCAATTCTCTTTGTACTAATTCCGAAGGTGAAGTTACCATGTTATCTCTCAGATAATCGAAACCGAATTCGTTGTTCGTTCCGTAAGTAATATCAGAGTTATATGCTTTTCTTCTTCCGTCTGAGTTCGGCTGGTGGTTATCGATACAATCGATAGACATTCCGTGGAACTGATAAAGAGGTCCCATCCAAGCGGAGTCTCTTTTTGCAAGGTAGTCATTTACGGTTACAACGTGAACCCCTCTTTCCGGAAGTGAATTTAAGTAAATAGGTAATGTTCCTACCAAAGTTTTACCTTCACCGGTTGCCATCTCAGCAATTTTACCACTGTGAAGAATAATACCTCCGATAAACTGAACATCATAGTGGACCATATCCCAAACTACAGGAGTTCCGGCAGCGTCCCATGAGTTTTTCCAAACAGCTTGGTCTCCCTGAATTTCAACGAAATCTTTTCCTGCAGCCGCAAGTTCTCTGTCCCAGTCACTAGCAGTTACACGGATTTCTTTATTCTGAGCCCATCTTCTTGAAGTTTCTTTGATCAATGCAAAAGCTTCCGGAAGAATCTGAACCAAAACTTTTTCTTCAATTTCGTATGATTCTTTCTTTAAAGACTCAATCTTTGAGAAAAGAGCTTCTTTCTCGTCAACGTTTGTTGAATTTTTTATCTGCTCTTTAATCTGTTCTATTTGAGCTGTAATCTTGCTGGTAGCATCTTTAATACTTGCTTTAAACTCAGCAGTTTTTTGTCTCAAACCATCATCCGACAATTGTTGGATGTTGGGTTCTACAGCCTTGATTTTTGTTACAACTTTTTTTACTTCTTTTAGGTCCTGCGCTTTTTTGTCTCCCAAAAACCCTTTAAGAACTTTGTTTAAAAAACTCATAAATTTTTTGCTTTATGCTTAATGCAAGATGCTTTAAGCGTTTTAAATGACACGCTTATCGTGTAAGTTAATATATAAAAAAGGGCAAAAAAGCTCTAAGCACGCAGCCTAAAGCTTATCGCTTTATTAATATTCGTCCTCGTTCCAAAGGAAATCCTCGTCAGTTGGATAGTCGCTCCAAACTTCTTCAATAGACTCATAAATCTCTCCCTCATCCTCAATCGCTTGAAGGTTTTCCACTACTTCCATCGGTGCACCAGTTCTGATCGCGTAGTCAATAAGCTCTGCTTTTGTCATTGGCCAAGGTGCGTCACTTAAATATGAAGCTAATTCTAATGTCCAGTACATAATTTTCTAATTTTTTGCAAAAGTATAAAAATAGGTTGTATAATGAACTTTTTTATACTTGATTTTCAATTCTTTTTATAATTTTTTCCTATAAATGACTGTCACCAACTGCATGGCAGCCCTGTCAGAAATTTACTTAATGTCGTTTTCTCAAAAACCATTCCACAAATTTTTTTATGCCATTTTGGAAGTCTGTGTCAGGTTTATAGCTTATTAAATCCTTTGCTTTTGTAATATCTGCATTTGTTTTTGTGACATCTCCAGGTTGCATTGGCAGATTTTTTTTAATAGCTGTCATTTGAAGAACTTTTTCAATAGTTGCTACCATCTCCGTTAAAGTAATTACCTGACTTTCTCCTAAATTAATGATTTCGTACACACCAGAGTTGTTTTCCAAATAGATTATTGATTTAATGATTCCATCAATGATATCATCAATATAGGTATAGTCTCTTGCTGTATCTCCATCACCATAGAAAGGGATTTCTGAACCTTCATAAATAAGCTTGGTAAATTTATGTATAGCAAGATCAGGGCGCTGTCTGGGACCGTAAACAGTGAAAAACCTTAATTGTATCATATCTATACTATATAAGTTATGATAAACATGCCCCAAAATTTCGCCACACTTTTTAGTGGCAGCATAAGGTGAAATTGGATTATCTACATTATCCGTCTCAGAAAATGGTGTCTTTTCATTGTTTCCGTAAACGCTTGAAGAAGAGGCACAAATGAATTTATTGATGTTGAATTCTTTGCATAGTTCCCAAAGATTCATGCTTCCGCGAACATTTACTTCTTCATATTCCAAGGGTCTTTCTATAGAAGGGCGAACACCTGCCAATGCGGCTAAGTGAATTACCATATCAATAGAATGATTTTTAAAGACATTTTCAAGACCTTTTTTATCTCTGATATCTTGGTAATAAAGAGTATAATGATCAGAGTGGGAGAGGGAAATCAAACGCTGAATATCATCTTCTTTATTGGTGAATTTAAAATCCGAATTTTTACCAATAGACTCTAAAGTATTTTTAATTTTTATCTGATAGCTGTAGAAATCATCAAAATTGTCAATGTTTATGACAGAATGTCCATTTCTTAATAATTGTTCAATTAAATGGGAACCGATGAACCCGCTGCCTCCTGTTACAAGATAAATCATCTGTGGTTTTTTATTAACACAAAAATATAAATTTTACTTTTTGAAAAATATAATCATTAAATTTACGTAAAAAAGTAATATAAATATAATATGCAGTTTCAAGGGCAAATATTAAAAATGACAAGCTACGATGCTAAACCTATCCAATACTACCTCAATCTTTCAGGAGATTTGATTCATATGAATGAGCTGTTAGGGAAAGAGTTAAGCATAAAACATATCGGATTCCAATGTGTAAACTGCGGAGAAGATAAGCCTATCTACAGAATGGGTTTCTGTAAAAACTGTTTTTTTGAAAGCCCGTATGCAAGTGATACCATTATCCGTCCTGAGCTTTCTACAGCGCATTTAGGTGTTGCAGAACGTGATTTGGAAATAGAAAAACAAATTCAGCTACAGCCTCACACGGTTTATCTTGCTTATACCGGAGATGTGAAAGTAGGAGTAACAAGAAATACACAAATTCCTACAAGATGGATCGACCAGGGAGCTACTTTTGCCTTGCCGATTGCAAGAACGGAAAATCGTTATGAAGCAGGAATGATAGAAGTTGCTTTAAAAGATCATTTAGCAGATAAGACGAACTGGAGAAAAATGCTTCAGGATGATTTTGAAGGAGAAGTAGATCTTGCTGATTTCAGACAGAAAATTAAAGAATATTTTCCTGCCGATTTCCAAAAATTCTATAGTGAAGGAGAAGAATTATGGATGTTTGATTACCCTTTTGAAAAACCAGAAAAAGTAAATTCATTTACTTTAGATAAGAAATCGGAATTTACGGGTAAACTTACAGGGATTAAAGGACAGTATCTTGGATTTGAAGGCGGGAACTTTATTAATGTAAGAGGTCATGAAGGATATGTAATTGAATTAAATGTAAACAACTGATCATAACAAAAAAACAAACCAAATCACAAATATGAAAAAATGGGTAAAAAGACTATTAGTAGGCTTCGGAATTCTGGCAGGATTACTTCTTGTTGCGAATTTCGGACTTAATTATTGGCTTAAAACCCGTCTTCCTGAGTATATTAAGAATAACACAGACTATAAAGTTTCCTACAAATCTTTGGATGTAGATCTTAGTACCGGGAACATTCTGGCAACCGGAATTTCTGTTAATAATAAAGATCCGCAGAATACAGACGTCATTGGTCTTCAGGGAACTGTTGATACTTTAAAAATAAGTCGCTTTGGGATCTATGATGCAGTTTTTAATAAAACAATAAGCTCATCAGATCTATTGCTGGCAAAACCTAACCTGAATATCATTCTTGCAAAACCTGTTAATAAGAAAAAGGAAAAGAAAAAAAGTCCGTTCTTATTTGAAAATATCAGGATTAATGATGGGGAAATTGCTGTTTTTAGGCATACCAAACAAAAATTTATATCAGTTCAAAAACTCAATCTGTTTGTAGAAAACCTGCAAATGACAGAAGAGTCAGTGGAGAATAAATTGCCTGTAGTATTTGACAGATATAGTATTAAAGGTGAAAAATTCTTTTTCAGACCTGATAATGTATATGCTGTTACGATTAATACCATCAATACTGCTGACGGACAAATGTCTGTTGAAAATTTTAAACTGATTCCGCTTCTTTCTTTTGAGCAGTTTAAGAAATATTACCCTAAAAAAACACAGCTCTTTGAGTTTTCAATCCCGAAAATGGATTTTAAAGAGATTGTTTTAAGCAAGAATAAGATTGCTCTTGCAGATGCAGAATTTCAAAATCCTCTTTTAACGGTTTATAATACCGGCGTTAAAAAAGAGAAAAAAGAAGTAAAAAAAATAAATTTTGAGGTTAATTTAGAAAATATTAAACTTAAAAATGCGGTTGCTCAAATTAATAAACCAGACGGAAGTAAACTATTATCTGCTGCCAATCTTAATTTGAATATCAATAAACTGACATTTAATAAAGAAACATCAGAGCAAATTATTCCTGTGGGTTATCATGATTTCACATTCTCTGGTAAAGACATTATATATTCCGATCACCAGAATATTAATGTCGGAAGTATTGCTTTGAAGCCTACGAATGGGGAAATCAACAATTTGTCATTTACACCCGGTTCTTCTGAAAAGGGAAAAACCACGATGGATTTGAAATCCAATCACATTGCATTTAATATCAATAAACTGGAATTCATTAATAAAAAACTGAATCTGGACATTAAAGACATCCTCGTTGAAAATCTTAATGGGACAATTAAAGCAGGTGAAAATAAGCCAAAGAAAAATAAAGGTTCTGAAATTATACAATCTGTTATTGTAAGAAAGGTTTCTCTAAAGAATTCAAATATTATTTATGATAAAGGAAAAGAACCACTGGCATTCCATGACCTGAATGCTACTGTAAACGATATCAAGATAGGAACAAAACCTAATGATCAAAACCTATCATTTAATGTAAAAGACTATTTTTTAACCACAAGAAATTTTGCTTACAAAACTCAGTTTTATAATATTAGTGTTGGTCTTTTAAAACTGAATAAAAATAAAGTTCAAATCAATAATTTTGGCATGAAACCTCTTGTTTCGAGAAGCCAATTTATCAAAATGATACCCGTTGAGAGAGATTTGTATGACTTGAAAGCAGGGCAGATATCAGCAGAGGGAGATTGGGATCTGTTTTCTCAAAACAAATTCATCAATGCTTCTCATGTTACAATCCAATCTGCAGATGCAAATATTTTCAGGAGCAAAATTCCGAAAGATGATCCCAAAATAAAAGCACTGTATTCCAAAATGCTCCGATCCATCAAAATTCCAATGAATATTAATAATCTGGATCTGAAGAACTCTATTTTAGTTTACGAAGAAGATACGCCTGAAAGTATGGGACCCGGGAAGCTTACCTTCAGCAATTTTAATATGAAGGTTAAAAACCTGAATTCTGCTAAGGCAAAAGGAAAATCTACCAAAGTTGATATTAAAATCGATTGCTCATTCATGAATTTGTCGCCACTTTCTGTGAACTGGAATTTTGATGTAGCAGATCAAAGTGATAGATTTTCAATTGCTGGAAAAACATCCAACTTACCAGCAAACGGGATCAATCCGTTTATCAGACCTTATCTTCATGTGACAGCTACAGCAGGAACTATTCAGGAGATGCTGTTTAATTTTAAGGGCAACCCGGAAGGATTACACGGAACATTTAATTTAAAACATAAGGATTTAAAAATTGCTGTTCTGAACAAGCATAATCATGAAAAGAAAGGGTTTTTGACAGCCGTTGCAAATGTTTTCTTAAAATCAAACTCCGGAAGTTTTCCTGAATCTGTGACCGTTG
This sequence comes from Chryseobacterium artocarpi, assembly GCF_001684975.1. Taxonomy (GTDB): domain Bacteria; phylum Bacteroidota; class Bacteroidia; order Flavobacteriales; family Weeksellaceae; genus Chryseobacterium; species Chryseobacterium artocarpi. The sequence continues at coordinate 2,810 of NZ_MAYH01000045.1, read as the reverse complement.
AAAATGTGGAACGAGATCCAACAAAATCCTTTTTTAACCTCTTTTGGAAAGGAATTGAGCAAGGTTTAAAGAAAACTTTAATCGGTAAGAATGTGGAAAAAACAGAAGAGAAAGTGAAAAATGCAGTCTCTAAAGTAAAAGATATGAAGCAGTCTGTGAAAGAGATTAAACAAGAGATAAAAGATAAAAAGTCTTCATCAGAACCACAGGAAGAAAAGAAAGAAAAGAAAGGGTTTTTCAATAACATCTTTAAAAAGAAAGAAGACACTGAAGAGAAATAATATTTTAAACCATTAAGAAGCGATTGGCTAGAATATAGATAATCAAGATATTCTTAATGGTTTAAAAAATAATATGTATGGTATTGAATTTAAAAATTAAACTCATTACTTTCTAGAATAGGAACGTTTCTAAGGAATTCATCAAATTTTTCCCCTGGGTAATTGCTGTCTGCACCATAAGAGTCTATAATCATTCCGCGGTTTCCTGAATCATCTTTTAAAACATATAACACAGCACTGTCATCAGGATTGCTGTCTCCCTCAAAACGATAAGTCTTCAGAATAGTTAAATCAGCAGGTTGATAAATTTTTTCAGAATTTTCAAACTTCATTTCTCCGTTTTCATTCATCCTGAATTCTCTTTGGATTCCTCTTTCGGAGAGCTTTTGCATAACTTGGCTTAAGGTCGTCATTCTATCAATGTTTTCTGAATTTTCCATAATAATATTTTTGTTAATAAGTACAATAATTAAACCATTGCTTTTCTAAAGATAAGAAAAATAAAGGATTACAGTTTCCCTAAAAATAAACTTTAATGTTAACAAAATTTATAATTTAAAAAAATAAAATAGGTACACTTTTTGCAATGCATACTGTAATAAATCAAAGAAAATATGAAAAAAGAAGTTGGAGTTTTACTGGCAGGGGGAGTTGGACTTTTGGCAGTATTAAGTTTAATAAGCATTAAGAAAATTTTGACTAAAAAAGATAAAAAATATAGTGATGCCTACTCGGATTATCACAGGCACTTTGATGAAAAGAACCAAGAAGATGAAACTCATGGAGTTGAATTTTACGCGCTGAAGTAGTAAAAAAATATATTTAATTATGTTTGTCCAACACTTTTCTTAGGTGTTGGATTTTTTTTGTGGAAAACTTTAATGTTAAAGTTCATTATTTTATAAAAATTCCATTCTAATTTTACATCAGGATGCAAAACGAAAAATTCATAAAAGGTCAGGGAGCTCAGCGGAACGTTATCAATCGTTTCGACAGATATACCTATGAGCCTGAAGATGAAGATTTCGAAACTGTAAAGACTTCTTTCACCGAAGTATTCCCCAAAACTATTGTTAATCAGGTCAAAAGTGAAGACCTTCCAATGGAATATTCCATGAATCCTTATCAGGGATGTGAACACGGATGCTCTTACTGCTTTGCAAGACCTACCCATGAATATTGGGGTTATAGTGCAGGTGTTGATTTTGAAAGAAAAATCATGGTAAAGAAAAATGCCCCAGAATTGCTGGAAAAATTTTTTCAAAAAAGAGGTTATAAAGCAGCTCCGATTTTGTTGTCTGGGAATACAGATTGTTATCAACCGGCAGAAAGGCAATTTGAAATAACCAGAAAATTACTACAAGTCTGTCTTGATTACAGACATCCTGTCAATATTCTGACAAAAAATGCTTTGGTATTAAGAGATTTGGATATTTTAGTTCCAATGGCGGAGCAGAATCTTGTCTCCGTTTCATTAAGTATTCCTACGATCAATGAAGAATTAAGAAGAAAAATGGAACCAAGAACAAGTTCTGCAATGAATAAGCTTAAAGCAATTGAGTTTCTTTCAGAAAATAAAATTCCCGTACATGTTATGGTGGCGCCTATTATCCCAGGATTGAACAGTGATGAGCCTTTAAATATTCTGAAGTCAATCTCAGATGCAGGAGCTTTAGGATTTGGATATACCTTGGTAAGACTCAATGATACTGTAGAACCTGTTTTTGTTAATTGGATAGAAACTCATTTTCCAGACCGAGCACAAAAAGTTTTAAACCTGATTCGTTCCATGCGTGGTGGAAAACTTGGTGATAAAAGGTATTTTGAAAGACAAAGGGGAGAGGGGAATATTGCTGAAATGATTCATACAACTTTTAAAATTGGCAGAAAGAAGTTTTTTGACGGAAAAGAATTTCCAAAACTATCTACAACAGGCTTTACAGGAAGTAAAGATCAGCAGTTAAGATTATTTGATTGATGGTCTCATAGTTTTAGGTATATATAATAATGCTAATTTTTCATTCTCACCATTTATTTATGAGCTTATTCCCGCTCTCCACTTTTACTCCTCGCGCTTAGCTCTCCATCCCAAAGCCTAAAACCTCTCCAGCGTGTGCTGTGGGGTAGCCGTTTCTATCGGGGCTAGGGGAGAAGTGCCTTTAATGAATGATAAGTAATGTAGCGATAGTCTCCACTATAGGCATTCATCACCGTATTAGTTATCTTTTAGTGAACCCAATAATACTTTTACTTTCACCTCTATATAATGTATAATAAGATCAACCATTCATTTTATGAAGGATTAAATCCATTATATATAATATTCCTAAAACATCTATACTTCTCTGCGCAATCCATGCCTATGTATTTAAATAAAATATGCCCAACCACAATCCATTCACTAGAACCGGCTTTAGCCCGTTTACTAAATAAATCTCAACATAGGTTTTAGCCCAAAGATAAAACCCACCCACACTCCAGCCCTCATACTCTTGGATCCCACTCCTTCAAACATATGTTTAAAATTTT
>NZ_MAYH01000044.1 GCF_001684975.1 Chryseobacterium artocarpi | reverse complement strand
AGCAAATATATCAGGCTAATGTGAGTAATACTGTATTTAATCACTGTTTAATGAAAATCAATTACATATCAACAACTTATATCAAAACATTAATTAAGAAATGACATGGAATTAAATTCACCACCATTTGTATTATTAATAAAAAAACACAGCAAAAAATAAAGAAAATTAATTGATCAATTTCTGATAAAACATGATTCAAGGTGATCGTTTACCATTCCTGTTGCCTGCATATGGGCATACACTACTGTAGATCCCATGAATTTAAAGCCTCTCTTTTTTAAATCTTTTGAAATAATATCTGAAATCCTTGTTGTGGCGGGAACATCAGATAATGCTTTCGGCCTGTTATCTATAGGTGTGCCGTTAACAAATCCCCAGATATATTGAGAAAAGCTTCCAAATTCATTCTGAATTTCTATAAATTTCT
>NZ_MAYH01000043.1 GCF_001684975.1 Chryseobacterium artocarpi | reverse complement strand
TAAGGAAGAATGGCTGGAGACCGAAAATAATCCGGAACAGGAAGATGCAGGAACAAGGGAAATCCCTTTTTCCAGAGAATTATATATTGAACGTGAAGACTTCAAAGAAGAAGCGAACAATAAATTCTTCAGACTGAAACTGGGTGGGGAAGTCCGTCTAAAATCAGCTTATATCATTAAGGCGGAAAGGGTAGAGAAAGATGAAAACGGAGAAATCACGGCCATCTATGCTACTTATGATGAAAAAAGTAAGTCAGGAAGTGGTACAGAAGAAAGTTTAAGAAAAGTAAAAGGAACTTTACACTGGGTATCCGCAAAACATGCGATTCCGGTGGAAGTAAGAATTTACGATAAACTGTTTACCGTTGAACAACCGGATGCGGAAAAAGATGTAGACTTCTTAAACTTCATCAATCCTGAATCTGTAACA
>NZ_MAYH01000042.1 GCF_001684975.1 Chryseobacterium artocarpi | reverse complement strand
CTTTGAAATAATGTTTGTGATTGATTTTTCATTTTTTTGAAAGAGTTTATATCATTTAAATCAATAGTAACCATCAAGGTCTGCCGGATCATAAGGATAGATATGGATAATAGTAAGTGAACGTTTCGTAAGTGTCAGACTAGCTTCCTTACACTTTTCAGCTTCCTTAATGGTTGAATATTGATTTTAATTTTTAATGTTCACATTTATTTTGAGAAGTACTGGATCTGTTCTGCAATAGGCCCTAATGTCAATGCAGGGAAGAAAGACAGTGCTGCAATCAGTAAAATCACCGCCAGGGTCATAAATCCGAAAGTAGCCGTATCTGTTTTCAGTGTTCCTGCACTTTCCGGGATATATTTCTTCTGTGCCAACAGACCTGCAATGGCTACTGGTCCTATGATCGGGATAAATCTTGAGAGTAACAGTAC
>NZ_MAYH01000041.1 GCF_001684975.1 Chryseobacterium artocarpi | reverse complement strand
TCTTGTAGCTTTAAAAGGTACGAGATAGGATTCTGATTTTGCCATAGATGATACAGCAGATTATTTTGTTATCAGCTGATCAGCTTCATAATTTCCAATGCTACTTTCAGCGCTTCAGTTCCGTCCTCTAAGGAGACTTCCACATTTTTACCATCGGTAATGGCATCAGCAAAAGAATTTAATTCATCCAGAATAGCATTATTGGGTTCAATGTTCGGATATTCAAACAGGATCTGATTTTTCTCTCCATCTGCATTTTCAATGATCATATCAAATGGAGTAGGGTTTTCCGGAGCATCTTTCATTCTGATTACTTCTGCCTTTTTCTCCAGAAAGTCAACGGAGATATAAGCGTCTTTCTGGAAAAACCTGCTTTTCCTCATGGCTTTCATAGAGATCCTGGATGTAGTAAGATTGGCAACACAGCCATTTTC
>NZ_MAYH01000040.1 GCF_001684975.1 Chryseobacterium artocarpi | reverse complement strand
TTCTAAAGTAGATGTAGGGTACCCTTTTTGTGTTACATTGATCATTGCTCTACCCACTTCCTGTAAAGTTAAGGATTTTGATTGAAAAAATACGGGAAAAATCCAAATAAAAGGTTTAAAAAACCATTTTACATTTAATTGACCTTCAATGGGTTTCATAAATCCGGGACGAAAATTATAAGCTCCTTTGAAGTTCATTCTTTTCAAATCATTTTCTGTTCTGCCTTTTACACGCGCCCACATCAGCTTTCCGCTCTCCGTGCTGTCTGTACCTGCTCCTGAAACATAGCTGAAAACCATTTCAGGATTTTGGTTTAACACCGCTTTTGCAAAATGCAGAGTGGTATCATAAGTGATTTTAGTGTAGTCTTTTTCATTCATCCCTATACTGCTGATTCCCGCACAGAAAAAACAGGCATCATACCCTTTCAGCT
>NZ_MAYH01000039.1 GCF_001684975.1 Chryseobacterium artocarpi | reverse complement strand
TTCTTGCCGTTGAATCTGGCAGCAGAGCCTGGGGCTTTGCCTCTCCGGACAGCGATTATGACATACGTTTTATATACCGCCATGAAAAAGACTGGTATCTTTCACCTTGGGACAAGGATGAAACGATAGAATTTATGACGGAAGATGATCTGGATGGTTCCGGATGGGATCTCCGAAAGACTTTTCATCTCTTACTGAAATCGAATGCCGCTTTACTGAGCTGGTTCTACTCTCCTATCGTTTATAAGGAAAATGCAAAGTTTGTAGAGCTTTTCAGGCCATTAGCTGATACCTGTTTTTCGCCGGTAGCCGTTTCCTATCACTATTTAAGCATGAGCAAAAAATACCTGGAAGCCTGCAGAGCTGATGAAGTGAAACTAAAAAGCTATTTTTATTGTCTGAGAACTGCATTAACCGGAAAATGGATCATAGAA
>NZ_MAYH01000038.1 GCF_001684975.1 Chryseobacterium artocarpi | reverse complement strand
ACTGAAAAAACTGGCCCTTCCACCTTTTAGTTTTAATCCCTCGTTATTTAAATTCGAGCCTAAGCAAGTGAACATTACCAATATCAGTGAACAGGCGCAAAACTGGTTACAAAATCTCCGAGATACTGATAACAGAATCAAACAAATAAATCTTGGAAATGAATGTAGTTTGTTTTCTTACAAATTGAGAGATAATCTATCTGATCTGGAAAGTCTAAAATCCAAGGTTGCATTGATCAAAGAAATGCCAGGTCAGGGGAAAACAAATTTTGTATGTGACTTCTCACAAAATTTTCTGCTCAAATTAGATATCCCGTGCGTCTTTCTGCTGGGAACAGAAATTGATGCAAACGATATCAGAAGCTCAATTCTTAAAAGAGTATTTCCTGATGGTGAGGAAGTAACCTTTGTGGAGTTTATGGCTGAACTAAAAGATT
>NZ_MAYH01000037.1 GCF_001684975.1 Chryseobacterium artocarpi | reverse complement strand
TGAAGAAGATCTGGAAAAAGTCATTGAGCGTTCCTACCATCATAAAATAGCAATATTTAAACATTCCACCAGCTGTTTTATCAGCAGGACAGTACTGAAAAATTTTGAACGGGAAGTAGAAAGCTCAAATCAGAAAGTAGAATTGTATTATTTGGATTTATTGGCTTACAGGTCTATTTCCAATAAAATTTCTGCAGATCTGGACATCAGACATGAAAGTCCGCAATTGATCGTTATTGAAAACGGAAAGCCCGTGAACAGCGCCTCGCACCAGGATATTTCTTTAAGCCAGATTGTATAATGAAGAATATTAATAATTATTTAGCCAAAGTTTTAAACGTTCCTATTCAAAATGTAAATACATGCAGCCTCCATTACGAAGCGAAGAAAATTCCTAAAAACCAGTTTCTTCTCCAGTATGGAGAAATCTGCAGGCA
>NZ_MAYH01000036.1 GCF_001684975.1 Chryseobacterium artocarpi | reverse complement strand
TTGATAAGTAAGAATCACATTATCTTTAGGAGCTTCCAAAACCGGTTTTCCATCCAGCTCAAGCTGGGAATTGGTAACCACCTTTCCTGAAATTTCAATTCCGGACTCTTTCAGCCATTGCTTTACTTCTGCAGCCAATTGTAAAGGAGGATTCGGGGCAGAACCTGAAACAGTTACCGTCTTTCCTGTGGGAAGCATTCCGTTGATCAACGCTGTATTGGAATGAGGAGCTGTAAAAATCAGGCTTTGGTCAGAGCTTCCTCCTGTGCTAAGATCATTAAGCCATTTTACCCCTTCCAGAGGATAAGAAAAGCTTTTAAATTCCGTCCCATTAATGTTAATATCAAATTGATTTTCCCGCCAGTTGACTCCCCATACACCTGCTCCGTAATAATTCCCCAGGTCATCCCATGGCCATCCCCCCGGAATGGTCTGATGATC
>NZ_MAYH01000035.1 GCF_001684975.1 Chryseobacterium artocarpi | reverse complement strand
ACTAGTATGGCCCGGGGGATCCGTATACGTTTCTAATTTGTAGTTAACGGTTGGATACCACTTTGAGGCATGTAATATGGTACTGAGCTTCGGCACAGGGCTCAAATTGCATCATTAAATGTCTCCGATGTGGCTATATGTCATGGATAAAGGCAGCCCCCTATATCTTTTTTTGTGGCAGCATGGGTCCATCAAAGCAATTATTCAGGGTCTTAATGACCTCCACAGCTCTAAACGTAATTCATCTGGCTTTGCCTGTACTTACTTCCTCCATGAAAAAAAGTGTTGATAATGCTCATAATGCTGCCCAGCAATTTCCTCCCTTCTCAAGACTATTCTGGCTTCCTGGGTACTTAAAAACAGGGCTTAGAGTATGGCTGCTGACAAAATTGCACTCTAAACGCTAGCTTAGGTCTTCTGCGGCCGCGATATCCTGCAGATGCATCCAGT
>NZ_MAYH01000034.1 GCF_001684975.1 Chryseobacterium artocarpi | reverse complement strand
TAGCGGTGGGGCTCACCTGTTCCCATTCCGAACACAGAAGTTAAGCCCACCAGCGCCGATGGTACTGCTAACGCGGGAGAGTAGGTCGCCGCCAGTTTTTATTTTATTTTTAAAAGTCTCATACAGTAATGTATGAGACTTTTTTTTTGAACTATACCTAATCCTAATAGCTCTTACGATAATACAATAATACCCAAAAGAACATGGGAAATGAGTAATTAATAATAAGTATGTTTTTTAAGATGATAATATCTCATATTTCTATTTCTTGATATAGCTTTTTACATTCTAAAATTTTTATATTTCAATTAAAATTGAATATTTTTTTTCCAATATTCAATCATAACTTTCATATTTTCAAGGATATTTTATGTTTTTCACTTATTTTTTATTGGTTTATTATTAAATACTGTTAAAATATTATATTTGATTTGAAAAAATTAAATATAATTATGAATAGAACGATAGTTAAGGCAGGACTTCTCTCATCTTTATTTTTTTGCTTGACTGGATTATCTGCACAGAACACAGACTCTACTAAAGTCGGAAAAATTGATGAAGTTGTTGTAACAGCTTACGGAGTTAAAAAAGAAAAGAAAACCCTAGGATACTCCTTCCAGGATGTAAAAGGACAGGCACTTGTGGATGCTAAAGAAACTAATGTCACTAATGCCTTGGTGGGTAAAGTTGCAGGTATGCAGGTCATTAAAGGTGGCTTTGGTCCTGCGTCATCATCTAGGATCAATCTAAGAGGCTTTAATTCTCTTAAAGGAGATAGTCAACCTCTGATTGTTGTAGATGGGATTCCATTAAGTAACAGTATGGGAGTAAAGCCTAAGCAGAATAATGGGAGCTACAATAATGACTTTTGGAATCCTGACCTGGATATGGGAAATGGGCTGAATGATATTAATGCAGAAGATATAGAAAGTATCTCTGTTCTTAAAGGAGGGGCTGCATCTGCATTATATGGCTCACGAGGTGGAAACGGAGTTATTCTCATTACCACTAAGACTGGAAAGAAAAAAGGTGGTTTAGGAATTACTTATTCTACCAATTTAGGATTTGAGACTATTTTTATGAAACCAGACATGCAGAAAAGCTTTGGTTTAGGACAAAATGGAATTGCCAATCCTGCTAATAGTGAAAATACCAGTTCATGGGGACCATCAATTGACGGAACAAATAAGCAGAGATATAATAATCTGGGTAATTTTTTCAAGACAGGAATCAATACACAGCATACTTTAAACTTTCAGGCGAATTTGGGTGAAGGAACAAGCTTATATACCTCATTCAATTATTTAAATGACAATAGTCAAATTCCGAATTCCAAATTTGAGAGATTCAATTTGATGGCTAAAATGAATTCTACATTTGGCAGGGAAAAAAGATGGACATCAGAAATAAAGGTACAATATATAAGTACAAAAGCTAAAAACAGACCTTCAGGAGGAAGAGGGGATGGAAATTATTATTCTAATATTCTCCTGATGCCACAGGATGTTGATATCCGTAATTATCGTGAAGGGCAGACACAGAACAATGTAATGTCGAACTGGATTTCCCCAAATGGTATTAATCCTTACTGGTCTGCATACAACAGTCTTAATGCTGATAAAAAAGATCGTGCTTTATTGAATAGTTATCTTAAATATCAGTTTAATGACTGGCTAAGTGCCGATGTAAGATTAGGAACTGATTTTTACGCTTTGAATGCAGATGCAAGAGTGTGGACAGGTTCTTCAAGAAGAAATGCCTATGCGACCAGTGAAGAGAAGTTTTATGAAAATAATTATATAGCCAGCATTACGGCTAAACAGGATAATTTATTTGGTAAATGGGGCGGTTCATTTTCATTGTATGGACAATTAATGGAAACCAGAACTAAAGCTCTTTATTTTAGTACTCAAAACTTAATTGTTCCCAATGTTTTTAGTGTGACGAATACCAGCGATCTTGCAGGTATTGCTAATAACGAGATTGATATATGGAAGAAAATTAATTCCGTTTTTGGAGCATTGGAAATTAATTATGACGGATATTGGTTTATTAATGCGACGTTCAGGAATGATTGGTCTTCAACCTTGAGTGTAGAGAACAGATCATATTCTTATCCAGCCCTAAGTACATCTTTGGTTTTAACGGAAATGTTGAATAAACTGAATGGTACAACTTCTAAAACATTAACTTTTGCCAAACTTCGTGCTGCATATGCTTCTACGGGGAATGGTTTAAATCCTTACGAATTATATAATGTTTACAGACTAGCCGCTGATCCTACCGGACATGCTATTTTAGGAAGAGTAAAGACTCTTTATGATCCAACTTTACAGGCTGAAAAATTAAAAACTTTTGAAGTGGGGGCGGATCTTAAGTTTTTTAACAGACTTTCATTGGACGTAAGTTATTTCGTTAATACTTCAGTAAAACAGTTGATCAATTTACCTATGAACCCACTTTCAGGATACGATAATATGAAGGTGAGCGGAGGAAAGCTTCACAATAGTGGAATTGAAGTGGTATTGAATACTGATATTTTTAAAAAGGAAAATTTTAGCTGGAATGTAAATGCTAATTTCTCGAAATTAAAGAGTGAAGTAAAAGAGCTTTATGGCTCTATTTCAAAATACCCATTAGATGGTTTTGATAATGTTACATTCTTTGCAGAGCTCAATAAACCTTTTGGAGTGATCTATGGAACAAAATTCTTAAGAGTAGAGGATGCTAATGATCCTAATTTCGGAAAACTTATTGTAGGAGCCAACGGACTGCCTCAAGCAACTCCTGATCAGCATTATTTGGGAGATCAGACTCCACGCGCATTGTTTGGGCTTACCAACAGCTTTAGTTATAAAAATATTGGGCTTTCTTTCCAGGTTGATGGACGTATTGGCGGAAAGTTTTATTCTTCTACTCAATCAGCTTTGCAAAAGGTTGGGCTTGCTGAGGAGACGGCTCCCGGAGGAAGAAGAGATAATTTTGTTCTTGACGCAGTAGTACAGCAAGCCGGTGGTGGATATACCTCCAATACAAAGGAAATTACTCAGCAGGATTATTGGGCAGCTGTAACGGCAGGAAACCTTGGAATTACAGAACAAAATATTTACGATGCTACCAATATCAGATTAAGAAATGTTCAGGTATCTTACAGTTTCCCTAAAAGTATTTTTCAAAAGTTTGCATTGCAAAGTGCAAAAGTTTCTTTCACTGCCAATAATGTATGGATGATTTACAGTAAAGCAAAAGGAATAGATCCTGAATCTGTATTTGCGATCAACTCTAACGCTGTAGGATTTGAAAACCTTTCATTCCCTACCACAAGATCTTATTTATTCACCATTACATTAGGTTTTTAACATCAATAACATCATGAAAAAATATATTTTATCTCTCGTTACACTAGCTTCAGTTTGTACATCATGTAATGATTTTGAAGACATGAATAATGATCCGTTTGCAGTAGATATTAATAAAGCTGAACCGGAGTATTTCTTAAACAATTCTATTTTAGGAGCTCAACAGGATCCCAATATTGCTGAACGTACTTTTGTTCTTTATTGGAAAACTGCGGCAAGACAACACCTGACAACTGGAATTGCTGGTGGATCATATGATGATTCCTGGACTGTAGAATATTGGAAAGGAATTTCAGAATGGTTGAATAATGCCAATACAACGATTGAAATCATTAATGAAAAGAAAACAATAGGTCAAGGCAAAGCTCACTATGATAATCTTACCCAGGTAGCCAGAATCTGGAGAGCTTATTTAATGAGTGAATTTTCAGATAACTTTGGTCCGCAGCCGATTCAAGCATTTAAAGGAATAAACCCAGGTTTTAATTCTGAAAAAGAGGTGTATTATTTTATTTTGGAAGAGCTGAAAGATGCTGCTGCTAAAATGGATGTGAGCCAACCTGCTCCTGCAAATCCGAATGCTTATGATATGGTATATGGATTTAAATGGAATCAGTGGGTAAAATATGCAAATTCCATGAGAATGAGAATTGCTATGAGAATTGCTGAAGTAGATCCAGGAAAAGCAAAAACGGAATTTGAAGCTGCTGCGAACTCTAATATGCTGATCAGTACAAGCGATGATAATTTTAAAGTAAAAGAAGATCCAGGCTGGAATCCTTTATCAGGGGTAATGTCCAGAGAATGGAATTCACAGATCTTATCGGCTACTCTTAATAATATGTATATTGGCTTAGGAGGAGTAAATTCTACAGATCAATTGCCGGCTGCTCAGCATACTGCAGTAAAAGCTGCTGACTACATTGGTGTAAAGTATGATGAGCAATTCTCCACAATGACGAATGATCCTAGCGCAGGATATTGGCTTGACGGACTTCCTAATACAATAGATCCAAGAGCTTATAAAACATTTTATATTCCTGGAGACCTCAACAGTCCGATTTATTCACTTTATCCTACTTATACCAATCAGGCAACTACCAATCATGGGGATCTTACTTTTGCTGATGGTTCCAAAATTACAATCAATACCGTAAATACTTGGAATACGACCACAATAGGGAATTGGGGTGTAAAAGGACAAAGAAACGGTTTAAGAGGCGTTATTGGCTGTATGCCGGCTTTAGGAAAACAATATAGGGAAGGTAAAAACTTCCGAATTTTCTTTGCAAGCTGGGAAACTTACTTCCTGATGGCGGAAGCAGCTCTGAAAGGTTGGGCTGTTCCTATGAGTGATGAAGCAGCTTATAATAAAGGGGTGCAGGACAGCTTTACTTATAATGGCGTTTCACAATTCTATGGGCAATACATTACCTCAACAGCTTATAACCGTGATGGAACTTCTGTTTCTTATTCTCATACAACGGAGCCGGGAGCTACCCATGTGATGAAATATAAAGATCCTGCAACCGGAAATTTAGTTTCGATAGATATTAAATATCCTGTAAATACGATTTATAAGAACGGTTCGGTGAAGAATGATAAACTTACAAAAATCATTACCCAAAAGTATATTGCCAATATGCCGTGGCTTCCTTTAGAATCTTGGAGTGACCAGAGAAGACTGGGATTACCTTTCTTTGAAAATCCAGCCGTAGAAACTCCTTTGGTAAATTTACCGAATTTGAATTCAGGAAATTATATGACCAACTCTATTCAGAATTTCCCTCAGAGATTAAGATATCCAAGTACTTTCAGAAATACAGATCAGGACGGATATGCAAAAGCATTACAGTTACTGGGTGGACAAGATGCTGTACTCACTCCTCTTTGGTGGGCAAAACATTAAATTAATTATTTTTCAATACATAATCCTTTCCAAATTTTGGAAAGGATTTTTTGATATAATTCTTACGTCTCAAAAAATTCAATAGTATCAATTATGTTAATTTGCAACGATAGTGAAAACCACTCGGGCACTATAGGTACTGGCAGGAACGGTTACAGATACTCCGGCTAACTGTAAAATTAAGTTGATATCAGCAAAATTTACACTATTCCCAAGCCCTAAAAGACCACTAAAGGTAAAAGTTAAAAACGTCACATCAGCAGTCTGTGATATGGGGATATAAGTAGTTCCTCCATTGATAGCTGATGTGCAAAGGACGCAAACTCCATGTATCGTTGTTGATCCTCCTGTTCTTCTTGCAGAAAGAGTTAATGAATTATTCCAGGGATTTGGGGTATAGCGCATTGTCATTTTTGCACCAGAACTTGAAAGAAGATTAAGAAAAGAACCGGGTAACGTTCCGGATAACGTGATTGTTGTAGGTGTAGTCGTGGTATTGTCATAAGTTCCTGCATAATTATTTCCTGCTTCGGTAATAGCAGGAATAACGGGTGACCAGTTTCCCGAAACACTTACAGTCTGAGCATCAAAGAAAGAACTCATTATTAAAAAAATAATATATAGATTCCTTTGTAAGAAAACGTTTCTAATATAATGGCTATTGATTCTCATTTCATTTTTATTCTGTGATGGTGTAAACAATTGTAACAGATATATTGTCTTGTTTGGCTAAATTAGCATAGGTGCCGGGGACGAGGGAAATGGTAAGACGATGCCCGTTATTTGCTCCATTGCCCGTATAAGCCCCGCCAATTCCGCTAATAATAGTGACGGGTGTGGTTGTAAGAGTAACCTGTGCTGATGGAGTTCCCAATGTTCCACCTCCTGCTCCGGAAGCCGCAGCTGCCTGTAGCCTGATATTCACACCTGGAATAACCTGATTCACAGCTGCCGTTATTTTTCTTGTAGCGCCACCTGAAGTAATAGCTGAAGTATAATTAATCCATTTTGAAGTATTGGGAGTAGGATTTCCCAGAGGATTTCCGGCTTCAGTAGGTGCTATAAAGTTCAGCGTAATGTTTCCGGTAGGTTCTACATCCATCAAAGTCACTACAGGTAATGTAAGAGTAACAGTAGCCTGAGAATACAACAATCCGGATAGAATGAAAGAGGTTAATATTATAGCACGCTTCAAAATCATTTCTTATTTTTTATTTCATTATATCCTACTTTCAGAGATTCCTGCTGGTATTTGATTTCTCTCTTTTGCTTAACAATCTGAATATTTATTTTTTTTATCTCTCCTGATTTTAAGGTAAACTGGAATTTATCAGTTAAAATCTTATAACGTTTATCCAGACCATTTCTATAAAGCTTAAGAGACCAATCGCCAGGTCGGAGATAAGTAAAATCAAAATCTTCATCTATAAAACAGATCTTACGGAAGATCTGATCATTGCTGATCGCTTCTATAATAATACTTTCTCTTTTCTTTTTCCCCGTTTTATTCTGTAATGTTTCAATATCTGTCTGATCTTTTTCAAGGTTTTCTGCAAGATGAATATGCCCTTGGATATTGGCTGCAGTAGTTATTCCGAAATTAAAAACATTCTCTTTATTAAGAAGAGATAACGCTGCAGGAAAAACAACGGTTGGAATATCATTGATCTCGGTAGTTGAGCGATCTATTTCAAGGAAGTAATTACCGGGAATTACATTCTTAAACATATAATTTCCTTCTTTGTCTGTCACAGATAGATAGCTGCCCAGCATCAATCTGATACCTTCTGTTTTTTTTATGCCGAGATTGCTTACATTTCCTGATAGAGAAGTGTATTCTGCAATTTTTTGCACCGGAATATTGGGACTCCATGTATAACGCATCGAGAATATGAAATCTTTATCTCCTATTTCTCCACGCTGTAAGGAATACCTGCCTGAAAAATCCAGTGAATTTCCTGGAAATAGCTGTTGATGATATATAAGCTCAAATAAATTTCTGTCTTTAAAGTACTCTTCGGGAATATAATTGTTCTGATAGAAAATACTTAAGCTTGTTTTATCAGTAAATCTAGTGAAAACTCTTGCTCCGTAATACAGCTGCTTTTGATTTTGCAGTTGATACCTTGAAGTACTTCCATAACTTCCATAAATGTTAAACAAAGTTCTGAATTTTTCAATAGAAAGATTAGCCGTATATAAACTTGAATTACCGTTAAAACCTGTCAGATAATTGTCCGTTTTTCCAAATTGTCCGTTAATATTAATCTGAAATATCCCAATGCGCTGATCTACAGTGATTCTAAAAAAACGTTCGTAATAATCAAACTGTTTGGGTTCTAAACGATCCTGATATTTTTGATAACCGTTATTAACCATGATAGATCCGCTCGGCAGATATTTATACTGTACACCATATTGAAAATACTTTCTGTAAGGAGCTGCCAGAAATAAAGTATCCCTTTGAAAATTTTTAGCGTCCTGTATATAGTTAGCAAAAACATTGATTTTTTTAGATAGCTTGTACTGGGCGTATCCGCTTACAGTACTGGTATTGGTGAAATATCCTGCAAATTCAGGGCTGGCTTTCATATAGATTAAATTCCCGTTGATTTTATCAAAATTGATATCAGCCTGTGCCATATAAGCAGTTCCTTCTGCCTTTTTTGTATTACTATAGGAAAACTCACCTGAAAGGATAATATTCTTTGAGATCTTAAATTTCCCTTTCGTATAGGGAAGATGTGCTTCAGAATCTAATTGTATATTTCTGGAATTACCTTCCTCCTTCATAGGTGTTTTGTAAAGGTATCCGGCAGTAATTTCAGACTCTTTTCTGATTTTAAATGTTGAATATATATTAAATTCATCCTTAATATCCCTGAAAAAACGAGGACGATTATAGAAGGCTCCTAAGCTTACTTTATTGAAATCATAACGGATTTCTGCTCCTCGTCCGTATCGTGCAAATTCCGTCAGATAGGAAGAAGAATACGTTTTATCACCTAAATGAATGAAAAGTTTATCTCTTTTATAGTTTACAAAATATTCTTCATATTGCGTAAATGTATTGAGCTCAATCGGGCTATGAGTAGCGGCATGAAATTCAATTTGATTTTTATTGTCTTTATCTAAACTTCCCTTTCCATATATTTCTCCCTGAAAACCATCATTGTAAATTCCCATATTTTTCATTCCGATGAAAGAAAGAGAAGCTACAATAGGAAGTCTGTGATATATATCGGATTCTGAGGGCTTGATCGAGATAACTTGTGTGCTTACATACACATCCTGAGCTTCCTTAGGATTGTCTTTTGAATATACTGAAAGATTTAGATTTTGAAATTCATTTTGCGGAAGATCAGGACTGGTGACTTTATGAACTGTGATTACCTTTGATTCGTTGGGTCCCAATGTCAGCAGATGATCATCGTCAACGATTCCGTTTCTACTGCCAAGAACAATGTTTTCAGTGATATTGCCATTGTTTTTTAATAAAAACGAAGAACGGATGGTCTCTCCGGCTCTGATGAATTCAGGGGAATTTAATGCAGTAAGAGAAATTTTTCTGCTTGCGGATATAGTAATCGTTGAATTTTTCACCAAAGATATTCCACTCTCGCGGTCTGTAATCTGTAAAGTAATTGTATAATTACCTTGTGCTGTCTCCCCTGCAATACGAACAGGAGCAAGATATACAGAAGTTTGGTGTGCATTAATCTGAAACTCTCCTTTTGCTAAAATAGGAGTAATGTGAGGACTGGATGTTGTAGCTGAAATATCATATATTTTATTTTCAGCAGAACTATTTTCCAGAGTGAAAGGAATAGAAGTAGACATTCCCGGCATAAGGCTATCTTTTTTACTAATCAATCGTTCAGACTGGTTCTGAGAAAAAGTAATTACCGGAAATAAGAGTATAATTATAAATAATGTCCAGGTTCTAATCATTTTTTACTTCTAGTTCCACATTGAGTGCAAATGCATTCTCTTCTTCATCAGTTGTCATTATAGTTGCGTTGTATTTATCCGGTGGGACTTTACTGATATCGATAGGGAAAATTTTTGATGTAGAAGGCAACAAACCCATAGTTAAGCTTGAGTAAGTTCCTATTTTTTCTCCTGTTTTACGGTTGTAGATTTCAATGGAAGCTGTGGGTTTACAATAGAGGTTACCGTTATTGGCTATTGCAATTTTTACAGTTTGTCTACCTTCTTCTTTCTCTACCTTTACACTTTCAAATTTCAGGTCCGGCTTTGCTTGTTCAGTTTCGAAATCTGTAATAATTTGAATCGCATAGCGTATCATAGAACTAATATTGACCCCGATTTTTTGATCACTAGGTTTTATATCCTCTACAGGTTCTACAATCAGTACGCTCCAGTAGCTTCCGGGATCTATTATCTGATTGGGTACTGTAATTTCATAAAATACCTCTGTTTTTTCTTTCCCTTTAAGCGTAATTAGGTTGGTATTTAGCTTGATCCATTCCCCATTGGTTCTTTTGTTTGTTTTTATGGCTGTATAATTGTTTGTTCCGTCTGCATGATAAGTAAAGTCCTGTAAAAACAATTTTACACTTTGAGGATGAGTACCTGTATTTTCAATAGCTATTTTTCCTTTATAAACCTTTCCGTTTTCTATTTTGTAGGAATGCGTAAGCCCGTTGAGAATCACAATGCCGGCATGTAAAAAGCTGAACTGTAATATCAGGGTGACCAAAAGAAGGATACGCTTTGTCATTATGTAATGTATAGAGTTAAATAATTAAAATAAATACAAAAACAGGAAGAAACTGAAAGACAATTTCTCCTTGTTTTTGAATATGGGTCGGGATAAAATCTAGTGAATACTAGTTATCTAATATTGTATACGTAACAGTTACTGAACCAACTGCTGTAGCTTGTAGATTGTCATAGATAGCCACGGCTCCAGGACCACTTCCGGCAGCAAGAGCATACGTAAGATTATGTCCGTTATTGGCGCCATTGCCTGTATAGGCACTTCCTATCCCTGAGATAATTGTTTGATCTGTAGCACTCAATGTAAGAAGACCTGCGGAAGTACCTTGAAGACCGCCTCCTGATCCGGTTGGAGACGCAGCTGTCACATGAATATCTACTCCGGGAATGACTGCATTGAGACTCACCGTTACCTTACGTGTAGGATGTGCAACAGATTTGATGGAAGAATAGTTAAGCCATAGTGTATTATTAGCTGCACTTGGAATAATAGCGTTACCAGCTTCTGTAGGAGCAGAGAATCCAAGTGTAATATTTTTTGTAGCGGCAGGTTCAATGTCTACCAGTGCAACTTCAGGTATAGAAATTGTGATTGTATGATTATCGGTATTGTTATCCTGGGCACTTAAATTTCCAGATACAGCAACTGCAAATAAGGACATTGCAATCGTTAATTTTAGTTTTTTCATGATGCTGATAATTAGTTACGTGAATATAATTAAAATCAATATAATATGAAATAAATTTATAATAATTTTTATATCGCTGATTATTTTGTTTTTTTTAGAGTGTATTATTGTGAATTATTATAGTTTTGAAAATGAAAAATCCTGCACAAAGTGTACAGGATTTCTCTTATTTTTTTGAAATTATTTTTATGCCCAATGAGGATCTGAAACCGAAACTTTTCCAGTTTCTATTCTTCCTGAAAAGTGCCATGTATTACTATTTGTAGTCATTTTAATATCATACCAGCCTTTATTCTTACCAAGATCAATAATCATTTTTTCTTCCGGCTTTTGTATTGAAAAAGTTCTTTTATTTTTCTCGTAGAAATTTTCCATTGTTAAACTGATATTTCCCTTTTTGGGATTCTTAAAAATGAATTCAATTTGATTTTTTGATGAATTGTTAATTAAAATAATACTCATTTCAGGGGTATTATTTCCCTTGAATTTCCTGAAAAAGCCATTCGGACCAAAAACTTCGTAGTCATATGCTTCTGAATGAACAGAATGCGAAAGCTCAAGCTTCGAATATAAAGCATAAGAAAAATGGTATCCGGAAGGATCTTTCAGCTTGGTTCTGTCATAAAGAAGCAGCGGAACACCATTGTCTTTAAGGTTCGTCATTTTAATTTGATTCCCTTCTAAATTGACATGGAAATCATAAGGAAGAGGATTGGATGGTTTTATTCCTCTTTCCTGAACCTCAAGAAGATGATCATTCAATTCATTTTTGGAATACCACTTCAGCTGAGGAACAGGTTTGTTTTTCGCAGAGTTGATAGTCTTCGCAAAATCTTTCTGATCAATATAATTCATCTGTGGAGCTTTTACATTAGGACTATTGAAAGCAGAAGTAAGGTCTCCGCATATGGCTCTTCTCCAATCGCTGATATTGTCAACATGAACATCTTTTTTGAATTTTTTCATGATGAATTTCTCCAGAAACTGTAATACAGAAGTATGATCAGAAACTTCAGAGTTTACAAAACCTCCTTTGGTCCAAGGAGAAGCAATAATCATCGGAACTCTGTAACCAAGTCCTACTGTTCCTTCTGTCTTTTCATAATCCTTAAGCTTAGGATCAGACATATATTCTTGAGATTTGTTTACATATTCTACACCTTCTTTTCCATTCATGTCAACAGGTTGGCTGGGATTCATTGGTGGAGCGAAGGGAAGAACATGATCAAAATATCCGTCATTCTCATCATAATTGATGATGAAAATCGTCTTTTTCCATGTTTCAGGATCTTTTGTTAGTATATTCAGAACTTCAGAAATATACCAGGCACCATACCAAGGAGAACCAGGATGATCAGAGAAATGTTCAGGAGCTACCAGCCATGAAACCAACGGAAGCCTTTTCTCTTCCACATCCTTACGGAACTGGAATAAAACATCTCCTTTAGGAACCACCAGTCTTTCTCCGTTTTCATCCTTTCCGATTTCCAGATTGTGATAATCAGGTTCATTACTATTGGTCGTAAAAGCTTTTTCGTGTAGATTTTTTTCCTTTTGAGAAAGCTTGGAATAATTATCGGGATGATATTTTACCTGATCGTCCTTAAGTTCTGAAATTATAGTTTCCAATCTTTCTTTTTGGGCAGGATTTTTCTCGATTTCCTTTTTTAAAGAAGAAATCATGTTAGGAATATTTTCATAATATCCTTTTGAAAACTTTACATTATACTTTTCAAACCATTCGATTGGATTGTCTGTGAAGTTACTTAACCATGCTTCCTGTTCTCCAGATAATCCTTTTGGAAGACTGATCTCGTTCTGATAAATACGCCATGATACATTCTGTTCCTCTAAAATTTCAGGGAAACTTTTCCACTTTGCCTGTCTAGCTTTATCGTAATCAATATTTTCATTAACTACGTTGGCTTTTACCTTTCCGTTCTGCTGTTCTCTTAATGTTCCAGACCAGAGGAATAATCGGTTGGGCGTAGTTCCTGTCAATGAAGAACAGAAGTATTGATCAAATATCGTGAAAGCATCTGCCAGCTGATAATAAAACGGAAGATCTTCACGGTTGTAATATCCCAATGTAAGCGGAATATTTTTATAATCTTTATTGCCCGAAGCCTTTGCCTGAAGCCATTGATCATATTTTCCTTTATTCAATGCATGCTGCTGATTATCCCATGAGTGGGGAAGAGAGCTCATCCATGTAGATTTGGTATTTCTCAGATCCAGACGTGCAGGAGCTGCATACTGTCCGTTATCTCCCTTTTGAAAGAACGCAGAATGACCGTCCGGTTTTATAAAAGTTCTCTTATCTAAAAATCCTCTTACTCCTTTAAGAGCCCCAAAAGCATGATCGAATGAGCGGTTTTCCTGCATCAGAATAACAACGTGTTCAGCATCATAAAAAGTGGATTCGGCAATGGGTTCAATGGCTAATGCCTTTAAAATAGAAGGATGAAGAACACTTGAAGTTCCCAATCCTGCTAATAAAATACTTGATTTTTCTAAAAATTCTCTTCTGTTCATGATCAGTCGTAATAAGAAAGAAACCGCAAGTTAATAGGATTTTCCTGCGATTTCTTTGTTTTGTGTAAAAATAAGTCAGATTTCTATTGTAACCACCAAGGTTTGGAGTTGATATTGTCATTTCCTCCGTATTGTGAGGAAAGTGCTGCCTTTAAATTAGCACTGTTATAATTGTACTCAGACTGTGGATATCTGAATCTGAACGGTGCCGGAACACCTGGCTTTAAAGGATAATTAGGGAATCCTGTTCTTAAATAATCATAATAAGACGTCCATTGTGACTGGTGGAACATGGTCATATATTTCTGAGTGATGATTTTCTCAACCTGTTCCTGTAGAGGAGCTGAATTATTATAAACAACCAAAGGAGTTGCCAGATATTGGTTTACATCAAAACCCGCAAAATATTGTCCCGGATTTTTTACATAGGTCTGATAGAAAGTAAAGCTGGCTTTGATTGCATTGTCATAGTGAGTTTTTGCTGATCCTGAAATCCAGCCTCTTGCAGCAGCTTCTGCAAGAATAAATTCTAATTCTGAATAACTTAAAACCGAAGAAGGCTCATTGGTAGGATCTTTATAAAAGCGGTCATTTACTTTTGAAATATTTTTAGCAGTAATCAACTCTGCGTTGTCAGAATAAGAAGACGTAGGGTTTCCTCCGTTGTATCCTGTAAAATCTGTGATAGCTTTTCCGTTTTCTTTAGCCCCGGTAGTTTGTGCTGCAAAAGTAAATAAGCGAGGATCTTTTCTGTCTTTAAACAGATTGATAAAATAATCTGCCATGTATAAACTAGATCCGTATCCACTATTGTTGAACATTGTATATCTGCTGTCTGCCGCGTCTACAAACTTAAGTTCTCCATTATCTGCTATAGAAGTCATTAAAGGCTGGCTTCCTGCGATAGCAGCAAATTCCGTTGCTATATTGTAATTTCCTACCGTTGTTTTTTTAGATAATGTTATTAAAATTTTCAGACGGAAAGAATTGATCAGTTTTTTCCATTTTTGAGCATCTCCGTTGAATACGATGTCGCCTTCAATCTTATCATTGGTATTGATGAGGTCATTGGCTTCTTTTAACTCTGATAAAATTCCGGACATGATCGCTTCCTGAGTATCATATTTAGGTTGTGTAATCCCAAATTCTCCTTTTACAGCCTCAGAATAAGGAGCGCTTCCGACTCTTAAGCTGATATTAAAGAAATGGTAAGCTCTTAGAAATTTGCCTACAGCAATATAATTTTTATTATTAATTTTTTCTGCTTCCTGCATCATTTTTACCGTATTCAGAAGCTGTTTGGTATATACTTCAAAAGACGTATTGTCCCACTTCATGTACTGAAAGGTATTTTCACCATCTGTTCCGATCATCATTCTTGATGCATACATATTATCTGCATTCACCTGAAAAGTGTTTTTTGAAACATAGGTTAAGAGATATTTAGGATCAATAGTTGCCTGATCATTAGGATTGTCATTGATTTGATCCAGACTGGATTCACAAGAAGCTAATGATAGCAATCCTGCAAAAAATACTGACCTCATCAACCTTTTGGCTGTTTTACTGTTGTGTGCTTTTGTCTTTATATTATTTTTCATTGTATCGACGTACTTTTTAGTTAAAACTTAAGATTAAACCCGATTCCGAACCATCTGCTTGAAGGATCCTGAATATCATTCGTAACATCATCTTTTCTTCCCGTTTTAATCTGGAAATCAGGATCTGAATAAAGATTCTTTGATTTTTTCCACATGGCAAGATTGTAAGCTGAAATATTGGCTGTAAATCCTTTTATCATTCCTTTTGGGTTCAGTAATGAAGAGAAATCATATTCCAGTACCACAGATCTTAACTTGATGAAGGTTCTATCAAAAACATTCGCAAATTCTTCACTCTCATCCTGTGTTACCCTTGCTTGGTATGGGTAATTCTGCGCCCAATCCTGGAAACTGATGGCTTTCGTATGCTGAGTATATTTTCCGGTAGCTGGATCGTAGTTTACACCATCCGGTACAAAGTAGTAAGTTCCTGGTTTTGCATATTCAAGATCTCTGTAGGCAACAGAGTTTGGATGTTTTCCTCCCCACCACATCTTTTCCACAACCTGAGATCTCATGATACCTCCGATACTTCCATCGATTCCAATATTTAAAGACAGTTTTTTATACTTGAAGGTATTATTGAAACCGAAAGTCCAGTCCGGATTGAAATGCCCAAGGTTACTTGGAGTATTTGCCTTCGTTGGCATTCCAGACTTCGCATCCAATATTACTTTTCCGTCTGGAGATTTTTGCCATGTATAATCATAATAGCTGTCCATTCTTTCACCTAGCTTAATGTTATTATAGTTAGGCATATTATCATAAATAGACGTTAGCTTTTGTTCATAAGTACTCCAGTTGATCAAGGTTTTCCATGTAAAATTAGACGTTTTTACAGGAACCATTCCCAGGGAGATTTCGAATCCTTTTGTGGTGTATTCGTTACCATTTACATATTGAGATGTGAAACCTGAAGATTCAGCACTTGGGAACTCAAGAATGTTGTTGTAATCTAAGGTTCTGAAATAAGTTGCATCTAGGGTAATTCGGTTATTAAGGAATCCTGCACTTAATCCTAATTCGTAAGATTTAGTTTGTTCAGGCTTTAAAGAATTTTCAATGTTGAGGGTAGTCGGAAAAAGGAAGGTAGGATTACCATTATAGGCAATTCCTTTATCATTCATATAATAATTTCTGATGGAGTAAGGCTGGAAGTCATAAGCAACTTTTGCCCACGAAGCAGAAACTTTCAACATATTGATAGCCTCGGGCATTTTCACCAGATTAGAAATGACAGTACTGATAGATGCTGAAGGGTAGAAGTAAGATCTGTTAGCTTTAGGAAGTGTAGAAGACCAGTCGTTACGACCTGAGATATTGATGAAGAATGCATTATATAGCCCAATATCAATGGTAGAATAAGCACTATAGATTAGTTTTTCCTTCAGATATCTGTATTTTTTGAGGGCTCCGATAGAGTTTTCAAAGGAATAAACTTCTGGAACTTTTAAACCATCTGTATAGGTTTCGTTATTGTTGTTTTTAAAGTAAAATGCTGAACCTCCTGCATTGATGGTGAAGTCAAAATTCTCAGAAATCTTTTTCTTATAAGTAGCAAGTATATCATAGTTTAGATTCCATGTCTTTAAATCTTTTAGAATATATCCGCCACTCCTTGGTGCATTGTAGTTGAAATAAGAATATGGGCTGAATATCTCAGATTTGCTATGGTTTTCAACAAGGGAAATTTTACCTTTTACTGAGAAATCCTTTGTTGCTTTATATTCTAATCCAGTCTGAGCATTAATGATATTCGTTCTGTTCTGATTTTTATAATATTCAGCTCCGAACCAAGGGTTGTTGTACCATGCGTAATTCCAGTTTGCCTGTGCTACTCCTTCTTTTCCAGGAATCCACATATGGTTTCTTAAAGCTTTTCCGTCCACATCACCACCCATCCAAATAAGGATGGTATACATGTGTCCACTAGGATTGTATTCGTAATTGGGCATGTTTGGGGTAAAAGTCTGATTGAAATTAAACTTAGTGTCAAAAACAAATTTATCTCCAATATGGTTTTCAGAAGAGAAATTGACCCCATATCTCTGAAGATACGAATTCGGAACTCTGTCGTCATAATTCATAAAGTTCCCAGAGAGTCTGTACACGTCTTTATTGTTTCTGTAGCTGATGGCGAAATTATTATTGTTGATAACAGCCGGCTTTAAGAACGTTTTTAAGTTGTCATGATATCTCCATTCAATAGGAACTCTTTCATATCTTGATTTATCATTATATTGAGTACCTGTTACTGCTCCATACCACGGAACTACCTGTCCTGTTACTTTATCTCTGATAGGGCTGTTCCACTGGGCAATTTTTAATCCCGGAACAAACTTCGGACCCCAGATCATATCCCCATCATTCACGCCACCATCGGCTCCGTCCCAGAATTCATACTTTCCGTGAGAACCGTTACCGTATTCCGTCTGAGTTTTTGGAAGATTGGTAAACCCTCCTGTGATCATTGTATTTTGTGAAAACTCTACAGAGAATCCTTTCTTTTTTGCGCTTTTTGTTGTGATCAAAATAGCTCCGTATCTTCCTCTGGATCCATAAAGAGCAGAAGCTGTAGCTCCTTTCAATACGTTGATATTTTCAATATTATTAGGATCTAAATTCTGGAAAACCTCTTTTTCCACAATCACTCCATCAATCACAAAAACCAAATTGGAATTTCCTCTTAAGGTAAACTGTGGTGCCTGCTGCATTCCTGTTGGGTTAGAAACATTCAATCCCGCTACCTGTCCTGAAAATAAATTACCAATACTTGGAGTAGTGATCGTTTCAAATTGCTTCGTTCCCACTTCCTGTGTAGAATATCCAATCTTTTCCTTTTTCTTGGCAATTCCTAAAGCGGTAATTACAACACTTTCAATCTGTTTTTCATTGGTTTTCCTCAAAACAACAGAATATTGCCTTTTTGAAGAAACTTCTACCGTGGATAAAGAAAAATCAGGTGAAAAAAACTCAAGGATATCTTTAGGATTGGCTGAAATGGTAAAATTCCCGTTTTCGTCTGTTGTGGCGGTTTTTCCTGTGTTTTTGTCGGTGATGTTGACGCCTGAAACACTGGTGCCATTTTCAGATTTTACATTTCCTGAAATGTTAATTTCCTGAGCTGTAATGTATAAAGGAAGTAAAAAAACTGCAAACGTGGCTAAAGTTTTCTTCATTTTTTTTGAATGCAAATTTAACCGTGCATTATTACCTGAATTTTAAGGTCATATTAAAATAAAAATACGATTTATGTATTTATTGGTGAAAATAATTAATGAATTGGTAAAATAAAAAAAGTTCTTTGTATAGAGAATTTTGTTTTATTATATAAGGCTGAAAGCTGGAAGCTAGGACCTATTGAAATTTTAAAAATAAATGAAATACTTTTATTAGCGTTTAATCATGAGCAGACTATTAAAATAGTAGCCTTACAATTATTTCAGTCAGCTTACATTCCGCCTAAAATCTGCTCAGAATTCCCCAATGAATCTTGATGTCATTAAATTTAAATGGATTTCCGAACTCATTACCATTAGAAAGCTGGAAGCTCATCAACCCAATCGGAATAAAGAAATTGAAACCGAGTCCTACACTGTAGAGCTTAGGTTTTACATTCAAAGACTTATTATTAAGCTGTCCATATTGTCCAAAGAGGTCAAAGAATGCCTGATTACCTATGAGGTACCGATATTCCAAGCCTCCATAATAATAGAAATCGGCGGCGAGGGAGTTTTCATTGAAGCCCCGCATGGAATTCCAGCCCCCAAAACGATACAATTCATTGGTAGAAAGCTCCATTTTAGAATCCATTAAGGCTCCTTCTGCTTTAATATTCAGAAAATGGTTTCCGGAAATATGATAATTATGTTCCCCCGAGAAATAAAACTGGTTCTGTGTAGACCTTATGTTTCCCTTGGTGTAAGTTGTTGCTAAATAATCGTATCCTGCATTGATCCTTGTTTTGTGAAGAAAAAGATCAATGTCTGTAGGTTCTGTCATCTCAAACCATATCCCGATCCCTTTTTTGTTGTAATCCCTTCCCTGTGTGTATAAAGTATCAATAATCGTTGAGGTTTCCAGCGTTGCTCGAAGACCAATTTTATTACGGTTATTAATATGATAATAGAAAGCCGGAAGAAACTTTACATTGGCGAATGTGGAATCCTGTCTGTAGATATTCACCTTTGTGTTCATCCCGACATTAGATTTGAAAAGATATGGAATATCCACCTGAAGATCAAAAGTCTGTCCTTTATCCGGGTTTCTCTGCCAGTAAAGATTAATTGCCTCAAAACCATTGAACATATTCCTGAAATTAACGTTCATCGTTCCGTTTAAAGTAAACTTATCAGTCTTGTCATTACCAAAACCGATCACCCCGTCAAAGGTATTGGTCTTTTTCTTCTCCAGAAACAGGTAAATATTGGTAGAATCTTTGGTGAATAAAGTTTGTGGCTGCCTTTCAAGTATCAGGAAAGGATGACTTTGAAAGTTTTTGTTGATAGCCAGCAGGTTTTTATCATCATAGTTTTTTCCTTTAAATTCCTTTTCCAGATTTTTGATGAATCTTTTTGGAACTTTTTCATAGCCCTTTACAACGAAACCGTTGATCGTTCTTTTATCATTTTTATTGATATCAAGCTCTACAATAGGAAAGCCATTTTTCTGTCCTTTATATTTTGATTTGATTCTGCTGAAAGAATATCCGTCATCAATATAACTTTTATTGATGCTTTTCTTTGTGGAATCTAAATTTTTTGTAAAAAAATCTTTCTGAACCTTCAGCTTCTGAACAATAGAATCGGAAAGATTGACGTAGGTTTCGTTAAAGTTTTTTCCTTTGTCATAAAAAATCTCCGTGCTGTCTCCTTTAATTTTTACATCTTTCAACTGAGTGAAAAAATAATTATTCTGAGCTAATGAATCCAGAAATTTTACCGCAGAAACGGAATCCTTTACTTTTTTCTTGACCTTAGTTTCAGTGTCAATCAGCCAATACTGCTTTTTCTGCGCTTGTACAAAAACGCAGAACAGAACAAAAAATATTTTCAGAAACAGCTTAATGCTTAGTAAGGTTTAAAGTAGTTAATTAACTTTTTAATAACTGAAACTAGTCCAGTTTATTATATTTCTTCATTAAATTCTCATAAGTATTCTGTGGAAGAAGCCACTTCAACGGAACTCCTATTTTCTGCCCGAATTTACCAAAATAATAATGAGCCTTCCATTTCTTTTTTTCTAATAGCTTTTCAATGTATTCTGCTACTTCCAATGGCTCTGTTCCTTCGTCTACATGGGCATTCATTAAAGAATATACTTTATCAAATACATTTTTATAGGGTTGGGAAACCTGTGCAATAACTCTGTTGTCTGCAATATTAGTTTTGATATCACCTAAATGCAGTGAGCATACATCAATGTTCCAAGGATACACTTCATATCTCATCGCTTCCGTTACTTTATCCAATGCAGACTTTGAAGCCGAGTAAAAACCACGGAAAGGAAGTCCCATTTCACTTCCAATACTGGATACATTGATGATTTTCCCGAATTTATTTTCCCGCATTTTCGGAAGAACAGCACTCATCATCTGAACGGCACCTGCAAGATTCAGACTGAAAAGTTTTAGGATATCTTCCTTTGTAGAATCTTCTATGGCTCCTACCATTCCCATTCCTGCATTATTGATGAGAACATCGATTCTGGTTTCAGTTTTCAGAACTTCTGCGATAGCATTCAGAACGGCAGTGTTATCGGTAACGTCAGTCGGGATAGATTGAAAATGTTGGCTTTCCGTATACTTACGGCTTAAACCATATACTTTATGTCCTTTTTTACCAAAATATTCGGCTAATGCAAATCCAATTCCTGATGAGGTTCCTGTGATAATAATGGTCATTTAATCTTATGATTTTTATAATGTTTAATTTTTTCCTGTCCATTGATTGAACAGGGTAAAATCTATTTTCAGCAAATGTAAAAAAAGAATAACGAACTCTGTTATTTATTGTTTCGGAAAATATTTTCAAAATGGATTGTCCTATTGTCTCTATTTGATTTTAAACTTAAAGGAAACTTAATGTCAGTTATGTATAGAATATAAATAAAATAATTACTTTATTTGTGTATTTATTTGTTTTTCAATATGTTAATGTTTTATTGGATTAAGCTTAAAATGAAAAAATATAAAAATTGTTAATAAAAACATAAGAAAACGTTAATGAAGAGAGGGAAAGGGCTGTTCTAATTTTGCATCTAATTAAAAAGGATGTCATGATTGTATTTAAAACCCCTGTCTCTGTAGCTTATTTAACGGGTAGGGTATTACTTATTGGTGCAATATCAGCTTCGCCGATGTTCCTATCACAAAAAAAAGACAGTTTAAAAGAAAAATCCATCGATGAGATTGTTGTTGTTGGATACGGAACACAGAAAAAGAGTAAAGTATCCGGTGCTGTTACGGAAGCTTCTTTGGATAAGCTTACTTCAAGATCTTTATCCGGAGTGGGCGATGTACTTCAGGGAAAAGCTCCGGGAGTTACGGTGGTGAATGAGGGGGGGGATCCTAACGGCTCGCCGAAAGTAAATATTCGTGGTCTGGGAGGAATCAATGGAGAGACGCCTTTGTACGTTGTAGATGGAGTGGTTTTTAATGGTACACCTTCTATCAACCCGAATGATATTCAGGATATCTCTGTTCTTAAAGATGCCTCGGCAGCTATTTATGGAGCAAGATCTTCAGGCGGAGTTATTCTTATTACGACCAAAAGAGGTAAAAAAGGAAACCTGACGGTAGATTTTGATGTTAAATACGGGGTGAACCATGCATGGAGACTGAAAGAATCTTTAAATGCAGCAGAATTTCAGGATGTAATGTATCAGGCATTTAAAAATGCTGATAAGTTGGGAAGCTTACCAATAGCGTTCAATCCTGAGCTTTATCCGGAAGGAAGAATTACTAAGACAGACTGGATGAAGGAAATTTTCCGCACAGGAACTCTCCAGGAATATAATATGAACCTTAGTGGAGGAAACGAAAAGTCCCGATATTTTGTAGGAATGAATCACAGAAATCTTGAAGGAATCCTATTAAATACTCAGGCAAAAAGATATAATTTCAGAGTTAATTCTGAACATAAAATAAAAGACTGGCTAACGATCGGAGAAAATATGTACTATAATTACTCTGACGGAAATACAGCAGATACAAAAAGTGGTTATACAGGAGCAATTGTAGCAGCAATGTATTATCCGCCAAATGTTCCGGTTTATACACCATCGGGTGCTTATTCCGGGTTACCAATCAGCGTGGCAGGAGGTTATGGAGATATGATTAATCCGGTAGCTTATCTTAAAAGAATCAGTCTTAGAAATCCTACACATGAGATTTTGATCAATCCTTATGCAGAGATTACGTTGGCAAAAGATTTAAAATTCCGATCCAATTTTTCACAGACTTTCAAAATAGGAGATACTAAAAACTTTACTTACAGAGTTCTTGAGGTCGGGAAAATTTTTGATACAAACAATCTGGAATATCAGTCGAACAATTCAGCTACAGTTCTTGCAGAACAGCTTCTTACCTATAAATTAGCTCTTGGTAAACATAATTTTGATTTCCTTGGCGGTTTTACTTTCCAGAAAACCACGGAAGATGGTTTCCTTGCAAGATCTTTTGATTTCAGAAGTGAAGCTGAGGTTTTCCAATATCTTCAGAATGCAGCAGATACCAACAAAGATGTTTCAAGTTACAGATATAAGCAGGCATTGGTCTCTTATCTGGCAAGGGTAAATTATGACTATGCAGGTAAATATATTGTAAGTGTATTGGGAAGACGTGACGGATCTTCATTGGTGGCGAAGCAGAATCGTTTTGCAAATTATTATGCACTTTCAGGGGCTTGGGTAGTTTCCAGAGAAAACTTTATGAAAGATATTTCATGGCTTTCGAGCTTAAAGCTTAGAGGAAGTTATGGTATTCTGGGTAATCTTGGAGGCATTTCACCACAGGCTGTGAATCCTTTGATGACCAGAGATAATAATGTTATTTTCGGTAAAGATCCATCTCAGAACATCGCCTATTATGCTACCACCCGTCCTAATCCGGATCTGAAATGGGGTAAGTCTGAGCAAACCAACTTCGGAGTAGATGCATCTTTCCTGCAAAATAGCCTTTCCTTACAGTTTGATTACTTTGTGAAGAACTCTAAAGATCAGATCTTTAATGTAAGCTTGCCAAGTACCGCTACTTATAATAACCAATATGTGAATGCTGGGTTATTCCAGGACAAAGGATATGAAGTAGGAATCAATTATAACAGTAAAAAATCAGGCGATTTTACTTACTCCATCGGAGCTACTTTTAGTCAACTAAAAAACACGGTGAAGCAGTTGGCGAATGTAGATGAGATATTTATAAATGATAATGGGATCAGAGGAGTATTGAAACCTACCCGTGTAAAAGTTGGAGATCCATTGTATTCTTTCTACGGATATAGAACAGGAGGGATCTTCCAGTCTCAGGCAGAGATTGATAATTATAGAGACTCTAAAGGAAACTTAATTCAGCCGAATGCAAAACCGGGAGATATTAAATTCCTGAAAAAAGAAGGAAATACAGGAACTCTGGACAATAAAGACTTCGTGAATCTTGGAAGCCCTTATCCTAAATTCTCTTATGGGCTTTCTTATAATATGACATGGAAAAACTTTGATCTGAATGTATTCTTCCAGGGAGTTTACGGAAATAAAATATTCAACGGATTGAAATTCATTTCCCTTAACCCAGGTGGAACAGGACAGAATTACAATATGGATCGAGATATTCTGAATGCCTGGACTCCTCAAAATACAAATACAAATATTCCAAGAGTGGTACAAGGTGATCCATCCGGAAATTATTCAAAAGTATCAGACTTCTACGTAGAAGACGGATCTTACTTAAGACTGAAAAACCTTACTATTGGATATTCTTTACCCAAAGAACTTTACAAGACTCTCGATGTAAGTAGGGTAAGAATTTATGTAACGACTAACAACTTATTCACAATTACAAAATACACAGGTTTCGATCCTGAAGTGGGGATGAATTCTTACGGTGTGGATACCGGAAGATATCCTCAGTCTCGCTCATTCATCTTCGGTGTAGAAGTAGGATTATAATTTTTAATATCAAAAAAAGTAAAGAAATGAAATTTTTCAACAAAATATTTTTAGTATCAGGAATTGCCGTAATGCTTACCTCTTGTTTAGGAGAGCTGGATGTTCAGCCGGAAGGAACTCCTACAGAAGCTAGTTTCTGGAAAACAGAAAATGATCTTATTACAGGAGCAAATGCCATGTATAAGCCTTTGTTTAATGAAGAGTTTTACGGAAGAGGACTTTTCTGGTTTATCAACGCAAGTGATGATATGGTAACCGGAAGAAGCAGGAATGAAGCAGATAATGCAAAGAATTTTAGCAGTAATTATATTGCTGCGGGAGATCTTGAAACGCAATGGAATAAAAGATACAACGTAATTGGTGTAGCTAATCGTGTCATTCGTAATATTGATAATATACAGACTTCAGTTGCTGTTAAGAATAAATATCTTGGAGAAGCTTTATTTATGAGCAGTAGAATGTATTTTGAACTGGCTTCCAATTATGGGAATGAAAAAGCGGGAGTTCCTATCATAGACCGTTCAAAAGAACCGGATCCTAACCCAATTCCAAGAGCAGCTAATGTGAAGGTAAATTATGATTATATCGTAGCAGACCTTAAAAAAGCAGCAGAGTTATTACCTAGCCAGGCAGAACTTCCATTGACGGATTACGGAAGACCTCATAAAGCTGCGGCATGGGCACTTCTTGCAAAGGTATATCTGTTTATGAAAGATTATCAGAATGCAGAATATTGGGCAAATGAAGTGATGACAAAAGGAGGAAGAAGTCTATTACCAAACTTTGCAGATGTTTTTAAAGCTGATAATAATTACAGCACTGAATATATCTGGTCTGTTCCGGGGACTCCTAAATTTACAGCATGGGGAAGCATCCTTCCAGGAGTAATGCTTGAAAATAAAGGCTGGGGTGAATATAATGGCTGGGGGTATTTTCAACCAACCAAAGAATTGTTTGATGAATATGAAGCAGGAGATCTTAGAAGAAGTGTGACGATTCTGAAGCCGGGAGATCAGTTTACATTTAATGGGAAACCAAGAACCTATCAGAAAGATAACAGCCGTACAGGTTATCAGTTCAATAAATATATGGACGCTTTCAAATATGATTTAAAAAGCGGACACGTAAGTGCCAACGGAGATTATCCATGTACTGATCTTGCTGTTCCTATCATGCGTTATGCTGAGGTAATCCTTATTAAAGCTGAAGCATTGATTATGCAGGGAAAAAATGGAGATATAGAAATTAATATGATCAGACAACGTGCTGGGCTGGCTCCAAAAAGTAACTGTAAAATGGCAGATCTGAAGCATGAAAGACGTTGTGAACTTGCAGGTGAATGGGCAGATAGACATAGAGATCTTGTACGTTGGGGAGATGCACAGTCTGCTTATGCACAGCCTTTACATGGTGCTACAGGAGAAGAGGTTTGGGCTGCAAGAAACTTCAATCCGGCAATCCATAATGTATGGGCAGTTCCACAGGTGGAAATTGTGAACAGCAATGGAGTTATCAAACAGAACGAAGGTTGGTAAAATCTAAAACTTATACATATCTACTATATCATCGCAGAATGTCTGTGATGATATAGTTTTTTAAAGAACAATGAAGTGTTCCATAGAACAATAAAAAATATAAGAATGAAACTATCAAAGATATTAGGAGTATTGGCATTGGCTTTTTTTTCTGAAGGACAGGCTCAGAATTATTTGAATTATAATGTGGGAAATGCACATTCTCACAATGATTATATGCAGGAAATTCCTTTTTGGAATGCTTATTATGCGAATTTCGGTTCCATTGAAGCCGATGTTTTTCTGGTAAAAGGTAAATTGTGGGTAGCTCATACAGAGAAGGAGTTGTCAGCAGACAGGACATTGGAAAATCTTTATCTTGACAATATTTCAAAACAGATAAAAAAGAATAAAGGAAATATCTATTCGGACACAAATAAAAAATTACAGTTACTGATTGATGTTAAGCAGGATTATAAAACAACCCTTGCAGTATTGGTCAATACATTAAAAAAATACCCCGATATTACCGGCAATTCAGGAGTGAAAATTGTAATTACTGGAGGAAGACCGGAGCCCTTAGATTTCAAAAATTATCCAAGCTATCTATATTTCGATGGTGATCTGGATAAAAATTATTCTGCTGATCAGCTAAAAAGAGTAGGAATGTTTAGTGCAGATTTACCAGCATTGGTCAAGTGGAACGGAAAAGGTATTCCCCGAGATGAAGAAACAGAAAAAATAAAAAATGCTGTAGGAAAAGCTCATGCTCAACAAAAGCCGATGCGTTTCTATGGTGCGCCTGATTTCCCTAATGCTTGGGTGAATTTAATGGATCTGGGAGTAGATTATATCAATACCGATCATATTCCTGATCTTAAGAAATTCATGAATACAATTCCGAAAAATTTCTATAAAAATACAAAAGAATACAGCACGTACACTCCCACATATAAAACAGACGGAGTAAATAAAAAGGTGAAAAATGTAATCCTTCTCATCCCTGACGGAACGTCTTTACCTCAATATTATGCTGCTTTTACCGCCAATAAAGGAAAACTTAATGTATTCAATATGAAGTCTACGGGTTTATCCAAAACCAACTCTTCCAATGCTTATGTTACCGATTCTGCACCGGGATCTACAGCTTTTGCAACAGGAATAAAGACTAAAAATACATTCGTGGGTGTAGATAGTATGGGAAAAGCGCTGGCTCAGATTCCTGATATTGTTGCAGAAAAAGGATTGGTTTCAGGACTGATTTCTACGGGTGATGTAACGGATGCAACTCCTGCGGATTTTTATGCACATTCAGATAATAGAAACAGCTCGGAGCCTATTCTTAAGGATTTTGTTACTTCCAAAACAAAAATACTGATAGGTGGTCCCACAAACGGATTAACACAGGATGCAGAGCAAAAATTGAAAGATGCAAAAATAGATTTATATCATAATCTTAAATCTGCAAATAAAATCAATAACCGAACTCTGATTATTGATCCTTTGGCTTCAATACGAGTAACGGAAGGAAGAGGAAATTGGCTTGCTGATGCCTTTGATCTTACTTTAAATGATCTGAAGAACAATAAAAAAGGATTCTTTATGATGGTGGAAGCATCACAAACCGATGGTGGCGGACACAGCAACAATATAGAACAATTGGTTACTGAATTACTGGATTTTGACCATGTTGTAGGAAAAGCAATGAAGTTCGCAGATGAAAATAAAGAAACATTGGTTGTAGTGGTAGGAGATCATGAAACCGGGGGGCTGACGCTTTTAGATGGAAGCTTAAAAGATGGTTGGATATTCGGGAATTTCAGTACGAATGATCATACGTCAATTCCATCAAGTGTTTTTGCATACGGACCGAATTCCAAAGAGTTTACAGGGCTGTTTGAAAATACCGAGATTTTCAATAAAATACTTGCAGCCTACGGGATTCAGAAATAGTTTTGCATTTCAAAAAACATAATGACTGTTTCATTTTGAAGCAGTCATTTTTTATGAGTAATTGTTAATAACACAGAAGTTATCCACAATTGTTCGTTTTGATTCCCTCTAGCTGTGGGAAAAATATTTTATAATATACAAAGGCTATCCCTAAACAGAGATAGCCTAACAATAAATCTAACAAATAAATTAATCTAGAAATTGGTTTTTACAATCAGTCCGGATAATTCTGCATTCACAAAATCCATCGGCATAATTCCAAAAGAACCTTTAGTGTTGGATTGAAAATATGTTTTAAGTCTCGGATTAATGTTATTTGAAACAGTAGGAATACTTGGAATTCCGAATATTCCAGGTTTATAACCGCTTGTAAAATTGATGAAAAGTCTGTCGCTGTTGCTGTTTTTCGCTTCGTTGAACAGATTGGAAATACCATTCCATTTATCATCATTGTTTGTCACCTTATAATAATCCTGAACTTTTAGTTGGGCGCCTGGATTATTGATTTCAAATGTTGTATTATCTGCCCATGATGTTGCGTTGATTCCTTTTGCTGTTTCAGCAGAGAATCTTCTTAACAATCTGATTTTCCCTCTTACTTCTCCAAGCGTTGGAATATTAGTTCCAAGATTCCACTTTGCCGAGTTTTTCTGAACATAAGCATCAAAGGTTTTCTCAAAACTTCTGGTATTATTTGAAGGATCATGCTCTTCTTTTACAGACATGATAATCGTTTCCGAAGGATGACTCTCCAGAAATGAATAACAGGCATTAAGAACATCATCAAAATTTAAATTCTGATAAATAGGACCGTGATGAATTGTAAAAGAATTATCAATATGTCTACAACGGATATCAAGGAAACGAACTCCTGCATTCAGTTGTTCTGCAATACTAAGATCCTGGGTTTTAGCGGTTCCTGATACTACAGGAGCATCTATACGCGCTCCGGAATCATGAGTTCCAGGGATTGAAATTTTTGAAATTGAAATATTATCCTGTAAACCGGACATCCAGCTGTTCATTTCAATTGCAGCTCGAGATGAAACCTTATAATTTGCCTTTTGAATAGTAGACATTTCATTTGAATCTCTGTCAAGAGTACTTTCCGAACAAGAAAAGAAAACAGTTGCTGTCGCGATACTCAGTGTAAAATTTTTTACATATTTCATGTGGTGTTTGAACATAGTTTATTTTTTTAATTGTATTTTAAAAATAGTAATATTTCAAACAGATAGGAGTTAATTTAACTTTAAAAGATGGTTAAGTTGTTGAGAGGTAAATAACGTGATCAAATTAAAATATGAAATCTTCTTTCAGCCGGGAAAGGAGTTCATAGCCGGATGCTTTTTTATGTGAATCGTTACGAATTATAATCCCGTATCTTCTTTTTCTATTAATGTAGATTCCTCCAGATTACATATACAGCCCTTTATTGTTTTATAAATTCCGGGAATTTCAGTTTCCTTGCCCCTACTATCAGTTATAGTGATTCCTGTATTGTAAGAACCATCTTCTGCATAATACGTTTTATAGAGCTGGTACTGATAACCCTTGTTAGTAAAGGTTAAGTAACTAAGCTCCATTGCAGCATTTTGTTTTCCACCACCACGCATATAAGATTTGTATTTGAATTTTTTCCAGCTGTCTTTTGTTCTTTCAGCAGGAAATTGCATATCTACATGATTTTTACTTCCGAATCGGTATTGTATATATTGATCTTGTTTATCCTTTACCAAAGTCATTTTCTTTCCGGCTTTTGTCTCAAAGGAATAAATGATTTCTTCATTAGGAAGAAGATACTGTGCCCAAAGCGACAAAGGAAGTGCTAAGGCAAATAAAAAGAAATACTTTTTCATGAAATGGCGTCTATATAATTAATGAATGCAGTAATTTAAAAGAAGTATAATCACCCTTTTTCAGATTACTGCATTCATAAAGTTTTCAAATTAATTCATCACATTGGCAAGATCTTCCCAAAACATCGGATAAGACTTTTCTACGACATTTTCATCTTCGATATTAAGCTCTTTAATCAGGCAAAAAGGTGCAAAACTCATTGCCATTCTGTGATCCTGATATGTTTTAATGGAAATATTATTTTCAGGTTCTCCAAAGCTTACAGATTCAATGGTAAGGTCTGTAATTTCTGTCTCAGTGCCCAGTTTTTTCAGTTCATTATATAATGCCTGAAGTCTGTCAGTTTCCTTTACTCTTAACGTTCCCAGTCCTGAGATTTCAAAAGGAATCTTTAATGCTGCTGCCGTTACACAAAGTGTTTGTGCGATGTCCGGGCAATTATTCATATCCAGAACAATCTTTTCAGGGAATACAAAACCTTGTTGAGGTTCTAAAGTTAATTTGTGCTCATCTTCAGTAAAAATAGTTTTAACTCCGAAGAAGTCTTCATATATTTTTGCAATTGCAGAATCTCCCTGGGTAGAAGATCTATAAAAACTTTTCAGATGAATAGTTTCTCTTCCCAAAGCACAAATAGAGTAGAAGTAAGACGCCGAGCTCCAGTCACTTTCTACCTCATAGCTATCTGTTGTAGATCCATTATCCGGATTGAAAGGCTCTACTTTAATCGTATTTCCTTCAAAACTGTTTTTAATTCCGAACCTTGTCAGAATATCAAGAGTCATTTCAATATAAGATCTCGAAGTTACTTCACCCACAAGATGAATCTCCAAACCATTTTCAAGCTTTCCGGCAATAAGAAGCAAAGAAGTGATAAACTGGCTGGAAATATTAGCAGGAACATTCACTGAAGTCTGTGTAATCTTTTTTCCTGTGATTTTTAAAGGCGGAAAACCTTCATTTTCCATGTATTCAATCTCAGCACCAAGATCTCTTAAAGCACTTACTAAATTCTTGATAGGTCTTTCCTTCATTCTTCCAGAACCGGTAAGTACGGTTGTTTTTCCTTCCTGAATAGAATAATATGAAGTAAGAAAACGCATTGCAGTTCCCGCGTGGTGGATATCCACAACATCTGTAACTTCAGATAATGCCTTTTTAAGTAATTGAGTATCCTGAGAATTAGATAAGTTCCCAATCGTTATATTTTTAAATAAACTTTCCAAAATCAATAAACGATTCGAAATACTCTTCGAACCGCTGATCTGTACCGTCTTATTTCCTGTTAATTTTGATTTTTCCAGCTTCTTCATTGTTATTTACTGCATTAAATTAAAAAATTATGAGTTAGCAATATTGTGATGATTGATAACTCATAATCTATAATTATTTTAATTTTTCATTATTCTGATGACGGTCCTTATCGCGGTCCGTTTTGATCTTCATTTTTCTGTCAAAAGCATCCTGTAGATTCACTCCGGTTTGGTTGGCTAGGCATAACGTTACAAAAAGCACATCTGCCAGTTCTTCCCCAAGATCTTTACTCTTGTCACTTTCCTTTTCACTTTGCTCACCATATCTTCTTGCAATGATTCTTGCCACTTCGCCTACTTCTTCGGTAAGCATTGCCATATTGGTCAGCTCATTAAAATATCTTACGCCGATGGTTTTGATCCATTCATCGACTTGTTGCTGTAGTTGTGTAATTTCCATTATTGATAAGCACCAAGAGTTGGATTAGTAGTTCTGGATACATTGACAATATCAAGAGGAACAGTTCCTGCAACAGATACATTTCCTTTATTAATAGCCGGAGATGTAGGTTTTACTCTTAGGTTCATTTTTGCCATAAAATAGTTCATAAACTGTGGCTCCTCATTTTTAATACTCTGTATGACCTTTGTATTATTATCAAAAGGGAAACCTGCTTCAGACGTTCCTGAATATTTCAACAGGCAGTTTTGAATTAAAAATTCAAACTGCTGTCCCGGAGTCTGTTCAAATTGTACAGAATTATCTCTGTCAGAATAGACGATACTGTTTCTTATATTAAGCTCCTGTAAAGCTCCTTGCTCGGTTTGTCCTGCATCATTTTTCCATTCATTCGTTGCGAAAATCCCATTTCTGTCAAACGTTCCCATAGATTTGGAATAGTTGGCAATCGTAGCATGAGTATAATTGTGCTTTCCACCTCTGAAAATTCCGATACAAGATAATCCGCAATTGTTCATCACAAGGTTGTTCGCATCAATTGTAGCACCTACAGCGTAAATTCCATATTCAAAGAATGTATGAATAAATGAATTCGTAATATTAGCTTTCGATTGTCTCAGTTCCAATCCTTTCGTTCCTCCGAAAAGTCTTGCATGATTCATATTAAGAATAGAGTTGGCTTCCATCCTTATAGAATTCCAGTTTTTAGAAATAGTATCATAATAAGGATCATTTCTGTCTCCACGTAGAATTACCTGATCATCCTTTGTTCCATTGATATTCAAAACACCGCCCTTGGCAACCTTCATTCCACTGTTTTTGTGGAAGTATACTTTGGTTCCCGGATCTATATCCAGGGTCACATTTTCATCAATAGTAAGATTTCCGTAGATAATCTTAGCCTTATTATTATGCCAGGTTGTAGAGCTGGTAATGGTATTAGGGTTCGTAGGAGTCTGAATAAAGAATTCAGCATCCTGAACTACTGAAAATAAAGTCACATGCTGCTGTCCAGCCGGACCGGTGAAAACTACTTTATCTTCAGCAATAGCTTCTGGTCCTGTTGCCTGTGGAGCAATTTCAACGAAAATATAAAGACTGTCTTTCTTTCTTAAAGGAACATCCTTAAAATCATATCCCGGTTTTCCGTCTACATTGATTCTATATAATGAAGTTGCTCCTTTTTCAAGATTTACCCTTGGAATTAAAATATCCTTGTCTTCATTATTATATACCTTTACAACATAAGTCTCTGAACGTACCTGATGATAAACTGTATCACAGAATACCGTATCTTTTGAAAAACTTAACTGCTGTGAAGGAGTATCAAACGTAATGTCATCCTTATTACATGATACTGCGACAAGTAGCATCCAGAAAGAAAAAGCCAGTAATAATTTGAATTTCATCGAAATTAAAGTTTAAGTAGGTTCCAAATTTAACGAAAATACTTTGAATTTCTTATCATTAAAAAAATATTGGATTCAGTATTTGGAAATTAGAAAAAAAGTTGTACTTTTGCAACCTAAAATTAGCAGAGAAATATCCATTACTATTTCGAAAGCAAACTTTAATTTTTTTAAAAATTGTATTATGAAAAACGGAATTCACCCAGAAAATTATAGACTTGTTGTTTTCAAAGATATGAGTAACGACGAGGTGTTTCTTTGCAAGTCTACTGCAGAAACAAAAGACACTATCGAGTTCGAAGGACAAGAGTACCCACTAATCAAAATGGAAATCTCTTCAACTTCTCACCCTTTCTACACTGGTAAAGTTAAATTAGTTGACACTGCAGGTAGAGTTGATAAGTTCATGAACAAATACAAAAAATTCGCTAAGTAATTTTTGTAATTTAAAATATAAAAAAGTCTTCCAATTATTTGGGAGACTTTTTTATTGTAAATTTGTTAACCTTGAATTTTAAACCTTAAATTAAAAACTGAGTGATGCAATTAGTATTTTCAGACGCACAATATTGGGAAGACTTCCTTCCGCTTACTTTTACCAGACCTGTTGCCGCAATGCGATGTGGAATCCTTACATTCTCTGAGAGATGGCAAAAGATCCTCGGGAATACTGAAGTTACCTATTTTACAGAAACGTATCTTCAGGATAAATTTAAAAATCCGGAAGATAAAGAAAGCCTTTTTCTGGTTCCAAACTTCATTCCTACAGAAACTGTTATTCAACAGATAAAAGATCTTAAACAGGGAGAAGCACTGGTATATGAAGATGAATTGGTAGCTGCAAAAATTAATATGAAAGGATTTTCTTTGAATCAGATCGAGAAGATGACCGATATCAAAGAAGAACTGATTTTCTTTAAAAAACCTAAAGACCTCTTTACTTATAATCATTACGCCATCGATTTCGATTTTGATCTGCTTACCAAAGGTAGAACTTCTCAGGAACTGTCTTCTACAAATGGCTTTTTAGGGGATAAAAAAGACCTTTTCATCGAAGAGGGAGCGTCTATTGAATTTTCAACGATCAATACGAAAACTGGTAAAATTTATATCGGTAAAAATACTGAAGTGATGGAAGGCTGTCATCTTCGTGGACCCATTGCACTTTGTGATGATTCCAAATTTAACCTTGGCGCAAAAATTTACGGAGCAACTACAATAGGACCGCATTGTAAAGTAGGAGGAGAGGTGAATAATATTATCATCTTCGGATATTCCAGTAAAGGGCATGAAGGTTTTGTAGGGAACTCAGTAATTGGAGAGTGGTGTAATTTCGGTGCAGACACAAATTCTTCAAACATGAAAAACAACTACGGAAATGTAAAATTCTGGAGTTACAGAACCAAAGCATTTGAAGATACAGGATTACAGTTTGCCGGACTTATCATGGGAGATCATTCTAAAACAGCAATCAATACACAGCTAAATACAGGAACTGTGATTGGGGTAGCATCCAATATCTTCAAGCCAGGTTTTCCACCAAATCTTGTAGAGAGCTTTTCTTGGGGCGGATTGAAAGATGATGAAAGATTTAAACTTGATAAAGTCTATGAAGTAGCGGAAAGAGCTATGGCAAGACGAAAAGTAGCTTTAACAGAGGAGGATAAGTCTATCCTTAAACATATTTTTGATACGTATTAATCCGATTATAATAAAAACTTCAATTTTTTTTGAAGTTTTTTTATTTTTGATGTAATAGATTTGAAACTTTAGTTGTCTTACCTATAAGAAACAAAACTCATGACCCAGGAAACTTTCAAGAATACGGTGTTTATTCTCAAAGACGAGATGTATCGTTTTGCGAAGCGATTCGTCATGAGCAGTGATGAAGCGGAAGATGTGGTACAGGATCTCATGATGAAGTTTTGGCAGAAAAGGGATGAGCTTGAGCAGTTTGGAAATTTAAAATCCTATGCACTGAAGTCCGTCCGGAACGAATGTCTGAATCGGCTGAAGCATCACGACGTAAAGATCGGCTTTGCGGATATGCAGCTTCACAGATCGGAGCTTTATAGTATGGAAGTTGATAACCTTAAGGAACATATTATAGGATTTATCAATCAGCTCCCGGAAAAACAGAAGATGGTCATCCACTTGAAAGATGTAGAAGACTATGATGTTTCCGAAATTTCTGAAATGCTGGAAATGGAGGAAAATGCAGTAAGGGTAAACCTTATGCGAGCGAGACAAAAAGTAAAAGAACAAATCTCACAACTGATGAGCTATGAAAAAAGATCAATTACAAGATAAATACGATAAAGTCTTCCAAGATATAAAGGAAGAAAAAATGGACTGGAGTTTTGAAGACTTTCTTCAAAAAGCAGAAGGTACAGAACCAGAACAAAGCGTAACTCCTATTATTCCGCTGGAAGAAAAGAAAAAACCGTCTTTTCCTAAATGGTTCTGGATGGCAGCCAGTGTGATGCTGGTGTTCAGTATCGGGTTATTCCTTAATAATAGAGATTCCGGTGCTGGTGTGCTGGATCAGGAAAAACTGGTAAAAGATGAAGTTTTAAGACAAAAATCCAGCTTCATTGAAGAAAATAAAGATCACGAAGCACAAGTAGCAGTGAATCATACAGATTCTATTTCCGGAACAAAAAAAGATTCCATCTTTCAGGAAAACCCTGTTGCTGAAAAAGATGTTCTGGATGAAATACTGCCCAAAAGAGGAAGACTGAAAAAAGAAAGAAAACCAAGATATGCAGACAACTCTTCTATCAGTAATAAAACCTCCAATGACTCTACAATGTATAATGACTCTTATGTAATTGTAAACGGAAAAAGGATCAGTAGTGAAAAAGAAGCAATCGATGTTACAAAATATTCCTTTATGAAACTTGGAAACGAGTTTAAAAAGACTGTGGCATCTTCTCAAAGAAACGAAAACCTTGACAACGAATACTAAAACCAGATTAATCCCATGAAAAAAATATTTTTTATAATAGCGATGATTTTAACCAGCTTTGCGACTTATTCTGCGCAAACTGATAAATTAAATAAACTTTTTCAGGATTTTGAAAAGAATGGAGGAGTTACATCTATCAATATTAAAAAACCTATGTTCAAACTATTGAACACGATAGATGTTAACGATGCTTATGTTGGAAAGATTAAACCTATTTTGAATGAGGTTGACGGACTTAAAATTCTGATTATCCCAAAAGCAACATTCCCGGATGATTTAAAGAACGAAAATGGTCAAAATATAAAACTGAATGCTCAGCAAAGCGAAAAAGTTAATAGAGCATTGAAATCCCTTAATTTCAACGAACTGATGACGCTGAACAGTGATGGTACTTCGATGAAATTTCTGGCTGAAGAAGAAAAGGATAACTATCTTGAAAATCTTGTGTTCAATGTGGATTCTGAAGATGAGAACGTTATTTTTATTCTGAACGGGAAAATGAGAATGTCCGATGTGAATAAAATCATTAGCTCTGGAGAAATTGCAGCAGTTCCGGCAAAAACAGCTTTAAAAAACGATCTTACAGCAGAAAATGCATCTTCTTACCTTAATGGTGACAGTAGAAATGTAGGTGAGTTCTCAAGGATAGATGTAAGCATGGGGGTTAATGTTGTCTATAAGCAGGAGAGCCCAAGAAGTGTAAAAGTCATTGCTGATGCGGATAAGCTTCAGAATGTAATTACTGAAGTTGAAAACGGAGTATTAAAGATCTATGTAGATAATAAAGGAGCAAGAAACCTAAGATTTAAAAATTTGAATGTAAATGTTTCATCTCCTCATCTAAACGGGATAAAAACTTCTTCAGGAAGTGTATTTACTGCCGTGAATCCTATTGCTGAAAATGCAGTGAACATAGATGCGGAATCAGGTTCCATTATTAAAGGAAAGTTTAATATCAATCAGGCTGCGAATGTTGTGGTAGGTTCTGGTTCTATATTAAAAACTGAAATTAATGTTCCTAAAATCAATTTAGATATTTCAAGCGGAGCAAGTGTTAATTTATCAGGATCGGTAAATACTGCCCATATGGATGTTAGCAGTGGCTCTTCATGTAAGGCAGAAGAACTTAAAATAAACACAGCGGTAGTAGAATCTACATCAGGATCAAGTCTTTCTCTGTTTGTAACGGATAAATTGAAAGTAAGTGTATCATCCGGTGCTGCTGTTAAGCTGAAAGGAGATCCTGAATTGAATGCAAAAATAGACAAGGTATCAGGAGGAAGTTTTAAGCAAGTGAAATAAAAAAACAAAAACTATGAAAATTCTTATAAAAACTTTTCTCATTGTTTGGGCAATAGGTATGCTTCAGTCATGTATTGTTTCAGAGAAACCTAATATCGATTTCTTTGCCAATTCAAAACAGGATTTTAA
Source organism: Chryseobacterium artocarpi (assembly GCF_001684975.1). Lineage (GTDB taxonomy): Bacteria > Bacteroidota > Bacteroidia > Flavobacteriales > Weeksellaceae > Chryseobacterium > Chryseobacterium artocarpi. The sequence goes on along the minus strand of NZ_MAYH01000034.1, from coordinate 681,262 downwards.
AGGAGCAAAATTTATGAGCGTAAATGTTCCGATGTTCTTAGCAAAGTCTTATATAAAAAAAGCATTAAGGGAAGAGGGAGAAAGTGAAGAAACAATTAAGCTTGTAAAGAAAGCGTCAAAAATAAAAGTTCTTACTGTAACCAATGGAAACCAAGATATGCTGAATGACTATGCACAATATTTAAGTGATAATCATTATGAAGATTGGGCAACCATTAAACATGACGGTGATAATATTAATATACGAGTGAAACAGAATGGAGATGTGATAAAGAATATGCTGCTTACAGTGGATTCCAAGAATAAAGAATTGGTTTTTGTGGATGTAAAAGGGAATTTTACGCCTGAGGATATCTCAAAAATGATCAATTCCGTTAGCTATAAATAAAAATAAAGCAAGTATTTCGTACATACCAAAATTATTTTGTGAAGAAAAGCCGTTCCTGTAAAGGAATGGTTTTTCGATTTAAGTTATTGATTATTAAATTTTATTTAAACTATCAAAAAGGATTTTCATATCTCGTCAAAATAACCTAATTTTGCAAAGAAAGTAAAGATGTCTATTCATAACAAAATTGTAGAGACAGCCATCACTTTCGATGACGTTCTTCTAGTCCCTTCTTATTCAGAAGTTTTACCTAACCAGGTTTCATTAAAATCAAGACTTACCGACAAAATCACGCTGAATGTTCCGATAGTTTCCGCTGCGATGGACACAGTTACTGAAGGTGATTTAGCAATTGCGCTGGCAAGAGTTGGAGGTTTAGGCTTTATTCACAAAAACATGACGATTGCCGAGCAGGCAGCACAAGTAAACCGCGTAAAGCGCTCCGAAAACGGAATGATCTCTGATCCGGTTACTCTTTCTAAAGATCACACTTTAGGACAAGCTAAAGAAATGATGTCTAAGTTCAAAATTTCAGGTTTACCGGTGGTAGATGCTGATAATGTTCTTATCGGAATCATTACAAACAGAGATGTAAAGTATCAGGAAAATCTTGATATCAAAGTGGAGGAGATCATGACAAAAGATAACCTGATCACTTCAGACAAAGATACCAACCTTGAAAAAGCAAAAGAAATCCTTCTTAAAAACAGAGTGGAAAAACTGCCTATCGTAGATAAAGATAACAAACTTGTTGGATTAATTACGATCAAGGATATTGATAATCAATTAGAATATCCAAATGCTAATAAAGATGGAAACGGTCGCCTAATCGTAGGAGCCGGAGTTGGAGTTGGAGAAGATACATTAGAAAGAATTAAAGCTTTAGTTCAGGCTGGAGTGGATATTATAGCTATTGACTCTGCTCACGGGCATTCTAAAGGAGTATTGGATAAAATTTCTGAAATAAGAAAAGCATATCCAAACTTAGATATCGTGGGAGGAAATATTGTAACTGCAGAAGCAGCAAAAGATCTTATCGAAGCAGGAGCAAATGTTCTTAAAGTAGGAGTAGGACCTGGTTCTATCTGTACAACAAGAGTAGTTGCTGGAGTTGGTGTTCCTCAGTTATCAGCTATTTACAACGTATACGAATACGCAAAATCTAAAAATGTAACAGTAATTGCTGATGGTGGTATCAAGCTTTCAGGAGATATTGTAAAAGCTATCGCAAGTGGAGCAGGAGCAGTGATGCTTGGATCTCTTTTAGCTGGTACAGATGAAGCTCCGGGAGAAGAAATTATTTTCCAGGGAAGAAAATTCAAGTCTTACCAAGGTATGGGAAGTCTTTCTGCAATGAAGAGAGGAGGAAAAGAAAGATATTTCCAAAGTGAAGCTAAGAAATTCGTTCCGGAAGGAATTGAAGGAAGAGTACCACACAAAGGAAAATTAGAAGATGTAATTTTCCAATTAACAGGTGGTTTAAGAGCAGGTATGGGATACTGTGGAGCTAAAGATATCGAAGCTTTACAGAAAGATTCCAAATTGGTAATGATTACAGGAAGTGGATTGAAAGAATCTCACCCACACGATGTAATTATCACTCAGGAAGCTCCGAATTATTCTTTATAAAAAAGATTTTAATTCATATTATAAAAGCCGCACATTTGTGCGGCTTTTATTTTTGTTTATAATTAGAGTTAATTCGGTTTATTGCTTTTTTAGTATTGATTATTAAATAGTTGTTTGATTATTTTGCGACTTTAATAAATATTATTTTAAGTGAATTTTTTATTAAAATAACCTATTGTTGTAATTCGGTTTAAAAAATATTCATTTAAATTGTTAAGTTTGAATTTTAGTAAATGTAACAAAAAAGTATTTTTTACTACTAACTGTAATGATATTTATGTTTTATTTGTGTTTTGATTGAAAAAAATAAGTAAAATATACGTTTGATTATTGTAATGTTGTAAATTTAAAAACTTTTTAAAAATTATTGAAATGAAGAAAACTTTCCTTTATGGAGCAATGCTATTTTCCCTTTCATTTGCTGCGCAGCAACAACAAAGAGTCTGTGGATTTGAAAAACTTTTGAAAGAAAATGATCAAAAGTTTCCAGGAGCAAGATTAGCAATGGAGAAAATCGTAAGAAAAATGCGAGTGGATAGAAATAACCCATCTTCTGTGTTTCATAAAAACGTAAATGGAGTATATGAAATTCCTGTTGTTGTTCACGTCATTGAAGGAGGTGGTAGTTCATTTAATAGAACAGATGCTCAAATTCAAAACTGGATAGAGAATGCAAATAAAATGTATGCTGGTACATATCCTTGGCCAGTTGGTGGGATACCTGGAGATTTTGGCGCATCCGCTGTTTTTCCAATTAAATTAGTATTAGCAAAAAGGACACCTAATTGCACAGAGACTACTGGAATTGTAAGATATAATGGTAGTACTATTCCAGGGTATAGTACTGGAGGGGTAGCACAAGAGACAAACATAGGTGCAAGCATGGATGCAATTAAAACATTAGCTCCGCACTGGTCAGAGGAATCTTATTTTAATATTTATTTAATTAGCATGTTTGATGGGGATACTTCTCCTAATTCTGGTTTAATGGGATTTGCTGCATTCCCTAATTTTGCAAATTCTAATTATGAATCATTTATGAAGGCGGGAGTGGTTACAAATCTACACGATACAACATTTGCTCATGAATTCGGTCATGCAATGGGATTATATCATACATTTGGTGAGGCCGATTATTCATTGCCAAGTACCGATCCTGATTATTGTCCTGAAACCACTGGAAATTGTGAAGAAGATGACGATATGGTTTGTGATACGGAAAGAGCTGGAGCTGCATTTTATGGAGCTCCTCCTACGAATGCAACAATTAATCCTTGTACTCAAACCAATTATCAAGGTGTACAGTATAATATGATGAATTATAGTAATTCAATTGCTCAAAAATTTACTCCAGGGCAGGGAGATAGAATTGATACATTTTTTATGTTGCTTAAAAGTAGCTTAACAACATCAAAAGGAGCAACTGCTTTACCTGTTACAACTCTTCCTACTACACCAGTAGCAGCTACATGTCTTCCTTCCGGTAGAACGAACTCAGCAGCAGGAGGTACTTTAGTAGGACCTACATCTGTTAAATTAGGCAGTATTAATAATTCTACAGCAGGTGCCTGGGGAGGGAATCCTGAATTTTATATGGATTATACTACAAAGAATTGTATAATGAATGCTCATACAGAATTAACTGTTAATCAGCCTCAGAATGTTCAGGTAGGATTCTTAGGTAATCCTCAATCTGTAAGAGTATGGATTGATTATAACAATAATGGAACATTTGAAACGTCAGAATTAGTTGCTTCAGGAAATCAAGTAGCTGTTGATCCTGTGAGTGAAATAGGCAATTTTTCTGCTACTTTCACTCCACCTGCTACAGCAGTTTTAAATACTCCTTTGAGAATGAGAGTTTTATCTGATTTTACAAACCCTGCATCAATAACAGCTTGTGGGCAGTTAAATTACGGACAAGTAGAAGACTATTCTGTAACTTTAAGAACAAGCTTGAGCACAAACGAAGTAAAAGCTAATAATGATGATCTAGTAGTTTATCCTAACCCGGTTGCAACTGGGGATAAAATTTTCATCAAAGCTAAAAATGGTAAGAACTTAAAAGTTTCAATCTCAGACATGGCAGGAAGATTGGTAGCAAGCCCAGCTGTAGCTGAAGAAGGAAATGGAATCTATAAAGTGAACCAACAATTAGAAAAAGGAGTTTATATGATTCAAATTTCTAATGGTAAAGACAGCAAAACGTCTAAGTTGATCATTAAATAATTTTGATTCAAACAAATACATAGAAATACCTCCATTTAATGGGGGTATTTTTATTTAGCTTTGGGGGAGTATAGAAGCCTTAATATCTGAGTTTTTATAAAAATAAAAACCTCCCAGAATAAACTGAAAGGTTGAAATATATTTTAAAATAAATGATCTAGGAATTCAATAAATTATGATACTCTGCAATGTGAAGATATCCTTCCTCTTTAATGCTCACTTTTAATTTATGTTGAGTAGCAATATCATAAATTTCTTTTGGGGTCATGTTTCCTTTTTTGCTAAGCCCTATACTCATGTTTTTCAGAAGATCTATATGTAAAGTGAGGTCTTCTTTTGTTTTTTTTGCGAGTTCCTGCATCAGTTTTTCTATCTTATCATCTGTAATATGCTGTTGCATACGATGAGAATAATCTTCCAGATTATAAGTTGCCTGATAATCATCATCAAAGCCATATTTTCTGATATAATCTATAGCAAGACTTGTAGCCTGTTCTCTATCATGACTTCGTCCGATGCTGGCATTTTTATCTCCAAAAATTATTTCTTCAGCAATTCCGCCCGCAAGATAAATCTTAATTCTATCCAGAAGGCTTTCTTTTGTATCATGAATTTGATGAGGGAATGTAAAGCCTGCCGCATAACTACTCGCAACCTTACTTTTAAGCTGTAATGGAGCAAAACCTGTATATAAAATATAGGAGACAGCATGACCACATTCATGAACACTGATATTTGCCACCGCATCCTGTTGATTAGCTTGTCGTATACTGTCAATTCTTCCTAAATAAGGAATCTCAACCATTCTTGTACCGATTTTCCCGATAATCATTTTTTTATCCTGCAGATAATCTATTTCTATGTTCTTGTCATCATGAATAATAGCATCAAACAGAAATTTACTGAGATTGGTATCCAGAATATCTACCACACTACTGAATACAGGACGTACTCCTTGTACTGGAAATACACCGTTTCTGTAGATCAGATCATTGATATTTTTATTTATTTTTAATGAAACGCCAAATTTATTCTTAGTTTTTTGTTTCAGATTATTGATTTCACGTTGAATAAGTTTTTGAAAATCCTCAGTCTTTAAAGAAAAATAGATTAGGTGAATATTTCCGAATCTTGCCACCTGCTCAGGACGGAATTTTCTGGCAAGAGCATTCTTAATATCAACCATCGTGATCTTTTTAGTGAATGCATGATAAATATTCGCATCTACATCAGCTTCACTTGTTTCCTTTGACATTTGAAAAGCTTCATCAAGGTTTCCACTGATAATGATAAGCATTTTGCTGTAATCTACAGGCTCATAAATTTTCTTTTCCTTTTGTTTCTTACGAATCAGCTTAATCATATCCTCCTCTTTCATATCAATGATGCTCATTACATCATCTTCCATGCTAAGGTATTTCTTCAGTTCCTTTGCATCCCACATGTTGAGATAAGGGTTTTCATCTAGCTCGGTTTCACCATTACGCTTGCGTCTGTCATTCTCCTTTTTCCTGAAAAGATACGAGAACAGATAATGTTCTAGATCATCGCGTTCCTTTTTACTTAGACGTCCATCACTTAAAAGTTCCCAGAAATCCGTAAACTTAGTTTGTGAAACCGGAGTTCCGTCAGGATCTATAGTATAAAAACGTTGGATTTCATCAAAAAGAGCGATGCTTGGCTTTTCATCACTTAAACCATTGCTTTGTAATATGTCGGAAACATTTTTACTCCATGAAGTTTCATCCGTATTATTTAATTCAATTTCTACGAAACGGTTTTGGAAATCAAGAAAACGAACCATCTTTCTAACAAGGTCTGTTTTTCCTACACCTGTCATTCCCCACAGATTGATCACAACAGGTCTTGTCAGGATTTCAGGCATTAAGTACCAGATCTGGATATATTCCATAAGGTCATCGATAATTTTATCTATTCCGATGAACTCTTTTTTTAGGAAAGCTTTACAATCGTCCAGCTTTTTCTTTTTCTTCTGAATTTCTTCTTTATCAATAATCATGTATGAAAAATACATTAATTTTTTAAATTATCCTTGAAGTCTTCGATTCTAAAATCTGTAAGAGCATTTCCTTTCTCAATTTTTTCTTTGGAATACAGTTTAAAGTCATTTTCAGTTTTTTCCAAAAGGTAATCATAAGGTCCTACATGAGAAATTAATTTTACCAAAACCGGAGAAATCTCAAGACAGATAAATAATCCCATGATAAAAGTTGCTGCAAGACCTATTATTGCAGAATTTTTTCCTAACTCGTCTAATGCCTGTAATCTAGCTGCAAAACCATTGAACTTATCTTCAAAAGTTTCTGTAGATTTTCGTTCTGTTTCCAGATTAGTATATACTTTTGAAATCTCTTTATCAAGATATTCTAATCTTGGAGCAGCCTGTTTCTGATAGTTTTCAAGATCTTGTCTGCGTTGTTCCTTTAGTTGTTGTTTACGTTTGGCATTAGGTCCGAAACCTTCTTTACCACTCGTTAAACCAGATTGTTTTCCCAAAATTTCCTTCTCAAGTTCCACAGACGCGGAATCATAAGCTTTCTGATATACAGCAACTTTTTCTGCAATCTGTTTCTTTTCTGTCTCAAAAGGTCCGCTTTGCTGGAGAATCCTTCCGGTCATTTCACCTTGAAGTTGTTTTTTATTTCTTTGAATAATGGTATTCAGCTGTTTGTTTACTTCTTTTTCAAATATTTTAAGCTCTAAAGGTTTGGAAATAATAATTCCTAAAAATGTAGCAAGTATCAAACGTGGAATAGACATTAGAATCTGATTCCACCATGTTCCGGTTTTCTTAATGGAAGAAACGATATAGCGGTCCAGATTAAAGATCATTAATCCCCATAAGATTCCAAATCCTACAGATGTCCATATATCATCGAATACTGTATACATAGCATAGCCTGCAGATAATGTTGCAAATACCGCGGTAAAGAGTACAATACCGCCAATTCCTGCGAATTTATTCCATTCACTAGGTGTCTTTCTTAAAATATGAATGTTTCCGCCTGAGCAGAGCATCAGAAACTTTTGGAACCAATTAATTTTATGATTCACTTGATTTATAGTTTGTTGGTTTGTTTTCATCATAGAAAATTTATACAAAGGTAGTATTAAAAATCATACCAATGTAAAAGATAGTATTATGTTTTACCAAGTAATTTCATTAATAGACTTAATCTATTAATAAATAATATAACTCAATTAATCAAAAGGGTTTTGTTTTTTTTTGATGATTAACTATTAAATATGTATTTTTGTTTTGTTATAAATAAAAAAAAATATAATAATGAAGAAAATTACTATTTTTTCTATGCTTTTGTTGTTTTTTAATGCTTTTTCTCAGAATCAAGGTCATTTTTGTGGTTTTGATGAAAATATGAGAAAATTGGACATGAAATATCCTGAATTGAAGAAAAGACGGGAAGCGGTAGAAGAGAAATTAAGGAGTATTGATAAACAAACTTATCTCAACAGAGTTGGGGGTACTACCTCTTGGAATGGTCGGTATAACGGGCAGTTGTTTGAGATACCTGTTGTCGTACATGTCATAGAATCCAGTGCTTCAGCAAATTCTAATTTAAGTTTAACCGATCAGGAAATTATTAATTGGATTGATAGAGCCAACAGAATGTATGCTACAACTTATGGAAATGGTTTTTATCCTGAAGGACCAGGACCAGATGGAGGAAATGTGATCCCATTCAAATTAGTGTTGGCAAAGAGAACTCCAGAGTGTACTCCTACAACAGGAATTGTAAGATATAATGGAAGTTCAATTCCATTATATGATACAAGAGGGGTTGATTCTGATGGTGCTGGTAATGGAGCCAATGACAGTCAGGTGAAGACCCTAGCGCCCCATTGGCCGGAAACTTCATATTTTAACATTTATGTAGTAATTGGTTTTGATGGAGAGCAGCAATTATCATATGGACTTATGGGATATGCTGCATTTCCCGATTCTTATGATTACTCCTATGAAAGTTTTATGAAGGTTGCAACGATCAAAAATAATAATGATACTACGCTTACTCATGAGTTGGGGCATGCTTTTGGACTCTATCATACATTTCAGGGTGTAAGCTATGCCAATCAGACGTCATGTCCGTTAAATACAAATTGTGCAGTAAATGGAGATAGAGTTTGTGATACTTCTCCATCAAGAAGTATGTATGGTGTTGCTATTCCTAATAATACGAGTATTGATCCTTGTACAGGAGTGAATTATGATGGAACACAATATAATGTAATGAATTATACAAATTCTAACCGTAAATTTACAGCAGGACAAAGAGATAGAGCAATTATGCTGATGATGGAATATAGAAAAAATTTACTTAATTCCACTGCTGCTCAGGATCCTTCTATTATAATTCCTTCCCCAGTTTCTATTGCAGCTGCTCAATGTAACCCGACTGGGATTTTACATCCGACCAATAATAATTTTGCAATTGGACCTTTTAAAGTTCAGTTAGGCTCTATCAATAGTACAACAAATGGTTACGATTCTGATGAAGTTGCACCTATTTATTATGCAGATTATTCTGCTGCAACTTGTATAAGACCTGCTTATTACACAGATATCCCATCAGGATCTAGCTCTGAGTTAAAAGTTAGCTATTTGAATGGATTTGAGCAAGCTGAAAAGTTTAGAACAAAGGTTTGGATTGATTATAATAATAATGGATCTTTTGACGAATCAGAATTAGTTGTAAATAATACTTCAAATTTATTGAACAGCGGAAATATCACAACTCTTACAAATAATATTACACCTCCTGCAACCGCAGTAAAAAACACTTATCTGAGAATGAGAATTGCGGTAGATGCAGCAACATACGGAGGAAGTAATCTTCCAGATATATCTGCTTGCTCTCAACTGCAATATGGTCAAATGGAAGATTATGCAGTGAGAATTACAAGCTCAGAACTGAGTACTGTTGAGACTCAAAATGTTTCAGAATCAAAAATTGTTTATCTGAAATCTGAAAATAAACTAAAATTAGTTGGAAATAGAAGTGATGTATTTGGAAATTATCAGATCTATGAAATGAGTGGTAGACTTATTCAGAAAGGGAATACTGATAAAAATGAAATCCAAATAGACAAAGAGCTATCAAAAGGATCATTTATTATTAATTATTCTAGTAAGAATAAAAAAGAGTCTAAAAAATTCTTGAATGATTAAAGAAAGAAAAATTTAATATCAATTGCCCCTAAAAAATTAAATGTTTTTAGGGGTATTTTTATTTCAATCTGTCCGGATTCTGCTTCAAAAAGCTATCCCATCCAGAGTATGATTTTGTATCTGCAATTGTTCCGGAATTAAAATGATGACATACGGCAACGGCAAGACCATCTGATGCATCCAGATATTTTGTTGGGAATTCTTTTAATTTAAGAAGGTTTTGAAGCATGCCTGCGACCTGTTCTTTACTGGCATTACCATTTCCTGTAATAGCCATTTTGATTTTCTTTGGAGAATATTCTGTGATAGGGATATTTCTATAAAGGCTTGCTGCCATAGCTACACCTTGGGCACGTCCCAGCTTCAGCATACTCTGTACATTTTTTCCAAAGAATGGGGCTTCCAATGCTACTTCATCAGGGTGATATTCGTCGATTAATGCTAAGGTTTTCTCAAAAATATATTTAAGCTTGGTTTCGTGGTTTGGATATTTTTTTAGAATTAATTCATGAACAGAAACCATTTCCATTTTACCTTTTTTAACGGAAATAAGACCAAAACCCATAACTGTAGTTCCTGGGTCAATACCTAAAATTATTTTCTCTGAAATCATTGGTTCAAAGATATGACTTTATAAAACAATATTGAAAGCAGAAAAGAGGTGAAAAACTTTTTATATATGGTTGAAATTTTAGTCTGTAAGACTTTTCTCTGCTATTGGAACCCATGTCCCTTCATGACGCAGTAATAGAATTTTATCAACTATGAATTTAGTTTTATATTCTTTGTTCTGATATTTTTCCCATGCTTTAAGGTAATTTTCCCATGTGAGATTTCTGTAGCCTACGGTTATATGTGGATTAAAAGAAAAATGGGCAAAACTGAACTGTTGCTTTACTCTGTTGTGAAGATCTGTCAGATGAATATTATCTTCAGGATGTACAAAGACCACAGGGTTATTAGGGTTTGGAAAACTTCCAAATCCGTTCAACTCAACTTCAAATGGGGATATCTGCGTATCTATTTTTTGAAAAGCAATATGAATATCGGTTTCCAGTTCAAGTTCTCTGAGAAAGGGAGGTAAAAGAGTAATATGTGCCTCATTGCTTAATGCCTTGGAGTTGTCATATGAAATAGCAAAGTCTCTTTTAAAAACTTTGACTTCTTCTATAATTTCCCTTGGGGGGTAAATGGCAATAAAGTACCTCTTTTTCATGACGGTAATTTAAATAAATTTCATAAAATTTTTATACATAAGAAAATTATGCATATGTTTGCAATGTATTAATATAATTCCATGAAAAAGAATAGTCTTTACAAAGGTACTTTACAGAATATCATTTTGAAGCTGCTTGCAAAAGAAGTTAAAATGTATGGCTATCAAATTACCCAAAGAGCAAAAGAGCTTACCCAAGGAGAACTTGAAATGACTGAAGGCGCCTTATATCCATTGCTACATAAACTGGAAAGTGATGGAATGATTACCTCAGAAGTTCAAAAGATCAATGGAAGAGACAGAAAATACTATCTGCTTACTGAGAAAGGAAAGAAACAGCAGGTAGATCAGGAGAATGAAATGAAAAGTTATCTGGTAAACCTGCAAACAATCTTCAGTATATGATGACCCAGACACAGGAAAACAGCATAACAGATTATCTGGTTTCCAAACAGCTTTCAGTGGATCTTCTCGTGGAGATCAGAGACCATATGATCGACCAGATTATGGATTTACAGTTGGAAGAAAAACTTGATTTTGAAGAAGCATTTTCAAAGGTAAAAGAATCCTGGAAAGAAGAGTTTATTCCCGTGAGTTACTGGATGTTTTTTTCAACACCTATTCCTTTTATTGCAAAGAAAATAATCAGGGGAAAATATAACAGATTTATGAAAACATCTTTTCTGGCAGGTTTAGTTGCTTTTATAATCAATATAGTATTAATTTTTATTTCCAATAGCCAAGAAACTTATACCGTTTTTTTTAAACTATTTAACGCATTATTTTTATTCATTCTTGGAACAACATGGATCATGAATTTTAAGATTTGGAAATACCTGAAGACAGATTTTAAATACAGAGGCAGATGTTTTTATACGATGTATCAGCAAAATATGGGATTGATGCTGATCTGTACTATTTCTATGTTCCAAATTATTACTAAGAACGGACATTATGCGTATCAGTTTTTCAGAGAGCAGAATGGAGCAAATTTATTGATGATCATCATTACATTGATTGTACCGTTTATACTTCAGACAGGAGTAATTTTCACCTTGCTTAATTTTTTCGAGCATAAAAAAAGCTTGTTGAAAATGAAGGATTTCCTTAGCATCAATATATCTTCAAAATAGTATATCTTCATTCTCATCGTAGATCACTAACCTTAAAACTTAAAACAAATTTATATGATAACTTTACTACAAGAAAGATAAATTATATAATATCTTTTTACCAAAGGGATTAAACCTTTTGGTAGTAAAGAATGCTATTATTAGAATTTTACTGTTTTCGGTAATTTGTTTATTGTATAATGATATTAAAGCTGCTGTTATGAAAGCTTTCTTTTTATATGATATGGCTGTTAAAATTAAACTTCTTTATTACAATACGAAAAAAGTTAATGTTTTGATCTAAGCTGTGTCAAAGTATTTTCAAGATTATCCGTAATCTTTTTCACTTCGATATGAGGTCTGAAGACAAGTCCTTTTCCTTTTTCTTCATCTGCAATATTAGAAAGAATAATCACTGAGCTCTTCGTTTCCGGATAGTAAATATTCAGAGACGGTGACCCTTTTACATATCCGCTGTGAAAGTAAGAGTTGGGCTTTCCGATATTCAGCATGATTCCATAAGCATAGCCCATTTTCCCGAAAATGGCATGACGTCTTTCCGCACTTTTTGCCATAAACTGCTTCAGTGTTTCCGGCTTAAGGATTTTTCCACTGTATAAAGCATTATTCCAAATATGAAGATCGTCAATGGTAGAAAGTATACCACCGGCAGGAGTACCTATCTCTTTTCCGCCTAATCTTTTGGGCATATTCGGAACCTCTTGAGCTGTATTGCCATTACCCACATAAGCGGATGCAAAATTATTTCCTTTAAAAATATTGCCTGTCGATGAATGAGTCATTCCCGCTTTTTTGAAAAGTTCAACCGCGTTTTCATCATATGATTTTCCGGTTACTGTTTCTACAACCTTTCCAAGAGCATTAAATCCGTCATTTGAATAATAGAAGTCAGAACCACTTTTAAACATAAGCTTTCCTCCCATCATATTCAGCCCGGAAGTATGATTCAAAAGCTGGTGAATCGTAATGTTCTCATATTCTTTAAGCTGAAATTCCTTTAAATATTTTGAAACTTTATCCGTCACATTCAGTTTTCCCTGTTCCATCTGAAGTAAGATCATTACAGCAGTGAATTGCTTACTCACCGACCCAATGGCAAAGATGGTGTTGCTATCAATTTTCACTTTTCTTTTAAAATCAGAATATCCGTTTTCTTTTCTGTAAAGAGGAATAGAATCTTTAAAAACAGCAATGCTTCCATTAAAATGATACTTTTTAAAGACAGAATCGATCTGTTGTTCTAAAAGTGTTTTCTGAAAAACAGCAATGGTAGAATCTACAATCGCTTTTTTATCAATAGGAGGAGGTGGAGTTTCTGTTTTACAAGATAGTAAAAAGCAAAAAGGCAAAAGGAAAACTAAATTTTTGATCACGGGTGTTTATTTTGAAATTAAAATTGATACTCTTAAAGATACTGAAATTTTTAAGAGCGTTGTAGGATGCAAAATGCGTGCTAAGAAGGTTTTTTGCAGATAAAATAAGCACTCGGAGAATATATTTTATGCTCCTTATGTGATTGAAGAAATTAAATACAGATCGCTTATATACAGTGAATCATTTTATTAATACATCAGTAGCTAAATAGATCGTTATTTTGGAAGCAGATCACAAAACCAAAAAATATATTCCTCCTCTTCATCTTCCGGTTTTACTTTAGGCTTGGGGTAGGTTTTCTTTACTGTTTCCCCAATTACAAACTGAACAGGACTTTTAAAAATAGGACCGTCAAAAGTAAAGGTGTGAAACTCTCCATTTTCTCCACAAGGATCTATATTGTCCGGTAAATCATCAAGGAATTGCTGATCAATAATTCGTCCTGCAAAACTTTTGTCTAAATATGAACCATTTACACATGTTACAATAGTTTTGAATCCCAATTGTAAAAACTCCTGGATGAGGTCTGAAGTATCTCGTTTCCAAAGAGGAAATATAGCTTGCATTCCAATACTATTTAATTGTTCTTCTCTGTATTTACGAAGATCCTCGAGGAAAATGTCTCCAAAAATAGAATGAGTGATACCCTGAGCCTGTATTTCAGACATTGTTTTACTCATGATTTCCTGATATTCTTCCATTGATGGTTCCTTTGGTAGTTCCATTTTAATAAGAGGAATGCCAAGAAGAGAAGCCTGTTGCTCCAAAAGAGAGACATGAACACCATGCATAGAAATCCTTTGGAATTCTTTGTTAACGCTGGTGAATAATGTAGCGACTTCATATTGGTCTGCCTGCAATATTTTATGAAGAGCTAATGCAGAATCTTTTCCACTGCTCCAGTTGAATAAGGCTTTTGGTTTCATTTTCAAAAATAAAAATCTCCCAAAAATAAGGAGATTTCAATTATAATGATTTGTTTATCGAGAATATAGTAAATACAGATTCTTGATAAAGCCTTTACCGGATAATTCTTTTGCAGTTACTTTATCATAAAAAGCCAGATACTTATATTCGGGATGTTCTTTTCTTATCCTCTCAAATTTTCTTTTTCCAACTTTTTTTCCATCGAAGAAATAATAATCGGGAGGTTGTGGATCTGTAAGTGAAATGGCGCCAATAGTGGTATATTGTTTTTCAATTTCAAAATTCTGTTTACTCAGCAGTTCATTTGGTTGTAGAATAGAGGTCGTGTAATCTATGAATTCTTTATTATTTGAACCCATTACAGAATAATCTATTCTGATGATATTTTGTTTTACTAAAACTTTTTCGGGAAAAGTTAAAGTGAAATTTCCTTCTTCATCTGCCTTTGCAGTATACAGTTTTCCCAATGTTACCAGAGAAATTTCTCCTGAGTTGAGTTTTAAATTGTTTCTAGAAATCAATTTACCGCTGATGGTAATATTTTTTTGGTAGGTATTTTCTACACCAGGAATATTTGTTTGTGCCTGAATATAGGTTGCCGATGTTAAAGTTAAAGCTAACATTACGCTTGATAAAGCAGGTTTTAAAAAAGAAATCTTTCCACAGATAGATTTTTCCTTTTCTAAAATCTCATCAATTTCTTTCTCGGAAAAACGGTCAAGATCCCAAATTTTCTTAGTACATACCTCGCAAAATTTACCATCCGATACATTCTGCATTTCTTCCCAATTTTGTTTACACGGCTCTTTAATTTGAAATTTTTTGGTCATTAAATGTTTTTTTATCCCTAAAAATACAAAACCTCAAAGATTTCTTTGAGGTTTTGGTATATGATTTTTGTAAGTATTAATGAGAAGACTTACATATTTCTTCTGTATTTACCACCCACTTCAAATAAAGCATTGGTGATTTGTCCTAAAGAACAGAATTTTACAGCGTCAATCATCACTTCGAATAAGTTTTGTTGGTTGATAGCCGCATGCTGAAGTTTTCTCAGAGCTTCCTCAGATTTTTCGTCATTAGCTTTCTGAAAGTTATGAAGTGATTCAATCTGTGCCTGTTTTTCTTCTTCAGTAGAACGGATAACCTCACCCGGAAGTACTGTTGGAGAACCATCTTTTCCTAAGAAAGTATTTACCCCGATGATTGGATATTCACCTGTATGCTTCAGCCATTCGTAATGCATGGATTCTTCCTGGATCTTAGAACGTTGGTACATAGTTTCCATTGCTCCCAATACACCACCCCTTTCTGTGATTCTATCAAACTCTGCATATACAGCCTCTTCCACAAGATCCGTAAGCTCTTCAATAATGAATGATCCCTGAAGTGGGTTTTCATTTTTAGCAAGACCTAATTCTTTGTTGATGATCAGCTGGATTGCCATTGCTCTTCTTACTGACTGTTCTGTAGGAGTAGTAATTGCTTCGTCATAAGCATTCGTGTGAAGTGAGTTACAGTTATCGTAAATCGCATAAAGTGCTTGTAAAGTAGTTCTGATATCGTTGAAATCAATTTCCTGAGCGTGAAGAGAACGACCTGATGTCTGAATGTGATATTTCAGCATCTGGCTTCTTTCATCTGCTCCGTATTTCAATTTCATTGCTTTAGCCCAGATTCTTCTTGCTACACGTCCGATTACTGAATATTCAGGATCGATACCATTAGAGAAGAAGAAAGATAAGTTTGGAGCAAAATCATTGATGTCCATTCCTCTGGACAAGTAGTACTCTACATAGGTGAAACCGTTTGCCAATGTGAAAGCAAGCTGGGAAACAGGGTTGGCACCCGCTTCAGCAATATGGTATCCGGAAATTGAAACAGAGTAGAAGTTTCTTACTTTTTCTTTGATAAAATATTCCTGAACGTCACCCATTAATCTTAAGGCGAATTCCGTAGAGAAGATACAGGTATTCTGAGCCTGGTCTTCTTTTAAAATATCAGCCTGAACGGTACCACGAACGGTAGCAATTGTTTTTGCTTTAATTTCAGCATATACATCTGCAGGAATTATTTCGTCTCCGGTTAAACCTAAAAGCTGTAATCCTAAACCGTTATTGGATGGAGGAAGTTCTCCGTTATATTTAGGTCTTTCTAAGCCTTTGTCATCGAATTTTTCTTTAAGCTTAGCTTCAACTTTAGCTTCTAAACCATTTTCTTTAATGTATTTCTCAACATTCTGATCGATAGCGGCATTCATAAAGAAAGCCAATAGCATCGGAGCAGGACCATTGATGGTCATTGAAACAGATGTCAGCGCGTTTACCAAATCAAAACCTGAATATAATTTTTTAGCATCATCCAAAGTTGCAATGGAAACTCCGGCATTACCGATCTTACCATAGATATCCGGTGGTAAAGCTGGATCCTGTCCGTATAATGTTACCGAGTCAAAAGCTGTGGATAAACGTTTTGCAGGCATTTCAGCTGATACATAGTGGAATCTTCTGTTGGTTCTTTCAGGACCTCCTTCTCCTGCGAACATCCTTGTTGGATCTTCACCAGTTCTTTTGAAAGGGTAAATCCCTGCCGTATAAGGGAAGCTTCCCGGAAGGTTTTCCTGTCCTTTCCATTTGATCAGATCACCCCAGTCGTTGTATTTTGGTAATGCAATTTTTGGAATTCTTAAGTGGGATAAAGATTCTGTTGAAGTCTCTACCTTAATTTCTTTTCCTCTTACAAAATAGGAGTAAAACTCAGCATGGAAAGCTTTTTTAGTATCATCCCATGTTTTAAGGAAGTCAATGTTTTCTTGTTGCAATTCCTTTTCTGCCTTTTGATATTCATTATCTAAAGCTTCATTGGAAAGAATATTTTTTACTCCTTCAATATGATACATTGTTCTTGCTAAAGCAGCCTGCTTTTCAACATTTGCATCATATTGTTTGTTGTTTTCAACGATTTCAGAAAGGTAACGAACTCTTTTCGGAGGGATAATAGTTACTTCGTCAGTGATTTCCTGTTCAACGAAAGTTTTAAGCCCTAAATCTGCAAACTTATCATTTACTTTTAAAACTAATCTGTTGTAAAGCTCCGTTGTTCCATGGTCATTAAACTGAGATGCTTTTGTAGCATATACCGGCATGTCTTCTAATGGGCTTTCCCATAAAAGGTGGTTTCTCTGGAATTGCTTTCTTACCGCCTGAAGTGCATCAAGCGCTCCACGTTTGTCAGACTTATTTAAAGCAACCAAATCTGCATAATCTAACATATCGATTTTTTCCAGCTGTGTAGAAGCACCATATTCAGGAGTCATTACATACATGGAAACATCAGCAAAGTCAGAAACTTCTGATCCGGATTGTCCAATACCTGAAGTCTCAAGAATGATCACATCCGGGTGAGCCAGTTTCAATACATTCAAAGCAGAATGGATGAATGGAGAAACGGAAACATTGTTTTCTCTGGTTGCCATAGAACGCATATAAACTCTAGGATCGTTGATGGCATTCATACGGATTCTGTCTCCCAATAAAGCACCTCCTGTTTTCTTTTTAGAAGGGTCAATAGAGATGATTGCAATCTTTTTATCAGTATTGGCACGTAGGAAACGTCTTACCAATTCATCCGTTAAAGATGATTTCCCGGCACCACCGGTTCCTGTAATACCAATGATCGGAATATTTAAATCTTTTGATTTCTCGTCAATAGCTTTTACCAATTCAGGTTTTTCCTCAGAAAAGTTTTCAACGGCAGAAATTATTCTTGCAATACTAGTTGAATTTTCAAAGCTGATTGCATCCAGGTCTTCTGCTGTAACATCTTTTCCGGTAGCAAAGTCTGATCTGTGTACCAAATCGTCAATCATTCCCTGAAGACCAAGCTCACGACCGTCGTCTGGAGAATAGATTCTGTCAATTCCATAAGACATTAGATCTTTGATCTCCTCCGGAAGAATTACACCTCCGCCACCACCGAAAATTTTAATCTGTGGAGAGTTCTTTTCTCTTAAAAGGTCATAAATATATTTGAAATATTCATTGTGACCTCCTTGATAGGACGTTAAAGCAATAGCATTCGCATCTTCCTGAATAGCTGTGTTTACAACTTCTTCTGCTGATTTATCATGTCCTAGGTGAATCACTTCACATCCAGTTCCCTGAATGACACGACGCATAATATTGATCGCAGCATCATGTCCGTCAAATAATGACGCAGCTGTTACGATTCTTACCTTGTTGGTTGGAGTATATTTTTGGGTTTCCATAAAAATTCTAGAAAGTTTCTAAGTTTTCAAATATAATAATAAAAAAACAACCTTGTGTTTGATTTTATTTTATTGGTTTTCATTGTTTTATATTGGGTTATTTAATAAAATATCTCCAATTTTATGTTTAATGATTTCAAAGTGCTGAGGTTCGGTAGTTACAGAATTAAAAATAATTATCGGATTTTGTTTAGAAATCGGCAGGTCGGCAATTACTAGAATTAAAATCTTTATTTTTGCAGCATATTTTACAGACATGCAAAAAGCTTTGATATATTTCGTATTGGGAACAGCAGTAAGCTTTCTTATCAATTATTTCCTATTAAGCTCAGAGAGTATAGCTCTTGAGATTTACTATGCTGTTGCTTTTGGAGCAGCATGGGCTGTTGCTTATTATTTGGATACTCCGGATATTACACTTCCTAAAAAACTGGGACTGTCTTTTATTGTAATGGCTATTCTTGTTTTTATAGGAACTTTAATTTTTAAACTTGAGCTGGCTATTCCATCCATACTGAAATTTTCAATGGTGTTTGTAGCCTATTATGTGATTGCAAGTTTCAGGGCAACGAAGTCATTAAGAAAATAAAATAAAAGGCTGTCATCATCTGACAGCCTTTTATTTTAATGAAGCATCATAAAACTTACCAGAGCGAGCCCTGCAAGTAAAAACATGAATGCAAAGAAGTTTATAGCAATTAATATAATTCCAACCATAATGCTAACCAACCCATGTGAGCGATAAACCCTTCGATGAGCAATAAAGAAATACCCCATACTGTAGATTGTAATGATGGTGATTACGAAATAGATGAGAGCATTCAGAGCTTTAATATCTGTTAGTTTTGTAAGTTTTCCAAATAAGAATATCAATAAAATGGTAAGTAATAAGAAAGAGAAGTAATGCAGGGTAAAAATACCATGATCAAAATACCACCATTTTTTCTTATTGTGAAATACCCATAAGAAGAAGGCGAACAAAGGAAGATAGATGAATAAGGCTTTAGGCAGATTGTGAAAAGATTTTTCTATCATATTGCTTAAAAGCTCCTTTTTAGTAATACCGTGGTCTTTAAGCTCGAAGTATTTATGAATAATAGGCTTTTCTACAAAATCTAAGTATCCTGGATTTTTAGCCTTAGCTGAGTCATAGGATTTTTTTGTCTTATAGTTTCCGTCCCCGGAATCTATTGTTTGGTCCATATCCAGTATTTTTTCAACCTCGGCAGAATCGGGAACCATTTTTAGCTTTTCAATAGCAAGAGAATCATCTTCAGTCAGTATTTTTTTAGCTTTTATACTATCAATTATTTTCTGTGTTCCGATAGCTTTAATAGGTTTCATAATTTTTACAAGACCTGTATCGCTTTGTTTTTCATCATGCTTATCATTGGATCCTATATTTACCATAGGAAATAAGGCAAATACAAAAAATGTAATAAAACTGACGAAAATATAAAGCTTTACAGGAGGAACAAATATCTGCCTCTTTCCTTCAAGATAAGTATTGGTCAGTTTACCTGGTTTAAACAATAAATTTTTTACTGTTCCCCAGAACTGCCCATCGTAATGGGTAAAGTCTTCAATAAAATGGGTGAAAAGGAAATAGAAAGGTTGTCTGCGTTCAGTATTTTCCTGTCCGCAATGAGGGCAGAATCTTTCTTCAACGTGATGCCCGCAGTTCAGGCAGGTTTTATCTTCTCTGATTTTTCCGTGACTCATGGGTAGTTTCTTCTGCGACAAAGATAATTATTTCATGAAATAAATAAATATTCTAATGTTTTTTTGAAGAAATTATTAATATAAATATAAAATGACTGGGAAACATCTTATAAAGAGTAAATCTGAAACAACAGATAAATCTAAAAGTAAAAAATAGAAAAGGAGGGTTAATAAAGAAAGAGTTGAGGGAATAAACTCTTGCTTTATCATATTTGTGTTCTTAGAATCATCTAAGCGTTTTTTTTCATCGCAACAACAATTTACAAGATTTATGCCAAAATATAAAAACTGTTAAAATCTAATGGTAGAAGGTTGAATAGCAGATATTATATAGATTAAATGAAATATGTTTTTGCGTTACAAAAATAATTTGTACCTTTGCACACCCTTTTAGGGGTAAATTATGTTTAATCTTTAACTAAAACGTGTGAATACATTAAGTTACAAAACTGTTTCAGCGAACAAAGCTACTGCTAATAAAGAATGGGTTGTGGTAGACGCTGAAGGACAGCCGTTAGGAAGACTAGCTTCTACGGTTGCAAAGATTTTGAGAGGTAAGCACAAAACGAACTTTACACCTCACGTAGATTGTGGTGATAACGTAATCGTTTTGAATGCTGGGAAAATTACACTTTCCGGAAACAAGTGGGCTGATAAGACTTATATCTGGCATACAGGATATCCTGGTGGACAGAAGTCTATGACTGCGGCTGAACTTCAAAAGAAAGATTCTTTAAAGGTATTAGAGAAATCTGTAAAAGGTATGCTACCTAAAAACAGATTAGGAGCTGCTATCCTTAAGAACCTTTATTTATATGAAGGAACTGAGCACAAACATGAAGCTCAACAGCCTAAAACAATTAATGTTAACGAATTTAAATAATTAATTATGTCTATAGTTCACAAAATCGGAAGAAGAAAAACTTCTGTAGCAAGAGTTTATGTAAGACCAGGTTCTGGAAACATTACAGTAAACGGTAAAGATGCTAAAGAATATTTCTCTACAGACGTGATGGTTTACAAATTAAACCAACCGTTCATCCTTTCTGAGACTGTTGGTCAGTATGATGTTACCGTAAACGTATTCGGTGGTGGTAATACAGGTCAGGCAGAGGCTATCAGATTAGGTATTTCAAGAGCTTTATGCGAAATCAACGCTGAGTTCAGATTAGCATTAAAGCCAGCTGGTTTACTTACAAGAGACGCAAGAATGGTGGAAAGAAAGAAGCCAGGTCAGAAAAAAGCAAGAAAGAGATTCCAATTCTCAAAACGTTAAGATTTGCTGTTGGCGAATGGCTATCGGCTATTGGCTACAGAAATGTACTACATTTTATTTAAACTTAATCTCGGCGAAAAGCCCATTGCCAAAAGCAATAAGCAGACCGCCCATTGCCCGTTACGTTTAGCATCCAAACGCTTCTCCCATCTAAAGAAGTTGTTGATTGTTTAAAAAACGGAAAGTAAACTAACAAAAACAGAAAACATGGCAAAAGCAAATGTAAAAGACCTTTTAGAGGCTGGTGTACACTTCGGTCACATGACTAGAAAGTGGAACCCAAATATGGCTCCATACATTTTTATGGAGAAGAACGGTATTCACATTGTAGACTTACATAAAACAGCAGTTAAATTAGATGAAGCGTGCAGCGCTTTAGAAAAATTAACTTCTGCAGGTAAAAAAGTTCTTTTCGTAGCTACTAAGAAGCAAGCGAAAGAAGTTGTTGCAAAACACGCTTCTGAACTTAATATGCCTTATATTACAGAAAGATGGCCTGGAGGTATGTTAACGAACTTCGTTACTATCAGAAAGGCGGTAAAGAAGATGAACTCTATCGACAAAATGAAAAAAGACGGTACGTTCGAAACTTTATCTAAAAAAGAAAGATTACAAGTTGACAGACAAAGAGCTAACCTAGAGAAGAACTTAGGTTCTATCGCTGACATGGTGAGACTTCCTTCTGCTGTATTTGTAGTTGACATCTTAAGAGAGCACATCGCGGTAACTGAAGCTAAGAAACTTGGTATTCCAGTTTTCGGTATCGTTGATACAAACTCTGACCCTAGAAAAGTTGACTTCGTTATCCCAGGAAACGATGATGCTTCTAAGTCTATTGATATGATCCTTAGCGTAGTTTCTGAATCTATCAAAGAAGGTCAGTCTCAAAGAAAAGCTGATAAAGAAAAATCTAAAGAAGAAGGAGAAAAAGTATCTGCTGATACAGATGCTGATTTCGATGCAGAATAATTAAAGATTTATACTTTATATATTTAAAAACCACTGAATTTTATTCGGTGGTTTTTTTTGTTTTTATTTATAATTTTCGGCTTTAAATTCGATTTTATTCGAATTTGAAGTGTTTTTTTAAATACTTATCACTGAATATTTGTTTTTGTAGTGAATTGTATATTTTTGAACTGCAAAAACTATACAATGAAGAAACAATTATTTCTTGGTGTCGCATTGACATTGAGTTCATTAGGCACCGCACAAAATTATCTGGGCTCTGAGTATGTGGAGACAAAAAAAGTGAATGAGAAAGGGATGATAAAGTTCATTTCCTTTAAATCCGAGGTCAATGTGTCTGTAAGAAATGCTGAAAATATTCTGAAACAGATTACTCAAGTGAAAGGATCTTTCAACACTCTGAAAAAAGTAAAATCAGAAACAGATCTTTGGGGTTCACAGCATGACTTTTATAAACAATACTTCAATGAAGTGGAAGTTGCCCACAAAATGTATGTTGTTCATTCAAAAAACGGAACAATCACCTCCATGAATGGAAATGTGAGTAATATTGAAATTCCTTTTACTTTATCCTCTCTTAAAACCCCTGAAGAAATCTATAAAATAGGTTTGGCTCAGCTGGGAAACAATTATTCCACACCGGATGAATTTAAAGGAATTATACCTAAAAGTTCTTTAGTTGTTTTGTCTAAAGATATTTCAGGAACTTCAGATCGCTATGCTTATACCTTTGCTATGGTCTCCAGTAAACCGGGAGATCTTGAAAGAGTATATATGGATGCAGTAACAGGAAAAATCCTGAAAAAAGAGGGGCTTCTTAAAACTCATCAAGCTAAAAATACAGTTTTTAATAAAGAACAGACAAGTTATATAGATCATTTGAAAGATTTAAAAAGGACATCTGAAATCATTTCTGCTGAAACACCTGCGCCCTTCTTTACAGCCGGAACTGCCGATACAAGATACAGTGGACAAAGGTCAATAGAAACATTACAGACTACAAATGGCTATGAACTGAATGACGAGTCCAGATTTGTGAAAACGTTGAATTATACCGGTGGAGAAGTTTTATCGGCTATTATAGCTACCGTTTTTTTAGGAGGTCCTGATGCGGCGGAAGCATTAACGACTAAATATGTAGATGCAGATAATAACTGGACTACTGCCGAATATGCCTCCACAAAAGATGATGGTGCTTTAGAGACTCATTGGGCGTTTTCTCAGGTTTATGATTTTTTTAAGAACGAGTATGACCGAAATGGGTTTGATAATCAGAATTCACAAGTAAGATCTTTCATTCATCCGACTATTAATGGAACTCCTTATAACGCTTCCTGGGTAAGTCTGTCTACGATAGATGCTAGCTTATCAGGTGGGTATATGTTTATTGGTAATGGCGGACAGCCAAATTCCTCCACTAACTGGGATATCGTAACAGGGCTTGATGTGGATGCTCATGAATTTGGTCACGGTGTTGATTCAGCTTTTGGAAATCTTGTATATGAGAGAGAATCCGGAGCTTTGGATGAGGGATTTGCTGATATTTGGGGAGCAACAGTAGAAGCTAAAATGGCTCCTGAAAAACAAAGATGGATTATGGGGGAAGATTTTGTTCTTTCCCAGCCTGATGGGATCAGATCCTTTGAAAACCCTAAATTATTCAATCAGCCGGATACTTATATGGGGCAGCATTGGAAAGATACATCAGCTAACTGTACCCCTGATACCAATAATGATAAATGTGGTGTTCATACCAATTCGGGAGTATTGAATCATTGGTATTATTTGCTGGTAGAGGGAGGTTCAGGAACCAACGATAATGGCTATGCTTATAGTGTATCAGGAATCGGTATCAAGAAAGCTGCCGATCTGGTTTACTCCACCCAGCAAAATTATGTTCAGTCTCAGTCTGTATATGCCGATGTCAAAGATTTTACAATTCAAGAATCTGGAATATTATATGGAGTAAACTCGGCAGAAGTTAATGCTGTTAAAGCTGCATGGTGTGCAGTGGGGGTAACAACAGGAGAAGAGTGTGCTAATCTTTCTATTTCAGAAACTAAAAATGTACCTTTATTTAGTATATATCCTAATCCAGTTAGTAATGAGCTTACTATTATTTCATCTGCAAAAAATGCTGGAAAATTAAAATATAAAATTACCAATGTTGTAGGGCAACTTATTCAAGAAGGCAATGTTATAGATAGCAAAGTAAATGTTTCAATATTACAAAAGGGAAATTATATTATTTCTATTGATGGAATAGGTAACTATAAGTTTATTAAAAACTAAATATATTTTTTATTGATAAAAAAAGCTCCTTTAGAATAACCTGAAGGAGCACTTTTATTTTAATTAGTAAGCTTTATTGAGTATGAACTCGTAATAAACTTTGTAGATTGATAAGATGAATTACAAAGCATTCCGGATAATCTGTAGTTTTGATTTTTAGGAAGCATTGTGTAACCTATTTTTCCGGCACCTATGGGAATTTTTTTAAAGAAATTGTTTCCGCTTATGGTAAGCACCATATTGCAGCGAGACTTATTCTCAACCGAAATGGATGTTCTGGGATTAGCCGGATCATCATTATTGAGAAGATCGTTTAGTACCTCTGTTGTTTCCGGTTTATAGGTTTTGATAAGCTCATTGTATTCTCTTTCAGTATTGGCTGCGTTACCTGCATTACCACGATTATTAGTTGGATAAGGGTTTCTGATAGGATAACCGCCATAATTCACATTACAGCTGGTAAGAATCAGTGATACTCCTGCGAGAACGAATAGCTTTTTCATACCGTTTTATTTTTTCCTTGTTAAATTAATAAACTGTATCAGTTCATTAGTTGATTCGGAATTTAATGTAAGTAATTGTTTTACCTTTAGATGAGAACAGCTCTTCATAATATGTTTTGATGTCTCTCAAATGTTCCGTATTAGGATCATATTCCGGAGCTCCATAGATATCATGGTGAGCAGAGATGATTTCATATCCGGCACCTTGCAAATATCCTAAAGTATACCCGTGAAGAAACTCTGAATCTGTCTTTAAATGAACGATTCCTCCAGGTTTAAGAAACTTTTTATATCTGTTTAAAAAGTCAGGGTGAGTTAATCTGTGCTTTGTTCTTTTATATTTTATTTGTGGATCCGGGAAAGTGATCCAGATTTCATCCACTTCATTTTCTGCAAAGAAATAATCAACAAGTTCAATCTGTGTTCTTAAAAACGCCACATTGTTCATATTGTTGTCCACAGCTTCCTTAGCTCCAAACCAAAATCTTGCTCCTTTAATATCAACCCCGATAAAGTTCTTTTCAGGGAATGTTTTTGCAAGCCCTACAGAATATTCTCCTTTACCACAGCCTAATTCAAGAACGATAGGATTATCATTTTTGAAGAAATTGTCTCTCCATTTTCCTTTCAATTCGAAGCCTTCTAAGGCATCTTCTCTTGTAGGTTGAATTACATTTGGTAATATCTTGTTTTCCGCAAATCTTGCTAATTTATTCTTGCCCATTGAGTCATTTATAAAATGACTGCAAAAATACTAAAATTTACATAGAATTAAGGGCTTTTAAAGCTAAAAGACCAATGTGGAAAATATGATATTGATTTGATTATTTTACTGTTGTGCTTCCCAAAGCCACCATAATTGGTTTTTGAATGGTTTTTTGTGAAGCATACTGTGCACCACAAACCAAGCTGGTAAAAAGGTATTGCCCCTTCTCAATGACAATAGAATTATCACTTCGGGCGGGGATAGCGAGCCTGTATTTGGTAGTTCCAACACCTTCCATCCTTACAATAATATTACAGTCCGATTGATTTTGAATGAGTACAATACATTCTTTGGCATTAGGGTCATTATCAAACAGGGAATTGAGGATTTTTACAGTTTTATTCTGATGTTCAATAGGAGAAATATTCATCAGCATATTAAATTCTTCAGCTTCTGCGTTAGGAATGGCAGCATTTGATGCCGTATTTACAACAAATGTATTCTGAGCATTGCTTGGAGTGTATACTGTTGTGGGTTGTTTTGCAGCAAGCTCAGCTTTGTATTTTGCAATCTGTTTTTGTTTGATGATTGCATTCATTTCATCAAAAGTAATCTTTGTAGAAGGTCTTCTTCGAAGTAAAGCAAGCATTTCCTGCATGTCTTTTACTTTCTGATCTGCCGGGTGTGCATTTTTAATATACTCTTTCATGAGTTCCATTACTCTTGGTTTCAGTACAGAACGCCTTGGATCATCAGGATGGGCATCTCTCAGGAAAGCATTGATTTCATAGATATTATTACTTTTGATAATATCACTATAGTCTTTTCCTCTTTTTTGGGCAGATAGACAAAAAAACATGACTGAGCCAATAAGTAAAAGTAGTCTTTTCATTAATAAATATTAAGTTAAAAATGGTGTACTTCTCTTAATCTGTGTTTAGGTCTATAGTCTTTTTCTTTGATAACGAAATAGTATTGTTTTTATTTTAAACACTTGATCGTGACATAAATTTACACATATTTTTGATTATTTGTTAAAATTATTTGATAAAGTTTCAATAATCATGATTGTAAAATAAAAAATCCATGCAGAATATACATGGATTTTTATTTATAAATAGTTGTGGAATTATTTATTGTCAACAATTTCCTGAAGATGGGAATTTCTTAATCTTCTCTGATAAATCGGAAGATATTTTTCAATAGGAATTTTTATAGCTTCGAAGTTTCCTGCAAGCACATAAGCTTCAATATTTTCCGAACTATAAACAAATTGTAGGAAGTTGTCTATCAGATTCTCAGGAATCTTAAATCTTGTGAAATAATCTTTACCAAGGTAGTTTTTAATCTGAGTCACAGAACTATTCATTCTTTCATAGGCAAGATAACGCTGCTTTTTCTTTCTTTCTCCGGAAAGTACATCATAAATACTCTCGAGGCTGAAAGTAAGCCCACCATCTCTTAATCCGGCAACAGGAAGTTCTGGTGAATTTCCATCACCTTTTGGTTCTGGAAGCCCAATTACCTTTTTGATTGCAAGTGCTTTGTCTTCTTTTCTGAGTGAATTTACATCATATCGAAGGTTCCCTGTAGGTTTGAATCTGCTGAGTACAATTTCCTGAATTTCATAGTAGGCAATCTTAAGTTCCACCAGGTTTTTCTGTTCCATTAATTGTGGAGTCAGTTTTATATCTTTTCTTTCGGTGACGATAGAAGTGAATCTGATAACGTCACCGGGATTTGCAGGAACGGTAAAATTGCCGTTATAGTCAGTAAGAACGGTCTTTTGAGTGTTAAGGTTAGTTACATATACCTGATTAAGATACAGGATTGAGTTATCTCTTAAGAATACCTCTCCAGAGTATGTTTGAGCATTAATTTTTGCAAGAAAAACCAATAGCAACAGAGTAAACAGTTTCTTCATATAATTGGCAAAATTACATAGAAATACAGCAATTTGTGCTTATTTAGATAAGGAATAGTGGTTAAAGTTATATTAAACTTTAGCATTAATTTGTTAATGAGTGTTATAAAAGATTCCTACAATGGTATTATAATGAAAAATATAAAGAAAGAATGCTGGAATACAATGTTATTCCAGCATTTCTTTTATCGATGTCTTACCAGTAACCAACTGGAATATTTTACAGAAACTGTTGATCCAAACTCCGTCCAGCTGATGAAATACCAATAGGTGGCTGTAGGAACGTATCTTCCGCCCACTCTTCCGTCCCAGGTATATCTGTTTTCCGGACTTCCTCTGAAAATTTCGGCTCCATACCTGTCAAAAATTCTGAAAACTAGATTTTCGTTTGCCATCAAAGCGGAGTAATCTATGGCTTCATTACGCCCGTCTCCATTTGGAGTAATGGTATTGATAAGGTTAATAATAGCGAATTCTTTTTTTACTTCTGCACAAAGTTTAGAATCTCTTACGAAAATCTGGTGAGCTCCTCTCGGAACATTATTGAAAATATTGGAGGCTTGCCATATTACTCCATCAAGAGAGTATTCATAAGGAGGATTACCGCCGGTTACACCTACTTTTACTGTGGTTCCGTCAATTTCAATAGAGCTGATCACCGGAAGCTGATATTCTGTAACATTTACAAATTGCTTGTAGGTACAGCCATTAGAGGTAAGCTCAACCCAATAACTTCCCGCAGGAACATTGTTGATAGAAGAAGTAGTAGCTCCTGTACTCCATAAATATTTATCAAATCCTGGTCCTGCATCCAGTTTAGTTAATGCTTTAGGGCAAATACTCTGATCTATTAACACGTCTGATTTTTTAGGAATCTTAATGTTTATTTTAATAGATTCTACTTCCGGGCAGACTCCATTTTTTTCAAAACGGACATAGAATGTCTGAGAGTTTGTAATATTTACTGTTGGTGCAATGGGGCTGATATTATTCCGGGCATTAGCAAGACTTTCATGAAATGTATATGTTACGCCAGGGTCTAATGTAAACTGGGGAATAAATTGTGTCAGATTTACAGACTTTAGACCGTCTAAATCATCATCACATACACTTTGGGTAACAGCTCTTGTTAATAATGGAACCCTAGGTCCGATGCTAAGTTGTAAAGGTTTGATTACTGTTGCACATCCATCTGGAGAATCTACTCTGATATAAATTGTAGTCGCTGCTGTATAGCTCCAGTTATTGGGAAGAGTATTATTGTTTCCGGCATTGGCATTGGTCAAATCCTGATAGTACCTTACTGTAAAATAGGTAGGGTTGTTTAGTACAATAGGTGTTAAATTAGATAATGTGATTTCGACTGTTCCATCGAGATTATCATCACAAAAGGTTCCATTGTAATTATCTACAACTATAGCTTTGTTGTAAAGAGAAAGGGTGATTTGTGCGATATTTTTGCATCCAAGACTATTCTTTACAACGGCATAAATGATTGTTCCGTTAGGAGCAGTATAAGATGTATTACCCGTAATCAATGTTGCTGGGTTTTCTGTTTGTGCGTCTGCTAATGTTGGATAATAAGTGATCGTAACGGGAGAAGCAGAAGTTATATTTGCAGTTGTCAAGTTGAAGGTTCCCTGTCCATTAATGTCACAGGCTGATAATGTTACATTCGTTACAGCAATTGCTGTAATATTGATGCTTACTGTTACTGTTTCACAATCAGGAAAATCCGGGTCGTTACCGCAGAAAGTGTAAGTAAATGTATCATTTCCTGTAACTCCTGGTGTATTTACAGTGTAGGTAATTACTCCGGTAGTCGGATTAATTACAGCAGTACCTGATGTAGGTGGGGTGGTAATCGCTATTGTGCTTACTACTGGTGTTTGTGTTGAATTACTGAAACCTGGAGTAATCGCTTGTGTGTTACAAACATTATAAGTGGTGTTTGTTAGCTTGGTACAATTTAGCACTTTATATCGCTCAGTAACCAGCGGTGCACAGCTTCCCATAGTAACGGAACAAGTGTAATAACCGGATTGTGTAGGATTGATGGAAGATCCGGTAGCTCCGGTGATGAGTATTCCGTTTCTGTACCATTGATAAGTATCGTAAATGATGGGATCCACTGTAAGTTCTATCCCGGGTGCACAATCTCCTCCTGATTTTAAAATGACAGGTTGTGTAGGAAAACCAGCGAAAAAACCTCCGTATCCTACAGCATCGCTTCCTGCAGTGATTCCTCCGGTGATCGCTTTGGTGGAAGTTATGGTTATTGTTCCTGTAGTATTAGGTATTCCATACGTTACCCAATTGGTAGTTCCTGTCATATTGTAAGGTCCGGTGCTGGTGGGAGGATCTATTCCGTTTACTTTTACGATGGCTCCTCTTTCAGTGATAAGGTTTAATTTTGTTGGAATATTAAGGATTCCTGTAGGGTTTCCGTTTGAAAGAACGAAGTTTTCATCTATAAAGCCGAGTTCATTAATCTGCTTCGGAAGATAGCAGTTGAGGGCAGGGATAAAATTGAATCCTCCAGTAGCTACTTCATTTCCAGTAGCTGAACCACCAGCTAAAAGCTGATAGACATATGCATTTTTAGATGTTTTAATATATAAATTAAAATGTCCTCCTCCCTGATTACTGTATTTGGTATCAGGAATTACAAAATACTTTCCTGTATTAATGGTCGCAACGGGTAATATTTCATTATTTACATAGATTTGGGTATTGTCTTCTGTAGCGATAACGACAGCACCTTCCATATTCGAACCAACGTTTCCATTACCTTTTACAAGAGCAAACTCATTTCCCAATCTGTTTACAGGGACAGCCTGATCCATTAAAATATCAGAACTGGTGGAAAAATTTCCGGCATATTGACCGTTAAAGTTTCCGTTGGTGACATTTACAGGTTTATTTGCTGTGATTTTTGCTCCTATAAATCCATCGAAGTTTCCGGTAATGTTTCCGATTCCGTCAATGATATAGGATTGTCCTTTGTTTAACGTAAATGTCATTGTAGGATTAGTGGCTCCTGTTGTTCCGTTTGAAAATTGAACTAAAGGGCTGTAGCCTGTGATTGTTACTGTAGTATTGTTTTCCGTTGCCAGGATGCTGGTCATAAAATTAAGAATGTCATAGCTTACCGAGATCGGTGCTGAAGCGGCAAAGAAATTATTTCCTGTAGAAGGAATTCCTTTAGAAGTAATGATTTCCGCATGGTTGAATACAGAAAATCTTAAGTTGGCATAAAAAGGAAATTCTGCCTTTAAGTATAAACCTTTTGTTGTAGGTGTAAATAAGTCGGCTTGTTGAGTTGTGATGATATAATTTCTTAAAACGTCAAATTTCTGGGGATTATTTTTACTGATATTAACGGTTCCAATCAGAACATTGTTATTGTAAATACTTACTGGAAACGGAGTAGTCCTGTTGGTAGAAAGATAAAGTTTCTGATAAGGATTGGGTGCGCCGGACCTGTCTACCATTGGAGCAAACCAATGTTCTCTATCCAATTGAGCAAATGTTGAGGAGAAAAAATAAAATAATAGTAAAAAAGATAAAAATTTCTTCATTCAGTAATGGTATTTATCACAAATTTAATAATAAAATATATTGTACTGTTGAAAATATAATAAAAAAACCACGATTTTAATATCGTGGTTTTTGAAGTTTTATACTCGAATTGTTATTCTCTGTTTTTTACAAGTACCCAGCCTGTATATTTTACTGGAGTTCTTTCTTTATTAGACTCATTCCAGTTGATATGATACCAATAAGTACCGGTTACCATTTTCTTATCAAAATGTTTTCCGTCCCATTTATAGTTATTGAATTTATTTCCGGTAAATACCATGTTTCCATATCTGTCATATACTACAAAAGAAAGATTGTCTTTATAAGAAAGTTCGCTGTAATCTATAAAGTCATTTACGTTATCTCCGTTAGGTGTAATCGCATTCAATAGATTTGGAATTGTAATTTCTACTGCAACAGGTGTACAGTTGTAAGCATCTTTTACATAGAATGTGTGCTGTCCTCTGGATAATCCTGTAAAAGTATTAGAGTCTTGCCAGCTACCCGTTCCATCAATAGCAAATTTATAAGGTGCTTTTCCACCTGCTACCATCACAGATGCATTATTATTATTGATTTCAATAGTTTGAATTACAGGATCTTGAGCTTTGTTTACTCTTACTACTTGAGTAAGGAAACATCCGTTTTTACTTAAAATTACGGAATATTCTCCTACTCCTACATTTCTGATACCTGAAGTAGTAGCTCCTGTGCTCCATAAGTATGAATCATATCCAGGTCCTGCATCCAGATTGGTTCTGGCATCTATACAGATATACTGATCTACCAGAACTGGTGATTTTTTAATAGGAAGAGGAACAAGTTCAATTCTTGCATTTGCTGTACATCCTTCGTTGGTTGTTATTTTTACAAATACAACACCGCCGGTTGCCGGGAATTTATCCGGAGCAGTGATTTCATTTATTCCGGCATTTAAGTCATTTAACGTACGGTAGTATTTTTTAGTAACAGCTGTATAATCTGTAACATTAGCTTTAGTAAGATCAAAATAAGCATAAGGATCTACATCATACCAACAAGCAGTAATGGAAGCATCTTTTACAACGAAAGGTACTACAGTGAGTTCAAGGGTAATTTCTTCACAGTCTGTAAACTCCGCATTATCTCCACAGAAGGTATATACAATTTTATCCGGTCCTGCATAATTGGCATTTGGAGTATAAGTAATGGTTCCGTTAGGATTTACAACTGCAGTTCCTTTTGTAGGAGGTGTAAGGATTTTTACAGTAGTCGCCACGGGAGTTTGGGTAGAAGAGGTGAAAGCTGGTGTAATAACCTTTGTGGCACAGATGGCAAGGGTCTGTTTAGTTAATTTCAGACAGTTCTGTACTTTATAGATTGGTGTAGTAACAGGCGGGCATGTTCCCATAGTTACTTTTACCGTATAATTTCCTGATTGAGTAGGTGTATAGGTGAAAGCGGTAGCCCCTGGAATAGCCACTCCATTACGATACCATTGGTAAGTTTCATATCCGTCATCTACTTCAAGAATAAGACCAGGAACACATTCTCCTGATTTTTTAGAAATTACAGGAATAGAGGAGAAACCTGCAAAGTAACCTCCATAGCCAGCAGAGCCAAATCCTCCATTGATACCAGCCGTCACAGCTTTTGTAGAAGTAATAACAAGATTATCTATCACTTCAGGTATGGCATAAGTTACCCATTGAGTATTTCCTGTTAAAGGAAACGGTCCCTGATCTGCAGTTGGTTGGTTACCATTTACGAAGACAGTCGCTCCTGTTTCTGTTAAAATATTCAGCTTTAATTTAATTGAATTGGTTGCAATGCTAGGCATTTCATTAATCTTACCAATTTCATCAATTTTTCTTGGTAAGAAGCAGTTCAATGGTGGTATATAGTTAAAGCCATTGGTTGCATCACTATTATCAATTCCGATAAACTGGTATAGATAAATATTTTTAGATGCTGAAATATACATATTAGAGTGATTACCAGCACCAGGCTGAAGCGCATAGCTGGTTTCATCAATTCTGTAATATTGTCCTTCACTTAAGCTGGCAATAGGAGTGGTTGCTCCATTTATATAAACGTCTGTATTATCTTCTGTAGCAATAATAAGTCCTCCTTCCATATTTAACTCTGGTCTGAGTGATCTGGTTTTTACCATTGCAAAAGTATTACCCAACCTTTCCACAGGAACAGATTGATCAAGAATAGGATCGGAACCGGTTGGAGATTTTGTAAAGTTTGCATTACAGCTTCCGTTGGTAAGAGTTACCGGTTTGTCTGAAACAATTTTTGCTCCGGTAAAGAGCCCTTTACTGGTTGCTGAAGGGTTATCATTTCCAGTAAAAATAAAGGACTGTCCTTTCTGTAAAATAAAAGTTTTTGTATTTCCTGTAAATGTTCCGCTATTCGTAAACGTAACATTGTTATTCCATGATACGGTCACATTAGTATTGTCCTCAGTAGCAAGAATACCGGCAGTAAAATTATAAAATGAATTTGTACTGTTATTGAAAGTACTGGGACTTGTAGCTACATAGAATTTTTTACCAATTCCAGCTTTTCCTTTGCTGGTGATGATCTCACCATGAATAGATTGAGCCATTCGTAAACTACAATAAAAAGGCTTATCCCCTTTTAAATATAGACCTTTATTGATAACAGTAAAAGCATCAGCATCAGCAGTAGAAGATATTCGTGCTTTGTCAACATCATAGGTCTGTGGATTTCCCTTACTCACAGTAATTGTTGTAAGAAGCATATTATTACTGAATATTTGAACAGGAAAAGGAGTGACAGAATCAGTAGAAATATACAATCTGTTATTATATACATTACTTACGCCAGGTGATACAAAATAAGGAGCTATCCAATGTTCAGTATCCCTTTGCGCAAAAAGGGTATTAATTGATAAAAAAATTAATGCCAGACTGAGTAAAAATCTTTTCATGAATAAGGAATTAGGATTTCTACAAAAATAAAATAAAAATTCAAATATGTTTGAAAAATTGTAAATAAATGTTTGAAATTACTCTCTATTTTTAATTAATAGCCATCCTGAATACGAAACTTGTAATTGAGAATCCGGTTCTGTCCATCTGATTACATACCAATAAGTTCCGGTAGGTAAATTTCTTCCATTGGATTTCCCGTCCCAAATATAATTCTTGTCAGACGACTTATAAACTGAAGCTCCATATCGGTCTGCAACTTCTATTACAACATTCTGTTTGATCTTTAGTTCCGAATAATTAAGAACATCATTGATGCCATCTCCGTTAGGTGTAATTGTATTGATAAGGTTTATCACTAAAAACTCTTTGCTTACATGGCGACATCCGTCAGATCCCAATACATATACAGTGTGAATCCCTCTTGATAAGCCTGTGAAAATATTGGATGACTGATAATCAAAACCATTCAATGAATATCGGTATGGTGGTGTTCCTCCTGTTACATATACTGTCGCTGTAGTTCCTGTAACCTCTATTCGTGAAATTATCGGAGCTTGTGTGGTAGCTACATTTACATGTTGGCGATACACACATCCGTTAAATCCTAGGTCTACATAATAGCTTCCTGCTGACGCAACAATTGTTGGAGTGGTAGCTCCATTACTCCACAGGTAAGAAGAGAATCCGGGACCTGCGTCTAGAAGTATTTTTTCATCAGAGCAGATGATCAGATCTTTAAGTTTTCCAGATTTTTTAGGGGCTTTTAAGTTAATTGTTAAAACTGCAGTATTAGGACATCCTGTAGTACTTTGAAATCTTACATAAAAAGTACCTCCTGCAGCAGTAATGATTTGTGAAGCAGCGATAGGGTTAATTCCAGCCTGTGCATTGGCTTGTGTAGTATGAAATGATAAAATAACAGAAGGATCAGTCGTGAATAGCCCTTTATAGTCATTAAGGTTTACAGGTTCTGATCCGTTGATGTCATTATCACAAACATCTGTTTTCGCATTATTTGTAAATAAAGGAATTTTGTTTCCTATGGTGAAATTGATCTGTCCAAGGGCAGGAGGGCAGTCTCCCATATTAGGAGTTACTCTTACATATACCGTTGTATTTGCCGTATACGACCAGTTAGGAGGAAGATTGCTTGCATTTCCAGCGTTGGCATCAGCCTGACTAAGATAGTATCGTACTGTAAAGTTTGCAGAATTGTTTACAATCAGTGGTGTTATATTATTAAAATTAACATTTACAGTTCCATCAAAATCTTCATCACAAATATTAGCATTATAATTACTCGTATTAATGTTGGGAGTAGGATAGATATTCAATGTAATGGTGGCTGTCTGTGAACATCCATAGATAGAAGTTACTTTTACATATATTGTTCCTGCCGGTCCTGAATAGGTATTTGGGCTAGCGATCTGTCCTGTTAAATTAGCATTAGTAAAATAATCTACTGTTGCTGTAAGATCCGGAGTAACATTTACACTTTTCAGGTTGAACGTTCCGTTTCCGTTGATATCAGAACAAGAAAACATTACATTATTAGTTGTTTGAAGTACATGAGTATTTACTATAATTTTAAAATATTCGAATGCTGCAGGATTTCCGTTTCCTTGAATATAATAAGTGAAAGTATCTGTAATATCCGCTGTAATCCCTGCATTAGGAGTATAAGTAATTTGCCCTGTAGTAGGATTAATGGAAACTGTTCCGTTGGTAGGTTGTACAATTATACTCGTGTTAGCAGGAACTGGTTGCTGCGTTGAATTCGTAAATACAGGATTGATGACTTTAGTGTTGCAAGAGCCTATTTCATAAGTTGTCGTCGTAATAGGAGGACACTTTGTATAATCATATTCAGCTGTAAATCTTGATTCACAATTGTTTTTAGTAATATAACATGTGTATATTCCAGACCCGTGTGAATCAGGGTTGATTGTTGGGTTGGTTTCTCCTGGAATTAAATTTCCGTTAAGATACCATTGATAACCGTCGTGACCGGAATCTACTTCCAGCAAAACCCCATTATAACAGTCTCCTGTTTTAGTAATCACCGGGATAGAAGAAAAACCTGCGAAATATCCACCGTATCCTACAGCACCATTTCCGGCTGCAATTCCAGCAGTCACAGGTTTCGTAGAGGTTACAGTAATATTTCCTGTTATATTATTCGTTTTAGAATAAGTTATCCAGTTGGGATTTCCGTCTACCGTTACAAATCCTGTTACAGGAACTCCATTCACGGTTACTGTTGCCCCTGCCTGTGTAATGATATTCAGTTTAGTATTGTATGTATCATTACCTATTTTGTTGATATATCCAATTTCATTGATTTCCTTAGGTAAGAAACAGCTTAAGGGTGGTATAAAATTCATTCCTCCTGTCTGATAAACCGTATTACCCGAAGCACCTGCAAGAAGTTGGTATACATAAACATTTTTGTTTGAAGAAATACTCATATTGTAATTTCCATTACCTTTATTGATGTATTTATTACCTTCAATCATGCGATAATCTCCAGCATTAAGAGGTGTTCCGCCAATTGGAACTCCATTCACGGTAAGAGTAGTGCCGTTTTCAGTAGCAATGATCATGGCTTTTTCCATTCCCTCTGAATTAGGTCCGTTACCTTTTACCATTACAAAATCTTTCCCAAGTCTTTCTGTTGGAACAGCCTGATCCATCAATATATCTACATTTGTACTATTTTGAGTTGTATACAGTCCGTTAAAATTTCCGTTGGTAACCGATACTGGCTTATCTGCAACAAGTTTTGCTCCCAATAGCCCTCTTTTGTTAGGCGTACCACCCATATCACTGTTTACATCAAGGATATAAGATTTCCCTTTAGCAAGGGTGAAGGTTCTTGTAGTCATTACACTACCGTCAGCAAAAACAATACTTGGATTATAACCTGATACGGTTACTGTTGTATTATCTTCTGTAGCGGTTACTCCTACTGTAGAATTTACATACTCCTTTGGAGAAGTAGTAGGAGCCGTTCCTATAAAGAATGTTTTTCCCACACCTGCCATTCCTTTGGAGGTAATAAATTCAGCTTGTTGAGGAACCGAGAACCTGAAGTTGGCATAGAACTTTTTAGGTCCTTTTACATGCAGTCCCATTGTATTTTGTGTAAAAAGATTATTGGGAGTAGAGGCAATCATGTAATTGCTGGGAATAGCAAGTTCAACAGGATTGTTTTTACTTACCTGAATAGTTGTAAATACCGTATTGTTATTAGAAACCTGTACGGGAATGGGTGTTGTTTCATTAGTTGATAAATATAGATAACAACGTGGTTGGGCATTTCCCTGGAGAGAACTTGCCGACATTGGAGCAAACCAATGTTCTGAGTCTAATTGTGCGTTAACAATTAAGCAAATAAAAGAGCAAAAAGCTAGTAGAAATTTTTTCATGCGTTATTATAAGGGGCGCAAATTTAAACATTATAAGTTGCTTTTTCACATAAAAAAAACTTTGATTTTTAGTTTATTGTGTAATTGATGCATATTTAAAATTTGCTTCACTTTCTGTTCATATTCATGAAAAATAAGCATAAAAAATCCCGATGATTTTTTCATCGGGATCAAATATTTTTGAAGTATGGATTATAAGCTTACTCTGATAAATCCTGTTACTTTTAGATCTGCATTTACAGATTTTACATAGTCAGCAACTGAGATACTAGAATCCTTAATGAAATCTTGGTGTACCAAAGTGTTGTCTTTGTAGAATCTCTGCATTTTACCTTTCAAGATATTGTCGATAATGTTTGCAGGCTTACCTTCTTCAGTAAGTTTGTGTCTTTCGATCTCTAATTCTTTGTCGATAGTTTCCTGAGAAACTCTAGTTTCGTCAAGAGCGATTGGGTTCATCGCAGCAGCTTGCATAGAAACAGATTTAGCAACTTCATCAGCTCCGTCTACTTTTGCAGAAAGAGAAGTGATTGCAGCAATTTTGTTTCCAGCGTGGATGTAAGCTCCTAGGAATGGTCCTTCGATTCTTTCGAATGTACCGATTTCGATTTTTTCACCGATAACACCTGTCTGCTCAATTAGTTTTTCAGCAACAGTCATTCCGTGGAAATCTGTAGCTAATAATTCTTCTTTAGTAGCAGCGAAGATTGCCATCTCAGCTAATTCGTAAGCTAGCTCGATGAAAGCTTCGTTTTTACCAACGAAGTCAGTCTCACAGTTTAAAGAGATAATAGCACCTAAAGTGTTATCCTCATTTACTCTTGCGATTACAGCTCCTTCAGTAGATTCTCTGTCAGCTCTGTTAGCAGCAACTTTTTGTCCTTTTTTTCTAAGGATATCTACCGCTTTTTCGAAGTCTCCTTCAGCTTCAACTAGAGCTTTTTTGCAGTCCATCATACCTGCACCTGTTTGGTTTCTTAATTTAGCTACGTCTGCAGCAACTGGTGTATAAGACATAATATCTATTATTTTTTATTTAAGATTAGTATTAATTTTTAGCTTAATTTTAAAGCAGTGCAAAGATAATGATTTTAATGATAAACTAAAAAACGACTTTTCACGTTATTAATATATTTAATACTATTTTAAAGATTTGATTAATGAAAAAAATCTTCTTTCTCCTTTTTATATGCATTTTCTCTTTAGGTTTTTCTCAAAAAAAGAAAAAAATAAAAGCTAAAGCGGTTGTAGAAAAAGAAACAGTCATCATTTATACAGAGCAAGAAGCTGAAACTTCCAAAGAAACGAGAGTTATTGCCGGTTTTATCAAACAGAATCCGGGACACGCCAGAACAGATTACTTTAAAAAAAGGCTGATGGAAATCATTATGGCAGATAATTCTCCTGAAGCAAAACCTACTATTAAGCCAATCAGTAAAGAGAAAATTGAAAAAATAGTTAAAAATAATGAGCTGAACAGTGGGAAAACAGTAGCCACAAATAATAAAGCTGCCACTACAAATACTACAAAAAATACTGATAAAATAAATGATGCAATCAATGCATTGAAAGAAGAAAGGAGAGTAGCTTATGCCTCGGCAGGATCTGTAAAAAGTACAGGAACCTCCAGCTCAGGACCAAGTGAAGAAAATAAGAAAACAGCAGCAATGCTTACTCATCTTTTTAATAATGATATTAATAAAAATGAAGCATATATCAATATTAAGAATAGATCCAGCTGTAATCTGATCGTAAAAATCAGTGGTAAAAAGTATTATAATCTAAGTGTTCCTGCGAAAGGACAGAATTTTATTCTGATAGATAAAGGAGAATATGTGCTGACTACCATGGTATGTGATGCCAAATATTCGTCATTAAAGAAAATTACTCAGGATATTGAGATCGCTCTCAATGTTGCAGAGTAACGTAGAAGAAAACTAAAGTAAAAAAGGTTAAGAAATTTTCTTAACCTTTTTGTTTTTTTATCCTTTAAACTGACCCATCGTAATGAATTTATCCTGTCTTTGGGTTTCAAGTTCCTGTCCTGTAAATTTAGAAAAAGCCTTGATATTTTGTAAAATAGAATTTTTCAAGTTTAAATAGGTAGTCTCTGTATCATAGTGAGCGCCTCCTAGAGGTTCTTCGATGATTCCATCAATGAATTTCTCTCTCAGTGCATCCTGTGGAGTAAGGTTTAATGCATTTGCTGCATCTTCCTTGTGATCCCAGTTTCTCCATAAGATAGATGAACAACTTTCCGGTGCAATTACAGTATACCATGTGTTTTCCAACATATATACTTTGTTACCTACACCTATTCCTAATGCTCCACCACTGGCACCTTCTCCGATGATATAAGTGAAGATTGGAGTTTTAAGCTGTACCAT
Organism: Chryseobacterium artocarpi; assembly: GCF_001684975.1. Classification (GTDB taxonomy): domain Bacteria; phylum Bacteroidota; class Bacteroidia; order Flavobacteriales; family Weeksellaceae; genus Chryseobacterium; species Chryseobacterium artocarpi. The sequence continues at coordinate 641,156 of NZ_MAYH01000034.1, read as the reverse complement.
TTCAAAAATATTTCTTGCAATAGCTTCACCTTGTCCTCTTTCTTCAGCTTCTAAACCTGGGTATGCTCCCGGTGTATCCACTAATGTCACTACAGGAATGTTGAATTTTTCAGCAAGCTTCATTAGTCTTAAAGCTTTTCTGTAGCCTTCCGGATTTGGCATTCCAAATCTTCTGTGCTGTCTTTCCTTTGTAGTTCTTCCTTTTTGAGTCCCTATGATCATTACTTTTTGACCATCCAAGGTAATCAATCCTCCAATCATTGCCGGGTCATCAGCGAAATTTCTGTCTCCGTGAAGTTCTAAGAAACTGCCTTTGTCTGCCATTCCGTTGATATAATCCAATGTATAAGGACGATCCGGGTGACGGGACAGTTGTACTCTTTGCCAAGGTGTAAGATTTCCATAGATTTCTTTTTTCTTTTCTAAAATCTTATCCTCAATCTGGCTGCATGCTAATTTTACATCAACACCACTTTCTTCTCCTACTAAAGAACACGTCTGGTATTGGTCCATCAATTCTTTGATAGGAAGCTCGAAACTTAAATATTCCATTTCTTGAAGTAAATTAAATCTTTCAAATGTATGAAAAATTATGGTAATTTTATTTAAAATTATTTATAGCATTGCTTATTCTGGCGATACTTTCCTCTTTACCAATGATTTCCAGAATGTCTGGAACATCTGGTCCTTTCAGTTCTCCTACCAAAGATAAACGTAAAGGCATCATTACTTTACCCATTCCCAGACCTTTGTTCTCCGCGAAATCATGCATAGTCTGCTTTAATGTTTCCGCAACAAAGTCTGTAGATTCAAACTGGGCAGCTAACTCTCCTAAAATGGTAGAAGTTTCGTCATTCCAAGCTTTTTTAGATGCTTTTTCATCATAAGAGGTCGGAGCTTCAAAGAAAAATTTTCCGTTTTCATAGATATCTTTCGGGAAAGTAGCTCTTTCTTTCATCAAAGGAATTACCTTTAAAAGTTTTTCATCTGTAGCATTAGAAAGATCAAGACCTGAATTTTTAAGCATTTCAAGAAGCTCAGCATCAGATTTCATCTGAATATACTGGTGGTTAAACCATTCAGACTTCTCTTTACTGAATCTTGCTCCAGCCTTGTGTACTTTATGAAGGTCAAATTCTTTAATCATTTCATCTAAAGACAAAATTTCTTTGTCATCAGCAGGTGACCATCCTAATAATGCAACCATATTGATGAATGCATCAGGAAGGTAACCGTTTTCTCTGTATCCTTTAGAAACGATTCCTGTTGCCGGATCTTTGAAATCAAGCGGGAATACAGGGAATCCAAATTTATCACCGTCTCTTTTGCTTAATTTTCCTTTTCCTTCAGGTTTTAAGATTAGAGAAAGGTGTGCAAACTGTGGTGCTTCCCACTGCATTGCTTCGTATAATAAAGTGTGTAGTCCAAGAGAAGGTAACCATTCTTCACCACGGATCACATGAGAAATTTCCATTTCGTGGTCATCAATGATATTGGCGAAGTGATACGTTGGCATTCCGTCATTTTTTACCAAAACTTTATCATCTAAAGTATTGGTATTTACAGAGAATTTTCCACGGATGATATCTTCCAGGTTCAAAATTCTGTCTACAGGCATTTTGAATCTTACCACATATGGCGTTTTTTCATCCAGTAATCTTTGAACTTCCTCTTCAGAAAGGGCAAGGCTGTTTCTTAAACTGTTTCTGGTTTTATTATCATAAGAGAATACATCACCTCTTGCTTCATACTCTGCACGAGCAGCATCCAGTTCTTCAGCAGTATCAAAAGCGATATAAGCATAGTCTGTTTTTAAGATCTGCTCTGTATATCTGTCATAGATGTCTCTTCTTTCAGATTGTCTGTAAGGAGCAAATTTCCCTCCTTTTTTAGGACTTTCATCAGGGATGATTCCGCACCATTCCAAAGCTTCTTCAATATATTCTTCAGCTCCTTCTACATATCTTGCGGTATCTGTATCTTCGATTCTTAATACAAATTCTCCTCCTTGATTTTTAGCAAAAAGGTAATCATATAATGCAGTTCTTACGCCTCCCAAATGTAATGGTCCTGTAGGACTTGGAGCAAAACGTACTCTTACTTTCTCCATTTCAATTTAAATTTTTGCAAATTTACTTAAAATTATGCGTTTACGGGATGATTTATGATTAGGATATGATATTTTATTCTTGGTTTTTCTGTTTGAATTTACTTAAGAATATGGTGTGAATTAATGAATAAGAGCTAATCAGGAAACAAAAAAGCTGCCCAAATGATTCAGGCAGCTTTTTTATTGTGTTTAAGGAAAATTATTCTTTTTTAACCCCTATTATCTTTAAAACCTTATTGATTTTATATTTCATTGTTCTTTTGTAGCCCAGAAGTTTTATTCGCTCTGTCAATTGAATATTTTCATGCATTGTTGCCAAAAGCTCATGTCTGAAAAATTCTCTTAACAGCTCTTTATCAGAAACTACCTGCTCTAGTTTTTCTAAAGCTTTTATTTTGCTTTCATACATGAAAGTCTGGTTGTAGGTCATTCCCGAAGAGCTCATTCTGTACGCAAGAAGATACTCTTTGATGAAATGGGTTTGTGGGTTGTTTTCATATACCTGTAACCAAAAAATCCAGTCTTCCTTGGCTTTTAGTTCTTCGTCAAACTTATATTTTTCCACCAGATCTTTGGAGAAAAGTGCACAGTGTATAGGAATAGAAAAAGTATTATCCCATTTCAATAAAATATCTCTCTGATTGAAATATTCTGATTTTAGTACACAATGAGGAGGAATGATCGTCTGTGTTACATTATCAAATCTTTGGAAATCTGTAATAATAACCGTATTAGTTTGCTGATCAAGTTCTCTTACGGATTTTTCAAATTTTTCTTTATATAAAAAATCATCACAATCCAGAAATTGTATAAAATCTCCGGTTATATTCTGAATTCCGGTATTTCTGGCTGAGCTTAACCCTCCATTCGCTTTTTTGACATACTTGATTCTGTTGTCTTTCTTTTGCCAGTTCAGCGCAATATCTTCCGTATTATCTGTACTTCCGTCATTTACAATAATGCATTCCCAGTTCGTATAGGTCTGATTCATTAATGATTCAATACAGCTATCCAGAAAGATCGCCTGATTGTAGCAGGGAACAATGACAGATATCTTTGTGGAGTGATTCATAAGGGCTTGGATTATTTGTTTTTATATATTTTTTTACCATCCTTTATTCCCTTCCACATTTTGGAAATAAGTAGCTTCTTTTCTGAAAACGGATATTCTTTTCCTTTAATAATCATCATTACTTTTGAGAAAAAGTCTCTGTAAAGATTCTTATAGAACATTGAACTAAAGTTTTCGGGGAAATAAGGTCTGATATTTTTTCTCAGTAAAAAGATGTTTCTGTATTCATAATACGCCTGCAATGGTCTGATTTTATAAGAGATATTAGCTCTCTTACGATACATTGCCGCTGTTTTGGTATACATTACATTAGTGTGAAGATTGGCTAGAATACCATATTCTGTATCATCTCCGGCAATGAAATATTCTTTATTTGGGAATCCAATTTTTTCAACCAGATCTCTGTGAATAAGCATCCCTTCAAAGCATGCCGTATTTACATAACAAAAGTCTTTGTTTTCTAAAGATATATTATGGTGCAGCACAGGCATGCATATTCTGTAATCGAAATAATGTTCCCATTTAAACACCTCGTTATTATCACTGAAAATCCTTAACGGATGAATACATTGTGATAATTCTTTATATTTCAAAAGGTTCTCAAGACAATCTTTAAAAGGTTCTACATCATCATCCATTACCCAGATCCATTCGTAGCCGGCTTCATAAGCCTTCTTAATTCCTGTATGGAAACCACCGGCACCCCCAAGGTTTTCTTGAGTTACAATTTCAATTTGAGGTTGATGTAACGTTTTAAGATAAGCGTCAGTGCCATCTGTAGACCCATTATTTACAATAATAATTTTGTCTGGTGGAGTCGTCTGATCCAGGATTCCCTGAATACCTTCTTTAAGAAACTCTAATCTGTTATAAGTCACTACAACAGCACAGACAGAATTGGTATTAATCATAAGTTTGAAATTAACTGTTGTATTCTTTGAACGGCTTTTTCGTATTGAAGATTTTCAACGGCAAAGTCATAAGCATTTTGAGTAATGTTATTGTAATAATCTTCACCTTGTTGTTCTACAAATTTTATCTGATCCATCAGATCCGAAAGATCATTTTTTACTGGAATAAAATGTTTATAAGGTTCCAGTTCAAAATGATAATAAGATTTCCATTGTCTATCCTGAATAAACAGAAGTCTTTTAGTAAACAGAAGCATTTTTATCCTTCCGCTGTATCCTCTGCCTTCAATATCTATGAGATATTTATATTTCGCATGATCTATTAATGAAATATAAGGAATATCTTTTTTTCCGCTTACCGCCTGATCTACGTAAGTATTGTAAGCTTCAATGATATCAGGATGCTGCTCAGAATATTCTATAATTTTATTTCTGTTGGGATGGGTTTGGGTATTTCCGATCCACAACATTCTTGAGTGAATATATTTTTTCTCTGCTGCTTCCTTAATTTCCGTTACCGTTTTATTAAACTCAGGAATCCCTGCCTGCTGCCAATGATCAAATATAAAATCCGGAAAAACAAAATCCAGGTCTTCCTTTTTATCACAACAGTAATAGAAATTTCCTTTAATTAATTGTTCGGTAGGAAAGTCTCCTGTATGCAGGCTCAGCTTGATCTCATGTTGAGGAATGCCCAATTTGATGGCATCCAGCACTTGCTTAAGGGATGATTCTGCTCTGGTTTGAAAGGAATTGTAGTTTTCCACAGAGGCGATTTGTCCACTTTTAGTAGAGATATTCAGTAATTCCCTTGGTGGTTCCTGCACCTTATTCTTTTTCCACCACATATTATTGGAATTGTTTAGCTGTTTCCAATGCTTCTGCAATTACGTGGTGCATATCCATATAACGATATGTAGCAAGTCTTCCTATGAAAGTAATATTGGAAAGTTTGTCTTTTTCTTCAAAATACTTCTCAAGCATTTCCATATCACCTTGTAATCTTTTAGGATAATAAGGAATATCTTTTTCATCCGTTTCTTTACTGAATTCTTTGAAGTATACAGTTTTATCATGCTCTTCCCAAGGTGTGAAGTGCTTGTGCTCGTGAATTCTCGTATGTGGAGTTTCCTGATCGGCATAATTGATCACTGCATTTCCCTGAAAGTCACCTTCATCAGTGAATTTCTCAAAAAATACGGTTCTGTAGCCTAATCTGCCATATTTATAACCAAAATAAGCATCAATAGGTCCTGAATAGAACACATGATCATATTCTGAGAAGTCAATTTCTTCAGCCGTTATTTTTTTATTTAATGTTACAGTGATATTAGGATGGTTCAGCATCTTTTCAAAGATCTCTGTATATCCGTTTCTTGGAATTCCCTGAAGTGGCATTGCGTAATAATTGTCATTATAATTAAACCTTACAGGAAGTCTTTTCAATATGCTTGCTGGAAGTTCAGATGGCTCACAGCCCCATTGTTTTTTAGTATATCCATAGAAGAAAGCCTTATAAAGATCTTTTCCTACGAATTTCAATGCCTGTTCTTCAAAGTTCTGAGGAACATCAATGGAAGTATCACTCAATGATTCAATAAAAGACTTTGCTTCTTTAGGAGAAAAATCTTTTTTGAAAAACTGATTAATGGTATGAAGATTAATAGGAAGGGAATAAACCTGGTTCTGATATATAGATTTTACACGGTTGATGAAAGGAACCATTTCACAAAACTGTTGAATATAATTCCATACTTCTACATTATCCGTATTGAAAATGTGCGGACCGTATTGATGCAATGTAATACCTGTTTCAGCATCCTTTTCCGTATAACAGTTACCCCCGATATGGCTTCTTTCTTCTACTACATGAACGATGTTGTTCTCGCAAAGCTGCTGAGCCAAAACACTTCCTGAGAAGCCACTTCCTATAATTAAATATTTCTTCATTGATTCTTATTTAAGAGCAGTTTAATCCTTGATAATTTCTTTGATCCAGTTACTGAAACCGTATTTTTTTACAATGTCATCCGGAAGTTCAAAGTAAGGTGTACTTATAAACTGTTCAATATTTTTATAATTCTCGTTTTCCAGAACAAAGATATTGTCAGGATGGTAAAAATCATAATTTTTTACTACTAAATTATCCGTTATTATCTTTTTCTTATAATACAAAGCTTCAAAAAACCTGATGGAAAGACCGTCTTGTCTTGGGTCTACGAAATCAAGTAATAGATCAGCATTTTTTACATAATTTAGGTTTTCTGTAAATGAGATTCTGTCCTTTATGTACGTGATCTTAGGATTTTTATTTTCATTAGGTGTAAATTCCTGTAAGAAAAACTGAAGATCAATATTAAAATCACCGATACTTTTAATGAATCCATCTATTTTTTTTCTTCTGTTTTCCAGATCGAGTCCTACGAAGTAAAGTAGGGGATGAGTAAGGTTGTATTGTTTATAAGTAGGCTTTTCTATCTCAAAATAAAAGTTGGTGGTTTTGTAGATGTGGTTTTCTACATCCGTATTTTCAAAACAGAAAAATTTGTCAACCAAAGGAATATAATTTCTTACTTCAGGATATTTTTCCATCCCATCCCATTGATAAGCAATTAACTTCTTTGTTCTTGTTTTTAAATTTTTCACAAAAGAAATCGGAAAGTTATCGGGACGGATTATTAATATATAATCCAGCTCTCCTTCAATTTCCGAAAGACTTTTACTAAGATCTTCAAGCGTATGTCTGCTGATTAGATTTTGTTTGTATTGCTTGTTTCTGAGAATGTTTTTAACAAAAAAATTCTGAATGCTTTCCGTTCCTTTATATTTGAATTTTGATACTTTGTCAGTAATCAGATAGGTGTCAAATCCTTCTATTTCCAGATTGCTCAGGAATAGTTTAGGGAAATCCGAGTAATTCGGCATTACTAAAAGAAATCTTTTTTTCACAGTTTTAGTTTGAATTTAAAAGACTGAACATGAGAATTTTATAATGCTTGCGAAGACTGTTGACAGGATAATTGAAATATTCTTTCTTTATTGCCTGAGCGTCTTTTAAGCTAATATTATTAAGGAATCTAAAGTACTTTTTTGCTGTACTATCGAGCTCAATATGATCATTAAACTTAGGATCTACTTCCTTGAAAGTTCTTTCCATCTGTTGAACAGCTTCTGAAGAATAATTACCATGGTGTTTATAATTTCCGATGATGATCTTTTTCAGATAAACGATGTAATAAGCAATAATGCCGCGTTCAGGAAACTTCAGATAATATTTTTCGTAAATAGTTTTGAGTACACTCAGATAACCTAGTAAATTTTTATCACCGTTCTTTTGAGTAATAGATTGGGTATTATCCTTCGTATAATGATAAGTAACTTCAGGGATGAAGGTTACATTTTTAGCAGCAAACATTACTTCGAAGAACCAAAGTTCATCTTCATGATAAATACCACTTAAGAATTTAATATTGTTTTTTCTAAGAAAATCAGTCTTATATAATTTATTCGGAGCAATAGGGCTTAAACCTTCAGTCATGTTTTTAATAAGAACTTCCGAATGATTATTTTCAAAGATTTGTTTGTTCTCAGGATGGGGTAAGTAGGAAAGAATTTTCTTGTCATTCCAGGTTACTAATGCTGTTTTTCCTGCAATAATATCTTCTTTTCCGGTATAAACAGATAATAAAGATTCTATGGCATTTTGTGGAAGGCAGTCATCACTGTCGCAGAAAAAAATAAAATCACCGGTAGCTTTTTCCAATCCTGCATTACGAGTGTCTGATAATCCCTTGTTTTCCTGACTGTAAATAGTAAATCGTGGATCAGAAAATGCTGTAATTATATCTAAAGTATTATCAGTACTACCATCATTGATAACGATACATTCAATATTTTTATATGTCTGATTTTGTATGCTTTCCAATACTTCTTTAACATAATATGAAGCATTGTAGCAAGGAACAATGATGCTTACCAGAAAGTTATCCATGATTGGCTATAGTTTTTTTAATGTGTTACTTACAGCTTCTATTGAAAAAGGTTTTAAGCTATCAACGGAATTTTTGCTCAGTATATTCCAAAGTTCTTCATTGTTATTCAGCTGGATAATGGCTTCTGCAAAACCATTTTCATCATTGGCAATCAGTACGTTTTTCTGATTGATAAGCTGCATTCCTTCGGCTCCTATATCCGTAGTAACAACTGGGAAGAAGTATTCAAAAGCCTGCCCGATTTTTCCTTTCACTCCAGCCCCGAATCTTAATGGTGCTACCATAATTCTGGAATTCATGAAATGTTCTTCAATACTTTCCACAAAGCCTAAAAACTTAAACTTTGGATATTGTTTGATATCAAGTTTATCTGCTACATTTCCAATGACGCTTACTTCCAGTTCTGGATTGGTTTTCCAGACGATAGGCATTATTTTTTCGTATAAAAACTTTACGGCATCAATATTAGGTTCATGAATGGACCCGATGAAAATAATTCCTTTACTTTCATGGAAGTTTTTTCGTTCAGAAATATCAATTTTAGGATAATGAATATTGGAAATGGTAATGATCTTGTTCTTATCAGCATATTGTGCCATGGTTTCTTTTTCCTTATCAGAAATGGCAACAATATAATCCAGCTGAGGAGCAATTACAGTCTCTAAACGGAAGAAATGTTTATAGTTCTTTTTAAGTGAAATACGATTAGGTTCCAGTTCAATTGCTCTTTTGTATCTTAAGAAATGAATATCCACCATGTCATACATAAATTTAGTACGAGGAAGGATGTTCTTCATTTTTTTATAGAACAGATTCAGTGCGAGAGGTCCATTGAACCAAACGTAATCTATATTTTTAAAGGAAGACAGAAACTCATAAATGTTTTTGTATTTGTTGTTTTCCACAAAGACAATCACGCCAAGTTGCTGGTAAAACTGTACATACGTATTATCCTCAAACATATGAGGAGCAAACAAAATGCAATTGTATCCTAATTCCTTATAGATTAAAATAATTTCTTTCAATCTGTTGGATCCTGAATCCTTATCATGAGTAGGGAAATCTCTTGAGGTAAAAAGAATCGTTTTTTTTGATGCATCATACAAATGAATGTTGATGATGTCCTGAGTCTGAAGCTCTTTAAGTCTTTTTTTTCTTCTGAAATGTTTTTTTATGTCCTTTAAGATTCCCATCGGTTAGTTTTTATTATCTAATTCAAAAACCTTGTTTACCCAACTGTCAAGAGTATATCTTTCGTAGATTTCCTCTGGAATCTTTTCATAAGGGCTTTCAAAAAAAGATTGATCAAGATTAGTGATATTTTTATTTAAAATCAAAATATTATTCGGGTTATAAAAATCATAAGTTTTAATAGACTCATTATCTGTTATGATTTTTTTTTCCAGAGACATAGCCTCGAAAACCCTGAAGCTTAATCCATATTGTCCTTCACGCATCAGGTCAAGTAAAACCCTTGAGTTTTTATAGTAGGCAGGAAGATCATTGTGTGGAATCTTCTTAATACTGAAAATAAGAAACAGATTTTTAGGAATCTTAATAAACATATTGGTTAGTTGATGCCTCCATGATTTTTTCCCAATCACCATAATCTGGAATTTTAATCCAAGATCCATTAGTTTTTTTGCCAATAGCTTAACCATTGAAACTCTTCTGCTGTCATAGGAAGTGATATAAAACATATCCATTTGAGGGTTCTGTTTTTCCTGCGAAATATGCGGAAGATAGATATAATTGGTGATTTTTTCAAAACCGTGCTTTCTAACATCTATTCCGTCAAAAGAGAATACTTTATCAAAAAGGTGCAGCTTATCTTCTACGGGAACCCTTTCTAAATTGTCGTAAAGATAAGTGATAAGGCGGTTTGTATATGTTTTGATCTTTTCCAGAGTTGCAAGATCAAAAGTATCAGGATTTAATACCAGAATCTGATCCTGATGTCCCAGTTTTTCAAGGGAATCAAGAACAAATTTCTGTCTTTTTTCTGTCTTAAGATTCTTATTTAAAAAAGTTTTGCTCAAGGCATTTACAGCCCTTTCATTAAAGTTGGAATGGGTGACAGCACTTATTTTTATATGATGGGATTGAATACCTCGTTTGCATAATGCTTCAACAATATACTTATCATAATCCCAGAAGTCATAACTAATGATACAAATCTTCATTCAACTAATTTTGCTCTTTTTTTAATGATTCATAGGTTTCAAACACACTTAAGGATTGCAGATATGAAAGCTGATATCCTTCTTTTCCGTCTAAAATACCAAGTCTCATTATATAGGCTTTAAAGAATTTAAAAGCAGTTTTAAGATATTGAACCCAAACACTGTACTTTTTCCCTTTTGCAGCCAGTTCTTTTCCCTTTAATACCCCGTAATGAATCATTTTCTGTTTATATGATTCATAATCTGAAACGGAATAATGGAGCAATTTATTTTTTAATACCCCGATACTCCCGTTTACATCCAACGTTTCATGTACCTTTTTACCAGCCATATACCTTGCCTTCGACTTTCTGAAAAGTCTGAAATTTTTATCAGATTGCGTTCCAGAAAAATGGATTGGTTTTTTAGCAAAAAAGAATTTTCTGTAAAAGTAGTAAGCATCTTTTTGCTCAGGTTTATTCAGCTCCTCTATAATTTCTGTTCGTAAGGCAGGAGTAATTCTTTCATCTCCATCCAAAAATAATACCCAATCATGAGTAGCGGAATCTAAAGCTAGGTTTCTTTGCTTTGTAAAGTCTTCAAATTTGTTCTGAATCACCTTTACATTGGGGAATTTTTTTGCAATATCTACAGTTTTGTCCGTACTGAATGAATCTATCACGATAATTTCATCACAGAAATCAAAACATTCCAGGACTTCCTGTATATTTTTTTCTTCATTGTATGTTATGATTAAACCACTTATTTGCATCATAACGTATTGTTTAATAAGGAAATAATTGCTATCTCTCTTAATATCATTTTCAACCTGTTTTTTGTCTGTCAAAGATAAGTTTTAATTTGAATTTTATAAACGAATCCTTGCCATTTATAACTATTCTATTTATCCAAATAAACCTACATTATTAAATTGATACTGCAAATTCGATTCCTAAATGTATTTGTCGGTAGAATATCATATCTTAATAACCTTAAGATATATAAATTATGGGTATGATCTTTAGAAAATCATACCCATTTTTTTAAGAAGACAACTGAAATATTGTCAGCTTATATTGTATTTAATTCTTATTTGTATTCAAGAATAGTTTTTTCAATAATTTTCACACAATCTAATAACTGCTCTTCAGTAATTACCAATGGTGGTGCTAATCTGATGATATTTCCGTGTGTAGGTTTTGCCAACAGACCGTTTTCTTTTAATTGTAGACAAAGGTTCCATGCTGTGGAACTTTCCGGTGTATCGTTGATTAGGATTGCATTTAAAAGACCTTTTCCTCTTACCTTATTGATAAGATCAGATTTTTCAATTAATTTTTCAATTTCAGCTCTGAATAACTGTCCAAGCTCTTCTGCTCTTTCAGATAATTTTTCGTCAGCTACCACATCTAATGCTGCCACTGCTACTGCACATGCAATTGGGTTTCCACCGAAAGTAGAACCATGCTGTCCTGGCTTGATAACGTTCATGATCTCATCATTAGCAAGTACTGCCGATACAGGATACATTCCTCCTGAAAGTGCTTTTCCTAGGATTAAGATATCTGGTTGTACATTTTCGTGGTGGCAAGCGATTAATTTTCCGGTTCTTGCAATACCTGTCTGAACTTCATCAGCTATGAATAGAACGTTGTGCTTTTTACACAATTCCGAAGCATTTTTAAGGAAATTCTCATCCGGAACATATACTCCTGCCTCTCCCTGAATAGGTTCTACAAGAAATGCTGCGATGTTTCCTGCATCTCTGCTTAAAACGTCTTCCAGTGCAGCAATATCGTTATAAGGAATCTTAATAAATCCAGGTGTGAATGGACCATAATTTTGGTTAGCATCAGGATCATTAGAGAAGGAAACAATGGTTGTCGTTCTTCCGTGGAAATTATTTTCACAAACGATGATCTTAGCAGCGTTTTCTGAAATTCCTTTTACTTCGTAGCTCCATTTTCTCGCAAGTTTTACTGCGGTTTCTACTGCTTCAGCACCAGAGTTCATTGGTAATACTTTATCAAACCCAAAAAGAGTAGTGATTTTTTGCTCGTATTCTCCCAATTTAGAGTTGTAGAACGCTCTTGAAGTTAAAGCCAGTTTTTGAGCCTGCTCTACTAATGCTCCTACAATTTTAGGGTGAGAGTGTCCCTGATTCACAGCAGAATATGCTGAAAGAAAATCATAATACTTTTTGCCCTCTACATCCCATACGAAAACACCTTCTCCACGATCCAGAACTACTGGAAGGGGGTGATAATTATGTGCTCCATGTTTGTCTTCAAGGTCAATAAAATACTGCGAGTTTTTTGTTTGTTCTGCTGTTGACATATGTTTGGTTTTTCACAAATTTACATAATATTAATGAGATGAATGAACAAAAATGGAGTAGAGTATAATGCTGTAAATGAAGTGTATTTTGAGGGTTAAATGAAGTGTTCTAGAGAATATTTGTTGAACGAATAAACTGTTGCAGGTATTCTATCTTTAGAAATCGAGAAGTTGCTTACGCTTTATTTCCTTCCTAATTTTACTGCTTTCGTCGAAATTATTGGTTAATGATTTATATATTAAGGAATTATATCTTTTCTTAAAAATTCAAAATCAAATCCATTAGGATTGTAAGCTTTACATGAAAATACTAAACGATATTTGTAATATTTAGATTCAAGATGAATATTGTTGATCTCTTTAGCAATTCTTAAAGCATTCTTTTTCAAAGAATCAGGTTCGATATTACAATTGCTTTTGCTGTAAAGATACAGAGTATAGGTTATGGTGTCCTGATTTTTAACCTGTCTTTCAAATTCCGGGCTGCGCTCTATGGTTTCAATATGATATACCTTCTTTATTTTTTCAAATGCTTTTTCTTCGGCGGGAAGGTTTATTCTTTTTGATGAGCTGAAATAAGTAAGCATGAACACCGCAAAAAAACTTGCTGCCAGGTAAAGCAGAATGCCACCTGTACAAATGATCAGTATCCATTTTAAAACTTTGTTCATGGTTGTCTTCAAAGATATCAAGAAAAAAATAATCCGTCACACAAATTTGTATGACGGATCATTGAAGTTTTTATTTTACATCATCTTAGTGATGATTGTCGTATTTTCTATCCATTACAAAATCCTCCATGAATTTTGTAGTGTAGTTTCCTGCAAGATAATCTTCATTATCCATCAGTTGTCTGTGGAAAGGAATAGTAGTTTTTACACCTTCGATATAGAATTCCTCAAGAGCACGTCTCATTTTTGCGATAGCTTCCTCACGGGTTTGAGCCGTTGTGATAAGCTTAGCAATCATAGAGTCATAGTTAGAAGGAATTGTATATCCTGAATAAACGTGAGTGTCTACTCTGATTCCGTGTCCTCCAGGGATGTTTAATCCAGTGATTTTTCCCGGAGATGGTCTGAAGTCTGCGTAAGGGTCTTCAGCGTTGATTCTACATTCGATTGAATGTAATTTAGGGTAATAATTGATTCCTGAAATAGGAGTTCCCGCAGCAAGAAGAATCTGTTCTCTGATAAGGTCATAATCAATTACCTGCTCAGTGATCGGGTGCTCTACCTGGATTCTTGTATTCATTTCCATGAAATAGAAATTTCTGTGCTTGTCTACAAGGAATTCGATAGTTCCTACCCCTTCGTATCCAATAAATTCAGCAGCTTTTACAGCAGCGTCACCCATTTTCTCACGAAGTTCGTCAGTCATGAATGGAGAAGGAGTTTCTTCCGTTAATTTCTGATTTCTTCTCTGTACAGAACAGTCTCTTTCAGAAAGGTGGCAAGCTTTACCGAATTGGTCTCCTGCAACCTGAATTTCAATATGTCTAGGTTCTTCAATCAGTTTTTCCATATACATACCTCCGTTTCCAAAGGCAGCTACAGCTTCCTGAATAGCAGACTCCCAGTGATCTTTAAGATCTTCAGCTTTCCAGACAGCTCTCATCCCTTTACCTCCACCACCGGCAGTAGCTTTGATCATTACAGGATATCCAGTTTCTTCAGCAACTTTTACAGCGTGTTCGTAAGATTCAATTAATCCGTCAGAACCAGGTACACAAGGTACACCAGCAGCTTTCATGGTAGCTTTAGCATTTGCTTTGTCTCCCATTTTTTCAATCTGCTCCGGAGAAGCTCCAATGAACTTGATTCCGTTCTTTTCGCAGATTCTTGAAAAGTTAGCATTTTCAGATAAGAATCCATAACCTGGGTGAATAGCGTCAGCATTTGTAATTTCTGCTGCAGCAATAATGTTAGGGATTTTAAGGTATGAGTCTTTGCTCATCGCAGGACCGATACAAACCGCTTCATCTGCAAATCTTACGTGAAGACTGTCTTTATCTGCAGTAGAGTATACTGCAACGGTTTTGATCCCCATTTCTTTACAAGTACGTAAAATACGCATTGCAATTTCGCCACGATTGGCTATTAATATTTTTTTGAACATCTCTCCGAAATTTTAAATTATAAATTTTGAATTTTAAATTATTTTAAATGAAAAAGTTTCATCTAAAATTTATAATCTTTAATCTAAAATTCCTTAAGATGGATCTACTAAGAATAATGGTTGGTCGTATTCTACCGGAGTAGCATCATCAACTAAGATTTTAACGATTTTTCCGCTAATCTCAGATTCAATCTGGTTGAATAACTTCATTGCTTCAATTACGCAAACTACTTTACCAACAGAAACTTCATCACCTACATTTACGAATACATCTTTATCAGGAGATGGCTTTCTGTAGAAAGTACCGATCATTGGAGACTTGATTGTTACATATTTGCTATCATCAGATGCAGCCTCAGCTTTCTCTGCAGGTGCAGCAGCAGGAGTTGCAACAGGTGCCGGAGCAGCTACAGCCTGAGGAGCAGTGTGGTATACTGCAGGTTGTGCATAAACAGCATCGCTTCCAGCTAATGGAGTTTTAATAGTGATTTCGAAATCCTTAGTTTTATATTTTACTTCTGAAACTTCAGCCTTAGATACAAACTTAATAAGATTCTGTATGTCTTTAATGTCCATAAATTTGATATTTGATTTGGTGTCAAAGATACCAAAAAAACGCAAAAAACAACAAAAAACCGCCAAATTTTATCAAAATTGGGCGGTTTTTGTATTAAAATGAGGCTTTTTCAATGAAAAAGCGACTCTTAGTTTTCTTCAGTAGTAGCTACTTCTTTTTCCAATACTACTTTACCTCTGTAGTAAAGTTTTCCTTCATGCCAGTGAGCTCTGTGGTATAGGTGAAGCTCTCCTGTTGTTGCATCTTTAGCTAATTGAGGAACTACAGCTTTGTAGTGAGTTCTTCTCTTATCTCTTCTTGTAGACGACTGTCTTCTCTTTGGATGTGCCATTTTCTAATAACTTTTTTAATTGATGAGCGATGAGATTCATCATCTCATCATATTTAAATTATTCTATTTAATTATTGTCTCTTAACTTTTTTAAAGCGTCCCATCTCGGATCACTGTCATGTTCTTCCTCTTCGGTTTCCTCAATTTCTTTTGGACTGAACTGATCAAGAATTTGTATATCTTCATCACTTACATTCGGTGAAATCTTTTTCATCGGGATAGAAAGCATTACATTTTCGTAGATCAAATGGGCTACATTGAAAGCATGCTCTCCGGTAGGAATCGTGATGACATCTTCATTGCTGTCGTCATATTCTTCTCCGAAATTCACCAGAATTTTAATTTCATTCTCAATAGGATAGTCGAAATCTTCATTTGTGATATCACAAACCAGCTCAACTAAACCTTTGATCTTAATCTCAAACTCCAGGAAAGTAGTATGTTTATCAAGTAATACATTTACTTCTATCCTTGGGTTTGTAAATTCCTGCTCAGTGTCAAATAATTGAAAGAACGTTTTATCTATCTCAAACTTGAACTCGTGTTTTCCGTTTTTAAGTCCGGAAAAGCTTACGTCATAGTTTCTTAACTTGTCCATAAAATGAGTGTGCAAAAATATGCATTTTTTTTATAATAACAAATAAAATCTAAAACAAATTAATTTAAAATTTGTTTCAATGATTTATGCTTCAGTTTCATCAGGTAGATCTTCATCTATTCCGTTGTCGACAGCCATTTTTCTCGGCTGAAGACGATTATTCATCAGTTCGCCGTATTCACTTCTGTTCTTAAATACCTTAATAGCAGTGAAAATAGCTTCCATAAAACTTTGTTCATCAGCAATATTTTTCCCTGCAATATCATAGGCAACTCCATGATCCGGAGAAGTTCTGATGAAAGGAAGACCTGCAGTATAATTTACGCCTTCTTCGTAAGCCAATGTTTTGAAAGGAGCTAACCCCTGATCATGATACATTGCCAAAACAGCATCAAAGTTTTTGTATTTGTTCGGTTGGAAGAAACTATCTGCAGGGAAAGGTCCGAACGTTAGAATTCCATTGTCCGAAAGTTCCTTTATAGCCGGGCTGATGATTTCGATCTCTTCACTTCCGATTACTCCACCATCACCTGCGTGAGGATTAAGCCCTAAGATGGCGATTTTCGGCTTCTGAATACAGAAATCTTCAATAAGAGTCTGATTTAATACTCTGATCTGCTTTTTAATTTTATCCTTGGAAATATTCTCTGCAACCTGAGCAATAGGAATATGATGAGTAGATACGGCTACTTTAAGATCTTCAGTTACCAGGAACATTAATCCTTTTTTGCTGAATTTTTCCTCAAAATATCCCGTATGTCCTGCATGCTTAAAGCCCATCTTCACCATTTCGTCTTTGTTGATAGGAGCTGTTACCAATACATCAATGTCTCCTTTCATTAAGGCTTCTGTAGCTGCTTCCAGAGAATCAATAGCCATTTTGGTAGATTCTTCTGTAGGTACTCCCAATTCTACATTGACATTTTCCTTGGTAAGATTCACCATATTCAGCTTTCCAGGTTGAGCCTGAGAAGCTTCATTTACATAGTTGAAATTAAGATTCAGCTTGAAAATGTTTTTCTGATAAGTGAATAATTTCCCCGAACCAAAAATTACAGGAGTGAAAAAATCTGTAATAGTTTTGTCTTTCAGAGACTTCATAATGATCTCCGGACCGATGCCGTTGAAATCACCGATTGAAATTCCTACTCGTACTTTATGGTTTTTTGGGCTCATTTTGATTATCTTTGAAGATTATAATTTACAAATTTAGCAAAAAATAATATGTTCACAGGAATTATTGAAGCAGTTGGTGTTA
This sequence comes from Chryseobacterium artocarpi, assembly GCF_001684975.1. GTDB lineage: Bacteria > Bacteroidota > Bacteroidia > Flavobacteriales > Weeksellaceae > Chryseobacterium > Chryseobacterium artocarpi. The sequence continues at coordinate 623,693 of NZ_MAYH01000034.1, read as the reverse complement.
TTGAAAAGATTGAAGAAAAAGGAAGCAACATAGATTTCACACTGACATGCCCTTTTACAAACGAACTTAAAATTGATCAGAGTCTGGCTCACAACGGATGTTGTCTTACTGTGGTTGAGATTAAAGATAATCAATATGTAGTAACAGCCATCAACGAAACACTGGAGAAAACTAATCTCGGAAAATGGGAACTGGGAACGGTTGTAAACCTTGAGCGTTGTATGAAAATGGATGGTAGGCTAGATGGTCATATTGTTCAGGGACATGTTGATAAAACCGGGGAGGTTGTTGGAATTGAAAATAAAGACGGAAGTTATTTCATCACTATGAAATATGAATCAGACGGAAGTTTTGTAACAGTTCCTCAAGGATCAATCACTGTAAACGGAATCAGTTTAACCGTAGCAAAAAGTGAGGAAACACAGTTTTCAGTGGCGATTATTCCTTATACTTGGGAATTTACCAATATGCAGCATCTGAAGATTGGTGATAAAGTGAACCTGGAATTTGACATCATTGGTAAGTATATTGCTAGGTTAATTAAAAAGTAGGATGTCAATTAATAAATATAAAGGATATAGCTTAAGGAACCGTGTCTTTTTCGGTTTCTTACTGGTATGCTTTTTAAGTGTTGTAGCTACTTCATTGGTTCCTTACTTTGTTTTGAGAAATAATTCTCTACAGCAAAGTAATATTGATATGCAGGAGAAAACCAATGCTGTAATGAGGTATCTGGACTACGCAGTAAGCCGTACATTGGTAGAAACGAAGGATCTTCCTAAGGTTTTAGGTAATAAAATCTTTGAAATAGCAGATATTAATCAGCATGATATCGTTATTTATGATCTGAAAGGAAACTATCTGCTTTCTAATAAAGATGAGAGTTTGATTGACCAAAAGTCGCTTCCTGTAGAAATCATCAACAAAATCCTTGCTACTGATGCAAGGGTTGATATGACCAGATATGATGCTGCTAAAGATGCCAAGCTTACCTCTTCATATCTTTTATTGAAAAACAATGAACTTGAGCCCATAGGCGTAGTTTATATTCCTTTATATCATAATGAATCTGCTTATCTGGAGGTGCTCCATCAATACGTAAAATATATACTTTTAGTAGATATATTTCTTATTCTGTTCAGTATTTGGATCAGCTGGGTGACTTCAAACAGTCTTGCTAAAACAATTACGAAGTTCTCTGATATGATTACCCGTATTACATTATTTGAAAATGAAATGCGTCCTATCAGATATTATAAAAATGACGAATTGAATGCTTTAGCAAGAGCTTATAACAGAATGATTCTGCAGATTCAGGATCAAAAAGAAAGGCTAAGGTTCAAAGCATCAGAAGAAGCTTGGAGAGAAATGGCGAAACAGGTTGCTCACGAGGTGAAAAACCCGCTTACTCCAATGAAACTTACTATTCAGAACTTTGAAAGAAAATTTGACCCTGAAGATCCGAATATTAAAGAAAGAGTAAAGCAGATGAGTAAAACGATGGTAGATCAGATTGATCTGATTGCTACCGTTGCTTCTGCATTCTCAGAATTTGCCAAACTTCCTGAAAAAAATAACGAGGTGATCAATCTGAACACTGAGGTTGAAGATATTCTTCGTGTATTCAATGATGACAGTATCTTCATGCATGCTAATAAGAGTAATATTATGATCAATATGGATAGAATTTATCTTTCCAGGATTATTACCAATCTTGTTACCAATGCCAAGCAGGCGGAGAGTGATGAGCGAAAGCTGATTATCAATGTAGATGTAGAGCAGCATCAGAGAAGAGTTATTATTTCTGTTCAGGATAACGGTATCGGGATTCCTGAAAATATGTACGAGAGAATTTTTGAACCTAATTTTACCTCTAAAAATAGTGGTATGGGACTTGGTTTATCCATGGTAAGAAAAATGATTGAAGATTACAAAGGTGAGATTTCTGTAAAATCAGAAGTAGGGAAGGGGTCTACATTTATTATTACTTTGCCTACCAATTTATAGTGAAACCTTTTATATTTAAGCAATTTCAAATTCAGCAGTCTAAAAACGTCTTTCGTGTAGGAACAGACGGTGTTTTGCTGGGTGCTCTGGCGAATATTGAAGCGGCTTCTCACGTTCTGGAAGTAGGAACGGGAACAGGGTTAATTTCATTAATGTTAGCACAAAGAAATTCCCATGCATATTTTCTGGGGTTGGATATTAATGAAGAAGCAGTTGCGCTTACAAAACTCAATTTTGAAAACTCGCCTTTTCAGGAAAGACTAAAAAATAATCATCAGGACTTTAAAACATTTGAAACAGAATATCAATTTGATCTCATTGTCTCAAATCCTCCTTACTTTGAAGAATCAGGCTCAGAAAAAGACAAAATTGCCCGCCAGACAGTGGAATTGAACTTTAGGCAGTTGATCGAAAAAACGGCAGCTCTTCTGACTGAAAATGGGTTGTTTTCTGTGATTATTCCTGTGGAAGCAGGAGATGTTTTTGTTCAAATTGCATCAGAAAATAATTTATTTCTGAACCGAAAGGTGGATATTAAAGGAATTGAAAATTCGAATGTAAAAAGACTTGTTTTAGAGTTTTCCCCAATAGAGAAAATCACTGAAGCATCAGAATTTATTATAGAAAAAAGTCCGAGAATATACTCGGACCAATATCTTGAACTCACTAAGGAGTTTCATGTCTTTAAAAAGAATGTTTAAGGTTTAAATAACCTTTGTTTTTACTCAAATAACTCAGCAGTATCCAATACAGAAACTTTTCCTTCCTCACATCTGATTGCTTCGCCAGGGAAGTTCTGGATCATGTGATAATCATGTGTTGCCATTACTACAGCTGCGCCATTTTCAAGGGCAACCTGTTTTAGTAAAGTCATAATTTCGTTGGATGTTTCAGGGTCAAGGTTTCCTGTTGGTTCATCTGCTAGGATAAGATCCGGATGATTTAGAAGAGCTCTTGCAATGGCAATACGCTGTTGTTCACCTCCGGAAAGTTCGTGTGGCATTTTGTGCTTTTTGCTTTTCATGTTCACACTTCCTAGTACTTCATTGATGCGGTCTTCTATTTTTACCTTGTCATTCCATCCTGTAGCTTCCAGAACGAATTTTAAGTTTTTCTCAACAGTTCTGTCAGAAAGTAATTGGAAATCCTGAAATACAATTCCTAGTTTTCTTCTTAAGTTAGGAATATCAGACGGTTTTAGTTTAGCTAAATCAAATCCTACTACAGACCCATGTCCTGAAGCTAATGGAATGTGTCCATAAAGTGTTTTCAGAAGGGAACTCTTTCCGGAACCTGTTTTTCCAATAAGATAGCAGAATCTACCTTTTTTAATGTTAAGATTTACATCAGAAAGAACAGTAAAGTTTTTTTGGGCAATTTTTGCGTGCTGTAAACTTATAATATTGTCTCCGGAGATATTTGTATGTGGCATAATTTAATTTTAAAGGCTATTTCTAACAAAAAATTTTCAATCTTTAAAAATAGAAAAAAGAAGTCTATTTGACTCTAATTTTAATAAATTTTAACAACAAAAAATGCCTGAAAAGAAACTTTTCAAGCATGTTTTGTATATGATAATAAAAAGATTATCTCTTAGCGCGTGCAGCACTTACAGTTAAACTCTTTCTGCCTTTAGCTCTTCTCGCAGCCAAAACTCTTCTTCCATTTGGCGTAGACATTCTTTCTCTGAAACCGTGTTTGTTTCTTCTTTTTCTTTCTGATGGCTGGAATGTTCTTTTACTCATTACTATATGTTTAAATCGTAATTAATCTATTAATTTTCAGGTTGCAAAGATATAGAAATTTTTATAAGATACAAACTTTAATAATCTTTTTTTGAAAATATTTAGAATGTTTTTTAATCAAATACTTACAAAGCCTGATGGAAAACTAAATTCCGGATGCAAAAATAATATTTAAATGATTTATATAAAAGCTCTATCTTTGAAAACTTTAATTTTAACGAAAATAAACACAAGATGTTTACACCAGCAGAACTTTTAGAGATCAATACATTACTAACGCCTGAAAACAAAATAGTTATCCTTACTCACTATAATCCGGATGGTGATGCTATTGGTTCCAGTCTGGGATTAAAACATTATTTAAGAGCAAGAGGAATTCATGCAGAGGTAATCGTTCCAAACGATTTTCCAAAGTTTCTGAAATGGATGCCTGAATCTAAAAAAGTGATTATTGCAGAATATAAAAGAAAACTGGCTTTTGATATGGTTGCAGGCGCAGATGTTATTTTCTGCTTGGATTTTAATTCTCCATCAAGAATAGGATTACTAGGAGATTGGCTGGTAAAAGCTACAGGAAAGAAAATTCTTATTGATCATCACCAACAGCCTGAACAGTTTGATTTTGTATATTCAGATACTGTAATTCCTGCAACTTCACAGATGATTTATCATTTCATTGAAGCAATGGATGATGAAAAACTAGTGAATCTTGATATTGCTGAATGTCTGTATACAGGAATAATGACAGATACCGGAGGTTTCCGTTTTCGTTCCACAAGTGCTACTACGCATAGAATTATTGCAAATCTGATTGAGAAAGGAGCAGATCCGGCAATGATTACTTCCAATACATGGGATACAAATACTGTTTCCAGACTTCACCTGCTTGCTCTGGTATTGGGAAGAATCGAAGTAGTGAATGAAGGTAGAGTAGCTATTCTTAGTCTTACAAGAAATGAACTTAAAGAATTTGGTTTCCAGAAAGGAGATACGGAAGGTTTTGTAAACTATGGTTTAAGTATTGCCGGAGTGAAAATGTCTGCATTCTTTATGGAAGATCTGTATGAAGACTTTGTGAAGATTTCTTTCAGAAGTAAGGATGATGTAGATGTAAATCAATTCTCCAGAAAATATTTCAACGGAGGAGGTCATATCAACGCTGCAGGAGGGAAATCCCTTGATTCTTTATCGGGCACTATTGAAGTATTTAAAACAAGACTGATCGAAGAGAATTTGTAAAAAATGGGAGCGCGCTAAAGAAAAGATTGTAGATTAAATTTTAATATACTCTCAAACCTTTTTGTATCCTTTTTCTTCAAGCTCTGAGCATGTATATTCGTATACCTGTTGAAACATTTCGTCCATATATTTCTTATTGAAAAGACTGTACATAGTCATTTTAGGAGGATCCAAAAATATATTGCAGTGTTTTACCTTGGAGTATACAGATTTTGCAATAGCTAAGTGAAGAATTCTGTCAAATTCTTTCATCAGGCTTAGCTTTTTTAAGTCATCATAGCTTATTGAGTTGACGTGGGAAGCGATCAGAAAATCACATTTATCCATGATAGGTTCAATAGGAAGGTTATCCAGTACACCACCGTCTACATAGATTTTATCACCCATTCTTACGGGCGGTAAAATAAAAGGAACACTTGAAGAGGCAAGGAGAGGAGTAAAAAGTTCTCCTTCGGAAAAGAAATCAACAATGCCGTGAGTCATTTCTGTAGTGGCAACATATACTGGGATTTTTAGAATATTGAAATTATCCTCAGGAAAATGATCTTTAAAAAGTTTTAAGATAAAATTAGAGCTGAAGATTCCGTTTTTTGATAGTTTTAAAGCTGATCTGGAAAAAAAAGAAGTTTGTTTTACAATCTCCATCATTTCGTCAGGTGTTTTCCCAAATGAGTAAAAAGCTCCAATAATAGAACCTGCGCTTGTGCCAGAAATAATATGTGGCTTCAGATTATATTCTTCCAAAGCTTTTAGAACGGCAATGTGAGCAATTCCACGCATTCCTCCGCCTGAAAGTGTAAGACCAATAACCAGTGGTTTCTGTGGTTTCTTTTTTTTGAACGAGAATAAACTCATGGAAAAAATTATTCCTTACTAATATACAGGATTTTTTTATAAACGGTTGTTTAATATCGTTATTATTCAGGAGTTTACAAAACTAGCTTTTTGGGGAGATTATGAAGAAGTTCAGTATTGATAATTTCTGCACAAATGCCTGGTTTTTCCCAATGACCATTATGTCCACAATCTAAGATATAGGATTTTATATTGGTTCTGTCTGGAAGGTTTTTAATCGTGGTATCTGTCTTGACAGCGTTGTCATGTTTTCCTGCCAATACTAAGATCTTAGCTTCCAGATTTTGCATGATGTGCTTTTTGTCGGTTCTTTCTACCATTCCTTTTACACAGGCTAGGGCTCCTAGATTATTAGTTGAAAGGGCTGTTTCTAATGCTGTTTCAATTTTCCCTTCCAGAATATCTCTTTCGTTGGGATTAAACAGGTTCGGAATTCCTGCTCTTACATAATGAGCAAACGCATCTTTGATGATTCTATAGCTTTTAATACGTTGTTGTTTCTTCTCTTCATCATCAGCGAAATAAGTGGAGAAAAATAAGGTCAGACTTTTTAAAGAATCAGGATATTTTTCCGCAAAAGCAAGGGAAGTATATCCCCCCATAGAATGCCCCAATAAATGTATCTTTTCTAAATTCTGATGATCCAAAACTTTTTTTACCTCGTCAGCCATAAGTTCCATAGTATGAACTTCGCTTAGGATTTCAGATTGCCCATGTCCGGGAAGATCTATTTTTAATAATGTGAAGTCTTGAGAAAGATGAGGTTCCATATCACTCCAGATAGATAGATTCTCCATAAAGCCATGAAGAAGAACTAATGTTTCTTTTCCGTTTCCTTTTTTTTCAAAGTTCAGCATGATATCAATAGTATAAAAGGTTAGATGAATGCAATAAGATCGTTCTGTTGAATTCTATTTTCAAATTTAAACAAAAAAATAAGAACTATTCGTGAGGTAAATAAAAGATATAAAAAAGGCTGTCTCAATCTTGAAACAGCCTTCTTTCTATTGAACTAACTCTTTATAAATTTTTGTTTCCCATGGCTTGATGTCAGTGACACCATAGCGCTCTTTTTTGGCAATAGCCAGGTTGTCCAGCATATCTACAAAATTTTTGTAGTTGGCTTCATCTGTAGGTTTTACAATTACGGTGAAGTTTTCGGGTACCGGAGCGTTTTTATAAGCTTCAGAAATGATTTTCGAAATTTTTATTCCGCTGAAATCAGTTTCTTTAAGATTGGTTGTATTTAAATCTTTCTCATTGCTTTGATGGTAAAAAACACGATTGTCTTTTCCCAAAATAAAGGTTACCTGATTCTTGTCTCCAATTACAGTGTTGGTAGGAGGATTAGGATGGTGGTCCTTTGCTGGTAAACCAAGATCCATTACATTGGGTTTGGTAAAGTTTGTAGTAAACATAAAGAAGGTGATAAGGAGGAATCCCAAATCAACCATTGGAGTCATGTCTACTCTGATCAGCTTTTTCTTTTGTTTGCCGCCTTGTTTCTCTTGTGCAATTACTTCAGCCATAATTAATGTTTTTAAAATGTTAAACGGTATTTAAGGAAAATGATAAAAACCCGATCGTGATTTTGATGAATTGATACAAAGTTTGTACCTAAAACCACAAAATGTTAATAAAAATTCATTTTATTTAAATAATAACCCTTAAATGTTGTTAAAATCAGTGCATTAAAAAAGCCTTACCAACGAATTGATAAGGCTTAAATTATTTTGATATAAAATCTATTTATTTTTCTTGAAGTAATTCACTCCGCACTCTAAGAAGTTTTTAAAATCTTCTTTCGGCATGTATCCTGAAACAGGAGTGTTGATTACTTTTCCGTCTGGAGTTATTAAAACATAATGAGGCTGAGAGTTATTATTAAAATTAACCTGTTGGAATAAGCTCCATCTGTCCCCGATTGTTTTAACCTTTTTAATCTGTCCTTCTCCAAGATCAATCTTTGTTTTCTGATCTTCAGGTAGTTCTTCTTTATCATCTACATATAGAGAAGCAAGTACTACATCGTTTTGTAAGATTGGTAAAATATCTGGCTCACTCCATACAAACTCTTCCATTTTTCTACAGTTTTCACAACCGTAACCTGTAAAGTCAATTAAGATAGGTTTGTTTTCCTTTTTAGCAATCTCTATAGCATTGAAGAAATCATGCTCAGGATGCATTCCGAGAATTCCGTCTTTCTCATCGTGGAAATAACTTACGTTTAATGGAGGTAAAATACCACTTAACAACTGAAGTTTTGGACGATCGGATGGGATAAGTCCCTGAACTAAATAAATAACAAAACCGATTCCTAATGCTCCCAGAATTTTTCTTGTAATGGAAATTTTCGGCTTCTTGTCATCGTGTGGGAATTTAATCAACCCGAATAGATATAAAGCTAATCCTAACGCAATGATAATCCATATTGCTATGAAAAGTTCTCTTTTTAAGAAGAATGTTTTAGATACTAAGTCTGCTTTTGATAAGAATTTTAAAGCCAAAGCAAGTTCTACAAATCCTAAAACCACTTTTACAGTATTCATCCATCCTCCTGATTTTGGAAGACTTTGTAATGCCTGCGGGAATAATGCCAATAATCCAAAAACAATAGCCCATGCAAGTCCGAATCCTGCTAAAGCAAACGTTAACAGCATAGGAACGTTAGATGAACCTGTAACGGCACTTCCTAATAAACTTCCTAAAATAGGACCTGTACAAGAGAAAGAAACAATGACCAGTGTTAATGCCATAAAGAAAATTCCGATGATTCCACCAGCTTCTTCAGCTCTTGAGGATTTATTGGCAATAGAGCTTGGTAATGTAATATCATAATACCCGAAGAAACTTCCGGCAAAGAATATAAATATGATGAAGAACACAATGTTCAACCATACGCTCGTAGAGATTTCATTGAAGATATTTCCTGCTATTCCATCAATAATATGAAAAGGAATACTTAATAAAACAAAGATCAAAAGAATAAAGAAACCATAAATAAGAGCATCTCTTTTACCTTTTGCTTTATCCTTGCTTCCCTTAGTAAAGAATGAAACTGTAAGCGGAATCATAGGGAAAACACATGGTGTCAATAAAGCAATTAAACCACCGATGAAACCAAGGAAAAGATAAGTCCAGTAGTTTTCGTCTACCTTCGTAGTCGCTGTTCCGCAATCTGTCAATGGATTTTTAAAGTCCAGTGTTTCGATTTTAAGCTGCTTAGGATCTAATTTTGATGCCTCTGAAATGGTAGCTTCTGTTTTTGCATGATTTTCAGTAACGGTTTCAACTGTTTTTACAGAATCCTTTGCTGGCTCTGTCGTTGCTTCTGTTGCAGCTTCCTCGGTAGCTCCTTTTGGAGTCACTTTTTGATTAAATTCTAGTGTATTTGGAGCAAGACAAACTCTGTCATCACAAGTTTGGTAAGTGATTTCAGAGGTGACATCTGCTGGTTTTGTTGGGTCTTTTAATTTGAATTTTTGCTTGAATCCCGCGGAGTTAGAGTAATAAACAATAGTCCCTCCAAATGCTTCGGAAAACTCTTCGTGTTTTTTTCCAACCTCAGTAAACTTTCCGATCAGTTCAATATTTTTCCCTGTAACTTTATATTCCGTAGGAATTCCTGTATCTTCAGGAAGATCTTTTGAGTAAATATGCCAGCCACTTTCCATAGTAGCATTCAAAACAGCTTCATACTGATTGTTGCCAAGGTCGTTGATGGTGAATTTAAACTTTACAGGGTTTTTGATCTGCGCATTAATCCCTGTCGCTAAAAATAGTAGAATTAATAAAAACCAATTTCTAAATTTCATTTTTCGTTTCATTAAAAATTTTGAGAACACATTCTGTTTTCTCATCCTTTGCGTATCTTCTATCCTGTCTTAAAGGGAGTACTCCAAGTACGGAATTCTCACTGTCAGTCAGTATCCAAATTTTTTGCTTCGCTAAAATAGATAATTTTTCGTCCCTAAAAAATTTAGAAACTTTCTTTTTTCCCGAAAAACCAGTCGGGTAAAACTCATCTCCGTCCTGTTGTTTTCTCAAATACAGGGGGAATTGGAGTTTTTGAGCATCGTAATTCCATTCAAAGTCTTTATCGATTCCTTCAATACCTTCAATCGTACTCTGAATATTGATCTTCGTTAACCTTTCTGAAAAATCGAAATTGTCTATCAATACAAGTTCATTTCTGATTTCCTGATGTTCTTTTTTAAGAGTTAAGATCAATTCATCACGATTAACAATCAACTGATACTCTTTGGAAAAAAAAGTACTGTTGTTTTCTGCCTTAAAAATTTTTGGAATTTCTTCTTCCTGATTAAATCCGAATTTCTTTAAAATTTCAAACTTGACAAAATCGCTTTCTTGCTCTAGTTTTTCCTTTGATAAGATTTTATAGTCTTTGTTAAATACAGTAAGGTTATTTTCTATCTGCTGAATTTGTTCCTGGACAAAATTCTTAGTTTGATTCAGGTATGATGAACTTTTTTTAAAGTTTTCCAGAAAATGATCATTGGTTTCCAATAATTTTGGAACAATTTCATTTCTTATCTTGTTCCTAAGGTAATCACTCTTTTTATTAGAAAGATCTTCTCTGAATTCAATATTATTTTCCTCTGCAAATTGATAGATTTCCTGTTTTGAGAAATGTAAAAGAGGTCGGAGTATATTATTATCATTGGCAGGAATTCCACTTAGCCCATTAATTCCGGCAGCTTTTGAAAGGTTGATGATAAATGTTTCCAGTTGATCGTTAAGGTGGTGAGCGGTAACCAAGAATTCCAGTTGTTCCTTTTCCTGAATTTCTTTGAAAAATTTATACCTAAGCTCTCTTGCCCAAAGCTGTATAGAATGTTCCGGTTTTTTATCTTTTTCCGAGACTTCATATAAATGGAACTTTACATGATTTTTCTCACAAAAGTCCTGAACTACTTTTTGATCAAGATCCGAGTCTTCACCACGAAGTTTATAATTAATATGAGCAACCTGAAATTCAGTTTCTGAATTTTTAATATTATCTCTGAAATCCAGAAATAAAGAGGTTAGAATCATAGAATCGGCTCCTCCGCTTACGGCAAGAAGATAACTTTGATTTTCCGGTTGAGAAACTAGATTTTCTAGTTGATTTTTAAAGCTTGATTTTTCCAACATATCTGTTGAGAATTTCTTTTATGCAAAGATAACCGATATAATTCAATTGAATTTCCCTAACTTTGAGTAGTCTAAAAAAGATTACTTATGAAGATTTTAAAAATTTTAGCGGTTTCTGCAATGGCTTTGGGGATGACATCTTGTGTGAGCAAGAAGCAGTATGATGCCTTGAGCACAAACTATAAGCAGTGTATTGAAAATATTGGAGAAAGACAAAGAGAAATTCAGGATCTGAAATCTCAGAATTCTGCATTGACGGGTGAAAATAATTTATTGAAAAGTCAACATGATGCTTTGAAATCATCACTTGACGCTTGTCTTTCAAATACAGGAAAAAGTTCTGCTAACATTGATAAACTTGTAGGAGAAATCAATGCTTCTAATTCATATATCAAGCAATTGATATCAAGCAATGCTAAAAACGATAGTTTAAACCTTGCTTTATCTAACAAGTTGAAGAGATCTTTGGATAATGTATCAGATGAAGATGTACAGGTAAAAGTATTGAAAGGTGTAGTAATGATCTCCCTTTCTGATAAAATGTTATATAAAACAGGTGATTACAACATCTTGCCTGCAGCTCAGGAAGTGCTAGGTAAAGTGGCTAAAGTAATCAATGATTATGATAAATATTCTGTATTGATTGAAGGTAATACGGATAATGCTCCATTAAACTCAGTAAACTTACCTAGAGACAACTGGGATCTTTCTGCATTGAGAGGTACTTCTGTTGCTAAGGTTCTTCAGACACAATTTGGTGTGGATCCTGCAAGAATTACAGCAGGTGGACGTTCTGAATACAACCCGAAAGCTACCAATATGAGTGTTTCCGGAAGAGCAGAAAACAGAAGAACGGAAATTATCATCATGCCTAAACTGGATGAGTTTATGAAGCTGATGGATATTGCTCCTGTTAAGAAATAGTTTTTAACTACACATAAAAATAAATCCCGAAGTAATTCGGGATTTATTTTTTTTAATCAAATTAATTCTTCTTTTTTCAAAAGGGAAATAATTCGTTGCAAAAATGAATTGGATATTTCAGTCTTGGGCTTTCTTGCAGAAGGCGCCGCTTTATCTTTCGATAATACGACTTTTTGATTCTCATGGTTAATTTGTTTTTCTCCTGCAATCATTTTGTTTCTCTTAGTGTTTTTACCCCTCTGATGTCTTTGCAAATTTATTACTAATCCCCTGCGAATGGTATCCGTATTTTCACGGTATTTTATATGAGGTTTTCCCCATTTTATAAATTATAATTTGGTTTTGATATTAATAATTTATCTGTTTGAAGTAATATGATTGATAAATTATTGCGTATATTTAATTCTCCATAAAAGGAAATAAATATAAAGAGGTCTCCGAAAATCTTATAGAGTAGGAAAACAAATCAAAATTATTACTATGAAAAATTTAACGAAACTTTCAAGAGGACAAATGAAAAATGTACAAGGTGCTTCTCTAGACTGCAACCCGCAGATTATTTGCCAGAGAACAAGTGATTGCTGTCCGGGATGGGTATGTGGAACAAAAGGGCAGTATTGCATCGCTTACTAGTTGCTTTTTCTACATACAAACAGATTATCTTAAGAGAGGGATTCGTTTCTCTCTTTTTTGGTGATATACGGATAAGATGAGAGGATCAAAAGAAGTTTTAAAATGCGTAAATTTGTTTAAATAAAAAAAGATATGAGTTTTTTTGAAGAAAAGAATCCTGAAATGGATAGATATTTGGAGGCACACGCTTCCTCAGAATCTGAAATTCTGAAAAAACTGAGAAGAGAAACTTATCAGAAAACAACACAACCCCATATGATCTCAGGATACCAGCAGGGAAGACTGTTAACGATCATTTCTCAAATGATGCAGCCTAAAAATGTGCTAGAGATAGGAACTTTTACAGGGTATGCTACCTTATGTCTTGCTTCTGGATTGGCAAAAGGCGGAAAAATTACGACTTTAGATGTCAACGAAGACCTTGCTTATTTGCCGAAGAAATACTTTGAATCCAGTGAATATGCTGATCAGATTGATTTCAGGCTTCAGGATGCAAAAGAGTATTTGAAGGAAACAGATGAGGTTTTTGATTTAATTTTTGTAGACGCTGACAAGGAAAACTATGCAGAATATTTCAGGTTAATAAAACCACACACAAAATCTGGGACGGTAGTGATGTTTGATAATGTTCTTTGGTACGGAAAAGTACTGGAGGAAAATCCAAAGCTAAAATCTACCCAATCTATCCAGGAATTGAATGATTTAGCAGCAAAAGACGACGATTTTGAAAATCTTATTCTACCTTTGCGGGATGGAGTAAATTTTCTGAGAAGAAAATAATTAAAGATTAATAGATTTGGGGATCAAATTATCATATGATTTCCAAATCTTTTAGTTTCCTAATTTCTAAATAAATAAAATGAATAAAGGAATTTGTATTGTTACAGTAGCACCGGTTCGTGCAGAAGGATCTGACAGAGCGGAAATTGTTACTGAAATATTGTTTGGAGAAAGTGCTGATATTTTAGAGGTTAATAAAAACTGGACTAAAATTAAAATGCATTATGACGGCTATGAAGGATGGATGGATACTAAACAGATCAAGCCTGTAACGGATGAAGAACTTGCTAGCAGAAAAGTGACTTTCGTAACGGAGGATTTTTCTTCAGTATTGATGAATGATGGCAAGACATTACTTTCCATGGGTTCCGAAGTGGAGTTTCCTGTAGTTGCGTCAAGAAGAAGCCATGATGTAAGAGAAAGTATAGCACTTACAGCAAAAGAATTCCTTAATGTACCTTATTTATGGGGTGGTAAAAGCTTTTTTGCCGTAGACTGCTCCGGATTTACTCAGTTGGTATATAAAATACACAATATTAAATTACCAAGAGATTCTTCACAACAGGCTGAAGTGGGAGAGGCGCTTACTTTTGTGGAAGAAACACAACCTGGTGACCTTGCCTTCTTCGAAAATGATGAAGGAAAAATTATTCACGTAGGAATTATGCTGGATAATCAAAAGATCATTCATGCATCAGGAAAGGTAAGAATTGATACTTTGGACTCTACGGGAATCTTTAATAAGGAAATGAACAAGCATACTCATAAATTAAGAGTCCTTAAAAAAGTTATTTAAGATATGAAAACATCCGGCTTATTACTAATTGTAAACTCTCTATTGCTTATTGTCATATGGGTTTTTACAGGAATTAAGTATGCTGGATTACCGGAAATGATTCCTACTCATTTTGACTTTCAGGGAAATGTAGATGGAGAATCGGGAAAAGCAACAATCTGGCTTTTGCCTTGTATTGCTACTTTTGTTCATTTTCTGTTTATAAGAGCTACCAGAAATCCTAATTCCCCATTGTTGAATATTCCTGATGGTTTTCGTCGCTCGAAATTCCACAAGCTGTATCTTTTTTCTTTACAGCTTCCTGTCATGATCTTGTTTCTGGATATTATTATTGAAAGTATTCGTGTTGTAGAAGGGAAGCAACAGAGACTTAGTGGAGCAGTTTTTTTTATTCTGGGATTAATGTTTGCTGTGATTGGCGTGGGGCTCATAAAATCTATTCGTGAAAGTTCTCAAAAATCTAATGATTAAATCAATCAAAAATTGAATTTACTATATAACATATTCATCAGTCTTCTTGTTTTTGGAATGAAAGTATTTTCATTGTTTAATGATAAAACTAAAAAAGGCGTCGAAGGAAGAAAACAGACTTTGGGTAAAGTCAAATCTGCTTTTTCAAAAACGGATAAAGTTATTTGGATGCATGCTGCTAGTTTAGGAGAATATGAACAAGGTCTTCCTGTTTTAGAAAAGCTTAAAGAGAGATTTTCCGATCATAAAGTTTTGGTGACATTCTTCTCGCCGTCAGGATACGAAAATGTTATTAAGAAGAAACACATTGCTGATGTAATCTGTTATCTTCCATTTGATAAAAAGACTGCTGTAAAAGAATTTGTTTCACAGTTTGATGTTAAACTATTTTTTACGGTTAAATATGATTATTGGTATAATTTACTGGCGGAGCTTAATAGAAGAAATGTGAAAATCTATGTGATTTCAGCATTATTTTACGAAAGTCAATCCTTTTTCACCTCTTACGGAAAATGGTTTGTGAAGCAGCTTCAGAAAAATGTAGATTGGTTTTTTCACCAAACTCAGTTTTCTTTTGCATTGGCAAAAAGTGTAGGATTGGTAAAGTCATCAGTGACAGGAGATACGAGGTTTGACAGAGTGAAGCAGCTTCAGATCCGTGATAACCATGTAGATTATATTACAGATTTTATTAACGGTCATAAAGCTTTGGTTTTTGGAAGTTCATGGCAGGCTGAAGAGAAGATTGCAGAAATGGTTTTCAAAAAGAATAGTGCTGTAAAAATAATTATTGCACCTCATGATCTTAAAAGAGTAGAATATCTGAAGGAAATCTTTCCAGATGCTTTATTATACAGTGAAATTAAAGGGTTACAAACTTCAGTTTTTAATTCTCAAATTCTGATTATAGACAGTATAGGATTACTTTCAAAGCTATATTCTTATGCCGATATTGCTGTAGTTGGCGGTGGTTTTCATAGTGCAGGGCTGCATAATATTCTGGAGGCAGCAACGTTTGGAATTCCGGTGATCTTTGGTAATCATTATAAAAAGAATCCTGAAGCAGATGATCTTATTGCCGGAAATGGAGGTAAGTCCTTTACAGATGAGCATGCTGCTGCAGAATTTGTTTTATTTCTGACCAATAAAGATAATGAAGAAGAGCTTGTCACAATGTCTCAGAATGCTAAGAATTTCATTGATGAAAAGCCTAATTCCACGGCAATGATCTTACAGAAAATTTTATCTTAAAAATCCCTGGCTTTTAATCTCTTTCATGGTCTGTTCAATATTCTCCGGAATATTGTCACATTCAAGCCAATTAATATCCAACCCGTTATTTATGCACAGTTTTTGAAGATAATGGTTCTCTGATATTTTGTTTTGAGTTTCCCTGAATAATTCATCGATTTCCATCCAGTAATCTTCATCTAATTTTTTGATTAAAATCAAAGATTTAAAGAGCTTATTGATGATATAGAGGTAAAGCTTATAAACGTTATCAAACCTCTGTCTGCTAAGATCATCATTGTAATCTAAAATCTTATTGATCATCAGGATGTTTAGAGAAACATCTCCGAATTTATCTGTTGTTATTTTTATATGTTCTGTAATTTCAGCGCTTATTTTTCGGACTATGGTCAGAAAATATTTTGCATTTCCAATATATTTTGATGCTAAAAGAATTTTCTCTTCCACATTTTCTTCCATTGCATTTCTCTTATCATCGGTAGTTTCCGGGTCTATAAGTTCAAAATACAGTTTTTTGGAAAGTAATTTATCCTTTTTCAGAAGTCTGAAGATCAGTTTATCCTTTTCGGTACTTGAAAAGGCACTCAATGCTGCTTTAAACTCTTTTGAATACTCCATTAATTGAATATTTTTGAATATTTCAGGAATCCGTTTAGTGCCCAATTAGCTGTATAGTAAAGTGATTTCAGCGTAGAGAATCCCATGAAGTCTTTATATACAAGGTATTGGTCTTTAATGATATTTTTCTTCTTTCTGGAAACGCTGTTTTCACGCATTCTATATTTTGCCATTGTCTTATTAATAGGCATTCCTTCGGGGATTACTTTTAATAGGTTTAACCACATTACATGGTCTTCACGCTTACTTTTTACAGGGAATAAGAATTTACCAACCCTTTTAGTGTCGTACATAGTAGAAACAGGTGCCAGGCGGCAGGTTTTTAAAAGGTTGGAGAATGTCACCACTTTATCCGCAAGGAAATCCTTAATAATAGGCTGAAGTTGTTCATTACATCTTGAATAATTACAATAGACAAGCTCAACATGATGTTCTTCCATATAGCCTGTCATAGTTTCAATATATTCTGGATACCAATAATCATCAGAGTCTAAGAAGGCAATGTATCTTCCCTGAGCTCTTTCAAGGCTTTTGTTTCTTGCATTTCCTGCGCCTCCGTTGTTTTCCAGAACCTGAAGTTTTATTCTTGGATCATTATATTTTTTGATTATTTCTACCGTGTCGTCCTTTGAAAGATCATCAGTGATCAACCATTCCCAGTTTTCATAGGTTTGGTTCAGGACAGACTGTATCGTTTCTTCGATAAATTCTGCAGAATTGTAACAAGGGGTTATGATGGAGACAAGGTCTTTCATTCGTGCTTTTAAATATATTTAAAATTATAAAAATCTTTTTTCATAAAGATGCCATGAAGCAATTCCTACACCAATTACTACGATCATACACACAAATCCCATTAAGAATGGATTGTAATTGGCAAAAAGTCCCAATGTTGCAAATACCCTAATGATAGGGAAGTGGAAGATGTAAATTCCGTAGGTGAAGTCTCCGTATTTTCCGAAATTATTCAGAAACTTAAAGGAATAGGCAATATACAGGACAATAATGCTGATCATGATGGGAGAGAATAACTTGATATTCAAAACAAGATCCAGCCATACCGTTATAATAGCAATAATAAAAAGAGTGTTCTTATGCTGAATGAATTTGTCAAAATTAAAATACAAAAGCATTCCTCCAATGAAATAGCATAGAGAACCAGGCAGCTGTCTTGAGATGGAAGCTTTTCCTGTCATTTCAAAATAATTAAGATAAATCAGTGAAAGAAAATATAATACGATCAGGCTGATATTTCTGTACTTATTATTTTTTCCAAACAGTAAAAACATTAATGGGACAGCCATGTAGAAACACATTTCTATTTTCAGTGTCCATAAAGCGCCGTTTACAGCCTGATTTCCGAATACTCCGGGAAGCCAAGGTGCTTTAAAATTTAAAAATATTGAATTCCAGAAGAGGTATTTATAAACCTGTGTATTACTAAAGTATTCAGAAAAAGAAAAGGTGCTGACTAAACTGAGCAGAATGGCGCAAAGAAAAACAACGAGAAGATAAGCGGGAACAATTCTGTTGAATCTTTTTTTTGCATAGCTTTTAAGGCTGGAAGATCTCTCGTAGCTTCTGGCAATCAGGAAACCACTTACCACAAAAAACGAAAAAACGGCAACTTCTACAGGGCTGTGTGTCAGGAAGGTTAGTTGTTTAGAGGCACTTAAAGCTCCCAAGTGTCCTACAAAGACAATGAAGGCGAGGAGAACACGGATGAAGTCAAAATTGTTTTTCGCTATGTTTTGCATTTTTTTTTTCTTTCTTACAAAAATAACTTTTTTAATAAAATACAGGGGTTTTCCTATGTTCAATATTTGTTAAATAAAGGGAATATGAGGTGTCGGAGTTTAAATATATATATAAATAAAGGGTGATAAAATAATTTTTCACAAAAAATGGTGATATAAATCAAAAAAATTATAATTTTAGCGCTTGAAAAAATTAATCTATGAAGAAATTAGCACTACTGTTTTCAGGTTTATCATTATTGGTAGCCTCCGGATGTTCTACAAGTAACGATTTTGTCCAGGAATCTACAATTATTGGGCTTTGGCAACCGTTAAAAGAAGTAGTAACTGTGGTAAAAATAGATGAGCAACCTGTTTCAGATGTGATTACTTATACAGATTGTCAGAAGATGTCCAGATGGTGGTTCAGTAATGAAACTACCGGAAAAAGGATAGATGTGAAAGATCCTGCTGTTCCTGGTCCTTGTGATATCCAGCCGGATAGTAATTTCACTTACTCTTATGATAAAGAAAGCAAGGCAGTGGTAATGAAAGTTCAGGGTGTAGTAGAGCCTGTGAGCGCAAAAGTTGTTACATTAGATGAAAAGACCCTCAACCTGGCGGTAAGAGAAGAAACCCAGGATCCGACTGTCTTTAAAACCAGAACTTATACTTTCAGAAGAGTAGATGCTCAACACGAATAAAGTGTACTTCAAGATATAAAAAACAGGTCTCATCTTCGGGTGAGACTTTTTTGTTGAGCAGAGAATTATAATTCATCATAATTTAAATTTTTATTTCTTTTAAAATCATTAATTTTGTGAATCTTGTTAAAAGAAAAACAATCAAATATTTAAAGTCTAACATATAATATATATATCAAGTGTTTTACGATCATCAGCAGATAGAAAAAAAGTGGCAGAAATACTGGGAGGAAAATCAAACCTATAAAACCTCCAATAACACAGATAAACCAAAATTTTATGTACTCGATATGTTTCCTTACCCATCAGGAGCGGGACTTCACGTAGGGCATCCGCTAGGATACATTGCGTCAGACATCTATGCGAGATATAAAAGACACCAAGGGTTTAATGTGCTCCACCCGGTAGGATATGACAGCTTCGGGCTTCCTGCTGAACAGTATGCAATCCAGACAGGGCAGCATCCGGCAATCACTACAGAACAAAATATCAACAGATACGAAGAACAATTAAGAAAAATTGGATTCTCTTTCGACTGGAGCAGAGAGCTGAGAACTTCCGATGCTTCTTATTATAAATGGACACAATGGATCTTCATTGAGTTATATCATTCTTGGTATAATAAAAATACAGATAAGGCAGAATCTATTGAAACCTTAATCAAACATTTTGAAGAAAAAGGAACAGAAGGATTAAATGCGAATCAAAACGAGGAATTAAACTTTACAGCAGAAGAATGGGCAAACGCTTCAGATCTTGATAAAGAAGACATTCTTTTAAATTATCGTTTAGCTTACAGAGCTGAAACTACTGTAAACTGGTGTCCGGCATTAGGAACTGTTTT
The DNA here is from genome assembly GCF_001684975.1 of Chryseobacterium artocarpi. Lineage (GTDB taxonomy): Bacteria > Bacteroidota > Bacteroidia > Flavobacteriales > Weeksellaceae > Chryseobacterium > Chryseobacterium artocarpi. Next base: position 603,936 of record NZ_MAYH01000034.1, on the reverse strand, counting down.
AGCAAATGATGAGATAAAAGACGGGAAATCTGAAAGAGGAGGGTTCCCTGTATTCCAAAAGAAAATGATGCAGTGGAGTATGAGGATTTCTGCATACTCTGAAAGATTACTACAAGGTCTTTCTACATTAGACTGGCCACAGCCGTTGAAAGATTCTCAGGAATACTGGATCGGTAAGTCGCAAGGAGCACAGGTTCAGTTTCAGGTAGAAGGTCATGACGAAATCGTTGAGGTATTTACGACAAGACCTGATACTATTTTTGGAGCAACCTTTATGGTATTGGCACCGGAAAATCCATTAGTAGAAACAATTACTACAGATGCTCAAAAAGTAGAAGTAGATACTTATATAGAAGAAACTTCCAAAAAATCCGAAAGAGATAGAATGTCTGACGTGAAAAACGTGAGCGGAGCTTTCACAGGAAGTTATGCAATCAATCCGTTCAGTGGAGAAAAAATGCCAATCTATATTTCAGATTATGTATTGATGGGATATGGAACAGGAGCGGTAATGGCTGTTCCTGCACATGATGAGCGTGACCACAGATTTGCAAAGAAATTTAATTTAGAAATTAAAAAAGTTGTAGAAACAGAAGAAGACGTTCAGGAAAAAGCTTTTGACTCTAAAGACTCTGTTTGTGTAAACTCTGATTTCTTAAACGGATTAAATTATAATGATGCAAAATCAAAAATAATTGCAGAGATCGAAACTAAAGGAATCGGTCACGGAACTACAAACTACAGACAGCGTGATGCCATTTTCTCAAGACAGCGTTATTGGGGTGAACCAGTTCCTATATATTATAAGGATGGAATGCCTTACACGTTGCCAACTTCTGCTTTACCGTTGGAACTTCCTGAAGTTGAAAAATATTTGCCGACTGAAGATGGAGATCCACCACTGGGGAATGCAAAAGAATTTGCCTGGGATGAAGCCAATCAGAAAGTGGTGGCTACAGATTTAATTGATGACAAAACAATATTCCCGTTAGAATTATCTACAATGCCAGGTTGGGCTGGAAGCTCATGGTATTTCCTTAGATATATGGATCCTAATGATGAAGAAACTTTTGTTAAAAAAGAATTAGCAGATTATTGGGGACAGGTAGACCTATATATAGGAGGTAGTGAACATGCAACAGGACACTTATTATATTCACGTTTCTGGAATATGTTCTTAAAAGACAGAGGATATATTAACCACGATGAACCTTTCCAGAAATTGATCAACCAAGGAATGATCTTAGGAATGAGTGCATTTGTTTACAGAATTGATGGAACCAATCAATATGTATCTAAAAATCTTGCAAGCGAATATCAGACTCAGCAGATTCACGTAGACGTATCCTTATTAAAAGGAACATCTGACGAATTAGATACTGAAGCATTCAAAGCCTGGAGACCAGACTATGCCGATGCAGAATTTATTTTAGAAGACGGAAAATACATCACAGACCGTGAAGTAGAAAAAATGTCCAAGTCTAAATATAATGTAGTAAACCCGGATGATATCTGTGAAGAGTACGGAGCAGACGGATTAAGATTATACGAAATGTTCTTAGGACCATTAGAACAATCCAAGCCTTGGAATACACAAGGTCTTAGTGGAGTATATGGTTTCCTTAAGAAATTCTGGAATCTATATTTCAATGGAGATGTATTTGAAGTTTCTGAAGAAGAACCTACAAAAGCAGAATATAAAGTATTACATACCTTAATAAAGAAAGTAGTTTACGATATTGAGAACTTCTCTTTCAATACTTCAGTATCATCATTTATGATTGCTGTAAACGAACTTCAAAAATTAAAATGTAACAAGCGCAATATTTTAGAACCGTTAGCCGTTATCATTTCTCCGTATGCGCCTCACATCTGTGAAGAACTGTGGAGTTTATTAGGGCACGATACATCTATTGAATTTGAGAAATTCCCGGTGTTGAATGAAGAATATTTAGTAGAAGACGAAATTGAATATCCGGTAAGCGTAAATGGTAAAATGAAGTTCAAAATTTCTCTTTCAGCTCAATTATCTGCTAAGGAGGTAGAAGATTTGGTGATTTCTAATGAGAAAATGCAACAGATTTTGGAGGGTAAAACCCCTAAAAAAATCATTGTAGTCCCTCACCGTATTGTGAATATCGTAATTTAAAAAAAAATTAACATTGGGAAATTAAAAAAAATGAAGGTCTTATTTTTTTGATTTTTTAACTCAAATGTTAAATTTGAAAAAAATAAATAAAATATTTGCGAATAATTATAATATCAAAATCGTATTAAATTTTCTTTATTAAAAAAAAGCAAAATGTTTAATTCAGACTCTTGCATTTTAATTAATTTTGCCTTTAATTTACACCCTGTAAAATTTTAAAACAATATAATTTAGTTAAATATGGAAATGAATGTTTCAAAAAATGATGAGCAAGTAGTTGCTAGAAAGGCAGGAGGTTTAAATCCAGCTGTTATTATTCCTATTCTATTTGCTATAGGAGTATGTATTTATTTATTCGTTCTTGGTAGCCCAGGAAACTTTAAAGACGCAGACAAACTAGGAAGCGGATCTGTAGCTTTTTCAAGTATTGAAGGTAAAGACATTCACCCAGAGTCGTTTTTAGGTATTATCTACAAAGGAGGGGTTATCGTACCAATCTTGATTACTTTCATGATTACTGTAATCGTTTTCTCTTTTGAAAGATATTTCGTTTTAGGTAAAGCTGCTGGTAAAGGAAACTTAGACAACTTCGTTGTACAAGTAAGAAGCTTACTAAACCAAAACAAAATTGACGAAGCTATCGAAGAGTGTGACAGACAACAAGGTTCTGTAGGTAACGTAGTAAAAGAAGGTCTTACTACTTACAAAGCACTTTCTCACGATACTACTTTAAATAAAGAGCAAAAAATGGTAGCACTTAACAAAGCTATCGAAGAAGCTACAACTCTTGAGATGCCAATGCTTGAGAAAAACATGATGATCCTTTCTACTTTAGGTACAGTTGCAACGTTAGTAGCTCTACTTGGAACGGTAATCGGGATGATCAAGGCGTTCTTCGCATTAGGTTCAGGAGGTGGTACTCCAGATGCTGCTGCTCTATCTACAGGTATCTCTGAAGCCTTGATCAACACGGCATTAGGTATTGGTACTTCAGCTATCGCTATTATCCTTTATAACTTCTTTACTTCTAAAATTGACGGATTAACTTACAAGATCGATGAGATCTCTATGAGTATCCAACAATCTTTCGCTGAATTCAACTAAGAATTAGCAAGAAATTTGCATTAGCAATTAAAAGAAGTTTAATTAAAAATATTTTATAATAATGGCGAGAGTCAAACCAAAAAGACATGGAGTAATTACGGACATGACTGCAATGTGTGACGTTGCGTTCCTACTCCTTACGTTCTTTATCTTGACCACTCAGTTTAAAAAACCTGACGTGGAGCAGATCAAACCGCCATCTTCAATTTCGGAAAAATTGCTTCCTGATGCTAGTTTAATGACTATCAACGCTACTCCGGACGGAAAATTCTATTTCCAACCAGTAGAGAATGCATCAGAAAGAGTTGCTCTTTTGGAAAAAATGGGACAAAAGTATGGTATTACTTTTGACAACAACCAAAAAGCTGCTTTCCAGAAAGTTCAGGCAATTGGAGTTCCAATGAACCAGCTTAAAGGTTACTTGGACATGTCTGGAGATGAGCAGAAAAATTATAAGAGTCCTACAGGTATTCCTATGGACAGTACAAATAAGCAATTAATTGATTGGGTAAAAGAAAGTTTGAGCGTTAACCCTGACTACAAGTTAGCTATTAAAGGTGACGTTACTACTCAGTACCCTAAAGTTAAAAGCCTGTTTGAAGGTTTAAGAGATATTGATTTTCTTAAATTTTGGTTGATTACATCACAAGAAGGTAAACCTAACGAATAATATCGATAGAAATGGCAGAAGTACAAGTACAAGAAAAAGGCGGCAAGGGCGGCAAGGTCCGTTCCAAGAAGCAGAGTACCAGAGTCGATATGACTCCGATGGTGGACTTAGGTTTCCTATTGATTACCTTCTTTATGTTCACAACTACATTCAGTAAACCGAATGTTATGGATTTGGGTCTTCCGGCTAAACCGAAAGATGATAAACAAAAACCACCTCCAACAGAAATTAAACTTTCTAACTCAATTTCTATCTTATTAGGAAAAGACAATAGAGTTTTCTGGCACCAGCAGGATGCAACATCCTTGAATGACCAGACTCTTATGGAAACTACTCTTGATAGAGAAGGAATTAGAAAAGTAATTCAGCAGGCAAAATCTAGAGCTGCAGATCAAAGTAAATTTACGGTGATCATTAAGCCAACTGATGATGCTGTATATAAGAACTTTGTAGATATTCTTGATGAAATGGCAATTACTAAGAGTGAGCAGTACGGTGTTACTGATATCAAGCCTTGGGAAAAAGCTGTTTATGATAAGAAAGTAGGTGGTGCTGCTGCACCGGCTGCCACAAAGTAATTTAACCATAAAATTGTTATACTAATCTATGGCAGATGAAAATGTATACGGTCAGAAGCTTTCTTTAGACGAGATCGTATTTGAAAATAGAAACAAGGAATATGGTGCCTATGATCTTAGACATCAGTATCCGAGACTTTTAACAAAGTCTTTTATCATCGGAACAGCTTTATTCCTTTTAGCAGCTTTGTCTCCGTTCATCTATCTTACGATCAAGAATCTTACAGCTCCGCCTAAGCAAGAAGTAAAGGCAGAACTTGTAGATATCCTTGAAGAAGAACCGATTATCGAGCAGCCTAAAGAAGAAGAACCACCTCCACCACCTCCACCACCAAAAGAAGAGGAGAAAATTGAGGTGATTCAGAACGTAGTTCCTGAGCCTGTAAAAGCTCCGAAAATTGAAACTCCACCACCACCGATCTCTAAGCAGTTGGAAACTACAACTGGTTTACAGAATCAGGAGGGGGTAAAAGCTCCGGCTTATACACCACCACCGCCACCACCATCTACAGGTACTAAAGCTAGTACAGTAGAAGTGAAAGCGAATAACCCTAACGAAATCTATAAAGATGTAGACCAATCTGCAGAATATCCTGGAGGTATGGGTGCATTAAGAAAATTCTTAGGTGATAACTTCGATACTTCCCTAATGGAAGGAGGTGAAGGTACCCTTAAAGCTAAGCTTAAGTTCGTTGTAGAAAAAGACGGTACTGTTTCAAACGTTACTATTGAAGAGAAATCTCCAAATGGCGACTTCAACAGTGAAGCAATGCGTGTAGTTAAGAAACTTAAAAAGTGGACTCCTGCTAAGAGAAATGGAGAAAGCGTAAGATCTTACTATAGCGTACCATTTACTATGAACTTTGAATAAGACTTATTTATTCAAATTATAAATAAAAAGAGAAGCAGTTATGCTTCTCTTTTTTATTTTTTTTGGTATTTTTGTTACATGATGTTCAATTGGTTATCCCTCGTTACGGGATTGTTTTATATCGTTTTAGGAATTGTAGTAATTATTTATAAATTCTTCTTTACCATTTTGGATCCTGGTGTGGCTTATGCTATGGGAGGTCTTTTAATTGTATATGGTATTTTTAGGATCTATAGAGCCGTTGCTAAAATCAAAAAATCGAAAGATGAAGAATAGTTTTAAAATTGCACTTGTCTTTATAATAAGTATTATCGTTACAGGTTGCAAAAAAGAAGAAAAGACACCTTCTTATTACAAAGGAGATCTTACGATTTTTACTGACGAATCCTTTCAAAGTGTTACAGAAGCGCTTGCTGATGGTTATATGATCAACTATCCGGAAACGCGTATTAAAGTAGAAACAAAGAAAGAAGATTTAGGGCTGCTTGATCTTTTAAAAGGAAACGCAAAGGTTATTGTAATGTCAAGAAACCTTAATCCTGAGGAAATCAAAACTTACGAAGAAAGAACCGACTTAAAGTTTCTTCCGGCTAAATTTGCTGCAGATGCTGTGGTTTTTGTAGTCCCGAAAGACTCTCCAAAGGAAAGTATTACCATGGAAGAGATTAATGCCGGACTTTTATCAGATAATAAAGATTTTATTTTTGATGGAACAAACTCCAGTAATCTGAACTTTGTTGCTGAAAAATTGAAAAAACAGCCTAAAGATCTTAAGTTTTCCATTATTCCCGGAAATCAGAAGATCATAGAGGAATTAGGAAAATTTCCAAATAAAATAGGAGTTATAGGGCTTAATACATTCAGTCGTCCCTACGATAAAAATTCTGAAAAACTTAGAGATATGGTAAAGGTTCTTCCTGTAGTAGACAAAGGGAAGTCATACAATGCTGATTTCGAAGGTCTGCGTAGTATGGAATATCCGTTTACCAGAGTGCTTTATTTCCTTGCCAATGAAGGAAATTTCAATATTGCTAATGGATTTATCAGATTCTCATGTACTCATTTAGGACAAAAAATTGTTCAAAAAGAAGGTCTGCAACCCTACAATATCTACAAGAGAGAAGTGCAGATGCGTTAAAAAATTATTAAACTCACAATTTATCTCTACTAAAATTAATATTTTGGTCTGAAAATTGTGTAGAATATAACTCAATTATTAGAAAATATAAAATGAAAGATATAATGAATATGAATGTAAAGAAGATTGCTTTTGGAGCAGCTGTGGTATTTTTTACCGGTTTCGCCTCTGCACAGACATTGCAGGATGGTATTAACAGTATAGATAGTGATAAATTTGCTCAGGCAAAGACTAATTTCACTGACATGATCGCTAAAGAACCTACTGCTGAAAACTACTTCTATTTAGGAAATACTTTCTTAAAACAAGGAGAACCAGACTATGCTAAAGCTACTGAAAACTTTAATAAAGGTTTAGCTGCAGATGGGAAAAGCTATCTTAATAAAATTGGTTTAGCTACTGTAAAACTTGGTAAAGGTGATAAAAACGCCGTAGCTGAAATTCAAAAAGTAGTTACTGATTCAAGAGAAAAAGATGCTGAAGTATTGTTCAGAGCTGCTGAAGCTTTGACTTTATTTGAGAAAAACAGTTCACCTGACTTAGCTATCCAGTTCTTAACTAAAGCAATTGAGAAAGCTGAGAAAAAAGGAGTTCCTGCACATTACTATTATACATTAGGAGATGCTTACAGATTAAAAAGAGCTCCGGGAGAGGCTATGTCTGCTTATGATAAAGCATTACCGGTAGCTAAAAATAAAGCTTCTGTTTATACAAGAATGGCTACATTATGGATGGCTGCTCAGGTATGGCAAAAAGCTAAGGAGAGTGTAGATAAAGCAATTGCTGTAGACCCTACTTATGCTCCTGCATATAAAGCATTAGCTGGTTATGATATCAGATATCAACAAAACGCTAAAGCTACACAAGATCTTATTAACTATACAAAATATGCTGATGAAGATCCTTATACTCAATTAGAAATTGCTAAACTATACTTCACAAACGAAGATTATGCAAATTCTAAAACTGTATTAGATAAGATTTTTGATAAAATTGAAGACCCTATTAAGTTCAAATTGAGAGCTTATCAGGCATATGCAGACAGAAATTATACTGATGCAAAACAAAACATGGATACTTTCGTTTCTCAGGCTGAGAAAACAAGAATACAGCCAGCTGACCAAGGTTTACAAGGACTTATTGCTGCCGGATTAGCTAAAGACGAAAAAGATGCTGCTAAAAAAGCTGCTTTAACGACTGAATCTCAACAAAAGATCGCTATTGCAAAAGCTGCAAAAGATGAAACAATGAAGTGGGATCTAGAATTAGCTAACATCGCAGGAGGTGGTGGTGCTTCTCAGGCAGAAGCTGACAAAGGACCTACTAACCCTGCTATTGAGGCATTGAAAAAACAAGTTGCTGCTAACAGCCAGGATTCAGATGCTTTATTCAAGTTAGCTACGGCTTATCAGGATGCTAAAAACTGGAATGGAGCTATTCTTACATGGCAAAAAATGTCAGCTCTTCTTCCTGACTGGGCTCCTGCTTATTACAGCCAAGGATATTCTTACCAACAGGCAGGAAATAACGAAGCTGCTAAATTAGCTTATGAAAAATTTATCGGTACTGTAAAACCTGCTGACCAGGAAGCTAACAAGCAGACTCTTGCTTATGCTTACTTCGCAGTTGCTTATATGAGCAAAGATTCTGATTTAGCAAAAGCAAAAGATTATGTTGCGAAATCTTTACAGTTAGATCCTACTTATCAGGATGCTGTGAAATTAAATGCAGAGATCAACAAATAATTTAAAATTTAAATTATAGATATTAAAACTTCCCATTCGTAATGTTTGGGAAGTTTTTATTTTAAACCTTATCTTTGATTATATGAAAACTGATATACTTGCTTTTGGAGCACATCCTGACGATGTAGAATTGGGATGTGGTGGAACTATTGCTAAAATGGTTTCGGAAGGAAAAAAATGTGTAGTGGTAGATCTTACCAGAGGAGAGCTTGGAACAAGAGGTACTGATGAAACGAGAAAAGCAGAAGCTGCGGAAGCTGCAAAAATCCTTGGGCTTTCTGCAAGAGAGAATCTGGGAATGAAAGATGGCTTTCTTGTAAATTCCGAAGAGTATCAAATGAGGATTGTAAAAATGATTCGCAAATACCGCCCGGAAATCGTCTTAGCCAATGCAATTGATGATAGACATCCGGATCATGCAAAAGGAGCGAAATTAGTGTCTGATGCGTGCTTTTTATCCGGACTGAGAAAAATTGAAACAGTTTTGGAGGGAGAGACTCAGGAAGTGTGGAGACCTAAGCATATTTTTCATTATATTCAGTGGAAAGATATCAAGCCGGAGTTCGTTATTGACATTTCAGAATTTCTTGACAAGAAGATTGCATCATGTATGGCTTATAAAACTCAATTTTATGATCCGAATTCTAAAGAACCTGAGACTCCGATTACGACAAAAGACTTTTATGAGAGCTTAACGTACCGTGCTCAGGATTTAGGGCGATTATCGGGAGTGACTTACGCTGAGGGCTTTACGTCAGAAAAATTAATTTCTTTAAAAAATTTTGATGGAATTGTTTGGTAGTTGAGAAAATTGTCCTATATTTGCACTCAGAAAACGGTGATTGTAGCTCAGTTGGTTAGAGCGTCGGATTGTGGTTCCGAAGGTCGTGGGTTCGAGACCCATCATTCACCCAAAGAAAGTACACTTTTTAGAAGTGTACTTTTTTATTTTGTACCTGTTTTTGCGATAAAACATAAACACTTTCCGAGTATTTTCCAGGATCTTTTTTATATTTTCTATTTTAATATCTCTTGTTGCCTCTCAAAATGGTTATTTTAAAAACAAAAAATCTCTTCATTATAAAGAGATTTAAAAGAGTTTTATTATTTAAAATAAGAAGTGCCGGATTAGATTAGCTTATTTTTTTATAATTTTTGTTGAGAATAGCAGATTGCTTTTAGCTACATAAACATTCAATATATAAGCTCCCGTTTTTAAATCCGATAAATCAATAACTTTTCTTTTATTTAAATCAAAATTTAACGATTTGATATTTCTTCCGGAAAAATCTGAAATTGTAATACTTTCAAAATCTTCTAAGGATTCTAACGTTATTTTATCTGTGAAATAAGTAGGATGTACTTTGAATTTTGAGTTAGGTTCTAAAACCTCATCTGTACTGAGTGTGATGAGATTATAATTTGTAATATCTATTTTCCAGACATCATTATAGTTTATATGATCATAAGTCTCGGTTTGAGTTCCTCCAAAAAAGTATAAATTTCCAACACTGTCGTTCCAGGTAGCAGAGTAATGTCTGTATGGAGGTAAATTGGTGGTAGAAGGAATATTGATTTGCCCATAATTATAATTGGATGGAGTGGAAGTTTTAGGACCATACATCCAGACCCATTTGTTGGAATTTATATTATATTTCCACAAATTTTGTTGAGATGAGCTATTACCGCCCATAAGCCATAAATCTCCATTTTTGCCGGTCCATGTTAAAGCCTTGCTTCTATCACCAGGGAAATTGCTGGTATTTTCTACTCCCATCGTTCCGTAATTAGGGTCTCCAAAAGGATGAGGGTTGCCTGTATTAGTCCAGGTGTTTGTGGAGGTTTGGTATTTCCACATTCTGCTTGAGGAAAAATACCAGAAATTTTTATCCTGATCAGTCCAGCTTATTCCTGTGTTGTAATCAGCTGGCGGATATCCGGAACTATTGTAATTATTGATAGTTTTATCTCCGCTTAGCCATGTCCATTGATTTAGGGTTACATCAAATTTCCATAAGTCATTCAGATAACCTTCATTGGTAGAGGTTTCATCAAATCCATAGCCACCATATAGGTAAAAATTTCCCTGTGCATCTGTCCATGTTTTCCCTCTTACTCTTGCTCCCGGAATATTAGTAGAAGAGTAGGTGCCCTGAACTCCGTAATTTCCATGTCGGTTAAATCCATAATCAGCATTTTTTACCCCACCTTTCCACACCCAGTTATTGGATGCTTTATTATACATCCATAAATCCTGATAATAGGAATTGATAGAGGTTACCTGCCCTCCGAACATCCAGAGATTGTCGTTGCTGTCTGACCACGACATAGCATCCAGTCTGCTTCCGGGAGCATTTCTTTTATTTTCAATATTTAAGGTTCCATAGTTGATGAGATCTCCTGAATATGACTTAAAGAAGCAGTTTTCATTTCCGTTAATCCATTGCCATTTTTTTTGTGATGAATTGAATTTCCATAAATCTACGGAAGAATAGTCTGAAGTATTTACTTCATTCAAAAATTTTCCATAGATGCCGTAAACCCATAAGTTTCCTTCAGAATCATTCCATTGGGCTCCAAATTTTCCTGTTCCTCCAGGCGTATTTTCATCTTCAACAAGTCCGGCAAGTTTTTCATAAGATACAAAATCGTATGAATTGCCACCGCTTGTGATTCCTGGACCTTTAATATGCACCCAATTATTAGTTGTTGTATTAAATTTCCATAGATCAATCCCATAAGTGATTGTAGATCTAATAGTTCCATTATATAAATAAAAATTACCATCATTTCCTGTCCAACAAGCTGACGAGTTTCTGAATCCCGGAAAGTTTTGCGGGGACTCCACATTTAAAGTTCCATATACAGGTGGTTGGGAAATAGGAGGGGTTCCGTTTATTTTCATTAATGTCCAGGAATTACTTGAAAGTGTGTATTTCCACATATAGTAATTTACCTGAATCCAGAAATCTCCATTTTTATCGGTCCAGTTATTGGGTTTGGGATTGGTTAGGTAGCTGTATAATGTTCCGGGCAGGTTATTACTGTTTTCTACTCCTACAGCAGCTGCAATATTTTCGGTGCTGGTCTGGCTTCCTTTCATCCATGTCCATTGTCCGTTTACAGGATTAAACTTCCATAGATCATTGTAGTAGTAGTTCATAGTAGGAGTCTTATGATATCCCCCGTAAATAAAAATATTTCCCTGCTGATCTTTAAATGAACATGATCCGTATCTGGCACTTGGAGTATTTAGAGGATTTTCTATACCCACTGTATTGTATACTCCATCAATATTGGGTTGATCACTTCCTCCGATCCAGCTCCACATATTGGAGGAGATATTATACTTCCAGATGGTGTTATACTCACTAGCATTATAACTAACCGAAGTTTTGCCACCAAAAAAATAGAGGTTTCCAGCTTGGTCTGTCCAGGTTGTTGTATACACTAAAGCAGGAGGTACATTGGATGCATTTTCTACTCCTTTAATCCCAAAGTTTCCGCTGCCATCAGCTGTTCCATTAGAAATTTTAACCCAATTATTGGTCGTAATATTGAATTTCCATAAATCATTTTTTGCTGAATTAGAGGCATCTGAACCTCCAAATTTATACAGGGTTTTATTGACAGAAGCCCAAAGAGAAGTGCATCTCAGCGCTCCGGGAGTATTGCGGTAGCTTTCTACATTTATTCCTTTGCTGTATCCATTAAAATCATGGAAGAACCACCCTTTTCTGAATGTGAAATTGTTATTCTGAAGGTTGTAGCTTAGTAATAAATTAGATGAGTTGGCTACCCATCCGGTAGTATAGCCGCCAAACATCCAGAATGTACCGTCATTATCCTTTACATAGGACATTTCCATTAAAGTATTGGGCCAATTTTCACTGCTCTCTATGCCATAGAGTCCAAATTCAGCTGGTTGCTCAGTTTGGTTTCCTCCGTTGATCCATGTAAAATTGATGTTTTGGGATAAGCATAAGGAACTTATCAAAAGAAAGAAAAATTGTTTCATAGCGTGTTTTTAGATAGACTAAAAATACAAAAAAAGTATTATTATCGGGTGTTTAAATAGAATAATATCAGATAATTACTATAAAACTATAAACTTACTTAGGTTGAGTAAATATAAAATTGATCTTATTGATTATATTTTCAACTGATGTATTGATATTCATCATAAAATCTCAATTTGATCCATTAGCAGGAGAAAATTTTCCTATATTTAACTGCACTAAGTTCAAATATGGAAATAAAAGTCACTGTAAAGCAGTTGGGGAAAAAGCACCCTGTTCTTTCGGAACAAAAAATTGACATCGCATACGATGATTCAAATATCTCATTAAAAAACTTATTAAAGTTAATCGTTCAGCAGCAGGTTGAGGCATTTAATGCAAAATCATTTGAGCTGGAAGATGAAGATTATACTAAAATTCCAACAGATAATTATCTTAATATTCTTACAGATACCGGTAAAGTTGGGTTTGGAAGTATCTATAACCTTAAAAAAGCAGATGTACAAAAAGCTCAGGAAAATGCTATTCAGGCTTTTGAAGATGGAATGTTTGCAGTATTTTACAATGATGAGCAATTTGAAGATCTTACACAAACAATTAATCTGGATTTACAACATACATTTACGTTTATAAGACTTACTTTTCTGGCAGGAAGTTATTGGTAATCAAACTATACTAACAAACAAAATACATGGAAATCACAAAAAAATTAGAATCGAAAAAACTTGTCAAAAATTTTTATGAAAAACAACGAAAAGATCTTTTAGAGCATTCTGAGCAAGGAGTTCCTTCTTCGCTTTATCCTGACAGACCTATCCTTACAAAGGAAGTTGCCGAATTAGGAAAATTATTAAAAGGAAAACCTAATTATTTTGAAAGGGTTTATTTAGGATCTAAAGAAGCTGAAAAATTTAAAGAATATATAAAGCCTGATATTTGGGAAGATCAGGAGTATTATAATTTGTTGGTCTATTTATTTGGTGAGAATGCTGAGCTTGTAAAATATGCATGGGATAAAATGCCTTACAAAATGTATCAGAGTAATTATTCCAGACGTTCGTTCCGGGCTCCTCATCGTGAAGACTATATATTGCTCAATCAGGTTAATTTTATAAGGGAATTAATGATATTTCCTTGTGTTTATTCTTATAATGGCGATCAAAGTTTTAATTTGTCTTTAGAAGAACAGATTATTTATGATAACGAATTTGTTCATAATTCAAGTCGTTTTTATGTTTGGACTGCTGCAATCGATACCGGAAATAAGGCAATTTATCAATTGATTGAAGATATTATTTTCAATAAACATTCTGAAGGAAAAGTATCTCTGAATATCATTAAAGCTTTACTGAACAGTGATAAAAAAGAATGTTGGGAGCTTGTGGAAAAACTTTTACTTGCTGCACAACGCCAGGAAGGTTTACGTCAGACGATTTTAGAAGCTTTGGATGAAACGAGCGTTGGAGCTTTGGAATATATGATCAATGTGATTATTGACCAAAAACTTACCCGTTTTTCATCTGTTGTAAGAGCTATAGATACCTGGACAGGATTAGGTTGGGAAGCAGAAAAAGAATCTGTTGTTAAAAATATTTTATCATTAGCAAATCATTACTTTCAAAATCCGGAAGAAATTTCGGTTGCGGTGAAAAGTAAAAATAATAATGAAGTGTATATGGCGCTTTGGGTGCAGGGAATATGGGATGTTGAGAAAACGGTTCCGTATCTGCACGAGCTGTTTGATAAAGGAGATGTGGAAAAGAAATGTCTTGCTGTTAAATTTGCAATAGAAACGGCGGATCCATACATTCAGATGCCTTTGTATTATAAAGCCGTTTTGGATGGAAATATCCAGGTATTGGCATTTTCGGGTTATCCAATGTCTAATTTATTAAATACTAATACGGATTCTAAGTTTTTTATCAACAATCCTGATTACCCGGATTTCTTTGAAAAGATTAATGAGTTGACTCTTAAAACAGATGTGAAAGAGAAGAAGTTTGAAGGGAAAGTATTCTCATGGCTGAATGCAACTTTTAAAAAGAGTGATCTCTATGCTTCTATGTTTTATCTTGTAGGAGATGACAGTCATAAACTTGATATTGTTCTTTCTTATTTCGATCAGTTTGATCTGTCCTTACGAGAATTGTTGGCAAGGAATATACTGCGCGAATTTTACTGTTATTCGCTGTCTTATGCAGTGGGGAAAAAGAAACTGAAAGTAACGGCATTTCAAAGAGAATTTGCTTTTAAAATTTTAAAAGACAGGGGAGAGGCATTGGTTGCTTCCGGAATCAATATATTGTTACAAGACCCTTTAAATAAAGAAGAAATCATGGTTTTCTTTGATCTCTTTAAAAGAAAGGGTGGCGTACTGCGTAAAAAGCTTGTAGAGCTGGTTATTGAGCAGGAAGATAATGTCATTACCCAATTGGTGGAGGAATTGATGAGTAAAGGTGATCTGGAGCAACGCGCAGCATCTTTAGATATTATGCTCCAACTTCAAAAAGGGAAAAGAGTATCTGCCCAGATTTCCAATTGGACAAAACAATACGCTGAGAGATCAAAAATAACAGAAAGAGAACAGGGTTTATTAGAACAAATTAATCCATCCGGAGATAATACTGTACTTTCTGAAGACAACGGGTATGGCTTTTATGATCCTAATGTAGTATCGAAATTTGCTTTACCAAAAGTAGAATCAGACTCGGTATATGCCCAGGCTATTAAAAAAGATAAATATGGCTTTACAAAACCGATGGCGGGTGTAAAAGCAGAAATTAAAAAGCTTCATGATTTATTTCTGCAGCATAAGAATCACGAATATGATGCTGAAGAATGGGATGGCTCTGTAACTACTTTGCTGATGGGAAATACTTTCCGTCAGATCAAAAGAAATACAGAGGGTTTTACACCGAAACAATTGGCTGAAAATTATCCATTGCATGAGGTTTGGGAACAATGGTTTTTAGATTCAGGTTTACAACCGAGAGATCTGTACTTACTGACTTTAGCCGAAAACTGTGATAGAAAAGTCTTCAGGGAATTCATGGAGAACTATGTTTTTTATTATAAAGATTTTTTAGTTAATCCGCTAAAAGGAGGATATGCCTGGACTAATCCAATCCTTATGATTTTACAATCTTTAAAAGATCAATTTGTATTCGAGGAGCATATAGATTTTGCACTAGATGCTACAAGTACGATCTTTGCCAATCTTCCTGAAAGTATAATTAATTATAAAGGAAAAGATAGTAACGATTACTATTATCAGGATCAGGGAAATGGCTGGCAAAAACTTGATTTTTTTATGCCTTTCTTATGGACGGTTCCCGGAACAGGTCTCACCAATGAACAACATATCAAACAATGGAATATATACCGTTGGATGCAATATAATGGCTTGAAAGAAAATATCAGAAAATCTGTTCCTAACTTTTATTTCTTTTGCAAAGCTTATGAACTAAAGCTAATCACTAAAGAAGAGCTGTATGAAGGAATTTTAACGGCTGATTCAGCAATCAGAGAATTAACGACTGTAAAAACCAATTATTATAACAAAGAAAAATATCTGGAAGAATTTCCTTTCCTAAAACCTATGATTGCAGAAATACAGGAAAAATTTCTAGATATAGAGCTTATCCGCGGAGATGCAAGTACTGCAGTTTCCCACTTTGTTCAGGATTTCCAGACCATATACGGAGCGAAACGTTTTGCTCAGATCCTTAAAGGGTTGGGTAAATCGGGATTATATGCTAATTATATATACGGCTATAGTAGAGAAAGCATGACCAAGCAAAAGCTCTTCTCTAAACTCATTTCAGAATGTTATCCTTTAGAAAGTGATACACAGAAGGTGTTTGATGGCATTGTAAAGAAAGAAAAAATATCAGAACTCCGATTGATACAGGCAGCAGTATATGCACCGCAATGGCAGTCTCTGATCAGTAATTATTTAGGCTGGAAAGGATTGGATTCTGCTATTTGGTGGATGCATGCTCATACCAAAACAGGAGCTTATGAAGAACAGAATGCCAAGCTGGAAAGTGAAGTAGCCAAATATTCATCTGTAGATATCCAGGAATTTAAAGATGGAGCAGTAGATAAAGATTGGTTTACAAAAGCCTATAAAGAACTTGGTAAAGCCCGTTGGGAAATGTTGTATGAATCTGCAAAATATATTTCAGACGGAAACGGACACAGAAGAGCCCGCTTGTATTCTGATACTTTATCAGGAAGTTTAAAGATCAAAGAAGTTACGGCTAAAGTAAAAGATAAGCGTGATCAGGACTATCTTCGAGTATATGGGCTTGTTCCTTTAAGTAAAGCCAATCCTGAGAAAGATGTCCTGAACCGATATGAATATATTCAGCAATTTAAGAAGGAAAGTAAAGAATTTGGTTCAATGAAGCAGGCAAGTGAAGCTTTGGCAATTCGCGTAGCTTTGGAAAACTTAGCAAGAAATGCAGGATATCCTGATCCTATAAGACTAACCTGGGCTATGGAAACCAAGCAAATTCAATCTCTTTTATCAAAAGATACCCAAGTAACCATTGATGGAGTTACAGTTGGTTTAATCATTGATGATAATGGTAAAGCGGAATTGGTTGTATTCAGAGATGATAAACAGTTAAAATCAATTCCTCCGAAAATTAAGAAAGATAAAGCCATTGTGGAATTAACCAATAACCGCAAAATTATGCGTGAACAATGGACTCGCTCAAGAAAAGGATTGGAAGAAGCTATGATCAGAGGTGATGAATTCTTCTTAAAAGAAATCAAAACCCTTTTTGAGCACCCTGTCATCGTAAAACATCTGGAAAAGCTAGTCTTCATTTCCAATGATCATAAAATAGGGTTCTATCATGATGGAGCGCTTATAAATGCTCATGGTGAAATTCAGGAGTTGAATGAAGAAAATACTTTACGTATTGCTCATTGTGTAGACTTACATCAGCATTCGGTTTGGAGTGATTATCAGCATTACTGCTTTAAAGAAAAACTGATTCAGCCGTTCAAGCAGATTTTCCGCGAGCTGTATGTTCCTACTGCTGACGAATTAAAAGAAAAATCAATATCCCGTCGTTACGCCGGACATCAGATTCAGCCGAAACAGACATTGGCATTACTTAAAACAAGAGGTTGGAAAGTAGACTATGAAGAAGGATTACAGAAAGTATATCATAAAGAAGGATTTCAGGTAAAGCTTTATGCAATGGCAGATTGGTTTTCACCTGCTGATATAGAAAGCCCAACACTTGAAACAATAGAATTCCATTCATTAAAGGATTATAAAAACATTCCTTTTGAAGACATCAATTCAAGGTTATTCTCCGAGGTGATGCGTGATGTAGATCTTGTGGTTTCTGTGGCTCATGTAGGAGGTGTGGATCCTGAAGCTAGCCAATCGTCTATTGAGATGAGAAGTGTATTGATGAAAGAAACGGCACGTTTATTTAAACTGGGGAATATCAGAATTGAAGGTTCTCATGTATTGATAAAAGGACAGCTGGCAGAATATAGTGTGCATTTAGGAAGTGCAGTGGTACATCAGACGCCGGGAATATATTTATCCATACTGCCTGTTCATTCACAGCATAGAGGCAGATTGTTCCTTCCTTTTGCAGATGATGATCCGAAATCTGCAGAAGTAATATCCAAAGTATTATTATTGGCGAAAGAAAATGAAATACAAGACCCGACTATACTATCACAGATAAAGCGTGAGTATGTATAAATAAGAAAATAAAATCAAAAGGTATGCTTTTTTAAAAGTGTACCTTTTATTTTAGCAATGAGCCAATTTTAAGGCATAAAAAAAGCACCTTTTTCAGATGCTTGTGTTTTTAGATATTCTTTTTTAAACTTCGTCGTCAGAATCTATAGTGTAAGATCTGCTTTTGAAATCTTTGTCATGTTTTTCTGAAATTACATCCTCACCCTTTTCATTAATGATGAAATCTGTGGACTCATTAAACATCTCCTGAAAACTCTTAAAATCTTCCTTGTAAAGGTAAATTTTATGCTTCTCGAATGTAGCTTCCCCATTCTCTCCGAAATTCTTCTTACTCTCAGTGATTGTAAGATAATAATCTCCTGCTTTCGTCTCACGCACATCAAAGAAATAAGTTCTTCTCCCTGCTTTTAACACCTTCGTGAAAATTTCATTTTCATGGCGTTCCTTGTATTCACTCATTGTTAGATATTTTTTAATCTTGTTAAGAACAAATATAAAAGAATTCTTTTAATCACAAAATTTTTTTTATGATTTATTTAACAATTGAGAACGAAACAGCTATGCGGTTACAGAATTGGTAATTTCGGTGAGGTTGATGATCTGGTGTGCTTTTTGAGCGCTAGACTCTCTGTGTGTGATAATTATGGATGTCGCATTACTGATTTTTTTATCAATATTTTCAAGAATATTCTGCTCTGTTTCGGTGTCTAAAGCAGACAGAGAATCGTCAAAAATAATGATATTTGGGTCCTTAATTAGGGCTCTGGCAATACAAATTCTTTGCTTTTGTCCTCCCGAAAGCATTACCCCGCGTTCACCAACAAGTGTTTTATATTGCTCCTTAAACTCCACAATATTTTTATGAACATCTGCAATCTTAGCATACTCCACTACTTTTTCATGAGATGGATTATCAATTGCAAAACCAATGTTATTTTCAATGGAATCTGAGAATAAATAACTTTCCTGAGGAATATATCCAATGAAGTTTCTATAGTTGTTCAGGTTGTGCTCTTTCAGGTTTTTACCGTCAATCAGAATTTCTCCTTCTGTAGGATCAATCAATCGGCAAAGAAGAAGGGCAATTGTAGATTTTCCACTTCCGGTTTTACCCATAATTGCTAAAGATTCCCCAGCCTTAATTTTAAAACTAAGATTATCCAAAGCTTTAATTCCCGTATTAGGATAAACGTAAGAAACATTTCGGAATTCAATATCTCCTTTGATAGGATAATCCTCGAAATTAGTATTTACAATTTCCGATTTTTTATCCATGAATTCATTGATTCTCTGCATGGAAGCTTCCGCTCTCTGATTCACAGAAGTTACCCATCCTACCATAGAGAAAGGGAAAATCAGTGTGTTGATATACATGAAGAAATCTGCAATTTTACCGATGCTTAATTCTCCGGCAATATATTTTGTTCCTCCTATCCAGATAATTGCAACATTCAGTAAACCAATTACAAACAAGATGATCGTAAAGAAATATGCCTCTGTTTTAGCTAGATCCAATGCCTTATTCTGGTAATCGGTAACTTTAATTCCGTAGTTTTTTTCAATGTATTTTTCTCTTGCGAAAAATTTTACCACACGGATTCCTGAAAAACTATCCTGTACAAAAGTGGAAATCGCAGATTGGCTTTTCTGCATGACCTTCGACTTTTTATTGATGATGGAACTTACCTTATAGATTGCAAAAGATAATATAGGAAGTGGCAACAAAGTCCATAACGTCATATAAGCATCCGTTTTTACCATATAAATTGCCGTGATTACAACAAGGACGATAAGGTTGGCAACATACATTACCCCGGGACCCAGATACATTCTTACGGCAACAACATCCTCACTTAATCTATTCATTAAGTCTCCGATAGTAGTCTGCTTATAATCCGTTAAAGATAAATCCTGATAATGTCTGTAGATTTTATTTTTCAGTTCATATTCAATCCTTCTGGAAGCAACAATAATGGTCTGCCGCATCATAAAGGTGAAAAATCCTGTCAGAAGAGAACATCCCACAATAATCCCGACATAGATCAGAACCTGATTGTTGAAGCCCAGATTTCCACTTTTTGTAAGCTCATCCACAGACTTTCCTACAAACTGAACTTTATATATATTGAAAAAATTACTGGCAATGATAAATAATACCCCCCAAAACAAAAGTATTTTATGTTTCCAAAAATAAGGGTTTAAGGTTTTTAGCGCTTTCATATAGTTTTACAAAATTACAAAAATGTAGTCACACTACGAATTCAATCAATTTTAAATTTTGTATCTTTGCACTCATTAAAAAGCTCTTTGAATGTTAGGAAGACGACAAATCCGTGAAAAAGTAGTACAGGCAGTGTATTCATACTATCAGAATCCTGTGAAATTTGATGTTTTAGAGAAAAACATGTTCGCTGGAATAGAGAAAATCTATTATCTCTATATCTATCAGCTTAACTTTTTAGTAAGTCTAAAAGAATTGGCTGAACATCAAATTGAAATCGGGAAGAATAAGTTTCTTAAAACCGATGCTGATATTAACCCTAACCAAAAATTCATCAACAACCAGGTATTGCTTAAGCTTGAAGAAAATCCGGAGAGATTATTCTTCACAGGTCAGCATAAGCAGCTGAAATGGGATATGCATGATGATTTATTGGTGAAGACTTTCCAAAGAATTACTGCAGGAAAACGTTATCAGGATTTCATGAAAGAAGAAGGATATTCTTTTGAAGAAGATCAGAAATTTATCGGAAAATTATTTTTAAGATATATTGCTGAAAATGAAGATTTCCATGATTATCTTGGAGATAAGGAACTTTCATGGTACGATGATATCCATATTGCCAATTCAATGGTGCAGAAAACAATCGGATTCCTGAGAGAAGATGAAGAAAGCAGAACTTTGATCAAAATGATTAAAGATGAAGATGACAAAACTTTCGCCAGCAAATTGTTGAAAGATACCCTGAACAATTGGGAAAACAACGAGAAAAAACTGGAAGAAAGATTAGAAAACTGGGATCTGGAAAGAGTTTCCCTAATGGATAAAGTAATCTTATCTACAGCAATTGCAGAGCTTGATAACTTTGCTTTCACGCCTTCAAGAGTCATTATTAATGAATATATCGAGATCGCAAAAGTATTTGCAACAGACCGTTCGAATATCTTCATTAATGGTATTTTAGATAAATATTGTAAAGATCAAAATAGAATATAAAATGAAAAAGACGTTATCAATTATCGCCTTGTCAATTATAGGCTTTGGATTAGTTTCATGTAAAAAAGAAAACAAAGAAACTCAAAGCCCAGAAGCTGTAGCTACTGATTCTTCAGCTTTAGCAGCTCCGGTAACAACAGCAGATTCTACTGCAGCAGTAACAGGAGAAGCTCCTGCAGCGCCAGTATCTAACGAGCCATCTACTTCTATCGCTTTATCTGAAAGCAACTTCGATTTCGGAAAAATCAAAAAAGGAGACAAAGTAGAGCATGTATATGAAATTACAAACACAGGAAAGAATCCTTTAGTGATCTCTGAAGTAAAACCAGGATGCGGATGTACAGCTCCAGACTTTACAAAAGAGCCAATCTTACCAGGTAAAAAAGGGAAAATTACTTTACATTTTGATTCTTCAAGCTTTGACGGAAACGTTCAGAAATATGCTGATGTTTTTGCAAACGTAGAGAAGTCTCCAATCAAATTAACGTTCACTGCGAACATTCAACCGTAATTTTTAAAATATGTTGACAGTATTTTTACAGGCACAGGGTGGATCTTCACCTATGATGCTGATCATGATGGGAGTAATGTTTGTCGGGTTTTATTTCCTGATGATCAGACCTCAGATGAAGAAGCAAAAGCAGGAAAAAAACTTTCAGGAAAACCTTAAAGTTGGAACGAGAGTAGTACTTACTTCTGGTCTTCACGGAAGAATTGCTCAGGTTCAGGATGACGGTTTCGTAATCGAAACTTTGTCAGGAAAACTGAAATTTGAAAAAGCTGCTGTATCAAGAGAAATGACGGAAAGCCGTTTCGGAGATAAAGCTAAAACTGCTGATAAACCAGTAGAGAAAAAAGAAACAGTAACTGAAGAAAATAAATAATTCAGTCTGAAAAATAATAAGTTGCGGCGGGTGAACGAAGTTCACCCGCCGCAATTTTTTTATAGCAAATAATCAGGATGAATCATTCTGATTATGGAGATTTGTGAAAGCATTAGTGATATTAGTGTTTAATAAAAATTATCTTTGTGATATGAATCAAAACACAGGCAAAACCGTTCTCATTCTAGGAGCAAATTCAGATGTCGCAAAACAATGTATTAAGCAATATATTGAAAAAGGCTTTTCTGTAATAGCGGCTTCAAGAAACACACAGTCTTTGAACGATTTTATAAATTCTAATAATCTTGATCGGTCAAAAATTACAGTTTTGTATTTTGATGCCGCAGATTTTGATTCACATCAGAAGTTTTATGAAGGGTTATCCGTAAAACCACATATAGCAGTATATTCTGCAGGTTTTTTGGTAGATAATCAACAAGCTTTAAGAGATTTTAAAGGAACAAAGCAAATGATGGAGGTTAATTATATGGGCGGAGTTTCTATTCTGAATATTATTGCTATGGATGAAAGTAATAAAAACCTGGAAAGAATCATTGGATTGTCTTCATTATCTGGTGTAAGAGGTAGAAAAAGTAACTTTGTTTATGGCAGTACAAAAGCTGCATTTACCCAATATCTTGCAGGATTAAGGCAGGAATTGGCTTCAAGGAAAATAATAGTGAATGCCTTAGTGATAGGTTATATCAGAACAAAAATTAATGCTGGGTTAGAGCTTAATGAATCCTTGATTATGGAGCCTGATTATGTAGCAAAGTTTATCGTTAATGCCGGAAATTCTTTCACTATTGTTCCAAATTTTAAATGGAAAATCATTTATCATATTCTTAGATTATTACCGGAGAGTTTAGCTGCAAAACTTCCATAATCATATACAATTTACACGATTAAAATCAGAAAAATCATTATACAACAGACTTCGGTATTTTTTTTGTTACTGTAGAAGACGAAATTATTTCTTATCAGTAAATCTGGTTTTTAAAATGATCATTGAATAAGCAGGAAATATCTGTTCTGCTGTCAATCTGTTTTCATAAATGATGCTATGACTTTAACTCTATAGGGTTGAAGGCAAATTTCTTTTGAAAAATCAATGTTTTGTACATTTTTTAAACCTTGTCAATAAGGAATATCGGTATGATATATAAATAAGTAATATAAAAATGGACGATTTAGAATTGAACAACATTCAAAAACATTGGGATACCTTAATTTCCTCAGCAATTGCCTGGGCTCCAAAAATCTTCACAGCAATAATTTCTGCATTATTGATTTACCTGATTGGTTCATGGATGATCAGGATGATCAAAAAACTGGTTGAAAAAGCTTTTAAAAAGCGTAATATGGAAGCTTCCTTGCAGCATTTCCTTTTAAATATTATCAATTGGGGACTTAATATTCTTCTCTTTATTGTTGTGGTAACTCAGTTGGGAGTACAGACTTCAGCATTCGTCGCCATGATTGGTGCTGCAGGTTTAGCCGTAGGTTTAGCATTACAGGGATCTCTGACTAATTTTGCGGGAGGGATTCTTATTTTACTATTAAAACCATTTAAAATTGGAGACTTTATTTCTACTAATTCTGGTGTTTCCGGAACAGTACAGGCAATTGACATTTTCCATACAAAATTAATTACACCACAAAATCAACTGATCATTATTCCTAATGGAGTTGTATCTAATAATAGTATTACAAACTTTACACAGCTGGGTACGAGAAGAACATATCTGGATATTGGTGTTGCGTATGATGCAGATCTTAGAAAAACAAAAGAAATATTAATGGAGGTGATTCAAAAGAATCAACATGCCCTTACAGAGCCAGCTCCACAAGTGGTGGTTACAACGCTTGGTGATAGCGCGATCAATTTATCTATCAGAGTAAGTACCTCTACTGAGAATTTCTGGAAAATGAATGAAGAACTTATTATTGATTGTAAAGAAGCGTTGGATCAGGCGGGAATCAGTATTCCTTTTCCGCAGAGAGATGTGCATATTTACAATAAATAATTATAAGATATTTGTCTATAATCATTCCTGTATTAGTTAGTAATGCAGGAATTTTTATTTATTATTCTTAATAGAATTGAACTATATTTGTTGGCAAACATAATAACCATGATTAAGAAACTATTCCTTTGTTTAGGAATTTTCAGTGCAGCTGTTTTCTCAGCACAAAATCAATTTTTAGACCCTACTTTTGGAACGAATGGAGTATTTACATATACTCCGAATAACGCGTATGGATTTGCATACGAAGCAGGAGCTGTAACTTCTCAGAATAAGATCATTGTAAGTGGAAGTCATACGGCAGGTCCTTATGTAGACCAAACAACAAATTTTGTTCAAAGATTAAACGCTGATGGTACTATTGATAATACTTTCAATACTCTAATAATTCCGCCCTCTAATCAAAATGGTGCCTATACTCGTTTGCAAAAAATTTGTATTCAACCTGATCAGAAAATCATTTTGGGAGATATGATGGGAACAAAAATTTTGCGATTAAATGAAAATGGAACTTATGATATGACATTTGGTAATAATGGAGTTGTTAATACATCTATTCTATTTGATCCTTATTTCCCCCCTTATGGAGTGACTGGACCATTCCGTTTGTCTAATATACTGCTAACATTCAATAATAAAATTTTATTATGTATGGAAATAGTTACTGATCAGGAAGCTACTTATATGATTACCCGACTTAATGAAAATGGATGGATTGATACCTCATTCGGAAAT
This sequence comes from Chryseobacterium artocarpi, assembly GCF_001684975.1. GTDB lineage: Bacteria > Bacteroidota > Bacteroidia > Flavobacteriales > Weeksellaceae > Chryseobacterium > Chryseobacterium artocarpi. The sequence continues at coordinate 579,062 of NZ_MAYH01000034.1, read as the reverse complement.
AATGGATTAATACTACAGAAAAGTGGTTTTGGACGATTGTTATTACAAAATGATTCAAAAATAGTATTTATAGGGCAAAAGTATGATGGAACCTTTTTAAAGTCTAGGTATACCACAGATGGTATTTTAGATGCTACCTATAATAATAACAATTTACAATATACTCCTTTATCAGGGTATGTTACTTATCTCTTTGGTACGGCTAATAGTGATAATAATATTTATATATATGGGTTTTCCAGTTCAGTAACAGGTGAATATGCTATTACATTAATGAAGTTAGATCAATATGGAGAACTCGATACAACTTTTGGTACTAACGGAATCGTAAATGAACCCTATTATAACAGTAATAATTATTATGTTGATAATAATGGGTTGTTTCCGACTTTATTGTTGGACAATAGTAACAATATATATGTTGTAAACATGGCAAGCCCTACTGGAAATTCTATAGATATGAATCAGTTTATCAAGAAATTCAAACCAAACGGATCTGTTGATACAGGTTTTGGGAATAATGGAGTGGTAGATATCGATTTAGGCTATAGAGATACCTCGAGATCTGCTATTATAACACCTGATCAGAAAATCATGATGTTTGGAAATCATCAAACACCTAGTAAAGGCATTATCACCAGAGTATTGAATAACACAAATACTTTGTCTGTGAAAAATCAAGAGGCTCAAAAAGAAAGCTCAGGTGTTTACCCAAATCCTGTTAAAGACATTCTTTATTTGAAAAATATTAAAAGTAAAGACTTAAATGCAGAAGTGATCGATATAAGCGGAAAAATAATAATGAAGCTTTTAATCAATAACAAAAAAGTAGATGTAAGTAGTCTTGTGAAAGGTGTTTATTTCCTTAGAGTTGGAGAAAATACCCATAAGTTTATTAAAGAATAATAGAAAAGACGAGAAACAATCTCGTCTTTTTTATCATGAGGTGAACAAAGACTTTTACTTTATCAAAATTATGTTTAATCTGTATATTGTCTTATATTTTAAAAATCAATTAATTAGTTTTTTTTGAGCTTCTATATATACCCTCTGATAAGCTTTTTTACCAAATGACAATTGTTTTTAAGTTCTACTTTTATACCTTTACTTATCCACAGTCTGTGGATAAAATATTATGGAAGAACTTTTTAATTACATCAAAAAATTCGGATTGCTGAATAAACAGGATGAGCTTCTTATTGCTGAAGGTATTCGTGAAATTACTGTAAAAAAAGGAGAAACTTTTGTAGAAGCAGGAAAGGTAGGTCAAAAAATTGCTTTTGTAAAAGAAGGAGTCTTCCGGTCTTTGTATTATAATAAACAAGGTGATGATTTTACCCGTTACTTTATATATGAAGGACGTTTTATTGGCGACTTTCAAGGCTTTACTGAACAATTGCCTGCTCATGAAGATATCGAAGCGATCACAGATGCAGTCTTATTGGTAATTGATCTTGATCATTTCAAAATTTTAGAGAAAAAGATAACCATTTGGCCAGTACTATTTGCCAGAATTCACGGCTTTGTAGCTGAAAATAAGCTTAAAGTAGCGAGTATCATGCTTAATCAGGATGCAAAATCCAGATATATTCACTTTTTGAATCATTATCCGGGACTTGCCAATCGAGTTCCTCAATCTATGCTTGCTTCTTATCTTGGTGTAACGCCTTCATCATTGAGCCGCATCAGAAGGAATATCAATGAGTGATGTAATAAAAATAACTTAAACAAAGGAATTGTAAATATTCAATAGGAACGGGCTTTAGCCAGTTCTTTCGTTACAAAAATTTTCCAATTGGCTTTAAACCTAAAATCCATATTCAAGAACCCATTTAAAATTAAATCTAGATTAATAAATATCTACGTTATACATTCATACAGACACGTTTTTGTCAAATGGCAATGGTCTCCTTTTAAAACCAACCTAGCTTTGCATTATAAAATAATTATATGGACATCGTATTAGGACTTCAATGGGGAGATGAGGGAAAAGGAAAGTTTATTGACCTTATCAGCGAGAATTATGACATTGCAGCACGTTTTAATGGCGGAGCTAATGCTGGGCACAGTATTAAGAGAAATGATAGAAGAATTACACTTAAAATGATTCCTTCCGGGATATTTATGGAAGGTGTTCAGAATATCATCGGTACAGGAACTGTTCTTGATCCTGTAAGTTTCAAAAAGGAAATTTTAAATCTTCAGGTATTTGACGAAGCTATTCAGCCTGCAAAAAATCTGATTATTTCTAAAAAGGCTCACTTTGTATTGCCTACTCATAAGCTTTTGGATGTTTACATGGAAAAAAATCCTGCTTATACTACGATAGGAACCACAAAGAATGGAATTGCTCAGGCATATTCAAATAAAATTTTAAGACAAAATGTAAGAATCGGGGATATGTACTTTCCGGATTTTAAAGAAAGAGTAGAACATATTTTGGTGAGAGATTATCAGTTTCTTGCAGATGGTGGAATGAAGTTACCAGACTTCGAAGCTTTATGTGAAGAATTCTTTGATGCTGTAGAGTTTTTAAAACAGTTTAATTGTACAGAAACCGAACTCTTTTTAAATAAAGCTTTGATGGAAGGAAAAACAATATTGGCAGAAGGTTCCCAAGCGGCAATGCTGGATATTGATCATGGAACTTATCCTTATGTAACATCGTCTTCTACCACGGCTTCAGGAGCATGTAGCGGCTTAGGTATTTCACCGAAAAAGATAGGTGAGGTCTTTGGAATTGCAAAAGCCTACTGTACAAGAGTCGGAAATGGAGAATTTCCTACAGAACTTTTTGATGAATTAGGTGATGAGTTGAGAATCAAAGGAAATGAATTTGGATCCAATACAGGACGCCCAAGAAGAATAGGCTGGCTGGATCTTCCGGCTTTACGATATGCTGTAATGATCAATGGAGTTACTCAATTGGTACTGACGAAAGCAGATGTTTTAAGCGGACTGAAATCAGTAGCAGTCTGTACACATTATGAATTGGAAGGCGGAGCTATTGAAACAACAGCAGCAGTGCTTCCTGAAAACGCTAAACCAGTATTAAAATGGCTGGATGGCTGGAATGAAGATTTCTCATCAATTAAAGAATCTTCTGAGCTTCCGAAAGAATTAACAGATTTTCTTTCTTTTCTGGAAACAGAATTAGGCGTTCCGGTGGGGTATCTTTCTATAGGACCGGGAAGAGAGGAGATTTTGAAAATGAAATAATCTTTTTGTTAATATTAAAATTGAGAATAAATTAAAAAAGCGAGGTAAATTCCTCGCTTTTTTAATTTGTATTGTAATTAATAAAAACTGAACTTAAAGCTCTTTTGCCTTTGATTTGTTATTAAGATACGCTATAGTTTTATTATAATTATTATCATCAATGTTTGCCTTATCTAGAATAAAGTGTAACGAAGGCATGGCTGTTATATATATAAACTGATTGTCTAGAATTGAATAAGTAATAGAATCCCAATTAAATTTAAATTCAGATTTATAATTTAAGAATTTAAAGTACTCTGGTGTAAATTCCCATATAACATCTTTAGGATTTAAATTAAATTCTTCAATTTCCTTGTTGAGCGATTCATTGAACTCTTTTTTACGCTTTTGATAAACAACGATATAATTGATATAAGAGAAAATATAAAATAATCCAAAACCTAAGAAAAATAATCCGAAATACTTTTTATAAAATAGCATATAAGCTGCCAATAAAATATAAATGATTCCCCACATGAGGTTCTTTTTATTCTTATTCAGATTCTTTTTCCAAGCTCTTGTAAATTCGTAATAATGGATTTTCCTTAAAATTTTTTCGGAATTAGGGGTGTTGTACGTAAGTACCTCTTCGTTCATGGTTATGTTTTGTTTATTAGTTTAGATATAAAAAAGCGGAGTAAATACCCCGCTTTAAATTTATGCTTTTAAATTTAATTTTAACTCTAATTCATCGAGCTGTGCATCAGCAATGGAAGCCGGAGCATCAATCATCACATCACGTCCGGAATTGTTCTTAGGGAATGCAATATAATCTCTGATCACTTCATTTCCATCAAGAATAGCCACTAAACGGTCAAATCCGAATGCTAAACCACCGTGTGGTGGTGCACCGTACTTGAACGCATTCATTAAGAATCCAAACTGAGCCTCTGCCTCTTCTTTTGTGAAACCTAATAAATCAAACATTTTGGATTGAAGATCTTTGTCAAAAATTCTGATAGATCCACCTCCGATTTCGTTTCCGTTCAATACCATATCATAAGCGTTAGCTCTCGCTTTACCCGGATCGGTTTCCAATAAGTGAATATCTTCAGTTTTTGGAGAGGTGAAAGGGTGGTGCATTGCGTGGTATCTTTGAGTATCTTCATCCCATTCCAATAGAGGGAAATCAACAACCCAAAGTGGTGCAAATTCGTTTCCTTTTCTTAATCCTAAACGGTTTCCAAGCTCCATTCTTAAAGCAGAAAGCTGAGCTCTTACTTTATTTTCGTTTCCGGAAAGAATCAACATTAAGTCTCCTTCTTTTGCTCCGAATTTTTCAATAATCTTCGCTAAATCTTCTTCGTTATAGAATTTGTTAACTGATGAGGTTTTCACTCCGTCATTCTGGAATTTAGCCCAAACCATTCCTGAAGCTCCAATCTGCGGACGTTTCACCCAATCCACAAGCTCGTCGATTTGTTTTCTTGTGTAATCTGCACATCCTTCTACATTAATTCCGACAACTAATTCTGCTTCATCAAATATTTTAAAGTCTTTTCCTTTTACCAATTCGTTAAGCTCTACGAATTCCATTCCGAAACGGATGTCCGGTTTGTCGTTTCCGTATTTTCTCATCGCATCAGCGAAAGTCATTCTTGGGAAAGCTCCGAATTCCTGACCTGTAATATCTTTAATAAGAGTTTTAGTCATTCCTTCGAAAACATTCATTACATCTTCCTGCTCTACAAACGCCATCTCACAGTCGATTTGTGTAAATTCAGGCTGTCTGTCTGCTCTTAAATCCTCATCACGGAAACATTTTACAATCTGGAAATATTTATCCATTCCACCCACCATCAAAAGCTGTTTGAAAGTCTGTGGAGACTGTGGCAATGCATAAAACTGCCCTGGGTTCATTCTGCTTGGAACCACAAAGTCTCTTGCTCCTTCAGGTGTAGATTTAATTAAAACAGGAGTTTCCACTTCAATAAAACCTTCATCAGATAAGTAATTTCTTACCTTCTGAGCCATTTTATGACGGAAAATCAATTTATCTTTTACCGGATTTCTTCTGATATCCAGGTAACGATATTTCATTCTTAATTCCTCACCACCATCCGTTTCATCTTCAATTGTGAAAGGGGGAAGCTGAGAATCATTCAGGATGGTTAGCTTTTCAACTAAAATTTCAATTTCTCCTGTAGGAATATTAGGATTTTTACTTACTCTCTCAATTACTTTTCCGGTAGCCTGAATTACAAATTCACGACCTAGTTTTTTAGCTTCTTCCATCAATTGTGCTGAAGAACGCTCCTGGTCAAATACCAGCTGGGTAATTCCGTAACGATCTCGAAGATCTACCCAAATCATAAATCCTTTATCACGGATAGTCTGTACCCATCCTGATAGTGTAACTTCTTCATTCAGATTCTTTAGAGAAAGCTCTCCGTTTGTGTGTGATCGAAACATAATTATTTGTTTAAAGTTCAATGTTTAAGGTTCTTTTCCGAACCTTGAATTTTTCGTTTGCAAAGATAAGATTTTTGCAGGTTTTATAAATAAAAAAAACTTCCTTTCGGAAGTTTGAATATTGTTTTTAGATCTTTTTAGTCTCTGTTACCACCTCTTGAAAGTAATAAATCTTTCGTCTTTTGATTTTTTCCGCTTTCCGCAATTTCAAAAGGGGTCATGTTTTGACATTTTTTATTAACCTGTGCTTTGTTGTCTAAAAGAAACTTTATAATATTATTTTTCCCCGCAGAAGCACTGAATCCTAGTGGTGAATATGATGCTGATCCTACGGCGAAACATTTGTTATAATCCCCTGGTGCAAAATGTTTTTTAAATATTGCTACATCATCAGTATGGATAGCTTTCATTTTCTCCTGTGTCATAATTTGAGCAGAAAGCATATTGGCAGATGCTAAAATTCCAAACAGAAAAATTGTAGAGGTTATTTTTTTCATAAGAATTATTTTTTTAGAATATACAAATCTAATTAATTTTTATGATCAATTGATAAGTTATCATCAATAATTGGGATTTTAATTTAAGAATTATATAAATAGTTTACAAAATATATCAAAATATGGAAGATTAGAATGAGCATATTGAACGGTTTTAATTCTAAAGTTTACCCATTTCAATTACTTGTCAGATTTCTTTTTAAAACTTTTCATATGCCAATTTTTAATTGGTTTTGAATCAATACTTTTGTTAAACGAAAATTGAAAATCATGACAAAATATATTGACTTCATTAAAAAAGCTTTCAGTGGTGAAGAAACTGACTTTACGAAAGTAAATATCAGAAGTGCTGTTCTGCTTCTTGCGATACCAATGATGCTGGAAATGGCTATGGAGTCCGTATTTGCTCTGGTAGATCTATATTTTGTAGGTCATTTAAAAGAAAGTGGATTTGCAATTCAGACCGTGGGACTTACAGAATCTGTACTTTCCATTATGTATTCCATTGCAATTGGAATGAGCATGGCAGCTACTGCTCTTGTGGCTCGAAGAATTGGTGAGAAAAATCCGGAACAGGCTTCCAGAAGTGCGGCACAGGTTCTATTGGTTTCATTTATCATCACTTTTATTCTGAGTGTCTTTGGAGTTGTTTATGCTGAAGAAATTTTAATTCTTATGGGATCAAAGCCTGAAGCCGCAGCCTATGGAAAAGATTTTACAAGAATTATGATGGGAAGCAGCACTATTATTATGCTGTTGTTTCTTATTAACGGAATTTTCAGAGGTGCCGGAAATGCAATGATAGCGATGAAAAGTTTATGGATTGCCAATATTGCAAACATTATCCTTTGTCCAATTTTGATCAAAGGTTTAGGACCAGTTCCGGCAATGGGGCTTACGGGAGCTGCATTGGCGACAACGATAGGACGAAGTATCGGGGTTGTGTATCAATTGTATCATCTTTTAGTGGCAGATACTCTTATCCGTATCAGGATGACTTATTTTAAACCTCATTTTGAGCTGATAAAATCCATTGTAAAAATTGCAACCCCTGGGATTTTTCAGTTTGTCATTGCTTCATGCAGCTGGATTTTTCTGGCAGAATTAGTAGCGACTACAGGAGGGGAAAATGCTTCTGCAGGTTATCAGACAGCATTACGGTTAATGATGTTCTTTATGCTTCCTGCCTGGGGATTGAGTAATGCGGCTTCTACATTGGTAGGACAGAATATGGGAGCCAATGAAATGGTAAGAGCAGAACAATCTGTAATGAAGACTGTAAAGTATAATGTAATCTTCATGTTGATCGTGAGTTTAATATTTCTGGTCTTAGGTGATTTCCTGGTAAGTTTCTTTACTCAGGAAACGGAGATCAAGGACTTTGCTAAAAATGCACTGCATATTATGAGTGTAGGGTTTATTTTTTATGGAATAGGAATGGTCATGATCAATGCATTCAATGGAGCAGGAGATACATGGACGCCTACCTGGGTGAATCTTTTCGGATTCTGGTTATTTCAGATTCCTTTGGCGTATTTTCTTTCGAAATATCTGGAAATGGGACCAAAAGGTGTTTTTATTTCGATTCCGGCAGCAGAGACTTTGATTACTGTAATTGCTTTTATTCTGTTTAAAAAAGGAAAGTGGAAAACTGTTCAGGTATAATTTCCAGTCTATAGCTTTTTGCTTTCAACGTACATTTATAAAACTTTAACAGCTTAATTCGTTGTGTTTTAATGGTGTATTTCCTAAATTCGTAGTAACAACAAATACTTATTACTATGGGAAAAGGAGACAAAAAATCAAGAAGAGGTAAGATTAATTCCGGAAGCTATGGAAAAAGAAGACCTAAAAAAGCTTCAAAGTCTTTTGTAGCAGCAGAAGAAAAATCTAAAAAGTAAGATCAATAAAAAAGACCAAAGAAATACTCTTCGGTCTTTTTTTTATAAAAAATTAAACTAATTATTTTCCAAAAATATTTCCAAGGATGCTTCCTAATCCGCCTCCTTGCTGTTGTTGGTTTCCGCCACCACCAAGTACACTTCCTAATATGTCATTTAAAGGATTTCCGCCTGATGCCTGAGATTGTCCACCACCTAAAACGCTTCCTAAAATATCATTCAAAGGATTTGACTGCTGAGTCTGAGCCTGATTAGATGCATTTCCAAGAATTCCTCCTAAAAGATCTCCTAAACCACCTGCTCCTACATTACTTTGTTGTTTCTGTTGTCCGATATATCCCATTACCACTGGGGCTAACATTGCCAGAATAGGACCAATTTTATCGATTGAAATTCCTGTATTTTGTGATAATTGGTTCTCAACAGAACTTTTTTGTCCACCAAAAATATGATCAAGAATAGATCCGCCTTCAGCTTGTCTGGCTTCGATTTGTGAAGGATCGTTCAGGATACTTCCGTTGTGATCTTTATCTAATGCACTGTTCAAAGCTTCTGCTTCTTTTGCATCCTGAGATTTATTTCTAAGGTAAGAAATGATAAGAGGAGTAGCTACTGCCAATAAGGCAATGACTTGATTTCTACTGATTCCAAATTTGTTTTCAGCCTGTTCAGCAACTTGGTTGCTTGTGTTCCCTGTAAGTAGGTCGATTAAGCTCATTGTGTTTATTCTAATATTAATTGAATCAAAGTTATCAAAAAATATGCCTGACAAAATATTTCAGGTTCATAATTATTGTTAAAGTTTTCAACCTTACTCCTGAGTATATTTTATCTTAATTCTTTATAATAGGGACGTTAGAACAAGCTTCTCCAAACATCAGAGATTTTACAAGAGGTTTTAATTGTTCTACCAATTCTATATAAGCGTTTTCAGGAATCTCTTTATCCGAACAGCCTTTTACCAAAACTCTTTTTCCCCTCATGTCCTCAAAGTCATAAGTTTGGATTGCATTATGCATCAGGATAACTTCCAGATCTTCACGATTTCCGAATACAATCTTTTTAGCAACATCAGTAAGCTTTGCTGTCAGTACAAAATAAGCCCAAAGTGGAATAATTGTATCTACAGAATTGTAAATATAGATATAGGAATCTTTGTAGTCTTCAACATTGATGGCTTCTACTTTTTCACGGAAATCTTTTTCCTTTAGGATCATTTCCTGGAAAAGAAAATCTTTAAGGTCAATACCTTTTCTCAAGCCTTTTGGAAGCAGAGTCGTAAGGTCAAAATTTATAAGACCGCTTTCCGCAACTTTATTTCTGATTTCAAATTCTTCTGACATTTTTATCATTATCTTTGAACAAATTTACGAATTAAGATCAATATATATTAATTTGTTCTCTATCCTTACCATAGAAACCACCCATGATTCAGTAACGTTTCAGGTGGCTGTTTAAACAATAATAAAGATTTCGGAAGAAATGAAATATTACATTATCGCAGGTGAAGCTTCTGGTGATCTGCACGGAAGCAATTTAATGAAAGCTCTTAAACAAAAGGATCCTCATGTCGAATTTAGATTTTGGGGCGGTGATCTTATGGAAAAGCAAGGCGGAACTTTGGTAAAACATTATCGGGATCTCGCTTTTATGGGATTTCTTGAAGTAGTGATGAATTTACGAACCATTTTAAACAATATTAAATTTTGCAAGCAAGATATTCTGAATAATAAACCGGATGTTTTAATCTTGGTAGATTATCCGGGATTCAATCTAAGGATTGCCAAGTTTGCGAAAGAACTGGGAATTAAAGTCATTTACTATATTTCTCCACAGCTTTGGGCTTGGAAAGAAGGAAGAGTTGAAATTATCAAAAAATATGTGGATGAGATGATGGTGATTCTTCCGTTTGAAGAAGATTTTTATAGAAAACATGGGGTGCATTCTCATTTCGTAGGGCATCCTTTGCTTGATGCTATATCAGATTTACAGGAAATAAATATTGAGACATTCAAGGCGGAAAACGGATTGAATGAAAAAGAAATCATTGCTCTTTTACCAGGATCAAGGAAACAGGAAGTGGAGAAAATGCTGGAAATTATGCTTTCTGTAAGACCACATTTTAAAGACTATCAGTTTGTGATTGCAGGCGCACCAAGTCTTCCCAAAGAATTCTACCAGAAATACGTGGATGACAATGTACATTTTGTTTCCAACAGAACTTATGATTTACTGAGATGTTCAAAAGCTGCTTTGGTGACTTCCGGAACCGCTACTTTGGAAACCGCTTTATTAAATATTCCTGAGGTCGTTTGCTATCGTGGAAGCGCTGTCTCTTATGCCATTGCCAAAAGACTGGTGAAGAATATCAATTATATTTCTTTAGTGAATTTAATTATGGACAGGGAAGTAGTAAAAGAACTGATCCAGGGTGATCTGAATACCAAAAATCTTGTACAAGAGCTTACTCATATTCTTGATGGGGCAAAAAGAGAACAGGTATTGAATGATTACAGCCTTTTAAGAGAAAAACTTGGTGGGAAAGGAGCCAGTGATCATGCAGCTGAGGTTATTTTAAAAGTCTGAAAAATTTTCCCTGAAATTTTAATTCCTGTATTGAAATGAAACATTTAAAGAACTTTCTGTTAATACTGATATGTACACTTTCTTTCTCAAAAACCTTTGCCCAAAAGGAGACAGCTTTAAGGGATAAAGTTCAGATATTTTATTATGGATGGTATGGAAATCTACAAACAGATGGAAGTCTGCAGCATTGGAACCATGAAATCATTCCGCACTGGAACAATCCGAAATGGAATAATCTTGGACATTATAAAGGAGGAGATGATATTGGCGCTAATTTTTATCCGGCATTAGGAAATTATAGTTCTAATGACAAAAGGATCATAGAGAAACACATGCAGATGATGAAGGATTCAGGAGTGGGTGTTGTGGTGATAAGCTGGTTGGGAAAAGATTCTTTTACAGATAAAAGTGTGATGCAGTATCTGGATATTGCACAACGCTTTAATTTGAAAATAGCCTTTCACATAGAGCCTTTCTATAAAACGGTTACTGAACTTAGAGATCAGCTTTCTTATCTTGTTACAACATATTCTCAGCATCCGGCATTTTACAAAAAAGATGGAAAGCCTGTGTATTATGTATATGACAGTTATAAAATAGCTCCGGAAGAATGGTCAAAATTACTTTCCGAAAATGGTGAAAAAACAGTACGTAATACGAAACTTGATGCATTGTATATCGGGCTATGGGTAGAAAAAAATGATTCAGCGTTTTTTGATAAGTCAAGATTCGATGGGTTCTACACTTACTTTGCCAGTGAAGGTTTTGTGTTTGGAAGTACGACTTCCAACTGGAAAGATATGGCTCAATATGCAAAAGATCATCATCTTATTTTTATTCCTTGCGTGGGTCCGGGGTATTCAGATACTAGAATCAGACCATGGAATGAAGCGAATTTTAAAAGCAGGGATAATGGTAAATATTATGAAAAAATGTTTGATGCTGCTATTAAAGTGAATCCTGAATTTATAGGAATTACTTCATTTAATGAATGGCATGAAGGTACACAGATAGAGCCTGCAATTCCCAAAAAAATAGACAATTTTATCTACGAAGATTATGGAAAAGATCAATGGATGTATATCAAAGAAACAAAACGTTTGACGGATAAGTTTCTGAAAGGAAGGTAATACTTTTTCGTGTAAACTCAGTTTTATAGCAAAAAAATAAGCGCCCTGTTGATCTTTTTAAGGTTTACAGGGTGTTTTATTTAGTAGCTACAGTGATAGTAAATGATTGTTCAATTTCCTATTTTGCTGATACAAATGATTGAAATTGAATAGACAACCTCTACTGATCTTAGCTATATGTTTTATTCTTGGAATTTTTTTTCAGGATAATTTTCTATTAGAAAAAGAATACATCTATGGTGTAGCTATTGTTGTTCTCGGTATATTAATTTCCATATTTTTTACTACCTATTTTTTATACAGAACCAAGGTAATTCTGCTTGGAGTAATGTTTTTTGGTTTGGGAGTGATTCTTCATTTTTATAATAAAGTTTATCAAAAGGCTAATATTGCTGTGAATAAAAAAGAAATAGTTGTTTTTAAAATATCCCAGAAGCTCAATTCAACAGAAAAATATAAAAAATATGAAGGAATAGCAGAGGTCGGAAAAAACAGTTTTAATTCAATTTTTTATATTCCGGCAGATCATAAAGAACTCGATTTTAAGCATTATTACAAAGCTGAATCGTATATAACGAAACCTGTATCACCTCAATATACTTACCAATTTAATTATGCTCGATATTTGAAACGTAAAAATATTGATTGTCAGATTTTTATTTCAAATGAAATTTCCGTAGCAAAACAAAGCGTGCTGGATTTTAGAAATAAGCTCAGACAAAATAGATTGAATGTTCTCTGGAAAATTGATAATGCAGAGATGACAGCAAAAACCAGGGAGTTTTTAAAAGGAATTATTCTTGCCGACAGAACTGAGATGGATGCTGATACTTTAAAAGATTTTAACAGGGCGGGCTTGATTCATTTTCTGGCTATTTCAGGAACTCATATTGTTGTTATTTTCGGGATTTTTTACTTTTTGATGATTCGGTTTATTCCTTTGAGGTTTAGAAAATATTCAGTTGTTTTGAGTTTAAGCTTTATTTGGTTATTTGCTTTATTCATTGGATTCGGAAACTCAGTTCTAAGGTCTTGTATAATGCTGACGGTGTATTTCATATTTGTTTTGCTTCAACGGAAGCCTGATTTACTTCATTCTTTAGCACTGTCTGCATTTATTATTCTGATCTTAGATACCCAGCAGCTTTTTGATGTAGGATTTCAGTTAAGTTTTGTTGCTGTATTGGGGATTTTCTGGCTTAACCAACCTCTTCTGAAATATTTTCCAAAACAGGATAATTATTTTAAAAAGCTGATTTTTAATACCGTTACCATATCCTTGTCTGCACAGCTGGCAACACTCCCTTTGGTATTGTATTATTTTCATCAGTTTTCTTTGATTTCAATCATTGCCAATTTTATTATTGTTCCTTTTTCTGAAATGATCATCGTATTTTCATTTCTAATGACTGTTTTAATTGGTTTTGGACTGGATTTTAATTGGATAGATGCAGTTTATGATTTTGTTATTCAGGTTCTTTTAAAAGTTATTCATTGGTTTGCTGAGGTAGATTTTTTATTTATTGAAAATATTCCGATGAATCTCACAGAAGTAATTTCTATATCTGTGGTTGTTTATTTTCTGAGAGGAATGATTTTAAAATTTAACTTCAAAAATTCAATGAATTTGACAATCGCAGTTTTTATGTTTTTTATGATAAGAGTTGGATGTAATGTGATTGAAAATCAGAAAGAAGAAGTGTTGTTTCATACGTTTAATAAACAGAAGGTATTCTCTATTAAAAAAGGAAATGCGGTGTGTTTTTGGATCTCGGATATTGCAGACAGGGAAAAGATTGTACGGTTTATTGTTATGCCGTATTGTTCCTCAAGAAGAGTGGATTATTTTGAAATAAAAATGATTCCCAAGTCTATGCAAAAAATGGTTTTTCAAGGTAAGGCTTATGATCTGAAATAATGATTTTCAAATTTTTGACTTTCCTTTATCTATAACGTGTAAAGCTCTTATTTAGAAAGATTACAAACTGTCTAATTGTGAGATTTCTCACTTTTCGATATTGTTAACATTTCTTAATTTTGTGGGAAATTCAAATTTAAACTTATATGGCAGGTTTAACGAGTTCTACGATAGGTAGAAAATACGCTATGGCATTATCAGCTATGTTTTTGCTGATTTTTCTTATACTGCATTTGACAACCAATTTGTTATCAGTCCTGAACAGGGATGCTTTCAATACAGCATCTGAGTTTATGGGCTATAATCCTTTTGTGCAGTTCTTAATGCAGCCTATTCTTGGTTTTGCAGTAATTTTCCATTTTGCAATGGGATTTGTATTGGAGATCAAGAATAATAAAGCGCGTCCAGTAAAGTATGCATCAAACAATGCTGCTGTAAACTCTTCATGGATGTCCAGAAATATGATTATTTCAGGGGCAGTTGTGTTGGCTTTCCTGGCGCTTCACTTATATGATTTCTGGTTACATGAAATCAACTATAAGTATGTAGAGGGAATAGCTCCTGATTCAGAACGTTTCTGGCCAGAGCTTCATGAGAAGTTTGCTGACCTTTGGAGAGTCGCTTTATATGTGATCTCTTTTGTACTATTGGGCTTACACTTAGCTCACGGATTCCAGTCTTCATTCCAATCTATTGGAGCAAGACATCCAAAGTATACGCCAGTGATTAAAGCTTTCGGAAAATGGTATTCTATCCTTATTCCGGCAGGATTTATCATCGTGGCAGTTTATCATTTTATAACTCAATAATATCAATATACTAGTATGAGTAAATTAGATTCAAGAATTCCAGCGGGTCCTCTTAAAGACAAGTGGAAAAATCATAAAGACCATATGAACCTTGTTGCACCAAACAACAGAGATAAGATTGATATTATTGTTGTAGGTACAGGTTTGGCAGGAGGTTCTGCTGCAGCTACTTTAGCTGAGCAAGGATACAACGTAAAAGCGTTCTGCTACCAGGATTCTCCTAGAAGAGCTCACTCTATTGCAGCTCAGGGAGGTATTAACGCAGCTAAGAATTACCAGGGAGATGGTGACTCTACATACAGATTGTTCTACGATACCATCAAAGGTGGTGACTATAGAGCAAGAGAGGCAAACGTTTACAGATTAGCTGAAGTTTCTGCAAATATTATTGACCAGTGTGTTTCTCAGGGAGTTCCTTTCGGTAGAGATTACGGAGGTCAGCTAGATAACCGTTCATTTGGTGGGGTTCAGGTAAAAAGAACATTCTACGCAAAAGGACAAACAGGACAACAGTTACTATTAGGGGCATATTCTTCAATGAGCCGTCAGATCGGTAAAGGAAGAATCAAGATGTACAACCGTCATGAAATGCTTGACCTTGTAATTGTTGACGGAAAAGCAAGAGGAATTATTGCTAGAAACCTTGTAACAGGTGAAATCGAAAGACACTCTGCACACGCAGTAGTTATCGCTTCAGGAGGATACGGAAACGTATATTTCCTTTCTACCAACGCAATGGGATCTAACGTTTCTGCGGCTTGGAAAATTCACAAAAAAGGTGCTTACTTCGCAAACCCTTGCTACGTACAGATTCACCCTACTTGTATTCCGGTTCACGGAACTCAGCAGTCTAAACTGACTTTGATGTCTGAATCATTAAGAAACTCAGGAAGAATCTGGGTTCCTAAAAAGATTGAAGATTCAGTAGCGATCAGAGAAGGTAAATTAAGACCTGAAAACATTAAAGAAGAAGATAGAGATTACTATTTAGAAAGAAGATATCCTGCATTCGGTAACCTTGTACCGAGAGACGTTGCTTCAAGGGCAGCTAAAGAAAGATGTGATGCTGGATACGGAATCGAAAATAATGATACTCAGGAAGGGGTTTACCTGGATTTCTCTACAGAGATCATGAAAAAGGGTAAAGAAGCCGCTATCGAAAAACATATTCACAATCCTACAGATCAGCAAATCTATGACCTTGGTAAGAGCTGGGTTGAGGAGAAATACGGTAACTTATTCGTAATGTACGAAAAGATTACTGCTGATGATCCTTACAAAACTCCAATGAAGATTTATCCTGCAGTTCACTATACAATGGGTGGTGTATGGGTTGATTATAACCTTCAGTCTACAATTCCGGGATGTTTCGTAATCGGTGAAGCTAACTTCTCTGATCACGGAGCGAACAGACTTGGAGCATCTGCATTGATGCAAGGTCTTGCAGACGGATATTTCGTACTTCCTTACACGATTGCAGATTACCTTTCTGCCGATATCAGAACAGGAGCAATTCCTACGAACTCAGCAGCGTTTGACGAAGCTGAAAAAGGAATTAAAGATAAAGTTGATTTCTTCATCAATAATAAAGGAACTCATTCAGTAGACCACTTCCACAAGAAACTAGGACACATTATGTGGAATAAGGTAGGTATGGGTAGAACTCCAGAAGGATTAAAAGAAGCTATCAAAGAAATCGAAGAAGTAAGAAACGATTTCTGGAAAAATGTAAAAGTTCCTGGAGAGGGAGATGGAATGAACACTGAGCTTGAAAAGGCATTCAGAGTGGCAGACTTCCTTGAATTAGGACAATTAATGGCTATCGATGCACTTAACAGAGAAGAGTCTTGTGGTGGACACTTCCGTTGGGACCACGCAACTCCAGATGGAGAAGCGGAAAGAGACGACGTAAACTTCAAATACGTTGGAGCTTGGGAATATCAGGGACCGGATATCAACGCAGAAGTGTTGCATAAAGAAGAACTGATCTACGAGAACATCGAGGTTAAAACTAGAAGTTATAAATAATCTCCAACCTATAAATATAACATTATGAGTGCAAAAAAAGGCTTACATCTTACGCTGAAAATTTGGAGACAAAAAAATAGTAAAACTAAAGGTCAGTTTGAGACCTACAAAATATCAGATGTATCTACAGATTCTTCATTCTTGGAGATGTTGGATATACTGAACGAAAATTTAATTAACGAAGGAAAAGAACCTATCGCTTTCGATCACGACTGTCGTGAAGGAATCTGTGGTATGTGTTCTCTTTACATCAATGGTAGAGCTCATGGTCCTGATACAGGTATTACTACTTGTCAGCTTCACATGAGAATGTTTAAAGATGGTGAGACGATCGTTATTGAACCTTGGAGAAGTGCTGCTTTCCCTGTTATTAAAGACTTAATGGTAGACAGAAGCGCATTCGACAGAGTAATGGCTGCTGGTGGTTTCATTTCTGTAAACACTTCAGGAAATACATTGGATGCTAACGCAATTCCGGTTCCTAAAGAAGATGCAGACAAAGCAATGGATGCAGCTGCTTGTATCGGATGTGGAGCGTGTGTAGCGACATGTAAAAACGGTTCTGCAATGCTATTCGTAGGAGCTAAGGTTTCTCAGTATGCATTACTTCCACAAGGTAGAGTAGAAGCTAAGAGAAGAGTTCTGAACATGGTGAAAGCTATGGATGAAGAAGGATTCGGTAACTGTTCAAATACAGGTGCTTGTGAAATAGAGTGCCCTAAAGGTATTTCTCTTGAAAATATCGCAAGAATGAACAGAGAATACATGGCTGCTCTTGTAGATCAAGGATAGAATTGATTCCAAATACATAAAAAACGCCTCCATTTTGGAGGCGTTTTTTGTTGAGATAAATGAGAAGTTGTTAAAGTTTGTTAACTTATTATCAGACTTTATGCTTTCTTTATTTAATAAGTATATATTTGAGGGCTCTTGAACTGTATTGGGTGTTTGTATTTCAGTTATCTTTTTAGCATTGAAAAATTGATAAATGATTTGATTGAATGTCCCTTTTCATCGGCGTAATAAAATTTTTAAAAAAAATAATCACTGTGAATTAAGAAACGCTAAAAAGCGTATTTTTGTGTAATATTAAAATTGAAATGAAAAAATATCTTTTATTGTTTATCATCGCGGTTTTCGTGATGTCTTGTTCAAAAAAAGTAGAGGTAAAAGGAAAAATTACTGGAGGCTCACCATTAGAAAGAATTGAATTTGTAGAAGCCTCAGGAGTAGGAACCCTGCCTTTAATTAATATAGGTGTAGATAAAGATGGTAATTTTTCAGGAAGCTTTGATGCTCCTAAAGATGGAATGTATGTGATCAATTATGCTAACAAGCAGAACCTAATTTATCTTGAAAAAGGACAAAAAATTAATATTTCCGGTAACGGAGCTACTTTCCCGAATGAATATTTGATTACTGGTGATGCTAAAAACAACAATGATTTCCTTACAGCAAGTCAGAAGTTTTTAGGTGACTATGGAAATAAAATTAATTTAGGACAGCTAATGGCTGGTGATGAAGCTGCATTTGTAAAAGGGATGCGTAAAGTAGAAGCAGATATCAACAAAAGTGTAGAAGATCTTGCAAAGAAGCATAACCCAAGCAAAAGCCTTTTAGAGTGGAAGAAGAATGACACAAAAGTAACTATTCTTAATCTACTTGCTAACTATGAAATGTCTCATGGACCAATGGCTGGAAATCCAGCTTATAAGGCTTCTAAAGCTTTAACAGATTATCAGGCTCAATTAGATAGCGATAAAGAATCAATGGTGAAGACAATCCCATTATACAGACAGTATCTGCTTGTAAAAATGACTCCTGATTTCCAAAAATATGCTGAAGCGAACAGCAAAGGAAAAACTGATATTACAACTTCAGAAATGTTTGCTAAATATTTAGGAACTAAAAAAGATCTTTCTCAGACAGCAAAAGATTACCTTTTAGCATTTGTAATGGCTCAGGCTGATATTCACCCAAAAACTTCGGCTCAGAATATTGATAAAATCAAAAAATTAATTGATACAGACATCAAGGATGCTACTATTAAAAGTGATCTTTTAAAGATGCAGGTAGCAATTACCGGTCTTAAAATTGGTGAAGCGGCTCCTGAAGCTTCTTTAGTAAAGCAAGATGGTAAAGCTTACAAGCTTTCTGAAAACAAAGGAAAACCTTATATGTTATTTTTCTATGCATCATGGAATCCATACATTGGTGAGGCTACTGTTCCTGTGTTGAAAGAAGTAGTGAACTTCTACAAATCTAAAATGAACTTTGTATTTGTAAATGTAGACGATACTAAAGATCAGTTTACAAAAACAAGCAATTCTTTATTGAAAGGAATTCAGGGGGTAAATGTTTACGGAGAAGGAGGTATGGAATCTGATATTGCTAAAAAATATGGTGTATATGGATTTAAATTACCTTGTTTTGTAATCATTGACAAAGATGGTAAGATTGCTAGTAGATCTTTTGTGAATCTTGGAGAACAGGAATTGGTAACAATTTTAGACAAATTAACAGGTCTTTCTGCACCAAAAGTTGATCCGGCAATGCAACCACAACTGCAAATTGACCCAACAGCTCCACAGCCTGCAGGACCTCAACCAGCTCAAGCGAAATAATAAACTTTAATATAGATCAGAACCTTATCCTCGGATAAGGTTTTTTTTTATTGTATTTTTGCAAAATGAAACTTTTCAAGTTTCGATTAGAAAAATAGAAAATTTTAGAATGAGCAGAAAGAATAAGAAAAATTTAGTTCTTGAAAATATAAAACTTTTGACTGCCGGAGCAAAAGGAGTGGCTATCGGTAAAACTGAAGATGGTAAAACTGTATTGGTTTCCGGGGCAATACCTGGTGATCTGGTAAATGTAAGAGTTAAAAAAGCAAAGTCGAAATATTATGAAGGAGAAGCGGTAGAGGTTTTAGAAAAATCTCCTTTTAGAGCTGAACCTAAATGTGTTCATTTTGGAACTTGCGGAGGATGCAAGTGGCAGAATATGACTTACGAAAAGCAGCTTGATTTTAAACAGGAAGAAGTATATAACAATATCAAAAGAATTGGTGGTATTGAAGATTTCGAAACCCTTCCAATTTTAGGTTCTGAAGAACAGTATTTTTATAGAAACAAAATGGAGTTCTCTTTCTCTAATGCAAGATGGCTTACCCAATATGAAATCAGTTCAGAGGAAAACTTTGGAAGCAAAGATGCATTAGGATTCCATATTCCAGGAATGTGGAGCAAGATTTTAGATCTTAAAGAATGTTTCCTTCAGGAAGATCCATCTAATGCGATCAGACTGGCTGTAAAAGAATATGGTGTTAAAAACGGATTGGATTTCTTTGATGTAAGAAATCAGGAAGGATTCCTTAGAACCTTAATGATGAGACAAAACTCTAAAGGTGAATGGATGGTTCTTTTCCAGCTTTACAGAGAGGAGAAAGAAAACAGAGAAAAACTTTTCCAATTCTTATTAGAGAAATTCCCGCAAATCAAAACGTTAGTGTATGCCATTAATCCAAAACAAAATGATTCTATTTATGATTTGGATATTAATGTCTATCATGGTGAAGGGTATTTAATGGAAGAGATGGACGGATTGCAGTTTAAAATCGGACCAAAATCATTCTTCCAGACAAATTATAAGCAAGCATTAGAGTTATATAGAAAAACATTGGAATTTGCAGATCTGAAAGGTAATGAAGTTGTTTATGATCTGTATACAGGAACAGGAACCATTGCTCAATATGTAGCAAGAAACGCTAAGCAGGTTATTGGGATAGAATCTGTTCAGGAAGCTATTGATGCAGCCATTGCACATGCTGAATTAAATGGTCTTACCAATACAACTTTCTATTGTGGAGATATGAAAAATGTCTTTAACGATGAGTTTTTGGAAAACCATCCAAAAGCTGACGTCCTAATTACCGATCCACCAAGAGATGGTATGCACCAGAAAGTTGTAGAGCAAATTTTAAAGCTTTCTCCTGAGAAAGTCGTTTATGTAAGTTGTAATTCTGCAACGCAGGCAAGAGATCTTGCTTTAATGAAAGATCATTACACATTGGTGAAAATTTTACCTGTCGATATGTTTCCGCAAACTCACCATGTGGAAAACATTGCCTTGCTGATTAAAAAATAATTTAATTAAATTTGAATTCAAATCTTAATATGAAGTACTTTAAATTTCTCATAATGCTCTGTTTTGTCGGGATGTTCTTTTCCTGTGGCGGAGATGATGACATCTGTGAAAGCGGTGAAGGAACTCCCAGAATGAAAGTTGCTTTCAGGTCTACAGACGGTAAAGTGATGACGCTTGATTCATTGCTTGTATCTGTAGATTATGGTTCGGGAAAGGTTGAATTAGGATGGGATAAAAAAATTGAATCCAAGCTTTTTCCTTTACGAGTAGATGAATCACCTTATACGGATGTTTATTTTAAGAGATCAATTAAAGGACCTGAGTCTAAAGTAAGGATTAATTATACGACTAAAGCTACTTATGTGTCTCCGGGGTGCGGTATGAAGAAGTCTTATGAGAATTTAACCTCAGAATTAATAAATACTACTCCTGTTGTTAAATTGGAAGCAGGACAAAATCAAATAGAAAATGAAGACAAGACTAATCTATACCTTGTTTTTTAGTTTATTAGGAATAATAGGCTGGGCACAAGATAAGAAAGGAGCCGAGAAAAAGGAGCAACTGAAATACGAGCCAAACTTTATGGTAGGGCTTGATGTCCTGAATACCGGAGTAGGTTTTTTCTCAGATAGAAAATTATATCAAGGATTTATCTCTTCAAAGATAAAGGGAAATCTTCATGCAATTGCTGAAGCTGGATTTGAGAAAAATGTCTATCAAAAGAATGGTTACGATGCTAAGGCAAGCGGTCCCTTTGTGAAACTGGGGGCATTTTATATGCTTGCAAAAGATCCTGAAAACGAGTTTAATGGGTTTTATGCCGGAGGAAAGGTTGCCGGATCATTTTATAATCAGGAATATATGGCAATTCCGGTTCGTGGGTTTGGTGGAAGTAACTCTTCGGTGGCATTTCCTTCTTCTTCACAATCTTCTTTTTGGTTGGAAGGAACAATTGGAGGTAGAGTACAGCTTTTTGAATCCAATTTCTATATTGATGTAAATCTTCAGCCTCGTTATTGGGTGTATACTTCTAAGCAGGATGATATCTCTCCGATGATTATTCCTGGATTTGGAAAAAGTTCCTCAAAATTTAATATGGGCTTTGCTTGGAATATAGCTTATAAGTTTTAGATCATATAAATTAATATACTATAACCTCAGAATTTTCTGGGGTTATTTTTTTATTTAAAAATTAGTTTTTTTTATCGGAATGGAGTAGAATAAAGATTTCAATCTTATTAGTGAGAATGTAAATTGTGATATATTAAAAGTTAATGAATTATTTCTATATTAATCTTTTTAATAGGTTATTTTGAAGGGTAAATATATAAAATTATTTGGGTTGACAGTAATAATGTAAATACGGGTATGTTGTTAAAATACTACTATATTATTGCTATAAAATATAGTAGTATTTCAGAAAGTTTTAAATTCATTAAAAGATAAGAATACGTTTAAATAGTAAATAATCCTTAGGTTTTCTTTGGATTATTTTATTTTTAATTGTATGATGTGTTGATGTTTAATTTTTTCAAAAAATCATTTTAATAAATGTATTATAATGAAAAAATGATTAGATTTGTGTAATTATTAAAATATTAGCCTATGGAATGAAATTACTTTTTTACTACAGATAAACTGTAAAATAAGATGTTTCTGAATTCTATTTTAACATCTTTAAACTGAAAATACTATAATTCTTTTATTATCGTTATCATTATTAAATTAAGAAAAATATGAGTGGACTTTTACTCTGTAAAATGAGCCGGCCTTTTAAGGTGCTCATTGCATTGCTCTGTATGGTCGTCGGACTGTCCATGCAGGCACAAACAGTTACCATTGGTGCTGGGACCAGTACTCAGATCTATCCTTTAGGAACTTACTATGGGTATGAGCGATCTGCAGGACTTTATACGTCTGCAGAAATCGGTGCTTCCGGAAGTGTTCAGTCTGTTGCGTGGAATGCCACAGCAGCAGTAACTGTAAATATTCCTGTGAAAGTATATCTTAAATCTGTACCAAGTTCAACAACAGCTCTTACAGCCCAAAGCTGGCCAACTTTAACTACAGGAGCCGTTTTGGTATATGATGGAACTGTAAATAATATAACAGTTGGATGGAATACCATAGCATTACAAACTCCTTATTATTATAACGGAGCTGATAACCTTATGGTGATGGTTGAAACCAATTTTGGTGGAACTGGTGCGGGTACAGGAAGTACCGGAGGTTCTTTTACCTATTCAACTAATGCGAATAAACATTTGTATTTACAAAAAGATAGTACTCCGCCAGGAGCTACTAATAACTTAAGTCTTAATGGGCAAAGACCAAATGTTCAATTAACATTTGCCTCAGCTACTGGATGTTTACCATCGGGTGCAATAAGTTTGGGAGCAGTAACAGCGACTAATGCTGTAATTAGTTGGACAGCACCTACTCCTGCCCCTGCAATGGGTTATGAAATTTACTATAGTACAACCAATACTGCCCCAGATGCTGCAACGCCACCAACACAAACGGTTGCAACAGGGACAACAGCTACACTTTCACCTTTAACTCCTTTAAGTACATATTATGTATGGGTAAGAGCAAAATGTAGTGGAACAGAGCAAAGTATTTGGTCTGGACCAATCTCTTTCAGTACACCGGCTACATGTCCGGCAATGCCAACGGGAGGAACGTTAACAATGGGAACTTTAACGGCGACAACAGCTATATTAAACTGGACTGCCTATACTCATACACCAGCTGGTGGATTTGATATTTATTACAGTACAAGTAATACTGCTCCTACAGGTACATCTATACCTCAACAAAATGTACCCGGGGGAACAACTGCAACTCTTTCACCCCTAATTCCTAATACAACATATTATGCTTGGGTGAGAGCAAGATGTAGTGCAACAGATCAAAGTACATGGTCGGGACCAAGAAGTTTTACAACTCCTCCTACATGTATTCCTTTGACAGCTTCTACGTTAACAGTAGGAACAGTAACACAGACGAGCGCGGTTCTTAACTGGAATGCACCTACTCCTGCTCCTGCAATGGGATATGAGATTTTTTATAGTACAACAAATACACCTCCTGTGGCAGGAACACCTCCTTCTCAGGTGGTTCCAACAGGAACAACAGCAACAATCTCTCCTTTAACTACAGGAGCTACATATTACTGGTGGGTAAGAGGGGTATGTACGGCAACAGATAAAAGTGCTTGGGTAGCAGGACCTAGATTTGTTCCGGGGCAGATAGGAACTGGCGTAGGAACCTCAACTATGCTTCCTGTTAATTCTTATTATGAATATAACTACTCACAGCAACTTTATACCGCAGCTGAATTAACAGCAGCATTAGGTGGTAATACTCCTATGCAAATTACTCAGATTAAGTTTTATAATGAAACCGTTGCTTCTCCTCAATCTGCATATAATGATTGGGTAGTTTATTTAGGAAACACTACCAAAACTAGTTTTGCATCTATTACTGATTGGATCCCTGTATCTAACCTTACTCAGTCATTTGCAGGAACAATTCCTACAATGACAGCTGGAAGTTGGGTGACAATTCAGTTAGCAACACCTTTTGTATGGGACGGAGTAAGTAATCTTGTTATTGCTGTAGACGAAAACTCACCTGACTATGGAGGTAGTACTGCTTCATGGGGAGCTTATAATGCGGGGGCAAATAGAGGTATTATGTACCGTGCTGATTCAACGAATCCTGATCCTGCTAATCCTCCAAGTGCTTATAGTAGAGAATCCAATATTCCTAGGTTGTTACTTTCCGGAGTACAATTGCAAAATTGTACAACAGCACCTCCTTTAAATATTGCAGTTTCTAATGTTACAGCAAGTACTGCACTAGTTACTTGGACACCATCTTTGGGAGCTACTTATGTTCTGCAATATAGAGTTGTAGGAGCAGGTGCTTGGTCTGCACCAATTACTTTAAATACACCTGTGACTAGTAGTTATACTATTCCTAACTTGACTGATGGCACTAACTACGAAGTTCAGATTGCTACTAAATGTCAAGGTACTCAAGGTGCATTTTCTCCAAGTGTAAACTTTACAACACCAGCGTTAACATATTGTACTAATGTTCCTACAGCAACTACAGCAGATGGATATATTTCCAAAGTAGTAGTTACTCCTACAAATGGACCATTAATGGTAAGTAATTCAGGATATGACGGGTATAAAGATTATACAGCTGATCCTACAAGACAAGTAACTTTTATCAGAGGTACTGATAACAATAAAATAACTGTTACTAAGTTCTGGCCTGGTTCTTCAACCAGCTATGGTGTAGCAGTATGGATTGACCTGAACAGAAACGGAGTCTTTGAAGCTAGTGAGCAAATGATTACTTCCTCAAGTAGCACAACAACTCCTGTTTCAAACGCAACAAATACTTTCTCAATAGCACTTCCTCCGAATGCTGCAACATATACAGGAACACTTCTTACCCGTATGCGTGTGGCTATGATGAAAAGTGGAATTCCTTCATCATGCGGACCAATTGCAACTGGTGAAGTAGAAGATTATGCTGTGAAATTGATTGATCAGCCCACATGTTCTACGACACCTCCGGCTATTACTGTTTCAAACATTACAGATAAGAGTGCTACTTTCTCTTGGATAGCTGCTACAGGTGCTACATATCAGATACAATACAGAGAATTACCAGGTGGAGCTTGGCAAACGGTAAATCCGGTACCTGCTCCAGGTAACGTTTATACTGTACCAGCTACACCTCCTTTAAAAGAGCAGACTCAATATGAAGTGAGAATCTCTGTAAAATGTACAGGTAGCTTTGGATCATGGTCTACACCTACACCATTTACAACTTTACCATTACAGTATTGCCCGGTAACAGGTAGTGGTGATAATGACCATATTTCTAATGTAACAATTACTTCTGCTAACCTTGGAACACCTCCAATGAGTAATAATACAGGACAGAATAACTACACAAGTTATACAACTCCTGCGACACTTATTACTTTGGATGCGGGATCTCAGAACAATAAGATTTCTGTAGCAAAAGGATGGAACGGATCCACAGGTAATGATGCTGTTGCAGCATGGATAGATTTTAACAGAGATGGAGTATTTGATAATGCAACAGAAAGAATTCTTGGTATTGCAGGAAGTACAGTTACACCGGTTTCGGCGCAATTTAACGTTCCTACAAATGCATATACAGGTCCTTATACTACTACGATGAGAGTTGTACTAAAACGTTCATCATCTATTCCTACGGCATGTGCAAATGCTATTGATGGAGAAGTAGAAGACTATGCAGTAAGAATCAGAACATGTGGTACAACGATTCCAAATGCACCTACATTCCCTCTTGCAACGCTTACTCACAATTCTGTAGATGTTGTTCTTAGTGGTGCTACTACTTATCGTGTACAATACAGAAAATTAGGAGATCTTACATGGATAGATTTATATACAGCTACATCTCCGCTTACAATCAGTGGATTGGAATCTGCTACCACTTATGAAGTTCAGGTTTCAGCAGTTTGTGGAGGAGCACTTGGTACTCCTACAGCAATTAAGACATTCACAACGAGATGTGATCCTACGCCTCCAAATGTGACTGTAAGTAGTATAACTCCAACGACAGCCTTAATTACTTGGTCACCACTTGCAGCAAGTTCTACTTACACATTGAGATGGAGAAAGGTAGGAGTGACTGGATGGCCAAATGCAGATATCGCTTTACCAGCATCTCCAGCCAATACTTATGTATTAGGAAGTGTGGTTCCTTTAGAGCCATATACCACCTATGAGGTAATGATTGCCAATCAGTGTAATGGAGATCCTGATTTAAATCCATTCTCTAATCCTAAAGTATTTACAACGGAAAGAATCTGCCAGATTGCACCTCCGGGCTTGACAATTACTCAATTGTTGCCAACAATGGCAGAGATCAAATGGGATCCTTTCCCGGGAGCAACCTATGTTCTTAGATACAGAAAAGTAGGTATTCCAAGCTGGACAGAAGTACAAACCCCTGTAAATACTGTTATATTGAACGGTCTTACAGAAATGACTAAATACGAAATGCAGGTAGTTAATATCTGTAGCGGAACACCAGGGAATTATACCCCACCTTACTACTTTACAACGCCAACAGTAATTTACTGTAAAGTGGCATCAGGAAGTTCTACCGGGGAACATATTTCTAAAGTAACCGTTATTCCGAATGGCAAGCCAAAAATGGAAAATGCTTCAGGAGCATCAACGTATACAGACTATACAGGAGTTCCTGCCACATTTATCGAATTGATTCAGGGATCAACAGATAACGAAATCATCATTGATAAAAAATGGACAGGAAATACATACAATGAAGGAGTCTCAGTTTGGATCGACTTCAACAGAAATGGAGAGTTTGATATCAACGAGAAGATCTTTACTTCATCACCAAATAGAGACAGTCCGGTATCAGGTAAGTTCAATGTACCTTCGGATGCATTTGTAAGTATGACAGATTACAAATATGTAGTAATGAGAGTTGCAATGGAAAGAGATGGCGTTCCTGTAAGTTGTACAAACTTCAATAACGGAGAAGTGGAAGACTATACAGTAAGAATTTCCAAAAAAGGAGTTCCTAACCCACTTGATCAGACGGATATCATGATCTATCCAAACCCTGTAAGCTCAATATTGTATGTTAAGAATATCAGCAAGAAAGCGAAGTATAAAATTTACAATGCCGCAGGACAGGTTATCGGAGAGGGTATCTTACTTAATAACCAGATCAATGTAAGCAGATTGATAAATGGTGTTTATGTAATCGATATTGATGATAACGGTAATACCGTTCAGAAGAAGTTTATCAAAGAATAATAGATAGACTTTCATATAGAATAAGCCTCCAGAAATGGAGGCTTATTTTTTTGTTGTAATAATTTTAAAGATAAATCTACATATGTTGAAATTTTTACTAAAATCACTTTTTATTATTTACTTTTTCAATTTATATGATGGTTTGTTAGTGATTTTTCATGCAATCGACTGTTTTGTGTTGTATTTCGGTAATATGTGGGTTATTTTTGTGAGATTAATACAAATTTTTGACAGAAATTATGAAGAAAATCTTTACATCCTTCTTTTTTCTTTGTTTGTTCACAATGTTTCATGCACAATGGGCTCAAACAGTTTTTAATGAAAAAGGACTTCGAAACGATATTAATCCTAAAGGGTACTATACTTTGGATATTTCATTGTTGAAATCACAACTTGCAAAAGCTGAGGAATCCGGAACGAATGCAAAACCTGTTACTATTTCAATACCTACTCTCAGCGGGAAAATAGAAAGGTTTGCTGTTTATAGTTTTCCGGTTATAGTGAAAGAGCTGGCTGATCAATATCAATTGGGTTCTTATGCTGGAGTAGGAATTGATGATCCTTCCAAATACATAAGATTCAGTCTTGCTCCAAATGATTTTCAATCGATGATTATTTCAAATGAAGGATCAGAATTTATAGAACCAGCTAATGCTAATAAAACGATTTATGAAGTTCATCTAAAAACACAGGGAGGTAAATCGGGGTTTATCTGTTCTACTGAGGAAAGCTTTCATGATAAAAGAGAAATAGAAGGGCTCCGTCAAAATGGACAGGTTTTCAATCATCAACCTAATAGTTTTGCCAGATCTTCTGACAGAAAATACAGAACATTGAGATTAGCCATATCTGTAACAGGTGAATATACCCAATTTTTTGGTGGAACAGTGGCTGGTGCTTTAACGGGGATAAATGCAACCCTTACCAGAGTGAATGGTATTTATGAAAAAGACTTTGCCCTTCATTTAGTTCTGCAGAACTTTCCAAATGTTATTTATACGAATCCGAGTACAGATCCTTACTCTACGGTAACGGGAGGACAAGCTCCTGATGCTTGGAATACAGAGTTACAGCAAACGCTTACAGCTAATGTTGGAGATACTAATTATGATATAGGTCATTTGTTTGGAGCAAGTGGAGGTGGAGGTAATGCCGGATGTATTGGATGTATTTGCCTGGAACCAGGTAATCCAGATCCAGGTACCGGAAAAGGGAAAGGCTCAGGATTTACTTCTCCTGCCAATTCAG
Source organism: Chryseobacterium artocarpi (assembly GCF_001684975.1). Lineage (GTDB taxonomy): Bacteria > Bacteroidota > Bacteroidia > Flavobacteriales > Weeksellaceae > Chryseobacterium > Chryseobacterium artocarpi. Next base: position 550,260 of record NZ_MAYH01000034.1, on the reverse strand, counting down.
GACCTCAGGGTGATGTTTTTGATATAGATTTTGTTGCCCACGAAATGGGACATCAATTAGGAGGAAATCATACTTTTTCATATCAATTTCAAATCCCTAATACTCAATTTGAGCCTGGTTCAGGTTCTACTATAATGGGATATGCAGGGATTGCTAATGGAAATGCAGGTAATTTTGGGATCTTTCCTTCGCCTGGAGGTACTTTCGATATACAGCCAAATACGGACCCTTATTTTATTAATAATACTATAAAACAGGTTCAGAGTACTTTAATAACCAGAACTTGTGATATAGAAACTACTGTTGCTAATAATCCTCCGGTAATTGCTGCATTACCTATTTATAATATTCCAAAAGGAACTGCCTTTGCTTTAACTGCCTCAGTTACCGATGCAGAAAATGATCCAATGACATATGCTTGGGAACAGGCTGATGCAATGATTTCCAATGGACCCTCAATAGATAATATTAATTTAGGGAATACAACTACAGGGGCATCATTCAGATCTTTGACTCCGTCTGCAAGCCCTACTCGTTATTTTCCCAAGCTGTCTTCAGTATTAGCCGGAGTATTACATGATAACAATGGATGGGAAGCTGTGTCTACAGTAGCGAGAACAACAAAATTCTCAATAACTGTAAGAGACAACAATCCTGTTGCTAGTCAGCAGCAGACACAATCTGCATTTCAAACAATTATTGTAGGAAATAACGGTCCTTTCAAAGTAAATCCAACAACAGTTTATAATAATGGACCAACAACGGTGACATGGGATGTTGCAGCTACTAATGCATCTCCTTATAATACGACTAATGTAAAAATTGATTTTACTTCAGATAATGGATTAACCTGGTATGTGTTAGCAGCCTCTACAGCTAATGATGGTACTGAATCATTGGATTTCAGTGCATTTCCTCTTCCTACAGGAGGCACTGCTAAGATAAGAGTAAGTGCTATTAATAATGTATTTTATGCCATAGGAAATGCTTCGATAGATACTCTTCCGGTTTGTGTACTAACTCCTCCGGGAGGAATTTTAGTTACAGCTCTTACACAATCAACGGCTACTGTTACCTGGAATGCTTCTTATAATGCTTCATATCTGGTACAATATCGTGTAGCGGGGGCAGCTTCATGGATTAACGTTAATCCTAATCCAACTTCAAATTCCGTAACGATTAATGGTCTATCAGCTGGGACAACTTATGAAGTTCAGATTGCAAATATTTGTTCAGGCGTAACGGGAAGTTTTTCACCAATTAAGACTTTTACAACCCCATATTGTAGTGCTGTTTCAAGTAATACAGATGGTGGTTATATATCAAATGTGACAGTAGCTGCTGCTAGTTCTTATACAATGAGTAATAATTCGGGAGCTAATAATTATACTGATTATTCATCAGATGTAACAAAATTAATTACTTTGGTTCGTGGAACAACAGGTAATACAATTTCTGTATCTAAATCATGGTCAGGTGCTATGGCTAATAAAGCTATAAGTGTGTGGATAGATTTTAATAAAAATGGTGCTTTTGAGACTAATGAAAGAATTTTAAATGTAGGAAATAATCAGACTACTCCTGTATCAGGCAATTTCGTTGTACCTGCAACGGCTTATGCCGGACCTCTTGGGACAAAAATGCGTGTTGTAATGAGAGATTTAAATAATCCGGGTGCTTGTGGAACATTTACCAATGGAGAAGTAGAAGATTATGCTGTTAAAATAATTGATTTACAAGCATGTAATAGTTCCGCTCCAAGTAATATTACTATTACTAACATTACACCTAATACCGCTACTGTATCATGGGTAGCAAGTACAGGAGCAACCTATATATTAAGATACAGAAAGGTAGGAACTACTGCATGGACTACAATAGATCCTGTAGGAGGGGCTGGTAATAATTACACAATTCCAAACTTAGAGGAACAAACTCAGTATGAAGTTCAGGTAGCAACAAATTGTAATAATACTTTAGGAGTGTTTTCTCCTTTACAACAATTTACAACACCAGCTGTATCGTACTGTTCAATGATAGGAACGGGAACTAACGATCATATTTCGAATGTAATGGTGACTCCTATAAATCCAGCGTTACCAATAATGACTAATAATTCTGTCCAAAATAATTATACAAATTATACAACTTCAGCTACATTAATTACACTTGAAATAGGCTCAACAAATAATAAAATTTCTGTTGCAAAAGGATGGACTGGTTCTTCTCAGAATGATGCGATTACGGCATGGATAGATTTTAACAGAGACGGACAATTTATCAATTCTGAAAGAATTCTTATTTCTGCTGCAGGAACCAATACTCCTGTTACAGGTACATTTAATGTTCCTGCTAATGCATATTCCGGTCCTTTAACTACTGTAATGAGGGTAGCTTTGAGAAGAGGAAATGCTCCTACTATGTGCCAAAATAGTGTAGATGGAGAAGTAGAAGATTATGTGGTAAAATTGAAGCCATGTAGTATTGATACACCAACAGGGCTTGTAGTAAATACGATTACCCATAATTCTGCAACTCTTAACTGGACAGCAGCAACAAATAACCTTACCTCTCTTGTTCAATATAGGATAGTAGGAACAAATGTCTGGACAGATGTTTATGTCTCAGATGTATCATACATACTGAATAACTTGTTGCCTAATACAACTTATGAGGTTCAGATTACAGCAAATTGTGGAATTACACTTGGTACTCCTACAGCAATTAAGACATTCACAACGAGATGCGATCCTACACCTCCAAATGTGACTGTAAGTAGTATAACTCCAACGACAGCCTTAATTACTTGGTCACCACTTGCCGCAAGTTCTACTTACACATTGAGATGGAGAAAGGTAGGAGTGACTGGATGGCCAAATGCAGATATCGCTTTACCAGCATCTCCTGCCAATACTTATGTATTAGGAAGTGTTGTTCCTTTAGAGCCATATACCACCTATGAGGTAATGATTGCCAATCAGTGTAATGGAGATCCTAATTTAAATCCATTCTCTAATCCTAAAGTATTTACAACGGAAAGAATCTGCCAGATTGCACCTCCGGGCTTGACAATTACTCAATTGTTGCCAACAATGGCAGAGATCAAATGGGATCCTTTCCCGGGAGCAACCTATGTTCTTAGATACAGAAAAGTAGGTATTCCAAGCTGGACAGAAGTACAAACCCCTGTAAATACTGTTATATTGAACGGTCTTACAGAAATGACTAAATACGAAATGCAGGTAGTTAATATCTGTAGCGGAACACCAGGGAATTATACCCCACCTTACTACTTTACAACGCCAACAGTAATTTACTGTAAAGTGGCATCAGGAAGTTCTACCGGGGAACATATTTCTAAAGTAACCGTTATTCCGAATGGCAAGCCAAAAATGGAAAATGCTTCAGGAGCATCAACGTATACAGACTATACAGGAGTTCCTGCCACATTTATCGAATTGATTCAGGGATCAACAGATAACGAAATCATCATTGATAAAAAATGGACAGGAAATACATACAATGAAGGAGTCTCAGTTTGGATCGACTTCAACAGAAATGGAGAGTTTGATATCAACGAGAAGATCTTTACTTCATCACCAAATAGAGACAGTCCGGTATCAGGTAAGTTCAATGTACCTTCGGATGCATTTGTAAGTATGACAGATTACAAATATGTAGTAATGAGAGTTGCAATGGAAAGAGATGGCGTTCCTGTAAGTTGTACAAACTTCAATAACGGAGAAGTGGAAGACTATACCGTAAGAATTTCTAAAAAAGGAGTTCCTAATCCACTTGATCAGACGGATATTATGATCTATCCCAACCCTGTAAGCTCAATATTGTATGTTAAGAATATCAGCAAGAAAGCGAAGTATAAAATTTACAATGCAGTAGGACAGGTTATCGGAGAGGGTATCTTACTTAATAACCAGATCAATGTAAGCAGATTGATCAATGGTGTTTATGTAATCGATATCGATGATAATGGTAATACAGCTCAGAAGAAATTTATTAAAGAATAATAGATAGACTTTCATATAGAATAAGCCTCCAGAAATGGAGGCTTATTTTTTTAATTTTAAATAAAATAAATCAATATGTATTGAAATTAATATTTAAATTTCCTTTATATATCATGGTTTTAGTGTTGTAAAATATTTATTAATCATTTTTTGTTGAATTATTTATTTTTTATTGTTTGTATTTAACAAATTTGTTTAAGTTTGTGAGAATATTACAAGATATCAATGGTAATTATGAGAAAAATTTTTACATCATCAGAATCCCTTAGTATATTGGCAATTGTTTTTGGGAATTATTCAATAATTGTTGCCAAGCATTGCGATGTTCAGACTTGGCTGAATTTTAATCTTTTTAAAAGAACTTCAACAACTTCGGAATGATTTTTTACTAAAAGTTTATATAAAAACTAAAAAACTAATAATTATGAAACAACACTACTTTTTGCTGAAAGCCTTCTGTATTATTATTTTGGGCTTTTTGCTTAGTTCTTGCTTCCCATCTACTTCAGCTGCTTTTCCATATAGAGAGAATTTCAGCACAGGGAATGGAGATCTTACTTTTGTCAATGGTTCACAAACCAATAAATGGGTCCACGGAAGCGCTGTTGGTAACCCTCCAAATGCAATTTATATTTCTAATACGAACGGAAATACAAACGCTTATAATATGAGCGGTGCAAGTATTGTTCATACTTATAGAGATATTGCAATTCCAGCGGGGACTGGAAACACAATTTTTTCATTCGATTGGAGAGCAGGTGGGGAAAGTACTAAAGATTATCTGAGAGTATGGCTTGCTCCCTCTTCCTTTACACCTGCTGCCGGTACCAGTATTACTGCCGGAGCTGGAAGAATCAGAGTAGGTAATGATTTTAATATGCAGACGGCATGGCAGACCTATATTAATGCTAATTTGGATCTTAATACTTTTGCTGGTGCAGATATGCGTCTGATATTTGAATGGGTAAATAATAACAATGGGGGGACCCAACCTCCTGCTTCAATTGACAATATTTCGCTAGGGAAATGCTTCTTTCCTACATCTTTACAAATGTCGGCAATTACTCCGACTACAGCAATACTGAGTTGGGCAGCTCCGGCTTCACCCCCGGCAGACGGATATGAATACTATATCAGCACAGCCAACACTCCGCCAGATTCGGGAACTACACCTACAGGAACTACCAGTATTTTGACTGCAAACTTATCCCAACTGTCAACCAATACGACTTATTATTGGTGGGTACGTTCAGCTTGTAGTACAACAGATAAAAGTATTTGGGTTTCCGGTGGAAGTTTTAGTACACCTACTTGCGATATCACAACTCCAGTGATTACGGTGAGTAATGTAACCCATAATTCTGCTACTTTACGATGGGCAAGAACTAATAAAGTAGATAATTATCAGGTAAGATACAGACCTGTTGGCGCATTAAACTGGACGATAACAAATGTACCTGTAGCTTTACCACCGCTTACAGTAAATACATTTGATTTAACGAATTTATTATCTGCTACATTATACGAAGTAGAAGTTGCTGCGGTATGTAACGGTACAACCGGAACTTTTTCTCATGATGAATTTGTAACGAAGTGTGATCCTACACCTCCCGTTGTAACAATCAGTAGTATTACATCTACCTCCGCTTTGATTACCTGGTCACCACTTGCAGCAAGTGCTACCTATGTGATGAGATGGAGGGAAGTGGGGACAATCCCGTGGAATCAGGAGAATTTACCTGCTCCGCCGGCAAATACCTTTACTCTAACAAACTTGGGAGTCAATAAAACTTATGAAGTTCAAATTGCCAATCAATGTATAGGAGGTACATTGAATCCTTATTCACATCCTAAAGTATTTACTACGGAGAGAGAATGCCAAACTCCTCCTTCAGGATTAACAATAACTCAACTGTTGCCTACATGGGCAGAGATCAAATGGGATCCTTTCCCTGGAGCAACTTATATTCTCAGGTATAGAAAAGTGGGGATTCCAAGTTGGACAGAAATTCCTACACCTGTTAATAATTTAATATTGAATAACCTTACGGAATTAACAAAATACGAAATGCAGGTAGCCAATATCTGTAATGGAACACCTGGAAATTATACACCGATGTATTATTTTACAACGCCTACGGTTGGTTATTGTCAAATGATTTCGGAAAGTTCTGTGGGAGAGCATATTTCTAAAATAACAGTGAAACCCAATGGAAAACCTGCAATGGAAAACTCTTCAGGAGCATCCAATTATACCAATTATACAGGATCTCCTAATACATTTATCGAATTGATTCAAGGATCTGTAGATAACGAAATCATTATTGATAAAAAATGGACTGGAAATACCCAAAACGAAGGAGTTGCTGTCTGGATTGATTTCAACAGAAACGGAGACTTTGATATTGATGAAAGAATTTTAGTTTCTTCTCCCAATTCTACAAGCCCTATATCTGGTAGATTTAATGTACCTGCCAATGCATCTGTAAGTATGACCAGTGATAAGTATATCGTAATGAGAGTAGCTATGGAAAGAGATGGTGTACCTGTAAGCTGTACCAAATTCAAGAACGGAGAAGTAGAAGATTATAAAGTAATCATCTCTAAAAAAGGAGCTCCAAATTTATTAGATCAGAATAATGACATAACGATTTATCCTAATCCGGTACATACTGTGTTACATATAAAGAATATTAGTCAGAAAGCCAATTATAAGCTTTATAGTCTCTCTGGTCAATTGCTTGAAAGCGGCATTATACTGCATAATAAAATTGATGTAAGTAAATTAGTCAACAGTGTATATGTAATATATATTGATGATAATGGAGAAACGATAGAAAAAAAGTTTATCAAAGAATAATACAAAAAAGCCCTCTGAAAAGAGGGCTTTTTATATGTAAAGCTTAGAAGATATTTAAGAATATATTATTCAATAGCAAAGATGACTTTTTCTGTCTGCTCTTTTAAATCTTCCAGATTCGTATTATTATAAATGATACAGTCTGCCATTTTGATTTTATCCTTTTCAGGCATTTGTTTTTCCATGACAGCTTCTACCTCACGATAGGTTTTGTTATCCCTGTCCATCACTCTTTTGGTTCTGATATTATCCTCAGCTGTTACCAAAAGAGATTTATAGCATTGCCTGTTCAGCTTTAGTTCAAATAATAATGCTGTTTCTTTAAATACTAAATACTTAGTCTGTTGTTTTACCCAGTTTTCAAAATCAATGCGAACTGCCGGATGGATGATCTCATTTAATTGCTGAAGAAGGTCTTTGTTATTAAAAACCTTACCGGCAACAAACTTCCTGTCATATACCCCGTTTTCATCATAAGACTCTTCCCCAAGAAGTTCTTTGATCTTAATTTTCAGCTTCTCATTATCATTCACGATATCTTTTGCTCTATCGTCCGAATAATAAACCGGAAAACCAAATTCTTCAATAAATTTAGCGACTGTAGTTTTTCCCGAACCTATTCCTCCTGTTAATCCAATAATCTTGGGTGCGGGCGGCTCTGCCTGTTGTGCTTCTGAATGTAATTCTTCCATAATTAAAAATTAATAACCGAAAACATCATTAAAACTGAACGTTTCATCAAGTCTTACCCCTTTTTCGGTCATTTTAAGACTTGCCAGCTCGTGATGAGCATCATGTTCAAAGAATAATAAATATTCGTTATCTATACACTGTTTTAGGAATTTTCCTTTTTCTTCCAGTGTTAAAAGAGGTCTTGTGTCATATCCCATCACATATACCTGATTGATATGTCCTGCGGTAGGAATAAGGTCTGCTGCAAAAACAACTGTTTTTTCCTGATACTGGATCACAGGAAGCATTTGCTTTTCCGTATGTCCGTCTACAAAGATCACATCCATTTTCAGATCTGGTGCGAAACCGTAGTTTCCAGTAGTAGGAAGCGGCAAAAAGTTAAGCTGTCCACTTTCCTGCATAGGCATAATATTTTCCTTCAGAAAGCTTGCTTTTTCTCTTGCGTTAGGTTCAGTTGCCCATTGCCAGTGATTTTCATTGGTCCAGAACTGTGCATTTTTGAACGCAGGTCTGTAACCGGTTTTGTCGTCATTCCATTCAATAGCGCCACCGCAGTGATCAAAATGAAGGTGAGTAAGGAATACATCAGTAATATCTTCCTTTACAAAACCATATTTTTTTAAATTTTTATCAAGAGTATCATCTCCCCAAAGAGAGTAGTGTCCAAAGAATTTGTCATCCTGCTTATTTCCAAGACCACAGTCTACAAGGATCAGTTTTTTTCCGTCCTCAATAAGAAGAGAGCGGGTTCCTAATTCGATCAGGTTTTTTTCGTCTGCCGGGTTGGTTTTTTCCCACAGACTTTTTGGGACGACTCCAAACATGGCACCGCCGTCTAATTTAAATTTTCCACATTGTATTGGATATAGCTTCATATGTATATTTTGATTATTTCTTTATTAGTTTCATTTTTTCAGCAATTCTCCTGGCATCATCATCAGATTGTTCAAGTTGTGAAATGATATTGTTAAAATCATTCTCCTTCCTGTTTTGAGAAAGCTTTTGCTTGATAAATATTTCTGTAGGAATCACTTTAATTCCAAAGGCTCCTTTCATTTCCTTTTCCACAAATTCCTTTCCCATATCTTTTACCATCATGGGACATTGCTGAAACTGTTCATATTTCGAGGTTAATTTTTCCAAATGACTGTAAAGTTCATCGTGATCCATTAATTCTACTTTTCCATAGACCTGTACTGCTTCATAATTCCAGGTAGAAACATTAATATGATCATACCAGCTGCTTGAAATATAAGTATGAGCACCTAAAAAATCACAAAGAACTTCATCTCCGTTTTTCAGTATTTTCGCCTGAGGATTTGCCCGGGAAATATGAGTTTCAATATAAGCATTTTCTGGATCACTTTCATTCAGCATCATCATGGAATGGGTTGCCCGAATCTTATCAACAGAAGAAATCAGTAAAGCAAAAGAATTTTCCCTGATAATTTCCCTCATCAGATTCAAATCTTCACTTCTAAATAATTTAGGAACAAACATCAATTCATAACTTATATATTAAAGCTTTAAATCCAAATTTGAACTTTATATTAAAAAAGTTCTCCAGGATTTCTAGGTCTTGAGATATTTAAATGCTGATAAGCTTTATCGGTAACCTCTCTCCCTCTCGGAGTTCTGATAATAAAGCCTTCCTGGATCAAAAACGGCTCATAGACTTCCTCGAGAGTCTCCGGATTTTCTCCGATAGAGGTTGCCAAAGCAGAAATTCCTACTGGTTTTCCCTTGAAATTTTCAATCATGACACGCATGATCTTATTATCCATTTCATCTAATCCGAACTCATCTACATTCAGAGAGTCCAAAGCATATTTAGTAATATTGATCTCTATTTCACCATTCCCTTTGATTTCAGCAAAATCACGTACTCTCCTAAGCAAAGCATTGGCGATCCTTGGGGTTCCACGGCTTCTTCTTGCAATTTCAATTGCTGCATCTTCATAAATTGCCACTCCCAGAACCCTTGCACTTCTTTGAATAATTGTGGATAAAAGCTCAATAGAATAATACTCCAGTCGACTTTGGATACCAAATCTGGCAAGCATCGGTTTTGTAAGCATTCCGCTTCTGGTTGTGGCTCCTACCAGCGTAAAAGGATTCAGTCCTATTTGTACACTCCTTGCATTAGGACCAGTTTCCAACATGATATCAATTTTATAATCCTCCATCGCAGAATACAAATATTCTTCAACAATCGGAGAAAGACGGTGAATCTCATCAATGAAAAGAACATCATTTTCTTCCAGATTGGTCAATAACCCTGCTAAACTTCCCGGTTTATCCAATACAGGACCAGAAGTAATCTTACAATTTACTCCAAGTTCATTGGCTATAATATTGGATAAAGTAGTTTTTCCTAAACCTGGAGGACCATGTAAAAGAACATGATCAAGTGCACCGCCACGCCTTTTGGCAGCAGTTACAAAAACCTCAAGATTTTCCAGCGTCTTTCTTTGTCCCGCAAAATCCTTAAAGCTTTGGGGACGAATTTGTTCTTCCTGCATCAACTCCTCCCGTGAGTAGTTTTCCTTATCTGGATGTAAAAAATCTGGCATTAATTCATTTCATTTACTTCAAAGATAGCAAATTTAGACTAAGATTGAAATGAAGATTAAGAAAAGGTTAAATTGAAGCAATGATTCATCGTAAGGCTGAGGTTTACACGAACACAGAGTCTGATATTGATTGAGATTAAGAGATGAATTGATATATTTTAAGTATTTTTGAGAGGAAAATTAATACTTGAATTATTTTATTTTGAATTTATAATTGCCTTACCAGGTTTCCATAAATGATAATATAATTCATTTTATAACATTAACCTTAGATAATGAAATTAATAGGACCATTTAAGCAAGTTGTAACCCTTGCCAATTTACCATTAAGAGGAAAACTTTCCGATGAACAATTGGAAATCATTGTTGATGGAGCACTTATCGTAGAAAATGATACCATTCAGAGAATTGGTAATTTTGAAACTTTAAAAAGTGAAAACCCAAACATACAAATCGAGCACATTGAAGGAGAACAGGTAGTTTTGCCTGCTTTTGTAGATTCACATACTCATATTTGTTTTGGTGGAAACCGTGCCAATGATTTTGCAATGCGTAATGCAGGGAAGACCTATCTTGAGATTGCTGAAAGTGGTGGTGGAATTTGGAGTTCCGTGCAGCATACAAGAAATGCTTCTGAAGAAGAATTGCTGAAAACATTATTGGAAAGAATTAAATTCCTTGTTGATCTTGGAATTACAACCATTGAAGTAAAAAGTGGCTACGGACTTGATGTGGAAAACGAGTTAAAAATGCTTCGAATTATTAAAAAAGCACAGGAATCAACGAAAGCAACTTTAGTTCCTACCTGTCTTTCTGCTCATTTAAAGCCAAGAGATTTTGAAGGAAGCAATCCTGAATATCTGGATTATATTCTTACAGAAATCCTTCCTAAAGTAAAAGAAGAGAATCTAGCTAAACGTGTAGATATCTTTATTGAAAAATCGGCATTCCAACCTGAAGAAAGCAAAGAGTTTTTACTTAAAACTAAAGATTTAGGTTTTGAAATAACTGTTCATGCTGACCAGTTTACGCCGGGAAGTTCAAGAATTGCGGTAGAGGTAGGAGCAAAATCAGCAGACCATTTGGAAGCTACTATTGATGAAGATATAGATTTTCTTGCACAATCGGATACGGTAGCAACCGCACTTCCGGGAGCAAGTTTAGGACTGGGAGAAAAATTTACACCAGCTAGAAAACTATTAGATGCCGGAGCTATTGTTGCCATTGCGAGTGACTGGAATCCTGGGTCAGCACCGATGGGGAACTTAATTACTCAAGCTTCAATTCTTGCAACATTCCAGAAACTGACGACGGCTGAGGTTTTAGCAGGAATGACTTTCCGTGCAGCATATGCACTTAATCTGGAAGATAGGGGAGTATTGCAAACGGGAAAAAAGGCAGACTTTGTAACTTTTAAAACCAATAATTTCCAGAATGTATTGTATAATCAGGGAAGTCTTAAAGCTGAACATGTTTATATTGATGGAAATCTTGTTGATTAAATAAAAAACAATTTTAATTAATAAACTTTCGAAGAATTAAAATGCCTTAATTTTATGTACAGTAAATTCTAGAATAAAAGTAAAGTTCTAAAATATATGAATGTGGAAGAGTTTCTTTTCCACATTTTTTGTGGATAAAATTTTCCATCTTGTTCACTAAAATCATAGATCCGAAAACTTAAAAACTTTACGTTTTAAACCCTTCATATTTAATATTTTAACTCGTCCGTATAATCCGCAAAATCTGCGAGAAATTTCACTATTTTTTAAAGTAAAATATTTCCAATAAATAAACTTGAATAGGAGAGCTGTAAAATCATAAAGTTCCTCATATTTTTCATTTTCTCTATAAGTTTTCTTATCTTGCGCTGCAATTAGCGTTGATTTTTAGATAAATAACGTATTTTTCATAGTTCTTAAGTGCGCCGGAGATTCCGGAAAACCTGGATATTTTCTTATTTCTCAGTACTTTTTTTACAGCTATATCCCATACCAGGAAGACTTGTCAATACTATAAACGAAAATAAAAAATGATGAATTTTCAAAATGTTAGATCTACTTTTAACAAAGGGGTCACGATTCCGAGTTTAATATTTATTATAGGTACCTGTTTTCTCTCAGCAGTTTATCCAAAACCGACTGAAAACATCTTGAACGAAATAAAACAATTCATATTTGTCAATTTGAATTGGGTGTATGTATGGTCTGTAACTTTGTTTGTTATTTTCCTTGTCTATCTGCTTTTCAGTAAATACGCAAACATTAAGCTTGGTGCCAATGACAGTAAACCTGAATACTCTTTCTTTTCCTGGATTTCCATGCTTTTTGCGGCAGGAATGGGAATTGGATTGATCTATTTCAGTGTTGCAGAACCCATGCAGCATTATTCCTCTGAAGTTTTTGCAGATAATCATTATGTAAGCAGGGCAAAACAGGCTCAGCTTTATACCTTTTTTCACTGGGGAATCCATGCCTGGGCAATTTATGGAGTCGTAGGGCTTTCTTTATCTTACTTCGCTTATCGTTATAGATTACCACTTTCATTAAGAAGCTGCTTTTATCCTTTACTTAAAAATAAAATCAATGGAAAATGGGGAAATGCAATTGATGTTTTTGCATTGTGTTGTACATTTTTTGGGATTACAACCACTTTAGGATTTGGAGTAGTACAGATCAGTTCCGGATTGAATATACTTCATATTACTCCGGAGAATAGTTTCATGTATCAGATCATAATTGTGGTAGCGCTTGTCTCACTTTCCGTTATATCCGCAATTTCAGGAGTAGGAAAGGGAGTAAAGATTTTAAGTAATATTAATGTGATCAGTGTGATCGGACTTTTACTTTTTGTATTAATATTAGGACCTACGGTTTATCTGATCGGAAGCTTTACAGATGGTTTAGGAAATTATATTAATAACTTTTTCAATCTTACTTTCAATACTCATGTCTACGAAAAAAATGCTTTACCATGGTTTTATGACTGGACGATTTTATATTGGGCATGGTGGATTTCATGGTCTCCTTACGTAGGTTTGTTTATCGCAAGAATCTCTAAAGGAAGAACAATCAGAGAATTTATCCTTGCGGTTTTGATATTACCAACATTATTCAATTTTATCTGGATGTCGGTATTTGGAAACAGTGCGATCTGGTTTGATTTAAATATTGCGAACGGACAATTGAGTCAGTTTGCCTCAGATCCCGATGCGTTAATGTTTCGTTTTCTGGATTACCTTCCTTTATCCCAATTTACGGGATTCTTTGTTATCCTTATTATCCTTATCTTTTTTGTCACTTCAGCAGATTCGGGGATATTTGTCATGAATAGTATTGCAACTAAAAATGCTAATAAATCACCTAAATGGCAAATTGTATTCTGGGGAGTTCTATTGGCTGTTCTTTCTCTTTTACTGCTCAATGTAGGAGGTTTGAAAGCACTTCAAAGTATGACTTTGATTACAGCTTTACCGTTTTCTATTGTTGTTATCTTGTTTATTGTCAGTCTTATGAAAGGGCTTGCCATTGATCAAAAGTATTATGACAGAAACTTCTCAGTATCTACTGTTCCATGGTCGGGTGAATTCTGGAAAGAACGTTTAAAAAATATCGTTTCCTTTAAAGATAATGCCTCTGTAGATCGCTTTATTAAAGTGAAAGCAAAAGAAGCCTTTACGGATTTGCAACAGGAATTTGCATCCAACGGAATAGACGCCAAAATAAACCATCATGAAAACCCTACTCGGGTAGAAATTGAAATTCATCAGGGAGTGGTTAATAATTTTGTGTATGGAGTAGAGAATAAAATAAAAACAGTTTCAGAATATATCATCAATGAAGAGAACCTTCCGGATCTTGAAGATAATAAAACTCATTACCCAAGATCATATTTCGGAGATGGGAGAGAAGGGTATGATGTACAGTATTTTACTAAAAACGAATTGATTTCCGATGTATTGAAACATTACGAACGGTTTTTAGAAATTATTTCAGAAGAACGAAATGAAATGTTTGTAAGCAGTAATGCCAACGAGAATAAAGATTAAAAAATACGTTATTATTCTTACAATGAATTCTTTGTATAATATGCAAAAGGAGTTTTTATATCTAAACAATATTAATTAGCTTTACTGAATAGAATGATGTGACTAAAATTGAATTTTAAAGGAATATGTTTCACAATATTTGGCAGGGTAGATTGGATGGAGAAGAACTTCTCTTCCACAGACTATTTCAGAGAGTAAAAGAAGAACAGAATTACGATAATATTTCCACGAATGATTTCGCGTTGCATGGCTTTGCCGTGGATGAAGGAGTAAGAAGGAATAAAGGACGGCAGGGAGCAAAAGACGCTCCGGATGTGATCAGGAGAAATATGTCTAATTTTCCTGTGAATCTTCCTGACTTTTCAATGCTGGATTTTGGAAACATTACCTGTGAAGACGGTAATCTCGAAAATACTCAGAATAATCTTGCTAAGAATGTTTCAAAAGTGCTTCTAAAAGGCGGGAAGTCTCTCGTTTTAGGTGGTGGACATGAAGTGACCTATGCTCACTATTTAGGAATTAAAACAGCATTTCCAGAGCAAAAAATAGGGATTATCAATATTGATGCTCACTTTGACAATAGACAGCCGGAAAAAGGAGTAGGACCAAGCTCAGGAACTGGATTCTGGCAGATTGCACAGGAAGGACCAATCAATTCTCTCCATATCGGTATTCAGAGAAATTCCAATACCCTCAAGCTCTTTGATACAGCACATCAATATGGAATGAAATATGTTCTTTCCGACGAATTATTCTTTGAAAACCTTCCTTCCGTTTATCAGCGTATTGATGACCTGTTAGAAAATGTAGATTTTGCTTATCTTACTATTTGTATGGATGTTTTTAACGCATCTATCGCTCCGGGGGTTTCAGCTTCGGCATATAATGGTATCTTTGCAGACGCAACCTTTATGCATTTTTACAGACATATCCTGAAAAACAAAAAACTGGTTGCACTGGACGTAGCAGAAGTGAATCCATCGTTCGATATCCAGGACAGGACGGCTAGACTTGCCGCTTGTCTGGTGAATGAATGGCTAATGATTTAAGATAAAGCTATATTCTTCCGATAGAGAAAATCATTCTTTTATTTACCCTTAAGGAATAGAATTTGCTGCCCTTATCGTGCTTTTAGATTAAAAGCGCTCATAAATTCATTAGCTGAATTTAAAACAGAAATTATATTATGGAACAATTAATTGAAAACAAGCTTATTAAAGCAGATAAAGCGTTTTCGGTGTGGAGAAAAGTGCCGTTTGAGGAAAGGCAGAAGTTAATTGCAAAAGCAGCAGGAATACTTAAAAATAATTCAGAGAAATTTGGCAGGATCATTACCACTGAAATGAATAAACCCATTTCTGAATCTATTGCTGAGGTAGAAAAGTGTGCTTTAATGATGAATTATTATGCCGATGCTGAGAATATCTTAAAACCGGAGAAAGTAGAATCTGAATTTGCTTATTCTGAAGTTCATTATGTTCCGAAGGGTGTAATTTTAGGAGTAATGCCATGGAATTTTCCTTTTTGGCAGGTACTAAGATTCGCTATTCCTGCAATTTTAGCTGGAAATACAGTTGTTTTAAAACATGCTTCAATTTGTTTCGGAAGTGGAAATGCCATCGAAGAAGTTCTTTTGGAATCAGGTTTCCCTGAAGGAATTTTCCAGAACCTTGAAGTAGGACATAAAGCTGTAAAAGAAATCCTTGAGCATGATACTGTAAAAGGAGTAAGTCTTACAGGAAGTGGAAAAGCAGGTGGTGAAGTAGCTTCAATTGCTGGTTTAAATATCAAAAAATCTTTACTTGAGCTGGGAGGAAGTGATGCATTTATCATTTTTGAGGATGGAGATCTTGAAGCAGCAGCAAAAGCCGGAGCAAAATCAAGGCTTCAGAACTGTGGACAAACATGCACGGCGGCTAAAAGATTTATTTTGGATGAAAAAATTGAAGACAAGTTTTTACCAGTTTTCATCGAAGAATATAAAAAATACGAAATAGGAGATCCTTTCAATAAAGAAACGAAATTAGCTGGAATGGCAAGACCTGACCTGGCTGATGAGTTGGAAGCTCAATTCAACAGAGCATTAGAAAATGGTGCAGAAATCATTCTTCCTTTAGAAAGAGTTTCAGAAAATGAATTTAAACCAGGCTTAATCAGAGTTAAAGAAGGAAATCCAATTCTGAAAGAAGAACTTTTCGGACCTCTTGGAATGGTGATGATTGCTAAAAATGCCGAAGAAGCATTACAGATTGCTAATGATATACCTTTCGGACTTTCAAACTCAGTTTGGACACAAAATAAAGAGCGTCAGTTATTCTTTATCGAAAACCTTGAATCTGGAACGGTAAATATCAACAGAATGACAAGTTCTGACCCTCGTTTTCCATTTGGAGGCTCCAAGGCTTCAGGATATGGAACAGAGTTGTCTTTACTGGCTTTAAAAGAGTTTGTAACAGCAAAAACAATTGTAGGTAACTAAAAGCCACAATTACATTATAAATAAAAACTCCCGAAAATCAATTTTCGGGAGTTTTTTATATTTTAACAAAAGCAGCTTTGTTTATACTGTTGTCAATCTCAATGTGTTTGTTTTACCACCTTCATAAGACGGTGTTGCATTAATGTTGATAACGAAGTCACCTGTTTCAATATAACCATAGTTATGTGTTAACATATTTACCTGGATAATTGTCTCATCAGTAGACTTCTTCATATCGTAATAGTAAGCGTGAACACCCCAAAGAAGGTTCAGCATTGTGATTACTCTTCTGTTTCCACTGTAAACGATGATATGAGAATTCGGTCTGTGTGCTGCAAGCTGGAAAGCCGTATACCCTGAATGGGTTAATGTAACAATCGCAGAAACGTTTGTAGTTTTTGCAATTCTTACGGCTGCAAGACATACTCTGTTCGTAATGAATCTCTCATCGATACAGTTGTAGTCTTTTTCAATCGGTTCATTCTTGTGTTGGTAGAAGTGTGTGGTTTCAATGTTTTTTACGATTTTCGCCATGTTTTCTACTACCTGTACCGGATATCTACCTACAGAAGTTTCTCCTGAAAGCATTACCGCGTCAGCACCATCCAATACAGAGTTTGCAACGTCATTTACTTCAGCTCTTGTTGGAGTTAAGCTGTTGATCATCGTTTCCATCATCTGAGTAGCGATAATTACAGGCTTTGAGTAGAATCTTGCTTTTTCTACCAGGTTTTTCTGAATAGCAGGAACTTCTTCCATTGGAACTTCCACACCAAGGTCACCACGTGCAACCATCAGCCCGTCACATTCCAATAAGATCTCTTCAATATTTTTAACCCCTTCAGGTTTTTCAATCTTCGCGATAATCGGAGTTTTGAATTTTCCGTTTGGATGTTTTGCTATTAATTCTTTAAGGTCGATAATATCTTGAGCATGACGAACGAAAGAAAGAGCGATCCAATCTACCTCCATGTCAAGCATGAAATTAGCATCCTGAATATCCTTTTCCGTCAATGCAGGAAGAGATACTAATGTATTAGGAAGGTTTACCCCTTTCTTAGAGCTTAGAGGTCCCCCTTGGATGGTTTTAGCCTTTACAGTATCGATTTCGTTGGTTTCAGTAACTTCCAATACCAGTTTACCATCATCGATAAGAATTCTCTCACCTACCTTTACATCCTGTGGAAACTGTTGGTAAGTCATGTATACCTTAGTAGAATCTCCCTCCATCTTTTCATTCGTGAAGGTAAGAATATCTCCTGGATTCAGATAAGATCCTTCTTTTACGACACCTACTCTTAGCTTAGGTCCCTGAAGGTCCCCTAAAATACCCACTGAATAACCATACTCGCTGTTTAGCTCTCTAATTATTTCAATATTTTTTCGAACTAAGTCGTAATCTGCATGTGAAAAATTTATTCTGAAAATATCAACACCCGCTTTCATTAAATCTAACATCACCTCCTTCGATGAAGAAGCAGGACCTAGTGTTGCGATAATTTTTGTCTTCTTTAAATACTTATTCATAATACTGGATAATTTGATAAAGTTCCTCATCAGAACTCAGTGTGTAATCTTGAATTGGAAACACAAGATTTTCAGGGAGCAAAATTACGGAAAAATCAGGAAACTGTTCCGAACTATGCAGAATATATTCTACATCTACCTGATTATTTAATAAAAATTTAATGTTTTCTTCTTCTGTAAAGAGCTCGGTTTGAACTTTTTTTTGTTTACTTTCAGAAGATTTATTTGAAATAAAGGTGAAACAGGTCTTAGAATACTTGTGATAGGCTTCAAATCTTGGAAAAAAATAATCATAATAATCTCCATGAAAGACAAGATCTTTTTTTCTTGAAAAATTGAGATTATTAGTCTGATTTATTTTGTAGAAAAACTCATGAGCAGGTATATTTTTTGCTAATCTTACCAATCCTATGGCAATATCTTCAAATTCTATATCATCAAGATCATAAAGTTTTTGAATTTCCAAGTATATTTTCTTTTTTATTTAAAATATAGAAAGCCCTTTGTGCTGCCTTTTCTTCAGCTTTTTTCTTGGAAGTCTCCGTTGCATTGGCAATTTTCTCATCTCCCAGCCATACATGGCATCTGAAGACCACAGCTTTATTAGCTTGTATTTCTTCGCAGGTTTCGTACTTTATATTTACCTTCTTTTTCTGGCTCCATTCAAGCAGAAGCCCTTTGTAGCTTACAATTTTGTTCTCAAGCTTGTTAATCTCGGAAGGGGTCAAAAGTTTTTCCAGAATGATTCTTTTACAAGCATCATAATGAAAGTCCAGATATACGGCACCGATTAAGGCCTCAAATAAGTTTCCGGAGATATTTTCCCCTAAAGCGGAAGAATTGTTCTGCTTTTGCAGAAGATTCGTTAGCTTAAGGTCTTCCCCTAATTTATTAAGATTTTTCCTATTAACAATCTTAGATTTCATCTGAGTCAGATATCCTTCATTGGCTTGAGGATAAGTCTGGAACAAATGACAAGAAATAATTGTACCCAAAACAGAATCTCCCAAAAATTCAAGCCTTTCATAATTGCTGTCTTGATTTTTAGAAGAATTTTTTAAAGAAAAAGCCTCGCGGTAAAGAGCAATATTTTGTACCTCAGTACCTAAAACTTTTCTAAGTTCAGTACTGAGAAAATAATCTCTCTCCGTTAATTGTCTTTTTCTTTTTTTGAGAAGGAATTTAGAAAAGTATTTCTGTAACTCCATTCATTGAATTTAGATTTTCTTAAATAGAACGCAAGCGTTATGCCCACCAAACCCAAAAGTATTGCTCATGGCTACTTTTACATCTTTCTTAGCAGCAGTATTAAACGTAAAGTTTAGTCTGCTGTCAATATTCTCATCATCAGTAAAATGGTTGATGGTTGGAGGAACAATACCATGAATAATAGTTCCCAAGGCAGCGATAGCTTCAATAACACCTGCCGCACCTAAAAGGTGACCAGTCATTGATTTTGTAGAATTGATCTGAATGTCATAAGCGTGCTCGCCTAATAACTTAGAAATTGCGTTAGATTCTGCGATATCTCCTAATGGAGTAGAGGTACCATGCATATTGATATGATCTACTTCATCAGCAGTTAAACCTGCATCTTCTAAACAACTTTTCATTACCAGATAAGCGCCAAGACCTTCAGGGTGAGGAGCTGTCATGTGATAAGCATCAGCACTTAAACCACCTCCTTTTAATTCTGCATAAATTGTTGCACCACGTTTTACAGCGTGTTCGTATTCTTCAAGAATAATACATCCTGCACCTTCACCTAAAACAAATCCATCTCTGTCTTTGTCAAATGGTCTTGAAGCTGTTTTCGGATCATCATTTCTTGTAGATAGTGCCATCATTGCATTAAATCCACCGACACCACTTGCTGTAACGGCTGCTTCAGAGCCTCCGCACACAATTACATCTGCTTTTCCAAGTTGGATCAGCATTTTGGAATCGATTATAGCATTTGCAGAAGATGCACATGCAGATACAGTAGTATAATTCGGTCCGTGGAATCCGTACTCAATAGAAATGTGTCCCGGAGTAATATCCGCAATCATTTTTGGAATAAAGAACGGGTTGAATCTAGGAATTTCAGTATTTGCCCATCCTAAAACTTCTGTTTCGAATGTTTCTAAACCTCCGATTCCTGATCCCCAAACTACACCGACTCTGTTTTTATCTACATTGTCTTCTATAATTTTGGAATGTGCTACTGCTTCTTTAGCAGCAACAAGTCCCAATTGGGTATTTCGGTCCATTTTTTTAGCTTCTTTCTTATCGAAATGCTGCAACGGATCGAAATTTTTCACTTCACAAGCGAACTTTGTTTTAAAGTTTGTGGCATCAAAAAGAGTAATCGGAGCGGCTCCGCTCTCACCTTTCACAAGATTTTCCCAGTATTCTTTTGCATTATTTCCTATTGGTGTTATTGCTCCAAATCCGGTTACAACTACTCTTTTTAATTCCATAAACTTTTAAAATTTTCTTTTTTGTTGAAGAATATTATTTATTTACTACTTCTTCGATGTAAGCGATAGCGTGTCCTACAGTAGTAATTTTTTCAGCTTGATCATCAGGGATTTGAATGTTAAATTCTTTTTCAAATTCCATGATTAGTTCAACTGTATCTAGTGAATCAGCTCCTAAATCGTTAGTGAAGCTAGCTTCAGGAGTTACTTCTGTTTCTTCAACGTCAAGCTTATCAGCGATGATAGCTTTTACTCTTGATGCAATGTCTGACATAGTAAATTATTTTTTTAATTGTTAGATGGTGCAAATATATAAAATTCTTTACGATAAAACATTTTTTTAGTCTTTTTTGTGGTGCAGTGACTATCATTTTGGATTAATAAGCTTTAGTGTTTTAGTTTTCAGTTGTTTATATTTTGTTGTATTATAGATGATTAAAAAATATTTACGGAATAGTGGACTTATTTTGTAGATAAAATCATTAAATAAGGCTGGTTTTTGTCATGTAGAGCCTTAAATTGACAGAAAGATTCAGAGTTTTTGTCTATATTTGGTTGTCATGAAATTAACACGTTAGCTTTTTTGAATTAACAAATCCGAATGTATTACCGGAATAGTTCTCTGCTATTCCAATATTTCTATATGTTATATTTAAAAGCTAAAAAATGCAAAATTTCTTCGAAAGTCCTTTTAAAGGCAAGATTATACAAGACCATATTCAAAATCCTAATATTATTGCAGGTAAGTATTCCTATTATTCCGGATATTATCACGGACATTCTTTTGACGATTGTGCCCGTTATTTACTTCCGGACAGGAATGATGTTGATCAACTGATTATTGGTTCCTATTGTTCCATTGGAACAGGTGCCAACTTTATCATGTGTGGAAATCAGGGACATCGCTATGACTGGATTTCAAGTTTTCCTTTCTTTTATATGTCAGAAATTGAATGTTTTAAAGATAGCAAGAATGCTTTTATCCCTGCGGGAGATACTATTATTGGTAATGATGTCTGGATAGGGGCTGAAGCTATGATTATGCCTGGAATTAAAATAGGTGACGGAGCGGTAATAGGAAGCCGTGCCCTGGTTGCAAAAGATGTAGAGCCTTATACTATTGTTGCTGGGAATCCTGCGAAACCTATTAAGAAAAGATTTAATGAAAATCATATTCAATTACTTCTTGAAATGAAGTGGTGGGAATGGGATGAAGACATTCTGAAAGATGCAATACCAATTCTTTGTTCCGCAGATATTGAAAAGCTGTATGAATTTTATAAGAGAATGAAATAGTATATAAAGGCTCTGTTGCAGAGTCTTTTTGTTTTATAATAATTTTAAATACCTGATCTTTTACTCTTGAATATTATTATTAAAGTATTTAACGAATGATTCTTTTAAGAATACAATCTAAAATTTTTCTTATCTTGTCGGTTTAATATATAATGAAGTATTTTCGGAGTTTCTGATGAAATTGTAATGCGCATAAACTTGTATTTAAGCTCGTGTCTTCACAGTATCATCTTTCTGAAATTATAGATAGGTAATAAATTAAATTTTATGATTATTAAACCAAGAGTAAGGGGTTTTATTTGCCTTACAGCTCATCCTGAGGGATGTGAAAAAAATGTTACTGATCAGATTGATTTTACAAGATTAAAAGGGAAAATTGCTGATGGTCCTAAAAATGTTCTTGTCATAGGAGCGTCTACGGGTTTTGGATTAGCGTCCAGAATTGTGAGTGCTTTCGGATCAGATTCTTCTACGATAGGTGTGTTCTTTGAGAAACCTCCAATGGAAGGGAAGCCTGCTACACCAGGTTGGTACAATACTGTAGCTTTTGAAAAAGAAGCTCATGAGAAAGGGTTGTATGCTAAAAGTATTAATGGAGATGCGTTTTCAAATGAAATAAAGCAAAAAACGATAGATCTTATTAAATCTGATCTGAAGAAAATCGATTTGGTAATATATAGTCTTGCTTCTCCAAGAAAAGTGCATCCTGATACGCAGCAAGTTTATAATTCCGTTATTAAACCAATAGGAAAAACTTTTGAAAATAAAACTGTAGATTTTCATTCAGGAACGGTTTCTAATGTTGTAATAGAGCCGTGTACTGAAGAAGAGGTAAATAATACAGTAGAAGTAATGGGGGGCGATGATTGGGAAAGATGGATTGATATCCTTAAAAAGGAAGATGTTCTGTCTTCTGAATGTTTAACTATAGCTTATTCATATGTAGGTCCTGAAGTGACGACTCCAATATACAGAAACGGAAGTATAGGGAGAGCAAAAGATCATTTGGAGCAATCGGCATTTAAAATTTCTGAAAAGCTTAAAGATATTGATGGAAAAGCTTATGTTTCTGTTAATAAGGCTTTGGTTACTCAGGCGAGTTCTGCAATTCCGGTAATTCCTCTTTATATTTCCCTTTTATATAAGGCGATGAAAGAAGAAGGGGTTCATGAAGGTTGTATCGAACAAATCTATAGATTGTTTGAAACTAAGCTGTTTTCTGGAGAGATTCCAACGGATGAAAAAGGAAGAATCAGAATTGATGACTGGGAAATGAGACCTGATATACAGGCAAAAGTATCGCAGTTGTGGGATAAAGTAACTACTGAAAATATTGGGGAAATTGCAGACCTGGAAGGATATAGAAATGATTTCTTTAAACTATTTGGTTTTGGATATGATGCTGTAGATTATGATGTAGACGTCAATGAACTACAAGAAATCCCAGGATTGGTAGAGTAGAATATTTTATATAATAAATTAAATTCCAGTTATTATCATAGGTTTTTATGAAATAGCTGGAATTGTTATTTTCTATCGCCACTTATATGGCTTAAAATAAAAAAAAAGAGAAAATGTATAATACAAATTCTCTTTTTTAAGTGGAGTTGGAGGGATTCGAACCCTCGTCCAAACAAGCAATACATAAGCTTTCTACATGCTTATTCTACCATTGGTTTTCGACTGGAAGCAGAGGATAGACACCCAACTACCAGCTTATCTTCTGAAGTTTTCGAGCTTTAGTCAAAGCTTCTAAAGCCTTATTTCTGCATTCCTATATCCCAGAATCAAACGCCGCAGAACAGAGCATTTGTGGAA
This sequence comes from Chryseobacterium artocarpi, assembly GCF_001684975.1. Taxonomy (GTDB): domain Bacteria; phylum Bacteroidota; class Bacteroidia; order Flavobacteriales; family Weeksellaceae; genus Chryseobacterium; species Chryseobacterium artocarpi. Next base: position 526,479 of record NZ_MAYH01000034.1, on the reverse strand, counting down.
TATCTTGCTTCCCTACTAAAATCTTCGGGAAAACGCTTGATCTACTATACTTCGATATTAAGCTGCAAGAGCGAACTCTTCGTTGCCAGTTAAAATTTTGTAGCAAGGGATTATAGAGATCGCGCTACGGTTCTCTGCATGCTTACTTACCCATTGGTCTTGCTGTCGAAACCAGTCAACCCCATGTGTAAAGTGAACGCAAAGATAATGCTTTTTGTTTATATATCATTAATGTTGTCTGTTTTGATGAAAAATAAGATCAAAATAAAGATAATGCAGTCCCTGTAATTCAAATGTTTGGTAATTGTGGATAAAAAAATAAAAGGTGTTAACTACCTTTGTTACTAGGTTTTTGCAAAGGTGTAAAGAGTATTATAGATTGTTTCTGGTAATATATTTTGTACTTTAAGAAATAATGCCTAGTTTTGCAATCCAAAATGAGATGTAAAATATGTTAATAATTCCAGTAAAAGATGGTGAATCCATCGACAGAGCATTAAAAAAATATAAAAGAAAATTTGACAAAACTGGTACAGTTCGTCAATTAAGAGCTAGACAACAGTTCATTAAGCCTTCAGTAACGTTAAGACAAGCTAGATTAAAAGCGGCTTACAAACAAAGAGCACTTAGCAAGGAAGAGCAGGCTTAAGATTTTTCTTAACCACATATTAATTCACTTCTTAAATTCTTATATTTGAGAAGTGAATTTTTGTTTTTATACGATAACGATGCTGGATAAATTTTTAGAATATTTGCAGTTCGAAAAGAGGTATTCTCCTCATACTATTACAAGCTATAAAAAAGACCTTGACGACTTTTTGCATTTCTATATGCGAACTGAATCTTCAGAAGATATAACCAAGGCAACTAAGAAAATAATCAGAAACTTTATTGTTGAATTAAGTGAGAATAATATTTCCAAAAGAAGTATTAACAGGAAACTTTCATCTCTTAGAAGTTTTTATCTATTTCTTTTAAAAATTGGTGAGATCAAAGTTTCTCCTACCGAAGGGATTTCTTCCTTGAAGTTTTATGCTGAAAAACAGATTCCTATGTCTAAAGAAGAAATGACGGATCTTAGTGAGCACGTGTTTGATCATATCGATGATATATTGGAAAAATCTATAATAGAGGTACTTTATCAAACAGGAATGCGTAAGGCAGAACTTTGTGGTCTGGTATTTGAACATGTAGATTTAAATGAAAATGAATTAAGGATCATAGGAAAAGGGAATAAACAAAGGGTAGTTCCTATTTCCAATGATTTGTCTGAACTTCTTAAAAGTTATTTGGAAATAAGAAATCCACAGACAGAATTTAAATCATATTTCTTTGTCAACAAGAAAGGGAAAAAACTCAACGAAAAATTTGTTTATGTGGTAGTTAATAAGTACCTTAGTCTTGTTACAACAAAAGAAAAAAAAAGTCCTCACATCCTTCGGCATAGCTTTGCTACTCACGTATTGGATAATGGGGCGGAGATCTCCAAAGTAAAAAAAATATTAGGGCATTCCAGTCTTGCCAGTACTCAAGTCTATACGAATGCTAATATTGAACAATTGAAAAAAGTGTTTAATCAGGCTCACCCTCGAGCATCAAAAAAAGAAGAATTATGAAGATCACAGTTCAATCAATTGGTTTAACTCCACACGAACCACTAGAATCACACATCGACAAAAAAGTAGGTAAGCTAGATACATTCTATGACAAAATTCAAGAGTGTAAAGTATTTCTAAAAGTAGAAAATAATGCTGATAAAGCTAATAAGACAGCCGAGATTATTTTGGCGGTTCCGGGTGATGATATCGTAGTAAAGAAGACTTCGGCAAGTTTTGAAGAAAGTTTGGACCTTTGTGTTGATACAGCTAAAAAGCTATTAATCAAGAAAAAAGAAATGGCATAGAAAAAAAGTTAAAAAAAAGTTTATAAAATATTTGAGAATTCAAAAAATCTGTTCTATATTTGCACTCGCAAAAAAGGAACAGCGATCTTTTGAATTCTTTTTTATTAAATGCCTCCATAGCTCAGTTGGCCAGAGCACGTGATTTGTAATCTCGGGGTCGTGGGTTCGAATCCCTCTGGAGGCTCAATTTAATATAAAATATCTGGGGAGATTCCAGAGTGGCTAAATGGGACTGACTGTAACTCAGTTGCTTCGGCTTCGTAGGTTCGAATCCTGCTCTCCCCACATTTTATATTAGAAAAAAATCTTGCAAGATTAAAAAATAATTCTTAGTTTTGCACAGCGTTTACCAATAGTTTTGGAAACAAAATTGCGGAAGTAGCTCAGTTGGTAGAGCGTCAGCCTTCCAAGCTGAATGTCGCGGGTTCGACCCCCGTCTTCCGCTCCATAAAAATCACTTTAAACGGTGATGTTTTTTAACACTGAAATGTGTAGAGTAGAGTTTCTCAATCAGTTTCAGTCAAATTATTAAATGCCTCCATAGCTCAGTTGGCCAGAGCACGTGATTTGTAATCTCGGGGTCGTGGGTTCGAATCCCTCTGGAGGCTCAATTTAATATAAAATATCTGGGGAGATTCCAGAGTGGCTAAATGGGACTGACTGTAACTCAGTTGCTTCGGCTTCGTAGGTTCGAATCCTGCTCTCCCCACATTTTATATTAGAAAAAAATCTTGCAAGATTAAAAAATAATTCTTAGTTTTGCACAGCGTTTACCAATAGTTTTGGAAACAAAATTGCGGAAGTAGCTCAGTTGGTAGAGCGTCAGCCTTCCAAGCTGAATGTCGCGGGTTCGACCCCCGTCTTCCGCTCCATAAAAATCACGCTTTTTAGTGTGATTTTTTTAATTAGTGCCGACTTAGCTCAGCGGTAGAGTGCTTCCTTGGTAAGGAAGAGGTCACGGGTTCAAGTCCCGTAGTTGGCTCTCGAAGTTCCCGAATTTCCTTCGGGAATTTTTTTTTGCTCAAATTTTAACGATAAAGAATAAAGCAGATCACAAGAAAAAGAGTAATCATGAAAATTTTCGCTAAATTCGTGTAAAATAATTTTTGATGAATATTCTTTTATTAGAAGACGATCTTATTCTTTCTGCAGAGCTTTGCCGATTTTTAGAATCAAACAATTTTACCTGTGATAAAATCTATGACGGAGAAACTTTTCTTCGCCAGATTAAGAACAGTACTTATGATCTGTATTTACTGGACATTAATGTTCCTAAGATAAATGGGCTGGATGTTTGTCAGACTATTCGTTCTTTTGATAAGAATACGCCTATCATTATTATTTCAGCTTATGGAGACATCTCGGATAAAAAAGATGCCTTTACAAGACTTGCTGATGATTATCTGGTAAAGCCATTTCAATTTGAAGAATTACTTCTAAGAATTAATTCTTTATTAAGAAGAAAAATGCCTTCAGATAATGCTGATCAGGACATTATCAGAGTTGACGACCTGATCATTAATAAAACTGAACAGAAAGTGTATCGTGGAGGGAATGAAATTACTCTTACCTTAAAGGAGTTTCAATTATTGGTTTATTTGGCAGAAGCACAAGGAAGAACTGTATCCAAGCAACAGATTACAGAACACGTTTGGGAACATAATTTTAATACCAATACGAACACGGTAGAAGTATATATCAACTTTCTAAGAAAAAAAATCGATAAAGATTTTAAAATAAAATTAATCCACACACGTTCAGGCTTCGGATATTACCTAAGCCCATTATAGATAATGTCTTTAAAAAGAAAGATAGCGTTAACGATCAGTATTGCCTTTTCATTGCTTTTTGGAATGGTGATGGCTGTTATTTATTTATCTTTTAATGATTTCAGGAGAGATGAATTTAAAGAAAGGTTCAGACAGCGATTGGAGTTCACCACACATTTTATTTCGAAGTCTAAGGATTTTGAGGAAGAAGCTCCCATTTTTTTCAATGAAAATTCTGATAATATTCTTTTGAATGAAAAGATTTTAATTTTCAATGATCAGAAAGAGCTTATCTATAGTACGATTAAAGACCGTAATGTTACATGGGATAATGCCATGTTGAATGAACTGGATAAAAAGAAAATTATTTATACAGAAAAAACGGTTCCTGAAATCTATGCTGCTCTTAGAAATATTAATGGAGAAAATTATTATATCCTTACGAGTGCCTTTGATACCAATGGTAAATCAAAACTTGATTACCTTAAGTATCTTTTGATTGCTTCATATGCAATGAGTACACTTCTTATCGGGTTTTTTAGTTATTATTTTGTTGAAAAATTTCTTCGTCCGCTAGAAGATCTAAATAAGGAGATTTCAGAAGTTACAGCGCATAAGCTGACAACGCAGATTCCGGTTCAGAATTCCAGTGATGAAATCAGTGTTCTTGCAACTTCATTTAATACAATGATCACAAGGCTTGATGATGTATTTCAATCACAAAAGGATTTTACAGCAAGTGCTTCACATGAAATCAGAACTCCGATTACGAGAATGGCTTTTCAACTTGAAAACCTAATCAAATTTGAAGAGCATTCTCCAAAAACCATGTCTTCTTTACAGCAAATTCAGAGGGATGTTTATCAGTTATCGGATCTTACCAATTCATTATTACTTCTTACAAAGTTCGATAAAGAAAATATTCAGAGTATTTATGAAGAGGTGAGAATTGATGAAGTTATTTTTGAAGCTTTTGAAGCAGTAGAGAAAAGTTACCCAGATCTTAAGCTGGATTTTTTGATTGCTGAAGATACTTCTGAAAATGCTTTTCTTACCATTCGTGGGATTCAATCATTATTAGTCATTGTTTTTATTAATTTGTTTAAAAATGCAGCCGTTTACTCAGACAATAGCCAGGTGAAAGTTTTAATTATAGAAACAAGTGATCGCCTTTCAGTAGAAGTGATTTCTAATGGTGATACTATTTCTGAAGACGAACAGCCAAAATTGTTTGAAGCTTTTACAAGAGGCAATAATGCTCAGAATATTTCAGGTTCTGGTTTAGGGCTCAGAATTGTAAAACGAATTCTTGAATATCATGATGCGGAAATTGTGTATTCCTCTCCATTAGAATTTATGAACAAATTTACAGTCATTTTCAAAAAATAAATGCTATCCAGTTTTCATTCGGGAGAAATAGTGCATTATTTTGTTAAACCAATGATTAATTTTTGGAAGTAAAATTCAATACTCAGAGAAAAAAAACATTTTTATATCATGTTGAATATTCTGTAAATAATTTATTACAGGGCATTTTTAATATTTTTTTAAGGATCCTTTAAGTTTCTTTTAATTACATCAGATCAATTTTGTAAATAAAAAGAAAAAAAATAATGAACAGAATTGCAGTGCTGTGTCTTGCCGTTTCCTCATTCATGGCAGCACAACAGCAAATGTCTCTTTTGGATTGCGAAGAAGCTTTTCAGAAGAACAATCTTCAGCTGCTCGCCGAACAATATAATATTAATATGGCAGACGCAGATGTAATGCAGGCTAAAATCTGGGAGCTTCCTCAACTGAGTGGGCAGTTCAATGCTTACAATCCTCAGGATAAGAAATTCTTTGATGTAGGACATTCAAAAGGAGCTGGAATTACCCAATTGATTTACATGGGAGGTAAAAAGAAAAATGAAATAGCCTTTGCTAAATCTAATAAAGAATTGGCGCAACTTCAGTTTTCACAGCTTCTGGTTGATCTGAGAGCACAGCTTCGTACTACATACTTCAATCTTTATTACGAAAAACTAAAACTGGAGAACACAGATAAGCAATTAGGGTATATGAATGACCTTTTAAGTGCTTATCGGGTGCAGTCGGCAAAAGGAAATGTATCTCTTAAAGATGCTGTGAGACTTCAGAGTCTGGTGATTCAATTGAACCATGATAAGCTTGAGATCAATAAAAACATTCTGGAATTTGAACAGACCTTAAAGGTTTTGACAGGGCTATCAGAAGATATTGAGCCTGTAATGTCGGAGTCTGAAGCTAAGGAAGCACTTGCTGCACAACCTTTCGGAGATGAAGAAGAACTTAAAGCCAAAGCATTGGAAAATAACGCAGATTATCGGTTTAATTTAAAGCTTGTTGATAACAGTAAGTTATATGCGCAATGGCAAAAATCTCTTAATGTACCGGATTTAAATGTAGGAGCTGCATGGGATCAGGCTGGAGGAACTTTTAATAATGAAGCCAATTTAACACTGGGAATTCCTTTGCCGTTGTGGAGAGCTAATCAAGGGAATGTAGAGAAAGCGAATTTTGCAATTCAGCAGAACCAAAAAAAAGTAGAATTTCAAAAAATAACCCTTGAAACAAAAGTTCAGTCTGCTTATAAAACCTGGAAAGCACAATACGAGCAGCTTCTTGATATAAAAACAACAGACCTTCAGAACATGGATCTGGTGTATAACGGAATGATGACCAATTTCAGAAAGGGAAATGTAAACCTTATTGAATTTACAGATTTCATGGACAGCTACCGTGAAACTGCCCTTCAGATCTACGATATGAAAAACGAAATCATGCAGTCGGCAGAACAACTCAATCAACTAGTACAAACGAAAATCTTCTATTAAACAATGAAAAATTATATTATTCCTGTCTTGATGGCATTATCTCTAATTGCCTGTTCAAAAAAAGAGGAAGAAAAAAACAACCAAGCTAAAAAAGGGTTTGAATTGAGTAATACCATGCTAAGTTCTATTTCTCTGGCAAAAGTTGAAAGAAAGAATATAGAAGACGAGTATAGCTTTTACGGAAAAATTTCTGCAGACAAAAATAGTTATATCGATGTTTATCCATTGGTAGGAGGAAATGTAATGAGTGTGAATGTGGAGCTTGGTGATTATGTGAAAAAAGGGCAGGTACTGGCGACAATAAGAAGTACGGAGCTCGCAGAAATTCAAAAAGATGTAAGCGATGCAAAAACAGATATGGTGGTCGCTAAGAACAACCTTCGTGTTGCTAAAGAACTGTATGAGGGAAAACTGAATACCGAAAGAGATGTTCTGGAAGCCAAAAGTCAACTACAGAAAGCGGAAGATCAATTGCAGCGTGCTACAGCAGTAAGTACGGTTTATAATGTAAATAGAGGAAATATTTATAGTGTTGTAGCTCCAATCAGTGGATATATTGTTCAGAAAAGTATCAATAAAGATATGCAGCTTAGAAGTGATCGAAGTGAAAATATCTTTGATGTGGCAAATACCACGAATGTATGGGCTATCATGAACGTTAATGAATCAGATATAGATAAGATCAGCCTTGGTATGAAGGCGCAGGTTTCCACACTTTCTTATCCAGACAAAGTTTTCGATGGTAAAATTGACAAAATTTTTAAGATTATCGATCCGCAAACCAATGCAATGCAGGCTAGAGTAGTGCTGGATAATGCCAATGGCTTACTGATTCCTGATAGTAAAGCAACTATAAAAGTCTCAAGCCTGGAAAGTAATACAATGCTTACTGTTCCGTCTAAAGCTGTCATTTTTGATGATAACAAAAGTTTCGTTGTGATTTTTAAATCCAGAACAGATGTGAAGGTGAGAGAGATTAAAGTACTTAAGCAGGTAGGTGATGTTACTTATATTACTGATGGGCTTAAAGAAGGTGAAGAAGTGATTACTGATAATCAGTTGTTGATATACCGTTCTCTGAACAGCTAAAAATTGTATGATTTAAAATAAATTTTTTCAACGGCTTTTTTAGGTCATCAATGTATCTATCATGAATAAATTCATTAAAAATATAATCGCTTTTTCATTAAAGAATAAAGCATTTACCTTTATCTGGGTTGCTATTTTAGCCATTGCAGGTTTTATAAGTTTCAAGAATATGCCCATTGAAGCTTTTCCGGATGTAACCAATACCCAGATTGTAATCATTACCCAATGGAACGGGCGTAGTGCGGAAGAAGTAGAACGTTTTGTCACTACACCCATAGAATTGGCGATGAGCCCGGTTCAGAAGAAAACCAGTGTGAGAAGTACTACGATGTTTGGGCTTTCCATTGTGAAGATTCTGTTTGACGACGGGGTGGATGATACTTTTGCCAGAAATCAGGTCAATAACCAATTAAGAACCATTAGCCTTCCTGATGAGGTAGATCCTGAAGTACAGCCACCCTACGGGCCTACCGGAGAAATCTTCAGATATACGCTGGAGAGTAAAACAAAAGATTCACGTAAGCTGCTTACCTTACAAAATTGGGTGATAGACCGTGCTTTAAGAGGAGTTCCCGGAGTTGCTGATATCAACGTTTTTGGTGGACAGGATAAAGTATTCGAGTTAAGTATTGATCCCAGGGCTTTGGATAAATACAATCTTACACCACTTCAGGTCTATGATGCGGTTACGAAGAGTAATCTGAACGTAGGAGGAGATGTTATTGAAAAGAACGGACAAGCATATGTTGTAAGAGGGATAGGCTTAGTAAAATCTGTTACAGATATTGGAAATATTACCATTCAGAATGATAGCGGAAACCCTGTTCTTGTTAAAAATGTGGCAGAGGTTCATGAAAGTTCTATGCCTAGAGTAGGGCAGGCAGCTTTGAATAATCATGATGATACCGTAGAAGGAATTGTTGTGATGAGAAAAGGAGAAAATCCAAGAGAAGTTCTTGTAGGTGTAAAAGCAAAAATTAAAGAACTCAACGAGAAAATCCTTCCGAAGGATGTAAAAATGGTGACTTTCTATGACAGAGATAACCTGATGGATTTTACCACTCATACTGTAATGCACAACCTTATCGAAGGAATTGTATTGGTAACGGTAATTGTTTTGATTTTTATGGCAGACTGGAGAACAACATTGATTGTTTCCATCATCATACCTTTATCCTTACTATTTGCTTTCCTATGCTTAAAACTTGCAGGAATGAGCGCCAATCTTCTTTCCCTGGGAGCAGTAGACTTCGGGATTATCATTGATGGAGCCGTCGTCATGGTCGAAGGACTCTTTGTAATGCTCGACCATAAAGCCCATAAATATGGAATGGAGAAATTCAATAAACTGGCAAAAGGAGGTTGGATCAAGCAAACCGGAACCGGATTAGGGAAAGCCATCTTCTTTTCAAAGTTAATCATCATAACCTCTTTGATTCCGATCTTCTCATTCCAGAAAGTAGAAGGTAAAATGTTTTCACCGTTAGCATTTACATTAGGATTTGCATTGATAGGCGCTTTGATATTCACTTTAACACTGGTTCCTGTACTTTCTCATCTTCTTTTAAATAAAAATGTTAAAGAAAAGAACAATCCATTTGTGAATTTTTGGGATAGAATTGTATTGAAAGGATTCAATATTACATTCAAACACAAAAAATTAAGTATGATTATTGCTACTTCGTTTTTAGCCATTACTTTATTTTCAGGAAAGTTTCTAGGAACAGAATTCTTACCACAGTTGAATGAAGGTTCACTTTGGATTACTGCTGAAATGCCGATGAGCTCATCTCTAAAAGAATCATTGAAGACAGCCAACCTTCTTAAGAAAGATATTATGAGTTTCTCTGAAGTAACCGATGTTCTGGCACAAACCGGTAGAAGTAACGACGGAACAGACCCGAATGGATTTGGTTTTGTACAGTTTGCGGTGAACCTTAAGCCACGAGAAGAATGGAAAAGAAAAATAACCTACGATGAATTAATCAATGAAATAGATAATAAACTAAGAAATTATCAGGGAATTACTTTTAATTATTCTCAGCCTATTTCAGATAACGTAGCAGAAGCTGTAGCAGGATTTAAAGCAGAAAACGGGATCAAAATATACGGTGATAATCTGGAGACACTTGATAAATTGGCTCATGAGGTATTGGCAAAAATTAAAAATGTAGACGGAGTAAAAGATCCGGGTATCATTAAAAACATAGGTCAGCCCGAGGTAAGTGTAGTTTTGGATAGAGATAAAATGGCAGCTTACGGAGTAATGCCTGATGATGCACAATCTGTTTTGGAAATGGCATTTGGAGGAAAAACAGCTTCAGAAATGTTTGATGGCGAAAGAAAATTCCCGATCCGTCTTCGTTATTCCGAAGAATACAGAAAAAATGAAAATGATATTGCCTCATTGATGGTTCCTACTCAGGATGGTGCAAAAATCCCTTTAAAAGAGATTAGTACTATTGTTAAAGATAATGGAGCAGCCTTTATTTACAGAGATGATATTAAAAGATATATCGGTATAAAATTTTCTATTCGAGACAGAGACTTGGGAAGTACAATTGCCGATGCACAGAAAAAAGTAGAAACTATAGAATTTCCAGACGGTTATTCTGTTGGATGGACAGGGCAGTTTGAAAACCAGCAGCGTGCTTCACATAGGTTGGCTCAGGTAGTTCCTGTGAGTATTCTAATGATTTTCTTCCTTTTATTTATTCTTTTTGGAAATATGAAAGATTCACTTCTTGTACTGGCGAATGTCCCTTTCGCATTGATTGGCGGAATTATTGCGCTCCATGTTACAGGAATGAATTTCGGGATTTCTGCAGGAGTAGGAATGATAGCCCTTTTAGGAATCTGTATACAGAATGGAGTAATTCTCATCACAGAATTCCATCAGAATGTTAAAAACGGACTGGATATAGATAATGCTATATTAAGTGGAGTGAAATCAAGAACCAGACCGGTAATCATGACCGCTCTTATGGCATCTATAGGATTAATGCCGGCAGCTCTATCCACAGGAATCGGTTCTGAATCTCAAAAGCCATTAGCTATTGTAATTATTGGAGGACTTATTACGGCAACAGTACTAACTCTGCTTATTTTTCCAATTATTTTCTGGATCTTTAACATGACAAAAAGGCTAAGTACAGTCTCATAATCTTTCATTTTATATATTAATTGAGCCTGGAATATTCTGTATTTCAGGCTTTTTCATGAAAGGTCATATAAAAGGTCTAAGAAAGATTTTTTCAATCCGGAAAAATGTGTAAATTTGCAGTCTCAATGCATCGAAATATAAGGTTTGTCCTTCATCGGATGAGAATATTGAAAGTTTTTTGAATAAAAAGTTTTTGGTATTTAAAAATTCATTATATTTGCACACCGAAAATTTGAAAAACAATAAATAAATAATTTTAAATCATGGCAAAGGAAACGTTTAATCGTAACAAACCACACTTGAACATTGGTACTATTGGTCACGTTGACCATGGTAAAACTACTCTTACAGCTGCTATTTCTGCTGTATTAGCTAGCAAAGGTCTTGCTGAGAAAAAAGACTTCTCTTCAATTGACTCTGCTCCAGAAGAAAAAGAAAGAGGGATCACTATCAATACTGCTCACATCGAGTATGAAACTGTAAAAAGACACTATGCTCACGTTGACTGTCCAGGTCACGCCGACTATGTTAAGAACATGGTAACTGGTGCTGCTCAGATGGATGGAGCTATCGTAGTATGTGCTGCAACTGATGGTCCAATGCCTCAAACTAGAGAACATATCCTACTTTGCCGTCAGGTAAACGTACCTAAGATCGTTGTTTTCATGAACAAAGTTGACATGGTGGATGATCCAGAATTGTTAGAGCTTGTTGAAATGGAACTTAGAGATCTATTAGCTACTTATGACTTTGATGGAGATAACTCTCCAGTAATCCAAGGTTCAGCTCTTGGAGCACTTACTGCAGCTACTAACGGTGACTCAGAAGATAAGTGGTTCAAAACTGTTGAAGCTCTTATGGATGCAGTTGATGAGTGGATCGACGAGCCAGTAAGAGATACTGACAAGCCATTCTTGATGCCAATCGAAGACGTATTCTCTATTACAGGTAGAGGTACTGTAGCAACTGGTAGAATCGAGGCTGGTGTTATCAACACTGGAGATCCAGTTGATATCGTTGGTATGGGTGAAGAAAAATTAACTTCTACTATTACAGGAGTTGAGATGTTCAGAAAAATCCTAGACAGAGGTGAAGCTGGTGATAACGTAGGTCTATTGTTGAGAGGTATTGAAAAAACTGACATCAAGAGAGGTATGGTAATCGCTAAGAAAGACTCTGTGAAACCTCACAAGAAATTCAAAGCATCTGTTTATATCCTTTCTAAAGAAGAAGGTGGACGTCACACTCCATTCCACAACAAGTACCGTCCTCAGTTCTACGTAAGAACTACTGACGTTACAGGTGAGATCTTCTTACCAGAAGGTGTAGAAATGGTAATGCCTGGTGATAACTTAGAGATCACTGTAGAATTGTTACAACCAATCGCTCTTAACGAGGGTCTTAGATTCGCGATCAGAGAAGGTGGTAGAACAGTTGGTTCAGGTCAGGTTACTGAAATCTTAGACTAATCATCTTAAAATAAATTAAGCTTCCGAAAGGAAACTCTCGGAAGCTTTTTAACTACGGGCATCGTCCAATGGTAGGATACCGGTCTCCAAAACCGTTGATCAGGGTTCGAATCCTTGTGCCCGTGCAAATATAAATTATGAGTTCATTTGTCGATTTTTTAAAAGGTTCTTATAACGAATTCAGACATAAAGTTGAATGGCCGAAATGGGCTGACCTTCAGTCTTCTACAATTGTAGTGACTATTGCGACAGTGATCTTGGCTTTATTTACTTTTGGAGTTGATGAATTGTTTTCAAAAGCAATTAGCAACATCATTGGTATGCTAATCAACTTGTTCAATTAATTATAAAAGTATTTTCCCAAAATGAGCGAATTGAAATGGTATGTGCTGAAAGCTATCAGCGGACAGGAAAATAAAGTGAAAAACTATATTGAGACAGAAATCAAACGTTTAGGGTTTGAGCAGTACGTTACTCAAGTGGTTATTCCTATGGAAAAGGTAATCCAGATTAGAAACGGAAAAAAAGTTCCTAAAGAGAGACCTTACTATCCTGGATACTTGATGATTGAAGCTGAACTGATGGGAGAGATTCCTCACGTTATCAAAAACATCCCTGGTGTTATTTCTTTCTTAAGTTTAACTAAAGGTGGAGATCCTGTTCCAATGAGAAAATCAGAAGTGAACAGAATGCTTGGAAGAATGGATGAACTTTCAGAATTCGCAAGTGATGTTGAAATTCCTTATGTAGTAGGTGAAAACGTAAAAGTGATCGATGGTCCTTTCAACGGATTCAATGGTACAGTTGAAAAAATACTTGAAGATAAAAAGAAAATTGAAGTTTCTGTATTAATCTTCGGTAGAAAAACTCCAATGGAATTAAGCTACATGCAAGTAGAAAAAGTATAAAATCAATACTTTATAAAATATAAAAAGACTGCTATTTAAGCGGTCTTTTTTTGTTTATAAATTTTGTGTAATGCGATCAGTTTAATCAGTTCATTTGTTTTTTTAGAAATATTACTTATTACAAACATATAATTTCATGTATGTGATGTGAAAAATAGGTTGTAGGTATACAGCTTAGATTAGGTTATCATTCATTGATTTCTAATCATGTTCAAGCATATATATGAACAAAATTTAGTAAGATTCAAAAGTTTAATTTTCTATAATAATTAATTATTGAAAAAAAACAGATATATTTTTTAGTGTTTATTTAATTTTAAATAATTTTTTAAATATTTTTTTATTAAAAATTTAAAAACTAAACTAAAGTGTAGTGCCTATACAAAGGGATTAGATGATATTTATTAATCACATAGTTGAGATAAAATTATATTTTCCTTTATTCATGGACTTTCCTAGGCTTTCCTTTCCTATATATGGCATGCTTATTGCAACTTACTCGATAATTAACCCATAAAACTTTCTATTTTCTCATTTAGTACATGGCTCAGCACATGTACGGAACATTCTTGAGTTTTAAATTTAAACCATGGTGTTTTTAAGAGAAACGTTAAAAATTAAACACACTACACAATGACAAAAATTATTTCGACGATTCTTTTTATGAGTACAACAGTATTCATGAGTGCTCAAGTTGGTATTAATACTGAAAAACCGGAAAAGGAACTTACTGTTAATGGGACCATGAAAACGTCAGGAATGGTTTTCAAAAAGCCAATGGAAAAACTGGGTGCTAGCGAAAACTATACTTTCATTATCAAATCCCCGGTACCAGAGAATAAAATTACAGCATATAATGACTCTTTTGTTCCTAATTCACCGGCACCTATTAATATTATTCAGTTTAAGATTGCTTGTGATCCTTCAGATAAAGATTGGGTAAATGAATTTGATACCAAAATTAATTCTAAAAAATTTCTGGTCGTAATCTCTTCTTTCGGATTTACTCAACCAATAAGAACCAATACTGCAGATTGGGTTACTCCGGTACCTCAGATATTTGCTTATTCAACAGGGACAACCTGGAAATTAAAGGCAGATTATGAAGGTTTTTCTCCAGCATCTACATTGCCTACCGGAGAATGGACTCTGAACCTATTGGTTTATGATAGATCATATGCAAGAGAAGTTAATTCTACTCAAGATATGAAAGCTTCCACAACAGGTGCAGCAGCTGCTCCTTTAATTCAATAAAAAAACATAATATCATAATGAAAAAAATTACCGCATTATTCTTTGTGGCTGTTGCCTCTTTTGGCTTAAAAGCTCAGGTTGGAATTAATACAGCTAATCCAAAAGGAACTTTAGATGTTGAAGGTGAAACCTTAGTAGAATCTTATTTAGTGGATACTGAAAATACTACAGCAAAAGGAAATTATTTATTACTTACTCGTTCAAAAGACAGCTCACCAGTAGGAAAAGTTAAACTATTGGATATTACCCTTCGTAATGTAGCTCCGGTAAATATGTATACCGTTGTTTTGAAAAATGTAAAACAAGATGAAGTTGTCAATCTAAATACCGGATTGGATGCTGATAAATATGTAGTTGCTATTACAGGAGCTGTTTTTTCTGATGCCGTATCAGCTACTACTAATTCTACCTCAAGATTATATGGTGCATATTCTACTGAGGTAACAAAAGTACAGAAAGATGGAAAAACTTATCAGGCTATTAATTTAAGTTTTAAAGGAGCGGGTACAGTATCTGCACAAAACGGAACATGGACTCTTACCTTAAATGTATTTGAAAAATCATTGATAAAAGATTGGGGAACAGTTACTGGCTCAGTTTCAGCATCAGCATCACCTTCTTTTTCCGGAGTATCAACCAATACGCCTCTTGGGCTTCAATAATAAAACATGATAAGAAAAATTTATATTACAATGATGATAGGGTTGGGTGTATTTTTCAATGCCCAGACCGGTAGAGTAGGAATCAAAACAGATAAACCTACAGAAACACTTGATGTAAATGGTAAAACATATACTAATTCCTTATACCTTAGAAATCCTGGAGAACCTACGATGACTGGAGGAAGTTTTTTGGCTACATCAGAAAATGCATTACAAATTTATGATCCGAATTTAGAAAGCAGTGGATTATTCAATTATATTAAACTTACCCTTACGAATGTTTCAGGAGACGGTATTGCAGATTATGATACAAAAATAGATACGAATAATTTCCTGGTTGTGCTTCATAACTATTCTTTCAAACTTAATAATTGGAATACAAATGTGATGCTTGATTATGGTAATAATGGAGTGAATGATAATAAACAGGGGTCTCCTGATGTTGTAGCATTCAAAAGTAATGGAACCTGGCATATCAGAGCTAGATTTACAGACAGTAGAATTATTGCCAATACATCTGCAGGTCTGCAAAGAGATTATAACAATTTTACAGTGGATCTTTATCTGATGGTTTATAAAAGATTGATTACAAAACATAACATTAATGATATCAATGCAGATCTGAAAGGAACTGATGGATCAACACAAACTATTAATAAACCATCCGGTTTTTAAATAGGAAAACACAAAAACAAGTATAAAGGAAAAAGCCAGGCTATTGAAAAGTAGTCTGGCTTTTTAATGTAAATAATTGTCACGTCCTAAAATAGCGTTAGATAATTCAGGTAATGTTATGATTTTTTAATTTCACTTCTGAATACTAAACCATAGAGCTTATAAACTATTGAGCTTGAAAATGATTTTCAGAAAAAAAACATAAAACTTTTTAAAAATCAGCGTTATCCGTTTGTAGTTTCAAAAATATTTTATACTTTTGCAGTCCAAAAAGTAGGCTTATCATAGGTGAGTAAGATAACCTGCTGAATAATAAATGCTTCCAAACTCATTAATTATTCAAATTTAAAAAACAAACAATGGCTAAGAAAGTCTTTAAAATGGTAAAGCTTCAGGTGAAAGGTGGCGCAGCTAACCCTTCTCCACCAGTAGGTCCAGCATTGGGTTCTGCAGGTGTGAACATCATGGAGTTTTGTAAGCAATTTAACGGAAGAACCCAAGATAAGCCAGGGCAAGTTTTACCTGTAGTAATTACAGTATACGAAGACAAATCTTTTGAATTCGTTATTAAAACTCCACCTGCAGCGATCCAGTTAATGGATGCGGCTAAAATCAAGGGAGGTTCTGGTGAACCAAACAGAAACAAAGTAGGTTCTGTAACTTGGGAACAAGTAAAGAAAATCGCTGAAGATAAAATGGCGGATCTTAACTGTTTCACAATGGACTCTGCGGTTTCTATGGTTGCAGGTACTGCTAGATCTATGGGATTAAGAGTAACAGGAGCTAAACCAACTTTTAACGCTTAAAACTATTTAGAAATGGCAAAATTGACTAAAAAGCAAAAGGAAGCTTTAAGCAAAGTAGAAAAAGGAAGAATCTATAACCTTGAAGAAGGTTCAGCTCTTGTAAAAGAAGTGAACACTACAAAGTTTGATGCTTCAGTAGATATCGCTGTAAGATTAGGAGTAGACCCTAGAAAAGCAAACCAAATGGTAAGAGGTGTTGTATCTCTTCCTCACGGTACTGGTAAAGATGTTAAAGTTTTAGCTTTAGTAACTCCAGATAAAGAAGCAGAAGCTAAAGCTGCTGGTGCTGATTATGTAGGTCTTGACGAATATTTACAAAAAATTAAAGAAGGTTGGACAGATGTTGACGTTATCGTTACTATGCCAGCTGTAATGGGTAAATTAGGTCCATTAGGTAGAGTGTTAGGTCCAAGAGGTCTAATGCCAAACCCTAAATCAGGAACTGTAACAATGGAAATTGGTAAAGCAGTAACTGAAGTGAAAGCAGGTAAAATTGATTTCAAAGTAGACAAGTATGGTATCATCCACGCTGGTATTGGTAAAGTATCTTTCGATGCTGCTAAGATCAAAGAAAATGCGCAGGAATTGATCTCTACATTGATCAAAATGAAGCCAACTGCTGCTAAAGGAACTTATGTGAAGTCTATCTATTTGTCTTCTACAATGAGCCCAGGTATTGCAATTGATACTAAATCTGTTAACTAATAATAATCCTTAAGACAATGACAAAAGACCAAAAAGTTGTAGCAATACAAGAGATCAAAGATTTGCTTCAGGATGCAAAAGTAGTATACGTAGCAGATTTAGACGGTTTGAACGCTGGTAAATCTTCTGACTTCAGAAGACAGGCTTTCAAGCAAAATATCAAAGTAAAAGTTGTAAAAAATACACTTTTACAGAAAGCAATGGAACAAATTGAAGGAGTAGATTACTCTGAAATGTTCCCTACTTTCAAAGGAAACTCAGCGTTGATGATTGCTGATACAGCAAACGCTCCTGCTAAGTTAATCCAAGGATTCAGAAAGAAAGAAGAAAAGCCAGCTTTAAAGTCTGCTTTTGTTCAGGAAACTTTCTACTTAGGTGACAACAACCTAGACATGTTGGCTAACATCAAGTCTAGAGAAGAAATGATCGGTGAAATCATCGGATTACTTCAGTCTCCAATCCAAAGAGTTGTTTCTGCTCTTCAAAACAAACCTGAAACTGTAGAAGCTAAAGCTGAAGAAGTTGCTCCTGTAGTTGAAGAAACTCCTGCTGCTGAAGCTCCTGAAGCTGCTGCAGAAAGCACTGAAGAAACAAGTGCTGAATAATTATACTCAAAAAATTAAATAAATAATCAACAAAAACATTACAACAATGTCAGATTTAAAAAATTTAGCTGAAACGCTAGTAAACCTAACTGTAAAAGACGTAAACGAATTAGCTACTATCCTTAAGGATGAGTACGGAATTGAGCCAGCTGCTGCTGCTGTAGTTGTTGCTGCAGGTGGAGCAGGTGAAGCTGCTGAAGAAAAGACTGAATTCGACGTAATTCTTAAGTCTGCAGGTGCTTCTAAATTAGCTATCGTTAAATTAGTAAAAGATTTAACTGGTGCTGGTCTTAAAGAAGCTAAAGACATCGTAGACGGTGCTCCTGCTCCAATCAAAGAAGGAGTTTCTAAAGACGAAGCTGAAGCTCTTAAGAAGCAATTAGAAGAAGCTGGTGCTGAAGTAGAATTGAAGTAATTTCAATTTTATTATAAATATAAGAAGCCTGAGCAAAATGCTCAGGCTTTTTTTGTTTGTAATTTTTTAATGATAATTTATTTCTTAAATGTATTAATATATTATTGCACCTTATAATGTAATAATATATTTATTATTATTAATTAATCATTTATTCATTGTTTATTTTGTTTTTAATATTGTGTTTTTGTTTGAATCGATATGTTTTTGTTATTAAAATATTGTTTTGTTTGAAAAAATACTATATTTGTGATAGGAAAAAACACAACACAAATGGATAGAATTTATTTTTTTTCCTGTAGTAGCCTAGCACTCTTATTGCTAATGCTGACTATAGAGAAATTAAGCACTAAATTTTTGCTTGTTACAATATGCAGCTCAGAACTGCAATGCTATGCAGATGTACAAAATAATCTCACCCACTGTACCAATACCTCTTTAACAGACTCTAGAAATCTTTATCAGGGAATGAAAACTTTGAATGGTAAATATGACCAGCATAGAAGCTTTGCTAATATTTCCACTCATAAAATATCTAGTGAAACCAATATTCAGAATAACGTCCCTATTTCCGGTGATACAGAATCTGTCACATATGATCTAGATGATGCTAGATCGACACCCGATAAACAAGGATGGATATTTTTTATGGGTAGCTATTTTACAACAACCGTATTTAAAAAGATCAACAGGTTTAGTATGATTAATTTTAAACTGGTCGATGGCTTTAAATTAATCAATAAAATCCCTGATAAATCCTCGTTAGCCTTCTTAGCTTAACATCTTCTATATTTTTTACGAATCCCAAGTTGGGTTATGAATTTTTCTTTTCATTTATAATTTAAATGAAAAAAGGAGAGAATTATCTTGAAATAAAACACACACAAAAAAACAACAAATATCAACTAGTAATGAAAAACAAATTATTCACATTAACACTTTTGTCTTTTGGTCTTTCTTTAACCGCTCAAGTTGGGATCGGAACAAATGATCCTAAAACTACTCTTGATGTAGTGGGATCTCCATTAGATATTAACAAATTGGATGGTGTTATTGCACCAAGACTTACAGGAATACAGCTAAAAGCAAAGAATTATACAACTGCTCAGACAGGGGCAATTGTATATGTCACCGCAGCTGAATCATCGCCAACAGGTCAAACTGTAGATGTAGTGACTCCGGGATACTACTTTTTCAATGGTACAAAATGGGGGAATTTAAATGACAATTGGCGAACGGTGGGAAATGCCGGGACAACAGCGGCGGCGGTTTCTTTGGGTACAGATATTTCTACTGGAAATTATCTGGGAACAAGTGATGGACAGAATTTAGTGTTTGCTACCCAAAAGAATGTAAAAGGAATACTGGATGTTAATGGAACATTGCAAGGTGGAAACTCTAATAGTACAACAGGTTCTTTTGCTTCATTCACATGGGGTTCCAATAATGTTTTGACAAACAGTACATCATCCAATGTCGCATTAGGTAAAGATAATACAGTTTCTGCTCAAGGCAATTTTCCCGCAGTAGCTATCGGATTATCAAATAAGGCAAATAATGGTGCTAAAGTAATCGGTAATTCCAATACTGCAACTGGAGCCAATAATCTTGTGCTCGGAAACTCAAACATTGTGACAGGAATTACAGGTCTCACGGTTGGAAATAGCAACACGAATAATGGCGGAATTGTTATCGGAACAGGTAATACTGCTTCTACCAATAATATTGCTATTGGTACAGCAGGCAATGCTTCAGGAGTAGAAGCGATGACGGTTGGGTTTACAGGAACAGCATTAGCAGGACAAACAGTTTACGCTAATAAAGCGCATGTCTTTTTTAATAAAGGTAATACTACTAATGCTATTCTGGGAGTTAATATGATCCCTACGGCAGATACGGCTACAGGAGCGGCAATTCAGATCAAAGGAATCTCCAGCCCGTCTTCTTCATGTACAGCCGCAGATGAAGGAGCTATTCGCTATAATGTTACCGC
Source organism: Chryseobacterium artocarpi (assembly GCF_001684975.1). Taxonomy (GTDB): domain Bacteria; phylum Bacteroidota; class Bacteroidia; order Flavobacteriales; family Weeksellaceae; genus Chryseobacterium; species Chryseobacterium artocarpi. The sequence goes on along the minus strand of NZ_MAYH01000034.1, from coordinate 506,208 downwards.
TCATGTACATGAAGGTTGTAATGGGACATCATGGAAACCATTGTATTAATTGATAATAAACACAAACCAAATAAATAAAAAAGAAATGACCAGAAAATTATTCGAGAAATTAGCTGCAATGCTTATGACACTGGTGTTGTCAGTGGTAGTATTTGCGCAGCAAGGCTATGAGCCTATCCGAGGGATGGGAGTAGAAGCGAAACCTGTAAATAATTCAGGAATTTGCCTAGCATGTTACAATGGAAGTATGAATCCGGTGGTGGATGCCAACCTGGATAATAAGGTAAATATGGGGAACTTCGCCTCCCTTGTGAGTGGAAACGGTATATCTGTTAAAAATAACAATACATCATATCCAGCCGGTTATATTACTGGATTTAATGTTGATCTGGGAACAAGTTTTATCACAGTTGCACTTTTAAATTCGTTAAGAATCAGTACGTATAAAAATGGAGTTCTTCAGGAAACCACAACTAACAGTACTTTATTGTCCGTGCCAGCATTCGGAGGAGCGAAAAACAGAATTTTCCTGCACTTTAAAACAACAAAAGGATTTGACGAAGTGAGATTGTATCAGACTAATGTTCTTTCCATATTCAGTTCCATGAATGTATATTACGCATTTGCATTCGATCCCACTAAAGTACCCACAGAGAATAATGGTATTTGTGATGACATCATTGCGGGAAGTGGAGTAGATGGTAATATTTCTGGTGACAGCAGTTTTCTGGCACCCCTTTCCTATGTTGAAAACAAAGAAAATATAGGAGACGGAAATAAAAATTCTTTCGGAAAAATAGTTCTTCCGATTGGAATTTTAGGATCTTATTCTGTAGGTGTTTTGGATAAAAACCAAGTGTATCCTGCAGGCAACAGAACAGGTTTTGTAATAGAGCCCGACGATCAGGGGAAATTATTAAGTGCAGAATTTTTGAAAAATATAACTATTGAAACTTACTTATTCGGTGAACGTCAGGAGTCAAGGCAATTGTCTGATGGAGGCGGCTTGATTAATATTAAAGTTCTTGGCTATGGTTCAGGAAAACAAAAATTGACACTTACGACCACTAAACCATTTAATGAAGTAAGACTGAAAATTACCCAGACCATTGGATTTAATCTGGGAGCACTTAAAGTATTTTATGCCTTTGAAGAACCTATATCTTGTGAATGTGATGATAAAATCCAGACAAGCGGTTCAGCTGTGCTCGGAAATCTAGTGACAGGAGGAAGCTGGACATCAGGACCTGGATTTATAGGTCTTATTTTAGCTAAAATGGTAAATCCTGGAGCAATTGTGGATAATAACCCTTCTAATTATGCAACAGCAACGGTGCCGGCAGCTTCTATTTTCAGTATTTTCTCGGCATATACAACAGTAAGCAGCAATTCAATGTTGCCTGCAAATACAATGGCTGGCTTTACAGTAGAAAAAGCAGGGAATCTTCTCGGAGTAAGTGTTCTGGAAAATATTACAGTAACATTATACAACGGAAATACAGCAACAGATACCTTTACAAGTTCAGGAAGCTTGATTAGTGGGAACTTCTTTACAACAAATTCTAATAAGTTCTATGTAGGCGGTAAAGCTACACGACCTTTCAATCGTATGAAGATTACTTTCAATAGCGGAACAGCAGTTCGTATTCCTCAAAACTATTATATCTATAACGCTTTTGCAAGTAAAGATGATGATAATGACGGCGTTCCAAACTGCTTCGATCGTTGCCCGGGAGGAGATGATAGTATAGATAACAACGGTAATGGTATTCCTGATTGTGCAGAAGGATGTACAGTGGTAAATGATAAATCTCCGGCATTAGATACAGACGGAGACGGTATTGTAGACGCTTGTGATATGGATTCTGATAATGATGGTATTCCTGATAGTATTGAAGACTTTGATCATAATGGTAAGTTCCAGGATGATGATTCAGAAGGAAATATTATAATTACTTCGGTGCTTGGAGACTCAGTTCCGAATTATCTTGATCTGGACTCCGATAATGACGGCATTCTTGATCTTTTTGAATCCGGAATTCCAACCTCGATAATTAATCAGATCGATACAGATCGTAACGGTATTATCGATAATACCGTTGCGGTTGGTAAAAATGGTATTGCAGATATCCTTGAAACTTTCCCTGATTCCGGAGTGTTGAAATATAACATCAGAAACACAAATGGGGATGACAAACCTGATTTCCTTGATGTAATGTCAAATGGAGTAGACCTTGATCTTTATCTGATCGGAAAAGGTAATTTGGATACGTTAGGGGGTGGATTTATTTCTACGATTGATGATCAGGATAAGGACGGTATTCAGGCAGTGGTAGACACTGATCTTGTAAAAAGAGGAGCTCCAAACTCTCCACTTTCTCCATACGCAACCTTACTGAAAACAGCTGCAGCTTCTGCTAAAATTACAAATGCTACAGAAATTGCCGGAGCAGCTAACGATATTAAAATATATCCAAACCCTGTAAAAGCAGGTGAGAATCTTGTAATTTCATCTGTAGAAAAAGGTGTTTATACTTTATTCTCAACAGAAGGAAAAGTGGTTAAGACCGATAAATTTACAGCGCGTACAGGAATTGATACCTCTTCATTACCTGCAGGAATTTATATCATTAAGATTGAAACGAAATCAACGGTGAAATCTTATAAAATTATTGTTCGATAAAAAACATAGTAAAACCTAATATGGATAAGGGCTGCTCAGTAATGAACAGCCCTTTTTATGTTTTAAAACGCTCAAAATGAGGACGATTTATTTGTAATTGTGAATAAATTTTTGTATCTTTGCCCCTCTTTTGGCGCGAAAAATTGTTTGTAAATTTATAAAATACTGAAAATCAACTCTTTCATTGTGTAATAACATGGGAGAGATTTCGTGTTTGTAGATATTACGGGTAATACCGTCTCAAAAGTAAGAAAAATATTTTGCATTACGCTGTGAAAAGATATACCAGTGTTGCAGTTAGGAATAAGATCCTAAGAATTAAGAAAAAAGAATGAAGACTATTTCTAATAGCGCCAAATATTTAAGGTCTTTTATCTTTTCTCTCCTTTCTTTATTCTATTCCTGATATTTTTAAATGAATCAAAATATTTTTTAACCCTTTCTTAAAAGTTTTATGAGTAAAACAAAATCAACAACTCAAGGAAATCCGAGAATTAATTTCTCATCAGCGAAAGGAAAAATCATCACTCCAGACTTCTTGGATATCCAAATTGAGTCTTTCAGAGAATTTTTCCAGCTTGATACACTTCCTGAAGCCAGAAAGACAGAAGCTCTTTACAAGACTTTCCAAGAGAATTTCCCAATTACGGATTCAAGAAACCAATTCGTATTAGAATTCTTAGACTATCTGGTAGATTCTCCACGTTATTCAATCGATGAGTGTGTGGAAAGAGGACTTACTTATTCAGTTCCTCTAAAAGCAAGACTTAAATTGTACTGTACTGACCCGGAACACGAAGATTTCCAAACAGTGGTTCAGGATGTATATTTAGGTCCGGTTCCTTACATGACTCCTTCTGGTTCATTCATTATCAATGGAGCAGAGCGTGTAATCGTAACTCAGTTACACAGATCTCCGGGTGTATTCTTCGGACAGACTTACCACGCAAACGGAACCAAACTTTACTATTCAAGAATTATCCCTTTCAAAGGATCTTGGATGGAATTTACAACAGATATCAACAGCGTAATGTATGCGTATATCGACCGTAAGAAAAAGTTACCATTAACAACTTTATTAAGAGCTATCGGTTACGAATCTGATAAGGACATCCTTCAGATCTTCGACCTTGCTGAAGAAGTGAAAGTTTCTAAAGCGGCACTTAAAAAAGTGGAAGGGAGAACATTGGCTGCGAGAGTATTGAACACTTGGTTCGAAGACTTCGTAGACGAAGATACAGGTGAAGTAGTTTCTATCGAAAGAAACGAAATCATCTTAGATAGAGAGACTATTCTTGAAAAAGAACACTTAGATCTTATCTTGGATGCTGGTGTGAAATCTATCCTGATTCACAAAGAAAACAGCAATGAATTCTCTATCATCCAGAATACATTACAAAAAGACCCTACGAACTCTGAGAAAGAAGCAGTAGAGTACATCTATCGTCAGTTAAGAAACGCAGATCCACCAGATGAGGAAACTGCAAGAGGAATCATTGAAAAATTATTCTTCTCTGAGCAGAGATACTCTTTAGGTGAAGTAGGACGTTACAGACTAAACAAAAAGTTAGGTCTTAACATCCCAACTACAACTGAAGTTCTTACAAAAGAAGATATCATTGCAATCGTAAGACACTTAATCGAGCTTGTAAACTCTAAAGCTGAGGTTGATGATATCGACCACTTATCAAACAGAAGAATTAAAACTGTTGGTGAGCAATTAGCAGGACAGTTCGGAGTAGGTCTTTCAAGAATTGCAAGAACAATCAAGGAGAGAATGAACGTTAGAGATAACGAAATCTTTACTCCACTTGACCTTGTTAATGCTAAGACTTTAACATCTGTTATTAACTCGTTCTTCGGTACCAACCAGCTATCTCAGTTCATGGACCAAACCAACCCTCTATCAGAGATCACTCACAAGAGAAGATTATCTGCACTAGGACCTGGTGGTTTATCAAGAGAAAGAGCAGGTTTCGAGGTTCGTGACGTTCACCATACTCACTACGGAAGAATTTGTCCGATTGAAACTCCGGAAGGACCAAACATCGGTTTGATTTCATCTTTAGGTATTTATGCTAAAATCAACAACCTTGGTTTCATCGAAACTCCATATAGAAAAGTAGAAGATGGTAAGATTAATCTTAACGCTGATCCTATTTACCTTAATGCAGAAGACGAAGAAGACAAAGTAATTGCTCAGGCAAACGTTGAATTGAGTGATAATGGTGATTTCTTAACAGACAGAATTATTGCAAGATTGGATGGTGACTACCCAGTAGTTGAGCCAGCTCAGGTTAACCTTATTGACGTTGCACCAAACCAGATCTCTGGTATTTCCGCTTCATTAATTCCATTCTTGGAGCATGATGATGCGAACCGTGCATTGATGGGATCTAACATGATGCGTCAGGCCGTTCCTCTATTGAAGCCACAGGCTCCGGTTGTAGGTACAGGGCTTGAGCAACAAGTTGCAAGAGACTCTAGAATCTTAATTAACGCTGAAGGTACAGGTACTGTAGAGTACGTAGATGCTGACAGAATCGTTATTAAATATGAAAGAAGCGAAGACGAAGATTTAGTACAATTCGAGTCTGCTACTAAAACATATAAACTTACTAAGTTCAGAAAAACTAACCAGAGTACAACAATCACGCTAAGACCAAACGTAAGAGTAGGTGATGTAGTGGAGAAAGGACAAGTACTTTGCGACGGTTATGCTACTGAAAAAGGAGAATTGGCTCTTGGTAGAAACTTAGTAGTAGCGTTCATGCCTTGGAAAGGATACAACTTCGAGGATGCGATCGTAATCAACGAAAAAGTTGTACGTGAAGACTGGTTTACTTCAATCCACGTAGATGAATATTCACTGGAAGTTCGTGATACTAAATTAGGTATGGAAGAACTTACAGCAGATATTCCAAACGTATCTGAAGAAGCTACCAAAGATCTTGACGAGAACGGTATGATCAGAATCGGTGCTGAAGTGAAGCCTGGAGATATCATGATTGGTAAAATTACTCCAAAAGGTGAATCTGACCCGACTCCTGAAGAAAAACTTCTTAGAGCTATCTTCGGTGACAAAGCTGGTGATGTAAAAGACGCATCATTAAAAGCTGACTCTTCACTAAGAGGAGTTGTTATCAACAAGAAATTGTTCTCTAGAAACATTAAAGACAAAAAGAAAAGAACTGAAGAAAAACTTAAACTTGAAGAAATTGAAAACACTTACAAGGCTAAGTTTGACGAGTTGAGAAACACTTTAATTGAAAAATTAAATACACTGGTAAGCGGTAAAACTTCTCAAGGGGTACAAAACGACCTTGATGAAGAAATCATCGGTAAAGGTGTGAAGTTCACTCACAAGTTATTAACATCAGTTGAAGATTATGTAAACGTTAGTGGTGCAGACTGGACAGTTGACGCTGACAAGAATGAATTGATCAAACAATTGATTCACAATTACAAAATCAAATATAACGACATTCAGGGAGTTAAAAACCGTGAGAAATTTGCAATTTCAATCGGAGATGAGCTTCCAGCAGGTATCATGAAGTTGGCTAAAGTTTACATCGCTAAGAAACGTAAACTGAATGTAGGAGATAAAATGGCAGGACGTCACGGTAACAAAGGTATCGTATCAAGAATCGTTCGTGAAGAAGATATGCCATTCCTAGAAGACGGAACACCAGTAGATATCGTATTGAATCCACTAGGGGTACCTTCTCGTATGAACATCGGACAGATTTATGAAACAGTTCTTGGATGGGCTGGTCAGAAATTAGGAATGAAGTTCGCTACGCCAATCTTTGATGGAGCAACTCTTGATCAGATTACTGAGTACACTGAGAAAGCAGGTCTTCCTAAATTCGGTCACACTCACCTTTATGATGGTGGTACCGGAGAAAGATTTACACAGGCAGCTACAGTGGGTGTTATCTACATGCTGAAACTAGGACACATGGTTGATGATAAGATGCACGCACGTTCTATCGGTCCTTACTCATTGATTACTCAGCAGCCGTTAGGAGGTAAAGCTCAGTTCGGTGGTCAGAGATTCGGAGAGATGGAGGTTTGGGCACTTGAAGCATTCGGTGCATCTAACATCCTGAGAGAGATCTTGACTGTGAAGTCGGATGACGTGATTGGTAGAGCAAAAACTTATGAAGCAATTGCGAAAGGTGAATCTATGCCTGAACCAGGTATTCCAGAATCATTCAACGTATTACTTCACGAGTTACAAGGACTTGGATTAGACGTAAGATTAGAGGAGTAAGATATCAGATGTCAGACACAAGATGTCAGACTATGACACTCTAAGAATTTTATAATCCTTGAATTTGGAATGATGATTTCGTCTGAAATCTGAAATCTGAAATCTAAAATCTAAAAAAAATTATGTCAAATAAAAATAAATCAAGTAGATTTAATAAAATAACCATCGGTTTAGCTTCACCCGAGTCTATTTTACAAGACTCAAGAGGGGAGGTTTTAAAACCGGAAACTATTAACTACAGAACTCACAAGCCTGAAAGAGACGGGCTATTCTGTGAGAAAATCTTTGGTCCTGTAAAGGATTACGAATGTGCTTGTGGTAAATACAAGAGAATTCGTTACAAAGGAATCGTTTGTGACCGTTGTGGAGTAGAAGTTACTGAGAAAAAAGTAAGAAGAGAGAGAATCGGGCACATCAACCTTGTAGTTCCAATTGCACACATCTGGTATTTCCGTTCATTACCAAACAAAATCGGATACCTTCTTGGAATTCCTTCTAAGAAATTAGATATGATCATCTACTACGAAAGATATGTAGTGATTCAACAAGGTATTGCTAAGAAATTAGACGGTTCTGATTTCGAGAACATGGAATTCCTTACAGAAGAAGAGTATCTTGATATCATGGAAACTCTTCCAATCGAGAACCAATATCTTGATGATTCTGATCCAAACAAATTCATCGCTAAAATGGGTGCTGAAGCTGTTGAAGAATTATTAAAGAGAATTGACCTTGATGCATTGTCTTTCGACTTGAGACATAAAGCTCACAACGAAGGATCTAAGCAAAGAAGAACTGAAGCTCTTAAGAGATTGAACGTTGTAGAAGCATTAAGAGGTGCTAATACAAGAATGATCAACAGACCAGAGTGGATGATTATGCGTGTACTTCCAGTTATCCCACCAGAACTAAGACCATTAGTTCCATTGGATGGAGGACGTTTCGCAACTTCTGACTTAAATGACCTTTATAGAAGAGTTATTATCAGAAATAACCGTTTGAAGAGATTATTGGAGATCAAAGCTCCTGAAGTAATCTTGAGAAACGAGAAGCGTATGCTTCAGGAATCAGTAGATTCATTATTCGATAACACAAGAAAATCTTCTGCAGTAAAATCTGAATCAAACAGACCATTGAAATCACTTTCTGATTCATTGAAAGGTAAGCAAGGTCGTTTCCGTCAGAACTTACTAGGGAAAAGGGTAGACTACTCTGCGCGTTCGGTAATTGTTGTAGGTCCAAACTTACAGCTTCACGAATGTGGTATCCCTAAAGATATGGCAGCTGAACTTTACAAACCATTTATCATTAGAAAACTAATCGAGAGAGGTATTGTAAAAACAGTAAAATCTGCGAAGAGAATTATCGATAGAAAAGAACCAGTAGTTTATGATATCCTAGAAAACGTGATGAAAGGTCACCCTGTTCTATTGAACAGAGCACCTACTCTTCACAGACTTGGTATTCAGGCTTTCCAACCTAAGATGATCGAAGGTAAAGCTATCCAACTACACCCGTTAGTAACAACAGCATTCAACGCCGATTTCGATGGTGACCAGATGGCGGTACACTTACCGTTAGGACCAGAAGCGATCCTTGAAGCTCAGTTATTGATGTTAGGTTCTCAAAACATCTTGAACCCTGCAAACGGTTCTCCAATTACAGTACCATCTCAGGACATGGTTCTTGGTCTTTATTTCATGACCAAAGAATTAAGCTCTACAGAAGAGATGAAAGTAAAAGGTGAAGGTCTTGCATTCTATTCTCCTGAAGAAGCGGAAATCGCTTACGCAGAAGGTAGAGTTTCATTAAATGCTAAGGTAAGATGTAGACTACCAGTGAAAGAAGACGGAGTAATCGTAACAAGATTGATCGAAACTTCTGTAGGTAGAATCTTATTCAACCAAATTGTACCTAAGCAAGTAGGATATATCAATGAACTTCTTACTAAGAAATCATTGAGAAACGTTATCGGTAAGATCCTTGCTGATACAGATTTCCCTACAACAGTGAAGTTCTTGGATGCAATGAAAGATCTAGGGTATTCAAACGCATTCAAAGGAGGTCTATCATTCTCTCTTGGAGATATCGTAGTACCTGTGGAGAAAAAGCAGATGATTGCTACTTCAATTGAAACTGTAGACGAAATTAGAGCTAACTATAACATGGGTCTAATTACCGATACAGAACGTTATAACCAGGTAATCGACGTTTGGACTAACACCAACGCTGGATTAACTGAAATGATCATGAGCAGAATGAAAACTGACCAAGGTGGTTTCAACTCTGTATACATGATGCTTGACTCTGGGGCGAGGGGTTCTAAGGAACAGATCCGTCAGTTATCAGGGATGAGAGGTTTGATGGCGAAACCGCAAAAAGCTGGTTCTACCGGTGCGGAGATCATCGAAAACCCGATCCTTGCAAACTTTAAGGAAGGTCTTTCCATCTTAGAGTACTTTATCTCTACCCACGGTGCTCGTAAGGGTCTTGCGGATACCGCTCTTAAAACTGCCGATGCTGGTTACCTAACCAGAAGATTGGTAGACGTTGCACAGGACGTTATCGTTACAGAAGATGACTGTGGAACGTTGAGAGGAACAGAAGTTACTGCACTTAAGAAAAATGACGAGATCGTTGAAAGAATCTCTGAAAGAATCTTAGGTAGAGTTTCTTTACATAATATCTATGATCCTGAAAGTGATGAAATCATTATTGAAGCAGATCAGGTAATCAACGAAGCATTAGCTAAGAGAATTGAAGAAGCAGGATTGGAAGCGGTTGAAGTTCGTTCACCACTTACTTGTGAAGCTAAGAAAGGTATCTGTGCAAAATGTTATGGTAGAAACCTAGCTACTGGTAAAACAATCCACATGGGTGAAGCAGTAGGAGTAATTGCAGCACAATCTATTGGTGAACCGGGAACTCAGCTTACGTTGAGAACTTTCCACCAAGGGGGTACTGCAGGTAACGTTTCTGAAAACCCATCTATAGTTGCAAGAAGAGATGGTATCGTTGAAATGGATGAGGTAAGAACTATTAGCTCTGAAGATGAAAACGGTAATATCACTGAGGTTGTTGTTTCTCGTTCAACGGAATTCAGATTAGTTGCTGATAATGAGTCTAGAACTCCATTAATGGTAGCTAACGTACCTTACGGTTCAATATTATCTGTAAAACCAGGTGATAAAGTTAAAAAAGGAGATACAATCTGTAAGTGGGATGCGTATAACGCGGTTATCATTGCAGAGACTTCTGGTAAGGTAGAATACGAGGATATCATCCAGGGTATTTCATTCCAGTTAGAAATCGATGAAGCTACAGGATTCGAAGAGAAAGTAATCTCTGAATCTAGAAATAAGAAAGCCGTACCTACCCTGAAGGTGGTAGACTCTAAAGGAGTTGAGCAAAAAGCTTACAACTTACCGGTAGGAGCCCACTTAATGGTAAACGATGGTGAAAAAATTAAGGCTGGTAAAGTCCTAATCAAGATCCCAAGAAAATCTGCAAAAGCAGGGGATATCACCGGAGGTCTTCCGAGAGTTACCGAATTATTCGAAGCAAGAAACCCTTCAAACCCAGCGGTTGTTACTGAAATCGACGGGGTAGTTTCTTACGGAAAAATTAAGAGAGGTAACCGTGAATTGATCGTTGAAGCTAAAACTGGAGAAAGAAAAATTTACTTAGTTAAATTATCAAACCAGATCTTAGTACAGGAGAATGACTTCGTAAGAGCTGGTTCGCCACTTTCTGACGGTTCAATCACTCCAGACGATATCTTAAGAATTAAAGGTCCAACAGCTGTTCAGGAATACTTAGTAAACGAAATCCAGGAAGTTTACCGTCTACAGGGGGTAAAAATCGACGACAAGCACTTCGAAATCATCGTAAGACAGATGATGACAAAAGTATCTATCGTGGATGGAGGTGATACTCAGTTCCTTGAAGGAGCTCTTGAGCACAAATATGACTTCTTAGAAGAAAACAACAGAGTATTCGGTCTTAAAGTAGTAGTAGATGCTGGTGATTCTAAAGAATTCAAACCAGGTCAGATGATTACTGCAAGAGAATTAAGAGATGAAAACTCTAAATTGAAGCGTGAAGATCAAGCTTTAGTAGAAGTAAGAGAAGCTTTACCGGCTACTGCAACACCAGTATTACAAGGTATTACAAGAGCAGCTCTTCAAACTAAATCGTTCATGTCTGCAGCATCCTTCCAGGAAACTACTAAAGTTCTAAACGAAGCAGCTGTAGCAGGTAAGATCGATGATCTTAACGGTCTTAAAGAAAATGTAATTGTAGGACACAGAATTCCTGCAGGTACAGGTCTTAAAGAGTATCAGAACGTTATCGTTGGTTCTAAGAAAGAATTCGAAGACCTTAACTAAATTTAATGATTTGAAATTTGGGATTTGAAATTATTTTTATATTTTCACAATCTCAAATTTCGAATTTTAAAAACATAATTTATAACAATGGACAACAATCAAAATCCACAAGACGGAAACATCAACATCGAATTAAACGAAATGGTAGCTGCTGGAATCTATGCTAACTTAGCATTAGTAAACCACTCTCCATCTGAATTTGTAGTAGACTTTATTCAGTTGATGCCAGGTGTTCAGCAAGCTAAAGTAAGATCAAGAGTAATTCTTGCTCCACTTCATGCTAAAAGAGTATTAAACGCTCTTCAACAGAACATCGCTAACTACGAGCAGCAGTTCGGAGAAATCAAAGAAGTTGAGCCTTTCGTATTAGGAGGAAACAACGTACAAGCTTAAGATTTTTCTTACAATAAATAAGATACCTCGGTTTTTACCGGGGTATTTTTTTTGTGATTTATAGTTTAATTTTTTCAAACTATTGAAATTTCCTTTTCATGGCTCTATCAGAGGTTTTTCATATATTTGTTAATCACCAGAATTTCCATGAAAGTTACTTTTGAAAAATACAATCCGGTTTGGAAAGAACAATTTGAATCCATTAAAAAAGAACTGGAAAAAAGCATTGGTTTCTTACACCCGGAAATTGAACATATCGGAAGTACCTCAGTAGAGGGCTTGTCTGCAAAACCGATTATTGATATTATGATCGGTGTGAAAAATGAAACAGAATTAGATCATATTCCGCTTTTATTACAGGGACAGGATTGTATTTATTATGAAAAGTATAACGAAGAAATGCCTTACCGACGTTTTTTCATTAAACTTAAAGATAAACCCTTGTCTCTAGACTTTCCCGAAATTATTCATTCAGGTGATGAAATTCCTAAAGAACTACACAATCATGAGCTTCGTATAGCACATATTCATACAATTCTAACATCATCAGAACACTGGCTTCGTCACATTGCCTTTAGGGACTATCTTCGGTCTCATTCAAAAGTTAAAGAAGAATATCAGCAATTAAAGGAAAAACTCAGTCAGATGGAATGGATTGATGGTAATGATTATAATGACGGAAAAGATCCGTTTATCAAAAGAGAAGAGCAAAATGCCCTTAAATGGTATTCAAAAAAATAATAAATAGTTCTATGAGAAAAGATTTGAAGGAAATTGCCAGCCAATTTGCGAAATCAACGACGTTGAATGATTTTATAGAATACGGTGGAGTAGCGGCAGCTATTGAAACTGTAGATGGGAATGTATATACAGGGATCAGTATAGATACAGCTTGTTCCATGGGGTTTTGTGCAGAGCATAGTGCTGTAGCTGAAATGCTGAAGAATGGAGAACGTTATATCAAGGCTGTTGTAGCTGTGGGAGATGACGGAAATGCAGTACCTCCATGTGGGCGTTGCAGAGAGCTGATGAGCCAGCTATCGAAAGAGAACCTAAATGCAGTAATCGAAGTGAAAAACGGAGTATTTGTAACCTTAAAAGAACTGATACCCTACGACTGGAAAGAAGATCTTGACAGAGAATGGTAATAATTTAAAATAAAGAGTAATGGAGTTTAGAACTTTGACAAATGTAAGTGTAGATGAGATTTTAGAAGTATTTAATCTGTCTTTTTCAGATTATATTGTTCCTTTTCATTTAACTAAAGAGATGCTTACCTCAAAAATTGCTGCTGAAAAACTGGATATGGATATTTCGGTAGGCGGTTTTGAAGATGGAAAACTAGTAAGCTTTATTCTTCAGTCGGAAAAGATTGAGGAGGGGCAGAAAATCATTTATAATGGAGGAACCGGAGTAGTTCCGGAAAGTAGAGGAAAAGGTCTGGTTAGGAAAATGTATGACTTTATTATTCCTGTTTTAAAAGAAAGAAATGCAGACATATTGCTTTTGGAGGTTATTGAAGGAAATGCAGCTGCAATCAGAGCTTATGAAAACTTAGGATTTACAATTGTCAGAAAACTTCTTTGCTTTAAAGGAAATATTAGTTCAGGAAAAGAAAATAAGGAGATCACGATAAAAGAGATGGATGAATTTCCATGGGATAGCCTTCGTTCTTTCTGGGACATTGAGCCTTCCTGGCAGGGATGTGTTTATGTATTGGATCCTATGCCCGAAAGTTATACAACCATAGGGGCTTATGCTGATGAAAAGCTGGTAGGATATATTATTTACAATCCTTTAGCAAGAAAAATTCATCAGATTGCAGTAGACAAAAACTATAGAAAACAAGGAATAGGCAGTATTCTTTTCAATACTATTGCTGACGGAAAACCAATTGCCATCAATAATGTAGATGATATTTCCGTAGAAACCAGAAGGTTTTTAGACCAGAAAATCGGACTTGAAAACTGGTTGTCACAGTTTGAAATGAAAAGAGCTATTTAATTTAAATTCAAAAATAATTGGTTTTAATATACTTTTAACCTCTGAAACTTTTCAGGGAGCAGTAGAGAATGTAACTTTGCCAAAAATTTTAAATAATGAAGCGAGGAATACATTTTTTACTGCTGTTTATTTCCTTAACGGTTTGTGCCCAGCAGGTAAATGTGGATACGACTCAGGTAGTCGTTCCGGGCAGACAAAATAGTGTGGAAGCCCAATCAAAACCATATGTTATCATGATCTCAACAGATGGTTTCCGATATGATTACGCAAAGAAATACAACGCTGAAAATCTGCTGAAACTTTCTGGTAGTGGTGTGAAAGCACAAGCAATGATTCCAAGTTATCCAAGTATTACTTTCCCCAACCACTGGAGTCTTATTACAGGAATGTATCCGGCACATCACGGTTTAATAGATAATTTTTTCTATGATTATAAGCGAAAGGAAACTTACGCGATGAGCAATAAAAAAAATGCAGAAGATGGGAGCTGGTACGGAGGAACTCCACTTTGGGGGCTAGCTGAAAAACAAGGTATAGTATCTGCTTCATTAATGTGGGTAGGTTCGGCAAGTGATGCAGGCGGAATGAGACCTTCTTATTACTATCCATATCACGAAAAATTTACACCGTCAGAAAAAGTTGAAAAAGTTGTCAACTGGTTAAAGCTTCCTGACGATAAAAGACCTCACTTTATTTCACTGTATTTCCCTGAAGTAGATGGGAGCGGACATCATTACGGTCCTGATACCAAAGAAACGGAAGCCGCTGTACATCTGATTGATAAGGCAATAGGGGATCTTGTTCAGAAAGTCAATGATTTAGGGTTGAAAAATGTCAACTTTGTATTCGTTTCCGATCACGGAATGATAAAAGTAGACGGTGGTACTCCACTGGAAATTCCGGCTCTTCTTTTTGATAAAAACAGATTTGACTTTTATAATTCTCAGACACTTTTAAGAGTATATGTGAAAAATCCGGATGAGGTAAAATCAGTTTACAAGCAATTAAAAGCCAATAAAACAGCTGACTACGAAGTGTATCTGGATAAAAAGCTTCCTAAATACTTACATTTTGCAACAAGAGATGATCAATACAACAGAATAGGACAAATTCTTTTATTACCAAAAGCCCCGAAGATTTTCCTGGAAAAAGGAAAGAAAACATCAGTAGGAAAACATGGTTATAACCCAAAAACAGTTCCTGAAATGAAGGCAACATTCTACGCTTGGGGACCGGAATTTAAAAACAATCTGGTGATCGATGAATTTGCTAATGTAAACGTTTATCCGCTTGTTGCTGATATTTTAGGGTTAAAAATTGATCAGCCTATCGATGGAAAAATCAAAGTATTGAAAAAGATATTGAAAGAGAATAAATAATATAATTATTCTAAAATATAAAGAATTTCGGCGCACCTTTGGTGCGCCGAAACTCGTATTTAAAATCGTCTAATAAGAAATACAATTTCTATTATTGAGTATAAATTTATTTAAAACTGAGAAGCAAATTCTTTAGCGAAATCTTCTAATTTTACACTTCCGTTTACTGGTGATCCATGCTCAATAAAATCTTTTTGTACAGTTCCAGTTTTCATTCCCAATCCCATTTCCACATAAAGTTCAGCCATATCCTGAGGCAAACCAGCCTGTAGCATTCCGTTTAAAGAATCTTCATCCGAAAACTCTACCCATGGAAGTTCAGGTTTTTCTACTGAGGTTCCAAGCACTTTTGCGAAATCAGATGCCTTTCGGGAATCACTTACAATATATCTGATATTTTTTCCGGTTTCATTTTTTACCAATTCCTCTGCTGCTGCTTTAGCAATATCAGTTGGATGTACTACAGGAATTTCTGTATTTTCAGGATAATTTCCACCGATAATTCCAGCATTTTTAATCAATGGAATATCATTAAAGAAATTCGTGTAAAAATATCCCGCTCTTAAGAATGTAAATGAGGTGTTTTCAATTTCCTGATAAAGCTTTTCAATATGATGTAGCCCTTTTATCGGACCATTTTCTACAGGAGATCCGGCTCCTACGCTACTTAGCATTACCGCTCTTTTTACTCCTGTTTTTTTTAATGCCTCAGCATAATTTTTTCCGGCATCAATGGTATTCTGAACAATATGGTCTGCACTGATTGCGGGAGGAGTCATAACAAATACAGCGTCGGCTCCGTTAAATGTTTGAGTTAAAAAATCAACATCAGTAATGGATCCGATAGCAGGTTTTGCTCCTAAAGATTCAATGTCTTGTCTTTTTGACTCGTTGCTGCTGATTACTGTGATATCATGCCCTTGCTCTACCAGTTGCATTGCTAAAGGTTTAGCTACATTTCCAAGTGATCCTGTGATTATAATTTTCATATTTAAATTTTTTTATTGTTTGTAATTGTTGATTATTAATATCTTAAAACTGATTTCGGTGAAGAAATTTCATGAAAAATATTTTTTTATTTCCTGAGACAAAGTTATATTTGTACTTACTTTTATACAAGTACTTACCCTAAAGTATGTATGTTATGACAGCGATTAAAGAAAGTTCTACCATTCAGGAAAACAAAAAAATAGTGCAGGATTGTCCTGTGATGTATGTCATGGAAAGGATCGGTGGTTTCTGGAAACCTATTATCCTGTTCAATCTTTCTACTGGAGAGAAAAGATATAGTGAACTGAAGAAAGCTATTCCAGCCGTAACGGAAAAAATGTTGATTCAGCATTTAAAACAGCTTGAGGCAGACGGATTGATTATAAGAACAGCCAGACCTGTTGTTCCGCCACATGTTACTTATAAACTGAGTAAAGCAGGTAACGAACTCGCTCCTGTTATTGATGCTATGGCAGATTGGGCATTTCAGGATATGGAAAGGAATAATATAGAATGTACAAGCGTATATAAAGGATAATATTCTTAATCTATGTAACTTTAGGAAGGAATTTAAGCCTCATAAGCAAATAAGTTTATTAGTGAATTCGTGGCAAAAAAAGACTACCTCACCTGAGGTAGCCATCTTTTCTAAAAAAATCTTATACGTAAATTATAAAGACTGCATATCAATTACAAAACGATATCTCACATCACTTTTCAGCATTCTTTCGTACGCTTTGTTGATGTCTTGCATTTTGATCATTTCAATTTCAGAAACAATATTATGCTCTCCGCAGAAATCTAACATTTCCTGAGTTTCAGCAATACCTCCAATTACGGATCCTGCTACAGATTTTCTTCCAAGAATCATAGGAACTGTATTCAGAATAGGTTCAAGCCCGCCCAGATAACCTACAAGAACATGCGTTCCGTTGATATTTAAAGTTGTTACATAAGGATTTACATCATGTACATAAGGAACTGTATCAATGATTAAATCAAATTTTCCTTTTACAGAATCCATTTGCGATTCATCTGTAGAAATGATAACATGATCAGCTCCCAATTGTTTTGCATCCTCAGTTTTCCCTGGAGTTCTTGAAAATAAAGTCACTTCTGCTCCTAATCCTTTTGCCAGCTTAATCGCCATATGCCCTAATCCTCCTAAACCTACAACCGCTACTTTAGAATTTGGTCCAACATTCCAATGTCTTAATGGTGACCAGGTCGTGATTCCTGCGCAAAGAAGAGGTGCTACAGCAGCCAGATCAAGATTTTCAGGAACTTTTAAAACATGGTGAGAATCCACAACTACTTTTTGGGAATATCCACCAAAAGTATGACCACCTAAGTGTTCGTCTTTTCCATTATAAGTCCCCGTGAATCCATTCTCACAATATTGCTCAAGATCATGCTTACAGCTATTACAGTGTCCACAAGAATCCACGATGCATCCTACTCCTGCAATATCACCTACTTTAAACTTACTAACTTCACTTCCAACCTTGGTAATTCTTCCCACGATTTCATGCCCCGGAACAGCAGGGTAGATGGTTCCGCCCCAGTCATTTCTTGCTGTATGAAGATCAGAGTGACATACTCCACAATATAGAATTTCAATTTCTACATCCTTTGATGTGATCTCTCTTCTTTCAATATTCATTTCTTTCAGATCTGCCGTGGTAGATTCTGCTCCATAGGCTTTTACTGTAAATGTGTTCATTTGATTATTTTTTGTTAGATTAATAAACTCTACTTATATAAATTGTTATACTCTTCATCTGTTACAGGATCCAGCTATTCTACAATTCCGTTTTGGGTATTGGTATTGATGGCAATATGAGTAAACTCACTGTTTGGAGCTGCCCCGTGCCAGTGAATAACATTGGGAAGAATATTAACAATATCTCCAGTATGTAAAACCTGAACGGGCTTGTTTTTCTCCTGATAAAATCCTGATCCTGAAGTTACTATTAAAATCTGTCCGCCCCCATGAAAATGCCAATTATTTCTACAACTCGGTTCAAACGTTACATTTCCGATCTGGCAGTTGAGCTGATCCTCATTGGGTTTTATGATGTGAACCCATGCTGTTCCTCCTGAAAAATAGTCCGACGGAGCTTTTTCTCCCTTCGGAAAAATGTTTGTATTAAAAGTTTCCATAACGGTACAAAAGTCGAAACTTTCAGAGATATCTTACTTATACAGATTACCGAATTACTTACCAATTTCACAGGCACAATATCTGTTATGCTAGAAATTGGTAATTTTGAATCATAAAAATATACTTCATGGAAAATCAGGAGGTTGAAATCTATAACAGCGTCTCGGAATATAATAAAATGGCAAATCATGAAACACAGCATCCATTGGTAAGTGTAATTGATTTTTCCAAGTCAGCTCCCGTCTGCCAATACAGGAGAACATTTGGCTTTTATACCGTTTTCCTTAAAGATGTGATGTGCGGAGATATACAATACGGAAAACACAGCTATGATTACCAGGAAGGAACATTGGTTTTCATCGCACCGGGACAGACTTACGGAATTTATAATCATGGAAACTATGTGCAACCCGCAGGCTTTGCCTTGATTTTTCATCCGGACCTGTTAAAAGGAACCAATCTTGGAAAAAACATGAAAGAGTATAGTTTCTTTTCCTACGATGTACATGAAGCGCTGCATCTTTCAGAAAGAGAAAGGGAAATTGTCCTAGAATGTTTTAAAAATATAAAACTTGAGTTGGAGCAATCTATTGATAAACATAGTAAATCATTAATTGTAAATAATATTGAACTCTTCCTGAACTATTGTATGCGTTTCTACGATCGCCAGTTCATCACAAGAGATCATATCAATCAGGGGGTGATCGGTAAATTTGAAAATCTGGTTGATGATTACTTAAAGTCTGATAATCCAAAGAATATAGGTTTTCCAATGGTGAATTATTTTGCAGAAAAATTAAACCTGTCGGCAAATTATTTTGGCGACCTTATCAAAAAAGAACTGGGAATTTCTCCACAGGAATTGATCCACAACAAATTGATAGATATTGCCAAAGAACAGATTTTAGATCATGGAAAATCTATAAGTGAAATTTCTTACGATTTAGGATTCAAATATCCACAACATTTTACAAGATTGTTCAAAACTAAAGTAGGAGTTTCACCCAGCGAATATAAAACCCTGAATTGATTGTAACCAGAACTCCCACCAATCATTCTTTAAAGAAACAAATTCATTAAAATTTTAAAATAAACATAAAGAAAAAATTCGTGCATTCGTGGCATAAAAAGTCTAGCCACGGATGCACGAATTTTCAAGGGTATCTCATCCAAATTAAGACTTATCAAGAACAAATTATTTTTCTGGAAATCAATGTATTCATTAAGAGCATTGGTATTTAAAAAGACAAGTTTAATTTTTTATTCTCAAAAAACAGAATTATCTTTAATGGTAAAAGTTTTCAACATTTAGCATGAAACCACAGCAGAAAGAAACTTATGTTTTCAATACCAGATTCGGAAAAGTTATAGCATTGAAAGAAGAAGGCGTGATCAAGGCAAAAAGTATTCGCTATGCCCGTTCCGAAAGATTTCAAAAACCTGTTCCTGTAGAATATTCCGGTATGGATATTTCTTTTCCGGATAAAACTCCGGTTTGTCCACAGAAGCTGAGTCCACTGGTTGAAAAAATGATTGGAACAACCCCGGTTGATGAATTTGAACCAGATGAATCTACTCAATTTCTTTCTATAACCCGTCCGGAACATATTATTGAAAATGAAAAACTTCCCGTTATAATCTGGATTCATGGGGGATCTCATGAAATAGGCTGCGGAGATTTATCTACTGCTGACCCTGCCGAATGGGTAAAAGAACAGAATATCATTGTGGTAACTGTTTCGTACCGTCTGGGACTTTTCGGTTTTTTAGGCGGAGATGAAAAAAGACCTCCGAATCTGGGCTTGTTGGATATGATTGAAGCTTTAAAATGGATCAAAAATTATATCGAAGACTTTGGTGGAAATGCAGATAATATTACAATGCTTGGGCAGTCTTCCGGTGGGGATGCTATCGCACATTTGATGATTTCTGAGGGTGTGGAAAATTTATTTAAAAGAGTAATTATTCAAAGTGCACCATTAGGGTTACGTCATAAAAGACAAAAAATGTCTGCTGAATTTTTGAAGAAAACAGAAATCATTAAAGACGAAACTGATGTTTATAAAATGATGGATGATTATGGACAATTTGTTCCGTCTGTTATAAAATATGGTTTGAAAGCAGCAATGCCTTTTGGTACTCAATATGGTTTCCCTCCTTTATGCAGTGAAGAAGAATCTGTAGGAAAGTGGAGATCGAATGCGAAAAAATATGACGTATTGATAGGATTGAATAATGATGAAACCGCATTTTACCTCAAAACCTCAGAAGCTTTAAATAAATATTTTGGGAAAGGTCTGGGATTAAAAATAATGGATAAAACGGTTGAAAAAACTACCGATCTCATCTACGGAACTCCCGCTAAGATATT
Organism: Chryseobacterium artocarpi; assembly: GCF_001684975.1. Classification (GTDB taxonomy): domain Bacteria; phylum Bacteroidota; class Bacteroidia; order Flavobacteriales; family Weeksellaceae; genus Chryseobacterium; species Chryseobacterium artocarpi. The sequence goes on along the minus strand of NZ_MAYH01000034.1, from coordinate 485,560 downwards.
CGCAGAAAATCATGCAAAAGGTGGCGGAAATGTGTATTTATTCAGAATACATTCAAGGTTAAAAGAGAATCATATCGGGGCTCCTCACTGTATTGATCTTCCATTGATCTTTGGAAATGAAGACGCATGGAAATCTTCAGAGATGTTAAAAGATATTCCATGGAAAAATATCCAAGAGCATGGAAAGAAGCTGAGAGCACTTTGGGCTGAATTTGCCAGAACAGGAAAAATTTCTGATGAATCTGAGCGTCCGGAAATCTTAAAAATCCAGAAGATAGAATTGTAATTAATGATGAATGAATTGTTGTTAATTTAAATAAAAATGTATTATCTGTATGATTTTGTGTTCTTATTTCGTTGTTTTATAGATGATTGTAATTTTTAATAGAGATTTTTTATTATATTTATAAGACCAAATTCTAAAACAGTGAACTATGAAAACAAAAAATCTTCAGAACTCAAGAAAAGTTAACAGAGAAGAACTTAAACACCTACAAGGAGGAATTATCATCAGAGACAGAATATGCTGTTTTTATAACGAAGACAATTATTGCTGTGAATGGGCTATGGATCTATGGAACTGCCGAGGTATTAAATGCTAATATTACGGTAGGATAAAAAACAAAGCGTATATCACCTGATGTACGCTTTTATATTTTATTCCGGAACCCATACACTTACATTTCCGGCTGGCACAGAAAAATCTCCCCAACCGTTTTCGTCAATGATTACTTTATTTTTAAATCTTTTCAATAAGTCTTTAAACTTCTTTCCTGAATAGTTTTTACCCATTTCCATAGGTTTGTTGTAAGCATCTTTATTACTTAAAACAACAGCACATCCTAAATGTTGATCATCACCTTTGCGAACCCAGCCAAGGCAATTGGCGTCTTCAAAATAATCTTGTTGCTCTCCGTAAGCATATTCTTTTCTGGCTTTTAAAAGTGCTTCAATACCATCCACTTTCGGCATGAATATTTCCTGTTCATTTCCCTCGCGGTCCTTATCAATATAATGAGCACCATACAAATCAGGGTAAAAAACACATGGATAACCATCCTTTCGTAGCAGAATTAAAGCATAGGCAATAGGTTTAAACCATGGTTCAACCGGTGCTTCCAGATCCTGAAGAGGCTGTGTATCATGATTGGCTACCAAACTTACAGAATGCATCGGATCAGCCTGCGTAAGAGTTTCATCAAAAACTCGTCTTAAATCATAAGATGCACCTTCTTTTGATGCATTATGAAAGTTATTCTGTAGTGAACTGTCGAAAAGACTCATACAGCCTTCCGTTACTTCAATATATTTCTGAAGCAGATGAAGGTATCCCGGAGCCCAGTATTCTCCCACTGCAAAAATATTTTTTCCTGTATTGGAGCGGAGTAGAGTAAGCCATTCCTTGTAAAAATCAAAAGAAATATGTTTCAAAGCATCCAGTCGGACTCCATCAAAATCAGTCTGATCAAAATACCATTTTGCCCAATCGTTAAGCTCCTCTCTTACAAAAGGGTTCCGGTGTTCAATATCATTATACATCAGGTAATCATAATTACCTTTCTCATCATCGATCATTTCTTCCCAATCATTGCCATACTCAGATTGTATTTTATAAATATTCGAATCCATTCCTTCTGCATAATCTACGCCACTGAAACAAGTGAAATTCCATTCAAAATCAGAATATTTTTTTCCTCTTCCGGGGAAGGTAAACTTGGTGTAGGATTCTATTTCAAGAACTTCAGAAATTACTTTTTCCCTATTATTCTCATCTACTTTTACCACTTTGAACTTTTCCAGTTCATCACCACCTGCTTTATGTCCCAGTACAATATCTACAATGACCTCTATATTTTGCTTTTTTAAAGCGTTGATGGCTTTTAAATAATCATTTTTAGTTCCGTATCTGGTCGCTGTAGTTCCTTTTTGATCAAACTCTCCAAGGTCATAAAGATCATAAGCATCGTAGCCAACCGAATATCCTCCATTCGTTCCTTTATAGGCGGGAGGGAACCATACAGAAGTGATTCCGAGTTTTGCTAAATATTTGGCTTGTTTCTGAGCTTCGTTCCATAATTTTCCATCTCCTTCAGAATACCAGTGGAAAAACTGAATCATTGTTGGGTTCATAATTTGCTGATTTGGTGAATACAAGTTAGCAAAAAAATATTACCTATAAATTTTCAAATTCCTTAAACGGTATTTTTAGTTGAACGGAAACCAGTTTTTTTTCTTCTGTATTAAGGTGAGAAAGAGAGAGTCCGAGCAAACGGACAGCTTTATCAAACGGGCGGAGTTCCCAAAGCTTTTTTCCGGTATTGAAATACTGCTCAGGAGAATTAAAATATTCTTCGCGAGTTATACTTCTTGTAAAAAGAGAGAAATCTTTATACTTAATTTTTAAAGTTAAAGTTCTTCCGAGGATATTGTTTTTCTGTAAACGCTGGTGAAGTTCCTGGCTTAAACTTTCCAGTTTTTCATTGATCTGCTGTTCATCAAAAAGATCTTCAAAAAATGTCCTTTCCACTGCCACACTTTTCTGAATACGATGAGGTTTTACTTCAGAAGTATGAATACCGCGCACCACATTGTAATAATGCTGCCCGGATTTTCCAAAAATTCTCACCAGATCTTCCAGTGATCTTTTCTTTAAATCTTTTCCTTTGTAAATTCCTAAGCTAAACATTTTGTTAGCCGTAACTTTCCCAACGCCATAAAACTTTTCTACAGGCAATTCTTCAAGGAAGCCTTCCACTTTATCAGGATGAATAGTTTTTTGACCGTTAGGTTTATTGATGTCAGAAGCTACTTTTGCCAGAAATTTATTTACAGAAATCCCGGCGGAAGCAGTTAATCCCGTTTTTTCAAATATTTTCTGACGGATTTCTTTGGCAATCAGATTGGCAGATTCCATTCCTTTTTTATTTTCGGTGACATCCAGATAAGCTTCATCTAAAGATAATGGTTCTACCAGATCGGTATATTCATAGAAAATTTCACGGATCTGTTTAGAAATCTCTTTATATCGGGCAAAACGAGGTGGAACAAATATAAGTTCCGGACATCTCTCTTTTGCCGTTTTACTGGGCATAGCAGAACGTACGCCAAACTTTCTTGCTTCATAACTAGCTGCGGCTACCACACCTCGGTGCTGACCTCCTACAGCAATTGCCTTTCCTTTCAATGTTGGATTATCATGCTGCTCCACGGAAGCATAGAATGCATCCATATCTACGTGAATAATTTTACGAAGGGGCAAAGAAAAATCCATATACAAAGATATGGATTCCTTTATTTACGGTAAATTTTTTATAGAATGAAAAAAGAATTAGATAAAAAGATTACTTTCTATTTCTGTTTTCATACCTTATTTATTCTTTCAATCTCATTGTGAGTAATAATGGTTCAAAACCTGCTTTTTCATATGCTTTGATGGCAGATTCATTTTGTGCATATACATCCAGTCTTATTTCTGAGATATTTCTGGATTTAGCCCAATTTACAAGCTCATTGGTAATAATTTTATTAATTCCTTTTCCTCTGTATTCAGGTTTTACAAACATAAATCCTAAGTAAGCGTATTTTTTAAAATTATAATAATCCTTTTCTGTTTCTCTGATTAATGCATAACCGGACGCGACAATTTCATCCTTATCCTCTACAACAATTAAAGTAGCATCCGGAGACGTAATAAAATGACTCAGATCATAATAATGGATCTCTCCGTTAATCAATGTACTGTTGAAAGGTCTTTCTGCAGTAACAATTCCCTGTTCAAATTCTAAAAGAATTTTTAAATCCTGTTCTGTGGCTTCTCTTGTGATCATGGTTTAAATTAATATAGATAAAAAATTTAAGCACTTGATGTAAGTGCTTAATAATATGTTTGTTATTTAAAGTTATTGTAAAAGTTTGTCTATGGTTTGCTGAATTTCAGGGTCCTCCGGAGAAATAGCATAATATTTGGCAATAGACGATTTCTGGTCGATAATCATATATCGTGGAATCCAGTTCAGATCAATATAATTATTGAAGTTGTTTTTCCATCCGGATGCAAACCAATAATTATCCTTATCCTTCATATTGAATCTTACAAGGCTTTTATCAAATCCTTCTTTAGATCTTTCCAGAGATAGGAACACAAAGTCTACATTCGGATTGTTTTTTTCCAATACCTCAGCCTTTGGAAGTGCAAGTAAACAGTCTCTGCACCATCCTGCCCAAAAATCGATTACTAAAACTTTTCCTTTATGCTGATCAAGAATCTGTTGGATTGTAATTGCTTTTCCTTCTTCATCTTCCAGTTTTTGAGCTAAGGCTTCCTTGGAAAAACCGGTTTTAAGAACGGTAGGGACTTTTTGTGAATAACTTAGTCCAAATAATCCTACCATAAATATTAATAACAACTTTTTCATTTCTTACAATTTCATTTATACAAATCTAAACAATGCTTTGCAATCTTAGATTGATTTTTTATGAATTGGTAAAAATTTATGTTATTGAAATTTTCTATGGATGTTGATGGAAGATGGTTTACTTCTGCGATATTTTACTGCCACGAATGCACGAATAAAATGAAAAAACTTGTATTCGTAGCGATAAATAAAGTGTTTCTATTGATAATTTTTAATCAATCCTTTTACTACTGTGATTACATTCGGCATGGCTTTGTTGGCTGCATTTAAAACTTCTTCGTGAGAAACAGCAAAAGCAATGTCCGGTCCGCCAAGATCGGTAATAACAGACATACAGAAAACGTCCATTCCCATATGTTTTGCTACGATAACTTCGGGAACGGTACTCATTCCTACCATATCGCCACCAATGGCTTTGATCATTCCGTACTCGGCAGGAGTTTCAAAAGTAGGACCTTGCAGAGCAACGTAAATTCCTTGGTGGATGTTAATATTTTGTTCTGAAGCAACTTTTTCAGCTACGGTGATCATTTTTTTGTTATAAGGTTCACTCATATCCACGAATCGTGGTCCGAGTTCATCAATATTTTTACCTCGAAGCGGGTGCTCAGGCATCATATTGATATGATCTTTTAAAATAACAATATCAGCAATGTTGTATGCAGGATTCACTCCGCCACAAGCATTGGAAAGAATTAAGTTTTTGATTCCCAATAAATGGAAAACTCTGATCGGAAAAGTTACTGTTTCCATAGAATGTCCTTCATAGTAATGAAAGCGCCCACTCATCATTAAAACTTTTTTTCCTTCCAGAATTCCGTAAATAAGTTTCCCGGTATGTCCTACTACCGTAGTCTGTGGGAAATTTGGAATGTCTTGGTATTCTAAAACGTGGATCGGTTCTACTTCATTCTGCAATTTTCCAAGCCCGGATCCTAAAACAACCGCAAAATCAGGAGTTTCCTGAATTATATTTTTGATAAAATCAGCTGTCTCTTTAATTTTTTCTAACATAATCTAAGATGATTTGATTGAATTCTTCCTTTTTATCAATGATGACATTGATTGGCCAGTAGTAAACAATTTCTCTAAGATAGTCAAAAGTTTTCAGACGAACATAATCTTTCTCTGTGGTTAATATCAGCTTATATTCTCCTAATTTTTTATACTCAGCAAGAATTTTTTTAATATCATCATCCGTGAAATTATGATGATCTCTGAATTTTAAATGCTTAACTCTTTTTGAGAATTTTGCCAGATGCTCCAAAAGCGGTTTAGGATTAGCAATTCCCGTGATCAGTAAAATATCATAATAATTCAGGTTGTTATCCGGAAGTATTTTATCTTTTCCGTACACGTTTTCATCGTATCCTATAGATGAAAAGAAGACTTTTTGGTTATAAGCAGGTCTTATCCTTGAGATATAATATCTTTTCGTTTCCTCAGTCAGTTCATCAGGACATTTGCTGACCATGATAATATCTGCTCTTTTATATCCTGACCTGGATTCTCTAAGGTCTCCGGCTGGAAGTAAATAATCTTTGAAGAAAGGATCATTAAAATCAGTCATCAAAATATTAAATCCTGGCTTGATGGCTCTGTGCTGCATAGCATCATCCAAAACCAAAACTTCCAGGTCCATATCTTCAATCACTTTCTTGGCACCGGGAACGCGTTCTTCTGATACAGCAATGACAAAACGGTTTTTGAAACGTTCAAAAAGCTGCATGGCTTCGTCACCTACCATCTTATAGTTGCTGTCATAATTGGTCACTTCGTACCCCTTAGTCAGTCTTCCGTAGCCACGTGAAAGGACTCCGGTTCTATAGTGTTTGGATAGATATTGGGCAAGATACATCACCATTGGTGATTTTCCGCTTCCGCCCACAGAAAGGTTCCCGACATTGATAATCGGTGTCTTAAATTTTGTTGACTTAAAAATTCCCCAATCATACATTGTGTTTCGGATACCCGTTACCAAATGATAACCAAGGGAAAAAGGATAAAGGTACCATCTTTTCATACGATTGCAAAAATAGGAATTTTCATAGGGATTCAATGTAATATTATCAAAGACTTTTCAACAAATATTTCGTTAAATTAAAGTATTTTTGTGGAGTTATTATAATACTTTGAGATACTTTATTGAATTTTCTTACAACGGAAAGAATTATTTCGGCTACCAGATCCAGCCGGATGCCATTTCTGTGCAGGAAGAACTGGAAAAAGCGCTTTCCACCATTTTAAGAGAAGAGATTAAAACTACCGGTGCCGGAAGAACGGATACCGGAGTTCATGCCAAGAAAATATTTGCCCATTTCGATACTGAAAAGGAGCTTAGTGATGAGCTTCCACGCAGACTGAACAGTTTTCTGCCTCAGGATATTTCCATCGAAAGGATTTTTAAGGTGAAAGATGATTTTCATGCCCGTTTTGATGCAACTTACAGAACGTATGAATATTATATCTCCTTGTCAAAAAATCCATTTACCCAGGAATCTGCATGGCAACACTGGAAAAGACCACTGGATATCGATAAAATGAACGAGGCGTGTAAGATCTTATTCGAATACGAGGATTTTACAAGTTTTGCAAAATTAAAAACCGACAATAAGACCAATATCTGTAAAATGTATAAAGCAGAATGGGAACAGAATGGGACTGAACTTAAATTCACTGTCTCTGCCAACCGTTTTCTGAGAAATATGGTTCGTGCTATTGTAGGAACAATGGTAGAGATCGGTACTGGAAAACTGAAACCGGAAGATATGCGTAAAGTCATTGAAGACAAAAACCGTAATGCTGCCGGAACTTCTGCACCTGCCCACGGATTGTATCTTGTGGATGTAGGCTACGAATTCTAATAAAAACTAAAAAACTATTTAATCATGTTATCAATTATTATTCTTATCGGTGCTTATCGGTATTATGCGCAATTAGCTGAGAGATTTGGGAAAGTAAAGTGGCACTTCGGGCTTCTTGCCATAGGTGTATATTTAGGAACTCAGGTTATTTTAGGACTTTCTTATGGGTTTTATTTGGCTTCTACTAATCCTGATTCTTTGGATAATGTAAATTATACAGGGTTTTCCGCGGTAAATATTGTCAGCTGGTTGATTTCCCTTGTTGCAGTTTGGGCTGTTTATGAGGTGCTTGCCAGAAAATTTAAAAGAGAGAAACTTTATAAGCCTTCTATTGATATACAAAAGATCGGAGAAATTTCAGAGGATTAAATAATAGAACTTTTCACAGACGAAAGATATTCATTCTGTAAATGATAGGTATCTGGAATTTTCTATAATGATTTGCAAAAGTTGTAAAGGCTGAGAATTTATAAAGTCTTATTTTTGCATAGAATTTTAATTCTTTTCTTCAATTCGAATAATGAAAAAACAAGATACCTGGGGAATTGTAAAAAGGCTGTTCTTTATTGGAATGAAATTTCGTTCATGGTTCATCCTTACCTTAATAATTTCCGTAATACTTTCAATAGTTTCTACTTACAGACCATATCTTACCATGGAAGTAGTGGATAATGACATCACCAAGCTACAGGATAAAGCTTTGATGATGAAACATATCTATATTTTGGTGGGATTAGTGTTTGCAGAAACCGTTCTTAACTTCTTTTTAGTTTATTTTTCAAACTTTATCTCTCAAAATGTAATCAGAGATATCAGGGAGAGATTGTATTCTAAACTGATCTATTTTAAAACATCATTTTTTGATAAAACTCCGATTGGGCAATTGGTAACCCGTGCCGTAGGAGATGTGGAAACTATTGCAACCGTTTATACAGACGGTTTCCTGATGGTTTTTGGGGATATTCTGAGAATTGTCTTTGTTTTGGTAATGATGTTCAGTACAAATGTTCACCTGAGTTATATTACGCTGGCAATTTTACCTTTAATGGTAGTGATCACCAGATTTTTCCAGAAGAGACTTAAAAAAGCTTTTGGTGACGAAAGAAACTGGACGGCTACTCAAAACTCTTTTGTACAGGAAAGATTGGCAGGGATGCCAATTATTCAGGTTTTCAACAGGCAGGAATCTGAGTTCAAGAAGTTTGATGAGATCAATATTACTTTGAAAGGAGCTTTATTGAGAACGGTATTTATCTTTTCATTGTTTTTCCCTGTTGTAGAACTTATTTCATCATTATTTATCGGATTTATCTTGTTTTATGGAGGATATATTACGATCAGTGCAGGGGTTGTTATTGCCTTTATTCAATATATTTCAATGTTAATTCGTCCTTTAAGACAGATTGCAGATCGTTTTAATAATATCCAAAGAGGTATTGTAGGTGCAGAAAGAGTGTTGGGATTAATGGATGAAGAAATTTCGATGCCGAATACTGGTACAGTGAAAAAAGATCATTTTGCAGGTAAAATAGAATTCCAGAAAGTACATTTTGCTTATGACGAAAAACAGGAAGTACTGAAAGGCATTGATTTTAAAGTAAATCCAGGAGAGACCGTTGCTATTGTAGGTGCTACTGGTGCAGGAAAATCTACTATTATCAGTCTGATCACAAGGCTTTATGATATCAATTCCGGGAATATTCTTATCGATGATGTGAATTTAAAGGATTATGAGCTTTATAATCTGAGAAGCCATATCGGAGTGGTATTGCAGGATGTATTCCTTTTCCATGGAAGTATTTTTGAAAACTTATCTTTCGGAGATGAAACGATTACTTTAGAAAAAATAAAAGCGGGAGCCAAAGAAATTGAAGTAGATCAGTTTATTGAGCAGCTTCCTGGAGGATATGATTATGTGGTAAGTGAAAGAGGTTCTTCCATCTCTTTAGGGCAAAGACAATTACTGTCTTTTCTGAGAGCCTATTTATCAGATCCGAAAATATTGATTCTGGATGAGGCAACTTCTTCTATTGATCATGAAAGTGAAAAACTGATTCAGAGAGCAACAGAAAAAATTACCAAAAACAGAACATCAATCATTATTGCTCACAGACTTTCCACCATTGAAAAAGCGGATAAGATTATTGTGATGGAGCACGGTAAGATTGTGGAAGAAGGAAAGCATCTTGATCTTTTAGATAAAAACGGATATTATTCTACTCTTTACAAAGCTCAGCTGCGTCATGAAGTAGAATTGGAAGAAGAGAAAAAATCATAATCCATAAGGAATAAATCCAAGATCATTTTTCCAGGCATTACCATATTTTTCAGTTAAAATTTTAGCAATCGCAAGATTATTTTCCGAAGCTTGCTTTGAGATTTCAGGGCTTATCACGCAGTTTTGATATACTACACCTGTCTGGTATTTTTTCTTGAATTCTTCGTGGCTTTTTGAAAGAAGTCCAAATTGAATAAAGTGAGGAATATTTTCTTCTTTTATTTCATGTTTCTTTCCTTTTTGCTGAGTAAGAACAACAATTTCATTTGTCTTCTGAGCAGAAATAAACCCTGAAAAAGAAAATGTAATGAAAAGGAATAATTTGTAGTTTTTCATGGATGGTTAATTTATAGGTCTGATGAAAAAATATTAAAGAAGTTAAATTAATACTAAAAAAGAGAGCAATCGCTCTCTTTTTTATTTACAAATTGTTAGAATTTTATTTTCTGAGTAACAGTTTTTCCATCCTTTAAAACAACTGCAACTGTTATGATTGTATTGGTTTGATCTATCGGAATTCTTACTTCTGATAAATTTACATTGGTTTTGTAAGTAAGTAATCTTCCTGAAGCATCATAAATATGTAATGTCGAAATTTTTGCATCACTTTTTACATATACGGAGCTTCCATCTTTCACAATGAATGAATCTTTTGCCTTCATATTATTTTGTACCGATAATGAAGCCTGTGGTTCAATAATTACTGTATAGTCTTCTACTTGCCCATATCTAGGAGTATAACATCCTGTAATACTACTACCGTTAAGATCTCCAATAATTCTCATTCTTAAAGGAGTGTTGGTTACAGCATTTGCAGGAGGTGTTACAGAAGCCGTAGCAAATGAGCCATAGTTTATTCCACTTTGATTAAGAATTAATTCTGTAGATTCATCAAACTGTCCGTTATTATTGTAATCGATGTATGCTTTTATCGTGTGGGCATTATATGTTCCAGGAGCAACAGTAATCGTTGTTGCCGTATTTTGTGGAATGGTTGTTTTTGTAGTTCCTAAGCAATAGGTTCCTGTAAAATTTTCGTAGAAATTATTGGCTGCAGAGGTATAATTGGCAGAGTAGTTATTGATGTTTGCAAACTTTACAGACGTAATACCAATACTATAATTTCCAGGGTTTGTTATAGATGCAGGTACACATGCTGTAGTAAGTGAAGCATTATTGTCAATAGCGGTTGTAGAAGCAACTGGAGAATCTATCAACGATTGTCTGTAATGGAGAAGCTGTGCAGTGGCTCTGTCTGCTTGCCCCTGTGTGAATAAATTTCTAAAGCAGTATGTGTAAGCCATGATATTTCTCTCTCCTCCTGCATAGGTTTGGTTAGTACATGGATTAATTTGCCCGGTTTGGCAGGTAGAAGGTACTGTAGGATGATAAAGGCTCTTCATTGGTTCTGTATCACAAACAAGGTCACCATCCAGCGTACAATCGTTATTGGTAGGGCAAGCTCCTGTAGTTGCATTATACCCGTCATGGGTATGCTTGAGCCCTAATGCATGACCAAATTCATGGGCTAAAGTTTGTGCATTTACAGCTGAAGCACTTGATGACATGAAAGCATAATCGAGGCTGTTTCCAGGATAATAGGCGAAACCATTTAAAGCTCCTGAATTAGATGTAAGTTTTTTAACAACATAAATATTGTAATATTTACTGGTATTCCATTGTCCCATTGATGTGATTTCTGCAGCGGTTACGGCATTGGTGGTATTATCGTTATTCACCCCACCACTTACGTATTTAGGGAGATTGGATGCATCAATTCGGTTGATTCCGCTGGTAGGGTTGCAATTTGGGTTTATTTTTGCAAAAACAAACTTTACAGGTAAAACAGAGCTTGTAGATGCCATTCCGCTGGAAGAATTTCCTGCAAAAACACCATTGGTATAATTAACCCAGGCAATAATATCAGCATCAGATTTATTATAAGCCGTTCCTATCGGACTTCCGTCTCCTACAACGTGTACTACGATAGGAATTTCATACACTGCATTTCTGTTTAGTTTTGAAGCCAGTTTTCCGCTTTTGATCATTTGAGATAATTCCCGATTAAATGCATCTTCATTAGCTTTTTGTTCCGGGAATCTGGCGTAATGTTTTTGCATTAATTCATCAGTTCCACATAATTGAAATTCTCCTGTTTGTGAATACAGGGATGTAGATAAAGTCCCTGCTAGACAGAGAAATAATAGTTTTTTCATTGCTTTTTATTTAATGTTTTTTGTTTTTTAAAGATAAATAAAAAGTGCAATAATTCACTAAACCTTTTTAAAATTGCAGAATATAAAATTTTGAATAGTATCAAAAGGTGTTGTATGATCTTCAGTGGTACATTTTATTTTTTCAAAACCGGATTTGAATTTTTCACTTAAAGATGGTTCGTTATATTGTGTAATTTGCAAGCCACTACATTTTGTAGGTCCGTTTTTAGAAAAAGTACCCAGAATCATATATCCGGTGACATATTTTGTTGCAATATCGACATATTTTGAAATTTGTTCAGGAGTTGTAAGAAAATGAAATGCTGCCCTGTCATGCCAGATATCATAAGTTTCCGTGGGTTCAAATGCGGTAATGTCTGTTGAGATCCATTTTACTTTTAGAGCAGCATCTCCCAATCTTTTCTGTGCTCTTTCCAGAGCTTTGGATGAAATATCCAAAACGGTAATATTTTGATAACCTTCTGCAAGAAGAAAATCTACTAAGTTACTGTCTCCACCACCTACATCAATGATTTTTGCATCTTTCCCCAATCCGGAAGAGTAGATGAATTCAAGTGAGGTAACAGGTTTTTTTTGCGTCCAGCTTACCTGATCAGGAGTTTTGGTTTCGTATACGGTTTCCCAATGGTTTTTATTTTCAGAAGAATTCATAAATCCTTTAATTGTTTATTTATTTCTTCAAATTTATTAATTAATCCATCAATTTTTGCTTCTTGCTTTTTTATCGTTTTGGGTCTTATATAAAACCAATTGATAGCAATCCATGAAAAGGTAGCAGCATAAGCAATAACAGCGGAAGTAAATGTCATGAGTGAGGCGTATTCATACATGTAAAGACAAATTCCGAGGAAGAGTATGATAAAATAAGTGTTAAGCATTGTAGTCTGCATGAATTTCTGCTTGTTCTTTACCGTATATAAGCTCTGTAGATATTCGCTGTTAGATTGTGTATTGTCAATTTTATAAAATACCATAAACATTTTATTATATGCGAAGAGAAAGATGATCATTGCAAGGATAACGAGTATAATGCCTGTTTTGGTAGTTATTAACTGAGGTTGATAACGATACCAGATAAAAGCAATTCCTAAAGATGTAGTGATGAGTAAAATATTCATAATGATGATCTTACGTAGATTTTCATTCTTGAATTTCTTAAGCTTTCCCAAAAGTTCTTTTAAGTCTGGCTTGTTGGAAGTCTGTTGTTTCCATATATTTTTGAAATCTATATTAGTATCCATTTTGCTTAAATTTTTGTGTTAATTTTTCTTTTATCCTGTGAATTTTCACCCTGATATTTGCCTCCGAAAGTCCTGTAATCAGTGCAATTTCAGCTTGTTTCACTTCTTCCAGTTCAAGGGAAATGATAATTCTGTCGGTTTCAGGCAGCTCAGAGATAAACTGATACAGCATTTGGATCTGAGGTTCCATAGATTCCTGTTTCTTTTCTTCAAGATTGATTGGTAAATCAGTTTTTGAAAATCTTTTTTCTTTTTCAATCTGCCGGAGACAATTATTCGAGGAAATTCTGAATATCCAGGTTCCGATACTTGATTCATTCCTGAATTTCGGAAGCTGTTGCCATACAATGATAAAGGTTTCCTGAGCAAGATCCTGAGCCATTTCGGAATCATTCACATATCCCATGCACAAACGGAATATCTTTTGCCAGTAAAGCTCGTATATATCCTCAAATACCATTATTTCGCAGATAAGAATTTATTCAACTGATCAAAATACCAATCTTTGTCGTCATACATAATGAAATGAAGTCCTTTGGTAGAATATTGAAGATCGGCATTCTTAAGGTTTTTATACTGTGTTTCAATAGCAGGTTTCATGAATGCAAAGTAAGATTCTAAAAGAATAAGAGACGGACACTGTATGTTTTTAATCTTTTCTCTAAGGTCAGTATTGGAAAAATCACAATACATTTTTGCGAATGTTTTTCGGTCTGATTTCATGCTCCAGTCAATAACGGTATTCTGCATAGAAGTATCAGCCAAAAGACGTGGAATCGATTGAGTCTGCATCTGAAGAAACTGATCATCAGGCATTGCTGTAAATTTACTGATAGTAGAAGAACAGTCATTATTTTCTTTAGCTGCAAAGCTAGGATCAGAAATTGCGGCAAGACAAGGTAAAGTATCTACAATAACAATTTTACCTACCAAGTCAGGATAATCTGATGCAATCGCAAGGGCAAAACCGCCACCCATACTATGTCCGATGATAATTGGTTTTTCAATTTTATGATCTTTAATATAAGCTGCAATTCCTTTTTCCCATTCTTTAAAGCTTGGATCTGTTTCTGGTTTTGTACCGGCAAATCCTGCCATAGTCAAAGTGTAACATGTGAAATCCTTTTCAAATTTTGCTGCTGTTTCATTCCATACATCTCCTGAAGAAGCAAAACCTGGAATAAAAATTAAAGATTGTTTTCCTTTTCCTGTCTTTTTTACTTCAAAAGGATAAGTTTTTGTTTGTCCGAATATATTGCATATAGCAGCAAAAAATAACATGATGATAAGAAGGAATGTAAATTTTTTCATGATTTCTAAAGTTTTAAGGTTTATTTGTCTTTTAGAGACGAACCTTTTTAAAATGTTACACTTTGCTTGAATTTTTTTTTCAAAAAAAATGTCTCACTTCCTTCAAATGCTTTCCAGTAAAGGTAAAACGGCAACAAAAATATTTTTGATTAAAGCAATAATCACTCATATTCATAGTGGTTTTACAAATTTTGACAAGATTAAAAATACGGAATGTGTATAGATATTTTAAAATAAACTTACTATTTGTAAAAAAATCAACAAAATATTATTAAAGTGTTATGTTGATATTGATAAATTTATTAACTTTAATCGAAATTTTAGATGGTACCCCTGATATCAGAAGGGTGTCTGGTGTAAATAATATTTTTTAATTAAATCCAAAAATATAAATGAGCAATAATATCCAAGACGAATTTAAAGTCTTTAAAGACGAATTGAAAAAATTGAATATCGAAGTACAGAGAGTGGTAAAAGTAGGAAACGGAAGTATGGATTTTCATGAAGTTTTCTATAAATCTCCAAGGTATGAAGAGGTAAAGAGTGTGTATGTTCAGCGTCATAATCTGGACAGTATGATAGAAAAATTTAAACAAGCTTATCATTAAAAATATAATATGCGCCACAGAGAATCTGTAGCGCATATTTGTTTGAACTAAATATTATAGATTTTAATCCTTATCCAGTGTTGAAGTCTTTTTAGTATCCTTCATTCCCATATACACTACAAGAGAAAATAGTATACAGCCAGTGATATACCAATAGAAGTATTCTTCTGATCCGATCTTTTTAAACCAAAGTGCAATATATTCTGCCGTTCCTCCAAAAACAGCTACTGTAATTGCATAGGGTAGACCTACGCCAAGCGCTCTGATCTCAGACGGGAAAAGTTCAGCCTTTACTACTGCGTTGATAGAGGTGTAGCCACTAACAATAATGAGTGCTGCCATAATCAGTAAAAATGCACCCCACATGGAAGTGGTTGTACTAAGTGCGGTGAGAAGCGGGACTGTACATAATGTTCCGAGAATACCGAAACCAAGAAGAAGCGGACGTCTCCCGATTCTATCGGACAATCCTCCAAATACAGGTTGAAGACAAGCAAAAATGAATAAAGTGATAAATGAGATTAAAGTAGATTCTTCCTTGGTAAGATGAACTGTATTGACCAGGAATTTCTGCATATAGGTTGTGTAAGTATAAAAAGCCAATGTTCCCCCTAATGTTAATCCTACAACGGTAAGTAAAGCTTTAGGATGTTTTAAAAGTTCTTTTACCGTTCCTTTTTTCTTTTCATCAACCTTCTTTTTGTTTTCAAAAGCTTCTGTTTCATGAAGGTTTGCTCTCAAATATAAAGCAATAACGGAAAGTAAGGCTCCGATTACAAAAGGTATTCTCCATCCCCAATCTTCCAGTTGAGCTTCTGTCAATAATAACTTCTGTAAAATAAGCTGGATTCCAAGAGCGATAAGTTGCCCGCCAATTAGCGTTACATATTGAAAACTGGAATAAAATCCTCTTCTGTCCTGTGTTGCCATTTCGCTGAGGTACGTGGCAGAAACTCCATATTCTCCACCCACACTTAATCCTTGAAGAAGCCTAGCCAAAAGTAGTATCAATGGAGCAAGTATTCCGATAGATTTGTAAGTGGGAGTCAAAGCTATAAGCAATGAGCCAAAGGACATCAATAAAACAGAGAGAGTCATTGCTCTTTTTCTTCCGATCTTATCAGCAATACTTCCGAACATCCATCCCCCAATGGGACGCATGAGAAATCCGACGGCAAATATTCCGGCAGTATTCATCAATTGAGCATTCAGATCCGAATCCGGAAAAAAGGAATTAGAAAAATAGATTGCAAATGCAGCATAAGCATACCAGTCGTACCATTCTACAAGATTTCCGATAGATCCGCCTACAATGGCTTTGATTCTTTGACCTGTGGTGATGGAAGATGAGTTCATAGTTTTAATATATTGCGGTGCTGAAGATACAAATTTTCAGAATTGACGATCAAGCTTAAGATTTATTGCATAAAAAATAACGAACAGCAACGCTCAATCAAAACTATTTTAAAACCTATATCCTAAAGAAAGCCCACTTCTGAAACCAGCCCAGGGACCATCCACTTTTATTTTAGCTCCATTGGCATTGGTTTCCACGGTATATTTTACAAACGGAATATCCAGATTTTCGATTTCCTTTTTTAATTGAGACTGCATATCAGGAGTAAGAACATAATCGGAGGTCATTGCAAAATCACCTTTGCCGCTTCCGTAGTGAGCACCTGCAATCCAGAAATCCAGCACAAGATTTTGACTTCGGGTAAGAAAAAACTGCACACCTACCATCAGCCCACCACTGTTTCCACTGGTGTTTCCTTGACCTTTAAGCGGGATCTGATAAGTAACTCCATTGGGTCCGTTATAATCATAGTAGAAATCAAACGTATTGGAAGAAACGTCTGAATATCGGTAGTAAGGAGCAAAATAAAATCCTTTTCCATAACCTTTTCCGATATAGAATCTGGGTTCAATCGTGAAATTGGTAGCTTTTACTCTTAGATTTTCAAATCTTTTTTCATCTTTATCTTTTAGAAAAGCATTGATAAAAGGAACTTTTCCTTCCGGCATAGTCCCGAAACCAATGTTTACAGAAAACCATTGATTAATGGCGCGTTCATAAGACAAGTTGATATTCCTGAATGCGTAAGCGGTAACATTCGTCTTGATAATATTCATCTTTTCAGACGAAATTTCCTGATTCTCCTGTGCTCCTAATGTTGAAAATAATAGACAGGGAATAAATAGAATCACTTTTTTCATAATCTTATATTTTGAGGTGTAAAAAAGTAGCAGCAAAAAGTGGGCTGAATTTAACATAATAATTTAGATAGTCAAGAAAATGTTTTTATTCTTAATGATAAAACGCTTTTACGATTAAAATAAAACTCAATGTAATGGATTTCGGGAATTGATTGTCATAAAAGTATAATTCGATTTCTGATATGAAAAAAACGATATATACCATGTTTATCCTTTGTGGAACTTTTATGTTGGCACAGGAGGCGAAGAGTGATACAGCAGAGGTTTCCAATACCAAAGAAATTCAGGAAGTAATTGTAAAGGCACAACGAAAAAAGCAATTTGCTGATAAAGCGGTATACACTTTTGATAAAGAAGCCTTAGAACGGGCGCGATATGCAAAAGACTTACTGCAAACTCTTCCCGAATTGCAACTGGACCCGGTGGGAAATACCATTACCAGTACAAAAGGCGGAACCATATTGTTTCTTATCAATGGAGTAGAAGCCACGGATTTACAGATCAGAAGTGTGACTCCCGGTGAAGTGGTAAAAGTGGAATATTATGATATTCCGCCGGCAAGATGGGCAACGAGAGCTGATACGGTGGTTAATATTCTTACGAGATCTACAGAAACAGGATATGTTTTTGGTACAGAAGTTTTTTCAGCTTTGAATACTGGATTTATTAACGGTTCAGCTTATGCCAATTATACCAAAGGAAAAAATAATTTTGGTCTTGAATATTCTCTGAGCCTGAGAGATTATAATGACAGAAGAGTAAGCAGTATCTATGATTATCAATTGAACGGAAGCCATTATCGTTCGGATGAAAACCGAAAAGATCACTTTGGATATACTTTTCAGAATATTGCCTTACGATATACGAGAATGGTTCCGGATGATTATGCTTTTCAGGCAAAATTAAATATGGATATTTTCAGCAGGTTTTCAAAAGGTGTAGGACAAAGTATTTTTACACAGGATAACTTGGGTGAAGAGCATTCAATGTTTAAAAACAACGGATCAGACTATATGATTCCTAAGCTGGATCTGTATTATTCCAAAAAGATGGGTGAAAAAGATGAATTGAGTATCAATCTCGTCGGTTCTCATTATACAACCAATACTTCTGAAACAGCGAAAGAATGGATTACGGCTTCAGGACTTTCAGTATATGATAACGATATGATGCTGAAGGCAAAACAAACAAGTTTTGTAGGAGAATTAGCTCATGTTCATGATTTTAAAGCAGGAAAACTTTCGTCAGGCTATCGTATTTCAAGGTCTTCTATTTCAAATGATCTGAATAATCTTACAGGATATTCTCAGTACAATGTTAATTATCTGGAACAGTATTTTTATACGGAATTCTCTGGAAAGGTAGATCAGTTCAGTTATAGGGTAGGGGCAGGGCTTACCAATATTCATAATAAAAGTGCAGAAAATATTTTTGATGAATGGACCTTTACCCCAAAAGTTATTCTTGGATATCAGCTGAAAAATAATCATAATCTCCGTTTTACAGGAAGTTATAGCCCGGTAAGCCCGTGGAGTAATGCATTGAGCAGTAATGTTGTGCAGCTGGCTCCGAATATTGTACAGCGCGGAAATCCCTTTCTGAAATCTCAACAGGTATTCTCCAATAATCTGACGTATTCTTTTAATAATAAATATTTCGACTTTAATGCTGCTTTATTTTACCGTTATACGGATAGAATAATCAATCAATATTATGTTTTGGATGAATCGGGTGGCTATGCTTTAACTTATGAAAATGGAAAAAGCGGACAGCGGTACGGAATACAGCTTACAGGATCTTATAAGCCTTTTGGAAATAATTTACTGGTTGTAAAAGCTGTGATTACACCTACTTCCGAAATGGTAAAAACAAGTACCGGAGCACTGATTAAAAATGATTTCCTGGGAAATTATTTTGTACTGTCTTCAGAGTATAAAGCTTTTTCTCTGCAATATCAGTTTAATATTCCAACCTATAGTCTCAGTGGAGCATTTCTTAATACCAATGAAAACCAGAATAATATTTTTATACGCTATAAACATAAAAACTGGACCTTCTCCACAGGAATGTACTGGATGGGAATGCCATCAGAGTATAAAACGAAAAGCTTACCTGAAAGCTTGGTAGATTATAAAATTCATACCCAAATTATGAACAATAAATCTATGTTTGTATTAGGCTTAAGTTATGATTTCTCTAAAGGAAAGAAAACCGAAATCCAGAAAAAACTGAACAATGATACAGCTCCGGCTGCTACTTTTTAAAATATCTGATCATAAAATAAAACCGCCTGATAAGTTTTTATCAGGCGGTTTTTCTGTGCATTAAATTGTTGTATGTCTAGTTACTCATAATCATTTTGCGGTACGCATAAATATCTTCAATAGTAACAACGCTCATTCCTTTTTTGATGGCAAAATCCACGATTTCCGGAAGTCTTGCCATAGAACCGTCTTCATTAGTCAGTTCACATAGAACAGCATCGTCACCCAGATTTGCCATTTTTACAAGATCTACACTGCCTTCAGTATGTCCGCGTCTTTCAAAGACTCCTTCTTTCTTCGCGATTAAAGGGAAAACGTGTCCTGGGCTTGCAATATGTTCTGCCTGAGCATTTGCTGCTACAGCCGTTCTGATTGTAGTGACACGATCTTTTGCTGAAACTCCTGATTCTACACCTTCTTTAGCTTCAATAGAGATGGTAAATGCTGTTTGGTTTTTTGAATTGTTGTTTTCCACCATCGGACGTAAGTTCAGATGCTTACTTTTTTCCTCGGAAATACATAAACAAACGATGCCGCTGCATTCGCGGATCAAAAGTGCCATGTCCTGTTCTGTAATAGTGGAAGCGGGAAAGATGATATCGCCTTCGTTTTCACGGTTTTCGTCATCTACTAAAAGAATACCTTTTCCTTGTTGTAAAGTTGAAAGTGCTTTTTCTACACGTTCTTTGGAGGTTACTCCGAATTGTTCTAATAATTTTTCCATGTTATTTTACTTTTAAAAGTTAAAATAGTCTTCGGTACATGGAAATGAAATACGCCACAATAAGAGCCCATAAGGAATCTTACTGTTCGTCTCATTTTCTTCTCCCATCCAGACTTTAACTGTCGGTTTTGGAATTTCACCAAATCAGTCCCTTCAAAAGAAAGGAGTCGCGGACTGTAACCGCCGGTAGGGAATTTCACCCCGCCCCGAAGAAAACTTATACTAAGTTTTACTGTATGTTTTGATTTAAATTTTTATTTCATTGAATAAATTTAATGCACAGGCTGCTAATTTCGGGAAGTTTTTTGAAATGGCGAAGCTTCTTGAATGTTTTTTATGAATAAATAAAGAAAACCTATACTATTGATAACAGTATAGGTTTTGAATTTTAGTGAAATAAATTTTAACTATTTATTTAATTTGTTTTAATTGTTCATCATACAATCCTATCAATAGGCTGTTTCCGTCTTTATCTGTTTTTATTCCACCATATTTAGCATTGCTATATTTTTCTGCATGTCCTTCCTGAAAAAAGAAAGATTCTGCGCCAATATTGATATTCCACGAGTTGGGAGAAGTATATTTGATAAGGTGTTCTCCGGTTTTTAATGGAGTTGGATCTTTTTGAAAACGCACGAATTGGGCAATACCTTTCGGATCAAGCGTTACCACACAATAGCCTCGTTTTGGTATTTGTTCAGCGTTAATATTATTTGAAATATCATATCTCAGATTCATGTAATCACCCTGCATGAGTGATCGGGGATCAACGGGGGCAAGCTTTAATAAAATTGGCTGTCCTTCTTTTAATAAAGTCTCTTTTTCTGCTACGGAATAATTGAAGTATACAAGTAGCAGTACTAAATTTAAAAGTATGATGATCCATTTATATTTTTTCATTTTCTGTCAGTTTTTTGTGAGTGAAGAAATAAATTGCTAAAAAGATAACTCCGGAAACAAACAGAATTATGGATTTTGTCAACAAAGTAAAATGTAGATCATAGTAGAATTTACCAATAAAGTAAATAAGAGCAATGATCGCCAGTACGAATCCTGTCTTGTAATTAACAAAAAAACTTAACAGAAGAATAAGAATCGCTCCCGCTATGGTAGGAGTTAATAAAGTAGGTAATAACATTGAAACAGTTGAAATGTAGATAATAACCTTATTGGGTGTATTAGTAATTTCTAGTTTTTTAAATAAAAGTGAGACTACATACAGAATTGTCAGAACGATAATAGCAGAAGGAATCCAGTTAAAAGAAATATCAATATTTCTGATAAGATTTATTCCTAAAGTAGCCAAAGTAAAAATAAATGAAAACATCATTCCCGTTCGGATAGGGTCGTAAAGCTTTGAAAATATTTTGTTGGCAGTAATTATTTTTGCTTCCTGTAAAAATAGGAATGTAATAAACAGTGCCTGAATAGCAATAATGATATGTAACAAGGTATTAAGATCGTTGCTTATTGCAAATGTTACGATGCATCCATTTATAATCAATATTGAGATAAAAGAAAGTATGTAGCTCTGTACAAAGAATATTGTACATAATGCCAGAATACTGAAAGAGATGTAAATACTGTTCTCATCCTTAGATAAACCAAAAGCAAGCAATGCAAATCCGGTGATGAAAAAAGTGACACTCAAGGTATCCATAATTGTTTTTCTGGATAATCTGCTGACAAGAGAAGATCCTGTAATACAGATAAGCCCGGTTATTACCATTCCTGTCTCCGATTCAAACATGTTGGTTGCGAACATGAATGCCAGGAACGTAATACAGGCTAGCAGCCCACCAAAAATGGATAATATTTTAATGGATAATGATTGATGGTTCGTATTTTTTTCTTCGTAAGCTGCAAAAATGGCTTCTTCATCAAAACGAATCTCTTTATGACTTCCTGTCTGAAGCTCATTCATCAGATTTTTTATATCTTCTTTATTTCTCATTTTTCCATTTTTTTTGAAGGTTCATCAGGTTTTTAATGATAAGAGTAATGCTTACAATCACAAGTAAAGAAACGACAAGGTATGTTCCTTCATTTTCTGCCACTCTAAATATTGCTGAACAAATAATAAACACAATACTGAAAGGAATAATGGCAAAATAAAAACTGTTTTTAGTTCTCAGCCCATACCAGATTCCCAATGCATATGTGATAATGCTGAGAACACTTAAAATAAAAAATGATGAAGAAGTGTGTCTGTCTATAATTCCTAAGGACACCCCAAAAGTTGCTATGCAGACAATTGCTAATGACAAAATATTGGAAAACCAGTTCGGAACCTGAACAGACTTTTTATAATGTGAAAGAAGAAGTGAACCAATAAGAACCACCGTATTCAAAACAAAAAGCAAAGTCGTGACAATTGCCCCGTCCCAATCTTTAACGACTTGTTGAGAATATAAAACCAGTGTTGTATTCAGCAGGGCAATAAACATAAGCCATAAAGGAGCAAACTCTGCTACAATTACCCAAAGAGTGATAAAAATAGTCCATGCCAGAAAGAAATCATAGGCATTGGCTCCTGTTTGATAAATCTGCCCAAATACAGCAAATAAAACTCCTACAAGCGCAGATGCTCCGGTAAGAATAATGTTCCGGATATTATTATTGATTTTCAGAAATAAAGCTAAGACGGTAGTTGCTATAACTAATGCTTCCGTTAATCCGATTTTTGCAAACTTTGGTAATTCTGCCCAGTTGTAGGCAAAAAAGAAAATAATCCCGGATACAGTAAAACCTATACCAAGGCTTATAAAAATCAGCTTTAAGAATTTTTCCCAAGCTGGTTTTTGATTGTAAATATTCTGGTTAAGAATTTCACTGACATCTTTCTCAGACAAGTCACTGTATTGACTCAAGATCTGAATGTCTTCTCGTTGTAATTTTTTCATTTAATATTGTAATGTCTATTGTGTTTTTTTATCATTTCTATACTAAATCTGATTATGTGTCACAGGAAATATCATCCCAATCCTGATCCATATAATTGATCAGCCAGTTAAGGGCATAATGTCTTTCGTATACAATTCCGGGGTGTATCTGTGTTATTTCCCTGTTATTTATTCTCGCATCCACACAAGCCCAGTCGTATCTGTAATATAGATCATTGGCATCAAGGATTTCAGATTTGGACCGAATCTCATGTTTTGCATTAATGAAATCATTCGGATCTCTGTCGCCTCCTACAGGATATTTTTCAAAAGGAATATTGTTCAGATCACATAGCGTATCTGGGAACGGAAGGGTGTCTACGATTTTTAAAGCCCACATCAAAATCCATATGCATTCACATTTCCAGGTTTCCTGAAACTTTTTTTCTTCCGTAGGATTCGCAATAAACTCCCTTTCATCGGGCGTTACATATTCCCAAAGGTTATAATCAAGAAGATAATCCGAAGCTGTTTCCGAATCTATAGTATTGAAAGCGACAAAATTGGTTATAGCAAGAATAGCCACACGTGCTGCTATTTCCTTTGGGGTTCTTAAAGTCGTTTCTTCTTCAGATTCGATATGAGGAAGATTGAAATTTATTTTAATTCCTTCTTTTTTCAAAATTTCTTCTGTCCTCTCTTTTCTGGTAAGATTTTCGTTATTAAATAAATCAGACATGATAGTAAATTTAAAGTTTAATTATGATCGTAAAAAACTATTCCCTCAAAATTTTTTCCATTTTTTTTCCTTTCGCCAGCTCATCGATCATTTTATCCAGATATCTGATATTTCTCATCAGTTCATCCTCTATTTCTTCTACACGATAACCACAGATCATGCCTTTGATCAATGATGCATTGGGATTCATTTGAGGAGCCTGTTCAAAAAAAGTTTTAAAATCAGTTCTTTTATCCAGTTGGTCTTGCAAGC
Source organism: Chryseobacterium artocarpi (assembly GCF_001684975.1). GTDB lineage: Bacteria > Bacteroidota > Bacteroidia > Flavobacteriales > Weeksellaceae > Chryseobacterium > Chryseobacterium artocarpi. The sequence goes on along the minus strand of NZ_MAYH01000034.1, from coordinate 461,528 downwards.
TCTTTTCATCATATCCGGTGAGCCAGCAGATAATTTCATCTACTTCCTGTTTGGTTCGTTCTTTCTTTTCTGCTTTCTGAACATAATGTGGATAAACACTTGCAAAAGCGGTGGTAAATATCTTCGTGTTTTGCATGATTTGCAGTCGTGAATTGAGATTTTTAGATTAATTTTTTCAAAACTCCGTCAAGGATCACATTGAATTCTTCAGGCTTCTCAAGCATTGGGTAATGTCCCACACCTTTGATTGTTACATAATCGTAGTCTTTTAAATACTTACGGTTATTTTCAAGGCTGGTGGGTGATGCGTCAGAATTAATAGCTATTACCGGGATCTGAACCTGTTCTGCAATTCTTTTAAAATCTGTTGCATATAAAGGTTTGAGTACATTGATCGCCTTTTCCGAATCATTTTGAAGAAACTCATGCTGCAATCTTTCCTTTACAGCGTTCGGTGTTTGCTCTGCAAAAAGATATTGAGGAAGAAAATTTTCTACAGCATATTTAAAATCCCTACGATAGTGAGTGAACATGATTTCTTCTGCCTGCTCTTCTGTAAAAGACTCATCAAGATCCTTTAATGTATCTACCAAAACAAGGGCTTTCATGTTTGGAATTTTCAATGATGCTTCAAGAACATAAGCTCCTGACATGGAATGTCCCACCAGAATATTTTTCGGAGCATCTACAGCTTCTGCAACTGCTTTAATATCATCTGCATACAAAGCACTTGTCCAGTCTTTTCGCGTGGAATCAGACTTTCCGTGTCCGGCAAGATCCATTTGTATCACACGATAATCATTTTTAAAATAATTTTGCTGGTCTGCCCACCATTCGGCATTGCCAAGCCAGCCATGTATCATTATGATTGCTGTATTTCCATTTCCGGATTCCTTATAATGAATCTTCTGTCCATCCGATGAGACTGCATATTTTTCCATAGAAATTTATTTTATGATGGGGTTGAATTGGGTTTAAAAGAAACTAAATTACAAAAAGCCTTTGGAAAACGGAGAATATCTTGCCGTAATCCTTGTTTTTATCAGAAAAAAAGAAGAATTAAATTATTCTAAAATGAAAATTATGTCTTTTTATATTCAGTAGAATGATATTAATTTTATTGAGTTTTGAATAATTCTATAGTATAATCAAGCAATCCTTTATTTCCATACTCTCCATGTCCCGGAACTACAATTTCTACATGCGGGTACTCTTTTCTTATTTTTTCCACAGTTGTAGACCACGCTGAAACGTTGGCATCACCAAGGTAACCTTTGGTAGCTTCAAGTTCTTTTAAAAGACATCCCCCGAAAAGAATATTCTCACTTGGGAAATAACCTATACTATTATCTTTTGTATGACCTTCCCCGAAAAATCTAGCGATAATTTTTTCATTGCCCACTTTTAAAACGATAGAATCATTAAAACTGTTCTCAGGAACCACGAAATTATTTTCTTTTGCTAAAGAAATAGTTTCAGAATAGGCGTAAGAAGGAATTTTTTTGTTGTGAAAAACCTGTAATCCTCCCAAGCTGTCATCATGAAAATGAGTGGGAATAACAGCATTTATTTTAGAATGAAGATTTTCAGTGATCCAATGAATTAGTTCTTCCGAGCTTTGATTATTGGTAGGAGTATCAAAAACAATGGTCTCGTGATTATTTTTAACAATAAGCCCGTTGCAGGGAACGTTCCCAAAATCATTGGTTTGTTTAAAAGAAGTATGAATATAAGAGTTCTCTGAAATCTGAGTAATAATTAAGGTTTCAGACTTGTAAATTTCTTTTGCCTTAAAATTTTCCTTACGCTGAGTACTGCAACTCATTATGCTAAGAGAAAATAAAATGATGAATATATTTTTAATGAATACGATCATTTGTAGATTGATAACTTTTTTTAATTGATTTTCAGTAGATTAAATTAATTAAATTCTACAAATAAAGATTGGTGTTTAATTATTTTTTTCAACCCAATTCATAAATTCTTTAAAAACATCCATCCATTTGTCCTGCGGTTCTTCATTAGGATCTTTGGGAACTGTTTCAAATCCGTGATCATAATCAGGGTATATTCTGAATGTAAGATTGTTTTTATGTTTTCGGATAAATTCAGACCGAATTACAAGTGATGATTCAATAGGTACTGCCTGATCTTTGGTTCCAATAACAACGAAAATAGGAACGTTTATTTTCAATAAATTCTCAACAGCTGGTTCCGAAAATTGGTGCCATCTTTTGTAAGTATTCCCCTGCCAGAATTTATGAATATCATTAGGATGAGCTTCTATATCACTCAATTTTTCATAAAGACTGTCTAATTTTTTGGCGGCAAGATTTTCATCAATCTTCCCTTCGCTTACTTCTTTCCTGATCATGAGTGCAAAATCATTGTATTGACTGTTCCCGCTTCCTGACCAAAACCCAATATGAGTAAGATTTTTGTTCACTGTTCCCAGTTTTGCAACGACATCACTTCCTTCTGAATGTCCAATTGCTACTGTATTTTTAGGAGTCTTTATTTTTTTATTGAGATCATTGATAACATTATCATATTGCCAAACTCTGTAATCAAGAGATTCGTTTTCATAAAAACATTTTGAGGGGTGATATTCTTGATTGATTGTTGCAAAGGGAACACATTTTTTGGATACAACAATGAAAACATAATCTTTTGGTAGCTTTTCGAGATCAAAAGGAATCGTGGAAACTACAGACACCGATTTATTTTCCTTGGTAATATTAAACATCGGGAAAGCTCCGGATCCATGTATGAATAAAAGTATTCCAGTTGTATTACTGATCTTTTCGGGCGAATAAACATAGTAATTAATGGTGTCGTTTTTTTTAAGAATTGAGTAATGCTTAAAATTTTCATAAGAAGGTAAGTTCTGTGAAAAACTCCATTGAAAAATAAATAATAAAACCCCGAATAATAATTTTTTCATCTCATTTTTATTAGCAGAAGAGTAGGAATGGTTAAACTTTTTTGTAGAACTAACTTACGAAAAAAACAAAATATACATTGTTAAAAGATTGTATTGGTGAGTAAGTATAAAAAAAATCGATTAAAAAAGTTATCCACAATCAATTATTCACATTGGTTTTTATTTGTTGAAAAACTACTGTGAATAAGTAAAAGTGTTTAATCTTTTGATTATTAGTTCTTTGATTGCTGTTTTTTGATATGCTTAAAAAGTTATCCACATTTTGTTGATAATAGTGAGAGCAGTGTGGAAAAGTTATCCACATACTTTTGAACAATTAGGAACGGATACCAATGAAAAACCCCTCCGGAAGAGGGGAATATAGGTTTTGATGACGATTTTATTTACTTTAGAAATTGTGGATAACTATAAACTGTCTATAAATTTTTCATAGTTGCTTTTTTCCAAAAGATCTCTCACGGATAATTGATAGACATCTTTCCAGGAATGGGGACCATTTTTTTCAACATACTTTTCGATGATTCTGAATCCTATCCAGTAATTAATGTTCTTCGGAGCATCAGGAAATAATTTTATCTTATCATTCTGAAGCAATGGATTTTTTCCTGAAGTATCAGAAAAGTAAGGTTTTAATTCAGTATAAAGTTTTTTTTCATTCTTGATGAACCAATCCCAATCGTGTTGAGAAATACTGACCGTTTCATATTTCGGAATTTTTCTGTCAAAGAATACATATGTAAAATAACATGCAAATCCTTCATCAATGGTTTGATTCAGAGCTGTATTTCTGTTGGGGTCAGCATTCCTGAAATGTTCATAAACCATATGATTCAGTTCATGAGGAAGTCCTTTTTCAATTGTATACAGGAGATCGGCACCTTTATAATTCAGTTCCAAAGCAAATTGTTCATTATTACATCCTCCGAAAATAATTCCTGTGATAGGGGTAAAGATCAGGCTTATTTTTGCTGTAGGCTTATAGGGAACCAGTTTGTTGAATTTAGTCAGGGTTTGTTTAAGCTGTTTTTTAAGATCAATACTTAAAATGGTATTCGCTTTATTTTCAAAATTCTGTTTATTTTTTTCATACAGACTTTTATTCCATGTGATCATACCTTTAGGATTGTTGAAAAGATGAGCATTTTCATCACCGAAAATTACCCCATAGCAGCTATCCCATAATTTTTTATGAGACAGATAAACATTTTTAACAATCCTTGTAGAGTCTTATTGCTTGTTTCTATTGGCAAGCAACTGATGCTTGAAAAGATTTTTAATAACAATATTTTCAACTTTCACACTGTCAGGAACCTTTTCTAGTCTGCTGTAATCAAAATTTTTATCAACAGAAGAATTGGTTTTTCTTGCTGAGCAGGAAAGAATGATCAGTGGTATTAAAAACGGAATAATTTTTTTTCATTAAAATATTATGCAAGTGTAAAATGACTATTGTATTGGTGTTAATGCCTTTGAATTCTTCAATAATACCATATATTGAAAATAATCCAGGGTGTTGGTTTTCTCTTGTGGTGTAAAACTTTCTCCAAACATTCTGGATTTAATAGAAATCAGTTTATCTGAATTTTGATACGGCGAATCTTTAGAATTTAACTTGAATAATGTCATGGAGTTCGGCTGTGCTAATTCTTTGAAATCATTAATTCCTTTTACCAGCATAAATGGTCCGTCAGCATTGATCCAGTCTATTTTCTGATCCTCAGGAGTAGGGAACTGTGGATTTTTCGGAAGATACATTTCACTGTCTAAAGTATAGCTTATAATACTTGAAGTTTTAAATCCTGAATTTTTAAGTCTTTCCGCAAAAGGTTTTCCATCTTTCTTTATAGTATGCTGAAGAACATGATAAAACCCGAAAAGTCCATAAAATTTTTCGTTTCCAATATTTAGTTTTTTTACTAAGTTTTTAAAATTAACAATCATTGCCGAATCTCTGGAGATCTTGCGGGAATTGTCATTGAAATCTGTGTCAACGCCAATCACTGATATTTTTAAAGAATCTTTTAATGTCTGATTGTAATCATAAATGTCATTCCATTTTTCCAATAATTCTTTACTGGACTGCTGAGGAATTCTTTTCTGAATAGCAACTACCACTTCTTTAAGCAGATTCTGATCCTTTGTGTTACCATGAAGAAAAAGATTAAGCTTACGGGAATTTATACTGTCCATTTCAGCAATATAATATCTGATTCCTGCCTTTTGATTTAAAAATTTCAGAAAATACTGATCCAGCTTTTGATTGTCGGCATATCCATGAACTTCACCTAAAAGTATAACCTGAGAATTGTAAAAATCACTATCAAATAATTTACCGTCAATTTTACCCTTGAGTTGTTCATTATTTTTACTTAGGTAATCTGCAAATGCGGCATCTTTACCTCCTATAAAAACTTTATTGCTGATGAATACGTAGAGGATTGAGAGTAAGATAGCAGTAACAACAAAAAGTACGAAGTACTTTAAGAACTTTAAGATTTTTTTCATGGTTGATTTTTGAACGAAAATATGCGAAAAAAAATAAATAGGGAAGGAAATAAATATTTTTTTCTAAGATATATTCAAAGTAATTTTAAGTAAAGCGATTGATAATATTTTTTGCAGCCTTAATGATCTATATTGAACGAAATTCTTTTTAGATCCTATTCTTTGTCCTTATAAATATTCCAATAGTTGAAATCTGTCATCGGTGCGTCGGTAATTCCTACATTTCTTCCCATCGTTACAATTTGTCCTCTGTGATAAGTTCCGTGAAGAATTACATGCTGGATGTATTCATATTTTGAGAAATCACATTGAAACCATTGTGATTCAATCTTGACGTTTTTTGAAAGTTCTTCTTCGGATAAACTTTCCACATAATCCACCAATTTTTGTGAATTGTTTTTGATGTTTCTGAAAACTTCTTCTTTACTTGTCTCTGCTGTTGTTTTTGCAAAATCAAAGTCATTATTTTCGGAAATATGACTCCACCAGTATTCTTGTGTCTGCCAGATATGATGCAGAGTGATTAAAATAGTCGGGAAACTGGAAATTGTTTCCTGATTGAGCTGTTCATCGGATTTTGTGGATAACCAGTCAATGTATTTGTTCACAACCCAGTTATTGTACTGAACAGTTTTAGTGATTAATGTTTTTAGGCTCATAATATTAATATGTATTGATTTCAATGGTGATTTTGGATTATATAAAAGTAAGAAAAATATTGACCCAATGTTTCAAATCAAAAAACCGTTCGAAAAGAACGGTTTTTAATTTTTTAGTATAAAATTTTATAGGACAGATTTTTTTATGCTGTATTGAGGGATCATTTTATTGGTCATGTCAAATATAATATCATACATACCATCTTCTTCTATCTGGAAATTGTAAGCTTCAATGGCAATGCTTTTACCATCATTATTTAAACCAAAATTGTAGCCCCAACGATTATCACATCTGAATTTGAACCCACCTTTTTTCATTTTATAATTTTTAAGAAAATAAATATTCGGTTTTTGGGAATCTGTCTGTAACGGAATATCGGTTTCTCCCCATCCGGCAGGAGTAGCATTCCCGATAATTCCCCACACAGGAGTCGCATTTGTTTTTTTACCTGTCTTTATACTGCCATCAAAGAAATGAATGGTAATATTTTCAATTTTTCCTGTTTTATCAGGCTGAAATGTAAAAGTGAACTTTTCACTAAACTGAAGTTTTGTATTCGTAATCGGAAGTAAAGGAAGTCTTGCATAATTTCCTCCATTTAAAATAATCTGTCCATCTATGATATTGATATAATATTTTGTGCCTTCAGCGATGTAAGCTCCTTCCAGCTTTTTCAGTTCTTTTAGATTAATATTTTTGGTGGTAGGAAGGCTATAAGGTCTGTTGTAGAGTATATCTTCGATTTGTGGAACAATCATCTCTGTGAATGATAAATTGTAGTTTGATTGTACAATGACACAAATATCATCCTCAGGAATTCTGTAATATCTGCTTCGGTAGCCAGGTCCGCCACCATCATGTCCAATTCTTTTTTTACCATTTATGATCGAAGTATCACAACCGAATCCATAATGATCATTAAGGTAAGGAGTAATCATTTTTTCAACAGTTTCTTTTTTCAGTATTTTATAGTTTTTAAAAGCTTCGTTAAATTTAAAAATATCGCCAACGGTAGAGTACATAGCTCCTGCCGCAAAAGGGTGATCTGTTTTGAAACGTAAAGCTTCGTTGGACATTTTATCGGATAAAAACTCATATCCCCAAGCTTTATTCTCATCAGTAACTTCATTGAAATGGAAACCGCTGTTATTCATCTGTAAAGGCTTGAGAATGTAATTTTCAATAGCCTTATCATAGTCTGTTCCCGTTACTTTTTTTATGATATGCCCAAGAATATAATATCCGGAATTGGAATAGCTCCATTGGGTTCCCGGTGAGAAATCTAATGGCTTTGAAGAAAGAAATTTCATCAGTATTTCTTCATTTACTGTATTTTCTGAGGAGGTTTCATCGGGAATTCCGGAGGTATGAGAAAGAAGATTGGCAATGGTAATGTTGTCTCCCTTAGGAAAATTAGGGTAATATTTGGACAGTTTATCATTTAAAGATAACTTTCCTTCTTCTTCCAGTTTCAGAATAACAGTTGCTGTAAACATTTTGGTGGTGGAGAAAACACGATAAAGACTGTTGTTTGTATTTTTCTCTTTTTTAGGACCGTTTCTGTAGCCGTAACTTTTCTCGAAGATAATTTTTCCTTTTTCTGCGACAAGAACAGATCCGCTGAAGCCGCCCATTTTGTCATAAGCATTGAATAATTGTTCCAGCTGTTTAGCTTTTTGTGAAAAGACAGGTTGCGCTGCCAGCAGTAAAATAAGGCATGCTAAAATAGATTTCATGTATTTTTTTATGATAAGACAGTTGTAAGAGAAGGTCTATTACATCTGTTTAATACAATTTAACCATTCAGCCGATCTTTTTTTATTCATTGGCTGTTGATTTAAGATAGATCATTATCTACTTTTTACATTTAAGCTGAAAAACATTTCCTTCCGGATCTATCCCGTCACATAACCAGAAATCATACCTCTCAAAAGTTTTGATTTCTCTCATCTGAACATTTTTTGAAAGTAATTCATTTCTTGCTGATTCAATATCTGTATCTATTTGAAAAACAAGCTTTGTATTGTTGTCAAACTGATGTCCTTCTGCCATTTTTTCAAGATATTGTTCTCCGATTTTATGAAGACCAATATTTATAGATCCTGTATTCATCAGAACCCATACATTATCTTCTTCAAGTACTTTTAAGTTAAAATTTTCAACATAAAAATGTTTCAATACATTGATATTTTGCACGTAGAGGATAATGGAATCAAATTTTATATTCATTTCTGGGGAATAATTGGTTGATAAATAAGTTGTACAACGCCGGATTTGAATACATTTGTTTCAACCAGTTTTAAATTTAACCTTTCTTTTAAATCTTCAAAAAGAGGTTTGCCACTTCCTAAGACAACCGGATGTACAGATATTCTGTAAACATCAATCAGATTATGATCTATAAAAGTTTTGATAAGACCTGCTCCGCCATACAACCAGATATCTTTTCCACCTTGCTTTTTGATTTCCGAAACTTTTTCCACAAGCTCGGAATGGATGAATGTTGCCTTCTCATCTTTCCGGTTTTGGCTTGAAAATACAAATTTCTTCTTTGCATGAATGGTTTTCCAGAATTCCACTTCTTCTGGAGCTGCATTTTCAGCAGGTTCATAATTTCCCCATGCATCATAGCTTACTCTTCCATAGAAAATAGTATCAATTTCGGATATAAAACCATCAAAATTCATATCATCATCCATAATACACCAATCAATTTCTCCGTTGGGTCCTTCAATAAATCCATCTAGGGTGGTTGCAAGATCTAATATGATTTTTTTCATGTTTAATAGTAAGTGATGAAGTTAATTTGTATCTAAAACTCTGAAGAAAGTTAAGAATATTTTATGGTGGAAAAAAGAATTTATTGAGGTGCTGCAATTCCTATGATCACAGCAAAGTTTCCATCTTTCTGAATCCATTTTTTTTCAGGAAGATAAGTTCTTGAAACAAATCCATCAAGATATAAAGCATTTTTACAGCCCATTTCTTTGAAGAGTTGAGCAAGACTGTAAAAATTAATTTCTTTTTTCGACATTGCGAAAATAACGTCTCCATTTTCTGAAATTCCGACACCGTTTCTGATATTCAGATTTTTAGACTCTTCTTTAAATATTGGATTTATTTTACCATTGATAAGCAGCATCGGACCGGATTGGGTAGCATATCTGATTATTGTATTTTGTCTGTATTTTGGGGTTTCTATAATTCCAGCCTGGTTGTCTTTGGTGATATAAAAAACTCCATTGGGAGGCAGATAGAAATTTCCAGAACCGTTGAGTGTATCTATTGATTTGAGGAGTTTAAAATTTTCAATATAAAGTCCTTTTGGGGAATTGTCCGGTTCAAACATTCCTCCGTTCATTGCAAATATTAATTTTTCATTGCCGGATTCTACTTCATTTTTTAAATGTTCGATACTTTTCAGAGTTTCATTTCTATTATTTTTCCAGTAGAATTTTATGTTTTGTGTTTTAGGATTTACCTGATAGACTACAAAATGATCATCATGTTTTATTTTTTCTTTACAGCCTGTGCAGAGAACGAGTAGGAGAGTGAGGAGAAAAGCATGTATTTTAAACATATGAAATAGAATATATATTTAGTAATCCACTATAATATCATCCAGGTTTTCAATTACGAAAAGAAAATTATCAATATATTCGTCATTGGGTGGCGTTTCATAACTTTTTTTCAGTTGAGCAATTTCTTTTTTCGACATTCCACGCGTGTTTTCTCTGGATAGATCCGATTTTTTACTGTCATTCCAGTCTTCAAGATATTTTTTAACATCGGCTTTATACTTTTCAGTCTTTTTATAGCCTTCAAACTGATCAACTTTAAATTTTATAAAACCATCCTGATCCAGCTCTTTATCCTTTACAATCTTATCGCGCTGAACGGTTATTACCTGATATTTATCATATAAAGATGAGTAACCGAAATCTGCAGATTGAATCAATTTTCCTTGTGGAATGATCAACACTCCAGAATAATTGAGTTCTATTTTTTTGTCACCGAATGTTTTTTTGAAAACAGAAATATATTCGTATTTATCTGAATTTACATCTAGAATCTTAATATCTACTACACTCAGGATATTATTTTCAATTTTAAATGTTGCGATATAGCCTCGGTGATTTGAGCTTGTACCTATCGTTGTTACTTCATTTATTCCTTCTTTTAAGTCTTTATTTCCATAAACGGGATGTTCATCCGGATGCTCATCAAAATATTTTTCGAGAGGATTATTTAATAATTTGTATTCCTTATTGTTGATAATGATTCTGTCCGGCACCTGCCCTGTAGCAAGGATTTTTATAATTGAAAAAGTAAAAGAAATAAAAAATAATCTGAGTTTCATCGTGGAAAATTGAATGATAAAAGTAAGTAAAATATGATCCAGAAATTATATATTTCCTTCGGAATTATAATTAAATATTTTTTTCTTTTATGTAGAATCAACATGATAATTAAAAATATCAGAATAATGATTGATGAATGAATTATAAATCATCCTCAGCTGCCCAGCTACTAAAAGCAACATCTGCTTCTCCGATTTCAATCACTTTATTTTTATGAGTCATTATTCCAAGCCCGTGTTCACCATCCCATGAGCATGAAAAGCTGATACCAATATACGGGTGATTATTTTTAATTACTGAAGTTATATAAAAACCGTTTGGAGATAAGAGATTAGCAAAACCTTGAATGTTATTTAAATCCGGCATAAAATCAACTTTGTCTTCTTCCGGATAATTATATATTTTTTGTAATTCAGTATATTTTTTTAACAGTTCAGATAAGATGTTTTCTAAGATCATCTTTTGATTTATTTGTAAATAATCAAATCCATTGTGTTGTTCCTGCGTTGGTTCATCTGTGTATTCATCATTTTCATCCCAAATTTCATAGTCAAATTCGTCGTCGTCTTCATTGAAAAAAGATTGCCAGTATTCTAATTTCAATGGAGTATAATCCGCGGATTCATATTCCTTAATTTCTTTATGGGATAAGTCTCTTGGATGTTCAATATGTCTGTTGAAAAACTCATAACAGAAGGAATCCTGAGAAAAAATATAATCTGCGTTTTCAGTATAACACAGATTGAAATATTCGAGCGCTTTTTCTTCATTACCACATTCCAGGCAACATTTTCCGGCATAGTAATGACGGAAATAGGAAGGATTATTTTTAGAAGCATTGTGAAGATTTAGAATTTCCATCCATCGCATCATATTTCCGAAATCTTTTTTCCACATATATTCGTGAATCATTCTGCTGCTGATTATATATGCCGAATAATTTTCATATTTTTCTTCATCAGCTTCAGCCCATTTTTTCTCAATAAAATCAATAATTTCCTCCTTGGTAATCTGAGAGGTTTTCAACATGGATTTTTCTAAAAATATATTGATCTCATTAATGATTTTTTCTGCGTCTGACATGATCGGTTTATTTTAATTATTGCTGAAATTTATCTGGATTTGTTTTCATACTTTTTAAATAAAGCATCATCATAAGGAATGTACATTGATAACTCTTTTGCTTCCCATTCTCCACCTTCAGAGGTCTGATAAAAATCATAAGAGTTATCAAGGAAATTCTCTCCGTCCGGAGCCTCCTGCCAATCATTTTTTTCTCTGTTATATAGAAGAATCATACAGCTTACACAACTATAGTTTTCTCCTTTATTAGGATTCTCGTAGCATTTTCCGATCTTGATGCTTAATTTTTGATTGATGATAACATCAGTCAGACGTCTTTGAGTCAATTTAATCAGAGCAATTTGAGCATCTTCATCATCCGGACTCTTTTTAGCAGAGACTAAATTTTCAAAATGAGCATTTTCAATTTTCTTTAATTCTTCTTTTTTCGTATTTCCTGTTAATAGATCAATATTATAAGGATGGAAATCTGGAACCGATTCTACTACAACTGTCTGGATTGTTCCGGAAGGATTTTCTGCCAGAATTTTTTGATTGGTCTCATAGTTTTTCCAGTCTTCTTCATTGTATGTAATGTACTGTTGTATTTTGTATAGAAGGTTTTCTCTGTCATTCAGCCAGATAAAGTTACTTGCGATAAGAAATATGATGATGATTCCAAGGGTAATACCTATGGTTTTTAGAATTTTTTTTGTGTTCATGGTCTTTAAATTTTAATGGTTTTGATGTGTCAATTTTAAGAATCTTGTGCAAAACCATACTGTATTGCAGTTTTGAGAACTTCAATATGAATATCTTTCAATGCCTTAAATTTAATACAATATCCTGTCACTTTTGCCTTACCTATTTTTTCTCCGAATGCTTGTGCTAAATAAGTTTTATCATCAATACCCATTATATACACAGAAATTCCCGTTGTATTGGCGCTTATTCCAATGCGATAAAATTCCTTAGTAGTGCCGTCAGTATATGAAATAGTATAAGCTCCGTATCCGATATTAGGGTTGGAAACAATCTTACCTTCACTGTCTTTCCCATCCAGAAACCAGAGTTTGCAGTTCGGCAGAAGTTCCAGAATATTATGATGAAGTACCATCATATCACTACGTTTTGGTTCTGGCTGGCTATTGATATATTCTTTGATTTGGTCTTGAATGGTCATAATTTTTAGAACAATATAACTGTTAAATGAATTACCCAATAAATTACTAATGAATATGTATTTGGTTTAATGAGATATTGAAAGTACTATTTTTTATTATTCAGAATGGTTTTAATGGCATCAGAAATTTCAAATAGTTTTCCATGATAATTATTTCCCAGCAGAATAATGGTGAGCTTTTCGTCCAGATCAGAAACCAAAAGAGCTTCATAGTTTCCGGCTCTTCCATCATGTATATGCTCAACCAGTTTTTTGTTTTTAAATTTTGCTTCTCCCATAGATGATTGAGTTTCCGGGAGATTAAATTGCTGCCCTAGTTCAAATAAAGAATTTTCATTCATTATTTTATTTGAATGAAGGCATTTTGTCCATTTTAATAAGTCTGTAGTGGTTAAATAAGTTCCTCCGGTAATAGGGAGATCAGCTTTGTCTGGCACTAAATCAATATTAAATCCTCTAGCTATATTTTTTTCATTTTCAAAAGGAGTCATAACAGAAGAAGTCATGTTGCAGGGTTTGAAAATAAATTTTTCAGCATATTGATTAAAGGGAATTCCTGTTAAGCGTTCAATGATAAAATGACGTAGAAATATATTATTGTTGTTATAACCGTAATCCGTTCCAGGTTTAAATTCCAGAGAATCTATAAGCAGTAAACCATCGAAAAGATCTTTATCATTTTTAATTTTTTTCCAGTTTACGTCGGGAATACCACTCGTGTATTGTAATAAATTTTTTATGGTAACATCATTTGCCCATTTGGGTAATTCCGGAATATATTTAGAAACAGGATCTTCTGTTTTCAACTTTCCCTGTTCCTGTAATTGTAATATAGCAGCGGCACTGAATTCTTTTGTGATAGAACCTATATTAAACCTGTCATCACCAGTTAGTCTCTTTGTTTTTGTAGCATCCCTAAAACCAAAAGAAGCATTATAAATGATCTTATTATCTTTTGAAACTAAAACATTTCCGTTGAAAGTGCCGCTTTGACTGAATTGTTTTATTAAAGAATCAATTTGTACAGCTTTTTTTGTTTGGGAAAATAGCAGATTAGAAAGAAGTAGGAAAGAGGTGAAAAGTAAAAACAGTTGTTTGCAATAATTCTGCATATTTATTTTGTGTCTGTGAGTTATAAGTTTATTGACTATCTGAATTCATTGATTTTTTATAAAAAACTTAATTGTTCATTATAAATTAACCCTGTTTTAGATGTTGTAAAAATAGAGTAAAATATCTTTGGATGTTAGGAAAAAATAAACCGCTCTGAAAGCAGAACGGTTTTGAGTAAAAGCTATTTTTCAGCCATTATTTTATCTTTCTCTTTTTGAAATTCCTCTTCAGATAAGACTCCTGAATCTTTGAGTTCCTTGATCTTTTTCAGTCGGTCATATTTTGTTTCTGAATTTATATGTTGAGATTTTTCTTTAGGCAAAAATTCATCGGGAACAATTACTTCACCTGATCTGATTGCATTTTCCAGATCAACTTCATAGTTCATGAGACCGCTTCCGATTTTAGCATAGTACACGAAACCATTTTTTTTGTTTCCTCTCGGCATTATTTTTTTTACTTTAAATGTCAGCCCGGAATTACTTCTTTTAAAAGAATTTGCCTGATTCGCAAGACCTTGATATCCCGTGTTTGAGGTATAATTGAATAAAGAAGAAGCATTGGTTCTGATAAATTTAAAATCTCCGTCATTCATAGAGCCTGTCCCGATTTTCAGATCCAAACCTTCATACACTTTAAAACCCGTTGAAGTAATCAGCGTATCATTTTCAAATATTGGTGCGGTTTGAGAATAAGAAATTCCAAAAATTAAAAGCGTAAAAATTAATAGTACTTGTTTCATTGTTTTATTTTTAATGATCAAAAATTGAAAACCAAAAGTAAAACGAATGATAGATGTTACCTTACGGGAACCCTTATCTGTAGGGAATTTATACTACTATCTTTAATAAATGAAAGCCGCTCTGTTTTCCAGAACGGCTTTTGTTTTTATAATTAATAGAATTTGTCTGGGATGAGAAAAATTAATCTAATAAATTGTTTTGATGTAAACTGTCAAAGATTATTTTATCAACTTCAGATACTTTGTCTTTGTCTGAATAGTTAAGCCATTTCATTTCTTCAATTTCAGAACTGGCTTTTAATTCTCCGGAATATTCTCCAGAATAGCAAGTCATTTTTACAATAATGCCTTCTGCATGTCCGTGAGCTTGAGCTTCAAAAGTTCCGATATAATGTAATGTTTTGCCGTCAATGGTTACATTTAATTCTTCCCATATTTCACGAACTAGAGCTTGTTCATCGGTTTCTCCAGCCTCTCTTTTACCTCCGGGAATATAATATTTTTCTTTTCCGTAGCTTTTTGTGGAGAGAATAGATTTATCTTTTAGTTCGATCCAGGCGAGTTTGTCAATGATTGTTTTGTTGTGCATTTTTAGCGATAATATTTGATATAGTTCTATAATAAATTTTAATATAAAGGTTCTCCATTGAGGTCAGTTGTCAGTACTTCACTCATATAATCGAAAAACGGACGCATAGCCAGGAGAGTTTGTAAAGCTTCCTTTTGAAAGCTGTCTGAGAAAACCTCTTTATCCGTAAATTTTCGCATGACTACGAATTGTTTTTTTCTGATTAAATCTATCGCAGGATGGTTTTTCTCAAAGCCTCGTGGAGCTGTTTTTACCGAATCACCCTGTAGCTCTCCGAAATATTTTACAAAAGTTTTATCAGAGATGATTTTTTCAATTTCCGTTGTACTGATTTCAAATTCTTTACGGATACGAAGTAAATCTTTTGCCTCAGGTCCCCAAAAACCACCGCCTACAAAGCTGTTGCCAGGTTCCAGCTGAATATAATATCCGCCTCTCAACATGGGTTTTGAACGGGAATATCCAACACCGAAGTTGGTTTTATAAGGTGTCTGATCTTTTGAGAAACGAACATCTCTGTAAATTCTGAAAATATGAATTCCTTTGAGTTGATCATATTCCTGAAGTTCATTATAGATCTGATTGAAAAGAGTTTTGTTTTCTTTTACAACCGAATCATATTCAGATTTGTGTTTAGAAAACCATTCCCGGTTGTTATTTTCTTTTAATTGGTTGAGGAATTCAAATGCTTTTTTCATGTGGGTAAGGAGTTTTGACGCTTTTATATGTGATCAGGTTGTTGTCCGAAGTCTGATCATTTTTTATTTGATAAGTAAAATGCTATTAAATCTGGATTTTCCTCATCAACAAAAGTTGTTTTCTCAAAATGGAATTTTTCAAGAAGCTGGGTTGAACTTAGATTGTCTTTATGGGTAAAAGCCTCAATTGTTTGAATTTCAAGAGTCTGAAAAGTAAAATCAAGAATTTTTTTTAATGCTTCATTCATGATTCCCTGTCGCTGATAATCGGGTAAAAGCTCGTATCCGATTTCACATGTTTTAAGGTCGTCTGAAAAATTAAAAATACAAATGGTTCCAACAAGTTTTTTATTATTAGAGTTTGTAATGCCCCAATAAAGCCCAGTATTATTTTTGAAACCCTCATTTACTTTTTGAATAAAGGCTAATGCTTCATCTGTAGTTCTGGTGAGTTGGCGACCAAGATATTTATTCACACTTATATCAGATCTGAGGGAGAGGATCTCTTGAACATCACTTTCTGACGGTTGACGAAGTGTCAATCTTTCGGTTGTCAATATGGGAAAAGTGGTTAAGATCTTATTGAACATTCTTATATTTTATTTTAATTGGTTGAGAAATTCAAATGCTTTTTTATGCGGGTAAGGGGGGACGATTTTATTTATAAACGAATTTGTTTTTTGAAGTGGGGTATATTAATAATATTTACTTCAAGATGATTGCAACAATTAACAGGGTTAATAAAATACCAATGTATAGAAGCTGAGTTCCTCCTTTTTTTGTTAAATATTTTTTTCTCTGTTCATACTCAGAGAATTTTTTTTCTGCTTTTTTAATTGTTCGTTTTGCTCTTTTAATGTATAAATAATTTCCGCTAAATCCTGCAACTATAAGTGATAGAATTGTAATGATAAAACTTACAAGTTTTGTTTGTTCTATACCAATTTTATCTGTTAAAAAAAAGTTTTCAAAAGCTGTTTCAGTATAAAGGATTAAAAAAATAACGATTGTTTCCAAATACATTTTTCTATAAAGAAACCAAAGTAATCCGAAGATAAAAGTAGCATAGTTAAAAGTAAATTTTTTCCCATTTTCATAGAGCTCTAGCTTTTCAAGGTAATATGAATTGCGTTTCTGGAAAAGATCTTCATATAGTTGATTCTGATTCACTGTTTGTAGGCTTTATTTTCTTGTTGTATAAAAAAATATGTATTACTATTTATTTGTAATCATTATATTTTTTAAGGGCTTTATCTTATAATCCTTACCTGTTGTAACACCCCTTTTTCATTTTTATAACTGAAAATGTAGGTTCCTTTTGGCACATTTGATAGATCTATGGTTTTATTATAATAGGCAACACCATTGATGATCTGTTTCCCGTCTGTTGGGTAAATTGTGTATTCAAATTGATTGCTGTTGTTTTTATTGCTGATAACAAAGCCGTTTCTATTGGCACTGGTGTAGACTCTTGTTTTACTTTCATGATCGTCATTGGTTGCTGTTGAAGAAAGTACACTTTCATTAATATCAGCTACTTGGGTGCTTTTAATGGATGATTTAAGTAGAGATGTTGTACTTCCGCCGATGATGTATAGTTTATCGTCATATACTTCTGCAGCAGCGTGTCTTCTGGGAATCATATTGGATGATAGCTGATGTACTTTATTGGTTGTTGTATCAAAATAGGCTAGAAAAGTTTGATTATTATACCCCCCTACAATAAAAATCTTATTACCGGATACAGCTAATGAGTGTCCGGATATCCCGGAAGGCATAATATACTTATCGGTCCAAAGATTCGTTTTGAGATCGAAAACATTGATCAGACGAGATGAAGTACCATTAAAACCACCAATTACATACAGCTTATCATTTACGATTTTACCCTTTGTTTCTCTGGCTGTAGGCATATCCGGTAAGGGATTCCATGTATTGGAAGCGATGTCGTAATACTGAAATTTATCAGAAAATACAGTGGTTGACGCACCGTTTAGTCCGCTGCCACCAAACACGTATATTTTGCCATTATAGATTGCAGAGCCAGCATTTCCTGTATAGGAACGATTAGTAGCGCCCTTCGTTATTTGATTGGTTGCAAGGTCCAGAATTTCAAGATGGCTATTTCCCCAACCGTTAAAAATATAGATTTTATTATCGTAAGTCTCAGAATTAGCAAATCTTTTGGGAAGGAGAGTAGAATTGAGAATACTCCAGCTGTTATCGGTAATATTATATTTTTCAATATATTTTGCATTACCGCTGTTTTCCAGATACCCGTTGTTCACATAGATATTATCATTCACAATTACACTGGTTGTGCCCCCTCTGCCTCCAGACATATTGGCGAGATTTTTAAACTGAAGGGTTTGTGCATGGGTGAATAATGAACCCAAAAATGAAAGGAATAATAATTT
Source organism: Chryseobacterium artocarpi (assembly GCF_001684975.1). GTDB lineage: Bacteria > Bacteroidota > Bacteroidia > Flavobacteriales > Weeksellaceae > Chryseobacterium > Chryseobacterium artocarpi. The sequence continues at coordinate 443,254 of NZ_MAYH01000034.1, read as the reverse complement.
TGTTTTCACTGGTGTAGATTTTAGTTTAAATTGTGATGAGGAAATAGTGGTTTAAAGATAGGGAAAAAGTTAAAGAGAATTTTCTAAAATCGCTTTTAACCAGATGAGTATTTATACAAATAGACATATATGAGCAAATACATTTACTAGACTATTTTTTTATTCCAAAATGAATTTGTATCAATTTTTTTAATTGTCTTTTTTTTATCATTTTGTTTCGTATTGTAAAGCTATCAGCTTCCTGTTCTTCACTGTTTTTGTTTAATTTGCTTCTCCAGCATTTCCTCTATTTCTTTCAGCATTTTTTCTTTTACAATATACGTCTTAGCAAATTTGTTGTTGAGATACATATTAAAATTCATACTTATGCCCCAGACTCCAGCTCTGTCTTGCCCTTCTGTAAAAGTGGGAAAAAGATTAATTAAACAAAGAATATTTCGTTTTAAAGACGTTGATAATGATGGTGTGTTAGCAAAATCATCAATTACAATTAACTTAAATATTTTCTTACCTAAAGTTTTTCCAAATATTGCTTCGCTGATTGTACCATACATGATAACTAATGCAGTAGCGGAAAGTAAACTTTTAAGGATTGTAAGGTTGAAAAAATAAAGTAAGATTAAAATACACGGAAGTATATCTATAATTTTCGCAAATAATCTTTGTGTTTCACTATTTTTAAAATATGGATTGTATTTGAAGTCATACTCGTATTCTTCAAAAATTCTACGTCCATGTTTGTCAGTTATTCTTGATGGTCTATGGATGATTCTGTGAACTTTTAATTCTGATATTCTCAATGGTTATTATTTATAATGACGTTCAATAGTTATTATTTATTTTCGGCTAGTAATTTTAAGGAAAATAAATAGTCACTATCAAAATCAATGGTTCTTATTTTATCTTTTGTAAACTCTCTTTCTTCCCCCCAATTTGCGTTCAAATCAATCCAGGTTAGAATAATTTTTTCATCAGTAAGTTTTTTTAATTTCCCGGGATAAATAGCATCACCTCTTTTCTTAGCCAAACTGAAAATTCCAAAGTTTTTCTGTATACTCTCAACTATTGAATCAAAATTTTTAAGTGGTATTTTATGTATTTTCTTACCAACCGAAATGCCTTTTAATTCCATTGCTTTTTCTACAAATTCAGTATCATCATTTGTTGTAATATTTTTGATATTACAATTTTTTATAATAGAATATCCATCTAAAACAAAATCAACAGGATTGGATTTGATTAAAAACCAGTTTTTACTATAGTTAATTAAAATTCCTTTTTGTGGTTCTTTGTCTTCAAACTCAATGATAATAAGTTTATTTAATAATTTTTTCATGTTTTTTTATTTAATGCTAAGTACTGTATAGGTGCGTTCAGCTAGCTTCCTTTTACTGTTTCTTAATTCTTTATTGAGCTGAAAATTCAATGTGTAAGGATTGTTAACTTTCCACAAATAATTTAAATTTGATTATTTCGTCAGAAGTTTCAACAAGAATCCAGTAGAAATTATTTTCTTTATTGATAACTTGATAAATGTATCGATCTCCTTTTTTGCTGAAATTCTTTCTTCCATTGTTATTGCTTTCAATGAACTCCAGTTCAAATTTATTTTTACTGATCCATTTGTAGGATAATTTTGAATAGGTCCCGTCAGTAAAAGTTTCTACCCAGAAATTTTTGTCAGTTTTTACGATTGTTTTTTGATCACCATCATATTCTAAATAATAGAATTTACTACTATTCTTAAATTTTTTGATTTCACTTTCGGATACTGTAATGTCAGGAAGCGTATTCAATCTTGCCCAATTATCACTTTTTATAGGATCTATTCTTTGTAAATAATCTTTAAAACTTTGACATCTGTTCTGTAATCTGAAATATAAATGATTGAATTTCTCTTGACGTTCAGAATCTGAAAATTGAGCCAAATAAGGATGAATAAATTTTTGGGATATATTTTTGATTTTTAATGAATCGCTCATACTTTCATTTTGCTTGAGGTCCGAGCATATTTTATCAATCATTTGGTCGGTGGTATCTGAATGATTTTGTGCACGTAAAAATGCTGAGAGTAATAACGTAATTACTAAAATTGAGCTTCTCATGATAAATAGTTTTTAGTTTTTTGATGCCCAAATCTACGAATTATAAAGATCTTCTTAGCTATAAGAAATAAGGAGTATTTCTGTAAAATAGGAAGCTTTGGCGGAGTGGTATTTCCTTTTCTTCGGATGATGATCCTATGATGAATCTATCAATATTTATCTCACCTTGATCTGCTTTTTCAGGTAGGATTACCCCCTTACCTAAGGGGGTAGAGGGGGTTGCATAAGGGGGGATACCAGGTTGATGGACGGGGTATAGGCAGTTCCGAAGGGGGTACATCCCCTTAGGTAAGGGGCTCTAGGGGGTTATAGAAGGGGGTAGAGGGGGTTGTATAAGGGGGTATACCCAGTTATTCAACGGTCTGAAGGGAGTTTTGAAGGGTGTGTATCCCCTTAGGTAAGGGGTTCTAGGTGGTTATGAAAGTGTCTTTAGCCCCTTTGCGAAGGGGCTAAAGACGGGTATTAAAGTGGCTGGATGGGGTATAGAAGAGGATAAAAGCGGTTTTTTACCCTGATGTTTGAAATTTATGGCTGTGGATTTTATTTTTTTGCGGGTAAAATCTCCCGACTTTGCAGAGCGGGCTTTATATTTTTTCTTTCGATAATAAGATATGCGGCATCCAGCATTTTGGTGAGATGTATGTATGGGCTTATCATATTCCTTTCCGGTAGATTGTCATAGATGCCGAGTGAGAAATAAACCATTCCCGAAATGAAGTAATCAAATTCTTTGATGCTGTATTCCCTGAATGCTTTTTTAAATACCAGTAGAGGATTTTGGTATTCTTTCTCCGTAAGCAAGCCAAGAGCCAGAGGTGAAACATCTTCCAACTGAGTATTGACTTTACATTTCTTTTCTCTCAGTATTAGAAAGTAGCCTGCACGGACAAAGGAACGCATTGCCTGATGAAAATGATAAACGACGGAAGGATCTTCTTTTATCCAGCTATTTCTTTTTACAGCATAGTTCATAATGGTGTTTAGCAGCTCTTTGGTTGTTGCCAGATCATTGAACTCGAAAAAAGTTTCCATTAGCTGTACGCCGGAGTGCTTCTTGGGACTTTTTTCTAATGTAGATTGAAAGCCTGTTCTGTTTTTTTTCATGAGAGTGTATTTTTTTTTGCACGATTTTACTCGGCAGTAAAGAAGTAAGCCCTGCAATGCCTGAGCTTCCTGTCTATACAAGCCGAATGAATAAGATAGAATTTGTGTTTCTCTAAAAGCCCTAAAGCCGCAATGGATTGTACACCCCATTGTACCGTATCATGATACTTTATATGGTAAAGCTGGCTTAGAAAAAGATGATTGTAGAAAAGCAGAACAGCATGAAAATAAAAACGGCATGAGACTCTACAATATCTGTCATAGAGGTACTGGTATACCGTGCAACAGATAAGAGAGCCCACGCCTAGGTCGTGAGCTTCATACTTATCATCTTGTTGCTTTAAAAATTACCAGTTTTCTATGACAAGACTCTAAGCAATAGCTTCTATATTTCTTTGAAGTATCGCAAAATTACTCTAATGAGTAATCTTTTCCAAATATAATAATATTTTCAATATACAGGACTATAGTCCTTAGTTTTTTATTTTGTTTTTGGCTCACTTTGTCATTATGCATGATTCTTTAGACGAAATAGAACGATATATAATTTCAAAAGTGAAAGAAATAAGGGAACAGAGAGGTATTAGTCAAACTTCACTCTCTTTAGCTATTGGTAAGAGTACAAGTTATATTTCAGATATTGAAGCACATTCCAAAACGGCGAAGTATAATATTAAAAGCTTAAACTTAATATCAAAAGCTCTGGGATGCTCTCCAAAAGACTTCTGGCCAGAACAGCCAATTTTGGAAGAGAAATACGAATTTGTAAAAGAAATCGAAATAAAGAAAAAATCCTAGTGAAGATCAACATCCAAAGGCGGTATCTCATGAAAACGCTTGATCTTTCCTAATATACATTTCCGCTTGGCATATTTGTGTGCGCCATAGAAAGAAATAAAAGTAAAATTGGGAAATTTTAGTTAGGTTAAAAGATGATACGTATGAGATATGATAAAGATCCATAAAGCGGAAGTCTTTATTTTTCTAAAAAACTAAACTAGAAATTAACTATAGTAGTTTTTATTACCATGGTGAAAGATTTGAAAATATTGTATTCTATTCAAAAGTGTCATTAAGGATGAGAAATCATCATAACATATGTCTAGTTGAAAACTAAACATTCTAGCCAAATAAATTGTATTGTACATAGTTTTCATAAGACTTGGAAACATATATCCTAAATTTTTATTAAAGATAGATTTTAATTCATTTTTATCATTGATAGTTAATTCACTTGTGTTTAAAATATCGTTTAATGTTAAAAAACAATTATCAGTTGATATTATAAAAGATGATATTTTACTATTTGATTCTTTGATTAAATTTAGATTTTGTAAGATTGCTTCTTTGCTATTTAAAGCTATATTTAATCTTTGTTCTCTTGTTTCTGCAAATTCAATATAGATAGGTTTTAAATTTTCAAATAAATAAATTAGTGCTTCGTTATTACAGATTTTCACATCATTATTTACTATTTCTAATTTTTCTAAAATTTTTTCATATCTATCTAATTGAACATACATAAAACTTGTCATTCGATCATGAAGATATTGATATTTTGATTCATCGAAATCTTTTCTTTGGATTATTATTGAGATAACTACACCACAAAATGCTAACGCTGAAAAGAATGTATTTAATGCTCCAAAGCTGTCACCAAATACACCTCGTTCATTTGAACTATCTATAAAGAAGTTTAAACATATGGGATAGAGAATAATTATAACAAGGATAATTAAGATTATATATATCGGTTGTTTTAAAAATAACTGTTTCATTATATAAAGAAAATTGAAATTATGGCTAACTCTCAAATGTACAAAACTTTATTTTTGTGCAGGAATTTTTGATAAATCATCCTACAAAAGTAGAACAGTTTACATATTAAATTGTCTTAGTGATTTGCTATTACATCATTCCTGGCATTCCACCACCCATTGGCATAGCTGGTTCAGCACTCTTTACTTCAGTGATAACACAGACATTCTCTGAAGTCTCTGGACTTTGGAGAATATTTAAAAAGGGGAGTTTTTTAATTTTGAATAATAACTGCTTTTGTTGGTAAGTAATTATCTACTTTGCTTCTTTCAATAATTTCAATTTCAACTTTTTCGAAATCGTTTGTCTGCATTTGAATTTTAGCAGTTTCATCATGTTTGTATATTTTTGAATTTAGAATTTTTAGGATGTCCATAAATTCATTATTCATAAATGGCTCAATAAAGCAAAGACTATAAACTTTTCCGTTGGATTTATAAGAAATAAATCTTGGATTTCCTGCGAAATATTCATTCCTATTGAGTTGTTTTTGTTTGACAAAGGATTCAATATTTTTGCCTGATAATGAGTTTAATTGGTTAATTTCTTCTGAAGTTAATATGTATTGGAAATAATTTTTCCCATCCCAGCTATCTGAATAGACGGTTAAGTTTCCTTTCTTATCTAATGTAGCGTAAGATTTAATTTCAATTTTATTATTCGATATTAATTCATAATCAACAATTTTTAAATCTTGAATTATATTTTTTTGTGAAAACAGATTTATACATAAACATATAAAAATAAGTAATGCGAACTTTTTCATGATTGATTAATCGGTTTGAATGTACTTTTTGTTGTAATTACGGTTGATATTCAAATTTACACTTTAAACTCATATATGATATATAATTGCAAATAAAATTTTAAGTAAAAAGTTCTTTAGATTTTCTGTATAAAAAAAACCACCCTGCAAAAGCAGAGCGGTCTATATATTAAATTTGTCTTAGCGACTCGCTATTACATCATTCCTGGCATTCCACCACCCATTGGCATAGCTGGTTCAGCGCTCTTTACTTCAGTGATAACACATTCAGTAGTAAGAAGCATTCCTGATACAGAAGCTGCGTTTTCAAGGGCAACTCTTGTTACTTTAGTTGGGTCAATGATTCCTGCTTCAAGCATTTGAACATACTCGTCAGTTTTAGCATTGTATCCGAAGTCTCCAGAACCTTCTGCTACTTTAGCAACGATTACAGAACCTTCACCACCTGCGTTAGCAACGATTTGTCTTAATGGCTCCTCGATAGCTCTCTTCACGATTTTGATACCTGTAGTTTCGTCTGCGTTGTCTCCTTCAAGGTTGTGTAGTGAAGAGATTGCTCTTACTAAAGCAACACCACCACCTGCAACGATACCTTCTTCTACAGCAGCTCTAGTTGCGTGTAATGCATCATCTACTCTGTCTTTTTTCTCTTTCATTTCTACTTCAGAAGCAGCACCTACGTAAAGTACAGCAACACCACCAGCTAATTTAGCTAATCTTTCCTGAAGTTTCTCTCTGTCGTAGTCAGAAGTTGTAGTTTCCATCTGAGCTTTGATCTGAGCTACTCTTCCTTTGATTTTCGCTTCGTCACCACCACCGTTTACAACAGTTGTGTTGTCTTTGTCAATCGTTACTTTCTCAGCAGTTCCAAGCATATCTAAAGAGATGTTTTCCATAGTGAAACCTTGCTCTTCAGAGATCACCTGTCCACCTGTAAGGATCGCGATATCTTCTAACATTGCTTTTCTTCTGTCTCCGAATCCCGGAGCTTTTACAGCAGCAATTTTAAGAGAACCTCTTAGTTTGTTTACTACCAAAGTAGCTAAAGCTTCACCTTCCACTTCTTCGGAGATAATTAATAAAGACTTACCACCTTGTGCAATTGGCTCAAGAACCGGAAGTAATTCTTTCATTGAAGAGATTTTCTTCTCTACTAAAAGGATATATGGGTTTTCTAGTTCAGCTAACATTTTCTCAGGGTTAGTCACGAAGTAAGGTGACTGGTAACCTCTGTCGAACTGCATACCTTCTACAACATCTACCGTTGTATCAGTACCTTTAGCCTCTTCTACAGTGATTACTCCTTCTTTACCAACTTTTCCGAAAGCTTCAGCAATTAAAGTACCGATAGTATCGTCGTTGTTAGCAGAGATAGAAGCAACTTGCTTGATTTTTTCTGAAGAATCTCCAACCTCCTGAGATTGAGATTTAAGGTTCGCAACCACTGAAGTTACAGCTTTGTCGATCCCTCTTTTAAGATCCATTGGGTTAGCACCAGCAGCTACGTTCTTAAGACCTTCTCTTACGATAGCTTGTGCTAAAACAGTAGCGGTAGTAGTACCGTCTCCTGCGATATCATTAGTTTTGGAAGCAACTTCTTTTACCATTTGCGCTCCCATGTTTTCTACTTTATCTTCAAGTTCGATTTCTTTAGCTACAGAAACCCCGTCCTTAGTAACGTGTGGAGCACCGAAAGATTTTTCGATTACTACATTTCTCCCTTTAGGACCTAAAGTTACTTTCACTGCATTTGCTAATGCATCAACACCTCTTTTTAAAGCATCTCTTGCTTCGATATCGAATTTTATTTCTTTTGCCATTTTTGATTAGATATTAGATGTTAGATGTCAGATATAAGACAACTAACGATAGTTTTTAAATTTGATTTTTTAATCTGAAATCTGATGTCTGTGATCTGAAATCTTATCCGATGATTCCCAATAGATCAGCTTCTCTTACGATTAAGTAATCTTTCCCTTCCAACTTTAATTCAGCACCTGAATATTTTCCATAAAGTACTTTGTCACCTACCTGAACAGTTGTAGGCTCATCTTTTTTACCAGGACCTACTGCTACTACAGTACCTTCTTGCGGCTTTTCCTTTGCAGTATCCGGGATAATGATTCCTGAAGCTGTTTTAGTTTCTGCTGCGATTGGCTCTACCAAAACTCTGTCTGCCAATGGTTTAAAGTTTACTGACATAATATATTTATTTTTTAATTATTTCTGTGTTGTAATTCTCTAAATGTATGCCATGAAACCTAGATGGCTGAAATGGCAGATTTTTATTCCCGAATGTGAAAATTTGGCAGAAAAATATAAAACAGAAAGCCGGAAGATTCCGGCTTTAATTGTAAGTGTTTAGTTTTATAGATGCATTTTCTACGGGCAATATTGTCCCGGACCGATCCATAAAATACATTGTCCTTTGTAATTGTACTCACAGCAAAAACGTCCTGCCGCTCCGCCGTTGATTGTTTTCTGAGCATCTCTGCTTAGTAATTTGGCATTTTTCATAGTTAATAATATTGAGTTGGTTTACTTCCTGAACGTTTTACGTCAAGCAGGATTTTGACATTTGGTGTTTAAGTATTACTCAAAGTTAATTATTTTTTCCTTTCGTTGTGATATATTTGATTGCGATTTTTTGGTTATCAGTTTTTAAGCGGTGTTTTTGTTTGGGTAGTGTCCTTAAATAGAGGATTTCTGTAAAAAGAATAAAGTTTACCATATTGATAAACTTTATTGATTTTTTTATTTGATGACTTCCATACTCATTTTTGTTTCTCCCAGCTTTATATCCTGCCTGATGACTTTTCTTGTTTCAGCATCAATAAAATGAGTCACCCATGATTCAAGATCTGTAATATCATCGGTGGTTTTTACTACCCAGACTATCCTTCCTTCCAGTACTGTTTCCTGAACGTCTTTTATATAAGCTCTCTGTATTCCTTTCACAATATCTGAGGTATAATTAAAAATAACAAGCTCCGGAGTATATCCTTTTTTTAATTCAATAAATCTAATGAGGGCAGGGTAGATGCTGCTGTCGAAATAATTGGATGCTGCTATATTAATTTTTTTTTTTTTACCGCCCTGTGTGTCGGCATAGTATCCGGTAACATGAGTTTTTCCAAATTTAAGCTCAATAGATCTGTGCGGGTTAAAAGATGAATGATAGACCGGTTGGAAGTTGGCTATTTTTACCACACTGGAATCTACATATTTGGTATCACGCTCAGGTGTCATTTTTACATTAATTTTGATAAGAAGATCCGTAGAATTGAGCTTTCTGAGCTCAGTAATCACTCTGCCAAATTCTAATTTTTTCCCATCACGCTCCAGATACCATATAGATTCTGATACTTCGTTTTTTATCAGGTTCGGATCAATTTTGATATTTTTCGGAGTAAGAAGATTCTGTGAAAAAAGATTAGCAGTACATAATAGTAAAAGTAAAATAAATGTTCTCATGGTCTTTTTTTATGATAAGTAGTCTTATGGTTGTTAAAAGTTACATCTTTTTGATTTTTAATGCTTTTCTGTATCATTTGATGTTTGCTATAAAGAAAAAAGTTCACCGAATGGGTGAACTTTTATTTTAATTTTATTGACAGGTTTGTTTGTAATCGTCAATGAGCTTTCTGAACATTTTAGTGTATAGCTCGGTTTTGTAATGCATATTGATCTTTGCTGCTTCTGCTCCTTTTTTTCCTTTGATCACGGCTTTTCTTTCCGTGTCGGATTCTTTTTTATTTTCCTTAAAGGTTTTATTAGAGAAATATTCATTTTTTCTTGCTTCATCTACCTTTTTGAGAAACTCCGGGCAATCGGCACCTATAATTTCATAAGCTTTATAAAACTTTTTGTAAAGCGTTTTCATATTGAATAATGCCAGTGGGCTTAATGAACTGTAATCTACCGGAGCAATAGCAACCGTTTCATTAGGCTTACTAAGATAAGTCATGACATACATTAATTGACAGGTGTCTTCGTTTCCGTCAAATCCTGAAGAAAAACCATTCCCGAAATTGGCTCTGCACGTCATACTTCTGTATCCGTAAAGATTGATCGGTCCTTTTTCCATTAACGGAAGCATAAGTACTCTTCCTTCGGATTCCAATTCAAGATCATTATTGATTTCCTTTACAATTCGTTTATCCAGTTGAAATGTTTCCTGTGTATCTTCATTAGTATAAATAAGACTTTTAATGTCAGATACCTGAATAAGCTGAATGTTTTTGTCGTCTTTTGATGACTTAAACTTAACTTCTTTTCTATCTAAATGAGCGCTTTTCTCACTACTTTTTCCAATCATCTGAAATGTAGCTACGTCAGGAAGCATAAAGTCCTGAGCAAATCCTTTTTTTGTACTTCCGTCTTCCATAAGGATTTCAATGGGAAGGAAATCTCTTTTGCCCGTATAAAATTGCAGGGATTGGGCGCATAGAGTAGATGCTGTTGCAATGAACAGCAATAATGCATTGAGTTTTTTCATGGTTATAGTTAAAAAAATGTATTAGCTTTTTCCTGCCGCCTGCATTGGGTTTACCTTTCCGTTTGAGCTTCCTCTTGCGGAATTACCTTCCTGTTTTTGTTTGAAAAGTTGGAACTTTGAAGTTTCAGTTCCGGAACCGTTGTTGGTCCATAAGTTATTGTTTGTATCAATATCAGCAGTTTCTCTCATTGGATCCAGCTGAATAGATTTTAATTTTTTATCAAAATAATAGGTCTTGGAAACTTTCTGCTCGTTCAGTCTCCAGATCTGAGCAGATGACTTATCATATAATTTCGATCCGTCTTCAAATGTAAACTCAAGAATGATTGGCATAACCAATCCGCCTTTATTTGCAAAATCGATTTGGTACGCTGTAATATTTTTGAATTTTTCTTTATCCTTGGCATCTAAAGGAAGTCCAGCCTCTACTTTGGATGTATATTCCTTTGTGTTTACTTTTTCCTGTCCTCTGTCATATCTATAGTAGAAATCCTGAGCATCTTTATCCTGATCAACATAGAATGTAATATTCTTATCTTCTCTGTTTCTGATTTTTGAAAGATCTTCAAAACTGTTTACCAATGGTTTTTCAACCTGATATTTGATTTCCTGGGCAGCTTTTGGATCAGTATCTAAATTAGGAGTTGCAACTGTCACTTTATCGATGGCAATGTCTACCGGATCAGTTCCGTAGAACCATCCTCTCCAGAACCAGTCAAGGTCTTCACCGCTGGCATCTTCCATGGTACGGAAAAGATCCGCCGGTTCAGGGTGTTTGAATGCCCATCTTTTTGAATACGTTTTGAATGCTTTATCAAAAAGTTCTCTTCCCATGATGGTTTCACGAAGAATATTCAGCCCTGTTGCCGGTTTTGAATATGCATTGGGTCCGTATTGAATAATATTTTCAGAATTACTCATGATAGGCTCCAGCTGGTCTTTCGGAAGTTTCATATAATCTACGATCGTCCAAGCCGGTCCTCTTTTGGAAGGAAATTTATTATCCCATTTTTCTTCTGTAAGATATTCTGTGAAAGTGTTCAGACCTTCATCCATCCAAGCCCATTGTCTTTCATCGGAATTGATGATCATAGGGAAGAAGTTGTGTCCTACTTCATGGATGATTACTCCGATCATTCCGTTTTTGGTTCCTTCAGAATAAGTTCCGTCTTTTTCAGTTCTCCCGAAGTTGAAACAGATCATAGGATATTCCATACCATTGGCAGCTTCTACAGATTGAGCTACAGGATATGGATAAGGAATTGTGAATTCCGAATAAGTTTTGATTGTATGAGCAACTGCCTTTGTAGAAAACTTTCTGTATAGTCCGTAAGCTTCCTTAGGGTAAAAGCTCATTGCCATTACTTTATTGTTATTTTCAGGAATAGTAACGCGCATTCCGTCCCAGATGAATTTTCTGGAAGAAGTCCATGCGAAATCCCTTACATCATTCGCTTCGAAAACCCATGTTTTTCTTTGTTTTGAATGGTTTTTCTCTGCTTTTTTTGCTTCATCTAATGTTACGATTTCTATAGGTTCAGAAGCACTTTCAGCTTTTCTGTATCTAGAAAGCTGATCAGAAGTTAATACCTGATCGTAGTTTTTACATTCACCGGTTCCGCCTACAATATGATCAGCTGGAACATTCATAGAAACTTTAAAATTTCCAAAAACCAGTGCAAATTCACCTCTTCCGGTAAACTGATGATTCTGCCAGCCCTGGAAGTCACTGTAAACACACATTCTAGGATACCATTGTGCCATTGTGTAAAGATCGTTTCCATCTTCAGGGAAATTTTCATAACCGCCACGACCTCCCATCTTCATTCTGTTCCCGATATTGTAATTCCAGTCTACTTTGAAAACAAATTTTTCACCTTTTTTCAAAACTTTTGGAAGGTCAATACGCATCATAGTTTTGTTGACCGTATATTTTAAGGGATTTCCTGAAGCATCAGTAACTTTTTCAAGACTTACTCCATAGCCGTTGTCCTTTACCGGAAGTTCGGTTACTTTAAGCTGTTCCGTTGTTGAAGGACGAAGGATAGAAGATGTATCATATCCGGCATTCTTTACACTTGAATGTTCATTTTCATCAAGCTGAAGCCAGATGTAATCCAGTTCATCAGGTGAATTATTGTAATAAGTAACTGTTTCCGAGCCTTTCAGATTTCTTTTATCCTCATCAAGGTAAGCAGTGATATTGTAGTCCGCTCTGTTTTGCCAATACGCATGTCCGGGAGCTCCGGAAGCTGTTCTGTAAATATTGGGTGTTGGAAGAATGGTTCCCAGTTGCTCAAACTTGTTTCCATGGTTGCTGCCCGGGTTATTCTGTATATTTTGTGCGGTGAAACCTGTATATGCAAATACAGAAAGTGAAAGTATAACAACTTTTAGTTTCATAACCGAAATGATTTAATAATTGTCAAAGATAATAATAAGCTGTTGAAATAATAAAAATATTTCACGTTTAGAACGGAATTCTTTCCAATGTCATTTTTAAGGATAAAGCAAAGACTCCTGATGAAACAAAGAGGATCCAGTCTTTTTTGTTGACTTTAAAAATAGTAAGGAGAATAAACAATGCGATGAGAATACCAAAGACAATAACGATCTGTCCCAGTTCCAGCCCGATATTAAAACCAAGAAGAGGAAGAGCGATACTCTGGCTTTTGGCTATCATCACTCTTGCTGTATTGGCAAAACCCATTCCGTGAACAAGCCCGAAGATTAAAGCAAGGTAATAATTTGCACGCATCAGGGTTTGTTTTTGATTTTTCATGATAATATTGTCCAGAGAAGTCAGAACGATGGTCAATGGAATGAGAAATTCAACCCAGTCCGACGGAACTCTGAAGATATCAAGAATGCTTAACGCTAGTGTAATGGAATGTCCAATGGTGAATGCGGTAACCAGTATGAGTATTTTTTTCCAGTCACTATAAGAGTAAACAGCAATTAATGCCAATACAAACAGTTGATGATCCAAAGCATCAAGGGAAATAATATGTTCCCATCCAAGGTTTAAATAGAATAGAAAATCCTGCATTTTTAAGAGTAGATTATTGGTTTTGTGTGTTGTGTTAAAATGAGTTAATTAATTTGTTTTTATTTATTTTTTTAACATAAAAAATATAAATGATTTTGTTTATTATCTAATAGTATAAAAATTGTATAATTGTATTGCTAAAAAAATGAAAATGGATATTAAAAAATTATTTTTTACAAAAGTAAACATTTCACCTAGAGAAGCGAAGCTTCTTAGAAATGTTGCGGCTGCCTTTTTAGGGCTTTATTCTTACGGTTTTAATGCTCAGGTGCAGAAACTGGATTCTCGCTTCGATATGCTGTTGAAGAATAAGGAGAATATTTCAAGAGGTCAAAAGGTCAAAGAAATGGATCATGTGGATATGAAACTTGATCAGCATCTTGTAGTGACATCTAAAGGAGCTCAAACGATGTATTCTTGTATTGTTTATACAAAAGATCCGGAAAAACTAAAATCAGACGGATTTTTGGTTCAGACTCAATTACCGACTTTTTCCACAGCTTTAGTTACTATTGAAGATATTGAGAGATTGACAAAGCTTCCTTATGTGACATCTGTTATGGCTCCTACATTTGATGAGCTTCATAATGACGTAAGCAGGGCGCAGTCCGGCGCGAGTCTGTTACAAGACGGAGTTTTCAATAATACTGCTTATAACGGGACTGGTGTTTTAGTCGGGATTTATGATACAGGGATCGATTGGAAGCATCCGGATTTCAGAAAAGCAGATGATCAGACAAAAAGTAGAATTGTTTCTATCTGGGACCAGACATTAACCGCACAGACAGGAGAGACAACACCTGCCGGATTTTCTACAGGTGTGGAATATACAAGAGCTCAGATTGAAGATGAATTGGACGGAACTCCAGCAGGTTTTGTTCGTGAAAATGATACCAATGGACACGGAACGCACGTATCAGGAACTGCAGCAGGGAATGGTGCTGCTTTTGCGGACAAGAGGCATAAAGGATTTTCATCAGAGGCAGATATTGTTTTTGTAAAAGGTGGGAATGGGTCTTTTCCAACAACCAATACAATTAATGCATTAACATATTTTAAAAATGTAGCAACAGCGCTGAACAAGCCAATCGTTGTCAATATGAGTATTGGAGGGCAGTCTACTGCTCATGACGGAACATCTTCTCATGAAGTAGCGGTAAATAATTTTACGACTTCAGGTCCCGGAAGAGTTGTTGTGATCTCGGCTGGAAATGATTATGGTCCGAATATCCACAGAAAGGTCGATGTAGCTCCAAGTGCTTCTCAGACGTATAATTTTACTGTGTCAAGTAATACTACTGCAGCGTCGGTATTCTCGTTTGTCATGTATGCAAATGATGACAGCCCTGTTACAGCAAAGCTTACAACACCTGATGGTCAGCAGTATATTCAAAATATAAGTACAACTACTACTCATAATATATTAGGTGGAGCATTTACCGCTACAATGTACAATTATTGGAGTACAGATAATAACAAACGTTATGTACAGCTTGTTATAAGCAGAGTTTCTGGTTCTACGGCAAACTGCCAAGGAAATTATTCATTAGAAATTACGAATAACGGAGCTCAGCAAATAACAGCTCATAGCTGGCTTTATAGTCAGGGAGTATCTACTACAATGCAAAATGGGGATAACGAATATATTGTTGGAAGCCCTGGTAACGCATCCAATGCTATTACAGTTGCATCGTATATGGGAAGAGGAAGCTGGTATAGCAGCCTTGGTGGTTATTTAACAACAACTCCTCAGGAATCCATATCATCATTTAGTTCGCAGGGACCAAGAGTAGATGGTTTTGCAAAACCTGATATTACAGCTTCTGGTCAAAATGT
Organism: Chryseobacterium artocarpi; assembly: GCF_001684975.1. Classification (GTDB taxonomy): domain Bacteria; phylum Bacteroidota; class Bacteroidia; order Flavobacteriales; family Weeksellaceae; genus Chryseobacterium; species Chryseobacterium artocarpi. Next base: position 428,078 of record NZ_MAYH01000034.1, on the reverse strand, counting down.
GATTTCCTCAAGATCTAGTAATTCTTTACCGGCATCTACTGATATTATTGCAGGGACTAATTACTATGTGAAAAATCAAGGGACGAGTATGTCTTCTCCAGGTGTGGCAGGAGCTGTAGGGTTATTACTTCAGGCAAATCCTACTTTGACGGCAGCACAGGTAAAATCACGTCTGATGGCGAATGCAAGAATGGATGGTGCTACCGGTACAGTTCCTAATATGAGATGGGGAGCCGGAAAACTTGATATCTATAAAGCGGTTACGGATGAATTAGGTTGTGTAGAATCTAATTTTGAAGCATTAACTTATGATGAGCCTTATATCATTGTTAATACAGAAAGTAATAGTGCAAGTAGTAATTTTGATAATACCGCTTTAGCTGTTCGATATACTCCAACACTAACTGGGAAATTAGGCGGATTTTCATTTACGTCTGGATCAGGAGCTATTCCTACAGATCTTGCAGTTGATATTCAGATAAGAAAAATAAATGCTAACGGTGATCCTGGTGATATTATTGCTACAAAAACGGTTTCATCATGGATCAATGATGTTCAGAGATTTACATGGAATTATATAGATTTATCCAGCTTAAATATTCAGACAACTACCGGAAAAGATTTTTATATCGTAATCAATGGTCTGGCTGGAAGAATTGCTGTAAAATATGAAAATATCGCTGTAAGCGGAAGAAGTAAAACTTCAACAGACGGTACAAGCTGGATCGCCAGAAATTTTGACCTTAAAATGAGAGCTACGGTTTATGAAAATGTGGCTGAGGTAAAAAATCTAGCAACTGCTAATCAAACGAAAGCAAATGCAGTAGCTACAGGGTTAAATTACTTTACCAACTCGTGTCAGCTTATCGCAAGAGTGGAAAAAGAAATAGCCAGTACGGTTACAGGAAATATCACTTCTAAAGTTTGGGTTGATAATGTACAGCCAAATTATGTATCAAGAAGATATGAGATCAATCCGGATACTAATCCTACTACTGCAACAGGAAAAGTGACTTTATATTTTAAACAAGCTGATTTTGATGCTTATAATGCGATAAGCAGTGTTAAATTACCTACTTCGCCAACAGACATCGCCAACAAAGCAAACCTGGTTATTGAAAAATATAGCGGAACAAGTGCCGGAAATATAGGTACAGTAAGTTCTTTCGGAAGTGCAGCAACTTTCATTACTCCGGATATTAATGATATTGTATGGAATGATACCTATAAATATTGGGAAGTAAGTTTCCAGGCTACAGGTTTTGGAGGTTACTTTGTTAAAACAAACGGAACACTGGGAACAAAAGATATTAAGCTAAGTTCTGGTATTAATATTACTCCAAATCCAGCAAAAGATTTCGTAAATGTTTCATTAGGAAGATATTCTAAAGCTTCTGTGACAATTTATGATGCTTCCGGAAAATTGGTTAAAACAGCAAATATCAATTCAAATTCTGGAAGAATAGAGGTTTCAGAATTGGTGAAAGGAACCTATATGTTTACTATTGATGTAGATGATAACCAAAAGATCACTAAGAAAATAATTAAACAATAAAATATTAAAAATTAGGTAATGAAAAGCAGCAGTTTTTATAACTGCTGCTTTTTTTATATTTGCTGTAAAATAGAACGAATGTCCGGTAGATTTTTTTTTGGATTCCTTTTGTCCTTTATGATGATATTTCAAAGTTTTGTAAGCAATGAGGCATTGCATCCTTATCATGTAGGATCTGTGGAAATCAATTACAGTTCAAAGTCTAAAACATTTGAAGTTACAGGCAGGTTTTTTCTTGATGATCTGGAAAACGGTCTTGGAAAGAAATACGGTGGAACCTATCATTTCAATGATGGTAAATATAAAACTAAGCTTAATGATGCTTTACAGAAATATTGCCAGGAGTACTTTAAATTAAAAGCAGATAATAAATTTCTGAAGGTAAATTATGTGGGATACGAAGAAGATCAGGAATCTGTAAATGTCTACCTTGAATCAGAACCTGTCACTAATCCTAAAAAGGTGGAAGCTGCTGTAAGTTTTTTATACAACCTTTTTGATGATCAGATCAATATTATTCACATCATTGTAAACGGAGACAGAAAGAGCGAGAAAATGACTTATCCGAACCGCTATATGTTTAAAACATTTTAATATATTATATTCACAATAAATAAATGAAGCAGTAACCCGGGTTACTGCTTCATTTATTTTCAAAAAACCTTAAATGTTAATATCGTCTACATAAATCACTAATAATAGATTAATTATTTTTAAATACAAAATTGACAATATGTTAAATTTTAATTATTAACATATTTTTTAATTGTATTTTAAATATTTTTATTATTTTCATGTGAAATTTACGGTAATTATTAAATTTAGTATTTTATTTAACATTAATTATTTATTATTTTAATAATTATTTTTTGCCTAAAACGTTACTATTACTTCATACTTTTTTATCGGTTGAAGTCTTTAAAGTGTAGAATATCTTACCAAAGAAAATCGAAAATTATCCAAATTATTAAATAACTTATTATGAAAAGAAAGTACATTACACTGCCACTAGTTGTTATCAGTAGTTTTGCCTTTGCTCAGGTAGGGATTAATATAGCTAATCCAACAGCAACGTTGGATGTTACTGCAAAGAATCCAACAGGAACCTCTAATGCTGTAGATGGTCTTTTAGTAGCACGTGTAGATAGGTTGAGAGCCCAAAGTATGACAGGTATTCCAACTTCTACAATGATCTATGTAAATAGTGTGGCAAATGGCTCCTTAGGGGGGAATGCTGTTAATATTGATACCGTAGGTTATTATTATTATAATGGCTCAGTATGGGTTAAACTTCATAATCCGGGAAATACTGTTGAAACTAATATTTATAATGCTAATGGGACGTTAACGGGAAACCGTACGGTAACCCAAGGTAGTAATACTCTTGCTTTTACAGCGAATACTACTAATGCTTTTTCAGTAAATGGTAATAATTTTTCAGTAGATGCGCTTAACAGAAGAGTGGGAATAGGAACTACAGCCCCTTCCAGCTTTTTATCAATACTAACTCCAATAGCCGGAAATCTTACAGATATCCTGTCTGCCGGAATTGATAATTGTGGAGCCCCATGTGGTCAGGCAACGCCAAGAAACATTACATTATACAACAATAATGTAACTAATAGTTTATTCGGAGGAATTGAATTTATTCCCTCCACAAATCCTTCTGGAGTTACTGGGGCATCTATTATAGGAATAGACCGAGATGTTACAAACAATTACGCTGGATTACAGGTTTTTACAAGGAATGCTACTGATTATGCTGCAAGAATGACTATAAAGTCTTCAGGAAATGTAGGTATAGGAACAGTTCTTCCTGCTACAAAATTAGATGTTCAGTCAGCTGGAACACCCGCCGCTCCGGTAGCTGCTATCAAGATTGTGGATGGAAACCAAAATAACGGATATGTTCTTACCTCTGATGCTACAGGGCTAGGAACATGGAAAGCAATTCCTGCAACTAGTTCTGTTAATATTTATAATACCGATGGAGCTTTAACAGGCAACCGTGCTGTAACACAAGGAAGCAATACCCTTGCTTTTAGTGGAACAGCAGTAAATGCTTTTTCTGTAGATGGTACTACTTTATCTGTAGATGCTGCAAATGATAGAGTAGGAGTAGGAACTGCAGCTCCTACCAATAAACTTCATATTAATGGTACAGATCCTTTACGTTTGCAAGGAACTACGACCGGAAATACAACTACAGACCCGCTTATGGTATTGGATGGTAATGGTGTTGTGAAAACTATTGGTACACTTGGAGCATTATCTATTCCCAACCCTGCTCTTTTCAGATTGGAGACAGCTCAGGCAGATTTTCTTAATGGTGTTGCTGCTGGAAGTTTGTCAACTGTTCCAATGTCCGTAATAAAGAATTCAATCTCTGGGATGAGTTATAACGCAGGTACCAGTACAATTACATTTCCAGCAGGAACTTATCAGATAACTTTTGTATATGAAGCTCTTCATAACAATGATAACGGAACAACAGTAGAAGCTGATAAATGTAGAAACAGTTCATATATTGTTGATTTCCCTACTGGCGCTTCAAGTACTCAGAGAATTCACAGTACAGCATATCATAACTCCGGAATTTTATCTAATCATGGAGGTACTATTACCTATTCTACTACAGTTCCGGCTGGAAGAACCTGGCCTATTCGTTTGGGAAGAGGGCAATCAGGAAACTGTACAGGGACAGGAATGACTTTAGCTGCAGCTTCAACTCAGCTTTTAGTATTCAGAATTGGTGATTAATACTACTTTAGAGAATTCTTTAATAGAAAGATGTTCCCCAAAGATCCCCAAAGGAGAATTCAGGCATAAAAAATTCTAATAACACAAATTAAAAAACACTTATCTTCTATTAGGTAAGTGTTTTTTATGTTAAATTAATTTTCCAATTGCAAAAGAGCATTCATCCCCTTTGCATGAGCAAAAAGATCAGGAAAAAAATCATCATAACATTCCTGTAGAAATTTTTTATTATTTAAAAAAGCTTCAAAAACGGGAATATCTTTATCCAGATATTTCGCTTTGTTCAGCACATTTTGAATACTGAATTTAATTCCCCAATCTTCGCGGTAATTGTAAAGCCAGTCATCATGTTCCATTTTAACCAGCATTTTTTTGAAATTTTCAGGGAGCCATTCTTCATGAGTATTCAATACTTTATAAACACGTAGAGAATGTGCTTTCCAGTCCGAAAGAGAGTTTAAAGAAAGATCATTTGCTACAAAATAATCCATAGAAACATCTACGAAAGCACCGGCATAAAGTCTTACCAATGGCGCAAATACTTTTTTTGCTTCATGAATGGCAGGGTGAGAATCTGTAAATGTATCAATCGCTCTATGTAAGGTAATTCCGTCCTGAATATCTTTTGGGAAAGAAAAACGATCTCTGTTTTTAATAAAGTCTTCCAAAAACTGACCCACGATTTGTCCGTCAGTGAAAGTGAGATAAGAGTGAGCCAGATAATTCATAAATTAAAGGTATGAATTAAATGTGAAAAGTAAATGTAGTTATTAGCAGTGAATAGTGAATTTACTTTGCAGTGAATTTTTTAATCGATTTTCACATTGACAATTGATTTGCGAAACAAATTCACCATTCACAATAAAATTCTAAAAAAGTCTTTCATGAAAATCTTCAATCTTACTCACTTCCTCAATCTTGATACCAAATTTTTTCTTCGGAAGTTTATTAAGATTGGAAATGAAAATTTTCTCATAGCCCAACTTTTCGGCTTCGGTAATTCTTTGTTCCGCCTGTGCGACCGGACGAATTTCTCCACTTAAACCAATTTCTCCAGCAAAGCAATAATGTTCGGAGATAGCAATATCTTCGTTAGATGAAAGTACAGAAGCAATAACCGCCAGATCCAACGCCGGGTCGTCCGTTTTTATTCCCCCCGTAATGTTAAGGAAAACGTCTTTAGCTCCCAATTGAAATCCGGCTCTTTTTTCCAGGACAGCAAGAAGCATGTTTAGTCGTTTAGAATCAAATCCGGTAGAGCTTCTTTGAGGAGTACCATAAACAGCTGTACTTACCAAAGCCTGAATTTCCAGAAGCATTGGTCTGTTTCCTTCCAGAGTTACTGCTACAGAATTTCCGGAAAGTTCCTCAAATTTCTTGGTAATAAGAATTTCAGAAGGGTTTTTGATTTCTTTTAATCCCTGGGAGATCATTTCATAAATTCCGATCTCAGAAGTAGAACCGAAACGGTTTTTATTAGCTCTTAATAATCTGAAAAGGTGGTTTCTGTCTCCATCAAAGTTTAAAACGACATCCACCATGTGTTCCAATACCTTTGGTCCGGCAATCTGACCGTCTTTGGTAATATGACCCACAAGAAATACCGGAATACTGTTTTCCTTGGCATATTTAATAATTTCGTTGGAACATTCTCTGATTTGAGAAACAGTTCCCGGTGAACTTTCAATCAACTGAGACTGCAATGTCTGAATAGAGTCAATGATCATGAAATCCGGCTCTAGTTTTTTTGCCTCATGAAGAATTTTCTCCAGAGAGGTTTCAGTAAAAAGAAAACAGTTTGGGTTTTGAATATCTGTAAGCCTGTCGGCTCTCATTTTTATCTGAGAAGCACTTTCTTCCCCGGAAACATAGAAGATTTTTTTCTTCATTTTTAAGGCAAGCTGTAGCAAAAGAGTAGATTTTCCAATTCCTGGTTCACCTCCGATAAGAGTAACAGATCCTAAAACAATTCCGCCACCCAAAACACGGTTCAGTTCTTCGGAAGGAGTTTTTATTCTTGGTTCTTCACTTGTTTCAACCTCAATAATATTGATGACGTGTTGCTTCGTCTTTGAGAAAGGTACTGCTTTACTATTGGGTTTTTCCACCACTTCTTCCACTAATGTGTTCCATTGCCCACAATTCTTACATTGCCCCATCCATTGAGAATATTGAGTTCCGCAGTTTTGACAGAAATATGCTGTTTTCAGTTTTGCCATACTGCGAAGTTATAAAAAAAGCATTTTTATTCCGAACCTCAGAGATAATTTTTTAGTGATAAAAACTTAACATAGGATAATGGATTGAGTGAGCATAATGCTATAGCTTTGCTGAAAATATTTAAATAAATAAAACAATGAAAAAATTAATCTTATCCTTCGTGTTTACGATGTTAAGCATTTTTACTTTTGCTCAAAATAATTGGGAAATAGACCCGATGCACTCTTCTGTGAACTTTAATATCAAGCATATGGGGATCAGTTTTGTTCAGGGGAGATTTGATAAATTTGCCGGAACACTTACTACTAAAGGATCTAATTTAGATAATTCAACACTCAATGTAGCAGTTGCCACTGGAAGTATCAATACAGGAGTTGAAATGAGAGACAAACACCTTAAAAGTGATGATTTCTTCTCTGCAGATAAATACCCTGATATGAAATTTGAAGGAGCATCCGTTACAAAAGATAAAAACGGAGTGTATGTGTTTAAAGGAAAACTGACTATCAAAGGTGTTACAAAAGATGTTAGTGTACCAGTTACTTTAGGAGGTTTGACAAAGAATAAGGAAGGAAAAGAAATGATGGGATTACAGACTAAATTTTCTGTTAATCGTTTTGACTATGATTTAAAATATGATCCTACAGGAACAGCAATTGCAAAAGATGTTTCTATTGATGTATATCTTGAATTAATCAAAAAATAATCCTTTGGATAAATAAAAAAAGGTTTCTCAATATGCTTGAGAAACCTTTTTTATGAATTATAACACAATTGTTACGGGTTTAATTTTCCTGAAGAAACGGTGAAAATTCCAAAATCATCAATCAGCATTTTTTCCTTTTGAACGGTGTTGAAAGCCATGATTTTATCTAGTTCCTTCTGTGAACGTCTTCTCATAATCCAATCTTTATTCTGATGATTATTCAGAACGTAAGCAATCATTTTCAGCTGAGGATGCCAAGGTTGTCCTGTGTAAACAAGGTAAGAATCTTTTTCCGAGATAGATGTTATTCCCTGAATAGCTTTGCTGGCAATTTCATTATCACCAAAAAGTTCCAAAATACCGGAAACAATAGTAATATTAGGTTCAAAATTTAGCTTTTTATACGTTTCAGGATCAAAGCAATCGAAATTAGTGAAGCGGATATGTTGATAACTTTTTTCCCTGATCACCTTTTCCCCGATTTCAATATTTGATTTTACAAATTCATTGATGACAATTTCTGTTTCCGGATATTTTTCTTTAATATCAAATAAATAATTTCCTGTTCCACCTGCAATATCCAGAATCTTAACTGCTCTTCCTTGCTGCTTTAGTGTTTGAATATTTTGTTCCAAAAGTTGTAGCAAATGCTGTTTTCTGATACGGATTCCTTTCCAGCCAATAGCATTGAGGTAATTTTTATCCATCATTTTTCCAAAACCAAACTTTCCTTTTGGCTGATTTTGATACACATAATCCAGGGAAGCACCTGAGTCAAAGCCGTATTTTAATCCGATAGCCATTCCGTTACTTATCTTTCCGATTTTTCCGAGGGAAAATTTTTGAAGCTTGAAATTCAGATTATTTCCTACATTATTTTGAAGATCCTGATATTCCTTTACAGAAAACTGATCAGGAGAAAGATTGGTTTGTTTTGGAACTTTTTGAAAACATTGTTCACCAAAATCAACAATTTTATCATACACTTGCTCTCTTCCGGAATCAAATAAAATTCCATGGAAGAAATTAGGCAAAACTTCATAATTCTTCAGGGCTGTATCCAGTCTGTCATGAAATATTTTTTGATCTTTATTGAATACTACATGATCTTTCTCTGCTGCTAATATCAAAGTAGGAGTGTCTATTGCTTCGGCATCTTCTACCAACCGTTTTCCGGCATTTGCAAGATCAATCAGCAGCTCTGCATCAATAGATCGTGATATTAACGGATCTGTATCGTAAGCTTTCTGTTGTTCGGGATCGTGGGTGAGCATTGTGGATTTTACATAGCTTTTTATAATTAATCCTTTTTTCAGCCTGGTTCCCAATGTAATCATTTCATTAGCCAGAGGAACGATGAGGTTAATTCTGAAGGCGGGAGCAAGAAGTGCCATTCCAGCGATATTAGGAGCAAAATCATGTGCCCAGGCAGAAGCGATTACTCCACCAATACTATTTGCCACTACAAAAACATCCGAAATTTTCACTTCATATTTTGTAGAAATAAACTTGGAAAAAGAATCCAAATCCCGAACATAATCCATGAAGACAGATGAGGTCTTCGTTTTAGTAAGCCCGTGCCCGCGAAGATCAAATGCAAAGATGTTATACTTTGAAAATTGTGGAGACTGAGCAATATCATTGAGTCTTTCAGAGTGCTCATGCCCGCGGTGGATCATGATGATTGTTTTCTGATGTGGCAGGTAATTCCATTCATGGTAAAAAATCTCATTATTGTCAAAACTCGTAAAATGTCCGCTGTTCATAGGTTAAAATTTTTTCAGAAAATCCAGCAGATAAGGATGAATGATCATGTTTTTGTTGCTGGCTTTCATGATGGTTATTGCTTCGTCTAAAGGTAAAGATAAAATATTTTTGATTACTAAAATTCCAATAACAGAACTTCTGGTAAAACCCATAGTACAATGGATGAGAATTTTTCCGTTTTTAGGAAGGTGGCGGTACGTTCTGCTAATTTCCGTAATGAGAAAATGTGTTTTTTCAACATCAAATTTCCCTATGTCTAAAATAGGACGGAAATAATAGGCAGACTGTTCTTTTAGTATTGATATTTCCTCAATTTCAGGCGAAAGATCATAGACAAAAGTATCTTTGTCAATCTTAAAATTTTTTAAAGTTTCCTGATTGGGTTTTGATGAAATATAAATGCGGGAAACAGGTACAAAGGGTATTTTGTTTTTTCTTAAAAACCGCCAGAATATTTGGTACATCAGCAGATATGGGAAATAAAAGATTTTTTTGATCCAGTGAATATTTCCGTTTTTATCCTTTAAAAAGTAAATATCATTCTTTTGATAATGGTACCCAATGGCAAAACTCATCACAGAAATCCATATCAGAATAAGTCCTGCAAATTCTGATTTTAATAATAATGCTGCCAGAATAAGGATCCAGCCTGAAAAAAAATAAAAATTCGCAACATGAAAATTTCTGTATTGGAAATCTTTTTTTTGATACGGAAATAGGATGAAGGAAATATGAGCAAGCAAAGCTCCTGTGACAATATCAATAAAGTGATGCTGATAAGTTGTTAACGTTGAAACACCTAAAAGAATCAGCCAGATCATCAAGAATGTTCTTCCTTTTTTTAATGTTCGGATTACAGTCCAAAAAATAAATGCATAAGCAATATGTAATGAAGGAGCCTGATTAAATGGCGAATCAAATGTTTTTAAAAACTGAAATGAGTATTCGAAGACAAAATTTTCAGTTTCAGGTTTAGGAATTGAAAATTGTAAAGGAAATAAAAGAAAACAAATACCTGCAATAATGGTCACAAAAAGCATTCTTTGTGTTAACACTTTAAGTTGTTCCTTACTTTTACAAAGAAAAAATACCAGACAGAAAAATATTCCGCTTGTCATGTAAGGAATAATGGTCCATGGGATAAACGGTATGAATTTTTCGAAATTAAAAACAAATGAAGGGACAGTTTCCAGTTTTGAAATATACCACGCCGAATAGTTGTAAACCATCATGAAAACAACGGAACAAAGCAATAAGGCATAGAATTTTTGCTGTATTTTCAGTCGTTTTTCATCCATTTTGCTTTTCTGAACATAATTATATTTAATAATGAAGAAGGAAGAAGAGATAAAGATTTCATCATCCACCTCATTTTCGTTGGAAAAATAACTAATTTTCTTTTGTTTTCAATGGCTTCGGAAATAATGATTGTTGCGGTTTCCTCATTGACAAGAAAAGGTTTTTTACTTAAATCATTCTGATTGAGAGCTCTTAATTTTTCAGTATCCACATAACCGGGAGCAATGGTCGTAACAGAAATTCCAAATGGTTGAAGGGCTCTGTGATAAGCGTCAGCAATTTGTATAACAGATCTTTTGGTTTTGGTGTACAGGCTTGAATTTTCATATTCCAATATCCCGGAAACAGAAGCAATAACAGCAATTCTTCCATTTTTCTGACTTTTCATGATCTTTCTTGCTGCTTCAAAACAATTGACAGTTCCCAAAATATTTGTTTGCAACATTTCTTCTGCTTCTTCATAAGAAATATTTCCGGCAACATCTTCTGCATAGCTTCCTGCACAATTGATGAAAATATTTAAACCGTTTTTATCTGCAAGAAATTGTTGTAATGCTAATGAAATAGAGCTCAAATCACAGACATCAGTTTGAAATATTTGTAGCTTTTCAAAGTTGTTTTCAGGAACTTTTGCAGGATTTCTTCCACAGATTCCCACCCAATACCCTTTTGAAAGATAATGTTTAGCCAAAGAATAGCCGATACCTGTGGTTCCGCCTGCAATAAAAATATTCATGGATATTTTGTGATTTTCAATTGAATGTAAAAATAAGAGTATTTTGCTACAGATGAACGAATAAACTATTTTATATTCATATCATAAATCTATGTTCCTATTGTGGTAAAAAAGCATTAAACACATAGAATGATTTTTTTAGAAAAGAGTAAACTTATTATGGATAAAACTTGTTAATAATAAGAAGCTAAAGTGTTTAAAATTTTGTGATTGAAAAATTACCCTTTGATACATTTTATCGTCTGATCAAAGCCATATTGCCACTGCATTTCCATATCCTTTGCGAACTGTTGATATGTTTTTGGAAGTGAAATGTCAATCTCAAACTTTTTCCAATTGATGCTTTTTTCAGGATAATGTCCTTTAAGGTCTTCTTTTATAGAAGTTGTATCAATTTGAAAATCAGTGATGATTTTGTCTGTTTCATAAAGTCTTTCATTGGCACTAAAACCAAAAACAGAACGGATAAGCGACTCTTCGATTGTTGTGTAAGGCTGTTTTTTTTCTGTAATTACTTCTTGTGAAAGATGTTTTGCCAATTCAATTGGGACAAGATCAATGACTCCGCCCATAAAATGCCTGTTGTGAAGTGTTACCGGTTTTACATAAAACATATCCGAAACAGAAGCTCTGGTACTCTCAAGAAGAGAGAAATCAGCGATGATCTTTGAGTTTTTTTCAACAGCGCTGTCTTTAAAACTATCGAAATCTACCAGAATATGAGTTGAGTTTATTTTTTGTGCTGTTTCAGAATCTGTAAAAATTATTTTTCTGAATAGCTTTTTTTTATTCCTTTTTTGTTGAGACTCCTTTGGCGTAAAGAGAAGTTCAGAGCCAATAATGATCGTTGGTATTTCTTTTGAAAATTCAGCATTTTTTATGGATGGAAAAGATTCTTCAAGATTTTGAGGCATCTCAACAAGATATCGGTTGAAGACATCTTCAATGAATGGCGCTTTTCTTTTATCGAAAGATTTTTTTAATGAAAAAAGACCTATTTGTGAGAGTTTTTTATGTTTTGTCAATATTGTTTTTGATACAAACTGAAAATATTCTTCAGATTTCAGATATTCTTTTCTTGAAATATGATCTGGAAAAGCATTGATAACGGTTGCTGCAAAAGATCCTCCACAAGAAGCAATAAGGAGATCCGGTTTCATATTAAGTTCATCAAGAGCTGCAAAAATTCCGAGGTAGATCATTAATCTTGTTCCACCGCCTGAAAAAATAACTGCTCTTTTAAATTTTTCACTCATGATTTTTAGTGCTTTAGCAGGAATGGTATTAACCAGAAAAATATCGGTGCATTGAAAATAAGACTATCCATTCTATCAAGAAGACCTCCATGACCGGGAAGAAGATTTCCGGTGTCTTTTACATCCGTTTTTCTTTTGAGATAAGACATGAAAATATCTCCACAGAATCCTGAGATTCCCAAAATAATTCCTATAATGGAGTTGGTTGCCATATCAGTTTTAAGTAAAAAGAAGCCAAGAATATTACTTAAGATAACTGTAAGGAAAACACCACCAATAAATCCTTCCAATGTTTTATTCGGGCTGATCTGAGGAACGATTTTATGTTTTCCAAAGAATTTTCCCATTAAATATTGAAAGACATCATTCAGTTCCGTTACCACAACGATGAAGATGATTGAATTCAGCCCATTGACATTGTTTCTTATCCAGAATAAATGTGGGAAAGAAAAAAGACATACCAATAAAGCTATAAAAATTCCATACAATTGCTTGGAAGATGATTTTACAATTAAATGATAAAGTAAAATAACAATTCCTAAAATAATACTGTATAAAAAGTAATTTTCAATATTTAAAAAATAAAGTAAATAAAACTGTACAATCCCTATGAATACTGATGAAATGACAGGATTTGTATTGACCTTAAATATTTTTGAAAACTCAAAAAAAGATTGTAATCCCAGCCATGAAACAAAGACAGCCATAGCAAGAGGATGTGAAATTCCAAGGGCAAAAACAATAATGATATAGATCCATGTTTTTATTCTCAAAGGAACGTCTGCAAATTTATTTTCTTCAGGCTTCATTCAAAGATTTCTTAAGTCGGGTATAAGTACTGATAAGGAGAAGAAGAATGATGATTCCAAAAATATAGTTCGAGATTTCTGTAATAGTAACTCCGAAAACAAGAAGTAAACCATACAATCCTAAAATAAGAGCACGATCGCTTTTTCCCATAGGACCATCATAACGACGTTCTTTGCCAACAATTTTCCCCATCAGTCCTGCAAATTCATTAATAATACTCAAAACAATGAAAATAACAATCAGGTATAAACTTTCGGGCTGAAATTTCAGTAAAGGAAAAAATATAATAACATCAGAAACAATATCACCCACTTCATTCAATACTTCCCCTAACTTGCTCGTTTGATTAAATTTTCTCGCCATCATCCCGTCCAGTGCGTTCAATGCCATTCTCAAAAGTAATCCAATCGGAAGGCTCAGGAAAAACCATTTTGAAGTGTCTGCATACCAAAATAATATTCCGATAACGACAGATAAAAGGATGGAGCTGATCGTAATCTGGTTTGCCGTAATTTTATTCTTATTTAAAAATAATAAAACAGGAGTGAGCAGCTGCTGGAATTTTGGTTTTAGTTTATATACCGAAATCATGGTAGTTATAGCTTTTTGTCATTTGTCTATACCAAATATAGATAAAAAAATTAATCAGGTTTTATAATTGTTTGAAGCATGTTTTTGCATTTTCAAAATTTAAAAAATTGCTTTGTGTTTCTTTTTCCCATAACTTTGCACAAACCTAATCTAATGAGTAAAAAGAATACAAAATACATCTTTGTGACAGGAGGTGTTACTTCATCTTTGGGAAAAGGAATCGTTTCTGCTTCTCTGGGACTATTGCTAAAATCACGCGGTTTTAACGTAACGATCCAAAAACTTGATCCTTATATCAATATCGACCCGGGAACTTTGAATCCTTATGAACACGGAGAGTGTTATGTGACTGAAGATGGTGCGGAGACGGATCTGGATTTAGGTCACTACGAGCGTTACCTTGATGCTCCTACATCCCAAAACAACAACGTTACTACAGGAAAAATCTACCAGACTGTAATTGAAAAAGAAAGAAAAGGAGACTTCCTTGGAAAAACAGTTCAGGTAATTCCTCATATTACTAACGAAATTAAGCGTAGAATTAAAATCCTTTCAAAGCAAAACTACGATATCATCATTACTGAGATCGGTGGTACTGTAGGGGATATTGAATCTTTACCATACATTGAAACTGTACGTCAGTTGAAGTGGGAACTGGGAGAAAGCAATTCTATGGTGATCCATTTGACATTATTGCCTTACCTGGCTTCAAGTGGAGAATTAAAAACAAAACCATCACAGCACTCTGTACGCCAGTTAATGGAAAGCGGAATTATGGCTGATGTATTGGTTTGTAGAACAGAACACAAAATTCCGAAAGATCAGAGAGCGAAATTAGCTCAGTTCTGTAACGTTCCTTTAGATAATGTTATTGAATGTAAAGATCTTGAAACAATTTATGAAGTACCAATGTATCTTCAGAAGCAGAATTTTGATGATGTAGTATTGAAAGAACTTGATCTGAAAAGTGATAAAACAGCTGACCTTAAAGACTGGAAGAGTTTCCTTAAGAAATTCCAGAACCCTAAGAAAACAGTTGAGATTGCACTAGTTGGAAAATATGTATCTCTTCAGGATTCTTATATTTCAATTGCTGAAGCTTTCAAACACGCAGGTGCTGACCTTGAAACTGAAGTAAAAGTAAGATGGGTATACAGTGGAGATATTACAGAAGAAAATATTAAAGAAACTCTGAAAGGAGTGAATGGTATCCTTGTAGCTCCAGGTTTTGGAGACAGAGGTATTGAAGGAAAAGTTCTGACAGCAAAATATGCAAGAGAGAACAAAATTCCGATGTTGGGAATCTGTTTAGGAATGCAGATCATGACGATTGAATTTGCAAGAAATGTTTTAGGACATACAAAAGCGAATTCAATGGAATTTGATACAGCAACTCCGGATCCTGTAATTTCATTAATGGAAGAACAGAAAAATGTAATTGATAAAGGTGGAACAATGCGTCTTGGAGCATGGAAGTGTTCTTTGAAAAACGGTTCTAAATTATCTGACATCTACGGAAGCAAAAATATTTCCGAAAGACACCGTCACCGTTATGAATTCAACAGTGATTATCTTCAGGAATTTGAAAAGAACGGTTTCCTTGCTACAGGTACAAACCCTGAAACAGGATTGGTAGAAGCCCTTGAATTACCAGGACACCCATTCTATGTAGGAGTTCAGTACCACCCAGAATATAAGAGTACGGTAGCAACACCGCACCCGTTATTCAGAGCTTTCATTAAAGCTTGCGAAACATCGAAGTAAGATATTTCAGTATGGGAAAGAAGATGACAAAGACGTCGCTTTCTGTCCAATGAAAAATAAATAAGGTAATTTTTTACCATAAACGTCTATCAATAAACTCAGGCTGATTATTCTCAGCTTGAGTTTGTTATATAGTAACATGGTAAAGCATAGAGTTTTGATAAAAAAACAGTATTTTTGTCAGCTCAAAAAAGTAATACAATTATTACCTCTTAAAGTTTAAAATTTTAATATAAAAATAAAATGCAACAAAACAACGGAATCGATAAGAAGCAAATGATTAGTTTCGCGGTTTTATGCCTGATTCTCTTTGGTGTGATGTTCTATTTCCAGAACAAGCAGATGAAGGAGGAGGAGTTAAAAGCTCAGCAGCAGAAAACGGAACAGGTGAAAAATGCCGTAAAACAAACTCAGGCAAGTAATATCAATCCAGATGTAACTCCAAACGCAATTCAGACAGCTAATCTGTCAAATAAAGAATTGAATGTTGAATTCTCAAGCTTAGGAGGACAGGTTTCTAAAGTTCAGCTTTCAGAATACAAAGCATACAACCATAAAACAGACGAAGCAGATCTTCCGCTTTATCTGATCAACAAAAATAACTCAAACTACGGTTTCCAGTTTAAAGATAAAACAGGAAAAGTAATTAATACTAAAAACCTAGTTTTCTCACCTACAGTTAACGGAAACGCTGTAACAATGACGGCTAACTACAATGGTGCTGTTATTCAGTTTATCTATACATTACTTCCAAAATACACTCTTGATTTTAAAGTAAGAACTCAGGGATTAGCTAATATTACTTCTGATAATAAAGCTGATTTTATCTGGGATTATAATGTAAGAAACCTTGAAAAGGGTAGAGCTCAGGAGCAGTCTCACTCAGAATTCTCTTATGCTTTCAATAATTATAAAGATTATGATTATGATGGAAGAACAACAATGGAAGAGGAAAAAGAGACGCTTAACTGGATTGGAGTAAAGCAACAGTTTTTCTCTTCTGTAATTGAAGCTAAGAACGGATTTACTCAAAGCAAAGGAAATCAGGATAATGTAGAAGAAGGAGAATATCTTAAGAAATTCAACTATGAAGGTTTCGTTCAGATGACCGGAAGTGAATTGAATCAGGATTTTACTTGGTACTTCATGCCATTGGATCTTCCTTTATTGAAATCTTATGATAAAAACTTTGATGAAATTCTTCCATTAGGTTGGTCATTCATCGGAGCAATGAACCGTTATTTCTTCATGTGGTTATATGGTATTATTGCAGCGTGGGGACTATCAGCAGGTTGGGTGATTTTTGTAATGACTATCATTGTAAAGCTTATCTTATCACCAATTATGTATAAGCAGCACAAATTGAGTGCAATGATGAAAGTAATCCGTCCGGAAATTGATGAGGTAAATGCTAAATTTAAGGATGCAGATCCTATGAAGAAGCAGCAGGCTACAATGGAGGTTTACAGAAAAGCCGGAGTAAATCAGATGGCGGGATGTTTACCTGCATTGGTTCAGATTCCGATTTTCTATGCATTGTTCCGTTTCTTCCCGAACTTTATCGACTTGAGAGGACAAGGATTCTGGTTTGCAAAAGACTTAACGGCTTATGATGATTTGATTAAATTACCATTTAAAGTTCCGTTCCTTGGTGATCACTTAAGTGTTTTTGCAATTGCTTGTACTATTGTTATCTTAATTTATACAGTAATGACTTCAGGGAATATGCAACAACCACAGCAGGAAGGAATGCCAAATATGAAAGTATTAATGTATATCTTCCCGATTACATTCTTATTCTTCTTAAATACGTCAGCATCTGGTCTTTCATGGTATTATTTTGTATCCAATGCGATCAACATCTTAATTATACTTGTTATTAAGTATGTTATTTTGGATGAAAAGAAAATTCATGCTCAAATTCAGGCGAATAAAGAAAAACCTAAAACAGAAGGTAAATTCCAGAAGAGAATGAGAGAAATGATGGAACAGGCTCAACAGCAGCAGCAGTCGCAAGAGCAAAGAAATAAGAAGAAATAATAATCTTATATTTATCATACAAAAAGAGAAGCAATTTGCTTCTCTTTTTTATTTATATCTATCGCTTAACGGCTTTAGTTAGTCATATTTTAATCGGAAAGATTGCCTATGATGTTTTGTTGGTCCAAACTTGATTAATGCTTCCTGATGTTTTTTAGTAGCATATCCAAAATTGGTATTCCAGCCATATTCAGGATGTTTCTCATGAAGTTCAATCATTAGCTTATCTCTGTAGTTTTTAGCTAGAATAGATGCTGCTGCAATGGATAATACTTTTGAATCTCCTTTGATGATACATTGATGAGGAATATAATTATAAGGATGGAACTTATTACCGTCTATAAGAATTAATTCCGGTGTAATGGTAAGTTGATCTAATGCACGATGCATAGCATGAATACTAGCATTAAGAATATTATGTTCATCAATGAATGAAGGAGGTAACTCAGCAATAGCATACGTTTTTACATTATCTTTAATATAACTGTCCAGATCCATTCTCGTTTTAAATGTCAACTTCTTTGAATCATTAACAAGGTTCTGTTTAAAATTATCATCTAAAATAACGGCTGCAGCAACAACAGGTCCGCTTAAACAACCTCTTCCAACTTCATCGCATCCTGCTTCGATGTATGCATCTGTCCACTTTTGTAGTAACTCCATGATATTAATATGAAGGTGTAAAATTATAAAAAAAGAAATTGAATGAAGATTCCTTAGATTGTTTTTAAATCTGTCACTTGGTTAGTAAGATGATATTTTAATAAAAATTACAGTTTCTGAGAATGTGTAAATTTTATATATAAAATTGTTTTATTGACAAGGTTCTAAAGGTGTTTTTGGAAGGTTGATTTATTTTTATGATTTTGATTTTTTTATTATAAATTTTGCCTTTGATTAGACTGTTTTGTGCAAAGTATTCCCTTTTTTGTGAAAATAAAAAATTATGCCAAACATGGTATGTCTTTGTTTTTATATTGCTTTTTCTCTTTGTAGTGATATTTACTTGTTTGTATTACAGTTGTTTATGGTTGTTTTGAATGGGGTTAAGTATAAATTATGGTAACTTAATATTTTATTTAAATATTCAGAAAAAAAGTGATTAATTTTTTTTTAATATTTGTTAAAGAAAATTATTTTAACTTATTTTAATAAATTATTTGTGGTTAATTTTCTTGATTTTTGAATAATCGATATTTTTTTACATTTTTCTTTGTGTTTTTAATAAAGTTTTACAAATTTGTACGGATACAAAATTAATTTGATATGAAGAAACTAACAACAGGTCTTCTTGTTTTAGTATTGACCTCTTCTTTGGCTGTTGCAAACGCTCAGCAAAAGAAAGATACAATCAAAACAAAAGAAATTGAGGGGGTAGTAGTTACTGCACTCGGTATTAAAAGAGAGAAGAGATCTCTTGGTTATTCAACGACAGAGGTAAAGGGAGATCAGGTGGCGAATGCCCCTGTTGCTAACGTTACAGATGCTCTAGCAGGACAGGTGGCTGGATTAAATATTACACAGTCAGGAACAATGGGAGGGTCTGCAAATATGGTTATTAGAGGAACAAAATCTTTAGTAGGAAATAACCAGGCTTTAGTTGTTGTAGATGGTACACCGATCAATAACGATACGTTTAACCAAACAGATATAGCATCAGGAGTAGGAGCTTATGATTATTCTAATGGTATGGCAGATATCAATCCAAATGATATCGAGAGTGTAAACGTTCTTAAAGGCGCAGCAGCAAGTGCTCTGTATGGTTCTCGAGGGATGAACGGGGTTATCATGATTACTACAAAAAAAGGAAAGAAATCCAGAAAGGTTGGTGTTGAATTTAACAGCTCCACTACTCTAGGATTTGTTGATAAATCTACATTACCAAAATACCAAAAAGAATATGGTGGTGGATATTCAGGAGATTCATTTTATCCCGGAAGTATAGATATCAATGGAGATGGAGTTCCAGATCATGTTGTTTATACTTATGATGACGCTTCATTTGGAACAAGATTTGATCCAAAATTAATGGTATACAACTGGGATTCTCAATATCCTCAATTACCTGGTTATCTAAAACCTACACCATTTGTAGCAGGAAAAGATCCAAATTCAATTTGGGGAACTGCTACTACTTTTCAAAATTCAGTAGCGTTTTCTGCTGGAAATGAAAAAGGTAAATATAGACTTGGATATACGAACTTTTTGCAAGACGGATCTCTAGATAATAGTACTATAAAGAAAAATACTATTGATTTTTCTGCGGATTATAATTTTACAGAAAAATTAAATGTTTTCGGTAATATTTCTTACGTTAATACAAAAGGTAAAGGTAGAGTACTTACTGGATATGATTCTCGAAATCCAATGCAATCATTCAGACAATGGTGGAATATGTCTGTTGATATGGATAAGCAAAGACAAGCTTACAACCTTACAGGACAAAATATGACTTGGAATATCCAAGATTGGTCTGATCAATCTATGGGATATACTGATAATTACTTTTTCAATAGATATCAAAATTATCAAACAGATAACAGAAACCGTTACTATGGTAATTTTGGTCTAAATTATAAAATTACTGATTGGTTAAGTACAATGGTTCGTTATACATTTGATACATTTGACGAACTTAGAGAAGAAAGGGTAGCAAAAGGATCTTCAAGTGAGCAAGGTAGACTGCCACATGGAGGAAAAGGGGAATATTATTTCCTTAATCATAAAGTTTCGGAAAGTAACTATGATGTTATGCTTAACGTAAATAAGGACTTTGGTTCTGATTTTAATTTAACAGGAACTCTTGGTTGGAACTTAAGAACAATTTCTTCAGGTTCTGGTTTTACAGGGGCTTGGATGAACTCAGGAGATATCGAAAACAAAGGGGTTGAAGCAAGGTTAACTGTTGTTCCAATTAAAAATACAAACTTTAAGTGGGAAATGACAGCCAACTGGTCTAAAAATAAAAATACCGTAACAAGAATTAGCGGTGATAGTCAATTCTTACAATTGGCAAAAATGTGGAATGTAACTACTGGAGCTCAATTAGGCGAATCTACAGGTACAATTCGTGGTTATGATTTTGTTTACTTAAATGGAGAGAGGGTTGTAGGAGCAGATGGAAAATATTTACAAGGTGATAATCCTACCGCTATTATAGGAGATGCAGTACCTAAATGGAGAGGTGGATTACTAAATACAATTACCTATAAAAACTTTAGCTTAAGTTTCTTAATTGATGTGAAGAAAGGAGGAGATGTATACTCGAGAGATATGGCATATGGACTTTCTTCAGGATTGTATGAAGAAACAGCAGGATTGAATGATTTAGGTAATCCGATCAGAAATTCTTTAGCTGATGGAGGAGGTGTTATCTTACCTGGTGTAAAAGCAGATGGAACACCAAATGATATCAGAGCAGATTTTACGGACTCAGCTAACCCTTACGGGTACACAGGTGGAAGTGGTGGAACGGAAGCACCAGAAAAAATGCATGTTTATGATGGCTCTTTTGTGAAGCTTAGAAATGTTACAATTTCTTATAGATTACCTAAAGAAACATTTGGAAATTCATTTATTGAGAGCATGACTCTATCTTTAATTGGTAGAAACTTGTGGATTATTCATAAAAATACTCCGTATACAGATCCGGAAGCGGGAATGTCTGCAGGTAATGCGATGGGCTTCCAAAATGGAGCACACCCTGCCTTTAGAGAAATAGGAGCAAGCGTTAAAGTTGAATTTTAAAATTTAGATTAGAAATGAAAAAAATATTAATAGCATTTGCTGCTCTTTCATTAGCTTCTTGCTCGAATGAGGATTATGCAAATTTAAATACGGATCCTAAGAATCCAGAAAAAGTTCCCGGAAGTTTTCTTTTCACTGCCGGAACGAAGACATTATTCAATCAAATGGGATCTACAAGTGTAAATAATAATATTTTCAGGTTAGTAGCTCAACATTGGACAGAAACTCAATATATTACTGAGACTAACTATAATATAAGAAGTAGAGCTATTCCCGATACTTATTGGAATAATTTATATACAAATGTGCTTTACGATTTGAAAAAAGCAAGAGAATATGTAAATGCTGATGTAGAGATTCTTGATAATGATATAAAGAAGAATCAAAATGCTATGATTACGGTTATTGAGGTACTAACATGGCAGCAATTGGTGGATACTTTTGGAAATATTCCTTATTCACAGACTCTTCAGGGGATGGAAAATACAACTCCTAAATATGACGATGCTTTTACTATTTATAAGGACTTATTATTAAAAATAAACACAGCTTATAGTGACTTTAATGAGCTAAAACCGGGTTTTGAAAATGATTTTGTCTATAATAATAATATTGCAAGCTGGAAGACATTAGCAGCATCTATTAAATTTAGATTAGCAATGAGATTGGCAGATGTTGATCCTGCTTTATCTAAAACAGAAGCAGAAGATGCTTATAATAAAGGTATAATATCTTCAAATTCAGATAATTTTATTTTGAATTATGAAAATAACAATACGAATGCTAACCCTTTATATGCAGATTTAGTATTAAGTGGTAGAAAAGATTTTGTACCCTCAGATACATTTGTAAATTATTTAAATAATTTAGATGACCCGAGAAGAGCTGTTTATTTTGATAATAATAAGACACCTTATATAGGAGGGGTATACGGAGACTACAATAATTATTCTGCATATACACATATTGGTAAGATTTTCTATACGCCAACTTTAAAAGGAGACTTGCTAGATTTTTCTGAAATTTCTTTCTTATTAGCAGATGCAAAAGAAAGAGGTTATAATGTTCCTTTAACAGCTGATGCTTATTATACTCAGGCTATTAGAGCTAATATGGAATACTGGAATGTACCAGCAGCAGATATTACTACATATATAGCTAGACCTGATGTTAGTTATGCTACAGCACCTGGTACTTGGAAAGAAAAAATAGGGAAACAATTTTGGATTGCTATGTATAATAGAGGAATTGAAGCATGGACTGCATGGAGAATGTATGATGCTCCAGCATTGGGATTACCTGCAGCAACAAAAACTGCCGTTCCTAAAAGGTTTACCTATCCAGTTAGAGAAGTTACGCTTAATGGAGCGAATTATTCTCAGGCTGCCTCTGCTATTGGTGGAGACCAACAACAGACAAAACTGTTTTGGGATAAATTCTAAACACGCATTTAACAACATTCATATTATACCGCCTTCGGGCGGTTTTTTTATGCCATAATTTTACCATTTTTTGCTTTAAATAATTTGTATTTATTTGATCACTTATTTAATTCTATATCGGGAGTCTGGTATTTATTATGTTTTTTATTTGATAAACTTATGAATTTTGTTGAAAATGAATACCTTTTTTTATTCTGTAATACTTGCTTTTATTCTTGATTTATAAATTTTTAATTTATTTTTTTAATTATTTGATAATTAATATTGTGTTTTATTGGTTATTTGTTATTTTTCTTCGTTTTTCTCTTTGACTTGTTAAGATAGTTTGACAAATTTGTGCGGATATAAAAAATTATTTGATATGAAGAAACTAACAACTGGTCTTCTTGTTTTAGTATTGACTTCTTCTTTGGCTGTTGCGAATGCTCAACAAAAGAAAGATACAATTAAAACAAAAGAGATTGAAGGAGTGGTAGTAACTGCTCTCGGTATTAAAAGAGAAGAGAAGTCCCTGTCTTATGCTAATCAAACAGTAAAAGCTAAAGATCTGAATTTGACTCAAAATGTTGATGTTAAAAATTCTATAGTAGGTAAAGTGGCTGGTG
The DNA here is from genome assembly GCF_001684975.1 of Chryseobacterium artocarpi. Taxonomy (GTDB): domain Bacteria; phylum Bacteroidota; class Bacteroidia; order Flavobacteriales; family Weeksellaceae; genus Chryseobacterium; species Chryseobacterium artocarpi. The sequence continues at coordinate 404,780 of NZ_MAYH01000034.1, read as the reverse complement.
TACAGTTAAATGGTCAGGCAGGATCTAAGCTTGGGGAAACAGGTAAGCTAAGATTGAGAGGAGCCGTAAGTTTGCTAAGTGATGCTGATCCTATCTATGTATTGGATGGAGTAATTGTTGATCCCAATACTATTGATATGGATATTGTGGAGTCAGTAAACGTATTGAAAGGTCCTAACGCAACGTCTTTGTATGGAGTAAGAGCTCAATATGGAGTTATAGTACTTACCTCCAAAAAAGGAAGTAAAAGTAAGGTTAATGTAGAATTGAACTCTACTGTAACTGTCGATATGGTTGCTAGAACCATGAAGTTTCAAAACTTATATGGGCAGGGAGCTGAAGGGGATGCATCCTTTAAAACTTTTCAATTTAATCCAGCAACTATGCCTGCAGAATGGGCGGTTTTTGACGGTAAAAGACATCTTGCTGATGATAATAATTATGCAGATGAATCTTGGGGACCGAGAATGGATGGTCAAGATTATATCCCTTGGTATGCATGGTGGAAAGATAGTCCATATTTTGGAAAAACAGCCAAGTATGAAGCACAGCCAAATAATGTAAAAGATTTCTATGATAAAGCACTTACATTAAAAAATTCAGTTTCTGTTTCAGGGGGTGGTGAATCATTTATGGCAAGATTGTCTTTTACTAATTTAGATCAAAACGGAATTACTCCATATACTTCACTAAAAAGAAATTATCTGAATTTTAGTGGTAATTATAAATTTAGTGATCGATTATCTGCTGATGCAATTGTAAATTTTTCTGATGGAAGAGTGACAGGAGATTTTGATGATGGTTACAGTAATCAGACCTCTGGGTCATTTAATCAGTGGTTTGGTAGGGATTTAGACATGAGTAAATTAAAATTACTGCAAGATTTAAAAACTCCGGAAGGATATTCTGCAAGTTGGAACTGGTGGGGACCTGATGCTTATTCACCAACTGGTTATGAGGCTAAACCTGCTTTTTGGATTAACCCATATACATGGATGAAAAATTTCAGAAATTATACAGATAGAAATACACTATTATTATCTGTAGCTCCGACATATAAGATTATAGATGGTTTGACAGCAAGGGTTGCTTTTTCAAGAACACAAAACAAATCTACAAACAGGTATTTTATGCCTAATTCCTTAGCTAAAAACGGTTCAGGAACAGGATCTTCAACACCTGGAGGTTATTTAACTCTACTTAATGGTTTTGGGATTAAAGATGATCAGTATACTGAAGATCAATATGATGGGCGTTTGACATATCAGAAGAAATTTGGTGAATTTGATCTTACAGCAATAGGAGGTGCTAATATTACCAATAGGCATTGGGAGGGAAATTCTCAGGTAATGGATGTTACAGGAACGAAACAGTGGCTTCTAACGCCTGATGTGTTTAATTTTAAAAATACAAATATTCCTATTATAGCAAAACCTTATGATTATAAGCAGCAGTATAAATCATTATATGCTTCCGCTTCAATCGGATTTAAAGATACCTATTTTGTTGATTCATCATTAAGAAATGATATCAATTCAGCATATCTAAATAGTGATAATTCATTTGTTAGTTACTCATTAGGAGCAAGTGTATTATTACATAATTTACTTCCGAAAAATAATATCGTAACTTACTTCAAACTTAGAGCAGGTATTGCTCAAATTCCAGCTGACTTGACAGCTAATCTTACTAACCCTCAATATAGAAATGGAGATCAGCCACTTTCCGCTGAAGGTAATTTATATCAGACAGCATGGTTTCCTACAAGAATTATCAGCAAAGATTTGAAGCCTGCTGTGAATAGTAATAAAGAAATAGGAGGAGATTTAAAGTTTTTTAAAAACAGATTGTCTTTTGGTGTTACTTATTATGATGAAACCAGAAAAGATGAGCCAATACCTGTAACACTAGCTTCCTCCAGTGGAAAAATAGACATTGTAATCAATTCAGCCAATGCTAAAAGAAAAGGTTTAGAATTAGCACTATCGGGAGATATATTGAGAAATGAAAATGGATTTAGCTGGACAACTTCAATGAACTGGGCAAAAAATAAATCAACCATTTCAAAAGTAAATGAAAATCTTGAATCTATTCAGTATGGTGATGCTAATACATTTAGTTATGTGTCAATCCTTCAAAAACAAGGAATGGAATGGGGGCAGCTTTATGGTACTGGGATCAAGAGAGATACAAATGGTAATGCTGTAATTAACGCAAATGGTCTTTATGAATATGAGCCTAATAAAGCTTTTGGAAGTATATTGCCTGAATTTACAGGTGGATTCTATAATACATTTAGTTATAAAGGATTGAGCTTAAGCTTTACGATTGATTTTCAAAAAGGAGGTAAATTTTTCTCTCTTTCTGAACAATGGGGTAATGCAGGAGGGTTGCTAGAAGAAACTGCCGCAATGAATGATAGAGGTCATAATGTTAGAGATGGAGTGGCAGATGGAGGAGGAGTTCGAGTGGTTGGAGTAAATAATAGCGGTGCACCAGTAGATATGTATGTAGAAGCAAGTACTTATTTTAAACAGTTTCATGCCAATAGAATAGCTGAACCATTTATTCATAGTGCCAGTTATATTAAACTTAGAGAGGTCGCATTAAATTATCAATTACCAAGAGCACTTTTTGCAAATACAGGAATTTCTAATATGTCTGTGGGGGTTACAGCAAGAAACCCATGGTTGATTTCTGTTTCAAAAGATAATAAACATCGATTTGACCCTTCAGAACTTTCTCAAAATTTTGGAGAAGATGGACAATTACCATCTACCAGAGGTTTTGGAGTTAATGTTAAAGTCAATTTTTAAAAAAACGAAAAAATGAAAAAACAATTTTTAAATAAAATAATCTGCTGTTCACTATTAATTGGAGTCGCTGTTTCTTGTAATAATGAAAATTATGGTGATGATTTTAATAAAGATCAATATGGAATATATTCAGCAAACTATAAATCATTATTAGCAGGTGCCATTATGAATTTTGGACAAAATTCAGGCGAGCGCAGTAATGCTTATCAAATGATGCCAATATTATTTTCTCAATATCAATCACAGGTTGTTTATACTACAGAGCAAACGTATGGCGATACTCCGGGAGCATGGGGAAGATTTTATGCCAACCAAATTACTAATTTAAATGAAATTATTTCTGCTTATTCTAACAACCCTTCTCCAGAAATATTACTTCAGGGAAGTGCAGAAAATATGGTGGGTGTATCTAAGATTTTTAGAGCAATCATTATGAAAAGACTTACAGATACTTATGGTGATGCTCCTTTTTCAGAAGCTACACAAGCAACATCAGGTATATTACTTCCAAAATATGATAATCAAAAAGCTATATATGAATCCATTATTTCGGATTTGAAAAGTGGGCGGGATATGCTAAGTTCTTCATCTACAAGTCCTACAGGTGATATTTTATATTATGGTGATATGAACAAATGGAAAAAACTAGCCAATTCTGTATTGCTTCAATCCGCGTTACAATTATCTAAAAAATATCCATCAGCAACAGGTTATGCAGCAACAGAGTTTAAATCAGCTTTATCTAATTCTGCAGGAGTAATTGAAATTGTATCTGATGAAGCATGGTTTACAATTTCTCCGGGAAATTCATACCCTAATCCTTTATCCGATTTTAGGTCAGCTGATTTTCGTATTTCCCGAGAATTAGTAGAATCTTTGAAAGGATCTGGGAATGCTTTTAATAAAACGTCTAATCATACCCCTGATACCCGTTTGACATTGTATGCTAATTCTGGAAGTATGTCTGCAGTAGGATTACCATATGGTTATAATTCTAATGATTTAACTGCTGCAAATTATTCAACAACAGGAACTTCTACTGTGAATGTGAAATTTAGAAGTAATAGCTCAGCTATTAATTTAATGACAGCAGGATATACCTTTTTAAATAGAGCAGAAGCTGCTGCAAAAGGCTGGACAAGTGAAGATGTTGCTGATTTGTTAACTAAAGGAATAGTTTTAAACTATAAAACTTTAGATGACCATTATGTCTTAAATACAAATACTTTTAATAGTGTTGAGAATCCTTTTGGTGGAACGAAAATTACTCCAAATGCGGCAGCCTATGCCAGTGCCAGAGTTGCTGATATTACAACATTTGGTGCTGAAAGAGTGATTGGAGAAGAAAAATGGATTGCTTTATTTATGAATGGATTTGATTCTTGGGCAGAGTTCAGAAGAACTGGCTATCCTGCATTATTACCAGCTCCAAGTGCGGTAAATGGTGGAGTAATTCCAAGAAGGTTAAGGTATCCTATAGAAGAGGTAAATTTCAACAACTCTAATTATTTAAAAGGAGTTCAGGGACTATTACCGGCTGAAGATAAAAATACATCAAAAGTTTGGTGGGATCAATAAATTACACTTTATAACATTCATATTATACCGCCTTCGGGCGGTTTTTTATTGGAATTAAATCATAAAAAAGAGGTCTTTAAGACCTCTTTTTTTATCCACCGCAATTAACGGACTTAGGAACACAAGCTCCCCATTCCTGACATTGTTTATAACCATCAGGACATCTTCCCCAGGGTTCGCAGCAAGGGGCATTTCCGGCAGTAATTTTTTTAAGATCTGTTTTCGTGATTTTTTTAAGATTTTTCATAATAAAGTTTTGTTTAATGAGTATAATAAATATATGGAAAATTTAGACAAATATTTGATTTTCAGAATAAATGTTTAAAAAACAATCAAATAATTGAATGTGTAGGATATCATTATAGACTTGTCTTTTTTATTTCACTAAATTTGTACTTTAAATTTTGACATGAATATTAAAGATATTATAGAAAAGAAACTTTCAGAAGTCATTTTAAATGTATATCAGTTAAAAGACATTAAGCTGGAAATTCAGGAAAATAAAACGGAATTTGAAGGTGATTTTACGATTGTTACTTTTCCGCTGGTGAAACAACTAAAGAAAAATCCTGAAAGTATTGGGGTTGAATTAGGTGAAGCATTAACTGAACAAACAGAATTATTTGAAAGCTTTAACGTAGTAAAAGGATTCCTTAATGTTAAAGTTAAAAATGAATTGTTTGTAGATAACTTCAGATCTGTACACGATGGTTTTTCAACAATAGATAAGAAAAATTCAACCGTAATGGTAGAGTATTCTTCACCGAATACTAATAAACCATTGCACCTAGGGCATATCAGAAATAACCTGTTAGGATTCTCTGTTGCTCAAATTTTAAAAGAGGCTGGATATGATGTGATCAAAACTCAGATTATTAATGATAGAGGGATTCATATCTGTAAATCAATGTTGGCATGGGAGAAATTCGGAAATGGACAGACTCCTGAAACTACTAATACAAAAGGAGATAAATTCGTTGGAAACTACTATGTAGAATTTGACAAAAATTATAAAAAAGAGATTTCAGAACTTGTAGCTCAAGGAGAAACGGAAGAGCAGGCTAAAAAAGATGCTCCGGTAATGAAGGAAGCACAAAAGATGCTTCTAGACTGGGAAAATGGTGATGAAACTGTAAGAAATCTTTGGGCAGAAATGAATTCATGGGTATACAAAGGATTCAATGAAACCTATAAAAGATTAGGCGTTGATTTTGACCAGGTTCAGTATGAAAGTAATACTTATATTTTAGGGAAAGACCTTATTCAGGCTGGATTAGATAAAGGTGTTTTATACCAGAAAGAGGATGGTTCCGTTTGGTGTGACCTTACTGATGAAGGACTTGATCAAAAATTATTATTACGTTCAGACGGTACATCAGTTTATATGACTCAGGATTTAGGAACAGCAGTGGAGCGTTTTAAGCAAAACGATATTCAGAAGCTGATCTATACGGTAGGAAATGAGCAGGATTATCACTTCCAGGTATTATTCAAAATCCTTAAAAAGTTAGGATACGAATGGGCTGATCAGTTATTCCACCTTTCTTACGGAATGGTTGAGTTACCGGAAGGAAAAATGAAATCCCGTGAAGGAACTGTAGTAGATGCTGATGACCTGATGCAGGAAATGTATGAAACGGCAAAATCTAAAGCTCAGGAGCTAGGTAAGCTTGAAACTCTTTCTGATGAAGAAAAAGAAGCTTCTTATGAAACGGTAGGGCTTGGTGCTTTAAAGTATTTCATGTTGAAAGTAGATCCAAAGAAAAAAATGCTTTTCAATCCGGCTGAAAGTATTGATTTTAATGGTAATACTGGACCATTTATTCAGTATACTTACGCTCGTATTCAATCATTGTTATCAAAGGCTGAATTCAATTATAAAGAAACGAATGATGTAACTTTGAATCAGTTTGAAAAGGAACTGATCATGCAATTGGCAAACTTTAAAACCGTGGTAGCAAGATCGGCGGAAACATTAAGCCCTGCTTTGGTGGCAAACTATGTTTATGATTTAGTGAAATCATATAACTCATTCTATCAGAACAATCCGATTCTGAATCAGGATGATGAAAATATTAAACAAATTCGTCTGAATTTATCAGACCTTACAGCGAAGACGATCAGAAAATCATTGAAATTGCTGGGAATAGGAACAGTAAACAGAATGTAAAAATAAGAAAGCCTCCTGAATTTTTCAGGAGGCTTTTTCTATATAAATTGTGAAAATTTCGTATCAGAAATAACCAAAATTTCAACCTTCGATTCACGTCTTATCACTATTTTCTCCATGCATTTGTTTCAGGCTATCCGCATAGAGTTTAGCGGCACTCCATCTGGCATGTTTGGAAAGAATAACCGGATATCCCTTTTTATAGGTGTATACCTTCGTAAACTTAGCTCCAAAAAATATCAACATACAGGAATAATTGATCCACATCATAATCAGAATCACAGTTCCGGCAGCTCCAAATGCTGAAGTAGGTTTTACCTGATTGAAATAAAGGCTCAGTAAAAATTTTCCCAGTGTAAATAAGGCAGTTGTCAAAAAAGCACCACGCCAAACGGATTTCCAGGTGATCTGTACATCAGGAAGAACTTTAAACATCAGAGCAAATAAGAGCATCACAAGCCCAAACCCGATTGAAAAATTGACAACCTCAACAAGAAGGTACGTTTCAAATCCAAAATATTGAGTGATAATTTTATTAAAAAGACTGATTAATGAGGATAAAATCATGGTAATCATGAGCAGGAATCCAAGAATCAGAATCATTCCGAGAGAATTGGCTCTATCCAGTAAAAATTTGAGTAAAGCTTTCTTAGGAGCTGACTCTACATCCCAAAGGGCATTTAACGAATGTTGAAGCTGAAAGAATAGAGTAGTAGAACCAAATACCAAGGCTCCTACTCCTACTGCTTTCATGAAAATATTCTTTTTATCAATTAAAGCTCCTGCAAGCATGCCTTCTATACTTTTGGCTACATCAGGTCCCATAATTCCACTGATTTGAGTACTGATCTGCCCCCTGATAGCTTCCTCACCAAAAAAATTACCAAGTACCCAGATGATAATGATCAATAATCCCGGGATGGAAAAGATCGCGTAATAGGCAAGACTTGCTGAATCTTTGGACGCAGAAGAGTTGTTCCATTCCGTAAATGTGTCCTTAAGGACTTCCCAGAAAAATTTTACATTATTGATCATATTAAAATGGATATCCGATGGCAATATTTAAAACAAGGTTATCTTTTCTCCAGCTAGGATCTCCGAAATTGATTTTATCGAAAGCCCATCTGTCTCCCTTTTCATAATAAGGTACTCTCAATGGCATTGCTAAGTCTAGCCTTAAAACTAGTATAGAAAAATCAAGTCTCAGACCAACTCCGGCTCCTACAGCAATTTCATTAAGAAAATCTTTTGTAAACTTTGCTCCCGGTCTTGCATCATCATTATGGAGTAGCCAGATGTTTCCGGCATCTACAAAAACGGCTGCATTTATGAATTTGTATAGGTTCGCACGGTATTCTGCATTTAATTCTAACTTAACATCCCCTGCTTGGTCGAAATAAGTTCCTGGTTCTATTGTTCTTGGATCAAAACTTCCCGGACCAAGTGTTCTTGCGCGGAATGCTCTGATACTATTACTTCCTCCTGAGAAAAACTGCTTGGAGAAAGGAACAAATTCTGAGTTTCCATAAGGATAAGCAATTCCTCCAATGAATCTTGTAGCCAATGAGGATTTTTCTGTAAACTTATGATAGAACCTGAAATCATTCTCAATTTTAGCATATTGACTGAAAGGAATACCGAAAATCTTTTTTTCTTTACCCTCTTTTACATTAGCCCCACTTACTAAGCCTGATATATTTCCTGCAAGATCCAGAGTCCCTTTATAATAAAAGGTATTTTTTTTCGGCAGCATAGTATTGGTGTAAGTATACGAGTAGGTAGGACCAAAAATTAATTGTCTGTCTACAATTCGCTGTAATGCTGGATTTGTTTCATATTTTTTTTTGTATTCATCAGTCACTTTCTGAGGAGAGACCAAAGTAATATCAATCACTTTCAGCTCATGTTCCTTTCTTGCATTTTCCTTCCATAAATACCCGAACGAAGCTGTGAAATTATTAAGTGTGTAATATTGCGTTCTGTTTTGGAATTCATAACCCAATGTAATATTAGTCCTCGGAACAAATTCACTGGAAGAGTGAAAACGGAATGGTGCTACAATTCTCGGAATCGAAAGCTGAACATTGGTTCCGGCACGGAAAATATTATTGGCATCCTGAGCACCTCCCATCTGGAAATCAAAAGCTCCGAAAATAGCAGCTTTAAACTGTTCCGCACCTCTGAAGAAATTCCTGTGTGTCCAGTTCAAGTTAAGCTCACTACCGGCATAATTTGCAGAGTTTGTTCTTCCCAAAGCTTCAAGCCTTAAAGACTGAATTTGTCTTGGTGTTAACAAATAATAAGCATCAAATTTATGATTTAAAGAATCTGAAGTCACAAATTCATTTTTTACGAATTTAAATACTCCCAGACTGATCAATCTGTTTAAGGAAAGATTATGATTGGAACGATTATAAAGATCTCCCTGTTTGAAATATAAAGCTCTGTCGAAAATTTTCGGTTTGAATTTATGCTGCGGATCAATAACGTAAATATCATCAAATGCATATTTACTCAGGGAATCTGCGTTCATCGGAATACTGTATTTTCCTTCTTTTACATCCTGAATATTATAATTCGGGAAGACAATAACCTTATCAATGCTGAACTGTTGAGTCGCTAAATCAGGTGTATTATCCTTAAGCTTTACATTCAGTTCTACCTTATGATTTTTATGGACCGTACTGTCTGCCTGTACAATGATATTATCAGGATGGAAATAATAAAACCCTCTTTCTTTTAAACCATTATCAATTCTTTCTCTTTCCGCTTTGATTACATCAAGATCAAATGGTTTTCCATTTTTAAGAAGAGTTTTTCCAGTTAAATTTTGAATTTCCTGATTAACAAGGGTAGAGTCTTTTTGAAATTTAACTCCATCTACCAGATATCTTGCTCCGGGTTTCACGGTATAAATTACCCTTGCTTTTTTATTTCTTGAAACAGTATCATAAGTAGCCTGTGCATTGAAATATCCTTTGTTTTCAGAATAATTTTGAATGATATCTTTATTGAATTCACGATCTACATCTCCTAATAATACAGGTTTTTCACCCATTTTATATTTAAGCCAGTAGTTAAATCCTTTATCCTTTTTAGGCTCTTTGGCAATATTGTAAAAATAAAGTTTGGGACGCATACCCAAAAATGTAGAATTCGGTTTTGGAGTAAGGTTAGCTTCAAGTGCAGCCTGAAGGTCCTTTTTTTCTTTCTTTGAAATAGTATCACTTTCAATCTTTACTTCAGCGCCGGTGTAAAGCATTTGGTTTTCCTTCAAAAACCTTGTATTGCTGCATGAAACCACTGCCGAAGTTAATCCGGAAACCAACAGATATTTACAGTATGTATGAAATGTATTACTCATTATTTAAATTCTACCACTTGATTGTTTTGATTCTTTTTAGGCTTCTTTTCTTTTTGTCTGGATTTCTGGAAAATCTCACGGAATTTGTCGTAATCCAATGTGATGATAAATCCAACACCAGTTTCAATGATCTGCCCCTGAAGAGCTACCTGATATTCATCTTTACGATAAGCACGAAGCATGTATCTTCCATCTTTGGAAAGACTGTAATCTACGGAAACATTTCCTGCAATATTGGTCATATTTTCATTCTGACGTGCTTGTCCTTCCAATCCGAAATTACTTCCCACCGTTACTTTCAGCCTGTCGTTTAATAATTTTTTACTGATATCCACATTCAGGTCAGTTCTTGTATTTTTCTGTCCTGTAGAATAATCTTCTGATGAATCAAGACCAAAATTAAGATCAACACCTTTGATTAATCCTGAAGCAAGGTTATTCAATTGCTGAGAAAGAATTTTACTCACACTCTGTCTTGCCATAGTTTCAGCGGACATTCCTGCGCCACTTTCAAATGGATTTTCCCCAATGAAACGGTTTAAAAGAAGTAAGGCGAATACCTGTTTATTCAATTCAGACTCTTGGGTTCTAAGCTGTGCCAGTTTCTGATCAATAACATCTTTTACATTGGTTGATATGGAGTTATTTTTCTCTTCCGTCGTAATATCAAAACTCAGTTGAGGCTTCAGTAGCTCACCTTTCATCTTTAATAACGTGTTGAAAGGTACCCTTTGTTTGTATTGATTCATCGTGGAAGCACTTTCATTGCTGATTTGTTGCTCTACAAGATCAATAGGAGCCGCTTCAGTTTTATAAACAGCAGTAATATCCATAATCGCTGTTGTCGGTTCACCCGTCCAGGTAATGGTGCTGCCTTCCTGAATATTAAATTTTCTTTTCAGGAAGCTTACCGAAAGATCATAGCTTCCTTTGTTCACTTCATAAACACCTACTAGCGTTGTTTTTCCTGAAGGATCAATTCCTCCTGTTAACTCAGCTTCTCCCTGTAGTTGAACAAAGTCACCATTGGCTTTATCAATAATGATCGATAGTTTTGCTTCCTTACTTACCTCAATATTTACGCTTACATCCATGCCTTTGATTCGACTTTGCGCATCAAGAGAATCTGTTTTGATGGTTTTATTTAAAACTACCTGATCCTGATCTACAAACTCTACAATACCATCTCTTTCCTGTAATGAAGGATTAGATTGTGGAAGGACAAAAGTGAAATCTGTATTGTCAGCAACACTTAATCTTCCGTCTACTTTTGGTAAATCAAGGTTTCCGCGAATATGAAGTCCAGCATCAATAGCAAGAATTCCGTACATCATGGCATCATTGGATTTTTGCGAGTTGACCACCTTGAAATCTTTGGCATTAACATTCAGGTTGAATGCAAAGTCTCTGTACGTTTGTGTAAGAACCTGCCCATCTACCACCAAAGCATTTCCGTCTTTGTCTTTGATTTTAAATTTATCAAATTCAATCCCACGATTTGTAAAGTCTATCTCATCATTCAGATTTCTGAAATCACTTCCGGTTTTTGCTATTTCCAGCCCTGCATCATTAAATTTTACTTTTCCCAGAATATTGGGTTTATCCGTAGTTCCAGTGATTTTAAGGTTTCCGGAAAGATAGCCTTCCGTATTGGTAATCGCATTCATAGAGAAGCCCTGGATGCTCTTCATCTGCAATTGATTGATTGCCATATTCAGATCAAAAGTGCTGGAAGAAGTATTGTAATCTCCAAGAATTCTTACATCATTGTTGTTACCGGAAAGAGCAATGTCAGCATTTAAAAGTTTCGGTGAAGAATTGTTCACTTTTACGGCAAGATTTCCAACAGGACTTCCGTATACAATAAGGTTGGATACATTCAGATCAGAAGTGAAGGTCATATCCTTCATCACATTTCTGAGCTGAGCCGTTCCGTTGATGGTTCCTCTCGCAAGTACCGTATCTTTTTTTATAAGTTCAGTAATCGTTTCGATTTTAAAATCCTTCAGGGCGATGTTCAGCGGACTACTTGGGCTATTGCTTTCCGATTGAATGGATATTTCACTTCCGCCATTGCTCAGAATAAAATTATCTGCTAAAATTCCTTTGTTGCTGATCTGTATTTTATTGTTTTCGGCAATATTCCAATCTGCATAGTTTAGTTTTAAACCATTCGGATTTAAAGAAATTTCAGTAATGTCATTCAAGGATTTTGCATTTCCGGCAATAAGGAAACGGGTGACATCTTTATCATCTTTTGTGGTTGCGTTATAATTGATTGTATTATCAGCAACATCACCATTAATATCAATTTTGTTGATTGAAAAACTTGAACTTTTTAAAGCAGCAACGTTCAGACTATACTGTAATGCCTGATTTTCATTGGTAACTTTTAATAGTCCTTTTTCGATGGTATTCTCACCATACAATAGTTGTGGAATTTGCCCGTCAATTTCAATTTTCTGAGAATCGGCATCATAATTTCCGTTTAAGTTAATCGTTTCAAAACTTTTCAGTTCCGGCACGAATTTTCTGATCAGGTCATCATTTTTAATCTTTGCATTAAAAGTAAAATGTTGTCCCGGATCAATTTTCTGGGTTTTATCAGGCTTTTGGAACTGATAATACTGATTAATAGTCTGCGTTAAAGCACCAAAGATCTGGGTAAGCTTATATTTACCTTTCAGTTCAACATCGGCAACCTGAGAATTGAAAATTATCTGCGTAGAATCTGTAGTGGAAGATGCTTTAAGATTCATTTCCTGTACAGGATATACTTCTTTGGTATCAGAAAAAGCAAAATCTTTAAGGTTTAAATAACCGTTCAGATTATTAGGGTCCAGGCTTGTAAAGTCTCCGTCTATTTTTCCCGCAAGGATCATAGGTTTCTCATAAAATCCAAGTTTGTTGACATCAAGCTTAATGACCTCACCATTCACTTTTACAGTAGGATTTTTCTCGTCATAAATACCGGAAGCCGTTAATAATAAATTAGCATTCGGATCTTTTGAATTCAAAATAACATGATAAGCTCCTTTATTGATTTTACCAGTTAAATTCATATTCTGATAACGATACCCTTTATAAACAGCGGAAGCAACATGACCTTTTAAGTCTGCATTGGCATTTTTAAAGTCAAAACTTTCTCCTTTTGCAGAAATCTGAGCAGTAATAGACCCTATATCTTTATTCTGAATGATTTTTCCAACCTGTACGCCTTGCAGATTGGCTTTTACATCATATAATTCATGATTTTTTCTGCGCATGTCCACATCAGCAACAATTGCTGCATTTCCAAGGGTAGAGTAGAGGTTGAGGTCGGTATTCACCATTTTAGTAGTCCCTTTTGCATTTCCTTTTACACTGAAGCTTGAAGGAAGGGTAATATTGGAAGGAATGGTGTTTTTCGGAACCAGATTGAAGATTGTTTTAGCGTTGGAAGAAAATTCACCAATCCTTACATCATAGTATAATTGATCAGGATTCATGGCATTCTTGATTTTTCCGGATGCAATGACTCTCAATTGATCCAAACCTGAAACTTTAAGATCCTGAATCAAAAGATCATTCACCGTACCTTTAACGTTTGCATTGACATTCAGAATGGCATTTGGATATTGATTGAAAGGAACTGTATTTCTTAAAGTAGGAACCAGATTTAAAATATCTGAAAACCCGATTTTTGAATCTTTGATATTGGCTGAAATCTTTACAGCTCCAAGATTATTAGTCAGTTGATCAATGGACGTATAGTTTAAAATAACCTCATCACGTAGCAATGTCTTGGGAGTTTGCAGATACAAATCTTTCAGATATGCTTCTTTTTCCGCATAAACAAAATCTGTATTGAATCTTTGAATATCCAAGCCTTTTGCTTCCTTAATCTCTGCTGAATTAACAGTTCCGGCAAAGGTATTATTCTCCATTTTGAAGCTTCTAATTTCCGTATTCAGTTTAGAAAAATTCAGATGATTGAAGTCTATTCCCTGTTTGGTAGGAGCAATGGCGGTATTGTTGTAAGTGGCTTTTACATCATTCAGGACAAGTTTTCCTAAAAGAAGTTTCATGGCTTTATCCTGATCGGATGCTTTTGAAATTTCAGGTTCTTTTTTATCTTTTGGATTGGCATTTTGAGCCGGAAGGTAAAGGTTTGCATTGATGTCTGCTCCGGAAAGAAAAACATTGGCAACATTGAAAGAATTATTTTCAAGATCAAGTTTGTTCACTTTTGTACTTAGTTCTTTGAACAAAACTTTTGCAAAAGTCTTGGTGTTTTCATCACCGTAATCAATATTGAAGTGAGTAAGCTTGATTCCTCTTAAACCAATATTCATCGGCTTTTTTTCGTTGAGTGAATCTACTTTTTTCTCAACCTTTTTTGAAACTTCTTCTACAATTCCCTGCTTTAACTTTAATGTTAATCCGTCAAGATTAATGTCGTTTACTGCGTAAGTATTTTTATTGAGATCGAATTTTTTTACTCTTGTATCAAAGGATTTGAAGTAAAGATTAATGTCATTTTTTGACTGTTGGTCATTGAAAGTGACTCCAATATCTTTTAAATTGATTTTATCCAGAGAAATAATGAATGGTTTGGAAGGGCTTTCTTCCTTATCATTTGTAGCAAAAGCATCGATGATATAATCGAAATTGAATTTACCATTTGGTTTTCTTACGACATTTGCACGAGCTCCTTCTAAATCTACAGAGGTAATATCTGCCGTAGAGTTGATCAGCTTTATCATGTCTAATCCTACATCCAGCTTTTTTACGGCTAAAAGAGTGTCAACGTCCTGTCCTTTGAGATAAAGGTTCTCCATGACAAGGCTGTTGGGAAATCCGATGTAAACTCTTTCCAGGCTTACTTTGGTGTTGATTTTTTTCTCAAGATAAACGACAAGTTTGTCTTTAATGAAATTTTGAACGGCGGGAAGTCTTAAGCTCAGTATCAATAGGGTAAGAAGAACCAATATTGAAATAAAGGTTATTGCAATACGCCTTAAGAGTTTTGAGGTGTTGATTTTTAGTTTCAAAAGCGATGTGGTTTCTAACAAAGATAATAATACTTATTTTATTCGGTCTTTGTTGTGGTACCATTTTCGAATGCAAAAATCCTGCCTTGGCTGCCTTATTATGGAATTTTTAGTTGTGTAGTTGTCAAGTGAATAGTTGAGTAAGACGAGCCAAGGTGCGGATTTTGTTTTTTAAAAAGCCCCCTTTAAATCATTTTTTAATGTTGAAAAGGTTAGTTAGCAAAAATGAAAATTCAAATGTTAATGTAGTTGTAAAGGGGGCTTGGCATGGTTTGTATTAATCAGATAATAATCTTCTAGTTGTTTCCGTTTTCCCATTTCACCTCTTCTCCCTGAGGAGCGGCACCACCCTGCGCAGGTGTAATAGGAGCGGTTTCCTGGTTGATATGGTAAATGTACGCTGCAATTTTTTCAGCATCTCTTCCTGTAATGGTTCCGTCTTTGATGAAAGGTCTCATGGTAGGGTTATTTGGAGAACCGTTTTCAAGCATCCAGAAAACATTTTTGAATAAGCTTTTTTCTTTGATGTTGATCCAGTGTGTATCGGTAAGATTAGGACCGATACCTCCTTTTCCGGCATCTCCGTGGCAGGTTACGCAGTTGGTTTTGAAAAGCTCCTGACCTTCTGCGATATTGTCTGCGCTATATTTTGCAGATTCGAGGTTGATCTGGGGTGCAGTTTTTTCATACTCTTCGATAGAGGCAAGCATTGTCTTTGTTTCTTTGGTGTATTCTGCATCCGGGTGAGCGTAGTCTGTAAAGGCATAAGCCGTCAAGTACACTGCGCAGAAGATACATCCGAACCAGAACAGACCGATCCACCATTTCGGAAGAGAGTTGTCAAGCTCCGTGATTCCGTCAAAACCATGATCAATAAGAATATCTTTTTCTTCCGTTGCCGACTGTTTTTTGAAGGCGGAGTTCCATAATTTCTGATAGTAAGGAACTTTCTTCTCCTCCAGATATTGTTTTTTCTCTTCTTCAGATAATCTGCTGAAGCTTTCACTCTCAATCATGTCTCCGATAGAATTCATGATCATCAGAAGGATAATGGCTATCAATATCAACGCCCAGAAAAATGGAGAAGAAAAGTATCCTGAATCACTGGCGAACATTTCAAACGCCATGATCGTTAAGCCTATCGTTGTTGCGATATATATTGAAATGGGTGTTCTCGTTTTCATTACATTAATTTTTTAATGATTACTCTGCACTTGCTGTTTGGATTTGTGTTGTCTTGATATCTGTACCTAATCTTTGCAGGTAAGCGATCATTGCCACAATTTCTCTTTGTTCAAGCGGAATATAAGCTGCTCCTTTTGCTATTTTTTCTTTAGCCATCTGATCTCTTACATCGGTAGCTTCGGAGTAAATTCTTTTTACAATAGCTTTGGACTGGTTGTCTGCCCATTGATCGGCTGAATCAATCTGTGCTTTTGTATACGGAACTGCAAATGAATTCTTCATTAATTTTATTTTGTCCACCATCTGTGAACGATCCAGTTTATTGGTAATTAACCATGGGAAACGTGGCATAATAGAACCAGCAGAAGTAATTCTTGGGTTGTACATGTGCTTAAAGTGCCATGAATCCGGGTTTCTGCCTCCTTCTCTGTGAAGATCCGGTCCTGTTCTCTTAGATCCCCATAAGAATGGTCTGTCATAGACGAATTCTCCTGCTTTAGAGTATTGTCCGTTCTTTCCTTCAAATCTTAATACTTCATCACGGAAAGGTCGGATCATCTGAGAGTGGCAAGAATTACATCCTTCTCTGACATACAGGTCTCTTCCCTCAAGCTCTAATGGTGTATAAGGCTTCACTGCGGTAATGGTAGGAACACTCTGTTTCAGTGATAATGTCGGTATGATTTCCACCAGTCCTCCGATTGCTATCGTAATAAAAGCTAATACAGCAAGCAGAGTAGGGGTTCTTTCTAACCAAAGGTGTACACCTTCGCCTTCTTTTCTTGTCCCTCCGATATTGGCTAATGCCGGAGCTTCTGCAGGTACTTCTTTCTGGAATGAACCCACCTTAATAGTCTTGATCACATTGACCACCATCAAAATAGCTCCTGAAAGATAAAGAACACCTCCTAAGAATCTCATTTTAAAGTATGGAATGATCGCTGTAACAGTATCTAACCAGTTTTTCCATAATAAGGTACCGTCCGGATTGAACTGCTTCCACATCAACCCCTGTGTGAATCCTGAAATATACATTGGTACTGCATAGAAAATGATTCCTAATGTTCCTAACCAGAAGTGCCAGTTGGCTAACTTTACAGACCAAAGCTTTGTTCTCCACATGATCGGAACCAGATAATATACTACTCCGAATGCCATGAAACCATTCCATCCAAGAGCTCCTAAGTGTACGTGTCCAATAACCCAGTCTGTATAGTGCCCGATTTTATTTAATGATTTTGTTGCTAATAAAGGTCCTTCAAAAGTTGCCATACCATAACAAGTAACAGCTACCACGAAGAATTTAAGAATAGGGTTTTCTCTTACTTTATCCCATGCTCCTCTTAAGGTAAGAAGACCATTCAACATACCACCCCATGATGGTGCAATCAGCATGATAGAGAAACCTGTTCCTACAGCCTGTGCCCAAGCCGGTAATGCTGTATATTGCAGGTGGTGAGGTCCTGCCCAAAGATAAACGAAGATTAATGACCAGAAGTGAATAATAGATAATTTGTATGAGAATACTGGTCGTTGGGCTGCTTTAGGCATAAAGTAATACATCAGACCTAATACAGGGGTGGTTAATACGAATGCAACCGCATTGTGACCATACCACCATTGTACTAATGCATCTTTTACACCTGCATATACAGAATAAGATTTCCAGCTTGTGAAAGATAAAGGAACTTCAAGGTTATTAAAAATGTGAAGCATTGCTACGGCAATCCATGTGGCAAGATAGAACCAGATAGCTACATATAAATGTCTTACCCTTCTTTTAGCAATAGTTCCGAACATGTTAATTCCGAATACTACCCATGAGAAAGTAATCAATATATCAATTGGCCATTCATGTTCAGCATATTCTTTAGAAGTATTGATTCCCATTAGAAATGTGATGACTACGGTAATAATCATAAACTGCCAAGACCAGAAGTGAATCCATGAAAGCGTATCACTATACATTCTTGTTTTCAGCAATCTCTGCATACTGTAATAAGCACCGCAGAAGAAGGAATTACAAACGAAAGCAAAAATTACAGCACTCGTATGAAGCATTCTGATCCTTCCGAATCCCATCGCTCCTTGTGTATTGATAAGTCCCTGAATATTTCCCGAAGCTAAACTTTTAATCGTTGTATCATCCGTACCGAATAAAAATTCAGGTAATTCAGGATAAAAAAGCATCAATGCGGCAGTAAGCCCCAGCAGAAATCCGACGAGTCCGAATACGATAGTTGCATAGAGGAATGCCCTGACAATATTATTGTCATAGTTAAATTTTTGCGTCTCCATAAATTCCAATAGTGTTTACCGAAGTGATATTTGCTCTGAAAATGGTTTATTTTTCGCCGTTTTCTATGTTAAAAGTAAATATCATGTAACGTGTATAATGTTTTGCCAAAGGTATTTATTAACTTTGTTGGAGGCTAATAGATAATCTTCTAAAATATACCGAAAACTACTAAAACAAAAACAATGAAAATATGTGGACAAAATATCAGGAAAATAAGAAGGAGTAGAGACCTTACTCAGGAATACATGGCTTTTGAAATGGGGATTTCCCAAAAAGCATATTCCGATATTGAAAACTCCAAAGTGAAAATTAACCTTGAGATCCTGACTAAGATTTCAGATATTTTAGACATCAAACCTTCCGATATCTGTAGTATTTCTCATAAATGTGGAACCGATGATGGGTATGAAGATAAATACCAGGAACTTTTGGAGTATATGAAAAAGAATAATATTCCCATTCCGGAGGGGCATTTGAAAAGATAGATTCATTCATATCTTATATAAAAATACAAAACCAGTCTTGACCGTTGCGTGAAGACTGGTTTATTATTTATTTTCTTATTACCCCTATTGAAAGATGGGGAACAATCTGTATTTTTTACTGTTTTTAATGATGATGATTTATCAATTTACCCCATGGAATATGAATTTCTGTGAAAAGTTTTTATATATTTAGCGACCGAATAATTGATTCAATGGACAACGAAAATAAAACAGGACAAAACGAGACTTTAGTTAGAGGATTAACAAATCGACATATACAATTAATTGCCCTTGGTGGTGCTATAGGAACAGGATTATTTCTGGGAATTGGACCCGCAGCCGTACTGGCAGGACCATCTGTGATCTTAGGGTATGCTTTAGCAGGTATTATCGCATTTTTTATCATGCGCCAGCTTGGTGAAATGGTTGTTCAGGAACCCGTATCGGGAAGTTTTAGCTACTTTGCATACAAATATTGGGGAAATTTTCCAGGATTTGCTTCCGGATGGAACTATTGGATCCTCTATATTCTCGTAAGTATGGCTGAGCTTACAGCAATAGGTCATTATATACATTTCTGGTGGCCCGAAATACCACTCTGGGTTTCCAGTTTATTCTTTTTCGTGGTCATTAATGCCCTGAATCTTGCTTCTGTAAAAGTGTATGGAGAAACAGAATTCTGGTTTTCCATTATCAAAGTTGTCGCGATTATTGCGATGATTATTTTTGGAGTTTATCTTTTAATAAGCGGTACCGGAGGAGAAAAAGCGACAATTACCAATTTATGGAATGACGGTGGACTTTTCCCGAAAGGATTATTCAATAGAACGACAGAAGGATATTCCGGATTATTTGCTGCTATGGCGATGATCATGTTCTCTTTTGGAGGTCTGGAATTGATCGGGATTACAGCTGCTGAAGCGAAAAACCCTGAAAAAACTATTCCACAGGCAACCAATCAGGTGATCTACAGAATTTTAATTTTCTATGTAGGAGCTTTGGTAATCTTATTCTCATTAAGCCCTTGGAGAGAAATTACAGAAGGTTCAAGCCCGTTTGTAATGGTTTTCCAAAATCTGAATGGTTTAGAATTCAGTCTTTTTGGTAAAGTAATCCAGTTCAATACCTTGATTGCAAATGTCCTTAATCTTATTGTACTTACAGCTGCTTTATCTGTATATAACAGTAGTGTTTACAGTAACAGCCGTATGCTTTTCGGACTGGCTCAGCAAGGAAATGCACCGAAATTCCTGAAAAAATTAAATAAAAACTCAGTTCCGACCAATGCGATCATTATATCTTCATGCTTCGCAGGAATCTGTATTATCATTAATAAACTGGTCCCGGAAAAAGCATTTCAGTATCTGATGGCTCTTGTGGTATCTACATTGATTATCAACTGGCTGATGATCTGCTATACTCACTTGAAATTTAAGCAATCGATAATAAAAGAAGGGATTCAATCCAAGTTTCCATCTATATTTTATCCTATTTCCAATTACATCTGTATTGCCTTTTTAGTTCTTATTTTAGGATTGATGACTATTACAGGAATGGAAATTCAGGTTATTCTGATCCCGATCTGGATAGGATTTTTGTTTGTCATGTATAAATTATACAAACCCAATTAATAGATTTTAAATACGATAAAAGATATGGTTTTTGGAAACTTTTTAGTAGTACAAAAACCATATTTTATTTTTAAAAGTGTCATCGATGAAGCATTTGTTTTTCTTTTTGTTTATATGTTTATTTCCCGTTTCTGGAGTTGCTCAGAAGCGTGATTTTAATATTTATATTGAAACTTCCGATATTAGAAATTTTTGGAAAGCCTATGATGAGGTTCAGAAGATAGAAAATACGGAATAAAAAATATCAACATTTCAAAAACTATATATTGATAAGTCTACAGCTGGTTTAAAAGATTTTATTTCTTCAAGAAATTTTACTTCAGAGCAATGGATAGAGTCATTGACATCTAAGCCTAAATTTTGGAATTCCATCAGAGGTAAAACTGAAAAAATTGGAAAGGATTTTAAAAATATTAATACTCTTTATCAGCGGTTCAGTCAATTATATATAGATTTTTCTCCTCCGAAGATCTACTTTACCATAGGAAACCTCAAAGGTGGAGGAACTGTTATTAATGGAAATCTAATTATAGGCTCTGAACTTGCAGCTTCTGATGCTACGGTGGATTATTCCGAATTGTCTAAAAACTATCAGGACCGAATGAAGATCAATTCAGGAATTATTTTTCTTACTGCTCATGAACTGGTTCACACTCAACAAAATTTAAAAGGGAATGAACAAACCAATTTATTGGGGCTTTGCCTGAAAGAAGGATCTGCTGATTTTATAGCTGAATTGTTGACAGGAAAAAAAGTGGAAGCACCTTATATTGATTACGGAATGGCTCATCAGGATATTATATGGCAAAACTTTACAAAAGAGAAAGATGGATTTGATTTTCGAAATTGGCTATCCAATACATCAACGATCAAAGACAGACCTGCAGACTTGGGATATTTTATAGGATATATTATTACAAAAAGATTCTATGAAAACGCGAAAGATAAGAAAGTAGCAATAGATCAAATAATGAAACTGGATTTCAATAATACTTCTCAAACAGAAAAATTTTTAAGGGATTCGGGATATCATACAGAGATGAAGTAAAATGATTAGTCAGCTTATTTTTCTTAATTTAGTATTGAATTTAAAATGAAGGCAAGGATGTCTATTTAAAATATTCCAGCTTGATATTTTCATGAAAATAAACTAGTGGTGATATAAGGAAAAAAAATTGAGCTATGCAGACTCATTTTAATGAGATACAGAAAATTGTTGACCATATTGAAGCAAATTTTGATAGGGAAGTGTCTGCTTATGAAATAGAGTCAATGTCTCATTATTCTTATCGTAACTTCCAGCGTATTTTTTTCAAAATTTTTAATGAAACAATTTCCGGGTTTCAAAAACGGTTGCGTCTTGAGAATGCCTATAAAAAACTTATCTATACAGAAGATAGTATTTCTGAGATTGCATGGCAGGTAGGGTATTTCAATATACAGTCATTTTCAAAAGCATTTAAACAACAATATTTTATTTCTCCTGCAGAAGCCAGAAAACAGAAGCAGGATATTTTTAAAAATTTCATAGAAAATCACAAAATTGATTTAAAGGTTGAGATCAAATACAAAGATGCAATATCAGTTTACTGTAAATTTATTAAAGCAAAAGACTACAATAATCCTGAAATAGATGCATTGTGGAAAGAAATAGAGCCGGAAGCTGAAATATTTGATACCGCTTATGGAATTATCCGTGATCAACCTTTGATAACCAACCATTCACACTGTAGATATGGTGCTGCTGTAACATCTGATGAAACAGTTGAAGGAATTATAAAAAGTGAAATTTTCGGTAAAAAATATGTTCGTTTTACGCATCACGGACCCTATGAACAAATTTTAGAAACGTACCGTTCATTTTATCACTTTTGGCTTGCCGAACCGCAGCTTTTGCTTGACAATTCTGACGTAATTGAAGAATACGTGGAATCAGAACTTACTCATATTTATTTTCCAATTTATTCTTAGAATGTCCTTTTAGGACAAAAATTCACTTTTTGAGCTTCTAATTTTGCATCAGTAAAACGTAAGAAGACAAACAATGAAAAAAAATATATTATTCCTGATCTTACTACTTCCTTTTTATGGTCAAGCACAGATTTCGGTGCAGGCATATACAGGAAATAAAGAGGCAGAGATACTGGGAATTTATAATAAAGATTTTAATTCCAGATGGAATTATTTTGCTTCAGGAACTATTGGCTACGATTATGATTCAAAAAAAGTAACCCCTGAAGTGTATCAGAATATTAATTATGGACTAGGGAAAAACTGGGGAATATCTGCAGGAGTTCATATCTCAAAAGAAGACATAATACCATCTGTAGGATTGGCTTACGGAAAAGAAAATGATGTTTTTGGAATTAGTGTTTTTCCTGTTTTTACTTATTCCACGGATGCAAAAGAATTTGGACTGGGATTATATACTCTATTGGAATATACACCAAGAATCAATGATCGTCTAAATTTATATAGTATGCTGATCGTTGAGTCTGATTTTGGTTTTAAAGAACATCAGCTGAGCAGTCAGGTAATCCGTTTGGGACTGGAAAATAAAAAGAAACTGCAATGGGGAATAGGAAGTAATATTTCTCAGACAGGAAGCAGTTTTGAAACAGATATTAATTTCGGAGTATTTATTGGGAAAAAATTTTAATTATATGAACAAATTATTCACACTCACTTTCGTATTGAGTTTTATAGGAGCTATGGCACAGACTTATCATTTTCCGGAAGAATCTTCACGTCATGAAGGAACATGGCTGCAATGGCCACATCATTATCAGCATGGTAAAACGTACCGTCAGCGGGTAGAACAAACCTGGATTGATATGACGAAAGCTTTACAGTCTGGTGAGAAAGTTCACATTATTGCATATAATGCAGATGAAAAAAGCAGAATTATCAAGCTTTTAGAGGAAAATAAAGTGTCCCTGAAGAATGTAGATTTTAAAATTTATCCTACAGATGATGTCTGGGTGAGAGATAACGGACCTATTTTCGTTAAAGACAACAAAGGAAATGTATTGATTGAAGATTGGGGATTCAATGGTTGGGGTGAAAAATTCGATTTTGAAAATTGTGATGAAATTCCTCAGCGTATAGGAGAAGATTTTGGAATAAAAGTCATTGATTTGAATGAAGAGATGGTGAACGAAGGCGGATCTGTAGAAACGGATGGAAATGGAGTCTTGATGGCATGTAAAAGCTCTGTGATCAGCCAGAAAAAAGGAGCTACGAGAAATAAAGGAATTACCCAGCAAGAGGCAGAAGAAATGTTCGAAACCTATTATGGGGTATCCAAAGTGATCTGGCTGGAGGGTGTCACCGGGTTGGATGTTACCGATATGCACATAGATGGTTTTATGAAATTTGTAAATCATAATACCATGATCACAATGAAAGAAGATGATCTTTTAGACTTGGGACTTTCTGATAAAGACATCAATACATTATATACAGCCTCTAATGTTAAAGGTAAAGAATATAAGAAAGTATATCTTCCGGCAACTAAAAATAAAGTGAAGACCGCTTATGGAAAACAGTTGGATGAAAAAGGTTCTTATGTGAATTATTATGTTGCTAATAATGTTGTTCTGGTCCCGAATTACGGAGATGCAAATGATGAAGTTGCCAATAAAATTATTCAGGAACAATATCCTGGTAGAAAAGTTATAGGAATCGATGTAAGAAACCTCTACGAAAACGGAGGAATGGTACATTGTGTAACACAGCAACAACCCGCAGGAAATTAGTAAGTAAAAACCTGACTTAAGAAAAGCATCATATTAAGAAAAGTAGAATTAACTTTTGTTTTAATATGATGCTTTTTCCTTTTACTTTTTGTAAATTAGTAGTAGAAAATTATTCAAAATCAGGTGAATTTATAATCTGTTTTTGATAAATTTCGACGGACGAGCCGAACACCGTAATACAAAGTAGGCACACGAAAAAACACTTCTATGGCTAATTTATTTCAAACTTTTACAAACACTGTTAAACATTGGTATATTCCATTGATATTTGGAATTTTATTTATTATTTGTGGTTTTTATGTATTTAGTGTACCGCTTGCAACGTATATTACTCTTTCCATTTTTTTCAGCGTTTCATTCCTGTTCTCCGGGATCACGGAAGTTTTCTTCTCTATTCAAAATAGTAAATCTTTACAAGGTTGGGGCTGGTTTCTGGTAAGTGGTTTATTGACTACCGCAATTGGGGTTTATTTAATAGCTTATCCACAAATTTCAATGTCTATTCTGCCTTTCGTAGTTGGGTTTACCTTGTTGTTCCGTTCTTTTCAGTTGCTAGGTTTCGCCTTTGATTTGAAAAGTATGAAAATAATGAGTTGGGGAAATGTAGCCCTTGCAAGTGCAGGTGGAATTATATTTTCTCTATTGTTAATATTTAACCCGATTTTTGCAGGAATTTCATTAGTCACCTTGACGGGTATTTCCTTTATTTTTATAGGAATAGCCTCTATTATGCTGGCTTTAGATTTGAGAAAAGTTAAAAAAATCCCTGGAAAAGTAAGTCAGGAACTGAGAGATAAAATAAAGTCAATACAGGAAGAAATTGACGATCTTAAAAAGTAATTTAATAATCAAATGATAGTAAAGACCTCTATTGGAGGTCTTTTTTTATTTTGTATTGATTTTTTATGGAAGTATATTGTATTTTTATCTCAATCATAAATAGGAAAATTGTAAATGCGTTTTCCACTAAAAAGCAATGAATTATGGAAGGTGAAGTGAACTTAAAGAATATTTTGAAAAATTTAAATCCGTTATTGAACGAAGGAAAGTACGTCTATTGTACGGTTGATAACATTAATGAGATTCCTTTTTTAAAAATTTTATTTCTGTTTAAAGAAACAGAAAGTATAACCGTTGTACTTAAAAAAGAAGATGCAGAAGCTATGAACTTAAGCTTTAGCTATGTAGCATCATGGATCACCCTTGAGGTTCATTCCTCTTTATCTGCCGTTGGTTTAACTGCAAAATTTTCACAAGCTTTAAGTGATGCGGGGATTAGTTGTAATGTTGTTGCTGCTTACTTTCATGACCATATTTTTGTGGATGAAAAGAATGCCGCAAAAGCTATTGAGATACTAAATGGACTTAAAGAGTTGAATTAAAGGATATCAATTCTTTAAAAAACAAAAACCATCCTTAAAAAGGATGGTTTGTACTCAAAAGCGAACAAATGGCGAACCAAATAGGTGAAGACTTTATAGTTCTATCAAAACTTGCATCATAAAAACATATTCGTAATTATAATATTATTCTAACTGATTCGCCACTATATTTGGTCGTATTTTGAGCATATTGTCAGGACTAGTTATAAATTTCCGTTCGGAAAATAAGTAATAAATTGATCATCTTTTAATCAATTTCTTCTGTTTGAACCTCAATATCAATTTCTTCAAAATCATCAGGTTTTTCCTGAATTGGAGTTTCGAGCTTAACGCCATTTAAATAATAGGTTAAACCAAGATATATCTCTTCACTAAATAGCATTCCATCTATTTTTCTTCTAAATACTTTACCTGCTTCAGCGGTAATTATGTTATCTTCTATATTCATTTTTATTCGATTGGGAAAATTCGTGCAGCATGATAGCTCCAGCTGGTTGCTGTCTTATAAGCATTTACACTACCTGCCGGCACATATATTTTTATTAAATCATTACTCGGATCACTACACAATGTTTTAGAAATAAGGGTTGGCGGAATTACGGCAAAAATTGTTAATTTCAAATACCTCCCATTTACATTTGAAACACCTGTAGCAAATGGTCTTGTTTCAATATATTCAACTGATGCAGGGAGTTTTACTTCAAAAAATGGTGTAACGATATTGGCAGGAACAGGAATAGAATCAGTTCTTATTATTGTAAGTGCAGTCCATTCTGAAAGATCATAAGAAGTCAATTGTACATTATTTTCATCCTTCATCGGAATATAAGCAGATTCAAACAACAAATTAGGTTTTATCTCTTTTAAATATTTAAAAGAGATCTTATTATTATCTTCAGATTTTACATAACATCTTGTAAGAACAAAAACACCTAATACTTTAACATTTTTGAACCAACTAAGATCCACTTTAATATTCTCCAAACCTTTATCTCCAATTTCTTCAAGATTTTCAAATGGATTGGTTGTATTGGCAATACTTGATGTGGTAGCATATAATTGAAATGCATTAGCTCCTATTTTTTTTATGTTAGGCGGGAAAATAATATTAGGTCCCCAGGTTAGGTTATAAAATGCTCTAAAGCCTATTTCTTCCAAGTTGGTAAAAAATCTAAACTCAGGAAAAGCACTAGCAAAATCAGTATTATAACTTGGATTGATTGAACCATTAAAAGCATTATCATCAATCTTAGTCACAAGTCGAGCTTCGGAAAAACTGAGTTCATTATCACCATTTTTATCATATTTCTCTAAAATTAAATTTTTTCTTGTTGCACTAGAAAATTGGATAAATTCAGTAACATTTTGGAATGTAAAATGAAAATCAGGCCAATTGTTCTCCATAAAAACTTTATCGTCAGCATAAATCGTTTTGAAATTCCATGTACCTTCTACCACTGAATGAGGGAGCGTATTTCCGCTATCATCTATTCCTTTTGCAACGATAAGCTTATAAAAAGAATCACTATTATCACTGCTTCCTACAAGATTATTGACACTGATTCTACTTATTTTTGTTAAATTATTGACAATAGTAGTTACATTTATTTTTGAACAGTTTTTAATATAAAGCGTTGTAATACTGGTTGGTGTGAAAAATAAATTTTGATTGGAAATAAAATTTTGATTGTCTAAAATAAGAGTGTTTGCCACTGTAGGAAGTACTAATAAATTTAGTAAACCACCTTTTGGCAGTAAAACAGCTGAAACACCTGTTCCTGCCGCGTACACGCTCTTTATCGCTGTACAGCCTGATAAATCAACAGCCTGCTTGAGATTAGGACAATTCGAAATATCCAACTCTTCCAACAACGTATTATTTCCCACAAAAAGGTTTCTCAAATTTTGATTAGAATACCCCACCACTTGACTTCCTATTCGAAGCCTCGATAAATTCATCGCTTTTGAAACATCTAAAGTACCTAGATACTTTCCTGACAAATCTCCAAGATCTTTAATTGCAGATGCACCATAGATAATAGTTTCTGTATCGTTAAAAGTAATAGCCGGAGCTTGAACTAAAGATGAAACATTTTTTCTAAGCCTGGCACGGTTGATATAGGAACCAAACTTAATTTTCGTATACCCGTCTTTCTGAGCCGTTAATAAAAAATTAGCATTTGGAGGAATTGCAGGTGTGCCCGAAGGTGTATAAAGTCTCATCGTGATATAATCAGATGAGAAAGTAGACGTGTCATACTTTCCGTCCATATATCTGAATCTATTTAATAGCCAATAATTCCTGTGCGATTTTCTTGAACCTTGTGCGGGGTATAGGTAACTTCCGTTCCCGGCAACAACCAAAGGATCTATGTATTTATATTTCGCATCTTCATTGAAAATACTTTCCGCCCATTTGTCAGATTCTAACGTGTTAAAGTAAGTGTTGCACTTATCATAAGTCAGAATTCCTGAAGTTCTCATTTGCTGATACAAAGCCGTAATTTCAGTATCAAAAGCAACTTCAACCAATTTCCACAGTTCTGAAAGGGCACCATTCCAGACAAATCCACTTCCTACTTGGTCGTGAGCTTCTACCCAATAATCATACACATTGTGACCTTCGTTATTAAGACCTAAAACCGTGTCATTATCATAAAATATAAGATACCAACGATTATTTCCTTGCGCATCCGGATACATCGCAAACATTTGATTTTTAGCGCGCTGATCTACCATTGCGAAAAACTCAGTAAATACATAATAAAACAGTAAAAACTGAATATTAAAATGATCTGGAGCCTCAGTTTTGAATTTTGCAGGATTGTTTTTGCAACTCACAATCCATGTATGCAAAGCTTCAAGATTCGAAGTATCTTCATTATCTTCCGGATATCTTGCCTCAAAATCATTTTTCCATAAATGCTTACCATTTCCGTCTACACTTTGAAAATCTGTAGCAATAAATAATGTATTATCTGACGTATTGTTTAAAAATTCCCAGCATTCCTGACCACCTGTAAAACCTGTCGTTGCTTCATTCGACTTATCATTATTAAAATTATATTTTCCTAAGAAAATACGCTCCGAATCCGGTGTAGCACGGTGGAAAATAAGCATCGGAAAACCATCCATTGTCGTCCGAACGTTAGGATCCACTAACTGAGGAGGCACTAAATAGCCTAACTGATTCAAAGAATCTTGTGCAAGCCTCGCCAAACCAATGTTGTGAGAACCTGAAGATTCCATGAAGTCAGCTTTAAAAGTAAATGTCTTTTCCGCCAATGAATTATCACGAAGCTTGTATTTTGAAGAATTTATTTCTCCATTTTTAAAACCTCCGTTAAATTTTATTTTAAAGTTTTTTCGGGGATAATATTGTGATGATGTACCCTGAACATCAATACTCGCATTTACATAAGAAAACGATTTTGTAGGATCTTGAGCATTTTCATACTCTCCAACAATTGTTTTTTTATCGCCTTTATAAGTTGGCAGATCTCCAACAATGGTTAAACATGGAATTGATTGTAAACATTTATCGTAGGACAAATTCCCGAATGCATCGTACAATTTATTTCTCTCGTATATGTTGACTTTTTCCACCAGGTTATCCATGTCAGCAATAAAATTCGACAACATCTGATCGGCGTTTAGATTATTATTATAAACCCTGATATTATATAGATTAATAGTACAATCACTGCTTCCAATGGTAATGTTTTGAGGAGCTTGTTGTAAAAAGCTGTCTAATGAATTATACTGATATAATGAAGATATAATTCCATTGATATACACAAATACCAATCTTTGATCTGCAACCTTTGTAACGACTACACTTACACGGATCCTTTCCTCTTCTTTAAAAAATATGGACGTACCTTCCTGCTCAGAACTGAACGAAAACGAATTTGAGGTAGCAACAAATCCAACATTTCCATTTTTACAAGAAAAAATAGTACTGTCACTGTTTTTTATATCTGAAGTTGAAAATTCAAATTCTAATGTTTTACCACCTGTTTTAAAATCATTTTCAAAAATCTTGAAAGGAATCTCAACCCTTGCATTTCCGCTCACTTTAAGTGCCACAGAACCCTTTGAATCTTGAATCCACCCATTGGTGCTGAAATCAAAATCAGTAAGAGTACATGACAGGTTTTTATATTTCCATTCGTTTTTATTAATCTCTGAATTGCTTCTGTTTCGACTGCTTAAAAATAATTCCAAGCCTAGCGTTTCGGCTTCTACCTGAATATCAAATGCTGATACAACTACTGAAGTATTTTTTGTGACACTGCCACATTTAAAAGTTACAGTGTGCGCACCTGAGTCCATAAATGTATAGGTGAACTTCTGCAAACTTCTATTTACTACCAGTTCTGAAACCTTCACTCCGTCGACCAAAATCTCAACATCACTATAATTTGATGATGGTGAATATACCAGATATTCAATCGAAGCTGGAGCATATTGATTAGCAACAACATTATTTGCCGAAGAAACCAGAGGCGTTAAATTTCCGGCAACCACACTGATAATGTCTGTAAATAAGTGATTGCTTTCAATGATCTCTCCTGACAAATCAGCGGTCATATATACCTCTAAAATATGAACTCCGTGCGGCTGTGCAGGAATTTCATAAAGAAGCTCTTTGTTATTAATTGAAGTAACTACCGGCGGA
This sequence comes from Chryseobacterium artocarpi, assembly GCF_001684975.1. Lineage (GTDB taxonomy): Bacteria > Bacteroidota > Bacteroidia > Flavobacteriales > Weeksellaceae > Chryseobacterium > Chryseobacterium artocarpi. The sequence goes on along the minus strand of NZ_MAYH01000034.1, from coordinate 374,398 downwards.
AGATCTGATCCATTTAATTTGAAATGAATCGTCTTCTCGACATTCCCGGTTGGAATATATCGGAAAATGATGGGTCCCGAATTAATAGTGGTCTTGTTGTATGTAGTACTTAAAGCAAGTGCTATTGTTTGAATATCATATTTTAATTTCCTATTATTTCCATAACTATCAGTGATACTAAGTGTTATTGTATTATCTCCTGCCAAAATATATGACGTGATATCTATCTCATTGGCTCCCTGATTAATGTTTTTATTAAATAGGATTGTGTTTCCTTTTAGAATACTCGCAGTTCCTCCGCCGGTCTCACTACCATCAACGCTGTCGATGGATGACCATGAAAAGACTAGTTTAACTTCGCTTCCAAATGATTTTACGAACGATGCAGGTATTTCAGATTTTGCGCGGAAAACAATTCCATTGCCTCCTCCGGTTCCTCCACCAGTTCCATATTCACTTTCTGACTTTTCTCCTAAAGCTGAATATGCAATCTGTTTAATGATTTTCCCTTCTTCATTTTTAATGAAGAACATCACGGGATAAATGAAGTTATCTGCAACTTCTTTATCTGATCTTTCATAATTTGTAAAATAAATTCTTCCTGTATATCTCATTTTAATCTTCTTGTGTTAAATCAATAAATCCATCTGCTCCACCTCCGGGCATATTCACCTCCAGAACAGACCACACCAAACCGTTAAAGGAAATTATTCCGAAATTTTCAATCGTAACTCCTGAAGCATTTTCGTAGACTCCACTCCCTGCCCAAAACCATTTTGCTGATCCAGGCTTAACAATAATATTATCAGTAGGTCTTAAAATTCCTCCAAAGGAAGAATTTGCTTCTGAACCTTTAAGTAGGTCTATCTGTTCCTGAAGTATATTTACAATTTCCTCGATTTGTTCCTTTGTATAGACATTTCCCGTCTCTTCACCATTGTCTATAGTGGCTGCTAGTTTTATCTTTAGTTTTTCTTTCCATTCTTCTACATTTCTAGCAGTAAGATTGGATGCATTAAGTCTTGCGAGCACTAAATTGTGTGCGCTTTCATCTTGCAGATGATTTGTAAAAGCTGTGCTGGATACCGTTTTTTGAAAAGTTTCATTTAAACCCGTTACCTCATCCATCTTGATATTTTCATCTAAATGACGGAATGAAGAAAAGGTCTGCTGAAACTGATTTTCCGTGGGCATGTCACCCTTTTCAAACCAGCTAAATATTGTTTTTAATGGTACTTTCATTATTATTGGAAATTAGTTTTTATAAAATTGATGATTTGAGGGAAAGTCTATTATTGATAGACTTATTGTAGTTAAATAGAATTCTATTTCTTTTGAGTAATTATTGATTTTTCCCCTCTTTTATCGTACTGTCAATTAGTGAATTATTAATATGATTACAACTTAGAAAACATATATTTTCGCAATGTTTTTTTGTAATTCATTTTAAATCAACTACATTCTTTAGAGTGCAAATTTCATTGTTTTTTGGTCCTTATAAAAGTTTTTTGACCTCGCTATTCTGTAATTGCAGTAACAAGTATTTTTAACAGAGATAAGACGGTGCGAATTAATAATCAATTATTTTATACTAGTACCATAAATGGACTCGTGAATATTGTAATCGCAGCGATATATTTTTATTGGGAAGTGATTTGAAATAAGGAACCAAATTTATAATGAAGATTATATTAAAGATTTCTTTAAAAAATATGAAGAAATTTTTTTAGTAACGAAAATGATGTTAGAAGAATGGTTTCAGGGAAATTATTTACAGGAATCTGATTTTTCAAAGAGACGATTGTCAAAATTGACGAGAGATATTGTAGAATCAAAACAAAAACTTTGCATTGAAAATCCATTTAAGCGACCCCTTACTTCGAATCTGTAAAGAACAGAACATTTTTTCTCTTTCCCTTTTTTATTTTTCAAAAGAGAACAAAAAACAAAAACCACCCTTAAAAAAGAGTGGTTTGTAGACTCACAGGGATTCGAACCCCAGATGACTGAACCAAAATCAGTAGTGTTACCGCTACACCATGAGTCTGTTTGTTTTAGTGGTGCAAATTTACAGCTTTTTTCTTTAGATGCAAGAACTTTTTGAATTTTTTTTTAAATTTACTGTAGATTTTATTTACTAAAAACATGCAGATAGATTTCAATAATCTCAATATTAATCAATTATCCTTCCATACGGAATTTGAAAAAAAAGTCGGAAATTTTTTAGTAGAATGGCTGTCTGACGACGAAACGGTAAAAGTTCAGACCTCAGGTTCTACAGGAATTCCCAAAATCTTTGGAATCAAAAAAAAGAAAATGATCAATTCAGCAGTGATGACCTGTAACTTTTTAGGATTAAAAGAAGGAAACAAAGCTTTATTGTGTCTGCCTGTAGAATATATTTCAGGAAAGATGATGGTCGTACGTTCTATGGAGAGGAAGTTAAAGTTAATCGTAGCAGAACCATCTTTACATCCTGTAGATCATTTAACGGAAGAAGTAGACTTTTGTGCAATGACTCCGCTTCAGGTAGAAAATTCATTGGATAAATTAAATCTTATCAAAAATCTCATTATTGGTGGAGCAGCTGTTTCAGAAAGTCTGAAAAATAAAATTCTTCAGATGAATCTTGACAGCTCAAACCGTATTTTTGAAACTTATGGTATGTCAGAAACGCTTTCCCATATTGCTTTGAAACAATTGATGCCGGAACCGGAAGATTATTTTACTGCTTTTGAAAATGTTTCCATTTCCCTCGATGAAAGAGGTTGTTTGGCAATATTTGCCCCTAATGTTAATGCTGAGGTATTGAAAACTAATGATTTGGTTGATATTAAAAATGATAAACAATTTAAATTTTTAGGAAGAATAGATAATGTTATCAATTCCGGAGGAGCCAAAATATTTCCTGAAACTTTAGAAACTTTGGTGAAAAAAGAAATACCAAACGAAGCTATATTTGTAGGTTTGCCGGACGAAAGTTTAGGACAAAAATTAATATTGATTGTTGAAGGAAACGAATCTGATGAGGTGATTCAACATATTGGACAATTACCTTTTGAGAAAAATTTTCACAAACCAAAGGAAATTATTTTTATTAATAAGATCCCGAGAACCCCCAACGGAAAAGTGAATAGAATAGAACTGCATAAAATGATTAGTAAAAATAGATAACCGGATTCCTGAACTCAGTATTCTAATCAAGAAATTAAAACAATGAAAGATTTTTCAAGAGAACTCAGTTTCAAAACCTCTCGTAGCAGTGGAGCAGGAGGGCAGAACGTTAATAAGGTGGAAACTGCTGTAACTGTACTCTGGAAAGTCGAAGCGTCCTATTTTTTAAATGATGATGAAAAAGCGTTAATTCAGGAGAAATTAAAAAACCGAATTAATGCAGAAGGGTATTTATTTCTGACAGTTTCAGAAAGCAGAACCCAGCTGATGAATAAAAATAAAGCGATCGAAAAAATAATAGATATTGTCAACAAATCTTTAATTGTACCCAAAAAAAGAACAGCTACAAAACCTTCGAAAGCCCAGAAACAAAAGCGCTTGGATACGAAAAAGAAACTTTCGGATAAAAAAGAAAACAGGCGGTTTAAATTTTAGAGGTATACTTTCACAGAAATTTTTATTTTTGCCGAAATTATTAACCAATGATAAAAAAACTCTTTCTATTAGGAGCTATTTCGATTTCACTCATTTCGTTTGCGCAACAGCAAAAAATTTCAATCGTTCCATCTGTAGGATATGCATGGAGAATTGCTGAAACAGCATCAGGACTTTCCAAAGCTGAAAAAGACTATGTAAAAGGACTTAAAAATGGACTTCACTTTGATATTTCTGCTTATTACAATTTAAGAAATATTGGGTTAGGGGTAAAATTCTCTCACTTCAATGCATCCAGTAATGGCTTTTTATTCGGCTATAATAACAATGGAATGCCTGTTTCTATTCCTGTGACTACTAAAGATAATATTACTTTTGTTGGTCCGTCATTGATGTATTCCAACTATAATGAACCTACAAAGCATAAATTATTCTTTGATGTAGCAATCGGGATTATTTCTTACACAACAAAAACAGCTGATATAAAAGGTACAGGTTCTAATCTTGGTTTAGATGCAGGAGTAGGATATCAGTATGAAGTTTCTAAAAACTTTTTAATAGGACCAAAACTTGGTGTTACAGCAGGAACATTAAACAAAATGACTTTCAATGGAAGAACTGTTGATTTTGGAAATGATCAAAAAGAAGGACTTACAAGAGTTTCCTTAAGTGCAGCCGCTACATTCCGTTTTTAAGTTCTATATTTGTAGAAATTATTAACAATTTATATAATGACAGCAACAATCTTTTTATCAGCAGAGCACAGACAAGCAGGATTGTTGCTGTCATTACTTTATCTACACACAGATTCTTTTCTGAAAAGTTCTAAGGACTTTATCAATTAAGCCCTGTCAGGATCCAAGACAGGGAGATTATTCCGGGTTTTATACACTATTATTTGTTTTGCGGTTTTCTATGGAAGAAGGCATATTTATGCTTTGATTCTACATTGGATCGTTCGGGAAATACTGCATCTTTAATCTTAAAAATTGAAAAAATGTCCAATCATATTACTGTAACCACTGGAATTTATGATGCCATAAAAGATACCCTTAGAAGAAAAAAGGTAAGCTTAGAAGAAGAAAAAAGACTTACTGAAGAATTGAGAAAAGCTAAGCAGGTCTTGAGAAGAGACTTGCCTACAGATACCGTCACTGTTAATAGAAAAGTAACGTTGAAAGATCATACGCTAGATTTTGAACACGAATATATTTTTGTACCCTCTACGAAGGTAAAACTTAAAAAGAATAAACATTCTATACTTTCTGATATTGCTCTTGCCGTAGTAGGATATAAAGTAGGTGATATTATCGACTGGCCTTTCAGAGACGGTGAAAGAAAAATTGAAATTGTAAAAGTGGAAGCCTGGGAAGGATAAAACTTTTGTTGAATATTATAGGATTGAATTTACGAAGAAAACGTAGTCCGCTTTGGGCTGCGTTTTCTATTTTCTAAAGAATAGGAGTAAAAGTTGCAAATTGCAAAAGTACAGGTCCTTTTAGATGCATAATATATTCACGTCAATAAAAGAAATTCATGCATTCGTGGCAAAAAAAAATGAATCTGTCTTTTGCTAAAGATCTTATATTGAGCGAAGTCGAAATTTGTGTTTATTCAACAAAAAAGCATATACACTCATCCAGCTCATTTAACAAATGATAAAAAAGCACTCCTGTATGAGACTTTCTTCAAGTGCTTGGGCTGCATTCCGTTTTTAAGTTTTATCTTTGCAAAAATTATAAAAATGAGCAAACCGATAACTGAATTCATAGAAAAGTACTACCTGCACTTCAACGCAGCTGCATTGGTGGATGCTTCTAAAGGATATGTTGCACATCTTAAAGATGGCGGAAAAATGATGATTACTTTGGCAGGAGCAATGTCTACTGCTGAGTTAGGAAAGATTCTTGCAGAAATGATCCGTCAGGGAAAAGTAGATTTTATTTCTTGTACAGGTGCCAACCTTGAAGAAGATTTGATGAACCTTGTAGCGCACTCTCACTATGAAAGAGTTCCTCATTATAGAGATTTGACTGCTCAGGACGAGTGGGATCTTTTAGAGAGAGGTCTGAACAGGGTTACTGATACTTGTATCCCTGAAGAAGAAGCTTTCAGAAGATTACAAAAACACATTGTGGAGATCTGGAAAAATGCTGAAGCTAAAGGAGAAAGATATTTCCCACACGAATTTATGTACAAAATGATCCTTTCAGGAGTATTGGAGCAGTATTATGAAATTCCTAGAGAAAACTCTTGGATGATCGCTGCTGCAGAAGCAAATTTACCAATCGTAGTTCCAGGATGGGAAGATTCTACAATGGGTAACATCTTCGCTTCTTACTGTATCAAAGGAGAGCTTAAGGCTACTACAATGAAATCAGGTATCGAATACATGACTTACCTTGCAGATTGGTATACTAAAAACTCAGCAGGAAAAGGAGTAGGATTCTTCCAAATCGGTGGAGGTATCGCAGGAGATTTCCCTATCTGTGTAGTACCAATGTTATATCAGGATATGGAAATGCATGACATTCCTTTCTGGTCTTATTTCTGCCAGATTTCTGATTCTACTACATCTTACGGTTCTTATTCTGGAGCAGTTCCAAATGAAAAAATCACTTGGGGTAAACTTGATATTACTACACCGAAATTTATCGTTGAAAGTGATGCTACCATCTGTGCACCATTGATGTTCTCATATATTCTTGAGAATGCTTAAGTAATAAACTCTTTATGAGATTATAATATAGCGCTTCCATTTTGGGAGCGCCTTTTTTATTTTATATTTTCGGATTTTTTGATATCTCGCAGATTTAGTTGATGACATAGATTCTGTGTAGAGAGTTGGAAATCGCAAAGGCGCAATTCTTTTTACATAGATGATGCTTTAAGGCGCAAAGATTTTATCTGCGATAAAATTGTATACTGCTGGATATTGCCACGAATTCACGAATGAGAAAGTGAATAGTCCTATGTACCTATGTGGTTTTAGAAAATATAAGCACATAGGTACATAGAATATGATATTTAATATATTAGTATCAATAAAATAAATTCGAGCATTTGTGGGCAAAAAATACGTGTAACACTTGCTTAAGATCTCTGATCTTCTTACGCCTTAAAAAATAGGTATAATGCTAATCCAAATGCTTTTGCGTCTTTGCGATTTCCAACAAATCTACGTTATCAACTAAATCTACGAGCTAATATTTAAGCATCATTGGAATCTGAGAAAATCTATACTATATGCGGGAAAATAAAATCAATCCAAAGAATTCACTAGTACAAAATAACGATACGCAAGAATTCCTTTTTCAATCTTTGTCAGCTTGGTTGGGTCCTTCTTACTCAGCTTTGGAAGAACCTTTTTATTGATCACATTCAGTAAACGGAAAAATGATTTTTTCATATCTTTATCTTTTAATGAAACATCATTGAGGCTTTGAGAGTTCAAAAATGATGCAAAAACTTAATATTCTTTTGCTAAGACTTTAGATATGGACGAAATTTTCAAACAACAGGTATACGAAGTAGCCAGGCTTATTCCAAAGGGAAGAGTTTCTACATATGGAGCCATAGCGAAAGCAGTGGGCTATCCCAATCATTCCCGCCATGTAGGAAAAGCAATGGGAGGCTGCCCTGAAGATGTTCCTGCACACCGCGTTATTTCCAGTTCAGGGACCTTATCTGTTCCGGAGTTCCAAAAGAAATTAGAAGCAGAAGGAATTACTGTGGAAAACTTAAGAATAAAGGGATTCAAAAAAATATTTTGGGATCCTATGGCGGAATTGTAGTTATCCCAATTTCATAAAATAATTATTGGATTTGTTTTAATAATATATCTGGTTAACTTTGTAAATAAATATATTATTTAAATATTTTATAACAAAACCATGAAAAAAACTCTACTATTACTCTTAATCACTGTAAAGTGTTGTCTTTTCTATGCCCAAACAGCTCCAACTATGGAATGGCAAAAAGTAACAGCAACAATAGGATTCCATACTCGAACCAATGATATTACCCAAACTTCTGATGGTGGATATATCTCAATAGGACAAACAAATACAGTACCCGGATCTAATTATGATTGTGTAATTAACAAGATTGATGCAAATGGGAACCCAGTCTGGAGTAAAATTATTGGCGGATCCAGTGTAGATTATGGTAGGAAAATTATCAAGCTAGCAGATGGTAATTTTATGATTATTGGTACTACAAAATCTACAGATGGCGATATGTCTGGTCATTATGATTCTGAAAAGATGTGGGTTTTTAAAATGGATGGGATGGGAAATTTTATTTGGAAAAAGTTTTATTTTGGAGAAGGTCTTTATGATATACTACCTGTTGCAGACGGATATATTTTGCTTGGAGGAATATTAAATGGTGGTTTTTCAGATATCAGAGTTAACAAAATTACTTTAAATGGAGATTTAGTTTGGTCTAAGACATATGGTGGTACTGCCGATGATTTGGGTGCCAGAATAGGTACAACTCCAGACAATAATTATATCATTTTTGCTGATACAAGATCTAATGATGGAACAGTTACTAATAATCATGGAGGACGAGATATATGGATGTTCAAGTTAGACCCTTCAGGAAATTTACTGTCTCAAAAAACGTATGGTGGCTCTGGATGGGAGTCTGCTACTGATTTTGTTAAAGATGTTGATGGTTATGTATTTTGGGGACAGGCAGGATCTATGGATGGAGATTTAGCTGGTATTGCTACTGATGCTGATAATGATTTTTGGCTTTTCAAAACTGACTTTGATGGCAATATTATATGGCAGAAAAAGATTGGAAGTGAATATGCAGAATATTATAATATGGGCAAAATTATAAAATCTACAGATAACAATTATATTACATTAGGAGTTGTATGGAATGGTAATAAAACGGTATATGAAAGTGGGTATCATGGTGCATCTGATATTTGGTTAGTGAAGTTTGACCGATTAGGAAATATTCTATGGAAGAGATGCTGGGGAGGATCCTTTTATGATGAGGCTATGAATTTTGTACAGAATACTGACGGAAGTATCGTTGTTGCAGGGAGTACACAATCTGTGAATGGAGATTTGGTAGGGTCAGGAAAAAATACAGAATGGGAGGATAGTTGGATTTTTAAATTATATCCCGAAGCTGTTTTATCAACCCATGAAATTGGAAGTAAGCAGGCAAATATTTATCCAAATCCAACTTCTAATTTTATAAACATTGAAACCAATACAAAAATAGAAAATATAGAAATCTTTACTTCAACTGGACAGTTTCTAAAAAGATCAAAAGAAAAGAAAATTGATATTTCATCTTTTACAAAAGGAGTTTATATCTTTAAATTACAGACTTCCGAAGGAATAAAAATCTATAAAATTATTAAGGAATAATATAAAAGAATCCAGCGACAAAGCCGCTGGATTCTTTTTACTTTTATGTGGATTTAAATCCAGGTTATTTCTTAGCCCTTGAAGGACTTGAAGAACTTTGAAACCCTTTTAATTCCTCTTTTAATCTTTCATTTTCCTCTTTTAATAAAGAAATATAGTTTTGTAGATGTTCAATGATGGTTCCTGGAATATTATCATAGTTATTCTGAGTAGTAATTACTCCCGCAGAAGAAGATCTATCATTAAATACAGGATGATCATTATTAACCACTACTGTAGCTTCCTCCTCTTCATAAATATCTTCAATAGGTACATTCAAAAAACGGGCAAGTTTGTCCCATTCATCTTTTACGATCCTTACATCACCGCTTTCTTTTCTGCTGTAATTGGATACATCTGTTGCAATAAAATCAGCTACCTGCTGTTGAGTATAGCCTTTTTGCTTTCTGATGACGCGTAATTTTTCTTTTTGCATGACCTACATTTTATACAAAAATGGCAAAAAAGGATAAGTTATACAATAGAAAATGAATAAAATATAGGATGATAGAATGAAGATTAATAGAAAAAGAAGGAACAGGTTTATAATATTCAGGTTATTTAAATGAGCTGTTGATGATTTTTAGATTATTAGAAAAGATAAGTGAGTGATGAGTTTTCCTGTGTAAGGATATTTTTAAGACTCAATAAGATCAAATATTTTCAGCATACACTCTCTTTTTTTGCCACGAATTCACGAATATTTTTATTAATACTAATATATATAACCATTATATTCTCTGTTCCTATATGGGTTACTTTTTACAACATAGGAGGGGGGTACATGTGGAAAAAATATTCGTGAATTCGTAGCAATATTTAGCATTATACAATTTTATCTGAGGTAAATTATTGTGTATTAAATTGTTATTTGTATACAAAAACTTGCGTCTTAGCATTTCCCAACTTCACTGTATAAAAAAAGACTGCTTCAAAATGAAACAGCCTTCGGTATATTATTTTTCAAGTTGCTTATAGCTTCTCTGTATAAAATCTGTAAGGTCTTTACCTTTCAGTAAGTTTTGAGATAACTTGGCAAGATCCAAAGCATATTTGATTAAGCTTTCTTTTTCCTCAGGATTCTCAGTTTTTAAAATCTGATTAGAAAGATCACTATTGGAATTCACAACCAGATTGTACATTTCCGGGAAACTTCCCATTCCGAACATCCCGCCACCGCCGGTAGCCTGCATTTCCTTCATTCTTCTCATAAACTCAGGTTGGGTAATGGTAAACGGAGCATCTTTGCTGTCAAGATCTTCAAGTTGTATAGTGAATTTAGTATCCTGAATAGCTTCTTCTACGTTTTTCTTTAAAGATTCCTTCTCAGTTTCAGTTAATTTTGAAATGACAGGTTCATCCTTCTTGATCAGATTATTAATGTGATCAGCATCTACCCTTGCAAATGAAATATTTTCTTTTGAAGTTTCCAGCTTCTGGATCACGTGTGGAATAATAGGAGAGTCTAGTAGTAGAACTTCATAACCTTTATCTTTTGCAGATTGAATATAACTGTGTTGTTCATCAGCATTGGTAGCATACAGAACTACGAGTTTACCATCTTTATCGGTTTGTGAAGGAGTGATTTTCTCAATCAATTCATTCCAAAGGAAATATTTTCCGTCTGTTGTTGGATATAATGTGAATTTATCTGCTTTTTCAGCAAATTTTTCTTCCGTAATGATTCCGTACTCAATTACTATTTTGATGTCGTTCCACTTTTGTTCATAATCTTCACGGTTTTCATTGATCAATGAAGACATTTTATCCGCAACTTTCTTCGTGATGTAAGAAGAAATTTTCTTTACGGCACCATCTGCCTGAAGGTAAGAACGGGAAACGTTCAACGGAATATCCGGAGAATCAATCACACCTCTTAAAAGCATTAGGAAATCTGGTACGATACCTTTTACCTCATCCGTTACGAATACCTGATTTTGGTACAACTGAATTTTATCCTTATCAATATTTAAATTATTACTCAGTTTAGGGAAGAATAAAACTCCGGTTAGGTTGAATGGATAATCTACATTCAGGTGAATGTGGAATAATGGTTCTTCAAACTGCATCGGATAAAGCTCGTGATAGAACTTCATATAATCCTCATTGGTAAGGTCGCTTGGTGCGATTGTCCATGCTGGTGTAGGATTATTGATAATATTGTCTACTTCTTCAGTTTCTGCAACAGCATCTTCTGGTGCATCTTCAGGTAAAGGAAGTGTATGGGTTTTGGTTCCAAATTTAATAGGAACAGGCATGAATTTATTATACTTTAATAACAATTCACGGATTTTTCCTTCCTCTAAAAACTCTACAGAATCTTCTGCAATGTGAAGGATAATTTCAGTTCCTCTATCTGTTTTATCAGTAGTTTCCTCAAGTGTGAATTCCGGGCTTCCGTCGCAGATCCATCTTACAGCTGGTTCATCTTTATAAGATTTTGTAAGAATTTCTACCTTTTCAGCTACCATAAATGCAGAGTAGAAACCAAGACCAAAATGTCCGATGATTCCTGAATCTTTCGCCGTATCCTTATATTTTTCAAGGAATTCTTCAGCTCCAGAAAAAGCAACCTGATTGATATATTTTTCTACCTCTTCACCTGTCATACCGATCCCCTGATCGATAATGCGTAAAGTTTTCTGTTCTTTATCAATTTTAACCTCAAGTTTTGGGTTTCCGTATTCAACTTTTGCTTCTCCGATGCCCGTTAAATGCTTTAATTTTAAAGTAGCATCAGTAGCGTTGGAGATCAGTTCTCTTAAGAATATTTCGTGGTCACTGTAAAGAAATTTTTTAATAAGTGGGAAAATGTTTTCCACTGATACATTAATATTTCCTTTAGTCATAATATTTTAGATTTTTTAATTTTCAAATATTTCTCAAAAAAAATACCACTTGAAGGAATGTGACAGAATGACATTTTTTTGATTAAGATTGAACCAAATTCGCGTAGGTTTATCAAAGAAATATCATACTTTTAATCCTTTAAAAAAAATAATAAAAATGAAGTTGAAGTGTACAGTTTTTATTCTGCTCATCATGACCTGTTGGATATATGGACAGAAAAAGCCTTTAGACCATTCTGTTTATGACAATTGGCAAAATATTGGCGCAAGAAAAATCTCTAATGACGGAAAATGGATAGCCTATTCTGTTGATGTTCAGGAAGGAAATCCTAATCTTATTTTATATTCCGTTAAAAATAAAACATCAAAGAATTTTGCAAGAGCCACAAAAATGGATTTCACTGAAGATTCCAGATTTGCTGTTTTTCAGATTCGCCCTGAGTATAAAGATATAAAAGCCGTAAAAGATAAGAAGCTTAAAAAAAATAAATTAACAAAAGACAGCCTTGCAATAGTTGATTTCTCAAATGATAAAACAGAGAAAATTCCTAATGTAAAATCATTTAAAACTCCTGAAAAAGCAGGTTCTTATATTGCTTATCTTCTCGAAAATATAAAAGACAAATCTTCTGATAGTGCTTCCGATAAAGAAGACGGTGACGAAAATAAAGAAGATGATAAGAATGCAAAACCATTACAATTAGTCGTTCGAAATCTTCTAGATGGGAAAAGTACTACGTATGATAATGTTGTTCGTTATGAGTTCAGTAAAAATGGGAAACAACTTGTTTTTGTGACTAAAAAGCCGGAAGAGAAAAAGGATAAAAAAGAAGGAAAGGATTCTAAAGATGACAAATCTGAAGATAAGAAAGATACCGATAAATCAAAGCCAAAGAAATATGCGCTTCAGTCCGTACAGGTAGTAGATCTTCAAAAAGGAACTGTCAATAAAATTTCTGAAATGGAAGGTGATTTTTCACAGTTGTCTTTTGATGAAATAGGAGATCAACTCGCTTTTGTGGGAACTTCTTCTGCACAGAATGATTTGGTAAAGCTGTATGAGCTGTATTACTTTAATTTTAAAACAAAGAAAAAGGAAATTGTAACCAATGAAAATGCTCAGATGAAAAAGAACTGGGTGATTTCTGAAAACCGTTTCCCAATATTTAGTAAAAACGGGAAACAGCTTTATTTTGGAGTTGCCCCGAGACCTGTTGCAAAAGATACAGCAATGATAGCGAATGATCATGCTGTGGTAGACATCTGGAATTATAAAGATGATTATTTGCAAACAGTACAGCTACAAAAGTTGAAAAATGATTTGAAAAAATCTTATGCTGCTGTAATGCAAACGGAAAAACCGGATTTCTTTAGAAATATTGATGGAGAAGATTTGGATACATTACGTTTGGCAAATGAAGGAAATGCTGAATTTGCGATTGGTATTACGAGCGTAAATAACCGTATCTCCTCACAATGGGAAGGTTCCACAAAGAAAACCTACTTCCTGATTGATAATAAGACAGGAGACAGAACCGAAATTACTAAAAATCTGGATGGAGCAGTTGCGGTATCTCCACTCGGAAAATTTGTTGTAATCTTTGACAGAGAAAAAGGACAATGGCTAAGTTATAATGTGAAAACAAAACAAACATCACCATTGAGTAATGGGTTGCCTGTTTCTTTTGTAGATGAAGAGTTTGATATGCCAGATTTGCCGGGTTCTTATGGAATTGCATCCTGGACGGATAATGATGAGTCTGTAATTATAAGAGATCGTTATGACCTTTGGGAGTTTTTCTTAAACGGTTCAAAAAAGCCAAGAAATATCACAAATGGATTCGGGCGTAAAAATAAAATAACGTTTGATACCTACATGCTTGATAAAGATATTAAAAGCTTAAACAGAAAATCTTCTATTTATTTATCAGCGTTTGACAATACAACCAAAGCAAATGGAATTTTCAAAACAGCTATTCAGTCGAATGGAGATCCTGTAAAAATTCAGATGGAAGATGTATGGGGCTATCGTACTCTTCAAAAGGCAAAAAATGCTGAGGAATATATTTTAGTAAAAGAATCTTACACAGCTTCTCCGAATATCTTTGCAACATCAGATTTCTTAAACCAACAAAAACTGAGTGATACAAATTCACAGCAAAAACTTTATAATTGGGGTACTGATGAATTAGTAAACTGGACAACACCAAAAGGAAATACATCCACAGGAATTTTATACAAACCGGAAGATTTCGACCCGAATAAAAAATACCCTATGATTGTTTATTTCTATGAAAAACTTTCGGATAATCTGAACCGTTATGTAGCACCTGCTCCAACACCCTCAAGATTAAATATTTCTTATTTTGTGAGTAATGGATATTTGGTTTTTACACCTGATATTTCTTATACAGATGGTTTCCCGGGAGAATCTGCAATGGAATATATTAATTCAGGAGTTGAAAAACTAAAGCAAAACTCATGGGTAGATGGTACTAAAATCGGAATTCAGGGACAAAGCTGGGGTGGTTATCAGGTGGCATATCTTATTGCTCATACAAATATGTATGCTGCTGCATGGAGTGGTGCACCTGTGGTAAACATGACCTCTGCCTACGGAGGAATTCGATGGACATCAGGAATGAACAGACAGTTTCAGTATGAAAAATCACAAAGTAGATTAGGGAAGAACTTATGGGAGGCACCTGAACTTTATATTAAGAACTCACCGCTCTTTACAATTAATCAGGTAAAAACTCCGGTAGTTATTATGAGTAATGATAAAGATGGAGCAGTGCCATGGTATCAGGGAATCGAAATGTTTACTGCATTACGCCGTCTTGGAAAACCTGCATGGCTTCTCAACTATAATGGGGATGATCATAACCTTGTAAAACGCCAGAACAGAAAAGATATCCAAATTCGCGAACAGCAGTTTTTTGATTATTATCTTAAAGGTGCTAAAGCTCCGCTATGGATGACTAAAGGTATTCCGGCAGTCCAGAAAGGAAAGGATTGGGGATTTGAATTAACAGATGATAAGCCTAATTAATAAAGAATCGGCGGAGCCAAAGGCTCCGCCGATTTTGCTTTATAATATTTCTTTAAAAATACAGCTGACACAATGGCATTTTTTTATGATGGGTCTATTGTGAGCTTTTATTATATTTACCGCCAATTTTAATAATACTATGGGAATCTTTGATTTTTTTAAGAAGAAAGACAACAGACAGGGAAATGTCAATACTCCGGTGCAGCAATATGAAATGCCTGAGGAGAAAGAAGTAGAAACAGTAGTGGAGGAAGTGGTAGAGACTATATCCGAAATCCCAGTACAATCTACCCAGGAAAATAAAGTGAGTGAGGCATATGAAAAGCTAAAGATTTATAACGAGTATATCGTACACTCCATTGCTCTTCAGCTAAGAGGTGAGTATACGCCTATTTCAGCTTTTGAGAAAGAAAACGGTGAAGTAGAAGGATTCGTGTATATGGTAACAGAAGATGCGTATGCACTACCGATCTACGAAGGAATCAGAAAAATGGAAGAGAAGTTTGAAAACGAACTTCAGGAAGGGAAAATAAAGTCTTATGTGATCTTATATCACTCTCAGTTTGATAATAACGGGAATCACAATCCTGCAACGAGAGAAGAAGAGTTTAAAGCGATTTCATTAGCTTATCACTTTAAAGGTGAGGATAAGGCACAGACAGGAATTCCTTATATTCTTGAAAACGGCAATATCAGCTATAAAGGATTTGCAGAATTTTCTCATGATGAAAATAATGAGATCATGAATACTCAATTAATTGACGGTAAAAATTATTTCCAGAATGTGGAAGGAATTAAAGCTCCTGAAATGACTAATGAAGCAGGAATTATCATCAGAAAATCGAATGTTCACAACCTTGTTAATACATGGAGTGGAATTTTCGGACATACAAACTTCCAGAGTAAAGATTATTCTAATTATTTACAAACTCTTTTATTGCAGTCTACGGTTAATGATCCGTCCATTGAAAATCCGACAAGTAAAACCGATTTCAAAGATGTGAAATTTAAAACTGTCTTAACCGAAGAACTTAGTACAATATATCCGGAAGTAAAAACAGAGTATACTTTGGATTTTGAAACCAGATCAATCAGAGAATGGGAGAATGCAGGTGATCTGGAAGCAATTGTTGCAGGACCAGCGAGAGAAACTTTTGGAGTTTGGTATTTTGCAACGGATTATGCAGAAAACAAAAATACGTATTTAACGCAGCCACATTTGAAGATTAATTTAAGTGGAATTGTTTTCATATTAGATGTTCAACAGAATTTTGATTTGGCTGATGGGACAAAAATGAGTGAAGATTTTACAACATATGCCCCAAGTAATGATCTTCCAAATTATGCATGTTTTGACTTCATTGGTACAGTAGTAGATTTCAAAGAAACAGAATTGCTTGAAGATGGAAGTCTTAAAGGATATATTCTGAAACTGAAACTGATCACTCACGAAATGGAGGATTTCTTTACCATTGATGCTTTTGTTAATAAAGAAAATATGAGATTTGAAACTTTAACCAAAGGAATGAAAGTTACCGGAGCGCTACAGCTACAAGGGAAAATTGCAGAATAAGGTTAAAAATATAATATTAAAACGAGATTGTTCATTAGAATAATCTCGTTTTTTGTTTTAAAGAAGTATAAATAGGTGTAAATAAAAAAAGACAATCCTAAGACTGCCTTTTCTATATTTTATTGGAAAAACTATTTATTTTTCAACTCTTCCTTGATCTTGTTTTCCAATTCCTCAGAAAGATCAGGATTATCTCTTAAAACATCTTTTACAGCATCACGTCCCTGACCAAGTTTAGTTTCTTCGTAGCTGAACCAAGAACCACTTTTCTTCACGATTCCCATGTCAACAGCTGCATCTAGAATTTCTCCTACTTTAGAAACCCCTTCACCATACATGATGTCGAATTCTGCCTGTTTGAACGGTGGAGCCACTTTGTTCTTCACAATTTTCACTTTCACACGGCTTCCGATAGCTTCGTCACCTTGTTTGATTGGTGCACTTGCCTTTCTGATATCAATTCTTACAGAAGCATAGAATTTAAGAGCGTTACCTCCGGTAGTCGTTTCTGGATTTCCGAACATTACCCCGATTTTTTCTCTCAACTGGTTAATGAAAATCACCGTACACTTCGTTCTTGAAATAGTAGCCGTAAGTTTTCTTAATGCCTGAGACATCAATCTTGCGTGAAGACCCATTTTAGAATCTCCCATTTCTCCTTCGATCTCAGCTTTCGGAGTAAGCGCTGCTACAGAGTCAATAACTACAATATCAATTGCTCCTGAACGGATAAGATTGTCAGCAATTTCTAGTGCCTGCTCACCGTTGTCTGGCTGAGAAATGATAAGGTTTTCCAAATCGATTCCTAATTTTGCAGCATATGTTCTGTCGAAAGCGTGCTCAGCATCAATGAATGCAGCAATACCTCCGGCTTTTTGAGCTTCAGCAATAGCGTGAAGAGTTAATGTTGTTTTACCAGAAGATTCAGGTCCATAGATTTCAATGATTCTTCCTTTTGGATATCCTCCTATACCTAATGCAATATCTAATCCTAAAGATCCGGAAGGAATTACTTCTATCGTATTGTCAATAGACTCATCGCCTAAAGTCATTACTGTTCCTTTTCCGTATGTTTTATCTAGCTTGTCAAGCACTAACGCGAGTGCTTTTTTCTTATCATCAATGTTACTCATCTTTATTAAAATAATTTCTCAAAAATACATAATTTAAAGATCAAAAACTAATATTATTTATCCCCGAAACTGCTTTTTAGAGTTAAAAAATGATAAAGTTTTAAGAGTCATATTATTCAAAACGAAGAAGATGCAGAATAGGATGTAGAAAGAGATTTAAAATATTTTTTTCTATTTCATGATTTGTAAACAAGTCAAATTTAAACTTATTGGTAATACAAAGGCATAAGATATTTTAAATAATATATGTGTTTAGTGCGCAATAATTTGAGCTTGAAAAAAATATTTTCAGCAGAATTTTTGCCACTAATTCACGAATTATATTATTTGCATATTAGAATATAGTATTAAAAAAATTAGTGTATTCGTGGCAAAAACAAGTGTATTAAACTTATTAAAAAGGTTTTCAATAAACGAACCTTAGTGGAAATTTGAATTTTTAGTAATGTTCAGATAATCTTTCAAAACCTTCATCTGATCTTTATTTCCTCTTTTTATTCTGGCATCACGACTTACCAGACGATCATAAATTTTATTGAAAAGAATCTTAGATTTTGGAAACAACATTCTGTTGGAAACTTGCGGAATCTGAAGTCTTTTACAAACTTCATCGTCAAGTAAAAACCAAGTACAGCAAATGTGCAGATATCTTAAGTTTGTTCTTTGAAATTTATATTTTAATATTGGATTTTCAAGTGACTCATCCAATAGAGAATGTGCCAAAAGAACGGAATCTTTATCTGAAGGCGGTTGAATAGATGTCCATAGATAAAAATATTCCGTTGCCTGTTTCTTGTCATCCGGAAGAAGCTGCTCTGGAATACCCAGTAAATATCCGACGTATTTCCAAAGATGAAAAATTCCCTGCTCTTCTTCGATAGAAAAAGAATTTCCCAGTTTTTTCAGACTGTGAAGAAAAACCAGACTAAAACCAATATAGGTTGCCATCATATCCCAGGAATTGATGGGTTCGCCCCAGTTTTCAGTATCCCAATCTTTATAATGTTTTTTGATAGAGAGTCTCGCGTAAGAATGAATTAATCTTGTTTTTATGGCAAACTCATAGCCTTTTGCGTGAATTTCAAGAGCGTTGTAGCGGGTAGCGTTTACCCAGAAATCCAATGTTTCCGAAAGACGTTTTACAGCTCCTTTTTTCAGAGCTTCAGTCACTATGAGCGGTTTATTGAGGTAAGCATAGTCGTATCCTCCGATCAGACAATAATCTCTTAAGGAAATTAAAGAATCCAGATTGCTCCTCATACAAAGTTCTGCACCGCTTTTTAGAAGGTTGTAATCAAGCCATTTGGGAATATTTTGTGTTTGTGAAAAAAGTTTTTTTACACTTTCAGGAACGTTATCTTTTTCGGAAACCCCATTTCGGATGTAATGTTCAATTTCTCTGGATGCTTCATGGAATTTTTTAGTAAAATAAACATCTTTCACCACTTCATCACCGGTTTCATCCACATGATAGAAGAAAGGAGCATATTTTTCAAAGTTTTTAAAGCTTACTTCAGCACCGGAAAATTCAATTAATTGTTTTCCGTTACCACTTTCCCAAAAATGTTTGAAATGTTGAGAATCCTTAAATCGGGGTTTTATCATTATTCATTCCTTAGATATATAAAAGTACAAGTTTTACACCGAAATAATATCGTGAGATTTATCAGGATTGAATGTAAACTTTTATAAATACCCCCATTCAAAAGCCATTTTTATAAGTTCTGAGCAGTTTTTACAATTAGCTTTTCTTAAAATATTTTTTCGGTGAGTTCGTACAGTTTCTTCAGAAATATTTAACCGCTCAGAAATTTTTCCGGCAGAATAGCCTTTTGCGATGTAAGTGATGATTTCAACTTCTCTTTTGGTAAATTTTACGGGAATAGGCTCGGCTATTTTATCATCCTTTTTCCATTGCATCTGATGGAAATCTTCTCTGCCGTTGATTCCGGAGATTAAAACTGTGTAAGAATTCTGATGGGTAATATGTTCAATATTGGTGTGAATATTAATTGCCTGTAAAACCCTGCCACTTTCATCCCTGAAGGTATGTAAAGATTGATGATGGAAAAGTTCATAATTTCCTTTGAAGGTTTTCATCCGAAAGCAATAGCTGAACTTTAGTTCTGAAAGACTGTCGGAAGCATCTATTTCGATCATTTTTGCCATGCACATCCTTTCTGCTTCCATTACAAATTCGATATCATCAGGATGAATAAGGTCTATGATTTCCTTGAGATGTACCGGATACTTACTCAATCCATGTATTTTCAGAATATCTTCATGATGGTTGTAAATGGTACTGTCAGCAAAATTGATAATGTAGTGATAAAACCTTCCCGGCGCAAAGACTTCTCCGATAATACGTTCAATAGAGGGAATAGACAACATTGTATTTTCATTCTTGAGAAGTTCTGGGTAATTGTTCCAGACTTTGATGAGGGGATGTTGTTTTTTGGGAGTTAGGAATTTTTTATCCATGGTTAATGTTTTCATAAAATTAATAAAATTATGTTAAAAAATCCCCCTTTTGAGGTATTTCATTTGGTCTCAAAGTATTGTAGTTTTATATGAAACTAACAACCATGGAAGCTCAACTTTTAAACTCCTTTGTTTTACGGTTGAAGCATTCCATTCTTCTTATTTCCAATCAAAAAAACTTTAACCTGAAAAACAAATAATCATGAAAACAAAAATTTTATTGCTGTTCTTGTTCTGTTGGATAGGGATAATACTTGGGCAAGAGAAAAATACATCAACCTCAAAAGAAGAAGGGAAATTGATGAAACAACCAGAGCATTTGAATAAAAAACAAGATCAAGGTAGGAATAAAAAAGGACAAGAAATAGTCTATAATTTTTCAACAGGTGAATTTGAAAAATTTGTAATAAAACCTCGTTATAAAGTTCCTACAATATTAAAAATTAAAAATATCAATACTTACTTTTATGATGTTCAGATTCAAGCTAAAGATATTAATATCAATTCAGAAGGTCTATATGAAACTTCATTAAATATAAATAAGACTGCTATTATTAAAATTGATACTACTGCAGTATTAGGTATTTTAGATACGAGATCTATTAATTCTGTACCAGGAATTCCAACTTCTTCCAATACTAAGACAAGTGGACTAGATGAGATAAAAAAGAAAGAGGAAGCTTTGATATTGGACAAAGCTGCTTTGGAAAAATCTAAAAAAGAGTTAACTGAATCTGAATTTGAGAAAAAAGAAATAGAGAGTATTGGGATTTTAAAGAAAGAAATTGATGTTATTCAAAGCCTTCCTGACTCTTTAAAAATTAAGAACCCTAATTTATTAAGCACTAAACAAAATGAACTTTCAATTTTAGAAAAAAAGTACAGAAATAAGAGTATTGATTTAATTAATAAAGAAATTGCTGAAAAGAGATCTGATATAGAAATCAAAAAATCTAATATTTCTATAGCTGAAAGCTTATTAGATAGAGATCTTTTAAATTTGAAAAATAAAAATGAGATTTTGGTAAAGGTAAATGAGGGAATTTCTAAATTAAATATTAAATATTTTGAACTTGATGAAGAATTTATAGATGTATTAAAAATAGCAGGAGCTTACAATAATTTTATTTATAAAATTTATCGTCCTGGAATAAATAAAGAAGAGTACGAAAAAATTAAAAATCCTAAAGAAAAATTTGAGACAGTTGCAATTCTTAACTCCGAAAGATTATCTGAATACTATGCCCAAATAAAAAAATTCAATAAAGTTTACTCAGAGTTTCAGAGTTTATATAATCAAATTATACATCATAATATCCTTTTGATTCAAAGCCAAAATGAAGAATTGATTATGGTGAAATTAACTTTGCAAAATGAGTTTGATAGAATCAAAAAAGCAACTGATCAAATGCTGAAGAAAGTAGAAGATATGAATCTATCTTCCAAGTTAAGTTCTGTCGAAGTATATAATAGAGAACTTCAAAATGATCAAACATTTGAATATGTTTCAGATCCCATTCAAGGCTTGGGAGACTATATCGAATTTGATGTTATAATAAAACCTAAGACTGAGTTTAAAGAGGTTTTTGCTAAAAATCAGAACCGTAGATTTAAATATTCAGAATATTTACGGGGTGGAATTCGGTATGATTTCAGTGTAGGGACAGTATTTGATTTTGTAAATAAAGACGAATCGTATGAAAATAGAAATAATACTATTGCAAAAACCTCCAATAACAAGTATTATCCTACACTTGCTGGAATATTTCATGTAAGTTTACGTACAAGTTCTCTCTGTTCACCAGGTTTTAGTTTAGGAGCTTCACTCAATATTACAGAGTTTGATATTAACTCACTTTTTATTGGTCCCAGTTTATTAGTTGGAAAAAAAGAAAAAATCATTTTGACTTCGGGTATGTCTTTTCGAAAAACAAAACAATTGAAAAATGGATATATTGATGGACAACAGATAGTTGGGGAAAGTAATATAGAAAACTATTTGACCAATAATTTTAGATTAGGCTTTTTTGTGGGAATCAGTTATAATCTAACGAAAAAACAAAAATCAAGTTTAAAAATTGCTGGTAATGAACAATAATTTTTAAACTAATTATTAAATTTTTCTTTGGGAATAAAATATATTAAATTCATGGAATAATGCTTTCGAATCCAATTGGATGTAAAAAAACCTTCCCATCGGGAAGGTTTTATATTACTTATAGCTTATTACTTATTATAAAGAAGCAGCGTGTACAAGCATATCAACTAACTTGTTTGAGTAACCCATTTCGTTGTCATACCAAGAAACAAGTTTTACAAAGTTAGGAGAAAGCATGATACCAGCGTCTTTATCGAAGATAGAAGTTCTCTTATCTCCTACGAAGTCCTGAGATACTTGAGCCTCTTCAGTATATCCTAAGATACCTTTCAATTCACCTTCAGAAGCAGCTTTGATTACTGCACAGATTTCCTCATAAGAAGCAGCTTTTTCAATTCTCACTGTTAAATCTACTACAGAAACGTCAACAGTTGGTACTCTGAAAGACATACCTGTTAATTTTCCGTTTAATGAAGGGATTACTTTTCCTACCGCTTTAGCAGCACCTGTAGAAGAAGGGATGATGTTGTTTAGAGCAGCTCTACCACCTCTCCAGTCTTTCATTGAAGGACCGTCAACAGTTTTCTGAGTAGCTGTTGTAGCGTGTACAGTTGTCATTAAACCTTCTACGATTCCGAAGTTATCGTGGATTACTTTAGCTAATGGAGCTAAACAGTTTGTAGTACAAGAAGCGTTTGATAAAATTTTGATATCATCAGTAAGTTCCTTGTGGTTTACACCCATTACGAACATTGGAGTATCATCTTTAGAAGGAGCAGAAAGGATTACTTTCTTAGCACCAGCAGTAATGTGTTTTGCAGCGCTTTCTTTATCTAAGAATAAACCAGTAGATTCTACTACGTAATCTGCACCAATTTCATCCCACTTTAGGTTGCTTGGATCTTTTTCAGCAGTTACTCTGATTTTTTTCCCGTTTACAACAAGATCATTTCCTTCTACAGAAACTTCACCTGGGAAAATACCGTGTACAGAGTCATATTTTAACATGTAAGCCATGTATTCTGCATTGATTAGGTCATTGATTCCTACAACTTCAATGTTGTCTCTTTCAGTCATTGCTCTGAAAACAAGACGTCCAATTCTACCAAAACCGTTGATACCTACTTTAATTGTTGACATAATAGTTTGTTTTTATTAGATTTATAAAAATAATTAGATTGCTAAAATTTCCGAAATCAACATTAAGTCTTTATTGATTTCATTATGTTTTTTAATGGCTTCTTCAATTGGCGTATACACCACATCGTTGGAACGCATTCCTGCCATTACATTGTTTTGTCCATCCATTAATCCTACTACTGCACCATATCCAAGTCTGCTGGCAAGTACTCTGTCTGCACAACTAGGAGATCCTCCTCTTTGCATGTGTCCCAAAACTGCTACACGAATGTCATAGTCAGGGAATATTTGTTTTGTTTTTTCAGCAAGGTCATAAACATTGGCTAGTTTTTCTCCTTCTGCAACTACAACAATGCTGGATGCTTTTCCTGTTTTTTCAGCTTTTCTGAATTTTTCAAAAAGATCATCCGTGCTGTCTTTTTTCTCAGGAATTAAAATATCCAAAGCACCAGTTGCCAATCCACTGTTCAAAGCAATAAATCCAGCATCACGTCCCATCACTTCCACAAAGAAAACTCTGTTGTGAGATGTTGCCGTATCACGGATTTTGTCAATGGCATCCATTGCCGTATTCAAGGCTGTATCATAACCAATGGTATTATCTGTACCGAAAATATCATTGTCGATTGTTCCCGGAATACCAATCACTCTGATTCCGAATTCCTCACTGAAGATCTTTGCTCCGGTAAAAGTTCCGTCTCCCCCGATACACACCAATCCGTCGATACCCAGCTTTACACAGTTATCATAGGCTCTCTGGCGTCCTTCTTTAGTTCTGAATTCAGTAGATCTGGCAGACTTTAGAATTGTTCCACCCTGGTTGATTATATTTTTTACGGAACGGGCTCCCATTTTAAGGAAATCATTGCTGATAAGACCATTGTAGCCTTCCCTTACACCGTAGCATTCGATATTATAGTAATTGGCGGTTCTTACCACCGCTCTTAATGCAGCATTCATACCTGGAGAATCTCCTCCTGAAGTAAGAACTGCAATCTTTTTTACAGCACTCTCTTTCATCTAGTAAAAAATTTCGAACACAAATTTACAAAAACAAGTTCAGATTATCGTAGTAACTTTTCAATAGTTTTGAATATAAATAATTAAAAGCTTCTGAAATTTGTAGGTTTGAAAATATACCGCGCAGTTTTGGTTTCCGAAGCATCAACATCCAGATCGTACCATGGCGAAATATTTTTATTGAAAGGATTGGAAAGCAGATGGATAGATTGCGCAGGAGTGAACCCTTCACCCAACAAAAATAATTTTTCACCTTTCTTATTTTGAGAAACTCCCGCAATAAATACAATATGACCTGGACTTCCCGGAGTAATTAAAATGTCTCCGGTTTTTAAATCAGAAGTTTTTAATACCTGTTTTGTTTCTTTATGAAGTGAAATAGTTCCCGCATAATTAAAGATAAGGTCAAGATAATTTCTGAAAGACTGATAAGAATCATCAAAAACTGCTGTTTTTCTAAAATTCACAGAATTTCCGTTCACAAATGCTCGTGTTCCGTTTTTATAATCATTCCAGCTTAGCAAATCTCCGCTGGTAAAATGAAACTTAATTTCGTCAAATCTTTTTTGCTTATATAAATATTCAGCTCTTAATCGGATTGCAGCATCAGCACATTGTTGAAGATCTTTATTTCCAGTATCAATATCAAAAATAGCTTCATGAAGATGCTGTGTGGAAATAGGAACCCCATCATATCTTAAAATCTCACTTCCGTAGGGGTTAAGCTTAAAATTTTCAATAAAATATCCAAAAGAATCAGGTTTTTCATTCAGCCATTCATAGCGTTTTGGAGGAGAAAACCTCTCTCTGATTGTATTTTTTTCTTTATTGATCTGTACTGAACTTACAGGCATCAAATCTTCTGTTTTCTGAGAAGGAAGTTTTGAAGGTTTCTTATCCTGTGTACATCCCAATAAAAGCATGGTAATTACAGCTCCTGAAATAACTTTTTTCATATTCATTTGATTCGGTTACAAATATGGGATTTTTTGTGAAATATTGAAACTGTGTTTCTTGGGCATATATTCTCTGTGGTTTTTTTTGGAAAAGGCAAAGGGTTTTTATTAGCGTTGTGTATATTTTAAATCATAAGGATTTCAATTTTGCTTGAAATTTTTTAAACCATATAGGCACATAGATTTACAGTATTTTTATTCGTGCATTCGTGGCATTTATGAGCAATATAAAATTTTATCATAGATAAAACCCTTACGCTTTAAATACTCCTTTTTATTGAGAATAATCTTGCGTCTGTGGGCTCTCCAGCAAGTCTTCTTCAGGAATCAATAATTTTCCCCAATCATTCAGCTGCCAAAGAATCTGAACAAGCTTTTCCCCAAGCTCAGTAAGTGTATATTCAACCCTTGGAGGCAATTCATTAAAAGACTCTTTCACTAAAATACCGTCTTCCACCATTTCAGAAAGCTGTTGATTGAGAACTCTACGGTCTACCTTAGCTATTCCACGTAAAAATTCACTGGGACGTTTTTTCCCTTCATTGATCTGCCAAACAATTGGAATTTTCCATTTTCCACTGATGGTATTCACTGCAACTTCCAACGGACAGATTTTATTTTCTTCAGCTCTTCCCTTTATTTCCATAAAATTGACTTTTTTATCCCTATGGGTGAAAAATATGCGTTATTGCCTATTTATAACGGCTTTTGGACCTTTGTAAAAATAAGAAAATTTAAAAAATGAATACACTGGCAAAAAATATAGAACAATTAAATCAGGATTTAGTCTCTCAACTTCCACAGGAAATATTGGAAGCGTTTGGAAAGTCTATTGAAGATTTAAAAACAAAAAATATGGAGAAGAATAGTATTCAGATCGGAGAAAGAATACCTGCGTTTTCATTACCGAATGCATTAGGGAAAATGATTAACTCCGATGAGGTTCTTAAAAACAATAAAATGATTTTAGCTTTTTACAGAGGAAATTGGTGTCCTTACTGTAATTTGGAATTAAAATTTTTGCAGGAAAACTTGTCAAGGATAAAAGCAAAAAATGCTGTATTAATAGCTGTTTCTCCACAGAGTCCAGATCATTCTCTGACTATGATTGAAAAAAATAATTTAGAGTTTGAAGTATTGACTGATATTAATAATGATTTTGCTAAAAAATTAGGAATTACTTTTCAACTGCAGGATTTTGTACTTCCATATTACCAGAGTTTAGGAATACATCTTGCCGATTTCAATGCAAATAAGGAAAATACCTTACCTGTGCCAGCTGTCTTTGTAATCGATGAAAATAGAACAGTTTTATATAAATTTTTAGATGTAAATTACATGAGCAGAGTAGATGTTGAAGATTTAATACAGGTATTATGACAGAAAAAAGAAAAGGAGCACGTTCTATTAAAGATATTCCCCCTGATATTTTAATACAATTGAATAATGGTGAAATTGAAACAGCTAATCTTACAGAGTGGCTGGCGGTTGATCAAAGGCTTTTACTGGAGAATTTATTACAACAAAATAATCGTTCGGAATATCTTAAGTCTATTTTAAAAAAGGTGGATGAATTGAAAAAGCCAACCGTTAATTCAATCAATGAAGCGATAGGGCTGGGAATTCTTGATCTCACGGCTAATAATAAGGATGAAGAATTTCTATTAAAATTATCGATGCATAAGGCGGATCTGGTGCGTTGTTGGTCTGCTTATACCATTGGGCGAAATAAAATTTATACGACTAAAGAAAAATTAAAAAAGATACAGCAGTTTGCCGCTGATACCCACTTTGGAGTAAGAGAAATCTGTTGGATGACAGTACGTTCGGATATCTCAAAAAATCTTACAGAAAGCTTATCAATTCTAATTGAATGGACAAAGAATGAAAATGAAAATATCCGACGTTTTGCAAGTGAATCTACCAGACCAAGAGGCGTTTGGTGCGAACATATTCAGGAATTGAAACAAAATCCAGGTCTTGGACTGGAAATTCTAGAGTCATTACGATCAGATCCTTCAAGGTATGTACAGGATAGTGTAGGAAACTGGTTAAATGATGCCAGTAAATCTCAACCGGAATTTGTTATAGAAATCTGTGACGAATGGCTTCGGGAAAGTGATACTAAAGAAACGAAATACATCGTTAAAAAGGCACTCCGTACAATCCATAAGTAAATGTTAGTTATCAACATTAGAATTTTCTCAAAATTTTTCTGAGCAAAATATTAATTTATCCTTGAGCTTATCCTTGTCAAGGTTATAAACCTTGACAAGGATAAAAATACAGTACTCTAGATTGAACGAGATTCTCTGATGTATTTGCATCAGAAAGAAAAAGGATTCAAAAAAGTTATTTACAATATACAATTGTAGATTCTATCTTTTATAAATGTAATAAGTTACGTGAACCTTCTGTCATAAAGCATTTCAGTTTTTTGGGTTTGCTTTTTCATCTAAAAAAGTTATCCACAATATGGAAATATGGAGTAATTTAATTTTTATCTGCCATGAAACTAGTTAGTTGTGAAAATCTTTTGATAGAAGTGATCTTCAAAGGTTATCTGAAATATAAAATCAAAAAAAGTTATCCACAATATCATATTTCAGATAGAATCCTATATCAATTATTGATCATCTATTAAAGTTACAAGCCAAATTAAAATCAAAAAAGATAAAGGATAAATATCCGCGTAAATCTGTACAATCTGCGAGAGAATAAAAATTATCTTAAAAGTTATCCACAATATTGAATTATGGATTATATCTATCATATAACGAATGTGTTACGAAAATTCCTTGAGAGAAAGCGTTTCGGCTCATCTAATTTGCTTTTTCATCCAAAAAAGTTATCCACAATATCGGATTATGGATTAATCATTATCATATCTACCATATAATTAATAACTTACTTAAAATGTCTGATAGAAAGGGTTTTGATTAATTGCTGATTAAATTAAGATCAAAAAGTTATCCACAATATGAGTTTTGGGCTAAAATTCCAGAGCAAGCCTGAATTTGATTTTAAATTTCAAAAAACAAAAGCATCATTGAAAAAGTAAACCCATTTATTTATTTCAAGTAGTTGTAAGCTGTGAAAATATAAATGGTTAAAAAAAAGTTATCCACAATGTCAGATCGTAGATTATATCTTTCATCTAGTGAATAGGTTACGTAAACTGTCTGATGAAAGGAGTTTAGGTTTACTTAACTGGTTTTTCATCTAAAAAAGTTATCCACAATATGGAAGCATGGATTAATTTAATTTATATCTGGCATGAAACTAGTAAGTTGTGGAAATCTTTTAATAGAAAGGATCTTCAAATATTATCAGAAAAATAAAATCAAAAAAGTTATCCACAATGTCATGTTTTGAGCTAATCCCTACCATTTTTCCGTCAAATACTTCCAATATCGCTTTGGTACATGCTGAATATGTAATTTCAGATTCTTTCTTTCAACAATATTTGTCTTTGTAAAATATCTTTGCCAAAGTGTTTGGTAGTTTTTTTCCTCATCATGGAACTTGTCCTGATAGTTTTTTACGTCCAATTTTTCATCAGGATAAAAGAATTCACAATTGTTCAGGTCATAAAGAATCCCATAGTTTCTTCGTAAGTCATAAATCATCCACTTTTGGTCCTGATAACGATCATTGAAATGTTTTCTGATTAAAGGAAGCACATTGAAATCTGGATCTATTTTTGAAAAGAAAATATCATCCTGCATTTTTTCAAATCGGACAAAAGCTGTCATTCGGTGGCTTTCCCGGTCTATCGATTTACAAATTTTGGATATTTTCATGATATCGGCATCCGCAAAATTCTCAAGAATATTTTCCTCAGAATGTTTAATAGATTGCTTTACGGCTGATAATATCAGTTTTTCCAATTCAGGATCTTCGGACAAAAAAACTTTTAATAATTTATGTATCCCTTGCTTCCCCAGATTTTGCTCTAGTTTTTTTAATACTCTGTCAGATTTTTCAGTTTGGGTAATGACCTCATGAATTTCTGCAAAGATATTTTCCTGTTGAAATTTCTCTCTGTTGATAATTTCCGCATCATGATAACGATATTCAAAAACTTCAAATATTGCTGTGAAAAGTCCGTCAAAACTGGCATCGTAGAGTAGGGTGGTCATCATTTAATTTAAAAACTGTATAATTGATCATTGTCATTATGAAGAGGAACTTCGAGGATGGCAGATATTTCTATTTTTTATAACAGATTAATCTCAGCTCATTTTCATCAGTTTCGAGATGAAATTGTCCGATAGTTTGTATAACTGCTGAAATTTTTTCCAGATTTTGTTCTGTATTTCGATCAATTAATTTAGGAAAAGAAAGGTATTCAATTTCTTTATATTGAAGCCATCCACCGAAAGAATTAATCCCTTCAAAAGCAGTATTCCAGTAATCAAATTCAAAGCTGCTATTTTCATCCAGATATAGCTCTCCAATGGTGTCGTCTTGAATTCTTTTGAATTGGATTTTCTTTATTTCATCCATATTATCAACAAGATGATCAATCAATTTGATCCATTTAGCATTAGACATAAAGTGTTGAGAGAATTTTGAAACTTCCTTCTCAATACTTTTCATCAGACGATCGTTAGAGTGCATAGATTTTTTATTTTCCATATTTAAAATAAACTCAGTTGTTGAGAAAACTGATTGTGAAATTTTGAAGAGCTACCTCCCACCAACAGTTTTCTAAAATTTTTATCTGTTAAATATTTAAGATAAGCATTACCTGCGTTGAAATCTATAAAATATTTTGCTCTGTTAACAGCTGCTCCCAATTGTTTTAAATGATCCATATTCAATACCTGAAAACGTCTTGCACTTACAATCTTTTGTGCAGATTTTACACCAATACCCGGAATTCTTAAGATCATCTGGTAATCTGCAGTTTGAATATTTACAGGAAACTGATCCAGATGCCGTAATGCCCAACTGAGTTTTGGGTCTACCTCAAGATCAAGGAAAGGAACACTTGGATCTAAAATTTCATCAGCCTTAAAACCATAAAATCTCATCAGCCAGTCAGACTGATATAATCTGTTTTCGCGAAGCATTGGAACTTCTGTTGTTAAAGATGGAAGTCTTTTATCCTCCAAAACCGGAACATACCCTGAATAATAAACCCTTTTTAAATTAAAATTTTTATAAAAATGATCGGCAACTTTGATGATCTGTAAATCGTTTTCATTTGTGGCACCTACAATCATTTGAGTAGACTGCCCTGCCGGAGCAAACTTGGGAACCTTCTTTAAAATCTTTTTTTCATCTTCATATTGCGTAATTCCTTTCTGAATATAGCGCATCGGACTGATCATGTCCTGTCTGTTTTTCTCAGGAGCCAATAATTTTAAGCCACTTTCTGTAGGGATTTCAAGATTTACAGATAATCTGTCTGCATACAGAGCCGCTTCCTCCATCAGTTCATCACTTGCTCCCGGAATTGATTTTAGATGAATATAACCATTGAAATTTTCTTCAAGACGCAGTTTTTTAGCAACACGAACTAATCGTTCCATAGTGGTATCTGCATTTTTGAAAATCCCGGAACTTAAAAATAAACCTTCAATATAATTTCTACGATAAAAATTAATAGTAAGATCCACCACTTCTTCTACTGTAAAAGCGGCTCTTTTAATATCATTTGAACTTCTGGATACACAGTAAGCGCAATCGTAAATACAGTGATTGGTCAATAAGATCTTTAATAAAGAAACACATCGCCCATCTTCTGTATAAGTATGACAAATTCCACTTACAGAACTATCTCCTAAAGCTCCTTTTTTATTCTTTCTGGTTCCACCACTTGATGAACAAGAAACATCATACTTTGCAGCATCAGCTAGTATCTCAAGTTTTTCTTTAAGGCGGTCAAAATTCATACTCTAAATGGTTTGATATTATTTGTATCTAAATTTAATTTAAATTTTGTTCAAATTTAGTTCCAAAATTGATAAATGTCAACCTTTTTTCATAGAAGTTATCAACAAAAAAGAGTCTCAAAATCATTATATTTACGGCTCATTAAAGTTTATATTATGAAATTGCTATGATTTGTGGCACAAATACAAATGAAAATGGCGCGATTGCATATAACCTTTAAAAAACAATAAAGCATCTATTATGAATCATAAACCAATCGAAGGTTTTTCCAAGCTTCCAAAGCAGGGGAAAATCGACTGGCTCGTAAACGAATATCTTGAAGGAAATCAGGAATACCAAAATATATTAAAACAATATTGGAACGAAAACGCAGATCTTCAGAAGCTTCACGAAGAATTTTCTGAAAATACGATTTCCAATTTTTATATGCCTTACGGAATCGCTCCGAACTTTTTAATTGACGGAAAACTATTGGCTCTTCCAATGGCTGTAGAAGAAAGTTCAGTAGTAGCAGCAGCTTCCAAGGCAGCCAAATTCTGGATTGATAAAGGTGGTTTTAAAACAACAATTATCAACACAGAAAAACTGGGGCATACACACTTTATGTTCAGCGTAGAACCTCACAAATTATTACATTTCTTTAATTTCAGTTTAAAGAAAAAATTGCTGGAATCTACAGAAGAGATCACTGCTAACATGAGAAAACGTGGCGGTGGAATCCTGAACATAAGCCTTGTGGATAAAACTGCAGAAATGCCAAATTATTACCAGTTGAAAGCAAGTTTTGATACGGTAGATTCAATGGGTGCTAATTTTATCAATTCATGTCTTGAGCAGTTTGGAAAAACATTGAGACAGGAAGTAGCAACCAGCGAAGATTTCACTCAAGAAGAGAAAAACTCATTGCAAATTGTAATGAATATTCTTTCCAATTTTACCCCGGATTGTATCGTAAGAGCTGAGGTTTCATGCAAAATGGAAGATTTAAAGGATGATAGCGGAATTTCTCCTGAAGAATTTGCCTCTAAATTTAAACAAGCCGTTACCATTGCTGAAATTGAACCTTACCGTGCGACCACTCACAATAAAGGAGTAATGAACGGAGTAGATGCTGTGGTGATTGCTACCGGAAATGACTTTAGAGCAACAGAAGCTTGTGCCCATGCTTATGCAGCAAGAGACGGACAATACAGATCATTGACACACTGTACAACAGATAACGGAGTTTTCAGATTCTGGATAGATCTTCCGATTTCTGTAGGAGTTGTAGGAGGCTTAACGAATCTTCACCCATTGGTAAAATTCTCTCTTGCATTACTTGGAAAACCTTCAGCACAGGAATTAATGAGTATTCTTGCGGTTTCCGGACTGGCTCAAAACTTTGCAGCATTACGATCATTGGTAACAACCGGAATTCAAAAAGGTCACATGAAAATGCACTTGTTGAATATCCTGAACCAATTGGGAGCAACAGAGGAAGAAAAGCAACATTTTGTTACTTATTTCAAAGATAAAACAGTGAGCCACCATGAGGTGATCAATGAGTTTAACAGAATGAGAGAAAAATAATGTTACAGATTATCCTGCCTATAGTATTTCTTATCTTTGGATTCTTTTTGAAGAAGACAACATCTCCTGGTTTTCAAAGCTCTAAGAAATTTGCCAATATGTTTATCATCCTTGGAATTTCTACATTGGTGGCAAAATTTATTTTAATGTATTTAAAATCAAAATAGTGAAAAAAAATATTTTGTTTTTTCTATTGGTATCAGGTTTAGGTTTTTCCCAGCAGAAAAATGTAAAGATTACGGATTTAAAACCGAAAACTGAAGATTCTAATTTTCCTTTGATCACTTATACTGAAAATCCTTTAGTAGAAAACAAAATAAATACTTTTTTACAGGTAAATGAATTGGAGTATGTTCCCAATTCGGAAGCTAATCCTTTTAAACGGGTGTCTACAGGAACAACTTCTTACTCCAACTATATTTATTTTTATAGCTGGGAAAAAATTGAAACTCCGAAAAACATTTTGTCTATCGGAATGGAAGGAGAGGCTTCAGGTGCTTATCCTGAAAACTTTGCCCAATGGAAGAATTTTGATCTGAGAACTGGAAATTTCATCAATGCTGAAGATCTTTTTCACCCGAATTACGTTAAAATAATTGAGGGCTTAATTCAAAAAGGAATCAAAAAAGAGGTCAATGATTTCCTTACTCAGTTAAAAGCTGAAAAAAATCCTTCAGAAGAAGTTCAGGAACAAATTGGCATGTATGAAGGATGCTTCATGGATTATACTTTGGATGGTTTACAGTACTATTTTGCTAAAGATAAAATCAGATTTATTGCAGGAAGATGTGCCAATCATGCTATGAGAGCTTTGGACGAGCTGGATAGCCATGTAATTGAATTCTCTTATAAAGAACTTGAAAAATACTGGAGTCCTTATACCAGAAGCTTGTTAAGTGGCTCCGATAAAGTAGAAAAAACAAGTTTCAGAAATAAGCTATACAAAGGAAAAATCGATGGGAAGTATCCCGTTACAGTTCTTGTAAGCCGTCTTTATTCTGATAATAATTCCTCAGATACGAAATCTTTTAATGCAGAATATTGGTATGATAAAAGTAAGAAGCTGATCAAATGGGATGGACAGTTGAAAGGAAATCATATTTCTATTGTTGAGAATGATTATTATAATGAAGAAACCCGTCAATGGATTCCGAGAGCGCATGTAGAAGCAGATATGAAAGCAAACAAAATTTCCGGAACCTGGCAGGATTATAAAACAAAAAAATATTTAACCCTAGAATTAGAAGAGTTATAAAATGAAAACAATTACTTTAGTTTTTGGAGCGGTGTATGGGATGCTTTCAGTAATCCTTGGAGCATTTGGAGCGCACGCCTTAAAGAAAATACTATCGGTAGAAAGACTTGAAAGCTTTGAAACCGGAGTAAGATATCAGATGTATGCAGCTTTTTTCCTGCTGATCATCGGATATATTTTAAAATTTGAAACTTCCACAGAAAAATGGACCTCAATTTTAATGATTGCCGGGACAATTTTATTCTCTGTAAGTATTTATTTGCTGAGTATGCAGGACTATTTGGGTGTTAATCTTAAATTTTTAGGACCAATCACTCCACTTGGAGGATTATTCATGATCCTGAGCTGGGGAATGCTGATTCTTTATTTTGCTAAAAACAAAATTTAAGGATGAAAATTAACAGAAGAAGACGGCTTATAAGAACGTTCAACCTTTTGGATCAACCGATTAAATTCAATCCATTTGTGTTTAGCCGTACTTTTTTCATGTGGGCAATTACCGGTCTTGTAGGTGGAATCATTGCCGGTGGATATTGGATCGTACTTGAGCACTTCACTGAGTTTCTAGCACACTTTCAAGGCTGGCAGGTCATTCCAACGATGGCGATTTGTGGATTGCTGGCTGGGCTGGTTATTCACTTTATTGGTGATCCCGGAGAAATTCACCTGATTGTAAATAATATCAGGTTTAATAAAGGAAAACTGGAACCGAAAAATAATCCTTCCATGATTCTTTCATCACTTTTTTGTGTAGCATCTGGAGGAAGTTTAGGACCGGAAGCTCCTTTGGTACAAGTTACCGGATCTACCGGAACCTGGTTGGGGAAAATTTTCAGACTAAAAGGTGAAGAATTACGCTCTTTAAGTATTGCCGGGATGGCATCCGGATTTACAGCGTTATTTGGCGCACCACTTGGAGGAAGTCTTTTTTCTTTAGAAATTTTGCATCATAAACATGCTGTAGAATATTATAAAGCCATTATTCCTGCGTTGGTGGCAAGCTGCTTTAGTTATCTGATGTTTGCTTTAATCATTCATTTAGGTATAGGAGCAACATGGGATTTGAGGGCTTATCATTACAACGGAGTATACGATTTTTTATACGCAACTTTATTTGGAATCGTAGGAACTTTCTTTGGATGGATCTTCATTTTCGTGGTAAAATTCTTCAAAAAAGTTTTTGAATACAGAAAGTTTCCAATCTATATCAAAACATTCGTAGGAGGAATCATTCTGGGGATTATAGCTTATAATTTCCCGATCACAAGGTACTTTGGACATAACGAGATCAATCAGTTAATCGGAGGGAACTTTGGATTGAATTTCCTGATCTTAGTTTTGGTTTTTAAAATGTTAGCCATTGCTATTACTGTAACTTCAGGATGGAGAGGAGGTTTTATCATCCCGCTTTTCTTTGTGGGAACAACATTGGGATTAATTATTCACAATTTATTTCCAAGTGTGGATACAACGTTAGCAATTGTAAGTTGTATGGCAGCAATAAACGCCTGCGTTACAAGAACTCCGATGAGTACAACGATCATTTTAGGAACCCTTACAGGTTTTACATACTTTGTTCCGATATTATTTGCCAGTCTTACCGGATATTTTCTGGCACCAAAAATTCCGTTTATAGGATCGCAGTCAGAAAAACTGTCTGAAGAATAAAATAAATAACATTATCATAAAGCTTTTCTTAATTGAAGAGCTTTTTTATTTGAATTAATAATTACTCAAGGTTTTGGAAAGAATAATAAATCTTCTCATATTTGAAAGTTATCCACAATTAAAAAAATGAAACTAAAAACCATTGTCTTATCAATACTTCTAACCTTATCTGTAGCATTGAATGCACAAACCATTCATTTTAAATGGGAAAAAGATTCTATTGGGAATAAATTAATTGAAAATATTGCCATGAGCGTTCCTTTTACCATCAAAAATAAAACCTACCCCTTTCATTTTGATCTCGGAGCCAATTATACATTGATCTATGATAAATGTTTTGAGAATGCGGAGTTTATGAAAGCTAAAAAGATAGACCCAACTTCTGAAGCAGCCGGTCATAAAATGTTTTTTATTGAAAACCAGAATTTTAAAATCAACGAATATGCTGTGAAAAATTATAAGTTACAGGGGATTTTAAATTTTGATCAGGGAGAAGTGTGTGGTGTCGTAGGAGCAGATATCTTTCAGAACAAATATCTGGTGATTGATTTTCCCAATAAAAAAATAACAGTAAGCGATAAATTAGATCAAATGTCGAAATCACGGGCTGACTTTGTAAATATTGAAATCAAAAATCATAAACCTATCCTTCCGTTGAAAATTGATGGCAAAGAATATAGGTTTCAATATGACAGTGGAGCAAGTATATTTCCGATTATCAGTTATAAACAGAACTTTGCAGATCTGATCAGTCAATCTAAATTCAAGGAAGAATTAAATATTCGAAATTTTAATAACCCTTTGGTTGTAAAAGCTGTTGAGACAGATAAGGAAATTCAGATTGGAAATAAGAATTTTAGAACAAATGAATTTTGGTACACAGATGAAGATTATTTTTCCTTGAAACAGGATGGTATCGATGGAATCATTGGGAATGTATTTTTCATGGATAAGATAATCATCATTGATTTTGTAAATAAAAGATTTGGAATTATAGGATAAAAAAAGAAAGATCGTTTAAGTTTAGTTTTTTCTTTTTAAAACATGATTTTTATCTCCTTTAAATTTCTCTGAACGGTATTGCTTTCTTTAAAATAAAAATTGATATTTCATCTGTTTTTAGTAAATTTGTCAACCTTTAAATATTAAAATAAAATAATAAAAATAATATGAATCTTCACGAGTATCAATCAAAAGAGATTTTATCAAAGTACGGAGTAGCTATCCAACGTGGTTTCGTTGCAAACAACGTAGACGAAGCTGTAGCTGCTGCTGAAAAACTAACTGCTGAAACTGGCGCTCAAGGGTGGGTAGTAAAAGCTCAGATCCACGCAGGTGGTCGTGGTAAAGGTGGTGGTGTAAAGTTCTCTCCAAACATGGATAAACTTAAAGAAAACGCTCAGAACATCATCGGAATGCAGTTGATCACTCCACAAACTTCTGCTGAGGGTAAAAAAGTAAATTCGGTTTTGGTTGCAGAGGATGTATATTATCCAGGTGAAACAGAAACTAAAGAATTTTATGTTTCTATTCTTTTAGACAGAGCTGAAGGTAAAAATACAATCGTATATTCTACTGAAGGTGGTATGGATATTGAGCACGTTGCTGAAGTAACTCCTCACTTAATCCACAAAGAAATCATTGATCCTGCTTTAGGTCTTCAAGGTTTCCAGGCTAGAAAAATTGCTTTCAACTTAGGTCTTGAAGGAAATGCTTTCAAAGAATTCGTGAAATTCATCGGTTCTCTTTACAATGCTTATACAGGTATTGATGCATCTCTTTTCGAAATCAACCCAGTGTTGAAAACTTCTGATAACAAAATTATCGCTGT
Organism: Chryseobacterium artocarpi; assembly: GCF_001684975.1. Lineage (GTDB taxonomy): Bacteria > Bacteroidota > Bacteroidia > Flavobacteriales > Weeksellaceae > Chryseobacterium > Chryseobacterium artocarpi. The sequence goes on along the minus strand of NZ_MAYH01000034.1, from coordinate 336,825 downwards.
AGATGCTAAAGTAACTTTAGATGACAACTCATTGTTCCGTCACAAAGACTTAGCTGAATTAAGAGATACAAGAGAAGAAGATCCAATGGATGTAGAAGCTGGTGAAGCTGGTCTTAACTTCGTAAAACTGGATGGTAACGTTGCTTGTATGGTAAACGGTGCTGGTCTTGCAATGGCAACTATGGATATCATCAAATTATCTGGTGGTAACCCAGCTAACTTCCTTGACGTAGGTGGTACTGCTGATGCTCAGAGAGTTCAGACTGCTTTCGGAATCATCTTAAGAGATCCAAACGTAAAAGCTATCTTAATTAACATCTTCGGAGGTATCGTAAGATGTGACAGAGTTGCTCAAGGAGTTGTAGATGCTTACAAAGCTATGGGTAGCCTTCCGGTTCCATTGATCGTAAGATTACAAGGAACTAACGCTGTAGAAGCTAAAAAATTAATTGATGAGTCTGGTCTTCCAGTTCACTCTGCAATTACTTTAGAAGAAGCTGCAAACAAAGTAAAAGAAGTTTTAGCTTAATCTAAAATTTTTAAATAAAATAAAAAACCGTTCCAACTTTGGAACGGTTTTTTAATATGTATGAGAAACAATATCCATGAAAAACTTATACATCCCAGAACCCTGTTCTGAAAACTGGGAATCTATGTCTCCACAGGAAAAAGGAAGATTTTGCTCTGTCTGCAGTAAATGTGTGGTTGATTTTACTCAAAAGAATCCTGAAGAAATTCTACAAATCCTCACTGAAAAAGAAAAAGTGAATGAAAAGGTTTGTGGAACATTTTATAATCATCAGTTAAATATTGAAGATAAAAAATCACAGAAAGTAAAAAATCAATTCTTCAGATTGATTCCCGATATTTTTCAAAACAGTAAAGTTACCCTTGCCGTACTTTCTTTAATTCTTTTCTTAGCCGGATGCTCAAAAAATAAACCTCTCACAACAGGAGAGGTTGCTGTAGAACTAAATGAAGACAGTGTGAATAATGATAATACTATAGGAACGGCTATTGTTGTAGACAATGACAGTATTGTTAAAGTTCCTAAAAATGACAGTACTATCATTTCTAAAAAGCATAATAAAAAATAGCTTGTCGCGGATATTCGAGAACGTAAAGTTTTTTAAAAGATACATTCTATGTGAAGCCTATGTGGTTCGAAATTTTTAACAACATAGGCTTTACTTATAATTAAAAATTATTCGTGCATTCGTGGCTATTATCAACAGTATAAAATTTTATCGCAGAATCTTGCGCCTTAAAAACATTCGTATAAATATAAAACTTAGCACCTTTGCGTTTACGAACAAAAAAGCCACTCCAATCATTTGAAGCAGCTTTTTATTAGGCGAATATATTCACAAACATCTGTGAAATCAGTGAGATCTGTGGGAAAATCTATTATTTATCTTGACTTTGATTTTCAGACAAATTATTTTCTCCGCTTGTAATACTGATGCTCGTAGGAGTAACCAGCTGGATTTTATCCGCATCAAAGCGTTCTTTAATATTTAAATAAGCTTTACTTCTTACCTGTGCCAGATTCGCTCCAACTTTGATCCAGAATTTAACCTGCAAATTAAATGAGCCCTGCTTCAAATCTGTAAAAATAACTTCTGCAGTATCCAACTTATCCACATTATCAAGATTTTTAATTACCTCCAAAATTCCTGTTTGAGCTTTACTGATGTCTTCATCTGCTGGAATTTCAAAATTTAAAATGATACGGCGTTGTGGTGATGCCGTGATATTATAAAACGGCGCATTAAAAACCACCTGATTCGGAATATAAGCTTTCTTACCATCATCTGTAAGGATTTTGGTCGTTAAAAATCCAATTTCCTGTACCGTTCCAGAGTGATTCCCGATGGTAATATAATCACCTACCTTAAAAGCTTTATCAATACCAATTAGCATTCCTGAAAATATACTTGATACCAAATCTTTCAGAGCAACCCCGGCAATTACCCCGGCAACTCCCAAACTTCCGATAAACTTCCAAAGAAACCCACTGAAGCCCATTATCTCAAGGGATATGAATGTGCCAAGCAACATGATCAGGAACCTAAAAATACTGATTAAAGTGACTAATGAACTTTCCTTCTGGCTTTTAGGAAAGAATTTATGAAATAATTTTACAGCAACCTGACTTAAATATTTACTGGTAATAAGAAAAAATGTAAAGACTAAAATTCCGACAATAAGCTTCGGGGTAAGCTTTGCAAATGTTACATACCAACTTTCCAATACCTTATAAACAAGATCTACATAGGTGAGACCGGTTTTCTCCATGAATAAAATTTTACATTAAAGATATAAATTTTTAAAGAAAAGTTTTGCTTATATCAAAAAGTCTACTAAATTTGTAGACTAACAAATGCAAAATATTATGTCAATCAAACTAGGAGATATAGCACCGAACTTTCAGGCAGAGTCATCTTTGGGTGACATCAATTTTTATAATTATTTAGGGAATTCTTGGGGGATTTTATTTTCTCATCCTGCAGATTATACACCGGTTTGCACTACGGAACTTGGATTTACGGCAAAATTGAAGACTAAATTTGAGAAGAGGAATACTAAAGCCATTGCATTAAGTGTAGATGGAGTAGAAGACCATCAGAACTGGATCAAGGACATTAATGAAACTCAGAATACAGAAGTTCTGTTTCCTATAATTGCTGATAAAGATCGAAAAATATCAGAATTATATGACTTTATTCATCCTAATGCTTCTGCTACTGCTACTGTTCGCTCTTTACTGATTATAGATCCTGAAAAAAAAGTAAGATTGATTATTACCTATCCGGCTTCTACAGGAAGAAATTTTAATGAGATCCTAAGAGTTCTGGATTCATTACAACTTGTAGATAATTACCAGGTAGCAACTCCTGTTAACTGGGAAAGTGGTGATGAGGTGATTATTCCGCCAACAATTTCTACTGAAGATGCCATAAAGAAATTTCCCAAGGGCATTATTGAGATAAAACCGTATCTGAGATATACGCCCCAACCCAATATATGATTTATTTGATTTTTTATAGTTTAGTTTTAATTTGTACGAAAATCGCCCCGAAAATAAAATTTCGGGGCGATTTCAATTTTTTATAAGTGTATTAGTAATTGATTACTTAACGTCGTTGATGATTTGTTTACCTTTAGAAGTTGGTAAATAAATATTGAATCCTACATTGAATGTTAAAGTAGAAGTTAATCCCTCACTACCAAATCCTGCAACACCATTATATTTAACTATACCTTCAACACCAATGTTTGGTGTAATGAAATATGAATAACCTGGACCTGCCCCAAAATCTAAACCTGTTGTAGAATTAGATCCTTCAGTAGAAGTTCCCCCAACACCTACATTACCTTCTAAGAACCATCTTCCGTGGTGTAATAAGTTATCAACTCCTTTTTCTCCTGGAGAAACATAGTATCTACCTAAAGCACCAACTTTATAAACAAAATTGGTTGGTGATCCATTTGTTACTTTATTAAATCCTAAATCCACATATCCTCCAACAGCTACATTATCTTGAATAAAGTAAGCCGCTTTTGGCTGTAATGAAATATTATATCCACCACCTGTATTTAAACCAAAATTACTGGCTACGATGCTACTTCCTACCATCCAATTACCTTTCTGAATCTGAGCGTTTGCAGTTGCTGTTAATCCTGCTACGGCTAATACTCCTGTTAAAATAAGTTTTTTCATAATTTATTATTTTAATAATTAAATGTTTATTATTCACGAATTATAGAAAAAACAATAAATGTGCCAGACTCTTAATTTTAGGTAATTTTTCTAAATTAATGTTAATAATATCAATGAGATACATTTGCTTATTTTAACATATTTATTGCGTATTTCACAATTATAATCGTTATGAAGTAAGAGGTGAAAGGTATAAATTATTGAATTTTAAAGAATTTTCATTCCTTTTTTCTGTGTTATTATATTTAAATGCACAGAAGGATAATAGAAATGATTAATCCGGCAATCGTAAACTTGATTCCACGTTTGAATGCTTTTGTTTTAGGATTAAACATCCAGAAACTGGAAATAACAAAGAAGAAAAGAGCAACTCCAAAGAATACGCTTAAAGGAGCTATTGCATCTTTAGACTGTGATTTGTGAAGAGAAACCATTTTATCCAGTACAAAAGGAAGTTCCATTTTTGAATATTTAGCGACACCTGTTGCTGAGTCATAAGTTCCTTTTTTAAAATGAAGAACAGTTCCTTCCGTTTTTTCTACTTCAAGACCTTTCATCTTCAGTTCTTTTTTCAGTTCCTTTTCTGAAAGATTGGCAGATAAAGTCTTCTCATACTTTTTTTCGCTCTTTAGAAAGTCTGTGTCTCTGTAGACCAAAATGATTCCACTTACTGCATACACCGCCATAATACCGGCAAGAAAATACCCCAGATATCGGTGTGTAATTCTCATGAAACTTCTTGTGTCTTTAATCTTATCCATATCGTTTTTGTTTTGTTTTTAAATTTCAAAAGTGGAAGCTGCAAAACTGCAATTTCCACTTTTAATAAAGAACTAATTATGTATTTAATTTTACAGTTTGTAGGTCAATGTAAAATAATAGTTTCTCGGCATGATTGGGTTTACTGAGTAATTCTCATGTACGTTGTAGTTGACAACATCAAATAGGTTACCCACTCTTCCTTGGATAGAGAATTTTTTCCATTCGTAGCCAACGGAAAGTGAAACAGTAGTGTAGTCTTTCAGATCAAACATTCTTGTCACATTGTTTCTACTTGTGTTGGTAGATTTTGTATCATTCCATCCAGCGATTCTGTCTCCAATGTAATAAACTCCAGCTCCGATTTTTAACCCTTTCACATAGTTTGTAAATTTATAAAAAACGGAAGCATTTGCTGTTGTAGCAGGTGTTCTTACCAATCTTTGGTTTTCAACATATCCTTTTTCAGGGGTATCAAGATAAACAGAATTGTTATAAGAGAAACCACCGATGATCGATAAGTTTTCTGTAGGATTTCCTGTAATATCTAATTCTACACCACGGCTTCTCATATTTCCTGCAAATTCTTTAAGATTGGTATCTGTTGAATTTACCGGTGCTCCATTTGTATTAGAAGGGAACCAATATGTTTGATAATAATTGTTGTACATAATCTGGTATGCTGTTAAATTAACCGCTAAAGCATTGTTCCAGAAATTCTTTTTAACACCAATTTCGTATTGATCAACTGTTGATGGTTTTATGCTTTGTTTTGATAAATTAGTTAGTTGATCTTGAACTTGAGTAGCAGGTTGATTAGTATTTACTGTACCAAATTGATCTGAAGTATATCCTGAGTTTGAAGCAAACGAATTAGTATACGTTGCAAATACAGAAAGGTTTTCATTAGGAGCATAAACCAAACCTACCTTTGGAGAAAATGCATTGTCAGACGTTGAAGAATTTGCTACTTCAAACTTCTCATTGGATGCAAAACGGGTAGTCAATGTTGGCATATTTTCTACATAAGACCATCTTAATCCAGCAATTACCTTTAATTGTTTTGTTAAGCTGATAAAATCTTGTGCATAAATTCCGATTCTTCTTGTATTGATTCTGTTTCTTGTAGTAAGAGTAGAATTGGGCATGCCAATATTTCCCCATGTTGAAGGGTCATCTAAATAAAGAAGGTTTTTTGGGTCTGTAACGGTATATGCGTAAGCATCTGCCTGGCTATAATCTGCATCAGAACCAATTAAAATTTTATGATTGATTTTTCCTGTATTGAACTCACCATTGATGTTTACTTGTGCAGAAGTATAATTCTGTTCGTTGTAAGTTTTACCAAAAGGTCTTTTCCAAGATAATCTGTTAGGATCTACAGTTTTATCTTTAGTATCATATATCCATTGTACTCTTTCAGAAGAAAAATAGTCTTTAGTATAGTTTTGATAAGATGCAGTAGCATTCAAAGACCATCTTTCGTTAAATTGATGATTGAATGTTACATTCGTTGAAGCTTGCTGTACATTCTGATATTGCCAGTCGGTTCCAAAGAAAACGTTTCTGGAAACACCATCATTAAGTCTATAGCTTTGATCTTTTTCCGTAATAGATCCAAGTCCGAAATCAGGAGTGAAGTTATTTTTAAGGTAATCTGCCTCCACAATTAATTGAGATTTTTCACTTAAATTAAATAAAAATGATGGATTGAAGTAATACTTTTCAGATTGTACAACATCTCTGAAACTTTCAGCGTATTCGTAAGTTCCGTTTACTCTGAAAGCAACATTTTTAGATAAAGGTCCATAAACATCTATTGTTGGTTTATAAGTATTCCAGCTTCCGCCATTCAATCCTATACTTCCGCCAAAATTAAACTTAGGCTTTTTGGTAATCATATTGATAACTCCTCCGGCAGCAGTATTTCCATAAAGCATTGCGTTTGCTCCTTTTAAAACTTCTACTCTTTCAAGACCACTTACTTCAGGGAAAACTCCACTATTTATTCTTGATCCGTTCTTGAAAATATTGTCATTTCCTAAGATAAAACCTCGTCCACCAAAACTGTCCTGTGAGTTTCCTCTTGAAGAAGTCACATACATTCCGTTTACGTTTTGTAGAACATCACTCAATTGTTTTGCCTGCTGCTGCTCAATGATTTCATGAGTAACAATAGCAATAGGCTGTGGAGTTTCCATTATCGTAAGTTTCGACTTTGTAGAAAGTGGTCTAGCCTGATTTGGATTTCCTGTTTTGTGAAGATTGATGTCCTCAATAGTTTGGGTTCTGATAGTATCTGCCTCAACATTTTTAAGCTGTGCGCTTAATGAAACAGCGGTAAATAGAAGACCTAAAGATAGTAGTTGTCTTTTCATTTTATTTTTATGTAGAACAGTTTTAAATAAGGCGCAAATGTAAGTATTTGTTTAGAATGAATAAAAATTAATACGTGATTTTTATCATGTTTTTTTACGGTAAAGTAGATGGATTATTTCTATCATTGTGGTAGCTGGGGATTTCAGCGTTTTTTTATGAATATATTTGTCTAAAATTTATTAATATGCAATTGGTAAAAGCTGGGCTTTGTGCCTTTGGAATGAGCGGAAAGGTGTTTCATGCACCGTTTTTAAAAGAACATCCGGGATTTTTTATTTCTGCCATAGTAGAAAGAAATAAAGAGGAGTCTAAAGAAAAATATCCCGAGGCAACCATCTATCGTTCGGTGGACGAAATGCTTGCAAACGCAGACATAGAACTTGTGATTGTCAATACTCCAGTCCAAACTCATTATGAGTACGCCAAAAAAGCACTGGAAGCCGGAAAAAATATTATTGTTGAAAAACCATTTACAGTAGATGTCGCAGAGGCAGAAGAACTGGTGAAGCTTGCTGAAGAGAAAGGATTATTTCTGAGCGTATACCAAAACCGAAGATTTGACAGAGATTTTTTACAGGTACAAAAAGTTTTAAATGAAGGAAAACTTGGAAATATCAAAGAAGCTGAAATTCGTTTTGACAGATTCCGAACTACTCCAAGTGGAAAACAGCATAAAGAAAGTCCGGATCAGATAGGCTCAGGTTCATTACATGATTTGGGAGCGCATCTTGTAGATCAGGCTGTGCAATATTTTGGTTATCCTGAGAAATTGTTTGCAGATGTATTTTCTATGAAAGGATCTGCTTTTGCAAATGATTATTTTGAGATTCTGTTATTCTATAAAAACGACTTGAGAGTAAGATTAAAATCATCAGTGTTTGCGAAAGAAGATCATTATGCCTATAAAATTTTTGGTGATAAAGGAAGCTTTTTACAAGAGAGAACCGATAATCAGGAAACTGAATTAGTTGCAGGAGCTATTCCTGTTTATGGCAATGAATGGATGCAGCCTTTGAAGGAAGCAGATGGAATTTTAAACTATTTGAATGAAGATTCAGAAACAGAAAGATTGTTCACTTCAAGCGAGGCTGGAAATTATATGAATTATTATCAGCAGATTTATGAACATATTGTCTTCGGATATCCTTTGCCATCTCCGGGAAAAGAAATTATTCAGAATATGAAGATCATAGATGCTTCTTTAGAAAGTACAAAAGAAGAAAAGGTAATTGTATTATAGATGAATAATGAGTTATGAATTAGGTCAAAGTTTAACGCTCTGACCTAATTCATAATTCATGTTTTTTATAGTAATTCCTGAAGTTCCAGCCATCTCATCTCGTGGTTCTCCAGTTTTTCAGAAACGCTTTCCAGCTCTGATGACAGTTTTGCTATTTTTTCATAATCAGTTTCATTGTTAAGCTGATCTAAAATTTTAGCACGCTGTTCTTCCAGTTCTGGCATTTCCTTGTCAATCGTTTCTAATTCTCTTTGTTCCTTAAAGGTTAATTTTCTTTTTTGAGAATTGGTAGCTGAAGTATTGGTAGGGACAGCAACGGTTTCTTTTACAGGTTCAGGTTTTGATGCAGAATTTTTTTCCAAAGCTTCCTCGCGGCTTCTTGCCTCACGATATTCTGAGAAATTTCCTACAAAATCTCTTATTTTTCCATCTCCTTCAAAAGCAAGAACATGGTCTACAATTCTATCCATGAAATATCTGTCGTGGGAAACGATAATCAAAGACCCCTGAAATTGTTGCAGGAAGTTTTCAAGAACCGTTAATGTAGGAAGGTCCAGATCATTTGTAGGTTCATCAAAAATCAGGAAGTTAGGATTTTGATAAAGAATATACATCAGGTGTAATCTTCTCTTTTCTCCTCCTGAAAGCTTCGAAATTGGTGAATATTGTGTTTGGTCGTCAAATAAGAATAATCTCAGGAACTGTGATGCAGAAAGACTTCTTCCGTTAGCCAAAGGATAAAATTCAGCAATTTCTTTAATGAAATCGATTACGCGCTCATCTTCTTTATAAGTAAGACCTTTCTGAGCAAAATATCCGAAAGAAATAGTTTCTCCCGTTTCAATTTCCCCTTTATCAATTGTTTCCAATCCCTGAATGATATTCAGTAATGTAGATTTTCCGGCACCATTTTTTCCGATGATTCCTACTTTCTCTCCACGCTGGAATTGATAGCTGAAGTCTTTTAATAAAACTTTGTTACCAAAACTTTTGTCAATATTTTTAAGCTCAAGAATTTTATTTCCCAGACGTTTCATTTCAAAATCCAATTCAAGACCTTGTTTTCTGGTGTCAGTTTTAGCTACTTTTTCTGTTTCGTAGAAAGCATCAATTCTGCTTTTTGATTTTGTAGTTCTCGCCTTAGGTTGTCTTCGCATCCATTCAAGTTCCTTTCTGTAAAGGTTGTTGGCTTTATCGATCGTTGCGTTCGTGTTTTCCTCACGAATCATTTTATTCTCAAGATACGTAGCATAAGAACCGTTATGAACATAAAGATTTCTGTCCTCCATTTCCCAGATAATATCACAAACACTGTCAAGGAAATATCTGTCGTGGGTAACGAGTAATAATGTGATTTTTGCTTTATTCAGGTAATTTTCAAGCCATTCTACCATGTCCACATCAAGGTGGTTGGTAGGTTCGTCCATGATCAGTAAAGTGTGTCTGTGCTCTGCTCTGGTTTCTGTTAATAGTTTTGCCAAAGCTACACGTTTGATCTGCCCTCCTGAAAGCGTTCCCATTTTAGCTTCAAGATCGGTAATCTTCAGCTGGGAAAGAATTTGCTTCATTTCATTTTCAAGATCCCAGGCTTTGTGAGCTTCCATATCGGCAAGTGCTTTTTCAATAAAAGCATGATCTGTAGAATGAAGAGACTTGTGGTAGTTCTTTAAGGCGAGAATAGGTTCAGAGTCTAAAGTCATCATAAACTCGTCAATAGTCAGTTTTGGATCAAAATCAATTTCCTGATCAAACAGAACCACCTGAATATCCTTATTAATAATCGCAGTACCACTATCTGCAATTTCTTTACCCATTAAAATTTTCAGAAGGGTAGATTTTCCACTTCCGTTTTTGGCAACAATAGCAATTTTGTCTCCTTCATTAATGTGAAAAGTAATGTTTTCAAACAAAACTTTGATGCCGTAGGACTTGGTGAGATTTTCTGCAGAAACGTAATTCATTGGAAATTAATAGTTTGATTTTAATTTTAAACTGAATCGCAAAAATACGAAAAATGTAGCCATAAAACTTTCCGGCGTATCCTCTATAAGAACGAATATTTATAATTTTTTAATAAACTGTGTTCATTGTCTGCAAAAACTATTCGGTAAATTTGATGGTATAAATAAGAAGCTGGAAACTGGAGATGAGAAGTTAAAAATTTAATAATCTTAAAAAAATCGGGTTGTATTTTAAACTCAAGAATGTCTAGCACCAGGCTCTCAGCTTTATAACATAATAAATATTAAATCTGATTTGAAACAAATGAAAAAAGTAATCGTTGACATGGATGGAGTAATGGCAGATGTTTATCATCAGCTGGCACAGTTTGAAAAAAGAGATACAGGAAAAGAGATTGAAATCAGTGAAACAGCAGGGAAACCTGAACTGGAAGTTTTCCCCAATGGAAAAAAACACGTGAATGAAATAGGTTTTTTCAGAACATTACCTGTAATGGAAGGCAGTCGCGAAGCAATGGAATACCTGAATAATAAATATGAATTGTATATTGTTTCTGCAGGGATGGAATTTCCAAACAGTCTAAGAGAGAAATATGACTGGCTTGCTGAGCATTTTCCATTCATTACATGGGAGCAGATTGTATTGTGTGGAAGTAAAAAAGTAGTGTCAGGAGATGTAATGATTGATGATTATCCAAAGAATTTAGATCATTTTTCCGGACAGAGACTGATTTTTACGCAACCTCATAATGAACTGATTGAAAATGAAACTTACGAGCGAGTAAATTCATGGGAAGAAATTATGAATATTCTATAAGCTTTTCAGATTTTTAAATAATTACCCTAAAATCTTGAAGATTTAAAATAACTTTAACTAAAACAAGATTTATTTTAATAAGGTGTTATGAGTGTTGGTGTTTTAAAATAAATAAGTTTGCATCAAACTTTTAACATGAGAAAACTTAAAGCTCTATTCTTTATTTGTACAGCTTCTATTGTGAATGCGCAAGTCATTTCAGGAACTATTATTTCTAAAAATGAGAACCAACCTATTCCTTATGTGAAAATAGGAATAGAAAAGAAAACTACCGGAACTATTTCTGACGGTAAAGGAAACTTTTCAATCGATCTTTCTCAATTTGATCCACAGCAAAAAATAAAAATTGAAGTTCCGGGATACGATTCGTATGTAGAAACAATAGAAAATTTTAAAAAGCACGACCAGCAGAAAATATTTTTAAATGAGAAAACTAAAAATATTAAAGAAGTTACTATTAAAGCAAAAAAGCTTGTTGATAAAAACTGGGGAGTAAATACAAAAACGAAAAGTGTTACCTACTTTGTAAATCCGGCAACGGGTAGAAAAGATTTTCTGGGAGAAACAGCTCTGGAATTTAATACAAAGAAAAGATCAAAGATTAAAAATATCAACCTGAATATTGCCCGTTACAATTCTACCGAGCCAGTTTTGATGCGATACAGTATTTACAGTGAGAAAAACGGGCTTCCCGACAAAAATATTCTGGATGAAGAAATTACCATTGCCCTTACTGAAGATATGATAAAAGACGGAACCTTTACTTTAGATGTTAATGAACGTAATATCTGGGTTCAGGGAAAATTCTTTGTGGGAATTCAGTTCTTAAAAGAATTTGATGGAAATATTAAAATCAGTGCTGCATTGTTCAGAACAGGATTTATTAGAGAGTTTTATGGAGATTGGATGAAAATGTCTATTGCTGCACCCGCTATCAATATTGATGTAAAGGTGGATAAAAACAGTAAAGATACAGACAAGGACGATAATGTTTATGAGGCTGATGATCCAGCTCAGGAATGGGGTATTGATAATTCACAAAATATACTGGAAGCAGGAAAGTCTATTTATGGTAAGAATGAATCTGCAGCACAATATCTAAAATTAAAAGATTTGGATTTATATTATGAAGTGTATGGAGAAGGGGAGCCTTTGGTATTGCTTCATGGAAATTCCGGAAGTATAAAAGACTATTATCAGCAGATTCCGGTTTTATCTAAACAGTATAAAGTGATTGCTATAGATACGAGAGGTCATGGAAAGAGTAAAGATACCTCCAGAAAAGATTTTACCTATAAAATGTTTGCAGACGATGTAAAAGCAGTGGCAGATCATATGAAACTTGATAAAATTAATATCGTCGGCTGGAGTGATGGAGGAAATACAGGGCTTGAATTTGCCTTGAAATATCCTGACCGCCTTAATAAACTTGTTGCCATCGGCGCAAATGCTTTTCCTGAAGGGGTAGAACAAAGGCTGATGGATCATTTTACGAATCAGATGACTCAATTGAACCAATTAAATCTTCCTGAAATGTTCAATGAACGCAGAGTTATGAAAATCATGTTAACAGAACCTCATATCAGTAAAAATGATTTAAATACAATAAAAAATCCTGTATTGATTATTGCTGGAGACAAAGATGTAATAAAGCCGGACCACACAGAGTTTCTTTCAAAACAAATACCTAATGCAGAATTGAAAATTTATAAAGATACCAGCCATATGGTTCCTTATGAAAAACCTGATGAATTAAATAAAGATATTCTGAGTTTTCTTGAAAAGAAATAAATAGTAAGAAACAATATAGTGTATATTGGAAGTTAAAAAGGTCCTTTTCATTTCAACATTGAATGAAAAGGACCTTTTTGGGGTTTATAAAATAAATTTAAAATTGATATTTAAGGCTCTGTAGACTTTCCTCATTCAATATCCATCTTCCTGCTTTATTAAATTAATCTAATGTCAGTCTCTTCAAAGACCAGGAATTACCATTGTAAATATCAAGGTCTACTTTAGTATTGATCCCATGTACAATTCCATTTTCTGTAAACTGCCAGAAATCCCACTGATCATCAGGTGATGGGGTAGGAACATCATTATAATTGGCAAGCCACAACGGATATCCTTCGAACTCCCCCTTCAGTAAATCTTTATAGTAGTGATAATAGGTATATATAATTGGTTTGGTACCATACGTTTCTTCCACGATTTTACACCATACTTTTAAATCTTCTACCAATTTCTTATTTGTCTTACGTTTTGGGATTTTTTCAATATCCAGAATAGGAGGGAGATCTCCACTTTCTAATTTTACATTAGCAAGAAAATTATTGGCTTGAATCACCGGATCTTCATCTGCCCTGTAAAAATGATAAGCCCCACGAATCAGATCATGCTTCTTTGCCATTTCCCAAAACTCATCAAAATGCTTATCAGCGCTCCGGTTTCCCATTGTAGCACGCATCACTACAAATTCCAATGGAATTGTTTTGTTACCAATGCTGAGGCTATCCCATTTAATATCTTCCTTATTCTGATAATGAGAAACATCAAAACCATAGGTCTTGTCAAGGTTATTTGCTAAAATTCTTTGGATCCTGGAACTTTCCTTTTCACTGTTGTGAAGTTTTTTGTGAGTGAATTTATTAAAGTACAAAGCATAGTAATAACTGACAGATTGTTTAAGGTAAAATCCGGTCCCGATTAAAGCTACAATTAAGATTGCCAATATTACCCACCGGCGGAAAAAATAATTCTTTCGTCGGTTTTTGTGGATTCGTTTGGCAGTTTTTTTGGTGTACTTTTTTTGTGTCATAAAGTTTTGCAAAACTAACTTTTTTCACTACTAAATGCTAAATAAAATCAGTAAATTTGTGTATTATGGAAACACGCGAAAAAATCATCATTATTGGAGGAGGATTTGCGGGGCTGCAGCTTGCAAAAACATTGAATAACAAGAACAAAAAGGTCATTGTTCTGGATCGGGTAAATCATCATATGTTTCAGCCGCTTTTTTATCAGGTAGCCTCAGGGAGGATAGAACCTTCCAATATTTCTTTTCCTTTCAGAAAGATTTTTCAGCAATCCAGAAACACACAGTTCCGGATGACGGAAGTAAAAGAAATTGATGCAGCAAATAATAAGGTAATTACCGATGAAGCAGAATTTACTTACGATAAATTAATCATCGCGACGGGCTGTAAAACTAATTTTTTCGGTAACAAAGAACTTGAAGGAAAAGCATTCGGGATGAAAAATACCCAGGAAGCGATTAGTATCAGAAATCACGTTCTGATGACCTTCGAAAAACTAATTATTGAAAAAAGCCGAAGCGACGATGGCAACTGGAATATTGTTATCGTAGGAAGCGGACCTACCGGTGTAGAGCTGGCTGGAGCCTTTGCCGAAATGAAAAAAGATATTCTTCCGAGAGATTATCCTTATATGAATTTTGATCAGTTGAAAATCATTCTTGTGAGCTCTACAGAAAAGCCACTTGCGGTAATGAGTAGCGAGGCACAGGAAAAATCTGAAAAATACCTCAAAGATCTTGGTGTTACATTCATGAGCGGAGAGGTTGTTACAGACTATGACGGTGATAAAGTTCATTTAAGAAGTGGTAAGGAAATTTCATCCAATAATGTCATCTGGGCAGCAGGAGTTACCGGAAATGTGATTGACGGTTTTCCTGAAGAAAAATTAATAAGAAACAGATATATTGTAGATCGTTATAATAAAATAAAAGGGTACGATAATATTTATGCAATCGGAGACATCGCCTATATGGAAACTCCTAAGTATCCGCAAGGGCATCCACAGGTTGCTAACGTAGCCATTAATCAGGCAAAAAATTTAGGTAAAAATCTTTTAAAGAAGAGTGCCGGCGAATGGAAGGAGTATGAATATGATGACAAAGGTTCATTAGCTACTATAGGGAAGCACAGAGCCGTTGTAGATCTGCCATTTATAAAATTTCAAGGATTTTTGGCATGGTATTTCTGGATGTTTCTCCATTTAATGCTAATTTTGAGCGTTCGAAATAAGCTTGCCATATTCTTCAACTGGATGTGGAGCTATATCAACAAGGATTCTTCCTTAAGATTAATTATTATACCGACTAAGAAAAACGGAACATTACAATGAGAATTGATATCATAAGCGTACTTCCAGAATTGATGGAAAGTCCGTTTAAAACTTCTATTTTAAAGAGGGCAATGGATAAAGGATTGGTGGAAGTACACTTTCATCATCTGAGAGACTGGGCAATCAATAAGCACAGACAAATAGATGATGAACCCTATGGTGGCGGAGCAGGAATGGTAATGATGGTGGAACCACTGGATAAATGCATTTCAGAACTTAAATCTCAAAGAGAGTACGATGAGGTGATTTACCTTACTCCGGATGGAGTAACATTGAATCAGAAAATTGCAAATTCTCTTTCTATTAAAAATAATCTGATCTTTCTCTGCGGACACTATAAAGGAATAGATCAAAGAGTAAGAGATCTTCACATTACTAAGGAAATCTCAATAGGTGATTATGTCTTAACAGGTGGAGAGCTTGCAGCATGCGTTCTTGCAGACTCTATTATACGTTTGCTTCCGGGAGTTTTGAATGATGAACAGAGTGCATTGACAGACAGTTTTCAGGACGATCTTCTGTCACCTCCTATTTATACAAGACCGGAAAGCTATAAAGGTTTAGATGTTCCTAAGATACTGTTAAGTGGTAATTTTGGAAAAATTGAAGAATGGCGTCATGAAGAAGCTGTGAGAATTACCAAAGAAAAACGCCCGGATCTTCTCTAAAATATATTTGAATTCATTACAAATTAATTTTTAAGATGTTCAATTTGTAATTTTGTCAAATGGAATAATATTTGTTATTATTTAAAAATATAAGAAAAATATTAGTGTCTTTGGTTTGAAGTTGAATTTTTATTTTGATTATTTGGTGTTTTGTATATTGTTTTGGTTTTGATATCTTGAATAGATTTATTAAATAATTGAAAATATAATTCACTAAAAGTGATTTTATTGGTATTTTTTACTATATTTGAAATATTTCTTATTAGAAATTGATTTAATGGTGTTGTGAAAGATTCAATGGAATTTTGAGGAAAAATAAATAAATTTAACATTTACAAAAAGAACATATTAAAATTAAAGTATAGAAATTCATGTTGATGGAACTGTTCTCTTTTTATAATGTTGAAAATTTATTTTTACCTGACCCTAAACCTGTACATAAATTAGATCCTACAAAATCAGGTTTAAGGAACTGGGATGATAGAAGGTATAAAAACAAACTTTTTAAAATCTCTCATGTATTTCAACTCATGAAGGAGGAAAATGGTACACTACCATTTATAATAGGATTATCCGAAGTTTCCGGAAGGAAAGTTTTGGAAGATCTTGTGGAACTTGAACCTTTTAATTCAGAATATGGAATTGTACATTACAATTCAATGGATGAAAGAAAAGTGGATGTTGCCATGTTATATGACAAAAATAAAGTAGAAGTTATAGATTCTGAAACTATTACTTTCTTTTTTGAAATTATAAATAAAAACACAGGAAATTACGACACAACCAGAGACGTACTTTTTTCAAAAATTAAATATAAAGACGAAATTATTAATGTCTTTATTGCGCACCTTCCCTCTAAGCGCGAAAAAGATATCAATAAACCCAAAAGAGCCTTTATACTTAATGAAGTCCGGCAACGGATCATGAAAATAGTAGATGAAGATAAGGAACATGTAATATTGTGTGGTGATTTTAACGAAAACCCGGATGATGAAAATTTAGTTCAAATTCTCTATGACAATGATCATGAAAAGATCTTAATAAACCCTTTTCAAGAGTTGTTTTCTACAAGAAATTATTCTACTTTTCATTATAAATCTGGATTGTTGTATGATCAGATTATTATGTCAAAATCCCTTGTTGACAATAAAGTGCTGGCTTTTCAGGAAGCTCGTATATTTAATTCTGAGAAGATCAGCAGCAGAACCAGAAATTTTGAAGGTCGACCTTTCCGAACCTATGCCGGTACACGGTATTTAGGTGGTTACAGCGATCACTTTCCGGTCTTTGTAAAGTTTAAAAGCTTACAGTAAAAAAACATAAATAATAAAAAAGTAGAAAATGAAAAATTCGAGCAACACAAGCTATCACTTAGATTCAATCGACAAGGAAATTATTTACATGCTGATGGATAATGCTAAAACATCTTTAGCACATATCTCTAAGAATGTTGGAATTTCAACAACAGCAGTACACCAGAGAATCAAAAAACTTGAGCATGCAGGAGTAATTGAGAATTCAATTTCATTCCTTAATCCTAAAAAAATCGGATATAAAGTAATTTCATATATCGGTGTATTTTTAGATCAGCCAAGTCACTATCCTGAAGTGGTAAAATCTTTGCATGATATCAATGAAGTGGTAGAAGCGCACTATACAACGGGGAATTATACAATATTCCTTAAGGTTCTTTGTAAAGATAATGATCATTTGATGCAAATCCTTAGCAAACTTCAAAAATTGAAGGGAGTAACAAGAACAGAAACTTTTATATCTTTGGAACAAGGTATTTACAGACAATTGAAAGTATAACGATATGAACATAGCCCAATATTTGGATTCAACCTACCTGAAAACACCAGAACAATCAGGTATTTCTAATGAAGAGACGCTTCAAGTAAATAAAAAACTTACTCAGGAAGCTATTGATAATGGTATTTTTGCCGTAATGATCCGACCGGATTATGTAGCGGAGATTAAGAAATATATTCAGGAGAGAAATTCGAATGTTGTAGTAGGAACTGTAATAGGCTTTCACGAAGGAACGTATTCAATTGATGAAAAGCTTACAGAAGCTTCAAAAGCAATAGAAGACGGAGCTGATGAATTGGACTTTGTAATTAATTACAATGCGTATATTCAGGGAGAAACAGATTTGGTAAAAGAAGAATTTGTAAAATGTACAAAGCTAGCTTTAGAAAACCATAAAATTGCTAAATGGATCATCGAAATTGCAGCTTTAACTGATGCACAAATTGCTGATCTTACTAAAAAGATTTCTACCTGGGCAGAAGAGAATTTTTCTGAAAATGATTGGTCTAAGATCTTTGTAAAATCTTCAACAGGGTTTTATCAAACGACGGATGGGAAACCTAATGGAGCAACATTCGAAGGAGTAAAGATTATGCTTGACAATGCAGGGAAACTTCCTGTAAAAGCTGCCGGAGGAGTAAGAACTCCAGAAGATGCTGAAAAAATGATCAGTATGGGCGTAAAGCGAATCGGAACCTCTTCAGCATTGGCATTAATTAAAAACGAATCTTCATCAGAAGGATATTAAAATAGATTCAAAAGAATAAAAAAACCATCAAATTTATTTGATGGTTTTTACTTTTATACCTGTTCTTGATATTGTTCGTAGAAATGTTGGGTTTCTTTAATTAAAGCATCCATCTCTTCTAATGTGAATACTTCAAGGAATCTCTTTCTGAATTCTTTAAAGTGAGGAACTCCTCTGAAATAATTACTGTAATGTTGTCTCATTTCAACCAATCCTAATCTCTCTCCTTTCCATTCAGCGCTCCATTCAGCATGTTGACGTACAGCAAGAAGGCGGTCTGAAATAGTTGGAGCAGGTAAATGTTCACCTGTTTTAAAGAAATGCTTGATCTCATTGAATATCCAAGGATACCCAATAGCAGCACGCCCAATCATGATTCCGTCACAGGCGTATTTTTGTTTGTATTCCAACGCTTTTTCCGGAGAATCAATATCACCGTTTCCAAAAATTGGAATTTCAATATTAGGGTTTTGTTTAATTCTTGAAATATGTTCCCAGTCTGCTTCTCCCTTGTACATTTGTGCACGGGTTCTGGCATGTATAGTAAGAGCTTTAATTCCTGTTTCCTGAAGACGTTCTGCTACTTCATCAATATTGATACTTGTGCTATCCCATCCTAAACGGGTTTTTACGGTTACAGGAAGGTGGGTAGAGCTTACTACAGCTTTAGTAAGGCGAACCATAAGATCAATATCCTTCAATACTCCGGCTCCGGCTCCTTTGCATACTACTTTTTTTACCGGGCAACCAAAGTTAATATCAACAAGGTCGGGATTTACTGTCTCAACAATTCTAGCAGACATTGCCATAGCTTCTTCATCACCACCAAAGATCTGAATACCTACAGGTCTTTCATAATCGAAGATATCCAGCTTTTTACGGCTTTTAATTGCATCACGAATCAACCCTTCGGAAGAAATAAATTCCGAATACATTAAGTCTGCACCGTGCATTTTACACAAACGTCTGAACGGAGGATCACTTACGTCTTCCATTGGAGCCAGCAAAAGTGGAAATTCCGGCAGTTCTATGTTGCCTATTTTTATCATGGTGCAAATTTACGAAATTCTTAAAAAATGATTTTATGCTATTTTAATGATCTTCCGTGTTTTACATTTTTTACATCTGTTTATGATGGTTGTGTGTTTTTTGTTTAAGTAAATTGAATTTTATTTGATTGATTTTCAGTTATTTTTGAATTTTAATGAAAATGTTTTTATATATTTAATAATAAAATTAATAAGTATGAACAAAATTTTACTTTGCTTAGTAACATGTCTTGCAGCATCTGAATTGAATGCACAGGTTAGTTTATCAGCTACGGCAGGTACAACTACGGGAACTTATACTACATTAATGAGTGCTTTTGAAGCTATTAATGCAGGGACACATCAAGGGGCTATTACAATTGATATTACTGCTGACGTAACGGAGACCACTACAGCCGTTCTGAATGCCAGCAGCGGGACTTCAAATTATTCTTCTGTTCTTGTAAAACCTGCAACAGGGGTAAATGCTACTATTTCAGGAGCAAGCCCTGTAGGTATTATTAAAGTGAATGGAGGAGATAATTTAACGATTGAAGGAAGCAATAACGGAACTTCTTCAAGAAATTTAACCATTAGCAATACTTTTACGGCTATTACAGGAACATCACCCGCTGTTGTTGTAATAACAAGTACCGCAACAGACGGTTCTGATAATATTACTGTAAGAAATACAAATATTGCAGGATCTAGTTCTACAGGAACAATAGCTGGGATTATTGTAGCCGGATCTACATTAGGAGCAGCAGAGGTCTCCAATAATAACTTTACTGCTATTAATAATACTTTTGTAAGAGCCCAGAACGGCATATTTGCTATAGGTAATGCAACTGTTACAGCGGGTGGTTATATTATTAAAAATAATGTTATCGGATCTACAGTAGTAGCTGATAAAATGTTGTTCAGAGGAATTGCTTTGCAACATGCCCAGAACTTTGAGATTAGTGGAAATACGATTACTGGTGTTGTATTAGTACCTACTTCTATCGCTATTGCTTCTGGAATTTTGGTTGGTGCCAACGTTTTGAATGGAAATGTTTTCAATAATAAGATTTCCGAGGTAAGAAGTACAAATACAGCAGGATATGGAGCAGCCGGAATCTATTTGAATTCAAGCAATATAGCTTCAAATATTTCAGTATATAATAATATAGTAAGTGGAGTGGCGGGATATGGCTACAATGGTGGTGGTACCGTTGCTGATAATGGAAATGGGATAGCAATTAATAATGGTGGCGGCTATAAACTTTATTACAATACTGTAGTGATGAATGTTAACCAATCCGTGGCGGGAAGACCTGCGGCATTAAATATAAGTACGCCTATTACAGCTGCTGAAGCTTTAGATATAAAGAATAATATCTTTGTAAATTCCCAGACTCAAGCTGGAGAGAAATACGTACTTTATTCTGCTGCACCTAGTACTATATTTAGTATTAACAATAATAATTACTTCTCTTCAGGAACTAATTTAGGGTATATTGGAGGTGCGGCAAAAGCTACCCTCGCTGATATACAGACGGCATTCGGAGGAAATACTAATTCTTTGAACGTTTTACCTGTATTTGTATCTACAACAGATTTTCATATATCTAATTCAGGAAATGTAGCTTTAGACAATAAAGGAACTCCGATTGCCGGAATAACTTTAGATGCTGATGGAAATACAAGAAATGCAACAACACCAGATCTTGGAGCCTTTGAGTTTACAGTAGAATCTATGGCAGTGAATGATGTTTCTAAAAAGAAAATAAATCTTTATCCAAATCCTGTAGTTGATTATCTTTATATTAACAATGATGGAAAAATCAGAAATGTTGAAGTATATAATATTTCAGGGCAGAAAGTATTAAATGAAACTGTAAATGCTGAAAAAGCATCTGTAGATATGAGAAAAGTACCAGTAGGTGTCTATATTCTAAAAGTAAATACTGAACGAGGATCAGAGTCTACTAAGATCATTAAAAAATAAAAACTTATTTCATAAAGTAATCCCCGATATTCCAATATCGGGGATTTTTATATAATTAAAATAGATTGATGTCAGTTCTTTAGAAACTCGCTTTTACCTGCATACTTCCAATATGAATGGTTCTTTCTCCAGAATTTCTTCCCTCATAATTTAAATTCAACTGAATAAATGAATTAAGAGCTTGCTGAATAAACACACTCCAAACCTGGTTTTTTCCGGGCTTTAGTCCGTCAAGCATCTGGTTTCCTACGATACTGAAATTATTTCCGGTGAAATTATTATTGATAAACGAGAAGTTTCCACGGATAGACGTTTTTCTGTATTCCCATTGGATTGTTCCAGTAATATCAAATGCTTTTAATAATTCTTCACCATCCAGTCTTTGCTTCTGGCGATAAGCGGACGATAGTTCAGCCTGAAGTGCATCCGTAAATTTATAGGTAGCTTTAGGTTTGGTTTCAAAATTATTTAAATGAAAATCTCTTGTTGCAAAAAGCTGTGAAGAGTTTTTGATATCATGAACTGAGTTTTCCCAATCGACCCTGAATTCTTTATTGAACCAATATCCTATATTCAGGAAATGAGAAGTTTGTTCTCTTTCTTCATTACTGAAATTGGCATTAATAAGGTTATCATTGGTAATGAATCTATAATTTCCGTTCCAGCCGGATTTTTCCGTTGGGTTAAACTGTACAGACGCTAGAATATTTTGGTTTTTAAGAATCTGATCACTATTTTTTTCAAACGGATTAAGGACTAAAACCTTATCTTTTTTATAGAATGAATTTTGAGAATTCAAGGAAATATTAAAATTCCAACGTTTTAAAAATGCATTCTCAGAGTTAAGAATAATTGCCGGATTTACAAATAATGCAAGCTGTAATTTATTCTTATTAGAAGGAATATATCGTACAGAATTAGTATAAATCCTGATATATTGTGCTAGATCGGAATATTCTGCAATCTCAAACTCATCAAGCTGCTGAATACCATCACCGTTATAATCTGTCCATTTATAAACACCTTGTCCGTCAGTTACTTTAATATATTGGAATTCCCTCTGAGCTTCCTGTCCATTTCCAAGTTCGTAGAAAGCCTGAAGTCTCATCCCATTTTTGAAAAGCTGTTGGTTGTAAAGTAAATTTCCAACAACGAAATCATTATTTCTTGATACATCACCTTCCGCACTTTGATAGAAGAATTTTCTATAATGAATTAGAGCATTTAAACTGGTTCTTTCTGTTTTGATAATCTGACTTTCTGCCATGATTCCCAAAATATTATTCATACTTTGAAGTCTGTTATCTCGTACAGAGTCATTATCTCTCATGTAAACCTTTGCAAGTAATTTTGTACGGGTACTGTCTCCGATTTTCTTTTGCACAAAAAGTTCTCTCCAGCTGAAACTTGTAACATCCATCAGTTGAGTATCATTATACTTCTTTTCATTGTGTTCCATGCTTCCACCGATAGTCCAGCTGCCTTTTTTTCCAGTAAACTCTGTAGACACACCACCACGAATGAACTTGGTATCCTGCAGTATCGCATTTGAGCTCAGATAAGAAAGGTTTCCTTTTGTAAAGAAACGTCCTGTTATCCAGCCAAAGTCCAGATCATTTTTTAACCCCTTGTAAGAATCTTGTTCATCTAAATAATTGATACGATAATTTAAAGTAGATTTATTATTCCATTTATTTAAAAAGCTAAAAATAAATCTGTTTTGAGTTTTTTTATTAAATTCCTGTGCAAGGTTGAAATCTCTGGAAAACTCTACATCGTTGATACGATCCAGAATGTGAAACTGTTTATCTATATATTGATATTCAAAACTAGGAGTTCCTTTCCAGGAATTTTTGGTAAAGCTTTTATTCCCGAAGATACGCCATGCATATCCCGTGTTTTGATTAGAATCTTTCGATGAAAACAGATTGATATCATAATTACTCAAAGAAATATCTGCACCTATTTTACCCTCATTTAAAAGATATTCGGAATTAAGAGAGAATACCTGTGATTTTTGAGGAGAAGGCAGCTTTCTTACCGCTCTGTAATCTCCTGCATTAGGACCTACATATTCAAAGACACGTCCGTTATTAGTAGTCTGTGCAGTTTTATAATCCCCCAGATTTGCTCCAAAATAAGTAAAAGATACCTGATACAGTGTCTCATTAGAGTCTGTGGAAAATTCATAGAAATTTCCCGCTGGATTTAAACGGTATAAAATTTTATTAACATCATATTCCGTGACAACTCCCGAAGGGGCATACATCAGATTTGGATCATTTCCGGCATTAGCAAGAATTTGTTCATCTTCTTTAGATAAGCTTAAAGCAAGAGGTGCATTTTTGTTGTCGTTTTCCATGAACAAGTTCAAGCCGATTTTAAACTTTTCTCTCTGATGCTCAATCTTTCCGGTAAATAAATATCTGGAATAATTCCTGTTGGCGTAGTTATAGGAAATTGTGATGAAGTTCTGTTGGAAAATAGGACGGAAACTGGTAAAAGTTACTTCACCTGTGTTATAATTGATGATATAGTCCTGGTTTTCTCCTCGCTTCATTAAAATCCCGTCAATGAAAACCTGTTCTGAACCTGAAATCAATGTGATAAACTGCTCTCCGTTTTTTCCTGTCAGACGGTAAGGTCCCTGATTCCCTTCAATCCCCTGAAAACGAATTCTGTGAAATTCACTTCGTGCTACACCCGCAGAAATATCTAAAAAAGTTTTATTATCCTTGCCTATTTCTGTCTGAAACTGAATACCCATACTTCTTCTCTGGTATTTGGCAAAGTAATTTTTAGCCTCTACGAGATCAAGATGTCCAGCTCTAAGAATTGATTTATCCTTAATATTAAGCTGCATATAAATTTTATCAAACTCTTCAAGGGTTTGAGTATAGCCATCAGCCTGAATAGGTAAATTATGATCTGAAATACTGGCTAAAATAGTAACATCTTTAGAAAGTCGTCCGGAAATCTGAAGATCCATAGAACTTTGAACAGATTGCCCTTGGTTATTCCCAAAAGTGATTCCACGAATAATGGAACCTTTAGAGTTTAGCTCTCCTAAAAATCTTTTTTTATCATTTTTGGCAAGTACTGCTTCATCAATAATGACTCTGTTATTCGTACGGATAAAGTCTAGGGTGTCTTTAGCAAAAATATCCTGTTCCAGTTTTGCTGCGAGTATGCTGTCTTTTTTAATACTGTCTTCAGGAACGTTAGGGTTTTTCCACGAGAAGACCTGAGCATTTCCTGAAAATATGCCTAAAAAGAAGAATACGAATAGGATAATAAAATTCCGCAAGTCCTGAAAAATAATTCGTAAAAATAATTAAAAAATGTTAACAGTGACGGTCCAACTATTATTAACAGAAATTTAATTTAATTATTGTGATGCCAAAAAAAATAAATGTAATTTAGCCCTCGAAATTATTAATTATTAGAATTTTATAATCATGAAAAAACTTTATTCGTTATTGGCAACTACTATGCTTACAGGTGTAGTGTTTGCTCAAACTACTATTTATTCTGAAAACATGGGTACTACTACCAGTACAAAGACTATTGCAGCTAATACTTTTCAAAATGCAAGCCCAATAAGTTATCAAGGAAGTGGTGATGTCAGAGCTACTAATATTTCATCCGGTTATGCACAGTCTTCAGGTGGTGCTAACGTGATGATAAATACAACTGATGAAACTTTCATTATTTCAGGAATAAATACTTCAAATTATGAAGATATTCAACTTTTTTTAGGGCAAAGAAAAGGATCAACTTCTGCTAATAATGAGCTAAAAATAGAAGTGAGTGCAGATGGAACTAATTGGACATTACTTTCCTACACAAGACCTACAGGAAATGGTACTTCAAATTGGCTTTACATTAATCCTACAGGAACTATCCCTGCAACATCTAATCTAAGAGTTAAATTCACAGGGACAAACGATGTAGAATGGAGATTAGATGATGTTAGAATAACAGGAACTGCTGCATCATTAGCAACTTCTGATGTAACTAAATCTAAAAAAGTTTTTGTTAAAAATACTTCTGTAGACAATGAAATCTATTTTGGAATTAAATCTGATGTAAAGATTTTCAATGTAAACGGGCAGGTAGTAAAAACAGGATCAATTTCTGAAAATGGATCATTAAATGTTGCTGAATTACAAAAGGGAATTTATTTCGTTACTGGAACTGTAAACGGGAAAATTGTTTCAGAAAAAATTATTAAAAAGTAATAAATTAACTAATTGTTAAATATATACCGTTATTTTTTTAAGTAACGGTTTTTTTGTATTTTTATTCTATAAATTTTAAAAAAAAATTATTTTATGAAAAAGATCTTTACTATTTTAGGATTAATTTCCGTAGCAGCATCTATGAATGCTCAGATTGTGATTAATGAAGTGTATGGCGGTGGCGGAAATGCTGGGGCTACGTTAAAGAATGATTTTGTTGAGTTAATTAACAATGGATCTTCTGTGGTAACTCTTACAGGGGCTTACCTACAATATGCCTCCACAAATGGAGCATTTGGACCAAGTGGCAGTAATAATAATCCCCTTAACAATAAGTTAGCATTGCCATTAATTACGCTAAACCCAGGACAAAAATATTTGATACAATTAGCTGCAGGAAATGGAGGAACTCAAAATTTACCTACTCCTGATTTTGCACCTAGTGGTACAGCTTTTCCTAATCAACCTTTAGGACTGTCTGGATCAGGCGGGAAAATTGCTTTGACTTCTGATAGTGAAAATCCTACTGCTGCCAATGGTTCAAATGTTATTGACTTTGTCGGTTGGGGAGCGAGTGGAGTAAGTTTATTTGAAGGTGCCGGAGCAGCTCCTGCTACTAGTAATACTACATCTATTTCACGTACTAATGGTATTGATACTAATAATAATAATGCTGACTTTACTGCTGGAACTCCAACTCCTGAAAATTCAAATACAGGAAGTCTTGCTGTTACAGAAATCAGCAGAGGAAAGTCTTCAAACTTTGTAAAAAACACTTTCGTAAAAAACAACGAAATCACTTTCGGAGCTGATGTGAAAGATGTAAAAGTTTTCAACATGTTCGGACAGGTAGTAAAAGAAGCTTCTGTAAAACAAAACGGAACTGTAAACGTTGCTGAATTAGCTAAAGGAACTTATATCGTAACAGGTACTGTAAACAAAGAAGCAGTATCTCAAAAAATCTTAAAAGACTAATTCGTTTTTAGATAAAAATAGAATCCAGCCATTTCGAAGAAATGGCTGGATTTTTTTATTATAATTACTTCATTATTCCATGAATATATCCGGTATTTATTGTATATTTCCCAATCTTGTGGTATCGTTTTTGTTTTTTTACCACAATCACCTGTAAAAATATTGAGATGAAAAAAATCTTTACTATTGCCGGATTAGTACTGATAACAACGCTTACAAATGCACAGATTGTTATCAATGAAATTTACGGAGGTAATGAAAGCTCCGGATCGGTTTTTAAAAATAATTATATCGTTCTTAAAAATATAGGGACCACATTGATTTCCTTAACGGGAGCAAGCATACAATATGCACCGGCAATTGGTGCGTTTACCCAATATCATACATTACCGAATTTTACTTTAGGACCTAATGAAACTTATCTTATTCAGGAAGCTGCTATTGATGGTGGGGTAGAAAGTTTACCTACTCCCAATTTTATAGCAACAACTGTTACAAATTTTGACGGAACTCCTAATAAATCTGTTGGGATAAAAATTTCCAGTACATCAGGGAAAGTGGCTTTAGCTGGAAATATTATTCAGGTTGCAAATCCTGGTTCATCTAATGTTTTGGATTTTGTAGGTTATGGAGCTAATGCAGATCAGTTTAAGGGTGATGGTCCAGCTCCTTCTCCAACAGCATCAACGGCTATCAGAAGAACTTTTGATAATAATGGTGATAATAGAGCAGACTTTTCAGCGGAGGGAATGGCAAAATCTGGTTTTGTACAAAATCCTTTTGTAAAAGATGGAAAGGTTGTATTCGACATGGAAATAAAGGATGTAAAAGTATATGACTCATACAGGCAGGTGGTGAAAAAATCTCCTACGAAATTTGCTTTAAATATTGATATCACAGAGCTTCCGAAAGGTGCATATATTGTCACCGGAACTATTAATAATGCCCCTATTTCACAAAAAATTATTAAAGATTAGTTTTACACATATTGAAAAAGAAAGAACTGCTTATCGTAAGCAGTTCTTTTTTATATTAATACCATCCTCGTCTTGCCGCATTGATGATGGAACCGAGGTTAAGAACCAAAGTATACCTGATACGTTTCGCATAATCCTTAAATGACGGCTCAAATCCCAATGAAGACTGTATAGGGAAATACACTTCAAGAAAATCAGGAATGATTCTTACCTTGATGCCACTATCCCAAATGAATTTTGTTGGAAAATCTTTATTTTTATATACTCCTGCATCCGCATACACATGGAATATTTTCCAGATACTGGAATCTACATTCACAGACGTGATCCAGTGATTAACACTTCCAGGAAGAAAAGACTTAAATCCTCCGTCTGCAAGGATAAACTGTTGTGAAAGAAGTCCGCTGCTGGCACTTTCTCCTAAAAGATTATAGGAAAATGTATAGTTGGAAACCCTTGAAATTCCATAGTTAAATAAGTTATTTCGGGTATCGTTTCTTAAAAAGTATCCGGCAAATAAACGAACACTCAATTTCTGTTTTGGAGCAAATTCCCATCTGTAAAATCCTTCAGCAGTAATTTTATTGAAATCCTCCATACCCTGTGTACTCAAGCTTAAGCTTTTTTCATGAATCATCTGGCTGTCGCTGTAGCTATAACCAAGCCCCCAAAGATTGTATTTTTTGTAATCATCATTGGCTATCATTTTCGGACTCAGATCTCTTTCAAAATAATTGTAAGAAAACCCGATGCTTCTGCTTACGGTACTTCTTGGGTTCTTTCTAAAGCTTAATGTTGAAAATGCAGAAGCTTTTCTGTAAGCAAGATCATAATCATAATGAAAATAAGAGCCTGAAACCCCAAATGTAAGACTTCTTATAACACTTTCAGCCGGAAGGAAAGAGTAGGAGACTGCTCCGGAACCAGTAAGCTTTCCTGTTCCGGTACTATAGGTTGGAGTAAATGAATACAGAAATTTCTGGTCAAAGAATGACTGATTTTTTAAATTAACTCCAAGTAAAAATTTATCATACGTATTGTTAAAACGTACTCTTGGGCTGATGTAAATTTCGTTGTATTCAGGGTTAGGGATATCCTTGATTAGTTTAAGCTTAAGCTTTTTTGTATTCGAAAATATACCTTTCGCATAAAGGAAATTATCCCTGTAGCTGGATTCAGGGAAAATATAACCGCTGTTTAATGTGACTTTATAAATATTATCTGATGCGGGTAATGAAAAGTCTTTACTTCTTTCATTTTCCTCTGTTTCTATCCAATATGCTTTTTTTTCTCCGTTTCTGGTTTCAGTTTCAAGTTTTACAGGAATAGGAGCATCTGTATTTTTAGCAATTTTGATCTGCAGAGAATCATTTTCCTTTGTAATACGTTTCAACTTAAAATTGACTCTGTTTTTCTGTTTGAAAAACTGAGACAGATAATGGGTTGTTTTCTCCTTTTGAGCCAGGTCCTTCAGAAAATCATCGGGATCAATTCTCTTTCCTGTATTTTGTGAAACGTAGTTTTTTATAAGATCGTTGAATGTCTGATCTCCCATTTTATCCGCAGAGTAATTAAATAGACTTCCTGTTTCAAAGCTGCTTATCGCCATATCATTGAAATTACTCAGTACTCCAAAATCTTCATCTATTTTCTGATCCAGGTTTTGAAGCATAATGTATTGATAGGCAAGTCCATATCGATCCAGAAGTTTTACTTTTGAAGCATGAAAGAATTTTAAAGGCTTGATTCCGAATATCTTTGATTCTGGTAGCGTTCCCAAAAGTTTGGTGTCCTTATAGAATTTTTTCAGATATTGAATTTCAAGGTATGATTTCAAACCATTTTTAAACCAGTGATCTTTTTGTTTATCAGCAATAATGTTTTCATCAAGAATTTTTTTCGTGATGATTCCAAAATAATCGAGATCTGTTTTTTCAGCATCTGTAAACAATTGGAATCTGAATTTCCAAAAAGTAATATCATTATTCCCGAAAAAATCTTCCTTTGCTCTGAATTTATCTGAAATAAAGAGACTCTTAGGAAGAGAACCTATTTTCTCTTTTAAAAATTTTAAATGAAGAGGTAAGTAAAATTCAAGGTTCTGTTTTTCATCAGGTTTAAGATTATAACCGAATTTGATTTCTGTATCTGTACCGTCAACATTGACTTTTATAATAGGAGAAGTATATGAGGAAATTGTAAACTCCGGATCTGAATCAAGGTAGCCTTTAAAAGAATTCATCTGGATTTGTGGTAAGTTACCCTCAATGAAAGTATTCACAGGAATATCAAAATTTATAGTCCAGAATGTATTAAAGCTTACGGGTTCTTCAATATCATGGTAGTTTCTCTGGGAAATATTGTCCGGATCAAAACGATCCGGAACAATAAAGAAATATTTTAATGCAATATTCTGTGCAGATGTACCATATCCCGTAAATTTTTTATCAGGAAGCTGCATTCTGTACTGCAATTGCAAAGTAATGCTTTCGCCTGGTTTTAATGCGTTTTTCAGAGGAATAAATAGATTTTCATCTGTAATCATATTGACAGGAATTTCCTGATTTTCTGAATTCTTAATGTTCAGCTCAAGAAGTTTTCCCAGTTCATCATTTTTTGCAAAATGCAGATCATTATTCCTGTCTTCCAGTTTTCTGTAGACTAAAGAAGTTCCACGTCTGTTATATGTGGAAACCCAATTCAAAAGTTTTACAGTATTCAGGTCTTTGTCTGAATGATTGTAGTAAACTATTTCCTGATTGACCTCAAAGGTTTTCCTGTCAGGAGATAGTTTCGCTCCAATATAAATACTGTCATTCTGTGCGGAAATCTTAATAATTCCACAAAACAAAATAAGGCAAAGGCTGATCTTTTTCAAATATCCGTGATAAAGCTCAAATATAACTTATTTTGTATATACTTTCTAGAATTTTAATTCTGAATTGCTTTTTTTTCCAAAGAATTAATATAAGCATTCCAACCTTCAGTTTTATAAGTAACTGCAGCTGCGGCAGGATCTTCAGACTTGTAGATTCCTCTTCCTACGATGATGAAATCTGTATGTAAAGTTTTGAAAACATGCTCTGGAGTATTGTATTGCTGTCCTTTTCCGTCTCCTGAATCTGCAAGATTTACTCCTGGTGTGAATAATAAAAGATCTTCAGGGATTTTATTCTGAGATACTCCACCTATTACATTCGGGTGAGATGCTGCTACTTTTAAAGCTTCCTCACGATAGCTAGCTGTTGTTAATGCTCCTTTTGATGACATTCCAACAATTGCTACCACTCCTACATTTTTGAAACAGTCAAGTGATTCAAATCCTCCAATTACCTGAGAGGTTACGAAATCTGCCCAATCTGTGATTTTAAAAACTCCACTTGTGAATTGTAATTCCTGAGTGTTTCCAATATCTGCAAATTTTCTGTCCTCCATTAATAAGAACTGATGTTTTGCCGCAATGTCCTTTAGAGTAGTGATTGTCTTTTCATATTCAAAATCAGAAATAATATCGATATGCGTCTTTAATGCAATGATATGAGGACCTACTTTTTCAGCAAAATCAAGTAATTCCTGAGTGGTTGTAACATCAGCAGACGCAATAAGGTTCGATTTCTTTGCCAAAGCAGTCTCCAATAATTTCTTAGAAACAGAATGTTGAGCATTACTCAATTTTTGCTCATAAGATGCTCTGGTTTCCTCCTCAAACTGAATGTGATTCCCCAATAAGAAATCTTGAATTCTCTTCACTTCCTCATCAGACAGTTCACCAGTCTCCTGAAGAATTCCACATACCTCAGAAATATTGAAAAGAGTGTGTACTCTGTACCCTTTGCTTTCCAGTAATTGTTTTCCACCTTGCTCTCTGTCTAATACCACTACGATATCAGAAACTTTAAGGTCTTCCTGCTCTATTTCAGGAATAGTTTCCAGTAAAGATTTTCCGGAAGTAATCACGTCTTCTACCAATAGGCAGTTTTGCCCTTTCTGATAAATACCTTCAATCAATTTTTTGGTACCGTAGCTTTTCGCTTCTTTTCTTTTAATAATTAATGGAATATAGCTTTCCAGTGACATGGCAGTCGCCATAGGAAGAGCAGCGTAAGGAACTCCACAGATTAAATCAAAATTATCCAATGGAAGCATCTCCAATAAATAATTAGCAAGATTTTTTAAGATTTTAGGATCGGAAGCCAATGGTCTTAAGTCTACATAAAAAGGGCTTTCAATACCACTTTTTAAAGTAAACCTTCCAAATTTAATGATACCTAGCTTGTAGCACTCTAAGAAGAATTCTTTTTTACTTTCCATTATTTTTTATTAGATGTTGCAAATTTAAGGATTTGAAATAAGGCTTAAAAATTTATCGCCCATTTGCTTAATAAAAAACCATCCTGAAATACTCAGAATGGTCTTAAAAATATAATAAACTATTATTTTACGATTTCGGCATCAATGACTTGAGTGCCTTTATATTTTTGTTCAGCTTCCCAAAGTAAAAACTTGTCTACCTCTTTGATAAGTTTTGGAATCGTAAGGGATAAAACAGCAAGGTCATCCATTACTCCAAGTACAGGGATAGCAAATTCAGGAAGTAGGTCAATAGGGGAGATGACATATAAAATTCCTAAAAGCGGAAGAATAATGTCAATGGATTTCATTGGGTAAATACCTTTTCTCCACAATTTTACCATTCTGAAAATATCAGGGATCTTTTTGACAAAGCCCTTGTGATTGATGGCTTCTTTTGCAAGATTTAATTTTGAATATTTCATTTTGTGTTTGGATTTAAACAAATTTTTTAACGGTATAAATTTCACAAATCCTGTACCAACAAATTATAAAATTTAGTTAAAATTTATTTGATGATATTGTCAATAAACTGATGCACAGTTTCTGAGTCCCAATCTTTTGAAGCATCTTCCTTGATAAGGATTCTTCCTGTTTTATCTAAAAGAAAAGTGGTAGGAAATACTTTTGGAAGAATCTTTTCAGAAATAGGGCTTTGGGCGATATACACCGGAGCCGTATAATTATTTTCCTTTAAAAATTTTCTTACATCCTCTTCTTTATCATTCATAGCAATGAGTACAAAGTTTACATTTTCCTTTCTTGTCTCATATAATTTCTGAATGCTAGGCCATTCTTTTCTGCATGGCGGGCACCAGGTTCCCCAAAAATTCAGAAAAACAGCTTTATCCTTAAGGGTTTTAAGGTTGGTGCTTGGAACATTAATACCTTTAAGGTCTATGTCATAATCTTCTTCATTGATGTGTACTGCATTTTCAATAGTAGCAATAGGGAAAAACTGATTTTTCAGAAAATCCCTTACTCCTGGTATGAAAGCCACGATACCAATAACGGCAATTATTATTATATAAATGATACCTTTTTTCATATTCTGTTTTTTATAACAGATCTAAGATTTCCTGAACGGCATCTTTACCTCTGTTTTTAGCATAATAAATTTGCAGGTCATTATAGAAAGTATCTTTTGGATATCCTTCAGGATCTGCTTTGTATTTCATTAATAACTCATAACCATATTTAGGACGTGGTCCCCATGAATTTTTTACATTAAAATCCTTATCTAAAATAAGAACCTTAGGAATAGATTCCGTACCGTTGGTTAAAAATTGGTTGATCAGGCTTTTATCACTGTCTCTCAGAAAAACTCTGATGTCATTATGACCTTCAAAGAATTTAAAAAGCGCAGGAACCGTTGCACTGGCATCCCCACACCAAGCTTCAGAGATTACGAGAATTTTCCCATCAAAGTTTTTAGCTTCCAGTTCTTTTCTTTGGTCTTCATCCGGAACGTACTTTTTAACAGTTCTGTCCATTCTCTGAAGTCCAAGTTCGTAATATTGTTTAAAATCAGCTTCCTGTTCGTTAGCTGGATTTTCTAATCTTTCTTTTGCAATCTGAAGGTATTCTTCAAATGAAATTCCTTTATCCCAGTAATTTTTCATTACCAAAAATATTTATGTTAAAAATTATTGATATTTCTTGTTTTGTTGATCAAAAATAAATCAGCCAGTACAAATGCTGCAAGGCTTTCCACAACGGGAACAGCTCTTGGTACTACACATGGATCGTGACGTCCTTTTCCTTCTACAATTACAGGATTACCATCTTTATCAATGCTGTCCTGAGGTCTTAAAATAGTAGCCACCGGTTTGAATGCCACACGGAAATAGATATCCATTCCATTGGAAATACCACCTTGAATTCCTCCGGATAAATTTGACTTTGTAGTAAAGTCTGTGTTGAAAGCATCATTATGCTCCTTTCCTGTCATTTTTGCTCCACAGAAACCGCTTCCATATTCAAATCCCTTGCATGCATTGATATTCAGCATTGCTTTTGCCAATTCTGCCTGAAGTTTTGAAAATATTGGTTCACCAATTCCTACAGGAACATTTTTGATTACGCAGGTAATAGTTCCGCCAATCGTATTTCCTTCTTTTTTGATTTCCTTGATTCTGGCAATCATTTTTTCTGCTGTTTCAGCATCCGGACAACGAACATCATTACTTTCCGTTTGAGAAAAATCAAGAGCCTGATATGGTTTTTCACAGAAGATATCACCTACAGACGAAACATATGCATTGATCTCAATTTCAGGTAAAAGCTGTTTGGCAAGAGCTCCTGCCACTACCCAGTTCATGGTTTCCCTTGCAGAAGACTTCCCTCCGCCACGGTGATCTCTGAACCCAAATTTCTGATCATATGTAAAATCTGCATGACTAGGACGATATGCGCCAGCAATATGGTCATAATCCTTTGATTTCTGATTTTCATTTTCAATGATAAAACCGATGGGCGTACCTGTAGTTTTTCCATCAAAGATTCCTGAAAGAAACTTTACTGTGTCACTTTCTTTTCTTTGTGTAACAATAGCTGACTGTCCGGGTTTTCTTCGGTTCAGTTCATATTGAACTTTTTCAAGATCTACCGCTAAACCAGCCGGAAAATTATTAATGATACCGCCGTAAGCCACTCCGTGACTTTCTCCAAATGTTGTAAGACTAAGAAGATTACCTAATGTGTTGAACATAATACAAAATTACCTTTTTTTCTTCAGATAATAAAGTTTCTGGATTTGTTCTATTTATCAACGTTTTCGATAGTATTAATCACGGTTTCTGCTTCTCTTTTTTCCTCTGAAGTCATTCTTTTCCAGATAAATCCTTTGTTAATGTCATTTTTATCAATAAGCTGAGGAAAAATTCCGGCATTGATATCATCATAAATAAAGCTTTGAGAAATAGCGGGAAGGGGAGTATCAAAATTGTAAGGATAGTTTTTTGAAACATTGAATGGAAGATTCCCAACCTTCAAGTGATCAAATTTGCTGTATTGATAAACAGAAGGTTGATAAAGTTGTTTCTGTTTAAACCCGGTCATAAAGTTTCCAAGTTTAAAACTTGGGATAGCTTGTTGAATAAGGCTAGGAAAAGAAAGTAATGAAATAAATAATATACTGAGTGTTGAAAAAACTATGATTGATTTTTTTTTGTCAAAATACTCATAAAACAAAATAAAGAATATTACAAAGAATACATCAATGAAAAATCTGTATTGTGCAGAAAACATTAAAACGAGTATACTTTTTATCAGCAATGAAATACAGATCAATGTGATCAATTTTCTTTTTCGGATCCATGCAAAAAGAGAAAAAGAAATTAAACTAAGAATAAAAAGAATATTGATTATTGACTTTATACCCTTTAAAAAGAACCAGTTTTTAATATAATCAATTGCGGAAAACTTCTGGATTTCTTCATAAGAATATTGCATGTCATAGGTTTTCATAATGGCATATTGAGAAGATATTTTTAATACCTCAGGATTAGGTTTCCATGAAAAACCAAGATCAACTAATGCTACGGGGAATATAGGAAACCCAAATGTCCAGATATTTTTAAAGAAGTATAGCCCTAAAATTAAACCACCAAAAAGTAAATTTTTACTATTCGCTCTCAATATAAATATGTTATAAAGAAATATTACTATTGGTAGCCAGATCATCGTAGGTTTTATTGCAAAAACAAACATTGAGAAAGCAAAGAGTAGGGCAGCTTTTTTATTTCCTACAAGAATCTCATTTAAAATAATTAAAGAAAAAATCAGCACAGGCAGATCCGGACTTGGTGATTGAGAAAACAAGAGGAATATAGGTAAAGCACATAGCTGAATCCAGCTTTTTCTTTCAATAATATACAAGGTGTAAATGATCAGCAGGACAGAATTTATTCTTAGAAATGGATCTGAAAAATTTGAAAGTCCGGCTTGAAATATATGCCAGATCGACATTTGTCCTAAAATAAGATCGAGATTGGAAATTCCTTTAATTAGTCCATATTCCGTAATCCATTTGATCGTTGGAACGTAATACCCAAAATGATCTAAAATATAAGGATAAAACGAACCGGCAAATAAAATAATGAGAGAAGCAATTACCCCTAAAAAAAAATCTTTTCGTGTAAACTTATAAAATTCCAAATAAAGCTTTTCTTTGAAAAAATAGAATAATCCTAGAGAAATTGTAATGATCTCTACATAAATATTTAATGGAATAAAAAAAGAAATCAGAGTCCAAAGAATGCTTATTCCCATAATCCCGGATACTATTTTTCCAGAAATATCAGGAAATAAAGTTCCGAAAATATTTTCCATGACTTTTCCCAGTCCTGCTAGAGCTGGAATAATTAAAAGAGTGGAAAAAAGTAAAAGTATCATAAAAAAAGATTGCTTAAAAATAAGCAATCTTTATATGTTATTGTAAAAAATATTATCTGCGGGGTTGTACTCTTCCGTCCTTTCTATCCTGCGATCTACCGATTGTATATCCTGTAGCACCACCTACAACGCCACCGATCACGGCTCCGAGACCTCTGTTTTTCTTAGCAATGATAGCACCGGCAGCGGCGCCTCCTACAGTACCAATGATGGTTCCTTTAGCAGCTTTACTCATCCCTTTTTTCTGAGTTGTACCTTGTGAAGAACCATTTCCGTTATCTGCATATCCACCGTTACTGCCACCTCCGGAATTAGAATTAGAGCTTCTGTCTCTGTATACGGTTCTTGTTTCTCTGATTACTTTTGGTTTTGAATTATTTTCAGCAATAGCTTTAGCTTTTTTGCTTTCAGAGATACTGTCTGCTTTCTTCTGAGCTTCATACACTAGTTTTTCCTTTTCAATGGCTAGTTTTTGTCTTTCAATATCAAGCTGTCTTGCCTGGAATTCAAGTTTTTGTTGTTCCAGTGATTTCTCAGCAGTTCTGTCATCCTTCTTGCAGGCCGTTATCAAAAAAACAGATAAAAAACCTGCTGCTACTATCTTTTTCATAATTCAAATTTTAATAAGCTTAAGCCAAAACGGCTTTAGTTTTATTTTTATTTTCAATTATGGAGCCAAATTTTAGTTAAAGAAAGTTAAAGTTTATAATAAAAAAGAACCTATTCATTTAAAACCTTTATAAATTTCCTGTAAAGAAGGCATATTTTGAGGATTTGGTTATGAAGTTTGTGAGGGATATAAAAAATAATCTTTTTAGGATAGATTCATCATCGTTTTCTTTTTGGCTACGAAATTTTATTCATTGTATTTGTAATTTTTAGTTAATCAATAGTTTTTATTGAGTTCATTTAGATTGATTACTTTTGAACAACAAAATTACTTTTAATATGAGAAAATCAATTTTTACAGTTTCAGCTGTTCTTGGATTATTGGCTGTTACTACTTCGTTTTCTTCTACAGATGTAGTGGAAGGTCCAAAAGTTCGTTCAGAAGTATCAGATAAGAAAGTGGTAAAAACTTACCCTGTTCGTTATGGACTTCTTTCAAAGAGTGGAACAAAAATTCTTTCAGGTTCAGGATTTGATCTTGGAGGTTTTGTTGCAAAAAATACTGTTACAGGTGAAGAATATTTCAGTGACAGATATCATGACCGTGCACTTCCGCAGTTTTCTGAAGAGGATCTTCCTGAAGGAACTTATGAGTTTTCAGGAATTCAGGGACAAGGTGGCTGGGTAGGTTATGGAACGATAGTTGCTACAGTTTCTGATGAAAATTTAGATGCAGACGGATATATCACGATATATGTTCCGATTACATGGGAAGAATAACTTTGTGAAAACAAAAATATTTGTCTAAATTTACAATCCTCGAAAAGAGGATTTTTTTATCAAATCATGACTATAATAAATTATTCCGTTTATTGTATTTTGATATTTTATTAAAAAAAAATAACAAAATTTTTGAATTTGAATAATATTACAATATTCTGTTTGGATTTTTCTAAATAGATTTTTTTCATCATTTGTGTTTTTTGGGCCTCCTGAATGGGGGCCTTTTCTTTTGAAATTTTGCCCAATTAATGATCATATTTTTATTCCTCTTCACTTATCCTTGAGGATATATATTGGTTACAAATGAATTATAACCTAAAAAAATATTCTGTTATCCTTATAGTAAAAAACTCCTTAACGAGAGGAGTTTTTTTATTTAATGTTTTAAGGTAACTTTTATTTTATTAAACAGACGATGGATTTTATTAGTTTGATAATCTAGAAGCTGAAAGATTTCCTGAGGATTATCGTAGGTATCGGGAACTTTTTGATTATTTATCCTTGCAACTCCTCTTCTTTTCATGGTTTCGTGGATAACTTTTGCAAAGGAATCTTTCGCGCTTTGTTTTGCGCTTTGTTGGGAAATTCCTTTTGCGTGGAGTCTGTAGAAATATAAAGGTTCTTTAATGTATCTTACATCACCATGTTCGAGAATTTTTAAATATAAATCCTGATCTACAGCACTTTTTAATTCTGGATTGATCCCGGACGTTTTGAAATAAGTTTCTTTTTTAAAAGCAAAGAAATGGGCGAATTGAATAGGACAGTTGAAGAAGTAACGATCATTATATATCTGCTTGGTACTGGCGAAAATTTTATCGGGAATCAGTGTGTCATTGCATAGCATCATTTGAGAGTAAGAAGCAACAATATGATTCTTTAAAGTAAACTCATGAACTATTTTTTCCAGAGCTTCAGGATAGAGAGCATCGTCAGGATCTAGATAAGCACAAATTTCTCCATTTGCATATTTCATGCATTCCCTTTTGGTAAAGCCACATCCCTGATTTGTAGAGTTGTAGTAGGTCTTAAAGCGAGGATCGTTTTTTGTTAAGGATTCTATAATTTCCACAGAATTATCTGTAGAAGCGTCATCTACAATGATGGCTTCCCAATTTTGGAAGGTTTGACTAATTAAAGAGTTATAACAATCCTTAAAATACTTTCCATTATTATAGTGGGCTATAAGTATAGAAAATTTTATCACAGTTTTTTGAGTTAATTTTTGTAAATATATTAAATTTTGAGCATTAAATCCTTGTTTTTGGTCATAGGATATGTGCTTTTTTCTCTTATATTACAAGTATTACAAGGTGCTAAGGAATAATGTTAATACTTTATGAGTGTAGTCATAAATATGATAAAACGATTATATCTAATTTCGGGAAGGAATTAAAAAATTGATTTTATTTCTGATATAAAATTTTTTTTTCATCATTTGTGTTTTTTGAGGCCTCTTTCGGGAGGCTTTTTGGTTGTGATGCTCTCATATTTTATTCATCAAATAGAATTCTGCCATCAAAAGGATGGTCCCATGTTATAAATATGCTGTCATTGAGCCTATGTACCGGAGCTTGTATCATTTCGTATTCTCCTTTTTCATTTAATTTCTGTACAATAAGATTGATGCCTTCACCTATTTCATTTATTTTGAACTCAATCTGATATTGTTTTTCACTATTTTCTGTAAAATCTGTTGTGGTGAAATTTTTGTGTGACATGATTTTCGATTTAGAGGGTTTACTAAATAGAAGAATAAATTATGCCAATTAGTGAATTTTATAGGATGATTATATAAAGTGAAAGTTTTTGTTGAATTTATTTCATTTTACTAATTAATTAAATTTTTATTTTTTTTAAATTATATAATTTTCATGTATTTTTTTCTTAATGTATTTATTTGTTATTTAGATTCATTAAATATTGGTTATTTTTTTTTAATATATGTTAATTTATGTATTTGTCTGTAATAATAAAAAAGTGAATTTTTTAAAAAAAATGCATGTTTTTTCAAAATTTGTAAATCTTGGCACGATTTTTCAATATACAAACGCAACTCATGTTTAATTTGAGTTTTCATGGTTATTAGTTTTTATCCTCGGAATTTCCGAGGATTTTTTTTTGATTATATGACGGTACTCATAAAAAGTTAAGTATTCTTGTTATTACCTTTGAACAGATAATTTTCTATCCATCATTACTTTTTGTATTATTTATAGAGCTTCTCCAAGGAATAGAGAAGCTTTTTATATTGAAAAGATGTTGCTAATTGTTGAGAATGTTTTTTTATTTCGATTTTCTCATGGAAGGTAATGTTTTCTTTTTCCAGCTGAGAAATGTAAGCTTGCGTATTTTCTTTTCTGCTGTAAAGGAATACTTCGGTGGGAATAATGTCGCTACTTGCTGTTGGGATAGTCTCTTTATTTTCTTATGGTGTGTGGTTTTACTTTTTTCATGGGTAGGCTTTTTGCCAATTTGTAGAAAAAAGAATAATATGCTTTATGGATTTCCGTAAAACCCGAAACTTAAAGTATATACATAAAAAAACCTCTAAATAAAATTTAGAGGTTTTGTGAGGTACCTAGCGGATTCGAACCGCTGTAGATGGTGTTGCAGACCACTGCCTAGCCGCTCGGCCAAAGTACCATGTCTTACCATTTTTGAGGTGTGCAAATATAGTTAAATTTCTTTATGAACAAAAGTTTTTGTGAAATTTATTTGTTTTTTTTCCTCCTGTTTTTTGTTTGTATCTGTTTTTCAGTATTATAAATTTTATGACAGATTTTCCTTTATTATTCGCCTTATTTCAAATAGAGAGAAATATAGATGTGACAGAGAATTTTATAAAAAACAGAGCCTGGTTCTACAATAAAAAAAATGAGCAGCTGTTTCCTGGCTGCTCATATTATTAGCATTTAAAACCCGTTAACAAGAAGTTTTAATGTTGCATTAGTATCAATAACAGCAGTAATTCCTGTGCTGTTAAGAAGGATTTTGCTTGGTTTTAGGTTAAATACCTTTCCACTTATCTTTAAGCCTTTATAATATTCTTTATTGAAAGCTTCTTCAATACTTTTTCTAGAGGTTTCTTCGAGTTCCTGTGTAGGAATTCCATATTCTTCTTCAATCATTTTAATAATTTTCCCCTGAAACAGAACAGATGCCGTTTTTTGAAGAATATTCATTGTTTTCAGTTTGAATTTGGTGTCAGAAAGAACAATTTTCCTTTTGGCTTCATCATAAACAGGAATCCCTGAGATGACAGAGGTTCCTTTGATATAACCGTCAGTCTGGGCTTCAATGATAATTCTGTCATCTACTCCATATACTCTGATGTCTGTTACTTTTACCTTT
Source organism: Chryseobacterium artocarpi (assembly GCF_001684975.1). Taxonomy (GTDB): domain Bacteria; phylum Bacteroidota; class Bacteroidia; order Flavobacteriales; family Weeksellaceae; genus Chryseobacterium; species Chryseobacterium artocarpi. The sequence goes on along the minus strand of NZ_MAYH01000034.1, from coordinate 295,869 downwards.
GAGTCGCGAATGTCAAACTCTTTGTTTAGAAAAGTTTTTCGTGCCATATTACTGGCTTCGGTAAAAGGAATATTTGCAGTAGTTTGTAAAAGGAATTTATCTGCAACAGTAGGTGAGAAGTTAAAGTTTGCTGCTGAAGCCACAGGTAGAGATGCAGCTGGTTTATTTCCGGTAAAAGTTTCGGAATAAATATCAATACCAAGTGTTGCATTGATTTGATTTCCATAGAACTTTAAAGGGGTAATATTAACACCAACCGGGCTTATTTTTAACCATGTATTGTATTCTTCAGAAATATTGAATGGCTGTAAAAAAGTATTCCACGCCATTACGGCATATTGTTGGAAATTCAATTGAGTAGCCATTTGCTGATCTATAGTTTTACAGAATTTTTCCTGTTGTTCCTTAAGACTTTTCTCAACAATAGGTGTGATAGGGATCTGTATTCTTCCATAATCCAATACAGGTTTTGTTACCCATCGGAATCCATTCGGTCGGGTGCTGGTGGTAATTGTCCAGTTGTTTTTGAAAGTAACAGTTGTATTGAATGACATTACGGTTTCAAACGTTGTATTCTGGTAGGTATAAACACCAAGTGTCCCCAGCCCTTTTTCTGCCCATATTTTTAAGGGAACTTCAATCAAAAGATTCTGGCTTGTTCCTCCCACCAAACGAATTGGTCTTGTTTTCCAGACTTTTACTTTGAACTGATCATTATTGTTGTCTGTGTAAGAATCATCCTGATAGACAAGGTCTTTTACAGAAGCATTAATCATATTGCTGAGTTCCGACAATGGAATTGTCACAGGCATGGTAATGCTGGATTTTATCTTTGGAAAATTATAATTTGCCAATTGATTATCAACACCGGATTGACCAAAAATGTTGATAAATGTTACTAGAAATAATATTTTAAAGAGTCTCAATTTTGTATTTTTTTATAAAGCGAAAATAGTAATTTTAATTTTCCGGTTTGAATCCTTTTTCCAGTTCAATACTTGCGCCTTTCATTTCTCCCTGCATTGGCGGAGCTGTTTTGGTGATCTTAAGCTTGATATAATCGATTTGTGGAAAACGGGTATGAATTTTAGAAATAATTCTTCCTGCCACATGTTCCAGAAGTTTTGATTTGATCTTCATTTCCCCATGAAGAATACCATTGATGTCGGCATAACTTATAGTATCGTTCAGATCATCAGATTCTGAAGCCTTCCAAAGATCGGTATGAAGTTCTACATTTAAAATATAATAGGTACCAATAATGTTTTCTTCAGGTAAAACTCCGTGGTAGGCATATATTTTTACATCTTCAAGGTATATCTTGCTCATTGTTTCTAATTTTTATCAAGCAAAAATCGTCTTAATTCTTCAAAATCTGAATTTATTTCAATAGTTTTTTTCTCCTTTTTCATCAAATCATTAAGAGATGCAGGGATCTCAATTTTTGTTTTAACGGCTTTTTCTACTGCCTCAGGGAATTTCACTGGGTGAGCCGTTCCTAAAATGAATCCTTTTTTACCTGGATTTTCTTTGAGATATTGCTCTAATGAAGCAAATGCCACAGCGCTGTGCGGATCCAGAATATATTGGTGTTTTTCATAAACATCCGTAATTGTGTGTATGGTTTTTTGATCATCAATAGTGTATGCTGATACTTTATTTTTGAGAGTATCAAATTCATTATTAAAAAGTTCCAGAATTCTTACAAAATTACTGGGATCTCCTACATCCATAGCATTAGATAATGTGGCTAAGGCTTTTTTAGGAATAAAATTCCCTGTTTTGAAATATTGAGGGATAATATCATTAGAATTGCAGGCTGCAATAAAATGCTCTGTCGGAAGACCTCGTAAATGGGCAAGAAGTCCGGCACAGATGTTTCCGAAATTTCCACTTGGAACACATATTACAGGAGGTTCTTCTTCTGATTGTAGCCATTGTTTTAAAGCCAGTAGATAATAGATTTGCTGAGGAAGCCATCTCGCAATATTAATAGAATTGGCAGATGTTAAAAATAATTGACTATTGATTTCTTCGTTGGAAAAAGCCTGTTTTACTAAACTCTGACAATCATCAAAACTTCCGTTAACTTCTAATGCATAAATATTTTTTCCTAATGTAGTAAGTTGTTTTTCCTGTACGGGGCTTACTCTGTTTTTAGGATAGAGGATGACAACTTCAATTCCGGGAAGATCATAGAAACCATCAGCAACCGCACCACCTGTATCTCCTGAAGTAGCAACAAGAACAGTAACTTTTTTATCCTGATCTTTTAAAAAGTAAGATAAGCATCTACTCATAAATCGTGCCCCAACATCTTTAAAGGCTAGGGTAGGACCATGAAAAAGCTCCAGAATTGATATTTTATCATTTATTTTTTTCAACGGAATCTCAAAACTGACGGTTTCAGCAATAATATTTCTTAATACTTCAGAAGGAATTTCATCATTAATAAAAGCTTTCATACATTCATAAGTAATCTCCTCATCAGCATACTGTGAAAGATTTTGGATGAATTTTTCATCAAATTGCGGAATATTTTCGGGGAAGAATAATCCTTTTCTTTTCCCTTGTCCTTGTATGGTTGCAGTCTTGAAATTAACCTGTTCCTGACTGTCCTTTAAATTATAATATTTCATTTGTTTTTAATGTGATTGGGTTATTCAATGATTTCAATTCCGACTGGATTTATTTTTGAAACATATACAAAGCTTTCGATCTTCATTTCATCATATATTGATTTCATAAGTGCTGCAATTTTTTCAGCAGTTTCCTTTTGTTCTGCTAACATGAAGATAGAAGGTCCTGATCCTGAAATTCCACCACCAAGAGCTCCCATTTCAAGGCTTTTCTTTTTAACATCATCAAATCCGGGAATTAAAATACTTCGTACAGGTTCTATAATGATATCATTGAGACTTCTTCCGATCAGTGCAAAATCATTTTTCTGAATTCCGGCTACCAGCCCGGCAATATTTCCCCATTGTTCAACGGCATTTTTTAAAGTGATATTTTTTTTGAGTATCTGTCTTGAATCGGATGTTTTTACTTCCACCTGAGGATGTACTGCTGTTACAAACAAATCGGGGGAGTTCAAAGGAATAATATCTATAGGATCTGTTGACTTCACTAGCGTAATTCCTCCATAAATACAAGGTGCAATATTGTCGGCATGCCGTACTCCCGAGGCAAGTTCTTCTCCAAACATGGCGAAATGTATCATTTCATCTTTTGACATGATATTTCCTAATACAATATTGGCTCCCAGTGCGGCTCCGGCGGCGCTAGCCGCACTGGAGCCGAGCCCGCTTCCTGGTTTTATGTGTTTATGAATGATAACCTCAAAACCATTTTGTAAGTTAAAATGCTCCTGGATTTTTAAAAGTACAATTCCAGCAACGTTTTTAGATGGTTCTTCAGGAAGTCCGAACTGATCTTTATGTTTTATAATAACCTCAGGAGTTTCCAGTAATCGGATCTCCATTTCATCATAAGGTTCATGAATTGCCATCCCCAGAATATCAAACCCACAAACAAGATTAGCTACAGTAGCCGGGATTTTTAGTTTTACTTTTTTCATATTTATGTTTTTAAATTGAACGAATAATATCTGCAAAAATGCCGCTTGCGGTTACTTCCGCTCCGGCACCGGCTCCTTTTATAACCAATGGTTGTTCGGAATATCTTAATGTTTTAAAAATAACAATATTGTCTTTTCCGTAAAGATGGAATAGATCGCTTCCCGGAGCAACATGTTGTAAGCCTACTTTTGCTTTACCATCTTTAAATTCAGCGGTATATTTCAATATTTTTCCATCTTTCTTGGCATTTAAAAACAGTGTTTTAAAGTGATCTTCATAATCCGTAAGTTTTTCATAAAAATGTTCTACACTTCCTTGCATACAAGCTTCAGGTAAGAATCCAATGTTTTCAATTTCTTCAAACTGAAGGGGATAACCAGCTTCTCTGGCAAGAATCAGAATTTTACGAGCAACATCGGTTCCGGATAAATCCAGTCTTGGATCCGGTTCTGTATATCCTTCTTTTTGAGCTTGTGCTACCACTTCAGAAAAAGTTCTGTTTCCGTCATAATTATTGAAAACAAAATTTAATGTTCCACTTAGTACGGCTTCAATGGAAGTTACTTTGTCTCCACTTTTAATGAGGTCATTTATTGTTCCTATTACAGGAAGCCCTGCGCCTACATTGGTTTCAAAATGAAAGCTGCAGTTGTGATTCCTGGCAGTGTTCTTTAAAATTTTATACTGCTCAAAATCAGATGAGGCTGCAATTTTATTACAGGCAACAATATCGATGCTTCTTTTTAATAAACTTTCATACACTTCCGGGACTGCCGCGCTTGCTGTGATATCTACAAAAACAGAATTTCTCAGATTTCGGGATATGATCTCTTCTGCAAAACCTTTGGGTGAGGCTTCTTTTCCAATTTCAATCCAATTGGAATATTCATTTTTAGAAATTCCTGTATCTGCAAAAATCATTTTTCGGCTGTTGGAAAGCCCGGCAATTCTCAAATTGATGAGATGATTTTCCCTTAAATATTTATTTTGCTCATAAATCTGTTCAATAAGTTTGTTCCCTACATTTCCTGTTCCACAGATATAGAGATGGATTTGTTTGATTTCAGATTCAAAAAATTCTTCATGAAGCACATTTACGGCTTTTTTAGCATCTTTTTCAGATATAACAACACTGATGTTTCTTTCGGAAGAACCTTGTGCAATCGTTCTTATGTTGATTCCATTATTCCCTAAGCAGCTGAACATTTTAGCGCTCACGCCGCTTCGGCTTTTCATATTTTCTCCAACCAATGCAACAATGGAAAGACCTGTCTCAATAGTAACAGGAGCAACTCTTTTTAATTCAATATCGTCTGAAAAGGAAAAATTGATTGCATTTTCAGCAGCCAATACATCTTTTTCATGAATAGCAATCGTAATTGAATGTTCAGAAGATCCCTGTGTAATGAGAATAACGTTGATTCTTTCATTGCTTAAACATTGGAAAAGCTTAGCTGAAATCCCAGGAATTCCTATCATTCCACTGCCTTCAAGAGTAAGCAAAGCAATATTACCCATATTGGAAATCCCTACAACAAGCTGTTGCTTTTCTTTTTCGGAAATGTTCAAATTATGAGAAACTAATGTTCCCAATGCTTCAGGTTCGAAAGTATTTTTTATTGTAAGATCAATATTTTTGATCATCACCGGTTGAATGGATGGCGGATAAATAACTTTTGCTCCGAAATGGGAAAGCTCCATTGCTTCATGGTAGGAAATTTCTGCAATCGGTTTAGCATTAGAGGTTAGACGAGGATCTGCAGTCATCATTCCACTTACATCTGTCCAGATCTGGAGTTCTTCAGCGTTTACAGCCGCTGCAATAATTGCCGCAGTATAGTCTGAACCGCCTCGTCCCAGTGTTGTTATATGATTTTGATCATCCGACGCGATGAATCCCGGACCAATGATGATTTGGTTTTGATGTTGATCAAGATAGTTTTTGATGTTGTTTTCAGTAAGGTCAAAATTTACTTTTGCATTGGTAAAATTACTGTTGGTTTTGATGAGCTCGGAAGAATTCATCCATAAACAATCTGATTTCTGTTGCTGAAGCCTTGCTGCAATAATGCTGGAGGATAAGAATTCTCCATAAGAAGCAATTTTATCCTTTATTCTGTCTGTAAGTTCGCCAAGAACATAGATCCCGTTGTATAGATCTTCAATATCATTACAGTGCTTTTTAACAAAACTTAGTAAGGAGCTTTGTTCAGAAATAGGGATAAGCTCTTTAACAAGTTGTAAATGCTTTTCTTCAATGCTTTTAAGTTTTTGAAGATAGCTGTCATTTTTTTCGGAAGCATTTTCAGCACCTTGAATGAGGAGGTCTGTTACTCCATGAAGTGCTGATACAATGACTACAACTCTGTCTTTTGAAGACTCTTTTTTTATAATGTTCTCTACTAAAAGGATATTCTGAGAATTGGCGACTGATGTACCGCCGAATTTTAAAATTTTCATCAATTATTGATTTGAGGTTAGGAAAAATGAAATTGTTACTCTTTAAAAAAAGAGTACAGGATACCGGAAATAATATGTGAAAATTTACCCCTTTATGGGGTAGTCGTTGTAGTTGTGAATGTAGAAACAGAAGATATGCCTGAAATAGGTAATCTCAGGGCAGAAATATCAGATATGTTTCTTAAAGAATTCATTGTAACGAAACAAATGTACAAATTATTTCGGAATAGGCAACTTTTAACATAATAAAATAATAAGTCCTTTTTTGGGGAAATAGTTTGTGTAATTAATTAAAAATCTTACATTTATAAAGTTAAACTATATAATAATAATCATGAAAAATTCGAAAAAAATTAAAAGAGAGAACTTAAAAGCCATTAATGGAGGAGGAATTTGGGATTGTAATGAAAATTGTCCGGAAGGACCTTATGGACCAGGTCAGCCGAAATCATGTGCGGAATTTCACGGTTTACCAGAATGCTGTAAGCGTAGAGTATTGGCAAGCATGGAATGTTTCGAACCCTTTTAATCATATAAGAGCATTGTAAAACAGTGCTCTTTCTTATTTATAATAATCAAAATTAAAACATCATGAAAACAATTAAAAAATTATCAAGAGAACAACAAAAGAGTATCAGTGGTGGTTTTACACAGTTTCAGATTGATACTTGTGGTGGAGAGCAATACGTGTGTTTTATGAGAGGAGGCGGATCAACAGCATGGGGATGCTCATTAAAACCGGGAGGAAAATGTTATGATCCAATGCTGTAAGTAGAGATGAGATAGCTGTATCAAACTTAATTTTAAAAATAAGCATTATGAAAAAAATATCAAGAACAAAACTTAAAATGATCAAAGGTGCTCAAATGAATGGGTGCGGTAGATGTTCAACTTCAGGAAATTATGGTGATGGTCCTGAATATACCTACAGCTGTATGAGTTTTTGGGGATTATCACCAGAGTGCAGAAACTGTGTAGATGTAAGCGCAGATTGCTATGGTCCTGATTATTCTGACTTTTATAGCAGATAAAATACTAACATCAATAAATTTAAATTACTATGAAAAATTTAAAGAAATTAAACAGAAAAGAACTTGGAGAAGTAAACGGAGCAATAGGATCAAACTGTAATAGATGTCCAAGAAATACTACTTATGGAACCGGACCTAATGATGCTCCTTGCAGTGCATATCAGGCACTTCCTTTATACTGCAAAGCATGTGTAATTGTAAGTATTGAGTGTATGGATGGCGGAGTATCTTAAAAAATCCCTGTTTATCAGAAATAAAAAAGCACTGTAAAAACAGTGCTTTTTTATTTAACAGTCAGTAGGAAAGTATGGTCCTTTTGGAAGACATATTGGTTGTCCATAGCATCCTATGGCACAAATTTCACGTATTCCACAGTAGTTGCAACTTTCCGATCCACCGTTTACATTTTTAAGACTTTCTCTGTTTAATTTCTTTAAATTTCTCATATTTTTATTATTAGTTTGGATCCTAAATATAAAAAATATTTGAAAGCAAAAAGAAATTATTTTATGCTTTTAGAAAGATCAAGCATAGCCTCAATAGGTTTTAATGCTTTCAATCTTAATTCTTCCTCGATAAGAATTTCAGGAAGTTCATATTTCATACATAAGTACAATTTTTCCATTGTATTACGTTTCATATAGAAACATTCTGAGCAGTTGCAGCTTTCATCAAAAACTAAAGCAGGAATCAACTCCTTGTGTGGAGCACGTTTTCTCATTTCATGAAGGATCCCTTCTTCTGTAGCAATGATGAATTTCTGACAGTCATCTTTTTCTACAAAATTCAATAGAGCAGAAGTAGAACCAATAAAGTGAGCCAGCTTTAAAACGGCTTCTTCACTTTCTGGGTGTGCAATCAGTTTTGCATCCGGATTATCTGCTAACTGCTGAGCAATTCTTTCCATTGAAAAAGCTTCGTGTACTACGCAGCTTCCGTCCCAAAGAATCATATCGCGACCTGTCTTTTTAGATAAATATCTTCCAAGATTTTTATCCGGTGCGAAAATGATAGGTCTGTCTGTTGGTAGAGCTTCAATTACAGTTTCAGCGTTTGAACTTGTTACGATGATATCACTTTCTGCTTTTGTTTCAGCATTACAATTGATGTATGTTGCAATTAAAGCATTAGGGTGTTGTTCACGCATTTTTCTTAATCCTTCTCCTGAGCAACCGTCTGCCAGAGAGCATCCAGCCATGGTATCAGGTAAAACTACTTTTTTAGTTGGGTTCAGGATCTTTGCTGCTTCTGCCATGAAATGTACTCCGCAGAATACAATCATATCAGCGTTGGTTTCCTTTGCCTGTCTCGCCAATTGCAGAGAATCTCCAAGGAAATCTGCGATATCCTGAATTTCTCCCGGTTGGTAATAATGGGCAAGGATTACGGCGTTTTTCTCTTCCTTAAGTTTAAGAATTGCTTTTACCAATTCTTCTCCCTGAGGAATGGCTATATCTTTTATATCCAGAAATCCTTTTACAGGAATTGCAGATTTAGCTTTTTCTAATGTTTCGGTACTCATATCAACCTCAATGTTTTTTTATTATCAGAATAGAGGTTAGAAATTAGAAGTTAGATATTGATGAAAGTACATTACTTGCATCCTCTGACCTCCATCTTCCAGCCATTAATTATTGATAAAACTTTTTATTAAACTTTCTATTTCTTTTTTAGCTACATCCAGATCGGTGTTTATAACGATCTTGTCAAACTCGCTTGCATAGGTTAGTTCTTCTTCTGCTTTTGCTACGCGGGTTTTAATGGTTTCTGCATCATCTGTATTCCTTGAAATCAATCTTCGTTCCAATTCTTCAATGGAAGGCGGTTCTATAAAAATAGATAAAGCCTTTTCTCCGAAGTATTTTTTCAAGGAAATTCCTCCTTTTACATCCACATCAAAAATAACAACTTTTCCCTGATTCCAGATTTTTTCTACCTCAGATTTTAAAGTACCGTAATATTTGTCAGTATATACTTCTTCATATTCTACAAATGCATCTTCTGAAATTTTTTGTCTGAATTCATCAGGTGATAAAAAATGATAATCCACGGCATGAATTTCACTTCCTCTTGGCTGTCTTGTCGTACAGGAGATTGAAAATGAAAGTTCAGGAAATGTTTCCAGAGAATGTTTTACCAATGTAGTTTTTCCGCTTCCAGATGGTGCTGAAAATATAATTACTTTATCCATATTTTTGAGTTTCGAGCTTAGGGTTCGAGCTGGGAATTATCTTTACATGATAATGGTACCCAAGAATTTTGTTCCCTGAAACTATAACACGTTTAACGTTTGTTCTTTAATTTTTTCCAAATCATCCTTCATCTTCACTACCAGTTTCTGAATTTCGGCATGATTGGCTTTGGAACCTAATGTATTGATCTCTCTTCCGATTTCCTGAGAAATAAAACCTAGTTTTTTTCCGTTGAAAGATTCATTATCCATTACTTCCTTATAATATTTCAAATGCTGAGTAAGTCTCACTTTTTCTTCTGAAATATCCAGTTTTTCAGTAAAATAAGCCATTTCCTGATAGAAACGGGTTTCATCTACATTTTCGAATTCTTTCAGAGACTTCTGATAACGTTCTTTAACGCTTACGATTCTTTCTTCTTCAAAAGGAATCACTTCGCCAAGATATTTGTCTATATTCTGAATATTTCTGTTTAATTCTTCATGCAGAATACTTCCTTCTGTCTTTCTGAATTCTTCGAATCGGTCTACAGCTGCATTGACTATCTGTGCTAAAGATTCCCACTCACCTTCTGTCAGTTCATCAGGTCTTGAGGTAATAGCATCAGGCATTCTTACTGCCATTTTAAGATATTCAAAATCAGGTCCGTCCGATGCAATATTTTTAAGCTCATTGATGTAAGAATCAATTAAACTCTTATTAATTTTCACATCATTAGATTCTTCAAGGTTTTCCAGGTTTACGTAGCAGTCTACTTTTCCACGGATAATTCTATCATTAAGAATTTTTCTGATCTCAAATTCTTTTTCTTTGTAACGTAAAGGAATTTTAATATTTAAATCAAAGCTCTTGCTGTTCAGTGATTTAATATCTATTGTTATTTTTTTTCCTTCAAAAACACCTTCGGCTCTACCAAAGCCGGTCATTGATAAAATCATAGTTTTTTATTGTTCTACAAAGATAAACATTTAAGTGTATAATGTAATACAATGAAGTTTCAACATAAACGTTCTGGTTATTTAATTTTAAATTTATTTTGAATCATGAAGAATATTTAAGCCGTTAATTTTAATTAAGAAAAAAATCAGGTAGATTTTTATAAGCATTATGCTAAAAGGGAAGCTTATCTTAATATTCTCAACTTCTTCATTGAAATTTGAATGGCTCAAAACAATTCATAGTTTTTTTACATTTAAAAATAAAAATAGAAATGATCCCATTTTCGTAAATTAGCGGTGTGAAAAAGAAAAATTTAATTTCTGTAGTAGGACCCACCGGAATAGGAAAAACAAAACTGGCAATTGATCTGGCAAAACATTTCAATACCGAGATTGTTTCCTGTGATTCCAGACAGTTTTTTAAGGAAATGAAAATTGGAACAGCAGCACCTTCCGACGAGGAATTGGCTGAAGCACCTCATCATTTTATCGGAAATCTTTCTGTAGAAGAATACTATTCCATCGGGCAATATGAAGAAGATGCCCTAAGAAAACTTAATGAACTTTTCGAAAATCATGATACCGTCATTCTTGTTGGCGGAAGTATGATGTATGAAAAAGCAATGATTGAAGGGCTGAATGACCTGCCTGAAGCAGATATGGAAAATCAGGAGAAACTTCAGAAAATGATGGAAGAAAAAGGGATAGAAAAACTTCAGGAAATTTTAAAAGAATTGGATCCTGAGTATTTTGCTGTTGTAGATATTCACAACCATCGAAGGCTTTTACGTGCTATTGATGTCATCTGGCAAACGGATAAAAAATATTCTGAACAGATTGCTGTTTCCCAAGATTCCAGAGATTTTAATGTGATAAGAATAGGAATTGAAGCACCAAGAGAAGAATTGTATGACAGAATCAACCGAAGAGTTGATATTATGATGGAGAAAGGGCTTTTGGATGAGGTGAAAGGGTTGGAGAAATTCAAAGGTTTGACTGCTTTGAATACGGTTGGTTATGCAGAATTATTCAAATACTTTGATGGAGAATGGGATCTTGATTTTGCCGTTTCCGAGATTAAAAAGAACAGCCGCCGATATGCTAAACGTCAGCTGACCTGGTATAGAAAAGCGGATGATATTCATTATTTACCTTTGGGTTATTCTCAGGAGGATTACGATGCTTTGGTTCTTTGGATTGCGGAAAAGTTTTGATATTGGATCATCGCAAGGGCGCAAAATTTTAAAACAAACTATTATTAAGACGCAAGGATTTTATCTTTGATAAAATTGATATTTGTAAGTAATAGCCACTAATCCACGAATAATTTTTTTCTGGATAAAAATCCTATGTGGTTAAAGAAATTAAAAAGAAACTCGTGCATTCGTGGCATAAAAAATATTGAAAATCCTTTATCTTCTTTCTTGTATATTTACAATTGGGATATTCTCAGGAGGATTATGATGCTGTGATTCTTTGGATTGCGGAACAGTTTTAATATTGGATCATCGCAAGGGCGCAAACTTTTAAAACAAACTATTATTAAAACGCAAAGATTTTATATTTGATAAAATTGATATTTGCAAGTAATAGCCACTAATTCACGAATAATTTTTTTCTGGATAAAAATCCTATGTGGTTAAAGAAATTAAAAAGAAACTCGTGCATTCGTGGCATAAAAAATATTGAAAATCTTTTACCTTCTTTCTTGTATATTAATCCGTATTTTTGACAAGGTTCCCTATAAAAAATGCGGCTCTGAAAAGAACCGCATCTTAAAACAAATATAATTTAATTTACTACTTCCAACCGCCACCCAGCGCTCTGTATAGATCTACAATGCTGCTTAATCTCTGTCTTTTAATGGAAGCAAGGTTCAACTCTGCCTGAAGAGAATTTCCCTGTGCGGTAATCACTTCAAGATAATTGGCTGAACCTCCTCTGTAAAGAAGTTGTGCGCTTTTAATTCCATCTTTTAATGTAGTGGATTGCTCATTTGCTTTTTGCTCCTGAACTTTTAAGTTTTCATTAGAAACCAAGGCATCAGAAACTTCTCCCACAGCATTTAAAACTGATTGACGAAATGCCAATACATTTTTCTCCCTTTGAATTTTTGCTACTTCAAAATCCGTTTTCAATTGTCTTTTTTGAAAAATAGGTTGAGTAATTCCTCCTAATACAGACCCGAATAATGATGCCGGAATCTGAAACCAGTTATCAATTTTAAAAGAATTCACTCCGCCATTTGCTGTAATCTTTAATGCAGGATACATATTAGCCTGTGCAATTCCTACCATGGCATTTGATTCCAATAAAACCAATTCCTGCTGACGTACATCCGGTCTGCGGCTTACCATCGCTGCGGGAAGCCCAGCTATGATATTCTGAGGTAAGGAAGTGTCAGACATTTCGATTGTTCTGTTGATTTTATTAGGGGTTTCTCCAACAAGAATACTTAAAGCATTTTCCTGTATGGCAATATTTTGTTCCAATTGTGAGATCAGAAGTTCTGTTGCCTGCTTTTGAGCGTTAGCCTGTTGCACTCCCAAAGATGTTGTGTCTCCACTTTCCCACATTTTTTGTGTGATCATCAAGGTATTATTGCTCAATTCTAAATTAGATTTTGCAATACTTAATTGTTTGTCAAGCATCAAAAGGTTGTAATATCCTTGAGCAATTGCCGCTACTACTTGTGTCTGAATAGCTTTTGAACCTTCATAGGTCTGCAAATACTGTATTCTTGAAACTTCCTGCTGGTTTTTGATTTTCCCCCAGATGTCTGCTTCCCATGATAAGTTGAAAGCTGCGTTATAATCTTCAACATGACTTTGACCTAAAAATAAATTTAAGCTTTGTCCATTCATGCTATTTTTAGAAGGCTTTGAAATCTGAGCTGCTACTCCAAAACCAACATCGGGATATTGCATATATTTTGCCTGTTTCAGTTTTTCCTGTGATGATGCAACCTGTTTTAAAGCAATCTGAAGATCATAATTGTTTTTAATACCTTTTTCAATCAGTTCCTGTAAAATAGGATCGTTGAAAAACTGTTTCCATTCCAGATTGGCAATACTTGCTGTATCGGCAGTTGCTGTGTACTGAAATTTTTCCGGTAGCGGGAGATCCGGTTCCGCGTATGCCAGTTTTGACACACACGAAACAGATCCTAAAGCTATGGCGAATGTTAATATAATATTTTTTAGTCTTTTCATAATTTTGGTTTAATGACTTAAATAATGTTGAGGTTTATTGTTTTCCACAGATTTTTGTAGATAGGAAGATCAAATGTTTTTAAAAACTTACGTGTACTTCTTATACAGAATGCTTTTAACTTTAAAATTGCTTAAGTGTTATTCTAAAAATCTTTTTGACCTATAAACCTTTCTTCTTTTGCATTTAATTAATTGTTGAAGCTAAAAGTTCTTCCTCCATCTGCTTTTTCAGAAGTCTCTTTTTCTTTCTGCTCGGCATTTTTTCATGCAGATATTGGAAAACAACATACATTACCGGAATAATGAAAATCCCGAATACTACTCCTGTAAGCATTCCTCCTACAGTACTGTATCCGATGGAATGATTTCCTTTTGCAGAAGCACCTTGTGTCCAAACCAGAGGAAGCATTCCCACAATGAAGGCAAAAGAGGTCATTAAGATTGGTCTTAAACGTAATCTTGAAGCCTGAAGAGCAGATTCAATTAATGATCTTCCTGCTTTTCTTCGCTGTACAGCAAATTCTACAATAAGAATTGCATTTTTTGCTAATAGCCCAACGAGCATTATTAATCCGACCTGTACATAAATGTTATTATCAATTCCTGCAAGCCCTGTGAAGGCAAATACTCCAAAAATCCCTGTCGGAATCGTTAGAATAATAGCGAACGGAAGAATGTAACTTTCATATTGTGCTGCCAATAAGAAATAAACAAAAAGAATACTTAAAAGGAAGATAAAAGTGGTTTGCCCACCAGTTTTGATCTCTTCACGGGTAATTCCTGTCCACTCATATCCGTAACCTCTTGGTAAAGATTGTTGAGCTACTTCTTCAACAGCTTTGATGGCATCTCCGGTACTATATCCGGGTTTTGGGGTACCATTGATCGTTACAGCATTGAATAGGTTGTTTCTTGTTACTGTTTCAGGACCGAACGTTCTTTTTAAGGTCACTAAAGTCTTGGCAGGAACCATTTCTCCGGATTTATTTTTAACATAAATTCCTTCCAAAGAATTAATATCCGTACGATAGGGAATATCCGCCTGAGCCATTACTCTGTAGTATTTTCCGAATCTGTTGAAATCTGAAACGAAGCTACTTCCGTAATAAATCTGCATGGTCTGCATTAATTCTGTTACAGAAACCCCCAGCTGATTTGCTTTGTCCGTATCTACATCAATCGTATATTGTGGATTTCCGGCTGCATAGGTTGTAAAGGCAAATGCAATTTCCGGGCGTTTCATCAATTCACCAATGAACTGTTGGGTTGTTGTTCCCAATTGCTCAAAAGATCCGTTGGTTTTATCCTGAAGCATAAATTCAAAACCGGAAACGTTACCAAATCCCTGAATAGTTGGGAAGTTGAAGAAGAAAGCGTTGGCATCTTTTACCTGGCTTACTCTTCCTGTCAAAGTAGCAGCAATCTGATCAGGATCTTTCATTTCTCCACGCTTATCATAATCTTTAAGTTTGATAAAACCTGCAGAGTAAGGAGAAGCATTGGCATTACTGATGAAGTTCATTCCATCAGCTACCCAAAGGTGATTGGTTGCTTTTTCTCCGTTAATAATTTTATCAATCTGCGCCGTAGCATTGTGGGTTCTTTCCAGTGAACTTCCCGGAGGAGTATTTACTGCATACAGTACAAATCCTTGATCTTCCGTTGGAATAAATCCTGAAGGAGCTTTTTTAATCATGAAAATACTTGCCGCTGTTATCACTACAAGACCTCCGATGGCAACCCATTTATTTTTGATTAAAAACTTAAGGCTGTAAATATATTTTTTGGTCATGTTATTGAAGCTTGCATTAAATGCATTGAAAAATCTTGCTCCAAAACCTTTTTTATGACCATGTTCACCGTGTTCTCCCTGAGGATCGTTTAGGAAAAGAGCACATAACGCTGGGCTTAATGTTAATGCATTTACTGCGGAGATCATAATCGCAATAGCTAATGTAAAGGCAAACTGTCTGTAGAAAACTCCCGCAGGTCCTTGCATGAATCCAACAGGAATAAATACCGCACACATTACCAATGTAATGGAAATAATCGCTCCTGAGATTTCACTCATAGAGTTCATAGTTGCATGTTCTACAGGCATTCCCGTCTGTTCCATTTTGGAATGGACGGCTTCCACTACCACAATCGCGTCATCTACTACAATACCGATGGCAAGTACCAAAGCAAATAAAGTAAGCATATTGATACTGAAACCAAATAACTGAAGGAAGAAGAAAGTACCAATAATCGCTACAGGGACTGCAATGGCTGGAATTAAAGTAGATCTGAAATCCTGAAGGAAAATATAAACTACAATAAATACCAGAATGAATGCAATAACCAATGTTTCTACTACCTGATGGATAGAAGCATCAAGGAAATCCTTGGAATTATACATGATAATAGGCTTCACTCCTTTTGGAAGGGAGGTTTCCATTACTTTTACCTGCTTTTCAATCTCAGTAAGGATCTCATTTGCGTTTGAACCTGCCGTTTGGAGAATGGCAAATCCGGCAACCGGTTTTCCGTCTACTCTGTTGGTTGCGGTATAAGTATAAGAACCGAATTCTACCCTCGCAACATCTTTTAATCTTAAGAATGATCCATCACTATTTGCTTTAATGGCTATGCTTTCATAGTCTTCACCTTTATTCAGCTTACCTTTATATTTAAGGATATATTCATAAGTTTCCTTGCTTCCCTGTCCAAGGCGTCCTGGAGCAGCTTCAAGGTTGTGGTCTTTAATGGCATTCAAAACTTCCTGTGGGGAAAGATTGTTGGCAGCCAGTCTATCCGGTTTTAACCAGATTCTCATGGAATAATCTCTGGTTCCGAAAACCTGCGCCTGTGCAACTCCTGGAATACGTTGGATCTGTGGAATTACGTTGATCTTAAGATAATTCTGTAAGAAAAGCTCATCATATTGTTTAGGATCATCACTCGATAATCCCATGAACATAATCATACTATTCTGAACCTTCTGTGTAGAAATTCCTGCTTGTACCACTTCCTGAGGAAGCTGGCTCATTGCTTTGGATACACGGTTTTGTACGTTTACAGCAGCATTATCAGGATCAGATCCCTGCTTAAAGAAAACGCTTAAGGTCATAGTACCGTCATTACTTGAGTTGGAAGTCATGTACGTCATGTTTTCCACTCCGTTTACTGCTTCTTCAATAGGTGTTGCAACGGAACGTGCCACTACTTCAGCATTTGCTCCCGGATAAAAAGCCGTTACCTGAACACTTGGCGGAGCAATGTCCGGGAAGAGCGCGATAGGCAAATTAAAGAGAGACAGAGCTCCCAATAATAAGAGTATGATGGAGATGACCGTTGAAAGGACCGGTCTTTCTATAAATTGTTTTAACATAAGAAGTTTATTTTTTAATGTTGTCTAAACACGCCTTATTGCACTTAAGTTGATTGAGTTGAAAATAAAATCGATGTATTGATAATGATTTTCAAAACTTAAAGGCTAAAAAGATGAGGTTTAAACTGCTCTTAAATAGTTATTACAAAGGTTTTGCTCTCAATAAACTGTCTGAAGAGATGGCTTTCGGTTTGATGGAAGCGCCGTCTTTCAGGTTTCCGATTCCGGTGTAAACAATCTTTTCTCCAGGTGTAAGTCCTTCAGAAATAAAATAATAACTGTCTGTTTTTCCGGATATTTTGATTGGTTTTCCGGTTACTTTCTGGTCTTTACCCATTACATAGACATACGTTTTATCCTGAATTTCAAATGTTGACTCCTGAGGAATTACCACTGCATTTGAAATCAGTTGAGGCATACGAACTCTTCCTGTATTTCCTGTTCTTAACGCTCCGTTTACATTAGGAAAAACTGCACGTACACTGATTGCTCCGGTAGTTTTATCAAATTGCCCGTCTACAATACTTAATCTTCCTTTTTCAGGATAAGTACTGTTATCAGCGATTACCAGCTCTACCATCGGCATATTTTTAAGTTTTTCTTCTAAAGTAGCTCCCGCATATTTATTCTGGAAAGCAATAAAATCAAGTTCACTTAAAGAGAAATACGCATAAATTTCACTGATATCTGATAATAAAGTCAAAGGATTAGGATCTGTTCTTGAAATCAGACTTCCTTTTTTGAATGGGATTCTTCCAATATATCCACTTACAGGAGCAGTAATGGTGGTAAATCCTACATTGATTCTTGCGCTTCCTACAGATGCTCTAGCCTGTGAAGCTGCAGCTACAGCCGCTTCATAATTAGCTTTCGCCGTTTTAAGCTGTACATCGGAAACTACTTTTGCAGCAACCAAAGGCTGAAGTCTGTCAACTTCTACTTTAGCTTTTTGTATATTGGCATTTGCTGCCTGAAGATTTGCCTGAGCCATATTCATCTGCTCGCCATAACTTCTTGAATCTATTTTAAATAAAGGCTGTCCGGCTCTTACGTAAGCTCCTTCCTCTACATAAATTCTGTCAAGATATCCATCCACCTGAGATCTGATTTCCACATTGTTTTTTCCTTCCAAAGCAGTCGGAAATTCCTGATAAGTGGTAGCAGGAGAGGTGATAACGGTATAAACCGGAAGTTCTGGAGCTGGTGGTGCGGAATTAGATCCTTCTGCAGCCTTCGTGCAGCTCTGTAAAAGAATTATACTTGAAATAAGTACAATAAACCTTGTTTTTCCAGGTATTTTCATTTTGGTTTAATTTTTTTAATGAAGTGTTAGATTTAAGTAATGTTTCTTTCTAATAAATGCTGTTTTTTTTCCTAACAGTGTTAATGATTTGTTCAAAAAAAATTACAGAATTTTTAATGCTCGATCATGTCGATTGTTCCCATAATTGAAAATTGTTTTAATGTATTTAAGTATATGAAGATGTGAGGTGTAATGTGTGTTAATTTTACTAACAGTGTTAATTTGTGATGAAAAAAAAATTCTTTAACAATTAAATGGAGTAGAGTTTTGCATAGTTTATTTTTGTTTTTAAATTAAGATTTTAACAATTGAGCTTATTAATTCAATGTTAATTTTCCTAACGGTGTTAAATTTTGATTTAAAAAAATATTACAAGGACTTTATAAAAGATGAAACTGTTTCATCTAAAGTCGATTTATTCATAGTAGACGGAATATCTCCTGTACGCATCATCATGATGGAAATCATTCCATGTACTGCTGAAAATAAAGCATGAGACATATGACATGCATTATCTGTGTTTGATCCGTTCTTTTCAATGATGTTATAAGTACATTCGTAGATCAGCTCCTGGAAAGAAGAAAACTCTTTCTTCATCTGTCCTTTTCCACAACATTGCATTCCCAATCCAAACATCAGTTGGTAATATTCCTTATTATTAAAAGCAAAGTTCCAATAAGCATCAACAATAGCAAGAAGTTGCTCTTCTGGTGTACTGTGCTTCTGCTGTGCCTTTAATAATTCTATATGTAATTTGTGAAAGCCATCCAATGAAATTTCAAATAAAATAGCTTCCTTATTTTCGAAATAATCATACACCACCGGTGCGCTGTATTCAATAGCGTCTGCTATTTTACGCATGGAAAGTGATGCCCAGCCTTCAGATTTAGCCAAAGTGAATGCAGCCTGCAAGATACTTGCACGGATAGATTCTTTTTCTCTTTGACGACGTTCATGTAGACCCATGATATTCTTTTCTAACAGTGTTAGCAAAACTACAAACTTTTGAGGATATCTTCCAAACCATATTTTACATTTAATGAAAAAAGAAGATTTTAGAAATGAATTAAAAGATGGAAAAAGCGAGAACTGGAAGTAGATGAGATGCATTGATTTTAAATTATTGTAAAAATTAATAAAATATATAGCTTTACTCAATAAATATATTGGGAAGAATAAGTTCTGTTTTTCCAGCTCCTATCTTCCTTACCATATAACCAAAGAAATTTCTATCTTTGTGAAACTAAAGAAAAAGGATATGAATACTCCATCAAATATGTTGGCATTAGGTACAAAAGCTCCGTTTTTTGAGCTTCCAAACCCGTCAAAAACGAATGAACTTCAGTCTTTGGAAGAACTGAAAGGAGAAAATGGAACATTGGTAATCTTTATGTGTAACCATTGTCCGTTTGTTCTTCATGTGATTGATAAGATCAACGAATTATATGAAGATTACAATGATAAAGGAATTGAATTCATCGCGATCAATGCTAATGATATTGAAAAATATCCGGATGATTCTCCAGAAAAAATGATTGAATTCCAAATCGACAGAAGATTTGATTTTCCTTATTTATTCGACGAAAGTCAGGCAGTAGCAAAAGCTTATGATGCAGCTTGTACTCCCGATTTTTATTTCTTTGATGATAAATTAGATCTTGTCTACAGAGGTCAGATGGATGATTCAAGACCAGGAAATAATAAAGATGTTACCGGAGAAGATTTGATTATTGCTTTTGAAAACCTTTTAGCTGGAGAAGCTCAGGAAGAAATTCAAAGACCAAGCATGGGATGTAATATTAAATGGAAATAGTTTCGGTTACCGATTCTTATTTATTATAATATATAGCTGTTCTTTTTTAGGACAGCTTTTTTATTTCCTACAGATTGCGCAGCTTTTTATACCGTTTTTATTTGCCACTAATGCATGAATTCTTTTTTATTTGTGAATTAGTGGCTATTATAATATTCTTGTAGATTTAGGAGATTACGCAGATTTTTTGATGTTGTATAATTTCATTAGGATTTATAACGCAAACATTTGTGAAATCTGGGAAATCCGTGGGAAAATTACACGTTTACCTTATTATGAGAGTAATTCTTAATAAACTCAGAAGGCGTCTTCCCAGTATATTTTTTAAACATTCTGTTAAAGTAGGTTACATTATTGAAACCACAAGCATAGCTGCATTCTGAAATCGGTTTATCCTGTGCCATCAGTAAACAGGCTTTGTTGATTCGATAACGGTTCACAAATTCTGTGAAGGTGATCTGAGTTGCTTTTTTAAAGAAATTACAAAACGCAGGTAAAGTCAGATTAGCAAGTTTGGCAACCTCTTCAATATTAATTTCCTTATCATAATGATGTTCTACATAAGTGAAAATATTCTCAAGACGGGTTTTATTCTTTGAGATAATAGTGTAAGGCATGATTTCCTTATTCAAAAGTTCATAGTCTTCACATTGAGATAATTCGAAAAGAATTTCAAGAAGCAATAAGTATCTTTTATATCCTTCTGATTCAAGCATTAGCTTTAATTTCGGGAGCATTGCTTTTTTTACCTTATGATGAAAATGAATACCATATTTTGAAAGCTCCAATAAATTTTTAATTGATCTTGCTTCCACTTCCTGTTGGGGAAACTGAAGAATTTCTTCTTTGAACTGAAGAACAATTTCTTCATGCGGATCAATAGAATTTAATCCAAATCCAGAATGCGGAATATTGGAGCCAATCAGAACGAGATCTCCATTAGTATAGTTACTTTTATGATAACCTACATGTCGGGTTCCGCTCCCGGAAATCACACAAACCAATTCAATTTCGGGATGATAGTGATATTCCCATTTGAATTCTGAAATAGGGGAGTTGTTGTGAATCGTACGGAACGAACTTTTCTCATTGGGAATTACTCTTTCAAAAGTAACTTTCATTTAATTAATCATATTTAATCACTAAAAATACTAAATATATTAATATTGTTCAAATATTGATTTATTGTGTTAAATTATCGTTAACACAAATGCTTCTATCTTAGCCGTCAAGAAATGATCCGAATGAAAAATTTCAACATAAAGGCGGTTTTATTTTTAAACTATTTTGTTTTCGCAATTCTTTTGAATTCTGTGGGAACTGTTATTTTGCAGGTACAGCAAAACTTTGGAATTTCAAAATCATCTGCCAGTGTATTGGAAGGATTTAAGGATCTTCCTATTGCTATTTGTTCATTTATTCTGGCTTCATTTCTTCCTAAGATCGGGATCAAAAATTCAATGCTGATTGCTTTGTTTCTGGTAAGTGGGATGTGTTTTGTGATGCCGTTTACCAATGAATTTTGGTTCTTCAAGTTACTATTTGGAATTGTAGGGGTTTCCTTTGCGTTGATCAAAATATCGGTGTTTACTTCTATTGGCTTGGTAACGGATACAGATAAGGAACATTCCAGTTTCATGGGATTTCTAGAAGGATTTTTCATGATTGGAGTGTTGGCAGGAAATCTTTTATTCAGCTTATATATAGATGATCATAATCCGAAATCTACTCACTGGCTGAATGTTTATTGGGTATTGGGAGTTCTTTCAACATTGTCATTTTTATTCTTATTCTTTTCAAAACTGAATGAAAAAGATGCAAAGAGTGAGAAAACTGATCTATTGGGAGACTTACGAAACAGCGCAAGTTTGTTTAGTTATAAAAAAGTGTTATGCTTTTTGTTGTGTGCTTTCCTTTTTGTGTTGGTAGAACAAAGCTTTCAAACATGGACGCCTACATTTTATAAAGAAATTTTGAAGGTTCCTACTTCGATGAGTATTCAGGCAGGAGCTGTTTTGGCAGGAGCTTTTGCTTTAGGAAGGTTTTTGTCAGGATTCTTTTCTAAAAAATTCAGTTGGATTTATGTAGTTTCATTTTGTGTAATTGGGTTTGCTGTAAGCCTACTTTTAGTGCTTCCACTGACGCATAATATTCATATTGACACCACAACCAACTGGCTAAACGCTCCATTAGTAGTGTATTTGTTTCCATTAATGGGAGGTTTGCTGGCTCCGATTTATCCAAGTATAAATTCTGTTATCCTAGCTTCTATCCCTAAATATTTACATAGTGCAATGTCTGGATTGATCGTAGTTTTTTCTGCGATTGGGGGAACAATAGGTTCTATTAT
Organism: Chryseobacterium artocarpi; assembly: GCF_001684975.1. Classification (GTDB taxonomy): domain Bacteria; phylum Bacteroidota; class Bacteroidia; order Flavobacteriales; family Weeksellaceae; genus Chryseobacterium; species Chryseobacterium artocarpi. The sequence goes on along the minus strand of NZ_MAYH01000034.1, from coordinate 273,619 downwards.
TACGGGCTTTGTCTTTCAGGAATTCAGTGGGCAGCAGGCTTTTTATCTGTCTTTGATTCCGCTTTCATTGTTGATTATTTCAGCAATTTTCATGAATAAATTAAAAATTAATCCTAAAAAATAATAATGAATAATCAGCTTTACATCCACGATATCCAAACTCTTTTTGATGATGTTCAGAGATCAGCCATTTTTGAAGATCAGAAAATGATGACTGATGCAGTTCCGTTATTTCCGGTTGCTGAAATCAATTCAAAATATGAACAGGGTAAAGGTTCAGAAGGTTTTAATCTGAAAGATTTTGTGATGACTCATTTTGATTTTTTGGGAGCAAAAGTTTCCATCCAAAGAGAAAATCATCTTCCAATTGAAGAACATATTGAAAAACTTTGGGATGAATTGACCCGTACTGCTTATGAAGAAAAAGGGACGCTTTTAAAATTACCAAAACCATATATCGTTCCGGGAGGTCGCTTCAATGAGTTTTTCTATTGGGACAGCTATTTTATTATGTTAGGGCTACAGGTTTCCGGAAGAGTGGAAATGATGGAGAATATTGTGGAAAACTGTTCTTACCTCATCCAGAATGTAGGTTTTGTTCCTAATGCAAGCAGGACTCACTTTTTAAGCCGATCTCAACCTCCTTATTTTTCATTAATGCTTGAGCTTCTTGCTGAAACTAAAAATGATGAAGCCGTTTATACTCAATATCATGATACTTTAGAAAAAGAGTATGAGTTTTGGATGAGAGGAAAAAAAGATGTAGAAAATGGTTCAGGAGTGAAAAGAATAGTGAAAACTGTTGAAGGAGATATTTTGAACAGATATTATGATGCAGAAAATGAGCCTCGTCCTGAAAGCTATTTAATTGATATTGAAGATCAGGAGAATGCTTCCGGTGATGGATTTTACAGAAATATAAGAAGCGCCTGTGAATCCGGCTGGGATTTTTCCAGCAGATGGTTTGCAGACGGACAACATATCCAGACGATTGAAACACTGAACCTCGCTGAAGTAGATCTGAACTGTCTTTTATGGCATTTGGAAACTACATTGGCAAAATCTTCAGCACTTCAGGGGTTGGAAGAAAAAGAAAGTTTTTTTACTGAAAGAGCAGCAAGCCGAAGACAGATGATCAACAAATACTTCTGGGATGAAAAAGCAAAGATGTACAAAGATTATCATATCAAAAAAAACACAAACACACCGTCTGAACATATTGCTGCTCTTTACCCTTTATTTCTGGGTATTGCAGATGAAGAACAGGCAAAGGCTTTGTCAAAATCTATTTCAGATAAATTTTTATATCAGGGCGGGCTTGTAACCACAACGAAAAATTCAGGGCAACAATGGGATTTGCCTAATGCCTGGGCACCTTACCAATGGCTTGGCTTTAAGGCAATGAAAAATTATGGTTACCATGATTTAGCAGAAAAAATAAAAAATAACTGGTGTTCTAATGTGGAGAGAGTCTACAAAAACACTGGGAAATTAATGGAAAAATACAATGCATTAGATACAGAAACGATAGCAGGAGGCGGGGAATATCCCAATCAGGATGGGTTCGGTTGGACGAATGGAGTGTATTTAAAACTACAACAAAACTGAAACTAACAATAAAAAATAGGGCTATGAAAAAAAAATCAATCTTTTTAATCGCCGCTACAGCTACATTGTACTTCAATAATGCTTATGCACAGGAGACTCCGCAAGATTCTGTAAAAGTTTCCTCCATTGATCAGATCGTTATTACAGGAAATTCAAATCCGAAGAAAAAAATAGAATCCAGTACTGCAATTTCAACATTCAGTTCAAAGGAAATACAAAAGCAAAATCCAATCAGTGCGGCAGCTTTATTGCAACGAGTTCCTGGTTTTGCTGTAGAAACTTCAGGTGGTGAAGTTGGAAATAACCTTTTCGCAAGAGGAATTCCTTCTGCCGGAGCTTATGAATTTGTACAGGTTCAGGAAGACGGGCTGCCGGTTTTTGAGGACGGGGCACTTCAATTCGCGAATGCAGATAACTTTTTTCGTGTAGATAATTCCGTGAGCAGATTGGAAGCTTTGAGAGGAGGCTCAGGTTCTATTTATGCCAATAATTCTCCTGGAGGTCTTATTAATTTTATAACTAAAGAAGGAACCAATGATTTCAAAGGTACAGCAAAACTTGAAACCAGTACTTATGGTTTAATGCGTACTGACCTTAATGTGGGTGGAGCTTTGGTAAAAGATAAATTATTTTTCAATGTCGGTGGTTTTTACAGAAGTGATGACGGGATCAGAAAGACAGGTTTCAAAGCCAATAATGGCGGGCAAATCAGAATGAATCTGAAATACGTTTTTGATAAAGGATATGCTAAGGTTTATTATAAAAAATTAGACGATAGAAATACATTCTTCCTTCCGATTCCTTTAACGCAGGATGGCGAAAAATTAAAAGGATTCCAAGGTTTTGATCCAAATTATGGAACCTACAGCTACAGAGCCATCAGCCAGTTGAATATTCCACAGGCAGGAGGTGGATTTTTCAGCAGAAATCTTGAAGACGGAATCCATCCGAAAGTAGATGTATTGGGAGCTGAGTTTAAATATGATCTGGGTGGTAATTTCAGTGTTTTAAATAAAACGAGATACACCAATATTAATATGAACTACACTGGAATCTTTCCTGCTGGAGCACCAAAAACGGCTTCTGATTTTGCAACTAAACCAATAGATGAAGGAGGAATGGGAATGACCAGCTATCAATATTCATTGGTAAGCAGTGGAGCGGTGGTTGATCCTCAATTTGTACAAAAACTTGGTTTTTGGGCTATCGATAAACAGATGAATAACTTTGTGAATGACTTACAGTTCAATTATAAATTCGATAAAGGAAATGTGACGGCTGGTTTTTATAAATCAAACTGGAAATCTCATCAATACTGGAACTGGAGTAATATTCTGACAACAGCTACGGATAGACCTGAACTCTTGAATTTAGTGGATCCTTCTCTCAGCCCAAGCAGTGTAGGCTATTCTAAAACGTATAACGGAGTTACTGATATGTCTACTTTACTTAGAGATTCGCAGATTCAGGGAAGTTTGAATGACCTTTATTTAAATCTGGATTATAATGTAACCGATGCTTTAAGTTTTAATGGAGGAATTCGTTACAGCCGCGATTTTTACAAAGGATATAAAGTGAATACCACAACAGCTAATCTTAATAATTCAGGATTAACAGTAGACGGAACTCATGGTTTTGATACCACAACAGCAGACGATCATATGAATGTGTTGGGAAATCAGTTTACGTATTGGTATTATGACATAAATAAAGTTTCCTATACTCTTGCTTCCAATTATAAGATCAATCGTGAAAACGCAGTATACGCCCGTTTCTCTCATGGCTTCAGATCTCCGAATGAAGAAGCGTACTATAATAATATAGGAAATCTGGATGCAGTAAAACCTGTACAGACTAATCAATTGGAAGTAGGATATAAATACTATTCCCGTACTTTTGATATTGCCGTGATCCCTTTTTATTCAGCACTTAAGAACCTTTCATTTACCGATGTTTATTCAGACGGAACTTCTGAGAATAAATTTGCTAATACAACCAATCTTGGGGTAGAAATTGAAGGTTTTGCAAGATTGTTCAATAATGTTTTCGAGATAACATTCAACGGAACTATTCAAAATCCGAAATATAAAGACTTTACAGGAAGAAATGCTGACGGTTCTACTTTTGATTATGATGGGAATGTTGTAAGAAGAATTCCTAAGTTCTATTTTAATATTTCTCCAGCTGTGAATATCACAAAAGACTGGAGAGCTTATGTAAGCATGAATTATTATGGCAAGCGTTTCCAGAATGAAGGAAATACAGAAGATAATATTCTGCCATCATTCACGGAATTTGGAGCAGGAATGTCTTATCAGCTTGGTAAAATACGTTTTGCTGTAGATGGAACCAATATTTTCAATACGATTGGAATTACAGAAGGTGATCCAAGATCTCAGACTGTATCAGGAACCAATATCAGAATGGCAAGACCTATCATGGGAGCAGCAGCCAGAGCTTCAATTACTTTGGACTTTTAAACTCTATTTTTTTATAAATGCAAAACCGCCAGAACTTAGTTCTGACGGTTTTTGTTTTTTATTGTTCTCGCTGATTAAGCTGGTAACGCCGATTTTTTTAAAAAACACAAATAACACTAATTTTCACACAAATAGCCACAAACATCCGTGCAAATCCGTGAGATCTGTGGGAGACAAAGCTCTCGCTGATTAAGCCGATCATGCAGATTTTCTTAAACACAAATTATACTAATATTTGTACAAGTAACCACAAACATCTGTGTAAATCCGTGAGATCTGTGGGAAATAAAACTCTTACAAATTTAGTTGATAACGTAGTTTTTGCCATTCCGTCAGGAATCTAACCTTAAATATTAATATACTGTGTTTAGATTCTTTCAGAATGATAAAAATGTGTAAAATGCTTACTATCAAACTCTACAATCTGCAAACCCGAACCTCGCATCCCGAATCTCTTATTTAAAAAAAGGATTATATTGCTTCTCAAACCCAATTGACGTCGGATTTCCATGACCGGAAAATACCTGTGTATCAGGATCAAGCACAAAAAGTTTTGTTTTAATACCATCAATCAATTGTTCATAATTTCCTTTATAAAGATCCGTTCTTCCGATACTCCCTTCAAAAAGAACATCACCGGAGATCATGAATTTCTGATTTTCATTGTGATATACAACGCTTCCCGGAGAATGTCCCGGAACATGATAAATATTGAACTTTTCACCATCCAGCGCAAGTTCTTCACCTTCATTGATATATATGGTATCTACTTTTACAGGCTCCACAGGAAAACCGAATCTCATTCCGCTAGCCTGAAGCATATCTAAAACTTCCTGATCTTCCTTATGCAGATAAACAGGTACTTTAAAAGTATCAAAAGCCCACTGAAGTCCTAAAACATGATCAATGTGTGCATGGGTTAAAAGAATTTTCTCAATTTTAAGCCCTTTTTCTTTGATGAATTGATCAATGGCATTCGTTTCCTGTTCACTCATATTTCCCGGATCAATTAACCAGGCATTTTTATTTTCATTGTAAAGAACATAGGTGTTTTCGCTTGCAAAGTTGAATACGAAACCTTGAATCTGAAGCATAAGCTGATTATTTTTTATTCAAAAATACGATATTATTAAGAAAATGGCTATTTTTCGTTATCTTCGTCATAATGAAAACTTTGCGAATACTCTTACTTTCCCTGGGTGGACTGGTTTATGGACAAAATATCCAAAGTATCCAGCTGTTCAACCCACAGACGAATGACGAAACTCCGGTAATTAAATTCGGTGAACAATTGGTTTTAAGTTTTGATGATCTTACCAATGGCAGCGAAATTTATAGATATACCATTAAACATTACGACAGAAACTGGAATGACGATAATCTCTTCTTCACAGAATTTGCCACCGGAAATCTGAATGGTCTTCTGGATAAGTTTCAGTATTCATTCAATACACTGCAGGCTTATACACATTATAAACTGACTTTCCCTAATGATAATATGAAACCTAAAATCTCAGGAAATTATGAACTGATTGTTTATAAAGATTCTGCAGACAGACCTCTTTTCAAAAGACGTTTTTACTTAGTAGAAGATATGGCATCTTTAGGGCTAAATATTTCAAGAATTGCAGATGCAAAGAGACCTAATATCAACCAAAGAGTAGAAGTAAAAGCTACCCCAAAAGCAGGTGATCTCTCTTCGAATGTAAATTCGATGAGTATGAATGTGATGCAGAATAATAATCCTAATATGGTTATTTCCAATCTTAAGCCGAGTACGGTTCTGGGAAACCAGTTGCTTTTCCAGCAGATGAATCTTGCTTTTCCGGGAGACAATGAATTTTATTATTTTGATAATAAAAATATGACGATTGCAGCAGATATGGTTCGCGCTGTAGAGGTAAAAGATGATATTAATCATACTTATCTGCATCCGGTTTGGGCATTTCCATTGAATTACCAATATCAACCTGACGTAAATGGTGCATGGTATTACAGAAGAAATGACCTGGGAAGAGAAAGAGATGCAGAAAGAGAAGCTGATTACTCATGGGTATATTTCTATCTGGAATCTGATCCTGTAGATAAGGATATTTATATCTTGGGAGGTTTCAACGGATTTCAGCCAAGCAAAGAAAATCAGATGCAATATGATGCAGCAGGCAAACAGTATGTTGCAAAAATATTTATGAAGCAAGGTTTTTATAACTATATATTAGCTACAAAGCAGGGAGATGGACCTCTTGACTTTGGTGAGGTGAATGGTAACTTCTGGCAGACGGAAAACCTTTATCAGGCATTTTTATATTATGCTCCTTTTGGCAGGAACTATGATGGGCTAATGGGATATGGAGAGTTCAGAACTCCTGTGAGAAGATAATAAAGTTAAAAGCTTAATGATACAATTTAAGGCTGTCTTTACTGAAGATAGCCTTTATTTTTTTACAAAAGATATAGAATTTCATTAATTATATTCACTGTAATGTGAAACATAACGAAAATAATAATTCACAAAAATTTGATTTTTATTAAATTTTTCAATTAAAAATATTCATAATAATAAAAATATTTTTAAATATTTCGCTTCTTTTTAAAATCATTATTGTGATTTGTTTATTGATTTATAATATCAATTAAATTTTAATCATTAGTATGGTATTTTTGTAGAGAAAAGTTTATACATTCGTCATCACACTTAACAAATATTTTTATGAAAACAAAATTTATCTTGGCAGTAAGCGTTGCTGCATGCTCATTTGTTTTTGGGCAAAACACACCATCAAAACTAATTCCAGGGAAAAGCGGATTACACGCAGAATTTATGAGATTTGATAAAAACGGACCTGAATTTAAAGGAAGCCCGGTTTTATTTGATGAAACATCACAAAGACTTTCACCAGGACAATCGCGTAAATTAGGTAATGAAGTTGATCAGCTAGGGTTTGAAACTCATAGGTTTCAACAAACCGTTAATGATATTCCGGTAGAGTATGGAATGATGGCTGTACAGACCAAAAACGGTAAAATTGTAGGGCAAACAGGAAAATGGATGCTGAATGTTCCCAAAGCTGTTGAGAGAAAAGCAAATCTTTCAGAAGAGATCGCTTTACAAAGTGCTCTATCATTTGTAGGAGCAGAATCTTATAAATGGCAAAACAAAGATGAAGAAGAGTTCATTAAAAAAGAAACCAATGATGCCAGCGCAAGTTTCGCTCCAAAAGGGGAATTGGTTTATTATTCAGATCCTACGGATGAAAAACTGAATGACCTGAGATTAGCTTATAAATTTGATATTTATTCAGAAAAGCCATTGAGCAGACAATATGTTTTTGTAGATGCAAAAAATGGAAAAGTGCTGGGGATAGATGCTATCATTCATGATGTGAATGCTCCGGGAACAGCTACAACGGCTTACAGTGGAAACAGAAATATCGTTGCTGATTCTTATAATGGAAGTTATAGATTACGAGAAACAGGAAGAAACGGAGGGACGTCCGTAGAAACTTATAATTTAAAGAAAGGGACTAGCTATTCGGCAGCTGTAGACTTTACAGATACAGATAATGTTTGGAATAATGTAAATACCAACAAAGATCAGTACGCTACTGATGCACATTGGGGAGCAGAAATGACCGTGGATTATCTTTACACAAAATTCGGAAGAAAGAGTATTGATAACAACCATTTTGCCATCAAGTCATATGTTCACTATTCTACCAATTACTTTAATGCATTCTGGGATGGCTCAAGAATGACCTATGGAGATGGAAGTTCTACAACGAACGGAGGAAAACCGTTGACAGCTATTGATGTTTGCGGACACGAAATTGCCCACGGAATGACTTCAAAAACCGCTAATCTTGTCTACCAAAGAGAACCAGGAGCATTGAATGAAGGTTTCTCCGATATCTTCGGAAACTCAATAGAACGTTGGGCAAGACCTACGCAGGCAAGCTGGACGTTAGGAGAAGATTTCAGTTATGTGATCAGAGATATGGCGAATCCTAATGCTTACGGACAACCGGATACTTATTTGGGAACCTATTGGAAAGCGACTACTACTTCTGGATGTGCAAGTCCTAGCCAGGCTAATGACTATTGTGGCGTTCATACCAATTCTGGAGTTTTAAACTTCTGGTATTACTTATTGGTAACAGGAGGATCCGGTACCAATGATAAAGGTTTCGCTTATAATGTTTCAGGAATCGGATTGGATAAGGCAGCAGCAGTTGCTTACAGAACATTAACAACTTATCTGATTTCAACATCTACTTACGCCAATGCAAGAACATACTCTTTACAAGCGGCTGCAGATCTTTACGGAGCAGGAAGTAATGAAGTAACACAGGTAACCAATGCCTGGAATGCCGTAGGTGTTGGCGGAGGTACTTCTCCATCAGGAATTGTTGCATCGGCAACGAATGCACCTTCATTCACCATCAGTCCAAATCCGGCAACAGATATGTTTACTATAGCATTTGAAAGTAAGGAAGGAAAAGGAACTGTAGAATTAACTAGTCTTACAGGAAAAAGAGAGGTTTCTGAAAAAGTAACGCTTACAGACGGTCTGAATAAACTGAATATAAAACTTCCATCTAATATGCTTCCGGGAGTTTACATTGTAACAGTAAACGGGCAGAAAGCAGGAAACTTAATCAAAAAATAACAATCTTAATATATTTCAAGAGAAAGCCCACAGAAAATTTTCTGTGGGCTTTTTATATTTTGTAAGTAAATGATTATACTAAATAGAAATCATTCAGTTTCTCTTCGCAAAGGGTTTTTACCACCTCTATCCATCGGTCTTCATCGTTCAGACAAGGAATATAATGGAAGTTTTCTCCCCCTCCATGCATGAATTGTTCTTTACCTTCCACAGAAATTTCTTCCAATGTTTCAAGACAGTCTGAAACGAATGCCGGACACACAATGGCTAAGTTTTTCACTCCTTTTTTTCCAATTGTTTCCAACGTTTCATCCGTATAAGGCTCAATCCATTTATCTTTTCCTAATCTTGACTGGAAAGAAATAATGGTTTTTTCCTTTGGAAGTCCCATTTTAGCAATGACAGCTTCAGTTGTTTTGTAACATTGGTGTCTGTAACAATATGCATTGTGAGTATCTACCTGGCTGTTGATACAGTTGGCATCATCAATTTTACAGGTTTTGGAAGGGTCTGTTTTATAGATATGTCTTTCCGGAACTCCATGATAAGAGAACTGTAAAGCATCAAAGTTCTCAGGAAGTTTTTCCTTAATACTTTCAGCCAGACAATTGATGTAAATATCCCTGTTATAAAACGGTTGAATATAATTGATCTTTATATTTGGAAACTTTTTCTTTCTTACTTCTTCTGCTTTTTCGATAACGGTTTCTGTAGTACTCATTGCATATTGAGGGTACAATGGAAAAAGAACGATTTCAGAAATTCCCTGATCTACCAATTTTTGAATTCCGTTTTCAATACTAGGTTCAGCGTATCTCATCCCGATTTCTACAGGCACATCCACTACTTTCTGAAGCTTTTTCTGAATTCTTTCCGTAATAAAAATCAAAGGAGAACCTTCATCCGTCCATACCGTTTTATAAGCTTCGGCAGATTTGGCAGGTCTTGTTTTTAAAATAACACCCTGAACAAGAAGAGCTCTGAAGATCCAACGGTAATCAATTACCCTTTCATCCATCAAAAATTCATCAAGATAATCTTTTACATCATTTACAGCCGTAGATTTTGGCGATCCAAGATTGACTAATAAAATTCCTTTTTTACTCAACATTTTTTATTTTAATGATGAAACAGACTTTTCAAAATCTGTTACCAATTGTAATACTTTAGCAAAGGTATTGTTTTCAACCGAGCCATCAGGCTCAATTTTACCCTTTATTCCTTTTATTAACAGCTGATGTTTATCATCTGTTTTGGCTCCGAGAGTCCTTAAAAGCAATAATAATTCTTCATGACCTTTTTCTCCGCTGGCAGAACCCGTGATACATGCAACTGGTTTATCTGAAAATACATTGGTGGAAACACACCACTCCAGTAAGTTTTTTAATCTGCTGGGAATACTGAAAATATATTCCGGGGTAGAAAATATAACTCCTGATGAATTCTCAATATATTCTCTGACCCTCACTATTTCGTCCGGTGTATCAACATCTGTTAGTGATGTATCAAAATGGGGAAGAACAGAAAGATCATCATATATCTGAAAAAGAATATCAGGATTTTTATCCAATACCTGTTCCATCAGTTTTTGATTGCTGGAATTCTTTGTTGCACTTCCGATAATGACCAGAATTTTTTTGCGAGCGGTCATGAAGTAAATGTTATCCGTTTACTGCTTCCACTCTTTCTACAAGATCCGGAACGAATTGTTTCAGGATATTTTCAATACCGTTTTTCAAAGTAGCAGTAGAGCTCGGACATCCTGAACATGCTCCCTGTAAAAGCATTTTAGCCGTTTTGCTGGATTGATCGTATTCCATTAAAGAAATTTTTCCACCATCATTTTCTACAGCAGGAGCTACATATTCATTTAAAATATCAGAAATCTTCTGCTCATCTTCAGTGTAATCTCTGTTAAGAATTTTTTCTACAGGATTTTCGTGTTTGTGAGGCTCGATTTTTGAAATTTCCCCACCGTTTTGAAGATAATCAGCAATAAGAGCACGAACTGTGATCATTACCTCATGCCATTCCACAGAATGATTTTTGGTAACAGCCACAAAATTATCCGAAATGAATACTTCAGTTGCAAAATCAAATTCATTAAAAATAGCCTCTGCCAAAGGAACATCAGCAGCTTCTTCTTTTGATTTTACTTCCACAAAACCATCCATAAGCAGTTTGCTGGAAACAAACTTCATTACATTTGGGTTAGGAGTCATTTCAGAATAAATCTGATACATTTCTTTTTTCTTCTGAAGATAAATTCTAGGATTTGCCAATAATTCATCCTCAATTACATTTTTCAGACTTTCAGCCACGTGTTCCCATTCGATGGTATCCTGTTTTGCAACAGCTACAAAATTAGCCGTAATGAAAATTCTTTCCACAAACGGATAATTGAAAAGCTCCTGTGCTAAAGGAATTTCTGAAATATCTGAACTTCTGTCCAGCTCCAAAGACCCCGGAATCAAGTTGTAGTCTGCTACAAATTTCATCACTTTTGGGTTTTCAGTTGGTTCTATAAGTACGGTACGCATTTTTTCGTTAAATTTGAGATACAAAAATACGCATTAGAAGTTAGAAGCTGGAAATTGAGAGTTAGATTTTTGCTATCGCTTTAATTTAGAAGTTATATACCGAAATTAAAATGGTAGTCAATCTTATTTTCAAATAGCTCATTTTCAAATTTTCAAATTAAAACTATGGCACTTATTAAAGAACTTTTAGGGAAAATACCACAGATCGGAGAGAATACGTTTTTAGCTGAAACAGCTACCATTATCGGAGATGTTACCATGGGAAAAGATTGTAGCGTTTGGTATAATGCAGTGATCAGAGGAGATGTTCACTATATTAAAATGGGAGACAAAGTGAATGTTCAGGATAATGCAATGCTGCACTGTACTTATCAGAAGCACCCGTTGAACATTGGAAATAATGTTTCTATCGGACACAACGCAATTGTGCATGGATGTACAATTAAAGATAATGTACTGATCGGAATGGGAGCAATTGTGATGGACGACTGCCTGGTTGAAGAAAATTCAATTGTAGGGGCAGGATCTGTTGTTACTCAGGGAACACACATTAAGTCCGGAGAAGTATGGGGTGGAGTTCCTGCCAAAAAAATTAAAGATATCAACGCTCAGTTATTGGAAGGCGAGGTGAACAGAATTGCAGATAACTATGTAAAATATTCTTCGTGGTATAAAGAAAATGTAAAAGATTACGAATTGTAATATTTCTATTAAACTATTATAAAACAACAAAAGCTCTGTCTTCCGACGGAGCTTTGTATATCAAGTCTTAGTGTTGATTTGATATAGAACCTTTGCTTTATTTTTTAATTATTATCCGGAGTGATCAGCCTTGCTTCTTCTTTGATACATTTAATAGAAGTAGGAGGCATTATCATCACACAGTCTGAGACAATATTATATTTTTCATTAAAAATTCTTACTTTATCAGTATATTCATTGATTCTGGGAAGAATAGAAGACTCTATTTTTTTAGGATAAGCAATATATTGCTGAGGTCCGCCACAGGATTTTACTCCCATTGCGGCAAAAGTCCATTCGCTGGCATTTGAACATTTTTCACCTGTAGCTTCGGACTCAATGGATGCTTTTAATCTATCTAGCTGAGCCTGATCATATTTCTGACTGTCTTCATCGGCTGGTCGGTTGGCAATATCAATAGGAAGATTAGTATTAAGATGCTTCGATGTATTACAGGAAACCAACGTTAAAGTAGTACATAATATTACTAGAGGAATAGGTAGGAAAAATTTTTTCACGATAGACTTTTTTCTTTTTAAGAATTTTCAAAACTTATGCCAAGGTAAGAAATTCAAATTCATTTCCGTATTTTTGACAACGATGAACAATCATTTTTTTGACTTAATAGAGTACACGAACAGAAGTGTTTTCTTAACCGGGAAAGCGGGAACAGGAAAAACTACATTTCTTAACGATTTTGTAAGACGAACAAAGAAAAAGCATATTGTAATTGCTCCTACAGGAATTGCAGCGATTAATGCAGGAGGAGTGACTATTCATTCCATGTTTGGATTACCACTGAGAACCTTTTTGCCAACAACAGAAAGGATAGATACCAGTTTGGCAAATAATATTGCCGATCTGATGCCTCATTTCAAATATAGAAAAGATAAACTCAAGCTTTTAAGAGAGGTTGAGATCATTATTATTGATGAGGTTTCCATGTTGAGAGCTGATGTTCTGGATATGATGGACTTTTCTTTGAGATTTATCAGAAGGAATAATCAAAGATTTGGAGGAGTACAGATGCTTTTCATTGGAGACTTGTTTCAGCTTCCGCCGGTGGTAAGAGATGAACATATCCTGAAAATGTATTATGACTCACCATTCTTCTTTGATAGTCATGCAATTAAAGATATTCCGATTGTTACCATCGAGCTGACGAAAGTTTACAGACAATCTGATCAGGAATTTTTGGAAATATTAAATGCAATTCGTGACGGTGATGTAGCCAATATTGATTTTGATCATCTGAATAAAAGATATGACCCCGATTTTGATATGGGGAAAGAATCTTACGTTTATCTGTGCTCCCACAATAAAATGGCGGATGAAATCAACCAGGAGAAATTGACAGAGATAAAAGTAGATGCTCAAACTTACGAAGCAAAACTGGTAGGAGATTTTAAAGAAAATCAATTTCCGAATGAGCAGTTTTTAGAATTGAAAATAGGCGCTCAGATCATGTTTATCCGAAATGATATTTCCGGGGAAAAGAAATATTTCAACGGAAAGCTGGGAGAGATCATTGGGCTGGATGAAAATGAAATTCGTGTTGTTCTGGACGAAAGTGAAAGAGAAATTACTGTAAAAAGAGAAACCTGGGAACAGAAAAAATATTTCCTTGATACCGATAAAACGATTAAAGAAGAAGTTTTAGGAAGTTTTGAACAGTTTCCAATTAAATTAGCCTGGGCAGTTACCATTCATAAAAGTCAGGGACTTACTTTTGATAAAGTGATCATTGATGCAGGGAAAAGTTTTACTGCGGGACAGGTTTATGTAGCATTATCACGTTGTAGAACACTGGAAGGTATTGTCTTAAAATCTAAAATTACACCTGAAGTTATTTTTAAAGATAACAGAATTCTGCATTTCCATAGTGATACGGTTGCTAATGATAATGTAGAAGCTATTCTGAATCAGGAAAAGTATGATTACAGTATCAGGAAAGTACTTCGTACTGTTGATTGTACCTGGTTTTTAAAAGAAGTAGAAGAGTGGAACAAGCTTTCCATTACTACCAAAAATATAGATCATGTTAAAGCTAATCAGCTTTATCTTCAATTGAAGCATGAAGCCACCAATCTTGGAAAAATCTTTGAGAAATTGGAACGGGTCATTTTCCAGAAGGTTAATAACTTTATCGCACAAAAAGAAGAATGGACAGAGATTGAAAGTAAATCTAAAGGAGCTGTAAATTTCTTTTTTACCGAAACAAGAAATAAAATTTTCGATCCTTTAAAAGAATTTTATGCCGAAATAAAAGGGGCAAAAGGGCTGAAACAATATAATGAAGAAGTTAAAAGCTGGCTGGAAGACATTGAAGAATATCTGAATAACTTAAAAGACATTCATCTTTTGGAAACCAGACTTCTGGATGAGAAGAATGATAAAGAAGTCAGTATGAAGATTGTTAAAGTACCATCACAAGTATTGACATTCCAGCTATTCGAGCAAGGAAAAACTATTGGTGAGATTGCATTGGAAAGAGGTTTGGTAAAAGAAACAGTAATCGGACATCTTGCCAAGTTTGCAGAGCAGGGATTGCTGGATATTTCAAGAGTCATTACTTCAGACAAGATCAAAGCTTTTGAGACGGAATTTTATAAAAATCCACATGAAACATTAACAGAGTGGAAGAATGCATTACCTAATGATTTTGAATTTAATGAGATCAGAATATTGATCAACCATTATAACTATAAAAAGGAAAAGAACTCATAAAGTTCTTTTCCTTTTGTTTTATATTGAACTTAAAAGCCTAAGGATACATTGCATTGATAGTGTTAATATCTCCCGTTGTAAAGCCAGTTCTGTTATAAGTGAAATTTGTATTGTCCGCTCTTTTAATAGTAGGTAATCCATTTTTAGAATAAGACGTTGGCCAGTACATCATCACAGAATTGATATTAAAAGGACCTATATCTGTTCCAGAACTGTACTTGTTGAAATTATATCCCTGTCCGTCCTGAATATTATTCCATTGGATACTTACATACTGATCTCTGTCTTGTCTGGAATGCTCATGATAAAGACCCACGGTGTGCCCCATTTCATGAATTACTGATCCCACAGAAATATATTGATCCAGAGAAATTGTTTGTTTTCCTCCCTGATATCCGATGTGAGCCCAGCCATCTGACCCGTTTGAACTTCCGAAAATAAATTCTACATAATTGGATTGATTAGTACGCTGAACCCAACGCGCATTCGTTTTAGAATTGTATTCACTAACTGCAGTATTGATCTTATTAACATTAATAGATCCCATATTACTTGCAATAGTGTAGTAAATTGTACGATTAGGCCATCTTGAATAGGTAGCACCTCCTCTGTTAGAAGCACCTCCTTCAGTCAATTGTTGGTCTGAAAGAACCATATCACCCTCGAAAAAATTCAGTCCGTTTTTTCTTTCGTAAGTGATTTCCTGACCTCCAAGCTGACCTTTTCTCAGGTTTTCAACATTTGCTGCTGTAGTTTGGGCTTCTGTTGCCAGCTCCTCACTGTTTTTATTACAGGATGTAAATGTTGCAGCAACAATAATACTCATAAGAATGGTTCTTTTTGTCAATAATTTTTGAAAAGACAAGTCGTAAGATTTTCTGTTCATAATAAAGATTTTTTCAAATTGTTATTACGAATATAAACAATATTTCTCTTAATATTGAATTATTTTTGTTAAAATGTTAATATTATTCATTGATAGATTGTAAAAGTACAAGCCTTGATGTTGATGTAAAATTTTAATTAAAAAATTATATAATCAAAATCAAATTAATAAAAATTCAATTCCAATAGTTTTTCCCTGAAGTCATCCATAGATCCTATTAATTACAAAAAGTAACTAATGCAGTTCAGATGTCTTACATTTGTATGGTTTTAAATCCAATTTTAAAAAAAGGAGATTCAATATCACCTTTAGAAAATTTACTCAATATGAAAAATTTTGAAATTTCTGTTTTAGACCTTGCCCCGGTAAAGCAGGGAAAAAGCATTCATGATACTTTTCAGGATAGCTTATCTTTAGCCAATCACACTGAAAATTTAGACTATAAAAGATTCTGGCTGGCTGAACATCATAATATGGAAAGCATTGCCAGTTCTGCAACATCAGTTTTGATAGGATTCATTGCTAACGGAACAAAAAAAATCAGAGTAGGGTCGGGAGGAATTATGCTTCCGAATCATAGCTCTCTGATTATTGCAGAACAATTCGGTACGCTGGAGTCACTTTTCCCAGGAAGAATTGATCTTGGGGTAGGGAGAGCTCCTGGAACTGATGGGCTGACGGCTCAGGCATTAGGAAGAAATCCGGCTATGATCAATGAACAGTTTCCAAGACAGATTCTTGAACTTCAAAGGTATTTTTCTAAAGAAAACTCCGATGCTATGGTTCGTGCTATTCCCGGAGAAGGATTAGATGTCCCGATTTATATCTTAGGATCAAGTACAGACAGTGCATGGCTTGCCGCTGAACTTGGTTTACCATACGCTTTTGCAGGACATTTTGCCCCTGAACAGATGGAGATGGCTTTTAAAATTTACAGAGAACATTTTGAACCTTCAAAATATCTGGACAAGCCTTATATTATTGCTTGTGTCAATGGAATTGCAGCAGATACATCTGAAGAAGCACATAAAATTTCAACCACATTATTTCAGGCATTCATCAATATTGTAAGAAACGACAGAAAACCTTTTGCACCACCTGTAGATGATATGGATGAAATCTGGTCGCCTATGGAGAAGTCAATGGTTTTACAGAAGCTGAGATATACTTTTATCGGAGATCAAACTGAGATTCAGGAGAAACTTAAAGATTTCCAAAACAGATTCAATGTGGATGAGCTGATGATTAATTCTCATATTTATGATCATCAGAAAAGATTAAGATCTTACGAGATTATCAGAGAAGCAGTGAACTCTTTATCCAAAGCGTAATAAACCATTCATATAAATTGGCAGATGCTTATTTTTATGAGTATCTTTGCACACAAATAAAAAGTAAAAATGTCTGATATTAAATTAAATACTATTCCAGAGGCAATTGAAGACCTTAGAAATGGGAAAATAATCATAGTAGTAGATGATGAGGACAGAGAGAATGAAGGAGATTTTCTTTGCGCAGCAGAACTTACAACACCAGAAATTATCAACTTTATGGCGCTTCACGGAAGAGGGCTTATTTGTATGCCGCTTCCAGAAAAAAGATGTGATGAGCTAGGACTTGAAGTGATGGTAAGCAGAAGCAGCGATCCTAAAGAAACTGCTTTTACAGTATCGGTTGACCTTTTAGGAAATGGAACTTCTACAGGTATTTCTGCCGGAGACAGAGCAAAAACAATTTTAGCTTTAATGGATGAAAAATCCAAGCCTACTGACTTCATGAGACCTGGACATATTTTCCCTCTTCGTGCAAGAAAAGGAGGAGTATTGAAAAGAGCAGGACATACGGAAGCAGCAATTGATCTTACTCATTTAGCAGGATTGAAAGAAGGTGGTGTTATTTGTGAAATTATGAACGAAGACGGAACAATGTCCCGTTTACCTGAGCTTCATGCTTTTGCTCAAAAACATGATATGAAGATCGTTTCTATTGAAGACCTGATCCACTATCAGCTTAAAAAAGGAAACCTTGTAGAAAGGCTTGAAGAGAAAAAAGTGAAAACGCATTACGGTGAGTTTGATTTTTATGCTTTCAGAGAGACTTCTAACGATCAGATCCACTTTGCATTGACAAAAGGAGCATGGACGGTAGATGAGCCTGTTTTAGTAAGAGTACAGTCTTCAGATTCATACTTCGATGTATTGACAAGATTGAATAACGGTGAAAAACCTTTATTGGAAAAAGTAACAGGAATGGTGAACGAAGCAGGAAAAGGAGCTATCATTTTCATCAATAACGTTTCAAATTCTGAAAATACATTAAGAAAACTTCAGCAGTTTCTGAATTATCAGGACGGGCAGGAGCAACATCCTACTTTAGCGTATAATTATAGAGATTATGGTATCGGAACGCAGATTTTAAAGAATTTAGGAATCAATAAGTTTAAAGTAATTACTCAAAATCCTAATATCAAACCTCAGGTTGGAGGATATGATGTAGAGGTTACTGAGCTGGTACAACTATAATAAAATGAAAGGTTAATAGTGAAATTGCTTAGCAATAAAGCATTATTATTGTTCATTATGATAAAAATGACTTGAAATATTTCAAGTCATTTTTTTTGTTTAATTAATATTTCTATAAATATCGAATATTTTATATTTAAAATATTGTGTGTTTTATTTTAATTAATTGATTTATAGTTGTTTTTGATTAAATTCTGTTTTTTATTTTAAATTAGGTAATAGTAATATTTAATAATAAATTAATATGAAAAAAGAAATTTTTCAGTGGGTAATGAGCTTTCTAGACAAATTATTTTTAATGTCTACCAATAAAAAAGAGAAAGAAACTGATTACAATAATAAGCTGTTTACGATGATTAAAGAACATGATCTTCCTGAACCATTTAAGAATCTAGTCGTCGAAGGTCAGCTAATGCTTGTAACAGGAAAGAATGTGACAGTAAACTTTGCGATGAAGATTCAGGAATTTAAAAATAGATTAGGTGGTAATGTAACAGATAAACAATTATATAGAATCATCAATTTTTTAAAAGAAGATGAAGAGGGGAAACTGTATGTTGCCGTTAGTAAAAGCCAAGAAATTTTTATTAAAAGCTATCTTATTTTCATGCTTGGAGTGATGTTTTTTGGACTTATATTATTTTCTTATTTTGCTGATTATATTAAAAATTTAAATGGATTTCTTTTGTACTTTTTACTCGTATGTATCTATTACGGAGGTTGTTTTCTATTTTTAAATATCATTGGAAATGAATTGATAGCCCTAGTCATAAAAAGAAAACAGAATAGATAGAATGAAATTAAAGAACAACATAGGGTTTGGATTTTTCTAAACCTTTTTTATTTTTAAACCAATGACTGAGTCTTTAAAAAAACACATAAGAGAATATATTGATATTTCGGATGAAAAGCTTGAGAAATATTGTAATACCTTTCAGTATCGGAAATTAAAGAAAAAAGAATTTCTTTTAAAGGAGGGAAATATCTGTGAATTTGAAGGGTTTGTAGTGAGTGGATGTTTTAAAATTTTCCATACTGATCGAAATGCTGGTGAGCAAATAGTTTATTTCGGTATCGAAAATTGGTGGATTTCTGATATTGACAGTTTTATTAATAAGATACCTTCAAAACTTAATATTCAAGCACTGGAAGACAGTGAAATTCTTTTGATTGCAAGAGAAGATAAGGAAAAAATCTATGATGAAATGCCGGAAATTGAAAGACTGATGAGAGTGAAGTTTCAATTGTGGATTATAGCATTACAGCGTAGACTTATTGATAATTTAAGCAAACTTTCGGAAGAACGTTATACAGAATTTTTAAAGGATTATCCGCAGATAGCACACCGTCTCAATAATATTCAGATTGCTGCTTATTTAGGAGTTACACCTGAGTTTATCAGCAGAATTCGTAGAAAAATCGTTAATAAAAACTAAGGATATTTGGGAATAAAAAATCCCAAAAGTATTTGAAAGCTTTTGGGATTAAAATATGTTGAGATATTAATCGTCTTTTAATGAAATATCCTCGAAGTTGCGAAAACCATTTAGGAAATCTTTGATCATCATTCTTTTTTTACCTTCTAATTGAAGTTCCAGAGGATAATAAATTCCGTCTTCTGTATAAATTTTGAATTCATGTTTTGAAATTTCAAGCGTTGATGAATATTGTCCGTGATCCACAAGTTCAAATCTACCATTGAATATTTTTAATCCTTTTTCTTCATCCTCGATCTTTAAAGTTGTGAAAGCAGCCGGATAAGGTGACATTCCCAAAATAAACTGATGAACTGTTTTTGAAGGGGCATCCCAATTGATTTTGGTATCTTCTTTAAAGATTTTATAAGCATTTTTAGGATGTTCAACCTGTGGCTGAGGTTTTTCTTCAATCGTATTTTCAGCTAAACCATTTAATGTTTTTACAACTAATTTTGAGCCCATTTCCATCAATCTGTCGTGAAGGCTTCCAGCATTTTCATCCTGTAAGATTGGCAGTTCTTCCTGAAGAAGAATATTTCCTTCATCTATTTTTTCATTAATAAAGAATGTTGTAGCTCCAGTTATTTCCTCTCCATTGATTACAGCGTAGTTAATAGGAGCAGCTCCTCGATAATCCGGAAGTAGAGAAGCATGAAGATTGAATGTTCCCATTTTTGGCATTTCAAAAAGAACTCTAGGCATCATTCTGAAAGCAACTACAACAAAGACATCAGCATCTAATTTTCTAAGTTCTTCTAAAAATTCAGGATTTCTAAGCTTTTCTGGTTGGAAAACCGGAAGATTATTTTCCGAAGCATATATTTTTACCGGAGACTGATTGATTTTTTGTCCACGTCCACTTGCTTTATCAGCAACAGTTACTACACCTACTACCTGGTGATGAGATTGATGAATAGCCTCCAAAGAAGTTTTTGCAAACTCAGGAGTACCTAAAAAAACGACTTTCAATGATTTCATACTGCAAAGATAAGGTTTTGTAGTTGATATGCGAGGTTTGAGATTTGTGATTCAAAGGGATAGATGTAAAGTTTATTACCCATTGTTCAACGCATAAGTTCTGAAATTCAGCATTCTTACTTTCCCGGAATCTAAAAGGAAAATAAGATTTTCCAGAATACTTTCTTTTGAATGGTAACTTAATTGTACTGAAAGTTCTTCGATAGTTGATGATTTTTTAGCCAGCAGATTGATGATCTGCTGAGAAATATTCTTCCCGAAAATGGACTGTTTATTTTTTTCACAAACAGAGCATTGTCCACAGTTTTTAGAATTTTTTTCACCAAAATAAGCAAGAATAAGTTTCATTTTACAATAGTCTTTGTCTTCTGTGTAAAATTTCATTTCTTCCCATTTCTGAATCTTATTTCGCTGAATATGCTCAAAGAGTTTCCAGTAAGCATTATTTATTGCTCTTTCATCGCGAGGTTTCAGAAACTTTATACTGGATAAAGCTCCATCAATATATTCAAGATAATTTTTTTGCTGTAGTTCTTTTAAGCGTTCTTTGATCAGAGGAATACTTACTCCAATTTTATTACTTACCTGCTGCTCGCTGAACATTACTTTATGAGTCGTAATTCCTGACATTGTACGAAGCAGGAGTTCTATAAAATAAGCGTCTTTCTGTGGTAGCTGCTCTATTTCATCAGCTTTGATAAATAACTCAAGAGAAGAAAGGCTTTTATTATCATTGTAGTAAATAATTTCCTGATTGTGTAGAAAATTAAGAACATTATTGATTTTTGCTTTTGATAGTCTTGTAAAGTTTTGTATTCCAACAGAATTCAATTGAAAGACTCTTTCGGGTAATTCAAATTCTGCAACCTGAAAAATAGAGTAGAGGTAGCTGATAATCTTTAAAAATTCAGCTTTATTTGGAGTCTGATTTTTTAAAACCTGATCAAAATTTAATAACTCCTGTTTATTCCAAAGCATGAAGGCAAAACTGTCTTTTCCATCTCTTCCTGCTCTACCGATTTCCTGATAATAGTTTTCAAGAGAAGCTGCGGGAGAGTAGTGAAGGACAAATCGTACATTATCTTTGTCGATTCCCATTCCAAAAGCATTGGTTGATATTAGGACATGATTGTCACTTGTATTCCATGTATTTTGTCGGGTATTTTTTTCCTTTGTAGTTAATCCTGCATGAAAGTAATCTACGTTTTTCAGCTGGTTTTTCTTCAGAAATTCAGCAAGTAATTCAGCTTCCTTTCGGGTTCTGACATATACAATTCCAGAATCTGTATTGTATCTTAGAATATCAAGAACACGTTGAAATTTATCTGAAACTTCTTCCGTAAAGATTTTAATATTATCTCTTTTGAAACTTTTCTGAAAAACAGATGGTTTTTTAAGTTCAAGTTTATTTTTGATTTCATCAAGAACTTTTGGAGTTGCCGTAGCAGTTAAGGCAAGACAGGGGATTTCAGGATTGTTGCTTCTGAAGCTTTTAATATTCTGATAGCTGGGACGGAAGTCCTGTCCCCATTCAGAAATACAGTGTGCTTCATCTACAGCGATGAATGATAATTCAATTTCCTCAATATTCTGAAGAAACTGTGTATTTGTTAACCTCTCGGGAGACACATAAAGTAATTTTGTCAATCCTTCCTTACAACGGTTATAAATAGCTTCAGCATCATATTCGTCTAATTCGGAAGATAAATATTCTGCTTCTATTCCACGGAATTTAAGCTGATTCACCTGATCTTTCATTAATGCAAGAAGAGGAGAGATGACAAGGCAAGTTCCTTCTTTCAATAAAGCAGGAAGCTGATAACACAGTGATTTTCCGGCACCCGTAGGTAAGAGTACCAATGTATCTTTTTCATTGACTACTGCATTGATAATTTCTTCCTGAGAATCCCTGAAGTCGGTATAACCCCAGAAATACTTAAGAGTATCATATTTTAGCTTTTGAAAATCCTGTGGAGAAATCATGCTGTAAAAATAAGAAAGTATTATGACAAAAAAAGCCACGCAATGCGTGACTTTTATATAATAAATAAATTTGCTTATTATTTAGCTTCGAAGTAAACTCTTCTGTTTGCTCTGTTTTTCCATTCAGGGCATTTAGTTGCTGGTTCACATTCTGGGTATTTAAGGTCTTTTTCACCTTTACCTACTGCATTTAATTTACCAGATTGAACACCGTTTTTAATCAGATAATTTTTAACGTTGTTCGCTCTTCTTTGAGATAGCTTTTGGTTATAAGCATCAGTACCTCTTGTATCAGTAGCACCAATTACGTTATAAGCTCCGTTTGAAGAGTTGATATAATTTACAGCATTGTTTAGGATTGGAGTGTTTGATGGTAAAATTCTGTCTGAATTAAGATCAAATTCAATTCCTTCTAATTTAGTTTCTGTTTCCACTACTGGTCCTGTAGTTGTAGTAGGGCATCCGTTGTTTTCAACAGGTCCCGGAACAGTTACACATTTGTCGTAAAGATCAATTACACCATCTAAGTCTGTATCAAGAGCAACTCCGGCACCATCCACTCGTGCCCCTGCAGGAGTATCAAGCTGTCTGTCCCAATCGTCACATACCCCGTCATTATCAGCATCACCTTTCTTACATACTTCAATATCCTGATTTTTGTTAGCCAGAACATCAAGTTTGTAATAGATCTCCTGAAGTGGATCATGCCACATTACATGAGACTCATGTTTTCCTAGTTTTAAGGAAAGACCTAAAGTTGCGTTGAAGAAGTTGTCAGAAACCTGCTCAGAACGTTTGTTGATAGCGCTGTATGCATCACCACCACCATCGAATTCATCATCACCTGTTACCACATACATTAATCTACCTTCAATATCGATTCTTCTGTTTACTTTAAATTTCAAACCGGCACCAGCCTGCATAAACATAGATCCTAATTGGAAAGGCTTAATTTCAGTCATTAGCCTCTGTCCTTTGATATCTTTCTGGTATGCTCTGTATGCAATTGTACCAACACCTGCATAACCGTGAAGAGCCCATCTGTAAGTAGAATGGTTATCCACTCTTCTTAAAAGGTTAGAGAAGTTAACATCTCCCAAAAGTGAGATTGCATCATACTGAGTTCTTGCTCCTACAGCGGTAGCATCAGGTGCAGCATCTTTAGTATTGAACCATCCTTGTCTGGTTTCACCTCTGTCATATTGTAAATTGATCCCAAATGCATGAGTGATCGCTTTATCAATACTTACATACGCTGAATATCCAAAAAGGTTTTTACCGTTACCATTCTTGATCGAGGTTAAATCTGATGATTGTAACAGTGGAACACCAACCCCAGCAGAAATCGACCAGTCATTAAATCTTTTAGACTGATTGGTAAACGGGGATACATTGGCAGACCCGGACGAGAACGTATTAGGATAAGTTCCATTTGAAACTGCCGTTGAGTCTTGTGCAAAGCTGGCAGTAGGGATAGCCAGAGCGAATGCAACAATTGCTAAACTTAATTTCATAGTGTTATTTTTTTTAGTTAAGTTATTTTAAATGATTTTTTACGTTAAAAAGTGATTTTGTATTAATTTTTTTCTGAAAAATAGTGTCTGTATGTTGCTCATTCAGTACATATTGTCCCGAAAATGATATAAAGGTAGGTAAAAAATATTGTAGTAGAAAAAAAATAAACCGAAAAGAAGAAATCTTTTCGGTTTAGATCTGTTATAATAAGAAATTACTTTTTCTTTTTCTTAGCTGGAGCTTTTTTTACGGGCTTTTTTACAGGAGCATCCTCATAGTCTTTCTTTTTAATAGAATCCCATTCTGAACTTTCTATAAATCTTACCGTTACTTTTCTGTCTGCTAATCTCTCAGCATCTGAAGCTGAAGCAGGAATTGTAGCTTCTGCAGAACCTACCCCTCTTGATTTCAGTACATTTTCACTGATACCTCTGGTTTCTAATGCTCCTACTACGGCAGCTGCTCTTTCTTTTGATAATTTAAGATTATATGCTGCATTTCCTTTGATGTCAGTATGCCCTGTCAGTAAATAATTACCTCCGTTTTCTTTAATAATTGAAGCTGCAAGATCAAGTTTGCTATTAGACTCAGGTCTGATTGTAGCTTTATTGAAGTTGAAGTAAATATCTTTAAGAGTTTTTTCTACTTCTACTGCAGTTTGATTATTGTCTTTTTTCACAGGACATCCGTTGTTTTCAACAGGTCCCGGAACAGTTACACATTTGTCGTAAAGATCAATTACACCATCTAAGTCTGTATCAAGAGCAACTCCGGCACCATCCACTCTTGCCCCTGCAGGAGTATCAAGCTGTCTGTCCCAATCGTCACATACCCCGTCATTATCAGCATCTCCTTTCTTACATACCTCGATATCCTGGTTTTTGTTAGCCAGAACATCAAGTTTGTAATAGATTTCCTGAAGTGGATCATGCCACATTACGTGAGAGTCATGTTTTCCTAATTTGAAAGACAAACCTAAAGTTGCATTGAAGAAGTTGTCAGAATTCTGTTCAGAACGTTTGTTGATAGCACTGTTTGCATCACCGCCACCATCAAATTCATCATCACCGGTTACCACATACATTAATCTACCTTCAAGATCAATTCTTTTGTTTACTTTAAATTTCAAACCGGCACCAGCCTGCATAAACATAGATCCTAACTGGAAAGGTTTAATTTCAGTCATTAATCTTTGTCCTTTGATATCTTTCTGGTATGCTCTGTAAGCGATAGTACCAACACCTGCATATCCGTGAATAGCCCATCTGTAAGTAGAGTGGTTGTCAACTCTTCTTAAAAGGTTAGAGAAGTTAACATCTCCCAAAAGTGAGATTGCATCATACTGAGTTCTTGCTCCTACAGCAGTAGCATCAGGTGCAGCATCTTTAGTATTGAACCATCCTTGTCTGGTTTCACCTCTGTCATATTGTAAATTGATCCCAAATGCATGAGTGATCGCTTTATCAATACTTACATATGCTGAATATCCAAAAAGGTTTTTACCATTACCATTCTTTATAGATGTTAAATCAGATGACTGCATTAGCGGAACACCGGCACCTACGGAAATAGACCAATCATTAAATCTTTTAGACTGGTTGGTAAATGGGGAAACATTGGCAGAACCTGAAGAAAATGTGTTAGGGTATTCTCCATTGGTAGCTGCAGTTGAGTCTTGTGCATAGCTGGCAGCAGGGATTGCTAGAGCAAATGCAACAATTGCTAAACTTAATTTCATCGTGTATTATTTATTTTGATTTTGTTTTTGAAAACAGTTTTCAAATTTTGATTATTTCACAGGACATCCGTTGTTTTCTACAGGTCCAGGAACGGTTACGCACTTATCATAAAGGTCAATAACTCCGTCAAGGTCCATATCTAAAGCAACACCAGCTCCGTCTACTCTTGCCCCTGCAGGAGTGTCAAGCTGTCTGTCCCAATCATCACATACTCCGTCATTATCAGCATCTCCTTTTTCGCAAACAACAAGGTCAGTCGTAGCATTTTCTAAAACATTTGTTCTGTAGTATGCTTCCTGAAGCGGATCATGCCAAGCAAGGTGAGAAAGTTGTTTACCTAATTTGAAAGAAACCCCTAAACTTACTGTCCATGCATTATCAGATCTTCTAGCGTTCAGCATATTGTATTTTGATCCTGGTGTAGAAGGTTCATAATCATTAGGATCAGCCCATCCACCGCCATCGAATTCATCATCACCACTGATGATGTACATTGTTCTGGCTTCAACATCAATAAGTTTTGAAACGTTATATTTCAAACCGATACCTCCCTGATAGAAAATCGAGTTAATGTCAATGTCTTGCTTAATGAATAAAGGAACTCTTTTTGGATTATTACTCCATCTGTTTTCATCATTGTCATGTAATGATGTTCTGTAACCTTGAACTCCAATTCCCATATATCCATGGAAAGCCCATCTGTAAGGGGAATGATTGTCTGTTCTTCTGAATAGGTTAGAGAAATTAATATCTCCTAACAAAGCAAATTGGTCAAACTGAGTTGTTGCGGTAGCTACTCCGGCTTTTACACCAGCAGCACCAGGCAGTTGACCTGTTTGTTTAGTTTCTCCTCTTGTATACATTAAGCTTACACCGAAAGCGTGAGAAATTTGCTTATCCACACTTACGTAGGCATTGTATCCCCAGTTAGCCTTATCACCGCGAAGAGATTTAAGATCCGAGTGAACCATAAATGCAGGACCTCCTCCAACTGAAATAGACCAGTCTCTGAAACGTCTGGCTTTATTGTCGAAAGGCTGTACATTTGCGGAACCTGAAGAGAATGTATTAGGATACTCAGTAGAAGAGTTTACTGTAGTACTGCTGTTCTGAGCGAAAGCTGCAATTGGCAAAGTTGTAGCCAATAATAATAAACCTAATTTCATATGTTTTATGTTTTAAATAAAATCCTTTAATAATATTCTCGAAAAATCCCTTTCAAAAAGATGTTTTTTATGAGGGATTTCTAATCTTTCTGATTTAAAAATTAATTCATTGTACTTAATGATATCAATATCTATAACTCTGTCTGTATAGCCACCTGTTACTTTTGAATCATTAATTCTTCCCATTTCAACTTCAATATCTTTAATGCAATCAAGCAGTTGAATTGGTGAAAGATGCGTTAATATTATTACTGCAATATTACAAAAAATATTAGAACTGGCAAACTCTACAGGATCGGACATTAAAAATTCGCTGATCTGTGAAATTTCGTTTCCGGTATCACTTAATTTCTGTAAAGCAAGCTCAATATTTTTTTTTTGCTCTCCAAGGTTACTTCCTAGTAACAAAACTACCTTATGCTGCGACATATTAGAAAATTGATTGATTTATGAGAAGTTTCTTTAAAAATGTTTTGGCAAATATAGTGGCAATAATTATACTTTTTGCCGTCTTTTTCGTCTTTTTCATTATGATGCTTGTGTTCAGTTCTATGGGAAGTGATAAGTCTGCTACGGTGAAAAAGAATTCGATTCTAACCATTAATTTAAAGACCAGCATAATTGATAGTCCTACAGAAGAGGAGATGGGATTATTTGGAATAAGCGGACAACAGAATAAAAATATTCTTTTATATGATGCATTGGAGGCGATCAATAAAGCTAAGACTGATGATAATATTAAAGGAATCAGTATTGAGGCAGATGAGCTTAATGCGGGTCTTACTCAGATTGATGATCTTAGGAATGCTATTGAAGATTTCAAGAAAAGCGGAAAGTTTGTGTACGCTTACGGAAATGCAGTTTCACAATCTGCTTATTATTTAGGATCTGTTGCTGATCAGTATTATCTTCACCCGGCGGGTGGGATAGAGCTAAAAGGACTTGCTACTGAGGTGACTTTCTTCAAAGATTTTGCAGATAAATATGGTATCGGTATTGAAGTGATTCGTCATGGTAAATTCAAATCTGCAGTAGAACCTTTTTTAAGAAACGATATTTCTCCGGAAAATAAAGAGCAGTTAAGTACTCTTCTGAATGACCTTTGGAAAAATACGTCTAATAAAATGGCTGCATCAAGAAAGATTGATACTGTTCAATTCAAAACAATTGTAGATAGTTTATACGGAATGATTCCTGAACAAGGGCTAAAATATAAACTGGCAGATAAACTGATTCAGAAATCAGAGTATGAAGATATGCTTAAAACAAAGCTGAGCATAAAAGATAATAAAGAAAAGCTGAATAAAATTTCTTTGGCTAATTACATCAGTTCTTATGCTGAAGAAGATACAACAGGAGAAAAAGTGGCTGTTTTATATGCGTCTGGATCTATCAATAATGGGGATCAGTATAATGATATTCATTCTGAAAAATATGTGAAGTACATTAAAAAACTTCAGGAAGATGATAAAGTAAAAGCGGTTGTTTTGAGAATTAATTCCCCTGGAGGAAGTGCCAATGCTTCAGATGAGATTTTATTTGAACTTCAACAATTGAAAAAGAAAAAACCTTTGGTAGTATCTTTTGGTGACTATGCTGCATCAGGAGGATATTATGTAGCTATGGCAGCGGATAAAATTTATTCTGAACCGAATACACTTACTGGTTCTATCGGGGTATTTGGTGTAATGCCTTATTATAAAGATATCGCGAACAAAAACGGAATCCGTGCAGATGTTGTGGCTACCAATGCAAATTCAATGTACTACTCAGGATTAAATGGTGTGACACCTTACGGAGTAAATATGATGACGAAAAGTGTGGAAGGTACCTATAAAAGATTTGTACACTTTGTTACGCAAAACAGAAAGAAAACATTTGAACAGATTGATAATGTAGGCGGAGGTAGAGTATGGAGTGGAGCTCGTGCTAAGCAAATAGGTCTTGTAGACGAGCTTGGAACATTAAATGATGCTGTGAAATTCGCTGCACAGAAAGCGGGAGTGAAATCTTACCACGTAGAATCTTTCCCTAAGAAAATGTCACCTTTTGAGCAGTTATTTAAAGACCTGAACGAAGAGGATATTTCAGCAAGAGTTATCAAAAATAAGATTGGTAAATCAAACTATGAAATCTTACAACAGATTACAGATAAGAAATTACAGTCTGAGGTAAAAATGGAAATGCCTTACCAGATTAGAATCAACAACTAACTAAATTATATTGTACAAAAATCCCGGATCTGAATTTCAGATCCGGGATTTTATTTTTTATGAATGTTACATCAACTTTTCTTTGTTGCCATTCCGTAAATCCAGAGAACAATTAAAGCTCCTCCGATAGCGAGAATCCAACTTCTCGGATTCCAGAATGATGTGACGTCTCCCCAATGTAAAATGTAAACTCCTATAGCTCCTCCTACAAATGCTCCTACAATCCCAAGGATAATGGTGATTAGCCAACCTCCTCCCTGAGTTCCAGGCATGATCAATTTAGCGATTGCACCTGCAATAAGACCGAATAAAATCCATGTTATAATTCCCATAGTTGCAAATTTTTTTAACTGTTAATATTTAAAATTGATTTGTTATACTAAGATAAGGGAAAACATGATATAAATCATCTTTTCTTGAAGAATGAGTCTACAAATTCCGTACCATTAAAAAGCTGTAGATCCTGCATTTTTTCACCTACGCCTATATATTTCACCGGAATCTGGAACTGATCTGAGATGCCAATTACAACACCTCCTTTTGCTGTTCCGTCAAGTTTTGTTACTGCTAAAGCATTTACTTCAGTAGCTGCTGTAAATTGTTTTGCCTGCTCAAATGCGTTCTGCCCTGTAGAACCGTCAAGAACCAATAAAATTTCATGAGGTGCATCAGGAATTACCTTTTGCATTACTCTTTTGATTTTTGAAAGCTCATTCATCAGGTTAATCTTATTATGAAGTCTTCCTGCAGTATCAATGATAACTACGTCTGCATTTTGAGCTACGGCACTTTGTACGGTATCAAAAGCTACAGAAGCAGGATCAGAGCCCATTCCTTGTTTTACGATAGGAACATCCACTCTTTCACTCCATATGGTAAGCTGATCAACAGCTGCTGCTCTAAAGGTATCAGCTGCTCCTAATACTACTTTTTTATCTTCAGATTTGAACTGGTGAGCAAGTTTTCCGATTGTTGTAGTTTTTCCAACTCCATTTACACCTACTACCATAATTACATATGGTTTTTTTGTCGTATCAATATTTCCTGTTCCGGCATGAGGGTTTTCCAGTAATAATCCTGAAATTTCCTCACGAAGAATTTTATCCAATTCCCCTACGCCAACATATTTGTCGCGGGCAACACGCTCTTCAATTCTTTCTATGATTTTGATAGTAGTAGAGGCCCCTACGTCAGATGCTATAAGTACTTCTTCCAGATCATCCAGAACTTCATCATCTACTTTGCTTTTACCGACTACGGCCTTCGTCATTTTTTCAAAGAATCCCTGGCTGGATTTTTCCAATCCTTTATCTAGGGTTTCTTTTTCTTCTTTTTTGAAAATATTTTTAAACCAACTCATAGTTTTAGTTTATTCTTATCTTTTATTTTTAATCACTGCTGTGGCTTCTACTTCTATCAATACATCATCTCTGAAAAGCCTGCTTACTTCTACAAGGCTGCTTACAGGTGGATTTTGAAGGTTGACATACATATCCCTCATTTTTCTGAAATCCGAGGTTTTTGATATGTCTGTGATGAAGATTCCGAGCTTGACGATGTCTTTGCCTGTCCCTCCATACTCCTTCAGAATATTTTCAATGTTTTTGAAAATCTGATGTGTTTGTTCCTCTACATTGTTTCCCACCAGATTTCCTTTTGAATCTAAGGGAACCTGACCAGATAATAAAATCATTCTGGAAGTACCGCAATCAATGCTTACTGATTGTGATAATCCGGGAATGTTGAAAACGTTTGGTGAATTTTTGTATTCTATAGGATCCATTGTTTTCTGACTGAATGAAAATTGGAAAATAACTGTACATATTAGAACAAGAATCTTCTTCATATTTCACTGATTAATAATCTGGTGAACAAAGATAACAAAAAAACTACCCAAAATATGAGTAGTTTTTTATATTGTAAATAAAGTATTGATTATTTTTTCAAAAAACCATCTACTTCATCAGCATTCATTACTTTTTCTTCGAAAACGTAAGCTCCTGATTTAGAAGACTTCACCATTTTCACCACTTTAGTCATTTTTTTTGACCCGGTTTGTAGGGTTGCTACTACTTTCTTTGCCATTGTAAATTATATTTATAAATTACTTGATTTCTTTGTGAAGGGTAGATCTCTTAAGAACTGGATTATACTTTTTAAGCTCTAATCTCTCTGTAGTGTTCTTCTTATTTTTCGTAGAAATGTATCTAGACATTCCTGGCATACCGCTTTCTTTGTGCTCTGTACATTCAAGGATTACTTGAACTCTATTTCCTTTTTTTGCCATGATCTATTAATTCTTTTTAATCAATCCGTTTCTAGTAGCTCTTTCAATAGCTTCCTCGATTCCAATCTTGTTAATCACTCTCAATCCATGAGCTGATACTTTCAGTGTAACGTGCTTATCTTGCTCCGGAAGGTAAAACTTCTTCTCTAATAAGTTAATTTCAAAACGACGCTTCGTTTTGTTATTAGCGTGAGAAACGTTGTTACCAACCATTGCACGCTTTCCTGTTATTTGGCAAATTCTTGACATATCTCGATGTTCTTATTTGTATAATATTTGAGAGTGCAAAATAACGAAGAATTTTTTAGATAGACAAATCTTTTGGAAAATATTTGTAAATAAGTGGCTGATTAATAATATTGATTTTTTAAAATACCCGAATTTCCGGGATATAGCAGAAAATCAGTGCTGATATATTTCATGCAGGCTTTTTTTCAAGCAGAGAATTTAATATTCTATCTTTGTTTTTAATTAATCTAAATAAAAACAATATGAAGAGAATTTATATTCTATTGTCTATGCTTCCAGTTGGTCTGTGTGCTCAGAGTTTTACTGAGGTACAAACCGGAATGAATAACTTTTATTTTTCTGCTGCTGATATTGCTGATGTTGATAATAACGGTACGCTGGATATTGTAGTCAATGGAGCCATAGATTCTGATGGAGACGGACAGCCGGATGCTACCTATAATGAGGTGTATCAGAATAATGGTACAACTTTACTGCCTTATACTGATTTTGGAGGGGATGTGACCCATTTGGGAGATGTAAAATTCATCGATTATAATAATGACGGATTGATGGATATTATTTCAGCAGGGCAGAGTTATATGGATATCGTGAATTATAAACAGTATCGATTTAAAAATACGGGAGTAGGTTTTATCAAAGAAGCGGAACTTCCCGGGAAAATTTATGGTTCTATAGAGGTTTTTGATTTTAATCATGATGGAAAATCTGATTATGCATTGAATGGAACTCAGTCTGCCCATGGAGGAGGATTTAGAAATACCATCGATTTTTATAAAAATACAGGACTTGGGTTTGATATGACTGAAAACTGGGTAGATGGTACTCAGAATGGGAATTTTAAGGTAGTAGATCTTAATAATGACCAGCTTCTGGATGTTGTTGTGATAGGTTCAGATATCAATGGAGATCCGGTGTCTAAAGTATATATGAACCAGGGCGGAACATTGGTTCATACTCAGAGTCTTGATTCTCTTATTTCCGGTAAACTGGAGGTAGCAGATTTTAATGCGGATGGTTTTCAGGATCTTGTTGTTGTAGGAAAAGACACTAATGATGATCCTTATATGGCTGTTTTAATGAATGATGGAACTGGAAATCTGATTACTCAGCAGATGAATTCATTTGATATTTCTGAAGCATCTGTAAGCGTAGGTGATTTAAACAATGATGGATATTATGATTTTATAATTTCAGGAGATGTTAATTTTAATGCGGTTGTAAAAACTTACTTATATAATGTTGCCAGCCAGACTTTTACTGAAGGAACAACATCAGGGTTGCATAGCCTTGGAGGTCCGGGAGTGGTACAACTATTTGATTTTAATAATGATCATCATCTGGATGTCTTACTGTCAGGGTTTGATTGGGCTCATCAGGATATGCCTTCCCTGACTAAGCTTTTTAAAAATGATGTTCAGACTACGAATGCAAAACCAACGGCTCCAACGCTGCTTAATGTGTCTAAAAACGGAAACCGATTTAATTTTACATGGAGTGGCGCAACGGATGATAAAACTCCAACAAATGCATTACGCTATGAAATAAAAGTAGGATCAACGCAAGGGGCGCAGGATATTGCTAAGTATGTAGTGACAACACCTTCATGGTTTCTGGATTTAGATCCGTCAGTTGAAAATGTATATTGGAGCGTAAGGTCTATTGATGCCTCAAAAGTATATTCTGATGTTTCTACATTAGGTACATTATCAACAAAAGAATCTACCGCAAATTTTGCAAAACAGCACCTTGTTATCTATCCGAATCCAACTTCTGATAAGGTTTACATCAAAGGTGATAAAATTTCGGAGGCTGAAATTTATTCAATAGATGGAAGGAAACTAAATGTGACATTAAACGGAGATCAGTCTATGAATGTCTCTCATTTACCAAAAGGAGTATATCTATTAAAACTGAAAATAAAAAATGAAATAATTACCAAAAAACTCACTATTAAATAACTGAATCATTTATTCTATCTTGAGAGAAGCCAGACGTCCAGCTGGCTTCTCTTTTTTTTTGTTTTAAAAATCTGTTATTATTATTATTATTATTATTATTATTATTATGAAATATTTTCTCGCAGATTTTACAGATTATGCAGATGTTTGTGCAATTAGTGTTTAAGAAAAAATCTGCGTTATCAGCTCAATCCGCGAGAAATTAATAGCTCTCAGATCTTGCAGATAACGCAGACATATTTATTAGTATAATCTACTTAAAGATTAAGCTTTCTTTGTTTTTGCCTGAAACCATTTAATCAGATAATAGAACAATAAGAACCCCAAAGCAAACATTGAAAATCTAGAAAGAAGATCTCCGGCTCTTGAGTAGAACGTCAAATTTTCATAGAGATTCACTTTTGCAAATAATGCCGTTTGATCACCATAGAAAGTATCAGCTACTACCTCACCTTTTGCATTGATGTGTGCTGAAATACCACTGTTTGCAGCACGGGCAATTTCTCTTCTGGTTTCAATAGCCCTTAATTTTGCATAGGATAAAAGCTGTTTATGCCCTTCTGTAACGCCCCACCATGAGTCGTTGGTCATAATTCCAAGGAAATTGGCACCTTTTTTTACATAATCAGTTACAAACTCTCCATAAATACTTTCGTAGCAGATAATAGGAGCTATTTTTCCTTTGTTGTAAGGGTTTGAAAATGCCACTCTTTCTTTGTCAGTTCCCAAAGAGGCTACTGTTCCTCCCAGATTAAGCATTGCATCTCCCAGAATAGGTTTTAATACGCTCATATAAGGGAAAATTTCAACTCCCGGAACCAGTTTGCCTTTATGATATACCTGAACTTTTTGCTGTGGTGCAATTTGGATTGCTGTATTATAACTTTCTGCCCACATGCCGGAATTGATCTGGTAAGCTTCCTTAGGCAATGCTGTAGGGTTAAAATACAAACGGTGTGAAGATATTCCTGTCGCGAAAACGGACCCCGGATGTTGGGATAAAAATTCTTTTACATTGTTGATCAGTAAACTTTTTTCAAAGCCTGTTTCAGAAATTGAACCTCTGCCCGGAAGTGCAGTTTCAGGAGCGATATAATAATCAATCTTTGTAGTAGAGTTCTTTCCTGCAAGGGTAAGAAGATCCTGCTCAATCGTTAAACTATCTTTGGAATACTTTTCAGCATAAGGATCGAGATCGGGCTGTAGCATCAGTATATTGACCTGTCCTATTGGTTGGTCATTAAAGCTATTGTATTTAATCACTGAAATGATCATCGGAATTGCAATTAAAGCAGCAATGATAGAAGAGTTTTTGATCAGATCTTTTTTCTTCCTTCCGGCTTCCCATGTTCTTACGGTGTAGAAAATTAAAACATTGATTAATAGAATCCAGAAGCTTCCACCAGTTGCTCCTAAAGTATCATACCATTGGATCAATTTAGGATAATCTGAAAATACGTTTCCTAAGTTCAGCCATGGCCATGTAAGTTCCCAATTCAGATGGAATTTTTCAAAACTCATCCAGATTGCTATAAAAAATCCAAGTCCCCAATAGGTTCCCTGTGCATTTTTATACCAATGATAACACTGGAAAACCAACGAGTACAAAAGGGAGTTTACAAGCACCGGAAAGACAACTGCCATCATAGAATGGCTTCCATCCGGGTTTTTGGAACCGTACAGCCATCCGGTAGTGACAATATTCCAGATGATAAAACAAAGGTAAGAGAGTCCGAAAACGACCCAGCCTTTTCTTTTATAACTTGAAAATTTTGAAATTCCATGTTCCATCATCAGAAGAGGAACAAGAGCGAAAAATATAAAAAACGGAACTCCATAAGTAGGCCAAGAGACCGACAGCAGCATTGCTGAAATAAGTGTAAGTAGAACGTATTTCATTAAATTATTTTAACATACAAATTTAATGTTTTTGAAATGAATATATTAGCATCTGATGTTAAAGAAAATATATAAAACTGTTATCCTTCCTTATACGTTGTTTTTGCTGTACCTGATGTTTCTCGGGATGGGCAGATTTCAGTATGATGATAACCTGATTACGGTAGAACCTATATTTTCCACCATCAATTTTATACAGGGAGTAAGAGACTGGAAGGAGATTGTAATGATTGTTCTTGGAAATATAGTGATGTTTATTCCCTTTGGTTTTCTTGGATGGATTTTTCCCAAACTGAGAGATTTAAAGACTCTTGTTCTTAATTTTATCCCAGCCATTACCATTGTAGAAGCACTTCAGTATTTTACAAGAATGGGAATATTTGAGATAGACGATATCATCCTGAATACTTTTGGGGTGTATTTAGGTTGGTTACTTTGCAGATTTATTGAAAAAAAGTTTAGGAATTTAGTTCTTTAGCTCGCTTTTCAGCATTTAGAATTCCTTGTTTTAAAATTTCTTTAAAATGATTTTCCTCGAAAGTTTTTAATGCCGCTTCTGTAGTTCCGCCTTTGGATGCCACATCTTTAATAAGCTCTTCAAGATTTTTCTCTGAATTATTGATCAGATGATAAGCGCCAAGCATCGTCTGCTTTACAAAAAGTTTAGAAAGGTTTTCTTCAATTCCCATCTCAATTCCTGCTTTGATCATTGCATCAATGATGTAGTAGAAATAGGCAGGACCACTTCCTGAAAGAGCGGTAACACCATCCAATAAATTTTCGTCCTCCAGATACACTGATCTTCCGGTACTGTTCAGTAACCGTTCAATATTAATAAGCTGGCTGAAAGAAATTCCTTCTGCTGCTGTATAACCCGTGATTCCCATTCCTAAAAGAGTAGGAGAGTTAGGCATAGCTCTTACGACTAAAGGATGGTTTAATGATTTTTGAATTTTTTCAATATTTATTCCAGCCATGATGGATAATACCATCTGATTTTCCTTTAATCTAAATTGAATATTTTGAACAACATTTTGAAAATCCTGAGGTTTTACAGCAATGATGATTAAATCGGCATCTAATTCTGTTACCTCATCAAAAGTGGATGTTTTTGATTTGGGGAATTCTTCCGCTATTTTGGAGATCTTAGATTGGCTTCTGGTAATAAGATGAAGATTTTCCGGTTTGATGAGCTCGTATTTCAAAAATGATTTTGAAAAGGACAGTCCCATATTTCCGGCTCCCAAAATAGCTATTGTCATGCTGTGTTGATTTGGTTTCAAAAGATATTTTTATGCTAAAATAAATAATTAATCTCGTTCTGTCGGAAAAGCAGACTGATTTTTCACTTTAGTTTTTGAGGGGCAATGAATTGAATTTTTATCATACAGGTAATTTTGTAGGTATTTATATAATTTACTGTAGTTAATGACGTGTATAATGGTAAGTATGTAATTTATTTTTATTTGTTTTAAATTAATTTAGCGGGATAAAATATAATAGTATGAAAAAATTAACAATCCGCCTGTTGGCTTGTCTATCATTAGCATTTTTTGTTGAATGTAGTGATTCAGACCAATTATCAAATCAAATAGAAATCTCTGTAAAAAATCAGACTGAAGATTTGGTTACAGTAAAAACTTTTAATTTTAATAAGAGCTCACGGAAAGAGCGTGCTGTATTTCTTAAGAAATGTTTAAAAGATCCTATTGGTATGGGAATGATAAAATTTGAAAGTAGTAAAATAAGAGAATATAATATAAAAAATAAATCTCTTGAAAGGCTACTTATGAAGGAAAGTGAAAGAAAAGATGTCTATTTTTTTGAGGAATTTTTTACTGTTCTGCCAAAAGAAAACACGTCAAATAAGAATATTGTTTCCAAATTAGATGGCTATTGTTATTATGGAGACAGTCAAATTAGTGTTTGCTCAGGAGTAATATATGCCAATACAAGTCATGGTATTGTGAATGATAATTGTCAAAACTACAAAATGGGATTTAATTTGAACATAATGCATGCTTATACCGGTTATGAATATGGTGGAGGTGGAGATTCATCATATTTTTTACAAGCATGTGCATGGGATATGGATCCATATGGTGATTCAGGAAGAGCTGTAGCAGCAGCTCCCGTAGAAGAAGTTTTTACACTCTGAAATTGAAAATACTAAAAACAGTGCATTAATTTTAAATGCACTGTTTCTCTTTAAAGTAAGTCTTCACTTCAGGGTGGCAATATGCCTAAATGATATTCACTTCTCTTTCGAGTTCTATCCCGAATTTTTCTTTTACAGAATTGATGATTTCAGTAGAAAAATCAAAAATTTCTTTTCCGGTAGCGGTACCGGTAGCATTAATGATTACTAAGGACTGAAGTTTATGTGAAGCTACATTTCCTATTTGTTTTCCTTTCCATCCGCATTGCTCAATCAGCCATCCGGCAGGAACTTTTACCATTGCTCCGTTAGGATATCCTTGAATATTTTCAAACTTTTGCTGTAATGCTTCAAATTGCGCCAGAGGAATCGTAGGATTTTTAAAGAAACTTCCCGCATTTCCGATTTGCTTAGGATCAGGTAATTTGCTTTGTCGGATATTGATTACCGCTTGGGATACATCCTGAATCGTAGGTTTCTCAATGCCCAGATTCTGTAGTTCAGAAGTAATAGCGCCATATTCAGTTTTAATATGATGATTTTTTTTGGTAAGCTTAAAGGTAACTTCCATGATGATGTATTTTCCTTTTCCTTCCTGCTTAAAAATAGAATCTCTGTATCCGAATCTGCACTTTTCAAGATCAAAAGTTTCTACAGTCTGATTTTCTAAATTTAATACCTGACAGTTTACAAATACATCTTTAATTTCAGTTCCGTAAGCTCCGATATTCTGCATTGGAGAAGTTCCTACATTCCCTGGAATTAAAGAAAGATTTTCCAGTCCGCCATAGTTTTTACTCAGGCAAAACATTACGAATTCATGCCAGTTTTCTCCTGCTTTTGCAGTAACCAGAACTTCATTGTTGTTAAGATTTTCCTCGGAAATACCTTTTAAATTAAGCTTAATAGCAAGACCATCAAAATCCTTTGTCAGAAGAATATTACTTCCGCCTCCTAAAAATAAAAGTGACAGAGATTTCTCTTTTGAAAAGTTGAGAGCGTCTTTTAATTCTTCAATGTTATGGATTTCAATGAAGTATTTTGCTTTGGCATCTACGCCGAATGTATTGTAAGGTTTTAAGGAAAAATTTTCTTGCATGTTTTTATTTGTATTCTTTTGGAAGAATTTGGTCTAATTGCTCTTTAATCTGCTGAAGTTGCTTGTAACGTACCGTATCCACATAGGAATTTACGTACAGGTGCGATTTTTTTGGAGTACGAATCTGAAAGGTTTCATCAATTCCGTCTACAGGCTGTAAGCTTGGAGAACTTTTGATATAATCCAGATCTTTGATAGTGACGGATGAGGTCAGTTTTTTCCATGTTGCAGGGCTTATTGCGGATCTCCATTTTTTATGGGTCTGATTTGCCGTTAATCCCTTTTCCACACTGATGGAGTCTTTGGTGACTTTTATAATCCTGTAATTGCCAAGTTGCCCTCCTACATTGGATAAACTGATAAAGTTGATCTCGTTTGGATTTTTACTGACCGCTTTTTGAGGCTTGGGCTGATCACAAGAAAAAAATGCCGACAGCAAAAGAATCGAAAACAATATTTTCAGATAAGTATTTTTTGTTGTCGGCATTTAAATATAATTTTTATAGGCTGAATTCTTCTCTATACTTTTTTAAAGCTTCTTTCAGAATTTCGGCACTTTTCTTTAAATCTTCTTCTTTTAAAACGTAAGCAATTCTTACCTGCTTTTTACCCAGTTCAGGGTTGCTGTAGAATCCACCTGCCGGAGCTACCATGATGGTTTCATTGTTCAGAGAGTATTTCTCTAACAACCATTGTGCGAATTTCTCAGTATCATCTACCGGAAGTTCAGCAACACAATAGAAAGCACCTCTTGGCTTAGGGCAGATTACCCCAGGAATAGCATTTAAAAGGTCTACTAAAACATTTCTTCTGTGAGTGTATTCTTCTCTTACTGCTCTGATGTAAGGACCATCATTCTGATGTGCTGCAGTCGCTGCAATCTGTCCTAAAAGAACAGGGCTTAATCTTGCCTGAGCAAAAAGCATTGCTGCATTACGGATTTTTTGAGAACGGGTAACCATACATCCGATTCTTACTCCACACATAGAATAACGCTTGGATTCTGAGTCGATAATGATGCAGTTTTCGCTTAATTCAGGGAAATCCAGCATTGAGATCTGCTGTTTTCCGTCATATACATATTCTCTGTATACTTCGTCAGAGATGATTACGATATCGTATTTTAAAGCAATTTCAGAAAGCTTTTGAAGCTCTTCACGAGTATAAAGGTATCCTGTAGGGTTTCCCGGGTTACAGATTACAATTGCTCTTGTTTTTTCAGTGATTTTTTTCTCGAATTCTTCAATTGGAGGTAATGCAAAACCTGTATCAATAGTAGAAGGTACCGCTACTACATTTACGTCAAATGTACTTGTGAAACCATTATAGTTTGCATAATAAGGTTCTGGAATGATCACCTCATCACCTTCGTCACATAATGTAGAAATAGCAAAGTTCAGTGCTTCAGAACCACCATTCGTAACAATGAAATTATCCGGTGTTAAATCTGAAAAACCTAAAGAATGATAATATTCTGTAAGGGCTTTTCTGTATTCGATATTCCCTTCAGAAAGCGCATATTCCAATACTTTAAGATCAATATTCTTTAAAGCATTTAAAGCTGTTTCCGGAGTTTCAATATCAGGCTGCCCGATATTTAGGTGATATACTTTTATTCCTTTTTGTTTTGCTTGTAACGCAAAGGGAACCAGTTTTCTTACCGGCGATGGCGGCATATGAAGTGCTCTGTTTGAAATATTCGGCATTGTTCAAAAATTTGTATGACAAAAATAGGATTTAATTTCTCAATAATAAAATTAAGGGAAAGAAGATCGTTCTTAATTATGCTATAAAACCCTTTTTCCAAAGTGAATAATTTTAATTTATTAATGTATATGTTGAGTTAATTTTTGATAATTTTTTGAATATTTATTAAAAATTATATTTTTATATTGATATTTTTCTTAATTTTCACCACAAATATGAATAAAATGACAATAAATTTATTTTCTAGAGTAATTCCCGCAATTGCTCTTCTTTCAGCTTCATCTTTGATAGCACAAAATTTCCAAACCATGCCGATTAGTTCGGGATATACCCAAGATGTAATTGCTAATGGAGTAGGTTCAGCCATGAACTCTACAACAACTGATGTAGATGGAGTTTCTTATGCTTTTGTATCAAGAGATTTTCAGTTGACATCAAGCAGTACACCGCTTACTTATGGTCTTCCTTCGAATGGAATCGTTAATTCGGTGGTGGCATCTACCGCCGGACTAAGTTTTCAGTTAGGGGATTATTTTGGAAATAATTCTTTGAAAATCAGCAGTTCTGCGGCAGGAAGTAATTCTGGAACAATTACATTTACGACTCCTATAGCAGCTTTTAAGCTTTATATGCTTTCTACCAGCGGTAGCGGAGCGTCTACTGTAAATATTACTGTGAATTTTACGGATAATACAACGCAGACTTTTACAGGACAGAGTATTTCAGACTGGTATGATGGGATTGGTTTTGCCATTCAGGGAATTGGAAGGATCCTAAGAACTACAAATGTTTTGGAATCCAGCAGTACAAATCCAAGATTATATCAGACCGCTTTAACGATTGATGCTGCTAATCAGACAAAACCTATTCAAAGTGTAACAGTAACAAAAACAAATACTGCGGGGGTAATGAATGTGTTTGCTTTTTCAGCAGATGCCTATACGAGTTGCCTTGCGCCTGTTTTGTCAAATACCGGAACGGTAACTTCAAATTCAGCTGACATTTCATGGACCATGCCTGCAGGAAATCCGGGTGTAAGTCATGATATTTACTATAGCACAAGTTCCACTCCTCCTACGGCTGCAACAACTCCGAATCATTTTGATGTTCAGGGAACTTCTTATACCCTTGCCAATTTATCTCCAAGTACTACTTATTATTATTGGGTAAGAACAAATTGTACAGGTGCTACAAGTAAGAGTGCGTGGTCATTCTCTAAATCTTTCACTACATTATGTGGATCCATTGTTCCTTCATATACCAATGATTTTAGTACTTTCCCTGGAAATTGCTGGGTAAACAATTTAACAGGAGGAAGCCCGGATACAGGACCTACAGGTACTACTATTTCGCCACTTTGGACATCGCGTAATTTTTTAAATGTAGCGGCTAACGGACCTTCCGCACACATGAATATTTATTCCAACAATAGAATCGGATGGCTTAAAACGGTACCTTTTAACCTTTCAGCAGGAGGATATAGAGTGAAGTTTAAATACGCTGTTTCCACTTATTCAGGAACTGCTGCTTCAGCGATGGGTGATGATGATCTTGTTCATTTTATGGCTTCAGAAGATGGAGGAACTACCTGGACAATATTGGAATCATGGGGACCTAATAATGCTCCGTCTAATACTGCGAATGAATTTGTTTATAATCTGACAGCTAATACAGGTGCAAATACAATATTTGCATTCTACGGAACTTCAGGAACGGTAAATAATAGCTTGGATTATAATTTCTATGTGGATGATTTTACTGTAGAAGCAGCTCAGTTAAGTACTTCAGAGGTAAATCGCCAAGTAAAGAAGGCAGAAGTTCATCCTAATCCTTTTAAGGATATTCTTTATATCACAGATACAAAAAATGTGAAATCTGTAATGGTAGCTGATACTTCAGGAAGAGTAGTGTCAACTGTTGAAGGCGCTGTGAAAGAACTAGATTTAAGTAAATTGAATTCAGGATTGTATTTTGTTACCCTTTATTTTAAGGATGGCTCTCAATCTACTGTAAAAACAATAAAGAAATAATTTTTTTAGTGTAAGTAAAGTTGGGCGGCAGTACATCTTTGTATTGCCGCTTTTTTATGATATAAGGTGTAAAAGTTGAAAATCAACTTTATCCTTAAAAAATAATCAATCAATTAATAATTTTTGTTAATTTGAAAATCTAAAAACTCACTGAAAATGCAAATTCTATCGAACTCATTAGAAGATTATCTTTCTAAGATACCTGAAGAAAGACAGGAGCCGTTTAAGAAACTTTTTGATGCAATTAATGACAATTTACCAAAAGGTTTTGAAGAAACTTCCAATTACGGAATGATAGGGTGGGTTGTTCCCTTAGAAACTTATCCTGCGGGCTATCATTGTACGCCAAATACTCCTTTGCCGTTTATCAATCTGGCTTCACAAAAGAATTTTATAGCTTTATATCATATGGGGTTGTATTCCCGTCCGGAGCTTTTAGATTGGTTTGTTGCAGAGTATCCGAAACATTCCAAAAAGAAGCTGGACATGGGGAAATCATGTGTACGTTTTAAAAACCCGGAAGATATTCCTTTTGAATTGATTGCGGAACTGAGTCAAAAGATGACAGTAAAAGACTGGATTGATATTTATGAATCTAAGTATAAGAAATAAAAAAAGCCCTGAATCATATGGATGTCAGGGCTTTTTTAGGTATGAAGTTACTATTGTGTTTCTGCGAGCTTATTATTAAAAATATTCCCGCTTTTTAAAAATCAATATCCCAGATTCCTGCTTTACGTTCAAGATCAATTAAAGCAGAAGCATTGTCAGCAAGGAGCTGGAAATAATTCTGACGAAGCTCGTTGTATGTTCTTTGGGCATTGAGAACTTCCAGAATAGAACTTTCTCCACGCTGATAGCTGTAAGTAATTCCTTTTAATATACTTTCAGCTTCTGTTAACATGCCATTGTCAAATTGTTGCAGCTGTTTTTGTGCAAAAGTATACTGTTGATAAGCCTGAGTAATTTCCATTCGAATACTGTTTTCAATCTGTTTGTATTCTGTTTCTGCCTGAGAGTAGCTCATTTCTGCAATTTTTAAATCTGCATTCCTTCGATTTGAGAATTTTAAAGGAACACTAATCCCTAATTTTACGGTGTTGACAGCAGGTGAAGGTGCTATTTCATTATTGGCAACGGTGTTGTGTCCTGCTCCAGCACTTAATCCTAA
This sequence comes from Chryseobacterium artocarpi, assembly GCF_001684975.1. Lineage (GTDB taxonomy): Bacteria > Bacteroidota > Bacteroidia > Flavobacteriales > Weeksellaceae > Chryseobacterium > Chryseobacterium artocarpi. Next base: position 229,816 of record NZ_MAYH01000034.1, on the reverse strand, counting down.
ATCTATGACACGATTGGCTTTTTCAAGTTTAATTCGGCTCGCTGCAGTATTGATATTCTGTTTTGAAGCTAAAAGATCTGCTCTTTCGTTGAAGGCATTGATGATAAGATCATTCAACGTATAGCTTCTGTTAAAAGAATTGAGATTTCCTGTGACTTCTTTTCCAGTGCTGTCGCTGCCAATAAAATCTGACAAAGCAGTGATCGATTGTTGTTGAGCTCCTTCAAGCTGATAAACTTCATTAAGCAAAGAAGTGGCTTCCAGTCTGCTTTGTTGGGAAGTAACTTTTGAAATGTCTCCTAATTTGTATCGGATACTATCGGATTTTGCCAGCTTAAGCATGCTTTGATAAGATTCTTTCTGAACGTTCAGTAAGGCTTTTGATTTTAAAGCTTCAATATAACTTAAGGTAGCATCAGCAAGCAGATTTCTTACATAATCCTGTAGCTGTAATTTGGAATATTCAGCTTCATTTTTTGCTGTTTCTATTCTTGCTTTTCTTTTTCCACCCAGTTCAAGAGTCCAGCTGATTGCTCCGCCCATAGTATATCCCATGTCCTTGGAAACCCCGTTGTTTGAGGTTTCCATTTCTATTTGAGGATCAGGAAAAATTCCGGCAGTAAGGATAGAGGCTTCTGCAATACTGACATTGTACTTCTGTGCAGCTAGCCCGAGGTTTTTATCCTTTACATACTTCAGATACTCATTGAAGGAGATAGGCTCATTTTCAGATTGTGCCTTGGTGAAAATACCAGTTGCAGTACAAAATAATATGATTAAAAAATTAGATTTCATGAGATGTTGCATTTTGTTTTTCAAAACGATATTCAGCTAAATAATAAATGGCAGGAAGTACAAAAAGGGTAAGGAAAGTAGAGAACATCAATCCATACACAATGACGGTAGCCAAAGGTCTTTGTACATCTGATCCAATGCCTGTAGCAAGTGATGCCGGTAATAATCCTATAATTGCTACGGATGCTGTCATCAATACGGGTCTGAAGCGGTCCTTTGCTCCCTGGATAACCGATGCTTTCAATGGAACTCCTCCTTTTCTGAGCGTATTGATATGGGAAACCATGATCACTCCATTTTGAATGGCAACTCCAAATAAGGCAATGAAACCTACGGCGGAAGAAACATTCAATGACATTCCCCTGATATTGAGCGCCAGCATTCCTCCAAATAAAGCAAGCGGAATAATACTCATTAAAATCAATGCCTGTCTGAAAGTTCCAAAGGCACCATAAAGTAAAAGGAACATCACAGCCAATGCTAAAGGAACAATAACTGCAAGCCTTGAATAAGCTCTGTTTTTATTTTCAAATTGTCCGCCCCATTTGATCTGGTATTTTTCATGGTCATAACGGATGTTTTTTTCAATGCTTTTTTGTGCATCGTTGAGGAATGATGTAAGATCTCGACCTCTCAGATTGAGTTTTACGGTAAGATGTCTCTTATTCATTTCCCTGGTAATGGTGCTTTCCCCTGTACTTAATTTTACGGTTGCTATCTGTGAAAGAGGAATTTTGGCTCCTGATGAAGAAGCAAGCATCAGGTTTCCTATTTTTTCAGGAGTATTACGGCTGTTTTCCACATAGCGGCAGGAAATATCATACACTTTGTTACCAATGAAAATTTGCGAGACGGCTTTTCCTCCAAGAGCGGTTTCAATAAGATCAGTAACATCGGAAACGTTCAGTCCGTATTGTGCGATTTTATTTCTGTCGGCAATAATTTGCAATTGAGGAAGCGGGGGCTCCTGATCAATGGCAAGATCTGCGGAACCGGGAATAGTTTTTAGTAATGAAAGAACATTTTCGGCAACCTGTCTTGTTCCTGCGAAATCATCACCATAGATTTTTACCACTAATTCACTGTGGGCTCCGGATATTTTATCCATTACTCCATCAATCATTGGTTGGGAAAAACCAACTGTAAAGCCTGGCATTTCCTTGTAATCTTCTGCAAGTTCTTTGATGAGGTCCGCTTTTGTTTTTCCTGATGCCCATTCTTTGTAAGGTTTGATTCCTACGGATACTTCAAAGTGGGAAGCTGTCCATGGATCGGTACCATCATCATTACGTCCTGCCTGTACCATGATGTAAGTGACTTCGGAATGTTTCATAGTTCTGAGACGGAGAGAATCACTCATTTCCTGTGCTTTTTTCAGAGAAATTCCGGGTGGAAGCTGTACCTGCAACCAGATGGATCCTTCGTCAAGTTCCGGTAAGAAATCTTTACCCACGCTGTAGGAAAGAATTCCGGCTCCCAGTAATACAATTCCGGCTGGAATGAAAATCTTTTTTGGTGCGGACATGATTTTATCAATTCCTTTTCCATAAGCATTGCTTACTTTTTCAAGCCATTGGTTGTGATAAAGTTTTCTGGGCTTTCTGTAAATCATATAAGCAAGCCCGGGAATTAATAGTAAAGCTACTGCTAAAGCTCCTAATAATGCGTATCCTACTGTAAATGCCATGGGAGTAAATAATTTTTTTTCCACTCTTTCAAATGCGAATAAAGGCAGGTAAGCCGTAATGATGATAATTCCGGAAAAGAATATCGGTTTCGCAATTTCAGTGGCTTTTTGAATGATTGTTTTCTCTTCCAGTTCTTTGTCGGGATGTTCCTCTCTCTGTCTTAAAATAGCTTCCAGCATTACAATAGAACCATCTACAATAATCCCGAAATCTATGGCTCCCAATGAAAGAAGGTTTGCCGGAATATTGGTAAAATGCATTAAAATAAAAGCAATAAGAAGTGAAAATGGAATGGTGATCGCCGTTAAAAGAGCCCCACGCCAGCTTCCAAGGAATACAATCAATATAATAATGACTAATACAATGCCTTCCGTCAATGTATGAGAAACCGTATTAAGAGTTGTTTTTACTAGATCAGTTCTGTCCAGATAGGTATGAATTTTTACACCAGCCGGAAGAATATTTTTGTTGAGTTCATCTACTGCTTCATGTACGCCAATCAAAACCTGTGACGGATTTTGTCCTTTTAATAATAAGACGATTCCACCTACACTTTCATTATAGTTTCTGTTTCTATCGGTAAACCCAAGGATTCCTTTACGTTCAAGGTTCCCATATTTTAAAGTTCCGATATCATTTAAAAAAACAGGAACTCCTTTTTCGGTCTTTACAACGGTTTTTCCAAGATCGTCAAGATTTTTGATCAATCCTATTCCACGAACTACATACGCCAGATCTCCACGGGGAAGCATACTTCCTCCTGCACTGGCATTGTTTTTACTGATTGTTTCAATAATTTCTGCTAAAGAAAGACCGTATTGCTCAAGTTTATTGGGATCAAGTTCGATCTGAAACTGAGTGGTAATCCCTCCAAAATTGGTTACATCTGCAATCCCTGAGACCTGTTTTATTCTGGGAATAATAACGAAATTCTGAAGATCGGTAAGTTCTCTTAAGCTATGATTGTCACTTTCAATCACGTATCTGTAAATTTCTCCTACGGGCGAGGTTAAAGGATCCAAACCCGGCTGTGCTCCATAAGGTAAGGAAACTTCAGCAAGCCTTTCCTGGATACGCTGTCTAGCCCAATAATCATCAATACCGTCATCAAAAACGATGGTAATCATGGATAGTCCGAACGTGCTTTTACTTCGCATCACGTGCATTCCGGGAATTCCGTTGAGAGCTCTTTCCAGAGGAATGGTAATCTGTTGTTCTACTTCTTCAGCAGCCAAGCCCTGTACCTGTGTTACAACCTGTGAAGTAGTATCTGCAATATCGGGATAAGCTTCAACGGAAAGCTTAGTCCATGAATAATATCCAAAAAATCCTAATAATATAAAAAGAGCCAGTATAAGCCACTTTTTCTGTATGGAAACTGTTAATAACTTTTTCATATTCTCACTTTAATGGGAAGCTTAAACTTCCTCAATGAACATTTATTTTACATCCAAAAGATAGATTCCTCCTGTTGTCATGATCTCATCGCCGGATTTTAGCCCTGATGTGATCTTTACGGTTTTCTCCGAAGCTTCAGTAGTCGTCACATTACGCTTCATAAATTGATTTTTTCCTGTTTTGATCCATACATATTGATTGTCGTCTTTTTGCATCAGTGCGGAGGTAGGGATGATAATTGTGTTTTCAGAATCGGTAGAATAGATGATAGTGGCAAACATGCCGGGTTTTAATGTTCTGTCGAGATTATTACATTCTATTAAAACTTTGATACTTCGTGTAGCTTCATCTACCCAGTCGTTAATATGGTATACTTTTCCAGTAATGGCTCTGTCAGGATAGGTATTGACTTTCACGGATACCTGATCTCCATTTTTGATAAAACGAAGATCTTTTTCTTTGACTTCTCCGGAGATCCAAACTTTTGAAAGTTCAGCAACAATCATTACGGGTTCAGCATCTTCACGGAGATATTGTCCGGTAACAATTTTGTTGGAAATAACTTCTCCGGCAATAGGAGCCCTTACAATCAATCCTCCGGAACCTTTACTTTGACTGTTGTAAATCTTTAAAGCTGTAGATGCATTGGACAGTGAGATTTTTTTATTTTTAAATTCGGTCTCTGCTTCTTCCAGTTCTTTCTGTATACCTACGCCATGTTTTACAAGATCCTGTTGGCGTTTATATCTTTTTTCTGCCAAACCCGCTTCATTCAACGCGTCAGAATATTCTTTCTGTACATCCAGATAGCCTGATGAGAGCACTTCAAATAAAGGACTTCCGGCACTTACTTTCTGACCAATATTAACAAAAGCCTTGGTTATTCTTCCTGAAAAAGGGCTTGCTATCTCTGCGTAATTATTGGGTATCGCTTCTATGGTTCCTACAGAAGTAATGTCATGATTATATTCCTGATCACTGACAGTTAAAGTTTTAATTTTCTTTAAAATAGGACTGCTCTCTGGGATGGTAACCTGATTATTTTTAACAATAATTTCCTGTTCCGGAGACTGCTGAGGTACATTGTCTTTGCATGAGGCTGCAAAAAGTATGATAATGCTTAAGATTATTCTTTTCATGATCTTAATAAAATTGAGTACTGTTGCTGATTTTTGGTTTTGTATTATTCTTTTTCTTGTTAATGACCAGCTTTTTACTTCGTGCTTCCTTTTGGGTAGATAAAGTAGGGCGTAGAAATATATTGGTAGAAACAATGAAAAAGACGGTAATGAGTGCTTCTTTTGGATATCCCAGAGCGCATAATGCTCCTATTGCTGCGGAACACCATAAGGTAGCTGCGGTATTCAATCCTCTTACGGTAAGCCCATCTTTCATGATCACACCACCACCAAGAAAACCAATTCCGCTGACGATATAAGAGGTGATTCTTCCGGCTGCATCACCACCAATTCTGATGGCAATCAGTACAAATGCTGCGGAGCCTATGCAAACTAAAGTATTGGTGCGAAGACCTGCATTTTTTTTACGCCACTGTCTTTCGAAACCTATGCCGGCTCCTAAACAGAATGCAGTCAATAAACGAAGTGTAAATTCAAATGTATTCATAACTTTTCCTTTTTTTATAAAGCCTGTAAGCTGTACGGGAAAAGTGAATACAACTAAAGCTTTTAAGATTGATAATTACTGTAAGGATCTGCGTCCATGTGCTTTATTTTTTACAGTGCAAAAGTAGGAAGAGTGGCTTTTTTAAGCCGTTAGAAAAGCTTTAGAATGCTATTAGAATTTTATTAGAAAAAATGAGGAAAGGACTTTTTAAATTAAGAATCATATAATTAATAGTGTTATTTGATGCTATGTATAGATTGATTAATGGTTACAGATTAAGAAATAAAGCTTTCATCTGTAACCATTTTTTAAGATAAAATTTCAATACATTTGGCAAAAGTCCAGCTTTTTACTATACTATTATTAATTTTGTAGAATAAAGCTTGTTTTATTTCCTGGTTTCATACCAAAAGTTGTCTTTATAAATTATATAATTTTAGAAATGAAAAATTCGAATTTAGCGATTCCTGCTACACTTTTAGCGATCATCTGCGTACAGGGTGGAGCATCTATTGCCAAACAGCTCTTCCCGGCAATTGGTGCTATTGGAACCGTTACTTTGAGGATTGTACTTTCTGCAATTCTGTTGACCATCATTAATCGTCCCAAATTTTTAGAATTTACACCACAAAAGTGGAAATATTGCGCCATGTATGGAACGGGGCTGGCAGCTATGAATCTTATTTTTTATATGGCGATTCAAAGAATACCTCTAGGATTAGCTGTTACCGTTGAGTTTGCAGGACCTTTATTTCTTGCATTAGCATTGTCCCGTAAAGTGTTGGACGTTGTATGGGCATTATTAGCTTGTGTAGGAATATTGCTTATTGTTCCGTGGAAGAGTGATCATATAGATTTGTTAGGACTTGGATTAGCTTTTCTTGCTGGTATATTCTGGGCTCTTTATATCGTAATGGGTGGAAAAGTTTCTAAAATAATGGATGGAAAAGATGCTGTAACCACGGGGATGCTATTTGCCAGTCTTGTGATTATTCCTTTTACAATTTGGGACGGTGCGGTTTTTAATATGACTCCAACCATTTTTATAAAAGGTTTGGGGGTTGCTATTTTATCCAGCGCTTTACCATTTTCATTAGAAATGATGGCTCTGAAAAAGCTTCCAGCTAAAACTTTCAGTATTCTGATGAGTCTGGAACCTGCATTTGCGGCACTCTCGGGATTAGTTTTCTTAGCGGAAGAACTTTCTTTTTTACAGTGGATTTCTATTAGTTGTGTTATTGCGGCAAGTATAGGAACTACCGTTTTCAATAAAGCGGCAGCTTCTCATACTTAAAGCCGCTCAATATTTAAACTATTTGTGGTTATTATATTTCTTGATAAATAATTGTATTATTTTATGCTCCCACAGTTTGCGCTAATTTACAATGGTTTTCACTGATGTTTTTAGATAAGAATATCAGGGTTTTTCAAAACTTAAGTGTACTTTTATGCATAAAGCTTGTTACTTAAAATAGCTTAAGTGTTTAAAATCTTTTGTGACTTTTGTGGTTCAAAAAGAGGTAGACTAAGTCGTTTCAATTTCAAATATCACTGTAAATACGGTTTCATTATTTTCAGAGACCACTTTTATAGTTGCATGATGCAGGTGAATAATTTTTTCTGTCAGAAAAAGCCCGATTCCATATCCTTTTTCCTTTGTTGAATCTTCACTTCTATAAAATGGCTCAAAAATATGTAATAAGTCATTCTGAGAAATAGTAATTCCTGTATTGATAAATTGGATTGAAAGTGTTTTTGAGTCTCCTTTCACTTCAATGGAGCATGTGTGTATTGGAGAATATTTACAGGCATTATCGATGAGATTGTTGAAGGCAACCTGTAACAGATATTCATTCCCTTGTAGAAGGAGTTGAGGTTCATCAATATCGCTATCAATATTCAAAGAAACTTTATATTCTGAATTCTCTTTTATTATCTTTGAATAAGACTCCAGAAGAATTTCATCAAGTCGTATTTCAGAAAAACTTATTTCATTAGGATCATAGCTCGCTTTGGCAAGATCCATTAAACTGTTGGATAATTTGACCATATTTCTGGCGTCATCCAAAGCATATTGAATAGTTTGTTGATATTCCTCTTGTGTCTGTTCTTTTTCAGAAGAATGTTCCAATTCTGTAATAATGGCAGATAACGGGGTGCGAAGTTCATGTGAAATATTAGAAACAAAATGTTTTTGAGCATCAAAAGAATTCTCAAGCCTTTCCAGCATTCCGTTGAAGTTTTGGGCTAACTCATTAAGTTCATCTTTTTCACCTGTTGTTTTCAGACGTAATTGTAACTTTCCGGCAGTTATTTTTTTTATTTGGCTCACCATTTCACTGAGTGGGTTCAATGCTTTTTTTGAAAGAAATATTCCTGCCAGATAAACCAGAATCAAAATGCTGATAAAAGCTATGATACTGATGGTTAATAAATGGTTGATCGAGCTATATCCGTATTGGTCATATCCTGCTGCTGTTACCAGATATTCTTTTCCGTTATGAGAATAAATGGTTCCTATTGCTTGTAGATCATCAATAAAGAAACTGAGCTCTTTCTTTTTCTGAATATTAGAAAGCATTTTAGGATCTTCCTTTACGTAATCTACCTTTGAGTCATCATGATAAATCAGGTTGAATTCCGGATCATAGATGGCTACCTGAACCTCGTTGATGGTTTTTGTATTGTTCTTGTAAACACGATGCATTTCCTTTTCACTCAATGTACTTTGGAAAAAAAGATTTGCCTTTGCCACCGCTTCATTTCTCAGCTGAGCATAGAATGAAATTTCCCTTGCTTCACTTGAAGAATAATATACCGCAATACCATAAAACACCATCAGCATTGCCGTGACAAAGGTAAAAAGTAAGGTAAGACGGGTTCTGACTTTCATGTGTTAAGAATTATTGCTGATGTTCCTCGTATCCTTTTTTTAAAATAAAACCCATTCCGGCTTTGGTATGAATCAGTTTATTTTCAAAATCCTTATCAATTTTCTTTCTGATATAATTGATATATACGTCAATGAAATTGGTTCCGGTATCAAAATGAGTTTCCCATACGTTTTCGGCAATTTCCGAACGGGAAAGAACTCTTTCAGGGTTTTCAAGCATGTATTTCATCAGATTGAACTCTTTTGGGGTAAGCTTAATCGCAATTCCGCTTCGGCTTACAGATTTCAGCTTGAGATCCATTTCAATGCTTTCGTATTTTAATACTTGTTCTGTAGGTGAGTGAAGCGAGAATCTTTTCATTAAAACTTTAACCCTTGCAATCAGTTCACGCATTTCAAAAGGTTTGGTAAGATAATCATCAGCTCCTGAATCAAAACCTTCCAGTTTGTCATCTGTAGTTCCCAGTGCTGTAAGCATAATGACAGGAATCAGGGGTTTTAAGGTCTTAATTTCTTTACAAAAATCCAATCCATTTTTTAACGGAACAATAATATCAGTAATAATGAGATCAAAATCCTGAGTAGAGGCAAGTTCTGTGGCTTTTTCACCATCATAGGCAAAACTTACATCCATATCCTGTTCCAAAAGTCCTCTACCAATAAGGCGTGAAAGTCTTTTATCATCTTCAACAAGCAAAATATGAGGCATAAGAAAGGATAGTGTGTTTGGGTTACTAAGAGAAGTTACTCGATATGCACTACAAATGTAATGATTTCTATTTTGTAATTTTGAGCAGAAATAATAATTAGAATACAGAAATTTAAAATGATCTTGAATAAAAAAGGAATTGGTAAAGGGTTTTTGATCCTTTTGATTGTACTGTTTGTACAGTGTACTTCTTATCAGGGGACAAGCCAACTTCAAAATGGTGATTTACTTTTTGTAACAGCAAAGGAAACCGGACTTTCCGGGGCAATTAATAATGTTACTCAAAAACAGAAAGCAGCTTCATTTGATCATATTGGTATTTTAGAAAAGGACGGAAATAAAATGTACGTTTTGCACGCTGCTCCAAAAGGAGGATCTCAAAAACAAAATCTGAAGAGTTTTATTAACGATCAGAAAAAAGATCAGCAAAATATTGTTGTCTACCGCCTGAAGCCTGAATATCAAAACTCAATTCCAGCAGCCATTACAAAGGCAAATTCTATGTTAGGAAAACCTTATAATTTCAACTATATCTTAGATGAAAGCTCGTACTATTGTTCAGATTTTGTGGAAAGAGCTTTTCGGGATAATCATATTTTTAAATTAGAACCAATGACTTTCATTGATCCAAAAACAAAAAAAGTTAATACTTTCTGGGAAGAATTTTATAGTAAGAAAAACCTGAAAGTACCTGAAGGAGAGCTAGGTTGTAATCCGAATGGATTGGCTGGATCAGAAAAACTAAAAAGGGTAGGAGATCTTTAAAATATGAGGAGAAGCAATTATTGCTTCTCTTTTTTTTAAAATTTTTTCAAAAATATTAGTCTACTAATTTGGTGGACTAATATTTTTTTATATTTTTGTGACAGATTTAAATGCAGAGCGCAATATGATCTGAGAGTATTTAACCCAAAAATGTTTAACGATGATTACACCTAACCCAAGCCTGCAGGTTTTTCAAAATAAACTGAACCTGCCTAAAAAAGAATTGTTATTGGAAATAGAATTAAATGGTAAAATGAAATTTGAGCATTTAATGAACACCATCCACAATCAATTGGGAATTTGTCATAGAGTGTTGTCAGCAAACGTTGAATATGTAAACGGATATAGTTTTGGTTCGGTACAGTTGTATATAAATGCAAATTCAGAGGACTATCATAAACTTGAAGTCTATTTGAATAAAAATAAACTTCTGAATACAACGGTGGAGTACTTCTGCCGAAAATATTCTTAAGGGAGATTCATATAGTTTTAATTACCCAAAGTGTCCGGTTCTTTTACCGGACGCTTTTTTTATGCTCTCGCAGATTAAACACATTACGCAGATTTTTTAATAAAAAGTAAATATTGACCTCTACAAACTTTCAATCTTAACAAATATTCCAATGGATGGAATGAAAATTCCCCTACTCTGGAGGGGTGGCAAAAATTCAAAGAATTTTTGATGGGGTAGCCATAAAAAGAACAATTATTACTTTCTTAAATACAAAGTTCTATTCTCCAAATCCCATATTTTAAGACCGCAAAGAGATAATCAATTAAAATTCATTTGATGAAGCTTACGTAAAAACGAGGGAAATAAAAAAGCGCTCAGATTTCTCTGAACGCTCTATAGTAATAAAAATAAGTTTAAATTCTTTCGATATCAGCACCTAATGCTTTTAGTCTTCCATCGATGTTTTCATATCCTCTGTCGATTTGCTCGATGTTATGGATAATAGATTTTCCTTCTGCAGAAAGGGCTGCAATAAGAAGGGCGTTACCAGCTCTAATATCTGGGGAAACCATTGTAGTTCCTCTTAACGGCGCTTCCTGATTCAATCCGATTACTGTAGCTCTGTGCGGATCACATAAAATGATCTGAGCTCCCATATCAATTAATTTATCTACAAAGAATAATCTGGATTCAAACATTTTCTGATGAACCAAAATACTTCCTTTAGCCTGAGTAGCCACTACCAGAATAATAGATAATAAATCCGGTGTGAAACCTGGCCATGGAGCATCGGAAATAGTAAGGATAGATCCGTCAATAAATTTCTGAATTTTATAATGTTCCTGAGCCGGGATGTAAATATCATCACCACTTTGCTCAAGCTGAATTCCTAGTTTTCTGAATGTATTTGGAATTACTCCCAATTGATTCCAGTTTACATTTTTGATAGTGATTTCAGATTTTGTCATAGCTGCAAGCCCAATCCAAGATCCGATTTCTACCATATCCGGAAGCATAGTGTGTTCAGTACCTCTTAAATAATCTACCCCTTCAATGGTAAGAAGATTAGATCCGATTCCTGAAATATTTGCTCCCATTCTGTTCAGCATTTTACATAATTGCTGAAGGTAAGGTTCGCAAGCAGCGTTGTAAATTCTTGTTTTACCTTTTGCTAAAGCTGCAGCCATTACAATATTAGCCGTTCCCGTTACAGAAGCTTCTTCCAACAGGATGAATTTTCCTGTAAGTTCTTTCGCTTTTAAAGAATAGAAATATTCCTCTTCATCATAATGGAACTCCGCACCAAGTTCTACTAATCCCTGGAAATGGGTATCCAATCTTCTTCTTCCGATCTTATCACCTCCAGGTGTTGGCATATAAGCTTCTCCATAACGAGCTAACATTGGTCCCATCAACATGATAGATCCACGTAACTTTGCACCGTCTTTTTTGAATTCGTTTGACTTTATATAATCGAAGTTTACTTTATCAGCCTTGAAAGTATAATCTCCATGGCCGTTTTTAGTAACTTTTACTCCGAAATCTCCAAGAATCTCAATCAGTCTGTTTACATCATGAATGTCCGGAATATTTTTAATTCTTACTTCCTCGTCAGTTAACAAAACTGCACATAAAATTTGTAGAGCTTCATTCTTAGCTCCTTGTGGAGTTATTTCACCCTGCAGTCTTTTTCCTCCTCTTATTTGAAATGTTCCACTCATTATTTTCTGTTTTTATGATTGTTGTTATGCCTTCTTTTATTAGGTTGGTTCTTATTGTTATTATTGTTGTTCCCGCTATTTCGGTTGTTGTTATTGTTGTTTCGGTTGTTATTATTGCTAGTATAATAAATTTTACTCTTTTCAAGAGAATCAATTCCTGTAAGATCCAACCTGTTTTCTGATAATTCTTTCAGATGTCTGAAAATAACATCATCCGTTACGTGTTCTTTATTGTAAACATTGTAAGACTTCTTCATATTGTTGGCAATTACCTCAATAAGGGCTTCTTTTTCATCACCCGTCTCCAGTTCAATTGCTTTTTCTATTAATTGAAGAATACTTTTTCCGTAAAATTTAAAGTCACCCTGCAGTTTTGGATATTCCATTCTTTTAGGTTTTTCTGCCAATTGTTCCATGGTAGGGAACGGATAAGGAGAATCTACATCCAAATCATGATTGGCAAGAATAAAAAGATGATCCCAAAGTTTATGTTTATAATTTTCTTCGTCGCGAAGTTGTGGGTTTCTCTGACCCATAAAATCGATGATTGCCATAGCCATTTCGTTCCTTTCCTCTTTGGTAGGAAGTTCTTTGCAGCGCTCAACCAACTGTTGTATAATTCTGCCGTATTCCGGCATATGAAGCTGAGTTTTTTGGGTATTGTATTCCATAGTATGCAAATATATGGATTAAAAGAAAAATTGTTTCGAGAATCTTAAAAATTTATGATTTTTTAATGAAAAATTTAGATGAGTTTCTTCTTGAATTATTATTTAAAATAAAAATATTTCTCGTTATATTGAATTTGTTTTCAATAAAAATGTAATTTAGTTAATAGGTTAATAATTGAATTTTACAATGAGAAAAACGAATTTTATTCTTTCCCTATTGGCTTTAGCCCTGATCAGCTCTTGTCAGAACAGAGATGAAGCTGATATAAAAACTTCTCAACAGGAAGAAGTACATGATAAAATTGTAAATGTTACCCATCATGACGGAAAACCTTTCAGTACGGGAAGCGGATCTGGCTCAGCTCACGCAAAATTTGTAGCAGGACCTGGTGGCAGTGTTCTGATGCAGGGATTTTATTGGGATGTTCCTGATGGTGGTAACTGGTGGAATACGGTTAAAGACAAATTAACAGCGTGGTCTAATGCAGGAATTGGTGCAGTCTGGCTTCCTCCGGCTTCAAAAGCGCAGAATGGTGCCTATTCTATGGGGTATGATCCTACTGATTATTATGATTTTGGAAACTTTAATCAAAACGGAAGCGTAGAAACCCGTTTTGGATCAAGAATAGAACTAGAAGCATTGATTACAAAAGCTCACGCAGAAAATATGCAGGTTTATGCTGATATCGTTATTAATCATAACAGTGGCGGGCAATCTGAAGCCAATCCTTTTACAGGAACAAATACATGGACTAACTTTTCTGGAGTTGCTTCCGGAAAGTTTCAGAGAAATTATAACGACTTTTATAAAAATTCTTACGGAAACAATGATGAAGGTGCCTTTGGTGGATTTCCAGATCTTTGTCATGCTAATCCTCATGTACAGGATTGGCTTTGGGGAAGAGATGATTCGGTAGCGAAGTACTATAAAAATGTGATGAAATTTGATGGCTGGAGATTTGATTACGTTAAAGGTTTTGGTCCCTGGGTCGTTAATACATGGAACTCAAAAGTAGGTGGTTTTTCTGTAGGTGAATTGTGGGATTCCAATGTCAATACTTTAGAATGGTGGGCAAATAATGCAAACAGTTCTGTATTTGATTTTGCTGCGTATTATAAAATGGATGAAGCTTTTGATAACGGAAATCTGAATGTGTTGAATGATGATATGATGTGGAAAAGAAATCCTTACAAAGCGGTAACCTTCGTGGCAAATCATGATACGGATGTTATCTATAATAAAATGCCGGCATATGCCTATATTTTAACTCATGAAGGGTATCCTACCATTTTTTACCGGGATTATGAAGAGTGGCTGAATAAGGAAAGATTAAATAATCTAATTTGGATTCATAATAATAAAGCTACCGGAACAACCTCTATTTTATATACAGACAATGATGAATATATTGCAAGACGTAACGGATACAATGGAAATCCGGGATTAGTCGTATATATCAATACCTCGTCAAACTGGCAGGAAAGATGGGTTGATACCAATTGGAGTAATCAGCAGATCAAAGATTTTACAGGGCATTCGACTTGGTATCCGACTACGCAGGCAGATAAGCGTGTGAAAATTCAATGTCCACCGAATAGTTATTCTGTATGGTCACTTAATTTATAAATAATGAGTAACGTATTCAGAGCTCAAAACTTAAGTAATATAATTTTTATCTCTCGCAGATTTTGTAGATAAAGCAGATTTACAATTTATAGCATCAACATCTGTGTAAATTTGTGAAATCTGTGGGAGATTATACCTGTATGAATTTTTTCTTCTGATGCTGATCTGGAAGAAAACACTTTTGATTGGCAAGTTTCATTCTGTTTCTTGAAACCATATCATATGCTTTATCACTCAAAGAGGATGGCAGTATTTTACCAATAGCGGAAAGTTTATAAACGCCTCCTAAAATATTGGCAATTTGTAATACTGCTTTCGATTTTATAAGGTAATATTGTTTCGGTTTCCAAAGATATAGAGTGTTGAAAACTTTAGATTCTAAACCTCTTTCGGATAAAAATTTCTGCCCAAATTCAGATTGAAGTGAAGCAAACATAAATTGGTCTTTTTTATCTCTTTCCAGAATCCATTGCACCCAGAAATTGCAGACACCACAATCTCCGTCAAAAAATACAATATGTTTATTCTCCCAGTTTTCCATCACTTTTATTTGTTGAACATGATCCTTCTTTCAGTATCTTCTTTAGCCTGTTTGAAATATTTTACAAGATCTGCACGTTGTTCATCAGTTAGTTTTGCATTTTGATGTCCAATATAGTAAGACTCAAGCGGCATTTCTTTTTTCTCAACCATTTCTATACATTCTTCCAGTTTACGAAGCTGTCTTTGAGATTCATATACTGCAAAGGTAGAAAAATTAAGATGCTTTCTTCCTTCATCAATATGATTTTTTACATACCATGAAACAGGAGAAATATCAGCATACCACGGGTATTTAGTTTCATTGGAATGACAGTCATAGCATGAAGTTCTGATGATTTTTGCCACTTTTTCCGGAGTGTTTTTTATTTTCAGAAAGTCCATGCCGGGAGTAGGGCGTGGATTGGTTTTATCAATTGGAAAAAACTGGATTATAATAAATCCTACGAGAATAATAACTAATATTTTTTTCATGGGACAATATTCATACTTGTGATTTATAAAGATAGTTAATTTTTTTATGATAAGGTTGAAAGCTGTGAGTGGGTATGTAGAAGACGAGGATTTTTTCTTTTACTCATTAAAATAAACATTCTAAAATTGTTTTCTGTCTATTATAGTTTTCTCCCCTTCAGCTTTATGCTTCCAACTTTTCTTCCTTACGTTGAGTTATTCTAAATAAAGCATTGGTCCCCGAACGGATTTAAAAAATTACTAACTTAATACCACAATTGTGTCTATAGTTCAGATGCTGTCGGAAATATTTCTTTATAGTTTTTAACTATCATTGAAATAAATATTAATAGATTGTATTTATTATGTGAACGTTGTAAGTTTGTCATGTCCTTACAACAGAGGAATTACTTAAAACTGTATTAATCAATATAAAATAAATAAACGACAATGGAAAAAGATTTGAATGACATCAGTAAATGCCCGTTTCATAACGGAACAATGAAGAAGAGTGTAGCAGGTGAAGGAACTCAAAATAAAGATTGGTGGCCTGATCAGCTAAGGGTAGATCTTCTACGTCAGCATTCATCACTGTCTGATCCTATGGATAAAGACTTTGATTACGCAGAAGCATTTAAAAGCCTTGATCTTGAGGCGGTAAAAAAAGACCTTCATGCTTTAATGACAGATTCTCAGGACTGGTGGCCTGCAGACTTTGGACATTACGGACCTTTATTTATCCGTATGGCATGGCATAGCGCCGGAACTTACCGTGTAGGTGACGGTAGAGGTGGAGCCGGAGCAGGACAACAACGCTTTGCACCATTAAATAGCTGGCCTGACAACGTAAGTCTTGATAAAGCCAGAAGATTATTATGGCCCATCAAACAAAAATATGGTAGAAATATATCTTGGGCAGACCTTTTAATTCTTACAGGAAACGTTGCTCTTGAATCTATGGGATTCAAAACATTCGGATTTGCCGGAGGACGTGCAGATGTATGGGAACCGGATGCAGATGTATATTGGGGATCAGAAAAAACATGGCTTGGAGGTGATCTACGTTATGCTCATGGATCAGAAGGTGCTATTGAAGGGCATTCTGCAGTTTTGCCTACCGATGACAAAGCAGATGGAGATATTCATTCCAGAAATCTTGAAAATCCATTGGCGGCAGTACAAATGGGATTAATTTATGTAAATCCTGAAGGACCGGATGGAAATCCAGATCCGATTGCAGCAGCCAAAGATATCAGAGATACTTTCGGTCGTATGGCGATGAATGATGAAGAAACTGTTGCTTTAATTGCTGGTGGACATACTTTTGGAAAAACACACGGAGCAGGACCAGCAGATCATGTTGGTAAAGAACCGGAAGCAGCCGGAATTGAACAACAAGGATTAGGATGGGCAAGCAGCTATAAATCAGGAAGTGGAAGAGATGCTATTTCCAGTGGATTGGAAGTGACGTGGACGGAAACACCTACTCAATGGAGTAACTACTTCTTTAAAAACTTATTCGAAAATGAATGGGAACTGACAAAAAGCCCTGCCGGAGCTCATCAATGGGTAGCGAAGGACGGAGCTGAAATCATTCCTGATGCATTTGATCCTAATAAAAAGCATAGACCGACAATGCTTACAACAGACCTTTCATTAAGATTGGATCCTGTTTACGAAAAAATATCAAGACATTTCTACGAAAACCCCGATGCGTTTGCAGATGCATTTGCACGTGCATGGTTTAAATTAACACACAGAGATATGGGACCTCGTGCCCGCTATTTAGGACCAGATGTTCCGCAAGAAGAATTAATCTGGCAAGATCCAATCCCTGAGGTAAATCACGAACTGGTAAACGATTCAGATGTTGAAGCATTAAAATCTAAAGTTCTGAATTCCGGATTAAGTATCTCGGAATTGGTATCTACTGCTTGGGCTTCTGCTTCTACTTTTAGAGGAAGTGATAAACGTGGTGGTGCTAATGGATCAAGAATCAGACTGGAGCCTCAAAGAAACTGGGCGGTAAACAATCCTACTCAATTACAAAAAGTTTTAGGAGTATTGGAAGGAATCCAAAATGAATTCAATGCTCAAAACGGAGGTAAGAAAATATCTTTAGCAGATTTAATTGTTCTAGCAGGAAATGCAGCTGTAGAAGCAGCCGCAAGAAATGCAGGACATGAAGTGAAAGTTTCTTTTGCACCAGGAAGAATGGATGCTTCTCAGGAGCAAACGGATGTAGAGTCTATGGGATATTTAGAGCCTGCAGCAGATGGATTCCGTAACTACCTGAAAACGAAATTCACTGTTTCTACAGAGTCTTTATTAATTGATAAAGCTCAGTTATTAACACTTACTGCTCCTGAATTAACCGTTCTGGTAGGAGGTATGCGTTCTTTAGATACTAATTTTGATGGTTCAAAACATGGAGTATTTACCAGCCGTCCGGGAGTTCTTACCAATGATTTCTTTGTTAATCTTTTGGATATGGGAACACAATGGAAAGCTATGTCAGACGATAAAGAAGTATACATAGGAACAGATCGTAAAACAGGACAGCCAAAATGGACAGCTACCCGTGCGGATCTTGTATTCGGATCAAATTCTGAATTGAGAGCGGTTGCTGAAGTGTATGGAAGTGCCGATGCGCAAGGAAAATTTATCAATGATTTTGTTAAAGCTTGGACAAAGGTGATGAATCTGGATAGATTCGATCTGGCTTAATCTTTTTTAATCTTATATAAACGGGCTGTCTTGGAAAAGGCAGCCCGTTGTTTTTATGAGTAATATTTTATATTCATTGTAAGAAGAATGCTTGACTGGGAAATAGTTCTAATTAATTTCAGTAGGATCGAAAACAAATATAAGAAACACCTGAAAAAGTAAAATTGGAAATGTTAAAGCTAATAAAAAAAGCAATCTTCCGATAATCAGAAGATTGCTTGTGTTCAATGTAGACCCACAGGGATTCGAACCCCAGATGACTGAACCAAAATCAGTAGTGTTACCGCTACACCATGGGTCTGTTTTGATGCTGCAAAACTAGAAAAATTATTTGAACTACAAAAATCAAAATTAAAAAATTATTAACATTATTGCCTGTAAATAGCCTTATGTATTGATATACAAATAATTATTTTTCATGAAAAATTTTTCAAAATAGAGGAGATTTTTAAAACTAAATAATAAAACCTTATCTTTGCAAAAAATTGGGCTCCAAAAGTTGGAGTAACCCATTAATAACTTATCCTGAGCACAGCAAAAGGATTATTAAACATTTTTTATGTCAAATATTGTCGCAATCGTTGGACGTCCCAACGTAGGAAAATCCACGCTTTTTAACCGTTTATTAGAAAGAAGAGAGGCTATTGTAGATTCTACAGCCGGTGTAACCAGAGACCGTCACTACGGAAAATCTGACTGGAATGGGGTAGATTTTACAGTAATTGATACAGGAGGATATGATGTAGGTACAGATGATATCTTTGAAGAAGAGATTCGTAAGCAGGTACAATTGGCAGTAGATGAAGCTACTTCTATTATCTTTATGATGAATGTGGAAGAAGGGCTTACTGATACGGATCAGGAAATTTACAGATTATTGAGAAGATCCAATAAACCGATTTATATTGTTATCAATAAAGTGGATTCTTCAAAAGAAGAACTTCCTGCAACAGAATTTTACCAGTTAGGAATCGATAAATATTACACTCTTTCTTCAGCTACAGGTTCAGGAACAGGAGATTTATTAGATGATATCGTAAAAGATTTTCCAACAACAGAATATAAAGATCCTTTCGAAGGATTACCTAAAATTACCATTGCCGGTCGTCCGAACGTAGGAAAGTCTACCATGACTAATGCCTTATTGGATGTAGAAAGAAATATTGTAACAGATATTGCCGGAACAACAAGAGACAGTATTCAAACTTTATATAACAAATTCGGACATGAGTTTGTATTGGTTGATACTGCCGGAATGAGAAGAAAGTCCAAAGTAAACGAAGATCTTGAATTCTATTCAGTAATGAGATCTATCCGTTCTATCGAATATTCTGATGTAGTGATCATTATGGTAGATGCTACACAAGGATGGGAATCTCAGGATATGAATATCTTCGGATTGGCACAGAAAAACAGAAAAGGTATCGTTATCCTTGTTAATAAATGGGATTTAGTTGAAGACAAGCAGACCAATACAATGCGTGACTTCGAGAAAGCGATCAAAGATAAAATTGGTCAATTCCAGGATATTCCAATTTTATTCGTTTCAGCATTAACGAAACAGAGAATCCTTAAAGCTGTAGATGTAGCAATGGAGGTATATGAAGACCGTAAAAAGAAGATCAAAACTTCAAAACTGAATGAAGTAATGCTTCCTATTTTCGAAAACACTCCACCACCTGCGTTGAAAGGAAAATATATCAAAATTAAATATTGCGTTCAGCTTCCTACACCTTCGCCGCAGTTTGTATTCTTCTGCAACCTGCCACAGTATGTGAAAGAGCCGTATAAGAGATTTACTGAAAATCAATTGAGAAAAGAATTCGGGTTTACCGGAGTTCCTATCGAAGTCTATTTCAGACAAAAATAAAAAACGACTTTTAATAGAATCTGGTGAGGTAAATTCCTTACCAGATTTTTTATAGACCTACTTTATTCCTCGGACATGAATCTGCAAATTCATTTTTTAGTTGTAATTTTGTAGAATCAATGTCGATTAACTGTAATTAAAAACCTAAAATTTTCATGCTTACTATTTTATCGCAAAATTTTTCCCTTGTTAATGAATGGATTAATGAACTTCGAAACGTTCAGGTTCAGCATGATCGGATGAGATTCCGACGAAATATGGAGAGAATCGGAGAAATTGCTGCCTTTGAGATCAGTAAAGGATTGGAAGTAAGAGAAGTTGAAATTCAGACTCCTTTAGATACCATTAAAAGCACCGAAATAGCAGTACAACCTGTTATTACAACTATTTTAAGAGCTGGTGTTCCTTTATTTGAAGGTATTCTGAACTATCTTGACAGAGCAGATTGTGGTTTTGTAGCAGCTTACAGAAAACACGATGCTAATGATTATTTTTCAATCAAACAAGATTATCTTACTTGCCCGAATATTGAAGGAAGACCTTTAATCGTTGCAGATCCAATGTTAGCTACAGGAGCTTCTCTGATTGAAGCAATCAAAGACTTATTAACAAACGGAAATCCTACACAGCTTCATATCGTGGCAGCAATCGCTTCAAGACAAGGTGTTGAAACCGTTCAGAATGCATATCCGGATGCTCACATTTGGGTAGGAGCTATTGATGAAGATTTAACTTCAAAAGGATATATCACGCCAGGATTGGGTGATGCCGGAGATCTTAGCTACGGAGAAAAACTTCAGAGATAATACGCTAGGAAAGGTTCCAGAAATCTTTTATTAAGCTTAACAATAAATTTGGTCGTACTTTATCCATAGGATGCTTGGTGTCTGGGAGTACGACCAATTTTGCATTCGGAAGTGCCCTGTAAACATCAGTGCTTTCTTCAATAGTTACCATATTATCTTTATCTCCCACCATAATCTGAACAGGTATATTAATCGTTGCAAGATTGTTTTTCAAAGGTGGATTTTTCCCCAGATTAATCATTAAATCGGCAATGGCAGGAAGGAGTTGTTTCCATTTTGTACCATGCTGTTTCTCTAAAGCTTGGGCGTATTGTGGGATTTTTTCAAGAATTGTATCAGGATTAAGCATTTTGCTTTCTTTGATAGCCTGCTCTTCACTCCATTCAAATTTTGTCCCCAAAGTAATAATTGAATTGACATTTTCTGGATTCTTCAAAGCATAGCAAAGCGCAACATAGCCACCCATGCTGTGTCCAAAAATAAATACATCTTTAAGATTGTTCTCTGCACAATATTCCGCCAATTCCTGAGTGTATTTTTCTATGTTGATTCCCTCTGCAGGAATTTCAAGACTTCCATGTCCTGAAAATAGCGGAGTGTGAATGGTAAAATAAGATGAAAGTTTTTCCAGATAAGGATTGAATATGTCAGAGTGACCTAAAGCTCCATGTAATAAGATCAGATTGGGCATAGCTATTTGTTTCCGGAAAATTAAGTAAAAGAATCGGAACAGGAAAAAAAGAAATTACTTAAAATTAATAATTTGTAGTAAACCTTAAACTTCTTTAAACGTCCATTGCCATCACCAGCACACTCACTTTATTATCTCCGGCATTCAAAATTTCCCATGCAATAGAAGAGACTGTATTTCCTGTTGTAAAAACATCATCAATCAGAAGAATATGCTTTCCGGTAACAGGTTTTGTTATTGAAAAAGTATTGATTGTATCTATACGATGTTGTTTATCTTTTAAAGCTTGTGCCTTGGAATAATGATTTCGTTGAATTAAATGGTGATCAAAAGGTATTTCGTAGAACTTAGACAGTGTTTCCGTAAACAGATGAAGTTGGTTGTATCCACGTTCTCTCAATTTTTTAGGATGAAGAGGAACACTTATCATTAGATCAGGTTTCAGATCTTTAAAATCTAATCTTTCTATGGTCCAGTCTGCAAGGATTTTTCCTGTTATTTCCCTGTTTCTGTATTTTAATTCATGGATGATTTTCCGACTTAGACTTTCCTCCTCAAACTGAATTAATGCATAAGAATTCTCAATAGGAAAAAGAAGCTTGCATTTCTCTTTCACTGGATTATTTTCAGAATAATCATAATGCATAAAATTGATTTGATTGAAACATAAATTACAAACAAGAAGCTCAGCTTCAATAATTCTGTTACAATGAAGACGTCGATTGGGAAATAGAAGATCCAATATCATGATTGTGTTTTTACTAAGATATAAAATTGTTTCGAACTATCGTTGTTAAATAATTCATGAAAATTTTTTTACACTCAAACACTTATGCTTAAAATTCTTTTCTGATCTTCTCAATAGCACTCTTCATGCTAAGGTTGAAATGTTCCTTTTCCAATCGTACCGGAGGTGCCTGTCTTACTTCACAATCTGGAATACTGCATGATTCGCAGGTTACGCCTACATTGATGGTTTTTAATGTTGGAGATTTTATAAAACCAATTTTCTTAATGGTCTGAGAGTTCAATAAAATCCCCAGGCAATAACTTCTGTTGCTTCCATCAGAAAAAGGATTTCTTTGTGAAGTGGAAATAACCAGATAACTTATTCCCTGATCTTTATAATGTGAGATCTGAGCGTCCGTAAGCGTTTCATTTTCCTTTAGATGATGGAGATTTTTAACGGCTATCCATCTGCGGCAATAATGTTCGTTGGTCGCATTTGCATGAGGAGCCTGTTGATGATTCAAATGAAGTTCCTTTAAGATTTGGATTTTGTCAGAATCTTTCTTTTTAACAAGGCAAAGATAGAACAGATCCTTAATGCCCATTTCCGCAGAAAGAATATTAGTCAGACGATAATAAAATGTTTCAGGTGAATTGGTGAAACTATTAATCAACTGTTCAAAACCTTTAGGTTCCCAAGTGTTTTGCTGAAAAAACTCTGAAGTCTTCTCAATTGCAGTATCTTTTGAAATTAATAAAGCACCGGCAAAATAAGATGCATAAAAATTATTCAGGATTTCTTCAAAGCTTCCGAAATCAAGCCATGAATAAGTAGTAGGACGATTTTTTAACTCAAGAACGTTGAACCCTATTTCTTTAGCAAGGATAAAAGTTTTCTGATCCTTCTCCAATTTTTTATTCAATAACAATAGTTTTTTCTCAGGAATAAATAAAGAACGTAGATTATCCAGTGTTCCATACTTTTCAAAATCCTCAGATTGAATTCTGTAATCGAACTTCTCGGTAAGAATACTCTCCAGAATATCAGACTTTAAGTTCTTCTCAATTTGTAAATGATTTTCATCAATAAATTGCTTAACCTTCTCCTCAATTTCCGGAAAATAATTATCGTACAACTCCTGAAATGATCTTAGCACAGCAAAATAAAATCTTTCTTTTCCCAAGTTATAATTCTGTGAAATCTCTATCAGAGCATTGATAAAAGCTGTTACTTTTTTAGGAGCATCACTGATGATACTAATGAGATTGTTTTTGTTGATCCCAAATAACTCCAAAGGAACCTCCTTAAAAAAATCAGATTGAAGAATTTCATTAAAAGGAGCTAAGCTTTTATCCAGTTTTGTGGAAACAAGATCATCAAAAGTGCAATTCAGTGCTTCAGAAAGCTGAATGATCTTATCATGTTTCGGATATTTCTTTCCGTTTTCAATTTCATTGAGATAAGATTTTGATAATCCTGTCTTTACAGCAAGATCCTGCAGAGACCAATTTTTCTTTTGTCTCTGTTGTTTCAGTTTTAGCCCGAAAACCGTTTTGATAAAGTCGCTTTCTGAATTCATTACTCAAATATAAATATTTAGATGCGATTATTCGCATAATAATTTTTAAATAAATTTAGCGAACGTTCGCTGTTTGTGAAAATTTTTATTTATGTTTGTAACATCAAATCTCAAAATCAATATGTTATGGAAACCAAGGTACAATTAAAAATTACGGCACAGAAGCAGTTTGAAGAAATTTTCACTCCTGATTTAGTAGATTTTCTGGTTGCACTTCATCAGAATTTTAATCATAAAAGGTCAGAACTTTTAGAAGGAAGAAAAAAAACTCAGAAAGAATTTGATAATGGTGTTCTTCCTACATTTTTAAAAGAAACCGAAGAAATCAGAAACGAAAATTGGGTGTGCGCTCCATTACCAGAAGATTTATTGGACAGAAGAGTAGAGATTACAGGTCCTGTAGATAGAAAAATGATTATTAACGCGCTTAATTCAGGTGCATTAACCTTCATGGCAGATTTTGAAGACAGTACAGCTCCTACCTGGGAAAATTGTATGGAAGGACAGATCAATCTTACAGACGCGATTAACCGAACGATTGATTTTGTTAACGAACAGGGAAAAGCTTACAAGCTTAATGAAAAAACTGCAGTGCTGCTTGTTCGTCCCAGAGGATTACACCTTCCTGAAAAACATATTAAAATTAATGATGAAGTGACATCCGGTTCATTAATTGATTTTGGAATTTACTTTTTCAGGAACGTAAAAAAACTCTTGGAAAAAGGAAGCGGACCTTATTTTTATCTACCCAAACTTGAACATTATAAAGAAGCTGCTTGGTGGAATGAAGTATTTGCTTTTGCTCAGGATTACCTTGAAATTCCACAAGGAACCATTAAAGCAACTGTTTTAATAGAAACCATTACAGCATCATTTCAGATCGATGAAATTTTATATCAGTTAAAAGAACATAGCTCAGGACTGAATTGTGGGAGATGGGATTATATTTTCTCATATATTAAAAAATTCAGAAACCTGCCGGAATTTATAGTTCCCGATCGAGATCAGGTAACAATGACTTCACCTTTCATGAGTGCATATTCCAAAAGGGTAATCGAAGGCTGTCATAAAAGAAATGTACATGCCATGGGCGGAATGGCTGCACAAATTCCTGTAAAGAATGATGATGAAGCTAATAATATCGCTTTTGAAAAAGTAAGAAGTGATAAAGAAAGAGAAGTGAAAAATGGTCATGACGGAACTTGGGTGGCACATCCTGCATTGGTTTCAGTTGCGAAAGACATTTTTGATCAATATATGCCTTCAAAAAATCAGATTGATAAAAAAGTTGAGTATCACATCCAGGAAAAAGATCTGCTGGAAATTCCAAAAGGTGAGATTACAGAAAAAGGAGTCCGTAAAAATATCAATGTTGGAATTCTATATCTCGAAAGCTGGTTGATGGGAGTAGGGGCAGCCGCAATTTATAATCTTATGGAAGATGCTGCCACGGCAGAAATTTCAAGAACGCAGATCTGGCAATGGTTGAAAAATGAAGCGGTATTAAGTGATGACAGAACATTGACGAGAAATATGATCCTTCAATGGGAAAGAGAAGAAATGGACAATATTGAAAAATATGTAGGTGAAGAACGTTTTAAAAACGGAAAGTTTAATCTCGCCAAAGAACTTTTCAATGAATTGATATTCTCAGAAAACTTTGAAGAATTTTTAACCCTAAAAGCATATCCTTTTATTTAAATCAACAAACAAAATCCAAATATTATGAAAACAAGACAAGAACAAATCCAGGCTATAGAGCAAGATTGGCTGACAAATCCACGCTGGAACGGTGTAAAAAGACCTTACACGGCGGAAGAAGTTTTAAAACTTCGTGGTTCTTATAAAATAGATTATACGATTGCAACGGAAATGTCTAAAAAATTCTGGGATAAATTAAATAACCAGGATTTTGTTGCTGGACTGGGAGCATTAACGGGTAACCAGGCTGTACAGGAAGTAGATGCTGGTTTGGAAGCAATTTACCTTTCCGGATGGCAGGTGGCAGCTGATGCTAATCTCTCTGGAGAAATGTATCCCGATCAGTCATTGTATCCGGCAAATTCTGTGCCTTCAGTAGTGAAAAAAATCAATAATGCTTTAATAAGAGCAGATCAGGTACAATCTGTAAGCGGAGCAGGAAATAAAGAATATCTGGTGCCTATTATTGCAGATGCCGAAGCAGGTTTTGGAGGAAACCTCAATGCTTTTGAACTCATGAAACAGATGATCGAAGCAGGTGCAGCAGGAGTTCATTTTGAAGATCAGCTTTCTTCAGCAAAGAAATGTGGTCATTTAGGAGGGAAAGTATTGGTTCCTACTCAGGAAGCCGTTAATAAATTAATTGCAGCTCGCCTTGCAGCGGATGTATTGGGTGTTCCAACACTTATTATTGCAAGAACAGATGCGGATGCGGCAGATTTACTGACTTCAGATATCGATGACAGAGATAAAAAATTCGTGACTGGAGAGAGAACTTCTGAAGGGTTTTATGTGGTAAAAAACGGAGTAGAACAAGGTATCGACAGAGGTTTATCTTACGCTCCTTACGCTGATCTGATCTGGATGGAAACCTCCAACCCGGATTTGGAGCAGGCAAGAAGGTTCGCAGAAGGTATTCATGCTAAGTTTCCAGGGAAAATGCTTGCTTACAACTGTTCACCATCATTCAACTGGGCGGCAAAGCTAAGTGTTGAAGAAATGTCTACTTTCCGCGAAGAATTGGCAAAAATGGGATACAAATTCCAGTTTATCACGTTAGCAGGGTTCCATGCGTTGAATACGGCAATGTTTGAATTGGCATTAGCTTATAAAGAAAGAGGAATGGCTGGATATTCAGAACTGCAGGAGCGTGAGTTTGCTTTACAGCAAAAAGGATTTAGAGCAGTAAAACATCAGTCTTTTGTAGGAACAGGATACTTTGATGAGGTGCAAAATGTTGTTACCAATGGTTCCTCGGCTACCGTAGCAATGAAAGACTCTACAGAAACGGCTCAGTTTCATTAATCATTTTCCATATTTTTTTGATGTAAACCTTCTCATTTCGGGAAGGTTTTTATTTGAAATGGATAAAATCCAAGCTTGTTTTTAAGGTTTTATAACTGTTTTTTAAGTGATAATAGTTAAATGAAAAATTACATTTATATTTGGAACCGGAAAAAAACAAAAGTTTTTGAATAAAAGAGATAACAATGAAACTAATTAAATTATTTTTTATTGCAGCAGGATTGACACTAACTGCAAATGTTGCAAATGCTCAGCAGAAGATCGGAAATGTAAATACAGAAGATATTTTTGCAAATTTAGCTGAAGTAAAAACAGCTGGTGCTACTATTGATAACCTGACCAAGGCAAAGCAGGGCGAAATTGAAAAACTGATCACTGAATATCAGACAAAACTGAAGGCTGCTCAGGACAAAGAAAAAACATTAACTGAAGCGAATAAAGAAGCAGTAACTAAAGAACTGATGGCTGCTCAGACTGAACTACAAGGTTTAGGAAAGAAAATTGAAGACGGCAGAGCTCAGGCTGCAAAAGAAATTTCTACAAAGCAAGGAGAATTGATTACTCCAATTCAGCAGAAAGTAAAAGCTGCGATCTCAGCGGTGGCTAAAGAAAGAAACTTAAGTTATGTATTTGACGTTTCAGCGCAGGAAGCAAACAACCTTGTGTATACAGATGGAAGTGAAGATATTACAGCTCAGGTAAAAACAAAGCTAGGAGCTTCTGCAACTGCTACTAAGCCGGCAGCTAAGAAATAATAAACTTAACATAGTAAATAACATACACGGAATCAGATCAATATCTGGTTCCGTTTTTTATTGTTTTTTGTACTGAAGAGACTGATGTATTTGTATTTTAAGTCATAAATTTGAGTAAACATTTACGCGAGATGAATTTAATGCATGAAAAACAAATCAGAGTTACAGAAGAACATATTGATCAAAACAGACATGTCAATAATGTACAATATGTTCATTGGGTAGAGGAAGTAGCCGCAGAACATTGGGATCTTTTGAAGCAAAATACAGAATATGAAAAATGATGCCTGGATGCTTTTGGATCATCATATTCAATATAAAAAACAGGTCTACCTCAATGACATTATCACCGTGAAAACGTATCCGCAAATTCCTGAAGGCGCAAAACAGCCGAGAAAAGTTGAATTTTACTGTAATGATTATCAATAGTTATTTTTTATTAAAAGCAGTAATGATTTCTTAGCGTACATTGTTGATTTTCAGCTTAAATTGTGATAATGCTATATTGATAATAATTAGTTTTTACGTCAACTGTTTATTTCTTATAAGGATAAATTAGTTCAGATATCGTCTTGATTTTGGCTAATAATGATGTTTATTATAGAATCCTTGAATTGACCATCCTAATCCTGCAAAAGTGATCAGTTGATTACTGCTCAAATTGACCACCAAAAAAGTCAGAATGCGTATCTTGAATAACTTAGCCAAAAATATCAATGGTTAGTAAAAGAATAGACGTGTTAAACATCAAACAATTATTACGATTATACGCCCAGGGAGTAAGTAAATTGCAGATAAGCAAACAACTGGGTATCTCACGTAATACTGCCAAAAAGTATACTTGATAAGGGATTAGATAACCTTCAGGATGATGATCACTTTTTCGAGAAGCTTAAACTTCCAAAACACAAAAATATCCGAGGTGGAAAGTACTATCAATAACTATTTATAGTCGGAAAAAACAAAGGGATAAAAAAATAAAAGCTCTCCATTTTGGAGAGCCAGTTGATTAGATACTTTCTAATCAGAAGAATAATATTTAATCAGATAAAAATAAAAAAAATAATCAAATTATAGAAGGAGAAAATTTTGAAGATTGGGAATCTTTATTTAAAGAAAAATTTGAGAATATTGATAGACAAAATCAATACAAAGAAAGAGGAAAACTGGGAGGTCGTCCTAAGCTTTCTGTCCCTAAGTCGGAGCGTCTTGCTTTCGTTTTACCATTTATGAGATGAAGAAGTTAAAAGAAAGAGCGGTTAAAAAAATCTAAAGCTTACAGTCGAATAGTACTCTTAAAAAAAGAAGTTCCGGACTATGAAAAAAAATATATTATTAATGCCTTGCATTTTTTTGCATATTTGTAAAAAACAATGATACAAAAGGAAAAATTATGTAAAATACGCAAGCAAAAGGGTTATACTCAGCAGCAATTGGCTGATTTCATGTCAACAAATGTTTCTAATTATAGCAGAAAAGAAACCGGAAATGTAAAAATTACAAAAGAAGAATGGGAAAAGATTTCAAAATTTCTTGGTGTTAGTATTGAGGAAATTTATGAGAATGAAGAAACTGAAGAACCTAAAGGAAATACAAATAAAGCGATTGGGGTAGCTGAAAGTGCTTCGAACAATGATTTGAATGTTGAGCTTATTAAAAATTTACTGGATTATATAGCATTACTAAAAGAAGAAAATAGAAAACTGAAAGAATCTATCATTTAGAATGATAACAAAATTGAAAAGCTTACACTGGCAGATTTCTTTTGTCGCTTTTCCAGATTCATATTCTGATAATCTGATGTTCTGAAAATTTGCTCTTTTTCATAATGTTTAACAAACTAAATTTAATAATTTCAATTTGTCTGAAAAACATAGAAGTCTACCATCAAATATTTTTTTTACTCTTAAATTATTATTAGAAGAATCAATATAATATAAACTCCAGGATATTATACCTTCTTACATACCCCAAGAAGTAAAATAAAAGTTCCTGTAACGGTTGTTACAGGAATTTAAGAAATATTAAAGTGAGCATAATAAAAAAATATAAGCTTCTGGTCTCAAAAAAGATAATGGTCTATCCTACCAATACGACTTAAATTTATACTTCCAGTGCTTTATTTTATAATTCCAATAATGACGATCCATATTGAATTCTTCATAAGAGATTTCTGGATTATCTATATCTACAAATAAAAATTCATATTGATTTAATATATTAGAAGCGTGCATTTCAAAATAAAAGGGTTGAGTCCATTCTTCTAAAGTATCATTTCTTCCCCAAATCATTATTCCGTTTATTGAAAAGTTATCATTTGACAATAGCCTTACATTAGTTAATAAACAATCATCTAACCATCTATTTTTATCCCAATTTTTATCTTCTAGTAAATGTTCCTCTAATATTGAAGTTAATAATATTGATGTATCGCCCATTATTTCATTATAATAATCAATATGTTGGGCAAAGTTTATTTTTTTTATATTTTGATTAACTTCCAATAATAATAAGTTTTGTAGTTCTTCTAATGATTTCATGCTATTTACGTAAAAATTTCTCTAATGATTTTATCAGATCTTGTTCAGCGCCCTGCCTTTGACCATGCTGCCTATTTTGTAACTTACTTGCATTAGGACCTTTTAAGGTTGTACTTTTGATTCTTTTTGGAACACTTTGTTTCAATTCATTTAATAATATTTTTAATTCACCTTTTGAAAAATTAACAAAGTCCTTCACTCTAGGCAATGCTCCATGAACTTTTCCTGTAGCATCTAAAGACGGCATTTTTTTTAATAGACCTGCACCTTTAAATACACCACCCGGACCAAGAGGCACATCACCTGTTATATATTTAATTTCACTCCATTCTCCTCCAAAATAGGTATAAGTTTTAGCCTTGCTAAAATTGCTCCAAGTGTTCTTATCCAAAATTGAAAACGAATTTTCTGTGTATATATCACCATTTTTAGCATTTTTAGGACAAGTAGGGCAGTCTCCTTCAGTATTAGTTTCTTCTACAACAGTAGTTTCTTTATACGCCAGATAGTTAAAAGCCGTAACAATAAGTCCTCGTCTGGCACCCATCCAGAAGCTTCCTCCTCCAAGTATATAATCTATATTCCATGTATAGTACTGTTAAAGAAAGTAGAGCCACTTAATTTTCAAACATCAAACAACTCCAATAACCTCTGTATTATGAGGTTTCTAAAATTTGTTTTTTTACAATTTGCCATTTGTCATTATTTTTTTCAAAAAAATAAATATCTGTTTTTCCTCCATTCTTTTTTATATTCATATCATTTTCTTGTACTATTATAAAAGCTTTTTCTTTTTTTTCATTAATAAATAAGTTACAAAATTGCAATTCAACATATTCATTGTAGTTTATGCGTGATTGTTTTGTTACTAATTCTAAACTATAGCTATTTAAATCACCTGAAAGATTATCAATATTAAAAGATATGTATTTTGAGTTTTTATCTATATTATACCCTTCTTTATTTATCAAATTAAAATAATCTTGTTGACAGTTTTCATTTAAGTTAAAGCCTTCTATGTTAATTATATTTTTACAATTTTCAACAATAAAATTTTCATCACTAACTTTTTTTCTTACGATAAAGTGAATTTTCTTTTTAGAAGTTATTCCATATGAATTATTAATAAATTTATTTATATTTTGATTAATAATTTCTCTTCCTATTTTTACATTTATGTTTTCATTATTATAACAAGAAAAAAATGTAAAAATCAGAAGAGAAGAAAATAATATTTTAAAATTTCCAATTATATTTAACTGACATCTCATATGCATTACTTTTAAATATTTCATTACCAAATGTTCTAAGTTCCCAATAGTTTCCGTAATCAGATTCACCCCATTTATTATTGGGAGCAAAAGAAGGAAGTATAAGACTTGCTCTCCCCCAATGTACAAATTCATGCAGTACTGTTGTTGCTAATAAGAATGAAGTGGCATTTATTGTACTTTGCAAAGAAGCTATATCTAATCCTCTAACAAAACTAGCAGAAATATAACTTACATGCCCATATTTGCTACTATATCCGGATTCTCCATATCTGTGTGATTTTGAGAAATTTTTCAATAAAATCACTTGTCCTTCTGTATTTTTAACATCCATATAACTGAGTATCTTAGCCTGTTCCACTCCTGAATCTATAGAAAGTTGTTCTAATATTTGAGGATTATTCTTAAGATAATCTGGCAATCTAGAAAGAACCTCATAAAATCTAGGATGCTTCTTTTTAATTGCCTCTAATGATTGTTGTCTAGATATTTGTTGATGCATCAAATAATTGAAAGCTGTAACCATTAATCCTTGTCCTGCACCCATCCAAAAGTTTCCACCTCCCAATACAGAACCAACACCACCACTTACTGCTCCATTAAATAGGGCAAAGGCATCACTTCTCAGTATATTATTTGCTCCTAAGTTATTTATTGCCATACCTAACAAATCGCTTGAAATACTGGCAAAAGCTCCACTTAGTGCTCCGCTCCAGAAGTTCCCTCCTTGTACAGTGGAAAAAACACCCTGCGTAAGAGCATGTGCTCCTGCTTTGACTACAAGGGCTCCCGCTACAGAAGCTATTTTAAATACATCTCCTATTGCTCCTGTTATTCCAGCACTTGCGTATGACATCGCAAGACCTCCTGCGAAACGTGTTCCATTAAACGGAGTCTGTGTATAATACATAGTAAAAAACTCCGAGACTACAGCTGCTATGATAGGTACAAACCAAACCAACTCCCCATTCGGGTCATTATACATCAATGGATTGTTAAATACATACCCATACTTATTATAATTCTGGGTATTGTAAGGATCCTGAATATTTTCATCAGCATTCAAGAATCTTCTTAACAACGGATCATACAATCTACCATTCATGTGGATGATTCCCACCTCTGCAAAATGCTCGTGACTCGTATAGCCTCTGTCTATTAATAACGAAGCATTATCAATTATATTTTTATCTGTAATGATTGCTCCATTTCCAATTTGAAGGTGGGTGAAATTACCCCAAGCATCAAAATGTCTTTGTTCCAGTTTATTTCCTTCTTCATCCCTGATGGCTAAAATACTTCCGATATAATCCTTATGTAAAAATTTGTAAGAACCACTGCTCTCCGTAAAGTTCTTTAAATATATAATATTAGATTCATAAGGTGTTCCCCCGATGTACAAAATATGCTTTTCCTTTCCAGTCGTATTATCTCTTACGATTTCATAGCTTCCCTCTTCACTGTAAAACTTTGTAAATTTTCCTTCTCCATCTGTGCTGAAATTACCTCCATACGTCACTCTTTGCCTCATTGAAGTTAAGCCGTACTGGAAGGCTACATCTCCTTTCATTCCGTCAATGAAAACTGGATCATTGTTCTCATTATAGGTAATTCTTTGAATCAGATCATTATTGTAATTTTGTGTTCCGGCAGCATTCAAGGTCATACTCGTTGGCTGGTAGATTTTAGTGGAATTTTCATACTTCATTGTTCCCACCTGGTCATTCTCCATAATCCTACCTTTAACATCATAACTGTTTCGGTTTGCAGAAGGCTTAATGCCTGTTACAGGATTCGTCCAGTTAATTAATCGGTTGTTATCATCATAATCGAAAGATTCTACGATATTGAAATCTCCTCCTGTAGTTCTGCTTTTCAGCTCATTTTTTATAGCATCAAATGAGTAAGAAAGTTGCAGAATGCCTGGCTTAACAGCTGATGAATGGTTAACATTCGTTAAGAATCCGTTGGCATCATAGATATTATTAACATCTGTTACTCCTAATTTAGCTTTTAAAACCTGACCTTTGGCATTGGCTTCCTTAAGCTCCCAAAGGCTCTTACCAGTTATTTTATCTTTTACCTGTGTAAGCTCTCCATTCCAGGTGCTATACACATTTTCAATCTGAACCTTGGTAAGAACACCAGAAGAATATAATTGCTTCTCATAAGAAACCACCCTTGCTTTATCATCATAGGTAATACCTTTTTGGATAAAGTATTTTCCATTACTGCTTTCCGAAGATGATAAAACTCGCCCCTGTGGATCATAACTGATATTGGAACTGTATGATTTTCCTTTCGAGGTTCCTGATCTTGAAATAATCCGTCCTTTATTATCATAGGAGAAAGAAATTAATTTATTAGTTGCTTCCCCTCCATCAACAGTAGAAAGTTCTTTTTGAGAAATCAATTGTCCTAAAGCATTGTAACTATATTCTTTGGTTCCTTTCGGGCTGATAGTCTTTTTGGGTTGCCCGAATCCGTCATATTCATATTTATAAATACCATTGGAAGGATCGTTAAATTCTGACTTCCTTCCCCAGGAGTCATATTTTGTCGTAACAATATTTTCAGCATATTGAGCTTTAATTTGCTCTCCGGCTGCGTTGTAAGAAAACTGTATCGTTCCGCCTTTATCGGTTGAAGAAACTATATTGCCTAAGGCATCAGTTGTTTTTGAGGTAGTTCTTCCGTAACCGTTGAGTTCTTTTAGTGTTGTAGTCAGCCCAGAAACAGAAGTCTCCATTTTCTTTCCATTAAATGAAGTAGCCCTTGCTTTAGCTGGGAAAACAGTATCATCATATTCTATAGTGTTCCATTGCTCTACTCCCTGCCATTCAAAAAAAGGTTCAGATTCTTTAATCTTTCTTCCTAATACATCATATTGCGTCGCTTTTAACACAAAATAACCTTGTTTAAAAGCTTTAGTGGAAATCATGTATTCCTGCCCTAATTTGTTGGTATATTTTTTTGAAATATCTCCGTCAGGGTCATATTGAGTAACAATTGTATTAGCGTTGTTATCTTTTTCATACTGATAGGTGGTGGTTCCTTCTAAATTGGTTTTGGAAGTTAATAATTTACCCCAATTATCATAAGTATTAATAAAGAAATTCCCTAAAGGATCTGTTTGCTTCTTAATCTGTCCCCAATCATTATACTCAATATGAGTTTCTAATCCTAAGTTATCTGTTTTTTTAATTACAAATCTTCCTTTTGGATCATATTCACTCGTATTTGTTTGAATTTGAGTATCAATACTGTTACTTATTGCTTTTTGGGTAATATTTCCAAAACCATCATTACTATAGGTTTCAAGCAAATATCCAGTATTATTTCTGTTCCATATTTTTAATGTTTTTAAAAGATTATTTTCATAAGTATATTCTTCCTTACCAGATTTTGTATCACCGTATGCCTGAACAGTTTCTGATTTAACTTTAGGTTTTCCAATGCTATAATTTATTCCAGGAGTAATATTAGGTGGATAGTATTCTAATTCAGATGTTGATATGGCATAACCATCATTAATATTCGTTATGGATTTTTTAGGAAGATATAAATTATCATATTGCTCTACAGTATGAATTGTTTTAGTATTGGTTAAAAAATCTTTTGATGTTGTTACGGACGGATTAATGGCAAGAACTATTTTAGATTTATCCGCATTAGAAACATTAGTAACCACATTTCCATTCAATAACTTATCAATTTTATAATCATATTGTTTGAATGTTAATAATTGAGTGTTATTTAACGAAATATCTACAGGAAAAATTTTGTTTTCATCCATTGTTCTAATAGACCAATCCTTATACGGCAACCCTTCATTAATAGGATTTACTTCAGAACCACTCCAGATTTTTGTGTTCTCAAAACCATTGGTATAGAATGTTGATCTTGCCGTTTGTCTGAAACCAATAATTCCTTTACCTTGCAAATGTCCTATTAAATCTCTGTATCTAAATTCCTGTTTTCTTTCTCCTTGGGTTAGTTTTGAGACAACATAATGGTTTAGATTCTCTTTAATATTAACATAAGGATAATTTACAGTAGTAGTCTCTAAATATGATTTATAAATGTTTCCTTCATTTATCAAAGGAGAATATTCTACATCGGTTTTTACACCTCCTTGTATTATAGATTTAATCCTTGCCATCTTATCTAACTTATTTCCTAAGTCCCATGTGATAAGCTTGGTTTTATGAATAATAGCAAAATCAGTATTGAGCTGTGCCAGTCGGAAACTTCCTATTAGTGGTAAAAAGTGTTCACCATAATTAGAGTAGTTAATGTCTTCATCATTCTTATCCCCCCATGCTGTTTCTTCTTTAGAAGCAAGATTATGAGCAACGGTAAATATGGGTTTCCCTGTTGTGTCAACTCCGTCATTTCTAAAATAAACAAATCCATAGCTCGAGTCCGGATTATTGATTGCCCATTCTCTAAACCATACCTCAGATTGGAATTGAAGGAGGTCACTTTTCCCATCTTTATTTAGGTCAGGTACAAAGTAATTTTTTATGGTATTTCTTCGTTTAGTAGGAGATCCAGTATGCTGAGGCTTATAAAGTGACAAATTTGAATAATAATACTCTATAATACCTTTACCGGTTGAAATAAACATTTTCCAATCTGATGAGTCTTCTGCTACTGGAGACATTACATCGGTTTTTCCATCACCGTTAAAATCTCCTAGTAATGCGACTCCTTTAACAGAGATCTGAGCGGATGATTGTACTTTTAAATCAAATTCCTTTGTGGCAAGATTTAGAGAGTAGATTTTAGTCCCGTCTTTCAATCCAAATAAATCTGTTTTTCCATCACCATCAAAATCACCTAACGGTATAGGTTTATAGTAGGCAGATGAGATAAAAGTATACTGTCCCTTATTAGTAGAATAATCCGTTAGTGGATAATCTCTCTTTTTTAGTATTCCTTGTAATGGGTCAAGGTAAAATTCAAAAACCTCACTTCCAAGATTTGCAGTTCCTTGTAATTCAGGATAGCCGTTCCAATCTTGCCCCCAAATTTCTTCATATACATCTTTTAATGTAGTAATAATAAATTCAGAAATACCATCACCATTGAAATCTCCTTCAAGAAATTTTAAATCACTAAGCATATAATCTATTGGTCCATGTTGGTTTCCATAATAACCTGTTAGATCTGAAAACCCAAATGAAGAAAAATCAAATTGTTTTAACATGATTTCATCAACTCCGGATCCATTAAAATTATAGGCTCTAAGATTTAATTTATAAGTTGATCCAGAAATCCATTCATAAGTAAAGAATATATCGTTCGACGGCATTACTCCATTACCTTTAGGGTAATTACCACGAGTTATAACCGTTCCTGTATAATTAATATTTACAAAACTTCCTAAACCATCAAGCCTGCTAAGCATTAATGTATTTCCTTTGATAAAATCTAATTTTCCATCACCATTAAAATCTCCTGAAACAACATTATCTCCATATATTTCGTCAAACCTAGAATTTTTATTAAAAGTATTTGATGATTCAGGAGATAGCTCATTTTCAAACTGAATAGGATTTGCAGGCTTATTGTCTGCATTAAACTCAGTTATTTTATTCACAAATTGATAATTTGAACCATTATTACTGTATTCAATTAGAAATCTTTTAAATTGATTATTATTAGATTTTACAACTATGTCGTTTAAAAGTTTATCTTGAAACAGTGAAATTCCACCTATATATGATATTTCATTTAGGTTTCTTGTGGTATTTGTATTGTAATTAAATGTAATGCTATTAAAGTGGGCTTTCCCAAGATTTTCATTTCCTCCCCAGCTAATACTCGAAATTATCGCTATATTATTAGAATTGTTCTGGGTATAGCTATAAGTAATATAATTCCCTTGTGCATCCTTCCATTTTACAATATTATATTCCAATGGTGTTCTGGCTGTACTATTTCCCGAAGCGATTGCCCCATACCATGACTGAGATCCATCCTCAAAAGTCACCTCCCAATATTCAGGTCCTTGCCATATTTGTCCTGATATGGAACCAATAGATTTTATCTTAATATTGGAATACTTCTCCGTTACATATTCAGCTCCATCTTTTCCATATTCCCCTGATTTAAGAATCAATCGCTGTCCATTAAAACTATAATAATCAGAGTAGTCTAACTGAATACTTTTAGCATCACCATCTTTATCAATGTTTTTTACTACTCTTGAAATAGAGGTAATACCTGAAATATTCCACCCATATCCAGCGATTCCACTCCCTGATCCACTGGTATAAGAAAGGTTAATCTGTGGAGCTATAGATTTTACCCCTGGGGGTAAAGCAATAGGTAAAGTAAATTGCAATTGTCCTGCTCCATTTACCTCAATGTTTCCCTTAGTATCATGGAAAACTTGATTAGGAGGTGTTCCACTAGGATTAGTAGCACCTGCATTTGAATCCGTAGGTCCTCCACCAGGATTCTCAATAGAAGGACCGATCCTAGCAATAAAAGGATTTGATGAACTGGATGAAGCCAAAAAACCTGGGGCTAACACCACCGATTGTGGATCTTGTACAGTTCTCGAGGTACTTTCTGCCTGATATAATATGGTCTGCGATAAACCCAATACCGAACACAGAGACAATATAATTGTTGAAAATACCTTTATTTTCATATTGTAATGTTTCATGGCTCTTATCGTTTGGTAATATTTTTACTGAAAACTCTACCGTCTTTTAGTGTAAAGCGTACAATATACACTCCCCAATCATATCCTGTCATGTTAATCTTGGCTTGCTTGTTAAGATCAGGTGTATTCTGCTGTTGGAATTTCCAGTGAACTATACTATGCTGGTAGAGTGAAACAGATTCTATCAATCCATCTACTTGTTCTGTCCAGTCAATAGTTAGCACATCGTTTACTGGAACGGGGTAAAGCCTGATTTGTTTCCAAAAATAAGCTTCATCTATCATCTGTGATTCTGGCTTAGTTTGAGCTGCAGCAATGATTTTGGATTCAGTTTTTGCAGACTCTTGTGTTGTTTTTTCAGCTATATTAGTTCCTCTATATCGTTGGTTTCCTGCTTCATCATATTTGAAATAAACTTCTGTTTGTGAAAAACCGAAGAAGCCCACCATCAGAGATGATAGTGATAGTAATTTTCTTTTCATTTGTGATTCTTTTTATTTTGATAAAAGCTGTTGAACCTGTTGTTTCAACTTTTCAAGTTCTTTGGATTGATTTTCTAATACTTCAATCTTTTTTGACTGTTGTTGTAATTTCTTGTTTTGCTCAATAGAATATAGTGTTAATTCCTCAATCTTCTCAAGAAGTTTGGAGTTCATGTCAGCAACGTTAATTCCGTTTTTGAGTACTTCCTGAGCAGTGGGAATGTTTGGTAAATGTCCTTTTTCAATAATATGTCTTTCAACATCCTCTAAAGATCTCAGTTGATATTCTTTTTTAAATACATAATCAGCCCATACATTAGCTTTTACTTCAACTTCTTTAGCTTTAATTTTACCATCAAATCTGGCAATGGCGTTGTTGAAAAATTTGACCCATATTCCATTATAAGAATCTTGAATACCGAAATAAGTGGAACCGTCATTAGCATCATTAGGCTGAGCAATAATGATATTATGGTTTTTTCCTAAATTTCTAAGAACAGTATCTCCTGCTTTATCCGAATAACAACCATCACATCCAGCCTTAGCAATTTGAAACCTCCCTAATGAATTAGCAACTTCAACAAGAGTATTTTCACTATTATAAACTTTTAGTTCTGCTGGAGAAGCCGTATCAGTATCATTTAAACCGATTCTTACATCTCCCGATGGTAATAAACGAAATCCTGCATTATTATTAGACTTCAATATTAAAGGTTGATTATCTATAGTCCCAATGAAATTATTGGATGGATTAGTCCCTGAATTTCCTGTTGTATTCCAACTTTGTGCAAATGTAAATGATGACACTAGTAGCGCCATCGAAAATAATTGTTTTTTCATAATTGTGTATGTATTAAATGTTTATATTTTAATTTTCCTGCAAAAGTACATTTTCCATTTCACAATAAAAAGATTTATTTAATCGATTTAGTTTGAACTTTATCTGTTCCTTTAGCAATTAAAATGTTATAATGCAAAGCTATCACGATACAACGACTAGACTTGACGTATTAAATTTTATTTAAATTATTTACTATAAATTCTACGTAAAATGCCCCCATTTATACTTGGTTTTATTATTAAGGCGTAATTTTGGTTATATCTGATTCTAATTTAAAGAAAAAGATAACTTTAAAAAGCTGTCTAAAACACAAATGCTTAAAAACCGCAGTGCTCACTGAGCATTCTCAAAGTGACTAATGTAGATAAATAAAATTTTCACGAAATGTGAAATAAAAAAATATAGATTATTTAATTTGGTGATACTGTGATCAGTATAATTTTTCAGTCATTACTTCCTTAGACTCCTTGTTTTTTCAAAACGCTTGTCGTTTGTTGCTCCTTAGTTCAAGATTCTTCTATAAAATGAGGAAAAAGTATCTGTAGAATCCAGTAAAATATTATTTTCAAAATATGTAAGTGGTTGATATTAGAAATAATTGGAAGGTCTATTCTTAGGATATATCTTCGCGATGAAGAAAGGTCTTTTTTTGTTGATATATCAGGAAAATTTACTATTATAATAAGAATGCTTTAGAATGCGTCACAACATCATTAAAAATTATAAAATATACTTGTAAATTCTTTATTCATAGTGTTTGCATAGAAAAGAAAAACTATGTACTTTCGGAAAAGCTCAAGATTTTTTCTATTTGTTCCGGAAGAGATTTAAGCAAAATGGTAAAAGCGCTGATGTGATATTATTTTTGAAGAAGCCGTTTTTGGGGGCAAAACCCTGAGCAATGAAATTTTTTAAAAGTTTTACTAAAAAGTGATGTTTTGAATAAAACCTGAATATTTATAATAAAGAAAAATAAGTTATTTTTTACATGTGATTAGTACATTTAGTATTGATAGGACTCTTTGCCTTATTCACAGTAGGAACTCTCGTGAAGAAAAAAATTGAAGGATTTATGGAGTGTGAATCGTTTAAAATGGGAATTGAGGCGGAAGATTAACCATCTCTTTATTAAACCTGGTAAGATTTCTTACTTGTTTTTTAATGTGTGGAAATTGCCTTAGAAATGAAGATTTTAACACAAAAAAATAAATTATTTTCAACTGTAGGGACAGCTTTATAGGAATTGTATAAATTCAGAATGTTAAAATTGAAATTCCATTTGAAAACCAATACTTTTTAGACCACATTATTGACCTCTTTTACTATGATTAATTTATTCCAAAATGACGTGATCAATATATCCAGAATTTACACCATAACAATAATTGTATTTTAAAACGTTCGTTTTATAAGGCATAATTAAAATTAAAAATATCAAATCAAATTAGTCCTTTTTTCCGTTTTATTTAATAGTTTATGCAAATAATCCTTATTTAAAACTAAATTTATGATAGTTGGATATGCTAGAGTTTCAATCTCACATCAAAATATCTCTACACAAATCGAAATCTTAGAAAAAAATGGATGTGAAAAAATATTCACAGATATAGCTAGTGGTGTTCGCGAAAACAGAGCGGGATTAAATGAAATGCTCACTTATTTACGAAAGGGAGATATAATAATGATATATGAGACAGACCGAATATTTCGTTCTCTTAAGAACATGATAGGGCTGATTGAAAAGTTTAATGAGAAAGGAATTCTTTTCAAAAGCATAACTGAACCAGCCTTTGACACTACTAGTGCAAATGGTAAATTTATAATTCAAATTTTTGGAGCTGCTGCTGAATTTGAGAAAAACTTAATTAGCGAAAGAACCAAATCAGGGCTGGAAGGAACAAGACGAAGAAATAAGCTTTTAGGCAGACCAAAAGGGCAGGTAAAAAATCATTGGAAAAATACCAGTATGCGAAACATCTTTACGACAATAAGAATATTCCGATTGATAAAGCTTGTAAACAGGCAGGGCTTAGTAAGACAACTTTTTATCGAATTGACAAAAATCAAATAGCTTGATTTGTAAATTTAAAAA
The DNA here is from genome assembly GCF_001684975.1 of Chryseobacterium artocarpi. Lineage (GTDB taxonomy): Bacteria > Bacteroidota > Bacteroidia > Flavobacteriales > Weeksellaceae > Chryseobacterium > Chryseobacterium artocarpi. Next base: position 188,407 of record NZ_MAYH01000034.1, on the reverse strand, counting down.
GAAATTTTTAGTAAAATGGCAAAATATACGATCAATTAGGAAAAAAAGGAGAGCAAGTAAAACCATGACTTATTTATCAACCGATGGTATTAAATTATTACTAAAGCAAATACCTAATAAAAGCAGGGAGTCAATACGAGATTTGGCTATGCTTACTTTGCTTTATGATACCGGATGTCGTGTTCAGGAGTTGATTGATTTAAAACCTTCGTGTATTCGATTCGAATATCCCTGCCATATTCGGGTAACTAGTAAAGGTAATAAACAGCGAGATATACCATTAAAAAAAGAACAGTTAGAGTTTCTACAACAATATATCGATGAATACAATCTCAATAGAGCGGAGTTTCAGAAAAAAGAATTGTTTTTTAACAGGGCTAGAGGTAAGCTTACGACGGCTGGTGTTACTTATATTCTAAAAAAATATGCAGATGAAGCTAGGAAGGAGAATGGTTCTTTAATTCCAAAGCAAATTAGTCCTCATATTATACGACATTCAAAGGCAATGCACCTTTTACAAGGTGGTGTGAATCTAGTTTATATAAGAGATTTTTTAGGGCATGTAAGTATACAAACAACAGAGATTTATGCACGAGCTGACTCGAAACAAAAAAGAGAAGCGTTGGAATCTGTTTATGAAGATGTGGTTCCTGAAAAGGGAAAAAAAGGTTCTTGGGAAAATAATGATGGGTTAAAGGATTTTCTTAAAAGCCTGGGAATATAACTTTAAAGTTTTTCTGTTTTCCAGATAATAACCAAAATGATCACATTTTTTAAATAATTTTTCCGATTCTTAAATCATCTTTGTGGATAACTTTTTTAAAAATAACGTAATAACAAAAGTGACTATGAATAAAGATTTTTAGATAATTAAGTTGCAAGGAAATATTATGTCAATGTTGAAAAGAGAATAATTTTGTAGGAGAATGGATGAACCATTGAATATTTGTACGTACATTTGTTCATCAAAACGATATATCAAAATGATATTTTATTTTGGAAAAACCAAAAACCTCCTAAAAGGAGGCTTTTAATTAGAACAGTTCTTATTTCTTTTTTGAACGAGTCTCAATCGTGTCAAACAGTTGAATAAGAATTATTAAGAGTTCTAATAAATTAGTAAAATCTTCCATTATGGAAAAAAAATTATAAACTCGAGGGCTCAATCTCGAGTTTATTTGTTTTCAAAGGTATTAAAGACTTTTTGTATTAAAAAGTTAGTTATATAAAAAGTTTTCCACATTTGCATAGAATACAATACGTTGTTTTTACAAACTTTTGAAACACAATTATTAAATTGTTTGTTATGATATTAAACAATGTTTAAATTTTACCTTTAATAAAGGGTGGTGATATTAAACACTGACGTTAGTTGATAATTATGATCTAACTGAAATTTCTATTGATAAATTTAAATAATCTAAACTTTTCAATTTTTTTTAATCTAAACTATAATATCAAAAAGAAATATACCATTTAAAATGAAAATAAAACTTATCACCGCGGAGGCTGAGAAAATCATACTAAAGAAATAATTAGCTTGCAAAAAATTAAGAAGAAAATTAGGGTTGATACCCTGAAAATGAGTACTTTTAACAATATCCAATGAAGGTTCTTAAAAGTAGAACCATTAAAAACTATTCATGAAAAAAAATCTTCTGTTATTTCTACTTCCGGTTTTGCTGCTTTCCTGTAAAACACAGAAATTAGATAATCAATTCTCAATTGTTGATATAGGTTCTACACAAATTTCCACTTTTGCTGAAATCATAAATAATAAGCCTGAAAATCCGGATGAAATTCTTGTGAGAAAAATATATATCCCCAACAAAGAATTATGGGAAGGATATTTAGGTGATGAGAATGATTTTTTAAAATGGACCAATGAAAAAGCTTTATCTCAAGCTGATCTCTGGAAAGAAAATAAAGAAGTAAATTCTCAAATACTTTCTGATGAATTAAAGAAATATGCTAAGGAAATGTCTGTTTTTACAGGATATAAACCCAAAGGAAAATGGTATCTTGTATATGGTCCTGCTTTTACAGATTTAGGAGGATTGTCCAACGGAGTAATGTTAATTGACCTTGCCAATAAGGTGAATATTAATAATAATATTATTATCAATCTTTATCCGCATGAACTTAATCACCAAATATATTCAGTAACTAAACCACAGACAGAAAAAATTGTTCTGGACAGGATCATTGATGAAGGATTTGCGACCTACGTAAGCTATATTTTTCACAAAAAGAAATATACAAAAGCTGATGAACTGAAATATACAGAAGAAGAATTCCAATATTGTATCAGTAATGAGGATAAACTAATTGGTCTTTTAAAGAAATACTATTTGTCTAATGATGAAAATCAGTCAAGAGATTTTGCCAGTAGAAATTATAAAATAGGAGAAAAATATCCTGGGGCAATCGGTTATTATTTAGGGTTCAGAATTGTGGAAGAATTCGTTAAAAGAAATGGAGAAGATTCCTGGAAAAAGATTTATACCATGAAACCTATAGAAGTTCTCGAACAAAGTTTCTTATTAAAATAAAATCAATAAAACACTCAAATGACAAAAATTAAAATTATTCCATTAGAAGGAATTGAAATTGAAAATGTAGGAAAACTTCTCTTGGGAGAATCAAAACCCAATATTAAAAAATTGTTGGGAAAACCATCTGGAATTTCAGATAAACTACAGTCTTATTATGATGATTACGAACTTAGGATTGATTTTGATAACAATGGAAATGCAGAATTTATAGAATTTATCTACGGTCCTTTTCCTGAAAAAACTGAACTTGAAATTTTTGGGATCAATCCGTTTCAGATCGGAGCTAATGAACTTGTTACTTTGCTTTCAGAGAAAAATAATGGCAAAATAAATGATCGGGAAGCAGAATATTGTTATATGTTTTTAAATCTTTCTGTCGGAGTTTGGAGACAGACAACGGAACAGGATGTAGAAGATGAAATAGCAGACATGAAAGCTAATAATGAATATGAAGAAAATAAAGAATGGCTGGAAGAAGATCTGAAAAAAGCAAGAAACTTCTGGACTATAGGAATCGGAATAAAAGATTATTACAAATAGTTTTCATTTCAGAAATAGAAAAAATTTGAGCTTACATAATGCTAAAAAAGTATTAAAAAGCATAAAGTTTTAATAAAGGTAAGCCTTGGTTCTTTGAGCATAAGAACTAAGGCTTATTTTTATACCCTAACTAAATAGAACTAATAAAAAACGATCCATGAAAAAAGTATTTTTAATATTTATACCTCTATCCTTTATCGGTTGCAATTCCACAAAGAAAATATCAGATTCTGAACGTGAGAGAATCGTTTCAGAACTTGATTATATTTCAAAAATAGATCAGGAATACGCAAGGATTCCTTCAGAAGAGATGACCAGAAAATATGGAAAAGATAAAGTATGGAAAATCTTTGAAGCCAAAAGAGATAGTGTAGGAAAAGAGAACCAAAACAAGATTAAAAAGTTGTATGCTCAGTATGGCTTTTTAGGTTTTAAGCAGGTCGGAAAAGAAAATACTACCAAATTTTGGATTTCCGTTCAGCATGCTGATGACGACGTTGATTTTCAAAGAGAAATTCTTAAAGCTTTGAAAAAAGAAATAAAGAAAAATAATGCTCATAAAAATGAGTATGCATTATTGGAGGATAGAGTAGCGATTAATTCTGATCAAAAACAAAGATTCGGAACACAGGTTACTTATAATAAAGTAGGACAGGCAGTTCCCAAAAATGGTTTGACTGATAGTGTGAATGTCGAAAAACTAAGAGCGGAATATGGTCTACCCTCGTTTAAAGAATATTATAATTTCATGACAACTTCACATTTTGAAATGAATAAAGAATTGTTCCTTAAAAAAGGAATTACAGAACCAAAGCTTTACCAATAAAATTGAATATCTAAACTTTTGTTTTTCAATGGTATCTCTAAATGTTTAAAACTTAATGTAACATAATCAGGAAAACGAGAGTCTTATTAAGAGATATTATAACTAACACACCATGAAAGAATCCGTTTTCGTAGCACTTTTTTTAAGCATTCCATTTTTGGGGTATAGCCAAACCGCCGAACAGTCAAAAGCAATTGATCATTATGTGAAAAAGGTCATTCAGATCAATGAGATTCCGGGAATGGCGGTAGGAATTGTAAAAAATGATAAAGTAACATTCCAGCAATATTACGGGCGTGAAAATCTGGAAAATGATAAGAAAGTGAGCGCCACATCCATGTTCAGGGTATTCTCTATTACAAAACTTATTGCCAATATAGGTCTTTTTAAACTTATTGAGGAACGAAAAGTATCGCTGGATGATAAAATTTCAAAATATGTAGACAACCTGCCCAAAGGCTGGCAAAACATACAGGTGAAGAATCTTCTTTCCCATTCTTCGGGACTTCCGGATATGTTTGATATTACAGATTTCACAGAAAAAGCAACCCCTAATGAGGTTATAGATCGCTTATCAAAAGAAAAAATAGAGTTTGAAGCCGGAGATCATTACCGGTATAACCAGACCAATTACCTTTTGATTACAATGATTATTGAAAAAATGACAGGAAAAACCTTTGAAGAATATATACTGGAAAATCAATTTCCGGACTCTAAGAATCAGGTGGCATTTTCTTCCAACTCGGTGGAAGAAATTCCTAATAGAGTAGTGAGGTATATTTATAATCCGGAAAAGAAGCAATATGAAAAATTAATGGCTATTCATGGGCTAAGATCTCATTCGTCTAATGGATTGGCGGTTACCCTTCCGGCTTTTTTACAGTGGAGTATCCATTTCAGTAAAAATGATTTCCTGAAACCGGAAACCAAAACAATGATGTGGAAACCATTTGATTATAAAAATAATGATTGGGAATTCGGGCATGGTTGGGAAATTACGGATTCTAATAATACAAGATCATATGGTTTTTCCGGGGGAAATGTAAGTGCATACAGTATCTTTCCGGATCAGAATATGGCGATTATTGTGATGTATAACGGAAGTAAAGGATTTCCAGTAATGTATCAGATGGTAAATCATATTGCAGGGATTATAGATAAAAATCTTAAGGATCCCTATACATTGGCTGAAGAAATTGCCATTTCGGAACCGCTTGCTCATCCTGATCTGAAAAAGAAAATATATGGTTATAGGATAAAAGACGACAAAGTGATTTTTTTCTATCAATATCCTAAAGATGAAAGTACAGAATTTGTTAAAAGCATTTCAGTAGCAGGTTCATTTAATAATTGGAATATGAATGATTCTTCTTACCAGATGACTCTCAAAAAGAATAATACTTTTGAAGTTGCAGTTCCAAAATCTACTTTTGAAAAAGGAAAAAATTACAGCTTTAAGTTCGTAATGAATAAAACCGGATGGCTTACAATTCCTTACAATACTTTGAATATTGATGGGACGAAGGATAATAATTTAACTCTGACAATCAATTAAGACATAATCTTTAAATATAACGTAATCATGCTCAATAATAAATATCTGACCTTTGCTTTTCTATTGTTTTCTTCGATAGCTTTTTCACAAAATGACAAAAATGTAATTCAAATTCCTAAACAGTTTTCAGATCATAAAAATATGACTAAAGCTGTGAAAAATATCAACACACAATTCAAAGACTATGCTATCGTTGGGTTAGGAGAAGGAACACATGGAACCAAAGAGTTTAATGAAATCAGAAGTGAAATTTCAAAACAATTAATTAATAAAAGTGATTTTAGAATCATAGCTTTTGAGAGCGCTTATGGTGATGCTTCATTTCTTAATGATGCGGTGAACTCTGATGAAGATTTACATGTTGCTTTAAAGAAATATATAACTTCCATCTGGCAGACAAAAGAGATCTATGATCTGATGATGTGGATCAGAGAATATAATAAAAGCCATAAAGACAAAGTCATTATTTCCGGTTTTGATACCGATGTTCTTACCAATAGTGCAGAAATTCTGAAAAAATCTATCGGTCTGGGAAAAGAATATGCTGAGATAACTGATGAGATTAGAAAAAAAGCCGTGTTACAGGATGAAATGTGGGAAAAACAGAACGATCCATCTTTCAAACTGGATATGAAAGCAGTTATAAAAAATGGAACAGAAGGATTCTTGCTAGTAAAAAAGGCAGATAGTCTTTATGGGAAAAAGATAGACTTAAACTCAAAGCTGGCTTTATATAATCTTGAACAAGGCTTTAAAATTCCTTATGAAGCCAGTAAAAAAAACTATGATGTGTCCAGAGATCTTATTATGGCTGAAATGATTCAAAAAATTCAATCCGGATATCATAAGAAAATGATTCTTTTGGCTCATAACGCCCATATTGCGTTAAAACCTATCATTGTAGACGGAATGGGTGGATACCTAAAAGAGAAGTATGGACAACAATATTATGCTTTGGCAACTTCTACAGCCCTTGGAAACTATAGTGCTACAACTGATCCACGTGCAGTGAAAAATAATAAATACACTTCTTATCCGCTTCCAAAGCAAATGGAAAATAGCTGGGAAGAAAAATTAGTAAATAATAAATACGAAAATTATTTTGTTAATTTTAACGGGAACTCAGGAAATACATACGGAGAATCTTTTAAAATGAGATTTGTTGGGTATGGTCCCATTACTCCTGCAACCGAAAAATTTACGATCACAGAACCTCTAAAGCTTAATGAAAGCTTTAATGGAGTAGTTTTCATCAAACAGACTAATGCATCAGAACACTTATAAAACTAATTAAGTTTTTAATGATTTTCAATGGATATTTGAATCCATTAATAGCAGTCTGGCTTTTTTAAGTTAGACTGTTTTATTATATCTTTGCAATATGATACGAATTACAAAAATTTTTACATTCGAAACAGCCCACGTACTTTACAATTACGATGGGAAATGTAAAAATATGCATGGACATTCCTATAAGCTGTTCGTAACAGTGAAAGGAAAACCGATTAATGATATTGAAAACCCTAAAAACGGGATGGTAGTTGATTTCGGAGATATCAAAAGTATCGTAAAATCTGAAATTGTAGACGTATGGGATCATGCCGTTCTTGTAAATGCCCTGTCACCGCATAAAGAATTGGGAGATGATCTTGAACAGAAAGGTCATAAAGTAATTTATTGCAGCTTCCAGCCTACCTGCGAAAATATGTTGTACGCCATTGCCGCAAAAGTAAAAGCAAAACTTCCGGAAGGAATTTCCCTTGCTTATCTTAAACTTCATGAGACGGAAAACTCTTATGGAGAATGGTTTGCAGAAGACAATCAGTAATTTTCATTCCCTAAAACTCAGACGGTGTTAAAAACAACAATTAATTTAGAACCTGGAAAAAAAGTATACTTTGCTTCAGATCAGCATTTTGGGGCTCCTACACCTAAGGAAAGCCGAGTGCGTGAAGAAAGATTTATACGCTGGATGGATGAGATCAAAGAAGACGCTCAGGTTTTATTTTTAATGGGTGATCTTTTTGACTTCTGGCATGAATGGAAGCATGTGGTTCCCAAAGGATATGTGCGTGTTCTGGGAAAAATTGCAGAACTGAAAGATCGTGGAATACATATTTATTTCTTTGTAGGAAATCATGATCTTTGGATGAAAGATTATCTGGAAGATGAAATTGGCTGTACCGTGTTTTATCAGAAACAATATTTTGAAATGGGGGGTAAGCAGTTTTTACTCGCCCATGGAGACGGACTGGGACCAGGTGACAAAGGATACAAAAGAATGAAAAAAGTATTCACAAATCCGATAGCACAATGGTTCTTTAAATGGCTTCACCCAGATATTGCAATGAAAATTGCATTATACATGTCTCAAAAAAATAAGATGATCTCAGGAGAAGAAGACAAAGCATTTTTAGGAGAAGATAAAGAGTTTCTCATTATTTACTCAAAAGAAAAGCTGAAGACTCAAAAGATCGATTATTTCGTATATGGGCACAGACATCTGCCAATGGTCCTTGATCTGGGACAGAATTCAAAATACATCAATCTCGGAGACTGGATTTCCTATTTCACGTACGGTGTTTTTGAAAAAGATTTTGAGCTGAAAGTTTTTGATCAATAAAACAAAAAAATTACCCCTAAAGAGAGGTAATCTGCGAACAGGTCGAAACCCATTCTTGTTTTTAATCCATATTCCAAATAAATAATTGCAAGAATTTTACCAAAGTGTTATTTTGGTATTAAAAAATTATTAAATAAAAATATTTTTATTGATAATCGCTTTGTTTCAAAGCAGTAGAACCTCAAAAAATTATGGAGCTTAAGAGTATATTCAACATACAAACAGAGCAGGATTTCCTGAATGCAGCATTGAAAACATTTCATTATCAGTATGAAAATGTTGAGATATATAGGAAGTTCGTAGATTTTTTAAATATCAATCCGGATGAGGTTGACAGCCTGGTGAAAATTCCTTTTTTGCCCATAGAAATGTTCAAAAATCATCAGATTCTGGATAAAAATGTAACAACAAATCTTTTCTTTCAGAGTTCAGGAACCACACAAATGAATCTTTCAAAACATTTTATTGCTGATCCAGCTTTGTATGAAGAAAGTATTTATAAAAGCTTTGAACAGTTTATCGGAAAACCTGACGATTTTATTTTTTTGGGCTTACTTCCAAGCTATTTGGAAAAACAAAACTCATCGCTGATTTACATGGTAGATTACCTGATGAAAAAATCAGCAAAGCCGGAAAACGGATATTTCCTTTACAATCATGGTGAGTTATTTGATCTGCTGAATACATTACAGGATAAAAAAGTAATTCTTTTTGGAGTTTCTTTTGCCTTATTAGACTTTTTAGATTATTGCCAAGCCGAGAGAAATGAACCACTAAGCTTTCTGGAAAACTTAATCGTGATTGAAACAGGCGGAATGAAAGGAAGAAAAGAAGAAATGACAAAGGATGAGCTTCTGAAGATTTTGCAGAAAGGTTTTAAAACGGATAAAATCTATTCAGAATATTCAATGACAGAACTTCTTTCACAGGCATATTCTCTGGGAAATAACGAATATAGCTGCCCTAATTGGATGAGGATTATGATCAGAAATGCAGAAGACCCTTTTTCTTACGAAAAAGAGGGAAGGACTGGTGCTATTAATATTATAGACCTTGCAAATACTCATTCATGCTCTTTTATTGCCACTCAGGATCTTGGGAAAATATTGGGAGAAAAATTTCAGGTGCTGGGAAGAATAGATCATTCCGATATCAGAGGATGCAGTCTTTTGGTGAGTTAAATAAAACGTAAGAATTTCTAATCGTTAAAGATCAGGTTATTGATATCCATTAACATCATTAAATAAAGAATGATCAAAATAGAAGAACTTGTTCACGCCTATATTCATGCACACTGCGATTTTGAAAAAGAACTCGTACTGACTAACTATTTTCAGGCAGATTGGGAAGCGGATGTACTCATTATTGATGCTGATGGAATAAGCCATGAAATTGAAATCAAGCTTTCTAAAAGTGATTTTAAAAATGATTTTAAAAAATCATACCTCAATAAAGATACCGGAGAAAAGTTTCTGAAACATGATAAAATTTCCTGCGGAGATTATGTGTGTAATACTTTTAGTTTTCTTTTGCCCATGGGAATGGTAGAACCTAATCTTATCCCGGAACATTGCGGAATCATTGAATTTTATCATAATGTAGACACATGGGAAACTGAATTCTATTTTATTCGCAAACCCAGAAAACTACACGAAGACTCTTACTGGAAACTGAATGATAAAGATCTTTTCATCAGAAAAATGGCGCTTAATTTACTCCAGCGTAAAATGGAAATCAAAGGAAAGCATGAAGAACTTATTTTCAGAAATCCTTTTGATATTAAGAATAAAAAATAAAAAATCCTGCCGCCTGACAGGATTTTTTTATTATTTAGATTGTAAGATTAATCAGTTATTTCGGCAGTATCTCTCTGAAGTAAGAATTTGTAGATTAATCCACCTACAATTCCTCCTAAGATCGGAGCTACCCAGAACAGCCAAAGTTGTGACATAGCAAGTCCGCCAGTGAAAACAGCCTGAGATAAAGATCTAGCTGGGTTTACTGAAGTGTTGGTGATAGGAATAGAGATTAAGTGGATCAAAGTAAGTGCAAGACCAATAGCGATCCCTGCAAATTTACCATTAGCCCATTTATCTGTAGCACCCATTATGACAATCAGGAAGAAAGCTGTTAGTAAAAACTCAGCAAGAAATGCAGCTCCCATACTAAATGCTTTTCCGTTATAGACCGCTTCGCCATAGAAATTGGTAGCAAAAGCTCCCGGTTGGGAAAAATCAACGACTCCGGCTCCGTTAAGAATTGTGTATAGACATCCTGCTGCAACAAGCGCACCCAGACATTGAGCTACAATGTAAGGAATAAGGTCTTTTGCAGAAAATCTTCCTCCAGCCAGAAGTCCAAAAGAAACAGCCGGATTAAAATGCCCTCCGGAAATGTGTCCTACCGCATAAGCCATAGTAAGAACAGTAAGACCAAAGGCTAAAGCAACCCCTAAAAGTCCAATGCCGATATCGGGAACACCAGCTGCGAAAACAGCACTTCCACAACCACCGAAAACAAGCCAAAATGTGCCGAAAAATTCAGCAAAAAGTTTTTTTATCATGTTGTTTATTTTAAAAATGTAACTCAAATGTAGAATTTATATCTTAAAATAAAAAGTTAAAACTGAAAAAATATTTCAAAATTAAGTGTGTAAAAATTATAAATTCAGCAATTTGGTTTAATGTTTGTTTGGGATTTATTTGAATACTCTTGTAGTCATAGTTGGAGGATATAACATAAATGATTTATCCTTCATTAGTAATTTAAAGTGGTGGTTAATGAAAAAGTTTCTTTGTGTGGTCTTTGTACCTTTTATTTATAGTTTACATTATTCGCAGGCAGCCAAAAAAAGTCTTCCCTGCTATGATCTTTCGACTGTTTTAAAAGTGGAGCCTACAGCACTTTATAAACCCCATCTGGATGCTTCAAAAAGTTTTGGAGTAAAACTCCTGAAAGATTCTAAAATTGTACAAAAGTATATCGGTAACGGAAAATTCCATAAAATAAAAAAATCTGGAAAAGGATTTCAGGTTCAAAAACTGGATTACAGCAGAGCTTATATGGTCTCTAAAGCAAAAACTACTTTAGAGAATATGGGTTCCAAATTCAGTAAAGCAACCAAAGGAGGAACTTTTACCGTTTCATCTATTACCCGAACTTTGGAAGATCAATGCCGTTTAAGAAAGGTAAATTCAAATGCTTCATTAGGAATAAGCTCTCACAATTATGGTAATTCTTTTGATATTTCATATGTAAGATTCAATAATGTTTTGAAGTATAATCCCAAAATGGAAATAGCGCTGGAGAAAGTTTTAAAGCACTATGCGGATGCTGGTAGAATATATTACATAAAAGAGAAGCAACAAAGCTGTTATCATATTACAGTGAGAAATTATTAAGTTAAATTCCTACTTGCACAGCATGTTTAGTTTGTATAATTTTATACACCTAAAAACCATGCTTATGACAACATTAAACATTCTAGATTACATGCTTCCCGTAAAGGAATGTGGAGAAGCTACAAATGAGTGGAATCTTTGCCGTTCTGATTATTCACGGTTAAAGGATATTATTCCTACCAATTTTGTTTTTAATATTTCTGAAAATCATCTTAATTGGATGAGAGGTTTCAGAGAATATCCTGAATTCTGTGCAGCAGTAGGAGTGTATAATAGACGTTTGGTTCTTATTTTCTATCCCATGGATTCTGAAGGTAAGAGAATCGTGGAAAAAGAATATCCATACACTTATCTTACTGAAATGGTTTCTGATCTTAAGCTTCAGGAAATTCAGGAGTATACCATTGTGAAAAACACAATTCTTTCCAAAGGTTTTGAAAAAATAGAGAAAGATGCGGATTTAGCTTTTCCTATCTCTAACAAACCGGTTCTGGAACAGGATAAAGCAGTAGAAGCTATTGAGAAATGGAGAGAGTCCGGCATGGATTGGTTTTATAGAGAATATAAAGAAACGGAAGGAATAGGAATTTTCAGAAAGTTCTATGTTCCTACAGCAGATTTATGTCTTGATCAATATTTAACAGGTATCACTTGTTCTTTTGGGCTTAAATACAACGATATTTATGGAAAAATGCTTGTGACATTGATCTTTATTTCTTTCCGTGAAAATCTTCAAGGGTCTGAGCGTTCACAGATGATTTCCAATACTTATGACTGGGCAAAACCATGTCCTCCAATCTGCCGTATACCGGATGTAGATGTAGGAAATGAATTTTAAAATATAAAATAAGGAATGGCAGATCTTTATAAGACGATTTTATTCCTGAACTATGGATTGCTTCTGGCTGTTATACTGTTGGGAGCCAATAAATACCGTATATTAAATCATAAAGAAAAGCAATATTTTCACTGTATTGCTTTTCTTTTTTTTATTGAATTTTTGAATCTTGTTCTGCCTTATATTTTTAAGCTGGATGATACGTCATTTCTTTATCCGTTTTATATTGGCGGAGAATTTTTTTTGCTGACAGGATTATTCATCAGGAAATTAAACCTTCCAAAATATCTTTTGGGAATAAGCGGAATATTGGCAATAGCATTTATGATTTCAAAATACGGGTTCAATTATCCTGCAAATGCTGATATTGCTAAAGTAGTTTCAAATATTATCATTATTTGTCTTTCAGGATTTACTCTGATTCGCGAGATAAAACATACATCAGCTGATAATCGTTTCCTTTTTGTGGACGCGAGTATTTTTTTCTACTATTCAGTTTCAGTATTTATTTTTATTGTTCAGCATCAGATCGCCAATCTTTCTGAAAACAGTTATTATATTCTTTTCAGTGCCAATAATATTCTTTCCAGTATTTTATACTGCTCACTTTTATATACCTTCATCAAATTAAAGAAGTAACTTTAAATATCAACCTGCTGATTCTTATAATTGTTACCATAGCAATTATAGTTTCTTTTATTATGCTTGCCTACAGAACTTTTATAAGAAGAATTATTAAAGAAAAAAATGTGCAGCATGAAGCAGAAGTTCTTCACCAGAAAAAATTAGTTCTTGAAAATATTAAAGCTCAGGAAGAAGAAAGAAAAAGAATAGCCGTCATGATCCACGATGATATTGGAAACCGGCTTAATATACTTTCTCTATGGTTGAATAATCTTGATACTCAAGGTGATGAAGTAATCAAGGATAATATTTCAAGTCAGATGTCATCACTTATTGATGCGGCAAGAAGTATTTCGCACTCATTATATCCTGTTAACCTCGAATCTGTAGGATTAGTACTCTATGTAGAAGAATTGATTGCCAATCTTTCACATAAAATTAATATATCTCTGAAGGTAATGCCGGGATATAAAAAGAAAGATATTTTCGTGGAAGTACAGTTGTATAGGATTATTCAGGAATTTACAACCAATGTGATCAAGCATTCAGATGCTACAGATCTGTGGATTTATATTAAAGATTATCCGCAAAATATGGCAGTCGTTATTTCAGATAACGGACAGGGATTTGAATATGAAGAAGTGAAAAAAGGAATGGGAATCAAAAATATTGAATCCAGAATCAAATCTATGAATGCCATCCATAAATGGAAGAAAACTTTTTTAAATAAAGGAAGTCGTTTAATTATTAAAATTCCAAAACAACATGAGTTCCCAAATCAAAATAGCACTGATTGATGATGAACAGCTGATCCTTGAAGGTGTAAAAATGCTGCTGTCTAATGAAAAGAACATTTCCGTCTGTCTTACCTCAGATAACGGTCCTGATTTTATTGAATCTCTCGAAAAACTGACCCCTACAGAATTTCCGGATATTGCATTGGTAGATGTTCAGATGAAACCCATGAACGGTTTTGAATTGGTAGAAGTTCTTAAAGAAAAATATCCCGATCTGAAAATCATTATTTTGTCTTCTCATTATAAAACCTCCATTCTCGGATACATGGTTAAGCTGGGCGTTTCTGCTTTTCTTCCCAAAAACTCAAACAAAAAGACATTTATCGAGGCAATTACTATGGTAGATAAAAACGGAGTTTTCTTTACCGCTGAAGATCATCAGATGCTATTCACTTATATGAACAGTTCAGCCAAGAAAAATTCTCTTTTTGAAATAGCAGACGAACTTTCGGAAAGAGAAAAAGATGTCGTGAAACTGATCTGTCAGGAATTTACAAACAATGAAATTGGAGAAAAACTCTTCATCAGCCCCAGAACGGTTGAAAGCCACAGACAGCGTATCCTTGAAAAAATTGGAGCAAAAAATACTGTGGGAATAGTCATTTACGCCATTGTCAATAATATATACTCTCTTGAAAAAATATAACCTGATTCCGTAGAAATACGGAATTTTTTATTTGGTACTTTCCACTCTAGCTTTAGTCTCCTTTCTTCCGTTATTTTGAAATGTCTCAGATAGGGATTTTGAATAAAAACATAAATGAGCAGGGAAGCCTGTAATATAAATGAATAAAAACTATGGATGACAGCAGAGTGATTTCCGTCGGAATATTTTTTGACGGTACGGGAAATAATGGTATTAATGCCCTTTCATCGGATAAGCCAGTGAACAATAATGAAAGTTATCATGGAGCTTTTACCAATATTTTTAAACTATATCAATCATTTAACGGAAACGAAAAAATATATATCGAAGGAATAGGAACAATCGTAGGAAGTGAAGATAATAACTTTGCCATGGCGACATGTGCCAATCCCCCTTATGGAAACGGATACTCCTCAGACGACAAACTTCAGAAAGCTCAAAGATTTGTAGAAAATGTGATCGGTAATAGAAATTTTGAATATCACTTTTATCTCTATGGATTCGGAAGAGGAGGAATGCTGGCAAGAACATTTTGTAACCAGCTTTTATCTTATTACTGTTCTGGAAATATAAAGATAAAATTTTTAGGAGTTTTTGATACAGTAGAATCCAAACCTTTTAATACCTATGATCTAAGTCTTTCCCATCATGTGGAAAATGCTTTTCATATCTGTGCAGTAAACGAATCCAGATTTTTCTTTCCATTAACAGGTTTTTTTGAAAGCTCAAAATCGATGAAGGATCAAAAATCAGACAGTCACACTGCTGCCTGGAAAGAAATTTTTGTTCCCGGTGCTCATGCAGACATTGGTGGTGGATATCTGGAAGGACCCCAGTCGGTTTATATTTCTACAGACTTTGTAAACCATGATGATCTTGAAAATTATGTGAAAGATATAAGGAACGCAAAAAAAGATGTGGCGGGAAATAAAATCTGGGATGCCTTACTTTCAGGATATAAAATTGAAAAAGAAGAAGTCTTTTTACAGGCATATGTTTGTAGAGATAAAGTATATAATGAACTTTCAAAAGTGTACGGAAAATTAATGCTGGAAGAAACCAATGCAATATCTCCCGTTTTTGATGTAAATAATTCTTTTGAAACAAACTACAGCAGACATCCATTTCTTGAAGTATTATCTAAAGAATTAAAAGATTACGTGAAAAATATTTCAAACGGGAGAAAGCCAAAATATAATTATGATCAGTTAACCGATTATATCCATATCTCAGCAAATTTTGGTTTATATAGTAAAGGTCTATTGAAAAGATCTGAATATGAGATCAATGTCGAACTTCTTAATATCGGGTTAAATGTTTCCAGCAGTACTACCGTAGATCAGGACAGCGGTGCAAGGCTTTCTGTAGAACTTCATCTGCCGGAAGACAGCTTCGTAGCAGATTTTCTGTACGGAACCAATGTTCCCAATAATGATGTTTGGATTCGTTCAATCATGAAAGCTGCAGTAAAAAAAAAATTAAATGAAATGAATTATTATTGTTAGTACTTCTCAATTTTAAATTTAGGTTATTGAGGGCATCCGATCTGGTGCCCTTTTTCTATCCTTAATGATTGATACATTTGACTCCCGATTCTGCTATTCATTTCTTTTTCCGTACTTTTGCCCCGAAAATTCATTATTCATTAATTATTAATTACAAAAATGCTTTCGGTTCAAGGTTTAGGATTACACCATTCAGGAAATTATTTATTTCAAAACGTAAATTTCACCATTAAAAAGGATGATAAAGTAGGTCTCGTAGGAAAAAATGGAGCGGGAAAATCCACTTTATTGAAAATGTTATCAGGGGAAATTAATTTCTTCGAAGGAGACGTTGTGACCGAAGGAAGTGTTACAATTGGTTTCTTGAAGCAGGATCTTGACTTTGTAAAAGGAAGAACCGTTTGGGATGAGACAATGCAAGCTTTCGAGCAAATCAACGCTTGGAAAAACGAGCTTGAAGAAGTTAACCACCAAATGACAACCAGAACCGATTACGAAAGTGATTCCTATACGGATCTGATTAATAAAATGACCGAGCTGAATGACCTTTTAATGAACCATGATGCCTACAATCTGGAAGGTGATATGGAAAAAGTATTATTCGGTTTAGGATTTAAAGCAGATGATTTCCAAAAAATCACTGATGAATTTTCCGGAGGATGGAGAATGAGAATCGAATTGGCAAAATTACTTCTTCAAAAGAATGATATTATGCTTCTCGATGAGCCTACCAACCACCTTGATATGGAATCTATCATTTGGCTGGAGAACTTCCTGAAAGATTATCCGGGAGCTATCGTTCTGGTAAGTCACGATAAGCAGTTCATGACAGCGGTTTGTAACAGAACATTCGATATCAACAATAAAAAGGTTGACGATTATAAAGCCAATTATACCAAATATCTGATCATGCGTGAAGATCGCCGTGAAAAACTGATTCAGGCTAAGAAGAATCAGGATGCGGAGATCAAACAGATGGAAGATAACATCAACAAGTTCCGTGCAAGTGCAACCAAAGCATCATTTGCACAGTCTTTGATTAAAAAATTAGATAAAATCGAGCGTATCGAAGTTGATAATGAAGACGTTTCAAAATTCAATATCCGTTTCGTACAATCTATGGTTCCTGGAAAAATCATTTTTGAAGCAGACCATTTAGGAAAAGCTTACGGGAAAAAACAGATTTTTGATGATGTAGACTTTATCGTTCAGAGAGGAGACAGAATTGCCCTTTTAGGACAGAACGGACAAGGGAAAACGACTTTAGCCAAAATTCTTGCCGGAGATATTAAAGAATATTCAGGAACATGGAACCTTGGTCATAACGTAAACATCGGGTATTTTGCTCAAAATCAGGAAGAGGTTTTAACACCAAACAAAACTGTTCTGGAGGAAGCAGAGGATGCAGCTACAGAAGAAACAAGACCTCGAGTAAGAGACTTATTAGGATCTTTCTTATTCCAGGGAGATGCCGTTTCTAAGAAAACAAAAGTGCTTTCCGGAGGAGAAAGAAACCGTCTGGCACTTTGTAAATTATTGCTTCGTCCTTTCAATACATTGATTATGGACGAACCTACCAACCACTTGGATATTCAGTCTAAGGAAATTATTAAGTTGGCATTACAGAATTTTGAAGGAACATTAATCGTAATTTCTCACGACAGAGAATTCCTTCAGGGACTTTGTGATAAAATTTACGAATTCCGTGATGGGAAAATGAAAGAATTCCTTGGAGATATCAATGAATACTTGGAGTACAGACAAAAAGAAACCATCAGAGAAATTTCTGCAGAAAAAGCTAAACTTCACAAAGAAGAAGTAAAAGTAGAGCCTAAGAAAGTAGAAGAAAAACCAGTTGTTAGTAACAGTCAGGCATCCAATATTTTTACTAAGGAGCAGAAAAACATTCAGAATAAGATCAAGAAAGTAGAAGAGAAAATTTCCGAACTGGAATTGAAAGTTGAGGAAATGGAAGCTTCTTTTGCTAAGGAAAATCCTTCCGATGAAACTTTAGAAAAATATAATAAAGCTAAAGAAGATCTGGATAACGCACTACAGGAGTGGGAGTATCTGGGAACTCAGCTTGATTAAAAAATATAAATGCTTCATCAACTCAAAAGTGGTGAAGCTTTTTTTTGTAACAAATATTTAGATGTTTCGACGTATTGTTAGCAAATCGTAAAAGTAATTTAATGGAAGTTTAGGCTAAAAATTAAATTATTTTCCTAATTTTGAAAAATGATTAAAGAAAGCAGAAACTTAAAAAGGTTTATCTCCAGGCTATTGTTTGGAGTGTATTTCCTCGCGCTGCTTTCTCAAAGCTTTCACCATCACGAATCAGCAGATTTTTTTAAAGCATTCAACATTAAGAAAGTCGAAAATTCAATGACGAAAGCTACACCTAAAGAGAAAGCTGGCGACTGTCTGGCTTGTCATTTCTTGGCTACCGGGCATACATTGGCTCCTGAAGAGTTCAGCTTTAGCTTTGAGCATTATACGCACGAAGTAGAGCAAATCATTGCCATTCAGGAGAAAATTTGGTCTCAGACCAAATTCACTTTTCAACTTCGCGGACCACCCGCAATTTCATAATCAATATATTCTTATTGGGTTTAGCTCTATACCATAGAGTTTAATGTTCAAAACTTGAAGTTTAATATTTAAAGTTGTTGAAAAACAATGATCAGTTTGTAATGAGGAAATATCCGGTTACTTACCTGTTTAAATATTTTAACTTCTCGCTTAGTGTTCATTCATAAATTTCTTATTGTCCATTATATATTGTACAAAGAAGTTTTCGCCCATTCAACAATTTTTAACGAAAAATGTACCCTTCTATAAAAGGGTATACCATCAATCTATTTACAATGAAATTGATATATTGCCTGCTGCTGATCTTTTGTGGATCAGTATTTACAAGTGCACAGAAAACTTACACTGTACAGGGAACCGTTCAGGATTTTCATGATAAGACCATGCTTGAAAATGCGGTGGTTAAAATCGGGAACTTTACAGTGAAAACAGATAAAAAAGGAACGTTTTCCTTCAATAAAATCCCTGCAGGGAAGTATACACTCATTGCCAAACATCCTGATTGCAATGATTATACTGAAAATATAGGAGTTGATAAGGATCTTCACATCAGCATTACCCTTGAACATCACGCAGGTGACATTGAAACCATCACCTTACACGGAAGCCATAAAAATAAAGGTTCCGTAATGATGAAAACTTTGGATAAAACAGATATTGAAAGGAATTCTACAGAAAACCTTGGAAATATTCTTGCTAAAATTTCAGGAGTTGCCGTATTAAAAACAGGAAATAATATTACAAAACCTGTTATT
The DNA here is from genome assembly GCF_001684975.1 of Chryseobacterium artocarpi. Classification (GTDB taxonomy): domain Bacteria; phylum Bacteroidota; class Bacteroidia; order Flavobacteriales; family Weeksellaceae; genus Chryseobacterium; species Chryseobacterium artocarpi. The sequence goes on along the minus strand of NZ_MAYH01000034.1, from coordinate 169,150 downwards.
CACGGTCTTTATGGAAGCCGTATATCCATTATGAATAACGGTGTGAAGCTGGCAGAACAGGAATGGGGAGCAGAGCATGCACCCAATGTGGATGTGAATGACTTTGAGCATATCGATGTAATTAAAGGAGCATCCGCACTGAAATATGGAAACGACGGAGTAGCAGGAGTTGTACTTCTGGAACCTGCAATTCCTCCAAAGAAAGATACACTGATGGGAAATATTAAGCTTTCAGGAATTTCTAACGGAAGAGGAGGCGAGATTTCAGCAAATGCATTAAAATCATGGGAAAACGAGTGGTTTGTAAAAGCAGGAGGAAGCTATAAAAAACTAGGAGATATCTATATTCCGCACCATACTCTTCAAAATACCGGAGCAGAGGTGAATTCATTCAACTTTTCATTCGGGAATCACGGGTTTATGCAGGGGTTTGATGTTTCTTACAGCGGAATTAATCAGGAATTCGGTATCTATAGAGGAGCTCACCTTGGAAATAGTGCAGATATCTATCGTGCAATGCATCTGGGACAGCCTTATTTCCTTGATGATTTTAGTTATGATATTGGATATCCTAAGCAGAAAGTAGAACACCATATTGCTAAAATTTCAGCCTATAAACGCTTTGCAGATTTTGGAAAAATTACTTTTCAATACAGTTTCCAGTTGAACAAACGTAGAGAATATGATATCAGAAAAGGAAGTCTTAAAGATACCCCTTCTATGGATTTAAGGCTGATTAGCCATTCAGCAAGTCTTACCCATCTTATCGAACGTTCAAAATGGAGCCTTGAAAGTGGAATTTCAGCAGGTTTTCAGGATAATTATCCCAACCCGGCAACAGAAGTCAGACGTTTGATTCCGGATTATTACCGTTATGATGCAGGAGCTTTTTCTGTATTTAAATACCGTTTTAGTCCAAGATTGAATGCTGAAGCCGGTGTAAGATATGATTTCAGCAGATATGACTCCTACAAATATTATGATTCCAAAGATTGGAATGATAAATATGCAGATGTTTTCCCTCAATTTTATATAGCGGAAAGCGGAAGCAGAACTTTATCACGTCCTATTTTTGATTATCATAATTTTTCAGCAAATGTTGGGTTGAACTATAATCCATCCAAAGACTTTGATATCAAATTTAATTTTTCAAGAATGAGCAGAACACCGAACCCTGCAGAATTATTTGCAGACGGGCTTCACCATTCTGCCGCAATCATTGAAAAAGGAGATTTGAGAATCAAAAAAGAAGAGATTTATAATGCCAATCTTTCATTGACAGGGCGTTTCAATGTTTTGAAAGGATTACAGATAGAAGCCAATCCGTATGTAATATTCTCTGATAGTTTTATCAATCAAATTCCTACAGAAATTCAGAATACAAGCAGAGGAACTTTTGCTGTTTGGACTTATCAGCAGGTGAAAGCCAGAATGTACGGAATAGATGCAGATGCACAGCTTAGTATTTCGGATAATCTGAAATGGACAACTGGCTTCAGTGCATTGAGAGGAGATGATTTAACCAATAATGAACCTCTTATTCTGATGATGCCGATGAGCCTTAGAAACTCACTGGAATTTAAGCTGAATAAGCCGTCCAATTTCTATATCAGACTTGAAAATGAAAATTCTTTCAAACAAAACCGCTTCCCGATCAGGGATCAGTCGGTACAATTGATAGAAGATGGCGAATGGGTGACTAAAATAATAGATTACAGTACACCTCCTGCCGGATTTTCAATATTTCACGCATCTATTGGTGCAGATCTATTTAAAAACATGAATCTGAATTTCAGAATCAACAACATTTTTAACAAAGAGTACAAGGAATATCTTAACAGACTAAGATATTATATGCCGGAACCGGGAAGAAATTTTGTGGTTACTCTTAAATACAATTTTTAACTCTTATTATTTAAAATTTAAATTAAAATGAAAAAATTATTCAACATATCACTTTTATTATTCGCAGCTGTTTTACTATTCTCTTGTCGTGACGGGAATGATATTCCTGAAGATATTCATGAGCATGAAGAAGTAGGACAGGTAGTGGTAACTTTAACGAACAAAGCTGATGGAAAATCACAGAAAGTAACGGTTACTAACGGGCAGACTTTAGATCATTTTCATTTAACTCAGGGGGCTACCTATGCAGTAGATGTTAATTTTCAGATTAAACATGATGACCATTATCATGATGCAGAAGAAATTATTGAGGAAAAGGATATGCACTTTGTTACCTATAAATTTACAGGAGCTGACGTAAAAGTAAAAAGAGCTGCCGATGATGTAGTAAGAACTGATGGCAAAAAGCTAGGGCTAAAAACAGAATGGACTGTAGCAACAGCTGCAGCCGGTAAGGTTCAGATTGTTCTTGTACATGGAGCAAGTGCTGTAAATGATAACTCGCCTTCACCAGATAACCAGCTTGGAAGCACTGTAGGAGGAGAAAGTGACGTAGATATCGCTATAGATTTTCATTAATTAAAAAAGAAAGTCCTTTCGGGAAAGGGACCTACATATCATCATATTAAATTTGGTAAACCACTGATTTTTTCAGTGGTTTTTTTATTTAACAATATTTGGCTGTATTAGTTGATTTTAAATGGGTGATTTTCATAAAAAATTCATATTTTTGCAACCTAAAATTTTAATCAATAATGAAGGTTACCGCACAAAACCATGATGATGTAAGTGCATTACTTACTGTAACATTGGAGAAATCTGACTACAAAGAAAAAGTAGAAAAGCAATTGATTAATTATGCTAAAAATGCGCAAGTTCCTGGATTCAGAAAAGGGAAAGTGCCTTTGAGTATGGTTAAAAAACAATATGAAGCAGGAATTGCATTTGAAGAAATCAACAGACAGGTTTCTGATGCTTTGAACAACTATGTTAACGAAAACAAGTTAAGATTAGTTGGTCAGCCTATTCCTCAGCCAGTAAACGAATTAGATTACAACGCTGATCAGGTAACAGTTGCTTTCGAAGTAGGATATGAGCCTGCATTCACTATAGACTTAGCTAAATATGAAGCTCCTCACTATAAAGTAGAAGCTTCTGACAAAGAAATCAGCAAGAGCATTGAAAACATGCAGAAGCGTTTCGCTGAGCAAGTTCCTCAAGATAAAATCACTAAAGATTCTTACGTTTCTTTAGAAGTTTCTCAGGTAGTAGAAGAGGATGCTGAAGGAGAGCACCACCACCACCCAAAGAACGTTACTGTTACAGCTGAAAACAAAGAAGCTTTTAAATTAGTAAAAGCTTTAAAAATGGACGGTTCTGTAAAAGTAACTAAAGAAACTCTTGCAGGTGATGAAGAATTAGCTAAAGAATTAGGATTCAGTAAAGAAGAAGTAGAGCACCTACACCACAATGAAGTAGAAGTAAAAGTAAAAGACTTCTATTCATTAAACTTAGCTGAGCTTAATCAAGATTTATTCGACAAAGTATACGGAGAAGGAAACATCAAGTCTGAAGATGAGCTTAAAGATAAAGTGAAAACTGAATTAGACGAGTATTTCCAACAGAATGCTGACGTTCACTTTGTGAATAAAGTATTAGAGCAAGTTACTGAAAAAGAAGAAGTAGCACTTCCTGAAACTTTCTTAGTAAAATGGTTAATGTTCTCTAACCAGAACATCCAGTCTGAAGATCAGGCTAAAGAAATCCTTGAAGCTGAGAAAAACCAATTGAGATACCAGATCATCGAAGGTAAATTGATGACTGATAACGAAATCAACCTTGACTATGCTGATGTATTGGCACAAGCTGAGCAATTAGTGAAAAACCAATTAGCAATCTATGGAATCCACCACTTAGGTGATGAAGAAATCCAAAAGTATGCTGTTGAAATGTTGAAAGATCAGGAGCAAGTAAGACAAATCTCTTCTGAAGTTGCTATGGCTAAACTAAAGGATGTTATTCTTGAAAAAGCTAGCAAAAAAGAAACTAAAATTTCTCACGACGAATTTTTAGAAGAACTTAAGAAATAATTATATACAGATATAAATATTTGAAAACCGTCAATTTTTTGGCGGTTTTTTTATTTTAAAATTCCTTTATTTAAAAGTTATTTATTACTTATTATTTATTCCTCATCATTCATCATTTAGGTATGTCCGTCAATATTCCTATATTTACTATCTAAACTTTATATATATGAAAAAGATCATCATTCCATTTTTCTGTGCCGTACTTTTTTCTGTTCCGGCAGTAGCTCAGAAGAAAGATGCCGCTTCTGTAAAAACAGAAGCTACTAAGTCAAAGTTAACAGCAAACGAAGTAATAGACAAATATTTCAAAGCACTAGGTGGTAAAGATAAATTAGATGGTGTGAAATCTATGATTACTGAAAACACGATGAGTGCTCAGAAAATGGAAATTACCATGTCAACTAAAAGATTAGGAAATAAATTTAAGTCCGTACAATCATTGATGGGACAGCAGATGATTCAGCTTTTTGATGGTGAGAAAGGATATTTTGATCAGATGGGAACCAAAATAGATATTCCTGCAGATAAAATTGCCGAAATGAAAAAAGGAAAGCCTGTGGATGCATTAGCATTTGAAGGAACAACTTTTGACAATGTAAATGTAGAAAAATTAGATGGTAAAGACTATAATGTACTTTCATCAGGTAAAGGAAAATTCTATTTTGATGCAGCTACCGGACTTTTATATAAAACTATTGCAGGAGAAGGAACAGTAATTATAAAAAGCTATATGACTGTTGATGGAATACAATTTCCTGCTGATGTAGAGGCTGAAGGATCAGGACAGAAAGTAAATATCAAAACAACTAAAATTGTGCTCAATTCTGGAGTTACGGACGCTGATTTTAAATAATAAAGTAAGGAAGCCTGAGCGTTGAGCTACGGAGATAAAAGATAAAATCTCCATATTAATTCTATAAGACTAGCTACTCATAGTAGTTTCTTACTTCAATAAAAAAGCCGGAAATTAATATTCCGGCTTTTTGTTTTTATTCAGGTTATCTATGAACCATATTCTCTCTTCCATTCTTCAGCTACTTCACTTAAAACAGCATAAAATTCTTCACCGTACTTTCTTGTCAATGGTGTTTTTAAGAACTTATAAACAGGGACCTGAAGCTCTTTTCCCAAAGTACAGGCGTCGCTGCATACGTTCCACTCATGATAATTCAAAGCGGTGAATGCTGAGTATTCTGTAGCACGAATAGGATACAGATGGCATGAGATAGGCTTCTGCCAGTCTACAGCACCATCTTCATAGGCTTTTTCAATACCACATTTTGTAATTCCTTTATCGTCAAAGGTTACATAAGCACATTCGCGGTTCTCCACCATAGGAGTTACATACATTCCGTCGTGTGGATCAGTAGTCCATGTTCCTTGCTCTTCCAGGGCTTTAATGCCTTCCTGAGTAAGGTAAGGTTTAATTTTATCGAAAATACCGTCCAATATTTCAAGCTCATTTTTATCCAAAGGAGCTCCTACATCTCCTTCCACACAACATGCACCCTTACACTTGGTAAGGTTACAAACAAATTCTTCGGAAAAGATTTCCTCAGAAATCAATTTATCGTCTATCTGAATCATAATTTTTTAAAATAAATCAAAAACTGTACCCACTTTAAAGGTAAGTAAACTGATGATAATAAGCCATAAACCGGCTTCCTGCATCCAATATTTAGGTAAAAATCTCATCATTCTGCTTAAAATAATACTTGAAGGAAATGCTAAAAGAAGCAAATAGTCGTAGCTTGTATTCATATAAAGAATGATGGTAATAAGCTGGGCTAAAGAAAATACAAGCAAAAATGTATACTTATATCTACTGATAGGGCTTTTTTTGTTATAATTTTGAAAGTGATCGTATACTGCATAGATCAGCATAAGAACCACAGGTATTAACGGAAACATTTCTGTATAATCTGTCACCGGTTTCATTTTTCCAAAAGGGAAATAATCAATATTCCATGAAGTGAACTGCACGAAGTACATGACAGAAAAATAGCTGAATGCAATTAAAATAATTCCCAACAAAAATCTGAAAAGGTTTAAACCTATTTTAGCAGAAGTAGCAATCACGTGAATGATTACAAAAACAGCCATAGGCCAGGTAGTAGGAAGGAAAATAAAGTTCAGCGCAACAATAGCTCCCACCAATACATATGATTTTTTTCTAACGTCTTCATCTGCACTGGTGAGAAGAAGAATCAGAAATGAATTTGTAAGTAATGAAACAGCAATTCCTATATCAAGATTACCCGGGTACAGCCCAAAAATAAATAGGGTGTACAAAAATAAAGGTAAATGGGTCTGATAATTAAGAGCGATACTGTGAAAACAAAAATATCCCAAAGCAATTCCCAGAAATGTAATTCCGGCAACAATTGCTTCATATGTATTGAAATTCAGTATGTTAAATATAATTACTACTAAAAGAAGAAAACCAATATAAACAGGAATTGAAAAAATATTGCTTTCTTTTGAAAGTAATTTAAACATTTTTTATAAATTTGTACAAAGTTAATTTAAAAAAGGAAAATAATGACGTCTTTCTTTCTATTCTTAAGCAAAGTTTTCAAATCGAGTTTCGGGTTCTTTGATTCTTTTGGTAATGTTTTAAACTGGATTCTATTTATAGTTTGCTGTGTACTATTCACTTACTGGTGCTACGTGCTAGTGGTAACATTAGGTGGTGATAAAGATAAAGACTATTATTCTCCAACGGAAGGTAAGCATCCTTACTATGATCCGAATATCTACAAAAAAGAAGGTTAATTAATTGGTTATATAGTAAAAAGCCGATCAAATAATTTATTTGATCGGCTTTTTTATTACTAACGATTAAAATTTTCTTTTAATTAGTCGTGAATTGGAAGTACCAAAACAGGAACATGTGAACTTTTCGTAAGTCCTTTGGTAAGACTTCCTACGAATACATCATAAATTCCACTTCTACCATGTGATCCCATTACGATATAATCAGCATTTTTTGCTTTGGCAAATTCGAGAATAGTTTCCTTTGCTAATCCTTGCTTTAAAAGATGTTCACAATCGATATCATGACTGATGATTCTCTGTTCAATCTTATTAAGCTGTACCAATTCTTCTCTTATTTCATTGGCTTCCACTTCCGGAAAATATTGAAATCCCATATCTCCAATCGCAAAGCCTATATCTGAAGGTGCAACGTGGATCAGGTAAATTCTACCATTAAGTTGTTTTGCAAATTTTATGGCACCGTCTACCAATTGGTCTGTTTTGTCCCCAAAATCTACGGGTAATACAATATTTATCATAACCTTTCATTTTGTTACCTAAAGATATGAAAAATTTGCCAGACTTTTATGTTAAATACTTATAATATTCGGATATCAAGGATTTTTTCATCTTCAAGATAAGCCTCAAGGATATCATTTTCCTCTACTTTTCCAACCCCTTTTGGAGTTCCTGTATAAATAAGGTCACCCACTCTTAATGTGAAATACTGAGAGGCAAAAGCAATAATATCATCAATATTAAACAACATATCTTTTGTGTTGCCATCCTGAACCTTTTCTTTGTTTTTTAATAATGAAAAAGACAGGTTATCCAGATTGTATTTATCCTTTTTGAAGAAATTTCCTACTACCGCAGAACCGTCAAATCCTTTGGAAAGCTCCCATGGAAGTCCTTTCGACTTTAATTCGCTTTGAAGATCCCTTGCTGTGAAATCAATCCCTAAGCTCAGTTCTTCATAATGTTTGTGAGCGGTTTCCTTCTGAATGTATTTTCCTCCTTTAGATACCTTTATCACTACTTCAAGTTCATAATGAATATCCTTGGAGAATTCAGGAATATAAAAATCACTTCCTTTTAAAACCGCTGTATCCGGTTTGATGAAAATAACAGGGTTCTCCGGAATTTCGTTTCCTAATTCTTTAGCATGTTCGCTGTAATTTCTTCCTATGCAAATGATTTTCATAATTTTATTTTTTAATTTACTATATATTTAAAAATCCTTTTTCTTTTCCTTATTTCTTAAGCGTACAGGTGGTCTTAATGAGTAAATTCATTTCCACAATAGTAGCATATAAATTTATCACTGGTCAAGAATGAAATTCCAAAAAAACTGGTAGCTTTATCATCTCTGTAAATATGATTGGAACCACATTTAGGACATACAAAATCAAACTCAGGGTCTTCAATGGTATGATCCACTTCCAGTGAATATTGCTCGTTATCTTTATAATCCTGAAGTACCTGACCTGCTTTTTCGAGATCTTCTTCAAAAACCTGTAGCTGAATTCCGCCTACAGCCTGAGAAAGCAGCCAATCCGACTGAATAAGCTGTTCATTCGCAATGAAACTATTGATTCCGTTTTCAGACAGAATTTGTTTGTCCCTGTTTGCTTCAAGGGCAGTTTCATAAAATTTAAAACGAACCAGACTGGACATCTTTAAAATCTGCTTGAAAGTTGAATTTTAGTAAAGACTTTCTTAGTGTATAAAGGGAAATCAGCATTCTGAAGCCATCCGAAATAGCCAAGATCCTTTTGGAAAACAGCTTTTACGCCTTGCCCTTTATATTTTCCGAAGTTGAAAACTTCTTCCTGCTTATCATTATACCCAATAAATCCTGCAAGATCTGCATTCTTATTATGGAATGTAAATTCACTCAAAGGAGCGATCTCATTCGGAATATCGTCATATTTACCTACCTGAGCATCCAATACCTCGAATGTTGCCATTACATCAGCTTCCGCAGAGTGTGCATTTTCTAACGTTTTTCCACAGTAAAACTGGTAAGCAGCACCAAGGTTTCTCGGTTCTTTTTTATGGAAGATGGTCTGTGCATCTACCAATTTGAATTTGCTAAGATCAAAATCCATTTCCACTCTCAATAATTCTTCTGCTAAAAGAGGAACGTCAAATCTGTTGGAGTTAAAACCTCCCAAATCTGCACCGGTGATCATTTCCATTACTTTAGGAGCAATCTCTCTGAAAGTAGGGGAATCTTTTACATCTTCATCGTAGATCCCGTGAATTTCACTGCTTTCTTTTGGGATTGACATTTCCGGATTAACACGCCATGTTTTGCTTTCTCTGGATGCATCAGGGTTTACCTTTAAGATACAGATTTCAACAATTCTGTCTTTTCCGATGTTTGTTCCTGTTGTTTCAAGATCAAATATACAAAGTGGTTTATGGAGTTTTAAGTTCATGTTGATGATTAATAATTTGAAAATGTGTTAAATAAGATTTTTTTTGGACTTCTATTTGAGCTGTCTTTGAAAAATAAGTGATACCAATATGTAATAAATTACAAGCATCGGAATTCCTACAATCTGGAAGATTACAAGAATAGCGATACCTCCTACAAGTAATACTACTTTCGGATAGTTGTCTTTTAATGCTTTGGATTTAAACTTCATAGCCATCATTTTTATGGGGCTGATTAGAAGCCATGAGGTCAGAAGACTTAGAATAACCAAAAGCAGGCTGTTTTCAAATAAGAAGCTGAAACTTCCGGTTTCTTTAAAAGCATAATATAATCCAAACAGTAAAACAGTGTTGGTAGGAGTATTTAATCCTTTAAAGTAATATCTCTGTTCTTCATCAAGATTAAAAATAGCAAGTCTCAGACAAGAGAAAGTAGTAACTATCAGTCCTATATATTTAATCTCAAAAGGAAAATGAATTCCGAGAAGCTCTGCTCCGAACGGCTCAAGTGCTTTATACATTGTAAGCCCAGGGATCAGCCCAAAACTTACCATATCCGCAAGAGAATCCAGCTGAAGCCCCAGATTGGAGTTTGATTTTACGGCTCTGGCTACAAACCCGTCAAAAAAATCGAAGATAGAGGAGAGGATAAGGCATATCGCCGTAGTTTGATAGTCTCCTAAAATAAGATGTATTGCACCTATACATCCGGCAAATAAATTAGCCAGAGTCAAGGCATTGGCAAGATTATTCTTTATAAAACCCATAAGTACAAAATTACTCTTTTTAAAAATTCTAACTCAAAATAATATGAACTAAAAAAGGCAATAAAGTGATTTTGGTGTAAATTTGTCCCATGAAATTTTTAAAAGGATTTAGAAAACAGGAAGTTCTGGCATTGCTGTACAGAATTTTTTTAGCCTATGTTTTTTATCAGATTGCGCGACTTTTATTTTGGTATTTTAATAAAGACCTGATCAAGGTAGATTCTGTTTCAGATTATCTGAAGCTTGCTTATCACGGGACAGCTTTCGATACAACGGCAATTTTGTACGTCAATGCATTGTTTATTTTGCTCAGTCTCCTTCCATTGGTTATCAATACGAAAAAAGGTTTTCAGAAAGTTCTTTTCTGGATTTACTTTATCACCAATGGTTTGACGTATGCTATGAATTTCGGGGATTTTATTTATTATAAATTTTCTCAGGCAAGGCTTACTTCTGCGGTATTTCAGGTTGCAGAACATGAATCTAACATTTCTCAAACTCTGACGATTTCTATTGGAGAGCATCCTTTTGTACTGATCTGGTTTATTGTTTTAATGGGATTGTGGGTTTTCCTTTATAAAAGAGTAAAGGTGGAAGAAGCAAAACCTGCAAAACTACTTCCTTATTTCCTTTCATCCATTGTTACCTTATGTATTACGGCTGTTTTGGTTGTAGGAGGAATCAGAGGAGATTTCAAACACAGCACAAGACCTATCAATATGGTGGATGCAACACGTTTTGTGACGAATCCATTACAGGGAAATATGGTTCTTAATAGTACATTCTCTTTCTTTAGAACATTAAATACTAACAGTTTTAAGGAGGTTCATTTTGTAGATGAAAAATACATTGAAGAAAATGTACAACCTTATAAAGAATACGATAGAAAAGTAGAAAACCGTCCTAATATTGTTATTTTTATTGTAGAATCTTTTGGTAGAGAATATTCAGGAGCTTTTAATAAAGATAAAAACATTAAAGACTACGTTTCTTATACACCGTTTATAGATAGTTTGGCGTCTCAGAGTCTTATATTTCCTAATACATTTGCGAATGGAAGACAATCTATTCATGGGATGAGCAGTGTCTTGGCTGGAATTCCGAGTCTTACGGATGCTTTTACGGGATCTCCGTATTCCAATCAGAAAATTCAGTCCATTGTTTCTGTTTGTAATGATCTTGGATATGATACTTCTTTTTATCATGGAGCACCTAATGGTTCCATGGGATTCCTTGGTTTTGGAAATATTTTAGGATTTCAACACTATTTTGGGAAGACAGAATACAATCACGATGAAGACTTTGATGGAATGTGGGCAATCTGGGATGAACCATTCTTACAGTATTTTGCGAAAAATGTCGGAAAGAAACAACCTTTTATGACGACCATGTTTACTGCTTCTTCTCACCATCCGTTTAAAATTCCTGAGAAATATAAAGGAAAATTTAAGAAAGGACCATTGGAAATGCACGAGCCGATACAGTATACGGATTATGCTATTAAAGAATATTTTGAAACTGCTAAAAAACAACCTTGGTTCAAGAATACCATTTTCGTGTTTACAGGAGATCATACCAATCAGATTTATTATCCAGAATATGAAAAAGGAATGAACCGTTTTGCCGTTCCGCTAATTTTCTATTCTCCAAACCCGGAATATAATCTTAAAGGAGTAAATCCTGAAATTGCTCAACAAATAGATATCTATCCTACATTAGCAGATCTTATTGGTTATAATAAACCCATCAGAAGCTGGGGGAGAAGCTTAGTGAGTGATAAACAATATCCGCAGATTATGGTTAATTCCGATGGAAATACAGAGCAGTTTATTATTGGAAATTATATGTATCGTTTTGATGGCAAGGAAATTGTGGGAGTTTATGATCAATCAGATATAGGGTTTGAAAAAAATCTGATAGATAAGGTAAAGACTCCTGAAGTAGAAAAAGGAAAACAGGTTGCTAAAGCCTGGTATCAGGATTATATGGATAGAGTAATCAACAGGAAGCTTTATTAGTAAAAAGGTAAAATTGTAAAAGAGAAAAAAAAGAAAAAAGTAGTATTATAATATTACTGTTCTCTCTTTTATAGCCTTTATGCTTTGTATAATAAAAGTTTTTGTTTGTTGAAAATTAATTTATATTTTTATCAATACATAGATAAGAATATTGTATAAAAATTAAAACTATAAGAAATATGAAAAAGTTAATGCTAACATTCTCACTTTCTCTGTTCAGTGTGCTTACTTTTGCACAGATTGAAGGAAAGTGGAAAACAATAGATGATGAAACAAAACAAGCGAAATCTATCGTAGAAATATTTAAAAAATCGGACGGAAAGTACTACGGTAAGGTTTTTCAGTTATTAATCAAACCAGCGGATCCAAACTGTAGCGCTTGTAAAGATGACAGAAAAGGAAAACCGGTTTTAGGATTGGAAATCATCCGAGGTCTGAAAAAAGAAGGCGATGAATTCACTGGAGGAAATATCACAGATCCTAAAACAGGTAAAACTTATAAATGTACCATTACAAAAAGCGGGGATAAGCTTAATGTAAGAGGTTATTTAGGACTATCATTATTAGGAAGAACCCAGGTTTGGGAGAAAGTCAACTAATATAAGTTTAAATAGAATTTTGAATGACATTTCGTAATGAAATGTCATTTTTTTTATAAAAATATGTAACGAAAATAAAATCTCCCCACTTATAGAATATGAGCACTGAACAGGAGAAAACATTTATCGAATTCTTTAAGCCAAATCAAAAGCTTATCCATAAGATATGCAGGATTTATACGGATAATATGGAGGATCATCAGGATCTTTTCCAGGAAATTACCATACAATTGTGGAAGTCATTTCCAGGATTTAAAGGTGATTCAAAGTTTTCTACCTGGATGTATCGGGTTGCTTTAAATACGGCGATCACTTTATTCAGGAAGCCCCAAAAGAAGGATGCACAAGCTGTAGATGTCGATATCTCCACTCTTAAAATGGAATATGAGGAGTATGAAGATGATGAGCATAAGCTGAAGAAGATGTATAAGGCAATCTACGAGCTGTCTGATGTGGAAAAAGCATTGATCATGATGTATCTGGAAGATAAACCTTATAAAGAAATAGGAGAAATCCTCGGAATCACAGAAGGAAATGCAAGAGTGAAGATGAACAGAGCTAAAAATAATTTGAGAACCAAAATAAACACAAAATAATATGGACGAATTAGAATTACTGAAAAAAGACTGGAATAAGGAATCAGAAGATTTTAAAGAATATTCCGACCACGAAATTTATAACATGATAAAGAATAAATCAGTTTCTATCACCAAAACATTATTACTGATCGGTGCCATTGAAGTTGTGTTATGGACTTTATATGGATATCTTGACAAGCAGTTCCCTTATATCAGAATAACAATGTTTTTAGTTTTTGCAGGATTAATTGTTTTTCTGTTCCGTAAAATGAAAACCGGGCAAAATAGTATTACGCTAATGAAAAGCATTTTAAATCTGAGAATACTTATTTTAGGATATGCGTGTATTTCATTACTGCTGACAATGGTGGATAGTATTATTCACTTTGATCATAATACAAAAGACTTTATGGCAGGGCTTAAGGATGGTTACAATAGTAGTTATGATGTAAAAGCTCTACCTACCAACCCTGATACAATGATGCCAGGAACAGCGAATTATATAATTTTCGGAATTATTGTTTTGATTGGTTTTTACATTCTGTATAAAATATATAATAGAACCTACGGGAAAATTTTACAGGACCTTAGGAAAAATTATAAAGAATTGAGTCTTCAGGAGGAAAAAGCAATTTAAGAAAGGAAGCTGGGAGATGGAAGCAGGAAGTCAGCAGATATCGTTTTTGAAAATTATATTAGAGTTTTATATTGAAACAGGAAGTAAAAGAAAATAAAAATACATTTTCAGTCGTTCACTAAACCTCAATAACTTCTTTCTTCCCGCTTATATCTCACTTTCTCTTCAAACATCCTTTTTTGAATTATTAATAATATTGAAGCATCTTACTCAAATGAAACGCCTTTTTATTATGTGTATAATAAAAAAACACTATTTTTGTAGTCTAAATTTTTCAAGAAAATATGGCAGAATATACTTTTCGTGAGGTAATTGCGCAGGCAATGAGCGAGGAAATGCGTAAAGACGAATCCATTTACCTGATGGGGGAGGAAGTTGCAGAATATAATGGTGCATATAAAGCTTCAAAAGGAATGCTGGATGAATTTGGTCCAAAAAGAGTGATCGATACTCCGATTGCAGAACTTGGGTTTACAGGGATCTCTGTAGGAGCTGCAATGAATGGGAACAGACCTATCGTAGAATTTATGACATTCAATTTCTCTCTTGTAGGGATTGATCAGATTATCAATAATGCGGCGAAAATCCGTCAGATGAGTGGTGGACAATGGAACTGCCCAATCGTTTTCCGTGGACCTACTGCTTCTGCAGGACAATTAGGAGCTACACACTCTCAGGCTTTTGAAAACTGGTTCGCTAACTGTCCAGGGCTTAAAGTTGTTGTACCTTCAAACCCTTATGACGCAAAAGGATTATTGAAAACAGCTATCCAGGATAACGACCCGGTTATCTTCATGGAATCTGAGCAGATGTATGGTGATAAAATGGAAATTCCTGAAGAAGAGTACTATTTACCAATCGGAAAAGCAGATATTAAGAGAGAAGGTAAAGACGTTACGTTAGTTTCTTTTGGTAAAATCATGAAGCTGGCAATGCAGGCAGCGGAAGATATGGAGAAAGAAGGAATCTCTGTAGAAGTTATTGACCTTAGAACAGTTCGTCCTTTAGATTTCGATACCATTTTAACATCTGTAAAGAAAACAAACAGATTAGTGATCTTAGAAGAAGCTTGGCCTTTCGGATCTGTATCTTCTGAAATTACTTATATGGTACAGCAAAAAGCATTTGATTATTTAGATGCTCCAATCAAGAGAATTACTACTCCTGATGCACCTGCACCTTATTCTGCAGCATTATTTGCAGAATGGTTCCCTAAGCTTGAAAAAGTGAAAGAGGAAATCAAAAAAGCGATGTACGTAAAATAATTATAGAGAAAAACTTCCGAAAGGAAGTTTTTTCATTTATTATATTCATGAAGAAAAATTCTTGGGGTCATAAAATTGATATAAATTTGCGCTTTTAAAAAAATAAATTGGCTGATATGGCAGAAGTTACAGAAGGCGGTCATCACTTTGACTTAAAGAAGCTTTCATTTGTAGGCGTTATTGTTTCGCTGGGAATCGTTTTCGGGGATATTGGAACATCTCCGCTCTACGTAATGAAGGCGATTGTGAACGCAAGAAAAGACGGTGCTACCATGCCGTTTGATGAATACATTGAGGGAGCATTATCCTGTATCATCTGGACATTGACGCTTCAAACCACCCTTAAATATGTGATCATTGCTCTTAGAGCAGACAACAAGGGTGAAGGGGGAATTCTGGCGTTATATTCACTAGTAAAAAAGCTCAAGAAAAAATGGCTCTATGTAGTCGCCATCATAGGAGCATCTACACTGGTGGCAGATAGTGTCATTACACCCTCATTAACCGTAATGTCGGCAATTGAAGGATTAAAGATCTATAACCCCGAAACACCGGTTGTTCTCATCACCTTAGTCATTCTATTTATTATTTTTGTTGTACAGCAGTTCGGAACAGCATCTATTGGTAAGTTTTTCGGACCCATTATGGTGACCTGGTTTCTGGTTTTAGGAATTTCAGGATCAATGCATATTTTTGATCATATTGAAATTATCAGGGCTTTCAATCCGATGTATGCCTATAATCTGATCACCCACTCATCAAGTGCTATCGTGATTATGGGAGCTGTTTTCCTTTGTACAACAGGAGCAGAAGCTTTATACTCAGATTTAGGACACTGTGGAGCAAAAAATATCAGAATCAGCTGGATATTCGTTAAACTAATGCTTATCCTGAACTATTTAGGGCAAGGATCATGGTTATTGGATAACTATCACCAGGTACACAACGGAGTAAATCCTTTCTTTGGAATCATGCCGGAATGGGCAGTTTTACCAAGCGTAATTTTGGCTACTGCAGCTGCAATTATTGCCAGTCAGGCTGTAATTACAGGATCATTCACCATGTTCTCAGAAGCAATGTCTATCTCTTTCTGGCCTAATCAACATATTGAATATCCTTCAGGGATCAAAGGACAAATGTATATTCCTAGAATTAACTGGGGATTAATGGCATTCTGTTTTGTAGTGGTAATATTCTTCCAGAAATCAGAGAGTATGGAAGCAGCCTATGGGCTTACGATCACCATTACCATGCTAATGACTACCATTCTTCTTTTATTCTGGCTGAGTCGTACAAGAGTTAATAAAATATTTATCATTGGTTTTGCCATCGTTTACCTGTTCCTTGAATCAGGATTCTTCTATGCGAACGTAATTAAATTCGTTGACGGAGGTTGGTTGACAATGGTATTAGGAGGATTCATTGCTGTATGTATGTACGCTTGGTACAACGGAAGGTTAATTAAAGCAAACTTTATCCAGTACGTAAAGATTGATAAATACATTTCAATCCTTAAAGACATGAAACTGGATGAAACCATTCCAAAATACGCCACAAACCTTGCTTATCTGAGCAGAGCAAAAAGAAACGATGAAGTAGAATCAAAAATTATCTATTCCATTATCAAAAAACAGCCTAAAAGAGCCGATCATTACTTTATTTTAAGTATCGTAAATCAGGAAGATCCATATACATTCAAATATACCGTAGATGAGATTTTACCAGGAACTGTTTATAAAATAAATTTCCTTCTCGGATTTAAAGTAGACCGAAGAATCAACGATTATTTCAATATGGTATTAAGAGACCTTATGGCAGATGGAACAATTCCTTCAAGAAGCAGCCATCCGTCTCTGAGAGCTCACAATATACCACCGGATTTGAAGTATGTAATTATAGATAATACTTATATCAACGATATACTTTTAACTGTTAAACAAAAGATTACCCTTAATATTTATAACTTCGTGAAGTATATCGGAAGTGATGACTTTAAGGCTTGGGGAGTGTCTTCTCACAACGTTGAGGTAGAATCTGCCCCTATCACTGAGCTCACAGTTTACGATAATAAAATCGAACAATCCGGGTATTTCCGTCACAACTCTTAAGCGTTAGGATATTTAACCATACTATCTATTTAAATAAAAATCAATAAATTTGTAGATAATTTTTTTAATGGATACAGTACAAAAAGAAAAAAATATAGCCTTGATCAAGGATGTTTTAAGAAACTACTTATTAGAAAAAGGGTTCAGAAACACTCCTGAAAGGTATACGATACTAGAAGAGATTTATAATATGGATCATCACTTTAATGTTGATGATCTGTATCTTCTCATGATGCAGAAGAAATATCATGTTTCTAAGGCTACTATTTACAACACTATTGAAATTTTCCTTGATGCAGGATTGATCCGTAAGCATCAGTTTGGAGAAAAAACCCTGACCTCTTCATCTTATGAGAAGTCTTATTTTGATAAACAACATGATCACCTTGTGATCTACAAAAAAGACTCTGATAAAGAAATTGAAGAAATTATTGAATTCTGTGACCCAAGAATTCAAGGAATCAAAGAAGCCATTGAAGAAGCATTTGGCGTAAAAATTGATTCTCATTCGCTATATTTCTATGGCACTAAGAATGATTAATTAATGAGAATAATCCTTTTTCTGTTTATCTTTATTTCTACGCTCAGCATGGCGCAGGATAAAACCCCTGTGAAGAGAGATCCGTACTTACAGAACACTTCACCGGCAAAATCACAACCGCTGAAACCAGAGGAGAAAATAAAGCTAATCAATGCAGATAAAATTATCAAAGACCCTGCAAAATATGATGGAAACCAGTATTTCATCGGGAATGTTCAGATAGAACAAAAAGGGTCTATACTTACAGCAGATGAAGTAGTGCTTTACAGTGAAGAAAACTTCGCTAAAGCAATCGGAAACGTAAGACTGCAAAATGCTGACGGTTCTGTCATTACAGCAGGAGAAATGGAATACGATGGTAATACCCAAAAAGGTGTTGCCCGAAAAAATGTTGTCCTTACAGATCCTAAGCAAACCATCAAAACAGAAATTCTGTATTATGATAAGCTTGCCAGCCAGGCATATTTTAATACAGGAGGAACCATCTCTGATACTCAGGGGAATGTGATGTATACAAAATCTGCAACCTATTTCCTGGATACTAAAATGATTGATTTCGTTGGAAATGTAAAGATAGATAACGCGCAATACATCATTGAAGGAGTAAATATCAAGCAAAACCAGAATACAAAAGTTGCTGAGTTTTTTGGTCCTACCACCATTACCAATAGAGCAAATCCTAAAAACAGGGTTTATACAGAAAGGGGAACTTACCGAATGGAAACCAAAGAAGCTTTCCTGAATAAAAATTCCAAGATCTTTTATAATGATAAAATCCTTACCGGTGATGATATGTATTTCAATCAGATTACGGGCTTTGGTAAAGCAACCGGAAATGTAACGCTAGATGATCCAAAAGAAAGACGCTACATAAAAGGAGGATACGGTGAAATCTTTGAGAAAAAAGACTCTTCAATGATGACCAAAAATCCTTACGCGGTTAAAATCATGGAGAAAGACACAGCGTATTTTGCAGCAGAAAAAATAATCTCCTTTCAAAAGCCAGATTCTTTAGATATCACTGTAAAGAAAAGCTTTTTAAGAGCCTATAAAAAAGCGAGGATATACAAATCCAATGCACAGGGTAGAGCAGACTCTATTGCTTTTAATGAAACAGATGGAGTAATGCATATGTTTACAAACCCTATTCTTTGGAGTGGAGAAAAGCAGGTAACAGGAGATAAAGTAGAAGCTTACTTTAATACAAAAAATGAAAATATAGATTCCTTAAAAGTTATTGGAAATGCCTTTGCAATCAGTAAAGTAGATTCTTTAACCCTGAAAGATGAATTCAATCAGGTAAAAGGAAAATTCATGACCGTTTATTACCAAGGAAATGATATTAAAGAAGCAAGAGTGGTAGGAAATGCGCAGGCAATTGTATATGTAGATGATACAGACCAGGAAACTAAAAAACCTGAAAGAATAGGAATCACGCTTTCAACATGTGGAATTATCGGCGCTTTATTTGAAGAAAAAGCTTTACAGATCATTTCATGCAGTATAGGGGCTGTATCAGATACCTACCCGATGAGTAAGATTGAACCTTCACGAAGAAAATTTCCGGATTTCAACTGGAATACAAAAGACAGGATCAGGAAATGGCAGGATATCCTTGTAGACAGTCCTAATAACGAAGAAATAAAGTATACCGCAGATAATGAACTCTTCGATCAGGCTCAGAAAACGATTGATGACGAAAAAGCAAAAGAAGAAGCCAAAAAACCAAAAAGAGTAAGAAAATAATATATGAACCGCTTTTACCAAAGCGGTTTTTTATTCTATTAATTTTATTAGAAATAAAACATTTTTTTGCCCTTCCATTTTCCTTTTAGTATTAATCTCTTCAATTATTAAGGATGGCTTTTATTCTCATTCAATAATTTCGGCATTTGATGAATCTTTTATAGCTTTGCTTAAATTTTTTGAGACGATGGAAATGCACAAAGATTTTTATGTATATCAGGCACAGACTACTAAGTTTGCCGCAGGTTTTGAAGTAGAAAAAGCAGAAGGGAGCTATATTTATGGCACCGATGGAAAGAAATATCTTGATTTTGTAGCAGGAGTTTCTGCCAATACATTGGGACATTCACACCCAAAAGTGGTGAACGCCATTAAAGAACAGGCAGATAAATATCTTCATGTAATGGTGTACGGTGAATACGCCCAGGAAAAGCCTATTGCATTGTGTAAATTGCTGGCAGAAGCTACTCCGGAACCTTTGGAGGTTACTTATCTGGTAAATAGTGGAGCGGAGGCAATAGATGGAAGCTTAAAACTGGCTAAAAGATATACAGGAAGAGAAGAAATTGTTTCCTTTAAAAATTCTTATCATGGGAATACTCACGGTGCATTAAGTGTTTCTGGAAATGAAAATCATAAGAGAGAATTCCGTCCGCTATTACCGATGGTCACTTTTATTGAATTCAATAATGAAAATGATTTCGATAAAATTACTGAGAAGACAGCTTGTGTTATTCTGGAAACCATTCAGGGAGCAGCAGGGTTCTTAGTTCCGGATCAGGATTATCTGATCAAGTTGAAAAAAAGATGTGAAGAAGTAGGAGCACTTTTAATCTTAGACGAGATTCAACCGGGATTCGGAAGAACAGGAAAACTATTCTCCTTTGAGCATTTTGGTATCGTTCCGGATATCCTTGTTATGGGGAAAGGAATGGGTGGTGGAGTTCCGGTAGGAGCATTCATGAGTTCTCGTAAAATTATGGAAACATTATCCCATTCACCAAAGCTGGGGCATATTACCACTTTTGGAGGAAACCCATTGATCGCTGCAGCCAGTTATGCTACTTTAAAAGAAGTCTTGGAAAGTGGTTTAATGAATGAAGTGGAAGAAAAAGAAAAATTGTTCAGAGAACTTCTGGTTCACCCGAAAATTAAAAATATCAACGGTAAAGGATTGATGCTTGCTGTAAATCTTGGAGAACCTGAATATACATTGGAAGTAGCTAAGAAATGTATGGAAAAAGGACTTATTGTTTTCTGGCAGCTTTACAGAAATGAATATCTGAGAATCTCCCCACCAATGACAATTTCCAAAGATGAGATAAGAAAAGGGTGTGAGATTATTTTAGAGATCTTAGATGATAAATAAGTGTTTTTAGTTAAACGCTTTGAATAAATAAAAAAAATATATACTTTCGCACCGTAAAAAAATAACCATGAAAAAATTTATTTTATTCGCAGGAATGGGATTAGTTACCATTCTTGGAATTCAAGCGTGCGGAAGTTCTTCCGATGATGTTGTATCAGAGAATCGTACAACTTCAGTAGCACAAGACAAAGAAAACATTAAGAAAACCATCAATGGTTTTTACGACAAATTAAATACATTGGACGATGGAGATCTGTCCAAGTATATCTTGTATACGATGTTTAATAATACTGCACAAGAGTATGATGATAGCTATCTGAACAATGTTGTAGAAAGTTTTGAAAATCAATACGGCGATGTTTTGATTGATAACAAACTGCAATTTGCAAGTAAACTGGGAACATATACTTATGACAATGCTACAGGTGCATGGACTAAAACAGCGAATGCCTCTGCTGTTGTTCTTAAATTCCCATCTGTGCAAAACCAGGCAGCTGTTGATGGAGAACTGACACTTACTTCTTACACAGATACTCAGACAAGTTACAATTCTGAAACAATCTGGCTTCCAAAAACATTTAATCTTACATTAAAAAGAAGCAATAACACGATCTTTAGTATGAATTTATCAAATGTTACTTTTGATAATAGTACTAACTTTAGTATGCCAATCAGTGCAAATGTTCAGATTTATGCATCTCCAATGACGCAGAATATCGTATGGCAAAGAAACTCAAGCAAAGATTTCCAGCTTAAATATGCTGCAGCAACTCCTCAGGGTCCTAGCGGTGAAGTTGTAGCTAACGTTACTTTAAAACACGCTGACTATGCAAACATTTCATCTAAGGACGATTTTAAAGCAGTGTCAGGATATGTAAGAGAAGGAAATCTGAAAATTACTTATAGCATGAATGTTGAGGCATTAGCTCCAATTAATGATCCTACAGATGCTCAGATCAATGCAAATTCTAAGGCTGAAGTATTCTATTCAGGACAAAAGGTCGGAGATATTGTTTATAAAACTGTAAATGGAAAAGGAGAATTCTTCATTGTTTACTTTGACGGTACAACTGAAAATACAGATGTATACATCGGTGATTTTGAAGAAAAGATCAAAGCTATATTTGCAAACTACATAAAATAAATATAACAACCCAAATACACATCTCAAAGACAAAACCGGTCTTTGAGATGTTTTTTATTATGAAACGTATTACAACAGCTTTTTTCTTCTTTTTCTTCTCAGTGCTTTGCATGGCACAAGCTCAGAAAGACACTTTGTTTACCATTCCACAGCATCAGATCGGAATTGGGATCAATAAATTTATTAAATCCATTTTTGCCTCGGATGATAATGCGATGATCATCAATTACAGATATTCACCAAAAGGAAAATGGTCTTACAGAACCGGATTTGACTTCAAAAAAGACGATAGCGAAGGTGGGTTTACTCAGTTTGCTATAAAATTAGGAGTAGACAGAAACTTGAAAAGATATCGAAACTGGAATTTCTATTATGGAGCAGATTACTTCATGAGATATTCTAATTATAAAAATATTAATAAACCTCAATATGATAATGGGATAGGAGCATTTATAGGAGTGCAGTATTTTATTTCTCCACACTTCTCTATATCTACAGAGCCTATGTTTTATTACAAATATATCTATATCACAGATAAAGATACATTCCAAAAAGATAAAAAAACAGGTTGGAGCGAAACAGGATTTGGAAAAATTGGTTTTGTAGAACTTAATTTTCATTTTTAAATGATCTAAAACCTAGTCATAGCCTTCTATATAAAATCTCCCTGTTACAGAGAGATTTTTTTATGCAATACATGATGGTTTTAAGGGTTCATACTTAACATAATAGAGATTTTTGATCTCTGATAAATATCATGCAGATTCTTTAAAAAAGTAACTGCAATTTTGTGTAATAAAAAAATTAATTTATATATTGCGGGACGATAAAAACAAAGATATATGGCGAAACATAAAGTCCATTACGAATTTCCAATGCACTGTTTATCAGAGATTTTATATGAATATCTGGCGACTGCGGAGGGATTGTCTGAATGGTTTGCGGATGAGGTTACAGAGAAAGGCGATGATTTCTTTTTTAGCTGGGGTGGAGGTCCTGCTGAAAAGGCCACTTTGATCAGATATAAGCCTGAAGGTTTCGTACGTTTCAGATGGGAAGAAGACGAAGGAACTAAGAATTTCTTTGAAATGACTATCGTAATAGACGATATTACAGAAGATCTAGCTCTGAATATTACAGATTTCTGTGAAGAAGGAGATGAAGATGAAAACGCAATGTATTGGGAAAATCTTATTGAGAATCTCAGAATAAAATTAGGTGCTGCATAATGCAGGGCTGTATTAAATGATAAAACTGATGAACGATTTATCGTTCATTATTTTTTTATAAATAAATCACATCAAAAATTGGAAAATCAATATTTTACATCAGACGCATTAAATGTAAAAAATAGAGCCTTTCTTTGGGGCGACGCAGTAAAGGTCTCTTTCTTTGTGAGAAATGGTGGATTGATCATGGATGAAGAATGTTATTTCTTCCTGATGGCTTCCATGAGAAAGATGAGACTGAATATTCCTTTAACCTATACACTGGAGTTTTTCCAGACATTATTCCAAAAGGAAATAATAGACGGTAAGGGGATAAATAATGGAATTATCAATTTCCAGGTATTTAGAAACCAGAATGAATTGACACTGGCAAAATCTTCTGTTTCCTATTTTTATGAAATAACAGAAATGGATGATCTATTGGCTGTTCACGAAAGACCTTTGGAGCTGGATTTGATCAAAGAAATTAATGTCAATAATAACCTGCTAAGCAATATTAGAGTACATTGCCCGGAAAATATTTACGGAAGTATTTATGCCCAGGAAAACGACCTTGATGACGTTATTCTTTTAAATCCAAATAAGAGAATTGCACGTACCACTTCAGGTAATCTTTTATTTCTTGAAGGAGATGTGATTAAAGTTCCAAAACAAACCGAAGGAGCCTACATTTCCCCTTTAATGGAGAATTTTGTTACTTTTTTACATAAAAATAAGCTTGCAGATATCCAAGAACACGAGATTATTGCATTTGAATCTCAGAAAGCCGAAGAAATTTTAATGATTTCAGATGAGAAAGGCATATTTTCTGTAGGTAAAATAAGAAATAAGACCTTTGAAACTTCCCGATTCACAGAATTGGTAGAAGGTTGGAAAAAGAGTTTTAATCAATAAAATTGACAAACCCGGTAAACAACAAAGTTCCAGAAGTCCTTTACCGGGTTTTATTCTGAATAAATCAGAAATTGTTTTTTTATTTAGTACTCGTTGATGATCTCAACGAATTTTTGTGCGATTTCTTTTTGCCCGCTTTCACTCGTGATATATTGTCTGTCCACGGAATTATTCATAAATCCGAGTTCTACCAATACAGCCGGAGCTTTGGTTTCTCTTAGCATATGAAGATTTCTGTCTTCAATCTTTCGGGCATTAAATTTTTTAGAAATTTTTTCAGCAAGCTTTCTTGATACTTCAGAGTTTTGAGTGAAAATTTCAGTTCCCTGATCAGTCGTTTCCTTTTGCGGAGAAGAATTCACATGCAGTGAAATAACCATTTCAGGATTGAGCTTATTGATTTGTGCTGTTCTTTCAGAAAGAGTAGGGAAAGTATCCGTATCTCTTGTCAGAATGATTTCATATTCACCTTGGTTGCCATTAATTTTCTGTATTTCTTTGGCAATATTTAGAGTGATATTTTTCTCTTTAAAATCACCATAGGTAACTCCCTGGTCATTTCCGCCGTGGCTGGCATCAATAACAATATACTTCTTGTTAATAGGTGCAAATGATAAAAAGGCAGTCGAAAAGATTGATAAAGCAAGTAATGTAATACCTTTCATTTCAGTGATTTTGGTTTTTCAAAGAACGGAAAAACTTTCTTTAAAATTGGTTAACAGAATCTTAAAATTTGTTAATTGTTTTATTTCTGTGAAAGTATACTATTAATTCAATGAAATGTCTTCAGGAGAATTTGCCCAGAGTAAAAATTCACCGCCAAGGTTTTGCATTATGGATTTCCATAAAGTCTGGTCATTCGGTAAAGTATAATCCAGATTGTAAACATCTACAACCGTCCACATCTTTCTCTGAACCTCAGTATCCAATTGATTAGGAGACCATCCTGAATATCCCGAAAAAATCTTTACATTATGAATATCCAGTTCATTATTCAATACGGCATGAATGATACGCTCAATATCTTCGGTAAGATAATATTCATCAGTAATCTCAGAATAGATTTCAGTTACCTTCTTTCCTTTTACAATGAAAAATACCTTATCATTTTCTACAGGACCTCCATCATATACTTCAATTTTAAAATCAAAGAAATCCTTGAACTTACTACTCATCTGGCTGTTTTTCTTATTCAATATCAAACCAAATGCACCACTTTCATTATGTTCAATGACCAATACAACCGATCTGGAAAAAATATCGCCGGAAATGTCAGGTGTCGAGATTAATATTTTACCTTTGTATGAGTGATTCATACTCAAATTTAATAAAAAATATTTATGGAAAACCTGCACGACAAAAGAAAAGTGTACGAGAAATCCCAACTTATTGAAAGTGAGATAAAACAAAATCCAATTGAACAATTCAGAGATTGGTTTTTGGATGCAAGTGAGAGCCCGGAGGTCTCTGAAGCTAATGCTATGGCTGTTTCTACAGTAGAGGAAGATGGTTGCCCGAGAACAAGGATGGTATTGTTGAAAGCATATACTCATGAAGGATTTATTTTCTACACCAACTACGACAGTAAAAAAGGAAGAGCAATAGAAAACAATCATAAAGCATGTCTGCATTTTTTCTGGCCTAATCTGGAAAGGCAGATTATCATCAAAGCGAATCTTGAAAAAGTAGCAGAAAATTTGAGTGATGGCTATTTTCATTCAAGACCGAAGGGAAGCCAGCTAGGGGCTGTAGTTTCACCACAAAGTCAGGAAATTCCAAACAGAGAATTTCTGGAAGAGAAATTGAAAGAGCTTGAAAAGCAGTATGAAAACAGCGAAGTTCCCAGACCTGCAAATTGGGGTGGTTATCTCGCAAGACCATACGAGATTGAATTCTGGCAAGGGCGTCCCAATCGCCTTCATGACAGGATTATTTATACGTTAGAAGATCTCGATTGGAAAGTTTCACGATTGGCTCCATAGAGAAACTAAGATAGAGAATATCCGGCTTTTAAAATAGGTTAGGATATCAATTTATAAAGAATGATATGTATCAATAGGAGCGGGCTTCAGCCCGCTTATTTTTTTCCATCAAAAGGCTTTAGCCAAAACCTAATGATCTTAACATCTTCATTTACCATTGATGGTTTTAATGAAATAGTCTTAAATCTCTTTTTGAGGAATTCACAATTTGTTATCCGTAATTACAAGGCACAAAAAAGGCTGCTTCCTAGAAACAGCCCTTGAATTTTTGTAATCTGAATGATTATTTTTTCTTAGCACCAGAAACTGCATTTGATAAATCAGCTCCAGCCTTGAATTTAGCAACTTTTTTAGCAGCAATTTTGATTGGTTTTTTAGTTGCAGGGTTAATACCTTGTCTAGCTGCTCTCTCAGCTACTGAGAAAGTACCGAAACCTACTAAAGAAACTTTTCCGTCTTTTTTCTTTAAAGTAGAAGTTACGTTAGAAATGAAAGATTCTAAAGCAGCCTTTGCTGCAACTTTAGTGATACCTGCATCTTTTGCGATTGCGTCGATTAATTCAGACTTGTTCATAATTTTTAATATTAAAGTTAGTTCGTAATTATAGCAAATATAATACTATTTTCTAATTGTGCAATTTTTTTATTAAAACTTATACAATTTTTTTACTTTTTAGTGAAAATAGTTAAAATATGATAATTCGGTTTTTTACGAAAAATCTACGTTACAGGTTACTAAAATCATGCCAAATGCTTATGTTTATTGACTTTAGCAAAAACTTAATATTATTTCCTGTATTTATTAAATCCTAAATTGAGTATAAAGTATTGATATTTTTAAGAATATAATTAATAATTCTGCATCTAAAATTAATTTTTTTTGTCTTTTATAAAATTAATAGCCTGTGTTTGTGGGAGTTTTTTAATGATACTAAAGGTCTGATTTATTAATTTTTATTAATAAATTTGCAGCATGTTAATAGAAGTTTTCAAGTCCAAGATCCATAGGGTAAGAGTAACAGCCTCTGACCTTAATTATATAGGAAGTATAACGATAGATGAAGATCTTATAGAAGCTGCCGGATTGGTAGTGGGAGAAAGGGTCTATATCGTGAATGTGAATAATGGGGAGCGTTTTGATACCTATGTTATCAAAGGAAAAAGAAAGTCGGGAGAAGTATGCCTGAACGGTCCTGCTGCAAGAAAGGTACAAAGGGATGATATCATCATCATTATTGCCTATGCGCAGATGACACCGGAAGAAGCAAAAGACTTCCAGCCGAAAATCGTTTTCCCGGATGAAAAAACAAACCTGCTTACATAATTCATGGAGAAAACATCAAAAAATCCTTTAAAATCAATACTTACAATAGTAATATCGCTTGCTTTTGCAGGCTTTTTTTTATGGCTTGCCTTAAAAGGTCTTGATTTTAAGGTGATTCAGCAGTCATTGGCTAAGGCAAACTATATTTGGGTATTATTTGCAGCTGTATTTGGGCTTCTTGCTTATTGGTTCAGAGCAATTCGTTGGAATTTAATGCTGGAGCCAATGGGACATCAGATATCAAACTCCAATTCACTTTGGTCCATATCATTTGGATACCTGATGAATCTGACGATTCCGAGAAGTGGTGAACTGGCAAGAGCTACTGCTTTATATGGAGTAGAAAAAGTACCGGTAGACAAATCTTTTGGAACAATTATTCTTGAAAGAGTAGTGGATCTGATTTGTATGTTGGGATTTCTCGGATTGACTTTATTATTCAAATATGAGGCAATCCTTTCATTTTATGAAAATTCGGGGGTAAATTTTAATACCAATAAAATATTACTCGTTCTTTCCATATTGATTGGAGGTACCGTTTTATTTTTTGTCTTTAAAAAGAGATTAGCGAATGTGCCTTTTTTGGGTAAGATTGTCAATTTTATAGACGGAATTTTCCAGGGACTAACAACAATTTTTAAATTAAAACAGAAAGGGAAGTTTATACTTTACACATTAGGAATCTGGATTTCTTATTATTTTGCGGCATATCTGGTGTGTTTTGCACTTCCTGAAACCTCAGCATTTACCTTTGCAGACGGCTTTTTCATTATTGTTGTAGGAACACTGGGAATGATTATTCCGGCAAGTGGAGGAATCGGAGCTTATAATCTTGCGATGAAGTATGGTTTTATGGCTCTTTTTATCTCCGTAGGAAAAAGTGCAGACTTGGGAGGAGAAATGGGACTTACCTATTCCTTTATTTCTTTACCGCTGCAGATTGTGATTATGCTGGTGATGGGACTTATTTCTATTCCAATGTTGGCAAAAGCACGAAATGCTGCCGTTTCTGATAAGGATATCAAATAATCAAACATATTTATTATATATAAGGTTCAATTTTTTAATTGAACCTTTTTATTGTCTTTTATTTAATTGAGAAATTAGACTTAATTGCTTTATATCCATTATTTTTAATAAATAAATTTGGTCAATTCGTAAATCAAATCTATCTTAATGCAAAAAATAATTCATAACATAAAATATTATGGCAATTAATCTACAGAAAGGACAGAAAATCGAGATCGGATTGACAAAAATGACGATAGGACTTGGTTGGGATCCTAATGAAGGGACAGGCTACGATTTTGATCTTGATGCTTCTGCAATCATGATTGATTCTGACAGAAAATTAGTAAGCGAGGAATATTTTGTTTTTTATAATAATCTGAATTCTCCGGATGGTGCTCTTACTCATACAGGTGATGACCCAAGTGGTAAGAATAGTGACGGGGATGATGATGAAGCAATCGTTATCGATCTTGATAAAGTGGATTCAAGAGTAGAAGAAATTCTTTTTGTGGTAACTATAGAGGATTTTGAGAGAAGAAGACAGAATTTCGGACAGGTAAGAAATTCATACATCAGAGTGGTTGATAACAGTACAAACCAAGAGATAGCAAAGTATGAACTGGACGAAGACTTCTCCATTGAAACGGGTGTTGAATTTGGAAGACTATATAAGAGAAACGGGAGCTGGAAATTTGAGGCTTCAGGAATAGGTTACAGAGCAGATTTAGGTTTTTTCCTTGAGAAATATTATAAAGGACAAATCATCAAATAATTATCAATTACACAAAACTATAGCTATGGCAATTAATTTACAGAAAGGTCAAACGATAGATTTAAGAAAAAACGACCGTGGGGAAAGTGTTTATGACCTTTCAAAGGTAACGATCGGCTTAGGATGGGATGTAAGAAAGCAGGGAAGCGGTGGCTTCTTTGGAAAACTGTTCAGTAAAGAAGCTGAATATGATCTGGATGCAGTGGCATTCCTTTTAGATGGTAACGGAAAGGTTGCCAATCTTGGAAGAACGGTTCAGACAAATGATGGCAGACAGATGGGGCTTTATCAGGGTGATGTGGTTTTCTTTAATTCTATGCAGCATCCAAGCGGAAATGTATGGTTGACAGGCGACAACAGAACCGGAGCAGGAGATGGTGACGATGAGCAAATTATTGTGAGGCTGGATCAGCTGGATGAAAGCTATCAAAAAATTGTGTTTCTTGTAACGATCTATCAGGGAAGAAGCAATAATCAGCACTTCGGAATGATTGAAAATGCATTTATTCGCGCAGTAGACGCTACAGGAAAAGAAATTACAAAGTACAGTCTTTCCGGAGATTCAAGTATGAACGGAATGTGTGCTATGGTATTTGCTGAGGCATACCGCCATAATGGTGACTGGAAGTTCCGTGCACTGGGAGAGCCTTCTCCTACAGATAACTTCATCGATATTCTGAGACAGCAATATTCATATTCAAACTAGATTTTAAATTTCTATTTAACATACAATCTGGCGGCGGAAGTCGAAGACTTCCGCCGCCAGATTCAGAATTAATATTGTCTTATGACCAGAAGATTATTAGCCTATTTTTTATTGGATACTTCCGGATCTATGAACGGAGAACCTATCCAGGCATTGAATAATGGATTCAATGGATTGATCAGTATGCTGCGGGCAGATCCACAGGCAATGGACAGCCTTCATTTAAGTGTGATTACTTTCGATAGAGAAGTTAAAAATATAATTTCTTTAATTGCTCTGCAAAATTTCTATCCGATGGAAATTACATGCCCGGATAGCGGTCCTACCCATACAGGAGCTGCTTTGGAAATGGTTTCAGAGCTTGTACAAAAAGATCTTGTAAAGGGATCTGGAGAAAATAAAGGAGACTGGCAGCCGTTACTCTTCATATTCACGGATGGAAAACCTTCTGATATTCAGAAATACAGACAGATGATTCCGGTGCTTAAAGATTTAGAATTTGGAGCTATCGTAGGTTGTGCTGCAGGTCCTAAAGCAGATGAACAGTTTCTAAAAGAGCTGACAGATCATGTGGTAAAGCTTGATACCACTGATGCTATTACACTTTCTTCCTTTTTCAGATGGGTAAGTTCTTCCATTACACAAGGAGGACAATCTCAGAACACAGGGGAAAATATCACATTGCCTCCGCCACCATCGGAGCTTAATATTATTATCTAAAAAATTGTCTTTACAGCTATGAGAAGACTGCCGATTTACTTTTTGATTGATGTCTCTGAATCTATGATAGGAGAACCTATTGAGCAGGTACAGGAAGGAATTTCCAATATCATCAGGGAATTGAAAAAAGATCCGTATTCATTAGAAACGGTTTATATTTCTGTTGTAGGTTTTGCCGGAGAAGCAGAAGTTATTACACCGCTTCAGGATATTATCAGTTTTTATCCTCCGAAAATTCCGATTGGAAGTGGTACCTCTTTATCTCAGGGACTTATTAAAATTATGGACTGCATAGATAAGGATATCATAAAAACTACGTATGACAGAAAAGGAGACTGGAAACCTATTGTTTTCCTTTTTACGGATGGAGTTCCTACTGATGATGCTACGAAAGCTATAGAAAGGTGGAATAATAAATATAATGGGAAAGCAAATACTATTGCTGTATCCATAGGAGAAAATACAAATTATAAACTTCTGGGATTGTTAGCAGATAACGTATTGCTGTTCAATAATACCGATGAAAACTCTTATAAAGAATTCTTCAAATGGGTGACAGATTCCATTAAGACAACCAGCCAAAGTGTAACGGAAGCACATAAAGAAGGAATTAATTTATCCAAGATAGATTCCGTTATCCTTGAGAAAGTTGATCCGCAGATGGAGCAGCGTTTTCCGGATAATAATTTTGTAGTTCTGAACGGTAAATGTTCAGAAACGAATAAACTTTATCTGATGAAGTTTAAAAAAACTTTCGGGGAATCTAGTATTCCAGGAATGTCTACCCGATATTACAAGATGGAGGGTGCTTATAAAATTGATGAAAAAGCATATTACAGGCTTTCTTCACCTCAGAGAAGCAATCTTAAAATTTCAATTGAAGAATTGCAGGGAGGAGCTTCCTGTCCTCATTGTGCCAATTATATAGCATTAGCGACCTGCTCATGTGGCGGAATTCACTGTTTGCAGGGGGAAGGATATAATAAATGCCCTTGGTGTGGTACTTCCGATTATTATGGATATTCGGGAGGCGGATACGATATCAACAGAACATTGGGATAATCATATAAACTTATGAAAATACCGTTGTTTTACTTTGATGGAGACAAAGATCCCAAGAGAAAATCCATTATTCATCAGGAAAAAGAAGATTTTAAAGATGCTCACTGGGTACTGAAAAATGCTACTTCAGGGAAGTTCTATGAATTTAGTGTTAAGATGGCAGAATTTCCGAATATCAGAATTCAAAACATTCGAAATCTTGAAGAAATTGGATTAGTATTTGAGAATAGCAGAATTTTTGGAACTCCGATAACCAATACCGTTCATGATCTGGATATTGAATTCTTTCATACAGAAGATCAAGATAATATTGACATTAAAAGAGTTCAGCTGTTTATCAATACCGATCCGAAAAATTTATGGAAAAATATTCCAACTGATAAAAATGCTGATTTTTATAAAGACGATGAAGCTTCCTTTTATGGAACATTTTCAGATAAAAAAATTGTGGTAGCTTCCAAAAGAGGTCGTGCCCACGCGCATGAAGGAAAATTCAGAGAGGATGATTTCGCTGTAAATATACTTCCGGCAGAATGGAACATTGTTTCCGTTTCAGATGGGGCAGGTTCTGCAGTAATGTCAAGAGCAGGTTCAGAATTGGTTACAGCTTCAATAAACAGTTTTTTCAGTTCCGAAGAGATTTTACATGATATCGAAAAGAATATTCATCTTGTTTATTCCAAAAAACATTCTACACAAGAACAGAATGAAGCACACCAAAATATTATAAGATGTTTATATGAAGGCGTTTTGCAAGTACATCATGTTTTAGAGAAGACCGCTTTAGAAAATAATCTTTCCATTAATGATTTTCATGCTACTCTTATCTTTTCATTGGTTAAAAAGTTCAGTTTTGGGTATGTGATACTTAGTTTTGGTGTAGGAGATTGCCCGATTAATATTATTAACACTGATTTTTCCGAAGTAAAGCTTCTCAATTCAATGGATGTAGGAGAATTCAGTGGCGGAACCCGCTTTATTACCATGAAAGAAATTTTCAATGATCAGATTGTTTCCCGTTTCACAATAACCTGTGTAGAAGACTTCTCTTATCTCGTACTGATGACGGATGGTATCTATGACCCTAAATTTCTTACAGAAAATAAGTTAGAATATATAGAAAGCTGGAACGCTTTTTTTAAAGATCTGAACGGAGGTAATGAAGATCAAGCTCAGGTAAACTTTATGAATGATACCGGAATTGATCAACAACTTTTACAATGGACAGACTTCTGGAGCAGAGGAAACCACGATGACCGTACTTTGGCAATAATTTATTAATAACTATGAAAAACACGATTAAGGTTGTTTCTGTTCTGAATTCATCCAAATCCTATGAATACGTTGACGAAAAACCCATTCAGGGCGGAGTGAAAGATGTTTATTTTTCGCCTCAGAGAGATTATGTTGTTGCATTTTACCGAAATCCTTTAGATGAAGGACAAAAAGAGAGGATTATGAGAATCGTTTCTACTTATCTTCAAAATCTTCAAAACGGGAATGCTTCAGAATATTTTCTCAATGATATTTTTCGTTGGCCTTATGATATTGTTGAAAAGAACAGATTAACAGGAATTGTGGTTCCTATTTATAATCAAAAGTTTTTCTTTGCCAAAGGATACATCGGTTCAGATACCATTCAGGGAGAAGATAAAGTAGGAAAGTGGTTTACAGCTCCAATGTTCAGAAATCCGCAATATCCATTGAGACTTGACCGTTCTGAGCTTGGAGACTGGCTGAGTTATTTTCAGATAGCGATAAACATTAGCAGAGGGGTGAAAAAACTGCATCAGATGGGATTGGCGCATTCAGATTTATCTTACAATAATATTCTGGTAGATCCGGTAACAAAGTCTGCATGTATCATTGATATTGATGGTCTTGTTGTTCCCAAATTATTCCCGCCTGAAGTCATTGGAACGGCTGATTTTATTGCTCCCGAAGTGTTAAAAACCAAGCATCTGAAACTTCAGGATCCTCAAAGACATCTTCCAGATCAGAAAACGGATTTACATGCACTTGCCGTACTGATCTATATGTATCTGCTAAGACGTCATCCTCTTCGCGGCGGAAAAATATGGGATCTTGATGCTGAAAAGGATGAAATATTATCCATGGGAGAAAAAGCACTGTTTGTAGAACATCCGACAGATTCTTCAAACCATGTAAAAGCTGATCACCTCAGAAAATGGGATGCCTTTTGGGGCGATCCTCAAAAAATTCCTTATACGATAACAGGTCCTTATATTTCAGATTTGTTCAAAAAAACATTCATAGACGGATTACATGATCCGATCAGACGCCCAACAGCAAATGAATGGGAAACCGCTTTACTGAAAACAGTAGATCTTATACAACCTTGCCAAAATACAGATTGTACAGAAAAATGGTATGTTTTTGACAATACCAGCAATCCGAAATGCCCTTTCTGTGGAACTCCGCATAAGGGAACACTTCCGATACTTGATCTTTACTTTAAATTCGATGATGAGATTTGGAAACCGGAGAATCATAGATTGATGGTGTATCACAATCAGTATTTATTCAAGTGGCATGTTTCCAGAAAAGTGATCCGAAATGAAAATTTAACGATGCAGGATAAAATGCCTGTCGGCTACTTTACATTTCATCAGGGGAAATGGGTGTTGGTCAATCAAAGTTTATCAGGAATGAAGGATATTACAGAACAAAAGGAAATTCCTCCCGGATCTATGGTAGAACTTACAGATGGAAAGAAAATACTCCTATCCGCAGAAGAGGGTGGAAGACTGATCTATGTGACAATGGCAAATCAATAGTTGGAATGGAGATGGATGCCATAATATTTACTAGAAATAAAAATATTAGAATTCAATAGAGTGGGCTTTAGCCCGCTTTGAAATATTTGTTTTATCCAATGGCTTTAGCCAAAACTTATACTCAAATCTGATGTATTTTTATTCTCACAGATTATTTATTCCCAGCAGAAGAAAACTCCATGAAATAAGAATGTTCATCCTCACGTACCGTTTTAAAACCAAGACTCATATAAAGATGCTGGGCTTTATTCACCTTTAAAACACTTAATGTTGCGGTTTTCCCTGTAGCAGAAGCTTCTTTCAGAATATCGGTAAGAATCATTTTCCCAAGTCCTTTACCTTGCTGGCTCGGATCAATCTGAAGCTGTAAAATATCGATATGCGTCTCCGTTCTATCTACTTTTAGCAATCCTATCGGCTCATCATTAAGGAAAATAATGTTACCCTTCTCGAATTGATAAAGAATCCTTTTAAGAGTCGTTTCCCGGTCAGTTGGTAAATTTGCTTCCGCATAATGTGGAACCATAGTCTTCGTTCTGAGATCAAAAAGATAATCGATGTCGTTTTCTGTAGCTTTTTTATAGGTAACGGAAGTATTCATACTTTTAAATTCAATTTTTAGAACTAATCAAATATAATATTTCTTTGTCTGAGATAATTTTCATCAATCGTTTCTCTCTCAATATGATCCGGATGCATGGTGATTTTTATGAAATCCTCACCACTGTAAAGCCCTGCTAAAAACAAATCATTATCAATTATTTTCACCTGAATTGTAAGTGCATTCAGAATAATTTCTTCGTCTTTTAAAGTTTTGATATTAAAGATAAATAATCTTTGGTAATGTCTGTCTTTATACTTTATGATCAGATAATTTTTATGAAAATATAAAAGACCGTCCCGGAATATGGGTTTTATCAATGTATCAACAGGAGGTTTCCATGTAATGACATTTCTTTCCTTTAATCTGATATGAACATGTTCTTTTCCTGCCTCATTACACTGCCACCATGCAAAAACTCCTTCATTATTGATTGCTGTCTGATGAGGTAATATTGAATTTTCTGTTCCAGAATGATCTTTCCAGATTATTTTTTGATCACTCAATTCGGTTTTAATATTATCAAGAAACAGTTCGTCATCAATCAGGGTAAGGATTTCAGCCTGCGTCATTACATTTTATTTATAAAACGAAGATATTGATTTAATCGGACTAAGGGAAATTTAATTAAGAGGTAAAAAATGAAATTAAAAAAAGAATAATGGAAGCTGGAATTTAAGACTATACCCTAGCTATTACATTTAATTAAAGTACTTCCAGCCCCATCTTCCAGCCTTTATAATAGCTCAAAAAAACCTCTTTTCCCGATCTTTATTTTGATATTTTTTGTAAGCTCAATTTCTTCATCAGGTTCCGTTATTTTAACTGAATTTATCTGGACTCCTCCGCTTTGGATAAGTCTTCGTACAGCAGATTTGCTTATGTCATTTTTTAACTTGTGACACAGCTCAATTACTGTCGTTTTGTTATGAGTATGATTCAAATTATTGATCAATACAGGATCAAAGCTTTTCTCCTCAAAATTTTTGTTTTGAAACTGATTATTAAAAAACTCTTCTGCATCTTGAGCCGCATTTTCATTATGGTATTGACAAATAATGTTTTTTGCAATCAGTTTCTTGATGTTCATTGGGTTTTCACCGCTTTCGATTTTCGATTTTAAACTATTTTTCTCATCCATTGAGAAATCAGTGGTAAGGTCGATAAACTCATCAATCAAAGCATCAGGGATAGACATCGTTTTTCCGAACATTTCATTAGGCTCATCAGTCAGTCCGATAATATTATTTAATGATTTGCTCATCTTTTCCTTTCCGTCAAGTCCTTTTAAAAGAGGCATGCACATGACAATCTGAGCCGGCATCTGATGTACTTCCTGTAATTGTCTTCCCATAGTACAGTTGAAAAGCTGATCAGTTCCCCCCATTTCAATATCACATTCAATTTTTACTGAATCAAATCCCTGGAGGATAGGGTATACCAATTCATGCATTGCGATAGGAGTATTTTCCGTAAATCTTTTGTTGAAGTCATTTCTGTGCATCAGTTGTGCGACTGTTACTTTTGATAACAATTGGATAACGTCTGAGAATTGGAGTGCATCCAGCCAATCAGAATTAAAAACAATCTTTGTTTTTTCGACATCAATAATTTTGGATAACTGATTGATATAAGTTTCTGCATTATGCTGAACATCTTCTGCACTTAAAGGTTTTCTTGCCTTATTTTTACCTGTAGGATCACCGATTCTTGCCGTAAAACTTCCCACAACAATAATGATTTGGTGTCCAAGATCCTGAAACTGTTTCAGCTTTTTAAGAACAACAGCATGTCCCAGATGTAAGTCGGGAGCAGTAGGGTCAAATCCCAGTTTGATACTAAGCTTTCTGCCTTCGCTTTCAGCCTGTTTTAATTTTTCTTCCAGCCCATTTTCAGGCAGAATAATAGCTACGTTTTCTTGTAAAATAGAAGTCATTTTTAAATGTTTTTTAAACGAAAAAAAGCCCGAACAATACTGTCCGGGCTCTATATAGGTTTGATTATATAATTAGTTTACAGATATAGAAAGTCTTCCCGAACGATAACTCGGGGTGTAATATTCACTGAAGAATGGAAGACGCAATATGCTGTTTAAATGTTTCATTGAGGTAAATATAACAGGATTTTCCTGTAGATCCAATATTTAAACCATTAAGAAATTTTGTAGTGGTTATAACAAGATTTGTTTTTATAAAAAAACTTAACCATTTACCAATCTTAATGGTTTAAAATAAAGGTTCAAAACAATTTTACTTACCGTTCTTTAAGCTAATTCTATGCCACAAATCTCTTAAAATGATCTTATATGTTTTTTATCATGTGAGCAGATCCTTTTGCATTTTATAATTGATGAGGTCAACCCCTTTTACATTCACAGTTTGCTCAGAAAGGACATGAAAACCCATTCGTTCAAAAAAAGGTTTTGCTGTTTTGCTGACGTCTGCCGTAAGGGGTAAATTCTTCTGTTCTAATGCTTCTTTTTCGATGAGGTTATAGAGTATAGACGCTATTCCCAAATTTTGATGATCTTTATGTACAAATAATAAATCAATGTAATTTTTCTGGTCAAGAGTACAGAAGCCTACAATTTTATGATCAATTTCGGCAACTAAAACAAGCTGTTCTTTCATTACTTTCTTCCATCTTTCAAGATTATCGGCTCCCGATTTCCATGCTTCAATCTGATTTGTATTATAATCTTTTTTACAAACGAAAGTAATGGTATCCTTAAATAGGGTAAGTATTGTCGGAAGATCTTCTGGATTTCCCTGTCTGATACTTATGGAGTGATTATCGGATATATTGTTGTTCATAAAGTTTTTGTTGTTCGTCATTCAGAAAAGGATAGAAAAGATTCATCTGCAGCAACGTATAATGATGGATCGCTTTTTCCTTCTCAAACTTTGAAATCATTCTGTTATGAGTGAGCCAGTTGTCAGCAATAATAAAAATCTGCTCTGTAAGGCAGTCTGTAATAAATTCAGGGATATTTTCTCTGAAAATATTATTCTTCTGAAGTCCTGAAAATATAAAATAAAATTCCTCTTTTCTACTAAAATTAATCCCTTCATATTGAGCTTTTATCTCTGGAATATTATTTAAAATATCTACGAAGTTCACAAAAATAAAACGGTAGGAATAAAATATTTCACAGGTTGAAAACGTGAAGTCATAAAGGTCCTTCAATACTTTATTTTCATTTTTTTTCATTTCGTTTAGCAGTTCATCCATTTTCACAATTAGCTCGGAAAAAAGGATTTTGATAATATCTTCAGAATGTTTGAAATGATAGTGAAGGTTGCCGGGGCTGATTGAAAGTTCAGCAGCAATATGTCTTGTGGTAATAGTGTTGTAGCCCTTTTCGTTATAAAGTTCCAGAGCCTTTGCTAAAATTTTTTCCTTTGTGCCCATGCTTCAAAGATAAGAATATAAGATAGGATTTATATCATATTTCCTAAATTAGAACAAATGTTCTAATTTGATTATCTTTGCTTAGTCAAATCTTATTACAATGGAAGGAAAACAAAAGTTTGATTATGAGAATGCTGGAAGTAGTTCAAAGAAGAATGAAACAGATATTCAGGATATCGTGGCAAAAGTTCTGCAGGTAATTATTGGATTTATCATGGCTGTATTGCATATGTAATGAAAAAAAGAATTTCATATTGGTTTTTGTTGGGGTTGGTTGGCTGGTTATTGATCATTCAATTGCGGAAGAATGGAATTTATATTCCTGTTATCAACAATCATTTCACAGATTTCATTACCGTTCCTATGTATTGTTATCTGATAGAATATATTATGAATGACTGGTTGGGATTTCGATGGAAACCTGATTTTAAATTTGTTTTGACTTCTGTATTATATCTTTCTCTGTTATTTGAAGTAATATGTCCTAAGCTATCAGAACTTTTTACGGGAGATATTTTAGATGTATTGATGTATTTTGTAGGTGGAATGTTTTACTACTTTTTTAAAATTCAATCATTTCACGAGGTTAATAAAGATTGAAGTAAATGATTATAATAAAAAATCAGCAGTACCTTATTGAAAGTACTGCCGATCGGGGTTATAGTTTCTATCCTGTTTTTTTAATGATTAACTGCCTGCTCTCTTGGATTCGTCAAATTTCATTTGTTTAGTAGCGCCTTTCACATTATTGTTACCAAATTTATAGGTAAGAGAAAGATGTACATTTCTTGTAATTCCTTTGAATTGATAATCTACATTATAAGTCGGGTAGTATTTTATTCCTTTTTCACGATTTGTATTCAGAAGATCATTTAGATAAAGGTTTAAGAATAGTTTTTTATCCATCATATTCAATTTCATTCCTGCATACAATGAAGCATTGCTGTAGTAATAGGTATTCCCGTTTCTATTCGGTAAGCTTCCCCATAGCCCAAGCATTAAGGTTACTGTCTTTTCTTTATTAAGGAAGAAATTATTATCGATGTTGATATTAGCGCTATATCCTGCAGAAGCTGAAATGATAGAAGGGTCATAAGATTTTGATTTTGCATAAAAACCATTTAAGAAAACATTTGATTCCAGCCATTTCAGTTTATTATAATTGTAGCTTACATTGATTCCTGCCTGGTCTTCATTATAAAAGTTTTTAGCAACTGTATACCGGTAATTCCCGTCTACCATCTGAACTCTGTCCCAGTTATCCTTGTTATAATTATAATATAGAGTTACATTAAGATTATTATTTAACACATATCCCATTTCAAAATTATCTGAAAATGAAGGCAGGAGATAAGGGTTTCCGGTTATGTATTCAAAATTAGAAATCAGATATTTGAAAGGATTCAGGTTCCCAAAGTAAGGGCGTGAGATTCTGCGGGAATAATTAAGAGAAAATGAATTGTTTTCATTAGGTTTATAACTCAAATAAGCAGTTGGGAAAAATTTGCCATACTTGATCTTTGCAGAAGTATTGTCATTCATCGAAACCCCTTCCAATGTGGTATATTCATAACGAAGTCCGGCTTTTGCATCCCATTTATCATTAATCTTAAAATTGGTTGAGAAATAGGCAGCATAATTCTCTTCACTATAAAAGAATGTATTGGTATTCTCAGGAATAAGATGATATTGTCCATTATTGACATCAAAGAAATTAAACTCTGAATCATTTTTGATCTTCGTGTATTTTAATCCTGATTCCGTTTTAATCTTAGCAAAAGTTTTTTCAAGATCAGCCTGCCCGGAATAAATTCTGTATTTACTGATAGGATTTAACAGGGTATAAATACTTTCATCTGACGTAAATGTATTGGAGAAATTTCTTGCATCAGAATTATTGAGCATCATATTGGCAACTAA
Source organism: Chryseobacterium artocarpi (assembly GCF_001684975.1). Lineage (GTDB taxonomy): Bacteria > Bacteroidota > Bacteroidia > Flavobacteriales > Weeksellaceae > Chryseobacterium > Chryseobacterium artocarpi. The sequence goes on along the minus strand of NZ_MAYH01000034.1, from coordinate 128,754 downwards.
GCTAAGCTTACCACCTGCACTGTCTATTTTCGTTTCGTAAAATGCTGTTGCATTATGAACATCTCTGCTTGTCCTGTAATTATAATCAGATAAAATATTTACCAAACCATTCTCATTGAACCTTGAAGATTTATTTTTACTTTGTTCCCAAGGATTACTGTGTGAATAATTATAATTGATCCCGAAAAGATTTTTGTCATTGATCTTATATTCAGCCTTTACATTTCCGCTTTTGTACTTATAATTATTTAAATTATCACTGTTTCTATTCCAATAATAGCTGTTGGTAGTACCTGTCAGATAATTGTCATTATAATATTGCCAGTAATTATCTCCTGCAGATAAATTGGTGCTTAGGGATAATTTTTCTCCCTGATAATTAAAGCTGGCGCCACTTCTGGTAGAGACTGTGGTTTTTCCCCAATAATAATTTCCTGAAGTTTGAAGAGAACCATTCCAGCCAAGATTGGCATTTTTCTTAAGAATAATATTGATCAGCCCGCTTTTTCCTTCTGCATCATATTTCGCAGGTGGAGTAGTGATTACTTCAATTTTAAGAATATCATCAGAACGGAGTGTTTTCAGATAATTGATAAGCTCCTGCCCGTTAAGATTCAGGAGACGATCATTGATCATAACGGCTACATTACTTTTTCCGGCAATGCTTATCCCTTCATCACTGGTTTTTACCATTGGTGTTTTAGACAAAGCTTCAATAGCATCTACCCCTTGTGAAGCAACAGAATTTTCAACATTGAAGATCAATCGGTCTACTTTTCTCTCGAATAATTTTTTCTTTACAGTAACTGTTACTCCTTCTACCTTTTGTACTACAGGCTCTTCTTTAATCTGAATATCCTTTCTGGCATTTCCCTTTACCGCAATTTTTTCACTATTGGTTTTTACTCCGTCTTTTATAATTTCAAGTAAATAATTTCCATTTTCTTTCAAAGGAATTCTGAAAGCTCCTTTTTCATCTGTAATGGCTGTAAACTTATTATTATCTTTTGTAATCACTACCTCAGTTTCAACTGCTGGCTTATTGTCTTTGTCCGTAATATTTCCTTCTACACTTTGTGCAAAAACGAATGTTGTGGAAATAAGACTTAAAAGAAGAATAATTCTCCGGTTCATAGTTAGTTTTTTTATACAAGACATTTTTTACATGGCGAGTATTACATCAAACCGTGAATTTTTTTATTCGATTTTAAAACATAATCATCCTTGAACAATCATTGAAAGTTCTTTTTTATGTTGATTTATAGGGAATTGAATGAAAAATAAAAGTTGAAAAAATAAACAGAAATATGAAGAAAGTATTTCAATAACTTACTGTTTTTTCCTTTATTTAAAATTACAGCTGAATAATTGAACCCTTATAAAATCTTGTGAGATCATACAGGTCATTAAAATAACGTTGAAGATCAGCGCTGTTTTTCTGATCAAAATTCTTTAAATCCGGATGATTTTCTGCTGAAGAATACAAAGCCTGGTAATCCTGTTTTAGATAATCAGAAAGAATATTTTCATTATCATATTCCTTGTTGATGATTTCCATGACGAAGATTCCATAGATCAGAAATTCACTGAAATTCTTAGAATCCACAATATAATTCATATTCTGCTGAAACAGTTTTTCATACGTTGAAAGAATCTGTAAATAATTTTCTGTATGATGAACAGAAGGAATTTCATAAAAAAGATCAATCCCGTTAATGAAAAGCTGGGTTTTTATTTCCTCATGATCTGATTGATAGGCTTTATTGAACCACGAAAATATCTGCGAAAGCTCTTCTTTGGAAAGTTCTTCTACAGAGTCTTTTACTTTTTCTTTAATCAGTTCAAGGTTTGTAGCTCCATTAGGTTGAAGAAAGTTCAATATGTTTTCTTCCTCACGGCAAAGTCTATTGTACAAATTAATTTTGGCAATATTTGGGTTGGTTTTGATGAAATAAAGTTCTTCTGTCATAACGAATTACCAAATATTTTTATGGAAATGGTAATTAAAGATACAAAATATGTTGAAACTTTATTATAAAAATATTATGCAGTGAATGGAATTACAACCACTGAAAATGAACACTATAGTCAGGCTTTAATTCAGTATCGAGCATTATTTTTTGTACCATATAAGAGCGTAGAACTGTATGATAAGACTAGAATAATGATTTGGTTAATCTATATGGTTTTAAATTTATTTTGCTTTTTCAATACCTCAAAAAACTCAGATCGTTTCATGCAAAGCAATTCTGTTTCCTTCCGAGTCTTCAAATTCCGCTACTGCAAAACCATATTTTTCATCAATTCTTTTAGGATAAAGAATTTTTCCGCCCTGTTGAAGTACTTTTTCCAGAGTAGTATCAATATTTTCTGTTTTAAAATAAATAATAACTCCATTTTTTGAAGGTTTATAAACATCACCTTTTGCCAGTGCACCAGTGATTCCACTATTTTTTTCTTCAAATGGGAATAGTGCCATTTCATAATGATCAATGATTTCTTTTTCAAAACTGAAGTTGAAAACAGCGGTATAAAATTTCTCTGCACGCTCCAGATTATCCACAGGAATTTCAAAATAGACCACAGGATTAGTTTTACTCATATTTTTATTATTGTTCTTTGTTTGCGATGGTTTACAAGATGAAAAACCCAATATCAGAATAAGGAATAATAACGATAGTTTCATTAGTTTTTTCATTAGTTTAAATATCGTTCTTATTTTATAATAACACGAATTTTCATCGCAATTTTTGTCAGGTTTTAATTATTCATTAAGCCGATAGAATTTTCCAATTGTAAAAAATAGATAGACTTCTCTATTTTTTATGTAGCTTTGTTAAAATTTTCAGCATGAAAAAGGAAAAAGTACATGATAGAATTCTTAGAGTAGCTTCAGAATTGTTTTACAAACAAGGATTTAATTCTACCGGGATCAATCAGATTATTGCTGAGGCTGATATAGCTATTGGTTCGCTGTACAATCACTTTTCATCTAAAAATGATCTTCTTCATGCCTATCTGATTAAAGAAGAAAATAATTGGCTTGAGGGATTAGAAAAGAGCCTTGTCAATATTGCTGAGCCAAGTAAAAAGCTTTCATCAATTGTCGATTATCGTAAAAAACTTCAACAATCTTCAAAGTTTGCTGGCTGTCATTTCATTAAAATTGTTTCTGAGATGGGTGAAGGAAATCCTGTGGTATCAGCTTTCGTCAAAAGTCATAAGGAAAAGCAGAGGGAAATTATTTATACAATTGTAAAAGAGGGTGTAGCAAGTAATCCGTCAATGAATATTGATTTAATCACTGATCAGATTTTCCTTTTGATAGAAGGTGCAGTCGTGACTTCTACGATCAGTAAAAACAACGATTCTTTTGATCATGTAAAAAAAATTGTTCAGGGTTTGTTATCCTAATTTTTTTTTTGATCATTAAAAATAGATATATCTATATAAAAATGAAAAATAACTATTTAATATTAAGTATAATACTTCTTGGGCAATTGTTGACAATCATGGATATTTTTATCATCAATGTATCCATTCCTTCTATACAGAGAGATTTACATGCTTCTAACGGAGAAATGCAGTTTATAATTGCTGCTTACCTTATTGGCTTTTCTTCTTTTTTAATTACCGGTGGGAGATTAGGAGATTTGTATGGCAGGAAAAAGATGTTCATTATTGGGCTGCTCTTCTTTATGATCAGTTCTATAGGGTGTGGAGTTTCATCCGGTGCAATACAGCTTATTATTTCAAGATTTATACAAGGGATAAGTGCTGCATTGCTGGCTCCACAGGTACTTTCAATGATACAGATTCTCTTTCCTGATCATGAACAGCGTACCAAAGCAATGGGTTGGTACGGAATTACCATTGGAATTGGAACGATTGCAGGACAGTTTTTAGGAGGTTATTTTTCATCATTAAGAGGATTCGAAGAACCTTGGCGATTTATTTTCTTCATTAATGTTCCTGTATGTCTGCTTGCTGTATTTTTTAGTGTTATAAAATTGCAGGAATCTAAAGTGATAATGAAGCAATCATTTGATATTTGGGGGGTAGCTACCTTATCCACAGGGCTTTTCAGCATAACTTATGCGCTTACAGCTTTGGAACAGGATGAGTTTTCACTTCAAAATATATTTGTGCTCATTATTTCTGTTATAATATTAGTTTATTTTATACAGAATCAGAAAAACAGGATGAAAGCTGATAAACCGTTTCTTATTGATTTTGAATTGTTTCGGTTTAAGAATTTCAATCTGGGAATCATTGCGGTTTCTTTCTTTTTTATCATGTTGGACTCTTATTTCTATATTCTGTCTGTCTTTTTTCAGGATGGATTAAAAATAAGTTCTTTGAAAGCCGGGGAAGTCATCGTTTTTCAGGGAATAGGATTTATTTTGGCGTCAGTTTTTTCGGTGAAATTTATATTGAAATACGGAAAGGCAGCTTTGATTTTTGGACTTGGATTTATTATACTGGTTCTTATTATTCAGATCATTGTGTTCAGATTTCAGGATGACTATTATCTGTTTTGTCTGTTGTTATTTCTACATGGTTTGGGTGTGGGGTCTATTATTCCTTCGCTTGCCAACATTGCACTTTCCGGAATGCCAGACAAACTCATTGGTAATGCATCAGGAGTTTACAATACTTTTCAACAGATAGCTGCTATCATTGGAATTGTAGCTGTGGGAAGCATATTTTATTATTTCCTTGGAGAGAAACCTGTGGTGAAGCACTATCACAATGCTTTTACAATAGCGGTAATTCTTAATGTCTTTTGTCTAATGTTTGTATTGGTCGCAGTTTTTAAAGTACCGGATTATGTCCTTCCGAAACCGTTTAAAGTGAATCCGAAAATTACTGAATCTTCAATTAATGAAAAGTTTCACAGATAGTAAATTTGAATTTAATAGTTACCATTAAAAACATGGTTGAATTATTTTTCTACAGAAATCAGTAGCATCATTGGTCTTCTGAGCTCATCTTTCATTCCTGGGATTTCTTTTAACATTTCCTGGCTAGGTTCAGGTTCAATGATTTCGTTTATTTTAAAACCATGCTTTAATAGGGTGTTCAGATAAGAAGTTAAAGTTCTGTGATATTTGATAACGTTTTCTCCTAAGAATGTGGTATTTCTTTTTCCTTCAATGAAATATTTGTCGACGGGCCAACAGGTTTTCTCTCCGGTTTGATCATAAATCCAGTCCTGACCTCCTTCTGCTGTAAAAACAGGATGTTCCACAGAAAATACAAAATGTCCGCCAGCGGTTAACCATTGATAAATATTTTTTGCAATATCATCAAATGATGCTACGTAATGAAGGGTAAGTGAACTTAAGACAATATCAAACTGTTCGGAAGGATAGTTTACATCTTCCAAAGCTTTTCTTTCATATTGAATTCCTTCCAGATTATTAATTTCCTGAGCTTTTGCCAGCATCTTTTCCGAAAGATCGATTCCAACTACAGATTTTGCTCCGTTTTCTATGGCGTACCGACAATGCCACCCAAATCCACAGCCTAGATCCAGAACATTTTTATCTTTAAAATCTGGTAACATATTTTTCAGAGCATGCCATTCTCCGGCACCTTCCAATCCCAACTGAGATCGTAGCATTTTCTCATACCGATCAAAAAATGAAGGGTTATCGTATTTGTTTTCTTTCATAAGATGTAGAATTTGCTGTTGTTAGGATAAAATTACGATTATTAATCGAATAGTTTTTAGACTTAAAAAACAAAAATCCTTTAAAGAATAAAGGATTAGAAATTATAGATGTAAAATTGTTTTATTTTTGACTTTCGCGCACTGCACGAATGAGTTCCTGATTTCGTTCATTGGCTCTTTCATTATTCAGAGACATTACTGCCCAGATTGCAGCAGGAAGCCATCCGATCAATGTAATTTGAAGAATCAAGCAGATAATTCCGGTAAGAACTTTTCCACGGACAATAAAGGATAAGAAGGGAAGTACAATAGCTAAAAACATGATGTATACTTTTAAGGTTATATAGTTAAACAAATATATTGATTTTCAATATAATGAAAGTAATTGGCTGATAATTAATTCTGAATGTGTTTATTCCATAATTTTTCAGCATATTCCCTAAATACTTTCGGACCTTCTTTAAATGCTTTATCAAAAGTATAGTTGCCCCCTTCAAACATAGGTTCATTATTGTCATTGATTCCATATTGAATTCTTGATTCTCCACGGATGGCAAATTTTTTATTGCCTTCATACATAATGATCTTCATGTCTGAAGGGCTTACATCACCATGACAAACCGTTTTGTACATCATCCAGACTTCAGCAATTCCGTTGTGATCCAGATCGGTTACGCTTAAAGTATTTTTTACAAATTCGGCTACGATATCTACCGGACAGTCTTTAATGTAATCATAGACTTTCCATATCTGTTGATTGTTTTGCAATGAATAACAATGGGCGAAAATCTCAGCGTCACCACTGTCATCAAATTCATGTGGAAGATTTTCATTTCTGTAAATTCCCGTCTCGGAAGTAATGACAATATATTCGCCTGTTTTATCTTTCCATCGGAACCCATCTCTGAAATTTCCTTTATACTTTATTGTTTCCGGAATTTTTGCAGAATCAATTCTTGCAGCAATCAGAGAATCGGTTTTTTCAGTTTGGGTAATTTCTGGAGAATTATTATGCTCTGGAGAATCTTTCTTTTCCTTTTTACAATTCAGCAGAAATATGAAGGGAATACAGTAAAGAAAAGCTTTTTTCATGTGTTATTTCGTTTTGTTGGTGTGATGAAAAGGTTCGAATCTGCGTCTTTCAGATTAAATAGGATGTGTTCTACTATTGGATTTTATATCCGTAGATAGTATTCTTCAGTCTTTGATCTCCATTTTATTTGCTTACAACCAACTCTTTGATCGTTTTATCCGTTTTCAACAACTCTCCCTGTGGAATCTGATGATTAAGATCCGTGAAAAGTAAGTTGGAAACCCAACTGTTTTCAATATCGTGAATATAATAAGAACTGATTAATCCAAAATCATCAGAAATATAAGAAGAGAGTTCAGATGATCCCGTAAGTTTAAAAATAGATACAAAAATTTCCTTTCGGATTTGGGTTATTGTATCTTCTGTTTCATCATCCGTTACTTTTTCTTCAATGACATGGTAAGCTTTCATCCATGCATCCGAAAATGTTGAAGAATCTCTGTTATCCAGGATTTCATCAATCTTTTCCGGATCAATATTGTGAAGAGCAGCTTTTAGCGATTCATTAAAATCTGCTTCCAATTTATTTATTTTTTCTTTCATTATATAAAAAGATCTTATCTAAAACTCTTAACGGGACTGTGGTTCGAAATGCGCTTTAAAGGTAAGAGGATTCTCCACTTTTTCTTCAACATCTTCAAGATATTCTAAATATTCTGACTGATGTTTTTCCATATAAATCATAACAATAGTAAGGTTTACAAAAAGGTTTTTATCTTCAGAACCTAAATTTAAAGCCAGTGTCAAATATTCCAGAGCTTTCTCATTTTCACCCATATCGGAATAAATTGCACCGATATTAATTAAGGCTGAAGTATTTTCAGGTTCGATCAGAAGAATTTCATCCAGTTCTTTTATTAAAAGCTCATTGAGCTCATCCCAATGGTCTTCATTTTCCCATCTTTTAGCTTGGAGTTTTTTTACATTTTCTAGCCTTTTTATTATCGTATTCATGTTCATGATTTAAAATTACAGAATTATTTTTCTTCCGTGTAAATTCCTTTCTGCAGTTGTGGTTTCCAGTGTGTCAGGTCCAGAATGTCTGATGAAAATTTTATTTAAAACTGGGGTAAATTATAGATGTTTTAATCCTGTATTGTAGACAAAACTCCATTGTTGAAATATAGATAGGTTCCAAAGCCATAAACCCACTGTTCATGAGCGTACCCTTTCATTGTGATTCTGTTGATATCCAAAGGTTCTCCCCATGCAAGTCTGCACATTTCCATATTCATTCCTATGGCAACTTTACTGTCAGCAATTAAACTTCCGAATTTTGCACCATACTTATTGATATATAATTGTCTGTTTTTTTTATCTTCCGCAATACGTTTTTGCTCATCTTCTTTTTCCTGCTTTATTTTTTCAGCTTCTGCTAATTTTTTCTCCTCCTGAATTTTATCGTATTGTACTTCAGTAATGAAAGAGCTGCGTAGTTGATCTATATCTAAAACAATCGTATTATTTTGATTCGTGAGGTAATAAAGAGGTTTTAAATATTTAGCTTTATTGGTGTCTGTTAAGCTCAAATCTTCACAAAACCATTTTTGATTTTGCTCAATATTGACAATATCTCCAGTCTTGCTATTGACCAAATTAGAAATGTTTTTTGTAGCCACTAAATTTTGACCAACAAAATCCCTTTTTGCTTTTTCAAAGTAGGGGACAAGAATGAAAGGATAGTTTCCAAAGTTTCTAGCCTCATTTACATTCCAGTAAAGGGTGTCATTTGTTTGATCTTTTTTCAGCTTTATTCTTAATTCAGCAGTTTGGGTAGATAAATCTGATGGAAGATCTTCCAGTTTTTTGAATTTCTTGTCTTGGGAATATTTGTCTCTTCCTTCTATTTCGAGTATCGTAAAATACTTTGATTCTACTTCAGACTGTTTGGTAGCTGCATATCCATATATTACTCCATCAGTAGGATCTGTTTTTACAGAAATAAATTCCGGCAGATAAATATTGGTATTTAATTTATCAAGATCTTCATATTGTTTAAGAGCCCTCTGATATTGATCTTTAGCAGCTTCTGAAAGTCCTTTTCCTCCATTAAAAGCTTTGTATATGATGATATCATTGAAAGGAATTTTTCCCGGTTTTTTCAATGAGGTTTCTTTGTCAGTTGTTAAATAATCAATAAACTTTTTATCTGTTTGAGATGGTGTGAATTTAGTAGATTTTGGTTTTAAATATAATTTGTATCCTAAATATTGCTTATAATCAATAAATCTTTTTTGTTCCTGAATATTTGATAAGCTGTCAAAAGACTTGGGTTTATAATAAGGTTTTTCAACTAAGCTTTCGTTTCTGATTGTAATTTGTGAATAGGCGAAATTCGAAATAAGAAGTAATAAAAATAGTACCGTTTTCATAATTGTTTTTATGAGGCGAAACTATAAAAAATAGATAATAAATAAAATTAATATTGGTACTTTGTTTCAAATTCAACTGAAGCTTTTTTATCACCAATTCTAAAAGACTAATTCAAATTCAATACGTCATGCTTATGCAAATTAGTTCTATTGATTCTGTATTAAATTAAAAAACCATTAAGCTTTAATAAGTCTTAATGGTTTTCAATATTATTTTTTATCCAAATGCCCTCTTCAACAAGCTTTCCACTTTAGGTTCGCTTCCTCTAAAGGCTTTATACAGCTCCATAGGATCTTTTGTGCCTCCTGAAGAAAGAAGAATTTTATATTTTGCTGCAATTTCAGGATTGAAGATTCCATTTTCCTTAAAATACTGGAATGCATCAGCATCCAATACTTCTGCCCATTTGTAAGAATAATATCCTGCAGAATATCCGCCCTGGAAAATATGTGAAAAGCTTGGGCTCATCGCTGTTTCAGGGTTGGAAGGATAAAGCGCTATGGCTTTGGTGTATTTATCTTCAAATTCTTTTACACTTTCATGTTCCAGTTCGTTGACTTTGGTATGATAATTCATATCCAGTAATCCAAAACCAAGCTGTCTTAAAGTCTGATAGCCTTCCATGAAGTTTTTAGACTGTTCTATTTTTTCTATTTTTTCATCTGGAAGAACTTCTCCTGTTTTATAATGTTTTGCAAACGTTTTTAAGAATTCAGGCTCATAGCAGAAATTTTCCAAAAACTGGGACGGAAGTTCCACAAAATCCCATTTTACAGAAGTTCCGGATAGAGTAGGGTATTGAGTATCCGCCATCATTCCGTGAAGAGCGTGACCAAATTCATGGAATAAAGTCGTTACCTCCTGGAATGTCAATAAACTAGGCGTATCTTTTGTCGGTTTACTGAAGTTACAAACAATAGAAATATGCGGACGGGAGTTTTCTCCGTTCTGCTGATACTGGTTTTTATAACTCGTCATCCATGCACCGGCTCTTTTTCCTTTTCTTGGAAAATAGTCAACATACAGAAGTGATTTATAATCTCCATTTTCTTTTACTTCATACACTTTTACATCTTCATGGTACTTTGGAATATCATTTCTTTCCTCAAAAGTTAACCCAAATAGTTTTTCAGTCAATCCAAAAACAGCCTCCTGAACTTGGTTCAATGGGAAATAAGGTTTTAATTCCTCATCATTAAAATCATATTTCTCTTTACGAAGCTTTTCAGCATAAAAAGCGTGGTCGTAGCTTTGCATTTCATCAATACCATCAGCTTTAGCCAAAGATTTTAACTCCTCAATTTCTTTATCAGCGTATGGCTTTGCTTTCGTTAAAAGTTCATTCAAAAACTCAAAAACCTTTACCGGAGATTTTGCCATTCTTTCTTCCAATACAAAATCTGCATAATCTTTATATCCTAAAAGTTCAGCTTTCTGTTGTTTTAAAGTAAGAAGTTCTTTGATCAGGTTTTGGTTATCATACTCTCCGCCATCAAAAGATTTTTTGCCATTTGCCAGTGCAAGTTCCTTTCTAAGCTCACGATTTTCTGCATACGTCATGAAAGGAATATAGCTTGGATACTGTAATGTAACTACCCAGCCTTCAAGATTTCTTTCTTTTGCTTCCTCTGCATACTGTTCAATAATTGCTTCCGGAATTCCTGCCAATTGTTCCTTATCCGTAATGTGTTTGAAATAAGCATTCGTAGAAGCCAGTACATTTTGTCCGAACTGCAAAGATTTTAAAGAAAGGTCCATACTGATTTTCTTTAATTTTTCCTTGTCTTCTTCATTTAATAAAGCACCGCTTCTTACAAAACCTTTGTAGGTTTCATTCAAAAGCATTTCCTGCTCTTCATTAAGGTTATATTTTTCCTTTTCATCATATACTTTTTTGATTTTGTTGAAAAGGGCTTCGTTTTGAGATATTTTTGAAGAATATTCTGTTAAAATAGGAGAAACTTCCTGAGCGATCTGTTGAAGTTCATCACTGGTTTCTGCAGAATTTAAATTGAAAAAAATATTGGAAACCACATCTAATTGTTCACCGGAATAGGCAAGAGCTTCGATAACATTTTCAAAAGTAGGATCATCAGAATTGTCAACAATGGCATTGATTTCTTCTTCTGATTTCTGGATCAATTCCTTAAATGCCGGAAGATAATCTTCATTTTTGATGTCACCAAACGGTGCTGAGTGATATGGAGTGTTGAATTTTTCTGTTAAAATATTCATTTTTCGATTTTTAGTTAAACGTAAATGTAAGGATTCATCGGGGAATCCTGGTTGAAATGCACAAAAATAATGCCCGGAAACTGAATTATGACAAAAATGCCTTAACTTTAAATAATCTTGTCATATGGAAAGAGGGAGTGATGTGGGAATATTTAATTTTGAAAAACAAATCTTAGATTCATTTAAAATAAATAACCTTAAATAAATAGACTATGAAAACACTCTTAAAATTTATCGGCATCATCATTTTGCTGGTTATTGTATATGCTGTAATCGCCATGTTGGCTTTCAGTAAAGATTATCATTATGAAAAATCTGTTGTCATCAATGCTCCAAAGGAAAAAGTATGGCAATATATAGGTTCCAATAAAGGAATAAATGCATGGAATCCTTTTGCTAAAGGTGATCCTAATATTCAGATTACATATTCTGGAACAAGCGGGCAGGTAGGTGACACTTACAAATGGAAAGGAAATGAAAAAGTGGGCGAAGGAGAGCAGATGGTTACAGATATCATTCCGAATGAAAAACTGGGTGCAAAACTTCATTTTATCAAGCCATTTGAAGGAGATGCGAAAATTGCTTTCGTGTTAACTCCTGATGGAAACGGTACAAAAGTAACCTGGATATTTGATAATGAAATGAATACAATAATGAAACCTATGAAACCTATGATGGATATGAATATGAATAAAATGTTCAATCAGGGACTTGAAGATCTGAAGAAATTATCAGAAAAATAAAATGAAAAGCCTTGTAATATTCTACAAGGCTTTTTTATGCTGTAGATTTTATTTTCCTTGATAACAATGATAGAGTTTTTGTCTAATGTATGTAACTATGGATTATTAAATATTTTTTATAGAAATAGGAAAGTATAATTATTATTTTAAAAAATATTATCTTTATATAAAGAATCGATTTATGGAGAAGATTGTATTTGAAAAAAGTGATATCAGAGACTTTGTAACTACTACTATTGCAGAGAAAATTGAGAAGCTTAAAAATTTTATCGAATTTACTCAGGAAGCGAGTCGTGATATAAAAAAAACACCAAAGTACGACAGCATGAGAGAAGAAATGCAGGAGGAAATCTATCAGATGCAGCGACAGCTTGGTGCTTTGAATGATCTGAAAAGGAACATGGCAAAAGTACTGAATAACTCTACAGAAAGAATTCAGCTGGGATCTTTGGTGATTACCAATAAAGCCCGTTTTTATATTTCCGTTTCATTAGGCGAATTTTTCTTTGAAGGAGATCGCTTTTATGCCATTTCTCCAGAGAGTCCCATGGCAAAAAAAATGATGGGAATGAGAGCAGGTGATGAATTTACTTTGAATAAAATCCACCAGAAAATAGTGGAGGTACTATAGAATGATAAATTTTTATTTCGCGATTGAATTTTCTATGATTCGATAAATACAACTTCAAATAAATTTGAAGTTTTTGTTTTTATTTAATACTTTGGACCTCAAAAATATATAACCATGACATTTGAGAGTTTAAGAACCAATAAATTCAATCAATGGGTCATTATCCATTTGCGCTATTTGTTGGGGTTCGCTTTTTTTCCATCTGGATTAGTGAAATTGTTGGGAGAGAGGTTCACCAGAATTTCAACGGATCATCCAATAGGATTTTTTTTTGAAGCCTTATATCAATCTGGTTTTTACTGGAATTTCTTAGGACTGGTTCAGCTCACAGCCGGAATTTTACTGATGACTCAGCGGTTTGCAACTTTTGGTGCATTATTATTTCTTGCTATATTGACGAATATATGGATCATCACTATCAGTCTTTCTTTTACGGGAACCTGGATTATAACGTCCTTAATGATGATTGCTGTTCTGGTACTTATAATGTGGGATCAACATAAGCTACTTCCAATTTTTAATTATAATAAAGCAAGCACAGTGAAGGTATATCCCGATCCTGGTTACGGCTGGATCATTGCAGGTGTGATATATACCATAAGTTTTATCGCTTTATATAGGCTGAATCCTATAATGGGAGAAGGGTATGAAAAATGGTTGGGAATATTATTTGTTTTAATTATTCTTGTAACCTTTGTTATCAGTAATTACAAAGCATATAAAAATCGTAAACTAGCTATAAATACTTAACGTTTTAAGTACAACAGATTGAATTTCATATTGTAAATTTGCAGGTATGAATAAAGCAGAAGTTTTAAAAGAAATTATAGAGCAAAGGAAAAGTATTTTCCCAAAAGATTATACGGATGCAGAAATCTCTCAGGAGATTATTGATGAAATTTTACATTCAGCCACACTTGCTCCTAATCATAAACGTACGAAACCTTGGCGTTTTAAAATATTCAAAGGAGAGGAAAAAGCAAAATTGGCTTCAGAAATGCAGGCTATCTATAAGGCTACTCAGCCTGAACAACTTTTTTTGGAGAAAAAGTATAATGATATTGGCTTTAAAATCAATAAAGCAAATGTTATCGTTTCCATAGTTGTTAATTTCAGTGGAATGGTCCCTGAATGGGAAGAGATTGCAGCAACATCTATGGCGGTTCAGAATATGTATTTAAGCTGTACTGCTAATAATATAGGTTGCTACTGGAGTTCCCCTAAAATTGTTGACTATCTTAAAGAATCCTTGACAATAGAAGAAAACCAGAAATGCCTTGGACTTTTCTATATGGGAGAAGTATAATTAATGAAGAATATTTACCGTAATTATAATGAAGAAGATCTGCTTGTGGCTTATCTTCATATGACTGATCATACCGGCACAATAAATAATGAGATGCGTGAGGTGATCAATCAAAAATTTAATTATAATGAGTTTGTAAGTAAGGCTGAACAGCGGAAAGCTTTGATTAAAGAAAAGGGTAGAGTTGCTTTTGAGGTTTATCATAGTGTACAGAAAGGAGAAACAATCAATTCTGTTCACAATAATATCTCATCAGAAGTAATGGACCAAAGAAGATTTTAAAATTTTTATTCTTGAAAAGTTTGAACAGTTTTCGAGAGTGAGGGAAAATGATAGGATTGATAAAAAAACAATTTATAGAAGTCTTTTAGGAATTGTTATTGCTTCTATTAATGGTTTACTTTTTCTTTATACTATACTTTCGTTTACTTCTGAATTTTCATTCTTTTTACTTATACCGGTTTATATCTTAAATTATTTGGTGATTAGATGGATTACAAAGAAAACCAAGGATAATATTATTGTATTTTTGGCTGTTTTGATTTCGGTCATTATTTCAACCGTTTTGCCCTTTATTTTGCTGGTTTGAAAAAAATATAAAATTATATCAATTTAAGATTATCTAATTGGAAAATTTATTCTATCTTTGCACTCTTAAATATTTAACTGGGACGAGTTCCCGTAAAATTCAAACATTATGTCAGTAAAAATCAGATTACAAAGACACGGTAAAAAAGGAAAACCTTTCTTCCACATCGTGGTTGCAGATTCTAGAGCTAGAAGAGATGGTAGATTCATCGAGAAACTAGGAACTTACAACCCAATTACTAACCCAGCAACTATCGAGTTGAACGTTGATTCTGCTGTACAGTGGTTAAACAACGGTGCTCAGCCTACTGATACTGCTAGAGCTATTTTATCTTACAAAGGTGCTCTTTACAAAAAACACTTACAAGGTGGTGTTGCTAAAGGTGCTTTTGATCAAGCTGAAGCTGAAAAAAGATTTAACGCTTGGTTAGAAGCTAAAGAATCTAAAGTACAAGGTAAAGTTGAAGGTTTAGCTACTGCTAAAGCTGATGCTAAGAAAGCTGCTTTAGAAGCTGAAGTAAAAGTAAACGAAGCTAGAGTTGCTGCTGCTGCACAAGCTGAAGCTGATGCTAAAGCTGCTGAGGAAGCTGCAAACGCACCTGCTGAAGAAGTTGCTACAGAAGGAGAAGCTGCTGCTGAAACTGAAGAAAACACTGAAGCTTAAGAACATTCTTGTTATGCGTAAAGAAGATTGCTATTTGTTGGGGAAAATTACACGCAGACACGGACTTGCGGGCAACGTTATTCTTAAATTGGATACCGATCAGCCCGAGCTTTACAATAAATTGGAATCAATATTCGTTGAAATCAACGGATTATTGGTTCCATTTTTTATTGCAAAATCATCATGGAGCAAATTAGATGCTCTGAACATTGCGTTCAAAAACTCTTCTGAAGCTATGGTAGACCAGTCTTTAGGCAAAAATGTTTACCTTCCTTTAGCTTCTCTTCCCAAGCTTACAGGGAAACAATTCTATTACCACGAAATCATCGGATTTGAAATCTTTGATGAAAACGATAACAACTGTGGAGTGATCAGATCTGTAAATGATCAGACAGCACAGGTGTATTTCATTACCAATCTGGATGGAAAAGAAGTGGTAATTCCAATGATCAAAGACTGGATTCTTGAAGTAGATAGAGAAGAAAGAACTATCAAAATGGTACTTCCTGAAGGGCTTATTGATGTTTTTCTGGTTCCTTCTAAGAAAGACGAGTAAATAATTTTCTTTTTATGCATGATCAGTTTCCTTATTGGTCATTCGCTTTTCATAAATAATCTTTATCATTTCCCTGAAATCAATTTCTTTTTGATTTTCAGAAATACTTCCATTGTGAACATTTATAATATACTTAAATGTCTAGATCTTTTGTGATGTCTTTTCAGAGTAAAGAAATTTTATAAAACCTGCTGTAAGAATACAACCTAAAGCGGTCATCAGTACATCGTAAATATCCATTGGAGAGCCCATAAAAAACTGAATAACTTCCCAAAGTATTAATCCGAAAAAAGTAAATAATATTGAAAAGATTAATTTTTTTGAAGAAGAAGCATCTGTACGAAAAAGAAGTTTGTAGAATACAAATATTGATACACAAATTCCAGTAGCAGCGAAAAAGTTGGGCAATGTTCCCTGAAGAAAATCCTGAGCTTCAGAAAGATGCATGTGTTTGGCTCTTATCCATTTTAAGATAAATACACCAATCATAGAAAATAATCCCCAATACCAAATTGCTTTTACTTTTTTATCTGTTTTAATCTCAAGTTTAATTTCTTTCTTTATTTCGTTGAATGTCATTGTTTGTATGGGATTAGTTTTACTAAAAATTGATTATTGTTCAAATATACATAATTTAGTTTCTGGTGAAAAAATATTTTAATACAACCTATAATTATCTCAAAAGTTGATTAAATATTATAATTTTTGATTTAAATTTTCAATCTGTTCATACATTTTATTAAAGAACATCTTTCTTTCCCGGTTTCCGGATTCATTCAATGATCTTGAATTTTTGATCTGGTGTTCAAAATAGCTTAAAGAATCTTCACAGGTTATTTTATCATTGGTCATCATGTATCCAAACATACTGAAAGGGATAAAGAAAGAACATTGTTGCTCATTTTTAAACAAAATACTGTTGTTTAAAATCACCAGATCGTTGATGTAAATCTGAAAATTAGATTTTTCCAATGTTTTATTTTCCAGATCCATTAATAATTTCTTCAGGTCTTCGAGAATCAGTTCAATGTCATTTTTTCTTAGTAAACCCATTTCAGAGTAAAAGGTAATCTGTCTTAAAGCGCTCAGAATGGTAGTGTCATTCCAAATTTCTGTAACATTTTGCTTGTCATATAGGTCCTTAAGCATTTCATTTTTAACAGAATGATATTGCATATTAAATTCATGAAAAGGACTTAAAAACTTATCCTGATTCAACAGATTCATCCAGACATAAAATTTGAAACGGGACAAAACAGAATCTGAAATGGTATAGAAAAACGGAATATCTTTAGCGGAATAATATACTTTAGAATGGGTAATATCCTGAAATACATTCAGAATTTTAAGTGAGTTTTCAAAGTAATTTAAAAGATCTTCGGTAGTTTTTACTGGTTGTGTTCTCTTAACAACTAATTGATTTTCCGCGCCTAAAAACTGGTCAAGAGAGATTTGATAATATTTTGCAAGTTCCAGCGCTTCTTCAAAACTGAATTTTGCTTTTTGTGAAGTCCTCCTGTGAGCAGCATCATAGCTGATATTAAGAATATTAGCAATCTCGTCGTTTAGTGACCGGTCGCCAATTTTTCTCCGGATTTCTTTTAATAAAGCTTCCTGGTGCATAGTTTTGTGATTTTCACAAATGTAATATTTTTTTTAATGTGTTTTCACATTCAGAAATCTTCCTTGAGCGGATAATTTTGAGCTATAATTTTAAAGTTAGAAGTTATGAAAACACAATTTTTTTTAATACCAATACTTTTATTCAGTAGCATGATCTATGCATCAGACACTATAAAAGCAGATTCTTTAAGACCTCAAGTTTTTGGATTTTCACCCTCAAAAAATGTAAAAAATATAAATGGTATTTTATTTAAATACTTTGAAGAGGATGGTGATCTCGTTCCCAAGAAAGTAAACGGACTGGTTATGGGAGCAAATATAGTGGGCATTTTTTATCCTTTTTTATTGGCTTTTAATTTACCGGATGCATTAAGTAAAGGAAGTTTGAATGATGACTATGAAGTTGTTTCTGAAAATAAAATGAATAAAATCAACGGGCTTCAGTTATCTCTTATTAATATGGAGCCTACAATGACCAATGGTTTGGAGATCAATGTTTCAAGTAATATTAATTCATATGCTATCACCAATGGAATGGCTGTTTCTCCACTTTATAATTTACATCATGAAATAAAAGGTGTTTCTGTAGCTCCTTTTGCGAACGTCGGGCAGAAATGCAGAGGACTTCAGATATCATTGTATAACAGTTGTGAGGATTTTCGGGGAATACAGATCGGAGCATGGAATGAGAACGGAAAAAGAAAGCTTCCTTTTATCAATTGGAATTTTAGAAAACAAAAAAATCAAAAGCCATGAAAAATTTAGTTTTAATAATGGTATCAACAATAATGACTTTTAGCCTGAGTTCTTGTGTGAGTTTTAGAAAATCAATGATTAAAGATGATTGGCTGGAAGTGAAAAAAGAAAATGTTCACATGATTGACGGAGATTATGATTACAATGGATATGAGTATGTAAGGAATGATAATGTAAAATCAGATACAGCAGGGAATGTTGGAGATATACTTGATGTGCAAAGTTCATTGATTAATAATTGTGATCGGGTGAGGATAAAATCTGTACCATTGGTGAAAGACAAAATGTATGAGATACAGTTTGCCTTTTTAAAGGGTAATGAAGTTAAATATCTTTTTAAATATGATGCCGAGCTTAAAAAAGGAATGCTTTTACTTAAAAACTACACTTCAAAATGCCACGGAGTTCCTTATTTATTAGGAGGTTGTCAGGTTTCCCAATCAAGAATGGGATTGACAAGGGATAAAAATCTTCTTATTCAGAACTATAAGGATAATAGTGGAGCCTTACTGCTTTTCTTCTGGTCCGGATACACGATCAATTATGCAGAAAAATATAAAAGAATCAACCGATGAAAACAATATTTTTAATAGCATCTTTATTTCTTTTTCAAGGAATGATATATGCACAGGACTCTCTTGTTGCTACAAAAAGCAAAGTTGTTTCAATAACACCTTTGAGCGGAAAAATAAAAGAAGTAAACGGGTTTGCTGTAGGGTTGGGCGGAAGCCTCATGGATAATAGCAGATATAGCCAGAAGATTAATGGTTTTAATTTGGAGCTTAACCCTTTGGGACTTGTGATCTGGATGTTTTATGACCCATCAAAACCGAGAGATGATAGTTCCCCACTTACAGTAAACGGGCTTAATATTTCAAGTGCAGGGTATGGTAGAGAAGTAACTCATCACGGGCTGTCTGTCTCCCTTTACAATTATAGTAAAAAAGTAAGTGGTGTTTCAGCTTCAGGACTTATGAATTATATGGATAAAGGAAATGGTGTTTTCATTTCAATGATGGGAAATAATGTAGATGTATTGAAAGGGGTGAGCATATCAGCTTTTAATTCATCAGAAAAGATGGAAGGGGTACAAATAGGAGGTTTAAATGGAGCAGATGAAATAAAAGGAGTTCAGATAGGCATCATTAACAAGTCTAAAAAAGGAAAGGGACTTCAGATAGGGCTATGGAACAAAAATGCCAAAAGAAGTCTTCCGATCATTAATTTTTAAAAATAAAAGATGGAAAAACAGGTCTTAATCCCTTCGTCTTAACCGGTTGGATAGGGTAAAAGAAAACAGTTTCTTTCATTGGATACATTAAATAATTGATAAATGATTTTTAACGAGGGCGCAATCATCAAGTTGCGCTGTTTTTTTGTAACTTTGCAACCATTAATTTTTATACAAAAATTTATTATCAACAAATGAAAAAGCAAACGATCAAAGAAATCCTAAAGGATTACAAGAAAGTATTACATCATGACATTACAGTTTACGGATGGGTAAGATCATTCCGTGCTAATCGCTTTATAGCACTTAATGATGGTTCTACGATTAATAATTTGCAGATAGTTGTTGATTTCGAAAATTTTGATGAAGAGATCATCAAGAAAATTAGCACAGCTTCTTCCCTTAAAGTAGTAGGTGAAGTGGTGGAAAGTCAGGGAGCTGGTCAATCTGTGGAAATTGTTGCTAAAAAGATCATTATTTTAGGAGATAACTTTACAGAAGAGCTTCAGAACACGATCCTTCAGCCTAAAAAACATAGTCTTGAAAAACTTCGTGAGCAAGCACACTTAAGATTCAGAACGAATTTATTCGGAGCTGTTTTCAGAGTACGTCACGCGGTAAGTTTTGCTGTTCACTCATTCTTCAACCAAAATCAGTTCTTTTATATCAACACACCGGTAATTACAGGGGCTGATGCAGAAGGTGCAGGAGAAATGTTTGGCGTGACGAACTTTGACCTAAACAATATGCCAAGAACCGAAGAAGGTGAAATTGATTTTGCTCAGGATTTCTTCGGAAGAAAAACGAATCTTACCGTTTCAGGACAGCTTGAAGGAGAAACTGCTGCAATGGGATTAGGAAGAATCTATACTTTCGGACCTACCTTCCGTGCTGAAAATTCAAATACAACAAGACACCTTGCAGAATTCTGGATGATTGAGCCGGAAGTAGCATTCAACAACCTTGAAGATAACATCGATCTTGCAGAAGATTTCTTAAAATATGTGATCCAGTATGTATTGGATAACTGTAAAGATGATCTGGAGTTCTTAGATAACCGTTTTGCAGAAGAACAAAAGACAAAACCGGAAAAAGAAAGAGCAAAAGAAGGTCTTATTGAAAAACTTCAAAATGTAGTAGCAAAGCGTTTCAAGCGTGTAAGCTATACAGAAGCTATCGAGATCTTATTGAACTCTAAAGAGAACAAGAAAGGAAAATTTGCTTATCCTGTTGAAAAATGGGGCGCTGATCTTCAGTCTGAGCACGAAAGATATTTGGTGGAAAAACACTTCGAGTGCCCGGTTGTATTGTTCGATTATCCAAAAGAAATCAAAGCTTTCTATATGAAGCTGAACGAAGACAACAAAACAGTTGCTGCAATGGATGTTCTTTTCCCTGGCATCGGTGAAATCATCGGTGGATCAGAAAGAGAAGCAAGATTAGACGTATTAAAAGAGAAAATGGCAGATATGCATGTAGATGAGCATGAACTTTGGTGGTACCTTGATACCAGAAAATTCGGTTCTGTGCCACATGCAGGGTTCGGTTTAGGGTTGGAAAGACTGGTTCTTTTCGTAACAGGAATGACAAACATCAGAGACGTGATTCCTTTCCCAAGAACGCCGAAAAGCGCTGAATTCTAGAGTAATAAAAAAAAGCCTTAACATTTGTTTAAGGCTTTTTTTATTTATTAATAGTTTATTATACTGGATGTATAAAGCAAAAATCATGCTAAATGTATTTTTTGTCAAATAAATTTATTAAATTCGTAGAATATGTTATGTTAAAACGCCAATATTAATATGCTTAAACAACACTTACAACTCAAATTAGGACAGAAGCTGGCACCTCAGCAGATCCAATTAATGAAGCTTATTCAGCTTCATACTCTTGAATTTGAAGAGGAGTTGGAGAGAGAGTTAGAAGAAAACCCTGCTTTGGAAATTGCCAAGGATGATTCTAAGGAAGATGAGTATTCTTCTTTGGAAGATGCTTATCAGGATGAGGGTACAGAAAGCATTGAAACAGACTTCGACGTTAATGAGTATATCTATGACGACGAGCCAAGCTATAAAACCGCGTCCAGCAACTACTCTCCGGATGATGAGGAATTTGATAATGAAAGTCTTTTAACGGAAGGGCAGTCTTTGTATGATTATCTGATGGAACAGATTCATCTGGTGAATATCAGTGATGAAGATCTTAAGATTGCAGAATATTTGATCGGAAACTTAGATACAGACGGATATTTAAGAAGAGAGATCAAATCCATTGTTGATGATCTCGCTTTCTCCCAAGGAATCTACACGACCAAAGAAAAAATAGAGGATATACTCGAAAATTATGTTCAGAAGCTTGATCCACCTGGTGTGGGTGCGAGAGGTCTGCAGGAATGTTTATTATTGCAGATTGAAAAGAAAGTCAGTTCAGATAAAGCTGTTTCTTTAGCAGCCAATATTCTGAGACATCAGTTTGATGCTTTAACGAATAAACACTACAATAAGATTATTCAGAAGTATGATATTGAAGAAGATGATCTAAAGGATGCACTGGATGAAATTTCAAAACTTTCACCAAAAGTTGGAGGAAACTTTGATACACAAACGATTACCATCAACCAGGAAATTATCCCGGATTTTGTGATCCAGGTAAAGGATGGACAGGTAATTCCTATGCTTAACAGTAAAAATGCTCCTACTTTAAGAGTATCTGAGGAATATAAAGACATTCTGACAACATATTCACATGATAAAAACTCTTCAGAACACAAACAGGCTGCTTTATTTATTAAGCAAAAACTAGATGCAGCAAAATGGTATATTGATGCAATTAATCAGCGTCAGAATACATTATTGCAAACAATTACAGCTATTGTAAAGTTCCAGAAAGAGTACTTTATCACAGGTGATGAGAAATCTTTAAAGCCAATGATCTTGAAAGACGTGGCAGATATCACAGGTTTTGATATTTCTACAATCTCAAGAGTGGTAAAAAGTAAATATGCTGATACTCCAAACGGTATTGTTTATCTTAAAGACCTTTTCTCAGATAGCTTAACGAATGATGATGGGGAAGAAGTTTCTACAAAAGAGATTAAGACCCATCTTCAGGAAGTGATCAGCAAAGAGAATAAAAGAAAACCATTAACAGACGATGCTTTAGTGGTAATTTTAAAAGAACAGGGTTATAATATTGCAAGAAGAACGATTGCTAAATATCGTGAACAGCTCAATATTCCTGTGGCAAGATTAAGAAAAGAACTTTAATAAAATAAAAAGCATTTCAATTTGAAATGCTTTTTTTGTTTGTATTGGGTATCATTGAAAGTTGGGTTGTTTATTAATGACGGCTTTCATAAAACCACCTCGTCAAAAATTCGAAGAATTTTTGCCACCTCTCCAGGGGAGGAGAATATGCAGTCCTTCAACTGTAATATTCATTATAATATCAATGAAAATAAAAGATCTCGATAAATTAAGTGCTCTTCTCAAACAGTTAGTAGTATCTTAAAATAATTAAAGTGTTCAAAAAACTTTGTGGTTAAGTCATTCAATTAAGCTTTATGGCTTTCCAAACCAAGTTCTTTCATAGAGATTTCTCGCATTTCCACTTTTCTTATTTTTCCTGAAATCGTCATTGGAAATTCATCCACAAACTTCCAGTACTTTGGAACTTTATAATGAGCAATTCTTCCCTTGCAATATTCCAGAAGTTCTTCTTCGGTGATATTAAATCCTTTTCTCACCTTTATCCAAGCCATCACCTCTTCCCCGAATTTATCGCTTGGAACTCCAATGATCTGTACATCCAGAATATGAGTGTATGTATATAAAAAGTCTTCAATTTCCTTAGGTGAGATATTTTCTCCACCACGAATAATTAAATCTTTAATTCTCCCCGAAATGGTAATATATCCATCTTTATCCATTACAGCCATATCTCCGGTGTGCATCCATCGGGCATCATCCAATACTTTTTTGGTGTTTTCAGGATCATTCCAATACTTTAGCATAACGGAATAGCCCCTTGTACAAAGTTCACCATGTTCGCCACGTTTCAGAATTCTTCCATTTTCATCAACAATCTTTATTTCCAGATGATCCTGAACAGTTCCTACTGTGCTTACCTGTTTTTCGAGAGGTGTACCTATTAAAGTCTGTGTAGATACCGGAGAGGTTTCTGTCATTCCATAGCAGATGCTCATTTCTTTAATGTTCATAAGGTTTTCCACCTTTTTCATAATTTCCGGAGGGCATACAGAGCCAGCCATTACTCCAGTTCTTAGGCTTGAAAAATCATAAGAGTCGAAATCCTTAACCGCTAATTCGGCAATGAACATGGTAGGAACTCCATATAAAGATGTACATTTTTCATCCGAAACCGTTTTTAAAGTAATATCGGGATCAAAGCTATCATTGGGAATAATCATACAGGCTCCGTGAGCTGTACAACATATGTTTCCGATGACCATTCCGAAGCAGTGATAAAATGGTACAGGAATACAGACACGGTCTTTTTCAGTGTATTTTAATCGTATTCCAATAAAATAACCATTGTTCAGAATATTGTGATGTGAAAGAGTTACTCCTTTGGGAAAACCTGTGGTTCCGGATGTATATTGAATATTTACAGGATCATCAAACTGTACATGTTCTTCAAAGCTGTGAAGCACTTCATCCGATATTTCCTGTCCATTGTTTACAAATGTCTCCCAGTTATCATCAAAGAAAATTTCATGTTCAAGCGTAGGACACACCTCTTTGGCGTATTCTACCATTTCTTTGTAATTGCTGGATTTAAAACTTAAAGAAGAAAAAATAAAACGAACTTCGGACTGATTCAGAACATAAGTCAGCTCATGAGTTCTGTATGCGGGATTGATATTAACTAAAATAGTCCCAATTCTGGCGGTTGCATACTGTAATAATACCCATTCATAACGGTTGGAAGACCATATTCCTATTCGGTCGCCGGCTTTTGCACCTAAAAAGATCAATGCTTTGGCAATAGCGGTTGTCTGGTTGTAAAATTCCTGGTAAGTAGCTCTGTAATCCTGATGAACGCAGACTAATGCTTCCTGATTGGGGTATTTTTCGACAGTACTTTTAAGATTGGCTCCGATAGTCTGTCCTAATAATGGAACCTCTGAGGCTCCATAAATATAAGATAAAGGCATAGTAAAAAGATTTGGTGAAATAAAATTAACAATAATATCTTGACTATAGCCTATGAATACTAATTTTCCTGTGAGTTTATTTCTTTGAGCTGTTTTAAATTTTTATCAAGTTTTTTAATAATACTGCCGTATACCAATCTATAGTAAACCCAGATCATGGATATAGCGAGTAAAGTACTGACTATAATTCCAACAATAAAGATGGTAAGGTTGGAACTGGTAGGCTGTATATTCTGAGAATTTAAAGTATAAAATATGAAAGATGTTAATACAAGCATAAACGCAATCAATAATACGATACTGATGAGGATGAATGCATTGACTGTTTTTTTGAAATTAATAATTCGGGTAATAAGCCCTTTAAGATTTTCTTCAATCTTGATTCTGCGGTAATTTTGATAGAATTTTAATACGAAATATGCTGTGATTAATAAGCTGAGTATTTTTATGGCAAGATAAGCATGCCCGAAATTATTTTCCACTTCGGGAGCTTCTTGTGCTCCAAGTCTTTCAAGCATTTTACGGAAACTGTCTGATTCTTCCTCCTGAAAGAAGTAAAACAATCCTGCAACAGAAAAGAATAAGAACTCTACAACGCTGATCCAGAAAATATATTTTATGTAATTACGTGACTTTCTGTTCAACATTTGAAGGATCTCAAGGTTGTCATATTTTGGCTGAACAGGTTGTTCCTGCCATGTTTTCTTAAAGCTATCTAAATCAAATTCAGGCATATTTTTCCATCTGTTCTTTAAGGGTTTTCTTTAATCTGTTCATTTTCACGCGTGCATTCACTTCGGTGATTCCTAGGTTTTCTGCAATATCCTTGTAAGGCAGATCATCAAGATACATCATGACAATGGCTCTTTCTATATTAGGAAGAGTCTTGATTACAGTATACAAAAGCGATATCTGTTGTTGTTTTTCATCGTCATCTTCCACAAAATCTTTATGGTTGATGTCCAGTTCATTGGTAGGAAGGCTTTTGCTTTTTTTTCTAAAGAGGGTAATGGCTGTATTAAGCGCTACTCGGTACATCCATGTGGAAATCTTGGAATTTCCTTTAAAAGAATCATAACTCCTCCAGAGTTGTAGTACAATCTCCTGAAAAAGATCCTCCTCGTCTTCCAGAGAATTGGTGTAAAGACGCGATACCTTAATAATCAGACCCTGATTATCTTTGATAAGCTGCGCAAATTCTTTCTCTCTGGAATCCATAGATGTATAATGCCACGAAGATAATAATAATGTAGGAATCAGTGAAAAATATAATACAAAATCGTAAGGAGGTAAAAAATATAAAAATTGTATTTATGAATCAATGTCATTTGTATAGAGGTAAAACAGCTTTACCATTTACCTTTTTACCGTGAAATTTGCGTATCTTTGTCCCACGAGAAAATCGGCTTGTTGATTTCCCGTTTTACGGGAGGTAGGAAAGTCCGGACACCATAGAGCAGCAAAGCGGATAACATCCGTCACCCGTGAGGGTAGGACAAGTGCAACAGAAAGCAGGTACAGTTCGGCTGTAGTGAAACCAGGTAAACTCTTTGCGGTGCAATGGTAAGTATATCGGTTCTTTTCAGTAATGGAAATAGGGGCGGCTCGTCCTGAAAACCGAGGGGTAATCAGCTCAAGTCTTGCAGTAATGTAAGACGTAGATAAATAACAGGCACTTCTTCGGAAGGACAAAATCCGGCTTATAGGTTTTCTCGTAATTTTTTAATGAACGTAAATAGAAATAAAAAATCCTCAGAACTATCTGAGGATTTTTATTTATTCGTTTTCCAGTATTTTCTTGGATTCTAAAAGTCCCTGTTTATCTTTTTCAGACAGCTGAGGATACTTAAGATTCATTTTTTCAAGAGTATCTATGATAATCTGGATGGCAGCCATTCTTGCAAACCATTTATTGTCAGCAGGAAGTACATACCATGGTGCATGATCCTTTGAGGTTTCATTGATAGCCGTTTCGTATACCTCCATATATTGGTCAAATAAAGCTCTTTCCGGAAGATCCCCAGAAGAGAATTTCCAGTTTTTATCCGGCTCGTTTATTCTGTCCAGAAGCCTTTTCTTTTGTTCATCTTTGGATACATGTAAGAAAATTTTAATAATGGTTGTTCCATTTTGAGCAAGATGTTTTTCAAAATTTCGTATGCTTTCATAGCGGTTTTTCCAGAATTTATCATCAAAATCATCCACAGAAGACCATGTTTTTTCACTTAAATTATATTCAGGGTGAACCTTACATACTAAGACACTTTCATAATGAGAACGATTAAAGATTCCGATCATTCCTTTTTGAGGTAAGGCAAGATAATGTCTCCATAAAAAATCATGAGAATATTCTTTCGAACTTGGAGTTTTAAAGCTTGTTACATTACAGCCCTGTGGATTTACCCCACCAAAAACATGCTCAATCATACTGTCTTTCCCTGCCGCATCCATAGCCTGGAGAACTACAAGAAGAGACTGGCTTCCATCAGCATAAAGCTTTTCCTGAAGCTCACGAAGTTTTTCCTTTTCCTGAATTAATAATTGTGTACCTTCTTCTTTCGTAAGTTTTCCTTTATAAGCTGTAGCCGCTTTTTTTATTGAAAATTTTCCGTTTACTTTAAAATCGTCTGAGAAATTGATGTCCATGTGTTTTTTGATTAAAAGATTAAAAGATTAAAAGATTAAAAGATTAAAAGATTAAAAGATTAAAAGATTAAAAGATTAAAAGATTAAAAGATTTTGTTGATAAATTTCAAATGAATATAAGGTTTCATCAATAGAGGTGGACTTTAGCCCGCCTAAATAAATGAAGCAAATTCCACAGGCTTTAGCCCAAGCCTAACGGCCATTTAAGTTGCCATAATTAATCCAAATAATTTACCCCTTCTAATACTACATCTAAAGGTAATAAAAAAACCGCCTCTGATGGAGACGGTTTCTTTATTTTTTTAGTAGAGCTTACTTTGCAGCAGCCTTTTTAGCTAGTTTAGCAGCTTTTTTCTCAGCTTTAGCAGCTTCTTTCTGTTCAGCAGGAGTCAATACTTTTGCTTCTGGAGCGTTAGGATCTACATTACCTTTGATGTAGATTACACTTCTGCTGTTTGCAGGGTCATTAGAGAACACTTCGATCATTTTGTTGAATCCTCCTGTAAGAGCAGTGTTGTATCCAACTTTGATTTTAGCAGATTTTCCAGGCATGATCGGATCTTGGCTGAACTCAGGAGTTGTACATCCACAAGAAGGTTTTACGTTTGAAAGGATCAAAGGCTTATCACCTGTGTTCGTTACTGTAAAGAATCTTGTACCTTCAGAATTTGGCTTAATAGTACCATAGTCAAAAGTAGTTTTATCAAACGTAATAGTTTGTGCAGATGCTAAAGCAAATGTTCCGAATAATGCAATTCCTGCGATTAATTTCTTCATATTCTTGAATGTTAATATGTTTGTTAGATAAATTTTGTGAAACAAAGTTAAAAATTATTTTAATTCATGCTTAAAAATTTTTTTCTTTAGACTATTTTTGCAAATTGCAAGCCAAAGAAATAGAATTTATGCAGATTTCAGAAAAGTACAATCCACAGGAAACAGAACAAAAATGGTACAATTACTGGTTGGAAAACAAATATTTCCACTCAGAGCCTAATGACAAACCACCATATACCATTGTAATTCCACCACCAAACGTGACGGGAATATTACACATGGGACATATGTTGAACAATACCATCCAAGATGTTCTGGTCCGTCGTGCAAGAATGCGCGGGTTTAATGCTTGTTGGATTCCGGGAACAGATCACGCTTCCATTGCTACCGAAGCTAAAGTTGTTGCTAAATTGAAGTCTGAAGGAGTCAATAAGTCAGACATTACCCGTGAACAATTCCTTGAGCACGCTTGGGAATGGACTAATAAATACGGAGGAACAATCCTTGAACAGCTTAAAAAATTAGGTTGCTCTTGTGATTGGGACAGAACCCGTTTTACAATGGAAGACAAGCTTTCACAGCAGGTTATCAAAAGCTTTGTAGATCTTTATAATAAAGGATTAATCTACAGAGGTTACAGAATGGTAAACTGGGATCCGGAAGCAAAAACCAATATTTCAGATGAAGAGGTAATATTTAAAGAGCAGAACGGAAAATTATATTTCCTTAAATATAAGATTGAAGGTTCAGAAGAGTTCCTTTCAGTAGCCACTACACGTCCTGAAACCATTTTTGGGGATACTGCGGTGTGTATCAATCCTAATGATGAGAGATATGCTCACTTAAAAGGTAAAAATGTAATTGTACCAATTGTTGATAGAGTAATTCCTATCATTGAAGATGAATATGTTGACATTGAGTTTGGAACAGGTGCTTTAAAAATCACTCCTGCACACGATATTAATGACTACGAAATCGGACAGAAATATCAGTTAAAGATGATTGATTCTTTGGATGATGACGGAAATCTTAACGAATATGGTTTACATTATGCCGGAAAAAACAGATTTGATGTAAGAAAACAAATCGCAAAAGAATTAGAAGAAAAAGATCTTTTATTAAAGGCGGAAGACTACGTAAATAAAGTAGGTACTTCCGAAAGAACCGGAGCTGTTATTGAACCGAAAGTTTCAGTACAATGGTTCCTTAAAATGTCTGAAATCGCTAAACCTGCTTTAGATGTAGTGATGGATGATGAGGTGAAGTTCTATCCTGAGAAGTTTAAGAATACTTACAAGCACTGGATGGAGAACATCCGCGACTGGAATATTTCACGTCAGCTTTGGTGGGGACAACAGATTCCTGCGTATTACTATGGTACAGGAGATGAAGATTTTGTAGTAGCTGAAACAAAAGAAGAAGCTTTAGAATTAGCAAAACAAAAAACAGGAAATCAGGATTTAACAATAGAAGGGCTTAGACAGGATGATGACGCACTAGATACATGGTTCTCTTCATGGTTGTGGCCAATGTCTGTATTCGATGGATTACTTGATCCTGAAAATAAAGATATCAATTATTACTATCCAACTTCTGACCTGGTAACAGGACCGGATATTATTTTCTTCTGGGTAGCTAGAATGATCATGGCTGGATTGGAATACAGAAAAGAAGTTCCTTTCAAAAATGTTTACTTCACAGGAATTGTAAGAGATAAGCAGAGAAGAAAGATGTCAAAATCTTTAGGAAACTCTCCGGATCCTCTTGAGTTAATGGATAAGTATGGTGCTGATGGTGTTCGTGTAGGAATTCTATTAAGTTCTGCAGCAGGAAATGACCTTCTTTTTGATGAAGATCTGATGCTTCAGGGAAGAAACTTTATGACGAAGATCTGGAATGCATTCCGTCTGATCAACATGTGGAATCATGAAGATAAACCAGCAATAGCTACAGACAACCAGGCAATAGAATGGTTTGAAAATAAATTAAATAAAACAATCGCTGAAATTAATGATCAGTTTGAGAAATTCAGAATTTCTGATGCTCTTCACTTGATCTATAAATTAATTTGGGATGATTTTTGCGGTTGGTATCTTGAAGCGATCAAGCCTAACTACGGAGAAGGTATTTCTAAAGAAGTGTATAATAAAACAATATACTTCTTTGAAGAACTGATGAAATTACTTCATCCTTTCATGCCTTTCTTAACGGAAGAATTATGGCAGACGATTTCAGAAAGAAGCATTGAGGAAGCTTTAATGATTGCTCAACAGAAAGAAGCAGGTGCATTTGACGAAGCAATTATTAAAAACTTTGAAACGGCAGCAGAACTCATCTCCGGAGTTAGAAATTACCGTCAGACAAAAGGTATTTCACCAAGAGAAGCAGCTGAAATATATACCAACGCCTCTGAATTTGCTAATGAAGCAGTAATAAGAAAACTTGCTAACGTTTCTGAAATCCATTTTGGGCAGAAAACAGATAAGCCAAGCTTTACATTCCTGGTTGGAGCAACGGAAGTTTCAATTCCTTTAAGTGAAAACCTTGATTTAGGAGAAGAAAAAACTAAAACTGAAGAAGAATTAAAATATCTGAAAGGATTCTTAATTTCAGTAGATAAAAAACTTTCCAACGAAAAGTTTGTTGCGAATGCAAAACCTGAAATTGTAGAGGTAGAGCGTAAGAAACAAAAAGATGCTCTTGATAAGATTGCAATCTTGGAAGAGAAGCTGAAAAGTTTGTAAATTTAAAATAGGCAATACGTTTGTCTTAATATCAGGCTGGGTACAGATGAAAACTTGTATCCAGCCTGATGGTTTAAAGAAAAGAAATAAAATGACACATATAGAAAACATAAAAAAACTATTCTCGAGAGACTTTGTAGAAAGTCCGTTGTTAGAAAGTTTTGAAGTAGGAAAAATCTATCTTTCCAGTGGAAAATTAGTTGCCTGTGATCCTTTGATCACAAATGATATGCTCCCTTTTTCTACAGAATTTCCTAAAGGAGAATTTTCTGTTACCTTACATAAAGAAAGAGAAAGCAATTGTGTAGCGTATGCGGAAATTGTTTTCAATGCCAAAGAAATCGTAGATTGGAAGTTAGCAACTACCGCAGGGCAGAATATCAAAGAGCTTGCTGAAGAAGAAGTTTTCGGTTATCCTGTAGAAAGTGGAATGGGATGCTTTATGGATGTTGATACTCAAAACAGTCTTAATGAGCTGGAGCAAAAACTTTATCATAACAAAGGAGGTGACTTTATGGGAATCTATGAAGAATTTTTCCATGAATATTTCTTTGATGAAAACGGAGCGATAGATCAATATGCATTTTTAAAACCTTCAGAATCACACCCTGGAACTATATTTGCTTTTGAGACCGGATACGGAGAAGGTTTTTATGCCAGCTATATAGCTTATGATAAGGATAAATCTCCTGTAAAGATAATTACTGAATTTATTGAAATTAGTTAAGTAAAATTAGTTATTTTTGAAAGTAGAATTTTTGTCTGTTATTAATTTAAAAACTACATAAAACACAATGAATTTCTCATCAGAACAACCCAAAATTATTGTTGTAGGCAGTTCTTCAATAGATCTGGTTTTAGAAACCGATAAACTTCCTTTACCTAATGAAACTGTATTAGCAGTGAATTCAGACAGTTATTTTGGAGGAAAAGGAGCTAATCAGGCAGTAGGTACAGCAAGACTTGGAGCGAGTGTTTACTTCGTTGGTTGTGTAGGAATGGATCCCTTGGGACAACAGATTATGAGAAATCTTGTGGGTGAAAATGTGAATGTGGGTTTTGTTCATGAAACAGATAAAGAATCTACTGGCACAGCTTATGTAACTACATGTGAAGGGAATGCTGCGATTGTAGTAGTTCCTGCCGCTAATAAATATCTTAGTAAGTCTCATATTGATGAAGCGGATCGTTATTTCCATACAGCAGATTTAGTATTGGTACAACTTGAGGTTTCCATGGAAGTGGTAGAGTATACGGTGAAAAAAGCTAAGAAATATGGTAAAAAAGTAGGTTTATATGCATCTCCGGCAATGAGAGTTAGCGAAGAAATTATTGAAAACGTTGATTTTATAGTGGCAAAAAGCAGTGAACTGTATATTATTTTTGGTGAAGAGCAACGAGAAGAAGTACTTAGAAAGTATTTTAATAAGGTTTTCGTAAGAGATGATACGAATTCAACCATTTATTTTGATGGTACTGAAATGAAATATTACAGAAATAATAACGAAAATGCAGTCTATAAAATGGGAATGGGAGACGCATTTACTTCAGGATTTGCTATTGCACTTTGTCATGGAAATTCCGTGGAAGAATGTGTAAAGTTCGGAAATGAAGTTTCATCAAGAGTTTCCAGAGGTAAAGGATCGCAAACAGGATTGCCAAGAATTTCAGATTTCCTGTCTTAAAGCTATTTACGACATATTAAAAGTTCAAAACTTAACATAAAAAGATATAGAAAATGTCCACTTTTATAGTGGATTTTTTCTTTTTATCCTATGGAAAAACTAATACTGACCACAGAAGACCATGCCTCTCTCTCTGTTCATCTTTTTCACCCTGAAAAAAATAACAGAAAACTATTGCTGATTAACTCTGCGACAGGTGTAAAACAACAGGTATACTTTTCCTTTGCCAAATATTTTTCTGAACAAGGATTTACTGTAATCACTTATGATTATAGAGGAATAGGACTTTCCAAACCTAAAGAAATGAAAGGATTTCAAGGGTCTATGAGGATTTGGGGCTCTCGGGATTTTAAAACTTTAACTCAATATATCAAAACTCACTTTTCCGAATATAGAAAATATTGTTTAGGACATTCTGTAGGCGCATTGATTTTGGGAATGAATAAAGATTCGGAAATGTTTGAAGAGTTTGTATTCGTAGGAACTCAGAATGCGTTTGTCGGTAATCTGAGATTGAAAACTAAAATAGAAGCTTATCTGGGATTCGGAATTGTTCAGCCTTTAACTACTTCTTTATTAGGGTATTTTCCGGCAAATTGGTTTGGGCTTGGAGAAAGTCTTCCAAAAAATTGTGCATATGACTGGAGAACCTTAATTTTAAACAAGAAATCAACCAACCGGTTGTTGGAGAAAATTGATGATTATTCTAAAAATTTAACACAAAAAGTCTTTGTGATCCGGGCTGAAGATGATGTATGGCTTACTGAAAAAGGAGTATTAAGCTTACTGAATAATACATATCCCAACCTTAAACCTACCTATAGACTTGTAAAAACTTCCGAATCTGAGAAAAAAGAAATTGGACATGTTAATTTTTTTAGAAGCTACAATCATAAACTCTGGGATATTATTTTAAATGAATTGATAGATAAATGAAAAGTACCATTGAAAACACCGTAGAATTTGTAAAAGAAAAATTAGAAGGAGCAGAAGCTGGACACGATTGGTTCCATATTGAAAGAGTCTGGAAGCTGGCAAAAAAAATAGGAGAAACAGAAAATTGTGATCAGGATGTAGTAGAATTATCTGCATTATTACATGATATTGCTGATCCTAAATTTCACAACGGAGATGAGACGATAGCTCCAAGAATATCAAGAGAGTTTTTAGAATCACAAAATGTTCCCAACGAAACTATTGAAAAAGTTTTATTTGTTATCGAAAATATATCATTTAAAAATAGAGGAAATGCTCCGGTAAATCCATCTCTGGAATTGCAGATTGTACAGGATGCAGACCGAATTGATGCCATTGGAGCCATAGGAATTGCAAGAACATTTAACTTCGGCGGATTCAAGAATAATCCAATGCACGATCCCGCAGTGCAGCCAAGTTTGAATATGTCTAAAGAAGAGTATAAAAAATCAAACGGAACGACGATTAATCATTTCTATGAGAAATTATTACTTCTGAAAGATCTGATGAATACTGAAAAAGGAAAAAAAATGGCCGAAGAAAGACATGATTATATGCTGAATTTCCTCGACCAGTTTTATAAAGAATGGAATGTAGACTAAAAAATATTATATCCAAAAATTAAAGAAAAAGATTTAATATCTGCATGCGGTAGATCCTTATCCAATATATTGCTGCGGGTATTAAATCTTGCTTCTAAACTATATTTACTGTTATAGTTATAGCCTACTCCAAAAGAAGCATTTCTGAAACTTTGAGTAGATGCCAATTCTAATTTATCAAATAAAAATCCGTCATAATCTACATCTATAGAAGATGGAGAACTTGTTTTTATAGTAAAGACATTGATGCTGGCATTTACAAATATCTTTGATTTATCATTGATATACATATAATGTCTTACCCCTAGAGGAATACTGATAGATGAATAACTATCCATTGTTATATTATACAGATTGTCATTCGTACGAACGGTTGTTTTCTTATTGGAATACTGAGAAAATGTAGGTTCGAGAATAACAGACCATTTATTTCTGTTGAAAGGAAGAATGAGCTCTGCTTCCACACCAATCCTAAAATTAGTTTTTGATGACGCAAGTTCAGGAGAAGGATAAGACTCTTCCAATTTTAAAGGAGAATAAAAATTAACTCCGGGTCTTATATTGAGATTAAGCTTCACTTCTTTTTTCTTAGTGGAAACAGCTACTTCAGACGGACTGTTTGAATTTACTGCTGTTTTACCATTATATTCAGTGAAAATTCTTGTTAAGCTGGATGTAGAATATTGTGTCCTGTCTACCTTAGAAAGTGTGCTTGTATCATCCGCAAAAAGAGCTTTCAACTGATCCAGATACTCATCATTGGTTGCAACTAATGATTTATTACCATCCAATAAATATTTTTTATAGATCAAAGGCTTTATAACAGAATCTGAATCAGAATAAAAATATCTGGTAATATGACCTTTATAAGTGTATAATCTCTTATTTCCAGAGGCAATTTCCTTTAAAAATACTGAACTTTTAACAAGTTTAGGCTCTTTATTATGAGTCAGGCTGGCAATATCATCTGAAGAGTAATCTATGTCCCCATTATAGGTAATATACTTTACCTCATTATAAACCCCAAATTCTTTGATATTAGATGGAATACCAGTGGATTCCTGAGCGTTATCATCTTTTTTGTAGCTGAACGAATCCGGATTACTTACCCATCCTTTGTTTTTGATAAGTACTTCTGTTTTTATATTATCATTATTAATAATGTAACCTTTTTCGTATTTTACTTGAGCATAGATAGAAGTTATGCTCAAAAAAGCAAATACTGAAAATGCGTTTTTCATGGTTATTAAAATTTGACGGCAAATATAAATAAAATATAGATTAAGTATCTTTGTAAAATATGACACTGATTATTTTTATAATATTTCTAGCTTCAGTTTTGTCTTTAATGTTGTTTAAGGTCAAATCAGGAAGGATGGCAAAATGGGCAAGACTGTTTCGCATTGTGACAGTGGTTTCCTCAATCTCTGTTTTTACGTATTGGTTTATCAAAAAAAGTGCAGTGGCATTTGTGGATAATTCTGTAGGATTACAGGTTATCAATAAGCTTCCACAAGCATTGGATTTCTATCTTATTAATGTAAATAAAATTGATAATAATACAATACTGGAGCCTAAGCATATAGGAAAAGTACGTCCGGAATATTATCGAATAGAATACCTGAAAATGGATAAGTCTGATGAATATTGGATTGTCGGTTATCTTGGGAAAAAGAATCTGGTATACTTTTCCCAGCATTCAGTTCCCAATAAGAATATAGATCAGATTGTGGAAGTACAGAATTATATTAATCAGAGTATGAAGCTTTCTGAGGCTGCAAAAAAGCAGGTGGATGCCTATAATTATGAAAATACCAAGCTTGGAATCTGGATTACATTGGATTTTCTCCTTTTATTCCTGAATCTGGTATTGCTTTTAAAGAGAAATAAATAGTAAATTTATATAATGCTCTCGCAGATTTTGCTGATCGTAGATGTTTTATCAGTCTACTTTAATTGGTGAAATCTGCGAGAGTTTTTTATTAAGGATAATCAAGAATCTGCATGATTCTTTCCTTGAATTCTTCGGGACAATTCTTTATGATCTTGTCTTTACTTTGATTGCTGATTTGTTGAGGTTCCAGCCATTCAGTTTTGTTGGAATTTAAACTGTGGTTATCATATACTCTTTTTATGGTGTGATTCTCATAAAAGGTATATTCATCACCAAGCCAATTGCCCGCAACACTGATTTTACAAATTTCCTTTTCCATGATATTAATTTTTTTAAGTATACCAGATTCTTTACAATATGGTATACTCTAATGTAAATATTTTTCCAATAAGAAAAGGCGTTTGTTACTAGCTGAAGGTTAAATTAAAATGAATCTATTTAATTTTTTTATTGTTGAATAATTATTGTTTTTAAATAATATTTATCAATTTTTTCTAAAAAAGAGTACCCGTACTTTCAGTTGCCATTTGAGGAATATGGATATCAGTTTTCCATTCCTCATTCATTTTTTTAATAAAATAAGCAGAGAGTAGAGGAGATGCTTTTTCAACATTTTGATGAACGAAGAAATAAAGGTTTTGCAATCCATCCTTTTTCCATTGAGTAAGATGTTTCATCCAGTCATCCAATCTGTCATAATCACTTTCTGCATTGGCTCCAACATAACGGATAAATGCATTAGGTGTTGTAAGACGCATATGAAGCATATCTCTTCTTCCGGCTGTATCCACGATGATATTCGTGATATTATTGGCTTCAAAGAGCTCGCAAGTGGTATTTAAGATATCCTCGTTAGTAAACCATTCCGTATTTCTAAGCTCTATAGCAAGAGGAACTTCTTTAGGCCATTCTTTTACAAATTTTTCCAGCCTGTCATAATCTTTTGGCTTAAAATTATCGTGAAGTTGAAGAAAAGCCATACCCAATTTTTCATCAAAATTCATTACAGCTGATGCAAAATGGGTAACAGGTTCAGTAACGTCAATTAATCTTCTGAAGTGTGATACTGTATTGGTGATCTTAGGGAAGAATTTAAAGTCAGCTGGAGTTTTTTCCTTCCATGTTTTTACCTGATCCGGAGTTGGCATTCCATAGAAGGTGGCATTCAGCTCAATAGAATTAAACTGAGTAGCATAATAAGTCAGTTCGTCCTTGGTTCCTCTGGGATAAAATCCCTTAAGATCCGTTTTATTCCACTTGGCACATCCGATAGAGATGTTTTCCAATCCTTTTTTATTAAGACTTAAAATCTCTTTGGTTTTGGAATGATCCTTTGGAAGAGTAAAATCTATCTTTGAAGGATCTTCTACTTGTCCGAATTTCATATCTGTAATTTTGTAGTGTTAAACAATCAACACAAATATAAACCAAAAAAATCATAGAAAGTTCTATGATTTTTGGTGAAAAGAGTTGTATTGAAAAGGATTATTTCTTGATAATTTTCTCTGTTGTTTCTGATTTTTCTGTTGTAATTTTCATAAAATAAAGAGCGCTTGGATAGCTTGAAAGATCAATTTTTACTGCTTTCTGATTGAAGTTCTGATTAAAAATAATTCTTTGCTGGCTATCAATAAGCTTAATGTTTTTTACAGGATATTCTGAGTTGATTTGTAAGATGTCTTTTACAGGGTTCGGGAAAACTTTAGTTTGAGGTGTATTCGTTTTTAGATTAGCTGTAGATAAAGTCGCCCCACAATTCGTGGTAAAGTTGATATCAGGATATGAAGTTTGAAAATCACTTAATTGCGCATCATCTACACAAACAGATAAGTTAGAATTATAGTTCATGAATTCCCAGAAACTTTCTAGAGATCCGTTTCTAAGGTTTACATATGTTAGTTCTGGCATGTTAACAAGAGCGACTGCTCCAAGATGAGGTGATGTGGAAAAATCAAGATGAGTAATCTGTAGACAAATATTGAAATAAACGTTTTTTAAATTAACATTCCCGGAAGTATTGACTTGTGTAAGTAAAAACAGAGCTGAAAGTGATAATGATTCTAAGTTTGAATTATTGGAAATATTGAGTGAAGTAAGAAGGTGATTGTAAGACAAAGTTAAGGATTGTAATGCTGAACAATCTTTCGTATCCAGTGTTGAAATTTTTGTTGAGCTTACAGAGATCTCTTTGAATCCGGTACATTGCGTAAGATTAATTTCTTGTAAATTAGGGAACTTATCTGCTAAAGAGGTTCCTATTGTTAAATATTGTAGCCCTGGGCAGTTTTCCAAATCAAGCTTTCTTAAATCACTATTGTAATCAAATTGAAAACTGGTTAATGCTGTACAGTTTTTAGTGATAAGATTCTGAAGATGATCAGCACCTGTTGTACCATCAGTATAATGACGGTTGGCTCTTAAAGTATGCAGATGAGAAAGGTTACTTACGTTTACGGTATTCATATAACCACAGCTGTTCGTAATATCAATGTTTTCCAAAGCCTGTGCTGAACTGAAATTCACATTGTTGGATATTTTTTGATTAAATGCCTTTAAAACTTTAAGTTTTGGAAGACCCGCAAGATTTAATGATGTTACCTTACCAAAATAAATACCGGATGTAGTATTGTATCCATATCTGTTATAAAATGAACAGTCTAATTCCTCAAGGTTAATTAATCCTGCCGTACTGAAATCAATAGACGCAGCATTTAAACCCATTATTTTCTTTAAAGCTGAGCAGCCGTTAAGGTTTACTGAAGAAAAATAAGCGCCATTTGTTTCATAATGATCCGTATTAGCAATGATCTCCTCCAAATTTGTACAATTATTGACTATAAGTTCAATATTTTGTTCATTAACGCTGCTGTTTCCCACAACTGAAACCTTTGTTAAAGAAGTAAGATTGGGTACCGAAATTTTAGATAAGAACTTACAGGAATTAAATGTTAAAGTACTGACATTAGTGTTTTGGATATATAGTTCTCTCAGTTCAGTATTATCGATAACTAAGTAGCTGTTAGTTAACTGAATATTTTTGATGCTTAAACTATTTTCAGGTGAATACCAAGGATTTCCTGAAGCCTGATAAGCAATCACATCATTTATATCCTGAATTCCTGGACAGTTATCAAATGAAAGATTTATCGCAGCAGCAGTATATTGCCCTGATTGAGAGAAATCATAATAGAAAGGTCTTCCTTGTACCTTCTTTATCTTTCCATGATTCGTGAAGCTGATATTAGCAGCTTTTGTATTCCAGAAGTAAAGTTCTTCAAGATTGGAAAAAAGTAAAGCATCTGAAATACTATTGGGAAGGTGACTGTCGTAATAAGTCGTATTGATATTTCCAGGGTCAGATCTATTGCCATTGGGATCAATATACATTTCATCGCTGATCTTAATATTCAATATTTTTACCTGCTGTGCCTCTGAAAGTTGGATTTCACCATCCCCGTTTTGATCTATAGCAATAGAGTTTCCATTGAAATCTTTTACAATCTCATTTGTAGTATTTGAACTTAAAAGAAGAGCTTTGAATTTCGAATCTGTAAAATTGAGATTCTGCGAGTAAGCTATGGATGCACAGCTTACAGATAGTGTAAGTAGAATTTTTTTCATGATTTTAGTTTTTTCATTTATCGGATTTTAATCAAGTGTTTTTAAATTAATTTCCAGTGTGACAAAGATAGTTAATTTTTAAATTTTTGAGCATTTAAAAGATTTTATCTTGTTTTTTTTGATTTAAATAGAGGTGAAATTCAATTTTTATAGAAAAAATATTGGAATGATTTTATTATTTGTATTAAGTTTTTTTTAAGGAAATCTTAAA
Organism: Chryseobacterium artocarpi; assembly: GCF_001684975.1. Lineage (GTDB taxonomy): Bacteria > Bacteroidota > Bacteroidia > Flavobacteriales > Weeksellaceae > Chryseobacterium > Chryseobacterium artocarpi. The sequence continues at coordinate 88,947 of NZ_MAYH01000034.1, read as the reverse complement.
CATTGTGTTACATAATGTTAATTTTATGTTACCATACTTCATATTTAGTAGATATACTTTTACACCAAGTTTTTAGAAGAAAAAATATGAAGAAAAAAATAATCTGTGCTTTTGCTTTATTATCTTTTGGTTTTGCATTCTCACAGGAAACCAGTTCTAAAATTTTTGGAAGATTAAAAGGAATTTCTTCCGAAGTCACCGTAAAGGTAGTGCATATTCCTACCAACAGTACCTTTGAAACTAAAACCAACAGCAAAGGACAATACAGTTTGGATAATCTTCAGCCGGGAGGACCTTATAAAATTGAGATTTCCGACGGATCACAGATTATTTATGAAAACCCCGCTCTTCAGCTTTCTTTAGGGAATAATGATTTGCCCATAGTGGAAATAGGAAATAAAGAAAAGACCATTGATGAGGTTAAAATTACCTCAAAAAGGACTGCCGTAAAAAACGGAGTAGGAATCAGTCAGGCACAAATTTCAGGATTACCTAATATCAATCGTGGTATTCAGGATGTCACAAAACTAGTTCCTCAAAGTGCCAACAATTCATTCAACGGAACAAATTTCCGCTACAATAACGTTACAATCGATGGTTCTATTAATAATGATGCCATTGGTTTCAGCCCTTCATTAGGTGGGCAGACGGGAACTTCAGGAATGCCTGGAAGTAGTACGCGTTCCAATTCTATCAGTTTGGATGCTATTCAGGATGTACAGGTGTATATCGCTCCTTATGATGTGAAACTTGGAAATTTCCTTGGCGGAAGTATCAATGCCGTTACCCGAAGTGGAAGTAATGAGGTTACCGGATCTCTTTATACCTACGGAAGAAATGCAGCAATTACAGGAAACAACAGGGTAGGAGATAATTCAAAAATGCCAAAGGATTTCTCTGACTTTATCTATGGAGGGCGAGTAGGATTACCAGTGGTGAGAGACAAAGTATTCTTATTCACGAATCTGGAATATACCAAAAGAACAGATCCTATTTTTTATAATGCCGGTGATCCAAATGCTTTGATTGATCAGACTGTTGCTCAGCAGATTTCAGATTTTGTGCAGAAGAAATATGGTTTCAATGTAGGAAGCTTTAATCAATACAATAACTTCTCCGAAAGTTCTAAGCTTTTCAATAAGTTAGATTGGAAAATTAATGACCAACATACATTATCGATTAAAAACAATACGGTATTTTCTCAGGCATCCAATTTAGAGAGGGATGGTGCCAATTTCCGGTTCTCAAGCATGGATTTTGTTCAAAAGAATACCGCTTCTACTACAACCCTTGAGTTGAAAAGCCGTTTTAACGATAAATGGAATAATAATTTAGTCGTAGGATATTCCTCAATTCATGATTACAGAGACCCTACTTCCGCAAATGCTATGTTCCCACAGGTTGAAATTACCCATAACGGAGGAACTATTCTATTAGGAAATGACAGGGAGGCAACTGTTTTCAATATGAAACAGAAAACTTTTGAAATTACAGATAACCTTACTTATAAAACAGGACATCATACCTTTTTACTAGGAACACACAATGAACTATACAATATCAATTACGGTTTTGTAAATGCCCTGAACGGAAGAATATCCTATAAAAGTTTAAATGATTTTTATAATGGAACTCCTGCAAGAATAAGAGGTACCTATCCTTTTAACGGAGAAAGCAGACAAACTCTTTTTGACAATCCTTATGCTCAGTATAAAGTGAATCTTCTTTCACTATATCTTCAGGATGAAATTAATTGGGGTAGAGTAAGACTGTCACCAGGAATCAGAGTAGATTACACTGATTTACCAAACAAACCGCAACTAAGCCCATTGGTGAACAGCTCACCTCAGGATCCTAATTATGGAAATACTTATAATTATACTCCATTGAGCCAGCTTACCAATACTTATCTTAATAAACCAACATTATCTCCAAGACTTGGATTTACTATTGATGTTACAGAAGACAGATCTATGGTGTTGAGAGGAGGTTCAGGAATCTTTGTAGGAAGAATTCCATTTGCATGGTTAGGATATGCTTATTATAATGACGGGGTAGGTTTCGGAAGCTATGATTATAATGCTCCAACTGCAGCGCAACTCGCGGCTAATGGAGATCCTTTAGTAGGTTCCAATTTCTCTAAATGGCAAAATTCTTCAAAAGTACAGGTGGATCTTATTGATAATAATTTCAAAATGCCACGAGTTTGGAGAAGTTCACTGGCATTCGATTATACGCTTGGCGGATATAAACTTACACTGGAAGGTATTTATACTAAGGTTCTTTATGATCTGAAATTCCAACAGGTGAATAAAACGGATAATGTGACCTATTACAGCTATGATGTGAATCACGAAATGCCAATCTATACAACGAATATCAACAGTAAGTTTTCAAATGCATACCTTTTATCCAATACAAAAGAAGGATACCGTTATAACCTGACGGCTCAGATTTCAAAATCATATAGCTTCGGATTTAATTTCTTCGCTGCTTATACTTATGGAGATGCAAAAGATATTACAAACGGAATCCGAAATTCAATGGAAAGTAACTGGCAGATGAATCAGTCTTTGACTCCGAATGATCCTAAGTTAACAACTTCCAATTTCGCTATCAAAAATAGAATTGTTGCTAATCTCGGATATGCTTTTAATATTTCCAATTCAAATAAACTGTATACTAATGTGTACTTTAATGCTCAATCAGGAAATCCATTCTCTTGGGGATTTGTAAACAGTACTATTGCTAATACGGGGCAGGCTGCAGGTCTTGCTTATGTGTTTAAAGATGCTGCCGAAGCTGCGAAATATATTGTTCCTATTAAAGACGGATCAGGAAATATTTTAGTAACGGCTCAGCAACAGATTGCAGATTATGAGAACTTTGTCAATAATAACGATTATCTGAAATCCAGAAGAGGTACGTTTACAGAAAGAAACGGAGATACAACTCCTTGGAATGTTCAGGCTGATATCAGAATTATGGACGAAATCAGATTGAGTGAAAAATCAAAGAGCAATATTCAGATTTCTTTGAGCATCATCAATTTTACCAATTTATTAAACAAAAACTGGGGTAAAGTATACTTTGTACCAAATACCTTTAACTCTACAGCAAGTGTAGGCTTAACGAAAGTAGGAAATGTAGCTGCGGGGCAACCTGCTGCAGGAGACCCAACTTACAACTTTAAAACCCCAGGGTTACCTTATACAATCGATCAGTTTGCTTCAAGATTTCAAGCACAGTTAGGAGTTAGATATAATTTTTAATTACTGCTTTATTTTACTTTTATACAATTCTTTCATAGGTTCGGATTTTCTTTCCGGACCTTTTTTATAGATAATAAGTAATGAAGGAAGTAATGATGTTAAATATCTATTCTTTTTTGTAAATAATCATCGGTGAATAAATATAGAAATTGATCAATCTATTTATAGTTATTAGTTTTTGTAATTCAATAGAAACGGGCTTTAGCCCGTTCTATAATTAAATTATATATCCAACGGCTTTAGCCAAAACTTATAAAGCTAAAAAACGACAAAAGCACACCTTTCGGTATGCTTTTGTAAATATAGAGTGTTTATTACTTGATCTTATGCTTCACAGCTTGAACATGATACAAAGTTCACCATCATTTCTTTTGAAACAGAAGAACTTCTTTGATAGTAAAGAGTTTTTACTCCTTTTTTCCAAGCTTCAATGTATAGATAGTTTACATCTTTTACTGGCATTGTAGAAGGAATCTGAAGGTTTAGAGATTGAGCCTGATCAATGTACTGTTGTCTCTGTGCTGCCTGTGAAATGATTTCCATAGGAGAGATTTCCTTAAACGTTTTGAATACTGCTTTTTCTTCAGGAGTAAGTTCGTTCAGGTGTTGTACAGAGCCATGGTTCAACATGATAGTTCTCCATGTTTCCTCATTATCTAAACCTTTTTCTTTCAATAGTTTTGCCAGGTATTTGTTCTTACGCATAAAGTTTCCTTTCGCAAGACCTGCCTTATAATAGTTTGATGAGAAAGGCTCGATTCCCGGAGAAGTTTGCCCTAAGATTGCAGAACTTGAAGTAGTAGGAGCAATAGCCATTGTAGTGGTATTTCTTAATCCGTATCCTTTCAGTACATCTGGTTCTCCATAGATGTTAGCTAGTTCTCTTGAAGCCTGCTCAGCCTGTTCTTTAATGTGTCTGAAAGCTCTTGCATTGAATTGAGTCGCCTCAAAGCTTTCAAACGGAATCATATTTTTCTGTAGGTAAGAGTGGTATCCTAAAACTCCTAATCCTAGCGCTCTGTGACGCATTGCGAAGTTTCTTGCTCCCTGTAAGTAGTAGTTTCCTTCAGTTTTATCAATAAATTCTGATAATACAGCATCAAGGAAGTATACTGCTAATTTAACGGCATCTGTATCTTTCCACTCATCATATAGTTCAAGGTTCATAGAAGATAGACAGCAGATGAATGATTCTTCCATTGTAGAAGGAAGCATGATCTCAGAACAAAGGTTACTTGCGTTTACCGTCATTCCAAGGTCTTTGTATACCTGAGGTTTGTTTCTGTTTACGTTATCAGTGAAGAAAATATAAGGAAGACCTTTTTGCTGACGGCTTTCTAATACTCTTGCCCAAACTTTACGTTTGTCCATATCACCATCAATCATATCCTGCATCCAATAATCCGGTACACATACTCCGGTGAACAGGTTCTGAATCGGGCTACCGATATCTTTGATTGATAGGAATTCTTCAATATCTCCGTGGTCAATATCTAAATAAGCAGCAAATGCACCTCTTCTTACTCCTCCTTGAGAAACAACATCCATTGCCGTATCAAAAAGTTTCATGAAGGAAACAGCTCCTGAAGACTTTCCGTTATCCGTTACGGCTGTACCTCTGTTTCTAAGCTCTCCAAAATAACCTGAAGTACCACCTCCGATTTTAGTCTGCATGATTACTTCACCCATTTTATGAGTAATTCCTTCAATGCTGTCCGGAATGTGAGCGTTAAAACAAGAGATAGGAAGACCTCTTTCAGTTCCCATATTAGCCCATACAGGAGAAGAGAAACTGATCCATCCTTTTGTGATCATTTCCTTGAAAGCCGGCTGAAGTTCAGGTTTGTATAACCTTTTTGCAGCAGCTGTAGTGATTCTGTCGATAGCTCCGTCTACCGTTTCACCTTTCAACAGATATCCTCTGTTCAGCATTTGCTCAGACTCCTCGTTGAGCCACCATATATTTGAATTTTGCTCTTCCATAGATGTTATATTTTCGAATTCCGGGATGAGATGATCGCCCCGGAATTTTGTTTTTTTATATTATTGGTTGTAAAATTTCGACTTTATGAGAGTCATTCAGTCCACTTTCATCTCTCAATCTTTGAAATTCCTTAAAAGACGGAACATTCAAAACTTCATGCTGAACTTCTTCATTGATATAGTTTGAATAATGTACAAAAGTAACACCGTCTTCCTTTACATAGACTTTATATTCAAATGTGGTTTGATCCAGATTTTTGAAATCATTCAAAAACTTTTGAATATTTGCCTTATTTGCAGGAACAAATTCAGGATTTACGGTATAGCTTACAATTACATTAATCATATTTTATCTTTGTGTTATTAAAAGCTTAGTGTTCTTGAAAAATAATAAATTTATTCATCATACAAAAACGCTAATACGGTGTGCTTTGACGCTCGCTTCGCTCGCGCTTTTACAATTTATATTAGAATAAATCGTTTGCCGTAATACTCTTATCGTGTTTTGTGTAATCTACAGGTCTTTTTGCAAAGAAATCATCCAGAGAATTCGCGAAAACTTCCTCTTCGAACCATACCATTGGTCTGTATTGTTCAGGAGTGATGTTGTATCTTGTTTTCATGTTGATTTTCTTCAAGCTGTCGTCTACACGATATTTCATGAAGTTCAATAAGTCTTCTTTAGATACATTGTCGATTTCTCCAAGTTCAAAAATCCAGCTAAGAATATCACCTTCTCTTGCAATAGATTCATCCACAAGGGTGTATATATCTTCAATATCGCTGTCTGTTAATAGATCAGGTTGTTCCTCACGGATTTTGTTGATTAAGTAGATTCCTGCATTAGCGTGAATTTGCTCATCTACAGAAGTCCATGCGATAATGTTAGAAACATTTTTCATGAATCCTTTGAATCTTGTGAAAGAAAGGATGATTGCAAACTGAGAGAAAAGAGAAACGTTTTCTACTAAGATACTGAATAGTAATAATGCAGAAACGTATTCTTTAGGTGTAGCAGAGTTAGCATGTTTTAACGCATTTCCAAGGAACTCAATTCTACCTTTTACAGCAGGAATTTCAATTACATTAAGGAATTCGTCATTATATCCTAATACCTCCAATAAACGGGAATATGCTTCAGAATGACGGAACTCACATTCTGCAAAAGTAGATCCTAATCCATTGAATTCCGGTTTCGGAAGGTGGTTGTATAAATTCCCCCAGAATGTCTTTACAGACACCTCGATCTGTGCAATGGCTAAAAGCGCATTTTTCACAGCATGCTTTTCATGTGGTTCCAACTGCGAATGAAAATCTTGTACATCTGCAGTAAAGTCCACTTCCGAATGTACCCAGAACGATTTGTTGATCGCTTCCACGAATTGAAGGACCTCCGGGTATTCAAATGGCTTATAACTTACTCTCTTATCAAAAATTCCCATATTAAAATATCTTTATAATTAAATAATTCAGATCTATGTGGATAACGTTCAGAAAATGTATAACTTTTTGTTTTTGTGATGGTTGTGAATTTAAGTTATTCACATTCTAAGTTTGTGCTTCTGATCAGAATCTAAATACAAAGTTCGAAAAAAAGAACTGATTTTGAAAGAGGTAAATACTAATAGGCTGACTTTTAGCTGTAAAAGTTTTCCACATTTACATGAAACAGGCTCGAATAATAGGCTAGGCAGCTTTCTTGGGGATAAATACATGGAAAACTTAAGTTACCGTTAAACAAAAAATGGTAAAATGCTTTAAATAAAGGATAAAGTCATTAAACAAAAAAATATTTGAATAAATTTTCATTCTTGTAACAATTTGAAAATATCATCTACTTATTGGGTATAAAACATAGATCACTTAATGTTAGTAATTCAGGATTTACATAAATCATACGATACGGGAAAAAGCAAACTTCATGTTCTGAAGGGAATCAATCTGAATATCTCAGAAGGCGAGTTTGTATCTATTATGGGAAGTTCCGGTTCCGGAAAGTCTACGCTTCTTAATATCATTGGGATTTTGGATGAAAAAGATTCAGGAACCTATGAATTGGACGGTGTTCCGATAGAGCACTTATCCGAGGTGAAAGCTGCGGAGTACAGAAGTAAATTTTTAGGATTTATTTTTCAGTCCTTTAACCTGATCAATTATAAAACTGCTTTAGAAAATGTAGCGCTGCCTTTATATTATCAAAATGTCCCGAGGAAAGAACGTAACCAGAAAGCAATGGAGTATCTGGAAAAAGTAGGTCTTGCACAATGGGCAAATCACCTTCCCAGTGAACTTTCAGGTGGACAGAAACAAAGAGTTGCTATTGCCAGAGCTTTGATTACAGATCCAAAAGTGGTACTGGCGGATGAGCCTACCGGAGCATTGGATTCAAAAACGACACATGATATTATGAAGCTTCTTCAGGATATTAATAATGAAGGAAAAACAATCATCGTTGTAACCCACGAACCGGATGTTGCTGCACAGACAAAACGAAACGTTGTTTTGAAGGACGGAATCATTGAAAGTGATGAGTTTATTAAGCAGATTGTGCTTTAAACAATTTGAAAATTTGAAAATGAGATAATTTGAAAATTAAATGATTTTAATTTTTCAATCTTTTAATACTAATAAAAATGTTTGACCTAGATCGTTGGCAGGAAATATTCAGTTCTATCCGTAGTAATGTACTTCGGACGGTGCTTTCAGGGTTTACGGTGGCTTTGGGCTTATTTATATTCATTGTTCTTTTCGGAATAGGGAAAGGGCTTCAGAACGCTTTCTCGGAAGGGTTTTCAGGAGATGCTAAAAACCTGATTACAATTTCTACAGGGAAGACTACTTTAGCTTATAAAGGTTTACAGTCTGAACGTACCGTAACCATGAATAATGATGATTATGATTTTCTGGTCAATGCAGAAAAGAAAAACGTTGGAGCAGCCAGCCCAAGGTATAATGCCAGTCTCATGGTAAAATACGGTAAAGAAAGCGGAATCTATCAGGTGCATGGGGCTGAACCTGGCGAGCAGATCATTGAAAACAGAAAAATGATTGATGGGCGTTACATTACTCCCAGAGATCTTGAAGGAAAACAGAATGTTGCTGTAATCGGAAGAATGGTTCAAAGAGACTTGATTAAAAACGGAAGTCCGGTTGGGAAAGAATTGGATATCAACGGAACCATGTTTAAAGTTGTAGGTGTATTCTCTGATGACGGTGGAGACTGGGATGAAAGACATATTACCGTTCCGATTACGACTTTACAGCAAATGAAGAAAGGTTCTGATACGGTAAATATTGCCTACATCACATATAGTGATAAAATGACTCCTCAGGAAGCTATTAAATATGGTGATGAGCTGAAGGATAAATTAAAATCAAGAAAAAGTGTTTCTCCTGACGATGAAAACGGTGTTCGTGTCTGGAATAATGCCAAAAACATGAACGATACTTTTACCTTCATGGCAGTTCTTACAGCTATTGTTGGTTTTATCGGGATGGGAACATTACTGGCGGGAATTATCGGGATCAGTAACATCATGGTGTATATCGTAAAAGAAAGAACCAAAGAAATAGGAGTGCGAAAAGCCATTGGTGCAAAACCAAGAGGAATTGTAGCGCTTATTGTTCAGGAAAGTGTTGTGATTACTGTGATCTCCGGTATTGTAGGAATTGCAGTCGGTGTTTTAACATTAAGCATGATTGGTGACAGCCTTGAAGAGTTTTTCATTAAAAGTCCGAGTGTAGGATGGGGTGAGATCTTTATGGCATTTATAGCATTGGTTTTCTCTGGGTTTATAGCAGGATTTGTGCCGGCTTACAGAGCTTCAAAGATCAAACCTATTGAAGCGTTGAGAACAGAGTAATGTATATCATTTATAACTAATAATTCAGAAAGGTGAATATTATATTTAAAAAAGATACCTGGCAGGAGATTTATTATTCTTTGAGAAATAATAAGCTTCGTACATTTCTTACCATGATTGGAGTGGGATGGGGAATGTTCCTGTATGTGAGCCTTCTTGGGGCAGCAAAAGGTATGGAGAATGGTTTTGATAAATTATTTTCCGGGTTTGCTACCAATTCCATTTTCCTGTGGGCACAGAAAACCTCTATTCCTTACGAAGGGTTTCCAAAAGGAAGAGAAGTTCACCTGAACCTTTCCGATATGGAAATGCTCAAAAGAAAAGTAACACAGGTAGATTATATATCGCCCCAGAATGCCAGAGGAAGCTTTACGGGAACTCCTGGAGAATCTATGTCCAGAAACGGTAAAAGTGCTACCTATTCTCTTACGGGAGATTACTCGGTGGGGAATAAAATTTCAGAAAAGAAACTTATTTTCGGACGCTATATCAATGATGCAGACGTTTCCGGTAACAAAAATGTAGTGGTTATAGGAGAAGAGATTTATAAGAACTTCTTTGATTCCAAGAAAAAAGAAAACCCAATAGGACAATCTATCAACATCAAAGGACTATTCTTTAATGTAATCGGAGTATTCAGAGTAAAAAAAGGAGGAGGTTTTGAAAATGATCAAACGGCTTTCATTCCACTCTCTACATATACGAAAATGTATAATGCAGGAGATCAGATTGATATGTTTGCGATCGTAAGTAAGCCAAATGCTAACGTGAACTCAGTGGAAGAAGAGGTAAAACAGGTCTTAAAAGCTAAAAATAAAGTCTCCCCTGAAGATACCAATGCATTCGGTAGCTTCAATCTTGGAAAAGAATTTAAAAAACTGACAGGTTTCCTTACCGGAATGCAGCTTCTGACTATTATTGTAGGAACACTAACGATTTTAGCCGGAGTAATTGCGATCTCTAATATTTTGTTGATCACCGTAAAAGAAAGAACTAAAGAGATCGGAATCAGAAGGGCATTGGGAGCAAAGCCTGCTGAAGTAAGAAATCAGATTCTTCTGGAAAGTGTTGTTATCACGCTCTCCTCAGGATTATTAGGATTTATGTTCGGGATTTTTGTACTGATGATCCTAAATGCTGTTACTCAGGGACAGGATTCCTTCCCTTTCTATAATCCTACGGTAAACTATGGAAACGTATTTGCCGCGATGGCAGTGATGGTAATATTGGGACTGATTATCGGAATGATTCCTGCGCAGAGAGCTGTAAAAATCAGACCGATCGAAGCTTTGAGAACAGAATAATAATTTGAAAATGATATAATTTGAAAATTTGAAAATGAAAAATGATCCGTAACCATGCGGTATTACTCTTTTAATTTTTAAATCTTTTACTCTTTTAATTAAAAAAAAATAAACTAGACATATGAAAAAGAAATTCACTTGGAAAAAAGCCATTTATATTGTGTTGGGGCTTTTATTTGCAGTGGCATTGTTCTCAGGGATTGGTTATCTTGTGAAATCAAATTCAAAAGAAGGCGAATCCTTCCTTACCCGTAAACCAAACATTCAGAATATGGATGATAAGGTGATGGCTACCGGAAAAATTGTTCCCAAAGAAGAAATTGAAATTAAACCCAATATTGCAGGGATTATCGATAAAATCTTAGTAAAGGAAGGAGATAAGGTAGAAGTAGGTCAATTGATTGCAACCGTGAAAATTGTACCAAGCATCTCAGAAGTAAATGCCTCTCAGCAGGAAGTTCAGAATGCTCAGATTCAGATCAGTAATGCTCAGATGAATGTGGCGAACATGCAGAAACAATTTGAAATGCAGGATAAGTTGTACAAGCAAGGCGTTGCTTCTAAACAAGAGTTCCTGAACGCTCAGCAACAATTGTACTCACAACAACAGACCCTTAAAAATGCTCAGCAACAATTGAATACTGCTCAGAAAAGATTACAAATCGCAAAAACCGGAGCTACTCCTGAACTACAGGGACAAGGGCTGGCAACTACTCAAATCCGTTCAAAAGTAGCAGGTACCGTTCTTGAAGTTCCTGTAAAAGTAGGAAGCCAGGTAATTGAAGCGAATAACTTCAACGCAGGAACTACGATCTGTTCTATCGCAGACCTAAACTCTTTGATCTTTAAAGGAGAAATTGATGAAGCACAAGCAGGAAAGCTAAGCGAAGGAATGGATATGAATATTGTAATCGGGGCGTTGCAAAATAAAACTTTCCCTGGAAAACTTACAATGATTGCTCCTAAAGGAAAAGATAACGCAGGTACGATCAAGTTTCCGGTAGAAGGAAATGTAGAAAACCCTAATAACGAATATATCAGAGCTGGTTTCTCTGCTAATGGTGAGATTGTATTAAGCTCTCAGAAAAATGCTTTATTACTGGATGAATCTTTAGTTCAATATGAGAAGAAACAAGGTAAAGATGTTCCTTTCGTAGAAGTGAAGCAAAAAGATGGTAAGTTTAAAAAAGTATACCTAAAACTTGGTGCTAGTGATGGAATCAATGTTCAGATTCTTCCTGGATCGGATATTACAAAAGATTCAGAAGTGAAAGTTTGGAATCCGTCAGATAAAGATAAAGAAGAACTGAAAGAAAAATCAAAGTCAAAATAATAAACTGACATTATAAATTGGTAAATCCCGGAGAATTTTCTTCGGGTTTTTTTATTGATAAAATTTAGCTTGATCATCAAATTAAATTTAAAATGTAATAAAAATAGAGTTTAAAATGTTTTAATTTTAGTTTTAAATTATAACCATGAAGAAAAGCTATCTGATTTTGTTTCTGTTTGTTATTGTGAAATTTATTCTTCAATACACACTGATAAATCCTGAATACGAGCTACAACGGGATGAATACTTGCATCTGGATCAGGGAAATCATCTTGCCTGGGGATATCTTTCAGTTCCTCCAGTAAGCTCATGGATTTCATGGCTCATAAAGATATTGGGTGGTTCTGTATTTTGGATTAAATTTTTTCCAGCTTTATTCGGAGCATTTACGATGATTGTTGTATGGAAGGCTATTGAAGAATTAAAAGGCGGTCTTTTTGCTCTCCTTCTTGCATCCTTAGGATTACTGTTTTCTTCATTACTTCGCTTGAATATGCTGTATCAGCCCAATTCACTAGATGTTCTGTTGTGGACTTCCTTTTTCTATATTCTGATAAAATATATCAATACTGAAAAGATAAGTTGGCTTTATTGGGGTGGAGCCATCTTTGGAATTGGAATATTAAATAAGTACAATATTGCTTTTCTTGCATTAGGATTTATTCCTGCGCTTTTATTAACAAAACAAAGAAGAATTTTTGCAAATCCTCACACATATGGTGCAGCACTCTTAGCTTTAATAATTATTTTTCCTAACCTTGTCTGGCAGTATAATAATGGTTTTCCGGTAATTCATCATATGAAAGAGCTTTCCGAATACCAGTTAGTAAATGTCAATAGATTTGACTTCTTGAAATCACAATTACTATTCTTTATCGGAGTTACTTTTGTTATCTTGTTTGGCTTTTATGCATTGCTGTTTTATAAGGCTTTTGAGAAAATCAGGTTTTTCTTCTGGGGATATGTTTTCACTATGTCATTGTTTATGTTCTTTAAAGCAAAAGACTATTATGCAATAGGTCTTTATCCTGTTTATATAGGTTTTGGTGCTGTTTATCTAGAGGATATTTTAAATGGTGGATGGAAAAAATATCTCAAACCTGTTTGTCTTCTGCATCCTGTTATTTTGTTTTTACCCATATATAACTTAGCATTTCCAAATAAAACCCCTGAATTTATAGTTCAGAATCCGGACTCTTATAAAAGATTTGGACTCTTGCGCTGGGAAGATGGTCAAGATCACCCTTTACCTCAGGATTTTGCAGATATGTTAGGTTGGAAAGAACTAGCTCAGAAAGTTGATAAAGAATATTCACGATTGTCAAAATCAGGAAATACCCTCGTACTTTGTGATAATTATGGACAGGCAGGAGCAATTAATTTTTATTCAACAAAAGGAGTAAAAGCTGTTTCATTTAATGCTGATTATATTGATTGGATGGATTTAAGTAAGAATTATAAAAATCTAATTAGAGTTAAAGATAACTCAGAAAATGAACTTGAGGAAACAGGTGATTTTTTTAAACATGCTGAAATCGCTGATTCCGTGACAAACCCATATGCAAGAGGAAGAGGAACAGTTATTTTTAGTTTTGAAGATGCGAAAATTGATATACGAAACAGGATTCAGAATGAAATTAATGAGGTGAAAGACCGATGGAGTAGTAAGTAAAGGAATGATACATAAATACTATCGCAACTGAATTGCATTAATTGGTTTTTGCTTTATCTTTGTAAAATTGAAATTTAATCTCAACTGAAACATGGAAAACAAAAAAAATGATGTTATAATCATAGGCGGAAGCTACGCAGGCTTGTCAGCAGGAATGGCATTGGGCAGATCTCTCAGAAATACCTTAATTATTGATCATGGAAAACCTTGTAACAGACAGACTCCTCATTCACATAACTTTGTAACTCATGACGGGAAAACTCCAAAAGAAATTAGTGAACTGGCAAAAAATGATGTCGAAAAATACCCCACAGTTCAATTTTATGATGGAACAGTTATTTCTATAAAAAGAAATGCATTAGGTTTTGAAATTGAAACATTTGATGGTGAAAAATTTCAGGCACGAAAAGTAATTTTAGCGTCCGGAGTGAAAGATATAATGCCGGATATTCCGGGATTTGCAGAATGTTGGGGGATTTCCGTATTACATTGTCCGTATTGCCATGGCTATGAAGTTAAAAGCGAAGAGACAGGGATTCTTGCTGATGGAGATATGGCATATGAATTTTCAAAATTGATTTTTAATATGACTAAAAATCTGACTTTGTTTACCAATGGAAAAACTCAACTTACCGTTGAGCAGATCGAAAAACTAAAAAGCAATAATATTAATCTCAATGAAGATAAAATTGAAAAACTTGAACATAAAAACGGACAGCTTCAAAAAATTGTTTTTAAAAATGGAAATAATGTTTCTTTAAAAGTATTATATGCTAAAATTCCTTTTGAGCAGAATGTCAATATTTCACAAAGTTTAGATTGTAAACTAACAGAGCAGGGATATATCCAGGTTGATTTTATGCAAAAAACAACAACGCCCGGAGTTTTTGCCTGTGGTGATAACGTAACGATGATGAGGTCTGTAGCAAATGCTATTGCACAAGGTAATTTTACAGGAGCAATGGTGAATAAAGAACTTTCAGAAGAAGATTTTTAAAACAAAATATTGATAATTTAATTTGAATTAATTCTTTTTTTGCTTCAAAAATCATCTTTTTCAATGCTAAAATCTCAACGAAAATTCCGTACATTTGGGGTGAAAAATTTCAAAAACTAAAAGTAAAATGGATATTATTTTCGACCTGATTGAAAAGGAAAGACAAAGACAAGCTCATGGATTAGAACTTATTGCATCGGAAAACTTTGTTTCTGAAAATGTAATGAAAGCAATGGGAAGCGTACTGACAAACAAATATGCTGAAGGATATCCCGGAAAAAGATATTACGGAGGATGTGAAGTTGTAGATGAGGTTGAAACATTGGCGATCAACAGAGCAAAGGAACTTTTCGGAGTAGACTATGTGAACGTACAGCCACATTCCGGTTCTCAGGCGAATGCAGCCATTTATCTTGCCGTTTTGAAACCTGGAGATAAGATTATGGGAATGGACCTTTCAATGGGAGGGCACCTTACTCACGGATCTGCTGTAAACTTCTCAGGAATCCAATATGAAGTGGTTTCTTATGGAGTTGAAAGAGAAACAGGTCTTATTGATTACAATCAGATGAGAGAAGTTGCTTTAAGAGAAAGACCAAAAATGATGATTGCTGGTTTCTCTGCTTATTCAAGAGATCTTGATTATGCAAAATTCAGAGAAATCGCAGACGAAATCGGAGCCACTCTTTGGGCGGATATCGCACACCCTGCTGGTTTAGTAGCGAAAGGATTATTAAACTCGCCATTTGAACACTGCCACGTAGTAACTACTACTACTCACAAGACTTTAAGAGGTCCAAGAGGAGGAATGATCATGATGGGGAAAGATTTTGAAAATACTTATGGGCACAAAACTCCAAAAGGAGAAACGAAAATGATGAGCCAGGTATTGGATGGTGCTGTATTCCCAGGAATTCAAGGAGGACCGCTAGAGCACGTGATTGCTGGTAAGGCAGTGGCTTTCGGTGAAGCTTTAGACGGACAATTCGAAACTTACGCAAAACAGGTTAAAGCTAATGCTCAAGCATTATCAAAAGCAATGATCGATAGAGGATTTGACATTGTAAGTGGTGGTACAGACAACCATTTAATGTTGGTAGACCTTAGAAATAAAGGAGTAAACGGTAAAGAAACTGAGAAAGCATTAGTACTTGCTGATATTACTTGTAATAAAAACATGGTTCCTTTCGATGATAAATCTCCGTTCATTACATCAGGTATCAGATTAGGAACTGCGGCAATTACAACAAGAGGTCTTAAAGAAAATGATATGGATACTATTGCAGGATTAATTTCTGAAGTGGTAGACAATATCAAGAATGAAGAAGTTCTTACATCTGTAAGAAAGAAAGTTAATGAATTAATGGAAGGTAAAGCATTATTCAACTACTAATAATAGAATATAATATCATATAAAGAATGGGCGATAGCTCATTCTTTTTTTATCCATATGGAAAAGAAGTCTTTTACTTTTGACGAAATTAAACTGAAACTGGTAAACTATTGTGTATATCAGGATCGTTGTCATGCGGAAGTTGAACAGAAAATGAAAGAGTTTCTGTTAATAGATGAAGCAAAAGAAGAAATCATTCTTTATCTGATGAAGGAAAACTATCTTAATGAGGAAAGGTTTACAAGAAGCTATATCAGAGGAAAGTTTTACATCAAGCATTGGGGACGAAATAAGATTAAAATGAATCTGAAGCAGAAACAGATCTCTGAAAAGCTGATCAATATGTGTTTTGATGAAATATATGAAGAGGATTATTTTAAGACAATTCAGAGAATTTACGAAGATTATTCGTCCAAACAAAAAGGATTACAGGAATATCAAAGAAAATCAAAGACAATAAAATATTTGATGAGCAGAGGCTTTGAATATGAGAAAATAAATGATATTTTTGACTGATTAAAAAACAAACACAAAAAGCTTGCAAGGGGAAAAGATTTGGCTGTCACCTCCACATTTGGGAGGAAATGAATTGAAATATATACAAGATGCATTTGATACCAACTGGATCTCTCAATATGGTTCAAATATAGACGCATTTGAAAAAATTATTGAAGATCATCTTGGATATAACTCATTCGTAACAGCTCTGTCTTCCGGCACGGCAGCAATACATCTTGCTTTGAGATTATTAGATGTGAAGGAAGGAGATTTTGTTCTATGTCAGTCTTTTACGTTTGTAGCTTCTGCTAATCCTGTTCTTTATCAAAAAGCTATTCCTGTTTTTATAGACAGTGAAGCTTCCACCTGGAATATGTGTCCTAATGCTTTAGAGGATGCAATTAAATACTGCCTGGAACAAGGAAAAAAACCAAAAGCTATCATTACAGTTTCGCTTTACGGAATGCCATTTATGGTAGATGAAATTATTGGGATATCCAAGAAATATGAAATTCCTATTATTGAAGACAGTGCAGAAGCTTTAGGAAGTAAATATAAGGGTAAACCATGTGGTACTTTTGGTGATTTTTCAATTATCAGTTTTAACGGAAATAAAATTATAACAACTTCGGGAGGAGGTATACTTATTTCTAGGAATCAACAATATAAAGATAAAGCACTATATTTTGCTACACAGGCAAAAGAAGATAAAGATTATTACAGCCATTCAGAGGTGGGATACAATTACAGAATGAGTAATATTTCTGCCGGAATTGGTCGAGGACAGATGGAAGTTTTGGAAGATAGAATATCAAAACGTAGAGAAAATCATAGTTTTTATAATGAAGTTTTTAAAAATTATGATGAAATATCACTTTTTAAAGAACCCAATAATGACTTTTTTTCTAATTATTGGCTAAATACAGTTATCATCGAAGAAAATGATTATGAGGTAACGAAAGAAAAGATAAAAAAAATATTTTTAGAAAATAGTATAGAAACTAGGTATTTATGGAAACCAATGCATTTGCAGGCATTGTTTAATAAGTATAAATTCTTTGGAAATAACCTTTGTGGTATACTTTTTGACAAGGGTTTATGTTTACCATCAGGCACGAATTTGTCTGATAATGATAAAGATAAAATAAAAAGTTTGCTGATTAATCTCAGATACTAAAATTTTATTTTTCTAGATTTAGGGAATTGATGAGATTTTATTTTAATTTTGCATGAATTCCCAAGTATTAATTGAATTTAATAAATAGGGTCTTGTACCGAATAATAACACTATGAACACAAATAAGGACAATGTATAATTCTTTCAGGAAAAAAATATTTGGAGGGGATAATGTTGTCAATCTCTCAGATGTAAGATACCTTCCAAGGTGGATAATACTTATAATAGATATTATAATTTTGGTAATATCTTTGTTTCTTTCTACATATATCATAGAAAAGATAACACAAAAAGAATTTGTATATCATGAAGATAAAAGTGCTGTTTTTGCTTTTATCATATTAGTGAATACTTTTTTTATGTATATTTTCAAGACTTATGCAGGAATAATCAGACATTCTACTTTTATAGATCTTTTTAAACTTTTTGTATCATGTTTTTGTACAATGTTTGTCGTTGCAACAATTAACGTGATATATTTTTGGATGACAGGAGGTAAATTTATTCTGACGCCTTACCTTGTTCTGTATTTTGTTATATCATTTATGGGCTTATTTCTCTTTAGACTGTATGTTAAAGAGTTTTTTCACATTGTAAGAGAGTATAGAAGAAGTGCTTTAAAAAAGAGAATTTTAGTATTAGGAATCGATGAACAATCTATTGCTATAGCAAGAGCCATTCTAGACAATCCAAACCTTCCGTATCATGTAGTTGGCTTTTTGACACAGAGAACTGATTCAAAAAGAGCATCACTTCTTGGTAAACCAATTTACGCTAAAGAAAAAATTGAAGAAAATACAAAAGAAGATCTTGTTATCGATGGAGTTATCATCGTCAAAGAAATGATGTCCAAAAATGAAATGAATTCTTGGGTAAATTTATTCTTGGAAAAAGATTTGAATGTATTTAAAGCTCCTTCGGTACGTAAGTTGAGAGATAGTGATTTGGGAGGCTCTATCAGAAATCTTCAAATTGAAGACCTTCTTAATAGAAAGCCTATTAAAATAGAGAATGAAGAGGTAAAAAGCAGACATTACGGTAAAAATGTGTTGGTTACGGGTGGAGCAGGTTCTATTGGAAGTGAAATTATAAGACAAGTTGCTCAGTTTACACCATCTTTAATTGTTGTTCTAGATCAAGCAGAGACACCTTTATATGATATTGAGCTTGAGATGAAGGAAAAATTTCCTCATATCAGATTCAAATTTGTACTTGCTGATGTTTCCAATATTCATAGAGTAGAGCCGTTATTTCAAACTTATAACTTCTCAATGGTATATCATGCTGCGGCATATAAGCATGTCCCTCTTGTAGAAGATAATCCAAATGAGGCAATCCGTGTAAATGTTTTAGGATCAAAAAATATTGCTCTTTTATCTAGTCGTTACAAAGTGAACAGATTTGTAATGATTTCAACAGATAAAGCTGTAAATCCAACTAACGTAATGGGAGCATCTAAAAGAGCAGCAGAGTTATTTGTTCAGTCTTTACAACATGCAGAAGGTAATACTACAAAATTCATTACAACTAGATTTGGAAATGTATTAGGATCAAATGGATCTGTTATTCCTCACTTCAAAAAGCAAATTGAGGCAGGAGGTCCGGTTACTATTACCCATCCTGATATTGTAAGATACTTCATGACTATTCCTGAAGCTTGTGAATTGGTTCTTCAGGCTGGAACTATGGGGCAAGGAGGTGAGATTTTTGTTTTTGATATGGGTGAACCGGTGAAAATCCTTGATCTTGCAAGAAGAATGATCAAACTATCAGGTTTTGAGCCTAATATTGATATTAAAATTATTTATACTGGGTTAAGACCTGGAGAAAAATTATACGAGGAACTATTAAGTGATAATGCAAAAACACTTCCTACTCATAATGAAAAAATTATGATTTCTAAAGATCCTACGATGTCGTTTTCAGAAATAGAAAGTTTGGTAAACCAGATAACCGAAGCCTCTATAATGCAGGAAAAAGTGGAAGTGGTAAAGATTCTTAAACTGATTGTACCGGAATTTATAAGTAATAATTCCATCTACGAGGTTTTGGATAAATAGGAAAAAATATAAATGTATATTTGTACAATTTTAAAATATGAAAAGTAGAATATTAGGACTGTTTTCTATACTCTTATTAGTATCATGTAAGGTTAAGGATAATGCTGGTCAGAATGATTTAAACTATATGCAGAATATAGAACAAGTGGCTATTGAATCATCTGCAAAAAACTCTGGAAATACAATTCAAACAGGAGATCAGCTGGTTATCCTGATTACTGCAAAAGATATGGATGTTGTAAAGCCATTTAACCAGAGCTATTCTTCCGCTGAAATGATTCAGACTAATAATACCTATGCTGGAGGAAATATGCCTAATCAAGGAATGTCTACATTGTCAGGACCTACTTACATTGTAGATAATAACGGTAATATTGATTTTCCGGTTATTGGTAAAGTTAACACCACTGGTAAAACTCTGATTGATGTTAAAGATGAATTAAGAGAAAAAGTAAGTCAGTATGTTATAAATCCAACTGTAAGTGTAAGAATTGCTAATTTTAAAATTACAATACTTGGGGAGGTTAACAGACAAGGAGATTATACTGTGACTAATGGGCATGCAACTATTTTGAATGCTTTAGGACTTGCTGGTGATTTAACAGGATATGGGAAAAGAACAGACGTATTGGTCATAAGAACTGAGAATGGAACCGTTACCCATGGTAAAATTAATTTACAGGATGCTAATTTAATTAACTCTCCATTTTATAACCTAAAGCAAGGTGATGCAATTATTGTTCAGTCAACTAAAGCAAAAGAAATTGCTTCACGACAGAATCCTAATACCGGGCTTTATCTAACCGCTATTTCTATTGGAGTTACAGCTATTGCCGTTGTTATAGGTTTATTTAAAAAATAAAAGTAAAGTAATTAAATTATCAAAAATATTAGTTTTAATTTTTTGATAGAATCACAAACGAATGAAATCATATAATATAGCCATTATTGGACAAGGATATGTAGGGTTACCTTTGTCTTTAGAGTTTGCTCACCATTATCCGGTTTTGGGTTTTGATATTAATATAGAAAGAATTAATGAGCTTAATAATGGCCATGATGCAACATTAGAAGCGGATATTGATAAACTTAATAAAAGTTTAAATCGTTATAATGAGTCAGCAGGAACTATAGGCTATAAAGGAACAAGTAATATTCAGGAAATCGAAGGATGTAATGTATTTATTGTAACGGTACCTACTCCTATTGATAAATATAATGCTCCGGATTTGAATCCATTGCTTACTGCATCAAAGATGTTGGGAGGAATTCTTAAGAAAGGAGATATTGTGATATTTGAATCTACTGTTTTTCCTGGTTGTACAGAAGAAGAATGTGTTCCGATTCTGGAGAAATATTCTGGATTAAAATTTAATGAAGATTTTTTTGTAGGGTATTCTCCTGAAAGAATCAATCCTGGAGATAAGATAAATACTTTAACCAGTGTAATGAAAGTAACTTCCGGATCTACAGCTGAAATAGCACAGGAAGTTGATGATTTATACAAAAAAATTATTACAGCAGGTACTCATAAAGCACCTAGTATCAGAGTAGCAGAAGCTTCAAAAGCAATTGAAAATGCACAAAGAGATGTAAATATTTCTTTTGTGAATGAATTAGCGCTCATTTTTGATAGAATGGGGATCGATACTAATGATGTCCTTGAAGCTGCCGGAACAAAATATAACTTTCTGAAATATAAACCAGGTCTAGTTGGAGGGCACTGTATTTCAGTAGATCCATATTATCTTGCACATAAAGCTGAGCAATTAGGATATCATCCTGATGTCATATTATCAGGACGCAGAGTAAATGATTCAATTGCAAAATTTATAGCATCAAAAGTGGTAAAACTGCTTATTGCTAAAGGGAATATAATTAAGAATTCTCAGTCTTTAATTTTAGGAGTAACTTTTAAAGAAAACTGTCCTGATGTAAGAAATACAAAAGTTATCGACATCTATAATGAACTAAAAGATTATGGAGTAGATGTAGATATTTTTGATCCATGGGCGGATAAGGAAGAAGTTAAGGATGAATATGGTGTAAATATTCTTGATCAACTGGATAATAATAAAAAGTATGATTCTATTATTATTGCAGTATCTCACAAAGAGTTTCTCACATTAGATTTTGAAAAAATAAAAAAAGAAGATAGTGTCATTTTTGATACTAAAGCATGTATAGACAGAAGCTTAGTTGATGCAAGACTCTAATTTAATAATAAAAACTAATCAATCTCTGTTATTAAACATAGCGGATAATTTATAAAAATATAAAACTAGATAATGGATAATCCAATTATTGAAGGATCAGAAAAGGAAATTAATATTCAGGAGATAATTAAACCCTATTTAATAAACTGGGTATGGTTTATAATTGTTCCTATCATATGTCTCATTGCAACTTACTTTTACTTAAAGTTTGCTACACCTATATTTAATGTTCAGTCATCAGTGCTGATTAAAGATGCTAAAAAAACACCTTCTGTAGGAGGTGAATTTGGTGTTTTACAAGATTTATCAGGTTTTGGAGGAATGGGAACCAATAGTATTGATAATGAAATAGAGATTTTCAAGTCTAAAAAACTCATGAATGAGGTAGTAAAGCAGAATAACCTGCAGACTTCAATATATGCGAAATCTAACTTAAATGATAACGAATTATATAAAGAAACCTCACCTATAATCATTCAGGTTATTAATGAAAAAGATTACGTAAGTAAAATAAAACCTGTAAGCATTAAAATTTCTGGACAAAATATTATTTTGACAAGTGATAATTTTCCAGAAGTTAAAACACAATTCAATAAAACAATTAGTTTACCTTATGCTAATTTATTAATTATCAAAAATCCTACATACAATAAGTCTAAAGCAGGAGATGTTAGTAATATGTATTTTACTTATTCTTCCAAAGAAGCTACTGTGAATTATTTACAAAAAATAGTAGGTGTAAGCTTAGCTAATAAAGATGTAACAGTTATAAATCTATCTTTAAACTATGCAAATATAAATAAAGCTAAAGATATTGTAAATACTTTAGTAACGGTATATAATAATGATGCTATCAGTGATAAAAATTCTGAGTCTCAGAAAACTAAAGACTTTATTGATGATAGAATCAATCTTATATCAAAAGAGCTGGGACAGGTTGAAAATGAAAAAGAACGTTTTAAATCAAGTAACCAAATTACAGACTTATCAACAGAAGCAAGAATAAGCCTTGAAACATCAGCTGAAGCTAGAGCAAAACAAATAGAATTAGAATCTCAACTTGAGCTTACCAATGCTTTAGTGGATTTTATGGGAAGACAAAATAACACACAGGTATTACCTTCCAATGTAGGGTTAAATAATTCTACAGCATCTTCTAATATAGCTGCTTATAATCAACTTGTTTTAGAGAGAAATAGATTGCTTGAAAATGCTACACCTCAAAACCCTTTAGTAATTGATCTTAATAAACAAATATCTTCATTGAGAAGTTCTGTAATGGAAAGTTTATTGAAAAATAGAACAGGATTACAATTAGCTAAAAATCAATATCAGGGTGAACAAAATACTATAAGTTCTAAAATTACCAAAATTCCTGCTCAGGAAAAAATGTTTAGAAGTATTGAGAGACAACAACAAATAAAAGAGAATTTATACTTACTCTTATTACAGAAAAGAGAAGAAACTGCAATATCTTTAGCGGTTACAGCAAATAAAGCCAGAATTATCGATTATGCTTATGCATCACCAACCCCTGTAGCTCCCAAAAAAGTACTTTTCCTATTAGGAGCATTATTAGTTGGACTTATTTTACCTGCCATTTTTATATATCTTAAAGATATATTAAATAACAAAGTTAAGAGCAAGAATGATTTAGAAAAACTTTCTCATGCCTCTGTATTAGGAGAATTACCAACGGTTTTAAAAGGAGACTCAGATATTGTACAGGTTAATGATCTTTCTCCAATGGCAGAAGCATTCCGTATTTTAATTACAAATATGAACTTTTTACTACCTAAGAAAGAAAAAGGGAAAGTAGTTTTTGTGACTTCTTCGGTTAAGGGTGAAGGTAAGACTTTTGTTTCTGTTAATTTAGCTTTGACTTTAGCAACCCCTAAAAAGAAGGTGATCATTATTGGTTCAGATATAAGAAACCCTCAGCTTCAGCGTTATAATACATCCAGAAGAGGGTTAACTGGTTTGACAGAATATTTGTATTCAGATCAAACAAGATTGGAAGATATAATACATGTTACTTCATTTAATCCACATTGTGATGTCATTTATTCCGGGATGATTCCACCAAACCCAACAGAATTACTAAGTAATGGTAGATACGAAGAGTTATTAGATAATCTGAGAACTAAGTATGACTATATTGTTATAGACACTGCTCCTCTATTATTAGTAACAGATACTTTCTTATTTGCAGATCTAGCTGATGCTACATTATACGTTGCAAGATCTAGATATACCGAAAAATCTCTTGTGGAGTTTGCTAATAATAATATTGATAGCAACAAAATTAAAAATGTAGGATTTGTACTTAATGATGTGGATAAGAATCATTATGGCTATGGAAATAAATATGGCTATGGCTATTCAGCTAAAGAAAAAACGTGGTTGGAAAAAATTAAAGAGAGACTTTAGATTGTAATGACGAAAATTATTAATGTAATACTTTCTGGAGGAGTGGGCAGCAGGCTTTGGCCTTTATCCAGAAAAAATAAGCCTAAACAGTATCTGAATATCTTTGGTGAAAAATCTCTTTTTCAGTTGACTGCAATGAGAAATATTACTCTTTGTGATGGTTTAACAGTAATAGGTAATATGGATAATTTCGAATTATCTTCTGAAGCATTAAAAGAGATTGATATTCAAAAATATCAGCAAATAATAGAAGCTTCACCAAGAAATACTGCAGCAGCTATAGCTTTTGCAGCATTCTCTGCAGATAAAAATGATATCTTACTTATTACACCTTCTGATCATTTAATAGAAGATGAAGATGAATATGAAAGAGCTGTTAACGAAGCAATTGAACTGGCAAAACAAGATTCAATTGTCACATTTGGATTAGTTCCGACTAAACCAGAAACAGGATTTGGTTATATCCAAGTAGAGGGTAATAATGTATTAGGATTTAGAGAAAAACCCAATCTTGAAACTGCTCAGGAATTTATCGTAAAAGGTAATTTTTTATGGAATTCAGGAATGTTTTGTTTTAAGGCTGGAATCTTTTTAGAAGAGCTTAAAAAGCATCAACCTGAGGTTTATACAAAATCCGAAATTGCTTTTAATGCAAGAACAGATGATAGATTACCTGTTGAGGAGAGTATGAATATTCCATCCATATCTGTAGACTATGCAGTAATGGAAAAGACAGATCGCCTTAAAGTAGTAAAATCAAATTTTAAATGGTCTGATATGGGCTCTTTTGAGTCTCTATATACTTACTTAAAAGATAATGGGCATCCAACAGATGAACATGGAAATATGGTAATAGGAACAAATATTCATACAGAATTTCTAGGGATCAAAAAAAGTATTTTGGTTGTTACTCATGACGCAATTTTAATATTGAAAAAAGAAAAATCTCAAAAAGTAAAGGACATTTACGAAAACCTTGAAACAGAGTATAAATAGATATGAGTAGAAGTAGAAACAGTTTATTTAATATTATATTCTCTGTATTTTTTTATTTAATAATTTTAATATTGACTTTTTTTTATAGAAAGTCTTTTGTTTCTAATTTAAATAATGAAATATTAGGTCTCAATACAACCCTGACAAATCTACTCAGTTTTTTAAATTTAGCAGAACTTGGTGTTGGGGCAGCTGTTACATATTTTCTATATCAACCTCTTCATGAAAGGAATAGTAATAAGATAAAGGAAATTATAGAAATACTAAAGGGAATTTATTCTAAAATTGGATTTATTGTATTATTGGTTGGAGTCGTAATTTCTCTTTTTTTTAAAATTATTTTTTCTGATGTAGATATTCCAAATTGGATTATATTTTCCACATATTTTGTATTACTATTTTCATCTTTATTCTCTTACTTTTTTAACTATAAACAAATTCTCTTACTGGCAGATCAGAAGAATTATATAAATATTTTTATATTTCAAGGTTCTCGTGCAATTAAGGTATTGCTTCAGATTTTTGTTTTAAAGTATGGGATTACAGGATATATATATTGGATTGCTCTAGAAGCTCTATATCCTATATTTTCATCAATTCTTTTACATTATTTTGTGCAAAGGTCTTATAAAAATATATTGGCAAATAAGAGTATTAATACTCAAGATGAATCAGAGAGAAAAGAGCTATCTGAAAAAATATATAGTAAAACTAAACAATTATTCTTTCATAAACTGGCTGGTTTTATTTTAATTCAAGGAAGTCCACTGATTATTTATTTTTATACCGACCTTAATTCAGTAGCAATTTATGGAAATTATTTAGTTGTTATTACTGGTATTACAACAGTTGTTACGATGATATTCTCTAGTATTACTCCTAGTGTTGGTCATTTTTTAATATCTAATAAAATAGAAAATAATTATAAATTATATCGAGAAGTTCAGATTATAGAGCTATTATTAGTTTCTGTTATTTGCCTTGTTTATTTTGTTTTAGTAAATCATTTTATGATATTCTGGATGGGAGGTAAGTATATTTTCCCAGAAAGTACTATTTTACTAATGACAGTTTTTATATTTTTATCATTGGTTAGAGTTAATGATACTTTTTTAACAGCAAATGGTCTTTTTAGTGATATCTATGCGCCAATTATTGAATTAATAATCAATTTTGTATGCTCAGTTATCTTTGGCTATTTCTGGGGAATAAACGGAGTTCTTATTGCTATTAATTTAAGTCTGTTTGTTATCGTTTTTTGCTGGAAGCCTGTTTTTCTTAATTATAAGTATTTTAATAGATCGCTACTTCGTTATTTTGTTACGATTTTTATGTCAACAACATTGCTGATTTTACTATATTTTATTTCCAAAATGTTTGTTGATAAATTTTTAAAGTTCGATTTATTAATAGAAAATTTAATTATTGTCTTCATAACCATCGTTACTTATATATTGATTTTATTTTGTTTTAATTTAACATTTAGAGAGTTATTAAAAAAAATAATATCGCATGTTCTTATATTGGTAAATAAAAAAGTTTTAAAGTAATGTTACCTAAACTATTATTTTTTATGTTAGATTCATCTCTGCTTGGAGGTGTAGAAACAGTATCTAATAGACTTATTAAGGCTCTTAGTAAAGATTATGAAATTTCCATTCTTTCATTATATTGTAAAAATAAAGAAGCTGTAAATTTATTTCCAGATTATGTAAGTCAGCATAAATTAGAATTTTCAGACGAGGTTGAGATGTTTGCTGCTATGGAATTGTTTTTTAAAAATAATTCTTTTTATGCGTGTATTAATCAAATTCAAGAACTTAACATTAGTTCTGCAGTTGCTAAAAATTGTTATGATAATGATATTAAGGTTTATAGTGTTTTACACAACAGCCCACTTTTGTATAAAGTAGGATTTGAAGACTCAAATTATTTCATTATCAATTTTTTAAAGAAAATAAAAAGAAAATTTGTTTGGCAAAAAAATAGAAAATACTTTTTAGAGTTATTAAAATATTCAAATAAGTTTGTTTGTATAAGTGAAAACTGTTTTCAGGAATTTAAAAATTTAAATTTTAATATGCAGAATGTGATCATGTTATACAATTTATTAGAGTCCTCATTTGCTAGTGAATATGATGTCTCAAATAAAGAAAATATGGTTATTTATGCGGGAAGACTTGTTGTTGAAAAAAGAGTATTAGAACTTTTACAATGTTGGGAAAGTCTTAAAAATAAAAATGACTGGACTTTGTATATTGTTGGCAGTGGGTATCAAGAGACTTTTTTGAAAGAGTATGCAGAGAAAAAACAAATCCAAAATGTTGTTTTCACAGGACATAAAAGCGATATAAGAAACTATTTAGCAAACTCTAAAATTGCAATACTTAATTCATTGACAGAAGGGTTACCAACATTTCTCATTGAAGCTGGTGTTTTTAAAAATGTTTTAATCGGAAGAGATAGCATTGGTGGAACACGAGATGTTATAAAAAACAATCAAAATGGATTTCTAATAACATCAAAAAATGAATTATTAGAAAAATTAGAATTACTTATACATAATAACGAGATACTTGATGATTTAGCTAAAAAATCAAATTATGTGAATAAGTTTTTTGATCCTAAAATCATTGAAGATTGGAAGACAATATTAAAAAATTAATGACAAAAGTAAATACTTAAAAAATGATTAAGTATAAAAAAAATAACTTTTCATGCTGTTACTCTCATTAGCTATAGTATTATTTCCATTTGCTTTTTTAGATAAATTTATTAAGAATTTTAATAAAAAAGTTATAATATTGATTTTCTCAATATTGTTTGTTTTTTTAGGAGGCTTTAGATGGCTTACCGGTACAGACTGGTATGCATACTATTATGGATTTATTGTATCCGATAATTATTATGATGCTACCCAAGATACATTTTCTTTCGAATGGGGCTTTGGAATGCTCAATTATATCATTAATATAACTTTCGGGTCATATACTGTTTTTTTAGTAGTGTTTACTTTCTTAAAAGTTTTCCTTCGATATAAAGTTTTTATAGATAAGAATTTTATTCAATATTCCTTACTGTCCTTTTTCTTATTTTATTGTTATGAAGGTGGTGCAATATTGGGTACAAGACAAATGCTAGCCGGAGGTTTTGTATTATTGTCAATTTTACCAATTATTAATAGGAAATTCTGGCATTTTTTAATTTTAGTTCTAATAGCGACCTCAATACATAGAACCGCTGTTATTTTTATGGTAGCATATCCCTTGTTTAAATACTCTTCATCACGAAACTTTTTGCTATATACTTTTTTAGGATCTTCATGTGTTTATTTTATTTTCTTAAATAGCAATGTTTCTTCATTATTAACTAATTTACCAATAATCAGTAGTTTTGATGCTTATCAGAAGAAACTTGAAGGCTATTCTGAGATTGGGCAAACAACCTATGGTCAAATAGATTCTCAAACCACTATTATTTTAGGATTTTTAAAGAAAGCTTTTGTTGTACTGCCTTTGATTTTATCATTTAATATGATGAAAAAACAATTAACTGAGCAGACTTTTACTCTATATAAAGGGATGCTAAATCTGATTGTTTTTGGTTCAGCTATTTATTTTGTTCTGGGTGGTATTGCATCTGATTTTAAAAGATTAAATGGTTTCTTTGATCCATTTGAAGTTTTAATTATTCCAATATTTGTTTATAATGTCAAAAACAAAAAACTCATACCTTTTTGGATTATATATTTTGCAGCAATAGCATTTTCAAAACTGTATACTTCAACCATGATGTTCCAAGATTTAATAGATCCTTTTTATTTTATTTTTGACAAACCATTTTATAGAAAAATGTATTAATTATACCTTTATTATCTCATGAAAGTGCTTTATATAGGAAATAGTATTGAAAAAATTACATGTGGTGCTGATGCAGTTAATAAAAGAAACATACAGCTACTGCAGGATTTTTTTTCTGAAAAACTGATATTTCAAAACTTAATAGAAAATACAACTAAAGATAAGCTATTAGGTTATATGGGAGGGCTAACTCCTTTGGTTGAAAAACAAATATTACAGACAATAAAAGATAATAATATTCAGGTTGTTTTTATTTCGCACTCTGCCTTAGGAAGGGTAGCCAAAAAAATAAAAAGTAATTTTCCTAATATTAAAATTATTACATTTTATCATAATATAGAAAAACAATACGCAAAAACATATCTTAAATACCAAGGTTTAAAAGCATTACCTTTTTATTTTTTAGCTACTACTAATGAATATCTTTCAGTGAAATATTCTGATATCCACATAGTATTGAATGATAGAGATAACAATTTGTTTTTTAATTACTATGGCAAATATGCAGATGCGGTATTGCCAGTTTCCTATGAAGATAAATTTCAGGAAGATAAATTGCAACTTTTTAGTTCGGCAAATGAAAAATTTACAATTTTATTCATAGGAGTTGCATTTTTTCCTAATGTATCAGGAATAACATGGTTTATAGACAACGTGTTGATTAATATAGAGGCTGAACTTATTATTATTGGAAAAGGGATGGATGATTATTTCAAAGATCTAAAGAATAAAAAAGTCAAAGTCTATGGGTATGTTGAAGACCTTTCGAGTTATTATTATAATGCAAATGTAGTAATAGCACCAATTTTTACGGGAGGAGGAATGAAAACCAAAATTGCAGAAGCAATGATGTATGGAAAAAATATTTTGGGGACTGAAGAAGCTTTTGAAGGATATGAGCTAATTAAGGAAACTCATTTTTTATTTAATACCGCTGAAGATTGTCATGAAATAATTACTGTTTTAAAAAATAATGAAGAAACATCTAAATATAATAAGCTGTCCAGAAAATGTTTTTTAGATAATTATTCAAACGCGATAATTAAACAAAAATTTACTGATCTTTTTGTAGAGATCAATAGTAAGTAAATGTATAATAGGACAAATGCAGAATATTATTGTAAATATCTCTGAATTTTGTGGCTACTAGTGATAATTCAATATTTTTTTTTAGAATGAACAAGGGTATTGTTTATGAATATAAGGAATTAAGATTATAAACAAAGAAATTATCAAAGAGAAGATGAATTGAAAAATATATCGAAAGCTTTGAAAATACTAATTATGAAAAAATGATTATTACAATTTTTACACCTACATATAATAGAGCAGAATACCTTCTGAAACTTTATGAGAGCCTATTAAACCAGACCTCAAAAGAATTCGAATGGGTTATTGTTGACGATGGCTCATCAGATAATACCTATGATGTTGTAACGAACTTTATAGAGGAAAATAAAATACTTATCAAGTATTTCAAACAAGAGAACTCTGGAAAACATATTGCAATCAATAAAGGGGTAGAGTTAGCCCAAGGAAAGTTATTTTTTATTGTTGATAGTGATGATTATTTATTACCTAATGCAGTTGCTTTTGTTAGTGATAAATATGAAGAAATAAAAGATGTTCCTTATATCGGCGGTTTGTCTGCTCGTCGTGGATATGATATAAATCAACCGATTGGATCCAATAATTTCTCTAGTTCTATGATAACAGATGTATTTGAATTTAGATATAAGCACAATATTATGGGAGATATGGCGGAAGTGGTTAAAACATCTGTTTTAAAGAAATTTCCGTTTCCTAAGATAAATGATGAGAGATTTTGTCCAGAAAGTTTAATATGGAACCGTATAGGAGTACAATATAAATTTTTATGGCTACCAGATATCATTTATATTGGAGAATATCTACAAGGAGGGCTTACGGACAATAATTTTAAAATTAGGAAAAAATCTCCAGAATCTACTCTTCTATTTTACAAAGAGCTACAGGAAATGCCTGTTCCATTTGTCCAGAAGTTGCGAGCTAATATTAATTACTGGAGATTTGCTAAATTTTCTAAAACAAAATTTAGCAATAAATGGAGTAATACCAATGCATTATTATCTTTATTAGGTCTTCCTCTAAGTTTAATATTTCTAATGAAAGATACTAAATGAAAATTCTTCAAATTATAGATAGCCTGGGAACAGGAGGAGCTGAAAAACTGATTTTGGAAACAGTTCCATTAATGAGTGATGCTGGACACGAAGTTGATGTATTATTGTTAAATGGTGAAAAAACACCTTTTTATGAACAACTAGAATCAACAAACTCTTGCTCAATTTTTTCTTTAGGAAAATCATTCTACAATCCGTTTTATATATTTAAAATAATTCCTTTTTTATTTAAATATGATGTCGTCCATGTACATTTATTTCCCGCTCAATATTTTGCTGTATTAGCCAAAATTCTTTCATTTTCTAAAGTTAAATTAGTTTTTACTGAACATAATACAGAAAATACCAGATTAAATAATTCAAAGTTTAGGTGGATCGAAAAATTTATATATAAGTATTATCAGAAAATTATTTGTATCACACCCGAGGTTAAAAAAGTGCTTAAGGCAAAATTAGATATTGATGACAATAAATTAATTGTTATACAAAATGGAATTAATACAAGCAATATAAAAATATCTACTGCTGCAGATAGAAAAAAAATAGGTTTTTCCGATCATGATAAATTATTAATTATGGTTGCAGGGTTTAGGGCACAGAAAGATCAGGATACTTTAATTAAGACATTGAAAGAACTTCCAGAGGAATATAAACTATTACTTGTAGGGGATGGTGAAAGGAGGAGTATTTTAGAAAATTTGATAAAAGAATTAAATATAAAAGACAGAGTTATTTTATTGGGAGTAAGATCAGATGTTTATTCTTTACTGAAAATGTCCGATATTGCAGTATTGAGTTCACATTGGGAAGGGTTTGGGCTTGCTGCAGCTGAAGCAATGGCATGTGGAATTCCAGTTTTAGCTTCAAATGTTGAAGGTCTTGCACAGGTAGTTGAAAACGGAGGTATATTATTTGAAAAAGGAAATGTCGAAGACTTAAAAACAAATATTCTAAAGTTAAATGATACACTTTATTATAAAGAAATAGTGAAAAGTGGAATAGAAAAATCTCAACAATATGAGATTCAGACAATGGTGGAGAAATTATTATGTTTATATACTGAAACTAAACACACGATATGAAAGATATAAATGATGAAACTAAAATCAATTCCAATAATGTTTTGCATATTATAACAGTTTCCTTTGTTATTAATCATTTCTTTGGAAATCAATTTAATTACTTGCAAAAAAAAGCAGGGAATAATTATTTTTTGGGCTGCTCTGTATCTAAAGAGTTTTTTGATCTTTCAGAAAGTCTCAATTATAAGACATTTCCTGTTGAAGTTACAAGAAGTATAAACCCAATTGAAGATTTGAAAGCGATCTTCAAAATTTATAGATTTATAAAAAAGAATAAAATAGATACAGTTGTAGGGCATACTCCGAAAGGAGGAATGGTAGCAATGATTGCATCCTTTCTTGCAGGAATTAAAGATAGAGTATACTTTAGACATGGGATCATATATGAAACAAGTACAGGATTTAAAAGATTACTTCTTAAAAATATTGATAGACTGTCGGGAACACTAGCTACTAAAGTAGTTTGTGTAAGTAACTCTGTAAAAAAAATCAGTGAAGATGACCATTTAAATGCTTCATCTAAAAATATTATACTAGGTCTTGGTACCTGTAATGGAATTGATACTGAAAACAAATTTAATCCACAAAAACAAGATATTACTTTAATTGAAGAAATTCGTAAGGAACTTAATATTAAAGAAGAAGATTTTGTAATAGGATATGTTGGAAGATTAGTTAAAGATAAAGGGATTAACGAACTTATCGCAGCATGGGCGATTCTTAAAGAAAAACACCAGAATATTAAGCTTCTATTAGTAGGTCCTATTGAAGAGAGAGATCCTATCAGTGAAGAGTCGAAAAGAATTATTGAAACTGATCCAAATATAATTAATACAGGATTTGTATTAAATGCTGCCCCGTATTTTAATGTAATGGACATATTTATACTTCCAACTTATCGTGAAGGATTTCCTACAGTATCTTTAGAAGCCTCTTCAATGAATCTACCTGTTTTGATTACCAAGGCTACTGGTTGTACTGAATCTATTATCGAAGGACAAACAGGGCTTTTTATAAAAAATGATCCTGAAGATATTATTAATAAAATAGAATTATATATTGAGAACAATGATATGAAAAAACTTCATGGAAGTAACGGAAGAAACTTTGTAAGACAAAACTTTGAAGAAACGAAGATTTGGGATGTTATACATGAAAAACTAGGCTATTAATTAATATGAAAATAATTATCACAGGAGTATCCGGTTTTGTAGGGCAAAACTTGTCAACATATTTAAACGAACAGAATTATTTCCTTTCAGAAATTTCTTTGAGAAAAGAATGGAAATTAGAAAAAGAAGCCCGTGCAATTATCCATTTGGCTGGTAAGGCTCATGATACCGCAAATACTTCCGCAGATGAAGAGTATTTTAAGGTAAATACAGATCTGACAAAAAAGCTTTTTGATGAATTTCTAGATTCAAATATAGAAGACTTTATATACTTTAGTAGTGTGAAAGCGACTGCAGATACCGTTGAGGGAATTTTAAATGAAGAACATGTATCAGATCCTAAAACACCTTATGGTAAATCTAAACTTTTTGCAGAAGAATATTTGTTATCCAAAACTCTTCCTGCGGGAAAAAGAGTATTTATTATCCGCCCATGTATGATACACGGTCCTGGAAATAAAGGTAATCTGAATCTTTTATATAACGTCGTAGAAAAAGGAGTTCCCTGGCCATTAGCAGCTTTCGAAAATAAACGTTCATTTCTGAGTATTGATAATTTAAATTTTTTAATACACGAAATACTTAAAAATAAAAACATTCTCTCCGGAATTTATAACTTTGCAGACGATAAAAGTATTTCTACAAATGAACTGATAGAAATTATAGGAAAGGCATCCGGAAGAAAAAGCAAATTATGGAGAGTTCCTTCAGGAATGATTTCTTTACTTGCAAAATTAGGAGACACATTAAAGCTACCTTTAAACTCTGAGAGATTGAAAAAACTGACAGAAAGCTATGAAGTTTCTAATGAAAAAATTAAGAAGGCTTTAAATCTAAACAAACTTCCTGTCTCATCAGAAGAGGGATTAATCAAGACCATAAAAAGTTTTCAATCAAAATAATGGAATATATTCTTATTACAATTATACTATTTATTTCAATTCTGATATATTTCAAAATTGCAGATAAATATAACATTATAGATAAACCTAACCATAGAAGTGCCCACACTCAAATTACATTAAGAGGAGGTGGAATTATTTTTCCTGTGGCATTTATTATTTTTGGA
This sequence comes from Chryseobacterium artocarpi, assembly GCF_001684975.1. Taxonomy (GTDB): domain Bacteria; phylum Bacteroidota; class Bacteroidia; order Flavobacteriales; family Weeksellaceae; genus Chryseobacterium; species Chryseobacterium artocarpi. The sequence goes on along the minus strand of NZ_MAYH01000034.1, from coordinate 54,408 downwards.
TTGTTCAATCCAGGCTTGGTAATAGAGGAGTATTGGTCGTTTGGTTTAGGTTTGCTTGCGATATGCACGATCAGTTTTATTGATGATGTTAAAACATTGTCTAATAAAATAAGACTAGCAGTTCATTTAATTTCTGTGATTCTTCTTTTGTATTTTACAGGAGCCTTTACTTTAACACCTTTTTGGGTATGGCCTATTTTATTTGTTATCATTATTGGGACATTAAATGCCTATAATTTTATGGATGGTATTAATGGTATGACTGGGGTTTATAGTTTAGCTACATTGAGTTCTCTTGCTTATATCAATAGAGATATTATTAAGTTTACAGATAATGACTTCATTTATTACCCTATCTTAGCTTGTATTGTCTTTTTATTTTTTAACTTCAGAAAAAAAGCAAAATGTTTTGCAGGAGATGTTGGTAGTATGGGAATTGGTTTTTGGGTCATCGGTCTCATTACCCTTTTAATTATGAAAACAGGTGAATATAAATATATTCTGCTTCTTTCTATTTATGGAATGGAGGTTGTGCTGACAATAATAGAAAGACTTTTATTAAAAGAAAATATTTTTGAAGCACACAGAAGGCATTTATATCAGCTTTTTGCAAATGAAAAAAAGGTTTCCCATTTGGTAATTAGTGGTATTTACGCTATTTCACAATTGGTGATTAACATATTTTTAATTTATTCACAACTTCCACTTTGGACGATTATTTTAATTATATTTATTCCTGCAGGTGGAATTTATTTAGGATTAAAATGGAACCTGAAAAAAGAATACAACTTATAGAGCCAGATAAATGAAAATTAAACAAACTCCATTAAAAGATTGTTACATTATAGAACCTACCATCTTTGAAGATGAACGAGGCTATTTCTTTGAAAAGTACAATGAAAAGCGATTTGAAGAACTGACAGGTATGAATGGTCACTTTGTACAGGATAATATATCAAAATCTTCTTACGGAGTGTTAAGAGGAGTACACCTTCAAAAAGGAGAACATGCTCAGGCAAAATTAGTATCTTGCCTTGAAGGAAGAGTTTTTGATGTAGCCGTAGACCTTCGTAGAGAATCTCCTACATTCGGAAAGTGGTTCGGGGTGGAATTGACTCCGGAGAATAAGCTTCAACTATATGTTCCAAGAGGATTTGCCCACGGATTTTCCGTATTAAGTGAAACTGCTATATTCTCTTATAAATGTGATAATTTTTATAATAAAGATTCAGAAGGAAGTGTAATCTGGAATGATCCGGATTTGAATATCGACTGGAAATTACCACTGGATGTAATTCAGCTGTCTGATAAAGATAGAGTCTTACCAACATTTGCTGAAGGAAACTTTTAAATAAAGCACTAAAAACCACTTTTTTAAAGTGGTTTTTATTTTTTAATTTTTACTCTATCAATATTTTGTATCTTTGCACACTCAAAATCAAAAAGATGCGTACAAAATCTGTAGGGAAGAAGAAAATCAATGTAGTGACACTTGGATGTTCCAAGAATGTATACGATTCCGAAGTATTAATGAGCCAGCTGAAAGCCAATGGTAAAGAAGTGGTTCATGAAGACCGTGGAGATATTGTAGTAATCAATACCTGCGGATTTATTGATAATGCAAAAGAAGAATCCATCAATACAATTCTTGATTATGTAGACGCAAAAAACAGAGGAGAGGTAGAAAAGGTTTTCGTTACAGGTTGTCTTTCTGAAAGATATAAACCGGATTTGATAAAAGAAATACCGGATGTAGATCAATACTTTGGTACAAGAGACCTTCCGGTGCTATTGAAGCATTTAGGAGCAGATTACAAACATGAACTGGTAGGGGAGAGATTAACAACTACTCCAAAACATTATGCATATCTGAAAATTTCAGAAGGATGCGACAGACCATGTTCTTTCTGTGCCATTCCTTTGATGAGAGGTGGTCACGTTTCTACACCTATTGAAAAACTAGTTACTGAAGCTCAGAAATTAGCGAAAAAAGGAACAAAAGAATTAATTCTTATTGCACAGGATCTTACTTACTATGGATTAGATCTTTATAAAAAACGTGCACTTGGTGATCTGCTAAAAGAATTGGTAAAAGTAGAAGGGGTGGAGTGGATCCGTCTTCATTATGCTTTCCCAAGCGGTTTTCCTGAAGATGTTTTGGATATTATCCGTGAAGAACCTAAAGTTTGTAACTATATAGATATTCCACTTCAGCATATCAATTCTGATCTGTTAAAATCAATGAAGAGAGGAACTACTCATGAAAAAACAGATGCTCTTTTAGGAAAATTCCGCGAGAAAGTACCTGATATGGCAATTAGAACAACCCTGATCGTAGGATATCCGGGAGAAACTGAAGAAAGATTCCAAGAACTTAAAGATTGGGTAAGAGAACAGAAATTTGATAGATTAGGATGTTTCACATACTCTCATGAAGAAAATACAACGGCGCATGTATTGGAGGATGATATTCCACAAGAAGTAAAAGAAGCAAGAGTAGAAGAGATTATGGAATTGCAGTCTCAAATTTCTTGGGAAAAGAATCAGGAGAAAATAGGAAAAGTATTCAGATGTATTTTTGACCGTAAAGAAGGGAACTATTTTATCGGAAGAACAGAATACGATTCTCCGGATGTAGACAACACTGTTTTGGTATCTGCTGAAGATACTTATATCTCTATCGGAGAGTTTGCAGATGTGAAAATTACTTCAGCCGAAGAATTCGACTTATACGGCGAATTATTGTAAAATATAAACAGCTATTAATCAGTAAGTAAAAATCATATTTTACTTACTGAAAATTTAAAATATTAAAGGATTTTAACATAGATGTTTTTCGTTGAAAAATTTTATGTTATTGAAATTCAGTATGTTGTGTTTTTAAGGTATTAAGATTTATTTAAATTTCTTTTATAAAGTATATAAATTAAAAAATTATGTCTTAAATTTGCACAATAAGCAATGTTTTTAAATCATATGCTTTCAGTAAGTTATTCATTAAAATGAAGCAAAAATCAATTGAAAAGATATTTTCTGTATTTTAGCTTCAAGAGGATAACAAATTAGCATGTATCTTCCTTTTTGGAAATATTGATGAAAAATAATGTAATTAAAATCTTTAAAAACTTATGAAAAAATTTTTATTAACAGCGACTATGCTCGTTGCCTTTACGGCGCTTTCAAAGGCTCAGCAAGGGAGAGTGGGGATTAACACAACCACACCTGCCGCTACTTTAGATGTTGTAGCAAATACTACAGATAATGCTAGACCTGATGCTGTATTGGTCCCTCGTATGTCAAGAGCTGAATTAGAAGCTAAAAATAATGCATATGCTAATGGATCTGCAAGTGGTGCAAGTGCACAAAACGGAGCGTTAGTATTCGTTAATGCATTAGGAGGAACTGGAACCGGTAAAACAGTGAATGTTGTTGCTACTGGTTTTCACTACTATGATGGTACAAACGGTAACAATGTTTGGAGACCACTTGTTGCTAATACTGCACCAGCTGGTATGTCTGTAAGATTACAAACAGCAAATACTATTTCTGATGCTGATTTAGGTAATGCAATTATTGTAAATACTATTGGATCTTCATTTAATCTGGATGCTCTAACTAAGAGTAATGGTAAAATTATCACATTTATTGATAACACATCTGGTTTTGGTGGATTCAGCGTAACAGGTACTCCTGGAACTATCAGCCCTCAAGCAACTGTTTCCCCAACAGGACCCGGTGGAGCGTTAAGCTATATCTGTGATGGAGCAGTTTGGTATAGTTATAGTAGCTTTTAATCTTAAAAACACATTTATATTATGAAATTATATTTAACCTCAATAGTTTTAGCCATTACAGCATCTGTAAATGTAACATTTGCTCAGTTAAGAGCTAATAATGCTATTAGTACAAACATTGCAGGGCAATCTGCGTTTTTAGATGCATCTGCCAATGGATTCTCAAATGGAGCTAATAATGGTAAAGGTCTTGCGTTCCCTAGAACAGATCTAACTGTTTTTACCTTTGCTACAGCTACGACAAGTAACTTTAACTTCCCTACTGCATACGATGGTATGATAGTATATAATACTAAAGCAGGTTCTACACCAACTACTGGATCAGGTGTTGGTAGTCAGACTGTTGCTCCGGGATTCTATTATTTCTCTAATCCAACAGGAGGTGCTACCAATTCTTATGCAACTTCTACAGGTCAGTGGATTGCTGTAGGTGCTTCACCTAAAGTAACTATCGGAACTAATGAAGTAGCTACTAATACATTAATCAATGTTAGTGCAGGAGTTGATAAGCAAGTATATGCAATCAAAGGAAGCTTTACTACAACAGGTACTTCTACTTCAGTGACTATTCCTTCACCTTCAGGTATGACTTCTTTATATGGAATTACTATCTATAAAGTGAACGGAACAGGAAATAAAGTAGTTTATTCAAGAGACCTTTATTCTTATAATATCGGTGCTACGAATAATGCTGTTACAGGTTCTCCTAGTATGTCTGTTGTGTATCCTGCTGATACATATGATTATGTATTAGAATACATCAAATAAGATTAATATTTTAATTATATAGAAACCAATGAGCAATCATTGGTTTTTTTGTTTTTTAGATACTTCAATTCTTTTATAAGAACATTACATAAATCGTTTTGTGATAATAAGATGATTAACTTCTTAAATAGCTTTTTAAAGCTTAAAAATGATCTATTATAAAATAATCTTGGCTTTAGATCTTTAGCGGGAAAAAATTCAAATTTACCTTTCCAATACTTTATAGGTTGAAATTACTATCATCTCATTAAAATTTCAATACAAAACAATTCATTTTTTAGGCTAAAATTTTCTAATCTGATCATTAAAACTTATTTTTGAAGTATTCACATGAGCGCATTCGATCATTTAATTTGTTGAAATCCAAAAACTTTTTCTTTAAAATATGACCCAGTAATGATTTTTTATATTTTTTGAGGGTATTTTTATTGTTAAAATAACTATCTGTAGAGAAGCTTAATGCCATTCAGCCTTTTGTTTAACATGGATTTGAGTGATTTTAAACCTTAAGACTTTTATATCTCTTACCTATTTATCCCTTTAAAAAATATAAATTTCGCTAATATTTAAAATATTGATTATCAGTGTTTTATTATTTTAAATTTATGAAATTATGCATTGATTAGTTAAATAAATTAACATTTTAGTGTTTTTTTTAACACTTTTTAACAGTGTCTTTCAAAGTCCCTATTTATAGGTGGTTACAGAGTTAATTAACATTTTGTTTTTATTTTGTTAACAGTTTTTAACAATTGGAATAGGGAGATAAAAAGATTCCTGATACTTTTGCTCCGTCAAAACCAATAAAAGTTCAAAATGATGAAAAGATTCATTCTCGTAATCATAATGATGATTTCAACCTTAGGAGTTTATTCATTTACGAATAATACCTTAGATGCGAAAAAAACAAGTTATGCATCGTACTACCACGATAAATTTAACGGTAGAAAAACCGCTAGCGGAGAAATTTTTGATAACTCAAAGTTTACTGCAGCAAACAGAACGCTTCCATTTGGAACAAACGTTAAGGTAACAAACCTTAAAAATGGTAAAGAGGTAATAGTGAGAATTAATGACAGAGGACCTTACCATTCATCAAGATCTTTAGACATGTCTAAAGCTGCGTTCGATGAGATCGGAGATATCAGTCATGGTACAATTCCGGTTGAATATGAAATTGTCGATTAATTTTATGATTTAAATTAAAAAAAGCCAGCTGAAATCCAGCTGGCTTTTGTGTTGGTGGATATTAGCTTGTTATTATACATCTATTTCCAGTAAGGCAGGGCAATGGTCGGAATGTACAGCTTCCTTTAAAATAACAGCTCTTGTAAGCTTTTCTTTTAAGCTATAAGATGCAAAGTTATAATCTAGTCTCCAGCCTTTATTTCTTTCCCTTGAATTTTGTCTGTAGCTCCACCATGTATAATTATCGGGTTCATTATTAAAGAACCTGAAACTATCAATCAATTCACATTCATTGATGAAATTGGTCATCCATTCTCTTTCCATAGGAAGGAATCCTGAAACGTTCTTTAAGCCAACAGGATTATGAATGTCAATTGCCTCATGGCAAATATTAAAATCCCCAGATATAATAAGGTTTGGAATTTCCTTTTTTAAGTTTTTAATGTAAGCGAGAAAGTCATGGCAGAATTGCATTTTAAACTCCAGTCGCTCAATATTAGATGCAGACGGAACATAGACCGAGATGGCAGAGAAATCATCAAAATCTGCACGGATAACTCTTCCTTCATTATCATAGCTTTCAATACCGCAACCATATTCTACGTGATTGGGTTTGATTTTTGAAGCAATTCCGACGCCGCTATAGCCTTTTCTTACAGCTGAGTGCCAATAACTGTGGTAACCTAATTTTTCAAGGCTTTCGATATCTATCTGATCGTTTCCGGCTTTACTTTCCTGAATACAGATCACATCCGGGTCTGCAGTCTTTAGCCAGCCAAGGAAATCTTTGGTAAAGGCAGCCCTGATTCCGTTGACATTGTATGTAATTAATCTCATTAGTCTTTTATAAAGAATTTAAAGTTTTCGTTGTATTTCGATGGGAGAAACTCAGTGATCTCATAATCTGCAATCTGGTGGATATAAAAAGGATCCTCTTTGATGATTTCCAGAACTTCTTCCTTAGATTGAGCATTGCTTATGATAATACCACCAGTTCGAGGTTCTTTTCTTCCTGAGGCGATAAAAAATCCTGAGTCATAGTATTTCTGAAGAAAGATATTGTGTTCCGGAATATGCTGTTCCACATTCTCAAGAACAACTTTGTACGTTAGCGAAATAATAAACATGATTTATTTTTTACGAAGATATGAACTCTTGAAGACTATAAAAAAAGAAGCGGGAAAAATCAACCGATTTTTCCCGCCTAGACCCAAAATTAAATAAACTATGAAAAAAACTACTTGGGTTCTAAAATACTGATAGGAATAATACATTCTTCCAATGATATTCCACCGTGCTGGTAAGTCTCTTTATAGTAATTTACAAAATGATTGTAATTCTTTGGATAAGCAAGGAAGGTGTTGTTTTTTGCGAAAATATACTTCGAGCTTAAATTTCCTTTTGGAAGGAAAAGTTTTTCAGGATTGGTAATTGCCCAAACGTCACTATCATCGTAAGTTAAACTTTTACCTGTTTTATATCGGATGTTGGTAGATGTTTCTCTGTCTCCAACTACTTTACTTGGTTTTTTAACGTAAACAGTTCCGTGATCGGTAGTAATCACTAATTTATATCCATTTTCAGCAGCAGCTTTAATAATCTTCAATAACGAAGAGTTTTCAAACCAGTTGAATGTTAATGAACGGAAAGTTTTATCATCACGGATAAGCTGATCCACGATATGGTTATCAGTCTTAGCATGTGAAAGAATATCGATAAAATTGTAAACAATTACCAATAGATCATTGTTCTTGTGTTGGTTGAAATCATCATAGATCTTTCTTTCAAAATCTGCATTAAGTACTTTAAGGTACTTCATAGACTTAGAACCAAGTCCGATTCTTTTCATTTGATCTTCCAGGAAATCGCGCTCAAATTCGTTTTTGTTTCCTTCTTCATTGTCGTTGAACCATTTATCCGGAAATCTTTTTTCAATTTCTGACGGCATCAAGCCTGCAAAGAAAGAGTTTCTTGCATATTGAGTAGCGGTAGGAAGAATACTGTAATAATAATCTTCTGAAATTTTGTTATAATACTTTGTAAATAATGGTTCTATTACCTTCCATTGATCATAACGAAGGTTGTCTACCATCAATAAAAGTACCTTGTCTTTTTCAACCTCAGGCTTTACTTTTTCTTTGAAAAGAGTATGGCTCATCATAGGTTTGTCTGAATCGGTAAGCCAGTCCTCATAATTTTTCTCAATAAATTTAGCAAACTGAATATTGGCTTCTTCTTTCTGAGATTGTAAAAGATCTGCAAATTCATTGTCTGCTACTTTATCAAACTTAATTTCCCAACTTAGGATCTTTTTGTAATATTCAGCCCATTCCTGATACGTTCTCAGATAAGAAAGTTCCATAGAAAGGTTTCTGAATTCCTGCTGGTACTGTAAGATGGTTTTTTGTTCCACCAGATTTTCCTGCTGAAGATTTTTCTTTAATGAAAGTAATATTTGGTTTGGATTTACCGGCTTTAAGATATAATCGGCAATTTGAGACCCGATCGCCTCTTCCATAATGTGTTCTTCTTCGCTTTTGGTAACCATTACGATCTTTAAGGAACTATCTTTTTCCTTAATCATAGGAATGGCTTCCAACCCGGAAATTCCGGGCATATTTTCATCAATTAGCGTTAATGCAAATTTCTCTGAATCCATAAGTTCCAAAGCCTCATTCACGTTATTAACAGGGGTTACCTGATAACCTTTCTTTTCTAAAAATACGATATGAGGTTTAAGTAAATCTATTTCATCATCGATCCATAATATCTTTTCTGACATAATTTATTTTTTACATGATTATTCTATCAAAATGTTGACCAAATCCTTTTAAAATCTCACAAAATCGAAAGATTAAAAGTTAAATATTAGTTAAATGAAAATACTTCATAATATTTCATCTTTCCGGGCTATCTATTCATTGGTCTTTATATATTGTAAAGCCCTTTCCAGAACTTCATCTTTACCGTTTTTAATTCCTTCCACTGTAGGTTTTATAATAATATCGGGAATGATTCCTATTCGTTGTGTTTCTCTGCCGTCAGGATAATAGGCTCCAAGCCCGGTGAAGCATGTATCAAGATCCGCAATTTTAAATTTAATAATATCACCATTGGCGCCGGAAGTATTACTGCCAATTACTTTTGCCTTTGGATGTTGTTTGAACATCATTGTGGTAGTTTCTGCCTGGCTTTGGGTATTTTCATCTACCAAAACTATTACATTTCCTTTATAATAATCAGGATTTTTTCTGCCAATACTATTTACCCTGCTATAAAATTTACCTGGATAAGTTGTTTCCGGGAAATTAAACTGATAATAAAGGCTAGCGTTAGGAAGAAGTATTTCACTCAATGGAATGATGGTGAGTTTAGGATAATTTCTAAGATCGAAAATGATAGATTCTGTAGATTTCAGGTTTTTGTACATTTCATTCAAATCTTCTTTGGTAATGATTCCCATATTAACATATCCTATTTTCTTCTCCTGATCGATGAAGTACCACTTTTTAGGAGCAGGTGTTTTTTTGACAGCGATATCTTTGATCAGGTAAGTTTTAGCGATAATTTCTATATTTTGCCCTTCTCTTTCAACTTTAAGACTAAGCGAATCATCTTTACTGAAAAGAAGTTTACTTTTAATCTTATTCATTTTTCCCCAGGAATTGGAGGCAGGAATAAATTTTCCAAGACGATTAATGATCTGAGGAATTGTTTCCCCATTAATATCATAAATAACATCATCTACTTTTAAAGGTGTCTTTTCATGAAAACGATTTGTATTGATTTTTGTAACAACCAATTTACCTTCCGCATAAGAATATTCTACGGGGATTTTTTTACTTCCATACAAATGAAGACTTATTGGTGTTGAAAATAAATAGGCGTGAGAGTCATCGGTCTTAGCAACCAGTTCCGCTAATGTAAGATGATAGTCCGTATCATTATTAGCCGATAGAAATCTGGGAATCATTTCTGTTAAAACAACATTCCAGTTTTGATCTGTTTCATATTTATAAGGAAAGAAATATTCAACATAATTCCAGTATCGGAATAGTTCCAATAAACTTACGGAGCGTGACGTGAAGTTTGAACCATATAAGTTTTCATTCTTAAAATATATTTTCCTTCCGCCTTTTCCTATATAATGATTAGCTGCAATATTTCGGTTGTTTTTAATGTATTGTAGTTTTTGTGATGTGTTTTTCGTGAATACATCAGAATTGTCGATCCAGCCCAGATCAAAATTTTTCAAAAAATAAGGTGCATTGTCTTCTTTTAAACAATCTTTACAGATTTCTACTTCTCCTAAACTGTCTATCCATTGAGAATAAAGGGTATTGAGTTCAGTTTTATTATTGATTTTATCAAGCTCATCAATCTTTTGAAAAAGTTGCTGATCCCAGTTTAGATTGCCTGTTGCTACGTTTGGATGATAATATTTTAAAAATCCCCAAACTCTGCAAAGGGATTCCAGTTTTTGATTTTCGGATAAAATCTGTGCGGAAAATGGTAGACTTAGAAATAATAAAATGAAAAGAAAATATTTTCTCATCAAAAGGTATTGGTTTTTCTCAAAGATAAATGTTTAAAGTAACAACAGCAAGGGTTTTTCATGAATTATTAGAGAAAGGAAGCTAGGAAATGAAAGGAGTAAGTTATGATGAGTTCACAACGACTAAAAATCAATATATATAAAGTGCTCTGAAGAATAATATTTCTTCTTATTTGTTATATTCAATAACTGATAATCTGCCTTTTCCTGCTTTCAGTCTTTTAATACTAATTTAATCACCTTCAAATTTAAAATTCCTAACTTTGTTTACTAATATTGACGATTCAATGCAGAACAAGCTAAAAATTATCAACGATCCTGTTCATGGATTTATCAAAATTCCCCACGAAATTTTATTTGATATTGTTGAACATCCCTATTTTCAGAGATTAAGAAGAATCGGGCAGACCGGGCTTTTGAACCTGATTTTTCCGGGAGCGACACATACGAGGTTTCATCATGCCTTAGGGGCAATGCATTTGATGTTTACAGCATTGGAAACCTTAAAGCAGAAAGGGGTTAAAATTTCTGAAGAAGAGGAAAAAGGGGCTATGTTGGCAATTTTAATGCATGATATTGGGCATGGACCGTTTTCCCACGCCTTGGAAAGCATGTTGATGGACGACTGGCATCACGAAAATCTTTCGCTTTTGCTGATGAATAAATTAAATGAAGAATTTGGCGGACAGTTATCTTTAGCGATTGAAATGTTTCAGGGAAAATACCACCGAAAGTTTTTTAATCAGCTTATTTCTTCCCAATTGGATGTGGACAGACTAGATTATCTGAAAAGAGACAGCTTCTTTACAGGAGTTTCAGAAGGAAATATCAATACACAAAGGATCGTTTCTATGATGAATGTTTGTGAGGAAGGAGAGTTGGTGATTGATGCGAAGGGAATTTATTCCATAGAAAACTTTTTAACAGCAAGAATGTTCATGTACTGGCAGGTATATTACCATAAGACATCTGCTTTGGCGGAATTTCTTTTGGTTAAAATTCTTGAAAGAGCCAAATATCTGATTTCTCAAGGCATTGAACTTCCTGCAACTGAAAATCTGAAATACTTTTTATATAGAGGAAAAAGTGCTGCTACGGATGAAGATGTAGAACGTTTTACTCAGCTGGATGATAATGATATTATTCAGGCAATGAAAGAATGGCAGAATTCAGATGATTTTGTTTTGTCTTACTGGTGCAAATGCGTTATTCAGAGAAATCTTCCTAAAACAATTATATCATCACATCCTTTCGATGAAAAAATTATTGATGAAAAAGTAAAAAATATCAATGAATTTTTTGGAATAGATAATGGTAATGAATTGGTACATGAGATAAAAAGAAAGCTTTTACCTTATGACACGGAAAAGCAACCGATCTATTTGCTGCAGAAAAATGGCAGAAGAATAAAGCTTCATGAGTCTGAAGACCAGCTTTTATCAGGTTTAATGACGAATAAAACGACGCGCTATATCCTTATGTTTCCGAGAGATATATAAAGACAGACTCTTAAATAATATTAAAATTTACGATCTGAATTCAAAAAATGTTTGCAAATTATAGAATTTCTTATCTTTGCAGAATATGGAATTTACAGCTTCGCAAATTGCAAGTTTTATTGACGGAAAAATAATAGGTGACGAGAATGCACTTATTACAGGGGTTTCTCCAATTGAAAATGGAGAATCAGGACATCTTTCTTTTATAGCACAAGATAGATTTTCTCATTTTTTAGATACCTCAAAGTGCTCTGTTATCATCGTTTCGGAAAAACTTCTGAATGAAAATAGTTATATCCCTACCTTAATCGTAGTAAAAGATGCCTACTTATCTTTTCAGGTTCTGATGAATTTATATCAGGAAATGAGAGGAAGAAAAGAAGGTATTGAAGATGGTTCATCTATCCACGATTCCGCGGTGATAGGTGATCAAGTTTATATCGGAGCATTTACATATGTTTCAGAAAAAGCTAAAATAGGTGATGGTTCACAGATTTATCCACATGTATATATCGGGAAAGGGGTAAAAATTGGTAAGAACTGTAAAATAGACAGTGGTGCCAGAATTTACGATTACTGTATTATCGGGGATAATTGTGTTATTCACTCCAATACTGTAGTAGGAGGAGACGGATTCGGATTTCAGCCCACTGCTGAGGGATTCAAAAAGATTCCACAGCTTGGAAATGTAATTATTGAAGATGATGTTGAAATCGGTTCAAACTGTAGTATAGACAGAGCAACAATCGGCTCTACAATCATTGGAAAAGGAACGAAAATTGATAATCTGATCCAGATTGCTCACAATGTGAAAATCGGACAGAATAATGTAATTGCAGCACAAGCCGGAATTGCAGGTTCTACTACCATCGGAGATTGGAACCAAATTGGAGGTCAGGTAGGAGTTGTAGGACATATCAAAATCGGAAACCAAGTGAAGATTCAGGCTCAGAGCGGTGTGAATTCCAGTGTTAATGATAGAGAAACATTGTATGGTTCACCGGCAATCAGCTACAATGACTATTTGAGAAGCTATGTTCATTTCAGGAACTTACCTGGAATCGTAAACAGAATAAATAATCTTGAGAATAACTCAAAAGATAATACTAATGAGTGATATGCAAAAAACGCTTCAGGAAGAGGTAACACTTTCTGGAAAAGGTCTTCATACTGGTAAAGAAGTAAAACTTACCATCAAACCCGGGAAAGAAAATACGGGATTTGTATTTGTAAGAACAGATCTAGAGGGAAATCCTCAGGTTGAAGCTGATGTTAATTATGTAGTAGCAACAGAAAGAGGAACAACATTAGAAAAGCTTGGCGTAAAAATCACTACCTGTGAGCACCTTTTGGCTGCACTTGTAGGTTGTGACATAGACAACGCAGTGTTGGAAATGGATGCATCCGAGCCACCTATTTTGGACGGATCTTCAAAATATTTTGTTGAAGCCATTGAAAGTGTAGGAGTAGTAGAACAAAATGTAGCAAGAGAATATTTAGTAGTAAAAGAAGTTCTTACTTATAGTGACCCGGCTACAGGTTCGGAGATCACAATCATCCCTTCAGATACATACGAAGTAACTACCATGGTAGATTTTGGGACTAAAGTTTTAGGAACTCAAAATGCCACTCTTAAAAATATTTCAGAATTTAAAGACGAAATCTCTTCAGCAAGAACATTCAGTTTCTTACATGAATTAGAGATGCTTTTAGATCACGGATTGATCAAAGGAGGAGACATCTCCAACGCGATCGTTTACGTAGACAAGGATCTTACCCCTGAAACTACAGAAAAACTTAAAAAAGCCTTTGGTAAAGACAATGTGTCTATCAGACCAAACGGTATTCTTGATAATCTTAACTTAAACTATCCTAACGAAGCTGCAAGACACAAATTACTTGATGTAATCGGTGACTTAGCGCTGGCAGGTGTGAAAATTAAAGGTAAAGTTATTGCTAACAAACCAGGACACTTCGTAAATACTCAGTTTGCAAAAAAACTGAACCGTCAGTGGAAATTACAAAAGAAAAAAAATGTTCCTGATTTTGACTTAACGAAAGAACCTGTATTTGATATTAACGGAATTATGAAGCTTATGCCTCATAGACCTCCGTTCTTATTAATTGATAAAGTTCTTGAATTATCAGATTCTCATGTTGTAGGGTTGAAAAATGTAACAATGAACGAACCTTTCTTCGTTGGACATTTTCCTAAAGAGCCTGTAATGCCCGGAGTACTTCAGGTAGAAGCATTAGCTCAGACAGGAGGAATTTTAGTATTGGCAAGTGTGCCGGATCCTGAAAACTATTCTACTTATTTTATTAAAATTGATAAAGTGAAGTTCAAGAGAAAAGTAGTTCCGGGAGATACTATTATTTTCAAAATTGAATTGATAGAGCCTATCAGAAGAGGTATCGTTCACATGCAAGGGTACGGATATGTAGGAGACACAGTGGCAGTAGAAGCAGAGCTAATGGCTCAAGTTGCAAAAAATAAAGTTGATTAAATGATTCATCAATTAGCAGCCGTAGATAAACGTGCGAAAATCAGCAAAAATGTAGTTGTAGAACCTTTTACTACAATTGCAGGGGACGTAGAAATTGGAGAAGGAACATGGATTGGTCCCAATGTTACCATCATGGATGGAGCAAGAATCGGTAAAGATTGTAAGATTTTCCCAGGAACAGTAATTTCAGCTATTCCTCAGGACTTAAAGTTCGATGGTGAAGATACACAAACTATTATTGGAGATAATACTACATTAAGAGAGTGTGTAACTGTAAACAGAGGTACAAAAGCTTTAGGATTTACAAAAGTAGGAAGTAACTGTCTTATCATGGCGACTTCACACGTTGCCCACGACTGCATCATTGGTGATAATGTTATCATCGCAAATGGTTGTGGTATCGCAGGACATGTGGAAATCGGTGACTTTACCGTAATGGGAGGTTTATCAGCAGTTCAGCAGTTCGGTAAAATCGGAAAACATACGATGATTTCCGGAGGATCGTTGATCAGAAAAGATATTCCACCTTATGTGAAAGTGGCAAGAGATCCTATTTCTTATGCAGGTATCAACTCTGTTGGTTTAAGAAGAAGAGGATTCTCCAATGAGAAAATCTTTGAAATTCAAAAAATTTACAGAGCGATATTCCAAATGAAAATGAACGTTTCTCAGGCATTGGCATACATTGAAAAAGAAATGTTACCTACTGCTGAAAGAGATGAGATTCTACAGTTTATCCAAAACTCTCCAAGAGGTATTGTGAAAGGCTATGGAACAAGCAAAGACAGCAACTAATAAGACAAAAGGCTAAAATACAAATAAAGCTGAGTCAGTAGTTTGCTAATTGATGCTGGTAAAAATTAAGTAAAAAAATATAATACATATTAATGGCAACAAGTAACGATATCAAAAAAGGTCTTTGCATCGAGTATAGCAATGATATTTTTAAAGTAATCGAGTTCCTTCACGTAAAACCAGGGAAAGGACCTGCTTTCGTAAGAACAAAATTAAAGTCAGTAACTAACGGTAAAGTAATTGATAATACTTTCTCTGCAGGACATAAAATTGATGAAGTAAAAGTAATCACAAGAAAGTTCCAGTATCTTTATGATGATGAGAACGGATTCCACTTCATGAATAACGAAGATTTCTCTCAGTTATATATCAACAAAGAAATGATTGAAAATGCTCAGTTTATGAAAGCAGGTGAAGAAGTAACAATCATTCTGAAAGAAGCTGATGAAACTCCACTTTCTGCTGAACTTCCTCAGTCTGTATACTTAGATGTTATCGAGGCTGATCCAGGAGTAAAAGGAAACACTGCAACAAACGCTCTTAAAAACGCAATCGTTGAAACAGGAGCAAGAGTAATGGTTCCTTTGTTCATTGAACCGGGAGACAAAATTAAAGTAAGCACTGAAGACGGTAGCTACTTAGAAAGAGTAAAATAAATAAAATTTACATAAATTCGGGTTGCATTAGCAGTCCGAATTTTGTTTTATAAGAAAAACATTGTTATGAGGTTTCATTCTCCACAAAAGCTTAAAACAATTGCAGATTTAATAGGCTCAAAATTTGTAGGTCCTGAAGACTTTGAAGTCTTAGGCTCCAACGAAATTCATATGGTAAAACCGGGAGAGATCGTATTTGTGAATCACCCGAAATACTATGATAAAGCATTAAATTCTGCCGCTACTATTATTTTAATTGATAAAGAAGTAGAATGCCCGGAAGGAAAGGCACTTCTTGTTTCTGACGATCCGTTCAGGGATTTTAATAAAATCAATACTCATTTTACAAGAATATACAACTTCACAGAAGAACTTCATGACGTTGAAATTGGAGAAGGTACGAAAATACATTCTTCAGCAGTGATTGGAAACAATGTGAAAATTGGAAAAAATACCTTAATTTTCCCGAATGTTGTGATCGGTGACAGAACGGAAATTGGAGACAATGTAATCATTCAGTCAGGAACGGTTTTGGCAGGTGATGCCTTTTATTACAGAAAGCTTAACGGAAACTTTGACCGTCTGATATCCGTAGGAAACGTTGTTATTGAAAACAATGTTGAAATAGGGAATAACTGTACCATTGACAGAGGAGTTACTGATTCTACCATCATTGGAGAAGGATCTGTATTGGATAATCAGATTCAGATCGGGCATGACACCGTTATTGGGAAAAAATGCCTTATTGCTTCTCAGGTTGGAATTGCCGGATGCTGCGTTATCGGAGATGAGGTAACATTATGGGGACAAGTTGGGATCGCTTCCGGGAATAAAATTGAAAGCGGATCTGTGCTTTTAGGAAAAACGGGAGTGAACAGAGACCTGGAAAAAGGTACCTATATTGGGATGTTTGCAGAAGATTTTAAAACTTACCTGAAAAAAGAAGTAAAACTGAGAAATCTCAAATAAACTATTCCAAAGGTTTTATCCAAAATCAAAGAAATTTGAGTAAATTTGTGAGCATTAATAAAATAATAAATAAATTAAAACAACAATAAAATGTCAATTTTAGTAAACAAAGATTCTAAAGTAATTGTACAAGGATTTACAGGGAACGAAGGTACTTTCCATGCTAGCCAGATGATTGAATACGGAACAAACGTAGTAGGTGGTGTTACTCCAGGAAAAGGAGGTAGCGAGCACTTAGGAAAGCCAGTATTTAATACAGTAGCTGACGCTGTTGAAAAAGCAGGAGCAAACGTAAGTATTATCTTCGTACCACCGGCATTCGCAGCAGACGCTATTATGGAAGCTGCTGAAGCAGGGATCAAAGTAATTGTATGTATTACTGAAGGTATTCCTGTAGCTGATATGGTAAAAGTAAAATCTTATATCGCTGACAGAGACTGCAGATTAATCGGACCAAACTGCCCTGGAATCATTACTTCTGAAGAAGCTAAAATTGGTATTATGCCAGGTTTCGTTTTCAAAAAAGGTAAAGTAGGTATCGTTTCAAAATCAGGTACCCTTACTTACGAAGCTGCTGATCAGGTAGTAAGAGCAGGTTACGGTATTTCTACAGCTATCGGTATCGGTGGTGACCCAATCATCGGAACAACTACAAGAGAAGCTTTAGAATTATTCATCAACGACCCTGAAACTGAAGCTGTTGTAATGATCGGTGAGATCGGTGGAGGATTAGAAGCTGAAGCTGCTAGATGGTACAAAGCAAGTGGATCTACTAAACCAGTTGTAGGATTTATCGCTGGACAAACAGCTCCAAAAGGAAGAACTATGGGACACGCTGGTGCTATCGTAGGAGGTGCAGAAGATACAGCTCAGGCAAAAATGGAAATCATGAGAGAAAACGGTATCAACGTTGTTGACTCTCCTGCTGATATTGGTGCTACTGTAGCTAAAATTCTAGGATAATACAAAAACCAAAACATATGAAAAAACTTTTATTAGCCTCAGCTTTGACTCTTTCTGCTTTATCCTTTGCACAAGTGCAGTGGAAAAACACAAGATTCGGTCTTACAGGAGGTTTAAACTATTCCCGAGTTGCAAATGCCCATAACCCTTCAGGTCCAAGATACACCTTCCAAGGTGGTGCTTTGGCTCTGATTCCGGTAGGAAAAGCAAATCAGTTCTACATTCAGCCTGAAGTTCTGTATTACGGTGCAGGAGAAACAGGAAAGGATAAAGATGCAAAAGGAAAAGATGGTTACGATGCAGTGTATGCTAATAACTATTTAAGTGTGCCTTTATATTTTAAAGGTTACTTTTCTGAATCAGCATCTGAATTCTTTGGATTGGTAGGTCCAAGGTTTAATTTTCTGGTAAGCCAGGATGTTAAAAATCCACCTGCAAACAGACCTTACTATGATCCTGATGTTACAGATCCTACTCAAGCACCGGGAGTAAACGGTAAAGCAAAAAGCTTTAATTGGGGAATTGGACTGGGAATAGGATATAGCTACAAGAGACAGCTGGAAGTAGCTCTTAAATATGATTTAGGACTGTCTGATACTTATCCAGGTCTTGCAAAAGAAAAAGGAGGTAGCGACAAGAAAAAATCTGAGCAGGTTGTAGCGCTTACCTTAAGCTATATATTCAAATAGAAGTTATTCATCAGAATATAAAAATCCCGGAAAGTAATTTCCGGGATTTTTTGTTTCTTTATTGGCAACATGGTAAAAGATAAAACATCAAATTTGCATTCATTTTTTTCTAAGAAGCTTTATAACTACGAGCTTTATTTTCGTGAAATAAAAAAAGGATAAATTCACTTATGTAAATTTATCCTTCTTATTTTTTAGCTTCTCAGCTTTTTGATAATTAATTTATCCCTTAATCCATTTCCAAAGCTCTTTTAAAGTCGCTTTATTACCATACATTAAAATACCTACACGATAAATTTTTCCGGCAAGGAATATCATAAAAACAGTTGTTCCTAATAATAAAACAATAGATAATGCAATCTGCCATGCAGGAACCCCAAAAGGTATTCTTGCAATCATTGCGACCGGAGAAGTGAATGGAATGATCGATAACCAGAATCCTAGAGGACCGTCAGGGTTATTCATTAATGAGAAACTTCCATACATTCCCAGTGTTAATGGTAAAATTGCGAATAAAGTGAACTGTTGAGTTTCAGTTTCATTATCTACTGCAGAACCAATAGCAGCATAAATAGAACTATAGAAAATATATCCTAAAAGGAAAAATACGATGAATACAAAAATGATCAGCGGGAAATTCATTTCCAATAAGCTGTGGGAAATTTGAGTAGCAAGCTGCGTCATATCCAGTTTACTTGTAATCTGCTCACTTCCTCCGGGTACAGTTTGCTGAAGAGGGGAGAAGCCTGTATTTAAAACCAAAGCACCAATCACTGACATCGTAATCCAGATTAAGAACTGTGTCAAGGCAACCAAAGTTACCCCAAGGATTTTACCCATCATCAGCTCAAAAGGTTTCACGGATGAAATAATGATTTCCACCACACGGTTGTTCTTTTCCTCCAGAACACTACGCATAACTCTTACTCCGTAGATAATGATGAACATAAAGGTAACATACATCAGAACCATACTAAGCCCTGATTTTACCCCAAAAGTTAAATCAGAA
This sequence comes from Chryseobacterium artocarpi, assembly GCF_001684975.1. Lineage (GTDB taxonomy): Bacteria > Bacteroidota > Bacteroidia > Flavobacteriales > Weeksellaceae > Chryseobacterium > Chryseobacterium artocarpi. Next base: position 35,016 of record NZ_MAYH01000034.1, on the reverse strand, counting down.
TCTTCTTTATTGTTATCTGCAACATTAATCGTTTTTAAACTAAAGCTTTTATCAAGATCATTAAGCTGTGCTTCCTGAATACCCAGCTGCTTGATTTTTTCCTTTTTAACAACATTACTGATATCAGAAACAATTTTTTGTTTCGTATCAAACCCCATTTTACTGTTGATCACTAGTCTTGTTCCTGTTTCAAGCTCGTCATAATTCTGACCTTTTAGCTCAGGAAGGATAAGAACACCATCTAGTGATTCATTGCCCTTTAAATTATTGATCTTGGACTTTTCATCCGCAGCAGAAACAAAAACATAATTAAGTTTATCATTGGATTTAAGTTGATTAATAAATAATCCACTTTTGTCAACCACCTCAATGATGCTGTGAGATTCATTGGCTTTAAACATCAGCCCGATTACCGCACCAAAAGCAATAATCATTACTGGAGCCAACAAAGTCAATATGATAAAGGATTTTTTCTTAACCTGTGTAAGAAACTCCCTCTTTGTAATTAAAAAAATATTATTCATAAATTAAGAATGGTTACTTACAGCATTAATAAACACTTCATTCATACTAGGAATTCTTTCATCGAATGATCTCACTTTACCTACGTTCACAAGATCAATAAGAATATTATTCTGATCAGATTCGTTTTTCAGATCAAAAGAAACAAGACTGTTTTCATTGGTGAAATTGAAGATCTCATACTTGTTCTTAAAACTTTCAAACTGCTCACTGTTTATCTCAGAAAGAGTAATTCCAAAAATATTTTTCTTAAATTTTTCCCTTACATCAAAAACTCTTCCGTCAATGATCTTCTTGGAATTATTGATCAATGCAACATAGTCACACATCTCCTCCACGCTTTCCATTCTGTGCGTAGAAAGAATAATTGTGGTTCCGTTATTCTTAAGATCAATGATTTGATCTTTAATGAGATTGGCATTTACAGGATCGAAACCAGAAAAAGGTTCATCAAGAATTAAAAGATGAGGTCTGTGAAGAACAGTTACTACAAACTGAATCTTTTGAGCCATACCTTTAGAAAGTTCAGACAGCTTCTTCTTCCACCATTGGTCAATATTCAGTTTTTCAAACCATTTTTTTGCTTCGTTCAGAGCATCATTTTTGCTCATCCCTTTCAGTTCTCCAAAATAAAGAATCTGATCGCCCACACTCATGTTCTTATAAAGCCCTCTTTCTTCCGGCATATAACCGATGTCTTTGATATGACTTGGATTCAGTTTTTCACCATTGATAAAGATATCTCCGGAATCTGCCTGAGTAATTTGATTGATGATACGAATGAAAGAAGTTTTTCCGGCTCCATTGGGTCCTAAAAGCCCATAAATACTGCCTTTTGGAACATGGATGCTAAAATCATCCAGTGCGACCTTTTTTCCGGCATTATAGGTCTTTTTAATATGTTCAGCTTTAAGCATTAAATTGTTTTTACAATTAGTATAAAAAAGTTCCTAAAGTTACGGAAATATTAAAATAAATTATTGCAAAAGAAAAAATCCTGATGATTATCAGGATTTTATTTTATTGTTTCACGATTTGAGTAACTTTCTGCGTATTGTCACTTAAAATATAACGAATCATATATTTTCCGGGTTTTAATTTTTCAATATTAATCTCACCCGAATTCATATTGACTGTGTAATTAGCGACTTGCATACCCAAAATAGAATAAAAAGTCACACTTTTGATTCTTAAAGAAGAATCTTTTGCCTTAATAATAAGGAAGTCCTTTGCAGGATTTGGATAGGCAAGTAAAACACCATCATCAGCTTTCTGTGAGATGGAACTCGGCTCTCTAAGCTGAGCTTGTAAATTGTTGGAAAATCCAACAAAAGTGCCTACAAATAAAATTAAAAGTAAAAGTTTTTTCATCAAATTTATATTTTCTCTAATATATATAACAAATATAACAAATTCTATAATCTCGTACAATAGTTTTTTATAGAACTTGTAGTAAATTTGTAGAAACTTATTCAAAAAGTATTCCAAAATGATACATTCAAGAAATAGAAGACTTAGAGTTAATGAATCTATCAGAAGTTTGGTAAGAGAAAATGTGCTTACAACTGATGATTTTGTAATGCCAATCTTCGTAATGGAGGGCGAAAACATGCAGGAACCGATCCCATCGATGCCGGGAATTTTCAGGCGAAGCATAGATTTAACAGTGAAAGAATGTAAGGAATTATTTTCTTTGGGCGTAAAATCTGTCAATTTGTACATGAAGGTGTCTGAACATCTGAAAGACAACACAGGAAAAGAAGCCTGGAACCAAAACGGATTAATGCAGAATACGATCAAAGCGATCAAAGATGCAGTGCCGGGAATGGTGGTAATGCCTGACGTAGCTTTAGATCCTTATTCTATTTACGGACATGACGGGATTATCGAAAACGGAAAAATCTTAAATGATGCAACCAATGATGCTTTGGCAAGAATGTCAGTATCTCATGCAGAAGCAGGGGCGGATCTTGTAGCGCCAAGTGATATGATGGACGGTAGAGTACAGGTAATTCGTGAAGCATTGGAAGAAAGCGGATTTACTGATGTAGGGATTGTAAGTTATGCTGCAAAATATGCTAGCTCTTTCTATGGTCCTTTCAGAAGTGCTTTAGATAGTGCTCCGAAAGATGATATGGAAATTCCGAAAGATAAAAAAACATATCAGATGGATTATCACAATTCTCGTGAGGCAATGAATGAAGTATTTAAAGATATTGAAGAAGGTGCTGATGTGATTATGATCAAACCTGGACTTCCTTATCTTGATATTGTTTCTAAAGTACGTGAAGCGATTGATCTTCCGATTGCAGTTTACAACGTAAGTGGTGAATACGCAATGGTAAAAGCTGCTGTTCAAAACGGTTGGCTGGATAATGATAAAACGATCATCGAAAGCCTTACTTGCTTCAAAAGAGCAGGTGCGGATATGATCTTTACTTATTTTGCTAAGGAAGCAGCGATGATCCTTAACAAATAATCAATTTTATATTAATAGAAAAGAGATTGCTTTATCAGCAATCTCTTTTTTGTATATAATATCTGGTTACCCATTTCCAAAGCATGCTCTGTAATGACGGTGTCCTTCATGAATAGGATTTTGTCCGCCGTCATCATCCACACAGATATTGGTTGGGCATAAATACCAGCCAGCCGGACATCTGCCTTCTGAATCAGGAAAACGAAGACTTCCTCCATTGATATTCTTCAAATCTTTTTTACTTAATTTTTTCATGATAATTATTTTTTAGTTTGTGAGCCTAAGATAATAAAAAATATCACACGGTGATGAAGTATTTAATCTTTTTGTAAACAAAATGTCTTTATGACATCTTTTAAATTAAGATATGGCTGGTTATATGTGAAAAATTGAGAGGTTAGAAGTAAATAAATTTAACAATTAAGATGATGAACGTTAAATCAGATATAAACAATGCTTTGAGGTATTCAAACTTGTTTGCATTTTTGATATATTTGCGCTATGATTTTACGCGGAGAAAACTTAATCAAAGAATACGGTCCTAAAAAAGTTGTAAAAGGCGTTTCTGTACAGGTTCAGCAGGGAGAAATTGTAGGTTTGCTTGGTCCCAACGGAGCAGGGAAAACCACATCGTTTTATATGATCGTAGGGTTGGTTAAGCCCACTTCAGGAAAGATTTTTCTTGATAAACAGGAAATTACCACAGATGCAATGTACCGAAGAGCACAAAAAGGAATCGGTTATCTGGCACAGGAAGCTTCTGTTTTCAGAAAATTATCCGTTGAAGAGAATATTATGGGAGTATTGCAGCTGACAAAGCTTTCGAAACGTGAGCAGCAAATCAAATGTGATGAGCTTATCGAAGAATTTTCTTTACAACATGTTCGTAAAAACAGAGGGGACCTTCTTTCCGGTGGAGAAAGACGTAGAACGGAAATTGCCCGTTGTCTTGCTACAAGCCCAAACTTTATCCTTTTGGATGAACCGTTTGCAGGGGTAGACCCGATTGCAGTGGAAGATATCCAGAAAATTGTAAGAAGTCTTGTAGATAAAAATATCGGAATTCTGATCACCGACCACAACGTACAGCAGACGCTGGCGATTACCAATAAAACCTATATCATGTTTGAAGGTAAAATTCTTAAGGAAGGACTTCCGGAAGATCTTGCCAATGATCCACAGGTAAGAGAAGCTTATCTTGGTGAAAACTTCGTGTATCAAAGTATTCTTGATAAGCCGAAGAAGAAAAAATATGCTTATAATATCTGGGCGGGTAATTTTGATTCAAAAAGCCAGTTACAGGGATTTGTAGATGAAAACTTCAAACAGTATGATGATCTTAGATTGATGTATGGCTTTGAAGATATCAGTTTCGCTTCCCTTGCGAATTCTGAAATCGAGCATATCTTTAATGATGTAGTAGATAAAAATGCCAATAACTCATTTGTATTCCAGAAAAAAGAAATCAATACCAATTATTCTTTGGAACAGGCACAAACAGAATCTAAAAAAGCAGGTAAACCGGAATTGCATTATCTGACGACATATATGTACGAAGGATAAATTCCCAGATTAATATTTGCTTAAAACCATAATAAAAACGTACCTTTTCTCTTGGAAACGGTACGTTTTTCAGTTTAAATAATTCCTATGGCAAAACCATTCAACAGAACAGTCACTTTATTCGGGATTTATAAACAGCTTGTTCCATTCATCAGACCTTATCGATTAATGATCTACGGAACATTGTTTCTTACTTTTCTAGGTGCTTTGGCGGCACAGGTAAACCCAATTGTATTGAAGTATACTGTGGATGAGGTGACGAAACTTACCCATCTTCCGCATCCGATGACAGAAGGTATTCATATTCTGATTATTATCTCAATCATCTTATTGGGAAAGGAGTTGTTGAATATTTTTATCAATTTCGGGCAGAAATTTTATGGTGAAAAGATCAGAATCAATGTAAGTTCGGTTCTGGCTCAATCGGCTATTGATAAAATTTTAACCTATCGTGTTGCTTACTTCAATGATGAAAACCATGAGTCAGGAAAATTACAGATCAGAATTGACCGCGGAATTGAAAGTTTAACAAAATTGGTTCAGAACTTTTTCATTGATATTTTACCTCTGTTTTCTAATGCTATTATTGCTTTGATAATCATGTATATGCAGAATGTATATGTAGGAGCGGTTTCTACGATTATTGTCCCGATTTATTTTTATATAAGCTCTTTACAGGCAAAAAAATTGGGAGGAGTACGCCGACAGCTTAGAAATCAGAGAGAGAAGAAGACTTCGGGTCTGCTGAATCTTATCAATTCCATAATGGTGATCAAAAGTTTTGTTCGTGAAAAATTCGAAGGAAAGAAACAGTATGATTTACAGATGCAGCTGATGGAAAGCCAGATGTTTACAAGAAGAACTAATTTTATTTATGATGGCTTAAAGACTTTTATTGAACAGTTTGGAGTGGTTTTAATTATCCTTCTAACTGTTTATCTGGTACTTGATCAGCAAATGACAATTGGGGCAATTATGCTTCATATTATGCTTTTCAATAATGTTTCGGCACCTATTCGTCAATTGCACAGGATTTATGATGATATGAATGATGCAATGATCTACGCCGAAGGATATTTTGAGATTCTCAATGCAGATAATGAAGCCGAACCAAATGGAAAATTCACAGAAAAAGATATCAAAGGAACCTTTGAACTTAAAAATGTAGACTTTACTTATCCCAACGGAACAAAAGCACTGCACAATGTTTCTATGAAAATTGAACATGGAAAGACTACTGCACTTGTTGGATTGAGTGGTGCCGGAAAATCTACGGTCATCAACCTTTTATGCAAATTCTACCTTCCGGATTCCGGAGAAATTTTGCTTGATCATGTGAATCTTGATGAATATAATAATACTTTTCTTAGAAGTGATTTAGGGCTTGTTCTCCAAAAGAATCATATTTTCCAGGGAAGTATTGAAGACAATATACGTTACGGGGACATGAATGCTGATTTTGAGAAAATTCAGGAAGCGGCTAAAAAAGCATATTTACATGAGCAGATTATGGATCTTCCCGATGGATATAAACATGATGCTACCCAACTTTCAGGAGGACAGCAACAGAGAATAGCCATTGCAAGGCTTTTCCTTAAAAATCCACCTATCATTTTTCTGGATGAACCTACGGCAAGTCTTGATGCCATTGCTACTGAGCAAATCAAAAACTCCCTTGATGCCATAAAAGAAGGAAGAACAGTTATCATTATTTCTCATTCACTATCCCAGATTTTAGACTCAGATATTATTTATGTCATGAAAAAAGGAAGAGTAGTGGAAAACGGAACTCATGACGAACTTTATAGTAAAGACGGTACTTATCGGGAAATTTTTGATGCTTCAGCACGCAGCTTAAATCTGGATAAACTGGTGAATACTCTAAAAGATAATTAATAATTTTGCTTACTGTAAACCTTCAGCCTGCAACGACAACACATGAACGATCACTATCTTAAAAAACTCGACAGAGTAACGGCAATTCTTACTCAGCTGCAATCAAAATCTGTTGTAAGAGCACAGGATCTTGCTGAAAAATTTGATGTCAGCATCAGAACCATCTATCGTGATGTGAAAACACTTGAAAATGCAGGAATTCCAATTGTAGGAGAAGCAGGGAACGGATATTCATTGATGGATGGATATAAGCTTCCTCCGATCATGTTTAATAAAGAAGAAGTCCTGAGCTTTATCACTGCCGAAAAGCTTATGCAGAAATTCTCCCATCAGAGTTTGGGAAATCATTATCAGACGGCAATGGAGAAAGTACGCTCTGTATTGAGACATTCCGATAAAAATTTAATTCAGAATATTGAGAAACAGATCGATGTTTTTAATTTTCATACACATCAGGCTGAAGACTCTCTGAAAAATGTAATTCCTATTATTTTGGAAAGCATAGCTGAGAAGACCCAGTTAAATATAGAATATCAGACTGTAGATTCAAAAATTTCCAACAGAACTATTGAAGCCGTTGGGATTTTCTTTGAATTTAATTTTTGGTACATCATGGCATATTGTACACTGCGGAATGATTTCAGACAGTTCAGAGTAGACCGTATTCTGAAAATTTATAAAACACAAACTCCTTTCTTACAGGAATACGGACAGATTGCTGACTACAGAAAATCACACGGAAATAAAGTGAAAGCTAAACTTTTGGTGGATAAAAAGATAATGGCTCATCTTGTGAATTCAAAAAAATACTATGGCTTGATTGAAGAGGTAGAAACCGACCAGGGTGTTGAACTTACCTTTGAAACAGAATGGATTAATGACGGATTTCCACGTTGGGTAATTACTTTTGCAGATTATGCTACAGTTCTTGAGCCGGAAAGCCTTCGTACAAGATTGAAAGAACTTCTTACCAATATGATAGAAAGGCATCAATAAAACCTCAACAAATTATATGTTGAGGTTAAGATTATGCAAATAGATGAAATGGTTTGAAGTAAAAAAGTAATGTTGCAAAAAAGTAAATTTGTTTTTCTCTTTTTGCAATTTTACCGCTTGATTAATTATTAAAACCTCTCCCAGAAGAAAGGAGGTTCCATTCCTAAAGCTCTCAGATAAACATATCCTTGTGCACGGTGATGAATTTCGTTATCTACGAAATAAAGAATATTCTCATATACCGGGAATTCATATTCACCAAATAAATTAAAAGTTTCCTGGAATCTTTCCTCAGAGATTTGTCTGAAATAATGATTGATCACTTCAGTTTCCTCATCCCATTTTTTTAGAATCTCAGCTTTTGTTGTTGGATTAAAACCTTCTTCATTATAAGCGTCCATTTTGTTTTCAACGATTCCCTTTAAAGCAGTTCCTCCAATCATGATAAGTTCTACTGCCATTTTAGCGAATGGTCTCATTCCACCTATAGAAAATTCAAATAATTCCTTCTCAGGAAAAGCGTCGATTACTCTTCTTGTCAGGTTTCTATGCCCCTGCCAGTCTTTTAATAATTGCTCAGTAGTCATGAATTGCTGTGTTGCCGTTGCTGTAGTTGTCATAATGTATCGTTTTTGTTTGTTATTGTTGATACAAAGGTAGGAGCAGGTAATGACAACAGTTTGTCAGCAGGATTTTTAATGCTGAAAAATATTTTATTTCTTTGCTAAAATATTACACCTTACTTTTCCGTTAGAAGGAAGTATATTAATAAAAACAAATTGATTAATTAAAATTATGAAGAAGTATATTTTGCCTGTAGTGACAACCTTTTTATTAGTATCATGCAACAAAATTGAGGAGAAAATTGACCAGACAGTTCAGGAAACTACTGAAAAAGTGCAGCAAAAAGCCCAACAGGCAGTAGAAGAAACCGTTAAAAAGACAGTCAATGAGTCTATAAATTCTATCACAAACTCTCAGGATGTAAAATTTAATGAAGTTTTTCCTAATTCAAAATCCCTGATTTCAGAAGAGAAAGGCAAAAAGATAAAACTTCCTACAGGTACTGAAGGATATGTCTTTAAATACAAAGCAGATATTGCAGTATTACTTCCTTTTTTAGAAAAACAGGCAACTTCTGATGAAAGTAAATCAGAAAAAACGGCAAGAAAAATTGACGGACAAAGTATTATCAGTAAAATCAGTCTTGTTTCGAAATTTTTACCTGAAAATACTTTTGATACAAGCTTTTTAGAAGATATCAAAACTGATAAAAGCATTCAGTATTATAAGCTGAAAAGATTCCCGAATAGTAGTACAATCATCTACAACCCCAAAAATCAGACCATCATACAATACGTAGAGGTAAATAAATAATTTGGATTGACCGGTTTTTAACCGGTCATTTTTTTACTTCAAGATTACCGATAGATTTGAATGTTTTTTCACCTTCAACATAAATATTCGTAAAAATCAAAGATTCGTGTTTTTTGTAGTTTAGCTTTTACAAATAATACCAGATAAGTACATCATCAGTGCATTTTACTTTTTACATTGTACAAAAAAAAGTATTTTAGTAGTATGAAAATTTATACAAAGACAGGAGATAAAGGTCAGACTGCACTTTATGGAGGAACAAGAGTTTCCAAAGCGAGTGCAAGAGTAGACAGCTACGGAAATATTGATGAGTTAAATTCATTCATCGGAATTGCAAAAAGCCATATTGAGGATGAAGAAGTTTTAAAGCAACTGAAAAAAATTCAGTTCGATTTATTTACAGTAGGTTCAGAAGCTGCAACTCCAGTAGATAAGCTAATGCTTGCTAATGGAAAATCACGTCTTCCAATCATTATTTCAGATACAGAAATTGAAGAATTGGAACAATGGATGGATGCTTTTGATGAAAAGCTGGAGCCTCTTCAGTATTTTATTCTTCCTGGCGGAGGAAAACCAGCAACATTTTTACATGCAGCAAGAACAATTTGCAGAAGAGCAGAACGTTCATTGGTTTTCTTAAATGAAGCTGAGGAAGTACGTCCGGAATTGATTAAATATTTAAACAGACTATCAGATTATCTTTTCGTATTGGCAAGATATATTTCAAAAGTAAATAACGAACCGGAAGAATATTGGAACCCGAATGAAAGATAAAGTATTACTTTTCATCAACGGAGATGCTCCAAAATCTTTACCGAATCTTGAAAATTATGAATTGATTGCCTGTACAGACGGTGCTTTTCATTATTTAAAAAGAATGGGCTTACCTTTAGATAAACTGGATTTTATTTCCGGTGACTTTGATTCCCATTCAGGATCAGATGAGGATATGTATCAGGAAAAATTTATTCTTACTCTAGATCAGGATAAGACAGATTTTCATAAGGCTCTGGAAATTATTTTGGAAAAAGGGTTCTCAGATGTGGATGTTTTTGGAGGAAGTGGAGGAGAACAGGATCATTTTCTTGGGAATTTGACGGTTGCTTTTGCCTTTAAAGATCGTATGAAGATTAAATTTTATGATGAGTTTTCAGAATATTATTTTATTCCTAACAATTTTAAATTGAAAGGAGTAAAGAATAAAATGATTTCTCTTTATCCTTTTCCATCGGTGAATAGTATAACAACCAAGGGGCTCAATTGGTCTTTAACAAACGGAAGTTTAAGTATCACCTCAAGGATTGGAACCCGTAATTTTGCTATTGAAGATGAAGTTTCGGTAGAATATGAATCAGGAGATGTGTTGTTTTTTGTTGGCATCAATGAGATAGAATATCCAACGATCTATTAATTATATTTCCGAGAAAATTATCGATAGAAACGGGCTTTAGCCCGTTTAATAAAAATAAAGTAAAGTCCATTGGCTTTAGCCAAAATTTAAAATAAACTTTAAACCACAAAAGACTTAAGTCATTTTTTGCCTTTTGTGGTAAACCTAAAAACAATTGAATACATTTGTCAAAATACCAGTGATCATTATTTCATTATTCTGTGTTTTCTCATGTAAAACACAGCATTTTGAAGCCCCTGAATATGGTAAAAATGAAACGGAAACGACTATTAATATTAAAAAAGTCAACAACTTTCGCGCTGTTGGTAACATTAAAAATTCTGAAGGAAGAAGTCTAAAAGAAGGAATGTTTTACCGAAGTGCTCACCTTCATAAACTTAAAAAGAAATCTTTTAATGATTTAGAAAAACTGGGAATAAAGGAAATCATTGATTTAAGAAATTCAAAAGAGATTTTGGATAAACCGGATAACCTTCCAAATGGAATTACTTATAAAAAATATTCAGCCTTTGAAGATGAAGGAGATCAGTTGTCACAGGCAAGAAAACTTGTGTTAAAAGGAAAAGTGAATGCTTCCGATGCTGATAAAAGGATGATCGATTTTTACCGTGAATATGTCACAGAAAACCCTGAAATGATCAAAACAATCATCAACGAAATTCTTGAATCTAAAGAACCTATACTTTATCACTGTACTGCCGGTAAGGATAGAACCGGAATTATCACAGCTTTAATCCTAACAATATTGAAGTTTGATAAAGAAACGATCTATAACGAATTTCTTTTATCCAACAACTTCAGAAAAGGTTTGGTAGAAAAGAGGATGAGCCTTGCCCATAATTTACATTTCCTGTACCCGAAGATGGATTTGCAGGTCCTGGAAAAGTTAAGCTGGGTAGAAAAAAGGTATCTTGATGCTGCTTTTGGTGAAATCAATAAAAAATATGGTTCCACAGATGCTTATATTCAGCAGGTACTAGGGATTTCTGAGGCAAAAAGAGAGGAATATATTCAAAAGTTTACCCACTGATTATCAGGAATAAATTTCTGTAAGATATAATATTGGGGCTTTATTTAAAATTATAATAATTTTAACATCCAAAAATCAAACTTTTTTAGCAATTTTGCATTTCTTAATTCACTTGTTTAGAAATGAAAATAAAGTACTCGGAACTTATTGATCAGACATTATATTTCCCTACTGAGGAGTTTAATGTTTCTGAGAACAATTTGTTGTTTCACGATGTTCCATTGATGGACGTTGTTGAGCAATTTGGCACTCCGCTAAAGATTAGCTATTTGCCGAGAATTTCTCAAAATATTCAGAAAGCCAAAAGCTGGTTTAAAGAAGCTTTTGAGAAAACCGAATATAAAAAGAGTTATACCTACTGTTACTGTACAAAATCCAGTCATTTCAATTTCGTATTGGAAGAAGCCTTGAAGAACGAAATTTCTATCGAAACTTCTTCTGCTTATGACATGGATATTGTAAAATCTCTTTATGAAAAAGAGAAAGTAGATAAAAACATTGAAGTGATCTGTAATGGATTCAAAACAGACGATTATCTGATGAAAATTTCAGATATGATTAACAATGGTTTTGAAAATATTACTCCGATTCTGGATAACTATCGTGAGCTGGATAAGCTTACAGAAAGTATTGATTCTACATTCAATATCGGAATCAGAATTGCTTCAGAAGAAGAACCAAAGTTCGAATTCTATACTTCAAGACTAGGGATAGGATATAAAGATATTATTCCATACTACAGCCAGAAAATTGCTGAGCACCCGAATGCAAGATTGAAAATGCTTCATTTCTTTATCAATACCGGGATTAAGGATACTTCATACTACTGGAACGAATTGTACAAATGTCTTCGTGTATATGCACGTTTGAAGAAAATTGCTCCGGAAGTAGATTCATTGAATATCGGTGGTGGATTCCCAATCAAAACTTCTTTGAACTTCGATTATGATTACCAGTATATGGTAGAAGAAATCGTTTCTCAGATCAAAAAATTCTGTGAAGAGGAAGGAGTAGAAGAACCAAACATCTATACTGAATTCGGAAGCTTTACTGTTGGAGAAAGTGGTGCCAACCTTTATAAAATCATTTCTCAGAAACGTCAGAACGACAGAGAAAAATGGAATATGATTGATTCTTCTTTCATGACAACTCTTCCTGATACATGGGCAATTTCAAGACACTTCATCATGCTTCCGCTAAACCGTTGGGAAGATACATATGAAAGAGTATTCTTAGGTGGATTGACATGTGATTCGGATGATTATTATAACTCTGAACAGCATACCAATGCCATCTATTTACCTGTTTTCAGTGATACAAAACCTTTGTATATCGGATTCTTCCATACAGGAGCTTATCAGGAAACAATCGGAGGTTACGGTGGAGTACACCACTGTCTGATGCCTCAGCCAAGACACGTTTTGATTCAGAAAGATGAAAATGGTGAATTACAATATGAAATTTTCCGTGAAAAACAGGAACCGGAAGATATCTTGAAACTTCTTGGATATAAATAATTTTGTTATCAATAGAAACGGGCTTTAGCCCGTTTACAAAAAAATAATAAGTCCATTGGCTTTAGCCAAAACTTATACAAAGCAAAAGCTCTCAGATTCTGAGAGCTTTTTGTTTGTGATGTTGAATCATTTATTATTTAATCTGAACTTTCTGAGAGTAATCTTTTTGTTCACCACGAATAGTAACAATATATACGCCCGGATTCATATCAATCGTTTTAGTTTCTCCTTTTTTGATAATTATTCCGGATTTAATGATTGCCCCCTTCATATCATAAACAGAAATTACTCCATGAGCTGAAGGTAAACTCACAATAATTGAATTGTTTTGAGTATAGATTTTAAAGGAACGCGTTTCTTGTGTTTCCTTGGTAGCCAATGATAAATTAGAATATTTATAAAACTGATTACCACCAACAGCATAGCCTATATTTCCAACAGATATTATATTGTTAATATAGTTATTTCCGGGAAGATTATACAAAACAGCTTGCGTTTTCATATTGTATACTTTACGCTCTGCATATCCCATAAATAAATCTCCTGGGAAAGCTGCTGTTGCAACAAAGTTAAAAAAATTACCAGTTAGTCTCTGCCATGTGTCGTTAGATGATTTAATGTATGTAGCTCCGTCATACCCTACCGACGCTCCATAGAAATATTCCCCTGTAGCATATCCTTTATAATTTATTGACGAGAATCTGCGGGATTGGGCTGTAGGACGGTCAGGCAGAGTGAAAATTTTTGTCCAGGTATTTCCATAATCATTGGTCTGATAAAGATCTATACCTGCAATGCCATAACCTGAACCTGTGGTTGGGTCAATACTTCTCCCACTAGAGTTAAGCTCAAAGTCGTCGGGGGAAAAGATTTTTTGTACTACCCAGTTTTGACCTCCATCTGTGGTTTTATATTTGGCTGTACTCGTCGTCATAATTCCTTCTGTAGGAGAGGAATATACAAGTCTTTTAAGATATCCCAGGGAATTGCTTATTGTGGATACGGTCCACGTGGTTCCATTATTTGTTGTTTTATAAATATTTTGTCCTTGGTAAGCCCATATGTTATTTTCATCCAGAAGTGTGATTGAAGGAGCAAAACTTACATTATTTTGTTTGAAAATTTCAGTCCAGGTAGTTCCCCCATCTGAAGTATACTTAATAGCTCCTTTCCCATCATTGGTGAAAGCCACAACAAAACCTTTGTTTTCATCAATAAATGAAGTGTATCGGTTTTGAAAATGGTCATCGAATGTGTACTTAATATTCCAGGTATTTTGGCTGTAAAGAGCATGATTCCCTATAGCAGCAAAGAGAGCGGCAGTCAATAATTTAAATTTCATAATTATAGTTTAAAAATAAGCTGCAAAAGTAGGGAAATTTAAGCAGAAAGAAATTCAGGAAGAAAATAGAATATTAGCTTTAACCATAAACAAAAATCTCTCAGATTCTGAGAGATTTTTTATTTAAAAATATTTTGAAATTTTATCCAGTTCTAATTCTTCATAATCAGAAACTACCGTATCAGCCAATGTGTAATCCTGATTCTTTGAATGTGGACTTCTGTACGCAGCACAGAATATTTTAGCTCTGTGGGCGGCAAGAATTCCATTGGTGGAATCTTCTATTACCATACAGTTCTCAACAGGTTCACCTGCCATTTCTGCTGCAAGAAGGAAAACTTCAGGATGAGGTTTTGATTCTTTTAAATCTGCACCGCTGATTTTTCCGCTAAAGTATTTTTCAAGCCCAAACTTTTCAAAAACCATATTGATCGTAATCATGGTTGCAGAAGAAGCTAAAATAAGTTTGATTCCGTTTTCATGATAATGCTTAATAAGATTTCTCACTCCGGGGATCAGATCAAATTCATCATCATTATCAAAATAATCTTTAAAATGAGATCTTTTGATGCCTGCAATGGATTCGTAAGTCTGATTTAAATTAAATTCCTTAATCAGAGTTTCAGAAACTCTTTTGGTAGAAGCTCCGGTAAAAGAGGTGTATAAATCTTCGGAAACTGCAATTTCCAATTCATCAAACGTTTTGAAATAGGCTTTTCTATGTAATGGTTCTGTGTCTACAATTACCCCATCCATATCGAAAAGAACAGCTTTTAAAGACATATTCTAAGTTTTTCACAAAAATAGGAAATTGAGTTGAAAAGGGAAAAACCCAATAATGCAGGAAATCTGAAGAGGGAAGCCGGAAGTTATTCTAGGATAAATTTCAATATACCGATAATAAATAGATTGAAGGTATTTGTTAAATGAACTCAAATGATTCTTTAAACATTCATTAATTCCTTCTTCTAGCCTCCAGCCTCCTGGCAAATATTCAAGGATAATTATCATTTACAAACTCTCTATGCTCTTACTCTCCAACTCACAAACTCTTCGTATCTTTGCCATCAATTACAACATTAAAATTTTTAAATAAAGCATGAAAACATACGCAGGAATTCCAGAGGAAAACGCAACGTTGGAGAATTCGAAAGTAATGTTGGTAACAGTTCCTTACGATGGAACTTCAACATGGGGTAAAGGAGCAGACAAAGGTCCTGAATTATTCTTAGACGCTTCTGAAAACATGGAACTTTATGATATTGAGACACAAACTGAGCCTTATCTTCAAGGAGTATATTTAGCTGGAGAAGTTTCTGAAAACTCTACACCTGAAGCAATGACAGAAGCTGTTTATCAAAAAACAAAAGAGCTTTTGAATAATGAAGGAAAAGTATTCACGCTATTCGGTGGAGAGCACTCTGTTTCTATCGGTTCTATCCGTGCAGTAGGAGAAAAATTTGAAAACCTTACCGTTCTTCAGTTAGATGCTCACACAGATTTACGTCCTGAATTCCACGGTTCTACTTCTAACCACGCTTGTGCAGTGTTTGAAGCTAATCAGAAGCATAACTTAGTGCAGGTGGGAATCCGTTCTATGGATGCTGAAGAAGCTCAATATTTACCAGAAGGAAGAGTTTTCTTTGCTCATGAAATTGCTAACAACGAAAACTGGGTAAATGACGTATTGGAAAAAGTTTCAGGAAACGTTTATATCACGATTGACCTTGACGCTTTTGATCCTTCTATTGCTCCATCTACAGGAACTCCTGAACCAGGTGGATTACAATGGTATCCAACACTTGAATTATTAAGAAAAGTATTCGAAAAATGTAACGTAGTAGCATTTGATATTGTAGAATTAATGGATTCTCCAATGGCTAAGCCAACTGCTTTCCTTGCGGCTAAGTTATATTATAAAATGCTTGCTTATAACGATATTTATAACAACAATAACTAATATTCCGCAAGAATCGGATTTTTTCTGTCGTGTATTCTTTGGAAATTTGTGATATAAAAACATAGTAAGATGTCTACACAAAGTCAAATAGATTACAACAGAATTGCCAAAGCGATAGAATATATCCAGAGCAATTTCAGACTTCAGCCAAGTTTGGAGGAAGTGGCAGAAAATATTCACTTGAGTCCGGCTCATTTTCAGAAGATCTTTACGGATTGGGCAGGAACAAGTCCGAAGAAATTTTTACAGTTCATAAGTCTTGAACATGCTAAAAATTTATTGAAGGAAGAAAAGGCAAGCATTTTTGATACCGCTTATGAAACGGGACTTTCAAGTACAAGCAGACTGCATGATCTGTTTGTAAAAATAGAAGGAATGTCTCCCGCGGAATATAAAAATGGTGGAAAAAGTCTTTTCATCAATTATAGTTTTTCAGAAAGTCCGTTTGGAAATATCCTGGTAGCTTCCACAGAGAAAGGAATCTGCTATATGGCTTTCGAAAATGATAAAGAAACAGCATTAGGGGATTTACAACATAAATTTCCTAATGCTTCTTTTTTTGAAAAGCAGGATTCGCTTCAGAAAAATGCACTGTCTATATTCGATAAAGACTGGACAAAACTCAACACCATTAAACTTCATTTAAAAGGAACCGATTTTCAACTTAAAGTTTGGGAAAGTTTATTGACTATTCCTATGGGAAAATTATCAACCTATGGAACTTTAGCAGAAAAAATAGGAAATCCGAAAGCTTCGAGAGCAGTAGGTACGGCAATAGGAAGTAATCCTGTGGCGTTTCTCATCCCTTGTCATCGTGTTATTCAGGCTACAGGACACCTTGGCGGCTATAGATGGGGAAGTGACAGAAAGCAGATGATTGTGGGCTGGGAAAGTTCACAGCTTTACTCTTAATATTTTTTAACCACAAATCGAAGATTCGAGGAAGTCAAAAAACACAAAAAGTTTTTGAACACTTAAGCTATTTTAAGTTACTACTATCTGTTTGAGAAGTACACTTAAGTTTTCTGAAAACCTCCGATTTTCACCAATATTTCAGTTGAAGGAAGAAACATTCCCCTCTTCTGGAGGGGTGGCAAAAATTCAAAAAATTTTTGACGGGGTGGTTCAATCCTGACTTCCTTTCCAAAAAACATTACGTAATTTGTATTATCCAAAAACAAAAAATAATGCTCAGCCTGTTCGATGAAACACCAGATTATCCTTTAAGTCTCCTTCCGCATGACGGAACCGTTCTGTACTATGGAAAAGTTTTCTCACAAGAGGAGGCTGATACGTACTATGACTATCTTTTCAATCAGATTCCCTGGCAGCATGATGAGGCAATAGTCTTTGGGAAATTAATTTTAACCAAGCGAAAAGTGGCATGGTTCGGAGAAAAAGAATTTGAATATACTTACTCAAACAGAACGAAATATGCCAAATTCTGGACGCCGGAATTATTGGAATTAAAGAAAAAATGCGAAGAGGTTTCAGGGGAAACTTACAATTCCTGTCTGCTTAATTTATACCATGACGGAAGTGAAGGTATGGCATACCACAGTGATGGAGAAACAGATTTGAAAAAGCATGGAGCAATTGCTTCTCTGACTTTTGGAGCAGAAAGAAAATTCCTATTTAAGCATAAAACGACCAAAGAAAAGGTTGAAATATTCCTGGAAAACGGAAGTTTACTCATCATGAAAGGTACTACACAAGAGAATTGGCTTCACAGGCTTCCTCCCACAACAAAAGTGACAACTCCAAGGGTAAATCTTACTTTCAGAACCATTGAAGAGTAAAAACTCACGCAGATTTTTTTAATGCAATCATCTGTGAAGATCTGCTTTATCAGTGGGAAATAAACTTGCTTTTTAGAGTAATGACCTGCAAAATCAGTTTAATCTGCGAGAGATCAAAAAACGCTGTTCAGATGAACAGCGTTTGTAATTTATTTTAAGATTTCAGCTTCAATAGAACTGTCACCGTATACTTTAATAAATGCTTTAGTATAATCTTCCTTTGTTGCAAAATTTGGATTCTGCATAAACTTCTGTGGGTTTAAAGCAAAAAGCGGGAACCACGTACTGCTGATCTGAATCTGGATTTTGTGCCCTTTTTTGAAGGTATGAACTACATCCTGAAGTCTGAAATTTACAGCAGTTTTTTGATCTGGAACCAATGCTTCTCCTTTTTCTTTAGTATTTCTGAATCTTGCAGGCATAATCTCGCTTCTTACCATCTGATGGTAGTTTCCATAGATGACTCCGTCTTTCTTTTCTGCGGGTTTAAAATCTTCAGGATAAACATCAATCAGCTTTACCGCAAAGTCTGCATCCGTAGAAGAAGAGGAAATGTTAAGCTTAGCCATGATTTCTCCGGCGAAAGTAATATCTTCTGTCAGAGCATCTGTAGTGAATGTTAATACATCAGGTCTTCCAACTGCAAATCTTTGGTCTTCCGACATATAATTTTTGGGTGTAAAACCATTAAAATCCTTTAAATGATCTGAACTTAGAACCGGATTATTAGGATCGCTGTAATATTCTGAATACCCTTGCCCTGATGTTTTCTTTAAAGTTTTATCAGCTAAATAGAAATTAACCTTCTGTGCATTTTTAGGAGGATAAGAAGCGAATTCCTTCCATACTTTTGCTCCGGTATCATACATTAAAGCTTCAGGAAGTCCTGCATCTTCTTTTGTATTTCCTTTCAGATAGTGAGTGAAAAATTTTGTTTCTATATTTTTCTGATAATAAGTAGCAATGCTGTCTCCAAAATAGGTTTCACTATGGAAATGTTTCCCTTGTTCCTGAGACCAGCCACCATGTGAGAAAGGTCCCATTACAATTGTGTTTTTAGCCTTAGGACTTGTCTTTTCAATAGTTTTGTAAATATTTAAAGGTCCGGAAAGATCTTCTGCATCAAACCAACCTCCAACGGTCATTACTGCGTGGTTGATATTCTTAAGGTGGGGAAGAAGTCCTCTTTTCTGCCAGAATTCATCATAATTGGTATGGTTCATAATCTCCGTCATGAAGAAATTATCTTTATAATATTTTTCATAACCATCTTTCAGGGTACCCATATCTCTGTAGAATTTTAAGCCATCTTCTGAAGTCTGCTTAATAAAAGAATCCATATACCATGCCTTATTTTCAGGTTTTGTCTTCTGTACTCCGAAAACAGGGAACGTTCTGAAATACCCAAGCATAAATCTTCCGTTGTGAAGGAAATCATCATTCCAGAAGTCAGAAATAGGAGCCTGAGGAGAAGATGCTACTAGTGCCGGGTGTTGTGCCAATGTCCCTACAGCAGTATAGAATCCTGGATAAGAAGTTCCGAATTGTCCCACCTTACCATTATTATCTTTAACGTTTTTCAAAAGCCATTCAATAGTATCGTAAGTATCTGTACTTTCGTCAACATCCTTTTTTGTTTTACGTTCCACCTGCGGAGTCATATTTGTAAACGTTCCTTCACTCATATATCTTCCACGTACATCCTGATATACAAAAATATATTTATCTTTCATCAGGAAAGAGTTGGGACCTACTTTCGTTTTATATTCATTTTCTCCGTATGGAGCGATGCTGTAGCAGGTTCTCTGCATCAGAAACGGATATTTATTTTTATTTGAAGCATCTTTTGGAATATAAACAGCTGTGAAAAGCTTAACTCCGTCACGCATTGGAATATAAAATTCTTTCTTAGTAAAATTATCTTTCACAAAATTATCTGGCTGTTCCGCTTTCTGTGCCTTTCCAAGAATGAAAAAGAGAATGAATAAAACTGAAATATGGGTCTTCATAAGTAAAATTTGCGGCTAATTTAGAAATAAAAATACTTTCATGGTGTTTTATCAGGCGAATCTTCCTTTAAAAATAGATTTATATTGAATTTTTACTTCTTATTGTGAAAATTGTAAAAGTTTTAGGCGTTGTACGGATGTAACCACCCCTCAAAAAATCAAAGAATTTTTGTCCCCCTCCAGAGGAGGGAATATTAGTGTTTTAGTAGAAAAGTAAGTGAAGAATGGAGATTTTCAAAAAACTCAAGTGTACTTCTCAAACACTTAGTAGTCACTCAAAAATAACTTAAGTGTTGAAAAACTTTTGTGATTTAAAAATAATGATAACAAATAAAAAGGTCAGGAATTTTCCCGACCGTTTCTAAAAATATATATAAAAGTATGGTGTTTATTTCTTTTTCGGTTTTTTACCGGCAAATTTATTCAGTTTCATACTAAGGGAAAACATGATGTATCGTTTCAGAATCAGTTCTTCTCGGTCTTCAAAATAAGAATCTGTAATGGTTCTTTTAACACTTTGATTTTGATTCAAAACATCATAAATCTTAATTCTTGCGGTAAATTGTTTGTTATAGAATGAATATCCCAAACTCGTATTCCAGAAGTAAAAATCTTTTTTAAATCCGGGTGCAATGTTGGAGTTTGTATTGTATGAAAAATCATTTCCAATGACAAATCTGCTTTGGAAGAGATAATTGGTCATTTCAAGTTTTAAGGATTGAATTGCTGTATTGGCTCTGTCTACATTATAGTTCGTATAATCTGAAAAACTGTATCCTAGGCTGTAAGATGGTTTTATTGTAAATTTATTTTTGATCTCATAATTCAGATTCAGTCCGGGTGTAAAGTTATATGACCTGCTTTTAAAGGTTTCGCCTTCAATAAACCCGTTGTTATAGCTATAGTTCATTCCGAATTTTGGTGAAATGCTGAGTTTATTATCATTCCATTTAAAAATTTTGGTTAAGCCGAAGCTGACATTGAATGTTTTATTTCCGCTGATATTACTGTAAGTGACAATCTGTTTTCCGGAGTTGTCGTACTGGGAGAAATTAGTCACATCATTATTTCTATAGGTAAATCCTGCAACGATATAGTAATTAATATTTTTTATCATATTAAAACTGTTGTAAGAAAGGTTTGTTTCATTTACCCATGTGTTTTTCAGATCAGGATTTCCGGTATAAGTAATTAATGGATTGGCTTCATCTCTATAAGGAATTAACTTTCCGGGATCAGGAATTGTAAAACTTGCCGAATTGGTGAGTGACAATGATTTTCGTTCTGCAAAAGAATATTGAAAATTGGCGGCATATCTTGGAAGAACAAAGTTTTTCTGCAAATCATACTCCTGCCCTTTGAATACAGAACTGACATCCATATCTGAAATATCAAAATTTACTGTAGCCCAGCTGCTGAATTTCTTTTTGTATAGATAAAGAGAAAGCGAGGGTGAAAGCTGATTGAATTTCTGATCCACACTATTCGAAAGGTTGGTGTTGTATTGAGAATATTTTCCTGTAATAGGATCAAAATCATTGAAATCTCTCAAATCTCGTGATATCTTTGAGCTATACTCTAATCCAAGAGTTACAGTCGCAGAATCTGAAAGAGGTTCTGTATATTCTGTACTGAAGCTGTAATTACTGTTTTGAGATAAAGTTTTTTGCAGCTGATTACGGTTATCTGTAGTTGTACCAGATTCACCATAAAATGTATTCAATGACTTATTGATATTATCATTCTTAGACTCTGAAATACTGCTGTTAATCGTTGCCGTTAAAGTTCTTTTTTTCTTCTTGAAATTTCGGAATAAATAAATGCTGGAGCCAAATGTATTATTATCTCCTTGAGTTTGGGTGGAACTTTGACTTTCATTCAGAAGCTTATCATCTTTTAAAGTAAATGATTTTGAATTCCCTAAACTGAAATTTTCTGTCTTTGAAAAAGAAGGAGAGATGTAAATATTGGTCAATGAGTCCAGATTGATTCGTACCGAACCATTAAAATTATATTGTTTGGATTCACTGTTATTACTGCTTTCAGAGTTGGTCTGAAGGGTATTATTGGGAAGAAGAGTCGTTTTGGATACTTTGGAACGGGTTTCTCCATCAGAATCAGTATACCTTAAACTAAGGTTATCGAGATCTGAATTTTTTCCAAGTTTATCATTATAATTCAGCCCGATCGTAGAATATTTCTGAATTCCACCAGCACTTTTCTGCGCACCGCCACGTCCCATACTATCAAAAACATTATCCGCCGAAGCATTTTTTGAATTGATATTATTAGAGGAAGCTAAAAGACTGATCTTGGTATCTCCTTTAAAATAATTTAGAAAAATATTGCCTTCATATCGTTTATCTGAACCATAGCCAGCAAGTATTTTGGACATAAGTCCTTTATTTTTCTTTTCATCAATATTGAAATTGATGGTTGTATTCTGAGATTTGGGAGCTTTTCCGGTAAATTCTTCCTCTTTGGTTTTAGTAGTGGTAAACTGAATGTTTTTAATAATATCAGCCGGAAGGTTCTGGAGGGCAATTTTACCATCTTTATCAAAAAATACCTTGCCATTGACCATGATCTGATCTACGGTTTTACCATTAGCTGTAATTTTTCCGTCATTACTGACTTCTACTCCCGGAATCTGCTTTAAAAGTTCTTCAACCTGACTGTCAGGACGTACTTTGATTGCTGAAGCATTGAATTCTATGGTATCATTTTTTATTTTGACTGGAGAAACAGTAATCTTTACTTCATCAATATTGATTACTTTTTTGCTTTCAAGAGTTATATCGTCTAAAGATAAAGACTGTTCAATCTTTTCAAATGATTTTGAATAGGATGACTTTTCGGTATCAATTTTTAAAAGGGACGGTTCACTTACCTCATCGATTTTTAATGAAAATTTACCCTCTTTACTGGTTGCCGTATAATTGATGATAGAAGAATCTTTAGCCTTGAGCAGATATATGGTCGCATTTTCTACAGGCTTTTTTTCCAGATCATATACTTTTCCGTCAATGTGCAGTTTTTGGGCATGAATCATCAGGAAACTGAATAGCCCAAACAATAGCAGTAAGATTTTCTTCATTTAGCATTTGAAAGCGTAAAAATAAAAAAACATCCCAAGATTGGGATGTTTCCTAGAAATATTTCTATAATTTTTTTTATGCTTTTAAATATCTTGAATAAGCATATCCTTCTTGTCCGTCAGCCGTTTTTACTTTCCACCAGTCGTCAGAAGTCTGCTCAATTAAAGTTACAGAAGCTCCTTTTGCAGCTTTACCTACTACAGCAGCTTCAGTAGAAGGCTCCTGTCTGATGTTTAGGTTAGACTCTTCAGTAGCAACAGTAAGAGAAGCACCTGAAGCAAGACCTGCAACCTGTACGTCAATATTAATATCTGAAGCTGAATAAGTAGAATCGATTGCTCCTAAAGCATTCCAAACTGCGTCTTTTGCAGCGGTATTGGAAGCATCTCCAGAAACATATAAAATTCCGTCCTGTTCCTGAACCTGTAGATTTGAAATTCCAGCAGACTGAGCAGCTGATACTACGCTTGAATATTTATCTTGTAATGTACTCATCTTAAATTAATTATTTTACAGTGTAGTTAAATTTAACTTTACCAACTTTTAAAGCGTCAACAGACTGCTTAATTTTTTTAGCCTGCTCCTGAGAAACATTTCCTGTAAGGGTAAGCTCATCATTGATCACTTCTACTTTTACGGTAGGGAAATCTTTTACAGCATCCTGAACTTTTTTCTGAACAGCAGGATCTACAGCAGATTTAGTTTCAACAGGTGCCGGAGCTGGAGTTACTTCAACTTTAGACATATCCATTACGTCTTTTACTCCGTTGATTGCCTTCAATTGTGCAATCATAGCATCTTTAGACGCTTGGTCCGCGAAAGTTCCGCTTAAGTGAGCCACACCTTCTTTTACTTCAACAGAAGCATTGGGATTAGAAGTTACTACAGTTGTAGCCTGAGTCTGAAGATCGGCATCAGAAACTTTCTTTTTACAAGAAACTGCCCCGAAAGATACAGCTACAGCTAATGCAGCCATTGCGATAGTTTTTTTCATATTGTATATTTATTAATGTTGTTATACAATCAAATGTAATAATAAAATTTGTACCAAAAGAATAAAAATTCAATAAATCTTTCTTAAAATTTTTACAATATTTTCTGAATCAGTGTTTTAATTTTTAGGTATTAAAAACTTAATGTAAAATTAACAGACATTCAAGAAAATCTTCTGCCAATTCAAAAACCATTATATTTGCGCAAATTGAACTATATATATGAAAGGACAGAATAAACTTTTTATAGCAATTATCATCGCTCTTATCCTGGGAGTCGGGATTGGAGGACTTGTACACGTGAAATATCCGGAGAGTGCAGAACCTTTTTCCAAGAATATAAAACTGTTGGGAACTGTATTCATCAGGCTGGTACAGATGATCATTGCGCCTTTGGTTTTTACAACTCTTGTAGTGGGAATTGCCAAAATGAGTGACATCAAAATGATCGGAAGAGTAGGAACAAAAGCTATGCTTTGGTTTATTTCCGCTTCCCTGGTTTCCCTTTTCATCGGGTTGATCCTTGTGAACTGGCTTGAGCCGGGACATGTTACCAAATTACCAATTCAGGATGTTGCTTCAGCAGATGAGCTATTGAAAAGCAGTAAAAGTTTTTCTTTAGAAGATTTTGTAAAGCACATGATTCCAAAAAGTTTATTTGAAGCCTTTGCGACCAATGAGGTATTACAGATTGTGGTATTTGCCATTATGTTTGGGGTTGCTTTAGCCAATTTAGGAGAAGAATATTCCAAGCCCGTTGTAAAGCTTTTTGATATCATGGCTCATGGTATTCTTAAAATGGTAGGATATATTATGTGGTTTGCTCCTCTTGGAGTATTGGGAGCTATTGCAGCGGTAGTGGCTACCAATGGTTTTGAAATCTTTAAGGTATATGCCATCTACTTAAGAGACTTCTTCTTTGCGTTAGGAGTGCTTTGGCTGGTTCTTTTACTGGTAGGATACTTTATCTTAGGAAACCGTTTATTTGATTTATTAAAAAGAATTAAAGAGCCTTTATTGATTGCGTTCTCTACAACAAGCTCAGAAGCGGTATTCCCGAAATTGGTCGAAGAGCTTGAAAAATTCGGGTGTAACAGCAGAGTAGTGTCTTTCATCTTGCCTTTAGGATATTCATTTAACCTGGATGGAAGTATGATGTATATGACGTTTGCTTCTATATTCATTGCACAGATTTATGGTATTGAAATGACGCTTGGACAGCAGATCACGATGCTTTTGGTACTGATGCTTACTTCAAAGGGAATTGCCGGAGTTCCGAGAGCTTCTTTGGTAATCATTGTGGCAACGTGTTCAATGTTTGGTATTCCACCGGAAGGGATTGCATTGATCTTACCTATTGACCACTTCTGTGATATGGGAAGAAGTATGACAAACGTATTAGGAAATACACTAGCAACTTCAGCGGTATCGAAGTGGGAAGGACAGTTAACTGAACCTTTGGACAAAATTTAAATTAATGAGTTTAAAAAACTTAGAAACATACAAAAGCCATATTGAAAAATATGGCTTTTCAGTTATAAACAAGGTCTTTTCTGATGAAGAAGTCAGACGAATAATTAATGTTTTAGATCATATTGACACTACACGAGAGAACTTCAGGAAATCGGAAGATCTTTTTGCAATAAGACAGTTTTTAAAGGAAATACCGGAGATAAAAGACCTCATCTTTAATGATAATATTAAAGAGGTTGTAAAGAATATCTTTGGAGAAAAATATTTTGTAGTTAAAAGTATCTATTTTGATAAACCTGAAACATCTAATTGGTATGTGGCTTATCATCAGGATCTGACTATTTCCGTTGATAAGAAGCTGGAATTATCTGGTTTTGGTCCCTGGACTACAAAACAGAATCAGTTTGCCGTTCAGCCTCCATTAAATGTTTTGGAAAATATTTATACTATCAGAATTCATCTGGATGATACGGATGAAAATAACGGAGCGTTAAAAGTGATTCCAACGTCTCATAGTAAAGGAATTTACAGACCGGAAACTATTGACTGGGCAGTAGAAACTGAAGAAATCTGTAAGGTGGAAAAAGGAGGAATAATGCTTATGAAACCTCTTACGTTACACGGCTCAAACAGAACAACCAATGGAAAAAAAAGAAGAGTAATTCATATTGAATTTTCCGATATGGAACTTCCGGAAGTTCTTCAATGGGCAGAAAGAATGAATTAAGATATTAAGATAAAAATAGCCTCTTCAAAAGCGAAGAGGCTATTTTTTAGAACCAGGAATCAGATATGATCTCTTTGTTCTCTGTTTTGATATTTTGTTTGTTGTAAAAAAGTAATACCAGGTATTCATTTTTTTCTGAAGTATCTTTAAACATTGGGGTTTCAATGGTCAGATTTTTTTTCATGATGGCTTCTATAGTTTTGTCTTTGCTGCCAAAAGTTGTCATTGGTGTAATTTCTTTAATTTTGAAAGAATCATTCAACTTAACTTTGTATATGGCAAATGGCTGCTTGGGTTTGAAGTTGCTTATTTTTGAAAGCTCAGATTTTGTATTAGCTCCCATTGTTTCATCATAGTAATAAGTAAATTGAAGACCTTTAAATTTGAATTTATTTTTGTCAAGATAAGAAAAAACCTTGCTCAATTTTTCCAGTTCAATACTTTCATCCTTAGTAGGCTTTTTTTGTAGTTGAGACATAGGAGAGCATGAGGAAATAGAAAAATTCTTGTTTGATCCTTTTAATAAAATCAAATATCTTTCATTAGGTTTTACATCTTTTTCACAAGCTGCAGAGGACGAATTACCGATTAATCCTCTTACATTCAATGTTGCGAATTTCGCTCCTTTGTATAACTTCTCGAACTCAATATCTGCTTTATAGGTTCTTTGCTGAGCGTTTTCACCATATACTTTTAGAATTTTGATAACGCCCACAACATCAGCATCTAAATAATTTTCTGCAAAATTACTCATGACGCATTTGCATGCTGAAACATTTATAAAACTTAAAAGAAAAAATAGAAGTAATGATAACTTTTTCATGTATTGTAATTGTTTTTATTTCGCGGAAATTTCATCAATAAAGATGTAGGCTTCTCCGCCAGCTCCTTGATGCCATTCCGGTAATTTTCCGTAATAATATGCTTTTACCTTAATATATCTGGCTTCAGTAGGAAGAATTTCAGTGGTAAAATCTTTAAGTTGTACTTTTTCATCCTTTGGATCAATATCGTTATCGATTGTTTTCAGAAGGATAAAATCTTTATTATTCATTGATGCATAATATTCTACTTTGGAAGGCATCAGGATCCATGCTTTGCTGTCCTGAAGGTAAGTGGATGACAATGATGTGATCTGTTGTGGAGATTTAAAATCAATGATTGCTTCAAAATTCTGCCCCTGATATCCGTGCCATTCACCTTTTCTCCAATTAACATCCCCTCTGATTCCGTCGATTAATGCCAGTTTTCCGTTGGCTGTATATTGAGGAGTCGCTTTTGAAAGGATATTGATGTCCCAATAATTAGGTCTTCTGTTGAAATTGGCTACAGTCACTGAACTTTTTTCGCCTTTTCTTTCCGCATATGCATGAACCTGTGTTGTTTTCGTAATGGTGAATGGTGCTTTGTAGACCGTGAATGTTTTTCTTTTGTTGGCATCACTCTCATCCATAGTCATATAATAGATTTTGTCACCTGGATTTAACGGTGTGATCTCCACTTTAGTGGAAAAATCAAAAATTCTGTCTGCAGCAATCACTGGGGAAGCCGTGAGTTGTGCATATTTGGAGTCACTGATAGGTTTTATATTTTCAAATCCCAGTTTTTTAAGTTCTGCTTTACCTGTATTTTTAGTAATGGTTTTTGTAGTTCCATCCTCAAGGTGAATTTTAATTTCATCAAAATAAGGAGTTGTCGTTTCCCATTCCGGTAATCCGGGTGTTACAGAATAGATTCCCATAGAACTTAAAATATACCATGCGCTCATCTGTCCGCAGTCTTCATTTCCGATCAGCCCGCCTGGAGTGTTTTTATAGAAATTATTGAGGATGTATTTAATTTTAGCATCTGTTTTTTCCGGTTTATCTACAAAATTGTATAGGTAAGCAATATGATGGCTGGGCTCATTTCCCTGTGCATACTGTCCCATTAAACCTGTAATATCTACCTGTTCTCTACCTGTTGTTTTGTCGGGTGCTGCAAAGATAGCATCAATGAACTGTTCAAATTTTTCTTTACCACCATGAGCTGCTATAAGCCCAGGAATATCCTGCTGTACAGAGTAAGAATAATGCCATGAATTTCCTTCTGTATAATTGTTGTTGACCTCTCTCGGATCAAATGGTTCATACCAGTTTCCGTTCTTTCTTGGCTGCATGAAACCAGTTTTAGGATTATAGAGGTTTTTCCAGTTCTGAGAACGTTTCATGAAGTACTGGTAATCTTCTTTCTTGCCTAAAATCTTTGCCATTTGGGCAATACACCAATCATCATAGGCATATTCCAAGGTTTTGGAAACACTTTCGTGTTCATCATCAATACTGATGTAGTTATTCTGTTTATAAGCATTTAAACCAAAAATATCGAGCATTGCCGAATTTTTTGAAGCCTGATATGCCTTTTCATAATCAAATCCCTTGATCCCTTTTGCCATCGCATCTGCAATCACGGAAACAGAGTGGTAACCAATCATGCATTCCGTTTCATTGGAAGCCAATTCCCATACCGGAAGTTTTCCGCCCTGTTCATATTGTTTGATAAAAGTATTGATAAAGTCAGCTGTTCTTTTTCTATCGATCAAAGTCATTAAAGGATGTGCTCCTCTGAAAGTATCCCAAAGTGAAAATACGGTGTAATAATCAAAATCTTTTGCTGTGTAAAGCTTGTTATCACGACCTCTGTATCTTCCGTCGACATCCATATTGATATTCGGCTGGGTAAAAACATGGTACATCGCTGTATAAAAAATAGACAATTTATTTTTATCGTCAGACTTTACTTCTATTTTCGACAATTCTTTATCCCAATCGGCAACTGCCTGTTTTTTTACCTGTTCAAAATTCAGGGATTGACTTTCTGCAAGCATATTCTTTTCTGCTCCTTCATATCCTGTAGGAGAAATTGCCACTTTTACATTGATCTTTTCTCCTTTTTTAACATCTGTGGAGAATGCAAGAGCCAGTTTTGTTCCGGACAACAGGTTGTTTTCATTTTTGCCATTCCCTTCCTTCTTGGAAATTTTCATTGGTTTTGAAAACTCAATTCTTGCATAAATGTATTGATTGGTTGCCCAAGCTTCACTTCTTCTGAAAACTTCGATGGTTTTATCATCAATGATTTTTACTTCCCCTTCGAGAAGCTTATCACGATGGTTGAGATCCAGTATAATGTTGGCATTTCCGGCATTATTAAAAGTATATTCGTGATACCCGACTCTTTTTGTGGTAGTCAGGCGAACGTCTATATTATTTTTATCCAGCTTCACACTGTAAAATCCAGCGGAAGCTTTTTCATTTTTGTGAGAGAATTTCGAAGAATAATCTTTGCTGTTCAAGCTTGGATTTCCCATGGTAGGCATCAGCATAATATCTCCGTAATCCCAGACTCCTGTTCCGTTGAGGTGAGTATGGGAAAAACCATAAATCACAGAATCTGAATAATGATAACCACTACAGCCATCCCAGCTTCCGTCAATTCTTGTATCGGGGGAAAGCTGTACCATTCCGAAAGGAACGATTGCTCCGGGAAAGGTATGTCCGTGACCTCCCGTACCAATAAATGGATTTACATATTGGGAATAATTTTGCGCATAAATGATTTGGGTAATCAATATAGAAAATGCTACCAGCCTGTTTTTCATGTTCTGATTTTATATAGCGAATATATTGAAAATGTAAGTATGTCTCAAGGTTCTTTTGGGTTTTATAAAGAGAACTTTAGAAGTGTCTTTTGTAGAAAGCTGATATATTGCGTCAGGTTCTGTCGCTTTGCTGTAGTAGCTTTGTGAAAGAATCGCAAATAGGTGATAAAACTAAAGTAAGAATTTGAATATTAAATCACATTAATATGATTTGTGATTATTGAAAAAAGCTAAATTTGTGAAAATTTTTAAAAACTAATCATTAAAACTCAAAAATACACGGGAATGAAGAAATTTTATCTCGGCGCATATACATTATGTGCAGCTATGGGTGTGTCGGCGCAGGAAGTGATTTGGCAAAAAGATATCAAATCCTCTACTCAGGATTTCTTAAGTCAGGTAACGACCACCATTGATCAGCAATATCTTATCACAGGAAGTTCTATACAAAGCGATAGGGTTCAGACTACAGACAGTAAGCAGAACAATGGCTATGATTTCCATTTAGTTAAACTGAATCAGCAAGGTGAGCAGGCTTGGGAAAAATATTTTTCAGGACAAAACCATGATTATTTATCTGCAACCGTCACTACTCAGGATGGAGGATTTTTACTTGCAGGAACTTCGTATTCAGGAAAAGGACAGGATAAAAAAGATGAAGCAAAAGGCGGATCGGATATCTGGCTGATCAGAATCAATGAATTTGGGGATGAATTATGGCAGAAAACCTTGGGAAGCTCTTCCGATGAAGAAGCTAGATCGGTTATCCAAACGATGGATCAGGGCTTTATTGTTGCTGGAAATATCCAAAACTCATCAAAAGGTTATGGTTCTAAAGATGTTTTAATCATTAAACTGGATAAAGACGGTAAAGAAATCTCACAAATTATCCTTGGTGGAAAAGGTCTGGATGAAGTAGAGAAAATGATTCCTACCAAAGATGGCGGAGCTTTACTGGGAATCTACTCACGAAGCGGAAATAATGGTCATAAAAAAACAGAAAATTACGGAGAAGGTGACTATTGGATCGTAAAATTGGACAAAAATGGAAAAGTAGAATGGGAAAAGAACTATGGTGGAAAAGAAGATGATCACCTCAGAACCCTTGCTTTAACTTCCAATGGTTATGTTATTGGCGGTGAATCGAGATCTGATCGTTCTGGAAACAAAACAGTAGGAATTGAAGAAGGAACAGACCTTTGGCTAGTAGCTTTGAATGAAAAAGGAGACGAGCAGTGGCAAAAATCCTACAACTTTAAAAACAGAGATGTTTTAATGGGAATGAGTGTGATTCATTCAGCAGATGATAAGTCTTCAAAAGGAATTTTATTAGGAGGTTATACTCAAGCTGAAGGAAGAATAGAAACGGATGATGAAACTTTCTGGATGCTGTATCTTGATGGAAACGGCAATGAACAGTGGCGAAAACATGTGAAAGGTGAATCCAGAAAAAGAGAAGAAAGGCTTTCTGATTTAAAACTAAACAGAGATGGCTCTATTATCCTTGCCGGAACCAGTGCTGAAGAATTAGGCAAAGAGAACTGGAAAATTGTAAAGCTTGGTGATAAGCAGGTAAATGACCTGATTGAAAAATATGACATTAAAATCTATCCAAATCCAGTCACAGATTATGCTTATGTAGAAATCGGCTTTGATTTTAAGGAAGCTGAAATTATGCTGTATGATATGAGTGGAAGGCAGTTACAAAACCTGAAAACAAAGAATAGAGTGACTAAGATTAATACCCAGGCTTTGGTTCAGGGAGCTTATGTGATTACTATAAAAACTAATGATAACAAAACAGCGAATGCGAAGCTGATTAAGAAGTAAACGATGAAAAAGAAAATTTACATAACATTACTGTTGGCTTTATTTATAAAAGGATATTCTCAAGGTCCTAATAATAATATTAATACAAGCATCAATATTTTTCCTTCATCTCCAGACTCTTATAATTTAGGAACTTACGGAAATGTTAATATCGGAGAATATACCGGTACTATGATGCAAGATATTCCTCTTTATGAATATTCAATAGGAGACATAAAAGTGCCTGTATCTCTTAAATATTCAAGCAACGGAATAAAAGTAGATGAATACACTTCTCTTCCAGGGTTGGGCTGGACAATGAGTGCTAATGGTATAATTTCTAAAATTGTAAGAGATAAAGAGGATCCTTTAAATGGTGCACTTTGGCAAAAAGATGAGACTGAAGATCAAGCCACAGGGTATAGAGCATTACAGCTTAACTTTTATGAATATACCAGTATGATGGAAAACTTTGATACGGAGAAAGATTTATACAGAGTAAATATACCCGGAGTATTTTCCACATCATTTGTACGACACGGAGCAGACACTTGGATTCAAGAGAAAAAAAGTGATTTCAAAATAAAAAAGATTCCTGAAGGCTTTTTAATTATATCACCGCAAGGTATAAAATATTATTTCACTGTCACGGAATCCAGTGAAAGCAGGGTGCAAGGTATAGGATGGGTCCCTTCAGAAGTCTCTTTTGAATCTGCATATTTCCTTACTCGTATTGAGGATACAAAAAATAACATTGTCTATTTTGAATATGGTCCCGATCCACTTAGATATACTGCAAATAATAATAATACTTATAACTTCTTTGATACGATGATGTCTATTAATTGTTCTTCTGATCAAGGAATTCCTTTTGCTTCCATAAACGGAATGAAGAAAACCTCTACAATTGTATCTTATGATAGCCATCGTCTAAAAAAAATACGAAATAATATCAATCAGAATGTTTTGGAATTTAATTATGCTCCTTTAGGAGAAAATACACAAGAGAATCGATCAGGATATTTGCATGAAATTAAAAATTTGCAAGAAAATGGTAACGGTAATCCAACTATTATTGATACCTATAAAATGGAATATTTGTTAACATCAAACAATAGGGTATTTTTAACAAAAGTTTATTCTGAAACAAATACTAAACAATATAAATTTGAATATATTAATCCTGAACTCCTTCCACGAAGATTATCTAATGCTCAGGATTTTTGGGGATATTTTAATGGGGCAACACAAAACTCTCACTTGATTGGAAAAGTAGATCATTATTATTTGGATTTTATTAATTTTTCCTTTGCAAATAGAGAGATTGATACTAATCTTTCACAATCAGGTTTATTATCAAAAATTACTTATCCCACTAAAGGATATAGTAAAATATTCTATGAGCCACATACTAAATGGGGAACTAAGATAACCCCAGCTCCCACTAAATCTGATTATATGACAGTATTGACAGATGATATAACTGATAGTAATACAACCACGAAAAAAATTTATTCTGGAAAATCTCAGATGATAAAATTTTCTGGAGGAGCTAAATTTAATCAGGATTGTTCTGCTATGACCCATCAGGTTCGGGTTTACATTAAGGTTAAAAATCTTTCAACAGGGCAATTTGAAAAGTTAAGTACCTTAAGTTCTCTTGGCTATATAAATGAAGCAAGTCCTTATTATTATCCAGGAGGGACTAATGAATATTATCTTGATGCTAAAGCTTCTGTAGAATATCAAGTTTCCATCAGCGTATCAAGACCATGTTTTGGAGGTGGAGTTAGTTTCAGGTATATTGATGCTCCTGATAGTGTTGTGGATACAAATCTTTCTATCGGAGGAAACCGTGTAGAGAAAATAGAACATTATGATAATGTTTCTTTATCTCCAAAAATTGAAAAATGGTACTATTCTCATAAAAATCAGCTTAATAAATCTTCTGGTGTAAGCTCTTTTATGCCTGTTCTTTGGAAGTATACACAAGGGGTACACTATTGCCCGCCAACTGAGCTCAATCCAATGTTTTACCAATATACACCATACAAATATGTTAGTATTTTTTCGAACAGCTTAATTCCTCTTTTTGGAAATGAATCACAAAATGTAGGGTATGAGTATGTAACAAAAAGTTATGGTGGATTAAACTTTGAAAAAGGAGGAACATTTACTGAATACGTTGCAGGAAGTGACCCAATAGCATCAAATATATTTGGAGAAGGAATTTACCGAGGAGGAAATTATTCTAATTCAAAATGGAATAAAGGACTTGTTAAAAAGACAGAAGATTTGATTCTTAAGAATGGAGTATTAAGCCCGGTTAAGGAAGTAATAAACGAATATTTCTATAACACTAGTAAAAAAGAGGAATTTTTGAATTTTACAGGAATTAAGTATGGTGATACTCAAATGATTTCAAAAAAGACCTATAAATGTACAGCTTCAGATATAGTAAAGAATAATACTGGCTTTAATCCGTGCTTTGGCAAGCCATTAGATTATGGAATCTACTACTTTCCTCCTATCGACCTTAGAATGTTTGGAGAAGTACTTCAATATAAATTCTTTTCACATGATTATTACCTGTCAAAAGTAACTACTAATGAAAACTTTGATAATGGTGTTGCCAGAACCACTGTCGAGTACTTATATAATAATCCTTTACATTATCAACAAACATCACAAAAAGTAACTTTTCCGGATTTGAAAGTTAATGAAACTTCATATGGTTATGCTCATGAAAAAGGCAATGAACTTATGGTAGGTAAAAACATGGTGGGCATTCCTTTAGAAACGGTAACTACCCAATCTATAGCTAATAATCAGAAAACTTTATCAAAATTTGAAACTTTATATCCTGTTAATCAAGCAGAAGCAGATATGAAAACGTCAGGATTGACCCTACCTTATAAAGTGAATTCAAAAGATTTGTTAGATGTTGCTTCCACAGAAATCACCTATGACAAATATGATGATAAAGGTAATCTTCAACAGTATACTACCAAAGATGGTATTTCTACAGTGATTATCTGGGGATATAACAACACATATCCAATTGCTAAAATAGAGAATGCCAGATATGCAGATGTTTCTCAATCGCTTATTAGTACTCTTGTAAATGCTTCTAATCTTGATGCATCAGCAGGTAGAAATAATGATGAAACGGATTTATTGAATGCCCTTAATACTTTCAGAAATGGACTGTCTAATAATAAGGTTACAACCTATACTTATGATCCATTGATTGGAGTAAGAAGCATCACTCCACCATCAGGGATCAGGGAATTATATCTTTATGATTCCGCAAACAGGCTTGAGAAAGTAGTGGATGTGGATGGAAAAGTGCTGAAGAAAATGAAGTACAACTATA
>NZ_MAYH01000033.1 GCF_001684975.1 Chryseobacterium artocarpi | reverse complement strand
ACATAAGGAGTTTGTTTAGTAAGGTAGTTGAAATATTCTTCTACCTGATGATAATAGGTGATTTGTTTGCCGTAAGTAGGCAAAAATTCATAAGGACTTTTTATTTGTGCAAAAGCCAAAGCACTAATGTTAATCCATAACAGTAGTAATAATTTTTTCATATCAAATCAAAATTTTACCAAAATTAGTGAATATATCCCTATTAATAGTAGGGTTGTTAATAAAAAATCCAAAACGGATAGGGTTTTGGATTTTTTTTATTAATTATTTAGTGTAAAATAGCTCTTATTTCTTCACTGGAATATTTATCAAGATTTCTTGTAAATATTTCCAGAATTTTTGAGTGGAAGAAATGCTTGCTCTTTCGTCTGGAGAATGCGCTCCTCTAATCGTAGGTCCGAAACTTACCATTTCCATTTTTGGGTAATTTGCACCAATAATTCCGCATTCTA
>NZ_MAYH01000032.1 GCF_001684975.1 Chryseobacterium artocarpi | reverse complement strand
AGTGTTCTCTGTTTTCTACTTCGGATTTTCTTCCGGAGCAGCTTTCAGCGTTCATTACTGTATGCAGGAATTTGTTTCTGTCAGTCAGAAAACCAGTGATATCTGTGGTAAATGCGGGGTTAGAGATAAAAAAGGATGCTGCAAAACAGAAATTAAAGTGGTAAAGGTTGATGATTCTCAGAAATCTGATTTACTAACCATTAATTTTTTAAGCCAGCTTTCAGAAGTCCCGGTAAAATCTTTATTCACGCAGGCAGACCGTTCTTTTTCGGCCTTGAAATTTACCCGGATTCAAATCAATGCACCCCCGGAATACAGTCCGGTACCCATCTATATCAATCATTGTAATTTTAGAATTTAGAATAGGTCAGTCGTTTCCGGTATTCATAAAAATATCGTTACCAGCGACATGCCCTGACGCATACGTTGCGTCTTCAATTATTCTTTACTTAA
>NZ_MAYH01000031.1 GCF_001684975.1 Chryseobacterium artocarpi | reverse complement strand
CCTGAGAAGCAAAAATATATTGATGCTCATGATGCCGGTAATTCTTCTTTAGCCATTGCAGATTATCTGGGGTTAAAAGGAATGGTTTCTACGATCAGCACTGCCTGTTCATCAGCCGCCAATGCCATTATGATGGGAGCCAAACTGATTAAAAACGGCGTTTTAGATCGCGTTATCGTTGGCGGAACAGATTCCCTGTCCAAATTTACCCTGAACGGATTCAATACCCTGATGATTCTTACGGATTCCTATAACACGCCTTTTGACAATGACCGGAAAGGTTTAAATTTAGGAGAAGCCGCCGCTTTTTTAGTTATGGAATCTGAGGAAATTGTGACAAAGGAAAACAAGCCTGTTTTAGCCTATCTTTCCGGATATGGAAATGCGAATGATGCTCATCATCAGACGGCTTCTTCGGAGAATGGGCAGGGTGCTTTTCTCGCGATGCAGCAGGCTT
>NZ_MAYH01000030.1 GCF_001684975.1 Chryseobacterium artocarpi | reverse complement strand
TTTATCCTGACTGGCCGGGGATCATCGGACATCTGGGATTATCAGCATTGTTTTTTACAGGACCGGCTCTGTTTTATTACATTAAAGCTTCTTTTCAGCAGGAAGAATTTGATTTGAAAAACTGTCGGAAAATATTCGGAATATTAACGCTTGTATTAGGGGCTGTAGGATTATTGTATTTGTTTTTCCCCATTATCTGGAACCATTATTATGGAACCTTTATCTATACAGTCTGGTCAATATTTATAGTCTTGGCGGTGTATCAGTTTTATGTTTTTTCAAAACAGAATACTAAAAGCTCACATCCGTTTGTTTTCCCTGTTGTATTCAGCAATGTAATTATTTTTCTAACTTATCAGTTAATTTCTACAGGCTGGGTACAGATTTATTGTGCAGGCGGAAGCCTGGTGTTTACATTCGTATTATATGCTAATTTCCTCATTTTATTTGATAATAA
>NZ_MAYH01000029.1 GCF_001684975.1 Chryseobacterium artocarpi | reverse complement strand
TTTCAAACGAATTTTCAAGTTTGATATATATTATCGAAAAAAAATAGAAACTCGATTTTTAAGCCATTTCTGAAGGTCAATTTTCGGCATTTCTAACTAAAAATTCTAAAAACTCAGGAAATTTACTCCTGAGTTTTATTTTTATCCGGATATACCAAATGGGT
Organism: Chryseobacterium artocarpi; assembly: GCF_001684975.1. GTDB lineage: Bacteria > Bacteroidota > Bacteroidia > Flavobacteriales > Weeksellaceae > Chryseobacterium > Chryseobacterium artocarpi. The sequence continues at coordinate 296 of NZ_MAYH01000029.1, read as the reverse complement.
GAATTGAATAAAATTTAAAATTGAAATACAAAACTTGCACTTTATACTCCCCTACCCTGTTTAGCCTAATTAAAAATAATTTCTACCCTTTAAAAAAAGATTGATCAGGATTAAAAGACAATTAATAGAAATAGGAATAACTGCTCAATCACATTGTTGTAAAACATGTTCATAAGTTATCTGAAAAATCTTTAACAGTAAAAGATTATTTGTTTGTATTAAAATAAAAGCTATTATTTGAAATAACTAACCATCCCCCTACTCTATAATTTATAAATTTTAAAAAAGTTTAGAGA
>NZ_MAYH01000028.1 GCF_001684975.1 Chryseobacterium artocarpi | reverse complement strand
GGTTGCCCTATTGAAGTAACCGACCTTGATGAAGCAATCAGAATAACAGCGGATTACAAGGAATACAGGCACAAAGAGAAAAGTTTTTCCGAGTTCGACAAACGGCAAAATGCGTATTGGACGGATATGTACGAAAAACTGACGGCACTCAAAAAACAATCATTAACAATTAAAATTTCAGAACGATGAACACGAATTTTTTCAATCAGATACAGCAGTTGGACTTTACAGGCGTATTGCAACTGAACATTTCAAAAGGAGCAGAAAATAACCTAATCGTATCGGTATTGCTCAATAACGAGCAATGCGGAGATAACGCCAAAAAACTTATTCCCCCATTGACATTTAACGCCACACCACAGGAGTTTGACGAGGGATTTTTTGAGCAGATAACCACGCCTATACAAACCATTTCGGGTGTAATGGTGGATATGGAAAAATTCCTAAAACAAATGGAAGAAGTCA
>NZ_MAYH01000027.1 GCF_001684975.1 Chryseobacterium artocarpi | reverse complement strand
ATGTTAAAGCTTTAAAGAATAATGAGCCGATTGAACAGCCGATTTACAGCTTTGTAACCCATTCCAGAACAGGAGATCATGTCACTGTAGAACCTAAGAATGTATTGGTCGTAGAGGGAATTTTGGTTTTAACCAATAAAGAACTGTTGAAAGAGTTTGACCTGAAAGTGTTTGTGCATGCAGATTCAGATGAAAGGCTGATCAGGAGGATCAGAAGAGACACCCAGGAAAGAGGAAGAGATCTGAGCGAGGTATTACACCGCTATCAGACCACTTTGAAACCAATGCACCAGGAATTTATAGAGCCTTCTAAAAATGAGGCCGATCTTATTATCCCTAATATGAGACAGAATTCCGTAGCGATTGATTTTTTAACTACGGTTATTAAAAACTCGTTGAAAAAACATTAAAAATGGAAGAAAATAACCTTATCAAAGATATTCAGCCGAAATCTGAAAACTTTAAATTAATCC
>NZ_MAYH01000026.1 GCF_001684975.1 Chryseobacterium artocarpi | reverse complement strand
TACATCAACTACAGAAAATGCAGTACAACTTGCAGCAGAATGGGCCAATCATTACGATTACCAGCATATTATCCTGTTAAAAACTGCCGGAGAATCTGAATTCGAAATTCTGCATATTGCTGAAGGCCATTCATTTGTGAATGAAGAAAATGTCAACAATTTGCTGGCAAGAACAGAATCATTGTTTACCCAGCTAATCAATGTTATAACGGAAAAGTATCCCCAGATACAGGTTTCAAAGATTTTAAGCGACTGGTCACTAACAAGAAGCATTAATGAAGTAATAAAGAACCAGCCCTCCATAGAACTGATTGTTCTGGGAAGTGATGACCATGCTTCTTCCAATGACAGCTATGTTTCCGGTAATATTATCAGTATTGCAAGAACGAGCAGTGTAAAAACCTTGATTGTTCCTCATCATTACCGCTACAGTCCTATCAAAAATATACTCATCCCTTGTGATATAAAGGGAATTACCAAGCTTGAA
>NZ_MAYH01000025.1 GCF_001684975.1 Chryseobacterium artocarpi | reverse complement strand
GTATTTACATTCATAAAACTGGCCGAACTGGTTGCAAAATCTTCTTCCAATGCTCTCAGCTTTTGTTTCTGTGCTTCTGCAAAAGTATATCTCCATCTGGCGCTGGAGGTATTGGCCCATATTTGTTTTCCTGTTTCTGCATCGTACAAGCGTATATATCCCACATCAGGAATTTCATTATCTTTTTCATCATATACCCTCATACCCAGCAGCTGATGTTTTTTGGAAGCAACTCTCAGCATCTTGGAATCATATTCATCTTCAAAATCTGAAAACAGGAAAACCAGAGATTTTCTTTTAAAGATTCCCATCATATATTCCAGCGCCTTATCTATTTTGGATTCTGCCGGAACATAATCTGCTGTCAAAATATTACTGATGATCGAAAGAATGTGCTTCCTCCCTTTTTGAGGTGGTATCACCTTATACACTTTATCGGCAAACAGGATCAATCCTACCTTATCGTTATTTCCTGCCGCCGAAAATCCA
>NZ_MAYH01000024.1 GCF_001684975.1 Chryseobacterium artocarpi | reverse complement strand
TAACGGGAAGAGTATTATGGATCAGTTCAGAACAGATTATGTGAATCCTGCAGATGCAAATTTCAGAAGCCTTATTCCGTTTTGGCAATTAGAATTGTATTATCAATTGGCGGGTGCTTCAAAAAGTGCATCTACGCTTGCATTTGATTCGGATATGTCAGATGAAAATACGCCTCCGGTTATACCTGCTGTTCCGGGAATAGATTATGCACATTGGTTTGCTACAGTAGCTGAAAAAGTAAGAAACACAAACGAAACCCAGCTTACCAATGGACAAATGGTCATGAATTTTGTGAAAAATACCTGTGACGCTGTGCAGGAAGACCTTACAGATTTCTTTACCAATACAGGTTTTTTAAAACCTATTAATGCTACAATTTCAGATTACTCAAACGGTCAGCTTACGATTACACAAAGTATGATTGATGATGTGAAAGCCTATGTTTTAATGAAGGGGTATGCAAAACCAGTATCTCCTGTGATTAATTA
>NZ_MAYH01000023.1 GCF_001684975.1 Chryseobacterium artocarpi | reverse complement strand
GCCACACCTGTTCCTCCTTGTACCAGCCAGGGTTGTTGTTTGTAAAATTTATTCCAAAGATTTCCATCAAAGTAATAGTATCCAACAGAGTCTATGTTGGCTGTTGCACCGGAACCTGTGGAACCTGCAAGGTCGTTTACATACAATATAGTACCTGTTTGCGCAGCTGTATATACTGTAGATTTTGCATTAAGATTTGCTAAAGAAATTCTAGGTGCTATAAGCCCGTCAACAGCAGAGGTGCTGGTTTCTTTTCCTTTTACATCTAAAGTTGCGGCAGGAGTCTCGGTTCCTACACCCACCTGACCAAAAGCATTCACAGCAAAAAGGATTAATCCTAAAGTCAAAAAATTGTATTTCATAAAATGTGTAATTTATTTTCACAATATTAAGAATACCTTGGTTTTTGAGAGGAAAAATATAGTCTACTATTTGTATACAGAAGCGTTACTATATGTGTACATTTGTAAATGTGTATTTTCTTTAAGTTGTTGTATTTTAGTTATTTGATGTTTTTTTTATTGTTTGAAGTATTAATTTTAACGTAAAAAATGAAGACTGTCTATGATATTTTAAAGAAGAGAATAAGGATAGTTTTAGCTTAAAGCAGTAAACTTTTGAAGTATATTATATAAAACCTCTTGCATAGTAAACTTGTATAATGAAAAACAATAAAGTAAAGAACCAGACAACATAGGGATGATAGCGAAAATTTTCTTTGAGAATGTAATGAAGTGCTTTGAATAATTTTATCAATCCTATAACACCCAGAATCATAAATACAATAAAAATAATGAAAAAAATATAATCCCTTACACTATAATCTCCAGATGCAGTAAGCTTATCAATGTGATCTAAATAAGATTGCACGTTCACTGTCTGGCCCAAAAACATAGCAGAAAGAATGATAATAAAGAATGGAGTAGAAGTGTATACGGTAGTATAAATAAAAGAAAATAGTAATGTTCTAAAAGTTATTGTATTTACTTTTTCTTTTTTGTACCCCAGTAATAAGATACTGAAAACTACAGCCGTGAAATTATTCATCAGAAAGATAAACAAGGCTTTTTCTACCATGCTTAACCCCTTAATTTTTGAAATAAAACTTTGCTCCCCGCTGTAATCCATTAAGAGAACGGAAACAATTACAGAAGTATATACAGAAAGCTTGATAGGAGAAAGGTAATCATGAAAACGATCTGTTTCTTCCTTTTCCATTTCATGAACGGATAGATCATAACAACGTTTTGGATCCTGAAACAGTTTAAAAATTGTAACAGGAACCAGTAAAATTTCAATAATAATCTGCAGACAAAGCTTCTCAAAGCTATCAATTAGTTTTTCGAACATACACCGGGAATTAAGGGAACAGGTTTACTATGCAATTTAAATAATTTTTAGATTGCATAGATCATAAAACCGGTGAATTAGAGAGGTTTATCTCGGAAGTCCTTTCTTTAAAGCAATATTGGCATTTTCGACTGCTTTCCTTTCCTTCCAGTCCATATATCTTTTTTTGTACCTGCCCTTCATGAAATTGTCAAAATTACGCTGAACAGCAAGGTTCCAAAGAGAGTGAGCTTTTACCGCCCAGCTTTTATCCCAGGCACGAAGAGAAATAGAGAATGAACCATCAAGATATTTCATCCAATGCCACCATCCCGTAGGCATAAATAGGGTGTCTCCATGTTCAAGGAAACATTCAATCCCTTCAATACCATCTAATGCCGGGAACTTCTCGAAATCAGGATTGGAAATATCATAGTCTTCCAGGGCATAAGTTGCGTAAGGAAGCTTATATAGGCGTGTTTTCCATTTGTATTCAAAAAGAAGGACATGCTTTCTTCCGTTGAAGTGCGTATGGAAAATATGAGGCATATCAATATCATAATGAAGAAAGGTTACAGAACCTTTTCCCCCAAAGAACATACTTGGATACTTATCAAGGAAGCCACCCATCAGGTTTTTAGGCGGGATATAATCATCCAGAAGTTTTGGAGCAAATTTAATAGGGTCAAAGAAAAATATTCTAAGATCAGTAGGCTCACGTTGAATAAGGTCTACATAATCTTTGAAAGGCATTTTGGTAGTCGGAGTGTTGATCGGTGCTGCAGGATCAGCTTTGGAACTGTCATATAAAGGCACTTCCACATCACCCACAACTTCTTTCATGTACTCCATTGTCCATTTTTGATAAGCAGGCCACTTTCTTGCCATATTTTTGATTACCACTGGCTTACATGGCTTTAGATATTTTTCACAGAATTCTTCTTGTGAAATATCATCTACAATATCAATAGGTTTAAGGAGTATTCCCATTCGCTTCAATTATTAGGCTAAAATATTAAATATTTATGAGAATAAATGTAAATAGTGTCGTTTATTTGGAATTATTATAAATAATTTTAAAAATCGCAGTATGATTGCTTTTGATGATATAATGGGAAGCTGGTTCAATGTACTACACATGCTGGTTAAGTGTTGATTTAATTTTATTTGTCTTTTTAGTTGAAAAATTGTAATTGTTTTTGTGTTTTGCTTTAAAATTATCATGAAATAAAGCCTGTTTCATTTTTCAAAAAATAGCTATATTCGGGCTTCATAAAAAAAATTATATGCAAGTATACGAAGGGATTTCTGTGGGGTTGTATCTGTTGTTAATGATAGGTATAGGCGTATATTCTTATAGAAAATCGACAAGCAATTCAGAAGAGTTTTTAATTGGAGGAAGGAAAATGGGTGCTGCGGTTACCGCCCTTTCTGCAGGAGCTGCAGATATGAGCGGCTGGTTACTGATGGGGGTTCCGGGGGCGATGTACCTGTCCGGGATTTCCAGTTCATGGATCGCGATAGGTTTAACGATCGGGGCATTTCTTAATTATATTATTGTGGCGCCTAGGCTCAGAATTTATACTGAAGTAGCCCAAAACGCAATTACTTTACCTGTATTTTTCGAGAACAGGTTTAAAAACAAAAATCATATTCTGAAGATCACATCTTCTATTTTTATTCTGGTATTTTTCACACTTTACACTTCTGCGGGAATGGTATCCGGTGGGAAATTGTTTGAATCTGCTTTTGGAATGGATTACACTGTAGGACTGTTGCTGACAAGTCTTGTGGTAGTGTTGTACACATTCTTAGGAGGATTTCTTGCGGTGAGTCTTACCGATTTTGTGCAGGGCACCATTATGGTGTTGGCATTGGTGATTGTTCCTATTGTGGCAATTACCCAGATTGGAGGAGTGGGAGAAACTATTTCATTGATTGAAGCTAAAGATCCTAAATATCTGGATCTGTTCAGAGGAACAACTACTGTGAGCATTGTGTCTTTACTTGCTTGGGGATTAGGATATTGTGGTCAGCCACATATTTTGGTACGTTTCATGGCTATTGATAAGCCGAAAGACCTTGTAAAGGCAAGAAGAATTGGGATAACATGGATGATTTTTACCGTTGCCGGAGCTTTGGCTATTGGTTTGGTAGGAATTGCTTATCTGCAAAAATTTGATGTAGAAACCATGATGAAATTTGATGGATCAAAGACGGAAGCTGAAACTATTTTCATTTATTTCTCCCGTATATTATTCCATCCGTTTATTGCAGGATTCTTACTTACTGCTATTCTTGCAGCTGTAATGAGCACTATTTCTTCTCAGTTATTGGTTACATCAAGTTCTTTAACAGAAGATATTTATAAAGCTTTTCTGAATAAAAAAGCAACCTCAAAACAATTATTGATTGCCAGCAGAGTTTCCGTATTATTGGTAGCAGTGATTGCCGTTCTTTTATCATTAGATCCAAAAGATAGTATTCTTAATCTTGTTGGGAATGCATGGGCAGGTTTCGGTTCAGCATTCGGTCCGTTGATTCTTTTATCTCTTTTATGGAAAAAAACAACGTGGCAGGGAGGTTTTGCAGGAATGCTGGTAGGTGGTATTACTGTATTGGCTTGGGTATATCTTGATCACCCATTAAAACATTGGTATGAGATTATTCCAGGGTTTACGCTTTCTTTATTGACAAATATTGTTGTTTCATCACTGACTTATAAACCAGATACCGTGATTGAAAGTGAATTTGATGAGGTTCAAAAAATAATGCAGGAATAATTCTGTTATTTAAACTGATCAGCATAAAAAACAAACCCTTGCCAACAGCAAGGGTTTTGTATTATAAAGAACTATACAAATATGATGATAACCAAAGGTCTTGATCTCCGTTTTTTGCGGTTATTTTTCTAACCGTATTCCAAAATATCATCACGAAAGTTTTCCGTGGTTTTGAATAGTTTTTAATTATCTTTAAATATTCAGAAGCATCAAATGAAAAAAATACTGCTTATCATCGGAGCTGTCCTCTTGTTGGCTGTTGTTTTTCTTTACAATTTTGGCGGGTTAGATGTTTATTTGCTTAATAAAATGAATACTTCCAAGTTACCTGAGAAATATAAAAGCTATAAAGATATTAATACTACAGATCACATCACTTTCGGGCATCATGAAATAAAGCTGATGTGGAATAGCTATGAAACAATACAGCATTTTATAAGTTCTGATGGAAATGTAATTATAGTGACCAGTGAAATCCCTAAGGACAGAAATCAGAAAGAAATAGAAACGGATGGGGAAATGGGAAGTACCCGTTTTTATATAGATTATCATTTTTATAAGCTGGATAAAGATGGAAATATTATAGACCAATATACTTATAAAGCTACACGGGAGAACTGGAAAGAATTGCTGTTCGGTGATTTTATCGTGAATTACGAAAAGAAATATTATAAAACCTGGATAAAAGACGGTGATACATTACGCAAACCTATGATTATTCTGAATGAAGATCTGAAATGGGGAGAAGATGAGCAAGTCAACTTATATCATAAAATCATTGAGGAAGCGGATGGGTATTTAAGAGATAGTAAAAGCGGTTCGGAAGGAATTATCACCTATTATATGAACGGAAAATGGTATCAATTTTTCACCAATACTAAAGCTTTGAAAAACGGATATTTCTCAGATAGAAATCCAGGATATAATAACAGTCTTTTCGGAAAACAATCTTTTAGCGAAAGAGAGCTGCAGCCCAATCGCTATCCGAACATCATGCCGGTGTATTTCCAAAGAAAAGAATTGGATAAATTTACTTCCAGCGCATCAGGAGGAGCTATATCCTCAACTTCAAAGACCTGGACAGGAGATTTATATTTTCAGCTTATGATAAAAGGAGATACCTTAAAATTTAAAGAAGAAATGTCATTTAAAGAAGATTTTCCTACCGAAAAATTTTATAATACTAAAGGTGAGAATATCAGCAAACTAAAGGCAGAGATTGAAAAACAATATTTCCCTTATTTTTATTTTGAAGATAAAAATCTTAACTTTCAGCTCTTTACGACGCGACAGAGCAAACTGTATATGATAAAACCGATTAAATAAAAGAGAATCAGTAACTTTTGGAAAAACTAATAAACCACTTTCAATTCAGATTCAGACAGTGTTTTAGACTATTGAACCTGAATCCCAGGCGCAGTGTTCCTGTTTTAATCGTCCTTGGTGCTTTAATCGCTGTTAAATTACCTGAAAACTATTACTATCCCGGGATGTTTTTTGGACTCATCATTTTGTTTCATTATGAAAGAAAAGACATTCCTTTTCTAAAGAAGGTTTTTGTACAAAGCTGGAGATGGGTTGTTGTATTGGAAGCAACAATGATATATAGTGCTTTACTGCTGGGAAATATCAATTATACGATTGAAAAAATAGGACTAGGGCTTTATGCTTTAATGGTTTTATTCGCATTTATCTCTCCGAGAACACAGCCGAGAGCTACCTTACAATGGAATTTTATTCCTGATAATTTATTTGAATGGAAAGGCTTTCTGCGGAAGAACAGCTGGATGGGCATCATTGGTTTTGTAATCGTCCTGCTTTCATCCTATCATCCGGCAACACTGATTCTGGCAGGAGTTTTTGTACTGGATTATATCTCTCATATCTATGAACCTCATGAGAATAAAGAAATGCTCGAAATGTATTTCAAAAAGTACACTTTAAAGGAAAAAATACGAAAAAATTCCCTGTTTTTTAATATTCTGCTTTTGCCGGTTTACTGTTCTTTTTTGATTTTAAATCCTTATGAAAGCTTTTATATATTGTATTATTTTGCTTTTATGAACCTTTATTTCCTGCTGATCCTTACCAGAAAATATAAAAATTATAACCATAAAAATAAAAACGGTGATTACGGTATCGGAGTATATCTGGAATATTTTGTATGTTGTATGACCATTATTCCTGCTGTTTTAATACTGAGATCAAGTATGAAGGCAGCCAATCATAATATAAGAACTTATGTTGGAGATTAAAAATGTAAATGTTGAGTTTAAAAATCAAAAAGTATTAAACGACCTGAATCTGTCTATAGAAGAAGGATGTATCTTAGGAGTCCTTGGGAAAAATGGAGCTGGAAAGACTACTTTATTTGAATCTGTATATCAAACCGTAAAATTTTCAGGAAACATAAAATGGAAGAATGAGCGGCTACAACGAAGACAGATCTCTTATCTTGAAACGGAAAACTACTTTTATCCTTATATCACCGGAGAAGAATATCTTGCTTATTTCTCATCCAATAAGGAAAGCGAAATTTCGGAAATTATTAAAAAATTCAACCTTCCACTGAAAAAATATGTACAATATTACTCCAGTGGAATGAAGAAAAAACTTGCCCTTATCGGTATGCTGATGCTGGATAAACCGATTAATATTCTGGATGAACCGTTCAATGGAGTAGACTTTGAAGGTGTTCATATTCTTTACGATATCATAGGACAGCTAAAATCTGAAAACAAAGTAGTAATCATAAGTTCACATATCATTGAAACTCTTTTTCATACTTGTGACAAAATTGCTTTACTGCAAAATGGAAAGATCGAAAAGGTTTATAATAAAGAAGATTTCAGCCAGTTGAATACCCTTAAGTTTTAGATCAGGAGTCTTTCAATATCTTTTTGATGAATAGAAAAATCATAGCGAATGTCATAAGAATAATACTGGACCAGATGATATTTTCAATGCCATAATGGGAAATCCAGAATCCCCCGGATAAAGTTCCTGCCGTCACTGCAAAATTTCCGCATGAAGTAAAAATACTGTTGATAAACTCTGAGGAATCAGGCACAGAAGAAGTGACATTGATATTACTGATCAGGAAACCTCCGGAGTGAATCAGTCCCCAGAATCCGATGATCCAGACCATAGGAACAAAAAAGTTTCCATAATAATGGATCAGTATGTGAACAAGGGACAATAGAATAAGGAAAAGAAAAGTGGTTTGAAAAGGAAAAGGACTCATATATTTCCCTGCAATTTTATTCCCGACAATTCCTATTGTTCCAAACATAAAGAGCATGATACTGATCTGCTTACCGTTCATCTGTGTTACACTTTTCAGGAAGTCTGCCATGTATCCATAAGTAGAATACATCGCTGCAATGGTAAAAAATGCAATGAATAAATTGATCCATAGATGCTTACTGTTGAAAATTTTAGTAGTAAACGTTATATGAGATTCATTGTTTTGCTCCATGGATGGAAGTAGAAACTGAACTCCCATGAATGCTATGATATTGATGAAAGCAGTAAGCAAAAAAGAGGATTGCCAGGAAAACAGATCAGACATCAATGTAGCCAATGGAACACCTAAAACAGTAGCTAGGGTAAGCCCTGAAAAAATGATGCTTACAGCTTTGGATTTATTTTCTGAATTTGAGGTCTTTTCAGCAATAGATAAAGCTATTGACCAGTAAACAGGATGAAAAAATGCGGGAATTATTCGGACAATTAATAATAAATAAAAGTTTGAAATGTAAGCAGAAAGAATATTGGCAACTGCAAAAATAAGTAAAGAGACAACCAATAATTTTTTTCTTTTGAATGATGATAATACCATCAGCATAAAAGGACCAAAAACTGCTACAATCAATGCAAAAGCACTCAGTAACCAACCTGCTTTTTCAATGGAAATATGGAATGCAGATGCAATTTCCGGCAATACACCAATCACTCCAAACTCTGTAGTCGTAATTCCAAATACTCCCAGAGCAAGCACATAAAGATTTCTTTTCGATTTCATAATTTTTTGTGCAAATTTGCAAAATGAACTATCGGAAAGCTATATACTTACCTTTTAGTTCTATACTTACCTTTTTGAAAGTGTAACTTGAAAAACGATTATTATGCCTCAATTTTTCCATGATAAAAGATTGTATTATACACCTATTGAATTTGCTTTAAGTCACATTGGCGGAACCTGGAAAATGCCAATTCTTTGGAGATTACAGGAGAAACCGCTTCGCTTTAGTGAACTGAAAAAAGACATTCCCCATATCACGGATAAAATGCTGACGAGCCAGCTTAGAGAATTGGAAAGTAAAGAAATGATCCATCGTGAAGTATATCCTGTAGTTCCGCCGAAAGTAGAATACAGCCTTACCGAAAAAGGGAAAAAATCTATTCCTGTTATAGAAACGATAATGAAGTTCGGATACGATCTGATTCAAGAGGAAGGTATAGTTTTTCCACCCAAAGAATAATATCAGGTTATATAAAAGCTTTTTCATACCTTCACAATACCGTTGATTCACCATTTTATTTCAACAGTATGAAACTGAAATTAGGTATATTAGACCAATCTCCCGTTAGTCATAGTGACTCTTCCGCAGCATCGGCATTAGTAAATAGTATTAATCTTGCTTTATTTGCAGAAGAAGCAGGTTTTCACAGTATTATGTATTCTGAACATCATGGAGTAATGGCATATGGAAGCTCAAGCCCTGAACTTCTGGCAGCCATTGTTTTAAGTAAAACGAAAAGAATAAAAGTAGGAACAGCAGGAATTATGATGAGGAATTATTCCGCTTATAAGATCGCTGAATGGGCAAAACTATTGGCAACATTATATACTGAACGTTTTATGCTAGGATTGGGAAAAGCTCCCGGAGGATTGAAAGACGCTGTAATGGCATTGAATAATCATAAACCGGTTACTTTATCTAATCTGGAAACAAAACTGGAAGAAATTATTCAATACATCAGGGAAGAAAAAGGAATATATGAAGGGCTTATTGCACAGCCAACTCAAATAAAAAATCTACCGGAAATTCTTTGGCTGGGATCAGGAATGACTTCTGCAAATGAAGCTGCGAATCATGGTGTAGGATACTCTTTTGCCGCTTTCATGAATAGTGATAATGGAAGGGATGTTACAGAAAACTATCTCAAAGAATTTGATGAAACGAAATATGCTTCAAAACCTTCTCTACAGGTTGCTGTTGCCGTATCTGTTGCTGAAAACTCAGAACAGGCAAAGAGAAATGCGTATGGGATGGCATATCAGTTTTTGCAGTCACGACAATTGGTGAGTCCGGAACCTGTTTTATCCGCTGACATGATTGAACAGAGAATATTGGGAACCAAAGATGAGGAAGAATTTTTTACTGTTTTGGACCGAATTATTTGGGGAAATTCCCAATCTGTTTTTCATCAGTTACAAATGGTTTCAGAAAGATATCAAACGGACGATATTCTTTTATTATGCAATATGTACAGGGAAGAAGACCGCTTGAATACCTATAAAAATCTTATCGAAAATAATAAATAATTCCACATAAAATCTGAGAAATATTTTTTCATGTGGAACGCGCAGATGCAAAATGATTGAATTCCAATGAAACAGAAAAACTCAAAACTCTATATCCTTACGGGAGGACCAGGGGCGGGGAAAACTTCCTTGCTGAATGAACTTAATAAAAAAGGATTTATGACAGTTCCTGAAGAAGGCAGAAGAATTATCAAAGAACAGATCAGCATTAAAGGTGACGCTTTGCCATGGATTAATAAAAAAAGATTTGCAGATCTGATGTTTGAAGCATCTGTGAATTCTTTTCTGAAAATAGATAAACTTGAAGAGCAACCCGTTTTCTTTGATAGAGGAATATTGGATACCATTGGCTATCTTAAACTGGAGAATATTCCTGTTCCCGATGAAATGAAAACAAAAGCCGATACAATGAAATATCATAACAATGTTTTTATCCTTCCGCCCTGGAAAGAAATTTATGAAAATGATCTGGAAAGAAAGCAAACAATTGAAGTTGCCCAAGCTACCTTTGATTGCATGAATGAAACTTATCTGGAGTATGGCTATAACCTTATTGAAGTTCCAAAAATTTCTATAAAACAAAGAGCAGAATTTATCCTTAATATTATTGGAAATCATGAATAATGCATTTGAAAAAGAATTAATACATCTTGCCGATTATGATTTACAGGTAAGAGAAAAGCTTGCATCTGAAGGAAAACTTTCAGGAGGTTATCATCCCGAAATGGAAAGCGTTCATAAAACCAATGCAAAACGACTTCGGGAAATTATCCTAGAGATTGGCTTTCCTACTATATCAAAAGTAGGCAAAAAAGCTAGTGATGCCGCCTGGCTTATTGTTCAGCATTCTATTGGCGAACCGGAATTTATGAAGAATTGTTATCAAATGATGGAAGAAAACAGTCATGATATTAATCTGACCAATAAAGCTTACTTATATGACCGTATTCAGGTATTTCAAGGGAAGCCTCAGAAGTACGGAACACAGCTCACTGCAGATGGAATTCCTTATCCGGTAGAAAACAAAAAGAATTTAAATAACGACCGAAAAAAAGCAGGGCTTCCTCAATTATCAATGCTTGATATTAATAAAATCCCAGAAATAGAAGAAATTCTAACAATAGATGGAAAAGATAAAGAGTATCTTATTTGGAGAAAGAAAGCAGGGTGGCTTTAAAACTTATAATATAAAACAAAAACGGGACAAAGCCCCGTTATATACTTTTAAATTCGTTAGAAACAATTTTTACTGATCATTCAGTAAAGGTCTTGGGTCAAACAGTACTTTTAAAGATCGTATTTTACCATCCATAACATGATACCATCCTGATGATAAAATAGTTTTCTTCCCCATGTCGATATTATACCAGAAGCACACATCTTCCCCGGAGGTAAAAGTTTTGATGATCTGATATTTAAATTTCATCTGCTTCATGTCTTGTATGTACACTGAAGCGCCTTCTCTGGTTCCCATTACCCCTATAAATTTAAAATCTGGATCAAGACAGCTTTCTGCCTTATCAAAGTCTTCCTCATTTAAATATTGGATAAACTGTTCTGCGATGTTTGAATTTGTATTGCTCATATTTTTATTTTATAAAAACAAAGTTAAAGAGTCTGTAGAAGTTATATTTGTGATTATAGTCACAAAAACAGTAGTACATCTTTTTCATCAAATAATTTATTTTCCCAGGGCTGCAATTCTATCTTTAGCATATGTAATCTGTATCTTTTCCTTTTCCTGATTCGGATTGTTTTTCAGGTATAATTGATAATAGGTCACCGCATTTTTAGGCTGTTTCAGGTTCAGATCATAAAGAAGTCCTAAACGATAATAAATAATATTGCTGTTCCCAAAGGTTAATCCTTTCTTATAAGCTGTCATCGCATCATTATATTGATTTTTGGATTCATAAATTCCTGCTAATGCAGCATAATAAAGGGTTGTATGCTTAGAAATTGCGTGATCAATTGTTTTTTGAGCATAAATTTCAGCGTTATTATAATCTTTCAATTCTGTATAGCTTAGGGTCATGTAGTAGAGAATACCTTCATTTTCTATCCCTAACTCCTCAAGCATTTTATAAAGATCAATACATCTTTTATAATCTTTAAGATAAAAATAGGCTTGTCCCAGATCATTTATCACATTAGCATCAGCATTAATTTTTAGGAGCTTTTCCCCAGTTTCCACAACTTCAACATATTTACCCAAAAGATTGGCAATAGGTAACTGAGCCTGTTGCAATGTGAAATTCTCAGTATCGGCAGTAATAGCAGTTTTCAATACATCATATGCAGATTGATATTGTTTAAGACCATTGTAAACCATTGATAAATCATAGGCGACATCAGGGTCGGTTGCATTCAGTATATTGGCTTTTTTAAGATAATTCAATTTAGCTTCAGGAGTTTCGGCATAGGCAGCCAGTTGTTTATAGGCACTGAAATTTACACTATCCTGTTGAATAATCTGTTGTAAATAAGATTTGGCATTTGCTACATTTCCCCGTCTGGAATTAATACTTGCAAGACTGAACAAAATAGGAAGATCATTGGGCTGAATGGTATTGGCTTTCAGGTAACTTTTTTCAGCTTCCGGAAGCTTTCCAGCCATCATATTACAATAAGCGATCTGTGTAAGGGCTTTTAGATCCTGTGTGTCTTCAGGATAAATGCTTTGGAGATATTTCGCTGCGTCTGAATAATGTTGAGTTTCATAATAACCCAAAAGTTTCTCCGTATCAATTTTATTGGTTTGAGCACTCAGGATTATAAAATTTAATCCAATAAGTGGCATAGCAAGCCATTTTTTCATCGTTATCGTTTTTTTTAACTAAAATATCGGATATTTAATAAGTCTGCAAGTTTTCCCGTTACTTATTGGGAATTTTAACAGTTTTCGTATTATATCAATGTGTATGCTTCCTTATTTTATATTTAAAATATGGATTTTTTATATATTTATTAGACTAAAAAGCAAATAAATATGGAAATCACTTCTGTGAAATCATTCATTGATTATTATGAAAAAATCCGGGCAAGAACGAATCGGCTTATCGCAATTGTACCACCTGAGCATATTAATTTTACCTATAAACCTGGAAAATTTACAATAGGAGATCAGATCCGGCATATTGCAACTATTGAACGATATATGTATGGAGAAACCATTTCAGGAAGACAGAGTGCCTATCCGGGATGTGGAAAAGAATTTGCAGAGACTTATGAAGATGTTGTCTCTTTTTTCAATGAAATGCACAGACAGTCTATTGAAATTATCAGTAACCTTTCAGATGATGACCTTAACCGTAGATGTCTGACCCCAGCCAATAATGAAATCTCAATTTGGAAATGGCTGAGAGCAATGGTAGAACACGAAATTCATCACAGAGCAGAATTATATATTTATCTTAATCTTCTCGATGTGAAAACACCACAGATTTTCGGGTTTTCAGCAGAAGAAGTTCAGAAATTGAGTATTAATCTGTAAAGTTTTTAATTAATTAAAGGTTTTTAAAGAATAAAATCAAATACGGTTAATTTGTATATTTAGCCTTTCAAAAAAATAACAATGACCAAACTCTTTATCATCCCTTTATTATTGCTGATAAACACTGCATATGCACAATCGAATCTGGAACTAAAACCCGGAGACACCATTAAGTATTCACCTCAATCTAAAAAACCAACATGGATTTCCGTTCAGTCAAAAAATGCTAATCTCGCAGTATCTATATTTCAGGATGGAAAAAAAATAAAAGAACAGGATGATTCTAGAGGAATAAACAGTATTGAACGTCTTTATTACACCCCCGAAAAAGGAAAAAAATATGAATTCAGGATTTGGGCAAAATCCTACCTTCAGAAAAGTAAAACTGCAGGAGTATCTATCACAGAGTCCAGAAACCTTCCCATTTTGGAAGATCATCTTACTTCAGAAAAATTTGTTGAAGATCTGCATACTTTTCGCTCTATCAGAGAAGCTGCGAATTCAGGATTGTATGTTTACAGAAGTAAGCAGCAGATAGACAGTATTTATCAGAAAGCTGAAGAAGAAGCAAGAAACTGTAACAATATCTTTGATTTCTACAAAGTGATTGCCAAGGTTACAGGATTTGAGGGAAGTTGTCACAATTATACAGATCTTCCCAATCATGCATCTTATTATTTTACCCAAAAACCTGAATATCTGCCCATCACTTTAAAAAATATTGACGGACGTTTATTACAGGATTCAAAAGAGGTTAAGATTCCGCTTGCAGCAGAAATTTTATCCATTAACGGAATTCCAGCAAAAGAAATGATCGAACGTTTTGCAAAATATTATTTCTCGGATGGCTATTCCATGCCCTATAAAGAGACGACAGGTTTTGAAAGAGGAATGCTCGACAAGTTTTATATAGAATTCGGGACCCATAAAAACTATGATATCAGTTATAAATTGAACAATAAAGTTTATCAGGTAAACTTACCGGGAATAGAGCTGGAAGATTTTAAAAAACTTCAGGATTCACGACATTCTCTTGTGGCAGACAAAAAACTTCTGGCAGAAAAATACAGCTTTACTAAGGAAGGTGAAAATATCTATCGCTTATCAGTAAGAGGTTTTGATTTTGCTACAGGTAAAGAAGATCCTGCTTATAAGAAGTTCAGTGTTTTTCTTGATCAAATGATGGATACTCTTGAAAAAGAAAAAATTAACAATCTGATCATCGATTTAAGAGGAAATACAGGCGGAACAGGAGCTCTTTATGAAAAAGTATTCTCTTATCTTACTCAGAGACCTTTCCGTGATAGTCATTATGCTTACACAAAATTTAATGAGGTTCCTATGGATGAGAAACTTGTTATTACCAATCTTTTTCTTTCCAATGGAGTTACTGATAAAACAGGATTGAATGCTTACCTCAAACAGCTGTATCCAAAACAGGTTCAAGGGAAATATTATTGGGGTGATGATAAGAATCCTTCAATTTTGCCTAACGAAAGAACATTTAAAGGGCAGCTTTATTTACTGGTAGACCAGCGCGTAGCATCTGCGGCATCACATCTGGCATCATTAATTAAATCTTATACCAACGCGATTGTTATCGGGAAAGAAACTGTGGGAGGGTATTATGAACATAACGGACATCTCCCTTTAGTATATGAACTGCCAAATACTGGAATTCAGACTGGGTTTTCCATTGTTCACGTCATTCAGGATGCAAAAATTCTTGCAGACCAGAAAAGAGGGCAGGGGATTATGCCTCATATGAAGATACAGCAAACCGATCAGGAGTTTTTGGAAGGGACAGATGTTTATCTGAAAAAAGTCTTTGAAATACAGAAACAGAATAACAAAGTACAACAATAGCAAAATAGGAAAGTCACAAATTAATCATTTGTGGCTTTTTTTTAACTCTTTTTTACAATATTTCTCACATTTGTGTAAAAAACAGGTCCTTTTATTTTTGATTTTATTTTAAATTATTTAATTGAATTTCAGTTTTTTATTGGTTCGTTTTTAAGTGTTGTTAAAGTAGAGTTATTGCTAAAAGTCGTAGAACTACTACAAATTTTCAGATTGATGCTTAAAAATTTTTTGAATATAAATAACCGCTTTATATTTGTTATACAATCACACAATTACAAATATTATTAACGATTAAAATTTACGATCATGGCAGAAAGAAATTCAAGAGGAATCTTAAAATTCAACGGAGGAGAAGGACAAAAATTATTAAAGCTTAATTACAGCGTAGCAAGATCTACAGACGTTTCTGGACGTGTAGCATCAGATCCTTCCAATGCATTAATCAAGATTACTGTAGAAGCTACTGAAAAATCCGACATCCTTGAAAGCTTACTGAACGGAAAGTATAAACCTACAAAAGGAGAAGTTACCTTCAACAAATCTCATGAAGAAGGTACATTGATCACATTGAACTGGGAAAATGGCTATGTAATTCAGCATGAAGTGGAATTTGATGCTATTGACAGTAACAGTATGCTGATCAGCTTTATTATCAGTGCGGAAAGAATAGATTACGGAAATTCAGGCTATTACGGATTATGGCCAAACGCAGCAAGCTAGTATTAATCATTTGGTAACAAAATAGTATTGATGCAGAATAGCTGAACTTATAGGTGATGCTATTCTGTTTTCACTCTGATCATTGCACTTTTAAAAACTTGACGGTTATATTTAATCTGATTTCTGAAGTTTTTACTTCGGAAGTATATCTTGTATGCTCTCGCAAAGAGATCAGATATGGTGGAAATGCACTTTAAAGAACTTGAACAAAATGGATATTAATCAATTAAAAGAGACAATAAGCCCTTTTTTCTGGGTAGAACATAATAATAGCTTTTCAGTTTGTCTGAATGTGGGAAGTTATAAGCAGGAAATTTTTGATGTCAGAGCTGACGATGGCTTTGAAGGAAATGGCTACGACTGGGATTCTCTTGCGCATGTTTTTCTGGAAGAAAAAAGACCGGATTTAACTAACAGTATTCGTTTTGATCCGGAAGGAAGTATGTTTTGTGCTTATTCTTCTGATGGAGTACAATTGAAAGAATTTATTTTGGATTTTAAAAAAGCATGCGAAAATGAAGTATTGATCAACGACCTGTTCTCAAGAGCAGAACTTGATGGATTGTAAAAATCAATATAAAACTAAAGGTTTTTACAGTATTTAGAATTTTAACCCAATTTATCAAATTACTATGAAAAAAATATTTTCTGAGCTTAAGGGCTTTGTTATATACAGTCCAGAGCTTCTTGCAAAATACCTTCAGGAACATAATCTGCCAGGCAATAATATTTTGAAATATTTTGTTGAAAACGAACACGGTGACGAAATAACAAAGTCAGGAATTGCTATTCCGCTTATTGGAGTAGAGGAAGATTATTATTCTTTCTGTATTTCTACCAATGGAGATCATGTTTTGGGGAATGGGGAAGTGGCTGTTCAGTCTGATGGCTGGATATATCAGACCACAAATAATGAGTTAAAAGTTGTAGGGATCGGATATTTGAAAGATATATCTACCATTACTGATGAAAACAGCATTCAACTTAGATTGGAAAACGGATGGTCTTCATTAAAAATTCTGGCAGGGATTAAAAATGGAGAAAGAGTATTTGAACTCCATACCCATAAAGAGGAAACAAGACCTAATTTTAGCGGTGATGTAACCACGACTTATTATTATAACTAATAATTATGCATAGCATATATAAGTTGTAAATGGGATTTATATTCCTTTTTTTGAAAAAAATAGAACGTCATAAAAAACTGATATTTTGTATAATTATAAAATAGTTGTTGTTTTGATGTTGTAAAAAGTTTGATTTTCAGTTGATTTATCGGTGGAAATAACTTTTTTAAATCAGCTTTATAGTTGTGATAATACCTTAAAATACTGGGGAAACTATTTTTTTTCAAAAAATGTTTTGTTGGTGTTGAAAAAGTTTATATATTTGCACCACTGAAAACGACGGTATAGTCGCACTTCAGGAGAGTTGGCAGAGTGGTCGATTGCGGCAGTCTTGAAAACTGTTGACTGTAACAGGTCCGGGGGTTCGAATCCCTCACTCTCCGCTAAGAGGGTCTTCAAAAGAAGATCCTCTTTTTTTGTATATAAGCAATATTTTTTAAGGATTCAGTGACAAAGCAAACATTGTTGTAATAAAGAAAATTATTCTAGGGATAGATAAATTAATAACTCTTTTAAAATATAATAAAGAAAGCTTTGAAGGTTATAAAAAAACATTATTACAACCCTTTTCATTTTTTTAGCTGTGGTATTGTGAAACCATTGATTAAAAGAAACTTCCAGCCTCCAGCTTCCTTCTTCCAGCCGCAATCCATCTATTGATTATATAAATATCTCTTTTTTTATCTTAAACATTCCGAAAATAAGAGTTAATTTTAATCAAGTATTTTAAACACGGAATAACTGTTGTTTAATTGCTGGGAGTACATAATATAAATAGACATTCATAAAAATTTTTTAAAAAAAATGATTACATACAACTTTGGTATAGTAGGCTTAGGCGTTATGGGGCGGAATTTATTGCTTAATATGGCTGATAACGGATATGCAGTTGCAGGCTTAGACCTAGACCAGGAAAAGGCAGATTCATTACAGGCGGAAGCGCAAAAAGAGCATCAGATTTATGCTACTGTTCAGCCTGAAGCATTTGTAAAATCTCTTGAACAGCCCAGAGCTATTATGCTACTCGTTCCGGCAGGAGCTCCTGTAGACGGAGCCATACAAACCTTGCTTCCTTTTCTGGATGAAGGAGATATTATCATTGATGGTGGAAATACCTATTTTACAGATACTGACAGAAGATATAAAGAACTTTCGTCTAAAGGAATTCATTTTTTTGGGATGGGAATATCAGGAGGTGAAAGTGGCGCGAGAAGAGGACCTAGCATGATGCCTGGTGGTGATAAAATAGCTTATGAACGTTTGCGTCCAATTTTTGAAGCCATTGCTGCTAAAGTAGATGGAGAACCTTGTGTAGAGTTCTTAGGGAACGGATCTGCCGGAAACTACGTTAAAATGGTACACAATGGAATAGAGTATGGAATTATGCAGCTTATCGCAGAAACTTATGATATCATGAAGAATGTTTATCATTTGGATCATGAAACGATACAGCAATCATTTGAACAGTGGAATAAAGAAGAGTTAAACTCTTTCCTTATTGAAATTACAGCAAATATTCTGAAACAAAAAGAAGGCGATAAATATCTGGTAGACCTGATTTCAGATTGGGCAAAATCCAAAGGAACAGGAAAATGGACTTCGCAAAATGCCATGGATCTACAGGTTCCCGTACCTGTAATTGATGCAGCTGTAAATATGAGAGACATATCCAAATATAAACCCGAAAGAATCCAGGCTTCAAAATTATTGACGTGGAATAATGATCAAAATATCAATAATGTCAATTTGGAGGAACTTAAACAAGGTCTTTACTTTGCTATTATAACAACATATGCTCAGGGATTAGCTCAGCTTAAAGTAGCTTCAGAGACTTATGGCTATGAGCTGCATTTGGAAACAGTATGTAAAATCTGGAGAGGTGGCTGTATTATCAGAGCGACTTTACTGGAAGATTTTAGAAAAGCATTTGCCTTACAACCTGATTTACCAAACATATTGCTTGATCAATATATTGCAGAAAAACTGAATTCAGCACAAGGCAGTATCCGCTCGGTTCTTAAAGATGCAATTCAAAATGGAACTCCTGCTTCTGCCTGGATGAATGCGTTATCTTATTTTGATGCTTACCGTACGGAAAATTTACCAACCAATCTTATTCAGGCTCAACGTGATTTCTTTGGGGCACACACTTACGAAAGAATTGATAAAGAAGGAGTTTTTCATACCCGTTGGGAATCATAAAAATAAATCGAATGAAAAATAATGATAAAAAGCCAACCTCTATCGTGGTCTTTGGGGCAACGGGGGATTTGGCAAAAAGGAAATTATTTCCTGCATTTTTTAATCTGTTTCTGGAAGGGTGGATGCCTGATGAATTTGAGCTTCTTTCACTGGGAAGAACTGAACATACACAAGAAGAATTCAGAACTTATATCTTAGAAAATATCAAAAATTTCTCAAGGATCAAAAACTTTTCTGAAGAGAAATGGAATGCTTTCAGTCAGAAAATCAGATTTGTACGGTTTGATATTACACAGGAAGAATCTTTTGTTCAATTGAAAAATCAGCTCGATACCATTGATGTAAATTTAGGAACCAGAGCAAATCGTCTTTTTTATCTTTCTGTAGCTCCAAGTTTTATTGAAAAGGTATCGAATAATCTTAAAAAAATAGGGTTGGCAGACAATGTAGATAAGGATCGTATGATTATCGAAAAACCTTTTGGATATGACAAAGAATCTGCTTTAGCCTTGAATAAACTTTTGGCTCAAAACTTTCAGGAAGAACAGATTTACCGTATTGACCACTACCTTGGAAAAGAAAATGTACAGAATATTCTGGCTTTCCGGTTTGGAAACACCATTTTTGAACCTTTGTGGAACAATAAATATATAGATTCTGTGCAGATTACTGTTGCAGAGACAGTAGGAGTTGAAGATAGAGGAGGATATTATGACGGATCGGGAGCACTAAGAGATATGATTCAGAATCACTTAATGCAGATTCTTTGTATGGTTGCTATGGAAGCTCCTATGATTTTTGAATCTACAGAGATCAGAAACAGAAAGGTAGATGTGTTAAAAAGTGTCAGAAGAATTGATCCGGAAGACATAAATCATTATACGGTAAGGGCACAATATACGGCTGGCGAGATTGACGGGCAGCCAAAACAAGGATATTTGCAGGAACCTGGAGTAAACCCACATTCAAATACGGAAACTTATGTTGCTATGAAATTCTATGTTGATAATGAACGATGGAATGGAGTTCCTTTTTATATGCGTACTGGTAAACGTATGTCAGAAAAGGCATCTTCCGTGGTTATCAGTTTTAAAGAAGTTCCGTGTACTACTTTTAATAATGGGATAAATCAATTGCAGCCTAATAAATTAACGATCGATATTCAACCTGAAATGGACATCAAATTGTCATTTATGACCAAAAAGCCAGGGCTTGATATGAAATTAAAACCTGCTGAAATGGTATTCGATTATTTTGAATGCTCACCAGATACACCGGAAGCCTATGAGACCTTATTATTGGATGCTCTTGATGGAGATTCCACTCTGTTTATGCGTTCGGATCAGGTAGAAGAGGCTTGGGACGTGATCGCCAATATTCAGACTGCCTGGGAAAAAGGAAACGTTTCTAAAATGTATACGTATCCAGCCGGAAGTTCAGGACCGGAAGAAGCTGATGAGCTATTGAAAAGACAGGGGCATCATTGGCTTTCTAATTCTCCTATAACTTTGAAAACAGAAATAAATGCTTAATATATTACCAACAAAAGAAGAAATTATAAAAAAAGCTGCAGAACTCTTTGTTACTGCTGCTAATGAAGCAATAAGTAAGAAAGGGAATTTTACAGTTGCATTAACAGGAGGTTCTTCACCGGAAGGATTGTATAAATTGCTGTCGGAAGATCAATATAAAAAACAAATCGACTGGAGCAAAGTTCTCGTTTTTTGGGGTGATGAGAGATGGGTGCCTTTGGATAATGAATTGAGCAATGCTAAAATGTCATATGATACCCTTTTAAATAATGTGCCTGTTCTGCCAGCTCATATTTATCCAATGTATAAAGACGGAACAAAACCAGAGGATTTCGCTTCGGAATACAATACAATTTTGAAAGAGAAACTAGGTGATGATGGGGTAATGGATCTTATTCTTCTTGGAATGGGAGGTGATGGACATACGGCTTCTCTGTTCCCGGGAACTGCTGTATTGGAAGAAAAAGAAAAGTGGGTTTCTGCTTACTACCTTGATGCGCAGCAAATGTATAGAATCACTCTTACGGCTCCTTTTTTAAATAAAGCTAAAAAAATAATTGTGATAACATTTGGTGAAGCTAAAGCTGATGCTTTGAAAGAAGTATTGGAAGGTGAGTACAATCCTTCGCTGTATCCCTCACAGCTATTAAATCCTTCTGAAGGTGAACTTTTATTTTTAGTTGATGAAAAGGCTGCAAAACTTTTAAACGGTAATAATTAATTTTAAAAGTAGTCGAAAACATGGTTACACACCATTTAAAGGATATACAACATAATTCAGAAAGGGCAATTACGCCCTTTCATATTTTTGATTTAGACAAAAATGCTTTAGAGCAGTATAAGGAGCCGCATACAAAAGATCATTTTTGTCTTTTATTCGTCAAAAAAAAGAAAATGAAGCCTTCAGGAACTGAAAGATCTGTATAATGCTTCTTATGAAGGAGAGATTTATCAGAATTAATTAAAAAGCGGCAAGCTACTTTTTGTCGTGCAATGAAAAAAGTTTTTTAAGATAAAAGAGCTGTTCTTTATAACTTGAATCATTTTTCTCTTCCAGCTTCCAGTATTTAATTCACTTTTAGATACCAATTGCAAATCATGACTGTAAAAGAGCTTTGAGAACAATTCACTGAATGAACTGGCATGCCTTCAAATAGAAAACACACTTGGTAATTTACTGGTATCCACGTGAATGTTGTGTTACACGTTGTATAACTACTATGATTTGACAAAAATTCGAAATCCTTCAATTCTAGAGAATTGGAGGATTTTGTTAATTTTTAGTTTATTCTATTATTTAACTTTTACTCCCATTCCATATTTTAAAGCCCATTCCGTTTCTTTATTTTTGTCGTGATAGATCACTGGATAAGTCTCGAAAATAGCTTTTTCTTTAGGTATTTTAGCATACACATTATTGCCGTAATTATTTAATAAATAGATGAAGCTGGATGCTTTAACAGATTTAGCCTGGTCAAGCGTTTTTCGATCTACTGTTCGCCTTTGTGAGATATAGTGTACTACATTATTATTTTTCACAAAAAGTAATATTGCTGTATTTTCATCACCCATGCTAAAGTTATATTCGAACGGGATGGTTATCCCTAAATCCTTTTCCATGCTTTTTTTGCTGTTTATAGCCGATAGAACAATTAAAGTGTCCCATTCAAAACAGTTGACTTCATCCTTTATATTGATAATTTCTCCTATCTTATTTTCTTCATTTACTTTTGGAGATAGCTTTTCTTCCAATTGTATTAAACAATCAGGGGCTGTTTGTCCCCGGCAGGAAAAAATAATGAAAAAAGACAGTGACAGGATATACTTAATTAACTTGTGCATTTCTATGGTTTGGTTTTTATCGAACCGTTAATAACTGCGGTATTAAAATCAAGCTCGAATTTAGGCATATTATCTTCTGGGTTGCCATTTTGTAAGAACCAATTATATCCCCATTCGTTATTATGCAAGTCCATGGCATTCTCAGCAGGAGTTCCCGGATGTTCTGTTTCATGTAATGTATGAAACTGTCTGGCTAAATTAACACCAATATCTGCAGCATCTAACGCAGACCATAGAGCGTGTCTTAAAGCATCTGCTTCATTATTAATACCATTGCCTTTTTCCACAGCAAGGTTGTAATTGCCAATCATTTTTAAAACCCCTAAAGCAGGAACGTGATGTGCTAGAAACGATCTTTCGGCAAGCGTTAATGAAAATATACCTCCAAAAGCATCAGCAGGAACATCATTACTTCCGTTTCCAGCCCCTGTGCCTCCATCAGGTGGACCATCATCACCCCAGATAGGAGGATCATCATCATCCCAAGTAGGTAGATCCGTGTCAGGAGGATTAGTTCCACCATCATCATCTCTGTCGGGGGCAGGAATAATTATTTCAGGGATTTCCGTTTCGCTCTGTCCTCCGGCAAGTCCTCCTTTGAAGGAGTAGAGTTCACTTTCATTCAACAGCTCTAATGTACTATTGAGCTCAACTACTTTCGAGTTTCTCATGTATTTAAAATTTAAAAAATTGATATTAGTTTTTTGTGGACTATCCTGTTTTGCAGGTTTTCCTGATGGAAATTTTGAATAGAAAGAATCGTATAACGTAAAATTGTTGTGAATTTAAAGAAGGTAGTTGTTATTGGTGCTGCGATCAACTGTATTTTTACTGAGAAGTAAATAAAATTACTTCGGGCTATTAAAATTATTATGCATTTCTTCGCTCTCATCAATCGTTACGTTTGCTTTTCGATGTCAAAACTAGAACATAAAAATTGCAGTGGCGTGAATAGATTATGAACATTTTATTAATTGTTAAATAGTGTTTTTTCCTTTCTGGTAGCTTATATTTATCACATTTCCTATCTTTATAAAAACATTTAAAAACTTGAATAATGATGGTTGATCTGCATACAATGACTTTCAGTGATATTGAAAATATATCGGATGAAAAAAACAAAATACTTACTGTTAGAATTGAGGAAAAGGTCGAAATTGAAAAATTAATTACTTTAAATAAAATACTGCTTGAAAAAAAACTTTTGATCTCTGTTATTATAGAGTCGGAGAGTTTTCATTCAGATCATGTGGTTTCAGGAATCCATGTTTTTCAATATTTGTCGAACGTTTCTAAGTTGAAAATATATGTAAGTGATTATGATGAGCCATTAGAAACCTTAAATTTTTTAAAGAACATTCATTATTTAAGTTATCTGGATATTTCAACCCATGCCAAAAAGAACCTCCAGCTTGATGAATTGAAGAGATTTTCTGAACTAAAATATTTCAGCTACCTGTGTGAAGGATTGAGTAAAGAACAATATTCTACTATTAACGCCTTTTCACAAATGGAATGCCTGGCTGTCTATGATTTGAATTTAAAATTGATAAATAATCATCAATTGATACGTGAACTGAGGGTACATCGAAAATTAATTGATCCGGAACTATTCTTAGAAAAGTTTCCCAATCTTGAGAATCTGACTTTAGAAAAGTGTAACGGATTGAATTTTCAAAAAAATATAGCAGTTCAGCCTAATCTGGTCAATGTTTCTTTGAGATATATGAACGAGATTAATGAGATCCCAAAGTTTAAGAATCCGGAAAAAATCAAAAAACTATCACTTTTAGGATTAAAAAATCTGAAATCTATCGATTATATTCAGGAAATGGAAAACTTAGAAGTTCTTGAGATTACCCATATCAGAAATATGAATATAGAAAGTTTTTTAATATTAAAACAATTGAAAAAACTAAAACAGGTATATCTCGTATTTGAAAAAGCCCATCTTAATATTGAATTTGAGAAATTTGCGATTGAAAATAGATTGCCCTTTATCTAAACAGAATGTGATGGCTGATTAAAAAAGAGACTATTCACAAGGAATAATCTCTTTTGAAATGATATCTTAAAACAATCTGTTGTGCAACGATCGTAAAGCTTCAATTTTATAGGTAGACGGAACCAATAATGAAATATTATTCTCACTACCTCCGTAAGAAATCATTCTGATCGGAATGTGTTTTACCGCTTCCGAAACAATTGTAGCATGTCCGTGATTATTCTTTCTGAAATCACCAACAATACAAACAATAGTCTGTTCATGATCAATATCTACAGCTGAGAAAACTTCAAGCTCTTTTAAAATTTCAGGTAGGTATTCCGTCTGATCAATCGTCAATGAAACAGCCACTTCCGAAGTTGTAATCATGTCGATAGGAGTTTTGAAACGCTCAAAAACTTCGAAAACCTTTCTCAGGAAACCATAAGCCATCAGCATACGGGAAGACTGAATACGGATTGCCGTAATACCGTCCTTTGCTGCAATAGCCACAATTTGATTCTGATTGATGCTTTCTCCTGAAATCAAAGTCCCTGGTTTCTGAGGGTTCATCGTGTCCAGTAATCTTACAGGAACATTATATTTTCTTGCAGGGAAAACACTTTGAGGGTGAAGGATTTTAGCTCCAAAATAAGAAAGCTCCGCCGCTTCGTCAAAACTAAGTTTAGCGATAGGTCTTGTATTCTGAACAAATCTTGGGTCATTATTGTGGAAACCATCAATGTCCGTCCAGATCTGAACTTCTTCGACACCTAAAGCTGCTCCAAGCAAAGAAGCCGTATAATCTGAACCTCCTCTTCGCAGATTATCTATTTCGCCCTGAGCATTTCGGCAGATGTAACCTTGTGTAATGAATAAGCTTTCAGCAGGATATTTTGCAATTTCTATACCTGCTTTTTCTCTAATATATTCTACATCCGGTTCATTTTCTTCATCAATAAGCATGAAATCAAGGGCTGATAACAATACGGAAGGAACCCCTGTTTCCTTTAAATGTAAATGGAACAAAGTGGTAGAAATAATTTCTCCCTGAGCCAATATGATACGCTCTTCAGTAGAAGTGAAATTAGAGTTTTCAAAGCTATAAAGAAGCTCGAATATAGTATTGATAAATGTCAAAGCTTCAGCAGCTCCCTGTTCAGTCTTGAATAATTCTGCTACAAATTTTTTATACTTCTCATAAAGCGCATCAAGATGCTTTTTTGCATTTTCCAATTCCTTTCCTGCATACAGCTCTGATAATGTTACCAGATCATTTGTAGTTCCTGAAACTGCCGATAATACTACCAGATGCTGATTCGCTGTCTGAGATTGGATAATAGGCAATAAATGTTCAATTCTTTCCGGGCTTCCCACTGAAGTCCCTCCAAATTTCAATACTTTCATGAATATATAATATTAAATTATTAAAAAAACTTTAAGCAAAAAAAAGGAGCCTGTCGTGATGACAAGCTCCTGATGTATCTGGTTTCTAACCAAAGGAAAATGACTCACGACGTTCGACGTAAGTACTGTTTCTTTCCCTTTTTTAAGTTAGATAAAATCATTTCTTATTTTTTTTTGCACGGCAAATATACATATTTTCATTAAACTCCAGGAAAAAAAATATAATTCCGTGAATTTTTTTTAATAATAGAATACTTAAAAGCTATGAAAATTAGTGTGACTGTCAAATAAAAACCTCAGAATCAGAGATTCCAAGGCTTTTGTTATTGTTCGGATGAGTGAAATTTAGCTTAATATATCACAAGGTGCTACACAAATCACCCAAGGACATCTTTTAATTCCCGGAGGTGGGCAGCATGCTTCAGAGCAAGTTAGAGCTCCTCCGTTAATACTTTTCAATTGATCTCTTGAAATTTTCTTAGAATTTTTCATAATCGAAGTATTACATTAAACTTAGAACTTAAGGCTGGTTTCCACCGCCACATCCGTCATAAGGCATACATTGCCACTTACCACCGATTAAGCATATCTGACCGCCAGGGCAGTTGATACCACCATTAATTGTTTTCATTTCCTGTCTTTCGATTTTCTTTAAATTTTTCATAAAGTTTAGATTTAGTGAATTCGAAATTAATTAATTTTTTCAAACAAAATTGAAATTGCATTAAAAATATTTTAATATGATTGTATATTTAACTTTTGTTATGAATTGGTAAGAATTATTAAGTTTTGACATTGAAAATCTAAGAATCTTGTCATAAGATAAGCCATATACCTGTTCTATTCAATTACTTTGTACTACCAACAAAATCATAAAATTATGACTCCAAAATTTGAAGCTGGAATTAATATTGCAATCAAAATTCCTATAAATAAATACGAAAAAACAGTTTCCTTTTACAGAGATATTTTGAAATTGGAAGTTGAAGAAAAACCAATTGATCATCCTACCGTTTCCAGAACACATGAAGTGAAATTCGGGAATAATATCATCTGGCTTGATTGTGTAGACAATTATACACACTCTGAAACATGGCTTCAGTTGACAGTTCCCAATGTAGATGAAGCAACACAATATTTACGGTCAAGTGGAGTAGAAACCTGTGACGAAATTGAAGAGCTTCCGGAAGGTATGCATTGGATCACAGATCCAGCCGGAACAGTATTTAATGTACAGAAAAACCCATAAGAAAATTATAATTCAGAATAGCATAAAGGAATATTGATGTGAATAGAATCATAGACAATATTTCAGATTATGACTGAAACTGCAAAAAATTACTAGCTGAAATCAGGGATTTTCTTCCAAAATGGCATGATAAAAGAAGTCTTGGTTTATTTTTTGTAAAGACTGTTGTAGTAAAAAACTATTATTAGAAATTATGAAATTTACGTATTGGGGAAAAGGACTTTTAGCTGGTGCAATGGTATTGGCAGTGAGTACAAATTCAGTTTTTGCAAATGAACGTCCCACTGTTTTGATCGAGAACACACAAAATGATTCAGATTCATTAAAGATTGAAAATCTGGCAAAGGAATTAAAAAAAATGAAACCTATTGCTAAGGCTGATTTTAAAGCTAAATTCAAAAAAGAAGTGGCTGGTTTTACATTAACGGAAGTGACTGCTTTTGAAGATAAAGAGACAGGTTCCGGTTCTTATGCTACAGCAAACTATAAAAAAGGAGATAAGAATGTTTATCTGATGGTAACGGATGGCGCTGGTGCAGGAGCAGAGACAGTGAAAACGAACTTGCTTAGTTATCTGGACATAAAAACGACAGAAGAGCCTGGAGATAAAACGAATATCAAACCTTATAAAGGCTGGCAGGTTTTCTTTGATTCAAGTATGTACGAAAGCGATGATATGACAAGCATTCAATATCTGGAAGGAAACAGATTTTCTGTTATTGCATCTGGTAATATGATCTTGATTACAGATTTAAAAGCCTTTTTAGACAATATCAGTTTATAATATAAATATTTTCAAGTATATAGCCCTTACCTTTAGTAGGTTGGGGCTTTTTTGTTTAAAATAAAGATAAAACTGTCGCATGGTTTCCTTCCAAAACTTAAACTTTGTTCTTGCTTACCTATTATAAATCAGTTGTTTATTGTGTAATTTGTTATATTAGCAGTATAAATGTGTTTAAAATGAATGTTTTTCCATATAATTTTAATCACAAAAGCCATTTCCAACATATTAGATGAACCCTGAATGTAATGAGACTTACCATTTTAATAACAGCCGTTTTCGTATTCAATCAAAGTATAAAAGGGCAGCAATCTGTTTCTCAAGACAGTATTTCCGTTTTTTTTGATGAGCTTAAAACAGCTGCACATGCCAATACAGAACTTTGGAGTAAAGATTTATATGGACCAACCATTTTAATCAACCCGGAAAGCAGAATGTTTTTTGCCAATGAACAGGATAGCGCAGGATCTTTACAACCTAATGGAAATATTTATTCAGGTGTTTTACCGGGCAAGATTAATATTGCAAACACGGCAATAGACTGGAATGGAAAAAAATGGGCAATGATCATGCTTCCGCTTTCTCAGAATAAACATAACAGGATCAATTTACTGGCTCACGAGTCATTTCACAGAATTCAGCCATCGTTAGGATTTACATTTAAGAATTCAGATAATAATCACCTTGATCAGAAGGAGGGAAGAATATATCTGCGTTTGGAACTGGAAGCTCTAAAGAAAGCAATTCAGTCACGATCGGAAAAGGAAAAATATCAACATCTTACGAACGCACTTACCTTCAGAAAGTACAGACATCAGTTGTACGAAAATTCTTATAGCTCTGAAAATCAACTGGAATTAAATGAAGGGCTGGCGGAATTTACAGGAGTGATTATCAGCAATAGAAATAAGGCAGACGTTTCAGCGTTCTTTCAGAATGAAATAAATGAATTTTTTAAAAACCCTACGTTTGTACGGTCATTTGCTTATTATACCATTCCTGTTTACGGATATTTACTGTATAATAAAGACAAAAACTGGAATAAAGCGATCTCAGGAAGTACTGATTTGACGGATTATTTCATCAAAGCTTTCAACATTAGCATTCCCAGGGATTTAAAAAAAGCAGTTCAGGGTGCTTCTGTTGCTTATAATGGAAAAAATATACAGAAAGAGGAAGCTGAAAGAGAAGAAAGAACTAAAAAACTGATTGCAGAATATAAGCTGAAATTAATTATTCAACCTCATTTTGAAATCAAGTTTGAAAAAATGAATATCTCTTTTGATCCTAGAAATATTGTTCCCGTAGAAGATAAAGGAACTGTGTATCCCAACATAAGAGTGACGGATCGCTGGGGAATTTTAACTGTAGATAAAGGAGCAGCGCTGATGAGTCCTAATTGGGATAAAATTTCGATTTCAAATCCTGTAAAAACAGAAGTTAAGAAGATTTCCGGTGAAGGCTGGATTCTTGAGCTTACGGACGGTTATACAGTAGGGAAAGATGATGTAACAGGCAACTATAAGCTGATCAAGAACTGATAGGACACCGTGAGATAAAAACAACCATGAAACAATTTACTTTTAAATATCATAATAATAAAGGAGCATTATATGTGCTGTCGTCATTCTTTATTATTCCGCTTGCGGTTATTCTGGGAAGTTTTGCGCTGGTAGAATACAGTTCATGGGCTCTTTGGCTGTTTATTCCTTTAGGAGTAGGTGCCATTGTGTATTGTATGTTCAGATATATCAAAATATCAAAAGACACAGATACAATTACGATAGATAGCGAAGGTTTTAGTTCTAAAAATTATGGTCGGATTCAATATGATGATATTGAAAGTATGCCGTCTTATGGAGGGCTGGGGCAGCCTTTTCCTTCAACAAAAATAAAACTTAAGAACGGAAAAAAATTAGTCTGGAATTTCAATCCTCAAAATCAAAAATCAAAAAGTGACATAGAAACATTTATTGCTTTCAGAAATGAGCTGCTTAGAAATTTGGAAGACAAGGCTGAACAATGTTCAAAAAATGAAGAAAAGCAATCTGAAAACCTATTTGCCAAGCTTGTTCAACAATTGAAAAGTTCAAAAAAACAAAAATATAAATATATTACACTTTCATTGTCTGTTGTTGTTGCTTTGCTTATGGTTGCCCGTACCTGCGGAGAAGATTTCATTCAGAACAAAAGAAAAAGAGAGGCTAAAGAACTTACCAATATGGCACTTAAGATGGAAATTGATTATGAAAGCAACAGGGCGAGGGCACAAAAAATTGCCACAGACTATTCCAGAAAATTTGGACCTGTTTCTCTTTTTACCAATGATCCCAAAGCCAAAATAGAATTTATACCTGAAATAGAAAGTGATCCTTACACTCCGAAAATCAATATTTTTGGATTAAGAAGAGAAGAAGACAATAAAAATCTGGAAAAATATATAAAGAACCCTGATCGTGTAGCTTATCATATGACTGTTGTGAATTCATCCATTGATTTCTTTTCAGTAATGAGTAAAGGTATTTTTACATCAAATAATAGTGATGATATTCCTATTTATTTAACGGTGTACAACCCCAACGAATCACTTCCTGTATCTAAATTTCGTGCAGTGGAAGACACCGTATTCAGACCTATTCATGTAAACACATCTATAAAATTACCCATTAAAGGAAGTCTGACGGAAGATGTCCTGAAAAACATGAACTACGCATCAATCCGTTCTATTCTTTCTCTTTATAAAGGAACATTTTTTTATTTGGCAGCCAAAGATCTGGATGGAATACCTATAGAGCGATTTGAAAAGCTGAAAGAGATCATTACAGCTGATTTTGAAAAGCATGGAATTTCCACCGAGAATTTTCAAACCCAAAGATTCAATGTTCAATAGGATTTGGAGTCGTAAAAGTAAGTATTAATGAAGAAAAAATTATAGTGATCCGTAAGAAATAAAATGGTTGCTATCAATCATAATCCGGGATATTGTGCCCTAAAATAAGATCTCTTTTAATCGTTAGAATTTCAGCTTAGGTTCTCCATTTTTATATTACATAAAGTTATTTTTTTCAATGTATTTCGTTTGTCTTTTATGGATCTTTGATGTATTTTGCAAAAAATTAAATACCAGGAATTATTTATGAGAAAGCTTATGGTGATGGCTCTTTTGCTGTCGGCAGGTCATTTTTCAAATGCACAGTCAAAAACAGACTTTTCAAAACAATATATTGACGAGCTTTACAAAAGCGGCAGCAAAATACGATCTCTTTCCCCGAATGATACAAATTTTAATGATCTTGAAGCTATAGGAAGATCCATTGGTGAAGCAAATTTTGTGTTGCTGGGAGAGCCTAGCCATGGAGATGGTGGTGCCATTCAGATGAAGACAAGATTAGTAAAATATCTTCACGAGAAAAAGGGTTTTGATGTTCTGATGTTTGAAGCTGATCTCTACGCCATTATGTTTGAACTTTCTGATATTAAAGATTTGAATTCGATAGATGTTTCTGCTAAAGAAAATATCTATACATGCTGGACTGAAAGTAAGGTAAGTCAGGATTTATGGACTTATTATAAAAAAGAATTGAAAGGAAACAATCCTATTCTTTTGGGTGGGATAGATTCCCGTCATGCAGGGAATTTTTCAAAAACAAAATTGATCGGAAACCTTACCGATATTGTGAGATCATCCCAGTATAATGTTGATTCAGAAGCGTACAGGAAGTTCGTGAAAGACCTTGAATATATATTACAAAACGAATTTTCTTCCAAAAAGAATGGGGTAGATAAGGATAATTTCAATACTGAGCTCAATAAGATTGAAGAAGCTGTGAAATTCAGTTCAGTAGATCCAAGACAGAGAAACTTATGGCTGATTGAAGTCAATAATATCAGAAACCTTTTTGATTTGATTATTCTTGAAAAAAGCCGTGATATTATGATGGCGGAGAACTTTATTTTCCTTTCAAAATATATTTTCCCCGGAAAAAAAATTATGGTTTGGTCGCATAATAATCACAATGTATTGGATGTTAATACCTATATGTCTTTCAATCCTGAATTTGCCAAACAATGGTATGAAACCGATACTTATAAAGGTTTTACTTATTTTGGAACTGAAATTTACAGAGCATTTAAAGATCAGGTGTATTCATTGGCGATTACTTCGGGAAGCGGAAACTTTTCACCGGCTTTCTTTGGGAAAGATTTTTTTCATGCTGATTTTACTAAAAAAGCCAAGGTTCCTGAATCAAAAGAAGGTTCTTTGGAATGGTATCTGAAAACCAAGAAAACAGACCTTTTATTTATTCCTTTACCGAATGCACAAGGTAAGCCGAGCGGTTACCCATGGTTTTCTTCAAGGCTTTTTGATCTGGGTTTTGAAGCAAAAATGGATTATACATCTTCGTTCAACGGCGTTATTTATATTGATAAAACCGTAGATTTGAATGGACAATAATTAAATCGCTTATCGAAAGATTGGAATCACTGACAGAGCTAATAGAATTTACGAACAGAAATGTATTTTTAACCGGGAAAGCAGGAACCGGAAAGACTACTTTTCTCAATGAATTTGTAAAAAACACCCGTAAAAAACATATTATTGTAGCACCCACAGGAATTGCCGCAATGAATGCCGGTGGCGTAACGATTCATTCTCTGTTTTCAATTCCTTCAAGAACGTTTGTCCCCACTACAGAATATGTAGATCCTAATCTTGCAATGAATATCAATGAACTGTTTCCGCATTTTAAATATCGGAAAGATAAATTAAACCTGTTCCGGGAAATAGAGCTGATAATCATTGATGAAGTTTCCATGCTGAGAGCAGATCTGTTGGATATGATGGATCATTCTTTGAGGAGAGTCAGAAGAAATCAATTACCTTTTGGCGGAGCGCAGCTGCTTTTGATAGGAGATTTGTATCAGTTGCCGCCCGTAGTAAGAGAAGACTCTGAGAAGATATTATCAAAATTCTATGAAACACCTTTTTTCTTTTCGGCTAAAGCTTTACAGAATATTCCATTATTAACGGTAGAGTTGATGAAAGTCTATCGGCAGCAGGATGAAAAATTTCTGGAAATCCTGAACTCAGTGAGACATGCTGATCTTTCCGAATTGGATTTTGATGCTCTGAATTCCCGTTACGACCCGGATTTTGAACCCGAAAATGAACATTATATTCATCTTTGTTCTCACAATCGTATTGCAGATCATATCAATCAGAAAAAATTGTCTGAAATTGAAGAAGATTCAAGGTTTTATCAAGCTTCGGTCATAGGGCAGTTTTATGAAACTCAATATCCGGTTGAGGAAGTGATGGAACTGAAATTAGGAACCAGAATTATGTTTATCAGAAATGATTCTTCACCGGAGAAAAAGTTTTATAATGGTAAACTGGCTGAGGTTTCTTATCTGGATGACAACACGGTGAAGGCTATTCTGGATTCAAGTGGAAGAGAAATTACGCTGACAAAAGAAGTCTGGGAAAATAAAAGGTACTTTCTTGATGCTGAAAAAAATATTGTCACAGAAGTATTGGGAAGCTTTGAACAATATCCTATCCGTCTTGCGTGGGCAGTTACCATTCATAAAAGTCAGGGGCTGACATTTGACCGGGTGATTGTAGATGCGGGCAGATCTTTTGCCAGTGGACAGGTATATGTTGCATTAAGCCGCTGCCGGACGTTGGAAGGAATTGTTTTGAAATCCAGAATTCCGGAAAGTGCAATATTTAAAGATGACAGAATTGAAAATTTTCAACGTATTACCAATGTTAATGATTACTTGGAAGACCTATTGGTAAAGGAAAAATATAATTATGTTCTTCATAAAGTTCAGATGACAGTAGATTCAACTTGGTTAAAAGAAGCTGTGAAACTATGGATGACAGCATTGTTTACCACAGAATTATCCAGCCTGGAAAAAGCAGCGCGATTATCTCATTCTATTGAAAAAGAGAGTGATAGGCTTTTTAAAATCTCCGAAAAGTTTAAAAGAATAAGCCAGCAAAGTATTAAGCATTTTATAGAAGAAAATCTGTCATGGACTGAAATTGAAGATAAATGTAAAGGAGCTGTGAATTTTTTCTATAAAAATATAGCAGAACAGATTTTACTGCCGTTAAAGGATTTCTATGCCGAAACTATCGGGGTTAAAGATTTAAAAGTATATAATGAAGAAACAAAAAATCTGCTTTATGAACTTCATGAATACCTTGAAAAACTAAAAGCCTGTTCTTTATTGGATATTGCTTTATTTAATAAGGAGAATGAGCTTGATACTTCGGTAAAGGTGAGCAAAAAGCCTACACATCTTATCACGTTTCAGTTATTTGAAGAGGGTAATACAGCTTTTGATATTGCTGAGAAAAGAAATATTAGCCTTTCGACAGTCCATAAGCACCTTTCAAAAATAGGGGTCAGTGATTTGTGAGTTTTTTTACTTTAAACTGGTCAGTTGTGTTTGAATGATTTACACTGTTTTCTGTTGAGACTAGGTAATTTACATTCTCCTTTTATTTGCTTTGTTAAATTTTAATATCTTTAACCATCAAATCATTAAATTCAATAATCTCATGCAGATAAAACCATTAACATTAATATTAGCCGTTGTATTTCAATTGATAAGTGTAACCGCTTTTTCGCAGAAGAGGGTAGAGCTGAAGACCTTAGTGAACAAAGAATCTGAGTTTGTTTTACCTCAAACAGTTGAAAAAATTACAACAATACTGAATACGGATGCTTCTTATTATGAAAATGCCAATGGAGAAAGATATGCGAGATGGCTTACCAAATCAGGATTGGAGCTTTATACCGCTTTGGGGAAAAACGATTCTGTGGATGAAATCTTTTTTGATATTCCGGATGATAAACCTGTAGTAGTGGCAGGATTACCTTACGGACTTACCCTGAATAAAACAACTTTACAGGAAAGTAAAACCAAATTTGCAAAATATGGAGCAAAAGATCAAAAACTAGGCATGGACAGTGAATTTGAAGGGGGTTCAAAATTGATCTTCAAAAAAGGAAAGCACTATGCTACCTTATTATTTGATGGTAAAAATCTACTTAAGTCTGTAGGAATCACAAAAGAACTGATTGATCCGGCAGCCAACTAAAAAACAAACGACAATAACCATAAAAATTAAACGGATGAAAGAAAAAGATCTAAGCGAATTGACGGATCAGGAACTACTGGATAAAAAACAAAAATTAAAATCAGGTAAAATAATCAATGCGGTTTTGATTGGTTTTTTAATCGGAATTGCAGTATACAGTTCTGTGAAACACGGTATTGGATTCTTCACAATATTTCCTTTAATATTTGTACTGATTTTAACCACTCAATGGAAGAAAAACGATCAGTCAATAAACAGAGAGTTGGAATCCAGAAACCTGAAGTAAATAGCTTGTAAAATAAAACTGCCTCAAAAAATATTGAGGCAGTCTCTTTAAACAAAAAGTATATAAGCAGATGGGTACCAATCTTTAATTTCTATTTTTTACCATGATCCATCCGGTATAAGAAGTGAGCTTGGTAGAGTCTGGTTCTGTCCAGCTTATTTCATACCAGTAGGTTCCGCTGCTTACAGGTATTCCGCTAATGGTTCCGTCCCATTTGTAGCTGTTGTTTTTATCCGAAGAATAGATAAGCTGCCCATATCTGTTGAATATTGAAAACTTTAAATCCTTTAAATAAGAAAGTTCGGAATAATCTAACGTATCATTGATTCCATCGCTGTTGGGTGTAATAGCGTTAACAAGATTGGGAACCAATACTTCCACCTGAACTGGCTTACAGTTGTAAGAATCTTTCACATAGAATGTATTTTTCCCACGCACAAGATTGGTAAATACATTGGAATCCTGCCAGATCATTTCATCTTTTGAATATTGATAAGGAGGTGTTCCGCCTTCTACAGTAAGGGTTACCGTATTATTGTTCACATCTACTTTTTTAATTTTAGGACTTGGAACGGGCATTACATTTACAGTTTGCTTGGTCTGGCAGCCATTGGACGTTAATATTACCCAATAAGTTCCTACAGAAGCAATAATAGACTGTGTGTTGGCACCGGTGCTCCATTGGTATGAAGTATAACCTGGACCAGCATCTAATGTGGTTCTTGCGTCGGGGCAGATGTATTGATCTACCAAAAGAGGTGAGGGATTGGGGCGTGTTACCTTCAATGTTATTTTCGCAAAGTCAAAACATCCGTTTGCGGTGATTACTTTTACATATATTGTTGTATTGGGAGATACGAAGTTTGTGGGAGTAGTAATTTCATTAGTTCCGTTTACGGCATCAGTAAGAGTTGGGTAATATCTTTTCGTTACAGGGTTTGTAGTCGTCACAAGGGCTGTCGTCAGGTCAAAAGTTCCGGTGTTTGTATTATTCTGAACAAAACATCCGCTAAGATCAACGTCCATGATCACAGGCTTTGGATGAAACTCAAGACTGATCTTTGCATTGGCAGTACAGCCTTCTATGGTTGTTGCTTTTACATAAACTTCAGCCGGAGCAACGGATTGAAAAGCATTGGCTGGAATAATTTCATTGATACCTGCGCTAAGATCTGCTAAGGTTCTGTAATATCTTTTTACGGCAGTAGCCGGACCTCCAACATTCGCTGCTGTTAAATCAAAAATACCTGAACCATTGAGATCACACGCTTTTACAGTAGCATTTGTCAATACCAGAGGTTGTACGGTTATATTCACTTTTACCTGCTCACAATCTGTAAATTCAGGATCATTTCCACAGAATTTATACGTAAAAGTATCCACGGTTGTTCCTACATTGGCAATATAGGTCAGAATACCTGTTGTTGAATCTAAAGTTAAAGTACCGTTGGCAGGCGGAGTAACAATCTGTACTGTTCCCGGAACCGGAGTCTGCGTAGAATTGGTAAAAGCAGGTGTAATGGCTGTAGGCGTTCTTGTACTACAGATATTCATTGGTTTTACAGTATTCACGAGGCAGTTTTGTACTTTATACGGATAAGTAGTAAGAGGTGCGCAGGTTCCTTTGGTGATGGAAACTGTATAATTTCCTGATCCTGTAGGAGTGTAGGTGTTTGAGTTGGCACCCGGAATAGGATTGCCATTCAGGTTCCATTGATAATGATCAAAACCGGCTTCCACTTCTAAGATAATTCCGGGAACACATTCTCCGACAGATTTACTGATCACAGGAATAGAATTAAATCCCGCAAAATAACCACCATATCCCAGATTTCCGCTTCCTCCTGCAATTCCTGCAGTGACAGCTTTGGTGGAGGTTACAGTGACATTTCCAGTAATATTCGGAATAGAATAAGATACCCAATCCGGAGTTCCGGTTACAGGGAATGGTCCTTCGGCTGCATTGGTAGGTGTTCCGTTGACCATAACAGTGGCTCCTGTTTGTGTAAGGATATTAAGTTTTACAAATAATGGA
Source organism: Chryseobacterium artocarpi (assembly GCF_001684975.1). Classification (GTDB taxonomy): domain Bacteria; phylum Bacteroidota; class Bacteroidia; order Flavobacteriales; family Weeksellaceae; genus Chryseobacterium; species Chryseobacterium artocarpi. Next base: position 739,264 of record NZ_MAYH01000023.1, on the reverse strand, counting down.
GGGTTAAAAGTCGTATAATAAGGTAATTCACCTATTTTTCCGATCTCATCGATGACATTGGGTAGGAAGCAGTTAAGAGGAGGAATATAATTAAAACCTTCCGTTGCATCATTATCTTCAATCCCTGATAAAAGCTGGTAAACATAAACATTTTTTGAAGCTTTAATGTACATATTATGATGTGCAGGACCATTGAGCATATAATTCATTGCGCTGACACGATAGTATTTACCCGCATTAATGGTAGCAACAGGAGTAGGGTTGTTGTTGAGTCTTATCTCTGTGTTATCTTCAGTAGCGACGATGATAGCACCTTCTATTTCAGGGATAAGATTACCTTTTCCTTTGATCAGAACGAATTCATTTCCAAGACGTTCAACAGGCACGGACTGATCCATGATAATGTCTTCTCCGTTATAAGGTGGTGACATCCCGAATTGCCCGTGATAATTTCCGTTAGTCACGGATACAGGTTTGGTGGCTTCTATTTTAGCCCCGATAAATCCGTCTTTATTTCCCGGTTTGTTTGCAAAGCCTGCAAATGTGTAAGATTGTCCTTTATTTAGATTAATTGTAATAGATGGGTGGGTAAGTCCGTTATAGTTGTTGTAAAACCACGTTGTCATAGCATATCCTGAAACCTTAATCTGGGTGTTGTCTTCTGTGGCAAGAATGGAGCAAGAGAAGTTCTGGGAATTCTGGTTATTCATTAATGGAGCATACACGGCATAGAAAAGCTTTCCAAGTCCTGCTTTACCTTTCGATGTTAAAATTTCACCATGATTAACTTCTGAAAATCTATAAGTTGCAAAGAAAGGGAGGTCTCCATGAAGATAAAGTCCACGGGTTTTTACGCTCATGGCATCGGTAGTGTTTTGTCCCACCATTAGGGTAAGAGGAACATCAAAGGTCTGAGGGTTTCCTTTACTGATCGTAACTGTTCCTATAACCGCATTATTATTATAAATGGAAACGGAAAAAGGAACCATGCTGTCTGTAGACAAATAAAGAGCCTGTTTCGGAGATCCGTTGCTGGAACTTGCGATCATCGGGGCAAACCAATGATCCGTATCCCTTTGTGCCAGAATGGTGGAAGAAAAAAGAGATAACAGTAAAATAAGTATAATCTTTTTCATAAAGTATGGAAAAAATGAGTTAAAAATATCTCCGCAAGAGTTTCATGCCCTTGCGGATGATAATATTGAGTTGTAGAGTTCAGAAGATTTTTAATTTTTTAATAGAATCCAGCCGGTATATTTGATAATGGCATCTTGTAATTTGGGTTCTTTCCAGGTGATGACATACCAATACGTTCCTGTAAAGACACTCTTATTACCGGATTTGCCGTCCCATGTATAATTATTAAAGCGACTTCCTGTGAATACATTGTTTCCGTATCGGTCATATACCGTGAAGGAAAGGTCTTTTTTATAAGCAAGGTCTATGTAGGACACTGTGTCGTTAATATTATCACCATTTGGAGTAATAGCGTTGATAATATTGATAACCGTTAATTCTACTTTTACAGGATCACAATTGTAATTGTCCTTCACATAGAATATATTCTGTCCGTTAGGTAACCCTGTGAATGTATTTGAAGCCTGCCAGTGCACATTATCAATAGAATATAAATAAGGAGGATTACCTCCGATTACCGTAAGAGTAGCCTTATTGTTATCAATATCAATGTTCTTGATTACTGGATTTGGGGCTACATTTACAGCTACATCCTGCTTCGTAAAGCAATTGTCATGTTCCAGAATAACCGAATAGAGTCCAGGCTTTACTGTGATAGACGAAGTGGTAGCTCCCGTACTCCATTGATAAGACTGATACCCCGGACCAGCATCAAGAATTGTAGTTGCATCAATACATATAAACTGATTTTTAAGCAAAGAAGATGGTCGTGATGGCGTTACAACAAGAGTAACTGAAGCTATGGACGAACATCCCGAAGCATTGATCACTTTTATATATACAGTGGTATTAGAAGAAATATACGTTGCCGGATTGACAATAGTATTGATTCCTGAAACCGCATCCTGTATGGTTTTGTAATATTCTTTGGTGATTCCTCCTTCGTCAGTAACCGTTGCTTTGGTAAGATCAAAACTTCCTTTATCCGGTTCCGTATCAATAGGGCATGAACTAAGAGATACATTTTGTATAACTGGTGCCGGTGTAAAGGTTAAACTGATTTTTGCCTGTGCAAAACACCCTTCAGCAGTAGCTACTTTTACATATACATCTTTTGGAGCTGGGGAGTTATAAGTATTGGAAGACATGATTTCATTTGTTCCGGCAAGAAGATCTGCCTGAGTAGGATAATATTTCTTAATGCTTCCAGCAGGTCCTCCTACATTGGCAGAAGTAAGATCGAAAATTCCTGTACCATTATTATTGCATGCCTGAATGGTTGCATTATTTGCTGTAACAGACTGTATTATCACATTTGTTTTTACCTCTTCACAATCTGAGAATTCCGGGATGTTGCCGCAGAATTTATAGGTGAAAGTATCTGCAGTTGCTCCAGCATTGGCTGTATAAGTTAAAATACCTGTTGCCGGATTGATTGTCAATGTTCCGTTGGCAGATGGAGTGATAATTTGTACACTGCCTGGCGAAGGGATTTGTGTGGAACTTGTAAATGTTGGTGTAATAGTAACAGGTGTATTGGTAGAACATACCGTTAAAGCTTTTGTAGTATGTGCTGTACAGCTGAACACTTTATAAATCGGTGTTGTTGCAGATGGGCATGTTCCGCCCACAGAAACCGTTACGGTATAATTTCCGGATTGCGTGGGAGTGTAAGTATTGCTTGTTGCCCCAGAAATAGGGTTTCCATTGAAATTCCATTGATAAGTAACATAGCTGTCATCTACTTCCAGCACTATATCAGGAATACAGGTTCCACTTTTTTTGGCAATTACAGGAACAGAAGAGAATCCTGCAAAATATCCTCCATATCCTACATTGCCTTCTCCCGCAGCAATTCCGGCTGTGACAGCTTTTGTAGATTCCACAGTGATATTTCCTGTCACATTAGATACGGAATAAGAAACCCAGTTTGTATTTCCGGATACGGGAAAAGGTCCTTGAGAAGGTAACATAGGATTGCTATTAACAAATACTGTTGCTCCCGCTTCGGTTATAATATTTAATTTGACAATAGGCGTGATGGCTGTATAATAAGGTAAGACGTCAATCTTTCCGATCTCGTCTATTTTTTTCGGAAGAAAACAGCTGAGAGGAGGAATATAATTGGCTCCAATGGTAATTTCAACAAAAGAAGTTGATGTTCCAGCCATCAGTTGATATACATAAGCTTTTTTAGTAGTACGGATACGCATATTATAATGTCCTGTACTATTTTGATTCACGTAAGAAGCAGACTGAATGTGATAAAACTGTCCTTCATTTAATGTAGCAATAGGTGTTGTTTCATCATTTACATAAACCTGCGTATTATTCTCTGTTGCGGTTACTACAGCACCTTCCACATTGCTTGCAATAGGAGCCATACCTTTTACCAGTACAAATTCTTCTCCCAAGCGCTCCACAGGGATCGATTGATCCATAAGGATATCTCCACCGTTATTAGAATTGATAATTTGTCCGTTAAAACTTCCATTGGTAACAGAAATGGGTTTGTCAGCTTCAATTTTAGCTCCCATAAAACCGGTTTGGTTAGATGCTTCATTTCCTTTCCCTTCTACAATATAGGATTGTCCTTTATTCAAGGTGAAAGTCATGGTAGGATTCGTAGCTCCTGTAGTGCCATTGGAAAACTTTACCGAAGAATTGTAATTGGAAATTTTTACAGTAGTATTATCTTCTGTGGCTAAAATACCACACGTGAAATTAGTATTGGATGCTAAAGTAGCTAACGGAGCATATGAAACATAAAACTTGTTACCGATTCCTGCTTTGCCCTTAGAAGTCAGAATCTCCCCATGATTTTTGGTAGAAAATCTGAAAGTACAGAAAAAAGGTTTCTCTCCCTTTACATAAAGTCCGCGTCCAGTTGCTCTGAAAAGTTCAGCCTGAGATCCGGTAATCATCTGATCCGTAGGAATGTCAAAAGACTGAGGATTCCCTTTGCTGATAGTTACCGTTCCTATCAGTAGATTGTTATTATAAATGCTTACAGCAAACGGTATTGTAGAATCTGTAGATAAAAATAAAGCCTGTTTGTTGGAATCATTAAGTCTGGACATCATAGGAGCAAACCAATGTTCCGTATCTCTTTGTGCAGAAAGGGTGCTGCTCATGAGAATAATAAGTATAAAACCAAACAAAAGTCTCTTTAATACTGCAGACCTATATTTTTCCTGATCGTGAATGTTGTTGGTAGTCATTGGGTGGTTTATATTTTAATAGCACAGCATAGCTGTTTTTGTCATTTTTTCGGATTCAATGAAAAAGTGAATGATGGAACATTCAAACAAGTGATAAATGAGTGGAAGAACAATATTGTATGTTCTGTAATGTTCATATCAGAGATGAGTAGAAGTTTTTCATTCAAAAGAAATTTAATGGATATTGATGAAAGAAAATGATTGAAAACTGTCACAAAAGCGGCAGACAGTACACCTGCCGCTTTCATATGACAGTGACAACATATTATTTTTTTACAGCCTTTATTGTTTTAGCTGTTCCGTTCTTAAGGATTACTTTGATCAGATAAGCTCCTGATGGTAACTCCTTTAATGAAACTGATGTTGAAGGACTGGTAATTTCCTTTACGATCTTTCCTGAAAGATCATAGACAGCCATTGAAGATACCTTTTGTTCAGAAGAGATATTGATTGTATCCGTAAATGGATTGGGATATACTGTCAACTCAGCTTTTGCCGAAACCTCACTTGTACCCAGAGATCCGTTTTCCCAATTGACATCATCAATGTAGTATGATACGTTTGTACTGGTTGCATAATCACTGCGGATGGCAAGTCTTGTATTTGCGGGTACTGTAGCAGGTACATTTACGGTATAATAATTGGCATTATATGAAGTGTTTGTTACATCCAATTGTTGAATCAAAACAAAAGATTCTGCATTGGTTGGATCTGCTACATAGCCTACCTTCAGCTTTCCTGTGCTCTGGCTGCTATATGCCTTGAACCTTAAACGATGGGTTCCTGCATTTACATTACTGAACTCAGGTAAAACAGCAATTGCAATATCACCACTTGAAGTAGATCGTAGGCTTATATGTTTGGTCCCTGAAGCTGCCGGTGTACTTCCGTTAATAGTACAAGATGCGATGATTCCGACAGTTATTTTTCCCCAACAAGGTGCATTGGTAATAAGTCCTGTATTATAAGAATCAAAGTTTTCAGATAAATTCGGAACAGGAGCACAAGCTGTTAATATAGACGTTATATTTCCCCATGGTCCCTGATCTGTACTGCTGCATCTTGGTCTTACCCATATATAATAGTTCTTTGCGCTTTCAAGGTTAGAAATAGTGTATGTATTTCCGGATACATTAGTTATATTAGGAACTGTAGAAGCTGTTGGTGGCGTATTATTCAGGCTGTAATAAATATCATATCCTGAAGGTGACGAGCTTGAAGCATTCCATGCTAAGTCAACTGATGAACTTGTAATATTAGAAACTGTAACATTGCTGACCGGAAGACAGTTTGGTTTAGGTTCCCAATATACTTCATCCCAATATATATTCACAGCAGGAACACCACTATGTCTGATAGCAAGTCTTGCGTTGGATGGTACCGTATTAGGAATAATAACTCTGTATTCATACCCATCATAGTTTTTGTTACTGATATTCACAGACTGAACAATATTAAATGTTGAAGCATCCGAGTCATTGGTAACATATCCAATATCCAATACGCCGGGATCACTGCTTACTTTAGCTTTAAATCTCAGCCAGTGAGTTCCGGCATTTACATTACTGAACAGAGGAAGCACAGCCAGGGAAAAATTAGCTGCACTTAATGCGCTTTGGGTTATACCTTTAGAATTATTTACACCAGATCCGGTACCTATCGTCATATAACCAGGACCTAACTTATCCCAACAGTTGGCATTAGCTCCGGTAACTGCTTCAAAGTTTTCAAACATAGAAGCCATAGGATCACATTTTGTTTTAAATGTTCCCCTTAACGACCAGCTACTTTTATCAGAAGCACTGCAAATGGATCTTGCATAGATGTAATATGTTGTAAATGAGTATAGTCCGCTGATGTTGGCAGATGTTGTCATACTCGTTCCGGAAGGAGTCGTAGTTGCCGTTGGTGGAGTATTTGTGCTTGTGTAATAATATTCATATCCACTTCCGGGAGAGGTGGTAGAAGCTTCCCAAGAGATTAAAGCTGTTGAATTGGTAATATTGGACGCTGTAAGTGCTGAAGGAGCAAGACAAGTAGGTGTAGGATTAATTTTTAGGCTGAAATCAACAAACCCACCATAGTTATTAGGACCACATGGGTTTACAGGATTGGGAAATGTACTTCCTGACTGTACTCTTATTCTATAAACTCCCGGTTCTTGAGTGGGAGGAACAAAGAACTGATCATCAACCGTATTAAAAGGAGAAGGCTCTATAGGACCTTCATAGAAATCATCAAAATCTCCATCCGCATTCCAGTCTACCCAAACATAAGATTTAGTACTTCCGCTATGTTCCAGATGTACATTTACTGTGCCTCCAGGGTAAGATGTTACCATTTGACCAGAATTATCTACATAAGCCTGATAAGATGCCGCATCATAATATATGGCCCCTTGATCAGAAAAAACAGCATTTTTCAGATAATTATTCTGACTTGATGCTCCGGCGGTAGGAGTACAATAGGTTTGGGCACTCAATTGCCAGGATGGAATAAGTAATGCCATCCATAATAGGTATTGCTTTCTCATTTTTATTGTTTATATGTTAAAAGAATTTATCATTGTTCAATATTTTTTTAGTGAAAATTCTAAGGATATTGTATGATTTGCCGGAGAGATGAACAAATGAGGTCTGAATCTCTATTTACAGGTTAAAATGTAAGATCAGATTCGGGATTATTTAATTATTGTTTATTATCTATATGAATATTTTCAATAAAATTGTAAATAAGTCTAATATTTTGAATCTGTTTAATGCTTGGGACAATATTAACGTTATATTTGCGCTTTGTAAAGAAATAAGCTTGCATATTTCATTGAATTTACAAGAATTAAAAATGTAATTATTTGAAAATTAACCATTTGTAATTTTTTATTTACAATGGTGATGATAGGTAAGATATTGGGAGAAAGTAGTAGAAAAACAAGTTTTTTTTGGAAAATAACAGGAAAAAATAATGGGTTGATATTATTTTTAATAATGTTGTGCCCTGTCTTTATGAACAGCCAATCAGGTCCCGACTTTAATATTTTGACGGATAGGGCTTTTCAAAAGTTATATCAAAATCCAGAAGACTGTATAAGATATTCTCAGAGCCTTTTGATCAGTGAAAAAAATATTGAGCATAAAACCATTCTGCGAAAAATTATCTCTTGGGCATATGCGATGCAAGGAAATTACGTAGAAGCAGTGAATACTTCCAATCAGAAAGAAGATGAAAATCAGGAAGGGAAACAATCCCGTTTTGTAACAATGTTTGGTAACTTTAATCTTGCGGACCAATACCAGAATTTAGGATTGTTTGAACAGTCCAGAAATATAATTGCCGGAATTTTAGCAGATCAGGATCTCCTGAACAGTAAAAATTTAAAAGAAAGAATGACACTGTCAAAACTATATCAGCTTCAGGCAATCAATGACGGTGTTTCTAAAAAGTATGAGGAAGCCCTGAAAAATTTCGATATTAGTGATCAGTATTTGGACTACGATAATGAGGAAAATAAGATTACAAGACAGGAAAATACTATTTTTCGGGCATTGTATCTGATGAGAGCCAATAGGCGAGAAGAATCTAAAAAGCTGCTTGATGAGGTGATTCATGAGATTGAAAATCAGGGAGATTATGCTTTTCTTGCTGCTTTTGCTTACGAGGCATTGTCACGATATTACTTTTCAAAAGAAGACTATCATACTGCAATACATTATCTGGAAAAAGGGTTTGCCAAGATTGAAAACTTACCTTACAACGATTTAAAGCTTATTTTTTACGAATTATTTACCGAAAACTATCTTGCCCTGAATAACGGTGAAAAATACTCCCATTACAATAATCTATATTCTGATTTAAAGAATAAACTAGACTCTAGTAGGAAAGAAGGTATACAATATATCGTTAAGCTACTGGAAATCTATCATAAAAAGAATATTGAATACCAAAAACAAAACAAATCAATTCAGGTAAAGATTATTGTTAGCATTACTTTATTCCTTATTTTAGGAACTATGGTCTGCTTTTATTACGAACAGACAAAAGGAAAGGATTTGAGAAAACAATTCACCTTTTTTAAAGGGCAAAGGGAAAGGGATATCTCTGCTTCGATTGCTCATGAAGAATCATTGATAAAAGTAAATAAAACTTCAGAAAAAGACCAGGCAAAAGTATCTAAAGAAAAAGAAACTGAAATTCTTGAGAAACTGAAAGAGTGGGAACTTACCGATAATTATTTAAATAAAAACATGTCGATTTCCATTCTTTCTGCTGAAACGGGAATCAATACAAAATACTTATCAGAAGTAATTAATAATAATAAAGGAAAAAATTTTAATGGATACATCAATGAATTAAGAATCAATCATATTGCCTACCTTTTGAGAACAGATCCTGCCTATCTCAATTATAAAGTAAGCTACCTTGCAGAATATACAGGATTCTCTTCACATGGTGCCTTTACCAATGTTTTTAAATCGATTACAGGAATGTCTCCCAATCATTACATTCAGGAAATTATTAAGAATAAGAAATCATGAAACTGTTTACTAAAATTGTCTCTATTGTACTTTTAGGTTGCCAGATTGGTCTTTTCGGACAAAATATTTCGGATGATTCCCTGATTAGAAAGGCAAACCAGGAAATCTACAATAACCCTGACAATGCTGTAAAGATTGCTAAAAAATTACTTCAGAAACAGAAAGATGTTAATAAATTAGTTAAGGTCTATTTAATTCTTTCCACCGCAAGTATCGCTAAAAGGGACTTTGATGAATCTTTGAAAAATCTTCTTGTAGCAAGAGAACTTGTTCAGAAAACCAATAGTCTGAATATCAAAACCAGTGTGTTGATTGCTATTGCAATGCAGTATCAGCAGATGGATTTTTACAGCAAAAGCCTTGAAACATTAGATGAAGCGGGAGAATATCTTATACAGCTTCCTGATAACGATCCGGATAAGTACTTTGAAACAGCAAGAAGCTATGCTTTACGAGGAATGATTCATAAAAGCCAGCTTAATCCGGAAATTGCCCTCCAGGAATTTCTCATCGCAGCCCGGAATTTTGAAAAAGTAAAAGAAAAGGAAACTCATTTTAACCAAAGTATTGTATATTACAATATTGGATACTGCTATCTACTTTTAAATCAATTAAATAAAGCGGAAGAAGCCTTTGTGAAATCTTTGGAGTTTGCCCGCGTAATTAATGCCAATAGTTTAGAAGCATTTGCATTGAAAGGACTTTCGGAAGTGTATAAAAGTAAAAAGGAAAACCAAACAGCAATTAATCTATTGGTCGAAGCGCAAGAACTTTCCAAAAAAATTGGTGACCTTACCCTGAATGAAGGCATCTATAGAGAAATGGCAGAGAATTATCTTGCTATGGGAAACCAGCATCTTTATCAGGCTTACAACGGAAAATTTTTTGAAGCAAGTTTTAACAGAGAACAAAATGAGTTAAGCTCTATCAACCACGCAATTGATGTTCATAATAAGGAAATGCTAAAAAAAACGAAGGAAATTACAGATCATTATAATATTCTTATCGGAGTTGTAGTGGTAATTGGATTATTGATAATGAGTACCTTACTTTATATTACTCTGAAAATGAAAAAGAAAAATAGACAGTATCAAGATGAAATACATAATCTTATCCGTTCGTGAGTTTAAAATTTCAAACTAAAACATAGATAATGTGAAAATCCCCAATACACTAAATATTGAGGATTTTATGATGATTTTCTATAAATTAAATTTATTTCGCTATCGTCTTTTTTCCAAACCAAAGATGCGCAATAAGCACCAGAAGCGTACAGGATAATCCTGTATATACAACACCGTCCCATTGGTAGTATTTCCAGGCTTGGGACGCAAGATAACTGCCCAGAGAACCTCCGGCAAAATAACTGAACATATAAACCGTATTTAATCTGTTTGTAGCTCCTATATTTAATGCAAAGAAAGAAGATTGATTACTGATGTGCATCGATTGTAGCCCAAGGTCAATAAGAATTACTCCCACAATCAGTCCCATATAAGTATACCCGCTGAAATAAAAGATAATCCAGCTGGCAAGTAACATGAATATAGATACTAATATTATGTTATAAGTAGAAACTTTTGTTGCTATTTTACCTACCGCAGAAGCCGCAAGAGCTCCTACCGCTCCAATAAGTCCGAAAGAACCCGCCACCGCAGAACCCGCATGAAAAGGAGCTTCCTCTAAATGAAATACCAACGTAATCCAGAAAGCACTGAACCCGGCAAAGCCCAGCGCCCCTCTGAATGCCGAAAGACGCAGAACAGGCTGTGTTTTCGCAAGATGTATCAGCGAGTGCATCAATTGTCTGTAATTTCCTTTAAATGTGGGATGTACATCCGGAAGTTTAGCACTAAGTAATACCATCAGAAAAATCATACAGCCAATCGCAATATAATAAATAGCCTTCCATCCCCAGATATCCCCGATAAAGCCTGCTGCTACACGCGATAAAAGAATTCCCAGAAGCAAGCCGCTCATCACCATTCCTATTGAAGAGCTGCGTTTTTCTGGAGTAGAAAGTTCAGCCGTTAAAGGAACAAGCATCTGAGGAACCACCGAGCTAAACCCTACCATAAAACTGGCAATATAAAGTAAAGGAAGATTAGGTGCTAAAACCATTCCCACGAGGGAGGCTATGATCAGCAGAAAGATAGAAAGTATTAATTTTTTTCGCTGTACCATATCTCCCAGAGGAACAATAAACAGAAGCCCCATCGCAAAACCAACCTGAGTAAGCATTGCAATAATACTGATTGCCGTTTCAGTAACCTGAAAATCCTTTGCCATCAGTCCCAAAAGAGGTTGGTTATAATAATTATTTCCTACCACAATCCCTGTGGTAATGGTGATCAACCAAAGAAGTGATTTGGTAAGTGTGGGTTTGTTTTGCAGAGGCTCTACCGTTGGCTGTTCAATAGCCTTAGGGTCAATAGTATTGTTATTTGTTTGGATCATCTTATCTAAAATTACTGGTTGCAAAATTAGGTACATGCGAGCTCAGGAAGATGTGGAATTCGATCCATGAGTTGAAGAATCCGTCAGTTGTCTCTGAATTGTTTGGGAGTAATACCTATATGCTGCTTAAAGAAATTGGAAAAATAAGGAGCATCAATAAACCCTAGGTCAAAAGCTATTTCTTTGATAGACAGATCTGTGGATTTTAAAAGTCGCTTGGCTTCCAGAAGAGTACGCTGTAAAATAAGCTGAGTTGGGGAAGTCTGTAATTGAGCCCGGCATATTTTAGTCAGATAACTTGTTGAAATATTCAGCTTTTCTGCATAAAACGAGATCGATTTTTCTTCTCTGAAAAACTCCTCAACAAGTTCATGGAATTTTACCACTCTTGTGCTGTATTGGTTACTTTCACGTTCGGAAAATAGCCTTTTGATCTCCTTACTTACCATAGAAATGATCACCGCAGTTCTTGCATGAATCACTTCCGGAAGAAAATCCTGATCACTAAGTTCATTCTGAATCGCTTTAAACTCATAAAGCAGGGTGTTAAATACTGATTCAGACAGGGAAATAACAGGATTTCTATGATAATAAGCAAAGGAGAAAGGAAAATTGGATGAAAACTTTTCAAAATGTTCACGGTCAACCATAAGCTGATATCCAATCGTATGCTCTTCAAGATTCCATGTATGTACCTGCTTCGGAAACAATATGTGAATCTGCCTGTTGCCGATTTTATATTCATTGAAGTCAATGGTATGAATACCTCCGGCTTTTTCAAAAAGTGCCAGTAAAAAGAAATGATGTCTGTGAGGACGTTCAATGTGATGAATTCCCTTTATTTCAGAATACGAAAAATTCTCATTTCCCGAGAGTTGTTTCGCTCTGAAATCCTGAATGTCTATAATGGGGAAGAGTTCCATTTCTTTTTCTTTACAATTAAAATAAATAAGTTTTCCTCTATCAAATATTCATGAGAGAACCTGCCTTATCTCTTAAGCTATGTTTAAAATCGTTTAAATATATAAAAATCAAGATCGAAAAAATAACATGGGATAACTTTTCAACAACCTAAATCTGAAAAAAGAATCAAGTTATTTTAATAATCAGGCTTTTAATGTTTAAAAAAAGAAGGATTTAATTGTATGTTTAAGAGATAACTTCTATTTTAGTGTTTCTTAGATAAATCAACCACAAAATCAAACTAATACAAGTTACCATGAATACAATGAAGCTGAGCTTTAATGAAAAAATAATGTTAGATAGCTTACTGTATGAAGCTTCTAAATCTGAGGAAATACAACAATCTAAAAAGACAAGTCGTCTGATATTCGCAGGAATGATAGCGGTGATAGGGTTATTTTTAATGATCTTTAATCTGGTATTGGGCGGATCGATATTTCTCGTTGGTGGATTGTTTTTCCTGATCTATCCAAAATATGCAGGATATTATTATAAAAAATTCTATACTACAGTTGCTCAGGGCGAACAGTTTAAAAGTAGTGATAACAATACTTATGATGTAGAATTCAATAAGGAATATATCCTGATGAAAAATACGCAACTTGAAGCTAAGCATCATACAGATCATTTTGAATGGCTTTCGGAAACAAAAGAAAATTTTTTCATTAAACTAAATTCCGGAAGCTATCTGATATTTCCAAAACAGCAGGTTCCAGACATCGAATGGCTCCGTAATTACTTTAAAGAAATAAAAATTCCTTATCACACAGAGCTGGATTGGAAATGGTCGTGATTTTGTTTTAATAAATCAGATAATACGTTTAGTTTTTTGATCAATATTTTTAAAATATTGATTTGTATTGTTTTATGGTTTTTTGTATATAGATTGTATAGGGGTATTACCTTTAAGTGTATAGGAATTGTTATGGTTGAAATTGTAGATTCAGTTGATGATTGACGGATATTTGTCTCAGGAATTTGAAATAGAAATTTTTCAGTGATTGGTTAAATTCTAAAAAAAATCCAAACATGATAAACTTTGTAAAATAGAGTTTTATCATCGCTTATTAAAGCCCAAAAAACACACACAAGAACACAGTACGATGAATCTAAATGCGGGATATTTATATTCCGCATTTTTCTTTTTATTTAAAATAACTTTTTAAAGAATCTTTATTCATATCTGAAAAACGTAGATTTTTTGGAATTTATTTTTTTATATATTTGAAGAGTTACCGTATTTTAAATTGTTGTGGAGCCTTTATTTGAAAAAATATATGATGAATACAAGCATCAGGTCTTTTTTTTCGTGAAAAAATACATTCATGGAAGAGAAGATATTGAAGATGTAGTACAGGATATTTTTGTTCATTTATGGAAGCACAGGCAGGTTTTGGAGAAAAACAAAGAGGCAATTATTTTCAAAACAGCAAAACAGGAAATCGCGAATTTTTACCGAAAAAATAAACTTTCCTTTTCTGATCTACAGGAAGAGATTCATCTGAAAGTAGTAAAAGAAGAAGAGGATGAAGACGAATATTCGCAACATTCTGATAAATTAGAAAAATTACTCCATCAAATGCCGGAAAAAAGTAAGGCTTTTTTTCTTAAACATAAAATCGAAGGACAGAGTTATTCTCAGATCGCCAAAGAAAACAGTATTTCTAAAAATGCTGTTGCAAAGCATGTGAATAAAGTTCTAAACCTTCTGAAAACTCATATCAATCTTTTCTTTTCATTATTAATTTTCATAAAAAGTTTTTTTCAGGGTTGACGATTTCAATAGCTCTGCGTAATAGTAGATAGAAAAAGTTTAGAAAAGTAATCACTGTGAATGTTTTTCCTTTTCAGAACAATGTATAACATTTCAGTTGTTCCCCTTTTTGAGTGGTACAACTGTCATTCAATCGAATAAAAAGAGTTTATAATGAAAAAGACAACACTACTGCTTTTATTTGTAGGAGCATTTTTCTCTACCCATGCGCAGACCACGAAAGAAGAAATTTTTTCTGACATCAAAACAACAGGCGGAGTTTATTATGCTTATCCTACACCTTCCGGGAAACAGACTCCGGCTCCATCTGGTTATGAATCATTTTATATCAGTCATTACGGAAGACACGGTTCAAGATGGCTCATCAATGAAAAAGACTTTTCAGGCGTAATGCATATTTTGGAGAAAGCAGCTGATCATAATGCTTTGACACCCCAAGGACAATCCGCTTTAGAAAGATTGAAAAAAATATGGATTCAGGCAGAGGGACATAATGGTGACCTTACAGAGCTTGGTGCATTACAACACAGGCAGATTTCCCAAAGAATGTTTAAAAACAACCCTAAAGTTTTTGAAAAAAATGCTGTAGTGACGGCAAAATCAACTGTGGTACCGAGGTGTATCATAAGTATGGCTAATTTTGCTAATGAATTGGTTGCCAATAATCCAAAACTTCAGATTAATATGGAATCTTCGGACAAATACATGAAATATCTGAATCATCATACCAAAGAATCTATTGATTTCCGTTCGGCAGATAACTTCTGGCAGGAAGAGAAAAGAAAGTTCAGAGCAGAGAATATGAAATCTGAAAGATTTATCAAAAACCTGTTCAATAATGATGACTACATCTATAAAAATGTAAATCCGGAAAAAGTAATTGAAGCATTCTATTGGATTGCCAGTGATATGCAGAATTTGGAAACAGATATTTCTTTCTATGACTTATTTACAAAAGATGAATTATTTAATATCTATCAGTCGGTAAATTACCAGACCTACGTAAATGACGGACCGTCTCCGCTAAGTAAAGGTTTAGTAAAGAACAATTCTATTCCGTTGGTAAAAAATATGCTGGATGAAGCAGAAGATTATATTCAGAACAATAAAAACGGAGCTTCCCTAAGGTTTGGACATGACGGAAATATTACTCCTTTACTTGCCCTTCTGAATATTGAAGGAATGAATAAAGAAGAAACCAATCCCAGAGAAGTTTATAAAGTCTGGAATACTTTTCAGGCAGCACCTATGGCAGCAAATCTACAGTTGATTTTTTATAAAAATAAAAAGAAAGACATTTTGGTTAAATTTCTCCATAACGAAAATGAAGTGCATATTCCTATACAGACTGACACTTTCCCATATTACAAATGGGCTGACGTGAAAACGTATTTAGAAAGTATAGTAGGTTCTCACTAGATCATGTTTAAATGAAAAAAGCCTCAAAAGTTTTTAATTCTTGATATGTGACTTCGGGGTTGTAATAAACATTTAGACAGATTATTTAATTTTTTTCTAAGAAATAGGTTGACGATTTATTTTTTCTGCGTAATACTCAATATGAATACAATGGAAGACGAAGATTTTAAAAAGAACTGGGAAGAAACCTTCAAAGAAAACCAGCAGATAGATTCTCTCACGGATACCAGGATCAAAGCCGGAATTCAGAGTAGAATCAAAACAGGAAGAACCCTGAGAAGAGTCTATTGGGCTGCTTCTGTGGCTGCTGTGATAGGAATTGGAGTATTTCTCTATAATCCGTCTGCATCTTCTTCCGTTGTAGAACAAGCTAAAATTCAAAGTTATACGAGTGCAGATTTTACAGAGAGTATTGATCTTCCGGATGGAAGTCGTATTGTTCTGGAGCCACACAGTACGTTGGTCTTGTCTTCAGATTTTGGGAAAGCTGACAGAAAAATTACTTTCACGGGTAAAGCTACTTTTGATATTGCAAAAGATAAATCCAGACCTTTCAGAATTAATGCAAAGGATTTTACAGTACAGGTTTTAGGGACGAAATTTTTCTTAGATCAAACCAGTGGAAAAGAAAAGGTTGAACTTTTTGAGGGAAAAGTGAAAGTCGATCATAAAGGAAAGATTACCTACCTGTTACCCAATCAGTCTTGGAGTAAGAATGTTGAAAAACCAGCTCAATTCTATTATGCAGCTGATGCCAGAAGAGACTTCTCATTTGAAGATGAAACACTGAAAAATATTGTTTCAGAACTGGAGCAGGTATATAATATTAAAATAGAATATCCGAAAGAGTACGGCGAAAAGAGAATAAAAGGAACTTTCTCAGGAAATCTGAACGAAGTCTTAACAGCTATTTGTTATCCATTCAACCTTAAAACAGAAAAAAAATCCGAAAAGGAAATACAACTCAAATAAAAAAGCACCAATAATGGGGGTTATTGATGCCAATTAACTATTTAACTCGCTAAAGTCTAATAAAGTTAATCCCAAATTTATGAAAAAAACAATAATTTCCGTGATACTTCTGGTCGCGATGGGACTTCCAGTGGCTTACGGTCAATCCGGACAACAGCCTTCAACCACGCAGGCAAAGCAAAAACGGGTATCTATTACTAAGGTTTTTGATAAGCTGAGCAAATCTTCCAAAGTGCCGTTTTTCTATTCCAGTACAGACTTTAAGGATGTTCTTGTGGATGAAAACGGTATCAATTATTCATCGCTGGATGCTTCCCTAAAGTATCTCAGGAACAATTATCCCGTGGAATATGAGATAAGAAACAATACAGTAATGCTTCGCAAGACTTCCGCAAAAGCAATTGTACCTGCCAGAGCTATTTCTATGGCAAAAGATACGGTTTCGGTAAAAGAAAACAAGATTGAGGAAGTTGTAGTGATCGGATATGGAAAAGTAAAAAAATCTGATGCTACAGGATCTCTGACCACGGTAAAAATGGATAGTGAAAATAATGGCAATCCGGTTTCTGCACAGGACGCATTAACGGGAAAAGCCGCTGGTGTTAATATTACTTCCCCGGGAGGAGCACCAGGAGCCGGTTCTACCATCAGGATCAGGGGAGGGTCTTCTTTATCTGCAAGTAATGATCCGCTGATTATTATTGACGGAATTGCTATTGATAATTCATCTACATCAGGATCAAGTAATATACTGGGAATGATCAATCCCAATGATATTGAAAGTTATACCGTTTTGAAAGACGCATCTTCTACAGCAATTTATGGTTCAAGAGCATCTAACGGGGTGATTATTATTACCACTAAAAAAGGAAGCAAAAAGACCCGTTACCAATATTCATCCAATACCAAAGTGAGCTACAATCCAAAAATGATGGATGTCCTGACGGGGGATGAATACAGAACTTATATGAAGAGCCGTTATGCAGATAATGCAGCGGTGATCAACGGATTGGGAACTTATGATACCAATTGGCAAAAAGAAATATACCGTACATCTGTAAGTAATGATCAGAACTTCAGTATGACAGGTGCTGTGAAGGATATTCCGTATCGTTTGTCTTTGGGATATACCAATCAGGAAGGAATCATCAAGAAGAACGCTTATGAAAGAATGAACCTGAGCTTAGCTCTGAATCCTTCTTTTTTTGATAAACATTTAAATGTAAATCTTAACTATAAACCAAGTATAGAAAACAACGACTTTATTTCCAATCCGGCGAACGGAGCCGTAACATTTGATCCTACACGTCCTGTTTTTGATAATTCTTCACCTTATGGACTCGGATATTTTATCTGGTTAAATGCAACAGGAAAACCAGTTCCTCAGGCTGGAACAAATCCCGTATCTGTTCTTGATCTGAGAAATGACCAGTCGAAAGTTTTCAGACATATTGGAAACATACAGCTGGATTATAAAATTCATGGTTTTGAAGATTTAAAATTAAACCTTAACACAGGTTTTGATATCCTGAAAAGTGATGGTGATGTTTTTGTTCCGGATAATGCACCTATTGCCTGGACTTCTATTGGAAATGACGGACAGGGGCTTGTAGAGAAATACACTCAAAAGAAAAGTAATTTACAGCTGGATGCTTATGCCAATTATTCCAAAACGCTGGGTAATCATAAATTTGATGTGATGGGAGGATATTCCTGGCAGCGATTCTGGAAAAGCTATAATGATAATCAGAGCAATCTTACAGGAAGTAAAATTTACAGAGATATTGTTTCAAAATCCGAATATTATCTTGTTTCATTTTACGGACGTTTGAATTACAGCTTTAAAGACCGTTATCTTTTCACGGCAACCCTTAGAAATGACGGTTCATCTCGTTTCGCCAAAAATAATCATTGGGGACTCTTTCCATCTGCAGCTTTTGCATGGAAACTTAAAGAAGAAGAATTCCTAAAAGACAGTAATTTCCTTTCCGATCTGAAATTAAGATTAAGTTATGGTAAAACAGGACAACAGGACATTGGCGGAGATTATGAATGGATGCAGACATATACCTACAGTCAGTCCAATGCTTTATATCAATTGGGAAACCAGTTCTACCAAACCATTCGTCCCAATGGTTACGACCCAAACCTTAAATGGGAAACAACATCTACCTATAACTTAGGATTGGATTTCGGAATTTTAAAAAACAGAATCTCCGGATCTGTTGAAGTATATAAAAGAACAACCGATGATCTTTTGAATAAAATCTCCGTAGCAGCAGGTTCCAATCTTACCAATATGATCTTTACCAATATTGGTTCTATGGAAAATAAGGGGGTAGAACTTAGCTTGAACACCATTCCTGTGAAAAGCGGAGACTGGCAATGGAATATGGATGTGAATTTTACTTTCAACAATTCAAAGATCACCAAACTGACTCTTGTAGACAGTTCAAATTATGGCGTGAATATAGGAAACGTTTCCGGTTCAACAGCAGGAACTATTCAGATTCACTCTGTAGGATATTCACCGTATACTTTCTATCTGTATCAACAGGAATATGATGACAATAACAGACCCATTGAAGGAAAATATAAAGGTGGATTGGTAAAGGATAAAAGCCCAATGCCAAAATCTTATCTGGGAATCTCCTCAAAGGTGAGTTACAAAGATTGGTATTTTGGATTTAATGGGCATGCAAATTTTGGAAATTACGTATACAATAATGTTAAATCAAAAGATTACAGATCAAAGATATACCCTGAAAACGGTACTTACTCCAATATATTAAGTTACACGGCAGAACAGGGGTTTGAAAACCTACAGCTTTATTCAGATTTCTTCCTGGAAAATGCATCGTTTTTCAGAATGGATAATATGACGTTGGGGCGTACTTTTAAAAAGATCAGCGACAAATTTGATCTGGGAGTGAGCTTCTCAGTTCAGAATGCTTTTGTGATTACTAAATACAGTGGCTTAGATCCTGAAGTATATCTGGGAATCGATAACAATATGTACGCCAGACCACGTTCATTCCTTTTTGGATTAAATGTTAACTTTAAATAATTAAACTATGAAACGTTTATATATAATACCTTTTATCCTTTTGCTTTTCTCGGTAATCTCGTGTGTCGGAGACCTTGATACAGAGCCTATTGATCCGAATATTGTGACAACTGAGCAAATCTATTCCAAACCTGAAAATTACAAAGGAGTTCTTGCCAAATGTTATGCAGCATTATGTTTGAGCGGACAGCAAGGTCCTACCGGAGATCCTGATATGGGTAATTTTGATGAGGGATACAGCTCATTTATCCGTCTGGCATTCTATGTTCAGGTGCTTACAACCGATGAAGCGATCATGGGCTCACAATCGAATGGTTTGAGACAGATGGCAACCAACAGCTGGGATTCCAATACTGCAATTCTGAATGGTTATTATGCAAGATTATATCAGATCATCGGCTATACCAATGAGTTTTTAAGACAGACTACAGATGAGAAAATGCAGGAGAGAGGTCACACAAACCCTGATTTTAAGAAAGAAGTTGCATATTTCAGAGCAGAAGTACGTTTTCTGAGAGCCTATTCTTATTGGGTGCTATTGGATACCTTTGGAAAAGTACCTTTTGTGACGGATGCTGATAAGCTTGATCCTCAGTTTTTACCTAAACAAATCATGCCTAATGATTTATATGCTTATGTAGAAAAAGAATTAAAAGATATTGAGACGATTCTTCCGGCAACCAATGAATATGGAAGAGTAGATAAAACGGCTGCTAATTTCCTGTTATCAAGACTATATCTGAACGCAGAGGTTTATACAAAATCTCCACAATGGAATAAAGCAGCAGAATATGCTGAAAAAGTGATTCTAAGCCATTACAGCCTATCTCCGAAATACCTATACAATTTCCTGGCAGACAACAATACTTCACCTGAAATTATCTGGTCCCTGAATATGGACGGTATCAGATCAAAAACATATGGCGGAACTACATTCTTTGTACTGGCACAAACTGGGGGAACGATGCTCAACTACCTGAATATGGGAATTGCCGGCGGCTGGGGAAATATCCGTCTGCGCCCTGAATTTGTTAATAAATTCCAATCTGCTGATCAGAATTTCAAAACAACAGATCCTAATGCTTTTACCAAAAATGATAGCAGAGCATTGATTTTTAATGTTGGTCACAAAAAAGAAATTGCAGCACTTCCGGGAACTTTCCAGGATGGATATGCCTTTACAAAATGGAGAAATGTGGATAAAAACGGCAATCCAGGTTCAGATGCAGCGTATGTGGATACAGATTTCCCGATGTTCCGTCTTTCAGAAGCATATCTTACTGCTGCGGAAGCATATTTCAGAACAGGAAACTCGTCTTCTGCACTTACTTATATTAATGTGGTAAGAAACAGAGCTTATAACAACGGAAATGGTGCAATTTCCAATGCAGAGCTGAATCTTAATTTCATTTTGGACGAAAGATCAAGAGAGCTTTCATGGGAGCTTACCAGAAGAACAGACCTTATCCGTTTCAACAAATTTACCCCTGGAGATTATGTTTGGAGCTGGAAAGGAAATACAAAAGATGGGAAAGCTGTAGATACTAAATTTAATATATTTCCTATTCCATCTGCTGATATTACTGCAAATCCAAATTTAACCCAGAACAGCGGTTATTAATCTAATAGAAATAGTGTGGGGAAATTTTAAACTTTAAGCTCATGAAGTTTTGAAATATCGAGGTTATGCTTGAAGGGTGGTGGTTCTCCCTATTTCCCGCTCAAGGGTCTTCACATGATGAGGACCCTTTTTTATTTTAAAACTTTCTCATAGATTATACATAGTGCGCAGAATTTTTTAATAGGTGTGTATATTTAATTAGATTTTTTTTAACCTCATAGGTACATAGACTTATGAGTAAATAAAATAATTCATGCATTCGTGGCAATTAAAACAAAGCCATATTCAATTTTATCGCAGATAAAATCCTCGCGCCTTAATGCATAACTAAAATAAATAATTAGCGTCTTTGCGCTTTCCAACAACACACACACACTTACAATGATTAATTTTTCTCATCTTTTGAAAAAACCTATACGCTTTATGTTTCAAAACAAAAAAATCACTACTTTTATATCAATCAAGTAAACAATTCGTTTTGAGAACAGCTCGTAAACCTATTATCGCTTAATATTAGCCTTCACAACCACAGGTTAATGATTCTTTCGTTTGGGTAAATCTACCCGAACAGGTTCTTGTTTATCATATTATTTACCGTATTGCTGAGAGAGCAGCTGCATTTTGTATTCCTTTTTGACATATTTATCAGTCAAATTTGAATAGAGAATAGATGCGAAGCTTTTGTGCATTTATTTTTCTACTGTATAAGATCTTACGATTGGTAATGCGTGAATAATATGTAAAAATCTTACAAAGAATATTAAGCACGATAAGAATGAGTATACAGTATATATGGGAGATCAAAGCGAAAAATACTCCCACCTTAAAAAAGAAATGCAATCATTGTGACAGCGACAGATTTCATTGCAGTGATAAATTCAGATTAAATGCCCAGAAAAAAAACATTGATATATGGTTAATTTACAGATGTGTAAAATGTAATAACCGCTACAATATGACTATATTCTCCAGAATCAGAACAGAATCTATCAGTAAAGATATCTTTAATAGATTTTCAGAAAATGATACCGATTTGGCTTGGGAATATGCATTTTCACAGGAGACAAGACGAAAAAATAATGTTGAAGCAGATCTTGAAAGTGTAGAATATGAGATTCTGTATGAGGAAATTTTAGAAGAGCAAATGAAAAGTTCTGAAGATGAGATATTCTCCTTTAAAGTTCATAGCCCTTTTGATTTTAACCTTCGAATATCAACCGTTGTCAGAAGATGTTTACACCTTTCATCAGGCAAACTGAATCAATTAATAGAAATTAATGGAATTTTTGTTCAGGGAAAACCATTACAAAAGAAAAATAAAATAAAAAACGGAGAAATTATTCAGGTTGTGAAAGAAAAATTAAAAAGGATTTTACAAAGCGAAAACATACATTCGGAATTAATAATCTCAGAATAAAAAATGGACCGTTTCAGAAGAAGCGGTCCATTTATCTTATATAGTAAATCTTCAATAAACCTAAGAGGAAAAATCATCCAACATATCTGCTGATGGAACAAAAAATAAGGTTCCTGTCTGCGCTGTACTGAAATCCAGGATGCGGTCATAATTTCCTGGAGGATCACCAATAAACATATTGGTAAGCATTTTTTCTACCGTGCTGAAAGTACTTGCGTAACAAATAAAATAAGTCCCCATTTCATTCGTGGAAACATTTCCGAAAGGCATATTATCTCTCACCACTTTAAAATCATCACCAACATTCGCTAATGCAATATGAGAGTTTTTAGGCTTTACATCATCATCCATCTCAATATCCTGTTCCTTTGATCTTCCGATTACTTTTTCCTGATCTTCCACAGAAAGAGATTTCCAGGCATTCATATTATGGATGTATTTTTGTGTGAAAAGATAGCTTCCCCCTTGATACTCGGGATCTGTTTCTCCAATAATGGCAAAATAATCACGGTCTTTACCATGCGGATTCTCTGTACCATCCACAAAACCTAAGATAGATCTGCTATCCCAATAACGGAATCCCTGAACTTCTACCACACAATCTGCAATGTCTTTCATAAAATCTGAGATCGTAGAAGCCATATCATAGGCAAAGCTTTTCTCGTCTGCACGAATATGAAAATGAAGATCACCTCTCGTACTTACAGCAGTGTGTTTGCTGCCTTTTATTTCCTCAAATTTTTTAAACTCTTTAGGAAGCGGAGTAGGAAGTTCCAGTTGTAGCCATGCCTCATATCCAATACCCATTACAACGCTTGCCTTTGAATCTGGGAAACGGTCGAGAGCAGAATTATTAAGGTTGATAATCAAAGCGCACATTCTCTGAAATACAGCTTTAATTTTGGAAGAATCGGCATCCTGTTTAAAGTTCCAAACCAGAAAATAGGTATTGTTGTTAGGATAATCGGTGACGTTTTGGGAATTCATCTTGTTTGGTGTTTCGTTTATTGACATTTTAAATTATTTCTGATCAATCAAATTTAATAAATGATAAAGAGATTACATTACAGTATTCCTTAGATACACAATTTATGACATTTTTTTCACAAATTACAGTATAGACTTTTATATTTTCTCTCATAAAACAAGGCTTAAAATGAGTATTATTGTAATAAAATTAATCTTCAATAAAATAGTATGGGACATTGGGAGATTTTTCTGTTCTTTTTGATAATAGCCTTTGTGTATTCATCGGTAGGATTTGGAGGTGGCTCCAGTTACCTTGCTGTTTTGGCGATGTATGCCCTTCCTTACCAGGAAATAAGGTTAACAGCATTGATCTGTAATGTCATTGTGGTAGTAGGAGGTGCATATATTTATATTAAAAATAAACAGGTAGATTGGAAAAAAGTAATCCCCATTACACTCGTCAGTGTTCCCATGGCGTATCTGGGAGCTATTCTGAAAATCAGTCAGGAAACATTCTTCCTGATTCTGGGGATTACGCTGATCATTGCAGCAATCTTATTATGGGTAAAAACAGATACTAAAGTAGATGAAAAGACCTTACAGAATTCCAGAACATCCTTATTAGGGAACAGTTTTCTAGGGGGTGGAATTGGCTTTTTGTCCGGTTTAGTTGGTATTGGAGGCGGAATTTTCCTTTCTCCATTGCTTAATCTCATGAAATGGGATACTCCGAGAAAAATTGCAGCTACTTCCAGTGTTTTTATACTGGCAAATTCTTTGTCCGGAATTGTAGGACAGTTGTCAAAATTATCAGTAGATATGGATTATTTCAGGATTCTGAGTTTATGTCTGGCTGTTTTGATCGGTGGACAGATCGGTTCAAGAATGTCTCTGAAATGGAACCCATTGATTATAAAAAGAATGACGGCTATACTTGTATTGGTTGCAGGTATAAATGTTTTGATAAAATATTGGTAAAATTTATTTTAAAAAATAGAATGAAACTTAAAATACTAGCTTTTGGAATAACGAAAGATATTTTGGGAGCTGCAGAAAAAGAACTGGAAACACAGGATGATCTGAACGTTGGTCAGTTAAAAAGAATACTGGAAGAAGATTTTCCTCAATTGGTAAAACTGAAATCCTATTTCATTGCTGTAAATGAAGAATATGCAGAAGATGATCAAACTATTGTAAACACAGATGAAATAGCACTTATTCCACCTGTAAGCGGAGGATAATTTATAATCATTTGAACCAAACAATCGTGGATTCGTGGCGGTTTCCTGTCATTAAACAACAAAATCAGATTTAGAATCAAAGGAAAAAAAGAAATAAATGGTCGATATCAAAATCACAGATAATATTTTAAGCATAACCGAATGTCTCACCTTGGCTGAAGATCTGAGTAGTGGTGGCATTGCAACATTTATAGGAACAGTTCGGAACGTCACAAAAAATAAAAAGGTGGTTCGGCTGGAATATGAATGCTATCAAGCTATGGCTGTAAAAGAAATCAGGAAGATTGTGGATCAGGCTATATCCCGTTTTTCTGTACGTAATATCGTTGTACATCATCGTACCGGAATTTTGTTTCCTGGTGATGCTGCGGTAGTAATTGTGGTAAGTGACGGACACCGAGATGCGGTTTTTGAAGCTTGCCGTTATGTGATTGATACCATAAAGCAAACCGTTCCTATATGGAAAAAAGAAATTTTTGAAGATGGTGAAGAATGGGTTTCTGCACATCCGTAGTTGGAAGGACGAAATTTCGTATATTTACTATACCAGATTATTAAGATATGAAAACCAATATATTAGAAAATAAATCTGTAAGGCAGATCGATATTGTCAAAGTAAAAGGAAACAACAGTTTTCCTTATACAGATGATATTTCGGTAGAAGAACCTTTGGAAATCCGTATATCTTATGGAAAAGATCAAAGGGAAACTAAAAATATATCTGTCACCATGCGGACTCCCGGTAATGATGCCGAACTTGCTGCCGGTTTTCTGTTCACAGAAGGAATTATTTCAGGATATAACCAGATCAAAAATATAGATCATCCCAGTGCCGAATGTTCCATAAATAGAGAAAACGTCATCGAAGTGGAAATGGCAGATGATTTTGTTCCCCAGCTTAAAAATGCAGATAGAAATTTTTATACCACTTCCAGTTGTGGAGTCTGCGGAAAAGGCTCTATCGAATCCATAAAAACAGTAAGTACTTTCCAGAATATTGAACAGGAACAACAGGCTATAACATTGCAAAAGATATATCAGTTATCCGAAAACTTACA
This sequence comes from Chryseobacterium artocarpi, assembly GCF_001684975.1. Taxonomy (GTDB): domain Bacteria; phylum Bacteroidota; class Bacteroidia; order Flavobacteriales; family Weeksellaceae; genus Chryseobacterium; species Chryseobacterium artocarpi. The sequence goes on along the minus strand of NZ_MAYH01000023.1, from coordinate 713,416 downwards.
GTCTTTCCAGAATAATTTCAGTGCAACAGGCGGTATTCATGCATCCGGTATTTTTGATTTTAATGGGAATCTGCTGGCTTTACGAGAAGATGTCGGAAGGCATAATGCATTGGATAAACTGATAGGACACACTTTGTTTACCGGACAACTTCCATTGAAAGATCATATTTTGGTACTTAGTGGAAGAGCCAGCTTTGAACTGATTCAGAAAGCAGCTATGGCAGGAATTTCTATTGTGGCGGCAATAGGAGCACCGTCCAGTCTTGCAGTTGATCTCGCTAAAGAGTTTAATATGACTTTGCTGGGGTTTCTCAGAGATAACAGGTTTAATATTTATAATCAAAGCAGTTTCCATAAAATAATCGAAAAATAACTACCACGCCACAAAAATCATTCGTGCATCCGTGGCAAAAAAATAAAATAGCCACTAATGCACTAATAAAGAGGTATGTCAGTGGTGCAAACAGAAATAAAGGATATGAAAATTAGAATAAAAGACAACTCAATAAGGTTTCGTTTAACTCAATCAGAAGTTTCAGAATTGGGGGAAAAGGGAATTGTTTCCAGTTTCACAGAATTTGTAGACAGACCATTCATCTATGCTATAGAAAGAACAGATGACCGTGCATTATCGGCTGCTTTTATTGAAAATAAAATTGTAATGAAAATGCCTGCTGCAATGGTTGAGGAGCTTGTATCTACAGATATTGTCGGGTTTGACGGGCAGGCTGGGCTTGTAAAGCTTTTAGTAGAAAAAGACTTTGTATGTATAGATAATACAATGGAAGACCAAAGCGATAACTACCCGAATCCCAATCTTAAATGTTGATCACTTTACAAAATTAAAGGCTATGGAAGAAAATAACAAAAAGAAAGTAGAAGAAAAAATCCACAAAGAACCCAATGCGGAAAATCCTTTTACGTTACTTGATCTTAAGCTGACACACGTTGAAAAAGCAGCTGCGGGAGTTCCTGCTGTAATGGCTGCCTTTAGTGATTTATTTGAAGAAAAAGCGCCTGTCAGAGGTATGAGAGCCTTGTTCAAAATGAATCAGATGGGAGGTTTCGACTGCCCGAGTTGTGCCTGGCCTGATCCTGATGACGAGCGTTCTGTTCTTGGAGAATATTGTGAAAACGGAGCAAAAGCTCTAGCTGAAGAAGCAACAACAAAACGTGTAACCCCTGAATTTTTCAGACAGAATTCGGTATATGATCTTGCTAAATTAGATGATTATCAGATCGGGAAAATGGGAAGACTTACAGATCCCATGTATCTGGCTCCGGGTGCGACCCACTATGAACCGATCAGCTGGGATAATGCTTTCAAAAAAATAGCTGAACATTTCAATGCCTTAGAATCTCCTGATGAAGCTGCTTTTTATACTTCGGGACGAACAAGTAATGAAGCATCCTTTGTGTATCAATTATTTGCTAAAGAATTCGGAACGAATAATATGCCTGACTGTTCCAATATGTGTCATGAAACTTCAGGATCTGCCTTACGTCCAACCATTGGAATTGGTAAAGGTACAGTAACATTAGAAGACTTTTATGACGCTGAAGTGATTATAATTATCGGTCAAAACCCTGGAACCAATGCCCCAAGAATGATGAGCGCTTTGGCAAAAGGAAAGAAGAACGGTGCTAAAATTATTGCCATTAATCCCTTGCCCGAAGCAGGATTGATGGGCTTTATTAATCCGCAGAGTGTAAGAGAAGTAATTACAGGAGGTGTACAATTGGCAGACCTTTATTTACCTGTAAAAATCAATGGAGATATGGCTTTACTTAAAGCTTTGGAACTTCTGTTGATTGAATTTGAAAAGAAAAATCCGGGTAAAGTTTTTGATGAAGAATTTATTCAAAACAAAACAGTAGGATATGAAGACTTCATGAAGCAGTTTGATGACTACAAACTGGAGGAACTGGCTGATCTTTCCGGAGTTTCTAAAGAAGCATTGCAACAAGCGGCGGAAATGATTGCCTTTAAAAAACGTATCATCATCAGTTGGGGAATGGGGCTTACCCAACAACCGAACGGAGTAGATATGATTCGTGAAATCCTTAATATTCTTTTATTAAAAGGAAGTATCGGAAAACCAGGAGCAGGAGTCTGCCCCGTACGTGGTCACAGTAACGTGCAGGGAAACAGAACAATGCTGATTGACGAAAAACCTACAGACGAACAACTTGACCGTCTTGAAAATTTCTATGGTTTCAAAGTACCCCGCAAACATGGATATGATGTAGTACGTGCTATAAAAGCTATCCATGAAGAAAAAATAAAAATGATGTTCTGCATGGGAGGAAATTTCCTTTCTGCAACACCGGACACTACCTATACGGCAAATGCACTCAGAAAGCTCAAACTGTTGGTATGCGTTTCCACAAAGCTAAACAGGGGACACCTTGTACATGGTAAAGAAGCATTAATTCTTCCAACGTATGGCAGAAGTGATAAAGATATTGTAAACGGAGAAATACAGATCGTCACCACCGAAAATTCAATGGGAGTTGTTCAGAGTTCAAAAGGAATGCTGGATGCTGTATCGGATAATCTAATCAATGAGACTCAAATTGTTTGTCGTATGGCTATGGCAACGTTGGGAGAACGTTCTGTCGTAAACTGGCAACGTTATCACGATAGTTATGATGCTGTAAGAGATGACATCGAGCAGTGTATTCCAGGATTTACAGATTATAATGTTCGTGTCAGACAAAAAGGAGGGTTCTATCTTCCCAATGCAGCAAGAGATGAACAAAGCTTTTCCAAAGAATTAGGCGGGCGTGCACCATTTACATTAACAGAAATACCTGATAATACCCTTGCTTCCGATGAATATATGATGGCAACCACACGTACCCATGATCAGTTTAATACCACTATTTACGGGTTGGATGATCGTTATCGTGGAATTAAAAATGAGCGTCGTGTGATATTCATGAACCAGAAAGATATTGATAAAGCAGGATTTAAAGCAGGAGATAGAGTAGACCTTTACAATTATGATGATGGAATCGAAAGAGTAGCACCGTTATTTATCATTGTTTCCTATCAGATCCCGGAAAAAAATACAGTTACCTATTTCCCGGAAACCAATGTTTTGGTATCTGTAAATAATGTAGTAAAAGAAAGCAATATGCCTGCTTCTAAGTATGTTAAAATCAAAATTAAAAAGCATGACCCTGAAGTGTATAAAAAAGTAGACGAAATGCTTTATCAGGGAGCTATTCAAAGACCATAATTATTCTTAATTTTGTATATGAAAAAAATACTGCCTTTAGCACTGTTATTAATGTCTGGCTGGGCTTTTTGTCAATCAGATTTTAAACTTAAAGTAAGCGGTGATATTCCAAAACCATTAGAATTAAGTTTGACTGATCTATCAAAAATGCCAAGGAAAGAAGCCTCATTAAAAGATAAAGACGGAAGTATGCATGTTTACTCGGGTGTTTCAGTTCAGGATATTCTTGCAAAGGCGGGAACACTTTCAGGTAAAGAGCTTCATGGAGAAAATATGACAAAATATCTGTTGGTAAAATGCAAAGACGGATATCAGGTTTTATTCTCATTGGCAGAGCTGGATGCTTCTATTGCTGACAAAAATGTAATTGTGGCAGATACTATTGACGGAAAACCATTGCCGGAATCAAAAGGACCACTCCGAATCGTTGCAGAAGGAGAGAAAAAGCCGGCACGCAGCTCTTATCAACTAGAATCTTTAATAATAGGACAGATTAAAAAATAAATTGAAGTAAAGGCATTACAAAAACACTATGATTATAAGGAAGAAGGAACATTGGTTCAAGATGCTTTTTGTCTGGCACGGCTCAGTTTTGCCGAGACTGTTGCCACGCCTTTTTATACTTTTTATTTTAGCATTGGGAGTCGTATACCTGCGGGGAATAATCTTTTCTTTTAAAGTTCCTCTTAATCCGGCACCCTTAACTTTATTCGGGTTTGTTCTTGCTTTATTTTTAGGATTCAGGAATAACGCCAGCTATGAAAGATTTTGGGAAGGACGTAAATTATGGGGCGCTTTACTGAATACATCACGATCATTAACCCGTCAGGCTTTAACCTTAAAAAATGTCCAGAACAGCAGTCTCTCCGTTCATGAGTTTATCCAGTTGCTGGCGGCTTTTATTTTTGCTTTAAAACATCAGTTGAGAGGAACAGATGCTTATGATGACTTAAAAGAGAGACTTAATGAAAATCAGCTGAAAATTGTTTCAGCATCAAAATACAAACCTGCTGTCATTATGAAATTATTAGCAGAATGGGTACAACAGGCAAAAGATGAAGGAAGTATAGACACTATCCAGCAGGCTCGTTTCGATGAAAATTTTGATAAGCTTTCAGATATTGTAGGAGGTTGCGAAAGAATTATTTCCACTCCGATTCCTTATAGCTACAGGGTTTTGTTACATCGTACCGTTTATATTTACTGTTTTCTGCTGCCTTTTGGATTAGTAGATTCATTGAGGTGGTTTACCCCGCTTATTGTAGTGTTTGTAGCCTATACATTTGTCGCATTTGAAGCGATTGCTGATGAAATTGAAGAACCTTTTGGAACTGAAGCTAATGATCTCGCGTTGAACAGCATGTGTGTGATGATTGATGAAACCATTCATGAGATGGCAGGAGAAAAGATCAAAGTTTCTCAAAAAGTAACACATAATATTATAGATTAAGAATGTGATGGAAAAGCCGGTTATTTATACCATTGGACATTCTGTTCATTCCTTGGATGAGTTTATTGAAATGCTGAATTCATTTGATATTAAAGTGCTTGCAGATGTCAGAAGATTTCCGGGTTCAAAGACATATCCGTGGTTTAGTAAAGAAAATTTTGAAAAAGTATTGCCGGAACACCACATTGAGTATATTCATATGGAGGAATTGGGCGGGAGGAGAAAAGTTCAGCCAAATTCTGTAAACAGTCGTTGGAAAAACGAATCTTTCCGTGGATATGCCGATTATATGCAAACAGCAGAATTTACAAGAGCGGTTGAACAACTTGAAACGATTGCCAGACAGAAAACCACAGCGTTTATGTGTTCAGAAGCAGTATGGTGGCGTTGTCACAGGTCTATGATTTCAGATTATCTTAAAGCAAAAGACTGGAAGGTAGAACACATTATGAATATTAGAAAAGTGGAAGAACATCCATACACTTCACCAGCAAGAATAAGAAATGGGCATGTATTTTATTCCGATGAAAGTTTATTTGATTGAAAAATTTTTGTGATTTAATAAAAACATTCAATTCATAGAAGAGTTAATATGAAACCAAAATTTCAAAAAGGAGATAAAGTAAGTTGGAATTCAGAAGCGGGCAGAGTTTCAGGAACAATCATCAAGATTCATACAAAAGATTTTGATTATAAGGGATATACTCATCATGCCAGTGAAGACAGCCCACAGTATGAAATTAAAAGTGATAAATCTGATCATATCGCAGCCCATAAAGAATCAGCACTCACCAAGATATAAAAAGCAATAGCAGCTTTCTTCCTACGATTTAATTCCGTCAATACCATTTTTCAAAGAAAAAACTTTCTTTTCCGGAAAAGTACTTCTTATCTTTTTTACAGCTTCTATGCTTCGTTTTCCGGATTGACAGTAAATGACAATAGGGTTTGGCGTCAACGAAATAGAAGAAAAATGATCTTGTAACTCCTCCAATGGAATATTTTTTCCACCGATATTGAAATTTCTATGTTCTTCTTCCGTACGTACATCGATGATTTCAAACATCGTTTGATCCTTTGTAAGTTCTTCAAAAGTAATAAGCTGTACAGTTTGAGGTAGTGAAGTAATTTTTACAGCTGTTTTTCGGAGTTTAATGATTTGGGTTTTGCCATTCATTACGTTTATCATCCATAATTTTCCGGCTAACGTTTCTTCTGATCCAGTCAGATATTTTATTGCTTCATTAGCCTGCATACATCCTACAATTCCTGCAAGAGTAGGGATCACACCGCCTTCCCGGCAGTTTGGAACCTGTGACTCTTCTGCATTAGGAAAAACATCACGATAATTTGGAGAGTAAGAACCATCTTTTTGTAAAGCATTCCAGATGCTTACCTGTCCTTCATGTTGATAAATAGCTCCATAAACAAGAGGTTTTCCGGCAAGGATACAAGCGTCGTTCAGTAAGCATTTAGTTTCAAAATTATCAGTTCCTTCAATGATCAAATCAAATTCTGAGATCAATTCCATGACATTGGCAGAAGAAACCCTTTGCTGATAAGGGATAATAGAAACAGACGGATTCTGCTGTTGTAATCTTTTGGTTGCAACTTCTACTTTAAAAGCTCCTACATCTTCCGGATTGTATAGAATCTGACGGTGAAGATTACTTAAAGAAACAATATCATCATCTACAAGACCAATGGTTCCAACACCCGAAGACGCCAGATATTGTGCTGAAGGACAGCCAAGACCTCCCATACCTACAAAAAGAACCTTAGCATTTTTAAGCATTTCCTGAGAAGAAATACCGAAACCCGGTAAAGCGATCTGACACTGATAACGTTCAAATGATGTATTCATAACTGTTTCTTTTATTTTTCTCTATTAATAGATAAGTTTTTCACCCGATTACTCAAGTTGAAGCGGTCTTATTTTTAAATTATTTCATCTTTATTATTCGTGAATTCGTGGCTATTATAATTTTATTGCAGATAAAATATTTGATATTAAAAAAACATTTAGAAGATAAAAAAATACGTCTTTACGATTTCCAACAATTAAATATAAAACTCGTGCATTTCTTTGCATCAGCGTTTCAGAATCTGTTGTGCTTTTTCCGCTTCCTCCGGAGTATTTACATTCATTAAAGCTTCCGGATTATCAGGTTTTAAAATAAGTGTATCACTATTGATCAGTACTTTTCGCGGACATGTATTTCCGATTCCTAAAAAATTCAGAAGCAAAGGATAACTTTTCGGTTCCCAAATGGTAATCAAAGGCTCAGGTAACCCATCAAAAGGACTTTCATAAGTGGTAGCTGCTCTTTCAGGATCTCGTGACTGCAATAAAAATTCCAATGATTTCTGGTCCAGAAGCGGTAGATCACATGCTACTACCAGCCATGCTTTATCTCTTTGGGAACGCAAAGCTGAAAGAATTCCTCCAAAGGGTCCCATATTCAGGAATGTATCGGTAAGTGCATTATAATGGGGATCAAAATTATCCAGCTGATCCTGTCTGCACGAAATAAAAACCTCATCGCAAAAAGGAGCGAGAAGATCAGCTGCAAAATAACGTTGTTCTTTACCATGCCAGTGAAGAAGATCTTTTGCCTGTCCCATTCTTACACTTTTCCCGCCCGCCAGCACCAGCCCGTTGATCGCAGGAATTGCATTATGCTCTTCTGAAATCATTTTTTCCACCTGATTTTTCTATTAATTTAATTTCTTTGATTACAATATCATGGCTCAAAGCTTTACACATATCATAAATAGTCAATGCAGCTACTGAAGCTCCGGTAAGAGCTTCCATTTCCACTCCGGTTTTGGCTTCAATGCTTGCCGTACATTCAATCACAATGTCGTTATGGTCATTCAGTTTGATATGTAAATTACAATTATCAAGTCCTATAGGGTGACAAAGCGGAATCAATTCACTTGTTTTCTTGGCACCCATAATTCCGGCAATGATAGCAATCTGAAATACAGAGCCTTTTTTAGTATTAAAATCATCTTGTTGTAATGCTTTCAATACAGGTTCAGGCAGAGAAATTACAGCTTGAGCAACTGCTTTTCTGTGAGTGACTTTTTTACCGCCAACGTCTACAATGGCGGGTTCACCGTTTTTATTTAAATGGGTAAATTCTGACATATTTTATTTTTTTAAACACAAATATGATTTTTTTTTTTTGCCACCAATACACGAATTTATTTAAATACTTTCTATGTTCCTATGTGGTAAAAAATTAAAACACATAGAAACATAGGCTTTTCGGGTTCTATGTAAAGCTATTCGTGCATTCGTGGCATTTACTTCAATCATTATATTTCCATACTTTATAGACCTCACCTTTTTTAAAACTATTCTGTTCCAAAGGAAGCTCTATAAAAGCATTGGTATCAGCAAGGTGAGAAAAATCTCCTGAGCCATTTGTATTCACTGATTCTGCAGTAATCTGCCCCAATTCATTGACTCCAAGTTTTACTTGTGCAAAATACTGAAGAGCAAAAGGAAAATCAATATCATTCTGTAAAACAGCGAACATAGGTGAAGTTCCGGAAATCTCCAGCGATTTTTCCAGCCAGGGAATAAAATATCTGTGCAGGCACATAAATACAGAAACAGGATTTCCCGGAAAGGCAAAAACAAGCTTCTGATCTTTATTTTTACCAAACCAGAAAGGTTTTCCAGGTCTTTGTTTTATTTTATGAAAAAGTTTTTCGACCTCCAGTTCTTCACAGACTTTAGGCAGATAATCAAATTTCCCCATAGACACTCCGCCACTCATAAGTAGAACATCATATTCATTGATACAGCGGGAAAGTTCCTTTTTTATCTCCTCATAATCATCATTAAGGTGAAGAGTATCGGCTTCGATATTGTATTTCTTTACAACCGATTGTATGGTAATTCCGTTGGATCGTCTTAACTGATATGGACTGGGAAAAGATTCAGGGCTTACCATTTCGTCTCCTGTGGAAATAATTATAATTTTAGGCAGTTTTTTTACCAAAATTGAAGTTTTTCCGATGGATGAAGCTATTCCAATAATAGCAGGAGTAATGATTTGATTGGCATTTACCAGAACTTCACCTTCTTTTTTATCCCTTCCTTTCAGGTGAATGTTCTGTCCTTTTTTAATATCAATATTTATCGTGGCAATACCTTCGTTTATTGAAATATCTTCATAACGGATAACAGTATCTACAGAATGGTCTAAAGCAGCTCCGGTCATGATTTCAATACATTCTTCTTCGGAATCAATAGAAATAGAGGACTCACCAGCAGACTGTATTGCTTTCACTGTAAAAGAACGGATTCCTTTTTCATAAGCATCATAACGGATTGCTATTCCGTCTACTGTTGGTCGGTCAAAAGGAGGAAGGTCCCGGTCTGCAGTAAGATTCTCTGCTAAAACTCTTCCTAATGCATGATTATATGAGATTTCCTCTTTTCCGAAATCCTGAGCTTGGGAAAGTATAATCTCTTCTGCTTGTTGTACGGTGATCATTTCCATAATTATCCTCCAATTGTTGCCATAGACTGATGAATTTCTGAAGCGGTCATGGTTTGTTTTTCAGCTTCCCATCCGTCTTTGGGTTTGTGATGTATACTGTTGATGATTATATTTTTAAGTTCTTCGTCTGTTGCTCCGGACCGGATTTTCTCTTTTAAATTGATGCCGCCACCTTCATACAGACAGGTTCTTAATATACCTGAAGGGGTAATTCGTATTCTGTTGCAATCTCCGCAGAATGAACGGGTATAAGCAGCAATGATTCCTAGATTTCCAGTGAAATCAGGTATTTTATAATTATATGATGTAGAACTTTTAGGGTCTTTAAGTTTTTCTATATCAGGGAAATGATCTTTGATATGATTATAAATCTGCGGGAAATTCCATTTAGGAACTATTTCAGAATTATTGTTTCCATTGAAGGGCATTTCTTCGATAAACCGTACGTCTATCGGAAGTTCTTTGGTAAGCTGAACCAAGGGAATAATATCTTCCGTATTCTGATTTTCCATTACCACGGTGTTAACTTTCACTTTGATCTGATGCTTCAGTAAGCTTTCCAGTGTTTTCATTACTTTATCAAAGCTTTTTCTGCGGGTTATTTTAAAAAAACGTTCTTCATTCAATGTATCAAGGCTGAGGTTTACAGATTTTACTCCGAATTCTTTAAGCTGTGGGATGTATTGTTCTGTCAGAAGACCGTTTGTGGTTAAGCTGATATCAGTAAGCCCATCAAGTTTTGATATATTTTCAATAAGGCTGATGCAGTTTTTTCTTACAAAAGGTTCACCGCCTGTTATTCTGATCTTATCAACTCCAAGGTCTGTAAATACGGAGCATATTTTCAGCATTTCGTCATCCGTCATCAGATCATTCTGTTTGATCCACGGAAGTCCGTTCTCCGGCATACAATAGGTACATCGGAGGTTGCATCGGTCTACAACAGCCAGCCTTAAATAATTGATATGTCTTCCGAATTTGTCTGTTAACATGCTTCAAAAAGGAAAAAGATCCTTACACAAATATACTTATTGTTTTATCGATATGCCAAAAAACTCAATATGGAAACTCAAGTTTTTAAAAATCACATAATATGCTTTAAAACTCAGTAATAAAGAAGGTTGATGGATTATTTGCGCAGTTTTTTAAGAGTGCTTTCTATGGAATATTGTGTGAAAAGATGATATTCCTGTCACGGTTTTTGATATTTACGAATGGGGAAGAAGAACGTATCTTTGCATGCTTTAAAAAGCGATCGTATTTCAGGTATTTTTATAAATTAGTATAAGCTTGTATTGAAAAAAGATTTGTATGATTATAGATAAAGAATTGATTAATAAAAACTCAGTAGAAGAGGTATTCAACAGAGGAATAGATGTCGTTTTCCAGGATCAGGTGAGCGCAGCATCATTAAATTTCTTTCCGGATAACTGTTTTACCATTATTTTACTGGACGAATGTGATGGCGGCAAATGCATCACCGGACTTGATCAGTATCATCTGAAAGCTCAGCAATTATTCATACATCTTCCCAAAAGAGAATACAAATGGGACCTTGCACCCAATACAGTTGGAAGAAGACTTATTATCAACGATGCTATTTTAAAAACCTTTTCACCTACACTGAAGTTTACTTTTTCGTCTTACAGCAAATATGAGATGATACAGCCTGATGATGAAACGTATCACAGATTCAGCCTGGAATTTAATGCTATTCGAAAGGAAATAGCTGCTGATGTGGTATTCCCGGAACTTATTAATGCGAGGGTGCGCCTTCTTGCTCTGATCATCAATTTATGGGTAGAGCATGCTTACGGAGATAAAGCACTGAGTACGCCGGATAACCTAGCTTTCCGTTTTCATATGCTGGTAGACAAGAATTATAAAAACCAGAAAAATGTTTCTTTTTATGCTAATGAACTATGCATTACCCCAAATTATCTGGGGGTGATCTGTAGAAAACAATATAAAATTTCCCCATTGGAGTTCATCAAAGAAAGAATCATTCTTGAAGCGAAAAATCTACTTCACAGTTCGGATAAATCCATTAAAGAGATTGCCTTTGAGCTTGGATTCCAGAATTTTTCTCACTTTTCCTATCTTTTCAGAACCAAAACTGGAGAGACACCTAAAAACTACAGAAAGAAACTTGAACATTCAAATGAGATCTCTTCATAGTAATTAATATTAAGCATCATTTCAGACGTGCATTATCGTGCGGAATACGCATACAGCATTTCCTGTAATTCTGATGGTTTCCGGAATTTCATTGATGACACTTACCTCAACTTTCATTTGTCCAATTCTGTTAATGGTTTCTCCTTGTCTTCCGATAAACTCAAAATTTCCATTGGAAACTTCTATGATTTTATTTTGAATAAGGTATCCGCCTAAAGGACCATTGGCGTTTCCGGTAACAGGATCTTCTAAAATACCAATCGCAGGAGCAAACATTCTTCCATAGGTTAAAACATTGTGATCATCAGAATCAAAGGTGAAAACAAAATAGCCATTACAACCGATTTCCGTACTGATATGGGTTAAATGATCGAAATTGGGTGTCAGTTGATTTAAAACGGTTCTGCTTTTAATTCCAATCATTACTTTAGAATGACCGGTGGATGCAATTTGTACAGGACATCTCTCATCAAGATCTTCAATTTGTAATCCCAAAGCCTGAACTATATTCTGAGTTATAGATTGTTCAAAAACAGGGCTCACACTGAAATTTCCCTGCGTCATGGTGATCTGATAGTCATTATCATTTCGGATAATATCAATAGGTAAAACACCAACTTGTGTGTTTATTCTAATGGTACATGAATCCAGCTGATCTTCTATAGCTTTGGCATAAAGTGCACCAATTGTTGCATGTCCACAGATAGGAACCTCTGTTGTAGGAGTAAAATATCGTATATGATAATCAAACTCATTATTCTCTTTGGGACTGAAAACGAATGCTGTTTCGGAATTATTGAGCTCTCTTGCAATAAGCTGCATTTCCTCAGTAGTAAGATTTTCAGCATTCAGTACAACCCCGGCAGGATTGCCTTTGAATTTTTCCTTTGTAAAAGAATCAACTTGATAGACGATTACTTCCTTCATCATAATTTATTAAATTCCTAGTAAAGATAGGTAAACTGAAGGTTTTTTATAACAATATAATCTCTATTTCTGTATTGTTATTTTAAATCACGTAAATTTTATATGGTTTTAGAGGCTTCTTACTTATTTTATTCGTGTTAATTATAATTCTCTCGCAGATACTCAGCATAAACATCTGCATAATCTTGCCCTGCGAGAGAAAAATAACAGTATTAAAATTTTATCACAGATAAAATCCTAACACCTTAAAAACAGTTGAAAAAAAATAGTGTCTTTACGTTTTTTAAATACAAAGTTTTAATCCCATTTATTGCTGGTAGAAACTGCATATTTTCCTGCTCCGGTAAAGAAAAAACTAATCCCAACTAACATGTAGATAACAAGCAATTCTAATGCCCAGCCTCCAAATTCATTAAGCTTAAAAATATTAGCCGTCTGAGCCATAATAGTTGCTGTAAAACAATTTGCAGCAAAGATCAACCCGGCAAGACGTGTCCTGAAACCTATCATCAGCATAATGGGCGCAATAATTTCACCAGCAAATACTCCATAGGCGAAGAATGAAGGTAATCCATACATTTTCAGCATATCTTCAATAAATCCAACTCCGTGGATCAATTTGTTTACTCCATAAACTGACATTGGAAATCCAATGGCGATTCTGCTGATCAACATCCCTAAATCAATGTTCTTTTTCATTTCTTATCGTATTTAAAAATTATATTTTACAAATGCCCCGATGTTTTCAAGGGTCTTTTTTCCGTTATTAAACTGATCAAAATTGGAAGCGATTCCGTACATCATTTTGTCTTGTTTTATACCCAGTCTTACAAACTGTAATCCTCTTGGATATCCGCTGTTATCCAGATTTCCTATCGCTAATACACTGAAATATCCCTGTATGTTTTCTTTCAGATAAGGCATGTATTCCAATGAGACAGATTGCTCAAGAGAGAACCCTTTCTGATACGTAGTTCCGATAGAATAGGAGAGAGAGTAGGTAGGTTTTGCAATGCGGTATTGTACATAAGCGCTGAAGAATGCTCCTGGGTTTTTCATACCAAATGCTACATTTACACTAAATTTTTTAGTAAGATTGTAAGCAAGAGTATTTCTTATGAAAAATATGTTTTCTTTATCTTTGGTATATTCTGTATCAAATAGGGTGAGATTGTTGAGCTTTATCCGATCATTGAAATAATAATTGATATTATGCATATAGGTATAGGAACGGTGTCCTAAAACAAGATCCGGAGTATAGGTAAGCTTCTGTGCATTCAGACTTAAAGATGCTGATACAAGAGCTGTTATTGCGATGATTTTTGCCTTCATATTTCACTCATTAAAATTGTGTGAGCAAAATTATTCAGGCTGGAGGGGAATAAACTTAAGATATCTTAAGAAACGTCAGACAGGTGTTTTTTTCTCAAATAACTAAGATATTCTACGGTGATTCCCAGATAAGAAGCAATCATATATTGAGGAAAACGTTGTTCTATATTGCGGTAGGCAGTCACAAAGTTTCTGTATTTAGTGTATGCATCCACTCTTGAATGCTCAAAGGTTCTTTCCTGTAAAGTAACGTATGCAGATTGCATTTTCAGACGCCAGAATTCAGAAATGGCAGGAACTTCTTTATACAAAAGCTCTAGATTCGCTTTACTGATCTGTACAATAATAGTATCTTCATTAGCTTGAATAAACATCCTTGAAGGAAGTTCACTCAAATAACTGTACAAATCATTTACCCACCAGTTTTCAATACCAAGCTGAGTAATATTTTCCTTACCTTTTTCATCTATATGATAAGCATAAAGACTTCCTTGAGCAATGAAACGCATATGTCTTGAAACCTGTCCTTCACGAAGCAGATATTCTTTCTTTTTAAGCTGAATGAATTCCAGTTTCTGTACAACAAGGGCAATTTCTTTCTCTTTCAAAGGAACTATTTCCTGGAAATGTTTTGTAAGCTGTGAAATAATGAGATCTGTGTCCATCGTAAAGTTGTGTAATATTGTTGTAGCGCCCCTATTGGTAGGATATAACGTTCAAATTTACGTAAATATTATGGTAAAATAATTAGGTCTCATTGAGAAATCAAAGAGCCGAAATTTACATTTGTATTCCTTTTGACTAACCAAAGATTATAGATATTTCTCGATATTATGAATAAATATTGAAGTTATTGGCTTACTTTAACATATAAATACTATTTTTGTTAAAATGAAGAAAAATTATTAGTTGTTAATGGTAACGGGATTGTACAGAAAATTTAAAAACACAACTATTTATCCTTCTGATATTAAAGATCAACTTTAAATAATAAATACTATGAAAAACGCAAAGTTCCTCCTTACAGCTATGACTGTTGTAATGTTCTCTACAAGTGCTTTTGCACAGCTTACTCCTAAAGGTGCCGGTTCCGATAAAGACGAGCACGGTTGTAAAAGTTCTACAGGATATAGTTTCTCTGTGTTAAAAAATGATTGTGTAAGACTTTTTGAAGAAAAAATACAATTAAAAGATACGGATACTAAAAAATCATACAGATCAAATGCTACAGTAATTTTTAGTCAGGATGAAAATCAGGCTGAATTATTTTTACCTGCAGCTCACGGAAGCCTTTTATTGGAGAAAGAAGCTACTAAAAAAGCCGTTATTTACAAAAAAGGGCAGTATACTTTAACAAAAGTGAAAAAAAGCTATGTATTAAAATTAGCTAATAAAGTTGTTTTCAAAAGCTAAGAATATGCTATAATAATACTTTAAAGAAAGCCACAGTTTACATGATAAACTGTGGCTTTCTACAACTAAGAACTAATTTAACTACGATTCTGTTTTAAGGTAACCATAATGTAAAGCCGCTTCTTTCCCGAATAAACATGAAAAAATATTCTGGAATTCATGAATATACTTACATTTTATGGCATTACCATAGATTTTCAGCCCTTCCAGAATCTTTCGGGAGCTTAAATCAATATCATACTTTATAAAGTTTTCCGGTCTTTCATATCGTATTCTCTGATCTGAAGTATACGTTTTCAAAAAACCTAACTTCTCAAGCCATTCTTCAGTTATTTTAATAGGCTTTATAGAATCTGCCGGAACTGAAATACTTTGAATATCATTTTCAATTTGAACAAAATATGCCTGCTCTGTACTCTGAAAAATTTCAGTGATCGTATAAATCTGATTTTCGTACTCGACTAAGTTTTTGATTTTAAGATCTGCTACGTTCATAATATTTTGATTTTTAATGATGATATGGAATTATATATTCATCAAATACTATGCCTCGCATTGTATTGTTGTGCAGTGTTTTAATGAAGTTTAGGTTAAACTTTCAGTATAAATAATTAATAATGTGTTAAAATAGAATCAGGGAGGCGTTTTCTGCGTTTATGTGATGTGGTATGTATGTGGTATCAATGAATTTTCTTTTCTTTTGAAGATGTATTGGCTGTTGCTAAAAGAAGAGCAATCACTATAGCAATCGTGAGGAAGGCAATAAAAACATTCCATGAGTACGCATGGAGAAGATATCCAGTTCCACTTCCCAAAATACTCGAACCAAAATAGTAAAACAGCCAATAAATAGAAGTTGCAGAAGATTTCCCACGTTTAGCATAAAGAGCTGTCATCTGGCTTGCCATGGTATGTGCTGCAAAAAAAGAAAGTGTAAACATTGCCAGTCCAAAAATAAGAATATAAAGGTTTTCCGATAACAATAATAGCGCTCCTACGAGCATCGATAGGATAGAGGTTTTCAAAATGGTATTGGAAGGAAATCTTTTAGAAAGTCTGCCTACAATCATAGTTCCAAATACCCCGAAAATATACATTAGGAAGATAAAAGCAATGATGAAATGACTTAAAGAAAATGGTTTTGCTTCTAATCTGAAAGTCAGATAATTGTAAACACTTACAAAAACACCCATTACCAAAGCAGCAATGACATACAAACGAAGCATGTAAGGATTCGTCAGAAAAAACTTCATCTGCTTTACCTTAAGATGATAATCTGTTTTCTGAGGATTGAAAAATTTTGAATCCGGAAATAATTTCCAGAATATGATTCCGAGAAGTAGACTTTCTATTCCTATCACAAGAACAGCATTCCGCCACCCGAATTCTCCAGCCAAGAGAGTAGCCAATATTCTTCCACTCATTCCGCCGATTGTATTTCCGCTTAAATACATACTGATAGCAGTTCCTATTACAGTAGCATTTACCTCTTCCGTAAGATAAGCGAGGGCAACAGCAGAAACTCCCGAAACCACAAATCCCTTTAAAATTCCAATAGCAATCAGAAGCGTGAGGCTGGGTACCCATGTTGAAATAATTGTGAGGAGTGCTGATGCGGTCAGGGAAAAGGTCATCAGACTCTTTCTGGAATAACTGTCTGCTTTAAATGCAAAAAAAAGTAATCCTAATGCCATACCAATGGTAGATGAAGATACGAGCAGGGAAGTGTCACCTACAGATACGTTGAAGTGTTCTGCAGCCATTGGCAGCATAGGCTGAAAAAGATACAGCTGTGCAAATACGGAAAGTCCCGAAAAGAAAATACAAAGTTTTATATATCGGAAACGCTGGCTTCCCTGGTCTGCTTTTTCAAGTGGATTCATGATTTTTTGCAGTTATTATGCCGTGATTTCATAGAAAATAAGGTTCTGTAAATTTCCTGATTATTTTTTAATTCTAAAAATCATTATTTAAATCATTACGATAGGTGATGATAGTATAGAGGAGTTTACTTTAGAGCTTATCCTAAAAAATCAAAAATTAATGCATCATCTCATAGACTTTGATCAGCTCAGCAATATTATTGACATCAAGTTTCTGAAAAATTCTCTTTTTATAGGTGCTTACAGTGGACATCTGAATATTCAGTTTATTGGCGATTTCCAGGTTTCCGTTACCATCAGCCAATAATTTGAAAATTTCATATTCACGGGATGAAAGCTTTTCTGCAGGATTATTTCTTTTATTCTGAATGATCAACCCAATAAGCTCCGAAGGATAAAAATATCCTTTTTCAATAACGGTTTTCACTGCATTTTTAATTTCCTCTTCACTGCTTTGTTTGCTCAGGTAGCCTTCGGCACCTTCACGAATGTATTGTATTGCCACGTCTTTATCATATCCTGAAAACACAAGGATTTTTAGATCATTTTGTATGTCTTTCAGCTCAGGAATCATTTTTTTATACTGAGTTCCAGGCATATCAATATCTAAGATAAGAAGTGTATAATGCTGGTTGGTAAGTGTTTTTTTTACTTGTTCATAGTTCTCTGCAAAATCAATGTTCAGATTTGGGTAAGCAGTTTCCAGAACTAATGCAGTTCCCGCCCGAACTACATAATGATCATCTGCAATTAAAATTCTTTCATTCATAATAAATTAGTTTTGTTGAGCGTTATCTCTACAATTGTTCCCTTAGGTTCATTCTTTCTGAAGCTGATCTCAGCATGAATTTTTTTCACCAGGTGGATCACCATGTGTAATCCTAACCCTTTCCCTTTAAAGCTTGGAGTTTCTAATTTAGGGTTTTTAAATAAATTCATATAAACGGCAATATGTTCCTCAGACATTCCTGCTCCGGAATCAGTAATTGTTATGATAGATTTTCGCTCATTTTCTTTAATATCAAGAACTATTCTTCCATCAAAAGTGTTTTTTACAGCATTATCGAGTATATTGTGAATAATTGCAGTTAAAATACTCTCATTCACAGAAGAGTAAACCTCATCTTCAGCAGCATTAATGATTGTTGTTCCTCTTTCCTTGGCGATTTCACAGAATAATTTTCTCTTGATCTCCAGAATTCTGTTCACACAATACTCTTCTTCTTCAAAAATATTCTCAGCTTTATAAAGTTCAGTATACTCCTTTAAATTAAGGGTAAACTGATAAAGCTGTTCAGAAGACTTGTAAATACTGTCAAAATACTTTTTCTGTAGTTCCAGATCATCGGACTCATAAAGCTTTTGTGAGAGCATTGCAATAAATCGGATAGGAGTGGTGATATCATGACTTATTGTTTCTACCAGCTTCTTCTGATATTCCGTTTCCTTTCGAAGGTCACTCTTTACCACTTCGAGATTCAGGGATGTTTCTTTAAGCTCCGAATTTTTATTATGTACAATCTGTTTGAGAGCTTTGTTTCTTATTCTTAAAAAATTGGTGGTCAGCTGTACGATTATAGTAATAATGATCAGAATAATAACAGAAGCTGAAACCCTGAACAAAAGTGTTTGATAGAAGAAAGGCTCAATTGTAAATTTGATAGACTTTTCTTCATATTTTCCGTCAGGAGAAACTACCATTCTTACACTCAGTGTATAGTCTCCCGGATCAAGGTTGCTGACTGTATATTTAAGTTCTTTCCCAGTAGGTACAGGTTCCCATTCTGAATTTTCTTTTCCAGATATTTTAGCTTCCAGATAAAGGTTCTCAAGATTAGAAAAGTAAGGAATATCGATAAATATATCAGCCGTTTTGTAAGTGTTTTTTAAATCCAGAATATTATGAAAATACTGAGGTTCATTATTGTTGATTCTTACCCTCTCAATATAAATTTTACACTTGTGCGGATAATAGGTTTTTACATGGTCCGGATTAAAGAATACAAAGCCATCCATGGAAGGAAATACAAAATCTCCATTTTCCAGAGCATAAGCATTTGGTTGAGAACTTCCATTGAATTCATTAGTTAAAAAACCATCTTTTTTAGTAAAACGGTAGTAAAATACGGGACTCTTCTTATTCTCAATATAGTCTAAAAGTTGTTTTTTAGGAACTTTAAACAATCCGTTATTAGAAGAGATCCAATAAAAACCTTTTCGGTCTTCAAGAATATAATGTGCAGATTGAAGATAATTATTCCTGTCATTCGGCATTTTGATCAGTTGCCCATCTTTGAAGAGATAAAAACCACTCTTATTAGTCATTACCCATATCAGATTGTCTTTTGTTCTGATAATACTTTTGACATGGATGTTCTTTAATACCGGTTTGATCTTTTTGCTTCCCAATACAGCAGAATATAGCCCGTCACTATTTCCTACTAAAATTTCGTTTTCGCTGTACTGCAAAAATGTGTTTACAAAACTTTTAAAATTAAAAACAAAATCCGGCTTTGAAGAAATAGTATTTCTATAGATATATAACTCACTTTCCGAGAAATTTGAAAATGAAGCTCCGTAAAGATTATCACTTTTCAAAAATGATTCGAAACCTTGTCTGATAAAGGTAGAATCTTTCTTTGTATATCCTGAATTTTTATAAAATCTGATTACACTGTTTCTCTTTCTGATCAGAATATTTTCTTCCTTATCATACATCATCAGGTAATTGTCATTTTCCCCAAATGGAAATCTTTTCACAATACCGTTTTTTCCAAACTCAGTACCATCTTCAGCTATAATCGTGCTTTTGCTGAATGGAAGAGAAGCGTAATAAACATTATTTGAAAAATCAGCTTCCTTTTTGGCAACATAAAAATTAGAAAGTCTCAGAACATTAAGCCCATTGTTCAGGGTTCCAAGATAAAGTCTGTTAAACTCTTTACCATAATACATGGAACAGTAAGAATGGCTTCCTATTTCATTGTATTTTACAAGGAATTTCAACATTAGCTCTTTCCCTTTTCCCTCTACCAGATAAATATTACTGTTATTAATAATAAAAGTCTGATTAGTGATCTGTTGCCAGTAAACTTTAGTATTCGGATCGTTGAAAAGACTCTGATGATGATCAATGGTAACCTTTCCTCTATCAATAGAATATGTTTTCCTGTTTTTTAAATCATTAATATAAAGCACCTCATTAAAGACAAAGGCACTATTCAGATCCTTATATGAAAAAGGAATTGTTATTCTTGTTTCAACTCCTTTTTCATCCTTATAAATGATAAGATTCTTCTTACCAAAGCTGTATGTTGAATTTTTAAGCCTTATAAAATAATGAATGTCATTATAAAAATTACATGCTAGAATATTATTGGCAACTCTGTGTATAAATTCATTCCCTTTTGTAAATGCTATTTTATCACTGCTGTGAAGCTGTGTTAGCTTAGGAAATCTATTCTTGATAATAACTTTGTTTTCCTGGAAATTATTGAGAACCGTAATACTATCCATTGCTGGATCGCCCATAAATTCTCCAAAATGCAGATTGTTTACTTTAAAATTATTAAAAGTAATAAAGGAGCTGCCATCATACCGAACCAGCCCATTCTCCGTGGAAATCCAGATAAACCCGTACTTATCCTTTACAATAGCCTTTACACTACTTTGTGGTAGCCCATTGTCAATATTATACCATGTAGAAGTATAGTGTTGTCCGTACGTGTTGAAATATAAGCAAGCAAAAAACAATGCCCAGATTCTCATATGTGCAAAACTGATCTATGTTTTCTGCATTAATGCAAAAAACGGTTAATAATAGTTTTTGTACAAGTCGAAGTTTTTTTTAAGGGTAGGAACGATTGAAAATAAATTTTTATCATTAATTCTTTTTGCCGTTTGTGTTTTAAGTGTTAAATAGTTTTGTTTTTATGCTGTAAAAATAATGAAATTATACAGATAAACCAGTATGTTTTAATTTGTTTTCTTATGAGTTTTGTCCATGTTTATTGATAATGAAGCAGATATTAGTCTGTGTTTTTGTAGAATTATTTCTACATTTAGTGAAATTTAATACTTCTTTGCCAGACTTTCGAGAAGAGATAATTGCTTCTTAAAAGGTTGAGTTACACAAAATAGAGGTTTATAAGTGTTTGTTTGTAATTTTCACTTATTTTATGTTTGTAGTAAAAATTTTACAAAGAAACTGTGTTATTTCTACATCTTTTTTTTGATCGCCTTAAATAGCTTCCATACTTTTGCAAACGATTATTACAACGAGGAAAACCTTTATCATTAAAATAAAGATTCTGAAAACACAAACGATTTAAACACTAAGAAAAAGATCTCTTTATAGAGGTCTTTTTTATTAATAAGATGTTTTCCGAAAAGTTCACCATATCAATTTTAATTCTTATTTTTAATTTTATCATTTCAACTGACTTTAAAGTAAACGCAATGAAAAGGAGCAAAGAGATTACCTCTCAATATTTTGACTTTTTAGAAAAACATATCCAGGATGTGATTTCAGGGGAAGTTTCTGAGTTTATGGAAGTTAATGAAATCGCAGGCAAGTTAGCCGTTTCTCATACACATCTTACCGATACCATTAAAAAAGAAACAGGGCAACATCCATGTTACTTTTATGATGAGAAAATCATTCATGAAGCTCAGAAAATGCTTGAAAATTCCGATAAATCTGTGGCAGAAATAGCCCGAACCTTTACCTACGATCCTTCCAACTTTTCGAAATTCTTTAAAAAGATGACAGGTATGACTCCTGGAAAGTTTAAAATTTCCAAGGAAATATAAAAGTAATTATAGTTAAAAGTTTCTGATCCCTTTGATATTGGTGTTTTTTTAACTTTCTGTTCTCTTTTATGGGATTTAAATTTGTTTAAAATTCACCTTTTAGTGCATTTTTATAAGACCATCATGAGAAAATGATAAAAAATAATCTTTTATAAATGAGATGGTTGTAAAAAATATTAACATTTTTTTATTATTTCTTCATTGATATTTCTTTATTGTTCACTTTTTTTACTAATTTTCCATTACAAAAAACTAATTTAACTTAATAAATATAGGGTGAAAAGCTCGGGTATGTAAAAACTTTTGGTTTTCATATAATATGGATAAAATTATTGTGTCGTTAATAATATTTAATTTTATTTATACGCCGGAACCCCTTTAAATAGTTATATATTTGTTTTTAGAACCACACAAACCAAATTTAAGGATGAGCATCAATTTTACAACAGCAACTATTAAAGATTTCGAGAATATCCCGGAATGTAATATGGCTCAGAGAGCTGAAATATTTTATGAATATTTAGATTTTGTAGAGTCTAACGGACACATGAACTACAGGCTGAAGAATACTTCAGGAACAAACGCAATATTGAATGTAAATATTGCAAACCAAAACAGAGAATTCGTTAGCTTTGTTTCTAGTGATTACTTAGGGTTTACACAACATCCAAAAGTAAAGCAGGCAGCTATTGAAGGAATTGAAAAATATGGAACAGGTACAGGAGCAACACCGCTTATTGGTGGTTACTTTGATTACCATAATGCTTTAGAGAAAAGAATCTCAAGTTTCTTTCATAGAACAGAAGATGAAGCAGTAGTTTTTACTACAGGATATACGGCAAATAGTGCTACTTTACAATGCCTGATGCAGAAAGAAGATCTCGCTATTTTAGATATGGCAGTACATGCCAGTGTATATGAAGGATGTGCTTTTACAAATAAAAAAACATTTCCTCACAATAATTTGGATGCTTTGGAACACATTTTGAAGACATCTGAGAATCTGTACCGTACTAAACTTGTTATTGTAGATGGAGTATACTCTCAGGATGGAGACACTTCACATATCAATGAGATCTACGATCTGGTGAAAAAATACAACGCCTTTCTTATGGTGGATGATGTACATGGAGTAGGTATTCTTGGTGAAACAGGAAGAGGAACTCTGGAACAGGCTGATCTGCTTGATAAAGTAGATATTATCACAGGTACCTTCAGTAAAACATTCGGAAACCTTGGAGGATATGTGATTACGGATAAAAAAATAGCCGCATTCGTCAGATTCCAATCTCGTCAACAAATCTTTTCAGCAACAGCTCCACCATCTTCAGCAGGAATTGTAAAAGCAATTGATCTGATAGACGAAGAACCTATATGGAGACAAAAGCTTTGGGATAATATTAATTATTTCAAAAATGGGCTGGATTCTCTGGGATTGGATACAGGTATTACATGTTCAGCTATTGTTCCTGTAAAAATTGGAGATCCATATCTGACAGGAGATGTAGGTAGGATTCTAATAGAAAAAGGAATCTATACCAACCCGATTCTCTATCCGGCGGTACCAAGAAAAGATGCGCGTATCAGAATGAGTGTAACAGCAAGACATGAAAAAGAACATCTTGATAAAACACTTAACGCGTTTGATGATATTAATAAAAAATTGCATATTGCGAAAAAATAATAAATTATGCCCAGAAAAGTAGTGCAGGGTCCCATAAGGGATAAAGAAAAAACAAAGCAGAAACTGCTTGCTGCAGTTGGTAAAATTTTAAGAGTAAAAGGATACTCAGGTTTAAAAGTAAGTAAAATTGCCGCTGTAGCCGGTTTTGATAAAAAATTGATCTATGAGTACTTTGGAAGTACAGATAAACTGATCGATGAATATATCAAATCTCAGGATTACTGGAGCCAAGTGAATAAGGACGTAGAAGTAGACTATTCCGATGGTGGACATGAACTTACCAAAATGGTAGTACTTAACCAGTTTGAAAACCTGAAGAAAAACAAAGAACTTCAGAAGATCATTCTTTGGGAGCTTTCTGAAAACAAACCAATCCTTAAAAAGCTGGTAGAACAGCGTGAAGAAGTAGGGGAAGTTTTATTCGGTAATATCTCAGATCCTTATTTTGGAGAAGGTATGGCAAAAAGACACAGAGCAATTATGGCTCTTATTGTTTCAGGAGCTTATTACCTTAATCTTTACACGGGATACAATGCAAGCGTGTTCTGTGGTATCGACCTGAAAACAGAAGACGGGAGAAAAGAGATTGAACAGGCTATCGTTGAATTGATTGATTTTGCATACAGTAAAAAGAAATAATGATTAAAAGTTTTCCAATTTGAGTACAAATAAGTTTTTGTTGATAATTTGAAAACTTTTAATTTTCAAATTAAAACTATATTTCTTATTTTTGACCAATGGAAAATTTTATAGTATCTGCAAGAAAATATCGTCCTCAAGAGTTTGATACAGTTGTAGGGCAATCCCATATTACGGATACTTTAGAACATGCAATTGAAGAAAGTCAGCTTGCTCAGGCATTGCTTTTTTGCGGACCCCGTGGTGTAGGTAAAACTACTTGTGCCAGGATTCTTGCAAGAAAGATCAATGAGAAAGATGGCTCGGTTTCAGAAGATGGCTTTGCTTACAATATCTATGAATTGGATGCAGCATCCAATAACTCTGTAGATGATATCAGGGAACTGATAGACCAAGTGCGCTTTGCACCTCAGGTTGGTAAATACAAAGTATATATCATTGATGAGGTTCATATGCTGTCTTCTGCCGCTTTCAACGCATTCCTTAAAACATTGGAGGAGCCACCCGCTCATGCCATATTTATCCTGGCAACTACAGAAAAGCATAAAATTATTCCTACAATTTTATCCCGTTGCCAGATCTATGACTTCAAAAGGATTACCATTGAAGACATTCAGGGGCATTTAAGAAATATTGCCCAAAAAGAAAATATCCAATACGAAGATGATGCTCTGTATCTGATTGCACAAAAAGCAGACGGCGCATTAAGAGATGCACTTTCTATCTTCGACAGACTTTCTACATTCTCTCAAAAGAACATTACGCTGGCAAAAGCTGCCGAAGTTTTGAATATTCTGGATTATGATCAATATTTAAAAATTGTAGATTTTGCCAAGGAAAACAAAATTCCGGAAGTGCTTTCTGCATTTAATGATATTGTTAAAAAAGGTTTTGATCCTCATATTTTTGTTGCCGGATTAGGAAATCATTTCAGAGATTTAATGATGGCACAAAATACTTCAACGATAGATTTGATTGAAGTAGGAGAGAAGACCAAATCTAAATTTGTAGAACAGGGACAGAAATGGACCGCTCAACAATTAATTGACGGAATTGAAATCTGTAACCACGCGGATATTAATTATAAAAACTCCAAAAACCCTAGACTTACGGTTGAAATTGCTTTAATGCAATTGGCTTCGCTGACTGCTAATTCAGACGTAACTAAAAAAAAAAATTCCTAATACTAGCTCCGTTTCTCAGTGAGAAACAGGAAGTGAAAATTCCTGAAGTAGCTCCCGAGAAAAAAGAAATAAAGGTGGAACAGCCATCAGTGCAGCCTATCAATACTCAGGAAGCTGAAATAAAGAAAACAACAAATAAGCCTTTATCAAAACCAACAGGAATTTCTTCAGGATTCAGCATTAATTCTTTTTTGAATAAAGAAGAAAAAGTAGAAACAACTGAAAATATTGCTGTAAAAACTGAAAATCTTCCCCAAAACCATTTTACAGATACTGATCTGCAGATGGAATGGAAAATCATGCTGAAACAGTTACAGATGAAAAATACTTTCGTCTTTAATGCAGTAAAAACCTTTAAACTGGAGAAGAAAGAAGAGAATAAAATTAAAGTTTTGTTCCCATCTGACTCTGCTAAGGTAGAATTTGATAAGGTGAGTGGAGAATTTTTCAATCATTTCAGAAGAAAAGTTCAGAACTATACGATTGAGATAGAATACGTGAGAGACGTTGAAAATCTGAAGATTGAAGTCGTTACCAAAAGAAAAATATTTGAAAAATTCATCGAAAAAAATCCACTCTTGAAAGATTTAGATGATTTAATGAAGTTTGATTTGACATAATTTTTATATATTTGTCACAGATTTTTGTGAAAATTAAGTTTTTGACAAAAACAAATTACAACCAGAAACGCTAAAACAAAGACATTTCCAGAAGAAAAATGGAAAAACTGACTAACACATATCTGTCTTTTTTTGCACCCGCTAATTACTTTTTTAGCGGTTATTTTAGCTTTTCTGCTTCTTATTTTAGAAATTTCAGAACCTATTACCGATTTTATTGGTATTGCTAACTGAATTTCTTTCCAAAAAATACAGGAAAAGTAGAGCCCTTTTATTATCCTGATTCCTTTAAACAACTTTGAACGGCATTTTTTGAAAAGAATTATAAATTAAATTTTATAATCAAAGGGCTATTGCTGTGAACTAATTTAAAATATAAAACAATAAAATTTAGAATAATGAATTTAAAAGATTTAAAAAACGAGTGGATCAATGAGCTTACACAACCATTAATGATTGCAGGACCATGTAGCGCAGAAAGTGAAGCTCAAATGCTTGAAACAGCGAGGAGAATTAAAGAATCCAACGCTAATGTATCTGTTTTCCGTGCTGGAATCTGGAAACCTCGTACTAAACCCAATGGTTTCGAAGGAGTAGGAGTGATCGGTTTGAACTGGCTAAAAAAAGTAAAAGAAGAATACGGATTTAAAACGGCTACAGAAGTTGCTAATGCACACCACGTTTTTGCTGCTTTGGAAGCTGATGTAGATGTTCTTTGGATCGGAGCCCGCTCTACGGTAAACCCTTTTACAGTACAGGAAATTGCAATGGCTTTAAGGGGAACTAATAAGCCTGTATTCGTTAAAAACCCTGTAAATCCGGATCTTGCATTATGGATCGGGGCTCTGGAAAGACTTTTAGGACAGGATATTAAAAACTTAGGAGTTATTCACAGAGGATTCTCTACATACCAAAAAACAAAATACAGAAATAACCCGAACTGGCAGATTGCTCTTGACTTCAAAAGCCAATTCCCGGATATTCCAATGTTGATTGACCCTTCTCACATTTGTGGAAACAGAACAGGTCTTGCAGACATTACACAGGAAGCTCTTAACGTAGGATACCAAGGTGCTATCATCGAATCTCACTGTAATCCAGACGAAGCTTGGAGTGATGCATCACAACAGATTACTCCTGAAGTATTGGCGGATTTAATCGGTAACCTGAAAGTAAGAAGCTCTAATTTAGCAGGTTTTGAAGGAGAAATGGGAAGACACAGAACTTTAATTTCTGATCTAGACTTCCAATTAATTGAACTTCTTTCTCAAAGAATGAAAATTTCTGAGAAAATCGGTAAACTTAAAAAAGAAAATGACATTGCAATCTTCCAGCCTGAACGTTGGAAAGTAATTACAGAATACGCAAACCAAAAAGCTAAAGAAACAGGAATGTCTCAGGAGTTTATTGAAAAAGTATTCAAAGCAATTCATGAAGAATCTATTGAAGTACAGAACAATATTATGATTGACAGAGATTAATCTGTCAATTATTTATCAAGGGAAAAAATTTGGAGTAAGGGAAAAATTTCCCAAACACCAGAGACTAAACTCTGAATATAATAAAAATTAGGGCTTAGATTTTGAGACTTAGGAAAAGTGAAACATTTGTTTTTAAACCTATTTCCCGAATCCTAAGCCCTAATTCCTTATATTTGCACTAACATTATCTATGAAAGGAAAAATCATTAAATCTACGGGCAGTTGGTATCAGGTTTTGGAATTGGAAACCAATAAAATTTTCGAAGCCAGAATCAGAGGAAAGTTTAAGCTCATTAAAACACGACTTACCAATCCGCTTGCTGTAGGAGATTTCGTTGAATTTAAGCTTGAACAGGATGATATTGCATGGATTACCAAAATTGATCCACGTACTAATTATCTCATCAGAAAATCTGTAAACCTTTCAAAAGAAGCACACATTATTGCTTCTAATATAGACCTTGCCTGTTTTATTTTCACACTGAAACATCCGGAGACTTCATTAGGATTCCTGGATCGATTTCTTGCCTGTTGTGAAGCGTATAATATTAAACCATTAATTTTATTCAATAAGATTGATGTTTTACATGAAGAAGAAATTGAGATTGTAAAAGATATCGAGTTTCTTTATCAGGAAATAGGATATGATACGTTGGAAATTTCTTCTTATTCCAGATTAAATCTTGATCAGCTTCAGGAATTACTTAAAGACAGAACATCTGTATTTTTCGGACATTCCGGTTGTGGAAAATCAACTTTAGTGAATGCTTTGCAGCCAGGGCTTAATTTAAAAACTTCTGAAATTTCAGATACCCATTTAAAAGGAAAACATACAACAACCTTTGCACAGATGCATTTCTGGGATTTTGGAGGAAACGTAATCGATACACCGGGAGTACGTGAATTTGCAATGATTGACATTGAAAAAGAAGAAGTGCAACACTATTTTCCTGAGATTTTCAAAAAGAGAGAAGAATGTAAATTCCATAACTGTCTTCACATCAATGAACCAAAATGCGCTGTTATTGATGCTTTGGAAACAGGGGAAATTCAACACTCGCGTTATTCTACCTATATCAAATTGATGGAAGAGGCGGAAGAAGCTTCTCAAAAATAATAGAATATATCTTATTTATATAATAACCGGTCAGTTTATATTGATCGGTTTGTTTTTTTATATAGAATGAAATCTTTTTGAAAAGTAATTTTAGCGTTTAAAAAAGTTTCAATTTTCGTTTTTTTTGACTTGAAAAAAAATCTATTTTTTAATAACTCTACTTTTTGTCATGAAATTTTTTACATATAACTCCACTTTTGCCATATTTAGAATTTATCCGGAAAAAATATTTTGAAAAATAGGTCATTATTTTATCCATTGAAATGTAAATAATAACATATTGATATGTTTTTATAAGGGATTTAATTTTATCAAATTCTTAAAAAAAAGCTTCGTTTTTTAAAAATAAAAAACCCAGCCGAAGCTGGGTAAAAACTAATAACCATGAAAACTCAAATTAAACATGAGAATCGCAATAGAATAAACAATTACTGTGCCAAAGTTTGGTTCATGATTTCTTAATAAAAGTTATTTTTATGTTAAAAAAAAATTAAAATAAAAATCAAAGATATTTTTTGTAATTTTGCACCATTAAAAAAATATACATTTATGTCTAACATTACATTCACTATGATTAAGCCTGATGCTGTTGCTGACGGACATATCGGTGCTATATTAGGTAAGATTGCTGAAGGAGGTTTCAAAATCAAAGCTTTAAAATTAACTCAGCTTACAGTTGCTGACGCTAAAAAATTCTATGAAGTACACGCTGAAAGACCATTTTATGGTGAGCTAGTAGAATTCATGAGCTCTGGTCCTATCGTAGCTGCAGTTTTAGAAAAAGACAACGCAGTTGAAGACTTCAGAACATTAATCGGAGCTACTAACCCTGCAGAAGCTGCAGAAGGTACTATCAGAAAAATGTTCGCTAGAAGCATCGGAGAAAATGCAGTTCACGGTTCAGATTCTGACGAGAATGCTTTAATCGAAGCTCAGTTCCATTTTTCAGGAAGAGAGATTTTCTAAGAAAATTTTCTTACAAGATAAAAATCCGGAGACATTCTCCGGATTTTGTTTTTTTATGACAATTAATAGTCTTAAAGATTATTCTCAATTGCGCCTACTTTTTCTCTGTAAAGCTCAAGAGGTTTATTAAGCAAGACTGCAATGACTGTCATGTTTTTATCCAATCTTTCTTTAGGTATATCAATATAAATAATTCCCGGTCTGTCACTCCAGTAAAGCTTGTTGTAGATTTTATGGGACAGCAACGTTCCATCACCTACAATTCTTATTCTGGCAATATCATTTTTTATTCCTTTTAATGCGATAGGACCTGTGGGAGTTCCTTCAACAAAAAGATATAAGGTTTGCTTATCCTTTGAAAGTGCACTCATCCCTGGGTAATGTCCGTCAGGTAATCCTTTCTCAGTTTCAAAAAGTGCCTCAGCATGTTTACTCATCCAATTGATTGTTTCAGGGTTTGTTTGCGATGTCTTTTTTAATGACATATCAAGTCCGTCATGTGTCAGCCCTGAATTATTTGTGACATTATTTCCACTATGAAGCGCATTTGTCATGTCATACACTGCGGATTGTGTGTTTTGATTCTTCAGTAAATCAGGTAGAGATGCTTTTTCTTGTTTAAAGTCTGCCAAAAACTGAGGTAGGGTTTCAAAACTGATTTCAACAACAGTTACATCTTTATCAAATTTTGTATTCTGAAAATTCAATGTTAGTGTCTTTTCTTGGCT
Organism: Chryseobacterium artocarpi; assembly: GCF_001684975.1. Classification (GTDB taxonomy): domain Bacteria; phylum Bacteroidota; class Bacteroidia; order Flavobacteriales; family Weeksellaceae; genus Chryseobacterium; species Chryseobacterium artocarpi. The sequence continues at coordinate 683,237 of NZ_MAYH01000023.1, read as the reverse complement.
ATAATCCATTTTTATAGCAGCTTTGGAGTCACCGATAATTTTTGCAGAAATAGGTTTCGCTCCGAGTCCGTAGATCTTAGTGAAACTTTTCGCTTCTTCCAAATAAAGAAACAAAGATTTTCCAGATGTAGATAAGGCTGATTTCCCTTTGTAATTTTCAAAAGGAATTCCTCGGTTTGTGTCATAAATAGCTGTGGTATGCTTTGATGTCCATTGTCCAAGATCCTTTAATATTTGTGCCTGCTTTTCAGGAATGGTTCCGTCTGATTTTGGTCCGATATCCAATAATAAATTGCCTCCCATACTGATTACGTCGGCAAGGGTACGAATAATCATGTTAGACGTTTTATAGTTATCATCATATGGCTGGTATCCCCAGGAATCATTCATAGTGTAACAAAGTTCCCAATAGGAAGCCTGAGGTGCTATAACAGGAATACCTTGTTCAGGAGTATCGTAATCCCCATGATTATTTAATCTTGAATTGATGATAATATTGGAATTGTAGCTCTTTAAAAGGTCTAACGTTTGTGAAGCTTTCCATTCTTCTGAAGTATGTTCCCAGTCGCCATCAAACCATAAAAGATCAGGTTTGTATTGAATGGAAAGTTCATTCAATTGTGATTGGTAGTAATTTACAAAACTTTGCCAGCGCTGTGGGGCTTTTTTAATATCATAACGCTTTTTAGTTCTTGTATTGATATCATAAAATGGGTGGCTCCAATCGGGAAGAGAAAAGTACAGTCCTGTTTTTAATCCTGAATTTTTCAGTTGATATAGAAAAGGAGTTAAAACATCTTTTTTTGCTAAAGCTTTTTTCGGAACTGTAATAGCATTTTCAGATTGTGAGTTCCAGAGTGACACTCCGTCATGATGTTTTGTCGTAATTACGGCATATTTTGCCCCGGATTCTTTGATGAGATTTACCCATTGTTCCGGCTGATAGTTTGAAGCTGAAAAATGATCAAGCTGCTTCATGTAACTCTCATGATTGACATAATTGTTGAAAAAAGACCAGGATTCCGATATTCCATTTACAGAGTAGATTCCCCAATGAATAAAAATACCCAGTTTGGCATTCTTAAACCATTCCATTTTCTTATGATCAGCAGATTGTGCTTTTGTAGTACTTGATACGGATAATATGACTCCAAGGAAAAGAGCTTTGAATAGCTTATTTCTCATTTATTAATTTTTAAGGTTAAATATAAATAAACAATATGTATTTTCTGGAATCGATAAATCTTCATCTTTCGTATGATATTAAAATTGATCTGTTTTTCCTTATTAAACGAGTTTACTCTATAGATTTTAAAATATAAAGTATTCAAACATAAATTGTTGTATTTTAGAAGGGAAATAAATGGAACGCTTATTGTAAATTATTTAAAAAAGCAATTATGAAAATTCCAGCATTATTAATGGCTAGCTTATTGACAGTAGGTGTTGCTGCACAAAGTACAAAACCTGTTACCAAAACAAAAAAGCCGGTCAAAAAAGTAAAAAAAATAGCAAAATCTGATACTGTTGAAAAACCAAGGATTCCCAAAATCCCTATTAGAAAAGATACAATTAAACATAATCCGGGTTATTGTCCGGCTTGTGGATTAGGATAAAATATGAAAAAACCACTCTTAGGAATATCAATGATGGCAGAATCAGAATTTGTTTCTGCTATTTTACCTTTATTACAAAGTAGTTCAGTAGAAGTGCTTGAGTGGTCATTTGATACTTTTTATAATGCTAAAGAACCTGTTTGGCTGAGTGATCTTCTGAATTTTTATTCTGAAAATAACCGTTTGATAGGGCATGGGGTTTATTATTCATTATTTGATGCTAAATGGAGTGATAGGCAGGAAGTTTGGCTTGAAAGATTAAAACAGGAAGTTCATAAAAGACAGTATAATCATCTTACGGAGCATTTTGGTTTTATGAATACTGAAAATTTTCACCAGGGAGTTCCGTTGCCTGTTTCTTTACATTCTCAAACATTACAGATCGGAAAAGACAGACTTCACAGACTTCAGGATGCTGTGGAGATCCCCGTGGGAATTGAAAATCTGGCGTTTTCTTTTTCTGTGGATGATGTAAAGGAGCAGGGTTTATTTTTGGATAAATTAATTGAAGAGATTGATGGATTCCTTATTCTTGATCTTCATAATATCTATTGTCAAGCCTGTAATTTTGATGTGGATATGCTGGAAATTATTCAATCATATCCATTAGATAAAGTGAAAGAGATTCATCTTTCTGGGGGAAGTTGGCAGGAGAGTGTTTATGGGAAGAAATCCATTAGAAGAGATACTCATGATGATGACATTCCTGATGAAATATGGGCTGTGCTGCCTTCTGTTTTATTACAGTGTAAAAATGTACAGTATGTCATCATTGAAAGATTGGGACATAGCATTAAAACAGAAAGAGATAAGCAGAATTTTTTAAGTGACTTTGTAAAAGCTCAGACGATAATTAATGTTTTAGATTGGTCTGGAAGAGAGAACCGTTTTTGGAGTAAAAAAGAAGTAAATATTTCAAAAAAACCTCTTGAGGATGTCATTTTGTATGAAGAGCAAACCAGATTAACAAAACTTCTTTTTGATAGCATTGATCCGGTACTGGTTAAAAAACAGGATTTCCAATACTTTAATACAGAAACCTGGTGCGAAGAAATGATAATGACTGCCCAAAATATTCTCAAGAAATGGAATCCTTATTAATGAGAAATTTATCACCACAAATCAAAATATATGAAAATGACAACAGTAGTACTCATTATTACCGCGGTGCTTACGGCACTTATTGCTGGGCTTTTTTATGCTTATTCATGTTCTGTCGTTCTTGGTTTAGGAAAGTTGAATGACTCAGAATATTTGAAAGCTATGCAGAATATTAACAGAGAAATACTTAATCCTGTATTTTTTATGAGCTTTATGGGAACGGCTGTATTGCTTCCTATATCCACATTTCTTATGAGAGGTCAACAACCTGCTTTTATTTTTATTTTACTGGCGACATTAGCCTATTTGATTGGGGTTTTTGGAGTTACTATAGCCGGAAATGTGCCAATGAATGATGCACTTGATAAATTTGATATTTCAAATTCAACAATGAATGCTATTAAGCAGATGCGTGAAAACTTTGAGAACCGATGGAATTTTTTAAATAATATCAGAACTGTTTTTTCAGTAATCAGCATTACGCTGGTTGTCTGCGCCTGTATATGGAATAAGGAAGGGTAGTAGGTAGAAATACTTAATCATAAATTCCGTATTTCTACGGATGTTTTTGTGGTACTTTATTCAGAAATTTGTGTAGTTAGTAAGAAGGATTTATACATTTAAAGAATTTTGTAAGAAACATTAATAACCACGGCAACTCAAGTCCCAATGAGAAAAGGCAGCCCCAAGGGACTGCCTTTTGTTATATAAAGAAATATTTTCTAAATTTTTAAAAGCTCGATTGTTCTTTCAGGGCTTTCTGCCGAAAATACCGCATTACCAGCAACTAAAACATCCGCTCCAGCTTCGAAAAGTTTTGAAGCATTGTCAAGGTTTACACCTCCATCTACCTGAATAAGTGCAGTAGAGTTATTACTTAAAATTAAATCTTTAGTTTCTGCAATTTTTTTGTAAGTATTTTCAATGAATTTCTGACCTCCAAACCCAGGGTTTACACTCATTAACAGTACTAAATCTACATCTGCAATAATATCTTCAAGCATTAAAACAGGAGTAGAAGGATTTAATACAACCCCAGCTTTTGCCCCTTTGCTCTGAATATGGTGAATAGTTCTGTGAAGGTGAGTACACGCTTCGTAATGTACTGAAATAAGGTCTGCACCATGATTGATAAACTCGTCAACATATTTTTCAGGCTCAACGATCATTAAGTGAACGTCTACGAATTTTTTAGCATGCTGCTGAACGGTTTTCATCACAGGGAAACCAAATGAAATATTAGGTACAAATCTCCCGTCCATAACGTCGATGTGGAACCAGTCTGCCTGGGATCTGTTTAACATTTCAATGTCTCTTTGCAGATTCCCAAAGTCTGCGGATAAAAGGGATGGAGCAATAAGCTTCGTTTTCATTTTTACTTTTTACTTAATATTAGATTTAAGATCTTAGACACCAGATGTCAGACATAGAGTGCTGGTATTATAGTCTAGTGCCTGATATCTGTTATCTAGTGTCTCTTAATGATACTTCAGTTTCATTTCCGGTTTGATTCTTAGAACGGTTTCGTAGATCAGTGTAATAACATTTGCTACGTCTTCTTTGGATACCATTTCCACTGTTGTATGCATGTAGCGCAAAGGTAAGGAAATTAATGCACTTGGTACTCCGCCATTCGAATGAGCAAAAGCATCTGTGTCTGTTCCTGTGGCTCTGCTCGCCGCAGCTCTCTGATAAGGAATTTTTTTAGTTTTTGCAGTATCAATGATAAGTTCCCTGATAGTATGGTGAACACTCGGCGCGAAGAATACAACCGGTCCGGCACCACATTTCTGATCACCTTCTTTCTTCTTTTCTATCATAGGTGTCGTGGTATCGTGGGTAACGTCTGTTACAATTGCTATGTTGGGTTTGATCGTGTCAGCAATCATATCAGCTCCATACAAACCAACTTCTTCCTGTACGGAATTGGTAATATAAAGCCCGAATGGAATAGATTTTTTATTCTCTTTTAAAAGTCTTGCCACTTCAGCAATCATAAATCCTCCAATTCTGTTATCTAAAGCTCTGCAGACAAAATATCTGTCATTCATTTCAAAGAATTCATCAGGATAGGTAATCATACAGCCTACAAAGATCCCCATTTTTTCCACTTCTTCTTTAGTTGTGGCACCACAATCTATGAAGATGTTTTCAATTTTAGGAGTAGGTTCGTCTTGGTTGCTTCTTGTGTGAATTGCAGGCCATCCGAATACCCCTTTTACAATACCGTTTTCTCCGTGAATATGTACTACTTTTGAAGGCGCAATGGTCTGGTCGGAACCTCCGTTTCTGATTACATAAATGAGCCCGTCATCAGTAATATAATTTACGTACCATGAAATTTCATCAGCATGCGCTTCAATCACTACTTTAAACTCTGCTTCAGGATTAATGATACCATAGCACGTACCATAATGGTCTACTTCAATTTTGTCAACATAAGGTTTGATGTAATCCATCCATACTTTTTGACCCTCTTGTTCATAACCCGTTGGAGATGAAGTATTTAAATATTTCTCTAAAAATTTCAAAGATTTCTTTTCAAATTTCATAAAAAGGAATGATTTTTGCGTTTAATTTTTGTTCTTATAAGTGTAAAAATAATGAAATTTAATAAGATTATTTGCCTTTTTGTTTTCTTTTTTGGAGTCAGTGTTTTTGGTCAAAAGGATACTGTGGTTGCAAAACCTCTCAATCAATACCCACCTGAGTCCCTCAAAGTGGATGAATTTGGCAATAAATATTATTACGACGAGCAGCAGAAAGTGAAAATTTATGAAGTAAACGGAGAGCCTGTGGTAGTATTGGATGAATTGGTTTTAGTTAATAAACCGAGATTTAACAATCAACTCGATAAAAATTACTATTATTTCCTAAACAAAAAGCTTTATAGAGTATATCCTTTATTTGTAACAGCTTTACAGCAATACAGAGACATTCAGGTAGATATGAATGATATGGATAGTAAAGCTAAACGAAAGTTTGTAAGGGAAAGACAAAATATGCTTGCGGATCAGTATGAAAAACAGCTGAGAGATCTTACTACAACAGAAGGACAGGTTTTTGCCAAACTAATGAATAGGGCTACAGGTAAAAATGTATATGAAATCATTAAAGAACTTAGAGGTGGATTCAGTGCCTTTTGGTGGAACTTAAAAGGGAAAATGGCTGATATTGATTTAAAAGACCGTTATGATCCACACAAAAACAGAACTGATGAATTTGTAGAATCATTACTTCAATCAAATTGGAATTCAGGGTATTTAAAGCCTTATCCGGGAGCCAGCGATTTTAAAGTGAAAAAATAATAGTTAAGATAAAAAATTCCTGTAAGTACTTCTTACAGGAATTTTTCTTTTAATTTATCGAATACAATTTTGTCAATGGGAAGCGGGAAGGGATTGTCTGGTCTGTCAATATCCATCCATTCTGTTTTTTCTATGCAGGGATCAAGAATCAGAAATTCGTTTTCATCCACAATGTTTACTATATAATATATGGTAAGAAGTTGCTCATTTTCTCTGAAACGGGAAACCAGAAAATTTTCCTGAGTATAGAAATGTTCTACAATCTCTATTTTTACATTCAACTCTTCATCAAATTCACGATGTAAACACTCAAGTGTTCCCTCGCCATATTCCAATCCGCCACCCGGAAATTTCACTAAAGGTTCACCTGCATATTCCTCAAATAAGGTAAGAACTTTTTTATCTTTTACTGCACAGCCATACACTCTAATGTTGATCTTATCTATCATATATATAATGTATAATATTTTATATAGTTAAAGGTAATGAATTTTTCTGAGGCATATAAGGCTAAAATAGCGAAAAAGTGAATTTGTAAATTAGTCCTGAAATGATTCTGCTTTTTAAAAAATTCCGCTTTACTATTTATAGTTTAATGGCATTAATCATCTCTCTCTTTCCTGGAGGACCTTGTTTTTTTTTCACTTGGAAATTTAATTCCTGAAGAATTCTTCTTACACTTCCCTTGGAAGAGTAGGTCGTTAATAATCCGTTAAGCGCCATTTTGTCAGAAACCAGTTCGAATAACGGTTTTTCCCAAAGATCAGGCTGTACTCTTGCTCCGAAACAGTCAAAGTAAACAAGGTTGATTTTCGGTAGATCTATGTTCTTTAGGTCGAAAAAGTCACATTCTATCTTTTTTAAGTTGAATCCACTAATGATTTCAACTGACTTTTCCCAATCTGCTAGATGAATTTTCTGATAAATATTTTTAAACTCTGGGTTATCAAAAAGTTCAAAGTAAGCTAAATCCTTAACTTCGGATTCATTTATGGGGTATTTTTCGAGCGAAAAATAATTGATGACATGATTTTTGTCAGTTTTTAAATATTCATTAATTGTCACCAAAACATTCAAACCTGTTCCAAAACCTAGTTCTAAAATATTAATTTCGTAATCATTTATTAAATTTAGTCCATTTTTGATAAACACGTGTTCTGCTTCCTGAAGAGCTCCGTGATGAGAATGGTAGTTTTCATTTAAATCATTGATAAACAATGTTTTGCTTCCGTCGTTTGTGGTCTTAATCTCTCTTTTCAAGCTATTTTTTTGTCAAATTTACTCTAAAATTTTTATATTTAGAAAATTATGTTAAATTTGTAGAACATCGTAAAAATTTTAAAAAATGATAATTCAAAAAACTGAAAACTCCAGAATTTCTACATTTGACCCAAACAATTTTTCATTTGGTGGTACATTCATAGATCATATGATCATATGTGAGTACGAAGATGGAAAATGGGGTGATGTAAAATTAGTTCCTTACGGTCCGATTCCATTTACACCTGCTATGATGGGAGTAAACTATGGGCAAGCTTGTTTTGAAGGTATGAAAGCCTATAAAGACAAAGACGGGCAGGTTTTCCTTTTCAGGCCTGAAAAGAATTTTGAACGTATCAACAAGTCAGCGAAGCGTCTTGCAATGCCAGAGGTGACTGAGGAAATGTTTTTAGACGGATTAAAAGCATTAGTAGATATCGATAGAGAATGGATTCCTCAAGGAGAAGGAATGTCTTTATATATCAGACCATTAATTTTTGCTACAGAGGAAGCTTTGAAAGCAAGAGTTTCTAATAAATATATGTTTGCTATCGTTGCAACACCAGCGAAGAGCTATTATTCAGAGCCGGTTTCTGTAAAAATCTCTGATCACTATTCAAGAGCGGCAAACGGTGGAGTAGGTTCTGCTAAAGCAGCTGGTAACTATGCTGCTTCTTTCTACCCAACTCAATTGGCTATCGAAGAAGGATATGAGCAAATTATCTGGACAGATGATGCTACTCACGAATATTTCGAAGAGAGTGGTACAATGAACGTATTTGTAAGAATTAACGATACAATTTATACACCTCCAACTTCTGAGAAGATTCTTGACGGTGTTACAAGAGACAGTTTCATTCAATTAGCTAAGAAGAGAGGTATCGAAGTAAAAGTAGAGCCAATTCCTGTAAAAACAGTTATCGAAGCTTTGAAAGGTGGAGAATTAAAAGAAGTTTGGGGAGTAGGTACTGCAGTTGTAACAACTCAATTCCAGGCTTTAGGATATCAGGGAGAGAAATTAGAGTTACCAAGATTATCTGATGAAGAAAGCTATGCAGCTATCCTTAAGAAAGACTTAGTAGATCTTCAAAATAACCTTTCTGAAGATCCATTTGGATGGAGAGTAGTTGTAGATCACGCACTTGAAACAGTTTAATAGTATTTTTAATACATTATATAGTATAAAGCCGGGAATATCCCGGCTTTATTGTTTTTGATGAGTAATTAAAATAAGAAGCATTTTTTTATTGAATAAACGTAAGTCATATATTTAATTTTCTTTAAAACTTAAATTCTACTTAATAGTTTAAAAGTTATTCTAGGTATTATTGTTATATTGCCGTATTAATACATTACTATATTTCTTTATCAAGTTTTGTAATTGATTCACGAAATGTGTATTTTCGCAAAAGTTTATGAAAAAATTACTCTTCATATCAGCTATAAGTCTGTTGAGCTGCAATAGAAATGCACAGACGGCACATCCTCCTGTAGGCGGTGTTTTAAGCCAGAAAGATCTGGACGTTTCTAAAAACAGAATGAAAAACCTGAACACTATCGAGAGAGGTCAGATTCAGGATTGGATTAATGGACAAAACGTAAAGTTTTATCCTACGCAGCTTAATTACTGGGTGACGGTGGATGGTTTTGATCACAGAGAAAGGAGGGCAGATAATACGATGATTTCCTATTCTTATGAGTTGTATGACTTTGATCAAACTAAGATCTATGATCAGCCTTTTGAAAGAAGAGATGCCAAATTTGGGCATTTTGATGAACTGAAAGCGGTGGAGAATGCTTTGCGTTTTATACATGATGGAGAGGAAGTGACGCTTTTGGTACCGTCTTCTTTGGCTTACGGAACTTTTGGAGACGAAAAGAAAATAGACAATGATATTCCATTAATCATAAAATTAAAAGCTTTATAATACATGAAATTGTTTAACAAGAATATAATTCTGGCAGCGGCAAGTATTTCGCTGATGAGTTGTACCCCAATTTATAAAAAAATGAACGTAGACAAAGAAACTTACGAAGGTCTTAATGACGGACTTTATGCAAATCTTCAAACCACAAAAGGTAACATGATTGTTAAGTTTGAGGACAAGAAAGCACCAGTAACTGTAGCCAACTTTATCGGTCTTGCTGAAGGGAAAATCGACAATAAAGCTAAGGCTAAAGGAGTTCCTTACTATGACGGAACTATTTTCCACAGAGTAATCAAGGATTTCATGATCCAGGGAGGTGATCCTCAGGGAACAGGAATGGGAGATCCTGGATATAAATTTGAAGATGAAAGAAACGACCTTAAACACACAGGAAAAGGTATTCTTTCTATGGCGAACTCTGGACCAAATACAAACGGTTCTCAGTTTTTCATCACTGAAGTAGCAACTCCTTGGTTAGACGGAAGACACACGATCTTCGGGAAAGTAGTAAAAGGTATTGACGTTATTGATACAATTGCTAATGTAGAAAAAGGAGCTCAGGATAAGCCTAAAACAGATATCGTTTTAGAAAAAGTTTCTATTTTCGGTAAAGGTGATGAGTACAAAAACTACGATGCTGCTAAAACTTTCAACGAGGGAAAAGCTAAAATCGCAGAAAACAATAAAGCTTTCATCGCTAAAGAAGAAGCTGAAAAGAAGAAAAGAGAAGAAGAATTCAAAGCAAATCAGGAAAAATTAGTTGAAGGTTTAAAAGCAGGAATGCAAAAAACTGAATCTGGTCTTTACTACAAAATCACTAAGACTGCTGACGGTAAAGCTCCAAAAGCAGGTGATAACGTTTCTGTACACTATGCAGGAAAATTAGTAGACGGAACTGAATTTGATTCTTCATTCAAAAGAAATGAGCCTATCGAGATTCCAATCGGAATGGGAAGAGTAATCAAAGGATGGGATGAAGGTATCCTATTATTGAAAGAAGGTGAAACTGCTACATTATTGATCCCGCCAGCAATGGGTTATGGAGAAAGAGGAGCAGGAGGAGTTATTCCGCCAAACTCTTGGTTAATTTTCGATGTTGAGCTTGTAAAAGTAAAATAATTGAATCTTTAAGATATGAAAACCATCCTGAAAAGGGTGGTTTTTTTGTTTTATTATGGATTTCCGTAAGGGAGGAATGTATTCTATGATTAGATTTGAAAACAAGATTAAATTAAAGATTATGGGAAAAAGTATAATTATTTTAATAATTAGTAGTTTAGTAGCAGTGGCATGTAATGATAAAGCTAACGGAGCGAAAACTGAAATACCTGTGAAAGTTGATTCAAGTAAAATGAGAAAAAAGGAAGCTGTTGTTGTTTTAGATGAAGTACAACACTGGATGAAAAAAGGAGTTACGAAAAAGCTTTCAACAAATAAAGTCAACAAAGAGATTAATCCATTAATGGAAAAGTATCAAAAGCTTTTGGAAAAAATGAATAAACAAGATTCTACTGAAATTCAAAATTATAGAGTGAAGCTCATAAATGAATTAATTGATTTACAGATACAGCAAAAATAAATTATATTTCTTGGTTTGAGGTAATAAGGGTCCCGTAAAAATACGGATATTGTGTAAGAACAAATTATTCCTATCTTTAACCTTCAACCAATGAAATAAAAATAGAAATATGTTTGATCTTAATTATGACTTAATAAAGCAGACGATAGAGGCTGAAGTGTGCAAAGAACATAACTTGCATCCTGAGTTTGTAAAGACAGATGACGGATTCGGGATAAAGGCTTGCTGCCAGCCTTTTCATGCTGAATTGGTAGCTAAATCTGAAAAAATGGTAGAGGAGGAGACTACTCAGTTCCTTGAGAAGATGATGAAGGATATTTTTAAAGAGTAAATTGTAAAAAAGCAATTATAAAAAAACCACCCTCAAAAAAGGGTGGTTTTTCAGTAAAAGAAAGAATTAAAAGTTATATGTCTCTGCCGATTCTTTTCTTCATACCTGTTCCAGAAAGAGAACTGATGAACAGAAGTCCAAAGCCGATATAAGCGGCAAAAGCGGTCAGATATATTATTAAGCTGTTTAAACTTGGTTTCAAGCTGTATACCAATACAGAAAAGGCAGCAAAACTCAATACCAAAAGCAAGCTCCAGATATGCATTTTCGCAGCATCTTCATTTCTCTTAAAAATCATTTCAAAAAAGGCTCTCATCATTACTAACATTTTAAGGGTTATACAATTAATTTAATTAGAAATAAAGCAACGTCATTATCACGGTAAAAAGAAAGGCATATTTCTTTACTGGGCTAAGGTTCGTGATAACTTTGCCGTTTATTTATATCGTTATACCGGGCATAAAGTCCGGCATTATAATAGTGGTTTAGAATCAATATAGATTCAGGGAAATTTATAATGATACCAGTCAGATACGGGACGCAAAACTGCTGTGAAAAATTAACCGAGGGTAACTTTTCACGAACCCGTATCTTTTACGGCATCGTAGAAAAAAAAGGATTCATATACATCAATATGAACTTTGAATCAGTGGAAAACTGAAAATCCACAGAAAACCTTTTTTCTCATCCTTAGTGCTTTTTTATAATTTTTTCTCGAGAAATAACATGCGAATATCGTGCCAAAGTCATAACTCTACTATTAACAGTTTGAGTTAATATTGTTTAATTTGTTGTTTTTCAGTATTTTTAATGAGTTATTTCCTTAAACGAAGAAAAATGTTTTTTTGATGTGAAATTCGAAAAATGTGAAACACAGAGCATTTTTTATTTTTAAAGAAAATTTATTCTCGTTTAACTTTATCTGAGCTAAAATCTTAATAATGATTTTTAAGTTTTGGCTAAAGCCAAATAAATTTTTTATTTAGATGAATGGGCTAAAGCCCATTTCTATTGAATTTTTGAATGTGGAGATACTAAATCCTATCATTTTGAAAGAAATTTCAACGACAAAATGTCAAAGAAGTTATTAAACTTAATGATGTTTGTAAGATTTATTCTATTCCATCATTTTGTGTCATTTGTGAAATCATTCGTGCTATTTGTGTTTAAAAAAAAGCCCGTTAAAACCATAAATGCTTCAACGGACTCTTGTATTATATAAAAAATATTCTACTACCAGTTTTTATCAATCATATAAATAATCTGTGTCATTGTAATTGCTCCCAGTAAGAGCTCTCTGCGATTTACTTTTTCAAAAGTATCTTCTTCTGTGTGATGAATATCAAAATAACGTTGAGAATCCGGCATTAGCTCAGCAGCAGGTATTCCCATATCATGAAGTGGGTAAAGGTCTGTTCCGGAAAACTGCTCTTCAAAGTTGTAAACTCCGTAGGGCAGGAATAGTTTAGACCAACTTTGGATCTGCTTTCTTTTGGTCTGATCCATATCCAAAGCGATTCCTCTTGGAGCGAAGCCTCCCGCATCTGATTCTATAGCAAAAAGATGTTTTTCATTATTGTCTTTAACAAATTTTCCATATTGGATTCCGCCTTTTACACCATTTTCTTCATTGGCAAAGCACACTACTCTAATGGTGTGGTTGTTCTGTATTCCTAATTTTTTGAATGTTCTTAAAACTTCAATACTTTGAACGATTCCGGCGCCGTCATCGTGAGCACCTTCACCTACGTCCCAAGAATCAAGGTGTCCGCCAACTACGATTACGCTTTGATCCTTTTTACCTGTGATCTCACCAATGACAGAGTGGGAGAGTTTTTCTCCTTTCATTCCGCAGTTGGAATTAAGTTTTGCTGTGATTTTTTGATTCTTTAATAAGGCTTCCAGCTCATCAGCAGTAGTACTTCCGATAGCTACAGCAGGTATTTTGGATGTATTTTCTTCATAACGCATTGCTCCGGTGTGTGGAACATCGTCAAAAGCAGATGAAAGTGATCGTATAATGGCAAATTTTCCTCCTTTTTTAGCGGTTAAAGAAGCTGCGGTTGTTCTATATTTTGCAGCATCACCATATCCTTTAAATGTTTCTATAAATGATTGTTTAAAAGCATAATTAAAGAACAGAATTTTATCCTTTACCTGTTCAGCAGTAAGCTTATTATATTCATCCATAGATTTTACCATGATAATTTCACCGGAAACATCTTTTCCGTTTGTACCTTCTGAATTACCAAGGGATAGCATTTTTAAATTTTTCCAGCTTCCGTTTGAGGTTTTGATGTGCAAGGATTCTTTTCCTCTTACCCAAACCGGAATCATCACTTCCTGAAGCCATACTTTATCAGCACCTGCATCGCGAAGTTTCTGTTCTGCCCATTTTACGGATTTCTCATAAGCTTCTGAGCCACTTAAGCGATGACCGATATTCTTTGTAAGTTCACGCAGTTCATTGTAGCCTTTTCCATTGTTTAAAACTTCAAGAGAAATTTTACTGAATTGTATAGAATCTTCTTTAGACTGACCGAAAACAGTCATTCCTAAAAGTAGTAATGTAGTTCCTAATATCTTTTTCATGGTTTTACCAATTTTTATCTATCATATAAATAAGTTGTGTCATCACCGTTGATCCGAGAAGTAATTCTCTGCGGTTGACTTTTTCAAAAGTATCTTCCGCCGTATGGTGAATATCAAAATAACGTTGTGGCTCAGGAACAAGTTCAGCAGTCGGAACTCCCATCTCATGGAGTGGGGCAATATCTGAACCTGAGTATTTTCCTTCAAAGTTATAGACCCCATAAGGTAAAAACAGATTTACCCAGCTTTTGATCTGATTTCTTTTTGTATCATCCATTTCCAATGAAATTCCTCTGGGAGAAAAGCCCCCTGCATCGGATTCTATGGCAAAAAGATGTTTTTCATTATTGTCTTTTACTGTTTTTCCGTATTGTTTCCCGCCTTTTGTTCCATTTTCTTCATTAGCAAAGCAGACCGCTCTGATGGTATGATTATTTTGTATTCCAAGTTTTTTGAAAGTTCTCAGCACTTCAATACTCTGCACAATTCCAGCACCATCATCATGGGCACCTTCACCTACATCCCACGAATCGAGGTGTCCGCCAACTACGATTACGCTTTGATCTTTTTTACCTGTGATCTCACCAATGACGGAGTGGGAGAGTTTTTCTCCTTTCATGCCGCAGTTGGAATTAAGTTTTGCTGTGACTTTTTGACTTTTTAATAAGGCTTCCAGCTCATCGGCTGTAGTGCTTCCAATGGTTAGAGCAGGTACTTTTACTATGTTCTCTTCATATCGCATATTTCCGGTATGAGGAACATCATCGAATGATGAAGAAAGAGATCGGATAATAGCAAATTTTCCACCTTTTTTTGCCGTTAATGTAGCGGCAGTTCGTCGGTAAGCACCAGCTTCTCTATAGGAAATAAAAGTCTGCACATGTCCCTGATTGAAAGGGTAATTAAAGAAAACTATTTTATTTTTCACCTTTTCAGGAGAGAGTTGATCATATTCTTCTAAGGATTTTACCATAATGATTTCTCCTGAAACATCTTTTCCGGCTGTACCTTCAGAATTTCCAAGGGAAAGCATTTTAAGGTTTTTCCAGTTTCCATCAGACGTTTTGATGTGTAAGGATTCTTTTCCTCTTACCCAGACGGGAATCATGACTTCCTGAAGCCATACTTTATCAGCGCCGGCATCGCGAAGTTTTTGAGCTGCCCATTGTACGGATTTTTCATAAGCTTCGGAACCGCTTAAACGATTGCCAATGTTTTTAGTAAGCTCCCGAAGTTCATCATATCCTTTTCCGTTATTTAGAATTTCGGTGGAGATTTTGTTAAACTGAATGGAGTCTTCCTTAGTTTGTCCTAATAAAAAGGTTGTTCCTAAAGCTAATAACGATAAGCTGATTGTCTTTTTCATATTACCAGTTTTTATCAACCATAAAAATCATCTGCGTTATTGCAACGGCTCCGAGAAGAAGTTCTCTTTTGTTCACTTTATCGAAAGTATCCTGTTCGGAATGATGATAATCAAAATATCTCTGTGTGTCTACCACAAGTTCTGCTAAAGGAATATCCAGCTTTTTCAGAGGTGAAATGTCCTGAATTGCGTCTGTCTGATCAAAATCATAAACGCCATAAGGAAGAAAATATTCTTTCCATGGAGAGACTAGTCTTCTTCTTTGCGGTGACATATCCAGAGAAAATCCTCGTGGAGAATACCCTCCGGCATCTGTTCCTAAGGCAAAAATGTGTTTTTCCTCTCTTTTTTTCACATAAGCAGCATACATTTCACGACCTTGTCCTCCGTTTTCACTATTGGCATACAAAACTACGCGGATGGTGTGGTTGTTTTCATAACCAAGTGCTTTTAAGGTTCTCAACACTTCGATACATTGGGCAACGCCTGTTCCGTCATCTATTGCTCCTTCACCAACATCCCAGGAATCCAGCTGAGCACCTAAAACAATGACCTTAGAATCTTTTTTACCCTGAATTTCTGCGATGATATTAGGGTTTGTAGTGCTGCCTTTTGATTCGGCGGTCATGTTTATTTTAGCAGTTACTTTCTGCTTTTTTAATGTTTTTTCCAACTCATCTGCTGATTTTACACCTATTGATAATGCCGGAATTTTGACTTTATCATCAGGTTCGTAGTAAATCATTTTGGCATGAGGGGTATCATCACTAGCTGTTGTAAGTGATCTTATAATTAAAGCTTTTGCGCCAGTTTTAGCGATAACAGAAGCGGAAATTAATTTAGATTTTGCTGTTTGTAAATAGGAATCACTTGTATTAATGATTTTCGGATCCATAGGAACATTCACGAAAACTATCTTGTCTTTTAATTGTCCTATTGACATTGAATTAAGCTCTGAAGTAGAGTTGATTAAAACAATTTCACCTGTCAGATCCTTTCCGCCTGTTCCTTCAGAGTTGCCGAAAGAAAGCATTCTTATATTTTTCCAGTCTCCATTTTCTGCTTTTATCTGTAAAGATTCTTTGCCTCTGATCCAGACCGGAGCTTTAGCTTCTTGTCTCCAGATCATATTAATGCCGATTTCTTTGAACTTTTTTTCAGCCCATTCTACTGCTCTTGCATAGCCAGGTGTTGCACTGAAACGAGGTCCGATTCCCTTTGTGAGTTCTCCAAGATTATCATAAGCTCTGCCATTAGCCATAATCTCGTCTGAGATCTTTTTGAATTCATCGTGATAGTTTAATTTTACAGGAATTGCTGTTCTGCCGGCAGGTTTCTTCTGGACTTTTTTTTGAGAAAATAAAAATCCACTCAAAAAGAGTGGAAGTATAATGAATATTTTTTTCATTTTTTATTTACCTTTCTTTTTCCGCTGTTAAAAATAGGGAAAAATTAGGAATTTATTAAGGTTTCATGTCGTACATTAACAGTGCTGTAATCAATTTTGGCTCAATAAATGTACATTTTGGAGGCATGCTTAATTTTAAATCTGAAATTTTAATCATATCATTAAAACTTACAGGATAAATTCCAAAGCCTGCTTTTCCTTCTCCACTGTCAATTTTTTCTTTTATAATATTGATTCCGTTGATGTTGGAAGTGCCTTTTACATAAGAAATTAAGTCAGAGCTATCCGGATCTTCGATTTTTAAAATACCTTTAAAAATATATTTATCTAATAAATGGTGATCCAGATTATCTAAAGACATTTCTCTGGAACGAAGATCGTGCTTCACATGGAGTGAATAGAATTTACCATCCAGATACATTGAAATATGGAATTTCTGAGAAGGGAAGTAGGGTGTTTCTCCTTTTTCGTGAATCAGGAAATACTGTTCTAGCTCCTTCAGGAATTGTTCGCTGGATAGACCGTTCAGATCGTGTAAGATTCTGTTATAGTCGTGGATTTTAATAGATTGGTTGGAAACGATAAAGCTATATACAAAGTTGTAAAGCTCAGTACCGTTGTGTCTTTTATTTTTCTCCTTAAGTTTTTTTGCGTTTAATGCTGTTGAACCAATCCTGTGGTGCCCGTCAGCGATGTAGAATGAGTCAATCTGATCGATTACTTCTTTAAACTGCTGTAGTTTTAAACGATTATCTATTCTCCAGATCTTATGTCTGATTCCTAAATTGTCTACATGGTTAAAGATAGGAACGTTTTTTTCCTCATGGTTCATCAGCAACTCAATTTTTGAGTTGGCAGGATAAGTAAGTAAAACAGGTTCTGCCTGAAGGCTTACTTTCTCAAGATAGTGAGCCAGCTTTTCTTTTTTCTGCGGAATAGTACTTTCGTGTCTTTTGATTTTTCCACTCCAGAAATCTTCAATACTGGCAAGACCTAGAAGCCCTCTGAATATTTGTTTATTGGGGTATATCTGCTCATACAGATAATACGCAGAATTATCCTGAACCAATTTCTTCTCCTCCATAAGTTCTTCAAATGTGGAACGGATTTTCCTCAGGTTTCGATCTACATCTTTGGATTTACTTACAACATATGGTTTTATCATGTTGATGTAAGTATTTTCAACTTGAGCTTTTTCTGCTATTTCTTCCTGGGTAAAATTATCCAGTGGATGGGTAGGGAAAGTATCCTCAAAATCTCTGTGAGGTCTTATTCCACGGAAAGGTTTAAAAATAGGCATGTTTATCTTATAGTTTCTTTTTGTAGCTTAATAATTTGTTCTGCAAGTTCGATACCGATTTTCTCTTGCGCATCTACTGTATTTCCTCCTACATGTGGAGAAAGTGATAATGCAGGATTCATAAGTAACGGAAGTTCCGGAGTAGGTTCATTTTCAAAAACGTCCAATGCGGCTCCTGCTACTTTTCCGGATTCAATAAAGTCAATCAATGTTACTTCATTGATTACACCGCCTCTTGCAGTATTCACAATATAGACCCCATCTTTCATTTTTTCAAATTGTGGTGTATCTATAATATATTCATTCGTTTTCGGAGTATTGATACTGATGAAGTCTGCTTCTTTAAGGAATGCGTCCATGTCATTGGTCGAAGTGATTTCAAAGTCTAAAGACTGTCCGTTAAAGAAATTCAAGGTAAGAACTTCTGTTTTTGGACTTCTTGTCAGAACCTGTACTTTCATTCCTAAAGCAATTCCTATTTTTACAACTTCCTGTCCAATGCTTCCAAATCCGATTACTCCTAATGTTTTTCCTGAAAGTTCATACGCATTACTGAATGATTTTTTCATGGCATTGAAATGGGTTTCTCCTTCCAAAGGCATCAGTCTGTTCGATTCGTGCAGGAATCTTGCTAATGAAAAGAAATGTCCGAAAACTAATTCTGCCACAGATTTTGAAGATGCAGTAGGGGTATTGATTACTTTTATCCCTTTGCTTTTTGCATATTCTACATCAATGTTGTCCATCCCGATACCGCCACGACCTATGATTTTAAGTCCCGGACATGCATCTATCAATTCCTGTCTTACTTTTGTTGCACTTCTTACAAGAAGAACGTCTACATTATTATCGTTTATAAAATTAATAACGTGATCTTGGGCAACTCTATTGTCCAGAATTTCAATTCCGGCTTCTTTTAGTACCCGTTCTCCTGCTTTTGAGATTCCATCGTTTGCTAAAACTTTCATGTGTTATTGGATTTAAAGATTGAAAGGTTTAAATATTTCAAAATTTTAAAACTGGGGCGCAAATTAATAAATTTAAATTAACTGCTTTTAAATCTTTCAATCTTTGAATTTTTTAATGCTTAAATTATTTGATAGATTTCATTACATCTACCAATACCTGTACGCTTTCAATAGGTAAAGCGTTGTACAAGCTTGCTCTGTATCCGCCAAGGCTTCTGTGTCCGTTTAATCCACTGATACCAGCTGCTTTCCATGCATAGTCAAATTCCTCCTTCTTGCTTTCATCGGTAATTTTGAAAGAAACATTCATCAATGAACGGTCTTCTTTTACACAGAATGTTTCGAATAGCGGGTTGCTATCAATTTCATCGTATAAAAGTTTTGCTTTTGCTTCGTTTCTTTGTTCTGCAGCCGCTATTCCACCATTGTTTTCAAGATACTGAAGGGTCAATAGGGAAGCGTAGATAGGAAATACAGGTGGAGTATTATACATAGATTCTTTAGAAATGTGTTGAGAGTAATCCAGCATAGATAGCATGTTTTCTCTTCCGGTTTTTCCAAGGATTTCTTTTTTGATTACTACTAAAGTTACTCCTGCCGGTCCCATATTTTTCTGCGCTCCGGCATAGATTAAATCAAATTTTGAAAAATCAAGCTGTCTTGAAAAAATATCTGAACTCATATCACATACCATTAAAGTATCTACTTCCGGAAATGATTTCATTTGAGTCCCATAGATGGTATTGTTGGAAGTACAGTGGAAATAATCGTATTCTGAACCTACGGTATAGCCTTTAGGAATGAAAGAGTAGTTTTCATCTTTTGAAGAACCTACCACATCTACTGTTCCTAGTTTTTTAGCTTCTTTAATAGCTCCTGCTGCCCATGTTCCGGTATCCAGGTAAGCTGCTTTTCCGCCTACTTTCATCAGATTGTAAGGAACCATTGCAAACTGCATGCTCGCACCGCTTCCTAAATAAAGAACCTCATAGTCATCACCAAGGTTCATCAACCTTTTTACAATAGCACGCGCTTCGTCCATTACGGCAACAAAATCCTTGCTTCTGTGAGAAATTTCAAGAAGAGATAATCCGATACCGTTAAAATCTAAAATCGCCTGTGCTGATTTTTCGAATACCTCTTGAGGTAAGATACATGGTCCTGCGCTGAAGTTGTGCTTTTTGTTCATATTTTATATTTTTTGGTTGCGTTGGAATTGTATTCCTTAGCTTAATTTTTAGTTTTATTTGATTTTTGGTTAAAAAAAGCCGCCTCACAGATGATGAGACGGAATTTTTTATTCGCCGTGTAGGAATGCTTTTTTGCTAAGCAGAGCCTCTTCAGATTCCACATGATCCTCATCAGGAACACAGCAATCTACCGGGCATACAGCTGCACACTGCGGTTCCTCATGGAAACCTTTACATTCTGTACATTTATCAGTTACAATGAAATAAACATCATCACTTACAGGTTCCTGTGCTGAATCTGCATCTACAGTAAGTCCTGAAGGCATTGTAATAGTCCCTTGAAGGGAAGTTCCGTCAGAAGCCTTCCAATCTACAGCTCCTTCATATATTGCATTGTTTGGACATTCCGGTTCGCAAGCCCCACAGTTAATGCATTCATCAGTTATTTTAATAGCCATCGCTAATTTTTTTTAAATTTGCACAAAATTACAAAATATTCCCCAATTTTAAAGTAATTATGAATACCGAAAATCAAGTTTTAGGACTTATTAAATTAAGTGATTATATAAAAGCGTTTTTAGCGAAGAAATCAGAGGATTACAATGAAGATGATGCTAATATTGAATTATTATTAAAAAGATCAGAAATAGAGAATCCATGGTTTACAGTTGATAATCAGAAAATTGCTTTGCAGCAATGGGCAGATCTGCTTACCGAAGAAAACATCAAAAACTGGCTTGGAAATTATTCTATTTCTAAAATTTCAAAAAGAGTAGGGTTAATTTTAGCCGGAAATATTCCTTTAGTAGGATTTCATGATGCTATTTCTGTGATTTTAAGTAATCATATTCCAGTGATTAAGCTTTCTTCAAAAGATAAATATCTGATTCCGTTTTTATTAAAGAAGTGGAAAGAGTTTTCTGATGATCAAGTGCCGTTTGAATTTGTAGAAAAATTAGAAAACTTTGATGCGGTTATTGCGACAGGAAGTAATAATACCGCAAGATATCTTGAATATTATTTTAAAAATCACTTAAGCATTATCCGTAAAAACAGAACTTCTGTTGCGGTTTTAAAAGGTGATGAAACTGAGGCTGAGCTCCAGCTTTTAGCAAAAGATATTTTCCAGTACTTCGGTTTGGGATGCAGAAACGTGACAAGGATCTTTATTCCTCAGGATTTTGTAATCGATAGATTGTTTGAAAGCTTCCTAGGGTTCCAGGATATTATCAATCATAATAAATATGCTAATAATTATGATTATAACAGAGCTGTTTATCTTCTGAATCAGGAAAAATTCTGGGATAATAATTTTGTGATGCTGAAAGAAGATGATAAACTATTCAGCCCCCTTTCTGTAATTAATTTCAGTCGATATGAATCTTTGGAAGATGTGAAAAGCTTTATTGCTGAAAACGAGGAAAATATTCAGTGTGTGGTGGCTAAAGATGAGCTGGGATTGAATTCAATTGCATTCGGTGAGGCTCAGAATCCGGGGCTTGATACCTATGCAGATAATGTGGATACGATGAAGTTTTTGGAAGTGGTCTGATTTTCGTATCTTCCATGACCTATTTCACCAAATAACAAAATGAATAGTATGAAAAAATTATTTTTAGGGCTGGCGATTATTGGCGGGCAGTTGATCTTTGCCCAAAAAGTAGTGGGAGTGGAGGTTCAGAATAATCAAAAGAAAGAACTTCCGGCTACTATAAGTAAGGATAAGGTAAATTTCTATGACATTAACTTCCAGAAATTTATCAAAGCTTTACAATCTTCAGACCGTAAAACGGCAGATGCTCTTCTTTCCGATAAAATAAGAAAGATTGCTACGGATGACGTTCTCGCAAAAGTGAAGAACGGAATTGATTCTACCAAAAAACTTGAGGTTTTGAAAGTAGGATATTATGTTACAATGGACGGAGTAAGCCATCCGAATATCAAGTATAAATATGCAGGTGATTCTTCAGAAGAAGTGGCGAGTGCGGTGTTTGATGATGATGGTAAAATCCTTGGAGTGATGCCTGCTGCGAAAGAAAAATAATTTTATTTCGAATTAAATAAAAAAATATTAACTATGATGACAGATGTTTTAGTTGCTCATTCTACTGAGGTAGAAAAGGCAAATTTTTACAAGAAAACGTATTTGCATGTAGCATTATCGATTCTTGCATTTATTGGAGTTGAAACTATTTTACTGAAAACGGTGCCTGTAGAAATTATTGCAATGATGTTTCAAGGGAGACTTACTTGGTTATTAATCATCGGGGTTTTTTGGTTGGCGTCTATTTTAGCTTCTAAATGGTCACTTTCACAAAGTAAAACAACTCAATATTTAGGATTAGGATTCTATATTTTACTGGAAGCGATCATTTTTATGCCATTGCTTTATATTGCTGCTAATATGGCAGGTGGGGCTAATGTGATCTTTCAGGCTGCTACTTTAACAGTTGCCATGTTTGCAGGGATTTCCGGAGTTGCTTTTACTTCAAAGAGAGATTTTTCTTTTTTAAGAAATATTATAGTAATCGGTGGTTTTATTTCGATCGGATTGATCGTGGGTGGTATGGCATTCGGTTTTAACCTTGGGCTATGGTTCTCTGTAGGGATGGTTATTCTCGCTTCAGCTACAATTTTATATCAGACAAGTAAACTGAAAGATTCTTATGGAACTAATCAGTATGTAGGTGCTGCATTACAGCTTTTTGCTTCTATCATGCTTTTATTCTGGTATATCCTGAATATTCTGATGAGCAGAAGAAGTTAATTTGATTATCCAATTGAATTTAAATAATAGTCCTGGTGAGTTTTTCATCAGGATTTTTTTATTTGGGATCAGATTTAATTTGGTGAATGTTTTTAATTTCTCTCCCAAATTTTGCGGATAGAGCAGATTTTTTTACCACAAATGTTTTCACAGATGACGCAATTGCTGTAGTTGATATTTGTACTATTAGTGCAAGGAATTAGTGAAATTCGTGTTTAATGAGGATTGTAAATATAATCCCGAAGTATTGTAGAATGTCATTCTGAAAGCAACGAAGTGGAATGAAGAACCTAATCTGAGTTTGAGATTCTTCTTTCGTCAGGATGACAATGAGGATGTAATAAATGCTTCAAACACAAATGACACAATTGCTGTAGTTGGTATTTGTGTTATTCGTGCAATAATATTAGTGAAATTCGTGTTTAATTACGCTGTGAATCCAAAAAATCCTGATGACATTTCATCGGGATTTTATTGGGTATTCTTTAACTATTCAATACTCAATATCACTTCAAAAGGATTGAAGAATTATTTCAGATAAAAAGTAGAGTATTGGCTAAAGAAGAGGGAAGTGTAGTGTTGAGGAAAAACCTCAGATCTTTTGTGTTTTTATAGAATATTAAATGATAAAAACTACTTATCAATGGATCCTAAAACCTTCTGTGCGAAAGAATTTAGGGCATCTTTTTCGCTCATTCCGTTTTGCACATTAGCATGAACTTCTAAAGCTCCGCAGATGTTGGTAATAAGCTCTCCTGCAACATTTAAATCCTCTTCACTTGTTCCTCTGAATTCGCAGAAGCTTTCAAGAACTTCTAATGTTTTTTCTAGGTTTTCAGGAGTCTGATTCTGATAGAATTGTCTGATTACTGGTAATTTCATTATGCTAGCTCGTTAAAAAGGTTAATTAAACTTTCTGCCTGGTTAGACTGAACCTGATTTACCAATTCACCGTTTTTGAAGATTGCGAAAGTTGGTAGGTTGTCCACTTTTGCTAATTTTCTGCTTTCAGGAAGTTTTTCAGCATCTACATATAAGAAAGGAATAGAATCATTCTCAGCTGCTAATTTTTTGAATTTTGGCTTCATGATTCTGCAGTTTCCGCACCATGTTGCACCATACTGAACAACTACTTTTTCGTTGTCGTTTACTATATTTTGTAATGTATCTTCGGTTAATTCTGTGTACATAATAATAATTTGAAAATGAGATAATTTGAAAATGTGCTAATGGTAAAAAGAAAATGAGATAATTTTAGATCATCCAGAGATTAATTTTCAAATTATCTCATTTTCAGATTAACACATTATATTAGTTCTTAGCTAAGTATTCTGCTGTAGAAGTTCTGTCTGCTTTCATTGCGTCTTTACCTTCTTCCCAGTTTGCAGGACATACTTCACCGTGTTTTTGAACGTGAGTGTAAGCGTCGATTAGTCTTAAGAATTCTTTTACGTTTCTACCTAGAGGCATATCGTTTACCGCTTCGTGGAAGATTTTTCCAGTTTCGTCGATAAGGTAAGTAGCTCTGTAAGTTACGTTAGAACCAGTGAAAATTTCTTCTCCATCTTCATTGTATTCGAAATCCTGATCTACAATTCCTAAAGTGTTTGCTAATTGTCTGTGAGTATCAGCTAAAAGTGGGTAAGTTACTCCTTCGATACCTCCGTTATCTTTTGGAGTGTTTAACCATGCGAAGTGTACTTCGTTTGTATCGCAAGATGCTCCGATTACTTTAGTGTTTCTTTTTTCGAACTCACCTAAAGCCTCCTGGAAAGCGTGAAGCTCAGTAGGGCATACGAAAGTGAAATCTTTAGGGTACCAGAACAAAAGAACTTTTTGTTGGTTAGTTGTAGCTTCTTCAAGGATGTTGATTCTTAAATCGTCACCCATTTCAGACATTGCGTCGATTGTTAAATTCGGGAATTTTTTTCCTACTAAAGACATAATTTTTTGTTTTTATATTTAAATTTCTGATGCAAATATAGAGAAGTTTTATCTATCGAACAAATGAATATTGATAAATAAAATCTATAATTGTTTTTGATATGCTGTTAAGTAAAAAAGCCCTGAAACCAGGGCTTTTCTTTATTTTAATAACCAAATATTTCAGTCAAATTGAGTTTTTTTACCTCGCCTAATTTCTGCATATCTGATTCATTTACTTTGTCTTGTGACGCAACAATACAATACGTATAATTTTTGTTTTTCATTTCATTATCGTGGAAAGTATTGATGTCTGCAAAAGATAGCTTTGGAGCTTGTTCATAGACATTCTTTCTTATATCTGTATTGTTTCCAAGCCTTTGTGCTTTCAGATAAGAGAAAATAATACCGTCCTGAGAAATTCTTTCAGAAGCGATAGTTTTTTTCAATCCGCTTTTTGCTGTTTCAAATAGCTGTTCAGACTTTGGAAGGGTAGTCAGAAGCTCATTCATCGCTGTTGTAGACTCATTGAATTTGTCAGCTTGTGTACCTACATATGCCATAATGGTATTCTTGTCAGCTTTCTTGCTTGGAAGCGCAAAATAAGAATAAGTAGAATATGCCAATGCTTTAGATTCTCTGATGGTCTGGAAAACAATAGAACCCATTCCGCCACCGAAATAATTATTGAATAAGTTTACCGTAGGCGTAATCGTTGAGTTGTACTGTTCAGAGTTTCTTGCCCAGAAGATTTCAGCCTGTACCATATCGTAATGAGCGAATAATACTTTGTTCTTATCTGTTGGGATCTGTACAAATGTTTTTGTTTGTGGGAGATCTTTAAGAGCAGCAGAAATTTTATGAATAGGTTTTAAAGAAGCTACTGTTTCAGCACCTGTTTTCGGACCGTAATAAAGTACTTTATGCTTAAAATTAAACAGGTCGTGAAGGATTTTAGTTAAGTCTTCAGCTTTCAATGCGTCAAGCTCAGCATCGCTCAATACATTGTTGAATGGGTTTTGTGCGCCGTATTGAGCGTAACTTCTTAACCCTGCCATAATTGTAGCTTTGTTCTGTTTTGCATTCGCTCTTGCTTTCTTCAATCGGGCTTTGTAAGCGTCTAATGCTCCTTGATCTGCTTTACAGTTTTTAATCAAATCTTCAAATAGAGCAATTGTTTTATCAAAGTTTTCATTCAAACCTTCAAGAGATACGTATGTTTCCTCGTTTCCTGCGCTTACATTGAAACTTGAAGCTAGTTTGTAGAATTCTCTACTGATGGTTTCAGACGACTTATTATTAGTTCCAAGATATTGCAGGTATTCTGCTGCTAAAGGAAGCATCTTGTTGTTCCATTTCCCTGAATCAAAATGATAATACATTCTGAATAGTGCGTTGTCTGTATTTTTTACAGAAAGCACATTTACCTCGCCTAGTTGAGTTTTAGCAATATCCTTGTCGTAGTTTAGCCATACCGGAGCAATTGCTTTTTCAGGCATTTCGTCAATTTTCTTAAGGAAAGAAGATTGGTCTTCTCTGTTTACGGAAACAGGTGTTATAGTAGGCTTATCTACTTTTACAATGCTCTTGTCTTCGCCTTTTTTCTTATAAACAGCTACGTAATTGTTATTTTGAAGATATTTCGCTGCGAATTCCATAATGTCTTTTTTAGTAAGACTGGAAATTTCTTCGATGTATTCAAGGTTTGCTTTATGATCTACTTCTGATGTGAATTCATCCATTAAGATGCTTGCTCTTGATGAGTATTTTTCATCCTTTTGAATGGTATTCTTCTTTTCGTTATTTACAATAGATTGAATCAGATCATCGGAAAATTCTCCTTTTCTTAATTTATCGATCTCCTGAAGAAGAAGATTTTTCACTTCATCCAAAGATTGTCCTTCTGTAGGTTTTCCCTGTAAAAGTAATACGGAATAATCTTTTAAAGCATAAGGAAAAGCAAAAGCACCAAGTAGTTTTTGTCTTTTTACCAGATCTAGATCGATTAATCCAGCTTGTCCGTTGGTAAGCATGCTTCCTACAAAGTTAAGCAGTCTTGCATCTTTTGTTGATGCTCCCGGGAATCTGAAGCCAAGCATTACACTTTCGGCATCTGGTCCTACAACTTCTTTAATTACGGGTGAAGCAATAGGGTTTTCCTGTCCTACTTTGTATTCAGGAACAGGTTTTGACTTCATATAAGAAAAAGCCTTATCGATTTTGGCAATTACTTCATCCGGATTGAAGTCTCCGGACATAATGATTCCCATGTTGTTGGGAACATAATAATTGTTATAATATTCTCTGATTGCGTGTAGAGAAGGGTTTTTCAGGTGTTCAATTGTTCCGATTGTAGTTTGTTTTCCATAATTGTTATTAGGAAAAAGATTAGCAAACATCATATCAAAAACTTTGTCTCCGTCATCATCCAGTGTTCTGTTCTTTTCTTCATATACAGCTTCAAGCTCAGTGTGGAAAAGTCTAAGGATCGGCTCTCTGAATCTTTCTGACTGTAAAGCAAGGAACTTGTCTACCACGTTAGAAGGAATATCTTCCGTATAAACAGTCTGCTCGAAAGAAGTGAAGGCATTTGATCCGTCAGCTCCCATTCCAGCCATCATCTTATCATATTCGTTGGCGATTGCAAATTTGGCAGCTTCTCCGGAAACCCTGTCGATTTCTTTATAGATTTCCTTTCTTTTAGCCTCGTCTTTTGTCTGATTGTATTTTTCATAAAGAGCATCAATCTGATCTAAAAGTGGTTTTTCTTTTGCCCAGTCTTTAGAACCAAACTGTGTAGTTCCTTTGAAAAGCATATGCTCTAAATAGTGAGCAAGACCTGTATGGTCTGCCGGATCTGTTTTACTTCCTGCTTTTGTTGCAATATAGGTCTGAATTCTCGGTTCTTTGCTGGTTGGGCTTAAAATAACCGTTAATCCGTTTTTCAACGTGTAGTATCTTGCAGAAGTAGGATCGTTAGTCACGTATTTGTACTTATATCCATTGGCAGTAGCCTCTTTCCATTGGAAATCCTGTCCGAAAGCATGACCTGCAAAACTTGCTGCGGCAATACTTGTAGCGATTGTTAGTTTTTTTAACAAATTCATTGTAATGGTTGTGTTTTATTTACCGTTTTTTAATTCTTAATTAAATTGGTCTAATAAATCCTTGATTCGTTTCATAGCCTTTCTTAAATCTTCTTCAGAAGCAGCATAAGAGAATCTGATACATTCCGGGCTACCGAATGAAAAACCACCTACACATCCTACGTGAGCATTTTCTAACAAGAACATTGCGAAGTCATCAGAATTTTTAATTTCTGTTCCGTTCAATGTTTTTCCAATGTAATGTGAGATGTCCGGGAAGAAATAAAATGCAGCTTTTGGAAGCAGTACTTTGAACCCTGGAATTTCCTGGATTAATTCATACACAAGATCTCTTCTTTTCTTGAAAGCATCAATCATATATCTGTATTCTGAAGGATCTGTCTTTAATGCAGTGATAGAAGCTCTCTGAGCTACGGTGTTGGCACCGCTTGTCATCTGTCCCTGTACTTTTTCACAAGCTTTTGCCAGCCACTCAGGACATGCGGAGTATCCGATTCTCCATCCTGTCATGGCAAAGGCTTTTGACATCCCGTTGATTACGGCAGTCTGTTCGTAAACCTCAGGAAACTGAGCGATGGAAGTTGTTTTCGTCTCATAATTGATGAATTCATAGATCTCATCTGAAATGATTGTTACATGAGGGTATTTTGCCACTACTTTTGCAATAGATTTCAATTCGTCATAAGTATAATATCCCCCGGAAGGATTACATGGAGAACTGAAAAGGATTGCTTTTGTCTTATCTGTAATAGCTTCTTCAAGTTGTTCCGCTGTAACTTTGAAATCAGTAACATACGAAGTAGGAAGCATTACAGAATTTCCGCCCATCATTTTTACCATTTCATCATAGCTTACCCAATAAGGAGCAGGTAATAAAACCTCGTCGCCATCATTGATAATCGCTGCCAGAACATTTAAAATAGCCTGTTTAGCACCATTGGAAACACAAATTTGTGTTGGTTTATATTCAAGATTGTTGTCTCTTTTTAATTTATAAGCAATCGCCTCGCGCAGTTCAAGGAATCCCGGAACAGGAGAGTAGTGGCTGTAGTTTTCATTAATGGCATCGAAAGCTGCCTGTTTGATATTATCCGGTACATCGAAATCCGGTTCACCAAGAGTTAAGCTGATCACGTCTATTCCGCTGGCTTTCATTTCTCTGGCTTTATTAGACATTACAAAAGTCTGTGAGTATCCTAATCTTTTTACTCTGTCCGAAAGTTTATCCATGTATTTTTTTTTGAATTTTAACAAATATATAATAAAAACGTCTTGCAGATGAAATAAAAACGGGGCTAGTTTAAAGATTTTTATCAGGTTTCAAAGGATTCACTATATTTGGATTTAATATTGTTTTAGCTCCGCCATTATTGCTGAAATCGTATTGATTATAAAACTAATCCTATGAAAAAAAAGTTTCAAATTTTATTTCTGGCATTCGCAGCTACTGTTTCTGCTCAGAATTACCGCTTTGTGTACGAATACAAAATGAAGCCTGACATTGAGAATAAATATGCTGAAGTCACAGATTATATGAATCTGGATACAGACGGTAAAAAGTCCTATTTTTATAATGCTGTAAAATATGAGAGAGATTCTGCTTATCAGGTGAATAAAGATCTTGCAGCCCTTTTTAAAAGTAAAAACTATGACAGGAATCTCAATTATATCCTTGAAAAAGATTACGCAAAGAAAGAAACAAACTTATACGATAAATTTAAAACGGCAAACCTTGTCCTTACAGATCATGAGTCGCCAAAATGGGTCATTCACAAAGAATTTCTTAAAATTAATGATATAAATTGCCAAAAAGCTACTGCTAAATACAAAGGAAGAGAATGGGAAGCATGGTTTTCTAAAGACTATCCGGTGAATGATGGACCTTATAAATTCAATGGACTTCCGGGTTTGATTGTGAGAGTAAGAGATTCAGAAGATGATCATATTTTTAATTTGATTCAGGTGAAAAAAGTAAATGAAATGTTCTCTTTAGTTCCTAAAAACAGCAAAAAAATAACTGAGCAGGAGTATAAAAAACTTTTGAAAAATGATGTTTTTAGTCCTGAAGATATTGAAAGTATGAACGTAGATTCAAAAGCAGGAAAGATGGGAATACAGCTGAAAGACGGCTATATTGCTCAGTTGGATCTAGACCAAATAAAAAAAGCAGGAAAAGGAAATAATGATGCAGAAATAGCCAGAATGCTTAAAAAAGGGAATAATCCTATAGAAAGAGAAAGTACCCATTAAAAAGATACCGTACTATTTTTTGATATACTCTTCCTGAAAGTTTGAATAAAGCTAATAAAAACTTATTTTTGCAGATTATAATAATTCACATGTCTACATCGTTACTATTAAAATACTTTCCGGATCTTACAGAAACACAGATAGAACAGTTTGCAAAACTGGAAACACTGTACAATGAATGGAATGAAAAGATCAACGTGATTTCCAGAAAAGATATGGAATCATTGTATGAAAAACATATTCTTCACTCTTTGGGAATTGCAAAAGTGATGGAATTTGCTCCGGGAACAAAAGTATTGGATATCGGAACGGGAGGAGGTTTTCCTGGAATTCCTTTAGCGATCCTTTTCCCTGAAACACAGTTTACCCTGATTGATTCCATTGGAAAGAAAATCAGCGTAGTACAGGCTGTATCAGAAGGGGTTGGATTGAAAAATGTAACTGCGATTCATGGAAGAGCAGAAAAACTGAAAGAAAAGTTCCACTTTATCGTCAGCAGAGCCGTTACTCAGATGCCGGAATTCCTAAGATGGCTGAAAGGAAAATTTGAAAAAGAACAGTTTAATCCTAAACATAACGGAATTTTATATTTAAAAGGTGGAGATCTTGCAGAAGAGCTTGCCGGACTTAAATGTGAAATTTTTAACCTAAAACACTATTTTGATGGAGAATTTTTTGATACTAAGAAAGTAGTCTATGTATCAAAAGGTAATTTTAATTCCTAATTTACACTGATTAGGGAATAATTTTTGCTAATTGTTTATTAATAATCACAAAATTGTAGGTTATGAAAAAACTTTTAAATATTGGATTTGCAACAGTATTGTTTGGCTTAGTAATGGTTTCTTGTAACGACGATGATTACGAGACCATTGAATCCATTGATAAGATCAAAATAGACAGTGTGAAAATTGTAAATGATACCATGGATGTTTTTGCACTTCAGAGTATAAAAACGTATTCCACATATCCATCTCAATGTCAGGGTTTTTATGGATATGATTATATTTATAACAACAATCTTGAGAGAACTGTTACTGCCTACAAATACATTACCAACGGTCCTTGTGCACAAAACAGCTATACTGGAGCGAATCAGATTAATTTCAGCCCAAGACAGAAAGGAAAATATACTTTTAAATTCTGGAATGGAGGAAATAACTGGATCACAAAAACCATTGTAGTAAAATAATGAAACTGATTACTGTATTGTGTTTACTGACTGCCAATATTATGTTCGGACAGAAAATTTTCTGGCAGGAAGGGCAAAAACTGGATTGGAGTAATTTTAAAAGCTCTGTGAACAGAAGGAATAATCCTGATGTTGCCGCTTACACGAATTGCGGTTGGGAATATTCCGTAGTAAAATCTTCGAACCCAAAGTCTCCTGTGAAAATTGAAATTAAAACCGTTTTTCACGAAGAAAAATCATGGAAGGATGTAAAAAAAATCAACGATTATATTCTTTTGCATGAACAGAAGCACTTTGACATTGCAGAGCTTTTTGTAAGGAAATTCAGAAAAGCTATTGATGAAAAAGTAAGAACTTCCGGAGATTACGACAGGTTATTTAAATCAATTTATAACGATATTTCCAATCAATATAAAAACTTCCAGATGTCCTATGACAAAGACACCCGTCATGGGATGGACAAAGAAAAACAGGCAGAATACAACGCTGCTATTTCCACAGAACTAGAAAACCTTAAAAGCTACCAAGCCCTTTGAAATTCCTCAATAAGATCATTCACGAACTTTTAGCGCAAAACCCGGATCTTTCTGCGTTTAATATTATCCTGCCGGGAAAACGTCCGATTGTATTTATCAGACAGATTCTGGAGGAAAACAATTATTCGGGGCTATTGCCGAATTTCTTTACGATCGAGGAGTTGATTAATAAAATTGCTGATAAACAGGTAATTCAGGGTATTCCGTTGTGGCTTTTTTCATTTGATGTATACCGAAGTTTGAATTTAATTCCCAGAGATGATTTTTCGGATTTTTTGAAATGGTTTCCAACATTACAAAAGGATTGGGATGATATTCTTAAATTCTCCGATAGTGATGTTGCGGTTTTACAGTATATGTTTGATGAGGAAAGGATTAAAGAATGGGCTCAGGATCTTGGCGAAGATGATGATGTTCCGAGAAAGAAGTTTCTTAATTTCTGGCAAAACATGAACGTTTTTCTTCCTGAACTGAAAAGCAGATTGCAGGAAAAGAATTGGGCTACGTCAGGAATGATTCACGAGGCTGCTAAAGCCGGGATCTCGGATTTTGCAAGGAGTACCCCGGAACAATTTGTTTTCTGCGGATTTAATGCCTTTACGCCGGTGGAAGAAAAACTCGTAAGAAATCTTTTACAGTGGAATAAAGCACAATGTTTCTTTCAGGCGGATCGTTATTATTTTAATGATGAAAGACAGGAAGCAGGAAAGTTTCTCAGAAATCATAAAACATGGAAGGAATTTGATGATAACAGGGTTTTTGAATGGATTGAGGATGATTTTAACCAACCCAAAAAGATTAAAGTCTATGAAGTTTCCGGAAATGTAACGCAAACCAAAGTACTACCGGAAATTTTTAAGGAAATTAATAACAAAACTTTTTCCAATACTGCTGTTGTTCTGTTGGATGAAAATCTTCTGCCCGCAAGTCTTGATGTGATGCACGGCGTAGAAAACCTGAATATCACGATGGGTTTTCCGCTTAAAAATCTGTCTTTTTCCAATGCGGTAAAACGACTGTTTTATTTGCAGAAACAACTTGAAAAGAATAAAACATCCTATTACTACAGAGATATATTCCCGATTCTGGAAGAGCTTCCGAAGTCTGCTAAAGATGAACTGATCATCAATGATTTTAAAGCGAAAATAGAGGAGAGGAATATTGTTTATATTTCTAAAAAGCTTCTGAATGAACTGCTGAGTGAGCTGTCTTATTTCGGACTTTTGCAGAAGGCTGTAAGCACAAATGCTTATCTGGATATACTGATTTCTTTCTGTCATCAGGTAAAATGGCTGGAAATAGACGATATTCAGTATGAAAATGTTTCCCACTTTGAAAATGCTTTCAGAATCATTAAAAACCAGTTGACGCCTTACAATATTGAGATCAAAATGGAGACGCTGGAAATTCTTATCAATCAGCATATCAATTCCGAGAGTATAGATTTTCAGGGAGAGCCACTGCGAGGATTGCAGATCATGGGGTTGCTGGAAACGCGTTTGCTGAACTTTGAAAACGTTATTCTGCTTTCCGTGAACGAAGGGAAGCTGCCGTTGGGAAATTCACAGAATACTTATATTCCTTTTGATATCAGGAGGTTTTTTGATCTTCATACTTTCCTGGAAAATGATAGTATTTATGCCTATCACTTTTACCGGCTGATTCAGGATGCGCAGAATGTTCATTTGCTGTACAATGCATTAAGTTCCGGGGTGAATACGGGAGAAAAAAGCCGTTTCATTACTCAGATTGAAATGGAGAGTTCCCATGAGATTGAGCATCTGATCATTGAGAATTCTTCGGAACCTATTATGACTAAACCTATAGAAATTTCCAAGACGGAAATTGTAAAGGAGCGTCTTCAGAAATGGAAAGGAAAAGTCTCGGCTTCGCATCTTACAAGCTACCTTTATAATCCGATAGATTTTTACTTATCAAAGATTCTGAACACTTCGGAAACGGACGAAATTGAAGAAGAGTTATCGGTGAAAAACTATGGGAACCTGGTGCATTATTCACTTCAAGAAGTTTATGAGATGCTTAAAGGTAAGGTTTTAAAAGAAAGCGATTTAGTAAAATCAATTAAAGCGATAGATGAATATATAAATATAGCGATTGAAAAGCTTAAACATCAACCGGAATTCTACGAGAAGGGGATGAATTACATCCATAAAGCCATTGCGAAAAAGGTAATTGAAAATGTCCTTAATCATGATCTTGAACTGATAAAACAAGGAAATACTTTAGAGATTGTTGATATTGAAAGAAGGTTCGAAAACATAGAATTTTACCTTGAAGGAAATGATAAAATTTCATTCATGGGATTCATCGACAGAATTGATAAGCTAAATGGAACTTTACGAATCATCGATTATAAAACTGCCAAAATTAAAAATCTGACAGTGAAAATTGATGAGGACAATGTTGCAGAATATTTCCATAACAGTGACAGAAAACAGGCTTTACAGCTCTGTATTTATCATTATGTGGTGCAACATCTTCCTGAGTTCTGGGGATATCCTATCGAAACGGGAATCTGGAGCTTTGCTGATGCTAAAAAGGGAATGGTTTCTCTTCAGTTTGACAAAGGAAATATTGATGATGCGATGAAGGCTGTAAAAAACCTTATTCTTGAAATCCTGAACCCGGATGTTAACTTCGTGGAAAGCGTAAAGTCTTATTAAATTTTCATAGATTTTTCCCTTAGATCTTTCTGATTTCGCAGATTTTAAATTTGTATGGAATTGTATTTTTAAGTTCTTCTTAAATAGACAAATAGATGAGATTTTTTGTCAGCTTTTGTGGTATAATTGTATATTTACTGTAAAATTCCACACTCTTAAACTGGTTGTCCCATGAAAAAGCTTCTGATATTTGTAACCATTATTTCCTCTTTTTTTCTCAAATCTCAGCAAGTAAATGACTCTCTCCAGATCAGACTTCAGAATGTTTCAAAGGATACTAAGTTTGGTTTAGCTTTAAGTGGAGGAGGTGCGAAAGGCTTTGCTCATATTGGTATTTTGAAAATGATCGATTCTCTGGGAATCAAGGTGGATTATATTACCGGAACGAGTATGGGGGGTATTTTGGGTGGTTTATATGCCATGGGATATAACGCTGACCAGCTCAAGAAAACCATCTATAAAGTAGACTGGAACAGGATTCTAAGCAATAAAATTCCTTACAGTAAAGTCAACATCAGTGAAAAGGATGAGTATGATAAATATATCCTTGAGTTTCCTGTAGTAAAGGGAGTTCCAACGCTTCCAAGCTCTTATATTGAAGGACAGTACATGGGTGAAGTTTTAAATACGCTCACTTTTAATGCCAAACATATTAATGATTTCAGCCAATTAAGAATTCCGGTAGAGCTTACTTCTTCGGATATTGAAAATGGAGGGCTGGTTATGCAGAAAAAAGGTTCTTTACCATTGGCTATTCGTTCTACACTTGCTATTCCTGCGGCTTTTGCTCCGGTTTATATTGATGGGAAACTATTGGTAGACGGAGGTTTGGATCGTAATTATCCTGCGAATGAGGTTCGTCAGATGGGAGCAGATTTTGTTATTGGAGGTTATACAGGATTTAGGCTTTTTACTAAAAAAGAGATCGAGAATCCTATGAAAATGATCTATCAGACCCATGCCATACGTTCTGTAGAGGATTTTAAACATCAGAAGGCTTTATCCAATATTCTCGTAGATTTTGTTGATCCTCTGGGGGATATTACAACAAAAGATTTTGCAAGGTTCAGAAAGATTATAAAAATCGGTGAGACAGAAGCAAGAAAACACCTTCCTGAATTTGTAGCTTTAGCAGAAGCGCAAAGAAAATTAGGGATTAAGTATGAGCATGAAATGATTGAAGAGGTGAAGCTGCCGACCACAAAATTTACCTTTAATGAAGAAGATGGAACACCGCTTACAGATGAGGTTGAAGTTGCTGTAATCAAACGAGAATTAGGGTTAACGGAAGGAAAGTATTATGATGTAAAAACAGTGAATGAAGCGATAGACAGGGTGTTTGGAATGCGCCAATATGAAAAAGTATATTACACTTATACGAATACGGGAGATGCTCTTACCATGAATATTTTCGTTAAAAAAGCAAAGAAGGGAGCTTTCAAACTGGCATTACATTACGATACAGAACAGTCTGTGGGAATCATTGTAAATTATACTTACAGAAATATTCTTGCCAACAGATCCAGATTTCTTGCTACGATCGATATTTCAGAACGTTTTAAGGCACGTCTGGCTTATCAGGGATTTTTAGGAAGTGGTGATCACTGGTGGGTAGATCTTGAAGCAAAAATGGTTCATCTTAAAAGTAATGACCTGACTTTTAGAATATTTAGTTACGAGGACGGAGATTATAATACGAGATTTCCCAATCATATGTACAGAAATATAACAGGAAAAGTTGCTTTAAATTACAATATCAATCCGAATGCTTTTATCTCTGTAGGAACAGAATTCAGTGCGGAAAGAATGTACAGTTTACTGGATAAAGTGGATCAGGCAAAAATAGACAACTACAGTAAAAAGCTTTATAACCACAGTAATTTCAATACATTTATAAAGTTTGAACAAAATAGCCTCAATAAAAGATACTTCTTTACCAAAGGCAATCATTTGCAGGTAAGCACAAGGTTTTACTACGGAGATCAGTACGAATTATATGATCTGGAGACAGTTCAGCCTCAGTTGTATCCTATATTAAATCCGAAAGATTCTTATTATTTTATTCCTAAAAATCTGGTATCTTTTACTTTAAATGAAAATTTTGCTTATCCAATCACCAGAAGACTTGCGGCAAAGGCTAATCTTTTTCTGGGAACAAGTTTTGGGTCGGTGAGAGAAGATTCGGTTCCTTATTTTTTCCTGAACCAAAAGTATAATCTTGGGGGAAGTGAGTACAATTATGACTTATTAAACCCTGAATTCAACGGGCTTCGCCAAAAAGAACTTCCAATGAATTCCGTGGCAAAGGCGGGTGTATCTCTTCAATACAGAATCATGAAAAGGTTATATCTGACACCATCTTTCAGCTATGGAAAGGTAAGTGAAGAGTTTTCGCCGTTTAATGACAGTTTTGATATGTTTGGATATGGAGTGAACTTAGGTTATGAATCTTTACTGGGTCCTATCAGTCTTAATATTTCAAGAAATAATCAGCTTGATTTTTCAAGAATATATTTCAGTATAGGTTTCAAGTTTTGATAAATAAGTAAGCTGAAGTATGGAAGAGGTAAGTTATTGAAATTAAGGTTGTAACTATGCTTCAATTTCATAGGTGCTTTAAGTGTTAAATTAAGGTTAACAATACCTTAAAATGACATTTAAAACTTATCAGAATTATAGTAAATTCCCGTCTCCCTCTTCCAGCTTTCAGCCTTATAACTATTGTCTTGGAATTTCAGGACGCGGCATTTTATAATAGCTTCCTGACATACTTTTCAGAAAAGCTACAATAGCATCTATTTCCTGATTATTGAGTTGTAAAGGCTTCATCCTTTCATCTGTTACTGGAAAATTAGGATCTGCTTTCTTTTCTTCAGGGCTTGGGTTGATCATCTGCATACCGCTGTTGTACAAGTTGACAACGCCATGAAGATCATCCATCAATCCGTTGTGCATCCATGGAGCGGTATAAGTAAGATCTCTCAACGATGGGGTTTTGAATTTACCCACATCACCGGACTTTTTGGTAATATGGTAAAGCCCAAGATCTTCATATTCACGTTTGTAGTAGGTGAGACCTATGTTGTGGAATGATTCATCCGTAAGATATTTCCCGTAATGACAGTTCATACATCTTGCTTTGGTTCGGAACAGATGCATCCCATAAATTTCCTTGTCACTCATTGCTTTATAATCACCTTTGATGAATTTATCAAGCTTACTAGGCTGGCTTTTGATCGTTTTTTGAAAAGTAACAATTGCACTGGCAATTTTGTCAAAAGTAATTTTATCAGTGTGGTAAACTTCTTTAAAAAGCTGTTTGTATTCTTTATATTTTGAAAGCTTTCCGGCAAGTTTTTCCGGTTTCATATTCATTTCATTGTGAGCGGAAATAGGTCCTACAAGTTGTTCTTCCAGTGTTTTTGCTCTTCCGTCCCAGAAATAAGATGTTCTGTCTGCAATATTATAAAGCGATTGTGTATTTCTTTTTCCCTGTAAATGATCATTACCCAAAGCAACCTCCTGTCCGTCGCCCCAACCTAATTCGGGATTATGACAGCTGCTGCAGGAAACTTGGCTTGATGATGATAGTTTAGGATCAAAGAAAAGCTTTTTCCCTAGCATTACTTCTGGAAGTTCCTGTGTTTCATAATAATTGGAATCCCATTCTATTACTTCAAATTCCTTCCAGTCAATACCTGCATCTATTGAAGGTTTTTGCCAGTATTGTATTGGCTTTTTGTACTGTTCAGCTACTTCTCCGTAATCTGTGCTGTATGTTTTAAGGGTATGCTGCATGCAGAACAAAGCAATTATTCCGATTAACAGTACGAGTTTAATATCTGAAAATTTCATGTGTTTTTATTTAAAAAATACCTCCTATGGTTGCTGCAAAAAGCATATTGTTATCGTTCTTAAAACTGCTGTACATCATTTTACCTCCTACATAAGCATTTTTAATGACCGGAAAAGTAAAGTGAACATTGACATCCAATTTTGCCTGCCAGAAATCTGAAGATTGATAGTTGTAATTATCTCGTACCATCTGTTGAATAGCTGGTTTTCCTGAAAGATTAAATACAGAATTATTCTTATAAACTTCCGTTACAGAAAGTCCCATTGCCACAGAAAGAGAAAGCTTTTCACTGAATGATTTTAACCATTGATAATCTGCGCCGTATATCAGTTTATTTAATTCAATAGATGAAAGTGAATTATTGTACTTTTCTTTTTCCTGAATCATTCCTAAAAAGGGGATAAAAGTAGATTTTGCGCTTTTATGTTCTATTTCTAAAAGTCCCTTAACAACCGTATGAGCTAACTGATGATTGTACCTTTCCGCAGAACCTATCTGTATATAATTTCTGGAGTTGTCATTCAGAAACAGATTTTCCGTTCCTTTTCTTTCTTTATAGCTTCCGTCAGCTGAGATTCCCCAGAGAATTCTGCCGGTATTGAAGAATTTGCCTAATGAAAAATTAAACTGCTGCTCATTGATTGCAGATGCATTAAGGTCTGTATATTCGGTAAGAAGCTTGTCAAGAGTGAATTTTTTTAATCCGGCTGTAAGATACCACGATCTGTTTTCAGCTTCAAAGATCTGCAAACCACCTCCGTAGGACCAGCCTTCATAATAAGCCTGACGCAGTTTCCCCGAGAGCAATTCGTTGTAATTTCCCATTCCGCTCATATTGTAGATCATAGGAAACCCCTGATTGCTCACAAAGCTCAAATAGTGTTTCTGAGTATATTTTTCAGCTTCGAGATAAGCCCCGATTTTAAATTTCTGAAACATCAGCTTATTGGCACCCAGCGCCAACGAAAAGTTAGCCGATGTATTTTTGGGTCTTGGATCAATGTCACGATAGCTTAAACTAGCCTTGTAACTTCCGGTAATCCCTATGGTATAAGAATTTATCTTCTTTGAATAGCCACCTGAAAAAGCATAGTTTTCAAATTTCATATCACCACCTACGCTGTCAGCTGCTACATAAGGGTAGATGATGTCATAGTCGGTATTTTCGTTCCATACTACCTGTCTGTTCTTTCCCTGCGAATAAGATGCGTTACCCCAGACCGTTGTTTTAGGATCTAATATCTGTAAGGTACGGGCTTCCACTCCCCATAGATTTTTCCCTTTACCTTTCTGTTGTATTTCATTGGGAGTATCACTGTTTTGAGTGAACAGGCTGAATGTGGTAATACTGTATTTCCTGGCTCCCAACATATTGGAAGGATTGCTGTTGATACTATTTTTAAGTATCCTTTCGTAGCTGTATTCCTCACGGATCTTTTTCATGATCGTATCATTTTCCTGAGCATGAAGTTTTACGTTAAAAGATAGAGCAGGCAGGATAAGTATGGAAAGAAGATATTTCATTTTTAGTTAAATAATGAAGGTTTTACACCGTGATCAAAGTCTACAGTAGAATTATTGGTGTCTTTTAAGATGTTTTTCCCCTCTGCAGTCTTTCCGACAGCTTTTCTGCGTACCGCTTTTCCGAAACGGTTTTTATCACCATCAAAAGACGTTACAGAAGTCCATCCCATATCTAAAGACGGAGACGTTACAAGCCACTGGAAAGAATCCTGTACACTAAGATTTACAGCATCTGTAATCCACTCGTTTGGAATTTTAACCGCTGTGCCGTCCATAGGATATACATCTCCTCCAAAAGTAAGATTGTAAGTATAAGTATATGAATTCTGATTAACCAGTGCATCATTCGTCATTCCCGCAGGCATACGTGCTAAAGCATAAGCATAATATCCTTGGGTGTGAATCACCATTTTCTCAAATACATTGGTCATTTTAATAACGGCAGGGTTGTTAATATCGTCAGAATCTTCCTTGAAAATCTGGAAATCAGCATGAGAAAGATCAATGGATGAAGGGTTGAATTCTTTGTGATTGATGGCGTCTTCCGCAATGATAATGGATGATCCAGGCAGAACAGGATAAGTGGTACCATTACCAGGAATTCTGATAATAGCTCCGGCGGAGAATGTACTTCCCATGATATTTGGGCTGTAATCCTGTTTTTCATTTGTCATGAAAGCAGACTGAATGAGCAGCATACCGTCAGCATACAATGTTTTATCTGTATTGTTCGTGATTTTGAAATACTGATCTCCAAAATACATAGAACCCTGTGGAGTTGTAGTTCCTGCAAAGAATATTTCTTCAAGGATCAGATCACTGCTTTTTCCTGCTTTCAGTGAGATATCTATGATTTTTGTCTGTTCAGTACCATTAATAACGACCCCGGTTTGAATTCCACTCACCTTTGCTTCTGTCAGCGTTGAATTATCCCCGAATATAATACTTCCTTCTACACTAATGTTATAAGTTCCTGTAGGAAGAACAGTTTTCAGGGAGGATGTGTTTGTAAGCTCCTGGATAACCGTAAAACCGGTATTCAGTTCTTTAAAGCTTACCGTGAAATATTTATATTCACTTACCTGAATGTGTTCCGGAACCACTCTCAGGTCAAGGTTTAACGTTGTCTGTGCTTGTGCTTCCGGAGCATCAGAATCCGACGAACAGGCTGCAAGACTTACTACAGCACACAATAATAATAGTGTTCTTAATAAATGTTTAAACATAATTTATTTGATTGAAATTGTTATAAATTGAAATTGATTTCCATCCCAAAGTAGGGATCCTGAGCACCTTTTCTGTTGATTGCTATTCCATTAACACTGTAAGGAGCATAATAACTGAAAAGTCTGTTGGCAAACATCGAAACAATGACCGTTTTATTCCTGAAGCTTTTCGTTACTTTAAGATTAAGATTCGCTTCCAATGGTCTTCTGGATGTATTGTAACGGTCAGCATTTTGAGCGATAATCATTCTTTCGAGAACCGTTCCCTGAGCTGCATCAGGATTGAATGGGAAAATATTACCATTCTGATCCACATAATGGCTCGGAATTCCGTTCATAGGATCTAATTTCCTTGTTGAAAACCATGAAAACTGGAAAGAAGAAGAAAATATAAGATCCAGTTTTGGAATATAGGTATCCAGCATCAGATTCGTATTCAGAACTTCATTGGCAGAGTTCGGCTCCATTCCGTTGTACAGCCCGAGATAAGGATAAGGTCTGCCATTGATCAATACATCAGATCTTTTATACACTGGGAG
Source organism: Chryseobacterium artocarpi (assembly GCF_001684975.1). Classification (GTDB taxonomy): domain Bacteria; phylum Bacteroidota; class Bacteroidia; order Flavobacteriales; family Weeksellaceae; genus Chryseobacterium; species Chryseobacterium artocarpi. The sequence goes on along the minus strand of NZ_MAYH01000023.1, from coordinate 641,686 downwards.
ACTGTTGCCATATTTTGTACGGAACCAGGCGCCGCTGAGGGTAAATCGTGTATTAATCACCGGGATTCTGTTGGAAGAATACTGAAACTCAACTCCTTCCTTATCTATTTTACTTCCGTTTCGCTGCGAAGCATAGGTAAAATTTTCTGTAATAGTCTGATAGGGAAGAGTATTCACATCCGGTGGTGACGTTATCGCACTATGATCAAGCGATGAAGTATCATATTTTTTATACTGATACACCGCATATTCATTCATAGAACGGAAAGCATTGTTCATCTTTTCCTTAAAAACAGTAACAGAGAGCTGATGAAATCCGAGACTGAAATCTATTCTTGCCTCAAATTTTTCATTGATTGCAGGTTCTATTTCTGTATTTTGAGGATTATAAATCATCGTCTTATAATTCACTCTTCTGTAATCAGGATTGACATGGAAGTAATTCAGCTGTTGGATGTCTTTATACACCAGTTCCGGGTATAATAAATTAAGATCAGGGAATAAACTTTGTTTACCATAACCTAATGTTAATGCTATTTGAGCCTTTTTATTCAGCATATTAAATGCCGGAAGATCCCATTGAAGATTTGTTCTTGGATCCAGATAGATCTTTCCGTTCATTTTAAAATCATATGGAAGATTCAGCATAGAATTTCCTCTAAGCCCCAATGCAAGAGTAAGTTTATGCTTTCCTAAATCTGCCGTACTGATCGTTTCCAAAAACAAAGCAGAAGTAGAATAAGCCGGAACATCACGGTAAGCGCGAGGTCTGAAGGTCGCTTTCGGATCTATAGGTCTGTAAACATCAAATAGTTGTCCTTGCCCCCAGTTTTTACTTAACTGCCAGTCGAATCCTGTATTGATTTCATTCTTAATAGTTTTAAAATCCAGCTGGAAATTATTGACCATTTTGACGAAAATATCAAGAGGTTTGCCATCCACAGTGTAATCAGAAGTATACTTTGCTACCGGATAATAACCATCATATTCACCCTCAGTTCTTGAAAGAGGAAAAGCTGTTGCATTTTCCAGTTGGATGAATTTAGTCTGTTTTATTTTATCAAATCGTTGATTCACTGAAAACTGTACCTCTGTAGACTTATAAAGCAAAGATTCGTTTCTGGTATAATTAAGCACATTTGAAAGACTCAAAAGATGATTGTTTACTTCATAAGAATTGAGTTGTGATAAATCAACATCCGGATCAGTCTTTGAGCCATCAAGAGAACCTGTATAACTCAGGTGTGTCTGCCATCTGAAAGAGCCATGATTGAGCTGTTTTTCCTTTGTTAAGCCAAAATTGGCTGTAATTCTTTTATAATTTTCAAGCCTGTCTCTGGGATCAGACTTTGCATTCAGGTAATCTATCCCTGTATTGATTTTTAGATGATGTTCTTTATCTTCAAAACCTTTGCTTATCGCAAACAGTTTACTGTAACCATCTGCTTTGAACCTTGCTTTCCATTTTGTATACCCGGATTTATTGGTGATTTTAACGATTCCGGAAGTTAAATTTCCATAGATTACAGAAGGTATTCCACGTAGAATTTCCACTTTTTCGATCTGATCCGTGGAAATACTTCGCATATCCACACCACTGGTAAGATTCAGACGTCTTTTTAAGCCATTATTATTTTTATCCAAAAAATCATACGTATACTGAAGATTTGCTCCGGAATTTAATGGGGTACCATCTACAAGGAATGTAGTTCCCATTGCAGAAGTGTTATAATCGTTACCAGGATTTCCTGTTTCACGGAGCCCGATTTTATTAACCTGATTCAGAACCGGATCACCCGAACGTCCTCCGGGAAGTAGTTCTAAAAGGTCAGTAAAGCTTGAAGGCTGTAGATGTTGCATGGCACGCTGACTGATCACAGAAGAAGATGTTAACCCTTTACCTTCCTTTGCTGTAATGATTACTTCTTCAATAGAATTGATCTTATCTGCTAATGAGAAGATAAATGTCTCAGGTTTCGTAACTGTGATTGTCCCGGAATATCCAAGAATTCCGTTTTTGTAGATTTCAATACGATAGTTTCCTGGAGTAACGGACATTGAACCAGCTCCTTTATCGTTTGTAGATAATGAATATTTATTTTCAGGAGATGATATTTTTATTTCTGAGTCCTTTAAGGGTTCTGCGTGATTGTTTTTAATTTCAAATGAGATCGTTGCAGACCTTTCCTGTGAACGGGCTGTTGAAAAAGCTGTAAAGAAAATTAATAATGTGAAAATTTGTGTTTTTAGAGGGAATCTTGGATCGTTGCTTACCATCTGGCATTTTTCTTCCGGCAAAGGTAGGGGGGCTAGGAGAAGTTTTCTAATTTTATTTAGAATAATTTAAAATAGTTGATAAAAATCATTTGAAAATTTTCACTAAAATGAGTCTTATGTTGAGCTTTAAGGTTTTTTTTTATATGTTTAGTATTTTGTTATTCAGGTGTTTGTGTTGGTCTTGGTTACCATGTTTATAGAAAATAATCTGAACTTTATTATTAGAGTTATTTTAAGGAGAATATTTGTGTCTCTAAATAATTTAACGAAGTAAATAAAAAAAGCACTCCATTGCTGAAGTGCCAAAATTAACTTGAAATGATATTTATAAAAAGGATTAGATGTTAAAGTTTTACTTTTTTGTTAATTGTTTTTCCATTCGAAAGAGTCATTTGTACTACATAAACTCCAGGTTCCAGGGTTTTTGATTCAAATTGCTGCTTGTTGATCTCCTGTTGTAGAATCAAAGCTCCTGAAATACTGTAAATACTTATATTCTTAATGTCGCTGTTGGATCTTGCTTTAATTTGTTTGTTTTGAGCGAAGATATCTGTACTGTTTTCCGAAGTTTGTCCTCCAATAGATTTGGTAAACTGTAAATTATAATAAGAAGTTACTACCTCAAATGTATATTTTTGAGGATTCAGCTCTTGTAGAACTATTCCGTTATTTTCTTTGTATTGGTCTTTAGAAATGCTTTTAACCAAATTCTTATTTTCATCAAAGATATTTACACCGGAAAGTTCGTCCTGATCTATTTTTAATTTTAAAACAGCATTGTTTTCAGATTGTATGATCTCGTTTTCAGCAACTTCTTTCGGTGTACTTTTAATGAACGGAATCATTTTCTTCTCATTGTTTTCTGACACTTTTAAAAGATATACGCCGTCTTTCAGAGATGTCAGATTGTTTTCCCTCACTGATCTGGATGCAGGTTTTTCCTGATTGAAATCAGTTATTTCAAGTAATTGCATCTTGCCAAGATCGGGTTTTATTTGTGAAGAAAAGAGTGGAGTAGATTCCTGTAAAGATGGGGCTGAAGTCTGTCTTCCAAAAACAGAACCCAATGCAGCCCATTGGTTAAAAAATCCTCCGCTTCGCAGTGTGTTAAACTTAGCATTAGAAGCAAGAACGAATGGTAAAGCACCCCCTATGTGACCAAGAGGTCCCCAATAAAATGAGTCTAATTTGTATTTATTTAAATCCCACCATGCATAATAGCCACGTTGTACATCAATGGTCTTAGAAGTATTTTCCGGCGGAATGGCAAGATCGATGGTAGAATGCCCTAAAGTCATTGGAGTTTTATTATACCAATCGTATACATCTTTAGGTTTCAGGCATTGTCTGAATTTATGATTGGAATTGGTGGTCACATCATTTATAAAGTTGCTTGTGAAAAGCTTTCGCCATAGAAATGGACCCCACAGAAGACCTCCGTTATCCTGAACAACATGATAATCATATTTTTCAAGATATTCTGCAGAAATGACTTCCGAAATATTATTAGTATAAGTTTTATAACCTGTATTGTTACAGCTGTGAAGAACATTTGCTAAAAATGAACTAAACGGGTAAATGTCTTTTTCTAAAACACCTTTTTTTAAAGTAGTTTCTGACATATCATAAGGACCATCACCCATGTAGGCATATTTAAATTTTAAATTTCCGGGATTGGAAATACTTAATCTTTTTAAAGTAGACATGGCAGCATGAGCTCCTTGAGAATATCCGGTAAGGAAGTATTCATCATAGCGTTTTACACCTTGTTGAGCCAGAACCTTATTAGCAGCAGTCACAAAATCAATGGTAGCACCAGCCTCCGTTGCATAATCTACATAAGGATGAACGCCTTCACCGTCTCCCATACCCACATAGTCCGGAGCCATTAGAATATAGCCATTGAGAACGTAGGAAAGTTCAAGCGCAAAACCGATAGTCAATACTCCTTTCAGATTAGAAGGGACATTGTGCCTGCTGTCTGTAGTTCCGTGATCAGATACTACAGTAGACAGCTTCATGTTCACATTAGGATACATAAGAAGCCCTGTTGCTTTTACCAGAACATCTTTTTCATTTTTTGTGTAATAGGTAATTTTGTAACCTTTTAATCCCAGATTAAAATTATTAAGATAGCTTACAAAGTCCGGACTGTTTTGATTGCCAAGGCTATTGGAGATTAAATTAGTTACTCCCTGTGGAGTTAAATCCAGTTTCTGCTCTACACTTACAAGATCACCTGCCTGCTGGGCAAAGTAGAATGACGCAGTAAGACCAAATAAAATAGTCGTAATTTTCTTCATATTGATGTATTTTTGTTAGTGTTAAGGTAATAACTTTAATAAATTCACAAAAATTTCGAAGCATTAATAACTATTCATTGAATATAAATTCTCTGGAAAGTGAGTAAAATAAAAGAGTCTGATCCAAAGACCAGACTCTCTCAATATATTTTGGCTTTATATTAAAAAGCGTTGATACCTGTAATATCTAAACCGGTAATTAACAAATGAACGTCGTGAGTTCCTTCGTAAGTAATCACAGATTCCAGGTTAGCAGCATGCCTCATCATTGGGAATTCACCCATGATTCCCATACCTCCAAGGATCTGTCTTGATTCTCTTGCAATATCAATAGCCATTTTCACGTTGTTACGCTTTGCCATTGAAATTTGAGCAGGAGTTGCTTTATGAGCATTCTTAAGATTTCCTAACTGAAGACATAGTAACTGAGCTTTTGTAATTTCCGTTAAGAATTCAGCTAATTTTTTCTGCTGAAGCTGGAAAGAACCGATCGGCTTCCCAAATTGTCTTCTCTCTTTAGAATACTGAACTGCTGTACAATAACAATCAATAGCAGCTCCGATTACTCCCCACGAAATACCATATCTAGCAGAGTTCAGACAAGATAAAGGTCCTTTCAATCCTGTAACTCCCGGAAGTAAGTTTTCTTTCGGAACTTTTACATCATTGAATACCAATTCTCCTGTTTTAGAAGCTCTTAAGCTCCATTTATTGTGTGTTTCCGGAGTAGTGAAACCTTCCATTCCTCTTTCAACAATTAATCCTTGTACTTTTCCTTCCTCATTCTTTGCCCATACTACAGCAATATCGCAAAGTGGAGAATTCGTAATCCACATTTTAGCACCATTTAAAAGGTAATGGTCTCCCATATCTTTAAAATAAGTTTCCATAGAACCTGGATCAGAACCGTGGTTAGGTTCAGTTAATCCAAAAGAACCGATCATTTCTCCAGCTGCAAGTTTTGGAAGATATTTCTTTTTCTGTTCCTCAGAACCGAATTCATTGATAGGAAACATTACCAAAGAGCTTTGTACTGAAGCAGCAGAACGTACTGCGGAATCTCCTCTTTCCAGCTCCTGCATGATAAGACCGTAAGAAATCTGATCTAATCCGGAACCGCCATACTCAACAGGAATATACGGACCTAATGCCCCGATTTTCCCTAATTCTCTCATTAGACCAGGAAGATCTGTATGATTCTGTGCTGCCTGATCAATCTGCGGCATTACAAAACTTTCAACCCAATCTCTTACAGATTGACGGATCAGTTTGTGTTCTTCAGTAAGTAAAGCATCAATTCCATAATAATCGGGGATGCTTGTAAGAGGATAATATGACATGATTTTTTGATTTTGTTAAAAATAACATTTTTCGTGGTGTTTGAGAAATTTTTTTGAAAACTTATCTAAAGACTGGTTTTCAAACAGATAATGCATGATTTTCCTGTGTAAGGGAAAAAATTCACATTTTAAGACTCCTCATCATTGGATATAGGATACTGATTGGTGGCATTGTGTACTTTTGTTTTGAATTTATAAAGATAAGGAGCCTTGTTGGCTGAGCCGTCGTACAGTTTTTCCAGTCTGTCCAGAATGTTGAGACTTAATATTTTTCGCTGGAAGTTATTTCTTCTGAATTTTTGTCCTAAAATGGTTTCATAAAGCGCCTGAAGATCCTTCATCGTAAATTTTTCAGGAAGAAGATTACTTGCTGCAACTTCGGTATTGATATTCATTCTCAGATATTCCAGTCCGGTTTCGATGATTCTGTCGTGATCGAATGCCATTTTCGGTAATTTGCTTACTTCAAACCATTCACAGCTCTCATTAAAGGCATCCGGAAAAGTATTGGCGATCGAGAAATCAATAAGGCTGCAATATCCTACAGTAATGAATCTCTGAAAAATCCAGTGATCTTCCGGAACTTCAATACCTTTATTTCTAAGCAGGATCTGATGAACATTATTTTCCGTACGATCTATTCTTCCAAATGTGTGGAACTGCTTTAAAAACAAATCCTTAAGGTGTGTTCTTTCATAAAGAACTCTTTCCGCGGCTTCTCGAAGATCTTCATCATTGAAAACAAATCCACCCGGAAGTGACCACAGATCCAGATCATGATACTTTAATAAAAGTACCTTCAGAATATTATTGTGAAAGCCGAATATAGTACAGTCTACAGAGATGTGGGCAACGAAATCCTTTGTGTCGATTAATTCCTGAAGTGTTTCTTTGCTTTTTGTGTCTTTGATTTTCATGGTTGTAAAAATAAAACTATTTTCTATATTTTCTTTTTGAGACGTTAAAATACATCAAACTGATTACAAAAAGAAGACTTACAGAAAATAAAATATATAATGGATAATAGTTTAAAAGTTGTTTTCCGAAAAGTATTGCCATAATGATTGAGCTGACAGAGCTTCCCAGTGAAGAAAAAATAACGATAAGTGAAGTAAAAAGATTCACTTTCTCTTTGTCTACCTGCGCAATCATTCTTGAATTGATAACAGGGTAGAGCGGTGAAAGGAATAAACCTACAACCGGAAATAAAAAGAGAATCATTCTGGAATCTTTTGAATCAAAATATTGAATTCCTAAAATGATCAGCAATAATGCAAAAATCAATGACATACAGGTGATATAATACTTTGAAAGTTCAAATCTACGGATGATATTTGCGGTAACAGTTCTTCCTGCATATGAAAAAAGAGAAAGGAATGAAGTTGCCTGAAGTGCAAAAAATGAATTGACATTCAGGTGGTTTTTATAAAAAGACGGCAGCCAGGAATTGAAACCCTGTTCCACAAAAACAATAAAAAATACTACGCCTAGAAACAACGCAATAGAAGGTGTGGTAAAGCCTGATAGTTCGGAAAATACGTTCTTATTTTCCAGAGGCTTCGATTCTGAGATATCAGCTTTTGAAAGGAGAAATATGGTAATTGCAGATAAAACGGCAATCATTAAAAAGCCAAATTTCCAGAATTCGGAGTATTGACTGGAGATTAACCATCCAAAACCTGTATTGACGACAAAAATTCCTATCATAAAGGAAGCCTCCACACTGTTCATGGTTTTAGCAAGTGATTTTTCATCAGAAATATTATTCCTTATGATTCCAAATACACAGATTTTACCAATAGCAAAGCAGGCTCCGATAATGGCAAACCACAATTTATAAAACCAGAAATCTGCCATAAAAGGAAGAAGACATGAACAGAACCCTACAATTGTCAATGCTAAGATCAAAGCTTTCTTTGAACCCGTTTTATTAATGAAACCTACCGCAAAAAGAGAGATGAAAGCAATGGGAAGATCTTTAAAAGACTCCAGAAATCCCAGTTCTCCATATGTGATATTGTCGTCTGCAAGCTGAAGGATGATAAGTCCCATACAGTTCAGTACCATCGAAAAAATAAGAAAGGTCAATTTGAGCGGAAGAGAAATTTTTGAAAGCTTAGCGGTCATTTTCGGGATGGTCTTTATTGAATTTTTATAATTTTTTATGAATTATTGGTGCGAAGATATAGCTTTTAACCCTCAGAAATAAACGAAATTTTAAAATATTTATTAATCTAATGTTAATTAATTGAAAAAAAATATATTTTTATTGTCTCAATTTGAGAATTAAAACAATGACTGTATATGAACATAAGAATACCAACAAGCTTGGGAGTAATAGCCGCCCTTTATTTCACGGCTAATTTCAATGCCCAGACAAAGAAAGATACACTTTCTAAAGAAAATAAGATTGACGAGATTGTAGTCATCGGGTATGGTACTCAGAAAAAGAGTAATGTAACCGGAGCTATTGCAAGTATTAAAGCCAGTGATATAGAAAATATTCCGACGGGTAAACCTGAACAGGTATTGCAAGGTAGAGCAGCGGGTGTTTCTGTAGTCACGAATTCCGGGCAGCCGGGTGCTGCGGCAACGGTGCGCGTGAGGGGAATTACCAGCTTTGGTGCCGGAAGTAACAGCCCTTTATGGGTAGTGGATGGTATTGTGGTAGATAATATCGGATGGCTTAATCAGTCTGATATAGAAAGTATTGAAGTACTGAAAGATGGAGCTTCATCCGCAATCTATGGTGTTTCTGCTGCAAAAGGTGTAATTCTGGTAACCACGAAAAAAGGGAAAAAAGGGAAACTTACTCTTTCTTACAATGGTTTTTATGGTTTCTCAAATACAGCGAAAAAACTTGATCTTTTAGATGCATCACAATACGCAAAGATTATCAACGAAGGTTTTACCAATGACGGGCAGGCTCCGAAATTTGCCAACCCTGATTCATTCGGAAAGGGAACCAACTGGCAGAATACTATTTTCGGAACAGGTGAAAAATCTTCACATGAGATAAGTATTACGGGAGGAAATGATAAATCAAGCTACTATACATCGTTTGGTTATTTTGATCAGACAGGTATTGTAATGAGTGATATATCGTATTACAAAAGAATTAATGCCCGATTCAATTCTACTCATAAGGTTACGGATTACCTGACCTTGGGACAAACTTTTGCTTATACACATACAAAATCTCAAGGGGTAAGTGCTAACGAAGAGTTTGGAGGTCCTCTTGCTTCTGCAGTTAACCTGGATCCGATTACACCAGAAGTGGTGACAGATTGGTCAATGGTAGATCCAAGTGGTTATACAAATCCTTATATCATCCGTGATCCTTATGGTAATCCTTACGGAATATCACGCTATGTAAACAATGAAATGACCAATCCAAGAGCTTTCCGTGAAATTCAACGAGGAAACTATAGCTGGTCTGATGATTTTGTAGGAAACGTGTTTGCAGAACTTAAGTTTCTTGAACATTTTACATTCAAAACAAGTCTGAACGGTAAAAAATCCTATTGGGGAAGTCGTTCTTTTACTCCGAAATATTATTTAAGTCCGAATTTCAGCAATACAGGTTTCAACAGCTTAAACAAAGTTGATGAGAATAAGTTCGAATGGAGTATGGAAAATACGCTGACTTATCAGAATAAGTTTGGGAATCACAGCATAAACATCATGGTAGGACAGGGAGTGTACCGATACAATATATCAGGAGGAGCTAGTCTGACTTATAGTAATTTGCCTATTGATCATTGGTATGATGCATCCTTCAATTTTGATATTCCTCAGGATGATATTACCGCAAAAGGCTGGGACGGAATTCAGACCCGTAAAGCTTCCTACTTTGGTAGAATTATTTATGATTATGCAGATAAATATTTGTTTACAGGAACAATTCGTAGAGATGGTTCTTCGAAATTCGCGACAAATCAGCACTGGGGAACTTTCCCGTCTATGTCCTTAGGATGGAATGTTCATAAAGAAGACTTCTGGCTAGACAATAAAGTAGTCAATAGTTTAAAGCTGAGAGGAGGGTATGGTGTTTTAGGAAATGATGAAATGGAAAACTTCAGGTTTGCAAATTTTATGGTTTCAGGAAGTAACTATACGAATTCAGGAAACAATATCATCATTGGTTATGCTCCGAGTACACTGGCAAATCCACACCTGAAATGGGAGCAGACCAGCCAGCTGAATATTGCTGCTGATTTTAAATTGTTCAATAATTTCACATTTACCGCAGATTGGTACAAAAAGAAAACCACTGATATTTTAAGACAGATCAATATTCCGGGGTATGTAGGGATGCCGAATTTGCCTTGGTCAAACGTTGGAGATATGGAAAATTCCGGTTTGGAACTAGAATTAGGCTACAAAAAGAACTGGAACGACTTCAGTATATCAGTAAACGGGAACTTTGCAACAATCAAGAACAAAGTTTTACGATTAGAAGATGATATTGATTATTTCAATCTTGCTTCTTTCCAGACTATGGGACCTATCTCAAGAGTGGCGGTGGGACAGCCTTACGGATCATTCTATGGACAGACGTATAGCGGTGTTTTCCAGAACCAGGCACAGATTGACAGTTATGTAAATGCAAACGGAGACAGATTATTACCTAATGCAAGACCGGGAGATTTTATCTGGCAAGATAATAATGGTGACGGTAAGATTGATGAAGAAGATAAAGTAAACTTAGGAAATTCTATTCCAAAATATACTTTCGGGCTTACCGTAAACTTAAATTACAAGAACTTCGATTTTATGGTGTTTGCCCAAGGTCAGGCAGGAAATAAAATATTCCAGGGATTAAGAAGGCTGGATTTGCTTGATGCAAACTATCAGACAAAAGTTCTAGACCGTTGGACAGGTGAAGGTTCTACCAATGATAATCCGAGAATAACTCGAAATGACCCTAACCATAATTATTCCTGGATGTCCAGTTATTATCTTCAGAAGGGAGATTATATACGTGTAAAGCTTGTTCAGTTAGGATACACACTTCCTAAAGATGTGACGAGCCGTTTCGGGATGAGCAAAGTGAGACTGTACATTACAGGAGAAAACTTATTTACTTTCACGAAATACACAGGTTATGATCCTGAAATTGCAGGAAGAAACAATTCCGAACAGGATATTGTAGGGGTTGACAGAGCTTACTATCCACAGGCAAGAACATTCCTGCTTGGTGCCAATATTCAATTTTAATACGTAATAACATGAAAAATAAAAGATTAATATATAAAGGACTTGCTGTTACATTATTGGCAGGTTTAAGTTTAGGAAATGTTGCATGTAGTGGTTCTTATCTTGATGAGGTAGAAAATTCCGGGGCTTTTAAAACAGAAGATTATTTTAAAAATCAGCAGCAATCATTCAGTGCATTGGTTTCTGTATATGATGTTTTAAGAAAATATTCAGGAGGTTTTGAGAATACTGTTACTTTTTTCAACGCGGGATCCGATGATTTCTATTCCGGAGGCGGACATTCTAATGACGGAGCAGGGATCCAGGGAATTAATAATTATTCATTGAATCCTAATACAATGCCAGCAAGTTACTGGAGAGACTATTATCAGGGAATAGCACGCGCCACTCTTTTAATAGAAAGAGTTCCGGGAGCTTCCATGGATGAAAATCTTAAAAAAAGATACATTGCCGAAGCAAAAGTTTTGCGTTCACTGTATTATTTTGAACTTGTAAGAATGTTTGGAAATATTCCTTTAGTTCTTAAGACAGTAAAATATGATGATGATTATTGGAATATACCACAGGTAAAGCCAAGCGAAGTATATGCACAGATAGAAAGTGATATTAATGCCGCAATTCCTGATCTGATGCTTGTAGCAACGGGTAATGACAAAGGGAGAATTACTCAGGGAACAGCGAGAGCAATTTTGGGTAAGATTTATCTTTATGATAAAAAAATGCCTGAAGCGGCAGCTCAGTTTGCAGAAGTAAACGGTACACCCGGTGAGGCAAGTCAATATGGGTATAAACTTGTCAAAGATTATGAAGACCTTTTCAAAGTAGGACCGGAAACGAGCGACCCTTATAAGTTCTCAACAGAATCTATCCTTGAAGTAATGCACACTAACAAAGGAAATTCCGATTGGGGATTCTGGGGACAGGGCAAAGATGAAGGAAATTCTATCAACGCCATGCTGGGACCACGTTCCTATACTCTGGATAAAAATTTTCCTCAGAATGATGCACCAGACCTTTATGCAGGATGGGCATTTAATACTGTAACAGAAGATCTTGTTAACTTTATGCAGGGAGATCCGAGATTAAAAACGACTGTTTTCAATGCAAAAAAATTTGAAGCAGAAGGCAAAATTGCCTATAGCCCAGCATATGCAGACACCGGTTATTTCCTGAATAAATATTTACCTACAAACGATCTGAAAAGTTCACTTCCGGGATCAACGGAACTGAATTTCAGACAGAATTACGTTGCCATAAGACTTGCTGATACTTATCTTATGGAAGCTGAAGCTTTGGGAGCAGCGGGAGGAAGAGCTCAGGCGTTGCTGGATGCCGTAAGAAAAAGGGTAGGTTTATCTCCGGTTCCTGTTTCTTTACAGGCAATTAAAGATGAAAGAAGAAGAGAACTGGCGGGTGAAGGACACCGTTGGTTTGATCTTGTAAGATGGGGGGATGCTCCTGCCAAGCTTGCATTCAAAGGATTTAAAGCTAATAAAAATGAGATTCTGCCAATTCCTTACAACGAATTGCCGAATACAGCAATGCACCAAAATCCTGGGTATTAAATATGGAGTTTCACAACTTATATAGTTTCTTTAAAGGTACTGCACTGCTATGCGGTGTAGTACTTTTTCCATTATCCTGCACATCCGTTACTCAAAATAAAGGAAATGAAGTTCAGTATTGGCTTACAAAAGGAGATGAAAGCGTAAAGTTGCAACAACAGGTATCCATAAGATTTGTAAATACTACCAATAACTTTCAGAATATTGAAATTGATGACACTCAGAAGTTTCAATATATTGACGGTTTTGGTTATACATTGACGGGAGGAAGTGTTGAGGTAATTAATCATCTGTCATCTTCCAATAGAAAGGCATTATTGAATGAACTTTTTGGAAATAATAAAAATTCTATTTCAATCAGCTACTTGAGACTGAGTATCGGAGCATCCGATCTTGACGGTGAAGTTTTCTCTTATAATGATCTTCCTGAAGGGCAGACTGATGTTTCTCTTTCAAAATTCAGTTTAGAAAAAGATAAAGCACTCATTGCAATACTGAAAGATATTTTAGCAATAAATCCTGACATTAAAATCATTGCAGCTCCCTGGTCACCACCAGTCTGGATGAAAGATAACGGAAAATCAAAAGGAGGAAGCCTGAAACCTGAATTTTACAGAACTTACGCTGATTACTTTGTAAAATATATTCAGGGTATGAAAAAAGAAGGGATCACTATTGATGCTGTGACACCTCAGAATGAACCTTTACACCCTGGAAATAATCCGAGTTTGTATATGCCGTCCGATCAGCAGAGAGACTTTATCAAGAACTATTTAGGTCCTGCTTTTAAAAACAATAATCTTAAAACCAAAATCGTTGTATACGATCATAATTGCAATAAACCTGAATATGCCCTCGATATTCTGAAAGATCCGGAAGCCTATCAATATATAGACGGTTCCACGTTTCATTTGTATGAAGGTGATATTTCCGCTTTAAGTACGGTTCATAATGCTTTCCCCGATAAAAACCTTTATTTTACCGAGCAGTGGACGGGGTCCAAAGGAACTTTCAATGAAGATCTGAACTGGCATATGAAAAATGTGATTATCGGTTCCATGAGAAACTGGAGCAAAACTGCTTTAGAATGGAATCTTGCCAATGATCTGAAGTATGGTCCTCACACAGACGGAGGTTGTACAGAATGTAAAGGAGCCATTACTATTTCAGATAGTGGAGATTTCACCCGAAATGTTGCCTATTATATTGTAGCACACGCTTCTAAGTTTATTCCATCAGGGTCACAACGTATTGCATCAACACAAACAAAATATTTATCAACAGCAGCTTTTAAAACACCATCTGGAAAAACTGTAGTAATTGTTCAGAATGATCATAAAGCTGTTGAAAATTTTAATATTAAATTTGCCGGGAAAACCGCTGCTGTAACCATTCCCGGAAGTTCAGCAGCCACATATATTTTTTAAATTAAAATCATGAGAAAACTAATTGTAAGTTGTTTTGTAATGGGAATTGCCGTAAGTGTCAGTGCCCAACAGAGTTATTGGAAAAAAAATGCAGGAAAAACAGCTAAAGTGATCCTTACCAATTCTAAGGTAAATGAAAGAATGACGGATAAAGGTTCTGTGAAATTTGAACAGTTCGGACAGCCAAAAGAAACGGAAGCATGTATTTTTGTAGCTCCTGATTTTAAATATCAAAAGCTGATAGGTATTGGAGGAGCTATTACAGATGCATCCGCAGAAACATTCTACAAGATGCCAAAGAACAAGCAAAAAGAAATTCTGGATGCTTATTTTGGGAAAAATGGTCTGGGATATACAGTAGTTCGTACTAATATGAACTCCTGCGACTTTTCCAGTGATTCTTATACGTATGTGCAGGATAATGATACGTCTTTAAAGACATTCAACCTTGCTCACGATGAAAAGTATAAAATCCCGATGATCAAGGAAGCTCAGAAGGCAATTGGAAATAATTTTACCTTTTATTTCTCGCCATGGAGCCCGCCAGCCTGGATGAAATCAAACAAAAGCCTTTACAAAGGAGGTCGACTTGAAAATCAATATTACCAAACCTGGGCAGATTATTATATTAAATTCATCAAAGAATACGAAAAAAGAGGAATCAATGTTTGGGGATTAACAGTTCAGAACGAACCGATGGCGACTCAATCTTGGGAATCCTGTATTTATACTGCGGAGGAAGAAGGTGAATTTTTGAAGAATAATCTTGGTCCAACTCTTTGGAAAAACGGATATAAAGATAAAAAAGTAATGATCTGGGATCACAACAGAGATTTGATCTACCAAAGAGCAACCACTACGCTCAGCGATCCGGAAACTTCAAAATATGCCCACGGAATCGGGTATCACTGGTATGAAACATGGAATAACAAAACCCAGCTTTTTGATAACCTTGCAGAAACACACAGAGCTTTTCCAGATAAATTCCTTGCATTTACCGAAGGCTGTAAAGAACAGTTTGCGATGGACAGAATCTACGATGTAAGCCTTGGAGAACTTTATGGTAAAAATATGCTGAACGATTTCAATAAAGGAAACGCTATGTGGACAGACTGGAATATCTTATTGGATGAAACCGGTGGACCCAATCACAAAGGAAACTTCTGCTTTGCACCCATCATTGCAGATACTACAACAGGAGAGGTGTTCTATACTTATGAGTATTATTATATAGGACATGTTTCAAAATTCATTAAACCGAATGCCCAAAGAATTGGCTCTTCTTCAAACAGAGCTGCTTTAACATCTTCAGCCTTCATGAATGAAAACGGACAATTGGTAACCGTAATTATGAACGATTCTGATAATGATATTGAAACCAATCTTTGGATTGAAGGGATGGCTGCAAAATTAAATGCTCCGGCACATTCTATACAGACCGTAATTTTATAACATCATATTAATATTATTTTAAGTGGGATCGGCGGGCTCTAAAAAGCCCGCCGATTATTTTTTGTGAACAAGTTAAAATCAGTTGAATTCACTTATTTTTGTTTTCGGATACATATCTTGTTTTCCTATTTTCTTATGATCTTTTTTCTCTAATTCTTTCGAAATAGATTTTATCTCAAAAATAATGTGAAAAGAATGATTGTTTTAACGAATGATTAGCTTAACGTATACTGCAAAAATTAAATGAATTTTATTTTTGTTGTGAAAAGTATAATGATTTTGTGTTAAATTTAAACATTTTATAATCCTTTTATTTTTTGTTTTTTCATTTTTAATATTTTTTCTAATTGTCTATTTGATTGATTTTGATAGATTTAATGTTTGTTTCGTGATGTTTTTGCATAGTTTTTATTGAAGGTTTTGTGAAAATACTGTGTTTTTAATTGTTGATAAATATTTAAATTAACGTCAAAAAAAACAATATTTCAAAACAACAATGAAAAAAAACTATTTCGGTGCATTATTCTTATGCACTTCTTTAGGCGTATCAGCCCAACAAACAGAAGTCTATTTTAAATATGATGAAGCAGGTAATCAAAGGTACCGCGGCTTAAATGCTAGTGCAAGACAAGAACCTGAATCTTTGGTAAAAACAGTTGACACTAACTCTCTATTAGTCATGGATGAAAAAGCATTCTGGAAGCAGATCCGTTTGTATCCCGTGCCTGTTAATGATGTGCTGACTATCGATTGGACAGATGAAGTAAATGAGCTCATAGAATCTGTTTCATTATATCAGCACAGTACAGTACATTGGAAATTTCAACAACAGAACATTCCGGAGCTTAATAATCAGCTGAAGATTAATATGACGGGATATAGCTGGGGAGTGTATGTGCTTCGTTTTACTTTAAAAGACGGAAGAACTTTGAGTAAAAATATTACCAAAAGATAATTCTAAAACACAAATTAATGAATTCTAATAGAAGGAAAATAAAATTATTTTCGAGCTTTCTGTTATCCTGTATTTCGATACTGGGATTTTCACAGAATACACAAACACAAAAATTCCATGATACCAAAGGAAATATAGAGGTTACCTCAGCAGGACAGCTTCAGTATACATTAGCTATTGAAACTCCACCCGGTATAAAAAATTTGGTGCCCGATGTTAATCTTACCTATGTAAGTGGTGCCGGAAACGGACTTGCCGGTTATGGATGGAATATTTCCGGAATAGCATCTATTTCAAGAACGGGTAAAAGTCTTGAAAAAGATGGAGTCATGAAGGGAGTACAATTAGATTATTCAGATTACTACAGCTTCGGTGGGCAAAGGCTCATTTTAAAATCGGGAGAATATGGCAAGGATGGTGCAGAATATATAACTGAAAAATACTCCAATATAAAGATTAAGTCAGTAGGGGCTATTGCAGGGCAGCCATGGCAGGGTCCTGAATATTGGGAGGTTACTCTTGAAAATGGTTCTCAGGTATGGTATGGTGCAATCTCTTCGGGAAATAGTAATGCAAGAACTCCTTTAGATTATTACATTGTAAAATCAAAAGATACCAACGGTAACTATATTACTTATGATTATATACTGGAAAATAATGTTGCTGTTATCAATAATATTGAATGGGGAGGAAATGAAACTCAAAATACTCCGTCTATTAATAAAATGATGTTCACTTTCCAAGCAAGACCTAAGTCAGAGACAGCCTATATAAAAGGGAGTGAATTTTCTCAATCTAAATTACTTGAATCTATTACTGTTACTACAAAAGGAAAACAACATAAAAAGTATAAGCTAATCTATAAAACAGATTACCAGAAAACTCTTTATAGGTATCTGGAAAAAATAACCGTTTTAAACAGTGATGATGAAGAAACTACCCCAGCTCATTTCATTTACGAAAAATCATATAATCCATATACTGCAAATCGGCATGATTGGAAAGCAGGGACAACATTAAAGCCTAATAGTGATACTGATGTAATAGGGGATTTTGATGGAGATGGCAATCTTGATTTATTAAGGTATCACTCTGTAATATCTGATAAAATACCACAAAAAGGCTTATATCTCTATAAAAACTTCTATTCACTTACCCTTGATGTTTCTAATAATATTCCACAATTTATAGAGAGTACTTTATTAGGTTTAAAAGAAGCAGTAGCTGTGAACTTAAAAAAAGAAAATTTAATCCATAATAGGCAAGGATTTGTCATATATCAAAAAGTTAAAAATTCAACTACGTCCAAATTTGATCTTGAGCTATTATTTTATAGTATTGGAGAAAATAATCAATTGGTTTTAAACCATAGAAAAGTTATAGCAAATTCTGATTATGACAATACTTATGGAATTTCAATAGATGGGACAGTTACGACTATTAATAATCTAAAAAATATAGATTTCAATGGGGATGGCTTAAGTGAGTTAGTATTAATGCTTAATGATAAATCTTGTGAAATTTTAGAAGGACCGAATAAAAGACCAACAAAATGTGATGAACATAAACGTTATTATGTAATTGATCTAGATGAAACTATTCAGGGGAATAACTGGTTTTATCCCTTGCATCTTTCTTTTGATTATGATAAAAGAGATCAGGATATATTTGAAATTTATAAAACTGGAGATTTCAATGGAGATGGTTTGTTTGATTTTCTAAGAATAGATTCAAATAAAAAACCATTTTTGATCACTTTTCAGAAAAATACCTCAGGAAAGTATATTTCTAGTTTATCTCCTTTTAATCCTTCCAACAATGAAATCATTAAAGGAGTATGGGAAGACAGTTTAGTTGGTGATTTTAATGGCGATGGACTTAGTGATCTTATGATGACAGCTGATGTTACTTCTGCCTTGTGGTATATCTATACATCAAAAGGAAATGGCTTTAAAGAAGAAATGATAGCTTTTGAACGACAGGCAAAAACTCGTCAGATACTTACAGAATTGAATGAAAACATTAAAGTGTACAATCCCCGAACATTTGTAGCTTACGATATTAACAATGATGGAAAAACAGATTTAGTTAACCTTCAATCTCAAAGATTTTATTACAGATATTGGGCAGGAGACAGCACTTTTGGAGCAGCTTATAAAGAAGAAATAAGGTTCACCTTTAAGGTTTTTTCAATTTTTGAAGGTGATTACAGTACTGTAAATGATATTTATGGATATAATAGTGATTATATCACGTATTTTACTGCTAATAACCATACTGGGCAATTAGCTGTTGGTAAATCAGACTTTATAGGAGTTCCTGCTGATCTGTGGACAGGAGCGATGTTAAAAAAAATTGTGATGGGATCTATTGGAGAAGTTGATCTTGATTACGGTAAAGGGCAATATACAAAGTCATGCAATTTCTTTGATATTTCAATGGAGGGACGTATTAAGAGTATCATACAAGGAGGGGTAACTACTGATATTACCTACAAGCAATTAGATAAAATCAAGAATCCGGGATTATATGACGGGGTTAAAACTGAAAGCTATCCTTATGTTGAAATTAATCAATCAACAGGAATGTATGTTGTTTCAGAGCTTAGTCAATCTACTACTTCAGATAAGAAACTGAAACAGGATTTCAGATACAGAGGGCTTACGTCTAATATTCTTGGAAGAGGAATGATAGGATTTAGAAAAACAGCACGCTCATCATGGTATGCAGAAGGATTTGAAAATACAAAAGTATGGTCTGGAGTAGAGATTGATCCTGCTAATGATGGTGTTCCCGTTAAAGAATGGAAAATCAAGACCAATGAAGAATCCAAAATATTTCCGGAAGACCTTTCTGAAAATAACTTACAATTATTGAGCCTTTCCACCATAACCTATCAAAAAGATAAACTTTTAAACGGTCAGACAGTGGCAAACATATCAGACGCAGACAAAGCTAAAATAGTTACATCTCTTCTTCCAAAAACAAGTAGAAATAAAGACTTTTTGACTAATGTTGTTACTGAAAATACAATTACTTACGGTCAGTATTATTTGCCTTCTATTTCAAAAACATCTGTTAATGGAAATATAGGTGTATCAAGCCAGCAATTTACATATGCTAATAACCCTTCCGGACAAGGAAAAGATTATTATATAGGAAGAGTTACTGTTAAAGTAAATGAGAACAATGCATATTCTGATAATCATAAAACAATGGAATTATACATTTACGAAAATAATCTTGTAAAAATGATTGGAATTATTCCAGGAGCAGATATTCATAATCTAAATAATGGCATAGTGAATGAGTTTATGTATGATGGATTTGGAAATATTATTAAAAAGACAATCAAAATAGGTAATAATAGTGCTATTAATGTAAATGATGGACCTAAACAAACTGAAAGCTCAGAATTTGATTCTACTGGTAGATTTGTTATAAAGAAAACTGATAATTTAGGACTGGAAACAAATTTTACTTATAATGATTTAGGGCAGATATTAACACAAACAGATCCATTGGGGAATATCATTACAAATACGTACGATAATTGGGGTAAGCTCTTAACCTCAGCCAATAATTTAATAGGAAAGACTACTTATGCTTATGATAAGGATACCAATTATAATGTTACTATTACCCAGAATGAATCGGATGGAAATATTACGAAAGTATTTACTAATAAACTGGGGCAGGAGTATCGGACTTCTACAAAAGCTTTTGAACAAGGGAAATTTGTATCTAAAGATATTCAGTATGATATATTAGGAAGAAAAACAAAAGAATCTGAACCCTATTTCGAAGGACAGAGCGCAAACCAATGGAATACTATTATTTATGATGATTCTGTATTTCCTGCCAAAGTTACGACTACCGCTTTCAATGGTAAACAAACAGAAACGATGGTCTCAGGTTTGACAACAACTGTTAAAGAGCTTAATATTAATGGATACCAGAGAACAACTTCCAAAACAGCAGATGCTTTAGGTAATATCATTGCCACTACAGATAAAGGAGGAACAATACAGTTTTCCTATAATGCCATTGGAAAGCAAATTCAGGCTAAATATGGAGAAAATATAGTGACTACCAAATATGATAAATGGGGAAGGAAATCTGAGTTTAATGATCCTTCAAATGGGCTATACAAATATCAGTATAATGGGTTTGGGCAGCCCACCAAGATTATAAGTCCTAAAGGAACTAAAGAATATATCTATAACAAATCAGGACAGTTAATTTCTCAAAAAGAACTTTCAATAACAGACGCAGGACAAGCAACCAATAAAAATATTTCTTTTATATATAATGCTAAAGGTCTGCTTATTAAAAAATCTGGTATTGCACAGGGACAGGAGTTTAGTTCTGATTTTACATATGATCCTCAGGGAAGATTATTATCAAATTCAGAAAGTAGCTATGGAAGAAATTATACCCAAAAAGGAATCACCTATGATGATAAAGGAAGGATAGTTTCCTTTGAAAAAGAATTGCAGGGTGGGATAACTACCAAGGTTGCTATAGAAAATGTTTACAGCGCATGGAACGGAGAGCTTTATCAGACCAAAGATAAAAACTCTGGTAAAGTCTTATGGGAGCTTAAAGAAACTAATGTTAAAGGTCAGGCATTAAAAACAAAATTAGGAGAAGCGGAAATTAAGAATTCTTATGATGTAAATGGTTTCTTAACTAATACTAATCACTCATCAGCTATTAAGCCTTCTATTCTTCAATTGTCCTATTCTTTTGATGCTATAAAGAACGAGTTGAGAGCCAGAACAACAAGCGGAGACTTTAATATTACTGAATCTTTTGATTATGATGATAATAATCGCCTTATCAACTGGAGTAACCCAATAACCGGAATTAAGCCATCTTCAGATAGAAATGTTTATGATAGTAAAGGGAGAATTACCCAAAATGATCAGATAGGAAATATTAAGTTTGAAAATTCTGATAAAATTTACCAACCAACGGGTATGACTTTAAATACGGCAGGAACGCAAAATTATAATGGTGATTTGATTCAAACCATTACTTATAATGAAAATAACGATCCAGTACAGATAAATGGAGAAAAAAATCAGATTAAATTTAGATACGGTCTTGGCAATATGAGACAGAAAGTGGATATTTTAAAACTTAAACAAAACAGTAGTTCAATCGAATTTGCATTGAGCACCAGTAGAACGGATATTGTAGATCCTAATGCTCCGATATGGAAAAATACTATAACAAAGCTTTATAGTGAAGATGGAAGTTTTGAAGTAATTATAAATCAAGCAAGCAACGAAGAAAAGCACATTCTATATATCGAGGGAAGCCCTTATGAATCAAACATCGTATATTTGAAGGACTTTGGTCAGACAGAAGGATCTTATAAATTTCTTCACAAAGACTATTTAGGAAGTATCCTCGCTATAAGTGATGAATCAGGGAATAGGCTTGAGCAGAGACATTTCGATGCCTGGGGAAATCTTACACATTTACAGTGCGGAAACACCCCCGTTATCATGGATAAAAATGTTATTGACAATACCTTATTGTTAGTTGACCGTGGCTATACCGGTCATGAACACTTTGCCGAGGTAGGGATTATTCACATGAATGGCAGGTTGTATGATCCATTATTAAGAAGATTCCTAAATGCAGATGAGAATATACAAGACCCTACCAATACCCAGAACTATAATAAGTACGGATATGTGATGAATAATCCGTTAATGTACAACGATCCTGATGGAGAATTTTGGATGTGGTTAGCAGGCGCATTAGTAGGAGGGTATTTAAATGGTGTAGCTGCCAATAACGGTAACTGGAATCCTACAAAATGGAATTGGCAGAAGTCATGGAGTGCAGTAGTGGGAGGCGCTATTGGTGGGGCGGCAATTGGAGGTACTATAGGTAACATATCCAATAATGTAGGAGCTATTAAGAATTATTTACCAGGAATTGTTTCAGGAGGATTAAATTCTGCTTTTAGTGGAGGGAATTTCCTAGGTGGTGCTATTGGAGGTTTATCTTATAGTGCTGATGTATTTGATAATAGGATTACTCCTGGATCTGGGATAAATACCGGGTATAAATATATTATTTCTCCAAACCATAATGATGAAGGAAGTGGATTAAATAACTTTGAACAAGAAAATCCAGTCGCACCTTGGTTTTTTGACGAAAAGGGTGAAGAGCTATTGAATCATTGGTTAGGAGGCTCTGGGAAAAAATTAAATTTTAGTTATGATAAAGGCTGGACTACATATATGAGTAAAAATGGATTTTTACAGTATGAACTTCGTAAAAGAGCTATAGCACGAAGTTATACTATGTATTCTGAGAAAAAAACTAAACATTCTGAGACTTCAGGTAACTTCTGGTTCGAAATAGATAACTCTTATAATACAGGTTATGGAATGCTACATGGAACTCAATATTTTAGTTATGATATGAGAGGGAATTATGATATAAAAAATGATTCATATATTTTTCAATTTAATTTGAAATGGACCGATCAGATAAATTATAATAAACATTTTTTAATGGATAGAATTTTCAATGGAATTACAAGAGCTGTTGCTAAGCCCAAAGACTACTGGATTACTATTAAATGGATTCAAACAATTATCATAAAAAATAAAGAATGGGAAAAATTACAATAATTTTAATGCTATTTCTAATAATTAGTTGCGATAGGAGTAATAGTTATGCAAAAAATGATAAAAATTTAGGCGTATTTGTTAAGGAAAATACATTTATTAGCTCGCCTGGAATATATTATTTCAGGGATTTTAGTATTGTTGTAAAAGAATTCAAGGATGATACAATTATTTATGGGGTTTTCGACTATTACAATAATTTATTATATCAGAGAAATATTAATGTTCCAATTAGTAATTATATGAAATGGACTATTTATATTGACAATCAAGGTAGATTATGGTTCTATAATACAGATTATCAAGAAACTAATATTTTAGTTGTAAAAAGGGATAAAACAACTTTTGTTAAAGATTTGAGAAAACTACCTCCAATACCGGATGAACTTTCAAAATTTATTAAAGAGTAAAATGAGGGCTGTCAAAAAAGGCAGCCTTTTCTTCAAAATTCAAAATATTTTAAAATGAAAAATCTTTTAGTTTTAATATTTTTTTCTTCCTTTTTTCTATTGTCCTGTAATAAAGAAAAGAGTAAAACAAATACATTTAATTTATCTTATGCAAGAAATATTAAAGATATAATACTCAATTTTAAAAATAATACAAATACTGATATCATATTTTTAGCACCTAATGCTATAGAATTTGAAAGTCTTAATAATAAAGATTACCAAAATGTTTATGGAGTAATAGAGCCTAATCAATCTGATAAATATTACCAGAAAATATTAGATAGTCTTTATATCAAAACATTAATAGATGAAAAAATGCAGGTTCTTATTGATTTAAAACGTCCTTCTGATGGACACTCTGTGTTTTATTTAAAAAAGAATAGTTATTTAAAAGTATTATATAAACTAAAAATTCAGCGAACAGCTATTCCTTCAAAATATAAACAAATTTATTACCCTTATCCAAGAGGCATTCAAGAAAATTATTTAGAAAGAGATTATATAACGAAATTTTCTAAGCTTAATTTTGGTAAAGCAAAATTTGTATTACAACCAGTAATAGAAGATAGCTTATTTATAAAAGTTTCCGAAAAGAATACAAATTATTAAAATAAGAACATTATAACTTGAATGAATCTGTCTCAGCTGTGAGGCGGATTCATTACAATTGGATATAAAAAATATTTAAAAGTACTTTAAAATGAAAAAAATCACATTAATTTTATTAACAATATTCTGTGTGATTTCTTGTAAACAGGAATCAAAAAAAGATAGTGTTTTGACCTTAAAGTATAGCAAAAATAAAAATGAATTGACTCTTATCTTTGAAAATAATACTTCTTATGATATTATTTTTCCTGCTCCAAATACACTTGAATTTGGTGATAAGAACTTCAAAGATTTTTCTACTCAGGGTGGAAAAGAGAAAGACTTTCCCATAAATGTACATGCAATAATACAGAATGATCAGTTTTCTAAATTTTATCAAAGAAAATTAGACAGTATTAGAATTGCCGATTTGTCAAATAGAGGTATGACTGATGTAATAAATCAAATAATGCCAGGTGATGGAGATTCTATATTTTATTTACAAAAAAATGAAAAAATGAAAATAAAGTATAAATTAATTATTAAACAAACTCCTCCAATTCATAATTATTCTTCGAAATTTAAGCAAAATTATTATCCTTATAGTAAAATATTGAAAGGTAAATATCCTGAAGGAGAATATTTAAGAAGGTTTTCAAAGTTAAATTTTGGTAAAACAAAATTTGTGGCGCAACCTGTGATAGAAGATAGTTTATTTTTAAGTATCTCTCAGAATGATGCCAATAAATAGCGATTATCTATAATTATAAAAGCTCCTATTATAAACTGTTGGAGCTTTTTTTGAGAACTAAGTCCTCTCTTAAAGATAAAATATTTAAGAATATTTTTAAAACTTAATTTCGGAAAAGCTAAACCTATAGCACAACCTACAATCATTAAATTTAAATTATGAAAAAAATTGTTATATTACCTTTTTGTCTTTTGTTTATTTATTGCTCGAATCAAATTAAATTGAATAAAGGAAAAGATGTTGATATTATATTTCCATTAACCCACATTGATTCCCAATCCACAGAGGTCATAGAGGAGATTATAAAAAATAATACTAATAATACCTATATTATTGATCCTTTAGGTTTTTATGGTAAATCTTTTGTTCTGGAAAATGGGAAAATATTAGATCCATATTTGTATTTTAAAAATGGGTATTATTCTAGAAACGATACATCATGTCGTGAAGATTTGATTATTTTAAATCCATTTCAAACAATAAATCATTCAATAATCTTCGATAAAAACAATCGAGCTGTTTATAAATATAGTAATTCGAATAAGTACGAGCAGATTATTAAATCTTTTCATAACAGATATAATGTAACAATTTTAGGTTGTGATTATTATGTTAAGGAATTAGAGTCTAAGGGATACAAAGTTTTAGAATATAGTATAGTAACTAAAATTCCTTTAAAACCTTAGGAAATACATCCTTAATTAGTATGAAAGCATTTATTTTTATTTTATTAATTATAGTGTCATGTTCAAACAATGACCAGAAGAAAGCTTTAAACAACATAGTAAATGAAAAAATGGAAAATTATGAATCAAAAGATTTTGATATTATTAATATTGAAAATAATTTCATAGAGAAAACAGACAATTGTACTGATGATCTTTCTAAAATTTATCGATCAATATTAATTCCCTATGATGTTATTTCTAATGTTTTTCTATATCCTGTAAATGAAACTATATATGAAAAATCTTATTTAAAAAGTAAATACTATGCAGGTTATAAAATAAAAGTTTCTAATAACATTTGGATACTTTGTTATTTACATCATTTTGATTTACATAGTGAAGAATTGCTTTGGACAATTTATGATTCCCGGAATAAAGTAATAAAATCAAATCTAGTAATTGCAAGTTGGAATGAATCTACTGAAAAAAAGATTAATTATTTTGACGGTAAGCATATTTCAATAACAAGTTCATATGGAAGAAATTTTAAAGATGGAATGGAGGGAGATAATAGTATACCTATCGAAGTATCTGAAATTTTTGAAATTGATAAAGAGTATCGATTCAGAAAAATAAAATAATTTTAATACTATCGGATTCCATAAAACAAAACCGCAACACATTATTAAAATGTATTGCGGTTTTTAATTTATGTAATATATTGAAATATTATTATTCAGCGTCGTATTTACTGATCACCTTCTGAGTAACACCTGTACTGCTGAAACCTCCATCATGGAAAAGATTCTGCATTGTTACTTTCTTAGTAAGATCAGAGAATAAAGTCACACAGTAGTTGGCACAGTCTAAAGCTGTAGCATTTCCTAGTGGAGACATATCGTCAGCATATCCTAAGAAACCTCCGAAACCTTTTACACCGCTACCGGCTGTAGTAGGAGTAGGAGACTGAGAAACTGTGTTTACACGTACTTTTCTTTCACCCCAGTAGTTACCAAAAGTTCTTGCAATACTTTCAAGATACGCCTTGTTATCAGACATATCATTATAGTCAGGGAAAGTTCTCTGAGCTGCAATATAAGTAAGAGCAAGGATGCTTCCCCATTCATTCATACAGTCTTTTTCCCAAGCCACACGCATTACTTTATGGAATGATACAGCAGAAACGTCCCAGCCTTTTTCTAACCAGTCGTAGTTCATTTCTGTATAATGTTTCCCTTTTCTTACATTTACGGACATTCCTATAGAGTGAAGAATAAAGTCTATTTTACCAAATTTAGCAACAGCAGCATCAAAAAGCTTTTCAAGATCTTCTATAGAAGTAGCATCAGCACCTATTACTTCAGATCCTGTTTTTTCAGCTAAAGCATTAAGCTCTCCCATTCTCATAGCGATAGGAGCATTCGATAAGATGAATTCCGCACCTTCTTCATGACATCTTTCAGCAACTTTCCATGCGATAGATTGTTCATTAAGAGCTCCAAATATAATTCCCTTTTTGCCTTTAAGTAAACCGTATGACATAATTTTTTAATGTTTATTGAACTACAAATGTAGCAATAATTGTAGTTATGACATAATAAAAATGGAGCCTTATCGATTATAAGACTCCATTTATCTTGAAAATATTTATATGACTGAAATTTTAATTGGTTTTCTTATTCCATTCTGCCTTTACATCCTCTGCCGCATCTTTGGTTTTTTCCCATGCCTCATCAGCTTTGTCCTTAATATCTTCCCAGGCATCTGATACATTAGCTTTTACCCTGTCCAGCCAATCCTCCTGACTTGCTTCCTGGTCATTATTTCGTTTTTCATTGATATAATCCTTGGCTTTGTCTGCCAATTCATTGATTTTCCATTTCGTATTGTCCGCTGCATTCTGTAAAGAATTTTCTACATTGTTTACTGCATTTTCCGCTTTGTTGTAATCTGAATTGTTCATAATACTATAAATTAGGTTTGGTAGTATTGATTAAACAATAACCATTCCTAAAACCGGGGTGCTTTGTTAAATTTTTCATAATCTTTTGTTATCTTTTTCTAAATCATCTTACCTTTATTTAATAAATCTGATAATTATGGAAAAAATACGTTGCGGCTGGTGTGAGAAAGATGACCTTTATAGAAAATATCATGATGAAGAGTGGGGAAGACCCGTATATGATGATGAAACCATATTTGAGTTCCTTGTTCTCGAAAGTTTCCAGGCTGGACTGAGCTGGTATACTATATTATCTAAAAGAGAGAACTTCAGAGAAGCATTTGATCATTTTGATTATCAAAAAATCGCGGCTTATTCAGATCAAAAAATTGAAGAACTCATGAACAATGCAGGAATTATCAGAAACAGACTTAAAATTTTAGCAACTGTCACAAACGCACAAAAGTTCATTGAGGTTCAAAAAGAATTTGGAAGCTTCTCAAAATATATCTGGGGTTTTATAGGAGGAAAACCATTAGACAGCAGACCCAATACATTGCAAGATATTCCGGCTACTACTGAAATATCTGATGCAATTTCAAAAGATCTTAAGAAAAGAGGATTAAAATTTGTTGGTTCCACGGTTGTTTATGCTCATATGCAGGCTACAGGTATGATAAATGATCACATTGAAAGTTGTTTTATAAGAGAATAATGAATTGTGTTTTATTCTTTTTATGGTGATTTTTTTAATGATTATATAATTGTTGATTATTAAATGTATAGCGGTGGCTGTTTTCAAATGCTTATCATTAAAAGGGTTTTTAAGTTATTGTAAATTAGTATTTTTCATCTTTTGGTGAGTAGTGTCTTATTTAGTCACTTTAAAGTGTTTTAAATTATTGAATTTTCAATAAAATAGTTGATTTGTTAAAAAGTTTGTATATTTGCATCCTCAAAAAACACATGTGATGCAGAGAAAATATAAACATACCTTAAGCCTTCTTTTTTTATTTTTTACTATGATTGCGAGTGCTCAGATTGGGATTGGATTACCTAGTCCGGATCGTTCTGCAATGCTTCATGTAGATTCTAAAGATAAAGGAGTGCTTTTACCAAGTATAGCTTTAGCATCTAGTACAGATAACATTACTATCCCTTCTCCGGCTGACGGACTTATCGTATGGAATAACGGAAAAGCCGGTCTTACAGAAGTCGGATTTTATTATTGGTATGAATCAAAATGGAATAAAATATCTACAGATTCCAGTACAATGAATAAAACTGATAACGGGACAGGCTGGAATACGACGGGAGAAAACAGTGGAAACTATAGCGGTGCCAATACAGCATTGTCATTGGGAACAAAAACAATGGATGATCTTATCTTTAAAGTAAATGCTTCCATCGCAGGAAGATTAGGAGTAGATAACTCTGTAAGCTTTGGATTGGGAGCAAATGCCGGTCAGAATGGTATTGCCATCGGAAGTTCAAGTTCCGCATTTCAAGGGATTTCTATTGGTAGTGCAGCTGCTGTTTCTGCAAATGATGCTTTGGCAATCGGGAATAAATCGACTGCAGGAGCTTTTAAGTCAACAGCTATCGGATATAATGCCCAAACGAGTAAAAATGAATCTACTGCAATTGGAAATAATGCTTCTGCGGGAGGATTTCAATCTATCGCATTGGGATATAATGCGAAAACAAATACAAATAGTGAAACAGCGTTAGGGTATAATGCTTTAACTAATAAAGAAAATTCAACTGCTTTAGGTTCAGAAGCTAATGCTTTGGGGCAATATTCTACAGCTATAGGATATGGAGCCACCACCTCACAAGCCAATGCCATTGTTTTGGGAAATAATAATGCGAATGTAGGTATTGGTACTGGTGCTCCGAATACTTCTGCAAAGCTGGATGTAAACGGACAATATAAACTTGGTGAGAAAGGAAGCATACAGAAAAATCAGATTACTTTTGAAGTATGGGCTGATGTATCTATTAATAATTTGCCTCCGGGAAAATCTAAAACATTGGATATTGCTGTACCGGTAGGGTTTCAACCAGGTTCTACAAGAGCTGTAGTTGTGGTTTCTCCGGCAGGAGATTTTGCAGGAAATTCAACATTTTCCATCTCTAATCCAAGGCTGACATCTACTTCGAGTATTGCCATTAACCTTACCAATATTTCAGGGAATGCAAACAGTCTGTACTCAAATCATTTTTATGTGATGATCAATGAGTTTTAATTTGATAATAAGTTTTATTATAGTTGATATGGTGTTAAAGGCTTCCTGATTGGGAAGCCTTTTTTATTAAATAAGTTTATGTATTTAAAATAGAGGAAATAAGCCCCCAGATATAGCCGACACAAGATTGGAAGATCATAAAGGAAAAAGGAATCATAAGACTTCTGAAAACCAGACCTGCTTTAGAATATCCTGATGGGGAGAAAAACTGAGAATAAAACCATATTCCATAGATAAGACTGAATATAAAGAATACCATAAGATACGAACTGACAAGGGCTGCAGATTTATCAAAGAATAAAGTAACTAGTGTTAA
This sequence comes from Chryseobacterium artocarpi, assembly GCF_001684975.1. Taxonomy (GTDB): domain Bacteria; phylum Bacteroidota; class Bacteroidia; order Flavobacteriales; family Weeksellaceae; genus Chryseobacterium; species Chryseobacterium artocarpi. Next base: position 611,525 of record NZ_MAYH01000023.1, on the reverse strand, counting down.
AACTACTGTAGCTACCATTTCAGCGGCTGTTTTATAGGCATTGAGAACAAGATGTTCAGAATAATTAAAGCCAGCTTTTCGAAACCAAATATAACTGAAAATAGCGTTGAAAGGGATCATAAGCAATAGAAAAATTTTCAGATAAGAAGTCATTAATTCCTGTATGGAAACCATTTTATCCTTAATCGTATCAGATACTAAAACACTATATTCCAGATTTGAATAATGTGAAAGTATCGATGAAATGGTAGCTGTTAATAGTAAAAGCGTGATGACGTTGAAATAATTGGCTCTTTTTCCAAGGATATATTCCCTGACACTGTTTCCTGGTCTTGTGAATAACTCTTTTATCGTGTACAAAATTCCTCTATCTACATGCCATACCCCGTGGATAAGATCATGTTCTATGAAATGTCTTAAAGAATATCTGTGAGTGCTGGATTTTTGTCCGCAGCTGCCACAATAATTAGTAGTGACAGGCTGGTTACAGTTTAAACATGTATGGTTCACTTTTGAAGATTTCTTAGTTAGACTTACGAGACTTAATTTCGTTACACACATCTTTTTGACTTTTCCAGAAAAAAAGAAAGATAGGTAAGAATGAGACCGGTAAAAAGGTGATGGCAGTTGTTCCCTTTTTTATAGTGGTATAAAGAGAAGCCAATATCATAATTCCCCATAAAATGCTATAGAAAATAAATATAGCTTTTCGTTTCTTTTCTTCTTTTAGCAACTCATCATAGGATAGTTCTGATAGTTTAGTGGTTTTCATATTCGAGGTTAGTTTTTAAGAATTCGTTTTGACTAAATTAATCAAAAAGTGAAATTAATATACGTGATTGATTAAAAAAATAGGATAATAATAGAAAAAACACCCTTAAGTGTAGTATTTTTTGAAGTGATGATAGTGAGGAATTATTAATTAATATTTGAAGCAAATATATTGTGTGCAAAATAATTTAAGTATTTTTGTTCTTTTAAAATAAATTATGATAGCCTTCTCAGAACATTTATGCTTTAAAACCTATGCTGTTTCAAGGTATATTACAGGATTATACAAACCTTATCTGGATGAAATTTCTCTTACCTATCCTCAATACCTGGTTATGCTGGTATTATGGGAAAACGGAGAAATGAATATAAGTAAAATTGGTGAATACCTTCATCTGGATAACGGAACATTAACACCTTTGCTGAAAAGAATGGAAAAAAATAGACTACTTAGCAGAACCCGAAGTATGGATGATGAAAGAGTAGTACTCATCAATTTGACAGAGGATGGTAAAATGCTGAAAGAACAGGCAAAACATATTCCAGAAGCAGTACAAAGTTGTTTTCATCTCAATGAAGAAAAGAAAAAGGAATTAATGAATGCTTTGGATGAAATATTATTAGCGCAAAATCAATCAGCAATATGAAAAAAATAGGGATCATAGGATACGGATGGTTAGGAGAGAGGATTGCGAACTCTATGTCCGGTAAATGCTCAATATATGCTACTACAACTACTCAGGAAAAAGTTGATCAACTTAATATAAAAGGATTGAGGGCAATAGTTGCAAGTTTCCCAGATTATCAGCTTCCTGAGCCAATTTCAAGATGGGATGCTTTGGAAGAACTTGATGTGTTGATTATTACTATTCCGATCTCTGGGAAAAGCTGTTGTGTAAGTTCTTTATACAACAGGATTCAAAACTTATCAGGATTCGTTGGTGATTTTAAAGGACAAATGTTTTTAATGAGTTCTACGGGCGTCTATCCGGATCTTTCAAAGAGCTTTACAGAGGAAGATGTTTCGGTAGAACAAGTTTCAGGAGAAAGAATGATGAGGAATAAATATCCACAGATTAATATTTTAAGATTAGGCGGACTGATGGGGGATAACAGACTCCTGAAGAACTATAAAATAAGCAATCCTGATCATGTTGTAAATCATATCCATTATGAAGATATCGTTGGTATTATCTCAAAAATGATTGACCAGGAAAGCTTGTCAAAATTGTATAACGTAACAGCCCCGATTCATCCTATAAAATCTCAGGTGATTAATGCCCAGAAAAATATAGAAGATTCAGTAGAAATATCGGAAATGAAAGGAAAGACAATTCTATCTTCAAAGCTTATCGAAGAACTGGAGTATGTTTTTCAGCATCCTGATCCACGGAAGTTTCATGAGGTTTTATAAATTGCATGAATGAAGATTCTATATCATCAATGACAAAAAAAGAATCTGCGGTATCCGCAAAATCCACGTGAGACAATATTCACTAGGAGTGGGCTTTAGCCCGCTCAAAAGAAAAATAAAAACCCATTGGCTTTAGCCAAATAAAAAAGCTATCCTCATCTAAGAGAATAGCTTTTATTGTATACTGTTTTCTGTAATTACTTGATGATTCTGTCAAGTACCCATTCAATAAGTTTTTTCTCAGAATTATGGTGGTCTGCAGAGAATTCTCCACGTCTTCTGTTAGCAATTACATTATTTACAGTAATCGCTTTGTGACCTAATAATTTTGAAAGAGCATAGATTGCAGACGTTTCCATTTCGAAGTTGGTTACTCCAAGATCGTTCAATGTTTCCAGGAATTTATCATCCACAGCCTTTAGACGAAGCTGTCTTCCCTGTGGAGCATAGAATCCTGGGAAAGTAGCTGTATTTCCGTGGTATTTTGCATCCTTATAATATTCACCCATTTCTTCAGCCCAGTCTGCGAAATAAAGCATTGGTTTGATTTTTTCGTAAGGGAATTTTTCCATAAAACTTCTTGAGAAATCATTCTCGAAGTTATAATCCTGATAGAAATGCATTAAACCGTCTAATCCTACTACGTTTTGAGTGACAAGCATATTGTCAACCTGTACGTCCGGATTTACACTGCCACAAGTTCCCATACGGAATAATTCAAGGGCTTTGTGTTCCGTTTTAAACTCTTTGTTTTGAAGATCAATGTTTACCAAAGCATCCAGCTCGTTCATTACGATATCAATGTTCTCTGTTCCGATACCTGTTGACATTACTGTAATTCTTTCTCCACGAAGAGTTCCTGTGTGAGTGTAAAACTCTCTTTTATTCTTTTTAATTTCTACAGTATCAAAATATTTTGAAACCTTTGCCACTCTGTCCGGGTCACCCACAAGGATGATTTTGTCAGCAATATCTTCAGGTAAAAGATTCAAGTGATATACACTTCCGTCTTCATTCAGAACAAGTTCTGAAGCAGCAAGTTTGTTTAGCATAATTTATATTTTTATTGTTTTTAATTAATGAAAATTATCTCTCTATAAGGAGAAACCAAAGCTGATTTAATGATTTTTTATTGGCGATGTGATTTCTTGGAAATGACTATTGATTAAATTCCAAAATTATTCCTGACTTCTATTTTTCTGTTGAATAAATTCAATAAAAGGAAGAAAACCTGCCTTAACAGCAAATAATAACTTTATTTTCATAATACTATTTTAGTTTGATGTGTTGAATTTAATTAAAATAATCCTCTCCCAATAACCTTTCCCCATTATTTTACTGGTATTTCAGAATAAACCGTTCTTCTAAGAATAATGAATTTGATTTCGGGGTTTAAAATTAGTGAAAAATTATTGTACAGGAAATATAAACATTATTTAATCTGCTATTAAAATTAGGATAATATTTGATTAATAGTTTTGCCGCTAAAAATTCATGAGATCTTATCCACTGCTTATTGTTGCCCTTCTTATAGGATTTGCAGTAATGTCTTTTAATCCTGTTTATAAAGGAAAAGAAAGTGAGAATACATTTATTAATAAAGGTTTATCTGACTTTAAAACAAAGCTTGAACAATTAAAATCAGATGTACATCAGTTTTCCGAAGACCGTATCTCTCTTGAAGAATTACAAAAATCACTCAGCAATACCAGAAAATCCTTTAAAGAAATAGAGTTTTATATAGCCTATCATTATCCTGAATTTACTAAAACTCATCTTAACGCGGCTCCTTTATTTCATATTGAAGCGGCAGGAACCTCGGCTTACACACTTCCCCCGGAAGGATTACAGGTATTGGATGAATTGATCTTCTCAGAAGAAGCTGCCGATGAAAAAGAAAAGATAAAAACCATTACAGACTTTTTATATAACAGCTATTCAGGGTTTTATTTAAGTGCGATAAAAAACGGATTAAGCAAAGGAAATAATAAAACATTACCACTGCGAATAGAGCTGATCAGAATATACAGTCTTGGAGTAACAGGTTTTGATACTCCGGGTTCTCTTAACATCTCAGAAGAAGCCAGTCATGCTCTTTCAGGGATGAGAAAGTACATTAATGATGATTCCTATTTTAAAAATTATAATACCCAAAAAGCAAATCAGATCTTAACGGAATCTATTGATTATCTTTCAAAGAACAAAGATTTTGAATCTTTCGACCGAATTGAATTTTATAAAAAATACATTCAGCCTTTATATGAAGAATTGGGGAAATGGGATGGAAGACCTGATGATCTGAAAGAATTTTCAGGTTGGAATGTGAATAACAAAGATTTTTTCAGCAGCGATTTTCTGGATCCGTATTTCTATACTTTACTGAAATCTTCAGAGGATAACCCAGATCTTCGTAACCTTGGGAAATCAATTTTTTATGATCAGAATTTAAGTGGTAACGGAAAAATGAGTTGTGCTACCTGCCATCTGCCTGAGAATGCTTTTACCGACCTTAAAGCGAAATCACAGAGTAATGTGGAGGGAAAAACTGTTTTGAGAAACTCTCCATCTTTGTATAATGCTGTTTTTGCCAAAAGATTTTTCTATGATCTCCGCGCTTTTTACCTTGAACAGCAGGCTGAACATGTTATTTATAATGAAGAAGAGTTTAATACAAGCTACGAAAGCATTATTCAGAAATTGAAAACAAAACCTGAATATAAAAAAGCATTCCGTACTGCCTTTAAAGACGGAAAAATCAGTAAAGAGAATTTTTCAAAAGCTTTAAGTTCATATGTAGCTTCATTATATTCTTTTGAGAGTGATTTTGACCGTTTCATGAGAAATGAAAAGAATGTTTCCGATGAGGTGAAAAAAGGGTTCAATCTGTTTATGGGAAAAGCGAATTGTGCAACCTGCCATTTTGCACCTCATTTTTCAGGTCTGGTACCTCCTTTTTTTAATGAAAATGAATCTGAAGTGTTGGGAGTGACAACAAAGCCAATCAGACAGCTTCCAGTAGAACTTGATCAGGATCTTGGAAGAGGAAACAGCCCAGTGAAAAAAGAAAAATCATGGATCTACGATTACTCATTTAAAACGGTGACGGTTAGGAATATAGCGCTTACAAAACCTTATTTCCATAACGGAGCTTTTAATACACTAGAAGAGGTTCTTGATTTCTACAATGAAGGTGGAGGAGAAGGCTTAGGATTAAAAATGAAAAACCAAACGCTTGCCCCTGATAAATTAAACCTTACACAGACTGAAATGAATCAGATTATCGCCTTTTTGAATGCTCTTACAGATGTGAGTAAAGGGAAGTAAAGGATCAGGATACGAGGTACGAGATTCAGGGTTCTGAGTTACTGCGGTTTTTTGTGTGCGAGAAATTCAGTAGGAACCATATATAGTTTCAATAAAAACAGGCTCAATTCTGCAAGTAACGTAGATCAAATTTACATTACTTGTAGAATTGAGCCTGAAGTTGTATTAAGGATACACTCAGAGATTATGTAATAGCCACTAATTTACGAATGAAATTTCTTTTGCCTTAGTGGGTGTGATTGGTTTTGAATCATCATCAGATATAATAAAGATGAGTACAAAGAGAAATATAAAATAATTACACTTTCTCTTCCTCAAAATATCGCATCCCGCAACTCGTATCCCGAACTCTCAATCATTTAACATAAAGTTAATCCCCTTAACATTCGGTTTTAAATTAATTAATATTTCCATAATTATAATTAAAATCCTATTAACAGACGAAAAGCCTTAAAAAAATAGATTTGCAAAGTCTAATAAATCAAAATTAAAATGAAGAAAAAACTACTAACAATTGGAGCTTTGGCTCTGCTTGCAACTTCTGGTATCAAGGCGCAGCAAACTATCTTATTTGATAAAGGTGCATCTTGGAGCTACAAAGACAACAATCAGGCAGAACCGGATGCCTGGAAAACAAAAACCTACGATATTTCAACCTGGGCGGTTGGAAACGGACCATTAGGATACGGAGATCCTGTAACTACTACTATTAATTCAGGGCTTTATGCTGCTTATTTCGCTAAAGACATCAACGTAGACCTTGCCACTCTTTCTGATAATATGGAACTTGGAGTAATGAGAGATGATGGTATCGTAGTATATCTAAACGGGGAAGAAGTGGTAAGAGATAATATGCCTGCGGGTAACATTACTTTTAACACATTCTCAAGTACTATTGTTGATGGTGCGGCAGAAAATGTATACAATACTTTCTCTATTCCAAAATCAAAATTCGTAAACGGAACGAACCGAATTTCTATCGAATTACATAACAGAAGTTTAACCAGTTCAGACCTTAGAATTGATGCGTATCTGAAGACACCTTCCAATGTAACGCCACCAATCGTAAACTGTAACGGAACTCATATCAGCTGCTTTACTTCAATTGTTCCTACTGCACAAACAAATAAACTGATCATCCCTGCGGAACATAAATATCAGCTTATCTTAAAAGAAGGAGATAATTATACAGAAGGAGGAGGCTTAGTAGGAGGGCAAAACGATTTCACAGGATACGTAGGAAAAGCAGGAAGCAGCACAAACGGATATCTTTCTGTAAACCACGAAACCAATCCTGGCGGAGTTACGATGGCGGAGATCAATTATAACCCGTCTTCAAAACTTTGGCAATTGACAAAATCAAGAGCAGTAAGTTTTTCAGATCCTAGCTTGGTGCAGACAATCAGAAACTGTTCAGGAGGAATTACTCCTTGGGGAACTATAGTGACGGCAGAAGAATCTGTTACTTCTAACGATATAAATGGTGACGGATATAAAGATTACGGATGGCTTGTAGAAATTGATCCTGCTACAGCTCAGGTTGTTTCTAAAAACCCTGACGGTTCTAAAGGTAAACTTTGGCAGATGGGAATCATGAACCATGAGAACGTAGTGATTAACAGCACAGGAACTGTAGCATATTACGGTGAAGATGGAGGTACTCATATGGTATACAAATATGTAATGGATACTCCAAACAATCTTTCTTCAGGAACCCTTTATGTATTAAAATTGGATCAGGGATTAACACCTGCAGGTGATCCGGCTGGGACTACTGCAACATGGATTGAAGTTCCGAATAAAGAAAAAGCAGATCAAAATAATACAGCCAACCTAGCCTTTTCTAGAGGAGGTACAAAATTCAATGGAGTAGAAGATGTGGATATAAGCCCATTGGACGGGAAAATTTACTTTACAGCAAAAGGATTAGACAGAGTTTACCGTTTAAAAGATGACGGAACAACAGCTTCACAGGTAGAAACTTTCGTAGGTGTAGGTTCTACGGTATATTCATTCAATACCCCTCAGGGAGCTAAAACAGAAGCTTGGGGAGATGGAAATGATAACCTTACGTTTGATGAGCTTGGAAACCTTTGGGTACTTCAGGATGGTGGTAAAAACTATATCTGGGTAATTGCTCCGGATCACACACAGGCAAACCCTAAAGTAAGATTATTTGCTTCTATGCCGGCAGGATCTGAACCTACAGGTTTGACATTTACTCCAGATCATAAATTTGGATTCTTCTCTATTCAGCACCCTGATGCTACAATTTCTACAGATGTTGATGCTACAGGAAATACAATTGATTACAGAGGAAAATCAGCAACGATAGTTATTGCTCTTAAATCAAATCTTGGAACAGAAAGTTCTCTTGGAACTATTGAAAACAAAGCAGCAGAAAATACAGTAACTGTAGCTCCAAACCCTACTTCAGGAATTGTGAAAATCAATTCTGCAAAAGGATTGAAAGATATTTCAGTAACTGCTTACAGTATGGACGGAAAAATCGTGTTTACTAAAAAATTCAATGGTACAAACAAAGCTTTGGATCTTGATTTTACGCAACAATTGGAAGGATCTCGTGCCTTAATATTAAATATTGAAGCAGAAGGAGGTTTCCAGAAGACCGTAAAACTTTTAAAGAAATAAACTATTTATAATTCAGTCTGTCGGTAGCTTTTGTTATCGGCAGACATTTTCTATTGATGAAGTTGCCATCATTGGCAAATACTAATACTCATTAAGAGGTTGCAATTACATATAACCTTTTAAAAACGTTAAACATTTTCATATGAAAAAACTTTTCCTGCTGATTTCCATGGTGGCGCTGGCTGAGGTTAACGCGCAGATTGATCCCGTTAAATATCCTACATTTACAAATATTGAAGACGCTTTGAATAGTAAAAAAGCCGTTTACAGTATGAGTTTCAGAGAAAAAGGATTATTTAACCTGCCTCCTAAGATTGTAAAGCTGGATTCTTTGTTCTTCTTAAATATTATGGCAAATAAACTCGAGAAAATGGATCGTGAGTTATTTGAATTAAAAGAACTTGAGTATTTAAATGTAAACGAAAACAGTATCAAATACATACCTGATGAAATAAGTAAGCTTACCAAACTAACCTCTTTTTCCATGAATCTGAATAGTTTGACAAGCATTAATCCAAATTTTTCAAAACTTCAGAACTTAAAGGTAGCCCTTTTTGATGCCAACAATCTGAATACCTTTCCAGAAGCATTAATGGAAATTCCCGCATTAGAAGAAATCAATTTGCAGGGTAATCAGATCAGTTTCATTGCAGACCGATTAGAGAAGATCAAAAATCTGAAATTTTTAAATCTTTCCAACAACCAGATCAATGACATTGGAAACCTGTCATTTCCCAAAAATATAAAATATCTTGAATTACAACAGAACGCCATTACAAAGCTTCCTGAAAACCTTTTCAAAGCTCAGCAGCTTGAATTCCTTAATGTAAGTGATAATAATATCGCAGAAATTTCATCCGGAATAAAAGGATTGAAAAATATAGTCAGTATCAACCTTGCTAACAATAATATAAAAGATATTCCTGTAGAAATCAGTCAGTTGAAAAATCTCAAAACCTTGATTCTTACAGGAAATCCTATAGAAAAATCTAAAATTGAAAAATTAAAAACTTTGTTGCCGGAAGCCCGGGTCTATTTCTAGTCCTATCCGCCAACACGTTTGGTTTTATAACCCATATCTTTAAGGATAGTCATTATTTTATCACGGTTATCCCCCTGAATGATAATCGTTCCATCCTTCTCAGAACCGCCTATCCCTAAGGTGGTTTTTATTTTCTTTGATATTTTTTTAAGGTCCTCTTCACTCCCTTCCCAACCTTCAACAATAGTTACAGGTTTACCATTTCTTCCTTTTTTTTCAAATTTGCACACCAATGGCTCTTTCTGCTTGAATTCTTCTTCAGGCATTTCAAAATCCTGTTCTTCATGTTCAGGAAAAAGATTCTTCAATTGATCACGTAAGTCCATAGAGCAAAATTAAAAAAGAATTATGGAATTATAGAATAAATACTTTCAAAATTATACAACCCTTTCATTTACTTATTATATAACAGACTTTTCTTTTAGTTAAAAATATTTTTTTTAAACTTAAATTATATCCCTGTTTTTCATATTTTAGCTCGCTAATTTTTAAAACTGATATGAAAACCAAAATTATTCTACCAGCCTTATTTCTGGCTTTCGGAATTACAAATGCTCAAACAGGTTTTTCTGGAGACCCGCTTCATGCAGTCTTTGAAACAAAAGACTCAGACAGCTTCTGGAAAGCATTCGATAAAATGGAAACTTCAAAGCAAAACCCTTTTGCAGATTATGTGAAAGATGGAACTGCCGGAGTTCAGGGGTTTATGAAAAACAGAATCATCAATGCAGATTCATTATACTCAGTAGTAAAAAGAAGAAAAGAAGATTACCTTAAAAGCCGTAATGTATTAGCTGGAATCAATCAAAAGGAAAAAAGAACAAGAGCAAGTTACACTGCTTTAAAATATTGGTATCCTGAAGCCAAATTTCCGCCTGTATATTTTGTATACGGAAGATTTAATTCAGGTGGAACTATTTCTAAAGACGGAATCATTATCGGAACAGAAAAACTGGCAAATCTTGATGGGATTGTGCCCCTTATTGCTCATGAGCTGATCCATTTCCAGCAAGAAAATGTAGGGAAGGATATTCTGATAAAATATGTTTTAAAAGAAGGAAGTGCCGATTTTATCAGTGAACTGATTTCAGGAGATACTACAAATACAAGTACACCATACTACCAATATGGCGCAGCTCATTCTGATAAATTATACAGAGAATTTGTAACGGCATTGAAAACGGCTGATTCTATAGACTGGCTTTACGGAACCAGCAAAAAAGATGACCGTCCTAATGACTTAGGGTATTGGATGGGATATAAAATTACAGAAGCCTATTTCAATAAACAGACAGATAAACATAAAGCCATCCACGATATTTTAAACATTTCCGATCCTTTATTATTCTTAAAAGAAAGTGGTTTCTTAGATACCTATATAAAAGAGTACACAAAGAAAAATAATATGAAATTTGACGATTTTTTTAAAGGATAGAATAGTCTTTTAAATAATGTTAGACAGTTTATAAGTCTGCGAAATCAGCAAGATCTGTGGGAGAAATATAACTCACAGATTATGCAGATGACGCAGATTTTTTCATTTTATGTTGAATACATAAAAATCAGAACTTCAAATTCGTCTATTCATCGGAAATTCGATAAATTTGTATACTAAAGTTTTACAAAATGTCAAAAAAAGCAATATTAGCAATCCTTGACGGATGGGGACTGGGAACAAACCCTGAAGTTTCTGCAATAGACAAAGCCAATACACCATTTATAGATAGCTGTTATCAAAAATTTCCACACACTACCCTTGAAGCAAGCGGATTAGCTGTAGGTCTTCCGGCAGGACAGATGGGGAACTCTGAAGTAGGACACATGAACCTTGGAGCCGGAAGAGTAGTTTACCAAAACCTGGTAAAACTGAATATGGCAGTTGAAAACGGAACCTTGGGGCAGGAAAAAGTAATTCAGGACGCTTTTGAATACGCTAAAAGAGAAAATAAAAAAGTCCATTTCATCGGATTGGTTTCCAATGGAGGAGTTCACTCCCATATCAATCACTTAAAAGGTTTATTAACCGCTGCTAAAGAATTCGGTTTAGATGAAAACGTTTTTGTACACGCATTTACAGACGGAAGAGACTGTGATCCACATTCAGGATTAGGTTTCATTGAAGAGCTTCAGAATCATATGGAAGCAACTACCGGAAAACTTGCTACTGTTGTAGGCAGATACTACGCGATGGACAGAGATAAAAGATGGGAACGTGTAAAACTAGCTTATGATGCTCTTGTAGAAGGAGTAGGGCTTGAAACCACAGATGCTTTAGCTGCCATTAAAGATTCATATGATAATAATGTAACGGATGAATTCCTTAAGCCAATTATTTTAGTAAATACCACGGCTACAGGGAATGTTGTACCGGTAGCAAAAATCATTGACAATGATGTGGTGATCTGTTTCAATTTCCGTACAGACAGAGGTAGAGAAATTACAGAAGTTCTTTCTCAGAAAGATTTCCCTGAGTATTCTATGAAGAAACTGAACCTTAACTATATTACATTAACCAATTATGACAAGACATTCCAGAATGTTCAGGTTGTTTTTGACGAAAATGTATTAACGGAAACAATGGGTGAAGTTCTTGAAAAGAATGGAAAAACTCAGATCAGAATTGCTGAAACTGAAAAATATCCCCATGTTACTTTCTTCTTTTCGGGTGGTAGAGAAGAAGAATTCAACGGAGAGAAAAGGCTTTTATGCCCAAGTCCAAAAGATGTTCCTACCTACGATTTAAAACCTGAAATGTCAGCATACGATATCACTAATGCCATTGTACCGGAATTGGAGAACGGAACAGCTGATTTTGTATGCTTAAACTTTGCGAATACAGATATGGTGGGGCATACAGGAGTATTTGAAGCCGCAGTGAAAGCCGCAGAAACTGTAGATGCATGTATCGAAAAAGTAGCTACTGCAGCCTATGAAAACGGATATGCTGTATTCATTCTTGCTGACCACGGAAATTCGGATGTCATGCTGAATCCTGATGGAACACCGAATACTCAGCACTCAACAAATTTAGTTCCTTTCATCGTAATGGATAAAGACCATACATGGAACTTAAAACCAGGAAAACTGGGCGATGTAGCCCCTACAATCCTTAGTGTAATGGGCGTTGAAATACCAAATGCAATGACAGGAGATATTTTAGTTAACTAAAATTCAATAATATTGTTAAAAAAATGCCGTTATAGTTATATATCGGCATTTTTTTATGATTTATGTCAGATAAGGTATGAGTTGCATACTTTATTATGCGTTAAATAATAAATAAATCATATCTTTGCTAATTAAAAACTGAATATAAAAATGTATCAAAAGCTTGTTAGGAAAGAAGTAATGGGAATATTGGAAAAGGAAGTAGGTTCTTTTCTTGATAAATTTTTAACGCCTATTGAAAAAATTTGGCAGCCTTCAGATTATCTACCAGATCCTTCAAGCGAAGAATTTAAACATGATTTAGAAGAAATTCAGACTTTTGCCCGTGAAATGCCTTATGATCTGTTTGTAACATTGATCGGAGACTGTATCACTGAAGAAGCACTTCCTTCTTATGAGTCTTGGTTAATGGGAGTTGACGGAATTAATCAGGAAGAAAAAGTAGGTTGGGCTAACTGGGTGAGAGCCTGGACAGCAGAAGAAAACAGACACGGAGATTTATTAAACAAATATCTTTATCTGTGCGGTAGAGTAAATATGAGAGAAGTGGAGATCACTACTCAATATCTGATCAATGATGGTTTCGATCTTGGAACAAGTATGGATCCTTACAGAAACTTTATCTATACAAGTTTCCAGGAAACGGCTACCAATATCTCTCACAGAAGAGTAGGAACATTGGCAAAACAATCAGGAAACGGAAAATTAGCTAAAATGTGTGGTGTAATTGCGGCTGATGAAGCAAGGCACGCAAAAGCTTATAAGCATTTCGTAGCTAAAATCCTTGAAATAGACCCATCAGAAATGATTCTTGCATTCGAAGATATGATGCGTAAAAAGATCGTAATGCCGGCTCACCTGATGAGACAGTCAGGTCAGAAAGCAGGGGAACTTTGGGGGCATTTTTCAGATGCAGCGCAAAGATGTATGGTGTATACAGGTCAGGATTATATCAATATCATGAAAGATCTGTTGGATGAATGGAAGATTGAGCACGTAAAAGGTCTTACAGAAAAAGCAGAAAAAGCTCAGGAATATCTGATGAAACTTCCTGCAAGACTACAGAAGATCACAGACAGAGTTTCTACTCCGGATCTTCAGTTCCAGTTTAGCTGGGTTAAGAGCTAGTAGCCCATATTATTATTTTAAATTATAAAAGTATTGAGTGCCTTTCTTTTTGGCACTCTTTTTTATTTCTTATCTTTGCAAAGCTAAAAAAAGAACAAAATGTTAAATAATAAAAAGATTGCTGTTGACTTTGACGGAACTATTGTTGATGATGCTTACCCGGGAATCGGAAAGGCAAAGATCTTCGCTTTCGAGACCTTGAAAAGATTACAGGCAGAAGGGTACAGGCTTATTCTTTGGACATACAGACACGGAAAAACGTTAGATGAAGCAGTAGAATTCTGTAAAAAGAACGGCATTGAATTTTATGCTGTAAACTCAAGTTTTGAAGGAGAAGTTTTCGATTCTGAAAATCAATCAAGAAAGTTAGATGCAGACTGGTTCATTGATGACAGGAATATTGGTGGATTCCCTGGATGGGGTGAGATCTACAATATTATTCAGGAAAGAATAGAATTCCGTGTAGAAGGAAAAGAAGTTCTTCCTTATTCAAAACTGAAAAAAGAAAAGAAAAAAGGACTTTTCTGGTAGAATAAAAATATAACAATTTAACAGTGTACCAATTTATCAATCTATATTGTTACACTGATACATTAATACATTGGTAAATTAATACAATGATTCAATTAAAAACAATAGACGAACTGCGTCTGATGAAGGAGAGCGCCCGATTGGTTTCTAAAACATTGGGAATGTTGGCAAAAGAAATTAAACCGGGAATTACTACTATATATCTGGATAAATTAGCTCACGATTTTATTAAAGATCATGGAGCTGAACCTGCATTCTTAGGATACGGAGGTTTCCCAAACTCTTTATGTATTTCTCCGAATGAACAGGTAGTTCATGGTTTCCCGAATAATGAAGTGGTAAAAGAAGGAGACGTTCTTTCTGTTGACTGTGGGGTTATTCTTAACGGATTCGTAGGAGATCACGCCTATACTTTCGAGATCGGAGAAGTAAAACCTGAGGTGAAAAAATTATTAAAGGTTGCTAAAGAATCTCTTTACAAAGGTATCGAGCAATGTATCAGAGGAAAAAGAATTGGGGATATTTCTCATGCTATCCAAGCGCATTGTGAAAAAGAAGGATATGGAGTAGTAAGAGAACTTGTAGGACACGGTTTGGGAAGACAGATGCACGAAGATCCACAAGTACCAAACTACGGAAGACAAGGAAGCGGAAAAGTGATCAAAGACGGATTAGCAATTGCTATTGAGCCGATGATCAACTTAGGTACTGAAAAAGTGAAATTCCATAATGATGGATGGACAGTAACTACTTTGGATAACCTTCCATCTGCTCACTTTGAACATGATGTAGCAGTAATCAATGGAAAACCGGTATTGCTTTCAACATTTGACTATGTTTACGAAGCTTTAGGAATCGTAAGTGATGAAGAAAAAGCTTTCCAACTGGACTTTTAATGAAGAAGTTAACGAAACTTTTACTGAATAAAATTCCACGTCCAATGCTTATTAAAATGAGTATTTGGGCGAGACCCCTTATTTATCAGTTCTTTAAAGGAGATCAATTCTTTGACCCGATTGATGGAAGATCATACAGGAAATTCCTGCCTTATGGGTACGGAAAACAAAGGGAAAATGCCCTTTCTCCAGGAACTTTAAGTCTCGAAAGACACCGTCAGATGTGGTTGTATCTTCAGAACGAAACTGATTTTTTTATTAAGAATTATAAAGTACTGCACATTGCTCCTGAACAGGAATTTTTAAGGAAATTCAAGAGAATGAGCAACCTGAATTATATTTCAGCAGATCTTTATTCTCCCATTGTTGATGTTAAAGCTGATATTCTTAATTTACCTTTCGAAGATGAAAGCTTTGATATTATCTTTTGTAATCACGTTCTGGAACATATTCAGGATGATGCAAAAGCAATGAGTGAGCTGTTTAGAGTAATGAAACCCGGCGGATGGGGAATTCTTCAGGTTCCGATGAAAAATTCATTAGAAAAAACCTATGAAGATTTTACAATCACAGATCCTAAAGAACGTCAGAAACATTTCGGGCAATACGACCATGTTCGTTGGTACGGAATGGATTATTTTGACCGTTTGAAAAAAGCAGGTTTTGAAACTGACGTGAATTTCTATTCACAGAAATTTTCACAAGAAGATATTAAAAAGTATGGGCTAAGAAGCAACGAAATCTTACCTTTAGTTTTTAAGAAATAATAAGCCAAAAGAGCTGAAAATATATAAAACAAAACCGTCTTCATTACGAAGGCGGTTTCTTTTTTTTAATATAGATAGAAGTTTATGCGCTTGTTAGTGGGATGAAGACACAGCTTTTAATCCTACAACAGAGCCAATAAGAGTTACAATAAAGAAAACTCTCCAAAAGCTTACAGGATCTTTAAAAAAGATAATTCCCATTAAAGCAGTTCCTACAGCTCCGATTCCTGTCCATACTGCATAAGCAGTACCAATAGGTAACGTTTGTGTTGCTTTTATCAGAAGAAGCATACTGATTGTCATAGTGATCAGGAAACCTGTATACCATAAGTACATTTCAGTTCCTGATGTTTCTTTTGCCTTTCCCAGGCACGATGCGAAGGCAACTTCAAATAGTCCTGCGATAACTAATATGATCCAATTCATTGTTAAATTTTTCTACTGCAAATTTCAGAATTTCAAAGGAGAAAAAATTTTACAATTGTTAAAAAATGATATTTTAGTAAGGAAGTCGGAGGCTGGAAGAGGAAAGTTGTGGTAGTCCGAATAATTTTTTTATCAATGAATATTTAGACTGGGAGCTGTTGTCTATTTACTTTTCTTTAAAGAAGCCATCATCAATATAAACATGGTATAGATTGTAATATCAATAGGAGCGGACTTTAGTCCGCTTTCAAAATAAATATTTATTCCATTGGCTTTAGCCAAAACCTAAAAAATATAGATATTGAAGGTTAGTATTAGGGATAAAAGTAATTTCATCCTCCATTTACTATACATAAAACACAACATTATTTTATCTCTGCACGGATTCTGCTCAAACTCACCTGAGTAATCCCAAGATAAGAGGCAATATGCCCCAGCTGAACTCTTTTAAGTAAGTCCGGCTGAAATTGTATAATATCTTTATATCGTTCCAGAGAGGTTTTGAATTGTCTTGAAATAATAAGCTCCTCAGATTTTATCATTTCTGCTTCAGCAAGTTTTCTCCCCCAATTGGCAATATGTATATCTTCATTAAAGAGTCTTTTGAGATTTACTGTTTCCAATCTGTACAATTCACAATCTTCGAGCAATTCTATGCTTTCATAGCCAGGTTTATCTTCTACATAGCTTTTCATTGAAAGTACGCACTGACCTTCACTTCCAAACCAAAATGTGATATCATTGTCTGAAGTAGAAGAATAGGCACGTGCAATTCCCTTGCGGATAAAATAAACATAAGGAACAACTTTCTCTGCTTCCATAAGACAATAGCCTTTAGGATGAGAAACCTCTGTAATATACGCTTTTAAGCTATTTTTAGAGGCTTCCGGAAGAATGTAAATGTGGTCAAGAATCTGGTCTATATTCATAAAAGATGAATTCTAAGATTCAAAAATATTAGTTTTAGGTAATGCAATACAAAATTATTTTATGGTTTTTGCGAGAAAGGAAGAAAGAGAATTATCGATCGATGGGTGAGTTTATTAAATGAAGAGCATATTAAGTTTTTGACATTCTTTTACTTACTCATAAAAAATTAGGTTTTAAAACAACTTAAGTGTACTTTTCTATAACATCATTATAGACTTTCTAAAGTGAGCCTAAGTATTAAAAAGTTTTGTAATTTTCTGGTTAAAAAATATAAGTTTAAAACTTCCTCTGAAATCTTCTATAAAGAAAAATAACTCTCTTTTTTCTTTTAAATATCTAGATTAACCGTGAAGACCAATTTTGTTTTACTAACTTTGCAGTTCGTAATATTATTTTTATGCACAAAGCTGGATTTGTAAATATAGTTGGAAAGCCCAATGCCGGGAAATCAACACTTCTTAACCAATTGATGGGTGAGAAGTTGGCGATTGTAACGCAGAAAGCTCAGACAACCCGTCACAGAATTTTTGGTATTTATAATGAAGAAGACCTTCAGATCGTATTTTCTGATACTCCGGGAGTATTGGATCCAAAATATGGGCTGCAGGAAAAAATGATGGATTTTGTAAAGGATTCTCTTCAGGATGCCGATGTTTTTCTTTTTATTGTAGATGTAACAGATAAAGCTGAACCATCAGAATTCTTAATTGATAAATTAAATAAAATTCCTGTTCCTGTACTTTTATTATTAAATAAAGTAGATCAGACTGATCAGGCAGGTCTTGAAACATTGGTAGAAACATGGCATAATAGGATTCCAAAAGCGGAAATCCTACCTATCTCTGCTCTAAATGCTTTTAATACAGAGATTATCTTACCTAAAATAAAATCTTTATTACCTGAAAGCCCACCATACTACGATAAGGATCAATTCACAGATAAGCCTGAAAGATTCTTTGTAAATGAAGCAATTCGTGAGAAAATTCTTTTAAATTACGATAAGGAAATTCCATATTCTGTAGAGGTGGTGACTGAGCAGTTTAAAGAAAAAGAAGGGATTATTTTCATCGATTCTATTATTTATGTAGAAAGAGATACTCAGAAGGGGATTATCATCGGGCATAAAGGAGAAGCTATCAAAAAGGTTGGGACAGATGCAAGATTAGACCTTGAGAAATTCTTTTCAAAGAAGATTCACCTCAATTTATTTGTAAAGGTGAAAAAAGACTGGAGAAAGAATGACAGAGACCTGAAAAATTTTGGATACAGATAAACTAAAAAGGCTGGAATCCCGTTGTATTAAAAGATTTTTATTACCTTAGTCTAAATTTTTTAGTAAATGAACTATAACAATTCAAATTCAAGCTCAATACCTAAAGATATTATTTTATTAGCAGTGAGGGTATTTGTAGGTTTTGCAATGCTTTCTCATGGTTATCCAAAATTCCAGATGTTATTGGCTGGCGGAAAAATTGAATTTTTTGATTTTTTAGGAATGGGTCCCCAGGTTACGCTTATTCTTACAGTACTTGCTGAATTTGTTTGTTCAATCTTACTGATATTAGGACTTTTTACCAGGGTTTCTCTAGGTTTTCTGATCTTTACAATGGTTATTGCCGGATTTGTAGTTCATGGCGCAGATCCTTTTGAAAAAAGAGAAATGAGTCTTATCTATCTTTCTGTGTATCTACTTCTGATGGTGATGGGAGCGGGAAAAGTTTCCGTAGATCATATGATTGAGAGAAGGAAAAGAGCTTCAGACTGGTAAAATATAAATAGATATAAAATAGAACGACACCTCAAAGGTGTCGTTTTCTGTTATTAATAATTACAATGAGGTAAACATTCCCAGATTGGAGAACCATTTTGGTCTTTACCTACTCTGCAAGCCATATATCCTGATTCACATAGCGGAGCACTTCCTCCATTAATCGTTTTCATGTTCTTTTTTGATAATTTTCTTAAATTTTTCATATTATTTTTAATTTGTAAGATAAAAGTAATAAAAAAAGATATTATGACACTTAATAGTGTGTTATTTTTTTAATTTTATAAATCTTTTAAAATTCACTACTTTCGTAGAAAATGAATTTATATGAAGATAAAACTGACAATTTGCCTTTTGGCTTTTCTCAATTTTTATGATGCACAGGAAAATATTACTTATCAAAAACCTTCTGCTGAAATCCTGAAACTGGCAGATTATGAAAGACCACCATCTGTTCTAATGAACAATAAAAAAGATTGGGTAGTTTTTACCTATCGACCAACCTATAAAACACTGGATGATCTTAACCAGCAGGAAATGAAACTTGGTGGATTAAGAATCAACCCGGTAACCAACATAGCCAGTACAACCATTTATTTTAATAATCTTAAAGTAAGAAAGATTTCTGATAAGAATGAAGTTCAGGTTAAAAATTTACCAGCAAATGCTAAGATTGCTCAGCTTTTGTTTTCACCTGACGAAAAGAAACTTGCTTTTACCAATACAACAGATAAAGGAGTAGAGCTATGGATTGTAGACATGGAAACTGCTGCTGCAAAAAAAATTACAGAAGATTTCCTGAATGCTAACATGGGAACTCCATATATCTGGTATAATGATTCACAGAGTCTATTGATCAGGACTCTTCCCAAAAACAGACCGGCATTAATAGATTCCAGTAAAGATCTTCCGACAGGACCTATTGTCTCTACGGCGGATGGAAAAGTTTCTCAAAACAGAACTTATCAGGATCTTTTGAAAAATCCACAGGATGAAAAGAATTTCGAAACTTTAATTACTTCTGAGGTTTATAATGTTGATCTGAACGGAAGCCTTAAAAAAGTAATGAATCAGGATATGTATGCAGGTTTAAGCTTCTCTCCGGATGGAAATTATCTGATGGCATCTGTAATCAAAAAACCATTTTCATATATTGTTCCATTGAATAGATTTCCTATAACAACAACGGTTTATGATACAAAAGGAAATGTTGTAA
Organism: Chryseobacterium artocarpi; assembly: GCF_001684975.1. Lineage (GTDB taxonomy): Bacteria > Bacteroidota > Bacteroidia > Flavobacteriales > Weeksellaceae > Chryseobacterium > Chryseobacterium artocarpi. The sequence goes on along the minus strand of NZ_MAYH01000023.1, from coordinate 591,492 downwards.
AAGTTGTAAATGAAGTTCCTTTAACGGAAGTTATGCCGAAAGGTTTTTCATCAGTAAGAAATGGAAAGAGAGATATGATGTGGAGAAGTGATGCGCCGTCAACTTTAGTCTTTGCTGAAGCTCTTGATGGTGGAGATCAGTATAAGCCTGCAGAATACAGAGATGAAATTTTCACTTGGGATGCACCGTTTACTGCTGCACCAAAATCTTTCTTCAAAACAAAACAAAGATTTGATGATGTGAATTGGACGAATGATCATTATGCTGTAGTTTCCGAAGAATGGTATGATACCAGAAATACAAAATCATTCCTGATTGATCTTAACAATGGAGAGTCAAAGATAATTGATGACAGAAATTCTCAGGATGTTTATAGCGATCCAGGAAATTTTAATAAAGTGAAAAACCAATACGGAAAATCTGTTATCGACTTAAAGGGAGGGAAAGCCTATCTGATAGGAGATGGATTTACAAAAGATGGTCAGCATCCGTTTATTGATGAGATGGATATTAAATCTTTAAAGAAAAAAAGACTATATACTTCCAATCTTAAAGGGGCTAAAGAAAGTATCGTAGATATTTTAAATCCTGCAAAAGGAGAGATCCTAACAACGCAGGAGTCTTCAAGCCAATACCCGAACTTCTATAAAAAGAATATAAAATCTAATAAAGCTGAAGCGGTAACTCATTTTGCGAATCCTTTCGAAAGTATTAAGGATGTTTATAAAGAAGTAATTACCTATAAAAGAAATGATGGCGTTACCCTTTCCGGAACACTTTATTTACCTGCTGGATATGACAGAAAAGCAAAGAGTGAAAAGCTTCCGCTTCTGATCTGGGCTTACCCTAGAGAATATAAAGATAAAAATACAGCGGGACAGAATACGCAGAATGACAACGACTTTACTTTCCCGTCTTATGGATCTTTCGTATACTGGACGACTAAAGGATATGCCGTATTAGATCATGCCGCATTCCCGATTATTGGTGAAGGAAAAACAGAGCCGAATGATACATTCATCACTCAATTGGTAGCCAATGCAGATGCTGCTATTAACGCGGTAGATCAGCTGGGATACATTAATAAAAAGAAAGTGGCTGTAGGTGGGCACTCTTATGGTGCATTTATGACCGCTAATCTTTTGACACACTCCAACCTTTTTGCGTGTGGTATTGCAAGAAGTGGTGCTTATAACAGAACTTTGACGCCATTTGGATTCCAGACTGAGCAAAGAAACTATTGGGACGTGCCGGAGATTTATAATACAATGTCTCCGTTTATGAATGCGGACAAAATGAAAACTCCATTACTACTTATTCATGGTGATGCAGATAACAATCCGGGAACTTTCACCCTACAGACTGAGAGATATTTCCAGGCTTTGAAAAACCTTGGTGCCCCTGTAAGAATGGTTCTTCTTCCAAAAGAATCACATGGATATCAGGCGAAAGAGAATATTTTCCACGTTTTATGGGAGCAGGATCAGTTCCTTGAAAAATGTTTAAAGAAATAAATTTGAAAGGCTGTCTCACATTTGAAGCAGCCTTTTTTTATAGAATTAGTGTTGAAATTTGATTCAACTTGAATGATTAAAGAAATTTTAAAATTTCATCAATACTTTTCAGTTCCATAAAATTTTCATGCTCCAGATTTACATCATGCTGTTCATGGCTCCAGGTAACATGGTAGGGAATATGAGCTGCTGATCCTCCGATTTCTAATACGGGTAAAATATCTGATTTAATGGAATTTCCAAGCATCAGGAAGTTCTCCGGCTGGCAATCCAGATGTTTTAATAACTTCTTGTAATCATTTTCCTTTTTGTCGCTCATAATTTCAATATGATGGAAATACTCCTGCAAACCAGAATTCTTCAGCTTACGTTCCTGATCCAGCAAATCGCCTTTTGTGGCTACAACCAGCCTGTATTTTCCTTTTAAGCTTTCCAGTGTTTCAGTAACCCCATCCAGTAACTCAATAGGCTTCTGAAGAAGTTCCTGTCCTAGTTCAATTGCTTTATTCACCAGTTGTAAAGATGCAGTATTGTTGGTAACTCTGCTTATGGTTTCAATCATACAAAGCATGAATCCTTTTACGCCATAACCATATAAATGAAGGTTTTGCATTTCTGTCTTAAACAATTCCTGAGATACGGAATGCTGTGGAAGATAATCTTCAAGGAGTTTACAAAATTCTTTTTCGGCTTCCTGGAAGTAAGGTTCGTTAATCCAAAGTGTATCATCTGCATCAAAAGCAAGAGTAGTAATATGATTATTCATTTTAGTTTTGTAAATTTCTGATTCAAATTTCAACATAATAAATAAAACAGAAAAGGACAATTGTCCCGAATATATATGTTAAGGACCAACCAATCATTTTTAACCTATCTTGAAGAGCTTTATCATCAACAAAACGGAAAAAATATTATCCTGGAATCATTTTCTAAAGGACAAAAGCTATTGATTCAGGATCACTCTGTTTCTAAAGTGATGCTGATTAAAGAAGGAATTACGAAATGCTACTTTGAAGAAGAAAACGGAAAAGAATATATCGTTGAGTTTCTAGGAAGCGGCGAAATCCTTGGTGAAGTAGAATTAATTAAAAATATTCCTTGTTTGTGTGGCATTGAAGCGCTTACCGAAGTTGTTGTCTATACTATAAGTTTATCATATTTTAATGAGTTGATTCAAAAAGATCTTATCCTCAATAACTTATTGTTAAACTCCTTTGCAGAACGTATTATCAATACTTCTAGCAGAGCTTCTTATCAACAGTTGTATACAGTAGAACATACCCTTACACAATTGCTTAAAATGCAGTCTAAACAGAATATCCAGATTTCAAAAGAAGATATGGCTGCATACCTTGGAATTGCGGTAAGAAGTTTAAACAGGATTCTGAAGGATCTACAATGAGGATTGTTGGAAAACACTAAGATGCAAAAAATATCTGCAATTTATTTATCTATAATATATTCTATAATATATTCTATGTGATAAAAATTAAACTGATATAAACCACATAGCAACATAGGTTTTAGCCATTAATATATTATTCGTGAATTCATGCACAATAATATCCAGTATTCAATTTTATCGTAGATAAAATCTTTGCGCCTTAAAAATATCCACTCCTAAAATACAATTGCGCCTTTGCGTATTCCAATATACATGGAATTGTTTGTTTTTTTTGTGTTTTAGTGTTATTTTACTGGGGTGCGTTTGAGTTTTGTTTTAAAAATGATATAATTTACATAAAATAAATAGGGTGTTTTAGAAATTTATTATTTTTGCATTGTAAATATTGAACTTGATCTACATGGGAAATTTAAAATTCAGGAACGCAGAATTAGCCGATTTAAATAAAATTGTAGCCATCTACAATTCAACCATTGCTTCAAGAATGGTGACTGCAGACGTAGAAGAAGTTTCTGTAGAAAGCAAGGAAAAATGGTTTCATGAGCATAATCCACAAACAAGACCACTTTGGATAGTAGAAGATTCTGATAGAGAGATTGTAGGATGGGTAAGCTTCAGTTCATTCCATGAAAGACCTGCTTACAGTGGAACGGTGGAAGTGAGTATTTATCTGGATGAAAGCTCCAGAGGTAAAGGCTATGGTAAAACAATCCTTCAATATTGCATTGAGAATGCCGGAAAATTTGGAGTCAATAATCTGGTAGCCCTTATTTTTCTTCATAACGAACCGAGTTTGAAATTATTCAGACATTTTGGGTTTGAAGATTGGGGGACGCTTCCGGATGTAGCTGTTTTGGATGGTATTGAACGAAGTCTGAAGATTTTAGGGAAAAGAATTAAATAAAATATAAAAGGTTATCTCGTTTTGAATAGCCTTTTTCTTTACAGTTGCTTAAAAGTCTCTCGCAGATTGAGCAGATTACGCAGATGCTTATGATGAATGTAGATTTATGTAAGTATGAATTCTTATAAAGTCTAAGTATATAGAATTCAATATGAATAGGCTTTAGCCCATTCATAACTTGTATTAAAATCTGCGTAATCTGCTAAATCTGTGAGAAAAATAAAAGGCTGCCTCCATAGAAACAGCCTTTTGAATATTATACATTCTGCTTAATTCGCTTTGCAGACATATTCAGGAATCGTTTAACCAGGAAAACAGCAGAGACTGTTAATCCTAATCCGAGAGCTATCCACATTCCGAAAGCGCCCATTTCTAATGTTACACAGAAGAAATATCCCAAAGGAATGGTTATAACCCAATATGCAATAAAGGTATAAATAGATGGAATTTTAACATCCTGTAAACCTCTTAGCATTCCTAAAGCTGTTACCTGAATTCCGTCAGAAAGCTGGAATAAAGCAGCAATAATCATCAGTTTTGAAGCAAGAGCAATGACTTCTACTTCTTCCTTTTTTGTGAAAAATGTAGGAAGTATATTTCTTCCAAGAATAAAGATCAATCCGCAGATACACATAAAGATAAAAGCTATCTTTAAATTATTGATCCCGACTTTTCTTAATTCAACAAAGTTTTGCTCACCTAGTTTTCTTCCAATCATTACCGTAGAAGCTACACTGAACCCAACGCAAAGGTTGAAGGTAAAGGAAGCCATACTTAATGCGATCTGGTGAGAGGCAATATCATGTGCAGAGATCAATCCGCAGATAAATGCAGCTCCGGCAAAAGCAGTTACCTCAAAGAACATTTGTAAAGCTGTAGGTAATCCTAATTTTACCATTTTATCAAACATTGCTTTTGAAAAATTTTGAACTTTCAATGAGAAATCCTTGATATATCGTCTTGTTCTTTTTTCTTTAAGCAATACAAAATAAAGGAAAACCACCATGAAAATTCTGGAAATCAGAGTTGCTAATGCAGACCCTTTTACCCCCATTGGCGGAATTCCCCAAAGTCCTTTTATGAAAACATAGTTTAAAGCGATATTGATAATATTCGCAATAATAGTAGCTTTGGTAACCCCAATAGTGTAAGATAATCCTTCTGAAACTTCACGAAGCGTCTGGAAAGCCATAATTGGAATCATACTGACTACCATTATACTTAAAAAGTCTACCGTATCAGGAATGATCTTAGCTGGTTGTCCGGAATGATAGAGTAGTGGCATCCCTAAAAATAAGACTACCATAAGAATAATCCCTACCAGCATATTAATAACAAAACCATGACTGAATACTGAATTAATAGTATCGTGATCCTGTTTTGAGTGTGCCTCCGAAACTAATGGAGGTATTGCAAATGAAAATCCAAGTGCAAGTACGAAAATGGAGAAAAATACGGCATTCCCCAATGAGACAGATGCTAACGCGTCAGCACCTAAAAGTTTTCCGACAATAATATTGTCAAATAAATTTACTGAAACTTGCCCTACCTGGGTGAGCATCACAGGCAGAGCCAAAGTCAGGCATTCTTTTGTGTAGTTTTTGTTTAAAAAATTCATAATATTTTAAGATTCATATAGTTTATAATTCAAAATAGTTCAAAAAAAAAGATTTGCAGTGTAGTTACTGCAAATCTTATATATTGTAAATAATAGGTTTATTATTTCCTTACAAAACTTGCAACGTCATCAGCAGAAACAGTATTTCCACCAAGAATAATTAATCTTTCAACAACATTCCTTAATTCTCTGATATTTCCAGTCCATGAAAGAGCTTTTAAAGCATCAATAGCCTTATCATCAAACTTTTTCATAGCAGTACCATGCTCATCAGCAATCATACCTGAAAAATGCTCAACCAATAATTTAATGTCTTCTTTTCTTTCATCCAATGGTGGAACATAGATTTCAATTACAGAAAGCCTGTGGTAAAGGTCTTCTCTGAATTTACCTTCCTCAATCTCCTTCTGCATATTTTTATTAGTTGCTGCAATTACTCTTACATCAACTTTGATTTCTTTATCACTTCCTACAGGAGAAACTTTGCTTTCCTGAAGCGCTCTTAATACTTTAGCCTGAGCGATAAGACTCATATCACCAATCTCGTCAAGGAAAATAGTTCCTCCGTTAGCCTGTTCAAATTTTCCCTGCTTATCCTTGATAGCACCAGTAAAAGACCCTTTTACGTGTCCGAAAAGTTCAGATTCAATAAGTTCAGATGGGATAGCGGCACAGTTTACCTCTACCATTGGACCTCTTGCGCGATCACTTTGGTTGTGAATAGCATGCGCTACCAGCTCTTTTCCTGCACCATTTGGTCCTGTAATCAAAACTCTTGCATCAGAAACAGCTACCTTTTCGATCATATCCTGAATCTTTTTCAGACCTGCAGATTCACCGATCATTTGGTATTTTTTGTTTACTTTTTTCTTTAGAGTTTTATTTTCAGTCTGAAGATTTTTGTTTTCTTTTTTCAAAGTTTCTTTAACCAAAGCATTTTTCACACTGGTAATCAGTCTGTTGATGTCAATTGGTTTAGAAATGAAATCATATGCACCCTCTTTCAAGCAGGAAACGGCAGAATCAATGTCTGCGTGACCTGAGATCATGATAAAAGTTGTTTCAGGCTTTAAGACAAGACTTTGTTTTAAAAGTTCAGTTCCTGAAAGTTTAGGCATTTTGATATCAGAAATCACCAGTGCGAAATCTTCTTTTTCTACCTGTTTGTAACCTTCAAGGCCGTCTTCGGCGATAACAAATTCATAATCTGTAAGTTCATCAGACAGAATACTGTGAAGTACTCCCGAGATTGCTTTTTCGTCTTCTACTATAAGGATTTTTTGCATAGTCGCAAATTTAAATTTTTTGTTTCAATTATTAGCAAAAACTGTACCTAAAAATTCTATTGAGAGTAGTCTCTTCTCCCAAAAATTGCAGATCCAACCCTCACTGAGTTGGCTCCACACTCAATAGCTACAGGGAAATCATCGCTCATACCCATTGATAAGGTATTTATTGTTTTTAGTTGATTTAATTCATCAAAAAGACCTTTTAAAGTTAAAAACTCTTTTCTGACTTGTTGCTCATCATCTGTAAAAGTTGCCATCCCCATCAAACCTGTAATGTCAACATTTGGAAAATTCCCGTCAATATATTGCTGAAACAAATCTTTTGCTTCCACGATTTCAAGTCCGAACTTCGTGTCTTCTGCAGCAATTTTTACCTGAAGTAAAACCTTGATCGTTCTGTTGTTCTTGCCTGCCTCTTTATTGATTTCAGCTAGTAGTTTTCCGGAATCTACACTTTGTATGGTGTCTATAAACGGAGCTATATATTTAACCTTATTGGTCTGTAAATGCCCAATCAAATGCCACTGAATGTCATTCGGTAGGAGTGGAGATTTTTCCATCAGTTCCTGGACCTTATTTTCTCCAAAAACTCTTTGTCCCAGATCGTATACTTCCTGAATAGCAGAAACTGGATGCGTTTTTGAAACGGCAACCAGTTGTACATCTGACGGAAGTTGATCCTTTATAGCTTTATAATTTTCCTTAATACTCATAAATGCAAATTTCCGAAAATTCCACGACAGTTCCCAGTGATGAATACTTTTTACAAAAAAATATTAGTTTAAAACTTCATTGATCTTCGGGTACTGAGAGATTTTTCTGAAAACAAACTTGTTACTTTTCTGTAGTTTTTCAATAAAAAGGTCCAGCTCATTAATAGAATCTGTATCTCTAAGATATTGGTCATGAGTTAAAAACACAAGATGTCTTGACGTTTTCTCAAGATCATTCAGGAAAATACTGTCTACTTTTTTCAGCATCGCTTCATGGCTTCCTTTTAAAGTCATTTTTTGGGAAGGTCTCCATTCAAGATCCCAGCCGATTACTTTATATCCTGCTCTTTTCAGTCCGTCTGCAGCTGCAGTAGAACTTTTAATATCAGTTACATTAATATTATTAAGTCTCCAGATATTTCTTCCCGGAGTTCTTGCGATCATATCACGAAGTTTAAGACTGTCTTTTGCGATATCAAAGTCTCGTACCACTGAATTTGCATTCTTATAAAAGTCTGTATATTTATTGTGGGCATGGGTAAAACTATGATTTGCCAGTTCAATCAATGGACTTTGCTTTAAAAGTTCAAAATCCTTTTTTTGTCTGTTGCTCCCATAGGCATGTTTTCCCACCAGAAAAGCAGTGGCACAAACATTTCTTTTGTCTAGAATTTTTAAAAGATTTTCGGTGCCCTGGTTGGGACCATCATCGAAGGTTAAATAGATCACTCTTTTATCCGGATCTACGCTTTCATCGTCTGTTGTGACGACATTTTCTGCGGCAGGATGTTCCTGTGAATTGACCTGGTCATTCACTTCATTCTTGAAATTACAGCTGTTCAATAAAACCGAAGTTGCACTCATCAATACAACCATCCCGAGAAAAGTCATATTTTTTGACTTTCCCGCAAAAATTTTTCTCATAAAGATAATGGAAATTAAAATGTTAAAAATCGTTAAAAATAACTTGTAAATGTTAACAAATTATATGCCATTTATTGAGGGGGAATATGTTTTTAAGGTTATTTTAAGAACTTTATTTTAAAGGTGATTTTTGCTAAATGTTTGATAGTTAGGGAATGGTTTGTTTATTGATAATTCTTAACATTTATAAATGTAAAAACGATAGTTTTTCTCTATTTATGTTAGGGTTTTAATATTCTTCATATGTTGGAGAATTAATTTTAATTATGAATTTTTAATATTTCTTTTAAAGGGAAATTTTTTATTATAACAAAATATCAATTAAATGATAATGTAAAAATTAACTGTAAGAAATAGGAAAACCCTTTCCAAAATAATGAAAAGGGTCTCCTTATATTTATTGTTCTAATACTATTTTATATCCAGATCTACTGAGTTTAACCTCAACGAATTCAGTATGACAGATAATGAACTAACACTCATGGCTGCTGCTGCGATCATTGGTGATAATAATATTCCAAAGAAAGGATACAGTAATCCTGCTGCAACAGGAATTCCTAACACATTGTAGATGAATGCAAAGAATAAGTTTTCCTTAATGTTTTTAAGAAGTTTTTCACTTAAAAGTTTGGCTTTCGCTACACCTAAAATATCTCCTTTTAATAAAGTGATTTCAGCGCTTTCAATGGCAACATCTGTACCGGTTCCCATTGCTATTCCTATGTCTGATTGAGCAAGGGCAGGGGAGTCGTTAATTCCGTCACCGGTCATGGCTACAATTTTACCTTGTTGTTGTAGTTTCTTAACCTCATTAAGTTTGTCTTCAGGAAGACAGTTGGCTTTGAAATGTTTGATGCCTAATTCTTCTGCAACTGCTTTAGCAGTGTGTTCGTTGTCTCCGGTCATCATGATAATGTCAACGCCTTCACTCATTAATCTTTCAACAGCTTTTTTGGAGCTTGATTTGATTTTATCTGTAAAACTAATGAATCCCAGTACATTTTGATCCTGTGCTATATAAGAAATGGTATGTGCTTTCGATTGTACTTCTATGGCTTTCTGTTTTAATGCATCCGGGACCTGTATCTGGTGGGTGGTTAAAAGACTTTCATTTCCTAAGTATGCTGTTTTTCCATTGATATTTCCCTTCACTCCTTTTCCTGAAATGTTTTCGAACTTATCTACTTTTTCAGCGGAAATATGTTCATCTTTTGCTCTTTTGATCACGGCATTGGAAAGCGGATGCTCAGAGTTTTGATTCAATGAAAATGCAAGTTTTAAAATCTGATTTTTATCCTCGTTGTTTACTGTTTCTATATATTCTACAGATGGTTTTCCTTCTGTTAAAGTTCCTGTTTTATCTGTGATTAAAACATTCACTTTGTTCATTTGTTCAAGAGCTTCTGCGTTTTTGATCAGAATACCGTTTTTAGCTCCTTTTCCAATTCCTACCATTAATGACATTGGAGTGGCTAATCCAAGGGCACACGGACATGCTACGATTAAAACAGCAACAGCATTTACGAAAGCAAATAAGCTTCTTTTTCCTTCAGGACCAAAAAACTGCCATGCAACGAAGGTGAGAGTAGCAATAAGGATTACTACAGGAACAAATACCTTAGAAACTTTATCTGTAAGCTTTTGAATAGGAGCTCTGCTTCGGCTTGCTTCGTTTACCATTTTAATGATTTGAGAAAGTAAGGTTTCATCACCTACTTTTTCAGCTTTCATAATGAATACCTGATTTCCATTGATGGTTCCAGAAGAAACTTTATCATCTATGTTTTTTTCAACAGGAACGGGTTCTCCTGTGATCATACTTTCGTTAACAATAGAATTTCCTTCTATGATTTTTCCATCAACAGGAATTTTTTCACCCGGTTTTACTTTTAATAAATCCCCAATTTTTACCTGAGAAAGTAATACCTTTTTTTCTTCTCCATTCACTATAAGATTGGCTTCATCAGGAGAAAGATTCATCAGTTCTTTGATGGCATTTCCTGTTTTTTTGTGAGCAGCAGCTTCCATTAACTGTCCTAAAATAACCAGTGTCAGGATTACACAGACTGCCTCAAAATATAATGGAATTTCATGATTGTGTCCACGGATTTCATGTGGAATAATATCAGGAAAAAGTAATGCTGCAATGCTGAATATAAATGCTGCCGCTACTCCAAGTGCAATAAGGCTGAACATATTCAGATTCCAGGTTTTGAATGAAACCCAACCTCTTTTTAAGAGAAACCAGCCGGAATAAAACATGACCGGAAGGGTGAGGGCAAGTTCAATAAAGCCTTGGATTTTATGAGAGAAAGGAAAATTAATAAACATTCCGCCCATAGAAAGTATGAAAACAGGAACGGTGAATATTAACGATGTAATAAACTTCTTTTTTAAAATAGTATAAGTTTCATCTTCATCATCAGCTCCACTGTCAGGCATTCTTACAAGATCCATACCGCAGATCGGGCAGTTTCCGGGTTCATCACTGATGATTTCCGGATGCATTGGACATGTGTATTTTGCTGTTTTCTTTTCTGGGTATTTTACAAGATCCATTCCACAAACAGGGCATCCTACATTTGAATCATAAGTTTTGTCTCCTTCACAGTACATCGGACAATAATATCTGCCAGCCATTTCATCTGTTACTTTAGGCGCTTCATGGTGATGATTATGATGATGTGTGTGTGAATGTGAATGAGAATGAGAATGAGAATGAGAATGAGAATGAGAATGAGAATGAGAATGAGAATGAGAATGTGATTCTGAATTTTTAGCAAGATCTTCTGTGATTTCCTCTAAATGCATATGGCATACAGGGCAATCTCCTTTTTCATCGTAGGTTTTGTCTCCTTCGCAAAACATCGGACAGTAATATTTGCCAATACTGTCTTTGAAGTTTGCCGGCAGATTTGTTGCCGAATAAGTAGGCTTATGGTTAGGGTCTTTAGCTAATTTTTCTTCAATGGGAACAAGGTACATATTACAAACCGGACATCTTTCTCCCTGCTTGAAATATACTTTTTCACCTTCGCATTCCATTGGGCAATAATATACGGAAGAGGGAGATACGCGATCTTGTGGCTTGATGAATGTTTTTTCAGGATTATTAGGATCTTCAAGTCTGTATTTTCCTATCTCTGCTAATGCATCATTTAAAGCGGCAAGTGTAACCTCGTGGTCAGAAGTGATTGTTGCGGTATTGTTTTCCAGATTTACATCAGCTGAAACTCCGTCAATGCTGTTCAATTGATTGGATATTTTTTTCTGGCAACCCGAACAGGTCATTCCGAGTATTTTATACTGTTGTTCCATGACTCTTAAATTTATACTACAAATTTCCAAAATGAAAATCTAAAGCTGTTATAAATTTAAGGATAATAGTTATAGAATTTAGGTGGGGATGTTTTAGGGTAGGAGAGTGAAGGGGTTGAGAGTATTAGAGTGCAGGATCTATCAAGCTTTAAAACTCAAATACTCTCAATCTTAATTAAAGGTTGTCCAAAGGTTTTCTGTGATGATCTTTTAATTTCTTGAACTCAGTAGGCGTAAATCCTGTGACATTACGGAATTGGGTAGAAAGATGCTGTACACTTTTATATCCAAGTTTTCCTGCGATTTCAGTCAGGTTGAATTCGTTATATAAAAGAAGTTCCTTTACTTTTTCAATTTTTTGAAGAATAAAAAACTGTTCAAGGGTGATGTTCTCGTTCTGTGAGAAAGTTTTCGAAAGGGAACTATAGTCTTTATGCAATTTTGAACTTAAAAATTCAGAAAGAAGAAAATCTTCATCAATGTCAAGTTCACCCACTTTTACAATAATGAGGTTTTTAATTTTTTCCACAAGCTGATGAGCAGAATCCATGATTCTTTCAAAACCGGTTTGAATAAGTTTATCCTCAATGGATTGCATGATGGTGGCTGGAACTGCTGATTCTGTTTCAACCTCTCCCAGAATAACGGAGCTTGTTTTTATATTGGCATCATTGAAGATTGTTTCCACAGCAGAGATACACCTGCTGCAGACCATGTTCTTTATGAAGATTTTCATAATCCGTTATTTAGCCTGTCTTTTACAAATTCTATTTGAGTTTTACCGTGTGGTGCAGGATTTCCTTCGCTGTCAAGGTTTACCATTACAATTTTATCAACAGTGATGATCGTTTGATGAGTCATCTTGTTTCTTACATCGCATCTTAACGTAATAGATGAAGAACCAAAATGAATTGCTTCAATTCCAATTTCTATGATATCTCCTTGTTTTGCTGAGCTTACAAAATTGATTTCAGAAATAAATTTGGTAACCACCTTAGTGTTCTCCAGCTGGATAATAGCATATAAAGCAGCTTCTTCATCAATCCATTGTAATAATCTTCCTCCAAAAAGAGAGTGGTTAGGATTTAAATCTTCGGGTTTTACCCATTTTCTTGTATGGTAGTTCATGTTCTTAATAATTTGCATTACAAATTTAGTATTAAAAGCCTTTCGTGACAAAAGAATAATATTTATTGATCAAAACAGGACTATTCATTTTCTCAATCATTTTCTTTTGGAGCGCATTGCTTTTGTTTTCGTGATGGAAGAATCGTTTAGTAAATTTTGATATTCTTTACTTTCTACAGGGTATATTGCAACTTTGCCTTCTTTATTATGATGGATTCCGAAACCGTATCTTTTTGCCAGAGGAGAAGATCGGAGGCAAGCTTGTCCTTTAGAAAAAAATATATTTCTTTCATTCTGTTTTTCGCTTTCCGGAATGTCGTTTTTGAAGACGTAACATTCAAAAATAATATCATCGGAGGAGTATTGGTAAGGATTCTTGCTGATTTGTTCGTATTGAAGGTTGGCGAGCGTTTTCTCTTTCTTTTCAGGTGGAATTTGTGATTGAGAGACAGGACAGTCTTCCGCAATTTGAATGAATGTATTAATATAATTGGTGGTATGTTGTTTCATGATGAATAATAGTTTAAAGTCTAATAGGCTTAATATTAGCAATCTATAAAAGTAATATTATTCTTAATGTTTTTCAAATAACTTCTGATTGATCATTAAAGGGAAGTATTTGATATGCTGTTAATATAAATTTATTATGTTAACTAACTTTAACTTTTTTAGTTGTTTTCATGTTAACTATTTGATAATTAGTTATTTATTTTGTTGTATGATTATTGATGTAACATCAAATTCAAACTAATGTGAGAAACATCTAAAAAAAAGCTTTGATTTGAAATTTTTAATTGTATCTTGCATACGTTTATATTTGGAATCAATATTTGTTCATTAATTTATGTTGTTTTTCTTTTATATACCAAATTTTTATTAATTTTTTAATTTATTTAAAATGAACATTTTTGTTTCAAACATCAATTACGCAACTAAAGAGTATGAGTTGCATGATCTATTTGCAGAATTTGGTGATGTATCATCAGCTAAAATCGTTACAGACAGAGAAACTGGAAGATCAAGAGGTTTCGGTTTTGTAGAAATGGGTGATGAAGAGGGAAAGCAAGCTATTGAAGCTCTTAACCAGAAGGAATTCAACGGAAAAACATTAAACGTATCTGAAGCTAAGCCAAGAGAAGAGAAGCCAAGAAGAAGCTTCGACAACAACAGAGGCGGAGGTTACGGTGGTAACAACCGTGGAAATGGTGGTGGCTACGGCGGTGGTAACCGTGGTGGAAACGGCGGTGGAAATCGTTGGTAAAAAATAATAAAGCGGCTTTTTTAAGCCGCTTTTTTTATTGTTTCTTTTTCTTCTTCTTTTTGTCTTTTTCCTTTTCTTTCCCTGGTTTGATTTTCTTATCCTTTTTGGGATTTAATATTTCATCAGCAAACTCAAACTTCGGATCTTCCACTTTTACTTTTGTCGGTTTGATTTCAATCTTAAGATCAAAATAACCTTTAAGATCATCCTGTGATATTAAATTCTCTTTAAATAAAAACTCAAGAATTTCCTTTCCTGAATTATTAAAAAAGTTGTGTGAAAGTTCTGTTAACAAAAATCTTTTATATTCTTCGAACGGAACAAGTACCGTGTACTTGAATATTCTCCCTTCTTTTACTGTAGATAAATATCCCTTTTCAACTAATATTTTTAAATATGTAGAAACAGTATTCTGGTGTGGTTTGGGTTCCGGATGCTGTTCCATAACGTCCTTCAGATAGAAAGATTCCATTTTCCAAAACAGCTTCATAAAGTTTTCTTCTGCGGCAGTAAGATGATTAATTTTCATGTATTCTTCTAATGTTGAAATTGTATATTGCAATAAAGATAAATAAAAGATACCATAAAAGCTATTCCTGCACCCATAAATACTTCTTTTACGGTATGTCTTTTTAAGATAACTCTGGTAACTCCCACCAAAATAGCGATTCCCAGCCAGACAAGCCCCAGTTTCCAGTCTAGTGTGAAAAACAAGGCTGCTACAAAAATATTAAAAGAAGTATGCATAGAACTTTTAATAAAGAAATTGCTGATCTGTAATACAAAAAGTAATATTAAAATAAACAGCATTACGAGGTCAAGGTATCCGTTTCTGATATAATTAAATATAAGATATGTGACCACACAGGCAGCAATGAAAATGTATAGCGTTTTTCTCTGAACCCGGTTGGAAACATCCATATTGGTGTATCTTCCTGTTTTCACATTCCATACCAGCCAGATAATGACAGGGATGATGATCATTAATAATATAGGAAGAAAATAGAGGAAAGACTCCTTAGTTGTGTATTGTCTGACGCTCATATATACAAAAAAGATGATCAGTGACACCAGGGGATTGAAGAAGTCAGAGATAACCTTTGATACTTTGTAAAGAAGCGAGGATTGTTTTTCTTCCATATAAAAGTTTAAAAGTCAAATATAAGATTATAAGCTCAAAAAACAAATGAGCACTGACAGATGCCTTGCTATGTGACAATAATAAATAAGGTTTGGATTTTTATTACAGCAAAGAAAGATCAGAGATTGAGATTCAAATGATAATATTATTGATACCTTTTATATTAATATAGAACACGAAAATTAAAAAAATGCAGAATTTTTACCAGAAAAGGAGTTCTTGAAATAACCAAAAGGTATGTTAACAATAATTAAAGATGAAAGAAAAATAAGAACAAAACGTAATTTTTTTTCATAATCTACCTTATTGATTATATAAGAAAGGCTATGCTGACAGGCTGATTTCTTAGATATTGCAACAAGAAAATAATAGTTGAGATACCGTTCCAAAAGCATTTCCAAGGCTCGAAAATTAAGAATAATCCATTCCGCCTGCAAATAGATTTTAGAGAAAAAACGAAAAGTTATGTATGCATACAATAAAAACAAAGTTTTTTTCATAATTTTGCTCAACTATTTCATCATAAAAAAGCAAGAGCTAACACATGAAAGAATTTTCTAAAGAGGTATACCTGAAGTGGTATGAAGATATGACAATGTGGAGAAGGTTTGAAGACAAATGCCGTTCTCTTTACCTAAAACAAAAGATCAGAGGATTTTTACATTTGTATAACGGGCAGGAAGCTATTCCAGCCGGGTTTACACATGCAATGGATCTTACAAAGGATAGTATGATTACTGCTTACAGATGTCACATCCATCCAATGGCGATGGGAGTAGATCCTAAGAGAATCATGGCTGAACTTTGTGGTAAAGCTACAGGTACATCCGGAGGTATGGGTGGATCTATGCACATTTTCAGCAAAGAACACCGTTTCTACGGAGGTCATGGTATTGTTGGAGGACAAATTCCTTTGGGAGCAGGTATTGCTTTTGCAGATAAATATTTTGACAGAAAAGCTGTAAATATCTGTTTCTTCGGAGACGGAGCTGCAAGACAAGGTTCATTACACGAAACTTTCAACATGGCAATGAACTGGAAACTTCCTGTAGTATTCGTTGTAGAAAACAACCAATATGCAATGGGAACTTCTGTGAAAAGAACTGCAAACCATGAAGATATCTATAAATTAGGATTAGGATATGAAATGCCTTGTCTTGCTGTAGATGCAATGGACCCTGTAAAAGTAGCTGAAGCTGCTTACGAGGCTATTGAAAGAGCCAGAAGAGGAGATGGTCCAACGTTCATTGAGGCAAGAACTTACCGTTACAGAGGACACTCTATGTCTGATGCTGAGCCTTACAGATCTAAAGAAGAAGTAGCTGTTCATAAAAATGATGATCCAATCGAGTTGGTAAAACAAAGAATCCTTGAAAACGGATGGGCTACCGAACAGGAATTGGAAGCTACAGATAACAAATCCAGAGATTTTGTTGAAGAGTGCATCGAATTTATGGAAAATTCTCCATATCCGGATGCTGAGAAAATCTATGAGTATGTATATGCTCAGGAGAATTATCCATTCTTAGACAAATTAGAAAACTAAAAAGATAATGAGTTAATTTGACAATTTGAGAATTTGAAAATGTGATAGAGTATGTCCTTTTTTAATTTTCAAATTTTCAGATTGCTAAATTTTCAAATTAAAATAAATTATGGCAGAAGTAATTACGATGCCCCGCCTTTCCGATACTATGACGGAAGGTAAAGTGGCGAAATGGCATAAAAAAGTAGGAGATAAAGTAAAGGAAGGAGATATTTTAGCTGAAATTGAAACTGACAAAGCTGTTCAGGATTTCGAATCTGAAGTAGAAGGTACCCTTTTATACGTAGGTGTAGAAGAAGGTGCTGCTGCTGCTGTGGATTCAGTTTTAGCAATTATCGGTAATGAAGGAGAAGATATTTCAGGATTAACAGGCGGGGCTGCTGCTCCCAGTGCAGGTTCTGAAGAAAAAAAATCAGAAGAACAGCCTAAAACAGAAACTGTGGAAACTGCTTCAGCAGAAGTTCCGGCAGGAGTAGAAGTAATCACAATGCCAAGACTTTCTGATACAATGACAGAAGGTAAAGTGGCGAAATGGCACAAGAATGTAGGCGATACAGTAAAAGAAGGTGATCTTCTTGCTGAAATCGAAACAGATAAAGCAGTTCAAGACTTTGAATCAGAATTCAATGGTGTACTATTGAAGCAAGGTGTAGAAGAAGGAGGTGCTGCTCCGGTTGATTCTGTATTAGCTATCATCGGTCCTGCAGGAACTGACGTTTCAGCCGTAGGTGCTCCGAAAGCTGCTGCTCAATCAACTGAAAAACCTGCTGAACAAAAAGCAGAAGTTAAAACTGAAGAAAAAGCTGCTCCGGCTGCAAATACTTCATCTTCTGACAGAGTGGCAATTTCTCCATTAGCTAAGAAAATGGCTCAGGACAAAGGAGTTGATATCAATGCTGTTCAAGGTTCTGGTGAAAACGGAAGAATCGTTAAAAAAGATATTGAAAACTATCAGCCATCTCAGGCAAAACCAGCTGCTTCAGCTCCGGCTGCAAGTGCTGCTGCTCAGGTTGCTGTAAGCTTTGTACAGGGAGAAGATACAGAGACTCCAAACTCACAGGTAAGAAACGTTATCGCAAAACGTCTTTCTGAAAGTAAATTCTCTGCACCTCACTACTATCTGATGGTGGAAATCAACATGGATAAAGCAATTGAAGCTAGAAAAGAGATCAATTCTATTCCGGATACAAAGATTTCATTCAATGATATGATCATTAAAGCAACAGCAATTGCTTTAAAAAAGCACCCACAGGTAAATTCAAGCTGGGCTGGAGATAAGATCATTCACAGAGGAAATATCAACGTTGGTGTAGCAGTAGCTATTCCTGACGGATTAGTAGTTCCTGTATTGAAAAATACAGACCAAATGTCTTACACTCAGATCTCTGCAGCTGTAAAAGATATGGCTTCAAGAGCTAAGAACAAAGGTCTTAAAGCTAACGAAATGGAAGGATCTACATTCTCTATTTCCAACCTTGGAATGTTTGGAATTGAAACATTTACAAGTATCATCAACCAACCAAACTCTGCAATCCTTTCAGTAGGAGCTATTATCGAGAAACCAATCGTTAAGAATGGTCAGATTGTAGTAGGAAACACAATGAAACTTTCATTAGCATGTGACCACAGAGTTGTAGACGGTGCTACAGGTGCTCAGTTCCTTCAAACTTTAAGAACATATTTAGAAAATCCATTAACACTGTTACTGTAATTTCTAGAATAAAAATAATAAAACCTCCCAAATCGGGAGGTTTTTTATTTTAATACAAATAATGTTATTACAATTTGTTGTAAAATCGACAATATGTTACTATTTTTGACTCATGATTAAAGCAAGAAATATCCATAAATCTTATGGGAATTTAGAAGTACTGAAAGGAGTTGATATTCATATCAAAGTAGGAGAAGTTGTTTCTATTGTTGGAGAATCCGGAGCTGGTAAATCTACATTACTACAGATCTTAGGCACATTGGATCATCCTACTCAGTCTGGAAAATATGATACCGAAATTGAAATTGCAGGAGAATCATTTATTAACATGAGTGATAAGCAGTTATCTAAGTTCAGAAATCAGAATATTGGATTTGTATTTCAGTTTCATCAGCTTCTTCCCGAATTCACCGCTTTGGAAAATGTATTGCTTCCTACAAGAATTGCCGGTGCTAATGAAAAAGAGGCAATTGAAAAAGCATATGCTTTATTTGAAGACCTAAAAATCGAGCAGAGACTTAATCATAAGCCTAATCAACTTTCTGGTGGAGAAGCGCAAAGGGTAGCGGTAGCAAGAGCTTTAATCAATTCACCAAAAATCATCTTTGCTGATGAACCTACGGGAAATCTGGATTCAAAAAATGCAGATGATCTTCACAGATTATTTTTTGATCTGAGAGATAAATACAATCAGACATTTGTGATTGTAACCCATAACCCGAATCTTGCTGAAATTACAGACCGTAAACTTGTTATGAAAGACGGAATGATCATAGAATAGCAGTACTTACACAGATGATGAAACACTTTATTTTTCTTTTTATCCTTTTAATTTCCTGTTCAAAAGCAGAGTCTCAGCAGGCAAATGTTGAGGAAATTCCTCAAACAAAAATTTCAGAAGTTAAAAATTATATAAAAGATAAAGGATATAATCGGGATCTTGCGATTTTCATCAATTTTAAGATTTCATCCGGAAAATATCGTTATTTCATTTATGATCTGAAAAATGGGAAAACAGTGTACAAAGCTATTGTATCTCATGGCTCAGGTTCTGTAGTTCCAGGGTCAGCATCTTTAAAATTCAGTAATATTGAAGGCTCATATCAGTCATCTTTAGGGAAATATGCAATTGGGAAGAGTTATATTGGACAATTCGGTAAATCTTATCGTTTACAAGGTTTAGATACGACCAATAGCAAAGCTATGCAAAGAGCAATTGTTCTTCATTCATTAAAGTGTGTTCCTGATATAGAATCTCAAAATCCGGCATGTTTGAGCTTAGGTTGTCCAATGCTATCGATAAATGCTTTTAAGGAATCAGCAAAATATATTGATAAATCAGATCAGCCTATTATTTTATATGCCTTCTATTAGAAACTAATAACTATGAAAAAAATATTTATCCTTTCCATTTCTTTGATGATGATTGTGTCATGCGGGAAAAAGGAAACTCAAAAAGAAAACCTATCACTTAATCTTCAAAAAGGTTTTGAACAAACATTAATTTATTCTACTTCTACTGAAGGAAACGGAAACGGGGGAATGAATGATGCTACAGAAGTTAAATATACTATAGATTCTGTAGATAGAGATTCAAATTATTATGTGACGGGAGAAATTGTAAGAATGACTTATAATCAAAAAATGTTTGGAGAAGAAATTCATTATGATTCTAGAGAAAGCTCCAGTTCAGATGATGGAATGGGAGAGGAATTTAAGCCAATACTCAACAATCCTTTTACATTTAAGATTGATAAATATGGAAAAATCATTGAAAAACAAAAGTTTACTAAAGAGGTGCCCAAAGATTTACATTTAGATCAATATAATATTATCCCTGTGGCTTTTCCTAAAGAAACGGTAGAAAATGGTTTTAAATGGCAGGATACTACTCCGAATCCAATTGTAAAGACGATGTCTGTTACCAATAATTATACTTATAAAGGAACAAAAGATAATAAGATTGAAATTTCAGTCAATTCAAAATTGAGTGGTGGTGGCATGATGAAAGATTCCGATATTGAAGGGAAATATATTTTTGATAGTAAAACAAAAACTTTAATTTCGGCTGAAAGAAATATGCCTGTACAGATAGGAGGAGGAAAGGCTACTTTTACCATTACCCCTAAAATAGACGGCTTTTAACGATTTAAATACATAAATGTCTCTAAAATTTCTTGCCGAAGATGACAGACCCCGAGAAAAATTCTTACAAAAAGGTAAGAATGCCCTTTCCGATTCTGAGCTTCTTGCCATTATTATGGGAAGTGGAAGCAGGGAAGAAAGTGTAGTGGAATTGGCAAGAAAGATTTTAGCTTCTGTAAATAATAATTGGCATCAGCTAAGCCTTCTTTCTGTAAAAGACTTAATGAAATTCAAAGGAATAGGCGAAGCAAAGGCTATTTCAATAATTACAGCACTTGAGATTGGGCGAAGAAGAGCCGGGCAGGAAATTCCTGAAAAACCAACAATAGGTAATAGCCACGATGCATATGCTATACTTAAAAATCAATTGTCAGATTTAAGAACTGAAGAATTTTGGGCAATTTTTCTTAATAACAGCAATAAAGTCATCCATAGTTCACAGCTGACGCAGGGAGGGATAAGTCAATCCATTGTAGATGTAAGAGTTTTGTTTAAAACCGCTCTGGAACATTTTTCAACGGGAATCATTATTGCCCATAATCACCCTTCAGGAAGTCTTAACCCCAGCAAAGAAGATATTAATATCACCAAAAAAATAAAAGAAGCGGGGAATGTATTAAGCATCCAGCTTCTCGATCATATTATTATTACACAAAACTCATATTTTAGCTTTTCTGACGCAGGATTATTATGATTAGAAGATTGAAATACAATGAAATTGATTTTGAAAAATATACTCAATGTCTGGAGAACTCCGAACAGAGAAAGTACTCTGCAACCAGAGATTTTTTAGATATTACTGCAAAAGAACAGTGGGAAATATTAGTGTATAAAGACTATGAAGCAGTAATGCCTATACCTTTTGTAAGGAAATATGGTGTTAAAATTGTTCATAATCCCAAACTTTGTCAACAGTTAGGTGTTTTTTCAAAAAAAGATGATCTGGAGCTTAATACACAATTTTTAAACTATTTAGAAAATAATTACCTAATAAGAATCTACTCATTTAATGATGGTAATAAATTAAAAGAAGGCTTTAGAACAAAGAAAAATTTTTTAATTTATCCTGAGCCTTATGAGAAAGTATTTGCAAGATATTCTCCAAAAAGAAAGAGAAAATTACGACTGGATCAGGAAGTCTTAGATCACTCGGAAATTAAGGAGGTTTCTTTTCAGGAAGTTAAACCATTTATAGAAGCCAATATCATTGGTTTAGGAAAAGAAACAGATCTATCAAGTTTTTTAGAGATTTTCCAAACTTCCTACCGTAAAAATTATCTTAAATTTCTTGCATTCTTTTATCATGGAAAAATCATCAACGTTATTGCAACCTATTCGGATTGCGCCACAGTTGCTCTTTTGGGTACTTTCAGTGATAAAGAATATGTAAAGTTATCCGGAGCGTCAGTATTGATTGATACAAAGATTAAAGAAACTATTGAAACTAATTCTTTTGATTTTGAAGGAGGAGATATTCCTAATATCGAAGAATTTTTCAGAGGATTTCGTCCAGAATTAAAACCCTATGGAATCATTGAAAGTTCAAAGAAAGAACTCTTTAAGAAATTTGGGGTTCTTTTAGCTAAAGGAAAGGTATTTTAATCATAAAAACTGTTGTTTAGATTGGTTCTAATTAAACTATTATTCCGTACCTTTATAAACACTTATAATAACCGTTATGTTAGAGCAAATTCGTCGCTATAAATTATCATATATGCTTTATAACTTTTTCAAAAAGAATAAATTAAAGCATAACATTCCATTATATAAAAAATACGGAATCAATAAAAGTTATTTCTCAA
Source organism: Chryseobacterium artocarpi (assembly GCF_001684975.1). Classification (GTDB taxonomy): domain Bacteria; phylum Bacteroidota; class Bacteroidia; order Flavobacteriales; family Weeksellaceae; genus Chryseobacterium; species Chryseobacterium artocarpi. The sequence goes on along the minus strand of NZ_MAYH01000023.1, from coordinate 569,073 downwards.
GCATCTCCAGTAAAGACTTTGCTCATCTTCCTCAAACGGAAAGAAGCATTGCACAGGGCAAACTTTCATCTACAGATTTTTTTAAAAATTTATCAGAGGAAAATAAGGAAAGTGCACTTCAGTACGATGACAATGGTTACATGATCCTAAGGAATTTTATCAGCCCTGATACTGCTGACAAAATCAATGTGGAGATTGATAAACTTGTCAATGACAGAACATTAAAATTCCGCTACGGAGGAAAGCTGGTTTTTGCTATTCATCATTCAGAAATACTCCGAAATATTGGAAATGATAAGAAATTACTGGATTTTTTGTCTGTCTTATTAGATGGTAATGCTAAGTTATTTCAGAGTATAAACTTCATTAATGGAAGCCAACAAAAGACCCATTCAGACAGTATTCACATGACGACTTATCCTTTAGGCGGACTTTTAGGAGTATGGATTGCTCTGGAAGATGTAGATGAGAATAATGGGGCTTTACATTATATTCCGGGAAGCCATAAACTGCCTTATTTCCTTAATTCTGATTATGATAATGAAGGTACTTCTCTTAAAATCGGGAAGAAAAGTTATAAAGCTTATGAAGAATTTCTTGAAAATAAAGTGAAAGAACTTGGGCTGAAAAAAGAAATTTTCAGAGCAAAAAAAGGAGATATGCTGATCTGGCATGCCAATATCCTTCATGGAGGAGAGCCTCATACAGACAAAAACAGAACCCGAAAAAGCCTGGTATACCATTTTTTTGATGAAAACAGTGTTTGCTATCATGAAGTTACGCAAAGACCTGCGCTATTTGAACTGTAATATCAGAAAATATTAGTAATTTTGCATCCTAAAATTATGACGAGTTTTTCAGGATATCTGCCGTATGCATTTGCATTAATCATTGCAATTCCTTTTTTGGTTTTGCTAAGACAATTTGTACACTCGTATATTACTCTTAAAAATCAGGAAATCAAATTGCTTACTGTGAAGTCAAATTCAGAGAATAAAGCACATTCTTATGAAAGAATGACCTTGTTTCTTGACAGGATAAAACCATCCAATCTAATTCAAAGATTTGATAGGGGATTAGCCGTTCATGAATTTATTTTCCTTACTGAAAAAGCAATCAATGAAGAATTTGAATACAACTCTTCACAACAGCTTTATGTAACGAAGCACTCGTGGAAGAATATTGTTGATTCCAAAAATGCAATCATCGAATTGCTTCATAAAACATATGACGGATTGAAAGGAGAAGTACAACTTGATGAATTCAAGACCCTTTTCATCATGAATTATATGGAAAGCAACGATTATATTGCTGAAACTATAGAGGATTTAAGAAAAGAAATTTTAATAATAACTTAAAAAATAAGAGATAAAATAATGATTCCAAATTTTAAAGCACATCCATGGCACGGAGTTTCTGCAGGAGAAGATGCGCCAAATGTTGTAAACGTATTTGTAGAAATTGTTCCTTCAGATACTATTAAATATGAAGTAGATAAAGAAACAGGATATTTAAAAGTAGACAGACCTCAGAAGTTTTCTAACATTATCCCTGCTTTGTATGGTTTTGTTCCAAGAACATACTGTGATCAGGAAGTGATGAAGCTTGCTATTGAAGCAGGTGCTACAGATGTAACAATGGGAGATCATGATCCTCTTGATATCTGTGTTTTAAGTTCTCACAATATCCACGCTGGAGGTTTATTAATGGAAGCTATTCCAATCGGAGGTTTTAAAATGATCGATGGTGGTGAAGCGGATGATAAAATTGTAGCAGTAATGATCAATGACCATGCTTTCGGGCACTTCAGAGATATTACTGAATTACCAGAAGCAGAAGTTAAAAGATTGATGCACTACTTCTTAACATACAAAAACTTACCGGACGAGCCTGCGAAATGTAGAATTCAGGAGGTTTACGGTGCTGAGCATGCAAGAAAAGTGATTAAAGCTTCTCAAACTGACTATGCAGATAAATTCGGAGGATAAGATTTTCTTCCTCAGTATACAAAAAAGCAGATGAATTTTCATCTGCTTTTTTGTGTATATAAATCCTGTATAATTTTCTAAATAAGTCAATAAAATAGGTTTAGTCTCTTTTGTATACTGAATTTCCTTCTTTTATCGTTTCAAGAACCTTAATATTTCTGAGATTTTCAGGAGCTATCGTTAAAGGATTCTGATCCAGAATAACAAAGTCGGCTATTTTACCTGCTTTAATAGAACCTTTTCTATTTTCTTCCTGCAATTGATAGGCTCCGTTAATGGTAATCGCTTTCAAAGCCTCAAGCGGAGTGATTCTTTCGTTGGGACCTAAGATCATTCCTGATCGTGTCTTTCTATTCACTGCCGCGTATACTGCTGTAATCAGATCAGGAGGTGTTACGGGAGCATCATGGTGAATGGTAAAAGTAATTCCTGCCTTTAATGCTGAGTTAGCCGGACTTATAAAAGAAGCTCTTTCGGGACCAAAAACACTTGAATAATGCCAGTCTCCCCATAAATAAGTATGTGTAGAAAAGTACGAAGGAATTACTCCTAATTCTTTTATCTTTTGAATATGATCGGGGCGGCTGTTTTGTACATGAATGAGTGTTGCCCGCAATTCCGGCTTGTAAATATTTTCATCTTTTAGCCTTTTAATAACACGTATAGCCTGATCTATCGCAGCATCTCCATTCACATGAAGCTGTGCAGTGATGTTATTTTGAAAAAGTGTTCTCAGATCGTTATATAATGTTTCATCCGTGAAGATGGGAAATCCTTTGTAATCTTTAGACTGACCGTCGGGTGGAACTAAATAAGGTTGAGTAAGCCATGCTGTTTTACCTTGAGGAGAGCCATCATCAGAAAATTTGAATCCGGCTAATTTCAGGTGATTTTCATATTTCATATACTTGGGCTTGAAACTGTTGAGATCCTTTTTGAAATATTCATAATCTGGAAAGTAAACAACATCAGCTTTAAGAAGTTGTTGAGATGCTGCTTTTTCTAATAAAGAAACACTTTCTCCCATAATTCTTCCATCACAAATAGTAGTTTGCCCATAGCTGAGCCATTCATTCTGGGCTTTCATCAGATTTTCCATAGCTTCAGCCTGGGTATCTTTACCTTTATTCATCTTTTCCGTTAGAGTTAATAATGCAGTGAAGCTTGCATTCTCTTCTAATTTTCCGTTCAGTTTCCCTGTTTTTTTATCCCTACCGATATGCCCCCCTTTAGAGTCTTTTGATGATTCTGTTATACCAAGAAGTTTTAGCATTGCACTGTTTGCTACGCTGGCATGACCCGAAGCGTGAATAACAATGATAGGGTTGGTTTTGCTGATGGCATCCAGTTCTGTTTTTGTAGGATGGCGATGCTCTACGATAATGGCATCATCGTACCCATTTCCAATAATGGGTTGTTGAGCTGTAACTTTATTGTCTTTGATATAGTTTTTAATAGCGATCTGTAAATCCTTAATTGAATTTACTGTGCCATAAGGTTCAGGTGCTAGCTCTACAGGATCCATCATTCCGGCTCTTGAAGTAAGGTGCCCATGTACATCTATGAAACCAGGAAGAAGCGTTTTTCCATTCAGGTTAATCATTTTAGTAGCAGGTTCTGAATAACGTTCTGCATCTGATTTTGTTCCGGCAAAAAGTATTTTTCCGTCTTTTACTGCTACTGCTTCTACTAGGGAAGATATATTTTCCATTGTTATAATAGGTCCTCCAAAATAAAGTATTTCAGCTTTTTCTTTTGGAATCTTATTTTGACAGCTGCTTATGATTGCAGGTAAAGTAAGGATGTACAATAATCTTTTCATAAATAATTAATTCAAATCATAGTGAAAAACTAATTTACAAAATAATATATTATTATTGGTGAATTTTACTATGTATTTATAATTTTATTATATTTATAAGGCTAATCTTAATTTTTTAATATAAAATAATAAACTATGGATCTATTTATGTTAGTGCCAATTTTTGGTGTCATAGCTTTGCTTTATACATTTCTTCAAAGCAACTGGGTTAATAAACAGAATGCCGGGAATGAAAAAATGAAGACCATTAGTGGCTATATCGCTGACGGTGCCATGGCTTTTTTAAAAGCTGAGTATAAAATATTAACCTACTTTGTAGTAGTGGTAGCCATTCTGTTGGCTGTGATGGGATCAACTAATGCCAATTCCCATTGGAGTATAGGCATTGCCTTTGTGATGGGAGCTATATTTTCAGCTTCAGCAGGTTTTATTGGGATGAAGATCGCAACAAAAGCGAATGTAAGAACAGCAGAAGCCGCAAGAACATCACTGTCAAAAGCTCTTAAAGTTTCCTTTACCGGAGGTTCCGTGATGGGAATGGGAGTTGCAGGATTAGCTGTGCTAGGCTTGGGAGCACTTTTTATCATTATTAAGCAGATTTTTGCCCCTGATGCTACTGTAGATTCCCACGAAATGGAAAAAACCATTGAAATTCTTACCGGATTCTCTCTCGGAGCTGAATCTATTGCTCTTTTTGCAAGAGTAGGAGGCGGAATTTATACGAAAGCTGCGGACGTAGGTGCTGATCTTGTAGGGAAAGTAGAAGCAGGAATTCCTGAGGATGATCCAAGAAATCCAGCCACAATCGCTGATAATGTTGGTGATAATGTGGGAGATGTTGCCGGAATGGGTGCCGATCTTTTTGGATCTTACGTGGCAACAGTTTTAGCAACCATGGTATTGGGAAGAGAAACTATTTCGGATGATTCATTCGGAGGTTTTGCACCTATTCTTTTACCAATGCTGATAGCCGGAACCGGAATCATCTTTTCAATGATAGGTACTTTATTTGTGAAAATTAATGATAATGAAGGTTCTTCTACATCCAGCGTACAAAACGCCCTGAATCTAGGAAACTGGGGAAGCATAGTCATTACAGCAATAGCTTCTTATTTCCTGGTCACTTATATTCTTCCTGATAAAATGATTCTTCGAGGACATGAGTTTACCAAAATGGGTGTGTTTGGAGCAATCATGGTAGGACTCGTTGTAGGTACTTTAATGAGTATTATTACAGAATATTATACAGCGATGGGAAAAAGACCGGTTTCCAGTATTGTGAGACAGTCTTCAACGGGGCATGCAACCAATATTATTGGAGGACTTTCCGTTGGGATGGAATCTACCTTACTTCCGATAATTGTGTTGGCAGGAGGGATCTACGGATCTTATTTGTGTGCCGGATTATACGGTGTTGCCATTGCAGCTGCCGGAATGATGGCGACTACAGCAATGCAGCTTGCAATTGATGCTTTCGGACCTATTGCAGATAATGCAGGAGGTATTGCTGAAATGAGTGAATTACCCAAAGAAGTTCGTGAGAAAACAGATATTCTGGACGCTGTGGGAAATACAACAGCAGCCACAGGGAAAGGTTTTGCGATTGCTTCTGCTGCGTTAACTGCACTTGCTCTCTTTGCTGCTTTCGTAGGAATTGCAGGAATTGACGGGATTGATATTTACAGAGCTGATGTATTAGCAGGATTATTTGTTGGAGGAATGATTCCGTTTATATTCTCTTCATTAGCTATTACAGCGGTAGGGCAGGCGGCAATGGCAATGGTAGAAGAAGTAAGAAGACAGTTCCGCGAAATTCCGGGGATATTAGAAGGGAAAGCCACTCCGGAATATGAAAAGTGTGTCGCTATTTCTACAGATGCATCAATCCGAAAAATGATGATGCCAGGAGCAATAGCAATTATTTCACCACTATTAATCGGATTTATTTTTGGTCCGGAAGTACTTGGTGGATTTCTTGCCGGAGCTACCGTTTGCGGAGTATTAATGGGAATGTTTCAGAACAATGCTGGTGGAGCTTGGGATAATGCTAAAAAATCATTTGAAAAGGGTGTAGATATTAACGGGCAGACGTATTATAAAGGTTCGGAACCTCATAAAGCATCTGTAACAGGAGATACAGTGGGAGATCCGTTTAAAGATACTTCAGGACCATCAATGAATATCCTGATCAAATTAATGTCAATTGTTTCTTTAGTTATAGCACCTACTTTAGCCGTTTTACACAAAGATAAAATAGAAGCGAACAGAAAGGCTAAAATAGAAAGTTTAACAGGTATTACAAGTACAGATACTTCAGGAGGAGCAAATGCTGTGATACTTCCAGTTGTTCCCGGTGAAATAAAAGGACATCTTAATGAAAGTGGAGATTTTGTTTATGAAACTGGAAATCTTCGAAAAGTAAAGCTGAAAGGCGGAAAAACAATAGAATTAGGAGAAACAAGCCAATTGTATCAACTTTATAATGCTGTTGATAAAAAAGATAAATCTATTTTGGATACCAACAAATGGTATACGATTGAAAATCTTTATTTTGAAACAGGATCAAGCGATCTGAAAGCTGGTTATGAAGTACAATTGAATAATCTTGCCGAAATTTTAAATGCTTATCCTGACCTTAAGGTAAAGCTAGGTGGCTATACCGATAATAGCGGTAATGAAGAAGGGAATCAACAATTATCTAATCTTAGAGCACAAACTGCAAAACTTAAATTATTGGAACTTGGAATAGTTGCAGATAGAGTAGAAGCTGAAGGATACGGATCACAACATCCAGTCTGTGAAGCGAATGATACTGAAGAATGTAAAGCTAAAAACCGTAGAATTGATGTAAGAGTTCTTACTCTTTAATAAATAATATTAATAATACTAAAGCATCGCATTGGCGGTGCTTTTTCTGTATATATTGTTGGGGAACATAAAGGACACTAGAAAATTTTAGAGATTGTAATTATGTTTTTAAAGGACAAAGATTTTATCGCACAAATACACAAATAAAATTCTAATATGTAAGCAAAACACATTATTTTGAATTCTATAATATCAATAAATTATTCATTCGTGCATTAGTGGCATATCATAATACGATCCTAGCTGAAAATCTTTGATTTTACTGCGCCTTAAAACAAAGTATTCTTTAAAAACTTTGCGATTTCCAACCTAAAAAAGAACTTGATTTCATTATAAATTCTTTCTCAAATATTCCAATGCCTGAATAATCAATTCATCCTTTTTAGCAAAGCTGAACCGAATATAATCAGAGTTTTGTCGGGAGTTATAAAACGCAGACAGTGGAAGACAAGCCACTTTCTTATCAATTGTCAACCATTTTGAAAACTCAATATCCGTCATCGATTTTGATACATTTCTGAAGTTCACCACCTGAAAAACACTGCCTTCTGCTGGTTTTTCGATCTGTAATGGGGTATCTTTCAGTAATTCATTGAAGATATCTCTTTTCCGTTGCATTATTTTTTGATTGGTTTCAGGATCAAATATTTCCAGATACTTTGCCAGAGCATACTGAGCAGGAGCATTAGCACTGTAGGAAATATATTGCTGATGACATCTGAATAAAGCGGTTAATTCTTCGGAAGCAATCATATAGCTAACTTTCCATCCTGAGGTATGAAACATTTTGCCAAAAGAAAAAATACAGAAAGTCCTGTTTTTCAGTTCAGGATGAATAAACGAGCTGTAATGTTCAGTCCCGTCATAGCAATAAGTGTCGTAGATCTCTTCCGAAATCAAGTAAATTTCACGGTCTTTGATAAGCTCATACAATTGATTCCAGTCTTCTTGTTTCCATATTTTTCCGGTAGGATTTTGTGGTGAATTGACAATGATAGCCTTTGTTTTATCAGAAATACATTGTTTAAACAAGTCCCAGTTAATCGTAAAATCAAATTCGAGATCATAATAGACCGGCTTTCCTCCGTTCATGACCACGGCAGGTGCATAAGTATAGTATGAAGGTTGAATGACAATCACTTCATCATCTTGATTTAGAATCGATTTAAGTGCTGTATATAAAGCAAAAGTAGCACAGGGAACAATCGTTATTTCATTTGTCTTTAAAGAAATGCTGTTTTTTCGTTTTACATTAAAATTAATGATGTTATTAATTAATAATGCGTTACCGGCGAGAGGCTCATAATTGTGTGTATCAAGGTCTGCCGATTCTTTTAAGAAAGTTTTTAAACGTTCATCGATGTCAAAATCCGGAAGTCCCAGAGAAAGATCATAGCTTCTATTCTTTACAGCCAACTCAGACATTTCTGTGAAAAAAGAATAATGAGTGAATTCATGAATTTTTTTCATCAATTTTGCATTTGTGTCAAATGTAATAAAAAATCAATAACGATTTGATAGGTTTAGTCTGGTTTGTTGATGAATTGTTTATTTTCTTTAGTGTGGATTTGAGTTTTCTTATTACTGTTCAATGATCATGCAATGTGGAGATGATGAAGTTTTTATTTATTTTAAAACCATGATGGATAAGCATTCGCTATTCTTTAAGTTTTTTATTTTAAGACTCAGGAGTCAATAAAAATTGTTATTTTTAAGAAATTTATTCTGTATGAAAAAACTACTTATTCCGCTATTTGCTATCACTCTAATGACGAGTTGTGGTACAGCTCAGGTTTCTGACGGAGCTTCTCATCCTATTTCTACCAAACACGACAAAGGCTTTACCCACGCTTACAAAATGATTAAAGCAGAGGATCTGAAGAAAAATCTTTATGTAATTGCTTCTGATGAGATGGAAGGTAGAGATACAGGAAGTAAAGGACAGAAAAAAGCTGGGGAATATATTGTTAACTATTATAAAAATCTTGGAATTTCATATCCAAAAGCATTGGGCTCATATTATCAGAAAGTTCCGTCTGACTTTATGAAGAAAAGAGGTGGCGGAAATCTTCCTGATTCGGAAAATATCCTTGCTTTCATTGAAGGAAGTGAAAAACCGGAAGAAATCGTTGTAGTTTCTGCACACTATGACCACGTGGGAACAAGAGGCGGAGTAGTATATAACGGTGCTGATGACGACGGAAGTGGAACCGTAGCTGTAATGGAAATGGCAAAGGCGTTCCAGGAAGCAAAAAATAAAGGAAAAGGTCCTAAAAGATCTGTTTTGTTCCTTCATGTAACCGGTGAAGAGCATGGCTTATTTGGTTCTGAATATTATACTGATAATCCTGTTTTTCCATTGGCAAATACGGTTGTAGACCTTAATATTGATATGATTGGACGTGATGATCCCGCAAACAGAGGTAAACAATATGTTTATGTGATTGGTTCCGATATGCTAAGTACTCAGCTTAAAGTAATCAACGAAGCAGCCAATAAAAGAACCAATAACCTTGAACTGAATTATAAATATGACGATCTTAATGATCCTGAACAATTGTATTACCGTTCAGATCACTATAATTTTGCTAAAAATAATGTTCCTGTAGCATTTTTCTTTGATGGTATCCATGAAGATTACCATAAACCTACGGATGATCCTGAAAAGATTGATTATAACCTGTTGGAAAAGAGAACTCAGCTGATTTTTACGACAGCATGGGATATTGCCAACAGAGCTGAAAGAATAGTTGTAGATAGAAAATAATCTGCGCAATTTTAATTAAGCCTATAAAGATATTTAATGCCACAGATACGCGATTTATTTTAGTGTATTTGTGGCATTTTATAGTTAATTATAGAAGTGTTTATGTTCTTTAACCTTATTTTTGCTACTTAAATTAGTTATTAATGATCTACGCATTTGATAGTTATTATTACGAAGACTACGCGAATACTGTTTGCATTGCATTTGAAGACTGGATGTCTCATCAGGAAATAGAAACTTTTACAGAACAAATTCCTGTGAGTTCAGAATATGAAAGTGGTGCTTTTTATAAAAGAGAATTGCCTTGTATCTTGAGTTTACTGCAAAAGATTGTTTTAAAAGAAGGAGATATTATCATTGTGGATGGCTATGTAACTCTTAATAATGAGGGCAAAATAGGTTTAGGAGGATATCTTTATGAAGCTTTGGATGGAAAATATCCTGTAATCGGAATTGCTAAGAATGAATTTACCACTCCAGATTCTGAAAGGAGAAATGTGCTGCGTGGAGAAAGTAAAACACCATTATTTGTTACAGCTAAAGGAATGAATGTAGATCATGCTAGTCTTAATGTAGAAAAAATGCACGGACCTTTTAGAATTCCTACCTTACTGAAAAAGCTTGATCAGCTGAGTAGGGAGTAAGTGAACATTGATACTTTTCTATTATTTTATTTCAATTTATTTTTTTTATTTTACTTGAAGCAATCAATTAGATTAGTTGCTTTAAATTATTGTATATATGTGTCTTAATTCATATGAATTAAAGCCCTGTTGTTATAACTATTCATAAAATTCTTTGATGAATACTCTTGAATGGTAGTTTTACTTATGTTTTCCATGAAAATTTTTATTACCGGATAGTATTCAGTTAAGCTATTAATATTTATTAATTTAAATGGATTTTGTTTTAGGTTATTAAATTGTAAAATGTTTTAAATTTTATTAAACTGACAAAAATCATTACATTCTTATTTTTATTGATTCTAAATAAATATAAATTTGCCTCAATCAAATTAAGAACTCAATGAAAAAACTATCTACCTTTTCTGCTGTCATTCTCTGCTCATTGATGGAGGCACAATATTGTACGCCGACTTTTCAATACGGAGCTGATAGCAACATGATCACCAATGTCACTTTTGGAAACATCAATAATACCTCACCATTCCAATCCGGGATTACGCCCGACTATGAAGACTTTACTTCGATATCTACAGACTTATTGGCTGGTAATAGCTACCAGATCTCTGTAAAAGGACCATCCAGCTCGTTTCCAAGTGATGTTGTTGTTTTTATAGACTTCAACAGAAACGGAAACTTTGATGATGCTGGAGAGAGTTTTTACATAGGAAAGCTGAATGCGGCAACTCCTGCAAATGCTTTTACCATCAATGGTACCATTAACGTACCTGTCAATGCTTCTTCAGGTCTTACAAGAATGAGAGTGCTTAAAAATAGTAATCTGGCAGCATACTCAGATCCGAATGCTCCAAGTTCAATCAATACAGCATGTGATAATTTAAGAACAGGGCAAACAGAAGATTATACCGTGAATATCACTGGAAATACGGTTGGTTTCCCATCCCCTTATTGCGGAGCTGAAAATGTAACAAGCCTTACAGTAAGTGAAATAACCCGTGTAGATTTTAACGGATTAAGCAATGACAGCTCTATTGATGGAAATGCTGAGACTATTGAAGACTTTACAGGTACCGTTTTTAACGCAAACAGAGGAAATACTTATCCTGTTTCGGTAACGGGAGGAACTCATGGGCAGACAACGGTTTCTGCATATGCTTATATTGATTTTAATCATAATAATCAGTTTGATGCTGATGAAAAATTCAATCTGGGATATCTGGATAATTCAGATCCGGTTTCAGGACATCAATCCGGGATTACTTCCGGAATGATTACAATTCCTGCCAATGCCTTATTAGGAAATACACGTTTAAGAGTAGTAAAAGCTTATGAATCAAATTCCTGGATGGGAACTTTGGAAAATCTTCCATGTCCTTCCGGTTGGTTTATTGGACAGGCAGAAGATTATACAATCAATATTCAGCCGGAAAGTCTTTCAACATCAGAGGTGGCTAAAGATTCTTCAGTGAAAGTAAAAGTATATCCAAATCCTACTACAGGAGCTGTAACGATCAAAATGAAAGAAGGACTGGAGAAGTACGAAATCTATAACATCTCGGGGCAAAAGCTTTCGGAAGGGAATTCTGAAATTGTAAATATGAACAATTTTGTTCCCGGAACTTATCTGATAAAAATTCTTACAAAAGATAAGAAACTGACCACTGAAAAGGTGATCAAAAAGTAAAACACATATCGAATCATATCCATATCAATTTTTGTTTTTTTTTGACCGGCAGATTTTATCTGTCGGTTTTGTTTTGTAAAATATTGAATATTAGTTAGATTCAAGAATGTTCAGAAGATCCTGTTTAGATATTCCCTGAAATTTGCCTCCATCCGTTTTAAGCAGATTCTGAGCCAGTTGGGTTTTCTTTTTCTGCAATGTAAGAATTTTTTCTTCCACTGTATTAGAACAAATCATGCGGACAGCAATCACATTCTTAGTTTGTCCGATACGATAGCTACGGTCAATAGCTTGATTTTCTGTGGCAGGATTCCACCAGGGATCGATCAGGTAAATATAATCTGCCTGAGTAAGATTAAGCCCTACACCTCCGGCTTTTAAGCTTATTAAAAACACACGGATATTTTCATTGTTCTGAAAATTAGCAACCTTTTCACCCCTGTCTTTAGTTTGTCCTGTGAGATATTCAAAAGGAATTCCGTGGCGTTCAAGTTCCGGTTTCAACAAATCAAGCATCCCCACAAACTGTGAAAATACCAGAATTTTATGATCTTTGGATTTTCCGAGGATCTGCTCCATTAGAATTTCAATTTTTACAGCGTTTTCCCCTGAATATCCCTCTTTAATCAGTGCAGGTGAGTTACAGATCTGTCTAAGCCTTGTAAGCCCTGTAAGAACGTGCATACTGTTTTTGTTAAGATCATCGTCGTCATTAGCAGCAATAAATTCACGAAGTTCCTTTTCATAAGCGTCGTATATTTTGCGCTGTTCGGAATTCATTTCACAGTAAATCACAGTTTCCGTTTTTTCCGGAAGTTCTTTGGCAACCTGCTTTTTGGTTCTTCGAAGGATAAATGGTTTTATTTTTTGCTGAAGTTCCATTGCGCGTTTGCTGTACTCAAACTTATCAATAGGAATGGCATAAATATCTTTAAAAGACTGTTTGCTTCCTAATAACCCGGGACAGGCAAATGAAAGCTGGCTATAAAGGTCAAATGTGCTGTTTTCTATAGGCGTTCCTGTTAATACAAATCTGTTTCTTGATTGAAGGAGACGTGCCGCTTTATATCTTTCTGAATTTGGATTTTTAATGGTTTGAGATTCATCAAGGAAAACATAATTGAAGTGGAATGTTTTTAGGAATTTAATATCCGAAAGAAGCATTCCATAGCTGGTAATAACCACTTCATAATCTCCGAAATGAGCTGCCGACTTTAGACGATCTGCACCATAATGCAATAATACTTTGATAGACGGAGCGAACCTGCTGACCTCATCCTGCCAGTTGAAAAGAAGGGAAGTAGGAACTACAACAAGATTGGTTGTATATCCTCGTTTCTCCCTCTGAGAAAGGATAAAAGCTATGATTTGTAATGTTTTTCCTAATCCCATATCATCTGCAAGACAACCTCCGAAGTTATAATCATCAAGAAAATTAAGCCAATTGAGTCCTTCATGTTGGTAATCTCTTAGTTCTGCATGTAACTCAGTCGGAATATTTACTTCAGAAATTTTTTTGTCTGTGGAAAACGCTGAGGAATACGTTGATATTTCATTCTGTATTTCAGTGCTCAATACTTCTTTCTCGAAAAGCGAAGAAACCTCAGTAAAGTTGATCTTTGGAATTTTTAATAGTTCTTCATCTATTTCTCCAGCCTGGAAATAAGCAGAAATCTTATCTATCCACTCTTCAGGAAGGATTCCAAGGGTTCCGTCGTCCAATTGTATGAACTTACTCTTGTTTCTTATCGTTCTGTGCAGTTGTTTAAGAGTAGCATCCTTTTGTCCGAAACTTACTTTTAGTTTAGCATTAAACCAGTCCAATCCGCTGGTAATCTGAATATTGATTTTAGCACGATGAGAGTTTAGCTTATTGTTTTTAAGTTCATTAAACCCAAGGATGACAATTCCTTCGTTTCTCCATGTTTCAAATGCTTCAAGAAACCAATTGTTATCCAGAAACTTATCTCTGTGAAGATAAAAATATTGATAGCCATCCATTTGCTCTTCAAAATCAGGATGCTGTTTCATCACCAGAGAAGTGAAGCGTGCTTCTGCGGCATCATTTCTTTCTATTTTGAATACATTTCCGTTCTGGTCTGTATCAAAAATTTGCTTTCTGGAATATACGGGAACTTCAACTTCTCCGTATTTCATGACGGGTGTAATTCCAATATAATTTTCCTGCTGACGAAGGTAAATCACATTTTCAACCTGATAATTCTTGTCTTTAAGTTGTGCTTTCGTTGCGGGTTGTATGTAGCTGTAATTGATGTGAATATGTTCTTCAATATTAGCTAAAATATTGGTCATGAAATCTTCATATTTGGACGAATGAACCAATAAGATTTCATTATTTGACTTAAAGAATTTAATTATTCTAAGTAGGTTAGGGTGATCTACAAGGCTGAAAGTGTTTGAGTTATATACAAAATATTCATTTCTGATAATTATATTTTTAAAGGGGACAGAAGTATCGTTAAATAGTAGTTCTCCTGTTATTTCATAAAATGGATCTTTCTTAAATACAGATAGTTGTATCTCTGCATCTAAAGTGTTAAGTGTAATGGGGAGTAATGACTTAGAAGAGGCTGTTTCTGCAATATCCCGGTCGTGATAATAGACATCCAGTCCCAAAGGATTTTTTGCAATAAGCTTTAATGCTTCCAGCTCTGCAGCGTTATAATCTTCATTATAATTGTTCTGAAAAGAAGTAATTGCTGTGTAGAATTTGATCTCCTGAGGCATTTCTGCTTTCCAGATCAGTTGCATGGCATCTACAGCGTTTACCGGATTTTTAATCTTACCGGTTTGAGTGATTTCCGCTTCCATGAGAGAAAAGACAAGATGATTATAATAACGGTGTTTTCCGATAACCAAAATCTGTTTTTTTCCGGTTTCAAGAGCTGCAAGTTCATCCAGTTTAGAGGGAAGCTGGGGAAGGAGATCTCTTTTAAGCATAAGATCATCCATAGGCAGCATTTCTTTGATTCTTGGTGAAATTTCAAGCTTTTGATTTACCCATTCCAGTTGGAAATAAGTATCTAAATCAGGTTCGTTTTCCAGACCATAAGCTTTTGCCTTAGGAATCAACATTTTCCGGCGAAGTGTATCATCAAAAAAGATCAGAAAATTTTTGTCCTCAAGAATGCAGTGAATGATTTCTGCCTGATGCGAGCAAAGCTTGTCTTTAGGATGATTACAGGTGCATGAGCAAAGCAGAGTATTATTTATTCGGCTGATGGTAACCATCGGAAATTCCTGTAAAGAATTTTTGGTAAATATTCCTGTATTGATTTCAATATTAACCGGATAAATATCACGAAAGTCCTTGACAGCAACAAATGAACTTTCTGTAGTATGCTTTAACAGATCATATACGGAAAGTGTGCTGATATTGATGTTTTCAAGGATGTATTCTGCCATAAAAATTGATAGAGGCAAAACTACGAAAAACAAGTGAATGATACATGATTTTGTAGGTAAAGGCTGTTCGTAGAGTAAACAACGCATTCGGTAGATAAAAGATATTTCCTTTGATGGAGAATTCTTAATTTTAATATGAAAATTTGAACCAAACCTTAAACCAAAATAATATGAAAAAGTTAAACTTTATTGTATTCCTGATGGTCGGAAAAATGGCTTATGGACAGCCTTCGATACCAAGATCTGGTGTAGACCATATTAATACCACGATTTCATTAAAGTCAGAGGATGTGACCGGAACTTCTATCACAGCCGGTCCTTCCGGAGCGAATATTACCTGGGATTTCTCAGCATACACAGGAACTAATGCTATGGATTTTGTAACCAATATGTGCCCGGGACAAGCTAATTGTTTCAGGTTTCCGGGAGCGAACAGAATCACGAAACCAAATTCTATGGATACACATGATTTTAATATCATGACAGATACTGAGGCTACAATGATAGGATCTTATTCCGGACCGGCATTGGGAGATGTGACGGTAACTTATGTTAATCCCCTGATTGAATACAAATTTCCAATTACTTATATGCAACAGTTTGATGATACATATGAGTTTAACAGCGTTTCAACGGCAATAGGAAACACCAATGAAACGGGGCAGGTAAGCTATACCGTAGATGGCTATGGAACGGTAATAACGCCTAAAGGAACGTATCCAAATGTTTTGAGGATAAAAAGAATGAGAACGGCAACTCAAACGATTTTCAGTACTCCTATACCTATGACGGCAACTTATACGAATGAATCTTATCAGTGGGTAAGCCAATCGGCAGGCACTGTATTTAGCTTTGCTATTAACACTTTTGTTCTTCAGGGAAATACAAATGTTGCGAAAACGATCTCTTATTTAGATTCCGATGTGTTGTCAACAGTTGATTTGAGTAATCAAAAATCGACGATTTCACTGTATCCTAACCCAAGTTCAGATATTGTTACTTTATCGTCAAAAGAAGCTGTTAAAAAGGTTTTGATCACGACTTTGGAAGGGAAAGTTGTTTTAACGGTTGAGAATTCCAGAAATATTGATATTTCAAAGCTGCCTAAAGGAGTATATCTGCTTCAGGGAGAATTAAAAGATGGAACCTCTGTATCAAAGAAAATTATAAAAAAATAGGTGGGTTTGTACAGAAACACAAAAAACATGTTTCTGTAGTGGTTTTTCACAGAATATGTGTGAATGTTATGATCAGGCGTAAGGTTATTCAACTTCTCCGCCTGATTTTTTTATTCTAATTTTAGAATATTTAGCTTATGTTTTCAATAGAATCAATTTGCCATTGATTTTTTTTACTCAGGGTGTACCTGTATGTCATGCCGCAGTTTTTCAAATGGAATTCTACGAAACATTGCTGACTGTTGATCTGTTTTACAGTGAACTTTATATTTTCAATATTTTTCAGATCAGATTGGTAATCTTCCTGAGTTTTAAAGAAATAATCATAATCAAAACCGAATGGAGGTCCGTCGTTAGCAGGGTCTTTTTTGAAATGGTCGTCACCTTTTACATAATTTTGTTTGTAATCTGACAGGAATTTTTGGGAAAACAGATTGCTTCTTTCCATGAATCTGATTTCTTTTTCTACCGCGTCAAAATCTACATAATAATTTTCCGGAGCTTCATTTTCTTCAAGAATTCCACCTTTTATCGTATTGAAATTGTATAGTTTTTCCTCATTATCTCTGTACCATTTCAAGAAAGATTTTACTGTTTCAATTTGGGAATTATCTTGTGTTTCTTGATGAGAGTTATTGGTATTTTGTTGTTTTATAGTGTCTTGAATGATATTTTTCGGGAGTGTTTCTTGCTTTTTGCAATGTAAAAATAATAAGCAAACAGTAGACAACAAAAGTGTTTTTCTTGGCATAAATAGTTTTTTCTGTACTCAAAATTACAAAAAACTCACTAAGACTCTATCTTTAACCTATGGTCTTCTGCTTATTTTCTGATCTTATAATTTTCTCTGTATGTATTGGCAGTGATTCCTGTACAGCGTCTGAAATAACGGCAAAAAAGGGAAGAATCTACAAATTGTAACTGATTACTGACTTCCTTGATAGAAAGCGAGGTTGTTTTGAGAAGTTCCTTGGCATACTTTATAACGATATAGCTGATCCATTGCTTGATCGGTTTTCCGGTTTCTTTTTTGATAAGGCTGCTTAAATATTGCGGTGAAAGATGTAACTGGTTAGAATAGAATAATACGCTTCTCTGAAGATGTC
The DNA here is from genome assembly GCF_001684975.1 of Chryseobacterium artocarpi. Lineage (GTDB taxonomy): Bacteria > Bacteroidota > Bacteroidia > Flavobacteriales > Weeksellaceae > Chryseobacterium > Chryseobacterium artocarpi. The sequence continues at coordinate 551,590 of NZ_MAYH01000023.1, read as the reverse complement.
CATGTTCATTGAGTAATTCAAAAAAACGTTCAATAATATCCTGACTTCTGGTTTGTAAGAGACTATTGTTCTTAATGACCGGGAGATAAAGTTTTGAAACAAGTTCAAGAAGAGCATAAAGAAGATATTGTACAGATTCCGGAGTGCTTTCTTCTTTAATTCTTGAGTTGTAATCCTGTATGAGTTTCACGGTAGACCAGATAAGTTTTTTTGCTGCGTTTTCTACCTGTATTGCTGGGTTGAATTTAATTTCGTCACTCGCCAAAAGAACTGTTAGAAAACTGTAGGTGCTGATAAAGTCCAGGGAAATATAGAAAACCGAAAGTTCCAGATCGTCACTACAGGAAACGTTTTCCAGATCTGTATCCGGGAGAAGCATGATCACAGCATAATCATCTATGTGAAAAGGAAGTCCGTTGATGTGCAGATTCAGTTTGCCTGCTGATACGAAACAAAGCAAGAGTTTATTAAGCTTAGTGCTTCTTTTTTGAAATTCTGCAATTTCATCAGCTTTATATTTTTCAATATATAATCCTTCAAATTTTGGCTTAATATCTATCATTTCACAGGTGGATGGCTTCTTGGTGGGCGTTTAAAGTTTGATAATAATATTTCCTCATCAACTTTCGGACAAATGTAAGCAGTTAATTTTTCTTTTTAAAAGCGTTGTTTAAAATGGAATATAAAATAGCAAAAATGGAATATCTTTTATTGGAAGAGTGTGCCTAACTTCGCAGCGGAAATTTTAATCATATACTGTTGTCATGCACGATAAAGAATCATTTAATGCCAAAATGCCTAGCGCTTGTTTTTTACTTTTTTTTGCTCACGGACTTGTTTTTTCTTCCTGGGCAAGCCGTATTCCTATCATTAAAAATGCTCTTTCCATCAATGAAGCAGAGTTAGGAACACTTCTTCTTCTGATGCCTATTGGGCAGTTGTCCACAATGGTTTTGTCAGGGAAAATGATCAGTAAATATGGAAGCAGTAGGGTTATTAAATATTGTTTTTTACTGTATCCTGCTTTTCTTTTATTGATTGGGCTTGCTCCTTCTTACTGGATTTTGGGCGTTGTCTTATTCTTCTTCGGTGTTTTTGGAAATCTTTGCAATATTGCGGTCAATACGCAGGCAATCGAAATAGAATCAATAACTAAAAGGACATTGCTTTCATCTTATCATGGTGCCTGGTGTTTCGCTGGATTGATTGGTGCGGTTGTAGGTTTGCTCGTGATCAACTTAAAAATGGAAACATTTCCTCATTTTGTACTTATTTTTATCCTCGTTACGCTGATCTGGTTATACAGTAGAAATCATCTGACAAATATTATTCATAAAACCGAGCCGAATACGCGATCTATTTTTAAATCGGTAAACCCTACATTGGTAGGATTGGGAATCATTGGTTTTTTGAGTATGGCTATTGAAGGTGCGATGTTTGACTGGAGCGGTGTCTATTTTCAAACGATAGTGAAAGCCCCGGAAAATCTTGTTATATTGGGATATACAAGTTTTATTTTAATGATGACTTTAGGTAGATTCGTTGGGAATCGTATTATTGAAAAATATGGGAAAAGAACGGTTTTACAGTGTTGTGGTATGATGATGAGCGCAGGACTTTTCCTGAGTATTTTCTTTCCTGAACTATGGATTTGTGTTATTGCATTTATGATTGTCGGGTTGGGAGGATCTTTAAGCGTACCTTCAGTTTACAGTACTATTGGAAAAGTAAATACAGTAGCGCCGAGTATTGCATTATCATTTGTATCCAGTATTTCGTTCTTAGGCTTTTTGATAGGTCCTCCGTTAATTGGATATATTGCGGAAGCTTTTGATCTTAGATATTCTTATGGACTTTTTGCCTGTTTCGGAATTTTATTGACCTTTATGGCTGGAAAGATGGCTGTTTTTAGAAATAAATAGTAAATTAGAAATAAACGGACTGTTTTTAGAATTTTGATGCTCTAAAAACAGTCCGTATTGTATTATATCCAGTTTTCTACAAGATGGAACCACAATGCTTTTTCTGCATTTAAAACAAAAACAGCTGAAGATTTTCGTCTGTTTGTCACGTCTTCTGTAGTCTGAATTTCAGTATAGGTTGCCAATCCATGATGTTCAGAGTGATGAATCTGGATGTTTTCAATTTGTACACTTCGTTCAGGGAACTTTCCGAATACAGTGGGAAGCCATTCTGAAAACATTGATAAAGTTGCTGTATTTCCGTCTCCATTTATCATTTTGAAATCAGGAGAGAATCCTGAAAGAATTTTTTTAAATAAAGCTTCCTGATCCTTTTCATTACCGCGAAACCATTTTTCAATATTCTCACAAAATTCATTTAATTCTTTGGTGATTTTTTCTGTGTTGTTCATAGATTTAAAAATTATAGTATTTTTTATTGTTTGTAAAGATTAGCCGTTAATATATTTTCCCAGTTTGCTGTTTCCCCATATTCCAATAATCTGAATAACCCCAATAAATCCAATTGCGAATGCAAAAGCTTGTGAAAAACCAAGGGTTTCAATCAGATTGAAGAATAAGGTTCCTGCTAAAACACCTCCCGTTACACTTCCTATCTGCATTCCGATGCTTACCAGACCAGATGCCTGTCCTGCCTTTTCTTTTGTGGTAAAAGTGATTGCTGTACGCATCATGACCGGCATAATGGTTCCATGTCCTAATCCTGCCATGAATAAAGTAAGATGACTTATGAAAGACGGTTTTCCCTGAAAGTGAAAGATCAATGCTGTAAAAATAAAGCCCCCCATTAAGAGTAAAAGACCAATATAGATCAGTTTATGAGGTGAAAGTTTTACTTTAGAAACAATCAAAGGTCCCAGGAAAAAGGCAAGCCCATAAGGGATAATAGCAAGTCCTGTCTGCATAGAGGTTTGATGTAAAAACTGTTGTAAATAATAAGGATAACAAATAAACAAACCTGCCGTAAAATTGTAAAAAAAGAGGATTAAAAGACATAATGCAAAGGGCTTATGTTGTAATAATGTCGGATCCACGAGTATCGGTTGATTATTTTTCAACAGATTCATTTCATATCTTAAAAAGATAGTCAATAAAAATGCACCCATCAGCATAATACCAAATAACCACAATGTCCAATGGTATTTCTGTCCGAAAATAATTGGGAATATCAGCATTAATAATGAAATAATTAGTAGTAAAGAGCCTTTAAGATCAATTCCTGAATTCCTTTCCTTATGATTGTTATCCATAGTAAAGTGAATTCCTGTGATGCAGAGAATCGTAACAGGAACATTCACAAGGAATACCATTTCCCATGAAAAACTTCCCCAATGCATACTGAGAAGTAACCCACCAAGAAGTTGCCCAATTACAGAAGCAAGTCCAAATACAGAGCTGAAAAGACTTACCGCTTTAGGCTGTTCCTGACTATTGAAAAGAACCTTTATAGATGCCAAAACCTGAGGGGCAAGTAATGATGCTCCGATTCCCTGAAACATTCTCGCTATGATAAACCATGTAACTGTAGGAGAGAAAGCACATGCAAGAGAGGAAAATAAGAAAGTGTAAAGCCCTAATGTGAAAATTTTTTTCCGTCCGTAAAGATCCCCAAGTCTTCCGCCACAGACCACAAGCGCGGCATAAGTAAGCCCATAGATAGCAACTACCATTTGCAACTGATGATCATTTGCTTTGAAAGCATTCTTGATAGAAGGGAGTGCCATATTCACAATAAAATAATCCAATGGTGAAAGAAAAGCTCCGGCAATTAAGAAATTGAGCGCCTGCCATCGTTTTGGATAAGTGTTCATAATTTTTTTATGCAAAATTAACCTCTGTACATTCTGGTAAAATTGTACTTTTGGAGGAAAATATAGTGTTCATATGAAAGGATTACATCTTGAAGGGATAAAAGTGAAGGAAATAGAGCTTGCAGGAGAAAAAATTGTCTTCAATACAAAGTCATTTCTTTCATTTGTCTATATTGTTAAAGGTAAAGGTGAATTGCTGTATGACGAAAGGAATATTGAGTTTACAGAAAGAAAGCTTTTTATTATTCCGCAGCAGCAGTCTTATTGTTTTGAAAGTGAAGATGCCGCTTTGATCAGCATTGAATGTCCTATTGAGTTTATTGATAAAATCCGTTTGGAAGCAGACCGCATTGAAAGTTGTGAAAATCTATATAAACTACAATACATCAGCAATAATTACCACGCCCGTGCCGGATGTGTTTTCAGAAACAAGAATGATGAAGATTTTGCAGAGACGCTTATTCTTCAGATTTCCAGAGAGTTTAAAAATAGAGCAGAGGATTATCTTATTATCCGAAATTGTATTTCTATTCTTCTTAACCTCATTGCGCGAAATATCATTCAAAGCGAAACTTCAGATTTACAGGAAAATAGAAAGGCTTTCTCTATTATGAAGATTATCACTTATATTCAACAAAATATAAAGGATAGAGAAAAGACAGGAATTCAGACTATTGCAGATCATTTTGGAATTTCAGGGAATTATTTCGGGGAATATTTTAAGCAGCAAACAGGTGTTTCCTATCAAGATTACTTGTTGGATTATAGAATGAAGCTGGTAGAAACATATCTGAAATACAGCAGTGTTCGGCTTAGTGAGATTGCTTATGAGCTCCAGTTCAGTGATGAAAGCCATCTTTCCAAGCTTTTTAAGAAATATAGAGGGATTACACCCGGAGAATTCAGAAAGAGAAATAAATAAAAGAGTAGTTGTAAAAGCTATTCTTTTTTTGTTTTTATAAGCTGTTGATTTTTATGATTTTAAATTAATTGGTAAATAATATAATTAACTATATAGTTGACTATGTATTTTTTATATATTTACATTAAATATTTTTAAGATGGATTTTGACTTTATTAAAGAATTAGGATACAAAGCATTGGATAGCAGACTAAAAAGGATCAGCGACCGGATGTCACACGATGTAAGGAAATTCTATAAGGAGTTTGGTGTAGATGTAGAACCGAACTGGTATCTCGTTTTTATGTTACTGCAAAAAAGAGGAGAAATCTCTATTACAGATATTGCTGAACCATTGGGATATTCTCATCCGTCTGTGGTGGTGATAATAAAGAAAATGACAGAGAAAGGCTATCTCATGATCACAAAAGATAAGACAGATAAACGAAAGCAGATGATTTCACTTTCTCCCAAAGCTATAGAAATGCTTCCTCAGCTGGAAAAGATCTGGGATAGTTGTGAAAAAGCTATTTTAAAATTATTAGCAGAGGACCTGTCTGTTTTTTCTTATTTGGATGCTATAGATCAGGAGCTGAAAAATGAATCTTTCCATCATCGTTTTAAAAATGAATATTTAAAATCAATATAATATGAAAACACTTTTTCTTGCTACTGCATTATTGTTTTCCAGTCTTATGGTTTCTGCTACAGAGACGAAGGTGATGATCAGAGCAAAAGCAAAGGATGCTAAGTTTATTGGAAGTTCTCTTGGTGGAGCTCATATCATTATCAGAAATAAGCTGAATCAACAGATTTTGGCAGAAGGAAATACTACCGGAAGTACAGGAAACACAGATTTGATCATGAAAACGCCTAAGGTAAGAGGAAACTCAATTGCTGATGAGCAAACGGGAGGTTTTTTGGCAACCGTAGACATTGATGAGCCTACATTTGTAACCATAGAAGCGATTTCTCCACTAAATAATAAACAAGCGCAAGCTGTTGTAAGCACAGAAATGTGGCTGATCCCCGGAAAAAATATCGTAGGAGAAGGGATTATTCTTGAAATCCCTGGATACATTATTGATATTCTGAAGCCCAGAACTCATCAATATATCGGATTGAATACGATCAAAAATAAACCATTCCTGTTTCAGGCAAATGTTGTGATGATGTGCGGTTGTGTGATCGAAAAAGGAGGTGTCTGGAATTCTGATGAGATTGAAGTGAAAGGGATCTTGAAGAAAGACGGAAAGTTTATTAAGAATGTTGATATGTCATGGGTTTCCACTAATCTATTTGAAGGAAGTGATGTTATTACTACAGCTGGAAATTATGAACTTATTTTATATGCTTATCATGCAAAAACAGGAAATACAGGTGTAGATAAGGTAAACTATGTGATTTTTGATTAAGGAAAATGTTTACGTAAATATTATTCATTCTGTAGCAACTCTTTTCTGTATTTTATTCCCCATTCTCCCATAGTGTCAATGATGCCCTGCAGACTTTTCCCAAATTCTGTGAGCTCGTAATCAACGGTTACTGGCATTGTATTATTTTGGGTGCGTTTTACTAGATTGTTCATTTCTAAAACTTTCAATTCTTTTGACAGAGTTTTGGCAGCGATACCATCAATTTGTCTTTTCAGATCCATAAAACGCATTTTTCCAGTATAATACAAATGACTGATGATAATAGTTTTCCATTTTCCATCAAGTAAATAGATAGTGTCTCTTACGCCACGGATGTGGCTTTTACATTCAGTATCCAGCTCTATCTTTTCTTTTTTCATGCTTTGAGAATTATATTTCAAATTTACAAATTTGATTTGACAGAATACCCCAAAAAGCTACTTGGTTACTTCTGGGTAACTGGTTACTAAAAGGTAACAGGTATCTTATTGCAACTGGAAACAGACTAACTTTGCAGAGTAGAAATAGGGAAGAGGAACACAAAAATAATGGTCGTCTTTCAGAGTACAATAAGTAAAATTTTAAATTATGTCATTACAGGAAGCATTACATTGGCGGTCTGCTACAAAAAGTTACAACGGAAATGTTATTGAGAAAGATAAAATAGAACAAGTGTTAAATGCCATCCGCTTAGCTCCGTCAAGTTCGGGGTTGCAACCTTTTAAAGTGTTTGTGATTACGAACAAAGACCTGAGGGAAAAACTACAGCCGATATCCTGTCAGCAACAGCAGATTGTTCAGGCGTCTCATATTCTGGTTTTTGCTGCATGGGACGAATATACCCAGGAAAGAGTAGATTCTTTTTTTGAGTTCAGTAACAAAGAAAGAAATTTACCTTCTGAAGCTACAGATGATTACCGTCTGAATTTATTGGGTATGTTAAGTAAGAAAACAAAAGCAGATCATTTCCTCAATTCATCACAACAGACTTATATTGCGTTGGGATTTGGTTTGCTGGCGGCAGCAGATCTTAAAATTGATGCAACCCCTATTGAAGGTTTTGATAATGCTGCTGTGGATGAATTACTTAATCTGCCGGAACAGGGGCTAAAAAGTTCCGTAATGTTGGCATTAGGATATAAAGATGAAGACAGTGACTGGTGGGGAAAACTGAAGAAAGTAAGAAGATCGAACGAAGAACTTTTTGTTGAGCTTCATTAAAAGCAAATAAGTATAAAAGTAAAGGAGGTCTTAGTGATCTCCTTTCATGTATAGAACGTATTTAAAGGTAGAATTTATTGCCAAAAGGTTTGGATGATTTCCAACGTATTTAGGAAGCTATTATTGGTAAAACTCTTAAAGCTTTCAGGCTTACAATGAGTTGCTGAAAACTTCAATAATAGCTTCAATAAGTCCTTTTTCTATTGTTGTACTAGAAGTCACTTCCGGAACTATTGCTCGTAGATTCCCTTCATCATCCCGTTCAAAAACCACTTCATTATCATCTATTTCTACATAGAATTTATAACCATAGGTGAATGTGGCTAGTCTTACATTGAAAAGCAAATCTTGCCCTTTATAAGTTACAGGTAATTCAAATTCTTCCATTCTTCAGGCTTCTGTACATTAATTTTCGGGCAAAGATCGTGAATCTTATTCAAAGTTTAATATTACTCTAGCGATTTCCGAGCAAACAGGATGATTAAAATAAAAGAATCTACTCTTTAGGAGTAGATTCAGTAGATAAGACATCTCATTTTTTTAATTAGACAACAATAAAAAGCACAGCCGACAATGCTGTGCTTAAATTTTTATTTCAAATTTAATTGCAATTTCAATAGTAGTAAGAAAAGCAAATAAAGTTTCCACTTCGATGTTTATTACATAGTAAATGTAGTGATATTTTTAATACAATATATGAATTTAATGTTAAAATTTACAAGTTTTCTACTTTTATTGAAAATATCTGAATTTATTCTATGATCCACTTCTTTGCGGTTATCCTTTGCTAAGGTCTTGTTCATCAAGATATTTCAAGATAAATTCACTTAATACTTTCTTTTCCTCATCATTTCCTTTATTGTCCATATGACTATGATTGATTGAGGTAGGCTGTATGATCATCTTGTATTTTTCCTGTTCAGTTTGAGTCGGAAGAACTCCTTCATCAGCAGGATAGTCATTGGAACGTAAAGAATATATCTTAGGAACAGAGGTTCTGGGAAGAAACATTCTTCGGTTATCCATTGTGATGATCTTATATACTAAATTAGGGTATTGATTTCCGAATAAAGCCACCATATCACCGCCATTAGAATGTCCAATCAAAGTAAGATGTTTGTAATCAAGTTCCGGGTTTGATTTCTTGAGTTCGTTTAATACAAAAAGTAGATTATCAGAACCGTTTTGCCAGAAAGGTCTTCTTACAATTTGCAGGTTTCCTTCCGTTGGTAAAAGTTGATCCGTGCTTTGTTCATGTTGAATGCTTACCGTAAAATATCCTTTTGAAGCCAGCTTTTCAGTCAGGTAAGAATAGACAAAATAATCTCCGCCTTTGTTGAATCCATAACCATGATTAAAGATAATAATCTGTTGATTCTGGATTTTCTTACTGGTTTTAGGTAAATAATAAGCAACGGGAATCTTCCTGTTTCTGCTTTGGTCAAAAAAGGTTAAAGTGTCTCGTTTAACTTCATAGTCTTTATCTGAACTGATATTTTTCTTGACAGAACAATTGATAAGAAATAAAAAAGAAGAAAAAGGAATGAGTGTTTGGATATATCTCATATTTACACGGGTTATAAGTTGTACCAAGATAAGTTTTAATCTAATCCTAATATACAAACTTTATTATTGGACAGATACACGACTAATAAAAGAAACACATGCCTTCGTGGTAAAAAATTAAAAATTAAATCAGCTTGGCTAAAATGAAAACAGAGAGCTCATTGGCTCCCTGTCTGTATTTATTTTTCAAGTTTTTCCTTGATGTATTTTGCGGTGTAAGACTTTTTATTTTTCGTTAAATCTTCAGGTGTTCCTGCAAAAACAACTTCACCACCATATTTTCCTGCCTCCGGACCAATATCAATAATATAATCGGCACATTTGATAATATCAGGCTGATGTTCAATAACAATTACGGAATGTCCCAGATCAATCAATGCCTGTAATGACTTCAGTAATTTCTGAATATCATGGAAATGTAGACCTGTAGAAGGTTCATCAAAGATAAATAATGTTTTATCCGTCGTCACTCCTTTTACAAGGAATGAGGCAAGCTTTACACGTTGTGCTTCACCGCCGGAAAGGGTAGAAGAGCTTTGTCCTAACTGTAAATATCCTAAACCAACTTCCTGTAAAGGTCTCAGTTTGGTAACAATCTTTTCTTCATTATTATCTTTAAAGAATGCCAATGCTTCATCCACAGTCATGTGAAGGATATCAGAGATGCTTTTCTCATCAAATTTCACTTCAAGGATTTCACTTTTGAATCGTGTTCCTTTACAAACCTCACATTCAAGCTCAATATCAGCCATGAACTGCATTGAAACATTGATGACTCCTTCACCTTTACATTCATCACATCTTCCGCCATCTACGTTGAAAGAGAAATGTTTGGGTTTGTAGCCCATCATTTTGGCAACCTTCTGCTTTGCAAAAAGATCACGGATGTCATCATAAGCTTTCAGATAGGTTACAGGATTTGAACGAGAAGATTTTCCAATAGGATTCTGGTCAATCAGTTCAATATTTTTGATGAGTTTTTTCGGGAATTCTACAGAATCATAGTCTCCTTTCTTACCACCCATTCCCAATTGAATTTGAATATCATTGGTAAGAATTTCTTTCATCAAAGTAGATTTTCCACTTCCTGAAACTCCCGAAATTACGGTCAGACTTTCTAAAGGAACGTCTACATCTATATTTTTAAGGTTATTCTGACGAGCACCTTTAATATGAATCCATTCTTTTGCTTTCCTACGTTTCTTCGGAACTTCTATTTCCAATCTTCCTGTAAGATATTCTGATGTTAAAGTATTTGCTTTTTTCAGATCTTTATAATCTCCGGCAAATACCAGTTCTCCACCAAGGTAACCCGCTTCCGGACCAATATCGATGATATAATCGGCTGCATGCATCACATCTTCATCGTGTTCTACAACAATAACTGTATTTCCAAGGTCACGAAGGCTTTTAAGGACTCCGATGAGGTTTTCTGTGTCTTTAGAGTGTAATCCGATGGAAGGTTCATCTAATATATAAATGGAACCTACCAAAGAACTTCCTAAGCTTGTTGCCAGATTAATTCTCTGACTTTCTCCTCCGGAAAGGGTATTGGATGTTCTGTTTAATGTTAAATATCCTAAACCAACCTTTAATAAAAATTCCAGACGGGTTGTGATTTCGTATAAAAGTCTTTTCGCAACTTCTTTATCGTGATCTGATAATTGTAAGTTGTTGATCATTGGAGCCAGTTCATCAAGCGGAAGTTCAATCATAGATTGAATGTTATGTCCGTCAACTTTTACCCAGCTTGTTTCTTCACGTAATCTTAAACCTTCACATGTAGGGCAAAGAGTTTTTCCTCTGTAACGGGAAAGCATTACTCTATATTGAATCTTATAAAGGTTTTCTTCAAGCATCTTGAAGAAATTATTGATGCTTGGGAAAGTACTTTTACCGTCACCTTTCCAAAGGAAATTCTTTTGTTCCTTGGTTAATTGGTGGTAAGGTTTATGAATAGGGAAGTCTCCTGCTTTCTTTATAAAGTCTTTTTTCCATTCACTCATCGTTTCACCTCTCCAGGATACAACGGCATCTTCATAAATAGATAAAGTTTTATTAGGAATCACAAGATCTTCATCAATTCCTATTACTTTTCCGTAGCCCTCGCAAGCCGGACAAGCTCCGTAAGGATTATTGAAACTGAAAAAATGTACATTAGGTTCAAGAAACTCAATTCCATCCAGCTCAAACTTATTGGAGAATTCTTTTACTTTTTCAGTGTCTGTATTTTTTAAAGAACAATATCCTCGTCCTTCATAAAATGCCATTTGAATAGAGTCGGCAAGTCGTTGTAAAAAACTTTCGTCTTCTTCATAGGAAAAACGGTCAATAACAAGATTAATTGTCATCCCTTTTTCCGGAGCAAAACCGAAACTTTCAAGATCTTCAATTCCTGCTACATTTCCATTGATCTCAAGCCTTGTAAAACCTGCAAGTTTTAAAATATTTAAAGTTTCTTTAAAATTGTCAAGATCATATTCTAATGGTGCTGTCAATAGAAAAGAAGTATCCTTTTTTGAAGCCTTGATAAAATCAACCACATCAGAAACTGAATCTTTCTTCACTTCTTCTCCAGAAACCGGAGAAAAAGTTTTTCCGATCCTTGCAAACAAAAGTTTCATATAATCATAAATCTCGGTAGAAGTTCCCACCGTAGAACGCGGATTGGATGAAATTACTTTTTGTTGAATTGCAATGGATGGAGCAAGACCTTTAATGTCATCAACTTTAGGCTTTTCTAATTTACCCAAGAACTGACGGGCATAGGAACTCAAACTTTCTACGTATCTTCTTTGTCCTTCTGCATAAATAGTATCAAAAGCAAGAGATGATTTCCCACTTCCTGAAACTCCTGTAATAACAATCAGTTTGTTTTTAGGAATCAGTACATCTATATGTTTCAGATTGTTAAGATGCGCGTTCTTAACGAAAATCTGTTTTTTTATGTCTATTTCTGTAGTATTAGCCATATTTTGTTTATTCATAAAAGTAACTGTGCAGCAATATTGCCGTCAGTTTAATGGTGCTTTGCCTGGGAATTATCCGGGCGTGTCATCAATTGAACTTGTAAATCAACTTCTGAATCATATGATTAGAGACAACATATAAAAAAATGTTATCCGAAAATACAATTGAAAAAGAATGCTTTCATCGTAAAATTAAGACCCACAAAATTACGAAATTTTTAGTGAAAATTTTATGCTTGTCATATTTCTAAAATTATATATGTTGAATAGAAAAATAAGATGTAAAGTGTAAAATATTGTGTCTGAAAAAGCAAAATATAATCGAATTTAGTGGACTTATTTTGTTAATTGTTCTTGCTATAAATAGCTCAGAGAATGTGTTTGTGTTTTTTTATTAAGGTATTGTTTTATGTTTTAAAATTATTTAAAATTGCATTCATAAATATGTAATATAGAAATGAGAAAATTATTCAGAGATCTAGTTACACATTTAATGAGAAAAAGATAAAATTACTCCCTCAGAAAAAAACTTGACACAGCCCGAATGCTGTGTCTTTTTTATGACAAGTATCATTTGCCTGTCTTGGTGAACTCCCTTACTTTTGAATCCTGTTAAAAGAAAACTACGGAAACGATTATGATCAAAAAGATAGGAAGTGCTTTTTTTCTGGGATCTTTACTTTGGGTAAATGCACAGGAAAAGACAACGGATATAGAAAGCATTGAATTTCAGGGGAAATTTATTTCTACACCATATAAAAGTGCCAATCAGAATATTACGGTAATTACTAAAGAAGAAATAGCAAATTCTCCTTCCAAAAGTATTGATGAGATCCTTCAGCAGGTTCCGGGAATGGATATCAGAAGGAGAGGAGCGAATGGAGTACAGAGTGATATCGGATTCCGTGGAAGTTCTTTTGAACAGGTTTTATTACTATTGAACGGGGTTAGAATGAATGATTCCCAGACAGGACATAATTCTATGAACCTTCCCGTGGATCTAGAAGATGTAGAAAAAATAGAAATCATAAAAGGTCCTGCAGCTCGACGTTTCGGACAGAATGCCTATGCCGGTGTAATCAATGTTATTACAAGAGCACATATTGGAAAAAGAGTAAAGATAAGCGCTGAAGGTGGTGATAACGGCTCTTACGGATTGGGCTTCAATGCGCAGATGGGAAATGAAAAATTTTCTAATACGCTTCAGGCAAATTCTTCTGCATCACAAGGATATATGTATAATACAGATTATGAGATCAGAAATGTATTCTACCAGGGAAAGCTGAATATTAAAGATGGTGATGTTAGAATTCAGGCAGGCTTTTCTGAGAAGAAATTCGGGGCAAATGGTTTTTATGCATCAAGTAAGGCAAGAGACCAATATGAAGAAATGCAGGCTTCCATTGTGAGTGTGGCACATCAGCAGACTTTTGGGAAGCTAAAGCTTAATTCCAATGTGTACTGGAGAAGAGGACAGGATATGTACCTTTATACCAGACAAAATCCTAATGGGTACAGAAATATGCACATCGGAAATAATGTAGGTGGAGAAGTAAATTCCAGCTATCAATGGGGATTGGGAACAACCGGAGTAGGTGTGGAATTGAGAAAAGAACTTTTGGTGAGCAGCAACCTTGGAAATCCGAATCGTTTTGTTTCTCAGGTTTTCTTCGAGCACCATTTCTCATTATTTGATAAAAAATTAAACATCAGTCCGGGGATTTCGTGGGCAAATTATTCCAAAGAAGGAAACTTTTTCTATCCGGGGCTAGATGTAGGATACAACTTTACTCCTAATAGTAAAATCTACGGAAATATTGCCAAAGTGCATCGTGTTCCTACCTTTACAGAACTTTATTATATAAGTCCAACCGAGCATGGAAATCCGAATTTACGACCTGAGAATGCAATCTCATCAGAAATAGGATATCAATATCAGAATAAAAACCTTTTAGCGAAAGTGAGTGGGTTTTTAAGAGATTCAAAAAACTCTATTGACTGGATTAAAAATGATATTAATGATACTACTTGGTTTGCCGGAAATGTGGGAGACATCAAGGTGAAAGGAGTAGAAGCTGAAGTTAATCACAGAGTATTGGATTGGCTTAAATATACTGTTGGATATACTTATATCGACAGCAAATATAACGAGCCGAATGAGTCTGTTTCAAGGTATATTCTGGACAATCTGAGACATCAGTTCATTACAAAACTGGAACTTAAGTTTCTTAAACATTTCACCAATGAAGTTGCGTACAGATATAATGAGAGGGTAAATTTAGGGACTTATCAGCTGCTGGATGAGAAGTTAAGCTTCACTAAAAAAGATTATTCTGTCTATGTTTTAATTAATAATGTTACCAATACAAAATATACGGAAGCATTTGGCGTACAAATGCCTCAAAGATGGTTCCATATTGGGTTTTCTTATACTATTGATATTAAATAATTGTTAACTTGATATTAATGAAAGTTAATATTAAAAAAATATTAAAAAAACATTAAAAAATCTACATTTGCAAAAATTTTGTATGAAACGTCTTTTAGGAATAAGTCTACTTTTAAGTTTATCTTTATTTAAAGCACAAGAGCACATCTCCAGCTTCAATGCCGTGACTTTAACTTACAAGTTTCATCCAAAATTTTTCATTTATGGAGAAGGTCAATTACGAGGTAATGAAGATTACACTTATCCGGATTATTATGAGATAAAGGGGGGATTGGGATATAACCTTACTAAAAATCATAAACCTTTTGTAGGTCTTGGAAGATATGTTAATTATAAAGACCACCAATTAAGCAGGGAAGAGTTCAGGGTATGGCTTCAGGATGTTATTGATATCAAAAAAGGAATCGTAAAATTTGAAAACCGTTTCCGTGCAGAAAAAAGCTGGTTTTATGAACCACAAATTGACAAGACTTCCCAAAGAATGCGTTATCGTTATCGTTTGAATGTGAGTGTTCCTCTGAATTCAAAAACCATTCAGAAAGGAACGATCTTCGCGAATGCTTATGATGAAATATTCCTTGTAAGCCCAATGAAGCCTACTTTTGCCAGAAATAGAGTATATGGCGGTTTCGGCTATCAGATCGATGACTACTTTGGTATTGTGAGCGGTTACCTTTGGCAGCGTGAATTTGAAGCAAAAGGAAACAAGAACTTACATTTCATTTATCTAGCCTTAAACATCAATATCGATGGCACAGATCATCACGTGAAGACGTATGATTTCCCTGGGGCAGATTAAGAAACCTTATCCAGTTCTATCTGTAGATTTAATAATTCCTGTTTAGAGCTTAAATAGTATTCGTTCAATAATGCCTGGTATCTTTCAATAAGAGATGAAAGAACTTTAACTTCATCCTCAAGATAGTGATCATTATTAAAATATATGTATTCGGCATCTGCATACTGCTGAAAAAGAGTTCTGTCCTCAGTTGTTAAAGATTCTCCATAAACTGAATTTTCAAGAAGACTTCTTATTTTTTGTTTAAAGGGTTTTTCTGCCTTCAGTAATTTAGCTCTGTGTGTACGAATTTCCTCAAAAGGCAGTGTTACAGTCATAAACTGTACATAGGTCATAAATTCATTAAGACTGCTATAAAAGTCATCAAACTCACGATCTATCGCTGCAAATTTTTTATATTTATTGATAAGATTTACCTTATTGTTTTCATCTGATTCTTTATAATAATGCTGAAAAATGGCTTTGTCATTTTCATTGAGCTCATCCTTTAGTTTTTTTAATTCTTCTTCAAGTTTGGGTATAAGACTTTTGGCATCCTGTGACCGATATAAGCTGCCATCAAACCTAAATGTTTTTATTTCTTTTGGATGGGACATCAGATAGTTTAAAGTCTGCAAATCATTTTCTATTCCTATTTTTTCATACACTAATGAAACTTTTTTATCACTGAAAAGAGCTGTTTTATCATAAGAACCGGTTACCAGAACAAGATCATCAATATTTTCTAAAACAGGGTTGTATCTGTCATAATATCCATTGAAACTGGAGTTTGAATCATGATAAGAACTTTGGCTCAGATAATATTGAACAAAGCTTTCATCATCAATAAATTCCCCAACATTTTTTATTTGTAAGAGCGTCAGATACTTTTTGGTCATGGTTGCAGAAATACTGTCAAATCCTTGAATAATTTCTCGTGCCAGTCTCGGATCAGGAATTGTATTTTTAGATGGGTTTGTTTTTATTTTTTCAATTCTTTTAGCGATATCCGGGTGAGATGCCCATTGATCTTCAATTTCTATCCTTGATTTATTATAACGGGTAGTATCCTCCAGATCTATCTTAGGAAGCCCGTTTATGTATGGATGATTATTTCTTTCACTGAAAATTTTCATCAGTGAATCCTGATTCTGATAAAGGTTTTGAGGTTGATATTTTTGATTGCTTTCAATATAAAAATTGATAGAGTAGTTCAAGGCAGCATCACTTAGTTCCAGTCTTAGTAATGATGATGCCTGTTCTTCAGGGTTGGTAACAAAGGTAGCAATAGCATCAGCATGATATTCCATTTCTCTTTGAAGAGAAGCATGGTTTCTGAAAAGAAAAGTGGAAATTCCTTTGAGGATAGATTGAAATGCACTGATAAAGCCTACTGAAATGTGCCCGAAAAACTTAAAAATAAGATTTCCTCCGGCAAATTCCATAATGAAATTTTCGTACTCCTTGTTGTTGTATACCGTTTCAAAAATAATTTTTTCAGCCTGATTAACGTAACCTCCGATTTTCATACTTCTTTGTGAGAAATGCCCAAACTCATGAGCTAGGATCGTTCTCAGTTCTCCAACACTGGTAGTATTGATTAGCCCAATTCCGATGGTCAGATTCTTTTTTACAGGTAAAAACATACTCCAGAATACAGAGTTATAACTGACACTGGCATTTACATCAGGAGACAGAAATACCTTTTTGGGAGATTGTACTTTTGTTTCCGCTACAATTTCATCAATCATGGTGAAGAGTTGCGGTTGATGAGTACGTGTTACTTCTATCAAATGACGAGTACTGTAATTATTTTTCCTGAAAATAAACCTGACAAGGAATATAAACACAAAAATCCCAACACTAAATAATCCTGCCGCCCCGAAAAGAGTAAAATAATTTGTGTTAATACTTAACAGCTTTATAGCACCATAGCCTAAGAGAAAGACCATGAAAAGAGAAGCTACAATAAGTATTAAGTACATCAGAAAAAAAACTGATACTGATACAATAGCGGAAATAAGCTTAGATTGATAAGCTTTTGAAATTTTAGGCAGGTTATTAGTCATTGTGTTTTTGTTAATATTTTTCTACTAGATAGCGATAGGCTTTAAGATATTTATTAAACCTTTTAATGTCTTTGGGAGTAAGCTCTCTGTTTACTCTCCTAAGATCCATATTATCACGAAGATCATTGATTTTTACAGCAACAGACAGAAGAGATCTCTCTGTTCTTTTAATAAAATCATCATAGTCTTCTTCAGGATCAAACTTTGTCAGGCAGCTGATGGCAAAAATCATATATTCAGGAAAACCTTCAGACCTTAAATAATCCAGGCTGAACTCCAACGGATGATCTTCTACAACATCATGTAAAACACCAACAATTTTTTCATCAATTGTCTTTCCGTATTCCATTACACGCATTACATGTCCTATATATGGAGCGTGATATTTATCCGTTTGTCCTTTATGTGCCTTATCAGCGATTTTGATTGCTTTATTCAGTAATTCTTCTTTTGTCATTTTTCTAAGAAAATAGAGTACAAAAATAAAAAATGCCTTAAAAAATAAGGCATTTTTATCAAGATTATTTCAGATGATTTTACATATTTGTTTCATCCTCTACAGAAGCGTTCGGAGCATTGTTTTTTACAGATTCAATTCCGTTTTCCATACCGTTATCAGATTCATACATTTGGCTGGTTCCTACAATCTGCCCGTTTCCGGCTTTAAGGTTAAAGTAACATCTGCCGTCTTTAGCAGTGTTTCTTTCAAATTTTGAATCTTCCTGAGAATTAGTTTTTACAGAGCTGATTCCGTTTTCACAAGATGGCTTTGTACTGTATCCCTGACTTGTAAGAATTACTTGCCCGTTTGCAGCTTTAAGGTTGAATTGAAAATCACCGTTTGTTCTTTTTGAAATAACAAATTTTCCCATAGTAAATAGTCTTAGATTGTTTTTTGGTTATTATTTAAAGGACCTGCCTTCGTTATATTTTTGTGAATAGTTTATTTGAAATACTTTTTAAGTTAAAAGTTTTTAGATATAATAAAATTAAGAAAAAATAATTAAATCTAAAACTCTTTAATGTCGTATTGATTCAAAAGTTAAGGACATAAAAAAAACACCCCATTGTGGGGTGCCTTTGAATCAAATTTATGTTATTAAAAGACTAATAAGCTCCTTTGTCAATATAGTGAGCAGCTACTTTTTCAGTTAATGCCACTACATTCGGGTTGTTGGTATATTTTGTAAATCTTCTTAATCCTGAAAGCATCATTCTCTGCTCATCACCTTCAGCGAAAGAAATAATTCCTTCTTTAGCAGCTACAGTGATTTTTTCAACAGCTTTGTAAAGGTTTAATTGAGCCATTGCAGCTTCTACAGAATCAGGAGAGAAATGTTTCTCAGCTCTTAATACAGCAGATTCCGCCATATAAATCTGGTTAAGGATTTCAGAAGCGTTTAACAATAAATGTTGTTGCTTTTCAATATCCATCATGTATTTTTGAAGAGCAGCCCCTGAAACCATTAAGAATACTTTCTTAAGATTTGCAATGATTGCTTTCTCTTCACTCATGAACTCTGAATAATCAGGAACTTCAAACGAAGGAATTCCCATCAATTCTTTGCTGATAGCCATTGCAGGAGATAAAAGGTCTAATTCACCTTTCATTGCTCTCTTAATAAGCATTCCTACCGCTAATAGTCTGTTGATTTCGTTGGTACCTTCGTAGATTCTTGAAATTCTTGAATCTCTCCATGCTGCTTCCATCGGAGTATCTTCAGAGAATCCCATACCTCCGTACACCTGGATTCCTTCATCAGCTGTGTGCTGAGCAAGATCAGAAACGAATACTTTTAGGATTGAACATTCTACAGCAAATTCTTCAACACCCTTAAGTTCAGCAGCCTGGTGATCCATTCCACCTGCTACCAATTCGTCAATTTTATCCTGAACGTTTTTCGCAGCTCTGTAAGAACCAGCCTCACTTACGAAAACACCTGTTGCCATTTCAGCAAGCTTCTTTCTGATTGCCCCGAAAGTAGCGATAGAAACTCCAAATTGTTTTCTTTCGTTAGAATACTGGATAGAGTGGTTTAGGATTCTTCTCTGTGCATCCAAACAAGCTGCCGCTAGTTTGATACGACCTACGTTCAATGCATTTAAAGCGATTTTGAAACCATTGTTTCTTTCTCCTAAAAGATTTTCTACAGGAACTTTCATATCATTGAAGAAAACCTGACGGGTAGAAGAGGCACGAATACCTAATTTGTGCTCTTCCTCACCGAAAGTTAAGCTTTCAGGATTTTCAAGTTCAGATCTGTTGATTACGAAACCTGTAATGTTTTTATCATCATCAATTTTAGCAAATAGAGTGAATGTATCTGCAAATCCAGCATTAGAGATCCACATTTTTTGTCCATTGATGATATAATGTTTTCCGTCTTCGGAAAGTTTTGCTTTAGTTTTTCCTGAATTTGCATCAGATCCAGCATCCGGTTCCGTTAAGCAGTAAGCACCGAATTTTGTCCCTGTTGCCAAGTCCGGAAGGTATTTTTTCTTTTGCTCTTCAGTTCCGTAAAGAACGATTGGTAAAGTTCCGATTCCGGTATGCGCTCCATAAGCTGTTGCCAATGAACCTGTAGTTCCGGAAAGGTAGTCACAAGCAAGCATTGTTGTCACAAAGCCCATTCCAAGACCTCCGTACTCTTCAGGAACTGCGATTCCAAGCATTCCCATTTCACCAAGTTTACGCATGGTCTCTTCTGTAAATGCATAATCTTTTTTCTCAAAACGTTCTCTTTGAGGTACGACTTCTCTATCTATAAATTCTTTCGCAGAATCACGAAGCATTTTTTGCTCTTCATTCAGTTCTTCAATACTGAAAATTTCGTTTGCAGGAATTTGTTTGATTAGGAATTCCCCGCCTTTAACTATGTTGCTCATATGTTATATTTTAAATTTTTAGTTATTTAATTTTGAATTCTTGATTATGGATTTTGAATTATGCTTTCAGTTTTACTTTATCTTGAAGTGTTTTAACAATTGATGTTAAAATATTTACAATACTTTGTATTTCTTTTTTATATTTAATTTCATCAAACTTCACTAATTGAGATTGTGATAATAAATCAATCCAATATTGTGTTTCTCTGGCTTCTTTACTTGCAATTGACATTTTGTGGAGAAAATCTTTTTCTGAAAATCCAGCTAAAGCCTCCTGAACATTCGCTCCAATAGAAGTTCCACTTCTTAATAACTGTTTTGAAAGGATAAATTCATTTTGAGATTTACAGATTTTATACAGCTCGATAATTGCTAAAGCAAAATTGAATGTCTTTTCTTTGATTAAATTTTCTTTTTGCATTAATCCAAAATTTAAAATCCATAATTCAAAATTTCTTAAAGCAGTTCAAAAATTGAAGCAGCTCCCTGTCCGGTTCCAACGCACATTGAAACCATTCCGTATTTGTTACCACGTCTTCTCATTTCATCAAGAAGCTGAACAGTAAGTTTGGTTCCGGTACATCCAAGTGGGTGACCAAGAGCAATAGCTCCTCCGTTTACGTTTAAGATATCCGGGTTTAAACCTAATTCTTTCTTAATTGCAACAGATTGAGATGCGAAAGCTTCATTAAGTTCGATTAAGTCGATGTCTTTTAATTCAAGTCCTGCTTGTTTTAAAGCTTTTGGAATAGCGTAAACAGGTCCCATTCCCATAATTCTTGGTTCAAGTCCTGCTGCGGCATAAGCAACTAATCTTGCTTCAGGCTCAAGTCCTAATTCTTTTACCATTTCTTCACTCATTACCATTACGAAAGCTGCTCCGTCACTCATTTGAGAAGAGTTTCCGGCAGTTACACTTCCTCCGTTAGCAAATACTGGTCTAAGTTTAGCTAAACCTGCTAAAGATGTGTCAGCTCTTGGACCTTCATCTACAGAGAAATCAAATTTCTTAGTCTGAAGCTTTTGATTTTCGTCAAGGAAGTTATATTCTACAGGGATCGGAACAATCTGGTTGGCAAATTTACCTTCCTGATTGGCTTTTAAAGCTTTCATATGAGATTCAAAAGCGAATTGATCCTGTTCTTCTCTTGTAATATTGTATTGTTTTGCTACTTCTTCAGCAGTATAACCCATTCCCCAGTAATAATCAGGGTTTGTCTTTGCAATATCTGTTTCCGGAACTGGCTTATAACCTCCCATAGGAATATACGACATAGATTCTGTACCACCAGCAATGATACAATCTGCCATACCAGCCTGAATTTTTGCAGAAGCAATAGCAATTGCCTCACTTCCTGAAGCACAATATCTGTTTACGGTAACTCCTGGAACTTTATCTGTATTTAAACCCATTAAGGAAATCAAACGTGCTACGTTCAAACCTTGCTCAGCCTCAGGCATTGCATTTCCTACAATAAGGTCATCAATTCTATTTTTGTCTAATTGCGGAAGCTCAGCCATTAATTTTTCAATCACTGTAGCTGCCATGACGTCAGGACGAGTGAAGCGTAGGGAACCTTTTGGTGCTTTTCCTACTGCTGATCTGAATCCTTTTACAATATATGCTGTTTTCATTTTTTTGTTTAATTAAATTGTTTTTGAAAGATTTTGCCTCGGAGAGGTAAACTGTTCATCGCTGATTGTTTATGCTTTTTTGGGGAGCTCCGTAAGAGCGACCTGTTAATCTTCGATCCATTCAAATAAATATACCGAATCAACACTGCTTTTAGAGTAAGAAAAAGCTTCATATCCTTCCTGCCAATTGATTCGCTCCTACGGAGCTTTCTGCTAGTTTCTTAGCGGCTTACCATTCTGTAGCATATACTGAATTCTCTCTAAAGTTTTTCTTTCACCACAAAGCTGAAGGAATGTTTCTCTTTCAAGGTTCAATAAATATTGTTCAGTAACTACTGTTGGCTCAGATAAGTTTCCACCTACCATTACGTTGGCTAGTTTGTCTGCAATCTTTTTATCATGTGCTGAAATATAGTTTCCGGTAAGCATCTGATCTGTTCCTACGTAGAACATTCCTAATGCATCTTTACCAAGAACTTTTACTTTTTGCTCGATAGGCTGAGTATATCCTTGTTCTGCTAATAGTTTTGCTACTTTTTTAGCTTCAGCAATCTGTCTGTTTTTGCTTACAGAAACAATGTCTTTACCTTTTTCAAGGATTCCCATGTCGTAAGCTTCATATGCTGAAGTGGCTACTTTACCCATTGCAATGTTCATGAAAGCATCACGAAGTCTGTTGTTCTTAACGTCATCACTGTGGAATTCTCTGGAAGTTCTTAGGGTAAGTTCTTTAGTTCCACCACCACCAGGGATTACACCTACTCCGGTTTCTACCAGTCCGATATAAGTTTCTGCTGCTGCAACCACTCTGTCTGCGTGCATGGTCATTTCGCAACCACCACCTAAAGTCATTCCGTGTGGAGCAACTACTACAGGAATAGAAGAGTAACGAACCCTCATCATAGATTTCTGGAAGTAAGCAATAGCCATATTCAGATCATCCCAATCTTGCTCAATAGCCATCATAAGGATCATAGCAAGGTTGGCACCTACAGAGAAGTTCGCTCCTTGGTTTCCTACTACAAGCCCATCATATTCTTTTTCAGCTAAATCAATTGCTCGGTTTAATCCATCAAGAACTTCGCCTCCAAGAGAGTTCATTTTTGAACGGATCTCGAAGTTGATGATACCATCACCTAAATCAAGAATTGCAGCACCTGAATTGCTCCAAAGTGTTTTATTTTTTCTGATATTATCAAGGATAATGAAAGCATCCTGTCCAGGAATTTTGTTGTATTCTCCTGAATTTTTATCAACGTAAATGCTTTGTCCTTCTTCATTAACTTTATAGAAAGTCTCTACATTTTTTACCCAGTCTGAAACTTCGTAACCAGCATCTTTAGCTAATTCGATACCTTTCTGAACACCTACAGCGTCCCAGATTTCAAACGGACCGTTTTCCCATCCGAAACCAGCTCTCATGGCATCGTCAATTTTGTAAACTTCATCAGAAATTTCAGGAACTTTATGAGAAACATAAGCGAATAATGCTCCTAAAGACTTTCTGTATAGTTCACCTGCTTTATCTTTACCTCCAATCAGTACTTTGAATCTGTCGATAGGTTTATCAATAGCTTTAGTTAATTCAAGAGTAGGGAATGACGATTTTCCTTGAAGTTCATATTCTAGTGTATCAAGATTCAATCCGTGAATTTCAGATTTTCCTTCCGCATTTTTCACTTTTTTGTAAAATCCTTGTTCTGTTTTTGAACCTAACCATTTATTATCCATCATTTTTTGGATATAGTCAGGAAGAGCAAATACATCATTAAAGTCATTCGCTTCAGCACCGCTTTGACGAACTCCGTTAGCCACCATTACCAAGGTATCAAGACCTACAACATCAGCTGTTCTGAATGTAGCAGATTTTGGACGACCGATAACAGGACCTGTTAATTTATCAACCTCAGAAACTGTAAGTCCTAATTTCTGTACATTATGAAGAAGATCCATCATAGAAAATACCCCAATTCTGTTTGCGATGAAAGCAGGAGTGTCTTTTGCTAAAACGGTCGTTTTGCCTAAGAATTTAGCTCCATAGTTCATATAGAAGTCTATGATCTCAGGATCTGTATCGTTAGTTGGAATGATCTCAAGAAGAGGAAGATATCTTACCGGATTGAAGAAGTGAGTTCCTGCAAAGTATTTTTTGAAATCTTCGCTTCTTCCTTCTGTCAATAAATGGATTGGAATACCGGATGTATTAGAAGAAATTAATGTTCCCGGTTTTCTGAACTGTTCAATTTTTTCGTATACGGACTTTTTAATGTCAAGTCTTTCTACTACTACTTCAATGATCCAGTCTGTATTTTTTATTTTCTGTAAATCATCATCGAAATTTCCGACTTTGATTCTGTCTGCAAACTTTGGAGAGTAAAGAAGTGCAGGGCTTGATTTCTTAAGTTTTTCAAAGTTTTCGGTAGCAATTCTGTTTCTTACTGCCTTATCTTCTTTGGTCAAACCTTTTTTCTGTTCAGCTTCAGTCAGTTCAAAAGGTACAATATCTAAAAGTGACACTTCCACACCAATATTGGCGAAGTGAGCCGCAATACCGCTACCCATAATTCCTGAACCAAGAACCGTTACATGTTTGATTCTTCTTTTCATATGTAAATTTTAATTATTTGAAAGGTTATGTAACCTTACGGTTTCATTGTAATTATTTCCTATTATTTAAGAGCTCATTGGCTATTTTCATGATCTCTGTCATCACATCCTTAAATGTATCCATCTTCTCCTGAGAAATCTTTTCCATTACCTTCTTATTAAAGTTAACCACGACTTCTTTAGACATATTTCTGGAGTTTAATCCTTTATCTGTAAGTTTGATAATCACTTCTCTTTTATCAGTAGTGGTTTTCTCTTTATAGATATATCCGTTGTCTTCCAGAAGTTTAATGATTCTCGTGAGGGAAGTGGGTTCAATAGCCATCTTAGGTCCAAGATTTGTGCTTCTTGTTCCTTCTTTGGGATCAATTTTAAGAAGGGTGAGGGCTTGTACAGCTGTGGAGTCATGCTCCTGAGCCAATTCTGTGTACATTTTAGAAACAGCCAACCAGGTCTGTTTTAAAATTAAGTCTACGTTTTCTATTTTTTCCTTATTATTATCCATCATTTTTGCGCTAATGGTTTTACCCAAATTTAGTAAATATTATGCATGCATAGTATTTATTAACGTTAAATTTTGTTAATAGATTGAAAATAAACAGATTAAATTGTATGATTTGCATAATACTATGCATGCATAGTATGTGGAATAATCAAAGAAAATGGCAGATTAATAAATGTTTACGAGTGATTTAATGATTTCTTCAAAAGATTCACATTCGTATTTCGTGGAATCGTTAGAAATTACCCAAAAGTTGTTCTGAAACTCAAAATTAAGTGCTGAAAGGTCTTTTGAGAAGTTTTTTTGTAGTAAAGAATACAACATTTCTTTCTGAACTGGAGGTGCAGAAATATGAGGCGGAACAAAATTTTCATGCATCTGAAATAAAGAAGCATTGGTAAGTTCATCATGCTGAAGTAAAATGTCCTCCACAATTCCCGTATGCAGTTGTATATTTTTGACGTACCATATTTTATCAGCGAATTCCTTGGCAAGTCGCCAGTCATGTGAGGAAAATAGAATCAGCTTATTCTGTTCTTTGGCAAGTCTTCTTAATGTTTTAAGGATAATGATCTTATTTTTCTCATCCAGATGAGTGGTGGGTTCATCCAGAATAATAATAGGAGAGTTCTGGGTTATAGCACGACCAATAAAAGCTTTTTGAAGATTCCCGTCCGAAAGATTTTTGAGAAGGGTATATCTGTATTGAGTTAAATCCAGTTCGTCAATGATATGCGCTACTTCTTCACGGTCTTCTTTTTTTAGTTCAAAATAAAAAGGATAGTAAATGTATTTTCCCAGTGAAATAAGATCCTCAACCGTGTAATGTTGCGGAATTACCGATTTTGAAAAGACAATAGCAATATTCTCAGCAATTTCTTTTACAGAAAGATTTTTTACATTTTTATCATTGATCAATATATCACCATTTAATAAAGGAATCTGATGAAGTATAGATTTGATTAAGGTAGTTTTCCCTACACCATTATTTCCAATCAATAAGCAAACATCTCCAAGATTCAAACCTGCGTTGGCATTTGAAATTAAAGTTTTGTTGTATCCGATATTGGCTCGTTTGATTTGTAAGTGCATGATTGGTATTGACTAAACCGTAAGGCTTTAAAATGTTGTACAAAAATACTGTTTTATCAGGCAAAGAATGGAATGGAGATAAAAATAATTCTTTTTAATTATAAATGATTAGCCATTCTTGTAACTCCATTTTTGAAAACATCAGATTGAAAGTTGAGAAGCATGCCTAGTTTGCAATTGGTCATTTTTAAATAAGTTAAAAGTTGTGCTTTATGATTAGAACTGATATAATCTACCGTTTTTATTTCTAAAATAACTTTGTTCTCTATAATGATATCAAGTCTGAAAGCATTTTCTATTCTTAAATCTTCATATATTATTGGAAGTAGTTTTTGCTTTTCTATAAAAAGCCCTGATTTTGTTAACTCATAAAATAGACATTCTTCATAAACGTGTTCAAATAATCCTGCTCCAAGCTTTTTATGAATCTTTAATCCAGTCTCAAAAACAATTTTTGATATTTCATTTTCTGTCATTTGTTGTGTTTTTATACTTATAAATATAAGGATTGTTTGTATAAACACAGAGGTGAAAGTTTTTTTGTTGTATTTATTTTTAGAGTGCAAGAAAATCGAAGATTTTCAGCAAGTGTAAGGTTTTATCTAATATATTATTAAATTTTATCGGAGATAAAATCTTTGCGCCTTAAAGCAGAGTGAATGCTTAAAAACCTTGCGTCATTGCGTTTTTTCAACAAAATAAAAAATAATATTCAGTTCTTATTTAAGAGAACTAGATTAAATTGTTTTATATCGCAAAGACGCAAAGATTTATTATACATTGTAAATATTTTTAAGGCGCAAGAAAATCGAAGATTTTCAGCAAGTGTGAGTTTTATTTATGTATTGTTAAATTTTATCGGAGATAAAACCTTTGCGTCTTAAAGCAGGTGAATACTTAAAAAACTTACGTCTTTGCGTTTTCCAACAGAAAAAACTATACTTTATTCTGCTTCAAAAGCATAAGCAAGATCACAGGAATTCCAAAAACAGAACTTATTACATTCAATGGAATATGTGTTTTTTCAGCAATGACAGAGAAAAACATCATAATCAGCATTCCCAGAAACATATTTAATATCCATTGCTGCCATAATTTTGATGGGTTATAAATCAACCTGCAAAAGTGAGGAACAATGATTCCAATGAACAGAATAGGTCCCAAAAATGCGGT
Source organism: Chryseobacterium artocarpi (assembly GCF_001684975.1). Classification (GTDB taxonomy): domain Bacteria; phylum Bacteroidota; class Bacteroidia; order Flavobacteriales; family Weeksellaceae; genus Chryseobacterium; species Chryseobacterium artocarpi. The sequence continues at coordinate 524,534 of NZ_MAYH01000023.1, read as the reverse complement.
TATGGATGCGGAAAGTAGGGAAGAGGATGCGATAATTAACAATTTTAGGGTCCTTAAATTAACGCCTAAACTCTGAGCATAAGATGTTCCTAAAGAATTTCCAATCAATGGTTTTATAGATTTGAAACAGAAAAATAATCCAATCAGTAATAATCCTGATAAAACATAGATCTGGTTTCTTGTTACCATATTATTGGCGCCAAAAGACCATAAAATATAATTTTTTAAACTTTGATTTTCTGCATAAAATTGTAGTAATGAAACAATTGCTCCTGCAAAAGCAGATACGAGAAAACCGAAAATAATAAGATAAGATTTGTCCTGAAATCTATTAGACATTGATAGTAGAATCAACATCAGAACTAAGCTTCCTCCAATTGCAGATAAGCTGAGAAAACTGTTTTGTAAAAATTCAGGGAGGAGAATATTATGTGAAAAGAATATGTAAAAGGCTACTGATAAACTGGCTACTGATGTAATTCCCAAAATATCAGGACCGGCTAAAGGATTTTGAAAATATTCCTGCATCAGAAATCCTGAAGTAGGAATAGAGACCCCCGCCAATAACATGACCAATACACGGTTGATACGGATTTCCGCTATCTGACTTTGATCTGTGTCCTGGAAAAAATCCTGAAGGCTTAAACTCAAAAATCCTGTGTTCAGATTAATGATAGCAACTGCAATAATTGCAATTGACAATAATAAACACAGGATTTTAAATCTTTTTGACATTATTCAGAAAGAGTTCTGTATGTTTTACTTTAAGAAAGAATCGATTTTTGAATTCAATACTTCTTCTGTCATCATTCCCAGGTATTCATCAGTTTGTTCCCCTTTTCTCATGAAAGTAAACGGAATTGAGCCACCATCCCATTGCTTGAAATTATTGGAAAAGAAATTCTGATCCAATTTCTGACCGTCCAATAAAATTACGCTTCCACCCAGATTGTTTTCTACAACAAAATCTTTTACGGCGCCATCCCAATCTGCTTTATCATCAAGGTTTACAAAGGTAAATTTAACAGGCTTACCTTTTAATTCCTGCATTTTGTTTTTAAAGCTAGGGATTTCCTTCATGCATGGACCGCACCATGTTGCAAAAAAATTAGTGACATATAAAGTATCATTATTTTTTGCAAGGTGTAAACTTACATTTTCAGGAGAAAGTTCTTTAGGAATATACGTACCCGCTTGTGCTGTTGTGTTTTGAGTTACAGAAAGTGAATCTGCGGTAGCTGTTTCTTCGGTTTTCTGACCTTCTTTTTTGCAGCTGTAAAGAGCAGTTAGGAGTAACGTTGACAAAATTATCTTCTTCATAAATTATTTTTTATCTATTTTTGAATTGAAGTATGGAACAACAAATCTATAAAGGGAAACTTATAAAGTTTCATCCGTTAAAAATAGCGAAAAAGGTACAGCTGACCAAAAATACTTTTTCTCTGGAGTTTGATATTCCTGAGAATTTGAAAGCAAATTTTAAGTTCGAAGCTGGACAATATGTAAGTGTAAAATTTCAATCACATGGAAAAGAGGTTATTAATGATTACTCAATGACTTCTGCACCTTATGAAGGGAAAATATGTTTGGGAATAAAGGTAAATTCTCCTGATGGAGCTACCGCGCAGCTATTTCAAAATTATAATAAAGAAGATGAACTTTGGATCAGTGAACCAGCTGGCAGATTCACGTTGGTATCAAAACCGAGTGAATTCAGAACCATTGTTGCTTTTGCGGCAGGAATAGGGATTACTCCTATCTTAAGCCATTTCAAAAATATTCTTCACAATGAGCCAAGAACGAGATTGTTTCTGTTTTTTGGAAATAAAAGCTCGGACGAACTTGTGTATCGGGATCAACTGGATAACCTTGCCAGAACTTGTGGTGACAGGCTTCAGATTTTTTATTTCTTTTCACAGGAAAAAACAGCAGACCAGTTTTTCTATGGCAGATTGGATGAAAAGAAATTAAACTTAATCATTAATCAGATTCTTCACCTTGATGATACTGATGAAGAATCTACTATTTGGGATGCAGTGGATGAAGTTCTTATCTGTGGAAAAGGAGAGATGATCAAGACACTTGCTAATGCCTGCTATCATCACGGAATTCCGAAAAGAAATATTCACTTTGAACTTTTTGAAGAATTTAATGATGATATTTATCCTGTAGAAAAAGAATTTCCACTTATTGAAAATATAGAGGTGGAATTTACCATGCTTGGAAAAAAATATACGACCCAACTCCCTGATAACAAGGATAAAATATTACAGCAGCTTTTGATTCAAAAGTTTCCTGTACCATACTCATGTAAGTCCGGAATTTGTGGAAGCTGTGAATGTTCATTGGAAGAAGGAGAAGTAGAGTTGATTGAAAATGAATATCTTACTGAAAAAGAAGAAAGTCAAGGGCATATATTAGCATGTATGTCAATAGTGAAAAGTCAAAAAATAAAGCTTAACTTTGATCTTAGTTGAGAATTATTAAGAACATATTTAATCTGGGATTTGTATCATTAGAATTAGGAATTTTAATGATCTGCTTTTGTAATGTCTGGGTTTTTGGACTTACAAATGGACGTACTTATACTAAAATTTCTAAAATTCCCCCAAGAGAGATTGCGTTAGTACTTGGAACATCTCCAAAGATGAGATCGGGGCTTTCTAATCCTTATTTTACTAAAAGAATGGACGCCGCAGCTCTTCTTTATCACCATGGAAAAATTAAAAAAATTCTGGTAAGTGGTGAAAAAAGCAAAGGCTATAATGAACCTGCTGCCATGAAGAATTATCTGGTATATCAGGAAGGCGTTCCAGAAGATATTATTATTGAAGACCCGAAAGGCTTTAATACCTATAAAAGTATTCTTCGCTGTAAGGATGTTTATAAAAAGAAAAATGTAATTATTGTTTCTCAGGGATATCATAATCTTCGTGCTCTGTTTTTTGCAAGGAATAATGATATGAATGCACTGGGGTTTGATGCGCAGGATGTCACAAAACCTGAAAGTTTCTACAGAAATCAGGCGAGGGAAATCCTCGCCCGTGTTATAGCTGTAGTATATTTTATTTTAGGAGTTTCTCCGGATTAGAAAGGATATCCGAATGCGAAATTCACAGTAGGTTTGAAAGGCTGGAAGGTTTTGAATCTCCATCTGTCACCTTCCGGCTTGTTCGGGTCATAAATCTTATAGGCAAGATCCAGTCTCAGGGTGATATAAGCAATATTTACTCTTAATCCGAATCCACTACCTACACCCACTTGTCCTAAGAACTTATTGAATTTAAATTCATCACCATAGCCATCATTATGGTCACGAAGGCTCCAAGTATTACCAATATCCGTAAATAGAGCTCCCTCGTACATTTTGTTGAATGGAATTCTATATTCAATATTGGTGGTAAGCTTTACGTTGTCGGTCATATAGGTACGCACTCTTTCATCTACCTGAGAGTCTGCAGGACCTAATCCACCAAAGGCTACCCAAGCTCTGATATCATTTGAACCTCCGTTAAAGTATGACTTGATAATTGGCATATCTTCAGAATTTCCATAAGGAACACCCACACCAATAAACTGGCGAAGAACTAAAGTCTGATTACCATTAAATTTGAAATACTTTCTTGCATCAATATCAAACTTTACAAACTGTGCATATGGAATTCCAAAAATTGTTCTCTGTGGTGAGGCTAGAACTCCACCGCCGTCATCTTTTTTATTGAATAAGCTTAATATATTACCTGCAAGTTCAACTTTTCCGTTAAAATAGAAGGCATTAGGATATTCTTTTTTACCAATTTCATTATAAACGAAGTTGTAGATCATTGAAGAAATCAAAACATCCTGAGTCTGTCTGTCTTTATTCACCAACGCACCTCTGAATGCCGTTAAAAGATCGGTTCCGCTTTGGTTAAGGGATTGTCGGTATGTTTCATCTTCTACAATTTTTTTAGAAACATAATCGATATCTACTTTACCGTCTTTGAAGTCTTTACCAAGCTGGTCATGAGTAACGAAATAATCTGAAAAAATATCCTCCCTGATTTTCTCATCATTAGGGAAATAAGAATAATAAGCATCTTTATTTTTCGTTAAACTGACCTGTGTATTGAATAAGGTCAACTTATGGTATACCTGATCATTAATATTAGCCTGATAATTCAATCCTGTATTAAAGTTGACTCTACCCAAACCGATATTATTCTGTATAGATGCTCCCAGCAAAATAGATGATGTAGGAGTATATCTTTTAGGTAAGAATTTATAATAATTAAAAGGCAATAACAGTCTTGGAAAGTTCAGTGATGCCTGAGCAGAAATTTCATAAGCCGTCGTTCTCTTGTCAATATCCTTTGTACTTCTGATAGATCCAAATGTCCCTGAAATACTGGTGAAAAGGTTTTCTGCACCTCTGAAGACATTTCTTGTTGTAAGGTCTACAGAAGGAGAGACTCCCAGGTTTAATACCTGAGAATAATTAATATCCGTACCTACTTTAAGTTCATATTTAGGAAGGGGCTTTAATACATATAAAATATCTACAATACTGTCATTAGGAGAAGACATACCGCCTTGTCTCAGAGAGTCTCTTGCTTTTACAATACTAAAGTTGTTCATAGACAAAATATTTCTTTTTGTCACGTCTAGTTTTTTCTGATCAAAAACCTGCTTACTGTCTGCAATAATGGTTCTCCATATAGATGATGATTTATAATTTTCATTCATCTTATGGAAGCGGATTCTTCTTAAGCTGTCTTTCTTGGTATTCTTAGGATAATCTCCGGGTTCATCTACAATAGCAACATCGATATTCCCAAAAGTAGCCACTTTATAACGACTGTCAAGAGAATCTTTGTGAATTTCTAATGTTAAAGGGACATTTTTTTTGCTTTTCAGGGAGTCAGCGACAAAGTAAACTTCATCATTGGATGCATTAAATTTATAATATCCAAGTTCTCTCATCATATCTGTAATTCTTGTAACTTCTTTTTCAAGAACCGTTTGATCAAGAATCTGTCCAGATCTTACAAAAGTTTTATTAAGGTTGTAAGTATAATATCCTTTAATACCAGGATCAGTAATATTGTAATAATAATCTTTGATATAGGTAGGCTCATTATGCTTTATGAAATATTTCACAGCAGCTTTTTTTGATGCCGAATCAATATCATGTCTGTATTTTACTTCAGCATCCCAAAAACCTCTGTAAGTAAGCCTTTTTTTGATAGACTCTGCACTTTTTTCACTTCTTGTCTGATCCAGAATGACAGGCGGAGAACCCCAGCTATGTAGCAAACGGTCAAAGAAAAGATTTTTCCCGACACTGTTTTTCATATTATATTTAATGAATAATGAATCTCTCAGCTTCTGATTTCTCATTTCACCGGGGTACGTCATATATTCATTAAGAATAGTATCATATTTCGGATTTGCCATATTGTAGAACATAAGTCCCAAAGGCATAAAGAGAACCTGTTTTTTGTTAGGTTTTTGCTGAACGTATTCTTTCAGTTCTTCATCGAAGAATTCTTTCTTATCCTCGAACTCAAAGCTGTTCTTAGTAAGGAGATATTCGCCTTCCGGAACTTTTTTTGTTGTACTACAAGCATAAAGGAGACCAACAAATGTTGCAAATGAGATAATTTTATAATATTTTTGAGGAGAATTCTTATAATGCTTACAGCTCATACAATAAAAGTTTTACAATCTTTAGATAAAAAGAAGTTCAGACAAAAATACAATTTGTTTTTGGTTGAAGGTAATAAAATCATTTGTGAACTTTCCAATTCTAACTTTAAAGTTAAAGAAATATTATCAACCGATCCGCAAAAATTGGACCGTAGTGATATCCCTGTGACTCATATCTCTGAAAATGAGTTAAAAAAAATCAGCTTCCTTAAAACTCCGAAAGATTCCGTTGCCGTATGTTATCTGGCAGAAGAACAAAAGATGGAGGATAAAAATATCCAGCTGGTTTTGGATGGAATTCAGGATCCGGGAAATTTAGGAACAATTATCCGATTGGCAGATTGGTTTGGAATAGAACAGATCATCTGTAGTGAAGATACTGTTGATTTTTATAATCCTAAGGTGATTCAGGCTACGATGGGGTCATTCACAAGAGTAAACGTGGTTTATACTGACCTTGTAGAATATCTGTCAAAAACTGAAAATATAAATATCGGAACAGATATGGATGGAGAGAACATCTATACTTTTGATAAACCTGCAAAAATTAATTTGATTCTTGGAAACGAAGGAAACGGAATGAGGCCGGAAACAGAAAAGCTTCTCCAGAAATGCATCACGATTCCAAGGTTTGGAAAATCTCAGTCTACTGAAAGCCTTAATGTATCGATGGCTGCAGGTATTATTCTGGGACAGTTGTTTTCAAAATAAAATATATAATAATTAAGGCTTAGAATTTGAGAAATAATCTATTTTCACATTCTAAGCCTTAGCTATTTATATCAATTGTTCCATACTGGAAACACTTTTGTTTTTCTGATAAACTTCCAGTTTTTTTCTGACGTATTTCAGTGCAATAGGAGCGAGGTAGATTAATGCTGCTCCTACAAGTTTATTTTTCCAATTAGAACTTTTCATGTTCTTCTTGGCATAATTTCCAACGATAGCGGTAACTCCAAGTTTTACCAGACTATCTGTAATATTTCCTTTAAATGCAGAACTTGCAAATCCAACTGCTGTATTTTTACTAATAAGAAGATCCTTAACCTCAGAAGTAAGTTGTTTGGCAATGACATCTTTTCTCAGAACAACCTTTTCATCACCATCTTCGTCTACTTTTTCCTGAAGATACTGATCACTTAAGCCGTTGGTGAAAGCGCTGAGACTCTCTTTTGTATTTTTAAAAGTAAGAAGGTTTTCCAGATCGTTTATTTCTCCCTGAAGCAGTTTTTTCTTTCTTCTTAATTCTTCTATGCTTTCATATTTTCTACTCATGGCTTGAATGGTTTAAAAATTTAATAACCTGGTCTGCAACAGTATTCACAATCTTATGTTTGAAGGCAATGACAAAAGCCATTACTAAAGCATAGAATGCAGCAACAATTAAGAATCCGTAGGAATAATTATCCAGTGCTTTACCGATAAGAAAAGCGATCCCGAAATTGAAAAGGATAATAAAAAAAGCAAAAGCAACAAGCAGTACTACAAAGTAGGTAATGAGCCCGGCAGAAAGAGACGACTTTTCAGTAGCTTCAATTTTCAGAAGATCTATTCTCTTTGATGCGTATTCTTTAATAGTTTCTATCATTGTTTTTTTTTAAAGTTACAAAAAAAGGAACTTTCGCACAAAAGTTCCTTTCTGTAATTTACTTAAAAAGATAAATTACTTATTTTTTTAGATCGTTCAATTCAGCCTCTACATCTTTTACGACGTCTGCAGTTTTTGATACAATCTGATCTTTGTATTTATCATATCCGTCTTTCATAGTATGAGCGACGTTATTAGCTGTTTCTTTAAAAGTAGAAGAAATGTTGCCATATTGGTCTTTTACTTTTTCAGAAACTTCTCCGTATTTGTTTTTCGCCTGATCTTTAAGATCATTAGCTTTGTTTTTGATTTTCTTTCTCGTTTCTTTTCCTTCTTCAGGTGCATATAACATTCCTAAGATTACACCTGCTGCAGCACCTGCAAGAAGTCCCGCCAATATACCTGCTGTATTTTTTCCGTTTTTAGACATTTTAAGCTTTTTAATAGTTAATAATAGATTAGTTTTTTATACTAATAAAACTTACAATTTGTATACCAAAGGAGGCTGTATGCCTATTAAAAATTGTTAAATCTTTTCGATGTAAGAAAGAATAAGTTCTATAGTTTCTTCTTTGGTAAGGTTGGAATTATCGATAACGGTAGCGTCATCAGCTTGTCTTAAAGGGGCTATTTCACGCTCACTGTCGATCTTATCTCTCTCAATGAGGTTCTGTTTTACCTGCTCTTTATCAGCTTCTATTCCTAGTCCTTTTAGCTCAAGAAACCTTCTGTTGGTTCTTTCATCAATGCTTGCTGTAAGAAAGAATTTATAGTCCGCATTTGGCAGAACTACTGTCCCTATGTCACGTCCGTCCATAATGACACCTCCTTTTTCTGCCAAAGTGCGCTGAGACTGTAGTAAAAAGTCTCTCACTTCTTTTTGTTTGGCAACAAGGCTTACATTATCGGACACTGCATTGGTACGAATTTCTTTTGAAATATCAGTATTATTAAGATAAAGAACTAAAGTTCCGTCATTATTTTTAAACTCAAGATGAATCTGATCAAAAGATGAGAATAAGGTATTCAAATCAATCTCGCCGCCATTATTCAAACAGTGTTGTAAGGCAAACCAGGTAACTCCTCTGTAAAGCGCTCCTGTATCCATATGAATAAGTCCTAACTTATCAGCAATGATTTTAGAGATAGAACTTTTTCCGGTAGACGAGTACCCATCGATAGCTATTACAGGTTTTTTCATACTGCAAATTTCAAGATTTTTTTTAGAAAATCAAGGAATAATAAAAAATTTTAAGAAGGATTTAAGATTTTTTCTATTCTCCTCTGTGGCTTGAAAGGTCCATAGAAACTCCTATCTGGTTGACGTTCGAAGAGTTGTGATATCTTATGTGAGCGTAATCTATACGGAATCTTGAAACCTTGATTCCGAATCCTCCCGAAAGTCCTGAAAAGTTTCTCTGATCTGCCACAGCCATATCATTTCCTCTTTTTACATTATACCCTAATCTGATATTGAAGTTTTTTTCCGGGAACAATTCTGCTCCTAAAGAGAAATGGTCTGCAATTTTTCTTCCGGCATTTACTTTTTGTCCTTCTGAATTATATTCCGAGGAAATATTGAATTGCTGAAGGTCATGCGCTGTAATGGTAATGGCAAGAGGGAAGTTCTTTAAAATTTTGGTATATCCCACATCTACTCTGAAAGGAAGATTTTCACGGGTTCCGTTGAAAGATTTCAGCTGAAAACCAAAGTTTCTTAGTACAAGGGAAAGAACTTCTTTATTCTTTTTATTATGGTAAGTAATCCCCGCAGTTCCTGAGATCGCGGAAGAAGTATAGTTGTCTATTTTTGAGGTAACGAAGTTTAATCCTCCACCAATTGTCCAGTCTTCTTCAAACTGATAGGCGTATCCAGCACCGATGGCAACATCTGATGCTTTAAACTCTCCATCCTGAAAACCGCTTTCATCTGTTCTGGGAATGCTTCCATAGCTCATATACCTGGCATTGATTGTTGCCATGTGACCATTATCAAAGTCTTTGGCATACGCAATGGTTCCGTATTTGGAATCGGCAAGATAAGCAGTAGCATTTACAGAAAGTTGTTTGTCTGAATCTTTATTTAACAGGGCTGGGTTTGCAATAGCAAAGGAAACATCATAATCTCTTATCGAAATTGCATCTCCACCCAAAGCAGCCTGTCTTGCAGATACAGGTACGTTTAAGAACGGATACACATTTGTTCCTGTTTGCGCATAAGAAACAATTCCTGATAGAAATAATGAAAAAATGATAATTTTCTTCAACTCAATTTATAATTAATGCAAAAATAATCCTTTTTCGTACTTTTCAAAATATTTCTGACATTATTTGTAATTAAATATTTTTCTCATATCAATATTTTTAATGATTATATTTGCAAAATCAAATTTTTGAGAAAACAACTCTAGTAAAAAGTTATTAAAAATAAAAGATGAAATATAAAAGAATCCTTCTGAAACTAAGCGGTGAGGCGTTAATGGGAAACAGACAATACGGTATTGACAACGAAAGACTGCAGGAATATGCTGCTGAGATCAAAAAAGTAGTTGAAAAAGGCTGTGAAGTTGCGATCGTCATTGGAGGAGGAAACATTTTCCGTGGTGTGGCAGGTGCTGCAAAAGGAATGGACAGAGTGCAGGGAGACTACATGGGAATGTTAGCAACTGTAATCAATGGAATGGCGTTGCAAGGTGCATTGGAAGATGCAGGAATCAAAACAAGACTTCAATCTGCAATCGAAATGGATAAAGTAGCTGAGCCATTCATCAAAAGAAGAGCAGTAAGACACCTTGAAAAAGGTAGAGTAGTGATCTTCGGTGCGGGAACAGGAAACCCTTATTTTACTACAGATACGGCTGCTACTCTTAGAGCAATCGAAATAGGAGCAGATGTAATTCTTAAAGGGACAAGAGTAGACGGAATCTATGACAGTGATCCTGAAAAGAATGCTAATGCAGTAAAATATAATTCATTATCTTTCGATGAAGTATTTGAGAAAAACCTTAAGGTAATGGATATGACTGCATTTACTTTGAGCCACGAGAATAAATTACCGATTATTGTATTCGATATGAATAAAGACGGGAATTTAGTGAAAATCGTAGAAGGGGAAAATGTAGGTACTCTGGTTGATTTATAGATCATCGATGATAAGTAAAATATAATGGCTAAAAAGAGTTTAATATGACTCATTGCTTATATGATTACTCATCATTTATTGTTTATCAATCATCATTTATAACTAATGTGTAATTTATCAAACTATACTATAATAATGGAAGAATTAGATTTAATATTAGAATCTGTAAAACAGGACATGGACGCAGCTGTAAAGCACCTTGATCATGCATTTCAAAGAATCAGAGCGGGGCGTGCCTCTACATCAATGGTTCAGGATGTAATGGTTGAATACTACGGAGCGATGACTCCTATTAATCAGGTTGCGAACGTTTCTATTCCAGATGCAATGACCATCTCTATTCAACCTTGGGACAGAACAGCGATTAATGCTATTGAAAAAGCGATCATCAACTCAAACTTAGGTTTTGCACCTTCTAATAATGGGGAAAATATTATTCTTAATGTACCACCTTTAACAGAGGAAAGAAGAAGAGATTTAGCAAAACAAGCTAAAAGTGAAACTGAACAAACTAAAATCGTAGTAAGAAACGCGAGACAGGATGGTTTGAAAGAACTTAAAAAACTTGACGGAGTTTCTGAAGATGTTGTAAAAGGAGTGGAAGAAGAAATCCAGACTTATACAGATAAGTATGTAAAGCTTTGCGACGAGCATCTTAAGACAAAAGAGGCTGAAATTATGAAAGTATAATTTTCAGTTTTTTGAAAATATTAAAAAGAGGATTCCTATTTTGGAGTCCTCTTTTTTTTGTATAAAAGATAAATTGGAGAAATTGTTTAAAAAATTACCGTATTAAGTCTGTTTGTTATAATATATTGATGTGTATTATCGTTATATTTATCAATTATTCCTGCAAAATGTAAGAACAGGGAAAAAGCATAAAAATGATAACTAAAATTATTGGTGTAGGAAATTACATCCCGTCAGAAACGATAACAAATCTGTTTTTTGATCAACATGTCTTCCTGAATGAGCAAGGCGTTTTATTAAAAGAAAATAATGCTTCTATTACAGAAAAATTAAAGAAAATAACAGGTATTGAGGAAAGAAGATACGCTCAGAATACGCAGGTTACTTCAGATTTAGGATTGATTGCGGCTAAGGCAGCAATAGATAATGCAGGAATAGATCCTGAAACGTTGGACTATATTATATTTGCACACAACTTTGGAGATGTTCGTTTTGGAACTGTTCAGTCTGATATGGTTCCCAGCCTTGCTGCAAGAGTAAAGTATTTATTGGGAATTCGTAATAATTTTTGTGTGGCATACGATGTTTTATTTGGATGTCCCGGCTGGATTGAAGGCGTAATACAGGCGAATGCATTTATCAAATCTGGTATTGCTAAGCGTTGTCTGGTAGTAGGTGCAGAAACTCTTTCGCGGGTTGTAGATATTCATGACAGGGATAGTATGATCTATGCGGATGGAGCAGGGGCGGCAGTTCTGGAAGTGAGTAATGATGATGGGGCTGGAATAAAATCTCATTTGTCTGCTTCTTATACATTCACAGAAAAAGACTACTTGTATTTTGGGAAATCTTACAATAATGAAAGATGCCCGGATACCCGATATATTAAGATGGATGGAAGAAAGATCTACGAGTTTGCTTTACTGAATGTTCCCGACGCCATGAAGAAATGTTTGGATAATAGCGGCTATTCTATAGAACAATTAAATAAAATTATCATTCATCAGGCAAATGAAAAGATGGATGAGGCGATTGTCAATAGGTTTTATCAGTTGTATAATACTCCGGTTCCTGAAAACATTATGCCGATGGTAATCCATAAGCTTGGTAACAGTAGTGTTGCCACAATCCCTTCTTTATTAGCTATGATTTTAAAGGGTGAATTGGAGCATCATGAGATTAATAAGGGTGATATCGCTCTGTTTGCTTCTGTAGGTGCGGGAATGAATATCAATGCCTTTGTTTATCAGTTTTAATCATATTTGTTTAAATAAAAATAAAAGCCTCCAAATCTGGAGGCTTTCTTTATTGTGTAATTACTGATATCTCTTGTGTTCTTTACTTTTTGAGAATCTTTTTGTAATAGGCTTGAATAGTGTTTTGTATTTTTCCGCATCAAACAATTGTGAGTCTGTAAGTGCTTTATACGTCATCCATACTCCAAAAGGGAAGAGAATGAAGTTAGGTGCCCATGCTGCCAGATACGGGTTCATTTTTCCGCTCCATGACATGTTTTCTACTGCTACATTCATTACATAGAAGATGATGAAAATAACGATTGCTATAATTACCGGAAGACCCATTCCTCCTTTTCTGATGATGGAACCTAAACTTGCTCCGATCAGGAAGAAAATAATACAGGTTACAGAATAGGAAATCATTCTCTGCTGGTGAATGACAACTTTACTAAAATACTTTACATTAGAACTGAACTCATTCTTTTTAGATTCCAACGTGCTTTTCATTGTCTCCAGCCTGTTGTAAGAATTGTAAATAAGCTCAAGCTTTTTATCACCTTTTACTGTATCCAGTTTTATTTGTTGTTTTGCTGCTACCTTAGGTTTGTTAGGCGTATCCATATAAGGAATGGTAGAACTTGTCTGGCTTAAAACTTCGTTTCCTACATTTTTAAAAAAGAGTTCGTTTTCTTTTTTACTTCTGTCAATTGTTTTGTTCAGCTGATTATAGGTTTCAAAACGGAAATCGTCCGTAATCTGTTCCTTCTCGATAGCTTTATTAATGATTTCACTGATGTCAAAGTGATTCACTAGAGTATCAAATTTAATAGATTGGTCAGGCTGTTTTTGTCTTACATTATCACCCTTACCTTCGATGGCATCTTCAAATACATAACCGTTATGTAAAACAAGCTTAAGAAAGTTCTTGTTGGCTGCAGGCACGAATTTTCCTTTTTCAGCTACAACAGTTCGTTGGTTTTCATAAATGCTGGCTTTTCTGTGAACAAATACTCCTTCAATATTTTCACCGTTTTCTCCATAAATTTTATCAAACTTTACCATATATCCCGGAATCTGATCAATGAACTGTCCAGGGGTAAAGTTAATTGCCGGCTTCGTCTGGGCAATGTTGAATAACATGTTTTTTGCCTTTTTCTGAAAGTCCGGGATGATATTATTGGAGAAGAAAAACAACATGATAGCAAGTGCCGTAGCAATTCCCAATAAAGGAGTCATTACTCTGGTTAAAGGAATACCTGCTGCTTTCATAGCTGCGAGTTCATAACGCTCTCCGAATTCTCCGAATGACATAATGCTCGCCAAAAGGATTGTAAGCGGAAGAACCATACTGATAACATTTACCCCAAGGTAAAAAAGAAGTTTAAGGATTTGCCAATAGCTCAATCCTTTTCCCATAAACTGTCCCATTTGAACCCAGATAATGTTTACAATAAAAATGAAAAACAATACGCTGAATATAAAGAAAAACGGTCCAAAGAAGGTTTTTATGATATATCGATCTAGTATTTTTAACATGCGCCAAAATTAATCAAAAAGCCGCAAACTTGCGGCTTTTATATTTTCTTATTTTTATTCTGAAGCGAAATCAAAGAAAGGCAGATTTACCTTTTTGATTTACAGCTTTTAAAGTTCAGTAATTACGTAGTTTTTAAACTTATTTTTATCAAAAACAAACATATTAGGATCTAAGTCCTGATTTTCCTTGTATTCTTTAATAGCAATTACAGCAACATCTTTGTTACTTCCATGCTGCTCAAGCTTTACCATTTGTTTCTTCGCAGAGTCTACGAAAATATAAACATATTGGATTCCGTTGGCTTTTACCGGAGTCAATTTAATAAAATCAGCGTTTACACCATTTACTGTTTTCTTACCATTATACGTTACATTATACTCATTTCTGTAAGTGGAAAGATAATTGATAGGGGAGAACATAGTTGCACTTCCGTTAGGTTTTGCAATGGTAACTTCCATGTCATCAGCGTTGATGTTGTATATTTTATTACCGTCAAAGATCTGTTCTGTATCCATGATCTTTAGTTTATACTTTTCTCCTGCCGTATAATAAATACCAGGTTCTGTTTTGTTTACCTGCCCGTTCAGCCCGCTTCCAAAAGAAAATTTGAAGTAGGAATTCTTTTTGGATTTGTAGTTAGCGGTAATATCATCCAATATCTTTTTCGCTTTTGCATCTATTTTCTGCGCACTTGTCATTCCTACTGCACCTACAACAAAACTTCCTAATATAACTTTTGAAATAATATTTTTCATTTTTCTTATTTAATAATCTTTAGATAATTTTAAACTTTCAAGGTTAAAGCAATCGAGCTTTTCCCTTTATTAATGCTGTTCTTCCAAAAAGTGTTCCAAAAAAAACTTATTTTTGATACTCAAGTAAAAAATTATAAATTGAATTTTTTAAAGCTTTTTTGAGATTTTTTCTTTCAGAACCTCCACCCATGTTTTTAAAACTTCCGGTACTCATATAATTCTGGTTGTTGACATTAAAATTTACTTTGGTGGTTAGCTCCGCACTAAAAAGTTGGAACTGCCATGTAATATCCAGTATTTTTGAATCTATATGATCTGAACCTGAATCAACACTATTAATTAAATTGATTTTGGTTTCTTTTGCCATTTCAGAAACTGCTTCTTCAAATGTTTTTTTTACATCGGGCTGAATAAACATTCCTGCATGAGGACCTTCTACATTAAAATTTTCAACACTTGAGGTATTATAATTAAAAATGAGTGTTTTATCTTTATAATAGTCCTTATTAATGCTTTTTGAAGAGGAATTCTGAGCTGAGAGGCAAACAGTAACTGAAGTGAGGAATAACCCCAATAATAATTTTCTCATATAAGTTTTATGGTTATTGTTTTATGAATTATCTTACTTCCGTTCTTTCAATATACTCATCAAAGTTTTCTGGAAGAATATTAGTTATCGTTGAAATTTTCATGATTATTTTTGAATTGAATATGATTTTATATTACTCGGGCATATTTGAAGAAATATGCCCGGGATTTTTTATATTAATAATTTTTTATGCTGGATTAGCCTCTTAAATCTTCAAGAAACTGTTCCAAAGAATGTAAATCGCTGATCAGAACCTCTCTTGCTTTAGCTCCATTAAATCCTCCCACAATACCACTAGCTTCCAGCTGATCCATGATTCTTCCAGCTCTGTTATATCCTAATTTCAATTGTCTCTGAAGCATTGAAGTAGACCCTTGTTGTGTAGAAACAATGATTCTTGCAGCTTCTTCAAATAATGCGTCCTTTTCATTAGGATCAAAAGCACCTACAGAAGAACTGTTGGCGTCTTCCGAAACATATTCAGGTAGGATGAACGCTGAAGAATATCCTTTTTGTTCTCCGATGAATTCTGCAAGCCTTTCCACTTCCGGGGTATCCACAAAAGCACACTGAAGTCTTAGAATCTCATTACCGTTGAAATAAAGCATATCTCCTTTACCAATAAGTTGATCTGCTCCAGGAGAATCAAGGATTGTTCTTGAGTCTACACTTGAAATTACTCTAAAGGCAGCTCTTGCAGGGAAGTTTGCTTTAATCATACCTGTGATTACGTTTACAGATGGTCTTTGTGTAGCAACAATTAAGTGAATTCCTACGGCTCTTGCCAGCTGTGCCAGTCTGGCAATTGGTAATTCAACTTCTTTTCCTGCGGTCATGATCAAATCTGCAAATTCGTCTACTACCAATACAATATAAGGAAGAAAACGATGTCCGTTCTCAGGATTTAATTTTCTTTCTGCAAACTTTTTGTTGTATTCTTTCAGGTTTTTACAGAATGCATTTTTAAGAAGGTCATATCTGGTATCCATCTCAATACACAATGAGTTCAGTGTATTGATTACTTTGTTGGTATCTGTGATGATTGCTTCTTCAGCATCTGGTAATTTAGCTAAATAATGTCTTTCAATTTTTGAATATAAAGAAAGTTCTACTTTTTTCGGATCCACCATTACGAATTTTAATTCGCTTGGGTGTTTCTTGTAGAGTAGGGAAGTAAGGATGGCATTAATCCCTACAGATTTACCTTGTCCCGTTGCTCCTGCCATCAGCAAGTGAGGCATTTTTGAAAGGTCTGCCATGAAGATTTCATTGGAAATTGTTTTTCCGAAAACTACCGGAAGATCCATATCTGTATTCTGGAATTTCTGTGAAGCAATTACAGAACGCATAGAAACCATGGTAGGATTTTTTCTCGGAACTTCAATACCAATGGTTCCTTTCCCTGGCATTGGTGCAATAATTCTGATTCCTAAAGCTGAAAGGTTCAAAGCAATGTCATCCTGTAATTTTTTGATGGCAGCCACTCTGATTCCTGCTTCCGGAACAATTTCATATAAAGTAACTGTAGGACCAATGGTTGCTTTGATCTCTGCAATTCCTACATTGAAATTCTTTAGTAATCCAACGATTTTGTTTTTATTTTCTTCTAATTCTTCCTTGTTAATAGAAATTTCTTCACTACCGTAATCTTTAAGAAGCTCAACAGGCGGCATCTGGAAATTGGCAAGATCTAGTTTGTGATCGTATAAACCGTGTTTTTCAACCAATTCCTGAGACTTCTTATCTGAATCATCTAAAATATCAATTACCGGAGCTACTTCTACATTAAATTTGATTTCTTCCTTCACCGCAGATGCAGCCGGAGCTACGGGAGCCGGAGTGGAAGGTCTGATGTCGAATGCTTCTTCAGGAGTAGAAACCGGAACAATTGGCTTTGTTGAAAGATTCAGGCTTACAGGCTGAGAAACTTCTTTAGGCTCATCATCAAATGAAGTGTGATTAGGAGTTGTAATTGTTTCTATATTAGTTGATGCCTGTACCTCAGGGAATCCTTTTGGAATATTTACCGCTTCAGGTTCTTTAACTTTATTAATTGTAGTATTGGAAGGCGTATTGGTAACTTCACTTACTGTAACATTAGGAATAGTTTCGTCCTCTGTTTCCGTTTCTTCTGCTTCTTCTTTTAATTCTTCATCTGCTTCAAAATCTTCATTGGAATCCGGCATCATGGATTTTACTTTTCCGATAGTGCTTTCGTTGATTTTATCCAGCTTTGCCTTGATAGAGCTTGGACGAAGATTGAATTCAAGAATAAAATATAAAAGGATGCTTGCTGCTAATACCGTCCATAAACCTGCTGTTCCGATAATAGCATTCAGATAATCCATGATCTGATATCCGTAAACTCCTCCAAGTACACCTTGTCCTTTTGTAAGAGCGCCCATGAAAATAGGAAACCAGCAAATGAAAAACAGGGAATGTCCAATTGTTTTCCATGGCTTGAAGGTTTTCTTCTTAAGAACTAGAGTTCCTACTACTAAAAACAGAAATGCGATAATAAATGAGGCAATACCGATGCTTTCGAATATGAAGATATTCCCAAACCAGTCTCCGGCTTTACCGAAAATGTTTGAGGATTTGATAGTCTTATCCAGCATAGTTCCTGCCTGGCTTTGATCAGCTTTCCAATTCATTAGATAGGAAATAAAAGAGAGGGCAAGTACAGCAGAGAAAAGTATTAAAGTAAGCCCGAAAAATATACGTGGCTTAGATAAAATTCTGCCTTTTTCAGGCGATTCAGTCGTTTTTTTTTGTGTCTTTTTATCCATAAATATCAATGTGGCAAATTTAATGTTTTTTCGATACCAAAAGGAATCTTTTTTTCTCAAAAAACATTTTATAATCGCCGCTTTTTACTACAATTATTTAGAACTAATTAAAGAATATTTTGTCTTATACTATTGGCTGAAATAAAAATAAGGTTATTTTTTTTGTTTATCCAAATACTGTGCTGTTAATTTATATTAATTGGCTTTTATTTTTTTAATATATAGTTTAGTAAGGTGAATAATTTTTAGATTAAAATATATTTAAAAGAAATAAAATTATCTTATTTGGGTGTTGGGGTTAATACTATAAAATTTGATTTTGCTTGTTGTTGATGATTAATTCTGTTTTTGATTAAAAAAGTGAAAAATATTAACGTTATTGAGTGTATTGTTGTAATTGGATTAAATAAATATATTATATCTTTGTAATTCATAATAAAGTGAATATCGTTTTTAATTGTGCTTTTCTACCATTTTGGCAGGTATTGTACATTATATGAAAGAACTTTATTCATTTTGCTTTTTTAATCAATTTCCATATTCCACTTTTCTTTGCAATTTGGCATTTCTTTATTTGAATTGCCTAAGTTGAAACGGATTATAAACATTAAAAATACATCAATGAGAAAACAGCTATTCTTTGTGTTCTTGTTGGGTAATTGTACACTATGGGCACAATCTCCGGGTGGTGTTTCCGGCAATCTGCAGATATGGGTGAAAGCCGATGCCGGTACAGGTACTTCAACAGACAATACACAGGTTTCGATATGGGAAAATCAAAAAACAGGAGGCGTAAACGGAATTGCCAATCAGGGAATGCCAGGCTATTATGCTGATCCGGGAGTGGGGGCAAAACCTATTTATCGTTCTGCAACATCCATCCCTAGTTTCAATTTTAATCCAGCCATAGAAATTGTAAGTACTAATGGATATAGATCCGGATATAAATTTCCTTCAGGTTTTCCTGATAATACGACAAAGTCACTTACCTCATATACTCATCTTACCAGAACAGCATCCGCTACCTATAGAACTGTTTTTGTTATGAACGGAACTGCTCAGAGCTCAAATCCTACCGATGTTGCCGGAGTATGGCAATCTCCTTTTTTTGGAACGAGAACAAATCGCCCTGAATTTTATAATGAAAAAGAATTTGGGGATGTTTTTTTTGGAACAGATATCATGAATACGGTAGGAAGTGATGTTCCCAGTATTCAATCATACTATAACTCTATAGTGGGTGCTGATGTAAAATATTTTTTTGATAATAATGGTCTTGTTTATGGTGGTCCTTCGAATAATGTGTCTTCCCTTAATAATTATCCGGGAATGGTTCTTTTGATGGATAATGACGGAGGATCAGGTTCCACTTCTCTTGCAGGAGACAGAATAGGAGAGTTTATTCTATATTCGGAAATACAGACTCCTGTGGAACGGCAGCGGGTGAATTCTTATCTGGCTATTAAGTATGGAATCACTTTGCAGCAACCTCAGAATTACCTGAACTCAGAAGAGGTAGCAACATGGGATTCCAGTTTGAATATTACTTTCAACAATAATATCTTTGGGATAGCGCGAGATGATATGTCGGTTTTAAACCAAAAAGTAAGTAATAGTATTAATGATGAAAATAATATTATGCTTACATTGGCTACGACTAATAATTTCATCTCACCAAACGCTGATGCTGGCAGAACTCCTTTTGCTCAGGATAAAACTTTTCTGGTAACGGGAGATAATAATGAACAGGCACTTCCTTTGGTTAATTATGGTACTTCCGGGAAAATAATTCAAAGAAAATGGTTCGCTCAGAAAACAAATGATACAGGTTTATTATGGTTGCAAGCCGATCTTTCAAGATATACTGAAATACTACCTACAGATAAAATATTTATGATGGTAGCGGATGATTCTGGTTTTACACAAAATGTACAGATGATTCCTGCCACAAGTTTTGTAAATGGCAAAGCTATATTTAATTATTCATTTCCAAACAATCAGTATTTTACCTTTGGAAACAATCTTCAGACGTATTGTACTAAAGATCCTGCGACAGGAACACCTAATAGCATAACAAAATTCGGAATTACAGGTCATACAGGATTACAGCCCAATTGGCCGGCAATTATCCCAAATGGATTCATTGCTCTTGAATCTACCAATAAAGGATTTGTTATTACAAGAACTACAGAAGCTAATATAGCGCTTCCTGTAGAAGGGATGTTGATCTTTGATACTGCCGATAATTGTATCAAACTTTATAATGGAACTTCATGGAATTGCATTGTGAGATCTTGCAATGATTAACTGTTTACATTAAAAAATAAGACAATGAAAAATATAATATTACTTATAGGATTTCTTTCATCAGGACTTGTTTGTGCTCAAGTTGGTATAGGAAAAGAATCTATAGATGGAGATGGAATTCTTGATTTTGCGCCTAATACTACTAATGGAATTATGCTTCCGATAGTAGAAACGCTGTCTAATGATGCAGTAGCTGGAACTATTCTTATGGATAAAAACGATAAAATAATAAAGGTGAAAGATAATTCTGGCTGGGTAGCCCTTAGTGATTCGGGTTCTATTAATAATGCTACTTTCAATACCAATGCTGAAGTATCCGGACCCAATAGAGTCATTATTGGGAATTCCGCGACAACAGTTCCTGGTGTGTTAGTGTTGGAGTCACCTGATAAAGCTTTAATATTACCTAAAATAGCAAATCCTCACATTAACGTTAAAAGTCCATATCCGGGTATGATCTGTTATGATACAGTAAGCAAAACGATGGCTGTATTTGATGGATTAAAATGGAGCTATTGGAAATAAATACTATAAAATTGAAACCGAAGACATATTCTTCGGTTTTTTTATTGGTGATGATTTTTTGAACTAGTTCAAAGGTTAAGAATAGGATGCTTTATAATTTTGTCTCATAAAGTTTAATCAATGAAAAATATATTTAGACGCATTCTGACTTTAGTTCTTATTTTATTATCAATGGTACAAATCAACGCACAACAAAAAAAGAAAATGGAAAACACAGCATTATTAATTATCGATGTACAAAATGATTACTTTCCGGGAGGGAAAATGATCTTGGAAGGATCCGAAAAAGCAGGCAAAAATGTTCAGCAGATATTGGAGTATTTTAGAAGAAATAAATTACCTGTTGTTCATGTCAAGCATATTTCAGCTAATGAAGGAGCTGCTTTCTTTTTACCTGAAACTTCGGGAGCAGAAATTCATCCTTTAGTTTCACCTGTTGGAGACGAAAAAGTTATCGTAAAACATTTTCCCAATAGTTTTAGGGAAACTGAGCTTTTGAAATATCTTCAATCCATGAATATTAAAAACCTGGTCATTACGGGAATGATGACTGATGTTTGTGTAGAATCTACTACAAGAGCAGCTTTTGATTTCGGTTTCAATAACACAATTATCGGAGATGCTACTGCTACAAGAGACAGAGAGTTTGATGGAAAAATTGTGAAAGCTGCTGATGTACAGAAATCTTTTTTAGCAGGAATATCAGCATTGGGGAATCTTTACGCAAATATTGTAAGTACGTCCGAATTTTTAAACAGACAATAAGAGTAATACAACATCATCAAAAATAAAGATATCAGTAATATTGGTATCTTTATTTTGTTAAATGAAATCATGTTCGAACTACTTTACAAAAACATCAGCAGATATATTGATCTTTCAGAAGAGGAATTCAGAAAGTTTACCGTTCCGTTTCAGTTGAAAAGCTTTGGAAAAAAAGAGACTGTTCTTAAAGAAGGAGATTATTGTCTTTTTGAAGGGTTTGTTTTGAGCGGATGTTTCAAAGTTTATTATCTTAATGAAAATGGTTTTGAGCAAACTCTTTACTTTGCGGTTGAAGGGTGGTGGATCACGGATATAGACAGCCTCATCAATCATGTTCCAAGCATATTGAATATTGAAGCACTTTACGACAGTGAGGTATTAATGATTTCAAAAAAAGATAAAGAAAATCTGTACGGAACAATGCCACAGATTGAAAAGCTTTTCAGAATCATGAACCAACAATCGTCGGTAGCATTACAGAGAAGAGTTTTATCCTTGACGGGTAAAACAGCTGATAAACGCTATTTGGAATTTCTTCAGAAATATCCCGGATTAGAACAGAAACTTACCCAGCAGCAGGTTGCTTCTTATCTTGGGATTACCCATGAGTTTTTAAGTAAGATAAGGAAAAAGATGTCGTTACGATAATAAACTAATTTTTACGCATATTGATTAAAGTTTTACGCTTTTAAAGGCTTGAACTAGAATTATTTTTAAGTAAAATGTTTATTGATTTGTTTTTTGTGATTGAATTTGTTCATTAGTTTTTGTTGATGAGTGAAATTTACAGGATGAAATACATTTTATCTGTCTTTTTTTCAATCACTAAAAAGCAGTTGGTTGTATATTTAAACTACTCAAAAGTTGTTTTTTTAAACGAGATAAAATAATATCAAAATTTTTTTTCTATTCTAAAATTAAACACTTGTTTTTATTTTGTTGATTTTCAATTTGTTTTAAATTAAATTGGATTTTTGAAATAGAAGTTCTCAATCACCAATATAGGTATTATAAATCTGTATTTTCCCGGTTTTAAAAATTGAATTTTTCCCAATAACTCTAATGTTATTAAGAATGATTCAAAATAACTGAAACGGGCTCCAAAATGACAAAAAACAGCTTTTTTTCAGCACTTTGTGGTTTATCATCCTTATTTTTGCATGTCAAGTATATATCATATCATGAAGAAGCTCCAAGATATTATTATCTCAACCAGGACAATGGCTGTATTGTTGCTGGTGTACGCATTTGCAATGGCTTATGCAACGTTCTTAGAAAACGACTACGGAACTCCTACAGCAAAAGCATTAATTTATGAGGCAAAATGGTTTGAACTCATCATGGTGCTGCTTATTATCAACTTCATAGGAAATATCGGAAGATATAGACTTTGGAAAAAAGAAAAGTGGCCAGTTTTAGTTTTTCACCTTGCCTTTATTTTTATTTTTATCGGTGGTGCCATCACAAGATACATCAGTTTTGAAGGACAGATGCATATCAGAGAAGGTGAGACGTCTAACGAGATTGTAACTGATAAAAATTTCCTTAAAATTCAGATCGAAGAAAAGGGTGATGTTCTTAATTATCAGGATATTCCTTATCTAATGTCTCCGTTGCATAAAGACCTGAATGCTACTTACGACTTTCACGGGAAAGAAGTGAAAATTTTCGCGAAGGAATATATTCAGAGAAAAAAAGACAGCTTGTTGGCTGAATCTAACGGAACTGAATATCTTCACCTGGTTTCAACAGGAAAAACCGGAAGACAAAACATTTACATCAAAGCCGGAGAGACAAAATCAATCAACGGAACTTTGGTAACTTTCAACAGAGCTATCGATGGTGCTGTTGAATTCAAAAACGAAGGGGGTAAACTATTCATCAAAACTCCGGTAGATGCAAGTTACATGACCATGGCAACTCAGGCTACGGGAAGTACTGTGAAAGATGAATTCCAACCTTTGGCATTGAGAAGTTTATATACAATCAATGAATTAAAGCTTGTAATTCCTGAAGGGCTTAAAAAAGGAAAATTGATGGCAATTGAAGGCGACAGAAAGAAAGACGCTAACGTGCCGGATATGCTTCAGATTGAGCTGCAAGGTCCAAAAACAAAGCAATTGGTAGATCTTTCTGTTGAAAGAGGAAACCCAAATGCTTACAAGCAAATTACAATGGACGGATTAAACATTATGGTTGGATACGGACCAAAGGTTTACAATACACCATTTGCATTAAAACTGGATGATTTCGTTATGGAAACTTATCCGGGAAGTAACTCTCCAAGTGCTTATGAAAGTCACGTAAAAATCGTTGACGAAGGGAAAGAAACTCCTTATAAAATCTATATGAACCACGTTCTAAACTATAAAGGATACCGTTTCTTCCAGTCAAGCTTTGATCCGGACAGAATGGGTACTGTATTATCTGTAAACCATGACTATTGGGGAACTTTGATCTCTTATATCGGATACGGACTATTATTCTTAGGAATGTTTGTGATTTTCTTCTGGAAAGGAACACACTTCTGGAAGTTAAATAAAATGTTGAAAGACGCTAATAAAAAGAAAGCGGCTGCAGTACTTTTAGTGTTTTTAAGCTTAGGGTTAAATGCACAAAAAATTGAAACTCACGGAACAACAGACGGAAGCAGAGAACATGTACATGTAGAAGGTGACGGGCATACACACGCAGCCCCAGCTCCCGCAGCTCAGACAAATCAGGATAGTGAGATAAGACAGAACTCATTAGCTTCTCCAATGGGGAAAATGAGAACTATTTCACCAGATGAAATTATTGCAAGAAATAAAATTAATAAGGAACACGCAGAGAAATTCGGATACCTTTTAGTTCAGAACTTTGAAGGAAGAATTGTTCCAATGAATACTCAGGCTTTAGAGGTTTTAAGAAAACTTTATAAGCACGATCGTTTCAAAGGTACAGATGGAAAATCTCTGGATGCTAACCAGTGGTTCCTTTCTATCAATACAGATACTGAAAGCTGGACATCCGTTCCTTTAATCAGTGTTGGCGAAAAAGGAGGAAAAGCACTTCTTGAAAAAACCAAAGCTAATGAGGAAGGGTATACTTCTTTATTAAATCTTTTCCCGGTTGATAAGAAAACAGGAATGTTAACTTATGTTCTGGAAAGAGATTACAATGCTGCTTTTGCTAAAAAACCAGCAGATCAGTCTGAGTATGACAAACAGGTAATTAAACTGAATGAAAGAGTTCAGATTTTCAATGAGTTTTTCAGCGGTCAGTTCCTGAGAATTGTTCCTGTGAAAAATGATGCGAACCACACTTGGCACTCTTGGCTGGATCAAAAATTTGAACCGGACATGGAATCTCAGCAAGTAATGGGACCTTATTTTGCCAATGTTATCGGTGCACAAAGATCTGGTGATTGGAGTAAAGCTGATGCTGAATTGGCAAAGCTTTCAGAATATCAGAGAAAATGGGGGAAAGCAGTAGTTCCTGATCAATCTAAAATAGATCTTGAAGTATTCATGAATAAGGCGGATATCAATTTTAAACTATTGATTTTCTATACTATTATCGGAGGTCTTATTTTACTTTTAGGTTTTGTAGAATTATTCAAACCGAAGAAAGCATTAAATAAAGCTATTAAAGTAATTATTGCAATCGGTTTAGTAGGATATTTATTCCACTTCCTTGGTCTTGTAGCAAGATGGTATATTTCAGGACACGCTCCTTGGAGTAACGGTTATGAAGCGATTATCTTTATCTCTTGGGTAGGTATTACAGCAGGTTTGGTTCTTTATAAAAACTCAAACGCATTAATTCCTGCATCAGGATTTATGGTAGCTGTTATCATGATGGGATTTGCACACGGAGGTTCAGCGCTTGATCCACAGATTACGCCGCTTGTTCCTGTATTGAAATCTTACTGGTTAATTGTTCACGTAGCAATTATCACATCAAGTTATGGATTCTTTGCATTATCAATGATTATAGCTGTATTATCATTAGTGTTCTATATTATTTCCAACAAGGATACTTATAAGATTCACCACGATACTACTTTGAAGGAATTAGTTATTGTTTCTGAAATGTCTTTGACAATCGGTCTTTTTGCCTTAACGGTAGGTAACTTCCTTGGAGGTATCTGGGCAAACGAATCTTGGGGTAGATACTGGAGCTGGGATCCAAAAGAAACTTGGGCTTTCATCTCCATCATGGTATATGCTTTTGTTTTACACATGAGATTAGTTCCGGGATTAAGAAGCAGATGGGCGTTCCACGTAGCAACAATGTTCGCTTTCTGTTCAATGGTAATGACCTATTTTGGGGTAAACTACTACCTGAGCGGACTTCACTCTTATGCAGCAGGAGATCCGGTACCAGTACCAGCTTGGGTATACATCGGAATTGCTACAATGATTACGTTAGCAGCCGTTTCTTATTTCAAGTTTAAAACTTTAACGAAGAAATAAAACGTTATACATATAAATCAAAATCCCGGAATTCACTTCCGGGATTTTTTTTGCCAAAAGTGAAAGATTATTTATGCCAATTAGAGAGAATAATGGAATAATAAAGGTGTATTTATGAGGTTATTTTTAACGGTAGGTTCGCAAGGGAAATGATATGCTTTTAATTTTCGTTCAGCAACGTATATTCTTCCTAGCTGAGTGAAACGCCTCTGCGATCTTTTTCATTATAATCCATAAATTCTTAGCGAACATAGCGTTTATAACTTTTAATCTCAACTCGTAATCACTGTAAAGAATTAAAATCATAGACCTTGTTGCACAAATTCCAAAATTCAGCTTCATCAAAAAATCAAAATTTATCATTCAAAATCCAAAATTTACTATTATCTTTATGATATCAAAATAATATCAAATTAAAAATTCAATCATGGAAAAAACATTAAAACCTATGTCAGGTTATCTTACCTTAGTAATTTGCCTGGTTCTCTTTGTTGCTGCAGTATACTTCTTCATTTCAGGAGTTGACCAAAGCGTTACGTTTGTTGTATTAGCTATGCTTTGCTTTTTACTTTCATGCTTCTTCTTAAAAGGCTTAATGATTATTCAGCCTAATCATTCAAGAGTATTGAACTTCTTCGGAAAGTATGTAGGTACTGTAAAAGATAACGGATTGTTTTTTATCAACCCATTGTATTCATCTCAGAAAATGTCTTTACGTTCAGAAAACTTACAGGGACAGACCTTGAAAGTAAATGATAAAATGGGAAATCCGATCGAAATTGCCGTAGTAATGGTATGGAAAGTAGGAGATACTTATAAAGCTGCTTTTGATGTAGAGCGCTATTCAGACTTTGTAAGAATGCAGAGTGAAGCTGCGGTACGTCATTTGGCAATGAGTTTTCCTTACGATAACCTGGAAGACGATCATGCACCGATTACTTTGAGAGAAGGAGGTGATAAGATCAATTCTATTTTGGAACAGGAGCTTACAGACCGTCTTTCTAAAGCTGGAATTGTTATTCAGGAGGCAAGAATCTCTCATCTGGCATATGCATCAGAGATTGCAGGAGCGATGCTTCAGAGACAACAGGCTACCGCAATTGTAGCAGCGAGAACAAAAATTGTTGAGGGAGCTGTAGGAATGGTAGACCTTGCGCTGAAAAAACTTTCTGAAGAAAACATTGTAGAACTTGATGACGAAAGAAAAGCAGCAATGGTGAGCAATCTAATGGTGGTTCTTTGTGGTGAAAAAGCTGCGACACCAATATTGAATGCCGGAACACTTTATAATTAAGAATAATAATCAATATTTGAATGCGAAAGTAAACGTATTTAAATTTTTAAACTTAAAAGATGAAATCAGAAAAAGCTCAGAACACTTCGGAAAACAAAGGGAAGAAATCCTTTGTTATAAGGATAGATGAGTCTACCTATAAACTCCTCGAAAAATGGGCAAATGATGAGTTCAGAAGTGTAAACGGTCAGATTGAATACCTGCTGCATCAGAGCCTTGTCAATTCAGGAAGAAAAAAGAAAGAGTGATTAGGAAGACAAATTTTAAGGATTAAAAGGCGTTTTCGGAAGATTCAGACATCAAAATAATTTGTTTTTACCAAATTTCAAATTATATAAAATGCAAAAAAGAGGTGAATTTTGAACGCTTCAATGAATAAATAACAATTCAATTAACCTTACCAAAAAAGAAAGCAGAGAAATTTTTCTCTGCTTTTTTTATTTCATACAACTTTGAAGAGTATCTGCTCCAAAGTAGAATATTACGAGCCAAATCAAGCCTTTAATGGTAAAGAAAGCAAACCCTGCCCATCCTACACGCTTGAACCATTTTTTAAACTTTGAGTTATTTTCTTGTGAATTTTCCATTGGTGAATGTCAAAATTATTACCCTACAAAGATAAGCATGTTTATAATTAGTCCAAATAAAAAACAAGATAAAAATTAAAGTTTTGAGGTTCGCATAATATTTTTATCTTTAGAGAGAACGAAAAGTAAGATTTTATGTCAAAAAAAGTAAAGGATTTCGGAATCGAAAAGACACTCAAAAACCTTGGTATTAAAGAAGAGAATAAAGGGACTTCAGTGGGCGGTAAATATTTCGCTTCAGGAAAGACGATAGAAAGTATCTCTCCTGTGGACGGAAAGCTAATCGCAAAAGTAAAGACTTCCGGAGAAAGTGATTATGACAAAGTAATTGAAACAGCTCAAAAAGCATTTCAGGAATTCAGGCTGATTCCGGCTCCTAAAAGAGGAGAAATCGTAAGACAGCTTGGTTTAAAATTAAGAGAATATAAGGATGATCTTGGAAAACTTGTTTCTTACGAAATGGGTAAATCATTACAAGAAGGTCTTGGAGAAGTTCAGGAAATGATTGATATCTGCGATTTTGCAGTAGGTCTTTCAAGACAGCTTCAGGGGTATACAATGCACTCAGAAAGACCAGGTCACAGAATGTACGAACAATATCACCCGCTTGGAGTGGTAGGTATTATTACAGCGTTCAACTTCCCGGTAGCAGTATGGTCTTGGAATACAGCTTTAGCGTGGATCTGTGGTAACGTTACCATTTGGAAACCATCAGAGAAAACTCCGCTTTGTGCAATTGCATGTCAGAACATCATGAATGAAGTTTTGAAAGAAAATAACCTTTCAGAAGGAATTTCAAGTGTATTGGTTGCAGATCATGAGATCGGACAGAAACTAGTAGATGATAAGAGAGTAGCATTAGTATCTTTCACAGGTTCTACAAGAGTAGGAAGAATGGTTTCTTCTAAAGTAGCAGAAAGATTCGGAAAATCAATCCTTGAATTAGGAGGAAACAACGCGATCATCATTACAAAAGAAGCAGACCTTAACATGTCTATTATCGGAGCCGTTTTCGGAGCGGTAGGAACTGCTGGGCAAAGATGTACTTCTACAAGAAGACTGATCATTCACGAAGATGTTTATGATGAAGTGAAGTCAAGATTAGTAAAAGCTTACGGACAATTAAAGATCGGAAATCCATTAGATGAAGCCAACCACGTAGGACCACTTATCGATGTTGATGCTGTAAACCAGTATGAAGAATCTATCAAGAAATGTAAAAAAGAAGGTGGTAAATTCGCTGTTGAAGGCGGAGTTTTAACTGGAAAAGAATACGAATCAGGATGCTATGTTAAACCATGCGTTGCAGAAGTAAAGAACTCTTACGAGATTGTTCAGCATGAAACATTTGCACCTATCTTATATTTAATCAAATACAAAACGTTGGAGGAAGCTATCGCTATTCAGAATGATGTTCCTCAAGGACTTTCTTCAGCAATCATGACGCAAAACCTTAGAGAAGCTGAATTATTCCTTTCTCATGCAGGTTCAGATTGTGGTATTGCCAACGTAAATATTGGTACTTCAGGAGCTGAGATCGGTGGAGCTTTCGGAGGTGAGAAAGAAACCGGAGGTGGTAGAGAGTCAGGATCTGATGCCTGGAAGTATTATATGAGAAGACAAACTAATACTATAAATTACACCGCACAACTTCCTTTAGCACAAGGAATTAAATTTGATTTATAAAAGCTTTACTTAAAGCATTAAAAAAACTACAAAACTTAATAACCTGAATGATTGAATGCTCAGCTTTTGATCGTTTAATCATTCACTTATTAAATCACACAACAATTTATTATGGAACACACATTAGATATACAAGCAAATAAAGTTAAAGAAACAGTTGGAAAACATGTGTTGGCAGACGGTTTTGATTTCGTGATGGATATTGAAAAATCTCACGGGTCATGGCTTTATGATAAACTTACAGACAGAGAGTATCTGGATATGTTCTCTATGTTTGCATCAGCTTCCATCGGGTACAACCACCCGTATCTTGTAGAAAGATCAGAATGGTTGGGAAGAATGGCTGTTAATAAGCCAACCCTTGCTGACGTTTATTCAGAAGAATATGCTCAGTTTTTAGAAGTATTCGAAAGAGTAGTTATTCCTGAAGAATTACAATATGCTTTCTTTATTGAAGGTGGAACTTTAGGAGTTGAAAACGCTATGAAAGCTTGCTTCGACTGGAAAACTCGCAAGAATTTTGCAAAAGGAATTGAAACTGAAGCAGGAATCTGTATTCACTTCAAGCAGGCTTTCCACGGAAGAAGTGGTTATACTTTAAGTTTAACAAATACTTCAGATCCAAGGAAATACCAATATTTTCCAATGTTCAAATGGCCTAGAATCTTAAATCCGAAATTATCGTTCCCGATTACAGAAGAGAATCTTGCAGAAACAATCAAAAACGAGCAATTAGCTTTAGTACAGATTGAAGAAGCGATCTTAATGAACCCTGATAAAGTAGCTTGTATCATCATCGAACCTATTCAGGCAGAAGGTGGTGACAACCATTTCAGAGATGAATTCCTATTAGGATTAAGAAGAATCTGTGACGACAATGAAATCTTACTAATTTTTGATGAAGTTCAGACCGGAATCGCGATTACAGGAAAAATGTGGGCGTTCCAACACTTTACAGCTAAACCGGATATTATTTCTTTCGGTAAAAAAGCTCAGGTTTGTGGTGTATTAGCCAATAAAGAGAAATTTGACGAAGTTCCAAACAACGTTTTCAGAGAAAGCTCAAGAATCAACTCTACATTCGGAGGTAACTTTATTGATATGCTTCGTTTCCAATTGGTAATGGAAGTGATCGAAAAAGAAAACCTTGTTGAAAATGCAAGAGTAGTAGGAGATTTCTTATTAGAAAGCTTAAAAGGACTTGCTGAAAAGTATCCTGAGAAAATTTCTAATGCAAGAGGTAGAGGATTGATGTGTGCTATCGACCTGCCATCAGGTGAAGATAGAAATAAGATGATGACCGAATTATTCAATGACGGATTGATCATTCTTCCATGTGGAGATCAGTCTTTACGTTTCAGACCACACCTGAACGTTACCAAAGAAGAAATTCAGCTGGCATTAGACAAAATCGAAAATAATATTAATAAAATTTAAAACCAAAGATTTGTAATTTTCAAAAAAACATTGTAAATTTAGATACTCAAACAATTAGAATATGGAAAGAAGTACGAGAGTATCAGTATATGAAAGTGATAACCCTTCAGAAATTCAGTTGGTTAAGTCTAAATTGGATGACGCACAAATTACAAATACCGTTGAAAATAACTATCTGACATTTACTACAACCCCTACTGCGACATCGCTAAAGGTAATGGTAGATCTGGAAGATGAGAAGAAAGCATTTGAAATTATTGATGCTTATCTTCAACAAAATGAAAATTAATAAAACAATTTCATAATTTTAAATTTTACTACTTCGAACCGAAAATTAATTTTAATTAATTTTCGGTTTTTTAATTAAATTAATCATTAAATTATTAAAAAAATAAATGTTTAAAAGATGACTTGAAGAACTATTCTTTAAACTTTATTTTTTTAATCAAAATCTAGAACATGAATCCAGAAATCAAACTAAGAAAAGCGGAAATTGAAGACAGAAACATTATTTGGGGAATCATTCAGCAGTCTATTGAAAGAAGAAGGCAAGATGGAAGTACACAATGGCAAAATGGTTATCCCAATCTTGATACGGTAGAAAGTGATATTGCTAAAGAATTTGGATACGTTCTGACAGTAGATGGAGAAATTGCTGTATATGCAGCTCTTATCCTGAATGACGAACCGGCATATAGTAAAATAGAAGGGGCATGGCTGAGCAACGGAGAATTTGTAGTTGTTCACAGAGTCGCTATAGATGAAAAATTTGCCGGGCAGGGAATGGTAAAAAAACTATTTGATCACATTGAAGATTTTACGAAATCACATGGAATTCAGAGTGTAAAGGTAGACACTAACCATGACAATATTGCTATGCTGAAGATTCTGGAAGGTAAAGGATATTCCTATTGTGGAGAGGTTCTTTTAAAGGACGGAATGAGAAAGGCTTTTGAGAAGATTATTATTTAGGCAAAAAGTTAAATCAACTTTCATTGAATTTTTAAAACGCCGTGTATTTATAATGTCTATCAGCTTTGTTCGTTTGGTTCTGAACTAATTTTTACATTTGTTCAAATTTTTATATTATGCACCAAAGTATAGAAATTGATGAAAAAATTTTTCAGGATGCCGTAAAGTTTTATGGCACCGTGTTCAGCTTACCTCCTTTAGCTTCAAAAATCTATTCCTACCTTCTTTTTGATTATGAGAAAGTAGGAATTACTTTTGACGAGT
Source organism: Chryseobacterium artocarpi (assembly GCF_001684975.1). Taxonomy (GTDB): domain Bacteria; phylum Bacteroidota; class Bacteroidia; order Flavobacteriales; family Weeksellaceae; genus Chryseobacterium; species Chryseobacterium artocarpi. The sequence goes on along the minus strand of NZ_MAYH01000023.1, from coordinate 492,224 downwards.
TTGTTGAAGTGCTCTCCGCAAGCAAAAGTTCCGTTTCCACAAGTATTTCATTATTGCTAAATGCGCAGCTCATCGTAGATCACAATAAGATGGATGAGCGGAAACGATATTTTTTCATCAATGATGAATACAAGAAAATTCGATTCGAGAAGATTGTCCAGAAAATGCAGGACGAATTAAAACTATTAGATGATTTAAACAATTTTAAAAAAAGTAAAGACGATGGATACAATGAAAGAATAGAAGTTTACAAAGCACTCTTAAATAAAAACATAGAAAATATTCAGGAATCTCTTAATAAACTATAAAATGAATAATAAGCTAGTTATACTTTCGATTGCAGCGCTCTCACTCACAGCCTGCAAAAAAGAAGCTCCAAAACAGGATGGTGCCAAGCCATATCCTGTTGTTTCTGTGGAGTCAAAAAATATAGTAGGTTATCAGACTTTCCCGGCAACCATTCAAGGTAGGGTAAACAATGATGTACGTGCTAAAATACAGGGATATATCACCCAGCTATTGGTAGATGAAGGACAATATGTTACCAAAGGACAACCATTGTTCCGTCTGGAAACCAATATCCTTACCGAAAATGCTGCTGCTTCCAAAGCAGGAATTGGTGCTGCTGAATCCAGTATTGCTGCTGCGCAGGCTTCTGTAAATGCTGCACAGGTAGAAGTGAATAAACTAAAACCGCTGGTTCAGAAAAACATTATCAGTAACGTACAGTTACAATCGGCTCAGGCTCAGTTAGCTCAAGCTCAGGCTCAATTACAACAGGCACATGCTGCAAAAAGGCAAGCTGAAGCCAATTATAAAGGAGTAGAAGCGAATATTGAATATTCTATCATCCGAGCTCCTATTTCTGGGGTGATTGGAAGACTTCCATTAAAAGTAGGAAGTTTGGTGGGACCGTCTGATCAGACACCACTGACAACGATTTCGGATACTTCTGAGATCTTTGCCTATTTTGCCATGAATGAAAAAGAATATTTCAATTTCCTTGAAAAAGCTCCGGGAGCTTCTATGCCTGAGAAAATCAAAAACTTACCAATGGTAGAGCTTCAGTTAGCCAACGGAAGCCTTTATCCTGAAAAAGGAAGAATTGAAGCGATTACAGGTCAGATAGATCCAACTACTGGAACTATTCAGTTCAGAGTTGCATTCCCTAATGCTCAAAAATTATTGAGTAACGGTAACAGTGGTACGATCAGATTCCCTCAGCATTATGATAATGTATTGGTAGTTCCGGAAAGTGCTACTTATGAACAACAAGGTATTGTTTACGTTTACAAAGTAGAAAAAGGAGATACTGCCAGAAATGTTGTTGTCAATGTTATTGACAGAATTGACAATTTAGCTCTTATCAAATCAGGAGTTAATAAAGGTGAAAAAGTTATTGCAGCCGGAATCGGAGGTCTTAAACCTGGAACAGCAGTAAAACCGAAGCCAATTAAAATGGATAGTCTTGTTCAATCAATAAAACCGAAATTCTAATGATAAAAAACTTTATTAACAGACCGGTTTTATCTACCGTAATCTCAATTTTGATTGTGATTCTCGGTGTGCTAGGACTGATCTCGTTACCGGTTACACAGTATCCGGATATTGCACCGCCTACAGTGAGTGTTTCCGCAAACTATACGGGAGCCAATGCTGAAACGGTGATGAAGAGTGTAGTAGTACCTTTGGAAGAACAGATCAACGGGGTGGAAGGTATGGATTATATTACTTCCAGTGCCGGAAACGATGGTTCTGCTCAGATTCAGGTTTTCTTTAAGCAAGGAATAGACCCGGATATTGCCGCGGTAAACGTTCAGAACCGTGTGGCAAGAGCTACGCCTCTTTTACCATCCGAGGTAACGCGTTCAGGGGTTGTAACTCAGAAGCAGCAGACCAGTGCCCTGATGTATATGTCTTTCTATTCTGAAAATAAAGATCTTGATGATGTATATCTTCAGAACTTTTTGAATATCAACATTATTCCAAACCTTAAAAGGGTAAATGGTGTAGGAGATGCCAACGTTTTCGGAGGTAAAAATTACTCAATGAGAATCTGGCTGGATCCAGCTAAAATGGCTGCCTACAGTGTAACTCCTACAGATGTTACTAATGCTATTAATGAACAAAGTAGGGAAGCTGCAGCTGGTTCTATCGGACAAAACAGTGGTAGTTCTTTTGAATATATTATCAAATATGTAGGTAAATTTAACGATAAAGAACAGTACGATAATATCATCATCAAAGCTCTGGCAAACGGACAAAACCTGATGCTGAAAGATGTTGCCAAAGTAGAGCTTGCCGGTCAGTCTTACACAGGAATCGGTGAAAACGGAAACAGTCCTTCCATCAGTATGGGGATCTTCCAGACTCCTGGATCCAACGCACAGGAGATTATTAAAAATATCAAAGCTTATCTAAAGTCAGCAGAGGGTACTTTTCCACAGGGAATCAAGTATACTTTTAACTTTGATACCAATGAATTCCTTGAGGCATCTATTGAAAAGGTAGTACATACCCTGATTGAAGCCTTTATTCTGGTATTTATCGTAGTATATATATTCCTTCAGGATTTCAGATCTACTCTGATTCCGGCGATTGCGGTTCCGGTATCTATTGTCGGGGCATTCTTCTTCCTGAATCTTTTCGGATATTCATTGAACCTCTTAACATTATTTGCATTGGTACTTGCCATTGGTATTGTGGTGGATGACGCGATTGTAGTCGTCGAGGCAGTCCATGCGAAGATGGAGCATGGTATTTCTGATGCGAAAAAAGCAACGGTAGAAGCAATGGACGAGATTACAGGGGCTATTATCTCTATTACTTTGGTAATGGCGGCTGTATTTATCCCAGTGACTTTCATTACGGGACCTACAGGGGTATTCTATCAGCAGTTTGGTATTACGCTGATCATTGCTATCATTATTTCTGCGATTAATGCATTAACGCTGAGCCCGGTTTTATGTTCATTATTCTTAAAACCGCACGCAGAGCATCATAAAGAGTATCAAAACTTAAACATTCTACAGAAGTTTTTCTATAAGTTCAATATTGCTTTTAAAACAACTACTGAACGTTACGGAAGAGGATTTGTATTTCTTTTAAGACATAAATGGGTAACGCTGATTATTTTCGCGGTTACCGGAGGTATTTTATTCTGGGCTAGCAGCAGTATGAAGAAAGGATTTGTACCTACAGAAGACAGAGGAATTATCTTTACAGATGTTCAGCTTCCTCCGGGGGCTTCTATGGAAAGAACTTACAATGCCTTGAAAACTCTTCAGGCTAAAGCTATGAAAGTTCCGGGAGTACAAAACGTGACTATTTCTACTGGTAGAGGATTTTTATCAGGAAACGGAAGTAACAACGGTCTTGCCTTTGTGAAACTAAAACCTTTCGAAGAAAGAAAAAAAGACGGACAGACTTCTGAAGATATCACCAAAAAATTATTCGGAATTGTAGGAGCAGTTCCTGATGCTAAAGTAGTATTCTTCCAACCGCCAAGTGTACCAGGTTTTGGTAGTAGTGCAGGTTTTGAAATGGTATTGCTGGACAAATCAGGTGGAGACTATGCTGATCTGGATAATAAAACAAATGAATTTATCGGCAAGCTGATGCAGAGACCGGAAATTCAGTTTGCACAAACATCATTCAATACAAGATACCCTCAGTATCAGATGGAAATTAATGTTCCGTTAGCTAAACAGCTTGGGGTTTCTGTAAATGATATTTTAGCTACTATGCAGGGGTATATTGGAGGTATTTATACTGCCGACTTTACTAAGTATGGTAAACAGTTCAGAGTTATGGTTCAGGCTCTTCCTGAGAACAGAAAGAATATTGAAAACCTAAACGAACTTTATATAAGAACAGGTTCAGGAATCATGTCACCAATTTCACAGTTTGTAACATTAACAAAAGCATACGGACCACAATCTGTAAGCCGTTATAACTTATTTACATCCGTGAAAGTAACGGGAGCAAACTCTGAAGGATATAGTTCCGGGGATGCTATTACCGCTGTACAGCAGGTAGCCAACGAAACCTTGAACCAAAACTATGCAGTAGAATTTACCGGATTGACGAGAGAAGAATTAAATTCAGGATCTCAAACCCTGTTGATCTTCGCATTAAGTTTGATCTTTGTATACTTTATTCTTTCCGCACAGTATGAAAGTTATATCCTTCCGCTGGTTGTTGTAATTTCTCTTCCTTTAGGGGTAATGGGAGCTTATTTAGGACAGAAAGTGATGGGCTTGGAAAATAATATTTACTTCCAGATCGCTCTGATCATGTTGGTAGGACTACTGGCAAAAAATGCGATCCTTATTGTAGAATTTGCTGTTCAGAGAAGACATCATGGTGAAACGATCGTTATGTCAGCTATCAATGCAGCTAAAGCTAGGGTAAGACCTATTCTAATGACATCATTCGCTTTTATCTTTGGTCTATTGCCATTGGTATTGGCGAGCGGAATTGGAGCTGTAGGTAACAGGTCTATTGCAACTGGTGCCGCTATTGGATTATTGATAGGAACCATCTTAGGACTTTTTGTAATTCCGGTATTGTATGTGATTTTTGAAACCATACAGGAAAAGATCAAGCCTATTAAAAAAGAAGAGATCAATTTAGCCGAGTAAAAATTAAAAATTCGGGGATTGGAAGTTGAGTAAACATTTATTATTCAACTTCCAGCCTCAAATTTCTAACTTCTAATTTTAAACAATGAAGAGTTTATTAAACATCATAAAAGGAATAACTTTCTCAGCGATCATATTGGGAGCCATTACATCCTGTATGGCAAGAAAAGAATATGAAAGACCAAAGAACGTTGTTGACGAAAAGCTTTTCCGTACCGATATGCTTCCTTCAGACAGTGCTACTATTGCGAATGTTTCCTGGAAAGAGATCTTCACAGATCCCATACTTCAGGGGCATATTTCTAAGGCTTTGGAAAACAACCTTGATATCAGAATTGCATTAGAAAGCATTAATTCCGCAGAAGCTTATCTGAAACAAAGTAAAGCAGCCTATCAGCCGACACTTTCCATAGGTCCTAATTATACTTTCCAAACCCAGTCTATCAATACTCAGTTTGGTCAGATCATTGGAGAAAGACGATATGTGAATCAGTTTGACATTACAGGAAGTATTACCTGGGAAGCAGATATCTGGGGTAAATTAAGAGCACAGGAAAAAGCGCAGCTTGCTACATATCTTGGAACTGTTGCAGCTCATAAAGCGGTAAAAAGTAGCCTTGTAGCGTCCATTGCTTCTGCTTATTATCAATTGCTGACATTTGATGCTCAGAAAAAGATCATTACAGAGACTATTGCCGTACGTGAGAAAAACTTAGAGACTACAAAAGCATTAAAAGCTTCAGGAACTCTTACAGAAGTAGCAGTACAGCAAAGTGAAGCGCTTGTTTTCAATGCAAAATCTTTATTGATTGATATCGATACCCAAATTCAACTGCTTGAAAATACAATGAGCCTTTTAATGGGGGAATCGTCACACACTATTGAGAGATCTACTTTAGAAGGACAAAATCTTCCAATCGATCTTAAATTAGGATACCCATCTCAATTGCTTGCCAACCGTCCGGACGTAATGAGAGCTGAATATAACCTTATGAATGCCTTTGAATTAACCAATGCAGCAAAAGCTCAGTTTTATCCTACTTTGAAGCTTACCGGAACAGGAGGGCTTCAGTCTGTGGATATTGACCACTTATTCAGCGTTAATTCATTATTTGCAAACGTAGTGGCAGGATTGGCACAACCGATCTTAAACAAAAGAACAATTAAGACGAACTACGATGTGAGTCTTGCCAATCAGGAAACAGCTTATTTAAACTTTAGAAAAACTGTTCTTACAGCAGGAAAAGAAGTTTCTGATGCCATCAGAGTTTTCTCCGTTCAGGATTCATTTATTGATTTAAAACAAAAAGAACTGGATGCCTACAAAAAATCAGTTGACTATTCCCAGGAATTGGTCAACTATGGGATGGCAAACTATCTTGAAGTATTGAATGCAAGTGTGAATTCATTGAATGCTGAACTTAATATTTCTAATGCACAATACAGTAAAATGAAAGCTGCCGTTGAGCTTTATCAGGCTCTCGGTGGAGGCTGGAAGTAACCATATTTCAGGATAAAAATAAAACCGTGTATCAGTAAATGATGCGCGGTTTTTATTTGGAATCATCTTTTTAATTTCTGTTAAAATTCAAAAAAAAGAATTGATAATTTGTATATATGTATTTAACTACGTAGTTTTGTACTTTAATAATATAATGATTGAAAAAAAATATAATACTTTTTGATTTTCAATTGATTAAATTCTTTCCATTTAAAAATAAAAAACGATGAAACTACAAATTCAGTCTTTGGATAATTCACATTCAGAACAGGCGATTGATCTGATTCTGACGATTCAGCAAAAGGAATTTAATGTTCCTATAACCATAGAGGACCAGCCTGATCTGATGCAGATAGAAAGCTTTTATCATGAAGCCGGAGGTAATTTTTGGGGAGCTTTTATTGATGGAGAACTGGTGGGTTCTATTGCTTTAGTAAAGTTTGATGAAAGGGCAGGAGCGGTCAGAAAAATGTTTGTAAAAAAAGAATTCAGAGGAAAGGAATTGAATATTGCGCAGATCCTGCTTGAAATATTAATCTCTTTCTGTCGGGAAAAAGAAATTGACGATTTATATTTGGGAACAGTAAGCGTTTTAAAGGCTGCACAACGTTTTTATGAAAGAAATAATTTTATAAAAATCAAAAAAGAAAAGCTTCCGATACGTTTTCCTTTAATGAGTGCTGACGATATTTTTTATCATTTACATATTGACTGAACATGAATGTAATCAACGAAGCAGGAATCCTTGCCATATCTACAAGAATGCACCGTCTCAGTGAACAGCTGAGAAAAGATGGTGCCATGATCTATAAAGCTTTTGGGATTGATTTTGAGCTTAAATGGTTTCCTGTAATTTTTACCATTTATAAAAAAGACGTGGCAAGTGTGGTAGAAATTGCCAACGAAATAGGGTATACCCATCCTTCAACAATTACTTTACTCAAAGAATTGGAAAAACTGAATCTTATAGAATGGAAAAAAGATAAGCAGGATGAGCGCAAACGACTGTTTCAGCTTACTTCCAAGGGAAATGAGCTTATAGATAATATGAAGCCGGTATGGGAACTGATGTCTCAGGTATTGGGAGATATTGCAGACAATCAAAATAATCTTTTGGCTGCTCTTAATGAAGCGGAAGAGAAGATTGCCAATCAATCATTTTATCAAAGAGCTTTACAACTTAAAAACTCAAAGTGAAAAATTTACAAAGAACTAGATGATTAGATTATGTTATTACATTAGTGATTTTAGAGATGATTATTTTTTCATGTTAAATCCCTGTTTGGAGAATAGTTATTATATTTGGTAGACAACAAAACTAAATTTAAAACCATGAAAAATTTAAAGAGAATTTCTAAAGAGAGATTAAAAAGCATCAATGGAGGAAGAGGATGCCCTCCAGGCTTCCGTGATTGCCCTATGCCTTGGGGCGATGACAAAGTATGTATTCCACACGATAATCAAATGGCTTGTCCAGAATTATAAAAATGATCCCTCTATTCGAGGGATTTTTTATGTCATTACCTATTTGATTATAAAATTGTATAATAATTTTAGTAAAATTTATTAATTCATTATCAGTGTCTTATATGGTTTTTATCAATGGATTATTGCGGTTGACTTGTTTGTAGAAATACTTTACATTAAAAAAAGCCAATAACATTAATCTAATTTTTATATTTGTATATGTTGGATTTTAAATATGGAGATATATGTGAAAGTCCAAAATACTATTAAAAATATAATAATCATAAAACAATAAAAATAAAAAATGGATAATGTTAACTTGTTAGTCATTGTAACTATAATTTCTTTATTCATTTCATTGTTTCTCGCTTTTTTTCTGATTACCGTCAAAACAAAGTACAAAGTCAGTAACGGTTTGTTTGCTGCTTTTCTGGTATTAAATGCAATAGATATTAGTGAACCTTTATTTAATATGATTGTTGATGGTCCATCAAATCTGGGAATGTTCAGAGCTTCTTTTGCTTTCCTTCAAATACCGGTTTTCTATCTCTATATCATATCAGTTTGCTACTCTGATTTCAAGCTTAAACCAAAATATTTACTGCATTTACTTCCATTTTTAATTGCTAATTTGGCTTTACTCCCACGTTTTTATGGTGTAGATACCGCATCAAAAATAAGTTTTATTCAGAATCGTCAAAGTATGGTGGAATTCCAGTTCAATCATATTTTAATACATCTTCAGATTATTGTCTACATTATTGCTGTATTTAGAGTGCTTAGGAAATCAAAGAAACTTTATGTTGAAAACTATGCAGGGAAAAGTATTGCTTCTTATAATTGGCTGTTTCAGTTTACTGTTGTTCTGTCCGTTTTATACATGGTTGCCCTTTTAAAAAATATTCTTAAATTCTCAGATTATCCACATGTTTCTGAGGTAATTAAGATTGTACTTTTAGTATCTTCTCTTTTTATTTTTTGTTGGTATCTATTCAAAGCGTTAAATAATCCGGGGCTTTTTAGAAATATAGACTCAAAATTAAAGCTTGTTTCTGAGCTTGTTTCTGAAGAAAAAAGTAGTGGACTACCAGTAGCAGATGAACGAGAATATAATGAAGATCTTTTGAAGCTAAAAAAATATATGGCGGAGAAAAAGCCCTTTCTCAATTCTTCGCTTACCATTCAGGATGTTTCCCGTGATATTGAAATTCCGGTTCGGGATTTGTCTCTTTTAATCAACCATCAGATAGGGCAGCATTTTTACGATTTTGTAAATACATACCGTATAGAAAATGCTATGGATATTTTAAAAGATACTACAAAAAGTAAGGTAACTATTCTTGAAATTCTATATGAAGTGGGTTTTAATTCAAAATCTTCTTTTAATACCGCTTTTAAAAAACATACAGGCAGTACGCCAACTGATTTCCGTAAGAGTTTGAAAATAAGTGGTTTGTAATTATTCGTACTCTTTTGTGTAAAGATTCATACTTATTTTTTTGAACAAAAGGGATTGAATACTTTTATTCGGTCGCCTATTTCTGTTTTCTCACACATCTTTGTATCGAAATAATTTTTTAACACAAAAAAAACGATACAATGAAAATTTCATCAAAACTTTTAGCAGCACTGTTATTCATAAGCAGCTTTTCTTTTGGGCAAAATATTACTAAAAAGATTGATTCTATCATCAGCGATAATTATAAAAAAAATCCTGAAGTAGGAATCAGTGTTGGCTTTATTAATAACAATGAAGAATATTATACGGCTTATGGCAATTTGAATGCGGAAAGTCAAGTGAAAATTAATAAAAATTCCATTTTTGAAATCGCATCAATTACAAAAATCCTGACCTCTAATTTGATTGCTCAGGCAGTTTTGGAGCATAAACTTAAGTTAGATGATTATATAGACGGATTTCTTCCCAAAGAATATGTATTGCAGCAAAATCTTAGAAACAAAATTAAGATTTCAGATCTGGCATCACATCAGTCTGGTTTGCCGGATATAGATTTTGCAAAATTAATAGAAATAGATCCGCAGCAACCTGTAAGTAATGTGACACAAGGTACATTGACTTCGATAATTAATAATTGTAGTGAGCTCAAAGATTATGGTAAATACAGATATTCTACGATTGGATATACTTTACTGGGGCAGATATTAGAGAAAGTGTATGGGAAAAGCTATGACGAAATTATCAGAGCTAAAATGATAAAATCTTTACACATGAACGACACTTTAACTAAGGATTTTAATGTAAAAAATATAACAACTGCTCATAATCCAAATGGAGGTATTCAGGAGTTTTTCAAATGGAATATTACAGCACCTGCAGGATTGGTGAAATCTAATGCTTCCGATATGGTGACTTTTTTAAAAGCAGTTCTGAATAAAGAAACTACAATAGGCAAGGCGGCGATTATCACAGAAAAAATTGTGTATAAAGATGAAAAAAGAGAAATGGGGCTAGGGCTGAATATTGTAACGGATGATAAAAATACCATTTATATGAAGTCCGGAGATTCTATGGGACAGTCTTCCATCATTTGCTACAACAGGAATAAAAAATGGGGAATTATCATACTTCTTGATCAGAGAAATTCAAAAATGAGACAGGATCTGCTGAATAAGATTTATGATACAGTCCTGAAATAGAAAAACTTAAACTACAACAGAATGAATCCATTATTTTTAATTCCAGTCGCAGTAATAATTGCAGGTGTATTTTTTATGATTATCATGAATAAGAAACACAAAATAGCGAAATCCGAAATTGATTTAGATGCTGAAAGATTGAAATATTACCAATATAAGCAAGAACTTTTAGCTCAGGATTTTTTAAAATTAAAACAATGGATGAATGGCAATCCCATTGATGCTTTTACTTCTGCATCTGTTCCTCAATCAACAGCAAGTAAGGTGCAGGAAATTGTAACTGACGGAATAAAGAACATAGCCTTATCTGCAATAGGCGTAAAGTTGAACCGAATCGAAACAGATTGTTTTTGGGTTTTAAGTGGAAACAATTTGCACTTTTTCACTACCAATACAGTAGGAGAATTAGACGAACAGATTGTATTTGATAATTTGAAAATAGAAAGAGCCAGTCTTCAATATGGAGGGATTCTGAAGTCACAGTTGGGAGTGTATACAAAGTCATCAGAAGAATATTTACCTCAAACATATATTATTACTTTTGAAATTGACGGAAGTTCGCTATCTCTTGAAATTCACGATAGACTTCACTATGCAGTTGATCCCGGAGATATGCTTAATTTAAAAAAACAATTAGAATCAAGAGCAAAATATCAGGTAGTAGGTGAAAAGTTTGTGAAAATAGTACAGGATAAATTTCCTAATTTAAAAATGTCTTAAATACTTAAATTTCAAAAAGATGAAAAAAGTAGGATTAATATTCTTTTTAGGAGTTGGTTTGCTCCCAATCAAAAGTTTTTCACAAACCAAAGCAATTGCAGGAGATGTCATATCAACGAAGAACCCAATCAGCCTTTCTGATAAACTATCACAATATATGAAAGCTCAGGCAGGCGTAAATGGGTTCAGTGGTACGGTTCTGATTGCCAGAAAAGATTCTATGCTTTTGAGGGATGCTTATGGTTATGCAAATTATGAATGGAAAATAAAAACAACCATCAATACAAAATACAGTTTGGCTTCTGTAAGCAAGCAGTTTACGGCTATGGCTATTCTCCAGTTGGCAGAGCGTAAGCTTCTATCTATTGATGATCAATTAAATAAATATTTTCCGGAATTTCCAAAAGGTGACCAGATCACACTCCATATGCTGCTTTCCCATATGTCTGGGCTTCAGATGGATTTTGACGAACTTTATCTTAATCAGGCTTCTTTAACAGAGGATCAGGTATTGAAGCATATTGTTCAAAAAGAATTCTTATTTACACCAGGGCAGCAGACCGCTTATAGTAATATTGGTTATTATTTGCTGGCACGTATTGTAGAAAAAACGAGTGGTAAAAGCTATTCTGAATATTTAAGAGAGAATATTTTTGCTCCATTAAAAATGAATGAAACCGGAGTTATGACCAATGATGAAGTCGTTGATAATATGGCAGACCGATATATCAGAAATGAAAAAAGTTATCATAAGAATCCATATATCAATTGGACATTCAATATAGGACATGATGGAATTTACTCAACGGTTAATGATCTTTTGAAATGGGATAAAGCATTATATGGTACTGCTATTTTAAGTGAAAAGATGAAGAAATTGATGTTCACATCTTATAATGATCAAAATTTCGGATATGGTGTTCTGGTTAATCCTTTCTATAGTCAGGGGCATCAATTAATTGCCCATGATGGTGGTTTTTTTGGAGCAATGACATCTTTTAATCGTTATGTAAATGATGATTTGTTGATTACCGTTCTTTCTAATAATCAGTCTCCTTCTTATATGCTTGCTTATGGATTAGCTGCGATATGCTTTGGTAAAGAAGTCGAACTTCCGTATCACCATAAGATTGTTAAAAACAATATTTTACTTTACAAGTTTTTCACAGGAACTTATGCAGATATTAAAATTTTTGAAAACAAGGGAAAACTTTATTATAATGATCTGGATATTGAATTGTTTCCCGAGTCAGACAATAAATTCTTCAGATCAGATGATGATAACAGAACTGTAGAGTTTATTAAAGATGCCGATGGAAAGTATTCTGTTATTAAATTGAGCAAGGCTGGGGTAGTGGAGACACGAAAGAGAGTGTTTAAAAAGAATGGTAACTAGTTTTACAATATTTTATTTTCAAGATATAAATCCCTCTATCTGAGGGATTTTTTATTTAGGGTATTGAGCCTCCATCAATTGCCAGATGGTAAAAACAGAAGCATCTTTTGAATTCTCTACACGAGTTCCTTTTTTCACAAATAGAAAATTGGAATTTAAAAAGTTTTTATCATTTTTATCCGTGGAAAAGCTCGGGTAATAGAATAACCAGGCATTTAATGACTTAATATCCCAGAAATAAGTTTCTCCAAAAGAGTCTTTTCTGCGTTCAAATTCAGGGTATTGTTTTTTTAGTTGTTCAACTAATGATGTTATTTCATCTTGTTTTACTGAAGTATACCGAAAACCGAGATACTTTTGAGATTTACGATTATCCACATATATTTGAAGACTGTTATAATCTGCTGCTGCGCTATTTGGATAAGCATAAGATTTCAAGTTTATACTACCTATTCTGAATTTATCCAATTGATCCGTCTGGTAGGAATAAATCCCATAATTTACATCCTGAGTTTCTTGTAGCTTATTTGTGTGAATAAGTCCTGTAACTGGCTGATCAAACGGTATGGATAGAAGATTATTTTTCTGTGAATCACATGAAACCATCCCGAAAAAGCTAAGTAATAATAAATATACTCTCATAATCTTTAAATCTAAGAAAAATTGTATAATAAATACAAATAGAAATCTTTGAAATAATATTAAGGAAATTTTATAGTTTAGCCATTTTAAAGCTGAGTCTTTTATTAAGAAGATATACATATCTCATATAAATACTTACTTTTGTGCCGCTTCATACGGGGGATTGGCGCAGTTGGCTAGCGCGTTTGACTGGCAGTCAAAAGGTCACGGGTTCGAATCCCGTATTCTCCACTTTTCAAATTAGAGAGTTTGTAAATTATTGAACTTTAAATAATTACATTTTCTCTTTTTTGTTTTTGTACCCAAATACTTCATTGTCTGAATACTATCCCATATAACAATCTACTACACCTTTATAAATACTTTGAAAATCCATTATCCCAACACAGTCGACATAAGCTTCGAAAACTTCTAAATCGTGTCCAGAATCGTTTATTTACCATTGTTCTTTTACATTGAAAATTCCATAAAATATCTTTTTGAAAGTTATTTAATTTGATTATAACTGTCAGATTAAGTGTTGACTAATTCACTTTAAGCAATAGATTAAAACTGAATAATTTGAGTTATTTTTTATATTATTCATTACCAAATTCGTCTTATAATATAATTTTATTGCATTCTGAAATGCTTCCAACTGCGATTTCTTATGATTAATTAATTTTTATCTCCCAATATCATTTTATTAAATTTAAAAAGAGGAACCATTAGCATTATCATTATACCCATTGGTAAATAGAGCGTGTAAAGAATAATGAAAATTAAACCCTTAGTAAAATACATTAATAAGAGAAATAAGATCAATAGTAATAAGCTAATAATCAAAAAAACAAGTAAAAGCTTAAAAGTTAATGTTGTAGAAGCTATCTTTCCATACCATTTATAAATATATCTCCAAAAAAACAGACTTAGTGAAATATTAATAATAAAACTGATCGTTATGAATAAAAGATCTAATCTATCTTTCGAGGTATTTTTAAAATTAAAAATTAAAAAGCCTAAAGGAGTTGGGTTATCACTATAATTAAAGAAATGAAAAATAATTTCATATACAATATAATACAATATAATACAATATAATAAAGGAGATAATATTTAAGAGAAATAGCTTATTTTTTCATCTTCTTTGTATTGCGGAATATTTCCAATTTGTATTGTAGGTGATGTTGTAAAATTAGCATTAAAGTCTGCAAATTTTGTTCGGATAATTTCAGGCTCCATTATTTTTGCTGTACCTCCAAGCTTAATAATAAAATTCAAAACATTTTTCATATAAGAATTCCATGTGCCGTTTGCTATGGTGAAATAATCTTTTACTGTATCGTTAACATTACCAAAGTTTGCGTTTTTAGAACCTATGATACTCTCATCTGGTCAAACTCTATCGAGAGCTCTTGTAAATATACGATAGCAACCTTCTTCGTCTTGGTGAATACCAAATTGTCTGTGTCCTGAAAATGGTTGAGTTTCACTTTCATATGTGTATATCGTTGTAAATAACCAACATGTATCACTAAACTCACTTACAATTACTGCTCCATGATCTACAATTGGCTCTGCATGCCAATCATTAGAACCTGCTTCAATATAAAAAATTGGGTTGCCTGTCTCACTATTCCATTTTCTAACCTGTTCTTTTTCATATTTAGGATCATCTTCTTTGGGATAAGGCCTAAATTTCCAAAGGCCATTTACTGTCATATCTATTGATCTTGGCCCTGCTCCATGTCCTTTAAAATCTATAGAACCAGCTGATAATGTTAAAAAGTTTTGTTTTAAAAGTTTGTACAATTGCACAACCCCTCCTTCTAATTCGGGCATTTTATCTATTCTTACGGAGAAATAATCCATTAAATGACCAATATAATTAGCTTTCGTAGTATCAAATCCTATACAACCTTCTGGATATTTTGTTTTTGGTGCTTTACCTGGTTTTTTAATTGTAATGTTATTATTGTTACTAATTACAGCATTACCAATATGAAAAAAATACATAAAGATTATCTTCAGTAGAAAAATTAAAAGGGCTTATGAGTTTTACATTCTCATAAGCCTTTCTTTTTATGATGTCGCCGCATATTTACTAGAATAACAGAGATGCATGATTTCCACAACTCCTGATTGCATCCTTTTTAGATATTACCCAGGGAACCCTGAGTAGAATCCGATCCGGGCAATCATAAAATAATCAGAATCGGTTCACAATAGGAATAACCTTTGTTCCTATTAACTCAATGGCTCTGAATATATCCTCTTTGCTTAAGCCCGGATTATCCATCTGAAAAGTAAATCTTGAGATACCACCTAATGCTTCACTATGTCGTAGAATCTTTTCTGCAACTTCATCCGGATCCCCAATAACATAAGCACCAGTCGGCTCGGCCTGAACTTCAAACATTTCCCGTGTAGGTGTAGCCCACCCTCTCTCCTTACCAATTTTCCCCATCATTTCCTGATACCCCGGAAAATAAATGTTTTTTGCTTTAGAAGTCGTATCTGCCACAAAACCCAGTGAATGTAATCCGACTTTAAGCTTTTCCCGGGGATGTCCGGCTTTTTCTCCAGCTTCATAATACAAATCTATTAATGGGCGAAAGCGATGGGTTTCGCCTCCGATAACGGCTACCATCAATGGAACTCCGAGAATTCCAGCCCTTATAAAAGATTGGGGAGTTCCTCCCGCTCCTATCCAAACTGGCAACTGGTCTTGTACTGGTCTCGGATATACTGCCTGTTGTTTCAGTTCAGGACGGAATTTACCGCTCCAGCTCACAGTTTCATTATCACGGATTTCAAGAAGCAATTTGATTTTTTCCTCGAAAAGTGCATCATAGTCCTTAGTATTGAATCCAAATAAAGGAAATGCATCAATAAATGATCCTCTTCCGGCTACGATCTCAGCCCGACCTTTAGAAATAATATCTAATGTTGCATATTCCTGAAATACTCTTACAGGATCAGCAGCACTGAGTACAGTAACAGCACTTGTCAGCCGAATATTTTTAGTTCTGGCTGCAGCGGCTGCCAATATTACTGCAGGAGATTCATCTAAAAATTCTTTTCTATGATGTTCTCCTAGCCCAAAGACATGCAATCCGACCTGATCTGCAAATTCTATCTTTGACAACAAATTCTCCATGGCTACCATATTTTCTTCCGGGCGCAATCCGCCATCATACGCACCGGTAGCAATAAAACTGTCTATTCCTATTTCCATACTAATTGATTTAGTCTTTTCACTTTCTGTTATTGAAAAGATCATCAAATTTCCTTTTTTTACTGCTTTAAAACAATGATCTACATCAAGAAAAGTTGGTTTATTATAATTATTGAAATGTAAATATAAGCTAATAACGTTGACGAAAATTATGGTAAACAGTAATCACTGTAACAAATAAAATAAATTTTAAGAAGTTGTAACCGGAGATTTTATTTTATTCTATGAAAAAACTTTTAATTGTACTGTTAGTCACTTTTGTATTTAGTTGTCAGAAAAAATTGCTTTAAAATCAAATTCAATATTCATAAACATTTCCAGTATTTCCAAGAACAAAGCCAATACAGCTGCTAAAGATCCCAATAGATCTGATAGATCAAAATGGACCGTTGCTGGTGTGTCGGCACACCCAGGAAATACCGGAATGCTAAATATTTCTAATGAAATTTTTAAATCTATAATCCAAGCGAATTAAATATCACATTCCCCAATGCTGCCATACCACCGTCTCCCGGGTGCGCTGCTACACCAGCTGCCAGACCGATAAAGTTAGCGATTTTGAAACATCTAAAGTCATTTATATCTACATAAAAATACGTAAATACTTTTGGGTTTGGTGGTTTTTGGGTCTTAAATTCGTAATCAATTTTCAAATTGTCAGTAGCCTTTCTAATTTCGCCCCAGCTTTCTCGAAATAAAACGTTACCTCACCCCGATGCATCGCTTTATTAATTCTGACTTTACGAATGCAATCAGCCCAATTCTTACCTGTTTCTTCCATTATATGATATGTTCTTAACATTACTGTTTTTCTGAAAGATATTGAAGTTTTCATATCGTTGTTTTTGCTTTTACCACAAAATCAGGTATTAACCCACTGTTTTACTCATTTTAACTAGTTTTAATAACTCTTCAGCTTCTTTAGTTATCGTTCTTAGATCATTTAAAGCGTAGCGCTCTTTTCTACTTAGGATATCTAAAAAAGTAAAAACTATAACTTCATTTTTAGGAAATGCACATATCTATGAAAATAATATAACTGAAACACAAAGTTTATTAGAAGTCAAAACGGGTAAATTTCATTGAATATATAGATATTAAAGTAAAGAAACACCAATGAAGACGCTTTTATATTTAATCTTTCTTCATCGGATTCAGTTTTATATCTGGCTTATATTTAATAATATTATTTATTTTGATATCTCTTAATTTTTTTCTATCAATAACGTTAAAGGAAGTATTATAAACAATATTGCAATAATATAAATGTCTGATAAGTAGTTGTTTATTTTATTTTTAAACTTAGAGTCGTAGAACTACGACACTTTTTAAAATAATTTCTATTTCATTTTGTCGTGAATTCTAAACGATATATATTGCAAGTACCAAATCACTAAAAAAACTTATGAAAAAAAACAGAACCCAACTTCTGAAGAAGTACATCCTTGTACTTAATGCATAATTTCTTTCTCAGAGAAATTTAATAATGCCTAGCTCATAACAGTTAATTATTAGCCTTACCATGAGACCGGTAAACTATTGTCTGTTATTTAAGCCAGCTGGTCTCAATCATTACCATATTTTACACAACTGAAAAAATTATATCATGTTTAAAGATGATAAAAAGCTTCCCAAAACGGGAATACATTCAGACAAACCAGATTTTGTAGACTCTATAAAAGAAAAAGTGAACATTCCGGATGTTCAGCATGTTACTTCACAGGTAAAAAATATAGCTAATACAGGTAAACAAATCCTCAATCAGCCATTATTACCCAATGAGTCCACTATTATTAAAGAAAAGGTTTGGTCAAAGCAGCCTACTTCAAAAATTTATAAAGCAGAGACGATTCCATCGAACGCAATTGCTGGGATCAATCGTGTTGTGAAGCTGGACATTCATGTTGAAGGCACTCCAATAAAGTATTTTAAGCATTTCAAGCTCACACAAAGTGCAACAAAGCATCATGAATTTGAGTTAATACTAGCCCACGATACTCTGGGAAAGGCAGAAAACCATAATCTTGAAACGATACAGAATTTCTTAGGCAAAAGAATTACTGTTGTATTTAAATATAAAGATGTGGAAGAAGGTCCTGAACGAAACTTTGTAGGAGTAATTACCGAAGTTGGTTTCAGTCAGGAAAAAGGAAGTCTTGGAAACCTTGTACTTTCGGGATGTAGTCCAACGGTCTTATTAGATGCAGCTCCTCATATTCAAAGTTTTGGTGGCGGGCAGCCTATGAGCTTAAACAGTATTGCTTCGGAAGTTATTAAAGAAGGATTGGGACAAGGTAAATTTGATTTCAGAGTGGATGCAAGACACGGAAATGTTTCCTACAGTTGTCAATACGAAGAAACACATTATAATTACCTTGCCAGAATAGCTGAAGCTTACGGTGAACAATTCTTTTACGATGGAGAAGTTTTACATTTCGGACAATTACCACCACAGGAGAAGCCTATAATGCTTACTTATGGAAGTAACCTGACTGATGTGAAAATCAAAATGAAGGCTCAGCATGTTACTCCTTCATTTTATGGATACAATAGCAGTAAAAATGAAAAATTTAAAGGAGGAAGTTCAAAGATCAATCATACTTCAGATATAGCCAAACGGGCTTATGAAATTTCAGAAAAAACCTTTCAAACCCCCTCATTAAGAATAGCACCTATTAAAGCATCATCATTTATGGATATTGATGCTTCCCAAAAAGGAACCGCGGGAAGTAACGCATCACAAGTTTTCATTACATCAGGAAATACAACAGTTCCGTTTCTTTATCCTGGTTGTATTGCAGATATAGAAATGCGGAAAACAGATACTAATGAGACCGAGTATTTTACAAAACTCATGCTGATAGAAGTAACTCATGAAGTGGATGCCAGAGGATATTATGATGGTTCTTTTCAGGCAATTGCATCCGATACAGGGTTTATTCCAAGACCTGAGTTTGTGGTTCCGGTGGCAGAACCTCAATTCGGAAAAGTAATTTCCAATACAGATCCGGAAAATCAGGGACGAGTGCAGGTTCAGCTTGACTGGCAAGGTGGGCAGGATACCACAGAATTTATCCGTGTAATGTCTCCCGATGCTGGAAGCAGTGAAAAAGTAGGTAAAAACAGAGGATTTATGTCTGTTCCCGAGGTTGAAGATCAGGTAATTGTCAATTTTGTTCATCTTCATCCTGACCGACCTTTTGTTATGGGCGGAATGTACCATGGTGGTATTGGATCCGGTGGCGGGACAGGAAATAATATCATGAGCTTTAGTGGAAGAAGCGGTGCCGAGCTAAAGTATGACAATGGAGCCGGATCTATGAACCTTAAAGATCAAGGGGGTGCAAGCATGTTCTTTGACGGAGCAGGAAATGCAACCACTAACGCCAATAAGAACAAAGAAGTAAATGTAGGGAATGATAATACAGTAAGAGCAGGAAATACCAATATGATCAATGTAGGAGATGCTTCTGTTCTTCAGATGGATAAAAACGGAAAAGTTTCTCTAACTGCGAATACTGAATTTAAAATTGTAGTTGGAGCCAGTACTGTAATCATTGATAAGGAAGGCAAGATTACTATAAACGGTAAAGAAATTAAGGTAGACGCCAAAGACAGCCTTGCTCTTTCAGGGAAAAACAGTAATAAAATAGGTGGAAAAGAAGTCCAGATATCGGGAGGAACAGAAGTTCAGATAAACGGTAAAAAAGTTAATATTAATAAGTAGGAGGATGGACATTGGAAAAGAATATCAGTACAATACTGCTATAATCGGGAAAACTAAAGTACATAGTCTGGATAGTGATTATAAGATTAATATTAAAACGTCCGTGATATATAAAGGAAAAGATCCGGATGAAGACTATCATATTTTTGAGATTACGGAAACAGATTATGATTTGGAAATGTATGAAGATCCTTTAATTGTTCAGATTACTGAAATGACCAATAAAGTATGTAGTATCTACAGTACTCTGGAGGTTGGTATTAATAAAAAGGGAGAAATTGCCAAGATCTATAACGGAGATATGATCCGTGAAAAGTGGAAAGGTGTAAAAGAATGGCTCAATAATGCACATCCTATTGAAGCTTACGAAATTATTAGGGCTAAGGAATATGAATTGACCAATGAAGAAATGGAAATAAAAAGCATACGTTATATCCATTTTATCTATCAGTTCTTCTATATTTTCGGAAAGGAGCCTATACAGGAAGGTTCCAAAAGCTATCTCAAAAGAGAAGATATGGATAGATTCGGAGCTGGAGTTGTTATTCCCATTAATCTTTCCGTGTCTGAGAAAGAAACAGAACAGGGATTTGATGAATGGAATGCGGAGGGAAAAATGATCCGTGATGAAAAAATCATCCGAAGACTCCGTGAGTTTGCGAAAGACAATTATATGCATCCCGAATATCAGGTAAAAGGTAAATATCTGTATGATGATAGGATAATGCTAAAATCAGATTTTACCATTACTGAGAAGCTGGGAGAGTTTTTCTACTATCATTGCTATATGGATACTCATTTAGAACTGTAAAAGTATGGAAGAAGAACAGTACCTTACGGAACAACATTATCTAGTCTGCACTAAGGGAGTTGCCCCAATGCAAGTGAAAGTAAGCAGTCAGAATTTTGTTAAGTTTAGCGGTAGCAAAGCCGCTACTGAAAAAGATACCCAGAAAGGCAACAACTTTGTCTGTCTCGGAAATACTGCTTTTACAGCAGGGCTAATTGCAGGTCTGGTCTGTTGCTGTTTGGTTCCTGGACCTGGCTGGGCAATGGCGTTGATAATTGCAGCGGCTCTTGCATTAGCAGTTGTGGCCGGAATTATAAAGTGTAAAATGGCAGCGGATAGTCGTGTATGGACCCAAACCGCAGAAAGGTTTACCATAGAAAATAAAAAAACACTTACCCTTAATTCTATAATGGATTGTCCCCAAGAGGGCGGTCAGGTTACACCAAAAGAAACAGTTTGGGAAGCATGGGGAAGCGCAGCTCTCACCAATCTAGGTCATGCAGCCAACTTTGCATTTGGTTTTCTTGCCGGAAGAGGTATGGGGGCAATAGCAGGAGAAGGAGCAATGGCGGCTGCGGCGGCTGAAGGAGGCGGGATGGCGGCGCTAAGGGCAGGAGGACAAGCTGCTCTGCAGAGCTTTGGAAATGCAGCCAAAAAGGAATTGATTGAACAGTTTACTTTTAAGGGCTTTAAAAACCTTCCTACAGCGTGCAAATGGTTGCGGGGCTTGGGAATCGGTGGAGCTTATTATGACCAATATAACATCTGGAGCAGCGATAAAGATGTACTTGATAAACTTAAAGAAAGCGGAATAAGTCTTGTTTTAGGAATTTTTGCGGCTCATGGGGCAACAAAATCGTGTTTTCCTGCAGGAACAAAAGTTCATACACCAGATGGAGTACAGAACATCGAAAATCTTAATGAAGGGGATTTTGTACTAACGTACAATGAAACGACCAAACAACAGGAATATAAACCAATTCTGGTAAAACATGAAAGATTTACCCAGCAAATGCTTACTATTGAGTTACCTACCGGAGAATTCGTACGTGTAACACCTGAACACCGCTTCTTCTGTAATGATGAATGGATAGAAGCCGGAAGCCTTAAAGCCGGAGATCTATTGCATTTAAAAGGTGGAGATTATACAACAGTTATCAGCGTGGAAGTCTTGCCTCATTACGAAAAAGTTTATAATTTTGATATTGAGGATAATGAAAATTATTATGTAACCGAGGATGGGATTCTGGTACATAATGGTAGATATAGAGCTATAGATAAAGCACAGCAATACGAAGATGATATTCAAGATTTATATGGGGGAGCTGCAAATTTTAATTCAAGACAATATACTGCGATAGTTGATGGGCAATTAGTAAACGGTGTTGCTGATAATGTTGCTATTATTAATGGAAAAAATGTAGCTATTGAGGCTAAATTTGTAGAAGATTGGAACAAGTCTTTAAGAAACCCTTTGGATACTAAACCTTGGGCAATAGCTGAACAAAACAAAATGCTTGACCAAGCAAAAAAATATTCTAATGCTTTTGATGAAGTTATATATCACACAAATAGCCAAGAATTGGCAGATCATTATTCACAGGTCTTTAGTCAAAATGGTATTACTAACGTAAGATTTGAAATAACACCTTAATTATTATGAAAATAGAAAATGTGATTCTTCCAGGAAAAGAAGAATTTGATTTTAGAGAGTACAGATACATTTATATTCAAAGTGGTAATGGAAAAATTACAAAAGATAATTTTGTTAATATAATTGCATCTGCCAATTCACCTTTAATCCCCAAAACAGGTGGTGTTTTAAGTGAGAATTTTATTATAATTACTCCGGATAACAAGCACTTTTATGGGTTATCCTATTCAAAAGATTTAATTGGATGGAGGCAACAGATTGAAAAAGGGATAGTAATACTTGATCTAAATATAGGGGAAATTAAGGATGGAAAATATTTTTCTATACTTAATGGAGAAAAATATAAATTAGAAGATTGTCAGTTTGAACGTTATAATTTTTATGATGAAACAGGTAATTTAATAAAGTCCAACACTCCTGTAGAAAAAGAAAAAATATTATAAAAATTAGACTGTCTGTTATGACAGTCTAATTTTTTACCTCATTACGAAAAAGTTTATAATTCTGATATTGAGGATAATGAGAACTATTATGTTACCGAAAATGGAATTCTGGTACATAATGGGTATACAACTGATTACTTAATACCTGGTTCACCAGAACATAAAGCTCAAAGATGGGAAGATTATAAAGGAGATCTGGATTATAACGCATGGAGTAAAAAATATGATGTTTGTATACAAAATAATTCTTATGGCTTAAAGAGAGAAGCTGAATATCGAGATGCAATGAACGGAGAGAATAAAGTTTTTAAAACTCCTACCAGTAATAGACAGATCGACATTTATAAAGGTGATGATATGTATATAGGACAACTCAAAACAGGTAAGGTTTATCATTGTGAACAAGCAAAGATAGATTTGGAAAAGGATGCCTGGCTTGTTGAACAACAATATACTGTTGAATATATATTAGAAGGAGGGGCTTCCAAACCTTTTTTAGATAAATTAGACGAACTTGGAATAAAATATAAAATAGGAAGTCAAATACCATAAAATTACATTAAATGAAGACTACAGATAACGAAAAGTTTGAAAATTTCATATTTCATTTAGACGAAATAGTGCAGAATTTTATAAAAAGAATAAATTCAAAAGGATACGATATTGATTTTGAAAAAAACTCTATTGAAAAATTTGAAAAGTATATTTTGGAGAATAACATTAAAGTTGAAGATAATGATTATTATGATGGGGCATGTTATTTGGGGGAATTGTTTAGGCACATCTATGGAGGAAACTGGATTCTTGATACAAACAAGAAATCTATATTTTTTAATAAACCTGTAATTGATTACGGAAGCGAAAGTGGTGTTTTGTTCTCTTCTTTTAATGCGTTGCGAGCTATAATTATTAAACAACAATCTGGAACTTTAGAAAAAATAATAGAAAGCAACACTAATCCAAAAAAAATTGATATAAATTTCAAATAAGCAACAAATTAAATTTTTTAATAAATTAGTACTGGAGGGGCTACATTAAAGATGATGCACTCCATGCAGTGGAAAGTGACGTAATTTTGATTTAATAAAACATGAATTGGCTTTACGAAAAACAATTAAAAAATCCTATGTCAATTTCAGAGGTAGAGAATAGCTTTGGAATTAAATTTCCTGAAGATTACAAAAAAATAGTTCTGGAACACAATGCTGCGATGCCAACTCCAAATACTATTGATACATCTAGGGAGAAAGCAAAGGCATTTGGTGAAATTTTAAACTTCAATCTCGATGCAGATGAAAATATCATTTCGCTATATGAGGAGATAAAAAACAAAATACCAACTGATGTTTTTCCTATAACGATGGATCCTGGTGGTAATTTCCTCTGTTTCGACTATAGAGAAAGTAAAAACGATCCCAAAGTTTTAAGGTGGGACCATGAACAGAAATTCATTATTGAGGATAAAGAACTCGTTATTGAAGATCATGAAAACGAATTCGACTATTATTACTTAGATTATGTAGCAGATAGTTTTACTGAAGTTCTAACAAATCTTTACGGAGATGTAATAAAAGAAAAAAAGCTAGATGAGGTTATTTGGGAAGATTTCCTTTCTGTTGAGAAATTAAAAGAATTTGATGATGAGACAATTACGCAAGTTAATAAACGGCTTATTAAAAAGGGGCTTCCTCCAATCATAAAGTAATTGATAATAGTTAGGATGCTGTCTGGCGTATAGTGCCGTAATTGTGTAAATTAAAGTCATGAACAACTTATTTGATAAAATTGAAGATTTAGGTGGTGTTAAATATATAAGCAATGAAGATTTAGAATCATCAATAGATAAATCTTTATCTATTGTAAATTCAATAATGGGTAAAATTCCTGATCTTGAGATTATTGAATTTGTTTCCAAATTTGGCAACAGTAGGTTTAATAACGATGTTTATGCAAAAAACGATATTAAGTCGGGGTTTTTACAATCAGGAGAGATAGAAATTGGAACAATATTCGGATGGGATGATTCAAATAAAGGTGTAGGCTCAATAATAAATCAATATTTTTCACCAAACCAGATTACTGCTAGGTTTTTTCCCTTATTTGAAGGATATCCAGGTGATATTATTTATTATTCTTTAGAAGAAGATTCTTTCGGAAATATATATTATTGGTACCATGAAAGTGATAATGAAGAGGATGATTACTTTTTAGCGGACACATTGCATGATTTTATTGATAATTTTTTCATCAAAGTAGATGACGATTCCGATGAAATACCTCTTTCAGATGATGAGCTCGAACAAATTAATATGAAAAGAAAGAAAGTAGGTTTACCACCAATAGATAAATTTAAAAATATAGTATAAAATCTTATTGAATACAAATTGTTGTCCTTATCAAAGCTGTTCATGTGAATAGCTTTTTTTCCTAATATTTCTTGCTAAAGAAGTTTATAATTTTGATATTGAGGATAATGAAAACTATTATTTAACCGAGGATGGGATTCTGGTGCATAATGGTAGATATAGAGCTATAGATAAAGCACAGCAATACGAAGATGATATTCAAGATTTATATGGGGGAGCTGCAAATTTTAATTCAAGACAATATACTGCGATAGTTGATGGGCTATTAGTAAACGGTGTTGCTGATAATGTTGCTGTTATTAATGGAAAAAATGTAGCTATTGAGGCTAAATTTGTAGAAGATTGGAACAAATCTTTAAGAAATCCTTTGGATACTAAACCTTGGGCAATAGCTGAACAAAACAAAATGCTAATTATACTACGGATTATAGTAATGCCGCAAGTAAATCTAAGTTAGGCCCTCCAAAACTACCATTCAATTACACCAGTGGAGAATACGGGATTCGAACCCGTGACCTTTTGACTGCCAGTCAAACGCGCTAGCCAACTGCGCCAATCCCCCATATGAAGCGGTACAAAAGTAAGTATTTATATGATATATGCAAATGTTTTGTTTAAATTTTATTTTCAGCAGTTTTATAAACAATTGAGTATAAAATAAGTCCCAATTTTCCTATATTTGATATTAACTTTTAAACTCAATACGAATGGAATTAAAAATAGGAGATACGGTCTACTTAAAATCAGATGCAAGAACCATAATGACCATCAATGACATCGGAATGAGAGGTCCAGAATATTTAGAATGTATTTGGTTTTCTCAAGAAATTTTGCAAATAGGTGAATTTCATAGAGATACTTTGGTAAAATATGATAGAGATTAATATAAAAACAGCCCCGTTTCAGGGGCTGTTTTATTTAACAAATAATTGTTGAAACTTTTTCACCAAAGTAGAAAAAGTCGTAGATTTATTACATAGAATTAAGTTGTTTTCTACATTCTATTTAAGATTATTAATATCTAAACGAATTCAAAAACTTCGCTTTTTTCTATATCGGGAATGCCGAAAACCGTATTAAATAGAGTAGGCATCCAAAACTAGTAACCGAATTATGTCAACACCGGATAAATATAGAGTGTACGATATAGTCAGTCATACGCTTTGTTACATTACCTCATCTTTTTTTACATCAATTGTGCCGTAACGAAAATAAAGAGCTAAAATGATTTTTCATTTTTTAGTTGTATCAGCTTGTTTAAGTATTACAATGTCATAGTACTGATTTGATATTTCATTAACCATAAAAACAAAAATCATGAGTAGAAAAAATCAATTTATTAAAGTACATCCGCAGTCATTTGATAACCTTATGAAAGCGGTCAAGAAATTTGAGAAGACCAATCCAGCCATAAAAGTTAAGAATATGAAGCTGAGTAAATTTTTGGTTGAAGTTTCCGATTATCAGAATAGTACAGCAACAATTGCCTATCAGGTAAAAAGAGCTATTCTGTTGGTATATGGAGACAGAGACACAGATCCGTTGACAGTTGATGATAACATTGATATGTCTGCTTATGGCTTTAGTGATCCTGAGAATTATAATGATCTTACC
Source organism: Chryseobacterium artocarpi (assembly GCF_001684975.1). Lineage (GTDB taxonomy): Bacteria > Bacteroidota > Bacteroidia > Flavobacteriales > Weeksellaceae > Chryseobacterium > Chryseobacterium artocarpi. Next base: position 465,386 of record NZ_MAYH01000023.1, on the reverse strand, counting down.
GCTTCCTTTAATAAAATTGCAAAGGGTCACAATGCGTCTGCCCGTAAGCTGTTACGGAAAGAAGTAAGAGCATGTGCAAAAGTAAAAAACTGTGTTGAGCTTGTAAGAAAAGTTAGCGATGTTTCACCCACTAAAGTTAATGTGAAATGAAAAAGTTACCCATTACAATATTTGCACTCATGTTTTGCACTTCATTACAGGCACAGGAAGAACCGGAAGAGAAAAAAACGAGTGAATCAGCATTTTGGAAGCATATCCTGATCAGTGAATCAATGGAAACAGCTGAAAAGAAAGAGAAACCAGCTCAGTTTATGCTCACATTTCCTAAAAATGCACCATCATCATGGTTGATCAATCTGGGATTAGGTTACAAATGGGACTCTTCAGAAACCGGGATCTCAAAGATTATGTTGGAATATCATAAAAATACGTTAACCGAAAAAAAACAGGATAATCTTCAGGTAGGCTACGGGATGGTAGAAAAATTGACTCCGAATGCAAACAGTGCTTTGTATATCAATGCTGATGGAAGATATGTTTATGACGCTGTGGGAACAAAAAACTCTTTAACATCAACAGTACTTTTCAGCTGGTATAAACGAGGTGAAGAAGGGTTGAACCTGAATACTGAAACAAAATTCAATAAAGGAAAAAGAGAATTGTTGCTGACCCTTTACGGAGGTACGCAGATTCAGGGAATTTTCAATGCAAAAGATAAAGATGCCAAAGGTTTTATTATAAGACCTCTTTATATATTGGGAGCACAATACCAATTCATGAATGATTCCGGAAAACCTTTTATCCGATTGAGTTTAGATTATACAGGAAGGGTAGATGCTGTAAACACTTCAGAGTATAAAGAAGATTATACAGATCTTTTCAAAGCTGGAGCTGATATTTTCATTGTTAATGAGCCTGTAAATATCTCTATCGGAGGCAGCTTTAATTATGGTTCAGATCCCATGAAAGGATTAGCGGAACAACAATTTTGGCTGGTGAGCTTGAATATTGGTAAGAAAAAATAAAAGAATATTTTCAATAAAAATAGCCATGTAAAAGCGCATGGCTATTTTAGATTGTTATAGTTTTATAACGGTTTTGTATATTTTACTCAATCCATTTTCTCCGGATGAAATATATCCTTGAAAATCTTCCAGACTTTTAAATTTGTTTGGAGTAAGACTATTTCTTCTGCTGGTAAAATAAAGGGTTCCCGTTTGATTATTGTAAAAAGGGCAGTATTCCATATATTTTGTATTGATACTATTTCCCATATTTTGTGCTTTTTGCCATTCACCTGAATTATCTTTTTTAGCAAGATATAAATCGCCGCTTCCTAATCCGTCTTTAGCATTATATTTTGTATAGATCAGTATATTTTCATCTTTAGAAATAAATGCATTGAACTCGTACCCATCACTGTTAATATTATTATTGAGTAAAACAGGTTGAGAATATTCTTTACCATTCCATTTACAATAATAGATATCATCTTTTCCCAACCCACTTTTTGCTTCCATTGTAAAATATAGATTATTATTATCAGAAAGAGTAGGATAGAACTCATTATTTTCACTATTTACATTGGGTCCCATATTTATTGGTTTGGACCACTTTTCATTCCTGTTTTCCCGTTCCACATACCAGATGTCAAAATCACTTTTCTTCATTTCTGATTCATATTTTGGTCGGTCTGAGGCAAAATAAAGTCTTTTCCCATCGTTTGATAAAAAAGGTTCCAAATAAGAATAACCATCACAAAATGGCAATAATATCGGGTCTTTCCACTTTTTGTTTTTTACATATACAATTTGTGAAAGGTCCTGTCCAGGACTTTGTACTGTAAAATAGGCTTCATTCTCATCAGGAGTGATATAAAATTCACGTATATTCTGAAATTTATCCAAATGTGGACTTACAACCTCTGTTTTTTGTCCGGATATAAAGCTGGTGGTAAAAAGCACAGCAATTAAAGATATTCCTATTTTCATTATCATATTTATTTTAAAATAGCATTTAAATATCAAGCAATCTTCTATGGAAATTAATCTGCCCTAAATGATAATCCAGATGTGCTAAATAATGAATCAGAAAATAAGTAGTTGACATTTTCTCTTCACCCGGAGCCCGTGAATATTCTTTATTCAGATCCTCTTCAGTAAGATGATTGAGAACATTATCCACAACAATTGCAGTTTCTTTAATCTTTTCTATAAGTTCAATTCTGGGAACATCTTTTGTTGAAAATTCCAATTCTCTTTGTCGGACATAGTTTGTGTTTCCAAGCTGAGCTCCAATAAATTGATTAAGATTACCAATTAAATGAAGACAAAGATTTCCGGCTGAGTTGGTAACTTTTTGATCTGTTTTCCAAAGATTATTTTCCTGTTGATAAGCTTCTATTTCATTCTTTAATCTATCCAAATCGCGTTGGTAAAGAGATGTAAGACTTTCTATGACCATGGTTATACAAATAGTTTTAATGATACTAATATAAGAATTGGTGTAAAAACCCAAAAGAGTATAGCAGAAACTTTCCTAATAAAGATTAAAAAGACTACTTATTGAAAAAAAATAAATCTTTAAACTCCATAATAAAAGAGCCACAAATCATTGTGGCTCTTTTGTAAATATTTTTATTATAAACTTCTTGATCGTGCAACTGAAAGTAGATACACTAAGTGCGAATACATACTGCGTTTTACAGACTCTATCTTTACATTACCTGTGGCTGGAGTAATGGTAGTTACAAGATCAGCAGTACATTGTCCTGCAAAATCTCCACTTCCCTGATAACGTGCTAAATTAGGACTTGGATGATGAATGATTGGATAACTAGGAGCAACCTGATTAAGAATAGGCGTTGTATTCGTATATCCTTTATTATCAATGTAATTAGCTCTCCATATCCCGGAGAAATTACCATTACCTGAAAGAATTTCCTGTCCTATTACAATTTGTGTATGGATAGGAGTTTCAAAGTTTGTACATGAGGTGTAATGATTTAGAGAAACAGTACAGGAAGAAGAATTATCGCCAGGCTGGAAACATTTTCCTTCATATATTACTGCCCTTTGCTCAGCAGCAGATGAAGAATTGTTTAATATTGCTTTTGGAGATAAAACTTCAGAAGGTGAGATTAATGAGAGTTCCCCTTGTGTATCTGCTACAACAATCATTTTATCAGGGTTTGATAAGTCTCTTACTCTTACAGAGCCATTTACATCTAAGGTTTTAGTAGGAGTGGAGGTATTAATCCCCACTTGTGCGCTTACACAACTACAAAAAGTAAGCGCTGATAACAAAAAAGTCTTTGTTTTCATGGTGAAATTTTGAATACGATTAATTTTTCACTAAGGTAAGAAATATTGTTGATAGCGTAAAATATCAGTATTAAATATACTTAATGCTGTTGAGTGATATTGCAAATTGAATTAAATAATGAAAAATTTTCACTAAATGTTTAAAAGTATTATTAGTGTTTTAAAATTGACGAATTTGTTTAGGAAATATTTGTATTTTAGCTGGAATATGTTTGTTTTTAATAAATATATTGACGACTAATTAAAATTCAGATAATTTGAATTAAAAAATTAGTAGATTTGCACGGAACAAAAAATAAATACTTATTAAACTCATTCTCTGTAACAGGAGATAACAGGATTTTTAGTTATAAAACTACTGAAACTATGAAGAAACTTTTTTTACTTTTATTAACAGGATTTTTATTTATCGGTTGCAGCTCTGACGATGAAACGATTTATGATTATATAGGAACATGGTCAGGAACTTATGAAGGTGCTGATAAAGGAGTCTGGAACTTTGTGGTAGACAATACAGGTAAAGTGTCAGGAACAATGCATTCCGAGGTTAGTAATGAAAACTATAATATTTCCGGAACTTTAAATAATACAGGAGATCTTAATGGAACAGTAGGATTACCATCAAAAGGAGAGTTCAAAGGAAAACTGAATCCAGATAAAAAAGGAAACGGAAGCTGGTCCAATTCACTTCCGACACCTGCTCAATATGGTACCTGGAAAGGTGACAAGAAATAAAAAAGAAAAGTCTGCAGAATTGCAGACTTTTCTTTTTTATAAAAATCCCATATGGGTAATTTCATTATTATCATCTTTTAGTACAGCAAAATGCAGTAAACCTTTGCTTACAAATTGTATTTTAAAAGGATTATATTGCTGATCCAGAATAATTTTCTCTTCAGTATATTCAGTAGTATAAGTTTCCCAATTCAGTTTTATTGTAGAAAAGAAAACAGTAGCTGCAATATCACTCTTTTTTAGCATAAGAAACTGATTCTGAATTTCAAGAACATTTACCAAATTTTCTACTTCTCCAAACTGAAACTCTCTCAGAAGTTTTTTTCCAGCTTCGGTTTGTAATCCATTTTCAACAGTTCGTTTTCCTCGCTCAGAAACAGTATCCAAATCCTTTATTTCCGTCATTAGCTTTGCGAATTTCTGATAGAGTAGAGGATCACCAGCTTTTTTAATATATGCAGAAAGACTGTTTCGTATAATTTTTCCCACTTTGGAGCAATGTCCGAATTCCGAACTGTTTTGTCTTACTTTTTCATAGGAAGGATTTTTTTTAAAAGCTGCTTTATTGAACCCGCTTTTCTTCCGAACAACATTTTTTCCATTCAGATTATAAAAAACAAGGTCGCCTACAGCTCCTTTGATCTTAATTATACTTTCATATGTTGCCATATTGCAAAATTGAATTCAAATATAGCAATAAATAATGTAAATCAAAATTTTAACATATATTTATCATATAGTTGTAGTATAGTTTTATTATATTTAAAATATAAAATGTATATTTGTACATCAATCGTTAATAAGGTAAAAATCAGAGGAATATGAGATCGGGATTATTGAAAAATAAAATAAGTATAAAGCAGCTTTCTGTTTTACTGATTGCATCTGCTTTTGTAGTGTCTTGCGGAACATCCAAGAAGGTTTCATCCAATAAAAAATCAGGGAATAAGACGGTGACAAAATCTGAAAACCTCCGAAAACTTGATTCAAGATTTGATGGTAAAGTTTCAAGATCAATTAATGATATTTTAAAGGATGCTGAAAAATATCTGGGCACACCTTATAAATTCGGAGGGAACACCTCATCAGGTTTCGATTGTTCCGGATTTACAGTAAAAGTATTTGAAGAAAACTCTCTTGACCTTCCCAGAAGATCTTCAGATCAGGCTGGTGCCGGTAAGAATATTGATATTACAGATGTAAAGCCAGGAGACTTATTATTCTTTGCAACGGCAGGAGGAAGCAGAGTCTCTCATGTAGGAATTGTACATGATATCGGTCCGGATGGAGAAGTGAAATTTATCCACGCCTCTACATCTAAAGGTGTTATTATTTCCTCATTAAACGAAAAATACTGGAATAAAGCCTATCTTCACGCTCAAAGAGTTTTATAAATAAACAATAACCAACCCATGATTTAAAGTCTGATGAAGAACAGAACATTTGCTTTTATTAAAACAGACAAAAAATTGGTGAAAATTTTCTTTAAAGACATCAATTTCATCAAAGGGCTTGGAAATTATGTGGAAGTTCATACCACAGATCAGAAAAGATATATTTACTACAAAACACTCAAAGATTTGATTGAAACCCTGCCGGAAGAATTTATGCGGGTTCACAACTCTTATATTATCAATCTGACCAATATTCAATACTTTGAAGATAATCAGCTTTTATGTGGTGATTTAAAAATAACGGTTGCTAAGAGTTATAAAGATTGCCTTCTGGAAAGTCTTAGTAAAATGATGCTTTAGATCATCCGCATTCACAAAATATCCATCTGCATATTATTTCTGATCATCTGTATAAAAAAGTTTTCATTCAGTTTTTCTTGTTTTAGTTTTACCCAAAACTTATCAGAATGAATATAAATAATGCATTAGACTATATCAGAGAAAAGAACCTCATCGGGATAAAAGCTGGACTACAAAGACCACACTTCCTGAACATCTGGATGGTAGTTGTAGAAAACAGAATTTTTGCCCGATCATGGGGACTTGCAGAAAAGAGCTGGTATAACACCTTTTTGGAGAACTCAGAAGGGCAGATTGAGTGTGGAAGTACTATTTACAATATAAAGGCTTTGATTCCTGATGATCTGGATCAAATCACTGATGAAATCAATAAAGCATATCTTAAAAAATATAACTTTGGCGATAACAGTAAATATGCAATAGGTATTATCGAGGAAAAGCATATCGGTAAAACAATGGAATTCATTATTGATGTAAACGCTAATGACTCAAATTCTTTTCATGGATAATCACAATACATAAAATCGTATTTTTATCTTTATTTGAAAAAGCTTCAATATTGTATTCAATAGCAACGGGCTAAAGCCCGTTGACAAAAAAGATCAAACATTCCATTGGCTTTAGCCAAAACATAATTAATAATAACCAAACAAAGCAATCCATCTTTATGAGATGGATTGCTTTCATTTAAAATATAATTACTATATAATGTATTGATTAAATGTGCTCACAAGCAGGTACTGCAAGTTCCTTTTCATCGTCATTTTCTTCATTAGCGGCAATACTTTTTGGAAAAGAAAAGAAACTCAGAACAAAAGTGGCGATAAGGAGCAAAACACTTACAGAAAGAATATGCTGTACTCCATAATAGGAACTTACAATTCCGCCAAGAAATGCACCTAATGAAATTCCAATATTAAAAGATGATGTAAGCAAGCTGTTTACAAACTCCAGTGCATGATGAGGAATGTTTTGTGTAGTTCTGATATTTGATACCAGAAAACCACCTGTATGAATCATTCCCCAAAAAGATACAATAATGACCATAGGAATAAAAGCTCCTCCCAGTAAGTAAGCCAGAATTTGTACTGTAATTAATAATAGTAAAAACAATCGTGTTGTTAGTTTTACATTTCGGTTTAAGGCAATTCCCATCAACCAATTCCCAAGAGTTCCCATACCTCCGAAAAGAAGTAGCATAATACTAATTTGAGCACCATTCATTCTGGTAATTTCTTCAAGATAAGCAGTAAGATACGTATAGCTGGAGAACATGGCTGCCAATGTCCCAATGGTAGAAATCAGGTTAATCCATAAAAGAGGGTTTCTCAATATGGCTAGCTGGCTTTGCTCAGATTTTTCTTTTTCTGCGGGTATAGAGGGAATGAAAAGCAATAATCCCATAAATGCAATTAAACTGATGGCGCTGCTCAGAAAAAAGGATGCTTTCCAATCATGAAAAAGATCAGCCGCATAGGTTGTCATTGGAATACCGAGAACGGTAGCCAGGCTTAATCCAAGCATTACAGTAGATACTCCTTTGGCGCCTTTTTCTTTAAATGCAATGGCAATGGAAATATTCCAGAACAGCGGATGCAATATTGCCGGCAATATACGGGCTATCATCAGTATAGTGAAGTTAGTAGAAAAAGCAGATATAAGATTTGAAAGTACAAATATGCTCATCACAAGACACAGCAGGAACTTACGGTTTATTTTGGAGGTAAATGACGTAATAAAAGGTGAAGAAACAGCCACTGTTATTGCAAAAGCACTCAGCAGCCATCCTGCCGCATCAATAGATACTCCAAATTGACGACTGATCGTAGGAAGAATTCCCACAACTCCAAATTCAGTGGTAATAATACCGAATGCACCCAACGCCAGTACATAGATTGATCTTTTCATTGATTCTAAAAATTTTGATGTAGCAAATTTGAACAGAAAAAATGTAAAAAATCAGTATATTTTAATGATAAATAAGTATTTTTACCCTATGAAAAGAGAGAATATAGATCAATTGGTAAAGGTAGAATATCATCAGGCGGATGAATGCCCGTTAAAAGGTACTCAGTTATCCTTTTTTCAGATCGTATATGTTATTTCGGGAAAAGGATCTTTTACGATAAATGATAATCTCGCTACTTATGGTAAGGGCAGTCTTATTCTATTAACACCGAATGATCAGCATTTTTTGGAAATTAAAGAAAAGACTGAACTTTTGCTTGTGAAGTTCAGTGAACGTTATATTAAAGATTATAAATGGAACAGCATTAATTCCATAGGATGTTTATTGTATGGAGCATCCTATCTTTCCGGTTGTATACTTCAGAATAAGCCTGATGTTGTTTTAGTTGATTCTATTGTAAATTCGCTTTTACACGGTATCAATCATCCGGATCTTTATCAAGAAGAACTGACTCTGCATTATGTGAACGCCTTGATTGTCATCGCTGCACGAAACATTTCAAAGATGCGAACAGAGAATATTGCTTCCAATACTGATAAAAGAATATTGGAAATTATCAATTATATTCAGGGAAACATCCATGATCCGACTTTATTAAAAGTCTCTGTAATTGCTCAAAAATTCGGGCTTTCTGAAACTTATCTTGGAAGCTATTTCAAAAATCAGTCTGGTGAAACGATTACCCATTATATCTTGAATTATAAAATGAGACTGATTGAACATCGGCTTCTTTTCAGTGATATGAGGATCAATGAGATTGTCACAGAATTTGGGTTTTCAGATGAAAGTCACCTGAATAAGTTCTTTAAAAAACAGCATAAAATGAGTCTGACAGAATTTAAAAAAGTAAAATCAAATGTTAAATCTTAAGTTTAAATGAAAAATGTATATTATTTATAGTCAGTATTTATTAATTGATATATTCAATAAAAGAAGGCTTTAGCCCATTTACAAAATAAATACACCTTCCGTTGGCTTTACCCAAAACATAATAAAAAGAAAAAGATTGCAATAACGTTGCATCTCAAAATCTCTGAAATTTGTCAAAAAACATTACATCATGACAGATTTCATCAGATTCTTTCTTCCTATTTATTTTATACTTTTTTTCACTGTTTCATTTCTTGGGATTAGTCTGGTAGTAGCTAAAAAGATTGGCAAAACCCCCAATGTATTGCCGAGAGATGGTTCCGCTTATGCTTTAATTGGAAGCTATTTTAAAACAATTTTAGCTGCTTTGTTTATTTATACAATGCTGTCATTACTATTTCCTGCTACCGTTCCCATTATTTTCAGAATTGATATATTAGATCGTAATCTTTTAAAATATATTGGCATTACTCTTATGGTCTTTGCCTTTATTTTAGTGGTAATAGCTCAGATTCAGATGAAAAATTCATGGAGAATAGGAATTGATCATACAATGAAAACAAATCTTGTTACTTCGGGGCTATTTCAATTTTCAAGAAATCCTATATTTCTGGGAATGACCATTAGCTTAATAGGTTTCTTCTTTACTTCTCCCACGGTGATTGCATTCTTTTTTTTATTGATCGGAAGCATTCTGATGCAGATTCAGATCCGTCTCGAAGAAGAACATTTACTGAAGCAGCACGGTTCTGTTTATCTTACTTATAAAAAGAGGGTTGGGCGTATGCTAAGCCTTTATTAAAAGCATAAACTTAAAAATCGTTTTGCTGAACTTTTTTGTATCTTTGGCGGGTATAATTTTTCAAACTAATTTAAATAAGAAACATGTCGTTACAACAAACTATTGAAAACATTTGGGATAATAGAGATCTATTACAAAATGAAGACAGCCAGAAAGCGATTAGAGAGGTAGTATCTTTATTAGATTCTGGGGAACTTCGTGTAGCTGAACCTACAGAAAACGGATGGCAGGTAAATGAATGGGTGAAGAAAGCAGTAGTAATGTATTTCCCGATCCAAAAGATGGAAACTATTGAAGTAGGTCCGTTTGAATTTCATGACAAAATTCCTTTAAAGAAAAATTATGCGGAAAAAGGAGTTAGAGTAGTACCTCATGCTATTGCTAGAGAAGGTTCTTTCGTTGCTCCAGGGGTTATTATGATGCCTTCTTACGTAAACATTGGTGCTTACGTAGATTCAGGAACAATGGTAGATACTTGGGCTACAGTAGGAAGCTGTGCACAGATCGGTAAAAACGTTCACCTGAGTGGTGGTGTTGGGATCGGTGGAGTATTGGAGCCATTACAGGCAGCTCCGGTAATCATTGAAGACGATTGTTTCATCGGTTCAAGATGTATCGTAGTAGAAGGAGTTCACGTAGAAAAAGAAGCTGTATTAGGTGCGAATGTTGTTTTAACAGCTTCAACAAAAATTATCGATGTAACAGGTGCTGAACCAATCGAAATTAAAGGAAGAGTTCCTGCACGTTCTGTGGTAATTCCGGGAAGCTATACAAAACAGTATCCAGCTGGAGAATACCAGGTTCCATGTGCATTGATTATCGGACAGAGAAAAGAATCTACAGATAAGAAAACTTCTCTGAATGATGCTTTGAGAGATAATAATGTAGCTGTTTAAGATTAAATTTTTAAGCTAATACCACAATCTTGAAAGAAAAATTTCTTAAAATACTATTAAACCCTAAATATATATTTGGGGTTTATCTTATTATATCGGTTGTTACCGCTATTTCCAAATACCTGAGAGGAGATTACGCGATCAATAATTATCTGATCTTTAAAAATGTATTCTTTAATACCATCGATCAGAAAAACCTGTTTATCCATTATCCGGATCTCTATTTTGATTTAAATCATTATGGAGTATTTTTCAGTGCATTGATTGCTCCATTTGCCATGATGCCTGACTGGTTAGGAATTTCCCTTTGGAATGTTGCCAATACCTTTATTTTTATTTACGGAATCTACAAACTCCCTTTTTCAGATTCCAAGAAAGCTATTTTCGGATTGCTTTGCCTTCAGGAATACATTACAGCAGCATTGAGTCTACAGTTTAATGTAGCCCTTACAGGGCTTTTACTCTTATCAGCCGTATACATTTATGAAAGAAAAGAAGTAAAGTCAGTAACAGCAATCTTAATCGGGATATTTGTTAAAATCTATGGAATTGTAGGTCTTACACAGTTTTTCTTTATCAAAAATAAAACAAAATTCATTCTTTCAGGAATCGTTATTGCTGCTGTATTTTTTGCGCTTCCAATGGCGTATTCAAGTCCGAAATTTGTTATTCAATGTTACTCAGATTGGTTTCAATCTATCGTAGAAAAAAATAATGAAAATCAGGTGCTTGGAAACATGCAGGATATTTCATTGATGGGCTTTGTAAGAAGAATTTTAGGAGATGCTTCTATTTCCAACCTTGTGTTTTTAGCATTTGGATTACCATTGTTTGCGTTGCCTTATGTAAGAATTAAGCAATACAAGCATTATGCTTTTCAACTGATGATCCTGGCATCAACACTATTATTTTTAGTATTGTTCAGTTCAAGTTCAGAATCTCCAACGTATATCATTGCTGTTGTAGGAGTTGTGGTGTGGTTTTTCCTGCAAAAGGAAAGAACACCTTTCATTATCGGATTGTTAGTTTTCGTGATTATCTTCACCTGTTTTTCAACCTCGGATTTATTCCCGAAATTTGTAAAAGAGAACTATATTATCAAATATTCTTTAAAAGCGGTCCCTTGCATTGTAATTTGGCTTAGGGTAACATATGAGCTTTTAACCAAAGATTTTGAAAAAAATTACAGCCTGAAATAATAAATATGAAAAAAATTTCAATCGTAATTCCCGCCTATAACGAAGAAGGAAACGTTGCTATGATCCATCAGAAAATCAAAGAGGTTTTTGACGGATTAAGTAACTATGACTTTGAAATCATATTTGTGAATGACGGTAGCCGAGACAATACACAACAAAAATTAGAAGAACTTTCCAATATCTATGATGAAGTAAAATTCATCGAATTCTCAAGAAATTTTGGACATCAACCCGCTGTAAAAGCGGGAATGGATAGTGCAGAAGGAAATGCAGTCATCTCTATGGATGGCGATCTTCAGCATCCGCCAGAACTTATTCCCGAAATGATAAAAAAATGGGAAGAAGGGTATGATGTCGTATTTACTGTAAGAACGTACCCAAAAGAGATCTCTTACTTTAAAAGAAAAACCTCAGACCTTTTCTATCAGCTTTTATCAAGCTTATCGGATGTAAACCTAACAAAAGGAGGAGGTTCCGACTTTAGATTAATGGATGCCAATGCTGTTGAAGTTATGCGGAAATTCAATGAAGACGACTTGTTTCTCAGAGGGTTAACCAGTTGGATGGGATTCAAGCAGATCGGAATTGATTTTACTGCTGCAGAAAGAATGTCTGGACAAAGCAGCTATAACCTTAAAAAGATGTTTACCTTTGCCTTTACAGGAATTACAGCATTCAGTGTGAAACCTTTATATCTGGCAGCTTATCTGGGCTTTTTATTCTCAGCGCTTTCAGTAATCGGATATGGAGCATATGTTATCCATTCGTTTATTGCAAAAACAGAGATCTCAGGTTGGGCATCATTAATTATGACCATTGTATTCTTTGGAGGACTACAACTGATCATTTTAGGGATCATGGGAATCTATTTAGGTAAAATATTTAAACAAGTGAAGGACAGACCTAATTATATTATTAAAAACAAAAATTTTTAGAATGGTTTTATTAAGTTTTGACATAGAAGAATTTGATATGCCATTAGAATATAAGGGTGAAATCCCCTTTGAAAAGCAAATTTCAATTTCACAAACAGGATTAGAGAGAATTCTTGATATCCTTAAAAAACATAGCGCAAAAGCTACCTTTTTTTCAACAGTAATTTTTGCAGAAAACAGCAAAAATCTTATTGAAAGGCTGTTGAATGAGGGGCATGAGCTGGCTTCCCATACTTGGTTTCATTCAGAATTTGAAGAAAAACACCTGAAAGAATCAAGAGAAAAACTGGAAGAATTATTTTCCACCAAAGTAACCGGATTGAGAATGCCGAGAATGATGCCCGTCAACGAAAAAGAAGTTGAAAAAGCAGGCTATTCTTACAATTCATCCATCAATCCTACATTTTTACCGGGAAGATATAATAATTTAAAAGTATCAAGAACTTATTTCAAAGAAGGAAATGTAACGCAAATTCCGGCATCTGTGTCTCCGAATTTCAGAGTTCCTTTATTTTGGTTAAGTTTTCATAATTTCCCTTTATCAATCTATAAAAAACTAGCTTCCGATGTCCTGAAAAAGGATAAATATCTTAATATCTATTTCCATCCCTGGGAATTTGCAGAGATTAAAGACGAAGCATTCAAATTACCTGGTTTTACTGTAAAAAACTCAGGAAAAGATATGGTGGAAAGATTTGATTCTTTTGTAGGCTGGCTGAAAAGCAAAGGACATACTTTCGGGACATTTCAGGAATTTCAAAAACAGGTACAACGATGAAGATAGCCTTTGATGCCAAACGTTTTTTCCATAATACATCTGGATTGGGCAATTATTCAAGAGACCTGGTAAGAATCCTTTCCGAGTATGAACCGGAGAATGAATATCTGTTGCTCAATAAGAACAAATCTGAGCGTGGTAAAGATATTCTTGACCGTTCCAATGTTAAATTTATTCCAACTTCAAAAGGAAAGTTCTCCCGTCAGTTTAAGATGGGAAAAGATGCTCAGAAGCAAAATGCAGATATTTTCCATGGTTTATCTGGTGAATTACCTTTAAAATGGGACAAAAAACCTATTAAAAAGATCGTTACCATCCACGATCTGATCTTTGTCAGATATCCGCAGTATTATTCTTTTTTTGACAGAAAAATACACTTTTGGAAGTTTAAAAAAGCAGCTGATATGGCAGATAAAATCATCGCTATTTCAGAACAGACCAAAAGAGATATTATTGACTATTTAAAAGTTCCTGAAACTAAGATTGAAGTTATTTATCAAGGTTGTCACAAGGCTTTTAAAGAAGAACAGTCTCAAGAATTGATTAAGGAAACTAAAAAGAAATTCAATCTTCCGGAAAGATTTATTCTGAATGTAGGAACCATTGAAGATCGTAAGAATCTTTTGAACGTTGTGAAGGCAATCAACGGAACAAATATTCCTTTGGTGGTAGTAGGAAGAAAAACCAAATATTACCAAAAAATAGAAAGTTTTCTGAAAAAGAATAAGATAGAAAAGCAAGTGTTCTTTCTGGAAGGAGTCTCCATGGATGAGCTGGCTGCCATCTATAAACTGGCTGATATTTTTGTGTATCCAAGCTTCTTTGAAGGCTTCGGAATTCCTATTATTGAAGCACTTTTCTCGAAAACGGTAGTGGTTACCAGCAATACAAGCTGTCTGCCGGAAGCAGGAGGAAATGATTCTGTTTATATCGATCCGAAAAACGAACTTGACATCAGAGCTAAGATCAAATTTCTTTGGGAAAATGAATCTGAGAGAAAACGCCGTGAGGAAAAGGGTTTCGAGTTTGTTCAGAAGTTTAATGATGAACCGATTGCCAAAGAATTGATGAATCTTTATCAAAAAATTATCTGAAAAAACTTTGCATTTTAAAAATAAATCCTACATTTGCATCATAATTCAATACAATGAAACCAATTTTTTTAGCATTACATCATTATTATCATCATCTCTGTTAGGCGGAATTGATTGATATAAGTTTGTGCTAAAATCAAAAATAATTAAAAACCGTCTGAGTAAATAGACGGTTTTTTTGTTTCCTGAATCCACCTCAGAATTTTCAATAGATCAGTTTTAATTTACTCGGGCTCAAAAAAGACGAAATGAGTAAATTAAAAATTGCGATTCAAAAAAGCGGACGACTTTACGAAGAATCTCTACAACTTCTCAAAGATTGCGGAATATTGGTCAATAACGGAAAAGACCAACTGAAAGTTTCCGTAGACAACTTTCCGATGGAAATCATGTATCTTAGAAATTCAGATATTCCGCAGTATCTGGAAGATGGAGTGGTAGATGTTGCCATTGTTGGCGAAAATCTCTTAATCGAAAAACAAAAAAATATTCAGACTGTTGAGAAGCTTGGTTTTTCAAAATGTCGCGTATCCATTGCGGTTCCAAAAGAAATTGAGACCGATGATCCGGCTTATTTCCAAGGAAAAAAGATTGCGACTTCCTACCCAAATACACTTAGAAATTTCTTAAATCAAAAAGACATTGAAGCTGATATTCACGTTATTTCAGGCTCTGTGGAAATTGCTCCCAACATAGGATTAGCAGACGGAATTTGTGATATTGTAAGCTCAGGAAGCACCTTATTTAAAAACGGATTAAGAGAAACGGTTACCTTGCTGAAATCAGAAGCAGTTCTTGCTCAAAATCCACAATTGTCCCCTGAAAAAGCGGCTATTCTGGATAAATTTCTTTTTAGAATTAAGGCTGTTTTAAAAGCAAAGAATTCAAAATATATCCTGATGAATGTTCCCAATGACAAGATTCAAAAAGTAGCGAATGTACTTCCTGTGCTAAAAAGTCCTACCGTTATTCCATTGGCAGAAGAAGGCTGGAGCAGTATTCATTCTGTGATTGATCAGGAGCGATTCTGGGAAGTTATTGATGAACTGAAGGAAAACGGTGCTCAGGATATTCTCATCATTCCAATCGATAAAATGGTTATTTAGAAAAATAATAATAGAATGAAAATATACAGATATCCCACAAAAGACACTTGGTTCGATCTTGTAAAACGTCCAGTGTTAGAACAACAGGAAATCTCAGCATTGATTGCCGGGATTTTTAAAGAAGTTCAATCTAATGGAGATCAGGCTTTAATAGAATTCAATAAAAAGTTTGATAAAGCAGATACTCAAAGTATTAAAATTACCGAAGCAGAAATTGAAATTGCTGAAAATCAAATTAGTGATGATCTTAAAAAAGCAATTCAGGAAGCGAAAGAGAATATTTCCAAATTTCACAGTTCCCAGATTTCGGATATTTCTAAAATTGAAACAACAAAAGGAGTGGTTTGCTGGAGAGAAAATCGAGCAGTAGAAAGTGTGGGAATCTATATTCCTGGTGGAACAGCTCCTTTATTTTCAACAGTATTAATGCTGGCTGTACCCGCGAATCTGGCAGGATGTAAAGAGATTGTTCTTTGCACACCACCGGATAAAAATGGGAATATTAATCCAGCTATTTTGTATACGGCAAAGCTTTGCGGAATTACGAAAATATTTAAAACAGGCGGAGCTCAAGCTATCGCAGCCATGACTTTAGGCACAGAAAGTGTTCCAAGAGTTTATAAAATTTTCGGTCCGGGAAATCAGTTTGTGGTGGCAGCAAAAGAATATGCCCAGCGTTATGGAGTTGCTATCGATATGCCTGCAGGACCGAGTGAAGTTCTTGTGATAGCTGATGAAAATGCCATCCCAGAATTTTGCGCGGCAGACCTTCTTTCACAGGCAGAACACGGAAGTGATAGCCAGGTTGTATTTCTTACCACAAGTCTTAAAGTACTTAATGAGACAATTAGTGCTGTCGATCAACAAATCAAAGACTTACCTAGAAATGAAATGGCAGGGAAATCACTTGAGAATAGCAATTTTATAGTGTTGAACAGTCTTGAGGAAGCTTTGGAATTCAGTAATCTGTATGCTCCGGAACACCTTATTTTAGCGATCAGTGATTTTGAAAAATATATTCCGATGGTTCAGAATGCAGGGTCCGTTTTCCTCGGAAACTATTCCTGTGAGAGTGCCGGAGATTATGCCAGCGGAACCAATCACACACTTCCTACCAATGCTTATGCAAAAAATTACAGCGGAGTTTCTCTGGACAGTTTTGTGAAGAAAATTACATTCCAGCATTTATCAAAAGAAGGGTTACAGAATTTAGGTAAAACAATAGAAATCATGGCAGAAGCAGAAGGGCTGCTGGCTCACAAAAATGCAGTATCAATACGCCTGAAATCTTAAATTCAAAACATTATTTAAAATGAATATCAATATAATGAACAATACAACAATTAATATCAATAGTTTAGTAAGAGAAAATATTCTGAAATTACAGCCTTATATCAGTTTCAGGGATCATAATGAGTTCAATACACCTACATTTTTGGACGCCAATGAAAATCCTTTCGGTGAATGTAACCGTTACCCGGATTCTACTCAGAAAACACTTAAAAACAAACTGGCAGACCTTAAAAATGTATCTCCCAAGCAGATTGCAGTAGGAAACGGAAGCGATGAGCTGATTGATCTGATCATTAAAATATTCTGCGAGCCTAAAAAAGACTCTATCCTGATGATGAATCCTTCTTTTGCGATGTACGGATTTTACGCTACTATCAATGAAAACAAGGTATTGCAAATAAATTTAGATGAAAACTTTGAGATTGTAAAGGATGATTTCTTAAAAATTACCCAAGAAAATTTACCAAAAGTTTTCTTCTTATGTTCTCCCAATAACCCTACGGGAAACAGCACGGAAGATATTGAGTTTTATTTACAGAACTTTAATGGAATTGTAGTAGTAGACGAAGCTTATATCGAGTTTTCAGGTAAAAAATCAAGCTTAGAACTTCTGGATCAGTATCCTAATCTGATTGTCCTTCAAACCTTTTCAAAAGCTTGGGGAATTGCAGGAGCTAGAGTAGGAATGGCTTATGCTTCTGAGGAAATTATCAAGCTGATTAATACCGTAAAAGCACCTTATAATGTGAATGTATTAAGTCAGGAATTGATTCTTAACAGTCTTAATGAAAATAAACTTGAAGAAAATGTAAACAAAATCTTAGTAGAAAGAGCATGGCTTCAGGATCAGCTTAAGACAATTGATTGTATTGAGAAGGTATTTCCAACAGATGCTAACTTCTTTTTAATCAAAATGAAAGACGTAAACAAGGTATATGAAAAGATGTTGGTGCAGGAAATCTTAACAAGCAGAAGAGATCCAGCCATTTCAGGGTGTATCAGAATCAATATTGGGAACCGTCAGGAAAATGAAAAATTAATTAATCTTTTACAAAACGTAATCCTATGAAAAAAGTATTGTTTATAGACAGAGACGGAACTTTGATTATCGAGCCACCTACAGATTTTCAGGTAGATTCATTGGAGAAGCTTGAGTTTTATCCTGGAGTCTTCGGAAATCTTTCAAAAATAGCAAATGAGCTGGATTATGAACTGGTTATGGTGACCAATCAGGATGGTTTGGGGACGGATAGTTTTCCTTTTGAAGATTTTATCAAACCTCATGAAAAAATGATTAAAGCATTTGAAAATGAAGGTGTCATTTTTAGTGATATTTTGATTGATAAAAGCTTTGAACATGAAAATTTATCCACCAGAAAACCGGGAACAGGAATGATGGGAAAATATATGTACGGTAACTATGATCTGGAAAATTCATATGTAATCGGAGATCGAGATACAGATGTTCAACTTGCTAAAAACTTGGGGACTAAATCTATTTTCCTAAACAAAAACTTTAATGAAGAGGCAGATCTTGTAACAACCAGCTGGAATGAAATTTACCAGTTTCTAAAAGCCGGAATGAGAAAAGCTAAAGTCTACAGAAAGACCAACGAAACAGAAATAGAAGTTGAAGTAAATCTTGATGGAAAAGGAAGATCCGAGATCTCAACAGGACTTCACTTTTTTGATCATATGCTTGATCAGATTGCAAGACACGGAAACATAGATTTGAAGGTCAAAGTAAATGGCGATCTTAAGGTTGATGAGCACCACACGATTGAAGATACGGGAATTGTACTGGGAGAAGCTATTGTAAAAGCATTAGGTAAGAAAAAAGGAATTGAAAGATATGGTTTTTTACTTCCGATGGATGATTGTTTGTCACAGGTTGCGATCGATTTTGGAGGAAGATCATGGCTGGTGTGGGATGCTGAGTTTAAAAGAGAGAAAATAGGAGATATGCCGACGGAAATGTTCTTTCATTTCTTCAAATCCTTTACAGATTCTTCAAAGTCTAATGTAAATATTAAAGCAGAAGGTGATAACGAGCACCATAAAATAGAGTCTGTTTTCAAAGCATTTGCAAAAGCTGTTAAAATGGCAGTTAATCAATCAGATGCGAACTATAATTTACCTTCAACAAAAGGAAGTTTGTAAGGAAATCGGTAATTCTTAACCATTTATAACAACTTTTAAAATGTATGATTGCCATAATAAAATATAACGGCGGTAATGTGAACTCAGTACAAAATGCACTGAACAAGCTCAATGTAAAGTCTGTGATTACAGATGATCCGGAACAGATCTTAAACGCTGAAAAAGTAATCTTTCCCGGAGTAGGTGAAGCTTCTTCTACGATGAAACTTTTAAAGGAAAAAGGGCTTGATGTACTTATTCCTACCCTAAAACAGCCTGTCTTGGGAATATGTCTTGGAATGCAGCTGATGTGTAAAGGAAACGAAGAAGGAAATACAGAAGGACTGGGGATTTTTGATATTAATGTTAAAAAATTTCCTCCTTTAGATCTTGTTCCTCATATGGGTTGGAATACTGTTTCAGTAAATGAAAACTTAATGTTTTCCGGCATTGAGCCTGATGACGATGTGTATTTTGTGCATAGCTATTACTGTGAGTTATCAGAATTTACAACTTCTGTATGTGATTATATTTTGCCGTTCAGTGCTTCTTTGCAAAAGGAAAATTTTTATGCCATGCAGTTTCACCCTGAAAAATCGGGACGTATAGGAAGCCAGATACTAAATAATTTTATAAACTTATCATCATGAAAATCATTCCGGCTATTGATATTATTGAGGGTAAATGTGTGCGTTTATCAAAAGGAGATTACAGCACAAAGAAAATATACAATGAAGATCCTGTGGAAGTTGCAAAGGAATTTGAGGATTATGGAGTTCAGTTTCTTCATTTGGTAGATCTTGACGGGGCAAAATCAAAACATATTGTGAATCAGAAGGTATTGGAGAATATTGCGCAATCCACTTCGTTGAATATTGATTTTGGAGGCGGACTGAAGACTCAGGAGGATATAGAAACGGCTTTCAGTTCTGGAGCAAAGCAGATTACGTTGGGAAGTATTGCTGTTCAGGACCCTCAGTTTTGTTATGATATAATTAAAAGATATGGTTCAGAAAAGATTATTCTGGGATCGGATTGTGATCATAGAAAGATTAAAACTTCGGGCTGGCTGGAAGAAAGTAATCAGGATGTAATTGATTTTATTCTGGATTATCAAAAAAACGGTATTCAAACAACAATCTGCACAGATATTGCCAAAGACGGAATGCTGGAAGGACCTTCAACGGGCTTATATATTGAAATTTTATTTAAAACTTCAGTTCAACTGATTGCCAGTGGAGGGATCTCAGGGATCAAAGATGTCTATAAAATGAAAGATATCGGATGTTCCGGGACTATTATCGGGAAAGCAATTTATGAGGGGAAAATAAGCCTCCAACAACTTCAAAATTTTATTGAAAATGCTTAAAAAAAGAATTATTCCATGTTTGGATATTAAAGATGGAAATACGGTAAAGGGAATCAACTTTGAAGGTCTTAAAAATGCCGGAGATCCTATAGAACTGGCTAAGAAATATGAACAGGAAGGTGCCGATGAACTTGTTTTCCTTGATATTACCGCAACACTGGAAAACAGAAAGACATTTGTAGAACTGGTGAAAGATATTTCCAAAGAGCTGAGCATTCCATTTACCGTAGGAGGCGGAATAAGCTCTATTGAAGATGTCAGAAAACTTCTGGAAGCAGGAGCAGATAAAATAAGCATCAATTCTTCCGCAGTAAAAGATCCGAAATTGATTTCAGACTTAGCCAATGAATTTGGAAGCCAGTGCGTCGTTGTTGCGATTGATACAAAACAAATTGGACAAACTGATCTTGTCCACATCAAAGGCGGAAGAGAAGCCACAGAACTTACTACGGTGGAATGGGCAAAACAAGCAGAAGCATTGGGTGCCGGTGAGATTCTTTTAACTTCAATGGATGGTGACGGGACTAAAAAAGGTTTTGATCTGAGAATTACAAAATTGGTTTCAGAGAATATTACAATTCCGGTCATAGCGTCTGGGGGTGCGGGAAGTGTGGAAGACTTTGTTAAAGTATTTAATGAAACAAAAGCTACAGGTGCATTGGCAGCCAGTATTTTCCATTTTAATGAAATTGATATTCAGAATTTAAAACAACAGTTAAAACAACAAAAAATAAGTGTACGATGAAGATTAATTTTAGTAAAGATAACGGGCTTGTTCCTGTAATAATTCAGGATAACAGAACGTTGCAGATTCTCATGTTGGGCTATATGAACGAAGAAGCTTTTGAGAAAACAAAACGAGAAGAAATAGTAACTTTTTTCAGTCGTTCCAAAAACAGATTATGGACAAAAGGAGAAGAATCTGGTAATTTTCTTACGGTTAAAAGTATAGATATAGACTGTGATCAGGATACGATTTTAATTAAAGTTATCCCAAAGAATGTTGTTTGTCATACAGGAAGTTTCAGTTGCTTCAGTGGAAAAAGTGACAAAGGTTTTTTATACGAATTGGAAGAGAAAATTTCTCAAAGAATAGATGACAAAGTAGAGGAGTCCTATACATGCTCACTTTATCAGCGCGGGATCAATAAAGTGGCACAAAAAGTAGGAGAAGAAGCTGTAGAACTCGTGATTGAAGCTAAAGATAATAATGATGAGCTCTTTAAAAATGAAGCCGCAGATTTACTTTATCATTTTTTGATTTTACTGAAAACAAAAGGATTTTCACTGCAAGACATTGAGGAGATTCTTCAAACCAGAAATAAATGAACCTTTGAAATTTTTCAAAGGTTTTTTTGTGCGATAAAATGATGCGTCAGGTTTTGTCGTTTTGCTGTGATATTTTTGCTTAGTAGTATTAATTATTTAATAAATATTTTATTTCGATTAAAACTTCTATTAAATGTAGTAAATGTGGTGAAAAAAATTAAATTTGCGCAAACTTAAAAAACTAATCATTAAACTCAAAAAACCATGATATGAGAAGAATCTATCTCGGTGCATATACATTATGCACAGTCTTAAGTGTGTCTGCACAGGAAGTTCTCTGGCAGAAAGACATCAAATCTTCTACTCAGGATTTCTTAAGCCAGGTAACGACCACCATCGATCAGCAATATCTTATCACAGGAAGTTCTATACAAAGCGATAAGCTTCAGGCTACAGACAGTAAGCAGAATAATGGCTATGATTTTCATTTGGTTAAACTAAATCAGCAAGGCGAGCAGGCATGGGAAAAGTATTTCTCAGGACAAAATCACGATTATTTATCAGCAACCGTCACGACGCAAGATGGAGGATTCCTTTTGGCTGGAACTTCTTATTCAGGAAAAGGACTGGATAAAAAAGATGAAGCAAAAGGAGGATCGGATATCTGGCTGATCAGGATTAATGAATTTGGGGATGAATTATGGCAGAAAACCTTGGGAAGCTCTTCTGATGAAGAAGCGAGATCGGTTATCCAAACTATGGATCAGGGCTTTATTGTTGCTGGTAATGTCCAAAACTCATTAAAAGGTTATGGCTCTAAAGATGTATTGATCATTAAGCTTGATAAAGACGGTAAAGAAATCTCACAAATTATCCTTGGCGGGAAAGGTTTAGATGAAGTAGAGAAAATGATTCCGACCAGAGATGGTGGAGCTTTACTGGGAATCTACTCACGAAGCGGAAATAATGGTCATAAAAAAACAGAAAATTACGGAGAGGGTGATTATTGGATCGTTAAATTGGATAAAAATGGAAAAGTAGAATGGGAGAAAAACTATGGCGGAAAAGAAGATGATCGCCTCAGAACCCTTGCTTTAACGTCCAATGGGTATGTTATTGGTGGAGAGTCCAGATCTGATCGTTCTGGAAATAAAACAGTAGGAATTGAAGAAGGGACAGACCTTTGGCTAGTAGCTTTGAACGAAAAAGGCGATGAGCAGTGGCAAAAGTCCTACAGCTTTAAAAACCGTGATGTTTTAATGGGAATGAGCGTGATTCATTCCGCTGATGATAAGTCTTCAAAAGGCATTTTATTAGGTGGTTATACTCAAGCAGAAGGAAGAATAGAAACGGATGATGAAACTTTCTGGATGCTGTATCTTGATGGAAACGGCAATGAACAGTGGCGAAAACATGTGAAAGGCGAATCCAGAAAAAGAGAAGAAAGACTTTCAGATTTAAAATTAAACAGAGACGGCTCTATTATTCTTGCCGGAACCAGTGCTGAGGAATTAGGCAAAGAGAACTGGAAAATTGTAAAGCTTGGTGATAAACAGGTGAGTGATCTGATTGAAAAATATGACATCAAAATTTATCCAAATCCAGTCACAGATTACGCTTATGTAGAAATCGGTTTTGATTTTAAAGAAGCTGAAATTATGCTGTATGATATGGGTGGAAGGCAGTTACAAAACCTGAAAACAAAGAATAGAGTGACTAAGATTAATACCCAGGCATTGGTTCAGGGAGCTTATCTGATTACTATAAAAACTAATGATAACAAAACAGCGAATGCGAAGCTGATTAAGAAATAACCATGAGAAAAAAAATTATAACCGCATATTTTCTGTTCACATTTTTTAATTTTTTACAGGCACAAGGCTCTACTGACTTTAATAAAGATGTAGACAATATCAATAAAATGTTTCCTGCAGCTCCTACAGCAAATAACTTGATGAAGTTTGAAGAAGTGCCGGTAAGTTATTATACAGGAATTCCAGATATTAATATTCCGCTTTTCAATATTCCTACTAATAACTCCAATGTCAATCTGAATATTCAGTTAAAATATCATCCTTTAAGTGCCAAGCCAGAAGACAGAGCCAGCGAAACTGGTCTGGGTTGGAGTTTGATTGCCGGAGGAACTATTACCAGAACGGTAAGAGGAGGCGTGCCTGATGGAAGAACGGAATCGACTTTTATGTCTTCACCTCCCGCCTCAAAATACGGTATTTATAAACATGATTTTAACCCTACCTATAAACTGATATTTGATGATATGACCAATTGGAATATCAATGAATATTCTTTTTATGCCGGAATTGGTAAGTATGATTCAGAATATGATTTGTATCAATACAACTTTATGGGACAATCGGGAAGATTTATTATTAAAAGGAATCTCAGTGGAAATTATGTAGCAGAAAAACTGGATAGAAATAATTTGAAGATTACCAGTACCCACGATACAGGAGGTGAAGTACAGACGATAACCATTACAGATGATAAAGGGATTCAATATCTGTTCAAAGGGATGGAGAACTCATCTAAGGATGTGTCTAATATAAAAATAGGTTTGATTAACAATTCTGGAAATCCATCAGGAAACTCAGGTGGAGCTCCGTATTTTTCTGCTTATCATTTAGAAAAAGTTCAGGATCAAAATAATAATGTATTACTTACTTTTAATTATGAGCAGGCTTCAGAAGTTAAATATCAAGACCCTGAAATAAAGACCACCAGACTTGCCAAAAATATCTTGTATGATCATGTCAATACCACGATGAATCCGGACAGCCAGATGCCTGGAGCCATAGAGACGCAGTATGTTTTTAACACAGCCTATACCAAACTTCTTACCAGTATTTCCATTACGGATAAAGGGAGTGTCAATTTTACATATGAAAAAGGGAGAAGTGACTCCAATTATTCAAATTCTTCAGAATTATATAAACTTAAATCTGTACAAAGTAATATTATCGGGCAGAATACAGGAGAATACATTGATAAGTATTCTTTTGATTATGATTATACAAGTTCTAATTATCTAAAACCGAATTCTCCTGTTGAAAACCTAAAAAAACTCTTACTGAAGAAGGTTACAAAGTTGAATACCGGAAATAATTTAAATGTCTATACAATAGATTATAATAACCTTCCCAAAACATTTGAAAAAGACCCTTGGGGGTATTATAAGGGAGATAATCCGGCTGATATTATTCAGGATGTGGTTAAGTCCATTACGTACCCAACAAAGGGAAAAGTAGTTTTTGATTTTGGACAAAATATATATAGCCATTTTGCAGGATTTACTCAGCCCATGGAAGCATTGACAGGGCATTGGGTAGATCAGAATAATCTTTTTGAAGCAACCGGTTTAAATGTTTTTAACTCTGATATTAAAAAGCCATTTTTTACACTTCAATCACCACAAACAGTAAAACTGAATCTTGATCTTGGGAATTTGATTTATTCAACATGGGAATTTAAGGTTTATAAAAAAACAGGTGAAAATACTTACTCACCATCGGTGATTAGTAATTTTGGAAGGTCATGGCAATCCTGTATAAGCACAAGTAGCTTCCAATGCCCAGACCTTAATCCAGGACCTGGAGGCGAACTAATAACTGAGTCTTTTATGGAGACTGAAGAGTTATCGCCAGGAGAATATTATGTTTCATTAGAAGGGGAGTATGGAGTAACTCATAGACCAATTTCATTTTATTTTACAGCACAGACTAAAGAGCGTTATTTTAATAATTATATTACTCAAAATGGTGGTGGGATAAGGGTTAACGGCATTAAGTATATTGATAATACAGGAAAATCAGCTAAAGAGCTGATCTACGATTACCGAGATATTGAGAATCCACAAAAAAGCAGCGGAGCATTGGTTTTTCCACCTCCTGTTTTTAATTATAGTGAAAGCATTACGTATAATTATCATCCCTCTTTGTCCGATGCTAATATATATTATCATTGTGATTCAGATACAACAACCAATTTTAATATTATTCCATCAGAAAAGACCCAGGGATCAGATGTGGGATATAAATATGTTACGATAAAGCAGGTTATTCGTGATAATAACAATAATATTACAGATGATTTAGGGAAGACTGTTTACAAATTCAGATCTCCGATTGATTTTCCAAATCCGGAGGTTTTCCTTCTGGAAATGCCTATACTTCCTATAACGAACCATGATTATTTAAGAGGACAGACTATTTTTGAGAAGAAATATGATGCTGCCGGAAAAATACTTTCTGAGGTCAATAATGAATACGCTTCCCAGGTTTTTGAGAAAATGGAAAGTGTAAAATTGAAAGATGCTTATTATAACAATATTGATCCTGAAAGATATAAATATAAAACCTATACTGCTTTCCAAGGCTCATATCCTCAAACTATTTTGGTTACTCCTTATAAGCATTTTGCTAAATATGGTATCACACTCCCCACCAAGAAAACAGAAACCTCTTACTTCTACAGAAACGGAGTTCAGAATTCGGTAACTACCACCACGAACAGCACTTATAATGTTAATGATTATCCATCTTCAACCACTCAGGTTCATCCCGGTGAAGTTTCTTCGATCACGAGTTATCAGTATGCTACAGAAAAGAACAACCAGAAGCTGATCAATGCCAATATGATCGGTATTCCATTGGAAACAAAAGTTGTGGAAAAGAAGAATAGTGCTGATGCCGGAAAAATAACATCAAAATCAGAAATTACCTATAATTATCCTACAGGGATCTTCCCTGATGCGGTGAATGCATTAAATGTTCAGTCCAATACGATGGAAAATGCTTTAAAGTACGATTTGTATGATGCCAAAGGAAATCTCCAGCAATATACCACAAAAGATGGTGCTTCTACTGTAATTATCTGGGGGTATAATGGTACACTGCCCATTGCTAAAATAGAAAATGCAAAACTGTCTGATATTGATCAGTCATATATTACTTCTATTGTAGATGCTTCCAATCTGGATGCCGCCGCAGGTAGAAATAATGACGAAACGAATTTGTTGGAAGCTTTTAGACTTTTTAAGAGTAGCCTGATTAATTCTCAGATTACTACTTATAGTTATGATCCATTAATCGGGGTCAGAAGTATAACTCCGCCTTCAGGAATCAGGGAAGTATATATCTATGACGAAAGTAACAGGCTGAAAGAAATCAGAGAAAACAATCAAGCCGGAAAAGTATTAAAAGAATTCAACTACCATTACAAAAACTAATAACTGATGAAAAAAATAATAATTCCTATAGGTATGTTGCTGATTGCCCATTCTGCATACGGGCAGCTTACGCAGGAAGAAAACTATGTGCAAACCAAAACTTATCTTGATTATAATGCCTCAGGTCAGGCTACCAAAGTTTCAGAAACAGTTCAATATTTTGACGGTTTAGGCAGACCCAAACAAACCGTGAATGTAAAAGCTTCTCCATTAGGAAGGGATGTCGTGAGCTCGGTAATATATGATCCGTTTGGAAGACAGACCTGGGATTACCTTCCTGTACCTCAAAATGGAACCCAAAATGGAGGTATTTATACGCAAACCTCCGGATTTTCAGGATATCCTGTGGGAGATCCCACGGGAGTCTATGCAGGTGAAAAGATCCACAGTGAGAAAATATTGGAAAGTTCTCCATTGAATAGAGTTCAGGAACAGTATCAGGTCGGTAATGACTGGACGGGGAAACCTGTGAAGTTTGAATACGATGCCAATCTTCATGAAGATTATGTAAGAATGTACGAACCAACCACAACATGGGTTGAAGGCAGAACTGAAACAGCTATTGCGCTCAATCAGTATTTTTTTCCTTCACAGTTATACAAAAATACCATTACCGATGAAGATGGGAATAAGACCATAGAATTTAAAAATACAAAAGGGCAGCTTATTTTATCCAGAAAAGTTCTAAATGCTTCAGAAAATGCGGATACCTATTATGTTTATAACGAATATGGACAGCTTGCTTTTGTTATTCCTCCTTTAGCATCAGCGCCAACAATAGTGGACTCAACCAAAGAAAAACTGTATTATCAATACCGTTATGATGGCAGAGGAAGGCTCGTAGAAAAGAAACTTCCCGGCAAAGGTTGGGAATATATGGTATATGATATACAGGATCGTCCGGTAGCAATTCAGGACGCTAACCTTCGGGCAAAAGGACAGTGGATCTACACAAAATATGATCAGTTTGGAAGAGTTGCTTATACAGGAACGAACATTGGAGGAAATAGATTAGATGAACAGTCTCTTGCTACTGGTTTCGGAATAAACAACGTAAAAAGGTCAAGAGTTGTATTTTGGAATTATAGTGGAATGGATATTTATTATGATCATACGGGTACCTATCCGAATTTTAACTTTCTAAATATTTTGAGTATTAATTATTATGATAATTATCCGTTCTATGGTTTCAGACCTCCTTTTCCGTCTAATATTCAGGGAGAACCTGTTCTAACGGACTCTTCATCACCAGAAGGTAAAAGTACAAAAGGACTTCCCGTCATGACTTTGATTAAAAACATTGAAGATGACCGTTGGACCAAGAATTATACTTATTACGATATGAAGGGAAGGGTTATTGGTACCCATTCCATCAATCACTTGGGAGGATATACCCGAACGGAATCCAGGCTTGATTTTGTGGGGCTGCCTTTAAATACCGTTACCACCCATAGAAGATATGACAGTGATGACGGGATTACCATCGCGGAACGTTTTGTGTATGATTCCCAGAACAGGTTGTTGCAGCATTGGCATAAAGTGGATAGCAAACCAGAGCAGTTGCTGGCAGAGAACACATACAATGAACTGTCACAGCTTAAGAATAAAAAAGTAGGTAATAATCTTCAAAGTATCGATTACGCTTATAATATTAGAGGCTGGATGACTGATATCAATAAAGATCAGATGGGAGTTGCGGATCTTGGAGGAAAACTATTTTCTTACAAAATTAAATACAATCAGAAAACTGGAATTACCAATCCGGATTCCGCTTTATTTCCCGGAAAAGATGTAAAACCTAAATACAATGGAAATATAGCAGAAGTAGATTGGCGAGCAGTAGAATCTTTGGGCGCTAACCCATCACTTACTCCAAAACGATATGGCTACGCTTATGATTCTCTGAACAGACTGACAGCTGGCTATTATCAGAACCCGCAGAATCCCAACAGTAAGGAGCATACGGAATCTTTAAGTTATGATCTGAATGGCAACATTACCAATCTGTACAGGACATCTGTGATGAACGGAACTACAGCCATGGTCATTGATAATCTGGTCTATAATTACGGAACGCCCGGCAATATAGGAAACCGCCTCTTGGATGTCAGGGATAATTCCACGAATAAGGCAGGTTATGAAGGAGGCGGAAAACCTATCAATTATGATGTGAATGGAAATATGACCGATATGCTGGATAAAAACATATCAAGGATCGGCTATAATTATCTTAATTTGCCCAATGATATCCTGATTGAAAAAAGTGACATCGAAACCACCACTGTCAAGACAAAATACACCGCTACAGGGGTAAAACTTAAAAAAGAGTTTACATCTTCCATTGTAGGCATTGCAGGGGTTTCCACTACAAAAAAGACCACTGATTATCTGGATGGTTTTCAGTATCTGAAGTCTGAAGCTACAAGCCCGGGTGGAGGGGGAAGTACGGAGTCTCTTTCTGAAACTTCTGTGGCGATGGAAAGGCAGGCTTTTACGCTGCAGGGCCCTGTCAATCCAACAGATCCTGATATTGATCCGCCTTTTGGAAGCGGTGATGGTGGAAATGTTGAATACAAAATGCCTGATCTGCAATTTTTTCCAACCGCAGAAGGGTTTTATGATTACAAGAAAAACCAGTATATTTACCAGTACAAGGATCACCTTGGAAACGTAAGAATAAGCTTTGGCAGAACCAGCGCAGGCGCTCTTGAAATTACGGATGCCAATGATTATTATCCATTTGGAATGAACCACCTAAAAACCGGAAATGCTTTCTTTGGACAGGGGAATTATAAGAATTATAAATACAACGGGAAGGAATTGCAAGAGACGGGGATGTATGATTATGGAGCGAGGTTGTATATGTCAGATCTAGGAAGATGGGGTGTGGTGGATCCATTGGCGGAGAAATATAGAAGGTGGTCTCCTTATAATTATGCTATGAATAACCCAATTAGGTTTATTGATCCAGATGGACGTGGGGTTGCTGACATTCGTATAAATGGGACGGAGTCAGATAATGCATTAAAAGAATTACAAAAATCAGTAGGAAGTGACATAACGTTATCAAGAGATACTAAAAGTGGAAATATAACTTATGTACAAAATACAAAAGGAAGTTTATCGGGTAATTCAGCAGATGTAGCTAAAATTATTAATGATCACTCAGTTGTAGTTAATGTAAGCGCCGAAAATAAACTTACTACGAGTAGTGGTTTGACCCATAATGGAGGGGCGTTTTTAGGAAATTCTTTAGATGCATCCACAAAAATCGTTACAGGAGAACAAGCAATTAATCCAGAAATATTGGGAAGACTAGGTGATTTTGCAGGTAAACCTGGAGAAGGTGTTCTACATGAGATTTCAGAATCCTATGAGGGGGCTTTAATTTCCAGAAAAGAAAATAATTATGTTGGTGCAGCTACACAAAGTGATGCCCTAGATTCAAATAGTGTTTATTATAGAGCTCATAATGCAGCCGTTAAGCAACCAGGCGGAAATATGGAACTTCAATATATGACAAATGATGGATTGATTCTTAAAAATCCAACAGGTCTAACAACAGGTACCAATGGTACAGATGTTAAGAAAATTATGTTTAATTCAAGTGGTAGAACAATTTTTACAAAATATCCAGATGGAACATTTACAACATATTAAATTAAAAAATTATCTGTTTATCTTCTTCTTTTTTATTTTATGTATCGGAACATTGATTAGTTGCAAGACAAATAAAAATGTGTATTTTGAAAAAGATAGTGTAGATGGATATACTGTTTATAAAATCGATTCGATTAATAATTATTATTTGGTTTACTTAAATTTTAAGGATAGAAATTATAAAATTGTTTCAAAAAAAGATGCATCAATTAAATGCAAATCTATTAAAGTTGGAGACATATACAATGTTTTTAATTTAAAAAGAATGATTAGACCTGAAGACTATATACCCAAAAATATTGATACAGCAAGTCCTTTGTCTTTTGTTCCCGATTGCATCAAGTTGGATGAACAAACTCAAATGTGTAGAGAACGAGGAATGGATAATATTTATACTTCAGATAATTTAAAAAGTCTTTGCTATATTAAACAATTATTTTCTCCATATAATCTTCCGCCTTTGAACAAATAAGAAGTTTTTTGACGCGTAAAGTTTGTGACTTTGAAAAACTCTGAAAGCAAAGAAGGTTTTACCGTTGTATTGCATTCTTGCAGAACAGGAAGAACCACAGTTGATAAAAATGGAAATCTTACAGAATCTGTAGCAGAAAAAATGTCAGGCTCTAAAGAAATGAAAGACGTTACTATTATTGCTCCTGATGAAAGAGATGGTTTTTCAAATAAAGGAACTTAAGTTGGACCACAGTCGACTAAAAATACTGATAGTTCTTTATAAATTACTTTTCCCAGACAAGAACAGTCATAAGGATAGAAAATGCGGCGTTTATATTCGTAAACTCCAGAATCTTGTTTCTTTTCCTGTGCAGAAGCCAGAAAACCAAAACCAAAACAGAAGAAAAATAAGATTTTAGACATTAGAGAACCTCTACATTTATTTTAAATAATAAAGAGGCGACAATTATAATTGATCATAAACAAACAATAAAATTAAATAAAAAACAATTACCAAAATATAAATTTATATATGTAGATAAAGACAAAAATCATTATAAGATTGAATATACAAACAATGCAAAATCTTTTCTGTAAAAAGAATTAATACACAAAGTCTCTTTAAATAAAAACCATTGTGATCACAATGGTTTTTTTGTTAAATTAGAAAATGATTATTCAGATCAGTGTAGACAAAGCTAACCAAGATTTAAAAGGACCTGAAAGTGAAGTGGTCCCAGATCAGAAGGAAAAAGAAATAATGGAACAATCTATTAAACAAAGAAATGAATAAAAGAAAATTGTATTTACTGAACAGTCTTATAATCTTACTATTTTGTAGCTGTATTTCTAAAAAAAGACAAATTGTTTCGAGGAGTCATCTAAATCAAATAATTGCTGATTATTACTATGATAATAAAGAAATTACATTAAATCAAAAGGAAATGATTATAAAAGAGTTTAGTGAGCTTGTTTCTATTGAAAATCTTCAGGATAATACAAAATTCAAAGGTGCTAATGGAATGTATAGTATATCATTAAATATAACTCATACCACAGGAAGTCTTCTGGTATTATGTAACAATAAAAACTACATTTATATGATAAAGCCAAATATGATAACTAAATTAAGGAGAAATGATTGTGATGGAACTATAGAAATATCAAATGAAAATAATCTTACTATGAAATTAAAAAAGATTGAAGAAGATAATGCTATTATTAAAAGTAAGAACTTATTGCCTTCCATTCAATAATTAATTGCTAAATGTACTCCTGATAGCCTTTTTGCTAATCCCTATATTATGGTTTAATTGGAATGTTTGGAATAGTGTTAATTCTGAAAAAATGGGACAATGAATAAAAGTAATCATGCAAGTGGATAATTTCCTGCTTCAGCTTATTAAAATTTAAACTATGAATTTAGAAAATGATATTATAAGATATAAATATAGATTAATACAGAGTATTAAATTACTTGCATTAGATTTTTACATACAAAAGGAAATCTATAAACAAAAAGTAGATTTTGAAATTGATATCAGATTTGATGTATTAATGAATTACATGTCAGATTATGAATTAGTTCCCCAAATTTTCCGAGAAAATTTAGTATCTAAAAAGCAGTATAATAGTCTAAAGATATTAAATGAATTATGCGAATCATATATAATAAAAGAATATGATGATTTAAAAGAATATAAGAATTAAAACTTTTGCAAGTGAAGTTTTAAAAGATCTTGGAGAAAATGAAGATTATCCAGATATAAAATTTATTTAAAAAAAGACACTTATCTATATTATAAAAAAATATCATGGAGACAAAAAAACTATATGATTATTTTTTAGATACTTTATCCCATTGTGGTACATTTATTCTTGATTCCAATAAAGAGGATATTGAATATCAAATTTTTGAAGAATTTGATATTGGAATTATTTCTTTTTTACATGAAAATTCATTGAAGCAGTTGTTAGATTCAAAATTCATTACTTTTGATGTATATAATAAATGTTTATTATTAAGAAAGCAAGTATTAGAACTACAAGAATTAGATTTATGGAAAATAGATTTAATAAAAACTAATGAAAAATGGAGGGACGTTATTTTGCTTTGTGACGAAATCAAAGATATGATTTTAAAAAATTAAATAGTCGCTCAATATTTTAAATAAAATAAATAAGCTTTTTAACACAATAATAACCATTGCAACATTGCAGTGGTTTTTATTATTCTAAGCTCCATAAAAATCATTTGAAAAATACAGGACCAAATTTAAGATACTCCAAAATGTAACAAATTCACCCCAACATCCCACTAATACCATCAAAAACTAAGTCAAATGAAAATAAAATCTACGCTATTATTACTTCTCCTTGCCAATTCCGTTTTTGCTCAGAAAGTATGTAATGAGTTTTATCATCAAAAATTTACTCAGAAACAATTGGAGCAGGATGTGGATTTTATAAAAGAAAAGATTGTGAATGCTCATGTAAATCCTTTTACGGAAATTTCAAAAGAAGAGTTTGAGAAAAAATATACAGATATCCGAAAGTTCATGAAAGATGGAATGACCCAAAAGGATTTCTATTACCTTGCCAAACCGTTGATTGTGACATTAAACGATGAACACAGCAGCCTATCTGATTATTGCGTTACAGACAGTATTAAAAACAATATGAAGGTTTTACCACTGAAATTTAAGTATGGTAGTGGTAAAATGATTTTGACGGAAAATTATTCTGATAACCAGCTGGATATTGGAGATGAATTAACTTCTTTAAATAACATTCCCATCAATGAAGTATTGAAAACCTGTGCTCAGACTATTCCCGGAGATAAAGACGAAAGAATTTCGATGGCTGTTGACAAGTTCTGGATTATGATCAATAAATTCTGCTATTTCATCAAAGATAATTATGATCTGAAATTCAAAAGCGGATATCAAACGGTTGTCAAAAGTATTTCTTTGGAACAGTTAAGGAAAAACGCTTCAAATGCACCACAGAAAAAGCAGGAAAAGTTTAAGCCTATTGATTATAAGGAAATTAAAGATGTTGGCTATCTGGCTGTGAATACCTTCAATGACAGACAAACATATCCTATTGAAGAATGGAAAATAAAATTCGACAGCATTTTTACCCAAATTAGAAAAGATAACGTAAAAAAAATAGTTATTGATGTGCACAACAATTCTGGCGGAAATTCTGCGATAGGTAATCTTTTGATCAGTTATTTTTCAGGTAAATCTTATAACACTTATCAGGGAAGATGGAAGAAAAGCCAGGAGTATGTAGACTATTTGAAAAAAGACAATGAAAGCGTACCAGATTATGAAAAACTTAAGAACGGAGACTATTATCCAATGAAGTCACATTCAGTAAAAGCTTCAAAAAATCCATTAATATTTAATAAAAAGACCTATGTGATTGTAGGGAAAAATACGTTTTCAAGTGCAATGATGTTTGGTGCAATCGTTTTGGATAATAAACTGGCGGAAGTAGTAGGAGAGATCCCTGAAAAAGGACATCCTAACCATTTTGGTGAACTTATTGAATTCCAGACACCCAATACGAAACTTGATTTCCGTTTTGGTGTTAAAGAATGGATAAGACCAGCAGGAAATATTACCCCGAATAAACTTATTCCTACAAAAATCATTGATTTAAATGATAAAACAGAAGAACAGATTATTGAACAACTTTAATCTGATTTTAATAAATGAAAAGCAGAACAGGATTGATTTCTGTTCTGCTTTTTTATAAAGCTCAAAATACTTATCTGTCAATCAGAATATTTTTGACAAGTGTTTGATCACCTACTTTTAAAATCCCGATATACAAACCTTTTTCCAGCGTTGAAACATTGATGCTGGTTTGATCGTTTACCTTAAGCAAAGACCTTCCTGCCAAATTGGTCAGTTCAAAGCTGAATTTATCGTTTTTTTCCGGTAATTCAATATTTAAAACACTGCTTGCCGGATTGGGGTATATTTTTGCTGTTTCCAAAGAGTTATTAGCTGCTGTTTTATTCATTAGCAGAGTAGTGGAAGCTGTTGCAAAATGCTGTAAGGCTCCTACAGTTGCTTTTCCTATATTGTAAACATATACCGGATCCACATTAGCAAAAGTATCCTTGGAAGTATGTGGATAGCTGCTTCGTATTCTCTCAAAGAATCCTGTAATAACTTCACCTTTCTGTTCAAAAGGGATATAATCTGTATCTTCCGCAGGATCTACAGCAGTCTGAAGAGGAGAATAAAGCGCTGTACAGTTTCTAAGTTGTTGGGTCACAGCCGCAGATGCTGCATTATTACTGGAAAGCCCGCCCTGATCTTCATCACAGTATACGGTATTGTTAGTATTACCTTTTACACCACCTACTTGATCCAGATTAAAAACAAGTTTTATATCCAGTTTACGTACTCCTCCTTGGTAAACCACATTATTTACATAGTGGGAACTCCCTATTAATCCTTGTTCTTCTCCAGAAAAATGGATGAATTTAATAGAATAATCGGTAGGTACATCCTTTAATATTCTTGCCGCTTCCAGAATAATAGAGGTTCCGCTTCCATTGTCATTCACTCCCGGACCATTAATGGTATCATAATGTCCACAAATAATCACATATTTGTTCGGATAAAGTGTTCCGGTCTTAGTGATGATGAGGTTTTTGGAAGTTGCCGACCCGTAGGTAAAAGAGCTTTCTACCATTTGACTTGCTGTGTATCCATAAGAAAGATACTTGTTTTTGATCCAGTTTAAAGCATTTGTATTAGCTTGGGTTCCTGTTTTTTTGATTCCAAGATTTCCAAAATCCTGAAGGTTTGCCGTAATATTGGCTTGGGTCACCATATCAGCTCTGTCTTTATAAGCCTGAATAAAATTTTGTGCAGCAAGACTCTGCATCATCAATGCAGCGCATGCAAATGTGGTAATTCTTTTCATATAATTTATTTGTTTTGGTATTGCGAATGTAGTAAATAAATCACAATAAAGTGTTTAAAATTTTATGGATTCCATAATTATTTTACAGAAAAAATAGAAAGTGTCATTTAATATTTTGATAAACAATATATTGCTATAAAACAAAACCCCTTGATCGGATTCAAAGGGTTAAAATATTTTCAATAAAAGATGATTTTTAAATAAAACTATCTGGCTATAAGAACTTTTCTAACCACAGTTTGATCTCCTGATTTAAAAATTCCTACATAAGCACCGTTTTCCAGATTTGAAACATCTACTTTTGTCTTATTTTCAGTTTTAAGCATTGATCGTCCCTGAAAATCTGTAACCTCAAAACTAAAATTCTTTATTTTGGTGTCTGGGAGTTCGATATTAACTGTATTTTTTACAGGATTAGGATAAATTTGTAAAGCTTCCAGAGAATTCTTGGAAATTGTCTCATGAGTTCCTAAGGTTTCCAGAGCTACGGCAAAATGTTGTAGAGCGCCTACAGAAGCTTTCCCGATCTTATATATATACACCGGATCTGTATTGGCAAAAGTATCATTGGAAGAATGAGGATAGTTACTTCTGATTCTTTCAAAAAAACCGGTAATGACTTCTCCTTTCTGTTCAAAAGGAATATAATCAGTATTTTCAGCAGGATCTACCTCTGTCTGCAAAGGAGAGTATAATGCCGTACAATTTCTAAGCTGTTGTGTTACAGCAGTAGATGCTGCGTTATTACTGGAAAGCCCGCCCTGATCTTCATCACAATAAACTACATTATTACTGGCACTGTTAATCATTTTTCCTCCCACTTGATCAAGATTGAAAACCAGTTTAATATCAAGAACACGATTACTTCCCTGATAAGCTACATTATTGGCATAATGATAACTGCCTTTTAATCCTTGCTCTTCACCAGAAAAATGAATAAATTTTATTGAGTATTCTGTAGAAACCGTTCTCAGAATTCTTGCCGCTTCAAGCATAATGGAAGTTCCACTACCATTATCATTGACACCGGGTCCGTTAAGGCTGTCAAAATGCCCGCAAATAATTACATATTTATTAGGATATAAGGTTCCTTGCTTGGTAATAACTAGGTTTTTTGAATTAGTTACTGAAAAGCTAAAAGGATCTTCTACAATCTGATCAGCAGTGTATCCGTAGGAAAGATATTTTTCTTTCAGCCAGTTTAAGGCGTTTGCGTTTTCCTGAGAACCGGTGGTTTTTATTCCAAGAGCGGCAAACTGCTGTAAGTTTGTAATGATATCCGATTGGGAGACCGCTTCAGCTCTGTCTTTATAAGCTTGAATAAAACTTTGAGCCCCAATACTTTGCATTGCGATTGATGTAAACAAAAATACAGCGATTTTTTTCATTTTATAATTTATCTCTTTTTCGGGTGCTAATATAGTAATTAATCACTGTTTTCCGTGGATATTCTGTCTGTATTATTTTGTTTGATTTGTGAATTAATAATTATTTTGTTTTAAAAATACTTATTACCAATGAAATACTTTTAATTATACTGATCCACTATTAAACAAAAAAAATCCCGGAAAATTCCGGGACTTATATTGATAACAAAAATAGTATTCTACATTATTTTACTTGATCTACAACTGCTTTGAAAGCTTCAGGGTGATTCATTGCTAAATCTGCTAAAACTTTTCTGTTAAGCTCGATGTTGTTCTTTTTAAGAGCTCCCATAAATTGAGAGTAAGACATTCCGTGCTCTCTAGTTCCCGCGTTGATACGAGTGATCCAAAGTGCTCTGAAGTTTCTCTTTTTCTCTTTTCTACCACGGTAAGCATATTGCATTGCTTTTTCTACCGCGTTTTTAGCTACAGTCCAAACGTTCTTTCTTCTTCCGAAGAAACCTTTAGCTTGCTTAAAAATTTTCTTTCTGCGAGCTCTTGAAGCTACTGCATTTACTGATCTTGGCATAATTTAAATTGTTTTTTTGAAAAGGGCGGCAACTGATGTTACTCTTATTTGCACCGTTTCAGGGTTAAATTGTTGAATTTGTTTTTGAATTCTTATAAACCGAATATAGATTTATAAAAACTACTTAATTGCTAATTGACGTTGAACGCTTTTCTCGTCCACTTTAGCTACGTAAGAAGTAGTAGTAAGATTTCTCTTCTGCTTAGTTTCTTTCTTAGTTAAGATGTGGCTTTTGTAAGCGTTTTTTCTTTTGATCTTACCAGATCCGGTAAGAGCAAAACGTTTCTTAGCACCTGATTTCGTTTTTAATTTTGGCATTGTTCTGCTTTTTTATTGTTTTTGTTATCAATATCTGTTTTTGGTTATCCCTGAAGACACCAGGAATAATAGTGTACAAAAGTACGAAAAAAATATCAATCTTTCCTTTCTAAAACAAGACTTTCTAAAAATATCTTACTTTTTGGGGTGATTATAATGGTTAATTCACCGTTTTTGTATGCAATATCAGCATCAAAATCTAAATTTTCACCTGTTGTTTTTCCTAAAGACCAGTTTCCTTGAGGTATATTATGAAGAGATAGAGTGTGTTTTTTTCCTTTATCCATCTCTTTTAAAAGTTTATTTTCCGAAAATACACTTACATCTTTCGAAGAAGAATCGAAAAGATATGCAGGGATTGACAGGTTTTTTCCGTTTTGTTGAACTCCTGTATTCTTACCATATTTATTAAAGAATAAAGTATACTCCTGATCTTTTTCCTTTGTTTTCACTTTAACATAGTCATTGTTAAAAGTCTTATTAGCTTTCAGTTGATCCCCTATATTAAAGTTAAGTTCACCACCAATATGAAAAATGATAATATCCGGATTTCGTTTCATGACATAGTTGGCATCACCCAATTCATGGGCTAACGCTCCGTTTCCAAAGTTTTTAGGCGGATGCCTTGGAATATAATAATCATTTAACCCAAGCATATCCAGCGTAGGAAGCTCAGAAGCATAAGGAATGCATCCTGCCGCAGTTACTGCAACCAGTGTTTGATTAGGGAATTTTGTCTTTAATGTTTTTCCAAGATTCATTCCTCTAAACTCCCATCTTTCATCAATAGCACGATCATTGTCAGGTATTTTAGATTGAACCAAAGCGTTGACAATTACCAGGAAAATGAAAGTAATACTTACCTTTTTTGATTTCAGATTGATCTTTTTAATGTATGATAGTCCGAAAATAATAGAGAACGTAAATGCAATCAGTACAACATAATAATGTCTGAACGCAGGGAAAATATCACCGCCAACCATCGTTACATAGCCCACCCATGCAGCAGTAATCAATAATAAATAATATCCGAAAGGGTGTTTTTTTCTCACAAGGAAATAAAGGGAAGCCAATCCCAATCCTGATAATAGTAAAGTTCCAAAGAAAGCCTTGAAATTATAAAAACCACCTCTCAGAATATGATGGAAAGTCACTTTTACCTTTACCAAAGCTGTATTAGGAACCAATTCTCCATAAAAACTATAACGGAATGCAAGCTGTCCCAATAAAAATAGGGCAGGAATGATAGCTGTCGCTAAGCCTATTGTAATCAATTGCTTTCTGTTTCTTCCAAAACGCAACAGTAAAAATCCGGATGTTAAGATTGTAAACAAGAATCCGTCAGGTCGGGTAAGTGCTAAAAGACCAAGCCATAAGGATAAAAGATAGATTGTTTTAAAGCTTTTATCATTAATGATTTTCGATACTTCAATAACTATCAAAGTAAGCAGAAAAGCATATAAAGGCTGTTCAAGACCACCGATTGCCCAAATTGGAAAACATGGAGTAGTTGCCAATAAGGCTACTCCAAGAAAAACATATTCCTTTTTTATATTTTTATCTTTAAAATAGTAAAGAATACTTCCCAAAGTTCCCACAGAACACAGAATACCCAGAACTCTTGCGGCAAGAATAAGATCCATTCCTAATTTTCCCAACGCTGAAACTGCCAGAACCCAAAGTAGATTAGAATAACCTTCCACGGGATGACCTTCGTTCCAGGTAAGACCTTTTCCTTCTATGAAACGTTGCGCGTAACGAAGTGATATTAAGCTGTCATCGGAAAAAAAAGGAAAGTAATAATAACATCCAAGACAAAAAATGATGGCTGCAAGTAAAAAAAAGGATAAATATCCTAATCTCATGGTTAATATATATTTATACTGAGGCTTCCTAAGCTTTTTAGGAATAGCAGATGCAAAATAACGAAAATAAAAAAAGCTACAGACCATTTTATCTGTAGCTTTTCTTTATATCTGTAAAGAATCTATGACTTAATAAACTCTAAAAGATCTCTGTTTATCGTTTCTGCTTCTGTAGTTGGCATCCCGTGTGGAAAGCCCGGGTAAGAAATTAATTTTCCGTTTTTAAGTAGAGTAGCAGCTATTTTACCTGTCGTTTCAAAAGGTACAATCTGATCATCTTCGCCATGCATTACCAATACCGGAACATCTACACTCTTAAGATCTTCAGTAAAATCGGTTTCAGAGAAGGCTTTCACACAATCATAATGGGCTTTGATGGAGCCGTTCATTCCCTGACGCCACCAATTTCTCTGAATTCCTTCAGACACTTTTGCCCCTTCTCTGTTATATCCGTAAAAAGGGAAAGTGATATCAATAAAAAACTGCTGTCTGTTGTTAGCTGTATTATTTCGGATATCATCGAAAACAGAAATAGGAACTCCATTTGGATTATTTTCATTCTGAACCATGATGGGAGTTACCGCGCTTACCAATACAGCTTTGGCAACTCTTCCTTTACCATGTTTTGCAACATATCTTATCACTTCACCACCACCAGTGGAATGTCCGACGTGGATAACATCTTTTAAATCCAAAGCGGCTACAATCTCAGCAACATCGGAAGCATAAGTATCCATATCATGCCCGTAAGGGGTCTGTTCAGATCTTCCGTGACCTCTTCTGTCATGGGCAATCACTCTATATCCTTTTTCCAGAAAGAAAAACATCTGAGCATCCCAATCATCGCTTGATAATGGCCATCCATGATGGAAAAATATAGTTTGACCTTTTCCCCAGTCTTTATAATAAATTTCTGTGCCGTCTTTTAATGTAAGTTTGCTCATAGGTTCTTTTTTTACGATTAATAAAATAGTTTGTTTGTTCTTTTTATATTCACAAATGTAGATGGAAAATCTTCCCTATCCGTTGATCTAAGATAATATAATTGATTAAGTTGTAAAAGAAACGAGAGATACATTAACGATAATTTAACAGCAGAGTTTAAAATATAACAATTTATAATACAGTCTTTTGTGAAAGTATTTAGAAGTCGTAAAAGCTGTTTGCCAGATAAAATATGGCTGATAGCGGGGATTGTTTCAAGTAATGTATCTTTTTAATATTGCTTAATAAGACGAATAGAATTTTTGAAGTATGAAAATAATAGCATTCAGTATCTTATGTGTGTTGACTTCCGTTACAGCTTGTACACAAGAAAAAAAAGATAATTCTCCATGGATTCCTTCAAAAGCAAAGACAATCTATACAGTTCCGTTTTTAACGAAGCAAAATGATTTTATATATGTAGATAAAATCAGCTTGAAACCTGTTAATAATCAAAAATTCCGAAATGCTTCCGTATTGACTCCGACAGGTTTTGCAGTAGTTGAAAATGATAAAAATGAATATGCCGTTATAGATGAAACAGGAAAAGTAGTATTAGATTTTTCTGCAAGCCCAATCAGCTTGGATGTAATCAATGGACTTACATTCTATAAAAAGGATATTGAACATGAAAAGAAAATGCCTGTATGGAAGTGGGATTGGAATATTTTAGGAGGCGATATTAAAAAAGAGCAAACCTATCATAAATTTGAGATTGGCGTTTTAGAAACCAAACAGGTTTTACTTCAAAAGGATGTTCCTTATCTGGAGGACAATTATTCTCTGAATTTTGTTTCCGTAGATGAAAATCATGTTTTTTGGAACGGAACTCTTTATCAAATCAAAAAAGGACATTTAAGCAAAGCAGAAAATAACATTGCTGAATTATTGGAAAACAAACGTTATATCAAAACTTCAGGGAACTCTTTTTCAATCTATGGTTTGGATCAAAAAAAAACTCTTCACAACGGATTAAAAGGTACAGAAACACTTTCAATCAAGTTTGGGAAGGAAGATATTATTTTGAAAGAAATTAATAAAGAACGTTATGAGCCGGAAGTTCCTAAGCTTTTAACAGATAACAATACCAATGATATTTACCCTTTTCCACAATATGAAAAGGTATTTCCCAAAGAGATAACAAAGGCAACTGCTGCTCAGATTGATTTCATTAAAAAGACATCACTTGTATATTCTATAACCAATTCACCTTACTTTTTACTTGGCGTTTTTAATTATGATCATGACGTATGGGCATTCGATTGGCTTTATATTGATACAAAAGGAAACGTTACAGATTCTATTGATAAGTATAATTTTAAGGTTTTGGATCAGATTGGAAATATAGTCTGGCCTGATCGAAAAATGATTATACCTACTCAATTTGTAGATAAAAGCTGGAAGTTCGGAAAGATTACTTCTTATAGTGGGATGAATGATCTGTATATTATTCCTATTGAAGATAAAAACCAACTGAGAACGATGGGATTGTGGGATAGTGATAAGAATGTGTGGGAAATCAAACCTGAATATTATGCTATTTCAGTACTGGATACAGAAAAGCAGATTTATGCACTTCAAAAAGAGAAAGACGGCTTGTACATATTGTATGACAATAAGAATAAAAAGAGTATTGGTTCCAAAGCTTATATTTCTGTCAATTCTGATGGTTTGGTCAATGTTAAGCAAAATTCTGGTGAAAATATGTACTATTATATCGATATTTACTCCGGAAAAGAATATAAAGAGAATTAAAAACAACTTCAAAATACTATAAATTATGACTTTCAGAAAGTTATTACCTGTTCTTGCCTGTGCCGTAAGTCTTTCATCTTTTGCACAAATGAGAACGGGAGTATATTTTTCTTCAGATAAAAAATACAGCGAAATTATTGAAGACATAGGAAATCCATTACCGGGAAAGGCTGTGATGATTGTACAGACATTTGTTCCTAATCATGGAAGCTATGTCTGGTATCTGAACGAAAGCAAAGCTAAAAATGAAGGTTATTTAGACAATAAACCAAAAGATTTGCATTCAGGTATTTTTCTGGAAGATCATGGTGGATTAATTCAGCAAATTACTTTTAAAGACTTTGCAAAAGGGTTGTCACAGCCCAGATACCTCATTAATTTTTGTGAGATTGGAGATGCCAATAACGATGGTTTTCCTGAGTTTTATCTTACTTATTTTGAAGAATCAGACGGGTTAGATGCTAAACCTTTAAAGGTGATCGTATATACAAGTATGAGTAAAAAAGAATTCTCGAAATCTAAAATTACAGGCTGGATCCCTTTTCAGGAAGAAGATCAATATCGAGAAGAAAAAGATGAAAATTTCAAATTGTTGCCCAATGCAATAAAAATGAAAGCGGAAAAGATCTTAAAGGCTGCTAAAAAAGGACTAAACTAAAATGTTTTTATCATTGACAACGTTTTATCAAAAAGCATAAAAAACCACTATTATCAGGGATATTTTCATCAGGAACCTTTCATTATCTTTAATTTAAAAATAAGGTAGTGAAAGACTTCATAATTTTAACTTCATTCTTAACTCTTTTTGGTTGTAAAACTGATGCTCAGAAATTAGAGGTATCTACTATTTATACGGAACCGACTAAGGTTACAAGAGAAGTTCCGGGAACAGATTCCACCCATACTCTCACAACGACAACGGAAATTACGGAACGTCTTGATCCCAGAATTTTTATGCGGTCTAAAAATGCGGACAACTTAAAATTTAGAATCCAAGGAAATATCAGCTCTGGTGGGCATACTATTCATCAAATTAAAAAAATTCGTTTTGAAAAAGGAGCACAAGTTGGGAATAGTATAACATTAAGATATTATGTTGAAATAAAGAGAAAGCCTGGCAAAGAAAATGCAAATGTAACGGGGTATAATTATGTAAAAGATGAAAATTACAAAATACCGAAAGATGTTAAGATCATAAATATTGAACTGTATGAAAACCAAATTAATACATCTGATATGACTCCTAAGCTTATTGCTAAGCAAACCTTTAATTTCTTTGCGAAAATCTAACTGTTTTGAACCCCATCTTAGTGTTTAAAGTAGAGCCATCTAAAAAATTAAATTAGTAATCAATGTCAAATGCTGATAAAGTAATAGAAGAAATTGGGTTGTATTTAGAAAAATCAAGTTTCAAAAAATCAAAAATTACCAAAGAAGAATTGAAGAAAAATGGGCGGAAGCAGATGATGAAAAATACAATATTCATCAGGCAAATATTTATATTGGAAGGATGACCAACGAATACATTTGGGCAAAAGATTTTGATAATATGATGCGCTGGCTGGCAGAAGACGAAAAACATACCTCTTCTCAAAAACATGAGCCTTATATCATTAATTATTATAAAGGACAATGTTGTTTAGAGTGTGGAAATGAAGAAAAAGCTTTAGAGTTTTTCAATCTTTCGTATGCCGAAAATCCTGACTATATTTTTGAAAGAGCTCCTTTTTGCTATGAGTTTTTTAATAAGCATCTTGAAAATCCAAGAGATCTAAACTCCAAAACAGAAGATTACGAACCTGAAATAGATTTCTATATTCAATTAGAGTACTGGGAAAAATTCTTTGAAGAAGAGGGAGAACTTTGCTATAGTTTTTTAGATGATGATAGTGAAATCACGGAAAAAGCAACCTCTTTACAGGAAAACGGCATTGAATACCTGCAAGAGAATCAGGAGCGGATATTGCAAAATATGCTGGGAGAACTTTTAAAGATTTATCCTGAATTACAGAAGGCTTATGATTATTCGGAAGATTACAAAAAAGATTTCATGCCTGATCTAAAAACGATTAAAGGTTTTTCCGGTTTATTATCACCAACGGTATTCTATGTAACATCAGTGGTGAAAGATGATTATCCATACATCGGTTTTAGCTTTAATTGTTCATGGGATAATGAACATGATCTGGGTTTTATGATCCATAAAGATCGAGTGGTTGAGATTGG
The DNA here is from genome assembly GCF_001684975.1 of Chryseobacterium artocarpi. Taxonomy (GTDB): domain Bacteria; phylum Bacteroidota; class Bacteroidia; order Flavobacteriales; family Weeksellaceae; genus Chryseobacterium; species Chryseobacterium artocarpi. The sequence goes on along the minus strand of NZ_MAYH01000023.1, from coordinate 420,443 downwards.
CGATGCTGCCTTGGCTTTTGATATATACACTGCGGAAAATGATGCTCAGTTAAATTAGAATATATGAAGAAAGAATTAGCAAACCCGCCTTCAAATGAACGTGACCGCGAATTGTGGATGCAGCATGGGGCAGGGTATATTATTTTCGAAAACATTAGGAAGTATGCCATTGATAGACTGCCAGCAGAGATTGACGAAAACCTCCGTGAAGCTCATTTAAAAACTATTGACAATACTATTTACGGAATGATGATGCAAATGGACGGAATTTTTGATCCTCTGGAAAATGAAAACTATCACTTAGCATTACAAACCACTATTGTTTTATATGAAGATGGAGAAGTGATTGAAGAACTCAATACTCTTGATGGCGATGGAATGTGCATGGGATTCCATGGATGGATGGAAAACGATTTTGGGAATGATGAAATTGTAAATCATTAAATAAACATGTCTGATTTCAGAATATAAAAATCCTATTTATCAAATATGAGTCTTACTTCAGAACAACAAAATTTTATTAATACTAATTTCCATGAAAACATTCCGAAAAGAGAGTTGAATGAGTCAAAATTTAAAGAATTAAAGACTTCCGAAGAATTACATTATCTTGCTACTCAGCACAATTGGGATCATGGAGTAAAAGTTTTACAATGGATTGCGGAAAGTCCGGTTTGCAGTGAGGCGACAGCTTTAGAATTATTTTGGTTGGCTCAACCACAAGATTTTGAGGAGTATAAATTAGATTCAACCTTAAAAAATGCATTTCAAAACGAGGTTTTTACTCTTTTAAAAACACTTCTTGTCAATTATCCGAAAGGCTTTTACCCAAAAACAACTATTGTATTTGATCCCAAACCATTGTATGAAAGCCAATTAATAATTCCCGATTGGATTTTTCAGAAAACAAAGGGGGAGGAAAGCTATGTTTATTATGAAGAAGATGATATAGACTATTGGTTTGAAGAAGATTGGAAAAAGAATATCAACCGTGCTGAAACCTCGATAGAGTTATTCAATATAGCTTATTTTATAAATGAACCTGAACATGCAGATCTGATATTACAGCATCCGCTATGTGATAAAGGAATTGCAGTGCTGACATTCTGGCGATTGTATACCGAATGTTCTCTATATACAGATACAAACGACAAGCTGAAAGAAATTATTAATAATATCCTAAACAATAGGTATCCTGAAATATTAAGCTACAACCCTCAGTCTGATGAAAAAGTAGATTACAAAAAGAAAAAAATTGCTTGGGAAATACCTGAAATATTCAGAAAACCTGTCTAAATAATACAGCTATCTTTAATAAAATAAGACTATGAAAAGTAAGTTTGCTTTCTCGTTTTTAAGTGCCGCTTTGGTAACGGTTCTCAGTTGTAAAGATCCTGAAAGAAAAAAAACAAATTTCCCGAATACCCTGAAAAATACCCATTGGATTATTGAGGCTGGCGGATTGATCAAGCCAGATGGAGAAAAAGACTATTACCTTTCTAAGAGGATAGATACTGCATTTATTTTAAATTTTCATGCTATAGATTTTCTGGATGCTGAGAAATTTAAAAGTTATGATAGCTGGGAATGTGGAAATGACTGCTTTACAGAAGTCCATGGAAAATACTATTTTACAGAAAGCAATAGGATAGATATGCAGGTTGATAGCATTACCCATTGGGGAACTTGTGATGAGCCTAAACAAATTTTTAAACCCGTAAAAGAGATGTCATTTAATATTGCAAAAGATGGAAAGCAACTCATATTGGTAAGAAATAAATAGACACAAGAAGGAAAATATAAGAATAGAACTACTCGTATAATTGATCATTAAAATTAACTTCCAGCCTCTTTCTTCCAGTTTCCAGCTTCAACGCATCAGAGGTATTTTTCCTATATTTACGTTCTTTAAGGTAATAAAATTCAATAGATATAAAGGTTTGATATACAGATTATTATTTATATTCATTTTATGTGTTTGTCCGTTTTTTGCTCAGGCACAAGATGCTTTAAGCAGATTAGAAAAGGAATATAACAATGCTTCAGACAAAACAATAGAGCAGCTAAATCTGGCTCCCAAATATGCGAAAGCATTATTCCTACAAAACTTAAAATCAAAATCTTATCAGGTTTTGGAAGCCAATATTCCTACTGCCACAAAGCAGGCTGACGGAAAATATGCTACCATTTTGTATGCTGTTCAGGCAATGAATTATCGATTGGATAATAAAGAGTCCGAATCTTCAAAAAGTCTGGAAAAAGCAAAGATATACAGCTTAAAAACAAACAGTAATGAAGCTAAAGGCTATTTTGAATATGCAAAGGGATGGATTCTGGTAAGAAATAACAAAACGACAGATGCCGTTGCAGCTTATCTTAAAGCGATTGATTATTATGAAAATTCACCCACAACTTCTACACTGTACGGAAGATTTGGAAACGTAGCTAAAGAATTATCCACCATTTACTCCAACCTGAATGAATATCAGCTAGAAGAAAAATATAGCAAACAGTTCATGCTATTGGCTTCCAAGCAGAATGATCCCAACCTTACCTTTGATGCCTACATGCGAATGGGGTATGTGTATGAACAAAAATACATTCAAAATCCCACAGATATAAACTGGAGAAATAAGGCAGAACAATATTATGTGTTGGCGATCACTACTTTCAATAAAAGTCAGGATGCGATGCTTAATAAGAGTAACCTTTCTTATGCTGCGATTAATCTTGCCAATTTATACATTAGCTTTGATCGGGAAAAGGCGATGAAATATGCCCAGATAGCCAACAAGGTAAGTCTGGAAACAGGAGATCCTATTCATATTGCTTCCTCCTTTGGAATTCTTGCAGAACTTGCAACACAGGATAAAAATTATGAACTGGCAAAATCTTACTTTTTAAAAGCCTCTATGGAAATCGGGAGAGGTCCGGTAAGAGATCATAATATTGAATTATCCATCCTTGAATCCCTATCCGAAATCAGTGAAGAACAAGGTAATTATAAAGAAGCACTCACGTATTACAAAAGCTATGTAGATAAATACAAAAGCATTTATGATCAGGAAAAACTGGATATAACCAAAAGACTGGAATCTCAGTTTGAGAAAGAAAGACAGGAACAAAAGTACATAAAGCTACAGCTTGAAAGTGATAAAAAAGCACAACAGATTAAGCTGATCAATATCCTTAGGGCACAACGTGAACAGGTTTATAATAACTTAAAACTTGTTGAAGAAAATCAACGGGAAAGACTCAAGTTTTCAGAACTCGAATCAGAGAAAAAAGAACAGCAGCTTCGTTTGGCAAAACTGGAAACCCAACAGAAAAATAATGATATTAACAGCTATAAAAAGCTATTGACCTTCAAGGAAAAGATCAATACTTATTATATTACTTTTATTTTCATTTTCATTGTTTTGATTATCTTATTGTTATATGCTTATAAACAGCGTGTAAAATCAATGAAACAAAGAGATGAGCTTCATGCTTTGGCATTAGAAAAAGAAAAGCAGAACTCTAAGATATCCACGCTTACCGCTTTGCTTGAAGGACAGGAGCAGGAGCGTGGTCGTCTGGCACGTGATCTTCATGATGGATTGGGAGGTTTACTTTCAGGAACGAAACTTCAGTTATCCTCTTTAAATCCTCAGCAAGACGGAAATATAGAAGACGGAATTTCAAAATCTATTAATCAGATTGATGGTGCTGTGGAAGAACTTAGACGTGTTGCGCATAATTTAATGCCGGATCTATTAATAAAATATGGTTTGGAAGCAGCTATTCAGGAGTTTGCATCCCGTATGTCAAGCAGTGCATTAGACATTCATACTGAATTTATCAATTACAGCAATTCTATGCCGGAAGAAAAGCAATTGATTATGTATAGAATCATTCAGGAATTGGTCAATAACGCGATAAAACATGCCGATACTTCCGAAATCATTATTCAGATCAGTGAAGAGGAAAACGTATTGAATCTTACTGTAGAAGACAACGGGAAAGGCTTTGATCCGACACAATTAGACAAACGCAAAACAGCAGGTTTTCATAATATAGAATCAAGAGTCCAATTTTTAAAAGGAACGATGAATATCAGATCCGAACAGAATATTGGTACCAGTATAGAACTTCAAATCCCTATTAATTAAACATGATAAAAGTAGCCATAACAGATGACCATCCACTTTTGCTGGAAGGGCTGAAAAACATTTTAGGAAGCAGCGATACCATTGATGTGGTAGACTGTTTCAAAAGCGTTTCAGAAATGAATGAAGGCTTGGCAAAACACAGTATCGATATTTTATTGCTGGACATTAATCTGGCAGATATCAACAGTATTGAACTCATAAAACCTTTAAAGAAAAAGTATGAAAATCTCCAGATTATTATGCTTAGCGTTCACAATGAACTGCCTGTGATCAATAGTACTCTTGCAGAAGGAGCGTTGGGATACATCCAGAAGAATGCTTCGGTTTCTGAGATTTTGGAAGGAATTAATACCGTATATACAGGTAATCGGTTTTTATGTTCACAAACTACTTCTGTTTTAGAGAAAAAATCACCGGAAGGATTACATCAGGTTCCGAAGCTGACGAGAAGAGAAAAAGAGATTTTAGCAGAAGCCGCAAAAGGTCTTACGACAAACCAAATGGCGGAAAAACTTTTTATCAGCCCTCATACCGTAGAAAGTCACAGAAAAAATCTTATTGAGAAATTTCAAACCGCTAATCTTAGTTCAGCAATTAAGCTGGCAATCGAATATGGTTTGATTATCGAATAATATTTGATTGTAAAAACATTACACCAATTTCACAGATGATATTGTGAATTTTATTTATAGATGCATTAAAATCTATAAACCTATGTGGTTAAAAATAAAGAAGCAGGGAGTAATTTAAGCTTCATCAGAATCGATACCAATCGATTCAATTCTTAGCCTACCTAAAATAAAGCATCAATAAAAATAAAACTTAGCATTTATAAATTTAAACCATAAAATTTTTATATAACCAGCAAAAAGGTCTGCTTACATCGTAAAAGCAGACCTTTTCTATATAATTTAAAATTAGGTGTTCAATTATTTAATCTCTGAATCTCAGCGCAGCCTTAAACAGATCTTTTTTTCCTGTTAAATCATAATCATCATTATATACAGGCTCATACATCAAAACAAAAACATTTCCGTTAAAATCCTTTAAATTGATTGGCTGTGCAATCATTACATCATAAAATCGGGTAACAGTACGGGTAGCTGTCCATTGCTTTAAATTCCCTTTAGGATTTTTATCAAATCTGTGATCTTTTGCATCCGTATAATACCAATACGATGGTGCCTGATCCATCAAAAACATTTCTTTATCCTTGTTGTATAATTCCTCAGCCATTCCTGTATTCTGAAACCATGGAACTTCAGCATTGTAAACTCCCAAAGCAGCTGCATAAATATCTTTATCCGTCGTTGCCCCGATTAAAAAACCTTCCAGATTATTCGAAGTAAATTCAAATTGGAATGGTGTTTTTTTCAATACATAAACATCATTTACAGGCTCAATTATTTTTCCATCCTGTTTGATTACCACTTTTAATGACTGTGCAAAAGTGACGATACCAAGTAAAGAAAAGAGAAGGGTTAAACTTATTTTTTTCATGGTTGATCTTTAAATAACTGCTGCAAAGATATTGGACTTTATCCCCATAAACACTGGCTGATTTCAGGGGTTTTTTATTTTTCCAAGCTTAGATTAGTAACAATAACTCCTTTTTTACCCTTTAACAATTTATCATTCTGGCTTTTACCTAAAACAAATTAGGTTTCAATTTAATCTTTATAAAAGCAGTCTTTTGTTTCTTACCTTTTGAAGCCGCAGAATTTACAGGATATACTTCAGCATAGAACGTTTCCTGATCTGCCCAAAAAGCTTTTGTTTCCTCTGCAATTTTGAAGGTAGTGAAGTTTACATAGAAAAGACTTTCCTGACCAGAGCCCTGTCCCGGGTATTTACTGATCTCAAAATTACTTCCTACATCGTCATTGGAACCAATATAAGAAATCCAGTTTTTACCAGGCAGGATATGAGGAAATCCACCTGTAAAGAGTGCAAAATCCGCCGTTGACTTTACATTATAAAAAGTATAATATGTATCTAAAACCTCTGCTGAGTTTTCTTTGAAGATCTCCAAATTCAAGGATGGAGACTTTCCTATATATTCATTTGATAACAAACCATCTTCAGTAGATACATTTTCATGTTGAGTAATGATAGTTTCCTTACCATTCCCAGTAAAGATCCAGTTATTATCTTTAAGTTTTACAGAAGGATTTTTAACAAAAACTTCATCAATTCTGTTTTTTGAAGCTGTTTTAAATTCCTGTTCAGAAACTTCGGTTATTGTTCCGTATGTATTGAATGATTTATTTTTTAAATCTACATTCCCTTTCAGTTTACTGCTTCGGATCTCATAAAGATCTATTCCTTTCAGTGTAAGCTCAGATGCCGGAGTGAATTCTGATTTTAGAACAAACGCCTCAATACTATTGGAAATATTGTTATTGATGCTGTAATGAATAGAGTAGAAGTCATCAAACTCTTCAAAGCCATAATAGTTATCAAGTTTATTGTAAGCCACTTTAAGACGGGGTGCATCTTTATTTGGAGATACAAAGAACTGTACAGAATCAAGTTTGGTAAATAATTCAAAAGGTACATTAAGCACATTATCTACACCTTTTACTTTTTTGAAATCGGTAAAAGTTATGATTTTTTTTGTGACTTCAGTTTCAGACTTGTTTATTTCAGAAGTATTATTTTTAGAATTACATCCTGTTATGGTTACCATTGAGGATATAAATAAGGGATATAAGATTTTCATTTTTTTCTGCAAAAGTATCGGTAATCGGGCACGCAGCAAATAAAATCATAGAAAATGGCTGAAAACAGGGATATAATAAATGATCTATTTTAGGGAATTTTACAAAAGCTAAATTAAAGGTATTGTAAACCGTTTTATATAGATGAAAAACATAATAATCAATTGCTCATTTTTAATAACTATGTTGGCTTCCTGTTCGCCTGCTACAGACAAAAAAGTGAATACGGCAGATTCTACAGAAGCAAAAAAAGCAGATACTGTGGCTACACAGAGTTCTGCAAAAAATGAGATCACCAAGCCCGAGATGCCAGGCGATTTTTTAGCCTTGGTTCCTATTGATGTATTGAACCCCAAAAGTACAAACGTACATGAAAAATATGGAATAGAATTCTCAGGAAACTGTTATTCATGTGATTTGGCAAGTATATCTATAACAAACAATACCATGGTATGGACGAATGTGTGTGATGAAAAAGATACTTTTAAAATTAATGATTTTTCATTTACTAACGAAGGTAGCCAGACAACTATAAAAACTACGGAAAGAACTTATATTTTAAAACAAATAGATAAAGCTCCTGTTTACGAACTCAGTATAGAAGGAAATAAACTAGAATTAAAAAATAAAAGAGTATCGAAGTATTTTACAACTCAAAAAGCTTTACCTCTTTTTACAGAACACGACTGCGGGGATTTTGAAGGGTAGAATAGTCCTATAAATCTATTGCAGACACCATGAAAAACTAATTAAAACAACAGAGTAGTCTTAAAAGTTAGGGGAGGATCTTCTACATTTAAAATGATTGACTTATATAAAAAACACAAAATAATATATAGTCATTTTATCTGTAAATAAGCTAAGGACATAATAATATTTGCAATATTGCAATCTCCCCAACTTTTATGCTAAATCAACTTTAATTATCTTTTAACTTTTTCCGTGAAAACTTAAACAAAAAAAAACCTCAAAATATTTTGAGGTTTTTATATTTAAATAATTGAATTATTTTGCTGGTTTTTTAGGACTCATCATCATAATCATTCTCTTTCCTTCAAGCTTAGGAAGCTGGTCTACTTTTCCTACGTGCTCTAGTTCCTGAGCAAGTTTTAAAAGCAAAATTTCTCCCTGGTCTTTAAAGATAATCGAACGTCCTTTAAAAAATACGTAGGTTTTTAATTTAGAACCTTCTTCAAGGAATTTCTCAGCATGTTTCTTTTTGAATTCATAATCGTGATCATCAGTCTGAGGTCCGAAACGGATCTCTTTTACAACCACTTTTACTTGCTTAGCTTTAAGTTCCTTTTGTTTTTTCTTTTGCTCATATAAGAATTTCTTATATTCTAATATTCTTGCAATGAAAGGTTCTGCCTTGTCAGAAATTACTACTAGATCCAATTCTTGTTCCGCAGCAATCTGTCTTGCTTTGTCAATTGGATAAATTCCTGGCTCTACGTTATCGCCCACCAAACGAAGCTCTCTCACACGAATTTTATCGTTGATCAAGTGTAAGTCCTCTTGTACCGGACGTCTTTGTGGGCCCCTGTTGTTAAATCTTTGTGCTATTGTATTATAATTTTATTGGTTAACTACTTATTTTTTATATAAAGGATTGAGAGCATTAGACATATTAATCTCTCAATACCTTATTTTCTTATTCTAATTAGATCGCTGCTTCCTTTTTGAAGTAAGTCACAAAATCTTCCATTTTCATTACTCCAAGATCTCCTTCACCACGTCTTCTTACAGAAATTGTACCTTCTTTCTCTTCGTTTTCTCCTACTACAAGCATGAAAGGAATCTTCTTTAATTCAGCATCACGGATCTTTTTACCAGTCTTCTCGTTTCTGTCATCAATCTGACCGCTAATATCGTGATTTTCTAAAAATTGTGAAACTTTTTTTGAATAATCTACATACTTTTCACTGATCGGTAGAATAATAAACTGATCAGGACTCAGCCATAATGGGAAATCACCTGCCGTATTCTCTAATAAAATAGCAATAAAACGCTCCATAGAACCGAAAGGTGCTCTGTGAATCATTACCGGTCTATGCTTCTCATTATCACTTCCGATATAGTGAAGATCAAATCTTTCCGGTAAGTTGTAATCCACCTGGATAGTTCCAAGCTGCCATTTTCTTCCTAAAGCATCTTTCACCATGAAGTCAAGCTTAGGACCATAGAATGCTGCTTCACCATATTCTACAACTGTTTTTAAGCCTTTCTTCTGAGCGGCATTGATGATAGCACTTTCCGCTTTCTCCCAATTTTCGTCAGTACCGATATACTTCTGCTTATTTTCAGGGTCTCTTAATGATACCTGAGTTACAAAATCTTCAAACCCTAAAGATTTGAATACATAAAGCGTAAGATCAATTACTTTTTCGAATTCTTCTGAAAGCTGATCCGGAGTACAGAAAAGGTGAGCATCATCCTGAGTAAACCCACGAACTCTTGTTAATCCGTGAAGTTCTCCACTTTGCTCATATCTGTATACCGTACCAAATTCAGCATATCTTTTTGGAAGGTCTCTGTAGCTCCATTGTGAAGTCTTGTAGATCTCACAGTGGTGCGGACAGTTCATTGGCTTCAATAAGAATTCTTCTCCTTCATTTGGAGTTTTAATCGGCTGGAAGCTGTCTTCCCCATATTTATCCCAGTGTCCTGAAGTTACATACAATTCTTTTGCCCCGATGTGTGGAGACATTACAAATTCATAACCTCCTTTTTTCTGAGCATCAGAAAGGAAATTTTCTAGTTTTCTTCTTAAAGCAGTTCCTTTTGGTAACCATAAAGGTAAACCTGCACCTACTTTTTCAGAGAATGCAAAAATTCCAAGCTCTTTACCAAGTTTTCTGTGGTCTCTTCTTTTAGCTTCTTCTAATCTTTCAAGGTATTCAGTAAGCTCTTTCTGTTTAGGGAAAGAAATACCATATACTCTTGTCAGCTGAGGATTTTTTTCGTTTCCTCTCCAGTAAGCTCCTGCTGCATTTAAAATCTTAACCGCTTTTACAATTCCCGTGTTAGGAATGTGTCCTCCACGACATAAATCTGTGAAGTTATCATGAGTTACAAAAGTGATTTCTCCATCATTAAGATTAGAGATCAATTCTACTTTGTAAGGATTATCTGCATATGTTTTTAAAGCATCTTCTTTAGAAACCGGGTATAAAGAGAAAGTAGAACCTTTTTTAGCGTTCTCAAGAATTTTCTTCTCAATCTTCTCAAAATCCTTTTCAGATAAGCTTTCATCACCGAAATCTACATCATAGTAGAATCCGCTTTCAATTGCCGGACCAATGGTCAACTTAGCATTTGGATAAAACTCAAGGATTGCCTGCGCCAAAAGGTGAGCAGAAGAATGCCAGAAAGCTTTCTTACCCATGTCATCATTCCAGGTCAAAAGCTGTACCGTAGAATCCGTGGTTATAGGTGTGGTCGTTTCTACTTGTTTGTCATTAACAATTGCGGAAATGGTATTTCTAGCCAATCCCTCGCTTATAGATTTTGCCACATCTAGAGGAGTCACTGCTCCTTCGAATTCTTTGACACTATTGTCTGGAAGTGTAATTTTTATCATTGTTTACTAAGAAATTTTAAGATGCAAAAATACGCATTTTTTAGATAAAATACTATATTAGCATATATTTAGAATGATAATTAATATTATAGATGAAAAAGATATTCGTAGTTTTTGTTTCACTGGCTTCTACATTTGCCTTTTCACAGAAAAATACCTCTAAGTTTTCCGTTACTTACAACAAAAATGTAGAAACCTATTTTCTTGCCGAAATTCTTTCAGCAGAACACCGAAAAACAAATAAAGACTTTGAACTTTATAAAATAAAAGAATGTTCAGTATATCAGCCAATTGTAAAAAATGCTTTGGCTAAATACAACCATTTGAAAAATTCTGATATTGCTATTTTAACAGCAAAATTAAATGATGCTTTGATCGAAAAATTCGGTTCAGGAAATGATTTTCTGATGAAACCATTGATGTATCATAAAGAATTTCCGGCAACGGGCTGGATCAACGAATATCAATTTGACAACAATAATTTAACCAAAGGACAGAACAAAGAAGCCACCGATTTAATTAGAAATTATCTTTCAGAACTCTCAAAATTCTACAAACAGGAGAATCTTGAACAGTTTTTTAAGGAAAACAAAGACTTTTATGCTGGTGGAATAAATGAATACAGCAAACAGATCCCGGCGGGTTTTACCAACGCAATGGAGCAGTTTTATGGTGAAAGTTTTAATACATATACCATTCTTATCTCTCCAATAATGATGTGGCCTATTGACAATAATGAAGGAAGGGGAATAGGTGCCGATGTTCTTTTAAAAACAGGAAAAAAGAATATTTATGAGATTGCAAGCCCCTTTGTAAAGGTTGAGAAGCAAGGACAGTTTGGTTATGATAATCAATTTCAGGCTAGATTTTTAAGTGTTCATGAGTTTGGACATTCCTTTGTGAATAAAGAAGTGTACAAGTATAAAGATAACCTTAAAAAGTTTAAAGATCTGTTTGAAAACTCAGAATTAAAGGAAGCAATGATCAAAACCGGAGGTTATGGAGATTACCAGACCTGTGTGGCTGAACATCTTGTAAGGCTGGGCGAAATTCAGACTGCAAGGCTTCAAAAAGATTTTGAAAGAGCAAAAAGACTGGAAGCCTATCACCTGAAGGAGAACTTTATTTTCCTTCCGCAGCTGGAAGAAAAGATTAAAGAATATAATTCGAACAGGAAAAAATACAAAACTTTCGGAGGTTTTGTACCTCAATTGTTAGAAGTTTTTGAAAATACAGATATTGAATCTATCAATAATATGTTGGCACAAAACAAGTAATAAAAGCTATAAATTGTCATCCACTATGAATACAATAAACATTGATTTACACTGCGATTTATTATACTATTTATTAAGATCGAACTCAACTATTGATGATAAAGAATTAGGCAGCTCTTTACCTTATTTACAAGAAGGGAATGTAAAGCTGCAGGTAATGGCTATTTACTCAGGAACGGGTGCAAACAGTACTGTTCACGGTTTGGAACAGAGTAAATTGTTTTCAGATTTGATAAAAAACGAAAATTTCTTCCTGTTTAATCCTGAAAATTATAAATCTTCTGAGAATAAAAACCGGGTTGGAGTCATTGCTTCCATAGAAAATGCTTCTTCTTTCTGTGATGAAAATGAAAGTCTGGATTCTGGATTTAAAAAGCTGGAAACCATTATAGAAAACACCCACAAAGTTTTTTATATTGGAATTACCCATCATTTGGAAAACCGTTTCGGAGGCGGGAATAATGCTACAACAGGACTAAAGGATGATGGAAAAGTGCTGATTGATTATATCTCGGATAAAAAAATAGCAATCGACCTGGCGCATACAAGTGATCAATTGGCGCATGATATTTTCAATTATGTGGATCAGAGAAACTATTCTATTCCTATTTTGGCAAGTCATTCCAACTTCAGGTCTGTCTATAAAAACAATAGAAATCTTCCTGATGAGCTGGCAAAAGAAGTTATCAGCAGAAAAGGCTTAATCGGACTAAATTTCATCAAAGACTATGTTGATCTTGAAGATCCTAAAAGATTGTATGAACATATTCAATATGGCTTGGATCTTGGAGGTGAAGACAGCCTTGCTTACGGTGCAGATTATTTCTACTGGAAAGATCATCCGGACATTTCTCGTCACCCTTTCTTCTTTGAAGAGCATTCGAACGCATCAGTTTACCCTGCCATTAATCAGGAAATTGAAACAAGATTCTCTTCTGAATTGATGGAAAAGATCAGCCATGAAAATGCTTTAAGATTTATTGAAAGTATTTATAAATAACTTATTTAATTTATTATTTAACGCAAATTTTTATTATGAATCTTTGCGTTAAATAACTTTATGTAAATTTCTGTTTTTTATATTGTTGGAAGGCTTTTATTGAAGTTTTTTTTATATCCAAAATATTACAGGAATTCTAATCAACCTTTCCTTTTATACTTTACCTTCTTTTTGATAATTTCAATCACATCCACATTCCTCACTTTAGACTGAATCCAACCATGAATATCTATATAAAATAAAGACCGTCTGTAATATTCGTTGTGAGAAAATTCTTCTAACTTTTTATCAAATGCTTCAAAAGCTTTCTGTCTTTGATACAAAACTTGATTATTCAGGTTCTTAAAAAATTGAATACTTTCAAAGTGAAAATCTTCCGGTTTTTTCATCTTTTTGGCAAATTTCAGCGTAGAAGCAATGAATTCATCATAATCCTCATCATTTCCTGACTCATATTTTGACATCAAAATAAGAATTCGGGTATGGAATAAAAGATCTTCCTGTACATTTCCTTTAGATTCAATCACTCTCATAGAGTATTCAATGGCTTTTTTGTACATTTTACTTCCAAAGAACATGGCTGCCATTTTAAGATAAAGGATCATAAAGTGGTGTTCGTCAATTCTTTCTCTGAGTTTTTCCATTTTTAATTCAATCTCAGGAATAAGCTTTGTTCCGGTAAAAAACTCACCCTTCACAAAGTGAATATTCATCAGTGTATTGTAATGGGTAAGGAAGATAAGTGACTGTAAATTTTCATTCTGAGCGAAGTTTTCAGCATTTACCATCTTATTGAAATCTGCAAAATGTTCTTCCAGAATATCAATATTTCCATACAGGAAAAGAATTTTCAGTAAATAAGTGTTTCCTTTAATATACCAAACCGGATGGCTGTAAATCATCTCCGGGCTTTTATGAAAGAGATCAACCCATTGATAGGCGTATTTTAAAGTATATTTATAATCCTGTAACAACTGATTTTTCCAGACATGTGCTTTGAAATACCAAAGTTTCTCCGTGAAATTCAATTTGTCAAAACTGATATTTTTAATCTGTGCATTAAAAAACTCCATAACTTCCTCACGGTCGGTATTATTTTTCACATAGCCATGTGTCAGCATTTCACTGTATAATTTCAATGAAAGGTTGGAAAGTTTGGTAGTGTATCGGTTCTGTTTACTTAACTCTTGAGATTGTCTGATTAGTTCTTCAGCACGTCCTTCAATACTTCGGGTAATGAACTGTGATTCAATAACCTTTTCAAGATCTATAACCTCAGAAGCAATGCTTTTTTCATCCAGTTCCAAAGCGGTTTGTTTGGTTTTATCTAAGATTTTTAATGCCTGTTTATAAAGCCCTTTCTGATATAAAATATTGGCAAAATCCAACTGTTCCCTAAGCTGTATACGATAGTTCTGATGACTTGGGTTCATGCGGAGACTTACAAGAATTTGCTTGTAAAGATGTGCTTTTAGGTTAGAAAGTTGCTGTTTCGTAGAGATTTTCTTTTCAATAATGACGGTTTCATCATATTCCTTCATCTTATCCATTTCGGAAAAGAGAAGTAAAAATTTTGCATCTACATTAATTCCGAGACGGTTTACATACAACTTAAACTGTCTTTTTTCAGAGGTGGTCAATGACTTTACCAATACAAACAAAAAATCTTTCTGCAATTCTGCCATTGTAAATTTATAAGGTTTAAATAATTAAATATCAGTGTGATAAAATGAATTCTTTAGCTATTGAATATTGTAATTTTCAGGAAAAATAAAAATCAAAAAATATTGCAAGCTGTAGTTTTGGATCAAAATTAAGTAAAAAACTTCATTTATGAATTCCGAAAAAATTGAAATTTTTGATACCACGCTGCGAGATGGAGAACAGGTTCCTGGGTGTAAACTAAACACGGAACAAAAACTTATTATAGCTGAAAAGCTTGATGAATTGGGAGTTGATATCATTGAAGCAGGTTTTCCGATTTCCAGCCCTGGAGATTTTGAATCTGTTTCTGAAATTTCAAAACTCGTAAGAAATGCAAAGGTCTGCGGACTCACAAGAGCCAATAAAAAAGATATTGATGCCGCAGCTGAAGCTTTAAGATATGCAAAAAGACCAAGGATACATACCGGAATCGGAACGTCTGATTCTCATATTAAATATAAATTCAACTCAACAAGGGAAAATATCATTGAACGCGCAGCAGAAGCTGTAAGATATGCAAAGAGCTATGTAGAAGACGTTGAATTCTATGCGGAAGATGCGGGAAGAACAGATAATGAGTATCTGGCAAGGGTTTGTGAAGCAGTCATCAAAGCCGGAGCGACCGTTTTAAATATTCCGGATACTACAGGATATTGCCTTCCGGAAGAATACGGACAGAAGATAAAATATCTGAGAGAGAATGTAAAAGGTATTGAAAAAGCTGTTTTATCATGTCATTGCCACAACGATTTGGGGTTAGCAACTGCGAATTCAATTTCCGGAGCCATCAACGGGGCACGCCAGATTGAATGTACAATCAACGGTTTAGGTGAAAGAGCCGGAAATACAGCGTTAGAAGAATTTGTAATGATCTTAAAACAACATAAAGATTTAAATCTGTATACCGACGTAAACTCAAGAATGCTAAATGAAATGAGTGCAATGGTTTCTGATCTGATGGGAATGTCTGTACAGCCGAATAAAGCTATTGTAGGAGCTAATGCATTTGCCCACAGCTCAGGAATTCATCAGGATGGCGTGATCAAAAACAGGGAAACTTATGAGATCATTGATCCGTCTGAGGTAGGAGTGAATGAATCATCTATTATTCTTACGGCAAGAAGCGGACGTTCTGCACTTGCCTATAGATTTAAACATATCGGTTTTGATGTTACGAAGAATGAACTGGATTATTTGTATCAGGAGTTTCTAAAAATAGCAGACCTGAAGAAAGAAGTAGGAAACGATGATTTGGCTCTGATCATGGAAGTTTGTAGCCGAAAAATAGGATAGAGTTTGATATAATTCAAGTAAAAGTAAAAATGAACAACGATAAAAAAACACTTTTTGATAAAGTTTGGGACGCTCATGTTGTAGACACGGTTCCGGACGGACCACAAATCGTATATATTGATAAACACCTGATTCACGAAGTTACCAGTCCACAGGCTTTTGCAGAGCTTGAGTCCAGAAACCTTGAAATATTCAGACCTGAGCAGATTGTAGCAACAGCTGATCACAATGTACCCACACTTCATCAGGAACAACCTATCCGTGATGAATTATCAAGAAATCAGGTTCAGCAATTAACGGAAAATTGTCAGAAAAATAATATAGAATTATTCGGATTGGGACATCAGTACCAGGGAATCGTTCACATTATTGCTCCGGAATTGGGGATTACCCAGCCGGGAATGAGTATTGTTTGTGGTGATAGCCATACTTCAACGCATGGCGCTTTTGGAGCCATCGCTTTTGGAATTGGAACCAGTCAGGTAGCTCAGGTATTTGCCAGCCAGTGTTTGTTGCTTAACAAACCAAAGTCTATGAGAATTACCGTGAATGGTAAGCTTAATGAAAATGTTCAGCCTAAAGATGTGATTCTGTATATCATTTCAAAGATCGGAACAGATGGCGGAACAGGATATTTCTGTGAATATGCCGGAAATGTTTTCGAAGAAATGTCGATGGAAGGAAGAATGACCGTTTGTAATATGAGCATCGAAATGGGAGCAAGAGGAGGAATGATTGCTCCTGATGAAGTTACTTTTGAATATGTTCAGGGTAGAAAGTTTGCTCCAAAAGGTGAAGAATGGGATGAAAAAGTTGCTTACTGGAACACCTTGAAAACTGATGAAGGTGCTGTTTTTGATAAAGAATTAAGCTTTGATGCTTCAGAAATCTATCCAATGATTACTTACGGAACTAATCCTGGTATGGGGATATCAATTCATGAAACGATTCCTGCGCCACAAAATGAATCGGAAGCAAAGGCATTAAAGTATATGGGATTGGAAGCGGGACAAGCGCCATCCAGCATTAAGGTAAACTACGTGTTTATAGGAAGCTGTACCAATGCAAGAATTGAAGATTTCCGCTCTGCGGCTCAGTATATCAAAGGAAAAAGTAAATCAGAAGCTGTAAAAGCGTTGATTGTTCCCGGATCTCAGCAGGTGGTAAAGCAGATCTATGAAGAAGGTTTGGATAAAATATTCAATGATGCGGGGTTTCAGATCCGCCAGCCCGGATGTTCAGCTTGTCTGGCGATGAATGATGATAAAATTCCTGAAGGAGAATATTGTGTTTCTACTTCCAACAGAAACTTTGAAGGAAGACAGGGGCAGGGAGCGAGAACAATCCTGGCAAGTCCGCTTACAGCAGCAAAAGCCGCAATAGAAGGTAGAATTTCTGCTTTTGAAAGTTTAAATTAAAAAGAATTCATGCAAAAATTAGTTATAATAAAATCCAGTGCAGTTCCTCTGCCTGCAGAAAATATAGATACAGACCAGATTATTCCGGCAAGATTCCTGAAAAGTATAGACAGGAAAGGTTTTGGAGAAAATCTGTTCAGAGACTGGAGGTTTAATATTCATACCAATGAACCCAATCCTGATTTTGTCTTAAACAATTCAAAATTCAGTGGTGAAATTCTGGTGGCAGGGAATAATTTCGGATGTGGAAGTAGCCGTGAACATGCGGCATGGGCGCTGACAGATTATGGTTTTAAGGTGATTATATCCAGTTATTTCGCAGATATTTTTAAAGGAAATGCTCTCAATAACGGACTTCTTCCAGTAAAAGTCTCTGAAGAATTTTTAAAGGAGATTTTGGAAGGAATTAATGAAAATCCGGATAATGAAATTGCCATTGATGTAGAATTGCAGTCTATCAGTTTTAAAGATACTACAGAAACTTTCGAACTTGATTCATATAAAAAAATATGCCTATTAAACGGCTATGACGATATTGATTTTTTAATCAGCAAAAAACAGGCGATCACAAATTTTGAACTAAAAACACAAAAAACAAATGAGCAACAATTATTTTAAAATCGCAGTACTTCCCGGAGATGGAATAGGTCCCGAAATCATCAGTGAAAGCATCAAAATATTAGATGTAATTGCGGAAGCATTCCAGTATAAATTTCAGTTTGATTATGGATTGATCGGTGCTGAAGCTATTTTTAAAACAGGAAATCCTTTGCCAGATGAAACTTTAAAAATTTGTAAAGAATCTGATGCCGTGCTTTTTGGAGCGATTGGTGATCCTGCATTTGATAATAATCCGGAAGCAAAAGTACGCCCTGAACAGGGATTATTGAAACTTCGTAAAGAGTTAGGATTATTTGCGAATATCCGTCCGTTAAAGACATATGCCTCTCTGATTGAAAAAAGCCCATTGAAAAGAGAAATTGTTGAAGGAGCAGACATTCAGATCTTCAGAGAATTGGTAAGCGGTATTTATTTCGGTGAAAAATTTACTGATCCTGAGGGGGCTTACGCTTATGATATCTGTAAATACAGCAGAGAAGATATTCTTCCGATTGCTCATATGGCATTCCAGGAAGCGCAGAAAAGAAATAAAAAGCTGACATTAATTGATAAAGCGAATGTGCTGGATACTTCAAGGCTATGGAGAAAAATCTGTCAGGAAATTGCTTCTGAATATCCTGATGTACAATTGGATTATATGTTTGTAGATAATGCAGCGATGCAGCTGATTATCAATCCGAAACAGTTTGATGTTATTTTAACAGAGAATATGTTTGGTGATATTATTTCTGATGAAGCAAGTGTAATTGGTGGATCCATCGGTTTGCTTCCGTCTGCATCAGTAGGAGAGAGTAATGCTTTATTTGAGCCTATCCACGGTTCTTATCCACAGGCGAAAGGAAAAGGCATTGCTAATCCGATAGCTTCCATTTTAAGTGTAGCAATGATGCTGGATCATCTTAATCTTCATGCTGCCGCTAATAAACTGAGACAATCTGTAGAGCATGCTATTGAAAATAAGTATGTTACCATAGATCTTAACAGCAAACAATATTATTCTACAAGCGAAGTGGGAAGCTTCATTGCGGATCACATTAAATATTCTGAAAAATCATATTATAATTTTGAAAATGTAAAAATCGGTAAATCTACCATTGTATAAATAAAAAAGTTCACTTAGATAGATAGTTAGAAGAAAGGTTCTGTTTCATATGATACAGAGCCTTTCGACTTTTTAAACGGTAATATTTCTTTACAATAATTTTAAATAAATAGAATTAAAAAGGTTCCGCCTCATATAGAGACAGAACCTTTTGTTTTTTATTCTAAAACTGAAATTAAAATCAACCTTCATTGGTTTATCTTATTCCTTTGTATTATCCGTTTTTCCTGATTTGTTTTTAGAAGATTTTTGAATGTCTTCTTTGTCAATGTCAGGGGGATTAACCTTTTTCGATGAAGCAGGAATATTCTGGAAATCCTGATTCTGCTTTTTAGTCTCTGCTGTATTGGCAGATTCTTTCTTTTTGCTGTTTCCTTTTGAGTCCATTGCCTGAATTATTTAGAGTCCAAGAACACCGATCTTTCCGGTCTTATCTTCTATAGTATAATTCAAAGCTTTTGCCAAAACGAAAATATTATCAAGATTTTCCATTAATTGTTTGCGTCCTTCACTTCTTAATTGATTCTGATCAATCGATTTAACCGCAGTTTCCTTCGCTTTTGTAGTTACATTTTTAATGTCTTTTTCAGAAATTCTATTAAAAAATGAATCATCCAGCGATTGAATTTCCACACTGGGTGTAATTCTTATATCTGCATCAGGAAGTTCTGCAATGATCAGCTTTTTATTGATGGAATCCACTTCAAGCTTCATCTTATTAAGATCATAAGAAACCTGAGCATTGGTTTTGGTATAGGTAATGATACTGTTACTTGAAACTTCTTTTCCAAGAAATTCATAACCCATTTTGGTTTTCTGCATGGTAGAACTGTTCTGTTCTATCACTACCATCTTATTCATCTTGGAGATCTGGTTGGTCAGAATATAATAATCTGATTTCTCCGTTTTCTTTCCAAGGTTAAGACAGGATTTAAGACCAAAAAAGAGCAGTACCATCACTCCGGCACCGGCTGCAAATGATAAAATTGTTTTATAATTTCTCAAAATCTATTTAAAAATATCTTTAATTACAGACGAATCATTCTTTTTCAGGATTTCAACCATATCTCTTTCAATATAACCGGTAGTAGGCATTTCTATAATTCTTCCGGCTTCTTTGCCATATCTTTTCAGGATAATGGTAGGTACTTTCTGTACATTATATAGAGATTCATCTCCTGTTGGAGATTCTTTTTTACGGTTTACCGCAATAATGGTGAGCTTACTTTCCGGAAAACCTACTTCTTCCAATATTTTCATTAATCTTGGAATATCTCTGTGGCTGTCTTCACACCAGGTTCCCATGAAAACAATGATATCATAAGATCCAAGTCTTTCTTTTTTCAGTTCACTGATTGCTTTTTGATCCAAAGCATATTCATCGTGTTCTTTTACATACCAATCTGCATAGGGAGCCTTTAAGAACTGCTCTTTCAGCTGATGTCCCAAAAGCATTTTGCCGTCTTTTTCTGTATTTACTTCGCGGTTTACCACTACTTTTTGAGCGCTAAGCTGCTGGGTCGCTAAAAATAGACCTGAAACGGCAACAAGGTTTGTAATAAATTTTTTCATATTTTATTTCTCAATAATTGACTTTAGATCAGCAGGAGAGTAGTATTTGTTTTTTAATACTTTATGGTCTGCTTTTCTGTAAACGTTGAACTTTTCACCAGACTTTTCATAAAAAGATTCTACTTCCTTTTCTTTATAGAATTCAACGGTTTCATTAGCCTGCTCTTCATTGTCACATGCTTTAGACATATTAGAACGCTGAACTTCGTTGAATAGTTCTACAAATTTATTGCCAAGACCGAATTCCAGAACGGCACCACTCAAAACATATTGTAAATCACAAAGAGCATCAGCAATTTCTACGATATTGTTATCTGCAATTGCCTGCTTAAGTTCGTTTAATTCTTCCTGTAAAAGTTCAACTCTCAGGTTGCATCTTTCAGGAGAAGGAATTTGTGGGGTGTCTAGAATAGGGGCTTTGAAAGTAGTATGGAATTCTGCTACTTGGTTCAAACTATCAATTTTATCCATGAATTTTTTTATTTATGACAAAGATAGAAAACGATTCGTTAATGGTGAAATGTCCGAGGTAAATAAGCTTGATTATTTATATGTATTTATTTGTACTAATCTTTGATTAAAAATACAAGTTATAAGCTTTAAACTAAAACTATAAAAAAGCTACAACTCTAAAGTTGTAGCTTTGTTTTGTAATGTGTTCAATTTCAGTTGTTCCAGTTCCTGATACTCCCAGATTCCTGAGATTTGTAAGATTTCTAATCCCGGTTGTCTTTCCCCGTAACTGAATACGCAAATATATTTTGACTGGCATGATGGGCAATCTGTTCCGAAATATAGAGTTGGTAAATCATTTACTGTCAGCTCTCCCAAATGGATCATCCTTTGTGAAGTTTCTGCAACCATTCCGTTTTTTAATAATTCGGATTTAGGTAAAACTTTATCTTCATGATAAACCTGAATGATTGGAAACCCTGATTGATAAGGAAATATTTTAATGGTATTTTCATGATTACAGTTACAGCATGTAAATTGAGTAATCGCAGCCGGAATTGCTTCATCATTGACAAATCTGTCTTTTGCTAGAGCTGCTTTTTTACCAATGCTTATTTTTTTTGATATTGAATACATCTGAATTTATTTTTACTGAATAACGGTTCCTACACTATTAGGGTATTTGCCGCTTGGACTTTTTTTGATGGTGATTTTTACATAACCTTCTTCGGCTAATTTATTCCATGTTTTTTGATATCCTGTTGCAATATCAATCGGAATTTTCCACATAGTTTGTTTGCCTTTACCTTCCATATTAAACCAAGGGATAATATCCGCAGTTTGTGATTTGAAAGGGAGTGCATTATTTACCACATCAATCTCGTAATAGAAATCATATTTGTTTTCCGGCTGATTTAATGCTCTTTGAGTAAAGGTATATACATATCCGTTAATGATAGGACTTGTAAAGCTTCCTCCCAATGTAGGAACACCCGTTCCGTCATAGCTTCCGATAGCCCCGCTGTATCTGTCGAATTTTTGTCCCGCTACAAAAGGTACATCATCTACAATATTATAACCTCCGTTTGCCGGTGGCCAGCCTCCGTTCAGGTTATTTGCTTTGAAAAGAGCTTCAAGTTCGCTCCATTTTCCCTGTTTGTATAAATCGTATGCCTGATTTCTGATGGTGGCACTTACGGTTCCGGCTGTATCATAGGTGGCAGCAAGTTCATCTGCGTTTTTGTAGAATACAATTTTTACAGGATTGTTGTCAACTTCTTCATCTCTGTCTGAGCTACAGGCAATTGAAAAAGAGGCAATCGTTAAAATAAAAAAGTACTTAAATAAATGTTTCATATAATAAATTTTAAATTATGTAAAAAATTAATTAAGTATTATCAGGGAATGGCAGGTGTCTTTTACCGTTATGGCTTTGTAAAAATGATTTAAATATAAAGAGGGCTAAAATTGCACTTTGTAACTTAGAATAACTTTTAAAGTATAACCAATCAATTTCTGTCAACGAAATAAACCTGTATATTGCCTGAAAAGCACAGGTAAAATTCCCTTAAATACAAATTAGAGTACGGTACAACTAAAAGTAATGTATTGAATGGTAAATTTAATTAAAAAGTCAATAACTAGTGAAATTATTTATAATAAAACATTATTTAAGAATTAATTGAATAAATATTAATGTTTTGTATTAAAATATTTAATAGCATATATGCTGTATTTTAAATCATGCGACTTATTTAAAATCAAAAAAGCTACCCTTTTAAAGAGCAGCTTTTTTTATGGTAAATATAGATTTATTCTTTGATGAATATCTTGGAGAATTTTCCAATCTGGATTACATAATTTCCTTTTACCAATATTCTTACGTCAGCTGTTCCTTGCTGAAGGCTTCCTGACATTACCAGTTTTCCTGACATATCATAGATTTTGTAATCCTCGGAATTTGTATTGGATAACCTAAGAATGTCTTTCACAGGGTTAGGGTACAGCTTTATTTCTGTAGACTTAGTAAAACCAGTTTCTACAGTGGATAGTTTTCCTGATTCTGTTACAGATATATTTGCCTTATTCACGTTAAAGAAAATATGGTTACTTCCTTTTACCATAATTCTTCCGGAAGTAGTTGCTGTATCTGGAATCGTTACAGATTCTGAACCGTCATTTGGAGTTTCTGCTGATAGAGTAGTCCACGTATTTCCATTGTCTGTAGACCAAAGAATATCTACATTGGCAGCATTGATGTTGTTTGCTGTGGTTCCTGCAACATTCCACGTCACAGTTTGTGAGCTTCCTCCTGTGTAAGAGATGGCATCACTTTGTGAAGTCACAATGAAAGGACCAGCTGCTGCATTTACTGTTATTTTTGCATCATCCGAATTATTTCCTGCTCCTCCTAATCTGTTGTCTCTAACGGTAAATCTGAAATTTAAGTTCCTTGATACTAAAGATAAGGCTTCTACGTCTATTTCTGCTCCCATTGTTTTGGTTGAGCCGGCTAACACAGTTGACATTCGTGGGAAGTATCTTACAGGAGATGTTGTAGGTGTCCATGATCTGAAAGTTGGTCCTAAAGTTTTTGTAGGAGTAGCCGCAGAATTGCTTCCTGTTTGAGAAGACGTTCCTCTATCCATCTGTTCCCAGATATAAGTAAGTGAATCCCCGTCAGCATCCGTTCCGGAACCTGTAAGCACAAAGGGAGTACCCTTAGGAATCGTATAATCTTGTCCCGCATCCGCCGTAGGAATTGAATTTCCGGTAGGAGAGTTTACAGAACATGTTTTTGTTTTAATATTATCGGTAATCTGTTCAATGCTTCGGGCATGAAAGAAAGGGTCTGAATGAGCCTGAACATCATATCCGGTAATACCAGCATATCCCATAATAGTAGATCCAGAGCCCGGTTCTACAGGCTGTAAATCCGTTTGTGTACTATAAGACCATGTGTGATTTCCACCGAACTGATGTCCCATTTCATGAGCTACGAAATCGATATCAAAAGTATCACCTGAAGGAATTCCATTGGATGGAGAAGTATATCCGGCACCTTTATAATTATCAGGATAAGTTCCCATATTAAGGTAGGTTCCCATATCATCACTGCATATACAGCCGATACAGCCTGCATCCCCACCGCCTCCTGTTGCACCCAGCAAGTGACCGATGTCAAAGTTTTCATTACCAATGGTAGAACTCAAAGCATTCATGAGCTCAAGATTCCATCTATTCATTTGTCCGGATGGAGAGAATGGGTCTGTTGAAGCATTGGTATAGACAATAACATCATTATTGGGAATCAAGACCATTCTTGCAGCAAAGTCATTTTCAAAAATACCGTTTACGCGGGTAAGTGTATTGTTCATTGCTGCTAAAGCCTGTGCCTTAGTACCACCAAAGAACGCTGCATATTCTCCCGTACAGGCAAGCGCTAATCTGAATGTTCTTAAAGTAGCATCATTGGCATTCTTTGCACTGATAAGACCGGAAGTGTCTTTTTGTGCTGTTTCAAGAACTTTACATTCAAGTTTGTTTAAGTTATCTTTTCTGTCAGATCTTTTATATACTACATAAGTTGACTGATCTTGGGTGTAAGGTTCAATGAAGACCGCAGATTTATCTCCATAAATTTCCATTGAAGAAAGCCCTAAAGAGGAAATACTGAAGTAAATAGTCGAAGAAGGATCTTCTACACCTTGTCCTACGTAAGATTTGATATCAGGGTATCTGGCTGCCAGCTCAGGAGTGAAATTTGAATTTTCAGTTACCTTGAAAGCTTCCATTTTTCCATTGGAGTTTGGAAAAGAAATTGTAACTCCCGATTTTTCAGTTAATCTTTTTGGCGTTTTTGCCAATGAATTCTTTAAACGATCAATATCCAGATGAAAAACTCTTGGATTATCAATACTTTTCATGTTTTCAAGAATGGGCGAGGAATTTTTCTCAGATCTTTTAGACCATAGACGGTCTGTTTGCGCAAAAGAAACGCCAGATAACACCAGCATCCCCATCATTAATAATTGTTTTTTCATGTTGCCGTGAATTTTTGCAGTTCAAAACTAGTTAAAATATTAGTAAAAAAATAATTTTTCTTTAGAATAATTTAAAATAAGAAATAAGTGAAATGTATAACTCGTTGATAATAAATAAAAAAAAGACTGCCCTTATACAGAGCAGTCTTCACATCGTTTAAAATTTTAATAGACTATTAGTTCTTAATGAATCTTTGAGCCTTTTCTCCAACTTGGAGCATGTAAGCACCTTTTACCAGGTTACTTACATTTACTGTACCTCTCTGAAGTTTTCCTGAGTCAATTAGTTTTCCACCCATATCGAAGATTTTGTAATCTTCAGATGATGTATTTGAAATATGCATGATATCTTTTGCAGGGTTCGGATATAGCTTAATACCTGTGATCAGATCATTAGTGTTAGACAAATCACCTCTTCCTGAAGAAACGATATTCACCGTATAATCTTCCACTTGTCCATAGGTATAAGCTTCACATGAAGATGTAGGGATTGAGCTGTACTTCATCATGACTCTCATTCTTGTTGAGCCAATTGCAGCAGTTGCAGGAATCGTAATAGATCCTGTAACCGGAGAAGTGGTAGATCCAGCTTTTGTCCAAACTAATTCTCCGCTGTCTGTGAAGTCTCCGTCACCATTGTAATCAATGTAAACAGCATAAGCTTCGCTGTATTTGGTAGATGTCCAAACCGGCGTGATAGAGATAGTGTAAGAGTTCCCTCTGGTAACGTTTGTAGAAACAGAAGTGAAGTTCTCATAACCTGCAGTTCCTGTTGACGTATTATTGATCGTTCCGAAGCTTACATTTCCAATTCTTTCATCAGCTGTATTAGATGCGGAAGATGAACAATAAGTAACTGTACCTCCTCCTGCAAGAGTAGTAACGCTTACTGTGTTACTTGAAGAAGAAGTATTACCTGCTGCATCTTTTGCTTTCACAGAGAAACTGTATGTTGTAGAAGGAGTCAATCCTGTTGCAGTAAGAGTGGTGGAAGCTGTAGAACCAATCAATGAAGATCCTTGATATACATCGTAACCTGTAACTCCCACATTGTCTGTAGCTCCAGACCAAGATAGGTTTGTGCTTGTAGAGGTAGTTCCTGAAGCCGCAAGGGTAGGTGCTGTAGGTGCAACAGTATCAGGTGTTCCTGAACCAGCATTTACTGAAATATTGGCATTGTTTACATCAAAGAAAATATGATTAGATCCTTTTACCATAATTCTTCCTGTAGTGGTAGTAGCATTAGGAATTGTTACAGCCTGTGAACCATCATTTGGAGTTCCTGATAATAGAGTAGTCCAAGTAGTTCCGTTGTCTGTAGACCAAAGAATATCTACGTTAGCAGTATTTACATTGTTAGCGGTAGTTCCTGCTACATCCCATGTTACAGTTTGTGAGCTTCCTCCCGCATAGGTAGTTGCTGAATTCTGTGATGTTACAAGAAAAGGTCCCGCAGTGCTGTTAACAGTGATTACTGCATCATCGGAGTTATTTCCTGAGCCTCCTGCTTTATTATCACGAACGGTAAATCTGAAATTGAGTGTTCTGGCTACTGAAGAAAGTGCTTCAACAGTAATTTCAGAACCGGCAGTTGTGGTTGCTCCTGTCAATATGGAAGCCATTCTTGGGAAATATCTTGTAGGAACCGTAGTTGGAGCCCATGATCTGAAATTAGGTCCTGAAGCTTTTGTAGCACTTGCTGCCGAACTTGCGCCTGTTTGAGAAGAAGACGCATTATCCATCTGTTCCCAGATATAAGTTAAAGAATCTCCGTCTGCATCTGTTGCTGTGCCGTTAAGTACAAATGGAGTTCCTTTCGGAATAGTATAATCAAGACCTGCATTAGCTGTCGGAATAGAATTTCCTGTATTTGTATTTACCGAGCAGGTTTTAGCTTTAATATTATTAGTGATCTGTTGAATGCTTATTGCATGGAAAAATGCATCAGAATGGGGTTGGATATCCTGGCTGGTAATCCCTGCGTATCCCATGATGGTAGATCCGGAACCTGGCTCCATATTAGCTCCTGTTCCTTCATTACTCATAGAAAAAGTATGATTTCCTCCGAATTGATGCCCCATTTCGTGAGCCACATAATCTATATCAAAGTTATCTCCTGATGGAATGGCATCTGCAGGAGAGGTGTAACCGCTACCTTTTGAGCCATTTGTACAGATACAACCGATACAACCCGCATTTCCTCCACCTCCGGAAGCCCCGAATAAGTGTCCTATATCGTAATTAGCTTCTCCGATTACAGATGTTAAAGTGCTTTGTAACTGTGAATTCCAGCTGCTCATTCCTGAAGCGGCAGAATAAGGGTCTGTAGAAGCATTGGTATAGATAACAGCGTCATTGTTGGCAATTAATACCATTCTTGCAGCAAAATCTTTTTCGAAAACACCGTTCACACGGGTCATAGTATTATTGATGGCAGCTAAAGCCTGAGCTTTTGTCCCTCCGAAATAAGCTGTATATTCTCCTGTAGTTGACAATGCCAGTCTGAATGTTCTTAATTTCGCATCATCGGCATTTGGTCTTGCCGCAAGGTCTGCATTATTCGCTCCTTTTTTGGCTACATCTATTACTGTACATTCAAATTTGCTTAAATCATCTTTCTTATCAGACTTTTTGTATACTACATACGTTGAAAGATCTTTTGAATAAGGCTCAATGAATACCGCTGATCTGTCACCATATATCTCCATTGAAGATAATCCTAGTGAAGACACACTGAAATAAACTGTAGAATTGGGATCTTCAAGACCTTGTCCTATGTAGGATTTGATGTCCGGATATTTTGCTGCCAATTCAGGAGTAAAGTTGGAATTTTCCCTTACCTTGAAGTTTTCCATTTTTCCTTCAGAATTTGGGAAAGAGATGATAATCTCTGATTTTTCACCGGCTGCCAGTCTTTTGGGTGCTTTTGCTAAAGCGTTCTTTAATCCGTTGATGTCGAGGCTGTAAACCTTTGGATTATTAATGTTTGTTTTGTTTTCAAAGATCTCCGAAGAAGTTCTTTTAGAGTCTTGAGACCAAAGACGGTCAGTCTGTGCATAGGAAACTCCAGTGATTAGGAGCATTCCAATCAGGGTTAATTGTCTTTTCATATTAAATATTTGTTTTTATTATGGTAAATCGAAATTAATAAAAAATATATTACGAAAAACAAAATTATTTAAGAAAATTTTAGACTTTATGTTTAATTTACTATGTAGAACATTGTATATGATTGAAAAGACGTTTCCAGAAAAGAAAAATGCCACATGTATAAAACATATGGCATTCGTATATCAAATAAAATGATTGTATTTACATCTTATCATCAGCGGTGGGTCCGTAAAGTCCGGGAACCTTATTACCGGTAGATCTTAGATAAACAACCAGTTCACCTCTGTGATGGTACAAATGATTAAACAGAAAACCTCTTACAACCTGAACTTTTGGTGAAGGAGGGAAAAGTACATTTCCGTTCATTTCCATTTTCCATTCATTGAAATAAGTGTTTTCATCTGAATTTTCAAGAACTTTTTGTGCCTGAGCTACATTTTCTTCAAATTTGGCAAGAATATTTTCAGCTTTGGAGATATCACCTTTGTCGTATTGATATTCTCCCATGTCAAAAACATCCTGGTTGAAGGTAGAGTCGTACCAGTTGTAAACTTCAGCAATGTGAGAAGCTAACTGAGCTGTTGTCCAGTTTTTCTCAGACGGTTTCCAGTCTAAAGCGCTGTCAGGGATTGCTTTTAAAATTTTTCTGGTGTTTTCTGCTTCATGCAAAAATTCACCTAAAAGTGCCTGTTTGATCATTTGTATGAGGATTAAAGTTATTTTGTAATATCTCTTCCGATCACCAATCTCTGGATTTCAGAAGTTCCTTCTCCAATAGTACAAAGCTTAGAATCTCTGTAGAATTTCTCAGCAGGGAAGTCCTTTGTATATCCGTAACCTCCGAAGATCTGAACCGCATTGTTAGAAATTCTTACACAAGCTTCAGAAGCATATAATTTTGCCATTGCACCTTCTTTTGTCATTTTTTGCTTAGCATTTTTCAATGTAGAAGCTCTTTGGATCAAAAGTTCAGCAGCATCAATTTCAGTAGCCATATCAGCAAGCATGAAGTTTATTGCCTGGAATTCAGAGATTGATTTTCCAAACTGATGTCTTTCTTTAGCATATTTTAAAGCGGCTTTATAAGCTCCTCTTGCCGTACCTAAACTTAAAGCAGCAATAGAAATTCTACCACCATCTAATATTTTCATAGCCTGCTTGAAACCTTCACCTACTTCTCCTAAACGGTGAGAATCCGGTACACGTACATTATCGAAAATTAATTCAGCAGTTTCAGAAGCACGCATTCCCAGTTTGTTTTCTTTTTTACCGGAAGTGAAACCTGGCATTCCTTTTTCTAAAACGAAAGCTGTAGAGTTATTTTTAGCTCCTTTTTCTCCTGTTCTTGTCATTACCACAGCAATATCTCCTGAAATAGCGTGGGTAATAAAGTTTTTAGCTCCATTGATGATCCATTCGTCACCGTCTTTCACAGCAGTTGTAGACATACCACCAGAATCGGAACCTGTATTGTGCTCTGTCAATCCCCAAGCTCCGATTACTTTTCCGGATGCCAATTGAGGAAGCCATTTATTTCTCTGTTCTTCATTTCCAAACTCATAAATATGATTTGTACAAAGAGAATTGTGTGCTGCTACAGAAAGTCCAATAGAAGGATCTACTTGGGAAATTTCATCCAAAATAGCAACATATTCGTGATAGCCCAGTCCGGAACCTCCATATTGCTCAGGCACTACGATTCCCATGAAGCCCATTTCTCCAAGTTGGTGAAATAAGTCTTTCGGAAAAGTCTGGCTCTCATCCCACTCCATAATATTTGGTCGGATATTCTTTTCTGCAAATTCTCTAGCTGTCTCCGCTATCATTTTGATGTTGTCAATTGTCTCTGTATTCATATTGATAATAGTTAGTTCCCAAAGATAATTAAATTGGCGGAATGCTAAAGAAAATTATTCAAACCATAATAGGGCAATTTCCAATATTTTAATTTCCAGTTTTTTATATTTTTATAATTTAATATATTCGTAATAAAATATTCAGGTTTTTGCGTATTTTATTTCACTAATTTAGCCTCCCAATTTTTAAGGCATGAAAAAAATTCTACTTCCTATTATTTTGATATCCTCTTATATTTTCGCGCAGGCTCCTGCCGGTTATTATGACGGAACAGCAGGACTTACAGGCTATGCCCTGAAAACAAAGGTTCATGAGATTATCTCTAAAAAAAATATCAACTGGCATTATGATGATCTTCCCGGATTTTACAATCAGACTGATCTTGACTGGTATTATGATGGTCATACACAAGCTAACAATAGTACCATTTTGTTAGATATTTATTCTGAAAATCCTACTGGTCCTGATGCTTATGAATATACTTCAGCCAACCTTATTAGTAGTACAGGTGGTGAAGGAGAGGGGTACAACAGAGAGCATGCTGTGCCTCAGAGTACATTTAGCAGTAGCTATCCTATGTTTTCTGATTTACATTTTGTAATTCCTACGGACGCTAAAATTAACCAACTGAGAAACAATTACCCTTATGGTATTGGTAATTCAACGTTGCATTACACCTTTACGAATACTTCAAAAATTGCCAATAGCGCCATTCCAAATTATGCTTATACAAATAGGGTGTATGAGCCTATTGATGAATTTAAAGGTGATGTAGCCAGAATGCTGTTGTACTTTGTTGTCCGCTATGAAAACAAGTTGCCATCATTTAATTATTCGACTAATATTAATCCGGCAGTAGACAGGTCTGCTCTTGATGGAACAATAGAAAGGGCATTTGATGCACCATATATTGCTATGCTTCTTCAATGGCATCAGCAGGATCCGGTTTCTCCAAGAGAAATCAACAGAAATAATGCGGTGTTTGCTATCCAAAAGAATAGAAATCCTTTCATTGATAATCCACAATGGGTAAACGAAATATGGAATCAGACACCGGATGCAATTGTTCCTCAGGCTCCCTTAAATGTAACAGCAGGGCAAACCGGCGCCTATTTTACAACCTTAAGCTGGTCACCAAGTACAAGTTCAGATGTGATTGGGTATAATATTTACCAGAATGGAGTGTTTTTAAGCTCCACCAAGTCAACAACACTGGTTATTGATCATCTCAATCCTTCTTCTTCCTATACTTATACCGTGAAGTCTTATGATAATGGATATTTGAATTCATCAGACAGTAATGCTGTTGTTGTAAATACTGTTGCTTCGGATGGCTTTGCAAAAGATCTGTTTATTTCTAAATATATTGAAGGAACATCTGATAATAAAGCAATAGAAATCACGAATAAAACAGGTCATCCTGTAGATCTTAAAGATTATAAACTGTCTGTTCAGGCATACGGTAATTCTAATTATTATTTTCCTGCCGGCTTTGAAATGGAAGGGATGATACAAAATAATGAAAAGATCGTAATTTTAAATCCAAGGTCTAATTTAACATGTTTCAATATGGAACAGGCAAGATTTGTGACGGCAGCGCCTCAATTAGCTTATGACGGAGATAAATATTATGAATTGAGATATAAATCAACAACAGTTGATGCTTTAGGAATTAAAAATCAGTCCAATGCTTCTACCTTAAAAGATGTTTCTTTATACAGAAAAACTTCTGTTAGTCAGCCTTCAAGTTCTTTTAATAGTACGGAATGGGATATTTATCCGGTAGATTATTGTCAGGATCTGGGGGGAACCCTATCTACTTCGGAGCTTATTACTTCAATTAATAAAGAGTTTAAGATTTACCCAAACCCAGTCTCTGAAAATATTTATGTAAGCGGGGAGACTGAAAAGGTAAAAACTGCACAAATCATTGATTTCTCAGGAAAAGTAGTTTACACGGAAAAAGATCCGTTTAGAAATAAGAAAAACATTTCTGTACAAGGAATTCCTGCAGGAGTTTATCTTCTGAGATTGGATGATAAAGTACAGCAATTTATAAAGAAATAAATCAAGGTATATTTTACCTTCATACGATGCGTAAACCTCATAGATTTTTAAAATCTATGAGGTTTTTTTATAATGAGATCGCTTTGCTTTGTACAATGACTCCTTAGCCCCGATAGTAACGGTTACCCCACAGCAGTGGAGGAAAAGCCTGGCGCGAGGAGTATGAGTGAATAGCGGGAAACAGCTCCCAGAATGAAAAAATATTAAAAAAGTTGAGTTAATATTCATGAGTTGTAAAAAAAATCAATCATCTTTTTACTTTTTTATAATTTTATAAATTCCTTTAAAGCCTTCAAAACCTTATGTTTACGATATAATCGATATAAGCATATTCACTAATAATCAATATCTATAAGTGTTTTTGCTTATATTTTTTATATATAAGTAATTATGCTTATATTTGCAGTATGATAGCGGTCATTACCGGTGATATTATAAATTCACAACATGCAGATACTGAAGTTTGGATCACCAAGCTGAAAAATCTTCTCGAAAATTGGGGGAGCGCTCCTGATACATGGGAAATTTACAGAGGGGATGAATTTCAGTTTAAATGTAGTATAGACTCTGTCTTCTGGCATTTTCTAGCCATTAAATCTCTTATTAAAAGTCAGGAAAATCTCGATGTGAGGATTGCCATAGGTATTGGAGAAGAAAGTTTTTCATCTGAGAAAATTACCGAATCCAATGGTACCGCTTATGTACATTCAGGAAGGCTATTGAACGACCTTAAAAACGATGGACATACCGTTGCCATCAAAACGTCCAACGATGCTGTAGACAGGGATCTGAATATCCTTCTGAAATGGTCATCAAAGGATTTTGACAACTGGACAATGGCTACTTCAGAAATCATTCACGAAATGATTATGAACCAGGATATTACCCAGGAAGATCTTGCCAAAAGATTTGCTATTTCACAGTCTTCTATCAGCCAGAGACTGAAACGGGCTAACTATGAGCTCATCGTGGAAACCAATCAGTATTTCAGAAAGAAAATCTCAGAACTATAGGCATGATCTTTATCAAACTCATATTGGCACATCTACTCGGAGATTTTATACTTCAGCCAAATTCATGGGTTGCAGATAAGGAGAACTATAAACTAAAAAGCAAGTTTTTATATCTTCATATTCTGATTCACACTGCTTTAAGTTTAATTTTCCTTTGGGATTTAAAACTTTGGTGGGTCGCAGTATTGGTGGGTATTTCTCATTTCATTATTGATTTGGCAAAGCTTAGTTTTCAAAATGTAAAAACGAAAAAAAGATGGTTTTTTATAGATCAGCTGCTGCATGTTTTAGTGATCAGCGGTATATCTTTTTATTTCGGAGAATTTACATTTGACTTTTTACAAAATCAGGAATTTTTAAAAATAATAATGGCAGCATTGTTTCTTACAACGCCTGCTTCTATTTTTATTAAGATCCTATTATCATCATGGACACCTGCTCCGGATGGTCCCAACAATATCCAAACCGAATCTTTAACAAGTGCCGGAAAATATATCGGAATTTTAGAACGTCTTCTTGTTTTCACCTTCATTCTGGTGAATCATTGGGAAGGCGTAGGTTTCATGGTTGCTGCCAAGTCTGTTTTCAGATTCAGTGACCTTGCACAGGCAAAACAGAGAAAACTCACGGAATATGTATTAATTGGTACATTGCTGAGTTTTGGACTGGCTGTCTTAACAGGAATAATAATAAAGTAAATCAATAAATCTAACTACAATTTAGAAAGTAAAATTATGAGTCAAAAGAAAGAAATGTTGTACGAGGGGAAAGCGAAACAAGTATTTGCTACCGATAATCCTGATGAAGTAGTAGTACGTTTCAAAGACGATGCTACAGCATTTAACGCTCAAAAGAAAGGTCAGGTTGATCTGAAAGGGGAGATGAATAACGCAATCACAACCCTTATCTTTGAATACTTAAATGAAAAAGGAATCAAAACTCATTTCATCAAACAATTGGACGAAAGAGAACAATTGGTAAGAAAAGTATCTATCATTCCATTAGAAATGGTTGTGAGAAACTATTCTGCAGGAAGTATGGCACAAAGATTAGGAGTGGAAGAAGGAATTAAATCTCCTGTAACAATCTTCGATATCTGCTACAAAAAAGACGAATTAGGAGATCCGCTTATCAATGATCACCACGCTGTTTTCTTAGGAGCTGCAACTTACGAAGAGCTTGACGAAATGTACGAGTTAACATCAGATATCAACGAGATCCTTATCGACTTATTTGACAAGATCAATATCATCTTAGTAGACTTTAAAATCGAATTAGGAAAAACTTCAGACGGTGAAATCATCCTTGCAGACGAAATTTCTCCTGATACTTGCAGACTTTGGGACAAAGACACAATGAAGAAGCTTGACAAAGACAGATTCAGAAGAGACTTAGGTGAAGTAACAGAGGCATACGTTGAGATCTACAACCGTCTTAAAAATCTTTTAGGAAAATAAGATACCAGATGTCAGACATCAGATGTTGACACTGAAAATACTTTGTTAGTAAAACAAAATTACAATTTGAAGTTAGCTTTTAGTCTGAGATCTGAAATCTGACTTCTAAGATCTACAATTAGAAAAAATAGAAATGAAAAGTTTAGACATTCATAAAAGTGAATATTTAAAACAGTTTGAAAACCAGGTTTACGGAAGAAATCTTTTCAGAACTCAGGAAGAGGAAAGATTAGATGCTCCTAACGAAGAATGTGGTATTTTCGGCTTATATTCAGATAATGATCTGGATACCTTCTCCCTTTCACAGTTTGGGCTTTTTGCTTTGCAGCACAGAGGTCAGGAAGCTTGTGGTATTTCCGTTTTAAAAGATGGAAGAATCACCAATATGAAAGATGAAGGATTGGTTTTAGATGTTTATAAAGACATTCAGGAACCTGAAACTTTTATGGGAAATTCTGCAATTGGGCATACTCGTTATACCACTGCAGGAGATAAAAAGAAATATAACTTCCAGCCATTTTTCGCGAAAAACGAATATGACCAGATTATACTTTCTATAGCGCATAATGGTAACCTTACCAATGCGAAAGAATTAAAAGCTGAATTAGAAGCTGAAGGCGTGGTTTTCAGAGCTACTTCCGATTCCGAAGTAATCCTTAGACTGATCCAGAAAAACCTTGATTTGGGACTTCGTGGAGCTATCAAAGCAACCATGGAGAAGATTGAAGGTGCCTATTCCGTAGTGGGAATGACCAGAAATAAATTCTTTGCGTTCAGAGACTTCAATGGTATCCGTCCATTGGTTTTAGGAGCAATTAATGAAAACTCTTATGTTGTTGCTTCAGAATCTGTAGCATTAGACGCTGTAGGAGCTCAATATGTACGTGATATCCTTCCGGGAGAAATTATTTACACCAATGAAAATGAACCTGGAAAACTTCATTCTTATATGATGGATGAAGCTAAAGGAAAACAGAGAATCTGCTCTTTTGAATACATCTATTTTGCAAGACCTGACTCTACTTTAGAGAACATCAACGTTTACGAAATCAGAGAAAAATCTGGAGAAAAAATCTGGGAACAGGCACCTATAGAAGCTGATTTAGTAATTGGTGTTCCGGATTCCGGAGTTCCGGCTGCCATTGGATTCTCAAAGGCTTCAGGAATACCTTTCCGTCCTGTTTTGATTAAAAACAGATATATCGGAAGAAGCTTCATCGTTCCTACACAGGAAATGAGAGAAAGAGTAGTGAATCTTAAGCTTAATCCGATCATTTCAGAAATGAAGGACAAAAAAGTAGTGATCATTGATGATTCTATCGTTCGTGGAACTACTTCCAAAAGATTGGTGAAAATTCTAAAAGATGCAGGCGTAAAAGAAATTCACTTCAGAAGTGTTTCTCCACCTATTATTGCTCCATGCTACTTAGGAATTGATACCCCTTCAAAAGATGATCTGATTTCAGCAAATATGTCTACAGAAGAACTTAAAAACTACCTTGGAGTAGACTCTCTAGAGTTCTTAAGCATTGATAATCTTAAAGAAATTTTAGGATCTTCTAATCACTGCTTCGGATGCTTTACAGAAGAATATCCGGTAGGAAAAGGAGAAGAAGTAGGATTATTCAATTAATATTATATTCTTACATAAAATAGAGAGCCAGATTTTTTATCTGGCTCTTTTTGTTATAACTAAATGTTACCAAAAAGTAGGTAAACGAAGGAAAATATAGCAAAAGCTTAATATTTCTGGAGTCTAGAAGAATAAGACAAGCTTTAATTTTATAAGGTTAAAACAGAACATATGAAGCATGCCTTTTTTACAGGAATTTTCCTGGTATTTACTCAATTTTATTACGCTCAGTCTTTCGATAATCAAGCACATCGTGGTGGGAAATCTCTATATCCTGAGAACACAATTCCGGCAATGAAAAATGCTTTAAAAATGAATGTCAAAACCTTGGAAATGGATCTGGCAATCACAAAAGATAAAAAAGTAATTTTATCTCACGACGCCTTTCTTTCTCCGGAATTAGTTACAAAACCGGATGGAAGCTATATTCCAAAAGATTCAGGATTTTATTATAAAATTTATGAAATGCCGTATGATAAAATTAAGACATTTGATGTAGGATTAAAAAAGCTTAATAACTATCCCGATCAAAAGAAAATGAAAGCTCAAAAACCTCTTTTCTCGGATGTTATAGACGCTTGTGAAGCCTATGCCAAGGAACTTAAAAGACCTTTACCTTTTTACAATATAGAAACCAAAACACGCCCTTTCTCAGATAATATCTTTCACCCGGAGCCCAAGGAGTTTGTAGATCTGATGATGAAGATTATTATTAAAAAAGGAATTCAGGATAGAGTAATTATTCAGTCATTTGATCCAAGAACACTGGAAATTATCCATAAAGAGTATCCTAAAATAATGACTGCATTATTAGTAGAAAAAGTAGATGACAAAAAACTGGCTCAACAACAATATCATTTCAAAAATATTCCTTTAGAAAAATTCAAACAATATCCCAATCATCTGAATGGTGTAGCAGAAGATATGAAGTTCTTAAGCTTCACACCAACTATCTATAGCCCGGAACATACACTTGTAACCCCGCAACTTATCCAAGAGTGCCATGCATTAGGAATGAAAGTTATCCCTTGGACAGTGAATACCAAAGAAAGACTAAAGGAACTAAAAGAAATAGGAATAGACGGTGTTATTACCGATGATCCCAGAATATTCGAATAACAATTGGAAAATCTCTATACGCCTATGGGGTTAAAAAAATCAAACTATTGTTATATATTAATTCATGTTCAAAAAAATAAATAGCCGGAAGAAAATCTGCCGGCTATTTTATAAATGCACATACATGCACTTGGAGTTAAAAAATTGGTTTATTTTTAATTAGAACTTATAGTTCAGACCTAATTGGAATACTCTGTTGTTGTTTTCCGCAGCTGGTCTGCTCTTATCGATCTTTGTCAAGCTATTAGTATATCTTGCATTGATTCCGATATTGTTTGTGATATCATATCCTAAACCAAGTCCTAAACCGAAGTTGAATTTATTGATTTGATCTTTGTCAATATCTTCAGAGTGAGACTGAGTTGTAGTAGTTGTAATACCACCTGTTGTAGTTGTTCTCGTTACATCACCTTTGTTTTTACCATTGATGAAATAACTGAATTCAGGACCTGCTTCTACATAAAACTTATCCATTGGTCTCATTTGAACCATTAAAGGAACAGAGATATAGTTCATTGTTACTTTATCCTGTACTTTTACATTTCCGTTCTCAATTGGAGAATTAGAGATCACATCTCTTGCTCCCATTTGATTATATAATACCTCCGGTTGGATGCTAAACTGCTTAGAAACTGGAATGTTCACGAATGCACCAGCGTGGAATCCTAGCTTTTGGCTGTTCATTCCGAATTTTTGTGCACTGAAATAAGCTGAGTTTCCTCCGGCTTTAACACCGAATCTTACAGGTTGAACGTCTTTTTTAAGAGGTGATGTATTTACAGTTGTTGATTCCTGAGCAAAGGCTAATGTACCAGCAGTTAATGCCAGTCCTAAAAATAACTTCTTCATAATTTTATTTTTAATTTTACTATTTGCACTATAATTTGCAAAATGCTTGCCAAACTCAATAAACGCCGATAAACAGGGGTTTTGTAGTGGTTTTTGCAATTAAAAAAATAACTATTCTCCTTTCTTATCTTTGAAATATTTCAATATATATTGAATATTTTTAATATTTTTTCTGTTAAATTTATTGTATCTAATAAATTTTATTTAAAACGGCAAATCAGACGAATTTAATTCATGATTTATAGTATATAAATAAAATACCGGGTCATAAAAACCCGGTATCACTTGAAAAATACTGAATATATCTATTTAAACTTATAAGCTACACCTACCTGAATCGCATTATTTCTTACTTTGTAATCAGAATCCGTGTATTTCATAATATTAGTAAGACCTGCTGTAAATCTTGCAGTTACTCCAAATTTTGGAGTAAAATAATATCCGGCACCTACACCTAAACCAAAATTAAATCTATTGTAAAAGTCCATAACCAGTTTATTGGAAAAACTATCACGATATATATTTGTTTGACTGCCTGATCTTTCCTCAACGTTCATATCTCCTCTTAATTTTCCTCCAATTAATAATCCGAATTCAGGACCTGCCTCTACATAAAGCTGAGGAAGAATATTATATTGAACCATAATCGGAAGGGTAAGGTAGTTTAAGTTTGTGGTGAAATCAACATCACGTTTGTATATAGAACCTCCCGAAGCATATCTGTATCTTTCCTCTACTTTTGAACCTAATTGACTAAAAAGAAGTTCAGGCTGTACACTAAATTTCTGAGCTACCGGAATATTTACAAATACTCCCGCATGAAAACCAGGTTTTAATCTGTCATCATTATTTTGTTCTTCATAATGGCTGCCGTAATTATAACGATCTGAATTGGTACGGGAAAGAGTAGAAGCATTGAATCCTCCTTTAACTCCAAAGGAAATAGGTAAAGATGTTTTTTTCTCCTGAGCATTCACGAAAAGAGCTCCAATAAATGCCAGTCCTAAGAATAATTTTTTCATGGTTTAAAGTTTCAATTAATTGATCATACCGCAGCAAATCCTCCGCCAAAGAGAAGAAAATGACAAAAATCATATAAACGCGAAAAAGTCAGACTTAAACGAGTAAACCTGACTTTTTCTATTGAAATCAAAATGTATTTATTTTTTTAGAGATTCTGTATCTCAGGTAATATTATTTTACCTCCGGAAATTACATCAAAATAAATATGTTAATATCCAGAATAATATACCCTCTTATAGAGTACGCAAATTTCTTGCCAAAAAAATCTGAATATCTATAAAGAAATAAAAAACCGGATTAAATGAATAATCCGGTTGATAATTTTTTTTTAAATCTTAAGCCAAAGCTTAGAATTTATAAGCTAATCCAACTTGGAATGCACCGTTTTTAGAAGTGTCAGCTCCGCTAGGTCTGTTTTTTGCGATATCTGTTAAACCAGCAACATATCTTACGTTAACACCAATGTTTGGAGTGAAGTAGTATCCGGCACCTAAACCAAGAGCGAAATCAAATCCTTTAGTATAATCTTTTACATCTACTGAATTAGATCCATTTTTAAGCTTAGAGTTTACCAAGAAGCTGAATTGAGGACCTGCTTCTAAATAAAGGTTAGGAAGTGCATTATACTGGAACATTACCGGTACTGCGATATAATCTAAGTTTAATTTAGTATCTGAATTATAATCATCTTTAGCTCCCATACCGCTATATAAAACTTCCGGCTGTACAGAGAAATCCTGTGCTACTGGAATGTTAGCGAATGCACCAGCATAGAAACCAGCTTTTGCTTTCATACCATCACCTGAAAGGGTAGATACGTTAAGACCAGCCTTTAAACCAAATCTAACTGGAGATGAAGATGTATTACTAGAAGTTTTTTGTGCGAAAGTGAAAGTACCTGCTACTAATGCTAGGCCTAAAAAAATCTTTTTCATAAGTATTTATTTAATAGTTTTTAAGTTTTATTTAACACTTTGTATATTATCAAACAGCGTGCCAAAAAAAATAGTATAATGTTTTCACTCTTTTTGTTTATATAAAACATCTTTTAATCAGTGTAATAGAATATGGTTTTTAATTCATGCTAAATTGATTTATCTTAATTAACATACTTTTAAGTTTTAACATAAAAAAAAGACCAGATTAAAATAATCTGATCTTTTATTGAATATAAAATTTGTTAGTGAATGTTGTGGCTTATTTGAATTTATAAGCCAATCCTACCTGGAATACATTGTTTCTTACCGCATCAGAACCACTAGGTCTGTTTTTCGCAATGTCTGTTAAACCAGCTACATATCTTGCTGTAATTCCTAAGTTTGGAGTGAAATAGTATCCTGCACCCAGACCAATACCAAAGTTGAATGTGTTAAAATTATCTTTGTAGTTGTCTGAAGTTGTAGAATCTCCGTTTGATTCGTTTTTAAGTTTGTTTTTAGCACTTACCATAAAACCAAATTCTGGTCCTGCTTCTAAATAAAGATTTGGAAGGGCGTTATACTGGAACATTACTGGTACAGCGATATAATCTAATTTAGTAGAAGCTGAATACTTAGTTCCAAGTGCTGTAAAGTCTGATTTGTTACCATATTGAGAATATAATACCTCCGGCTGAATACTGAATGAAGTTGCTACCGGGATGTTTGCAAATACACCTGCATTGAAACCAATTTTAGATTTTTGATCATCAAGACCACTATCTTTCGAAAGTGAAGATACGTTCATTCCACCTTTTACCCCAAATGATACCGGATTAGAAGAATTTGTCTGTTGAGCGAATGCTAATGTTCCTGCAGTTACTGCTAATCCTAAAATTAACTTTTTCATAACTTTAAATTTTTAATTTTTACTCTTTCTTAATTTTAAATTTTACTACTTGTTCACATTTCTGTGGAACGCTGGATATCTTTCAAATTGCTTGCCAAAAATATTTTTCATGATTAAAGTCAATAAAAAAAACACTTATTGATTAAGTGGTTTTTGATTTAATATCTTGATTATTAGATATTTAGAAATTTAATTAAACATTTGTTTAGAAATGATCTAAATTGACAATTTTGTCAAAAATTATCTAAACAAATAGTATAATTCTCTATGCATCATTCAATTTTCTGTAGAAAGATAATGATTCAAGGATATTTTTTTGACTGCATTGATGGTCATAAGTACATGAACCAATACCTGAAAGAAGGGAGAAGTTTATCTTACTGTCTATATTCTTTTTATCATTTAAAAGTAATTCCGTGATATTTTCATCATTAAAATCACTTATATCTAAATAAGGATAATATCTCTGGATATTTTCAATAATACCCTTTGAGTCATCTTCTGAGATAAGATTTTCAAGATAAGCAAGATGAGCTTCTGCAATCATTCCCATTGCAACCGCCTCTCCATGCAAAATTGGATTTCCCTGCTGTAAACATAAACTTTCAACAGCATGTCCTATCGTATGTCCGAAGTTTAATGTCTTTCTGATATTACTTTCATGAAAGTCTTTTTCAACGACATCTTGTTTAATATCCATTGAGGTCTGGATGTGTGGAGTAACTGCTTCTACATCAAGTTTATGAATTTGCGTCAACTGATTCCAATGGTTTTTATCAGCAATTAATCCGTGTTTCAACATTTCTGCAAAGCCGCTTCTTAATTCTTTGAAGGGAAGGGTTTGTAAAAATTTAGGGTAAATAAAGATTTGTTCAGGAAAAACAAAAGTTCCTACCATGTTTTTATAATGCATTAAATCTATTCCGGTTTTCCCACCAATAGAAGCATCACACATAGAAAGAAGGGTAGTAGGGATGTTGATGAACTGTATTCCTCTTTTATAAGTAGAAGCTACAAATCCTCCCATATCTGTAATCACACCGCCACCAAGATTGATAACCAATGCTTTTCTGTCTGCCTGCATTTCTGTAAGAATTTCCCAAAGCTGATTAGCGGTCTGGATATTCTTCATTTCCTCTCCGGCTTCAATCTCCAGAATTTCAAACCCAAGATCTGTCTCCATGTTTCCTAAAAGAACGGGAAGACAGTATTCATGCGTGTTTTCATCCACAAGTATAAAAATTTTGCTGAATGATTTTTCGTGAAGAAAGTCGTTGAGCTGAGAAAAATTATCGTTTAATATTGTTATCATCTTAGTCTATATATAAAGTTAAAAACGTAAACTATATTGCAAAGTTATGATTCTTAATTTTTAACTCATAACTAAATTACTATCTTTGCAGAAATTTTTAGAATGAGCAGAGATAATAATAATTCAGACAGACCAAAGAGACCAAGAATTTCAACCAAGAAAAGTTCTGATGATTCTCGTGCTTCCAGATCTGGAAATTCTTCAGGATCAAAACCTTTTAAAAAACCTTTCTCTAAAGATGGAGACAGAAAAGGTCCAGAACACAGAGGGTCCAACTCAAAATTTGAAAAGAAACCGTTCAAGAAAAATACCGGAAGTTTTGATAGCTCCAATGATGATTTTGAATCAAAATCAGACAGAAAACCTTATATCACGAATAAAAGTGAGAGCTTTGAGAAGAAATCTTTTGGTAAACCTAAAAGAGGAGGGAAAAATTTCGATACCAGAGATAAGTACGAAAGAGGTAGCTTAAAGTATGGTAGAAGACCATCTACCGGAGACGATAGAAGTGAGGATAAGACAAGATCTTTTGTACAAAAGAGAAGATTGAATAAAATCGAAAAAGATGTTCATAAAGATAGCATCCGTCTTAATAAGTATATTGCTAATTCAGGAATCTGCAGCAGAAGAGAAGCTGATGAGCTTATAACTCAAGGGCTTGTAGAGGTAAATGGAAAGGTAGTAACTGAAATGGGATATCAGGTACAGAAAACCGACAGAGTTGTTTTTGACGGACAAAGTATTACTCCGGAAAAACCTGTTTATGTACTTCTGAATAAACCAAAAGGTTATATTTCAACAACAAAAGATGACAAAGCGAGAAAAACAGTAATGGATCTTGTAGCGAATGCTTCTCCTTACAGACTTTTCCCGGTAGGAAGATTGGATCGTTCCACCACAGGAGTTATTTTGTTGACTAATGACGGGCACATGACTAAGAAGTTGACACACCCATCTTTTGATGCCAGAAAGATCTATCACGTGACGCTGGATAAAAAGTTAACAGGTGAAGACTTACGTCTTATTGCTGAAGGTATTCGTTTAGATGAAGGATTAGCAGTTGTAGATCAGATTTCTTATATCGAAGGTAAACCTAAGAATGAGATTGGTATTGAGATTCACATCGGATGGAACCGTGTTATCAGAAGAATTTTCCAAAGATTAGGATATGAAGTGGAATCTTTAGATAGAGTAATGTTTGCCGGATTAACGAAGAAGAACATCAAAAGAGGACACTGGAGAATCCTTTCTGAGCTGGAAGTGAATAATCTTAAAATGCTTTAATATAATAACGAACGTTGAGTTTTCTAGTTCAGAATTATATAAATTTTAAGTTTAAAATATAAAAGGCGCTGATTATTTCAGCGTCTTTTTATTGTTTATAACTGAAGAAAGGTGTATTAAAAAAGGACAGAAAATAATTTTCTGTCCTTTTAGTTTATTGTTGAATTTAAGATTAACCTAATACAGTTACTCCTTTTTCAATCATTTCATAGATTGCGTCTCTGCCATTATCCGGTTTTACGTTTACTGCGCGGGTTCCGTTGAAGTGAAGGCAAGTAACATATCCGCTTGCCACAGCA
Organism: Chryseobacterium artocarpi; assembly: GCF_001684975.1. Lineage (GTDB taxonomy): Bacteria > Bacteroidota > Bacteroidia > Flavobacteriales > Weeksellaceae > Chryseobacterium > Chryseobacterium artocarpi. The sequence goes on along the minus strand of NZ_MAYH01000023.1, from coordinate 376,655 downwards.
TCCAAAGCTGTAAACTTCACACAATAATCCATTGCTAATCCCACGATTTCTACCAACTGAATATCATGATATTTCAAGAAATCATCCAATCCGGTTTTCATGAAGTGATTATTATCCTGAAATCCGCTGTAACTGTCAATTTCAAGGTTTTTTCCTTTTTGGATTATATGAGTTACTTTGTTTTGGTTCAGATCTTTATGGAATTCTGCCCCGAAAGTTCCCTGAATACAGTGATCTGGCCACATAAATTGAGGTACACCATTAAGAATAATACTTTCACCTACGTTTCTGCCATTACTGCTGGCAAAACTCTTATGTCCTACCGGATGCCAATCCTGTGTTAAAACTACCTGATCATACTCATTTTCCTCCATCAGAAGGTTAATATATGGAATAATTTCACTTGCTCCAGGAACTGCAAGAGCTCCACCTTCACAAAAATCATTCTGTACATCGACTATTATTAACGCTTTTTTCATATTTTGATTTCTCGAATTTTTGATAAATTTACAAAACTAACAGGCAAAAATTTGTCCAAACTTAAATTATCGGACAAATCGGCAAAAAAAATTAAAGGTAGGAATCATGGAAAGAAACAGAAAGTTACTATTAATGCTACAAAGACGAACTGTCACCTTTAAAAGAGTATTATTACTTTTCCCAGCATCCAGCCTTTTAGCGTATCTTTGCAGGAAATATTTTTTTTATGTCATTTGAATCTTTAGGATTATCACACAATATTATTCGATCTGTTAAAAAATTGGGTTATTTAAAGCCATTTCCAATTCAGGAGCAGGCTGTACCTGTTATTTTGCAGGGAAAAGATCTGATGGGAATTGCACAGACAGGTTCTGGAAAAACGGCTTGTTTTGTAATGCCTATTTTAGAGAAATTACAGAATTCTGAAGTTAAAAAAGGACGTAATGTTCAGGTTTTAATCCTAGTGCCTACCCGAGAATTGGCAATTCAGATTGATGAAGTTTTTAAAGCTTTTACTGATAATTTGAAGCGTGAAATCCGCACAATGGCTGTTTATGGAGGAGTTTCCATTAATCCGCAGATGAAAGGGATGTTTGGTGTGGAAGTTCTTATAGCAACTCCGGGGCGTCTATTGGATCTGATTGATCATAATGCATTGAGTATTTCCGGAATTCAGCATCTGGTGATTGATGAAGCGGATAAAATGTTTCAGCTTGGCTTTGGAGAGGAAATGAATAAGCTTTTTGCTCTGATGCCTGTAGTAAAGCAAACCACTTTATTTTCGGCGACGTTAAATGATAAAGTTTCAGAGATGAAGGAACGTTTATCCATTAATCCTGTCATTGTTGAAATTAAGAAAGAAGAAGTTGAAATTGATAATATTGAACAACTTGCCTATCATGTTGCTCCTGAAAATAAAGGACCTTTTTTACGTTATCTAATTAAAGAAAAGAAGGTTGAGAAAGCTTTGATTTTTGTTTCGTCTACAAGATCTGCGGATAATCTGGTTGAAAAACTTAAGAAGAATAAAATTAAGGCGGTAGCCATTCACAGCCAAAAGTCACAAGGGGCGCGTAGAAATAATCTCGAAGAATTTAAATCAAACGGAGCACAGATTTTAGTGGCTACAGATTTAATTGGTAGAGGTATACACATTGATTTTCTGCCTTGTGTCATCAATTATGAATTACCCCGCTCACCTTTGGATTATATTCACCGTATTGGTAGAACAGGACGTGCCAACGAAAAAGGAACCGCGATTACTATATTAACAGATGATGAACTACAGCATTTCAGAGTTATTCAAAAGAAAATGGGGAAAAAAGTACCTTTGCAGAGAACAGAAGAGATAAATTTACACGGTTATTAATATCATTTATAAAGAATAAAAAAGCTCGATCAAATAAGATTGGAGCTTTTTTGTTTTCATAATGATAGAATATACACAATTAATGTTTTTTTCATATTTAAATTTCTCGAATTTTGATAAATTTACGAGGCTGTTTGTCTTCAACTATATAAATAAATCATTAAGCAATAAAAAAAATAAAAGCCTGACCAATGAGCGATTTAGAGAAAAAGAAATTTCCGATAGGACAATTTGAAACCCCGGAAAAAATTTGTGACACAACTTTGGATACATACATCAAAGTCATAAAAGATTTCCCTGGAAGATTAAAAAATCTCATTGAACATTTTACGGATGAACAGCTGGATACTCCTTACAGAGAAGGAGGGTGGACGGTAAGGCAGCTCATAAATCATCTTTCAGACAGTCATATGAACAGTTTTATCCGTTTTAAACTAGCTCTTACTGAGGACAATCCTACTATTAAGCCGTATGACGAAGCAAAATGGGCAGAACTTCAGGATAGTTTTCATATGCCCGTGAAACCTGCTATGAGAATGCTTAAAGGAACTCATCAAAGATGGACGGTACTTCTTAAAAGCCTTACCAATAAACAATTTGAGAGGACGTTTTATCATCCTGAGCATAAAAAAAGTTACGACCTTAGGGAAAGTCTTGCCTTATATGTATGGCATTGTGATCATCATTTTGCACATATTGAAAATCTGAAGAAAGAAAAAGGTTGGTAAAGAAAAGCCTTAAAAACCCGATCTATTTTGAGGAAATCATAGACCGAATTTCCAAATTGTCTGCAAACAGCCCTGGGAAATGGGGCAAAATGAATGTTTCGCAGATGTTAAAGCATTGTGATCTAGTACTTCAGGTTTCATTGCGGAAAATAGAGCTTCCATCAATAAATATCTTTTTTAAAGGAATTGGTATTCTTACGAAAAGAGAAATGTATGTTTTCAATAACGGAATTCCCAGAAATATGCCTACTTTTCAAAAACTAATCGTTAATTTTGAGTGTGATTTCGATGAATCAAAAACCAATCTACTGAAAACATTGATCGAATTTCGGAATGCATGTGAAAATAAAACACTGCCGAACAGCCATCAATTATTCGGGAACATGACTGAAAAAGACTGGGAATTTTTAGAATATAAACATCTGAATCATCATTTAAAACAATTTAATGTATGAGTTTTTTTGATAAAATATTCGGTGGAAGTAATAATGAAACCCCTGATCAAAAATCTTTCTGGAAAAATATTGAGAAAGAAGAGGATCTGGCAAAAGCAATTGAACTTTCTTACCAACATAAAATAGCTATTTTTAAACATTCGACAAGTTGTTTCATCAGCAGAACTGTACTGAAAAACTTTGAAAAAGAAGTGGATGGTTCTGAGGAGAAGCCGGAACTTTACTTTTTGGATTTATTAGCCTACAGACCTATTTCCAATAAAATTGCTGAGGACTTTGGAATAAGACATGAAAGTCCACAGCTGATTGTTATAGAAAATGGAAAACCCGTTAACAGCGCTTCGCACCAGGACATTTCTTTAAGCCAGATTGTATAATGAAGAATATTAATGATTATTTAGCTAAGGTTCTGAATGTTCCGATTCAAAGTGTGAATGCGTGCAGTCTGCATTATGAAGTAAAGAAAATCCCTAAGAACCAGTTTCTGCTTCAATACGGAGAAATATGCAGACATATATTCTTTGTAGAAAGAGGGCTGTTGAAAATGTATTCCATTGATAAAAACGGAAAGGAACATATTATACAATTTGCTCCTGAAAGTTGGTTGATCTCTGACCGAAGCAGTCTTTATTTCAATGAAAAATCCAATTATTATATTGAAGCGGTAGAAGATTCGGAAGTATTGTTTCTGCATCCGGACTTTTTTAATAAGCTGGTAGAGCAATTTCCAAACAGTATTGAAAGAAGTGATTTTTTGCTTCAAAAGCATATCAGAAGTCTTCAAAACAGAATCAATTCTTTATTGGGAGAAACTGCGGAAGAAAGATATATGAAATTTATTAAAATGTATCCGGATTTGTTGCTGAGAGTTCCTCAATGGATGATTGCTTCTTATCTTGGGATAACCCCTGAGAGCTTGAGCCGTGTCAGAAAAGAACTGGCAAGGAAAAATTTCATCCCGGATAACAAATAAAAAGAGCTGGAAGAAAGAAGCTAGCTTTATAACTATTTCTTTCTTCCAGCCTCTATTTTCCTTACTTTAAATAGATCTTTTTGGCAAGCTGCCCAACCTGTTTTAGTTTTGTCTGTGTTTCTTCTGACCAGGGAAGACCGATGCAAAGTCTCATACAGTTTTCAAACTGTTCCTGAAAAGTAAACATTCTGCCGGGGGCAATACTTATGTTCTGTTTAATCGCTAGATCATAAAGTTCCTTAGTACGTATTTTTTTATCAAATTCTACCCAAAGAGACAAGCCTCCTTGTGGGCGACTGGTTTTTGTTCCTTCCGGGAAGTATTCTGCAATGGTCTGAACGTAGTTCTGATAATTATTCTGTAGTGTTTTTCTCAATTGCTGAAGATGCTTTTCATATTTTCCAGATTTTAGAAAATTAGCAACGGCTTCATTAACAATGGAAATTGATGAAGTGGAATGTAATAATTTAAGTTTTAATATTTTATCTTTATACTTTCCTGGAGCAATCCAGCCTACACGATATCCAGGAGCTAATGTTTTTGAGATAGAACTGCAATACAGAACGCTTCCGTCTTTATCAAAAGATTTACAACACCTGGGTCTGCTGGTACCAAAATAGAGATCTCCGTATACATCATCTTCGATCAATGGTATATTATTCTCAGAAAGAATTTTTACAACTTCTTTTTTATTTTCGTCAGGCATACAGCTTCCCAGAGGTGAATTGAAATTTGGAATTAACAGACACAGATCAATTTGTGGAATTAATTTTTTTAAAGCTTCAATTTCTATTCCTGTAGTGGGATGAGTGGGAAGTTCCAGTACTTTTAACCCTAATCCGTTGGCAAGTTGTAAAATTCCAGGATAACAAGGACTTTCGATGGCAATAGTATCACCAGGTTTTCCCAAAGCCATAAGACAGAAGGATAGCGCATTCATTCCACCATTGGTTGTGATTAAATCACTTTCATTGAGATTTCCTCCCCATTGTAATGAGCGTATGGCGATCATTCTCCGTAGTTTAAGATTGCCCTGAAGTTCTTCATATTCAGTACCGCCTTCTTTTAGTTCACGTATGGCATGTACGATCTCCTTTTTAAGCTTAGCCTGAGGTAAAAGGTCTCCAGATGGAATTCCAATGGAAAAAAAGGTAATATCCTTTAGTCCCATATTTTCGTATACTTTACTGATCAGTTCATCAGGTTCATCATTGTTTGCAATTAAAGAAGGGCGGCTTACGGCAGGCAACGGCAGCTTTACGGATAATAACTGGCTCACAAAATAACCTGATTGTGGCTTTGATTCTACCAAGGACAATGATTCTAGCTCAAGAAAAACACGTTTTGCAGTATTCATACTTACCTGATGTTCAGCGCAAAGCATTCTTACGGAAGGAAGTTTATCACCAGCCTTTAAGACTCCACTTTTAATTTGGGCAGCAATACCATCTGCAATCTCTGTATATAAAAATTCTTTACTCATTTTCTTAACTGTGTTCATGCAAATATACAAAACTGATACTGTGCTTATTTAATTTTCCTTTATAATTTTGAACCATTAATTAAAACTTGTAAAAAAATGATGACAGATACAATTTCAAAAGATCAGGTTGTAAGTGGTTGGATCAATGGGTTCATAGGTGTATTGCTTTTCAGTGGTTCAATGCCTGCTACCAAACTTGCTGTGATGGAAATGAGCCCTATATTTGCAACAATAGCTCGTGCGGTAATCGCTGGGGTTTTGGCACTTTCGGTCTTATTATTATATAAAGAAAGACGTCCTGCAAAGAATCAGATATTTTCATTAGCTTTGGTTTCTATCGGCTGTGTCATTGGATTTCCGTTGCTTTCTTCATTAGCATTACAGTATCTTACTTCTGCGCATTCTATTGTATTTCTTGGGTTGCTTCCTCTTACTACAGCTATTTTTGGTGTTTTTCGTGGTGGAGAAAAGCCTCATCCTATATTTTGGCTGTTTTCTGTGATTGGAAGCCTTTTAGTGGTAGGATATGCATTCTCTCAAGGCATCTCAGCTTCGCCGATAGGAGATATTCTGATGTTGTTAGCCATTATTTTGTGTGGATTAGGATATGCTGAAGGTGCTAAGCTGTCTAAAACTCTTGGCGGGTGGCAAGTGATTTCATGGGCGCTTGTTTTATCTTTACCAATAATGCTTCCATTGTTTTTTGTTTATTTTCCTCAAAATATAGAAGCTATAAGTTTCAAAGGATGGTTTGGTTTAGGGTATATCTCTCTGTTCAGTATGTTTATCGGATTTATTTTTTGGTATAAAGGTTTGGCACAAGGTGGAATTACTACGGTAGGACAACTTCAGCTATTACAGCCGTTTTTCGGGCTTGCTCTGGCGGCTTATCTTCTTCATGAGCAGGTAAGTATTGGAATGCTAGGAGTAACTGTTGGTGTTATTTTATGTGTTGCCGGAACTAAGAAGTTTGCGAAATAAATAGAAAATTTAATTCATAAAGATTAAAAAGTGATATTATAAAGTACTTTTTAATCTTTATGAACTTTAGGTTTAGACTGCATCACAGCAAAATAGGCAGTTGTAAATGCAGAAAGACTTTGATAGCCTACCTTATAAGCTATCTCACTCAATGTATACTGCTGAGTATCTATAAGTTCTATACTTTTTAAAATTCTGGTCAGTTGAAGATACTTTTGTAAAGTAATTCCTGTTTCCTTTTTAAAAATTCTTTGAAGACTTCTTACAGACATTGTTGCTTTCTCTGCGAGTGTATCAATATCCAGATTGTACTTAAAATTTACATTAATATCTTTACAGACAGGGATGAGTCTTACATCCATAGGAACCGGAATTTCTAATCCGCTACTTTCCTTATAAAAGTTGGGTAAGCTTTTTAAAATTGCTTTGAAAAATATATCCTGCTCTTCATTTTCTTCCAATGACTGATTCCATTTTGAGGTATAAAAAAGCATTTCCTTAAGAACAGGAGGTGCTGCAAAAACCTGAACATTTTGATAAAAATCATCATCAAAAACAGATTTAAATAAGAATACCATCAGATTTACTGTTTTGGCTTCTGAAGTGGTTTTATGAGCTTTTTTTGAAGGAATCCATATCACATGATGTTGGGGAACAAGATAAATCTTCTGGTCAATATGAAAGTATTGATAACCTTCCTCTACAAAAGTAAGCTGAGCCCGGTCGTGAACGTGCTCATATGTATCATGTTTCCAGTCTTTTTCACACCATACATAAGCTTCCTTTTCTGTGGTATCTATAAATTGACTTTCAGTTTTTTCTAATAAGCCACATTTTAAAGTGTCGTTCTGCATGTGTTTTTTGGCAAATTTAATAAAAACGCCAATATTAATTTTGTAATATCAAAAAAATGTTATTTCATGTGAGTTCGCCTGAAGTTTTTAAAAGTGGAATTCATATGAAAAACGAACAATAATATTAAAACTATATTTTATTCAGAATGAAAAAATTATGTCTTTTTTTTATCTTAATTTTATTATTTAGCACCTGCAACATCACGGCACAAAATAAAGCTAAAATATTAGTTCTCATCCATTCGGATAATGGAGGAACTTACGAACTTGCCAAAGAAATTGCCAAAGGAATTGAAAGTGAAAATAATGCTGTTTCTTCCATTAAATTGGTTAAAGCATCACAAAATCCAAATTTAAAAAAACTTCCCGTAGCTACCGTGGAAGAGCTGACAAATTATGACGGAATTGCTTTTGGATCACCTGTTTATTTCGGAAATATAAGTACAGGGATGAGTGAATTTTTGTCTAAAACGGTTCAGCTTTGGACCAATCATGCTCTGGAAGGCGTTCCGGCAACAGTTTTTATGTCTGCAGGAAGTGGAGCAGGAAAAGAACTTGCTCTACAGGCATTCTGGAATAGTCTTGCCGTACATGGAATGGTACTAGTTTCCAATGGAATCCGTGGAACTGAAGAGTTGAATAAAGCTATACCACAGGGAAATACAGTGTTGGGAATCACGAGTATGGCTTCTTTAAAAGATGTTGATAGACCCACAAAAGGAGAAAGACATTTGGCGGAACTTCAAGGGAAAAATTTTGCAAAGATTGCTTTAGCTTTAAAGGATACCCGTCCTAAAAAAAATAGTCCAATCGTTGAAAACCACCAAAATTTCAGTGAAATCTTAAAACAAAAGAATATTATACTTCCTCAAGTTCCTAAACCAGCTGGAAATTATCAGCCGTTTGTACGTTCAGGGAATCTTATATTCATCAATCAGGTTGCTTTAAAAGATGGTAAGATTTTCAATGCCGGAAAATTAGGGGTAGATGTTACGGATCAGCAGGTAAAAGATGCTACAAAAGTTACGATGCTAAATGTTATTTCTGTATTAAATGAAGCAGTAGGCGGAGATTTAAGCAGAGTAAAACAATGTGTACAGCTTACAGGTATTTTTAATACAAAGGATGATTATACAAAACATGCTGATTTAATGAATATTGCATCTGATTTGACGGTAGAAGTTTTTGGAGAAAAAGGAAAGCATGCCAGAGCTACTTTTGGAGCATCATCTATCCCTGTAAATTCTTCTGTTGAAATTCAGGCTGTTTTTGAAGTGGAATAGTATTTATTACTCTCGCAGATTTTATAGATTATTATGTTTAAAGTAATCTGTAATAATATAAACTTTATTCGTGTACTCGTGGTATATTTCTTCGCCACGAATGCACGAATTTCTTATTAGCATCTTTGTTTAAAGTCGTTTTGATCATTTTTTAGAAAGCTTTATCAATATTTCGGAAATAACTTCTATACTTTGCTCCAATTGCTCTTCTCCTAGGGAACCATAGCTTAATCTAAAGCCATTAACAGAACTTCTGCTGTATTGTTTCGGATGAATGATCCTGATATTTTTGTCTGATAAAAGCGTTGTTACTACATCCCAATCCAATACGACTTTAGGGACGATCCAAAATGCTAATCCTCCTTCCGGTAAAGTAAAATCCGCAACATTTTTCAGGTGTTTAGTCAAAAGGTTGTATACAAAATCTCTCTTATTTTTGTAATGAACAGTGGCTTTTTTGATATGCTTTTTTACCGCTCCCTCTCTGATCAGTTGGAGAACTGCCTGTTCCATAATAACGTCTCCGTGCACATCAATGATTTTCCTTAAATCCCCGATTTTCTTCAAGAGATTTTCGTTTTTAGTAGCCAGATAACCTATTCTCAAAGCGGGAGCAACTACTTTACTTAATGTTCCAATATAAACATAATTATTGAGCTCAGGAAAGCTTGATAATGGAAGAATAGGACGGTATCCGAAGTGAAATTCATTGTCATAATCGTCTTCAATAATGGTAATATTATATTGATTGGATAATTCAATCAGTTTTAAACGTCTTGACAAACTTAATGTAACCGTTGTAGGATATTGACGATGAGGAGTGATGTATATTGCTTTTATATTTTTGTGATGAATCAACAGATTTTCTACAGATTGAACATCAATGCCTTCTTCATCTACAGATACAGGTAATAATGTTGCTCCTGTGTATTCAAAAGCCTGCCATGCCGGTTGATATCCCGGATCTTCTACAATAACGCAATCTCCTGAAGTCAAAAGAGTTTGTGCTACCAGAAACATCCCCATCTGGCTGCCTCTGGTAATGGATATTTCGTTTTCATTGATCTGCATACCACGCTGGTGGTTCAGCATTTTGGAAATTGTTTTCCGGAACTCAATATCTCCGTGTTCATTGCCATAACCCATCATCTGCCATTTAGCTTTTATACCAAATATCTGACGATAAGCTCTTGCTAGTTCTGTAACCGGTGCAATTTTACTATCCGGATGCCCATCATCAAAGTTAATCATCATTTTATCAGTTGTTACCTGGATATTTTGAACCTCTGAAATACTGTTCATTCTTTTTGAATGCATAACGGGAATATTATCGGAGACAAAGATTCCCCGTCTTTCTTTGGAAATGACCCATTCTTCGTTAATCAATACCTGATAAGCTTCTACAACAGTATTTCTATTGATTTTAAGCATTGTTGCCATATTTCGGCTTCCGGGAAGAGCATCACCTGCTTTCAGTCTTCCTGAACGGATGTCGGTAATTATTGTATCTGCAATCTGTAAATAGACTGCTTTATCTAGCTTTTTATCAATTTCAAATTCTAATTTCCAAGGTCGAAGCATCTGGACTACTTATTTATGTAAAAACTGAGTTATTTAAACAGTCCAAATATAAAATAATTTTGTCATGCAATAAAGCACAGAATTTTTAAATTTTAAAATCATGAACAAAAAAGAGTTCAGTTCAAAAGACTTTCACGAAACGTTTGCAAGACCAAAGTATGTAAAGCCAAGTCATTTAATTCATAAGAATGTAGAAAATGCAGGGGAGCACAATCAATTTTCAACGGAAAGAAAGCATCCTGTATTCTTTGTCGATCTTCCCAGCAAAAATGTAAGTATGACTATCGGAGGCTTGTTGCCGGGGCAACAGACCAACAGACACCGCCATACCTACGAAACCGTATTATTTGTAATTGAAGGAAAAGGCTGGACAGAGGTAGAAGATGAGCGCGTTCATTGGGAAGCGGGAGATGCGGTATATATTCCTTCATGGGCTTGGCATAAGCATCAGAATTTAAGCGATACGGAGCCTGCCAAATATATTGCCTGTGAAAATGCACCTCAGTTACAGAATCTTGGAGTTGCATTAAGAGAGGAAGAAGGAAGGGATCTTTAATTATTAAGAGGTATTAAGGCTTAAAAAAACTACTTAGTTCATTCATATTAATAAAAATCAGCCAGATACCTCTTAATTTTTCATTTCAACACACTTTACTATAACTTTTAATTTTATAAATAAGAATATGAAAAACGTTCCATTTAAAGGGATTATCGCTTATCCAATCACTCCTTTTGATGAAAATGATACTATAAATCTTCCTCTTTTCAGGAATATGGTTGAGAAACTGGTGGTTACAGGAAGTCATGGTATTGCTTCTTTGGGAAGTGCCGGAGTAATGCCTTATCTGTCTGATGATGAAAAAGAAGCTGTTACAGAAGCCACAATCCAACAGGTAAATCGTAGAATTCCTACTCTGATAGGAGTTTCAAATCTTACTACGGAGAGAACTGTTCATCATGCCCAATTTGCAGAAAAAGCAGGTGCAGATGCAGTAATGATCATTCCTATGAGCTATTGGAAGCTTACAGATGATGAAATAGTGGCTCATTATGATGCTGTGGCAAAGAAAATTTCAATCCCGATTATGGCATACAATAATCCGGCAACAGGTGGAGTAGATATGTCTCCGGTTTTATTAAAAAGACTGCTTGAGATACCAAATGTTACGATGATCAAAGAAAGTACTGGTGATATACAGAGAATGCATTTTTTGAGAAAAGAATTGGGCGAAGATGTTACTTTTTATAATGGTTCTAATCCATTAGCACTTGCGGCATTTGCTGCAGGAGCAAGAGGTTGGTGTACAGCTGCTCCGAATCTTATCCCGGAATTGAACCTTGATCTTTATAAAGCCATTGAGAAGAACCAGCTTGCTGAAGCTCAGAATGTTTTCTATAAACAAGTTGAGTTATTAAAATTTATTGTAGCGAAAGGATTACCAAGGGCGGTAAAAGCCGGATTGGATATTCTAGGAGAGGAAAGCGGACATTTAAGAAAACCTTTAAAACCTCTGACTGAAAAAGAATTTGAAGAGTTCAGGAAGATTCTTATTGGAATAAAGAATTAGTACCCCTAATGCACGTATACATATAAGCCTATGTCTCTATGTTGTTAAAATGAATTAAACATAATTCAATAATATTTTTAAATCACATAGGAACATAGGCTTTATGAAGTAATAATTAAATTCGTGAATTCGTGGAAAAAAGCTTTAGATAATGGCATTTCCTTCTATACCATCAGAGTTATTGGTTTTCTGTCCTGTAATTGCAGCTGTTACAAAACTGAAAAGACTTAGAAGTTTTCCCGCCTTTGTGTCCCAATAATAGGTTTCCTGTGGTTCTACTCGAATGACTGTAACATTAGGATCATCTTTACCATCAAACCATGCTTTTACCAAAGGTGACCATTTTTCTTCAATGGTTTCTCTGTCTTTATAAACAGAAGCTTTCCCGTAGACCGAAAGATATTGAGCATCACTGTTGTTCATGAAGAATAACTGTACTCTTCGGTCTTCCTTTATTTCAAAATTTTTGTTACTGGTTCCACTGCTGATAAACCAAAGGTTACCATTGTCATCCGTCTCCTGCAAAGTCATAGGTCTTGAATTAACAGGAACTGTTTCCAATTCGGTACAGAACATACATATTTTTGCTTTTTCAGATAGTTCTTTGATCTTCCTGATTGCTTCCAGATGGGTAAGGTTTTGTGTCGACATGATATAATATTTTAAGTGGTTGGTATTTTGATTAAATATATATATCCAACAAAATGGAGAATAATATGCATTAAATCATTCAAATACCTGACCAAAAGCAAATTAAATGTGGTATCTCAGCTTAAAAACTAAAAGATATTTTGAAGCCTTCTTTTTCTACAAATAAGTTTTATGTACATTTGATAAATGCAGATTTCACCTCCTAAGCATTTGGCTCCTTATATCAGGCATTATATCTTTTTGGAGAACTCCGAAGAGGATATGAGGAATTTAAGGCTCTTCACTGATGGAAGTTCCGGGCTTATTCTATCCGGAAATATGAATCTGTATTCCAAAGTTTCAAAAGATCGGATGCCACTTTCCTTTTTTTATGGAACTCTAAACGGATACAAAGACTTCTCTTCGAAAGGTAGATTTTCCCTAATTGCTGTTGTTTTTCAACCTTATTTTTTGAATATCCTTCTGAAAACTTCTGCGAAAGAAATGAGTAATCAAATTATTTCCGTAGAAGATGTATTGAAGAATAAGATGGAAGTATTTGAAGAAAAACTGTTTAATAAAACAAATCCTTTAAGTATTATTGAAGACCTGAATATCTTTTTTACCCATTTTTTATCAGAAAGAACGAGTATGGATCATCATCTTATTTCGGCTACTCAACAGTATATTCTGAATAATAAGGGGACAATATCTTCCAAGGATCTGCAACATTTTACCGGATATTCTGAACGTCATTTAGAACGAAAGTTTGAATATCATATGGGAATGCGTCCTAAAAAATATGCAAATATTATCCGTTTACATTACTTTTTAAGCCTTGTGAATAAAGGTACTGATGATAAAAACCTGACTACACTTTCTTATGAAGCCGGATATTCTGATCAGTCACATCTTATCAGAGAATTTAAGAATAATATCGGGCTTACTCCTAAACAATATCAAAAAACGGAAAATAAAATCGCTGTTAATTTCATTGAGCTGTAAAACAGATATGTCGGTTTTATACAATTTTTCAGGGGCTATACTGTCTAGTTTTGCTGAAAAAAATCAATGAATATTAAAATTTCAACCGCACAGTTTGAAAATAGAAGCGGAGATAAAAATTACAATCTATCCGTCATTGAAAAACTTGCTAAACAGGCAGCTGCCAATGGCTCTGATGTTATTGCCTTTCATGAATGTTCCATCACGGGATATACTTTTGCCCGAAAACTTTCAAAGGATCAACTTCTTGATATTGCTGAACTTATTCCTAACGGAGAAAGCATTAAAAGATTACAACAGATAGCTTCCGAATATAAGATTACAATTCTTGCCGGACTTTTTGAGAAGGATGAAAATAATAACCTTTTCAAAGCTTATGTATGTGTGGATAAAACAGGATTGAAAGCAAAATATAGAAAACTGCATCCTTTTATCAACCCACATCTAATTCCGGGTAATGAATATTGTGTTTTTGAAATCCTAGGCTGGAAATGTGGTATTCTTATTTGTTATGATAACAATATTATAGAAAATGTAAGAGCAACCAAGCTTTTGGGGGCTGATATTATTTTTATGCCTCACGTAACAATGTGTACACCTTCTACAAGACCGGGAGCTGGTTTTGTAGATCCTCAACTTTGGGAAAACAAGGAATCTGATCCTACTTCCTTACGATTGGAATTTAATGGAATGAAAGGCAGAGACTGGTTGATGAAATGGCTTCCTTCAAGAGCTTATGACAACGGTGCTTATATTGTTTTTTCCAATCCTATAGGAATGGATGATGATCAGCTTAAAAATGGATGTTCTATGATTATTGATCCTTTTGGTGATATTATTGCAGAATGTCGTTCATTTGAGAATAGTTTTGAAACGGCGATTATTACTCCTCAAAAACTGAATCAGGCTGGTGGTTACCGATATTTGGAGGCAAGGAGACCTGAGCTATACAAAGATATAATTGGACAGACGCATTCGTCAATACAGAAAGTAGTATGGCTGAATGAAAAAGAAAACTAAATATTTTTATAGGGTAGTAATATTAAGAATGCAGATTTTTTGTCTGCATTCTTTGTTTGTAATGATTTATGTGGTAAATCAAATCTCATAAATTTCCAAATCTGTAAATACAAAAAACTTACTTTTTTTAGGCAAATTCTTTGTATCCAAACCTGTAAATTCACTAAAAGCAGGAAGTAGCAACTGGTTATCACTAATAACAAAACAGGGAAGTCTGATACTTTTAACTGCAGAATTTAACATAATTCCCGGATGAATATGCCCGGTAATCTGAAAATCTGATTTCGTTTTATCAAAATCATGAATAAAAGAAAATCTTCTTATTTCCAGCAAAGAAGCCTTAAAATCCAGACAAAGTTTCTGTTCCAATGTCTTTGTAATACGGTCGTGATTACCTTCAACAAGGTGAAATTTCAGATCAGGATATTGATTTCTCCATGTGCAGAATTCATCTACGTCAGAATTATCACCAGCATGAATCAGATCACCCACCACAATAAGCTTTTTTGGCTGAAAAAGTTCAATCAGAGCGGATAGTCTTTCCAGGTCGCTTTTCATGATATGATTGGCTATGGCAATTCCATTTTTACGGAAATGTGCTGTTTTTCCAATATGAAGATCAGAAAGGATCAGCGCATTTTCGGTTTTCCAAAATACAGCCCGTTGATTGGTCAGCGTAAAGGTTTCATTTTGAATAAGGATTTCTTTTGTAGCTATAAACACAGGAGAGGGTTTAAAGTTTTGAATTTAAGATTAATTATTAATTTTCCACTCTGCTTACATGAAAATTTTCATCAAAGATATACGTTATCGGAATTCCGGTTGCGATCTCTCTTTCCAGAATTTCTTCAGGAGAAAGATGTTCCAGATACATGATCAATGAACGGAGACTGTTTCCATGAGCCACAATCAAAACATTTTCACCTTTTTTCAGGAAAGGAATAATTTCTTTTTCAAAATAAGGAATAACTCTGTTATAAGTATCTTTAAGGCTTTCCCCTCCAGGCGGAACAACGTCATAAGATCTTCGCCATGTATGAACCTGTTCATCACCATATTTCAGGGCTGTTTCAGCTTTATTAAGTCCTTCCAGATTTCCGTAGGAACGTTCATTAAGAGCTTTATCCATAATAACCGGAATATTAGGATTTCCTATTTCATTAAGGATAATGGAAAGGGTATGCTTTGCTCTGATCAGTACTGAGGTAAAGGCAATATTTATCTTTTCTTTTTTTAAAGATATCCCTGCTTTTTTTGCTTCTTCAATGCCAACTTCTGTAATATCGATATCTTGCCAGCCTGTAAATCTGTTCTCAAGATTCCAGAGTGACTGCCCGTGTCGGACTAAAAATAATTTTGTCATCATTTAATTTTTTACTCTTCAGAGAAGATACTCTAAGGTACAGCTATTCTTAAACTTATCAAAAAAGAAACAGATGATTTTTGTCTTAATTTTAATTGATATAACAAACTTAAAAAAATATTTGAAATCAATGAAAAACCTTATTGTAAAAGTGATTTAAGGTTTATTTTATTCATTCATAATTTCAACATCCTTCTGATTCTTGCATCTAATCCTTCACTGGAAAGCGTCTGTCTCAGACTGTCTACCTTGATTGGAAAACTTAATGGAGTAAAGGAACGGGAATGTTTTAAAATAACTATTGATTTTTCAATTCTTTTAAATGCTTCCACCAGTCTCTGTTCCTGAAGCTGCATATTAAAAACTTCCGTATAAGCCTGCCTGATTAGGAAATGATTAGGGTCATAATCTTCCAGGACTTTAAAAATCAATCCTGCTGAACTCTGTAATGATTTATTTGAACGCTGTTTGCCTGCATAATTTTGAATTACCATTCCTGAAATCACAGCAATATCCCTGAATTTTCGTCTTGCCATTTCTGCGGAATTGATACTTGCAATAACATCGTTCATGAGATTTTCTCGGGTTAAAATCTGTTGTAAATTCTCTTCATTCAACGGGATTTCCTTATCACTGAAAAGTTCAAAACCATAATCATTCATTGCCATAGAGAAAGAGATAGGTGCCAGTTTTGAAATTCGGTAAGCAATTAATGCAGCCATCACTTCATGAACCAGACGTCCTTCAAAAGGGTACATGAAAAGGTGATAGCCTTCGCGGTTTCTGATCATTTCTACCAGGAATTCATCTTCTTTGGGAATGTGGGAGTTTATTTCCTGATTGATTAATAAAGGATGTAAAAATTTCAGTTCTTTTTCAGAGGCTTTAGGACTCAAAGCATGGGAGAGTTTTTCTCTTAAAAAATGTCCCAGATCAGAGCTCAGAGGCAGTCTTCCTCCAAGATAACTGGGGACTAAAGCTTTTCCTTTTGCTGCTCTTACATATACGGTCATATCTTTGATTATCGCGACCTCCAAGGTTCGTCCTGCCAAAATAAATTTTTCTTCTTTTTTAAGTTTTGAAATAAAATATTCTTCAATCATTCCGACATATCCGCCTGAAATGAACTTAACCTTCAGCATCGCATCACTTACAATGACTCCCATATTCATGCGATGAAGCATGGCAATCTTTCGTGAAGTTACTTTATGCAACCCATCTTCCAAAATGACAATTTTATGGAATTCTTCATAGTTTTTTAAAACACTGCCACCAATCGTAAGAAATTCCAGAATGCTTTTCCACTCTTCATCCATCATTTCCCGGAAAGCATATACTTTTTTGATTCTTTCATAGGTTTCATCGGGATAAAAACCGTTTCCAACTGCTAAAGTCATCAGGAACTGAACCAATACATCTAAACATAAAACCTGTGGTTCTCTAGGCTCTATCACTTTTTGTTTTACAGCTTCTTTTAATGCCGCTACTTCAATAAGTTCTAAAGAATGAGTGGGAACACAATAGATTTTTGAAGTTTCAAAAGGGGAGTGTCCACTACGTCCGGCTCTTTGAAGGAATCTTGCAACACCTTTTGCAGATCCGATCTGAATTACGGTATCAACGGGTTTAAAGTCTATTCCCAAATCTAATGACGATGTAGAAACAACGGCTTTCAGCTTTCCTGAACTTAGGTTTTCTTCAATCCAGATTCGTAAATGGGCATCAATGGAACTGTGATGGATGGCAATTTGTCCTGCAAAATCAGGGTGTGCATCTAGAAGTAACTGATACCACATTTCGCTTTGGCTGCGCGTATTGGTAAAAACAATTGTTGATTTCGAATTGAGAATGATAGGAACTACCTGATCTGCAAGTTTGTTTCCCAAATGTCCAGCCCAAGGTAATATTTCAACCTCATTGGGAATGACGGGAATAATATCGATTTTTTTATGTTCTTTTGCTGTAATTTTTACTTTTTTAATATTATAAGGAATTAATACTTCCATTGCTTCATCCAGATTTCCAATGGTAGCGGTAATGCCCCAGATTTTCATCTTCGGAGTATATTTTCGAAGCTGTGAGATTGCCAGTTCTACCATGACTCCTCGTTTTGAGCCCAGTAGCTCGTGCCATTCATCTGCAACGGTACATTTTAAGCCACTAAAAAAGGTTTCATGATTTTTCTGAGCAAGAAGTAAATGTAAGCTTTCAGGGGTTACAACAAGGATTTCCGGCATTTTTTTGACCTGTTGTTGTCGTACTTTGGGATCTGTATCTCCATTTCTTACACCTACGACCCAATCCAGACCGATTTCATCCATTGCTTCCTGCATTGCTTTGGCAATATCTTTAGACAAAGACCTCAGGGGAGTGATCCAGATCATTTTAAGCCCTTTTTTATAGTTTTCAGGATGATTTAGAAAGTCTGAAACTAAAGCCAGAAAAACAGAAAAAGTTTTCCCAAAACCTGTAGGAGCTACGACCATTCCGCTATATCCGCTTCCGAACTTCCGCCAGGCATCGGTTTGAAATTTAAAAGGAGACATTCCTTTATCTTTCATCCATTGCTGGATCATTGTAAATCCGTTGGTATGTTCAAAGGCTGTCATTTCTATTGTATTAATTTCTTAATTTCTTCAAGATTATCTATTTCATCCACCGTTTTGTCCTTGCGCCATCTGACAATTCTTGGAAAACGGAGTGCTACACCGCTTTTATGGCGATTACTGAACCCAATTCCTTCAAAGGCAATTTCAAAAACAAGCTCTGCTTTTACTGTTCGTACAGGACCAAACTTTTCAATCGCGTTTTTTGTTACAAATTTGCTTACTTCCATGATCTCCTTGTCTGTAAGTCCGGAATATGCTTTGGCAATGGTCACCAATTTATCTTCATTTTTTATAGCAAAAGTATAATCGGTGTAATAGGCACTACGCCTGCCGCTTCCTTTTTGTGCATAGATTAAAACAGCATCAATGGTAAAGGGATTGATCTTCCATTTCCACCAATCTCCTTTTTTTCGTCCGGAGTGATAAGGCGAACTTTTCTGTTTTAGCATAAGACCTTCACTGTTTACAGATCGGGAATTTTCTCTGATATCATTAAGTTCTTCCCATTTTTCAAAATCAATACTTTGAGAAAGCTTAATATTTTTAGGATTTTCATTTAATAATAGTTCTTCCAGCATTGCTCTTCTTGCAGAAATTGGTTTTTCGCGAAGGTCATTATCTTCCTGTTCCAATAAGTCATAAGCAAATACTTCAATCGGAATTTCCTCCAGCATTTTTTTTGTTAAGGTTTTTCTGTTTAATCTTTTTTGTAATTCACTAAAATTCAAAACCTTATTTTCTTTTACCGCAAGAATTTCCCCATCTATAACAAAGTTTCCTTTCATATTTTTGACTACTTCCGTGATTTCAGGAAATTGTTCTGTGACAAGTTCTTCACCTCTTGACCAGATAAAAACTTCGTCATTTCTTCTGATGATCTGCCCTCGTATACCGTCCCATTTATATTCTATCAGCCATTCATCGGGTTCCCCCAATGCGTTAGTTTCTTTTTCAAGAGGATAGGCAAGGCAGAAAGGATACGGTTTTGAATTATCAGGGTTTATATTTTCAGCGGAGATTAATTCTTTAAAAGAGACTTCATCAGGGAACCATTTTCCCATTAAGCTGTGCATCAGTGTGCTGGATTCCTGTCCTGAGAATTTTGTCAGTGCATTGATCAAAGTTTTATCAGATACGCCAATTCTGAAACTTCCGCCTATTAATTTGTTAAAAATCAAACGTTCCGTGTAATCTAAACCATTCCAGGAATTGAGTACAAATTCTTTCTTTTCAGCTTCTGTTTTATCTTTTAAATCAACAATATCTATCATCCATTGAGAAAGACTTCGTTCAATCTTTTCCTGTGGTGGCGGAAGAATTAATGAAAGGGTTTCCCCAAGATCTCCAACGGAAGAATAGCTTTCCTGAAAGAGCCAGAGCGGGAGTCCTGTAATTTCCAACGCCCATTCTTTCATATAATTGGTATTCACATTTCTTTTGGGTCTTTTTCCCGTGAAAAGGGCAATAAACCACACTTTATCTTCATCAGGAGTACGCTCCAGATAATCGATGATGGCATCTATTTTAGCATTGGTTTTATTAGTAGTTTCCAAAGCGTTGATAAGATCTGCAAAATGTCTCATGATTCAGAGGTTTTGATGGTTTCCTGTTCTGTTTCTTCTTCTTCTTCTTCTCCAAACAATGTTTCTACAACATCTGCTTTTATGCCAGTTTCATTCAGATATTTTGAAAATATCTCGGTCTGTCCGTGGGTAACATGAACGATCTCTGCTTCTGTAGCTTTTACGGTCTGCAATAATCCTTTCCAATCTGCATGATCGCTCATCGCAAACCCAGCATCGGCACTTCGCCATCTTCTGGCACCCCGAACCTGCATCCACCCTGAGCAAATAGCGGTTGCCGGATCAGGAATCTTTCTGATCACATTACTGTCTAATAAAGCAGGCGGAACAATAACAATTTCATGTTCCAGATCTTTAGGATGTTCTCTGAAGTCTGCAATTTCATATGTTGGAAGATGGATTCCTACGGATTCAAATGCCTCATTAAGCTTTCCAATAGAATAGTGAACATAAATTTTGCCCAATCCTTCTACTGCTTTCATTATGCGTTGTGCTTTTCCAAGGGAATAACCGATGAATACAGACGTTTTATTATTTTCTTTATTTTTTAATACCCAATTTTGTAGTTTTTTATTTAAATCATCAATTTCAAGCCAGTTATAAATGGGTAGCCCAAAAGTACTTTCTGTAACGAATTCATGGCATTTTATCAATTCAAAAGGGGTACTTAAACCATCGTTCTGAACTTTATAATCACCGGAAACAACCGTTACAAATCCTTTATATTCAAGTCTTATCTGTGCCGAACCTATAATATGTCCCGCAGGATGCAATGAAACATTGACTCCATTAATGTTGATTTTTTCACCATATTCTACACTCTGACAATTAATATCCACACCAATTCTTTGATATAAAATTGGTTTTGTAAAATGATGACAAAGGTAGTTCTTCATTCCCCAGCGGGCATGATCAGCGTGTCCATGAGTAATAATGGCAAAATCTACAGGTCGCCACGGATCTATGTAGAATTTTCCCTGAGGGCAGTAAATTCCTTTTTTTGTAAATGTGATTAGCTTCAATGGTGTGATTGGTTTGGGTAAGATGCTTCAAAAACTTAACCAATTTACGATAAACTGTTGATTTTATTGTAATTCAGTGTCTATGATGAAAGAAAAGTTGTTTACAACCTGTGTGTGTTGGAAAACATTTTAGACGTAAAGATTTTATTGAAGATAAGAGTGTATTCTGAATAAAAATTGCCACGGATGCACCAATCAGTAAGGATTACTCCTTATTTTTCACAATATACTTTAAGGTAATATTTTTAATTGTTTTATAAAATAATTCGTGCAATCGTAGCGATAGGAATCTCTATGTTGTATAGTGGACCTCCAAACAATATCAATTTGAACTTTACAGCAACAAGTTATTATTTAAAATCTTTGAAATTTGTAATCATTCTAAAAAGAAATATAATGAGCAAAACAATTTTAATTACTGGAGCAGCAAGTGGATTCGGAAAGATTGCCGCTTTTGATCTTGCGAAAAAAGGACATCATGTAATTGCAACCACGCAGGTATACCCTCAGATGAGTGATTTAATTCGTGAAGCAGAGGAAAAGGAAATAAATCTTACTGTTGATAAATTGGATGTAACGGATTCAAGAGATATCGCTTATATTTTAAATAAATATGATATTGACATTCTGATCAGTAATGCAGGGGTAATGGAGGGCGGACCTATTGCAGAGCAGCCTTTGGACATAGTAAAATCTATGTTTGATGTAAATGTATTCGGGGCTTTGGAGCTTGCTCAGGGATTCATTAAAAAGTTTGTTGAGAAAAAAAGCGGAAAGATTGTTTTCACGTCTTCAATGGGAGGATTATGGACTGTCCCTTATGTAGCTGCTTATTGTGCATCAAAGCACGCTTTGGAGTCTATTGCAGAGGGATTAAGAACTGAATTGGCACCCTTCAACATTAAAATCGCAACCTGTAATCCAGGTGTATTCGGGACGGGCTTTAATGATAGAGGAGTAGATTCTATATTCCGTTGGTATGATCCGAAGGTAAATTTCACTCCAGAATCTGCTTTTGATGGAGTTTCAGAATCTCTTGCTAATCAGTTGGATCCAAAATCTATGGCAGAGGTTATTGTGAATGTTACATTGAATGACGAAAGCAGCTTCAGAAATGTACATCCTAAAGAAACGGAAGATTTTGTAAAACAACTTCAGGCAGATGCTTGGACTTCAAAAAGTTAGTAGAATGGAAATCAATTATGGTTTAGCAGAAAAAGTATTGCAATCCGCAATAGAACGAGCAAGAACTTTGGGTATTCCAGTAAGTATTGCCGTTATAGATTCCGGCGGGCATCTGGTTGCTTTTGCGAGGTTAGACAGCGTGTATGGAGTTATTGATTTTGCTGTGAAAAAGGCAAAAACAGCTGTTATGTTTGGGGTAGACAGTGATATTATGGGAAGTATTATTGCTTTAAATGAGATTCATGCATATGGGATGTTAAACTCCAATGATGGACTTTTAACTATTGCAGGTGGAGTTGTTATTAAAGATAAAAATGGGAAAGTAATTGGAGGAATAGGTTCGTCGGGGGGGACTCCTGAGCAGGATAAAGAAATTGCAACAGCTGGAGCTTCTGCTATTACTTAAATTTTAGATATTTGTATCATGGAAAAAACCTCTGAGATCATATTTGATAAATTAGTATATTCATGTGCTTTTGAATCTTATAAAGGACATGAAGAATTTATTCCTGATCATTTTTTAGGGTTTCAGTTGTCAGGAGAAACGCATGCCTTTCATGAACATGGAAAAACTGTCATCAAAGAAAATACAGTAGTTCTGGTCAGAAAAAATCAATTGATACGAACAATGAAATACCCTTCTAAGAATGAAAAGTATCAGTTCCTTTCCATTACTTTGGATGATGAAACGTTGAGACAATATTCTACTGAAAATAAGATTGTTACCAATCATTCATTTCCTGATCCTCAAAAAATATTTTTTGAACCGGATGAATTTTTTAAGACCTACTTTACATCACTTATTCCTTATGCTCACAGGACAAAAGATATTCCTCCAAGACTGGCTGCTTTAAAAGTAAAAGAAGCTATAGAACTTCTTCTTCAAAGTAATTCTGATATTAAGAATCTGTTATTTGATTTTTCAGAACCTCATAAGATTGATCTCAAGGAATTTATGAACAGGAATTTTATGTTTAATGTTTCTATTGAAGCTTTTGCAAGACTTACTGGTCGTAGTCTTTCAGGTTTTAAAAGGGATTTTAATAAAATCTTTAATATGACCCCTAAACAATGGCTTAAAGAAAGAAGATTAAAGGAAGCTTATTATTTAATTAAAAATAAAGATAAACGTCCATCAGATATTTATCTTGATCTGGGATTTGAAAATTTGTCTCATTTCTATTTTTCATTCAAACAGAAATTTGGAGTTACGACAACTAAAGTATAAACTAAAAAATCAAAGTTTTTATTTGCCACGGATGTACGAATTATTAAAAGTTAATTTTTCATCCTTAAAACTATATATTACTATGAGTTTTTTATAAAAAAATAAGCGCATAATATAAAATAATTCGTGCATTCGTGGCGATAAAAAAGTTTTGTGAAAGAGAATAGATTAGGGAATTATATTTTCAGACCTTAATCTTTCAAATACTTCTATAAAAGAGTCTTCGGTACTTTTATAAGCTTTAAATCCTAGTTTTCTGCTTTTCGACATATCACACATTACTTCAAGCGGTCTGCCGAGATCCAGGTCAGTATGCCAAGCCGAAGATAAGCGGTTTACATTTTTCTCTTTTAAATTATATTTTTTAGCAATCTCTGTCCATATTTCCTGAGTGTTTTCCATTTCTTTTTCTAAAGGTCTTATGGAACCATTATAGCCTTCTGCTTGTATTTCAAACCAATTAGCGAGTCTTTCCCAAAGCCATTTCCAACGGAAAACATCTCCATTTGTGATGTTAAATGCTTGATTTTTTGCTGATTCAGTAGTGGAAGCCCAAACTAATTGTTTTGCCAGTATTCCAGCATCTGTAACATCTGAAATACCATTCCATTGCGCTTCTGAACCAGGGTATATGAAAGGTTTTCCTGCTTCTTTGCATATACTGGCATATACGCCTAATGTAACAGCTATATTCATAAGATTACCGACAGCGTATCC
The DNA here is from genome assembly GCF_001684975.1 of Chryseobacterium artocarpi. GTDB lineage: Bacteria > Bacteroidota > Bacteroidia > Flavobacteriales > Weeksellaceae > Chryseobacterium > Chryseobacterium artocarpi. Next base: position 352,538 of record NZ_MAYH01000023.1, on the reverse strand, counting down.
TATTACAGTGTGTGGTCTGTGAATACTCCATGTAAAGCCGTCTCTTTCAGAAGCCTTATATACTTCATCCTCCTGCGCATAATAAAAATTGGGAAGAGGAAGCCTCGGATGTTCTTCTCTTACGGGTGTGATCGGTAATACTCCTTCTTTAGCATAAGCTTCAAAAGGTCCGAGATAATGCTTTAATCCTGTAACTAATGTAACGTGCTTAACCGATTTTTTAGGCGATAAAACATCCAAAAGATTTTTTACTAACAGACTGTTTACACGAATGTTTTCCTCTTCTGTATCATTTCGCATCCAGGTTGTAAAGTAAACGTGGGTAGGAGATACTTCCGATAACGCTTTTGTCAGGTTCTGTAAGTCCAGTAAATCAGCTTTAACAGTATGTAAACCAATGATGTTATCATTAGGAGTTCTTGATAATCCGTAGGTTTTAAAATCTTGTGCAATAAGCTCTTCTGCAAGATTGCTTCCTGTAATTCCGGTAGCACCTACTACCAGTGCAATATTTTCTGTGTTTTCCATAATTGTAAAATTCTTTAGCAAAATTATGGATGATTATTGCCTGAACTCTTGATATGGATCACGCATTTGAATTGATCTGGATCAAGTATTTTTCAATGAATTCTTTTTACGGATGCGGCTTATGGTTTCCGGGGCAAGTCCAAGATATGATGCGATTAAATTATGAGGAACACGTTTGATCATTTCAGGATTCTTCTGTACAAGCTGCATGTATTTCTCTTCAGCTGTATAGCTGTTTGAAACAATGAGTCTGTAATCTTTTGTTACCAGGCTATTTTGATATAAGATTCTGAAATAACGGTCCATTATAGGGATTTCCAGGAGCATTTTTTCATAATTTTCGAGGGTGATTATTAATACTTCCGTATTTTCTATTGCATCGATATTTAAAACTGCTTTTTCCTGATGAATAAAACTATTGAAATCTGAGATCCACCAACCTTCAAAAGCAAACATGTTGATATGTTCATTACCTTTTTCATCCGGAAAATAAGATTTCAATAAGCCTTTACTTACAAATGAAAGACATTTACAGACATCACCTTCCTGCAAGAGATATTGTTTCTTTTTAAGTTTTTTTAAAGTAAAAAAAGAAGGGATCTGATTTTTCTGGTGTTCAGTTATATCAACTTTATTCTGAATATGGGAAAGCAGGACGTCAAACATTTGATAAATATTTCCTCAAAAATAAGACTTTCAATACCAATGAGAATCTTATTTTTCAAAATCATAGAGATTAATTCCTATTTCTTCATTCTTGGTTTTAACAGCTTTTGTATGTAAAGGGTACAAAATAAATTCTCCGGCACCTCGTATTTTAGCATCCAAAAGATGTCCTGCAAGCGCTGTATAATCTTCTCTGCCTAAAGTAATATGCAGGTGAAGTATTGGTTGATCATCAATTATAGAAACATTTCCTGAAATATTGGTAACTTCCATTTGTTCTTTAAATGTTTTGTCGATGTATTTTTTTGTATCAGGATTAAAGAATCGCAGCGTGGCTTCACTTACAGCACCAATTCCGGTAACTTCTCCAGCCTGAATATTCTGACTCTGAACAAAATCCGTTAAAGCCTCCACAATGCTTGAATTGTTTTTAATACTTACCATATAAATTTGATCTGTTTTTCTTGCAGACCAGTGATTTCCTTTTAAATTTAGTATTTCCATAATAATGTATATTTGATGAATTAGAAAAGGGAAGGAGGTGAAAATTTTTATCTGAATGATTTATAAGATGAACGAATTATTTGTAACATAATACTTCTTATAATAATATAAAAGCAAGATGAAATCATTCGTGTATCCGCGGCAATCAAAAAATATTCTCACGATTCATAATTTTTTGAAGTTTTACAATTTTCAACTATCAAAATGACATGCAATAATCATGCTTATCAATCTTTCCTGTTTATTAAAAACTGTAATATTTATGGAAATTTAATATTCGTTTTAATAGTAAAAGCTGATAAAAAATCCCGAAATTTGCGCCAAATAAAAGATTAATGAAGATTGTAGATATTGAAAGCTGGAACAGAAAGGAACATTTTGAGTTTTTCTCCGGTATGGAAAGTCCTTATTTTGGTTTTACAACAGAAGTGGATTGTACAATAGCCTATGACAAAGCTAAGGAAAACGGATATTCTTTTTTTGCCTATTACTTTCATAAATCTATGGTTGCCATTAATACAGTAGATGAACTAAAGCTTAGAATTGATGATGGGAAGGTAGTTCAGTTTGATACAGTTCATGCCGGAAGTACAATTGGAAGACCCGATGGTACTTTTGGTTTTTCATTTACTCATTTCTCAGAAGATTTTGAAACCTTCAATGCAGAATTACAGGAAGAAATCAAAGGAGTTCATAATTCTACAGGGCTTAGATTAAGTAACGAAAGGCTTGGTAAAGATCATGTAAGACATACTACAATTCCATGGAACTCATTCAGTGCGATTCTTCATCCTACAAATTTTAATACAGGCGAATCTATCCCGAAAATTGCTTTCGGAAGGTTCAGTATCTGTGATGGTAAAAAGTTCCTTCCAGTTTCTATTGAAGCTCATCATGGGCTTGCAGACGGTATTCACCTTGCAAAATATGTGGAGGAATTTCAAAGACAGCTTGATCAGTAGGTATTACAATCTGGAAGTTTTTAGTTTAAAAGAGATTCGATATTAATAGTAAATCTTCTTTTTCTCAATTTTCACAATCTGATCTTTTTCATTTGTTTTATGGTTCTGATTACTGTTTCTACGCAAAGCCCGGTTAAGGATGCCAATTGCTGCCTTGTAAGAGGAGAAAAAAGTATGGCGTTTTGTCTTCATAATAGCTTTTCATATAGTCCAACAGGAGTTTTAGCTTAGAACCCTGATTTTGAAAAGACAGATTATAGAACATAATATACTTATGATACATTCTCTCTGCCAGACATTGATAAATGCTGAGCGAAATCTCCGGATTAGTCTGTATTAAATTTAAAAAACTGGATTTTGGCATTCTGAAAACAGAATAGCAACCAGGGGGTGTTCTACAAATAAAAAGAGATTCTCCGAAACTGTGACCATTTGAAAATATATTCTGAATAAATTCTTTTCCATCTTCAATATAATTATTCAGCTTGATCTTTCCTTTTCCTATCTGATAATAATGCATAGGTATTTGGTACCATTCATATACCACATTATTTCAGAAAGGTTTCAAAGTATTGATCTCGATCATAAAAAGTAAACTGTAAAACTGGTTACATTTACAACCGTATCAAAAAGGGAAAGCAAAACAATTGCAAACAGGCTGATAAAAGCAGTTATGATATTTCACTTAAAAATGGAACGTGGTATGTATGTGGTACGCTATTATGATAAAATTTTAATCATTTTTTCTTTCTTTGCCCCATATAAAAATGAATTAAAATTCCAATGTGTGAATATTTCAACCTAATTATTCGATAAATACAAACCTTATGTCAATTGTTTTAAGAAATGCTGATGAAACTCCTGCATAAGTAAAGCCGTTTCATATCCCTGATATTAAAACACTATTGATAAAAAAAGATTTTGCGCCCATGGACAAAGGATGTCTATTGGAAATTAGTAGAGATGAGAAAGTATTATGAAAAACAAAAACCTTGAATCCAGCTTAGAGGATTTGAATCAAAAGATTCTTGTACAAGATGAAATCATGGCATTAGCCAAAGCAAATTCTCCCCGTCTGCTGAATAAGTTCAGACTGGTGTATCCGCATTTTTTCGGAAAGTTATCTTCTATACAGCCAGCCTTAAAAAACTCTGAGCTGATTTTTTGTATTTACCTTAAGCTCAATATGACAACAAAAGAAATTGCGACCTGCATTTTCGTTACACCAAAAGCAATACAAAATAGGAAAAACAGGATCAGAAAGAAGCTTAATATTCCCTCTGAATTAGATATTTATAAATGGTTTAATGAATTTTAAACCATTTTTATGCTTCTATCACTGCTTTTTCAAGATCATGATAAAGGAGAATCTTCCAGTTATTTTCTCTTGCTTCTTTTTCCCATTTAAGTCTCAGTTCCATTGCTTTTCTACCGTCAAAATCGCTTTTGTAGGCCAAATGATACTTTAAGTAAGATGCCTGCGGAAGATCATCAGCACCATAAAAAGCTGTTTCTTCGTTTTCTTTGATCCAGAATACCTGCATAAATGGAGTATGCCCGCCAACCACTTCGTAAGAAATTTCACCATTGATCTGCCCTTGATCATCATTCATCCAGACAATATTAGGTAATTGAATCATTTTTTCTAAAATCTCAAAATCAAAGGATGGATTACCTTTATTTTCCATAGCAAAATCAAATTCACGTTTTTGGATGTAGATTTCTGCATTAGGAAAAGTAGCTTCAAAACCATTCTCTTTTAATGTTATAGCACCTTCAATATGGTCTTTGTGAAGATGGGAGAGAAGCACTTTGGTAATCTGCGTATGATTGATATTTTCTTTTTCCAGAATTTCAGAAACTACAGACTTTCCATTTTCATTTTTCCAATTAATTCCTGCATCTAAAAGGATATAATCATTTTCCGTAATGATAAGAAAAGGCTGCACAGACATTTTTATCCCGGGAGTGGTATCAAAGTTTTCCTCTGTTAAAAGTGTAAAGTCTTTGGTTTTACTTGCAGAGAAATTTCCTTCTTTAAGTGGAATGATTTTCATGTTGCAAATTTCCTGATTATTTCTAAAATCTGAAAGGTTTTTTATCAATATAAATCATCGGTAAAAACGATTAAATAAAGAAATAATTCAATTTTTCGTCTATAATTCTCAAAGGTTAAATCAATGATCAGATCTTAAATATTTTATGAAAATGATTACCTTTGAGACCTTTAAAATGATATATTTTACACATATTCAATTATTGTATATCATCATTTCAATCAATAAAAAATAACATGCAGGAGAACTCTACCAACGGAATTTCACGAACGGTGATTTGGTTAATGTCCATTATTTCAGGACTGGTTGTAGCAAATAATTATTATAATCAGCCTTTGCTGGCCCTTATCTCAGAAGATCTGAATGTTTCTGAATCTGCAGCCTCCAGAATTTCAGTACTTACCCAAATTGGTTATGCCTTAGGATTACTATTGATTGTACCGCTTGGAGATAAATTTTATCGTAAAAAGCTGATTCTTACAGATCTTTTCCTCGTATTTGGAGCTTTATTATGGATGACTTTTGCCAATCAATTGTGGATGTTATATGCCGCAAGTTTATTGATTGGTGCAACATCGGTTATTCCACAATTGTTTGTTCCCATTGCAGCCGAACTATCATCCGATAAAGAAAAATCTGCCAACATCGGGCTGGTAATGTCCGGATTACTTTTAGGAATTCTTCTTTCGAGATTTATAGGTGGCATTGTAGGAGAAGTCTGGGGGTGGCGTGCCATGTTCGGAATTGCAGCTGGATTGATGATTTTGGTTTGGCTAGCCGTTTACAAAATACTGCCGGAACTTCACCCGAATTTTAAAGGTTCATATAAAGAATTAATGAATTCCGTTGCTCTCCTTGCGAAAACCCAGCCGATTCTTCAGCTTGCTTCGTTCCGTGGTGCTATGGCATTCGGTTCTATGTGTGCTTTATTTACCACGTTGGTTTTTCATATGGAGAAGCCTCCTTTTAATGCAGGATCATCCGTTGTGGGAAGTTTTGGATTGGCAGGAGCAGTAGGAGCATTAGCGGCAGCGAAAGTTGGAAATTTACAGAAATATCTGGATATCAATAGGATTATTTTATATTCCTTACTGATTCTGATAGGAAGCTGGGGCTTTACTTATTTTGCAGGAGAAACATATTGGGGATTAATTATAGGGGTAATCCTTGTGGATTTGGGTGTGCAATCCAGTCACATCATGAACCAGACGAATTATTTTATGATTAAATCCAATGCGGTGAACAGGCTCAATACGGTTTATATGGTTTCCTATTTTATCGGGGGGTCACTGGGAACCTGGCTTGCTTCTATAGCATGGCAAAAGGCACAATGGACAGGCGTTTGTTTTGTAGGAACTTTATTTGGAGTCTTGGCTCTCATTGCCCATATTCTTTTCTGTAATAAAGTGAATAAGGCTTAATTAAAATATTGCCACGAATACACTATAGTTTTTAATCCTTAAAACCTATATCTTACTATGAGTTTTTTATAATTAAATAAGCAAATAGTATAAAATAATTCGTGCATTCGTGGCAATACTTATACATCTGCTTCTTTATTTTGTATTAAATTTTTATGTTTTCCACCCCATTTACTAAGCTGGTTCCATATTGGAATCAAATCGATTGCAATTTCAGTAAGTTCATAATCTACCCTTGGTGGAACTTCAGCGTATACGGTTCTCGTTACCAATCCTTCTTTTTCCAACTCTCTTAGCTGTAAAGTCAGCATCCTTTCGGTTATTCCTGAAATAGCTTTTCGGAGCTCACTGAAACGAAGTTTTCCACCTTTTAACTTATCCAGAATCAAGAGTTTCCATCTTCCACCAATTTTACAAACGGCATAGGTCAAATCACATTCGTGAATGTACTGTCGGTTGATATTATTGGTTGAATTTTCTTTTATTTTACCCATTACTTACAAATTTGTTAGTACCGCACAATTCGTCGTATACAATGCAAATGTAAGGTTTGAGATTTAATTTTGCCCTGTAAAACAAAAAATAGTACAGCTAAAGAACAATAGCGCTTACGTTCTCAGCTATAATATTCACTTAAATTTAAATAAAATGCAGTTAACATCAAAAATAAATCAGATTGTAGACCAATTAGAAAAAATACAGCCATTCAATGTACAAAATCCGCTAGATGCAACCCGTAAATATCTTGAAACAATGTCTCTTCAATTGAGTGGCAAGAAAGAACCTGTTGCTATCATTGAAGAATTGAATATTTCAAAGGAGAATCATCAGATTCCAATCAGAATATATCGTCCAAAAGGGAAAACAGATCAGAAATCATCTGCTATTGTTTATATTCACGGTGGATGGTTTATTGCAGGAAGCTTTGAAACACATGATGCAGTTGTCCGTAAATTGGCTAATTCAACAGGGTCAGTGGTTATTTTTTTAGATTATCGTCTTGCCCCGGAACATCCTTTTCCTGCAGGGCTTAATGACAGTATTGATGCTGTACGATGGGTAATAGAGAACGCTGAAGCTTTAGATATAGATGAAACCCAGATCGGAATTATTGGAGACAGTGCGGGTGCTGCTTTATCTACTGCTGTTTCTACTCAGATTGGAGAATATTTAAAATTCCAGGTACTTATTTATCCTGCTGCTGATAATCAACTCAATACAGAAACCTGGAAAACTTATGAAAACGGTCCTGTCCTAAATAAACAAGGAGGTATTGAAGCCTGGAACTGGTATCTGCCAAAAGAAGAACTTGATCATCCTCTTGCCATTCCGGTGAGAATAAAAGACTTTAAAGAAACTCCACCAACACTTATGATATTTGCTGAACATGATCCTTTGTTGGACGATGGAAGGCAACTTGCTGAGAATATGAATAATGCAGGCGTTTCACTTAAAACCATTTTCTATAAAGATATGGTTCACGGCTTTATGCATATGGGGGAAATATTGGAAGAAGTACAACTTGTAATTGATGAAATGGCTGTATTTGCTCATCACAATTTTAAAATAGTTAAAGAGCAACAGGTATGAAAAAATATGCGTACATAGGCTGTCTGGGATTTATAGCAGTGATTACCACAGAATTTGGGGTCATTGGAATTTTACCACAGATTGCTGAGCATTATAAAATAAGTATTGATAAAGCAGGTTACCTGTTGAGTGCTTTTGCTCTTGTTATAGCACTCACAGGACCTTTTATGACGCTTCTCACCTCTGGAATTGACCGTAAAAAAATAATGACCATTGCTGTATTCATGTTTCTGCTTACAGGGATTATTTCATCATTTTCACCTCCTTTTTGGCTATTGATGATCGTAAGGATACTTCCTGCATTTCTTCAGCCTGTTTATATTGCAACAGCATTGTCTGTAGCTATTTCCGGAGCAGATGAAAGCAGAAAAAATGGTTTGATGAGTATTGTTTTCAATGGAGTAGCAATCGCTATGGTAACTACAGTTCCTTTTGCAACATGGATTGCCGGTTTATGGTCCTGGGAATACTCATTTATAATACAATCTGTGGTAAGTTGTATTGCTTTAATCACCATTTATTTTCTCCTTCCTGCAATGCCAGTTAAAGAAAAAAAATCTTATGGAAGTCAGATTAAGATTCTTGCACAGCCTTCATTTATACTGAGTACATTAGCCAATTTCTTTATGATAACGGCATGGTTTTCCACTTACAGCTATTTTGCAGAATATCTTGGAAAAGGCAAAGGTATGAACCCTTCTATGATAAGCTATATGCTGCTTTTATTTGGAGTGATAGGTATTATAGCAAATTGGATTGCTGGGAAAATGCTTAATAAAAATGTAACGCGAACGATGGCATTCTTTCTCTCCGGAACCCTTTTGATTCCAATATTATTGTATTTATCAGACGGAAATTTATGGGCAACTGTAGGCGTGATTGGAGTTTGGGGATTTCTCTATTCGCCAAGTTTTCTTAATGCTTCTTCCTACATGATTTCTTCTGCACCCAACGCTCTGGAATTTGCCAACAGTTTAGCCACGTCTTTTGGAAATCTTGGAGTAACATTGGGTACTACAATCGGAGGGTGGATTATCATCACAAAAGGAGTGGAGTATACGCCATGGATAGGATTTGTTTTCGGAATTCTGGCATTTTTGATGATACTGATGAGAAGTATTTTTGAAAAGAGAAATCAGCAGATTTCGACCTGTCACAATTAAACTGTAACATTTTTTGTTACATTAAATAAAATACGTATCTTTGTATTATCAATTTGATTTAAAAATAAATACAATGAAAATAGAAATATGGTCGGACGTGATGTGTCCGTTTTGTTATATCGGAAAAAATAATTTTGAACAGGCGTTAGAGAAACTTCCGTTCAAAGATCAGGTGGAAGTAGAGTGGAAGAGTTTTCAGCTGGATCCAACATTGGATGCCAATAAGCCTCAGACTACCATACAGTATTTTGAAGAGAAAAAAGGAGTACCGGAACCTCAGGCTAAGCAAATGCTTGCTCAGGTAGCTCAGATGGGAAAAGGTGCGGGTATCAATTTTGACTTTGAGAAAGCATTAATTGTAAATACATTTAGTGCTCACAAACTTCTTCATTTAGCTAAAAAGCATAATAAGTCTAATGAAATGGAAGAAGCTTTATTCATTGCTCATTTTATAGACGGTAAAAATGTAGGTGATCCTGAAGTATTGATCTCTCTAGCAGAAAATATGGGAATTGATGCAGAGGAGGCAAGACAGGCTGTCACTTCTGATGAAATGGATTATGAAATAAATCAGGACATCCTTGAGGCAAGAAATAATGGTGTTACCGGAGTTCCTTTCTTCGTTTTGAATGGAAAATATGCAGTATCAGGAGCTCAACCTGTAGAAGTATTTGAAAATGCTCTTCAGCAAACTTATAAAGAGACCGTAAGTCCTTTTAAAGATCTTTCGGGAGACAATGGTGCTTCCTGTGATGCTGATGGCTGTAGCATCTAAGAAAATAAATCTTTAATCCCCAAAACAATTCTCTATTGCTTTGGGGATTTTAATATATTTACTCAAAAAATCGATTTTACTGATTTAAACTTAAATAAAAATTAGTGAATTTAGCTATGATTATGGAGCATGAAGATAATTAACTTCTTAAGAATCATTTCAATTATATCTTATTTGCTTATTATATTAATGGGGCAAATGATAGGAATACCATTTATCTTCTGGCTTTTGTTTACCCTTTTTGATTTTGGAACTATTGATCAGCTTTTTGCTATTATAGGAATTTCAGGTATTTTAATTAATCTGACAAAATTGAAAAATCTAGTTCTAATGACGATTTTAAGTTTCTTTATGATGTTGTCTCCAATTATTTTCAAAATGATTCAAATACCAATTGAACTTTTTGATTATTTGGTATTTAAACTTCCTTTGTCTGTTTTTATCATTGGATATGTAGCTTTAATTATTCTTAATGCAAGAAAAGAAAAAGTACATTCTCATAATACTTCCAAATTACAATAAAACTCTCGTATCTTTGTAAGGCAGCTTCAGTAGCTGTATAAAATCTATTTTCTCAATGATAAAAATTAATAATGAACTTCATTATCCGATTGCAGATACGCTTTTCGTTTTTGCATTGGATTCAGAAGCAGGAACAGTATTTGACGAAAAGAATAAATTAATAACAGGTATCGGAAAAGTAAATGCTGCAATAGAACTAACGAAAGAAATCCATGCCAGAAAACCCAAACTGATTGTCAATTTAGGATCAGCAGGAAGTAAAGGTTTCCATAAAGGAGAAGTGGTTTGCTGTACGAAATTTATTCAGAGAGATATGGATGTAAGAGGACTTGGTTTTAAACTCTATGAAACCCCATTATCCGGAGTTCCTCCTATTTTAGAATATGGTCTTAAAATGGATACACTAAAAGAAGGAATCTGCGGAAGTGGTGACAGTTTTGAGATGAACCATTCTGAAACGGATTATAATATTGTAGATATGGAAGCTTATCCATTGGCACTTATTGCTCAGCAGGAAAACATCCCGTTCTTATGTTTAAAATATATTTCTGATGACGCGGGAAGTGATGCTGCAGAAGATTGGAGCGTACAAGTACATCTTGCTTCTGAAGCATTTAAGAAAATATTATTCTCATAACATATTATCATGGCATCAATTATCATCAATAAAGCTTCAAATGAAGATTGGGAAACCGTACAAAGTCTCGGCATTCAGACTTTTACAGAAACTTTCGCAAAAGATAATTCTGAAGAGGCTATGAAAAGATATCTCGAGGAAAGCTTCAATGCGGAAAAACTGAAAGCAGAACTTAATAATAAAGAATCTCATTTTTTTGTTGCCTGGGAAGAAGACAACCCTGTGGGCTATCTTAAAGTAAACGCCGGAAGTGCCCAAACAGAAATACAGGATGAAGCCGGTCTTGAAATTGAACGTATCTACGTTAAACAAAGCCACCATGGTAAAAAAGTGGGGCAGCTTCTTTATGACAAAGCTTTAGAAACCGCTCAACACCTTAATAAATCATATCTGTGGCTGGGAGTTTGGGAAGAAAATTTAAGAGCATTAAATTTTTACAGGAAAAATGGATTTGTTGAATTTGATAAGCACATTTTCAGACTTGGAGATGAAGAACAAACCGATCTGATGATGAAAAAAGTATTGGATCAGAAATAACTTACGGCTGCGTGAACACCTCGGATTTTTTAGAACAAATCAATCAATATTATCCTTTATCTGATCGTACTATTCAAGCCCTTTTGGATATTTGTACAGAAAAAAGATTCGGGAAAAATGACCTTATTTTGGAAGCAGGAAATAGGGCAAGATATTATTATTTCTTACAATCGGGGCTGGTAGGATATTATACAATTGATGAACAGGGTGATCCTATTTATAAAATCTTCTTCGAAGAAAACAGTTTTGTAGCTTCCACAGCAGCTATTATTAAAAATGAACCCAGCGATTTCAATATCATTGCACTGGAAGACAGTATTTTAATACAATATCCCGCAAAAGCCTACCGTGAATTATTAGAAAAACATTATGATCTGGCTCTTTTTCATTTATATTATCTGGAGAAAAACTGGGTAGTAAAAAAAGAACCTCTGGAAGTCTCCCTGAAATATGAGACAGCCAAACAACGGTATTTGCAATTACTGGAACCCCCCTCTTTATATAACAGACTGAAACAACTTCATATAGCTTCTTACCTGGGAATTACACCTACACAACTTAGCCGGATAAAAAAAGACATTCATGGAGATAATTCCTGATTAAATTTTATCATATATTTTTAATTATCAGACATTAATGATATATTTCATATTACTGGGATATATTATTTTTTAGTGTTAGCTTTGTATTATATCACAAATTAGAGATATAATTAACAAAAATAACCAATCATGAAACTACATCACACGTATTTCTATCATCCTGAGTTTGTAGAAAATAATGCTGCTGTTATTGAGCGTTTTGAACTTCAGGAAATTTCAATGCAAAAAATCCAAAATGCTTTAGGGAGGGAAGACCGTTTTATTGTTCCGGAAAATTCTCTTGAAACAACACTTTCCATGGCAATAGAAGCAGGAAGAGGAGTTCTTAATGAAAGTAATATTTCCATTCTTGATATAGATATTATTGTTTTTGTTAGCAATTCTCCTGAACATCATATACCTTGTGATGCTATCCAGATCCATTATGCATTGAAAGGAAAGCCGGATACATTATGTTATGATATTAATGCCAATTGTATTGGAGGATTTATAGCATTGGATCTGGTATCAAAATACTTAAAAGGATCTGGCAAAGGAACAAAAGCTTTAGTTATTTTTGCTGAAAAATTTTCGACGATATTAGACCCTGATAACCCGACGACAGCTTTTTGTCTTTCAGATTCAGCGTTTGCCTTCATCGTAGAGAATGATGGAGATGCTACCTCAGGATTAATAGATGTATTGTATCATACAGACAGTAGTTTTTGTAATACTGTGTTGTATCCGCCTAAAGGAAATTCAGGACATCGTCCTGGTGATCTGACAACATGGGACCGAATTTTTGATGGAATGGGAAGTGTCAATTTTGCACTGGATAATATTACTCATTTTTTACAGCGCAATCAGATAAGTCTTGAGCAGATTGAATTATTCTTATTTTCACAGTTTTCTATAAAAAACATCAATATTATTCGTGAATACTTTCAGTTGCCGGAAGAAAAAATTCCTTTTTATTCTAAAGAATTAGGGTATACCGGAGCTTCCAGTCCGTTTTTAGCTTTAGACAAATATCAAAAAGAAGTAAAGCGCTTGAAAAAAGGAGATTACATTCTCATATGGACGCTGGGAACAGGCTATCAGGCAGGTTTAATGCTTTGGAGATATTAATTATTGAATGATCTGATCATATCAAAAATAAATTAACAAAAGCTTCAACATATGTTGAGGCTTTTTTCTTTTTTCTATCTCAATTTTGTTCTGTAAAAGGTCATTGGTACGCTATGTGTTTTGTCATTTAGAGACCTGTGATTATCATTAATTAAATATTTTCAACATGAAGAAGCTCATCAACATTGTATTTTTACTGACGGCATGTATTCAGTTATCAGCACAAAAGATTATTCATCAGGAAGTTTTCAGCCCAAAAATGAATAAAAAGATCAAAACCATTATTATTACCCCTGACATTCAATCTAAAACCACTTATCCATCGGTATATATTCTTCATGGCTTCAGTGGAAATCCGAAGAGGATTATTAAACAGGATATTCCGGATCTGGTACAGAAAGCTCAGGAGTATCAAACCATCTATGTTTTACCTGATGGAAACTACAGTTCGTGGTATGTAGACAGTCCGATAGTGAAAGATTCACAATATCAGACTTTTATTGGAAAAGAACTTGTAGAATTCGTAGAAAAGAACTATCCTGTGAAAGCGGAGAAAAGATTCCGAGGTATTCTGGGATGGAGTATGGGAGGCTATGGAGCAACAAATATCGGGGTTACTTATAATAAAACCTATGGTATTGTAGGAAGTTCCTGTGGTGCTCTGGATTTCAATTCATTCGGGCAGGGATATAATAAATATATGGTAGATAAGGTACTTGGTCCACTATTAACAATGAATCCCGTTTTCCTCACTGACAATAAGTTGAAACTAATGGCAGATGCCGGACAGAATTATATTTTTGATTGCGGAACTGAGGATGTGCAGATGATCGGAATGAACAGAAATTTTCACAAAAAGCTCACAGACCTTAAGATCCAGCATCTTTATATAGAATCCTTGGGAATTCATGATGATAAATACTGGAGCAGATCACTTTCTGAGCAGCTGACTTTGTTTAATAAATTTTTTAATCAATAAATCTTTCTCAGTTATATTAAATAAAAACAGCTTTACATTCATTGTATAAGGCTGTTTTATTATTTTTATATTGAATCAATCCGGATTGGCTTTAATTGTATTTTATAGTTTTTAAGTAAAACCAGAGTGATAATTCCTACCACGAGCTCTATGAGTGCGCTGCCCCAATAAATACTTTTAATACCAAAATAATGGGGTAAAATCAGCATCAAAGGAATATAAAGTATAACCTGACGGAGAAAAACCAAAAAACTGGCTTTTTTACTTTGGTTAACCGCCGGATAATAGGAAAGTGCCAGTACGGTAACGGGAAGTAACGGCAATACAGAAAAAAACAATCTGAAATCTATAATCTGATGGTATTCTACAATATAACCTGGAAGCATTACCCCAATCAACTCCTCAGGAAAAATTAAAGCTACAAGGAAAAATGGTGACAATATTGCTACACCGGCAAGAATATAAGTTTTTAAGAACTTTCCGGCTCTGTTAAATTGTCCTGCTCCAAAATTAATTCCAACAACTGGCTGTAACCCTCTCATCAATCCAAATAAAGGAGTCAGTAGGAAAAGAAAAAAACGGTTCAGTATTGTAAAGAAAGAAATATCTTTTTCAGTTCCGTAAGCAGCAATTGCATTGAAAATAATAATACTCTGAACCACTCCCATCACGGAAAGGATCATCTCCGGAAGCCCAAGTTTTAAAATTCTTTTGCCAATTTCTTTATCATAAGAAATTGATTTCCAATTGGTTTTAAATGAACTTTTTCCTTTTGCATAATAATAGAATCCCAGAAGAGAATAGATCAGCATACCGCAATTGGTTGCCCATGCTGCTCCTGCAACGCCCCATCCGAAGACAGAAATAAAAACAGGTTTTAGAATAATATCAATAATAAGTCCTACAGTAATCATCATTGCTGCTGTCTTCATTTTTCCTTCAGCCCGTACAAGCATATTCAGTGCAAGCCCGTAGATCCAGAAAATAGTTCCAATAAGCGTCACTCTGAAATATTCTACAGCTATCATCTGTAAGTTTCCTTTTGCGCCCATCATCGCCATCAGTTCATGAGCGTATATATAAGCGGGTACTGTACATAAAATTGAAAAGCATATACATAATATATTGAAGCTTCCAAACAATCGGTATAGCTTATCTCTATTATTTTCTCCAATCCAGATGCTAACGGCGGCTCCGGCTCCGGTTCCTGCAAGTCTTCCAAAACCCAAAACAATCTGAGAAAGGGGATAGGCAAGCCCTACTGCGGCTAAAGCCTGTGTATTGATCAGATATCCTACGAAGATTGCATCCAGGAAATTATTAATTCCATAAAGAACAATTGCCGCAACGGCAGGCCATGAAGTTTCCCACATGACCTTTTTTATATCACCTTCTAGGATGAATGTTTTGCGGTCCATTTCTTTTCTGTATTAAACTCCTGAAAAGCGATTCTTTTTTCCACTTTATAAACCTCTTTACCGGCAATAGCATTAATAATCAAAGCATTTCTGTAAGCGCCCATTCCCAGATCCGGAGTCACAAAGCCATGGGTATGAAGTTCAGCATTCTGAACAAAAATATTTTCTGCCTGATCTATTGTGTAATAACGGCTCACATCAAATAATCCGTCTTCAGTTCTTTGGATAAGGTTTTCTATTCCATGTAGAAATTTTGGTTCCTTATATTTGTATCCTGTTGCAAGAATAACATAATCTGAGATATGAGTAAAAGTAGCATTATCCTGTACGTGTGTGAAATTTAACGCGTAAGAATTACCTTCGGGAGAAATATTATCAAGTTGACAGCTGGGTTTCAGAGCTACATTTAGAGGTTTATTACCTACACTCATTCCATATAAAGTATCAAAAATATCATTGATCAGTTCAAAATTAATTCCTTTATACAACGGTGGCTGCTTGGCAAGAATTGTTTTACGCTGTGAAGGCGGCATATTATAGAAATGATCTACATATTCCGGAGAAGTAAGTTCAAGTGTCAACTTGGAGTATTCCATTGGGAAGAAACGATCAGGTCTTGTAAACCAGCTCATGAAAGGACCATCTTCTGTTTCAGGTAAAAGATCCTGAAATATTTCAGCAGCACTTTGTCCGGAACCGATAATTGACACTGAATCTGCATTCTGAATTTGTTTTTTATGCTTAAGATATTCTGAGGTATGGATAACGTTCGGGAAATTTTTACCTTCCATAAATACGGGCAAACTAGGCTGTGTTCCTGTACCCAATACAATTTTCTTTGCAGAATATTTGATGACATCATTGTTTTTAAGATCTAAAACATCAATAACGAATACCTTTTCAGCTTCATTAAATGTAATATTCTCTACTTTTTTTCCAAACTGACAGCTGTTCAGCTGATTGGCTGCCCATTGACAATACAAGTTATATTCTTTTCTTAAAATGAAAAAATCTTCCCTGATGTAAAACTTGTACAGACGATCTGTTTCTTTTAAAAAATTAAGAAAGCTGTATTTACTTTTCGGGTCTGCCATCGTTACCAGATCTGCCATGAAAGGAACCTGTAATGTTGCATTATCCAGCATCAACCCTGGATGCCAGTCGAAGCCGTCTGCCTGGTCAAGAAATAAAGCAGAAACCGTTTCCACAGGTTCAAGAAGAGCGGCTAGCCCAAGATTGAAAGGACCTATTCCGATCCCGATAATATCATATGTTTTATTATTTTCCAATGTTTCTATTTTTATAGGTTAAAATAAAAACTTCGACTCATCATTGAGCTGAGCCGAAAGCTTTTTTGATAATAGGATTAAGCGTTATTTGCTTCTAGTTTACTTTCCGGGCATTTTTCCCAATAATTTTCACGAGTGCAGAAAGTAAGGTAAGCTGTTTTATGGGGCATGGTGATAACACCTTCTCTTGTATACCCTAATTTTGTGATCAATCTATCAGTAGGAACTGCTTCTACAGAAGCTTCACCGATACATTTCCCAACCTCCGGAAGTGAGAATATATAATCCAGTGCTACCTGGAAAGACTGGAAGGAATACTTTTTATCTTTACGCGTTTCAGCAACAAAGAAATGCGTTCCGTAATCAGTAGGAAGAGAGTCATAATAAGCCCCTACAATATCACGCATTGGCCAATAAGGTTCAAAGCTAAATTGTGGAACACCATTGATTTCTCCAATAAAACTATGCTGTTCGTCGCTTGGAAGAATTGTTCTGAACCACAATTCCAGCTCTCTTTTAGGACCATCCATTTTCCAATAAGGCTTGGCGTGCTCCCTATTGAACCATTCATGGATCATTTCAAAATCATTATCAATATCGAAAGGTCTGATGCTGATTGTGATATTTTCGTCTTCGAAATGACGTGAGTATACTGTTTCTGTAGTAGTTGGTTTGATTAATTTATGGCTGTAGAAATATTTAGTCAGTGGGTTAGGCGTATCAAGGAAAACAGCAGGATATTCAAGAGATTCATCTGCTTCATTGATGTTTTGTAAGCTGGTGATGAGGTTTCCTTTGGTATACCAGTTTCTTTTATTGGTAATATAATCTACTAATCCCGTTTCGTCTTCATTTTCAAGTTCTTTGAAAGCTTTATAAACCAGGTTGATCAGTTTCTTTTCATCTGCCAATTGATTACATCCTAAAGCATTTACAACTCCTAAAATATTGTTTGTGACCAAATAATAAGTATACTTTGGAGCTAAAGATTCTTCATCAATTATAGACTGACTTTCATCTGCAATTCCCGGAAGTGCAGTGGAAACAAGATCCTTTCTTCCTTCTCTGAAAAAGAACCCTTGATTATCCCTAAAATAAATCTTCGCCGGAAATCCTTTTTTATCAAGTTCTATCATTACATTTTGCTGATGGAACTCACACGCAAGTCCGTAAGTATTCAGAATTCTTACAATAGGTCTTACACAAAGGTGAAGATACTGCTTGAACCATTCCAAAGCTATTTTTTCAACAGGCTGATCCAGTTTTTCAGCAGTAGTCGTGATGATATTCTGTAATCTTGAAGGTTTGCCTAAAATTCCATCCTGACATAAAGCAGCCAGAAGAGTTACATTTCTATTCTTGTTTTCTCCTTGGAACGGATTTCTTCTGATGCTGATATTGAACCCATTGATCACTTTTCCATTGAAAGTAACCGCCATAAAAGCAGGATCTACCATAAAGTCAATTTCAGGGAAATCATTCTGTAAGTTTTTTCCCCAATCCGTTTTCAGAAGTCTGCTGATATCATAGCCACGGTGAAGTTCCGGATACAGATTGATTCTCTCAGAATTGGTGATTTTAACATGCAAAGAAAACTTGAACATCCATTTATTATCCTCATTGTATACCGTTCTTACAGAAGAAGTAGGAGTGAAGTACTCACCATAATGTCCCAAAGCAAAAATAACACCTTGTTCCTGCATGATCTGTACATTTTCCTGACTCAAGAGATAATCTGCTTCCCAAGGGTGCATTGGAAGAATATGATACTCAGGATGCTGGTCCCAAAGTTTTTTATGTTCACTATCCAGAGTCGGATATATTTTCTCGGCAAGTTCTTTACTTACAAGCTCACCATCTGCATTTTTTTCGATAAAATTTTCAGGATTTACAAGGAAATAAAACAACTGGAATCTTCCCGAAGTTTCTGGTGAATATTTCAAAAGGTCCTCTCCTTTGAATCCTTGTTTAGATTTTGGGACCGGATGAAGAATATGCCCTAAAATAAGAGACTGTTCAGCTTCAATGAAAGACATTTCCAGATCATTGATCGCCTGTTTACTGTGGATAGAATGATACAGATATTCCGAAAGGTTATCAATACTGTTGCTTAATCTTTCCAGTACGGTAGAAGCTTCAATACCAGGATGAATTCCTTTAGCATATTCAGCGGTAAGAGTCATAAAACCATAAACATCAAGTTCTGAAACTTCATCAGTCTCTAAAATTCTCATCAATACAGGAAAATCAAAAAGATGTCTTCCGCTTTCTGAAAAATAAGCCACAGGAACATATACGTCACACCCTATAGACGCAAAATCTATTCTGATATGAAGATCTGTAGGTGTTTTCTGGAGATATTTAGCAATTCCTTCATCGTATTTAGGGATCCCTAAATATCGGCTCCAGTTTGTAAATTCTTTCATGTAGCAGTTGATAAGTGCTGTATAGTTTATCTTTTCTGCGTATTCCGGGATATTAGTTGAGTTCAATGTATTCATTTCCGTATTTTTTAATAATGTTAAGGATAGATTTAATGTCTTCAATAGTCGTTAAAGGATTAAGGATGGTAAACTTCAGATAAAACTGTCCGTTTACCTTAGTTCCTGCTGTAAGGGCATTTCCCTGTTTGTAAAGTTGTGATTTGATATAAGTATTGATCCTGTTCAGGTCAAATGTTTTAAATGGATCTGCCGAATAACGGAAAACCAGTGCTGAAATATCAGAAGAATTCAAGAGTTCAAAATAAGGATCACTTTCCAGAACTTCAGCAGCTTCACGGGCAGTCAGAATAATTCTGTCAACATAACTTCCCAGCCCTTTTTTTCCAATAATTCTCAAGGTAAACCAAAGTTTCAGTGCATCGAAACGTCTTGTTGTCTGTATAGATTTATTTACCTGATTCGGAATTTCATTTTCATCATGATCTTTAGGATTCAGATAATCCGCATAATGGGTAATCAGCCTGAAATAGTTTTTGTCTTTTACTAAAAAGCCACTGCTGCTCACTGGCTGGAAAAATCCTTTATGATAATCTATCGTTACAGAATCTGCGGCTTCAATTCCATTGATCAGATGACGGTATCTTTCTGTTAAAAGCAGAGCACATCCATAGGCTGCATCTACATGAAACCACAGATTGTACTTTTTGGCAATCCCTGAAATATTGATCAGCGGATCTACATTCCCGAAATCTGTGGTTCCTGCTGTTGCCACAACAGCAATAGGAATATTTCCGTTTTCAATTTCCTTTCTTACAGCATCTTCCAGCAATACACTGTTCATTCTGAAAGAACGGTCTGTTTTGATTTTAATGACAGCCTGCTCGCCAAGTCCCAGCATAGAAGCACTCTTCTGAATACTGAAATGCGCTGCTTCCGATACAAAGATCCTGAAACGGTGCGCTTCTTTGGGAAGTCCGTCTTTTTTTATATTATGATTAAGGTACTTAATAGAAAAATGATCTCTTGCCAGCAGCATTCCCATCATATTACTCTGAGAACCTCCACTGGTAAAAATTCCGTCTGAATCTTTATCAAAGCCTATTTCCCTACAAGTCCATTCAATAAGTTTCTGTTCCATCAAAGTACCTCCCGCACTCTGATCCCAGGTGTCTAAAGAAGAATTGATAGAGCTTATCATTGCCTCCGCTGCAACCGCCGGGATAACTACCGGACAATTGAGATGTGCCACATATTTAGGATGATGAAAAGCAATGGCGTGTTGTGTATATAAATCATTTACTTCTTCGAAAAGCTCTTCATAACTTATCGGAGGGGCGTTAAGATCTATATATTCGAATTGTTTACGTAAGTCTTTTGGTGAAACTCCACTAAAGGGCTTGTGTGTTTCTTCAAGAAATGCAATGACGCTCTGCTGAGTCTTTTGCATTGCTGCCTGGTATTCGTGAATGTTTATATCACAGAATAAATTTTCGAGATTTTGGAAAAGATGATCCTTCCCCGCAACAATCTGCTCGGTAATAACGGTGTTCATAGATATGATTTGTATGTGTTCTTTTTACTCCTTAAGAATCAGTTTTGAATGTAGATTACTGATATATTTTAATGCTCCTTAAAATCAAATATTTAATGGGCAAATACTTATAAATAAAATTGTTGTGTTAAAAAAAACTTATATTATGAGATTAAAATATACCAGTAAATCTTATAAGAGTTTAATAGTTAATCGTGTAGCCTACAGAAAACGTTGTTCCGCGACCCTGATAAGCAAAAGCTTTCTGAGGTGCTCCGTAGAAAAATACAGAACGCTGTCCCCAAATCGTAGTATATTGCTTATTAAAGATATTCTGAATTCCGAAATTAATCGTTCCTTTATTCAGTTTAATGTCTCCCATAAAATCAAATAGGGTATAGCCATTAATCTTCATATCGGCAAGATCTGTATAATTCATGGAATTTTGCATTTGTAATCTCAGTGAAAACCTTTTAGCATTCCATCCTGCAAAAGTCATAAACTTAGAAGGATTGGTAGTATAAACAGATTGATTCTGCCATCCTTTATCTAATGTTTTTGTCTCAGATTCCATTAATAAAATATTTCCTCCCAGTTCTAAACCTTGGGCAAAACGATATCCCAGTGCTCCTTCAAAACCAAAATTTCTCAATTTTTGATCAAGAAGAGAAACCGTAAAAGCAGCATTGTCAATTTTCAGTGTTTTGCTGGACAGAGCATAGAATACTGATCCTTGTGCATAAAATCCAGGCTCAGCACCTCTATTATGTCTGAAACCAAGTTCAAATTGATCAGTTTTTATTCCGCTTAAAGGTTGTTCTGCGATATTCATACTGTTTAAAAGGTTCCATCGGTTGTTATTCAGCTGATACTTTCCAAAACCATAAGATTTGGCTGCATCCGGTATGGCAAACCCTTGTGAAAAGCTGAACCAGGTTTGTGATGAAGGGGTAATTTTGTATAATAAACTTCCGTTCAGAAGAGTTACGTCATAATTGTTTTTACCCCCTTTCACTACATCTGCAGAGTTTCCATACCCGAAATGCATGTATACCTGCTCTTTAAATCCCACAAAATCATCCAGCTTCACATTAATGAACTGCTGTCTGATTCCTCCGGAAAGGGTAAGTTGCTTTGTGATGTTCCAGTCAGCCTGAATAAAACCAGCCAGAGTAAATATTTTAGTATCAGGATATCTTCCCACAAAAGCATCAGTTTTATTAATCAAACCTCCTGACTCACTACTTTTTTGTGGATTAAATATTGCCTGATCTCCTTTAAAGTTTTCAAAATCAATGTCTGTTCCGTAAGTGAAATTGAAAGCATTCCATTTCTTTGACAATACAGCTTTTGCTCCATAAACATCCGTATTTCCTCTTGCTGAAGAAAGAAATACCGGAAGAACAACACCTGCTGGAGGTTTAGGAACTTCAGCAAACGAAGCTCCGAAATCTACTTCTTCTCTTCTTCCATACCCCTGAAGTAATAAATTATGTCCGCCCAGTATATTACGAAGACTGTATTGCAAATTTGCCATGAAACGCTCTGTACGAGGAACGACATCAGAGTCTGAACCGTCCAGAACATTGATCAGATCAGGGTTTTTTGTTGTAAACCCTGTAAATCCAGGACCAAAGGAAAGCCATTTTTTATTTCTTACTTTTGAATTGTAGTACTGAAGATCCAGATTCAAATCCTGATCAGGGCTTAATTTTACGCTTAAACCACCCAAAAGATCAATAGATCTGTTATACTGAAAATCTGCCTGTTTTACATCTGTAATAATTTGATCTCCTTTGGCATCAAATGCACCTTCATTCTGCGTAAAAGCGGCTCCAAGCCTAAACTTGACGGCATCATTACCACCTTGAACAGATTGGGCAATTCTTTTATCCAAGTCTCCTTTATGAAAACCTGTTTTAAGTCCTACAGAAGTCTCAAATTCTAGTTTATCAGAAGTAGGTTTTTTAGTAATGATATTGATGATACCACCAGTAGAATCTCCACCATAAATAGCGGAAGCTCCGGATAACACTTCAATTCTTTCGATGTTAAAAGGATCTATGGCATCAAACTGTCTGCTGGAAGCTCTTGTACTGTTGAGTGAAACTCCGTTGAGCATCACCAAGACATTTCTGCCTCTCATATTCTGAGCATAATTCGTTCTTCCCTGATTCCCAAAATCAAACCCCGGAATCATATTTCCCAATACTTCTTTCAGCCCGGCACCGCCTTTTATTTGTGTCTGAAGTTCTTTTTCCCCAATGATCCAAACCGTTCCCGGAATATCACTGATTTGTTTTGGAGAACGTGAAGATACCAGAACAATTTCATTGATATCTTTTGTGCTTGTAATACTATCCTGCTTGCTCTGTGCAGAAGTATGTGCGGTAACGGCAGCCAATATAATGACTGAAAGCGCATATTGTCGTTTCATTTTATTTAGAATGATTAAAAATAATGAGACGAATATAGAATAATATTTGGTAAAATATCACAATGATTTTTGTCACATATTTCAAATGAATGTGAATCTGCTATAAAATCCTTAGTAGAGAAAGCGCAGATCTTATGGAAAAAACTACGATGCGGCTTAATTTTTAACAGTCTCAAAATGGGACAAAAGTAGAATTGTTGATCCCTAGAATTAATGAAAATGTAATATTAAAAAAGTAAAAAAAACTAAAAAAGTGTAAAAATCATATTCAAAAAAATCTCCAAAAAGAGAAGCTAGAAGAATTTATTTGAATTTTTCGAAAAAATATCGACGCTTTTTTCCATTTCGTCAAAATTTAAATTTCCAAAGCCAAGCCTCATTGCAGTGAGCCCTTTGTTCTGATATAATAACGTTTTAGGAATAAACAGATTGTCTTCAGCACATTTCCTACTTAGCTGCATCAGATTCAAAGGAGAATGCCATTCCAACCAAATGGCAAGACCTCCGGAAGGCTTTTCAAAGTTGATATGATTTCCCAGATTTTCTTTCAGCAGATCACAGAAATAATCACGCCTTTCCTGATATACTTTTAAAGATTTCTTTAGATAACGATTGATCTCACCCTCCTCAATCATTTCCCCCAAGGTTCTTTCCATCAGAATATCTCCTTGTCTGTCTATGATTCCAAGGTGTTTCCGCATTTCCACCATAAGATTTTCGGGAGCAACAATAAAGCCTGTTCTGAAACCGGGAGCCAGAGATTTCCCAAAAGAACCAATATAGATTACCATTCCGTTTGTATCTGCGCTGGCAAGAGGAAGAATTGGGCTTTTATCGTAATGAAATTCATAATCATAATCGTCTTCAAGAATTACGAAGCCGTATTCATTCGCCAGTTCCAGAAGTTCCAGTCTTCTTTGTGCACTTAAGGCAACAGTAGTAGGATAGTGATGGTGAGGAGTAAGATAAAGCATTCTTATCTTTTGTCTCCTGCATATTTCTCTTACATTTTCTACAATAATTCCGTCCTGATCTATCGGTAACGTCACAATATTAACTCCTGCTTTCTGAAAAATCATATTCACAGAGAAATAACTGAGATCACCTACCAAAACTGTATCTCCAGCTGAAAGTAGAATTTCGGAAACAATATAAATACTCATTTCCGTACTTCGGGTAATGAGAAGATTATTTTTAGAAATCGGTAACCCTCGGGAAAGATTCAGGTATTGAGATAAATGTTCTTTAAAAAACTCGCTTCCATCATGATTATAATGTCCTAGTGCTTTTTGAGTAGATTTTCTTTTAAGGATAGAACTATAATATCTGGAATGCTGCCCGACCTGAGTAAGCCTTATATCCGGAACTCCGTCATTAAAAACATATTCACAGTCTGAATGTTCAAAAGGATTATCAAGAATATTGGATGTTTTAAAAGAAAATCCTGTCGTTTTAGGATAGTTCTGAAGATTATTTTCTTCAAAATCTTTTACTTTTATTGGTTTTTCCTGATCTTTCCCGATCACAAAGGTTCCTTTATTGGGGAAACTTTCCACCCAGCCTTGTGCAGACAATTCATCATAGACCGCAACAGCAGTATTACGGTGAACATCCAGTATCTCACTGAAAGCCCTGGTACCGGGAAGCTTTGTTCCAAAAGGTAAATATCCTCTTTGAATAGCATTTACTAACTGATTGGCAATTTGCAGATAAATAGAAGTCTCTGATTTTCTATCTATTTTAATAAAACTTTCATAAGGAATCTTAACCGGACTATCCATAATATAAAAACTGGCACCATAGAACCATCCGGCAATATACTACTTTTGACATCAAAATAAAAATCTATGGAATTTCATCGTCTGCTTAAAAGAATTGTACAGGACGGCGGCACTCATGCTAAGTGGCTGAATACGCTTTCATTCATGGAAAATGCCGGAGCCAGAAAGATCTCCAAGTGCGAACATCCGATTTTGGTATCACAAATCCAGCTAAAACACGCTGCTGAAGAACATCGTCATGCTTATTATCTTAAAAAACAGATTGGAAAAATAGATCCGGAACTTTGTAAAACGTATGAAGATACAGAGCTTCTCGCTTCCATAGCTACCCGACAGTATCTTCATTCTCTTGATATTAAAGCCTGTCGATATTTGCAGGATGCTTTTAAATTAAATAAAGAAGACATTAAATACGCAGCCTATCTTTTTGTAACCTACGCCATAGAAGTTCGTGCTGATGAGCTTTATCCGGTCTATCAACAGGTTCTTACCGAAGAATCTTCAAGGATTATGGTAAAGTCTATTATTTTGGAAGAGGAAGGACATCTTGAGGAAATGATTCATCAGTTAAATGAATTTTCTACAGACTGGAAGCTTCACGCTGAAAATATATTGTCAATTGAAAAGGTATTGCATGAACAATGGATCAATGCCATTACAGAAGAAGTAGGACAGCTTGATTATGCTTAAAAACATCAGTCGTTTTGAGGAAGCACTTTACAAAAGAGAGAAGGAAGGTACATTAAGAACTTTAAAGAGTCCAACTGAAGGTATCGACTTTTATTCCAACGATTATCTCGGGTTAACAAGAAACAAGGAACTCCAGGGTATTTTATTAAAAAAAATAAATGATACTCCTCAATTCCTTTCCGGAAGTACAGGCTCAAGGCTTATCAGCGGTAACAGTAATCTGGTAATTTCTACAGAAGAATTCATTGCAAAAAAGCACAAATTTTCTTCTGCATTGCTTTTTCCATCCGGATATAGTGCTAATCTGGCTTTATTTTCAACAATTCCCAGTCGTCATGACACGATCATCGTGGATGAACAAATCCATCGTTCCGTACATGACGCCTGTAAAATGTCTAATGCTAAGAAATTAAAATTCAAGCATAATGATTTGAATGATCTGGAGAAAATATTACAAAGACAGGAAGGACATTGTTACATTGCTATAGAGAGTCTTTATTCTATGGAAGGGGATTTCGCACCAATTCAGGAAATTGTAAAACTGGCTAGGCAATATAATGCAGATCTATTGATAGATGAAGCTCATGCATTAGGTGTTTTTGGAAACGGATTAGTTGAAAAATACGGTTTAGAAAGCGAAATTACTGCTGCTGTAATAACTTATGGTAAAGCATTTGGAGCTCACGGAGCAGCTATTCTATGCAGTGATATTATAAAATCTTACCTGATCAATTTTGCATCACCTTTTATTTACTCAACTTCTGCACAGGATATTCAATGGATGAGCATAAAAACAGGATATGAGTTTTTAGAAGATCATCATGAACTTTCCATGAGACTTAAAGACAATATCAGAATATTCAGGAATCAGAAGCTGGAATCTCCTTCTTCGGAATCAAGCCCTATTCAAGCTATTATAATTCCTGATAATCAAAAACTGAAAACGCTACAGAAATCTTTATGGGAAAATGGTTTTCAAACGTATGCTATACATAGCCCGACGGTAAAAGAAGGAACAGAAAGACTCCGGATATGTCTTCACAGCTTTAATACAGAAAAAGAAATTATAAGACTGACAGAAATTATTAAAGAGTTTATTTAAAAACAAAAAGATTCAAAACCCGTAACCCGAATCCCGAATCCCAAAAACATGAAATTATTTATAACAGGAATAGGAACTGAAATTGGAAAAACCGTTTGTTCGGCAATTTTAGTTGAACATTTCAAAACAGATTATTGGAAACCTGTACAATCAGGAGATCTTCACTATACGGATAGTAACAAAATTGAGAGCTGGACAGATAATACCTTATGCCACCCTGAAACCTATCGTCTTCAATTGGCGGCATCTCCACATCAGTCTGCGAAGGCTGAAAATATCCAGATAAGCTTGGATGATTTTCACTTACCGGATACTCAGAATTCTCTAATTATAGAAGGAGCGGGCGGACTTATGGTTCCTCTGTCGGATGATATATTTATGATTGACCTGATTGAAAAACTGAAACTTCCCGCAGCACTTGTTGTGAGAAACTATTTGGGATGTATCAATCATACTTTACTTTCCATTATGGCATTGGAACAAAGGAATATAAAACTGGAATATCTGATCCTTAACGGAGAATTCCCTGAAGATACAGAAAGAGTAATCTGTAATTACATTAAAAAAGAAACAAAAATTATCAGAATACCAGAGGTTATTCCTGATAAAAAAAATATCACAACTACAGCGAAACAATTAAAAATAACAAAACTATGATAATGGATACAACAATCAGACACGACTGGACTAAAGAAGAAATCGAAAAAATATATCATTTACCTTTAATGGAACTGATCTATAAAGCAGCAACCGTTCACAGAGAATGGCATGATCCTTCCGAAGTACAGATTTCAACTTTACTATCTATCAAAACAGGAGGTTGCCCTGAAGATTGCTCCTATTGTGGGCAGGCAGCTCGTTACCATACCAATATCAAAGTACAGGCTCTACTTCCTACTGAAACTGTAATTGCCTATGCTCAAAAAGCAAAAGACAGTGGTTCATCTCGTTTTTGTATGGCTGCTGCATGGCGAGAAGTACGTAATAATCGTGATTTTGACAGAGTAATTGATATGGTGAAAGGTGTAAATGAATTAGGCTTAGAAGTATGCTGTACCTTAGGAATGCTTACGGAAGAACAGGCTGTAAGACTTCAGGAAGCGGGATTATATGCTTACAACCATAATCTTGATACTTCTGAACAGTACTATGAGGAAATTATATCAACAAGAACTTTTGATAACAGAATCAATACAATTAATAATGTTCGTAAAGCTGGAATCACAGTATGCTCAGGAGGAATCATCGGACTTGGAGAAACTCACAGAGACAGAATCTCCATGATTTTAACATTGGCTACAATGCCTAAACATCCGGAATCTGTTCCAATTAATGCCCTGGCTAGAGTAGAAGGAACGCCTTTGGAAAATAACGAAAAAGTAGACACCTGGGAAATGGTAAGAATGATTGCTACCGCAAGAATTGTAATGCCAGCCTCTATGGTAAGACTAAGCGCAGGACGTATAGAAATGTCTGAGACAGAACAGGCTTGGTGCTTCATGGCAGGAGCCAACTCTATTTTCACAGGCGAAAGAGAAACTTTATTGGTGACTCCGAACCCTGGTGTATCTGAAGATATGCAGATGCTGGAAACATTAGGACTGAAACCTATGATGAAAAAAGAAACTTGTTGCTAGTAAATTATGAATATGAGTTGGATTGTTGGTATTATAGCATTTGTTATAAAATTTGTTATTGAATTGTTATAAACTGTATTAATTGAATACAAGTTGGAAAACGCAAAGACACAAATGTTTTATTTTAAGGCACAAGAAAACCCAAGGTTTTCAGCAAACATTACGTTGATCCTTAAGCCACTAATACACTAATAAATTATTCGTGCATTAGTGGCTAATCTAAGGTATTCAATTTTATCATCGATAAAATCCTTGCGCCTTAAATAATCGCAATCTATAATAAACTTTCGCGTCTTTGCGATCAATCCAACATTTATCACAACATATTCAACTAAATTATCCATCTCCATCATTCACTATTAATTTTCACATTAAAATATGAGTATAACAACAAACAGCCTACAGGAAAGAGATAAAGCCATCAATTGGCACCCTTATACCCAGATGAAGACAGCCAATAACATCATTCCTATTACAAAAGGAAAAGGTATTTATCTTTATGATGAAGAAGGAAAAAAGTATATGGATGTGGTTTCCTCGTGGTGGGTAACCCTTCATGGACATTCTCATCCTTATATTGCTCAAAGAATATTTGAGCAGCTTAATACTCTGGAACAAGTAATTTTTGCCGGATTTACGCATGAACCCGCGGTACAGCTTGCAGAAAATCTTTTGAAACTCCTGCCTTCCAACCAGAAAAAAGCTTTTTACTCTGATAATGGTTCGACGGCAGTGGAAGTTGCTTTGAAAATGTGTATTCAGTTTGCTCATAATCAAGAAAAGAAGAAAACTAAAATACTTGCGTTCAGGAATGCTTATCACGGAGATACTTTCGGAGCAATGTCTGTAAGTGAGAAAAGTTTTTGGACTAAACCTTTCGAAAGCATGCTCTTTGAAGTTGTTTTCATTGATACACCCAATTCCGAAAATATTGAAGACTTAAAGATTCAGATTAAAGAACTTGCTGATGAGGTGGCATGCTTTATTTATGAGCCCTTAGTTCAAGGAGCAGCAGGAATGCTAATGTACAATGCTGAAGATTTAAACAGTCTGATGAAGTTTTGTAGAGAACAGAAGGTACTGATGATTCAGGATGAGGTTTTTACAGGATTTGGAAGAACAGGAAAGCTTTTTGCTGCAAATTATCTTTCAGAACAGCCGGATATCATGTGTTTTTCTAAAGGATTAACTGGCGGAACCATGCCTATGGGAATTACTACCTGTTCAAAAGAAATATTTGATGCTTTCTGGTCTGATGATCAGCATAAAACATTATTTCACGGGCATTCATTTACAGCTAACCCTTTAGCTTGTACAGCAGGACTGGCAAGTATGGAATTATTACTTAAAGAAGAAACTCAAATGAATATTCAGCAGATCACTCAACAGCATTCTGGTTTTATACAAACTCTTTCAGTACATCCTCAGGTTGAAAATGCCCGTCAGATCGGGACTATTTTAGCTTTTGATTTTAAAACCGGACATGGCACATCCTATTTCAATGAGATTGGAAAGAAACTCTATAATGAATTTCTACAGAGGGGAATCATTATGCGTCCATTAGGAAATGTACTGTATCTGGTTCCTCCATATTGCATATCTACGGAAGAGCTCAATTTTGTTTATCAGAATATTCTTGAAGTTTTAGATCAGTTTAAAGATTAAATATTTTACTATAATCTAAACCTTATATAAGATTTGTATTGCATTCATTTTCATTATATCAATACACCAACATCGATTTTTCAATAAAAAAGAGGCTTTTCAAACAGAAATAGCCTCTTTTTGTATGTTTTTTTAAACAAGTAATATTAATCTTCTACATATTTATTTCTTGCAGCCTTCATTCCAAAATAAAGCATAATAAGCACAGCAATACTTAAGAAATAAAAGGACGTATTCCAGGAAATGTCCCAATCATGAAGCTTTCCAAATACCGGAGGTCCGAATGCAGCAATAAGATATCCCACAGATTGCGCCATTCCTGAAATTTTCACTGCATTGATGCTGCTTTTTGTTCTTGTTGAAAAAAACAAAATTGATAAACTGAAAGACAATCCATTTGAAATTCCGATTACAACAGCATTTACATAGATCCATTGGGATTTTAAAAACACAAACATCATGGTGCTTGTAAACATCAAAGCACAGATGAAAAGGATCATTATTCTTTGATCTTTCATTTTACTGGCAATAATCGGGCAACAAAATGTAACAGGAATCATTGTAATTTGAATCACAAAAAGAACCCATCCTGCACTTTCACCCGGCATATTATAATCTGTAAGAAATGAAGGCAGCCACGCAACCATACAATAATAAAATAATGACTGTAATCCCATAAAAATACTAATATTCCAAGCCTGAGAAGACTTAAACATATTGAAATCGGAAGTACCCAAGGCAGGCTTTGGCTGATCAGAATTCTTTTTATTAAAAATCATTTCTAAAATCAACACAAGAAATCCTAAAGCCGCAATTACCAGCCATATTCCCAGAGAGCCACGCCATCCGAAACCTGTCCATTCTCCAATTCTCACGCTGAAACCTGATGCCAAAGCAGCCGTAAGATTCATGGAAACAGCAAAAATACCTGTCATCAAGCCAATCTGTTTTGGGAAATTATTTTTAACATAACCAGGAGTCACTACATTTCCGATACATATTCCCAAACCAATAAATACAGAACCAATGAATAGTAACCAAAGAGATCCTGTAATTCTTAAAAACAATCCGAAACTTAGAATAATCAATGAATACATCAATAATTTACTAATTCCCAGTTTGTTCGAAAACCTGCTTACTAAAACAGAACACACCGCAAACATAAAAAGTGGGATAGAAGTAAGAAGACTCACCTGAAAATTATCCAGTTTCAAAGCATCTCTTACGTCACCAAGTACCGGAGATACGGCAACAATAGGTGAGCGGAGATTACTTGAGATCAGAATCACCACCAATACATTTAAAACTAATAAAACATAAGAAGCATTCTTCCTTATTTCATTCTTCATCATATTAAAAACTTTTGTACAAAATTAAGACAGTAATTTTGTTTAATTTTGCCAAAGTTTTAACCTAAAACGACATGAATTCGAATGACAGTATCAAAATAAATGAACTAAATAAACCTTATTTTGTTTGGTTTGAAGAAGACTGGATCCATGATGATGTGCTTCATTCTCATCAAAAAGGGCAGCTAGTGTATGTAGAAAGTGGCTTCCAATATATTACAATTGAAGAAAAGATTTATCTTCTTCCGCAAAATCACGCTGTATGGATTCCGTCAGGTATTATTCATAAAACCAATACTCACTCTGAGAAGATCAAACTGATGATCATGTTTGCCGATACAGACAAAAAGAATCCTTTTTATGATGAGGTGAATGTGTTTTCTGTTCCTCCTGTTCTAAGGGAAATGATAAAATATGCTGAAAAATGGTCTAAACAACTCAAGGAAAACCGTAATGAAACTCTATTTTTAAAAGCACTTTTCAACGAACTTCCTCATTTCGTAGAGCATTCCCTAAAACTTCATCTTTGTCTTCCAAAGGATAAACGATTAGCCAAAGTCATTGAATATCTTCATGATCACTATAATAAAGAAATCAGGCTGGAAGATCTTGGAGATATGGCAATATTATCTTTCCGTACCTTGGAACGTATCTTTAAGAAGGAAACAGGATTGACAATAAGTAAGTATCAACAGATGCTTCGTATTATTAAAAGTCTTGAATTGTTGAGTTCAGGACATTTAACGATTTCGGAAACATCGTATGAAATAGGATATAAAAGTGTACAGGCATACACCAGAAGTTTTTTGTCTGTAATGCAGGTAAGACCCTCAGATTTTATTAAAAATATTAATATTAATTCAGAAAAGGGGATTTATTGATATTTTGAAAGACCGAAACATCCTTACTTAAAAGTACTTCTATAATTTCTGTCAGTATATAATTCTCATTTTGTTATTTTTTCAGATAGACATTGAATCTTCAATAATAAC
Source organism: Chryseobacterium artocarpi (assembly GCF_001684975.1). Lineage (GTDB taxonomy): Bacteria > Bacteroidota > Bacteroidia > Flavobacteriales > Weeksellaceae > Chryseobacterium > Chryseobacterium artocarpi. The sequence continues at coordinate 320,153 of NZ_MAYH01000023.1, read as the reverse complement.
CTATATAAAAGCAAAAAGGTCCCCAGTGATGGAGACCTTAAAAAAACACAAATGATGAAAAAAAATTATTTCGATCCACAAATATAAGCAAAAATTATATTATGCAAAGCATCATATGTGTATTTTTTTTAAAAATTATTTATTTTAATTAAAAATAGTCAATCAATAACATATTTTAGTTTTTCTTAGCATTTTGAAATTTAGCCAAACCACATACATTACAGTAGCAAATATCAGCCATTCTATCGCAGCACTTACAACGTAAATACTTCGGATTCCATAGATCATAGGAATAATTAAAAGAGCAGGAATATAAAGCACAACCTGTCTTACGATACTTATAATGGTAGCTGGTTTCGCATTTTCTATGGAAGGGAACCAAACTACAGCCATAAAAATAAAAGGCAAAGTAGGTAAAACACTCATATAAATTCTGAAATCCATGAGTTGTGCTGCATTAAATGTCACATTAGGGATCATAACAGATAAGACTTCAGAAGGGAAATACATCACTAAAAACCAAAAAGGAAGCAGAATCATCAGTCCTGTAAAAGAAAAAAGACGATAAGCTCTGATACTTCTTTCATATTTTTCGGCTCCAAAATTCATTCCTGAGACAGGTTGAAGGGCTCTCATCAATCCCCAAAGCGGAGTATTTAATAAGATATAAAACCTATTTACTGCTGTAAAAAAAGTTATATCAGCATCTTTTCCATACTTAGCAAGAACATTGAACACCACAATATTCTGAACTACGATCATTATCATCATAATAAAGCCAGGCATTCCTAAAGACATCGTTTCTTTAATAATAGATTGATCCCATTTTAAAGACCAAAAGTAAGTTTTGAAGGAGGCTTTTCCAGAGGCATAGTACCATATACCCAGAATTGTATAAATAATCATGGAAATATTAGTTGCCCATGCCGCTCCGCTTACTCCCCAGCCAAAAGTTTTGATAAATAGTGGTTTTAATGCTACATCTACTATCAAACCTACAGCTATCATCCATGCAGCTGTTTTCATTCTGCCTTCTGCACGAATCAGCATATTAAGAGCTAAACCGTGAATCCAGAAAAAGCTTCCTAAAATGGTCGCCCTGAAATAATCTACCCCTAAATTGAGAATTTCACCTCTTCCTCCCATCATATAAACCAGTTCCTTAGCGAAAATATAGCAGGGAATTGTAATGACAATCGAAAACAACAAGGTAAGAAAGTTAACTGTCCCCATTGAACGTTTAAGCTTCTCTTTATCATTGGATCCAATCCATATACTGACTGCAGAACCCACACCAGTACCTATCAACGTACCGAACCCCTGTGCAAACTGAGCCAATGGATAAGCAATTCCCACTGCAGCTAAAGCCGTATTACTGATAAGGTGTCCCACAAAAATCCCATCAAGAAAATTATTTAATCCATACAGAACCATTGCAATTACCGCAGGCCATGACATTTGCCACATTACCTTGTACATTTTTTCATTTAAAATAAACTGTCTCTGTTGTTCCATTGTTTTGCTGTAAATCATTAAGTAAAAGAAAGCTGGATAAGTGATAAGAAGGCATTTGTAAATAAAAATTAAATCTGTTTATCTTTTAATCAACAAAATATGCCTTGCTTATTTTCCAGCTTTCAACGAACACGTACTATTATTTTTATTGAGTTATTTTTATTATTAAGAATAATTCTAAATAATCAGCATTTGCAAACTTACCAGCCAGAAACCTAATATAAAGTCCCTCATAGGGAATAAATACTCCGTGAAAAGGAATATATCATTATTTTATTGTCGTGATCTTCAAATACACAGAAACCATTGGATCATTATTTTCCAGAGTCTGATAAAAAAAGATTTTGTGAAATATGTTGTCGAGATTAGTAAAACGACGATGAGTAAAGCATTTATTACTACATTTGCCAATGATTGATCTATATTCATGGAAGAACAGTTGGCTCTATATATCAAAGAAAAAATCTCGGTAACAGAAGAAGAACTGGCTACCATTTTGTCTTATTTTAAACCGATCAGATTAAAAAAGAACGAATTACTTCTTACCACCGGACAATCCAGCCAGAAAACATTTTTTGTAGCAAGCGGATGCCTCAGGATATTCTTTATCAATGAAGAAGGGCAGGATTCTACAAGGTATTTTGCTTTTGAAAACCAGTTTGCGACTGCATTAGTTAGTTTTATCACTTCCGAACCTTCTGAAGAATTCATACAGGCAGTAGAAGATACCGAAGTTTTCTATATTACCCATAAAGACTTTTATCACCTCCTTGATATTGTTCCGAAATGGGAAAAGTTTTACAGGATTTACCTTGAAATAGCCTATGTTACCAATACCAAACGTCTTATGTCTTTCCTTGTTCAGGATGCATTGGAAAAATATCGTCAGTTATTGGAAGAGAACCCAATTATTGTACGAAGGCTTTCCAATAAAATGGTTGCATCTTATCTTAATATTTCGCAGGAAACATTGAGTAGACTTAAATCAAAGCTTTAAGTAAAATATTATAACTACAAATCATTAAGTGAAATTCATCTTTAAATAACGTTGATTTAAGATCTTAATGCTTTTTAAAACGTTAAAACTCAAAATATAAATTTTAAATAAAGTTCATGTTTTAAAACCAACTGAAAACCTCTTTATTAAACAAAAATTAATCTTCTACATTTTCCTCAGAAAAAATTTAAGCCCTATATTTGCAGTAATGTTAAAATGGTTCTCCATATTATGTTCGATGATGTATGTGCTGGCTACCACCAATGCGGGGGAAGTACTCAAGGTGCCTATGTTTGTGGAACATTATATGGAATATCACGGAAATCTTTCGGAATTCGTCATGGAACACTATGACAACCATAAAAAAGATGCCGACTGGGATGCTGATCAAAAACTACCTTTTATCAATCCTCCGATTGTATTGACCGTTCATGCACAGCTTCCAGAACTTACATTTAAAATCCAGAAACCCAAGGAATTTAAAATTCCTCAGAAAAACAGTATTTATCAGGAAAAGGACTTCTCAAACCTTTACCTTTCCAATATTTTCCAGCCTCCGCGGCTTTCTTAATTGATTTAAAATTGAAAATCAATGCTTTAAACTTTTGTCTAAAGCTGTCAATTCCTATTATTTATCAATACAACCTGTAGCATACTGAATGCTGTTCCGACATGAGTTCACTAATATTTTCATAAAATAAAGTGTGCTTTATGAGCTTATAACTTTCACTTAAAATTTCTTAAGTGTTTAAAGATTTTATAGTTCAGAACAAATTCTGGAAGTTTTTATACATGCTACAAGTTCTCAATTAATAATTTTTTCATGTTAAACAAAATTATTGAGTTTTCTGTAAAGAATAAACTCATCATTGCTCTGTTCACCATAGGTTTAGTCCTATTCGGAGTATATGAAACAACCAAACTTCCTATTGATGCTCAGCCTGATATCACCAACAATCAGGTTCAGATTATTACTACTGCGCCATCGTATGGTGCTGCAGATATCGAGCGTCTCGTAACATTTCCCATTGAGCAGGCAACCAGTAACATCAGTGGAATTACAGAACTCCGAAGCCTTTCAAGATTTGGGCTTTCATTGGTAACTGTAGTTTTTAATGATGATACTGATGTGTATTGGGCACGTCAGCAAGTTCAGGAGCGGCTGCAGCTTGTTCAGAATAATATTCCGGAAGGAATCGGAAAGCCTGAGCTGGGACCTATTTCTACGGGATTGGGTGAAATTTTCCAATATGTGGTAAGAGCCAAGAAAGGTTATGAAAATGTGTATGATGAAACGGAACTTAGAACTATTCAGGATTGGGTGGTGAGACGCCAGTTATTAGGAACCAAAGGAGTAGCAGATGTCAGCAGCTTCGGTGGCAAGCTGAAACAGTACGAAATTGCTATTAATCCTAATAAACTTCAGGCATTTAATATCAATATCAATGATGTTTTTACAGCTTTGGAGAACAACAACCAAAATACAGGAGGTGCCTATATCGAAAAAAAAGAAACTGTACTTTTTATCAGAAGTGAAGGGCTTTTAGGAACAAAGGAAGATATAGGAAGCATTCAGGTTGCGGAAACAAAAGAAGGAATTCCTGTTCATATAAAAGATGTAGCTGATGTGAAGATCGGATATGCTACAAGATATGGAGCCATGACCTATAACGACACGGGAGAAGTATCCGGAGCCATTGTATTAATGCTTAAAGGTGAAAATGCTAATGTAGTCATTGGTAACATCAAGCAAAGGCTTGAAAAAATACAGGAATCTTTACCGGAAGGAGTTGTGATTGAACCTTTCCTTGATCGTGCGAAAATGGTTAATAATACCATCAGCACCGTGAAAACCAACTTGATGGAAGGTGCTTTAATCGTAGTTTTCATTCTTGTTTTATTCCTTGGAAATTTCAGAGCAGGATTATTGGTAGCATCAGTCATTCCTTTGGCAATGCTTTTTGCCATTATCATGATGAATATCTTTGGAGTAGGAGGAAACCTGATGAGTCTTGGAGCATTAGATTTCGGGCTTATTGTAGATGGTGCCGTTATTATTGTGGAAGCCGTTCTGCATCAGCTGGCACATAAAAAACATTTTGGAAAAGACAATATGCTCAGCAAAAAGGAAATGGATGATCAGGTTTCCAGTTCTGCTACTAAAATGGTTAACAGTGCTGTTTTCGGACAGATTATTATCCTGATTGTATACCTTCCGATTTTTACACTTCAGGGAATTGAAGGGAAAATGTTTAAACCTATGGCTCAGACTGTTGCCTTTGCGTTAATAGGAGCATTTATTCTTTCCCTTACTTATATTCCTATGATGAGTTCATTGGTTTTAAGCAGAAAGAAAAAAGAAAAAGACAATATTTCTGATAGAGTAATGTCTAAAATAGAATTTGGACATCAAAAGTTTCTGATGAAAGCTTTAAAGTTCAGAAAAACAATTATTATTGGTGTTCTGGTACTTTTTGCCGGTGCTGTTTTCACTCTTTCAAGAATGGGAGGAGAATTTATTCCGTCTTTGGAAGAAGGTGATTTTGCCGTTGAAATGAGAATTCTTCAGGGAAGTAACATTAATGAAACGAAAAAAGTAACGACACAAGCCTCCAGTATTCTTTTAAAACAGTTTCCGGAAGTACAGAAGATCGTTGTTAAGATCGGTAGTGCAGAGATTCCTACAGAACCAATGCCGATGGACGCAGGAGATATGATTATTGTTTTAAAACCTAAAAAAGAATGGACATCTGCAACCTCTTTCCCGGAACTTTCTGAAAAAATGAGCAAAGCATTGAGCGTAATTCCTGGATTAACAACCAGTTTCCAGTTTCCTGTACAAATGCGTTTTAATGAACTGATGACCGGAGCAAGACAGGATATCGTTTGTAAAATCTATGGTGAAGACCTTGATAGTCTTACAACCTATGCCAAAAAGCTCGGAAGCATTATCAATACAGTAAAAGGAGCCCAAGACCTTTATATAGAACCTGTTGAAGGAGCCCCACAGGTGGTCATTGATTATAACCGTTCCGAGTTATCCAGATATAATATTTCGGTTGCAGAAATCAATAGGGTCATCAACATGGCATTTGCAGGACAAACGGCAGGAGCATTATATGAAGGTGAGAAAAAGTTTGACATTGTTGTCCGTATGGATAATGAACATAAAAAAGACATTACAAGTATTCAGAATTTATTGGTTCCTACGGCTTCAGGGGAGCAAATACCTTTATCTCAGCTTGCAAAAGTAGAACTAAAAGACAGCCCGAATCAGATCCAAAGGGAAGATACCAAAAGAAGGATTATCATCGGCTTTAATGCAAGAGGAAAAGATGTACAGACTGTGGTGGAAGAACTTCAGCAGAAAGTTGGTAAAAATCTTACATTCTCCCCAGGGTACACTATTTCTTATGGAGGAACTTTTGAAAACTTAAATGAAGCAAAAGCAAGACTTGGAGTTGCAGTTCCTATTTCATTGGTCATGATTTTCTTACTCTTATTTTTTGCTTTCGGTTCTGTAAAACATAGTTTGCTGATCTATACTGCAATTCCTTTATCAGCCATCGGAGGTGTGTATTTTCTTGCGTTAAGAGGTATGCCTTTCAGTATCAGTGCCGGAGTTGGATTCATTGCCTTATTTGGGGTCGCTGTACTTAATGGAATTGTTTTAATATCAGAATTTAACCGATTGAAAAAGAACGGAATAAATAACACCAGCAGAATTGTACTGATGGGGACAAGAATCAGGCTTCGTCCGGTTTTGATGACTGCTTTTGTAGCATCACTAGGATTCCTTCCAATGGCGATAAGTAACGGTGCCGGAGCAGAAGTACAAAGACCTCTGGCAACAGTAGTAATCGGGGGATTGATGCTTGCCACCCTTTTAACACTGTTTGTTCTTCCAATCCTTTACGTCTTATTTGAACATATTAATAAAGATAAAATGAAATTCTCTAAAAAAATAAACTATAAAAAATTGTCTGTTGTCTTATTATTGATTTCTTTCGGAAGCTTTCAGGCTCAGGAAAACATTACTTTTGAAGAAGCACTTGAAAAAGCTTACCAACAAAACGGAACACTTAAAAGCACAAAATTAATCTCTGATTATCAGGAAAAATTAAAAGCCAGTTATCTGGATCTCCCTCAGCTGGAAGTTACCGGAGCATTCGGACAGATTCAGGGAGAGGAAACAGACAATTCATTCGGGATTTCCCAAAGGTTCAGCTTTCCAACCGTTTATACCAAAAGAAAACAGATGCTGAATGCTGAATGGAATGCAAGTGTGATCAATCAGAATCTTACAAAAACACAGCTGACCAAAGAAGTTACAGATGTTTTCTATAGAATTTTAGTACTTCAGGAAAAGAAAAAAGTTTTGGAATATATCAGCCAGTTATACAACAATTTTGCTGATAAAGCCGGACTAAGATTAAAGAAAGGAGAAGCCAATATTTTAGAAGAATCTACAGCAGAGATTCAGAAAGAACAAATTAAAGTACAGTTGAATTCTCTTGAAAACGATCTGAATATTGCCAAACTACAGCTTCAGTTACTTCTTCAGTCTGAAAAGTCTTATCAACCCATTGCAGATCAACCTATCATTAATATTGGGCTTCAGGTTTCTGAGGAAATGGTAAAGCAACATCCTGAACTTCAGTATTTACAGCAGCAAATCAAAGTAGGTGAGGCGGAAGTACAGCTTGAAAAAAGCAGATTGCTTCCTGAACTTCTTATAGGTTATGCCAACCAAAGCATGAAGAATATTAACAATAACCGTTTTAATTCAGTTCAGGTAGGTGTGGGAATACCATTGTTTACTAAAGGGCAGAAAGCATTGGCAAAGGCAGCAGAAGCAAAGATTGCCATTACTGAAAATCAATTCCAAAGAAAGGAAATTGAGCTTAAAAACAGATTAAAGCAACAATTGAACAACTACATAAATCAGCAAAAAATCATTGAAAATTATGAACAGAAACAGCTTCCAAAATCTGAAACTATTTTAAAAACTGCACAAAAGCAGATGGACGTAGGAGAAATTGATTATCTAAACTGGGTAATCCTGGTCAATCAAGCCGTAAAAACCAAAGCAGATTATATCGATAGTCTTGAAAGACTCAATCAGATTGGAGCAGAACTTAACTTCTTAATTTCAAAATAACAGCATAATGCAATTCAAAATAATATCAATATACAGTTTAGCCTTAGTATTTGCTTTATCTTCATGTTCGGGCAAAAAAGAGGAGGAAAAAACGGTCTACGAAAACACAAAATTCGCAAAGGGTGGTGAAGATACCGTTCAGCTTTCAGATCAGCAGATGAAATCGGTTGGAATTACCACAACAACTATCCAAGACAGGAATATGGAAAAACTTGTACGCCTTAATGGAAAAGCTGAAATTTCTCCATCTCATATCAGTTCCGTTTCAAGCATTATGGGCGGGCATATCAAATCGATCAATGTGATTAATGGTAGCCATTTCAGTAAAGGACAGGTACTTGCCGTGGTAGAAGATCCGCAATTCATCCAGTTACAGCAAGATTATCTGGTAACCAAAGCACAATTGGAAGCAGCGAGACTGAACTTTAACAGACAGAAAGACCTTAACACTAGTAAAGCAAGCAGTGATAAGACATTACAAACTGCACAGGCTGATTATTCAACATTAAATGCCACTTTGAAAGGTCTTGAAGAAAAACTTCGAATCATTGGTATTAGTGCAAAAGGTTTAAGTACAGGGAATATCAGAAGTAAAATCAATATTTATGCTCCTTTCAGTGGTTTTGTAAGCAAAATCCTGGTAAATAACGGACAATACATCAATCCTGCAGATACTTTATTTGAGCTGATCAATCCTACGGGATTACTTTTGGAATTAAAAGTGTTTGAAAACGATGTCAATGACGTAAAAGTAGGACAGGAAATCCTCGTTTATAACAATCAGAATCCAGATCTTAAATCGAATGCTAAAATTGTAAGCCTTGTTCCAAGTATTGAAAATGGTGGTTCGGCAACAGCTATAGCCAAACTATCCACTACAAATACAGAATTTGTAAAAGGAATGTACATCAACGCAGAAGTGAATATCAGCAGCAGATATACGCAAGGACTTCCCAATGACGCGGTTGTAGCTTTTGAAAATAAGAATTATGTTTTTGAAGACCTTGGAAAATCAAAATATAAAATGATTCCTGTGGTAACGGGTATTTCAGATGATCAGTTTACAGAAATCCTGAAAGCTGATTTCTTAAAAGATAAAAAGATTGTACAGAAAGGAGCTTACAGTCTTCTGATGATGTTAAAAAATAAAGCGGAATAATCACTTATATCAATAGTTTTTAAAGGAAAAAGGTTTTGTTTACTGTTATAGTAAATGAAACCTTTTTTAATGGTGATTTGTCATCGGCACGGATGAATGAATGGTTTTATTTCAGAAGCAAAACTGAGACTCTTACAAAATGAAAAGCTTGAGCGTTAAATTTATAAGACCTAGATATAAAAATAAGGCTGTCATATTAAAACATTCGGGCATTCGTGGCAAAAACAGACATCTATTATTTAAAAGCTTTGTGCCTTCATGTATTTCAACATATCAATAAAATGACTTTTAACATATTTTCAATAATCCATATATTATTTGCTGCATAATTAATTAAAAAAACAATACTTTTAAGCAGTGAATTAGTTGAAAGAATTTTTAGTTGCATTAAATAAATAACTTTTATTGAAACATAATGACAACTAAACCGTTACACAATTTCCATATTCCGGTAATGGGATTGGCTTATACTATAGACAGCCCGATCCGCGTTGCACAATATGGAATTTCTTCTGTGATTTCTATCATTGATGATGAGATTCTGGAAAAAATGAAGAACTTTTATAATCAAAAGTTTAATCTTACTTATTTAGGAATTTCAACCAAAACAGAAGATTACAGAGCTAAAAGAATTACTGCTTATCTGGACATGGTAGATGATATCGTGAACGAAAAGTTTGAATCTTTCAAACAGGAAATCAGTAAGAATAAAGAGGCTTTGAAAGACTTTATGGCAATGCTGCCTAATACTTCAGACCTTAAAAACAATCTGCAACAACTTATTTCTCAAAAGGACAGTTGGGGAGAAAGCATTAAGAATTTTATTGAAACCAACTTAGCTCCAGGAAGTATTGATGTCAATATCATGACAAAAGTTGATAAAGACAACTATAAAAAGAATGAACAGCTTCCTGTTATGTATAATGATGCGCATGCTTCACTTCGTGGTTTTGCCAATAGTAAATTATCTTCTTCTATGGTTCTTTCGGCTGGAATGAATCCCCGTTTGTACAGCTATATGGAAGAATTTGATGATTTTTTTCCGGATGAAAACGGCGTATTAAAAAAGAAAATTATTCTTAAAGTAAGTGATTTCCGTTCCGCAATGATTCAGGGAAATTTTCTTGCGAAAAAAGGACTTTGGGTATCAGAATACCGAATAGAATCCGGGCTGAACTGTGGTGGACATGCCTTTGCTACCGAAGGAATGCTTTTAGGACCAATTATGGAAGAATTCAGACAGAAAAAAGATGATCTTATCCAGTCTGCACATTCATTGATGATCAAAGCTTTAGAACAAAAAGAAAGGTTCACTGTTTCTCAACCTTTAGAAATGAAAATCACTGTACAGGGTGGAGTAGGCACCTCCGAGGAGCATGATTTCCTATTGGCAACTTATAATGTAGATAGTATTGGCTGGGGGTCTCCCTTTTTATTGGTACCTGAAGCAACTTCTGTTGACCATGAAACCAGAAAACTTCTTTTACAATCTAAAGAACAGGATTTTTACCTGAGTAAGATCTCACCGCTTGGCGTTCCATTCAATACCATAAAAGGAACATCTAATGAACTATTAAAACAACAGAAAGCAGCCCATGGAAGATACGGAAGCTCATGTCCGAAAAAACTATTGGCATTAAGTAAAGAATATTCACCGGAAGGAACTTGTACAGCCTCAAAAAAATATCAGGATATTAAACTGAATGAACTGAACTCACAAAAAGAAACTATTTCTGTAGAAGAATTTGAAAAGAGAAAATCAGAAATTACAGATAAAGCATGTTTATGTGTAGGATTGGTGAATTCTGCATACATGGAGCAAGGAATTGAAATTAAAGGTGAGAAACAAGGCGTTGTCATTTGTCCGGGACCCAATATTGCCTTTTTTGATAAAGAAGTTTCCCTTTCAGAAATGGTAAAACATATTTATGGAAATATTAATATTCTTTCGGATAATGAGCGTCCCAATATGTTCATTAATGAATTAAAGATGTATGTTGATTATCTGAAAAAAGAGATTAAAGACCCTTCAATACAAATCACGACCTCACAAACTAAAAAATGGAATACCTTCAAGAAGAATATATTGGAAGGAATAGAGTATTACCATCAGCTTTTTAATACATCAACATTCTTCAGGCAAGGTTTACAAACGATCAATCTTCAATTGCAGGAATATAAGCTGATGCTCAACACCCTTGAGATTCCTTATGCTAAACAGTAAGTTACAATTGTATAAAAGATAATTATTTTATAACACTACCAATGCACGAATAGTTTTATTCGTGCATTTTTTGTAGTAAAATGATATTTAAGCTGACCAAGCAATGATAATCCAAGATATCCACAGGTAAATTATAATCAAAATGTCAGCATTCCAGCCTTTATTTCAGCCAGTTTGGCATATTGTTTAGTGCTTAATTTTTCATCAAAAACCTGAGTTCCTCTCAAACTATGATTAATACTATAAGTAACTTTAAGAAATCATTAACAATGATTTTCAGAAGCTGACACGGGATAAATTGGTCTCGAATTTGAGCAATTAGAGTGTGTAAACAACACAAATAGTAATAATAAAAAACACTTACACAATGAAAGTTAAAAATCTATCGAGAATAGTAGGCGGCATGCCTATTAGTGATCCGTTTATTATCGGAGTTTATCACAAAGATAATTATCCGCAGGCTAATGGTAATATGGGACCAGACGCATCATTAGAAGGAAGATCAATTGGTAATGATTTCAATAGGGATGCTGATTGGAGAATGTACCACGGAGAGGAAATTCCTGGTTTTCCACACCATCCACATCGTGGCTTTGAGATTGTAACCATTGTTTCTAAAGGCTATGTTGATCATTTCGATTCAAAAGGATCAAAAGGTCGTTACGGACAAGGTGATGTACAGATGATGAGTGCAGGATCCGGTGTTTTGCACGGGGAAATGTTTCCACTTGTAAACGATGATGCACCCAATCCTTTAGAACTCTTTCAAATTTGGATGAATTTACCATCAAAAAGTAAAATGACAGAACCAGATTATAAAATGCTTTGGAAAGAGAAAATTCCGGAATCCAATATCAAGAATGAAAATGGAGGAAATGTAAAAATCAAAGTAATTTTAGGAGAGTACAATGGGGTGAAATCTATTGACCCACTTGAGAATTCATGGGCAAAAGATCCTAATCATCATGTTGGGATTGCACTTTTAGAAATGGATCCTGAAACAGAATTTGTTCTTCCAGCTGTAAATTCTACAATGAATCGTTATTTGTTTTTCTATGATGGAAATTCTATCCTAAATCTGGATGAATATACCATGGAAAAAGGATTATTCGCTGAGCTGGATGGAGGAGAAGAAATCAGAATTAAAAATGGAAGCGGTGCTGCTCAAATAATTATTTTAGAAGGAGAACCTATAGGAGAACCTGTCGCAGCAAGAGGTCCATTTGTAATGAATACGGAACGAGAACTGGAGGATTCTTATGCAGAATATCGAAGAACCCAATTTGGAGGCTGGCCATGGGGAAATTCAGAAATGGATCTTGTAAATCCTAAAGAAACAGGCAGATTTGCAAGTTATCGATTTGGAGAAGAATTAGACTCTCCTGAAAAGCAGAACTAATTTTAATAATATTCATATTTATAGCAAGACTTTTTAGTCTTGCTTTTTTATACCTCATACGTATACAAAGCCATATGAATACTACATTTTTATTTATTATAACTATAACCTCAATGGGTATTTTAAATACTGTAAACAACCAATATTCCTTACCTTAGAGGTCAGTAAGTAAAATTAATTTATGGAAAAAAGAAAAATCAAAAATACCGACTTAGAAGTTGCACCTATCAATTTTGGTGGAAATGTTTTTGGATGGACATTGGATGAAAAGGAATCATTTGATATTCTGGATAAGTTTACAGATGCCGGATTCAATTTTATAGATACGGCAGATACTTATTCATGGTGGGTAAATGGAAAAGGCGGACAATCTGAAGAGATCATTGGAAAATGGATGAAAAGCCGCAATAACCGCAAAGATATCGTATTAGCAACTAAAGTGGGTTCTGAAACGAAGGAACACGGCTATGATATCAGCAAAAAACATATCCTGAAATCAGTAGATGAATCTCTTCAAAGACTTCAGACAGATCATATTGATCTTTATTACACCCATTTTGACGATCAAACAACTCCGGTAGAAGAGACACTTTCTGCATATGATGAAATCATCAAAGCCGGGAAAGTACGCTATATCGCAGCATCAAATCTTTCTCCTGAACGTCTGAAAGCATCATTTGAAGCTTCAGAAAAGCATAATCTTCCCAAATATGTTGCATTACAGCCACATTATAACTTATTGGAAAGAGAAGGCTTTGAGAAAAACTATGCTCCTTTGGTGGAACAGTTTGATCTAAGCGTATTCCCGTATTGGTCTTTGGCTGCAGGTTTTCTTACCGGAAAATACCGTACTGAAGAAGATCTCACAAAAAGTGCCAGAGGAGAAGGAGTAAGAAAATATTTAAATCCTAAAGGTTTAGAAGTTTTACAGGCATTGGATCAGGTAAGTGAAAAGTATCATAGCAATCAGGGAACAGTAGCTTTGGCTTGGTTGCTGTCAAATCCATTGATTACAGCTCCTATTGTAAGTGCTACAAGTTCTTCACAGCTTGAAACCCTTTTCAATGCACCTAAACTTATTTTAGATCAGGAAGATATTGATTTGCTGAACAAAGCAAGTCAGTATTAATTTCCAATTATCGTTATTAGATTAAAAAATCCGTTCAATTTAATATTGAACGGATTTTTTTAAAACCACAAAAAGATATTTTTTAACAGTTAAGTTACTACTCGGTCTTCAAATTATCTCTTTAATCCGAATATTCTTTCAGCAACTGTCTATAGCTCATCAAGATAGATGACTTCGAAATAAACCCAATAAAATCATTGTTCTCATTCACAACAGGAAGATTCCAGACTCCCGTGTCATCAAAGGTTTGAAGAATATCCAAAGGTCTGTTATCAGGGTGAAGTGCCGCCGGAGGAGCCTTCATTATATTGATTACCGATTGAGAAGCATCAAATTCTTTATTAAAAAGATAGGGTCTGATATCATCCAAGGTTAAAACTCCTTTCAGTTTGCGGTTTTCATCTACAATTGCAAAAATATTTTTATTTCCGTTTTTCACGAGTTCAAAAAGCTCTGAAACAGAAGCATTTTCAGGAATTGTTTGTGAGTATTTATCAATAAAGTCTTCTGTTCTTAAAGCAAAAAGAAGGTTTTTATCATGTTTATTGGTAAATATTTTTCCTTCATCTGCAAGGGATTTCAATTCAGGAGAGATAGGAGAGAACCATTTTGCAATAAGATAAGACATTACGGAAACGATCATTAACGGAATAAACAGATCATATCCAAAACTGGATTCAGCAATCAGAAATATAGCTGTAAGTGGAGCATATAAAACACCGCTCATGGCACCAGCCATTCCTACCAGTACAAGATTGGTTACCGGAACATCTTCAAATCCTATATGCTGACAAACCAAAGCAAATAAATACCCTAGAGTTCCACCAGCAAAAAGAGATGGCGCAAAGTTTCCTCCATTTCCACCACTGAATATCGTAAAAGAAGTTGCAAATGCCTTTAATAATAATATCAGGACCAGAAATATAATGATTGTCCATTCTCCAATTTCGAAATACCTGAAAAAACTATTTTCAATGATAGAATGAGTATCTCCGTTGGTAAAAGCCTTTACTGTTTCATATCCCTCTCCGAATAAAGGCGGAAACAAGACACACAGAAGTGACAGAACAGCACCTCCAAACATCGCTTTACGCATTCTTGAAAGCTGAAGCCCCTTAATAAAATGCTCTACTTTTTGAGAAATAATTACAAAATATCTTGCATATAAACCTGTTACAATTCCTAAGATTAAATAGTAGGGAACATTTTTATAATTAAAAGCATCTCTGGTATAAAATCTGAAAAGCACATCTTCCTGAAGCAGAATCCTTGACAAAAGACTTCCACAGACAGCAGCTACCACCAAAGGAATAAAATCTGTAAAAACGACTCCGGTAAGCAGAATTTCAAAAGCAAACATAATCCCGGCAATAGGAGCATTGAAAGCTGATGCAATTCCGGCAGTAGCTCCGGCAGCAAGTAATAATGTACGTTCTTTATAGTTTAATCTGTAGGTTTGTGCATAATTTGATCCTATTGCTGCACCTGTAACCGCAATCGGACTTTCCAATCCGGCAGAACCTCCCAATCCAACAGTAACAGCACTCTGAATCACCTGGGAATACATTTTTACAGAAGCAACAATACTTGAATTCTGGGCAATTTCATAAAGAATAGCACCAATCCCTTTTCGATCTTGTCCTTTAAATAAGGTAAGAACAATCATCGTAGTTAATACAATTCCTAAAAAAGGAAAAACAATATAAAATAAAATCTGGTATTCAAAGTGAACCTTATTGGTAATAAAATAATGAATGTTATGTACCAATGTTTTTAAGATTACTCCGGCAAGCCCTGCTGTACAACCCACCAAAATTCCAGACAGTACAAGAAACTGGTTTCTGCTTAATCTGTTGTTCAGCCAATGGAGAATAAGCTCATAACTGCGCGCTTTTTCCAGTCCGTATTTCTGGAAATCTCTTTTAAATTTTAGAAAACTTAGGTACTTTTTTTTGTTGTGAATTTTCACCGGAAAGATTTTTAATACTGTTCAAATGGGATACAGCAGTGTAAATTTATGAAATATCTTATAAAAAACGTCTTAAAACATCTTGTGAATTTTTCAATTAAGAATCAATATTATTAATTATTTGTTCAATAATTTGTTCGAGTTAGAGTACAAAACAGATTGTACTTATATAAAGTAAACATATTTGTCAATTTTATTTCGCTGTTGAATATTTTTCATTATTCAGCTAAATCCTTCCTATATTTTAGTAATATTATTATTCTAAGTTCAGAATTTCTTCAGAATTTAGTTATAGATTTATCCCATGAAAATTCTAATCGTTGAAGACGAAGCTGAACTTGCAAAAAGTATTTCCGAATATTTATCCGGAGAAGATTATCTCTGCGAAAATGCCGGAACATTCAATGAAGCTATGAACAAGATAGAAACTTTTGACTATGATTGTATTTTATTAGATATCATGCTTCCTGATGGAAATGGACTTAAGATTTTAGAAGAGCTGAAAAAACAGCAAAAACAGGATGGTGTCATTATCATTTCAGCAAAAAATGCACTGGATGACAAGATTGAAGGATTAAAACTAGGAGCAGATGATTATCTTACCAAACCTTTTCATCTTTCTGAACTTATGGCGAGAGTATATTCCATTATCAGGAGAAAGCAGTTCAGCAGTTCTAATGTGATTAAGCAAAACGAGCTCCAGATTGATCTTCTGGCAAAGTCTGTTGCTGTAAATAATGAACCTATTTTTTTAACAAAGAAAGAGTTTGATCTTCTGATTTATTTTATCGGAAACAAAAACAAAGTGATTTCTAAAAGTACCTTAGCAGAACATCTTTCCGGAGACTTTGCCGATATGCTTGATAATCATGATTTTGTTTATGCCCATGTAAAAAATCTTAAGAAAAAGCTTTATGATGCAGGATCAGAGCATTACTTAAAAACTGTGTATGGAACGGGATATAGGTGGGAAGCAATTGAATAATTTAAATCTGTATTAAACCTTGAATATAAAACTTTAATCATCTTGAAGCCACTTTTAAATAAGACTACAAAACCTTTTATTATTTATGTACTTGTTATACTCACCATCAGTATTCCTGTATATTATTTTGTGGTGGACAATATCTGGCAAAGTGAACTGGATGAGCATAATCAGATTATTGTAGAGAAAACAGCTTATGAATTTAATCAGTTAAAATTATCCGGAAAACAGCTGGAAGAAAGTCTTCAATTATGGAATCATATTCAGCCTGAAACGAATATTGAAAAGATTTCCCCTGATCAAGTCAGGAAAGATAGTGTTTATATTAACGAAAAGGCTCTTTTATTTACCTCTGAAAATAAGAAAGAAAGATATCGATGTCTTAAGAAAGTAATTTATATTCAGGGAAATCCTTATTTGTTTACCATAGAAACCAATATAGAGGAATCTCATGAGACTATTGGAATAATAGCAATGATCACTGTTTTTTTCTTCATCATGATTGTTATAGGGCTTTTGTATCTGAATAGAAGGCTATCTGCATCTATCTGGAAGCCATTCAGGGATACATTGAACCGTTTAAAAACATTTAATCTCAATAGTCAAGATAAAATTAAATTTCCAGTTTCCGATATTACAGAATTTGAAGAATTAAATCAATCTCTTCACAAACTTATAGAACGCAATATTTCAGTCTATAAAACCCAAAAGGAATTTACCGAAAATGCTTCTCATGAGCTTCAAACTCCACTTGCAATTCTTAAAAATAAGCTGGACTTACTTCTACAGGATCAAGATCTTACGGAAAAACAATATCTGATTGTAGAAGATATTAATAAAGCTCTTACAAGAAGTTCCAGAATCAATAAAAACCTTCTGTTATTGGCTAAAATAGAGAATCATCAGTTTGATAGCTCTGAAGTGATTGTGATGGATGAAATATTGTATCAAATTATTGCTATTCTGCAGGAACACTTTGAACAGAAAGATATAAAATTAGAACAGGAAATAGCAAGTAATATTAGGATAAATGGTAACAGCAGTCTCATAGAGGTCATGATTAATAATCTCATCATCAATGCTATTAGACATACTTCTCAGGGAGGTTTAATTTCTATTCGACTCACAAGTTCTGTTTTTGAAATTTCGAATTCCGGAGATAAAGAACTTAATGCAGACCTTTTATTCAAACGATTTTCAAAGTTGTCTGCCAATAATAACGGAAGTGGACTAGGGCTCTCTATCATTCAGGAAATCTGCAAGTTTCATCATTGGACAATCCATTACAGGTTTGAAAATGGACAACATATTTTTTCTATTAATTTATAATTCCTTTAACATCTCCAAGAGCAAAATTCAAAATTTCTTCTAAATCAGTTTGCACCTTTGTAGTGAAAATATTTACATACTGAAGTGTAAATTCTATTTGGAAATGATTTTAAAAATTGTCTTTTTGTTCGCAGGAACAATACTTGCATTCTGGATCAGTGCTATTTGTGGCGGTGGGGCAAGCCTTATCCTGATTCCTATTTTGAATCTGCTGTTGCCAACATCATTGGTTCCTTTTTCTCTTACGATTGGTACTTTTACCAGTTCGGCTTCAAGAATTGCTGTATTTAAACAACATATCAACTGGAAAATATTCTTATGGTTTGTTCCATTCTCTATTCCGGCTGTATTATTAGGTGCTTTTCTGATTAAATATGTGAATCCGAATTATCTGCAATTGGTTGTAGCCATTTTTCTGATTGCCAATCTTCCTCAATTATTTGTTTCTAAAAATAAGGCGGAAGAAACAGAAAAAGAATATCCCAAATCAGCGTTGGCACTCATCGGCTTTATGGCAGGTTTCATCTCAGGAATTACAGGAGCAGTAGGGCTTCTTTTTAATCGTTTTTATTTGAAATTCGGACTGAAAAAAGAAGAAATTGTTGCTACCCGTGCTGCTAATGAAGTATTTCTTCATCTTATAAAACTGATCATTTATATTTCACTGGGATTATATTCTAATACAGCATTATGGCTGGGAATTGCAATTGCCATCGCTGCTATCGTTTCTTCTTATACTGTAAAATATATCCTTCCACATCTTAGCGAAAATCTATTCAGAAAAATAGGATATGGAGCCATGGTTATATCGGGAATCACTTTAATGACAAGTACTTCAGGTAAAATTATTCAACAGGATCAAATTGCTTTCAATAGTTCATCCACTGCAAAGAAAAATATTTATACAGTATCCTGGAAAGATACCCGTCTGGTATTGGAATATAAAGCACATGAGGGAATAGAGATTGAAAAAAGTATACGTCCAGAAGAATTATCCGGAGACCTGAAAGAAAAATACCATAATCTGATGGAACATTATGATGAAGTGCATATTGAAAAAGTATATGCATTTGGAAAAAAGACAACTCACGAATTCTATTGTTATAAAGATAATGTGCTTACAAAATTTAAAACAACATAATCAATATATTATTTAAGAACAGGTTATTATTTGAAAATTTTGTCCCTAAACATTTTCTAACAAAATCGATTTCAACTTAATACAAGAATAAATGCAATGAGAACGGCAAACAAAGTAGCAGCAGTCAGCATACTTTTCTGGCTCATGAAAATTGTAGCAACTACATTAGGAGAAACTCTGGGTGATTTTATTTCTATGACCTTAAATCTGGGCTATACAAAAGGAATTTTTATCACATTAGCATTCTTTATTCTTATATTATCGGTACAACTTTCTCTTAAAAAATATAGTCCACCAGTCTATTGGCTCGTTATTATCGGAACAACAACCCTAGGAACGGAAATTTCTGATTTCATAGACCGGACATTACATACAGGATATTTAATGGGTAGTTTAATTCTTCTTTCTGGACTGTTAATTTCACTTTTTCTATGGAATAAAAGATACGGCAATCTTGAAGTTTATCCCATTTTTGAGAGAAATAAAGAATTCTATTATTGGGGAGCCATATTATTTTCCAATAGTCTTGGGACAGCTTTCGGGGATTTCCTGAGTGATAATTTAGGATTGGGTTATATGACAGGAGCATGTATTACCGGAGTAATCATTCTAATTGTTGTCTTACTTCATTATTTTACCAAGATTAATCATGTTCTTTTGTTTTGGATCGCCTTTGTATTCACTCGTCCGTTTGGAGCAACATTTGGTGACCTTTTAACGAAACCTCTGACAAAAGGAGGTCTTGATTTAGGACCAATGAACGCATCCCTAGTATCTCTTTTATTAATGGTAATAATGATTTTTATTTCTCAAAGAAAATATCTTGAAACGTCTTCTTAATCATTTTAAAATTTCTTCTTTATTACAATGGTAAAATTTCTTCAAAAAACACTCATTTATATTATTGCTTTCAATTCTTTTTATTGTAGCATCAATGCACAGAGCATCAATGATAGTACCACGATACAGGCTCCTTTACAGGATAGTATTGTAAAGAATAAACTTAATTATAAAAGTCTTATTATTCCCGGAACTTTAATTGCGTATGGCGTGGCTGGTTTAACTATGAATAATCTAAAACAGCTCAATCTTTCCACCCGAACGGAGATTAATGAGCATAAGCCAGCACCTGTTAATCTGGATAACTATACCCAATATGCTCCTGCTGTAATGGTATACGGGCTGAATGCGATGGGCATAAAAGGAAAGCATAACCTTAGAGACCGTACCATTATTTATGTTTCCTCTCAATTAATTTCTGCAGCTTTTACCATGCCGTTGAAATATCTTGTAAAAGAGGAAAGACCTGATCGATCCAATACCTTATCATTTCCGTCCGGTCATTCTGCAACAGCATTTTCTTCTGCACAGTTTATGTTCAGAGAATATAAGGATACCAATTTTTGGTTAAGTCTTTCAGGATATCCTTTCGCTATTTTTACTGGTGTGTATCGAATGTTAAATGATAAACACTGGCTGGGGGATGTTGCAGCAGGTGCAGGTTTTGGAATTCTTTCCACAGAACTTGCTTATTGGCTTTTTCCTAAGATTGATACTATGCTGCGTGGAAAAAATAAAGAAAAAAAACTATTATCATCTACCATGGTTATGCCTTTTTATCAGAATAAAACTGTAGGAATTGGGCTGGTAAAAAGCTTTTAAGAATATAACAAAAAAAGCATTGTTCATTATTTGAACAATGCTTTTTCGTATTGACTACTATAAATTTTCTTGATAAAAAGGAATCAATCGATCTAATGCTATTTTAACAGGTTCCGGCTGATCATACAATTCATAGTGTGACCATCCTTCTGCAATTACCAGTTCCTTTTTCTCTGATCTGGCTCTTCTCATAATTTCCAGTCCGTCTCTGTATGCCCCGAAACCACCAGGTTTATCACCGATTACTATCATTAAAGGCTGAGTTAATAAAACTTCTGCAAGATAAAAAGCATCCCAACCCATGGCTGCGCTACTTCTCGAATACAGATAACTGGTTGCTCCGTTTGGCTTTTCTCCTCTTGGTGTTTTGTAATATTCTGTAGCTTCCAATACATCAATATCTTTAATACCTGCAGCTGTTGCAGCTTCCACGGAAGGAGGTAAAAAAGGATTGATCTGAAGTTCTGCACCTCTTGCCTCAGCAGTACGCTGTTCCGCAATTTTTTCTAAAGTTCCGATAGGACTCCAGTTTCCAAAAGCTTCTCTCCAAAGTCTACCATAATTGGCTCCTGTTACACTTCCTACAGCTTTGATACGACGTTCTGTCATTGCTGCATTAATAGCATAGCCACCAACACCACAGATGCCCAAAACTCCAATACGTTTTTCATCTACATAAGGAAGCGTTACAAGGTAATCACAGGCGTAACGGAAATCTTCCACTCTTAGCGTAGGATCTTCTATGAAACGGATATCTCCGCCACTTGCTCCCTGAAAGGATGCATCAAATGCCAATACGACAAAACCTGCGTCCGCTAAAGCCTTTCCATACACGTTTCCAGAGGTTTGTTCTTTACAACTTCCTATTGGGTGAGCACTGATAATGGCTGCATATTTTTTGTTTTCATCAAAGTTTGGAGGTAAATATAAATCTGCTGCTACGTTCCAATTAAGGGTTTTAAATGTTACTGACTGAATCATAATAATTGTTTTTAGTGATTAATTATTGTATTTATTTTATGATACAAATGTACAGTCAGCAATTTTCAAAGCAGGTAGACATTTTACCTGAAAACGGATACATTTTACTGATGAAAGAAAAAAAGGTTCAGAGTCTAGAAAATTTGGTATTTAGAATAATTAAAATGTATTATTCAGACCACTTTTGCTTTTCGGACAATTTTTGCCAATAGTGAAGGGAAAAATCTTTTCAGGTAAACCCCTAATACTTCTTTCCCGCCAATAGCTTTTTGATATTTCTTTTTTTCAATAGCAGACAGCATTTTTCTGGCGAAAATATCTACAGGCATTCCTTTATTTGTGGCATCATCCATAGTCCCTTGTGTGGAACCATCGCCCACAACAGCATTTATAGACACATTGGTTTGTATAAATCCTGGGCAGATAATCGTTATTAAAATATTCTGGTTAAATAATTCTGCGCGCAAAGCATCAAAAAAGCCATGAAGAGCATGTTTTGCAGCAGCATAACCACTACGCATCGGTGCTCCGAAAACTCCCATTAAACTTGAAACGACAGCAATCTGTCCGCCATTATTTTTAATCATATAAGGAACAACGGCTTTTGTTAATGCAACAGTTCCTATAAAATCAATATCCATGAGGCGTTTATCGACTTCTATATCCGTTTCCATAGCCAATGAACGCTGAGATAGTCCTGCATTGTTAATAAGAATATCAACTTTCCCAAACTTTTCTATTGCCTTCTCAGCTAGGGCAGGCATATCTTTATAATTTTTCAAATCTAAGGGGATCACAGCATATTGATTTACGGTAAGTCCTGCACTTTCCGCTACTTCATATAGTTGTTCTTCATTTCTTGAAGAAAGAATAATTTTAGCATTACTGGTCTTTACTAACTCTCTTACCAAAGCTTCTCCGATTCCTGATGACGCGCCTGTAATTCAGACTACTTTGTTGTCATAATAATTATTCATCAACAAAAATTATATGTTTGTGTTTTCTTTTTTTAATCCTGCAATATATTTTCCAGCTTTCATTCCGGAGAAGATACAACCTCCTAGAAATGTTCCTTCTAATGCTCGATAGCCATGCATTCCGCCACCGCCAAAGCCAGCAACTTCGCCTGCTGCATATAACCCCTCTATCACTGTTTCGTCTCCTCTTAAAACCTGTCCGTCAAGATTTGTTTTTATTCCGCCTAATGTTTTTCTGGTTAAAATATTAAGACGTACCGCGATTAAAGGTCCGTTTTCCGGAGATAATATTTTATGTGGAGCGGCAACTCTTCCAAGTTTATCACCTAAATAACTTCTTGTACTTCTGATATAATTGACTTGAGTGTCTTTTGAAAACTTGTTGTCCAATTCTCTGTCTCTGTCTTCAATTTGAGATTTTATCTTTTCGTAATTCAGCAGATGATCACCAGACAGCAAATTCATTTTTTCTACAAGATCTTTTAGATTATCCGAAACAATAAAGTCTTTTCCATGTTCCTTAAAAGCTTCTACAGGACCTGGAGCTTTTTTACCAAAGATTCTTTTCAGAAAAAGCGCATAATCTTTATTGGTAATATCCGGATTCTGTTCTGATCCTGAGAGTGCAAATTCTTTTTTAATGATTTTTTGAGTAAGAATAAACCAGGAATAAGAATATCCCGTATCCTGTATGTATTTTAAAGTTCCCAACGTATCAAATCCTGGAAGGAAAGGAGCGGGAAGGCGATTACCTTTTGCATCAAACCACAAGGAAGACGGTCCGGGAAGTATTCTAATCCCATGATTAGACCAGATCGGGTTCCAGTTTTGAATACCTTCAGTATAATGCCACATGCGATCTCGATTGATGATGTCTGCTCCTGCATTTTCAGCGATTCCTATCATTTTTCCGTCTACGTAATCAGGAACGCCACAAACCATATTTTCGGGTGCTTTGCCCAACCTTTCGGGCCAGTTTTTTCTTACCAATTCATGATTGGCACCAATTCCACCTGATGCAATAATAATGTGAGGCGCAGAGTATTCAAACTGAGAGATAATATTACGATTGGTGGCAACACCTCTGTCTTTAGTATCATTTTCAAGAACATCTCCTTTAAGACCTTTTATTTTACCATTTTCTGTGATTAATTCAGTTACTCTATGCCTGAATTTCATTTGTAATAAACCTTTTTCTCTTGCCTGATATGCCTTTTCCACAAAAGGTTTTACCACACCGGTTCCGGTTCCCCAGCTTACATGAAAACGAGGTACAGAATTTCCGTGACCATTTGCTGAACCGTCGCCACGCTCTGCCCAGCCAACCATAAACATCAGCTTGATTCCCAATTTAGAAATATATTCGTATTTTTCTCCTGCTGCAAATTTCAGATAGGCTTCTGCCCATTTTCGGGGCCAATAATCTTCTTCACGGTCGAAACCTGCTGTACCTTTCCAATCCTGCAATGCGAGTTCATAAGAGTCTTTAATACCCATTCTCCGTTGTTGGGGAGAATTGATCAGAAACAGCCCACCAAAAGACCAAAATGCCTGCCCGCCGATATTCTGTTCAGTTTCCTGATCCAGTAACAACACTTTTTTACCGACATTGGTAATTTCCATTGCAGCAGTAAGCCCTGCCAATCCGGTTCCTATAATAATAGCATCTGGCTGGAATTTTTCTTCCATGATAAAGGTGTTTTTTTATTCACAATACTTTATATAAAAGTATAAAATATTTGTACTCCACATAAGAAAACACATCAGGAAATATTAAATAAGTAATTTAAACAAAAAATGCAGATATTTTAATCCAGTATTTCAAATTCTACCTGAGCTCCAAGATCTTCAAGTTCTTTGGATGTCTTCTGTAACCATTTACTATATCCAGTTGTGAATAATATCCGAGGGGATTTACTCAATTCTAGGGCTTCCGATCCGGAAATATCAAATTCTTTTTTCAGCAGTGCAATCACTTTCATTTTATTCGGTCCTACATCTGTGATGTATAAGTTTACTTTTGAGCCAATTGAGTCAAAAGATTCCTGCTTTATCTCTTCCCAATCTAAAACACTTTCATCTTCGATCGTAAGATAAACATCCTTCCAAAAAAGATTTTCAACATCTATATTTTCATCAAAATAATTGATTAATGCTGTCTTATCATATCTCATATTTTGAACATCTTCCAGTATTTCCTGAAATATTTTAAGGCTATCAGCAATTTTTATGGGCTCCCAATCTCCTTGTCCATGATAAGCAAAATACACAGGAAACATTTGTTCAGCCTCATTTAAATCTATAAAAAAAGGATCATCAAAATAATTGGTTGCTAACACAATCCAATTTGATTTAAAATCTCCGGGTTTATCACTTGTAAGGTTTTTATTTTCTACTGAGTTATAATGATAACCATCCTGAAAATAGTAAATATGTTCAATAGGTGCGTAATATTCCGGCAATGCAATTCCTTCAATAGCAATAGTTTTTTTTAAGAATTCTCTAATATCCGTAAAGGAAGATATCCGCTCTAGCAAAAGCGTATTTTCATTTTTACGTTTTTCAATATCAGTCTCAGACAATTCATTCTTTTTACTTTCAAAAGGAAATTTACGCTGCATCCAATGTAGCAAATCACGGTCTAAAACTTCAAGATATTCTTCCTGTAATACCCCGTAAGAAGTTAAATAAACCTTTGTATCCTTATTATTTTTTGATATTACGGCAACCTGCCCACCAGAATCATCTGCAATAGGAATATATTCCGGTAGATAGTCTTCAAATTCATAGGTGTCATAACGTTCCTGAATCTCTTCTTCATTCCGAAAAACACGTATCACATCATAAATGATAGTTTCTTTATGTTTTTTTGTGAAAATTTTTATAAAGTTTGACCAATGGTCGGGAAGATTGATTTTCATAAGGAAGAAATGCTTTTAAATTATCTTAAATCATAGATTATGACTCATTTTTAAGGCTAAAATACAAAAATGGAAATCATTTGAAATTTTATCTTTGTTAAAAATCATTCCAAAATAGGCTCATACAGCCTTTTACGGTTCAATAAATCATTTATATATTTGTGAAAAATAGAAGTATGAAGTATTTGTTTATCATGGTATGCTTTGTTTGCTCCTTTTTTGGGCAGGCACAGCAAACACAGGATCCATGGAAAGAAAGCCAGTTGATG
The DNA here is from genome assembly GCF_001684975.1 of Chryseobacterium artocarpi. Classification (GTDB taxonomy): domain Bacteria; phylum Bacteroidota; class Bacteroidia; order Flavobacteriales; family Weeksellaceae; genus Chryseobacterium; species Chryseobacterium artocarpi. Next base: position 294,335 of record NZ_MAYH01000023.1, on the reverse strand, counting down.
GATCCGGCATTGTTGGCATCAAGAATTGTAAAGAACAAAACCAAGGATTTATTGATTATTTCCGTAGGTCCTGAAGCTATTATCAAAGGTTCTGTAGATATCGGACCAACTCACGAGCCTGAAAATCTGGAAAAATTGAGAAACTACCTTAAAGATATTCCTAAAAATAGGGAAGTTGTCATCTATTGTGGTTGCTGTCCTTTTGTAAAGTGCCCGAATATTCGTCCGGCATTCAATTTATTAATGGAAATGGGCTTTAAAAATGCCAAACTTTTAAATCTTCCAAAGAATATCAAAACGGATTGGCTGGATAAAGATTACCCAACAAATGATTAATATGAGAACCGGAATTACAATATTATTTTTAATCATTTTTTCAGGAAATATTTTCGCACAAAATAAGATTGAGGTAGGAAAAAAAGCCCCTGAAATTACAATGTCTAAAGCGGATGGAACTTCATTTTCACTTTCTGAATTAAAAGGAAAGCTCGTCCTTATCGATTTCTGGGCAACATGGTGTGCTCCTTGTGTGGGGGAACAACCGGAGTTGAAAAAGCTGTATGAAACTTATGCAGAACAGGTAAAGAATAACAAATTTGAAATTCTTGGTGTTTCTTTGGATAAAAACAAGGAAAGCTGGCAGAAAGCTATAGACAGATTTAGTATCAACTGGATACAGATCAGCGACCTGAAATTCTGGAAAAGTCCGGTAGCAAAAGCTTATGAAATTGATGAACTGCCTTTTAACGTAATCATAGACGGAGAAGGAACGATCATTGCCAAAAACCTTCATGAAAAGGAACTTGAAGAATTTTTAAAGAAAAGCTTAAGTCAGAATTAAGATCAAAATCCTTACAATATTTTAAAGAGCAGTAATTCATTTTACTGTTCTTTTTTTATGTAATAAAATCAGGAAACTTTCATATACCGTTAAAAGTAATTGATATACAATACACAACGACTATTTCCTTTACTTTATACCTTGGCGTTATGAAAAAGAACTTTTTCCTCAGATTTGCATTATCTGTGATCTTGCTGATGCATAGTTTCATCTCTATTTTCAGTGGAGACGTGAATAATTTTGGAATCAAATATCTGAATACCATAGGATTTGCTCCCATCGGACTTTATCTTGCCTGGGCTGTAAAGCTTACCCATCTGATTTCTGTTCCGTTACTTTGGATAGATCAATATATAAAGCCTGTAGCGGTTTGTAATATAATCATCTTTATTCTTGGGATTTATTTTGTTCACTTGCAGAACGGATGGTTTGTAGTAGGAGGCGGGAGTAATGGTATAGAATTCAATTTTTTGTTGATATTTTGCTTTCTCAACCTCATGTTTCCTGAGATGAGTTTAAAAAGAAATCGCCATTTATAGATCGCTAAAATGATTTGATAGATTTTATATTTTTATATTTCATTGAATCTTATTATTTTACAGTTTAAAAAAGTAATAGTTTGAAACCGGATTACCAATCAAAACTTCGTATTCATCTGCTTTTCTGGATTTTTTATTATATCCTGGAAGCTTACCTTGAATTTTATTGGTCCAGATATCGGTTTCCGGATTTCACATGGCAGTTAAGACTTTGGAATACACTTATTTTGGAGCTGGGATATCTTTTGGTTAAAATTCCGCTTGCCTATTCTTTATTGTATGTGTATGAAAAGGTATCTGTTAAAAATATTTTCAAATATTTACTTTACATTTTCATTATTATTGTTTCTGTTTTAGGACATCGCTTTTTAACTCATTTAATAATATATCCTTATATCTACGGTGTTGAAGAAACCTTGGATGGAATAGAGAATTCCGGGTTTATTAATGGTTATGTAGCTTTCAATTCTTTTATGGATCTTATTTTTATGGTAGGTCTTATTTTCGGCGTTGAAATTACCCGGCAAAAGAATATTCTGAAAAATCAGATCTCACAGTTAAAGTCAGAAAAGCTGGATCAGGAACTTACCATGCTAAAGGCTCAGATCAATCCTCATTTTCTATTCAATACATTAAATAATATTTACGGAATGGCACTCAAAAAGGCTGATGAAACTCCGGATGTTATTTTACAGCTTTCAAAAGTGATGCGATATAATATTTATGAAGCTGCTGAGAAAACGATTTCCATAGAAAAAGATATCGACAATATTAAAGATTTTGTACAGATACAGAACATCCGTTATCATCATCTTAGTATCAATTTGCAGGAAAGCATTGACAATCCGTCTCAGGAAATTTCACCGCTTATATTGATTCAGTTTGTTGAAAATACTTTTAAACATGGTATTTCCGAAAGTTTAGGAGATTCTTTTATCAATATTAAAATCAAGCTGAAAGATGGTATTCTTTCTTATTTTGTTGAAAATTCAAAGGAAGAGAGAATTCTTGAGCATTCCACCAAGATTGGGCTTAAGAATATCAGGAGGCAGCTTGAACTTCTTTATCCCACGCATGATCTTGTTGTAGAAAATAAAAGTGACAGATATATTGTTCAATTAACTATAAATTTCAATGACTCATCCAACACCTAAAAAGTACAACTGCATTATTGTAGAAGATGAACCGATTGCCGCTGAAATTCTGGAAACTTTTATTTCCAGAGATCCGGAACTTCACCTTGTGGGAAAGTGTGCAGATGCAGTTTATGCAAGTAATCTTTTGAATATTCATGAAGTAGATCTGATCTTTTTAGACCTTCATCTTCCTGTTGTAAAAGGTTTTGAGTTTTTAAGAACTTTGAAGAATCCTCCATTGGTGATTGTTACTACTGCTTATCATCAATATGCGATTGAAGGCTATGACTTAGACATCGTCGACTATCTTCTGAAGCCTATTCCTTACGACAGATTTGTAACATCTATCGGAAAATTCAAGTATTTGATGGATGCTGAAGATGCTTTGCTGGAAATGGCTGAGCGTGATTATATTTTCATCAATAGTGGCAAAAAACAGGTTAAAATCATTTTGCAGGATGTTTTTTATATCGAAAGTCTTAGGGAGTACATCAATATTCATACAAAAACGGAGACTTTTACCTTTAAAATGCCCATAAGTAGGATAGAGGAGAGCCTGAGTTCGGCTTTATTCACACGTATTCATAAATCGTATATTATTTCCAGATCTAAAATGGAGGTGAAATCAGCAACTTTTGTTCAGATTAAAGGAAAAAAACTTCCGATTGGGAGGACATATAAACCGTTTATTGATCTTTAATATTATATAAAAGGTTTTGGCTAAAGCCCAGTCCTATTGATATAGCTGAACAAATACTGGCATTTACAACTATTATCTTTTATCAGGAAAAAACTTTAAGGCTTATATTTGCTCACATATTTATTTCCTTTCACCCAAAATCTCCAGGGAAGTAACGCATCTTCACCTGCGTAAGCAACACCTACACGCGGTCCGGATTCTATTTCATCTGAGGAATATTGAGTATTTTGATTTTCAATCCAGATTTCGGCTCCGGAAAGGTCTTTTTGGTTGAAAGTACGATCAATTCCTAAAGCTTTTGCAGCAGAACCGGGACCGGAAGAGATTGCAGCTTTGGAAGCGGGCATATTTCGTCTGGATTCCATGATTTCTTTTCCTATTAAAGGTTCTATTGCTCTGATCAGAACGGCGTGAGGGTCATTTTCCACGGAAGTCACCACATTGAAAAGATTATGAATTCCATAGCATAAATAAACGTAAGATATCCCGCCATGGCTGTACAAAGTTTCAGTTCTGTCTGTACGTCTTCCTCCGTAAGCATGGGAAGCTTTGTCCTGTATTCCAAAATAGGCTTCTGTTTCTACAATAATTCCTGCAGTAATATTTCCATTAATTTTGGTAAAAAGAACTTTCCCCAGAAGGTCTTTAGCCAGAAAAAGAACGTCTTGATTAGAGTAATAGGAGAATGGGAGTTTCAAATTAAATTCTTTTATAAATGAAGAAATCAAAATTAATAATTATAAAAAATAAATTCTCAATAATTAAACAGATTGTCACTACATTTGAAAACCAGCTCTTTATTTTCTAAAAGTCAAAATGTAATGAAATCGTTTAACATAATCCTGTTTTCTGCTATTTTTTGTTTGGCTGTAATGTCATTCAATATTTCTTTTCAGCAATCTAATAAAAAAATGATTGTCGGAAAATGGCAGCCTTTTCTTTCATCAGCAGAAGGTATTGAAGCGAACGGAAAACGAACGGTTCAAACGCATTCAAAATATAGCAGTAAAGACATCATGCAGTTTAATTCGGATGGTTCTATTATCGATGGTGGGCAACTTTATTTTTCATATTCATTAGATTCTGATGATAAAACCTTGTCTTTATTCGATGGAGGTAATTATGAGAGAAAGTTTGAAATCGTACAACTGGATAAAACAACCATGAAAATTGTAATGAAGGATACTGATCAATATAAGAAAGAGCCTTTTCTTATCACCTTGACAGTTATATTTAAAAGAAAATAATTCTACAAAAAAAGCCCCACATTACGTGAGACTTTCATTATTTATTTATCTTCCTCCCGGAGGACAATGTTCTTTCAAATATTTGGTAAATAGAGTGGAAAGGTGAAGAGAGGTTCCTTCACCTTCATTTATAGAGTGAGTTCTGTTTGGGTAGGACATCAGCTGAAATTGTTTGTTGTATTTTACCAATTCATTGATATATACTTCTGTATTTTGATAATGAACGTTATCATCACCTGTTCCATGTATCAATAAAAGATTTCCTTTTAGATTTTTAGCATAAGCCAATGGAGAACCATTTACAAAATCTTCTCTGTTTTCCTGTGGAAGCCCCATGTATCTTTCCTGATAAATATTATCGTAGAACAACTGGTTGGCTACAGGAGCAATAGCAATTCCTGTCTGATAAATATCCGGATATTGTCCTAAAAGGTTTAGCGTGGAAGAGCCTCCGCCGCTCCAACCCCATACCGCAACTCTGGAAGTATCTATATAAGACCATTTTGCAAATAAAGCTTTGGCTCCCATTGCCTGATCACGGATATTGAGCTTACCAATTTTACGATAAATAGATTTTCTCCATTCACGCCCTTTTGGAGCAGGTGTGCCACGGTTTTCAAGAGATACGTACACATATCCATCCTGAGCCATATCACCAGCGTATAGACTCCAGCTTGAATAATAATCATCCGTTACAGTCTGTAATGCAGGTTCTCCGTATACCATAAAAACAATTGGATATTTTTTAGAAGGATCAAAGTTTTTCGGCTTTACAACCCATCCGTCAAGGGTAATTCCGTCTTCCGTTGTAATTTGGAAAAATTCTGTTTTGGATGTTTCAGGATTTACTTTTGTTACATTCTTTGCAGCTACAAGCTCTTTATGTTCCGGAAGAGACACAACCGCTCCAATAGATTGTCCATTGACATTACTGTTATTAAACACTGCAATTTTTCCGTTAGGCGAGATTGTATATTGATTGGATCCTGTATAAGCACCAGGCGTTACTCTTTGTGCTTTTCCTCCTTTCATACTTACTTTATACAGATATTTTTGTGTTGCATTATCGGGAGAAGCCAAAAAGTAGATCTGTTTGTTTGGAACATCAAAAAATTCCGGTTTTATAACATCAAAAGCATCTTTTGTAATCAATGTTTCCTTTCCATTCATGTCTATTTTATAGATATGTCTCCAGCCGTCTTTTTCAGAAAGCCATAGGAATTCTTTACCATTCTCAATCCAGTCCCAGCCCGTCGGATCATTGTCATTCCATCGGGTTTTTATATCAATCCATGCAGGATCTGTTTCTGTATGAATGGTTTTACTGGCTCCTGAACCGGCATCAGCAATAATAATTTTACTTTGGTTCTGCTTTCTGTTTAATTGTTGAAGAATAATAGATTTAGAATCCTGTACCCATTCCATTCTCGGAATATAATGTTGTACTTCATCACCTGATATATCAGCTTTTTTTGTCGTTTTAGCTGACAGATCATAGAACCATATGCTACATCCTGAAGGATTTTCTCCTGCTTTTGGATATTCTACAGGGATGGTAAATGAATACAGACTATCAGTATTATTGATCATCAGGAAGTTTTTGGTATCACGTGCATCAAGTTTCCAATAAGCAATTTTCCTTCCATCCGGAGACCATCTGAAACCATCACGTGTTCCGAATTCTTCTTCATATACCCAATCGAAAGTTCCGTTGATCATTCTGTCTGTACCATCATCAGTAATTTTAGTAAGCTGATTGTTTGAAAGATCTTCGATATAAATATTATGCTTTGATACATAAGCCACTTTTTTCCCATCCGGTGAAAACTTGGCAAACATTAATGACGATGCCGGTAAGCTTTTTCCAAGCTGTGTAAGTTTTTTACTGTTTTTATCAAAGATCCAGTAATCTCCACGGGTATTATCCCGCCATACTTTCTTGCTGTTAGTGTACAATAACAAGCTTTTCCCATCAGGAGAAACTTTAAAATTCTGTACCTCTAAAGGCGTGGAACTTCCGGAAGGAATCAATTCATTCTTATCTAAAAAAGTCTGTTCCTTTCCAGGATGTAGTACATCTACGACTTCAACCCCTTTTTTAGTAAATGAATAATAAGCATTCCCATCCGGTGTCCATTGCATCTTTTGTGCAGCCAATGGTGACAGACTCAGGAAGTAAAATGCAATGATTGTTAGTTTTTTTATCTTCTTCATATATGATATTTGAATTAAGCTAAATGTTCAGCTCTGTAATTTTCTATTTCTTCAACTGTTTTGATCAGTCCGTTTCCAAGCAGTCTATACCCATCATCCGTAATCAGGAAATCATCTTCTACACGAACGCCGCCGAAGTCTCGGTATTCATTTACTTTATCATAATTAATAAATTCTGCGTTTTTATTTTCAGCCTGCCAGATATCAATCAGTTCAGGAATCATATAAATACCTGGTTCCACCGTCACTACAAATCCTGACTCCAAAGACTTTCCTAAGCGTAAAGATTTAAGCCCGAATGTTTTCGTGTCCTTTGGTTCATCTTCAGTATAGCCTATATATTGCTCACCAAGGTCTTCCATATCATGAACATCCAATCCCATCATATGCCCCAAACCACATTGAAAGAATAGGGTATGAGCATGATTTTTCACAGCATCTTCAGGGTTTCCTTTCATCAATCCAAGATCAATAAGACCTTCTACAAGATGCAGGGAAGCCTTCAGGTGAATATCTTTAAAACGAACTCCGGGTTTCAAAAGACTTTGCGCACTATTAAAAGCATTCAGAACCACTTCATACATCTCTTTTTGTTTGGTGGTAAAGGTTTTACTCACAGGAAAGGTTCTTGTTAAGTCACCTGCATATCCCATTGCTGTTTCAGCACCTGAATCATTCAGGAAAAGATCGCCTTCCTTCAGTGTATTAAGGCGATAATGATTGTGAAGGATGCCACCATTTATCGTAACAATCGGAGGATAAGACATCTGGCATTCTTTATTTGCTGCAAGGTATTGAATAGCATTTGCCACTTCATATTCTTTAACGCCTGGTCTTGCCATACGCATTGCCAATAAGTGCATTTCATTGGATACATTTACCGCCTGTTCAATTTGTACAATCTCCTGAGATTCTTTTACAGAACGCTGCTTTACGATTGCTTTGATCATTTCTGCTGAAGGTTGTAATGCTGTTATTTTAATTTCTAAAACATCAGATAATAGGATTTTATTGGAAGACTGATAAGGAGGAAGATAATGCACTTTTCTACCGGAAGTCTGTACTTTTGACAAATACTTTGGAAGCTCAGCGTAAGGCAAAGTTTCCTGTACACCGGATTTAAGACATTTTTCTTTCAATGTTTCCTGTCTGCCCATCCAGACAATATCATCAATACTTAATTCATCTCCGAAAACAATGGTTTTATTCTCATCAATATCAATAATGGCTGCAATTCTAGGCTCCTGAATTCCGAAATAATACAGGAAATTACTATCCTGACGGAAATAATAAGGATTATGCTCAAAATTTACCGGATTTTCTATATTTCCTAAAAATAATAAGACTCCGCCAGCTACATTAGTTTGTAATAGAGATCGTCTGTCCTGATAGGTTTGTGCTGAAAACATATATTATGATTATTTTTTATTTTAAAGGTTTAAAGTTACGATTTTGTACTATTTGAAGCACTTTATTCATTAAAATTATAGAGATGTAAAGTTTGGATTTTAATATGATACTTAATGTTCATATTTTACTTAAATTCGGCAATATTTTAACCTTTCTATTCTTTTAATTCTATAAAGTATTGATTGTATGAAGAGTCTTCAGTTTTCAGTTCCAGCCGACACCAATAAAAGTATCCGTATTCAGGAAGATATTATGCCTAATTTCTATCCTTATTTTCATCGGCATACTGAAACACAGATTATGTGGATTCTTAAAGGACGTGGTACTTTAGCCATAGAACAAAACCTTTTCGCTTTTGAACCAGGAGATATTTTCTATCTTGGTGCCAACCAATCGCACGTTTTTAAAGGGGATTTTGCTGAAAATGAAAAACAAAAAGTTCACGCTATCTCTATTTTTTTTGATCCTGATAAAAAAATATCCGCTTTTTTTGATTTACCGGAATTTGAAGAGCTCAAAAACTTCATCGAACATTCAAAAGTAGGATTCCAGGTTGCTTCAAAATTAAAAGCAAGTGTAGGAGAAAGCATGTCAGCCTTGCAAAAGACGCAGGGGGTAGAACAGATCATAGATTTTATAAAGATTTTAAACCACCTCATGCAAAACAGGCACATTCATATTCCTTTATCTTCGGAAAAGAATCTGCCTAATCATATTTCAGACAACGACCAGCGAATTATAGATGCCCAATCCTATATTAAGAAGAATTTCACCCAGCATAAACTTACCCTTGATGCTATTGCCAAAGAAGCCTGTATGACGCCTCAGGCATTTTGCAGATCCTTTAAAAAACGCACAAGGATTACCTATATTCAATATCTGAATGAATTGAGAGTACAAAGAGCCTGCAGATTATTAACCTCCAGCAACATGTACAGTATTTCTTCTGTTGCTTTTAACAGTGGGTTCAATAGTTTAACCAATTTCAACCGGGTTTTTAAATCCATTATGAAATACTCTCCCAAAGAATATCTGAAGCATTATAAAGAAGCTACTTTTGACCACGAATAACTACATGTTAAAATACGGTCAGAACTCATTAAAATATTAACATTTACCGTTTTGAAATTCACTTAGTTTTGAATAAATATTATTTGATATGAGTACAAAACTAAACTGGGAAGGAATTTATCCTGCTGTATTAACTCCTTTTACGAAAGAAGGAAAGATTGATTTTGAAATGTTTGCGATTAATACAGAAGCCCAGATTAAAGCCGGAGTTCACGGAATTATCCTTGCCGGAACATTAGGAGAAGCCAGTGCTTTGGAAACTGAAGAAAAATTTGAACTTCTTCAATACGCAAAAAAAATTACACAGGGCAGAATTCCGGTTATCCTTAACCTTTCTGAAAATACTACTAAAAATGCAGTAAACTTTGCCCAAAAAGCAAAAGAACTAGGAGCTGACGGATTAATGCTTCTTCCACCAATGCGTTACAAAGCTGACAGCCGTGAAGTTGTAGAATATTTTAAAGCGGTTGCTACTGCTACAGACCTTCCTATCCTTATCTATAATAACCCTGTTGATTACGGAATTTATGTAACGCTGGAAATGTTTGACGAACTTATTGAATATCCAACTATTCAAGCTGTTAAAGAATCTACAAGAGATCTTGCCAATGTAACCAGAATGATCAACCGTTTCGGAAAAAGGATTAAAATTCTTGGCGGAGTAGACACCATCTGCCTTGAAACCCTGATGCTTGGAGCTGATGGCTTGGTAGCAGGGTTGGTAGATGCCTTTCCAAATGAAACAATGGCTATGTACAACTATGCCAAAACAGGTGAATATGATAAAGCGGTTGCCCTTTACAGATGGTTTATGCCATTATTAGAATTAGATATTCATCCAAAGCTTATCCAATATATCAAGCTGGCTGCTACCGCCGAAGGAATCAGCAATCCTTATGTAAGAGCTCCACGTCTTGAACTTCAGGGAGAAGAAGCTGAAAAAGTCAATAAAATTATTGAAGAAGGCAGAAAGAATCGCCCAATATTAAATTAATACCAAAAACAAAAGCTATGATTGAAGAAACATCAAAAGAAAATATTGAGTTAAGAATTCAAATGGCTTCCCGAGCATACCAATTCCTAAAGAATACAACAATAAAAGAAAGAGCTGCATTGATGAATGCTGTTGCCGATCAGATTGAAGCTTTAGGAGAAGAACTTACCCAGATCGCCCATGTTGAGACATCACTACCTCTGGCTAGACTTGTTGGTGAAAAAGCCAGAACAATAGGGCAATGGAGAAGTTACGCAAAGGCAGTAGCTTCAGGAATTTATAGTGATCCCAGAATTGATCTTGCCCAACCTGAGAAACAAAAAGGAGATCTCAGAAAATATAATATAGGTATAGGACCTGTGGTCGTTTTCGGAGCCAGTAACTTTCCTTTTGCTTTTTCCACAGCAGGAGGTGATACGGCAAGTGCCATAGGAGCAGGCTGTCCTGTTATTGTAAAAGCACATCCTGCACATCCTCAAACCTCTCAGATGATGGCTGATGCTATAACAAATGCTGTAAAAGAATTCGGATGGCCCGAAGGTATTTTCAGCCATATTACGGGAACATCCTATGAAATTGGGGCTTATTTAACACAGCACAAAGATATTCAGGCAGTAGCATTTACCGGTTCTTTCAATGGTGGGAAAGCTTTGTTTGATATTGCCCATCATCGTGAAAACCCTATTCCTGTATTTGCAGAAATGGGAAGCATCAACCCGATATTTGCGCTTCAACATTTAATTGAGAATAAAGCAGAAGCATTAGCTAAAGAATATATCAGTTCATTAACATTAGGAGTAGGTCAGTTCTGCACCAATCCGGGAGTATTTATTTCTATTAAGGGTCAGTCTCTGGATCGCTTTATCGCTGCTGTGAGAAATGAAATTCAGGAAATTAAACCTGCTAAGATGCTTAATAATGGCATATATGAAAGTTTTGAAAAGCATAAATCAAACACCGTAAAACAGCCTGATACTGAAATCATTGTCACAACAGAAACTGAAGAAGGGAAAGCAAGTGTCACTATTATAAAAACTAATGCTCAAAGTTTCCTCAATAACCCAGTGCTAAGTGAAGAAGTCTTCGGACCTTTTGGAATCATTGTTATCTGTGAAAATCAGGAAGAACTTATCCGGATCGCTCAAAATCTCAAAGGACAATTAACTATTACTGTAGCAGCAACTTCGGATGATGTACGCAAAAATGCTGAACTGATTAATCTTTTGAAAGATAAATGCGGAAGGCTTTTATTCAACGGAATGCCCACCGGAGTAGAGGTTGTTTACGCTATGCAGCACGGAGGACCATTTCCTGCAACTACAGATTCCCGCTTTACTTCCGTAGGACCGGATGCCGTTAAACGATTTGTGCGTCCCATTTCTTTTCAAAACTGGTCAGATGAATTCTTACCAGAAGAACTGAAGAATGAAAATCCATTACAAATCAGCAGAATTGTAGAGGGACAGGTAAATACAGGATCATTAAAACTAGAAACCGTATGAACAGAACATTTTTTTGCATAGACTCCCATACCTGTGGATGTCCGGTACGTCTTGTTGCCGGTGGAGGACCTATTTTGAAAGGAAATTCTATGATGGAGCGCAGGCTTCACTTCATGAAAGAATATGATTGGATCAGAAAAGGATTAATGTTTGAACCCCGAGGACATGATATGATGAGCGGAAGTATTCTCTATCCACCGATTGATGAAGCAAATGATATTGGTGTTCTATATATTGAAACCAGTGGTTGTCTTCCCATGTGTGGGCACGGAACAATCGGAACAATTACCATTGCTATAGAAGAAGGACTCGTTGTTCCTAAAATCCCTGGAAAATTACGATTAGAAACACCAGCGGGACTTATTCTCATAGATTATATCCAGGAAGGAAAAAAAGTGAAATCTGTAAAACTGACCAACGTAAAGTCTTTCCTTTATGCTGAAAATCTTGAAGTGGAATGCCCAGATCTGGGATTGATAAAGGCTGATGTTGCTTATGGTGGGAACTTTTACGCCATCATTGATCCACAGGAAAACTTTAGAGATATTTCAGATTTCTCGGCTAGCCAGCTTATCCATTATGGGAAAATCATCAGAAAACTGCTTAATGAAAAATACCAGTTCATCCATCCTGAAAATGAGCATATTTCCGGATTAAGTCATATCCAGTGGACAGGTAATCCTTCAGATCCCAAGGCAAGCGGAAGGAACGCTGTATTAGTAGGCGAGAATGCTTTAGACCGTTCACCTTGTGGTACAGGAACTTCGGCAAGAATGGCTCAGTGGTATGCAAAAGGCAAGTTAAAAGAAGGGGAAGAATTTATCCATGAAAGCTATATCGGTTCCCAGTTTATCGGAAGAATTGAAGGAACAGCAACTGTTGATGGAAAACCGGCTATTATCCCTTCAGTAGAAGGCTGGGCGAGAATTACCGGCTACAACCAGATTATTATTGATGATGAAGATCCTTACTGGCAAGGATTTCAGGTAATGTAAAATTTACAACGAGTTATGACACAAAATAAAGGCAAAGCACTGATTATAGGTGCCGGAATCGCAGGGTTAAGTTCAGCATATTATCTTTTGGAGAAAGGTTGGCAGGTAGAAATTCTGGAACAAAATGATCTTGATAATAATTGCTCTTACGGCAATGCAGGAATGATTGTACCAAGCCATTTTACCCCTTTGGCTGCTCCCGGAGTTATTGCACAGGGAATTCGATGGATGTTCGACAGTAAAAGTCCGTTCTATGTAAAACCATCACTCAGTACTCAATTACTATCATGGGGATTAAAATTTCTGAAACATTCCAATCAGAACCATGTAGACCGTTCTGCAGCAGCAATCAGGGATCTCAATCTCGCAAGTAGCAGCCTTTACAATGAAATTGCTAGAAAAGAAGAATTTAATTTTGAATTGAATCAAAACGGAATTCTAATGCTTTATAAAACCGAAAAAGTGGCAGAAGAAGAAACAGAGCTAGCCCATAAAGCCATCAGTCTGGGACTTCCTGTTGACATTTTGGATAAAAAAGGAATTCAGGAACTGGAACCCAATATTCAGCTGGATGTTATCGGAGGTATCAATTACAAATGTGATGGTCATATGAACCCCATGAAACTGATGAAACAAATGATCGCTTACCTTAAAAGTAATGGGGTAGTCTTCCATACACAACATAAAGTAACAGGTTACGAAATTGCGGGGAATGCTATTAAAGCATTAATAGCTAATGGTAAAAAATTCTCTGCTGATCGTTTCATTATGACCGGAGGTTCATTTTTACCTGAATTGGCTCAAAAAGCAGGGATTAAAATTCAACTGATGCCAGGGAAAGGTTATTCATTCATGCATACTCCTGAAAATCCAGTCAACAGATTGGAGCATGCAGCATTATTACTGGAAGCAAGAGTAGCGGTAACCCCAATGAATGGGCACATCCGTTTTGGGGGAACTATGGAGCTGGCTTCTCACCATGATAAAGTAAATATGAAAAGAGTAGAGGGGATCGTAAATTCTATTCCTAAATATATGCCTGATTTCCAGGTAAAATTACCTAAAGAATCGGAAATATGGTTCGGCTACAGACCTTGTGCACCAGATGGACTTCCTTATCTGGGACAGTCTTCCAAACTAAAAAATCTGATTATTGCAGGCGGCGGCGGAATGATGGGCTTAAGTCTAGGACCTATTTTCGGAAAGACAGTTTCTGAGCTTGCCAATGACCAAAAGCCAACGGTTGAGATAAAGATATTCAACCCTGAAAGATTTAGTTAAAAAAACATCACATAACACACAAAATTAAACCCAAAACAATTTATTAACAAACAAATCCAAAAATCATGAAAAAATTTAAATTACTACTTGTTTCCCTATTTCCAATAATAGGTTTTGCTCAAGAAACCAGACCTCATGAGTGTAAGGCAGATGAAATGATGAAAAAACATTTTGAACTGCACCCAAAATCTAAGGCTGAATATGAAAATTTTGAGAAATACACCAAAGATTTCATAAAAAAAAGGGGATCAAACAAAAATTCACTAGATAATAAGATCAACAATCCAACCTACATCATCCCTGTGGTTTTTCATGTGTATGGAGAATCTCAAAGTAATGTAAAAGTAAATCACCAAAAAGTAGTTGACTTACTGCAACAGATCAATTTAAATTTCAATGGAATCAACACTGATTCAAATACTGTAGATCCTGACTTCCAATCCATCAGAGGAACATTAAATATTGAATTTCGATTAGCTAAAATTGATCCAACAGGAAAAGCAACAAGCGGAGTGATTTTTCATCCTTTCAAAGGCGGATATGGCAATGGAGGTGGATATGATGCAGAAATTGGCGCAGATGCATGGGATAATGCAAAGTATATGAATGTGTATATACAAAATGATCTCTATGCTGATAAGGATTTATATCAATCGGGAGTTGCCTGGTATCCGGATTCATACATGGCTTCAGTAAATACAGCCAGAGTTGTTTATAATGGACGTTATATATTTAATGCTTCAGGAACAGTGGCTTCAAACGAGTTTTCTGATACATTTACTCACGAATTTGGACATTGGTTAAATCTTCAACACACGTTTAATATTCCATGTTCAACTGCAAACCCAAGTAATGATGGTGATGGAGTTGCTGACACCCCTGTAGAAAATGCTTCTTCCGGATTAGGATGTACAACTGGAAACAACTGTCTTGGACAAAAAGTAAACGTTGAAAACTATATGGGATACAATGGTTCTTCCGGCTGTTATAAAATGTTTACCAATGGACAAGTTGACAGAATGCTGGCAGCATTAAACCATCCTTCGCGAATAAATTTATGGCAGCCTGCCAACTTAATTGCAACCGGAGTTGCCAATACTCCTCCTAAGTTAACCCTTAGCAACAGTACATTTACAGAAAACTTAAACAATAGTGGAGCCGTGTCATTAGATGGAACAGTAGCATCTGCCCCTAAATCAACAATTACGCTAAACGGAGCAACATTTGCCGTACCCAATGGAACAGTTCTTACTGCAGGAACACATTTCACGTCTTCATTACCAACAGGACTAACAGCAGCTATAACAGTTACAAGCCCTACTACTGCTACACTTACCATAAATGGTGCGGCAACCAGTCATTCTAAAAGCCAGGTCTTGAACTCATCAATTACATTCCGAAATCCGGCTATAACAGGAGGTGTAGCTTCATTAGGGTCAACTACAGCTTTGGCATTAACTTTTTCTTACAAAGATCCCTATAAAATAGTTACAGGAACTCCTCTGGAAAGTTATGCCAACCCAACTGTAACAACAGTAACAACTAACTCCGGAGCAACTTGGAAATATTTTATCATTAACCCGGAGCTTAGTGATGATGCAGGGTATGGCGCTTGGTACTATGGAGCAAATCAATTAAAATTGGAAACCTATTGGAAAGGATTAGTATGTGAAACAGGAACAAGAAATATTAGTTTAATTCCGGCTTGTACCACTATAACTAATGCAAATAATATAGGTTATCCAACTGGTACTCCCGGACAACTTGATGTGTACACACCTACATACACTAACTGGTCTGGCAAAACCGCTTATGTTGGTTTTAGAAACCAATTCGAAGGCTACAATATTAACGGTTATTTCAAATTGATTGTTGAAACCAATGGTTCAGGTTATTCTGTAACTGAATTTGGATATAATACACAACCAAATGGCAATATTACAACCCCTTGTGCATTATCATCATTATCCACTTCAGACGTTGATACAACAAACTCAGAAACATCCATCTATCCAAATCCAGTTTCTGATGTATTAAATATTAAAACAAAAGGAAAAATTAAATCAATTTCTGTTTACGACATGTTTGGAAGAAAAATGAATGCTAAAGTTATTGGTGATAAGGTTGATGTTAAAAACTTCCTAAGCGGAACTTATTTAATTGATATTGAAACTTCTTTAGGGAAATCTTCCCAAAAGTTCATTAAAAAATAGGATCAAAACATGCATTTAATGAAATAATTTAGTATTGATATGTTAGTTATTCACTTGTTGAATAAAAGATGGGCTTAAAAATTTAAGCCCATTTTTGCTTTATTACGAATATTATCAGGTTTTATCGACAATTGTGAGTTTATTTACGTAATTTTATTCATCAATTTCAAATGCAAATTATTCTTATGTATTTTAAAAATGATACCATTATCATACGGGAGTTTACTTCTCAGGACCTCAATTTATTTTTAGATCTATTTAAAAATGAAAATGTTACTCGTCATCTGCCTTACAAATCTCCTGAAGAGTTTAAAGCAATGTTCGAGAAAGCATTATCAGATTATAAAGAAGGACCATTCAGCCGATGGGGAATATTTGATGCTCAGAATGATAATTTTGTTGGAATATGTCTTGCCAGAGTTTTCCACCATAATCCTAATCAAACAGAAATTGGATATATTCTCGGAGAAAACTATTGGGGAAAAGGAATCGGGACTCAAATATGTAAAGCAGTTGTTGATTATTGCCTTTCAATAGATGAAAAGAAAGAAATTGTTGCCATAACAGATCTTGATAATATCGGTTCTCAAAAGGTACTTCTTAAATGCGGATTTAACAGAAATGAAAATCTAATTGAAGAAGGCAGAGAATTAGCTTATTTTGTATTATAACATCTATATTAACCACAGATATTTACGAATAATTTATGGCAAGCAGATCTGCATCCAGTTTTTCACTTAAAATAAACTTTTGCAACTTAATCCCTAACCACTGACCTACAGATGTTTACGCGTGATTTCTTGCTCGCAGATTTAACGGATTTAGCAGATTAACATAGAAATCTTTGATTTTTTTAACTTAAGAGAACTTCTCTGTAGTTTGCTTGTAACTTAAAATCAACTTAAGTGTTAAAAGACTTTTATGGGCTTTTGCGATTACATGAGAAATTCAGCATTAAGCGGAAAACATTTCATTTATAAGATAATTTGTCATACCTTGCATAAATTATGATGTCCAAACGTTGCAAATACGCACTAAAAGCCATGGTCAGGTTAGCAAGAAATTACAATCAAGGCTATCTGCCCACTTCAGTCATTGCACAGGACGAAAATATTCCCAAAAAATTCTTAGAGCAGATCCTTCTGGAACTTAAAAGAGCTAAACTTGTTAACAGCAAACAAGGTAAAGTAGGAGGGTATTACCTGTTAAAATCTCCTGATGATGTATCTTTAGCAGACATTTATCGCATTTTTGATGGTCCCATTGCGCTTACGCCATGCGTTTCTTTAAACTTCTATGAAGCATGTGATGATTGTGTAGATGAAGCAGTATGCTATCTCAGAAAAGAATTAATGATCGTGCGTGAAAAGACCAGAAAAAGCATGATGGAGGCAACTCTGACTAAGTTTATCAATAAAGATTAAATTTTTTTTCATTTAAATTCTACTATTTTGATAGGAGTTATAGAATTTTATATATATTTGCAACAACAAATTTCAAATGAAAATGGAAAATAGTCTGAAAATTGAATTCGAAAAACTTCAGGAAGAGCTTGCAGGAGAGTCTTCTCAAGCCGATTTTTTGCAAAGACTGATAGAAAGATTTCCGAATGAAGTGGTTTTTTCTACCAGCTTCAGCTATGAGGATCAGGTAATCACTCATCTGATAAAAAACTTAGAGGTTGATATTTTTACGTTGGACACCGGAAGACTTTTTGAACAAACCTATGAAACGTGGGCTTCTACAAAAGCCTTCTTTAAAAAGGAGATTAAAGCCTATTATCCGGACACAGAAGAACTGAGAAATTTTGTATCCCAAAACGGTCCCAATTCATTTTATCAATCTGTGGATCAAAGAAAAGCATGCTGTACAATCCGTAAGGTACATCCATTGAAAAAAGCATTACAAGGATATAAAGTTTGGATCACAGGTTTAAGAGCCGAACATTCTCCCAACAGACAAAATATGCCTGCATTGGAATGGGATGAAGATAATAAGATCATTAAGTTTCATCCGATTCTTCACTGGAGCACTGAACAGGTGACAGACTATGTAAAAGACAATCATTTACCTTACAACTATCTCCATAAAAAAGGTTTTGTAAGCATTGGATGTGAACCATGTACAAGAGCTATTCAGGAAGGAGAAGATTTCAGGGCAGGACGCTGGTGGTGGGAAGATGCTAATAAAAAAGAGTGCGGTCTGCATATTCATCAATAAAAAAGATAAAAATGTCAATACAACAATTAAACTATTTAGATCAGCTGGAAGCCGAATCTATTTACATATTAAGAGAAGTTGCCGGACAGTTTGAGCGTCCCGCTTTATTATTCAGTGGTGGAAAAGACAGTATTGTACTGGCTCACCTGGCAAGAAAGGCATTCTTTCACGGGAAGATTCCTTTCAAATTCGTTCATGTAGACACAGGACATAATTTTCCCGAAGTCCTTGAGTTCCGGGATCAACTGGTTGAGCAGCTGGGAATAGATTTAGTGGCAAGAAAAGTAGAAGATACGATCAAAAGTAAAAAACTCACTGAAGCAAAAGGTAAATTCCCAAGCAGAAACTGGCTGCAAACCTATACTTTATTAGATACAATTGAAGAATTTGAATTTGATGCATGCATAGGAGGAGCCAGAAGAGATGAAGAAAAAGCCCGCGCCAAAGAAAGAATATTCTCTGTTCGTGATGAATTCGGGCAATGGGATCCGAAACTTCAGCGCCCGGAGCTGTGGAATATCTTTAATGGAAAGATTCACAAAGGAGAAAATGTAAGAGTTTTCCCAATCAGTAACTGGACTGAGCTTGACATCTGGAACTATATCCGCAGAGAAAAAATAGCCTTACCCTCTATCTATTTCTCGCACGAAAGGGAAGTTGTAGATTTTAACGGACAATGGCTTGCCAATTCAGAGCATGTATTCTTAGAGCCTGAAGATATTATTACCACAAAGAAAATTCGTTACCGAACTGTAGGTGATATGACATGCACTGCCGCTGTAGAATCTTATGCAGAAACCATTGATGCCGTTATTGAAGAGATTGTAGCAACAAGAATTTCAGAACGTGGGGAAACAAGAATCGATGACAGAGTAACAGAAGCAGCTATGGAAGACCGTAAAAAAGGCGGTTATTTTTAGATAAACAATTGATTTTATAGCTTTTAATTATAATATTAACTATTACTCATTGCTCATTATTCATTACTCATAAACAAAAACAGATGGATATATTAAGATTTATAACAGCAGGAAGCGTAGATGATGGGAAAAGTACCCTTATCGGAAGACTGCTTTACGATAGCAAAAGTATTTTACAGGATCAGCTGGAAGTACTAGAGAAACATTCTAAAAACAAAAATGAAGACGGTGTAGACTTAGCCCTTTTAACTGATGGGCTGAGAGCAGAAAGAGAGCAGGGAATAACCATTGATGTTGCCTACCGCTATTTCTCAACACCCAAAAGGAAATTTATCATTGCCGATGCTCCGGGACATGTACAATATACCCGTAATATGATCACCGGGGCATCCAATTCCGATCTGATGGTCATTCTTATTGACGCTCGTAAAGGTGTTATTGAACAAACCAGAAGACATTCCATTATTGCATCTCTTTTAAAACTGAAAAAAGTAGCTGTTGCAATTAATAAAATGGATATGGTGGATTATTCAGAAGATGTTTTTGAAACCATTAAAGCAGACTATTCAAAAATTGCAGAAAATCTGGACTTAAATGACGTAAGCTATTTCCCGATTTCCGCATTAAAAGGAGATAACATCGTTTCCATCTCATCCAGAACTGAATGGTATGAAGGAAAATCACTTTTAGAATATCTGGAACAGGTAACATTGAACGAAGAACAAAATAAAGGAAACCGTTTTCAGGTACAGTATGTGATTCGTCCTCAGACTGAAGAATTGCATGATTACAGAGGTTATGCAGGGCAGATATTAAGCGGAAAATTCAAAAAAGGAGATTCTGTACACATTCTTCCGGCAGGGTTAACAAGTGAAATCTCTAAGATTGAAATAAACGGAATCGAAAAAGAAGAAGTAGTGGAAGGACAGCCGGCGGTTATTCATATTACACACGATCTGGATATCAGCAGAGGAGACATTTTTGCTACAACAGAAGAACTTCCGGCGGTAGAAAAAGATCTTGAAATACTTTTATGCTGGCTGGATCAAAAACCATTACAGCCAGGCAACAAATACCTGCTTCAGCAAAACAGCAGAGTTGTAAAAGCTATTGTGAAGGAAGTGGATTATAAAATCAATGTCAATACGCTTCAGCATGAACATATTGAAAGCGAAATCAAACTTAATGAAATTGTGAAAGTTACCCTTCGAACGGCACAACCTTTGGTCTATGATAGTTTTATAAGTAATAAAACAACAGGATCAGCAATTTTAGTGGATGAAACCTCAAATTCTACCGTTGCAGCCTGTATAATTCAATAGAAAAATGGCTATTCCAATTAATTTAATTGCAAGAATTCATCAGACGAAACAAAATAATATTCATGGATTCTTTGATAAGATAAAGACAAAAAAATGGGTGAAAGATTTGTACGAAGTACTTTTCCTTCCTCAGAATGACAATAGTGAAGAGCAGCTGAAAAGCAGATTTGAAGATTTACAAAAAACACTTTTGGATCTGATCACGATTATCACAGCGGACAAAGAAAATGCAGAAACACATGTTAAACAGTTCTTTGAGACGCTCCCTGAATTGTATGACAAGCTTGTTTTAGACGCAAAATCTATTCTGGAATTCGATCCTGCAGCAGATTCTCTTGAAGAAGTATATCTTGCTTATCCAGGTTTCTTTGCAACTTATGTTTATCGTATTTCGCATCAGTTATGGCGCCAGGAAGTGAAAATATTACCACGTGTCATTTCAGAATATGCCCACAGCAAAACAGGAATTGATATTCATCCGGGAGCAGTGATTGGAGAATCTTTTTTCATAGATCACGGAACAGGAATTGTCATTGGCGAAACCACCATTATAGGAAATCATGTTAAAATTTATCAGGGAGTAACTCTCGGAGCCTTAAATGTTTCTAAAGAAAAAGCCAACCAAAAAAGACATCCTAATATTGAAGATCATGTCATTATCTATTCAGGAGCAACAATTTTAGGAGGAAATACAACCATAGGCAGAGAAAGTATTATCGGAGGAAATGTATGGATCACTCAGGATGTACCACCCAATTCTCTGGTCTATCATAAAAGTGAAATAAAAATAAAGGATAACAGCTCTTTACCGGAATCTTTAACCTTTGTAATATAGAAAGCAAAAAAATAAAAATTATATTGATATGAAATTTCAGAACGCATTAGAAACGATAGGGAATACACCCGTCGTAAAAATTAATAATCTTTTCAATACAGATCACGAAGTCTGGATCAAACTGGAAAAAAGCAACCCTGGAGGTAGTATTAAGGACAGAATTGCATTAGCAATGATAGAAGATGCCGAAGCCAAAGGATTATTAAGCAAAGACAGTACAATTATAGAGCCTACAAGCGGAAATACAGGAATAGGACTTGCCCTGGTAGCTGCTGTAAAAGGATATAAGCTTATTCTCGTAATGCCTGAAAGCATGAGTATCGAACGCCGCAAGATCATGGAAGCTTACGGAGCTGAATTCGTACTGACGCCAAGAGAAAAAGGAATGAAAGGTGCCATTGAAAAAGCAAATGAACTGGCAGAAGAAACCCCAAAGTCATGGATTCCAAGACAGTTTGATAATCCTGCAAACGTAAAAGTACATACAGAAACAACCGCTCAGGAAATTTTACAAGACTTCCCTGATGGGCTGGATTATATCATTACCGGAGTAGGAACCGGAGGACATATCACCGGAATTGCAAAAACCGTAAAAGAAAAATATCCCAACGTAAAAGTAATTGCCGTAGAACCGGAATTATCTCCTGTATTAAGCGGAGGAAGCCCGGCACCACATCCTTTACAGGGACTTGGAGCAGGATTTGTACCATCTATTTTAGATTTAACATTACTTGACGGAGTTATTACAGTAGGTAAAGATGAAGCTTACGAATATGCCATCAATGCAGCCAAAAAAGAAGGTCTTTTTGTAGGAGTTTCTACAGGAGCAGCTTTGGCAGCCATCGCAAAACATTTACCGGAAATACAATCTAAAGCTAAAATCCTTACCATCAATTACGATACCGGAGAAAGGTATCTGTCTGTAGAAGGACTCTTCTAACACCTTAATTAACCGACTTCAATGAAAACAAATATAAAATCACCAAAGGTTTACCTTATCGGTGCAGGACCCGGCAACCCTGAACTTATCACTGTAAAAGCTGTAAATGCCATTGCAAAAGCAGACGTCATCTTATGTGATCGTCTTGTAAGCCCTGAAATTCTGGAAATGTACGCTAATGAAGGTACAGAAATAATCTATGTAGGTAAAGAATGCAGTAAAAACGCATCTACTCCCCAATCTCATATCAATACCCTAATGGTGGAGTATGCCCGTCAGAATAAAACGATCGTAAGACTTAAAGGAGGTGATGTTTCCATCTTCTCCAATATTCTGGATGAATTGCAGGCTTTAAAACAAAACTACATTCCCTACGAAATCATTCCGGGAATTACAGCAGCGCTGGGAGCAGCAGCATTTGCAGGGATGCCTTTGACGGCAAGAGGATATTCAACATCTGTGCGTTTTCTGACATATTACAAATCAGACATCCTTAATGAAGAATATTGGAAAGAACTTGCCACAACCAGTGATACCCTTGTTTTCTATATGTCTAAAGGAAATCTTACCAGCCTTGTAGAGAAATTCAGGCAGCTTGAAATTTCCGACGATAAAAAAATTGCAGTCATTGAACAGGCTACAACACCTTATCAGAAGGTCTATACTTCATCATTTGATGACTTCAACACTACTTTTGGTGATAAAGTATTCGCTTCACCATCGCTGGTAATTGTAGGAAAAATAGTAAATCTCCATGAAGAATTTTCGTGGCTGGAAAATACCGGAAAGGAAGGTCTTTATTTCAAATCGGTAGAGAATGGAAGTGTAATCCCAAACAATCAAAATTTCTTTGAATATGCTGTCTGAAACGAAACTCAATGTATTAAAACAAATATCTGTAGACTTATCCCGGGATGAAGCCATCTGGGCAAGTGGTTATCTTGCAGGACTTGCGGGAGGAACCACATTAACAGCGGCTTTACCTCCACAACAAATTGATCATTCAATACAAAATGCGGTAAAGAAAATCACCCTTGCTTATGGCACAGAAACCGGAAACAGTAAGAAACTTGCTACCTCATTAGCAGGAATCATTAAGAAAAAAGGAATTCAGGTGAAATTAACCGACCTGTCTCAATACAAAGCCAAAGACCTTAGCAAAGAAGAATTCTTTTTTGTGGTCATCAGTACCCAGGGAGAAGGCGATCCTCCGGTTCTTGCCAAGAAATTCTATGATTATATCTACGAGAATGAAATCAATCTCAGCAATCTGAAATTTGGAGTTCTGGCATTGGGAGACAGCAGCTATCCTCTCTTCTGTAAGACAGGTGAAGATGTGGATTCGCGCTTTGAAAACCTTGGCGGACAACGCATTATCCCATTAAAAAAATGTGATATTGATTACGAACAAGACGCTCAGAACTGGATTGAACACATATCAGAAGCTGTTAATAAAACTTCAGGAATCAGCAGTAAAAATGCAACTGTGCAAAAGGTTTCAACGGGAAGAAAAAAGTATCAGGGAAAAATATCCGCAATCCTTAATCTCAATGATATTACTTCTGAAAAGGAGACTTATCATATTGAAATAGAAACTGAAGAAGCATTAGTATATCAACCTGGTGCAGCATTAGGAGTTCTTCCTTTCAATTCAAAAACAATTGTTGAGGAGATTATTACGTTAACAGGAATTGATCCTAATAAACAAATTTCAACTCCAAAAATAACAGATACTGTTGAAGAGCTTTTACACAAGCATTTAAATATTAGCTACTTGCTTAAATCTGTCGTAGCTCAATATGCAAAAATAACAGGACATTCTATTCCCGAAGTTCGTTTGAGTCTTCTTGATCTTCTAAGAATTTATCCTGTAAAAAATGCAGAGGAATTTGAAGAAGTGATTCAGATATTAACAGGTCAGGCACCCCGTCTGTACTCTATATCTTCATCACCGGAAGCCCATGGCGAAAATGAAATACATATCACTGTTGCCAAATCTGAGTTCTTTATTGACCATGAAAAACACAAAGGATTATGCAGTGGATTTTTAAGTGAATTTAATGAAGGAGAAGACGTTGAGTTCTATATTCAGGATGCCGGACACTTTAAACTTCCTGAACCGGATAAAGATATTATTATGATAGGACCGGGAACAGGAATTGCACCTTTCAGATCATTCCTTTGGGAACGTGATGCGGTAGGAGGGGAAGGGAAAAACTGGCTGTTTTTCGGAGAAAGGAATTTTGTCTCAGATTTCATTTATCAATCTGAAATTCAGGATTTCCTTAAAACCGGAAGCCTTACTCATTTGGACCTCGCTTTTTCCAGAGACACCGCAGAAAAAATATATGTACAGCATAAGCTTGAACAAAAAGCACAGGAAGTTTTTTACTGGCTTGAAGGGGGAGCATCAGTGTATGTATGTGGCACAAAAGATCCTATGAGCAAGGATGTGGAAGACACACTTTTGAATATTATTCAGCAACAGGGAAAACGCAGCAAAGAAGAAGCACTTCATTATCTGGAAGAGATGGAGCTTAGCGGAAGATATGCTAAAGACGTTTATTAAAGGAATCTCAATTATTAAAAGAAAACAATTATGAGCAATAAAGATAATCTTTCACCGGTAGAAAGAATCAAAACCCAAAGTAACGGGCTCAGAGGAACATTAAAAGAAAGTCTTGCCGATGACTTTACTGGCGCGATAAGAGAAGATGACCAAACGCTGATCAAATTCCACGGAATGTACCAGCAGGACGACAGAGATAGAAGGGAAGAGCGTGTGGCAAAAAAACTGGAATGGCTGTATTCCTATATGATCAGACTTAGGCTTCCCGGTGGCTTTCTGACCTCAGATCAATGGATTGGTGTGAATGATATTGCTAAAGACCACTCCACAGGAACCATCAAAATAACAACAAGACAAACGCTTCAACTGCATGGTATTTTAAAATCACATTTAAGACCTACCATTCAAAGCTTTAATATCAATCATCTTGATTCCATTGCGGCGTGTGGTGATGTCAACAGAAATGTAACCTGTACTGCAAACCCTTCAGAATCGCCTTTACATCAGCAGACGTATGAACTGGCTGGTAAAATCAGTGAAATGTGTCTTCCGAAAACAAAGTCTTATTATGATGTCTGGATTGATGATGAACTTATTATTGACAGAAAAACAGAAGAAGATCCTTTGTATCAGGATAGATATCTTCCCAGAAAATTAAAAATCGGGATTGCTGTTCCTCCTAATAATGATGTAGATGTATTCATTAATGATATAGCGCTTATCGCCATTATTGAAAACAATGAGATTGTAGGCTATAACATTGCAGCAGGTGGAGGCTTAGGTGCTACACACGGAAATGAAGCTACTTATGCACGTCTTGCTTCCGTACTTGGATTTGTAGATTCAGAAGAAAAGGCTTTAAAGGCTGTGTACGAAATTATCACCGTGCAACGTGACTTTGGGAACAGAAGTGACAGAAAACTTTCAAGGTTAAAATATACTATTGATAAACTGGGAATAGATCAGTACAGGGCTGAAGTGGAAAAAAGAACCGGATTCAGTTTTGAACCGGCAAGAGAATTTAAGTTTGAACAAAGAAAAGACCGCTATGGCTGGACGCAGAATCATGAAGGAAAATGGTTTTATACAGTCTTTGTAGAACATGGAAGAGTACTGGATACAGAAGATTATCCTTTAAAATCAGGATTATTAAAAATTGCGCAGACCACAAAGGTTAATTTCAGATTTACCTGTAATCAAAATCTGATTATTTCAGATATCAATGATCAGGATAAAGTATTAGTAGAAAACCTTTTACAGGAATATGGCATTTCAAAATATACAGAAAATGCAAGTGCTTTGCGTAAAAATTCCGTTGCCTGTGTTGCTTTAAACACTTGTTCTCTGGCACTAGCAGAAGCGCAGCGATATTTACCGTCTTTAGTCACCAAAATAGAGCCTATTCTTGAAAAACATGGTCTTTTAGAAGATGATATTACCATCAGAATGACAGGTTGTCCTAATGGCTGCGGACGTTCTCCCAATGCAGAAATCGGATTTGTAGGAACCGCTTACGGCAAATACAACCTACACATCGGTGGAGATCGATTGGGGCTGAGACTGAATACAAAGTTTAAAGAAAATATTGGTGAAGAAGAAATTCTTACCACTTTAGATGAGTTGTTTAGCATTTATACAAAACAAAAGCTTACAGAAGAAACATTTGGTGATTTTTCATACCGTTACTTACAAACCTTAAATTGAATATATGACTAATTTTCAATATGATCTGACTAAAAACAAAAACAATCAACCTCTTCTTTCAGGTAGACGAATGTGCATGTGTTGTTGATTCTCAAATAACAATACAAACAAAGTTGTCTGAACTTTGTACAACCACAAAAGGCACAAAAGCTTTCATTTTTAAACACTTTAGCTCAAATAAGTAAGTTTAAAATAAAAGACTTTCAAAATACTTAAGTGTACTTCTTATTCATGAAATTTAACTCTTAAAAAAACTTAAGTGTTTAAGATTCTTGTGCCTTTTTAGTTAAAAATAATCAATGTAAAAGTTCAGACAGCTTCATTCTTAACCTAAAAATGAAGAAAAAATGAAAAACAAAAAACATGGAAATTTTCTGCCTAAAGCTGGTATTATTGCATTCACATTTCTATTTTTTAACCTGGCAGAAGCACAGCAGCAGCTTATTGAATTAAGTGGAACAATAAAAAATACAGGAACCCGTAAAGGTCTTGATTCCGTAAAAGTACAGATAGAAAATTCAGAAGACAATGCATTTACAGATGAATCCGGAAATTTTAAGATCAGAACAAGAGTTACCATTCCTTTTCGATTGGTTATTAATAAAGACGGTTTTAGCAGCCAAACCGTTGAAGTGCTTTCATCATCCAATAAAATAACCATCGGGCTTAATCCTCAGAATACAATCATTGACGCAGTTGTTATTTCAGCATCAAGAACTCCTGAAAAGATATTAAGATCTCCGATAGCCATCGAAAAAATTGATATTAAAACGATCCGAGAAAGTCCTGCTGCCTCTTTTTATGAAACTTTGGAAAATGTAAAAGGCTTACAGCTTCTTACTTCCAGTCTTACGTTGAAAATCCCCAATTCAAGAGGTTTTAATTCTCCGAATAACTTCAGATTTATGCAGCTGGTAGATGGAGTAGACGTGCAGTCTGCCACTTTGGGCGTGCCTCTTGGCAATGCGATTGGTCCTACAGAACTCGATATTCAATCTATGGAAGTCACTCCCGGAGCTGCTTCAGCTTTGTATGGAATGAATGCTATTAACGGGCTTGCCAGCCTTCAAACAAAAGATCCGTTTACTTCACAGGGATTAAGTGTTTACTTTCGTGGCGGTGTCAATCATGTAGATAATTTTAATCATAAAATAAGTTCTCTGGGAGAAAGTGCTATCCGATTTGCCAAAGCACTCAATAATAACCTTGCCATTAAAGTCAATGCTTCTTACTTTACCGGAACAGACTGGATTTCAAACAATCATACAGATCAGAACCCGGGTTCTCTGGTTACAGCCAATCCCAATTTTTCTCTGACAAATAATCCCGCCGAAGATCTATGGAATAAATATGGCGACGAAAGAAACAACAGGGTAGCCGTAAAGGTTGACTATAATGGCAAACCAACCACTTTCAATGTTTCGAGAACAGGATATCTGGAAAAAGATCTGGTAAGCCCGGAGGTAAAGAACATAAAATTTGATGCAGGATTATATTACCGCTTTGGAGATCAGTGGAAAGCATCTTATGTCTACCGATATGGATTATTGGACGGAACTTTTCAGAGAGGAAATAAAATCCGTCTCCAGAATGCCACCGTTCAGAATCATAAAGTAGAACTTACAGGTAAAGAACTTACTTTCAGAGCTTATGTTTCTATTGAAAATACTGGTGATTCCTATAACTTAAAACCTTTAGCAGATAACTTAGATCTTACCAATCTTTCAAATAACAACTGGAAAAATATATTTCAGACATCACTTCAGAATAATTTAAATGCAGGAGTAAACCTTAATGAAGCTTTCAGTCTGGCAAGACAAGTAGCAGACAAAAATAGAGCAGTACCCGGAACCACAGCCTTTGAACAGTTGAAAAATACCATCATCGGAATCAATAACTGGGACTCCGTAAACGCAGGAATTGTTGGCGCTCCGGCAACAGGCGGTGCAAAGCTTGAACAGAAATCAAGATTTTATCAGAGTGAATTAACTTATGATTTTACCCGATTTGTAAAAATATTCAATCTTCTTGCAGGAATAGATTACCGTTTGTACAGCATAACTCCGGATGGAAATAATTTTGTAGATTTTGACAGACCTGTCACTGAAAGAAATATTCCTTTATCCGATGGAACATTCGGGAAAGACGTTATTTATCAGAAGTATGGAGCCTTTGCACAGATTACAAAAGTATTCTTTGATGATAAATTAAAGCTTAATGCTGCTTTACGTATAGATAGAAATCCGGAGTTTGAAGCTAAATTAAACCCAAGAATAAGTATTGTATATTCCCCTGTCAATCAACATAATTTCAGAGCATCTTTTCAAAATGGATACCGATTTCCATCCTTATTTGAAGCACTTTCCTTCGTTAATAACGGAAATGTACGACGAGTAGGAGGTCTTTCAAAAGTAAATGACGGATTAGGCTATCTGGAAAATTCTTATACTTTGGCTTCTATTGATAAATTTACTTCTGCCGTAAATGCAGATATAGACTATGGAAAGAGCCAAAACCAGGCTGCTCAGGATAATAAACATCTCTTAGCTGTTGCTAATCTTCAAAAACTGCAACCGGAAAAGATCAATTCATTTGAAGTAGGCTATAAATCTGTGTTCTTTAATAATAAACTCGTTCTTGACTGGGATTTTTATTACAATATCTATGAAGGATTTTTGGGACAGGTAGAAGTCGCTGTTCCTAAAAACAGTCAGATCGGAAGCAATACTGCTGTTCTTGCCATGCTTGACCGAAGCAAACAGGATCGTTACAGAGTCTACACCAATAGCAACACCACTTATAAAAGCTATGGAACCTCATTAGGCATCCGTTATAACATTACCGGAAATTACAACGTAAATGCCAACGTATCTTATAATGATCTTGCATCCAATAATTCATCAGATCTGTTTATTACAGCATTCAACACTCCAAAATGGATGGTCAATGTAAGTGTAGGAAACAGAGAGATCATCAAAAATATTGGATTTACGCTTGTGGCAAGATGGCAGAACAGTTTTATGTGGGAAAGTCCTTTAGCATCAGGGAATATTCCCGCTTATTATACCATAGATGCTCAGGCTACGTGGAAACTTCCAGAAATTCATGCCAATGTAAAAATCGGAGCAACGAACTTGCTGAACAGACGTTATTTTCAATACGCGGCAGGTCCTGAGATCGGAGGTTTGTATTATCTCGCATTTACATATGACTTAAAACTGTAATCAAAATGAGTAATTCCTTATATCCTGTATTTTTAAAGCTTGAAAAATTATCATTATTGATCATCGGAGGCGGAAAAATTGCCCTCGAAAAGCTGGAATCTGTACTCGGAAATTCGCCTGAAACGTCTATAACATTAGTTGCAAAGGAAATTATTCCCGAAGTTATTGCTTTACAGAATCGGTTTCCTAATATCATATTGCATGAAAGACCCTATCATATCAATGATTTTGATAATTCAGATCTTGCCATTATTGCGGTAAATGATATTGTTCTTGCTGAGCAGATTCGTGAACAGGCACAGCAAAAAAATGTATTGGTTAATATTGCAGACAAACCTGATCTGTGTGATTTCTATTTAGGTTCAATTGTCAAAAAAGGAAGCCTTAAAATAGCTATCTCAACCAATGGGAAATCTCCAACTATCGCAAAAAGACTCAGAGAAACATTCACAGAAATGATTCCTGACGAAATGGATATTGTACTGGATAATATGCAAAATATACGCAATCAGCTACAGGGAGATTTTAATCATAAAGTAACAGAACTCAACAAAATCACTACGCAATATCTGTCTGAAGGAACAGTTCCTGCAAAAAAAGACGATCTGGAAATTGAAAAACTGATCCATATTACCAAAACGGCTCAGAGAAAAGCGAATATCTATCTCGCTATCATAGGAATAATGCTTTTTTTCGGAGTATTTGGATTGGTAATTTATCAATTCAATCTGGCTGATGATATTCAGAATTTTCTTAATAAAGACGGTCACATTTTTTACTGGATGCTCTTTGCAGGTTTTGTTGCTGAAATCGTAGCCGGATCAATGGGAATGGGATATGGCGTGATCTGTACTACCATTCTATTATTACTGAACGTTCCACCGCCTGTAGTGAGTGCAAGCATTCATTCTGCAGAATCATTTACAACTGCAGCAGGGGGTTTCAGTCATTATAAACTAGGGAACGTCAATAAAAAAATGGTTTGGGTACTATTTCCACTGGCAATCGCAGGATCAATCATTGGAGCTTTAACCTTATCTCATTATGGCGAGCATTATGCTCATATTGTGAAGCCAATCATTGCCTGTTATACTTTATATTTGGGATTAAATATTTTGAAAAATGCCTTTAAGGATAAAAATAAAAACCGTAGTAAAACAAAGAAAAGAACCAATCTCAGAGTGTTAGGATTCGTGGGAGGTTTCATAGATTCCTTTGCGGGAGGCGGATGGGGACCTTTAGTAACCGGAACACTCATTAAAGAAGGAAGAATTCCCCGTTACGTGGTCGGTAGCTCAACGGTAGCAAAATTTCTGTTGACTGTCACAAGTGCTATTACATTCATCTTTACCATAGGAATTCATCATTGGAATATTGTTTTAGGGCTGCTGCTTGGTGGTGTTTTTACAGCTCCCTTTTCAGCAATGCTGACTACGAAATTACCAACAAAGAAAATGTTTGTCGTTGTTGGAGTAGTGGTTATTATTATGAGTCTGGTTACCATATTCAAATCATTTTTATCATAGATGTTTTAGAATAATCTGAAATTAAGTAAAAGTACTGAATGATTCATCTGCCAGTATGATTATCTTTGATCTGTTCACAGGCTAAAACCCAATGCGAACACTTATCAAAACAACAACTGATTAAAACTAAAACCATGAAAAAATTAAAAAGAAAAACATTAAAGAACATTGTCGGCGAAATTGGTATAGAGCTGAATCTGCCACTTCCTGTGGGAATCTGTATTGGAAACCTTATCAGTCTGTGCCCTCCAAACTCTCATTGCCGTGCAGATGAAAAATGTTATCCAGATGTTGCAGGTCCGTGCATCAATGGATTATGTCCTTCAGGTTACTTATGCCGCTCAGGTGAATGTGTCCGATAAAATTATTTATATTAAAATTGAAATCCCTTTACTTATTGCAGTAAAGGGATTTTTTATGGGAAGCAGATATTTTCATTTCTTGGAAAATAAGCATGCATTTCTTTAGGTAACAAAATATTTATTTTCTGTCCTTTATTCCTATTAATTTCAAGGCATTAGACGTTAAAAAAATATCATCAAAAACAGTCAGTGATTCCACATCATTGAATCCTGTAGGCATCAGATCACTCTTATTAAATGATAGTTCAATAGATGGGTCATAAGAAGCTACAATTCTTACTTTAGAATATCCATTATAATCTACTCTAAAACCTTCAAATAAACATTTGCGTTCCGCTTTCTGATACTCACCATATTCTTCAAAACCAGCCATATTGGTTCTTTCTCCATCATTATGTTCAAGTGATTTCCATGATGTATAATTCTTAGGTTCTTTCAATACATTTCCCTGAGAATCTACAGGAACAAACATCCCAAGAACTAAAATCTGTTTTAAAAAATTGGCATAGTTATTCATCAAACTCAATGTTTGAAGATCAGCATATCCTTCGTGGGCGTAATATTCCAGCACAAAGGTAGTCATCGGAATCAGCTTATGAGAAGCATCAGTCGGCATAGTGTGTCTTTATCTTTAATCGGGCGATAAAATTAGTATTTTTATTTACGTTACCCAACGCAACATGAGTAATAGAGCCGTATTTATACCCATTCTGAATAACAATAACAAAAGCTACCTGTTCAATTTTCAGTATTTTTGTAATTATAACAGGAATAATGATAGTGAACACATCTTTAAAGGATATTGAAGCGGTCCTTGGTTTATATAAAATGGCTTCCGATTTTAAGAAAACTGTATCTGGTGTACAATGGCCTGAATTTGAAAAAAGTATGATTGAATCAGAAATTGAAGAAAACCGCCATTTTAAAATTGTCGTGGATGAAGAAGTAGCATGCGTCTGGAGCATTACCTATGAAGATCAGCAGGTTTGGGGGAAACAAAATACAGATCCGGCAATATACATTCACAGAATTGCTACCAATCCAAACTTTCGCGGACAAAAATTTGTAGAACAGATCGTAGAATGGGCAAAGAAATTTGCAAAGGAAAATCATAAACTATATGTAAGAATGGATACTACAGCAGGAAATCAAAGACTGATCGATTATTACGTTAAATGTGGGTTTTCTTATCTGGGTGAGAAAAAAATGACTGATACGGAAGGGCTTCCCGACCATTATCACAATGCTACAATGGGGCTCTTTCAACTGGAAGTATAAAATTAAGCTGACAGTTTAATACTATCCATTGAATAAAAACACCATAAATATCTCATTTTCAATATGTATTTTTAATTTATTTAAAAAAGACTATCTTTACCATTCACCAAACAAAATATTATCAATATGTCAGTAACACCAGAAGGAGCAAGGAAGGCTCAGTTATCCCTATCTGAAAGAGCTCCGGTTGCACATGCCGTTCTTTCAGGGGCAGAAAATATTTCAAAGTACAATACCGGGGTATGCCATGATGTTGTTGCATACGCTCTTTATATGAGAGGAGCCAGCATCAGCCCTGATGAACTTGCAGGATCATCCGGACAAAAATGGTTAAATAAATTCAATTATCCCCGTGGAGAAAAATGGGACGGATATGCTCCAATCCCCAAAGGAAAAGCTATTGGGTTCTATAGACTTATAGACAAAACATGGTTTCATTCAGCGATTACAACAGGAAATGGAAACGAGATCAGATCTGTGAACGGATTTGCATTAGGTTCTACCTGGTCTGTTCCCGTAGATATGAAATGGGTCCTTGGAAAAATCAACCCTGACGGAACTTTCAACTATGACGGAACCAAAATAGAAGTATATATTTCTCCTTTATAGTAGACAATTTATATACTTTATTTTTTTGCCACGAATGCACAGATTATTTTATTAGTGCATTCGTGGCAATTATATTTTACATTAAAATCTTAAGCATTACTACATTTAGGACAGATTCCACTGATAATAAAATTATATTCCTCCGCAATAAAGTTCTCCGGCAAACTGATTTCAGGAATAACATTTTCAATGCATGTCACGGAATTACATTTTTTGCAATTAAAGTGAACATGATTGTGGAAGTGTTGTTCATGAGTACATTTACCAATACATTTAGCAAAGTTTACTACACCATCCACATTTACAATTCTGTGAATAGCACCCTCATTTTCAAGCCTTTCTAAAACTCTATAAATCGTAACTCTATTACATAAGTCTCCCAACTTCTTTTGAATATCAGAATGGCTTAAAGCTACCTCAGAGCTATTGATAAGGTTTAAAATTTCAGTTTTTGCGTGAGTATTTCTGACTTGTTTCATTTTTTAATGCAACAAAGTTGCGTTATTTGATTTTTATATTTACATTTGCAACAAAGTTACAACAAGAAAATTAAATCCTAATCCATATGAAATCAAAACTTCTTGATGCAATAGGAATATCGACTGCTGTATTATGTCTGATTCATTGTATTGTTTTCCCTTTATTACTGGTAGTTCCTCTGGGAATATCACATAACCCATATATAGATCTAGGTTTTCTTATTATTGGGACCATAGTTGTTTTTAGAATTACAAAACAAGTAAAAAATACTTGGCTGAATGTATTATTTTGGGGATCAATTGGTCTAATTGCAGTTTCAATACTGGCAGACTTTATATTTGAAATTCATATCCCGTTGATCTATCTAGGAGCAGCAGGGCTCATTACAGCACATCTAATTAACTTCAAACATCACAAACATTAAAAAACCTCTTTTTAAACAGTATTTTTCATATCATATTTTACATTTTTAACTGGTTTGAGAACAGGCTCCCTAATAATTTTAGAGAGCCTGTTTATTTTTATAAGAATCTATTCTAGTTCTATATATTTACGATGATTTTCTGCGACGACCGGAAACTTTTTTATCCAGTTCTTTAATATCCTGTCTCAATTCACGGAACATCTCCTTAAAATTATAGCTTTCATAATCTCCAGGTTCAAAATCCTCAGGGAAAATACCAGAAGCATACTGCCAGATTTCAACAATATCTTCAAATGGAATATCATAAGGTTCATAGAATGAATTGTCAGCACTTACACAGATAGCATTCCCTTTATGTTCTTTAAAACGTTTGTAAGTAATTCCATCATTAAGAGTGATAAAAACATAAGTTTTCCCAGGTTTAAGGTCATCAATTCCTTCCACATATTTTCCTACTATGTAAGATCCGTTTCTAAAAGGAGGCATAGAATCTCCATCAGCAGGAAAAGCTCTGTATTTACCATTAGTTAAGAAGGGTAGGGCAATTCGTTGAAGACCTTCAATATACTCTACATCGCTATATCCCTCAAGGTACCCCATAGATGCTTTTTGTGGGATAATTTCAATGGTATCATTACCCAGATCATCTACTGCTACCGGAAGAACAATTCTGTTATCAGGTAACTTCATCATATCATCCATAGAATATTTTTGTAAGTCCACAGAGAGTAAAAGATCTATACTTACATGGAAATATTTAGCGATTTTTATAAGCAGCTCAATAGGTGGTTCTGAAATTCCGTTTTCATATTTGGAGTATCTCACTCGGGAGATCGTCAGATCATCAGCTACATTTTGTTGAGAAAGCTTTCTCTTGGCTCTTAAGGAGCGTATATTATTTGAAAAAATTGACATTGATACAAGTGTGTAGGCAAAAATACAAAATTTGATGTCGTTATTCAATGATAAGGAAGCTGTTTTACCATAAAATTAGAAGAAATTTAACTTCTTCTTGCCTGATTCTTAAAAAATGGACGACCTCAAGTCATCAAAAATCAATAAAATCACTCCTTTTAAGATCAAAAATACCCTTTTTTAAAGTTTGAAATATTAAGTATAAAAAAACTTCACTTCTTGTTGAAAAAATAACTCTACAATTCATAATTGGAAATATATTTTTTAACTTTTAGTAAATCAATTAAATATAATTAAAAAATGATATTTTCATTAATTACCAATTATATTAACGAAATATTAAATAGTAAAATTGTTTATTTATTTTATTCGAAACAATATGAACATATAATTATTTGTCATATATTTGTGAAGTATTAATCATATAAAATCTTAATCATGAAAAATTTCAAAAAACTAGACAGAAACGAACTAAAAACTATTTCAGGAGACGGACTACTTGATCCAATCGGAGGATTATTAGGAGGTCTTGGAGGTGTAATTGGTGGCGTTGTTGGCGGCCTAGGTGGAGTAATCGGCGGAGCTGTAGGAGGCGTAGGCGGTGTTGTTGGTGGCGTTGTTGGCGGTGTAGGTACTATTGTTGGTAATGCATTATGTCAAACTCAGTGCGTTGTCAACGGTGTAATTCACATCAAGTTACTTGAATGTGGATCTACTTGCTAAGATAAAACGAACAAGCACTTAAAAAAGTATAACCGCTCTGAAAAGAGCGGTTTTATTATGTAGAAAAATATTCATTATATCGTTAATCCATGATTATTTTTCACTTCTGCCATTACAAATGTACTATGAGTACTGCCAATAGAATCTACAGATCCTAGTTTATTAAAAACAAAATCCTGATAGTGTTTCATATCCCGAACCTGAACCTTCAGAAGAAAATCAAAATCCCCGGAGATATTATAACATTCTGCAACTTCTTCAATCTCCAGAATTTCTTTTACAAAATCATAGCCTACAGATCTGTCATGAATTTTTAATTTAATCTGACAGAAAACCGTGAATCCGCGATTAAGTTTTTCAGCATCCAAAACAGCCGCATAATTCTTAATATAGCCTTCCTGTTCAAGTCTTTTTACACGTTCAAAAACAGGAGAAGGAGAAAGATTAATTTCCTTCGCAAGTTCTTTTACTGTCAATTTTGCATTGGTTTGAAGCAATCTCAGAAGCTTCAGGTCTTTATCATCGAGCTGTTCCACAGAATATTTTTCTTTTATGGTTTAAAATTCATCAAATTTAAAGATTTTTATTCTGTTTAAAACAATTATTAAAGCTTTATTTACTTAATAAACAACTATTAATTGATAATAAATTCTGTATTACTAATTTTACACAAAATTAAAATCTTCTATCAAAGTAATCATTTGATAAGAGTACAGTTCTTTACATATCTTCATCAAACAGAAAAGGTTTTACTTAAGGTAAATTAATAGGGAATCGTGTGCAAATCACGAGCTGTCGCGCAACTGTAAGTAACATACCAAAAGCTTCTGTCCTTATATATCCACTGTGAAAACGGGAAGGATGACAGAAGCTGTTACAAGTCAGGAGACCTGCCTTTACTGAATTGACAATGCTTTCGCGGTCTGAAGCTTTGAGTCACACAGATGATATATTGTTATGCAGTTTCATATAAAATGAAATCGCCAGGCTATTATATCATTTATATTCAAAATTTCTAAACTGTAAAAGCATTACGAAGCATTCAAAGGACTTTTTTTAACAATAAGTTTAATTAAAAGTATTAAAAATGCAAACACACATTCTGGGCTATCCGCGTATTGGTAGCAAAAGAGAACTTAAAAAAGCCTGCGAACAATATTGGGCAGGTAAAATTGTTTTGGAAGAGCTTCTTACAGTAGGAAGAAACATCTGTAATCAAAACTGGAATATTCAGAAAGAAGCAGGAATTGATCTTATCCCATGCAATGATTTTTCTTATTATGATCAGGTCTTAGACATGAGTTTGATTGTTGGAGCCATTCCAACACGTTACCATGAAGTTGCTCTTAAAAAGAACAATTCTGAACTAGACCTTTATTTCGCCATGGCAAGAGGCTACCAAAAAGACGGATTGGATATTACAGCTATGGAAATGACAAAATGGTTTGATACCAATTATCATTATATCGTTCCGGAATTCTACAAAAATCAACAATTTAAGCTTACTTCTGATAAAATTTTCAATGAATTTGCAGGTGCTAAACAAGCTGGAATCAATGCAAAACCTGTAATTATCGGACTTGTTTCTTATTTGCTTTTAGGAAAGGAAAAAGAAGAAGGATTCGATAAATTGGATCTTGTTCCAAACATACTTCCTGTCTACATAGAAATACTATCAAAACTTCAGACTCAGGGTGCAGAATGGATTCAGTTTGATGAACCGTTTTTAGCTTTAGATATAACAGATAATGCAAAAGAAGCGTATCTAAAGGTTTATTCTGAACTTAGAAAACAATTTCCAAAATTGAAGTTCATCATCACCACTTATTTTGAAGGATTAAAAAATAATGCATCGCTTGCTGCTTCACTTCCTACAGATATTTTACACATTGATCTGGTAAGAAATCCTGAACAGTTAGACGAAGTACTTGAATCTATTCCTGACAATGTGGGATTATCTCTTGGGGTTGTAGATGGAAGAAATATCTGGAAAAATGATTATGAAAAATCTTTGTCTTTCATTAAAAAAACGATCGAAAAACTAGGAATTGAAAGGGTTTTTATTGCTCCATCTTCATCTCTTCTTCATTCGCCATGTGATTTGGAATTTGAAACAAATCTTGATCCGGAGATTAAAAACTGGTTAGCCTTTGCTAAGCAGAAAGTAAAAGAGGTTGTAGATCTTAAAGAATTGGCATCGAATACAGAAAACTCAACTGTTCTTACCGATTTTGAGGAGAATATAAAATCGATTGCCAGCAGAAAAACATCGTCATTGATTCATAATGAAATTGTGAAACAAAGAGCAGAAGCAATCACTGAAAGGGATTCACAACGAAAAAATACATTCCCGGTTCGTAGAGAGGAGCAACAGAAAGTATTACAATTACCATTGTTCCCTACCACAACCATTGGATCTTTTCCTCAAACTTCGGAGGTAAGAAACTGGAGAGCAAAATTTAAAAAGGGGGAATTAACTGCTGGAGAATATGATGCTTTATTAAAAAAAGAAACCCAGCGAACAATCCGTTGGCAAGAAGAAATAGGAATAGACGTTCTCGTTCATGGGGAATTTGAACGCAATGATATGGTTGAATATTTCGGAGAGCAATTGGAAGGATTTACATTTACTAAAAATGGCTGGGTACAAAGCTATGGAAGCCGTTGCGTGAAGCCTCCGATCATCTTTGGAGATGTTTTCAGACCTGATCCAATGACAGTGTATTGGTCACAATATGCTCAATCACAGACTAATCAATGGGTAAAAGGAATGTTAACAGGACCTGTTACAATTTTACAATGGTCTTTTGTACGTGATGATCAGCCACGCTCAGAAACCTGTAAGCAGATCGCTCTGGCAATTCGTGATGAAGTAAATGATCTTGAAAAAGCAGGAATCAGAATTATTCAGATTGATGAACCAGCAATACGTGAAGGGCTTCCTTTAAGAAAATCTGATTGGCAAAACTACCTGAAATGGGCTGTGGAAGCTTTCAGAATCTCAGCAAGCGGAGTGGAAGATGCTACTCAGATTCATACTCATATGTGCTATTCTGAATTTAACGATATTATCAAAAATATTGCAGATATGGATGCTGATGTGATTACCATAGAATGCTCACGTTCACAAATGGAACTTTTAAATGCTTTTGCAGACTTTAAATATCCAAATGAAATCGGTCCTGGTGTTTACGATATTCACTCACCAAGAGTTCCGTCCAAAGAAGAAATGATTAAGCTGCTTAAAAAAGCTCAGGATGTAATTCCTGCTCACCAGCTTTGGGTAAATCCTGATTGTGGATTAAAAACCAGACATTGGGATGAAACCGAGAAAGCTTTAATTGCAATGGTAGCTGCTGCTAAAGAAGCTTCTTTGGAATATTCTGTCTAATTATTTTAAATACATCAAAAAAAGCATCCCGTTGGATGCTTTTTTTGATGTATATTATTTTGAAAAAATAAAGGTATTTAAATTCTATAATCTAGATTTCTCCCATTACAAACATATTCTCCATCGTAGGAACTGAGCTTCCACCTTCTTTTTCAAGTGTAATTGCAAAAGCCTGTGCTTTTGAAATATTGGCTAATGCAATCAAACTGTCTTTATCTTCTGAATACATTCCTGCATTTACCGGTTTCCCGTCTGCAATTGCCCAAAGCTGGTACTGCATGCCTTCCGGAGCCTTAGGAAGATTCTCTGCATTAAGGTAAACTTCTTTTGTCTTTTTATCCCAGAATACCATTGCTTTAGCATCCTGATGTTTTTCAACTCCTTTCAGCATTACCATTTGCATATCAGGATTGGAAAACATAGTCATTTTTTGATTCATTTTCTGCATTGCAACATTCTGAGACTGCTTCTCAGAATTCATTCGTGCAATTTCTTTTTGATTTTCAGATTGTTTATTAAGCCAAAACAGATTTCCTGCAATACTTAGTAGAAATAAAACAGAAGCAGCAATACCTAATGTTTTCCAGTTATTGTTTCTCTTAATTTCAACATTTGCGTCCAATGGTTTTGCAACCGGTGCTTCTTCTATAGAATTCACAGGAATTCCTTCTTCAGAAGATTGTTCTTTCTGGATTTTATTCCAGATTTTAGCTTTCAAATCGCTTGGAGGTGTTACAGCCTGAGCCGTAGCAAGCTTTTCCATCGTTTTTTGAGCTTCTTCAAAAGTTTCTTTTACTTCAGCATTATTTTTTATCACACACTCCAAAATGCCTGCTTCCTCGGGAGAAGCATGACCTAGAATATAAGATTCTATAATTCCGGATGATATGTATTCTTTAGTGTTCAATTTATTGATAATCTTTTAGCAAATCCTTTAATTTCATGAGTGCATTCCGCATCTTTGTCTTTACTGTCCCAAGCGGTATCTTTAGTTTTTCAGATATTTCGTGCTGGGTATATCCTTGATAATAAGAAAGATTAATAAGTTCTTGTTTATCGTCCTCCAAACTTTCAAGCACATCATTAAATCCAATATAATCAGCTGAATTATTGACTGTGGAAAGTTCTGTAGTATTATATACGAAATCGGGAAGAGGTTGGTTTTTAAGATTGTTCTGAAATCCTTTAGACTTCAAATAATCTATTGCGGTATTTCGGGCAATATTAATCATCCAGGTATAAAACCTGCCTTTAGAGGCATCATACTGATGAATAGAATTCCAAATCTTAACAAAAATATCCTGAATTACTTCTTCAGCATATTCTTTAGACTGAACAACTCGAAGAATGACTCCATACAACGCACCAGAGTAGTGGTCATACAGATAATGAAAACCATTTTCGTTTTTTTCTTTTAGTAAAACGATAAGTTCTTCTTCAGAATAGGTTGTTTTAATAGTTGTTATTTTTCTACCCAAATGTAATAAAATAAAACATATTCACAACAAAATATAAATTATATTTTATTTAGCAAGTGATAATGATTAAATATTTGAAAAAATGTTTAATGTAAAAAATTACTTTCAAAAACAATTGCTATAATGGAATATTTAATTTCCATGTGAGACATATTGTCGATGGTGATACAAAATCAACCAGAAAAGACTTTATATTGACTCTACAATATCTCAACCTCACATCAATTATGAAAATAAGCCATTGATTTACAACAAATTGAATAAAATTTCTTTTTTTTTTAAATCTAAATTAAAACCAACCTCGTAAATGGTATTAAAACACAAATTAACAATAACTCATTAAAAAAATTCAGTACAATGAACACACAATCAAAAATCACAGTTTTAGCAATGGTAGCTTTATCATTTGCTTTTAGTGGGAAGGTAACTGCACAAATGGTGAAAGAAAAAACAGTAATGGTAGGAGGTGCTGCTATGTATCCGTCTAAGAACATTATTGAAAACGCTGTAAACTCCAAGGATCATAAAACACTTGTTGCCGCTGTAAAAGCTGCCGGGCTTGTAGAAACTCTGGAAGGCAATGGTCCTTTTACAGTATTGGCACCTACAGATGCAGCCTTTGCAAAGCTCCCTAAAGGTACCGTAGAAAATCTGGTAAAGCCAGAAAATAAAGCAATGCTTACAAGCATATTAACCTATCACGTTTTATCTGGAAAATACAGTGCTAAAGAAATTTGGGCAGCTGTAAAAGCAGGAAATGGAAAAAGTATGATGAAAACAGTACAGGGAGAGAATCTTACTTTCTGGACTAAAGGAAAAGA
This sequence comes from Chryseobacterium artocarpi, assembly GCF_001684975.1. GTDB lineage: Bacteria > Bacteroidota > Bacteroidia > Flavobacteriales > Weeksellaceae > Chryseobacterium > Chryseobacterium artocarpi. Next base: position 252,451 of record NZ_MAYH01000023.1, on the reverse strand, counting down.
TCTTTACATAAAAGATGCTAAAGGGAACAGTGCAAAAGTAACCATAGCTGATGTAAATCAATCAAACGGAGTGATTCATGTAATTGATACTGTTTTGATGCCGTAGAAAAAATTATATCCTAAAACAGCATTTTATGTATGCTGTTTTTTTCATTTTAGCATTAAATCAAACACTTTAAAAAAATAATATTATGAAAAATACAATTCATGTTTCTAATCAGAGAGCAACTCTGGATACAAGCAGAAGAAACTTTCTGAAATTAAGTGGAGTTGGGCTGGCAATTGCCGGACTTACGATGATAGGATGTAATGATGATGATGATTTTCAGATGATAAACGACGGTCAAATATTTGATCTTGGATCAGGAGATGTAGGAGTATTAAATTATGCCTATGCTCTTGAACAACTGGAAGCAGACTTCTATACTAAAGTGGTCAATAATTTCTACACTGGAATTTCAAGTATTGAAAAAGAGGTTTTCACAGACCTTTATCATCATGAAGTTATTCACAGAGACTTTTTCAAAGCTGCAATCACAGGTGCTACTCAAAATGTTCTTCCTAAGCTTGAATTTCAATACCCAAATGTCAACTTTAGTGATAGAAATTCTGTGTTAGCAACAGCGAAAGCATTAGAAGACACCGGAGTAGCAGCTTACAACGGAGCCGGAAAATATATTACCAATGCCGCTTATCTTGTCATTGCAGGAAAAATAGTTTCTGTGGAGGCAAGACATGCTTCTGCTATCAGAAATCTCATAAATCCAGGCTCCACTGACTTTTCCGGAGATGATGTGATAGATGCGAATGGTCTGGACCTTGCTAAAGAGCCAAAGGACATCGTAATGGCAGCAGGAGGGTTTATAAAAACCCGCTTTACATGGAAAGAAAGAGGTATTAATTAATTATTCATTTTCAAAAACTTGTATTATGAACATCCTTAAATTATTAGATAAGCTTTCCCATGATAAGTTTTTTACAACGGAAGCTTCAAGATTAGAAACAATTACGAATATTTCATTATTCGGAAAAAAAGCAGCTGTAGCAGCAGTTCCACTTGGTTTAGGAACTCTAATGTCTACTCCTGTACAAGCGGAAACAACAGGTAAGCCCATTACAGGAGCTGCCCTTAAAAGTACTTTAACAGATGCTTTGCAACTTGCTTTGGTATTAGAATATCTTGAGAATGAATACTATGCTATAGGATTATCTACAGCAGGATTAATCCCTAATGCAGACAGAGCTGTTTTTATGCAAATCTCAAAGCATGAATCTGCACATGTAAACTTTTTGAAAAGCACCCTTACTTCATTAGGTTCAACACCTGGTACTAAGCCTACCTTTGATTTTACAGCCAATGGTAATTTCACTCCTTTTACAGACTATAATCAGTTTCTTATTCTTGCTCAGGCTTTTGAAGATACGGGAGTAAGAGCTTATAAAGGACAAGCTGGAAATGTTATGTCAAATAAAGTGGTACTACAAGCGGCATTACAGATTCACTCTGTGGAAGCAAGACATGCCTCTCAGGTAAGAAGAATGAGAGCTAATAAAGGTTGGATTGAGCTTGCCAACGGAGGAAATATGCCTTCCGCAACCAATCCTGTTTATGCAGGTGAAGATAATGTAAATCAGGCAGGTTACAATACAGGAAACGCATTCGGAGCAGCTGCAGGATCGGCAGCCTATGATGAAATTTTAACAGGAAGCGATGCACAGGCTATTGCATCTTTATTTATTGTATAATAATCTTAAATATAAGAATAACATTTTCTATATACCTTGATTCAATAAGAAAAGCATCCAATTCAGGATGCTTTTTAATTTCAAAAATAAAATAATGGATATATAACAGTAAATTAAGATCTTACCTCTACATACTCCATTTTAAAAAGAATCACCTTAGAATCCATTAATGCAACTTTATTGCATTAATGGATTTAATTATTTAGTTTTGCTGAATAATTAAAGTATATGCACATGAAAAAGACAATCTTTTTTTTGATGGGGAGCTCACTTATGTATTGTCCTTCTCTTCTAAAAGCACAAAAAGTAACCCCTGAAAAGAAAGCTGTTAAAGACATTGAATCTGTAGAGGTAAAAGGAAAGCTAAATCATAATCTGATTAACGTTTCCAGAAAAACACTGGATTTTATTCAGTCTAATACATTAGGGGAAACTTTAAGTAAAATTCCTGGAATTCAAAATTCCGGCTATGGTCCTAATTCCGGAACTCCGGTGATCAGAAGCTTAAGTGGAAATAGAGTAAAAGTTCTGGAAAACGGAATGTCTGTCAATGATCTTTCAGGGATAAGCCCTGATTTCAACACCGATATAGAAATGAACAGTGTACAGAGTATCAATATTTATAAAAACTCAGCTGCAGTTCTATTTGGAGGAAAGGCCATTGGAGGAGCTATTGATATTGAAACAGATTATGTACCCAAGCAGCTGCCTTCAAAAAATTTAAATCTTAGGGCAGTTCTTGAAGGCGGAAGTAACAGTGGGCAAAGGCAGGCACTTTCAGCCAAAGGTGTCATTTCTAAAAACTGGGTATGGACGGTTGGAGCAGCTAATCAGAAACAAGAAATCGTCAGAATTCCGGGAAAATCTAAAGACAGCAGATGTTTTGATCCTCAATTAGTTGGATTCAATAGTATTTTACAATCGCTTTGCCAGATAGATGTAAATTCAAGAAATGTCCTTAATACCAGTCTTTTCCCATACATCAGTCAGTTTGCTTTGGACCACATGGAAGAGTATGGTCTTTCGGAAGGGGATCTTTATACCTTCAATGCTACCTATTATAACCCTTCAGACGGTAAATATTATCCTAATCCTAAAAATGACAAATATATTTCCGGACAAGATCCAATAAAAGACCGTTATAGAAGTGAGGTAAACAGCATCAAAGATTATGTTGAGACTAAAGACGGAACTATTCCTAACAGTCACTCGGAAAGTAATTCATTTTATGTAGGCACAAGTTATATCGGAAAATCATTTTATGCAGGAGGAGCCTATCAAAATTCTTATTCATACTTTGGAGTGCCTGGATATGCTATTTACAAAATACCGGGGAATTCTCATGCAGCTCCTCAACCCAAGATTGAATATCTGCCTATCAACATAAGAAGCCTTTCTCATAAAGCAATGCTTGAAACAGGTTATACATTCAACAACTTTCCAATTTCCAGTATAAAACTTAATTATATGGGAGTATTTTCTAAAAATGCGGAACTTCTTGAACGTCATCGGGCTAATGAGTTTAGCGTTAATCAACATAATGGACGCCTGGAAATCAATCAAAAAAAACTAAAGTTCCTTACAGGTACCACAGGGCTTGAAGTTCAGTACCGAGATATGAAAGGTGAAGGAAATCAAAGATATTTACCCAATACAATCAGTCGTGAAACTGGAGTATTCACCATGCAGCATCTTGATTTTAAATTTATTGAATTTGATTTAGGATACCGAAACGATCATGTTCAGCGAAGAGCTGATGGTACAGACAAAGAATACATCCGAAGCCGTGGTTTATCTGGTGGGCAATTGAGTGATAGAAATTTCACACTCAATCAGTTTCATGCTGCAGGTCAATGGAATATATTAAAAAAAGGATTTCTGAAAGTGCAGTATAATTACTCTGAAAGAGCGCCGGAAGTCAATGAACTTTATGCAGGTAACAACCACTTTGCCATACTTACAGAAGAAAACGGAGATGACAGCCTGGAAAAAGAAACCGCAAAAACATTGGAAATTGGTGGCGGAATCAATTTGAAAAACCTCAGATTATCTGCCAATTGGTATCATACTACCTATAAAAACTACATTTACCTTGCTCATACAGGAATTTCCAGAGAAATTTATTTGGTAAAAGAATGGCGCTCTGATGATACCGAAATCAATGGTATAGAAGCAGAAGCAGCTTATAAAATAGATTTGAATAAGCTAGGGAAGTGGGAGATAGGAGGTTATTATGACCTTGTAAGAAATATCAGCACCGCCGACAGCTCAATAAGAAAATGGAGCGATGGAGATTATATGCCTAATATGCCTACCAGCCGTTTTGGTTTCAGTCTTACCGGAACATTACAAAAACTAAGCATTAATGTAGCTCTGGATCATTATTTAAAGCAAAAATACTTAGGGAAAAATATTAATCCTGAACTTCCGATGCCTGCATTTTCTTTATTGAACGCCCGTGTTTCATACAAGGATAGCACATTTAATTTTGGAGAAATGGAATACTATATTGTAGGAAATAATCTTTTGAATTCAGAGGCAAGGCTTCAAAATTCACAATTAAAATTTTTGAGTCCGCTTCCTGGAATTAATATTTCCGTCGGGGTAAAGGTAACTATCTAATATTCTGAAACTTAAATATCAACACTTGATCCGCTGTTATTGTTATAATAATAGCGGATTTCTTTTGCAGTTGATTAAAACCTCATGAAAAAAAATTAAAAAAAATTACTCTTAAAATTATAATACGACACGTTCTGTCGCTGTGCAGCTATATCTTTACATTAGAGATAAGATACAGAACTCCGGGAAGTTACAACCTTATCAAACCAAATTTTAACCTTTAAATTATTATTTCAAATTATGCAGAAAAAACAACTAGTAACCATTTTCTTTTTTCTATTTTTTATTTCTTATGCGCAAAGTGAATTTATTACATTGTGGAAACCTAACATCAATGGAACTATTGATAATTCGATCTCTTTTGGCGGTACCGGCACAGATTATACCATTAGCTGGGAAGAAGTAGGATATCCTCAGCATAATGGAGTCCTAAGTTCGATCACTTCTAATAGCAATACTCCAACGATCATATCTTTTGGTCCGTCTTTGCATACAAATCCTATCCAGGCAGTTTACAAATTAAAAGTATCAAATGGGAGCGGACTATTTTATGGATTTAGAGCCAGTACAAATTATATTGATCCTAATGCCAATCCTGAACTCGTCGAGATCAGTCAATGGGGAGAAACCACTTGGCTTCAGCAATTCAATCAGGGATTTGCAGGCTGTCCAAACCTTAATGTAACCGCTACAGATGCGCCTAATCTGACACAAATAAACAATTTATCACAAATGTTTTATAATTGTTCATCTTTAATTGGCAATAATTCATTTTCTAATTGGAATACAAGTACAATTACTAATATGAATGGTATGTTTAACAGAGCAACATTATTTAATCAAAATATTGGAACCTGGAATACAGCGAAGGTAAAAGATTTTAGTGGGATGTTCTCTTTTGCATCAACTTTTAATCAAAATATTTCTGGATGGAATACAACTTCCGGAATCACATTCTCTGCTATGTTCAAAGATGCTGTGGCTTTCAACCAACCGTTGAATTCATGGAATACTGCCAATGTTACTAATTTTCGTTATACATTTTCTAATGCAACATCCTTTAATCAACCACTTAATAATTGGAATACCGGTAAATCAACATCTTTTGAATATATGTTTGAAAATGCAGTAGCATTCAATCAACCCATAGGAAATTGGAATGTGAGTAAAGTTATTAATAGCACTGGTTTTAATATGTTTAATGGTGCTTCGCATTTTGACCAAGATATTTCTACATGGAATATTCAGCTTCAAAATTTTGATGCAAACTTTATCTCTTTTGGATTTAAAGATTCGGGGTTGTCGTGTATCAATTATAATAAATTCCTGATTGCTCTCATCAATAATCCTACATGGGCAACGTCAACAATAACAGGAGGAAATATATATGCAACAGGACTCAATTATTCTACATCACAAGCTATTATGGCTAGAGCTCAATTGATTAACAAAGGTTTTACTATTATTGGAGACTCTTATAATGCGAGTTGCAATGGCAGTTTATCAACTGTAGAAACGTCAAAACAAATCAAGGCTCAGGCTTATCCAAATCCAACAACAGGCGTGATTAATATTGAGTCAACAGCTAGCGAAAATGTTTATTTATATGACATTACAGGTAAAATCATTAAAACAATATCTTTAAACAAAGGAAATAACCGTATTGACCTTTCTGAATATCCGTCTGGAAATTATATGTTAAAAAGTAATACAATTTTCACTAAAATTATTAAGAAATAGATTGATTTTTAAACTTTCAAGAAATTAAATCAAGTTTTATAAAATTGTAAAATTTATTTATATTCGTCAGTAAATAATGTTCCTGATTCTAATTTAGCTTCATTCAAAGTTATAAACCTCCATGAAAAAAATATTTATATTTCTAACAGTTGCTTTTGCACTACAATCCTGTAAAAACGAAAAACAAAAATCAACTGAAAGCAAAAATACAGAAAATCAAAAAACACAACCAAGCAAAACTTCTGTAAACCAATCATCTCAAAGTATTGAAGGAAAGAAAAATCCAAATGATTTTATCCCGGAAGGCTATGTAATTAATAAATATGGAGGAGGAATTTCAGCGGAAGGCTGGGATGAAATTAAGGGAGATCTGAATAAAGACGGACTTGAAGACGTAGTACTAATTATTAAAGGAACAGACAAAAATAAAATTATACAAGACGAAGATCGTGGTGCGTTAGATCGGAACCGAAGAGGGATTATTGTTCTTTTGAATAAAGGAAATTATTATGAACTGGCTTCCAAAAACTACAATTGCTTTTCCTCCGAAAATGAGGATGGCGGTGCCTATTTTGCCCCCGAATTAAATGTAAGTATTGAAAAAGGAAGCTTACACATCAATTATGGACACGGAAGATATGGAAACTGGGGATATACTTTTAGGTATCAAAATGGAGATATGGAACTTATTGGTTATGATTCTTATTCAAGCAATGGTCCAGTACCACAATATGAAGTGAGTATTAATTTTCTGACAAAGAAGAAGCTCACAAAAGATAATTTAAATAAAAATGATGATGGAGATAATTATGAAGTTAAGTACAAGGATACATGGGAAACAATCAAACTCAACAAACTTATGAAACTATCTGAAATAAAGGATTTTGATGAGCTTGAACTTAATTAATATTATAGGAAATCAATAATCTTTAATAGGAGAGTGTACTATATATTTTACATTAAGGGCATCTTAAATTCGAACAAGATTAAGGTGAATATTCAAAAAATCATCAAAATAAATTTTATATTAGTAACAAACAAACTTCTCAAATGAAATATATATTAATCTTGCTTGGAATTTCTTCATTTTGCTTCTCTCAAAAATTTAGTTTCATTTATGACACCAAATATAAATTGAACTCTGAAAAACCCGATGACATTAATTCGGGTACTATGATTCTAGACTATAAAAATAATAGTTCAATATTTAGAGAATCACAGGATAAGAAATCCGATTCGATAAAATTAAATAATGGAAACGGAATGTATAAAATGGGTGTTGAAAACCAATTTTATGTAAAGAAAGATTTGAGTCAAAACAAAATAGAAAAAATAATAACCTATTTAAAAACAGATTATCTTCTTCCAATAGATGAAAAGTTAAATTGGAAAATTACTTCTGAACAAAAAACAATTGGAAAATATAAATCTCAAAAAGCGGAAACAAATTACGGTGGGAGAAATTGGATTGCATGGTTTACAACTGAGCTACCTTTTAGTGATGGACCATACATTTTCAATGGTTTACCAGGCTTAATAATATCACTTCAAGACACAAACAATGATTATTCATTCAATTTAGTACAGATAAAAAAAGGAGGAGATCTATTTGATGTAAGACAAAAAACTATAAAAATTGATTGGAAAAAATATGAAACACTTGCTAAATCATATTTTAATGACCCATATGATATAAATTCAAAAATAGGGAAAACGATTACATTTACTGACCCGAATGGTAATAAAATGGATATTTCTGTAAAAAGTAAGGAAATGCAAAGTGATATTTTACAAGAGAATAATCCTATAGAATTAAATCATAAAATAGACTATAAATAATTAAATATGACTCTTTTAGTCATTGAGATCAAATGGGCTGTTATATTCAATTTAACATAATATAAATTATAGGAAAAATAATATTAAAACAGAATAGAGTATTAACCACTCCAAAATCCCTTATTTACCAAATTTCTCAGCCAAATATCCTACAACAGTTTCTCGGAACTCTTCTTTGGTCATAAACCGATCCAGAAACTCTTCAAAGCTTCCTTCATTTTCAAGCTCATCAAAATATACTTCATGATCTGTACTGTAAACCTTCGGATTAGATTGATCCGGATCATTTGTACAGATAAAAAAATGATCCGGATATCCGTAAGAATAAAATATACAAAGAAAATCCGGCTGAGAAATTCCTACAACTTCCTGTACGTAATTCTCATCAATCAGTCCATCAAATTCTTCTTGATCTTCTGAGTTTTCTTTAAATGGCGTAAAATTCCAGCTTCTTACAAAATACTGTCCATACGGCAGCTCATGATCTGAAAAATAATGCTCCAGAAGATTCTCATAAAATTTTTCCTGATTACTGTGATACAATTCTTTATTTTCCTCATAAAACTGATCAATTCCATAAACATCCCAATCTTTATCATATAAATGATGATTAAAAATGATACTCTGCCAGTTTTCAGTAAAGCTTTTCTCAGCATTTACAGCATCTGTGATTCCTCCTAAAGCATTGATTTTATGTATAATATTCTGATTCATAGTGTGAATTATTTATTTTTATGGATTAGTTTTCCATTCCATAAGGCATCCGTTATTTCTTCCGGACTGTATTCATAATAGTTACCATCTTTATCCTGATGAGCCTGGAACAGTTTAATATCATAACTTTTAAAATTGAGCTTCAAAAATTGAGGAAAATAATCACTGCCAAAGCATATATAGCTGTAAAACATACCTTTAAATGACTTATCATTCAAGTCCGGAGCTTCAAAAGTACTCATTCTTTTTACAATTTCTGCAAGTTCATCCTTTGTAATATCTTTTACTACTTTTGGATCAGGTAAACTGATATCGAAAGACAAATACTCTGCTCCATTTCCTTCCCACCATTCCCAAAGGTTGAATTGAGACATTTCTTTACCAGTCATTTCATATAATTTATTTTCAAGCCTTTGATATTCTTTAGAATCTTCATCTCCATGCTCATCACAAAAATCGGTATATTCCAAAATAAGCCTTAAAACCTCAGGATATCTTTGCTCTGCCAAATCAAAATTAGGCTCTATCTCTTCTCTTAATGTCATCATTATTAATACATTTAACTAATATATTATGTTAAATTTATTTTCGGAAAATAATTTTGATTCAGTTTCAGACCAACTACTCTCCTACTAATTGTCTAAAAATACAAAATCTTGCCACATGACAAGCTTCAATTCATTGAAAGGGACTAACTTTATTCAACCAAAAATATAAAAATATGAAACCTAAAATGATTTGGGCAAACCTAGCCGTTTCTGATCTGGAACGTACACAGAAGTTTTATACAGAACTTGGATTTAAGCCTAACAACCCACACTCTTCTAATGAATTAGTAAGCTTCTTTTTCGGAGAAAATGATTTTGTAATCCACTTTTTTCTTAAAAATATACTGGAAACTAATGTGAAAAATGTAGAATTCGGAGATGCACAAAAAAATAACGAAATAATATTCACCCTTTATGCAGAAAGTAAAAATCAAACGGATGAATGGGCTGAAGAAATTGGAAAAGCCGGCGGAACACTTATTTCAAGACCAGAAAGTTTTGGAACTAATTATTATGGTTTTGTCTTTGCAGACCCTGATGGTCATAAATTTAATGTTTTTCATATGTAAAACAACGCTGAATATTTAAAATACTGTTTTACTCATAAATCTATCTTATTTTCAACAAGATAGCATAGGTTGAGGATTGAAAAACACTCGATTTTTGAGCTTCTTATGCTTGATGTATATTTTTAAAGAAAATTAAAGAAATTAGTCTTCTGTTTTGTTAATAACAGATGGAAAGCTCCTATTTATTAATTCCCAAACTATTATATAATTGTACCTGCCAGATTCCAACGACTTCTTTAAGCATAACAAACGTAAACGCAGCATTATAACTATTTGGAAATACAGTGATCTCGGTATCAATAAAATCTGATGCTTTCGGAATAGGTTTTAATCCAAATGTCTGAAACAACGCAACAGATCTCTTCATATGAAAACCTGAAGTCACCAGATATAGACTGGAAGTACCCATTTTTTTCAATATCTCGGTGGAAAATTTTGCATTCTGATAGGTATTCATACTTTGATCTTCTTTAATAATATCAGAATCCGGTACGCCCATCTTTTTAAAATCCTCACGGAATAATTCTGCTTCACTGATGTGTCCTCTTCCTTTCCCGGAAATCAATATTTTACAAGACTTATTATTTTTCCTATAATCATGATACAATTGGTAGGCTTCCACGATTCTGGAATAAGACATCGTGTGTAATTTTTCTGTATTATCGATATTTACAATACCGCCACCCAGTACTACAATAATAGGATTCTGATCAGTTGAATACTTTATTTCAGGACTATTGATATAATTTTTCTGTAGATATCCGGAGATCAATTTACCCAGAAATCCGTTTCCTATAAGGATAATCACTAAAACTACCGATGTGAAAATTCCTATTCTCAGATTTTTACCTTTATTTTTTCTTTTCAGCAGAGCAATAATAATTACCGCAAGAAATAGTAAAAAATAAGGTTCTGTAAAAAGCTGTAAAACACGAAATAAGAGATCTAGTAAAAATTTCATCTATGATAGTTATTGATTAATGCAAAGAAAACATTGGATTTACAAAGATAAGGTAATTTCATGACTACTCTTTTTCGTATTTATTAAGATAACTTTCAAGCTTTATACGAATTTATCCCGCAGATCACACAGATTCCGCAGATTTTTCTCTTTTAGTATAATTATTAAAAATATTTCTCAAAAAATTTGCGTAGCTAAATAACTACATATATATTTGTAGTCAAATAACTACACAATGAATTTAAGAAGAGATGTTTTTCAGGCAATCGCAGACCCTACCAGAAGATCTATACTGATGTTGGTAGCAGCACAATCCATGACTGCAGGAGCCATTGCTTCCAATTTCGATACCGCAAGACCTACCGTTTCCAAGCATCTTCAGATCCTTACAGAATGCGAACTGTTGAGATCTGAACAAAACGGACGTGAAATTATTTACCACCTTAATCCCAATAAAATGAAAGAAATAGCCAATTTTATAGAGCCGTTCCGCCAAATGTGGGATGAGAAATTCAATAAACTTGAAGAAGTGATGAAAGCGTACCAGAACTTGAAAAAAGAGTAATAAGAGATAAAAGATGATAGATAATAGACTTTAAATAATAGCGATTGCCACACACTCTCATACACCCAAACACCAAAACCCTCAAACTCAAAATATGGAACTTAAAACAAAAATTCAAGCAGAAGATGGAAAACAGGAAATCTTCATCATCAGAGAATTTGATCTTCCTGTAGAATTGCTCTTCAAAGCCTATACAGAAGCAGAACTTTTCGAACAATGGATGGGCACCAAAGTGACTAAGTTTGAAAACAAACAACACGGAAGCTATCGTTTCGAGACTTCCAATCCTCAGGGAGAAGTGATGTTCAGTGCCAATGGAACCATTCACGATATTGTTCATAATGAAAGAATTATAAGGACTTTCCAAATGGAAAACACTCCTTTTCCGGTACAGATCGAGTTTTTAGAATTTGAAAAGCTAACGGATACTACCAGCAAAATCACCATTCAAACCATTTACAAATCTGTAGATTTCAGAGATCAGCACCTGAAAATGCCATTCGCTCAGGGAATTAATATGGCGCATAATCGTTTACAGGAAATGTTTAATGGAGTACGTGTTTCGGGTTTAGATAGTAAATCTTAAAATTTTTATTGCTTAACCATCTTATGCTTTGTATCACAAAACTCAATAACCCGCATCTCGTATCCCGAACCCCTAAAACCAACACACATGAATCCAAAAGTTAATTTTTTCTTCGAGAATACCACACAATGGAAAGAAGAATTTGAAAAATTAAGAATAATTGCCTTAAGTACTGAACTTGTAGAAGATTTAAAATGGGGATGCCCCTGCTATACTTTTGAAGGAAAGAATATATTCTTAATTCACGGATTTAAAGAATATTGTGCCCTTTTGTTTTTTAAAGGAGCATTAATGAAAGATCCGGATCATATTTTAATCCAGCAAAGTAAAAATGTGCAGGCGGCAAGACAGGTTCGCTTTACGGATGTACAACAGATTATTGACTTAGAAAAAGAGCTTAAAGCTTATATGTTTGAAGCAGTAGAAATTGAAGAATCAGGTGTAAAAGTGAAAATGAAGAAAACCAAAGATTTCGAAATATCAGAAGAATTTCAACAAAAATTAAACGAAAATTTTGAACTGAAAAAAGCCTTCGAAAGCTTAACTCAAGGGAGACAACGCGCTTACCTACTCTATTTTTCTTCCGCAAAACAATCTAAAACCAGAGAATCAAGAATTGAAAAATGCATTCCTCAAATTCTTGATGGAAAAGGACTTAATGACTAATCACAAAACTTAATCAATATGGAAACTTCAAATCAATCTGAAAAAAGAAAAAGAATCATTTATTGGATCTTTACACTTTGGATGTCATTAGGCATGGTTTCTACAGCCATCGTTCAACTAATGAAAAATAAAGATGAACTTACCAACTTTACCAACCTTGGATATCCGGCATATCTTATGTTCATCATTGGAGTATGGAAAATTCTTGGCGTAATTGCTATACTGATGCCAAAACGTTTATTATTGAAAGAATGGGCGTATGCAGGATTTTTCTTCGTGATGTCCGGCGCAGTTATTTCTCATCTAATTGTAGGTGATACTGCCGGAAGAACCTTACCTGCGGTGCTATTATTTGTTCTTGTTATAATCTCCTGGTACTTTAGACCTGCCAACAGAAAAATAATTATCAATCCTCAATAATTTTATACTTTTAATCAACCGCTTCAAAAATTTGATATGAAAAAGAAACAATTAACATCTGAACAAACCAAGAACCTCCTGGAAGTACTTAAAGCTCGTTTTGAAAAAAATATGAATCGTCATAAAGACCTAAAATGGGAAAAAATTCAAACAAAATTGCAAGAAAATCCTGAAAAGTTGTGGTCTTTAAACGAAATGGAAGAATCGGAAGGCGAACCCGACGTAGTAGATTATGATAAAAAGACAGACAAATATTTCTTCTTTGACTGCTCTGCTGAAAGTCCAAAACGCCGCAGCTTATGCTATGATTACCCTGCATGGGAATCCCGAAAGACCAATAAACCGGAAAGTAATGCAGTGGATAAAGCCAATGAAATGGGCATTGAACTTTTAACAGAAGAACAATATCGCCATCTTCAACAGCTCGGCAAGTTTGATCAAAAAACGTCCAGTTGGGTACAAACACCTGCTTCCATACGAGAACTTGGTGGAGCTATTTTCTGTGACAGACGTTACAATACTGTATTTCTATATCATAATGGCGCAGATTCTTATTATGCTGCGAGAGGATTCCGTGGGAGTTTGAATGTTTGAGAGTGTTAAAAATGAAAAACTTTTGTATTTTTTATGATTAATCCTACTTTATAGAAACGTTATTGAATAAAGGTTTACAAGGTTTTGTAAAAATCAAGGTAATGATTTAGTAATGGTGTACATTTCACTTGATTTCAAAGAACTGTCATCATAACTCTTTAGTATAAAAAAAAATTTATAGCATTGTTGATAATAGTTTTTAATAATTTAAAAATACTTTGAGCTATTCTATCTCTAACCAGATCATTTTTTTAAAAAAGATGTGGTATCGTAAGGTTCTCCCTTCCCGCAATTAAAAAATTTAAGCAGACACTTTTAAAGGTGTCTGCTTAAAAAATATTTTAAAGTCAATTTGTTATTATTATCTGACTAAATAAATTATTTCTCGTCTAAAAACTATACGTTATCATTAGGGAGAAACTCGGCGGTAAATATTCCTGCCAAAAGCTTTGATCTCGTTATTTCCACTCCGTTGAAATGTTAAAATACCAACACCAAGGTCACAGTAAAGGATATGATTGAATGCATTATACGTCATTTTCTTGGTATATTGATTGGTAACATAATAGTAAGTACCACCTTCTTTTTTAATTTGATGGCTACCTTCCATATCAACTCGTTGCCAATGCCCTATAAAAAAATCAGGATTACAATATTGGTTGACTTTTTTCATTTGTTTTGTCGCTTCGTTCCTACTGATCTTGACCCAGTTTAAAGCATATTGCTCCGTATGCAGAGTCATTTTGTATGGATCTTCTGACAGTTGTATTAAGATTGGAATATTGTCGGGTCCAATACGGAGCTTTGAACTTATAGTAGCCCTTGCTTTATCCAATTCTGCAGGAAATTCAACATCTTGATTTTTAACATATAATACAGAACCCACTTCCTTTATTTCAATTACTTCAGAATATTGGTCTCCCACCATGATCCAATACCCTAGAAATTTTCTATCGTTTGCTTTTACACAGGAAAAAAATAAACATAGAATCAGCTGGGCATAAAAAATCTTTGATCTAATTGTTTTTTTCATATTATTCAAGTATTAAATAGAATATTTTAAATAAAATCCATCCGTCCTATTATAAACATAATATCATAGATATATGCTGGTTTCCAATCTAATCGGTGTTTCCTAATTAAGCTAAAAGCCTGTTTATTCATTAGAACTTTAATATTCTACGAAATTTTAAAAGTATACTCATCATACACAGTACTAATAAGTTGTTCTGAATTAATGTTGCGTGAAAAAATAGGATAATGAAAACGATCCAGCTTATTAAGGATACGTATAAGGTCCATTTTTTCTGTGTGAGTAAGATTTCCTGCAACAATATTAGTAGCCTGTCGAATCTTTTCCATTTGGTTTTCCAGGATCTGCTGTCCTCTTTCAGTAATACGGACCAGCTTGCTTCTTTTATCAAGGTCAGAATCTGTTTGTTCAATAAGTCCCTGACGCAAAAGTCTGGTGATAATGAGCATTCCTACAGGCTTATCATGAATATTTTTTTTGATAAGAGCCATCTTCGTCATTTCACCAAACGCTTTTAAATTAATGAGATAAATAAAGTCTTCCTGAGTAGAAAATTCAGAATCCAGAATGGCAGATTTTGAATAAGTCTTAGCATATCGGTTTAGATGAACAAGCAATGTACTTATAGCACTTTCAGGTGTTCTTCCATTCTCCTTCCCTTCCCAATAAGGCTCCTCAGAATGACTTTTTCGGGTTGAATTTTCATTATCAGAAATCCAAGCTTTAAAGCCTTCAACTGTTCCCGGATACAACTCAGGATAAGCAAGGGTTTCATTTTCGAACTTCTGCAACAAGTCTATATAATCTTTAATAAGTGTATAATTCATATCCGTTAAATAGTTTACAAAAATACCTAATTTTCTAAAGAATATTGTAATAATATACTCAAAACTAGAGGAAATAAAATTGTTCAAGCTGCTCTTCGCACAGGGTTCGGATCACTTCAATCCAGCGATCATCATCATTCAGGCAAGGGATGTAATTGAAATCTTTACCCCCAGCATCCAAAAACTGCGCTTGTCCTTCAACCGAAATTTCCTCAAGAGTTTCCAGGCAGTCTGAAACAAACGCCGGGCAGACCACTGCTATTTTTTTAATGCCCTTTCCTGGAATAGTTTCTAACGTATGGTCTGTATAGGGCTCTATCCATTTGTCTTTTCCCAATCTGGATTGAAAAGAAACAATAACCTTATCTTTTGATAATCCTAATTTTCTGATGACCTGCTCAGTGGTACTAAAACACTGGTGGCGATAGCAAAATGCATGGCTTGGATGATGATCTTTATAGCAGCAATCATTCATATTACATGTTTTTGTAGGGTCTGTTTTATAAATATGTCGCTCGGGAACACCATGATAAGAAAATAATAAGGCATCAAAATTTTCGGGAAGTTTCTCCCTTATACTTTCCGCCAGACAATCTATATAAAAATCTCGGTTATAAAAAGGCTGTACATAGTTTATTCTTACATCTGGGAATTTCTGCTTTCTAATTTCTTCTGCTTTTTCAATCACTGTTTCAGTGGTACTCATTGCATAATGTGGATAAAGAGGAAAAAGTACAATTTGTTTGACACCTTTTTCAACAAGATTACTGATACCCATTTCAATACTTGGTTCTGCATATCTCATGCCTATTTCAACAGGGATATCCACCAGATTCTGCAATTTTTGCTGTACCTTTTTTGTGATGACAATAAGTGGAGAGCCTTCTTCTGTCCATACGGTTTTATAAGCTTCTGCAGATTTAGCAGGTCTAGTTTTAAGTATTATTCCCTGAACAAGAAGCGCCCGGAAAATCCAACGATAATCAATTACTTTTTCATCCATCAGAAATTCATCCAGATATTCCTTTACATCTTTTACAGCAGTTGACCTCGGTGATCCAAGATTGATTAATAAAATTCCTTTTTTAGTCAATGTTATTTATTTTATAAATGAATGGTTATACTAATATTCTGCGAGTGCTTCCTTATAGATCTTTAATGCTCTCTCCCTTGCCTTTGAATGTTCTACAATAGGTTCTACATTGTAATCTTCGGGAAGCCATTTTCTAATGTAATAATGATCCTTATCAAACTTTTTTGTCTGTTCGTAAGGATTGAAAATCCTGAAATATGGTGCTGCATCACAACCACAACCTGCCGCCCACTGCCAGTTTCCGTTATTGGAAGCAAGGTCATAGTCTAATAATTTTTCAGCAAAATAGGCTTCACCCCATCGCCAGTCAATAAGCAGATGTTTAGTAAGAAAACTGGCTGTGATCATTCTTACTCTATTGTGCATAAAGCCTGTTTCATTAAGTTGTCTCATTCCAGCATCTACAATGGGATATCCTGTTCTTCCCTCACACCATGCCTTAAATTCCTTTTCGTTATTTCTCCAGTCAATATTCTCATATTTTGTTTTAAAACAATGATGAACAACACTTGGAAAATGATAAAGAATCTGCATAAAAAATTCTCTCCAGATAAGTTCATTAAGCCAGGTATCATTATGTTTAACAGCATATTGAACACATTTTCGAATGGAAATGGTTCCAAAGCGCAATGCTGCACCAAGATGGGTGGTATGATCCATTGCTGGGAAATCGCGGTAATCTCCGTAAGAATCTATTATATCGCTATTGAGTTCAGGCTTCACGAATTCAAAATTCGACTTTTTAAATCCAATTTCTTTTAACGAAATGATATCCGAAGAACCATTATAATCAGCAAACTGATCCCGGTTTGTGACAAGCGTTTTTATATTTTTCAGATTTTCTTTCCATTTCTTAGAGTATGGGGTAAAAACAGTATATGGAGAAAGATCATTTTTCAGAATATTTTCTTTTTCAAATATGACCTGATCTTTAAAATCCTTCATCTTGATATGATGATTCCGAAGAAGCTCAGCTATATACAAATCCCTTTTTATAGCCTGCGGTTCATAATCTCTATTACAAAAAACACTATCTACGTTAAAATCCTTAATTATTTTTTGAAAGGCTTCCATTGGAGTCCCATAATAAACATAAAGTCCGCTATCATACCTCTTAAGTTCTTTATGAATGTATTGTAACGCCTGATGGATATAGTCAACCCTTCTGTCATTTTTATTCTGAAGACTGTTTAAAATATCAGTATCGAAAATAAAGACAGGAACAACCTTTAACCCTGTATTAAGTGCATGATAAAGCCCTGTATTGTCTTCCAGCCTGAGATCTCTCCGGAACCAAAAAATATTCACTTTATTCATAATTTAATTCTTAAAAAAATTCTCCCTATATTATAATACAAATATACCAATAATAATAAAACAAAGAACATTAATAAACTTTATAAGTGTACGGCATAAAGTTTGAAAGATTTTAAAGAGTATAAAATAAGTGTTATGGACTCGTTGGAAACCGAACAATTAGATATATTGAAAGATCAAAAGCTCATCACTGAATTCTTCAACTTAGTTATAAAGAAAGATTTGAATATCGAAATAAATGTTAGCGATGAATATGTTGCTGCCCATAATATTGTATCACAAAAATTAATCCTCGTCAAGACTTTTTCAAGCATTATTTTGGAAAACCCTGATCTTTATTTACTATTATCTTCTTTAATTCAAGGAGTTAACATGCGCACATTAACGAAGACACAGATTATAAATTTCCTTTATGAAAAGTAAAAAATCTCTCATAATCTGAGAGATTTTATCGCTATCTGACTGATGTCAGACCTGTTCTTTTATATGTTTTTCTACCATTCTTTCAAGATCATCTAAATTAAATGGTTTCGAAACATAGTCATCTGCCCGTGCTTCTGATGCTAAGGCAACGATATCATTATTAGCCGTGACATAAATTACCGGAATATGTTTAAATTCTTCCGTGCTCTTAAGAAGTTTTGTAGCTTCTACACCTCCTATTTTCGGGATCCAGTTATCCATGAGAATAACATCGGGCTGATAATCTGCTACTTTCTCAATAATATCATGTGATGTTTCTGAGATTTTAACTTCATATCCATTTTCTTCAAATATGATGGTAATAACTTCTAATATCGCCGTATCATCATCAAATATTAAAATTTTCTTTTTACTCATATTGTTTATGATTATTTATATTCTTAAATATTATAATTGTTTTATATAATTCGCTAAAGTATCAGGTCTAATAATCAGATCATAATCAATTTCTTCCATAGCATGCCTGGGCATGTATTCCACTTCTGCGGATTCAGGATCCTGAATCCATACTTTTCCATTATGTTTTTTGATATAATTTAACCCTTCTACTCCATCAGCATTAGCTCCCGACAGCAGAACACCAATTACATCTTCACCGTAAATCTCTGCTGCAGACCTGAATGTCACATCTATGGAAGGACGCGAATAATTCATTTTCTCAGAACTGTCTAAAGACATAATTTTATTATTCTCAAACAATAAGTGATAATCGGCAGGAACAATATATATCGTATTGTCTTCAAGCTGTGTTTTATCCTCAACCTCTACAACAGATATTCTGGTAAACTGTTGCAGTAACGTCCTAAGAATATCTCCGGACTGTGCTTTGCGATGGATGACCAGCAAAATGGGAATATGAATATTATCATCCAGGTTTTTAATCATTTCAATAATTACCTGAAGGCTTCCCGCTGATCCTCCAATCAAAATTAATCTCGTACTGATTGGTGATTTCATAGTATAAGATATTAGTGATGGTCAATTTTTTTCCAGATTTTCTGATCTTCAATCTGATGATAATGTTTGTCAATAGCAGAAAATCGTAGTGTTTCTTTTGCACCTAATGCAAGAAAACCTAAATTCTCTAAGCTGTTATCAAAAAGTTTGAATACTCTTTCCTGAAGTTCCCTGTCAAAGTAAATAAGTACATTTCTACAGACAATCAGTTGAAAGCTATTAAAGGAACTATCCGATACAAGATTGTGCGTTGATAAAATCAGTTTTTCCTGTAAACTTTTATCAAATCTTACGCTGTCATAATTGGCAGTATAATAATCAGAAAAATCTCTGATCCCACCAGAAAGCATATAATTTTCCGAATAAACTTTCATCTGCTGTAGAGGAAAAACACCTGCTCTTGCAGTTTCAAGAACCGCGGGGTTTAGGTCAGTCCCATAAATCAGAGACTTACTGTAAAGACCGGCTTCTTTCAGTAGAATTGCTATAGAATAAGCTTCTTCACCTGTTGAGCAGCCTGCGATCCAGATCCTGATCAGGGGATAAGTACCTAACTGAGGGAGTATTTTCTCCCTTAATATTTTAAAAAAAGAGGGGTCTCTGAACATTTCGGTAACATTCACTGTCACTTCTTCTACAAAGCGTTTCAGATATTCAGCATCCTTGATAATGGTATATCTGAGCTCTGCAAAACTTGTAAATCTGTCTAAAAGACATATTCGATTTACTCTTCTTTTAAAAGAAGCCCTGCTATAACCAGAAAAGTCATAACCATACAAATCATAAACATCCCGGATAAGATATTCTATTTCTTCATCTTTTATGATACTTGGTTCCAGCATCTATGAAATTTTTTCTATTGCTACTATTAAAAGATCAACATCAATTGGTTTTGATACGTAATCATCGGCTCCTGCTTCCAGGCATTTCTGGCGATCTTCAGGCATTGCCTGCGCAGTTACTGCAATTACAGGAACATGTTTGATTTCAGGAGTATTTCTTATCATTTTTACAGCCTCGTAACCATCTATTCCGGGCATCATCATGTCCATCAGAACAATATAAGAGGAACCCGATTTCAGGATTTCTAAAGCATCCTGAGCCATAGTACAGGATTCAACCGCATATCCCCTTGCTTTAAGGGTTAATTTCAATGCAAATATATTGCGTGGGTCATCATCCACAATTAAGATTTTCTTATCCATCAGAATTTTATCTGTTTAACTTTCATACAACCAAACGCGAAGGAGCGATAGTAACTGATCAATATCTACCGGTTTTGAGATATAGTCAGAAGCTCCTGCGGTAATACATTTTTCACGCTCTCCAATCATCGATTTGGCAGTAATCGCTATAATAGGCAGCTTTTTAAATGCCGGCATTTTTCTTATCACCTTAATGGTTTCATAACCATCCATTTCCGGCATCATCATATCCATCAGGATAACGTCTATATCAGGATTATTATCAAGTTGTTCAAGAGCATGTTTACCATCCATAGCCACAATGACTTCAACTTTATATTTTTCCAGTGCTTTGGTTAAAGAAAAAATATTGCGAACATCATCATCAGTAATCAATATTTTCTTGCCACTCAGAACCTCCGTTAAAGATCCCAACATTCTACCTCTGTTATTTTCCGCAGACTCATTTTTTTCTTCTACCAGATGTAAAAATAGACCAACTTCATCTAAAACTCTCTGATAGGAATGGGCTGTTTTTACCACAATAGAATCTGCGTACTGTTTTATTTTAAGTTCTTCTTCTTTTGATAAATGGTGTTCAGTAAAAATAATGATAGGAAGATTTTCAAGTCCCTCATAGCTTTTGATAGATTCAATAATATGGTAATCATTATCTTTTGCAGCTCCAACATCGAGGATTACACAATCAACAAGATTTGAAGTAAGTGCTTTTACACTATCTTCTACATTATCTTCTACTGATAAGGAAATATTAAAATTACTTAGAAAATAAGATAATGCATTGGCATGCTTGGCGTTTTCCTCAACAATCAAAACCTTTTGAGGTCCTTTTTGTAGTGCTTCTTCAATTTTCATGAATACATCAGTCATTTTATCAAGAGCTATCGGTTTATTAATAAAATCAACAGCACCTTTCATAAGGCTTTCTTTTTTTACATGAAGGGCAGACATCATATGTACAGGAATATGTTTCACCTCAGAGTTCGACTTCAGTTCATCCATCACTTCCCATCCATCTTTTACAGGAAGTTGAACATCCAGTAAGATTGCATGAGGATGATACTGCTGAGCAGCAGAAAGAGCGTAATCACCTCTTACTACCACAATTCCTTTATAATCTTGTAAATGAGCGTATTTCAGTAATGCTTTTGCAAAATTAGTATCATCTTCAATAATAAGGATTATTTTATCACCTTGCTGGATATTATCCCTATCGTCCTCCACATCATCAGGTATTTTTAAGGTATTGACCTGACCAACTTCCCCTTCATCAAGAATACTTTGAATTTCTTCAACATCTTCACGAATAATCTCGACCAGATCCTGTTCAGTTTCAGAATGAGTAATTTCAGTGACGGGATATACAGGAATAGTAAAACTGAATTCACTGCCTTTATTGATTTCACTTTTCAGTGCTAATTCTCCTCCTAAAAGTTTTGCAATTTCACGGCTTATTGAAAGTCCCAGACCGGTACCTCCAAATTTTCTTTTTGTAGATCCATCAGCCTGCTGGAATGCTTCAAAAATAATTTTCTGTTTATCTGTCGCGATTCCTATGCCGGTATCTTTTACCGAGAACACAATAAATTTAGGCTTTTGAGAGTGTTTTTTGATATGCAAATCAATGCTTCCTTCTGTTGTGAATTTTAAAGCATTAGACAACAGGTTTCTTAGGACCTGGTCAACTTTGAAACGATCAGTTTCTATCAGTTTCTGTACGTCTGAATCAATCTGAATATTGAACGGAAGTGCTTTCTCTTGAAATACAGGACTGAAAAGACTTTTCAGATCTTTAACAACGTCTTCAATTACCACTTCCTGGTATTCCAGTGTCATTTTACCGGATTCTATTTTTGCCAGGTCAAGAATTTCATCTATTAAGGTCAATAAACTTGTTCCTGAACTTTGAATGACTCTTGCAGACTCCACCTGGTCTTCATTAAGGTTTTTATCCGGATTTTCTGCCATTAGCCTTGATAAAAGAAGAATTGAATTAAGGGGAGTTCTCAATTCGTGGGACATATTGGCTAAGAATTCAGACTTATATTTTGTGCTGAGTGCCAGCTCCTCTACCTTTTTCTGAATTTCATTATTTCGTTCTGCAATTAAATGATTTTTTTCTTCCAGTAATCGTGATCGCTCTTCCAACTCAGCATTTGCCTGCATTAATTCTTCCTGCTGTACTTTTAACTCTTCTTCTGATGCCTGAAGTTTTTGTGTCTGGGCTTCCAATTCAGTATTGAGATTTTCAAGCTCTGAGTGCTGTACCTGTAATTCTTCAGACTGAGCCTGAGTCTCTTCCAGAAGCTGCTGCTCTTTTTCTCTTCCCTTGGCAGCATTCAGTGCTATTCCTATATTCACACAACACTCCTCAAAATAGCTGATTCTGTCTTCATCAAAATTGGAGGTAGATCCCATTTCAAGAACTCCTATTGCATGCCCATCTGCAAAAATAGGTATCAGAATTATTCCGTAGATCTTAATAGTGCTACTGGCAAAAGTTACGACAAAATCGTCTTCATGAAGATTGTTATATACCTGTGTTTTAGCGTTCAGAAAAGCCTGTCCTACCATTCCTTCACCCGGATCAAAAGTTTTCTTCATGTTGGTTTCTAGTCCAAATGCTTTATTAAGCTTTAGCATACCCTCATCAAAAAGATATAATGAACCGTTGATACAATTTCCATATTCAATCAACTGATGTAAAGCCTTACCAGAAACTTCCTGTACTGATTTATTTCCAACCAGGGATTCATTCAGTAAAGCAAGACCTTTCTGACGCCAGTCGCTCTTATTAATCTTATCAAAAGATATTTTAAGGGATTCAGTCATGTGATTCAGAGATTCTACAAGGTCCCCAAGATCATCTTCCGAATTATCCACTGCTTTCTCACTGTAATCACCATTGGCTACTCTGTTCGCAATTTTTTGAATGGCACTTACACGACGCGTCATTTCCTGATCTTTATCTCTCAGCATCTTCTCAAGCTCATCTCTTCTGATGAGATCCGCGCGCATTTTAAAATAGAAAAATGCAGTTACAACTACTGCCGCCAGTGCAGAAAAAACAATAAAAATCACTGTTGTTTCTGATGAACGTGTTAAATCTTTATTTTTAATTTCAACCTGATTCTCCTCATATTGTACAAAATCTTTTACAATTTTGCGACATTCATCCATATAGGCTTTACCTCTAGTAATCTGCTGCTGAGTCATCACATTCCCTCTTCGTCTGTTCTCTACCAGATTTTTCAGATTATCCATCACCTGACTGACTGCGAGTTTTAATCCGGTCAGTCTTTCCTGCTGGTTTTTATCCTGTAATCCCAATGATTCTGCCAACACCAAAGCTTTAGAATATTCTCTTACACCGCGCTTATAAGGCTCCAGAAAATCTTCTCTTCCGGTAAGCTGATACCCTCTGTTTCCTGTTTCTGCATCCAACAGCGCCACCAGCACATCTTTCACGGCTGTCACTGAACGTCTGCTTTTGGAAAGACTTTCACGGTGGTTCATCTGATTCTGGATACTCCAGTATGAAGCTACTGAACTTGTTATTAAAATCAGAAGAGAAAGACCTATCCCAACCTGAAGATTTCGTATAATTTTTTTAGGCATGAAAATTAATTTAAAGGTAGAGTAAAATAAAAGGTAGAGCCTTCGTTTACGATACTGGAAACCCCCACACTCCCATGATGCTGCTTGATAATCTCAGCACATATAAACAATCCGATTCCCATTCCCTGGAACTGCAATGATGATTCTTCTACTCTATAGAATTTTTTAAATACAGCATCCTGTTTAAAATCAGGGATTCCAATACCAAAGTCTGTTACATTTACTCTTACTTCCTGAGCTTCTTTATCTACAAATGTTGTTACAATTACCTGATTATTGTCAGGGGAATATTTAATAGCATTTGTCAGAAAATTAATGAGCACCTGCTCAATGCGAATCTCATCCAATGGAATTAAAATATCTGGTTTTGTTCCGTGGCGCTCTATTCTAACCTGTTGCTCGTCATGGGTCTGTAATATCGTTTCCACCGCATTACTGATAACGCTTTCCAGGTTAACGGGCTTTTTGTTAATTTTGAGTTTGCCATTTTCAATTTTTGACACATCCAATAGATCAGTAATTAGGGTATTGAGTTTTTCAATTTGCCCCTGAACTTTAGTAACAAATCCTGCTTCCGGACTTTCTTTATCTAGTTTCAGCTTTCTTTCCAAGAGCTGAACATATGCTTTAATACTGGTTAAAGGAGTTTTCAATTCATGGCTTGCAATACTTAAAAATTCGTCTTTTTCCTTTTCTACTTTTTTCTGATCATCAATATCAGTAAATGTTCCTACCCAGTTTTTAATATGATTTTCATCGTATACCGGAGTTATTCTCAGCAAATGGTAACGGTATTTACCTGAGACAATATTTTTAATTCTGATTTCTAATTCCAGAGCTTTTCCTTTCTTTCTGCACCTTTCTAATTCTTCCTTTATATCACGATCATCAGGATGTGTTTCAGGGAAACTTTGTTCATTGCCAGAATATTGGTGCCATTTACCATTCACAAAATCCACAATTCCGTCTTCATTAAGGGTAAATGCAATTTGAGGAAGAGATTCTAACATGAGATGAAAATGATCCAGCTGAGATTTCATGGTAACCTGAGATTCCCGTCGTCCTTTCACTTCAAGTTCGAGATTCTGCTGTGTTTTTTTCATCGCAAGGTTCTGCTCCTGAAGATTATAGAACGTTTTTACTTTAAGTAAAAGTATTTCGGGATCTACTGGTTTGGTAACGTAATCTTTAGCACCGGAAGCATAACCTTGCGTGATAAATTTTTTATCTGTATTGACTGCTGATAAAAATATAATGGGTACATCTTTCGTTTTGCTGTAATCTGAAAGGGTTTCTGCAACTTCAAAGCCGTCCATATCGGGCATCTGAACATCTAAAATGATTAAGGCATATTCATTTTTCAGCGCTTTACCAAGAGCCTCTTCACCGGAACTGGCCGTTTCGACCTGAAAGTCCTTAGATTCAAGTAATTTCTGGAGTGAATAAAGGTTACTTTGGTTGTCATCAACAATTAAAATCATAGAAGTTAAAATCAATAATTAGTTACGGATACTTTAGCTTCAAAAATACTCACAATATTTCGAAAAACAGTAATTTTTAAAGGATAATCCTTAATAATTCCATACCACATTTTACATGAAAAAAAATCAATGGCACAAGGATTGAAACTGTTATAGTATTTTAAGAAAAACGGCTCTAATTTCAAAAAACAGACTATGAAAAAAACAATAAGCTGCATGAATATTGATCTGCAGATTCTTTATTCATTCGGAGGTGAAACCGTAATGTATAAACCTAAGGATTTCATTTTCAAAGAAGGTGAAAATTCGCAGTACTATTTCCAGATTATCAGCGGGAAAGTAAAGCTGAATACCTATACTGAAAGCGGGAAAGAATTTATTCATAATATCCTGGGCAAAAATCAAAGTTTTGGAGACCCGCTACTTTTTATCGAAAAAGCTTACCCCACCAATGCCGTAAGTTTACAGACCACAGAATTGGTGAGGATCCCTAAAAATAGTTTCATAGAAATGATTAAAGCCCACCCGGATCTTTCCCTGGAAATGAATATGTGCTTATCTCAAAGATTATATTATAACAGTCTAATGGTACGTGATATGGCGTCAGCAGATCCTATACAGCGTCTTAGAGGCTTATTGGATTATCTGAAAAGTTATCATGATGGAGACTGCCAACAGTGTTTTCCTATAGAACTTACTCGCCAGCAAATTGCTGACCTTACCGGATTACGGGTTGAAACAGTGATCAGAACGATTAAAAAAATGGTTAATCAGGAAATTGTAAAACTGGAAGGTCGCAAAATTTTATACTAAAATTTGATTTTTTCATCTACTACCTTGTATTGAAAACCTACTGACTAACGAAAAATAGAATATAAATAAACCATTAAAAATACAAACAATGACCGGAACCTTACGGCAACGGTCATTGACTATTAAACTAACTTAATGCATTAATTGGTTTTCTTTCTCCATTCTGCTTTTACATCTTCAGCGGCATCTTTTGTTTTTTCCCATGCATCGTCCGCTTTGTCTTTAATATCTTCCCATGCATCTGAAACATTTGATTTCACTCGATCTAACCAGTCTTCCTGAGTAGCTTCCTGATCATTATCTCTTTTTTCATTAATATAATCTTTCGCTTTGTCCGCTAATTCACTGATTTTCCATTTTGCATTATCAGCTGCATTTTTTAAAGAATTTTCTGTTTCATTAACTGCATTTTCCGCTTTGTTGTAATCTGAATTGTTCATAATATAATATTTTAATAATTGGTATATAAATAAACAATGTTTATGCCTAAAAGAATATTTAAAATGTTAAATTGTCTTAAAATATCAAATTACCATTTAGCTATTTATTGTACATCAACCTATTCACCTCATATTCAAATCCATACCAAATGTATAAGACTTTATATCTTCTCCAAAAGGTGACCAAAATAATCTTTTTTCTTCATGAGATAATTTTGATTCATTTCATTAGAGTCAATTTCCAGAGGAATTCTGCTGTTGAGAATGATATTACTGTTCTCAACAGATTTGATCTTGTCGGGGTTATTAGTTAATAAATTTATCTCTTTTATCTTTAAAATATCGAGCATCTCAATAGCTATATCAAAGTTTCTTCCATCTGCCAGGAGTCCGAGCTTCAAATTGGCTTCAACGGTATCCAATCCTTTTTCCTGAAGTCCGTAAGCCCTAAGTTTGTTGATAATTCCAATATTTCTTCCTTCCTGACGGAGGTAAACAATCACCCCTCCTTTTTCAGACATGTATTTCATAGCAGCATCCAGTTGTTGCCCGCATTCACATTTTTTGGAATGAAAAACTTCCCCTGTAATACACTCTGAATGGAAACGTACATTTACTGGTTTGGTAAAATCTGTATTCTCTGCAATCCAAACCAAATGAGGACTCCAGTCTTCTTCTCTTTCTGAAAATGCATATACCGTGAAGATGCCGTAATCTGTAGGTATTTTTGATTCTGCTTGTATTTTGAGCATTTTTTCTTTTTTAAAGTTATATCATTATTGATCGAACGGACTTTTTTTGTCCTGTTTTACCCATATTAATTTTGATGTATCATAACCGATTTCCTGGGCTTTGGTGATAAAAGCCTGTTTTATATTCTCCGGAATAGTCTTTTCACGGGAAAGAATCCAGAGATAATCTAAGTTTTTACCTGCAACCAGTGCATATTTGTAATCATTCAGAGCAACTACATTATATCCGGCATAGAAAGGTCCGAAAAAACTCACCTTCAAGGCTGCAATATCTTTCTCTCCTCTGAATTTAGCTGTACCATTGACAGAAACCCATTTATTCTTTTTAAAATTATATCCGCTATTGACTACCTTTACACTTCCATCTGCGTTAAGGCTATACTCAGCCATTGCATTATCAAGGTCTTTCTCAAAGCGATAATCGAATCTTGCGATTTCATACCATGTTCCTAAATACCGATTGACATCAAACTGTCCGACAGGCTGTGCTTTTTCAGGCATAGTGGAACAGGATATTATACTGTTCAGCAATAAAAAGCTTAATAATACTGTAAGAATTATTCTATTTTTCATTTTCAGTTATTTTTTTAAAGAAATAAATATTGAGTAAAAACTGGCTATAGCCATAAACAGCATCTTCTAAAGGGATTGTTCCCATTCTAATTCCTAAAAAGTCACCAGGATTATAATTAACAACCGGCGATGGAATTAAAGAGCCCGTCAAGATTCCATTCACTGCAAAAAAGCCGGGCATCAGAACCAGATACACAAAACTGGCTTTCCCTATCCATTCTTTTTGAGCGATAAAATGCAGGTAGCCAAGTGTAACTATCGTTACCATTACCGTCAACAAAGTATATATTCTTTCATTGTACAGAAGCCCTACAACTCCAAGAACAATGAAAGACGTAAATACAATGAGATTGTTTAAACCATCAGTCCATCTAAGAGTAAAATATTTTTCCAGGCAATAATAAGTAAAAACACAGGCGAAAGGAATACAGTAAAAAAACAGCCACTCCTCTATGGGAAGCCCCGCTATTTTAAATCCTAAGGTATACTTTAGATCAAACCACCAGACTCCTTTAGCCGTGAACCAAATATCCCAGGCAATAAAAGGAATTGCGACAATAGTGGATGAGAGCAGAAATTTCCCAAAAAGTCTATTAAACTGTATTCTTCCGTCGAAAGAAGCCAAAAAGCAGATGATTACAGTAAAAAAGTTAATCAATATGTAAGTATAAGGCATCATTTTTTATTAAAATACATTTTAAAATATTTAACAGGAACCCACAAAAAACCAAAACATTCCCCATCTTCTTTGCCCAGATGTTTGTGATGTTGTTTATGAGCACGTCTGATGGCAAGTAAATACGGATTCTTTGTTTGGGTAAAAATCTTTACCCTCTGATGGATAAAAATATCGTGTACAAAAAAATAGGACATTCCGTAAAGGCTTATTCCAAGACCGGTAAAAAACCAATAACTAAAATTCTGTTGTACTCCCAGATATAATAAAGCAATAGCCGGAGTTGCAAAAATGAAAAAGAACCAATCATTTCTTTCAAGTTTCCCGTTGTGGCTATGATCATGATGGTCCCGGTGCAGAATCCACAGAAAGCCGTGCATAATATACCGGTGGATCAGCCACGTAGCCCCTTCCATGGAAATAAATACACCTAAAACGATCAAAACATTCATTTTAATTATGCTTATTATTAAAAAGATTATTTAAAACCCTGTATCTGAAATCAAAAATGCTTTTAAGCTTTTCTTTTACAAACAGCTGATGGGCTATTTTTCCTAAAATCCCTAGCGGAAGTTCATAGTCTACCGTATCTTTCATGAGTACTCCATTTTCATTAGGAATAAATTCATGAAAATGATTCCAATACTTGTATGGACCTTCTTTCTGAAGGTCCGTAAAACTTTCATAATCTTTTACCTGGCTTATAATGGTCTTCCATTTCAACGGAATTCCAAGCAAAGGAGAGACTGTGTAATCTATTTCCATTCCTTTAAAAATAGGCTTATTCTTTACATCGGAAAGTACTATAAACCCCATACTCTCAGGAGTTATTTCCGATAAATTATGAGGAGATGAAAAAAAATCCCATGCTGTTTCAATACTGCAATTCAATTGTTGCTCTCTGTATAATCTGTACATCATTTATTTTTATTGATCGTTAAACATTACACAAAATCATTTTTAACCCGGAATTTACTGTTAGAAATAAGCAGATTTGTAACGGATATAGCTTTTGAATGCAACCAGCAGCTTTTGCGAATTGGCAATTCTTATTCTTTGCTGAAGCATATTTTGTGAACTTGTTTTCTTTATTTTTTCAAAAAGGGAAAGGTAATACCTGTAAGCAAGATAGACTCCGAAAATGGATGAGCCCGGCAGTTTTTTAATCCCCTGCAATGCTTCTTTGAATTCTTCATCAATCTCCTTTTCAATCCGGGTTTTCACTGTATTATCAAAGACTGACATATTCAGAGATGGAAAGTAGGTCCTTCCTAAAATCTGATAATCATCCTTCAGATCCCGTAAGAAATTAACTTTTTGAAAAGCAGATCCCAACTTCATCGCGAACGGTTTAAGCTTCTCATATTGCTGTTTATTGCCTTCTGTAAATATCTGCAGGCACATCAGTCCCACCACTTCCGCAGATCCATAGATATATTCTTTATACAATTCGGAATTATAATCAATTTTATGAAGATCCATTTCCATGCTGTGCAGAAACTTATCAATCAGATGTCTGTCAATCTCATACTGCCGAACTATTTCCTGAAATGAATGCAAAATAGGATTGAGTGATATGCCATCTTCTAATGCCTCATAAGTTTCAGTCTTTAATCTCTTCAGAAGCTTTTCTTTATCATACCCATGAAAGCTATCTACAATTTCATCCGCCAGACGAACATACCCGTAAACAGCATAAACTGCAGGTCTGATGGAAGGCTTCAACGCCAGTATTCCTAATGAAAAACTGGTACTGTATTTTTGCGTAGTGTACTTACTGACTTCGTAAGACAATTCATCAAACAGTTTTTTCATATTATTTTATTTTTAGTTTACTCACTTCACCCGCTACAATTTTTCCGGAAATTATTGACGGGGGAACACCAGGTCCCGGAACCGTTAACTGCCCAGTATAAAAAAGATTCCTGAGCTTTCTGTTTTTGATCTTAGGCTTTAAAACTGCTGTCTGTGATAAAGTATTGGATAATCCGTAGGCATTACCCTCATAAGCATTATAATCGGAAATAAAATCGCTTACACAATAGCTTCTTTTATATTCAATTCTGGAAATAAGATCAGTTTCACCGGTATGCTTTTCAATTCTTTCAAGCATTTCCATCAAATATTTTTCTCTGATGGATTCCTCATCATGTATTCCAGTTGCAAGAGGTAATAACAAAAACAGATTCTCACAACCTTCTGGAGCTACCTCCGGATCTGTTTTAGAAGGGCTACAGGTATAAAAAAGAGGTTTGGCAGGCCATTTCTTATTTTTATAAATACAATCTATATGATTGTCCAGATTATTTTCAAAGAACAGGGTATGATGTTTTAAATGAGCAATTTTTCCCCTGATCCCCAGATAATAAATAAGACAAGAGGGAGCAAAGGTTCTGGTTTTCCAATATACTTTGTTGTAGTTTCTAAGAGATTTTGGGAGTAATGTTTCCGTATGATAATAATCTGATGAGGCGATTACTGCATCAAATTCATACGTTTCATCATTTACTGTTATGGAAGATATCGTTCCATTTTTTGTATTGATTCCCTGTACTTCGTGATTAAAATGAAAGGTTACCCCTTGTCTTTGTGCCACTTCCTTCATTGCAAGAACAAGCTGATAAAAACCTCCCATAGGATATTTTGTTCCCAAAACATAACCTCCGTAATTCATCAAACTGTAAAGAGCCGGAATACGTTGCGGGGAAGCACCAAGAAATATAACCGGAAATTCCATCAGAGATTTTAGTTTGGGATCAGTAAAATAACCTGAAACGTATTTTCTGAAATTACTTAAAAGATCAAGTTTCAGTGCACTTCCAGCTATTTTTAAAGAAGCAAATTCCAGCCAGTTATAACAAGGTTTTGTTACAAAGTCTTTCATGCCCACCTCATACTTGAATTGAGCAGAACGCATAAATTGGTCATATTTTTTAGCTGCTCCGGGTTCAATTTTTTCAAATAGTTTACGGATACCTTCATTTTTTTCAGGAATTGAAATTTTTTCTTCTGAAAAAACCATTTCAAACTGAGGGTCTAAAGAAACAAGATTAAAGAAATCAGACACTTTATAGCCAAAATCACTGAAAAAGCTTTCGATAATATCAGGCATCCAGTACCAGCTGGGTCCCATATCGAACACATATCCTTCTTTTGTCTTAAATTGTCGTGCCCGCCCTCCTGGCTGCTGATGCTTCTCAAATACATGTACTTCATTTCCAGATTTTGCAGCATATGCAGCAGCAGAAAGCCCGGAAAATCCAGAACCGATGACAGCAATTTTCTTTCTTACGTTTCCAGTATTCATTGTTATTTATTTAATAGTTTATCAGATAGTTTTATCTGTGTCATTAATTCAATTTTTTAAACACAACATCCAACAAATCATTAGAATTCATATGCAACCGATAAAAAGAATCATGAAATTCATCCAGTTTAGAGAGTATAGCGATGAGCAGCATTTGTTCAGAGGGGTTCAGATTTCCCACTACCACTCTTGAAGCTTTACGGATCTCCTCTCTGTGCTGCTCCAGTACAATTAGCCCGTTCTCAGTTATCTGAATATATTTCTTTCTTTTATCTTTTAAACAAATAGTCTGCTCAGCCCAGCCATTACGGATTAAACGGTTAATAATCAACATACCTGAAGACTTCTCAGTTACATTATGTCTTATGAGCTCCATTTTTGTCATAGCTCCCATGGTTTTCAGGCTTATCAGATAAATAAAATCATCTTGGCTTGAAAAAACGGAATTACCAATTGACCGGGAGTAGATTTTTGCATACCTCCCCATTCTTATCAATAAAGTATTGATGATACTATCAGAGCTTCTTCCTAATTCTTTTCCGAACCAATCAGGTTCTTCTATAGAATCATTCTTATGTGAAACATTTAGCCATTCTGTAAACCCCTGCAGATCGTTGCTATATATACATTTTCCTTCATTCTGCTCTATAAATTGCTGAACGAGGTCAACCATTGATTTTAGAAGATCAAAATTCACATCAATCAAATTAGTATACAAATATACTTATTAAAGTTTATAAATATACTTTTGATTTACTTTATTTTATATCCAAGAATTAATTAAATTTTTAATCCGTTCATTTACAATAAGAAAAATAAAAAATCCGTCTTTCTACAGACAGGTCATAAGAATCGTTAATATATTAAAAGAAGTATATTAATAACCTTAAATTTATTTTATTCTAGAGCCATATTAAAAATGCCTGGTTTTATATATAATATAAAACCAGGGCTTACTCTAAAAAAAATTATTAAATAAAGGTTTATAAGGTATTGTAAAATCAAGGCAGTGATTTAGTAATGGTATTTAGGCTTACAAAGCGAATATATTCGCGGATCAAGAACTACTTTAACATAGATTTCTAACTTTTTATCAAAAAATTTCATTATAAATACCTCTTATCTATTTTTTATATAATAATAATCTTAAAAAGATATTTTTTAATGAATAATCTCTGGGTAGTGAGGTAAAAGTTCAATATATTTGTGATGCTAGATGCAGTTCATTAATAATAAACCTCGATGAAAAGATATCCTACCTTTTTATTAGTATTACTTTTTCCACTTACTATGTATAGCCAGCAGAATCTTACTGCTGATGAATTGTTTGTTAAAGCCCGTACCACGGCTTTCGAGCAGAAAGATTATATTACATCTATTGCACTGGCAAAAGAGGCATTGGAAAAAGCTCCCAATTATACCGATATATCAGTTTTTCTCGGAAGGCTATATACCTGGAATAAGGATCTGCCTGCAGCAAGAACCGTGTTTGAAGAACTCGCAAAAAGAGATGTTCAGGATGAAGATTATTTTCTGGCGTATGCTTCATTGGAATACTGGAATGATCAGAATAAAAAGGCTATCGAAATTATAGATAAAGGGCTTTCCTATCATTCTAAATCGGAGGCTTTGCTACTGCTAAAGGCAAAAGTATATTTTGGAATGGATAGCTATGAGGAAGCTGACAAAGCAGTAACAACTCTTTTATCTATTCATCCCAAAAACACAGAAGCAAGGGCTCTTGCAGTAAGGATCAAGGATTTGTCTTCTAAAAATGCTGTTGGAATTATTTACAATTATTCCCATTTTGACAAACAGTTTGATAATGACTGGCATATCGTAGGGGTAAGCTACAAAAGGATTACTCCTATTGGTTCTGTAATTCTTCGTGGTAACTATGCGAACAAGTTTGCACAAAGCGGTACACAGATTGAGCTGGAAGCGTATCCAAGACTTTCCAAAATGTTCTATCTATATGTAGGTGGAGGGTATTCTGATGATGTAGGTCTGTTTCCGAAATACCGCACCGGAGTTTCCCTGAATGCCAATCTTCCTCACAGTTTTGAGGCAGAATTAGGCTACCGTCAGCTTCACTTCAGCAATAATATCTGGATGTATACTGCTGCTGTAGGAAAGTATTATAAAAATTTCTGGTTCAATCTTCGTACTTATATAACGCCTGACAGCAAAAACATTTCCCATTCTTATACAGGAACGGTTCGTTATTATACTAAAGGAGCTCAGGACTATTTTGCTTTTCAGATCGGAACCGGGATAAGCCCGGAAGAATTCCGAAATAACCTTCTGGGAAATGAAACTTTCAAGCTTAAAACCTTTAAAGTAGGTGCTGAGTATAATTTTTCTTATCGTTCCGTCAATCTTTTTTCCGTGGGAACAATGTATTACAATCAGGAATTCCGTCCGGGTGAGAAAGGAAATCAGTTTGATGTTACTTTAGGCTATACCCGAAAGTTTTAAAACTTTGACTTTGTTTTTTTCTTAAAATTGATCATTACTGAATCCGGCATTAGTTTTTTCGTGGAATAAAACTGAGCATTCATGCTTTTATACTGATTGAACCTGCCGTTGATTTTACTCATGGCTGAAGCATCATTAGAAGCATCTTCCTGCATGTCTTTAAGCGTGAAAAGCTGTCCGTCATGAATATAATACTTCTCAGAGACAAAATCAATAAGCTGGTTTTTACTTTGCATCATAGGGATTCCCGCATTACTGATTTCAGAATCTGCTAAGAAACCTCTCCCAACCCATGTTACCGTAGAAGGGGTAGTAATTTTATAATTATTTCTGTAGTACGCTAAAATAGAAGGCGCAATATCAAAATGACTTACTGTTTTGTGAAAACGTTTTGATTCTTTTAATAAGGGTGAATAAATTAATAAGGGCACATGGAACCTGTCAATTTTAGATTCTAAGGTAATTTCAGGCATACTGTGATCTCCTGTAATAACGAAAATGGTATTTTTGAAATCCGGACGTTTGCTGTAATTTTCAAAAAATCCTTTTATAGCATCATCAGCATTCAATACCGAGATGAGTTGATCTTTTTGAGCAATTGCCCATTTTTTCTGTTCCGGAGTTAAAATCCCGGAGTTAAGTCTTTGGTTGTACAGCTTTTCATAATAATCCTTATTGTTTATTAAAAAAGGATTGTGTGTTGAAAGCGTAAGTATCATATTGAAATACGGCTGATTCTGTGGTTTTTGCTGCTGCAGCATTTTACTGAAAACAGCCTGATCTTCATATCCCCAGCTTTCTCCGTTGTTGGCTGGAAGCTTACGGTAAGGACTACTGAAGGAAGCTTCATCTACAATATGATCTACCCCACTATATTTCAGAAACTCACGATAGCGGTCAAATGATACATGACCTCCGTAATAAAATCCTGTTTCAAAACCATTCGCCTTCAGAATATTATAAAGGTTGAAATTCTCCGGTGTTTTTTCTATTTCAAGGAAGCCGTTCTTTCCGAAAGGAAGTGATCCTGTTAATGATGGCAATGCTCCAAATGTTCTTCCTGCTGAGCTTAAACTGTTTTCCCAATACAACCCTTTATTGGATAAAGAATCAAGATAAGGGGTAAAATTACCGATATATCCTTTCGGAGATGTGTAGGCATGTCCGAAACCTTCCATCACAAGAAAAACAAGATTAGGAACCTTTTCTGATGTATTCATATAAGATCCCAGGAAATCCGAGGTATTTTCTTTTCTCCAGAACGGAAAGTTTTTATCGATCATTTCTGCATTGGCAGTAAAATCATCGTTCCCACTCAGCAGGTCATTCAGTTCCGGGTGATCACTTATGAAATTGTCTTCATTGGATTTAAAGAAATAAGCCCATTTACTTTTTGAAGCATTTTGCTTAAATTCACTCTCAGAACTCAGAGCTTTCCCTCCTATTATATTGGAAGGAATAAAGAATGCTGCCAAACCAAAAATGAATAGTACTATTGCCGGATAGATTGATTTTAAAGCTGTTTTACCTGCAATCCATAACGGAACAAGTGAACCTGTTATTAAAATCCCCAGTAAAGCAAAGTTTTTAAAATTAAGCATTCCACTTGCCTGCAAAATCTGCTTCATCTCCTCTTTACTGTAGTATAAAATGTCCGCCCCAAGTACGTTACGGCTTTCAGAAAAATAAAGGAATAAAATATATTGAGTAACTGCTACAATCACCAGGGTTAGCATTCCCAGGATTCTTGCCCAGCCTTCTTTGATAAAATTAATGATCAGATATAAAATTCCAACCCAGAATGTCAGTTGAAGTGCAAATACAATATTTTCAAAGAAAAGATGACCAATAATGGCTGATGTTTCAAATTTAGGAAAGGTATATTGATACCGTAATGATTCTGCGATGACTCCTATTAAAAATAAGGCAAAGAACACCAACGCCAACATTCCCCACTTTTTGAGCCCTGCCTGAAGTATAGCGTATATTCTTTCTTTCAGAGGCAAATGTTGTGTGCTTTGATTAAAACCCTGTCTTGTCATTTCGCCCCAGCCGTGGGATTTTTTGAAATAATCTATAAACCCATTAACCCCTGCTTTTACCACAATTGGATGAAAATAAAAAGGCTCGGAAAAAGCTGTAAAAATTAATTTAAGAAAGTCTTTTCTTTTGGTATACACCTGATGACTTACCAGATCCACCAGTATTGCGTAAATAGAATAGAGGAATCCCATTGAAATAACGAGGGCAAACAGTACCATAAAGAACGGCCAGTTGATAATTCCCAGAACTAAAAAGATGATAAAGATAATATATCCTGAAAATTCGATAAGCGGACCCAGAAATTCGAAAAAGAACCAATAGGGAAGACTGATCATTCCCAGTTTTTTATACTTCGGATTGAACATCATTTTGCGGTGTTTCCATAGGGTTTCCATGGTACCGCGCATCCATCTGTTTCTTTGTTTTCTGAGAATATCTTTGGATTCGGGAACTTCAGTCCAGCATAGAGGATCCGGAATGGTGAGTACTTCATAAGGTTCATTTTTTTCCTCCATATACTTTCTCATTCTTACCACCAGCTCCATGTCCTCTCCCACTGTGTTTTTATCATAACCGCCGCATGCCAGTACAATTTTTCTGTCAAATACTCCGAAAGCACCGGAGATGAGAATCAATCCTGAAGCTCTGGACCATGCCATACGCCCCAATACAAAAGCTCTTATATACTCCAATGCCTGTGTTCTTCCCAAAAGAGTTTTCGGCATATTGACACTTACAATTTTTCCATTTTCGATGACACAATTGTTAGCCAGACGAATGACTCCACCGCATGCAATGAACTTTTTGTCGGTTTGTTCCAGCATTGGTTTTGCTAGTTTTAAAATCGAATCCTGCTCAAGAATACAGTCAACATCAATGCAGACCAGATATTCACCGGAAGAAATATTGACACCGACATTTAAAGCATCTGCCTTTCCTCCATTTTCTTTATCAACAACAATCAGTTTTTTAAACGCCGGATTTTTACTTTTATAAACTCCTCTTACCGCATTGGTTTCTATTTTTCCCTGAATAAAATAAGCTACAGACTCAAGTTCGTATGCTTCGATCAGCTTCTGAATAGAATCATCCTTACTTCCGTCATTCACAATGATAATTTCCAGGTTATGATAGTAAAGGGATAAGAGGGAGCGTACATTTTCCACAATGGTCATTCCTTCATTATATGCCGGAGCAATAACGCTGAATACCGGCGCATTGGGATTTGCCGCAATGATGCTGTAATCTGTAAATGTATTTTCTTTTTTATAACGCAATACAGCACCAAGCGCATAAATTCCTATCCAGCCATAGATAAGAGTTACTGCTGTTCCGTAAACCAAAAACAGCCAGATAACAACTTCATAGATGATGTGTGAGAATTCTAACATACTTTTTCCTGTAATGCGTATTTAATAATTTGAATGAGTTCTTCAGAAGAGGTTTCTTTTTGAGATACTTCTGTCAGGTATTTTTGTTGGTTCAAAGCACACAAAGCTTCTGCAGCATGAACTTTTATCCCTGAATCACCATTGTTCAATAATTGATTTTTCAGAAAATCTGTACTGCATTGGTCTTTTGACTTTTTCATGACTTTCAGCATCTCTTTCTGCACTTCAACCGGTTGATCTGAATATATTCCCATAAGATGTTCAATGGTGGAAGAATTTTCCAATGATAATAAAGTTTGTACTGCTTGTACTCTTACGTCAACAGCAGGATGATCCAATAAATCAGTTACTACAGGATACAGAGATAATATCTGGAATTTTCTTAAAAGTTTAAGGGTAAAAATGACTACGGAATCATTAGAACTTTCCATCCAACTTTTAATACTGTCCTCTGAGTTCTCAGGAATGCGGGTGATCGAAATAAGCAGACGAAGCTGCTGCCATTCTGATATTCTGGAGGAAATACTGTTCAGGAAATGAAGACCTTCGAATCCTTTAAAATTTACCATCGCATACTGTGCCTCCTGATACACCTGAGCTGAAGGATGGGCTAAAAATGTAGAAATTTTTGGCAATGCTTCTTCCACTTGCATCGCTGTAAGC
The DNA here is from genome assembly GCF_001684975.1 of Chryseobacterium artocarpi. GTDB lineage: Bacteria > Bacteroidota > Bacteroidia > Flavobacteriales > Weeksellaceae > Chryseobacterium > Chryseobacterium artocarpi. The sequence goes on along the minus strand of NZ_MAYH01000023.1, from coordinate 213,731 downwards.
TCCTGTATTCCTCCTGCAATGATGTGTTCTTTCTTTTGATTGAGTTTTTTCAATGCTTCTTCCTGAAGACCATACTCCTGAAATAGGTCTTTAAGTTTATTTTGTGCTGCCCCGGAAAATTTTTTCTCAGATTCTGCCAGTTTCTGAAGGAATAGGTTTCTGAATAAAGGATTGCCGGAAGCCGCTGAAAAGCTAGTATCCGCAGACATTTCTTCCTCATCGTACACAATCACTTCCGAGATTTTTTTATTGATCACTTCAGACCATCTGAAGATCTGAACAGATTCTCTGTACTGATAAAAGCCATAAATAAGTACACCGATAATCAGTAACAGTACTAAGGATAGCATTCCCAGGAAAACTAGAAAAAGAAAATGTACAGAAGTGGTGAGAAACATGGCTTTAGTTTATTTTGAAGAAAATCTTTTTATTCTTAATATCAATTCATTGGGGCTGAATGGCTTCACAATAAAATCGGCTGCTCCGAGGTCAAAAGCATTCAGTACTACTTCTTCCTGCCCCATACTGGAAAGCATGATTACCGGTATCTGCTTACCCATGCTTTGAATGGCTGAAAGTATTTCAATTCCTGAGGCAAACGGCATCATAATATCTGTGATGGCCAGGTCTACCTCTTTGGTTTTAAGGGTTTCGATAGCGTCTTTCCCGTTTCGGGTCAGGATCACCTCGTGTCCTTCTTTTAATAATTTATGTTCAATCGTTTTTAGAATCAGTTCGTCGTCTTCGGCGATTAGAATCAGCATAATTTTAGTTTTTTATTGTATTAGATTTTTAATTAATTGTAATCCTGTTGTTATCTCGTGGATAATTTCTTCTTCCATGGAAACAAAATCCATGTCAGGATCTGCTTTATTTTCCCAGTTGGCAGTACATTCCGAAAGCTTCACCAATCCTGCTGTTCCTGCCGTTCCTTTGAGCTTGTGAAGAATCAATTTCAGATCAGCACTTTCTTTTTCTGCTGTGCTTTTTCTGATATTTTCTTCCGCCTGAGTAAGTTGATCTATTACAAGGTTCAAAAATATTTTTCTGAAATCCTCATCGTCATCACCTATTTGTTCATTCAGTAGATTTATATCAAGATAATTTTCCTTATGGGCAGAATCTTCAGCTGCGTTATTGTTTTCGTTAATGATATACTTTTTAAGCATCTCCAGCAGATCTGCCTGTCTTAAAGGTTTAGGCAGGAAGTCATTCATCCCGGAATCCAGACACTTTTCTTTCTCGCCCAGAACATTACCTGCCGTTACCCCAATAATCGGAACATTGGAATATTCCGGGAGTAAGCGGATTTGTTTGGTAGCTTCAAGACCATCCATTACCGGCATCTGAACATCCATTAAAATGATATTGAATGTTTTTTCTTTACACTGCAAAACCGCCTGAAGTCCATCCGTAGCTTCTGTAAGCTGTGCATCCGGAACCAGTGAACGCAGCATTTTATGATTAAGAACCATATTGACCGGATTATCATCTACGAGTAAAACCTTCGGTGCCTGCATCAGCATGGAAGTTTCCTTTTCCGGTTGTGTGATAGCGGTTATCTCCTTGTCAGTATTTTTTACCGTTCTTCTTAATGTTTTATAGAGTTCTTCAGACTTGATAGGCTTCAGCAGGAAATATGAATCGTTTTCCTGGCGGAAAGAATTAATAACATCGTGTTCCTCAGAAGACGTGTGAAGAATAATCAGAGGAGAAGATTCATTTTGTTTGTTGAACAGCTCTTTGATTTTTTCTATCGTTTCCAGCCCGGAAATAACAGGCATATGATAATCCATCAGAATGACATCAAAACGTTCTCCTGCAAGCAGTATCTGTAGCGCTTCCATTCCATTGGCGGCAAGCTTTGAGTCTATATTTTTATAGGCAAGCATGTGCTGAATAATAATCCTGTTCGCTTCATTATCATCTACAATAAGGACGTTATTTATTTTCAGGTCTTCATCCTTATGGTTCTCAGAAGTTTCATAAGGAACCTCTATGTCAAAATAGAAAACAGATCCTTTCTGTAGTTCGCTCGTCAATGACAGGCTGCTTCCCATATATTTCAGGATATTATTGGAAATGGTCAATCCGAGACCTGTTCCTCCATATCGTTTGCTAATAGAACTGTTTTCCTGGGTAAAGGCATTGAAAATATGCTGTTGTTTTTCCTTTGGAATACCAATTCCCGTATCTCTTACGGAAAATCTTAATTTGATATTCTTACCGTCCAGATTCAGTTGTTCTACTTTAAGTTCTATTTCTCCCTGTTCTGTAAATTTCACTGCATTTCCAAGGAGGTTTATTAAAATCTGTTTCAACCTTGATTCATCCAGCCAAATGGTTTCAGGAAGCCCCTGTTCTATATTCAACAGTAATTCTATATTTTTTTTCTGCGACTGGTAAAGGATGACATTGATCACCTGACTTACCATGTCATAAATATTAGATTTCTCAATGAGAAGATCCATTTTTCCAGATTCTACCTTAGAAAAATCAAGGATATCGTTGATGATATTCAATAAATTCTCTCCTGATTCATTGATATAATTGAGGTATTGAGTCTGTATATCATTCAATGGAGTTTTCAAAAGAAGATCAGAGAAACCGATAACACCATTTAGAGGAGTCCGAATTTCATGGCTCATATTGGCTAAGAATTCAGATTTTGCCTTGCTCGCAATATCTGCCATTTTCTTGGCATTTTTCAGTTCTTTATTGATTTTCACAGAGGCTGTAATATTCTGTGCAGAAACAATAATCCCGCCTATGATATTACTGGAAAGATACCATGGTGTAACCTCTACGCTGTAATGCTGAATAATTCCTTTACCCGGAACTTCGATGGCCATGTCTTCATTTTTGTAGGCCTTTCCTGCCAGTGCATCCTGATATATTTTTATTCTTTCATCCGGTACATTAGGTGAAATCTTAAATATATTTTCACCAATAAGCCTGATGTCGTTCATCTGAAACTCATCTTTCCAGCTTCTGCTTACAGAAAGATAATTAAGATCTTTATCAAACATGGCTACCGTAGAAGGTACATATTTTACAAAAGACTGCAGCATAGCCTCTTTTTTGGCCAGTTCCAGATAGATTTTTTTGAAGGTATCAATATTCTGAATAATTCCGTAAACCCTTGTGCATACGCCGTCTTCAAATTCCGGTATGCCTTTTACCCTTACCCAAATCATCACGCCGTCATTTTGTATAAGCTGTAATTCTTCATCGTAAGGAACACCTTCTTTTACAGCCTTTTCAAATAAACCTTCCAGCTTTTCACGGCTTTTTTCACTGTAAAAACCCAGTGCATTTTCAAAATCAGGCTGGAAATTTCTATCTATTTTATGAATTTCCCTGGTAGACTGTGACCAAAAAACGGTGTTGTTTTTCAGGTTGACCTCCCATCCTCCCACCTGGGCAACAGCACTTGTTTGCTCCAGCATCTTTTTTGTATGAACAAGATCTTTTTCCAAAGTTATTCTTTCAGTAACATTCAGTGCAGTACTCACAACATAAGGGTTCCCTTCTTTATTGATCTCCACAAGATTGTGATACATCCAGATCATTTCTTCACCTCCTTTTGTTTTCAGGATCATGGTTCCGAAATCTTCCTGATTTTTGTTGATTCTTTCGAGATATTGCTCAAGGAGAGTCCAATTTTTTTGAGGAACAAGGTCCTTTAGGTTCAATCTTTCTACCTCTTCAGCAGAATATTGCAAGGTTTCCCTACCTTTTTCGTTGACTGCAATGATATTTCCTCTCATATCATGCATACTCATCAAACCTATGGCATTTTCGAAAAAGCTTCTGAAGCGACGTTCAGAACTTTCCAGTTTAAGTTTTTCTTCAATGCGATGGGTGATATTAATTCCGAAACAAAAGATCTCTGAATGATTTTGATTGAGTTTTAAATACCATTCAATAATGATAGTTTGGGTATTATCTATGTTTGTTGATGTAGTAAATGTTACTTCTTCATCCGTATTGGAAAGGTTTTTGGACAGTAATTGGAGTTGAGAATTATGATTTCCTATCAGATCCATAAAATTCTGGTTAAGAATCTTACCCTTTTCCATTTGAAAGGCATTTTCAAAAGCCGGATTAATTTCTTTCAGTAAAAAATTTTTATCCAGAACACAGATCAGGTTATTGGAGATGGTAAAAGTTTGTTGAAAATACTCAGCCTCAATATTTTTCCTTTTTCCCATCAGGACTTTTGTGATTGCCTCTCCTATTTTTTTTAGGGTTGAAATCTGCTCGTCTGTGATTGTTTTAGGTTTATAATCGATAACACAGATGGTTCCTAATACGAATCCTTCATCATCAATAAGAGGTATTCCTGCATAAAACCGGATCCCACCAGCCAGAATAAGTGGATTATCAGATGATCTTTCATCTAATAGCGTATCATTGATAATTAGAATATCCCCACTTGCAATAGAATATTGGCATACTGTGCTTTTTCTGTCTACAAAATCAAGGGCAAGTCCCACACAGCTTTGGATGGTCTGGGTTTCGCTTTCCATCATAGCAATAAGCGATGCAGGACAGTCTGTCACCAAGCATGCTGTTTCTGCAAAGATGTCTAACTGGGGATCTTTTTCAAGATTTAAAAGATCAAAATACTCCAGTTTCTTAATTCTCTCTTCTTCATTCACAGGAATTGGATACTTTTTCATATACTATATCAACAATTAGAGACTTTTCATTTTTGATTATTAAAAAATGACAATCAAAGCATTAAAGCTAATATTTTAAATAATTTTAAGTACTTTAAATTATTATTTTAACAAGCAAACCAAAATACGAAATTATTTGTATTTGATTACAGTAAATTTTACAATAAACATATATACATGATTATTTCAAATGAATTTAGCTAAAGCATGTGTTTTAAAAGAATTAATTGGTATTATGAAAATAAAGAATATCACACCCAGTATGCTTCTTTGGGCGCTTAATGTATGCAGCTGTTAATGTTCCTTTCATAACTATTGTTTTTTTGTATCTTAATGAAAGATTAGCCCCACGTATATAAAAAAACTCGCAAAATGTGAGTTTTTTTATTACCTAGCATACAACATTAAATCGTGCGGTAACAAAAGAAACTATAGCGAAATAAGCTATTTTTAGCGATTCGGTACTGCTAAATTCAGTATTATAAGCCTTGGTTTCGTACATGGTTTTTACCTCATCGGTGCTGCCCTGGATTGTTCCTACCAAAGAATATCCGGCATTATTAAACACGACATCCAATCTTCCAAAATATTCATTGCCCTTATTCATAGCGTTTTGCACTTGTAAGGCGTTGGTTACATCCGCTTCAAGAACCAAAACCTGATCGCAGTACCTTTCTTTTAAGACTGCAATACTATTGATATTATGTGCTGTAGCAAACACTTTGTCTCATCGTTTCAAGGCGACTTCTGTCCATATTTTTCCAAATCCTCTTGAAGATCCTATAATGAAACAAACTTTTTCTTTCTGTCTATTTTCCATTTTTTACTTGTATTACTATGAATGCAAAGTTGCTTCTAAACAGATATACTTACGTTGCCGGAATGAGGATTATCTAACCAAAACAAAGAAAAATGAACTGCTGGTATTCAGAAACTGTTTTGTTCATCTTATGATTTAAATCTAAATATGCATGTTTAGTTTTAAACTGTTCGATTTTTAGACATTTGCAATAATTATTATAAAATCACCTGCCCTTTTGAACAAAGTTAATTAGACCTTTTGAACAAAGCAGAGCAGGTTAAGCTTCCCTAATTTTGTCTCAGTAATAACAATTAAACGTATTCAAAATGGAAAAGAATAATTATCAGGGAGCTCAACAACAACCAATCGGTTCAGGCTTTAATGCAAAATCAACAACTCATGATGTCATTCAAAACATTGATCTTACCGGAAAAGTAGCTATTGTCACAGGTGGCAATACTGGAATTGGACTGGAAACCACAAAAGTTCTCGCCGCAGCAGGAGCTACAGTAATCGTACCCGCACGTGATATTGAAAAGGCAAAGAAAAATCTGGGAGGAATTGCCAATGTTGAAATTGCTGAAATGGATTTAATGTCTCCCGCCTCTATTGATGCTTTTGCAGAAAATTTTATAGCATCAGAAAGACCTTTACATTTATTGATCAACAATGCAGGCATTATGTGGGTACCCCTCCGCAGAGATGAACGGGGTATAGAATCCCAGCTGGCGACCAACTATTTGGCCCTGTTTCAACTCACAGCCAGATTATGGACTGCATTAAAAAAAGCCAATGGAGCACGGGTTATTAATGTTTCTTCCCACGGTCATCATTTTGCGTCTTTTAATTTTGATGATCCTAATTTCCTGCATAGAGAATATGAAACTTTACAGGGTTATGGACAATCCAAGACAGCTGTCAATCTTTTTTCGATGGAACTGGATGTGCGAGGACAATCTTCCCATATCAGAAGCTATGCGGTACATCCCGGTTCTATTGGCGGAACAGAATTAGGCAGGGAAGCTCCACTGGAACTATTTCAAAAAATGGGTTTCGTGGATGCTGATGGCAATATGTTACCTGAAATAGCGGCATCCTTAAAAACCGTCCCACAAGGAGCTGCTACAACAGTTTGGTGCGCTACCAGTTCTTTACTTGAACAAATTGGTGGAGTCTACTGTGAGGATGGGGATATCGCAGTACTTTCATTAGATAGTACCAACCAGAAAGGAGTAAATCCCTATTCACTGGATGAAAACAATGCCAAGAAACTATGGAAGCTGACCGAAGAGATGACGGATATCCGCTTCAATCCGTAAATACTGATTATTCTCCGAATGTTTTATCTAACTCAGTCCTAAAAAGCAAAAAAATGAAAAATTTAAAAGGTAAAATAGCCGTTATTACCGGTGGCAACAGCGGTATTGGCTATGCCACAGCCAAGAAACTAAAAGAAAACGGTGCCCACATTATCATCACCGGAAGACGGAAAGAAGCTATTGAGAAAGCTACTGATGAATTGAATGCAACAGCAATGATGGCTGACCAGTCGAAATTAAATGATATAGAAAATCTGGTCAGTCAGGTAAAACAACAATTTGGAAAGGTTGATATCTTGCTTATCAACGCCGGTATTACAAAATTTTCCACCATTGAGCAGACAACGGAAAGTTTATTTGATGAAATCATGAATGTGAATTTTAAAGGAGCCTTTTTTACATTGAGTCGCTTTATTCCGTTACTTAATGATGGTGCTTCTGTCATTATGCTTTCTTCTACTTCTGCAACCATTTCGCCACAAAGTGCTTCTATATATGCCGCCAGTAAAGCTGCCATCAATGCAGTCGTAAAAATAGCGGCACTTGAACTGGCTTCGAGAAAAATACGCATTAACGCTGTAAGTCCAGGTCCCATAGCGACAGAAATCATGGATAAAATCGGTTTAAATGAAGAATTGGAAAATCATCTGATACAAAGCATTCCGATGGGAAGAATGGGAAAAGCAGAAGAAGTGGCTGATATGATCCATTATTTAACAAATGAAAATGCAGGTTTTCTAACCGGAGCCAATTTTCTGGTGGATGGCGGACAATCTATTTAGAACTAATGACAATCATAAAAGAGAGGCAAGATAGCTATTTTGCTTCTCTTCCATTACCTATGAACTTTTAAACAAAGTAAATGATGCTATTTCTTATCTTTACGTTATTGATTTCCTTCTTAAAAAAGCAAAAATCATGGAATACCAAGCCCGATACATTACCGACGATATAAAGCTTTCAAGCTACGAAGACAAGTTTTTCAAGTCGGACATTATGTTTGATGAGCATATGCTGGTCTGGTTTCTTTCAGGAGAAACCAAGATTGTACAGGCAGATGCTACCTATATATTTGGAAAGGGGGATATTTTTCTGATTCCCAGAAATCAGCTGGCTACTATTATTAATTATCCTAAAGACGGTGAACCCCACAAAACTGTGGTCATGCATTTATCGTTGGAAACATTAAGGAATTTTTATGCAGACAAGGATATAAATCCTCAACCCAAAAATTCACCTAAAATTTTTTGTTTCAATAATCACCCTCTGCTGGAAAGTTGTCTGGCATCGCTTATTCCCTATTTTGACATGAAGGATATCCCTGTGGATATTGCTTCCATTAAAATTACCGAAGCTATCAGTATTCTGAGAACCCTGAACCAGGAAATCGATCATGTGCTTGCTAATTTTGAAGAACCCGGAAAAATCAATCTTGTCGACTATATGGAAAAGAATTTTATGTTCAATCTCCCGCTGGAAAAATTTGGTTACCTCACGGGCAGAAGCCTTACCACCTTTAAGCGGGATTTCAAAAAGGCTTTCACCATGACTCCACAAAGGTGGTTGACTCATAAACGCTTGGAACTTGCCTATTATCAGATTACTGAAAAGAAAAAAAGACCATTGGATGTTTGCTATGAAGTAGGATTTGAAAACCTCTCCCATTTTTCATTTGCTTTCAAAAAGCAATTCGGGATTACACCGACCTCTTTAGTTCCTTAAATTTTTATAATCAAAACCAATCCCTGAACAATTGTTTGTAAGTATATCCAGAGCATTATCTCATCAAGGTATTCAACCAAAAAGAGTATATTCAAAATTTGAATATACTCTCTAAAAACTTAGAAAAAAGTAATAACAGAACTACTTTTTACTGTAAAATGCAAATTATTTTATTTTAAAAACATACGCTTCCATTTTGCTACGGAATTTCTGCTTAATTTAAAATGATTTGCTAATTGGGTATTATTTAATCTGTGTTTTTGTTGATATTCCAGCATCTCCAAAATTGCTTTTTCATCATAGGACTTATGCTTTTGATTTTCAGCAGAATTCTTATCAAATAACAAATTGTTAATTTTTAGAATATCAGATAACGAAAGGATATCTTTAGATAAAAAACATGCTACAATTTCCTTCTTTTCCGGGCATTTTACTGCTATAAAATCACTATAAATTCTTTTATAGTCGGGTTGGCAGACTACTTTTTGTATTTTATGATCCATTTGCTTAAAGTAGTTTTAGGAATTCTATATTCATTTATGATTTCTAAAGTGGTTTTCTTCTCAGTATCTATAAGTTCTACTATATAATTAATAATCTCCTTTGTATATAAGCTTTTTCTAAACTGAGGCATCTGCTTTTTATCATTTTTATTATTTACCCTCGCCACCGGAGCATACAAAATCAAATGGCTGGAATAGAGCCTAAAAAAATCATATTCAAGCAACTTACACCATCTTAAAAGAATATCTGTGTCTAATGTTTTCGCTGTATACATTTCTAGAATCTCTTTTTCTGTTGCCTTAAGAAATTTACATATCCGATTTATCTCTATGTTTTCTTCTTTTACTCTTTTATACAACAAATCTCCAATATGGATCTCTTTTAAATTTTCCATTTTATATTATCTATATAGAAGTCAGTAATGAGAAGACAGTAAATATAAGTTTCCTACTGAAAGCCTATTACTAATTGCGTTGGGTTAATATATTCCTTAGTCCGGACAAGCTTGTGTAGAAATACAGTGCCAAGCCATAGAGGTATCTCCTTCCTTAAGCGTGTACATCTTCATACATTTATTGGTCATATCATATACCAACATTCCCTCAATAAAATTAGCAACAGGTATTCCTACCGGATTTCCAGAAGTATTAAAATCGACCCTATTGGGAACAAATCCTTTGGTCTTGGATTCAAGAGCTATCCATCCCCCTTTTCTAATCATTGGCCAATTATCAGCATGACCAGCACCCGCTCTTCCTAATGATGTAATACCAAAGTTCGTATTTAAGGCAGGGTTTCCTGTTGTAGCCATAGCACCTGGTTTATAACAGGCTGTACATTGGTTAAAAGTAATAACTACTTCGTCCATGCTTGTACATGTTCCGGTAGTAACTTTCCAAGAAAATTTATAAGCTCCAAATACAGACAAGCCCGTTACAGCAGTATTATACAATGATGGATTTACAATAATCGGATCTGTGGCCCCAGCAGGTTTTGATATAAGTTCCCACTGTCCAGTGCTTGTTACTCCCGGATCATTACCCGCCAATGACACTGTGGTGTTACAAGAAACAGCTTTATCACTTCCGGCATTAGAATTAATCTGTTTTGACACAAATATGGAAAATGTACTTTCAAGAGCTGCTCCTGAGCATTCATATTCTTTTTCTAAGAAACGAGGATCGGTTCCTGGACCTGGTACTGCTTTTATTTTAAAAATGTATTCCCCCTGCGTATCCAGATTACTTATTACAGTTGAGGTATTGGTAAGTGTTCTTAAATTACCAGCTTCGTACGTAGGGTTTGCCGCTCCGGCAGGCTTAGAAACAAGGGTGAAATCATATCGACCATTAAAATCCTGAAAATAACTACTGTTAACGACCCCTTTGTATACCTCTGGCAGTGGTATTGTTGCTGTTACTACACCTGATCCAGGATAACATGTTGTCGTATTGGGTACTGATACATCTGAGCGATTACCGTCAGAAATATGAATATAATAGGCTTGTGTTGTATTACAAGTCCCATTTTGGGTATTTATACTAATTACATACGTTCCTACCTGCCATCCTCCAGCAGGCGGGGTTGCTACTATATTCCTATTCATTGTCCCTGCTCCATTTAAAGTTAGAATAGGGGCTCCTCCCGGTGGTGTAGTCCTTATATTGCTAATATTTGTTATAACAGATGCAGGATCTGCAGGATCAATCTTAAAATAGACGTTGATAGGCGTTGTTTTTCCTACATAATTGCAGTATACAGCACCGGCACTTCCCCCTGAACTGTACACCGCCATCTGTTCTGGGTACGAAGAATCAAGGAAATCTACATTTTTAGGTGATATACCATTATATGTATACGAAATCTGAGGGGTTGTATAAGTTCCATTCGCATTGGTGACTGTTACTGTAAATATATAAGTTCCTATCGCATTTACCCCATTGAAATATATTGCTCCTTCAAGTAATGATGAAAAAGAAATATTACCTCCCGCAGGCTGACTGATTACATTTAAACTTACAGTAGTTCCAAATGCAGGATTACCTGAAGAGCCTGGTGATGTCGTTGAAAATACTGGCGAAGTGCCCTCTAAATATATATAACGATCATTGCTTGCTGACTGATAGCAAAAATCATTCATCACTGGAATACTTATTTGTGGATTTGGAATGAATCTGACAACAGCATCATCTTCGTACCAACAGTTTGGATTATTGATCGAAGTAATCCTTAATACGGCACGATAAGCAGGATCAGTATCATGATTTGCCTTCTTTGTTAAAATAAGGGAAGGATTTGCTGTTGTATTATTTGACATTGTAGCATTCCGCGTTGTAATAATGCCATAATTTTCATAATTAATAATACTATAATAGGTCCAGGATGCGGTGTAGCCGGGTGGGATAACTCCTGCTAAAGTGGCAGTACCCGTTAAAGCCGATACATTTGTGATATCTGGTCCTGCCGTAAAAGTAGATACCTCTCCCGGAGCAGTTATAGTTACTTGTGATGTTACTGTTCCTGTTGTACAAGATTGAGAAATTTCAAAAACATAGTTTCCCGGCGAAGTCATCCCAGTCACGTTGGGTGTGTAGGTATTCGCTCCATTGATTACAGGATTGGGTGCTCCTGCTGGTTTTGATATCAACGTCCAGGTAGGAGTACTATTTCCGCTCCCTTCAACACTCCCCTGTAATGTATATGAGGTACCACAAATCGTTGCATTTCCTCCAGCATTGATACTACAGTCTTGGGCAAAAATCATTATATTACCCCAGGTGAGTAATATAAAAAGAAATAAATTCTTATTTTTCATCGTTTTTATTATAAAATTTTGAGATTATTCAGTATTTATGGTTTCCAGAAAGACCACATTTTTCCGTTATAAACAGCAAGCTGTTTTTTTACAGTATCATATACCATCATCCCGGGAGCCGGATCTATAATATTAAGATGCGGGCTTGTGACTTTTGGAAGAATCATAGCTTTATCTAAAGCTTCCAATACAAAAATCCCATTTGTAGCACCAGGTGTTCCAATGGTTGTTTTAGCCGTTGTATTTTCTGTTTTATCGGTCCCTTGAACAGATAAGCTTACAGTACCAATGGTAGCTATTGTTCCGTCATCTTCACTAAGATTCACCCATTGTCCGCTATTTTTCAGATATTTTACTTTATAATCTGTTGTATCGTAAATAATAGTACCTTCCTGAAGGATATTGCTTTTATTTTCTACGTAGGGTAAGATCAATCCCCTGTTCTCATCACTGGCAAACTCTATCGATACTGAGCTGTTAGAAACAGCCTGTTTCCCAATTGCTACCTGTGACTTTACAGCTACTGTTGTAAATACAGTAATCGTCATAATTAAACTTTTCTTCATTAGTGAGTATATTTATTATTAATGTATTGATGTTTTACACTACATATAGTGTGTATACTGCAATTCATCTTGAATCATTTGTGTAATTAGAATCTTCGTAAAACAGTGTTTAGAATTACAGTAAGTTTTTTTTCGTACCAGAAACACTCTACTTAAGGTCTTCGTTGTTTTTAAAAGGTCGAGAAGAAAAAACTCGCTTTCTGTCAGATGGGTTCTGGTATTTTTATTTGAAATGTGCAAGAATATATCTAACAACCATTTTAAATAAGATAATAAACTATGGAATAATTTAGGGTAGGAACTAAATCAGATATTAACTTATCTATTTCATAGAAGGTAAAGAAGCTGGAACTAATATTCTAATCTTTATAAAATCGGTAAAGTAAGCAGTGGCATACTTGAAGAGCTCCCGGTGAAGCTCTTTAAGAAAGAGTTTTTTTTCCATTTTAGTGAATTTTAAATAAGCTTTGCATTGTCTGAATTCTTTATAAAGTTTAAAGAAAATGAACATTTTAAATCTTGGCACAAAGGTAATATCTTCATCTAAAAATATACACACTGCACTTACACTGCAAAATTAAAAAACACTGAAAATCAAAAACATACAAACCGCCTAAAGTGTAAATGCAGTGCAAAAAAAATATCGATTTTCTCTTATTAACAATATAATGTAAAAACTCATTTTGATTTTCACCTATTATAATCAATAAAAAAAATGACAATACTATGACTTTTGAAATTATTAAAATAATATAATTTTACCTTCATTTTTAAAAGAGTTGCTTAGGAAATCGAAAGGAAATATTCTCAAGGTTGAGCATAATTCTAATTTGGAAAATGAAAAAAAAGAAATCTGGTAATAGAAGATTACCACAAGAGATGTGGGATAAAAGAAGCTTATTATTTTGGAAAAACTGTGTAGTAAGACAAATTACAGTAATATTTGACTTGGAGGTGTTTCAGAAATCACCGCGCTGTTAAGAATAAAAAATATAGAATACGAAAGCTTAAATTTGCTTTTATTTTATTATGAATAAGGGCTTAGATTATAAACCCAAGCCCCAATATTCTGACTAATACACTTCATAGTATAATTTGTCTTTTACTAAATTATTCTAAAGTGTATCTTAATAAAACTATTGATCACTTATCCATTTATTGAAGTCAGTGTTTGCAGGAAGACCTATTTTTTTTCGCAGTCTATATTTCTTTGATTCAACAGTACGTACAGACATATTACCATATTGGGCGATCTCTTTATTGGAAAAATTCAGTCTCACTAAAGCACAGAACTTTAAATCACCAGCATTAAGATCTGGATAACATTTAATTAGGCTATTATAAAAATCAGGATAAATTTCTTTAAATTTTACCATGAATAGATTATCTCCATTTATTGCAAGCTGTATAACTTCTTCGTAACTCGTATCTAATTTTTTTTCAAGAACATCGATATCTTTATTTTTTTTATCAATTAAAATGTCTTTGTATCTGTTATTTTTTTTATAAATACTAAATAATATAATACCTATTGTAATAACAATTAAAATAATAGCGATCGTTATATAGTGAAATTTCTTCTTTTCATCTTTTTCCTTCTCCTTTAGACATTTTTCTATCGTACTATTTAAAATACTTTTTTCGGCTTTATTTAGACTATCATTTAAAACAGTATATTTCTCAAGAAACTCCTTTTCATGATCTACTTCGTCCATAGACTTATAAGTCTCATATATTTCTTTATAGGTTTCTAACGATACTTTTTTCAAACCTAATTTCTGAGAAAGTTCTAATGACCGAAAAAAATAATCCAATGCCTTTTTATTATCCTTTCTTTCTACATACATTTTCCCAAAAGTTCTTAAAACAACGGCTTGTTGTCTTGCTGTACTTTTTTTATATAATTGTAATGCTTTATTAAGGTAATACTCTGTTGAATCTATTTTTTTACTATCTAAATTTCTCTCTGCAATTGCTACATACAGTTCAATTTCAGCACCTAACGCAAGGCTTTTACGTTCCATTTTAAAAACAGAATCTGTTAATTGCAATTGCATAAAATTCTTTCTTTTCCAGGTATAAATAAGATACTCTCGTTTTTTTCTTTCCTCTATATTAGACATATTAGCAGAAAACTGCAGTGCTTTATTAAGATTTTTATTTGATTGCTCATATAAACCTAATACTGAATAATTTCTAGCATAGAAAAAATATAATCTTGCATTCAATACCGGATCTTGATCTTTTTCTAATTTTTGCTTTGCAATATCAAGAAAATGCAAACTTTCCTTATTGTTGTTGAGTACAAATAATGAATTTACTATATTTAAGTAGCCTGTAATTATTCCCTTAGTATAATCCAGTTCTTCTGATTCTTTAATGAGCTTTTGTTCATTTAAAATAATACTTTTATAGTCCCCAATATCCTGCAATCTTGCATATTCTTTTAACTGCATACTGTCAATAAAACTTATTTTATTCCCTACTTGTGCAAATGAATATGAAAAGAATATCAAAAAGAAAAAAGAAAATATTCTATTGGGGTAAAAGTAAAAGTTCATAAATAATTATCTAAATAATGATAAAAAACAAAATAAATGTCATTTGACTAATTAAATTTTCCCTGATATATTTGCTTTTCTAATAAAATTTTGAGATTTATGCCAGAAATTTTCTTTATTGTAATAAAAAATATAGTAGTTATAATCAAGGATTACAGTATTACGGTTGGGACATAGAGATGTGTTTTCTTAATTTTTGCAAAGATACATTTGTAATCTTATCAACACAAACTTCCACCCTCTCAAAATAATAGATTTAGGGTATTTTTATTTCAATTAAAATCGATAGACTATGATAGTAAGCGTATTTATAATCTACCTTCAAATCCCCTCCCTCTCTTCATACTCTGCTTCTCCTTCCACACATTCTTAGAAAAAAATTCAAACTTTCCTATATTCTTATCGAACTTCCTTCTTATACCTTTCCATTCTTATTCGTCATATAGGTCAATTTCTAAGCCACCAGTTTCTTTCTTCTAAATACGGATATTCAATAAAATTGTTAATAATAATCATGATTGAATGTCTTAGTATGTAAGCTGATGAGAATCATTTCTTGAAAAACCTCTCACAGTATGTGAGAGGTAAATGAACATTATGAAAATAAAAAGTAATTAAACTTACACTAATGTTCTTTCAAACAATATACTCAAACTCCAAAGGTTACTGGACTTTGAATTGTAAAAAAATAAAAAATATAATACTGAAATTGAAAATAATATCTATTTCAAACAGATAATTAGAGATTAATTACGCCAATTTTACATTCACCGCATTTAACCCTTTATCACTCTTTTGTACATCAAAAACGACTTTATCATTTTCACGGATTGCGCTTGTGCTTAATCCTGATGAATGTACAAATATATCCTTACTCCCATCTATAGGAGAAATAAATCCGAAGCCTTTCGCTTCATTGAAAAATTTTACTGTGCCTTGTTGCATTGTAATTATTATTAAAAAAAATTATTTATTATTTTTCTGTAAACGCTACAGATTTTATTTATAAAATGATCTGACCTTTCATCTGTATCACAAAATGAAATAGCAATACCTTTCATTGCTGTCCTACTGATCCGGTGGACATAAAAATTTCCGGAATATTAGGAAACTCTTAGTTTACTGCATGAGGAAGAGCATGAATTTCATACTGTCTTGCCGTGTAAGATTTGTATTAATGAATTGATACGGTAAAAATTCCTACCCTTACAATTCCTGTACAAAGTTATTGGCAGTATGTTTAGTACGGCTAAAAATTAGTGAACGCCTTATATTTTCATTTTGTAATAAATCAATTAGTAAACCTGTCTTATCTCTATTTTTCTCAAAATAAACGGGTTCTTTCATCGTTTGTAACGTTGAAGATAAAGAAGTGATAGTAATCTCTATAGGGTTATTCAGAATTGATTCTGCAAATTTCTTCACACTTTTAGGCAATGTAGCAGAAAAAAACAATGTCTGTCTTTTCTGAGGAATTAGTTTTAAAATTTTTTTGACATCATTGACAAATCTCATATTCAATATTCTGTCTGCTTCATCAAAAACAAGTATTTCTATTTTAGAAAGATCAATATGTCTTGTATTGTCCAAATCCAGCAATCTGTCAGGTGTAGCCACAAGAATATCTACTCTTTTTCTAAGGGCGGCAAGCTGACCTCCTGCTAAAACTCCTCCATAAATAGAAAGCTGTGATAAAGGTAAGTATTTGCTGTAAACATCAAAATTCTCTTCAATCCGTATTGCTGCCTCACGAGTCGGCGTAAGTATTAATGTTCTTATTTCTTTATGTTCAGGAGTATATTTTTTTAACAGCTGCAGGATAGGCATTACAAAGGCTGCCGTTTTACCAGTCCCTGTCTGAGCACATCCTATAATATCTTTCCCGGCAAGAATATGTGGTATAGCCGAATACTGTATTTCAGTTGGTTTGGAATATCCCGATTCTGTAACAGCACGGATAATTGGATTAATTAAATTTAAACTTTTAAAACTCATCATAATTTTCAGATTTCCCGATATTTTGTAAGCAAATTCACTTTTCAGAATTTGAATTGTTGTACGGTAGGACAAGTAAAGAACTTCTTCCCTCATTACTTTCACTTGCTTAACTTAATATAAATCAAATAATTATTATTGATAAGCCAGCAATAACATATCATTCTAAGATGAAAAAATTCATATAGCATTTCATATTAGAAACCCGATCGATAATTGGGCGGCTGAAAAAGCAAAGACTAAAAGAAAAAATTGTGAGTTTAAACTATTACAGAATAGCAAAGGCAGAAACCTGTTTTATAAATGCTTTGCAAATGTACAATAAAATAACTGGACCACAGCTAATTTAATCAATTGATTATCAAAAATATATTCGTAGCTTACGCAAATAAACTGAATTGTTTGCCTGTGCGGATGATTTTAAATTTCACTCCCATGCAAACTTCACTTCCTACACCTCGAACTTATTCTCAAACTTTAGATCTGCATTCTGCTTCGCAGGTAAGGATTGCTTATTTTATTATGATTCATCATAAACCTGATGTATTTAAAGAAATGTTTCAGAAAATTTATACCAGGGATCAATTTTATCTCATCCATATTGACCGAAATGCAAAAGCAGAATTTACGGAAGAAATACAATTATATTTAATACACTTTCCCAATGTATATATTTTGGAAAGCATGAATATTATAGCCGAGGGCTTTAGTATGATTCAGGCTGAACTTAATGCAATGGAATATCTTTTGAATGTTAGTAATGACTGGGAGTATTTTATCAATCTAAGTGGTGAAGATTCCCCCCTCAAATCACAAAATACTATACGTAAATTTCTAACTGTTAATAATGGAAGAAATTATATTTTTTATTATGATCAGAAGTTTTACAGACCAGATACACTTCAAAGAATACAAAATCACTTTACAGAGCTGACCCACAAAATCTCTTCATTAATATATAGAAGAGAGTTTATGAAGGGCGTTATCCCTCATATTGGTGGAAAATGGTTTATTTTTACAAGAGAAACCTGTGTTTTCCTTACGAATAATAAGAGGGTAATGGATTTTGAAGATTATTATTTACATACTCTTTTACCGTCCGAATCTTTTTTCCAGACAGTTCTACTCAATACAGACTTTAATGACATTATTGTGAATGATGACAAAAGAGCAGTCATCGAAAAAACTTTCTTTAATAAAGAGCAATATGTTGATAATTTCATCGAAATTCTAAAATCTTCCAATAATCTATTTATTAGAAAACTAAATGATAAAACAGATAAAAATATTTTAAAATATATAAATGATAGTTTCCTGCTTCCATTACCGGAAATTGATGAGGTCGAACGAGAACTTAGGAGAGATAATCGTCAGAGTAATTGATTAAAAAAATATCAAAATTTGTAAAAAATGTATTAATATTCTTTTTTCCCGTAGCATGCTGTTGTATGATCCATGCTACGGAATCATTATGATTCCTGTAAAGATTTAATAAAACTCCATTAAACTGATAACCAAACTCTTTCTCAATCCTTTCCTTTATAGCAAAAAGTTCCGGCATCCATGGATTTGTGGGGTTCTTCTCTTCTTCACACTTATCATATTTGGGATTCCATACCAGGCAGGCGGCAATCCGATTTCATGAGACTGCGGATAAGGCTTTCTATAAGTCATGCTTACATCTTCTCAGATCTGCCTGTGAATATCATATTGTTTTTCTTTATCATAAGCATACCTTGGATCAGGGATCATGGGGAATTTTATCCATATTTACATTTTTCTGAGGGTTCAAGACTTTAATATATAAATACTATTGTTAATTTAGCAGTATAAAATTTAGTTATAATAATTAAGTATATGAAAAAATTAATATTATTAGGTACTGTTTCAGCTTTTCTGATCAATTGTAATAAAAAGACGGAAGCTCCTGCTACTAAAGTTGAAGCTGATACCATTACGGTAGAAGAACCTGTGATAGATACATTAGGTCCAAAATCATACTGTTATGTAGGAGTTACAGGAAAAGACAGTGTTTTTGCTTCTATTGATGATAACCTTGGAACAGTTACAGGAAAATTAATATATAAAAACAGTGAAAAAGACAGCTCAAAAGGTGATATTACAGGCTTCAAGTCCGGGGATACTTTAAAACTGACTTATGAATTCACTTCTGAAGGCAAGAAAAGTAAAAGAGATATTTATTTCCTACAGAAAGACAATGCTTTAACGGAAGGAATTGGAGATCACAAAGAAGAAGACGGACAATCTAAGTATGCTGATGAAAAGAAAATCAGTTATAAAGATGGGGCAAAATTAAGTACTGCCGACTGTAAAGTTGTAGCAAAAGCCGTAAAATAAATCAGTATATTATTTAAATAAAAATGCTGTTCTCAATATTTGGGAACAGCATTTTGTTTTTATAAAGTTTCAAAATTAAAAGCTTAAACATTCGCAAAATCTGTTTAATCTGCAAGAAATTTATTTCATCAGATAAAAATTTGAAGCTCAATTAAACAATTTCTTTCTCCCAATATTTTTCTACAATATTTCGCATAATGCCAACAAATGATTTCACGTGTGGAAGCTGGCTGAAAACCTGAAACTGATCATGAGTAGTATGAAAATTCATATAGAAAAGCCAAAATCCAATTGAAAGATAAGGTATAGAAGCAAGTTCCTGCGAACTCACAGAACGATATTCAAGATATCCATTCAGAAAAATTTGATAAGCTTTCTGAAACTCTTCATAAGTCATTCTTCCTGCATATACATCCAATGTTAAATAGATCCAAAAAGTCATAATATCATTCACCAGCCAGCCATATCCCATAAAATCAAAATCGAAAAGAGTAACAGAATCATTGTCAAAATGAAAATTCTTAGGTAGAAAATCAAAATGACAATACCCTTTTGAAAAAGCTGACGTTTCAAATTTTGCTAACTTTTGCTCTATCTCAACAGCAATATTTTGTAGCCATTCGTAATCTTCCGGATTTTCTGTAAAGACCGACTTTAATCTTTCCAAAGGCTTAAAAACAGTGGTTTGAAAATCAAAATTCCACCGTTCATATTCTACTTTAAAATGAGAAGAAACATTATGAAAGCGAGCCATTTCATTTCCCAAAGCATGAAGTTGTTTATCATTCATGAATTTGGCAACACGACCTTCAGCAAAAGAAAACAAGACACCGTGCCTTATTCCTTCGATTGCTTCCAATTCTAGAATAATATCTCCTGATAAATCTGCAATTGGATATGACACAGAGACATTAGCTTCTTTTAATGCCAATAATAGCCTTACTTCCTCTTTAATATGACCAAAACTTCGATGAGAAGAACGATAAATACGAAATATAAAATTTCTCTCTTCCGACTCTATTCTATAAGTATCGCCCACTCCTCTCACTAAAAGCTTACATTGAACATTTTTCAGCCCATATTTTTCAGCAATAAGTATAGATAAAGCAGTAGGACAAAGCGTTGAATAAATTGCGGGAAAAATATATTTCATATTATTTTATAATTTTTTTCTAATAATTTCACTAAAACGATCTACAGCTTCATCTCCAGTACTCCAGGAAGTAATAAGACGAATGGCAGAAAATTCTTCATCTATTTTTTTCCAAACATAAAATTCAAAACTTTCTGATAAAACTTGAATAAGCTCATTGCTTAGAATCGGGAAAATCTGGTTGGTGTAAGTATCTGAAAGAAATTTGACTCCCTTTTCCTTCAAAGTATTTTTAATCTTCATTGCCTGCTGATTCGCATGTTTTGCCAAATCAAAATACAGATCATTTTTCATCAATTCCATAAACTGAATTCCCAGCAATCTTCCTTTTGCCAATAAAGCTCCTTTCTGTTTGATATTGAATCCAAAATCTTCCTGAAGATCAGGATTATTAATAACAACTGCCTCTCCTATCAAAGCCCCGTTTTTCGTACCTCCAAGATAAAATACATCGGTAAGCTCTGCTATCCTTTCCAATGTAAGATCACTGATTTCAGAAGTAAGCCCATGCCCCAACCTTGCCCCATCCATAAATAGATACAGACGGTTTTGTTTACAGAATTCTGAAAGTTCTTCCAGCTCTTTTGCTTTATAAATCGTTCCCAATTCTGTAGAATTAGAAATATAAACCAACTTCGGCATTACCTGATGTGGTACATTTTTATGACTTTCCAATACAGGAATAATGTCTGATGGTTTTAATTTTCCATCTTCGGTTTCAATACTTAAAATCTTATGTCCGGTTGCTTCAATCGCTCCTGTTTCATTATTCAGAATATGTCCTGTGGATGCTGAAATAGCACATTGATAAGGTTTTAGAATAGAAGAAATCACAATTAGATTTGCCTGTGTGCCTCCGGAAACAAGATAAACATCAGAATCTTTCTTATTGATTCTTGCCTTTATTAGCTCTTTAGCTTTTAAAGAATACTCGTCATCTCCATAGCCAGCCTGCTGATCAAGATTATATTGTAAAAGTGCTTGTAAAATATTCGGGTGACAACCCTCAGAATAGTCGTTTTTGAATGAAAATTTCATAGAGTAAAATTAAAAAAAGTTAAAATAACAAGAGTAAACTTTCCATATTATTTTGTTAGATTTGTATAGAAAATCATCTAACATTTTGAAAACAACCCTAACAGAAGAAAATTACCTGAAAGCTTTGTTTCACTTAGTTGACAATGAAGGAAAGGTTACGATTAACGAACTCAGCAAATTTTTAAATGTAAAAATGCCTAGCGTTAATAATATGATGAAAAAATTCGCGGAAAAAAAATGGGTCATCTATGAGACTTATAAACCGCTGATTGTCACAGAAAACGGAAGACGCGAAGCGGCATTAGTTGTTCGTAAACATAGACTTACCGAAATGTTTCTGGTTAAAAAAATGAATTTCGGCTGGGAAAATGTTCATGAAATTGCGGAACAGCTTGAGCACGTTCATTCTCAGGTTTTCTTTGATAAAATGGACGAAATTCTTGATTATCCTAAATTTGATCCTCACGGAGAGCCTATTCCTGATAAGGATGGAAATATTATTGCTCAGGATTTACAGAAATTAAGTAGCTGCGAAGTGGGAGAAACCGTTGTTTTTGCTTCTGTTACTCTTTCTGACGATGCTTTTTTAAGTTATTTGAATGAAAGAAAACTTCTTCTTAATACCAAAGTAAAGATTACTAAAATTGAAAGTTTTGACAAATCAATGACTATAGAGATTGGTGGGGAAAAGGAAATTCTAAGTAAAAAAGCCACTGAAAAAATACTGGTAAAGAAATAAAAAACAGTGATTTTCACTGTTTTTTATTTCTTTATATATTAATTTCAATGCTCTTCTATAGGTTTTACCTTTTTTGTTTTTATACTCAGTAAAAAAACAGTTGATATAATAAAAAGGCTCCCCACCCAATCTACAGGAGAATAAGAAACATTAAGCCACAACACAGCTAAGATGGTTGCTGAAAGAGGTTCCATGGAAGCAAGAAGGCTTGTTTTCTGCCCACCAATAATCTTCACCGCTGATAAATAAGCATAAAATGCAACTAAGGTACCCAAAATAACAATAAAAGCTGTATATCCCAATGCCTGTAAATCCCACGTACCTTCTACCTGCCAAGGAGCTTTTACAAAGCTGAACACAATACCACCACATAACATTCCCCATCCAATTACCAAAGAAGATTTATATTTTGAAAGAAGCTTTACTGGCTGTAGTGTATAAATAGCCAAAGATACGGCAGATGCCAAACCAAAAAACAAAGCAGCTCCGGAAATTGATAAACTTGAAATATCTCCATGAGTGACAAGTAATACTGTTCCCAATACCGCCAGAACAATAGCTATTATTTCCAATAAAACAGGAACTCTTTTATTTTTAAAAGCAAGATATATGGCAATAATTACAGGTCCTGCATACTGCAAAACTGTAGCAGTTGCAGCATTGGAATGCTTTATGGCTGCAAAATAAGTATACTGAACAGCCAACATCCCTGTTATGCTGAAAATAATAAGCTGTACAGCATCCTTTTTATTTTTCCAGATCTCAAAAAGATCTGATTTTTCACCAAATTTTGCAAAAAAAAGCAGAAAAAAACCTGAGATAAGCAGCCTCATTGTAATCATCCATTCAATATTAATCCCTCGTTGCTGAAAGAGAAACTGGGCAAAGGTTCCGGAGATTCCCCAAAATAACGCTGCCAAAACAGCTAAACAAAATCCTTTTACAATATTCATAAGTTCAAACAGTATTTAAAATGCAAAATTGCATCAAATACCTTTTGCTTTTTAATGAAATTTGAGTAATTATTTGCAATTTTGTTTCATAAATCTATTAATTTTCAAAAAAATGAATGAACTGGATCATTTTGATATTTCAATCCTCAAGATACTACAGAAAAATAATCTTACTCCACAACGTGATATTGGAGACTCTATTGGTTTATCTGCTGCTGCTGTTCAGAGACGTATCAAAAGAATGCGTGAAACGGAAGTTATAAAAGCCGATGTATCTGTTATTGATACAGAAAAGCTTAGTCATTCGGTGACCCTTATTGTAGAAGTCTTTTTGGAAAGAGATAAAATACATCTTATTGATGAAGCTCAGGCATTATTCACTTCTGCTCCCGAAGTACAGCAATGTTACTACGTAACCGGTGAATCCGATTTTGTTTTGATCATTTTTGTTCCCTCTATGAAAGAATACGAAATTCTGACCCGCAGAATATTTTACAGTAATGAAAATATTAAGCATTTTAGAACCTTAGTTACTATGAATACGGTAAAATCAGGACTTGATATTCCTTTGGATCTATTATTATGATTATCACTACAACGCTAACTTAATTCGTTAAAAAACGGTTAAATTCTGTCTTAAAAAGATTGTGTTGCTTTAAAATGATTAGGTTTGCAAAATATTCTGTGGAGGTATCACATCTCCTATAAGTCCTAAACTTTAACTATTACCTTTAAAAATTATGAAAAAAAGAATTCAGTTCTTTATGGTTTCGATGATGCTTACCCCAATGTTTAATGCTCAGGTAAAAGATTTTGTAATAGAACCACCCATCAGCAAGAATTTACATATTTATAAAACTTTTGGAGTATTCGGAGGAAAAGAATATTCTGCCAACTCTGTTTATCTTGTCACAAAGAAAGGAGTGGTCCTGTTTGATGTTCCTTGGGAAAAAGTTCAATATCAAAGTCTCATGGACACGATACAAAAACGTCATAACTTACCTGTTGTTGCAGTATTCGCTACCCATTCTCATGATGACAGAGCCGGAGATTTAAGCTTCTTTAACAAAAAAGGGATTAAAACCTATGCAACAGCAAAAACCAATGAATTATTGAAAAAAGACGGTAAAGCCGTATCCAACAATATTATAAAAACAGGAAAGACTTATCGTATAGGCGGTGAAGAATTTGTGGTTGATTTTCTTGGAGAAGGACATACGGTAGATAATGTAGTGGTATGGTTTCCAAAATATAAAGTACTGGATGGTGGCTGTCTTGTAAAAAGTACTTCTGCAACAGATTTAGGATATATCAAGGAAGCAAACGTGGAACAATGGCCACAAACCATGAATGCCCTAAAATCCAAATACTCTCAGGCAACCTTAATCATTCCGGGACATGACGAATGGAAAGGTGGCGGACACGTAGAACATACCTTAGAACTTTTGAATAAAAAATAATTTTATAATATCTCAATAAAAAAATCCCGAATTTTCATTCGGGATTTATATTTTAATAGAGGTTGAATTAATCTAATACACTCCAGCCTCTCTTAGGGTTTGTATTGGTAGAAACTTCCTGTTCGTTAACAATGATATTTTCTTTTCTCTGACCAATGTAATCCAGTTCACTTAGTTTAGAGAATATCATTTCTAAGCTTCTTAGCATTTGCTGGATGTAAAGTAATGGTTCTCCACAATTGTGATGATCATAGTTCGTTTCAGCAACAATGGAAAGTTGGTTGAGTAAAGTGTGTGGAGCAATTTCACTCCATTCTAAGCTATAGTTCAACATTTCCTCTAATTCTGCAGGAACAAGAAGCTGCGTAGAATTGTATAAATGAAGTGCCAGTCTTGCAAAAGACTCAATTAAAAATACAGGTGGTTGATAAGGCGTAATATTTCTGAATTGGAAATACATATCTCCAAAAGTATTCACCATTGTACTACACAAAAATTTAACGTTCTGTGCTAAAGCTGTATTTTGGTTTTTATGAGATGCTTTCTGAATGATCTTGAAAGCATATTGCTGTAGGTTTCCGATAGATTTTGCATAGCTGCTGTAATAATCTACCAAAGCGGGATGGCTCTGAACAGAAGTACAAGGCGGAATAAAATTAGAGTCTACCTGTGCAATATTAGCCTTTAAATCTACTTTTCCGATAATTAAATAATTTCCTCCTGAGTAGCTGCTGTTTAAAGAAGTTACAGGAAGTAATTCAATATGGTGATTGGGCTGTGCATTTGGGTGGCGCGGAGGGATTTCTTCCGGGTCAATATCTCCAAAAGGAACTTTATCAAAAGGATTTACAGAGATTAGAATATAATATTCTCCATCTGCCTGCTCCTCATTCATTGATTTAGCTAAAGACTTCACACTGATTCTTCTGTCAATCAATTCGATACGATACCCAGCCATAGTAACAGCGCTGCATCTTTTGATCACAAGCTGTACATCATTAGTTGCTGTATTATGAACATCAAAAATGGTACGGTCTGTAAATTCAGTAGAAATCGGCAAAAGCCCGTAGTTATATGTAGTAATTCCAAGTGAATTGGAATCTCTGATAGTATCGATTAAGAAATTATCCTGATCATTAAGATGCCTCTGGGAAACCTTCATCCCATCCACCCAGTTGATTGCAAAATGTTTAATAGGTTGTATCATGTTTAATACTTTTTAATTTTTTGTGTTTGTTTATGAATTTCTTGCGACTCCCTCCTCTTCATGTTGAATGACTCTTTTACAGACAACCACTTCATTTTCAGAAATATTGTTTGTAATAATGTCCTGATCGAAATCTATATATTTTCTAAAGCTGAAAAACGATTTTTTAGTGTAGAAAATCCAATAGTAAGGTTCCTTTTCTGCATCTGAAAGATGAATAATAGATCCAGGATTTTTATGGTTATAATCATCTACCACTCTATAGAACCAATCTCCGAAAGTTACACCAGTAGGAAGAGTTTTTGCTTTGATTCTGAAACGGTTTGAATCCTCAAGATTTTTACTCAATTCAACGTTTAAAACCATTAATCTGTCAAAATCTGCTCCTTCGAAATCAGGAAGTTTCTGCTCAGGAGAATATCTCCATGTTTTATAAATATCAAACGGAATACTGATAAACTGAATATAGCAATAGTAAAATACCATTGGTACAACAAAGATCAGCATACTTGTAGCTGCCATTGCAGCATACCCTGTTCCGTTACTCATCCAGTTAAACAATAGTGTAAACAGGAATCCACCCAAAGCTATACATGTCAAAGAAAGTATAGATTCAAATAAAATACTCATTCCTACAGACTCAATATGCTTTCTGAAATATTTGTGTAATAAGTTAACATGAATAATTCCGAAGATAAGGTAAACAATCTGCGCAATCAGATACCAATACGGATTAAAAAGATTTCCGGCAAATCCAAAAAAACCAGGAAGAGCCAGACATAAACTGCACAGAAGTACGTATACAATAATTACTTTAATTTTTATCGCAGGTTTATTTCTCCTGATAATTCCCAGGATAAACATCATAATAATTGCGATTAAAGGCATTAAGATATACCTTAAAAAAATACCTTTTACTGAAGAAATTTCCATTTGTTTCTTTTCGAATTTATACTTTGTTGGTAGTTGTAAATATAATAAAATAATTTAGAGGAAGGTAGAATATCCCAGGCGGCTGGCATTTCTTTCATCATCCTCAAGGCTGAATGAGTACTCCACTTTTTCTGTTACAA
The DNA here is from genome assembly GCF_001684975.1 of Chryseobacterium artocarpi. Taxonomy (GTDB): domain Bacteria; phylum Bacteroidota; class Bacteroidia; order Flavobacteriales; family Weeksellaceae; genus Chryseobacterium; species Chryseobacterium artocarpi. The sequence goes on along the minus strand of NZ_MAYH01000023.1, from coordinate 186,781 downwards.
AATTTTCTTCCACATCTACTGTTACCGGAAGAAAATAATCATACAACGTCTGAAGAACCTGCCTGAACGGGCTTCCCGGAATGTACTTTTTCATATCATGATAAGGAATAGGACCAATATTGACAACCCAGTTCCTTTGCCCATCCATATGTCTTCCACTCGGAATATATGTAACTCCTAACCTTGAATTCCCTAATAACATTGAATCATCGTTTTTCTCAATTTCATCAATGACATTAGGAGAAAAAGTTACCTTCACAGGCACTTGTAAAAAAGCGGTCATACATCTTTCAAACCATTTCTTATCCCCTCTGATCTGATGAAAGAAAGGCAAAATATGCATAAAAATATATGCATTCTGTCTGTCAAGCATATTGATGAGTGGCCAGAGTTCACTTACAGTTTCCAGCAACACATCCGTATTGCTCGTAATATCAAATTCGCATTCCTTAAGTAAAGCGCTGATTTCCGTAAAAAAAACTTCTAATTCAAAGGGACGGAAAAACTTTCTTGCATCATCCTCTACTCTTTTCTGTTTTCGGATTTCCCGGACAACTGTATCTACGTTTTTTCTGGAAGCTCCAAGTGATGGCGGATGGAATAATCCCTCCGGAAGGTAATCATAAATACCTTCTCTATAGCTTTCTATAGTGAATACTTCCTCGTCAAAGCCTAAATAGCTACTCGAAATGCTTTTAATATCCTTTAAATAAGCACGATCATTTACCCCGACTCTCTCAATAAAAATATTGCTTACAGCCCGGTGATATTTTAAAAGGTTAACAGCCACAGCTTCAGCTTTAAAATCTGTCTGCAGCTTATTGTAATGCATGTCTACAATATTATTCTCATACATAGTGTTTCCTGTGATTATGACTTGTAAAGATAATATATCTCGCAAGTTTGAAAAAATATTTTCCCAATAATTTTATCCGAAAAATACTAATTAATTGACATTAAAAGGAATAGTTTCAAGTAAATTCCGTAAAAATACGGTAAAACGATCCAAACACTCAAGTTTAAAAATTAAATTTATGTATTAAAAATCAATGTTTTACAAATTTTATTAATTAAAATAATAAATTTAATATAATAACTAAAATCAATACTAAAACAAATAACGAATAACATACAGTGTGCCTTATATCTTAGCTATCGTTACAATCTATTTTACAAAATAATATAATTCTCTACTTTATTTAGATTAAATTTTATTAACATATTCTGAAGAATAAATTCAAGATATTTCATGTTCATTCAGAAAGTGAGCGTATCTTTGCTGACTGAAAATTGTTATTTAAAATGAAAAGTATTTATTCTAAAATTCTGATTTTAGCATTCATTTCCTCTTCACTTTATTCTTATGCGTGGGGATTGACGGGGCACAGAGTAATTGCAGACATCGCAGAAAACCACCTTTCCAGAAAGGCAAAAAGGGAGATCAAAAAAATAATGGGCAAAGAACGTCTTGCTTATTGGGCAAACTGGCCAGACTTTATCAAATCTGATACAACAGGAGTATGGAAGCAGGCGTCATCATGGCACTATGTAAACATTGACCCACAGACAGATTTTAAAAATTTTGAACAAAATTTAAAATTGCAGGCGGGACCAAGTCTTTATACCCAGGTAAACACATTATCCAGCCAGATCAAGGATAAGAATACTTCTGAAAAAGACAGAAAAATTGCTTTGATCTTCTTAATCCATATTATGGGAGATCTTGCACAGCCATTGCACGTAGGAAGAGCTGAAGATTTAGGTGGAAACAAAATTAATGTTACCTATTTTGGAGATAAAACAAATTTACACTCTGTTTGGGATGGAAAATTGGTTGATTCTCAAAAATACAGCTACACAGAATATTCTAAACTTTTGGATATTAAATCTAAAGAAGAAGTGGCACAGATTCAGTCCGGGACTTTAGAAGACTGGTTGTATGATTCTCACAAAATCGCAAATAAAATCTATGCTCAGACTCCAAACGATTCAAAATTATCTTACGACTATCAATATAAGTTCAATGACACTCTTGAAAGACAGTTATTGTACGGAGGATTGAGATTGGCTAAGCTATTGAACGAGCTATTCTAATTAAAAATAAAATCTTAATAGATATAAATAAAAACGGGACTTTGGTTCCGTTTTTTTGTTTGAAGATTATAGGATCATCGATTGATTAAATTAACCTTTGAATCAAATATTTAATAAAAAAGTAAAACTTGTGTAACCTTTTTATGTTTCCATACGTATACTATATAGTAACTCTTTTTTGAGGATAAAATAAATGAGACAATTAAAAATCACTAAGCAGGTTACCAACAGGGAAACTGCTTCATTAGACAAGTATTTGCAGGAAATTGGTAAAGTGGAACTGATCACTGCGGACGAAGAAGTAGAATTGGCACAAAGAATACGTGCTGGCGACAGAGCTGCACTTGAGAAATTAATCAAAGCCAACCTTCGTTTCGTAGTTTCTGTATCTAAGCAATACCAAAACCAAGGTCTTTCCTTACCCGATTTGATCAATGAAGGTAACTTAGGATTAATGAAGGCGGCAAAAAGGTACGATGAAACTAGAGGTTTCAAATTTATCTCTTATGCAGTATGGTGGATCCGTCAATCAATTTTACAGGCGCTAGCTGAGCAATCAAGAATTGTAAGACTTCCGTTGAACAAAATTGGTTCCATCAATAAAATTAATAAAGCATATGCTCACCTTGAGCAGGAAAACGAAAGACCACCTTCTCCGGAAGAATTGGCTGAAGTTCTTGACATGAGTGAGGAAGATATTAAAGAATCAATGAAAAACTCCGGTAGACACCTGTCTATGGATGCACCTTTAGTAGAAGGTGAAGATTCTAATCTTTATGATGTATTACGTTCAGGAGAATCTCCAAGTCCAGATAAAGACTTAATGCTTGAATCTCTTCAAATTGAAATCGAAAGAGCATTAAATACTTTAACTCCAAGAGAGGCTGATTTGGTAAGATTATACTTCGGATTGAACGGAAAACACCCAATGACTTTAGAAGAAATCGGTGAAACTTTCGATCTTACAAGAGAGAGAGTTCGTCAGATCAAAGAAAAAGCAATTAAGAGACTAAAACACAATACCAGAAGTAAGATCCTTAAGTCTTATTTAGGTAAATAATTTTAGCACAAACAATTTTATAGGCGGAGTCTGTTTTCAGGCTCCGTTTTTTTATTTTTGTATCTATGGATGACATGTCTTCTCTTTTTGTCGGAGCTTTTATATTAACCATCTTGATTTATATTGGATGTATTACCTATGTCAATCATATGCGTAAAGCTTTCTTTCAACATATAAAGAAAAGAAATTATCAGCTGATAAAAAATGTAGACATCAGATTCAAGGATATTCCACGACGTAACACAGGTGGCTATGCCTTCAATACAGCAGACATTATCTTTTTAGATCAGGAAATTTTCATCCTGCCTCATAACAAACCTATCATGCACTTAAGCCAAAGCTCTGAAATTTTTCCTGGTGCTCAGGATAAATATAAATTATCGTATTTTTCTATTCAACAAAATATACTAGAAATAAAAGCAACCAGAAATACTTTCGACGTTAACTTTACTTTAAATTTTGAAAATAAGGATTTTGATTTGCCTTCCGTTGATCGAAATTTGTAATCAATTAAAACGACAATTATCATGAAAAAAATATTTTTTGCCTCTGTGTTTATTGTATCAATATTTTCCTGTGGAGATATAAGACAACAAAATAAACCCATAGTAGAAAATGCTATTGATAATGCAGAATCTTCAGTTTCAGGCTCATTTGAAAGCTATCGCGGAGATAACCTTATTGATAAAACCTATTCTGAACTGATTAAGAATGATAAAAAACTGAAAGTACTTGATGAAAAAATTTTCAATACTCAAAAAGAATCAAGAAAAGTTATAAATACGTATGAAGAAATAATCAATAAGTCTGAATCTTTTTACCGGGAAGCAGAAAATGCTGCAAGATCAATCACAGACTCTTTGACCAAAAAGCAAATTGAGAAGGATGTTCAGTTCAGTAAAGACCAATACAGTGTAAAAATCTCGAGTGTAAATATGCTTATTGCTCGGATAAATCAAAACAATGCTGATATGAATAGCTTATATACAGCCTTTAAAATCAGAAAAACACTTCCTGAAATTGAAAAATATCAAAAGGGACATCCTTTAAAAACAGATAGCCTGGATCAGTTTATCAACAAACAGAATCAATTACTGGAAGAATTAAAGAAATTAAAATAAACCCAAAACAATCATGAAATATACTACAAAGTGGCTCACGGATAAAGCCCGAGTTAAAGAGCTCGTAGATTTTTTTATTACCCATAAAACAGATTCCTATATTTCTCATGGTGAAATGATGTCTGGCAGAGCGCTGGATACACACCATTGGAATCCTGACCTGAATGTTATTTTAACAGAACAATTACTGACCGATTTCAATTCTGATGGAAGTTCTAAACTTAATATTCTAATTGCTGAAAATGAAAACAGTGAAATTGTAGGTATGATGGTTTTTAATGTGATTAACAGTCCTTTTAAAAAATATGCAATTTTGGAAGACATGCTCTTAGATCAATCTGTGAGAGGACAGTCTCTGGGAAGTAAACTTTTAGAGAAAGCGATTGAGGAATCTAAAAACTGGAATATAAGCTTTATTCTCCTGGAAAGCGGAGTGAATAATCATGGAGCGCATCAGTTTTTTAATAGATATGGCTTCAAAAAAGTATCGGAAAGTTATATTTTGACTTTATAATCTTAAGGCTGGAAAATTACAAAGATTCTGGATCTATAAATTGCCACTAATGCGCGAATAATTTTTATTTACCACAAACCCTATGTTCCTATGTTGTTAAAAAATGATTTCATCACATAAGAACATCGAAATTTCTACGAAAATAAATTAAACTATAAAGTTACTATAACGTGCGGAAATTTTATTCGTGAATTCGTGGCAAAAAATTTTTCCTGAAAATCACTTTACAAACTAAACAATGAAAGCAATATCAATCATCGGAGCCGGAATTGGCGGACTCACCCTGGGAAATGTGCTTCAGCAAAATGAATATGATTTTACCATCTATGAATCTGCTTCAGAAATAAAACCCGTAGGCGCTGGAATCATGATGGCTGTGAATGCTATGCAGGTTTTTGACAAACTGGGTTTAAAGAAGAAAATTGAGAATTCAGGAAATAAAATTCACAAAATCACTCTATCCAACGAATCTTTAAAAGCATTTTCAAAAACGGAAATCCTTGAGTTGGAAAACAAATATAAATCCTGTAATGTCGCTATTCACAGAGCAGAATTACAACGAATTCTTGCTGAAAATCTGCATTCGAAATCCATTGAACTCAATCATTCTTTAAAGAAAATAGAAAAAAAGGAAAACTATATTCTCAATTTTGAAAATGGGGCTCAGCTGGAAAGTAAAATAGTCTTTGGAGCTGATGGCATTAAATCTCAAGTGCGAAATCAGATTTTAAAAACAGGAAGCATACGAAGTTCCGGGCAAAAGTGTTGGCGTGGTCTCGTGGATTTTGAACTACCGGAAAAGTATCATCATGAGGCTTTTGAGCTTTGGGGAAAAGGAAAGCGCTTTGGATTTGTAAAGATTTCTGAGAAAAAAGTATATTGGTATGCCTGTATTAATGAGAAAAGCTTCGATAGATATTTGGAAATTAATGAAATTTTTAAAGATTTTGATTCTTTGGCTTTAAATCTTATAGAAGCAACCGAAAAAGAAAATATTATCTGTAATGATATTTCTGACCTTACTCCTATTCCTCAATGGTATTCTGAAAATCTTTGTCTGATTGGTGATGCAGCTCATGCAACTACACCCAATATGGGACAAGGTGCATGCCAGGCTATTGAAGACGCTTATATCATTGGTCGTTTATTAGAAAGAAATAAAGATTTTAATGCAGTATTCAAGGAATTTCAGAAAATCAGGAGAAAAAAGGTAGATTATATTGTTAATACAAGCCGTACTATTGGAAAGATTTCACAATGGGAACATGGGAATTCCTTCCGTAATTTTATGATGAGTTTAATTCCTGAAAGTATCAATCAAAAAATGGCAAGGAAAATTATTGAACTTGAACTATAAAAAATAGCCGGAAATAATTTCCGGCTATAGACTGACTGTCTTTATTTGTTTATTTTTTGCTTTCCGCTCTGGTTGATTCTATCCAATTCACAACTTCTTTAATCTTTTCATCAGACAGTTTTGCATCGTGATGAAGATAAAGGTATGAAGAAAATGGCATTTTACCTTGCTTTATCTGATTTTCAACAGCTTCTAATTTATTAGACTGTTTCCTCTTGCTGTAAAGCCCCCATTCACTAAAGTTCAATTCTTTTTTTCCTTCTTTGATATGATTCTCAAGAAAAAAACTTAATGGTTGGATATAGGCATAAACAGGATACTCAGTTGAGTTACTATGGCAATCGTAGCATGAGGTTTTCAAAATAGATTCTACATTTTTAGGAACCTTATAAACCTTTGAAAGGTCAGATGAAGATACCTGCCCATAATCAATATTACGAACAGGCTGAATCACCTGAATTATTAAAAAAATAAGGAAGAAGATGAACAGTATTCTTTTAATAAGGATGCTCATCTGTCTACAAAACTTTTTTTACAGATCCACAGTTGAGCATTTTTGATCCTTCATAAGGATTGACAATTTCTTTTGTCTCACTAATCCAAGTTCCTCCTTTTCCATTATTGTACATAGGACAGAAATCCTGATATAATTTTAATCCACCGGTTCCTACTTCTCCTATTAAATCTGTAATATCATTACTCAAAGAAAGTAAATGCTCTCTCTGATGTTCTATATCATTAGCATTATCCCCAATATGTTCTGCATTTTCTGTTGCGCTTTCCAAAATATCACGTACTTCGGAAGTGTTTTTTACATTGATCTTGCTAACATCTATTCTCTTTAATATAGAAAACAAAGTCTTAGCGGCATTGGACGCTTTTTCAGCATCATCCTGAGTCAAAGCATTTTTCAAAGGAAGATAGCCTTTGATTACTTGCTGTATCGGAAAGGCTGAGAGTTCAACGGTTTCCTGTTTATTTTCTTCTGAACGTTCTTTTACTTCTTGACTTTGATTTGAAGCAACGGCGGGCTCGGTTTTGTCTACGTTTTTAATTTCCGGTTCCGTTGTCTTCCTTTCAGAGACTTTATTTTCGGGTTTAGTACATGAATATAATGTAGCTCCAACTAATAGTACGGTTATTATATTTTTCATTGTTTCTGACTGATTTTATAAAATAATAGAGTTATAAATTAATAGGTCAAGGTAACACCGGCTCCCCAGCCCATTTCATTATCATAGTTTCCGGAAAGAGACAACCATTTCTGAACGATATATCTCAAGCCTGTAGAAAATTCACCGTCAGAATTAACACTGAAGTTTCCTCTCCATCTTCTGGAAATCGGGATATCTTCTCTGCTCAGCTCCAACAATACTTTCCCGTTATGGTCTACACTGGCATCTGCGGTAATTAACATTGGCAATACGTATTGCATACCAATAATGAATGAATACTTGCTTTTGGAAGCTTTTTGCTGTCCAAACCATGTTTTCTTACCATGAAAATCCATTCCCATATCTTCAGCCATCTGTCTTTCCATGATCTCATGATTTTTCTGGAATCTGAATCCCGCGTATGGAAGTGCCCATTGGAATTTACCTAAAAATCGTCCTGCTTTTACACTTCCTTCAAAATGGTCAAAGTTCCAATTGGTATGAAATTCATTTAAGTTTGCCCATCTTGGTCCGAACATCGTCATAGTTTCTGCATGGATCTTATTGCTTGCCACATCCAACATTGCCATTGAACTTACCATCTTATTGTCTTTCAAAAAGTTCTTCCAAGCTAATTTTCTGTTGGGAAGCTGTGGATTCGGTTTTGAATTTTCATAACTGAAGATTCTACCCATTCCCGCCATCATGTGATACAGAATATGACAATGGAAAAACCAATCTCCATCCTGATTCGCAGCAAATTCAATCGTAACAGTCTCCATCGGCATAATATCTACTACATTTTTCAGTGGTGAATACTCTCCTTTTGAATTAATCAATCTGAAATCATGTCCATGAAGGTGCATCGGGTGACGCATCATAGAGTTATTATACAATTTGATTCTTAAAATTTCTCCTTTTTTAATCAAAATCTTATCTGTTTCTGTGACCGTTTTATTGTCCAGTGTCCACAGATAATGATTCATATTTCCTTCCAATGTAAACTTCATATTTCGAACGCTATCTGTTGGAAGAATTGTTTTTTCGGGAGATTTTAAAATATTGTAAGACAGTCTTTTGATGGTTTTTTCTTCCTTCATATCCATTCCTGTATGTTGAGAATGATCTTCTTTCTCTTCTTTCGTTTTCACGCCCATCATCTCCTTGATATGCTTTGCAGTCGTTTTTCTTTGACTTTCAGGAATTTCCGGATACATTACTTCATTCATGTCCATCATCTGATTTCCCATTGTCATCGTCATTGGCTTCATATTTCCGCTCATTTCCATCATTCCGTTCATCATTTTCATTCCTTCAAAAAGCATTAATCTTGGTAAATTGGGAGCCTCTATTTTCTCACCGGAACCCAGCCAAAGTGAAGCGTGCCCTATCCTGTCTTCCGAGGTAGCACGGAATTCAAAACTCTTATTCTCAGGAATGGTTACTTCAATATCATAGGTTTCCGAAACTCCTACAATCAGGCGGTCTACTTCTACAGGAACTACATCATTTCCGTCATTTCCCACAACTTTTATTTTGCCGCCACCATAATTCAGCCAGAAATAAGTGGATGAACCTCCATTGGCAACTCTTAATCTTACTTTATCACCAGCTTTCAAATTGGAATAGTCAGAACTTGGAACTCCGTTGATTAAAAATTTATCATAATATACGTCACTTACATCCATAGCTTCCATCCTTTTCCATTCGTTTAAAGCTTTTGTTCCGAAATTTCCGGACTTAATAGCTTCCCAATAACTCTGAACCGCATTTTTCTTCACGGCGTACCAATCTGTATTTGCCATGTGAAGCCTACGTGCAATCTGCATTGGATCATCATCACTCCAGTCTCCTAATAATACAGGAATTTCTGCATTATATTCGGTTTTGGGTTCTCCATCTCTCTTTTTAAATACCAAAATTCCGTTCATTCCTATCTGTTCCTGCAATGCTTCATGTGAATGGTACCAGTAGGTTCCGTTTTGAGAGATTTTAAACTTATATAAATGTGTTTCTCCTGGTTTTACGGGTTTTGTTGTAAGATATGGAACTCCGTCATGTTCATTAGGTAAAATTACTCCATGCCAGTGAAGCCCAGTATTTTCCTTTAACATATTATGCAGATAAATTTCTGCCGTATCTCCTTCTGTAAAATATAAGGTCGGAGCCTGAAGTTTACCGTTGATAGCAAGTGCTCTCCTATTTTTTCCTGTAAAATTGACGATAGTATCTTTTACGTATAGGTCATAACGAACGGTTTTCCCTCCAAAAGTAACCTTCCCGTTTTCTGAATTTCTTTTTAAAACTGATTTTTCCTCTTTTGGATTCTCAACGATGGCGTGTTTATGATCTTCTTTTTCAACCAGCTCCATTCCACATTTTGGGCACTTTCCTGGTTTATCAGAAACAACTTCCGGATGCATGGGACAAGTATAGGAGATCTGAGATTGAGATTTATTTTCAGATTTTAAAGCTGGTTTATCACTCTGAGCTTTCTCAGCTCTTTTAACTGAAATTGGTTTCTTAACTTCCTCAATTTTAGCTTTATTGACTTTAGTTTCTACCGGTTTTGCTTTTGGTTCTATTTTAGGTACGGGCTTTACAGCCGGTCTTGCAACAACAGTTTTCTTTACCAATGTCATCTTGCATTTCGGGCAGTCTCCAGGTTTTGAAGATAAGACCTCAGGGTGCATAGGACATGTATAATAGGATTTTGTAGTTTGTGCGAAAGTAAAAACAGAGAATAAAAGCACCAGAAACATTATTAGTTTTTTCATAATATTTCGAACTTTTAAAAAGCTACGCGACTTAAATTCAAATATAAAGTAAATCGCGCAACTTATTGTTTTAATGATTAATACAATATATTACTTAATTTCTGACTTTACACTTCCGCATGAAAGCATAGATTTTCCGTAGTATGGATTCATGATCTGTTTTTCATCACTTAACCAACTACCGTCAGCCATCGGGCAATATTGTACATATACCGGTTTTTCAGAAAGTTTGAACTCTTTTGTAAGAGCAATCATATTGTCTGAAAGATTGAGGAATGTCTCTCTTTGAGCAGCAACAGTTCTTGCTTCAGAAATAACGGAAGCATCTTTTCTAAGAATATTAAGATTTCCTTCTGAAACTAGCTTATAATCAATTGTAGAAGCTGTTTTAATAAATTCTGTAGCAGCTTTTGAAGTTTTGTCTGCATCATCAGAGGCTAAAGCTGATTTGATTGCAATATAGTTCTGATATAGCTTTGAAACCTGAGCATCTTTTTTAGATTGTGCTGAAAGTGAAGCAATTGAAAATAAAGATAGTGCTGCTGTAATGATATACTTTTTCATTGTTTTAAATTTTAGAATTAATTTTTTAATAAAGAATAATGTAACGCACAGGTAATGCGTCAAGGCATGTCATCTTTCACAATGTTGTTTAACACCGGAAACGACGGACGGATTCTAAATTCTAAAATTACAATGATTGATATAGATAGGTACCGGTTTGTAATCCGGAGGTCCGTTGATCTGAATCTGAGTAAACTTTGTTGCAGAGAATGATTTATCTGTAAAAACAAACTGATGTTTCACCGGAATTTCTGAAATCTGACTTAAAAAATCGATTTTAAGCAAATCAGACTTTTGGGAATCATCTACTTTTACAAGTTTAATCTCTGTTTTGCAGCATCCTTTTTTATCTTTAACGCCACATTTACCACAAATATCATCAACTTTCTGACTTACAGAAACAAATTCCTGCATACAATAATGAACGCTAAATGCTGCTCCGGAAGAGAATCCGAAGTAGAAAATAGAGAATAATATGGCAAGAATCTTTTTCATTGATAGGACAAAGTTAAAAATATCCGGGATACCATTGTTATAAAATTTTGTAATGTTGTTATAAAATTCAGGAAAATAAAAAAGCTTCCGGAAAAATCCGAAAGCTTTGATCTTTATTCTTGGATTAATTTTTACTGATTCAATAGATTTAAAAATACTGTCAGAAAAATTTAACTTGGAACTTCTGTCTCTATAGTTTAAATTCTAACTTAACGTTAAAGAAACGCCCTGTAAGATATACCGGAACAGGATAAATATTGTTTGAATTATAATCTGTAATCCATTGGTTTGCCACTGCATTATTAATGTTAAATGCATTGAAAACCTGAACACCTAAAGTCAGCTCCTGAAAATTTCCCCAGAAACCGGATCTTTTATTCTTATCCTTTGGGTCTATAAATACTTTTGATAATCCTATATCTACCCTTTTATAGGAGGTAAGTGTTTTTTGATAATTGTATGCTGCATTAAAGTCAGGCTGTCCATTGTCATTGAATAACACTGGTGAACCTGTTGGTAATCCCATAGCATAAGTTAACGTAAGGTTTACTCTCATAGAAGGAAATTGTGGCATATAATCCTGATAGAACATAGCAACTCTCAATCTTTGATCCGTAGATCTTGGAATGTTTCCTTTGCCGTCAATATTTTCATACACTCTTGCATAACTTGCAGACAACCAAGAATCTACTCCCGGAACAAATTCTCCAAATAATCTTGTATCAATCCCGTAAGCATATCCTTTAGCATTGTTTTGCCCTGAGTAACGAACCCTTACATTATCCATGTAGTATGGAATCAGATTATCCATTTTTTTGTAATAAAGCTCTGTTGTAAGCTTGAATGGTCTGTCATACATATAAAATTCATAGTCGTTAGCAAGAATTAACTGCATGGAACGCTGTGATTTTATATTGGAATTGAAATCTCCATTCAGGTCCTTAATTTCTTTATAGAATGGTGCCTGATAGTAAATTCCACCGGAAAGTTTGAACAACATATCGGAATCCCAATCCGGTTTTAGCGCCACCTGGAATCTTGGTGAGAAAATTGTTTCTTTATTGAAACTCCAGTTTGAAACTCTTACCCCTGCATTAACAAACATTTTGCTTGCTCCCCAATAGAACTTATGGGAATATTGTGCATAAGCTGATAATCTTGTAGGTTCAATATTGTTTTTCCCTGCAATATAATAGAATAAACGAAGGTTTCCTGATGTAGGATTTGTTCTTGGATCAATAACTTCAGGTCTTGGAAGACTGTATCCTGCAGAGTCTACCACTCTCCATTCATTGGTAAGATCCTTTAGATTTTCTTTTTCATATTTAAATCCAACTTCAATGTCACTGTTCACACTAGGAGAAAACTTCGCTCTGAACTGTGTTCCGTAAGTTCTTACAAATAAATCATTTCTTGCATGATCTATCTGGCTGCCTCCATCGTAGGATGAAACCGGCTGTTGAGTAATAGGATCAATTACCTGTAATTGATAGGCAGATTGAATTGTATAATATTCTCTCTCTCTATTCTGATAGGCAAAAGCATCCATTGTAAACTTCCATTGATCTGAAGGTTTATAGTTCAAAGAGAAAGTTCCCATCATATTTTTATATTGGTCATTCTCCTTTCCCCAATAGTTTATATCAACAGACATTGGCTGCAACTGACTTCCGAACTCAACCTTTTTTTCTTTAGGAATCATTTCATAATCATTCTTGGAATAATATCCAATGAACGACATGGAAAGCTTATCATTCACATGATAGTTCAGGTACGACTGAAAATCCCAATAGCTAGGATTAAAATTGGTGTCTTCCTTCAAGGTATTAAGAACAAGATTCGTATTTCTGTACCTTCCTGAGAATAAAGCCGTGAATTTTTTATTTTTTGATGCCAATCCAGTTGTTAATCTACCACCAATCAAACTTGCTTCTCCTGAGACTTCGAATTTTTCCGGTTCTCTATAATAAATATTTAGAGCAGAAGACATTTTATCACCATATTTAGCTTCAAATCCTCCTGCTGAGAAATTAACAGTTGAAACCATATCCGGATTAATGATACTCATCCCTTCCTGCTGAGAATTTCTGATCAGGAAAGGTCTGTAAATCTCTATATCATTGATGTAGATAAGGTTTTCGTCATAGTTTCCACCACGAACCATATATTGGGAAGAAAGCTCCGTATTGGAGTTTACGGAAGGTAATGTTTTAAGTAATCCTTCGATTCCTCCACTGATAGAAGCTACAGCTTTAGCTTCTTTTGCAGAAATTTTTATATTGGTAAGGTCATTGGTTCTTCCTGTTGTTTTTTTCTGGAATACAATTTCCTCTATATCGTTCACTTTAGTGGTCGCCGTATCTTTTTTTCTTTGTTGAGAGAAAATAAGCATCGGGACCATAAGGCTTAGCGGTAAAACTAGTTTTTTCAAAAGAAATATTTTAGAATTTCTAAAATTAATGTTTTTTTAACAATTACAAAATCGATTCTCTAATTCTTGTTAATTTTTGTAATAAATCTTCTAATAAATCCAGCCTTAACATATTAGCTCCATCAGATAGAGCTGTTTCCGGAGTTGGATGTGTTTCAATGAAAATTCCGTCTGCTCCTACAGCGATACCTGCTTTAGCCACAGTTTCAATAAGGTCTGGTCTTCCACCTGTAACTCCTGAACTTTGGTTAGGCTGCTGTAAAGAATGGGTAACATCTAAAATTACCGGAGCATATTCTCTCATGGTAGGAATTCCTCTGTAATCTACGATCAAATCTGTATATCCGAAAGAATTTCCTCTTTCAATGATTGCCACTTTCTGATTATCAGAATCCGTAACTTTCTGAACAGCAAACTTCATAGCTTCCGGAGAAAGGAACTGTCCTTTTTTCAAAGTCACACATTTTCCTGTTTTTGCCGCAGCTACCAATAAGTCTGTCTGACGTACAAGAAACGCAGGAATCTGTAGAACATCAACATATTGAGCAGCCAAAGCCGCGTGCTCATTTTCATGAATATCTGTAGTGGTAGGAATGTTGAACGTCTCTCCTACTTTTTTAAGGATCTCAAGAGATTTCTCTTCTCCAATTGTTGTAAAAGAATCTACACGGCTTCTATTTGCCTTTTTGAAACTTCCTTTGAAAATATATGGAATATTATACTTATCTGTAATGTTAATCACTTTCTCAGCAATTCTCAATGCCATATCTTCTCCTTCAATAATACAAGGTCCTGCAATAAGGAAAAAGTTCTTTGAATCTTTGTGCTGAATATTATCTAAATACTGAATCATTTTGTTGTAATTAAAAAGTTCAGTAAAAATACTGAGAAAGTTTTAGAAATGGAAATTATTTGGTTTCTAGTTTAGGGTTTAAGAAACATAATGATGCCATTTTGATTTAATTATTATTTTTGATGAAGATTTGATTACATTTTCAACTTTGCTGAGTTTTTTCTGTGTCTATTGGGTATCGCAAAGGAGCAATTTATATTAAACATTAGCAGCTTTAAGACGTAAGGATTTTATCTATGATAAAATTGAACACTGTTTTTAGATTAGCCACTAATGCACGAATAAATCATTTGTGGCTTAAAAATCTGAGCATAATACTTGCCTGAAAATCTTTGCTTCCAACAAAGCAATATTATATTAGACATGAGAGCGGTTCATTTTATTTCCTCTATTAAGATAACAATTGTTCAAAATTTTGGCTAAAGCCAATGGATTTTTAATAAAAAAGAACGGGCTAAAGCCCGTTCCTATTGAATTACATGATATCTTTTATTCTGTTAATAATACAGGTTTCTCAAATTCTGTATGTGTTGTAACTAGGATCTACGTCATCTTTTTCAAAATCTTTTCAAATGTATTGACATTCCTGCTGGTCATCTGATCTTTAAGACTCTTCTTGCCTAAGACTTTTCCAAAGGTAGAATCTAATGTGTTGCCTTTCGGGACCTGCCAGTAAAACATATCATTAATGATTTCAGCTTTTTCATTTTCAGTTTGGGCAGCTTTTTCAAACTCCTCCATTAAAACATTTTCTACACCAGCCATTCCAACAAAACCATAAATATGAAGATCATCATTCTTTTCAAATGGAATACTATTCCAGAACTTTTCTGTTTCTAATTGAGATTTTATGAATAAAAAAGCTTCGTAAGAAAAGTGTTCTGACATAGCTTTTTCCAGAATTATTTTTAATTCATCGGCATTTTTATCAGATGAAAATACTATATTTCCAGAGGCAAGTATGGAAACCACATCTTTCATTCCGCTATCTTTGAAAACCTGACAAACATCTGCCATTTTCATATTAGTTCCTTTTACATTGACACCGCGGAGAAAAGCACAATATTTCATAAGTTAGGTTTTAGGTTTTAGATAGTGGGTTGCAGGAGTCTACATTTCAAAGTTATATTTTTAATCTACTCTGATGTATAAGTTATAGTCTGTTCCGGAAGGTTTTAGATTATAGATTTTTTCAAGTATTTTATTATCACTTTTCAGGTGATCTTTTACTCTGAATTCTTTTAATAATTTATAATGGGTTTGATAATAGTCTGCATTTTTGCTTTCATATAAATTCTGGTAAGAAAGCAGATATTTTGGCTTCCTGTCTTTTACAGTATTGATCCAGTAATTGGTTTTATCCTTTTTAATTTCCTCCTGAATCTGCTTGTCAACCAATCCAACTTCATCAATGGTTTTTAGTCCTGAAAAATAAGGAACATAGCCTGCAGGTTCCAGTAAAATCCATTGTTTTTTATCTTTTTCATACTGATTTAAAAATATTCCGATGGTTCTTCGGTAGTTCCATTCTCCATTTCCGGTAGCAATAGCATGAATGGTCTGGAAAGCCAACATAGGAGCAATATAGAATACGACAAGTAATGAAAGCCACAGATTTCTTTTTTCTTTTTGCTCCAATACAAAAATAAGAACGGGAACGAAAAGTAAGAGCTGCGGAACCCAATAATACCAATCAAATAAACTTTTTTGAGAAAGAAAAATAATTTGTTTTGTCCATCCGAAAATGAAAATCATCCAAAGGAAATAGTTTCTTTTTTCTCGTTGTCTGATCAGGTAAATAAAACAAAGTAATTCAAAAATAAGGACAATAATTGTAATCGGATTGAAGTTTCCGGGTACTTTCAGCATTCCCCAGAAGTTACCAAAACTTACCAGAAAATAATCTACATTTTGGGCAAAAGTAGATTGCTGTTCATAAAGAAGTTTTTTTGCTGTAATGGTATTATTAACAATCTCACCAAAGTAAAACCAGTTAAAGGCAACAGTAGATAATACTCCTAAAATTCCACCAAAAACATAATTCCATCTGATTTTTTTATTCCAAAACACATCAACAAGAAATACAATTCCAAGGAATATAACAGTATCGATTCTTGTGAACATGATCAGGATCGGAAGAAGTGTCAAGACCCATTTTTTCCCTTTATTGAATCCGTAATATAATAGAGACATCTCCAGAAAAAACAGGATTCCGTATTCCATTCCAAGAATTGAAATCTTAATTGCCGGCGGTACAATACCGATTAAGAATATAAAAATGACTTTTTGCCAAGGATTTTTAAGAAGTAAATGAGATAAAAATAAAGTTCCTATCGTAAAAAGAATAGAATTGAAGATCAGAAGGGGTTCAATAAAGTATTCCTTTCCGAAAATCAAATTGAAAATATAAGACACAAAAACGTACAAATGAGTAGTAGATGCTGAAATTTTGGTATCTCCATTGAAACCGATTACTCCATAATCTAATAGATTCTGAGCAACTCTCCAGGTAATGAAAGCATCCTCCTGAATATAATGCGTCAATAAAAAAAGAAGTTTAAAAACAACCGTAACAATTACGGCATAGATAGGAAGCTTGCTATTTTGTGTTTCAGCCATTATGCATTTTTAGTTTCACAAATATAATCTTAAAATTCAGGATTCCCAATAACAAAAAAAACGGAACCGAAGTTCCGTTTTTTAAAGTATTTTATTGTGTTGCCTTCATCATTGCTGAAGTGATCTGATTTTCTTTTTCTTTCGAATAAGTAGAATCATAAGGCTCCATTACGTCAAATAAATATTGATAGAATGGTGTGATCTTTTGTACATCATCAGATTCCTTCATTGCTTTTTCTCTTCCCATCAACTGAAGTTCTTTTATAAAAGCATTGAATTTTTTATCAATCGGCTCAATGGATTTCACAAGGTAAGCATACCCTTTTTCTTTTTGTCCGATCTTATTGTAGGCATCCGTAACCGCTGCTACTACTAAAGAATATTCCATTGGTTTTGTTCTCATTTGTCTTCTCAAATAGCTTTGATCAGATTTTGAAAGACTCATATAATAATCATATTCGTCAAAGATTCCTTTCTTAAGTACTTCTGCCAATTGTAATCCTTTCTGCTCCTGTCCTGCGATAATATATCCTGTTACAATTGAGCTTAATGAACGTGGATCGTTATATTTCTCAGCTGGAATTTCTTTTGCGGCAAGATCCAGAATTTCTAATGCTTTCGCTTTCTGTCCGCTTAGTGCAAGTGCTGATGCTGCTCTGCTTGCTGACATTCTGTAGCTGATGATATTAGAAGTAGCCGTTTCATCAAAATGAGTGTTCAGATTCTTGAAGTTCCCCCATCTGAAGTTTTTCACTACATTGTAAAGTGCATTTGGATCTACTCTACCCATATCTCCGTCTTCTGATGGTGGTGTCTGAATTGGGATTAATCTATAACTGAATCCGTCAAACTGAAGATAATCATTAAGGAAGAAAATATTTTCACTGTCATAAATTCCTCCTGATGAGAAGTTAATCGGACGCTTCCAATCGAAGTTTGCCAATAGATCCATCAAGATCAGGTTGTTTTTATAAAGTGTATTTCCTTTGTAAGTAATCATGATCTGATTTGCTACGTTTGGAAGATCTGCCTGGTTAATGATTCCTGCTTTTAATGCATTTTCCTTGTTTACTGGAAGAATGAATTTGTTTACCGGAAGGATGTTGTACTTCTCGTATTTCTCTTCTCCGAAGTACATTTTCAATAACTGATCTTTTTCAGGAGATTTGAATTTAATAAATTCGATTGCCTGTTTCAATGTTAAAGAATCCTGTGTAAGATACTTTCTGAAAGCCTGGAACTCTGTATCCGGAACTCCCTGTTCTTTCAACATAGAGAAAACTCCTTCCCAGTCTTCTTTCTTCATCATGTAGATCTGATCATTTACACCATCTCTATAATCTTCATGAGTCAACTGACTTGGGATTCCTGCTGCATTATATGTTTTTCTTTTGATCTGATCAAGGTTCCAAGGTGTTGAAGCAAGAGTAAAGTTGACTACTTTCACATCATCTCTGAACCTTTCCGTTTCCTGGATAGCCCAAACCGGATAAGTATCGTTATCACCGTACACGAATAAGATATCGTTTTTCGGTAATGATTTTAATACTGAATATGCGTAATCGTATGCAGTATATCTCTCACTTCTGTCGTGAACATTATAGTTCTGGAAGCCCATCATAAAAGGAACTCCTAATAAAACTGCTCCAAGTGCAACATTGGCACCGTTAGATTTGATTTTAGATTGGAAGAACCATAAAATAGCTCCCGCTCCCAATCCGATCCAGATTGCAAAGGCATAGAATGAACCTACCATTGCATAATCTCTTTCTCTTGGTTCAAAAGGTTTTACTCCTGTATAGAAAATAATTCCGACACTTGTTAAAATGAATAATGATAATAGTGCATAGAATCTTCCAAAGTCTCTGTTTAATTGGAAAAAGAATCCGATTAACCCTAAGATTAAAGGTAAGAAGAAGAATGCAACTGTACTTTCATTTTTAAATTTCGCAGGCATCTTATCCTGATTTCCTACATTTACACTATCAATAAAAGGAATTCCGGAAATCCAGTTTCCTTTAGTAATCTCCATGTTTCCTTCAAGATCATTCTGTCGTCCTACGAAGTTCCACATCAGGTATCTTACAAAGTAATAACCATTCTGGAAAGAAATAAAATAATCCATATTCTGAAGTAATGAAGGCTTCTGAACATTAATAAGGTTGTAAGGTTTTACCTTTAAATAATCTGCTGCAGTAATCGATTTATCTTCATATTTTGTCCTTAATTCATCGAAAATCTGCTTAGCCTGAGGATTATCTGCCACATCTTCATTCGCATAATTGAATGTAAAATCAGGAGCTCCGTACATGGAAATATAGTTTGCCATTACATCTTTATCCTCATTAAACATTCTAGGCATAAGGCTTACCTGAGACTTATTGAATACATAATTGAAACGGTCACCTGTCTTTCTGTAAGTTCCGGTTTTTTCATCTTTTTCATAGATTTCACCAGTCTTTTTTGTTTTAAAACTTCCGTCTTCATTTTTTTCAATTCCGTTTGCATCAAGGAAAGCTGTATAGTTCTGTCCATACATCGTTGGCCAGTCACCATATTGCTCTCTGTTATAATAATCCAGCATTCCAATTGCAGTATCAGGATCATTAAGGTTCATTGGCGGATTAGCATTTGCTCTGATTGGAATAACCATCCAGCAAGAGAATCCGATCATCATGAAAACTACCGATAAAGCAACCGTCTGATAAATGTTTCTTTTTGCTTTTCTCGCATATTTAAGCAGGAAATAGCAGATCGCAACCATTAAAATAAATGCTGCAATTGTTCCTGAATGGAATGGAAGATCAAGACCGTTCACGAAGAAAATTTCCAATCTTCCGAACATTGTCATAATAAGAGGGAAAATAATTTTGAAAACAATAATCAAAATCCCAAGAGTAGTAAGGTTTGCCCAGATAAAGTTTTTCCAGGTAAACTTATAATTTCTTGCATAATATACAAGACATACTGCAGGAATCGCCAGCATACACATCATGTGTACCCCAACAGAAAGTCCTAAAATGAAGAAAATAAGGATAATCCATCTTTCATTGTCTGCCGCTTTATACTCATTTTCCCACTTTGTGATCAACCAGACCAAAAGCGCGATAAACATAGAAGCCATAGAGTAAACCTCTCCTTCTACAGCCGAGAACCAGAATGTATCTGAGAAAGTGAAGCAAAGTGCTCCCACCGCTCCGGCAAATAAAATAGAAATTTCCTGATGTTTCGTAATTTCATCAAAATCTTTGTTTAGCATCCTTCTCACGAAATGAGTAATCGTCCAAAACAAAAATAAAATAGTCAGCGCACTGAACAATGCAGACATCGCGTTGATTACGATGGAGTAATTTTCGCCTTTCCCTAATGCAAAAATGGCTGCCACGGCACCCACTATCTGGAATAAAGCCGCTCCGGGAGCGTGCGTTACTTCAAGTTTTACTGCAGAAGAAATGTACTCACCACAATCCCAAAAACTGAAATTGGGTTCTATTGTGGACAAGTACGTGAAAAACGCAATGACGAAAATCACCCATCCTAAAACGGTGTTCCATTGCCTAAAAGTCCAATTTTTCATAGTATTAAATCAATTATGCGAAAATAAGGCTTTTATATTATTTTATATTGTTTTTAACAAATTTTAAAAACTTGGCGCAAAATTTGCGATTATACTCGTGCTAAAACTGTAAACAGAAAAATATTTTTTTACGAAACGATGCCCTAGAAATCAAACAAAAGTTTAGTAATTATTTATTTTTTTGTATTTTTGCAGTCAGATTTTTATTGAAAATAACAAATAATGAGTAATGTTTACGATAATATTCTTGGCCTAATAGGACATACTCCTATGGTGAAGCTAAATACTGTGACAAAAGATATTCCAGCAACCGTTTATGCCAAGTTAGAATCATATAATCCTGGACATTCCACCAAAGACCGAATCGCACTTCATATTATAGAGAACGCAGAGAAAAAAGGCTTATTGAAAGAAGATTCCGTGGTTGTAGAAACAACTTCCGGAAACACTGGGTTTTCTATTGCAATGGTATGTATCATTAAGGGATATAAATGTATTCTCGCAGTAAGCGACAAGACAAAACCTGAGAAAATTGCTTATCTTAAAGCATTAGGAGCTACTGTTTATATATGTCCTGCCAATGTACCGGCGGATGATCCAAGATCTTATTATGAAGTAGCGAAAAGAATCGCTTTGGAAACTCCCAATTCTATTTACATCAATCAGTACTTTAATGAACTGAATATTGATGCCCACTATCAGACTACAGGTCCTGAAATCTGGGAACAGACAGAAGGTAAGATCACTCACCTTTTTGCGTGCACCGGAACAGGAGGAACATTGTCTGGTTCAGCAAAGTTTTTGAAGGAGAAGAACCCGGATATTAAGATTATCGGGGTGGATGCAGACGGATCTATATTAAAAAGCTATCACGAGACAGGTGAGATACACAAAGAAGATGTACATCCTTATCAGATTGAAGGAATGGGGAAAAATTTAATTCCTTCTGCCCTGCTTTTCGACAAGGTGGATGAATTTGTAAGGGTAAATGATGAAATGGCTGCCTACAGAACCCGTGAGATCGCTTTAAAAGAAGCTATTATGGGAGGTTATACGACAGGAGCTGTAACTCAGGGATTAATGCAATACGTACAATCTCATGAATTAACAGAAAATGATGTGGTTGTTTTAATATACCCGGATCACGGTTCCAGGTACATCACCAAAGTGTACAGTGACAAGTGGATGGCTGAACAAGGTTTTGTTAACAACTGTGTTCACAACTATGACGAAGTTTTCAAAACAGAGTTTATTAAATAAGAATAAATAAAATCACGATATAAATAAAGCCTTTTGCGTGTTCTACAAAAAAGGCTTTTTTACTTAAAAATTACGATACAATGTTGGATATTTTTGAAAGAATAAAAGAAAATCCAGGACCTCTTGGACAATTTGCAGATTATGGAGAAGGTTATTTTATTTTCCCAAGACTAGAAGGACCTATCGGTCCGAGGATGCAATTTCAGGGTAGAGAAGTAATTTTCTGGAGTGCCAATGATTATTTAGGATTATGCAATCATCCTGAAGTAATAGAAGCAGATGCAAAGGCGGCTGCAGAATACGGAATGTTCTATCCAATGGGAGCAAGAGCAATGTCTGGAGAAACAGATCAGCACCTTCAGTTGGAAAGAGAATTGGCAGACTTCGTACAAAAAGAATCAGCATATTTATTGAACTTCGGTTACCAGGGAATGGTTTCTACCATTGATGCTTTGGTAAGCAGAAATGATGTAATTGTTTATGATATGGATTCTCATGCCTGCATCGTGGATGGAGTAAGACTTCATTCAGGTAAAAGATTTACCTACAAGCACAACGATATGGCGAGTCTTGAAAAAAACCTTCAGAGAGCAACGAAAGTAGCTGAAGAAACAGGAGGTGGTATTCTTGTAATTACCGAAGGGGTTTTCGGAATGAGAGGACAACAAGGGAAGATCAAGGAGATTTGCGAACTTAAATCAAAATATCAGTTCAGACTTTTAGTAGATGATGCTCACGGCTTCGGAACACTGGGTAAAACAGGTGCTGGAGTTGGTGAAGAGCAGGATTGTAATGATCAGATTGATGTATACTTTTCTACTTTCGCTAAGTCAATGGCTGGTTTCGGGGCATTCCTTGCGGGTGACAAAGAAATTATCAGATACCTGAAATTTAACTTAAGATCACAAATCTTTGCAAAATCTCTTACGATGCCAATGGTAATCGGAGGATTGAAAAGATTAGAGCTATTGAGATCAAGACCTGAGATTAAAGCTAAACTTTGGGAAAATGTAGGTAAACTACAGAACGGATTAAAAGAAAGAGGATTCAATATTGGAGACACCAACACTTGTGTAACTCCTGTAATGATGCAGGGAACTCCTGTAGAAGCTACTCTTTTAGTAAAAGACCTTAGAGAAAATTATGGAATCTTTACTTCAGTTGTAGTATATCCGGTAATTCCGAAGGGAATGATTCTTTTAAGATTAATTCCAACCGCGTCTCATACTGATGCAGAGATTAATGAAACTCTTGCCGCATTTGAAGCGATTCACGATAAATTAGTAAGTGGTTACTATAAAGAGCAGGAACAAATATTACTGCAGGAACAGGGATTAAGTTTTAAACCGATCTAATCTTTAAACAACATAAAAAAACCACTGATTGATTCAGTGGTTTTTTATTTTAAAAACTATAAACTATAAAGAGCAAATGAAACTTAAGGGTTATTTATTGGGCGTTTTGTCAGCAGTTTCATACGGGTTGATTCCTATTTTTATTCTGCCAATCAAGCAGGCTCATTTTTCAATGGATATTACACTGTTTTACAGGTTTTTCTTTTCTGCTTTAATGGTGGGTGGATATCTCATCTATTCTAAGCAAAAATTTAGAATTAATAAAAAAGAAGCTTTAATTCTTGCTATTCTTGGAGTGTGCTATGCCCTTTCCTCAGAGTTTCTGTTTATAGGCTATGATTTTCTTACCCCAGGAATTGCTTCTACAGTTCTGTTCATCTATCCGGTGATTGTAGCTTTGATCATGTTTTTCTTTTATAAAGAGAGGCTTACTAAACTATCTGTCGTTTCACTATTTCTTGCTTTTGCAGGGGTAATTGTTTTATGTCTTAAGGGAAATGGTTTTGAAATCAATTTTAAAGGATTGGGAATTGTAATGCTAAGTTCACTGTTCTATGCGCTATATATTGTGATCGTCAATAAATCGAATTTAAAAGTTTCAGGATTTAAGCTTACCTTTTACTCTATGCTTTTTACCTCTTTGTTTTTTATGACCAAATCTGTTATAGGACATCAATCATTTGCTATCCCTTCAACAACCATCTTTGTTAACTTTCTTATTTTTGCATTTCTTACTACGGTAATTTCCAGTTTGTGCCTGGTATATGCCATTAAGTATATCGGTTCTACTCCGGTCGCTATTTTAGGAGCTCTGGAACCTGTAGTTGCTGTCATGGTAAGTGTATTAATGTTTCATGAACAATTCACTACCAATTTACTAATAGGAATAACTCTTATTTTACTAGGAGTAACTCTAAATGTAATTTCAGACAGAAAAAACATCACACATGCTTAAGTACTTTACAATAAGTAAAAAAATAGTCCCCCGAAGAATGTAGATTTTCAGGGGATTTTTTATTTTCCATTTCTTCAGTTATTCACTATTGCGTATAACAGGATTTATCTTCATATATTGTAATGTATAAGTGAAATTCGAAAAAACAGTATAATTTTCATGAAAGAGATACAACAAATTACTAAAGAGCAATTATATCAACACCTTATAAATCAATCAGAAAATTTTTACTCTACTGTTTATGAGACATTGGAAGGAACTTTGTTTGCTGATCATTCTTTAGACGAAGAAGATCTTTCAGAGTTTCTTAAAATGCTGGATCTGGAAACTGTAGAAAAAATAAAAGCAGCATCTTTGACTACGGATGAAGATGAAGTTCCCGTTATTATTCTTATAGAAAATGAAGACTCAACCTCGCTTAATTTAGTAACTGAAGATGGTGAAGGATATAAAATTATCCTAATAAATAAAGATATTGCTCTCTCTGGAAATCTCTTTATTGATGAATATCTTGTACTTATTATTATTGGAAATATAGAAGCAAAAAATATTATTGTTAATGGTTCATTGTACTGTTCAGGAAATCTGACTTGTGAAGTTCTGTTTGGTGCATCAGGTAATGATCATCAAACTTATATTAATGGAAGTATTACAACATCACTTATTGCTGAGAATGGACATTATACTGTTACCGAAAGTAGTATTCATTCAAAATACTTAATAAGCCTTCATAATACAATAGAAGCAAAAGCAGGAAGAATGATTGAAAATATAACTTTGGATGGAACCAATGAAGCCGAAGTTTTAAACCCTGAAATTCTAGATGAGAATGGCTATTTTGAGGAAAGCTCTTTTCTTAATTTCATCAATAATAACCCTACTGATCTGGTATTTAAATAATTTTGAACACAAAGTAATGATTATAACGCTTTATTTAGAAAGCAAAGAAGAACGACTTTATCGCTGAAGAAGCTATATGCATAATACATTCGCTTAAAAAGAATAAATGAAATTGATTCCATCTTTACCCCCTTAAAAATATAGCTATCTCTTATTAAAAATTTTGCATCTAAAAAAATCTCTTCTATCATTCTAAATCTTTCACGATAAATTGACTGCATTTTATCTGCGAAATCCGTGAGATCCGCGGGAAAAATTATACAAGAAAAAAAGTAAGTGAAGATAACAACATTCAGACCTGTCTATAATCAGAGTAAAAAATTTTTTTCTAAAAAAACTTTGGAATAACTTTGCAAAAAATTTCTGTTGAAAGACCTCCTTCTTATTACCCCGCCTTTTACCCAACTTAACACTCCTTATCCGGCAACTGCTTATATTAAAGGATTTTTAAATACTAAAAATATTTCCTGCTATCAGATGGATTTGGGAATAGATGTTATTTTGGAATTATTTTCAAAAAGTGGGCTACAAAAGGTTTTCAGTAAAGAAATTGATATTCAGAATGCTTCTGAAAATTCTCAGAGAATTTATGCATTAAGAGAAGAGTATTTAAAAACCATTGATCAGGTTATTCCTTTTTTACAAGGGAAAACTCCAACGCTGGCAAGACAGATCTGCAGTATGAACTTCCTTCCTGAAGCTTCCCGTTTCAACCAATTGGATGATATGGAATTTGCTTTTGGAAATATGGGTTTGCAGGATAAAGCAAAACATTTGGCGACCTTATATCTGGAGGACATTTCAGATTATATTGTTGAAAATATTGATACTGATTTTGGTTTCAGCAGATATGCAGAACGTTTAGGAAAAAGTGCGAATTCCTTTGATGAGCTATATTTAAAGTTATCCGATCAGCAAACATTTATTGATGATTTTACCTTAAATATCCTTCGTGAAAAACTAGAGGTTGTACAACCTAAATTGGTTTGTTTTTCAATACCATTTCCTGGAAACTTATATTCTGCTTTCAGAAGTGCGCAGTTTATAAAGAAAAATTTCCCAAACATTAAAATTGCAATGGGTGGAGGTTTTCCAAATACAGAATTAAGAGAAATCAAAGATCAAAGAGTATTTGAGTTTTTTGACTTTATAACATTAGATGATGGCGAACTTCCTCTTGAACTTTTATGTGAGAATATTCTTCATCCTGAACCAAACGAAGAACCTCAGTACAAAAGAACTTTTTTACTTGAAAATCAAAAAGTTGTTTATAATAACAATTCAAAAAGACACGATTTTAAGCAGGCAGATATAGGAACTCCAGACTATACAGATTTAAAACTGGACCAATATATTTCAGTAATTGAAATTGCCAATCCTATGCACAGCTTATGGAGTGACGGAAGATGGAATAAACTAACGATGGCTCATGGATGCTATTGGGGAAAATGTACGTTCTGTGATATTTCTTTAGATTACATTAAAATCTACGAACCTATCTCTGCCAAAATTCTGGTAGACAGAATGGAAGAACTTATTCAAACTACTGGGGAAACCGGTTTTCATTTTGTAGATGAAGCTGCACCACCTGCTTTAATGAGGGAAGTTGCTCTTGAAATTCTTCGAAGAAAACTTGTGGTTACCTGGTGGACCAATATCCGTTTTGAAAAAAGCTTCACCCGTGATTTATGTTATTTATTAAAACTTTCAGGTTGTGTCGCAGTTTCCGGTGGATTGGAAGTAGCAAGTGATCGTTTATTAAAATTAATTGATAAAGGAATTTCTGTGGAACAAGTTGCAAAAGTAACGAGAAATTTTACAGAAGCCGGAATTATGATCCATGCTTATCTGATGTATGGCTATCCAACACAAACCATTCAGGAAACGATTGATTCTATGGAAATGATTCGTCAATTATTTGAAATGGGAATTTTACAAAGTGGGTTTTGGCATCAGTTTGCTATGACTGCCCACTCACCTGTTGGGTTGAACCCGGAAGAATTTGGAGTTACTCCAATCAAGCAGGAAATTTTATTTGCTAATAATGATATTGACTTTACAGACAAAACTGGGATCAATCATGATAAATTTAGTTCAGGTCTAAAAAAATCTTTATTCAATTATATGCACGGAATTAATTTTGAACTTCCCCTTCAAGAGTGGTTTGATTTTAAAATTCCAAGAACAACAATTCATCCCGACTATATTCACGACAGTCTACTGGAAGATGAAGATTTTAAATTTAAAGGAAACTCCAAAGTTGTCTTTTTAACGAAAAACGTAATCGCTGAGAATCGCATAAAAAATAAAAAGAAATATTCTGGTACATACACGCTTCTTACATTCCACTTAAAAACCAATATTGTAAAGGTTGAAATGGAACAAGATAAAGCAGAATGGCTAATGAATATATTAGAGGAAAACTCTATAGAAAGCCAGAAAAAGCCTACGGCTCAACAACTTAAAGTTCAGTTTGAGGAAAATTTTGAAGATTTTGAATTGTTTTGGTTCTCAAAACCTATGCAACAATTGAAGGAAAATGGAGTAATTTTGAGTTTATAAAATTAATCCGTTTTTTCTCAGGGATTTTCAAATTGATAGAATTTTAAGATAAAATAACTCCAATGAAATCTAAATTAAAATTGCATAAATAATTATATAATATTTTAATATAGCAAACAAAGAAAAATTCGTGTATTCATTGCAAAAATGATCAGCCACGAATGCACGAATAAAATAAGGTTTGATTATAAAAAATTAAGTGGATAAAATAAAAACCTCGAAAAGTAATTTCGAGGTTTTATTTAATATATTTTTAGCAGATTCAATTAGGTTTATCTTGTGAAACAGGTCCCACAGATACTTTTTCCTGTATTTTAATGAAATTCGGATCCATAATTGCTATCCTTTCTGCAATTGCCTTATAGGTTGGATATTTTAGAATAGATGCCCTTCCTGACATTTCTTTATAGAGCGTAAATGATTTTCCACCAGCCGTTTTCAGTTGTTTTGTAGTTGTAATATATCTTCCTATATATTTACTTTTGGCATCATAGATCTCAATATCTATAAAGCTTTTTTCCATGATTTTATCATCGGAGCCAAAACTGACTGGTAAATTGGTAAAATATCCAACGGGAACACCATTACTAAGGATTTCTCCAACTTTATTCACCTCAAGATTGAGCTTATCTATCTTTTTTCTGACAGTATAAGCATCTTTTGTCTTATTATCAAGCTTTCTTTTAGGTACATTTAAAAATAGGTCATCAAGATTTTTCACATTGATTCCCATATTATCAATGATTTTAAATCCTTTTATGGATGTATAAACTGCTGATTTTTCTTCCCCGGAAAAAGCAGATGGTGAGATATAATCTACTTCAATGGTTTTATCCCTGTTATAAACTCTATTGATCTGAATATAGCTGTCCCTAACGGAATCCACTACGCTTTTATCAACAAATTTGATTGTATACAGAGGTGTTTCCTTTAAGTCCATAAAAGTATATTCATTGGACTTATTTGAAATTTTCGCAACCGGAATTCCGTCTAAATTAATAATTCCTCTTTTGGTCTTAAAATTCTGGGCATTGAAGAGTGCAATTCCCAGCATTGTAAAGAATATGATTATACTTTTCTTCATAGAATCAGATTTTTACACAAAATGAAATAAAAAAAGTGTAACCAAAGTTACACTTTTTTGAAAATATATTTAGCTTTTCATTTAATTATTCGCAAAGGATAATTCCTTTGTTATGATTAAATTCTACAACACCGCTTTTGATAGAATAAGAAAAAACAGAGTCTTTATCATTTTCTTTAGTAAGGTTTTTAGCATAAGCTTCATCTACTGAATTAGTAAATAATTTTACCTTACCACCGATTAATGAAGAAACGATTCCTGCGTGGTTTTTCATGATGTGAAATTCACCATTTTTTCCAGGCAATAATACAGAGTTAACCTCCCCTTCAAAAACTACGTATTCTGGTGTTAAAATTTTTATATTCATTTTAATTTAGATTAAAAGATTAAAAGATTGAAAGATTAAAAGATTTTGACAAACATTATTGTCTCTCATCTCACGTCTAAGAATCTTATGTCTAATTTATTAAGCGTTTTCAGCTAACATTTTTTGTCCTGCTTCGATAGCTTCCTCGATTGTTCCTTTCAAGTTGAAAGCAGCTTCTGGTAAGTGATCTAATTCACCATCCATAATCATGTTGAATCCTTTGATAGTATCTTTGATATCTACTAATGATCCTGGAATACCTGTAAACTGTTCTGCTACGTGGAAAGGCTGAGATAAGAATCTCTGAACTTTTCTTGCACGGTAAACAACTGATTTATCTTCTTCAGAAAGTTCTTCCATACCAAGAATCGCGATGATATCCTGAAGTGATTTATATCTTTGAAGAATTTCTTTTACTCTTTGAGCACAGTTATAGTGATCGTGACCGATAACTTCTGGAGAAAGGATTCTTGAAGTAGAAGCCAATGGATCTACCGCTGGGTAAATACCTAATGAAGCAATCTTTCTGTCTAGTACTGTAGTTGCATCTAAGTGAGCAAACGTAGTTGCAGGAGCCGGGTCAGTTAAGTCATCCGCAGGTACGTATACCGCTTGTACTGAAGTAATTGAACCGTTTTTAGTTGAAGTAATTCTTTCCTGCATCGCACCCATTTCAGAAGCTAGTGTTGGTTGGTAACCTACCGCTGATGGCATACGACCAAGAAGTGCAGATACCTCAGAACCAGCCTGTGTAAAACGGAAGATGTTATCTACGAAGAAAAGTACGTCTCTACCTTGTCCGCTTTCTCCACCATCTCTATAGTACTCAGCTAAAGTAAGACCAGAAAGTGCTACTCTTGCTCTTGCACCTGGCGGCTCGTTCATCTGTCCGAATACGAATGCTGCTTTAGAATCTTTCATAGCTTCTAAGTCTACTTTAGAAAGATCCCAACCTCCGTTTTCCATAGAGTGCATGAAATCATCACCATACTTGATAATTCCTGATTCAAGCATCTCTCTCAAAAGGTCATTTCCTTCTCTCGTTCTTTCACCTACTCCGGCGAATACAGAAAGACCTCCGTGTCCTTTTGCAATATTGTTAATCAACTCCTGGATCAATACTGTTTTACCTACACCGGCACCACCGAACAATCCAATTTTACCTCCTTTTGCGTAAGGCTCAACTAAGTCGATTACTTTAATACCTGTAAATAAAACTTCTGCTGAAGTTGATAATTGATCAAATTTTGGAGCTGGTCTGTGAATTGGAACACCACCTTCCTTAGAAATATCTTGAAGTCCGTCGATAGCATCACCAACTACGTTGAATAGTCTTCCGTTTACAGCCTCACCGATTGGCATAGTAATAGGATTTCCGTACCCGATTACATCTTGACCTCTCTTAAGACCGTCAGTAGCGTCCATTGCAATACATCTTACTGTATCTTCGCCAATATGTTGTTCTACCTCTAAAACTACTTTTTCACCGTTTTCTTTTGTAATTTCTAACGCGTCATAGATTGCAGGAACTGCTTCCACATCTGTGAAGACAACGTCGATTACCGGACCAATAATTTGAGAAATTTTACCTTTAATTTGGTTTGCCATTGCTAAATTTTTTCTTGGTGCAAATATAGTGATTCTTCATAAACCCGCAATTGGTAAAAAAAAGATTTTTATCATACTTTTTATAAATTTGCAAAAGCTGTCATTTACCAATCTCACAACAGTATTTAACAGTAAAAAATATTGATCCGTTGTTATATTGATAGATTGTTACATTATATCTATATTTGCAGTCAAAATTTTTCCGTTTTGAAAGTTTTTAAAAATTTTAAAGATTATTCCTCTCAAAAGCCTCTAGCATTGTCTTTAGGTATGTTTGACGGAGTACATCTGGGTCATAAAAGTATTATTGATGAACTTATTAATGTAGGAGCAGCTAACAATCTGGAAACTGCTATGCTTACTTTTTGGCCACATCCAAGATTTGTTTTCAATCCTAATGAGGATTTAAAGCTTCTGA
This sequence comes from Chryseobacterium artocarpi, assembly GCF_001684975.1. Taxonomy (GTDB): domain Bacteria; phylum Bacteroidota; class Bacteroidia; order Flavobacteriales; family Weeksellaceae; genus Chryseobacterium; species Chryseobacterium artocarpi. The sequence continues at coordinate 155,656 of NZ_MAYH01000023.1, read as the reverse complement.
ATACCATAGAAGAAAAGCAACAATTGATTGATAAATATGGTATTGATAATTTATTCCTAAAAGAATTTGATGAAGAATTCAGGAATTTAACCGGAGAAGAATTTGTACGTCAGATTTTAATTGACAAACTTAATGTGAAATACCTTATTATAGGATATGATCATTCTTTCGGGAAAAATAAAAGCGGAAACTTTGAACTTCTTCAAAAATTGTCCAAAGAGCTTGATTTTGAGGTAGAACAAATGGAAGCGATTAATATTCATGAAAACAATATCAGTTCTACAAAGGTTCGTAATGCACTTTTAACAGGGAATATTAAAGAAGCCAATGAGATGCTGGGATACTCCTACCCTGTTTCCGGGACGGTAGTTCATGGCAAGAAGATAGGAAGAACAATTGGTTACCCAACGGCTAATATTGATACGGAATCTATTAAGCTTTTACCTAAAAAAGGGGCTTATATTGTAGAAGTTGAAGTAAAAGGACAGCAATATAAAGGAATGCTGAGTATAGGAACAAACCCTACAGTAAATGGAGAAAAATTGACGGTTGAAGTATATATTCTTAATTTTAATGATGATATTTACGATCAAAGAATAACCGTAAAGTTCAGAGATTTTCTTCATGATGAAATCAAGTTTGAAGGGCTGGAAAAGCTTATTGAAAGACTTGATGAAGATAAAAGACTAACAGAAGAATTTGTTTTCTAAGATAGAAACGGCTATTCATTATTGAATAGCCGTTTATTTTTTATTTATTTCAATGTTTTTACATAAATTTTCTGTGGTGTTTCACCATTTATTTTCACATTAGGGAATTCCTTATCGTGATCAATAAAGATATCTCCTTTTTCATTGGCTTTCCCGTTTCCATCAGAATCCCATTCTGTAGCGATATAATACTTAACGCCATTTGTAGGTTTAGGAGTAATTTTGCTTTCTGCATCAGCAGGTACCGGAAGTTCAATCGTAAAAGGAATTGCTTTTCCTTCAACTTCTTTTTCTGTAATTAATGTTGCAGGTGTATCCTGTAAACCTTCGCTCACTCCATATAAACTTACTTTAAGCTTTGGATTTTTAATTGTAAAAGTCTCTGTTCCTGTAAATTCTATTTTGATGTTTTCAGATTTTACATTTTCAGTAGTTTCAGGTGTGGTTGGCTGATCTTTTTTTTCCTGTTTATTACAGCTTGATAACGTCAACGCTCCAGCTGCCATGAATAATAAAAGGTGATTTCTCATTTGTTCTTATTTTAATTAATATCAATTTAATATTTCACAGATATTTGATAACAAAATTCGTACCTTAAATTAATTACATTCAGCACATAAAACCAATACCTTAAGAATTATTGATTGTATTCTGAACTTTTTTGGTTAAAGATTTAAATACCAAATCATAAGAATGATCAATCAATTTAAAGATAAGTTCTCTTTTCAAACCATCTACAGATACGGAATTCCAATGGGTTTTATTCATGTGATAAGCTCCTGTAATCTGTGGATATTGTTCCCGAAGCTCAGCACTCCATTCCGGATCTGTTTTTACATTGATGGACAAAGGTTGTCTTTCAAGCCTCATTAGCAGAAACATTTTAGTATCTACTTTTAATACAAGCGTTTCGTTATCAAAAGGAAAACTTTCCGTAACTGCTTTTTTAGCAAGACAATATTCTAATATTTCGTTGGCATCCATAAGTTTATAAATAATGGGTAATTAGTAATACAATTGTTACCTTTAATCTAAGAGATGGTATTCTGAAAGATATTGTTCATAAGTTTGCAATGAGATCAACAGACCAAAGTTTGTTTCTTTGCCATCTTCGTCATATGTTCTAAACATAATGGTATTCTGTATGCTATACATGCAGATTGTCTCTCTTTTTATATTTCCGTTATTATAGTATTCATTCACCCATCCCATGACAACACCATCCCTGATTTCTTCTTCATACATAACAGTTCCGTCGGAATGATAATCAAACACAAGATAACCATTAAAATGTTCCCCATTATAAAAAAATTTTTCTTCTGCTGTTTCTCCGTCTTCAATATCATTAAAAGAAACCCGGATTTTATGTGGTTGTTTTAATCCCATAAAATGCTAAACTTTGAATCAAATTTAGTAAATTTAAGAAAGAAATATCATCACATCAAACTACATTATTATGAAAGCTTTAGTAATCGGTGCTACAGGCGCTACAGGGAAAGATTTAGTCAATCAATTGCTCAATGATAAAGATTTTGAGGAAGTAGATATTTTTGTAAGAAAACCTGTAGATATTCATAATGAAAAACTTAAGGTTCATGTGGTTAATTTCGAAAAACCTGAAGAATGGAAGCAAATGGTGAAAGGAGATGTTGCTTTTTCCTGTTTGGGAACTACTTTAAAGGATGCGGGAAGTAAGGAAGCACAAAAAAAGGTAGATTTTGATTATCAGTATGATTTTGCCAAAGCTGCAAGGGAAAATGATGTGGAAGATTATGTTTTGGTTTCTGCCTACGGAGCAAATCCTACCTCCAAAATTTTCTATTCTAAAATGAAAGGTGAATTGGAAGAAGCTGTAAAACAGTTACATTTCAACAAAATTACCATTTTCAAACCAGGAATGCTTGAACGGAAAGACTCTGAAAGAACAGGTGAAGTTTTAGGCAGCAGAATTATTAAGTTTGCCAATAAATTTGGATTGTTGGAAAGTCAAAAACCTTTACCTACAGATATTTTAGCAAAAGCAATGATCAATTCATCTAAAATTAAAAGCAATGGCTATTCGAGTATCAAGCTGGGAAATATTTTCTGCTTTGCGGAAAAGGTAATTGATGCTTAATTTTTTAACCTAAATTCCATAAATACAAACAATATTATCCCCAATTTTCGGGACTGATTCAGTATTTTTTAATCTAAAACCATAAAAAAAGCGGATGACAATTCATCCGCTTCTATAAAATTTTCTGTTATTTACTTTAAATGTTTCGTAATCGACTCACTTGTTGGTTTTGTAGTACTTACATATGAATCAATAAGCTTTCCATTTTCATCGATAAGGAATTTGGTGAAATTCCATAGGATGGTTGAGTTTTTTACACCATTCAGGTCTTTTTCTGTTAGATATTTAAAGATTGGTGCAGTATCATCTCCTTTTACCGAAACTTTTGCCGCCATCGGGAATGTTACTCCATAATTTTTCTGGCAGAAAGTTCCGATTTCAGCATTGGTTCCCGGTTCCTGTCCTCCAAAGTTGTTTGCTGGGAAACCTACGATCACCAATTTATCTTTATATTCTTCATATAATTTCTCCAGATCTGCATACTGAGGGGTAAATCCGCACTCTGATGCAGTATTTACAATAAGGATTTTCTTTCCTTTAAAATCTGCAAAGTTGATCTCCTTACCATCAAGGCTTTCTACTTTGAAATCGTATATTGTTTTTCCCATAAGTTCTTTGGTTTTAGCTTTAGAAATTTCACTTTTTTGATTGGTGCAGCTTTGCAAAATAGCAACAAATGCAAACAGCATTAAAAAAATATTTTTCATTTCTTATAAATTTATGCAGTCAGACTGCTATTGATTTAAAACTTAAAAATATTGGAAGGGAAAACTTTATTAACATCAATTTTATTGAACAGCATTACATAATCTCCATCTTTCTTAGAACTTGAAGATTCTATTCTGAATGGCATAATAAGGTTTCCTACTTTCTTATAATCAGAATATATTACTGTCTCATCTTTTTTCACTTCTTTTAAAAGCATAAAAGATTTTGTATCAAAATAGTACATATTCTTATTTACATTTTTGGTAAGTTCTACTTTATGACAGTAGATTTCACCTACTTTTTCTTTTCCAAGGTATTTGGCTTCAAAACCTTTGTTTTCCCAATCGATGAAGTCGTTATCAAAACTTTCCGGTACATATTCAGGGTATTCCTGAAGTTTATTGGCTGCATAGTTCATTGCGTACCCTTTGTTTCCGTCAAAACCTTCAATGGCTGTTTCTTTTCCTCCGGTTGTAATGATTGTTTTGGTAAGGTTTGGACGCTGCTGATAAATTTTTATAGGGTATTCATCTTTGATTCCCAACACTACTTTTCCCTGTAACAACACTGAGTTTAAAAGCTTCCAGTTCGTTAACCCTCCGGATAATTCAATGTTTTTGTCTATGATTTCCTTTGCGGTCTGGGCAAATGTTAAGTGTGAAAATACCAGTCCAAATACTAACAGTAACTTCTTCATTAATTTTATTTATAAATTCAAATATAAGGGGATTTGGGATAAAATGCAAAAAGGCAGAGAAAGCGAACCGAAGGCAAAAGGTTAAAATTGCAAATTCGCACGATCTCAATTAAATCAATGTTCTTGCTTTTTCCAGATCTGCCGGGGTATCAATTCCTACTCCCACGAAATTGGTTTCTATCATTTTGATCTTCATTCCGTACTCCAGATAACGGATACATTCTATTTTTTCAGAGATTTCAAGGGGTTTCATTTCCAGTTTTGAGAACTGGAGTAACGCTTCTTTTCTGAATGCATATACTCCGATATGTTTAAAATAGTCTACATTATAAGAAATCTCTCTATGAAAAGGAATTGCAGAACGGCTGAAATATAATGCAAAACTGTTATTATCCGTGATTACTTTTACATTATTTGGGTTTTCTATTTCTTCTTTTTCAGATAATTTTATTTTTAAAGAAGCTAATGAAATCTCCTGTTGATCATCATTCTTAAAGACTTCAATTAACTGTTGTAAAGGTTCCAGTTTAAGGAAAGGTTCATCCCCCTGAACATTGATCACGATATCACAATCGATATTCTGTACGGCTTCTGCAATACGGTCACTTCCTGTTTCGTGCTGCCCTGTCATAACGGCTTTACCACCGTTATTTACAATCTCATCAAAGATAATTTCAGAGTCTGTAGCCACAAAAACTTCATCAAACAAATTGGTTTCCAATACATTCTGATAAGTAGTGGTAATAACTGTTTTTTCTCCTAAAATCTGCATAAGTTTCCCGGGAAAACGGCTTGCCTGATAGCGCGCAGGGATGACAGCGATTATTTTCATTTAATAAAAATATTAATTAAGTCTTTTTAATTCCAAGTCTGCTATTCTTTTATCGTAAAATAAGGGAATAACAGTCTATATTCAGATCAAAAGTAGTGAAAACTATTTTAGTTTGTTCCATAAATTGTGGTATTATTCTCAACTCTTGTGGCAAATGCTATCATTTTTAATCTTCCAAAAAGAAAAATTCCCACATTTTCAATGAAAAAGTGGAAATTGGGTATAGATTTTTAAAAATAAATGAGTCGATTTAAAAAGATAGTTTTACTCCTATCATATTATATTCCCATTGGCGGGATGCCATAAGATCAAATTTGTATTTTGTCTTTCCGATAATGCCTTCGGAGGAAGTATATCTGCTTTTTGAGATTGTTTTTCCAATGAAATATCCCATTAATAGAGCTAAAGGATAGTCTGAAGCCCAATGGACTTTACTTTGCATCATTTGAAAACATAAAGCTCCGGCTAAGGTATATCCCACTGGTTTTATCCAAACTGCATCGGGATAATTGTCGGCAATAACGGTAAGCCCAGCCACGAAGGTTGTTAAATGCCCAGACGGCATTGCATCGTAATTGGATGTATTCTTGCCAAATGCTGAAAAACTTGGAAAAGGATTCCATGCTCCTCCTTTATGTCCGTATTCTTCCGCGATGAACGGGCTTTCTCTTCCTGTAATTCTCTTGATAGTTTGAGTAAAAACTCCGGAAAGAATTAAACTTTCCATTAATCCGCTTGCAGTAGCCTGTGCTCTGTAATCATTTTTAATTAAACCATAAGTTCCGAAACCAATTCCAAGTAATACTAAAGTAGAACCGTTTCCGATGAGATATAAGGTAGATCCGATATCTTTTGGAATTTTAAATACGCCTCCTACTTTGGTATAATTGTTATCTTTATCCATTCCCCATCTTTCGCCAAGTTCTCTGGAGTTATCAATTAATTTTTGATCAAAAGGTAAGAGAATCAAAGTAGAAGCAACAGCACCACCTAAGTAATAAGCATGATCTTTTGCAACGAAATCTTTATTGCTATTAATAAAGTTGCGTGGTAGTTTGGTAACAAAGTCTAAAAGTTTGGGCTTTGGGTAAGTTCTTACGGACCCGTCTTTTAAGGTATAAGTTTGTACCTTAATTGACTCAGACTGATTTGAGAACTCTTTTATTTTCAATGTATCAGCTTCTTGTGAATATACCAATACAGATATTGGCAGCAACAGAAATCTCAGTTTTCTCATTATTATATTTTCAGCCCTGTTTATTCTTTATTTATAAGGGTTCAAAGATAATCTCTCGCTGACTTTTCTACAAAGTGTTTATTTGATTTTAATATTTATTTAATTTTTTTAAATATTAAACTGAATTTAACTTATATAATTAATCATGAAAACAATATACCAGTGTCACAATATTAACCAACTTAAAACATTGGAGAATTTGGTACACTGGTATATTTATAAATTAATGAAGTTGATTACTTCAGATTGTTTAAAGCGTTTTCAAGCTTCGGAAGCATTACTTTGATTTCATCAACAGCTAATCCTCCTACTGAAGCACGGAACCAAGGTTCAGACTTATCCTCACCAAATGCTGAGAATGGTACTAAAGCCACGCCCGCTTCATTGATTAAGTAGAATACTAAGTCTGAAGAGTTTTCAATAACAGCTCCATCTGGTTTTGTTTTCCCGATATAATCAAGTTTGATGGTAAGATAAAGCGCTCCCATCGGCTCAATGCTATCTACGGAAAGACCTTTTACTTTTAAATCCTGAACTCCGCCGTGAAGTACTTTTAAGCTTTCTTCAAGTTTTCCTTTGAAGTCTTCTACGAATACGTTTACATTTTCAGGGTTCTCATAGAATTTTGCAGTTGCTTCCTGTTCTGGTTTTGGTGCCCAAGCGCCTACGTGGGTAAGAAGAGCTTTCATTTTATCAATGATGTGAGCAGGACCGAATCCCCATCCTACACGTACTCCTGTAGCAGCAAGGCATTTTGAAATACCATCGATATACACGGTGTATTCTTTCATTTCAGGGAAAAGAGAAACCGGATCTACGTGTTCTGCACCAAAAGTAAGGTTAGAATAGATTTGGTCATACATTAAGTATAACGGTTTTTCGTCTGCTCCTCTTTTCTTATTTTCTGCGATTACCAATTCACAGATTTCTGAAAGCTGCTCTCTAGTAAACATTGTTCCTGTTGGGTTCAATGGTGAACAAAGCGCTAATAGAACGGCTCCGTCCAAATGAGGTCTTAAATCGTCTGCTGTTGGAAGGAAGTTTGTTTCAGGCTTGGTTTTTACCTCTACAGCATTAGCAGAAGTAAGATAAGCATAGTGGTTGTTATTCCAAGATGGTGTAGGATATACAATTTTATCCCCTTCATCTACAATAGTTTTGTACACTGCATAGATCAAGGGTCTTGAACCTGCAGTAATCAGGATATCGTTTGGTGAATAATCAAGGTTCCATCTTGTTTTTAAATCTTTGGAAACTTCTTTTCTTAAAGATAAAAGTCCGTTGGCAGGTGGATAGTTTGTCAGATTATTCTGATAGGCTTTCTGAATTTCTTCCTTCAGCAATGCTGGTATAGGATAGATATTAGAATTCAGGTCACCAATAGTAAGATTGGCAATTTCTGCTCCTTTTGCTTTTAGATCATTTACTTCGTTACCAATTTTTACAATTTCAGAACCGATCAGGTTCGCTGCTAATTTTGAAACTTTCACTTTATTCTTATTTAAAATTTACTAATATATTATCTTCTTAAATTGATTTTCTCACCTATTTGATCCACGGGTACATGGGAATCATAAGCGGCTATTAGTTCTTTAGTTTTTTTTGCGGTTTGAGAATTCGGATACTTTTTGATGATTCGGTTGTATTCTTCCTTTATATCATCATATATTTTTCCTTCTTCACTGTCATAAATCCGGCTGCTATCCATTCCCAAGAGATAATCCAGCAGATAATTGCGATAATTTTCTTTTGCTGTTTTAATCAATGGGCTTTTAGGATATTTATTTATAAAATTCTCCCATTCAATCAATCGGTCTCCCAGTTCTTCCCAGGTAATCAAAAGCCCTCCATTTACGGCATAATTTTCCTTATTATCTTTTGCCATCTGCGAGATATAGGCATCATAATCTGGAGTTACCTTATTTTTAAAAACGGATTCATAATATCCGGGTAATGAATGAATTTCGGTAAGCCCTTCACCCATCACACGGAATTCTAGTCCTACTTTGCTCAATTCGGCAGCCATTTTCTTTACATTATCCGGCAAATTATAAGTATCTGGTTCCCCGGTATGATACTCTACATATTGGTCTAAGATCTCACTTTGTGAAACATTAAAACAATCAGTGTATTTTTCTCTGATTTTCACATAATCTTCATACACTTTATTGTTCTGTTCCGGGCTGTTTTCCGCAATCTCTTTGTCTATTTTAGTACGGTACCATTGAAGAGCAGCAATATAATCCGCAGGCTGATGGTCTTTGGTACATGCTGTATCAATAGGTTTGTACTCATTTTCCCTGGTATCGTTTTTAGCAATTGAATCACTTCCCGACTTTATATCTGAAACGGCAGTTTCCTTTTTACAGGAAACTACAGCTACAGACAGTAGGCAAACTGCTACAATTTTTTTTATCATGTAAGCTTTATCAAAGATTAATCCAACTTTAAGTCTGTTTTAACAGCTCCGATTTTTGCTTCCAATGATTTCAATTTATCTTTAAAATCTGCTTCAGAATTGATTACTTCTTTTACTGAAACATAGAATTTAATTTTTGGTTCTGTTCCTGAAGGTCTTACACAAACTTTAGTTCCGTCCTGCGTATAATAAATCAATACGTTAGACTTAGGAATATCGTTCATTACTTTTTTCTCACCTGTAGAAACTGTAAGGCTTGTCTGTTCTTTAAAGTCTTTTACTTCTTCCACTAATGAACCTGCCAATTCTTTTGGAGGGTTCTCACGGAAGTTTTTCATCATATTCTGAATTTCTTCAGCTCCTTCTTTTCCTTTTCTTACAACGTTTACCAATCCTTCATAATACATTCCAAGGTCTTTATAGATCTCTATCATGTACTGATACATTGTTTTTCCGTTTGCTTTACACCATGCAGCAATTTCACATGCAACAAGGATACTTCCACAAGAATCTTTATCACGAACGAAATCTCCGGTCATGAAACCGAAACTTTCTTCACCACCACACACAAATTTCTGAGTTCCTTCAGCTTCACGGATCATTTTTCCAATCCATTTGAATCCTGTAAGACCTACTTTGCATTCTACACCGAATTTCTGTGCAATGTCATAGAAAATATCAGAAGTTACAATCGTAGAGCCAATGAATTCTTTCCCTGTAATTCTTCCCTGTTTTCTCCATTCATTCAGAATGTAATAAGTAAGGATTGTATTGGTTTGGTTTCCGTTTAATAATTGAATTTCACCTTCAAGATTTCTTACGGCAATTCCAAGTCTGTCACCATCCGGGTCTGTTCCGATAACGATGTCTGCATTCGTAATTTTTGCAAGATCCATTGCCATTTCCAGTGCAGCAGGCTCTTCCGGGTTTGGAGATTCTACTGTAGGGAAGTTTCCGCTAGGGATCATTTGTTCTTTTACAAGATCTACTTTTTTAAATCCTGCTTTTGCTAAAGCTTTTGGAATAGTAGTATATGTAGTTCCGTGAATAGATGTGAAAACAATATTTAAGTTTTCTTTTCCAACGTTCTGATACGTAGAGTTTTCAATACAAGCATCGATATACACATCATCCTGCTCTTCTCCGATCCATTCGATCAGATCATCATTTCCGTTGAATTTAATTTCGTCAAATTTTACAGAATATACTTCTTTGATGATGGCTTCATCATTTGGAGGTACAATTTGTGCTCCATCGTTCCAATATACTTTGTAACCATTGTACTCCGGTGGGTTGTGAGAAGCAGTTAATACGATTCCTCCATTACATTTTTTATCACGAACTGTGAAAGAAAGTTCAGGTGTTGGTCTGTGATCTTTAAAAAGCAATACTTTGATTCCGTTTGCTGTTAAAACATCTGCTACGAGTTTTCCAAATTCTTTAGAATTGTGACGAACATCATAAGCGATTGCCACTTTGATCTCCTCTCCTTTGAACTGCTCCAGCATATAATTAGCCAATCCCTGAGTAGCCTGTCCTAAAGTATATTTATTTAAGCGGTTCGTTCCTACTCCCATAATCCCACGCATTCCTCCTGTTCCGAATTCCAGTTCTCTGTAGAAAGAATCCTCTAAATCAGGAGAATTACTGTCGATTAACGCCTGTACAGCATTTCTCGTTTCTGCATCGAATGTATCACTTAACCAAAGTTTCGCTTTTTCTAATGTATTCATATTTGTATGTTGTTCTTTTTTATAGTTTGTAAAGTTCCTAGTTTAAATTGTACTGCTTTAATATGCCTCTTTCTTTAATTTAAAAGAGAAAATGAAGTTTGGTAAAATAGAATAACTTCCAGCTTCCAACTCTCATCTTCTAACATTCTATTCCAGTTTTTTGTTTTCTACCTTCGTTGTTTTTTCTACTTTAAAGGCTCTTATTGGATCATTATAATAGATAAATTTTGCAGTATTCTGAATATTTCCTTTTAAGGAGTCTTTCACATTTACTTCTGCATAATTTCCGTTTTTGGAATCAATATTCAGATTGGTAATTTTCCAGTATGGAGCAATTAAACTTGCTGTATCTGAAATTTTGATCACTGCATCTTTCGTTAATCCTAAAAAGTTAGCACGGCTTCTGTTATGCATTTCCACTTCTGCCCTTCTTGTATTGACAGATCCCATGAAACTTGCATTATTTTTCATATTCAATCTGAAATTATCCGTTTTGATTTCGCTTGAAATATTGACTTCCACAGAATCCGAAACCGCTACCTTTTCAAGATTATATTTTGAATAAATCGTTATATTATAGAAGTCTACTCCTTTTGTACCTCTTTTCTCTTTGATGGAAAGTGTTTTATCCTTTACATCTACATCAAGGTTATTGGCTACGTTTGGATACGTTTCTATTTCCACAAAATTCTTTGGTCCTCTGGCATAAAATACACGGAATTTACCGTTCAGATCCAGGTTTACAAATTCTGAAACATCCACATCTTTCTTTTCAATATTTCCTTTTGGAGAAACTTTTCCACAGGAAACTACTGCAACCAACATTAATGTGTATAGTACTTTTTTCATATTTAATTTCAAATATTCTATTGATGATCATTATGATCCGCATTACTGAAAGTTTTCAGGGCTTTCAATAATATCTTTTAACAAAAATAGGATTAAAATTTCTAAAAATCTTTGTCTTTTGACAATAAAATACCTGATAATTTTCAATTTTTTGCTTATCAGATATGACTTTGTTTTTCTCTTTTATTCTTTTTTACTAAGTTTTATTCATAAAAAAATCCCTCGAAAAGCATTTACTTTCCAAGGGATTCTATTGTTGATTTTAAATTGATAAAAGATTAATTATATTACTTCATCAATATTATAGTTCTTATGTTCACGATTTGTTCTGATAATCATTTCTCCCAGGAATCCTGCTACAAATAATAATGTTCCCATGATCATCATCGTTAAAGCAATATAAAACCAAGGATTATTAGTGATCAGATGACCATAGATTCCTCTTGCTACATCAATCAGTTTTGAAATTCCCAGCCAAAGTGCAGAAAGGAAACCAAAGATAAACATTAAGGTCCCTACCGCTCCGAAGAAATGCATTGGTCTTCCTCCAAAACGACTTACAAACCAAAGTGTTACCAAGTCTAAGAAACCTCTTACAAATCTTTCTGTTCCGAATTTTGATGTACCGTAAGGTCTTGCCTGATGCTGTACTTCTTTCTCAGTAATTCTTCTGAAACCTGCGTTGGCAGCTAACACCGGAATATATCTGTGCATATCTCCGTATACATCTACAGATTTTACTACCTGCTTTTTGTATGCTTTAAGACCGCAATTGAAGTCATGAAGATAAACCCCTGAAACTTTTCTAGCTGCTGCATTGAATAGTTTTGACGGAATATTTTTCGTCATTACATTATCAAAACGCTTCTTTTTCCATCCGGAAACGATATCGTAATTGTCATGGATTACCATATTGTACAGTTCAGGAATTTCTTCCGGGAAGTCCTGTAAATCGGCATCCATTGTAATAACAACATCTCCGTTTGTTCTTGCAAAAGCAGCGTGAAGTGCCTGAGATTTCCCATAATTTCGGGAAAATTTAATAGCGTGGATCTGAGGATACTGTACTTTTAAGTTCTCAATAATACTCCACGACAAATCCGTACTTCCATCGTCTACAAACCAGATTTCATAAGATAAGTTGCTGGTTTGGCAGACTTTATCAATTCTTGAAAAAAGCTCTTCCAGAGAGTCTTCTTCATTCAGTAACGGAATAACTATAGATAAATTCATTTAATTTTAATAAAAATTAGGCTTCGTTTGTTTCTTCGGGTTGATAGATACTTCTTGTTCTGAAGAACGCTCCGAAAAACACCGACAAAACTACGTAAAATATAAGAATTGCTGCAAAATATCCTGAAAAATGACTCGCAGTAAGCATATCTTTTCCTTTTACAGCCTCCGGAGTAAAGCTCTGAATCCTTTCGTTATACTTCTGATCCAGCTCATCAATGTCTTTTTGATGCTTCAAAATTTTTCTTGCCGAAGTATATTCTGTATCCAATTCTGACTTCTGTCTCTGAACATATTGATAGTTCAAAAGCTTTTTAGCATCTGTATCTACAAAGTTTAAAAATGAATAAATACTGAAAATCGAAAGAATTCCTCCGATGAACATTGGAACGAATGCTCTTTTGAATGCTTCTTTAAAAGTTACCACTCTATGGTTGTTCCAATATGATTTTACTGACCAGAATGCGGCGCCCGCATATAAGATCGGAAGCACAAAAGCATTGGCTTTCAGTGAAATATCAAAATAATTGATTCCTGAAAAAAAAGTGTACACTACAAAGAAAACGATCATTGTAGCGATAAAAAGTATAATTCCTAGTGTTGATGGACTTTTCGTCATGTTAAATTTTTTAGAAAAAAGTTGAAAAATTATTCCCCTAAATGTCAGCTGTTTAGCTCTACGACTGCATTTTTTCGACAAATTTCCTTTAATAAAGTTTTGAAGTTTACAAATATTTCCTACCTTTGCAACGGCAAGTCCTAAACAACCAGCTCCTGAGAATCCTCCAGGGTGGGAACGCAGCAAAGGTAATCGGTCGTAGCGGTGTGATTTAGGTAGCTTGCCATTTTTTTTTGGTTTAAAGTGAGAAGAGAGGTAATTTGATAATTATCTTTTTTTGTTTTTAATACCTTAAGCATCATTTTCATTTTTCTAATTTTCAGTTTCCCTCTTTCTTATTATTGATTAAAATTCGAACGTCTCTCCCAATTTTGGTAAAACAAGTTCTACATTTTTATCTGCGAAATGCTTTAATGCACTTTCATGATTGATTTCAATGGCAGGGAAAGTATCAAAGTGACATCCGATTACTTTTGGAGTTTTTAATAATTCTGCTGCTGCGAAAGATGCTTTTCTTGGGCACATTGTGTAGTGGCTTCCGATTGGAAGGATAGAAAGATCAATATTTCCGTATAATCTTGGAAATAATTCCATATCTGCCATTACTCCTGTATCTCCAGCTAAATAAACGTTTTTACCTTCAGGAAGTCTGAAAATATATCCTACAGGAACGCCTCCATAGCTTCCATCCGGGAAAGAGCTTGTGTGGTGAGCCGGAACCATTGAAATTTTAAGATCATCGATTTTTGCCGATCCTCCTAAGTTCACATCGTCTGTATTTTTAGCCTGTGTAAAGTATCCGCATACTTCCGGCACTCCAATCACGGTAGCTTCCGGATAATGCTGTAAAACTTCCGCTACATCTGCAATATGATCTCCATGAGCATGGGTCAGCAGGATGTAATCGATTTTTTGCGCGGTAATATCAAAACCTGATTCCGCTTTTTTGTAGTTGTAGAAAGGGTCACTTAAAATTGTTTTGTCCTTGTACGTGAACAGGAAACAATTTTGCCCTAAGAATTGTATTTTCATTGTAAATTTAATTTCAATTATTATTAAACACAAATGACTCAAATAATTTCACAAATAACACCATAAGGTTAGTAATATTCGTGAAAGCATTCGTGCCATCTGTGTTTTTTAAAACGCAAAGCGTTGTTTATTTACTTTAACTATTTTGATGGAAATTTATCTTCAATAAGTCTCAGATTAATCCCATGTTCAAGATAAGCCTTGCAACCGTCTAAAACGGTTGTAAAACCGCCTGTATTATCATTAACCTCTCTAAGCAGCTCTTCACCTGTTTGAGTGAACCCATAGCTCTTAATGACAACAAGAGTTCCATTTTCCATGGTTTTAAACTCGTAGTCTACGTTTACTGAAGGTTCTCCCCATTCTGTTTTAATCAGCTGGTTCGGGATAATCTGATGAACGTTCACTACGTTTTTCACGCCATACATCTCCCATTCCCAGGTTACCGTTTTACCTTCTTCTAATTTTCCGGTAGATTTTGTAAACCAGAAATTAGTAGTTACTTCAGGATTGATGAATGCTTCAAAAACATCTTCAATCGGTTTTCTGATAAGCATTTGCGCTTCAACGTAGATATTGGAACTCATGATATATTATTTTAGATTTAGTTAAATAAATTAAGTCCGGCTGCTGTAAGAATAGCCATTACAAACGTCATAATCCCAACCTGCTTCAAATATTGGTCTAATTCTTTCGGTTCTTTAACCGACATGATATTTCTTCTCAATTTTGATAATGGGAACAACAGAATCATCACCAGAAAAACATAGTAATTTTGCTGCTGTATAAAACCATTTACTCCTAAAAAGATAAGGATCAATACTAATGGAAGCTGTAAAAGGATCATTTCGTAGATCATTGCATTTTTGAATCCGATTCTTAATGCAAAACTGTTTTTTCCTGATAGTTTATCACTTTCAATATCTCTCATATTGTTCAGGTTCAAAACCGCCATACTCATCATCCCTACTGCAGTTCCCGGCAATAACATATCCCAACTGAATGTTTTTGTAAACAGGAAATAACTTCCACATACGGAAACCAATCCAAAGAAAATGAATACAAAAATATCTCCCAATCCCATATATCCATAAGGCTTCTTCCCTACTGTATATCCGATTGCTGCTAAAATACTTGCTACTCCCAATCCGATGAAAATATAAAACTCGTTCATATATTCAGGAATGAAAGCAACATACAATAAAGCAACGGTAGCAATGAAAGATAATGCCGAAAACAGAATCACAGCATTTTTCATTTGTTTTGCTGTAATTTTACCTGATGCAACAGCTCTTGCCTCAGCTTCATTGATTCTCTTTGCATCGGTTCCTTTTACTCCATCACCATAATCGTTGGCATAATTTGATAGAATCTGATATAAAAGCGTTACCAAAAGTGCCAGAGCAAAAATTTTCCAATCCCAGATTCCTCCTTCTCTGTAAAGTCTCCATTTTGCAATGAAAGCTCCCATAATAATTCCGCTTAAGGAAAGCGGTAAAGTTCTGAGCCTCGCGGCTTTTATCCAATCTGTCATAAATTTATAAGTAATAAGAAATGGGTAATAAGTAATGAAAAATCTTGCTCATTATTTATTACTCATCGCAAACGTTATGATATCCATTTATCGTCTCCGAAGTTTGGTTTTCTCTTTTCTAAGAATGCATTTCTTCCTTCCTGAGCTTCTTCTGTCATATAAGCAAGACGGGTTGCTTCTCCTGCAAATACCTGCTGACCAACCATTCCGTCGTCTGTAAGGTTCATTGCAAATTTCAACATTCTGATAGACATTGGTGATTTCCCAAGGATTTCCTGTGCCCACTCATACGCAGTATCTTCTAATTCTGCATGTGGAACTACTTTGTTTACCATTCCCATTTCGAAAGCTTCCTTAGCGGAATAGTTTCTACCTAAAAAGAAGATTTCACGTGCTTTTTTCTGCCCTACCATTTTTGCCAGGTAAGCAGATCCGTAACCACCGTCAAAGCTGGTAACATCGGCATCTGTCTGCTTGAAAATTGCGTGTTCTTCACTTGCTAAAGTAAGGTCACATACTACATGAAGAGAGTGTCCGCCACCTACAGCCCATCCAGGAACTACCGCAATTACCACTTTTGGCATAAAACGAATTAAACGTTGTACTTCCAAAATGTTTAAACGGTGTCTTCCGTCTTCACCTACATATCCTTGGTGACCTCTGGCTTTTTGATCTCCTCCACTACAGAAAGCCCAGCCTCCGTCTTTTGGGCTTGGTCCTTCTCCTGAAAGTAAAACAACACCTATTGAAGGGTCTTCAGAGGCGTCATAAAAAGCATCATATAATTCTGAGGTTGTTTTAGGTCTGAAAGCATTACGTACTTCCGGTCTGTTGAAGGCGATTCTTGCTACACCATTACATTTTTTATAGGTAATATCATCGTATTCCTTAACGGTTTTCCACTCGATCATTTTGTTAAAATTTTTCTCAAAGATACGGAATTACAGAGAATTTTTAAGGGTGAAATTTAGGGTTCATTTCTAGAAATAAGAGATATTTTTAATGATGAGTCTTAAAAAGAAAATCTTTAGGAATAAGTTGTAAAAAACAATATATTTTTTCTAAAACAAAAGCCGAAACAGAAATGTTTCGGCTTTTTATTATTGAGTTATAAAATGATTATTTTGCTGGTGCTGCTGCGCTTAGCTCAGCTTCTTTAGCTTTCATTTCTTTAACTTTATCCATGTTTTTAGTTACGATATAAATTTCTTTTAATGTAGTAACTGCATCGATATTTTTTGGTGCTACTTTATACCAGCTTTCTGCAAATGGCAAAGCTTTGTTGAATCTTTCTCTTCTTGCATCGATTAGTTTAGAAGCATCATCCGGCTTGTCTTTTCTCAAAGCATTGATTTCTGCTACAATTTTAGCATCATCACCGATAGTAGTATATACTAAGTTCTGATAAGCATCTGCAAAATCAGGTTTAAGCTCTACTGCTTTCTTGAATGATTCTAAAGCCTCTGCAACAGTAGCAGGAGTTTTAGACTGCATTACTCCAAGGTTATACCAGTTTGTAGCATCGTTAGGATTTTTTGCTAACTGCTCTTTTAAACCATTAACGAATTTATCTGTATTTCCTGATTGAAGAAAAGCATTTGTCTGAGCTTCTTTAAGCTTAGCATTGTTAGGGAATTTAGCTAATCCTTTTTCAATGATTACAAGAGCTTCATTTCCTTTTTTCGCGTTAAGAAGTAATGAAGTTAATGTTTCATATAAATCTGGTTCTACACTTTTAGACTGCTCAGTTTTGAAGTCTGAATAATCAGGGTTTTTCTTCATCAATTCCCACGTAGCCTTATCCAGGTTCACCACTTGTCCGCTTTTTTTCTCTTTTGCAGTATAGGTAGTTTCTACTCCTGTGAATCCTGAATTAACAAGGTCTGTATATATTTTAATAGATTCGTCACTGTTATTAGCTAACGCGTGGCTCAATCCTGCATAATACATATATATTTTATTGTCTTGTCCAGCAGTTTTCAATAAGTCGTAAACTTCTACAAACTTAGGAGCTGCAACGGCATAATTTTTTGCATTATATGCATCCATAGCAGCCTTGTTAGCAGCTTGAAGTTGAGCATTCAAAGCATTTGCATCTTTCTGTCCGAAAACAAAAGCAGATGCTACGATAGCTATACCTAAAATTAGTTTCTTCATAATAACTATTTTATATTAATTGTACAATTTATTCTTCAGAATCAGAATTCTCATTTCCCTCAGTCTGAGGTGTCGTATCATCATTTTCAAGGTTATCAAACAGTGATTCCATTCCTTCCTGAACTTCTCCTTCAGTTTCTTCAGCCCCTTCAAGACCTTCCATCTCTTCAGAATCTTCTTCTACATCTTTATCCATTTCTACTTTTGCAATGGCTGCAATTTCGTCATTTTTCTTAAGATTGATTAGTTTTACCCCTTGTGTATTTCTACCCATCACTCTCATTTCATCCATTCCCATTCTGATAGCAACACCAGATTTATTGATAATCATCAATCCATCTTCGTCTGTTACGTTTTGAATAGCAATCAGATTTCCTGTTTTCTCGGTAATGTTTAGGGTGATAACTCCTTTTCCTCCTCTGTTCGTAATTCTGTAATCTTCTACTGCAGTTCTCTTACCGTATCCTTTTTCAGATACTACAAGTACTGTTTCGTTCTCTACATCATTCACAACAATCATACCAATAGCCTCATCATTGTCTTCCATTGCAATACCACGTACTCCGATAGAGCCTCTACCTACTTCTCTTACTTTTTCCTCAGGGAAACGGATACACTTACCATTTTTAGTAGCGATCATGATCTGAGAAGTACCATTAGTAAGGTAAGCACCCAATAACTGGTCATTATCTCTGATCTCAATAGCATTTACCCCATTTACTCTTGGTCTTGAATAGGCTTCCAATGATGTTTTCTTGATGGTACCGTTTTTAGTTACCATTACTACACTCATCTGGTTCACATACTCAGAATCCTTAAGGTTGTTGGTTCTGATATATGCTTTGATTTTATCGTCCGGTTCAATGTTGATAAGATTTTGTACTGCTCTTCCTTTTGCTGTTTTTGAGCCTTCTGGAATTTCAAATACTCTTAGCCAATAACATCTTCCTTTTTCTGTAAAGAACAACATGTACTGGTGGTTTGTTGCTGATACAATATATTCAAGGAAGTCTGAATCTCTTGTAGTTGCAGCTTTATTACCTACACCACCTCTACTTTGGATTTTGTATTCTGAAAGTGAAGTTCTCTTAATATATCCTGCGTGAGAAATTGTAAGAACTACAGATTCATTCGGAATAATATCTTCAATAGACATTTCTCCTCCTGAATAATCAATTTCAGTTCTTCTTTCGTCACCATATTTTTCTTTAACTTCGATCAATTCATCTTTGATGATCTGGAATCTTCTTGGCTCGTTCGCAAGAATATCTTCCAAATTAGCAATTTCTTTCATGATTGCATCGTACTCGTCACGGATCTTATCAAGTTCCATTCCTGTTAAACGAGCTAATCTTAGATCAAGAATCGCCTGAGCCTGAATTTCTGAAAGTTCGAATGCTTCGATCAAGCCTTCTTTAGCAGCCTGAGGGTTCGCACTGTGACGGATAATTGAAATAGCTTTATCTAATGAATCCTGAGTTCCGATTACTTTCATGAAACCTTCAAGGATATGCGCTCTTTCTTTTGCTTTTTTAAGCTCAAACTGAGTTCTTCTTACGATTACCTCATGTCTGTGCTCTACAAAGTGATGAATGATATCTTTTAGGTTCAGCTGTTCAGGTCTTCCGTGTACCAACGCAATATTATTAACGCTGAAAGAAGTCTGAAGTGCTGTATATTTATATAATAGGTTCAGTACAACATTTGGAATAGCATCGTTTTTCAATTCGTAAACAACACGAAGTCCTTTTCTGTCTGATTCATCTCTGATCTCGTGGATACCTGGAATTTTCTCGTCTTTAACAAGCTCTGCTGTTCTGGCGATCATTTCAGCTTTGTTAACCTGATAAGGAACTTCTGTTACAATAATTGCATTTCTGTTTCCGATTTCTTCAAAGTTAACTTTTGCTCTAAGCACTACTCTTCCTCTTCCTGTGTGGAAAGCGTCTCTCACTCCGTCATATCCGTAGATAATACCTCCTGTAGGGAAATCCGGAGCAATGATGTGCTGCATTAATTCATCAATGGTAACATCTTTATTATCAATATAAGCACAAATTGCATCTACTGATTCTGATAGGTTATGTGGCGCCATATTCGTTGCCATACCTACCGCAATACCTGAAGCACCGTTTACCAAAAGGTTAGGGATTTTCGTTGGCATTACTGTTGGCTCCTGCAAACTGTCGTCGAAGTTATTCTGGAAGTCAACCGTTTCTTTGTCAAGGTCAGAAAGAACCTCATCAGAGATCTTTTTCAGTCTTGCTTCGGTATAACGCATTGCTGCAGGCGGGTCACCATCCATAGAACCAAAGTTACCCTGTCCGTCTACCTGAGGGTAACGTAAGCTCCAGTCCTGAGCCATTCTCACCATCGCATCGTATACAGAAGAGTCTCCGTGCGGGTGATATTTACCCAAAACGTCCCCAACAATTCTCGCAGATTTTAAATATTTTCTATTCGAAAAAACCCCTAGTCCATACATACCGTAAAGTACTCTTCTATGAACGGGTTTCAAGCCGTCTCTTACGTCTGGTAGCGCTCTTGAAACGATAACCGACATCGAATAATCGATATAAGACGACTTCATTTCATCAACAATGTTGATAGGAATCAGTCTTTCTCCTTCTTTTTGCATAAACAAATTTTATTATAATGATAGTCAGACCCTTAGCTGGAAGTCTGAAAATTATTTATTTTGAATTTTTATTAACGGGCTAATTTACGAAAAAAATGCCGATTTTTGCCCTAGAATTTATCCACAAAATCTTAAAAATTCTTAAAATATGAGCGTATTAAGTATAACTTTCCACTGCACAAAAAATAATCTGGAAGAATGGGAAAATTATATTGACGAAACATTGGTTTTAATGACCGAAAATCTGATGGATGTAAACCAATATATCCTTTCGGAAGTTCATAGTGATTATATTGATGAAGGAAAGAATTATAACCTTCTCCTAATATTTGATAATGATGATCTAAGAAATGATTTTCTTGAAAGTGAGCTGAAAAATATTGCAGAGCATATTGAAAATAAATTCGGACAGGAAGTATTGATTTTTGATACCCTGCTAAATCCGAAAAAGTCAAGGCTATAATGACAAAAAAAGTAAAAGCACTGAAATATTCAGTGCTTTTTTATTATCTGTGGTGTCTATGACCACGCCCTCTGTGGTGATGACCACGATCTTCATAAATATAAACCGTTTTAGTATGACCAGGCGCATAATATCTTGCGCTACCACCATATACTCTTTTCGCATGACCGGGAGGCATTCTTCTTCCGTGAGGTTCATGTACTACACAAGATGCCAGCATGAACACTACTACACCTGCTCCCATAATCTTAAACATACTTTTCATTATTTTCACTTTTTCAAACTTAGTAGCGAAATATATCAAGGTTAATACCAAAATAGCTTCAATGAAAAAATTAATTAATGAATTTCTATTTTTTATATTTTTTTAATACCCGTTTCTTTTTTTCACTTGTCCCGGAGCATAATCTTTTGCACTTCCGCCATATATTTTTTTAGCTTGTCCCGGTGGTACTTTTTTTACTCTATGACCGTTATCATGAACAACACAAGAGGTTAACATCACTGCTACTATAAGAGCACCTGTAATTTTAAATATATTTTTCATTATTTCACTTTTCAGAATTGATTATAAATATATCAAGGTTGGTGCCAATACTAGAATTCATGCTTTGAGATTAAAGGTTTAAAGGTTAGAGTTATTTTATTGTATGATTTCACTTCTTTTTTCCATCATGATCAAGTCTTTCCACACTCCGTTGAGTTTTCCTATTTTCTTACGAACGCCTACCACTCTGAAGCCATTTTTCTGATGAGACTTTATTGCCATTTCATTTTCGGAGAAGATATTGGTCTGCAATGTCCAGAATCCGTGGTCTTCGCTATCCAAAATCAGCTTTTTAAGCAATACTGAACCCAATCCCCTACCTTGATATTCGTTATCAAAATAAATGCTTACTTCTGCAACTCCTTTAAAGCACTCTCTTTTACTCACGGGTTTTAAGGCACACCATCCCACCACTTCGTTATTTTCATTTTCCAATACCCAACGACAATCGTTGAAATACTGCATATTCCAAGCTTCAACGGTAGGTACTTCTGTTTCTAAAGTAGCGATTCCGCCATCTACTCCCTGCTTAAAGATTTCCAAGACTCTCGCTTCGTCATTGGGAAGCATTTCTCTTAATTCGTAATTCATTATGATTAGTGATATTTTCTTTTATATTTTCTTTTAATTCTTGAATAATGGGTCTGCTTACTTTTTTCATCTTCTGAAACCACACTGATATTTCCATCAACTTCCAAAACGGATAGCTTAACATTTTTAATATTTTCTATACCATGCTCTCTGATTGCCTCTTCCAATTCGCTTTGTGTAATCTTCACCCTGTTCAGTGCTGCCTGGTCCGCAATACCGTCTTTGATCAGAACTACAGGATCATCTTCCATCAATGTTTCAAAGGAACGACTGGAAAACATAAATCTTTTAAGAATAAAATTAGCAACAAACAAAACCAATGCCGCAACTATACCTCCTTCAAGCGAAGTATTAGAACCTACCATAGCGTTCTGTACCGCATTGGAAATTAATAATAGCAAAACCACATCTCCTGCATTCAGCTGGGAAAGTTGATTCTTACCAAACAAACGAATTGCAATTACCATAAAAAGATAAACGCAAAGGGAACGAAAAACAACGTTAAGTATAGGATCCATCATTTTTTTATCTAATCAAATGTATTGATTTTTATGATTGCTTCAGCTTATCTCTTTTAATCTTCATTAAATTCTCCATTTTCAACAACTTCATGTTTTATTGGTACAGGATTTGAACATTTCCTTAAAATATTTTTCATGAAGAAGCAATTATTTCTATACATAAGCATTCTAATCTTTTTTATCTCATGCAAAAAAAATACTACCTCATCAGCTACCTCCGATAATACAGCCATCGGAATGCAGGTAGATGAACTTTATAAAAAGTATGGCAAGTCTAATGAAGCCATTTATAACGAGCCTATTTCTGAGGATTTATTTTCTAAAGACTTAAAAAGCATTTTGGAAGGTGCAATAAATGCCTCAAAAACGGATATCGAAAAAGTAAAGAACAGTGATCATCCTGATGAAAAGCCTTTGATATTTGAAGGCGCCATTTTTTCAAGTTTATACGAGGGTTATACCAATTATAAAATAGAATCTATTACTGTTAAAGGAAAGACTGCAGAGGCTCTTGTTCAATTTGAATATGATATGGCAAATCCAAAGGTAATATGGAAGGATAAAATAGAACTGATTAATATGGATAAAAAATGGAAAATTGACAATATCATTTTTGATTCTATTAAAAGTTCCAGAGATCTTAAAACTGAAATGAAAAGCTTTATACAAAGTACCCATCAATAGAAAGACCGCTTATAAAAGCGGTCTTAATTTTTTATGGACACTGAACGATTGGAATTTCGCTGCAAAATACTTTGTCCGCCCATTCGCAATACGTACAATATTGTTTTGGCTGCCCTCCGTACACTGACTTCAAATCTACTTTAGTCAGTTTCTTTAAATTTTTCATATAGTTTTAATTTTATGGTTTGACAAAACTAACATGAATTTGTTATTAAATTATTACAGTTTTACCTATATTTTTTATAGAATTTTAATCTATAATACAAAATAAAAACACATTTAAAACACGCAACTTAAACATTTTAAGCTAGATAAGCTATTCTTAACGTTTCTTGATGATTATTTGTCCAAAAAACTCATCATCAAAGGTTTTACAGACTAAAGACAAGGCAACCCAAGAAGATCCATTTCAGAACTCCACAACATCTTTGCTTTTCCTTTGGAATCTAATTCAAAGATTGCTCTTTCAGGAAATTGGCAATTGGATCCGGATTTTTTATTATACCATTTAAAATCGTCGTAATAGGTGAAATAAAGGTTTTTATAATTTCCGTAAACCAAAGGAGTATAGTTTCCAAATCCGTAATTATTTTCTGTACTTTCTTTAGCGGCAGATTTTTTTATAGTTTTATTGATTTCTTTATAATCATTATCATATTTCAAGGGAATTTCTTTTTCTGAAGCAATTAGCGGATGTCCAATTTGATTTTTATCAACATTGAGAATATAGGCTATATAATCATTACCACATTCTGTAGACTGAAAAACTACCTTTTTAATTTTACACTCCTGAAAAGATTGTGTTCCATAGACGAAATAGCTTTCTTTCATTTCTTTTTTAAAGACATCCTCAAACCTTTTATTATAAATTAATCGATCTACAGACAAAGTATCGTAGTATTTATAATCCTTCATATCTTTACCATATATCCACGGAAGAGAGTCTTTAGCAAGGAAATTTTCATATTTTTTGGATAACGGCAGATCAACATAGCCAAACTGAACCGGCATACAGATAGCGATATCTTTATCCGTCAATTGATACACTCCAAATACTGTATTTTTATCTAATTGATATTCTACTTCATTAACTTTAATACTATCTGTTTTCTGAGTTTTTGCTTCAACAGGTGTTGTAGATACTGGTTTTTCTTTTTTACATGATAAAAGAAGCGGAAACAGCGCCAGAATTGTATATTTTCTCATGATTAACATTTAGATTTGGTAGTGGTAAAAATAAAAAAAGAATCTGCTTTCGCAAATTCTTTTGTATACTTAGATTAATCTATTTTATTCTAATTCTCTCTTCAGGAATTTCCCTGTCAAGCTCTTCTTAGATTTCACAATTTCTTCGGGAGTTCCCTGAGCTACAATCTGTCCACCATGTTTTCCTCCTTCTGGTCCTACGTCTATGATGTGGTCTGCAAGTTTAATTACATCCATATTATGTTCAATAATGATGAACGAATTTCCAAGTTCTACCAATTTATTAATTGCATCCATCAGAATTTTAACATCTTCAAAGTGTAATCCGGTGGTAGGCTCGTCCAGAATATATAAGGTATTCCCGGTTTGTCTTTTTGCCAGTTCTGTTGCCAGTTTGATACGTTGTGCTTCACCTCCTGAAAGAGTAGTTGACTGTTGCCCGAGTGTAATATATCCCAACCCTACGTCCTGTAATGTTTTTACTTTTGCAAAAATCTTAGGAATCGGCTGGAAGAACTCTACTGCTTCATCAATGGTCATATCCAATACGTCGGAGATAGATTTTCCTTTGTAGCGAACCTCCAGTGTTTCTCTGTTGAAACGTTTTCCGTTACATGTTTCGCAGTGAACGTATACATCAGGAAGGAAATTCATTTCAATAACTTTCAATCCTCCACCCTGACAGGTTTCACATCTTCCGCCTTTTACGTTGAAAGAAAATCTTCCCGGCTTGTAACCACGGATTTTACTTTCCGGCAATTCTGCAAAAAGGTTTCTGATATCTGTAAACATTCCGGTATATGTTGCAGGATTTGAACGCGGTGTTCTTCCGATCGGTGTCTGGTCAACGTCTACAATTTTATCAATATTATCAAGTCCTTCAATCTTTTTATAGGGTAAAGGCTCCTGAACTGCTCTATAAAAATGCTTGTTAAGGATTGGGTAAAGTGTTCCGTTAATCAGTGAAGATTTTCCGCTTCCTGAAATTCCGGTTACCACAACCAGTTTTCCTAATGGGATATCAAGCGTTACGTTTTTCAGATTATTTCCTGTAGCTCCTTTTAACAGAATATTTTTACCGCTTCCTGCTCTTCTTTCTGCCGGAACTTCAATTTTTCTTTTCCCGTTGATATATTGTGCGGTAATGGTATCTGCTTTTAAAAGATCTTTTGGTTTTCCCTGCCAAAGAATTTCTCCACCGAACTTTCCGGCTCTTGGACCGATATCCAGAACCTCATCAGCTTCCAGAATCATATCTTTATCATGCTCTACCACTAAAACAGAGTTACCAATGTCTCTAAGGTTTTTCAGGGAATGAATCAGTCTTTCATTATCTCTTTGGTGAAGTCCGATACTTGGCTCATCCAAGATGTACAATACATTCACAAGCTGAGACCCGATCTGTGTGGCAAGACGAATTCTTTGAGATTCTCCTCCTGAAAGGGTTTTAGAACTTCTGCTCAAGCTTAAATAATCTAAACCTACATCCAGTAAGAACTGAAGTCTTGTTTCGATTTCCTTTAAGATCTCATGAGCAATTATTTTATTTTTTTCTGAAAATTTATCTTTAACGTCAGCTAACCATTCTTTTAAGTCTGATAAACTTAAACCATTAACCTCAGCAATATTTTTACCGTCGATTTTAAAACTTAAACTTGATGGCTGAAGACGTGTTCCATGACATTCCGGGCAGGTTTCTTCAGTTGTAAAGTGTCTTTCCAGTAAAACCGCTTCATAGGATTCTTTTTCATCAATCATTTCTTCCATGAAAGCAATCAAACCATCGAAACTGATCTTTATTTTCTTGGTAATTCCTGCATATTTCAGGTCTTTATTGAATTCCTTGTGACATCCATTGTAAATATAGTCCAAAGCTTCTTCAGGAATATCCTGTAACGGAGTTGTCATTCCCAGCCCGAAGATCTCAAGGATGTTTTTGATCTGTGCAAGAATCCATTTATTAGACTTAATGTCTTCCAGCGGTAATAATCCGCCTTGGTTGATGGATAGCTTAGGATTATCTACAAAATAATCTGTATTGATCTTTTTAATTGTTCCCAAACCTTTACAGTCCGGGCAGCTTCCTTTTGGAGAGTTGAATGAAAATGTATTTGGCTCCGGTAATGCCAATGAATGTCCTGTTTCGGCATCCATCAGATTTTTGGAGAAATATTCAATATCTGTACTTCCCAGCTTCTGGATTCCGATAATTCCTTCTCCCATGTCCATTGCTGTACGGAGAGATTTTTCCATTCTGCCTTCTGAAGCGCTTTCTCCGATTATCCAACGATCGATGACAATATCAATATCGTGGGTTTTGTAACGGTCAAGCTTTAAATCATATTCAATATCCTGCAATTCACCATCAATTCTTGCCTGTCCATATCCTTTTTTTGCCATCTGTACGAAAAGCTCGTGGTAATGTCCTTTTCTGGAACGTACAACAGGAGCCAATAACATGATCTTCTCTCCTTTGTAGTTTTCTTTAATGGTATCCAGAATCTGATCTTCTGTATAGCTCACCAGCTTCTGCCCTGTAGACAAAGAGTAAGCATCTGAAACTCTTGCATACAGAAGACGTAAAAAGTCATAGAGTTCTGTAACAGTTCCTACTGTGGAACGAGGGTTTTTATTAGTTGTTTTCTGCTCGATGGCAATAACTGGTGAAAGTCCTTCAATTTTATCTACATCAGGACGTTCCAGCCCGCCCAAAAACTGACGTGCATAAGCAGAGAATGTTTCTATATAACGACGCTGACCTTCTGCAAAAATAGTATCAAAGGCAAGGGACGATTTTCCACTTCCTGAAAGCCCGGTAATTACTACCAGCTCATTGCGCGGAATTTTAACATTAATATTTTTCAGGTTGTGTTCACGTGCTCCGTAAACTTCTATATATTCTGTTGATTTGCTCATAATTTGGAGTGACTTTGCCTGAAAATCACAACGTGCAAAATTACGGAATTTTATGGAATTTTTTTTATTATCAGGAGCATAAATTTGTTTATAAATTCTTTTATGGCAGGTTTGGATTTCTTTCCGAATTGTAAGGATTTGGGAAATATTTAAGAAGATTATAATGTGAGATGATGCAATAAGTTTTGGCTAAAGCCGGTGGATATGTGTCTATAAAAAAACGGGCTGAAGCCCGTTTCTATTGAATTTATTTTATTCTGATTGTTACTTACAGATCTTTGAATTTTAATTATAAGATATTTGTGATAAAAAAATGCCGTATTTCTACGACATTTTATATGATGATTTAAATTTTACATATCCTGAAACTCAACGTCTTCGTTAGTTACTTTCACAAGGTATTCTATACCATCTATTGCTTTGGCAATAATCTGATTTCTAAGAATATTTGCCATATTTTCCCAATATGCTCTTCCATAGAAAGAGTAATTCTGCGGAACAATTTCTACTTCAACAGTTCTTACAAAACCTTCTTTAGGTTTATTGCTAATCATGGTTCCTCTTCTTACTCTTACTTCCCTTAATTCATCTTTCAGAATCATTCGGCAGTAGTTTTTCACGTCTTCAAGGGAAATAATCTTATCTCTTGTAGTCAGTGCATATTTATAAGCCTGAATGCTATCTGTTCCTTTTTGTTCTTCAGCACCACCCAATGTTTCGGAAAGCAATACTACGGTCTGAGATTTCAACTGGTTGGAAAGTTCTGTTCCAGGACGCATATGATTAGCAAAAGTACAATGGGTAACCCAAAAAGAAGCATAAGTGTGGTCTGTTTTTTCAACAGGTTCCATGATCACATAGTTCAGTTCTTGTCTGATATTTCTTTTGGCATTATTTACTTTCTGTACCATAGATTTCATCTTGTCAGACATTTCACTCAGAACGCCTTTTACATTATCTCTGTTTAAAAGTGAAAATGCAGCAATTTCATCTCTTGTAAGCTCAAGAACGTTTGCGATCATATCTACGGCATTTCTGCTGGTGAAACGTTCCATTCCTCCTTTTCTTACCGTGTATAATCCTTTTTTAAGATCATCAGCCGGGGTAAAAGGGATCTCGGTATATTTTCTTCCGTCTCCATCCTGAACCTCATCTACATATAAGAAATGTTCTCCTTCATCTGTTACCAAAGGAATATTATTTCCCATAATATCAAGACTGTATTCTGTTTTCTTCCAGCCTCTGTTGTAGATTGGGAAAGCATTTAGCACGAATGAGAAGTTATCCAGAATTTCTGCAGAGAATTGTGGCGGGAATTCAAAAGTAAGCCATAGATAACGCTTATTATCAATATATTTTGTTACTTCTTCTTTTGAAGCAAGGAATTCAAGATTCTGCGGAAGCTGCCCCGGTTCTGAGAAAAGACTATTGGAAATTCCGGTAATCTCAATGAACTTATGACGATAAATACTTTTTATATCTTCGATCACTTTATTTCGGATGGATTGTTCTTTAAACATTTGCTCATATCCATCGGGCTGGTTTTCTGTAAGATAACTTAACCCTTCTCTTACAAATAAGGGATTTCCATTACTTGACACTGTAATATAAGGCAATAACTTATACACAAAATCCAGATGTTCAAATGCAGGATTGGAGCAAAATATACTTAAATATTTAGGAAAATTCTCACTTACATATTTGCTTACATCCACTCCTACAGTCACTTTTCTATAATCTTCAGGCTTTCCCTGAAATCTTGCAATAGGAATTTTATTGAAACGGTCATCAATACTATAACAGGTATTTCCTACAAACATAATGGAAGTATGCACCTTATTGATTCTTACATTTCCTACAGGTGTAAAAGGAATATTCAATTGCTTATCAGACTCCGATTTAATTGTAGAAGTCATCTGCTTACGGAAGAAAAATTCCGTATGTTCCAGCAATACCTCAGAAGATTCATAAGGTTGTGTAAAAGCCACGGAATGTGCCGGAATAGGATGTGTATAAATAGAAGGAGTCAACAGTTTTGCCAGTTTTTCGAAAATTCGGGCATTTACTGTCTGTATTTCGTTATTTGCTTTGAAAACTTCTGTACTGAATGCGTCAATTAATAATTTGACAAACGGATCTAAAGACTGCGGGCTTTTCAGTCCCCAAACTTTAGTTGCATTCTGAAGCATTCTTGCTTTTACTGATTCTTTAGAATAAATATTCTGATCTAAATTCATAATTTTTTTTCGCTGTTAGAAATGTTAATCAATAGACATCGGGCTTAGGAAAAGTTCCGTTGAAAAACTGAAACGTTCTCCTGTTTCCTCCATCTTGGCATTGATGGCAATTCTTACTTTCTTTTTGATTTCGGTGTGTTCTTTAGTATCGTAGCTGTGTTCTACAAATTGTATATTGGCATCTATCTGCGGCTGTACAATCCTCGGTTCATATTCCTGGATCTGCCTTCTAAGGCTTTTGATAAAAACGCTTTCCCAAATGGCGCTTGTCACTCCGTTATCAAACTCCAGGTTCCAAACATCATTTCCATAGTTTTCATCGTATCTGTTCTCTCCTTTTTTAGTAGTGATCAGCAGCATAATATTATGGGCTATACTTTCTCCCATATCGCAGGTATCGATACTGCCTCCTTCTGTCATTAGTGTAGACGGTACGAAGGGCATTCTGTAATTTGGTGTATCCATAACTTATTGTTTTTACTTCATGGTTCCGTTTCCTTAAAAACGAAATACCAAAATACACATTTTCACTAAATAATTGCCATAATAAATTAAAATATTATTCAAAAAGAAGGACCTTCAAACTGAATTGAAAGCCCTGAATCTATTATCTATATTATATTCATTATTTTACTTAGCTATTTGCCTTTTTCCGATTAATAAAATAATACACCGGAAGCCCAAGAAGAACTAATAGAAACCCTGGCCATGTATATTGTTGTTTATATATTAAAAGAAGAATACAAAAACAGGTTCCTATTATCAAATAAATGATTGGAGTAACCGGATATAACCATGTTTTGTAAGGTCTTTCCAATGCTGGCTGCTTTATTCTCAGATAAATCACCCCAAAGACCGTAATCATATAAAACAGAACGATCACAAAGGAAATCATATCCAGTAAGTTTCCGTACTGCCCGCTCAAACATAATAGAGAAGCCCAGACACCCTGCATCCATAATGCATTTTCCGGCACTTCATTTTTATTATTCTTCACCGCCGACTGAAAGAACATTCCATCTTTTGCCATAGTCTGGAAAACCCTGGCACCGGCTAAGATCAATCCATTATCACATCCAAAAGTAGAAATCATAACCAACAAGGCAATAATAATAGTTCCTGCACTTCCAAAAATATTTTGTGATGCTGCTACTGCTACTCTGTCATTAGCTGCAAATGCAATCAAATCCCTATCCAATGCATTTAAGTAGACAAAATTTACCGCGATATAAAGAATCATTACAGCTGAAGTACCATAAATCATTGATTTTACTACAGTTTTCTTAGGGTTTTCTATTTCCCCAGACACAAATGTTACACTTTCCCATGCCACAGAACTAAAAACAGACCCAACCATAGCCGCCGCGATACCTCCCAATAAAGTCATTCCCCCAATAGGCTCCCAACCTTCTTTTAAGAAATTTCCACTGATATCTTTTTTAAGATTGCTAAAAGCATCTGTTCCCCAGCTGAAATTTTCAGCTAAATGAGAAAAATCAACCAATATAAAGCCTAATGCAATAAGCCCTATTAATGCTATGATTTTTGATCCTGTAAATATATTCTGAAGTATTTTACCACTTTGTACTCCTCGTGTATTGATATAGGTAAGTACAAGTATTACTGCAATTGCTAAAATTTGTATCCATGTAATTTTAAACTCACCACTTTGAATGATAGGTGTAGCATCATTAAGAGAAGGAATAAGATACGCCGTAAATTTACCAAAAGCCATTGCTACAGCAGCAATTGTTCCAGTTTGTATCACTGTAAATAATCCCCAGCCATACAAAAAGCCCATTCTTTTTCCAAAAATCTCTTTCAGATAAGTATATTGTCCGCCTGCTTTTGGGAACAGTGCAGACAGTTCACCGTAACTTATTGCCGCGGCTACCGTCATTACACCTGTTATGATCCATACAACAATCATCCAGAAGCCGGAGCCCATATTCCGCATCATATCGGCACTTACGATAAAGATTCCGCTTCCGATCATAGACCCCATTACAAGCATAATGGCATCCCATAGTTTCAGTTTTTTTTGCATAGTCAAGTATAGGCGTCAAATATAAACAAAACTCTCATTCATTTTGAATTTTATTAAAATTTTACTGATCATCCTATTTTTTATCAATATTTATCAGTTTATGATTCGATTTTAATTACTATTTTTGGGAAAAATATTAACAATGAAATTCAAAGCGATATTATTTGCGGCGGCTGTAAGTGCTTCTACTCTTGCTTTTGCACAGGAAACATCTCAAAAAAAAGTAGGTCCACCGGTAGGAAATGCCCTTGTAGGGGATGCTTACGGAGCAGGAGTTGCTTCCAATACTGAATCTAAAGCAATTTCTGTAGAAAAATTAGGAAAGAAGCTTAAAAAAGAAAATAAAAAGCTGGAAAATGTAGCAATCAAAGGGAAAGTAACTGATGTTTGTGAGAAAAAAGGTTGCTGGTTAACAATCCAAACTGAAGATAATTCGCAGTTTTTCGTAAAGATGAAGGATTATGCTTTCTTCGTTCCAACTGCTTTAAAAGGTAAAAATGTAGTATTGGAAGGAAATGCAGAAAGAAAAGTAATTTCTGTGGATGAGCAAAAACATTATGCAGAAGATGCTAAGAAACCTCAATCTGAAATTGATGCTATTACACAGCCGAAAGAAGAGATCAGATTCCTTGCAAGCGGAATTAAAGTGGTGAACTAAAATTTCATGCCCTTATCTTTTGTTGATTTTACTAATTATGTAGATACTTTATCTGAAAACAAATGTTCATTTTGTCATTCTGAAAGAATCTAAACATATTATTATCATAAAACCTCCGGAGCTTTTCCAGAGGTTTATTTTTATAAGTTTTAGCTAAAATCATTGAATGAAATTTTTATGAAACGAACGGGATAAAGCCTATTTGCTACTCAAAATAAATTACGAAGATCCTTTATCTAAAATAGACGTGTACTTTGAACAATCTAAACATAAAATATCATAGAGAGAATTCCTAGTCTCTTTACATGTTCATATCTCTATTTTAATAACAAGTTCGGCAATCCTTTGGATTGCCGAAACTTTTAATCTTCTATTTTAAAATCCACTACTGCATCCAGCTTTGGATATTTATTAGTTGAAACAAATTTCTTTCCTGTACAATCTATTTCCAACCAGCCTTTTCTCTTCTTCACATCTCCGGCTTCCATTACAAAAGGAACAAAGGAAATATCCTCCTGCCCTTCTTCCTTCATCTCTCTATACTGAACAGCAATGTCTAAAATACATTCATGATCTGTATTCAGTTTTACATTCCTATATATAATATCATAATGTGTTTCCTGATTTTCCGGAATTTCAAGATAAGTTTCCCAACCTGTAGTATCAGAATTAAGTTCACTGATTGCCTTTAATGCATAATATAAAGCGATAGTATAATATTTTCGGGTACCTTTTCTTGTATAGTCATCTACGAAATGACCTCCTTCAAATAATATGGTAGGCATTCCTGCTTTTATAAAGTTATCTCCGGTCGAAGTTGGATAGAATTCATCAGAATATCTCCCAATCTGATTAGGAATCATTTCTTTTAAATGATTATAAACACTACCAATTACTGCCATACATTTTTTCCTGTTCTCTGTTACTGTACGTTCTACATTTTCAGAAGGAGCCAGAAAAGAAAGAGTTGCCGGGTGAATACCGTCAGTCGTAAAAATAGTTCTTTGCTCATGAAGGTTTAGTGCATAATCATACTTCTTGGAAGCAGCTGCTTTTTTTAGAAATTTAATCTCTGTACTAGCCTCATTATGAAAATCACGGTTTAGATCAATATCTGCAGCATTCAGTCTCGTCCATCTTTCAGAACCGTCAGGATTTAACATAAAGATAAAATCTAATCTGATCTTACTGAATAAATCTTCTTTCATTTCAGGAGCTTTATCAAGACTCGTCAAAAGATCTAACATAGCATGAGTAGCGTTAGATTCATTACCATGCATTTGCGACCAAGCGAGTACATGAATATTTCCGGTTCCGATGCTTAACTGATAAATAGGTTTATCTAAAAACGATTTTCCGATCTCCTGAACATAATCGCTGAGATTTGTCTGTAAGTATGAAAATAATTTTTCAGGGGAAATATAGCGATTTGGGAAATCAGGGCTTGGAGAATAAATATGTTCAAAGTTCATTGTTCGAAGTATAGTTTACAAGAATCAAAATTAACCATTTTAATGCATAAAAACTAAATTAACATATGTAAACGGGTCTGAAAATTAATTTTTGCTCACTTTTTACGATTTAGAAATGTAATTTACAAAAGTTATCATAAGGTATTTTAGTATTCTATAACATTATAACATATGTAACATTGTTAAACAAGCCATACAGACACTTTGTCTGTGGATAAAATTGTGGATTGCGAATAATTCAAAACAATATATTTAAGCAATACAAAATCAATTAGTTATGAAATTTATCTAAATATTAATTATAACTATACTTGAAGTCTATTATTCCCTATTTTAAGCCAATTATGCATATTTTTTTTAAACAAACAAAATGTGGGAAAGTTGTTTATTCGTTTAGATATACAAATGTAAATATTGAAAAAAATTAAAATCAACATCAATTTTTAGTTCAAATTTAGATTCGTGAAGACAAAAAGATTTAATTAAAAAATTAATTTGAACTATAAAAGAAATTTACCTTCAAACAATTGTAAAAAAGACATTTATTAGGCTGTTTACATAAGTAATTTACATTTGTTTTAACCTGTAAAGCACTGATTTTATGAAATAAATAAAGGTATTTATAAATTTGAAGCTTATTTATCTCTATTATCCGTGGATTAACATTGTAAAGTAATTTATTTAGAAAAAATGATGTCTAATAAGTTTTTATATATCCAAAATTTAGGTATTAAACTCTATTTATTGATCAAAAATAAAAGTAATCTAGCACAAGTGTACTTTTAAATTTATAGATTACAATATTAAAAAACAAATGTAAATATTATATAAACTATTGTTTTATAGTGTATTATAAACTATTTACAATTGTATATTTATAAATAATTATTTTATTTACATCTGTAATTTGCTTTTGTAAATTATATGTTTTACATTTGTAACATAATTAAAGGCTTATTTTTATGAGTTTAAACGAAAGAATTTCAAAAGTTATAGAGTATTCCAATCTTACTCCATCTGAGTTTGCAGATGAAATCGATGTACAACGTTCTTCGATTTCACATATTATGTCCGGAAGAAATAAACCTTCTCTGGAATTTATCATAAAAATTAAATCCCGATTCCCGGATCTTCTTTGGGATTGGTTAGTTACCGGAGAAGGTGAAATGCTGAAATCTGAATTGCCTGTTCCTGAAATTTCTGAAGAGCAAACTGAAGGAGATACGGTAAGAACAACTCCTCTCCCCGACCTTTTCACCATGATGAACAATGACGAGGAATTTGGAGCTGTTGAGGCGGAAATAGAGCTTCCTCAAACAAGTGCTGGAGAATCCTTTATACCATCCTCCGGTAAAGCCGCAGAAAAAATATCCGATTCTCAGCGATTAGAAATTTCTCCCGAAGAAATAATAAGTCAAGCTATTGGAAATCAAACAAATAAAATAAAACGTATTGTTTTGTTCTACGAAAACGGAAAATTCGAAAGTTTTGAGCCATAAAAAACCTGACTAAAGAAAATAGTCAGGCTAAAAAATATTTGAAGAAGAAAACTAAAGCTATTTGCTTTATTGTTTTTTAAATTTAAATATGAATTTTTCCGATACATTTTAGCCTCTTTAAAGACCCCCCATAATAGTATCCGGAAATTTTATATAAATACGATTTTTATCTATTTTAATAATTATATCAAATATAAAAATTTTAAATAAAATTAACAATAAATATTTAAATATTTTAACAAATAATTAATACTATAGTTAAATACATTAATTATCATGAATTTAAATAAAAAAAATAATACTATATACCCATTTAATTAACTTAAATAAAAAGACCCGCAAAATTTGCGGGTCTTTTTTATATATTCAAAAGCTTATCTGCTGCTTTTTCTTCTTTCAAGTTCCTTTTTGATCAATCCAAGTTCTCTTCCCGTTTGTCCGGCTACAGAGGTATTTTCCTGAGCTCTTCTCGTAAGATATGGCACAACATCTTTTACAGGTCCATATGGAAGGTATTTAGCCACATTATAACCTTTGTCGGATAAATAGAAGGTTATATTATCACTCATCCCGTAAAGCTGCCCAAAATAAACGTGAGGATTTCCGCTTTCCAATGATTTGGATTTCATTTTATCCATAATCAATTCGGAAGAAATTTCATTGTGTGTTCCAAAGAATGCTGATACTTTATCCAGATGATTCATTACAAAATCAATTCCTGCATTATAATTCTTATCTGAAGCTTCTTTACTTGGCTGAATTGGATCTGCATATCCTTTTTCTGCTGCTCTCGCTCTTTCTTTCTCCATATAAGCTCCACGTACGATCTTATATCCAATGAAATAATTTTTCTCTCTTGCTCTCTGAAGGTGCGCTTCCATATATTCCAGTCTTCCCGTTCTGTACATTTGGATTGTATTCCAAACAATCGGCTTTTCCTGGTTATATTTCTCCATCATTTCTTCGCAAAGCTGATCTGCTGAATCCTGCATCCACGTTTCTTCAGCATCCACCATCACTTTTTTATCATTTTCATGACAAAGAGCACACACCTCATCAAATCTTCTTACTACTCTCTCCCATTCTTCTTTCTGACTTGTAGTAAGCTCTGCTCCTTTTCCAACGGCTTCATAAAGATCAATTCTTCCGAATGCCGTAGGCTTAAATACAATAAATGGAATTGCCGGATTTCCTACTGAGAATCTTACAATATCTTTAATTTCCTTACAAACTGCATCAAAAGTTTCTTCGTCTTCTTTTCCTTCAATAGAATAATCGAAAATACTTCCAACTCCTCTTTTGAAAAGCTGTTTTACAACCTTCATACTTTCTTCACGTGTTTCACCGCCACAAAACTGTTCAAACAGGGTGTTTTTTACAATTCCGGTAACGAATGGAAAGTTGTTGTGTACTGTAAAATTAAGAACGGATGTTCCAAGGCTTGTAAGTGCAGGCTGTTCAATCATTTTAAACATCCAGTAAGCCTTTCTCAATTGTGCATCAGACTTGTCTGCAAATGCAACTTTAGTATCATTAAAAATGGGCATTCCTATTTATTAAATTTAATTACGCAAAGGTAATAATAACCTTAGTTTATTTAAAGAATTTTTTTATAATTTATGTTCAATTCCGTTTAAAAGCATTGCAATAATTCCCACGAAAACCCAAAAACGTAATATGTTCAATGTGAGAAAGCTACTTTTCCGGCTGGAATTTAAAAAAAGATAAATACAAAGAATCATAATAAATAACCCACCAGCAAAGTAATAAGCCATAAAGCCCGTCACACCTGTTTTTGTAATAATCTTCATGGAAACAGCCATGGTTACCAAAAGTAAGGATATAAGAATAATTTTTGTATTTCTACTTTTAAAATAGTTTGGAATCGTAGTATAACCGAATGCTTTATCTACACTTCTTGTAAGCATATCTTTTACAATATCAATACATAAAAGAATAAGGAAAAGAAAAACAGCCATAAGGAAAACTTTCTTGGAAAAGGTTTCATAATATACCATCATCCCGAAAAACGGATACAGGGTAAGACTTACGAATGTGAGATTATTCAGTATTAATACCCTGCTTAATTTGTGGCTGTAAAACCACAT
The DNA here is from genome assembly GCF_001684975.1 of Chryseobacterium artocarpi. Classification (GTDB taxonomy): domain Bacteria; phylum Bacteroidota; class Bacteroidia; order Flavobacteriales; family Weeksellaceae; genus Chryseobacterium; species Chryseobacterium artocarpi. The sequence continues at coordinate 118,193 of NZ_MAYH01000023.1, read as the reverse complement.
AAAAAACTGATATACAACAAAAAAAATAAATACATTGTGGGAAATCATCCAAGCTACACTCAAAGAAATAGCACTAAGCCCAAGGTAAGCATATAAAAAATATTTCTGCTTAATAAAGCTTTGAATTCTGGTTCTGAATGGTTTTACCACATGATCTTTTTCGAGATCGTAGAATTGATTGATTATTCCGCCTGCTAAAATGGTAAGAACGGTACAAAAAATAATACCGTGTACTTTAAAATCAAAGACGAAATTTCTAAAAGATTCTTCCTGATTAAACAGAAAAAAAGTAGAAACGTAAAGGGCAAATGTTAATAAGGCAGCGACAAAAAAACGTGCTCCAAGTAAAAAGCCCACGAATTGAGAAAATCTATAGAATAAAGATTTTGAAATATAATTTTTAGATTGGAAAGTTTCTTTTTCAGAATTCATTCCAATCTATTTAAAATCTGTAAATCACTTCTTTTTGGAAGCCATCAAGCATTTTTTCTGCTTTTTCATAGTCTTGGGTAAAGCCTAAAATATAGCCTCCACCACCGCTTCCGCAGAGTTTCAGGTAATATGCATTGGAATCCAATCCTTTTTTCCAGATATTGAAAATACTTTCTGGAATCATAGGACGGAAGTGTTCATATGCCCAATGAGAAAGCTTTTTAAGATTTCTGAAGAAAGGATTCATGTCTTTTTTCAGGAAAGCTTCTATACATGCGTTATTGTAACGGATAAATTCTTCTTTCAATGTTTTACGAAAACCTTCTGTCTTCATTTTTTCAAAGAAAATCTGAATCATTGGACCTGTTTCACCTGTAATTCCGGAATCAATCAGGAAAATAGCTCCTTTACCTTCTTCTCCGTCAGGAATTGATACTCTGTCAAGATTTTCTTTATTTTCAATAAGAATCGGAAGGTTCATGTAGCAGATCAATGGATCCATACCTGAACTTTTTCCATGAAAATAGCTTTCCATTTCACCGAAAACTGCCTTTAATTTTTTAAGATTTTCTTTGGAAATATTTTCAGGATTCAATTTGCTGATCGAATATTTTTCAAAAATAGCAGCTACTAATGCTCCCGAACTTCCTACTCCATATCCTTGGGGAATATTAGAATCGAAGAAAAGTCCGTTTGAAATATCACTCTTGAAGCTTTCAATATCTAAAGTAAAATCATCAGAAAGATCAAGCGTTGTAAGAAAGTCTGAATATTTCTGCAGATGCCTGTTGGAATTAAGTTCAAATTCAGAACTCAGATCTGAGAATTTTAAAGTTCCTTTATAGAAGCTGTAAGGTACTACAAGCCCCTGGGAATCCTCAATCATTCCATATTCTCCAAACAGGATTATTTTTGCATAAAATAAAGGGTTGGTCATATTGACAATAAATCTTTTTGCAAAGTTAAAAATTATTCCGCTGAATATAAGCAAAACCCGGACCGAATTATCAGTTTTTTGGTTTTACTTCACTCAATTACTATATAAAAATACGATAAAAGTGCCAAATTCCGAAAATTTCAATGTTAAATTACCATGAGCCGTATTTAAGAGCAAGAATTAATATTAAGTTAAAAAATAAAAAAAGACGTTAAAAATAACGTCTTTTAATCTTTATAATGTTTCTCTGTCCTTTCTCATTTTAACTTTCAGGAATCGGATTAGAACCAACCCTGCGCCAAAGAATAATGTCATGGACAAAGCTGCAATACGCATATTATTAAAATGCTCAATTAATGTTGCAAAGATAAATGTACCAATGATGATGGCAATTTTCTCCAATACATCATAGAAGCTGAAATAAGTAGTATTTTCCATTGAATTTTCCGGAAGTAATTTCGAGTAGGTAGACCTTGACATTGCCTGAAGACCTCCCATTACTAATCCTACTACTGCTGCTACTCCATAGAACTGATATTCTACAGTAGGGTTTTCTTTGTTTAAGAAATAAGCCCAGATACATGCCACAATCCATAGGAAAATAGCAATAGAAATTACGTTTCTGTTTCCTATTCTTTTTGATAGCCTTGAGAAGATTACAGCTCCGATAATTGCTTCAATCTGGATGACCAAAAGGGTTCCGATTAGTTTATCCTGAGCTAAATTAATCTCACTTTTTCCAAACAATGTTGCCATAAGGAAGATTGTCTGCATCCCGACACTATAAAAGAAGAAACTCGACAGAAAGAATTTCAGATTTCTATCCTTGAAAAGCTCTCCTCCCACTTTAAAAAGCTCATGGAAGCTTTCTTTAGCAATGTCTTTGTAAAAGCTCATGTTGTCTTTTAACACTTCAAAGAATCCTCCCTGCTCTTCATGCTTTTTAAAGATGTTCTTGTAATTTAATAATACTAGATCTTTAGGAAGTTTATCTTTAACATCTCCAAACTGAGGAAGGTGTTTGAAAGTATATTGTGAAAAACCGAACCACCATGCTCCTGTTAAAAGGAAGCTGATTCTTGTAAATAATAATTGTTGCGCTGCTCCTTTTGCAAAAACCTGAATAAGGATCAGACAAATGACTACCAATACTACAGACCCCAGATATCCATAGACATATCCTCTTGCGGAAAGAGCATCCTGTCTGTCCGGTGTTGCAATATCCGGAAGAAAGGAATTATAAAAAACCAAGCTTCCCCAGAATCCGACACTCGCCGTAATACTGAATAAAAGCCCGAGAAATACATTATGCATTCCTGTGAACATTGCTAACCCCATACATGATGTAGCTCCCAAATAGCAGAAAAACTGTAAAAAGGATTTTTTATTACCAATGGTATCAGCTAATGAGGATAAAAACGGCGACAGTAATACTACGATAAAAAATGATATGGTTAATGAATATCCATATACCGCATCCGGCTGATATTCTTCACCAAAAATTTTGATCATATGCCTCACCGGGACATCAATCCATTGTTTTGTTTCCGTCACATATTCCTTCTTTTCATAAGCTGTGGTAAGAATGGAATAATAAATAGGGAAAATGGTGGAAGTAATAACCAGGGAATATACGGAATTCGCCCAGTCATATACAGCCCAAGCCTTCATAATCTTCGGATTATTCTTTATGTTTTTAGGCTGTCGATTCTCAGTTTCAGACATTTCAAATAAATATTAGTAGCACAAAAATAAAAAAACCATTAAGAAATGGATAAGTTTTTAAAAAAATTATCGATTCCTTAATGGCAATATATTCTGAGACAGAATATTAGATATTTTCAATCACGATAGCAGAAGCTCCACCACCACCGTTACAGATAGCTGCAGCACCATATTTTGCATTATTCTGCTTTAATACGTTGATCAAAGTAACGATGATTCTTGAGCCAGAACTTCCCAGTGGGTGTCCTAGCGCTACAGCACCTCCGTTTACGTTTACTTTGGAAGCGTCTAATCCTAAGATTTTATTATTTGCCAATCCTACTACAGAGAAAGCTTCGTTAAATTCAAAGAAATCAATATCTGATACTTCTAATCCTGCTTTTTTAAGGGCAATAGGTAAAGCTTTAGCCGGAGCAGTTGTAAAGTTTTCAGGTTCTTGTGCTGCGTCAGCGTAAGAAACGATCTTTGCTAATGGCTTTAATCCTAATTCTTCCATTTTTTCTTTTGAAACAAGGATTAAAGCAGATGCACCATCATTCAATGTAGATGCGTTAGCCGCTGTTACTGTTCCTTCTTCTTTTTTGAAAACTGTAGGAAGTGTTGAAATTCTGTCGAAGTTTACCGCTTTGTACTCTTCATCTTCAGCAAAGATTACTGGCTCTCCTTTTCTTTGAGGAATAGAAACCGGTACTATTTCTTCAGTAAACTTTCCTTCGCTCCAAGCTTTTGCTGATCTTTTATAAGATTCTATCGCGAAGTTATCCTGATCTTCTCTTGTAATGCTATAGTCTACTGCACATTTCTCTGCACATACTCCCATATGTACTTTGTTATAAACATCAGTAAGACCGTCAAGCACCATACCATCCTGCATTTTGATATCACCAAGTTTTGTAGCTACTCTAGCATTATAATAGTGAGGAACTAAAGACATATTTTCCATACCACCTGCAACAATTACTTCTGCGTCTCCTGCTTTAATTGCCTGAGCAGCCATTGTAACAGCCTTCATTCCTGAAGCACAAACTTTGTTTACTGTAGTGGAAGGAGTGTTAACAGAAAGACCAGCTCCTAATGCCACCTGACGAGCCGGAGCCTGTCCTTCTCCTGCCTGTAGCACATTTCCCATATAAATTTCCTGAACGTTTGCAGGATCTAAACCAATTTTATCTAATGCTCCTTTTACAGCAGTTGCTCCTAATTTAGTAGCCGGAACTGTTGACAAACTTCCCATAAAACTTCCCATTGGAGTTCTTACTGCGGAAACAATGAATACTTCTTTCATGTATATAATTTTTATTTTTTTACTAAATGAAACCTTAGTTTCACTTTTATTATTAAATTTATTTTACTTTTATATAGACCACATCAAACTGTGAGCCTTCAATCTTCGTATTAATTTTCAAAAGATTATCCTGAGTAGCGACAACTTTATTATTGAAAACATCTCCGATCTGAGCGGGATCATTTTTATCTGTTTTTTCCATAACGACTGATTTGTAGTTACAGTCATCTACAAAAACCAAAGTAGATTTTATATAATCTTTTCCGTTATTGAAATATTCTGTCTGAACATTATCTTTAATGGTCATATGCCATATAGCTTCCGGATAATTTGCTCTGATAAATTTACCTTCCTTTATATTTGAGCATTTAACTGGGTTATCCGGTTTTTTCTGAGCAGATTCCTGAGCTTTAATCTGAGAAACTGCCAATAGTAAAAATCCTGTTGAAAGTACTTTAAAAAGCCTCATATCTAAATTTGTGTACGTTGATTTACTTTTTTATTATTTCCTGGTAAAACCATCATAAAAGCGCCTAAAAACTCTACTATCCAGCCCCATTTTAATTTAACCACTCCTGCAAATGTTTCTCTCCAGGATTTAAAGGGTAAAAAGCTGAAGTATTCTAAAGACTGCATTTTAACGGCAATCAGGGTGAATACGAATAAAAGGATAAGCAGAATTCCAAAAAATCTTACAATTTTTGCGCTGTTATTTACAATTCCAAAGACTGCACAGGCTGTAAAGATCCAGCATGCTATAGCCAAATAGTGGTCTAGTTTCCAATAATTCCAGTTTCCAATAATAGGAACATGAACCAAAGGCAGAAAACTCCCTACAACCACGAATAACAATCCTAATAACTGAATATTTTTCATATTTACTAAAGTGCCAAAATACAAAAAAAAACACATTTTCAAATCATCTGTTTCCAAACATGTAATTATCTTCCCTAACAATCATTAGTCATAATAAAACCTGTAAAAAAATAAATATTCAACAACAATATTAACAATATATTAACAAGTACAAAACATCAAAATCATCATTATCATAATTTTGAAAGCACTTTTTATGCTTATCAACATCTAAAATTTAATTATGAAACGATTTAAAACAAAAAAATTGCACTCTCTTATCGAAAGTGCAATTGAATATCGTTTATTTTTTACTGAATTAATGTTTCACTGATGAAACGTCTTCAGGTTTATGCTTGTGTTTAAACAAAACGGCAAAGAATATTGCTAAAACCAATGAATAGATAGCGAATGACAGCCAAATCTGGTGCCAGTCTTTTACCATTACAACGGTAGAAAGTGTTCCGTCTGAGTTGACAACCGCATTAAAACTATTCTTTAGAATTTGTAAGAATGTAGGATTATCTGATGTTGTTTCCAGATAAGTTGATAATTCTGTTGCGGTATTAAACTTATGAGTAAAGAATTTATCAATAGCCCAGCCTGCAATATAACTACCAAAAACGGCTCCAAATCCATTCGTCATCATCATAAATAAACCTTGTGCAGATGAACGGATCTTTTTATCTGTTGTAGTCTCTACGAAAAGAGAGCCTGAGATATTAAAGAAATCAAAAGCCATTCCGTAAACAACACATGAAAGAATGATCAAAGATAGCCCCAATCCATCCGGAACTCCATAAGCAAAGAACCCGAATCTAAGTACCCATGCCAACATGGACATCAACATTACTTTTTTAATTCCAAATTTCTTAAGGAAGAAAGGGATTGCGAGAATAAATAATGTTTCTGATACCTGAGATATCGACATAATAATCGTAGATCTCTGTACTACAAACGAGTCTGCATATTTTGGAAAATGAGCAAATTCACTTAAGAATACATCACCATAAGCGTTTGTCAACTGAAGTGCTGCCCCCAGAAGCATTGAGAACAAGAAGAATAACGCCATTTTATAATTTCCGAAAAGCTTAAAAGCATTTAATCCCAGCTGTTCAGATAATGGTGCATCTTTATCAATTAATTTCTGTGGTGGGCATTTTGGTAAAGTAAGAGCGTAAATCCCTAAAAATATAGCTACTGCTCCTCCGATATAAAATTGTCCTTCTGTAGCTTTATTTCCACTAAGGTTTGTAATCCACATTGCCACAATAAACCCAATAGTACCCCATACACGAATTGGTGGAAAATCTTTTACTACATCCAGTCCGTTATTTTTTAGAATGGTATAGGAAATTGAATTGGTAAGGGCAATAGTTGGCATATAAAAACACATTGCAACAAGCATTACCGAAAAAAATGAGTTCGGATCAGCTGAATGTGGCAGTATAAAAAGCATAGCCCCGTAAAGGATGTGTAATACTGAGAAGATTCGCTCGGCATTTATCCAACGATCGGCAATAATCCCAGTAATGGTAGGCATAAAAATGGAAGCGATTCCCATTGTTCCGAAAACAGCTCCAAACTGAGTTCCGTCCCAATGCTTTGTACCAAACCAAAAGTTCGCCATCGTAATCAGCCACGCTCCCCAAACAAAAAATTGAAGAAAACTGAGGATGGTCAGTCGTAATTTTAAATTCATAGTTTATATAAAAAGTATCTCTTTAGTCAATTTTCTTTTTCCTCCTCTTGATTTCTTCCTGAATTTCAAGGGCTGTATCATAATCTTCTTCTTTAACGGCATCATCCAATAACTTCTGAAGTTCATCCATAGAAAGGGATTTCAGAGTATCTTCAGTCTGTACTGTTTCTGAAAAGGTTTGTTCTTCTCTTGAAACATCTTCTAATTCTAATAAGATTCCAGCTTCATTCAGAACCTGCTGTGTAGTAAAAATAGGAGCATCGAATCTTACAGCCATAGCTACGGCATCAGAAGTTCTTGCATCAAGAATCAATTCTTCTTCGGTAACTTTATTCTTAAAGTTGATATTTGAAAAGAAAACGCCATCTACAATCTGATAAATTATTACAGAAATCAGTTCATAATTGGCAGAAACTATAAATTTTGTGAAGAGGTCATGAGTAAGAGGGCGCGGTGGATGGATATCTTTTTCTAGTCCAAGAGAGATCGACTGAGCTTCGAAATTTCCTATAACAACAGGTAATTTTATGTGTGTTTCTTCATGCTCCAGTAACAATGCATACGCTCCAGATTGGGTCTGGCTGTATGATATTCCGCGAATAATTAGCTGTTTATAATCCATAGCTACAAATATAGATTAATTTTTTGTTGTGTTTTCACTTTTTTACACAAAAATAAAAGCCCGGAAAGCCGAGCTTTTATTGTATTATTATGATTATCAATGGTCAATCGTTAATTTTGCTTTGCAGGAGAATGATTAATATCACCAGACAAAGAAAGTTAGCTATTCACCATTAAATTCTATCCTTTGATTGCTTTAATTTTCTCTGTTAATGCAGGAATAATCTGGAAAGCATCTCCTACTACCCCGTAATCTGCAGACTTGAAGAATGGTGCTTCAGCGTCATTGTTGATTACTACAATAGTTTTTGAAGAGTTTACTCCAGCTAAGTGCTGAATAGCTCCAGAAATACCTACAGCAACATATAAGTTTGGTGCAATTGCTTTACCTGTTTGTCCTACGTGTTCAGTATGAGGTCTCCATCCGATGTCAGAAACCGGCTTAGAACAAGCTGTAGCAGCTCCTAAAACGTTTGCTAACTCTTCAATCATTCCCCAGTTTTCAGGACCTTTCATACCTCTACCTGCAGAAACTACTACTTCTGCTTCTTTAAGATCTAATTTACCTGAACTTTGTTCGTGAGAAATTACTTTAGTATCTTCATTAGCTACTGATAGGTTTTTCACTTCTTCTGTACCTGATACTGCGTTTTCTTTAACACCGAATGCGTTTTGAGAAACAGTAACAATTACTCCGTTTCCTTCAGCTCTTGCATGCATGAATCCTTTTCCTGAGAATGCTCTTCTCTTCACCTGGAAAGGAGAAAGGCTTTCCGGCGCCTCTAAAGCATTAGTAATTAAAGAATAGTTCTTCATTACTGCAAGCATTGGAGCGATAGATGAAGCGTCTGTAGTATGAGGGAAAACGATGATATTTCCATCTACCACTTCATTTACAGCCTGAGCAAAAGCTTTAGCTGAGAAGTTTTTAAGACCTTCGTCTTTGATATTGATAACGTTTGATGCTCCATATTTGTATAATAAATCTGAAGAATCAGTAGGGTTTACAGAGATTGCTGTAACTGTATCTCCAGCTTTATCAGCAATAGCTTTTGCGTAAGAAACTGCTTCGAAAGCTGCTTTTTTGTAAACTCCGTTTATATTTTCTGCGTATACGAATACTGCCATTGTTTTAAATTTAAAAAATTAAAAGGTTGAAAATTTAAAGATTAGATTACTTTAGCTTCTTCATGAAGTAATCTTACTAATTCATCCAAATTGTCTGGAGAAACCATTTTCACAGCTGCTCTTGGCGGAACACTGTCATAAGATACTCCCTGAACTTTCACTTCAGAAGAAGTAGGTTCTACTACTTGTAAAGGCTTTGTTCTTGCAGACATAATCCCTCTCATATTTGGAATGATAAGATCTTTTTCGTCTACTAATCCTTTCTGTCCTGCAATTACAGCAGGTAATTTAACAGAAATAGTTTCTTTTCCTCCTTCGATTTCTCTTACTGCAGTCGCCTCACTTCCGTTTACATCTAATCCTACAGATGCATTTACGAAAGGTTGGTTTAATAACTGAGCTACCATTCCCGGAACTGAACCACCGTTATAATCGATTGATTCTTTTCCACAAAGGATAAGGTCATATCCTCCGTTTTGAGCTACTGCAGCAATTTCTTTTGCTGTAGAATAGCTGTCTTTTGGATCAAGGTTTACTCTTACTGCATCGTTAGCACCAATTGCTAAAGCTTTTCTGATTACAGGTTCTGTAGCAGCATCTCCTACGTTGATTACTGTTACAGTCGCTCCTTGAGATTCCTGAAGTTTAACCGCTTTTGTCAACGCAAATTCGTCAAGAGGGTTGATTACCCACTGAATTCCGTTTTTGTCGAAAGCAGATTTGTCTGCTGTAAAGTTAATTTTGGAAGTAGTATCCGGAACACTACTAATACAAACTAATATTTTCATGTGTACTATTTTATTTTTTCTCTTTTAGCATAAAATCATGACAGTTTATGCAGAGATTTTGTTTGAATTAATTTTTGCTAATATAAATAAAAAATATATTATGCATGCATAATACTTACTAAATTATTATTCAATACATTAGAAGTATTTACTTTGCTGGTTTTGTTGCTCTAAACTCAATTTTACTAGGCAGAACCCTCGAATTCATCTTTAAAATATCTAATATCAGATTCCCCATATCTTCCGGCTGAATTTTCCAATTGTCTTTTTCCGATGGAATATTTCCGTTAAAATGTGTAGCCACTGACCCTGGCATAATCACTGTAGATTTGATATTATATTTTCTCAGATCAATCATGACTGCTTGTGTGAAACCTACCACTCCGAACTTTGATGCATTGTAGCCTGTTCCGTTTTCAAAGAAGTTCGCTCCTGCAAGACTTGAAATAGTAATATAATACCCTTCCGTCTTCTTAAGTTCTTCTACGGAAGCTTTTAAGGTATAAAAAACACCTGTAAGGTTGGTTTCTATCATATTATTCCATTCTTCAGCGGTAAGTTCATCTACAGGTTTAAAGATCCCTAAGCCAGCATTCGCAATTACATAATCCAGCCTGCCGAATTTTTCTAATATATATTTAATCGCTTCCTGCTCACTTTCCAGACTTCTCACATCCGAAACAATCCCCAATACATTGTCTGAATATTGCTTAAGATCTTCCTCTGCTTTCATAACATCCTCTCTTTTTCTCCCAGAAAATGCTACCGAAATACCATTTTCAAGCAAAATTTTAGCAATTCCAAAGCCTATTCCTTTAGTTCCGCCTGTTATATAAGCCGTTTTATTCTCTGCCATAATCTTCAAAATTTATTTCCCTAAAATAACAAAAACGCTCCAATTGGAGCGTTTTACTGATGCTAAGATTTATCAGTTATTATTTTTTTATGAATTTCTCAGTAGTTTTACCTGCTTTAGTTTCAATATTGATGATGTAGCTTCCTGGGTTCAGGTTTCTCACGTCAATTTTGTTCCCATCTAAGTTAACAATCACTTTTCTTCCACTCATATCAAAAATTTCAACAGAATTAATTTTTTCAACAGAAGTGATATTTAAATAATCTGTAGTTGGATTAGGAGAGACTGTCATTTTTTTCACATTACTGAATATTTCATGAGTTCCCAATGTTGCATTTTGCCCTTCAATACTAAATGCAAGACCATCAAAAGCTGGCTCTGCTGTAAGGTCTGATATTTTACTCCAAGATGTAGCTCCTGCCCCAAAAGCATTCATAGGATCTATAAGTTTGGCAGGGCTTCCATTGATTTGCCCTGAAAACCAGTTAAAGCCATTGGCTCCATTATTTGCTCCATAATCAGTCTGATTTGTTTTTGCAGCAAACACTAACCAATAATTTGTATTAGCAGATAATACAACAGGAGTACTTAATGCAGCTGTTACATCAATTTCAAAAGTATATCCCGTAAGTGTTTTTACTAAAGAGTATCCTGGAGCTCCTTTAGCCACATTTATTGCCGCAATTGGAGTACCTGCGCCATTAGGAACACCCGCAGGAGATCCAGCTGCATCTGCATAAATATAAAGCATTGCACCCGTTGCAATAGTAGTTTCTAAATTTCCGGCATTCTGAAAGCCAAGCACCTTAACTTTTGTGACTCTGTTTTGGTTTGTAAACCTAAAGTCATCCGCAGATGCAACAAAGTTTCCATTAGCCAAGGCATCAGCAACGATCCCATTATCACTTGTAACTGTTTGATTAAAAATTGTTGTTTGTGCATTTAAAGAGCATAATCCTAAAAACGCACCCAATAGTAAAGTTTTCTTCATGATATTTTTTTTAGTTCATGTAAAACTAGCAATTTAAATACAAATAAAAAAGTAATTTAGTTAAAAAAATTAACTATAATTAGTATTTACCATTAAAAAATAAATAAAATTAACATTTAAAATTAAATAACAATAAAAGATAAAAAACACATAATTAATAAAGAAAATATCATAATAATCACAAATAAAAACATCATCAACAACAATAACAGAGGCGTTTTCAAAGAAAACGCCTCTGTTTATAAATTACAACACCATAATTATTTTTTAATAAATTTTTGATACTGAATTTCACCATCAATTATCGCTTTCATAATATATACATTTGGAGGAAGTTTTTTTACATTTATCATATTATCTCCGCAAATTACATCCATTTTCTGCCCTTCCAGATTGAAAATTTCAACATTATTTGCCCTAGATTCTGACTTTATATGGAGATAATCTTCCACCGGATTAGGATATATAGTAATTTTATCATTTTTAACTATCGAATCTTTAACAGACAATACGACTTCATTATTAATCTTAATATTATCAAAATAAGCCGTTCCGAATGTATTATCATGTACAAAACGAAGTTGATCTATATTTAATGAATTAACTACCGTACCTGTGTAAATTAAAGTATCATTTAGATAATATTTGATTTCCATTGCTGTGCCAACCATCTTCACTCTATACCAGGTATTTGGAACCCAAACCACTCCTGTAGAGATAATTTGTGGTATTCCGGAAACAGAACTTAATATCTTCACAACTCCTGTTTTATCAAAGTCTAATCTTACAATAAACTGTTCAGTGATACTATCCATTCCCTGAAAGCCAAATATAGACCCATTAAGATGCGACATATTAATATCAAACGAAACCGAAAAGTTATTATAAGCAAGCGGTATTGGCGGAATATAAAAAGCTCCAATAATAGGATCAAACTGGGTTCCAAAGACTGGCTCCTTTACAATTTTCAAGGAACGTTCACCGTCTGTAGCCCGATCAACAGATATGATCTGATTAGTAACGTTTTCAGGAGTTCCTCCGGTAGGAGTACTGATCCAGTCTCCTTGTCCATGGATATTTCCTTCTATAAATCCTTCGTTATGTTCAAAAGAAGCTGTTTGTTGGGCAAAGGATAATGCCGCTAACAAAGAAAAAGCGATTGTGTGAATTTTTTTCATGGTAATTTCAAGTTTGGATTAAAAATATGAACTTTCCACAAAAGGTGAAATATTTTATTTCAAATAAAAAATAAAGCTTTTATTTTCAATGAATTTATTTTTAAAAAGTAATTTTCAGGGCATATTTAAGCATTGATTTCAACCAATATTCCACATTTAAAAACACTATTTTTTATACCATTTAAACTTTAGCCACGAACATATAAAGTAAAGCCCATACATTCGTGGCTTAAAAGAGCAAACACATTTTATAAATCGGACTTTACTTTTTAATTATTTTTTTCGAAATGGTTTTATCACCAATTGTTATAGAAAACCAATAATTTCCGATTGGGAGATTTCTTACATCTGCCTTATTATCAATTAGTTTTACCTTTACCTTTCTTCCTATTGAATCAAAAACTTGTACTTTACTTATTTTAGATTTAGAATTTAAATACACATAATCAGAAGAAGGATTGGGAAATACTTTTAATTCAGAAATAAGATTATTTTCAGAAGTTCCCAAACTTCCTCCTTGTACAACTTTTATATCATCCAACATCAAGCCTGATTGATTAGCACTGTTAAAATGTCTAAAATAAATTTTAACAGTCTGTCCAGCGAAAGTTGATAAATCAAAGTTTCTTTCAAATGTAATACCTGGAGATATTGTTTCTTCATGTATTGGAGTTTCTACTCCTTCATAAACACCATTGGCAGAAATAACATACACCGCATAATGTTCCTCACTATTTTGTACTGGGAAACCAGGAATTTCGTAGAACTTCAATCCACCTACTAAAAAACTTAGTGTAACAGCCTCTCCTACTGGCACACTAATATTCGGGGTTATCAGAAAATTATCCGGATTTAAAAAATCATAAGAGCTAGAAAAAGCTATCTTTCCTGAAAAACTATAAGGTATTCCCATAGCAATAAGAGGATCAATACTATCTACTATCCAATTACTACCATCACCATCCATGTCATCTACTCCCATACCTATTGGTAAACTAGGTGGAGTGACTGATTCAAATGTTTCTTCATAAATTACAGTTTGTGCATTAACAAACGAAGCTGTACAAGATAATACAGCTACAATCGAGAGTAATAATTTTTTCATAAATGTTTAATAAAGGTTATTAATAAATTCATCACAGTAAAACACATTTAAATATTTGAATTACTGAATTTTATCAAATTTATTTTTTGCTTTATTAAAAACAAACTTTTAATGTCGAAAAATTAAAAATATCATTAAAAACAAATAAAAAACAACTTTAACATTGTTATTTTTAATCAATCACAATCTATTTAAAAAAAAACGAGGTATTTCATAAAGAAACACCTCGTTTTGTAAAAATATCTTATAAATATTCAATAATTATTTTGAATAGTTTTCAAAAAACATTGGAATACTTTCAATTCCCTTATAGAAATTAAATAATCCGTAGTGCTCATTTGGAGAATGAATTGCGTCTGAATCTAATCCGAAGCCCATCAATACAGATTTAGCTCCTAAAATCTGCTCAAACATAGCTGTAATTGGAATACTTCCTCCTCCTCTGTATGGAAGAACTTCTTTTCCGAATGCAGATTCCATTGCCTGTTTTGCAGCAGCAAATTCTTTAGTATCCGTTGGTAAAACATAAGGCATCCCTCCGTGGTGAGGCGTTACTTTGACTTTTACTGTATCCGGAGCAATCTTTTCAAAATATTTTGTGAATTTTTCCGTGATTTCCTGAGGTGTCTGGTAAGGAACCAAACGCATTGAAATTTTAGCAAAAGCCTTGGAAGGAATTACAGTTTTTGCACCTTCACCTGTATAACCACCCCAAATTCCGTTGCAGTCTAAAGTAGGACGAATAGATGTTCTTTCTAATGTTGTATAACCTTTTTCACCTTCGATATTGCTTAATCCTATTGATTTTTTGAACTCTTCAGGATTGTCTTTCAATTTGTTCATTTCGGCTCTTTCAGCATCAGAAACAGTTTCTACGTTATCGTAGAACCCATCAATGGTGATATGTCCGTTTTCATCAATCAGATTAGCGATCATTCTTGAAAGAACGTGGATAGGGTTTGGAACAGCTCCACCATAAAGACCTGAGTGTAAGTCTCTGTTTGGACCCTCCACTTCTACTTCTACATAGCTTAACCCTCTTAATCCTGTTGTAACAGTAGGTTGCTCATTGCTGTAAATATGAGTATCAGAAATTAAAATGCAATCGCAAGCTAATTTCTCTTTATTTTCATTTACCCAATCTCCTAAGCTTACAGATCCTACTTCTTCTTCACCTTCTAAGATAAATTTAACGTTGCAAGGAAGAGCATTGGTTTTCATCATAGCTTCAAAAGCTTTCAAGTGCATAAAGAATTGTCCTTTGTCATCAGCCGCTCCTCTTGCAAAGATTGCTCCGTCCGGGTGTAGTTCAGTTTTTTCAATATAAGGCTCAAAAGGAGGTTTCGTCCATAGTTCCAATGGATCAGCCGGCTGAACATCATAATGTCCGTACACCAATACCGTTGGTAAACTTTTATCTAAAATTTTCTCTCCGAAAACAATTGGATACCCTTTTGTCTGGCAAACTTCAACATTATCAGCTCCTGCATTTTTAAGGTGTGTTGCCACTACATCCGCACATTTCAATACGTCATCTTTATATGCCGGATCCGCAGAAATAGAAGGAATTCTCAATAACTCAAATAATTCATCCACGAAACGCTGTTTGTTTTCGTTAATGTAATTTAATGTCTCTTGCATTGTAAAAATTTATTTTGTTAAAATTAAAAAAAATGCACCGCTGGACCAAGCAAAAACACAGTGATTTTCTAAAGAATAATATTATTTTAACTGAATTAATTGATCCGTCATTTTTTTTAAATAAAAAATGCCCTGTTTGTACAGGGCAATTGTATATTGTATACTACTAATTAGTGTCCAGCTTTTGGAGCCTCTTCTTTTGTCTCAGCAGGCTTTGCAGCAGCAGTACTATCTGTTTTAGGAGCTGCAGCTTCTGGTTTTGCTGCTTCTTCCTTGTGTTCAGCAGTAGCCGCATGTGTAGCATGAGCTTCTCCACCCTGAGCATCGTCAGAGTATCTTTCTACTCCTTCTTCAAGTTTCAAAGTACCTCTGTTTCCTCCCTGTGGTACTTTTTTACAGCTTACAGCTACTGTTGCAATCGCTAAACATATAACTAATTTTTTCATATGTAAAATTTATTTTTTTTAATGATCATATAAAATTGCACTATTCTTATTGCTTAAATAAAGTACAATTTTATGCTTAAATTTTAGATTGCCCAAAATTAAGAAATCCTGTTTCTTTCGGCAACATTTTTAGACTGATTTTAAAATAATTTTCCCTTTTTTGGATTGTGTAAAAATAAGGTAGTTATTTCCGCCATCTTTTAGAGCATATTTCTTCTTAATTTCTTCAGGCTTTAACGGGTAATTTTTTGAAATAATATTGAATTGCTCTTTCTTTTTAATCTTTTTAGAATCAACAACTTCCATTTCAAATATTCTTCCGGGAAAACTTTCCCTCTTTTCTGTGGATGTATAAAGGTGGGTATTGGAATGAAGTTTTTTTACTTGAAATTTCTCTGAAATTAAATTAAAAATTCCAGCCTTTAAAACAGTATTATTAGGGATATAAATGAATTTTTCCGGTTCGGAATACTCAGATTCAGCATTTTCTTCTTCTCCAAATGTAAAACTAAAGTTAGATTCGTCACTCTCAAGGTTCACACAATTGCAAATAATCCCTGTTTTATTTTCTTTGGATAAAAAGACTACAACTTCCTTTACATCGTTTTTAAGAGCTATGATATCTATTCTAAAAATATTAGAAAGTACCGAAACAAGATACTTCAAATCGATCAACGGAGACAGTTTAATGATCACCTGATCTGAGATTGAAAGTAAATTGTTATGAATTTCAAGAATATTTGGAGAGATATCTTCTAAAAGAAATACTTTATTTTTATTTTGATCTCTTCGTGCAGGATCCAGATAAACCGTGTCAAAATACTCCTGATTTTCATTCAGGAAATCCTCCAATTTACGGTTGATAAATCTTGCTTTTCTCTCTAAAACAGACCAATTATGCTCTACAATCTCTAAAAGCTCTGTATTCTGCTCTATTAAAGTAACTTCCTCAAAGTTTTGTGACAGATAATAAGCATCAATTCCAAATCCACTAGTAAGATCAATAAACTTTTTCCCTTTTAAAATTTCCGATTTATAAAGAGCTGTTTTTTCAGATGAGGACTGCTCCATATTGAGCTGAGGCGGAAATATAATTCCTTTTTTCAGAAGAAACGGGAATTTTTTTTCAGCAACCTGCTTCCCTTTGATCTGCTGTACAATTTCTTGCATGGAAACCTCAGGAAATGGAGATTTTTTCAATAATAACGAATGCAGATCTGTTTTAAGATTTGCATGGATATAGTTTTGAACTTCTTTATTTAATAGTTTATTTTCCACAGATTTCACAAATTTTACATTCATTAGGTTAAAATGCTTCGACTCCGCTCAGCATGACAACGCTAATACTAATTGCTTAATTTGTTGTTTTAAAAATTAAGGTAGTATAAACGGTGTTATCTTGAACGGAGTCGAAGTATCTTAATTATTTTAAGATGATCTATTCAAACATTTCTGCCCAACGAACGGCTTTTATTTCCTTTTCGTTGTAAAGATCTATAATTGATTTTTTAACGTCTAATTTTGGGTATAAATTGACTCCGATCAGCTTAATTTTTCCTTCTTCTATCCATTGTTGCTCCATAACAGCATGGTCATAAATCTTTTTCTGAATAACTCCCTGTTTTAAAAGCTCTAGGTAACCTCCTGCTTCTTCTATTTCAACAAATAAAGCCCAAGATTTATCAGCGATCTGTTGAGTAATATCTTCAACGTAATAACTTCCGTTAGCCGCATCTTCAAATACATTGATGATACTTTCATAAGCCAATACAATCTGTTGTTTGAAAGAAATTTCTTCAGAGTTATCTGTACTTTTGTTTACAAGATAATTGTTTGTAAAAACGGCATCTGCTCCACTAATCATGGCTGAGGCAAGTTCCAATGTTGAACGAATCAAGTTATTTTCATTATCAGAAACAGCTTTATTTCTAAGGGAAGTTTCTGCAAAGATGTAAGGAACTTCATCCAGCCCATATTCTTTAGAGAGTTGATTAAAAACCATTTTAAAGGCTCTTAATTTTGCCATTTCAAAGAAATAATTTCCACCAACAGCTATTTTAAAGATCAGTTTATTAAGAATTTCAGGTCCATACAATTCTACCAACTCTTTTGTTTTTGCCAATGCAATTCCAAGTTGTTGATAAATAGCAGCTCCGGCATTCTGATGTAATGAAATATCAACACAAATGTTTCTTTTGAATCCTTTTGCCAATAATTCCTTTGCTAATTGATCATCAATCGTTGCATTTTTCTCATCAAATACATCAATTAAAGAAAAATATTGATCATCTTCCTGTGGGCTGATGTGTCCTGCAAGATCTTTGTTATTAACAAAAATGGTTTTCTCGAACAGGTTTTCAACATTCTGATCAAGCAAAAATGCAAATACTTCTTCTTCCAGACTTTCGTGGTATCTTGCCACCAGATGGGTACTTTCTTCAACTTTAGGCAGATTTACCAAAGGTTTCTTAACATCCGTATAGAAAGGCCTTACTTCTATTCCTTCAAGGTTTTCTTTTTCCAGAATAGGATAAATATCTTCTGTTTTAAGCTGTTTTTTTACTAAATTTTCCCAGTTTGGAAGTGTAGCTGTATTTGACATTAGTTTTGTTTAAATTGTGAATTGTCTATGGCTAATTTTGCTTCGCAAGTGAATAGTACCTATCAAACATACCCAATTAACCATTCACTATTGACATTTATACCATTATCTTATTTTTTAGCGACTTTCGTGCTGTCGACTACCAGAATGAAGATTTCTTCATTAGGTTTCTTCATAAAATAATTTTCTCTTGCGTATTTTTCTTTCTCTGACTTGTTGTTCATCAGTTTTTTATAAAAAGCATCATTCTTTTCGTATTCTTTTTTGTAATACTCCAGCTGCTCTTCATATTTATGAATCTCACCATTCAGTTCGTTAATTACAAGAAATGAGGTTTTGTCGAAGAAAATCATCCATACCAAAAACAGACAGATCGTAATGGTATACTTATTCAATACATATTTTTGGATAAGTTTGAATGTTTCAGATTTCGGCTGAATGTCTTTGATAAGGTTATTTTCTTCCATTTTTTTAATGTTTTCTCAACGAGTTTTTAATAACAGTAGTTAAAAAATCAATCGCTACAGAATTCTGCTTCATATTTGGGATAATAAGATCCGCTTCATTCTTTGATGGCTCAATGAATTCCTGATGCATTGGTTTTAAAGTCGTCTGATAACGGTGTAATACTTCGCTCAGATCTCTTCCTCTTTCCTGAGTATCTCTTCTGATCCTTCTTATTAATCTTTCATCAGAATCTGCATGAACAAATACTTTCAAATCGAATTCTTTCAGTAATTCTTTGTTGGTAAGAACAAGAATTCCTTCTACTACCAATACATTTTTAGGTTCTACAGTAACATGATCTCCCGTTCTGGAATGCGTTACAAAGCTATAAATAGGCTGTTCAATAGGCTCATTATTCTTTAAGGCTTTCACGTGTTTTATCAATAGTTCAAAATCTATCGACTTCGGATGGTCATAATTTAAAGCCTCTCTTTCTGTCAGTGTAAGACCTTGGTTGTCATGATAATAATTATCCTGAGAAAGGATATTCATTCCTTCGATATCAAGCTGCTGAAGTATCTTATCAACAACTGTAGTTTTGCCGGATCCTGTTCCACCGGCAATTCCTATTACAAGCATTGTTTTTTTGTTTCTTTATAGTTGGTACAAATATACTATTTTAGATAAAATGTGGCAATGCAGAGAACGAAATTGAGTAATTCGGAAATCCTTACACTCTGAGGCTAAAGTAATTAGTCTCAAAAATAGTTAGCTTACTGAAAATTGGAGGATTTAATTAGAAAAAAACTGCTTTATATCTTTAAAAACTACTGTCTTACTTTTTAACGCTAGGAATACGCAAAGAATTTAAATATTGTATGGATATTTTTTGTTCGCAAAGATATTTCATTTAGCAATGAATCCAATAAGAGCATTTGCTAAGTGTTAACGCCTCTGCAAACGGAATTCTTCATTCTTTTGATTAAAAACCTTGCGGACGCTGCGTTAAAATAATTTACAGGAATAATAAAACTGGCTGTCAAATTTAGAATACTTAGATTATGAGACTCCTCCTTCGTCGGAATGACAACACTTATCGTTAAAGGTTCATGAAAGGTTTCCATAAAAAAACCGACCAATGATTGGTCGGTTTTTTTATTTTATACGATTTCACTTGTTAATTCGCGTGAAAGTAATTTTTCGTGCATAGGCTTCAAAATATCCAATGAGCCTGTTTTTACAGTACACTTGCCCTTATAGTGGACTAATATCGTACATTGTTCTGCCTGTTCTAATGTATGCTTACATATTTCAATCAGGCTGTCAATTACATAATCAAAGGTATGAACATCATCATTATGCAACACCAGTTTGTAGACTTCATCCGTATCATCCAGTACAAGAACTTCTTCTTCATACTGACGTTTCGGGTCTTCGTAGTCTTTTATCGTATTATAAAAATTCATTCTTAGTTGTTTTAAACTTCACCGATTTTTTCTGCTAAACTATCAATAGCATTGGGTTCCTGGTATATTAGTTCAACAAGTTCAACACTCTTGTTATTCATCTTCAGGATTTTGAAATGATAATCATCTAAATCAAATTCCTGATTCTCTTCCGGAATATCTTCCAATTCATAAAGGATAAATCCTGCTAATGAGTTGTATTCACTTTCTTCGGAAAGAGGAAGTCTTTTAGGTAAGAATTCATTGATCTCATCCAAAGGCTGTGTAGCCTGCACCCAATAGGTATTGTCTGCAATTTTGTCAACAATCTTTTCTTCTTCGTCTTCTTCATCCTGAATTTCCCCTACAAGTTCTTCCAGAATATCTTCAAGGGTAATGATACCTTCAGTTCCACCAAATTCATCGATAACGATAGCAAGGTGTTGTTTTTTCTGTTGGAAAATCTTTAATAAGTCTGAAACTTTTTTGCTTTCTACTACGAAAAAGGCATCACGCATAAGGTCTTTAAGATCTTCATGATCTAAAGCTCCTTTTCTTTTCACATATTCTCTGATAATTTCCTTTGTATAGAAAATACCTATTACATTGTCGATTGAATCAAGATAAACAGGAATACGGGAATATCCGCTATCCATGATCTTGTTGATAATATCATTTACATCTTCTTCAAAGTCGATAGATGTTATGTTCTGTCTTGGAACCATGATCTGTTTTGCAGAGTGATCTGTAAAATCAAATGCATTCTTAATGATCTCATAATTCTCTTCTTCAATTTCACCGCTGTCTGCACTTTGTTTTACCAACAGCTGAAGTTCTTCTGTAGAATGAATTTCCTGTTCAGAAGCCGGGTGAATTTTCACAAGTCTTAAAAAACCATTAGACATGGAGTTCATCAACCATATAAATGGTTTAAAAACAGTATAAAA
This sequence comes from Chryseobacterium artocarpi, assembly GCF_001684975.1. Classification (GTDB taxonomy): domain Bacteria; phylum Bacteroidota; class Bacteroidia; order Flavobacteriales; family Weeksellaceae; genus Chryseobacterium; species Chryseobacterium artocarpi. Next base: position 97,062 of record NZ_MAYH01000023.1, on the reverse strand, counting down.
AACCCTTAGCGGAACAGCTGTTGCCATTGTTGTTGCTTCAGATTTTCTGATGGCAATTGATTTAGGGATAAGCTCTCCAAATACAATGTGCATAATCGTAATTAATACGAAGCTTATTATCAATGCTACCGAAGTAATGGTAGCCTGACTCATGTTCAGATTAAGTGAGTGGAAAATATTTTCAACAATATGATGCAGAGCACTCTCTCCTACCCAACCCAGGGCAAGGGAAGCCAAAGTAATACCTAATTGTGTCGCGGAAAGATATTCATCCAGATGTTTGATGATATGTTCTGCCTGCTTTGCCATAGAATCCCCTTCTGCGGCTTTTAGTTGAATTTGAGAGTAACGAACTTTAACAATTGAAAATTCTGCGGCTACGAAGAAGCCATTTAGTAAAACAAGAAATAAGGCCAGCAAAAGCCTGACTATGTCCGAGTCCATTTAGAAGTTGTATAAATTTTATTAGGTACAAAGATATGCAAAATAAAAATAACCTGAATCGGGGATAGATTATTTCAATAAAGGAATTTTTGAGGTAAAATTTAACATCTTAAAACCTGTCTATTTTACCATAAAAAAAATAATTGGAAGTACTTTTCATTTATAGATAAAAAAAAGCTTTTTTGAGTGCTTAATTGAATTTTACACCCTTTAAAAACAAAAAAGCATCGATATTGTCGATGCTTTTGATTGTATGTTAAAATAATTCTTTACGAATTTTTTAAAGCTTCTGCTCCGGAAACAATTTCCAAGATTTCGTTGGTAATTGCAGCCTGTCTTGCTTTGTTGTAGAAGATCTTAAGATCATTTCTCAAAGCTTCTGCGTTATCTGTAGCTTTATGCATTGCAGTCATTCTCGCTCCGTGCTCAGATGCTACTGAATCTAAGATTGCTTTGAAAACCTGAGTTTTGATAGATTTTGGAATCAAGTTATCCAAGATCTCAGCTCTGTTAGGTTCAAAGATATAATCTGTTTCAACCTGTGGTTCTGTAGTTTCAGGCATTGAGATTGGAAGAAGTTGTTCTGTAGTTACTTCCTGAGTAGCTGCATTAACGAATTTGTTATAGATAACATAAACTTCGTCAAATTTACCTTCTTTGAAGCTTGTCATAACACCTTCAGTGATATGAGCAACTGAATCAAAGCTCAGGTTATCATAAACAGAACTTCCATTAGTATATACTGAACGATTTCTTCTTACAGCATCATATACTTTTTTCCCTACAGGAAGAACTTCAATCTCATACTGAGAGTTGTTCTGGAACTGAAGGTTAAGCTCTTTTACGATTGAAGAGTTAAAAGCTCCCGCAAGACCTCTGTTTGAAGTAACAGCGATGAAAAGTATTCTTTTAACCTCTCTTTTCTGAGCATATACAGAAACCTGGTCAGGATCAGAGCTAGAATTTACATTCTGGATAAGCTCCTGTAATTTTTCAGAATAAGGTCTTAACATTACGATTGCGTCCTGTGCTTTTTTAAGTTTCGCCGCGGAAACCATTTTCATAGCACGTGTAATCTGCATCGTAGATGAAATTGACGTAATTCTGCCTCGTATTTCTTTTAAGTTTGCCATTAATTTGGGTTCAAAGTTTAAGGTCTAAAGTTTAAGGCTTAAAACTTACATTTTAAACCTTAAACATTGAATTTTTTTAGTTGTATTTAGAAGCTAAATCATTAGCTGCCTGCTTAAGAACACCTGTAATATCGTTATCGATTTTTCCAGATTTGATAGCAGCCATAGTATCAGGGTGCTTAGATCTTAGGAACTCGATATATTCGTGTTGGAATTCTTTAATCTTGTTCAATGGAACGTTTCTCAATAAGTTCTCAGTACCAGCATAGATCATAGCTACTTGGCTATCAACTGGAAGTGGAGAGTTAACTGGTTGCTTAAGAAGCTCTACGTTTCTTTCTCCTTTAGAGATTACTGCTAACGTAGAAGCATCAAGGTCAGATCCGAACTTAGCAAACGCTTCTAATTCTTTATATTGAGCCTGGTCAAGTTTTAATGTACCAGATACTTTTTTCATTGATTTGATCTGAGCGTTACCTCCTACCCTTGATACAGAGATACCAACATTGATCGCCGGACGCACCCCTGAGTTGAATAGATCAGACTCCAAGAAGATCTGTCCGTCTGTAATAGAGATTACGTTAGTTGGGATATATGCAGAAACGTCACCTGCCTGAGTTTCGATGATTGGAAGAGCAGTTAATGAACCACCTCCTTTCACGATTGGCTTAAGAGACTCTGGTAAGTCATTCATTTGCTTAGCGATATTATCGTCAGCAATTACTTTCGCAGCTCTCTCCAATAGTCTTGAGTGAAGATAGAAAACGTCTCCAGGATAAGCCTCACGACCCGGTGGTCTTCTTAATAGTAGAGAAAGCTCACGGTAAGCAACAGCTTGTTTAGATAAATCATCATAAACGATAAGCGCTGGTCTACCTGTATCTCTGAAGAACTCACCGATAGCAGCACCTGCCATCGCAGAGTATACCTGCATTGGAACTGGATCTGAAGCATTAGCTGCAACGATTACAGTATATGCTAAAGCTCCTTTATCAGAAAGAGTTTTAACGATTTGTGCTACAGTAGAAGCTTTCTGACCGATAGCAACATATATACAATATACTGGTTTACCAGCATCAAAGAATTCTTTTTGGTTGATGATCGTATCGATCGCAACAGTAGTTTTACCTGTTTGTCTGTCACCGATGATAAGCTCTCTTTGTCCTCTTCCTACAGGAATCATAGAGTCGATCGCAACGATACCTGACTGTAAAGGTTCAGTTACCGGTTGTCTGTAGATAACTCCAGGAGCTTTTCTTTCTAATGGCATTTCGTATAAATCTCCTGTGATAGGACCTTTACCATCGATAGGGTTACCAAGAGTATCCACTACTCTTCCTAACATTCCTTCTCCTACTTTGATAGAAGAGATTCTGTTTGTTCTTCTTACTGTATCCCCTTCTTTTACTAATTTACTTTCACCAAGTAGAGCAACACCTACGTTGTCTTCTTCAAGGTTAAGTACAATACCTTCTACATCACTAGAAAATTTCACCAACTCTCCGTATTGTACGTTTTCTAACCCGTATACACGAGCAATACCATCACCGATGGTTAAAACTGTACCTACTTCCTCAACGTTTGATTGAGTATCGAAGTTGGCCAATTGCTGTTTTAAGATCGCAGATACTTCTGCCGGATTTATTTCTGCCATTGTATGGTTGTTTTTCTTAATTTAATTGGAAATCTTTTTTAACTTGGTTCAATTTTGTCTTCACAGACGCGTCTACCTGCTGGTCTCCTACTCTTAGGATATATCCACCTAAAATATCTTGGTTGATGTTTACTTTCAAATCGAAGTTTGAGTTTGCATTTACCAAGTTGGTAGATCTTAGGATTTGATCAATATTCTCTTTGGAAAGCTGAGTAGCCGTAGTTAAAGTAACTCTTTGTACTCCATTGATATCTTCAACTTTGTTGATGAATTCCTGAGCGATATTTTTTAATTGGTTCTCACGTCCGTGTTTAATAACCAATCTGATCAAATTCTGGGAAGATGCTGATAAACCTTTGAAAATTTCGTTTGCTACCTCTATTTTCTTTTTTGCATCAATGTAAGGCGTAAGGAAGAATTTGTTCAAATCCTTAGATTCAATCATGATCTTCACTACATCTTTCATTTCAGAAAACACGGCAGCTGTCTGACCTGATTCATTCGTGAAATCAAGTAAACCCTGTGCGTATCTTTTCGCTACTTTAGATGTAAGCATTCTTAGTTAAGGTTAGATTTGTTGATATAATTTTGAACTAATTCGTTTTGAGCTTCCGTGTTATCTAACTTTTGTTTCAAGATAGATTCTGCAATGTTTACAGATAAAGCACCAATTTGAGTTTTGATGTCTGCCATTGCAGCATTTTTCTCAGCGTTGATAGTTTGCTTAGCAGCTTCGATAAGTTTATCTCCTTCAGCTTTAGCAACATCTTTAGCTTCACCTACGATTCTGTCTTTAATTTCTCTAGCTTCTTTAAGGATAGCGTCTCTTTCGATTTTAGCTTCACGAATGATTCTTTCGTTGTCAGCTTTAAGATCTTCCATCTCTTTTTTAGCCAATTTAGCTTGGTTTAATGCATCAACGATAGAAGTTTCTCTTTCATTAACAGCATTTACAATTGGTTTCCAAGCGAATTTAGCTAGAAGAAATAATAGGATAACAAAAGTAAGGGTCATCCAAAACAAAAGTCCAATTCCAGGTTCAATAATTCCCATATCTGTAAATTCTTTTTTTAAATGTTATTTTATGGATTGTTTTTTAAAAAATTCTTAGCAGCAGCCAACCGCTTTACTGCTAAGAATGTTTTTTGAGGATAGATTACTTGATGAAAGCACCAAAGATGATCGCGATAAGACCAGCACCTTCAATAAGACCAGCAGCGATAAGCATTGCTCCTTGAATCTTACCAGCTTGTTCTGGTTGTCTAGCGATAGCGTCCATTGCGTGACCACCGATTTTACCGATACCTAGACCTACACCTAGTACTGCTAAACCGATACCTACGTAAATTAATCCTGCTCCTGTTGATAAATCCATAATAAATAAATTATATTAGTTAAAAAATTATTTTTAAATTCTTTCTTTTAATTAGTGAGCGTGCTCTTCGTGACCGTGCTCATGTTCGTGCTCTGCAACTGCAATTCCGATAAATAGTGCGGATAATACAGTGAAGATATATGCCTGCAATGCTGCTACCAATAATTCCAGTACTGAAACGAATAATGCTAATGGTACAGATGCAAATCCTAATAATGGTGTTTTGAAAATGAAGATCAATGAAACGATCGCCAAGATCATAATGTGTCCCGCTGTAACGTTAGCGAAAAGTCGCATCATTAAAGCGAAAGGCTTTGTGAAGATTCCGATAATCTCAATTGGAACCATAATTGGATACAATAAGATTGGAACCGGCGGCATAAAGATGTGTTTCCAGTAATCTTTATTCGCACTGAATAATGTAATTAATAAGGTAATGATTGCTAATACTGCTGTGATCGCAATGTTACCTGTAAGGTTAGCTCCGAAAGGGAAGAAAGGAATTAATCCAAATAAGTTGTTAATCCAGATAAAGAAAAATGCAGTTAATAAATAAGGCATGTATCTTTTATATTTAACAGACCCGATGTTTGGAATAGCCACCTCGTCTCTGATAAACACAATCACTGGTTCCATAAATTTCCCGATACCTTTTGGAAGTTGTGATTTCTTATAGTTTCTTGCCATTCCTATGAACACTACTGCCATAAAAAGCACTGACAAGAACATTGAAGCTGCATTTTTTGTTACTGAAAGATCAAAAAATACTTCGTTTGATTTTTGCTTTCCACTGATGATTGAAAATAATGTAGCTTTTTCAACACCTTTAGTAGAAACTACCTGCCCGTGTTCTAAAGTATACCCATCGTGTTCGTGTCCGTGAGCAATACTGCTAGAAAGAAAAGTATGCCATCCTTCATTATCTTTAATGATAACAGGCAAAGGGATAGAAACGTGATGCTCTTCACCACTGTCATCTTTAGTTGTCCATAAATGCCATTCATTAGAATCACCAATGTGTTCCATGATCATCGTAGTCGCATTGAAGCCATCTTTCGCTTCTTTGTTCTCTACTTTTTCCGCTGATTTCTCTCCTTCAGATTCGTGTTGAGCACAAGCTAAACCGCTTATAAACACAAATAAAAATGCGAAAAATAATGAAGAAAATTTTCTGTTCATATCTCTTTTTTAATCGTGTGCAAATATATCGATTTTATTAAACTTTACCAATACTAAAAATTGATTTTTATCATCAAAAAAATCAAGACTTATTAATGAGTTTTATTATGGGTAAATAAATAAGGAAGGATGCAACTAGAAAACAGATCACTATAAAGAGAAAATTAGCCTTAGTCTTCTCTATTATTATTAAAGAAGCAATAAGCCAAACCAGGTCTTTAGAGAGATTAATGACCAGAAACCTCATTCCTGCATCCTGTTTTCCGTATAAATACTTTTTAAATATTATATATACTATTATATTAAGCAATGCTATTAATAATACAATAATAAAACTATCAAGAAAATTCATGCTGCAAAAATAGGATTATAATTTCTGAAACAAAAGAATTCTTCTATATCTATATAAGGAAGGAAGCTGGGAGCTGGATGATGGAAGTTACTATTCTACAACACCGCAATTCAGCTCGTTTTATTAAAATAATCCAAAACTCTTACTTTATATATTATTAAAAACCTTATTTACTACTATCGACCTCAAAAAACATCCTTCTCCCCGCTTCCAGCTTCCAACTTCAATCAAATCCTTATAATATTAAGGATATCATACTCAGATTTCTCAAAAATTCCTTATTTTTGCAAACCTATAATTTACAATAAATATGTTTAATAGTTTACAGGATAAATTAGATAAGGCATTACATAATATTTCCGGACGTGGAAAAATTACTGAAATCAATGTAGCGGAAACCGTAAAGGAAATCCGTAGAGCATTGGTGGATGCCGACGTTAACTATAAAGTTGCAAAGGATCTTACTAAAAGAGTTCAGGATAAAGCATTAGGCGAAAATGTTCTTACTTCCCTTACTCCAGGGCAGTTGATGACAAAAATCGTTCACGATGAGCTAGTGGACCTGATGGGAGGCTCTCAGGAAGGGATTAATCTTTCCGGGAAGCCATCTGTAATCCTTATTGCAGGTCTTCAGGGTTCTGGTAAGACTACTTTCTCTGGAAAACTTGCTAATTATTTACAAACAAAAAGAAATAAAAAGCCTTTATTAGTAGCTTGTGACGTTTACCGTCCTGCTGCAATCGATCAGCTGAAAGTATTAGGAGGACAGATTAATGTTCCTGTTTATACTGAAGAAGGATCTACAAACCCTTCTACTATTGCTGAAAACGCGATTAATTTTGCAAAGGCAAACAACCATGATGTAGTAATTGTGGATACGGCAGGTCGTTTAGCGATTGATGAGCAGATGATGAACGAGATCAAATCTGTACATTATTTCATCAAGCCGCAAGAAACTCTTTTCGTAGTAGACTCCATGACAGGTCAGGATGCTGTGAATACGGCTAAAGCGTTCAATGAAGCGCTAAACTTTGATGGAGTTGTTCTTACTAAACTAGATGGTGATACAAGAGGTGGAGCTGCTTTAACAATCCGTTCTGTGGTTGAAAAACCAATCAAATTTATTTCTACAGGAGAGAAAATGGAAGCTTTAGATCTTTTCTACCCTGAAAGGATGGCAGACAGAATCTTAGGAATGGGAGACGTTGTTTCCTTAGTAGAAAGAGCTCAGGAGCAGTTTGATGAGGAAGAAGCTAAAAAACTTCACAAGAAAATTGCTAAAAACGAGTTCGGTTTTGACGATTTCCTTAAGCAAATCAATCAGATCAAGAAAATGGGTAACATGAAGGATTTGATGGGAATGATTCCTGGGGTTGGAAAAGCAATCAAAGATGTAGAGATCAGCGATGATGCATTTAAACATATTGAAGCTATTATTTACTCTATGACGCCTGAAGAAAGAAGAAAACCTTCTATTATCAACACACAGAGAAAGAATAGAATTGCAAGAGGGGCTGGAAGAAAGATTGAAGATGTAAACCAATTGATGAAACAATTCGATCAGATGGGTAAGATGATGAAGATGATGCAGGGACCTCAAGGAAAGCAAATGATGCAGATGATGAGCAAGATGCCAAATATGCCTGGAATGGGTGGAATGTTTGGAAAATAATTTAAAAACATCAGCTATAAATATAAAATCCGACTCAAAATTGAGTCGGATTTTTGTTTTTATCTCCTTTAAATAAATATATTATTTATCAGATTTCTGTACTTTTCCTTTAATGAAATAAGAAAAACCAACATTCACACCGAAAGTCTTAAAACGCGACTTAACCTCTTGATTCATAAAAGTATCTTTATGTGAAAACTGGTCATAAGAAACCCCTAAATTAATTCCTAAATGTTGAGTTGCCATATACGTTATTCCTCCTTTCACTTTCCATGCTAAACCATCTATTGTTGATGATTGATCAAGCACAATCAAGGTATTAGGAATTACATTGTTATCTCTGCTACGAATCTTTGTTGTATTTGACACATACCCAATACCTGCTCCTAAAAACGGAACAATTTTACTGGAATTAGTAAAATAATAAGTACCTGTAGGTATTATTGAAAAAGAAGTATCTGTATTTTTAGAGCGTTCATAGGTAGTTCTAGTATTGACATATCCTAAATCAATCCCAACTGCGAGTTTATCGATTATAAAATATCCCACCGAAGGAGTTACGGAAAAAGTATTTGTTTTAGGTATATCAACGGACTTATCCCCCACTTTAGTAGTAGTTGTAACATTATTAAAACCTAGTCCGGTGTTTCCACTTACTACCCAAACACCTTTAGTCATTTGAGCATTAGAAAGTCCAGAAAGCGCGATTGCACCTGCTAATAAGAGTTTTTTCATGGTTATTATATAAAAATATTTCCAAAAATACAAAAAGCCCTGAGAAGTCTCAGAGCTTTTTTATTATTTTATCTTTCAATAAAAGATTATTTATCAGATTTCTGCGCTTTTCCTTTAATGAAATAAGAGAAACCAACGTTCACACCAAAAGTCTTAACATTTGTCTTAACTTCTGTATTCATAATCGTTTCTTTACTTGAAAACTGATCATAAGAAACGCCCAAATTAATCCCTAAAGACTGAGTTGCCATATAAGTGACTCCTCCTTTTACTTTCCATGCCAAACCATCTGTAGTAGTCTCTGTATTCTGCATAAGAATTGGATCATACATGTCATTATTAATACCACTATAAGAAGTCTTTTCCTTATTTGATGCATAACCAATTCCTGCTCCCAAGAAAGGTACCAGCTTGCTTGAATTAGTAAAATAATAAGTAGCTGTAGGCATTACTGAGAATGTAGAGTTTGTAAATTTAGCTTTTTCATATTTAGTCGTAGTATTAACATAACCTAAGTCAATACCAACAGCTAATTTATCAATAACGAAGTATCCTACAGAAGGAACAATTGAGAATGTATTTACTTTTGGACCGTCGGTAGAGCTACTTCCAATTTTTACCGTAGTTGTATTATTATTAAAGCCCATTCCTGTGTTTCCACTGATCACCCAGTCGCCTTTAGTCATCTGAGCATTAGAAAGTCCGAAAAGTGCGATTGCACCTGCCAATAATAGTTTTTTCATGATTATTAATTATTATTAATTGAGTTATTAAAATTTATATCCTACACCAATTTGAAGGAAATTCATCTTTAGTTTTTCTCCATCTACAGGATTTTTAATCATATTAGTCAATCCAAAGCTGTAACGTGCATCTACAAAAAAGCCTTTATAAACGTTATAATCAGCCCCAAGGAACAAACCGAACTCAGTAGATTTAAGATTATCATCAAAAGTTTTTTCAAGGTACTTCTCTCCTTCATGTAGAGCTTCTGGGTTTGATGGCGCTCCACTCACCTCCATTTTCACCTTTGTATTCGTTCTAAAGCTTACATATGGACCAGCATAAAGTCCTAATTCCGGAGTAGCGTAGTATCTCGCAGACACAGGAATCACGATTCTGTTAAAGTTTAATTTTTCTGTTACTGTAACGCCATAAGCTTTTACAACTGCTTTACCACCAAGGTTAGCATATTCTAACTCCCCCTGTAACGCGAACTTATTATTGAGTTTATGCTCAACCAATCCTCCAATATAGAAACCAGATTTTGATTCCATACTGGCTTTGATACCTCCGATTTCAAAATTATCATCATTAGAATTCAACGTTGATAGAGAATATCCAGCCTTTACTCCGAATTTAGTTTGTGCATTAAGCCCTGCAAATAGAACAATTGCAGATGCTAGTAAGATTTTTTTCATGATTATTATTAAAAAAGTTTCCAAAAATACAAAAAAGCCCCGAGAAGTCTCAGGGCTTTTTGCTATATGTTTTGTTTATTATTTTGCAAATACATATTTAACTCCGAAAGTTACAGAAGATAACTTTAATCCAAAGTTGTAGTTGTTTGTAGCATCACCATCTTTTGGCTTATAGTTGTTATAACCAAACTCACCGATAGTAGCTTCAATAGACCAGTTTTTGTTTAAGAAATAATCTAAACCTGGCTTAACAGTAACACCAATCTGAGTATATTTAGCCTCAGTAGATGTAGAGTTAGTAACTGTAGAGTTTCCTGCAGTAGTTACATCATTATTTTCGATTTTAGTTTTACCAAATTCCATTGGTACAGCTAATTGACCGAAGATATATAATTTCTCAGATAAAGTCCAATATTTTCTTACAAATGGAGCAACAACAAAGGCTGGTTTTTTAGTAATATCTTCGCTAACAGTAGTTGAACCTGGCAATGTTAAAGTAGATGTTTCAGTAGATTTTGATGTCTTGTATCCAACTCCTAAACCAATTGCTAAGTTAGTGTTTACAAAATATCCAACTGTAGGCAATACATTGAAATTCTCATCTTTAGAATTTCCGTTGTTAGTTTCTTCTTGAGAGTAACCAACTGATCCTGATAAATATGTAGTTCCTTTAGCAATCTGAGCGTTTGATAAACCAAAAAGTGCAACAGCACCCGCTAATAATACTTTTTTCATTTTAAAAATTTTTAATACTTTCTGGAGGCAAATTTACAGTCGTATCCAGTAATATTAAAATTTGTTAATGTGATTAATATCATTGTTAAAATTTAAGGTTTTACAAAAATAAATCATACCCAGGAGAGTCTTTTGAGTTTTTCACAATATTATGAATAAAAAAATTACGATTTAGCAACCAGAGCCTAATATGTTTACTTTTTAAAATTTCTGAATTTTAGTAAAACCAGAATAAATTAGCAAAACACAGGCAAAATACTCTTGTTAAAATGTTAATTTTTAATGAATTAACTCTTAAAATTTAAACAATTGTTTATAATTAGAGGCTGTTTTTTGCATCTCAAAAGGAGATAATAATAGGAATATCAGCAAGAAAAATAAAAACTCCAGCTTTTCAGCCAGAGTTCTGTATACTATATATTAAAGAGATTTCTTATTTAATATAGAAATTATATCCTAAGTTAACAGCTCCTACATTCCAGCTGTCCTTATACCAACCGTGATCACGTCTGTTGCTTATAGACTGATATCCGATGTATAATTCTCCTTTAGACATTTGGTATCCGAATTTAGGTTGCGCATAGAAGCCTCCATCCACGTTAGCTTTTGTAGAAATTCCATATCCTAAGTCTAATCCTACAAAGATAGGTGCACCCTTGAATTTATATTTACCTGAAACCGCTACAGGAATAAATCCGAAATCATCAAAATGATCTTTTCCGAAGAAATGAGAATATCCTGTTGCTACCCCAAGGTCTAGACCTTTAGCAATATTCCACATATAAGCTCCATCAATTCCTAATGTAAACGACGAAACATTACTTGCATCAGATACAGGAACACCAATATGTCCACCTAATTTTAAACCTTCCTGTGCCTGTACAGCACCCCCTAGAAGTGCAAAAGCACCTACTAATAATAACTTTTTCATTTTTTTAAGTTTAAATTTTACGCTCCAAAAATACTAATTATTTTCATCACAGAAGCACATTTCACTTTATAGCATCCTATAACAACAAAAAAACAGGGCAAATTTGCCCTGTTTTCCTATGATTATTTTATTTCTAAATTTCAGATTAGTTCCCTCCGAATTTAAAACCAACACCTACCTGGATGAAGCTGTTTTTTAAAGTTCCGTTTTCTCCATCTTCTTTTTTAGCAAGATTAGAAACTCCTAAGTTATATCTTGCATCAAAGAACAATCCGTTTTCAAGCGTATATTCAGCACCTACAAATGGGGCTAAGTTCAATTTATTCATATGATCTTTAACATCTGTAGTTTCAGTGGTTGAATCAGAGAAAGGTTCTCCCATAGCTGTTCCAGATAATTCGGCTGTCATTTTTATCTTAGCTGAAGTAATAATTCCTACATTAAGCCCTACTCCAAATGCTAAATTTTCTGTAGCATAATATTTAGCACTCACCGGAATTTGCACAGTACCTAATTTCCAATCTGATTTTTCAGTACCTGTAACGTTAGCTCCCATGATATTATAAGAAACAGACTCTTCTTGCTTGCCTCCAATGGGAGAATATAATACTTCACCTTGCACAGCAAATTTGTCATTGAATTTGTACTCAACCATTGCACCAGCATAGAAAGTTGATTTTGCATCAAATTTATAATCTTGCCCTTCACCACTTGCTTTAAGCATTGATAAAGAGTAACCAGCTTTAGGACCGAATTTGAATTCTTGAGCGTTTGCAGAAATTCCCATTACAGCGATTGCTGCAGTAAGTAAAAGTTTTTTCATTGTTATTAGTTTTACGTTTAAAGGACTGCAAAACTAGTTATTTTTTTCAATTTAACAAACTTTAATGAGATCTTTCAGCGTTAATAAACGGTTAATAAAAATTTCAACTGCAAATTATTCGTTTCTCAATCTTTTATCTTCGTCGTTATAAGCAAGGATAATTTTCTTCACAACAGGGTGTCTTACCACATCTTCCTCTGTAAGATGTACAAAACCAATTTCATTCACTCCCTTCAAAATTCTCATTGCTTCCTTCAATCCTGATTGCTGGTTTTTAGGAAGGTCAATCTGGCTCGGGTCACCTGTGATGATAAACTTAGCGTTCATACCCATTCTGGTAAGGAACATTTTCATCTGAGCATGAGTGGTATTTTGTGCTTCATCAAGGATTACAAAAGCATCATCAAGAGTACGTCCTCTCATAAATGCTAACGGAGCTACCTCAATAACCTTCTTCTCCATAAAACCTTCAAGTTTTTCATGAGGAATCATGTCACGAAGTGCATCATATAGAGGTTGTAAATACGGATCCAGCTTTTCTTTAAGGTCCCCCGGTAAAAATCCAAGGCTCTCTCCTGCTTCTACAGCCGGTCTTGTGAGAATAATTCTTTTCACTTCCTTATCTCTCAAAGCTCTTGCTGCCAAAGCAACACTCGTATATGTTTTTCCGGTTCCGGCAGGACCAATGGCAAAAACCATGTCTTTTTTCTCCGTCTCCTTTACCAGCTTTTTAAGATTGGTTGTTTTCGCTTTGATTACTTTTCCGTTTACTCCTTTTACAATAATATCCTGGTCAAAGATCAGTTGTTTTTCATTTTCATCTTTAATATTCAGGATATTTTCAACGTCTTTAAGCCCAATTGAGTTGTTTTTTGAGATAAACTTGACGATATCATCCAGTTTTTGCTTCAGTATGTCTAAAGCTTCCTGGTTTCCCATCGCAAAAATATAATGATCTCTTCCTGTTATTTTAATGGTCGGGAAGCTTGATTTTAATAAGTTGAAATATTGGTTATTAACTCCATAGAAGATTTTCGCATCGATATCTTCCAAATCATATGTTAATTCAAACATGCAGTATTTTTATTTTTAGATTTTAAAATTAAAGCTTTTTTTCAAATTTATATCAAATTCTTTTCAACAATCTTTCGGGCTTTCTTTTTATTTTAAATAACTTTGCAAGACTACACTATTCTATAAATTGCTCATGTCAATTATTACCCTTACTTCGGATTTCGGAAATTTAGATTACAGAGTTGCCGCTGTGAAAGGCAAAATTCTGTCTCTAAATCCAGAGGTTAATATTATTGATATAACCCACGACATCCAGGCTTTCAACCTTATACAAACATCTTACATCGTAAGAAACGCTTATAAATATTTTCCAAAAGGAAGTATTCACATTCTTTCTGTGGATAGTTTTTACAATAAATCTAGAAAAAACATCATCTATAAAGCCGATGATTCCTACTTTTTAGCGGCAGACAATGGTCTTTTGAGCTTAGTATTTTTTGATATTAAACCTGAAGCGATCTATGAATTGACCCTAAACAACCGTTTTGATGATGTCATCAATTTCACTTCTACGGACATTTTTGTTCCTGCTGCCGTTCATCTTGCCAACGGAGGGCTCCCTGAAGTTATTGGAAGAAAAATAGAATCTGTAAAACAACTGATGTTCCCTAGAGCCGTTTACAATGAATCTGAAGGAATGATCATTGGTGAAGTTACTTACATTGATAATTTCGGAAATATAATCTCAAATATTAATAAAGATTTCTTTGAAAATATCAGCAAAGGATATAAAAATTTTACTATAAAATTCAGGAACCTAAGTCTTTCAAGAATATTTGCCAGCCATACAGAGGTGGTTTCGGATTGGGAAAGGGAGACAGAATTTCATGGCCAGTCAGCAGCAATCTTCAATGATAGCCAGCTATTGGAGCTTACGATCTATAAAGGCAGCAAGAAAAACGGAGCTAAAAGCCTGTTTGGATTGAATGTAGGCGAAAATATTTACATTGAATTCACGTAAAATTATATATTTCATAAAAAAACCGATTTTTTTTATATATTTGTCAAAATCTAAAAATCAAAAATGGCAGAATACAAATTATTGCTTCCTTCCATGGGAGAAGGTGTTATGGAAGCGACAATTATCACTTGGTTATTCAATGAAGGTGATAACGTAAAAGAGGATGACTCTGTAGTAGAAATTGCAACAGATAAAGTAGATTCAGACGTTCCGACACCAGTTTCGGGGAAAATTGTGAAAATTTTAAAGCAAAAAGATGAAGTTGCAAAAGTAGGCGAGCCCATTGCTATTTTAGAAATTGAAGGAGAAAGCACTGCATCAGAAGAAACAACTACTGAAACACCGGCTGCTACTCCGGACACTGAAACATTAAAAACAATTGAACAGCCATTACAAACTGCTGCTGCGTCAAATGTAGAATTCTCAGGAGATCTTTATTTATCTCCACTTGTAAAATCAATTGCACAACAAGAAAATATTTCTGAAGCTGAGCTGAAAACTATCAAAGGAAGCGGTTTAGAAGGAAGAATTACTAAAGAAGATATATTAGGATTTGTTGCTAACAGAGGAAACCAACCAGCTCCACAGGCTGCTCCGGTACAAGTAGCTACTACTCCACAACCGGCAACTTCTGCTCCGGCAGCTACAATCCCTGTAAGCGCAGGTGATGAGATCATTCCAATGGATAGAATGAGAAAGATCATCGCTGAAAACATGGTGAAAGCAAAACAAATTGCTCCTCATGTGACTTCTTTCATTGAAACAGACGTTACAAACGTTGTAAAATGGAGAAATAAAAATAAAGCGATCTTCGAAAAACGTGAAGGTGAGAAATTAACGTTCATGCCAATCTTCGTAAAAGCTGTTGTAAAAGCAATCCAAGACTTCCCAATGATCAATGTTTCTGTAAACGGTGAAAATATCATCAAAAAGAAAAACATCAACATTGGTATGGCAACTGCTCTTCCAGACGGAAACCTTATCGTTCCTGTTATCAAAAATGCTGATCAATTATCACTTTCAGGTCTTGCAAAAGCGATCAACGACCTAGCTTACAGAGCAAGAAATAAAAAATTAAGACCAGAAGATACTCAAGGAGCAACTTACACGATCTCTAACGTTGGAAGCTTCGGAAACCTTATGGGAACTCCAATCATTCCTCAGCCTCAGGTTGCTATTCTAGCAATTGGAGCTATCGTTAAAAAGCCAGCAGTTCTTGAAACAGCAGATGGAGATGTAATTGCTATCAGAAACTTAATGTTCATGTCTCATTCTTACGATCACAGAGTAGTAGATGGATCTTTAGGTGGAATGATGCTTAAACATGTTCATGATTACCTTGAAAACTGGGATCTGAACACGGAAATATAAGTAATAAGTGATTAAGATTTAAACTTATCATTACATTTTAAATACAAAACCTTCGATCTGATCGGAGGTTTTTTGTTGGATATATGTCTGAAAAATTTTATCTTTAAAACAAACAATTACAAATGGAACTCGATTTCAGAAAATTATACGTTACTAAATTATTTAATTTTTCAAAAGAAGACGAAAAACTAATTTTTGAAATTCATGACAGACTATCAGAAAACTTTACAGTATCTGTTGTAGAGATTGAAGATTCCCCATACCCTCAATTTAAATCCAGTGACATCAATTTTTTACAAGAGCCAAAACTTTGCTATCATATTATGGACAATAATATGACTAATATTTTTTATATTCTCTTTGTAAACACAATAGGAACAACAGCTAAGGGAACCCGCACGACCGATGAATACGACACATTGGAAGTTTGGGGGCTAAAGAAAATGAATGAAGATTTTGGGTTCATTTCAATCAATAAGAAAAAAATGGCTGATAAAATTGCAGGGATATTCAATCGTTTCAATATTAATTTTAAGGAAAGTAAGGACTTTAAAGACTTTTATGTTTTAGGGAGTGATCCTTATAAAACCATGGCGTTTTTAAACCCACAAAGAAAAGACGCTGTAAAGTCTATTACCGATGGTGATTTTAAACTTGAAGTCAAAAATAATATCGTAGGTTTAGCTGTTCCAAAAGCCTTAAGTACAGAAAATGCTTTAATGATCTCAAAATTTTTGCAGGAAATTTAAATCTCCGATTTTTGCTGTAACTTCATCCCACAAAACCAACAAATACTGAAACTCCTTATCCTTATTCGCCGATCTATAAAGAAATCCTTTGACAACATCCGGAATGAACAGCTGAAGTACAATCTTCTTCAGGCAATTCCTTTCTAAACAGGATCTATGATCACAGATTTTTTAGAAAATAATCTTATTTTTGAACTCGAATTAAAATAAAACACAGAGAAGTCATCAAATCCATTCTAAAAATCACTTTCAGATAATGGATCTGCTTACACTTATAAACAATCTTTAATAATAGAAGTAACTAAAAATAAACTATAACATGAAAAAATTATTATTATCCACTGCATTCGTAGTGACAGGTTTGATGTTTGGACAACAAATCACACTAGAGAATACTTTTGCAACAGGAGAAAGAGCATTTGCTTTTGCTAAAGGTACTGATATGGTATATGTAAATTTAGTAAACGGCACCAATACATTGAAGATTTATAATTCATCTTTTACATTGATTAAAACCGTAAATATTCCTGTACCTACAGACTACATTGCCAGTTTATGGTATGATAGTGGACAATCTAGCTACCCTATTTCCAAAAACATTTTCAATACTGATGATAAATTAGAGTTTTTAGTAGCTGTTGGAAAATATTCTACAACCACGCATAGAAAACTGATTCTTATGAACGAAGATGGTCTTCTTATCAAAGACTTCAATCCGGACATTACTGTTTCCTACTCAGGAGAATATTCTGTATTTCATGATCCAGTTTCAAATACTAATAAAATCATGATAGAGAATGAGACCGCCAATGACCAATCAATTTATACTGTATTTGGTTTACCTACCACCGTTCTGGCTACAAAGGAAATTCAAAATACAGCCAAGCTGGCAGCTTTCCCAATTCCAGCGAGTAAAACTCTTACAATCACCAACCCAGGAAATGGAAGCAACAAAGTGGAAGTCTATGACATGACCGGGAAAATTGTTTTAAATAAATCTTTTGGAACCAGTGATAGTATGGTTTCCATTGACGTCGAAAATCTGACAAAAGGAACTTATTTTTATAAAATTGGAAATTTAAATGCCAAGTTTATTAAGAATTAAAATTTTAAAATCTCACTCATTATTGGGTGAGATTTTTTTCTTCCATATATTGCTTAGCAGTAGGACATTTATTCATACCAGAGGAAACACTCGTTAACATTATAAGCAGAGAATAAGCTAATACCGCGTCATTTTTAAATCCGGAAAGCAAAAAGAAAGCATATCGTTTATTCACAATGAAGATTTTCAACTTGAGATAAAAAATCAATTTGAAGCTATCCAAGCTTTTCATTTAGACCGTGTAAGACTTACTCCTAATTTTATAAATACTATATAATTCTCAAAATTTTGCCGTAATTTCATCCTTCAAAACCTACAAATGCTGAAAGTCCTTATCCTTATTCGCCGATCTATAAAGAAATCCTTTGATAACATCCGGAATGAACAGTTGAAGCACAATCTGTTGCAGGCTATTCCTTTCTGGATCGGATCTGTGATTACTGGTTTTTTCGCGGTATTATATGCTCAGATATTTGCATGGGGCGAGCACCTTATGAATTTTATCTTTGACTGGCATGCTTGGATGATTTTCATTATTGCTCCTATAGGTTTTGTTCTTTCATGGTGGCTGGTAAAAGAATTTGCTCCTAATGCTAAAGGAAGTGGTATTCCACAAGTGATGGCGGCTGTAGAGCTTGCTAATCCCAAGGAGCATAAAAAGATAAGAAGTCTTTTAAGTCTTAAAATTATCATTTTTAAAATCATTTCTTCTGTCGTATTGGTTATTGGAGGTGGTGCTGTGGGTCGTGAAGGTCCTACCATTCAAATTGCAGGTTCTGTTTTCAGAAAAGTGAATGAATACCTTCCTGAATGGTGGCCTAAAATTTCCAAAAAAAATATGATTATGACAGGTGCCGCCGCGGGTCTTGCGGCTGCTTTTAATACGCCTTTAGGAGGAATTGTATTTGCTGTGGAAGAGTTATCCAAAACTCATATTAATTACTTTAAAACAGCGTTATTTACAGCCGTTATCATTGCAGGTTTAACCGCTCAGACATTGGCTGGATCTTATTTGTACCTTGGCTATCCTAAAACAAATGACGTCTCCTTAATGGTGATGTTCCCTATTATCCTTGTAGCAGCAACGGCTGGTATTCTTGCAAGCCAATTGTCTGTTATTATGCTTAAAATAAATGGTTGGAAGAAGAAAACTTTAAAAACAGATAAAGCGAATATAGTATTTCTGATTATATGTGCTCTGATTATTGCTTCGATCGCTTATTTTATCAACCATGAAATTCTTGGTTCAGGGAAAGAGATTATGGAACGTGTCCTTTTCACGAAAGACAAACATGAAGACTGGTATGTCCCGATTTTAAGAATGCTGGGTCCTGCTCTATCTTTTACCTCTGGTGGTGCCGGTGGTATTTTTGCTCCAGCTTTAACTGCCGGGGCAAGTATTGGCTCTGTGATCTCGGGAATGATTCATTTAACAGCTAATGAAACCAATGTTGTTGTACTTGGAGGTATGGTTGCTTTTCTTACCGGAATTACCCGTGCTCCCTTCACTTCAGCAATTATTGTACTGGAAATGACCGACAGGCATTCATTGATTTTCCATCTGATGCTTGCCGGTATGGTTTCTTCTATTGCTTCTATTTTAGTGAGCAGACATTCTTTGTATGATGTATTGAAAGTAAACTTCTTAACTGAAATCCGTAAAGATAATTCTTAGGATTTTTTCAACATAATATTTAAATCCTTAAAGGCTTCCGATAGTTCTTCAGCTATACCATAATTCATAACTCTAATAACCAACTTATCCAGTTTTTCACTTGATCTTTTCACTTTGTAGGTTACTATATTTAAAAATGCATCCCCATTTTTCCTTTTGGATACTTTATGAAATTCTACAACTTTACTCAAATCCCATAAATCTCCTTTGTAATAGAGTTTTCCATTTTTATCTACTGAATTTATTCTAATATTATTTCCTTCAAATTCAGCAGCAAGTCTTAGCATTCCATTATCTCGGTCTGCACCAAATTCTCTGATTTTATCAGCAATAAAAGCCTTCACTTCATCCACATTATGATATTTCCCAAGAAGATCTTCTTTTCCATTACCATAGATAATTTTATAAATTTCAGGTTTGTTTAATGAATGAGTAGGTCCGTCTTGATAATCTAACTCTTTGTAAGTGATATTTGAAGCTCCAACTTCTATAATTTTAGCTTCGAAAGAATTTCCGTTTTTCTTTATAATTTTATCCTGAGAATAACATAGAACCCCCATCAGCAATAAGGGAAAGGCATACATTTTAGTTTTCATGAAATATTTTTTCTACCTCAAAGATACAAAAAACACCATAAACACTCAATTTCCCTACTATAACATTGAATAATTCCGCTCCTACTATTGCATAATAAAAATATATTCTCTACTTTTGCACCTCGAAATAATTAACAAATTCATTTAACATTATGAACAATTACGAAACTGTTTTCATTTTAACTCCCGTTCTATCTGAGTCACAGGTAGAGGAAGCAGTGAACAAGTATGTAGATCTTATCAAAGAAAAGAACTGCGAAATCGTTGCTAAAGAAAACTGGGGATTAAAAAAATTAGCTTACCCAATCCAATTGAAAAAGAACGGGTTCTATACTTTAATCGAATTTAAAGGAGAAGGTTCTGTAGTAGCTGACTTAGAATTAGCATTCAAGCGTGACGAGAGAGTAATCCGTTACCTTACTACTAAACTTGACAAGCACGCTGTTGAGTACGCTGTAACTAGAAGAGCTAAAGTAAAATCAGCTAAAGCTTAATTAATTAACCCTATTTTTTAAAAAAGACAAGACATGGCAATAGATGAAATGGCTAAACAAGCCTCAGCTGGAGGAGAATCAGAAGTAAAATTCCTTACTCCGCTTGATATCAATACAAAATCTGAAAAGAAATATTGTAGATTCAAAAAATACGGAATTAAGCACGTTGATTACAAAGATGCTGATTTCTTATTACAGTTTGTAAACGAGCAAGGTAAAATTTTACCAAGAAGATACACTGGAACTTCTTTAAAATACCAAAGAAAAGTTTCTGCTGCTATCAAAAGAGCAAGACACCTTGCGTTACTACCATACGTAGCTGACTTATTGAAATAAGACAAAAAATAAATAAAAGAAGAGAGCAATCTCTTCTTTTGTTGCTGAATACATCATTAATTCTAACTTGATTTTAGATCATAAAACTAAAATCTAAAAAAGGACAACAACAATGGAAATTATCCTAAAAAAAGACGTAGAAAACTTAGGACTTGAGTTTGATACAGTAAACGTAAAGCCAGGTTATGCTAGAAACTTCTTAATTCCTCAAGGAATTGCTCTTTTAGCTACCCCTAAAAACAAAGCTGCTTTAGAAGCTACATTAGAAGCTAGAAAAGAAGAAGAAGCTAAATTAATCGCTGCTGCTAACGCTGTAGTTGAGCAATTGAAGAAAACTTCTATCACTATTCCTGCAAAAGTAGGTGCTGGTGACAAACTATTCGGATCTATCAACAATGCTGATCTATCTACTGCTTTAGAAAAAGCTGGAGTTTCTGTAGAGAAAAAATATATCAAAATTCCTGGTAACACTATCAAGAGAACTGGTAAATTTGCTGCTCTTATCAGACTTCACAGAAATGTTGAGTACAACTACGAATTCGACATCGTTTCTGATGCTCCAGTTGTAGCTGCTCCTGCTGCTAAGAAGGAAGAAGCTAAATCTGAAGAAGCTTAATAAGCGATTGAGAATTTCTCAAAATACAAGACCACTTCATTTATTTGAGGTGGTTTTTTTAGTATTACTCGTTTATAAACTACCCCGTCTTTTTGCATTGCAGAAATCCACCCCTCAAGAGAAGGTGAATGGGAGGTTTTAAGATATACTAGTCATTTTTTGGTAGAGTTAGTTACATTCGTACCCAAACTCTCAAATCCTCAAACTACCTATCTCCTCTCAGTTTCTGTTGGTACTCCGTGGGTGCCACTCCAATTACTTTTTTGAAAATATTACTGAAAGAAGACAAGCTATTATAGCCGACCATCATTGCAATTTCATACATATTATATTTATCTTCCAACATTAACTCAAGAGAACGGGTTATTCTTAAAGCTCTCAGAAAACGGACATAATTCATGCCTAAAGTCTCTTTAAACTTCCTTGAAAGGGTTCTCGTACTCATCCCGAATTCTTTTGCTGTAGATTCAATCGTAAGGGGCTTCTCAAGGTTAGCATGAATATATCTGGCTATCTTCAATAAAGTTTCATCCTTGGGAAATGGATGCTGAACCGGAAAGGCAAGGTTTTTATCTCTTTTTTCAGGTAAAACGCCTTTCAATGCTTTAAGAAAATAATATTTTGACCCATCATTTTTTGTGATTTTCCCATTCCATTCTCTGGTGTATAAAATCATTTCCCGAAGGAGATCATTGACTGAATAAATATTGATTTCATCAAAAAAGCCACTTTCGTCATTTTCTTTTTTCATATAAAAATTATATAAATCAACCTTTGGGCTGGTAGAAAACAGATAATGAGGTGTTCCCGCGGGAATCCACATAAAACATCTTGCCGGAAGATACCAGTGTTTCAGATCTGTAAAAACATGCACAATACCGCCTTCTGCATAAACTAATTGCGCAGAACTATGATAATGAATTTCTGTTGTAATATTTCCTGTAAGGACATGATATACGTAAAATTCGGCATCGTCGTCTTCTACTTCTTTAAAATGACTGTTATTCATGAAATAAAGATATGAAGTTTTTTCAAAATGGCGTAAATGAACAAATATTTTTCTGTTTTCACAAATAGTGTCCGGCACTACTCGTCGTAAATTTGCAGTATCAAAATCATTTTAGCAAAAATCCTTTAATTAATTTATGAATATGATATTTAACGCATGCCGATATCAGTGCATCGCGTTGTGCTTGTTATTGAGCAATTTTTTACACTCACAGATGATAGACTACCAAAATCTTGGTCTACAGCAGGCTATAGAGATCGGTTTAAAAAACAATAAGAATATCCAAATCAGCCATTTAAAACAGGAAATGTCCGTAACGAAGGAAAAAGACCTGAAAATGGAAAAACTGCCGGATATAGAATTCCATACAAGCTACAGCCAGGTTACAAACCTTTTCCAATACCAGGACGGTGTATTTAATAAGCCCACAAAGTATGACGCCATCAATGGAATGTATGATTTTACTTTATCGGCTTCCATTCCGGTTTATATGGGTGGAAAAATAAAAAACACAGAAAAGAAAGCAGCTATTGACACTGAAATTTCGACCTTGAGAACGCATCTTGATGAAAGACAGCTTAAAATGGAAATCATTACTGCTTTTCTACAAATTCATCACCTGAAAGAACAACAAAGTCTTATCAATGATAAAATGAAAGAGGATTCTATCAATATCAAACAGGTAAAAGCTTTGAAAGCAAATGGTGTAGTGACAGTGAATGAGGTTTTAAGAACATCTTTACAGCTTTCTAACCACAAAATGAGCTGGACAGAACTGGATAACGATATACAGATCGCCGAACATAAGTTAAAAACAATCCTTTCTCTTCCGGAACCTCAGGAAATGCACGTGGATACAGAAGACCTTATTTCAGATAAAGAGGCAATTCCTTACGTTGATCAGCTTACAGAAACAGCTTTAAACCAAAATGAGTCTGTAGGAATGACCCATAAAAACCTTTCATTAAAGGAATTGGACCAAAAAATTACAAGAGCGAATTATTTACCTAAAATAACTGCGGGCGGAGAATATTTTTTAAAGTATCCGAATATGATGTTCTTTCCTCCTGAGCCTTATGCTTATCGTTTAGGGATGATCGGATTAAACCTGACCTATCCTATCGAAAACCTGTATAAAAATAAGTACAGAATGCAGGAAGCTAAAGAGAATATTGATCTGGCTAAGCTACAAATTGAAGAAAACGATGAAAAGATCAGACATAATGTATATGAAGCTTATAAGAAGTTTGAAGAGACCGAACAAAAGGTAAAAATAGCTGAAGAAGCTATTGATCAGGCAAAAGAAAATTATCGTATTGTAAGAACAAAATATGCAAATAAATTAAGCCTTATTACTGAACTTATTGATGCAGACAATACGTATCTGGAAGCGGAATCTAATCTTATCTCCGTAAAAATTAACCGTCAACTAAAATACTATCAACTCCAATATACGATTGGAAACTTATAAAAACTATGGCACAGAAACAACTGACACAAAAGGAAAAAAGAATTAATAAGACAATCACTTTACTGGCATGGATTCTTATCATCAGCGGAGTCACAGGAATGGTGAGTTTCTATCTTTTTTCGAGAAAAAATGTTACGACAAACGATGCGCAGATCGAACAATATATCACACCAGTATCAAGCAAGGTTTCAGGGTTTATCAAAGCTATAAAGTTTAATGAAAACCAATTTGTACGTAAAGGAGATACTTTAATCATCATTGATAACAGAGAATTTGTTAATCAGGTACATATGGCGGAAGCAAACCTTCATGCTAATACTGAAAATATTACAACGATCCAAAGCAGTGTAAATACCAAAGAAAGCGACACTAAAATCATTGATGCTAAAATTGCTTCTGCAAAAATTGACATCTGGAGAACGGAACAAGACTATAAACGATATAAAAATCTGTTGAATGAAGATGCTGCCACTGAGCAGGATTTTGAAAATGTAAAGGCTTCTTATGAGCAGTCAAAAGCGAATTTATTGGCACTCGAACAACAGAAAAATGCTGTAAAAGCCGGAGCTAGCGAACAGCAAACCAAAGTAGCACCTGCCAAAAGCCAGATTCAGCAAAGTTCTGCGAATTTGAACAATGCCAAACTATTTCTTTCTTATACCGTGATCACAGCTCCTTATGACGGTTGGGTCGGTAAAAAAACCATTCAGGAAGGACAGCTGATCAAAGAAGGACAGGCTTTGGTGCAAATCGTAAGCAAAGAAAAATGGATCATTGCCAATTATAAAGAAACCCAACTTGGACAAATCGATTCCAAACAGGAAGTTATCATTACCGCAGATGCTTACCCAGACATTGAATTCAAAGGAAAGATTCTTTCTGTTTCACCTGCTTCAGGATCTCAGTTTTCATTGGTAAAGCCTGATAATGCAACCGGAAACTTTGTGAAAATTGAACAGAGATTTCCTGTAAAAATTATTCTTGATCAAAATAAAGAAAACGAAAAATTACTTTCCGGGATGAATGTTCTGGTGAGCGCGAAGAAAATTTAAGTTTGAGAGTATGAGAATACAAAAACATACAGTTTTATTATCATTTTCAAATTCATTCATTTTCAAATTTTCTAATTAAATTATTTTTCTGCGAAAAGGCAAAACCGCAAAATGCAAATCTGCTAATTTTTTCTTTAGTCATATTTGTCATTTACCTTTTACTCTTTTTTACACCTTTTGCTTTTTTGTCTTTTCGCATTTTTTTAAATATTACTAAACACTGAATAGCAAAAAAGCTTTCTTAGCCTTTACCTTTTGCTTCTCAAAAAATTATGCAACATAACTCTGTTTATCATAAATGGGTACCACAATGGCTGAAACTGCCGCTCCTTGTACTGGCACTGTTTCCCCACCTGATGTTATTGTCACTGTTACATTCAAACAGTGCCTTCACATCTTCTTTTATGGATGTAGACTCGGATGACATCCAATACCTAATGATTTTGATGTATGGGACATTTGTGGTTACCCTTTTGGTTTTACAGAGATTTATGGCGTATTTCAGTGTGAAATATTATGTTTTGCTGATGGCTTCCATTTCCGTGATTATTCTCTATGTCTTATCCGTTACCAATGATTATCATGTCATTTTAGTCATTCGATTTTTAGAGGGAATCTTTGGATTACTGGAAGGAGCTATCTTTCTTCCTTTAATTATTGCTGAATTAAAAACGAAACATGCTAAGGTAATCTCTTATCTTTTAATGTATGCCATTATGCTTACCGGCGGAACAGTGACCACTTCCTTATTGAAATCAAGTATTGAAGATTATGATTTTCAGCATATGGTATTAATGATGGTTTACTTTCATGTTTTTGTTCTCATCATCGGAATTGCCATTTTCAATAGAAACAGGTTCTTTCCTAAAAAACCTTTATATCAATTGGATATTACCAGTTGGTTTTTGCTTTGGGTTTGTTTACAGGCTGGAGGTTATGCTATTATTTATGGAAAAAGATTGATGTGGTTTGAATCTGATATCATTATCATGTGCCTGTTTGTTTTTTTACTTTCAGGAGGTTTATTTATGCTCAAACAGAGAAACTCCAAAAGACCTTTATTTCACTATGAAGTTTTCAGTTCAAAAAATGTAATTGTAGGAATGCTTCTGTTTTTCATATTTTATCTTATCCGATCCGGATTAAACAATGTGTACAGCATCATGGCAACCGTCTGGAAATGGCCTTGGGATTATATTGTAAATATTCAGTATTGGAACGTTGCCGGAACACTATTGGGTGTATTTTTATCAGGAATCTGTCTGGTAAAAGGAATTTCTTCAAGAATTGTTTTCTTTACAGGCTTTCTGTTACTGGCGATAGATTGTGCATGGTTTACTTACACATTTTATCCGGATACTACCCTTTCCACGATATGTCCGCCTTTATTTTTGCAGGGTGTTGCCCAAGGATTATTATTTACTCCGCTCGTTTTCTTTCTTATTTCAGGAATGCCGGAAGAATATGTTTCCAATGCTACAGCCCTCGGAACTACAACCCGTTTCTGGACAACAGCCATTGGATATGCTTTGATGCAGAATTTAATGTTATTTTTAACTTTAAAACATGCCGATACCTTAAGTTTTAATCTTACCGATACCAATCCTGTCTTTTATAGTCAATGGAATCAGATTTTTGGAGCCAATATTGCAAAACTCCCGGTTAATGAATCATTATCCATGACTGCAGGAGCCTTTAAAGCCAAAATAACAGCTCAGTCTATCCTGCTTTCCAACATGGAAATATTTACAGGATTGTTCTGGCTGGCTTTGATTACAGCTCTCCTGTTACTTCTTTATCATCCAGTTAGAATAGCAGTTAGAAATATTATGTAGAGAAAAAGAAAGCTGAAATTCAAAAGTTATTGATGTCTTAAATAACTAGTGACTTCAGTTCTGTTTAAGGAAATTTTATTATTCTTAAGGCAATGTTCACAAAGAATTAAAATCATATACTTTATAACCGTTCGCAAAGGCGTTTCACTCCACAAGAGCTATAATCCAAAGCATTCGCTGAACGAAGTGCCTATGCGAAAGAGAAATAACCAGCATTGAAACTATCTTAGCGATCATAGCGTTTATAAACATTGCTTAAATTAAAAAAATCCTTAAATACACAACATCTCCAAAACGTCAAAAAATAACTTTCAACTTTGGCTAGTTTATTGTTGCTTGTTTCAATACAAAAAACTATCGTATGGAAATTGAAAAAGTTCTACAGAGTCAGAGAGATTTTTTTAAGACACAGCAAACCAAAAACCTGTCATTCAGGAGAATGTATCTTGAAAAAATCCGAAATCTTATTATTTCCAACGAAAATATGTTGTATGAAGCTATCCATAAAGATTTTGGAAAATCGAAATTTGATACTTATACCACAGAAATTTCTTTTATTCTGAAAGATATTGATTACTATCTGAAAAATTTAAAAGCTCTCACAAAACCCAAAAAAGTAAGTACTAATCTGGTAAATCAGCTGGGAAGCAGTAAAATTTATTCCGATCCTTTAGGCTGTATTTTGGTGATAGGCGCATGGAATTATCCTTATCAATTATCCCTCTCTCCTATGATTGCTGCAATTGCTGCCGGGAACTGCTGTATTTTGAAGCCCAGTGAAATTGCTGAAAATACAATGCAAGCGATGTCTCAAATCATCAATGAAAACTTTCCATCAGAATATCTGTACGTATACGAAGGCGGAATTGATGAAACTACGGAACTTTTAAAATTAAAATTTGATAAAATATTTTTCACGGGAAGCACCAAAGTCGGAAAAATTATTTATAAAGCAGCCGCAGAACATTTAACACCTGTTGTCCTTGAATTGGGTGGAAAATCGCCAGCTATGGTAACGCAACATGCGAATCTTGAAATAGCCGCAAAAAGAATTGTCTGGGGAAAATTTTTGAATGCCGGACAAACCTGTGTAGCTCCGGATTACTTATTGGTTGAAGAATCCATTCAGGAACAATTTCTGGAAATGTTGAGGAAATATATTAAAGAATTCAAATACAGTCCGGATTCGGAACAATATACTCAAATTATCAATCAAAGAAACTTTCAACGTTTAACAAAGCTTATTGATCATAAAAAAATATACTTTGGTGGGAATTTCGAAGAAGAAAAACGATATATAGAGCCTACCATCCTTAATAATGTTGATTGGGAAGATGAAATCATGCAGGAAGAAATTTTCGGTCCTCTTCTTCCTGTTATCAGTTATAAAAACTACAATATAGCTCTAAACACTATTCTTGAACTGGAAAAACCACTTGCCGCTTACCTTTTTACTAATAATACCGAAGAAAAAGAACATTTTACCCAAAGAATTTCTTTTGGTAGCGGATGCATTAATGATACTGTGATGCAGCTAAGTAATGATAACCTTCCTTTTGGTGGTGTAGGAACTTCCGGGATTGGAAATTACCATGGAAAATTCGGTTTTGAAGCCTTTTCTCATCAAAAATCTGTACTTGAAAAAACAACCTGGGGTGAACCGAATATAAAATATCCGCCTTATTCTGAAAAGAAATTAAGCTGGATAAAAAAACTACTGTGATTCTTTTTTAAACAGAAATCACACGAATTTAACTCAAAAGGAGAAAGCCATCAATTGAAAAAGGTTGTTTCCGATAGAAACAACCTTTTTCTTTTTAGATTATCTGGTATAAGATTTTTTTTAAAGAAGTTTTCCCTCTTCAAGGAATTTCTTAACCTTTTCTTTGCTGTATCCTTTTCCCTCTTCCAGAACTTCACTTTGCTGTACATGAACTTTCTTCCCATTCTTATCTAAAATGATAAAGAAAGGATAGAATTGCTGTTCTTTAATATTAATATACTGGGCAAAAGTCTTTTCATTCTTATTATCTGGAGAATAATTTAAATGATAATACAAATATTTTTTATCTACAATTTCTTTCAATTCAGGAGTTTCCTGTACAAAATTATTAAAACGAAGACACCAGATACACCAGTTTCCACCAGCCTGAATAAGAATTTGCTTCCCTTCTTTCTTAGCCTGTGCAACTAATTTTTTAATATCAGCCTGTGCATCAGCCTTTGGATTATAAGGTTTAGGAAGCTTAGCTTTCTCTTCCGCAGCTTTTTTCTTAGCATCCACCTCTGTTTGTTGAGCCGGTAAATTCGTCACCTCCTGTGAAAAAGCAAGGGAGCTTAATCCCAGAAAAGCAATTAATGTCAATTTTTTCATAACATAAAAGTAAAAAAATAATACTTATCCCTCAGCAAAAATAGAACCATAATTTTATTATCACTAAATTTGCGTGTTTTATGAGCTTCTTAATTAAAATATTATTTTTCGTCTCCAAACTTCCGCTTAGAGTATTATATATATTCTCGGATGTTATTTTCTTCCTAAACTATTATCTGGTAGGTTACAGAAAAAAGGTGATTACCCAAAACCTTAAAAACTCCTTCCCAGATAAATCTGAAGAAGAGATCAGAAAAATCCGCAAAAAATTCTATCGTAATTTCTCCGATTATCTCGTAGAAACAATAAAATCGTTCAGTATTTCTGAAACTGAGGCAAGAGTAAGAATGCAGCATATCAATCAGGATCTGTTTCACGAGGCTAAAGAAGAAGGAAAAAATATTATTTTACTTGCCGGGCACGTTTTCAATTGGGAATGGATCAATGCATTGGCAAGAATTATCCCTCAGGCTCACTGCCATCCGGTATACAGAAAGGTAAACAGTGATTTTTGGGAGAACCAGATGAAAAAAGTCAGAAACAGGTTTGGAAATGAAGCACTGGAGGCAAATGGAGTCATCCTTAATATCTTCAGATCTAAAAATAACGGAGATTCCGCTTATATGTTTGTTGCCGATCAAACGCCTCACTTTGCTCATGTTACGTACGGTTTAGAATTTATGAACCAAAGGACTCCTGCTTTCGTAGGGTATGATAAATTGACGTCTAAAATGGATCTTATCTTTATCTACTGTGAAATGAAGAAAGTAAAGCGTGGATATTATCAGGTCAACTATCACAGAATATATCCGGATGGTGAAAAATTTACAGAAAATGAAGTGGTAAGAAAATTCCATAAATTATTGGAGAACACTTTACATAAGCACCCTGACAACTATCTTTGGTCTCATAGAAAATGGAAGTATCAGGATTCTATCAAAAATTTTGATTCTGAAAAAAAATAGATTTACATGCAGAAAAAACTGGCGGTTGCCATCTTAAACTGGAACGGAAAAAATTGGCTTGAAAAATTTCTTCCCGGTGTAGTTCAATTTTCTCAAGATGCAGATATTTACGTTATTGATAATCTTTCTACAGATGATTCCATAGAGTTTTTAAATACACACTTCCCTACCGTAAAAGTTATTAAAAACAATGAAAATTATGGTTTTGCAGGAGGTTATAATGAAGGGTTAAAAGAGATCAAGAATGAATATTACTGTCTTCTTAATTCTGATGT
The DNA here is from genome assembly GCF_001684975.1 of Chryseobacterium artocarpi. Classification (GTDB taxonomy): domain Bacteria; phylum Bacteroidota; class Bacteroidia; order Flavobacteriales; family Weeksellaceae; genus Chryseobacterium; species Chryseobacterium artocarpi. The sequence goes on along the minus strand of NZ_MAYH01000023.1, from coordinate 66,650 downwards.
AGAAGTTACCGAAAACTGGATTAATCCCGTATTGGAACTATTTGAAAAAAACACTTCTATTTCTGCTGTTCAACCTAAAATTTTATCTTATAACAATAGAAACTATTTTGAATTTGCAGGTGCTGCAGGTGGTTTAATTGACAATCTAGGATATCCTTACTGCCGTGGACGTGTATTTGATGATCTGGAAGAAGATAAAGGACAGTATGATGATGAGACAGAAATTTTCTGGGCTTCCGGATGCTGCCTTTTTATACGATCCAAAGATTTTTGGGAACAAAATGGCTTTGATGCAAGATTTTTTGCCCATCAGGAAGAAATTGATCTTTGCTGGAGACTTATTAATCAAGGAAAAAAGATTTATTATACAGGAAAATCCAAAGTATTTCATGTGGGTGGCGGAACTTTGAATAAACAGAGTGTACAAAAGACCTATTTGAATATCCGAAACAATTTGTCGATGATGCTTAAAAACCTTCCTTTCCCCCAATTAATAGGGCTAATTTTCTTCAGATTATGTCTGGATGGTGTAGCTGGAATCTATTTTGGATTAAAACAAGGCTTTCCACATCTTTGGGCAGTAGTAAGAGCTCACTTTGGGTTTTACAGACAACTTCCAGGAACCTGGAAACTTAGACAAAAGCATCAGAAAATACAATTCTACCAATCAAAATGGTTAATTTTCAGGCATTTTTTAGGAGGCAAATAAATACAAATTTTACAACACAGATTTTTTACTTATCTGAAAAGTTTATAATTTCAAACATCTAATCTTAAATTTTAAAACAAATGGACTTCTGCGCAATAGACTTTGAAACAGCAACCCACGAAAAAAACTCAGCATGTGAGATGGGAATCTGTGTAGTGCAGGATTCTAAAATTGTGGAAACTAAAACCTGGTTGATCAAACCACCAAGTTTTCCTTACTTCAGCAGATTTAACATTGCTGTACATGGAATTCAGCCGGAAGATGTAAAAGATGCTCCTACATTTGATGAAATTTGGTATGAAGCCCAGGAGATGATGTATGGGAGTTTAATGATTGCTCATAATGCAGGTTTTGATGCATCTGTTTTGCGAGGATGTCTTCAACATTATGGAATGTTTACACCCAATATTAATTACCTGTGCAGTATTCAGCTTGCCAAAAAATCTTGGAATTATTTGCCAAAATATGGATTAAAGCCATTGGCTGACTATCATAAAATTGATTTTACGCATCACAGAGCCGGTGCTGATGCAGAGGTTTGTGCAAAAATATCTTTATTGGCTTTTGAAAAGCTATTTATTACCAGAAATGAAGAAATAAATGATTCAGCATTAAAAAATCATATAAAAAAACTGTAACTTTAAAACAAAAACCATGAAAAAACTCTTATTATCTATTGCCGCAATTGCCGGTACTATTGTGTATGCACAAACAGCACTTCACGGTGCAGACTGGAATCTAAAGAAAATTGTAATAAATAATATTACTTATTCTCTCCCTCAGAACAGTGAAATGGGAAGCCCTATTTTAACTTTTTCAGCTACTCCTAACACTCCTCCAACAACCAATATGAGTAATCCTATTTGTGGTGTTACAATATGGGCATTAATCTATAACAACGAAATAACAGCTAATAGTTTTAATTTCTGGTCTCATGGAACCGGAACTCCAACCAATTGTACTATGCCGGAAAATATAGCTTTTCACACGAAATACAATGATTATTTCAGTATGGGTTCCAATAGTTACAACTATCAAATCACGGATAACGGCGGGATGAGAAATCTTATTATAACCAATAGCTTAGGACATCAGGCTTTTTATCAATCCGGAGTTTTAGACACAAAAGAGACCCAATCTCGACTATCAGATAAAACAATAAGTATTTACCCTAATCCTGTAAAAGAAAGTTTCGTTTATCTAAAAACGACAGATCATGTGGAATGGGTAAAAGTGTATGATATGGAGGGAAAATTAGTACTTCAAAACCTTTCTTCTGATCTTGAAATTAATGTCTCTAACCTGCTAAAAGGGAGCTACTTTATGGAAGTAAAATCTCAAAGTGGTATTAGTAGACATCAATTTATTAAAGAATAATTTTAATTACTCAAAACTTCAGATAATAAATTAAATTTTGGGATATCAATCTCAAAAGTTTCCTGTGTCTCAAGGTTTTTAACGAGGTATTTCCCGCTCATATTTCCTACTCCGGAACGGAGCATTACATTAGAGAAATAAGCAAAATTTTCGCCTGTTCCTATCTCTGGGGTCAAGCCGATAATTCCATCTCCAATAATCTCTGTGTATCCGAATCCTACATCAAAAATGAGCCATTTTCTTTTCAGTACTTTTATAGGAAAGCTTCCGTCATTTTCTATGGTTATATTGTACTTAAAGACATAACGGTTTTCGGAGGGATAACTGTTCTTACTATCATATTCAGGTATTACTGAAACTTTGATATTGGAAGTCATTTTTGAAAACATCATTATAGTATTTTTTTAATAGATACAAAAATCTCGCCTTTTTTGAGGCGAGATTATATATTTATATTATAATTTTATTAAAACTATAATCCAAGACCTTTTCTTTCGTCTCCTCCCATTAATACCTGAACAGGATTGTCGATACCTTCTTTTACCGCTACAAGGAATCCTACAGACTCTTTTCCGTCGATAATTCTGTGGTCATAAGACATTGCAACATACATCATTGGTCTGATTACAACTTGTCCGTCAACAGCTACTGGTCTCTGGATAATGTTGTGCATTCCTAAGATTGCAGATTGTGGCGGGTTGATGATTGGTGTAGATAACATAGATCCGAAAGTACCACCATTTGTAATAGTGAAAGTACCACCAGTCATTTCATCAACAGTAATTTTTCCGTCTCTTACTTTTGTAGCAAGATCTTTGATGTTTGCTTCAACAGCGCTGAAAGACATGTTTTCTGCATTTCTCAATACAGGAACCATTAATCCTTTAGGACCTGAAACTGCAATTGAAATATCGCAGAAGTCATAGTTTACTTTGAAGTCTCCGTCGATAGATGCATTTACATCAGGATACATTTCTAATGCTCTTGTTACTGCTTTAGTAAAGAAAGACATGAAACCAAGTCCTACTCCGTGCTTCTGAGCGAATTCTTCTTTATATAATTTTCTTAATCTGAAGATTTCAGACATGTCAACTTCGTTGAAAGTAGTTAACATAGCTGTTTCATTCTTTACAGAAACTAATCTCTGAGCGATTTTTCTTCTTAAAACTGAAAGTTTAGTCGTAGTTGTAGATCTAGAACCAGTAGCAGTAAGAGGGCTTCCTCCTAATGCAGGAACTGCTGCTAATTCAGCATCAGTCTTAGTGATTCTTCCGTCTCTTCCTGTTCCTGAAACCTGACCTGCATCCATTCCTTTTTCGTCAAGGATTTTCTTAGCAGCCGGAGATGGAGCTCCTGTAGCATAAGTTGTTGGAGCAGCAACCGGAGCAGCTGGTTTTGGAGCTTCTTGTTTAGCAGGTTCAGCAGCTTTTGGAGCTTCTTCCTGTTTTGGAGCTTCAGCAGCAGGTGCACCACCTTCTGGTCTTGCAGCATCCATATCAATTAAACAAACTACCTGACCTACTTGTACTACATCACCTTCTTCTGCTTTTAAAGTGATAACACCACTTTGTTCTGCCGGCAATTCAAGAGTTGCTTTGTCTGAGTCTACTTCAGCGATAGGTTGATCTTTTTCTACATAATCACCATCTTTTACAAGCCAAGTTGCAATTTCAACTTCTGTAATTGATTCGCCCGGTGAAGGAACTTTCATTTCTAAAACTGACATATCGAGTATTTTTTATTTTTTAATTGATTATTATTTATTAAGCTGTTACTGGTCTTTTTGCAGGAGCATCGTCTCTGTCGAATACTCTGTTGATTACTGCATTTTGGTTTTTCTCAAACATTTTGTGGCTACCTGGAGCTGGAGCACCGCTTGGTACCGGAGCTACAACCTGGATTCCTGTATCTCTGAAGTTTCTTAAGATATAAGACCAAGCTCCCATGTTTTCAGGTTCTTCCTGAGCCCACACTAATTGTTTTCTGTTTTCGTATTTGTTGAAGATGGCTTCAATAGCATCCGTTTGAAGTGGATATAACTGTTCGAATCTTACTAATGCAATATTTTCACAGTTTAATTCTTCTTTCTTCGCTAATAATTCGAAGTACAGTTTACCTGAACAAAGAACTACTTTTTCTACTTTTTTAGGATCTGCTGTTGGATCGTCTAAGATTGGCTGGAATGAACCTGTTGCGAAATCTTCAAGCGGAGAAACTACTTTAGGGTGTCTCAATAGAGATTTAGGGCTCATTACGATCAATGGTTTTCTGAATGACCACTTCAACTGTCTTCTTAATAAGTGGAAGTAGTTAGCAGGTGAAGTAATGTTCGCTACTACCATGTTTTCATTAGCACAAAGTGTTAAGAATCTCTCCAATCTTGCTGAAGAGTGTTCTGCACCCTGACCTTCTGAACCGTGAGGCAGTAACATTACCAATCCGTCCTGGATTTTCCATTTTTCTTCTGCAGCAGCAAGATATTGGTCAACGATGATTTGAGCACCGTTCACGAAATCTCCGAACTGAGCTTCCCAGATGGTTAATGTATTTGGAGAAGCCATTGCATATCCATAATCAAAACCTAGAACACCATATTCTGAAAGGTGAGAGTTGAATACATCAAATCTGCTTTCTGAAACGTGTCTTAATGGGATATATTCTTCTTCTGTATCTTCTGTTTTTACGACAGCATGTCTGTGAGAGAATGTTCCTCTTTCTACATCTTCTCCAGAGATTCTTACGTTGTGACCTTCTACAAGTAATGTAGCATAAGCTAACCACTCTCCTAGTGCCCAGTCTAATGAATTTCCTTCAATAGCTTTAACACGGTTATCGAAAAGTCTTGTAATCTTGTTGATGAATTTTTTATCAGCCGGAAGTGTTGACATTTTAAGCGCCAATTCTTTCAACTTAGCTAAGTCATATTTTGTATCAACAGGTAACTGAACTGCTCCTCTCTTTCCAATTGGATAGTTTACCCAATCTTCAGCCATGAACACGTCCATTACGTTTTTCTCGATTTCTTTAGAAGCATCAAAGTCCTTATCTAAAAGAGCTTTAAATTCTGTTTCCATTTTAGCAATTACATCGTTTGAAGTAATGCTATCTTTAAGTAATTTCTCCTTATAGATTTCTCTTGGATTCGGGTGCTTAGAAATAGCTTTATAAAGGTTAGGCTGAGTGAATCTTGGCTCATCCCCTTCGTTGTGACCGTATTTTCTGTATCCTAATAGATCGATGTACACATCTTTTCCGAATTTCGCTCTGAAATCAGCTGCAAAATGGATCGCGTGAACTACTGCTTCAGCATCATCAGCATTCACGTGCATTACAGGAGATTCTGTAACTTTTGCGATGTCTGTACAGTATGTTGAAGATCTTGCATCATGGAAGTTGGTGGTAAAAGATACCTGGTTATTTACAACGATGTGAACTGTACCTCCTGTTCTGTATCCTTCAAGCGTCATCATCTGAGCTACCTCGTAAGCAATACCCTGTCCTGCAATAGCACCGTCACCGTGGATGATGATTGGTAATACTTTAGAATAGTCTTTATACTTATCGTCTACTTTTGCACGGCAGATTCCTTCTACTAGAGCTGCAACGGTTTCAAGGTGAGACGGGTTTGGTGTAAGGTTAATACAAACTTCTTCTCCTGAAGCAGTTTTGATCTTTTTAGATGATCCTAAGTGATATTTAACGTCACCAGAGAATACATCTTCTTCGAATTCTTTACCTTCAAATTCTGAGAAAATTTGTTTGTAAGATTTTCCGAAAATATTTGTCAATACATTCAGTCTACCTCTGTGAGCCATCCCCAGAACAACTTCATCTACTCCTAACTGAGAAGATCTTGAGATCAACTGATCCAAAGCTGGGATCAATGTTTCACCTCCTTCTAATGAGAATCTTTTTTGTCCTACAAATTTTGTATGAAGGTAGTTTTCAAAAGCAACTGCCTGGTTTAATTTTAATAAGATTTCTGTTTTTTCATTCGCAGAAAGGCTTGGGTGGTTTTCATTAACCTGAAGCCATCTTTTAATAAAATCTTTTTCTTCAACATTGTTGATGTGCATATATTCCACTCCGATAGAATCACAGTAGATATTTTCAAGATGCTTGATCAAATCTGCTAAAGTAGCAGGCTCTTTCATTCCTGTTTCAACGGCACAGTTGAATTTTGTATTTAAATCCTCTTTAGAAAGACCGAAGTTTTCGATGTCTAAAGTAGGTGTATAGTGTCTTCTTTCTCTAACAGGGTTTGTTTTTGTAAACAGGTGCCCTCTTGTTCTGTAAGCCTCGATAAGGTTTACTACCTTAAATTCTTTCTTGATGTGTTCAGGAACTTCTCCGCTTGATACAGCCTGAGAAATCTGTTGTACTGCAGGAGCAGCGCTGGCCGGAGCCTGAATAAATTGAATGTTATCGTCATCTCCGTAGTTCTCCAAAGCAAAATCGAAGCCTTGAAAGAAAGCTTTCCATGATGGTTCTAAAGAATCTGGGAATTTTAAGTACTGTTGGTATAAATCCTCAATTAACTGAGAATGAGCTGCGTTTAGGAATGAAAATCTGTCCATTATTACAGTTTATCTATTTATTAAAATTTATTTGTAGAATTAATCTTCAAATTTAATAAAAAAAACCGAGTTAGAACAGTCTGAAACCGTTAAAAAAACTTAAGAAAAAAAATATTCTAAAAAAATTACTTATACACTGATAATGAGAGCTTAAGGTTTACATCCTGACCTTCCATCGGACGCTCAATAAAGGTCTGGCGAATATCTCCGAAGCGCATCTCGTCTTTTTTGGCTTTCTGAATCAGCTGCTGAATTGCCCTAATTCGACCTTCATAGCTCCCTTTATAGTACATTACGTAGTTTTGTGATGGATTTACAGACCTAAAATTAAAGTTATTGTCAGACACTCCGATTTTTTTTGAAAGTGGAATTCCCAAGAAGTAAGAAACTTCTTTGTCTTTGTAATTATCGGCATCAGTCATCAGAACCGGATATCCAAATTCATCGTCTTTTTTACCAAGATCCATCGATACGAAATTATAGACTTTGTTATAATTCATCACGATATTTTTGTAAAGGGCATCTTTTTTATTCGCTGTACTTACATTGATTCCCAATAGCAGTTTATCTTCTTCATTTTCCACCATTAAACTGTCGTATTTGATGGCTGCCATTTGGTTGTCTTTTTCAACCTTATTTCCTAATGAATTTTTAAGATTAATCATACTTTTGTTGATATTTTCAGCAAAACGGTCTTCTGTCCAGAAATTTTCGACTCTTCTCCATACTGAAAGTTTCGGGGTATGTACATACCAAATAATTTTTGTCTTTTCAGCAGAAATCGGCTTGAATTTCACATCCACTAAGGTCGGATTTTCGTTTTCGTCTTCAAAAAGCTGGTATTTTAAGGTTTTGTTCAGGTTTTCGTATCTGATGAACATTTCTCCATCTGTGTCATTTTTAGGATCTACGTAACTAATAGCACTTCCCTGTCCTTCATATGGCGTATAATAATCTATATCTATAGTAGGTGAACTGGTAAAAAAATTGTTCCATCGTGTGAAATTCTGAAGATTATTAAACTGTGCAAAGACTTTATCCACTGGATAATCAATCTCTTTTTCTACAGTAAAATTCTTGCTTTCATCCACGAAATAATACATGGAAGCAGCATAAGCTCCTCCTAAAAGAACAATAATTACAGTTAATATTTTAAAAATACGCATCGCACAAAAGTAATACAAATAAAAAAAGTGAACAATACACTGTTCACTCTTGTTTTATGTTTAACAATAATTAACCTTGTTAATGGTTGGAAGCGGGATGAGGGAAGCTGGAAGTTACTGTTATTCCAATGATTACTGATCTTTCTCCTATTAAAATTATTCTTTACCAGCTTTTAATAAGGGAAAAACCATATTTATCACTTCGACTGCAATAACTTCCAGCCTCCAGCTTCCCACTTCCAGCCTAATTTTTCACAAATCTTTCAATAAAGAACAACCATATCCATCACTTCGATTGCGATAACTTCCAGCCTCCAGCTTCCCTCTTCCTTAATTTATCACCCAATATGGGTTCCCGGGGGAAGAACAGCGCCTTTTTTCACGACTACAATTCCATCCTGCACGGAGTGTGTTCCATAATCACCATCAGGAATATGTTTTCCGCCGATGATCTTTACATTGTCACCGATATAACAATTCTTATCCAAAATAGCTTTTTCAATATAGCAATATTTCCCGATCCCCATATTCGGGCGTCCTTTTCTATCGTTCATTACAATCTCTGTAGTGTTCTGGTAGAAATCGGCACCCATTACATATGAATTAACAATGGTACTTCCTTTATCGATTCTTGTTCTGTTTCCGATCACTGAATTTTCAATTTTATCAGCCATGATGATACATCCGTCTCCAAAAACTGCCTTACTTACATAAGATCCGTTTATCTTGGATGGCGGAAGCATCCTTGCTCTTGTATATATAGGTGAAGAGGAGAAAAGATTGAACTGTGGAAGATCCAGACAAAGATCCAGATTGGCTTCGTAGAATGATTCTATTGTTCCTATATCCGTCCAATATCCTTCATACTGATAGCTTAATGTTTTATATTTCCCGATAGAGTTTGGAATAATATCTTTTCCGAAGTCGTCACCCGCTCCTTCATCAAACATTTTTTTTAGGATTGTCTTTGTGAAAATATAAATTCCCATGGAAGCCAGAAATTCTTTTCCTTTATGTTTATTCTCATCTGAAACTTCGGATTGTAAACCCTCCAGCATATCATATCCAGGTTTTTCGTAGAAAGAGGTAATATTTCCTTCATCATCAGATTTTAAGATCCCAAAACCTGTGGCATCTTTAGCATTTACAGGAATGGTAGCAATGGTTAAATCACCTCCGTTTTCGATATGAAAATCCAGCATTTCTCTGAAATCCATCTGATAGAGCTGATCTCCGGAAAGAATTAATATATAATCATAGTCATATTTTTCAAGATGCTTCATAGATTGACGCACCGCATCTGCTGTTCCCTGATACCAGCTGTCATTTTCAACATTCTGTTCAGCAGCAAGAATATCTACAAATCCCTGACTAAAGATATCAAAATGATAAGAATTCTTGATATGTGAGTTTAAAGATGCTGAATTAAACTGGGTCAGAACGAGAATTTTATTCAATCCCGAGTTCAGGCAGTTTGAAATAGGAATATCCACAAGTCTGTATTTCCCTGCGATAGGTACAGCTGGTTTTGATCTTGTATACGTTAATGGGAATAATCTTGTGCCTCTGCCTCCTCCCAGTACAATAGAGATTACATTTCGGTTCATAAATATATTGCGTTTTTATTTTATTAGTTTTACAGTTCTGTCTTTAGTATCTACATTTACTCTGAAGCAAATATTATTTTCATATTTAAGTTTCGGATTAATTACAGCTACTTCATATTGTCCTTTATCATTCAATTCTTTTACTTCTTTATCTACATCATCAATAGGAATATTATGATCTCTAAGCTTGTTTCTGAAGAGTTTGTTTACAATGAGTATATCCATTACATCCACCCGCTTCATCCTAAAGTCTTCCAGATCCTTATTATATTTTACATCCCAATCTTTGCCATATTTACTTTCAATGGCTGCACGAGTCTTTTTATTGGTATTAATTATTTTTTTGAATGTTTCATAATCAATCGTACAACCTCCGGCATCTATCCATTTTATTTTCCATTTTTCAGAAACCCCATTGATTGCTTCTTCTCCATACATATTCTTAAGACCAACTCCATATAACCAGAAATAACCATTGTTAAGCCCATCATCTTCCTTGTTGCAGGAAAACAATAATATTATGATTGATAAAAAAGAAAAGATACGTTTCATATCAGCTATTATATAAAGCTATATATTTTTCTGCAGATTTCTCCCATGAAAAATCAAAATTCATATTGGCATGAATAAGATCTTCCATAACTTTCTTCTGATTATAGATTCCGAGAGCTCTGTTCATCGCATGAACAATATCATCTACTCCTGCATAAGTAAAGTTCAGCCCTGCTCCTCCTGTTGAAATATCTTCTACAGTATCTTTCAATCCACCCGTATATCTCACTACCGGAATGGTTCCGTATCTCATGGAATACATTTGATTCAAACCACATGGTTCTACTCTTGATGGCATCAACAGAAAGTCTGCGGATGCATAGATCTTATGGGAAAGATGTTCTTTATATCCAAGATCTACCGCAAAATTGGTGTAGGTATAATCGTATTCCTTTAATTTATTTTCTATATAGGTATTTCCTGAGCCTAAAATCATGATATTTAAAGCACCATAACTTTGCTTGATGCTTTTCCATACAACATCAGGAAGGAGATCAGCTCCTTTTTCTGTAGCAAATCTTCCGATAAAGGCAAATAAAGGCAGATTTGGTTTTAAACCATACTCTTTACACAGTTTTTCTTTGTTCTTTTTCTTTTGAGCTACAGCATTTTCATGATTAAAATTGAAATCCAGCATCGGATCGGTTGCAGGATTCCAGACTTCAGTATCAATTCCGTTGATAATTCCATAGGCTTTTCCGAATTCCTGACGAACAAGGCTTTCCAATCCACGGAAGCTTATAAAAAGTTCTTCCAGATAACCTTCTGAAACGGTAGTAAAGGCATCAGCACACTTGATCATACTTGCCAATGGATTCATCATTCCGTTCCAATCCATCAAACCCCATTTATAGGAATCAAAAGCAGGCATATAGTTCGCCATATTCCAGCTCATCATTCCCTGATATTCACCATTATGAATGGTTCCAATAGTTTTTACGTCTTTTAAAAACTGAAATTCAGGACAGTTTTTAACCATAAAAGGTACTAATCCTGTATGATAGTCGTGACAATGAAGTATATCCGGCTTTATCTCCATTGCACACATCCAATGTAATATTCCTTGCTGAAAGGCAAGAAACTGAAAACTTTCATCCTGATAACCATATGGATTATCTCTATCCAAAAGACCGGGAATTTTCACCATATAAAGTTCAAATCCCAATACATCAGATTTTTCTTTCATCACCTGAACCTGCAGCATATTGGATCCCTGATGAATGAAACCATCAAACACCAGCTCAAATTCATGGTCATAAACAAAAGGTTTGTTGTACCAAGGCATTACAACCTTAGCATTAATCCCTTTTATTTTATTCTGATATTTCGGTAAAGCTCCCACCACATCGGCAAGACCTCCTACTTTTGCTATCGGATAACATTCTGTACTTAAGTGATAAATAACCATTTTTACCTTTTATATTTGATTCTGTGTAATTTATACTTTTTATCTTTTTTCTGCCTCAAAATAATTCCAGCCAACGGAGGAAGTTTGATGGTCATGAACTTTTGATTCTCTCCTTCATACTTTTCTTCCAGTATCTCTGCTTCTACTCCGCTTCCACTGTATTCAGCTTCATCAGAATTAAAAATCACCTCCCAATGGGTCCCGCTAGAGATTTTTATTTTATAATCCAGTATTTTTGGAGCAAGATTCAATACGGTCATCAAAACATCATCTCTTCTTTTTCCTTTCCTAAGATAAACATAAACTGAGTTTTCAAGATCATCTGCCTCTATCCATTCAAAACCATTTTTTTCAAATTGATTTTCATAAAACGCAGACTCTGTTTTATATAAGTTATTGAGCTTTTTTACCAGATTATGTAATCCTTTATGAACAGGATATTTCAACAGATGCCAATCTAAACTTTGGGTAAAATTCCATTCACTGGTCTGCCCGAATTCATCACCCATGAAAAGCAGCTTTGCTCCCGGATGGGTATACATATAAACATATAAGGTACGAAGATTAGCAAATTTTTGCCATTCATCGCCTTTCATTTTATAGATAAGACTGGCTTTTCCGTGTACTACTTCATCATGAGATAAGGGCATCATATAATTTTCATTATACATATACATGGAAGCGAATGTAAGCTTATGATGATGATATTTTCTGTTAACAAAATCTTCCTTAAAATAATCAAGGGTATCATGCATCCAGCCCATCATCCATTTCATTCCAAAACCTACTCCTCCATCATGTACAGGTTTGGTAAGCATAGGAAAGTCTGAACTTTCTTCGGCAATTGTTATAATACTGTCTCCAAATTCTTTATAAACAGCAGTATTGAACTCCTGTAGAAAAGCTTTGGCTTCAAGGTTTACATTTCCGCCATATATATTAGGTTCCCAATCGCCTTCGTTTCGTGAATAATCTAAATGCAGCATTGAAGTTACCGCATCTACACGTAATCCGTCTGCATGATAACGATCCAGCCAGAACATTGCATTGGAAATCAGAAAAGATTTCACTTCATTTCTTCCATAATTGAAAATATGGGACTTCCAATCAGGATGAAAGCCTTTCCTTGGATCTTCATGCTCATACAAATGAGAGCCGTCAAAACGATACAGTCCATTAGCATCTCCCGGAAAATGAGAAGGTACCCAATCCAAAATAACGCCTATATTATTTTTGTGAAGTTCATCAATCAGGAACATCAGATCCTGTGGTGATCCGAAACGTGAAGTTGCCGCATAAAACCCTGTCACCTGATATCCCCAGCTAGGATCGTACGGATATTCCATTACGGGCATAAACTCTACATGAGTAAAACCCATTTCATTGATATAAGGAACAAGTTTATTTGCAATATCCCGATAATTCAGAAAACGTTTAGGATCTTCTTCATCTCTTATCCATGATCCTAAATGGAGCTCGTAAACAGATATAGGAGCTTGAAGACTATTTTTCTTCCATCGGCTTTCCATCCATTCCTTATCATTCCATTCATACCAAGTGGTAGAAACTAATGAAGCAGCCTGAATATTCTGTTCCCAGCTTAATGCATAAGGATCACTTTTTTCTAAAATTTCACCTCTTGCCGTTTCAATAGCATATTTATATAAGGTTCCCCAGGGGAGCTCATCAATAAAACCTTCCCAGATTCCTGAACCATCCCATCTTGGGAATAAAATATGATCTTTATGATTCCAATTATTGAAATCTCCGATAATGGAAACTTTTTTTGCATTAGGTGCCCAAACTGAAAAATAAACTCCCTGTACGCCATCCTTTTCCACAGAATGCGCACCAAATTTACTATACAGCTTATAATGTCTACCTTCTTTAAAAAGATACACATCATGATCGGTGAAAAGCGTATAGGTTTTAACAGAATTCATCAAGACCAATTTGTATTTATATTTTCCCTGAAACTACGAAAAATACTGACAATAGCGGTTAACTATTCATCAAATAATTATCAAGTTAGTTTCCTTATTTCGTCTGCCTATCAAATATATCATTTTTAAATTCACTTTTTTATGATTCCAAAACAAACTTTTTTATAAATTTAACAAACAATTTTATACTAAACACCTATGATGAGGTTTGAACTTTATACTGAAGAAACAGACGACAGACCAGTATTTATCACCGGAAATTTCAATAATTGGAACCCCAAAGATTATAATTATCAGCTTCAGCAAACAGACTCTAATCATTATTTTATAGAAATCAGCAAACAGGCACTTCCTGATAATATTGAATATAAATTCACCAAAGGTGGCTGGGAAAACGTTGAACTGGATAAGCATGGAAATATAACACCCAACAGAAAAGCAGATAAATCTATAGAAAAGACCGCAAATAAAGTAGAAAAATGGAGATTAAACTGGGGACCTTTTAAGCAAGAATTTTTTCCTACTGCAGAAGTAATTTCTGAAAAATTTTACATCCCACAACTTGATCGTTACCGTAAAATCTGGGCAGTACTTCCTTATGATTATCATACTTCAGACAAGCATTATCCCGTGCTGTATCTTCAGGATGCACAAAACCTCTTTAATGAAGGAAGTGGTTTCGGGAATTGGGAAATTGATAAAAAACTTTCCATTCTTGCAGAATATGGTCGTGGTGACCTCATCATTATTGCGATAGAACATGGAAGTGAGGACAGAATCAAAGAATACATTTTTGATAATGATAATGTTGCTAACGGTTCAGAAGGAAAAAAATACATCCGCTTCATTACAGATACTTTAAAACCTTATGTAGATGTTAATTACCGCACTAAAAAAGACCGCGACAACACAGGAATCGGCGGCAGCTCTCTAGGTGCATTAATCAGCATTTACAGCGGCTTTCTCTATCCTGAAGTTTATTCGAAATTATTAATCTTTTCACCCTCTCTTTGGGTAGAACCGAACAATAATTTTCCGATGATGAATTTCAGAATACCTTTCAAGACAAAAATATATTTATACGGTGGTGGGCAGGAAGGCTCGAAAATGGTCAAAAGAATTCATATTTTTGAAGAATATCTGAAAAGATGGGAGAAAAAGAACCTTTTCGACTTTGAATTCAGAACCAATATCAATCCGGAAGGAACTCACAGTGAATTCTACTGGTCACAGGAATTCCCAAGGGCTATTGAATGGCTGTTTTATGACAATACAGAAAACCCTGTCGAAGTAAAACCACAACAACAAAGCATTAAGAACTAAACGTTATGAAATTAATTAACAAAAAAAATAAAAACTACACTCAGGTTTTCCACTTATTCACAGAAGAAGAATGGACAAAAGCAAGTAAAAATTTCAATAAAAATATTCCCACATTTTTCACCGGAAAAAAACATGAAGTCTTTATCAATGCTCACGAAGAAGGAATTACCTACTTTATCGGATTAGGAAAATCAACTCTACAGAATTTTGAAGTTCAGCAGGTTGCATTAAAATTCTCACAAACCCAAAAGGAAAAGCTACAGGCAGTTCCAACTTTAGTTTTTGCCGATTTCCTGAATGAAAAACAATTTGAAGAATTTGTAAAAGGGCTACTTATCGGAACATATAACTATCCTTTTGAAAAAAATCATCCTTTCTGGAATGCAAAATTTGAACTTCATTTTGAGAATTTAAGTCAGAAAAAACTTGATATCATCGGTCAGAAAGCCGAGGCACTGAGTAACGGACAACTTACCTGCCAAGACTGGATGAATAAGCCTGCCAATCTTAAAAAGGTTGATATTTTCAGTTCATACCTTAAAAATATTGCCAAAAAATATGAATTAAAATATACGGCTTTTAACAGAAAAAAATGTGAAGAACTCGGACTTGGAGCTTATCTTGCCGTTAACCAGGCGAGTGCCCATGATGCAGCATTTACAATTTTAGAATATAAAACTACGGTTAAAAATGCTAAAACATTTGGATTGGTAGGGAAATGTGTTCTTTTTGATACCGGAGGAATTTCCCTGAAGCCATTTGCCAATATGCATTATATGAAATCTGATATGGGTGGTGCAACTGCTGTTCTGGGAACATTAATCTACGCTGCAGAAATGAAGCTTCCGGTTAATATTGTTGCCATTCTCCCCATTACCGATAATGCCATTTCTGAAAAAGCACTGCTTCCAAGTGATGTAATCACCGCGTATAATGGAAAAACAATTGAAGTTCTTGATACGGATGCAGAAGGAAGGCTCATTCTTGCAGACGGGCTTTCCTACCTTGCGAAAAACTACAAAACAGATTTCCTGATCGATCTTGCCACTTTAACGGGAAGTTCGGTAAGAATGTTTGGAGATACCTGCGCAGCAATGTTTTCGAACGATGAAGATTTGAAAAATCTATTAATTAAAACCGGTGATAAAACTAATCAAAGGTTGTGGAATCTGCCTTTATGGGATATATGGAAAGAAGATATACAATCTGATGTAGCAGATTTGAAAAACATGTCTTTAAAACCTGTTGGAGACTGTATCATTGCAGCAAAATTTCTGGAACAATTCATTGAAGATCACCCAAAATGGGCACATCTTGATATTGCTGGTGTTGCCTTTGGGAATGTAGGATATGCGAAAGAAAAAGCAGGCACTGGTTATGGGGTTCAATTATTGATTGATTTAATCGAAAATTATCACTAAAAATTAGTTTATTACAAAAATTCTCTGTATACTTGATTGTGTATTTTTCAAAAGCGCATCATATTTTGTTTTTTAGTATTAATCAAACAATAAAGAAATGCTTTTATTTTTGAAAAATCATTAAAAACTAAAAAACATTATATGGAGGAGAAAATTATAGTATGTATTTCGTGCTATTACAAGGGCTATGATTTCATGGACGAAATGAAGGTGCTTGGTAATAAAATCATCTTAGTAACATCAGAGAATCTTAAAGAAAAAAACTGGCCATGGCATGCCATTGATGAGGTCTTTTATATGCCCGAACTGAAACCCTCAGTCTGGAACCTAGAACATCTGATCCAGGGATTTTCACACCTGATGAAAACAAGAAAAGTAGATGCTGTAGTAGCTCTCGACGATTATGACGTAGAAAAAGCAGCCCTGATCCGGGAGACCTTTCGTATTCCGGGAATGGGACAGACCACTCATCGCTATTTCAGAGATAAACTTGCCATGCGACAAAAAGCCAAAGATTCCGGGATAAATGTTCCGGAATTCACAGCTGTATTCAATGATAATACTGTTAATGAATTTGTAGATAAAGTTCCCGCACCATGGGTATTGAAACCACGGTCGGAAGCCTCTGCATCAGGAATCAAAAAGATTCTAACCAAGAAACAGCTTCACGAGGCATTGAATAAACTTGGTGAAGAACGCCATCTTTTTCTATTGGAAAGCTTTAAGCCGGGAGATGTTTATCATGTAGACAGCCTTACATTCAATAAAGAAATTGTATTTACTTCTTCTTCAAAATACCTGGCTCCTCCAATGCAGGTTTCCCATGAAGGTGGTGTGTTCAGGTCCAAAACATTAGGAAGATATTCTGAAGAATTCAAAGCTCTTGAAGAGATCAACGCTAAAGTGCTTTCCAGTTTCGGACTTC
Organism: Chryseobacterium artocarpi; assembly: GCF_001684975.1. Classification (GTDB taxonomy): domain Bacteria; phylum Bacteroidota; class Bacteroidia; order Flavobacteriales; family Weeksellaceae; genus Chryseobacterium; species Chryseobacterium artocarpi. Next base: position 49,642 of record NZ_MAYH01000023.1, on the reverse strand, counting down.
TCAACGGAGCAACGCATACAGAGTTTATCAAAGGAAAAGAGGACGGAAAATGGTATTTCCTTGAAACCTCTTCCCGAGTGGGAGGTGCACATATTCCGGATTTGGTGGAGGCTTCAAGCAGCATTAATATCTGGAGAGAATGGGCAAAAATTGAAGATGCTCTTCTGAGAAATAAAAAATATAGTATTACACCTCCTACAGGATATTATTCAGGATTAATCATTGCCTTAATTAAAGATAAAGAACCGGATTACAGTGATTTTGAATGTGAAGAAGTGGTAAGATTTCTTCCGATAGATTACCATGTCGGAATCGTTTATAAATCCGATGATGCGAAAATTATTGAAGAAAGATTAGATCATACTGCTGAAAAGATTAATGCCGAAATGCTGAATATTCTTCCCCCTAAAAGCAGTAAGCTGAGCAGCTAAGATAACTTTAAAAATATGTCAATGCCATATATAGAACATACAGAATACTACTCCAATATCCTAGGGATAAGTCTGAAAGTAGAGGTAACCGGACATGAAGGACATCCTATCATTATGTTTCCAACCTCGCAGGGACAATATACCCAAAACCATGACTTTCATCTTAATGGAAGCATCAATTGGTTTGTAGAGCAGGGAAAAGTAAGGCTCTATAATATCCAGACCATTGACAGCTGGAGTTTTTATGATGAAAAGATCTCTCCTCAGCAAAGGATAAAAAATTATGAACGATATATACAGTTTCTGATCAATGAATTTATCCCTTATATTCAGAAAATTCATAAAACTCATCGTGTAGCAATAGCAGGAGCCAGTTTCGGTGGATATCATGCTGCTAATTTTGCGTTCAGGTTTCCCGATATCGTTTCTCATCTGTTTTGTCTCTCCGGAGCATTTAGTATAAGGAATTTTATGGATGGTTATTCGGACGATCTTGTCTACTTCAACTGTCCAAGAGAATTTGTAAGAAATGATGAAGCATGGAAGTATAAGCATATGCATATTGTACTAAGTACTTCCGATCAGGATATCTGTAAAGATAAAAATATAGAAATGGCAGAAATTTTAAGAATAAAGGGAATAGACTTCTGGTACGATGAAAGAAAATGGATCGGACACGACTGGCCGTTGTGGAGAATGGTATTTCCAACCTTTATCGGAGCTTATTTTTCTTAAGTACAATTATTAAAATCCAAAAAATACACACCAATTTTAAAAACAAAAATTATGACAAAAAAAGTAGGAATTCTATTCGGTATGGAGGACACATTTCCCTGGGCGTTTATAGATAAAGTAAATGAATTGGGAGGTGGAGATATCGTTGCAGAACCTGTTACCATTGACAAACTTGAACAGGGTGCAGACTATGGTTATGCTGTAATCATCGACAGAATTTCGCAGGATGTTCCCTTTTACAGAGCATATCTGAAAAATGCAGCACTTAACGGTACTTATGTCATCAACAATCCGTTCTGGTGGAGTGCTGATGAAAAGTTTTTCAACAATGCCCTGATGAGCAAACTTGGAATTCCATTGCCTAAAACAGTCTTACTTCCATCACATGAAAGACCAACCAATACATCAGAGACTTCTTTCAGAAACCTGAAATTCCCCCACGATTGGGAATATATATTCAATTACGTAGGGTTTCCTGCCTATATGAAACCTCACGATGGTGGAGGCTGGAAAAATGTTTACAGAATAGAAAATCCTGATGATCTTTGGAATAAGCTCGGAGAAACAGAACAATTAGTAATGATGGTTCAGGAAGAGATTATCTTTGATGATTATTACAGAGTATATTGCCTGGGCAGAAAATATGTTCATATCATGCCATATGAACCTAGAAATGCACCTCATTTAAGATACGCAACCACTCACCAGACAGAAGGAGAAGAGCTTGAAAAACTATTGAAAACTATTCATGATTACACAATTACAATGAATGAAGCATTAGGATATGATTTCAATACCGTAGAATTTGCAGTAAGAGACGGTATCCCTTATGCCATCGACTTCTGTAATCCGGCTCCCGATGCAGACAGAAATTCTGTAGGTGAAGAGAATTTTGCATGGATTGTAGAACATGCAGCAAAACTAGCGGTAGAAAAAGCAAAGGAATATGTTCCGGGAAAACCCAATATTACTTGGGGAACCTTTGTGAAGGATTCCATAAAATAACATTGAAAAAAAATTAAAAAACACAACACAATGCATCAGTTTACTATTGGAATCGAAGAAGAATATCAGATCATTGATGTTCAGAGCAGAGACCTTATTTCTCATGTTTCAAAGATCATTGAAGGCGGAAAAGCCGTTTTAAGTGAAAATTTAAAACATGAAATGCATGAATCCATGATTGAAATGGAAACCGGAATCTGTCAGAATATCCAGGAAGCAAGAGCTGAATTAACCAGTTTAAGAAGGCATCTGATCAACATCGCTCACGAGCAGGGATTACGCGTTTCCGGAGGTGGCACCCACCCTTTCTCGCATTGGTCTGATAATAATATCACTCAAGGGGAAAGATATGTCAAAATTGTTGATGATATGGGAGATGTAGCACGCGAAAATCTTATTTTTGGGCTTCATGTACATATTGGAATTCCTAACCGTGAAGAAGGCGTAAGAATCCAGAATGTAATGCGTTATTTCCTTCCCCATGTGTATGCTCTTTCCACCAATTCTCCGTTTTGGATTGGAAGATATACAGGCTTTAAATCTTACAGACAGGAAATTTTTGTGAAATTCCCGAGAACCGGTATTCCCAGTTACTTCAACTCATTGGCAGAATTTGACAGCTACGTGGATCTTCTCATAAAAACAGGAACTATCGACAATGCCAAGAAAATCTGGTGGGATTTACGTGTTCATCCGTTCTACCCTACTATTGAATTCAGGATTTGTGATATGCCTTTAAGAATTGATGAAACGGTATGCCTTGCCGCAATCATGCAGAGCTTAGTGGCTAAAATCTATAAACTTCATCAGCAGAATCTAAGCTTCAGAAGTTACAGAAGACTATTATTGAACGAGAACAAATGGCGAGCATCCAAAAGCGGCATTGAAGCACATCTGATTGATTTTGGAAAAGAAGAATCTGTACCATATCCACATTTATTAAAAGAACTTTTGGAATTTATAGATGATGTTGTAGATGATCTTGGATGCAGAAAAGAAGTTGAATACGCCTGGAAAATCCTTGAAAACGGAACCGGTGCAGACCGACAGCTCAGAATCTTCAAAGAAACTGGTGATCTCACCAAAGTTGTAGATTATATGATCTCAGAAACTGAGTATGGCATAACACATGGCGAACCTGCTTCATAATATTTTTGGTAACTTTACAAAAAATATGATGTAATGAAAGATATTCGAATTGCTCTGCTGGACATGAACAACAACCATGTTAATCAAGGCTTTAGGAACATTAAAGAAATTTCTGAAGCATTTCAGCAGAACTCTGAAGAAAATGTCATCATCAAGACATTTGATGTGAGGTTTAAAAATGAAATGCCGGAAATGGGAGACTTTGATATTTTTATTTCTTCAGGCGGACCTGGTACCCCACACAGAGAAGGTCTTGAGTGGGAAAACAGGTTTTCCAATTTTTTAGATACCGTTTTTGAACATAATAAATATAACGAGAATAAAAAATATCTGTTTCTGATTTGTCATTCATTTCAATTAGCAAGCATTCATTGGAATTTAGGAAATATCTGCAAAAGAAAATCCTATTCCTTCGGTGTAATGCCTGTTCACAAAACTGATGAAGGTAAAAGTGAATTCTTATTTAAAAACCTTCGGGATCCTTTCTATGCGGTAGATTCCCGTGCTTATCAATTCATTGAGCCGGATCATGAACGTTTTGAAGAACTTGGAATGACGATTATGGCAATTGAAAAATTCCGCCCTCATATCAATCTGGAGAGAGCTGTAATGGCAGTTCGCTTTTCAGAAGAGATATTCGGTACTCAATTTCATCCGGAAGCCAGCCCAGAAGCATTGATTGAAAATCTGAAAGACGATAAAAACAAAGAAGCAATGATCCAGAATTTTGGAATGGAAAAATATCTTGAAACAATGGACAGAATTGATGATGAAGATAAAATTATCCTGACCAGAAATCAAATTCTTCCAAGGTTTCTTCAATTTGCGAAAAAAAACATTTTGCAGGAAGCTGAATCTTTGGCTTAATACCTTCTACAAAAGTCTCAAAAGTGTAACACTTAAGTTTTGTTGAAAATCTTTGATTTTCATTGGATGTAAGCTTATTATAAAGCGTTTTATATTCTTAAAAATAAAAACTTTTGTGACTTTTGTGGTTAAATCATTTACAATATCAAAATCGAATGTCATTGTTCGATTTTTTACCATCGCAAAAGAAAAACTATGATCCCAAAATACAGGAAACAATTTAACAAGGAGTTTTCAGATGAAAAATATAAGCAGCTTAAGGACATTTTAGCACAGAAAAGCGGCGTGGAGGCTGCTTTCAGAATCTCGGAGAGCCCTCTTTTTCTGACCAAAGAATTTGAAAATAAATTACTGGATGCAAGCGAAAGTATCATCAGTCAGATCAAAGCACTTCCTACTGAGCTTCTTCAAAAAGCTGTTCCCGACAATTGCCAAGTTCCTAATGATACGGATCAACCTCATTTTTTTACCATAGATTTTGGGGTATGCAAAAACGAGAATGGAGAAATTGAGCCACAATTGATAGAATTACAGGCTTTCCCTTCATTATATGCCTTTCAAAAAGCTTATGAAGATACTTACTGTGAAGTTTATCCTTTTCTTTCGGATATTCGAAATACTATGTCCCATGAAGCTTTTAGGCAACATTTACAAGATGTCATTGTGGGTGATGAGAATCCTGAACAAGTTATTCTTCTTGAGATCTTCCCTGAAAAACAGAAAACAGCAATTGATTTTGCTTTAACAGAGAAATTATTAGGCATAAAGACTGTTTGCCTTACCAAAATAAAGAAAGAAGGTAAAAAACTTTTTTATGAAAATAAAGGTAAACGAATAGAGATTAAAAGAATCTACAACCGCGTTATTTTTGATGAATTGGACAGAATTCCTGATCTTGTTACTGAATTTGATTTTCGGGAAGAAGTTGAGGTTAAATGGATTACTCATCCCAACTGGTTTTTTAAGATTTCAAAGTTTCTTTTACCGTTGTTACAACATCAATTTGTTCCAAAAAGCTACTTTCTACATGAATTCCCGGAGAATGAAAACCTTGAAGATTTTGTATTAAAACCTCTGTTTTCATTTGCTGGAAGTGGTGTCAATTTGAATCCGACAAAGGAAATTACAGACGCTATCAAAGACAAGGAAAACTATATTTTACAAAGAAAAGTAAACTACGAGCCTATTTTTGAGGATATTAACGGTGACTTTGCAAAAGCAGAGATTCGTTTGCTATACGTCTGGAAAGAAAATGAAGATCGCCCCATTCTATTGGAAAATCTGGGAAGAATGACGAAAGCAGCCATGGTAAATGTTGATTTCAATAAAAAAGATGCCATCTGGATTGGAAGTTCTAATGCTTTTTTTGCAGAAGGATAAATGAAGTGAAGATTGTACCTTATTAAAACACTCCGCCAAAAATTCTTTGAATTTTGCCACCTTTCCAGCAGAAGTAAATTTCCACACATATCAAAAGGTAGCCTATCTGAACAGATTAGGATCAACTACTTTGGATTTGCCAACCAACTTTAAACAAGAATATAGTGAATGTAAAAACCATCGAAGAACAGCTCTTCCAGCCCCTTGGATTGAAGTGTTCAAATATTGAAGAAGATAAAGAATGCAGAGAATACTCAGGTTTTAATTTTACTGTAAATGATTGGAATATAAAATTTCGGATTTCAAAAATAACACCTACCAAAACGGGACAGTTTGTAACGATCTGGAAAAGAAATGAAAATGGAGAAACAACTCCTTTTGATATCGCTGATGATATTGACTTTTATTTCGTTGCTTCTTTTAAAGATAATCTTTCAGGGATATTTATTTTCCCTAAAAACATTTTATTGGAAAAAGGAATTTTATCTAACGAAAAAAAGATAGGCAAACGAGGAATAAGAGTTTATCCAGCTTGGGATAAAACAGAAAGCAAACAAGCTCAAAAAACTCAGGAATGGCAGACCCAATACTTTCTGACATTTTCCGAAGATCGGGATGCTGTACTCCAGCAAGCTAGAAAATTGCTGAAGATCTAAATTCTCAAAACAAAACTTTTATTTATATAAATAAAATCTGCAAAATATTCTCAGAATTTATAAAAAACGGCTGCACTACAAAGTACAGCCACTTTATTTATTTCAAACTTAGATTTTTACAGATTCTTTTCATCTTCCAGCAATTCTCTTGCCTGATATTCCTGAACAAGATCAATGGCATTAGAAATCACATCACTTAAAGCCGTGATAAATGTTCCTTCTTCTGCCATTCCAATAGCATGTTTCAGCGCTTCTATTTCCTTAGGAATAATCTCATAGCTTACGTCTTTTCCTGAAGCCTGCATTCCATCAATGATTAACCCATTGATTTCTTCCTCGGTTCTTCCCCGAAGATGCTTCTCATTTCGGATGATAATATGATCAAACATCCTTCCTGCGATTTTTCCGCACTCTCTGATGTCGTTATCACGTCTGTCTCCTACACCGGAAATAATACCTATTTTCTTTGTTGATTCTACATTTTTCAGATAATCTTCAATGGCTTCATAGCCTGAAGGGTTGTGTGCAAAATCAATCAGAACTTTAAAGTTTTTGAATTTAAAAACATTCAGTCTTCCCGGAGTAAGCTGTGCACTTGGTATAAATGTTCGTAAAGAATTTGAAATATCTTCAATTCCAAATCCATGAAGATAACTTGCAAGGCTGGCTGCCAGTACATTTTCTATCATAAATCTGGCTTTTCCTTCCATTGTGATCGGGAAATCTTTGGCTTTTCCAATTCTGATCTTCCAATCTCCTTTTTTAATGGTTACAAAACCTTCTTCGTACACACAAGTAATTCTTCCTTCTTTCGCAAATTTTACGATATGCGGATTATTTTCATCCATACTGAAAATTGCAACATTACAGTCGAGATCTTTTATAATCTTCATGGAATATTCATTATCAGCATTCAGTACGCTCCATCCGTTTTTCTTTACGCTGTCCAGTACCACTCGTTTTACTTTGGTAAGGTCTTTTAAACTGTGAATATCATTCATTCCTAAATGATCCTCTTCAATATTGGTAAGTACACCGATATCGCATTGTGAAAATCCTAATCCGGAACGTAAAATTCCACCTCTTGCCGTTTCAAGAACAGCAAACTCTACCGTAGGATCTTTTAAAATAAATTCTGCTGAAATTGGTCCTGTAGTATCTCCTTTTGACAACATAGTATTTTGAATATAAATACCATCGGAAGTCGTGAAACCTACTCTATAACCATTGCTTTTTACAATATGAGAGATCAATCTTGTTGTGGTTGTCTTACCGTTCGTACCCGTTACCGCAATAATTGGGATTGTGAAAGGCTTTCCTTGCGGGTATAACATATCTACAACCGGAGCAGCAACATTCCTTGGTAATCCCTCGCTTGGAGCTAAGTGCATTCTAAATCCCGGAGCGGCATTAACTTCTATAATAGCCCCACCACTTTCTTTTAAGGGTTGCGTAAGGTTTTCAGCCATGATATCAATACCGCAGACGTCTAATCCAATGATCTTAGAAATCCTTTCTGCCATTGTAATATTCTCAGGATGTACCATATCGGTTACATCAATGGAGGTTCCTCCAGTCGAAAGGTTAGCCGTAGACTTCAGATAAACCACTTCTCCTTTTTGCGGAACCGTTTCGAGACTATACTGAAGTTTATCTAAAAGTTCTGTAGTATCTTTATCTATATCAATCTCTGTAAGGACATTTTCATGACCATAACCTCTTCTTGGGTCTTTATTTTCTTTATCAATAAGTTGCTGGATATTCAATTCTCCGTCCCCTATAATATGAGCGGGAACTCTTCGTGCAGCAGCTACCATTTTATTATCAATTACCAATACTCTGAAGTCGTATCCTGTAATATATTTTTCAACAATAACTTTTCTTGAATATTTCTGTGCGTGCTCCAGCCCTATTTTAGCAGAATCCCAGTCGTTAACATTAATGGAAGACCCTTTACCATGATTACCATCCAAAGGTTTTAATACAATAGGATACCCAATTTTTTTAATGACATTATTAAGCCCTTCTTCATCCACAATCAGATCACCAATAGGCACCGGAATTGCAGCATCATGAAGCATTCTTTTTGTTAATTCCTTATTACATGCAATATCTACAGCAATAGAACTTGTTTTCCCAGTGATCGTTGCTTGAAAACGCTGTTGATTCACTCCATATCCAAGCTGTACAAGTGAGTTTGTCCCCAATCTTATCCATGGGATTTTTCTGGAAACAGCTTCTTCCACAATACTTCCTGTAGACGGACCAAGACGAACGCGCTCTCTGATTTCTTTTAGTTTTTGAATACAGGCATTCAAATCATACTCTTTCCCTTCAATTAATGCTTCTGCAATCTTTACAGCTTCTTCTGCAGCGTAGATTCCCACATTTTCTTCAAGATAATTGAATACTACATTATACACTCCGGGAGTTTTAGTTTCACGGGTTCTGCCGAAGCCTACATCCATTCCTGCAAGAGTCTGTATTTCCAAAGCGATATGCTCAATGACATGTCCCATCCAGGTACCCGTCTCCACTCTATGGAAAAACCCGCCTTCCACTCCTTCCGAACATCGGTGAGTGATCAATGACGGAATCAATTTTTCTATTCTTTCCCTGAATCCATCAATTTTATTAGTGGGATAATTTTCCATTTCCTCAAGGTCTAATCTCATCTGGATCAGCTTCTTTCGTCTGATACTCCAGATATTAGGACCGCGTAGTGCCTGAATCTTTTCGATTTTCATAGTCTATTGGCATTTTAACAGTTAACAATAACTTATTTTACATTCAAATATAATATAAAACCCAAAACAAAACCACATCAAGTTTAAAGATTTGCCAAAAAAGAATTAATTTTAATTAACATTCCTAAAAGATTAAAAATCAACTAAAGATGGCATGAATTTCGCCAAACATGTTAATTATTTTTTAATTTTGTACCATGACGAAACCTGTTGGAAAATTAATAGTTATCGGAGGAGCTGTAAATAAAGGAAGCTTTGCAGAAACCGATTATGATCAGAATATTGAAAAAAACCTTAACTTTTTTGAGCGTGGGATTTTACGAAAGATCATCAATGAATCAAAACATAAGGAAAATTCTGTGATTGAAATCGTAACTACCGCTTCTCAGATTCCTCAAATCGTAGGTACCGAATATAAAAAAGCTTTTGAATTCCTGGGAGCTAGAAACGTCAACATTCTTGATATTCATAACCGTGAGGAAGCCAATTCTGATGCTATGGTTGCAAGAGCCAATGCTGCGGATGTAATGATGTTTACGGGTGGAGACCAGCTGAGACTGACTTCTATTCTCGGAGGTACCAGGTTTCATGATACTATTCTATTAAAATATCAGGAGCAGGATTTTATCTATTCCGGAACTTCTGCGGGTGCTGCGGCAGCCTCTGAAAATATGATCTATCAGGGAAGCAGCTCGGAAGCTTTATTAAAAGGAGAAATTAAAACTACGCAGGGGCTAGGTTTAATAGATAATGTTATCATTGATACACACTTTGTACAAAGAGGAAGAATTGGACGTCTATTCCAGGCTGTCGTCAATAATCCGCGAACATTGGGAATCGGACTTGGAGAAGATACGGGACTTTTCATTCATAATGATGTGATGACTGCTGTAGGTTCAGGGCTTGTCATCCTTGTAGACGGAAGATTCATCAAGGATACCAATCTTACGAATATCAACCTTGGAGAACCTATCTCTATTGATAACTTAACGGTACATGTAATGTCTATGAATGATCATTATGACCTTACAACCAAAACGCTGACCATTGAGAATTCACAATTCAATCCAATTCCACAGGATAAATAGACTAACTTATGTAACTATATAAACGGAACCTCGGTTTCGTTTTTTTGTGTTTTTAATTCACTTCTTTGATCAAAACAGACAATATAATAAGTTTTGGCTAAAGCCAATGGAATTTAAATATTTCATTTATTGAGCGGACTAAAGCCCGCCCCTATTGATGTTGATATCCGGATGGATAATCATTATGGCTATAGTTGTTTAACGACAAGATCTTTTATCTTTTATCTTTTATCTTTTATCTTTTATCTTTTATCTTTTATCTTTTATCTTTTATCTTTTATCTTTTATCTTTTATCTTTTATCTTTTATTTATAAATTACCTTCGTAAAAATATTTATCAACTCTCATTTACATTTTATGAAAATCATCATTCATGGAGGCTTTTTCTCGGAAAGCGACCAAAGCCACGAAGTAAAAACAGCCAAACAAAACTCTTTAAAGGAAATTGCTGAAAAAGCATTTCAGTATCTTCAAACTCACTCTGCCTTTGATACAGTTGCCTATGCCGTTTCTTTGTTGGAAGATGATCCTTTATATAATGCAGGAATTGGTTCACAGATTCAAAGCGATGGTGTTATCCGAATGAGTGCAGCCATCATGAATGGAGAAACTCAAAAGCTGAGTGGAGTCATTAATATTCAGAATGTAAAAAATCCTGTTTTTGTAGCAAAAGACCTTATTGATGAAGATGATAGAGTTTTAGGAGGAAACGGAGCAAAGAAATATGCTACAGAGCATGGATTTGAAAATTTTTCTACAGAGATCCCACAAAGAAGAAAAGAATATGAAGCAAAGCTGAACAACGGCGGAAAAGGAACAGTAGGCTGTGTTGCTATTGATAAAAATGGAAAACTAGCTGTTGCTACGTCTACAGGAGGTAAAGGTTTTGAAATTCCGGGAAGAATTTCGGATTCTGCCACTGTTGCCGGAAATTATGCCAATGAATTCTGTGCAGTCAGCTGTACGGGTGTAGGCGAAGATATTGTAAGCAATGCTACTGCTGCGAAAATAGTAACCAGAGTTACGGACGGAATGAGCCTTGAGACAGCTTTCGGTAAAACATTTGCTGAGCTTAAAGCTATTGATGGGTTTGCGGGAGCTATTGGTATTGACAGAAATGGAAATGTATATCATCAGGATTCTTATCCTACTATGGTTTTTGCCAGTTTTGACGGTGAATTTTTTGAAGTCTTTTCTTAATTTTAACATTTTTTTATAATTCTACACAATTTTTTGGCACGTATTTTACATGATTAGTAATAACAAATTTTAATATTAATTCATAAAAATAGAAATCATGGGAAACAAAACAAAAGGCGTATTAGCTTTACTAGGTTTAGGTGCTTTAGCTTATTGGAAATATAAAAACTCATCTCCTGAGGACCAACAAGCTGTAAAAGATAAGATCAATACAGCAAAAGATAATCTTAACAAATGGGGAAATGACCTTAAGAGTAAAGCCAATGATGTTGCTTCTCAGGTTCAAAATAAAGTAGACGAAGCGAAAGGAAAGGCTGAAGATTCTTTAAGCTAATAAATAAGAGTAGTTTTTTTAACATTCATATATAGAAAAAGTCATCGAGTAGTTACGATGACTTTTTTGCTTTTATATTTTATCTTTATTTAATTTTTCTAGTAGTACTTTCTTTTGTTCACTAAATTCCTGTTCACTTAAAACACCATTTTCTTTTAATCTCCCAAGCTGTTCCAATTGGTCTAAAACAGTAGGTTCTGAAATCTCTGGAAAATATTCTTCAGGACGAGACATGAAGTCTCTTACTTTTTCACAAAACAGTTCTGCTTCATATTTACCTACTCCATCAATCTCTACAAGGTTATCAGACACCTGAATATCTATGGAGGCAAGCATTATACCTGTTTCGTATTGTATTGAACTTATTTTACTGTAAGAAAAATCTTCTACTTTTAAACCGTACATGAATTCTTTATCAACGAAAATAAGCCTCCTGTCAGTAGCGACTAAGATGATATGATGAGTAGTGATTTTATTTCTACCTTCAACGAGGTAAACAATTTTCTCTTCTGCCGAAAGAATTTCGGGAAGTTCCCGGATCTCTTTTCTTGCAAAAAATGTTGGATTAATGTCTAACTTCTCAAGTTGATCTTTTATTTCATCTAATCTGGATCTTTCACTCATAGCAATAGTTTTATGTTCCTAAATTACTGTTTCCTGACGAGAAAATAATTTAAATCAAAAAATTAAGTTTTAAAAGCAGGAATAACTACCGAAGTGTATAAGCTGTAAACCTTCCACCCTAAAGCTTCATATAAAAGCTTCCCTTCTTCGGTGGCAACAAGAAAATTTTTGAAAATATTCTTTGACACTGCATTTTTTTCCAATTCTTTGATGATAAAGGAAGCAAGACCTTTTCTTCTGTGATTTTCTTCCGTCACTATTCTATCATAGACTGCAATATCATCTACAAAAATAACTCTTCCAATTGCTGCCTGTTCGCCTTTTGGGGTAATAATTTTTACAATGAACATATAATCTTCATTACTATATTCTACAATGTAACCTTCCGGAAGATTTAATTGCTGAATATTCATTGGATGAGAACAGTTCATCATATATCCTTGCGGTTGTAATTGCCATTTTTCAGGGATATTATTTATAAATAGATCTGGTCCTGAACAGACTTTCAGATAAATCCAAGGTTCATCAATAGTATGGGAAAGCTGAAAGAAATCTTTATTAGGTTCAGAAAATATATAACGTTCTTTTTGTTTTTCATCACCTACTTTCACTTTAAACCCTGATTTATATTGAACAGGTAAAGACAGGTTTCTAGATAAGGACCATGCTTTCAGCCATTTTTCCAATAAATCTGAAGAAACTTTCACAATGATAGGTTTTATTCAAGTTGTTCCAGGAGTTTTCTTTTTTGCTCTGCAAACTCTGCATCCGTCAGGATTCCGTTTTCTCTTAATTTTCCAAGTTTTTCAAGCTGTGCAAAGACTTCACCGGAAGGAATTGGATTCGTTGTAGCAGTTTGCTTTGGTTGGGCTTTCTGTTGTACAGAAGGTTTATTATAAATAGGTCTTATAATATCATAGAATTTTTCAGCATCTTCTTTGTCCATATAACATTCAAATTCTACTACTCTTTCTTCCAGATGAACTTTAATTATGGGTGATCTCGGATCTGTTACAAAGCTTACAGACTTAATGACATCATTGGGAAAATCATTAATTTTTGCAGATCCGAACATTGATTTTGATACGGAAAGCAATCTTTTATCAGTTGCCACTAAAACTCCGGCATCTAAAGTATTTTTAAACTGAGCGTCTGTAATACCAATCATCTTTTCATCTTCCGGAATAAGGTTGGGAAGTTCTTTAATTTCCCCTCTTGTGAATGCAGAAAGGTTGGCATTCAAATTTTCCAGTTCATTTTTTATTTTTCTCTTTCTTCTTTTATAAACTTCTTTTGAAACAATTTCTGTCTCAGCATTCACAGTCATTGGGAGATTTTCATCTTTCAAAATAACAGGCTGATTCTGCTCTGTTCTCCTATTCTCTACAATGTTAACAATATCATCGATACTGAACTTACTAAGATTATAAAGCACTTCTTGATTGATATAGCTTATTTTATCTAAACATTTATTGCATAAAATCCCTCCATCTGACAGCTTATTTTCTCCCAGAAGTGTATCCATAGACGTTAATTCCGTTCTACACAATGAACAATTACTACTCATTTTTATATTTTTTATAATTTTCCAAGCAATTTTTTCTTCTGCTCTTCAAATTCTTCGTTTGTTAAAATTCCTGTTTCTTTTAATTTCCCAAGCTTCTCAAGTTTCTCAAAGACAGCTATTGTTTCATCTTTTTTTGAGATGTCTTCTGCTGCCTGATTAGATTCTGGTCTTTCTTCTGATGAGCTCCTAGGTCTGTTTATGTAACCTTGTATTGATTCATAAAAGTTTTTTGCGGCATTCCTGTTGTATAGTTTGAACTCTGCTTTTACGCCATCCTTTGTAAATAATTTCAACTCGGAAGAAATCAGCCCGTAACTATGTTGTACAGAAACAATTTTATCATGTGAAAACTCACCTTCAGATATACTTCCTAAAAGATTTTTATCAATAAAAATAACCCGTCTTTCTGTTGAAACTAAAATTCCTTCAAGATTATTGTTCAGATATTTTCCTTCGGCAACGGCAATAAGCTTTTCACTATTATCCAAAACATTTGCCAACTCATTTACTTCAGTGTTTGCAGAAATACTGAGTGAGGTATTTAAAGCTATAATCTGGTCTTTAATTTCATCAAGCCTTGTAGGCTCTTTTCTACTATTAACATTAAGCTGAAAAGAGTGTGAGAATGTCACCACTGTTCTGGATATGGACTCTTTTACTACAGGTTGTGCTTCAACCTCTTCCTCTTCTTCTTCTACAATACTTTCTCCCAGTACTATATCTCTTACTTCAGCCAGATTGTAATTGATCAGATTATACACGAGATCTTTATTGATTCCGGTTGCTTTATTCAGGCACTTATTACACAGAATACCGCCATCCGACAGTTTATTTTCTCCCAAAACTGTATCCATGGACGTTAAAGGTATACCGCACAGAGCACAATTTGTGTTCATTTTAATTTTTATGTTTAAAAGTTTTACAATAGAGCAGAAAATACGCTCCGTTTTGTATCATAAAACAGCACAGATGATGATACAATAAAAGTATTCAAAATCATTATTCTCTGATCTGCTAAACTTTATTTTTAAAGTCGTTCTAATAATTTTGCTTTCTGCGATGAAAATTCTTCTTCACTTAAAACACCCATTTGTCTTAATTTCCCCAGCTTTTCCAATTGTTCAAAAATAACTTCTGTTGATTCTTTTGGGCTACCAGCTGTATTTTGTGGTGTTGAAGCCTGAGTATTCTGATAGAATGATTGAGGCTGTGCAGGTTGCTGATAAGTTGATTTTACAGGTTCATTAATCTGCCCGTTTACAATAGTACAGAAAGCTCTTCCGTCACTTTTATTATGAAGTTTAAAATCCGCAGTACCTCCTCTAGTATTAATCCTCAATACTGAATACAAAAGGTTTTCCGCCTGATCTACGGATATAATATTTTGATGTGTAAATTCATTTTTCACTACTCCACCAAGGAATTTTTTATCCATGAAAACCACTCTTTTCTGCGTTGAAAAGAGAATTCCTTCCCTACTGCTACTCATATCGATACATTCTGCAATAGCGATCAGCCTTTCATCTTTATCGAGAACTTTATCCAGTTCATTCACTTCTTCATTAGCCAGTACACTAAGTCTGACGTTCAGGGCTACAATCTGATCCTTAATTTCATCTAATCTTGTAGGAGCATCATATTCGTAACTATTGGTAGTTCCATATTGAAAACCGCCGGGATTTTGGCTTGCATCAATCTTACTTTTAAGAAGCATTCCATTAATTTCAGCAAAATAAAACTGATCAAGAGTATTGATAAGGTCTCTATTGACGGAAATGGCTTTGTTAAAACATTCAGCGCATAAATAACCGCCATCAGCAAGTTTATTCTTTCCTACAAGCATATCTGTAGATGTAAGCGGTGTTCCGCACAATGCACAAATCATATTCATTTGGTCTTTATGTTTAAGTTTTTATTATATCGATCCCAAATTACAAATTCTGAGCCGATTTCTACCTTCAAAAGTATTCAATTCTTACAGTTTTTCAGACATTTTTCTATTTAGTCTTTCAGAATTGAGATAAATTCCTATTATTTTTGCCTTAAGCCCTGATTAAAAAAAGTATTACACTTTAACGGTTTGAAAGTTGCTCCTATGTAAATATAAAAATTGAAGTCTATGATTTTTGTTGAAAATGAATTTGCACCCTTGAAAAAAGTTGTTCTTGCTCAATCTGAATTTGGTTATCCGTTAGAACCACGCCCTGAAGATCTTCGGTTTCTGAGTAAAGATGCAGTAAAAGAAAACTTTGAAAACAGAGGAAAAGATTATTCTGAAGTATTTCCTGATCTTCAAAAACGATGGGAACTTGAAAGAACAAATCTAAAAAAAACACTTGAAAAATACGGTGTGCAAGTTCTTCGTCCGCGTAAGCTTACTGATACTGAGAAAAAGGCAGTGGGAAATGCGGGCTATTCCAACTTTTTTGTAAGAGATCCCTTTTTTACGGTAGGAAATCATGTCATAGAATCTTCACTGAGATTTTTACATCGAAGAAATGAAGTTTTTCCGATAAGAGATTTATTTATTGAGGAAATATATCCGGAAGATTGCTATTATTTGGCAGTTCCTTCACCTGAAATTGCAGATCCGGAAGATACTACTTTGGGAAAAGGTCCTTTTCTGGAAGGTGGTGATGTATTAGTTTTCGGAAAACAAGTCTTTGTTGGAAATTCTGGTTTAGCATCTAACAGCCTTGGAATTCAATGGTTAGAAAAACTTTTAAAACCACAAGGATACACAGTAGAAGAAGTAAAGCTTCATCGTGATATTTTACATCTCGACTGTGCTCTGGGGCTTGTGAAAGAAGGATTAATGATTATCTGTGAAGAAGCATTTTTAGAAGGGATCCCAACAGCATTAAAAAACTGGAAAAGAATTGATGTTACTCTACATGAAGCTATGAATCTAGCAACCAACGGACTTTCTGTTTCTCCTGAAGTTTATATTACAGATCCTGAATTTAAGCATATTGGGGACCAAATTGAACAATACGGAATTAAAGTGGAATATATAGACTTTTCAATCAGCAGAAGCTTTGGAGGTTCTTTTAGATGCAGTACACAACCACTTCTAAGGCATTAATAAAAATTTCATAACTAGCTTAAGCCTTTCTTCTGTTCTAAAAAAACAGCTCACAGTTTTCTTTTATCAAAAAACCTGAGCTGCTTTATATTGTATATGTGGAATGGTTTTTATCCTAAAAATTCGTCCAGAGAAACTGTTTTTTGCTCTCCAGCTTCAAGATTTTTAAAGGTAACAGTTCCATTTTTAATTTCTTCTTCTCCTAAGAAAACAAGATTTTTAATACCTTTCTTTTCTGCGTATGTAAATTGTTTGTTGATTTTTGCATTCTCAGGATACAATTCTGCTGAAATACCTTTTACACGAAGTTGCATAATCAGTTTTAAAGCTTCTGTAGTTTCCTGACCTCCAAAATTTGCAAATAGATATTCTGTTTTAGAAGAAGCTTCATCAGGGAAAAGATTAAGCTCTTCCATCACCAGATAAATTCTATCTAATCCGAATGAAATACCAATTCCCGGGATATTTTTAACACCAAAAACTTCTGTAAGGTTATCATATCTACCACCTCCACCAATAGAGCCCATTGCGACCTCATCAGCTTTCACCTCAAAGATTGCTCCTGTATAGTAATCAAGTCCTCTTGCCAGAGTAATATTGAATACCAAATTCTGCATATCAACTCCAAGATTAAGAGATTGAGTCAATACAAACTCTAATTCTTCTACCCCTTGTAAACCAATTTCATTTCCTGCAAATTTCTCTTTTAGTTGAAGAAGGTTCTCTAAAGCATCATCAGATTGGTTAAATAAGAAATCAAGCTTATCAATAGAATCCTGAGAAATTTCTCTTTCCAACAATTCTTTAACAACTCCGTCTTTTCCTATTTTATCAAGTTTATCAAGAGCTACTGTAAAATCAATCAGTTTATCTGTAATTCCCGCATATTCAGCTAATCCTGAAAGGATTTTTCTGTTATTCATGTGAATGGTTACAGGAACTTTAAGATCTGAGAATGATTTTAAATACAATTGTACCAAATCTACCTCCTGTAATAAGCTTTCACTTCCTACAACATCTGCATCACACTGATAAAACTCTCTATATCTTCCTTTTTGGGGTCTGTCTGCTCTCCATACCGGCTGAATCTGATAACGTTTGAAAGGAAATGTCAGTTTTCCATGATTCATGGCAACAAATCTTGCAAAAGGTACTGTAAGGTCATAACGAAGGGCTTTATCTGTCAGATTTTCTGAAGTGAAAGGCTTTTCTAATGCTCTTTGAAAATCTGTAAGCATCTGAGTCTTCTTTTCTTCCTTAGCTTCATTAATGCTAGAGTTTAGTATTTTAAAAATCAGACGATCTCCTTCTTCTCCGTATTTTCCTGTTAAAGTAGAAAGGTTTTCAAAACTAGGTGTTTCTAAGGGTTGAAATCCGAATAACTCAAAATTATTCTGTAAAATATTGATGATATATTTTCTTCTGGAAACTTCCTGCGCCGTAAAATCTCTCGTTCCTTTTGCTAAACTTGGCTTCATTTCTTGTATGTCTTTTTAATCTACGCAAAAGTACGGAATTGCATGGACTTTACACAGTATAAAAAAGCTGAAGAAAGAATCTTCCCCCAGCTTTTACAATTATATGGTCATTCCTTCTGAAAAAAATCAGACATTTTCAAGGATCTCCAGTATTTCTTCACCATAATTTTCAATCTTATGCTTTCCAAAACCTTTGATCTCAAGCAGTTCTTCTTTTTTAGCAGGCTTATACTTTGCTACAGATACTAATTCTTGATTACTTGCAATAAAATAGGTAGGCAGATTTTGCTCTCTTGCTTTCTCTGATCTCCAGAGTTTTAACGCATTTAAAATCTGTTCTTCATCGTAATTTAAAGTATCACTTTCGGCAGAGTATTTAATAGTCTTTGGTTCTTTAACTGTATTTTTTAGTTTTTTTTCTTCAAAATACAAAATAACAGACCAATAACATTCATCATTTACAAAAGCGGTCTCCACTTTTATAATTTCGTTTCCTTCAAGAAAATCATCCAGCATCTTCTGATCCTTGTAGAGAAATTCTTCAGGAATTCTTATTTTAAAAACTTTTACTTTCATCATTTGTGTTTTTAGAGTTATTTACCGCCTAATAATAAGATCTCATCTACGCGAATTTCTGTAACGTAACGCTTTACCCCATCTTTATCTTCATAAGATCTGTACGTAAGCTTTCCTTCAATGGCTATTTCTTTTCCTTTGGGAACATATTTTTCAAAGATCTCTGCAGTTTTTCCAAATGCAATCAGATTGTGCCATTGTGTTTCTTCTACTTTTTCACCTTTAGCATTGGTGTAATGATCACTTGTAGCCAGAGATACGCTTGCTTTTATGTTTCCGTTGTCGAAGTTTACCATTTCTACTTCTTTTCCTGTGTAACCAATCAATGTTACAAAGATGTAATGCTAATAATGTTCATTTATAACAATTAATATTTCTAATATAATAAATTCACCACAATTGTAAAATGTATATGTACATTTTTTAGTATCTTTAAGTAAATGAAAACCAGTATAATAAATATTGCCAATAAAGATTTTGTAGTTTTATTAAATTTAGATGGTGTACCATTATTAATGCCAAATTTTTATCTAATAACTCAAAAAAGAAATCTATCAATAAAGCGCCTATTATATATATGCACTGTTTTCAAAAGAGTTTATACATTCTTTCAAGAACATAATAAAAACTTAGATGACATATTAATAAATGGAGAATATGATTATTTATTAAAAAATATTCTTTCTTTCTTTCAAGAATATAAACCCTTAAACAAATTAGGTAATGAAGCTTATAATACTCATATATTTTTTGTGGAAGAATATATACAATGGGCATTAAAAAGATATTTACTAAAAAATTTCCATTACAAGGAAAAAGCGCAATTAGAGAGCTATTATTTAGAACGATTTTACTACTTATTCAAATCATTTTATATCAAAAAACGTATCAATAATTCTTATAAGGACATCAGAATAGAACATTTAGAAAATATTATTTCTCAATATCAACGTAAAAATGCCCGATCAAAGAATAACAATCGAAATTTAATCATACTGCAATTATTATTAGAGAGTGGGATGAGAATTGGAGAGGTACTTAATCTCAAAACGACAGATGTAGTTTTTTCAAAAAATAGCTATCTAAAAATTATTGATCATGTAAATTCAAATAATGATACAAGATATGATAAGCCTAGTATAAAAAACCAGCAAAGCAACAGAGTAATATTTATTTCTGATAATTTATCTGAAAAAATTGAAGATTATATTTTATATGATCGAAGAGTAACCTATAAGGAGCAAAAGTCAAAAGTGAACCATCCATTTCTATTTACAAGTAAACTCGGCAAGCCACTTTCTAAAAGTTCGATTCAAAATATATTCAATGAACTTAATAGAGTGAAAGATAACGATATCATAAACACAAAAATTACTCCTCATAAATTTCGACATTCCTTTGCGTTTTCCTTCTTAAAATACCTAGTAGAGATAAAAAAAATAGATCTAGAGCGAGCTCAAGACGAATTAAAAAAAATATGTGGATGGTCTCCTGGATCAAAAATGCCTCAATTTTATGCTGGAAAATATATTTGGGAAAAAGCAAATCAACATAATATTGAACGAATCAACAAAGACTACACCAATGAAAAACAATAAGATAGACAATATATCATTAGAAAAATCAGAATATATTTTCAAGCCCTATAAAGCAATTTATATTAGCAATACGCCATCTGAAATTGATAATCGACTTTATATTAATGAAGAAATATGGACATGGCCTAAAGCAGGTAGAATTTATAGTCTTGACTGGAAAAAAAAGAATCTTCCTGATAACCTTAAAGAGCTTTTTAAAGGATTCATTTTTCATAGATTTCAAAATAACTCATCAACAAGCATTTACTCAATGGATCTTTCTCTAATTAATTTTTTTATGTAAAACAAAAAGCTTACATGTCTTACCTTGGAAAGAAGATACTATTGTCAATGCATTTACAGGAACTAACTATAAAAAATTGATTATTCTAAAAATCTTCTATGAATGGTGCTATTCGAAAGGAATTAATGGCTTTGACAAGAAAGGATTAACTTTCTTACAGGAATATAAATACCCCAAAGGTATAAGTTATAAAAGAATTCGACTTAGAGAGACTTATTTAGAAGATGGTATTGTAAATAAAATACTTGAAAAACTAAAACAAAATGAAAATCAAATATCAAATTTTTCATTACAAGAATTACAAAAACATATTATCATTAGATTATGTTGGGAATTAGCTCCAAGACCATCACAGATCTATTTTTTAAACTTTGAAGATCTATTAGTAATGAAAAATCATCAAAGTAATAAAAAATATTATTCTCTTGATCTGCCAATGTCAAAAAAACTAGGTCAGATAACAAATGGAAAAAGAATTAGACGAATAAGCTCTATTTTAGGTAAAGAATTAGAACTTTTAATTTCAGAAACTAAAAAGGTTTCACCTCCAACTAATGCTATGTTTGTTACTAGTTACAATAATCATGTAAGATGTCCTTGTCATATTATTAATAGGATTTTATTAGAATCTTTTTCTTTTGTCAATCTTGGCTCAATCGAATTAAGACACCATTTAGCACAATCTTTTGCTGATGATGGAGCTCCAATTGAAATTATTGCAGAAATTTTAGGACACAATACTTTGATTGCTTCTAAAGCCTATATTAAAGCAACCCCAAAAATAGTAGAAATAAAGACAAAAGCGTTAGGTAAATTTGAGCCATATCATAAAATTATCAATATGTTATTGACAGGAGAAATCATCAACAAACCACAATCAATTGAAAAAAATTGGGTTCAAGGAATTGTCGGAATGGAATATATTGGTGAAATAGGTAAATGTAATTTACAACAAATATGCCCTAAAAACCCTATATACTCATGCTATACATGTAAAAAATTTCATCCTTTTAAAAATGGTGACCATCATAAAGTTTTAGAAGCACTAGAAAAACATGTTCAATTGTTTATTGATATTGGACTTAAAAGAAATGATATAAAAAATAATAGAACAATTATTCAACTGCGTGAAACTATAACTGCAGTTAAAACAGTAATCCAAATCATATCACAAAATGAACAAGCCAATAAATGAGAAAAACATTTCAAACTTCATCGAAAAAGAAAGAAAATATTTCAATACATTACCAATAAAAGAAGATTGGGACTCTATAATATGGAATACACGTGATTGGCTATTTCACAGAGGGTTAGGGTGTAATTTTTTCTTTAATGCTCATATTTGTAAAATAGCCGATCCAAATTTTGCTATGCCAAAAGATTTTGCAGATTTTACAAAAAGTTTTATTTTAAATATTAGTAGAAATTGGCAATTAGGTTTTGGTAATATAAAATCTTATCTGAATTTATTCCGTATGCTATATACTTTAATGCTAAAAAGAAATGAGTCTTCTATTTCTAATATTACAAGATGGCATTTTGATGAATTGATACATAATATGCAAGATAATTCTTTGAAATATCAAACAATTTATAATAATTCAACGCGGTTAAAAAGAATTTCAGATTTTATTGATCAGTTTAAACTCTCTCCCATCCCCATAGAATTTAAAAATAATGTAAAATGTAAAGACTATACGTATACAAGTATCTCTTCTATGGATTTTGATGATAGAATCGAATCTAAGAAGTTGCCTTCATATGAAGCTATAGTGGCTTATGCAAAATGTACTAACTCCCCTCTAAACAATTATGAAGCAATACTTTTGCGAACAATTGACTTAATAATTGCCACCGGATTGAGGGCAAATGAAATACTTTTACTGCCGTATAATTGCCTAATAAAAAAAGTCAGAAAAGACGAAAATGGTAATATTCTAAAAAATTCAAACAATAAAAACATCTATGATTATTGCATAAAATATTATGCTCAAAAAAGTTTTAGACCACAGGTTCATTGGCTATCTGAACAAGATGTACCTCTAGTAATAAGAGCAATAAATGATCTGAAAACACTTACAGCTGAACCTAGAAAAATAGCAAAGTTTCAAGAAGATCATAATAGACTTTGGAATATTCCTGCGGATAAGCTTATTGCGGACTCTGACCTTTTAAAATACTTTGGACACAAAAATATTGAGTCTCTGAATTCTTTTTTGAAAAGACAAAATATTTCTCCAAAAATCATCAATAAAGATATAGTATATTCGAGACTAACAGACCACAAAAAAAAATGTCCACAACATTTATATATTGCTGGTGAAATAGAAAATTTATTTTATAAAAGAGTAAATCATGTAGCTTTAAAACATAATAATAAAACTATTTTAAAAACAAGCGAAGTTTTATCAATAAGGTTTGTTGGTTGTTTTGGTTATTATTATGATGAACAACCAAAAAGTATGATAAAATTATTGCCTAGCAGAACTGGTATTGATCAAATAAATGTTGCACTAGGGTCACGGAGTATTGATTCTCAAAAATCGATTTTTGATAGAAGAGGCCTAACTGAGGCAGATGGCAGTCGTATTAAAATTTCAAGCCATCAATTTCGGCATTGGAAAAATACATTATATGAATTAGCTGGTATGTCAAATATTAACCAAGCATTAGCTTTAGGAAGAGAAAATATTAGCCAAAATAAAGTTTACCAACATCCAACATTTGAAGAGTACACAAAATCCCATAAGGAATATTTGAACTTTAATACTGTTGATGAAAAAATCTCTTTTTTACGTAATGGGATCCGTAAGAAAATCATTATTGGAGAATTAACAGATACTTATCATAATATAAAAGAAGTTGAAAGCTACGAAAATGCAGAAACTTTTTTACATACACATGGGAATGCCTTACACATCACTCCCTTTGGAGCATGTACTAACGATTTTAGTTTAAATCCATGCGAAAAGCACTTGCAATGTTGGAATGCATGTAACAATCTTCATTTAACAGGTTTAGAACATGAATGGGAAAACTTAGAAAAGCTTATTCATATTACAGAAAATTCATTAGAAAAGTTAAAACAAAATGGCATCGAAGAATACGGTGCTAATAATTGGATAATGGATTTAGAAGCTAAATTAAAAAATATGAAGTATGTTAAAGAATTAGCGATAAAAGGTTTTAATGTCCAAGTGTTCCCAAATGGAAATAATTTGTCCGAAATAAATAAAAAAACAGATATAATAAATGGAAAACAATAAAAAATTAAGAGGCAAAGACACAGACATTGAGCTAAAACGGATTTTAGAAGTAATGATTAATGATGGGTATGCAATCTCTCCTATTTCAAGAACATCCATCCTAAAAAAGCTTGGATATAAGAGTCGTAGTACCTTATTACTTAATAACCGTGCAACCCTAATTGATAATGCTCGAAAAATTCAGTTAAATAATTTGGGATTAAATCCTACTGGTAAATCACATAGAAAAAGTTTAATAGAGCAATTAGATAATTATAAAAAAAAATATACAGAACTTGAAAAGGAGAATAAATTATTACTTGCACAAATTACAACAATAATGTATAATATTAATTCAAGAGGCCTTGATGTTGAAGAAATTATGCGACCTCTCCGATAAATATCAATTATATTAGAAGTTGATAAATACCATGAAATTGACTTAAGCAATATCTATTTAAATTGCTTTCTTGGCAATCCAATTTCTTGTTCTTGGGGATAAGGTTTTCTATGAGTCATACTGATATCTTCCTTAATTTGTCTGTGGACATCATACTGTTTTTCCTTATCATACGCATATCTAGGATCCGGAATCATCGGCATTTTGGCCATCTTGTGAATGGTAATGGTTGGAAAATGAAAATCAACTTCTACTGTTCCTAATAATAAATAACATCCTCCGCCTTGAAAGTCGTATTTTTTCAAACTATCAGGAAAATGGGCTGTATCAAAATAATCACCATTCACATCGATCCACGTACCAAAATACATGGTCCCCTTTTTCGTTGGGACATGTTTTCTTGCAATAAGATAAGCTAACATTTTTACTTGTTTCTTATGATATTGAAGTAAATCTCTTACAAAAACAGATCCTCTATATTTGGTCTTTAGTAAATCAAATGAGCTGCAAGAAATAGGAAAGCCTATCAGCTCGATTTCATCAAAAGCATCCTCAAACTGTTCTCTTTTTAATTGTGGAAGCTTGAATTCTTGAACAGGCTCCTCAATCAGCATAAGTCCTCTTTGTTCAGGTTTAAAATTCACTAATAATATCCGAGCTTCAACCAATAGCTCATTTTTGGGCTTCCTCGTAAATCTGAATGCACCAATAAAAATCAGAATCTGTACAGTTTCAATACCAATAGGAATGCGTCTGATAAAATCTTCCAGAGACCTGTATTCTCCATTTTGTTCACGTTCCTCAACAATACTATGAGCAACTTTTGTTTCTAGTCCTTCCAGAAGCATCAACCCTAAGTAAATATCTGCTCCTTTAAGTGTTGTTTGGTATTCACTGGTATTAACACAAGGCGTCTGGATATTTCCTCCCGACATTTTTGCTTCATGGATGTATACTTCTGTACGATAAAACCCTCCTTGGTTATTAATCACAGAAACCATAAACTCCAGCGGATAATATACCTTTAAATAAAGACTCTGGTAGCTCTCCACAGCGTAGGAAGCTGAGTGAGCCTTACAGAAAGAATATCCGGCAAAAGATTCAATTTGCCTGTAAGCTTCAGCAGTTAATGGTTCAGAATGCCCAAGCTTTCTGCAGGAATCAAAAAAATTCGCTTTTACCTCTCTGAGTTTCTCAATTGAACGGCCTTTTCCACTCATTGCCCTGCGTAAAATATCTCCATCAGCTAGAGATAATCCTCCAAAATACTGGGCAATCTTCAGAACATCTTCTTGATATACCATAATGCCATAAGTCTCTTTGAGGTGTTCTTCAAATATTGAATGAAAGTATTCAAATTTATCTGGGTGATTATGCCTAAATATATATTCACGCATCATTCCACTTTGAGCAACTCCAGGGCGAATAATAGATGAAGCGGCAACCAATGTTCTATAATTATCACATTTTAGTCTTCTTAAAAGTCCTCGCATTGCTGGAGATTCAATATAAAAACACCCAATAGTTCTTCCTATCGCCAAATATTCATTGGATCTTTCTTCATCCTTGGATAATTTTGTGTCCCGAATATCTACCGTGATTCCTCTTGTCTTTCGAATAAGATTCACAGTGTCATTAATGGTCCCTAATCCTCTTTGGGAAAGAATATCAAATTTTTCTAAACCAATATCTTCCGCCACGTTCATATCGAACTGAACAATTGGAAATCCTTTGGGAGGCATTTCTAATGCCGTATAATTGGTGATTGGTTCTTCTGAAATCAATATTCCACAAGCATGCATGCTTCTTTGGTTGGGAAATTGTTCCAATAACTTACCATACCTCTGCACCAATTCCACTACAGAATTCTGATCATGCCTTTCCATTGATTTGCTTGTCAAGTCATCCAATTCTTCCTTCGGTAGGCCAAATACTTTTCCAACTTCCCTAAAAATTGATTTGTACTTAAACTCAACATTAGTTCCACAAAATGCAACATGGTCTTTTCCATATCTGTCGAAAATATATTCTAAGATCGTATCTCTGTTTTGCCAGCTCCAGTCAATATCAAAATCCGGAGGGGTCTTACGATTAAGATTAAGAAACCGTTCAAAGTAAAGATCAAGTTCCAGAGGGCAAATATCTGTGATTCCTAAACAATAACTGACAATGGAATTGGCACCGCTTCCTCTTCCCACATGCATAAACCCCATGCTATTGCTATAACACACAATATCCCAGGTAATAAGAAAATAAGAACAAAAGTTAAGCTCATCGATAACTTTCAGTTCTTTTTCTACTCTCTTTTTAGCAATTTCATGGTTTAATCCATATCTTTTTTCCAACCCTGAATAAGCTAATCTGCGGAGAAGTTTCAAATCATCTTCTTTTGATTTTGTATAGAACTTCTTGTTCTTAACTTCTTTAAAATCAAATTCAAAATAGCATTCAACAAGAATATTTTTTGTATTTTCAATAATCTGAGGGTATCTTTCAAATGCTTTTACAATTTGCTGCTCAGCAATAAAATATTCCGATCTGCGGCAAGCATCTCTTTTGGTAAGTTTAGAAAGCAAGGTATTATTATCAATTGCCCTTAGAATCTTATGCAGTTCATACTCTTCATCAGTACTAAAAGTGACAGGATGAAAAATAACCATTTTAGAAATATACCTTTCATATTCAGGGCGGATCAGGAAATTTAATTCCTCCATTCTTACTCCTATATATTCATTGGCTTTCAATTCTGAGGGAATATTACTCATCGGATAAACAATCAATACCTCCTTAAGTTCAGGAGCTATTTCAGATAGTTCTTTACCATCGCAGTTATGACCTGTAATGACTTTGTTGATTTCACCAATTCCTGAGAACTTCCTGGCTATACCTACATAAAGAAGTTTACCATCCTTTCTGACTTCAACCCCGGGAATGGGTTTTATATTAAACTTTTCACATTCTTTTTTAAAATCATAAATTCCGGTTACTGTATTGATATCAGTCAATACCAGTTCTTTGGCTCCTGATTCATACGCTTGTTTTACCAATTCCTCGATGGATAAAGTTCCATAACGAAGGCTATGAAAAGAATGACAGTTAATAAACATGTTGAAAAGATTTAAAATTATTTCCCGAAATCAAAGCCGGATGCCCGCCCTACAGCATCGGATCCGAAACGATTTTTGATATAATCCATGGTTTGATATAAACTCATCTGTTCCTCAGTATCTTCAAATAGATTCATCTGGTGATTTCCATGAACAAGGCCTGTAAAACGAAGCCCTACCAAACGAAGCCTCATTCTTCTGGTATACGCCTTATTGAACAATTCCAGAGCAACTCTTGACAAGGTGTGATCTGCAGAAGTATAAGATACTTTGCATTGCTTGGTTTCCGTATCGAAATTGGCATATCTTATTTTTACCACCACTGTAGAAGTCAGCCATTTTTCGTGTCTCAATTGATAGGCTAACTGTTCTGCCATTCCTGAAATCAATCGTTTTAGCTCGATAATATCCATAGTATCATTAGTAAAAGTCCTTTCAGTTGAAATAGACTTTCTTTCAGAATAAGGAATAACAGGATTCTCATCAATTCCATTGGCTTTTTTCCAAAGTTCTTTCCCGTTGGCTCCAATCATTTGCTGCAGAACAAGTACCGGCATTTCAGATAAGGTATGAATCGTCCGGATCCCTATTCTTGATAGCAACTGGAAAGTCTTGTCACCCACCATTGGAATTTTTTTAATGGATAAAGGATTTAAAAATGGTTGCACTTCCAGTTCTTTGATTTCCATTCTACCTACAGGCTTAGCCTCTCCCGCACCAATTTTTGAAACGGTCTTATTCGTCGATAGTGCAAAGCTTATGGGAAGGCCAGTCTCTTTAGTAACGGTCTCAGCGATTTCTTTGGTCCATTGATAGCAGCCAAAAAACTTATCCATCCCTGATAAGTCCAGATAAAATTCATCAATACTTGCTTTCTCCATTAGTGGAACTTTTCCCTGTATAATTTCAGTTACAGTATGAGATAAATTGGAGTACATTTCATGATCGCCCCGGATCACTTTTGCATCAGGACACAATCTCAGCGCCATACGGATTGGCATTGCAGAACGAACTCCAAACTTTCTAGCTTCATAGGAACACGAGGCTACCACTCCACGGTCTCCACCTCCTATAATGAGGGGAATACCCTGAAGCTGAGTATTATTGCGCCTCTCGCAGGATACAAAAAATGTATCAAGGTCCATGTGTACAATTGCCCGGTTCATGTTACAAAATTAGAGACTATTTGTCCCAAAATTATTATATTTGCTGGCACAATTTGTCCCAATGTCAACTTTTGCAGATAATATAAGGTTTTTGAGAGGTAAACGAGGTTTATCCCAGAATGCTTTTGCTAATGATATTTTAATCATCAGCAGAGACCGGTATTCCAAATATGAAAGTGGTCGCTCAGAAGCGCCCTACGAAGTATTAATAAAGATTTCAAAGTACTTCAATATAAGTATTGATTTACTTCTTACTGTTGATATCCGAAAATATCCATTGGAAGAAATCCTGAAACTTCCTGATAATAGAATAGTCTTACCTGTTGTTGTAGACCAATTAGGAAACAACAGTATCGAGATAGTTCCGCAAAAAGCATCAATGGGTTATTTATCCGGCTACAGTGACCCGGAATATGTTGAAAGGCTGCAAAGGATCACTCTTCCTTTTTTAACCAATGGAAAATACCGAGCTTTTCCAGCTCAGGGAGATTCCATGCCTCCTTTTAAAGATGGATCTTATATTATCGGAAAGTATGTTGAAAATATTGAAGATCTGAAACCTGGTAAAAGCTACATATTTGTTACCTTCAATGATGGGATTTCTTACAAAAGATTCAATGCTAAGAAGAAAAAATC
The DNA here is from genome assembly GCF_001684975.1 of Chryseobacterium artocarpi. GTDB lineage: Bacteria > Bacteroidota > Bacteroidia > Flavobacteriales > Weeksellaceae > Chryseobacterium > Chryseobacterium artocarpi. The sequence continues at coordinate 20,285 of NZ_MAYH01000023.1, read as the reverse complement.
AATTACCGTAGCAGCTGATAATCCGTTTTATAAGCCTTATGATATTCCATTAGAAGATATTGTGGAGATATGGCAATACGCTTCCGGTATATTTCCAGAGGATTTTGAACCTGACAATCCAGACCATAACGTAAAAGATATGTTTCTAGAACTACGAAAAGATATTCAGAGATTAGAAAATTTAGCATTTAACGCTAACAATCGGTCTAATAAAGAAAGTTTATAAAAGGAATATTGTTACTACAAATTTTTAAAGAAATCTACAGTGAGTCAACTCAGTTTATTCAATTCAGAAGAATTTTATGAATTTCCAAAAGATCTATTGGAACACAGGGAAAATTTTCTTCAGCCAAAGGAAGCCGATGAACTCAAAGATCATTTACTACATACCGTTCAATGGGAACAGCGTACGCAAAAAATGTACGATAAGATGGTATTAACACCACGTCTCACTGCATGGTATGGGGAAAGTATAGAATCTAACGAATCAGACAATAATAAAAAGAAAACCAATCCATGGACTCCTGAACTTTTGTTTCTGAAAGAAAAAATTGAAAAAGAGTTTGGTTATCGCTTCAATGGTGTCTTACTCAATTTGTACCGGCATAATAATGATTCTGTTGCCTGGCATAGAGATAAAGAAAGCAAATACGGCAAACGACCGATTATTGCATCAGTAAGCCTTGGGCAAACCAGAAATTTCGATTTCAGAAAAATGGATCATCATCAAAGTAAATATAGTTTACCGCTTACTCACGGTTCATTACTCATTATGAAAGGTGACCTTCAGGAATATTGGGAACATAGAATTGCTAAGTCCACAATACCGATGAACGAAAGAATTAATTTAACTTTCCGATTTCGATTGAGGTAAACTTTTTAAGCTATCCTGAAAATGTTTAATCATTTCATTTTATCATGATGGTACTATCCTTTAAATTACTTTCCTTAAACAAATCTCCAAACTCTTTAATGATATATTTTTGATTACTTGTATTCTCAAAAATCACAAACTTATCATTATAATATCTAAATTCAGCTTTAGGATACTGAGATTGTACTTTATCCGTTAATAAAGAAATATTTTCTATAGAATTATAATCAAATTGTCTATCCAAAATATTTAATAGTATTGAGAATAAAACAGCAGTGATAACTAGTCCAAAAATTTTTAAACTAGTCTTTGCATTTCCCATATTTTTATAAAGAAAAATGAAAAAAATATTAATTCCAAGTACTATAAAGTTTTTGAACAGTTTATAATAATTTTCATCTACGAAATCCCTATAAATACTTAGTGTTAGCAATATAAAAGCAAAGAATAAAGTAATCCAGAATTTTATACGTTGTCGCTTATCATTCTTAATAACCAAATAAAAACCATAGGAAAGAATTCCTATAATATATAAGGGGGACCTGATAAGTATTAAAATACCATCAATTAGAAGCTGACTAATAGAAAAGTATTCTATTAGAGATGGAGCAAGTGATACTAATTGGTAAAGCTGCCCCAATCCACCTAACAACGTAGGTACAAAAATAATAATTGTAAAATATTCCTTTAGAAATGTTAATATACTATTTGCAAGAAGTGCATCAAAAAATCTTCTCATTTTTTTTATATTTATTAGGAGCAGATCCAGACGAAGTGTTGTAGCTCAAAACCTCCTCAAAAAACTTACTATTTGCTAAAAAATAAGTTCATAGACCCAAATTAGTAATATTATTTAAATTGTATGGAGCAAATTAATAGATCTTTCTGGTATTTATCATGACTTTTTAATTTCTATTCTAAAATTACAAACTTATCTGACTACATTCGCCCGTATTTATACGGATTTTATTAACGTATAAATACGGGGTTTTGTCCTATAATATTTGCAATACTACCTTACCTCAAGAAAATAATCTGTTTTTTCTTCACTTCTAATTCTCTCTTCTTCTAATACTTCAGACATAATTTGTACTTATAGTTTACAATCAATAAGTTCAACTTTAAAACTATCAATTGTTTTATTTCTTAGCTGTGATAATTAACCTAGTTTCGTTTTATTGAAGAACAACTAAATGTTAATATAAAACAAATTAAAAAGTATTTCATATTATTCCATTTCAAATTAAAAACTTTGAGGCGTTATTTTCACATTTGAATACAAATTTTTGAATTTAGTTTGCTATTTCACATTGACTTTACATAAGGACATTTTAAAGTAATTTATAAGATATTATTTAAATCATTTTCATAGTTTACTAATAAAATCTTATTTAATTCTAAATATTTTTTAAGTTCAGCAATTCTTTTTTGTAATCGCTTGATTTCAGAGTTTTTTACTAAATCTTCTTTGTTCTCATCATATAGTAAAAATTGATTATCAAGTATAGTTGTAATTATAGTTACATCTGCTCTATCATCCAATTCTGTTGAATTTTCTACCCATTCTCCAATATCTTTATCTATGGCTTTAGAAGCAGCCCTTTTTAAAGAATATTCAATCCATATTCTAGCCGTTTTATCAATTTCCTTAACAATATTTAACCAATCCTCTACTGATTTGTAATCAAAATGTTCTGTTGCAAATTCAGTAGTCTCATCTCTCTGCATAGCAGTATAAAAATAAGGTTCTTCGTTATCAGGACTCAATTGATTTAATGTATCTATAATACTTTCAAAATTATAAAATGGTCTTCTTCCCCGGGGAAGAGTATGTCGATTTTTCCATAATGACAATATAATTTCAAAACATTCCTTTTCAGCTTTATCCTTATCCATTCCTATTGATTCTTCTGCGTATGAAATCTTTTCTGCAAGATAATGAGCCATCCATCGTGACAAGGTATCAACACCTGGTTCTAGCTCTAATTCCTTCACAAAGAGTTTACCCAAGTTTATAATCTTTTTCTGTTGTTCTGAGTTTTCCATCTTCTGATAATAAAAATAGTTTTTGTATTGGTTTTGAATATTTGTAATTGTCATCGTCTCTACGATATTTATATGTGATATCTCTTTTTATTTCAACTTCTAAAATGAGTTCACAATCAAACTCTTTACACAATTGTTTTAAAAAATTTAACGATGCCTTTAGAATTTTACCGGATTGGCCAGGATTTTCAGTAATATTCCGTCTATAGCTGCTCCAAATTTGACACTTAAGAGAAACGTTTAAAGACTTTGGTAAAAACCATTTTTTTCCAATAGGATTTGATTTTAAGCCCAATTTATTTATTATGTCTTCACCTATGATATAAGGAGGATAATCTATGTTATCAGCATACGGATCATATTCATCAATTTTTTTTGAAGAATAATCTTTCACAATCCAACCCCTTAATTTAAATTTATTTGAATCAATTTCCATATCCTTTTCTTTATAATAGGGTAACTTATAATCATAGGGATCACTGCAAGTTTCTAATGCATTCATCAATGATGAGGAGCTATCTTTTGATACCAGTGCAGATCTAACAAGAACTCTTTCATTTTTATCAAGGTTAGTTTCTTCCCAAGTACCTTCGACATTTATCCATATATCATCATTTTCTGAGTCTGTTACTAATGCAGTATAAAAGCATTTTTCAGAAATGGATGATCGCCAATTATTCCTATCCTCAAACATCCATTCGGGACGTTTTAATGGTACGGGATCACGAAAATCTGCCAACCACCATCCATCCTCACATGTCAGCAAATGCCTCTCAATCCAATAATCAAACCCGGCATTCCAATCTCCTTTTGAAACTAATGGCATTTTTTCAAGTAATTTAGAAGCAACAACCATCATTGAATGATATGCCAAATAAAAGGTTGCGTCATCTGTTCTAGGATAATCAGTTTTATGATACCAAGTATCCCTCTCTCCATATGAACGATCCCATATAATATGTCTGGGATCATTCATATAACCATTCAAATATCCTAAGTTCCATTCATTTATGATTATTTCTGCTGCCAAATCTTCCACTTGCTTTGTGGGTATTCCAAACGCATCACCCAAACATTTAAACCAATAGTCTCCCATGTCGAGGCCAAAATGAAAGTCATGCTCTATATTAATTTCCTCATTAATATGCCAATAGCTATCAACCATCTCTCCATATTCAAGATTTATCAAGGGTAAACTGCTTTTACCAAATGCTTGTAACTTATCCAATATTTTGGGTTCGAAAACATATTTTTTATCTCCAGATATATTGAGTATAATTTCTGTTGCAAATTTCCGAATAAGAATATGCTGCTCTTCAGTTGCATAATGGATAAACAAATGTTTATAAGGAATTAACAATTCAGAGCATTCTTTTGAAACTCTCGCAAAAGCAATCAACAAATACATTTTAGCATGAAGTTGATAGAATGGAAATTTAACATGACCAAAGGCACCTATTTTTTCTTCCTTTAGCCATTTAATCAATTCATCAATGATCTCTATACAATTAAAATTACAGAGAGTCCTTACACTATGTACACTGCTCCAGCGTTCTTTAGAGCGTGGAGAACCAAGCGAGGCCCAAATAAAACCAGCTATTTGATTACTAATAGATTTTGAAGTCATTAGTGAATCTGACCATTCTCCTTCTCCAAAATCTTTTTCAATATGAAGTTCGAATCTTTTCAATGCATAATCGGTTAAATCTAAAGCTTGGTTAGAACTAATTAGCGAACTTGCAACACTTACAAAACCAAAGAACATATAAGCATTGGAAAGCTCATGCCTGCTGGCCAAACCCTCAAGTATACCTTCCTTTAGCTTATCTATTTCAGATTCATCTAAATTAAGCTCCTCTACAAAAATTTTGTAAGAGTATGGGCTGGCAAGATCTACAGCAAAATTAATCCCTATTTGATTGATAATAGATAGCCTTTTTTTTCTAAAACTCACTTTATTCTTCCATATCTCGGAAAGTAATTTGAAAAAAGTTATTATTTCATAGCGATTTATCGTTGAATTCAGTACTACATCAATAAATCTAAAATAATCTTTACTATTTAGTCTTTGCAAAATTTCCTTCCAAAAAGACTCAATATTAATAAAAGAATGCTTTCTTTTTGCCTTCAATGACTGTATACACTCCTCAAATACATCATTATTAAGAACATCCCGCTCTCCAAATAATTCATCCCAGTCCATTTCATCTTTAATCTGTTGTGAAGGTGGTATTTTATCAGGATTATGATCAACAATTTCTTTTTTATCTTGATAACAAGATAATATACGATCTAGCTCACTACTTTCAATATTACTTTGTAATGCTATTTGTTCAATTTTTTTGTAATATTCAAAACTTGTCCCTTCTATTTGAAGGAGATAAAGCGCATCGCTGAAAATATCCTCCTTGATTTTTTTATCCTTTTCTTTTTCTATACATAAGGAAAGTAAATTTTCATGATGGTGATGATCAGGCAAGAATCTTAACATTCCCCAAGCTTCCGAAGAAGAAATCTTATCAGATTTTATAAGCTCTACAAGTAGTGCTTTAAACTGAGACGTAAATCCCCCCACATTTTTATCTCGCCATCTACTCAATCCTGCTAATCCCATCCCACTAGACATTTTTGTACAAACAGCAATTGCTTCGTTGCTATTCCAATCCCTATCACCTGCATACTCCGCTACTATTTCCGCACAACGAATGAACCGGTATGCAAGCTGATCTGAAACAGTATTTGATAAACAACTTTGCTTAGAAATGGAGACTAAGCTTTCCCATCTTAATACAATTTCATCACCAAATTTTGACACTATATTTACAGCTTCTTCAAAATAAATACTAGCATCTTCAGGGGCTGTATTAAATACAGCTCTTGCCAATCCGATAAATCTTTCAGCTGTTTCTTCCGGACCATTATTAGTTATGCTTTTAATTCGGTTATAGAGTTTATACTCAAGGTTTTCTTTTATATGAGCAATATGAGATGTTCTAAATGCTGTTCTAACAAGAGCAAGTTCATCAGGAATCCATAAATTCTTATTGTCTTCGATGTAATTTTCATAAAAACAAGATAAATCATTGCGTTCTATCCTAGTAGATATAATCAAAATCAATGACTGAATAAATGCTATTTCATTTTCTAAAGTATCATGGGATTTATATCTTCTAGCCCTTGATTCTTTTGATTTTTGTTGAGCAGCAGAAACTTCCTCTAGAAAATTCAGGATATTTTGACTAAGAACTTTTATTCTAATTAAGTACCATGGTAATAGTCCATAAATTACTTCTCGAAACTCTTTTATTTCATTGTTATCATCGTATGATTTTTTCTTTATCCCAATAAGATTTTTAGGTAAAATGGTTTCAATATCAATTTCGGCTTCTCCATTTAAATAACTTCTTATAGCTAATGCTTTCAAATAAATTGTTCTTTCTGTTGTTTGATAGCCATTGTAAATCATTGACGAAGCTCTCTCAGGAATATAATGTCTTAATATTCGAAGAAGCATGTGAGATTCTAAATTGTTATATACACACGCCTCAATAAAAGCTACAATAGCAGAAGTTAAGCTTGTATTATTATAGAATTGATCCGGTTTCTTTATTCTAAATTTTGAAGAAGATAGGAGTACCACACAATTTTGAAGGTATTTTTTTTCAGGGACTTTACCAATTTCTGCAAGTTCACTAACAAGTGCGAGAATATAGTATGGTTCTTGAGTGCAATTTTCAAGGAAACTGTCGATTGCTTCAAAATTATCTAGATCTATCAATCTCTTTGTTAAGTCTTTTAGAATTCCAAAAGCATATTTCTTAGATCTGAAACGATTAAGAAAGTCAATACAATCTATTACTCCATAAATATTAAAATATGAATAGGCAATTTCTAAAACATCACCCGCAGTAACTTTATTATGCGAATAATGATCATTTTCATCATTATCTTCCTCATAGTATATTTTTAACCAATTCACCGCAGCTCTCAGATATCCTCTGGCTTCTCCTTTGTACTCGTGAATACCTGAAAGTAAGGAAGCGGTGTATATATTTTCTGAACCATTCCAATCACCAAATAACAACCTCTTAAATGCAATATCCTGAACTTGTTGTTTGTCCTGTAATGCAACCAGCAAATCGATGTTTTTTTGAAACAAATTAAGTTGTCTTTGATTACCAGCAACTTCCTCACCTGCACGCATAGCAATCTTAATGGCACTATCATATTGTTTTGCCCTAAGTGCAGCACGAAATGCAAATTGCAATCTATATACTCTTACGTTCCTTGCATCAATTGGATTATCTTGTGGTAAATGATCCTCTGAAAGGGCAAGATCAATCAGTTTCTGATATTGCTCTGACTGTAAATATAAATGAGGTAATATTTCTGCTACATACGTATATTGACTAGCTAATGGTTCTAACAACCTGATGTACGACTCAAAATCTTTCTTTTTTGCAAAAAAAGTTTTTCTAAACCATGTTTCAGTAGGTTCGTCTCTAAATTGTACTGATTCACCAGAAAGCCATAAAGAGCGACCAATATCTGCAACAAAGCTGATAACAGCATCAGGGCTTACTCTAGCTGCTTTTGCTAAAATTTGGATAGGAATATGCGGTGGTAAGCTTGCTAATCCCATACATATCGCTTGAATCTGATCTTGATATGATTCAGATAAAAAATCTTTTATTGCAGATACTGCGCTATCTAACTGTAATTCAATTTGTTTTTCAACAGTCGTTCCTGCAGGTCCAAGCCGATTTAGTAATTCTGAAATACTAGATGCTTTAGTATTCAGAGCATTTGCCTGCACTCTTGGATTTCCGCTTGTCAAACGATGAAACTCGTAACCATCCTTTTGATCAGCTTCGGGAAACCATTTTTGTAGATTTAATAATGATTCTGATTTTGTAAATGTTGTAAGTTCTAATTTAGAAATTTTAGAAGACGGCTTTAATAAATCGATTCGTTCTGTTCTACATAATAAAACAAGTTTACATCCTTCTGGTATGTTTTCAAGTAATAGTTCTTTAGCAAAACATGGATCGCTATTTTCCTGCGCTGCCATCTCCGCATTATCCGCAGCATCAATCAATATAAATAATCTAGCTGATTCATTTGTCTTTTTTAATGATTCTATAGCCGCTTCAATCCTCCATAAGAATTTCTTCATGATATTACTATCCAAAGTACTGTCTTGGACTATAAGAGGATCACATAATCCTTTCACTGCTAATTCGTTTACAATTTGAACCAGTGCGTCCCTATGCCTATGTCTTGGTTCACTACGATTTCGATAACGTCCTGCTCCAAAACAGTCATAAGCTACTGCTATAGAATGAGAAGGTAAAGTATCTATAAGTTTTCTGCAAAAAACAGATTTACCAACTCCACCAGAAGCATGCACAATTACCGGATATTTAGAATTTGAAATAGTCTCAATAAGCTTCAAATGCTGTGTTCTTTCAACAATATTTTCAGAAACCTCCCATATTGCTGGTGCTGGAAAGAGTTCCTTTTCAGAAGAGAAACCAAAACGCTTTAAAATATCCTCTCGGGTAATTATTCTATTGGAATCTGGTAATATCTTTTCTTGTACAAGAGCAACAATATTTTCAACCTGAGCATTATCTACTGCTCCTGCAAAAATTTGAGACAATTCCCATCTCAATTCATTTTTTTGGTTGTTATAATTACCCTCACTATCTTGGAATTCTAAAAGTGAACAGAAATTAAATAAATTCTCAGAAGTCAATCCACTGTACTTTTCAATTGTTTTCAGAAACCTTCCATTAACTTTTTTACCATCAGCTAAATAGGAAATATTTTTTTTGAAAGAAGCTTCTATTGGTCTGTTAGTAACTATATGGAAAGAATATATTGGTACTTTAGGTTCTTGCAAATGTTGAGAGAATCTTTTTGCAAAACCTTCTATCGTTTCTTTTAAATCACTAATAACAAATGGATTATCTTTTTGTTGAGTTGTATGCTTAAGTTGATAATACTTGATAATAGTCTCTCCTTCCGTTGTATCATAATATTCTGAAACATCAATAACATATTCTCCCTGTTTACCATCCTCATTCGAGCCTTCTATAATAACAGATTTTAAAGAAGAAATAGGATAAATTAGTGATAAGCAACGGCGAGCAGCCCAGCGATAATGAAAAATATCTCCAGCCCTAGAATAAGCAACTAACTCATTTGACATTATTTGATTTGTTTTGTTTTAAATTTTATTAATATAATTTTGCATAACTATTTTTTAATTGCCATTTCTCTAATTAGTATGGTTTTCAATAATTTTGTCCCATCGGTAAAACATTAGTGTAGTGAAAAAAGGATGATAAATCTCTTTTGGAGCTTTGGTTGAACCCCTTATAAACGGATTGTATATAAATTCATATGTAGTACATTTGCGAACCGTTGGTTTATGATATGAGATTTTGAGAAAAAAGAAATACTGTAGCAAACAGAATTTCCAAAATCACAATTAAAGTTTTCTTGTTATTATTTTTTGATTAATTTACAAATAAATACCGAATTGAAGTTTATATTGCTACAGAAAAAATATCTACTTTTCATATCAAACACTTAAGTATTCCATCAAGATTATAAATAACCATATTTCTTCTTTCAGTTCTTCTTTTAAATTAAAAATAACTAGAAATATTTATCTATAAATACGGAAATCCACAATAAAAAACATTCCTTCATTTTAGTAATTTTATATCAAAAATGGACAATCCTTTTTTTTGAAATATTAAAAAATATCAATTTTTCATTCCAAATGATTGAAAATACAACCACCTTCTATTTTAATTTACGTATAAATTTTGAAATAAATCAAAAATACAACATGATATAACATAGCTCATATGCACTCACTAGTGTCGGTCCAAAAATTATCTGATCAGCATGTATTAATTTACCTATAGATACTCTCCTCTTAAATAGCCACAATTAGAGTTCTAAGTTAAATATCTTAAAAAAGTCTACTTAACAATGGTGAATTTTTACTTTCAGTCCCTTTAGATATGCAAAAAAACTTAGCTATTTGAATGTTTCTTTGGCTATACAAGATATTATTCCCCACCTTGCAAAACAGTATCATTCTTCAACAAAATTTTGACTAATATTTACAACCGAAATTTCGCCTCCAACAGAACACTGACAGGTAGAATTGTCTAATAGCTCCTTTTTACCTTCAATCTCAAAATCAGAGGTATTATCCCACTTAATTGGTGAAGGAGTACAGGAAGATCTTAAAATACTACATACTCCAAAGGGTTTTATGTTAATGTTGGGCTGTTTGTCCTCTTCTGTGGCCTGTAGTTTTCCATCAATGCTCATAAAGGATTGACTTGTTACTGTGAGCGGCGTTCGTGAAGCTCCTTTATCACACTTTAGTTGGGTGGTATCTGTTATATATTGAGACATTCTTTTATTGTTTTTTATGACAATCTATTTCTTTCAATCCCATATACTCCCAGAAACCTCCAACCTTTCTATAAAACTGGATATCTTTACCAAAATAAGCCTTTCCCACCTCTGAGTCATAATCATACTCATATACGCCAAATTTAACCCAGCATAATGAGAGCTCTCCACACTGTTTATTAGTTTCAAACGGATAAAAATACAATCCTACAATAAATAAAGCAGTACAAAGAAGTAATAACATTCTTAAAAATATTTTTTTCATAGTTAGTATTTATCTAATGTTTTAAAATCAGCTTTCCGTTTTTGAAAATAATCAATAAGTTGCCCCAATTTGTTTATTTCATCTTTGTTTTTCAAATCTACAACTCCATTAACTAATTTTCCATTTCTGAATGCTCTTTCGTGCATTAACAAGATAACTTTTCCATTTTTCTTTCCAACAGCATCCCATAAACCTCCATAATAAGACATATCTAATAGTTCATCACGAACAGTTTCCCAAGATTCTGAAACCCTATCAAATCCAATATATTGTTTCGAGTACATATCATAATAAGGATGGACATCATCATCATTACCAAAATCCATAGTTTTATTAGTAACTTTTTCCTGAACTTTTGCAACAGAAGCATTTTTAAAATCCCAACTCTTTATATTCCATTCACAATCCCAACCGTATACTTGATATCCTCTTTTTTCAAATAATTCTTTGGCTTCATCTTTTGTATCCTTACTATTATCGGAATCAATATCTACAAACTCTTTAGTATGCCAGGTATTTCTTCCTGGAAATCTAGCCAATGGGACAGTCTGATTTTTAGATAAAGGAACACTCCTATTCTTTATAGCTCCTTTTCCATAAATTTCATCTAAGTAATATAAAATTTGTTCTTTACATTTTGTAAAATCAGTAAATACACTTCTTTTATCTTCTGGTTTACTTCCATCTCCTATATATTTAATCCCTTCCTTATAGGCATTTTTATAAAAATCATTTACATGTGAATAGCTATGGTTACCTATAGCGTGATTTTCATATATATCTTTTAATACATCTAAAGCTCTCTTTCTATCCTTACTTTTCTCAATAAAGTAATATAAATGTATCCCCGTTAAGAAAAATGTTCCTTTGATTCCTTTTTCCTTTAATAATTGTAAGACTTCTTCCGTTCCTGCTTGTATTCCATCATCAAAAGTTAAATAGATTTCTCTCTGCACAATCTTAACAGGCTTAGAGTCTTTTAATTCCCGTATAGCTAATATTTTAGTATCTCCCATGACTTTAACAATTAAGCTTGTTGTTTTTCTACTTTTACACTTCTCTTTAACTCTGCAAAACCATCTTTTTTAACATTCCCCGTAAGAGTTATTTCCTTCTCTCCATTATTTATGTCTTTATCATCTACTTCGTATACAGTTAGTGTAATCGATTCTCCCTCTTCATAGTTTCTAGTATAAACCAATAAACTTATTTCCTCATCATAAGATGCCATTGCAATTTCTTTATTCATATCTGCATCCATCCATTGGGCACTTACTATTTGCTTTTCTTTAGTATACTCAAACTCACCATTTTGAGGGAGCTTATTCATTTGAGGAGCTTTGTACTCAATCTTATCTTTAGCTGTTAATAATGAGTTAGCTCCATATACATGCATTCTGTCTTTTGCTCCGAACTCTGTCTGTCCATCAGTATATCCTATGAATTTTTCTTTGCCATACAAGTCTAAGTGGGCTCTTGCTGAAATTTCAGTATTAGTTCCAGCATTGATAATAGTCTTCTTGCCACTGTCTTGGCTTATCTCCTGCTTGGCAATAATCTTTATATTTTGCCCCACATTGGTATCCATATTCTTTCCTGCCTTGGTTTCAATATTCTCTTCAATATCAAACTTAAGGTTCTTAGATTTTATAGTAATGGTTTCATGGGCAGTAATGTTGATGTTACTTCCCTTTGTATCAAATCTGAGCTCATTACCACTTTTATCGGTCAGTAAAATACTTTCATCCTCTGTAAAGACAAGCCTATGGCCACTTCTGGTCTGTAGGGATTTTACACGGTTATCCATACCACCTCCCAAGCCTACACCACCGTGGAACATTCCACCCATTGCGAAAGGGAAATCAGGATTATGATATTCAAAGTTGACCATCACTTGGTCTCCAATTTCTGGAACAGTTACAAGGCCTCTATTCTGGCTTACTGCATCTGTGCCACCAGCATCTGGGCTCATCATTCGGATAAAATTAGTAGTATCATTCAACTGCCAATCAAACTGCACCTGTATTCTGCCTTGATTTAAAGGGTCTGCATTAGAAATGACCGTAGCTACCTGTGGTTCTGCTTTAGGTGTAACAAAATCAGGTTTAGGCATAAAGCCTGTTCCCTCGGCTATAGCTTCAAAACTTCCTGTATAATAACCTCTGGCATCCACTTCATGGCTTATTTCTGTCATCATTAGGGTTGTGAAATGGGAGGTCTGATTACTATCCTGATTTCTCATGTCTATATCTGCAACGCACCCTATGAACAGAAAAGGAACTGTTGTTTTTCCTGAAACCGTAAAAACTTCTACTGCTTTACTTCCTCTTGCACTCTTTTGAGAGTCATCCACATCCAAAAACATATTGGCATTGATAGGAGTGGGAGTAAGTGACCTTGTTCTGAAAATATTATCATTCAACTCATAGGCTTTGGATGATAGGTCTCCTAAATGCTTAATCTCATTGTTAGAACCGTTCATTTTAGCATGACTACTGCTATTATAACCGAAGTATTCAGGTTTAGTGTGTACTGCTTTTAATTCTACCTGTACATCTGTAACATTGCTTCCATAGATAAGCTGTATAGGCTTTTCAGATGGAGGGAGTTTTCCAAAATGTAATATGTACCCATCATAGTAAAATTGTTCTCCGTAAGCTTCTGCCAATCTTGTCAGGTAATTGTAATGTGTTTCACAATACTGTGCACTGTAATTGATATAACCCTTATTTTGAGTTTCTATTCTGAAATCAAATATACTCGTTCCTAATGCTTCCTTAATAATTCTATCTGCAATGATAGCAGTATTTACAGATTGATTACCTCCGAAACTCTGAGTATGTGGAGCTGAATCCATCAGAATTGTTGGGCTGTAGCCTTTAAGCACAATATTACCAAGGCTCATTTGCTCCTGACTAAATGCAATCTTTGTAATGACACCAACAAAAGTTCTTTCAGGGCTTTCGTTTTCAGCATCTTTATATTTAAATGTTACTGTAATTCGTTTTCCTAAAAATTGTTGGGCTTCTTCAAGATTATGGTTCTGTACTTCACCCAAAGAATCATGAGCTAAAGTCAGTTCAAAATAGTGATGGGTTCTGGCACTCTGCTGTAAACGGAAGTGTTTAAAATGACTGATAGATTTCCCTTCAACCACAATATCAAGTTTAACCACACGGTTAATACCTGCTATATGGTTCTCTGAAATCTTTTCAGAATTGGAAGTATTCTTTCTCATTAATACTGTGGTATTTGTGTTTATATCACCAAATATAGACAAATGTATAATACCACATATACTAATTTTGAAAAACTTAAAAAAGTGTCGTAAAACTACGATTGATGAGAAAGATAATAATGGAATTTTGTATTCATAATTATAGTGTCCAAAACAACGTTAAGATAACTTTTATTAAAATAAGCATTATCTGCTGGTACTAAAATCATTTCTTAAACCAAGGTTATACTCTATTAATTAGCATTAACTTGTGTAGTGTTCACAATAACTATTAGTTTTTCATATCCTCTTTTGTAATTGACAGAATTAGAAAAAGAATGGAAAGTAAGAATATCTACAAATGCAAAAGTCCTACTAAACAAGAAAGTAGATATAATTCCACAAGAATACATAGATAAATGAGCTAACATAGATCCCATAAAAAAATTTATATCTAGGATGATGTAAATCAAAAAGGATTTAAATTTTACTTTGCAAATTCACAAATCATATCAAAGGCTTAACAATTTTTCAATAATATCATTTTTAAATTTACTAAAAGGACGTTTATGATAATCCTCTTCATTTTTCTCTATATTAAAAAGTAGTCTATATTTCTCAGCTTCAGAAGGTTCCTTTTCATGCAATTTATCTAATAAATATTTGAGATAATTCTGGGGATATTTTTTCCTAAGATCATAAAGGTCTTTAAGTTCCAATTGAGCATGAGCCTGATAAATATCTTCAATAAGATTAAATTTTAGTGTTTTTAGAGTTTTATTTCCTTCTATATCCCTGAAGAGAACAAAAAGCTTTTTTGTATTCTTATCAAAATTAAAATCAAATTTAAATTTATGGTTAGACTCAGCAAAATAAGGGTGTAGCAAGTTACTCAAAGCTTCACCTCTCCACCAATCTTTATTTTTATCCGTGCTTCCTTTCATATGGTTGCAAGATGAGCATGCGGGAATCAAATTGTAAAATGATAGTGCTAAAATCGGAAATTTATCTTTTGGAAACCAATGGTCAAGTTGGGCTGACGCATACTTTGATGTTATTGACAATGTATAATTTCTATTACAATATGTGCAAGTTGACCGATTTAAATGATTTAAAAATTGCTTCCCATTATTAGTCTGAAAATATGTTTTATAACCTGATTCTTTAAAAAGACTATATAATGCCTCACGATCATCTTTACTGAAATTTTCCTTATCAAATTTATCATCCAAATCAACTAATAGATGAGGCTCATTCATTAATAATTGATCTATAACATCTAAAGTAAAAAAATCTTTTACTCGCTTACTGAAAGTATGTTGATGAAGTTTAGTTTTCAAATTTTTACAATCTGTACGCTTACAATAATCGCATGTACGCTTTTCTCCTTTTTTAGAAGGTTTTTTGCCATGGATTTTAACTTTAAGCCAGCATGGAACAGTCTCTTTGTAGAAGTTTAGTGCCTCAGAATATTCATTAATATATAGCATAAGATCTATTTAGATATTTCTTTAAACATTTCATCCAATTTCTTACTTATTAATGGCTCCCCGATCATAGAAATGATTTTTGAAATATCCTGATTTTTATATAATGATAAATCTTTTAATTCATTTTCTATCTCTTCTTTTAACTTTATTAAAACAGCATTGGTCTTAGCAGAAAAATATGAATTTTCAATATCATTATTAATTTCGTTTATTTTATATTGGCAATAAACTTGATTAATAATTTTATCTATTTTATTACTTGCAAACTTTCCTACTGTGTTACCTCCTAAAAAAAATTCATCTGCTAATAAGTCATGAATATTTGCTCCAAAAGAATTTGCTCCATCATTACTACTTAATGGTATTCCTTCGCTTAATCTTAAAATATTCTCGGTTGGAATATCTGATAGTATAAATGGAGAATGTGTAGAAAAAATAATATTAAAAGAAAAATCTTTAAATTCTGAAATAGTTAAATTTTGAATAAGATTACTAATAAAATTTTTTTGGAATTCAGGATGAAAATATAACTCAACTTCATCAAAAATGATATTAATATACTTATATACTTTTTTTCTACCTTTTTCTTCTATTGATTTGATATTATAAAGATGATAAGTAATATTAAGTATTGAATGAATCATCTGCTGTTCTCCTGAACTAAGCCTATTAAATGGATATTCTTTTCCATTTTTTTTCATTAATATTTCTGGCTCAAAAAAAGAAATGGGAATATTATAAATATCTTTATTTAAAAACTTTTTTCCAATCTCAACATTGTATAAGTCTTTATTTATTTGATTATTTTCATCGAATGTAGATTTAATATTTATCAAACCAAAAATATTACTAATAAAATAGTTGATAGCTTGCTTGAACTTAAATGTAATGTGTGTATTGTCTCTACTTAAATCAGCAATATAGTTTGACAAAACAATTATTCTATTATTATCAACGATATCGCTAAGCTTATCAAATACAAAATCAACAACATTATTGATATTTGAATGATTTTGTTTAGAAGATAAATTTATAATTTCAAGGATCTTTTCTTCAAAATTAATATCAATTAAATTTAATATAGGATGTTTTTGGATATAAGATTTAAAGGACTCCAGAATTTGAAAATCAAATATTCTAATAGGAAGAGATTCATCTAGACTTTCAACTCCAGTCTTTTTTCTTAAATTTTTTTTAAATTTTTCAATATCAATTTTAAAAATGTCATTATCCCCCCAAAATAAAAAGTGATATTTTTTATATTCATCATAATTGTATGAAATTCTTTTCAGCTTTTTAAAAATGTACAATAAGCATAGATAGCTAATTTTTTCTTGATGGTTTATAAATAAGTCATTTAATAAAAAATTCCTGTCTTCAACTCTTCCTCTAATAAACAGCTTTAATGACTTAATTGCTGCACTATTTTTTTTACTAAAAATAATGTCTATGAGATCTGAGATTTTATTTGGCCCTGCAAATTTATTTATATCAACAAATGTGATGATATCATCTATGATTAACTTTTCTTTTCCTCCTTCAGATTGATCATTAGCTATATATTGAGCTTTGGTAATATTCAGAAAATAATTTACTTTGTATAGCTCTATACCGTCAACCAAAGTGTCATTTTCAATAACAAAATGATTGAGTATTAACCTTGCTTGAGCTAAATTATATTCATTATTTACATCTACATTACCTTCATTTCTGAAAGGATTGATTACTATTGGAGTTTGATAACCGTCATTTTTATGAAATAGTGTTTTAACCCAGTTTCCTGAAACTTTACTATTCAGACTGTAAATACTATAATTAATCACTAATGAATAAAACTTAAATAAAATTTCAGTTACATTTTTTACTTTGATAAAATTATCATTATCAATGGCTTTAAAAACAGTAGTTTTAACCTCTGAAGCTGTATTCTTATGTACAATTTTATAATATTCATTATTATATAAATAATAAATTTCCAAATCTATTTTATTATAGTTCACTTCACCATACTTAAACTTCAATATTTTGCTTTTTTTACTGATATTGAAAATGAATGAATACAAAAGTTCAAGCAAAGTGCTTTTTCCACTTCCATTTTTTCCGACAATTGCAGATACGCTTACATTTTTTCCATAAAAAAAATCTGGTACTTTTTGAATATATTGTATTGTTGTTATTTCATAATACTCTAATTCTTTTTGATTTTCACTTTCTAAAAATCTGTTTTGTACATCAATTGCAGAAACCTTTTCATTATCATTATCCAAAAATTCATAATCATATTCGTTGTAAAATCTGTAAATACAGTTTTTTCTTAGATTTTTAAGAAAAATTGATTCACATTCAATTAAAGGACGTATTGCTAGTAACTTGAAACTCATAAAATGATATATTAGTTTTTAATTATAAAAATTATTCTATGTAAATAATTTTCATTAAATCTATTCAAAAAAATTTATACAAGCACATTGTCAAATTTGTATATCAATTAAATGTAAACCTAGAGAAACTATTTTAAAGCAGAACTAGCAATCTTCCAAAATACAAAATCTCAAAGGTCTTATCTCAAACTTTTTACTCTTTTATGTATTCTAATAGTTTCATAACGATATCTTATAAATAATATAGTCAAAGAGAAGACTTCCTTAGCAGTGATAATTAACTTAGTATCGTTTTTTGAAAACATCAAAATGTTAATCTAAAAAAAATAAAAAGTACTTCATATTATTACTATTATAAACTAAAAAACTTTGAAGTACTATTTTTCACATTTACTCTGAAAAACCTTAATCAATTAAGTAAAAAATACCCCTTTTGTGGTATTCTAATTTATTCAAAAATCCCTAAATTTAGGAACTATAATAGCCACAAATTCCAAACACATGATAAAAAAGTTTCGTTTACTTTCAAAGCAGACAGTAATTAAGAATCCATAATATTCTTAATAATAACACCATTTGATTTTAATCATATTTCCAGTATACATAAAACATTATATAACGTTTTGGACATTCTAAAAAAACGTGTTTTTACTATAATTTAAAACAAACTAAAGTTAGCAAAATGGGAAAAACCAAATTAAAATTTAAACTCAAACATCTTCAAAGTATTAAAATAATCCACCTGAGAATTAATTATCAAGAATATGATGAAGACGAAATCTTTTAACTAAAAAATATAAACCATGAAAACAATTTTATTCTTAATGATGATTGTGTTAGGAGCAACCACTATTATAGCACAAGAAAAAAGTGAAAAGAGTCCTAATATATATATTAATGCCATTACCGCTGATCAGAACTATTATGACAAAGCAATTTTAAATTACAAAATTTTAAATCATGTTATTTCGAGATTTGGAACGATTGATCAAGTTTTACCTAAAGAAAAACCTTTACTGTCTTTGTTATTAAAAAATAAGATGGACAGTATAAGTGTAAAATCATATAAGGATTCTATAAATAAAGAAATATTAAAAAGAGAATTCTGTATAAAAAATGGTGTCCCTACCATGAAATTATTCGATGTTGATGGAAAAGACAACATAAGAGATGAGCAAATAAGAAAATTGAGACAGGTAGGAGTTGAAAAATGTTTTTTTCAGTTTCCTTTGATGGTAAAAGATCTTACATCAGGCTTCCAGTTCAGACATTATGTCTTTGATCAAGATAATACAGCTGCTATTAAAGCGTTTGGCATCAATAGTACACTCGGGGCAAAAGCTAAATATATTATTATTGATTACTTACAGTATACTGATAATAATTGCCCAGGGTTACCTAAAATTAGACATGCGATTGGCATAAGAGCTGAAATTACTTTTTATAATTTTTCGAGTAAATCAAATATTAATATAAGCAGCTTACCAGCAATTGCAGCTGATGCCCAAATAAATAACAAACATGTAAATATTTCTATTAAAACAATAGGAATAACTGGACTAGGAGCTAAATTTAATATCCCTAATAATACCAGTTTCAATGTTGATACATATGCCGATTATCAAAAAATTATTGATTTCATAAGAACTTTCAAAGGAGATACCCCTGATAATATCAATCGAAATACTAATCTGAACGGGAATTTAATTAAACATGATTCCACAATTCTATTCAAGCCTCAATTAATTCCTGTAATGGATGAATATCGCGTTACAGATGTTATTACGGACGATAATTCTTTAGATTTTATACAATCATTTGAAAAAAAATTAAAAAAAGTTGAAAGGAAAATGATTAGAAGTTCAAAAAAATCTGACAGTATGCTTTATGCTTATTATGGACAAGAAAAAGAATTTATTGAAAAACAGTACAAAGAATATTTAGAAAATAGAAGAACATTGAATACTGTACAACATCATAATGACACTGAACAATACTCATTAATTTTAAAATTACTTTATCCTACAACAATTGATAGTGCACAAATTAAAACACTTAGTGAGGAGTTGCAACAAATACCACTTTTAGATCAAATCGAAAGAGATGCATATATAGCTTTGCTTAATAAAGATATTCAGATTGCAAAAAATAAGTTTGAAGATTTAGAAAAGATGTCTCCAAAATACAAATCGGCTTATGAGATATCTAAATATTTAGACTCCTTGCCTAGTAATTTAAAGAATCAAGATTGGGATAAAATATATCAAGATGTTACAAAAGATTATCTTTGGAAAGCTCCCAATGATATTAAACAGGAATTTAAAGAGAGAGTTTCATCACGCAATAAAAGTACATTGCAAACTATTAATAATATCCCACAAAAACAGATTATAAAACAAGATCCTAAGAAATCAAAATATAAATCAACCACTAAACGTTAATTGTAATAGTTTGAATCTGATCTGACAGTTGGGCAATTTTAACTATGCAGCTGGAGGTATTTCAACATCCTCTCTTTTTGAAATTTTATTTTCACCAATGTCATAGTTTATAGTAGTGTCATTATTGA
>NZ_MAYH01000022.1 GCF_001684975.1 Chryseobacterium artocarpi | reverse complement strand
TCCTTTCCATTGGTTTTCGTTCTTTTTAGAGGTGCCTTCGATCAAAATCTGATGGGTTCTTCCCACATAAGATTTCATTCTTTTTCTGGAAAGTTCTCCCTGTAATGCAATAACTTCTGCCAAGCGTCTTTGTTTTACGTCGGCAGGAATGTTATCTTCCATTTTTTTGTGCGCAGGCGTTCCCGGTCTTTCTGAATAAGCGAACATGTATCCGTAGTCATACTCCACTTCTTTCATTAAACTTAATGTATCCTGATGATCTTCTTCAGATTCATTACAGAATCCAACGATCATATCCTGTGAAAAGGCAACATCAGGAACAATTTCCTTCGCCTTTTTAATTAAATCAAGGTATTCTTCACGGGTATGCTGCCTGTTCATGGCTACCAGCATATTATTGCTTCCGCTCTGTACCGGGAGGTGTACGTATTTACAGATATTGTCGTGTTTTGCCATCATCCTGAATACATCCAGGCTCATATCCTGAGGATTGGAAGTTGAG
>NZ_MAYH01000021.1 GCF_001684975.1 Chryseobacterium artocarpi | reverse complement strand
ACTAGTATGGCCCGGGGGATCCGGCGCGCCTAGGCCTTGACGGCCTTCACTCAATTCGCCCTATAGTGAGTCGTATTACGTCGCGCTCACTGGCCGTCGTTTTACAACGTCGTGACTGGGAAAACCCTGGCGTTACCCAACTTAATCGCCTTGCAGCACATCCCCCTTTCGCCAGCTGGCGTAATAGCGAAGAGGCCCGCACCGAAACGCCCTTCCCAACAGTTGCGCAGCCTGAATGGCGAATGGGAGCGCCCTGTAGCGGCCACTCAACCCTATCTCGGTCTATTCTTTTGATTTATAAGGGATTTTGCCGATTTCGGCCTATTGGTTAAAAAATGAGCTGATTTAACAAAAATTTAACGCGAATTTTAACAAAATATTAACGCTTACAATTTAGGTGGCACTTTTCGGGGAAATGTGCGCGGAACCCCTATTTGTTTATTTTTCTAAATACATTCAAATATGTATCCGCTCATGAGACAATAACCCTGATAAATGCTTCAATAATATTGAAAAAGGAAGAGT
>NZ_MAYH01000020.1 GCF_001684975.1 Chryseobacterium artocarpi | reverse complement strand
ACTAGTATGGCCCGGGGGATCCGTTAGCTATCGTTCGCGAGAAAGTTAGTAGACACACAGGACCCAGGCGTGCAAGTCAATTTCAGCTGACTACACCGATTCTGGTTAAAAGAGCCTATGGCCACCCTTATTTTAGAGAAAAAAAACCACACCTCTAATGTGTTGGGCACTAGAAAAAGCTAACTACCTAGTCCGTTTCTGGACGACTTCATTGGGAATAACATACCCCCCACTGTGATTAAGACTGGCACTGTCCTAATGCTTTCTTCAATAGGTTTGGCTCATGTGTGATTCCCTCTGGCAAACTTATAGAGGACAAGCAGAATAAACCAATTCAAGGTCGTTGTAGCTGAAGGCCTGGCCTGCCTGACAGTTAATTATGAGCATGTCTTGCCCTTCATGGTGGATATTCACAGCTGAAAGTGGTATTGGCATTTTTTTCTGAGGACACAACGAGGAAATCTGATAAATACGGCCACCTGAAGTCTAGCTCGGAGTTAACAATTTACCACGTTTAGAGCGGCCGCGATATCCTGCAGATGCATCCAGT
>NZ_MAYH01000019.1 GCF_001684975.1 Chryseobacterium artocarpi | reverse complement strand
ACTGGATGCATCTGCAGGATATCGCGGCCGCGAGTCACTGTTAGAAGTCCCGTATCGTTATTGACATATTTCCTGGCCCCACATCCACCTCCTGGTGTTAAAAGTGGATGACTTCTACATGACACAGAAAATCTCTGGCAAGCTATAACTAAAGTAGGCTTCCCTGGGTGAAAAAATAGTGGGGCCCAACAGATCTCTTTCTACATGTAGCCTGGGAAGGGTATGCTAGAAGATAATGGAGTTGCCTCCACTTAAACCAACCAAGTGAATGCTTAGCGATAGTTGGTAGATGCACAGAGCGCTCCATGAATGGTTTGACTCTAAGGACGACCTCAAATTTTACAGAGTGGTGTTCGTGTAGGAGCAAAAGCCCCTAGGCCAGCAATAATGGACTACTACTGTAAGTAACAGATATACTGGGCTGCAATACAGCAAAGAAAATCCCTCTTTTAATATATTAGACAGACCCATGTGAGGTGGACCTGTCCAAGACGAAAATAAATTTGGGCTTACCTGGTGAATTTGTGAAGCTCAACTCATACTACATCAGT
>NZ_MAYH01000018.1 GCF_001684975.1 Chryseobacterium artocarpi | reverse complement strand
TATATCCTAATAAAGATAGCAATATAACCCCTAAAGCTTTTATAAACTTAAATTGTTTCATTATGATAAATGTGTTTAAAGGGTTTATTTAGTGACATGCTGCTCTAGTTTCAATAAACGCTTTTCTAAACGAGTCTGGTTTTGCTGTAAAGCTTCAATTTCTTGGTTTTTAGTATTAATTTGTTCTTGCTGTTCAATGACATGCAGGTACAATTCTTCTAATTTTTCTAATTGCTGCATCGTTAAAGCTGAAAGATCCACCTTGTAGCCATTAGTATCTTTTTTGATATCACCAACGGGTGTTACCCCAGGTAAGTGATGATTTTTTTTAACAAAGTCTTTTACTTCGTTTAACGGTTTGAACTTGTAATCATTCTTTAACTCAGAAAATCCTGTAAAATACTTTTCAAAAACATAATCAGCGTACACAGATGAATTTGAGATGAATTTGCCTGTAGATTCCACATCACCAGCTACGTATAATTTTGCTGTTGAAGTAGGGGCAGTTGATCCTGAACCGATAGCAACATTCCCTGTTTGATAAATATTTTGTGTATTTGCTGTAGCCACACCTGTTCCTCCTTGTACCAGCCAGGGTTGTTGTTTGTAAAATTTATTCCAAAGATTTCCATCAAAGTAATAGTATCCAACAGAGTCTATGTTGGCTGTTGCACCGGAACCTGTGGAACCTG
>NZ_MAYH01000017.1 GCF_001684975.1 Chryseobacterium artocarpi | reverse complement strand
ACTGGATGCATCTGCAGGATATCGCGGCCGCACGGTCATCAATTCTTTAAGTGCGGAGGCGCCAGGGGGCACAGAGAATCTTTTTTTTCATAGCGGGCCCTCGTCAGCTCGTGTTATTGAAGCATTCTGTTCCCAGTGCCCACACATGTGAAGCATCCTCACTGATCTACTTCCCCACCTACCTGATGTGGCTCAATTCTGACAAGAAAGCAACTTTGGAGAACCATGAACCTACCTTTAGAGCTGGACGTGGACCCATCAGCATTCAAAATCATGTGTAAAAAACAGGAGAAAATGTCACTTTTTTTTAACCCTTGAATTTTTTTGGTAGACACTCCCGGCTTCTGGGTTCCTTTTTGTGATGGTTCTTATTACTCTTCAAAAGCTCCCAATCTTCAAGACCATTGACCGTAATTGGAAGCCTAATGTGCGTAAAAAGGGGCGGAGCTTCAAGTTTTAGAGAATGGACTCTGGGAGAGGGTATGTGGCAAAGGTTACTCAATTTAATGTCCCTCACATGGAAATAACATTGGGATCAAGAGCTTTATTATCTTAAATTCTAAAGTCCACATCCACCATTTCCCTAGTAAAAAGAGGGGCTCTGTTATTTAGCCATTTGTGTACTTTTTGTGAGGAGGTTATGTCAATAATATCCTTTTTGCTGCTGAAGTTGCGGAGAGTTTTGGCCACATATTCTATTGTAGTCTGGATCTTCCTCGGTAGGCTAAGCGTCGTTCCACACACAACAACATCTCTCCACTGTTTGTTTAAAGTTTAGAAAGAAAATATCCATCGTTCACAAGATCGTAGGAGAAGGACACGACTTAAGGATCCCCCGGGCCATACTAGT
>NZ_MAYH01000016.1 GCF_001684975.1 Chryseobacterium artocarpi | reverse complement strand
TTCTGCTAGGGTAGCCGTAGTTAGGCCACCACTTCAAGAACTCTGTAGCACCGCCTACATACCTCGCTCTGCTAATCCTGTTACCAGTGGCTGCTGCCAGTGGCGATAAGTCGTGTCTTACCGGGTTGGACTCAAGACGATAGTTACCGGATAAGGCGCAGCGGTCGGGCTGAACGGGGGGTTCGTGCACACAGCCCAGCTTGGAGCGAACGACCTACACCGAACTGAGATACCTACAGCGTGAGCTATGAGAAAGCGCCACGCTTCCCGAAGGGAGAAAGGCGGACAGGTATCCGGTAAGCGGCAGGGTCGGAACAGGAGAGCGCACGAGGGAGCTTCCAGGGGGAAACGCCTGGTATCTTTATAGTCCTGTCGGGTTTCGCCACCTCTGACTTGAGCGTCGATTTTTGTGATGCTCGTCAGGGGGGCGGAGCCTATGGAAAAACGCCAGCAACGCGGCCTTTTTACGGTTCCTGGCCTTTTGCTGGCCTTTTGCTCATTAGGCACCCCAGGCTTTACCCGAACGACCGAGCGCAGCGAGTCAGTGAGCGAGGAAGCGGAGAGCGCCCAATACGCAAGGAAACAGCTATGACCATGTTAATGCAGCTGGCACGACAGGTTTCCCGACTGGAAAGCGGGCAGTGAAGTGAAGGCCCATGAGGCCAGTTAATTAAGCGGCCGCGATATCCTGCAGATGCATCCAGTACTAGTATGGCCCGGGGGATCCTACGTTCCAAATGCAGCGAGCTCGTATAACCCTTTAAGAGTGGCTCTTTGTGTTTGGTAAGTTGCAAATCGAAGGTTTAGATTGAGTTCTACGTCGAGCGGCCGCGATATCCTGCAGATGCATCCAGT
>NZ_MAYH01000015.1 GCF_001684975.1 Chryseobacterium artocarpi | reverse complement strand
CATCTGGTGTTTTAAGTACTGCCGTGGATGGAACTTTTATTTTTGATACCAATGATAAAAAACTAAAGTTCAAACAAAACGGTATTTGGTTAGATCTTAGTAATACTGCTGCTATTACAAATGCTGTCGCACAGCCAGGAGGAACTGATGATTCTACAAAAAAAACAGTTATGGGAGCCAAAAGCAGCACTGTGGATGGTGCTTTAGTTTTGGAGTCTACAACAAAACTTATGGTTTTACCACAAGTTACGGAACCCTATAAAAATATTGTTAACCCTTCCGCGGGGTTAATGGTATATGATCCAATAAATGATGCATTATGTACTTTCAATGGAACTGAATGGACATTTTGGACATATCCATAGAAAATAATACATCAGTTATTTTTTGAAAGCATCTTATTAATAAGAGTTTTTTTAATTAATGCTCAAGCTTATATAGCTTGGGTATTAATTATCTATCCATTTTAAAAACTTAGAAAATAGTTATTGATAAAACTTTTAAGAAAAAAGCTACAATCCTCTCCTAATTTAAGATTGGGAAAAATAAAGTAAAACCCTTACACACAGGCTTTTTACTTTTTTATGTATACATATAGAAATAATTTTGTATACAAATAGTTACCCCTATTTCTCCTATTTAAGATCAAGGTATTCTTAATATTGCCAAAATAAATTACACGTTTTATGAAATACAATTTTTTGACTTTAGGATTAATCCTTTTTGCCGTGAATGCTTTTGGTCAGGTGGGTATAGGAACCGAGACTCCTGCCGCAACTTTAGATGTAAAAGGAAAAGAAACCAGCACCTCTACTGTTGACGGGCTTATAGCACCTAGAATTTCTTTAGCGAACCTTAATGTAAAATCTACAGTATATACAACTGCACAAACAGGTACTATATTATATGTAAACGACCTCACAGGTTCCACAGGTTCCGGTGCAACAGCCAACATAGACTCTGTTGGATACTATTACTTTGATGGAAATCTTTGGAATAAATTTTACAAACAACAACCCTGGCTGGTACAAGGAGGAACAGGTGTGGC
>NZ_MAYH01000014.1 GCF_001684975.1 Chryseobacterium artocarpi | reverse complement strand
ATCCCGTTTTTAGTAAATCCGGAACTATTTCTTTCCTCTACGATGATAAGGTTCCCTGCCTGAGACTGCATACTTATTCTGCTTCCTCCTCCAATGATTCCGGTATAAGCAACTCTTCCCAATGATTCATATTTAGTAATCAGCCATTTATTTTTCTCTCGCATATTAGCATCCTGAGTCATGATAAGTCTATCGGTTTTGTCATACACCATAAATTCCCAGCCTTTACCCGGAAGCTTCTTCTCTACAAGTCTTCTTCTTCCATCATAGCGGTATTGATAATACAGATTCTCTTTTGTAGAATTATCGATGGTGGGTGCTGATGCTAAAGGAGGAATAACAAAAGCAAGTTGGTCATATTCGTTATAAACATAGTAGGTATCTGCATTTTCGGTAGCGCTCAATACTTTTCTGATGAGTAAAACCTGTCCCTGACCGTTTTTAAACTCAATAGTTTTGTTGCCGTCTTCATCGGTTATGATGTTTTTATACAATTGTGCTGGTAGAAAATATTGATTGAGCTCAATCACAGTTTCTGTCCTTCCTTCAATCCATGTGGTGGTAGTTTTATATTGCCTTACATAATCTTCATGAATATTGGCATCATAATCAAATTTAACAGGCTTTCCCGTCCAGTCATTTCCTACCTGAATCTGTTGCTGGATTCTGTCCAAAGGAGAATTCTCTAATACTTTTTCGGAATAGATTTTTTCTCCACCATAGATGGAAGAAGCATTTCCCAGAGGTGAGGTATAAACTCCACCTGACTGCGTTCCTGATTGAGGAATGGGAAGAAAATCTTTTGCCTGTCTTCCAAACTGATCATATTCTATATGAGAGACAACATCTTTTCCTTGTGGAGAAGCTTTTACACCAATCACCTGCTTAGGTCTGCCGAGCCCGTCAAAATATTGAACGGTTTCAGAGATTTTGGTAGCTTGATTTCCGTTATAATCCAGATACGTTTTTGTTTGAATATAGTTTTCGGTGTTGGATACCTGTGCTTTTACAGTCCCTAACATCAGAAATCCTATGGGAATTATGAGTTTTTTCATCGGTGATTAGTTTTTATAGTTGTACTTCATTTTCTTCAGCACTTTTCCATCCACATCCACTACTTTCTCAAGCCTGTTTGCGGAATCATAAAGATATAATTCCCTGATCCCTGATGGTGGAGTGATGCTTCTTACTCCAAT
>NZ_MAYH01000013.1 GCF_001684975.1 Chryseobacterium artocarpi | reverse complement strand
TCCGCTTTGTAACGAAGCAATCTTTCTGTCAGTGTCGCTCCGTATTTGCGAGTGCAAAAGTAAAACTTTATTTCGTAATGACCAAATGTTTTGAAAGAAAAATTTAAAGTTTTTTATGTAACCTTAATCCCTTTCTAAACCTTAATCTTCTAACTCCTGCGCTCCCGTAATTGGGATTGCAAAGATACAAACTTTATTCTAACTCGCAACTTTTATTTGATAAAATTTGCAAAGCTTTTTTTCGTTCTTATCTTTTTGAAGTAATATCGTCTCTGCTTAGCTAAAAGCTCTTCTGCGCTACTGATATACTCTCGTTTTCAGTGGGGCAAAGATAACAACTTATAACAACACAAAACAAATAGATTTATAATAAAAATAGAAAAGTGGAAAACTATCAACATAAACACCTTATTGTTAACACCTTAACAAACAATTATAGTTATCCACAATGAGTGTTAATAACCTGGATTATAAAAATATCCATGCTAAGGAGATATACCTATCGTATTATATACAAAAAAGGCTATTAAAGAATATAGTGTATTTACTAAATTATAATAGCTTTTGCATAAAACAAATTATCATATTTTTTGAAAGTGATTTTTATAGTACAGCATATGAAGAGTGTTTATAGAGAATGGATCTATTCAAAGAAAATGGAAGTAGCCATAAAGATTGAGAATATTTTTAAGCTTATCAAAATAATATCCACATCCCAAAAAGTATGTATATATCTGGGGAAAAAATGAGAGAGTAAAAATATCTAGAAAAATAAAGTAAAGACTATATTTCTAATTGAAGGATGATCTTTAAAAATATTTGAATATAAGCTTCTATGCTAGTTGACATAATCATTCTTCAATAGGGACCGGATAATAGTCCTGAATTTAGTTGAAGGAAGGTGTTCAAAATAAAAAGTAAAGACTTAGATAAAAAATCAGTATTTATACCAAGAACTCAAGTTGCATATGACTCATTATCCATTGCCGATTACCGATCTTTCAATTTGGATTTGATCAAATTGGATTTATTTTACAAGCAGTTTTCCAATTACTTATTATCAATTACTCATTTCCCATGTTCTTTTGGGTATTATTGTATTATCGTAAGAGCTATTAGGATTAGGTATAGTTCAAAAAAAAAGTCTCATACATTACTGTATGAGACTTTTAAAAATAAAATAAAAACTGGCGGCGACCTACTCTCCCGCGTTAGCAGTACCATCGGCGCTGGTGGGCTTAACTTCTGTGTTCGGAATGGGAACAGGTGAGCCCCACCGCTA
>NZ_MAYH01000012.1 GCF_001684975.1 Chryseobacterium artocarpi | reverse complement strand
CATCTGGTGTTTTAAGTACTGCCGTGGATGGAACTTTTATTTTTGATACCAATGATAAAAAACTAAAGTTCAAACAAAACGGTATTTGGTTAGATCTTAGTAATACTGCTGCTATTACAAATGCTGTTGCACAGCCAGGAGGAACTGACGATTCTACAAAAAAAACAGTTATGGGAGCCAAAAGCAGCACTGTGGATGGTGCTTTAGTTTTGGAGTCTACAACAAAACTTATGGTTTTACCACAAGTGACGGACCCTTATAAAAATATTGTTAACCCTTCCGCGGGGTTAATGGTATATGATCCAATAAATGATGCATTATGTACTTTCAATGGAACTGAATGGACATTTTGGACATATCCATAAAAGCTCTTTTTCGAGTTATAAATGATGTCTTAGAATACAATCTAAATAATCATCATGAAATAATTTTGGTTTGATGTTAAATGACAGTGAAATTCACTGTCATTTTTTTATTTTATTAAAGCATAAAAAATATTTTTTAAGATTTTTTTAACAAACGTACCAGTCTGTTCATATTTTATTTACATTTGTGAAAAACATAAACCTATGCCACGACCTCGCGAAAGAATATTAAGCACTTCCCTGCTTTTGTTTCACAGACAGGGTTATAACCGTACCGGTATCAATCAGATTATTGAAGATGCTAATGTATCAAAGGCTAGTTTTTATCAACATTTCAGGTCAAAAGATGATTTATGCATTGAGTTTCTCAACAGAAGATATGAATATTGGGTATCTGAACTGGAAAAATTTATATCAGGAGTCCAAATCCTTGAGGAAAAAATATTAAAATCATTTGATTTTCTTATTTACATGAACGAGAAAGAGGATTTCCGGGGCTGCAGCTTCCTGAATATTTTATCTGAAATACCTGCGGATCAGATAGAAATTCATGATGTTCTCCGCTATCACAAAAACAAACTTCGGGATTTTTTTAAGGAGGAGATCAAAGATGAGACCTTATCAGATCATATCTATCTTCTTTTTGAAAGTTCAATATTAACCAGCCAACTTTACAGATCCAATGAATTAATTGAGACATCGAAAACCATTGTAAAAAGTATACTCACCTCTTCACACTAAGGAAATTAAATATATTCATTTAAAAAGCAATTAAAGAAACTATGCAAAACTCTACTTTCTTGCAGAATACTCATTCTGCAGTGTTCAGGCTATGCCTAATCGGAAGCACATCTATCAGTTCATTTTTCTACGCTCAAGCAGGCAGAATCGGGATCAATACACCTGATCCGAAAGCTACTCTAGACATTACAGCCAAAACAGACGGAACGAGACAGGCTGAAGGTTTAATGATTCCACGCCTTACAGGAGATCAGATCCAGACAATGACAGCCAACATCCAACCTGGAACAGAATCCTTGATGATCTATGCTACTGCTACTCCAGCTGCTCCCACTTCAAAGGTTGCCAAAATTACTCAACCCGGATATTATTTCTGGAATGGAAATAATTGGGAAAGTGTAGGGGTAAATTCAAATCTTTATACTGCCGATGGCTCTATCACTACTCCTTTGGCATCAAGAAATGTAGATCTTAATGGTAAAAATCTTGTTTTCTCCGGAACTGGAAGTGTTGGGATCGGTACTACCCCATCTGCAACTGCAAAATTAGATGTAGCTGGAACTGTGAAAGCGAGCGCTATAGATTATAATTCTGATGAGCGGCTAAAGCAAAATATCACGGAAATAAAATCTTCCAATGAAATCATCAACCAATTAAGACCTGTCTCCTACTTCTGGAATGAAACAGGAAAAAAGAAAGGCGGAAACACTCAGCTTCAATATGGGCTTATTGCCCAGGAAGTTGAAAAAGTACTTCCAAATATTGTCAGTACTGATAATGACGGTTATAAATCGGTGAATTATAATGAATTAATTCCTCTTTTATTGCAGACTGTTCAGAATCAGGGTAAAAAAATAGAAGAATTGCAAAAAGAAATACAACAGCTGAAGAAGACCAAATAATTTATAAGAAATTTCTTGATCTATTCAACTCAATTGAGAATTAAGCATTTATAGCTTAATTCATTATTAATCTTGTAATTCAAACCCCATGAAACTTAAATTATATCTCATTCTGTTCTTTCTGATCAGTCAGAGTATTTTTGCCCAAAATAATTATTACTGGGTAGGCGGCGCCGGCAGCTGGAGTGATCTGAACCATTGGCGTATAGGCTCATCTTCCGGACAGGCTGCTACCATTATTCCTTCACGTTATGATAATGTTTATATTACTTCAGGAAGTGGCTTTCCTGCAAGTGGTGGTACGTTAACTATTCCTTCATCAGCTACTTGTAAAGATTTCATTATAGACGATTCATTTACGACTAAACTAAGCTTTCCGTCAGCAAGTGTTTTTAATGTATACGGAAATCTGAAATGGAAGTCTAATGCCTCTGCAATATATAGCCTGAGTATGAATCTTTTCTCAGACAGTTCTAACCCCACTCCCAACCTGATTGATGTTCCTGATAATATGATTGATCCATCCTATATAAGCGGTAGTTATCAATCTTATTTTAATCTTAATGGAAACGGAACCTTCAAACTTGTTAAAAACTTTGCCAGTAATGGATTTTTCCTTTTTAACATCAATGAGAATGCTTTTTTAGATACTGATAATAAGAATATTAATACTATGGTATTCACCCATAGTTCTTCAGCAGCCTCAAATTTCAGATCTTCAACGGTGACTTCCACGAGCACAATGACATTAAACTCAGCAGCTAATCTTACCCAAGCCACCCTTTCATTTCCTGTTCTGAACATACAGACTACACAGAATATCAAAAAAATAGTCTTAACTGCTTCTGGCTATTCTCAAATATCAGGAGGAAATCTTCTGACGGTGGATGAAGTAGCAGGAGTAGGTACTGCAGGCGGTAGCTTTATCGGAACTCAGTTTAACTTCAATAAAGTTAATTTATATGCCTGTACCATTAATGCTAATTTATTTAAAGGTAATGACATGGTTCTGGGTGATGGAAGTGCTGATCTACAGGGAACCCGATTTGAAGTAAAAAACGTGACTCTGGGAAAGGGAAATAATATATTTCGAACAACACAGTTTGATATTAATAATCTTACTCTGAATGGTGGACAATACAGCTTCCGACAGACTACTTCCAATCCTTATTTTCAGGTGAACCAAACCCTTATTGCCAATAATTCATGTAACGGAATCATTCCAAAATTTGCAGCTGTAGAACCTACATTACCACTGAACCTGATTCTCCCGGCATCTATTAATGGAAACGGGAAAGCTTCTTTTAATGGTTATAATTTAGCTTCTGTAAGACTTACAGGAGGAGCTTCTATAACAGCAGGTATAGATGGAGGAACTAATACCGGCAATATCACCTACCCTGGGATCACGGCAAAAACATATTACTGGATAGGCGGTGGTGGTAACTGGAATGATCCGGCACATTGGTCGTTCACATCAGGAGGAACTTCTGCCAACTGTATTCCTATCATGTATGATGATGTAATCTTTAATGAAAATTCAGGTTTTACCTCAGGGAATAACATTATTAATAATGGCGGAACAGTTGCTACAATAAGAAATATGACCTGGAATAATGCTCCAGCCAACCCTGTTTTGAATATCAACACCACTTTGTATGGTAATCTTTATCTACAGAAAGAGATGTCTCTTCCTGCATCAGTTAATTTTATTAAATATAATGCAGGAGATCCGGCAGTCAATCGTTATATGAGTTTTGAAGGTCAGAAAGTCTATCAATTGACTATTTATGGTAATGATAACTTTTATCTCATGCCATCTAATTCAGGGACTCCTTATGATGTAGAAGTGGGCGGTGTTTTCAATTTTGATAACAATGCTTTGACGAGTAACCTATATGCAGATGGAAGAAAAATAAAAGCCGGTGAGCTTTGGCTGGGAGGTAACAGTGTTAATATAGATAATGCTTTGCTAAGCCAGACTGTCTTAAATATTTTAACAAAACAGACCATTACTGCACCTAATACCACTGCATACTTCCAAAATTACAACGGGCGTTATTATAGCTCTGGAAATACGAATCATTTTTTTGGTAAAACCTATAAGGAAGGAACTGCTATTGGATCTATACAGTATTTGAATACCGAGACTTTTCAAGTGAATAGTGGGGATATCAGATTTTTTGGAATCAATAAGACAAAAAATGCAGTCATTAATGCATCCTCTAATATTACAATGTCTGATGTTACAGCAAAGCTGACTATAACTGACAGTTGGCTATTCAATCGTACAGATTGTGATTTGATTCTTAATTTAACAGGTCAGGGTGGAAATAACCTGATCTTAGGGAACAATATTAACGGTAATGGATTTACAGAGCTGAACAGAATGAATATTTCTGGAATTAATGTAAGCTATATCACTCCGGTAGCAGGTGCTAAACCCATCAATGCGAAAAATTCTATTGACAATGGAAATAATTCCGGAATTAATTTCTTAGCCACTACTTCTAAAAACTTTTACTGGAAAGGAGGATATGGTAGCTGGAACGACCTCAGTCATTGGTCTCTGGACCCTTCAAGCGCTAGAACAACAGCAAACTGTGGTCTTCCTACCATCAATGATAATGTTTTCTTTGATCAGTATTCAGGATTTTCTACCACTGGAATTACAGCTATACAGATGACTAATGATGTTTCTGTAAATGATATTACATTCAGTGGATTAACTCCCGGAGCAAGATCTTATTTTGCAGGAAATAACAATTACTACAAAATGAATGTTAACGGAAATATGGTGCTACATGCCGGATATTATGATGCCGGATACTTCAGCGGCTTTACGTTTGTTAATATCAATAAACCTACAGGTACTTTAAAAAATGTAACTCCCAATGGTGCTTCAACTTCTTTAACCTTTTCAGGTGATGCTCAATGGAAAATGAACAGAGGAACATCACAGTATGATCTTAGCAGTAGCTCAAACATTTCCCAAACGGATATTGCAGGTAACATTTTGGATATTAGTGGTACCCTAATGAATATCAGCAATTTTAATTTAAACGGTGCAAAACTGATAATGGATAACGCTGATCTTACAGTGAACAACAGCTTTTCCATCAATACCAAACAACCCGTTGTAAACACGACCAACAGTGTGATCAAATTATTCAAATCCAGTGGAGGCTCTGAGGCTGATATTGCATTCAGTAATCAAAACCATTATTTTGAAAAAATAGAATACACCAATACGACAACTAATACAGATTATATTATTTCTTTTAATTTTCCTGGCGGAGTCATTAATAATTTTATCATCCACTCAGCAATAGCTTCAAGACTTGATAAGGTAAATCCTTCCATTCTTCTAAAAACATCAATGTCAGTCAATAATCTGACTATTGAAAAGAATAATAATGTTTCTTTAGAAGGCAATTTACAGGTAAGCCAATCATTAAAAATTCTGGGTGACTGTTTAGATCGTATTACTTTAGCTTCATCACCCGCTCAGCCGCGAACTTTAATCCTTCCTAATTACAGCTCCAATCCATCCAATTATGTAATAGATAAAGTACAGATAAAATCCATCTCTTCTTCTGGTGGACAAACATATACTGCTACATCAAGTACAGACCTTGGAGGAAATAGCGGGATTAATTTTCAGGATGTGATTCCTTCTGTATCAAGAAATCTTTACTGGATCGGAGGACAGGGATTATGGAGAGACCCTCAACACTGGTCATTAACTTCAGGCGGCACTCCGGTGTCTGCGTGTGATATTCCAACTGCAATTGACAATGTATTCTTTGATCAGAATTCAGGGTTTACATCCATTTTGAATAAAATACAGATCAGAGGAACTTATCTTTCAAAAGCTAATAATATCACCTTCAATAATGCCCCCAATCAACCGGTTCTTGATTTTACCACAGATGGAGGGAATCCTTATTATCTTAGTGTTTATGGAAATCTTACCTTACAAAGTGATGTAAAAGTAGTGGTTCCAATGTCTAGCTTTGGATTGACTCGTAATATCGTTATGTTTCCCGGAACTTCTACAGGAAGAACACGATATATTGATACAAAAGGTGCCTTTATACACCTGAATATTAATTCTCAGGATTATTTCGAACTGAAAAGTCCATATCAGGGTGATATTAATTTTCTTAATGCAGCAGGATTTAAGACCAATAACCATCCTATGACGTTGGTGAATTTCAGCTGGAATCAATCCATCAATAATAATCCGGTTGTAGATCTTGGGCAATCTGTCATTACAGGAACCAGAACTAATAGCGTGGGAACTCCAAATTATTATATGCCATCCCTTCCTTATTATAATTTTTACAGTCCTTATTTCCTTATCTCTTCTGGTAATAATCAGCTAACTGTAAATGCTGATGCAGCAAAAGCAGATATGGGATATTTTACGACCAATACTCCAACTGGTTTCAATTTTGGAGACCTTACAGTTTGGAAAGACGGAATTGTAAACACTGGAACAAAGGTCTGGAATTTCAACAAAATGACTTTCCTTGGTAGCACCACTACCAATAGTGTAAGTACATTGAGCTCTTCAGGAAAATACAAAACCTTGTATTTTAATCCTGGATCTTATCAGATAGAAAACAGCCAGACAGTCACTGAGAATTTATTTATGACAGGAACTCCATGTAACAGGATTTCCGTCATCAAATCAACAGCTGGGCAGAATAATATCAGTCTTGATCCTACGGCTACTTACACAATGTTCTATGCGTCTATCAGGGATATGAATTTCTCACGTCCGGTAAATGCTTTTGGAAACAGTCAGGATTTGGGAAATACCGTTAATCTTGCTATAGTTCCTACAGACGTTCAGGCAGCAGGTTTCGGAGGAAACAAAGTACTATGTGCTTCGGAATTCCCAAAAACTTATGATGCTTCAACGCTATACGGAACCGATCCTAATGCAACTTATACATGGACAAAACTAAATGCTCCAAACGCAGGAGTAATGAGCACAAGTCCCATAGTTACATTTACACAACCAGGAGATTACAAAGTAAGTGTTACTTATAGTCAGGATGGATGTAATATAACAGAGAATTTTACAATTTCTTCGGTTGCACTACCGGTAGACAGCAGTACATCTTCAGCAACAAGTGTTGTAAAGCAGCCTTCAGGAGATGTACAGGTAAAATTTAAAGGTTCTCTTGCTCAAACCTATATTTTCACTTACAGTGTGAATGGAGGTCCTGATCAAAACATTACTTCCGCAGCTAATGGTGAAGCTATTATTCTTCATCCAAAAGACCAGATCGGAACATTTGTGTATCGTCTGAAAAACATTCTGTTTGCCACTGGAAAATCTTGTCCGGCTGAAATCAGCAATAAAGAAATCTCAGTGAATGTAAACCCTGACTGCCCTACTCCGGGTGTCATGATGCTAATGGATAATGTACTGAGAGGCTGTACAGCTTCTACAGGAGCAAGACGTTTAACAGAGCTTACGCCTTCCATAGTATCTAACCCACCAACGGATGCAGGAGTAACCAGACTTATTTCAGGAACGGGAATTGTAGTAAAAGAAAATAATGAGGTATTTATGATCCGAAATACCGCTGCTTTACCTGAAACTCTTACCCTACCAAGCAATAAACCACATATTCAGGGAGCTATTATTTACCATAACGATCATTTCTATGAAGGTATAGAAAACGGTAAATGGATCCGAGTAGACAATGACTAGGATTTGCACTTTATAAAAACAGACTGATTATGCCGCATTGAATTTATTTCAATGCGGTTTTTTATTGGGAGAAACTTTCTCTATATTTTATTTTCATCAAAAAAAGCCCTGATCATTTTTGAACTTTCAACAGGTGTTCTCAAATGAACAAAATTCCCAGCTTCATCTATTGTAAAGTGTCCTTTAAAAGCAGCCGGCATCCTGTCATATTGCTCATTAACCTGTTGTAATAACTCTTTAATTGAAGGATAATTATATTTTTCAACCAAGAACGGAAGTGCATTTTTCCTTTTTAACAGCTCATATTCCTGATAGTTATAAGGTGTTGTCTGCTCACGTTTCGCCAAGGTAATTTTAAACGTGCTGATCAGTTTCTCAATACTCTTTTCATCTGAAAACTGAATGAGTCCACGTAATGCATACACTTTCATATCCAGATACCTTTCTTTTTTAAAAGCAAGTTCAAAAAATGAATGAAGTTTAGGATCTTTTTGATCATACAGAAGCTTTTAAATCTTATTCCGATAGTCAATTTGCTTTGTTGTTGTATAAATTTTAATTAGAGTGTCAACATTTTCAGGACTGACGTGTTTACTTTCAAGACTAAACAAAGCATTTCTAAAGTCTGGATGTTTTTCTTTTGCATTTTTCGTCTGATAAAATTTCCGGAAACTGGCTCATATGCTGATTACTATTAATGTTGGTTGTTTTCTTGATGCAATTTGGGAAAATAATTGAAATGCAGCTTTACTATTTGCTTATAATTCTAGGTTTTGGCTAAAGCCTATTGATTTTGTTTTTTTATTTGAATGGGCTAAAGCTCATACCTATTGATTTGGATGTACACATGTAGAGATTTTTTACAACAGACATAAACCTATAAGGCTTTTACAATAAATATTTTCTCAGAAAACTGTTTACAAATGTTATCGTTTCTACCTAAAATGTGAATGTAATTTTGTCCTTATAATAACAAACATATGAAACATTTTATCCACCAACTTTTCCGTGATGTATTAGAGAATCCTGTATTTGACCAGTCATTGATAGAAAAATACTTCTCAAAAGAATACATTCAATTGGTAGATCACACACCATTAAATTATGCAGAATTTATTTTACATATAAAAAAGCTCAAAGAAAAGGTAGCTAAACAAAATATAGAAATCCTCAGCTATGCTGAAAACGGAAATATAATTTTCACTAAACATATTGCAAAATCAGTTTTAAAAGATGGCAGTATTGTTCGCCATAAAGTATTGGCAGAGTTTACCATTGAAGATGAAAAAGTTATAAAATGTGATGAATTAACCTTATTGATTGAAGGAAATATTACAGCAAAAAATCTGGGTTCTGAAATTTAAATAAGTAGGTAATGACCTCACTCCTGTATTAACAAATCTTAAAACAATGTTAATTTTCACTTCAAACCTTTTTCCAAACAATCGTTTAATTTCGTTAAGATTTTAATCTAATTAAAAGAAAGTGAAGAAAATTTTTACATCTGTTTTATTTTGTGCCTCTCTATTTTTCTATGCACAAACCGGTACTCTCTCCGGAAACATTAATGACGACGCCAGAATAGCCCTGCCAGGAGCCAAAATCTCCTTAAGCCCTGGAAATATTTATACAACTTCCGATGATCATGGAAATTTTGTTTTCCTGAATGTTCCTCCCGGAAACTACACCATGAAAATCGATTATCTTGGCTACGGAACGCACGAATACAACGTCATCGTAGAACCTGAAAAGAATACAAGGCAAAATATTATTTTTGATAAAAAAGAAACATCCATTGCAGAAGTTGTAGTGTCTGGAGCTACTTTAAAAAATCAGGCAAGAGCTTTGAACAAGCAGAAAAACAATTCTAATATTACCAATGTCATTTCTTCAGACCAAATAGGACGTTTTCCAGATGCGAATATCGGAGACGCCTTGAAAAGAGTTCCGGGAATTACCATACAAAACGATCAGGGTGAAGCCAGAAATCTTATCATCAGAGGACTTGCTCCCAACTTGAATTCCGTAACTCTGAATGGTGACAGAATTCCGTCTGCTGAGGGTGATAACCGGAATGTTCAGATGGATCTTATTCCTTCCGACATGATTTCAACCATTGAAGTGAATAAAACCTTAACTCCAGATATGGATGCAGATGCTATCGGAGGTTCTGTAAACCTTATTACAAGGGCTTCTCCTAACGGACAGAGAATTTCTGCAACACTTGCCGGAGGTTATAATCCTATCCGTGAAAAAGGAAACTATACTGCCGGGTTTGTCTATGGGAACCGTTTTTTAGATAAAAAATTAGGTGCTGTATTCAGTTTTTCTTATAACAATAATAATTTTGGTTCAGACAATATAGAACCTGTATGGAGCCAGGCTAATGATGCGGCAAAAACCGTTTATATAAGTAAAATGGGTGTGCGTCATTATAACGAGCATCGTATCAGGCATAGTTTTGATTTGAATATGGATTATGAATTCAATTCCAGAAATAAAATCTATGCTTCAGCCATGTACAACTTCAGGAATGACAAAGAAAATCGTTTTGCGCTGGGATATAAAATAAAACCGGTTTATAATACTGATGAATCCGAAATCACCGGCTGGAAAGGCAGTATCACAAGGCAAAACAAAGGCGGAGATGCTGATAACGATAATACCCGACTTGAAAAACAAAAGGTTCAGAATTATGCTTTAAGAGGTGAACATTTATTGGGTTCTAAAGTGGATCTTGACTGGTCTATGAATTATGCCATCGCCAGCGAAGATAAACCTCATCAACGTTATATAGAGTTTGAAAACAGTAAAATGACTTTCTCTCCGGACCTTAGCGACCCGAGAAAACCAATAATCAATCTTCTTGCAACGGATAATTTAGGAAGCTATAAACTAAGTGACCTTTCGGATGCCAACAGTTTTACACAGGAAAAAGAATTTGGAGCCAAAGTAAATGTACGTTTTCCTTTCTCTGTGATTGAAGACCAAAAAGGAAGACTTCGTACAGGTTTCCGTATGCGTTTAAAAGAAAAGGAAAGAGATAATGATTTTTATGCTTTTGAGCCTGTAAATAATATGGGAAGCCTGCTTTCTGTTCCTACAGTAAATCTCGACGGGAAAAATTTTCAGGCAGGAAACTATGTTCCGGGAGCATTTGTAGATCCTGCATATTTAGGAGGTCTTGATTTATTTAATTCAGGTTTATTTAAAGGAAAACTGAAGCCATCGAAATTCCTTTCCAATAATTATAGTGCAAAAGAGCAGATTTATGCGGGATATATCCGTTGGGATCAGGATTTCAATGATAAACTTTCCATGATTGTGGGAGCAAGAATTGAATCTACCACCATCGATTATACAGGAAATTATGTTTTGAATGAAAGTGACCTTGTTGGAAAAATCAACAATACCAATACTTACACAAACGTACTTCCGAATGTATCTTTCAAGTATGTTCCGGTTCAGGATCTGGTACTTCGTGCAGCATTTACTACCGCTCTTGCCCGTCCGAATTACTATTCACTGGTTCCTTATCTTAATGTAATTTCTGAAGACGAGGTTATTTCAGCAGGAAACCCGAATTTGAAAGCTACTTATGCTTATAATTTCGATTTTATGGCTGAAAAGTACTTTAAATCTGTAGGTATTCTTTCAGGAGGTATTTTTTATAAAAACTTAAAAGACTTTATTTATACTTTCTCAAGAAGAAACTATACCGCCAATGACTTTGCCAATGATTTTACAGGGCAATCCAACCCTATTCCGGCGGGTGAAAGCAACTGGAAATTTATGCAACAGCGTAATGGTGACAATGTAGATATTTATGGATTTGAAGTCGCTTTGCAAAGGCAATTGGATTTCATTCCGGGAGCTTTCTGGAAGGGACTTGGAGTTTATGTAAACTATACTTATACACATTCTAAAGCCAAGGGAATCACCAATGAAGAAGGTATCGAGAGAACAGATGTTGGTTTCCCGGGAGCTGCTCCTCATATGTTCAACGGATCGCTTTCTTGGGAAAACAAACGTTTTTCAGCAAGAGTTTCGATGAATTACGCCTCGCATTATATCGATGAATTGGGTGGAAAATCCTTTGACGACCGTTATTACGATAAACAATTCTTTCTGGATGCGAATGCTTCTTATAAAATTACAAAACAGCTTAGAATCTTCGCAGAAGCCAATAATCTGACGAATCAGCCGTTAAGATATTATCAGGGAATTCAAAACAGAACTGCACAGGCAGAGTATTACAGACCAAGATTTACCTTAGGGGTAAAATTCGATTTTTAACATGAAAAAGATAACATATTATATCACAGCACTTACAGTTTTTCCTTTAGTGATCAGCTGTACAGGGCAGAAACAAATAGGACAGAAATTAAAACCAACCGTTATTACCGAAACCGTTGTTCATGATACCGATGATCCGGCAATATGGATTAATCCTGCAGATGCTTCCAAAAGTATTATCATCGGGACAGACAAAGATACTGATGGTGGATTGTATGCATTTGATCTCAATGGTAAAATTATACACAAAGTTTTGGGACTTAAACGTCCTAATAATGTAGATATTGAGTATGGTTTTTCTTTAAACGGAAAAAAAACAGATATTGCTGCGGTTACAGAACGTGAAACCAACAAGGTAAAATTTTATTCACTTCCAGAGCTGAAAGAAGTTGGAGAAATTTCTGTATTCGAAGGAGAAACTGAACGTGGTCCGATGGGAATTTCGATGTATAAAAATCCGCAAACAGGAGATCTTTTTGTTATTGCAGGAAGAAAATCCGGACCTAAAGACCGCTATCTTTGGCAATATAAGCTTTCGGAAAAAAACGGAAGCATTACAGGAGAAGTTGTTCGTAAATTCGGAAAATACAGTGGCTTAAAAGAGATTGAAAGTATTGCTGTAGACGATGAAAAAGGATATATTTATTATTCGGATGAACAGTTTGGAGTACACCAATATTATGCAGATCCGGCAAAAGGAAATGAAGAGCTTCTGGTTTTCGGGCAAGGTGATTTCAAATCTGATGTGGAAGGAATTTCTATTTATCCTACTTCTGAAAATACGGGATATATTTTGGTTTCCAATCAGCAGAATGATACGTTTAATATTTATTTAAGGGAAGATCCGGCAAAAGGCAGAATTGCAGAAATACCGGTTTCAACAATTGAAAGCGATGGTTCAGAAGTGACAAACGTTAATTTGGGACCAAAATTCCCTAAAGGTGTGTTTGTGGCAATGAGTAATGGCAGAGTTTTCCATTTGTATGACTGGAGATTGATTGAAGACAGAATTCAAGAGGCTGTAAAAGCTACAAAATAATATTTTTTAAAAACCATTAAGATTTAATAAGGCTTTAAGGAAAGTTAAGAGTAGCTTCACTGTAAGAAGGGTGCTTATCTTGATTTTTCTTACTTTCTAAAACAATCTTAATGGTTTATTTTTTATCATACAATAAACTCTCTCTTCTCCTCAGACTTGCATAAACTCTTGGATTTTCCTTTAATTAATTTGTATTTTTGAAGAACAGCAAAATGTTGTAACACTAAATCATTTTAAAAATTAATTTCGATTCCATGAGTGAACTGATCAAAATTTTTCCAGCTTATGAAGATGTATTCTATGACGATCTGGAGAATCACAAAAAATACTTTCTCCCAATTTGTTCTTTTAATCTCCAACTTATTGACCCGTCAAAAAATGAATGGCTTCATATTGTTTCTGTAAAGGAAATTTATGATGGCTGTGTGGGAGAAGGACGTGAAGAATCTCATACTCAGTTTACTAAAGCTGATATGCTTGGGTTTGATATCATTGATGGCAAATATAAATTCGATGCAGATTGGAATTACTTCCAAACCTCTACTGAAATTACACCAGATCAATACGGTGAAGAATTTTCTGATCTCGACATTGAATATAATATGAATGAAGCCATGTACGAACTCAAAAAAGCTTATTACAACAAACATGGTAAACTGTATGACAAATACTCTTACAGACCCGGACTTACCGTGGATGATATTCGAAGGCTTGAAAGGCTTCGTCAATTAACCGTTGAAGACCTTGAAAATGATGAACATTCAGATTACATGATTGAAAGGGCTGAGAATAAATTGTATGGAATATTTGAGGAACTTAATACTGAGAAAAATAGTCTTGAAGACAGTCATTTTGGTGGAGAAAATCTTATCAACAAACCTTATCTGAACGAGAAGTTATTGGATTACATTGCTTGTATTGAAGGGTATGATTTTCAGCAAAATGCGGCTGATCAGATTTTTTTATTCCATGATGATTCAATTAAAAAGGCGGTAATCTGCTTTGAATACACTTAAATTTTCATTTAAAAATGCCAAAAAAATATACTGAATGTTCTTTACACGGAAAACAGGAAATAGGTCTTCTGTGTACTCATCTTGCCCATAGTTTATTGGATCGGATGCCTGTGGGCTTTCATGAATTTGATCCGGGAGATCTCGGACGACCTGATGCGTTTTGTGATCTGTGTCATGATGCAGAGCAGCAGATTGAAACGGAGAAAGATGAGGAGGAATGGTTTACCAGTTGTGATTATAAAATACTTTGTGTAGCATGTTGGGATGAAGCAAAAGAGCTGAATAGAAAAATTTCATAAAAACACTTATGCTTTTCTTAAACGCGAAGTTCGGAAAGAAAAAGAATAAAATGTTTTTTTCCGATCGCTACGGCACTTCGTTCAGCAAATGAGAAGGAGTTTATCTTGCTGAGTGAAATGCATTTGCGTTCTTATTGTGAATTTTTTTGTTAATGCCTTTGTGATCTCGTTAGCATTAAAGATAAATTACCATTATATTTAAAAATATAAAAGGAGTAATTATACATTAAAGACTTCCAGAGCTAGCTTCCCTCCTATTTATAAGTTCCAAACAGTCTATCCCAGATAGAAGTATAGAACCCGAAATTCTTTGTTTCATCTCTATGATGGTGATTATGGAATCTTGTAGTTCCAATAAAGAAACGATCAAACTGTGCCGGAAAAAACTCTCTGTTCAAATGTCCGATAGTTCCCCAGATAAGATTGATCAACAAATAAATCGAAATAGAGACCACGGAAAAGTCATAGCACATCAATAAAATCAGCATCATTACTCCAAAACCGATCGTTTCAAAAGGATGTAATACAAAAAGACTGAGGTAATTAGTGCTTACGTGTTCATGATGCTTTCCATGCAACAATTTGTATACAAAAGGTAAATGAGCTGCATAATGAAAGAAATACATCAAAAGATCCATTAAAAATAATAGTGCAACAACTTCCAATATAATAACGCCTGGCGAAAGGCTATTGTTTACTTCGATCCACCCATTTTTCCATAAAAAAACACCGATCAGCATAACAAGACTGTTACAGGCAACTGTAAGAAGACTTATATAAAAATCAGATTTTGTTAAGGGATGGTCTTTCTCCTGTAATGGACTTTTTCGGCAGGTTTTATCAATAAAAAGGTATAATCCAATTGAAAATAAGTATAAAATAATATTAATGACCAGACTGAAAATAATCCATTGTGACCATGAAAACTGCCAAAACAGATCTAAATAACCGGAAAGTTCAGTTTCATTACTATTCATATACTTTTAACCTTTCAACTTGATGTTATAAAAGTATGAATTTCATAATTAAAATCAGGTATTTCCATTATTTCTCTTTGGCTTTTTCCTAAGCTCTCTAAGTCTTGTGGTCAGTTTTTTTCGCAAATCATCATGATATTCACGGTAGTTTCTAATACTCTTTTCCAGATTTCTTTTGTTGAGCAAATAATCTTTGTATAGCTCATCAAGTTCTGAAATTTTCACTAAAATATCAGAAGTCTGAGAATCAGTTTCATCCACAGCTTCTTGTAATACTACGCGAAAGTATTCCATACGGCTCGTCAGACTTGTGTGCACCTTTGGTTCTATTCCTTGCATTGTTTTATTTTTTTAAAGAAACTTAAATGAATGATTATTTCTGTCCTTGAATAAAATTCAAGTCACTCTGATACAGAATTTTCACTTCTCTGTTCAGTTTTTCATGATCTGCTGATTTTAAGTAACCTCCATTGAGAACGGATGAGATCAATGTTTCATTAGGATCCCCGAATGGAAACAATGGGAGTTCAGCATATTCATTGACTGCAATCTGTGGTGAAATTCCGTTGCTGTATTCCCCGGCACCATCGGCATTAAAAACTTTATAAATTACCGGATGAATCTGCCATGAGATTTTTCTGGGTTTACGTTTATCTTCTATGGAAAATCCTGCCATATCTTTTCCTAAGGTAGTACTTCCGATCTGGATAACCTGTACATAAGATTTTAAGTTATTAATTACGATTTCTGCTGCTGAAGCAGTACTATTTGATGTAAGAATATAAACTTTATTTAATCCTAAAGCATTGGATCGTAAAGCATTAAAACCAATAGCCTTGGGATCATAGGCAACCTGTTGGGCAAATGTTCGTTTTACCTGTCCCCCGTTTTTATTTCCTTTGAATACAATAAAGGGAGAACTTTCAGAAATCCCTGATGGAATCAGTGAGCAAAGTGCAGCAGCAGCAGAGACAGATCCGCCATAGTTATAACGAAGGTCCAAAATAAGTTCCTGTACACCAGCAGCTTTAAATTCTGCAAATTTCTGACTGAAAACAGAAGTCATCCCATCCGGAAAATCATAGACATACAGATAACCTATTTTTTTACCATTTTTTTCAAATACTTTGGACAAAAGAGGTTGTTCAAAGGATAAGCCATAATAGAC
This sequence comes from Chryseobacterium artocarpi, assembly GCF_001684975.1. Classification (GTDB taxonomy): domain Bacteria; phylum Bacteroidota; class Bacteroidia; order Flavobacteriales; family Weeksellaceae; genus Chryseobacterium; species Chryseobacterium artocarpi. The sequence continues at coordinate 765,707 of NZ_MAYH01000012.1, read as the reverse complement.
TTTTATATCTTTTTCATCAGTTACTGCTTCATTTTTCCAGGTTCCTACGGTAAGATCCAGCACTGTAAGGTCTTTCATTGAAGAGGTAAGAGTTTCTGCATTAGCAACCGTTATATTTTTACCGTTGATCTTGCTAATAATCATTCCCCGTTCTAATCCCGCATTGAATGCCGGTGAATTTTTAAGAACCAGTTTAATGACAGCCAAAACGTTTCCATTTGCCTGCTGAATAACGGTATAATCAAAACCATACATATTACGGATAGATCTCGGATAGCTGGAAGTATCTTCGGTATTTACAATAAAGGAAAAACGATCCTGAGGAGCCAGCAAGCTTTTAAAAAAATCTTTTATAGGAAGATGATAATCCGGTTTTGCAGGCATCTGCTCTGCCCAGTAATAATATCTTCTCATACTGTCCTGAACCCAGACATTCACATTTTCTGTACTTCCTTCGGGGAAAACAGGGGGATTATCATCACTGTTCGTACAGGAAAAGAGAATAGTAATAATGGCTATACAGTAAAGTGTCAAAAAGCTTTTCATATTTTACTATAAATATTCTGAAACATCAATATCTCCCTTTACAACTGAACCTCCATTTTCTGATTTTTCCTGAAGTACGATCATATTAGCTCCGGTATGCTGTTTTAATTTAACCTTGATTATATCAGATCCTGTATAAGGCTCTGTAGTTCCTGGTTTATAGAGTTCAAGATACACGGGTGCTGTAGAACTGAAAGCACTATAAATTTTTACCGGAGTAAAATTGTCTTTTTCAATATTATCAAACTCGGCAAGTACTACTCCATTTTCTCTTTTTAAAATACCTTTCACACTTGTAAGAGATGTCCCTGAATGCTCACCCAGATTTGGAAAAATAAATACGAAGCCTACCTTTCCAAAGCCGACTTGAGGTTTTACGACATCTGTTTTCAGAAAAATTCCCGGCAGATTAAAGAAATTCACTTTTTTGTAATCAGCTATGTTATCATAGTTAATCATATATTTTGCTATTTCTTTCCCTGTTTCGTTATTATATATTGCTAATTTGTTGGTTTCCCCCTGATCTACAACAAACTGAAGCGTGGTTTCTATTTTATTGGTATAAGATGTTTTTCCGTCAATTGATATTGGTTCTCCATTGAGTCTCAACTGAAGTACATCGGGCTTAGAGTATCCTTTAATGACTACTTCAGCCGGCTTTTGTATGGCATCATACCTTTCCATTATTGTATTGTCTGTACAGGAAAATAATAGGGTCAATAATAGGAATGCAAAGATTTTATTCATCTTTAATATCATTTAAAACTTTAAAAAATTGCCCTGCCTTTTGTACAGGGCAATAATAATTATAAAAAAACTAGTTGGATATGTTCTGGGTAACACCTGAGACTGCTACCCATTATTGTATATTTAAAATTTCATGTATTTCTAAATCAGTTTTTAAGTCAGAAAGTCTATTTTTTAATAAAGCTTAATGTTTCTGTAGTTTTTCCGTCCGTTACTTCCACGATATATTTTCCTGTAGATAAAGCTACTGTGCTGATTGATTTTGAATATTGGGTAGCAACTACTTTCTGTCCTACAGCGTTATAAACATTGATTAAAGTAGCATTTTCTTTGAATGCGGGATTAAGCTGTAATTGTAAATTTTCTTTTACCGGATTTTCAATGATCTTTGTAAGTGTTTTGTTCTTTTTTACATCCTTTGTGCCTAGTGTTGCTGTAGCATAAATCGCAATTTCATCAATATTTATATTCTGAAGATTTGCCGGTTTTCTGTTGGACCAGATTCCTATGTAAATTTTCTTTCCTGCAAAAGTTGAAAGATCTACAATACTTTCTACAAACTGGGTAAGATCTGAAGAGAATGGATTATTGGTAGATCCTGCAGATATTTTATAAGGATTCGGAAGATCATTTCCATTAGCATCTACTGCCAAAGCCTGAAAGTCTGCCAAAGCTGGAACTGGTTTCTCAGAAGTGCTTACATAGATATAGAGGTCTCTTCCGACAATAGCCTGATTTAGTTTTTGTCTCCCTAGCTGAGCAACTAATGTGATCGTTCCTCCGGCAGCTGACAAGTCTATTTCTGGAGAAATGATCCAGTCATTTTCTGAAGCAAATCCTCCTGCAATACCACTAGGAACTAAATTGGTAGAATGTCTGAGAACTCCGGCGCTTCCATATGCCATAGAAGTACCATTTTGATAAATGTTCTGCCCCTGAGCCCATTTGTTTCCATTATTATTCAGATCATGGATGGTCCAGCCCTGAAGATCATCAGCAGTATCAAAAGTATTTCCCCAGATAAATTCCTGTGCGAATGCAGCTTGAGACACCCATATGATAGATAATAAAAATAGTTTTTTCATAATATTTGTTATTAAGATTTTTTAAAAGAAAAAAGCAGGGAAAGACACAGTGCTTTCCCTGTTTATAAGAATTATTCCTGAATTGAGAAATCATATTTTGTCCAGATTCCCTGGAAATTTCCACAATTTCTTGGACTTACGCTCCATGTTAATCCTTCGTTAAAGAATGGCTGGTTCATTCCCCAAAGAGCTGCAGAAGTACCTGTTAATAGGTTTGCTGCTGGAATTCCCGCAGTTCCTGCTCCTGTAACAGAAGTTCCGAATCCGTGTACCTGGATTGAACTTAAGTTAGATGCTGCAGAAAGCTCAGAACCTGTATTTTCTACTTTGATTCCTACCGGATATCCTGTAACTACGGCGTTATTTAATGTTAATTTCCCGTGTCTTCTGATGTGGATACCGTTTTCATAAGCAAGCCCTTGTCCTGTTACTCCATTTTTTGCCCCGATAATAGTAAGGTTGTTGATCGTAGGGTTTGTAATCAATGAAGTTGCAGTACCTGTTGCGTTGTTATCCAATTCAATACCGTTAGAATCAGGAGATCCTCCGCTTACAGTGTGTGATGATTTGTAATCTGCTAAAGACAACGCACAAGTAATAGTTCCTGTATATCCGTTATCAAAATCGAAATTATCATCTTCAGCTGCAAAAGAAACAAGGTTAGAAGCATTTACAGTTCCACCGAAGAATTCAAAAGAATCATCCTGTCCGTAAGAAACCTGAATATGGTCTAAAGTAGTACCGTTTCCAACACCAGCCAATGTTAAAGCATTAACTTCGTTTCCAGAGTTAGCCCCTACGAAATCATACCCTGCAAATTCAATACGAACGTATTTTATTGTACCTGCATTATGTCCGGAAGTTGTTCCACCAAAATAGAAATCAGGATTATTAGCTGGTAGACCTTCTACAGTTGTAGTAAAAGGTACATTGGTAGGAGCATCCCCTAAAAGGATAATTCCTCCAAAGTCTCCAGGTACAGCCGTAGTAGTATCATCTCCGTCCAATAATCTGTAGCTTGTAAAAACAATTGGTTGAGATTCTGTTCCTGTAGCATTTATTTTACCTGTTTTGGTAATAACAAGGATACCTGAACCTTCTCCTATTGCATTAGGTTTTGCTTTGATGAAAGTTCCTGGCTGAATGGTAAGTGTTGCTCCGTTTTTTACGGCTACTGTACCATCAATTTCTATTACTCCACTCCATGTTGTATTAGAAGTAATATCACCGCTTACTTTAGTTACAGGAAGTGCAGAAGCTGTAATGTATTCAGCTGAAGTAGATTTCATTTCGAAAGGAGTAGAAGAATCTGCTAAATGATCATTTTGACAAGCTGTAAGTGATAATGCAGCAGCTGCAATTAGAGTTAATCTTTTCATTGTTATAATTTTTGATAGATCCGGTTATTTATTTTTATGACCAGAAATTTTTAATATTCAGAAATATCTGCCTCTATATTTCTGCGATTTGGTTATTGTTTACATCCTACAGTTCAGGAGGAGCTAAGCTGTCTGAGTTCCCTGTTTTTCCGCTATCTCCCGGGAAAAGTTAATAGTGGTCGGTTTTTGATTGATTCGGTACTGCTGTGCGCATCATCAGTATTATTCCGGTTCATTTTTCAGGATTCCGAAACCTGTACACTTCTATATCGAGAGCTCTTTTTATTTAATAAGGATTAAAATGTATAGTTGACACTTAGCCCGAATATTCTTCCGCTGTAAGCACGGAATAAAATCTTATCAATGTCTTTATCATATTTATTGGTAGCCCCAGGCACAATGGTCTGTAGTTCACGGGCAGTTTTATCCCCGGTGTTATCAGTATATCCTAAATAAGAGTTATAGTTATTATAGTATTCCTTTACCCTGTTGAAGAGATTTCTCACACTCAGTTTCACTTCCAGATTTCTGTTTCTTAAAAGCTTATACGAAACCTGCGCATCTGCTACGGCATAGGGGCGCTGAATCTCCTCTCCGTTATAAGAATATCCTACCGTTATATACTGGTCTCCCTTTGCGTTATATAAAAAACTAAAGCCTAATCTTTCTCCATCATACATTAATCCTAAGTTGTAAGCGTAAGGAGTTTGTCCGTAAAGAGGTCTGTTCACTTCATAAGTAGCGTCTTGGTCTGTTGTTTTTGCTTTATCTTTAAAAGCAACTACTTTCGTAATGTTATATGTGAAATTTCCATTGATAAAAAGCTTTTCCAGGAAAGAATTAGCGGCAATGAAACCCAGATTTTTCCTAACCTCAGCTTCAAACCCTTTCAATTTTGCATTTTTAGAATTTCCGTTATAAAGCTGTAAGTTTCCTTCATTAGTAATATACCCTTCTCTTTCAATAGGTCTATCAATATCCTTATAATACAACCCTGCTGAAAATATTTCTCCTAACCCCGGAAACCACTCAAACTTAAAATCATAGTTATTAACTACAGATGACACCATATTTGTATTAAAAATCTGTCCGTTGGCGATTGGATCAAAATAAGGTAATCCTGTTCGCTCATTAAACTGAGGACGAATGACAGCCTTGTTATAAGCAAGTCTCAGATTTATTTTATTGGTGGGACTGTAGGTAAAATTTGCAGAAGGCATCCATTGCCATGGTTTATCATCAATTCCTGCTTTTGTAAAATTATTAGAGTCCTTAGTTTCCATTTGCTGAGAAATAAGATCATATTGAAAATACTCGGCACGTAATCCCCACACCAACCTGAATTTATTTTTCCAACGGTTATCAAACATTACATAAGCTGCATGCTGTTCTACCTCTCCTTCATATTTACCATCTACAAACAATGGTCTGGTTTCCCATCCTATTCCACCAGGAGCATAATGAGAGCCGTCGAACCAATCTGAAAGAGCTCCATACATTTCCAAAACTTTTGGATTCGGAACGTCTCTGTTTCCATCTACTCTCAATAAAAATTTCTGTTGTTGATTGGTATTGCTTTTTGAGGCTCCGGCATATCCTACCTTTATATCATTCTTAAAATTTCCTCTATCCATACTCCATTTGAAAGAAGCTCCATAATTATAATCTGTTTCTTTACTGCCGATATATCCTCTTGCAAAATCACTTGAAGAATTATTAGCCATGTGATAATTCAGAATCTCACGTCCAATGAATTTATATAAAGTATTATATTGAGTATAGTCCTTAGTATCTGATGAAACTCCCGTTCTGGCGGCAAACCAGTTGACCTCCATATTACCAAACTTATGATTTCCCTCCAGCTTATTCTGTAAAAACATCTGATAAACAGGATAGTTTGTATTATTTGTAAATGGTTTTTCTAAAGATGAAATTTTTGAAGGGTCATTATTAGGAATTATTCCATAATAAAAATAATTGTATGAAGCTTCTGCGTCAGAACGATTACCACTTCCACTTGTATATTCATCCCAGCCTGTAATTCTTGTGAGTGTATTATCATAAATATGAGTATATGAATTACGAAGTGAAATTCTGCTTTTTCCTAATTGTAACCCAAAATTCAACATTCCTGCCACCGTAGAATTGTAATTATAGGATGCTCCCTTATTCTTAAAATTGTAAAAAGGCATTTTTCCATTGGCATCAAAAGAGAAATCTGTTGTATCCAGCCAGTTTCCTCTTCCCGTATGATCTATATCCAGCTTATTCTGTTCATTTCTAATAATAAACGCTCCGGCAAAACCCCATTTATTATTATTTTTAAGAGCATAGGTTTTTCCTAAAGCAAGCTGTAAATTGGAACCCATATCACCTTTTGTTCTGTAATTTGTAAAGTTGTCATTTTTAAACTGACTAGATTGTTCAAAAAACATAGGATTCGTCCAGTTCATAGCCTGAAGTCCTTTTGGGAAATCTCTTGTTCCATCATCATATCCGAAATAATCATACTTTCCACGCTTACGGGTCAGAAACTCTTTAAAAGCCGACTGATCATTATAAGAAGTTCCCATGCTTACGGTTGTAAAGTTCTCATTGGGAATATCTTTGGTTCTTACTTCTACAAAACCTCCTGCAAAACTTGCATTCATATCAGGAGTTGCAGATTTGCTTACCACAACACTTTCCACCATTGCCGTAGGAATAATATCAAAAGAAAAATTCTGATTATATGCCTCGGTACTAGGAAGATTGATTCCGTCCATTGCAGCTGTATTCCAACGTTCTCCCATTGATCTTACGACAACATATTTATTGTCTATAGTAGTAATTCCCGTTACTCTTTTTAAAGTTCCACCCACATCATTATCCGGAGTTTTCGAAATTTGCTCCGCAGAAATACCATCACTCATTTGGGCTGCTTTTTTCTGTTGAGCCAGTAATCCTGCCTGTGTATCTGCTTTACGGGTTGCTGTAACTACCACTTCTTTGATATCTGTAATTTTATCAGAAGCTCTATTCAAAGCAAATGAAACGGTATTGGTCTCTTTGTTCGCAATAGATAGTTTTTCTACTCTTAGTGTATTATATTTAGATGCTTTTATTGTTAAATTGTATACTCCTGAGGGCAAATCTGTTGAAAAATCTCCATTATTGTCTGTCACTACGGTTTTTCCGGCAATAGTAACTTCAGCTCCAACAACAGGATTTCCTACCTCATCAACGATTTTCCCGGAAATACGTCCGTTTCCCGGCACTGAAACATTTCCACCCTCATATTTTATTGAGATAAGATCGCCATGTAAACGAAATACAACCGGTAGCCCGTTCGTAATGTCTTTAAGACAATTATGGATAGATGAGTTTTCACATTTTATCCCTTTTACCTTCAATTCTTTAATATCAATTTTTGAATAGGCGAGCCTCATTCCTGTTTTTCCGGCAAAGTCTTCCAGAACTTCAATTAACGGTCTGCTTGAAGGAACGGAAAATGTAACTTTCTGAACCAGCTCCTGTGCTTCTGCTGCGACAGTAAAAAATAAGGCTGCTATGGTAAAACCACATTTCAAACTTTTCATACGTAAGTGTTTCTCTTTAGATTTAAGATTATCTGATTATTTATTTTTTTAAGATGTAGGTATTATCTTTTTTCTGCACTTCGAATCCAAGGATAAAAGCCAATGATTCAATATTTTCAGCAACGGTTCCTCCTGTAAAATCGGCAGTAATCTTTTTATTTTCAGTTTCTTTAGGATAATAGATCTTCGTATTATAATTGCTTTCCAAAACAGCAATCACTTCATGTAGAGGAACATCATTAAAGCTTAAAGACAGTAATTCTGATCTTGATTTTCCGGAAGTTTTATCAGGAGCAAATGAAATAACAGCCGTAGTATGAGCAACTCCGAAATTCGTCCACTTCTGATTGGGCTTAAGGAAAGAAACAGGAGCTCCCGCAGAAGATACCGCAACTTTACCTTCATAAAGATCTACCGCTTTGCTCTTCCCGGATTGTGAAATTTTAAACACCGTTCCCAATACCTTAGTACTGAAACCATCTGCATTCACAATAAAAGGATGAATCTTTGATTTTGCAATGGAGAATACAGCATCACCTTTTAAATCAACCACTCTGGTAGAAGCCGGAAATGATTTTGCGACTGTAAGCTCAGCTCCGGGTAATAAGGTAACAACCGATCCGTCTTCAAGGTGAATAATTTTTTCTCTGGATTCAGCAATATAGATATCCGGTTTTATCAATGTATTATAAATAAGAAAACCTCCTAAAGACAACAAAAGAACAACAGCCGCAGCTACCTGATATGTATATTTTTTATAGCCTCTTACAGGAATACTTTTTCCAGCAGAGTTAAAATAAGATTCTAATCCTGATAATAGTCTTCCTCTAGATTCCTGCATATGAACAGTATCCAAATCTTTTTCTGCATTCTTATTCCACTGGCTTAAAAGTTCAGTTTCTTTTTCTGAAACTTTTTCTCCTGAAACTTCACGTTCCCAAAGTTTGAAAACAAAGACTTCAATATTTTTGTAGTTAATTTTTTTCATAAATAATTCATAGTATTCACAGATACTTCTATCTATAAGACTATGAAAATGAAAAACTTCCCTAGCTGTTTGTTAACATTATATTCATATTTGTTTCTGATTTCTGACCATTTTAATCTTTTTTTACATTTACTCAACATTAACTTCATATTCAAGCCTTGATTTTCAGAAATATTTAACCTTACCATAATTAAAGTTCACAAAAAGTTAATTTTCCTTTAGGTAATTTTGTTGCAACGATATGAACCTAACAGACTATACATTATTAAAGAAAATAAAATCAGGTGACCGACCTGCATTTATGCTACTGTACGACCGTTATTGGGATAGTCTGTACCGCTTTGTCTTTGTACGAACCAAGGATAAAGAGGTTTCCGAAGAACTCCTTCAGAATCTATGGATGAAAATTCTTGAAAACACAGATGCAATACAAACAGATGATTCTGAAAGTGCAAAAGGCTACCTGCTTAGGCATCTTCATTATAGAATTTTAGACTATTATAACAGTTTTAAAAAAGCCCCTCCTACATTAAGTATTGACGAGTTTGAAACTCCCGCAGAGCTGGATATTTCAGATACGGAATATTTTGAAATTCTTGAAGAAAACGAAATTTCTGCATTATTATCTTTGATTGACGAGGTTGTATCACGCCTTCCTACTACAGAGCAACAGGTCTATGAGATGAGAATCCGACAGAATATGTCTGTGCAAGAAACCGCAGAAGCCTTAGGAATAAGCAATAAAACCGTAAGTAATAAACTGAGTAAAGCATTAGGTGAGATCAGAGAACAACTCAGCCCTGAATATCAATCTTCAAAAAAATTAATATCCATTATAATGCTGATGGAAGTACTCACAAAGTACTGATTTTAATGAGTATTGACTAATAAATGACAATTATCGCAAAAATATTCAGGAGCTTACAGGATTGATAATTGAACAGATTCAAAGCTCAGAATTTTATAGTCCGCAAGATCAAAATGTATACTTTCATCGTTATTGGTAAAAACAACCGTTTTCATGCCTGCTGCTTTTGCTGCTTTCAATCCGGAGTGGCTGTCTTCCACAGCAATACAATGCTCAGGAGAGATTCCAAGTTGTCTGGCTGAAGTAAGATAAACAGCTGGATGCGGTTTTCCCTGCTCTTCAAATTCTGAAGAATGAACAGAGTCAAATAAGCTTCGGATCTGAAGTTTTTCAAGAACAGCATCAGCCACTCGTAAAGGTGCATTGGTGGCTAGTCCTATTTTATATTCTTTACTTTTAAGATCTTTGATAAATTCCTGTATGCCGGACATTGTACAATCTTCGCTTTGTATCAATTCAATAACCTTGGATACAACTTCCTGCTCTACGGTAGGTACATCAAGGTTTTCCCACGGAAATCTTCCATGCCAGAATTCTGTCACTTCTTTCGTTGTCATGTATTTGGTTTGAGTAGCCAGATCATCTGTTACCTGAGCACCATAGGATGAGAAAACATCCAGCTCTGCCTTTGCCCAAAAACCTTCGGAGTCTACAAGAACTCCATCCATATCGAATATTACAGCTTTTACAACCATGCTTTTAATAATAAATTACTGACTGATCTTATACACACAACGTTGTCCACCAGAAATAATATGATCTATCCTTTCCACTGTATATTCTTTCCCAATTAATGACTGAAAATTTGAAAGTTCAGCACGGCAGAATCCCTGACATTCAGTCGCAGCAGCGCAGATTGGGCAATGGTTTTCAATCAGAAAATAGTCTTTACCTTCTTTCTTCCACTCAGCCATATAGCCTTCTTTAGTTCGTGCTTCGGCAAGAGCTTCCAAGCGCTGTTCAAGATTTTTTGTCTTAGAAAGTGTTTTCTCATACCGCTCATGCGTATTTTTTTCACGATCACTGATCAATAAATCCAAAGCATTTTCTCCTAAAAGATTTTTAACAGATTTCAGAAGCTGCACCGTTACTTCGGCATGAGTATCAGGAAACTGAGCCAGACCCTTTTCTGTAAGTATATAATAAGTAGACGGTCTTCCTACCCCTTCGCTTTTTACTACAGGCTGAATCAGCCCATCCTCAGCAAGGTTTAGTAAATGCTTTCTCGCACCCTCCTTTGTGATGGATAACTCTTCAGAAATAAGAAGGGAAGTAGCTTCTCCTCTCATCTTTAAAAACATCAGAATGCGGTCTGCAGCCGGCTTCTTCATTTGACAATATTTAGGTTGTTTTATTTTTCAACAACAAAGATAGTCATTTTCTATAATCTCTAAATAAAAACAACAAACCATTCATTTTCAATATTTTAAAATAAATATTTCATCAATCAATAAAACAACTAAAAAGTTGTTTTATTCAAATATATTGCTACCTTTGTCTCACATTAATCAAAAATAAATGCAATGAAACCATTTACACTACCCCAATTACCTTATGCTTATGATGCATTGGAACCATTCATAGATAAAAATACAATGACGATCCACCATCAGCGTCATCACCAAGCTTATGTAGACAATTTAAATGCTGCTTTGGAGCAAACCAATGAAACGAATCCTGACCTTGATTCATTACTTCAAAGGGTAAGTGAATACAGTCCTGCTGTAAGAAACAATGGTGGCGGGCACTACAATCACTCGTTATTCTGGGAAATTCTTTCGCCTGAGCCTAAATTAAGTCCTGAAGGAAAACTACATGATGCTATTATTTCAACTTTTGGAAGTCTTGAAGATTTTAAAGCCGAAATGAAGAAAGCCGGACTTGGGCAGTTTGGTTCCGGATGGGTTTGGTTGTCTGTAAAGTTCAATGGATCTCTTATGATAAGCTCTACTCCTAATCAGGATAATCCGATGATGGATGTACTTTCCGTAAACAGAGGTTTTCCTATTCTTGGAATAGACGTTTGGGAACATGCTTATTATCTAGCTTATCAGAACAAAAGAGCAGATTATTTAGATTCGTTCTGGTCCGTATTGAATTGGGCTGCAGTAGAAAAAAAATATGAAGAAACTCTTTTAAAAATAAGATAACCTTACAACTTTTTAGTACAAAATAGAAGCAATGGATACACCTATTTTCATTAATAAAGCAGCTGCCTCAGGAATTATAGCCTTAGATCTTCTGAAATACAAACCTACAATGGAAGTTGTGGAACTGGATATTAAAGAACATCTTTTCATGGAAATGATCGTTAAGGAGAAAGAATTCAAGGAATCAATTGCCAACACAGATTTTTCCATATACAAAGACAAAGCTGTTGCAATCATCTGTTCTACGGATGCCATTATTCCGCCTTGGGCATTTATGATATTGATGGAAAAGCTACAGCCATATGCTGCATACACTGATATAAACAGTTTCGATACAGTTCTATTGGATCTGTGGAAACAAAAACTTTTAAGTGCAGATCTGGAGCAGTATCATGATCAGAAAGTGGTTGTGAAGGCGGGACCTGATATTGCTCCGGCACTTTATCTTTTGGCTACTTCCCTACTAAAACCTTTTGTGAAAAGTCTGATGTATGGAGAAATAGGCTTACCAAAAGTCATTTTCAAAAAATAAACCAATATGAAAGCAATCATATTTAACGGATCACTGGAAAGAAGAGCTGAATCTACTTCCGGGCTTATTTCCAATTATTTATCAGAGCGCCTGAAAGAATCAGGGATTCAGACTGATATTTTTACGCTTGCAGATTCAGGAATTCCTTTGTTTGATGTCACTTTAACGAAAACACCTTTGGCTGTGGAACGAATGACCCAAATGTTTCAGAATGCTGATGTTCATTTCTGGCTGGCTCCTCTTTATCATGGCAGTATTCCGGGAGTGATGAAAAACTGCCTGGATTGGCTGGAAGTTACAGCAAACTCTTATGAGCCTTATCTTACAGACAAAACTGTAGGATTGGTATGCTGGGCAGACGGTTTACAGGCAATGCAGGGAATCAATGCGATGGATGATATTGCAAAATCACTGAGAGCCTGGACGCTTCCCTTCAGTGTACCGATTCTAAGATCGTCATTGTTTCATATTGATGATTCAAAACAGATCTCAGAGTTTTATTCAGGAAAACTGGATAAGCTTGTTAACATCGCAACCACTAAGAAAATTGAAAAAACTACAATAAATCAATCATAACATGATAGAAACAGATATACTGATCATTGGTGCCGGTCCTGCAGGGTTATTTACGGTTTTTGAAGCCGGTCTTCTCAAAATGCGATGTCATATCATTGATGCATTGCCACAGATGGGAGGTCAATTGTCAGAATTATATCCCAAGAAACCCATTTTTGATATTCCGGGATTCCCAAGTGTATTGGCGGGTGAACTCGTTGACAATCTTTATGAACAAATCAAACAGTTTGAACCAGGTTTTACATTCAACGAAACGGCTGTACATCTTTTAAAACTGGAAGAAAATCTATTTGAAGTCATTACAGATAAAGGGACAAGACACAGAGCAAAAGCAGTGATAATTGCCGGCGGTCTCGGAAGTTTTGAACCTAAAAAACCGCCTATTGACAATATTGCATTCTATGAAGATCGTGGAGTAAATTATTTCATCAAACGTCCCGAAGATTATGCAGGAAAACATGTTGTAATTGCTGGTGGTGGTGATTCAGCACTGGATTGGGCTATACATCTTGCAGAAATAGCTTCTTCGTTGACGCTAATTCACAGAAGAAATGAATTCCGAGGCGCATTAGATTCTGTAGAAAAAGTAAAAAAATTAAAGCATGCAGGAAAGATCAATCTGATCACTCCCGCCGAAGTTATCGGACTTAAGGGTGAACATTCTTTACAGGAAATTGTAGTTGAAAAAGAAGGTGTTATTCAGACTATAGAAACAGACCATTTTATACCTTTATTTGGGCTGGTTCCTAAGCTTGGACCTCTTTCGGATTGGGGACTGGAACTTGAAAAAAATGCGATCAAGGTAGACAACAGTACAGATTTTCAAACGAATATATCAGGGGTTTATGCTGTAGGTGATATCAATACCTATCCCTATAAAATGAAGCTGATCTTATGTGGATTTCATGAAGCAGCCATTGCCTGTCAAAGTATTTACCAACGTCTTAATCCTAATAAGAAGTTTGTTCTTAAATATACAACAGTAAGCGGTATTGAAGGTTTTGACGGAACAAAAAAACAGGCAGAAAAACAAGTAGTAGCAACGATTGACTAATGACGATGAAAGATGAAATTACAATCACTGTAACGGATCAGTCCGGTACAAAACATATCCTGATTTGCCCGTTGGAAATGGGACTTACCTTAAAAGACATTTGCAAAGCCTATGAACTTCCCATGGAAGCAATGTGCGGCGGGATGGCAATGTGTGCAACCTGCCACTGCTTCATTCTTAACGAGGAAACTTCATTACCTGAAAAAGGTGATATAGAAGAAGCTCTTTTGTCTGAGCTCTTTAACTCAAAATCAACCAGCAGATTAGCATGCCAAATTTACCTGACAGCACAAATGGATGGGCTTTCGGTGGAAATTGCTGCAAATTAGGAGGTTCAAAATACAAGTTTGCACAGTTTATGATGTAATAAATTGTTGGAACTGTTTTAATTAAGTTTAGTAGGGATTTCTAAAACAGTACCATGTTGAAGAGATCCCTTTTTTACAACATTTAAAAATAAAAATATGGCTATAAAAATAACTGATGACTGTATCAATTGTGGAGCCTGCGAACCGGAATGCCCCAACTCAGCCATTTATGAAGGTGCCATCGACTGGCGTTGGCAGGATAAGACAAAACTTTCGGGTCATATAACTTTCCCGGATGGTACAGAAGCAGATGCCGGAGTTTATAATCAGGCGGTTTCGGATGAAGTATATTATATTGTATCCGGAAAATGTACGGAATGTAAAGGTTTTCACGAAGAACCTCAATGTAAAGCAGTCTGTCCGGTAGACTGTTGTATTGATGATCCGGACCATAGAGAAACAGATGAAGTACTGTTGGATAGGCAAAAATTCATGCACGGAGCTTAAAACTATCAATTACAATAGTTATTTTATATTTAAATTAACCACATAGATTATATAGTTTTTCAGAATCCTGAAATTCAATATATCCTATGTGGTTTATAATATCTTTTTGATTTCTCTTACCTATTTTCCTTTAATCTCATTATAGATCTTTTGGGTAAAAGGAGTTTCAAGAGTAAGCTCTTTTCCATAATTTAGAATAGCTCCGGCAAACAACTCCAATTCATTTTCTTTTTTCCCGGAATGAATATCCAGCTGTAAAGATGTTGGAGTTTCAAACGGAAATGTAGAAGCTTTTTCAAATGTCTTTTCTATAATATCCTCAGGAAGTTGAATTTCTTTTTTATCAGAGATCAGTTTTATCTCCTTCATTATTTCTGTTGCTTCATTTTTTTGCTGCTCATCAGTACATACTGTTCCAATGGATGAATTATGCTTTGCTGTTACCAGTCCGAAGCTTGCAATAAAGAAAAACTTCGTCCAGATATCTGCCAGAGAATTATCTTTAAAATCAAAATCAATTTTACTTTCCTGAAGCAAATCTGTTATCCATTTTATATCGCTTGAGAAATGTTCAGGATCTCTTCCTACAAACATTTTTCCAGCTTTTCCTTTATGTTCTACGGTTCCTCTTTCTTTAATATGAGAAGCTACATAAATACAGGTTGGCAAAATAACATGATCAGGAAGTATTCTTCGGATTCTGTCATAAATATCTGCGCCATTCATCATCGGGAGCAATAAAGTATCTTTTGTAATAACCTTCCCAAGCTGTCTGCATACATTTTCAAGATCATATTCTTTAACGCAAATCAAAACAAGATCAGGTTTTTTAAGATCACTTATATTTTCCACGATAACATTAGGAAAAGTTCTATCATTTGGATGCTCTGGTGAAATAAGAACCAATCCGTTTTCTTTTACTTTATGATAGGTTGCTCCTCTTGCTACGAAAGAAACAGTATATTTTCCGGAAACTTCATTCTCCTGATTAATTTTAAACCCAAAATATCCTCCTACACCCCCTAATCCTACAACGACAATATGTTTTTTATTCATGAAATTATTTTTGACAAAGATGAATGACATATTTTAATCTATCACTTGACAAATGAAAAGAAATGATTATTTAAAAGTAGAAAATATAAAAGGAGCCTGAATAATTTTCTTTAACGCTAAGAGTTCAATTTTTAGCGTGCCCTGCGTTTAAATCAAAAATTACAGGAAATTACTAGGCTGGCAGTAGCTTCCAACCTCCATATTTCCATTTCCACTTCCACACATTACTTATTAATATCCCGTCTAATTCTACTCAGTGAACTGTCTTTTATTCCAAGATAAGATGCAATGACTTTTAAAGGAACGTGCTGAAAAATATCCGGATCTTTTTTCATCAGATTGAAATACCTTGTAGAAGCCTTCTGACTCGCCATTTCAATCAGCCTGTCATGAATATTGTAATAATTTAATACAAAAAGAAGCCTGCTAAATTCTCTAAATTCAGGAATATTATGAAAATTATACTGTACATTTTCTAA
Source organism: Chryseobacterium artocarpi (assembly GCF_001684975.1). Taxonomy (GTDB): domain Bacteria; phylum Bacteroidota; class Bacteroidia; order Flavobacteriales; family Weeksellaceae; genus Chryseobacterium; species Chryseobacterium artocarpi. Next base: position 749,854 of record NZ_MAYH01000012.1, on the reverse strand, counting down.
GCCTGTTTCCCAAAAGGTACAATCTGTGATGGTCTGATAAATTTCTTTTGTAGGTTGCTGCCTGAAAAACGATAAAAAGTCATTCACAAAACAAGGTGCTGCATAGATATTGGTTGTAATCTCTTCATTATCTTCATTTAAAAGATAGGAACGAACATAACCTTTTTCCAAAAAATAGGTCTTGGTACTTACGGTATTCTGATCCAGCAAAATTGTATTTGACTTTAAATCAAAATGATTGAAGGTTTCCGTAATTTTTTCCACCACTTCATCTTTTATACTGAATAGAGAATGAAAATAATTATTAATTGAAGATTTATCCATTGAAAATGACAACGCTATCTGTTTCTAGCCGTCTAAAATAGGGATAATTCCGGGAATTTGGGTTAAAATATAAATCGAAGGTCTATCAAGGAACTCCCCGATAAATCTTCGATTTTTTCTTTATCATATAAAGGAAACGGATTATCTTAATTTAACGGCTTTCGTTGCGATAAAGGTTGGTAAATATTGATCAATTAAAAATCTAGGATGAGGCTGCATTTCCTCTTCAAAATCTTCAATAACAAAGCCTGCTTTTAACTGCCCTCCGATGAGATCAGAAAGTGTATGTCCGAAAACCAATGCTTCCTGATTTTCTATTTTTCTAGCTATCTGTTCTTTATCTAAATCTTTAATATCAGCATAAGGCAAAGTATATTTTGGTCTAATAATTCCGTCTGCTATATCCTGAGGATTACGATCAGCAACAAAAACAACAGGATTGAAAAAACTTGCCAGTAAAATCCCTCCTTTTTTCAAAACCCGGTATGCTTCTTTCCAGACAGGATTTACATCTTCCACATAATGGTTGGATATGGGATGGAATACAATATCAAATGATTCATCTTCAAAAGCGCTTAAATCTCTCATATCGCCCTGAACTGTTTTCAAAGATAATCCGTCACGATCTGCCACACGCTCATCTTGCTTCAATTGTTCTTCCGAAATATCAAAAACTACAACAGAAGCACCTACTGCCGCCAATACCGGAGCCTGTTGCCCTCCAGCAGATGCCAGACATAAGATCTTCTTACCTTTTACATCTCCTAACCATGCTTTATTTAAAGGCTTGGGGGTAAGATGAACTTCCCATTTTCCTTCCTTTGCATCATTGATCAATTCTGTACTTACTGCTTGAGACCACTCATTCTCTTCCAATGCCTGTTTATTCCAGGCGGATTCATTATGGTGTAAAAAGTCAATTTTTTCTTCTTGCATATTCTTCTTCTTTTTCATTAGACATTATAAAACATTACAATGTATTATCTGGTTCAAATATAGAGACTTTACGAATCATCAATAAGAGAAAGACTATTCATTTTCGTGAAAAGAGCTGATAAATTGTATTATTTAAACATGTAAAAATTTTAAACATACAGCAATAAGCATCTTGTTTTATAACAGCTTCCGATTCACTGTAACAAATCCTGATCATCTTCTACTAATTGATAAACAGAATAATATGAGAAAACTTTTTAACCAATTGAAAAAATTGAAAGCGGAAGAAGTTTTACCGTTTTTAATTGAAAAATCCAAAAACAATCCTACTTTCGGAATTGTATTGATTGCCATTTCAGCCTTAATGATATTTACAGCTGGAAAGAGTTTTGGAAGGTTCTTGTATTTAATTTTAAATTAACTGCAAGTCAATTTAAAGAGATCACAAAAAATATCCCATTAATTATTCCTTAGATTAGACAGAGAAAACAAATTATAAATGAACACCCTAATATTAGAATCTGAACGACTTATTCTACGTGCCTTCAAAGAAAGTGATCTTCATAATGTACATGAAATGTTACAAAAACCTGAAAGCACAATATTCAATCCTACTTCTTATTCTAATGATAAAAACAAAACTCAAAAACTTATAGACAACTGGAAATCAGAAACTAAAACTGAAGAAACCCGTAAAAAATTCACTTTTTTAATAGAAACCAATATTGATAATACCTTTGTTGGCATTATTGGCATTGATATTATTAAACCTCATTATAAGAATGCGGAAATATGGTACAAGCTAAGTCCTGAAATATGGGGAAAAGGTTATGCAACTGAAGCAGTAGAAAGAATCATTCAATTTGGTTTTGAAGAGCTAAAACTGCATAGAATTGAAGCTGGTTGCGCTATTGATAATATTGCATCTTATAAAGTCATGGAAAAATCAGGAATGATAAGGGAAGCTCACCGCAGAAAACTTCTACCATTAAAAAGTGGTTGGAGTGATAATTATGAATATGCTATTCTTGAAGAAGATTATTTCTCGAAATTATAATTGTATCTAAGATTCAACCCAAGCACGACTTTTCCTGTTCTACGTCCCATTTCGCAAACTATTATTATCCTTGTCAAGGTTTATAACCTTGACAAGGATAACTAAAAATCAATCGTCAAAATCAATCATTTTTTACGACAATATCTCATTGAAAAAATTTCCAGAATTTTAATCCAAATCCCTATATTATAGATATTTTTTAACGATTAGATTACATGTCTTTTAAAATTACAAAGACACTTTTTTCAACATTATTGTAAAGCATTAAGATTTAATCACCCATAACAAAACAAAACACAAACAATTGATTTACAGAAAAATAAAAATTAAAACAAAAATAAAAAAATCATAAAAAACTTTATTCCACCACGTCAATTCAGTCCTGATTTTGAACATTTTTAAAAGGTTTTTGGTAAGAATAACAAATGGCAAAAGGTGTAAATTTGCCCTATCGATGAAGAAGTCTCTTTACATATCAATTACTTTTCTGCTTACCCTGGTTTTAACAACAATGTTGGGATGGGCAAACCACAAAGAAAGTAGCCTTTATGTAAACTCTTCACAAGATCAGATAGGATTAAAAGCTTCTGAAACACCTCAACAGCATGATGCTTTACTCATAGCATCTATTACAGAAAACGATTCAGATGTTGATAAAATCTTTTTTGATTTACCTTTTACCCTTTTTGAAAGATATGCTTTTCTCTGGGAATCAAAATTAAATTCTATCACGATGATGAATTCTATTTCAGAATTTGCTCATCATTATCACCTTCCCAAATATCTTTTATTTCATAATTTAAAGATCAGCATTCCTTTATTTGCAACAAAAAATTAAATCTGTAAACGCTATATCATAAGTATTTTACAGTCAATTCTTATTAAGATTATCTGAAAATCCCGGATAGTCAGTCTCACCATAAAAATACATAAGCTATGCATGAATTAAGTATAGTGAAGGATATTTTTGACACTTTGGAAGAGCATTATAATGCCAAAGTAGAAGATATTCAGCAGGTTCAGGTAACGGCAGGATTACTTTCCAACGTTCAGCCTGTCCTTATCCAGAATGCGTTTGATGCATTTATTACGGATCATCCGTATTATCGGGAAATGGAACTGGAAGTTCTCGTCAATGACATTATCGCCCATTGTGATCATTGTAAAAAAGACTTTCAGGTCAGGTACCACAAATTTGTCTGTGGTGATTGCGGAACTCCTTCTGCCAATATCGTTCAGGGGAACGAACTCTTTATTTCAAAAGTAATTTTTAAACAAAAAGAACATTAATATGTCAACAGCTAATCCAAAAAGTTTAGGAAACCGTGTAGGTTCCGTTCAATGTGATAATACCACTCTTCATTTATTAAAGGCTAATGATTTTGTAGCCAAAGCCATCAGAGACCGTTTAAAAAACGTTTGTGTGATCAATGTCTGCTCATCTCCTGGATCAGGAAAAACAACTTTGATGCAGGAAACCGGAAAACGTCTTGCTGAAGAACTTAATATTTCAATTCTAGTAGGAGATCCTGAAACTGAGCGTGATGCGATCAGAATGCGCGAGGTAGGAATTAATGCCTTACAGATTGTGACTGGTGGAATGTGCCATATTGAGGCTCAGATGATTCTTCAGGCATTGGACCATATTGATTTAGAAGGTGTTGATTTATTATTCATCGAAAATGTAGGAAACCTTCTTTGCCCGTCTGCTTTTGACCTGGGTGAGGATTACCGTGTGACTCTTCTCGCTTCTACTGAAGGGGACGATAAGCCTAAGAAATACCCGCGTATGTTTTTAACGAGTGAACTGATGCTTGTTTCCAAAGCAGACTTACTTCCGTATGTTCCTTTTTCTGTAGAAGCCGTAACTCAAGATGCTCTTGAAGTAAACCCTAATCTTGAAGTAATGACCATCAGCACTTTAAACGGAGATGGAATTGACGAATGGTGTAGCTGGCTGAAAGAAAAAGTAAAATTAAAAAAAGAAAGCGCTGCTAAAGAAGCTTAACATGAATACCATACAGCCAATCGTAATTGATGAAGTGAAAACAGCGATCCATCTGAATGATCGTCATACTGATGTCCTGGAACTCGAATGGTTTGAAAACAAAAAACAAAAACTGACCCGGACAACCAAATCCGGGCTGGTTTTGGAAATAAGACTGGGAAATTTGAAGGAATGGCAGCAGGGAGATCAATTATACAGCAACGGAAAATTAATAGCTTCGATCCATTTCAAACCATGTCTGACCATATGTTTTCCAGCAAAGAATGATGCCGAAGCAGCAGACTTCTGTTACTTTATCGGAAATCAGCATCTTCCGGTTTTTCTGACTCAGGGGCAATCTTTTGCAGTTCCTTATGACGGACGTTTGTATGAACAGCTTTCTTTTAGATACGGAGAACGTATTCATCTTAAAGATTCCCAGCTTTTATCCAATCAATCATTACGTTATCTGGCAAAAAACAAAGTACATGAAAATTAAAAACCTATTCATTACAAGTCTTTCTGTAATCATATTAATAGTACAAAGCTGTAATCCTAAAAATTCAAAAGAAGCCTCCTCTAATGTAGCGGTTACAGCCACAGACAGCAGAGGTAAAACGATTACCCTTCCTCATGAAGCAATGCGTGTGGTTATTTTGTACAATGCCCTTGTTGATGATGTTTATATGCTTCAGGCAGGTGAAAAAATTGTGGGAATTCCACAACAGATCTATGAAATGGAAGACACTTACAGTTTTCTTTCCAAGCTTGATAAGCGTATTAAAAATAAAAGCATTGCCACTCCTACTTTTGGCGGACAATCCAGTAATGCTGAAAGTATTGTTGGGTTAAAACCTGATTTAGTCCTGACCTTCAATACAGATGAGGACAATATCAATCAACTTGAAAATCTGGGAATTCCAGTATTTACTTTTTCTTCTTTAAATGACGAAAAAATCCTTGATGAATTAAAAAATGTAGGAAAATTACTTGGAAAACAGAAACGTGCAGAAGAAATCACGGGATATGTAGCGGAAGAAGTAAAGAAAATGAGAACTTCACAGGCAACTTCTCCTAAGAAAATCTATTATGCATGGTCTAAAGGACGCATCATGTCTACCTCAGGAAAAGGAAGCCTTATTGATATGGCAATAACTCTTTCCGGGGCTCAGAATGCATGCCCTGTTCCGGTAGAAGCACCTAATATCAGTGCAGAAACTATGTACAAATGGAACCCGGACCTTATCATTTTATGGAATTCAAAATTATCGGATGTATACAGTCTTAAAGAACTGGAAGCACTTCCTGCTGTAAAAAACAAACAGGTATTTGTAATGTCACCATCATTTCCATATGATCCGCATACGGTGAAGTTTATGTTATTTGCCAAGCAGCTTCGTCACTGGTGTATGCCTGAATATACTCAGGAGCAACTGGATCAGGATGTAAAAAAAGCATTTGAAATCATCTACGGAAAAAAAGGACTGATCTGATGATGAAAAGCTTTAATACAATATTCCTTTTAATCATTTTACCTGCTCTGTTGGTGTTGATCTCATTGATTATAGGTTCCAGTCAGAATATTGGTTTTGGGGAACTCTTTCATCATATCGCTCTGGAATTGGGAATTTCAGAAGATGAAGCAATGCTACAGGGAAGTTTGCATACCATTTTATGGCAGGTGCGTTTACCCAGAATTGTGCTTACCTTTCTGGTGGGTGCTTCTCTAGCCTCTGCCGGAGGTGTTTTGCAGTCTGTTTTCAGAAACCCGATTGTTGACCCTTTTACTTTAGGAATCTCATCCGGTTCTGCGTTCGGAGCCGCATTGGCAATGCTTTTTCCTGTAATGGCAGTAAATGTTTCAGCCTTTATTTTTGGGGTTGCAGCTGTAGTGATCACTTATCTTGTCTCGTATACCGGAGCTAAAACTTCTATCGTAAGTATGGTGCTTTCGGGGATGATTGTATCCGGAGTATTTACCGCGTTTCTGACGGTTCTTCAATACCTGAGCGATCCTTATAAATTACAGGCAATTGTACAATGGACAATGGGAAATCTTCATACGGCTTCATGGCAGAAAGTTCATACCGCTGTATTTCCAATCCTTATCGGTTTATCTGTAATTGTTATCCTTCGCTGGAAACTTAATCTTTTAGCTTTAGGAGACCATGAAGCAATGGCTGTCGGAGTAAATCCTACCGTATTGAAACTTGTATTGATGGCAGTCGCTACAATGATTACAGCTTCGTCCGTTGCCGCTGTCGGGGTTATCAGTTTATTTGGATTGATTGTACCTCACATCAGCAGAATGATCTTTGGACCGAATAACAATATTACCGTTTGGGCAAATATCAGCATTGGAGGAACTTTTTTATTACTGATTGATGACTTTTCCCGTACTGTAATGCCTTTTGAAATTCCGATCGGTGTATTTACCATGATCATCGGAGCCCCTATTTTCATCTATTTAATGCGCAAAAATGCAATCAACTGGAACTCATGAACACAATAATTAGTATTGAACAGCTTTCTTTTGATTATGGAAAAGAGCAGGTCCTGAAAAATGTAAATGCAAAATTTTCAAAAGGAAAACTATCCGTTATTCTGGGAAGAAATGGAAGTGGTAAATCGACTTTATTTAAAATCATTGCCGGACTTGAAAAAAACTACAAAGGCAGTGTATGGATTGCCGATAAAGAACGTAAAAAGATCAAAATTGGTTCTTCCTCTCCCGTTCGTCTTGGATTTTTAACTCAGTTTCATCAGACTACTTTTCCATTTAAGGTTTTTGATGTGATATTAACCGGACGGGCTTCTTTTTCAAAATTCTCACCACAACAGAAAGATTATCAGGAAGTAGAAGCTATTTTACAGAAGTTTAATTTGATTCATTTAAAAGATAAACCTTACACTTCTCTTTCCGGGGGAGAACGTCAATTGGTACTGCTGTGTCGCGTATTGGTTCAGAAACCAGACATTCTCATGCTGGATGAACCTACCAACCATCTTGATCTTCATTATCAGGTTGCTGTTTTGAAAGCCATCCGGCAATTGGTTCATGAAGGAACTACAGTTTTATGCGTCATGCATGATCCCAACCTTGCTTTTCAGTTCGGAGATGAGTTTTTTGTGATGAATCAGAATGAATTGATCCCCGTTCAGTCTTTAGAAAAAAATGATCTGAAACAACTTCTCGAAGATACTTATCAGGTTCCTTTATTAGCTATAGATCATCAGGGAACTCCCATGTTTGCACCTCAATTAAAATAAAATATATGAAAAACAACGAAGAAATAACGATTTCTATGGTAGAAGACTATCACGTTTTTGAAGTTCTTCCTTATGTGATGGAATTCAGACGCCAGCTATACCCTCTACTCGATCCTTTGATCGTTCCAAAAGATCTGGTAAATTTTGAACAAAACTACATCCACGCTCCTACCGGTGCTTTTTTACAGGCTCGAACAACAGATGATACATTGATTGGCGTTATCGGAATGATGCCTTTTGACTACCGTTTCCCTCACCTTGATATTGATGAAAAAACGACCGTGGAAGTGGCAAGATTATTCGTCAACCCAGAATACAGAAGAACCGGAATAGCTACCCGGCTCTTTCAGGAATTATTAAAAACAGCTCGACAGAAAAATATAAAACGACTATACCTTCACACTCATCCCTTTCTTCAGGGAGCCTATGATTATTGGTTAAAACAGGAATTTAAGCTTTTGAAATCCTGCTATGAAGGCACATATCCAACCCTGCATATGGAACTTATCATTCCGGCAGAACAATAAACAATACAAAGCGTAGAAGATACAATGAAGCACATAACCAAAAAAGTATTATACATCAACGGTATAATGCTCTTACTTCCTTTTGCCTTATCAGCACAGGAAACTCATCCTATTTTCGGAAAAATTCTGAATCAGGAAGGTAAAATAATTTCCAATGCCACCGTTTCCATTAATCACGGAAATTCTATCATAGCAAGTAAGGACGGGCAATTTCAGTTTGAAGCTCTTTTTCAGTATCCGGCACAATTAACAGTGGATGCAAAAGGATATTCCAGTTCAGATATTACGCTGGATTCCCTTTCCTATAATGATAAAAACGGAATTATCATTCGCTTAGCTGAACACCAGACCAACCTTCAGGAAGTTCTGATCACGGCCCGCAGAAATAATTCTTATTTAACCAATAATCTGGAATTAGGCGGAAAGTTTTCCGGTAATCTTAAAGACCTGCCACAATCCGTTTCTATTGTCAGTAGTGAATTTATGGAAGACAAACAGGCTTACACAACCCGTGAAGTCGCACAGGATCTTGCCGGAGTGACTACAGCATCTTCTTATGATGACCTTATTATCAGAGGTTTCAAAAGTGGCTATGAAACAGGAATACGCCTTGTCAACGGATTACGTTCAGGTTACAGCTATGGAAACAGTTACTATCGTTCACCCTTAACGATCAATCTGGAAAGTGTTTCTGTTTTAAAAGGTCCAGGAGCCTCATTATTTGGAGATGTTACACCAGGAGGAACAATTAATATGGTGACTAAAAAGCCTTTAGACAAGCAAAAAGGTTCCATTAACTTCTCTGTCGGGAGCTTCCAGACCATCCGTACAAATATTGATCTCACAGGACCTCTGGATAAAGAAAAGAAAATCCTTTATCGTTTAAATGCTGGATATGAAGACAGTAATACCTTCCGAAACGTCAATCAGCAAAAAAACTTTATGATTGCTCCTTCATTTACCTTCAAACCTTTTGATGGAACTCAGGTTGATATTGATCTTGTATATGATCAGTTTCATGGATATCTGGACCGTGGAATGGGTTTGAGGAACAATGATTTTTATGCATTAGACCGCTCTTTTACCTTAAGCCAGCCATCAGATTTTTATAATACCAAAACCTTGTCATTTAGTGCTCGATTGAGCCAACGCCTGACGCACAATCTTTCTTTGAATGCAAGCTATATGAAGTCAATCTATCAGGAAGATGTCAATGAACACAGAACACTGAACAGTTACGCCGATGCTCCCAAGAATACCATCATGAATATGCGTTTCTTCGACCGTCACGGAAAAGATTATACGGATAATTCTGTAGTATACCTAAAATGGGATCTTACCGGTCATAAAATAGAAAACCATATTGTAGCAGGAGTAGATTACGCTCAATACGAAGGAGACAGTAATAATCAACAACGTGAAGCAAGGCAACAAAAGATAGACGGAAAAATTGTTCCTCTGACCTTTGATCTTAACAATCCTACTTATACCACACATGATCTGAGTAACTATGTATGGTTGCCACAGGGAAATTATCCTTTTTTAAGCCCATATAAAACAACCGGAATTTATGTACAGGATCAAATCTCATTTGCCGACAGATTAAAACTGATAGTCGGATTGCGTCATGAACATTATTATTCCGAAACAGTAAGCGGTAAAGATCGTTTTAGCGCGACTCAGAATGCATGGCTGCCACGTATTGGGCTAACTTATCGGATCAATGATCAGATCAATTACTTCGCAAGTTACTCTCAGGGATTTGCTCCAGTAGGCGCAAATTTTATCCAGAATTATCAGGATTACGGAGCAGAAAAACCTTTTAAAGCAGAACGTAGTTTTCAAGTTGAAACCGGTCTTAAAACCGGATTTTTCAAGAATCAATTACAAGTGGATTTATCCCTTTTCCAGATTGAGCGCCAAAATATGCTGATTGCTACGGGTGAAATCAGTAGAACAGGTTTTCCGGTATACAGACAATCAGGAAAAGCAGTATCAAAGGGTGTAGAACTGGATATTCGAGGACAGCTTACCAAAGAGTTCCAGATTATGGGAAATTACACATACAATTACACGGAAGTAAAATCCTCTTCTATCACTTCTGAAGTAGGACAGGCATTACCCGGAGCTCCAAAAAATATGGCAAGTATGTGGCTGAAATATGTATTTTCCACTTCAGCTTTAAAAGGTCTAGGATTCGGTGCCGGAGTATATTATGTAGATACAAGACGTATGGATAACAGTATTGGGAAAGACAGTAACGGAACTGCCTTATGGGGAGAATGGCCCTCTTATACCACAGTAAATGCTGCCGTTTATTATCATATCGGAAAAATGAAAATGGCTGTGAACGTCAATAATATTTTTGATAAATACTATTTTCTGGGCGGATTCGATTATACACGTGCCTTCCCAGGGGCTCCCAGAAATGTAACAGTTTCTGTGGGATATTCTTTTTAAACTTATTTTTAATCTTGATAGAGCCTGGGGAGTTTTTTTACAACCCGGGCTTTTATTTTGTACATAAAATGTAATGCTAATAAACACAAATCAGTTATTTTTTTTAGGTGGTTTTGTCTTAACACACGAGGATTTTATCTGCTATAAAATTGTTTTTTTAATTGCCGCGAATTCACATTTTTTTTGATCTGTTTTTAATACTTCATGTACAATAAATTCGTTCATTCGTGGCAAAAATTTTGAAAGTGAGATTGATATTAAATTGCTTTTATTTGATGAAAGGACGGAAAATCAAAAAGAACATAGATTTTTTCATTAATGTTCTTAGAATATTGTTTTTAGCTTGACTAATTTATAGAATATTCTATCAATGATTAGGTCTATTTTTGTACTTTTAATATTTATAAAGAATATTACTCTCTTTCGTTATGGATGATGATTTTCAGTTTCACTTCATTGAACCGGATCATAGTATTGCAGACTTTGTGGAAAATCTTGGCACCTTCCATAATGATTCTGAACAATGTAAGGAAGTAGTTATCATTCCCGATGGACGGATTGACTTATTTTTCATGCATTCACCTTCCGAACCTTTTCATGTTACCCTTGTCGGGCTTGAAACCTATCCGGAACAACGACAAATTCCTCCCCAAACGTCCGCTTTTGTTATCAGCTTTAAACCTATTGCTGTTGAATATATTTTAAATACAACTATTGCTGATGTTTTAAATAAAGCCAAGGAACTTTCATATGATTTTTGGAATTTTAAAGTTGATGATTTACAGAACTTTGAATTATGCTGTCTAAAAGCAACACAAAAAATAAAAGACCTTCTCCCTGAAAAAACAGACGAAAGAAAATTAAAACTTTTTGATCTTATTTATGCCTCAAAAGGCGAAATGAGTGTAAAAGAACTTTCAGAAAGTGCAGGCTGGAACAGCAGACAGATCAATCGCTATTTCACAAAACAACTGGGGCTATCACTAAAAGCTTATTGTACCATTTTACGTTTCAGAGCTTCACTGGAACATATTGCACAAGGAAAACTATTTCCTGAGCTGAATTATACAGACCAGAATCATTTTATCAAAGAAGTAAAGAAATTTTCCGGCGTAGCTCCAAAAGAACTATCAAAAAATAAAAACGACCGATTTGTACTATTATCAGTGTTAAAAAGCAGGTAATTTTGTCCTGTAAAATTTAAATAAAATGCTGATAAACAACAAATCAATAGCAATCATTGGTGGAGGACCTGCCGGGCTTACCCTTGCAAGACTCTTACAGCTCAAAAACGCAGAAGTAAAAGTATATGAAAGAGATTTCAATGAACATGCACGTGTTCAAGGCTCTCCTCTTGATATGCATGAAGACTCAGGACTGGCTGCCTTACGTAAAGCAGGGTTATTAGAAGAATTCAAGAAAACATTCCGTCCCGGAGCAGATAAAACTCTTATCATGGATAAACAGGCTAAAATTCTGTTCAGTGATCACGAAACGAAACCTGATGAAGATTTCGGTGCAGAACATTTCCGCCCGGAGATAGATCGTGGTCCTTTAAGAAAAATGCTTTTAGAATCTCTTCAACCGGAAACGGTGGTCTGGGACAGCCATTTTATATCTATGGAATCACAAAATGAAGGTTGGCTGATTCATTTTAAAAACGGAACATCGTCTTATGCAGACCTTGTGATTGCCGCAGATGGAGCTCGTTCTAGAATACGTTCTTATCTCACAGAGATCCAACCAATATATTCAGGGATTACTATGCTGGAAGGAATCGTTTCAAAAGAATATGCTCCCAATATCAATACTTTAATTAATGGGGGGAAAATAATGGCTTTCGGAAACTCTCAAAATATACTAATGGGGCAGAAAGGCAATGGAGATCTAGGCTTTTATGCTAGTTTTAAAGCTGATGAAAACTGGGCAATAAATTCCGGACTAGACTTCTCTGATAGTAAAGCTATCTTTCAATGGTTCAAAACAGAATATTCGGACTGGAATGAAATATGGCATGAACTTTTTAAAAATGCTACAACTCCTTTCATTCCCCGCCCTATCTATGCTATGCCATTAGATCAAAGCTGGAAAACAAAGCCCAACATAACCTTAATGGGTGATGCAGCTCATGTAATGCCTCCATTTGCTGGTGAAGGGGCTAATATGGCAATGCTTGATGCTTTGGAATTAAGTGAGCATTTAACAGATTATCATTACAAAACGTTAGAAGAAGCTATTTCCGAATATGAGATTAAAATGCACAAACGAGCTGGAAAAGCAATAAAAGAATCTCTTGAAAATGGAGAGAGGATGCATTCTGATATAGCACTCTCCACAATGTTGGAATTTTTCAATGGACATAGATTATCTTAATAAAAAAGACTGCCTCAATTTGAGACAGTCACTTTCCCTCTAAAAAAATAAATCTATTTCTCCCCTTTAGATCCTGATTTTGGAGATTCATTTGTGTTGTTTCTTTATTATCTTAATTAGTTTACTATTTTTCATCAAATACTCAATAACAACGAAAATAATAAACCATATCCTGATCAAAACCGTTATACAAATCTATATTTTAAAGTTTTAAAAAGAAAAAAATCTCCTACTACACATATACAACATGAAAATAAACTAATGATTTACAGCTCATTAAATCAATTATATTTTAATAAATAAGAGTATCTATGATAGCATATAAAATAGTGTACAAAAAAATTGTATATAAAAAGTAAAGGGGTTGTATGTAGAAATAATATTAGAAAATTTTGGATCTTAAATAATAAATTGTAAAGGATCTTATCAATATTCAACCATGTTGTAGAAAAATTTTCAAAAAACCATCAAAAATAAAACACATTGAAAAACAATTAATTACATTTAAAAAATCAAAATGTAGTACTTGTGTAGTATAGCTTTTTTTCTTCTTTTGGATAAAAATTTTCATATTTGACATGAGACCACTAAAGAAATTCAGGTGGCGAAAAAAAAATTTCGAAAACACTGTCTGATATGATGTATCAGGCAGTTTTTTTTGAATTAAACCAGCTCATCAAAAAACTGGTAAATATCCGTTTCAGTGGGGATATTGAGTTTTTTCCTAATTCGGTATTTCTTTTGTTGTACAGTTCTATGCTGAATAAGAGTATAATTCGCAATCTCTTTAGAAGTAAAATGGAGTTTCAGCATAGCGCAAAAAGCCAGTTCAGAATTTTCCAACCCGGGATTGATATATAGAAGTTTTTGGATAAATTCGGGATATGCTTCTTTAAAAAGGTTCAAAAACTCCGGGTGATTACTTCTGGCAAGCTCTATAAGCTCATCCTGCTTCTTATCATTCATCTTACTTTTAAGCTTTTCAGATTCAGTTCTAAGTGTATTTTTTCTCTCTCTTAAAAGCTTTATAATTCTCCATGAATATAAAACCAACAGTAAAAAGACAGCAAGAGATATCAGAATCACCCATTGTATATCCTTCTTATGACTATCCGCTGCTTTTTCTGTTTCCGCAATAAAAGATTCCATATCATGATTTATTGTCTTTAAAGCAGCAGTATTATTCTTGATATTTGCTTCATTATAAGCATTTAAATAATAATATGCTTGTTCATTATCACCAGTATTTTCATATACCGTCCTCAAGTCATTATAAATATATTTGGTGTAATAAGCATAAATACGCTTCGTATGACTATCAATCTCCAGTGCTTTCTTCAATGCCAATTCAGCTCTATCATATTGTTTATCAGCAATATAATATTCACCCATAATAGTATTAGCATAAAGTGCTATTCCATCTACTTTTCCTCTTTCAAGCGCTTTATTATAGGCAATAGTCACATACTTCTTAGCAGAATCCATATTTTTATGCATATATATGTAATCGCTTATGGCACAATCTGCATATCCTGAATTGTTGAGTTTTCTAGCTTTATGAAAATATTCGAGAGCTTTATCATTTTGTTTTTTCTGACTATAAAAAACACCCTGCTTAAGATAGATATTAAAAAGAATATTATTTTTCAGTTTTGCATCAGTTTCTCCAGCATTTTTAATAAAATCTATTGCTTTATTATTGTATTCTAAACACTTATCATATTTCCTCAATTCATAGTTAAATTTCGCATAATTGCTGTAAAATATTGCTTTATGGAGATTATTTTTAGAATTTTCTAAGATTTTATTAGCAGCATTAAAGAAAAAATGAGACTTTGCATAGTTCTCCAGGGAGATGTTCACTACTGCTAAATTAATAAAACATAGCGCTTTACCCTCTTCATATCCTATTTCATCTGCTTTTGCGTAATATTTCTTATTAAGACTTACAAGAGAATCATATTCACCTGAAACTCGGAATTCCTCATTCTTTTCCATCAGAGGAACATCGAAAGACTTTTCAAATTCTTGAGAATCCTGTCCGCAGGAGACTAAAAGAAATAGTAAAGCTAAAAGAAAAATACGTATCATGGGGTTTTCCGTTAAAACTAAATATCAATGTAATTTATAATTAATAACTCAACTATTTATACTTAATATATTACAAATTCATTAAAAATTCATAGATATTTCTTTATTCTATTTATCTAAATTATCAAAAAAAACATAAATATCTTCTTCTCCTGAGATCTCTAATCTTTTCCTGATTCTATATTTCTTTTGCTGAACAGACCGATGTTGTACAAAAGTGTAGTCTGCAATTTCCTTAGAAGAAAAACCAAGCTTCAGCATAGCACAGAATGCCAGTTCAGAATTTTCAAGGTCAGGATTTATTTTCAGCAATGAATTAATAAAATCAGGATACAACTCCCTGAACCTCATTAAAAAGGATGAATCATTTTTCTTTGCCAGTTCGGTAACATCCTCCAGCATTTTATTATGAACAGTGCTTTTCAGCCTCTCAGTTTCTATTTTCAGGTTTGTTTTCTTCTTTTGAAGTAATTTTATAAGTCTCTGTGCATATACACCTGAAACAGTAAGTACAAATATAGAAAGGGCTATAATTAGGGGTAAATAGCTTTTCTGCCATTCTGATTCCGTTTTCATCTCTGAAATAAAATCATCTGTTGTTTTATTCATACTTGCAAATCTGGCACTTTCCATTTTATTCTCTTCCTCCATATAATTTTTAAGGTAATAATAGGCTTTACCACCATCATTCTCTTTTTTATAAAGTTCTGCCAGTGATTTATACACACCTGCAATATGGGTTGAATAAGTTCTTTTGGTTTTTATATTAATTTCAAGTGCTTTTTTGAGATTTTTTTCGGCTTCAGCACTATTATTAATCTCATTATAGTAATACCCCATTGTAAAATAAACCCACAATGATTCCACGTCACTTGTCTTTTGGCTAAGCATTTTTTCATCTGCCTTGCCAACATATATTCCAGCTTGTTGTAATTGATGAGTAAACAGGTAATACTGAGCAAGCATACAATTACTATACGCGGAATTTTCCAGTTCATTAGCCTTAATAAAAGATTTTAATGAGGTTCCCATCCAGCCTTTAAAGGCAAAAAAGATTCCTTTATTGATATAAACTCTGGGAATTAATTTATCCTTTATCTTTGAATTCGGAGTACGATGAATATAGTAAAATGCTCGATTATTACATTCAATAGCCTTATTATACAATTTCAAATGATTAAAATAAAGGCTGTAATCATTATAAAATGTTGCTTTATGATAGTTATTCTCTGAATTTTTAAGTTCTTTTTCTGCATTATTAAAGAAAAACAATGCTTTTTCATAATTCCCTGATGAAACATTTACTCCTGCAATATTGAGATAGCAAAGTCCTTTCCCCGCCTGATACTTCATTTTTTCAGCTTTTTTCAGATAGCTCATATTGAGGTTCATAAAAGCCTCATATTCCCCTGAAAGCTGTAGTTCATTACTTTTACTTAGTAAGGAAATATCAAATTCATCTCTTTCTTTATTTTGAGATGTTTGATTACAAGATACCACAAGCAACAAAAGATATATACAAAACGTATACATCACTGTTGCCTTTATCGATCTTAAATATTTTTTATTGTTTTTAATAATTATCAAATTTAATTTTACTTATTCCTATATTATCAGGCTACACAGACATATATTTCAAGAAATACAGTAAAAAATCAATCATTTCATCTCTATTAAATGCTCTTCTTGTCATAAATATACGTAATTTCTCATTTTGTTAATTGAAAATTCTGTTCCAACTTTGAAAATTTCGTCATCCATTTCACTAAATATGGAGTATTCATTTATGATAATTTGTAAAGACTTCAAAGTAAAATTGACATTTACAGTTCAATTGTTTTAGTAATCTGCATATTTGTACCTTTACTAAAGGTTTATAAGAAATTTATCATAAACAATGAATATTAACTATCGATCTCTCCTTCCTGACGAAAGCAAACTTTACAGAAGTATTCGTTTAGAAAGTCTTTCAGAATTTCCTGAATCATTTTGTGCTAATTATCATGATGCTTTGAAAATTGAAAAATTCAGAACAGAAAACGATATAGAGCAGCAATCATTTGAAAGATTTGTATTCGGTGCTTTTTCAGAAGAGGAGCTTATTGGGATCTGTGTATTTGTTAAAAATGAAAATAATACTGGTCATATTTATCAGATGTATGTTAAAAAAGAATATCAAGGGAAAAATATAGGTTCAGGACTTATTCACTCTATCATTAATGAAGCGAATAAAAGATTTAATGGTATTGAAATTTTCCTGGAAGTAACGCCTCAAAACAGCAAAGCCTATTATTTGTACAAAAAAATAGGTTTTGAGGAAGTAATAAATAAGATAAATCCTGATAACTCTATTACAATGAAGTATATTGAATAAAACAAAAAGAACGACTGAAATAGTCGTTCTTTTATTTGTGACCCGGCTGGGATTCGAACCCAGGACCCATACATTAAAAGTGTATTGCTCTACCAGCTGAGCTACCGAGTCGGTCACTTATTTTCCAAAGTAAATCTCTTTTTCAAGAGAGATAAAATAACTACTGAAATGCAGTTTTTTATTTGTGACCCGGCTGGGATTCGAACCCAGGACCCATACATTAAAAGTGTATTGCTCTACCAGCTGAGCTACCGAGTCGGTCACTTATTTTTCAAAGTAAATCTCTTTTTCAAGAGAGATAAAAATAACTACTGAAATATAGTTTTTTTACTTGTGACCCGGCTGGGATTCGAACCCAGGACCCATACATTAAAAGTGTATTGCTCTACCAGCTGAGCTACCGAGTCGGCCACTTACTTTTTTAAGTAAATCCCTTTGTTTAAGGGACTGCAAAGATAGGAAAACCCTCTTAAATTCCAAATTTTTTTACGCTTTTTATCGTAAAATTTTCTTCAAAATAATTAAACATCTGTTTATAAATAATTTACGAATATTATTTTTTTCACTTAAAATTTTAAACTTCTGCCAAAACCTATCTTTAGAGGACAAAATCCCTTTTGGCATCAATGCTCACAAGGATCAGAATGAATAAAAATATTTTTCGTTTACTGACCTTTTTTAGAATTCTTTTTTTGTTTTTACTACAAATAAGTCCTAATTTTGAAAGAAATAGGCAGAAAGAGCCAATTATTGATTTACCTTTTCAGCAGTTAAGTCATCTCAGATCAAAGTTTTCCATTTTTATATTACTTAATATTTATGAAATTAATTACTCCAAAAAGATTAGTCAGTGGTGATAAAATAGCAACAATATCCCTGTCCTGGGGTGCTGCCGGTGATTTACCTCATCGATATTTGAAGGGAAAGGAACGTTTAAATCAAATTTTCAATCTGGAAGTTACTGAAACAAAACATGCCTTACAATCGGCAGAATGGATCTACAACAACCCGGAAGCAAGGGCAAATGATCTTATGGAAGCATTCTCGGATCCTTCTGTAAAGGCTATTATTTCAAATATTGGCGGAGACGACAGTGTACGAATGTTAAAGTACATTGATTTGGAAGTAATTAAAAACAATCCTAAGATATTTCTAGGATTTTCCGATAGTACAGTGACTCATTTTATCTGTCTTAAAGCTGGTTTAAGCTCTTTTTATGGCACTTCCCTATTGGTAGGATTTGCAGAAAACGGAGCAATGCATGATTATCAGATCAATGATATAAAAAAAACACTGTTCTCCTCTGACGTTATTGGGCGGATTAAACCTAATGAGGAAGGCTGGACTACTGAATTCCTTGATTGGTTTGATATTTCATTACAAGATATCAAAAGAAAACTGACTCCATCTAAGGAGTGGCACTTTATCAGAGGTAATTCTATTGTACATGGAAAATTGATCGGGGGTTGTATGGAAGTATTGGAAATGCTGAAAGGAACTGATTACTGGCCAGATCTGGAAACATGGAAAGATTCTATTCTCTTTTTTGAAACATCAGAAGATAAGCCGAAGCCTGAATATGTACGATGGTGGTTGAGAAACTATGCCGCCATGGGAATCTTGAAAAACGCCAAAGGAATTATTTTTGGAAGACCTTATGATAATTTATATACTGAAGAATATGAAGCCGAGCTACTGAAAGTTCTGGATGAAGAAGGTTTATATGATCTTCCTGTGATTACTCGGATGGATTTTGGTCACACCTGCCCTACTTTCACGATCCCTTATGGAAGAATAGCTGAGATTAACTGCATTGATAAGAAATTTTCAATATTAGAAAGTGGAGTTTTATAATTTACTTTAGAAAAATTCGCAGGTTTCAGTCTGCGAATTTTTCATATACATTTTATTTTTTTGAAAATGTAATATTTAAACAACTTTCTGCTGATACTCAAAAAGCTCAATAATAGTATCTTTCAGCTCATTCCCGTAATGTTTTCCAACAAGATAAAGGGCACCGTCTATTCCCGCGGTTATTCCGGCAGTAGTGACCAGCCGTTCCTGATCAACAAAGCGTACATTTCTATTCACTTTGCTTTTTGGATTATATTCTTCTAAAGCATCTAATAACATTGAATGGGTTGTAATTTCATAATGGTCCAAAATACCTGTTCCGGATAAATGCATACTTCCTGTGCAAATTGTAAAAACAACAGTGTTTTCATGATAACATTCCTTTACCCAACTCATTACAGTTTCCTGAAAATCATCATCTTTCAGACATTTCATCACTTGATCCGGATTGGCTCCCGGAATGACTATCATATCCGGTTTAGGTGACGTTTTCACATTATAAGTTGGAGTAACTTTCATCGTATTGGCTTCTGTGTATACTGCTTCAGAAGATTGTCCAACAGTATAGCAATTATAACTTCCCGGACGAACTACATTTGCTTTAACAAAAACATCTAAAGGACCATTTAAATCTAGAACTTCTACCTGATCATAAATTAAAAATGCGATATTGATTGTTTTGTCATTTTGTTCTTGTTTCATAATTTTATTTTTATAGGTTAATATTTTAAGATAAAGACATAGGAATAGCATGCTGATAAATACTCATCAACCTTATTTGATACTCAAAAAAGTAAAAAGAAATTATTCTGTACTCTTACTGTTTTTACGGTATTGTGCCGGAGAAAGGGATAGATATTTAAAGAATAGCCTTCGGAGTGAGACAATGCTTCCGAAGCCACATTTTTCAGCAATAAGTTCGAGACTCATATCTGTGTATTCTAATAAATTCTTTGCCTGATCAAGTCTCATTTTTTCCAGAAACTTACCAGGTGTCATTCCTGATTCTTTTAAAAATACTCTTGAGAAATTCCGAACGCTCATATTCATTGATTCAGCAATATTTTCTATGTTGATGGGCTGTTCAAGTTTGTCTTTAAGCCAGTCTCTTACTTCTTTTGTAAAGGAAGACAGCATTTCATAATCAGGTAAAGCATTTCCGAATTGTGTTTGTACTCCAGGTCTTTTTAAATGCAGTACAAGGTGCTTGGCAACTTCAGAAGCGAGTGGTTTTCCAAAGTCTTCTTCCAGTAATGCTAATGCAAGATCCATCCCGGAAGAAACTCCTCCGGATGTATATATTTGCTGATCTTTTATAAAAAACGGATTGATATTTACATTCAGGTCCGGATAGTTTTTCTGTAAAATATCAGCATATTTCCAATGGGTAGTCACCTGCTTTCCTTTTAAAATCCCTGCTTCTGCCAATACAAATGCACCAACGCAGACTGATCCAATTCGTCTTACTTTCGTAATTATATTTTGTAAATAATGATAAAGATCGGAAGTAATCTTCTCTAATACTTTAAGCTCTGTTCCTGCTACCAATAAAGTATCAATGGGAAAATCAATATCATAAATTGTATGACTACAAATTAAAGGCATTCCTGAGCTTGAATATATGGTCTTTTCCGAAGTACCCGATACCATATGAACCTGATATCCGAAGCCAGAAGTATTAAAGAAATTAGCAGCTGTAAAAACATCACAGGGACCGGCAACATCCAATAACTGAACTTCCGGCAATACTAAAAGTACTATATTTTTCTTCTGTTTATTTTTTTCCTGCATATCCGTTTCTCAATGGTATAATGCAAAGGTACCTAGAATGTCTTATGGCTGCAATGACAAAAAACGAACAGTTTCGGACATAAAAAAGACTGCCTTAAAAAGGCAGTCTTTCCACTCTCACTATAAAATTAGCTATAAAGCTATACTTTTTGTTTGTGTAGGAACTGAAAAAACTTCTGTAAGTCTTTGTAATTCCGTAAATAAGTATTCTAAACTCATTACGCAGGTGACAAGCTGCGGGATTTTAAGTACAATGCTGTACGGTTCAGATAGGGCAAAAGGATTATCAATAAAAGGAAAGCTGCGAGAAGCCAAACCATTATTTCGTAATAATCCATTGCAAAACGCACGTGATCCTGAACATTCATTCTGCTTACTAATAGTTTGTTTGATGCTTTTACAGCATGATCCTCCAACATTCCACGCGCTGTAAGCTTAGATGTCTGCTTATGAAGAAAGTCTTTAACAAAAGGATCTACTGCACTTAAATGATCCTGAAAAGCGTTGTAGTGACGACTTTTCTCATAAAGTTCAAAAAAATTGATCAGAGCTATACTGACACAAAATCCCAGATACCTTATCGCCAGTGCTGTTGCCGCTGCAGACGGACCTATAGAAGCAGGAACTGATGATATGATGAAAATAATCGTTGGAACCATAATCAATCCTACACCCAATCCCTGAAGGAATAACGGAATATAATAATTGAATTCATTCGCCTGCACATCAAAGGAATAATACATCAATGTATGGAACAGAAGCAACATCAAAAATCCCGGCACCCATACATATTGTATTTTTTTCTTCTGTAAAACCATACAACAGGCTATAATAACTCCCAAAATTAATCCTGAAAGATTAAAAACATTGATATAGGAAATATAAAAAGGATCCAAATGAAGTTCTGTCGCAAAAAAAGCATTGGTGATTCCTGAAGCAAAACGACATATATACATGACAAAGAGAATCAACAGACCTATTTTAAAGTTTCTGTATCTGAAAACCCGCAGGTCTATATAAGGTCTTTTAATAGACTTTTGGCGAAATACTGATATTCCTCCCAATGCAATAATTCCTATCACACTTCCCAAAATACGGGGATCTTCCAGCCAATAATATTCCTGCCCGAAAATGGTAATATATCCTACAAGCACAAGAATAGTACTGAATACTGCAAAACTTTGCCAATCCAGCTTATACAAATGAAATCTTGCATGCGTTCTGTAATTACTCATCGCTAATGTTAAAAAGATAAGCCCCGGCAAGTATGAAAAGATCGCTGTTTTATAGACAATATTAAAATTATACGAGTCTATAAGATCTGCAGTAATCAGGTTATTAAATGGCAACGCACAGATAAGAATACCGAAAAACACTGAAAAACTGATCTCCCGCCCTCTTTCACTGCTCAAGCGAGTAAAAATCAAAGTAAGTGAAAGGTTGACGTTTCCTGCAAATAACATTCCCTGAATAAAACGTATCGGAAAGAGGACGTAGATCTCATGGGTAAAATAACATATCAGACACGCTACGATCTGTAATGTTGTAAATAATAGAAAGTATTCTTTTGCGGCAAGAAAGCTGAAAAACCTTCTTTCCAGACTGTAAAACCCCACATATCCTGCATAAAATAATGCTACGGAAAACTGGATGTCAGCCGGCTCACTTCCATAATATCCTGCTGCCGCATTCACATTGGATAATGGCAGAAAGAATATGATAATTCCGGGCAGTGTCATGGAGAAAAGAATAATTTTCACCAGCCATTCCGGAGCCCATCTTTTGAAGTAAGGCATTTGTCTTTTAGCCATTAGGAGTGTTTTTTATTGGCGTATACATTTACGTTCATTCCCATTTTCAGAACGTCAATATCTTTTCTTTTTCCTTCTACTCTGATTCTTACAGGAATACGCTGTACAATTTTCACGTAGTTTCCGGTAGAGTTATCAGGAGGCAAAAGTGAGAAACTGGAACCTGTAGCCGGAGACAATGAAATGATAGTTCCCTGAAATTCTCTATCAGGATAGGAATCTGCCACAATTTTTACACGATCTCCCACATGCATATCTTTGATCTGGGTTTCTTTATAATTGGCAACCACCCATTTATCTGTTTCATTGTTAACGATAAAGGCGAGGGTTTCTCCGGCATCAATCATTTGTCCTACCTCAACGGTTCTTCGTCCCATTCTTCCATCGTACGACGCTACTACAGCGGTATAACTTACATCCAGTTTATGGCGGTCTAATAAAGCTTCAAGTCTTGCAACTTCTGCACGTACAACTGTTTTTTCTGCCTGAATATCATTGATTTTTGATACGGAAGCAGCATATTTATCCTGAGAAGACTGATAATCACTTTCATTGACATCCAAGGTTGCTTTTACATCTTCAAGTCTTTGTTTTGTGGCAGATTCTTCGTCATAAAGCTTCTTATAACGATTATAATCAAGCTGTTGCTTCCATACTTTTGCTTTATTGGCATCTACCTGTGCCTGTGCGGCGGCGGCTTCTTTTTCTGTGGTTCCGGTATTGCTTTCTAAAACCTTTAGCTCAGCACGGGCTTTCTGAAGAGCTGCCTGTGTTTGTTTTTGCTGAAGAACGTATTCACGGTTATCGATCAGTAAAAGGGTATCTCCTTTTTTCACTTCCTGGTTTTCCTCAAATTTTACAGCAACAATGAAACCTCCGGCTCTTGAGATCACCGGATTTACGTATTCCTGTATCTGAGCATCATTGGTTTGTTCATATCTGTAATAATTCTTTAAGGTAAAACCGCCCCAGACAGCAAGTGCGGCAACGATTAAAACTGAAATCCATCCTGTGATCTTTGTGATCAGCCTGTCGGTGGGGGTATATTTTTTTTTCATTGTATTATAAAACGCCTGTGATATTTTGTAGTAAATAATAATTGTTTTGTGCCATAATCTTTGCTGCCTCCAATTCGAATTTTGTCTGAAGAAACTGTATATCAGCATCCAGCAATTCTGTTATAAGGGAAGTCTGATTGAAATAAGTGTTTTTAATGATACGTGCATTTTCTTTTGCCTGGGCAACATTGGTTTCTGCCACTTTTATCTGCTCAAGAGCTTCCTGATAACGCAGATAAGCTTCTTTTACCTGTTGTCTCACCTTATCTTCTGTGTCTTTGTGTATTTCTTCTTCTTTTTCAAATTCCAGCGCGGCTGCTTTTACTTTCTGAGTATTGTGATAGAGAGAAGAAATAGAAAACGAGGCTTTAATTCCGACAATTCCCAAAGAGTACCAATAAGGGTTATAAGGATAAAGGAATATCTGCGGATTGGCATAATAAAATTCTCCGTACATCCCAACTTTAGGACGCACATTGGCTTTTACCTGTTTCAGTTTGATTATACTCAATTCCGTTTGCTGTTCGGAAACATGATAATCGAAAGAGTGATCCAGCGCCAGTTTCAAATACTCTGCATACGTTGTATTTTCATTCCATTGGCTCAAAGGAGTTTCAGGAATTACCACTTGCTCATCTGGCACACCAAGAATAATATTCAGTTTCTGAGTTGCGATAAGAATATCATTTTCAATGGTAATCAAAGTCATTTTACGTTTGGAAAGCTCAAGATCTATTCTTAAAACATCACTTTTAAGTACTACTCCATTTTTATATAAAGCCTGTATTTCTTTAAGCTGCGTCTTTTGATCTTCAATATCCTGTTTGATAAGGTCTCTGAAGATTAGAGTTTTCTGTAATTCAAGATAAAGCGCAGCTGTTTTGTAATGGATATCAGAAACGGATTGCTCCTTTTGAATATTTTTTATCTTTTGAAGCGTCTGGTTTTCCTTTATCTTAAGATTTAATTTATTTCCGTTGTAAATATTAAGGTAAAAATCTGCTCCCGCTCTGTAAAGGGTGTGAATTACTTCATGTTGGGTAGGTTTTGAAAAGATACCGTTTTCATAGATGGGAATGTTGGACGCTTTTTCTGCAGATCCTTTTACTTCTATTTCCGGAAGACGTTCTCTTTTCGCGTCTTTTACTTCGGCTTCTGCGATGTCTACATTGATGGTTTTGATCTTAATATGACGGCTGTTTTCTTCAGCTCTTTGCCATGCGTCTTTTAGGGAGATTCGGATGGTATCATTGCTTGGACTGCCTGTCTGGGCTGATATTGTGTAGGAAGCTCCCAGCATCAGCAGTCCGGTGACATAAATTTTCATTTGAATTTTTCGAATTATTGCACTGCAAATTTATTCTCAATCCTGATATTATTTTTATCTAAAATAGTCAACTTTTACATGATTCCAGCCAAATGATTATATTTGCATTTTCATTATTTACCTGAGTTTTTTATGGGGTTAATTGCAGCACTTCCGGATATCGATAAACACGACAAAAGTGTGTTTGTTATGCACGAAAAATCAGAGAAACTGATCCCTTTTCATAAACATACAAAGGGGCAGTTAAGTTATGTAGAAGGTGGTATTGCTTATATTACAATAGACAACCGAACCTATGTAGTGCCAGCCAGACATTTTTTCTGGATCCCGCAAGGCATGGAGCATATTCTTGAAATCGGACATACAGCTACTGTTCTCCGTTCTCTCTATTTTTATGCTTATGATGATATTTCAGATCCTTTTTATGGTAAGCTTGGAATTTATCCGGCATCAGAACTTTTAATCCAAATGATTAAATACACAGAAATGTGGGATGAAAAACATGTGACGGAAAAAGATGAGAATTTTGAGTTTCTTATAGCTTTAAAAAAGATTTTACCTAAGACTCATAAACAGCCTTTACCGATCATCCTTCCAGCAACACATAATAAGCAGATGATGAAAATTGTTTCCTATCTTGAATGGAATATTGGGGAAAAACTTACGCTTTCCAATGTAAGTGCCAGATTCGGGTTGAGTGAGCGTTCTATGTCACGTCTTTTTAAAACAGATATGAATATTTCGTTTCTTCAGTATTTGAAAACGTTAAGGATCATCAAAGCTATTGAGTTGCTTTTAAATACTGATAAAGCGATTAATGAAATTGCGGACGATGTTGGGTACAGTTCGATCAGTGCATTTAGTGATACCTTTCATGAGTTTACACAATCCAGACCTTCGGATTTAAGGAAAAGTAGTAAGGCGTTTCGTTCTCCTTCTATTTGATCAGAAAGATTATGGTGCGTGAGTTTTTTTGCTGCGGATATTTTTTGCCACGAATTCACGAATGTTTTTGATTTAATAACCTTAAATGAATGCTTAATGAAATTGCCGACGATTGTGAATCTTAATAACTTAAACAATCTTACGAGTTCGTAAATGTTTAAAAAAATCATTAAGCAGAAAGGTATAAAAGGAGGTAAAATCATGTGATTTTATGACGAAACTATATAAAACAAAACCCTCTTTTTATTCCCTTATCTGCTTGAATGACTTATTTTTTTAAATTATTGTACTGCTTTTATAATGGCGCTGGTAATCTGTTCTTCTTTCTTTTTTGAATAGGCAGAATCAAAAGGTTCCATTACATTAAATAGATATTGATAAAAAGGAGTGATTCTCTGAACTTTTTCTGATTCTTTTGTCGCTTTTTCTTTGCCCATTTGTTGAAGTTCTTTCATAAAAACCTTGAATTTTTTATCAATCGGCTCTATGGATTTCAACAGGTAAGCTTTTGCCTTATCGTTTTGTCCTAATAGTCTGTAAGCATCAGTAACACCGGCAACAACAAGGGCATATTCCATGGGTTTTGGTCTCATCTGTCTTCTGGCTGTTGCCTGAAATTCCGGGGAAAGCTTAAGGTAATAATCATACTCTTCAAATATTTCTTTCTTTAAATTTTCCGCAAGCTTAAGCCCTTTTTGTTCTTCTCCAGCAACAATATATCCTGTTACAATAGAACTTAAAGAACGGGGATCATTGTATTTTTCAGCAGGAATTTCTTTTGCAACAAGATCTAAAAGTTCTTTTGCTTTTGCATTTTCTCCTTTGAGAACAAGTGCTGAAACAGCTCTGCTTACAGACATTCTGTAGCTTATGATATTGGAAGTTGCGGTTTCATCATAATGAATACTCAAATCCTTAAAATTTCCCCATTTATAGTTTTTTACAACATTGTAAAGTGAAATAGCATCTACCCTGCCTTTATCACCATCCGGACTTTGGGGAGTACGAATAGGAATCAGCCTGTAACTGAATCCGTCAAACTGAAGATACTCATCAAGGTAAAATAAATTCTGACTGTCATAGATTCCTGCTGAAGAGAAGTTTATCGGGCGCTTCCAATCAAAATTTGCCAGTACATCCAGCATGATAAGATGACTTTTATAAAGAGTATTCGCTTCATAGTTAATCGTAATCTGATCCACCGTATTCTGAATATCAGAAGGATTAATAATTCCTGATTTCACGGCATTCTCCTTATTCACAGGAAGAACAAACTTATGTACCGGAATGATATTATACTTTTCATATTCTTTTTCGCCAAAATACATTTTCAACAGCTCATCTTTAGCCGGAGATTTATATTTTAAAAATTGAAGAGCTTCTTTTACTGTCATCGAATCCTGAGTAAGGAATTTTTTGAATTCCTGAAACTCGGTATCCGGAGCACCCTGATCTTTTAGCATGGCAAACATTCCTTCCCAGTCTTCTTTTTTCATCACGTATACCTGATCATTTACTCCATCTCTGTACTCCTCATGGGTTAATTCCCCGGGAATTGCCGCCGCATTGTACGTTTTTCTTTTTACCTGATCTATATTCCATGGAGTAGCAAGCAGGGTGAAATTTACCGTTTTCACATCATCTCTGAATCTTTCAGTTTCCTGAAGACCCCAAACCGGATAGGTATCATTATCGGCATAAGTGAAAATAATCCCGTTTTTAGGTAAGGAGGCAAGAAATGAATAGGCAGAATCATAAGCTGCGGATTTTTTGCTTCTGTCATGTGAAACATAGTTCTGAAAACCCATCATAAAAGGTATTCCCAGCAGAATTCCCCCCAGTGCAATATTGGCAATATTGGATTTTATTTTAGATTGAATAAACCATAGAATACTTCCCGAACCCAATCCGACCCAAATGGCAAAAGCGTAGAATGATCCCACCATTGCATAATCTCTTTCCCTTACTTCAAATGGCTTTACACCTGTATAGAAAACGATACCCACGCTGGTTACAATAAATAATGATAAGAGTGCATAGAACCTCCCGAAGTCTCTGTTTAAGTGAAAAAAGAAGCCTATAAGCCCTAAAATAAGTGGTAAAAAGAAAAATGCCACCGTACTTTCATTCTTAAATTTTGCCGGCATATGATCCTGATTCCCTACTAAAGCATCATCAATAAAAGAAAATCCGGAAATCCAGTTTCCATTGGTGTTTTCCATATGTCCCTGAAGATCGTTCTGTCTTCCTACAAAGTTCCACATCAGATATCTTACAAAGTAGTACCCATTCTGAAAGGAAAAAAAGTAATCCATATTCTGTGCAAATGAAGGTCTTTGTACGTTGATAAGATCGTAGGGCTTTACCTTCATATAATCGTCAACTGTAATGGAATCATCTTCATATTTTGCTCTTAGTTCATCAAAAATCTGCTTTGCCTGCGGATTATCAGCTACATCTTCATTATCATAATTGAATGTAAAATCCGGGGCACCATACATCGAAATATAATTTGCCATTACGTCTTTATCCTCACTAAACATTCTGGGCATAAAGCTTATGTGAGATTTATTGTAAACGTAATTAAACCTTTCTCCTGTTTTTCTGTATGTTCTGGTTTTTTCATCCTTTTCATATATCTCCCCGGTTATTTGCCTCTTATAGCTTCCGTCTTCATTTTTTTCAAGTCCTTTTCTGTCAAGAGCAGCCGTATAATTTTGTCCGTAGGTCGTAGGCCAGTCTCCGTACTGTTCTCTGTTGTAATAGTCTTTCATCCCAATAGCAGTATCAGGATCATTAAGGTTCATTGGTGGATTAGCATTTGCTCTGATCGGAATCACCATCCAGCAGGAAAAGCCAATAATCATATATACGACAGATAAAACAATGGTTTGGTAAATATTCTTTTTTGTTTTTCTGGCATATTTAATGAGAAAGAAACTAATCATCACCATTAGAATAAATGCGACAACCGTTCCTGAATGGAAAGGCATTCCCAAACCGTTTACAAAGAAAATTTCCAATTTTCCGAACATTGTCATGATCAGAGGAAAAATAAGTTTAAAAACAAATGCCAGAACCCCAAGTGTTATAAGATTGGCGGCAATAAAATTCTTCCAGGTAAATGAGTAATTTCTTGCATAATATATCAGACATATTGCCGGAATTGTCAGCATACACATCATATGCACTCCTACTGAAAGCCCTATAATAAAGAATATAAGAATAATCCATCTTTCGTTATCTACAGCCTGATATTCATTTTCCCATTTGGTAATCAGCCAGAGTAAAAGGGCAATAAACAAAGATGCCATTGAATACACTTCTCCTTCTACCGCAGAAAACCAAAAGGTATCCGAAAATGTAAAGCATAAGGCACCAATAGCACCTGCAAAAAGAATTGAGATTTCCTGATGCTTGGTAATCTCTTCTGAATTTTTATTTAAAAGCCTTCTGAACAAATGGGTAATAGTCCAGAATAAAAACAAAATCGTAAGTGCACTGAACAAAGCAGACATGGCATTAATCACTATCGAATAGTTGCTGCTGTTTCCCAATGCAAATATACTGGCTACCGCCCCTACAATCTGAAATAAAGCAGCTCCGGGAGCGTGTGTTACTTCAAGTTTGGAGGCTGAAGAAATATACTCACCACAATCCCAAAAACTCAGAAAATGTTCTATCGTTGAGAGATAGGTAATGAATGCAATAGCAAAAAGGAACCACCCAAGAACGGTGTTCCATTGTTTAAAAGACCAATTTTTCATATAATATTTTCCAATAATATCAGTAAGACAATTGAAAAAGAGAATCTATTACATGAAATGATAATTTTTTTTAGTAAAGATGAAAGTTATAGAATTTAGCATCGAAATTACCATTTAAAATCACAATTTTCATCTTAATTTTTTAATAAACATTACTCAATCCTCCGTCTAAAGGAATGCTTGCTCCGGTAAGATAAGCGGAATATTCTGAAGCAAGAAATGCAACCAAATGACCATATTCTTCAGGTTTTCCGAAACGTTTCATTGGAATTTTATTTTCACGGTTCTTTGTGATTTCTTCTGAGGAAACATTCATCTTTTCGGCATCGTGGCTAATCAGATTTTGAATACGGGCGGTATTAAAATATCCTGTTAAAATATTATTCACAGTTATATTATGTTCTGCTACTTCATTGGATAAGGTTTTTGCCCAGGCAATGACCGCCGAGCGAATAGAATTTGAAAGAGCAAGGTTTCCAATCGGTTCTTTCACAGACAGAGAGGAAACATTGATAATACGACCATTCTGCTGCTTTATCATATGAGGCAAAGCTAGTAAGGTAGTTTCACAAACTGTTTTAAAAAGAAGATCAAAGGCTTTCTGATAATCTTCAACATTTTTCTCGATTGCAAGCCCAGGTTCCGGACCATTTGTATTATTAACCAGAATATCTACTGAATGGTCATTAAAATATGCTGTAATCGTTTTCTTAAAGGCATCAAAATCAGAAAAATCTACAACGAGATACTGATGTTTCTGCTCTTCATGTAAAACAGGTAATGAAGCTACAATATCTTTAAGTTTTGCTTCGTTACGAGCCATTAAAGTAACATTGGCTCCGCATTTTGCCAGTTCAAACGCGATTCCTGCTCCTATTCCCTGAGTAGCGCCTCCCACCAAGGCATTTTTTGAAAAAAGCTGAATATTCATGGGTTCTGATTATGACTTTAATCTATTAAAGGTAAGAAAAAACTCCTGCCAATATTGATGACAGGAGTTCTAATTTATAGAATTAATATTCTGTATAATTAAATGTTGTATCAAGATGATCAAAAGCTATTTCTTTGCTGAGAATTTCTTTTACCTCATCAAATGTTATCAGACCTTCAGTTTCAAAGGAATTTCCTGCAGATACTTCATAGGTATATTCAAAAATATCACGCTGATAGATATTCTTCAGAATTTCCACCTGTTTTGGGGTTAGATAAGGTTCGTGTGTTTTCAATTGATTGAGAAGATTTTCTTTCATGTCTTCTTCATCTTCTTCAAAGAACATGGAGTCTTCATCTACTTCAGTCACTGCCTCCAATAGCTGACGGAATATAAAATCCTGAAGATTCCCTGCAAGTACTTCAGCTTCCTCCTCATCATGGAGAATCAATGTAACAGGAACTTCACCATCTTTTTCCAGATCAAATTGAAATGCGTATAAATCCCCTGCTCCATTAGCCGCAAACGGGACAAATTTATACTTTGAATGAATATTTCTGTAGTCTTCCTCATCTGACATTTCTTCAATGGAAGTATCCACAAGTTCTTCATCATTCCAGATTTCAATATCGTATCCAAACAGAAGCAATGGTGGTTTTTCTTTTAACTGTGGAAAGGTTGTAGAATACCAATCACTTCCAGATTCGCCCCAATCCAGCATATTGTTATCATTTAACTGCTTGTAAATTTCCGGATACTGAAAATTGTATTTCTTTTCTAGTTCTGATATGTTCATTTGTAAATTGGTTTATTTGATATTACTTTGGTTTATGTATTACGCTCCATACAGAGGTAAGTATTTTCTTTTTTATTATAAAATACTTCTACAAATGGCTCATCCTGTAATCCGATCTGAAACAGAAATTCAAGATCTTCATTCCATTCCATAGGGACATCATCTTCTGGCCAGATCATTGCCCAGCCTCCCTTGTAAGCAAAAACGCCATCATTGTTATAAATAGGATGTGAATCCATCCAAAGATCGGTATATTCATCCGGGACAAATGCCGCTAAACTTGACAAATCATCTTTATCACCGTCATTTTCAATGATCCAGGATTGAGTTTCCTCATCTCCGTAATGCATCAGTGTTTCAAATGGCGGATAGACTTCTGTCATTTTTTCCGTTAAAGGAATGTAAGCGTTTAAATCTATGGATTCTATATTGACTGGCTGAAACCTGAACTCATCATCTTCTTCTGTAAGTCCCATCCATTGGTCTGAGTATCTTACTAAAAAGCGAACTGGCTCATCTTCGTTGGCATATGCTGTTATAATATTGGAGTCAACAGCAGAAACAAACAGTGATACCTTTCGTATCATTGGCTGTGCCTTTTCTTTCAATTGGCTTAAATTCATGAAAGGGTGTAATTATTTAATTCTTCAAACTCAAAAATAGTCTATTTTATCGGGTCTACAATGGATTTATAAGATGAAAGTAGAAGTCTGAACAACCATTTTATATTCAAATTGTAAAAGGATAATTTTGACTCAATGTAGGTTCTATAAGATTTAAGGTATCACAAAAAGTTTGCTTTACGGAGTCTGTAATCGTATCATGTTCATCACAATACTCATCTAATTGTCGAATGAGAAATGCCATTTGCAGCCATTGTTCAAAATTGATATGCATCGGCTGCAGCTTTTCATCATAGTCATGATCGTAGAACAGAACATTTCCATTTGTGTCTAAAAACCATCGGTCACCTTGCCCATTTCCAGCAAAACACCAATAATCTGGTGTTTTAAATTCTTTATTTTCATTGACAGCTTCTACAGAATTGTACAAAATGTTTTCCGAAGAAATTTCAATGGTTTTTATGGAGGTAATCAGTATTTTATATTGTTCCGAAAAAGGAAAACTGACAGTTTTGGGAAAGTTTTGCACGTTCTTTTTTTCCTTTAATATCTCTGCTTCTATAGCTTCAATGGATACTATTTTAAACGAAATCATCTCACTAAAGTTCTGTTTTTTCTATTAACATTTGATATCATCTTCAATTCTATATATTTCAATCTATCCATTGAACTGTAATTTACATCCTATAGTAAGATTATTTTTTTCTACCAGCTCTACAAACGCCTGAGTAACGAAATTAATGCCTTTATTTTCATCCTGAACAGCATATTTTGCACTGAAAGATACTTCGTTTTCAAATGTAAAGTTCATTCCGTCAAAATCCTTTACAATAGTTGCTGTCTTTAGAAACAATGCAGCATATACAGGGATAGGCTGCCCTTTCAATATACAGGGTATAAACTCTATTTCATTCCTAAGTTCTTCTTTCAGGGCTGATACGGCTTGTTGGGAAAAAAGTTCTCCCACTCCACCTGTATAGCAGGTATATAGATCATAATCTTTTAAAAAAGTTTCCAGATTCAGCTGATACTTTTCTGTAAATTCTTCTTTAAGTGGAATATTATTGTTCCTCAGTGGAAAGTTTCTGCATTCAGGCAGTTTAAATTTATCAAAAATTTCTCCTTTCCTGTCGATCACAGAGAAATAATAATCTTCTCGTTTATGAAAAGCAAGCAAAGTATATAAATTCATTATGCTATTCTTTATTCGTCTAATTGTTCCTGGATTGCATTTATATTTTATTTCAATAATGCATCAATATCAGCATAGAAAGAATCTTTACTGTAGTCTGCTACTCCTGTATGTCGAAGGCGGATTGTTCCTTTTTTATCCAGTACAACTGTGGTTGGCAATGAACCATCATAGATTTCCTTCGGAATATTGCCTGCAGAAGTTATAAACGGAACTGTAAAACCTTTTTGTTTCAAATATGCTATTCCTGTTGCAGAATCATCATCGAGATTTACAGTCAGAAAAACAATATTAGAATTAGATTTGTATTTTTCATAGAACTTCTGAACGGAAGGAAATTCTGCGCGGCACGGAGGACACCATGATGCCCAAAAATTGATGAATACTACTTTCCCTTTTAAATCTGAGACATTAATGAATTTTCCTGACTCGTCTTTTAAAGTAAAATTATTATAGGTAATAGTTTCCTGCGCTTTAGGCTCTGATATACTTGAGTTAAGTAATCCTGTAGAAGCAACCTGTCTCATCAGCCAAGCTTTAGCATCCGGATTTACAAGTAATATGATGAAGAGAATAGCTAAAATTGCCGTAGACCAATTATTTCTGAACCATTTTTTTAACTGTTCCATATTTCTGATAATTCTTAACAGCAATATAAGGCTAATTATTTGAATCAATACCTTAAATGAAATACTTCTTCACAAAAAAAGCCTTTAAATCCTAGGATTTAAAGGCTTCCCTCTGCATTGGGTCTTCCTTATTGAAAGGAAAACCGTCACTCATCTTTAGCATACATCAATAGTCTTCTCTGTGTTTCTACCTTTCAGTTTTCATATATTTTAAGGTGATGATGTTCAATAAAAGCTCATGTTTACAATGAAATATCATGGTTATTAGTTAAGTCAAAACACAAGCTTTATGGATACTTATATTGCCACGAATGCACGAATAAGTAGTTTATATTTAAAACATATGCATCCTATAATTAATAAAAAAATTCGTGCATCCGAGGCTAATAAAATAATTTTAATGGGTTTATAGTTTATTTAAAAATACATAGTAACATAGGCTATACAGCTAAAAAACAACTCGTAAAATATTGATAATATCAATCTTACCGCAAACACATTGTGATTCTATACATCTATGTGTTAAAAAAAATCCGTACATCAATGGCAATTTTAAGCATCATTACCTCACCAGTCTTTTCCTGAACATGAACAGCAAGGAGCTGAAAAATATCAGATAAGCCAGATTGAATATCGCTCCTCCAACCCACCCCGAATAAGGAGGCGGCAGAATATTTTTTATCGGGATGATAAACATTGTTAAAACAAATGGCGTCAACAAAGCCATCCATCGTGGAAGCAACGTTTTATTTAAAAGGATACACACCGCGAATGAAACCCACCCTATTGCCAGAACTCCAATAGCTGCTCCCCATGCAATATTCAACATTTTCATAAAGCTTCTTCCTGTCTCCAAAAGATAAGGATGAGCTGATGGATCTGTATGGTAAATCGCTTTATAAATCTCTCCGACATAAAAGAATCCGGCATGCCCTAATGGAGATAAAACAGCTCCGGCTAATAGTATCCAATACACAGAAACAGCATACCATGTCTTGGTATTTTTAAAAAACTGGTATACCAACCAACTTGCTGGAAGTAACAATGGACCTGTGAGTGCACCAATCAAAGCACCGAACATCAATCCAGGAGTAGAGCCTTCCAACATCAAAGTAGCGAACTCAACATTTACCTGATCTGCATACGTTTTTGAGAACAACGGATAATCATCCGGATTCGGATCAAATCCAGCCACAAAGATATCTCCGATGATCCAACAAACCGATACCACAATTGCCGCTACAAAGGACCAGTTGATTTTACTTGAATATTTCATCTATTTTTTGTAAATATTTAATTTTTAATAGGTTTTGAATTATGATTCGCTTTCTGCTTTTTCTTTATGTCTTTCCATTGCAGATTTATCTTCTGCGACTCCTGATTTCCAATAAGAGTAGGCATACAGCTCTTCCTGTTTCCACTGTTTTTCTTTTCTGAGATAGTTTCGGATTTCTTTTACTGATGAAAACTCTGCCGCAACATATCCTGATCTGGATACCTCTGGTAATAGCTGCTGTTTTACAACTTCAGCAAGTCTGCTTCCTAGTTGTGGGTGTTCATTATATAACCATATGAAATCAATAGTGGCAAGCGTCTGTAAATCCTGCTGATCTTCTTCACCATGTACTTCAATAATGCAGGTTCCTTTAGCATTTTCCGGAAGATCTTCCAGAATAGCTGCCAATACGGGAATTCCTGTGGCATCTGCTACTAAAAGATAGTTTTCAGCTTTACCATAAAGTTCTGTTTTACCGTCTTTCATAAGTACGCCCAGCAGATCACCCTTCTTAGCTTCCAATGCCCATGCAGAAGCCGGTCCTTCATCTCCGTGAGCTACAAAATCAATCCAGATTTCATTATTTTCTAGATCAATTCCACGGTGGGTATATGTTCTTATACTTGGACGAACTTCTTCAGGCTGTGGTTTCCACAACATTTTATCATAATCAAACTCTGGAAAATGAATTTTGTTTACTCCTTTAGGCGGAATAAGTATCTTGTTATTCACTCCTACTGTTGTATTAGCAATTAAAGAAACATCATTTCCTGTCAGAAAAACTCTGATATAATGTGGCGTAATATATTCTTTTCTGCTTACTGTAAGCTCCGTTTCTATAGCTTTAAAATTTCTCATAACATTGTTTTACAAGGGTTTATTTTTCTATCATATTTCTCGATCATACATTTCCTTTTCAGTTATTTATTCATAAAAACAAATTTTATTATTAAGAATGATTCTAAATAATCATTACCTTTGTGCAAAAGTAGAGTGTACAATTGACAGTTTGGGTCTGCAAAACGGAATAAAAAGTCCGCAAAAAGGAAATTCTAACTAAAAGAAAGAAAATGACACTACGCCTATACGATGAAAACATCGGACAAATACTTATCGAGAGGAGCTATCCCAGCACTTATTATGTAAATGACGGAGACATTCAGGAATGTGTCACGCGGCTTATTCCGCCTTATGGGGATGGATTTTATCATGAAATATGTTTTGAGAATGTTCATATCAGCTTCGGAAATATTTCTTTAGCAGATAAGCTTCAGCTTTATTTTGAAAGTGATCTCGATACAGTGGAAATGCATTTTGCGTTGAAAGGTAAAAGCAGAGCCATTTCAGGAAACTTTGATAAAACCGTACAGTTTGACAGTTATCAGCACAATATTATTTATGCTCATCACATGCAGGGAAAAATGGAATTTTACGGTCCTGATCTTCATATACTGGAAATCAATCTGGCTCCTGCGTTTTTCAAGAAATTCCTTCCTGAACAATCCGGATTATTTGAAACTTTCAGAAATGCTATTGAAAAACAGCACTCTTCACTCATCAACCCTGAACATCATCTGATCAGTCTGGAAATGTATCAGATCCTTAATGATATTATGCATTGTGACCGAAAAGGAATTTTCAAGCGTATCTATCTTGAAGCTAAGGTAAGTGAGCTATTACTGCTACAGTTGGAACAACTTTTCTGCGATCCGGTTTCCAAATCTTCGATACCCAGGAAAGATGAGGAAAAGATCTACGCGGTTAGAGATTATATTGCAAATAATCTGGATGCGAACTGTTCTCTTACTGAACTCGCCCATCAGGTTGGTACGAATGAATTTACTTTAAAGAAAGGCTTTAAAGAGCTTTTCGGAACTACAGTTTTCGGATTTTGGAATGATATTAAAATGGAGCATGCAAAAAAAATGTTATTAGATAGCAATATGAATATCAGTGAGATTTCGGATATCATCGGTTATAAAAATCCAAGACATTTTTCTGCGGCTTTCAAAAGAAAATATAATGTATTACCAAGTAAAA
Source organism: Chryseobacterium artocarpi (assembly GCF_001684975.1). Taxonomy (GTDB): domain Bacteria; phylum Bacteroidota; class Bacteroidia; order Flavobacteriales; family Weeksellaceae; genus Chryseobacterium; species Chryseobacterium artocarpi. Next base: position 712,415 of record NZ_MAYH01000012.1, on the reverse strand, counting down.
TCGGGAACAGATAAAATTTAGATTTCCCTGCTCTCATACAATATTTTAAACATTCTGCTGTTTTGGTAATGAGTATAATTTAAAATTAACCATGAAAAACCGTATAAACTCTGAAAAACTAATTCATTACGCTCCCATCTCCAGATTTTTCTATACCATTTTTGATAAATAAAGGTTTATTTTTCCAAAATTTGAAATAAAATTCATTAAATAAAAAGAAATAATTCATTTTATTCAAACAATAGCTTAAATCATATAAATAAATCACTATTTAAAGCATAAAATTGTAATCCTTACAACAATTTACGTTTATCATTGTCTGTATACTTTTAAAATTTATTCATCAAATGGAGAAAAAACACTTTTTTTGATGGATTTATTTCATAATTAAAGCTTTAGCGTGTAACTAATTCCCTTTCTCTTCAACTAATCCGACAAAACTATAATCTATAATAAAGAGCTTTACTACTTTAAAAAAATAAACTAATGCAAACATCTTTTTTTAAGATTGCTGCTGCTTCGGCTGCACTCTGCTTCAGCAGTTGGGCTATGGCACAGCAAAAATACCAGGTAAGCGGTACCGTAAAAGATCAGAAGAACGGCGAATTACTTATCGGAGTCAATGTAAAAGTAGCTGAGGATCCCTCCATTAATGTAATCGCCAATGAATATGGGTTTTATTCTCTTTCATTGCCTGAAGGAAACTACAAGGTGATTATTTCATATCCGGGATATAAAGATTTTGAACAGCAAATAACTGTTAATCAAAATATAAAACTAGACCTTCCACTTAGTCAGCAGGAGCAGATTTCAAAAGCTATTGATGAAGTTGTGATTACCGGTATTAAAAAGGATAAAAATTTAACGTCAGCTCAAATGGGTTCTGAAACGTTGAGTATTAAAAATATAGAAAAGCTTCCGGTTCTTTTTGGAGAAAAAGATGTCATGAAAACAATACAACTTTTGCCGGGAATCAAAAGTAATGGTGAAGGAAGCAGCGGATTCAGTGTGAGAGGAGGTGCTACAGACCAGAACCTTATTTTGTTGGATGAAGCTCCGGTGTACAATGCCTCTCACCTATTGGGATTTTTCAGTACTTTCAACAGTGATGCTCTGAAAGATGCCAGCATTATTAAAGGAAACAGCCCTGCACAGTACGGAGGAAGACTTTCTTCTGTAATGGATGTGAAAATGAAGGACGGAAATAATAAGGATTATAATATCAACGGAGGAATCGGATTGATCAGCAGCAGGCTGAGTGTGGAAGGACCTATTCAAAAGGAAAAATCTTCTTTCATTGTTTCGGGGAGAAGAACGTATGCGGATCTGTTTCTTAAAACTTCACCGGAATATAAAGACAATAAGCTGTATTTCTATGACCTGAATCTAAAGGCAAATTATCAAATCAATGAAAATAACCGTCTTTATCTTTCAGGATATTTTGGGAGAGATGTTCTGGGATTAGGGAATACATTTTCAACTGATTGGGGAAATACTACGGCTACATTGAGATGGAATAGTATTATAAACAGCAAATTGTTTTCAAATACGTCATTTATCTACAGTAATTATGATTACAAAATCAGTCTGAGAAGCAATGATAATACTTTTGGGCTAAATTCTAAGATCCAGGACTGGAATCTTAAGCAGGATTTTACGTGGTTTGCCGGAAATAAACATTCTGTTCGTTTTGGACTTCAGTCTATTTATCATACGATTACTCCAAGCAGTGCTTCCGGGACAAGTGTAAGCAGCTACCCAAGAAACCCGAGAAAATCATGGGAAAATGCATTGTATATTAACGATGATTTTAAAGCAACGGAAGCTCTTACCATTAATTACGGAGCAAGACTTTCGATGTTCAGCGTTTTAGGTGGAGATACGTTTAATACTTATGAAAACGGAGTTCTTACCGACAGCCAGTTTCTTGAGAAAGGAAAGTTTGGGAAAACATATGTGAATATTGAGCCGAGAGTTTCAGCAAATTACCGTATCAATGAAGTAAGCAGTGTGAAAGGAGCTTATTCCCGAAATACACAAAATCTGCATCTTTTAAGCAATTCCAACAGTGGTAATCCTACAGATCAATGGATAGGAAGCAGCTATACGGTAAAACCGGAGATAGCAGATCAGATCAGTTTAGGATACAGCAGAAATTTCAATAACAATAATTATGAATTGAATGCTGAGATCTATTATAAGTCTATGCAGAATCAGATTGATTTTAAAAACGGAGCTCAGATTACTTTTGATACTGCTGCTGATGTAGAAAGTGAGCTTTTATTCGGGAAAGGAAGGGCTTACGGGCTTGAACTTATTGCTAAAAAGAAAAGCGGAAAACTTACAGGATGGATTTCTTATACGCTATCTAAAACTGAGCGAAAAATCGATGGAATTAACAATAATGAATGGTATAATGCCAGAATGGATAAAACCCATGATCTTTCTGTAGTAGCAACTTATCAGCTGAATCCTAAATGGTCTTTCTCAGGATTATTTGTTTACAGCACCGGAAATGCAGTAACATTCCCTACCGGAAAGTATGAGCTGAACGGACAAACTGTTTTCCAATACAGCAACAGAAATGCAGACAGAATGCCAGCTTACCATAGAATGGACTTCAGTGCAACCTACGAACCGGAATCTAATAAACGTTTCCGTGGTTCATGGACTTTCGGTATTTATAATATCTATGGACGTCAAAATGCATATACCATTATGTTTGAAGACAACCCAGATAATCCGGGAACTACTCGTACCATGCAGACTTCATTATTCCGCTGGGTGCCAAACATCACTTATAATTTCAAATTTTAAATCATGAAAAATATTTTTTTAATCATATTATCTTTGTTTTTAGTCACTTCTTGTCAAAAGGAAATAGACGTAGATCTGGCTGATCAGAGCGGAAAAATTGTTATTGAAGGAAATATAACGGATCAATCGGGACCTTATACGATCAGGATTACAAAGTCTGTAGCGGTTTCCAATCCTAATCTTTACCCGGCAGTAGCAGATGCTCAGGTTACTTTAAGTGATAATACCGGGCAGACAGAGACATTACTGCATATTGGGGACGGAATATACCAAACCTCAACCTTTGTGGGAGTTCCGGGAAGAACGTATACTTTAAAGGTTGTTTCAGAGGGACAACAATATATTGCTCAAAGTACAATGCCTGAGGCAATAGATTTTGAAGGTCTGGAACAGGATTCTTTTAAATTCGGAGATAGAACCAGCTACACACTTTTACCGATATACACTGATCCTGTGGCTTTGGGGAATCGTTATTTGTTTAGCTTTACCATCAATAATATGAATAAAAAGTACATTGATGTATTTTCTGACAATATTAACAATGGCTTACCTAATCAGCGCCCAATTATGCTTCCTAATGATGACAGAAAAGGGGCAGATCATCAGGTAGTGGCTGGCGATACGATTCATGTAGAAATGCAATGTATTGATACAAAAGTATTCACTTATTACAGTGCGCTTTTAGATCTTTCGAATGGCAGCGGAGTTACTCCATCCAATCCGCCAAGCAATATCAGCAATGGAGCTTTGGGATATTTTTCTGCTCATACACAAAGAAATAAGAGTATTGTAATTCAGGAAGACAACAATCAATAAAAAACTTAAAAGGATATTTCAGCATTTTGGAATATCCTTTTATTTTTCACATTATTTTAAATACTCCTGACATTCTGTTGTCATAAACTGAGCCTAGCTTTGTATCAAATTATTTAAATATAAAATTATATGAAACTAGCATCATTAAGAATCATTACCAAAGACATCAAGCAATCTGTAGAGTTTTATGAAAAAGCAACAGGTTTCACAGCACAATGGTATACAGAAGATTTTGCAGAACTTAAAACAAATACTATTACCCTTGCCATAGGAAGCATTCGCACAATGAAAATGTTTGGTGTAGAGCAATCAACAGAAGCCAAAAGCCATATAAATACGATTATAGAGTTCTTAGTTTCTAATGTAGATGATGATTTTGAACGAATCAAAGGCTTAACAAAGAATATTATTCAGGAACCTACAACAATGCCTTGGGGCAACCGCTCTCTCCTTTTCTGTGATCCGGATGGTAATATGATTAATTTCTTTACTCCTGTACGTGCAGAAGCGATTCAAAAGTTCAGTTAATTTTTTATAATATAGATCTACATTGTTTTTAACCACATAACAATATAGGCTGATAGGCTAATGTATAATCAATCTACTCATGTATTCGTGGCAAAAAAATATGTTATTTTGAAAATCAAGATATAAGATAATAAAAAAAGGAGGTCATCTTGCCTCCTTTTTTTATTGTACTAATAACCTACCAATTGAACTTCCTTATAGTAATTTGTGTTTTTTTTCTTATCGATCATTTGGTTTTTTCAAGAAGTTCTCACTAAAAGGTATTCATACACTTCTTATTTTATTTTCATCACTTGCGTTTTATATAACTATAGTTTATTATTTGTATAGTTGTTTCATTTACCTATTTTTATGAAGTGAAAAAGCTAAAAAAACATTTACATTTCATTGGGTAAATTTTATACTGCAAAGTAACGACATTGAAGAATATTATCACCTATCAAACCCGTAGATACAAATCGGACGCGTTATAGATATTTATCGATAAGACTTCTTTCAATATTTAAAAAGTGCATAACAGAGCTTAAAAAACACTATATCTTATGATGTGTTTTAATCAGATCAATCAGTTCAACCAGGTTGTCTATTTTTAATTTTTCGAAGATATTCTTTTTAATAGTACTTACTGTATTTTGCTTTATATCTAAATTATTCGCAATCTCAAGATTGCCAAGACCTTCTGCATATAATTCTGCAATCTGAAGTTCTCTTTTGGTTAAAGCACTCAATGGGCTTATCAGAGACGGATTGTAAACAAACTGTACCAGTAAGTTTCTTACAACATCGGAAAGGTACTCTCCTTTTTCTACAAAATTGGTGATAGCATCTCTTACTTCCTCTTCTTCGCTTAGTTTGCTTAAATATCCGTTTGCACCTGCCTTGATGAATTTAAGTGCATATAAATCTTCCTCAAGACCTGTAAAAATCAGAATTTTCAGATCGGGATTAGCTTGCTTAAGTTGTGGCAAAATATGCAGGCTGTTTCCTTCCGGAAAGTGAGCATCAATGATTGCCATTTCTATTCCCTTAGACTCTACCAGCTCTACAGCCTGTTGTAAAGATGATGTATGATAAATTTTAGCATTGGGAACGATATCGGTAATGACAATCTCCATTCCCTGTCTTACAATACTGTGATCATCTGCTAAAAGGAATGTGATCTCTCTGTTTTCAATTGGCGTTTCCATTATTTATTATTGATATTTAAATTTATCCTGAATGTTACTTTTGTTCCTTTGTGAAGCTTGCTTTCAACGGAGATATTACCATCGAAAAGTTCTACAATTTCTTTAACTAAGTTCAGACCAAGTCCGGCACCAAGATTATCTACTTCATCAGATACTGTTCCCTGGTAATAAGGATCGAAGATCTTTTTCAGATCAGATTCCGAGATCCCTACTCCTGTGTCTCCTACTGTTGTGATCAGGGTGATTTTATCTTTACCGGCAGGTTCTGTGAACATCACAAGATCAATGTGTCCGTTTTCCGTGAATTTATTAGCATTTCCAAGGATATTCATAAAGATCTGATTAATTCTTATATTATCCGAAAATACAACCACATCCTCCGGAATTCTGTCCGTTACTGCAAACTTATTATTTCTTGTCTCCAAATATGGCGTAATCACTTTTACAATAGAACCGATCTCATCTTTAAGGTTAAAAACCGAGTTGATCAGTTTCTTTTCTGCATCCTGATTCTTTGTGTATTCCAAAATCTGATTAGACTGAAGAAGCAAGGTACTGTTCGTAAATTTAATAGATTTCAGGTAATCCTTAATGGTTTCATCTTCTGTTGTCCTGTGAATCTTATCAATAAAAATATTGATAATCTTTAAAGGTGATCTCAGATCGTGGCTCAGCATTCCTAAAATTCTGTTTTTGAAATTCAGGTTGTTTTTAATTTCCTTATTCGCTGCATCCAGCTTTCTTTCATAGATAAATGCAACTCGGGTAAAATACATAATCAGGATCGATACAATAAACATTAAAACCATCAAACCTAATACAAGATATCTTCTGATTTTATTATTATCGGAACTTTGTTTACTGTACTCTTTTTCAAGTTCTGTCTTGAAGTCTTTGATTGCACTTTCATACACATCAATCAGTCCGTTACTGTAAACCAGGAGTTTATTAAAATTACTGTAAAACTGCAGATTATCTTTCTGTTTCCTTGCTGCATCCTGCTGAACCTTTTTTACCTCAGCTGCATAATGCTTATCCATAGACTTCAGCGTGTTATCCATTTTGGATTTTACCTGGGAAATATCTATGGTTTTATTATTCGTTAGAGTAATTACAGTACTTTCTTTCTGAACATCTACTTTCCCTGTTACAGCATCTTTTAAACGACCAAAAAAGCCTTTCTTCTTAATAGTGTCTGCATAGGTACGAGTCTGTATATTGAAATCATCGAAGTCATCTTTATACTTCTTTGGTTCATATTGCTTCTCCTCTATCTTTGCAGGCTGGTTCAAAGAAGTTTCATATACGGAATCAATCAATGTTTTCAGCTTATTGACCTTTACTGTATCTTGTTTATGAAGCGCCAGATTCTTTTTCAGTCTCGGGCTTGTATTTTCATACTCACCGATCTTATCAAAATTCAGCTTAAGTTTTTTAAGGGATTCAAAGTATAACTGTAGATCTTTATTATCCTGAGTCACCATATATTTCTGAAGATGTCCCTGCGCGTCCATAAAATCTTTCCTTGAATTATCAGTTAAGCCACCCAAAGCTCTACTTTCTTCCAATTGAGTTTTAATAAACTGTAGTTTCTTCTCATTAACGACCTCGTTATAAAAAAATATCCCGATAATCACCTGTATCAATAAAATACAGATAATCAACGAATAATGAACAACCTTCCTTAATCTAAAATTTAAGAATTTATATTCCATATCATCTAGCACCTAAATTAATACCCGAATTCTTTAAGCTCTTATTTATCATTAGTCTTAACCTATATAATATTATTACCAAAAATATAATAATTGGCTCATAACATTCAATTAGCAAAGTTAAAGTAAATTTTGTCTTCTTGATAATAGTAAATTCCCGATAAAATTGTCGAAATAGAATCCTACTTTACATTAAAACAGCTATAAAACCTTAGCTTTTCATTAAAGTAAATATATTTTTTTGGATTAGATGTAAAAATTGAAGATAATGCAAAAACTCTTTTATTTTAAAATCATCAATAAATTCATATGTTTTTTCATTCTTCAATCCATTTTCGAAAGATTGCCGTATTGCTTTGACTGGTGATAAGATGAGCATTCACACCTTTTACTTTAATAGATAAAGTATTTTTATTGTAACGTTCTATTTTTTCAACATGTTTTTTATGAACAAGCTCACTTCTGTTGATTCTGAAGAACTCAGAGAGATGAAGATTATTCTCAATTTCCTTTAAATTAGATTCACTCAGCAGACATTTTTTCCTTGCTGTATCAATAGCGAAAACAAATTCACCGTACCATCCTTTTTTACAATATTGATTCTTTCAACATCTATTTCGGTAAATTTCTACCGACCATCTGTACTGAATGCTGAAGCCGTTAAAAAGATGATCCCTATAACTACTGTAAAAGCAAATGTTTAAAAAAAATGAGTTCCTTATTCATAAGTTATATTGTTTTCTATTATTAATTTTGATAGGTCAAAGCTATTGTAATCATTTTCTCTGTTCAAGTAGAAAACGATGAACTAAGAAAACAAAGAAATGAATGAAGGATTTTTATGGATGAAAGGTTTGGAAAACTTATCTAAGATTAAAATCTACTGAAAACGTTTCGGTTTTTCTTTTCTTGCCGCATGTGTTACTATTTCATCAATACGTTTTTGCCGGGTTTCTGGTCTTTTAGCAAACACAATCCAATGCAGCATCATTTTTTTCAGTGATTTACTCAAACTTAAGAAATAATCCTTTGATCCTATATTAATTTTAAATGCTTCTTCTAAATCATCAGGAATAATAAGTTCTTCTACACTATCCAGAATATTCCACGAACCATTTTCCTGTGCTCTTCTGATGGTTTCATATCCAGCTTCTTTCATCAGGTTATCTTCTATGAGCCTTGTAATTTTTTCTTTATTGATCTTCGACCAGGTACTGTTAGGTTTTCTCTTACTGAACAATTGCATAAAAGAATATTGATCAATCGGCTTTCTTGTGCTGTCTATCCATCCGAAACAAAGTGACTCATCCACAAGATCACTCCAGCGAGCAACGGGTAAATTTGATTTCACTGTATTACAAATAACCCAAATGGATTGCTCTGTCTGATGATTTGCTTCCAACCATGTTCTCCATTCTGCGCTGGAATTGATGGAAATTGTTTTTCTTTCGTTTACAGGTGTCATGTGTCTTTATTTTACGTAAAATTATGGAAAAAGGATGACAACAGTTTGTCAGTAGTTTGCCACGAATAAGATAGCGTAGAATCTTGCAAAAATATTCTGTTTGAAATTTGAGAATAAAAAAAGATGAAACATTCTCTGCTTCATCTTTTATCTATTATTAAGGTAAACTAATTTTTTTGCCTTGCTCAGGGAAAATATAATTTACTTTTAAAGGATTGTTTTTCAGTAGTTCATCTTTAATAATCTCAGGATTATCTCCTGTAGGTTTTCTGTGTGTTACTACAATATTAAGACCTTCCAGATTCTTTTGTCCTGTTTTTTCTTTTAGTTTGGTGAGCTCTTCTGTCAAAAGATTTGGAGTAAGATGACCAAATAAAAGCTTTTCAGACTGACTGTTTGGGAAAGAAACCTCAATCAGTATAGTTTTCAGTTGTTTTTTCTTTACAAGCGGTGCAATATTTTTCCAAAGAAGATCAAGTTTATCAGATTTTTCTACTCTGTCAGCTCCTGTATCTCCCAAGTAAAGTAAATAATCATTTCCTTTTCTTACTAATGCAGCACTGCTTTTATAAGGGTTTACGTGGCTTAGTTCGTAACCGCTTACAAACATCGAGGTATTTTGTATTGGAGTTTCTACACCTTCTTTAAGTTCATTATAATGATACTTTCCTAAGATTGGTTTTTGTCCCTGATCTGCAAAATTAATCCAGGTATCAGTGATAAAGTAATGATTTTGCAGGATTTGAAGTACAGGAGCAATACCAAAAATATCTTTTTTAGAATCTGCCGGAGAATTGATGATCAATCCAGCCAGATGATCCAGGTGACCATGTGAAACAAAATATCCTTTTACCTGATCTTTCAGAACTTCTTCTGCAGATCCGTTAAGACTTTTTAATTCAATAGCTTTTCTGATACCTGCATTTACGGTTCCTGCATCAAGACAGAAGAATGCATTTTCATTAGGAGCTCCTACTAAATAAGCTGATAGATTGTCTTCATGCTCGCCACCATAGATTCCCAGTGGAATAAGATCAAAGCTTTGTGCCTGTGAAGCGGTATATACGCAAAGGGCAAATAAGGAAAGTGCTATTTTTTTCATGATGAAAAAGATTACTTATAAATAAAAAAGAGGATCTTCGTTTGAAGATCCTCTTAGCGGAGAGTGAGGGATTCGAACTATTTTTCACAATCTACTGAAAATGAGATCGTTTTATGATTGATTTTCAGCAATAGCCACGAATTTGCCACAACTCCACTAATATTTTAATCTACAAAATCTAACAAAAAGATTTAAAGAACGATTTTAGTTTAATACTACAAATATAAAAATAAGTTTAGTAATCAGCAATAAGATACTATCACTCCACTTTATTAATAATGTAAGTTTTCAAGGTAACTCTAAACAACTTCCAAAAATAAACAGTTTGAGTTACACTCCCATTTGAAAGGCAACTATAGCGTATTAAAACGGAAATCTAATGAGTTCCGAAATTGTAATTGTTTCATATTGAATATCCAGGCACCAGCTTTATACCTATTTTTAATCTTCACTAATTGTTAGTGGAATTTCCAGCTTAGTTTCTACATTAACACCATGTATATTACCAGGTTTCCAAGTGCCTTTAATGCTTTTGGCAGCATTAATAACCATTCTATCAAATCCGATATTCCCTGATGTTGGATTCACTATAAAATCAAAAGCTTTACCATTTTTATCCACTTTAAATTTCAAATATATTCGTCCAGACCGATCAAATTTAAAACCATTAGTACTTACCTTTCTACTGAATTGTTCTCTAAAAACTTTATTTCCACCTGGAAATTCAGCTATCCTATCGTAATAATCCATTGGATCATAACCTTCTTTATAGTTTTCAAATAACCTATCAGGAAACATGATTATCTTTTGAATTGCTGGAACTTTTCTTCCATTGAGTTCCGAGGGTATCCAACCTTGTAAATCTTCTAAAACAGTTTGCGTTAATTCAAATGCACATTTATTTTTGCGGGCACTTTCGATATTTTGCTTTTTTAATAACTTTATCGTTTTATCAGGGTAGACAACAACCTCTGCAATATATAATTCCTTTTTATTTTCGCACGGGTTGAGTTTCTTCTTTTCTATAATTTCATGTACATCTTTATAGAGTTTGATATTACCACCAATATACTCCTGCTCCCCATCAGAATATCTGCTATATACGATAGAGTCTTTCCACTTATTTTGACCAAACAGTATTGAAGTTATAAAAACAAAAAGTAGATTAATTTTCATGATAATTTTTTTTAAAAATTTTTATTTTATAGATATACAGTTTGATAACTGTTTTTATTTTTTTCATTTTTTATGGATATCTACCAGTTGACGTAGATCTGCAAATTTGCTCAAATGCTCCTTTTGCTTCTCGTCAAGTTTCTTCCAATCAATCCAATTGATATTCATTGTAACATCATACTCTCCCAAAAGCCCATCAAGCAGAATATTAACAGCCTCTTACATTTTCCCGGTTTCATCATAATCTCTGATATTCAACTCAATTCCCGGTCCCTTACTTGATGTAGAATATCTATAAAAGATATCATCATAACTTATGTTATATCCCTCGTAGTTGATTGTATAATTATCCTTCGGTATTCGCTGGCTAAAAGCATTAAACTTCCAATTCTCCAAATCAGGACTCAACATTATCAGCTTCCTTACATTCGCAGATGATTCCTTCATACCATCTGCTGAAATTGAAAACTCCCTAATTCCACTCTCATGAATAGGGCTGAATTCAAAAATCAGATTTTCATCAATAGCACTTAATTGCGCATTAAGACTAGCAAATATTTCTTTCTGACAATCTTTAATCTCAATATTCGCATACATATGGTTCTGTTTTTCTAAAGACCACAACCAAAATTTTTCTTCCAGATTTTTCATGTGTTTTTATATAATTTTCATCCCGATATACTATTCAACCAGACTGAGGACTTTCCATTGTCCGTCATCCTCTTTGAAAGTCCAAAATTTGTTTATCACTATTTTACCGTCACTGAAGAATAGTATCTCTTTAACTAATTTTTCCCTATCATTCTTCTCTGATAATATCGAGAATTGCCTTTCTAAACCTATAAAGTAAGGAAACCCATTAGTATTTAAATCCTGTATCAAAAACAATTTTAATAGTACTCTTCAATTCAGCTGTTACTTCATGATTGCTTTCAATAAGCATATTCTCTGCTTCCTTTAAAAATTGAAGGTGGTTCCCAAAAGCATTCACATCAACATATGTCAGGAGAATTTTAGATCTACCTTAAAATCTCCCTTTTCAATTACATCATAACCGATAACATTTTCCTTTTTAAATGTATCAATTATACGTGCACTAAAATAGGTCTTGATTGTTTGTATTCTGATTATATCATTGCTTTGGAGGTTAGAGTTGATACAAATAGATTTGGTTCGAAATTTATGAGCTTTACTTTCTAATTGGTAAGTTGCAAAATCTGCAAAATTTCTTTCGATTTCGTTAACATTATCTATAAAAAGGCTTTTCTCAAAATTAATAGTTTCAGAACTTTTATGAATAGGAACGAATAAAAAATAGAATGGGTCATTCGTCCCCTGAACCTTTAATTCTTTAAGTTTATATTCCGCTTTATTAACCTTTAAATTTTCAAATATATTTTTAACTTTTTCACTAATTACAAACAAGATAATTAGATGATGTGGCATAATACCCATTATATCAACTGGCCCTTTTTTTTGATACATTTTACTAACAATTTTTTCTGGCAAATCGTTATAAGCTTGATCCTTATTCTCGAAATACTTGTTAAAGTCAACCACATAAGTGCTACTTTGTAATTTAAAGTTCTTTTCTGAAATTTCGATAGTTAATGGAAGACCACTTCGGCCTATTATTTTTGGATCAATACTTTCGGTAATTTGATAATACTTTGTTTTTTTATTCATTTTGGGATCATGCAATTTTTAAACAAACGGAACCACCATGTTGATGGTTCCATTTATTATGGATTATAAGTCATACTTTGTAACTGATGTCAATTCATCGCTAATAGTCAATCTTAAAAATTCCATCTATAAAATCAGGAAAATTTCAGATCTACCTTAAAATCTCCACCCTTTATTATATCATAACCAACAATCATGTTTTCATTAAAAGCTTCAACAATCCTTTCACTAAAGAAAGGTCCGGCTGCTTGGAGGCTAATTATATCCCGATCACTCAATTCATCTGATACATATAAGGTTTTCACCCGATAGCCATTGTTCCGTGCCAATAAATATTCTTCATAAGTTCCAAAAATAGTTGTATTATCCAATCTGCTACTATGAAAAACACTTTTCCGATAATCAACATAATCTTTATTTCTAAGCATTGGAATGAACAAAAAATAGTATGATTCGATTTGGCCTTCTATGGAAAATTCAACAGTTTGATATTCTGTAGGATTTATATTCAATTCATCAAGAATATTTTTGACTCTTTTACTAACTATAAAATCAATGGACATGTACATTGGCATTGAAAGCATAATATCAATTGGATCTTTTTTCTTCTGATACATTTTTCCGACAAGGTTTTGTGGAAAATGCTTTAAAATACCATCTTTGTCCTCAAAATATTTATCTATATTCAGCATATATTCGCGACTTTGGCTTTCAAAAGTTTTATCCTTGATTTCTACTGTCAAAGGGAGTTCGCTTTTCCCAATAATTTTCGGTTCAATTGTCGCTTTTAGTTGATAATAGTTTTTTATTGTACTCATTTTGTCTTGTTTTTAAAATATTCATTTAAAGACTGCCCATTTTCTTTAAATTCTTTATAGGCTTTATTGATTTCATCGTTGGCATTCTTGATAATTCCTTCAAGACCTTCTTTGGTCAGGCCGCCATCTTTTGCCAATTCCACAATCTGGTCTTTAACCCAATTCGTGTAAGCTGGATGGTTACCATGAAATCTATTAGGCAGTTTTTTCAGATTCATTCCTGAATTTTTCAGGATAAATTCGCCAATTGCTGGCATAATTTTATAAAGCTGCTGTGGAATAATATGGTGTTTTTGAATTTGTGTTATTATTTTACCACCATATTTCAATCCTTTTGCGCCATCACCGATATATGGGGCAATTGATACTCCACTAATTGTTGCATTTTTCCAATCTCCCTCAAAAACATACCAAATTCCGTTCGCTGTATCCGAAACAGGAGTAGGATCTACAATACCTGCGGCGTCAAGAATAACATGGCCGACCTCGGCTGTAGCTGCACCTTTTGCTGCCTGTATCGTTCCGGTCCTAAATTCTTGAAATCTTTCCTCACCTGAGCGAACCCTCGGACCATCTTTACTACCTTCAACAGCTTTCCATGGGTTGATCCCATTCCACATCTTCTTGAGACCATCAATTACGGTGTCCACCTGTTTTCCATTTGGATCGATATATCGTACAGGATTCTGGTAAGTGTAAATATATGGATTTAAATTACCTAAGAAAAAGAATCCTGAATTATGCTCACCATTTCCATAAAATTGATGTTCAACGACTGGATTATAGATAGCCAAAGGATCTACGCCATACCAGATACTTAGTCTAGGATTATAATATCTTGCGCCATAATAATATAAGCCACTTTCACTGTCCAGTTCTTTTGCATTGAACTTATATGGATTTTCATATAATCCAGCTACTTGTTGTTCAATAAAGGTTTCACCAAATGGTAAATTTAGGAAAAATTGTGATGCAACAGCATTGGCATCTGTGACAAAATTAGCCGTTGACAAATGGTCATTATGCAGATAATATAGCCCAGTCTGCGAACTATTTAAAGCATATTCAGTATCAAGATTACTGATATCAATGCCAACTTTCTCAGAGTATACCTTGAATTCATTTTCTATGTCAGACGTATTGTCAGTATCATTACTGATATTTTGGGTTTCCGCTGACCTATTGAAAATACCAGAGTTATCCGCCAATCGGCTCGCAATACGCTGTGCTCCGGCATAGTAATGTTTGGTGTAAGTGTTGTCTGAACTTACCACAACATAAGAGTTCGGATAAACCTTGTATCCATACATCTGCATGGTACCATCAATGAGCGATCCATTTTGATATAATTTCGGACCTTCTTTCAGATTATATTTAATCGTCCTATCTCCCTTATTATCATAAGTGTAATATTGGAACACGCCGTCAGCTTTGTTAAAGTAAGCTTTCATGTTGTCCTCTTCATCCCATACCATCGAAACAGTTCCAACAGGGGAACTTATATCTATCGGGTTTCCATTCAGGTCATATTTGAAGCTTTCATAAAATCCATTGTTGAGATTCTTAACAGACTCTATCATATGACTTCCTTTCATGTAATTATAACTATTGTTATATGTATTTAAAGAATTTGTTACACCATTGACTACGTGAGATTGAGTTTTCCCCTTAAAACCATTTCCAAGTGTATAGGTCAACGTAGTTTCATAACTTGCTCCGATATTTGAGGGAGCATTAGGATCTCCTTTGATATCCTTCAACATGGCCCCTACGGCATGGGTAAGTCGGTTTAAACTATCATATCCATATAAGAGCTGGTAACTTCCTCCTAATTGATTTGGTGTGAGTATAGCACTGTTAATATTAGAAGTTACATTTCCAGCATAATCATATTGATAATTATTTACCAGATATGTTGTGTAATTATCCTTTGTCAGTGTATGGGAAGCTAGATATCTCGTCTTCGGAGTATAGGTAAACAAAGAATAAGTGTCATTACCGTTTATAATTTTGGTCCGCTGCTCATACTCGTCATACTGTATATCCTTAACATAATCCCCATTCTGCTGGCTTTTAATAGACCTCAAATTTCCACCCAGATCGTATTTATACTTTACAATTTCTCCATCCGGATATGTAATGGATTTGATGCGATTCCAGCTATCATACTCATAATTGGTAATAAAATTCATCATCGGAATATTATACCCAGATACTTTGCGTTCTTCTGCTATTATTTCACCCAGCGTACCATAAGTATATTTTGTTTGTCCCGTTCCATCAATTTTTGATATAAGCCTTCCATTGGCTACCCCACTTGTTCCATAGATATATTTAACATTGTTTCGGTTGACTGATCCATTGGGAAGATTAGGGTAAGTAATATCTGTAATCCTATTTTTATTATATTTATATATAATAGGAGGCATCTGATTTAGATTTGCAGATGATCTACTTGCCATTTTACCAGCCTTATTATAGGTGAATTTTGATGTTCCGTGATCGGGATGTATTTCTGAGGTTCTTCTACCTCCCAAATCATATTCATATTTAATTTCTATATTTTCAGGATCTTTTACCGATAACAACTGGCCGATAATATTGTAGGTATATTGAGAAACCAACGTCGAAGTACCTAAGTAGTTTCTCGTAATCACTGTTCTACCTTCTGCATCAGATAAGGTTTCCGACTTCATTGTGCTGACTGGGTTCTGTGGCTGACTAACAGTTTTCTTCATAGAAGTACCTTCTATATTGTAAGAGGTATTGGTCACATTACCATCTTCATCAATTTCAATAATTGGCCTATCTAAATTATCATATTGAATCGAGCTGAAATAAGAAGAAAGAGTTAATTTTAATTTTTTGTTCAATACAGCATCTTTGGCTTCGATAGTGGGATGATACTGTTTTATAGGTCTGCCTAAAAGATCGAATGACGTCATTCCCGAAACAGACACTTTCTCTGCGTTAGCTACAAAAACATCTTTCTTCACCTGCACTATTTTTCCAGTAAAATCCGCCAATGAAATTGTTTCAATTGGATTCGTTGGATTCTCAGAATCATAATTTTGGGTCGTAGCTCCATATAGATTAATCTGGTTACCAGTTGAGTATGGAGATAAGAAATATGAATATTTGACTGTGTAAGGTGAAATTCCAATTTCTTTTGGTGCCAGAATGTTTGTGATTCTACCAGAACTATCATATTCATAAGTTATTTTATTTCCGCTCGTGTCTATTGATTCCAATACCACATCCCACCGTGGATCATAGCTTGCAGATGAAAACACACCAAAACTATCCGTCACTTTTGTCACATATTTTCCAGTAGGATCATATTCATAAGTCAGGAGATAATCAACAGGATCTTTCACCGTTTTTACATTTCCAAAAGAATCATATGTAAATTCTGTATCGGCCGTTTGGCTTGAAGTAAGACTAGCCTTAATTTTTGTCAGATCTCCATAATTCGGGTCAACTTCTGAATTTCGTTGGCGAACTAAAGTATTTGAACTATTAAAGACCTTGATTTCCGAAGGTATATTCAATATATTTTTCGCAGTTAATGACGGTATGTCATGATATGCTATCGAGGAATAAAAACTTCCAGTAGCGGCATTGCTATTATAGCGATATCCTATTAACTGACCTCTAGCATTGTAGGTCATGGTGGAACTAGTGGTTATAGATCCCCCGTTCTCAAATGTCGTGTTGGAAGTTCCGGAAGGTAATACAATTGCGATCCTATTTCCCTGTGTTCCACCAGTATCATAAGTTTCAAACTGAGAAGAAGGAATTTCTTCAAGTTGAGTATAATTACTGTTGTATTTATATAATTTGTAACTATTCTCCGAAGTTGCCTTTAATGTAGTTCCTCCGCTGTATACCTCATTTCTCCTAGGAATTCCATTATTGTAGTAATTGGAATTATAAAAAGTTTCAACTCCTCTACGGTAAACATTCGTACCGTTCATTTCCTCAGTGATCACCTTTTCAAATCCATAGTTGGTTCTTTCTCTTCTATCGTATTTTGAATTTTGATAGTTGAATCTTGTTATCAAATTTTTATCCGTAGAAGTTGTATACCCATCGGAGTCAACATTTGGATTAAGGATTTTTACCTCCTTCATCACTAATTTAGAATGAGGATCATTATAGGATGAAGCAGTATACTCATAATCAATGGTAAAAGTACCATTTGTTGATTTTTCTGTTACTTTTGACAGCTTATTTGTTCTGCCAATTCTTGAATAGTTTACCTGTAACCCATTACCATTATTTACTACAAGATCAGGAAAGCCATCACCATTCACATCTCGAAGTCCTTTTTGTATTTCAGACATCGAAACACCAATACTCGCACTCATATCCGCTCCTGCACGCAAATAGAGAATTGTAATTCCAAAGAGCCATACGATTGGTATATTGATATAGAAACCTCCATTTAATGTAAGTCCTCCGTTATAGGTTCTGCTATCCTTACCAAAATTCACTATACCTCCTTGTTTAGAAAGCCCCTGAGCCGGACCAAACTTATTGCCCATATTATAGGATACAGAGGTATTCCCATCATTGTCCATTGAAATGAGATCAATCATTCCATCGCCATTGATATCCTGAAACATAACTTTTGAACTTCCGGTAGATGAAGATCCCGTTAGACTTCCTGAAATACCCCAACCAGAACTGAAAGTTGCTGTCTGTGAAATCATTCCTGAAAGACCACCACCTATGCTAACGGAGGTAGAACCAACCGGCTTGGATTCATAAGTTTTCAAATATGGATAATCTTCATAAGGTGCATTAACCAGACCATTACCATAGTTGAGTTTATATTTCACCTGACCATCATTTAATTCAACTCTGTCCACCAGACCATCTCCGTTAATGTCAAGCCAATATTTTGTTCCTCTGTCATAGGAATCCGGATAATCTGAGACCCCTAGTCCTCCTGACCATGGGGATGAGCTATCAGGTTTTGAATCTGAATTAGAGTTAAACGTATTCCTTCCAATAGTTTTCAACGCTGAAACGTCAAAAGCTATCGTGTTTGTTTTCTGAAAGCTATCGTTATTTGAGATAACAGAATCCGGATTATTTTCTAAATTTCTACCTTGAGCGCTTCTAAGTCCACCTAAAGAATTTGTTAACTGTGATTCTGTTCTGTAGAGCATGTCAGGATATCCGTCTCCATTCACATCAAAAAAATCCTGGGTATTGATATTTCCGTAACCTCGAAGTTCAGATACGGAATGTGAGATAACTGGAATTCCTATTCCCCAATTCGTTGTTTTAGCTTTACTTTTTTGCTTCTTCTCAATGGCATACATTCCTGTATTTTGATTTCCCTGAACCTCGATATCCTGTTCGTCAGGATCATCGTTAACAAAAAACGGAGCCATTGATTCTTCATCTCTGGAAGACCTCGCTTTTGAGAACTGTTCTGTAAACCCGTTATTGACCCATTTCTCAATAATACCATTATCACCTTTTACATAATGGGTGGTCATTGGTACGATGGGGCTAAAGCCGACAAGAATATTAGTATCTGCGATATTAAGGAAATCTGCCTGGATAATATCTCCGATACATTCTCCATACTCATCTTGATTAGTCATCCCAGAACAGGAAGAAAAGTCATAATTAAACATCCCAAATGGTGAATCAAGAAACTCGTTATTGATCAGCGCACCATAAGAATCTTTCGGTGTATCTGTATTAATCGTATAGTCTGGAGTATTTACTCCTGATGGACCTGTTGGTATATCTCTTGGACTGTGAGGCGGAGTAAGCGGGTTGTTTGTTTTTCTGACATCCTTGCTTTCATTATAAATAAACTGCCCCCAATTGCGATAAATTGCACTAATGGTATTAAACTCCCCTGTAAAAATAGCAGTCTCCACTGTAGAAGCCCAAAGGTTTGTATTTGTTCCTGCGTAAATATTAAATATATGGTTCTGTAATTGTGATTTTAAAGATTCATAGGCTGCACGGTCTTTTTGAGAATTACAATAAACGACAATATTAATTCGATCACCCGCCTGAACGGATTGATAAGGATCTCCTGTATAAAATTTAATAGGGTCAAGAAAACCATTCAAAGATGATTCAGTGATACCTGAACTGGTTAATTTCACCCATCTTTTTTCAAGTACAAGCCCCCCTTTTTTTATTACATAAATAAAGTTTCCTTCTAACGATGGCGAAAAAGCAAAATTCTTATTAACAGAAATATAATAATTGTTTGAGCCATGAGGTGGATTATTGTTCAGATCAGCAACATGAAATTTCTTTTTAAAATCTCGCACATAATATGAAGGGTAATTAGGAACATCAAGAACTTTAACATTCCCTTCCGCAGTTACCATAATATTCTTCCACTCAATTTCTTTATTCATGTACGAGTCGGATATTACTGAAAACTTAAGATGGTAACCACCAGGAATTGATTCTGGAACAAAAAAATCCATATCAACGGGATCAATATTTACCACCCCCAATGATTGAGGATAGGTTTTTTCATATATTACAATAACATCATATGGATATACAACCTCAGCTTTTGATAGTGTTATTTTAAAGGTAACATTATCATTTAGTTTTGGAACTGAAAAACCCGGAATAGTAAGATGTTTTTTCCCGGAATAATCATACCTCAGTGTTTTGGAAAGATTATTAAGAACAAAATTTTCTTCATATTTTAGTTTATTCGGCCTAAAATCATCCACTTCTTCTTCCGGAGAATCAATTATTGGGGAACCATTTGCATTTACAAATTCCACAAATGGTGTGGTATTTATCTCATAATTGACACCGGTCTTTTTATGTAGACGGAAGTAAATCTTGTCTCCTGATTTTACATAAATTCGTGAAGAATCATTGATACCAAGTGGTGTCCCTGGATATTCATCATATTTTGTGATCTTAAGATCTATATTAGGATTTCCGCCAACTAGTGTCGTTAAATAGACTCGACCATTTTTAGAAGAATCCTTAGGATTCTTAACTTCTATCGAATAAACCGCTCTCCCTTTTGTTTCCTGAATGTTAGTTATTGAAATGTGATCATAAATTGTAACATAACCAGCTTTTGGAGCGATCCAGACTTTTACAACATCATTTTTTGCTTTAACAGGTTCCTCATCTTCGTCATCATCGAGGTGTTCGGGTTCAGTATAGGGAACCGGGACACTTCCTTTCATGACCATATTTTCTGTCATGTCACTTGTGGTAACCATTTCCGGCTGTCCTTGAGCATTTATCTTATTAAACCAAACTTTATCGTCTTTAATAACATCAGGTAAGCCGTCCGCATTGGCATCTAAAAGGTATACTGGAGTCTTTGATTCGCTTTCGGACCAGCTCTTGGTAAAATCAAAGCCCATTTTCCACCAATTAAAAAGTACTGTAGCTCCAGTATTAAAAGTGCTACCTTTAGTTTTCGTAAAATTGCTGTTTAAATTAAGGACATTTAATTCAGGTTTGTTGAAAACAAGATTCCCATTTTCCAATGATCCCGGTATAACCTTTATCCCATTACCTCCGTTTCTCTTTCGATATAGAATATCTACAATACCATCACCATTGAAATCAAGCAATTCTTGCCCTCTTTTAATTTCAGGATATGATTCGCCTACAAATCCAGAAACCATGAAATTTTTATTTCCTGATCTATGTGGAGTAAAAAGTCCAAGTCCTGCGCCAATTCTCAACGCCCATCCCCATTCAAAATTGTTATCAGCACTAATTCTAGAAGGAGTCAAGGCAGAATTAACAGCACCTGAGAAAGCATCCGGCGCAGGAGCATTTACAAATTTATCAGGCCCAAAAATACCATTTACTGTGTCATCATAATAATCTAGCTGATAGTTAACACCGGGACCTGAAATTGATTTTAGAAGAGATTTATAGAATGATCCTGTAGTATATGTAAAGCTGTAATTTCTGACTCCTAAGGTCGAACTGCCGACTGATATATTGTCAAGCCTTTCAATTTCAACCCTTTTTACACCATCTTTGGTATTGATCGAATAATCAGCTCTATCAGGATATTTACAGGAAAAAAGAATCTGATATGGTCCATCATTATCGTCTACTCCTGAATATGCAATTCTGTCAATGTGAAACTGTCGACCCTTTTCCAGATTTAGATTTTCACCAGAAATAGGTATCATTCCCTGGGTAAATAATTTGTTGAGATAATAATATTTTATATTGTTATTATGAACATCAAGTTCTTTCACAATTCCCCATTGAACTATAGCGCCATTATCTTTTTGAACAACTGCGCTATAGTTGACCGTAGATTCGGTTCCTCCATAATATTTTCTCGTCCCATCAGTTGCCGTTACTACCCAGGTATAATTTGTTGGAGAAGAACCATATCTTTCAATTTTTGTAAAATTGTTGTTTTTTCTCAGGTAGAAGTTCTTTTTTCCCGAACTTCTTGCTTGTCGTGTTATATCCATACTTCCTTGCACGTTAATATGCCTGTGAGGAAGATAGTCACCTTCATAGATCAGCATTTCACCATCTAGTAGGTAGATCTCTGATTCATAACTGGGATCAAATGTTGGAGTTCCCCAACGAGTATCTAAGGTAATTCCCGAAACCCCCGAAATATCCCAACCTTCGCCCATCCATCCATTTCCTTTGTCACTACTATAGGTAATGCTCAATTGAGGTTGCATTCCGTTTGTTCCGGCTGGAACTTGAATAGGGTAAGAAATGGCAGCGTCACCTTTTTGATTTGCTATTGGTGGAGCCATAAGCTGTACTCCGGATAATGGATCCGCTGATTTTAGTCCACTGATTGACGTTGGTACAAAAGAATTTATTGTCGGTGATTCTGGAACGGAAATTATACCACTGATGTAATCATTGTCCTGTTTTGCATTAAAAACAACAAGTTTAAGTTTTTCATCAACAATCACTGAAGATTCAATTTTCCATTGTTTGTTGTTATAGTCAAAGTAGAAAACGCGGATATCTTTAGGAGAAGTCTGCCCTAATTTCCTTTCATCATAGGACATTGAAACTTTAAGTTTTTTACTTAAACTTCCAGATTCAAGGGATATTCTATACGCTGAATTATTAGGGGTAACATTTTTAATTCCCTGAGTTGTTGAAGGAAAATCCTTATCACGAAGTTTCTGCAGTTTTACCAGTGCAGATTCCGAGGTTCCTTTCTCAACATTGACATTTAAGTGCTCATAGCTTAGATCATAAGCTTGCCCATCTAAAATTTCTAGTGTTTTTGGACTGTAATTATCTCTGCCGACGATCTTAAAAGATTTTACTGCTGCCGGAATTTTAAGTGTTTTAATTTGAGTTCCATAGTGAACAGTGTATGTTCCATTTAGGTTGTCCTGTTCTGAGAGATCAATTAGTTTCTCAAACTCCTTTCCACTATTCTCGATAGTCTCATTATTAATTTTTAAGTTTTGTGATTTCTTGGAATATCCTCTGACATAAAGTTTATTTGAAGAAAGTATGCTACTGATATTTAAATCATCAGATAAATCAGGATCAGAAGAAAATACGATTCTTAAATTCTTGATCTTATATTTAATACCAGTAGAAGGGGGGGTGAATAATATGGTATTTTTGCCACTTTTTAAAAGATCAATATTTATTTCCTCTTTTTGGTGGCTCCAATCCGCATTAGGTCTAATAACTTCACCGCCTATAGAAATATCATGATTGATAGATCTCGAAACAGATGTATAATCATCAAGACCAAAAAGATCATACTCCAAAAATGCAGTTTTTGTTCTGTCAATTTTCTCAGCGATCTGAATGTTAAAGAAATTATCGGAGATATTATCTGTCTCTTTTTCAGAGAAAGTTCCGATAGTTCCCTGATTTTCGTCAGCATCAAAAGCATTAATAACTGAATGTCGATTAATGTCCTTATGAGCGATTTTATTGCTTTCAAAAATTTCTGTTGATGGCTTTTCCCAATTTTGATATTGTGTTTGGGAAAACGATTGTTCTGTTTTTTCCCCTGGCGGATCTTTAGCATCCGTAAAAGATGGTTTATTACCAAGATTTAATTTAGTCATTAAATCCTGTTTAAGCATGCGTATCTTTTGCCTATCACCTTTATCAAAACTTGCGAATACAAGCATACAGGTAAAGAAAAGAACAAAGAGACACGACTTCTTACTAGGAAGTTTGTGTAAATCGATTCTCATGGTGTTATTATTCTACGATTAATTTGAAAGTTTTAATGATTTTCCCATTCTGGGTGAGATTAATCAGGTACGAACTCTGGGTTGGTAACTGGTTCACATAGTGGTTGGAGTTCCTGTCAATTTTATCCAACGCGACCAATCTACCTGCGCCGTCATATATTGAAACCGTTAAATTTTCCATTGGCGGAAAACGTAAGGTAAAATTCTGTCCTTTCTTAACTGGATTAGGGTATAGAACTATTTTTTCAAGAACAAGGGAAAGGTTATTAGGATCAATAGTTTTATTGATAATTGTTTCGTCCTTTTCTTTCATATCTTTGGTAGGGCTTATAGCAAATGTAAAATGGGCAGAATTACCTGTCTCACCATCTTTTATAAAGTCCACTTTATTAAAAAAAACAAAATTGTCCACTTCTATCCCTTGAATCTTTCTTATATCCCCTGAAACATTGGTAATGAAAAGCCAATAGATTGTCGGTAAAGATCTTGGATTTAGAATTGATTTTTCGAATCTTATGGAATAACCGGATTTTTGGATTTTAGAGCCTATAAGGTTTATTTGCCAATTGCGGTTCAATTTCGAAAAGTTTCCGTCCTGGGATAAGTTGAGGTCTTTATCGTCATCGGACCAAAGGATAAATTCATTATTGGTTAATAGAGACGGATTTTCGGCATTAGTTCGTTTGATTTCATTTATCCCTATGGTTAAGATTTGATCCTCAATATTGGTTGACTGTTTTTGGTAAAGCTCATTTCCATCATCCCTGCCCATCCCAGTTAACCTGGTCTTAAAGTTCCTGTGTTTATCGGGGTCCCAAATAACAGTTCCCTCACTATTATAATATTTTGAATTGTCTAATGAGATTCCATATTTTATCGAAAGATAAGAGTGGATATTATTCAATTCTTTTTGTGTGGCCCTTCTTGGGTAAAAAATCATTTCATGAAGGTTCTGATCGGATAATTTGATATTAAGGCTATCAGTTTTACCTTTTGCACGATCAGGACTACTTGTATAACTAAAAATACTTGGCCGCTTTTTTAATTCTATATCATTCTTTTCCCCTTTCTGGTAACGGTTATTGGAAAGTGCGACATTTTTTTCGGGATTATCCCAAATCAATTCATTCGCTTTGCCAGTATGAACAAGACTTAATGTGTGACTTTTATTCTTACTGTACCTGATAATTTTTTTGACGACTTTATCTTTTATTCCACAATGGAAGTTCAAAAGATTTTCGTCCTTACATTTGAGAGCGTCTCTTGAATTAGGATCTATTTTTTTCCAAATTTGAGTTTCCCCGGAAATTAATTGGGAAAATGCTAATTGGGAACCTAAAAGAAACGCACAGAGCATGACTTTTGATAAATCACTTTTTTTCATAGGTTATATAATGTTTTTGATTAATACCAAAAAACCGTAAAATACAAATCTGTGCAACTGCGATTAGATACAACTAAAAATTGTAAGCATCCGGTTTGTTAGAAGTATTGAACTCAATATTATGAAAAAAAATAACACACATTATGGGGGAAAACCCCATTTTTCAAATCAGTATTTTCACTATAATAAGTTAAGGTCAATTTGTTAAACTTTAAATAATAGAAAAATACATAACCTCAATGATTCGAGGTTTAACACTGGTGTCCACCAAAGATAATCCACTCTCCTGATATTCTTGAATTATATGGACTTTTTCTTCTTCCGTGAATGATTTTTTAGCTACCCCATGCAATCCTTGTTCACCATAGTATTCATAAAGCCTAAGCCAATATTGTAAATTGGATTTACTTAGCCCCTCGCTTTTTGCAAGGCCGTAAATATTGTCTTTACCTTGTAGAATAATAGTTACTAAGCGTAACTTAAACTCGAAATCATATTTCTGTTTTTTGCTCATAAAAATACCCCAAATAAGTGTCTAACTTTTTGGGGCATGTCTATTTTAATGTTAGCTTCAGTAGGAATTACTTTATCAATCCCCATAGATCTACGACAGCAAATTTTCCAATTCCTAGTAATCTTTGAACTTCTTGAACATCATTTAAATCATTCCTCTTAATTCTACAAAGTGCAGTTGATGTTGCACTCGTTAGCATATCATGTTCTTCATTTCTAGCGCAAATATTTTCCAGTATGGGAACCAATTTATTATATTCGGTTTTGCCCATTGCATCTAGCTTGTAAAAAGCAGTCGCTTATATTAAGGAATTCCTATTTATATCAAAAATATCAATGTCATTTTCCTCAAGCAATGTCTCTAAAGCATCTGAACCTTTGTCCTTTAGAAAATTTAATTCGGCCTCAGAAATCGGAATGGACAGTAAAAAATATATATTTTCATTTTCAACTTTAAAATCCTCTAATTTATCTTCCCAAATATATGGACTAGTAAAATACAAGTGTTTCATTTCAGAATCCTTGTAATACATTTCCACTAACTTTTCAAAAACCGCACCGTGTGAGAGCTTCCAATTATCCTTAATACAAAAAAAAGCACTGTTACTTAAGATATTTCCAATTTTATCCTCAAAAGAATAACCAGCAATCATCAGTTCATACTTTTGATTTCCTACAGGGTAATCTGATAAACCAATAGTTGAATAAAATACTACCTCCTTATCAGTTGGATCGGGACATTCCATTATGAAAATGGCATTATCACCTGTGTCATCACCATATTTTATTACTCTAGGCTCAATACCTATAATAGGGGCTAGTTTTTTATAAAGTTCTTTTTGTCTTTCAGTTGGTTTCATATATTCCAATTCATGTAAACCTTTAATTCTGGATCAAATTCAACCTCTGCTTTTTTAATATCATCTTCTGAAATTGGATAAAATATATTATCCAAGTCCTTACTTTAGATTTCATTTTCAACCCTATACTCATTAAAAAAATAAGACGTTAATACCACATGAGGAGCTATTTTAATTAAAAAAGATATTGTGATAGTAAAAAATTTCCGACTCTTAAATAAGTTTTATATGAGAACTCAACGAGTTTTCAGCAAATTACTCCTAATCTATTTTCCCAACAGCCTGAGCTATCAAAGAAATATGTACCTTCAAATTTACTTTTTCCAGATTGTCTACTTTTTCTGCTCCTCCTAATCCTAATAATGGAACATAACCATAACACTCATCCCTTGTAACTTCGCCAAGCATCTCTTTTGCAAGTTGATAGTTTTCCACGGACAATTCTTCCGAAAAATATTCCCAATCTGTCATTATAGAATTGAACAATACGTTAACTTTTCTTCCTATTACCTTTGAAACACCATATCTGATGTTTATATATACCACACTGTTATCCTCATAAGTATACAATCCTCCAAAAGCATCTCTAGCAAAACAGATTGACGGCTCCTGAACTGGTGTATAAATTTCTTTTAAAATCGGCTCGTATTCAACTGGATCAACGACCCAAAAGAAGCCATCCATATAAACACCGGAACCATTTGAAATAAATGTAAATAGTTCATCTGGTATTGAGCTTTTTACTCTAGCAAGATGATCAGATGAGATTTCAATTTTATTCTCAATATTTCCGTATTCTTCAAAAAATTTTTCAAACATGATATCTTTTTTACTTTAACAAATATAATCATTTCTAACCTATTAAGGGTAGAGTTCTACGTTTAAATATGTACTTTTTCGTTCCGCTTCTGTCATTTTTTCAGCGGCTTCCCTAACATTTTTATCAAGGTCATCAATCCTTGTTTTCCACTGACTTCCTAAACTCGAATTTATTCGCTTATCTCCCATTCCAGTTACATTATCTCCAAATCCGCCAGCTATTTGATCCGGATCATGTAGAGCAGCTTTATCTTTCATCCATTCTTCGGCTTCTAGTTTTGCTTTCTTAGGAGACATACCATTCTCGATGTTATTCTCTATTCGATCCTGTAGAGCTTGTTCTCTAAATCGTTTTTGGGCGGCGCTGCCTTCTGCTGACCGTCCATGTTTTAAATATTCGTCTCTGTTCTTTAAAAAATCATCAACGGTAAGTTTATTTAATCCTTCTTGTTGCCCCTTTAATTGCCTGATAAATTCATCCAGATCGTGTTCTAAATTTCTAACAAAAGACTTTGGTAATTTAAACTTGGGTAATAAATTTTTGGTAACAACAGCTGCAATATTGTCACTTTCCTTCTTGGCCAACTGTTCCAAAGTTTCTTTTATTCCTTTCTTTGCTCCAGCTTCCAGAGCTTCTTTTCCAGCTTTTTCAGCACCGGCTTCAGCAACCTCTTTAACTGTTTTCTCAACAACGACTTCAGCCCCCTCTTTTAGGGCAGTTTTTCCTGCTGTAGCAGCTAAAGAACCTCCTGCTGTATACACTGCTGCAACTGCATCGGGAATAAATTCGCCTACAGTTGTCCCAATTTTTCTCGGATTCTTAGCAATCCAATTTCCTGTGTCCTGAGCTCCTTTGACAACATTATCTCCTAGTTTCTCCCAATTTTCTCCTTTACTTGCCCAATCCCAAGAAGCATTGGCTGCTTTTTCCAGATTTTCAGGTGTAGTCGTCCACTTATAGGCATCTTTGACCCCTTTGTAACCATCCTTAACCATTCCACCGATTGCTTCAGCAGTACCTACAGGATCCTGTCCAACTTGGTAAATAACCTCTCCAAGACCTACCACTCCATTTACAGCGCCTTCTACAAGCCCGGTTCCCAAATCATCAAACCAATCTTTAGCCCCTGTAATTGGCTTCATCCAATCGGGAATGAACTTATCACGCTCTGCTCTACTTTCTTTAGTCTTTTGTTCAAACCAATCAAATCCTTCCTTGATGTAATCGGTGGGCATTTTTCCTTCGCCAACTCCATATGCTACCGCAGAGGCACGCTCAAAGAATATACTTATTTTTCCACCGAATATACAGTTACAGGTAGAGTCTTCCAATAACATCCGATTTCCGTTGATCTTGATACCGTCCTTAGGATTATCCCATTGCAATGTCGTTGGGACACAAGTTACTCCTGTAGCCCATTTGGCCGGACAGGTACAAAGTCCCATAGGCTTTAAATGAAAAAACGGAAATTTATCAGCTTCCGTAGCCATGGGAACAGCGTAAATCGTTGTGTTCTTGTTATAGCTAACACGTAAGGTTGATGGACTTGTCCCTTTATTGCAGGCTAAAAATGCTCCTTCCGGCACATATTTTTTTGCCATATTCCAGTTATTTGTAGTTAACGTTTTTAACGCAGGTGCAGATTTCGACAAGTCTAGCCTTTCTGAAGATCCGCTCCAATTCACTTAAGTTTTCCTTCGATTCCAAAACGGTAAAATCCGGAATTGTTAATATCTCCGATACTTCACAGTTTGATAAACGTTTGATTTTAATATTGTCTACATAAATATCCATACATGTTAATCCAGCGAGACTTTCAGCATCGTTATCCTGAAATAACATGAAGTACCGATCATTCTGAAACACAATATCTTCTATCTTATGTATCATATTGCCTTAAGGATATTTTTTTCTTCACGATATAAGGTACCAGGTATCTCGGCAATACTCATACACATACTCTGTTCAGCCCAAGGCCACTCGTCGAGTCGATAACGTTCGATATATCCTAAATCTAGTTTAGTTGGAACTCTTGGCCTGTTCTTAAGGATGCGGATCATTCCAGTCACCTTATCCTGTTCAAAATTTTCTTCATCAATTTTACCTGAAACATCAATCTGATACTTACCATCAGGTAATTCGGTTAATTTTTCATCAGTGGTAATTGGGACCATTTTTGCAGCCAAAAAATTCGGTAGTTCTCGGTAACCATTCAAAATTTCATCCTTTTTCAAAAGTCTGCTATGTATTCCAGGAAACAATAGTAGATATGGCTGGGCAAACCTTAATGAATCCGCCAATCTTACAGGATCTTCAAGAATTTCGGAAATTCCCGTAATAAAAATATCTTTATATTGTTCGGTCTTATATCGTTTCAATAATACAGGTTTGGTCTTTTCCCATTTCTTTCTTATTTCATCAATATTCAGAATAGAACCTAGCTGCCCTTTGTCATTTAAGGTGCAAATCAATTCATTTCGTATTTCATGAACATCGCCTACCCATTTATATGCCCCTTCAGCATTACTCTGTTTATAATTGAATATATTTATTCTGAAAGTTGGGATAGCATTGTTAATTGATATAAGCCCCACTTCAAGGCCCATTTCTACATAGTTCTCATTTGCTAGTCCCTGGAATCTGTAACGTTCCTCCCGTAGAAAAGCAAATTTTCTTTTCTTTCCTATATCTTCAGTACTGAACTCCATAATTACCCTTTATTAATCTCCACGTCCGCACCAGTTATATTTGTTGCACCCGAAGAATTGATTTTTGATGTTTTACTATCCACAGATAATGCTGCATCTGTTTTTATGTCCATAGTTCCTTGACTGTGCATTGTAAAAGTTCCAGCCTTAGCATCAAAGCTTATATTGCCATTTGCCACAGTTCCTGTAATTCCCTTACCATCAATGACAATCTTATTACCTCCAACCTGAAAAGTAATACTTGTTTTTCCGTCCAGTGTAATATTACCGCCTGCGTCCATTTTCAAAAGTGATTGTGGTGGCGAATCTTTCTTTCCACCAACATTGATGACATTTGTACTTCCTGCATTGACTGTGTGGTTTGTATTTGCGTTTGTTGTTGCATTTCCTGCACCATCAAAATTCAAATTAGCACCACCTTGATCTTTCAGATTCATGGAACCTGCACCGTTATCATATTTTAGTTCCGCACCACTTCGTCCGCTGAAACTCATAACATTATTTCCTTCACCACCACCAGCTCCAATTCCACCGTGATACATTCCTCCCATAACAAAAGGTCTGTCAGGATGAAGGTGAACGAAATTTACAATGACTTGATCGCCAACTTCGGGTATAGACATAAACCCCCGGTTTTTACCAACCTTTTCACTGCTTCCAGCATCTGGTGACATTACACGTATAAACTCGGTAGTATCCTGTCCACTTTGCCAATCGAGCTGAACCTGTACTCGGCCCTGATTCTGGGGATCGGTATTAGAAATAACTTTCCCAAATTGTGGTTCTGCAACAGGGATAGTAAATTCCGGTCTAGGTATGTACCCCGTGTCAGATGCTATTGCCTGAAATGATCCATCGTAATACCCCCTTGCATCTACTTCATGCGTCACTTCAATGAGCATTAGTTTGGTAAAATATGATGTATCATTGGAATCGGTCTTTCGCATCTCAATATCAGCGATACATCCGGGATAGAGAAATGGAACAGTTGTATTTCCGGAAGTAATAAAAACTTCTGATGCTTTACTTCCAGCTGTTCCTTTTTGGGAAGCATCAATATCCATAAAAGAAGATGCTCTTATGGGAGCGATCCTTAAAGAGGGTGTCTGAAATGTTCTTTCGGAAATCTCGTATGCACGCTTTGCTATATCAGAAGTGTGGTTGATTTTTGAATTAGCACCTTTAAATTTCTCATTTTTGCTACTGTTATAGCCATAAAATGAAGGATTAACATGCTGAGCCTTCATTTTAATTGAGACATCGCTTAAATTACTGCCATAAGTAAGCTTAACTGGCTGTTCCTGTGGAGGCAATTGACCAAAGTGCAATACCTCACCATCATAGAAAAACTGTTCACCGTATGCTTCAGCAATACGTGCTAAATAGTTATAATGGGTTTCTTCATATTGAGAACTGTAAGGAACATTACCCTGTTTTGCATCCACTCTAAAATCAAATTTGCCCTGTCCTAATCCCTGCTGGATCACCTCCGTAGCTATACTATTCAAACTCATCGGTTGGGCTCCGCCAAAACTTTGAATATGCGGTGCTGCATCCAACAATATTGTCGGACTGAAACCTGACAAAACAAGATTTCCCAAACTCCCCTTTTCTTGGCTAAATCCAACTTCTGTAATAACGCCTACAAAATTTCTTTCGGGTCCTTCATCAATGTCTTTATACTTAAACACGACAGTAATCCTTTTACCCAAGAAATTTTGAACTTCTTCAAGATTGTGGTTCTCTGCGTTTCCAAGGGTATCATGTGCCAGAATAAGCTTAAACTCATGATGTTTAGTAGCACTCTGAACTAATTTAAAATGTTTAAAATATTTGATAGGTTTTCCCTCAACGTGTATATCAAGACGAACTACACGGTTTATTCCAGCAATCGCACTTTCAGGGATCGCCTGCGCATTGAAAATTTTTGAAGTTGGCTGCTGTGACCAGACCTTATTCTGCATTACGGTCGGAGCTGTAGGAATCAAAGGTTGATTCATAAAACTTTGCGCCATGCTACCTGCCGTTTTGATGGTTGACAGCGTTTTATTGGAAGTTGGAATGTTCGTTGCTACTTCCTGGATATTTTTGACTATATCACCTTTTACTGAATCTGCTCCTTTCTTGGGAAGATTCTTATCGTCTTTAAACATGACATAATTTTTTTCGGTTGTGTTGATTATGTTTTGGAATGGCTTCCAGATAGGATGAGACTATTTAGATCAAATTGCAGTCAGTAAATTGTGGTCTCCTCAAAACTTTTACTGTTATTGACTGATTTGATATTAGATCGGACAGCGGTTAGTTGGGAACTAATGCTATTTTCAGCTACTTACAAGAAGTACTATTTTAGATTGATCGGTTTTTATTTTCATAAGTTTTTTTATTGATTTAGTGATGCAATATATTACCTCTGAATTTCACGTACAAATGAATTAGGCATAATTTTAAAAAGTGTCGTAGTTCTACGACTTTTGCATTTTAGCAATGTAAAGATTTATCTTTTACACAGCTTACGGGTTTCCGTAAAACCAGAAAAAAAATAACGCCAGACACTAGATTAGCTAAATATCTGGCGACCACATTCAATTTTGCAATATGAAAATTTATATCTTGAAATTATTGAAATGAAAGCTCTCTTATACAGATATTTCATTTATACATTTTGTCAATGATAAAATTATGTTTTTCCTTATGAGTTTTATTCCGTAAAATCCCCATACTTTTTATGGGTAAATTTCCGGGTGATAGCATAATGAATTATTTTTCATATTTTCGGAGCCGAAATTCATATTTTCATTTAGAAAGATAGTCAATATATCAATTCGTATCGGCCGAGTCTCAAAAATGAATTTTCCACGGATTTAATCTGTAGTCATCCTGTAGTCGTTTTCTAAATTTTATGTGCTTAAACGTAAAATATACAGTTGTTTAAATAGCAAAATTTATAAGGCAGAATATTTTAATCACTCGAACTTTTTACAATCTTAAAAACTCAATAACGCCCTGTTTATCGCTGTTAAGACAGTCGGTGCTAATTTTCACGAACATGTGCTAATTTTTTTCTGGCACAGCCAAAATACGAACAAGCACAACACTTTCTTGTAAAATGTATCTGACACTTATAAATTTGAATCAACAATTTATCCGAGGATTTAAGACATAAAAAATGTTTGTTCTTTTTCTAGGAAAAGCATACACAAATTGTTCAAATTGTATGTTCAAATTGTTCAAAATGAGCAGCAATGTTTTGTAAATCTTTAGGATCTGGCCTACATTTGAATCCATGGTAAATTCAAGGGCTTAAGAAATAAGAATTGTTTGTTCTTTTTCCAGAATTTGAGCAAGCTATTCCAGAAATTGAGCAAGAGTGTTTTGTAAACCCGTAGTATCTGACCTACATTTGATTTAATAATAATTAAGTTTTTCATGATAATCTATCAGCTGTTTTGGTCACTCAGTTTTTAAGGTCAGATCTCCAGTGAACTCCAAAACAGCTGTATTAAGATGCAACTAAAACTGTTATAAAAAACAGTAAAGCTAAAGCAAGTATCCCTTTAGGGTGTATAAAAAAAAATCTTAATCATTTCGATTGTAAAAGCAACCCATAGACCTTCTCGTCTGTATCTTTTTCAATCTTCTTTTTAGAGGCAGATTTCCTGCCTAATTAATAATCATTAAAATCAATTACAATGAAAACTATCAAAATTGCCGTTACAGCATTGGTTATTGCTGGCGGTACCTTTTCAGCTTTTGCTTTTTCAGCAAACAAAGACAACAAATCTGAAATTTCAAAACAGACTACATTACACTGGTATCAACCTACAGGATCAACCCCAACTTTCATCAGATCAAATACGATTGCTAATGAAGAAACAGCTAGTGGATGTATCCAAGACTTACAAGGATGTGAGAGAGGATATTCGTCGTCCCAATTGAATAATCCTGCCAATCCTTCTTCAGGTGTTAAACCGTCTGAAGTGGCGAATCCTATTGAAACCTTAGGCCCAAATCCTAATTAATAAAAAATGGAGGCATTTTGCCTCCGTTTTTACTATTTATCTCGTATCAGTATAATTTCCAGAGGTCTCATTGCCTTTTCAAGTTTTACACCATATTTGGCAATAGATTGATTGACCAGTTCTATATTATCCGTTCGCAGCAGAATCGAGAAATCTACTTTAAGATCACGCTGAATTCCTGTTTCATCGACGATAAAATACTTGAATTGTCGACTGAAACCGCCAGAATTTAGGGCATCAATAATTCCGTACCATTCCCAACTTTGCATATGTTGAATCCCTTGTGAATCCAACTTAGATAAAATATTATCTGTTTTAAGCTGTTCGTATGGAACATCGGCATTGGTATAAGCATGTTTCTGAGAAATATCCACGTTTTTAAATCGGCGCATAACGTAGCATTCTATGTTTTGAACGGTATCTTTAAATTCAATACTAAGAACTGATTCAAACTGCTGCTTCATCAGTTCTCTTGCAGAGACTATTGTCATTGGGGGAAAAGTAAAATCAAATGCAAATCGGTTATCTCCTTTTTGCGAATAATCCGGAACTAATTTTTCTTTATTGGTTACTTCAAAAATTACCCTGCTATCATGTATATATCTCTTATTTAACAAATGTTTACCAATAGTCCGAAGGTCCGATGTATATCTATACCATCGGGTGATCTTTTCGGTAGGATCCGGTTCCTCTGATGAGGAGGTACTTGCTCTGGTATTAAAACTAGGTGCTATACGAAACAAATGAAAACTGAATAATTCCCTGTTTCCACTGTCTAACTTCATATTTTCTAGCATACCTTTACTGACATCAATATAATGTGTTTTCTCCAAAACAAACGGAAGTTTAGTTTTGTCTAAAAATATTTTGATATTCTCTTCCTTGATTTCATCTGAGCCAGTGGAATTTTTTATTATCCTATTTTCATCGATCCAAATGGTTTCTCCATAAACCTTATAAGGAAATTGTTTATCGAGTCCACTTTCAGCAGACAGTATCGGGAGGAATGTTTTACGAAGTATTTCTACTCTCTCTTTGACCTTATTTATTTTTTTTAGGCTATCAGTAAAAACAAGTACGATCTGAATATCCTTCTCATAATTTTTCTGGTACCGTTCGAGTGTCGGGATTTTTTTTATACAGGGAATACAGCTTGTGTTAAGGATGTAAAACAAAGTCAGCTTTTTGTCCTTTACGGGCAATGTCAGGGTTTTATTTGTGTTATTTTGAATACTATTAAAGTTGGTAAAAGGCATTGTATCATTAACACCAAATACCGTTCTGGTATTTTGAGAATAGCCTAAGACTGCTATGCAGACCAATAGGATACATACGATATATTTTTTCATATTTTTAATAATTAGGATTTTGAATTAGAAAAGGATTTTTGGTTATTTCAGTTTGTGGGATCGGATATAATGCATCGCTAGACTGCCAGGAATCTTTTAAGCTACCCAGTACTACATCAGCAGAAGCTGTGCGTTTTAAGTCCAACCATCGGTGTCCCCATTCCGCAAAAAATTCAATCCTTTTTTCCTGAGTCACGGCAGAAAGACATTCTTCCTTGGAAAGATTCTCTGCCAAGTTTTCTAAACCTGCCCGGGTTCTGATTACATTGACATCTTTTATCGCTTCATGGATATTTCCGGTCTGTGCATTGGCTTCTGCCCGGATCAGGTATAATTCAGCAAGTCGTAATACAGTATTATATTCCGTTTTATCGGTACCACTTCTTACCTTATATTTAAATGGGTATGTATAGGAGATGTTACCAATCTTTCGTGTACCACTCCAATTCTCCTTTCTTTTATCACCATTTTCAAAAGCCTGAAGCAATGATTCCGTTAGCATATAGGCAGGTCTGGCTGTGGTGCTGGATGGAATAAACGTGAAGCCCTCTGAGGAGTTGTAAGAAGTATTGGTTGGATAAAGCTGCCAGATCGCTTCTTTACTGGTAGGTAGAAATACAAAGTCAAGTTGTTTTTCAAGCTCATATAAACCACTTCCAATCACTTCATCAGCTTTTGATTTAGCTTTATCGTATTGTCCGGTGAACAGATAAATACGTGCCAGCAATGCTTTTGCCACAAATAGGTTCGGTCTAATTTTTTCTGAGGATGGGTAATCCGCAGGAAGGTATTTTTCTGCAAGTAAAAGGTCACTGGTAACCTGCTGATATATTTTAGCTGTTTCTGTTCTTTTCAGACGCCTGTTTGATTCGTAATCTGTTGACAGAATAAGCGGTACATCTCCAAACAGATTGACCAGATAGAAATACGATATTGCACGGACAAAAAGCATTTCTCCCATAAATGGCTGTTTTTCTTCTTCTGTAACCGCTTTTGTCGTTTGTAGGCCTTCAAGAACAGC
This sequence comes from Chryseobacterium artocarpi, assembly GCF_001684975.1. Taxonomy (GTDB): domain Bacteria; phylum Bacteroidota; class Bacteroidia; order Flavobacteriales; family Weeksellaceae; genus Chryseobacterium; species Chryseobacterium artocarpi. The sequence goes on along the minus strand of NZ_MAYH01000012.1, from coordinate 676,229 downwards.
TTTGCTATGGTAGATATACGCATAATAAGCCCTCCATAAATTATTGAGCAGAAGCGCATTGCTGTTCATAAGCTCATTTGTTCTGAACTGCTCTACATTTGCCGTACCAGAGGTGTTCCGCAGTTCATCAGCACTGAGTCCGGAATAAACAGATAGAAAGCCGTTCATCGCATAATTATTGCTTGAACTCATCTGGCTGTATAGCCCGACAACAGAAGATTCAATTGTTTTCTTTGAATCGAACACCGTTTCGGAAACTGTCTCATCAACAGGAGCATCGATTTCCAGAAACTTTTCACAGGAGCATAATAGAAATATTACTATCAATGTACTGTATTTAGTTAGAGTAAAAATAGATTTCATCGGATGATAGATTAAAGAGTGAGCTGTAAACCTAAAATATATGTCCTTAATGGGGGCAGTATCCTTAAATTCTGAATTTCAGGATCGGAGCCTTTATAGGAGGTCAGGGTCAGTAAATTTTGACTTCGTGCAAAAACAGTCAGTCCTTTAATTCCAGCACTGGAAATCATCTGTTTTGGCAGGGTGTACGCAATGGAAAGGGTTTTTAACCGTAAAAAGGAAGCATCTGAAAATAGGGCTCCATTTTGTGTTGGATTGGATAATATCTCTGCCATTTCACTTGCAGAGGAGCCTTCTGTAGCTGTAAATTTCTGTATGGCTTTGATGTCTCCCTGATTTCTCCAACGATCCATGACCAGTGTCGGAAAGTTGGTCATATACCCCGGCATACTGCTCCCCGTATAAATTGAACTCAGGTAATTGATCCCTGTCTGTTTACGGAATTCAAAGAAAATATCAGCCCGAAACCCTTTGTAGCTGAATGTATTTTGTAAACCACCATAAAATGTAGGATCTAAGCTTCCCTGATAGATTCGGTCAGTCTTATCGAGTATGCCATCACCATTTTGGTCTGCAAAGGAAAACAATCCGGTTTCGGGATTTACCCCTTCAAACTGATAAGCATAGATCAGGTTCAGTGGCTTTCCAATAAGGTAAAGATTAGCAAAGTTGGATGATTCTAGCTCAGGAAAGCGTAACAGCTTGTTTTTTGGAAACGTTATATTTAAAGATGAAGACCAGGTAAAGTCCGGTTTTTTGATATTTTCAGCATTGATGACGATTTCCCATCCCGTATTCTGTATCGTAGCAGGAAAATTTTCTATGATTGAAGGGAATCCTGTGATATAAGGTAATGGAGTTGAGATCAGCTGATTACTGCTTCTGTTATTATAGTACGATGCAGCGATCAATAACCTGTCTTTTATAAATCCAGTTTCTAATCCCAAAGAAAGCTTTTTGTTGGATTCCCATCGGAAGTCGGGATTTGCAAGTCTTGTCGGATAGAGCCCTTTTATAGATTGATAAGGGTTGGCGACACTTTGCCAGGTTTCCAGATATTGATAGTTTCCAATTTTATCGCTTCCTGTAATTCCATAACTTGCCCGTAGTTTACCGAAACTAAAAAATGGCAGTCTGTCTTTGAAAAAATTTTCTTCTGAAAAGATCCATGCAGCACCGATGGAACCAAAATTTCCAAACTGTTTTCCCGGACCAAAACGACTTGATCCATCCCGCCTGCCTGAAATATTGATTATATAACGGTTCTTACGTGTGTAATTCAATCGTGCAAACAGGGCCGCATATCGATATTCTGAAAAGTCACTGTTGATTGTATTGGTTCTGGCTGCCCCTAAAGAGCCAAGCAGTTCATCAGATGAAAACCCGTAGGCAAATATCTCCTGACCATTGTCCTGGGCATGCTGAAAAGTAGAGCCCAGTAAAGCCTGCAACGAGCCACCCAATAGCGCTGTTGTATAATTGAGCTGTGGTTCAATAATCCAGCTTTTATTTTTGAGGTCAGATGTCTGCATATAAGGTTCGGGGGCATAGCGGGGATCCTGTGCCTGACCGGGAACAAGGAGTTTTGTTTCTGTATCCACACTGTTATAACCCAGACTTATCTTTGCCGTAAGACCCTTGAAAAAAGTATAACCCAGCATCATATTGGCATTGAGATTATTCATTTTGCTGGCAAATCTTTCCTTTGTATAAGCAAAGGGATTCCCATAATATAAGGGTTCACCGTTATTTTCCCAGATCAGCGTCCCATCTTCCGCAATTGGATCAGGATAATTGGGAGGAAGTACCATGGCTAAGTTGGTAAGATCGGAACTGTTGGTATTATTGGTGTTTACAGCATAAGATCCAGTCAATGCGAGTGTAAGCTTTTTATTTTCTGAGGAATGGTTCAGCGTAAAATGGGTAGAACCCCGGCTGTATGGTTTTGTGTTTTTGAATACAAGGTTTTCTTTTAAATAGCCTCCACTTACCAGAAACTGCGTGCTGGCACTTCCTCCTGAGAAAGAAAGTTGGGCATCGGTCGATCGTGAGCTATTTCCAATAAGTTCTTTTTGCCAGTCAGTATACCTGCTCTGGTCATAATTCCGCAGATCGGGAGCATTAAACAGGTCAGGCGTTACCTTATCATTTGAAAATGCCTCTTTTCTCATTTCAAGGTACTGCTGTGTATCCAGAAGGTCGATCAGGCGGGTAACTTTATTCAATCCCATATTTACAGAAGCATTGACTATTGTTGCTCCGGCAGAACCTTTTTTTGTCGTTATCAATATCACACCGTATGCACCTCTGGAACCATAAATGGCTGTTGCGTCCCCATCTTTTAGAATTTCTATGCTGGCAATGTCGGATGGATTGATGAGGGCAAATGGGCTCAACTGAGTGGCTCCCAATCTATTTGTGGCTTCATTTCCCGGAGCAAAGGGCACCCCATCGATAATATATAAAGGCTCAGCTTTTATGGAAGCACTCAGGTTATTGCGGCCCTGCACTTCAACATTTATTTTTGATCCCGGAACACCACTGCTCTGCGATACAATCAGGCCGGGGATTCTGCCTGATAAGGCTGCCAATGGATTTGAAACAGGCTGATTGCTGATATCCTCGGAAGAAATCCGTGCGATATTTCCTGTACTTAGCCGTCTGGTCGTTGTTCCATAGGCAATCACTACAGCTTCATCCAGTACAGATTCGCTTTTTCTTAAGACAGCTTCAACGCCGGATTTTGCGCCATACTCTGCGGTAGTATAACCGATAAATGCAATCTGTAGTGTAGCACTGCTGTATTCCATCGGCAGTTCAAAATTTCCGGTATTATCCGAACTGGTGATAAAATTTGAGCCTTTGACCTGAATGGTCGCACCTGCCAATGGGGTCCCTTTTTCATCTGTTACACGGCCACGCAGGGACTGTCCATTTCCAGTACCTTTTGTCTGTCTATTTTCTGAAACTTTAGGAGCTTTTGCTTCTTTTACCTTGATTACAATGGTTTTGCTATTGATTTCATAGGTCAATGGCTGTCCTTTAAAGATCTCCGCCAGTGCTTTTTCGAGACTGCTGTTTTTAAGCGTCACGGTCACAGGAACTGCTTTTTCCAAAATCTGGGCATTAAAGGCAAAATCATAACCTTTGCTCTGTTTGCGAAGCTCCTTCATCACAGTGGACAGTTTCTCTTTTTTAACGGAAAATGTGATCTGCTGAGAATAGGCGCAGGCCAATGCAGAAAAGTAAAACAGGCATAGCAGAAAAACAGAACGCCTTTTTTGTTTACTGGTTTTCATTTTTCATCATTGATAGGATACAAACAGGGTATTTGGCTTTCTGTCAATTCTTTTATTGACTTAGCGCCGGGTAATACGTAAGTTTGTATCGTTGGTCTATAAATTAGTTGTTAACGCAGATATTTTTGGAAACCGACACCCGCCGGAACTGTTACAGCAGCTCCGGCATTTTTCTGGTGCCAGTCCAACTTATGAAACATTTATTTTCTGATAATTATCCTCCTTCCTTCGATTTTAAATTTGAGACTGGTTACTTCCTCCAATATGGTCAGCACTTCGGACAGTTTACGCTTGCGGGTCATTTCCACATAGATGCGCTGACCGATAAGTTCCTGCGGATAGTCGAAAGAAACATCATACCATTTTTCCAGTACAGCAAATACTTCATCAAGTGGCATGTTGTTAAAAATAAATTCATTGTTCATCCAGGAGGTATAATCTTCGGTATGGACTTCCTGTACTTTAAAGTTCTCTTTTCCCAGTTCTGCCTGTTGCCCCGGAGCAAGCAGGATATCTTTTGTATTCTCTGCACTTAAATGAATCTTACCTTCGATCAGTGTGGTCACTGTCTTTTCCGCTGGATAGGAGGAGGCATTAAATTTAGTTCCCAGTACGACAATTTCCTGATTATTGCTTTTTACATGAAACGGCTGTCTGGGATCAGGAGTAACTTCAAAATAAGCTTCACCGTCCAGTTTGACAAGCCGCTGTTTACCTGTGAAGCGGGTGGGATAAGTAAGCGAGGTCGCTGCATTTAACACCGCTTTTGTTCCATCGGGTAAGGTGATTCTGTATTGTCTTCCTTTTGGGGTAACAAGGGTGATATTCACCAGCTCATTACCGGATACGATACGGTTTCCATTTTCATACTGAATTCTATTTTCCTGTACCTGTATACCTCCCTGTGCAGTATCCAGCTCATAACTGCTGCCATTGGATAGAATGATTTTCGGTTTAACAGTTCCAGCAATAATATCATTACCATACCGGGAAACAAGATTTTCCTTGTCTGACAGATGTTGAATAGAAATGATCCAATACGCTCCTAAACTCAAAAATACTATAAGCGAAGCAGCCGCATACCAGATTGCCCGCTTTTTCTTTTTGCGAGGTCTGTTGTATCGGAGTAGTACACGTTCAAGGGCTGTTTTAGAATCATAGATCTTAGTTTCCTTAAATTGGAAATCTTCATTATCGCTGGTGAGGAATTGATAGGCATTTCTTAATTCAGGTTGCCTATCCAGAATATGGTTCAATAATTCCTCGTCTTTTTCAGAAAGTTCATTACGGAGCCTTTTAGCTGCCAGCTCACCTAATTTTACCGCATCGTATTCTTGGTTATATTCTATCATCCTTTGTTGCGTTGTATACACCAAACGACACGGATTCAAAAAAGGATGACAGGGAACTAAAAAAAATCAGGAAAAAAGAAAAACAAGTAAAATACCGAAATGTTCCTTTGGTAAAATCTGGCGGAGTTTACCCAGACCACGCTGCTTATGGGTTTTTACAGTATTGATGGATACACCAAGTTCATCTGCTGTTTTTTGATTGCTCAGACCATCAAGATAAGTCATTTTCATAACCTGTGCTGTCTGATCTGGCAGGCTTTCAAGTGCATTGTAAAGAATACGTATTGTCTCGGTTTCCATGATGCGAGTAAGATAGCTCAGCTGGGGTTCATTGTATGCTTCTATGTAGGCAGAATGTCGGGTATATTCTCTTGTTTTGCTTTTGAGCCAATCCAGACAGGAATGCTTAACGGAACGGTAGAGGTAAGCTTTCAGATGGGTAGAGTCGTTAAAAGGAATAGCTGCCTCCAAAAGTTTTAAAAATACATTTTCTGTAATGTCTTCTGCATATTCCGTGCCCACATATTTTTCAGCAAAAAGGCACATACCTGAATAATAAGTTGTAAAAACATGGCTGAAAGCCAATTGATCTCCATTCTGCAATCTATTCAGCAGTTCCTTTTCATCGATCATCATAATGGATTTCATAATCCCATTGGTTATTAGTAATGTAAAGTTACCAAATCATCAGGTAAATAAAGAATTATGTTGTACATAAAACTATTATGAAATCATCTGAAGCTATATGCAACAATGCTATCATTGTTATCTTTTGCATTTTTAGTGATTAATAAAAAATAAGTAAATTTGTTAAACCAATGACAACCTAATGTCCCATATCCGTAACCATAATACATTATCTGACGAACATCTGTATGAATCCATTTTTTACAGGTATCAAGGTCTGGTATTTAGTTACCTGAGTGGACGGATACAAAACAGGGATGATATGATGGATGTGATGCAGGAGGTATTTACCCACCTTTGGGATAAGGGAGATATTTTGAATACCGATAACCCCGATGCAATCATATTCAATACCTGCAAACAAAAAGTAGCATCATTCTACCGCCGAACAAGTAAGCAGCCTTATTATGATTCTTTACAGGTTGATATTCCTGATATGAGTCTAGATGAAATCGATGATAAAGTAAGTTATGAAATAGATCTTGATAAGGTTAATGAAGGGATCGGGATGTTACCTGAACGACGCAGGGAAATTCTGATCCTTAACAAACTTGAAGGTATTCCCCAGCAGGAAATTGCCGAGCGTTTGAATATGTCAAGATCAGCTGTTGAAAACCAGATCAGTAAGGCTATTACGTTTCTCAAAAAAAAGCTATTTGATTCTTAAAATTAGTTAAACATTCATAAAATAAGTTAAAATCACATCTCTAGGGGGTGTGATTTTTCATGTTCCTGCATATTTATATATAAAGGGACATATTTATGAACACACAGGAACCTAAAATAGATCCACCCACGGAAAGTGAACTCCAGCAGATGTGGGAAAGAATAAAGATTGATGTCAGAAAGAAGAAACGAAAGAGAACCCGGATCAGAATCGGTGTTTCTGCATGTCTTGTAATGTTGATCGGAATATCAGGGTTAATCTATTATGACACAAAGATCCGTGATGATATATATATGGCGGATTCTTCAGATCGTACAATCGTATTGGCAGATCTTTCAGAGGTTACCTTACTAAAGGGTGCAAAATTAACCGTGGAAAAAAGCTTTCCATTCAATACCCGTGATGTTTATTTACAGGGGGATGCGATTTTTAAAGTGACCAAATCCAAAGAACATCCTTTTATTGTTCATGGAAATGGCTATGAAACAAAAGTACTTGGAACCGTTTTCAAAGTTTCACAGATCGGAAAAACATTTACAGTGGATCTCTATGAGGGAAAGGTTCGGGTTTACAAAGTAGACAGTCCAAAAGATTATCTGATACTCGAGCCACGACAGTCTTTCAGGAATTTTGGTAGTTCTAAAGTAGCGACAGTGAGCAAAACGGACAAAATACCCCAAGCTGGTTCTGAAGAGGCAACACTGGTGTTTACGGATTGCCTTTTCGGCGACGCCATAAAGACCATTGAAGAAACTTACCAGATCAATATTAACTACCCTGATGAAATCAGGGATACAAAGGTTACCATAACACAGAAGAACAGTACAGGGCAGCAATTTTTGGAAGCACTATCTGTTCAACTTAACCTTAGAAATAAAAAAATCAATGAACAAACATTTGAACTTGAAAAATAAGATATGGTGTTTGATGACACCAGCCCTGATTCCAGATCAGTAACAGAGATTAAAGGATACAAAAAGCCGACGGGTGGGACCGTCGGCCACGTATTCAATTATTTAAAAAATCAGAATCGAATATTAATTAAATACAATGCAAAAATATGAAAATTTTATGCAGTGCCGCCGTATTCTTTTTAGTTGGTTGGCAGGGGCTAGGTGCCCAACAGGACCTTTCCACAATGAGGGTACAGTTTGAGGTCGGAAAAATTTCGGCTTCGGAAGCAATCGAGAAATTTATTTCCAAAAATAAAATTCAAAAATTTGGTTATACCAACAGCCAGTTGGATAAGTATTCTGTTAAAGAAACAAAATGTGTTAATGAAACTGTCATTGGCTGTATGAATAAACTACTGGAAGGTCTTCCATTTGAAGCCCTGATCTATAATAATGGCCTAATCATAAGGGAGAAGAAGGGTAAAACCACAGTATCTTCCTATGAACAATTTTCAATTCCTCTCGCAAAAATCGATACAATAAAAAGTACATTGGAGGTAAACAAAATAGATGAGATTGTTGTCAATGCGGGATATTACACTGTCAAGGATAAAGAACGCACAGGTAGTATTTCAAAAGTAGGTAGTAAACAAATTGAAAACCAACCCATCAACAATGCCCTTGGAGCAGTACAGGGCAGAGCCGCAGGTGTCAATATCACCCAAAATTCAGGGGTTGCAGGTGGTAGTTTCGATGTGCAGATTCGTGGTAGAAATAGTCTGAGAACTACGGATAACAGTGAAATTGATGGTAACCAGCCATTATATCTGGTGGATGGAATTCCAATAGTTGGGATCAGTACAAGAAGTGCCGCATCGGTATTGACCTACGGCAGTATAAACCCTCTGAACAATATAAATCCCAATGACATAGAAAGTATCGAAATCTTAAAAGATGCTGATGCTACTGCTATCTATGGATCAAGAGGAGCTAACGGAGTTATCCTGATTACAACAAAAAAGGGGAAAACCGGAAAACTGAATGCAACAGTTAATACACAGTACGGAATAAGCAGGGTTCATTCAAACCTCAAAATGATGAATACAGCTCAGTATCTTGGAATGAGAAAACAGGCTTACATCAATGACGGAATCGCTACTTATCCAGCAAATGCTTATGATATCAACGGAGTCTGGAATCGGGACAGGGATACCAATTGGCGGAAAGAGCTGATAGGAAATAGCAGTACTTCCTCCAATACACAGGTTGCGTTAACAGGAGGTAATTCAAATACTACTTTTTTGGTCAGTCTGGGGCATAATGAACAGTCAACGGTCTTTGGTAAAGATTTTAAGTATTCAGGGAATAACCTGTCATCCAGCATATCACACCATTCTACGGATAATCGCTTTCAGATAAATATCTATAATATGTTTGCCGACAGGAAAAATAACATTGTGCGAACAGATGCGACCCAGCGGGCCTATTTTCTTTCTCCCAATGCACCAGCATTATATCACCCCGATGGAAGTGTAAATTGGGGAAATAATACCTTTAATAATCCCATTGCAGCATATAACAGTAGATATTCCAATAACAACAAGCAATTCCTGAGCAACCTAAATGCATCGTTTAGTTTAGTTCAGGATCTTAACATCCGGTTAAATGGTGGAATCAATTATCAGACATTTGAGGATATATCTCTGGAACCCAATACCATGTACAATCCGGCTACATTTCAGGGGCAGTCAAGTGCGACTTCTACTTCAACAACCGGAAACCAGAAACGTTTTTCCATCATTATCGAACCGCAGGTCAATTGGAAAAAATCATGGGGCAATCATAAAATAGACATGCTTATCGGGGGAACCTATCAGCGGGACACCCATCAACAGGTTCAGATGCAGGGAATCGGTTTTGAGAGCAACGTCTTCATCGAAAATATCGGTGCCGCAAAAACAAAGATCGTTTCAGATCAGGTCAGGTCGGATTACCGTTATGCAGCGCTGTATGGAAGACTTAATTATCAATTTAAGAATAGGTATATCCTCAATATCACAGGAAGACGTGACGGAAGCAGCCGATTTGGGACAAACAGGAAATATGCAAATTTTGGAGCGCTGGGAGCCGCATGGATCTTTACGAAAGAAAATTTTCTAAAGGATTCAAAATGGCTGAGTTTTGGAAAAATGCGAGCAAGTTATGGTACCGCCGGAAGTGACAATATCGGTGACTATCAATATCTTGATACATATACGGTATCTTCTTCATCCTATGACGGTACAATAGCAATGTTGCCTTCACGGCTTTATAATCCTGATTATAGCTGGGAAAAGACAACAAAGATGGAAATAGGACTGGAACTGGGGTTTTTGAAGAACCGTATAAACCTGAATGCCCTGTGGTATAGAAACCGTTCTTCCAACCAGCTGTTGGGGTATCAGTTACCTGAAATAACAGGATTTCCGACAGTAATGGCGAACCTACAGGCAACAGTAGAAAATTCCGGAACTGAGATCGAACTGAATGCTAAGCCAATCAATAGGGAGAACTTTAAGTGGGAAACTTCATTAAATGTCAGCTTTCCAAAAAATAAACTGATTTCATTTCCGGGACTTGAAGGTTCTCCTTATGCAAGACAATATGTAATCGGAGAGCCTACATCCATAATCAAGGTTTATGAATACACAGGTATAGATCCTAAAACCGGAGTTTATACTTTTACAGATTTCAATGGTGATGGTAAAATCACATCTCCTGATGATGACCTTAAAATTGAAAAGCTTGATGTAAAGTATTTTGGAGGGTGGAACAATTCATTTATATATAAAAACTGGGAATTTTCTTTTCTGTTCCAATTTGTAAAAAAGAAAAGCAGGAACTATAATTACGTAATGCCTATTCCGGGCAGTATGAACAACCAGCCAGTGGAAGTGCTTGATGTGTGGTCACCACAGAACCCCACAGGAACATACATGCCCTACACATCCAAAAGCAACGCTGCGCAAACTTTATATCGGAAAAGTGATGCTTCGATTTCTGACGCCTCGTTTATACGGTTAAAAAATGTACAGGTCGGATATTCTATTCCCTTACAGGATGCTATTTTTCGGTCTGTTAAAGTCTACTTTCAGGGCCAGAACCTGTATACATGGAGCAGGTTCTTTGGGGTCGATCCTGAGATTCCGGGTATTACGACATTACCTCCTTTAACGACTTATTCACTTGGATTACAGTTTAATTTTTAAAATTCTTATCATGAAACTTACAAGATCAATATACCTAATCCTATTCCCTTTAGCTTTACTGATACTGCTGATCTCCTGCGAAAAAATGCTGGAAGTGGATGTACCGACAAATGAGCTGTCTTCAGATGCGATATTTGAAGATGTGCAGACAGCAAATGCAGCCTTGGCGGGATTATATGCAAAAATGCGTGACAACGCCCCACTAGCTGGAGATGAATCGGGTGCGCTTTTGGGGATCTATACAGACGATATGGATTATTATGCCAATCCGGTTACAAACTCCTCGTTTGACCTTTATACAAATACCCAGATAGATACTAATACGACAGTTGCATCCTATTGGTCGGAAGCATTTCAGGTAATATACATTGCAAATGCGATTATTTCAGGCTGTGAGAAATCATATTCCCTGCCAGTCACCGAAAGAAACAGGATCAGGGGTGAAGCTCTTTTGGCACGTAGTATTGTTTTATTTTATCTACAACAGGTTTTTGGGGATATCCCTTATCCAATAACGACAGATTATCAGGTTAATCAGGTGCTGGGAAAAACGGAATCGGGTCAGGTTTTAGGAAAATTAGTGGCAGATATCAGCATAGCTGTTCAATTATTACCCAATGAGTACCGAAGTGCAGAACGGATTTTCCTGAACCGAAAAGCAGGTGAATTTATTTTGGCAAAAATCTACATGGTTCAACAACGTTATTCTGAAGCCGAAATGCTTCTGAAAGGAGTTGCTGATGATCCGATGTACATGTTTGAGCAAGATCTTACCAAAGTATTTATCAAATCAGGCAAACATATTATATGGCAGCTCAAACCACAGAACAGTTCAGCTACAAAAGAAGCTATGCTTTATTATTTTGGAAATGTTGCACCAACCCTCTATGCGCTCTCCAATGACCTGATACAGGCGTTTCCCAGTGCGGACCTTAGAAAAAACAACTGGATGGCGACCTCCACATTCAATGGGAACACATGGTACAGGTCGGCCAAATACAAAAATAGACAGCCTGGAAATGATAGCGAGTTTTCGATCGTATTGCGGATGGAAGAAGTGTACCTGCTTTTGTCCGAATGTTACGTACAACAGGGTAGATTAAATGAGGCGCTGCCCTATGTAAATGCAACAAGACAAAGGGCAGGGCTTACTTCTTTACAGCAGCCAATAGCTAAAGAAACCTTGCTGAATGAAATACTACTGGAAAACAGACGTGAATTTTTTACGGAAATGGGTCATCGGTTTATTGATCTAAAACGTATGGATAGATTGGGAACCCTGATTTCTATAAAACCTAACTGGAAAAACTACCATACCCGATGGCCGATCCCCCAAAAGGAAATACTTATCAATGCCAATCTCAAACCACAGAACAACGGATACTGATTTATTATGAAACAGATAATTCTAATCATCTTATGTTTTGTTATCCATTCCGGTTGGATGCAAGGACAGCAGCATGACACACTGGATGCATGGTACTCGAAATTTTCCAGACTTAAAAACCTGACTATTTCATCGGATCAGCGATGGCTTGCGGCAAAGAGAACATATTACAGCGCCACAAACAATGATACGGTAATCGTTATTGATACCCATCATCCAAAAGAAGAAGTCCAGAAATTCACGGTATTTGCACAACCTACTTTTCTGAACGATAATGGTATTATGGGAAAGGACAGAATGAACAGATTCACTTTTTTAAATTTAAAATCAAAGAAGAAAATCGTTTATGATAATATAAATATGGCATTCAGCCTACAGGAATCGGAACGTTATGCACTTCTGGACAATAATTCAAGGATGACGTTATACAGTAGAAATGGTGATCCGATCTATTCCGATACCGATATTGGGAGTCCATACGCAACAGATCAAAGTAAAAAGTTATTTGCCTGCAAAAAAGAGTCTGAAAATTTTGAAGTGCTCGATCTATCTGGGAACCGACCAAAAAAGATACTTTCAGCAACAGATGAAATTCAGGATCTAATATTGCCACTATCGGGAAAATACCTTTTTATCTTTGGAAAGAAGCAGGTTCATGTTTATGATTGTAATCTTGGCTATTTGAAAGATCTTGAACTTCCAGCTTTTAAGGATAACCGCTACAAGATCACAGAAATGTCCGAAGCAGGAACATATTTAATTGAATCAGTTTCAGTAGAACCAAGGTTCAACAATAACATCGTAGATGTCTGGTATGGAAATGAAAGTGACCTAAAAAACAGAAATAGAAAAATCAACAGAAGGTATTGGATCTGGCGGTCTGTTAAGAACCTGCTAGAAGAGATACCAACAGATAAGTTTCCTGAATTTAGCGCAATAGGAAGTGAACGATATCTATTTGCATATCATCCGACTTCAGGACACAATTATGTACACTGGCTACCACAATACAAAATTTATCTGTACGATATGCTTTTGAAAACCTATAGATTTATCGGAGACTTTAAGGGAATGGAATTTGGGAGTCCTGACATCTATTTTTCACCAACCAAAAATGGCTATTTTATTGGCAGTGAAGATGGAAAAAGCTGGAGTTTGTTCAACTTAAATTCCGATCGAAAGAAACTTATAAACAATAAAGAAGGTCTTCATAAGCCAGTTTTCACGTCTGATGGAAAATCTATACTCTTTGAAGGTTCAGATGACATCATAAAGTATGATATCAGCAAAAGTACAGTTCAACCGCTTGATATTTCCAGTGATAAAAAGGTAAGGGTCTTAAATTATAGGGAGCGAATGACCGGGGAAAACAAGAATTTTTATGTACGTACAGTTGATGCCGAGAAGCCGTTATTATGTGAGATCATAGATACACTGAACGGTACCACCAAACTTATCGAATGGCTAAGCCCAAAGAAAGAAAAACAATATGTACTTACGAAAAATAAGCTGGATGTAAAGCTTGCTGATGCACGTAGTAGAAAAGCGATCTATGTATTGGAAGAAAATACGACCATGTCACCATCAATCTTTAAATATTCCGATACAGGCGATAAAGAATTGATTTATGAGCCTATTTCCAAGATGGAAACAGAAATCAAAAAAGAGATAGTGGATTACACAAACAGTATGGGTAATAAACTCCGTGGGGTTTTATACTATCCTGTGAGTTTTAGGTCAGATAAAAAATACCCGATGATTGTCCATCTCTATCAGATCCAGAGCAATGCTGTAAACAGATACCTGATGCCGGAATATGAGTATTACGGTTTTAATGTACGGACATTGTTAAAGCGGGGGTATTTTGTTTTTTTGCCAGATATCACCTATGATAGTAGAGGAACAGGAATTGCAGCACTGGATTGCGTTAATACGGCACTGGATGCCATATCTAACCATCCAAATATTGAACATAAAAAAATAGGATTGATCGGTCACTCACATGGTGGCTATGAAACTAATTTTATCGCCACGCATTCAGACCGTTTTGCTACATATATTTCAGGATCTGGGAACAGCGATCTTATCAGGTCTTATTTTTCATACAATTATAATTTTAACAGTCCATTCTATTGGCAGTTTGAAAACGGACAGTATGAAATGAAGATACCATTTTCTGAAAATAAGAATTTATACCTATCCAACAGTCCAATTTTAAATGTAGAAAAGGTAAATGCACCCATTCTGTTGTGGGCAGGAAAAAAAGATGAGAATATAGCATGGGATCAGGTAATGGAATTCTATATCGGGCTTAGAAGGACCCGTAAATCGGTCATTGCACTGTTTTACCCAAGCCAAGGTCACGGAATGAGTTTTAAAACGGAAGAAATTAAAGATCTGACCCGAAGAAATCTGGAATGGTGGGATTACTTTCTAAAATCCAAAACGGATGTGGATTGGATTGATAAGCAGATAAAGGAAGTATTGTAAACATCTGATGGATGTCTTTACCGAGAGAATCTGTATAATAAATAATTATTATTTACTTAATAAAAGAAGGGAGTGTTCGTATTTCGGACACTCCCTTCCATCATGTTAAGGTTCGAACAGCTCCTGTCCACACATGGTAGGATTCTCCGGAGTTGGTTCCTGTCTTAGAACCACATCAGTATCTCCTGACCAGGTACATGGTATACTTCCAACGGTATTACATTTTTGATTGTCGGTGACACATTGTCCCGCCGCATTAATATGGTAACCGTTTACAATAGCTTTACCACTGCTGTTCATCATCTTATTTGCAAAAGCACCACCAGCTCCCATTACTATAATGAATGCTGGAATCAATAACTTTTTCATTTCGATAATTCTTGGTTAATGCCTACTCTTTTCAAGGTTTTGGGCAATTCCTTTTATATTCTGTTCAACAGCACATTCCTGGAACACGCTGCATCCTTGTATATTTCAGTTTAATAATGCATCCCTGAACCTAAGCCTGCGTAATTCGTGACCGATCAACACATATAGGAATTTTCCATTTGCGATCATTCCCACAATCTTTTCTTCTGTATTCTTCCGGATATAAAAACTGCCAACATATTCTTTTTTTTCAATATTATAAATATCAATAATTGCAGAATTTCTCCATGCTGCGGAAGATTCATGTTTGCCTTTTAGATTGGATTCATTGTATAGATATCCATGATCCATTGCAACGGACTTGTTTACCCGAAAAGGAGGTGTATTCATTTTGTGTCGTCCATCAGATAGCTGTACTACTGAAATTTTTACCCTTGATACTGTATCTATTGTCCGTAAACTGTCCAATACCTTTAGATTATTGTCCATTTTTATGATCTGATTTCTATAACCATAGATATAGATCAGCTTATTCTTAGTATCATCAGATAGAAGTCTTCCATCAGAATCGAAAACTCCATCGACCTGTTTTTGGAGTATGTTTTCATAGATGCTAACCTTAGGCGTACTGTCAAGTTTGAGTCTAGCTAAGATATACTGTTTATTCTTACGGCTCTGGCTTCTCAAAGCGAAGTCAATGGTGTCAAGAACAATCATTTGGGTAAAATATGCATCACCTGTGCTTATTGTTCTGGCTTGCCTATTCCCAATAGTTCCCCGATAGATTATGGGAACACTGCCATCAAAAAGGTAATAGAACCCATTTTTGACGAGAGTCTGTAGATTTCTGAACGGATAATCTGATCTATCCAGATAAAGGCGGAACGAAACAGTGTCTTTTAATTGCAGATCCAGACTTGTCAGCCAAAGTGGTGCCGTGGAACTTCCTAAGTAAATTCTGCTATTATCTATTCCTGCAAAATAATAGGAATCTGAACCCATATTGAATTTCTTTTCTTCAGCAATAGGGTTGAGTAAAAATCTACGTGTAAAATTGTTCTCCTTTTTGATCGTATGCTCTGAACGCAGGAAAAGAACAGAGACGGCCAGGCAGCTTGCGGTAGTAGCAATTCCACAATATAGTGCCGGCCGTCTCCAACCGATAACATGAAAATCATTAATTAAAATCGCTGTGATTGTCAGTATGACAAAAAATAAATTGAATAGCAGATGTTCAGTCCATCCAAGTTTTTCTAATATACCCCCACAGGAACATGGTATAAAATCACTGTAATTGAGGATCAGATAAATGTAAACTGTAAAAGCAGACATTAAGCCCAGAGAAGCATAAAGCCCCAATCTGTTTGTGTATGGTATGAATAGGCAAATCGCTACTATTATTTCAATAATTATGATTGAATAAGAAATGATTTCAGCATAAGCGGACAATAAAGGGGACTGTGCCAGCTGGATCTGAAAATTTTCAAAATCCAAAGCTTTACTCATAGCAGCATACAGAAACAGTATAGCCAGGAGGATGCTGATGACTTTTATATAATATTTTTTTATTGTCCCCATCATAATCTTCATTATTGATTATGACAAAGTTAGAAGGGAATATAATACCTATTTTAACAAAAATATTCCGTTTTTAAAAAAAGTATTCCTATAAGTTTCATATTTGCATCAATAATTTAATTAAGGCTTACGAATATAGTAATCTTGGTATTTCAGCGATGTTCACCCCATATCTTACAAATGTTTTATACATCTTTGCATAATTGGTGAATTTATTACGAAAGGCAATTTCCTTAAGAGGCATCCGGGTAAAAATAATATCATTTACAGCTTCAATCATTTTTAGTTTGGTAAAAAAAGCATAAAAGGTGTCTCCGAAAAAACTCTTACAGTCCCTTATAAACTGATTATAATACAGTCCTCTAGCAACTGTCATATCTTGAATTTTAGGATATTCAGCCGGATCATAATCTTGTAGTACATCTATAAGATATGAAAGGTGCTGAGGAGGAGTAATTATCAAGTCTTTTGGTAGGAAAAATTCATTCAGTTGTAACTGGACTTTTTTTCTGTTTTCTATCCAGCTTAGTCCAGAGACTAAATAAAGATTATTTTCATCAGTATACCGGATGTGGATCGGAGCAATAGATTTCATTTCCAATAGTTCTTTGTGAGGGTAACTATTCAGTACTTCTTTTATCATTGGATCTGAGTGTTTGATCTCATCATAATATTCATAAGTACCTAAAAGACTCCGTTTATAAAATGTCATATCAAAAGGAAGAAATTCAAGGGTCTGAAAGAAGGTTACATAGAACTCGGCAAGACGCTTGATCTGCACAGACAACAGTTGCAGGTTATCTGCGTATATTGCCGATTTTACAAATGGTAGTCTGGAAAAATTGTACATGGTCTGTTCTGCCATGTCGTTGAGTAATGAAAGAATGTGGATGTTCATAATTTATCTATTTTAGTAAAAAGTGCAGACCATCGAGCGAGAGCATGGTAACGAAGGGGAATTTACTATATAGCGTAATTTTTGGTCTGTTCGTACTTAAAAATAAAATTAAGTAACCAAATAAGGAAATAAAAAACTAAAGATTAATGTGTTCGGGCGCTATCGCAAAGAAATACAATATCGAATGTAACAAAAAAGGACAGCCTATGAGACTGTCCTATGGGACACGTTTTTCAATTGATCTTACCCAGATAGGTCATGTTTTAATTCAAAAATAAGTATATTCAAAAATAAAGATTCAAAAGTATTTCTTTACTGCTTATTGATAAATATATATCTGGTCAGATGATATAAATTGCTGATAAAGGAAGCGGTTGCCGATTTATTGTCTTCCATATATTCTTTTCTTTTTTTTCTTCTTTGGTACTGTAATTTCATCAGGTTCATCATAATTTATACCACCTGCACCCAACAGGGAGAAAAGTTCCGCTGCCACTTCAACAATCGTAAAGATCTGCTCAAAGGCAGAAAATGGAATGTGATTATCGGATGATAACTTCCTGCATATCTTATTCATTTCGTCAATCAGACTTTTATTATCAGATCTGTCATAATCCGGATTTTTCTGTCGTTCATAACGGATGGATTTTTCCAGTACATCAATCACTGAATCCAGATATTTTTTCTTTTCCAAAGCAAAAACATTGGGATCGGTCAGCAGAATGGCGTTTTTGCTTTTCAGATCTGAAATTTCTGTTTTGAGTTCCTCTGATTGGGACTGTAGCCCTGTGATCTGCTTATTTTTTACGTCAAGTTCATTGCTGTTTTTTAAAAGCTCAGCATTATACAATCTGAAAGCATTCCCATAGTTCTTGGTCGTCTTGTCCAGATTGATCTGTTGAACACCGAAGAAATTGGGTTCTTTGATAATAAGATTATTGAACTGACCTGAACCTAATTTAGCTGTCATCCCCTGTATTTTGAGTTCCAACGCTTTTAATTCCTCTTCCTTTTTCTGGATCTTAAACTCTACAGCTTCAAGCCTGCCTACTGATCCGGCTGTACCACGTTCCATGCCAAGGCATTCTGCCGCCAGATCCTGCATTTTGGAATAGTGAAAGGACTGATGTTTTAGGGTCTTTCCGGTTTTTAGATCCTGCCAGTCGGCAACAAGATGGGCATGTAGATTCGGCTTCCATTCTTTGGTTTCTTTATCCCAATGACCTTCATCTTTATGGATAGCAATCTGGAATACCCTTATTCCAAGTTCCTGTTCAAGTTTTCTGCTGAGATCGTGCAGGTCTTTCATGGTGGTATCTTCCTTGATGACTACCACAGCTTCACGGACAGGCATGGCATTGCTCTGTAGTTTTCTGCCGGACTTCTGTTTACAATAGGTTTCAATTTTAAGTATCCTATCCGAAATCTTTTCCTCCTGCCAGTATTCATTTTTCGCCGTAAGTTCTTTACGGATATAATCAAAAGTCTTTTTTCGGAAATTATGGATCTCAGAATCAGCTTTTACAGCTTTAAAATTAATGGAAGTTTTCATACGATATCTTTTTGACCAGTCATAACAAAACTTTATATTTAGCCCTGATAGAGCTCTGCTTTGAATCATAAGTAGACGAACTATGATTAAGAACCGCTGGGCAGTCCATCAAAAGGACTGCCTTTTTAGCCCCCGGCAGGGCGAAGCAGAAACTTTGTTGGGAGGGTACCGACCTTCAAAGTTGCGAATGAGCTCCTAACTTCTGCGGGAAGCTTAGTAAAAAGCACAGCCCTACATTCTTCTGCGCAATCCCTTCGTTGCTTTGTTTTTTACATCCTTGCACGGAGCCCGTTTTTCTGCACTATCATTTTTCTGTTGAGCAATACCCTCTGTTTTTGGTTTAGGTAGAGCCTGTCGTTGTCTTTTTTTCATGAGGTACTGGTTCAGGTCCTTATAATCTGAATAGATATGTGAAAAGTCCTTTGCATGGGGGTAAACGTTAAGAATTGTATTGTTTGATTTCTTGCCAGCTTTATCATTATCCAAAAAAAGGTTTATTTCAGTATATCCTTTCAGGATGTCAATTGCCTTTTTAAGCAAACTTGTTGAGTTGAGGACAAGCAGGTCTCCCTGATAACTGCCCTTCAGTTCCAGAAAGGAGAGCGCATCCAAGAAACCTTCCAGAACAACTACCTTGTTATCAAGCCTTCCATCAGGATGTAATGGCAGAACTCTTTCAGGATGTAACTCTTGATTTCCAGCATTCTGGACTGCTGTACCGATATGAATTATTGAAATGTCTTTATTGAGCAAAGCACCTTTGTAGTATGGATTGCGAAGCTCCCATCCACCGGATCGGTTTTCAAATCCAATGGCGTAGTAGGGTTTATCCTTTATTGTGAACCAGATTTCCTTTATAAACGGATATATCCTGGACGACAATCCCCTTTCTCAAAGATACTGCAAGAGATTGGGATGCGTTAGGTCGAGTACCTTATCTATCCTATATTCGGCAGGTATTTTCCTAACCCGTTCAGCTTGCTGGTGAAAAGAAGAAAAATTTTGAGTGGATGCCCAGTCCAGAGCATCCTTTACAGATGTACCCAGATATTTCTGCACAAAATCGGTATTGGTGCCACCAACAGCTTCTGAGAAGAGGTACCAGAGGTTGAGTCCCCTGTCAACTTTGAAAGAGGCTTGGGACTCAGCTCCGAAAGGGTTGAGATACCAAGCTTCTTTTTGCGTTTGTTTCGTTGGAAGGTGTCCGAGAGCCCGAAGGACTTCTTCCAGCGGAATAGAGTTAAATTGCTTACAGTTCATTTCGTGGTATAAATTTTTAGAAAATACCACGTTCTATTTTCTCTGTCCTCTTATCGACGTTTAATGGCTCTATTTGGCATCAGGTTGCCTAATGGAAGCATTTAAGTGGCTGCTGATAAAATAATAACAAGTATATTCTTGTATTAAGGGTTCTATTTCTATCATCTACCAGAATAAAGAAAATAAGTTTACCTGCCTTTTGCTTTTGCTACAATAAAAGCATTTAACAATAAAAGCATTAGGTAAAAACAGCGGACAATTATGAAGCAAGATTTATTACCAAGCGCCATAAATAATGTGCAAGTTTGTTTTTCGTGTTTAAATAGAAGAAAGCGAGGTGATTGACATGGTTTTTCTGCGAAATAAGCTTATAAACGTTTTTAATTTATGCAAATGTGATCATAAGGAATAGTGAGGAAAATCCTGTTTCTTTAATACTGGATTATAGGGAATGGAATCAGTACTTTTTGCTTGTAAAGTAATTTTATATTTTTGCAGCTTTTTTATGTCGTCTATACTCTACAATGTTACTGAGGTTATTTTTGAGACTGTTAGCACGTACTGTATAAAAAGTCAGAAACAATTTATTAACATATTAAAATACTTAAAAAAATGGTTACTATTATTATCGCACTATGTGCGGTTATTATTCTATTGATACAGAAAGCGGAAAGTTCAGTAAGTAATGAACAGATTCTTGTAAAACTGGAACAGTTTCATTTTAGGGTAAAATCGCAGTTCACGGCTATTGTGGAGGCGCCGTATTCGGAGACGAGACAACGATCAACCAAGTGGATTTTCTTTTTATTTATACTTATTGCAATACTTCACTACATCAGTGTCGCTATTTTTGGAGAAAATTCTATTCATAATCTACTAAGCGACCAAAAAGCTTTGGTGTTCACCATGATAATACTGGTTATAATATCTGGCCACTACAATAGAATTGACATGTTGAAGGTGGGAGCTGTGATTGCATTTGCCAGTGCACTAACAATCTATGGTTTGCACAATAATATGGACAAAATACTGGGAACAGAACTTCTTGTTGCTGAACTTCCGATTGGAATTGCCTGGAAGGACGCAATTGTAATTTTAGGAGGAATAGCAATTTTGACCATGATGATAGTATTTGTTCTGATGGCCAGACTGATCTCCTTTTTATTGTATCATGTTATTCGGGCACTATTTAAGTTGTGTTTAAAATTGGGGCCAAAGAAGCCTCTGAAAACCCTGATCGTTATCGTTGAATGTCTTTCGATAGTTGGAGTAGCTGTGATGAGTGTATTATAAATCTAATTGTACCTGATATGGAAGTTTTCTTTTTAGCGTTGATTATAATATAAACATGGCTAAACAGGAAATCTTCTAAAATGATTGGAATACTATTTTATCATGAGTTCCCCAAGATCTGAGTGTTTTATTTTGGTTATACTTTTGGAATTAAGAATTTTATGAATTCATTAACATTAACAAAAGGAAAAAATCCCTTAATTAGTAGTTCGAAATAATTTTTTTTCATCATTTGTGTTTTTTATCTCCGGCCTTGTCCGGGGATTTTGCTTTTAGTAGATTTAACTGCTGTTCATCTACAAAGTTTACAATAGATCATTTTTAGATAAAGTATTATAAAATGTAGCATCAGTAGTTATCAGATCTTGTGCAAGTTTGTTCTTTTGCATAGCCATAATTTTTTCCTCAACAGTATTTTTGCATATCAATTATACAGCAACCACATTCTTTGTCTGACCAATCCGGTAACATCGGTCGATCGTCGATAGCTTGATTTTCAATCGCAGGATTCAACCAGGGATTAATAAGGTATACGTAATCGGCTTCGAAAAGATTAAGGCCTACACCACCATTGCTACTTGAATCGTACGGATAAACCCTATCATTGGATTTAGTCGTGCATTAAATTACTTTATAAAAAGAACCGACAAAAAATATACGATTATTCTTACTCTGCTTCTTTTAAATGCCTCCATCTGACATGATAGCTACCAAGAGCTTTTTCAAACCAGTTTTTTTCAATAAGAGACAAGTATTTTAGTGATTTTGATATTCCACCCGTAAATTCAGGCTCTAGGGCAATTGTAATACCAGACAACCTTCGAAAAATCCAACTAATAAGTACATTTTCAGGAGCAATGAGATTGTTAATTTCAGAATCTTTTATGTACCTGAACTTTTCTGTAGGTTCAATATTATTATTGAGGGTGAAATAATCCAGATCAATATCAAAGAACACATTTTGTATTTCTGACAGGAATAAAGCTTGTCTAAGTGCATCTTCAGTTTTAAACTTTCTTATCGTATGTCTTTTACCTTTAAAATCTTCAAGATATTCATCTTCCCAATCACTTTCAAATGTACCCTGTCTACAAAGAACCCAAACGTCATTAATTATATCTAGGTAGACTGCCGACATGATATGAGAGTCATTCAATGTGTTTAGCTTATAGGAACTAAAAAAAGAGACTTCAAAATTATTATCTAAGTCCAACTTCTTCAGCTCTTCTTTTCCGCCATCCGAAGGATATACTAAATCCTGATGCCAGTCGTACGTAACAAGATCAATGTTAAAACTGGACCTATCCTTTAATAATTCTTTTTTCCAGAGGTTCCAAAAATAGAATGCAAAGCGATGGCTATTAAAAAGAGCTATCTGTACCACCCCACCAGTGCCGGAAGGATGTGCTAAATAATTATGCACAGAATTTGGAGGATATGATTTAGAAAATCGATTTGTTGGATTAAAGTTTACCATCTTAAATATCAATGTTATAAATGTAATTGTTTTATTTAAGGACACCTGTACTATGTTAATGGATAATTAGTACAGTTATTTTTTTTATTTAAATATGCTTGTAAGAATTCGATATTGATATAGTTATTTCTGCAAATATTACAACTGCCAATTTAGAACATTGTCTAAAGGATGTCGCATATTATTATGTGATAAAATAAGACTTTCATTGATCATTGATTTTTCAAGCTTATCAGATATCTTAGCTACATACTCATTTAAAGATTTAGTGCCCTTGATTAAATATCCTATCATTAGATAATCAGGTAATCTTTTGTTAGCAATATCCTTTAATGTTAAAACCGAAAGTTTAATTTTGTTATTCTCCTCTCTTAATTTGTTCTGATCCAAAATTGCTGCATGGCCATATCCAATTTCAAATGGAACCCATTGAGATTGTGCTGTTTTTTCAGAAACAACAACCATCATATGTGTGCTTTCCCTAATCCCTTTTTTTATACTTTCAGTGATTTTAATGGGATCACTAATTGATGACGCATATTGTAAATCCTGATCTTCAATATCTAAATAATAGTCTATTCCGGCATCCGCTAAATAATTAGCAATTTCTTTACAGGCATCTTTATCTTCTCGTTTATGGCTTAAAAAGACACAGGGTCTATTTTTTAAATTATTAATATGAGAATCAAGAATCCACTCTAACTTTTCTACAAATTCAGCTTTATTAAATCCCTTTTTTAGCATTCTTTTATTTTTTTTTTATTCTTTTCTGAGCTAACCACATCGTATGCTCTCTTGACATCGCATTTTCTGAATCAAGGACATATTTTGAAAATTCTTCCTCTGTATTAATCAGGTCGGCTTCTGCTTTTATTTGATTTAATTCAGAATTTGCCATCGTATAGGCCTCTTTATTTTCTTGATATTTTTTAACCTGTAGCCAACTGAAGCCACTCGCCGCGACAGTTGAAAAAAGTCCTACAAAATTAAAATTAGACATCGGAGAGGTTACTAAAAAGTATATTGACACAAGAGCAAGAAGTTGAAGGCCAATAACGATGGAAAACCATAATTCATACTTATCCTTGTTACTTTCCGCTTTAGAAGAATACCAATTAATCTGATCTTGGACTCTATGCCTTAAATAATATGTTTTCCTGTCCGTTAGAGGCAGAGCACGAATCCTTTTCATTTCATCAGAAATAAAAGGAAGATTTATGTAGCTAGTATTCATGACCTTATTTAGATCAGGGAATTGATCCTTGACTAGATTTATCTTATCTTTAAATCTCTTCTCTGCTTCGTTGTTCGGTATAGTACTTTCAAAGTCTTCTGACAACATCATAAATCGCCAGCTTAAGGTTTTACAAGATTCTGCAAGAGCCCTACCAGTATACCAATAATCTTCAAATTTTCGTACTCTAAGAAGTATTGAAATAAATAATGCTCCCAATAAAAACACGCCCGAAATGATGTAAATCACTTCTTTGGATTCTGCGGTTTCATAATTATAAATAGAAATAAGGGCCGAAGCAATCATTAAGAGTAAATCTATTCCTACTAACCTAATATACCACGCTTGTGCTTTTTTGGAAGCAGAATCTCCTGCAATAAAATAATTCGGATAATTTTTATCTGTCATGATGGTCTTACTTTAGTTTTAGTTGATATTGGATGGGTTCTTTTCTCAAAGGCTTTATCAATATAAGTATCAGGTGCTGAACAAAAGTCATCCCACTTAACCAGAACACAATATTTATCCTCCTCACTCCAAGCACATTTATCGTTAGGGATATAATAATTATAAGCAAATTCTGAAATTACTGTATTATGATTGATATTGACATAAGTATGGGAATTTCCACAAGTCTTACATATGCCACTCCCTGTATATATTTTTTCATACATATCAGGAAGCACAATGCCTAAAATTCCATTTTTTGTATTGCCCTCCCCATGATAAAGTGAGGCCTGCAATTCTCTTTTTAGAAAATTTTGGTTTTCACCAACAAGATTTTCGGCAGATTTCTCGCCAATAAGAAAGATTGTCACTGTCGAATCTGATAAATAATCTTCCCGGATCCTTCTCATAATATAATCTTCATTATCAGAATCTATCGGGTCATGCAATGATTTATCAATCATATCTATTTTGAGTCTGTCATGGATATATCTTTTATAAGGCATATCCTCAGTTTTAAATGAAATAAAACATTTGTGTGCCATAAAAAATTAATTTGCGTATTTTCTAATAGCATCAACGATGCTCTCAGTATTCCATCTAACATCTACAACTGAGCGTGAAAGTACCTCCAGTGAAATACGCTCCTGACCTCGTGGAATTATACCGATAATCTTGATTCCATAAAGCTTTGCTGTATCAAGTTCCCAGGGCATCCATTCGCTATGAGAAGCGTAAATACCGGCTAAAGCAAGAACTATATCTGAACTTTGAATTTTTGCTCTTAACCGTGCTTTTATATAGGAAGCATTGGGTGAATTTATGGGAACATCTTTGGATGCTTCTGTAAATTCAACGTTAAAGTAGCCTCTTGAATTCAATAAATTTCGTAAGGCTAATAAGTCGTCGTGATGAGCCCACGAATGACTGATAAAAATTTTGTAATCTTTTGCCATGTAATTATTTTAAATTTAAAATATGATGTTTGGAGCTATTATACGTTTCAATTTCCCATGTAGCTGGGGAGCATCTAAAGAAATTTTTCTCATTTTCCGCATATTTTTCTTGATTTTCTAATGCCAAGTGACAGTTTGCTAAAGTTGCGTAGATCCACTTAAGATCACTTCTGATTAAGAAATCTTCATCTTCCTTTAAATCTTCAATAATTTCAAGAATCTTCTCACGTGTTTTCTTTGCCTGCATTCGACAATATGTTTTTTCATCGTGGTCATCTATGAACTGACCTCTAAGATCTAGACAAGTTGCATAATTTTCTCCGGTATAGTAATCTGAGTTTATTGCAAACCCTTTATCATAATATTTTATTGCACGATCTAGGTATACCATCTCGTTATTATCCAGCAGCCATAAACGTTTATATATCGCCCCTGTTATACCAAGTGTTTCAGGATCATTAGTAGTTCTACCATCTGGTTCCAATGTGGAAATTATTGTTAAGGCATCTTGCAAAGCAATCTTTTCAGAAGGTTGTTTGCTTTTATAAGTACATAAAGCTAATTGTTGAACAAAATAAGAGTCATTTTCAATTTTCTCGCTGGCTTTTTTCCAGTATTTTACTGCTTCTCCAAAATCATTTTCAGTCATAGATCGCTTTGCCTGCTCAACTAATGCAAAAATAAGTTTCTCTTTTTCAGCAAGTTCTCTTATAAGTTGTGCATATTCTTCCTCTGGTAATATATAAGGTTGTACAGATTGTATATGCTGGAATAAAGGGCTATCAACTTCTCGTGACCTTTCTACATTTAATATTAAACTGGTAAGATCCTGTTGGCATCGGGAAGCTTCAGTTGCTGAAATATCTTCACCCATGTGAGAGTAGGTAAAAGTTCTATTGTGATTTATATCAAAAGGAATATTACCATCTTTTTCCTTCATAACAATAGTTGAAAATGGCTTTGCTGCATGTCTAATGCCTAGTTCATAAATTGCATTGGGATTGAAGGTTGTTATATCTGCAATTACTAAATCAGCGTAAATAAGCAATCCATACATACTTCTATCTATCAAGCCGGAATCTTGAACTTCATCACCTCTAACGCATTCATAACCAGCGGCTATTACAGCTGGTTTAATAATATTGAGATAGGTTTTATCAAGGTCGAAAGTCTTACCAAGCGCTGGGTCACTTTTCTTTCCATACCCCATGATCACAAAACAAATTTTTGCCATTTTTTAATTTAAGTTTTATGGTTATTCTTAATGATTATCAAAAAGGAGCCCAACTACTGATTTCTGTCAAAAAGTCTTTTAATTTTATAAATCCAATAATACTGGGGCGAATAGCTATTTTTTTTAATAAAATAATAGCCATTTTGACATTGGGGTAATAAAAGTGTTAGGTTTTAAAGGTGTTTTAGTATAAAGCACTTACATTATATGGAAAAGGCTGTATTTAGACTTTATAGGAAAAAGAAAGCCACTAAAAGCCACAGACCAACAGCATATCACCTAAAACAAGATTTTTGAAGTGAATCAAAAATCTTAGATATGGAGACATTGACAAAAAATGACCTCGAGGTATTAAAAAACCAGCTAATAACAGAACTTGAAAGGTTGATCGACTTGAAAATTAATGGTGAAGCTGAAAAGGAAAGGGAAGAGTTTGGATGGATGCGGAGCAAAACAATACGGAAAAAACTTAATATCTCTGCTGCTACACTGCAAAACCTGAGGATTACCGGGAAAATTAGATTTAAGAAATTATTAGGTTCGTATTATTACAACAAAGAAGACCTTCAAAAACTGTTTAGCGATGAAAACGAATGATCCCCAAAGGTGGTTCGATTTCCTCGATTTTATTGTAGGAGACCCACAGCTCGGTCCGACGCATATTTCATTATTGGTCGCTATCGCCAGACTTGCCTGCAAACAGAATGAGAAATGGACGATAAGGGTAAGCCGTAGCAGATTGATGACACTTTCCCACATAAGGACATTGACCTGTTATCATAAATATTTAAAGCAGTTACAGGAATTGGGGTATATCAGATATACACCTTCCTACCATCCGGGTTATCGTAGTACAGTCGAGATATTACGCAGGCAAAAAGAATAACTTATGAAAATAAGCCTCAATATGTATATATTAAGGCTTATTTTGTTATAAGATCATTGCTTTTGCACGGTCAAGCATATCTTCAAAGGCAGCAAACCTATTATTGTAATTTGCATCAGCTTTGGAATTCTTTAAAACATCAAATTCTTTTTCCAACCTTTCCAAAAATTGCAGCAGACCAGCATTAAAAGCGTCATTCTTAGTCGTGAGTTTTGCTTCAAGCTCCTTCATTTCCCTTCCGATGGATTGTTGCTCTGTAATCGCATATTCCTCTGTCTGTGATACGGAATGATGCCCAAGCATTTCTTTGACGATATGGATCGGCACCCCATTGTTAAGGGTGATGGTACTGGCGAAAGTCCGTCTTGCCTTATGGGTATTAAGTTTTGTATTTACTTCGCAGAGATCTGCAATCTCTTTCAGGTACTCGTTCATTTTCTGATTTGAACGGACGGGAAGAACCGTTCCTCTCTTTATGCACAAAGGATGATGTTTATATTTATCCATAATTTCGAGTGCTTTAGGCAAAAGGGGGATGTCCGTGTCCGATTTTGATTTCTGTCTGTTTGACATGATCCAGAGACTACCATCATCAGCTTCTTTGATGTCACTCCATTTCAGCTGGTATGCGTCAATATAAGAGAGCCCGGTGTAGCACTGAAAGACAAAAACGTCACGGATCACACTAAGGCGTTCGGAACTAAAAGCCTTATCTTCAATTCTTTTAAGTTCGGATTTTGTAAGGGGTTTCTTTTTTATCTTGGTTTTCTTGCTGACAAAAAGCTTGAAAGGATCTTTGGAAATGATCTCCTTGGCAACTGCTCTCAAAACGATTTTTTTGAGATTGCTGATATACTTCAGGGAAGTATTATTGGAGCATTTTCGAACGGTTTTAAGATACATATCATAATCCTTTACGAACTCAAAGTTCAGGGCACTGAATTCAAGATCATCCTTGCCATATTTATATTGGATAAACTCCTGTACATGCGAACGAGCGGTAACATAGCGGTTATGGGTACCTTTGGAGTATTCTTTTGTAGGGATCAGTGCCTCTATTTCATCGTTATGCTCCTGAAACTCTTCAAGCACCTTATTGCGGTGTCTGTATTTTCCGTTTACAAAATTGATTAGGTCCACAGCAGAAATAGGGATGCCATTATTTAATAATTCTGTCTTGTGGTTATTGATCTTGGTGGTCAGTGATTCCAGAAAGAAATTCAGGGATTTGGCATCTTCTTTTGTTCCTGTCGCTTTACCTTCCTTTTGGTCCCATCTGTTTACCTCCCATTTTCTCTTTGTGGAGGTTTCTTTTGGTATGCCATCTACCGTAATCCGTAGATAAACATGGCGGATCGACTTGTCCTTTACTTTTGAGCTCTTTAGGAAGAAGGTGAGCCCATAACTTTGTTCTAACATAATTCAACATTTTAAGGGTTATAAATGTCAAACTAAAAGTGCTTTGAATCAAGATGTTTAGATTTTCTACGCGTTTACTTTCAAATAGTTACGTGTTATTCTGTGGCAATTTTTCGGATTTTTGAATATTGCCACGAATCTGCCACAAACTTTATGAGTTTTTTTGAAAATTATGACAGTTGCCATAAACAAAAAAAATCCTGCAAATCGTTGATTTTGCAGGATTTAAATATTTTTTGATGCTTTTTGAAAACTTTTGTTTTCGCATGTTGCGGAGAGTGAGGGATTCGAACCCCCGGACCTGTTACAGTCAACAGTTTTCAAGACTGCCGCAATCGACCACTCTGCCAACTCTCCTTAAACTCCGATTGTATCGTTGTTTTCAGTGGTGCAAATATAGAGCGATTTTTAATTTCTGCCAAACTTTTCAAGCTATTTTATAAATTTTAAAGCCAATTAATTGTCTCACAAAAAAATAAATTTTCAAAAAGTCTAAAAAACAATTAAAATTTGAGAACAAATAGTCGTATTTCCCGGATCCAGAAATAAAAAACAGAGAAATTATTCATTCGGAAGGAAGTTTATTTTTAGAAAAGAATACAGAATAAAAGAAAGCATCATTGTAGTCAATGATGCTTTCTAAGCTTTCGAAAGTAAAAAATGTGAACTATTTATGTATTAAAAAAATCCATAAATTTTATATTTCACAGCTTTGAATATATATTCTTCTGTTTATATATGCATTGGATTTTCTGCATATTTATAAACAGTCTTTCCATCCCAAGCAAATAATTGGATAGCACTATATGGAGGTATTCTATATTCGAACTTTGCACTTTCTATTCTAAATGATTGTTGTTCTTTATAATGTGTATTTAATACCAGTATTCGTTGACCCTCAAAACATTCTTTTAATACAAAAAGTTGATTTGGATTATCACATCTAATGACCAACATTCTACTATCAGACTCATAATCATAAACGTATTGTTCTTGCCTAATCATTCTATGAGACAGCCTCATTCTATTCTTTTCATGGGTAATCTCATCTTCAAGAGTAGCTAATTCTCCATTCGGAATAAATAAAGTATTAGGGTCTTCATTTGCTGATTTAAAGTTTGATTCAGCTTTCACTGAGCCTAAAACATTTACAGAACCTAAAACATTCAGTTTATGAGCATCATCAGCTTTTATCCCTATACCAATATTATGACTTACTCTATGGAAATTAATACCTTCCCATTTTTCATAAGTACTTGAATACTTATAGTATTCGCCTTCTATACCAGCTAAAGAAAATCCGTCATTTACATTATACAAACCAGAGACTAATAATCCATTATAATAATCTACAACAGCTAATCCGCTCCCTGTATATTGACTAAATTCTTTGTTTAACGATAGGGCATTATTCCATTGGTTGATATTGTTTTGGGTAAAATCTAAATCACTCCAAACAGTTCTCCAATCTCCCCAATCTTGTCCGGCATTGAAATTGCTCCCTCTGAATTTCATACCATTCCCCCCTCTTTCAATGGTTAGCTGTTGCCTTCCATCAGATGAATTTAAGTTTAAGGTAGTGGTATAATTAAATTTTGAAGATGGTGCCTCCTGCCTGTAAATTCCGGATTCGGACACTTCATTTAAATCATCAACAAACTTTAAGTCTTTAAACTTATTGTTCCAATTACCGATCATAGCTGGGGTAAGATTACCGGCATCCCAAATTACATTCCCTTGAAATGTTGGTCTTGATCTTACATGGTCAACAGCACCATAATTGTTAATCGTCATAGCAATCTGAGGACCTGCTGAAAACAAACTGGTAGTTGCAAAAGCCATAGATGTACCATTCTCATCATTACTTCTTACATATATACCAGCCTGCGCTCCACTATTAGAGAAAAACCCAATAGATCCTGTATATTGATTATCAGGGTTTGAACCACTTTTAGTTTCTACCAGGAAAGAATAATCAGTTGATATACTTGTATTTCCCCAACCTGCACCTGTATTTCTTGCTCTATCTTTAATAATCTTAAGACCAGTAATATCTTGCTGCTTATCAATATTAACATAACCACCATTAGCATGATTCCCCCATTGATATGCCTGATTCCATTGTTGAGCATTACCATAATTTTGTGTGGTAATATTACTATCTGTATGTATTCTTACCTTTTCTTTATATGTTGCTCCTCCATCAGTAGAAAATTCAAAATTGTATCCTCTTGAATCGTCTGTTCCACCTCTCATATTACCTACTTTCCAGGAAGTGTTGTACCAATTAAGAGTATGACCTGCCACTATTTCATCAACATTCTGAACAGAGACATAAGTTTTAACAGAGTTCATCTCATTACCTGTGGATACAATTCTACCAACTGTCTGTAATTTTTCACTGTGATAATCCATTTGATTATGACCAATAACTACATTACCTCCACTTGGCTGTAAAAGCAAATCGTAAGCATGAGGAGTACCATCAAATCTTTGCTGTTGTATATAACCTTTTCCTGAACTTAATACTCCCATACCCATTCCGTAAGTTTCATCAATTGACGAAACTTTAGATGGTATATTATCCTTTTGTCCTATTACTGGCAAACCACCATAGTTTGTATTTACAGTCAGTCCTTGCGAGAAATACTTTTTAGCACCAATAGTCTGCTCAGTATCTAAATCAACATAATTTCCTAGCGCGGAAGATGACACAAAATCCGAAGCCAATCTATGACCACCACCTCCGGTTAAAAGATAGCTGTCACTAGAACCGATTTTATTAAATCCTTTTGATGAAACCTGACCAGCATCTGTGAATTGTACACTGTTATTAAAATCCCAGTCTTCTGCATTCTTTGTAACAGATGGTACAAATACTAATCCGTTGTTGGTAGGCTTTTGAATTGCCCAGGATTTATAAGCACCGTTTTTGAATTTAAAAGGTATTCTGTTATAATAGGATTTGGCTGCAGATATAATTTCATCTGTATTTCTTGTCTGGTACTCTCCAGGTTTGAAATTGGCACTATCCCAAGCTATTCTCCAATCAGCCCAAGCTCCATTATGCCCACTTCTATAAGCCAATTCTGCAGCAGTAGCAGTACGGTCATTATATTTTACCTGTATTTGTGCTGTAGTATCCTGAGCTCCCATATGTAATAAAGGACTATATAGATAAGAAGCTCCTCCTGAGCTTTTGTCTGACCTATAGATTCCTGAGGTGGAAAAACCTCCAAGATCATTAATATTATCTCTAAACTGTACTGGTCTTGGAATATAGTTATCTTGCAACCAGCTTCTTGTAGCCACTACATCAGAAGGTAAAACAATGATATTGGTATTATATTGATCAAAGTTCGATTCTATTGCATGAGACCACCCTATATTCCAATCTAAATTATAGTATCCATATTTAGTTTCTACTTTCGCTACTTCAAATGAAAGATATCCTTTCCAGAGTGTATCTGCTTCTCCTAATAGGATACTCACATATCCATCACTTCCTATTCCAACCCTTGCTGTAGTTGTAGGAAAATTATCTGTTACTTCCCATATAGCTCTTGAGCCATTAGTTATTATAGTTCCTGATACATATTTATAAAAAGCTACATTTACCTTTCCTAAGTATTGACTTTCATATCCATAAATATTAATATCAATATTAAACATCGCTTGTTCTGACGAAGCTTGTGGCATTTTGATAGCTAAAATACCGGTATGTCCTCCATCTCCATAGTAGCCTTGATATACTTTATTAAATATTTTCACCTCGTTCTGGAGCTTACCAATAGATCCTCCGTTCTCAAATTCCAAATCTTTTGTCCCAAGATTAACATCCTTTGTTGCTCCGTTATAAGGGATAAAGTTTTGTGATTGATCATAAATCTGAGCGGTAACCCAATCTCTGTATGCAAATTGTTTCCAGTCTCTGAATTTTCCTCCTGAAACATTTCTTACAAAAGAACCCTCATTACCATTAAACCCAAGCTGAACTCCATACCCTCCAGGATGCGATGCAATACTTACAATAGAATTTGCATTATCCGTCATCGAAAACATATGAGTAGAGTCATTATCTATTTTTTGGCTGAATTTTAATTTATTTTCTTCAAATAATGAATCTGCATCTACGGTGCCAACCTCAGGACTTTGTAAAGACTGATGGCTGTGATTAGTTTGTGAGTAGCTAGCAGGATTAAAATTACCGGTATGATAGACTTCATTAAAAGAAGAATCATCATTTCCATGATTACCTCTAAATAACAACTGAGATTTGGAGATAAGCAACTGAGATTTATGTGCCTGGTTATTTCCACCTACAGACAGATAATTACCTACCCATGAATTGATCCCTCCGGCTCCGGTTACAGCTCCATTTATCCAACCAAATTTATTTTCTTTAGCATATAAATCTGTTGGATTTTGATCATTAGTGATTAGATTAACAGAATCAATGTTTCCAGTATGTAATAGTTCTGACCATTCTCTTACCCCATTGATGCCTTCTTTAGTTCTGAACCAAAGCCTTGGATCAGTTCCGTCATGTCCGTTATTATAATATAAGTCTAAGTTGTTGGTATCCTGCCAATACCCTTTAAATTTGATATATCCTCCATAAGAAGCGCCATCTGGTCTGTCTGCTCCACCCCAGCCACTGGTATTATAAGATGAAACGAAACCTCCATTTGGCAATTCGGCATCTAACGTGGTTGCTACACTTCCGATTGAACGGGAAAAGATATTATTATTGCTGAAAAAATTTTCGTTGGAACCTGTTACCAAATTCAGATCTGCAATAATCTCTGAATTTGTTCTTTGCGATATTTTTTTTGTTATGGGGTTCCATACCAAAACAAAGCCCTTATCATTTGAAACTGTCTTTACAATAATCTCACCTTCTACAGCGATATGATTATTAAAATATTCGGGCGCTATTAGTGATGCCATTAGTCAAGTCTTGCGGTTAAGGTAATTCTATATTCATTCAGGGTAAGCGGTGCTAAAACATCTATCTGTACTTTATCTTTAGCTACAGGCATACAGCTTACATTTATTTTTCTGTTATCAGCAATACGATAGCAGATATAATCAATATTCTGGGTGTTCCAATCGTGAGTAATGGTAAAACTTGTAGAGAGACCATCTCCAATTTCTAATGTTTTGGATCTAATTTTTGCATCCAAAGCAGCTTTTGTAGAGCTTGGTGTCATTGCTTTAGTGGTATCAACTCCCGCAATGGCTTCATCATTTGTAGCCAATTGAATAATTCCTTTTACTGCTTCTGTAGCATCTACAATGTCAGGAATTCCTTTTTCTATAATCTGATAATTTTTAGGTATGTTGGAAGCATTATCGGTATTGGCAATAAGATGATCACCGGCAGAAACCGGCTCGTTACCTACCCATCCATTGGATGTAATCACCCACACCATCCCTGTTTTGATGCCAGCTGATGTAACTGGCGTAGGAGCTGTCATTGAACCTTTAGTTCCGGTAGGAATATAACCGCCCGGCTGATAGATCAATGCACCTGTAAGGCTTTGCCCTACAAGGTTTTCAATATAAGTTTTAATCTTATTGGATGACCAGGTATAGGTACCGGATTGTGTTGCATCATTCAGGAAAATAGAGACTATATCTGCATTGGTAAGATTCCTTCCTGCTACTTTAATAACATGCCCTGAACTATTGGTCAGAAGCTGACTTAACAATAGAAGTCCGCTTGTCTGATCTGTCTGAAACGGATTATTAGTAAGTGGATAATCAGGATGTACATAATTTTGAGCCAAATTAATCCACTGGGTTCCGTTCCACTGATGCAACTCGTTTCTATAATCAATGATCCAACCCGGAAGTGCTTTATCCGTATTGGGAAGTGTATCAAAATATTGAAAACGGGTGTGCTGCAACTCCCCAAAAAAATTATCCTGATGTGCGTTATTACTTATTATTGCGTTATTATTCATAGTTTTTGTTTTTTTATGGTTTAACTTTTAAAATGAGAATATTAATAGGATTAACAATTTCGCCAAACATCCTAATCTCTATGATTTGGTTGGTTGCATAGTCATCGACATTTATTTTTTTGCCTGTAACACTATCCCGAGCCTGAATGATCACATTTTCAGTTTCAAAAGGATTAGGAAATGTTGTACTTTTTGTGACCTGCACCACTGCACTTGTAGGAGTTTGTGATATCAGTAAGATCTTATCATAAATTTGCTTATTAAATTCCTGCTGATTTTTCGGGCTTCCCAGCCAATTGTAGTCAAGTATCAGCTTTACTTTGTCTTCTCTTGACTCTCCGGAAATCGCTTTTAAAGCCTCAATATCATTACGATTGTTTTTAATAAAGTTGACAATTTCCTGAAGTTCATCTAACGACAAATCATTTGATGATAGTAGCTTTTTAATCTTTTCTATCTCTGATGACAAGCCTTTATCTGCATCTTTCAACTCATTAACAAAGCTGTCTACCTGTATCTTAGTATATACATTCCCGGGTTGTCCAGAACTGTCGATTGTAGCAACATTGCTAATTCCAAGTTTACTTTTCCAGTTATCAACATGAGTTGCAGTGAGGTTACTGGCATTCAGTAAAGCTAAATATCCGGAATGAGCCGCCGGATCCTTTAAATGCTTTTTAAAATCTTCTGCACTGGCAAATAAGTGAGAAAGATCCTCAAATCCTTCAATATTTTTTATGGGAATAATGTCATCTTTATGATAAAAAGATAAAAACGTGGCTTTAAACTGCGCTTCTGTTGGAAAATCTCCAGTCTCAAACCAACTTAAAATTGTATTTAATGGTGTATTCATTTGATTATTAATAATTAGTTTTGATAAAATTGATATTCGGGGAAGGTTTATGAGCTTATCATCTTACAATGGAATTATATATTTTTTGAGCCTTTTTGATGTCACCTTCCTTTTATCATACTATGAACTAAGTGAATTACTTACCGGATGATTACCTAAGAAAATCATGGATTGTATACTATTTTGGAATAGAGTTTCATATCAACAACATTTACCAATATTTTGGTTCATATAAATTGATAGAACACCCCAGAGTTTTATAAGATCACATAATTTTGTTTTTATCATTTGGTTTTCGTGATCAAATTTTGCCATTTACAGCCTTTCTTTTCAAAGTGAGATACATTTCCATCACCTTCCCCGTTCCAGCCATCGCTTCAGCTTGCTGCTTTTTTATAGCTCAAATTTCATCTTTCTTAAGCTCTTACAAAAGTTTATTGCCCTATCTATTCTGTAGTTGCAGTAACCTTTATGCTTCTTAATTCAGATGATATTACTTTGTAATTTCAAGGTTCAAAATTCTATTTTTTTCAGTTCCTGTGAAAGTTTTTCGCCTCCTCTATTCTGTAGTTGCAGTAAGTCTATAGTTTATAAAAAAATATAAAAAGAATATATCAGTACGTTAAAAGCCGACCAGCTGATTCAGTAATATACGAAAGGCGTAAGCAGCTTATGAAAGTTAGAATCATTGTTTCAATCTAGTAAAAAGCAAGAAGGGATTATCAGAATTAATAATCTTATCGAAGAATAAATTATAATATTCTAAACTATGAAATAAGTATAACTGAGCAATTTTTTATAAATCGAAAGACAGATAGATTATATACCATGCTTTAAAAAAGAGAATTTCCCTCTAAAAATAGAGGGAATTTCATTTCTATGTGCAATAACACACATTCTTTACTTTAACATTACTAATTTAAATACCAATACTTTACATTTTTAAAAAAAATATTTTATACACTTTTTAAACCATTTTTGAATATTTAGAATATACACTTCGGTTATATAAAAGGTTTAGTTATATTCCAACTAAAATACGTTCAAATTAAGCAAAGAAAATACGTTTTTCATTACTCTAGCTCAATAGGATTGTGTCCTTTTTTCTCTGCTTCACTTATTTTTGGTCTGGACTGGTCTTGTGAAAAGACAGTACCCATACTTTCTAGCTCACGTTTAGCATTTGCTCTAAAATTTGCTCTTGCTTCTGATAATTCTTTTTGTGTAACTAACTTAGCTCCTTGGTATCGTGCTTTTTTTACTGTAATAGTTTGACCTTTTAATTTAGAACTAGATACTGCTTTTACTAATTCATAATCATAATCTCCAGTTTTATCAGTTATTTTTACAATTAATCCAGGGAGACCACTGAATTTGTATGGACCATAAGGAAAAGGAATTTCGGTTGAATACCAAGCTGTCCAGTCTCTACCTTTATAATTTACTTCTGCTTTTTTACAGCTAATAGAGTTAATTACTTTTGTTTCATTAATTAGCTTCCAATTACGAATTATTGGACTATTATATGACAATAGTGTCATCCCTACTGATTCATAAAATTCTGAATTTTCATTTGTTTGAATAATTAAAAAGTTAGACCTCGATGCAGGAATACCACTTAAATCAATAACATTATTTTTTTTATTATATGCTGCTGAAAAAGCAGAATCAAATTTCAGTTTATTTTCACTACTGAAAAAAGAACGTTTATCGGTTATTTGTAATGAATATAGTTCTTTTATAAAGTAATCTCGATTTAGGGTATTTGGCTTGTACTGAAGCAAGTAAGTAAACTCACCCCTTAACGAATCACTCATAGCTGTCTGAGAAAACGAAATAGAGAAAATGAAAAAAAATATAATTGTTAAAGTTTGTTTTTCTATAAAATTCATAATTTGTCATTTACAAGAAACATTCAAAAAAACGTTGTATACACTCTCTTTTAATTGTAGTTAAACAATTAACTTTTCAAAAGTAAAAACAAATTATTTTTTGAACGATTCCTGTTTTTAGATTAATCTAATTAAGCAGGTTTTATTCTTTATACCCAATGTAGTTAAGGAGTATATGTACTGTCATACATACAGTATTAAATAATGCATTTTCATTATTCTAATTCAATAGGGTTATAACCTTTTTTATCAGTTTCACTTATTTTTTGTCTGTTTTGCCCCTCTGAAAACACAGTACCCATTTTTTCTAATTCATATTTAATATTGTCTCTGTAATTTTTGGTTGCTTGAGTTAATTCTTTTTTTGTGACTAACTTAGCATTTTGATAGTGTCTTGCATTTACTGTTATTATTTTTCCTTTCAACTTATCACTTGATACCGATTTTACAAGTTCAAAATCATAATCACCAGTCTTATCTGTTATTTTAACAATTAAGCCTGGAAGACCACTAAATTTGTATGGTCCATAAGGAAAAGGAATTTCCATTGAATACCAAGCTGTCCAATCTCTGCCTTTATAATGAACCTCTGCCTTTTTACAAGAAATAGAGTTAATTACTTTAGTTTCATCAATCAATTTCCAATCACGAATTACAGGAGTATTATAAGATAGAAGAGCTGTTCCCACTGACTCGTAAAATTCAGAATTATCATTTGTTTGGATAATTAAAAACTTAAATTTTGATGAAGGTAACCCTCTCATATCAATATTAAAATTACTCCTATTTTTATTATACTGCTCCATAAAAAGAGAGTCAAATTTCAACCTGTTTTCACTAATAAAAAAAGCACGTTTATCACTTATTTGCATTGTAAAAAGTTCTTTGTAAACGTTATCTCGATTTAGAGTATTAGGTTTGTATTGAAGTAAATAGGTAAATTCTCCCCTTAAAGCATAGCTAGTAATTGTTTGAGAAAACAAAAAAGAGAAAAAAAATAAAAATAAAATTGTTAAAGTTTGTTTCTTTGTGAAATTCATTGCTGTTTTTTGTAAAATAATAAATCGTTCAAACAAGATTTATTATTTGAACGATTTTTTTGATTAATAATCAAGACTTCTTTCCTATTGAGCTCAAAGAAATGATTAAATTATGACTCAGAAATTATAGTTGACAATAATTATCTTGAATTTTTTCTGCCCACTCTATCCATTGACCAGCACTCCAATCCTGACAAGTATAAGCAGATGTACAGCTTGCCTGAAATGTCCCACATTGCATTTGAAGTTTTTTCTTAGCTTTTTTAGTGCTCTTAGCAACCGTAACTTCTTTTGTTTTAGAATTTACTTTCTCCACGTTTCCTTTTGCACTTGCAAAACCTGCTATACCGATCATAGCAATAAATAATAGTTTTTTCATGATTGTAATAAATTTTAAAATCACACATCAAATATATGAATATAAGCTAATAAAAAAAGGAATATTTTATTATGTTAAACAACTGATAATAAGATACTTACATCAACATAATTACTATGGAATATTTGTACTTAAAATTGATTTTAGTAATAGATAAATCAAATAGAAATGATTGGACTCTATTATCAAGAATATAAAAACTTTAATATTTGAACCAACTTTTTGTATGTAATTTGACCACCCATAGGAACATTCTCCCTTTATTTTAGGTTTGTTACTACGTATGTAGGAAAAATGTGGGGAAGAAAACTTTAATAAAAAACAAAACCCACTGACTATCAGTAGGTTTATATTTAACTATTGCGGAGAGTGAGGGATTCGAACCCCCGGACCTGTTACAGTCAACAGTTTTCAAGACTGCCGCAATCGACCACTCTGCCAACTCTCCTGAAGTGCGACTATACCGTCGTTTTCAGTGGTGCAAATATAGAACGATTTTTAATTCCTGCAAAACTTTCGTAACACAAATTTTAACAAAACTTAATAATAGACTAGAAATCAAGGGAATTATTTTTACGGATTACTGAAATAAATGTGAAAGCAACATGAAACAGAAGTAAATCACTCCTTCTACAAAGCTTTAAAAGCTATTGAACAAGGATTTTTAACCGAATTTTAGAGTTTAACATTTTCCATACAAGACGTGTCCTTCATTACTTGAATAAAATATTATATTTGTAAGGTTCCTATAAAGGAACAGTACTAAAAATAATAACTATTTCAATGTTTACACAATCATTTATTAAAAAGTCGGTTCTTGCTGCATCTGTATTTCTATATTCGTCAGCTGTCTTTGCACAGAAATCACCCATCAATATACTACCATCCGGACATCTTATTGTACAGGCTGAAGTGGAAGGTAAAAAAGGGAACTTTATTTTTGATACCGGCGGCGGGGTCAATCTTTTTCTGAACAACTTTTCCAAAGACCTGAGCCAAAAGGAGTCGTATAATTTCCTAACATCCTTCCGTGCTACCGGAGAGCAAATTACGGTACCCATGTTCAAATCAAAAGAGATCACTTTTAACGGTAAAAAGTTTAAAGACATCTGGTATGCTACCCACAATATG
The DNA here is from genome assembly GCF_001684975.1 of Chryseobacterium artocarpi. GTDB lineage: Bacteria > Bacteroidota > Bacteroidia > Flavobacteriales > Weeksellaceae > Chryseobacterium > Chryseobacterium artocarpi. The sequence goes on along the minus strand of NZ_MAYH01000012.1, from coordinate 635,976 downwards.
GAAATCAAGGGAATAGACGGGCTTATTTCCCTGCCAATGCTTTATGATACAGAGTTTATTTTAGATTACACCACCAAAGAAATTGTGTTTCCAAAAGAAAAATTAAGCGGAAAGAAAGTGGTAGATATTCAGCTTTCAACAAATGCAGATCAATCACTGGATATTACCACTTACATTCAGATAAATGATATTAAAATCAATGTATTGCTGGATTCCGGTGCTGGTAATGATTCTTTCTGGCTGAGTGAAAGACTGATGAGTACTTTAGGGATAAAAAAAGAAGGGCTACAACTTATGGAGAAGAAAAGTGAATTTAATCCTGCCATTATCAATAAATTCTATAAAGGAAGCGTAAATTCTGTTTCCAATTCGTTTGCGAAAGTAGATAAACCAAACGTATTTTTTGTGGAAGGGTTAATCTATGAAGGAAAAACAAGTATTAACTGGCTTGGTAAGAAACTTGGCTTTAATCTTAAGGAAAAGAAAATCTATATTTTGGATTAATTATTTTTCAATTATATAAAACAAAACCTGTCCCCAAAAGAGACAGGTTTTTTACTTTACCGGAAATCATCAGCAGGATCTTATACTTTCACATCAATGTGATTGATCCAGACTTGTTCCCGGTCTTGAGTTTTATTAAAATTCTCAAGTAAGTATTCATGGTTATAGTTTATTTTTTCGTCGAAATAGAGTTTCCCGTTGATATATACTTTTACTTTTTCTTTCAAGTCCACCACTTCAGGTGAGATATTGATTGAAAACGATTGAATATTGGAGGTTTCAGCGCGGAAAACATTATTTCTATATTCTGCTTTTATTTTACCTGATTTTCTTGGAAAATCGAATGCATTTTTATCTACATCTTTCACTTTCAAACTATCATTATCATCATACACCAGCCATTTATTAATCTTAAAATTCAGTTCTTTATTCGCTTTATAATTTTTGCTTAAAGTATCTAGTTTTATATTAGAAATCCAATCAATATTTCCATTCTTATTGTCATCAAATTCCCATGAAATTTCTTTTGGAAACGGATTTCTTTTCCTGTTTTTCAAATCATTAAAAATGATGTTGTAAGCCGGCTCCGATGCGTCAAACTGAGGAAACCAATGTGGAAATCCATTATAACGGTATTCCTGGTAATCGGCAGCTATACCTTTCATCAGTTTTGTGAAATCATCATTGGCATTTGGCGGATAATAATAATCTTCATCTGTAGAGAAATTGATGAACGACCTGTTTTTAATATTCTCTACAAATGTTCCTCCGGTGAATACTTTTGGATACATATTAAATCCATAAAATCCTGCAAACTGCGTAGATTGTTTCATCAGATAAGAAAAAGAACCTGTTGCTCCATTGGAATGTCCTGCTACAAAAACTTTATTATCATCAATATTAAGCGCTTTTTTAATCTGCTTAAGCATTTCCGGAATCATAAAAAAACCATCATCAGACAACATCCAGTTATATTGTTTATCCGCTCTTGGAAAAACCAGAATCACATCATTCTGATCTGCATATTTTGTATAATATCTGTTCCATCCGCCTAAGTTCCAGCCAGCCAGCTGATAATCTATCAACTCGTTGTTTCTTACTGCCCCATGAAGAAAAAAGAGTAATGTATATTTCTTTTGAGGGTCATAATGCTGAGGCAGATGAATAAAGAACGAAGTCTTAGCCGAATCATTAATCTTGAACGCAATAGAATAATCACGATCTTTTTTAGATTGATAAGGATTAAAGTTTCTTATTTCCTTGTAAAGTTCTGCAACATTTCCTTTATTTTTCAGTGTACTTTTATTAATGCTGAAAAACTCATTTTCTTTTTTTTGCAATTCTTCATAAAACTGCTTTTTATATCCTGTAGCCTTCTGTTTTAAGGTCTTCCATCTTGGATCGGATAGCAGATTTTTATATTCTTTTTCTGCATCTTCTTCAAGAATGTAATTCCAGCCCGGAAAATTATACCCTTCTCCCTTTATGGAAGAGAGTGACATAAGATATTGAAATGCTTTATCATTGTTTTTCAGTTTTGAAGCGAGAATTGATGCATTATATACCCCTTCCCCATTCTTATTTTCAGGATACATTCTGAATGCTTCTTCATATAAATCTAGTGCTTTTTTGTAATCTGCTTCGTCTTTAGCATTATCCGCTAGCTCTGACGCTTTATCTGCTAATACAGAATAATTCTGCGCTTCTGCACAATAGCCAAACAAAACCAACAACATCGTTATGCAATATCTCATCAATACAATTTATAATACAAAACTAATAACAACGCATCAAAAAAACTTGTAAAAATGGGACATTACTGTTAAAATTGAAGGCAAATAAAATATTATTAAATGTTTTCAGGTTTAAAAACAAAAAAACCGCTTCCATTCAAAAGCAGTTTCTCTATTTATTTTTATACAGGCAGGCTTTTATTCTCCCGCTGGCTCAAACAGTTCTATTTTATTTCCTTCCGGATCCATGATATGTACAAACTTCCCATATTCATAGGTAGCAACTTCATCCAGAATAGTTACTCCTTCTTTTTTTAATTCTTCAACCAGCGCTTCAATATTCTCTACATGATAATTGATCATAAAGTCTTTTTGAGAAGGTTCAAAATATTGAGTAGATTCCTTAAACGGACTCCATAAAGTATATCCTTTTTTATCGGACTCCACTTCTTTCCAATCAAATTTTGCTCCGTATGGGCTGGTTTCTACACCAAGATGGGTTTTATACCAGTCATTTACCTGCTCAGGATCTTTGCATTTAAAGAAAATACCACCGATTGCTGTTACTTTTTTCATGTCTATTGTTTTGATAATTTTATCTTAATGAATATAACTTCAAATTATTTTGAAACTTCACAAATATATTAATGTTTTCACTACACTTTTATAATACTAATGCAAATTTTGTTGGAAATCGCAAAGAGGCAAAAGGATATTGGATAAAGATCGTTTTAAGGCGCAAAGATTTGATCTAAAATAAAAATTGGAAACTTTCACATTGCTAAAGATTACTGTTTAGTACCTTAAAAGCTTTATAATAATAAAACAATTTTAACTATAAAATCTATGTGGTTAATTTTTTGAACCACATAGATACATAGATATCATTTATAAATCCCATGACCTGAACAAAAAAAGCGTACCCTAAGGCACGCTTTTGTTCTATTTAAAAACTGAATATTAGTGTAATTCAGCTAAGTATTTTTCTGCATCCATTGCAGCCATACATCCGCTTCCTGCAGCTGTAATAGCCTGTCTGTAGATATGATCCTGAACATCACCAGCAGCAAAAACTCCCGGAAGATTCGTTCTTGAAGAACCTTTTTCTGTTAAGATATATCCGTTCTCATCAAGGTCTACCTGACCTACGAAAATATCAGTGTTCGGTTTATGTCCGATAGCGATGAAGATACCTTCAACATCTACTGTAGAAGTTTCCTGAGTCTGGTTATTGATGATTACAGCTCTTTCTACCAAGCTGTTCTCTCCTTCAATCCCGATTAGCTCATGGTGAAATTTCACTTCAATATTCGGAGTGCTTTCTACTCTGTGTACCATCGCTTTTGAAGCTCTGAATACATCTTTTCTTACTAATAATGTTACTTTTCTGCATAGTTTTGCAAGATAAGTAGCTTCTTCGGCAGCTGTATCTCCTGCTCCTACTACTACTACGTCTTTTCCTCTGTAGAAGAAACCGTCACAAGTAGCACACGCAGAAACTCCACCTCCTGCATATTTTTTCTCATCTTCAAGACCTAAATATTTTGCTGTAGCTCCTGTAGAAATAATAACCGATTTAGCAAGGATCTCTTTGTTACCTGCATATAATTTGTGAACACCGCCTACTTCTTTAGAGAACTCAGCTTTAGTGATCATTTCGTAATGAACCTTAGTTTCAAATCTTTCTGCCTGTTTTTGCAGATCCATCATCATTTCAGGACCTGTAATCCCGGCTGGATACCCTGGAAAGTTATCTACCTCAGTAGTTGTAGTTAATTGTCCGCCTGGCTCCAAACCTGTATATAATTCAGGTTTAAGGTCTGCTCTTGCTGCATAAATAGCAGCTGTAAAACCAGAAGGTCCGGATCCAACGATCACACAATCTAAAATGTTTTGCTCCATAATCTATTTGTTCAAAAAAGATTTAATTAAATTAAGACTGCTAATTTCGTGATTTTTGCCGTCTTTTTAAAGTTATTTTAATGATAGTTGTCAATAAGAGATATGCGGATTGTCAATGAGGGTACGAGATGCGGGTTTCGAGGTACAGGATGCAGGTTCAGGTTAGAACTGGTAATCTCTGTTTAAAACCTATATTCCTTGTCTATCATCTATCCGTCTATTATCTATTCGCGTATATTCAGCATTCACTTACTCTTCTCTCCTACGCTCAAACATAAAATCAAACCTTCATTTTGATCTTATCTACGTTGATAATTTTATAAACCAGTTCTTTAATAAGCTCAGCTTCTCCCATATTGACAGCTCCAAGCCCCTTTCCTTTCATATCAAATTCTCTTAAAATCGAAATGACTCTTGTTGCATGTTTTAAAGGATACAATCTTGCACTTTCTGCATAATCTTTAACGAAATATGGGTTCACCCCCATTTGTGATGCAATAGTTTGTGGTGACTGCCCTGCCATGGTCTGATAAATAATGACATTGGAAAAGTAGTTATAAAGACTTGCAAGCATCATTACAAAAGGATTATTCTTCGGATTCTTACCCATAAAATGAGCAATCTTAAAGGCTGCATTGGCATTTTTGGTACCCAAAGCTTTCTGAAGTTCAAAAATATTGTATTCCTTACTGATCCCGATATGATTTTCAACGATAGTGCCGTCCAAAACCTCTCCTTCTTTAAGGATGATTTTCAGTTTATTCAGCTCATTGGCAATTCTTGAAAGGTCGTTTCCGAGATACTCTGCTAAAAGATGAGAAATATTGGGTGCTGTTTTGATATTAAGCTTTATACATTCGTCAGAGATCCACTTGGGAAGATTACTTTCCTTCACAGATTCACTAAGGAAAAGTGCTTTCGCTTTATCAAGTGCTTTGGCTGCTTTTTTTCGGCTGTCAAGCTTTTTATGTTTATGGGCAAAGACCAGTACTGTAGACGGGACAGGATTTTCTACATAAGCTTCAAGAATTCTATTTTCATCCTCATTGAATTTCAGATCCTGAGCTTCTTTTACGATAATCACCTGCTTGTCTCCCATCATCGGAAACTGCCTTGCCAGAGAAAGAACTTCCTGATATGAAGTATCTTTTCCGTATGTAACAGTTTGGTTAAAGGCTTTTTCATCCTCCTCCAAAAAGTTGTGTTCAAGGGCTTTTACAGCGACATCAATAAAGTAGGGTTCTTCTCCGTGGAAAAAATAAATAGGTAAAACTTCTTTATTTTTAATATTTTTGAGGATTAAATCTAATTCTTTCATCTTATTAATGGAACTTCCAAAACTGAATTTTCAGGAAACTTTTGATTTTAAATTCAAGAAAGACAAAGATAAGTTTTTTATTTATGATTTGGTTCGCAAAACTTATCTTCTGCTCACTCCTGAGGAATGGGTAAGACAGCACTGGATACATTATTATCTTACAGTAAAATCCTACTCTACGTCGGCATTGATCACTGAAAAAAAGATCATTCTCAATGGTTTAACCAAAAGAGTCGACCTTTTAGTCACCGAAAAAACTGAACCTGTAATTCTTATTGAATGCAAAGCTCCACAGGTAAAACTTACGGAAAAAACATTTGAACAAACCGCAAGGTACAATTCTGTTATTGGGGCTAAAGAAATTATTCTCACCAATGGATTACAGCATATTAATGCCTATTATGAGGATGAAAAATATGTGTTTTATAAACCACAATAAAGGATAAAAACAGATACTACAATACATATGAAAATTAAAAATATTATATTCGATTTCGGAGGAGTTTTAATGGACTGGGATCCTAGATATTTCTTTAAAGATTATTTCAAGGATGATGAAAAAATGGAATATTTCCTTGAAAACATTGCTCAGGATGAATGGAATATTGAACAGGACAGAGGAAGAAGTCTTTCAGAAGGAACAGAAATTCAGGTGAAAAAGTTTCCTGAATGGGAAAAAGAGATCAGAGCTTTTTATGATAACTGGACTGTAATGCTGAAAAGCGATATTCCTCAGAATGTTGAAATTCTAAGAAAGTTAAAAGATACTGATTATCAATTATTCGGGTTAACAAACTGGTCAGCCGAGACCTTTCCATATGCTTTAGAAAATTACGATTTCTTCCAAATTTTTGATGGAAAAATTGTAGTTTCAGGAACAGAAAAACTAATCAAACCTGATCCTGAAATATGGCATGTTTTATTAGAAAGATATGATATTCAGGCAAGTGAGTCAATTTTTATTGATGATAATCCGAAGAATATTGAAGCAGCAAAATCTCTTGGCTTCAATACCATTCATGTTTTACCGGATACCGATCTAAAACAAGAACTTGTACATCTGGGTGTAGAGTTCTAATTCTTGTAATATACTATTTAAAATCCTCAATTAAGTTATTTTTATTAATTTGGTTGAGGATTTTTCATGAATATGAGAGAACTTTTTAAATCATCACAAAATAAAAAAATATGATACGTTCAATCTTACTTACCGCATGTATTATGGCATCAGGAACCCTTTTAAGTCAAAATCTTAAAACAGTTTCCTATCAGGATGGTTCACAAAAACTGAATGGTTTAATCACTTCTAATGCAGGTAAAAAACTTCCCGGAGTTTTAATTCTTCCTGCCTGGAAAGGAATTGATGAAGAAGCTAAAACGGCAGCTCTTGAACTTGAAAAGCAGGGTTATATTGCGTTTATCGCTGATATTTACGGTGAAGGAAAAATTCCCGCGAATAATGAAGAAGCAGCCAAAAGTTCAGGGTATTATAAAAAGAATTATGCAGAATATCAAAAACGAATTTCTCTTGCCTTAGAGCAGCTGAAAAAAAACGGAGCAATTTCTGATAGAACAGCTGTTATCGGATACTGTTTTGGAGGAACAGGCGCACTGGAGTCTGCGAGAGGAAATATGCCTGTAGCAGGAGTCGTTTCTATTCATGGAAGTTTGGGAAGGGACCAAAGCCGAAAAAATGAAAAATTAAATGCTAAAATATTAATTGAGAATCCGGCAGATGATAAAAGTGTAACTCCAGAGGATTATAATAACCTCATCAAGGAAATGAACGAAGGTAACGCAGACTGGCAGATTATCACTTATGCTCATTCTAAACATACCTTTACAGATCCAAAATCACAGGATTACAATGAAATAATGGCTAAAAGAGCCTGGAATCATACCTTATTATTCCTGAAAGAGCTATTGAAGTAACGCTTATGCGATGAAACAATCTAACAGTTTAACAATGTACCAATAATTGATATATTCAGAAATTGGTACATTGTTGTATTGCTCAATGATCAGAATTATTTTGCTTCCAGTTCAGCAGTATATGCTTTTGGAGAATATTTAGTTAAAGAACCTGTAGCCGCATCAATTCCCACACCGATGGCACCACCAAAAAGAATATTCAATAATGTCACCGGATTGAAATTTTTGGTCAATTTTACTTCCTTATCATTAAATCCTTCTTTCTTAAAAGTAATAGTTTGTTTGCTCAAAGACCTTGGAATGGGCGTTACGCAAGGTGTAACACATTTTTCAATTCCTTTATGGAATACCGTAGCTCCTTCCGGAGTTGAATTAAAAGTGATTTTATCACTGGTTCCTGTAAAAATAGAGGCACATGAAGTTGTAGAAAGTGCGATTCCCAGTAATAATACGATCGATAATTTGTTTTTCATATATCTTAATAAAAGTTGAATCCGTTAATAGTTTTCAGCGCGCGAACTTACAAAATAATTGAAGATTACATGCATGAATACCAGATAATATGATGACCGAATATCTAACTGACTGATTCTCCAATCCTATTTTTTAAGATTAAATAACTCCATTATTCTTAAACAAAAAAATAACCTTAGAAATAAGGTTATTTTTATTTATATCATTAAAGTCTTATCGTTTTAATAGACAATCAATCGATTTAATCTACTCCTTCCACTTCTCTGTTTACCAATTCCATAGAAAATGCAGGAAGGCAAATAGCCAGATATTCACAGGCTTCTGAAAACGGATTGCTATAACGGATTCTTGCTCCTTTTTCGATAAGGATACTTTGTCCTTTCTCTAAAACCACAATCTCACCGTCTATTTCAAATTGTTTTTTTCCTGAGATAATATATGTAAATTCATCAAATTCCGGTGTCTGATGTGGTTCACTCCAATCCGGAGGTGCTACCATATGAGCAATGGAAACATTTGAATTACCTGTAGAATTTCCCCAATGTTCTTCAATGAGTTTCCCATCATTGGTAGGAACTACGAATGGCGATTGCTGAATTTTATATTTTTTCATATCCAGTTTTCTTTTTTGATCTCGTATACAAAATTTGTTCTCGTGGGTTCTGCAAAGTAGGCAACTTCCTCTTCTGCTATTTTTTCACCCCCTAATTTTTCCAACGCTTTTTGTGAGCGATAATTTTCTTTCCCGATATGAAAATGAACCTTATCTACAAACTGAAAGATATAATCTAACATCAGTTTTTTTACTTGTGGATTGATCCCTTTTCCCCAGGATTTTGTTCCGTAGAAAGTATATCCTATGAAAATATGATTATCATCTTGATCAAAGTTGTAATAACGGCTGCTTCCTAATACATCGCCGGTAGATTTCTCAACGATTTTGAAAGCTCCTTTACTTTCTATAGCTCCTCTAAAAAAGTTTTCAAAAATTTCTCTTTGATAACGATCTTTGTTTGGATGCTGCTCCCATACTTTTGGATCGGAAGCCACTTCATATAAAGATTCAAAATCCCCTTGCTGTAAGGGGATTAATTGAAATTCTTCATTTTCTAAAACAGGTTGAACAGAAAAATTCATTTCTTATCCTTTTTTGTTAGAATCTGATTCTATTTTCTTGATTTCTTTTAATTTGTCAGAAATCTTGATTACAGTATCTAATTTTGTTGGTTTCAATGGAATTTCAGCCTGAGCCATATCCCACTTGATTACCAAATTTCCTGAGTTTTCATCTGTAGGATTCAGGGTGATTTCAAACCACTCCTGCTTGTCTGCCAACTTATTTACCGGCACAGTAACATCTACTACATCCTGTTTAGGATCATAAGTATATGCTCCCCATTGTTGGAAGTCTTTATTAAGGATTACTTTCCATTCTTTTTCAGTAGGAACAATGAATAACCCATAAGTTCCTGCAGGAACATTTTTCCCCCCAAAATTAACTGCCTGTCCGAAGGTCACTTTTGTAGATGAGTTAGCTCCCGCTCTCCAAACCTGACCGTAAGGAACAAGTTCTCCAAAAATCTTACGTCCTTTTACTCCCGGTCTTCCATAGTCTACAGAAATTTTAGACATAGAAAACTGCTGTTCTACCTTCTGACGCGGGCTTGCCGCTGGCACAGAATAGTCCTGTGCAAAAGTGAACGCTGAAACTGAAATGCAAACTGCTATTAATAACTTTTTCACGTGTAAATTTTTGCTTAAAATTACGAAAATCAAAATAAAATAGCTTTCTCCAGTTCCAATAATTTTTGTTTTCTCCAGATTCCTCCTGCGTACCCCACCAATTCTCCACTGGAGCCAATAACGCGGTGACAAGGAATCAAAATAGCTATTTTATTGATTCCATTGGCTGTTCCTACAGCTCTTATTGCTTTAGGATTTCCTAAAAATTCGGATTGTTGTTTATAGGTTCTGGTTTCTCCCATCGGAATTTCACGAAGCAACTGCCATACTTTCTCCTGAAATTCCGTTCCTGTAGTAAATAAAGGGACATTAAACTGCGATCTTTTCCCTTCAAAATATTCTTGCAGTTCTTCTTCTAATTTTTGAAAGTGAAAATGTTCTTTTTCTACAATTTCAGCTTTTAAAGTTTTTGACAGCGCTTTGAATTGCTTCTCAATATTTTTCCTGTCTGTAAATTCAAGCAAACATATTCCCTGATCTACAGCACAGGCTATCATTTCTCCCAATGGAGTTTGTATTGTTTTTTGGTATATGATTTCCATTAGTTTAAAATTACTCTTTTTCGGAATACATACCTTTATTTATTCTTTAAAACCTGAATCGCCTGAGCAATATGCCTTGCATTATGATAGGTCACAAACCGGAATGTATCTCCCAGCTTTAAAGTGATTAGTTTTGAAATACTGATTGAAGTTTTTGTTTTTTCAAGATCGATTTCCCTTCCTTTTTCTAATAACTCAAGCCATTGTTTCTGTTGCAGAATAAATTTTTCCACAACCTCTTTATTCAATTGGCTATGGATCGGATTCATTGTCTTAAGAGTCCTCATTTTATTGAGTTTTTCCTTTGGAAGCATGCTTTTAGCAAAATAGTTTCCAAGAATTCCGGGGTTGAAATCCGGTTTGAATGAGGTTTTGGAGGAAGAGATTCTTTGGGTAACTTCCGGAATGTAAAAATCGCCGTAAAGATTCAGATGTTCAAGGCATTCCAATACGCTCCAACTGTCTGTGGAAATTCTGAAATTCAATTCATTTTCAGATTTAAGCAAAAATGTTTCCGCATATTGTAAATGATTTTCAGTTTTGTCTTTTAATTCATTTAACAATGATATGGTTGAAATCTTCATGTTATTTTTTGACAAATTTCCGAATCATTCTGTTCTTAAATATTGATTGAAATCAAGATTTTTTAAGCCTTGAAAGGGTTTCTGGAGACATTCTTAAATAGTTGGCAATATATTTATTGGGAACTTCCTGAAATAATTGAGGGCTCCGTTTCAATACTCGTTCAAAACGTTCTGCAGGTGCATTGATCAATAAATCTTTTTCTCTTTCCAATTGCTGTAATACTAAATCTTCCAGAATCTGTATCCAGAACTTCATGTGTTCTTCACAGGCATAGATGAATTCATAGAAATCTTTTTTTGCAGCTATTTTCACTATAGTTTTTTTAATCGCCTGAATGGAAAGATCGGATGCTTTTCCGGAGAGAAATGAGTCCAGAGAAACGATAATATTCCCTGTATATCCAAAACGAATGATTCTTTCTTCACTTTCATCAGTCATGAAGATTCTTACGCTGCCTTTTTCTATAAAATAGATATGAGTATCTGTACTTCCAGGAATTTTCAGAAATTCATTCCGGCTGAATTCTTTTTCTTCCCAAGAGATTCCGCTTTGAAGTAAATGTTCAACCATCTCATTTTATTTTTGGTGTTCCAAAGATAATGGGTAATTTTAAAGGTTTAAACACCAATCGCGAATAATGCTTAAAAAAATCAATATCTTATTCCTGTTATCTATAGGATTTTCAGGAGCAAAGGCTCAGCAAACCATTCCTTTTCGGATTACAAAGTCTAATAATATCATTGTAAAAACGCTTGTTAATAAAAAAGATTCATTGCACCTTATGTTTCAGATTGCAATGAAAGACGGTGCTATTTCTCCTGATAAGCAACGTAAGGCAGATCATATTATCTTTAATAAAGAAGAAATAAGTGATAATAATACGGTTGATATTGGAAATCTCAGTTGGAAAAACATCAGCTTCATGGATAACCAGTTGACAGGTCCTGAAGCAGACGGAAAAATAGGAACAGCTCTTTTTGAAGGGAAAACTTTTAAAATTGATTATGATAACAATCAATTTGTAATCTACAATGAAAAACAACCAGACTTAACAGGTTTCCAACCCATTAGTATCATGATGGATCATGATGCTTTTTATATTTCAGCAGATAATGTGGTGGATGGAGTTCGGCAGCAGGAAGCTTATTTTGCTATTCAGTCTGGCTATTCAGGAGGAATACTCTACAGTAATGATTTTACAGAAGAAAATCAATTGGATAAGAAATTAAAGGTTTTGGGAGAGAAAACACTGAAAAACTCAAAAGGGGAAAGTCTGATCACGAAACAAGCTGTCCTTCCTTTTTTTAAGCTTGAGCATTTTGTCTTTAAGGATCTTTCTATTGGATTTTTTGCCGGAGATCTTAAAACTCAAAATGTAAGTTATTTTGGGGCAGACATGCTTCGCAGGTTTATCTGGATCTTTGATTCTAAGAGAAATATAGCTTACATCAAACCTAGCAAATACTATTCACAACCTTATTATAAAATATAATTCAAAAGATAAATTCAAATATTCTTAAATAATGAAGATTAATACAGCCATAGCGCTATTATTTTTACCACTGGTAATTATCAGCTGTAAAAAGGATGAAAAAAAACCGGTTGAGAATCCACCAACAATCACAAAGGATTCTGTACAAACGGTAAAGACTGAAGAGGAAATAGATTTTAAGAATTTCAACATTTTCAATATTTCAACCATACAGCGTAACGAGCTTATGGATTCTTTCATTTCTGTATCCGATATTTATCATGATAAACAGGCAGTTCCGATAGAATTTCTAAAAAAACAAAAGGAAGTTCCTTTTTCCAACATGGGACATGTGGAACTGGATAATCAATACAGAAAAAAGCTATTGAATGGGAGTCATATTGCCGAAAGTGATACATTATATCTTTATAACTACGGCGCGAATAAACTACAAAAAATCCCGGTAAATAAGCTGAAAACCGTAGCTTATCTTTCTCCATATACCACAGAAGGAGAAGAAATTGATTCGGATTCTTATATGGTAGGATTCCAGATTGATAATCAGAAAAGTATGGATATTTTCGACAAGTATACCAATTCTTTAGCTTACTTTGGGAATAGAAACCCTTTTGTAGAGAATAAAATGAAAATGATCAAATGGGAAAAAGCCGGTAATGATGTTCAGAAAAAATATTTTTCAGGTTCAAAGCTTAAATATGGCGGTATTTACCAATCCAAATATGATAATCTTACCTACTATGTACAAGACCTTCTTGAGGAGTACGGAACACAGGAACGTAAATTGGTTGTCATTAATGAACACAATGAAAAAGTGTTTGAAAAAACATTTATCAATGACGATGGTGTAGAATTCTATCCGCTTGAAAAAACGGAAAATGATGATGTCAATTATTCTGCTCAATGGACGGGTATTCTTTTTAAAGGAAAGGCTCCTGTAGTTTTTAATTTTTCTTCTGCTTCTTTTGGATGCCCAATGATTACCTTTATAGATAAGGATAAAACGGAGCTTGAAATAAAGTGTGATAATAGACATTAAAGATCAGCAGAATCTTTAAATATGATAAAAGGCAAACCTGTGAATGTATCGGTTTGCTTTTTATTTTCATACAAATGAAGTTTGAAATTGTATATAAAATGAGGTGCATTGAACATTCATCAACACACCTCTATTTTCATCCTTTTATATTATATATCAATTATTTAACCTTAGGATAAAGTTTGTTTTTCAGATTCATAAAATAAGTTTCAGGTTCTTTGAAGTCATTGCTTTTCATAAATTTAAGAACTATATTCAGATAAGATTCAGATGGAAAGAATTCTGTTCCCATTTTTTTGGAAAACTGCTTATAATCTTCTTCCAGCAAACCAGGATTTTTTGCCAACTGTTTAATATCCGTTCTAAAGCCTTTGAATATAAATTTTAAAGCTTCATAATTTCCCGGATAAGAAACTGTTCCGTGAACTTCTCCCGGAAAAAAGGTGTGTTTGTAATTCAGAGAGCCATTTTTCTCTACAATTCCTTTGAATTTCTCAATAGCCTGTGTCATGTCTGAATTCCAGTTTTTCTGTTTTTCTTCATTGTCTGCCTGAGAAACATACAGCATTTTATGAGCAGGAAATTTTTTATTCTTTTCCAGATATTCTTTAGTTCTCGTAATACTTACTTCATTGTCCCACCATAAACTTGGGTCATTTGCTACATAAGCATTGAAGTAATCCGGATGCATAAGAAAAGTATTGATGGCAAATAATCCTCCGAATGAGTGCCCTACCAATATAGAATAATCCTGAGTTCTGTAATTTTTATTGATAAAAGGTTTCAGTTCTTCCTGTAAAAATTTCACAAAGTTTTCACCGCCACCGCTATCTGCGAAAAGAGTTACCTCGGGATTTACCGGACTTTTCTTTTGAGATTTTGTGGGTGTCAGGTCTCTTGTACGCTCCGTATTTTTAATTCCTACAACAATACATTCCGGAATGTCTGCGTAAGGAGTTCTGGCAATAAAATCGGACAGTCCCGTATAATATTCAAAATTAATTTCTCCGTCTAACAGATAGATTACCGGATATTTTGCGGGATTGATTTCTTTATCATTATAAGTTTTCGGAAGATGAATCCATATTTCTCTGTTTTCATTTAATACTTTAGAAAATACGTTCTGCTTCTCTCCTATGGTTACTTTTTCCTGAGCTTTTCCAAGGGTGAAAAATGATAATCCTGATAAAAGTAAAATTTTAAACCAATTGTTCATGATGGGATTCTTTTCTGTGTTGATGAATATTTTTAATTTCTTTGTTCTTTTTTGGTGATTTATTTCTTCTTCCCCACCAGATTAAAAATCCTGTAACAGGAAGGCTGGTACATATAATTCCGATCACGAAAGTGAAGATTTTCCCAAACATTCCGCCCCAATATCCCACGTGCAGGTCGAAGTTCATGTGTTCAATCACTTCATGCATCAGGACTTCTTTTGGATAATTGATCTCATCACCTGTATATTTATTGACTTCTTTACTTTTTCCGTCAATAATGCTTTTCAATCCGATAAATTTTGCAGCAACTACATTATAAACCGTTGCAGAATCTTTTCTTGGAATACTCATTCTAATCTGCTTAGCTTCCGGAATTTCTTTAAAACCTCTATCAATAAAGTCTGTAAAAGACAATGCTTTTTTGTCGGGATCAAATTTCGGTTCGTATTTTTCAGCGATTTTATGGGCATCCGGAGCTCCTCCAAAAGTAACCTGGGTAAGATCTGTTAAAACCTTATACGCCATGATCAATCCGGTAATGGTGATAAAGACAGCCGGAAGCAATGAATAAAAGCCGAAGACATTATGGAAGTCGTAATTTTTTCTTCTCCATTTTGTTCCGGATTTGATTTTAAATGCTGTCGTCCTTGTTGTTTTGTTCCATTTCTTGGGCCACCAAAGGATCAATCCACCAATTAATTGAATGAAAAATATGATAGATGCTACTCCCACCACTGTTTTACCGAATTTACCTGCCAATAATTGAGCGTGAATATGGGCAACAACATAAAAGAATTCATAGCTTTTTGTAGAACCCATTACTTTACCGGTATAAGGGTCTAGATAATGATAGGCAAAAACACCTCTGGGACCACGACCTTTTCCTTTGGGTTTGTCTGCTTTGTCTGCATTTTTATCTTTGGGAGGCTTGGTTGCTGATGCCACACGGAAAGTTCTGCCTGCTTCTTTGTATGTATCGAAGTAAAAGGCTTTTCTGTCCGGAACCTGTTCATGAAATTTAACAAGTAATTCTTCGGGTATCATTTTTTTTGCATGAGCCGGAGCCTGAATGTATTTTGCATTTCCGGCACAGAGATCTACAATTTCATCACAAAACACAAAAACGGTTCCTGAAAGGGTTACCGTAAGTACAATGATTCCTGAGACAAGTCCCAGCCATAGATGGAGCCATCCTGTAATTCTTTTGGTCAGGGATTTTCCCTGCTTTTTCTTTGGGTTAGTTTTTTTATTTTCCATATCTGAATCTGAAGATTGCTTTTATGATTGTTGGAAGGCGCGAATAAATGAAACAACATGCTGTTTTTAAGGCGCTAGAAAATCAAAGATTTTCAGTAGTTATCTGCTTAATATGTGGGAGATTATATTATATAGCCACGAATGCACTAATAAATAATTCGTGAATTCGTGGCAAAAAATAGCATGTTACATTATATTCTCTGTCTTTATGTTTTCCAACAGCTTATTTTTGTTTTTTATTTTATTAGAATTTAAATGCAAAATTTGCCAGAATTTCTCTTGGTTTCTGTGGCTGCCCATAGAAGTTCCAGTACGTTTGATTCAAAGCATTATTCATTTTCAGACCTATTCTGTATTTTTTCTTATCGTAGAAAATGGTAGCTCCTACAGATGTATAGGCAGGTGCTAAGAAATGATTGACAATATTGATATATGCTTTATCCACAAAATTGAATCCAGCTCCGAAACCAATTCCTTCATAAGTTCCATTCATGATCTTATAACTTGTCCAGAAATTTGCCACATGTTTTGGAGTCCAGGCGCTTCTTTTTCCTGCATCTATACTTCTATCATCAAATTTATTGTCATTATAACCGTATCCGGCAACTATATTCCAACCTTTAACTGGGTTTGCAACAATATCAATCTCAAAACCTTGATTTTTAATATTTCCATCCTGAATATAAAGTCCGGTAATTCCTGACGGGTCAGCAACTAAACGGTTTTTAATTTTCATATTGTAATAACTTACTGTAGTTAATAGCTTTTTATTCAGTAAATCTAGTTTAAACCCTGCTTCAAACTGATTTCCTTGTTCAGGTTTATATTCAATAAAAGTATTTCCATTCTTATCTCTAGGATCTCTTGTTGGCGCTACATTCTTGAAACCATTGACATAATTGGCAAAGAATGAAACCTGATTTTTAACAATCTCATAGACTAATCCGAACTTTGGGGCAAACTGAGTTTGGGAATATTCACCTTTTCCTACTACACCATTGGTTACAATATTGTCATTTTTATAGTGATCCATTCTTAAACTTGCCATTACTAATAGGTTATCCGTAATATTAAGCACATCTGATGCATACACACTGAATGTTCTGGATTGTGTAACATCAAAGTTCGTTGGTTTTACATTACTATTGGGATTATTCGGGATTCTTTCCAGATTTTCCACCATGCTTCTGGAGATAGGCTGCCATGCTGAAAATTCATCCAGCTTAATGATATCATATGGTGCAAATGCAGAGCCTTTTGTATCTTCTTTTGATGTTTTAAACATTCCATACTGATTTTTAGCAGTCTGCTGATAGTAATCTAATCCTACAACCAAACGGTTTCTCAATTTCCCTATTTTAAAGTCGCCAATAAAATTCTGCTGAATATTGTCTGTGGTAATTTTATAACTATCAAACGGACGAATTCCTCTACTCACCGTATTATTATCCAGATATGTTAAAACAAGGAATATAGATTCATTCTCATTGGCTTCACCTCTTTGGTAAGATGTTCTGGAAGTCCATTGATCATTAAATTTATGGGTAACTTCCGCCATGGTTACAAAATTTGTTCTTTTGGAACCGATATCATTACTTGTAAATGACCTGCCGTGAATGGCTGAAAGATCTTTCATAGAATGGAAAGTCAGGTTATCAGACTTTCTTACATAAGCATTCAATGTTTTCTCCGGAGCATGGAATTCTGTGTCTAATGTTACTGTCGTTTTATCACTTACTTTATACAAAATACTTCCTGAAAAGAACAGACCTTTGCTATATCCTGCATCCTGAAATGAGTCCTGAGAATAAGCAGCTACATTAAATCTTGCCAATGCTGTCTTTTCTTTATTTAAAGGGGTATTCACATCGGCTGTAATTCTGCTCATTCCCCAGCTTCCGGTGGTATAATTGATAATTCCACCGAAGTTTTCCTGTGGTTTTTTGGTGATTACATTCACCACTCCACCATAGTTTGCCAGGGTTCCTCCAAACAATGTTCCAGATGGTCCTTTGATTACTTCTACTCTTTCAATATTAGCTATTTCCGACTGTACTCTTGGATTTTGAGTCAATCCATTTCTAAAGCTTGCATTGGAACTGAATCCTCTCAGGAAAATATCGTTTCCGCTATCGTTTACACTGTTGTTTACTACAACTCCTGGCGCCGAAGCCATTGCTGTATTAAAATCAATAGCTCCCATTTCACTGATGATTTCTTTGGGAACAAGGTTGTAAACGGTTGGATTTTCAAGATTTTCCAGTGGAAGCCTTGCCACTGATTCAGATTTTTTGGTTCTGTAATTGTGAGTTCCTTGCAGGGATACGGATTGGATCTCGGCTACTTTGAGGGTGTCACTTTGTTGTGCACTCAACATGGTCACTGCTAAAAAAGATGCAGAAATAATCGTTTTTTTCATTTTTATAATTAAGCTTAGTGTCGCAAAATTACTTTATTTTTATCGATTCTAAATAAAAATATGATACAAATCATAAAATCTTGCTAAAAAAAAGCCCATAAATAAAGGGCTTATGAAAGTTCACAAACCCTTTATTTCAATTATGTATGATATTTCAACGTCTTATTTTAGCTCTACGTTTTATATTTTTGATAAAATTTAGTTCTATTTTCTATACAACCACCATTGTAGACATATAGTAATTGGCACAGTGTAATGACGTTAGTAAAAGTAATTCTTTACTGTTATAATCTTCAAAGTTTTCAGAGGTAGTTATCTGATATTCATAGTTTAGCGAATTCCATTTGAAATGGGGTTTCATGACTAAAAGTTCGGTTCCAATTTTATCTGTGAGTACAAAAGAGTCCTTAAAAATACCTCTGTGCTTGAATACAAAGCTGTCTTTTATTCCATCAAAATAGGTCTGCACAATGATTTCACCATTCCAGTTCATCCTGAATTTCAAAAGAACTCTGTCTCCGTCTTTTAATTCAATGGTTGTTCCCCAAAATCCCTTAGGCTCTATCTGATAATTTTTATGATGTGCCATTTCAATCACAGCATTGAACTTAAACCAGCTGCTGTAGGTAATTTTTCCTGTTAGCTGATCTTCTTTTGTTATTTCAAATGATAAAGAATTGCTGGATTTTGCTTGGTATTCTGCCATGATTATTTTGAATTTGGTGAAGTTTGATCCGTTTTTTTAATAGTATTGGATAATTTATATTTTATGACCCCCTAATTTACAATCTCTTAGATAAATCAACAAGAAAAATAAACGCATTATTTTCTTCCAAACCAATATTCCCATTTTTCATGATCAATTCCGAATTTTCCCTGCCACCATCGTGCAGGATAGCCTACATCATCATTTCTGATAGGTCTGTGTTCTCTCTCGGGATAAGTAACGAATTTTTTGTCATATCCAAAGTGTATGTCATCATGTAAAATGCCAATTACTCCTAAAATTTCCAAGACACCTAATCGTTCTCCTTCGTTTGATTTGAATGTTTTAGAAATATTCTTCTTGAGTTGAGAAATTCTGTCATCAGGTTCAGATTCTTCAATTATTTTTTTCAAATCCGTTAGTATTTTATAGTCATTCTCAACAGGTTTGACGACAGGAAGTTTCGGGAATTGTTCCAAATCAAATAAGACCTGGATTAAGCTATCAAAGCAAGCCCCATGTTTATATTTGAAATAATTGATGGTGTTAAACTCAATAGGATCTTCAAATTCATAAGTATTAAGTTCACAAATGGCACAAATCCCCTCATTAGGCTCCGGACTTGGCGTAAAACTATGTTCTACCAATGATTTTCCGATGCAGTAACTTGATAAAAAAGAACGATACTCCAATTGTCTTGTACTTAAGCTATAAAGAAAGGCATCTACAACTTCTTCTTTTTCAATTTTGGCAACTGCTGTTTTTATTCTTCTCCCAATTTCATCATGGCTTATATTTTCCTGATCGTACATTACAGAATTCTTCTTGGCATATTCAAAATCCTCTTTTGTAATATACTTCATATAAGAATCCCAATAAAACCAATCTCTTAAGCTTTCATTCTGAGAGGTTTTTATAGTTTTGAGTAAAATTTGTATTGCTTTTTTGTCCATTTAGGCTGGCTGTTTTTGATAATAATTTGATTCTAAGGTTCTAAACCTTATAGGTTTTTAAAACCTATGAGGTTTGATATATCCATCTTATTCAATTTTATAAACATAATCATTACTAATAAACTTAGTTTTCTTCTGCAATTCTGTAGGACTAAAAAACTTTCCATCAACCTCAATACTTTTTATCATATACCTCCATCTTCCGTTATGGCTTTTAGCAATTCTTGTGGTTGAATTTGGCTGAATTTCCAGAACAATAGCAGAATCTTTCACTTCTATCTTTTCAAGCGACTTCAGATTCTTGACTTTTCGAAAAGCTCGTGGAGATAATATTCCGTTTTCATAATTAAATCCAAAGTTATCAGGATCTTTATTAATTGATTTTGAGATTGAATAATTATAATTGATCTTTATTATTTTTTTGCTTCCGGTGTGGTTTTGAATATAAAATTCAGTCAAATAAGAACACGCTGAAAGAACCGTTACAAGAATAAAACTTAAGAATATTATCGTAATTGACTTTATACTCATTCTACTGAAGTTTAGATGGTTTTTGTAAAAATAAACAGATTAGTTTAATTGATGAATTTTTCCAATAAAAAAATCCCGCAAGAAAACTTACGGGATTTAAATATTTATGTTTCGAAATTACATTATCTCCATTTTGAAGCTCATGCTTTCGATTACTTTTAGAATGGCTTCTACTGTATCCATTGAAGTTAAACAAGGAACTCCGTTTTCCACACTCATTCTTCTGATCTGGAATCCGTCTCTTT
Source organism: Chryseobacterium artocarpi (assembly GCF_001684975.1). Classification (GTDB taxonomy): domain Bacteria; phylum Bacteroidota; class Bacteroidia; order Flavobacteriales; family Weeksellaceae; genus Chryseobacterium; species Chryseobacterium artocarpi. The sequence goes on along the minus strand of NZ_MAYH01000012.1, from coordinate 615,387 downwards.
CTGCTTGTTTACCTTTTGTAGTTGTGTTTACTACATACTGAACTTTTCCTTTCTGGATCAGGTCGATAAGGTTTACACTTTCTTCTCCTATTTTGTATCCTATTTTGCAAGGAATTCCTTTTTGTTCGAAGAATTTCGCTGTACCTTCTGTAGCCCAGATTCTGAAACCTACTTCATGGAATCTTGCTGCAAGATCAGCTGCTTCTTCTTTGTGCTTATCTGCTACTGTGAATAAGATAGAACCGTGCATTGGAACTTTTCTTCCTGCTGCAACTAATCCTTTGTAAAGTGCTTTTTCAAGAGTGGTATCTTTCCCCATTACTTCTCCTGTAGACTTCATTTCAGGTCCTAGAGAGATGTCAACTTTTGTCAGTTTTGAGAAAGAGAATACTGGTACTTTTACAAATACTCCTTCTTTGTTTGGAACTAATCCGTTTTCATATCCAAGGTCTTTCAGTTTTTGTCCTAAGATTGCTTTTGTAGCAAGGTTAGCCATTGGAACTTCAGTGATTTTAGATAAGAAAGGAACTGTTCTTGAAGAACGTGGGTTTACCTCGATTACATATACATTTCCTTCAAAAAGAACGTACTGGATGTTCATTAATCCGATTACATTCAGTCCTTTTGCCAATCTCTTTGTGTAGTCTACTAAAATATCGATTTCACTCTGAGAGATATTTTGTGGCGGATATACTGCGATAGAGTCTCCGGAGTGAACTCCTGCTCTTTCGATGTGCTCCATAATCCCTGGAATCACTACTGTTTCACCGTCGCAGATCGCATCTACTTCGATTTCTTTTCCAACCATGTATTTGTCTACTAAAACAGGGTGCTCAGGGCTTGCATCTACTGCATGCTCCATATAGTGCGCCAATTCTGCTTCTGCGTATACAATTTCCATTGCTCTACCTCCCAGAACGTAACTCGGACGTACTAATACCGGGTAACCGATTTCATTAGCAATTTTGATTGCCTCTTCTTTTGAAGTGGAAGTTCTTCCTTTTGGTTGAGGAATTCCCATTTCCTGTAAAGCTTTCTCGAATTTATCTCTGTTTTCTGCTCTGTCAAGATCTTCAAGGGAAGTTCCTAAAATCTGTACTCCGTGAGAAGCTAATTTATCTGCAAGGTTGATGGCTGTTTGCCCTCCGAACTGTACGACTACTCCTTTAGGTTTTTCAAGCTCGATAATGTTCATTACATCTTCTTCCGTTAGTGGTTCGAAGTATAATTTATCGGAGATTGAGAAGTCTGTAGAAACTGTTTCCGGGTTGTTGTTGATGATGATCGCTTCATACCCCATTTCTTTGATTGCCCAAACTGAGTGTACTGTTGCATAGTCGAATTCGACTCCCTGTCCGATTCTGATAGGTCCTGAACCTAGAACGATGATCTTTTCTTTATCAGAAACTACGCTTTCGTTTTCTTCTTCGTAAGTTCCGTAGAAGTATGGCGTTTCACTTTCAAATTCAGCAGCACAAGTATCTACCATTTTGTAAACCGGCATCACTCCGTTTTCTTTTCTGAAATTGAAAACTTCACGTTCTTTTACATCCCAAAGAACTGCGATATTAATATCTGCAAAACCTAATCTCTTAGCTTCGACTAATGTTTCTTTGTCAAATTTGTTAGCCGCGATTACTTTTTCGAAGTCAGCTAATTTTTTAAGTTTCCAGATGAAGAATTTATCAATTTTGCTCCATTCTACAATCTGTTCCCAATCGTATCCTCTTCTTAAAGCGTCTCCGATGATGAATAATCTTTCGTCATCACACACTCTGATTCTTCTTTCGATTTCTTCAGCAGTAAGCGCCTGAGCTTGTTTTGTTTTTAATCCTAAGTGCTTGATTCCTGTTTCTAAGGAACGAATTGCTTTCTGTAAAGACTCCTCAAGGTTTCTTCCGATTGCCATTACTTCTCCGGTTGCTTTCATCTGAGTAGAAAGTCTTCTGTCTGCAGTTTCGAATTTATCGAATGGGAATCTTGGGAATTTAGTCACCACATAATCCAGAGCAGGCTCGAAACATGCGTATGTTTTTCCTGTTACCGGATTCATGATTTCATCTAATGTTAATCCTACTGCGATTTTTGCAGCGATCTTTGCAATCGGATATCCTGTTGCCTTACTTGCTAACGCTGATGAACGGGATACTCTAGGGTTTACCTCGATGATATAGTAATCGAATGAATATGGATCTAATGCTAACTGTACGTTACATCCACCTTCAATTCCTAATGCTCTGATAATTTTTAAAGAAGCGTTTCTCAATAACTGGTACTCTCTGTCTGAAAGCGTCTGAGAAGGTGCAACTACGATTGAGTCTCCTGTGTGAACTCCAACCGGGTCGATATTTTCCATGTTACAAACCACAATGGCATTGTCGTTTGCATCACGCATTACTTCGTATTCAATTTCTTTGAAACCGGCAATTGATTTCTCGATAAGACACTGTGTAACCGGGCTGTGTTTCAAACCTAGCTCAGCAATCTCTTTCAATTCTGCCTCAGTGGAAGCGATACCTCCACCTGTTCCTCCCATGGTAAAGGCAGGACGAACAATTACAGGATAACCAATTTCGTCAGCAAAAGCCAATGCTCCTTCTACTGTATTTACAATATCAGATTCCGGAACCGGCTCATTTAATTCTCTCATCAATTCACGGAAAAGATCTCTGTCTTCTGCTCTGTTGATCGCAGAAAGTTTAGTTCCCAATACTTCCACTTTGCATTCTTCAAGAATTCCTGATTTTTCAAGCTCTACCGCCATGTTAAGACCAGTTTGTCCTCCAAGAGTTGGTAATAATGCATCCGGACGTTCTTTTCTGATGATGTGGCTTACAAACTGTAATGAAATCGGTTCGATGTATACTTTATCAGCGATTTCCACATCTGTCATGATTGTTGCAGGGTTTGAGTTGATCAAAATTACTTTGTAGCCTTCTTCTTTCAAAGACAGACAAGCCTGCGTTCCTGCGTAATCAAATTCAGCTGCCTGCCCGATAATGATAGGTCCTGAACCGATTACTAAAATTGTTTTTATATCTGTACGTTTTGCCATTTTTCTTTTTTTAGATACAAGATGTTAGATGTCAGATTTCAGACTTCCAACAGGATGTTTTACTTTTTTAAATTAGATTTGAATGTATAAATCATTCTTTGAATTTCATTCAGATTTGCTATTAAACTATCTACTTTTTCTGCATCAAGTAAATTCAATTCTCTAGTTAAAATTAACTGTGTCTGTAGTTCAAAAGAGGATGCATTTGCTATTCCAAGAAAATGATAAAATTCTCTATCATTATTTCTCCCCGCTCCTTCCGCTATATTTGAAGGAATAGAGATTACAGAGCGTTTAATTTGAGAAATCAAACCAAACTTTTCATCTTTAGGTAACTCCACACAAATGACATAAATCTTTTTTGCAAGTTCTATTGATTTCTGCCAAAAAACTAGTTTTTCAAAATTATGCATGATAAAGTCTGTTATCTGATGTCTAATATCTGAAGTCTTTTTATTTCTTAAAGTCTTCCATCATTTGGATAAACTCATCAAATAAGTAGTTTGCATCTTCTGGACCAGGGCTTGCTTCCGGGTGATACTGAACTGAGAAACAAGGGTGAATTTTGTGTTTTAAACCTTCGTTTGTTCTGTCGTTCAATGCGATGTGTGTTTCGATAAGGTCTGTTCCTTTTAAACTTTCCTGATCTACTGCATATCCATGGTTCTGAGAAGTAATAGCTACTGTATTTTTCGCTAAATCCAATACAGGGTGGTTTCCTCCTCTGTGCCCGAACTTAAGCTTAAACGTTTTTGCTCCACAAGCAAGACCGATTAACTGATGTCCTAAACAGATTCCGAAGATTGGAACTTTTCCAAGCAATCCACGGATCATATCTAGAGCGTGTGGTACATCTTCCGGGTCACCAGGACCGTTTGAAAGCATGATTCCGTCTGGATTCATCAATAAGATTTCTTCTGCAGTGGTATCCTGAGAAACTACGATGATGTCACAGTTTCTTTGAGATAATTCTCTGATGATTCCTAGTTTTGCTCCGAAGTCTACCAATACTACTTTGAAGCCTCTGTTTGGATTTGCATAAGGTGTTTTTGTAGAAACTTCTTCCACCTGATTAGTTGGGAAGTTTGTTTCTTTCAATTCTGTTGCAACTGCCGCTCCATCAGCATCAGCATTCACAATTTTTCCTTTCACTACTCCGGAGTTACGAAGAATTCTTGTCAGTCTTCTTGTATCAATTCCTGAAATTCCTGAAAGGTTTTTCTTCTTAAATAATTCATCTAAAGTAATCTGAGTACGGAAGTTAGAAGGAAGATCGCAAAGTTCTTTTACGATAAGCCCTTTAATTGCCGGCTCAATACTTTCATAATCATCACGGTTAATACCATAATTCCCGATAAGCGGATAGGTCATACAAACTATCTGACCGCAATATGATGGGTCAGAGATCAATTCCTGATACCCTGTCATTCCGGTATTGAAAACTACTTCACCTGCAGTTTCCAATTCTGCTCCGAAACCTTCTCCATGAAACACTTCACCGGACTCCAGTATTAATTTTTTCTTCATTTTTTCTATTTAGATTTTCTATTTTTTTAACAAGTGCCTCCAAGAGGCTTTTCTTTTTATATCCCAAGGGTTGCACCCTTGGTTATTAATAGGTCGCCCTTACAGGGCTCACAATTGTTATGTTCTTTATTTTACATAGGTATCACCCTTGGCTATTATCAGGTCGCTCCTACGGAGCTCACAATACCTTTTTACTTTTACCTTGACTCTTTTATTTAAAGGTAAACCCTTTTTCTTCTAATGCTTCTTTTAAAATTGCCATTCTTGCGAAGACACCGTTCTGCATTTGTTTAAAGACTCTTGAGCGTTCGCATTCTACAAGGTCTGAATCTATTTCTACCCCTCTGTTAATTGGTGCAGGGTGCATGATGATTGCTTCTTTTTTCATTGCTTGTTCTCTTTCTTTAGTCAGACCATATCTTTTATGATATTCCGAAGCAGAGAAACTCATAGCTGCGTCGTGTCTTTCGTGCTGAATCCTTAATAACATAAGAACATCTACTTCAGCGATCAGCTCATCCACTGAAAGGTAAGTTCCGTTGATTAACGCTCCTTCATCAAACCATTGTTCAGGTCCAGAGAAGTATACTTTAGCGCCTAATCTTCTTAAAGCTTCAGCATTTGAGTTTGCTACACGGCTGTGTTTTACATCTCCTACAATTCCTACTTTCAATCCTTCAAATTTCCCAAACTCCTGATAGATTGTCAACAGGTCCAGCATACATTGTGACGGGTGGTTACCTGTTCCGTCTCCTCCGTTGATCACAGGGATCTTAATATTTTTTAATTCCTCAAAATATCGGTCTTTCTTGTCACGGATCACTACTAAGTTTACTCCCAGACTTTCTATGGTCTTTACTGTATCATAAAGGCTCTCTCCTTTATTAACTGAGCTGTGTGAAGCATCAAAGGGAACAACCTGAAGTCCCAATTTTCTTTCTGCAATATCAAAACTTGTTTTTGTTCTTGTACTATCTTCGAAGAAAAGGTTTGAGCAAAAAACTTCTCCTTCAATTTTAGCAGTTTTACCATTTGCAAAAGCCATCGCTTCTGTCAGTATACTGTTGATTCTCTCGGTACTTAGTTCTGTAATCGTAAACATAATTCTTATTTTTGGGCATAAAAAAAGCGAAGACAACAATCTTCGCTAATAACAATAAATATCGTAAAGGGCGCTTTCGCCCGGTAAATCTAATGATATAAATGCTTTTTTATTCATTAAGTGCAAAGATACAACAATTTTATGAACCTACAAAAACAAAGTTTAAAATAAATTAAAAACTTACGAATTCCTTATTCTCATTTAAAATTAATATTTTTGTTAAAACTCAAATATAGTTTATGGATTTAAAAGACAAAATGATTCTCAGCATCATACAGGAAGACTCTACTTTATCTGTTAAAGAAATTTCAGAAAAGATAGGTCTTACCTTTACTCCAACGTACGAAAGAATCAAACAATTGGAGAAACAGGGAATCATTGAAAAGTACGTGGGTCTCTTAAACCGTGAAAAGTTGGGTTTAAATATTGTCGTTTACTGTAATGTCCGACTTAAAGAACAATCCAAGAAAGTATTGGAAACCTTCGAGAAGAACATTATAAAATATGACGAGGTACAGGAAATCATCAGTCTTTCCGGAGAATATGATTATATGTTGAAAATTATCGCAAAAGATATTAATTCTTATAATGACTTTGCTGTGAGTGTAATTTCAAATCTTCCCAATATTGGACAATACCACAGCTCTATCGTTCTCCATGAGGTTAAAAAATCTACCAAGTTTAAAATTGATCTGGAATAAGTCTTTTTATTTTAAACTTAATATTAATTCCGGTTTCACTTACTGAAAGTCTTTGACTTTCTTGCGTCTTGAAAATAATATATATCAGTATCATTTTGCGCCTTTGCGTTTTCAAATAGGCTTTTAAAATCTCTTATTTGGTTATAAAAACGCAAATACGCAAAAGAAATTTATAAACTTTATGCTTTAAGACACAAAGATTTTATCTTCGATAAAATTTACAACTGAGTAGTTTTCAAAAAATTAATCATCAAATTCAAAGAGCGAAGTAAAATCCAACCATTAAGATCGCTTAAGCAAATAAGATTTAAGGATTTACAAACGATAAAACATAAGGCGTATTCTAAAAGTAATTTTAGATTTTTATGTCAGCTTAACTGTTTGACCTTAATGGTTTAGATTTTAACCCAATAATTTATTTTTCAGTTTATTGAACTGATATTCTATTTTATCCAGACAAAGATTTCCGATACTTCCCTGATGGGTATGATCCAAATCTCCGATTTCAAAATCAAATTCATTGTTTTCAATCTCCTGCCCTACTTTTACATAGGCATCACGGAAAGAGCTTCCGCTTTTCACTTCTTCATTGATCTTCTCTACACTGAAAAGATATTTATATTTTTCATCCTCTAAAATCCCGTCTTTCACCTGAATATTCGGTAAAGTATAGCTTAAGATCTCAAGACATTCTTTTAAGGAATCAATTGCAGGGAAAAGAATTTCCTTTGTCAGCTGTACATCTCGGTGATATCCTGATGGAAGATTATTCGTTAATAGGATCAATTCATTGGGTAATGATTGAATTCTATTGCATCGCGCACGAACCAGCTCAAAGATATCAGGGTTCTTTTTATGTGGCATAATGCTGCTTCCGGTCGTAAATTCCTTAGGAAAACTGATGAAATCAAAGTTCTGATTTAAATACAGACAAACATCATACGCAAATTTCCCAAGGGTTCCGGCTAAAGTAGCCATTGACATTGCCAGTAACTTCTCCGACTTTCCACGAGTCATCTGAGCATATACAGAATTATAATTCATTGATTGAAATCCTAAATTATAAGTCGTACTCTCACGATTGATCGGGAAAGATGAGCCATAGCCCGCTGCTGAACCCAATGGATTTTTATTTATGATATTTTTCACTGAAAATAACATCTCAACATCATCCAAAAGTGCTTCTGCATACGCCCCAAACCATAGTCCGAATGATGAAGGCATCGCTATCTGCAAATGGGTATATCCCGGAAGCAGAACATTCTTATGCTGGTCTGCCAATTGAATCAAAATCTGGAAAAAATCATCAGTAAGTGCAGTAATTTCACGGATTTCATCTAATAAATAAAGTTTTATATCTAATAAAACCTGATCATTTCTTGATCGTGCAGTATGGATTTTTTTTCCTGTATCTCCTAATTCCGCAATCAGGATTGCTTCTATCTGAGAATGGATATCCTCAGCATCTTTATCAATTTCAAAACTCCCATTTTCTATTTTATTTAAAATATCATTCAATACAGAAAGCATCTGCACTGATTCTTCGTTGGAGATAATTCCGGTTTCTGCAAGCATCTTACAGTGTGCCATAGAACCTTTAACATCATATTTTGCTAAACGTTCATCGAAGTCAAGGTCTTTTCCTACTGTAAAATTATTGACTAATATATTGGTGGCGAGGTCATCCTTTTGCCATATCTTTTTCATAAATAAGTATTGATTTTCTACGATCACACATTCCCGTAAAGGACTTATGTAGTGATCTGATTTAAAATATTTGATTGATTTTGACAAGCCCAGCAAGACTTTCCTTAAATTACTATTAACTATAAAAAAACACTTCCTTATTATATAAAGTCACTATTTTTAATCGTATTGTTTGCATAAATCCTTATTAAAAACGTAAACTTTAAATGTCTGCTGAGCATTAGTCAAAATATATTGTAAGCCGAAAGTCTGAAGCTGAGAGTTAATAACAAACCGTAAAAACTTCCTTTCATACATCTTCCTGCTCCATCATTTATAACACTTTTTCCAAAACCCGGATATAGATTTCTATCCCTTCCTCTATTTCACTGATATAGATGAATTCATCCGCTGTATGAGAGCGCCTACTGTCTCCAGGTCCCATTTTCACAGATGTGCATGGAATAATTGCCTGATCTGATGAGGTTGGTGATCCGTAGGTTGTCCTTCCAATTTCCAATCCTGCCTGTACAAATGGGTGATCCATTTCTATTTTTGAGGAATTCAGTCGGAAAGATCTTGCAGTAAGTGTTGATTTCATTTGTGACTGAATGATTTCAAAGGCTTCTTTATTGGAATATTCATCCGTAACCCTTACATCTAATGTGAAATTACAGGATTCGGGAACGACATTATGTTGTACTCCGGCGTGAATTCCCGATAATGTTACTTTAACTTCTCCAAGATATTCTGAAACCTTTGGGAATTTAAAGTTTAAAATCCCCTGTAAGTCCTGCATACATTTCACAATTGAATTGTCATCATTGGGATGAGCAGCATGAGAAGGAGTTCCTTTCATCTCTCCGTCAATTACCAACAGTCCTTTTTCAGCGATTGCCAGATTCATCTGCGTGGGTTCTCCTACAATGGCAAGCTCGATATTAGGTAACTGTGGAAACAGAGCCTCGATTCCGTCAAAACCTGAAATCTCCTCCTCTGCCGTCAACGCTATCACTAAATTATATTTTAAATCTTCTTTATCATAAAAATGTAAAAAAACCTGCGCCATGGAAACCAAAGAGGCTCCCGCATCATTACTTCCCAATCCAAACAGTTTACCGTCTTTTTCAATCGGCACAAACGGATCAAGTGTGTAAGCTTTATTAGGTTTTACGGTATCATGATGGGTATTCAGTAATACAGATGGTTTGAATACATCAAAATGTTTATTCACCGCCCAAATATTATTTTTAAAACGTTTGGTAGGGATCTGGTGTTTCTTGAAAAAGTTTTCAATCTCCACCGATGTATTGAATTCATCTTTACTGAATGAAGGAATTTCAATCAAATTTTTAAGCAATCCGACCGCATTATTTAACAATTCTTCTTTATTATAAACAGATTTCAGTTCCTGCATGATGATTCTCTATATGATTTTTTAATTCGGTTTCTTTAATCAGAAATACCTTATTTACATTATTCTTTATGGCTCCAAGAGCGTTTTCAAGTTTGGGTAAAATCCCTTTGTGTAATTTTCCTTGTTCTTTCAGTGTAGAAAATTCTTCTTCATTTACACTTTTAATAATAGATTCCGGATCATTTACATCTTCTAAAACACCTTCTTTATCAAAACAATACAACAATTCTACTTCATATTTCTCTGACAGCGCCTGAGCAATCACAGAAGCAATGGTATCAGCATTTGTATTGAAAAGGTTTCCTTTTTTATCGTGTGTAATGGCTGAAAATACAGGAACAAGATCCAGTTTAATTAATTTTGAAACCAATTTCTTGTTCACACTTTTCTTATTGATATCGCCCACAAATCCAAAGTCAATTTCAGGATGTTCTCTTTTTTTAGCTTTAATAAGATTTCCGTCAGCTCCGGAAAATCCTATCGCATTACATTTTTTATGTTGTAATTTCTCAACAATATTTTTATTGATTCCTCCAGCGTATACCATTGTTACAATATCCAATGTTTCTTTATCGGTAATCCTCCTTCCGTTAATCATTTTCTGTTCTATTCCGAGTTTATCTGCCAGCGTTGTCGCCAACTTCCCTCCACCGTGAACAAGAATCTTCTTATCATTAATTCCGGAAAACTGATCTAAAAACTGATCCAGTAATCGTTCATCATCAATGAGCGCTCCGCCTATTTTTATGATGTATATTTTCTGTTTCATTTTTTTACTTATTGTATATGGATAGAATAATAGGAATAAATTCCTATTTTGAGATTAAATCGTCCCTTCAGGACTCATTAGGGTTATTTTATATGATCTAAAATTTCGCTAAACACGGTTTGGGCTGAGAAAATACGGTTCTTTGCCTGCTGATAAATGATAGAATTTTCACCATCCATTACCTCATCACTCAATTCAACATTACGACGAACGGGAAGGCAGTGCATTACTTTTGCATCATTAGTGTTTGCCAGTTTTTCATTGGTCAACATCCAATTTTCTTCTACTTCCGGCATTGCTGCATAATCATCAAATGAAGACCAGTTTTTCACATAGATAAAATCGGCATCTTTCAATGCTTCATCCTGATCATGAATTATTTTTGTATCTTTTGTAAAAGCTGGGTCCAAATCATAACCTTCCGGATTAGTAATCACAAGTTCCACATCCATTTCCTGCATCCATTCTGCAAAAGAATTTCCTACAGCATGTGCAATTGGCTTAATGTGTGGTGCCCATGTTAAAACAACTTTCGGCTTATGATCTTTTTTCCAGTTTTCTGTAATAGTGATACAATCTGCAAAACTCTGTAATGGGTGACGTGTTGCCGATTCCAAAGAAATAACAGGAACTGTTGCATGTTTTTCAAACTGACTTAAGATACTTTCGTTCACATCATCATCCTTGCTTTTCATCCCTGCAAAACAACGAACAGCAATGATATCACAATACTGGTTTAAAACCTCAATAGCATCTTTGATATGTTCTACGGTATCTCCGTTCATCACAGCTCCATCTGCAAATTCAAGGTTCCATGCTTCTTGTGCAGCATTTAATGTCAACACATTTAAACCTAAGTTTTGTGCTGCAATCTGACTGCTTAAACGTGTTCTTAAGCTTGAATTTAAGAATACAAGACCTATTGTTTTTCCTTTTCCTTTTTCTGTTTCAGAAAGTGGGTTTGCTTTAATTTCTAAAGCCTTTTTTATAATTTGCTGCAAGTTTTCTACATCACTTACAGAGGTAAATTTTTTCATTTGAATTGATTTTAAAGATTACTTAAATATTTTTCAACACTTCTTTCAAAGCATTGATAAAAAGATCCGTTTCCTCTTTTTTGATATTAAGTGCCGGAAGAATCCTTAAAACACTTTTATCATTAGAGTTTCCGGTGAAAATATGATGATCGAACAGTAAGCTTTTCCTTACTTCTGAACAGTCTCTATCGAGTTCTATTCCGATCATCAATCCTTTCCTTCGGATGGATTTAATATGTGGTAAATCTTTAATTTCATTTTCAATATACTCACCCATTTGTTGAGCATTTTCGATAAGATTTTCATCTTTCATTACATCCAGAACGGCAATAGAAGCTACACACGCTAAGTGATTTCCTCCAAAAGTTGTTCCCAACAAACCATTGCTAGCTTTAAACTTAGGATTGATTAAAACTCCGCCAACAGGAAAGCCATTTCCCATTCCTTTTGCTGTAGTAATTATATCTGCTTTAACTCCAAATTCCTGATGCGCAAAGAAATATCCGCTTCTTCCATATCCTGACTGCACTTCATCCAGAATCAAAACAGCATCATATTTCTCACACAATTCTTTAATCTTAAATAAGAACTCTTCTGTTGGAATCATAATTCCGCCTACCCCCTGAATTCCTTCGATAATTACTGACGAAATTTCGTTTCCGTATACCTCAAAAGTTTGTTCAAGCTGTTTGATATCATTCCATTCGGATTTGATGAATCGTTCTGAAAAATTTACAGGAGCAACAATTTTAGGATTATCCGTTACAGAAACTGCCGCAGAAGTTCTTCCGTGAAATGATCCTGAGAAGTAAAGTACTTTGCTTTTTCCATTATGAAAAGAAGCCAGTTTTAATGCATTCTCATTCGCTTCAGCTCCTGAATTACACAGAAAAAGATTATAATCTTCATATCCTGAAAGTTTTCCCAGTTTTTCAGCCAGTTCAACCTGCAATTCATTCTGAACAGAGTTAGAATAGAAAGAGATTTTTTCTAATTGCTCTTTCAACTTATTTTGGTAATGTGGATGATTATGTCCAATTGAAATCACGGCATGACCGCCATAAAAGTCAAGATATTGCTCTCCTTTATCATCCCAAAGAAAAGATCCCTGAGCTTTAACTGGGTTTATATTAAATAATGGATATACGTTGAATAAATTCATGTCTTTTTATAAATGATAATTGATTAATGAAACGGGATTCGAGTTTCGAGTTTTTCCCGTAATATCAGTTGGTGCATTCCTGTATTAAAATGCTATCGGTTTCAAATTCAAACCTGTATTTTCTTCCCAGCCCATTGCGATGTTCATATTTTGTACCGCCTGCCCTGAAGCTCCTTTCAACAAATTGTCAATCGCTGAATGAATTACGGCAACATTTCCATTCTTCTCAATCTGAATCACACAGCGATTGGTATTGACAACCTGCTTTAAATCAATCGCCCTTTCACTTACTGTAACAAAAGGCTCTCCTGCATAAAAATCCTGATACAATTGCTCTATCTCCCTCAATTCCAAATCAGTTTTCACGGTAGAACTTGTAAAAATCCCTCTTGCGAAATCTCCTCTCCATGGAACAAAATTCAGGTTTACTTCTTTATTATTAAATGAGATCAACTGTTGTAAGATCTCATCCACATGCTGATGTGTCAAAGTCTTATAAGCTGAAACATTATCATTTCTCCATGTAAAATGAGTTGTTGCCTGCAAAGATTGCCCAGCTCCTGTAGAACCTGTAATCCCTGTGGTAAAAACTTCATTCAACAATCCTTTTTCTGACAATGGCAATAACGCCAATTGAATTGCAGTTGCAAAGCATCCCGGATTAGCAATACTTTTTGAACCTGACAGTTGTTTTTTATTGATTTCAGGTAAACCGTAGATAAAATTTCTGTTTCCAAAATTTCCATCCAAACGGAAATCATTTCCTAAATCAATCACAAGCGTATCTTCATGAACAGGATTCTGAGTTAACCAATTCTGACTTTCCTTATGAGGAAGGCATAGAAAAAGAATATCAACCTCTTCTGTTTGATTGGTTAAAACCATTTCACAAACCGTCGTTAAATCCGGGTACAGATCAGAAATTTTTGTTCCCGAATTCGAACGACTATATAAAAAACTCAATGTCACGTGGGGATGAAAAGCCAGCAAGCGTATCAACTCGCTTCCTGTATAACCATTGGCTCCGACTATTCCTACTGTTTTTTTCATTTTTAAACTGATAGGACTATATCCTACCTTGGGTTAAATCGTTCCTCCGGAACTTTAGTTGATATTTTGGTTAATCTGGTGGTATATATTCAAAGAATTACTTACAATTTTTGTGTATCCTTTTACATCTTCTCCCGTCCAGGCTCTGTTGGCTTCTCCGTAGCTTCCGAATTTATCCGACATTAAATCATGATCAGATTCAATTCCGTTTAAGATAAATCTGTATGGATGAAGGGTTACAAATACTTTTCCACTTACCGTTTTCTGAGAGTCCGCTAAGAAAGATTCAATATTTCTCATCACAGGATCTAAGAAAAGTGCTTCGTGAAGCCAGTTTCCATACCAGTCGGATAACTGGGATTTCATCATTTGCTGATATTTTGAAAGCGTATGTTTTTCTAATAAATGATGCGCTTTAATAATCACAGATGCTGCCGCTGCTTCAAATCCAACCCTTCCTTTGATTCCTACAATAGTATCTCCTACATGAATATCACGACCAATTCCGTAAGCAGAAGCTAATTCTTCTATTTTTTGAATCGCATAAACAGAGTGATTAAAACTTTCTCCATTCACAGCCACTACTTCTCCGTTTTTAAATTCAATTTCCAGTTCGGAAGGTTGAGTTTCCTGAACCTGGGAAGGGAAAGCTTCTTCCGGCAGATAATTTCTTGAGGTCAAAGTCTCTTTTCCACCTACAGAAGTTCCCCAAAGTCCTTTATTTACCGAATATTGTGCTTTATGGAATTCCATTTCATAGCCATGACTTTTCAAAAACTCAATTTCTTCTTCACGGGACAAAGCCATGTCACGAATTGGCGTAATGATCTCAATATTCGGACACATTACCTGGAAAATCAGATCAAAACGAACCTGATCATTTCCAGCTCCCGTACTTCCGTGAGCAATAGCATCTGCTCCTACTTCAATCGCATATTTTGCAATTTCCTGCGCCTGAATGGTACGCTCAGCACTTACAGAAAGAGGATACGCGTTATTTTTCAATACGTTCCCGAAAATCAAATACTTCACACAAGAATTGTAATAATCTTCCTGAGCATCTACGCACCTGTACTCTTTTACCCCAAGATTTAAAGCTTTTTTCTCCAACTCTTTTTCTTCTTCTTTGGAAAAACCTCCGGTATTTACAGTAACCGCATATACATCATACCCAAGTGTTTCACTAAGATATTTTGCACAGTAGGAAGTATCTAACCCTCCACTAAACGCTAAGATGACTTTCTTGTTCATTGCTATATTTAATTTCTGGTTGCGCATTCACAACACTGTTTACTTTATTAAGATCAGGCTGATTATTTACAACCTCATTTTTTTTCATATTTTCAGGAACAAATAACATCGCTGTACATAAGCAGTTTTTACGTTCCTTTTTCATTAAAATTTCATAGTTCACACAGTTCTTACAACCGTTCCAGAACTCTTCATCCTGAGTCAATTCAGAATAGATGACTGGTTTATACCCCAAATCACTATTGATTTTCATTACCGCAAGACCTGTTGTTAATCCAAATACTTTTGCTTCAGGATATTTTTCTCTAGATAATTGGAAAACTTTATGTTTGATCTGAGTCGCTACTCCACCGTTCCTGAACTTCGGAGATACAATCAGCCCCGAATTTGCCACAAACTTTCCGTGTGACCAGGTTTCTATATAACAGAACCCTACCCACTCACCGTTTTCAGTAGCAACCACAGCATTGCCTTCTGAAATCTTCTTACTCAAATATTCGATGGAACGTTTTGCGATTCCCGTTCCTCTACGCTGTGCAGAATCATACATTTCCTGCTGTATTTCACTCACATACACTAGATGTTCGCATGAGGAAATTTCTATTTCCATTTATTTATCTAAATTTTTTGGCAAATTTAAAATATAATTACTTTAAAAACCAAATAAAAAAGATATTTTTTTTGTTTTAAAAATTTATACAGGTAAAATTATCTTTATTTAAAAATATATTTTTGCTAATTTATTATATATTTGCTAAAATAATATAGCTATGGAAAATACATGTCCAAAATGCAAGGGTAACAAAGTCGTTAAAAGTGGTATTATTAATGAAAAACAAAGGTTTCACTGTAAAAATTGCAACTATTATTTTACCGTTAAAAAACTGGGAAAACAGATTGATGATTATTATGTTACTAAAGCACTACAGCTTTACCTGGAAGGCTTAAGCTATCGTGAAATCGAGAGAATTATCGGAGTTTCGCACGTAACCATCAGCTCATGGATAAAAAAATACAATATTACCAGACCTCCCCATTCCGAGTTTCATCCTGTATATAAAATCCTGAAACAAAATGAATTAATAGAATACATTGCAAAGGAAGAAAACATCAAAAACTCCGGTATTATTATCACTCAGTTTGCTGATAAGTATATGCTGATCAAGTGGGAAAGGTTTAAGAAGTAGACGCGAGGTTCGGGGTACTCGGTTCGAGATTCGAAGCACAATACAAAAAAAATATAAAATATTAATTATCAATATTTTACAAACAAAAAAAAATCAAAATACCGGATTACGAAACACGAAACTCGCATCTCGTAACAAATTATAGCTATACTATTACCACTAATATATATTAAATTTTCGTAAATAAATTATTAACTCCAATTTGGCTTTCACAAAAAACAACGCCAAAAATTGATAATTTATGAAGAAATTACTTACATTCATTGGAGTAGCCTTAATCAGCAGTTCTGTATATTCACAAGGTTCTCCTGATTATGGCAGTGGACTCAAAGTAAACCTCAATCCTGAGGGAGACAAATTCATCAGATTTATTTTATGGGATCAGCTTTGGTTAAGAAACAGCCAGATGAACCCAGGAAGTATGGTTGGTGGTGAACCAACAGACAACACCTGGAATATAGGAAACAGGCGATTACGGGCTTTAACATACGCACAAATTTCTAAAAGATATATGATCCTCTTGCATTTCGGGATCAATAACCAAACCTTTATTAATGGTGGTGCTACAGGAACCACAGGCACAGGAGGCTATGGAAACGGAAAGAAAACACAGTTATTTTTTCATGATGCCTGGAATGAGTACGCAGTTATTTTACCTGGAGAAGCAGGAAAATTCAGTTTATCTTTAGGGGCAGGGCTTCATTATTACATGGGACTTTCTCGTATGACAATGGCTTCTACGTTGAATTTCCTTACCGTAGACTCCCCCGTTTTCTCATGGCCATTAATTGATAATTCGGATCAGTTTGCAAGACAGATCGGAATGTTTGCCAAAGGAAAATACGGAAAACTTGAATATCGTTTTAGTTTAAATAAGCCTTTTGCAACAGATCTTACTCCAGCAAACACAACAGACCCATCAAAAGCTATAGCAGTAGACAACAATGGAAATCCTAATTTTTCAAAAGCCGGTTATGTTGAGTATCAATTCCTTGACGAAGAATCTAATACACTGCCTTTCAAAGTAGGTTCTTATTTAGGAACGAAGAAAGTCTTCAATGTAGGTGCAGGTTTTTATCATCAGAAAGACGGGACGAGAACTTCTGTTAATTCTAATATTGAAAAGCATGACATCACTCTTTTTGCTGTAGATGCATTTGCGGACATCCCTTTAGGAGAAGCTAAAAACAAAATGGCAGTTTCAGCGTATGCCGGATATTACAATTATAATTTCGGTCCTAATTATGTAAGAAACCTTGGGACAATGAATATTGCAGCTACCGATCCTAATTTCATAGGCAATAAAGCCATTGCAGGTCCGGGAAATCTACAACCGACTATCGGAACAGGTAATATTATCTACGCACAGGCTGGTTTACTATTACCAAGTCAGGCGGAAAAACCAAAAATCAGAATACAGCCTTTCGCTGCTTATACTCACAAAAACTTTGAAGCATTCGAAAAATCTTCATCCCAGTTTGATGTCGGAGCCAATTGGTTTATTGATGGGCATCATGCAAAAATCACTACACAATATTCAACAAGACCTGTTTATACCAATCCTAGTGAAAAACCATCTTCTAAAGGAGAATTTATTGTACAGTTCCAAATATATTTATAAAGTTTGAACTATTAAGAATAGTAAATCTTATCAACTTAAAATCTCTTAATGGTCTAAAAAATTTAAATCCTATTCCAATAACATCAAAAACGAATCAATATGAGCGAAAATCATCACGAAAGCTACGAGAATATGACTGATAAGCAGAAAAACCGCACCATATGGAGCGTGATTACAGCGTCATCTCTCGGAACACTTATAGAATGGTATGACTTCTACATTTTCGGAAGTTTAGCGGTTGTTTTGGCAACTAAATTTTTCCCGGCAGATAATCCTACAGCTGCATTTTTATCTACTCTTGCTACTTTTGCCGCAGGATTTGTTGTAAGACCTTTCGGAGCTTTATTCTTCGGAAGACTGGGAGATCTTATCGGGAGAAAATATACGTTCCTTGTTACTTTACTGATCATGGGGTTTTCTACGTTCCTGATCGGATGTATTCCAAGTTATGAGACGATTGGCTTCATGGCTCCTGTTTTAGTTTTAATTCTTAGATTATTGCAAGGGCTAGCACTTGGTGGTGAATATGGAGGTGCTGCAACCTATGTTGCTGAATATGCACAACCTCATCGAAGAGGCTACTGGACCTCATGGATTCAAACTACTGCAACGGCAGGGCTTTTCATTTCATTGATCGTTATTTTAATTACCAAAACCACACTTTCTCCTGAAGAATTTGATGGCTGGGGATGGAGAATTCCGTTTTGGATTTCAATTCTAATGGTTGCAGTGTCTTATATCATCAGAAAAAATATGAAGGAGTCTCCGCTTTTTGCTAAGGCTAAGAGTGAAGGGAAAACTTCTAAGAATCCATTAAAGGAAAGTTTCGGGAATAAATATAATTTCAAATTCGTTCTTCTTGCTCTTTTCGGAGCAGCAATGGGACAAGGGGTCATCTGGTACACAGGACAATTCTATGCCATGAGTTTCATGCAAAAAGTAATGAATATAGATTCTACACAGGTAGATTATCTTATGGCTACGGCTTTGTTTTTAGGAACTCCTTTCTTTGTATTTTTCGGTTGGCTTTCTGATAAAATCGGAAGAAAAGCAGTGATGATGACGGGAATGCTGATTGCAATTTTAGCATACAGACCTATCTATGACAGTATGTTTAAAAGTGTAAACATTGAAAACAAGACCATTGCATCTGGCGGGATTACAGAGAAAAGAACGGCTAAAATCCACAATGATATTGCAACAGACAGCCTTGTTACCTTCCACAAAGAAACTCTATTCACAGACGGAACTTTAATCAAGAAAGACAGTATCGTTCACTGGTCGCCAAGCGGTCCGGTAATGAAAGACGGAAAAGCTGAAGAAGCAAAAGTTTCCCAAGCTGTAAAAGTAAGTGATGACACAAAATGGTATCTGATCTTCCTGGTGTTTGTACAGGTAATATTTGTAACGATGGTTTACGGTCCTATTGCAGCATTCCTTGTTGAAATGTTCCCGGTAAGAATCCGTTATACATCAATGTCTTTACCTTATCATATTGGAAATGGTGTATTCGGAGGACTTCTTCCTGCGGTGGCAACTTATCTGGTAACCACCGGAAAAGATGCAGGACACGCTACATGGTACCTGGAAGGACTTTGGTACCCGATTGGAGTTGCTGCCGTATGTTTCATCATCGGATTAATTTATCTTAAAAATAAGAACAATAATCTTCACGATTAATCACTGATTCACTCAAATTTTTATTAATTTTAAAACTACTAAAATGAACGGACTAAAAAAAATATTAGGCATTCTCTGGATCGCAATAGCAGTCGTCGTAGGATATTTCGGAATTACCGTAATGGGAATCCCCAAGATTGCTTCGGGAAAACAGGAAGATCTGGTTTTCGGGATTATTATCTTATTTGTACTGATGCCGATTATCTCAGGCGGAATGGCTGTTTTCGGATATTATGCCATAACAGGAGAATATTCTGACGACAAAATATAATTAAAAAGCTACAGGACGATTGATGGACGGCAAAAATGTCTGTCCATCAATTATCTTTTACGAATCATCATTTATGAAAAAAAGACACGAACAAAAACTGGTTATTCTAAGCATCGGGCTGATGATTGCCTTCAGTATTCCTATTTCGCTACTTTTCAATAGTGATCGGGAAGTTTTAGGCTATCCTATGATCCTGATCTATTTGTTCGCAGTCTGGATGATTTCCATCGTGATTTCCTTTGTAATCGTAAAAAAACATGATGAGTAGTTTCGCTTTATTTTTCGTAGTTCTGTTTTACCTGGCTCTCCTTTTCTTAGTTGCTCATCTGGCAGAGAAGAAAAGAAGTAAGCTTTGGATCAATAACCCGTATATTTATGCACTTTCATTAGCTGTGTATTGTACGGCATGGACTTATTACGGAAGTATTGGCGTAGCAGCTACCAGTGGATTAAATTACCTTCCGATCTACATTGGTCCCATCATGATTATCCCAGCATGGATCTATATAAACACGAGAATTGTAAGAATTTCCAGGGTCAACAAAATCAGTAGTCTTGCCGATTTTATATCTCTGCGATATGGAAACAGCAGAAGCTTTAGTGCTATTATTACCGTCGTATGTCTTCTTGCCATAGTTCCTTACATCGGACTGCAGATCAAAGCAATTTCTGAGACTTTTCATTTAGTAACAGAAACTTCGATGTCACAAGATATTCTGACTGATAATGCCACATTTGTTGTCATTCTTATCGCTCTTTTTTCTTCTTATTATGGAACGCGTTACGTAGATGCATCAGAAAAACGTTTAGGAATCATTTCAGCCATTGCTCTGGAAAGTTTTTTAAAGTTGTTTTTCATTATTATTCTTGGATTATTTGTGATCTATTACGTTTTTGATGGCTTTACAGACATTTATCAGAAGGCTAGCCAGTTTAAAGATTTTAAAGAAAAAAATACATTCAACGGTATTGAAGGAGCAATGAACTGGATGGTTTTATGCATGATCTCCGCCACGGCAATCTGCATTCTTCCAAGACAATTTCATACGGCAATCGTTGAAAACAGACAGGAAAAACACATCAGAACAGCAATCTGGTTTTTCCCGCTTTATTTATTGATTTTCACCATATTTATTTTCCCGATTGCATGGGGTGGAAGATTGATTTTTGACGGACAAAAAGTAAATCCTGAGTTCTACTCTATTTTAATTCCCCAGCACTTTGATAATACTTTAATCACGGTTTTGGTTTTTCTTGGCGGATTGAGTTCATGTATTTCCATGATCATTATCTCTGCAATCACTCTGTCCATAATGCTTTCCAATAACCTGATCATCCCATATGGATTGCTTGGAAAGTTTAAATCTGAAAATGAAGAACAAAATACAAGAAGCATTACCAACATTAGGAAATTCAGCATTTTTGCACTGATTATCATGGCTTTTGTGTTCTATAAATATTTTATCATAAAAAAATCACTGGATTCTGTAGGATTAATGTCTTTTGTGGTAATCGCACAGTTGGCGCCTGCGTTTTTCGGAGCACTATTCTGGAGAAGAGGAAGCTACAAGGGCGCCGTAATCGGGCTTGCCGCTGGATTAACGATCTGTTATTTCGGGTTGATTATCCCACAGTATTATTTCTCTTACAACCAAGAATTCAAAGGAGTATTAAGAGACATGTATAATTCCTTTGACTTCTTCACTATTCCTTATCTTGCAAGAATTCCTCAAATTTTCTTCTGGTCCCTCTTGATAAATACAGGTTTATTTACCATTATTTCAGTGAGTACAAAAGGAAATTACCGAGAAAGAAACTTTGCTGAGCTCTATGTAGATATTGACAAATACATTCAAAATCATGAGAATGCATTTATCTGGCGAGGAACAGCTTATATTTCCGATATTCAGAATATTCTGGAACGTTTTTTAGGCAAAAATAAAACTGAGCAGGCATTAAGAATTTTCAATTTAAAATATAATATTGATTCAAAAACTGAAACCGCAGACTCAAGGTTTATCAAGTTTTCTGAAAACCTGTTAGCAGGAAGAATCGGAACTGCATCTGCTAAAATTCTGATCGAAGGTGTTACAAAAGAAGATAAAATATCCTTAAAAGAAGTTTTAAATATTCTCGAGGAATCAAAGGAAAACATCAGCTTAAATAAAAAACTCACAGAACAGTCTGAAGAGCTGCAAAAACTATCTGATGATCTGAGAACAGCCAATGAAAACCTTATCGTGAAAGACCGTCAGAAAGACGACTTCCTGGATTCTGTTGCGCATGAATTAAGAACTCCAATCACAGCAATACGTTCTGCTGGAGAAATTCTAGCAGATGACGATGATATTCCACTGGATATTAAAAGAGAGTTTTTAAATAACATTATTACAGAATCTGACCGATTGAGTGAAATCATTAATGATATTCTTTACCTAGACAAATTACAGCATGGCGAGATCTCATTAAATATTCAACAGCATAATATTATTGAGACCTACAAGAAGGCATTAAACCCTCTCCTCCATCTGATACAGCAGAAAAACATTCATTTAAGTGAGGTTAATCTTTTGAATCAGTTTATATTTGAATATGATGAAGCGAGAATGATTCAGCTGTTTCAGAATATTTGGGGTAATGCCCTAAAGTTTACTGATGAACAAGGAACAATACAGACCAAGTTATTTGAAAAAAACAATCAATTAGTAGTCTCCATTTTCAATACAGGAAAACATATTCCTGAGGAAGATCTGGAAATGATTTTTGACAAGTTTTATCAATCTAAAAACCAGAATATTTTAAAACCAACAGGAAGCGGACTTGGACTTGCCATCTCAAAAAAGATAGTACAGGCACACTACGGAAATATAAAAGCTGAAAATAGCGGACTTGGAGTCACCTTTACCATCACTCTTCCTGAAAAGATAATACATGAGAATAAAAATGAAGTTGAACACCTTTAAAAAGCCTTTATGAAAAAGATAATTATTGCAGATGATGAGCACAAAATACTAATGTCGCTGGAATACAGCTTCAGAAAAAACGGTTATGATGTTTTCATTGCCCGTGACGGAACGGAAGTTCTTGAGTTCTTAAAAACCATGACTCCCGATGTCATACTTCTTGATATCATGATGCCCAATCTGGATGGATACAGCACTTTGGATATCATTAGACAAGACAATAAACTAAAAGATACTAAGGTAATTTTCCTGAGTGCTAAAAACAACCCCAGAGATATTGAAAAAGGAATGGAAATGGGCGCCGATGCTTACGTAACAAAACCTTATTCAATTAAAAAACTGATGCAGCAGATTGAAGAGCTGTTTTAGATGAAAATATCACCCTTGATAAGGGTGATAAACACTCCAAATACACAATTATTGATATGAAAACCGATACTTTATTTAAGCAAAGCATAGAAAACAAAGAAAATTTTTGGAAGGAACAGGCAGAAGCAATTCATTGGTTTGAATTCCCACAACAGATCCTTTCAAAAGATGACAATGATTACCCTCAATGGTTTTCCGACGGAAAGCTTAATATGTGCTATTTATGCATTGACAAACATATTGAAGAGGGTTTTGGAGACCAGATTGCAGTTGTTTATGATTCTCCAGTAACCGGGCAAAAGAAAACCTATACATTCAATCAGGCAAAAGAGGAAGTTTCAAAATTTGCAGGAGGACTATCTTCTTTAGGATTAAAAAAAGGAGATACAGCTGTTATTTACATGCCGATGATTCCGCAGACGCTTTTTGCTATGCTCGCCTGTGCCAGAATCGGGGTTATTCACAATGTGGTTTTCGGAGGTTTTGCACCTCATGAATTAGTGGTAAGAATTGATGATTGTAAGCCTAAAGTTTTAATCACTGCAACGGCAGGAATAGAAATCGCCAAAAGAATCCCTTACCTTCCATTAGTAGAAAAAGCTATAGAGCTGGCGCAGGATAAAGTAGACAACATCATCGTTTACAATAGGAAACTGGTAGATAATCAGCATGAAATGTTTGAAGGGCTTATCGATTATGAAGAACTGGTTCAAAAATCCGAATCTGCAGACTGCGTTCCTGTAGAGTCTACTCACCCACTTTATCTACTTTACACTTCCGGAACTACCGGAAAACCCAAAGGCATCGTTCGTGATACAGGCGGCTATGCAACCGCTTTAAAATTCTCTATGAAATATATGTATGGTATTGAACCCGGTGAAACTTATTGGGCAGCTTCCGATTTTGGATGGGCAGTCGGGCACAGTTATTCTGTTTACGGACCATTAATCAATAGAAATACAACTATAGTATTTGAAGGAAAGCCTATTATGACCCCAGATGCGGGAACTTTCTGGAGAATCATCTCAGAATATAAAGTTTCTGCGATGTTTACTGCTCCCACTGCAATAAGAGCGATAAAAAAAGAAGATCCAAACGGAGAGTTGGTAAAAAAATATGACCTTTCCCATTTTAAAAAACAATTTTTAGCAGGTGAACGATGTGACGTGGCAACCTTAGATTGGTTTGCAGAGCATATCGGAGTTCCTGCTATTGATCACTGGTGGCAGACAGAATCAGGATCGCCCATGCTGGGGCTATTAACCTTTGATGAAAATTACAGTATTAAAAGAGCTTCTGCGGGAAAACCGATTCCGGGATATGACATTAAAATATTTGACGAAAACGGACTGGAACTCGATCCGCATCATGAGGGTTATTTAGTGATAAAACTCCCCCTTCCTCCCGGTGCTTTACTTGGAATATGGAAAGATTATGACCGTTTTGAAAAAAGTTACTTGTCCCAATACAATGGATATTATTTCTCGGGAGATGGCGCTATACAGGATGAAGATGGGTATATTTTCATTACAGGACGAGTGGATGATGTCATTAATGTTGCCGGGCACAGACTTTCCACTTCTGAAATGGAAGAAATTGTTTCATCACATCCCGATGTTGCAGAATGCGCTGTAGTAGGCATTGATGATGAACTGAAAGGACAAGTTCCTTTTGCTACGGTTGTTTTAAAAAACGGCACTACCATTTCGGAAGCAGATATTGAAAAAGAAATCATTCACATGGTTCGTGAAAAAATAGGCGCTGTAGCTTTTCTCAAAAATGTAATGACTGTCAAACGTTTACCCAAAACAAGATCTGGAAAGATACTTCGTAAGCTTATCAGAACACTATTAGATGGTAAAGATTTTCAGATCCCATCTACTATTGATGACGAAAAAATCATTGAAGAAATTCAGGGAAAAATCAAGGAATATAGGGCTTAACCAAAAAATTAAACATATATTTAAGTATCATTTCTGAGCTTTAAATTACCAATTTAAAATTTTAAGACTGACTATTAATATGATGTCTGAAAATTAAAATCAAGCAAAAGATTAAACAAATTAACAATACAATTCAAATTTCAAAAAACGAAAAAGGATATGAGAAATTACTTAATAGAAGATTTACCACATTATTTTGAAGAATATAAAAAGTCTATTAAAAATCCGAAGAAATTCTGGGATAAAGTAGCAGATCAAAACTTCGTGTGGTACCAGAGATGGAGCAAAGTCGTTAAGTATGACATGAATGAAGCAAAGATTACATGGTTCAAAAACGCCAAGCTTAATATTACCAAAAACTGCATCGACAGACATCTTACCATAAGAGGAGAAAAAACAGCCATCATTTGGGAACCTAACGATCCAAAAGAAGAAGCACAACACATTTCCTACAACGAATTATATACCCGTGTCAACAAAACAGCCAATGTTTTACGCGATATGGGAATCGAAAAAGGAGACAGAGTTTGTATTTATCTTCCTATGATCCCTGAATTGGCAATTACGATGCTTGCCTGCGCCAAATTAGGAGCTGTACATTCCGTTATTTTTGCAGGATTCTCAGCTTCTGCCGTTTCTTCAAGAGTTAATGACTGTGAAGCTAAAATGGTTATTACCTCAGATGGAAGTTACAGAGGCAGCAAAGTTCTGGATCTGAAAAGCATTGTAGACGAAGCAGTTGAAAAAACGCCAACCGTAGAAAAAATACTTGTTGTAAAGAGAACTCACAACGAAATCAAAATGAAGGAAGGAAGAGATTATTGGCTAGCCGATCTTTATGAAAAAGCTTCACCAGATTTCGTTACGGTAATCATGGATTCTGAAGACCCTCTTTTCATCCTTTATACTTCAGGCTCTACAGGAAAACCTAAAGGAATGCTTCACACATGTGCCGGATACATGGTGTACACTGCTTATACTTTCAAAAATGTATTTAATTATAAAGAAAATGATATTTACTGGTGTACCGCTGACATCGGATGGATTACAGGACACTCCTATATCCTATACGGTCCGTTATTGAATGGTGCCACAACAGTAATCTTCGAAGGCGTACCTACTTATCCGGAGCCGGATCGTTTCTGGGAAGTTATCGAGAAACACAAAATTACGCAATTCTATACTGCTCCCACCGCAATACGTTCTTTAGCAAAAGAAAGCACGGAATGGGTAGACAAGCACGATCTGAGTTCATTAAAAGTCATCGGATCTGTAGGAGAACCTATCAACGATGAGGCATGGCACTGGTTTAATGATCATGTTGGAAAGAAAAAATGCCCAATCGTAGATACCTGGTGGCAAACTGAAACCGGAGGAATTATGATTTCTCCACTTCCGTTCGTTACTCCAACAAAACCAACTTATGCCACTTTACCTTTACCAGGGATCCAACCTGTTTTAATGGATGATAAGCGTAATGAAATTACAGGAAACCAGGTAACAGGAAACCTATGCATCCGTTTTCCATGGCCAGGAATTGCAAGAACAATCTGGGGCGATCATCAAAGATATAAGGAGACTTACTTTACAGCTTTCCCAGGCAAATATTTTACCGGTGACGGAGCTTTAAGAGATGAGGTAGGTTATTACAGAATTACCGGACGTGTGGATGATGTAATTATCGTTTCAGGTCATAATTTAGGAACGGCTCCAATTGAAGACAGTATCAATCAACACCCTGCTGTAGCAGAATCTGCAATTGTAGGATATCCGCATGATATTAAAGGAAACGCGTTGTATGGTTATGTAACACTTAAAGAAACCGGAGAAAGCCGTGATAAGGACAACCTTAAAAAAGAGATCAATCAATTGATCTCCGATCAGATAGGTCCTATTGCAAAACTTGATAAAATACAGTTCGTTTCAGGACTTCCGAAGACTCGTTCAGGAAAGATTATGCGTAGAATTCTGAGAAAAATTGCAGAAGGGGATTTCAGTAATTTTGGAGACATCAGTACACTATTGAATCCGGAAATTGTAGAAGAAATTAAAAACGAAAGAATTTAATTAAAAACAAATATCAAAATAAAGGACCGCTTCTATAATGAAGCGGTCTTTTTTATTGGTGCATACGTAATAAAGATTTTTCATCTAAAATAACTAGCAAACAAAGAGAAGAGACAAGCAAATGATGCGTATGAATAATCAGACTTAAAAAGAATTAATGGAATCTGTCCCATCTTTACTCCATTAACATATTTCATTGAGTATCTGAAACCTTCATTATAAAGACATTTTATATGTTCAGTCAAGAATAAAAGAGAATTTGCGAGACTGTTCATTCTACTTTATCCTTTCAGAATAATAAAAAAGTACAAAATAATCTAGCAATAATTAAAATCTACGTCATCCTCCAAATCTACGTGAGGATTAATGTAATCAATTTATAAAAGTAGAGTTAATCAGCATCAATAACCTTCATTATCCTTTTATTAGGACAATTGACAAATCCCGGATTAATCATATAAATTATTTAATTAACAAATTCAAACACCCGTTCAATAGATATTCTCAAATATTTTAACATTATTTTATAGATAAAATATTAATAGATAAATTTTATTGGATTAATATTAAAAAAATAAGAAAATTATTATTAACTTTAATCAGAACTTTAAAACCCATTAATTATGTCAAATATATTAGCTGGGCTATTTGAGCACCATAGCGATTACAAAAAGCTTGAAAATGATCTGGAAAACTCAGGATTCCCAAGTTCAGATTACATCATATACCTTAATAGTGACATGAGCGACGCTCAGTACCTGGCTAGCGTTGCCGTAAAAGATAGCAATCAGGCAGACAGTGCCCGGAGTATCTTTACACAAAATGCAGTCATAAAAACATATCTGTTTGAAAATATGAGCATTGACCAGGCAAATTACGATACTATTAAGAAGTATATTGACGCAAGAAACAAAGCCGAAATTCACAACAGCCCCGATATTAAAATCAAAACGGCAAGTGACGGCATGAACTCTGAAGTAAAATTCTAAATCAATATAAAATCTAATAACCGAATCCGTAGTAACCCTACGGATTTTTTATGTTTGAAAAAAGTAAAAATTTTCGTATTTTCGTTTAAATATAGGCATCTGCACAAATGAGTTACGATTTAGAACAAGAAAACAAAGAGATCCTTGCCAGATATAAGGATCTGATTTCTAACACATACAGAACGTTGGATGAGGAAAATAACAAACTCATCCGAAAAGCATTTGACATTGCGTTGGATGCTCATAAAGATCAAAGGAGAAAATCTGGGGAACCCTACATCTACCACCCTATCGCTGTAGCCAAAATTGTAGCGACAGAGATTGGTTTGGGCGCCACTTCCATTGCCTGTGCACTTTTGCATGACGTCATTGAAGACTCAGATTATACATACGAAGATCTTAAGAAAATCTTCGGTGAGAAAATCGCCAGTATTGTGAATGGATTGACCAAAATCTCCATCATGAATCATCAGAATATTTCTGTTCAGTCTGAAAATTACAGAAAGTTATTATTAACGTTATCTGAGGATTTCAGAGTGATTCTGATCAAAATTGCAGACCGTCTTCACAATATGAGAACGCTGGAAAGCATGGCACCCGATAAGCAGAAAAAAATTGCTTCAGAAACGGTGTATATCTATGCTCCTATGGCTCACCGTCTTGGTTTGTATAATATCAAATCAGAGCTTGAAGATCTTTCCCTAAAGTATAATAATCCTGAGGTTTATAACGAGATCACAGAGAAATTGGAACTTGCCAAAGAAAGCCGTGAAAGATATATTGAAGAATTCAAAACAGAAGTTTCGGAGAGACTTCGTGAAGAGGGATTAAATTTTAAAATCAAAGGACGTGCAAAAGCAATTTCTTCTATTTACAGGAAAATGCTTAAGCAGGGAGTTTCATTTGAAGAGGTTTTTGACAATTATGCAATCAGGATTATTTATAAATCCGATGCTAAAAATGAAAAATTTCTGGCTTGGAAGATCTATTCTATCGTTACCGATGTTTATCACAGTAATCCATCGAGGATGCGTGACTGGATTACACAGCCTCGTTCTACAGGATATGAAAGTTTGCATTTAACGGTTTTAGGTCCTGATAAAAAGTGGATTGAAGTACAGATTCGCTCAGAACGTATGGATGAAATCGCTGAAAAAGGAGTCGCTGCACATTATAAATATAAAGAAGGTTACAAGCAAAGCTCCGATGACCGTAATTTTGAAAAATGGGTTACCGAAATCCGTGAAGTACTTGAACAGCAGCAGAATCTTTCTACGTCTGAACTTTTGGACAATATTAAGCTTAATCTTTATTCAAAAGAGGTATTTGTATTTACTCCAAAGGGAGAAATTAAAATTTTACCCACCAATGCTACAGCTTTAGACTTTGCATTTTCTGTTCACTCCGATTTAGGAATGAAATGTTTAGGTGCTAAAATCAATGGAAAACTGGTTCCGATTTCTTATGTTCTTCAGAATGGAGATCAGATAGACATTCTCTCTTCTCAAAACCAGAAACCTAAATCCGACTGGCTGGAATTTGTGGTAACTTCAAAAGCAAAGTCTAAGATTAAAAGTTACCTGAATTCTCAGAAAAATCAGCTGGTAGAAGAAGGAAAAGAAATTTTACAAAGAAAGCTTCGTCATGCAAAAATCAATTTCAATGATGAAGAGATCAACAAGTTACAGAAGTTCTTTAATCTAAAATCATCTCAGGAACTATTTTTAAAATTCCAAAGTAACGAACTGGATGCGAGTAGTCTAAGAAAATACATTGAAAGTAAAAACGTATTTAACAATTTACTTTCAAGATTCAGAAAATCTCCTTCCAAAAATGTTCAATTCGAGGAACCGAAAGAGCAAAACCTTGACATGATCGTCTTCGGAAAAGATGAGGAAAAGCTGAATTACACCTATGCAAAATGCTGTACGGTAATTCCTGGAGATAAAATCTTCGGATTCATCACTATTTCCGACGGAATTAAAGTTCACAGTGACAACTGTCCAAATGCCATCAACCTTAGAGCACAATATGATTACCGTGTCATTCCTGCGAAATGGGTAAATGCAGAAAGCTTCAAAAACAGAGTAAAAATCGAAATTGAAGGTCTGGACAGAATGGGCATGATCAATGATATTACCACAGTGATCAGTGGAAGTATGGGAATGGATATGAAAAGTATGTCCATAGAATCCAATAATGGCGTTTTCACCGGAAACATCAATCTTGAAGTTAAGAATAAAGGTCAGCTTGAAGAAACCTTTAAAAAACTTAAAAGTATTAATGGAGTCTCAAGGGTGAGACGAGTACAATCATAAATATGAATTTATCACAATATTTTAAAAATTTTTTCAACAACAGTCAGGCATCAGGAATTATACTTATTTTCTGTGTGCTTATTTCATTACTTATTGCAAACTCATCAGCCGCAGAAAGCTTTCAGCACTTTTTGGATAAAGAAGTAGGAACTCATCTGTTTGGGCTTGAATATCCTGTCAGCATCTGGATTAATGATGGTCTGATGGCTGTTTTCTTTCTTTTGGTAGGACTTGAAATCAAAAGAGAACTTGTAGAAGGTGAACTTTCATCTTTTAAAAACGCCTCATTGCCTATTTTTGCAGCAGTGGGCGGAATGCTTGTTCCGGCTGTTATTTACAGTATTTTCAACACAGGAACAGAATATAGCAATGGCTGGGGAATCCCTATGGCTACAGATATAGCCTTTTCACTGGCAATTATTTCAATGCTGGGAAAAAAAATCCCGAATTCCATCAAAATATTTCTGGCTGCATTAGCTATTGTAGATGACTTGGGAGCAATTCTTGTTATTGCAATATTTTATACGGATCAGATCCATTGGACCTATCTTTTATTATCCTTTGGAGTAACTGCACTTTTATTTATTTTAAACTTTTTAAAAGTAACCAAAACAATATTTTATATTATTCCAGGGCTATTTTTATGGTACTTCCTGCATCATTCGGGGATTCACGCGACTATAGCAGGTGTTTTACTTGCGTTTTCCATTCCTACTAATGCATCTAATGTAGAAATTTCACCATTGGAAAAACTGGAACACCAGCTTCATATTCCGGTAAGCTTTTTAATCATGCCTATTTTTGCTTTAACGAATACCAATATTACTTTTTCAAGTGAAATGGTAGCCGGAGTTACAAGTACGTTAGGATTAGGTATTATTTTCGGTTTGGTTGTTGGAAAACTAGTTGGAATTAATCTATTCTCATTAATTGCTATTAAATTAAAGCTTAGTTCTTTACCTCAAAACAGTAACTGGACTCAGATGATCGGCGTAGGTCTACTTGCCGGAATTGGATTTACCATGTCTATTTTCATCGCATTACTTTCCTTTAAAGGCGAAATACTTATTCAGGATGAAGCTAAATTTGCGATTCTTATTGCCTCTTTTATTGCTGCTGTTTTAGGATTTACAATCTTAAGCTTAAGTTCGAAAGGAAATATTCCTGAAGAAGACTAAATTACACGCAAAAAATCAAACTTTACATAATAACATAAAGAATCGGGGAATCAATTTTATTGATTCCCCGATTCGTTTTTTAATATCCCTATCCCTTATCAAAGAGATTAATTTTTCTTATTGTTTTCCAGTTTTCTTTGGTGTTCTTCATCACTGTTAAAATCAGGTTCCGTGATCTGAGCGTGATACTCTATTGTTTCCTTTTGGATCTCATCGGAAAGCAATTTCTCTATTCTGAGTTTTCTGATCGCCATATTCAATTCGTTTCCGAATAACAGAAGATACACATTGACATTCACCCAAACCATCAATAAAATCATACTCCCAATAGACCCATAAAGAACGTTATAACGAGCAATATCTTTCACGTAAATTGCAAAAATATAAGTGGTAACCACAAATAATATCGTGGTAAGTATAGCCCCCGGAATAGCCTGTCTGAATCTGATAATTTTCACGGTTCCCAGCCAATAAAACAAGGTTAAAAGAATGAAATAAAACAACGGAAAAGATACAAACCCAATAATACTGGAAAGGTTATCTACCAGCCATGAAACATCATAGGCAGGGGTGAAAAGCTTCATTACAACCTCTGAATAATAAATCCCGAAAAGCGCCAGAAAAACAATCGTAATAAATCCAATTGTAATAAAAAATGAAAGAATAAATTCCTTTACATCACTTAGTTTTTCTTCTGTATTTTCATTGAATCCATTAATCAAAGAAAAAGTACCATTTGTTGCAAATATAAGTGCCAACACAATGGTCAAATTACTGATTCCCTTCATATTCGGGATGATGTTGGTTTCAATATATCCTCTCACATCCCCTTCCATATTGGATGGAAATACATTATGCATCAATACATCAAAGATATAAAACTGCAACTTGTCATAATGAGGCATATACGGCAATACAGAAAGAAGGAAGAGTATAAACGGAAACAAGCTTATGGTAAAGCTCCATGAAATAGCCGCTGCTTTTCTACCTATTTTTCCTTTGAAAATTCCGGAAATATAAATCTGAAACATCTGCCAAAGCGATATTCCCAATACAGGAATATGAATGTCATCAAAAAAATCTTGAATCTTCAAAATAAAATTAGGAACCTTTACACCCATCTATTTGCTTGTCTTTTTACAAAGGTAGGGGAATTAAATTAAATAGGCAGCAGGTTACGGATGATAGGTAACAGAGAAAGGATTGGAATATTAAACTTTAAAACCCTTATCTTTGCCACCTGAAATTTTTCACAATGCGAATCAGTTTACTTTGTATCGGTAAAACAGATGATAAGGAAATTACATCTTTGATCAATTATTATCTCAACCGTCTTCCCAAGCACTGGAATTTTGAAATCACAGAAATTCCCGATGTAAAAAATGCTAAAAATCTGTCCCCAGACCTTCTGAAAAAAGAAGAAGCTAAGTTATTCATGAATCACATTGATAAAAATGATCTTGTGGTAATTCTTGATGAAAAAGGAAAACAGTTTACCAGCCGTGAATTTTCTCAGAAAATAGATACCTGGATGAATTCCTCTGTGAAAAAAGTACACATTCTGATTGGAGGAGCTTATGGTTTTTCGGAAGATATTTACAGCAGAGCCAATGAAAAGATGTCCCTTTCTAAAATGACATTCACCCATCAGATGATCAGATTATTTATCGTTGAACAACTTTACAGAGCGGATCAGATTTTACAGGGAAAACCGTATCATAACGATTAAAAACAAATACCATCATCCGATTGATTATAAAATCACAGGATAATGGTAATAGAATAATTTTATTTAAAAAAGCAAATTAGTTTTTTAAACTGATTTGTCTTTTTGCTTCACCCACTACAAAAGCAACAGAGTTTGCAATATTAAAACTTCTGATAAGCTTTGACATCGGGATGGTTAAATGATTTTCAAACTGATCCAGTACTTCTTTACTCAATCCCACACTTTCCTTTCCGAATACCAGCCAGTCTCCATCCTGAAAATTATTTTCCAGATATGATTTTTCAGCATGAGAACTCATCAGGAAAACGCGCGACGGATCTGGAATACTTTTCACCCACTCCTCTACATTGGCATATTCAGTGACATCAAGATGTACCCAATAATCCAATCCGGAACGTTTTAAATTTTTATCATTAATTACAAATCCAAACGGATGAATTAAGTGCAATTTACACTCAGTTCCTACACACAATCTCCCGATATTACCTGTATTATTAGGAATTTCCGGTTCTACAAGAACAATGTTTAACATGTCTATTTACTTTACTGAATTAAAAAACAGCCAAAACTAACAATCTGTTGCATTCAGCTGCTTTTATGAATGATTAAAATAATGATGCTCAGGAAGTAAATTTCCATCTGTCATTATCTATATTATTTCTTGGTACATTTAGCGTAATAATCAGCCAGTATTGCTTTTTCATAGCCCAATACGACTGCTTTATCCAGATTTTCACAAGCTTCTTTTGGTTTCGCAGTATCAAATAAAATCAAAGCTTTCGTCACATAAGATTGGGAAAACTTTGCATCAATAGATATAGCTTTATTAATATCTGTAAGAGCTTCTTTATGTTTTTTCATTTTCAGGTAAACATCAGCACGCCCGTTGTACAGTAATGATTCCGGTTTCTCGGCAATAAGCTGATTATAATCTTTTAAAGCTCCTCCAAGATCACCGCTATTTTTTTTCAGATTTGCCAATCCCGTTTTTGCGAATACATTATCCGGTGCAAAAGTCAGAATTTGATTAAGATCTTTGATCGCAAGATCTTTTTTTCCCTGGCTGTCATATATTTTAGAACGGGTAAGATAGAAGTCTGGATTTTTATCATCAATCTGAAGCCCTTTTTCAATATATTCCAATGCTTTTGCTTTATTTCCTTTTTGGCTGTGTAATGAAGCAATATTTGCATATACAGGAGCCGATAAAGGATTGGTTTTTAAAGCTGATTCATAAGATTTAAAAGCAAGTGCTGTTTTTCCCAGTCTTCTTTGGGCTGTTCCCAGATTATTGTAATATTCAGATTGAAATTTCTGAATCTGTTCTTTTTCTGCCAGCTTGGAATATTGTTCTTCCGCGCACTTATAATCGGCTTTTTTAAAACATTCTTCTGCTTTTATTCTATCCTGAGCGAAAATGTTTAGTGAAAATCCAAGGGAAACTAAAAGTAATAAAGATTTTTTCATGAAGGTATATTTTGTTTGTTGATCACTTTTTTAGTGAGTGCACCAAATATCACTCCCAATAAAGATCCAACAAACGCCCCCACCAAAATATCAATCGGGAAATGCACTCCTAAATATATTCGGCTGTAGGAAACCACTATAGCCCACACAAATATAGCATATGGAAACCACTTGACCTTATTTTTCAGTATAATACTTAAAAAGGCTGCCAAAAAGAATGTATTGGAAGCATGAGCGGAATAAAATCCGAATTGCCCGCCACATTTTACAATTCTCATGTAATGCTCCAAGGTAGGGTCATGACATGGTCTTAACCTTGCCACACCATATTTGAAAACACTTGCCAGCTGATCTGAAACCGTTGCTCCAAGTGCGATAAATATAAGAATGAAAACTAAAGATCTTAGTTTATAATTTTTGTATAAAAAATAAAGGAATATAATATAAAGAGGAACCCAGATCCACGTACTGGAAATCAACATCCACAGCTGATCAAAAGCCGGATCCCCTAAATTGTTCAGGTACAGAAATACCTGTTTATCTTCCTGAATGATCTCCTCCATACTATCTGCTTACAGGTCCTTCGTAGGTTTCGTCGTCTACAGGCTTCGGTTTTGGAGGTTCGTTAGAAGCAACAGAATTATTAGGCTCTGTAAGAATATCCTTTTCAATATCCTTCATTGGATTAAAGTCTTTGGCTGCATCCTTCACCTTTTCAATCTCGCGCTTAATTTCTGAAACAGGATTATCTGTTTCTTTCATGATTTCAGTTTTGATATCCTCTACTGCTCCACGCATTTTTCTAACGCCTGCTCCTAAGTCACGCGCTATCTGAGGTAATTTATCCGGACCGAATAATACAACGATTGCCACTGCAATCAATGCCATTTCTCCAATGCTTAATTCCATGCTGTAAAATTACGAAAGATTATACATTTATTTACTGTAAACGAGAAATTTAAACAAATTTTAAGATTTATTGGTTATAGAAAGAATAGATATAGGTTTAAAATACTGTATATCAAACATATTAATAAGCTATCATCAATCATTCCATCAAAAGTTTAAAGAATTTAAAGCGAATAGAAATAATCGGATCTTTTCATCCTAGATTATGGGTAAAAAACTTATTATTTTCTTTTTACATTCCTAAAAGACAGCATTCACGACATAAAACATGCTAATTAACAAATAATTAATTCAAAACATTGAGAATTACTTAACTATTAAGTATATTTACTACACACAACCTAAATAAAATATTTATTATGAAAAAACTTGTTACCGGCTTTAAAATTCTAGCCGTATTATCGGTATTTGCGTTTCACAGTTGTAGTGATGAAAGTGATGAACTGTCTCGACAAGAAACCGTTCAGACTAAAATCACAACTGCTGATCTGAAAAAAGAAACAACCCCTATTTCTCAAGCCGTTCCTGGAGTTGTACAAACTCAATTGGATGAATCTCAAAAGAGTCTTGAAAAGTATCTGAAAAATGATTTACAAATTACCGGAATAAATGTAATAGGAAAGATTTCTACTGAAAAAGGAATTGAGCTTTCCAAAAATCTTATTACAGATAAAGACCAATTTATTGCATCTGGAAACGTAACGGAATCTTCTTCTGTAAAAGTGGGAAGAATTGGTGATCTATACACGGGTGATGATCTTATCCTTGCACAAAACGGATTAAAGGAGATGGCAATGGAAGAAATCAAAAACGGAACCAATGTAATGGAAGTTATCTGGACCAGCAAAACCGGAAAATTTACTACTCTTTGTTTTTATAATGATTCAGGAATTGTTTGGGATAATGTTCTGGGAGGATTGGTTATCATGGATACCAGAGGAGCCATTGAAGATTCCGCATCAGGGCAGGCAGCTGCAAGAGTAGCTTCTAAATGGTATAAACAATGGTGGACCGCAAACTGGCTTTGGGGTTCTAAAAGAGGTGAAATGGGATATCAGATCACGGTTTATTATACAGGGTCCACTGTTTCCAATACGGACGTGAATGACTGGGCTTATATCAGCCTTGGAAAAGCAAAAAGCGAAACTAAAATAACAAAAAGAACAGGTGCTTACGGACAATGCCAATATGCTTTAGGGCTTTGTACTCCTACCGGTTCTTTAAGCTTCAACTCCAGCAAATTTTCTATTTCTTTCTCAGGATTGGGAAGTAATATTGTGAACAACGGAGTAAAATCACTTTATCCTTAGTTTTTTCTAGAATATTAAGTTTTTAAAGAAGTAAAGGGAAGCTCATGGCTTCCCTTTATATATTTTACCAGGTAAATATTACTTGTTTTTCTTTTGCTTCAATATTTCTACAGCATTTTCTTTGAGTCCGAAAATATCTTGCAGCATTTTATACAGCTCAATATCATCCTCTATCTGAACTGATTCCTTTTCTCCGGTATTTTTTCTAATGTTCAGTGTATTTACACTAAAAGTATATCGTCTATCTTCATCCACTTTTGAAAGAATCAGATTATTCTTAAATCCAGAATCCGGATGGGTAGAAAGATACCAGTTCGCGATTTCAAGCTCAGGAAGTTCTACATCATCAAGGCTGAAACGATATACCGGCAGCCATTTTTCTCTCCATGTCCAAAGCGTGTATGAACTATTATTTTTTGAAATCTTAAACAATCCGTTGGGTGTCTGCTGTGGTTCTTCATTATGTAATAACAAAGGACTTGTAAGCGTTGCTGTTCCGAAACCACAATCTATCAGATAGATTTGATCATCCAGATTTACGGTTAACAATAGATGTGTTCTTGCCGCACTACTACTTTCTTCTCTTGTCCACACTACCCTGCCCAATCTAAGATCCACATTAAATCCCATAGATTTCAAAACCTCATGCAAAAGAAGATTCTGTTCATAACAATAACCTCCTCTTGAATCTATAACAAGCTTTTGAAAGATATCTTCTGTATTTAAAGAAGGAACAGTTCCTGTATAAGAATCAATATTTTCAAAAGGGATAAATTTTGGATGCAACTGATGGATTTGTTTTACATTCTCCATGTTCACTCTCCTATCTCCGGAATAATGAATCCTTTCAAAGTATTTTTCTAATTTCAAATTATCCATACTTTAAAGTTAGGAATAAATCTGTATTGGTTTAAATTTTTCCTTTCTTTTTAAATGCAGAGTAAGTGATCACTACGCTTAAAGACATCAATATGAATGCAAGAAAGAAAGGTGCTCCTGAAAACTTAAAAGGTGCTTCATCATGCGTGAAAAAGTAGAATAGATTCGTCATCATCGGAGGTCCGATAATGGAAGTTGCACTCATCAAACTCGTTAATGCTCCCTGAAGCTCTCCTTGTTCATTGGAAGGTACGCTTTTAGTGATGACAGATTGTAAAGCCGGTCCGCAGATTCCTCCTAAGCAATAAGGAACCAAAAAGGCAAACATCATCCATCCTTCAGAAGCAAAAGCAAACAACAACATTCCTATTGCATAAAGAGCCAAGCCATAATAGATACTTTTCTGCTCACCTAATCTCGGAGTTGTCCATCTGATGAGAAGCCCCTGAACCAATCCTACCAATAACCCGACAACCCCCAAAGAGATACCAACCATTCTTTCCGACCAGTTGAATTTATACATCGTAAAGAAACTCCAGTTACTTTGTACTGCGTGCCCTGCAATATAAATCAAAATAAGAGAAACAATAAGTCCTGAAATTTCCGGGTGTTTTCCTAAGAATTTAAATGATCCTATAGGATTTGCACGTTTCCAATCAAACTCCCTCCTTTTATCTTTATCCAAACTTTCAGGAAGAATAAAATATCCATAAAGGAAATTCAGCAAACACAATCCTGCCGCCGCATAGAAAGGAACTCTCGCTCCATAATGTCCAAGAACTCCACCAAGAACAGGTCCAATAATGAATCCGAGACCAAATGCAGCTCCTATCAGCCCAAAGTTCTTTGCACGGTCTTCATCGGTGGAAATATCGGCAATATATGCACTTGCAGTGGTAACACTCGCTCCGGTAATCCCTGCAATGACTCTTCCCAGAAACAACCACCAGATCGTAGGAGCCAACGCCAGAAAAATATAGTCTACGGCAAATCCGAAAAGTGAAATAAGAATAATAGGTCTGCGTCCATATTTATCACTAAGGTTTCCCACCAGCGGAGAAAAGATAAATTGAGTGAATGCATAAGCAAATCCCAGCCAACCACCATATTTTGCCGCTTCACTGATATCTGCATGAATCAATTCTTCAATTAATTTAGGAACCACCGGGATAATGATTCCCCATCCTGTGATATCAATTAGTAAGGTAATAAATATAAAGCCTATAGCTGCTTTTTTCTTTGAATTTTCCATGATGGTACAAAATTAATCAAATCTTAAAAATAATGGTTCTAAATTTCATTACATTAAACATATATAATATTGAACAACAGATTCATACTAAAAAAACACGCTTTTTATACATTTTAAACAATTTATTCAACTAACTGAAAATAAAAGTTATAACATGTTGTATTTTATCACTTTATAGACATACACATATAAGTACAATTCAAAATACAGGGAAAATACCTATATAACTTTAAACAATTTTAAGTATACTTGTTATTACAAAAAACACAAATTCGATGATCATTTATTACACCCAATTAGGGCAATCCCTTTCTGATCTCTGTAATGAAATACAGCTTGAAAATCCTGAATATTTAAGGGACTATCATAATCAAAACTGTTCTTTATCCGAACGATTTAAGGGGGATATTGCCCAGGGGATGAAAATTTATATTCCTTCATCACAGGAAATCCGTGAAATCAATAAGAAGATCAGAGACAACAGCCAAAGCTTTTATGATTTCCCAGCTAATGGGAAATTCCCTTTTGACTTTAAACTTTGGGAAGGTACTTATCAAATTACCCAGACTACCTATTCTGATAATACAGTCCTTGCAAAGTATGAAAACAAAGTAAGATTAAATCTTGAAGGGATTAAAGGTGAGTATTATCACTTTCTCTTTTCAGCATTTGACTTTAGAAAAAATGAAGACATTTCAGATTCCAAAGTGAACACCCTTGCAAAAATGTGCATAGAGGTTATCTATCCAATCCGATATATTATAGATACTGAAGGAAAGCTTATTGATATAGTACTGACAAGGAAAACAGAAGATATTGTTTCTGAATTGGATTCTATAAAGAACTTTTTTCCAGATCAATATTCCTCTGATTATATTGAAAAGATGAAAGGTATTATTGAAAATCCAGAAATCATTTCACGTAAGTTTAAAAATACATTATTTAACTCCTTTATGTTTAGTGCATTTTTCAGAACAAAATTAGGAAGCTGGAGAAGTTCAGATATTTATTATGATTTTTATCCTTGGATCTTTGATGCTCAACCGATACGATTTGAATTTCAAAACATATTATCATCTAAAGATATTGTGGATGATGAGAGAGTAAAGATTCAGCAAAAAGGTATTTCTATTGACAATCGAAATCTGGAAGGATTACACTTTACAGATTCCAAGTTTGATGAGAAAACAGATACAGAAAAGAAACCTATAGATTGTGAACATTTTGCAGAATATTTTTTTAATCGAGAAAATTTATCATTGTATAAAGTTGACACAAGATTCCAATATTTTGGGAATGAAAACATCAAAAGAGAAGACTTTTTATTAGAAAGAATTACGGATAGCTATTAAATTTAAAAACACAATACGATGTCAAAAAACACTTCCCCTCACGATGGTAAATATTTCGTGATCCAAAAAGGAAAAGCCCAATGTAATCAAGGGAATCAGTTTCCACAGTTTAAAGTAACCTCTCACCAGAAACATTATTGGAATAACAAAGAAGGACAAGCGGATTATTTAGCTGTTACAGAAGATGATCTACAATTCATACCATCTGGTCCTAGCTTTGGGCAGTGCAAGCTGAAACCAAGTTCAGGCGGTTATTTACCTTGTGCTTTTGCTCCAGCTGGAAAATGGCAAAAAGTCTATGAGAAAGTAAAGGTCATGAACAAAAGTTGTATTACGGAACTTTCTGAATTGATGTGTGCAACAGGAGGAAAAATAACGATAAAAGAACATGGGCAAGTTGCGGAGGTAACCCAGCAGAATGTTAGGAATGTAGATCTAAAACAGCAACAGAATATTAACCCGTTACTTGACTACAAAGAATTTCAGGATGAACAGGAAGAAGATGTAAACATCTGCCAATAAACACACAAATATGGGAAAATTAACAATCATCGGAAACGATAAACCTGTGATCGGCAAACAGGAAATGTATTCTGTCACTACAATAAATGGATGGCTGAATCCTTTGCAACCTATTAAAAACCCTTTGCAAGTACCCAAACCCCATTGGGAAGTGATGGTGCAGACCAAAACAGGATGGAGAAAAGGCGGAAGCGATAAAGAAGGTCAAATGGTTCCTTATATTTTCGGACAGAAGAGTTTATTTCATAAGGGGATAAAGATCATTGTACGTCAGGGTGAAGACTATGGAGAACTGATTGTACATCCACAACGGGCTAAAGAACCTAAAATAACCAGAGTGGAACTTCTGGACGCTAACTATAAACCTATTCCAAAAGGTAAAAAATTAAGCTATAAAGATACCATTATTGCAAGGGCATATTGTGTAGAGATGTTCGAGATGAATATTGCTTTTACCCTTTGGGAAGATGATGCTCAGGGAGAAGGACACAACCCCACCGTAAATGCTTTGAATAAAATCAATCCTGTCCCTGTTCTTAGCAGAGTTAATGAGAAAGGAATGGCAGAAGCTGTTTTCAGATTACCTTTTTACACGATGGCTGTAATGATTGCCAATGCACGCACTGCATCAGGCGATAAAAGTGAGGGAGCAACCCACGAATATTATGTAACGGCTGATGTAGTTAGCAAACATATACAAAAAGCAAGTCCTAACATCAATGTAGTTAACCCTACTCATAATCCAGAACCTCCAAGAAAAAGAGAGGTTCCTAAAGGGCATACTCCCTCACCAGCAAAACCTAAAACAACTCCTGCTCCAGAAAAACCCAAACCTAAACCTGATGGGAATTCAGCAAAGTTCCCAGTTACCACAGGCGGAAAAAAGAGTGATGATCCACAAGGAAAGATACTAAGTGCTGAATTTGTTGATGGAAAAGGAAACAGGCTCCATTCTTCCAAAGTTGGAACAGCTGTAGCTGTAAAAATTATGGCAAAGGAGATGAAGAATAAAAAAGTAAAGATCAAAATATGGGAGGAAGACAATTTCAGTTGGACTAATGATTTAATTTATGAAAAGGATTGGGTATTGGTTGGGGATACTAGTTTTGTAGGAGTATTGTTAACAAAAGAAATGTTTGACAAAGCCAAAGGAATTGGCACTGATAGCAGTAGACAGGATTATTTTATAGAAGTGATACATCATGATACTTCTGTAAAATCTGCTGTGATGCCTGTGAGTGCAGATGCTGAGCCTACAAGG
The DNA here is from genome assembly GCF_001684975.1 of Chryseobacterium artocarpi. Lineage (GTDB taxonomy): Bacteria > Bacteroidota > Bacteroidia > Flavobacteriales > Weeksellaceae > Chryseobacterium > Chryseobacterium artocarpi. The sequence goes on along the minus strand of NZ_MAYH01000012.1, from coordinate 573,363 downwards.
GTTGAGAGTGGGGATAGCGCAACGATGGTGAAAGAACCGAAGCAAGGGAAAACTCCTTCTGGTTGTATTTGTAAAGAACAGTATAAAGACTTGATTTGGGGAGAAAAAGTCAGCTGTGAGTTTAGAAAAAAAGTTATACAAATAGCAAAAAGACTAGGAAAAGATCCTAATTTGTTAATGGCAGGAATGGCATTGGAGACAGGGAAAACATTTTCACCAACCGCAGGAAAGAAAACAAGCTATGTCGGACTCATACAATTTGGAGATTCCGCAGCAGAATCCGTTGGAACAACAAGGGCTGATTTATTAAAAATGACCGCCATACAGCAGTTAGATTATGTTGAGAAATATTTAGCAAAAAAGAAGGATAAAATCAATACTCTTACAGATTTTTATTTATCAATATTAATGCCTGTTGATGTTGGAAGAGGAAATCAACCTAACCATGTTGTTTTTGATAATCAATACCCCTTAGCATATAAAAAAAATGGAAAATTAACAGATTTAAGCAAATCAAGACATTACGGCTACAGACAAAATCCAACTTTTCTTCATGAAGAAGGTGAAAGAAAAAGATACGAAAATGGTGGAAAAAAGGAATATGATGGAGAGGGAAAGACTTATATTTGGGAAATTGAAAAAAGTATTAGTAACTTTTATGAAGAAGGAAAGGCTCATAAAGTTAAAACTTTTGAATGTCAAAAAAGTCAAGAACAAAAAATCCAACCTACTTTGGAAAAAGGAGTATGGAACGTTATCATAACAGAAAAATATACTGGTAGTAAATGTACACATAAAGAAAAAACTCCTATTAGGAACAACTGTAGAAGAGGAAAAATGGAGGTTTACGATCACTCAGGAAAGATTGTTTTTACAATAAAAGACTGTCTACTTGAAGGGATAGCAGGAGAAGATAGAATGATAACAGATTCTGATGCTCCGTTTGGGGTATATCAAATAGCATCATCTCCATTTATAATGGGATCATCATCAGGAAAAAAAAGAACGACTTATGGTCCCAATCCAAGACTGGCATTTGAACCAATAAAGGGTACTGGTGATGAAGCAGATAAAAGTGGTAGATCAGCCATAAGAATTCATGGTGGAAGGCAAGAAACTGAAACATTTGAGCCAAGAAAAAATCCAGATCTACTGAGAACGAAAGGCTGTATAAGAATATGGGATTCTGAGGCTAAGCAGTTTTATGATTGGTGGGTTGAATATCATAAAAATAATCCAAACGTTAAACCTGGAAAATTAACTTTAAAGAAATAAATCATGTTAAATAGATTATTAAGCATATTTTTTTTGAGCTTTTTATTTGTGACATATAGCTGTCAAAAAAACAACAAAAAACAAGATAATCTTATGAATAATACTCAGGTCATAAATGAAACGAGGCTAATAGATGGTATTACTATTGATAATACAATTTTTCAAAAAAATGATATTGACCTCAAAAAATATCAATACAATAATCAGTATATTGAAGATATAGAAATTAAAGATTTATTAGACAAAAATTATAGAACTGAGTTTATAAAATTTTTAAAAGAGACAAAAACTGAAGATGATGAATTTAAATCAACATTAGTCTCTCAATTATTGATTATCAGAATGATTCAATTATCAGATGTAAATGCATTTTACATCTTATCCGAACTTTCCAAAGATAATGATGTAGCCTATAATGGTGTTGAATTATATGGTGAGAAACTTACAAAATTTTTTATAGAGAATCCATTATTTTTTATACAACAGGGAGCCAAATATCATGAAACGACCTTATTAAATTCAATTTTTCCACAATTAGACGAATTTTTTGTAAAACAGTCTTTTTTTAAGGACAATTTGGGTGATATTGATTTAAAGAATGGGCAATTATTTCTCTTCCCAGATAAAGAAAAAGAATTTAGCGAGTCTTTTAAAAGAAAAATATCTAAATTTAGTACTGAAGAGTGTATTTTTTCGCCAAGTTTATACACCGCATGGCAAAACAAAACAATAAATTTCATAGATATCAGTCCTCTTTTTGGTGAAGAACTATTGATAAAGCTTAATGTATTTGAAAGAAATTATTTTAATCAAAATATTCAAAACACATTAAAAGGATATATAATTAATTCCGAAAAAACAGACAGCCAGTCTTCAGCCATCATAATTGACCCAGATGGCTATACCAATTTAAGAAAAGATAAAAACACATCCTCAGAGATTTTGCAAAAGGTAAAATCAGGAGAACATATTGAGGTTTTGGATAATACAGGTGATTGGTTTTTAGTAAAAACTAAAGAAGGAAAAGAAGGCTATATTCATAAAAGCAGGATAAAATCAAAGTGATGTATTCTAAATGAACAATATCGAAAAATTACTAAACTCTCTTATGGAGCAAGCAGAATTATTTTCAAAAGAAAATGGTGAGTTTGCGCCTTTTGGTACATACATTAGAGCAAATGGCAATATGACTTACATTGGTGCTTATTCTGAAACAACTGATTCAAACGAAATGTATGATCTACTAATACAGGGAGTAAGAGAGGATCTAAAGGATGAAAATATCTGAACAACAGCTATCCTACACAATGGTTCATGTTCATTATTATCACCAAAATATTTCTTTCCTTAAAATGACAGAAAATATAAAAAGCAGGAAGCAACATAAGTTTAAATTGTGATAACCAGAAATAAAAAAGCCTTTCTTTCGAAAGGCTTTTACTAATTTATTGTAGTTCGTATTACTTTGAAGCAAGTACTTCTTTATCGGAAGTTGTCTTTCCGTGTACTTCATCTTCTTTTCCTTTTTTAAGGAAGTCATAAGCAATTGCTGATGCAATAAAGATTGATGAATAAGTACCGAATCCGATACCGATCAACATCGCAAACATGAATCCTCTTAGGTTATCTCCACCGAAGATGAAGATCGCAAGGATCACAAGGATAGTAGTAAATGACGTGTTGAAAGTTCTACCCAATGTACTTGAGATAGAGTCGTCAAATAACCCTGCCAATGTTAATGATTTCTTCTCTCTTAGATATTCTCTAATTCTGTCGAAGATAATTACCGTATCATTGATTGAGTATCCTAATACTGTAAGGATTGCAGCAATGAAATCCTGGTTGATCTCCATATTGAACGGCATATATTTGTGAAGTAATGAATACGTTCCTAAAATAATAACCGCATCGTGGAATAATGCCGCTACCGCACCTAAAGAGAACTGCCATTTTCTAAATCTAAATAAGATATAGATAAAGATACCAGCCAATGCAGCTACTACAGCTAAAATACCGTGTGTCTGAATATCGTCTGCCACAGTAGGACCTACTTTCTCAGAAGAGATAATACCAGCGTGATCTTTATCTGCAGATTTAAAGTCATTTAAAGTAATGTTAGAAGGAAGATCTCCTTTTAATCCTTCGAATAATTTCTGTTCAATAGTCTGGTCAGCTTTTAAAGACTCATCTTCAATAAGGTAATCAGTAGAGATTTTCAATTGCTTAGCATTTCCGAAAGTCTTAGCTTCTACAGAAGAATTTTTACCATCTTCAGTTTTGAATATTTTAACTAATTTTTCTTCAACGTCGTTAGCATTTACTTCTTTATCAAATCTTACTACATAGTTTCTACCACCTGTAAAGTCGATACCATATTTGAAACCATGAGTAACCATAGACCCAATACAGATTACTGTTAAAACAGCAGAAATAATATATGCATATTTTCTCTTTCCGATGAAATCAATCCAAGTATTTCTGAATAAGTTTTTCGTTGGTGGAGTCCATACAGAAAGGTGTTTACCTTTGTTCAGTCTGTTGAAAATCATTACTCTTGATAATAATACAGACGTGAATAATGTCATGATAATACCAATCATCAGCGTTAAAGCAAATCCTTTGATAGGTCCTGTTCCGAAGAAGAACAATACAACAGCGGTTAGTAACGTAGTTGAGTGACCATCAATAATTGCGCTTAATGCGTGTTTGAAACCGTCCTTATAAGCTTCTAAGATGCTCTTACCCGCGAATAATTCTTCTTTCGTTCTTTCGTAGATAATTACGTTTGTATCCACTGCCATCGCCATCGTCAATACGATACCCGCAATACCAGGAAGTGTTAGCGTAAAGTCTCCGGAATCCATAATTCCGAAAATATAGAATAAGTTGATTACCATTGCGATTACAGCGTAAACCCCTGCACCACCATAATAGAAAATGATATAAACAATGATAATTAAGAATGCAATAGCAAATGAAATCATACCTGCGTTGATAGATTCCTGTCCTAATGACGGACCTACCTGAGTAGCCTGAACTACTTTTGCACCTGCAGGTAATTTACCAGCACCTAAAACGTCAACCAATTCTTTAGCTTCTTCCTGAGAGAAGTTACCAGAGATTTGAGTTCTCCCGTTAGGAATAGCACCTACAACGTTTGGAGCAGTGTATACTCTGTTATCAAGTGTTACAGCTACTGGTTTTCCAACGTTTTTCTCCGTTAAAGTTTTCCATTCTTTAGCTCCTTTAGAATCCATCTGCATATCCACTACAACTCTTCCAAGTTCGTCATAGCTGATGTTAGCTGTTTCTACAGCACCGTCTACCGGAGCTTTTTGGTTGATGTTACTTCTGATCGCATACAATACCAAATCATCAGGACTTGTAGTTTCAGGTTTGTAACCCCACATGAACTGTGTATATTTAATGTTTGCAGGACGTGCAGCAATCCCTACTTTACTGTTTAAAATTTTGTTTACAGCAGCAGTATCAGATAGCTTTACACTTGCAACACCATTAGTTCTTAATTTGTCAAGCTGTAAAAGGTTCATGAAGTTCACATTTTTTGCAACTCCCATAGAATCTCCTTTCGCAGCAACCATAGTTGTCAATGTTTGGAAATAAGGTGCAATTTCAGGCACTTGCTGTACTTCCCAGAACTGAAGTTTTGCAGAAGTCTGAAGCATTTTCTTTACCTTGTCGATATCCTTCATACCAGGCATTTCTACAGAAATTCTCGCTGTACCAGGTACTCTCTGAACGTTTGGCTGGATTGCTCCTAATTTGTCAATTCTCGTTCTGATTACCTCGAAAGCTGTTCCTACAGAAAGATCTATCCTTCTCTTCACAATACTTTTTACCTGTTCATCAGCCGTATTGTACTTGATTTCAGATAAATTTGTATTCCCGAAAAGTTCCGGATCCGCAAGCTTAAGGTTTGTTCCTTTTGCTTTGTTTACCGCATCGAACTGATCGAAGAAGTTGTCGATATAAGATTTTGTTGAGTTTTTCTGAACTTCATCAGTCTTGTTTAAAGCCTCAATAAGAACAGGATTTGTTGAATAATTGGTTAAATCATTTACCAAATCTCTCTGGTTGATTTCCAATAGAACGTTGATCCCTCCTTTTAAGTCAAGACCAAGTTTCATTTCCTTGTCTTTAGCTTTAGAATAATAAAGCTTCGTATACCCAAGATTAAGAGTATCTTCCTTGATGCGTTTGATCTCTTTCTCGTTTCCTTTCGCAGCTTCAATCTGCGATTCAATTTTGCTGGCGTACCAGGTTGGTAATAGCTCGTTTAAGCAGATCAACCCCAGGACAATAGCAACAATTGTAATAAGTCCTTTTCCTTGCATTTTGTTATAACTACGTTAAATTAAGTCGGCAAATATAATGATTTTCTTGTATTTTATGAATTTTTAACAACAGAAATGGTTTATTTTCAGATATATTGGTATTCTGATTTCTATTTAAGATTTAACAATTTTTTCATCGTATCTTAATGAAGTCTTCAAAATATAATTGGTATAAAATTTTCATTCATATTTCAACACCTTATCTATCAAAATATTATGAAAAAACTACTTTTTACCCTTAGTATTTTTTCTTCTTTAATTGTTAATGCTCAAAGCATTAATTTGGAAGAATTTGTCACCGGACTTACCAGCCCGGTTGAGATTACAAACGCCAATGACAGCCGATTGTTTGTAGTACAGCAGAATGGAATGATAAAGATTATCCAACCCAACGGAGCTGTTAATCCAGTTAATTTTTTAAATATCTCAACAAAAATTGTTTATGGAGGAGAAAGAGGTCTTCTCGGACTTGCATTTCATCCACAATACCTGACCAACGGGTATTTTTTTGTATATTATAACAACACCGCTGGCAATGTCGTAGTCGCAAGATATACCGTAAGTACTACAGATCCCAACGTGGCTGATCCTAATTCTGAGAAGATCTTACTGAATATTCCCAAACCTTTCGAAAATCACAATGGAGGAAGCATACATTTTGCACCAGACGGAAAGCTTTGGATCATCACCGGAGACGGCGGTAGTGGCGGAGATCCAAACAACAATGCTCAAAACAAAAATGTACTTTTAGGAAAAATGCTGAGAATAGATGTAGATGCCACCACAAATCCTTACAACATTCCGACAGATAATCCTTTTGTTGGTACTAACGTAGATGGCGCAGATGAAGTATGGGCTTACGGACTCAGAAACGGATGGAAGTTTTCTTTTGATCTCAATACAGGTAACGCATGGATTGCTGATGTAGGACAAGGAGCCATAGAAGAAATCAACAAGATGCCCATTACCCAAGCCGGGCTCAATTACGGATGGCGCTGCTATGAAGGAAACACAGTTTACAACACAGCAGGATGTCCTCCGCAATCTTCTATGACATTTCCTGTTGCTGTTTATGATCATTCAGGTGGAAAATGTTCCATCACCGGAGGTTATGTTTACAGAGGCACGGAATATCCTTCCCTACAGGGAAAATATTTTTTTGCAGACTATTGTTCCACACAAATCGGCATCCTGAACCTTGATAATTCCATTGTCTGGACATCTCCTTACACTGGAAATCGTTTTTCTACCTTCGGACAGGATTCTCAAAAAGAGCTTTACGTTGCAGCCGTTAACAGCGGAAAGATATTTAAGATTAAAACAATCACTTTAAACACACAGGAAAACCAACATTCACAAAGTCTAAGGATTTATCCTAACCCGGCGAGTAAAGAAATTTTCATTGAAGGAGTAAAGGATAAAAAAACAACCTTGGAAATAATCAGTGCTGATGGTCGAAAAGTATTAGAAACTAAACAAATTATCAACGGTAAGAGCATTAATATTTCAGAAATACCAGCTGGAGTTTATTTTGTCAACCTAAAATCCGGTGACCTAAAATCTTACAGCCAGAAAATTGTTATTAAATGATACCTGTCAACAAAAATGACACCCACTAATGCATTAATAGCATTTTTATTCGTGAATTAGTGGCAAAATAAAAAAGCGGTTCATTACTGAACCGCTTTTGTTTTATATCGTCATTGAGAAAATCCTTGTTTCAGGTTTATTTCTCATCATTCTTAAGTCAAAAACCATTGCTACATTTCGGGTGAATGCCCTTCCCTCTTCCGTAATTTTTATTTCTTTACCGGAAATCTCAACCAGCCCGTCATTTTCCATTTCTTTCAGCATTTCCAAAGCATTATCAAGCTCCGGGAAAGAGTTATCGATGTTGAATGTAGTTTCCAGCTGACACATTAAATTTAAAATATGTCTTCTTACGATAAGATCTTCTTCATTCAAAACATGACCTTTCACTACAGGAATCTTCCCTTCTTCCACCATCGTTTGATATTCTTCCACTGTTTTTACATTCTGAGCAAAAGCATACCACGAATCTGAAATAGCAGACATCCCAAGCCCAACCATCAACTGAGTATTACTTGAAGTATATCCCATAAAGTTTCTGTGAAGTTTTTTATGGATCAAAGACTGATACAGATCATCATGTTCAAGAGAGAAGTGATCCATCCCTACTTCAATATACCCTAAATCCTGAAGTAATTTTTTCCCATCCTCATACAAACGTCGTTTTTCTTCTCCACTTGGCAGGTCATTTTCATCAAAACCTCTCTGCCCTACTCCTTTCACCCATGGAACGTGTGCATAAGAATAAAATGCTAATCTGTCCGGTTTCAGTTCCATTGTTCTTCTGATCGTATTTTCCATCGCTTCCCAGGTCTGGTGCGGAAGTCCAAATACTAAATCGTGACTGATTCCTCTGTATCCGATTTCTTTTGCCCATTCCGTTACATTTTTTACATTCTCAAAAGGCTGAATTCTGTTGATTGCTTTTTGCACTTTCGGATCATAATCCTGAACTCCAAAACTCACTCTTCTGAAACCAAGATCGTATAATGTCTGAAGATGTTCCTTCGTTGTATTATTCGGGTGCCCTTCAAAAGAAAATTCAGGGTGTTCCGCAATATCTACCGTTGTAAAGATCCCTTCCAATAATGTCTTTAAATTCTCTGGAGAGAAAAAAGTTGGAGTACCACCACCAAGGTGCAATTCTTTTAATTTTGGTTTTTCACTGAAAAGCTCAAGATAAAGTCTCCATTCCTTCAATACGCTTTCCAAATAAGGTACTTCAACACTATGTTGCTTTGTAATACGCTTATGACATGCACAGAATGTACATAGTGCCTCACAGAAAGGTAAATGGATATAAATAGAAATCCCCTCCTCTGCATTACTTTCATTAAAAGTTCTGATTACGCTATCCTTCCATTTTTCCGGTGAGAAAGTGGAATCATCCCAGTAAGGAACGGTAGGATAAGAAGTGTAACGTGGTCCGGGAATATTATACTTATCTATTAAAGAGTTCATTTTGAAAATTAAAATTTTATAAGGTACAGGAAGTTTAGCATTTTAAAATTCCATCCTACAAAATTAACCATTACTTATGAATTTTAACCTATGAATTATATTAGGTTCTATTTTATAATGAGTCTAAATACGGATGATCAGGGGTTTATTTAATAGTGATAAATTCTATCTCTTTTATTTAAAATTTTAATTTCATCACTGAAATTCTGCTATTTCCGGCAAGAACAATGTGGTTACCATCGATCCATCTACAAACGAAAAAACCTTTTTCATCGGAAATTTTCTTCCACGATTTCCCAAAATCTGAAGAATAGCTGATATGTTTATCCCCTACGGCGATCATTTCTTTTCCTTTTGAGCCTGGCTTAATTTTCACACAGGTTGTATATCCTGCATTCTCTCCTGAAGCCTGAATCTGCCAGGTTTCCCCACCATCATTCGTTGTTGCAATATTATTCATATTCGCATCCTGCTTGGTATAATCACCACCTACAGCAACCCCGAATTGATCATCATAAAAATCAATCGAATACATCCCTTGAGAAGATTCTCCCTGAATGAATGGTGTTTTAAAAATCTCTAATTTCTCTGTTTTAAGATCCATTCTTATAATCCTTGAAGCCTTACCACCTGTTGCAATCCAAAGATATTTTTTGGAAGAAGCGATATTTGTATTACTTGCTGCAAAAGCCGCCTCTCCTTCATTCAACTCCACATTGTTTTTAAACATTCCCCATTGACCGTTTTTATAAACTGCCAATTTTAATAAATGATCTTGATCCGCATCGCTGAATGTATAAGCCAACTTATCATTTACAAAATGTAAGGCATCATAAAACGCAGTCTTCGCGGTATCTGAAAAAACAGTCTGGAATTTCAGATCTTTTTTATCAATTTTAAAGAAGTAAGCAGGGCTTTCAATATTAATGGCATAAAAAGAACTTTTATCTTGAGCCAACGTCCTAAACTGCAACTTTTTTTCAGAAAGCAAAATCTGCTTTTGGTTTTTATAATCTTTTAAATCTACAAAGCCAAACTTAGAGTCTGTTCCGCTGTACCATACTTTATGATCATACACTTCTAACGCTCTGATGCTTATTTTATCATTCAGAATCGTTTCTATATTTTCTACCTGTTGAGAAAATGCTGTCATTCCTACGGATAGGAATATAAGGGATAGAATCTTTTTCATACTGTTTATTCAATAAAAAAACCGCCGAAGCGGTTTATATGACTTAATCGTTCTGATATTTTTCAGGATTGTTAAGTTTACTGTTTGATTTACCATAAAGGAAATACACAAGACCACCCAAGAATAACCAAATAGCGGAAAGTTCCAATGCGTGAGCACTTAAGTTAAAGATCAGGTAAATATTAATAATTACCCCTAATGCTACTACTATTTTATAAGCAGGCACTTTGAAAGGTCTGATCAAATCAGGTTCTTTCTTTCTCATTACCCAAACAGCAATACAGACAAGTGTAAACGCAAACAAAGTTCCGAAGCTCGTCATATCAGCCAAGGTAGAAATTGGTGTAAACGCTGCGATAAGTGCTACTACAATTCCCAATAAAATAATTCCTTTGTAAGGCGTTTTTGTTTTTGGGTGAAGCTCACCGAAGAACTTAGGAATCAAACCGTCTTTTGCCATTCCGATAAAGATTCTGGACTGTCCCATCATCATTACCATTACTACGGAAATTAAACCTACCGTAGCAGCAATTGTTACCACATTACTTGCCCAGTGTTTTCCAGCAATTTCAAAAGCATACGCTACAGGTGCTTTGATCGCATCTGGATATTTTCCTTCAGGATTAAAGTCTGTATAATGCATCATCCCTGTCAATACTAAAGATACACAGATATATAAAGCAGTACAGATTAATAATGAAGCAATAATAGCGAAAGGCACATCCTTTTTAGGATTAATAGCCTCCCCTGCCTGCGTAGAAACCGCATCGAAGCCAATATAAGCAAAGAAAATTGCCGCCGCTCCAGAGATAATTCCTTTTATACCATATGCAGAAACCATTTCTCCTTCAGAGTTTTTAATAGGAACTCTCTCGGGAATAAAAGGTTTCCAGTTTTTAACACCATCTACAGCATTGTATAGATCCGTATTAGAAAAAATAATATATACCCCTGCTATAATTACAAAGATCACGGCAGAAGTTTTCATAAGAACAATCAGGTTATTAGCTCCAGCTGCTTCTTTTGTTCCTTTTACCAACAATGCAGTAATCAAAAGAACAAGAATAAAAGCAGGTAAATTCATTGAGAAACCGTCTCCTGCATAGCTGGAAGGATCTGATGTAAGATACGCCGGTAAATGAACTCCAAAAATTTTCAGAAATTTTGTAAAATATCCGGACCAACTCACGGAGACTGCCATACTTGCCATGGCATACTCCAGGATGAGACACCAGCCCATTGCCCATGCAAAAATCTCTCCTACTGTTCCGTATGCATATGCATAAGCTGAACCTTCAACCGGTATAATTGACGCGAATTCTGCATAACATAATGCAGCAAAAACACAGGCAATACCTGCAATAATAAAGGAAATTGCAAGTGCAGGACCTGCATGATAATAGGCTCCAGTTCCCGTAAGAACAAAGATTCCACCTCCAATGATAGCACCTACTCCTATTGCTGTTAAACTCCATTTTCCAAGGACTTTTTTCAGCTCACTTTTCTTCATATCTGCCTCATAGGCACTTAGTGGCTTTTTAACCCAAATTTTCGACATGTTTTTTTATTTATTTAAGGATTCACGAAAATATAAAAAATTTAGGAACTCTCACGTTTATCCTTAAACTTTCATCATTTATTTTACATTAATGTTTTAAAAACATAAACAAGACATTATTTAATTCATTTTAAAAAGTCCATATTTTTGTTTATTTTTGATCGCATGAATTTATATGATCTTTTTGTAAAGCCCTATGAGAGCTACGATTTCTTACAAATCATGCTGGAAACATCAGGTGCTATTTTCGGAACTTTGAGCGTATATTTTTCCATTAAGAAAAATATATGGGTATATCCTACCGGAATTATTTCAACCCTGATCTATGTATATATTCTTTTCAATTTTGGTTTACTGGGAGATTGCCTCATCAATGTTTACTATACAATAATGAGTGTCTATGGCTGGATTTTATGGGCAAAAAACTCTGAAGATCATATACACGTAGATGTCACCTGGGCAACAAAGAAAGAATGGTTTTATGCAAGTATTCTTTTCGTTCTCAGCTTAGCATTGGTTACACTTATTTACTACTATAAACCTTATATAGATAATAAATTTTCCATGGAAGGTACAAATCTTGGATTATATCATTTAGATTGGGCAAATTGGATGGATGTTTTTACAACTTCAATTTTTTTAGTAGGAATGTGGTTTATGGCGAAACAGCGCATAGAGAACTGGATTTTCTGGATTATCGGAGATTTTATTTGTATACCAATGATGATTTTTAAGGGTCTTGGAATCACTTCGGTTCAATATTTGGTATTTACTATAATGGCTATCTTAGGATACCTTAGTTGGAAAAAAAGTTTTAAAGAAAAAAAAGTACAATAAAGTCATGAAAAATTTATTAAAAATAGCAGTTAGTATCTTTGCTATTAGCACATTAACATCTTGTATGGCATATACAGACGGATATGGTAGTAATGGAGGTTATGGATATGGAGACCCATATTATAACAACGGATATTACTACGCCCCTTCCGGATATTATGGAAATGGAGGATATTGGGGTAATGACGGCTATTATTATAGGAACAATATTAATTACTACTATGATAATGGTATGCCTTACTATTATGACAATTATAATAACTCCAGAAGAAAAGTATACGTAGAAAGAAGAAATACAACTACGACACAAAGACCGAACAACGGTTTCAGAAACGGAGGTTCATATAATAATGGTAATGGTTATAATAACAGAAATACCAATAACGGAAATAACGGGTTCAGAAACTCTAATGGAAACCAAAATAATCAGGGTAACCAGAACAACAACGGATTCAGAAACTCAAACAGTAATAGATACCAGAATAACCAAGGTAACCAGAACAACAGCGGATTCAGAAATCAAAGTTCAGGAAACAGCTCCAATAACAACAGTTTTGAAAACAGAACATTGAATATGGGCGGAGGTTTCAGAAGCTCGGGAAGCACAAACACCAGCACCCCTGCAAGATCAGAATCTTCGAGTGGCGGCTTCAGGAACAGCTCAAGCAGCCAAAGCAGCTCTGACACTTCAAACAAACAAGGCGGAAGAGGCTTTAGATAAAACGATTATAAATAAGGAAACGAACAGCTAACACTGTTCGTTTTTCATTTTAAATATATTAATTTTGCTTCTTCATTTTAGACAAAAAATTATGGAATTTTATAAATATCAGGGAACCGGAAATGATTTTGTAATGGTAGACAACCGAGATCTTCAGTTTCCAAAAGACAAAAATATTATTGAAAAACTATGTGACAGACGTTTCGGAATAGGTGCAGACGGACTTATTCTTCTTGAAAACGATCCTGATTATGACTTCAAAATGGTATATTATAATTCTGATGGCGGTGAGAGTACAATGTGCGGAAACGGAGGAAGATGTCTTGTTGCTTTTGCTTTTTTCCTTGACGTTTTTGAAGATAAATGTAAGTTCATTGCAATAGATGGAGAACATGAGGCTGAAATCCATAATGGTATCATTAAATTAAAAATGATAGATGTAGACACTATTTCTCAAGACGGCAATGATACAGTTATGAATACAGGCTCTCCTCATTATGTAAAATATGTGGAAAATATTGAAGATTACGATGTTTATACTCAAGGATACGGAATCAGAAATTCTGAAAATTATAAAGAAAAAGGCATCAATGTAAATTTTGTAGAAAAAATTTCCGACAATGAGATATTTGTAAGAACCTATGAACGAGGCGTTGAGGATGAAACTTACAGTTGTGGAACCGGAGTTACAGCTTCTGCTTTAACTTTTCTTCAAAAACACAATCTAACTTCCGTAAAAGTTAAAACTTTAGGAGGCAATCTTAAGGTATATGCTGAAAAAAGCGGTGAATCTTTCTGCAATATATGGCTGGAAGGTCCTGCAAAGCAAGTTTTTAAAGGTAAGGTAGATATTCTTTAAGATCAAAAAAACTTTTAATCAACATTATTTAAGAATGAAAAAAGCTATTCTCATTATCATTCTGCTGGTTTTTGTAGTCGCAGGATTTTTTGGTTTGAGATTTTATAATAAATATTTTGGAAACAATGTAGAAAAGGATGGGTATATCCTGATCCCTCATAAGGCAAATTTTAATCAAATCCTTGACTCTATTGCTCCTTATATTAAAAACCGTGAATCTTTTGAAGCTGTAGCTAAAGATAAAGGTCTTCAAGCGAATTTTAAAGCAGGACGTTATCATGTTCAAAGCGGAAAAGGAAATACCGATCTGGTTAATATGATTAAAGCTGGTAATCAAACGGCAAATTCTTTCAGAATCGGAGATTTTGGCGATATGTACCAGATGATTGGTAAAGTAACCAAAAAAACAGAATTGGATTCTTTACATTTTGTAAATGATCTGGATATTATAGCACAAGAGAAAGGTTATAAAAATATTGAAGATTTAAAGAAGTATTTTTTCATTGATACTTATAATTTCTTCTGGACCGTAAGTCCGAGAGAGTTTTTTGCCAAGTTTGAAGATCAGTATAATGATTTCTGGACTAGTGAAAGAAAAAATAAAGAACAGCAGTCTGGTCTTACAAGAGAACAGATTTACGCTCTTGCATCTATTGTTTATAAAGAATCAGGAGGCAAGAAAGATGAAATGAAAACCATTGCTGGATTATATTTAAACCGTTACAGAAAAGGAATGAAACTTCAATCTGATCCTACGGTAATCTATGCCATCAATAAAGAAACAAATTTTAAAGAATCTATTAAAAGAGTATTCTATAAACACCTTTCTACTCCATCTCCATACAATACGTATGCAAATGCAGGAATTCCTCCGGGACCTATTTGTGTGGTAGATAAAAATTCTGTGGATGCTGTTTTAAATGCGGAAAACAACAATTATATATTTATGTGTGCTGATCCTGCAAGATTCGGATACCATAAGTTTACAGCAAGTGCTGAGGAACATGCTGTAAATGCAAAAGCATATCAGGACTGGCTTAACTCAAAAAATATAAAATAAGCGTAGCAGACACCTAAAGTTTTATACAGTTAGAAAAACAATAAATTGATCATAATATTTTGAAGCTCAAATTGATATGGATATTCAAAATATTAAGGGTTATACTTTCACGATTTTATACAAAAAAATAACCTATGAAGAATAAGACAGAAATTGTCAATATTTTTACACGAAAAGCACTAGGACTTACTTTTGTACTCTCTGCAGCAGCATTAGCTTTTGCACAGGATAAGGCAGGAGTTTCAGGGATTATTGTCAATAAGAAAAATCAGCCTGTTCCTTATGCCTCTGTAACTTTCAGTAATAAAGCCAACAAATCATTAAGTGATGCTGTATTGACCGATGAAAAAGGTTTGTACCAATTACAGCTTGCTCCCGGTGAATATGACATTACAGTAGAAGCTATTGATTACAAAAAGAGTGTGATCAGTAAAAATATTGCAGGTCCCGGCAACATTGGAGCATTATCTATAGAAGCTGAGGGAACTTCTACCTTAAATGGGAAAACAACAGAATTGCAAGGGGTTGTGATTACTGCTACAGCAACTAAACCTTATAAAGTAGAGCTTGATAAAAAAACTTATGATCCATCACAGGATATTGTAAGTAAAGGAGGAAGCTTACAGGATGTTTTAACGAATGTACCGTCAGTTTCTGTGGATACGGATGGAACCGTTTCAATGAGAGGAAGTACCAATGTAAAATTCCTTATTAACGGCAAACCTTCTTCCCTTCTGGGTATAGATGACGGAGCTAATGCTTTACAAAGTATTCCTGCTGATCAGATTGAAAGAATTGAAGTGATCACCAATCCTTCTTCAAAATTTGAAGCAAGCGGAACTTCAGGGATTTTAAATATTATTCTGAAAAAGAGTAAAAAGGTAGGATTTAATGGTAGCGTGGTAGGTACTTTAGGATATTTCCCACGAACATCATTGAATGCTAATTTGAGCTGGAGAAAAAATAACTGGACCTGGTTTGTAAACGGTGGTGGTGGTTACACTGAAAATAAGACGAAAAATAATGCTGAAACGACATACCACACTTTAAATTTCCCGAAAATTGATTCAATTAAAGGAACTCCAAACGTCCCTGTTCATCAGTATCAAAATTCTATTAATAAGACTTATAACAAAAACTACAATCTAAGTGCAGGTTTTGTATACGATCTTTCTGAAAAAACTTCCATCAATTTAACAGGATTGGTAAGAACTTTCGAAGGAGACGGAAATGAGCTTGTGAATACTTACGACAGTTTTTATAAATATACAGGCAATTCTTCAAATCCATGGAGTCTTTTGAATCCATATACATTAAGAGATTCTAAAACAACTTTCAATAACCTTGCATTTCAGGGAGATGTAGGTTTGGATCATAAATTTGATGATAACGGACAAAACCTTTCCTTATCATTAAGCTTACAAAGAAACAGAAGCAACAATAATGCGGATATTCTTGAAAGTGTAGATGGCATTGCTTCTGTACAGGATATTACGAGAAGACATTCGGTAAGTAAAACCATAATCGGAAAAGCTGACTATGAATTACCATTAGGAGAAAAATCTAAGCTAGAAGCAGGTTATAGATTAGATGTTAATGACAATACTTATGATAATTTAGTAAACAGTACCTCTAATAATCCTTTGATTTCGAATTATAATAACAATACTGATTACAGAGAAATGTTCAACGCATTCTATGTTCAGTTCAGAAGTAAAATCGGAAATTTTGGGTACCAATTAGGATTAAGAGATGAGGTTTCAAATGTGAAAATCAATTATATCAATCAAAATCCGGAAACTCCCCCGATTAATAAAACAAAGAATTACAACAATTTATTTCCAAGTGTATTCTTAAGTTATGATGTATCGAAAAATAACCAGATTTTAGTTAACTACTCTCGTAGAATAGACAGACCAAGATCATTCTTTATGGTTCCTTTCCCGAACTATACCAATAACCAGAATATTTTCGAGGGTAATATCGACCTGAATCCGTCTTATGTAGATTCTTATGAAGTAGGTTATAACATCACAAGAAAGAAATTTACCATTAACCCTACTTTATATTACAGACACGCAACGGATGATACTAAAATGCTTGTCTACAGACCTGACGAACGTGAAAGAGTATTTTATACAAAGCCTGAAAATTTAGGTAATGACGACCGTTATGGTTTAGATTTAAACTTTACTTATGATCCTTTCGCATGGTTCAAAATTATGGGAAGTGTAGACCTTTTCGGATATAAAACAACCGGTATTGCAAGTTATGTTACAAAAGATGTTGATGGAGTTAATCAAACTCGTTATCTGGATTTTACAGGAAGTGGTTTCTCTACCAGATTACGTCTTAATACAACTTTCAGACTTGATAAAACATTAAGTGTACAGCTTCAAGGGTTCTACAGAGGAGGACAAAAGACAGCAAGCCAGGACAGAAAAGATATGTATGCTTTAAACTTTGGAGCATCAAAGACAATCTGGAAGGGAGACGGAACAATTTCATTCAATATCCAGGATATCTTTAATACAAGAGGTATGGAGGTATACAACTACAGTAATGATTATACACGTAGCAGCTTTATGCAATGGCAGCCAAGACAGTTTTCTATTTCTTTAACCTATAGATTTAAACAAGGGGAGAAAATAGAGCAGCCTAAGAGAAAAAAGGATATCAATTCTAATGAAAATAAAGACGACCAGCAAGGTCCGATGTAATACAAAAAAACCCGAAATTAAAATTTCGGGTTTTTTATTTTTTTTATTTTACATTTTCAGTTCTTTCCGCCTTTGCTTTTTCAGCTTCATAGATTCGTTTTCTCAAATCGCTGGTAGAAAATCTGTGATCTCTTTTGTTGTAAAAGATTTCAATTCCTTTTTCTTCACAGTATTGTTTACCGGTAAAGTCTCTGTCTAAATAATCATCCCCAATAATTCTAACATCAATTACAAAAGATTTTAAGACATCCAATAAGTCTTCTTCTGTATAATAAGGAACGATTTCATCTACGGCATTTACAGCCTTTAACTGAATATATCGTTCAACGATGGTCTGACTCGGCTTGTTCTTGCCTGGACGATCATGGGATGGGTCAATCTGAAGTCCTACTATTAAATAATCACATACAGTTTTAGCCTCTTCAAGCATTTTAATGTGCCCTGCATGCAATAAGTCAAATGAGGAAAATGTAATCCCTATTCTTTGTGTTTTCATATTAATTTTAAATTAAAACTTCGCCGAAATAAACGTTCTTTTAAAAGGATAAAAGACTGGTGATTCGGGGAAGATGTTTCGTAATTCTTGTTTATAATCTTTTTTAAATTGTTCTTTTAAATCCTCAGGAAGCTTCTCTATGTAAGGAAGCATTGCTGTTCCGGATGCCCAAGTAAATACAGCTTCTGCATCTTCAAGAACATGAGGAAATACTTTCTCATAAACGGTAATTTCCCGTCCTTTATTGTCAAATAATATTCTGGCGTACTCTTCTATAGTTAAAACGGTATATTCTCTTTCCCAAGAATTATAAGCTGTCTTATAAGGTTCAGTTCCTGCAATCTTTCTAAGAAGCTGATGTACTACATACTCATGATTAGATGGAATTTGCACTGCAAGCTGTCCACCTTCTTTGATCTTACTGATAATTCTTGGAAAAAGTTCTTTATGATTACGGCACCATTGAATTGCCGCATTAGAAATAATCAGATCATAAGTATCACCAAGATGAAGTTGTTCTTCAATACTTCTTTTTTCAAAGGTAAGCCTGCTTGTCACAAACTGAGCTGCTTTTTCAAGCATTTCTTCCGAAGAATCTATTCCCAGCACCTTGGAATCTTCCAGATAGTCTAAAAGTTTAGAGGTTAGTTCTCCTGTTCCGCACCCAAGATCTATAACGGATATTCCTGTTCTTGATTCAACAAGTTTTAGTAAATCTAAGAAAGGAGCTGAGCGCTCTTCTTTAAACTGGTCATATACTTCCGGATTCCAAGCCATAATATTATTGTTCTATGAATTTCTGGATTCTAAATATTTCTGCCACTCCCAAACAGTTCTCAAGGATTCTTCAAGAGAAGTTTCAGATTTCCAATTGAGTTCTTTTTCTGCTTTAGAAGGATCTGCATAAGCAATTGTAATATCTCCCTCTCTTCTATCACAAATCTGATAGGATACTTCTACTCCATTTGCATTTTCAAATGCTTTCACAACTTCTAAAACAGAAGATCCTTTACCTGTTCCCAAATTATAGGTATCAATCAAAGCTTCATTAGATTCGTTATTTATCAATTTTTTCAAAGCTGCAACGTGAGCTTTTGCCAAATCAACAACATAAATATAATCACGAACCGCCGTTCCATCTTCTGTCGGATAATCATTCCCCCAAATACTTAGTTTTTCACGAATTCCGGCAGCTGTCTGCATAACATAAGGAACTAAGTTATTAGGAATACCAATTGGTAACTCTCCAAGCTTAGCAGATGGATGAGCTCCGATCGGGTTGAAATATCTTAACAGGGAAATTTTTCTGTTATAAGCCTTCGCAAAATCAATAAGAATTTCTTCACCCATTTGTTTTGTCTTACCATAAACACTCTCAGGCATTTTCAACGGTGTATTTTCATCAATAGGCATTACATCTGCCTGACCGTATACTGTACATGATGAACTGAAAATAAAGTTAGAAATTCCTCTTTCTTTAAATTCCTGAAGGATGTTGATCAAAGAAAACAAATTGTTTTCATAATATTCTATAGGTTTCACCTGGCTTTCCCCCACCGCTTTGAATGCTGCAAAATTAATACAGCCATCAATCTGGTGCGCATCAAAAACCTGATTAAGTAATTCCTTACGTTTTAAATCAAAAGGATAAAAAACAGGCTTTTTGCCTGTAATTTCCTCAATATTTTTTAAAATAAACCTCTCCGAATTGGATAAATCATCTACAATAACAACTTCAAAGTCATTATTAAGAAGTTCTACAACGGTGTGAGAACCAATATATCCAAGTCCTCCGGTAACAAGTATTGCCATTTTATTTTTTAATCTTCGTGTTTTCCAATATCATCTATTTCGTTTTTTTCTATTTCTCTATGATTTAAATAAAAGATATAAAAAGAAACGAAAATGATAACTAATGTATTAAAAATAATTACAAAGTTATAATATGAATTGTTAATATAACTTTTAATTAAAGTATAATCTGCAAAACAAACTAAAATAAGGATTATCACTGCAAAAAGATTGAGAATAATCTGTGTATATTTTAATTTGCAAAAAAGAATTATTCCTGCAATTAAATTTAAAATTATATAAAGAGAGTATTTAAAAATATTTTCAGAAATACTCTCTTTGTAGTATTTAGAATAGGATAAGGAATTATAGGACATCACTGTATTGATTAAATAAAGTGAATAAATCCCTGCAATAAAAAGATGAAACCCTAAAAAGAATTTATACTTTTTACCTTTAAGAAAAAATTCCTTCATTCTTTTTATCCCATAAACTCAAGTACTGCATCCGTAATATACTTCAGCTGTTCTTCGTCTAATTCTGTATGCATCGGTAAAGAGATTACCTGATCCAAAAGCTTATCTGTATTCACAAAATCTGCATCATTACTATCCTGGAAATAAGCTTTCTGCTTTCTTAAGGCTACAGGATAATAGATCATAGCAGGAATTTCTTTTTCAGTAAGGAATTTCTGAAGTTCATTACGTTTTCCGTTCAGGATTCTTAAAGTATACTGGTGGAATACGTGAGTAGAGTTCTCAGATCTTTTTGGTGTTAAGATATTTTCATTTCCTGCAAAAGCTTCATCATAATAATCAGCTGCTTTTCTTCTTGCTTCATTATAAGTATCAAGGTGAGGCAGTTTTTTTCTTAAAACCGCTGCCTGAATACTATCCAAACGTGAGTTTACACCTACTTCATCATGATAATATCTTTCATACATCCCGTGGTTTACAATTCCTCTCAAACGGTGAGCAAGCTCGTCATTGTTTGTGAAAATAGCACCACCATCTCCATAGCATCCCAGGTTTTTTGAAGGGAAGAAAGATGTAGTTCCTACAGTTGCCATTGTTCCGGCATATTTTATAGTTCCGTCAGAGAATGTATATTCTGCACCTATTGCCTGTGCATTGTCTTCAATTACATATAAATTGTGTTCTTCAGCAATTTTCAGTATTTCTTCCATATTGGCACATTGTCCGAATAAGTGTACAGGAATAATTGCTTTTGTTCTTGGTGTAATTGCTTTTCTCAAATCTTCTGTTGAAATAGTAAATGTGTCATAATCCACATCTACCAATACAGATTTTAATTTCAGTAAATGAATTACTTCTACTGTTGCAGCGAAAGTAAAATCAGCAGTGATGACCTCATCACCTTCTTTCAGATCCAGCGCCATAAGGGCAATCTGTAATGCATCAGTACCATTTGCACATGGAATCACGTGTTTTACGTCTAAATAAGACTCCAATTCATTCTGGAAAGACTTTACTTCAGGACCGTTGATGAAAGCCGCGGAATCCATTACATTTAAAACTGCATTGTCTACATCATTCTTTATTTTGTAATACTGACTTTGCAAGTCAACCATCTGAATTTTTTTCATAAATAAATATTTTAAATATTTCTGTAAAAATAAGGATTTTAAAATCCTATCAAAAATTTTATTGATTTAGTTTTTATCTTTATAGAAAATAATTTCATGAAAAAAACTTTATTCTTTTGTTTCCTAGCAGGTTATTTTTATTCCTCTGCACAGAGTAAGCTTGTTTTTGTTCATTTTAAAGACAAACCTAATAAAGCTGCTTTTTTTACCAATCCACTCTCTGAACTTTCCCAGAAGTCCCTTAACAGACGAACTGCGCTGGGAATATCTCTCAATGATCAGGATGCTCCCATAGAACAAACCTATATTCAGAATCTCCAGAATCTGGGTTTCACAGTTACCGATTACTCCAAATGGCTGAATGGTGCTGCTGTGAATGCTACCCCAGCTCAAATAACTGTTTTACAAGAACAACCGTTTGTACTTTCTGTAGAAAATTTCGCCAAAAACAATTCACCCGAAACAAAAATAAAACCTGTTGATAAGTGGAAGACAAATACAGACTCCAACAATAAAATACTTACAAATTTTGACTATGGCGTTGGTACACCACAAATTGATCAGGTTAATATAAAGCCTCTTCACCTTGCAGGATACACAGGAACCGGAATTTCAATCGCTGTTATTGACAATGGATTTCCAACAGTAGATACAGGAAATGCTTTTTTAAGACTGAGAACGAACAATAAAATAAAAGCCGGTTATGATTTCGTCACCAAAACCGCAGATATTTACAATCCTTCTCTACATGCTCATGGAACTGTAGTGTTAGGAGCAATCGGAGGTTATCTTGAAAATACTTTTGTAGGTTCTGCACCGGACGCTGATTTTTACCTGTACCGCAGTGAAAACTTCGATTCAGAAATCCCTGAGGAAGAAATATACTGGATTGAAGCCGCTGAAGAAGCAGACAGAAAAGGTGTAGATATCATCACTACATCCCTGGGATACAACATTTTCGACAATCCACAATATAATTACACTTATGCTGACATGAACGGAAGCACGTCCTTCATTGCCAGAGGAGCCGGAATAGCCGCAGAAAAAGGAATTTTTGTTCTTGCCGCTGCCGGAAATTCAGGTGATAAACCATGGCATTATATTATGACTCCGGCAGATAATGATAAAGTTTTTTCAATCGGAGGTGTGGATTCTGCAGGAAATTCTTCGGTATTTTCTTCTTTCGGACCTAATTCCCTTGGTGTAATAAAACCAGATGGAAGCGCTCAGGGAACTGCAACAGTAACGGTTTTAGGCGACAACACATTTGTTACCAACGGGACTTCTCTTGCCACACCAATTGCTGCCGGAGGTGTTGCATGTCTCATTCAGGCATTTCCCACCATGAATCGTGACCAAATGAGAACAAGATTGAGGCAGACAGCATCGCTTTACCCCAATCATACAGATCAGATGGGATTTGGCATTCTTAATTTCGGAAGTCTTTACAACAATGTTTTGAACACTTCTGAAATAATAAAAAAACAAAAGTTCGTTTTGTTTCCGAATCCTGTTAAAAATATCCTGAATATAGCATCGGAACAAGAAGTCAAAACTATAGAGATTTATGATAATCTGGGAAGACTGATAAGAACAGAAAGTCACCAAAAATCAATAAAGGTGGATGATTTTGCAAAAGGTGTTTATTACCTTAAAATTAATTCTAAAGATCAGGTTTATTATGAAAAGTTTATAAAGGAGTAATTAATTTGTATTTCAAATAAAAAACGGGCTTTCAAGCCCGTTTTTATAATATATTTGTTCAGTATTAAGCAGAGTTTCTACTTGCATTAATGTTCCCGAACAATGATCTTGTCACTAATTTTTCATAAGCTTCTTTGTTTCCTTCTCCTTTTTGGATTTTCATTAAAGCATATTGCTGAATGCTCAATAAAGGAAGTACAATTTTCTCACGGATCTTAACCGATTTTCTTGATAACGGATCTTCTTCCTGAAGCATTTTGAACCCGGTAAGCTCCAGCATAATATCTTTTGAAAGCTCATATTCTTCGAAAAGCACATTCCAGAAAGCGCCGAACTTTGGGTTACTCTTGATATAATATGTTAAAGGAAAATACGATTTATTCATACTCATCATAGAATTCAAAACCAATGTTTTAAAGAAATCTGATCCTTTATAAAGTTCTCTCACTTCTTCAAATCTTCCCTGCTCTTTCATCTTCTGCATCGCATATCCGAAACCGAAAAATCCGGGTACGTTTTGCTTTAACTGTGACCATGATCCTACAAACGGAATTGCTCTTAAATCTTCAAACTTCAGTTCGCTGCCATTTCCTCTTTTGGACGGGCGGCTACCGATATTGGTTTTTCCGTAATATTCCAGCGTACTCATTTCCTGAAGATAAGGTACAAACATTGGATGTGCCTTCAGATCTGAGTATTTCTGATAACTGATATGGGCAAGCTCAATGATCAGTGCTCTTTCTTTTTCGGTAAGATCTTTTTTAGCATTCTTAAATACATCATTTTCCACTCCGGCTGTTAAAAGCTGTTCAAAATTGTATTTTGCCTGCTCTTTATTCCCGAAAATACTGGTAATCGTCTGTCCCTGAATGGTCAGTTCAATTTTATTATTAGCAATCGTTTTCCCCTGAGATGCATAGAAATCATGGGTTTTCCCTCCTCCTCTTGCCGGCGGACCTCCTCTACCATCAAAGAACACTACTTTTATATTGTTTTGCTCAGACAGTTTTGTCAGAACTTCTTTAGCTTTATAAATTTCCCAGTTTGCTTTCAGGTATCCACCATCTTTAGTTCCATCTGAGAATCCAAGCATAATCGTCTGCTGGTTTCCTCTTCTTTCAAGATGCTTTTTGTATACAGGGTTCTGATACAGCTCATTCATCACATTCTCTGCATTATCAAGACCTTCCATTGTTTCAAAAAGCGGAACGATATCCATATTGATCTCTTCATCCTTATATCCGCAGATTTTAAAGAAAGCATAGACGTTCATAACATCTTTTACAGCATCGGAATTGGAAATAATATAGCGGTTCATTCCTCTTAATCCATTCACCTTTTGAATATTGGAAACCTGGGAAACCGTCAGTAAAGTATCTTTTACAATGTCTTCAAAATCGTTCGCTTCTACAGGTTCTGAGATTTGAATAAGTTTATTGAACTTTTGTTCATAATCTGCTTCTTCATTTCCATACACTTTTGCAAAAACCTCATCAATTACTTTTTGGTGAATCCTGCTGTCCTGGCGAACATCCAATGTTGCAAAGTGAGTTCCAAAGATCTTTACACGATCTCTGAAGTTCACTAACAGATCCAGAAATAAAGAATTGTGTTCGTTGATCAATATTTTCTCTGCTTCATCTGTTTTCTTCAGAATATCTTCTGCTGTAATGCTTTTTCCATCAAAAATAGCAGCATACAATTCCTCACTCAGCTGTGTCAATACTTCCGAAACCCCTCTGAAGCTTAATCTTCTTCTGATAAATTTCAAATGGCTGTAATATGATTTCAGGATAGCAGAACGTAGTTCTTCAGCGACTCTTTTTGTGACATCAGCTGTTACAAAAGGATTTCCGTCTCTGTCTCCTCCAGGCCAGAAACCAAGCTGAATTATATCTTCATGCAGATGAAAATGTTCGTTTCCAAATGTCTTTTTAATTTTTGTAAACAACTCTCCGATGGTATCATAGTATACATATCTCAGATAGGAAATAATACTCAGTGCTTCGTCAATCGGGGTTGGTTTCTCTTTATTTACGAAAGGAGTTTTCCCCAGCTGTTGTAAAAGCGTATCGATCTGTGTCACGGAATCACTGGTAATTGCTCCCCTCAAATCTTGAATAATTCTCTGTACCGAACTTGGATAAAACTGTGTCGGGTGTGCGGTAAACACAACTTTCACACTGAAATCTTTTAGTTTTTCACGTACCTTTTCAATTTTATGGTCCTGATATGAACGTTCGAAGAGATTGGTGACTGTTCCACTGTCGCTTTCAGAATGAAGGTTCGGAAATGCCGCATCTTCAATACTGTCAAACAATACAACTTGTCTTTCTATATACTGGATGATCTTAAAAAGCAATTCAAGCTTCTGCTCTTCATTGTGAAGATCTGTATGGTTTTTAAAAAATTCTTCAATAATTTCCTCGGGTGTTTTTCCTGCTTCATAGCCGGTTCTGCTTTCTTCATACAAGAAAGGGAGTAACATCCCGATATTGGTCATTTTATCATAAGGCAGGCTCATAAATAATGAATTGTAGATCTGGAATTTATTCTCCACGATCTGCCTGAATTTTTCTGTGCGTTGGTCGTGTCTCATAGTAACAAATGTAAGTGATTTTGGAATTAGTTTGATTGACAAATGACAAAAAAATGAAAGATAATTTTCTCCTTTTTTGACTTGGTTTATCTTCAATAAAACATTTCGTAACTTTGATCTTTCAATGGATTCTTAAATATAAACATATCAGGGTCTGAAGTTGTATTAAGAATTATTCAAATTTCCTTCTATGGGCTATATCAGAGAATATTACGAGCAAATTGTCAAACTTCAGGAATCGGAATGGGAATTCATCGCAGGATATTTCCATCGAAAAACATATTCGAAAAACGAGATCATTACTCAACAGGGCGATACGGAAAACTATCTTTCGTTCATAGAATCCGGGTTGATAAGATTTTATATTCCTGATGATGAGTATGGATATACTTTCAACTTTAGTTTCGAAAAGGAATTTACCTGCGCTTATGATTCTTTTTTAACCCAAACACCGTCTGAATACGAAATGCAGGCGCTCACAGAAACTATTGTATGGCAAATTTCTTATGATAATCTGCAGAAAATTTACAATCAGACAAATGTGGGAAATCATCTGGGACGTTTTGCATCAGAAAAACTATTTTTAGCGAAAAGCAAAAGAGAACTTTCATTGCTTAAACTTACTGCCAAAGAAAGATACCTTAAATTGTTCTCCGAACAGCCTGAGCTTTTACAGCGTGTTCCTCTAAAATATATCGCCTCTTATATTGGAATTACTCCGCAAGCATTAAGCAGAATCCGTAGACATATTAATTAACATAAGTTCATTGTATATCTTTCCTCTTCTGCTGAACTTTGCAGAAAATATTTCAATGAACTTACCCATTATAGCATACGGAAATCGTATTTTGAAACAGAAATGCATCGAAGTACATCAAAACAGCCCTGAAATCCAGAAACTCATAGAGGATATGTGGGAAACAATGGAAAATTCTAATGGCTGTGGGCTTTCTTCTTCCCAAATTGGAAAACCTTTGCAGCTTTTTGTGGTTGATAGTGAAGTCACTTACAAAAACTTTAGTATTGAAGATCAGATTCTCTACTTTGAAAAAAATGACAAAGGAATTAAGGAAACCTTTATCAATGCAAAAATTATTAATGCTTCTGAGGAAACATGGGAAGATTATGAAGGCTGTTTAAGCATTCCTGGTTTGTCACAGAAAGTAAAAAGACCTTGGGAGATAACAATTGAATACTTCAACACAGATTTTATAAAACAAACAAAAACATTTACAGGTTTAACGGCGAGGATTATTCAGCATGAATACGATCACACACAGGGAATTTTATATATTGATCATTTAAAATCTTTGACAAGAAAATTAATAGAATCAAGACTGAAGAAGATTATTAATGGAAATATTTCCACGGGTTATCTTATGAAGTTTTCATAGACATTTACCTCATAAAAAATCATCGTAAATTTTCGTAAATTTGGCGGAAAGCACTTTCTTTATGAAAATAATCACCGCATTTTCTCTGATCATTTCCAGTCTGTTTTTTTCGCAGATCAAAGTGCCGGATGATTACAAAAAAATTCCGGATATTCTGGATACTACGGAATATCTGTATCCATTCGTTATTCCAGGTAAAGAATATGAATATTGGAGAGTACTCACGAATGATCCTGATCCCGACAAAGCAATTATCTACGAAAGTCAGGCTCCTCTGTTTATGACCATCAATGAGCCGTTTCCTGAAAAAGGGTTCTTTCAAAAATGCGTTGGTGACAGCTGTTTTTCTTATATTCTTGCTTGTAAAGGCGGAAGAAGCGTTTATTTTTCCAATGAGCAGCAACTGAGGAATTTTATCGGAACGGTTGATAACCTTCCTGAAGCTATTTTACTAGCTAAGACTTACGGATACTCCATAGATACTCAAAATCGTTTTACAGGTTCTTATAAAATTGAAGACCATTCTATTTCCATGTATGTTTTGCAATCTAAAGGTTGTCCTGTAACTAAGGAGTCTTTTTTAATTAAGATTAATAGAAAGACAGGAAAACTGGAAGCTAAGAGTAATGGTATTTATTCAAAAAGTGAGGATTGTACTACTTTATAATATTTGAAATATACACGACGATAAAATTTTATTAGAATATATATTATTTTTTGCCAGGAATGTACGAATAAAATAATATCATTCGTGCATTCGTGGCATTTAAAAGTGCTTTTTGTAGAAATCAGATATGTCTTGCATTCTACTTTCTACAGTCTCTCTATCAAATGTTAATTGCTCCTTGCCCTGACGCTATAAGATAGGCTTCTTTCAATGTTTCTGAATACGTTGGATGTGCATAAGAAATCCTAAACATATCTTCCGCAGTCACTTCATACTCCTGCGCAATTACTCCTTGTGCAATCAGATCAGCAGCCCTTGCTCCAATAATGTGTACACCAAGAACTTCTCCATATTTTGGATCAACCAAAACTTTTGCAAATCCGTCTGTATCCATAGAAGCTCTTGCCCTTGCACTGGCTGAAAAGGGGAATTTTCCAACATTATAAGCAATAGCATTCTTTTTAAGATATTCTTCAGTATACCCCACAGATGCTACTTCCGGCCAGGTGTATACAACAGACGGAATACGATCATAATGAATATGATGTTTCTGTCCATTGATAGTTTCAGCAACCAGCACACCTTCTTCTTCCGCCTTATGAGCAAGCATTGCCCCACCTATTACATCACCAATAGCATAAATAGTAGGAACTGCGGTCCGGTTACTTTCATCTACTTTAATAAACCCACGATTATCAAGTTGTACATCTGTATTTTCTAATCCCAGTCCTTTTATGTAGGGACTTCTTCCGACAGCTACCAAAATATAATCGGCTTCCAGTTCATTTTCTGCTCCGTTTTTATCTTTAAAAAATACTTTAGCTGCAGAATCTGAGCTTTCTGTTTTATAAACTGATTGTCCTAAACGGATATCAACTCCTTCTTTTTTAAGAATTTTCTGAAGATTCTTTCCTAACTCATGATCCATCGCTGCAATCAGATGATCTGCATATTCAAGAATGATAACCTGAGTTCCGATTCTATTAAAAATAGACGCCATTTCAACACCTATTACTCCGCCACCGATGATAATCATAGATTTCGGTTTTTCTTCCAGAGATAAAGCTTCTGTAGAAGTAATGATTCTTTTTTTATCAATTTCCACTCCAGGAATGGTAGATGGCTTTGAACCCGTTGCAATGATATAATTTTTAGCAGAAATTTCTTTGGATTCTATTTCATTAACTACTTTAATGGTTCTATTATTAATAAAACTTCCCGTACCTCTTAAACGGGTAATTTTATTTTTATTCATTAAAAAATCGAGACCACTGGTATTCTTAGCAACAACTTCAGATTTTCTTTTGTACATCTGAGAAAAATTGAGTTCAATCTTATCTATCTGTATTCCATGTTCATTAAATTTATGATGAGCTTCGGCATAATGATGTGTACTGTCCAGTAAAGCTTTTGTTGGGATACAACCCACGTTGGTACAAGTTCCTCCCAATGTTTCATATTTTTCAATGATTACTGTTTTGTAACCTAACTGTGCACTTCTTATAGCGGCAACATATCCTCCGGGTCCCGAGCCAATTACGGCAATGTCATAGTTTTCCATTTGATTTATTAATTATTTATGATTAAATTTACTTGCAAAACAAAAGCAAAATTAAAACAAACACTTTTATTTTGCAAGTAATATTTTTAAATTAAAACAATGAGTAAAAAAAGATCAGACTGTCCTATCAGCTGTTCACTGGAAATATGGGGTGATAAATGGTCGTTGCTTATCATCCGTGACCTAATGCTTAAAAAAGAATGCACCTATGGAGATTTTCTGAAAGGAGGAGAAAAAATAGCGACTAATATTCTTGCTACAAAGCTTCAGAATTTAATGGATAATGAAATCATCGGTAAGAAGGATCATCCGGATAATAAGTTGAAAATATTGTATTTCCTGACTCAGAAAGGTATTGATCTGATTCCTGTGATTGTTGAAATTAATCTATGGGGAGATAAATACCTTATGATTCCTGATGAAAGGAAAAAACTGCTGGAGGAAATTAAAAAGGATAAAGAAGATTTCATCAAAAGAGCTAAAGCTTATCTTGCTGAGAATATTTAGTCTAAAACCGAGATAACAAACTTGTGGAAGTTTAAAAGTTCTTTAATTTTTATGGTAACTATTACATGATAGCTTTCATTAAATTTAATAATAGTAATTTTAAAATTTCATTAACTCAATATTCCCTTTTCATTCCGTAAATTTGATTCAAATAAATTTAGAACAATGCTTAATTTCGAGTTTAAAAATCCAACTAAAATACTTTTTGGAAAAGGCGAAATCGCTAAAATCTCCAATGAAATTCCTAAGGATGCTAAAATATTAATGATCTATGGTGGTGGAAGTATCAAAAATAATGGTGTTTATGACCAGGTAAAAGAAGCTTTGAAAGATCATGAGCTGTATGAGTTTGGCGGTGTTCCAGCCAATCCTGAGTACGAGGTATTGATCAAAGCAGTGAGTTTTATCAAAGAAAACGGAATCACTTACCTTCTTGCTGTAGGTGGAGGTTCTGTAATTGACGGAACTAAATTCATCTCTGCTGCGGCAAATTATGATGGAGAACCTTGGGATATCTTAAGAAAACAGGTAAGAACTTTTGAAGGTGAAGGAATGCCTTTCGGAAGTATTTTAACGCTTCCTGCAACGGGTTCTGAAATGAATTCAGGATATGTAATTTCGAGAAGAGAAACCAATGAAAAACTATCTTCAGGAGGTCCCGGGCTTTTCCCACAATTTTCTGTATTAGACCCTGAAGTGATCAGATCTATTCCTAAAAACCAGATTGTGAACGGGCTTACCGATGCTTATACTCACGTTTTGGAACAATATATGACGGCTCCTTCTTCTGCTGATCTTCAGGAAAGAATTGCTGAAAGTATCTTAATCAGTCTTCAGGAAACGGCTCCAAAAGTATTGGCTGATGATTTCAACTATGATGCTGCCGGAAACTTTATGTGGTGCTGCACAATGGCATTAAATGGGCTGATCCAGAAAGGTGTAATTACTGACTGGGCTGTACATGCAATGGGTCATGAACTGACTGCTTATTTCGGTATTGATCATGCAAGAACATTAGCTATTATTGCTCCTTCTCACTATCGTTATAACTTTGAAGATAAAAAAGGAAAATTAGCTCAATACGCTGAAAGAGTTTGGGGAATCAAAGATGGTACTTTAGAAGAAAAAGCAGAACTTGGAATCAAAAAACTGGAAGAATTCTTCCATAGCCTTCACATCAAAACCAAACTTTCCGAATATACGGAAGACTATAAAGGAACTGCTGAAAGAGTAGAAAAAGCCTTTACTGACAGAAACTGGATGGGACTTGGTGAATACAGAAAACTGACTCCTCAGGATGCATCGAAGATTGTGGAGATGAGCTATTAAAATTCAATGCTTAAAGTTGAATGTCTATAAAAGCAACTACTTTAGGATTGAATTATTTTTATAAAAATATGTAAAGCGGGCTGAGGTCCGCTTTTTTTGATTATGAGTGGAAGTAAGAGTGTATATGGAATAACTCTGTCAAAATCATTTTCAACTCTAATCATTTCTCAATTCTTTACTATCAAATCATTTTATTCACAAACATTTGTTTAAAATTTCATGATTTCATTACATATATTTCAAATTTATTTATATTTTAGCATATTCTTAAAATTTGTGAAAATGAAAAAACAGCTACTTTTATTTGCCTTTTCTGCCCTGGCACTTACTTCTTGTAAAGATGATGACCTTCAAGCCTATGAAATGGATATGATGAAGGGAGATTGGAAGCTAGTAAAAAGGGAAGTAATCTCAGGAAAAGACAATAAAACAGTGCTTGATACTGAAATTATCACGGGATGTGAAGCCAAAAACACACTTTTCTTCAAAACAGACTTTACAATGAGCTATACAGCTTATATAGGAACCGGTATGGATTGCCAAGTTTCTCAAAAGACTACAGGATCATACACTTACGACCAGGAAACCAAAATCCTAGGATTTAAAGTTGCTGATGAAGATCCTCAAAACTACAGAATTGATATTTTAACAAGTAAAGACCTTAGAGTAGCTGAACTTTTTGGAAGCTATGATAAGGACGGAGATAAGATTCCGGATGTTACTTATGTTACTTATAAAAGATAAAATCTAAAACTCCCGCTGATCGGGAGTTTTTTATTACTTTTATCTCAAATTTAAATCTGAAAATAATGAAGAAGATTCTATCAGCATTTCTATTGCTGTGTTTTACCATTGCCTTTTCTCAGGAAAAAAAACCGATGTTCTGGCAGGACATTCAAAACTTCAAAAAGGAAGATCAACAAAACCCGCCGCCTAAAGATGCTATTCTGTTCTTAGGAAGTTCATCATTTACCAAATGGACGGATGTAGCAGACTATTTCCCAACTAAAACCATCATCAACAGAGGTTTTGGAGGATCAAGACTTACAGACCTTAACGATTTTGCGGATGATCTATTATTACCTTATCAGCCTAAACAAATCATTATTTATTGTGGGGAAAATGATTTTGCAGATAATCACAAACTGAAAGCAAAAGTAGTGGTTAACAGATTCAAAAGCTTTTATAAAAAGATCCGTGAAAGATTTCCAAATATAGAAGTAGATTATATTTCTATCAAATATTCTCCAAGCAGAGAGGTGATCTGGCCTCAAATGAAAGAAGCCAACAAAAAGATCGCTGCTTTCATGGAAAAAGAACCAAATGCTGAATTCATTGATGTTACGAAAGCAATGCAGGATGCTAACGGAAATGTAAGAAAGGATATTTTTGTGGAAGATATGCTTCACTTTAAACCGGAAGGTTACCAAATATGGACGAAGGTGATGACTCCTTATATGAAATAAGAAATATATTCATCAATTGATAAAGAAAAACGATTCCAGTATCTGGAATCGTTTTTTTATTATTTTTTTCTCTTCGATTTAGAGATTGCTTTTTGTTGTGCTCTGTTGGCTCCAAATTTCTTAGGTGCCTTTCTTTTCGATGGACCACCCCAGTTTTCTTTTGTATTTTTAGCCTTTTTCTCATGGAAAGCTCCTCCACCCTCATTCAGTTTTACCTGTGCCGGGTTTTTCATCACTACCTCATCTTT
The DNA here is from genome assembly GCF_001684975.1 of Chryseobacterium artocarpi. GTDB lineage: Bacteria > Bacteroidota > Bacteroidia > Flavobacteriales > Weeksellaceae > Chryseobacterium > Chryseobacterium artocarpi. The sequence goes on along the minus strand of NZ_MAYH01000012.1, from coordinate 540,367 downwards.
CTCGGAAGCAATTTTATTAGGGTTTATTTTTACTCCTTCAGGGAAATCAATAAACTTTAATTCTTTATCCATCAATAGCTCAATATCAAGAATTAAAGGTTCTTCTTTCTTGGTTACAAAAGTTATCGCCTTCCCTTCTTTATCTGCTCTACCGGTTCTACCGATTCTGTGGATATATTGTTCCGGAATATCTGGTGTTTCAAAGTTGATAACGTGAGTAATATTAGAAATATCCAGACCTCTTGCCATTACATCTGTTGTGATCAAACCTCTGATTTCTTCATTTTCAAAGCTTTTCATCGCTTTAAGCCTGTAGTTCTGAGACTTGTTTGAGTGAATCACATCAAATTGTTCTGGGAAAAGCTCATCAATTTTGGTAAATAAAAGATCTGCGTGTTTTTTATTATTATTAAAAATCAACACTTTAGACATATCTGTATCTTTCTTCAACAAGTCTTCAAGTAAATTGATCTTTGTATTGAAGTTTTCAACTTTATATGCAGTCTGTTCAATTTTCTCAAGTGGTGTTCCTGATTTTGCTAATGAAATTTCTACCGGGCTTGCAAAATACTCATCCAACATTCCGTCCACAGCTTCTGTCATTGTTGCAGAGAAAAGAATGTTTTGTCTCTTCTCTTTCATCATTTCAAAAATGTGAGTCAATTGTGGTCTGAAACCAAGGTTAAGCATTTCATCAAACTCATCAATGATCAGCTTTTGTACTTCCTTAAGGGAAATAGCATTATCTATGGAAAGGTCCATCACTCTACCTGGCGTCCCTACCAGAATATCACAACCATTGTTGAATAAAAGTTTCTGAGTATTGATGTTTTTTCCACCATATATTCCGATTACTCTTGCTGTAATGTTTTCTGTCAGTTTTTCAAGGATTTCCGTTACCTGTACTACTAATTCTCTTGTAGGAACAAGTACCAAAACAGTAGGATTTCCTGTTTTACTGTATTTCCATGTTTTCAGAACGGGTAAAAGATAAGCCAGCGTTTTTCCTGTTCCGGTCTGTGCAATTCCCATTACGTCTCTTCCGGAAAGAATAGGCTTTAAACTCTTCTCCTGAATAGGTGTAGGTTCAAATAATTCTAAATCCGCTAAAACATCAAGAATTTTAACCGGCAGGTCAAAATCTGCAAAAGTGAGTTTTTCCATTTTGCAAAGATAAGTATTAATATGTAGAAACTGAAATCAGGTTTTTACAATGGTAAAAAAGAGATATTCAGCAAGCAGAATAAAGATACGAAACCTTAGTAAAACAACTTAACCTGTAAATATTGAACCTTAAACAATTAATTAACTTTTACACTTTTACTCGTTACCCGAATGTCATCATCTTTCCATTCACTTGTTGTAATAATGACATTCCCTTTCTTTTTAGGATCTTTTTTGATCGGAAATTTATCTTCTTCCCATTGATTACAATGCGTTGAAATAGGATCAACCATAGGTTTCCACCCTGTTTTACTTAAAGTATAAACATAAAAAGGATGCCAGCAGCTCGTACACCAATTGGGATAAAAACCGACATCATCCTTACCATCATTATTAAGATCCCCAAGATTATACAAAGCACCTCCTTTAGCGGGTGAAATAACAAACGGCTTTATATTTTTATCACTGAAATAAATGGTAGTTTCACATGTTCCGTCACATTCATCTGTGCAATCGGCTACTTTAACGTAAATATATTCTTTAGTTCCGTTTCCATCAAAGTCTCCCTCAAGTTTTTCTTCGATTTTCTCCTGTGCCATACAAAAAGAGCAACAAAGAGTAACTATGGTTATTATTAGTTTTTTCATTGTTTAATTTTTTAAGGGTATGAGATGCGAGGTTCGGGATGCGTGATATTAGGTGTAAAAACAGGAATTTCACAACCGCAAATTTATTATTTTCTTGCCACTCTCAACAGAAGTATTATTATTAAAATTATTGAAAATACAAATCCCAAAACAGCTACCAGTGACAACTCTCCTATTCTCGGTCCTGATTCAGAAACAAAAACGATAGCAGTTGCAACAATATTAGCTCCCAGAATCATTGCCAAAATCAGATTGATAACACTGGATTTTATCAGCTGATTGGTCTTTTCTATATTTTTAATTTCACTGGAAACGGTGAACTTATTTTCATCAAGCTTTTGAAGAACAGATCGAAGTTCTTTAGGAATTTCATCTACATTATCTGTAAAATTCATCATACGATCCATTCCCGTTTTTAAAATATTTTTTGGGCTGATTTTTTTGGTGAAAATTTTCTTTGTGTAAGGATGGAGACTTTTTACAATATCAAGATCAGGATTAATGTTTCTTCCCACTCCTTCTATCAGACTGATCCCTTTGAATAAAAGATAAAAATAGTCTGGCATATAAAGTCTGTTATCCTTTAAAATATCTTTCATTTTATTGATAATAACCTGAACATTAATATCCTGTAATGAAGAACTATGTACAAAATTCAGAATATCTTCCACATCATTTTCAAATCTTCTCTCATCAGGAATCTCATAGCTTATTGCCATTTTTTTAAGATAGCGAACAATTTTATGTGGATTTTTTGCCACGAAGCTTACAATAAGATTTTCAAGAATCTCTTTATCATTCGGTTGAATTTTCCCTACAGCACCAAAATCAATGAAAACAATTCTCCCATCTTTTTTCACTAAAATATTTCCGGCATGCGGATCGGCATGGAAAAATCCATAATCTAAAATTTGGGATACAAAAAGTCTTAATCCAGCTTCAGAAACCTTTACGGGATCAATATCGTTTGCCAGAAGAACAGATTTATCGGTTACCTTGATCCCATCAATGAATTCCATACAAAGAATATTATTGTTGGAAAATTCTTCATATACTTTAGGAACATAGGTTTCTTTATTATTTTTAAAGTTTAAACGGAATTGTTGAATATTATTTCTTTCATTGGTAAGAGAAACTTCTTCCAGCAATGATCTTTCAAATGTAGAAATCGCCTGCTTCAGATTAAGTTTTTCTCCTATTTCTGAATAAGCTGATATTAATTTTTCAATGTCTTTTATTAGCAATAGATCATCTTCAATGACAGATTGAACATCAGGTTTTCTTAGCTTTAAAATAACCGGACTTCCATCCAGCAAAACCGCTCTGTACACCTGAGCAATAGAAGCGGTAGCTAAAGGTTCTTTTTGAATTTCAATAAAGTGATCTTTCACAGAAATATTGAATTCGCTTTCCAGTGCCTCATGTACATCCATGTCTACCGTTTCTACTTTATCCTGCAATTTTTGCAACTCCTGAATAAGTTCCGGTGGTAAAAGATCTTCCCTGTTACTGAATGTTTGTCCCAATTTCACAAAAGTAGGTCCAAGCTCTTCCAAAGCAAGCCTTATTCTTTCATAAACTGTTCCTTTTGAAATAATTTCATCCGAATTGACAGAGGTTTCTTCCTGCTTATTTCCTCCATTCATCCTTGCTAAAAGGTCTTTAAAGCCATATTTGCTTAATACGGAAATCAGTCTTGCGGATCTTTTCAGTTTTCTTTGTTGCTTATCAAACATAGTGTATCAATAGATAGATGCAATTTACTCCAAAAACTGTTCCTAATGCTATTTTCGTCTAAATTTGAAGTCAGAAATTTAGGGATACGGGGATAGAAGTCGGAAGCTAGAGATTGGAAGTTACTTTTAGACCTACTATCACTTTTTATCTCGCCATAGAATTTTCTAAAAAAGAAATAAAATACAGAATTATTTTTATAGTTTTTATTTATTTCACCTTTAAATCACTAACTATACATTTGTTTTTAGTGAAAAATTCCACCTTGAATTTAGCTTGTTTTATAAAAAATCAAACACAAAATCACCATACAGAGATTAAAAATATCACCACATAATCAATGTTTTAACCTATTATTTTCAAGCATAATGAAAAAACAATGTTACGTATAATAATATTTTCTATATTTACAAAGTACAAACATTAAAACAAACCAATAAAAGTATTACAACATGAAAAATTTACGTAACAGCAAACTTTCAAGAGAGCAATTAAAAAACGTTTCAGGAAGCGGAATTATCATCGGTGATGGTAAATGCTCACGTCAGTGCTGCCCTACTGACGGACTTCCAAAATGTCCGGGAATGATTTGTCCTGCGGTAGTTTGCCCACAGTATTTATAAGATACTCATTAGATTTTAGGTAAAATAAAAACAGAATGCTTTCGCATTCTGTTTTGTTATTTAAGATAGGTTTCATAAAGGTCTTTACGACGGTCTTTCATTACCTGAACGGAGCCGTTATGATGGAGATCTTTCAGCAAATTCAAGTCTACATCTACAATCAAAGTCATTTCCGTATTAGGAGTCGCTTCTCCTTTCACTGCATTGGATGGAAAAGCAAAATCTGAAGGGGTGAATACGGCAGCCTGCCCAAACTGAATATCCATATTATTTACCTTTGGAAGATTCCCCACACAGCCTGCAATTGCCACATAACATTCATTTTCTATGGCTCTTGCTGCGGCACAGTGGCGTACTCTCATATAAGCATTCTGAGTATCGGTAAGATAAGGAACAAACAGGATTTTCATGCCTTGGTCTGCCAAAATCCTTGGTAATTCCGGGAATTCAACGTCGTAGCATATAACGAGTCCGATTTTACCACAATCTGTATCGAAAACTTTTATTTCATTACCTCCTTTCATTCCGTAATAACGTTTTTCGTTTGGCGTAATATGGATTTTTCTGTATTCATCCATACGTCCGTCTCGGTGAAGAAGGTAGCTGACATTGTACAAATCATTCGTATCATGGTCAAAGACAGGCATACTTCCGGAAATGATGTTGACATTATAACTGATCGCAAGCTCAGAAATTTTCTTTTTAATATCTTCAGTAAGTTTAGCAAGCTCTATCATACTGTCTCTCTCTGAAAGGCTATTGAAGGGAGCCAGCAAAGGTGTGTTGAAAAGCTCAGGGAACAATACAAAATCTGACTTGTAATCTCCCATTACATTCACAAAAAATTCTACCTGCTCATAAAAGGCGTCTATATCTCTAAAATGCCTCATCTGCCACTGCACCAGTCCCAGACGGATAATACTATCCTGCATCGTATTAGGGCGTTTGCTATAATAGATGTTGTTCCATTGTAAAAGAACGGCATTTTCTCTGGATGCTTCGTCTTCGGGAAGATACTTTCTCAATACTCTGATTGGAAGAAAGTTATTGGAAAGCTGAAATGACAAAACAGGGTCATAAATTTCTTTATCTCTTACTTTTCTTATATATTCTCTGGGAGAAAACTCATGACTGTATTTGTGATAATTCGGGATTCTTCCTCCAAGGACAATAGACTTTAAGTTTAGCTGCTCACAAAGTTCTTTCCTTGCATCATAAAGTCTTCTTCCAAGGCGTAATTCACGAAATTCAGGGTCTACAAAGACTTCTATTCCGTATAAAACATTACCTGTAGATGAATGGGTATTGAAGGTATAATTTCCTGTAATATCACTGTAAGTATGATCATCTCCAAATTCTTCATAATTAACAATAATGGAAAGTGCTACCGCCGCTAATTTTCCGTCTACCGTAATGCAGATCTGTCCGTTAGGAAATATTCTTGTTAATTTTTCAATACTTTTTTTTGACCATATTGATTCTGACATTTGAGGATAAGCTCTCTTCATTGTTTGTGCCAACTCATCATAATCCTGAACAGTCAGTGGTCTTGTTTCTATTTGCATCTGATGTAATTTTACTTAAATTTAGTGAAAATTTTGTAACTAATAAATAACCATACTTAAAACAGAATATTAAATATGGAGAACTTAATTTATCAGAAAATTAAAGAGTACGATATTAAAATGAACAGTTTTACAATTTCGTTTACTGGTCGTCCATTGTTAATTGATGATTTAATTAGCCTGTATAGATTCCGAAATGCAATAGCTAAAAAGGAGGATATTAAAAAATTAACCCAACAAATTCACGATGATTTTTGTAAAATAAAAGAACAATCTCATGAAAATATTAAATTTGTCACTACAAGATACGACGGTATAAGCAGGATATTCTTTTTCAGTGAAGATTATTCTAAAATTTTCTCAGACTTTATATTTCCATAAAAAATCCCACCCAAAATGGGTAGGATTTATATTTAAAAATTCAAGTTGAAATTATTCCCACTCAATTGTTGCAGGTGGTTTGCTTGAAATATCGTAAGCTACTCTGTTGATTCCTCTTACTTCGTTGATGATTCTGCTTGAAACAGTATCAAGGAACTCGTAAGGAAGTCTGCTCCATGTTGCTGTCATGAAATCGATTGTATTAGCTGAACGAACTACTGCTGTGTATTCGTAAGTTCTTTCGTCTCCCATTACTCCTACAGATTTTACAGGAAGTAATACTACGAATGCCTGAGATACTTTTTCATAAAGATCATTTTTGTACAGTTCTTCGATGAAGATATCGTCAGCTTCCTGAAGGATTCTTACTTTTTCAGCATCTACAGCTCCCAATACTCTGATTCCTAATCCAGGTCCTGGGAAAGGGTGTCTGTATACCAAGTGGTGAGGAATTCCTAGTTCTTCTCCTACTCTTCTTACTTCGTCTTTGAAAAGCTCTCTTAATGGCTCTAATAATTCGAATTCCATATCTTCAGGAAGCCCTCCAACGTTGTGGTGAGACTTGATCACTGCAGATGGTCCGTTTACAGACTGGCTTTCGATAACATCTGGATAAATTGTACCCTGAGCTAAGAATTTAGCACCTTCAATTTTGTGAGACTCTTCATCAAATACGTGGATAAATTCGTTTCCAATAATTTTTCTTTTAGCTTCCGGATCGTCTACTCCAGCTAATTTTGAAAGGAATCTTTCTTTAGCATCTACCATTTTAATGTTCATATGGAAGTGCTCTCCATACTGATCCATTACTTTTTTCCCTTCATCCTTTCTCAATAATCCAGTATCTACGAAGATACAAGTTAACTGATCACCGATTGCTTTATGAATCAAAACAGCTGCTACAGATGAGTCAACACCTCCTGAAAGACCAAGGATTACTTTGTTGTCTCCTACTTTCTCACGAATTTCTTCAACTGTTTTTTCAATATAGTTTGTCAGCTTCCAGTTTTTCTCCGAGTTACAGATTCCGAATACGAAGTTTTCAAGCATTTTAGCTCCTTCTTCAGTATGAGAAACTTCCGGGTGAAACTGTACACAGAAGATTTTTTTGTCTTCATTTGAAATAGAAGCAATTACTCCTGATTTTGCATTTAATTCAAAACCTTCAGGCAGTTCTCCTACTTCGTCAAAGTGGCTCATCCAAACTACAGAGTTTTGAGTCACTCCTTTTAATAAAGAGCTTTCTTTAACGATCTCAAGATTAGCTTTTCCGTACTCTCCTTTTTCTCCTTTGTTTACTTTTCCTCCTAAAAGGTGAGCGGTCATCTGCATTCCATAGCAAATTCCCAACACAGGAACTCCCTGCTCATATAATTCTTTTTCAACGAGGTGAGCATTTTCTGCATTCACAGAGCTTGGTCCTCCTGAAAGAATGATTCCTTTTGGTTGTTTTGCTATAATATCTTGTAAAGGTGTATTGAAAGGTAAGATTTCAGAGTACACACCCATCTCACGGATTCTTCTTCCGATAAGCTGGTTGTACTGGGAGCCGAAATCTAAAATAATAATACCGTTGTTCATTTTTGATAATTGATTTGTTTGAAAGATGTCAGATTTCAGACATTAAATTTCAGATTTTGGGTCTGAAGTTTGGAATCTAGCATCTGAACTCTTATTTCTAATATTAACTGTTTTACAAAAAAAGACTTGGAATGGCTCCAAATCTTTTTTCGTGATTTATTAAAACTTTCCGATGTCTTCTCTAAAGAAGCCGTAATCGAAATGTACATGACTTGCGTCTTCGTAAACTTTCTTGCGAGCATCATCGAAAGTAGCTCCTGTAGCTACGATATTCAATACTCTACCACCATTGGAAACTACTTTGTCTCCTTTTCTGATAGCGCCTGCATATAACAGTTTACTGTGTTTTACTTTGTCTTCTCCTGTGATTTCGAAACCTGTTTCGATGTTTCTTGGATACCCTCCTGAACACATTACAAGACAAACTGCTTTTTCGTCTTTAAACTTAAGCTCAATATCTTTTCCTTCCATACAGTCCTGGATCACATCAAGAAGATTGTTTTCCATAAGAGCCATCAATACCTGAGTTTCAGGATCTCCGAATCTCATGTTGTACTCAAGAAGATAAGCTCCATTCTTAGTTACCATTAATCCGAAGAAAATGATTCCTTTGAAACTGAAACCTTCTGCTTTAAGACCTTTAATAGTAGGCTCTAAAATATTTTGTTCAAAATCAGCATAATGTTCCTGAGTGAATTCCGGGCTTGGTGCCACCGAACCCATACCTCCTGTATTTGGTCCTGAATCACCATTTCCAGCTTTCTTATAATCTTTTGCAGCGATACAAGGGAATAGTTTTTCACCGTTTGAAAAAGCGATGATAGATGCTTCAAATCCTTGTAAATATTCCTCGATTACTAAACGGATTCCTGCGTCTCCATAGATTCTTCTGATCATGAAGTCGTGGATTGTAGCTTCAGCTTCCTCAAGGTTGTCACAAATAACAACTCCTTTTCCACCTGCCAGACCACTTGCTTTGATAACAAGAGGATATTGCTGTGTCTGGATATATTCTTTAGCTTCGTTGTATGAATCAAACACTACAGCTTTAGCTGTTTTGATATCATAGGTCTGCATAAATTTCTTAGAAAAAGCTTTACTTCCTTCAAGACTCGCTACTTTCTGAGTAGGTCCGAAAACCTTCAGATCATGCTTCTTGAACTCATCTTTGATCCCAGCTACCAATGGAGCTTCAGGTCCAACGATTGTAAGATCAACCTTTTCTTTAATAGCGAAATCTCTAAGTTCTTTGATTTCGGATAAATGAACATTTTTCCCTATTACATCGGTAGTAGCATTCCCGTTAGCAAAAAACATTTTAGAAATTCTCGGGTCATTCTGAAGCTTTGCTGCTAGAGCAGATTCTCTACCGCCTTCACCTATGATTAATATTCTCATACTTTATTTATTATCTAGTCTTATTCTACAAATATATAATTTTGGATGCTAAAAATACAATCCTCAATTATTTTTTAATTCTATTTTAATTAGTGGAAAAAGTGTCTAACCCCAGTAAACATCATTGGGATTTTGTGCTCATTAGCAGCTTCAATGCTGTCCTGATCTTTTACACTTCCACCTGGCTGAATGATCGCTTTGATACCTTCCTGAGCGCAGTAATCTACCACATCACGGAAAGGAAAAAATGCATCCGATGCCAATACTAAATCTCCTGTGAATTTTTCTTTTGCTCTTTCAATCGCCTGTTGGGTAGCCCAGATTCTGTTTACCTGTCCGCCTCCGATTCCGAAAGCCTGGATTCCGTTGGAAACAACAATAGCGTTAGATTTCACATATTTTACGACTCTCTGAGAGAAAAGCAATGCTTTCTTCTGTTCTTCTGTAGGCTGAGTTTCAGTCACTACTTTGATGTCATCAGAGAAATGTAAGTCATTATCCTGAACCAGGATACCACCGTCTACTTTCACCCAAGTCTGCTTATCAGAAACAGGGTTTACGATTTTGATGATTCTAAGGTTTTTCTTTTTTCTTAAAACTTCAAGAGCTTCTTCGTCAAAATCAGGAGCCATTACAATTTCAAGGAATGTTTTGTTTAATTCCTCTGCTGTAGCGGCATCGATCTTATAGTTCATAGCAACAATTCCGCCAAAGATAGAAACCGGATCACATTCGAAAGTTTTCTGGTATGTTTCTAATCCTGATGTACCGATTGCAACTCCACAAGGTGTAGAGTGCTTTACTGCACAACAAGCCATTTCATCTTTGAATTCATTCACTACTTTCCAGCAAAGATCCATATCACGAAGATTGTTGAAAGAAAGTTCTTTACCTCCAAGCTGTTCGAAATCTTTCATTGCTCCGTTCTCGAAAGTAGAAACGTAGTAAGCTGCTGTCTGGTGAGGGTTTTCACCGTATCTCAGATCTGAAACTTTTTTGTAAGATGCATTTAAATAAGTAGGATATTCCTCATCTAAAAGCATTCTTGAAATAGCTGCATCATAAGCTGATGTAAGGTTGAATACTTTTCCTGCAAGCTTTTTACGGGTCTCAATATAAGTATCTCCGTTTTGTTCCATTTCCAGTTTTACTGTTGTATAATCTTCTACATCAGTGATTACGGTAACAGAATCGAAGTTTTTCGCTGCAGAACGAAGCATTGATGGTCCACCGATATCTATAAACTCTACTTTCTCATGTAAAGAAATGTCTTTGTTTACATTTTCAAAGAAAGGATAAAGGTTTACGATCACCATGTCAATCAGACCAATTCCGTGTTCCTGAACGGTTTTCATGTGCTCTTCGTTGTTACGAACCGCTAACAATCCACCGTGAACTTTCGGGTGTAATGTTTTCACTCTTCCGTCCAGCATTTCAGGGAAATTGGTTACCTCATCAATCTGAATAGGATTTAAACCAGCGTCTTTCAAATGTTTGAACGTTCCTCCTGTGGAGATTAACTCATAATTCTGAGCTTCCAAAAACTGTGCGAATTCAATTAATCCACTTTTGTCAGAAACACTGATTAAAACTCTCTTTTTACTCATTACTTTCAATTTTTACTTTTCACAGTTATTTCAAACTGTATCCGGTTCTTTCACCTCCGGATTACTTTTTATTTTACTTAGATTTTTTTATTTAATGTAACAATGAGATTCTTCGCTATGCTCAGAATGACAATTATCATTATTGATAAATTGGTACATTGTTATATTTATTAATTTCCCAGGACCTTATTAATGGCTAAAGGAAATATTTCATATTCAATCTGGTGAACTTTCTGGGCTAATGTTTCAGGAGTATCCTCTGCTGTTACTTCAAAAGATTTCTGAAGAATTGGTGCTCCTTCATCAATACCCGGTGTTACAAAATGTACCGTTGCTCCACTCTCTGTTTCTTTAGCTTCAATAACTGCGTTATGAACGTTCATTCCCCACATACCTTTTCCACCGAATTTTGGAAGCAATGCCGGATGAATATTGATTATTTTACCGTTCCAATTTTCACAGAATTCAGGTTTTAAAATGGATAGGAATCCTGCCAATACAATTAGGTCTGTATCTTGTGGAATTACTTTTGCCAATTCACTGCTGAAATTCTTTCCTCTTGGAATCAGTATGCTTTTTATGTTATGATTTGCTGCTCTTTCCAATCCGAAACATTCTCTGTCAGCAACCACTAAAGATACTTTTGCATTCTGGATTTCTCCAGCTTCAATGGTATCAATAATTCTCTGCAGATTGGTTCCTGAACCGGATACAAGCACTACAATGTTCTTCATATTTATTTGGTAACCTTGTCAAGGTTTTCAGTTTCCTGTTTGATTTATTTTATTATTACCCGATGTGTTCCATCCAATCTTTCTATCTCCTCTACATAAAACCTTGGAGTAAAATCGTCACATCCTGATTTTGAATTTATTTCCAAACGACCTTTCAACCTATAGGTCATATAGTACTGATCGCTACGGTTATCATAAAAATAATCTTTAAAATCAAAGGGATCAAGACTATTTTTTGTTTCAGGATTGATATCTTTTCCTAATAAAAGGTTATATCGTGGATCACTTACTTTTTTAACTTTTGCATCATCATTCTCATCTCCGCAGGCATATTGCATGAATGTAGCTTCTATGGTAATGAGGTCTCCTAAAGATGTTTTATGTTTCCAGCTATAAAATCCCCAATATCCAACTCCGAGAAGTACTATTGTAAAGATCAGGTAGCGGATGGATTTATTCATTTTTAATGTAACAATGTATCAGTCTAACAATGATTTTAATTGGTACACTGGTAAATTACTATGTTATTTATAGTGATAAATTGATTTTCTCTGCTCCTTCCGTGATCTCACCGATTTCGTAAGCATCATCTAAAAGGTGTAATACTTTTTCAGCATGTTCAGCATCTACAACGATTACCATTCCTACACCCATATTGAATGTTCCATGCATTTCTTCTCTTGCAACTCCACCTCTTTTCTCCAATTCAAGCATTATGCTTGGAATTCTGATTTTAGAACCGTCGATAGAAGCACAAAGTCCTTCAGGGATAATCCTTGGAACGTTTTCGTAAAGACCACCTCCTGTAATGTGAGCAATTCCTTCTACTTTTACTTCTTCTAATACTCTATGAATATCTTTATAGTATAATCTCGTAGGTACTAAAAGGGTTTCATATAATGGTTTTCCTTCAAACTCTTCTTCGAAGTTCGGGAATACTTTTCTTACTAAAGAGAATCCGTTTGAGTGGAATCCTGAGCTTGGTAAAGCAATAATTTTATTACCTGCTTTGATATTGGACCCGTCAATGATCTGATCTTTTTCTACGATTCCTACACAGAATCCAGCAACATCGTAATCTCCAGGCTTGTACATTCCCGGCATTTCAGCAGTTTCTCCACCGATTAATGCACAGTTGTTATCCTTACAAGCTTCTACCATTCCTAAAACGATCTCAGCTGCGATCTCAGAATCAAGCTTTCCACAAGCTAAATAATCAAGGAAAAATAAAGGTTTAGCACCATGACAAAGAATATCATTGGCACACATTGCAAAACAATCTACACCGATAGAGCCATATTTTTTGGTATCCAAAGCTACTTTTAACTTTGTTCCTACTCCATCTGTTCCCGAAACAAGAACCGGATTTTTGTATCCTCCGATCTCATAGAAAGCACCAAAACTCCCCAAATGGTTCAATACGTTTGAGTTGTGGGTTTCACCAACTGCTTTTTTGATCTTGTCAACCGTTTTGTATCCTTCTTCTTTGTCTACTCCTGCTGATTTGTAAGTGTTGCTCATGTCTGCTTAGATTTTTAGATATTAGATTTCAGATTTCAGATGGCTTACTGTCTTAGATCTTCTTATCTTTTAATATTTCAATTTACTTTTTATATTCGATTTAGAAAACAAAAAAGCCGACAATCTTTTCAGATTATCGGCCGTTATTTTATTTCAGAATTTCAGAGCCCACAATTTTCCCTTTATGAGAAAAATATTGTTTATAGGAGGTCTGAATTTTCATCTCTTTTCTTTTTGCAAAAATAGTAATTTTAAATGAATATTCAAATTCTATTTTTCAAGTATTGTTTCGAGAGCTGAAATCTTCTTAATTTTTTCCTTTAATTCACTGTCTTTCTCTTCGTTAGAAATTTTTTGAGCAGCTTTATCAAAGTTATCATTAAAGAAAGGAAGAGAGTAAGTCTCTACCACATTTCCACCGTGGAAAGGGAAGCGCTTGGAGGCAGCTTCTAAAACTCCTGCTCCACCTCTACCTCCTGGAGATGTAGACATCAATAGCATTGGTACTTCATTCCAAACAGTTCTGTCTTTAATCCTTGATACCCAGTCGAACACATTTTTGAATGCTGTAGAGTATGTTCCATTGTGCTCTCCTAAAGAAATCAATAATACATCTGCATCATCAATTTTTGCTGCAAAATCATATGCTTCCTTAGGAACTCCACCCGCCAATTCTCTTTCGTGCTTATAGATTGGCATTTCGAAAGGGTTCAAATCGATAACTTCTGCTTCTGCATTATCAAATAATGTTGATGCATAAGCAACCAACTGCTTGTTCATTGAAACTTCGGAATTACTTCCTGCTATTGCTAAAATTTTCATATGTTGTTTTTTTAGTTAGTAATCGTCATTAGCTTTGATGACGATATTTTTTATTTAAAAATTTTTAAGGCTACAAATTTAATTTTATTTAAGATAAGATGGTAATTCCATTGGTACTTCCATCAATAATATTTCTGCATCTTCCACAGCTTCGATATTAAAGCTTTGAGTATCCCAGATTCCCAATCCGTCTCTTTCGTTAAGGATCCGGTCTCCTACTTTTGCACTTCCTTTTAATACAAATGCGTAAACTCCATTTCCTTTTTTGTTCAACATGTAGTTTTTACCATTTCCTTTTTTAAAGTTGGCTAGATTAAACCATACATCCTGTTGAATCCAAACTCCGTCATCATTTTTATTAGGGGATAAAATCTGCTGAAATCCATTTATTTTTTTACCATCTTTGATATTTTTCTGATCGTATCTGGGTTCAAGATTCAATTCTCGAGGAAAAATCCATATCTGTAAGAACTTAGCTTCTTCATCTTTATTTTTATTGTATTCACTATGTATGATACCGGTTCCGGCACTCATCGCCTGAATTTCTCCTTTTCTGATCACAGCAGTAGTCCCCATTGAGTCCTTATGTTCCAAATCTCCTTCTAAAGGAATAGAAATAATTTCCATATCTCTGTGCGGATGGTTCCCGAATCCCATTCCCTGAGAAACGGTATCGTCGTTCAGAACTCTCAGTACTCCAAAATTCATCCTGTCTCTATTCTGATAATTTGCAAAACTGAACGTATGGTAAGAGTTTAACCAACCGTGATTGGCATGCCCTCTTGAATCTGCTTTATGATATACCGTTTTCATTTTTACAATTATTTACATTACAAATGTAAGCGATGTGAAACTGAAAAAAGATTGATGTAGGTTAAGAAAAAAAATAAAGATTGAGAAAACTATTATATATTCTAAGTTTCCAGCTTCATTTATTCTTCCTAAGCGGATGTATATTTGAAGCCACGAATGCGCGAATTTTTCCTTTATTATTCGTGGTGAGTAATAATATATATAAGTTTTTGATGAAGAAAAAAGTGAAAGCGGACTAAAGCCCGCTTCTATTGAATTTTTATACAGTATTTATACAGTATCTAATTAGAAATGTACCTGTTTGATTTCTTCTTCTATTTCCTTATGGGTTTCGTCTTCTGATTTAACAAAAATCATGGTTACCACAGCTCCAATAAGCATACAAACACCTCCTACAACGACATAGTCCATCGCTTGCTTTCCGAAGACTCCACTTACGATAGGACCTCCGAACAAACCATTAATGATCTGTGGAATTACAATAAAGAAATTGAATATTCCCATGTAAACGCCCATTTTCTTTTGAGGAATAACTTCAATCAACATTGCGTAAGGCATTGCCAGAATACTTGCCCAGGCAAATCCTAATCCTACCATTGAGATCCATAAATGATCAATACTCTTAATGAAATACATCGAAATTAATCCTAATCCTCCACATAACAATGCTAAAGCATGGGTTTGTTTTTTACCGATCCATTTTGCAATTGGTGTCAGTAGAAAAGCAAATGGAATAGCCCATAAGTTATACATTCCAAAGAGTTTACCGGTTAAATCTCCAGCGTCATTGAATGCCTTTGAATGAGTATCTTCCGGAGAAAGCCCCATATGATGCGTTGCCAAAGCACTGGTAGTGAAAACCCACATTGTAAATAATGCAAACCATGAAAAGAACTGCACAATTCCCAACTTTTTCATCTGAGCCGGAATGCTTGCAAAGTCCTTGAATATATCTGAAAATCTTGAAGGTTCTTCTGTTTCTTTATGATCTTCTTCAAATTCTGAAAACTCCTGTGGAGAATACTCTCTGGTTGTAATGATTGTATACAGAATGGATATAAGAAGTAAAATAGCTCCTATATAAAAAGAATAGATCACATTATCTGCAACAAAGCCTTTTGGAGCAACATTGGAAATTCCAAGCTGGGTAAGCCAATCGGGTAAGTATGATCCTAATACTGCCCCAATCCCGATCAGAATAGTTTGTACTGAGAAACCTATTGTTCCCTGATGTTTTGGCAGCATATCTCCTACCAAAGCTCTGAAAGGTTCCATTGCCACATTCACGGAAGCATCCATCATTGCCAGAAAAATGACAGCTAATAATAATGCTGATGCTGCGAACATATGAGTAACTGACGCTGCATTAGGAAGCAAAACTAATCCTATTGCACAGAGAATGGCACCAATTAAGAAATAAGGCTTTCTTCTCCCTAACGGACTCCATGTATTATCTCCCATATGCCCGATGATAGGCTGAACGATAAGTCCTGTTATAGGTGCCACCAGCCAGAACCATGAAAGTTCATGAACATCTGCTCCAAGGTTAGCGAGAATACGGCTTGCATTTCCGTTCTGCAATCCAAATGCCATCTGAATTCCTAAGAATCCCATACTCATATTGATAATCTGAGTAAGTGAAAGTTCCGGTTTTATTTTTTTAGCCATTGCTGTCTTTAGGATATTATTTTGTTTTAAACTGTTGGATCAAAACATCTTCCAGCGCTGTTTTTTCAGCGACTACTTTATCTACAACATCATTAGGAACAGTCATAGAAAGAACATATTGTTTTACTTTCCAGCTGCCATTAATTTTTTCTACAACACCTGAACCTCTGCATATTTTCATCTGAGTATCTAATAATTCATCAAACCACGCCAGCTTCCCGTCTTTACTGAAATGGATATTTCTTTTAAGAGCAGTAAAATTCCAGGTTTTCTTTTTGTCAAAGTGTGGTTTTGCCCAGATCATGAATTCTTTCTTATTCCAAATTTCAGTAGCATCTGTTCCGATGAAGGTAGATTCATCCGCAAAATAGTTGAAGTAAGTATTATAATCAGCTTTTGCAGCAGCTACATTGAAGCCGTCAAGCATAGTGCTGATTTCTGTTTTCTCTTTTTCAAATGTTTTGCTTGATTGTGCTGAAACTATTGAAAACCCTAATAGAAACAGGATGAATGTATAAACAGTTATTGTTTTTTTCATAGGTAATATTATTTTTCAAGTTCTATGATAAACGGAGTTTTTGCCGGAATTGTTATATTTTTCTGTAATGATAATTCTTTTCCTGAAATAACTTCCTTCCCTTTGGTAAATCCTTTCAGAGATTCTTCAAAATATTTTAAATCCAGTGTTTGATCTTTTATATTATTGTTGATGATCACCATTACACTTTCTTTGTCATTATATCTGAAATAGGTAAAAACATCGTCTTTAGGAACAAAGTTTTTCGTTTTTCCGGTATGAATTACGTCTTTTCCTTTTCTCCAGTTCAATAATTTCTGGGTAAATTGGAAAAATTCTTTTTGCTGCGGAGTTTGTTCGGATGGATTAAAAGCATTTTGTTTATCAGATTTCCAGCCTCCGGGAAAATCCCTGCGGATATCTGCATCACCTCCTTTTTGTTTATCTCCACGCATTCCTATTTCTGAACCGTAATAAATTTGAGGAATTCCCCGAACGGTTGAAATTAAAGTCAGCCCCATTTTATAAGCGTTGGGATCTGCATTGAAGATTTCATTCCATCTTTCGGTATCATGATTTTCAAAGAAAACCATCACGTTATTGATATCAGGATAAAGGAAATCACTGCTAAAAGAGTCGTAAAGCTTTATTATTCCTTTATTCCAATCCTGTTTTTCTTTAAAAGCATTAGGCATATCTCCAAAGAGCATGAAATCCATCACAGACGGCAGGTTTGAATTATATCCTGCTGCTTCTCCTGTTTTGGAATTTTTCTGCCAGGCAGAAATCTGTCCTGCGGTGTATAACCATGTTTCTCCTACGATATTAAATTTAGGATACTCATCGGTAATTGCCTTTGCCCATTTTGCCATTGCCTCTTTGTCGTTATAAGGGTACGTATCCACACGGAAGCCTCCCAATTCGGCATATTCGATCCACCAGATTGCATTTTGGGTTAGATATTTTAAAACCAATGGATTCTTCTGATTGATATCTGGCATTGTTTTATCAAACCATCCGTCAAGCGCTAATTTTTTATCAATATCTGAAGCATTGGGATCAAATTGCGTTGATGTTTTATAATTCGATCTTGTGAAGCCGTTTTCTCCTTCTTTGAACCAGTGGATCCAGTCTTTTGTAGGTAAATCTTTGATCATCCAGTGAGAAACACCCCAATGATTGGTAACATAGTCCATCACCAGTTTCATGTTTCTTTTATTTAATTGTTGAGAAAGGGTTTTGTAATCTTCGTTGGTGCCGTATCGGGAATCTATTTTATAGAGGTCTGTCTGAGCATAACCGTGGTAGGAATACACCTTTTCATTATCTTCATTTACAGGCGTTAACCATACAGAAGTTGCTCCAAGGTTTTGAATATAATCAAGGTTATTGATGATTCCTTTTAAATCTCCGCCATGTCTTCCATTGGGTAAATTACGATCTGCTTTTTCGGTAAGATCCGGTGTGGAATCATTCTTTTCATCACCATTAGCAAAACGATCCGGCATGATCAAATACATCACATCTTTTGAAGTGAATGACTCACGATCTGCTGAGCCGGAATTTCTTTGTTTCAGCTCATAAGTATAAGATCCAAGGGCTTTATTACCTTTTTTAATATTGATTTGAAATTTCGGAACGCTGATTTCGTTGGTATTGACCGTAATAAAAACATAGTTCGGATTTTCTACCTTTTGAATGTCTTTTATCTGTATACCGTCCGAAAGAGTAATTTCATTATTGGCAACTCCTTTTCCGTAAACAAGAATCTGAAGTTCAGGGTTTTTCATTCCTTTCCACCAGAAAGCGGGCTCCACTTTTTCTACTATTTTTGCTTGTGAAAAAGCTATCGAAGTAGCTGAAAGTGCAAAAATCATATATATTTTTCTCATAACTTAGTCTTGATCTTCAATTTAATAATAAGCCGCACATCATGAAATGTCATTAAGAACACTGCTCATTATTCTAAAAACCAGCAAGTTACATTAAAACACACAACAATTTAACTATGAACAACTTATCAGCAAATTACGAATTTTTTGTAGACTTATTATAAAATAATTATAGGAAATTTCTTTTATTAATCCATATTACAGGATTATTTAGAGTATATCGAAAACAAACTAAAAATCTGTTTATCAATGTTACTTTATATGAAATTTTCTGACCTGAGCTTAAATTTTTATTAATTTTTCATTAAATTAACTAATTGAAACAATTTTTAAACAAAAAAACTACCTTTTTAATTTATTAAATATTTAGTTTTACATAAAAAATGTTTGATTTTAGTAAAATCTTTGAAAGCGACGGACCGGACATTGTATATACCTGGACCATTCCTTTATTTGCAGCTATCATTTTCATCGAGATGGCTTACAGCCACTTCAATAAAGAAAAGCTGTATGAAACCAAAGATGTGGCAACCAATGTACTTTTCGCTCTTTTAAATTATAGCCTGGATATTATCATGAAGGGATTCTCTATGTTCGTCATGATGTTCTTTTATTATCATCGTATTTTTGACTGGGAAGTCGGAATATGGTATTGGATTGCGGTATTTCTTGCCCAGGACTTAGCCTATTATGTACATCACTATGTAGATCATCATTCCCGTGTTTTCTGGGCGGTACATATTACCCATCATAATTCTGACTATTTTAATATCAGTACCGGCTTCAGAAGTCCTGTTTTCCAGCCTTTATATCGATATCTGTTCTTTTCACCTCTTGCATTTATGGGGTTCCATCCGCTACATATCATGGTAGCCTATTCATCGATTCAGATTTATGGAACATTTGTTCATACCCAGTCCATTAAGAGTATGGGATTTCTGGAATACATTCTTGTTACCCCATCGCATCATCGGGTACATCACGCATGCAATATCAAATATCTGGATCGCAATATGGGAATGGGGCTGATTATCTGGGACAAAATTTTTGGAACTTTTGAAAAAGAAGACCCGGAAGTTCCTGTTAAGTACGGAATATACCCTAAAATGAAATCTAAAGATCCTGCAACAACTCTTTTTTATGAATGGAGAAGGATTGGAAAAGACCTCAGACAGCCAGGGCTTTCTTTAAAAGACCGATTAAAATACCTCTTCTATTCTCCCGGATGGAGACATGATGGTACCGGTAAAACGGTAAGGCAATTCCAAAAGGAGTACAATGAAAAATTAAAAAGCAAACCACGTCCTGAACAACCTAAACAAACAGAAGTTGCGGAACCGGAATACACTCCCAACTAAAGAATAAAAGTAACCCAAGCTATAGAAACAATGGCTTGGGTTATTTTTTATTTTGAGAATTTACGCTTCAATTTTTGGTGCTCTTTGTGCTATTTTACTTGCCAGCCAGCTTACATAAAACAATTGAAAACTATGATATACCATTACCGGAAGTAAGAATAAGACTTTCTGATCTTCAGGAATATTCAGCACCAGCAGAAAAAGACTTCCATGAACCAATGATTTTTTTGAACCACAAAAAGTCACTGTAATAGTATCCTGAGCACTGAATCCCATTTTGCCGGAAATCCGTTTAAGAATATTGTACACCACAAAAAACAGGAATACCACACTGAAAGCCAGAATTAAAAATATTGCCGGAGGTACCGAACTAAAAACATTTTCGATAAACGCTGTTGAAAAGCTCTCATAAACGATCAGCAAAATAATAAGGCGATCAAATTCCGCAATAATATTTGAATATTTTGTTACCCATTTTTTGAAAACCGGATTCAATATAATTCCTAAGATTATGGGTAATAGAACTTTCATTAAAAGCTGTTTTAATACTTCGCCATGATCTCCGGATCCTGATTCTGAGGTTAAAAAGAAGCTCATAAGAAGTGGTGTCATGACAATTCCTATCAGTCCCGAAATGGAAGCATTAAAAATAGCTGAAGTTACATTTCCTTTGGCAATAGATACCATCACTACAGATGATGAAACTGTAGAAGGCAAAGCAGCCAGAAAAAATATGGAGAGCCATATATCATAATATCCGGTTCCTTTCACCAAAGGATAAAAGATCATCACCAACAAAGGAAAAAGAATAAACGTTCCGGATTGAATCAGCACATGAAGTTTCCAGTTGGAAATATCTTTTATTACTTCTTTAAGGTTCAGCTTAAGCCCATACAATAAAAAAATGGCAGCAATTCCCCAATCTATAAAGGCTGAAAGATTAAAATAATGATTATAGGATTTTTCAAAAGGAATGAGTTTACCCATGAGCACCATTACAATCAGAAGAAGGAGAAAAACGTTTTGTTTATTAAAAATTTTAGCCATTAACACGAACAATAGTATATTGATAAATAAAAAAATCCTTAAAGGTTTTGCCTTTAAGGATTATAAATTTAAGAAATATTTATTTTACCGGTTTGATAGAGATGGCAAAACCACCGCTTCTTACCATTTTAAAATTAATTTTCGATTTGCTTGTAATCTCTTTCTTGTAGATATTATAGCTTTGAGGGTTGTCAATATAATCTGCATCTTTTCCATCTTCATAGATCGTTGCTTCATATTTCTTTCCTTTATCCAGGAATGAGAAGTCTACAGTGTATTCACGTTTGTTTTCATCGGTAATACCTCCTACAAACCAATTTTCTGTACCTTTTGCTTTTCTGGCTGTGATCACATAATCTCCCGGTTCTGCAGATAAGATTTTTGTATCATCCCAATCAGCTGCTACATCTTTGATAAACTGGAAAGCATCCATGTGCTTCTTATAGTTCTCAGGAAGGTCTGCTGCCATCTGCAGTGGCATGTACATCGTCACATATAACGCTAACTGTTTTGCTAATGTCGTTTTTACGAAACGTTGATCTCCAGGGAAATAATAGTCTAGCTTTGTCTGGAAAATTCCTGGTGTATAATCCATAGAACCTCCCATCCATCTTGTAAACGGAAGTACGGTCTGGTGATCAGGCTTGTTTCCTCCGAATGCCTCATATTCTGTTCCACGAGCTGCTTCTGCCGAGATATAGTTCGGATAAGTACGGCTTTCTCCTGTAGGACGTACAGATTCGTGAGAGTTTACCATGATTTTATAATCGTTTGCTTTTTCCGCAATTCTATAGTAATGGTTGATCGTCCATTGAGAATAATGGTGCTCCCCTCTTGGGATGATATCTCCTACATAACCCGTTTTCACAGCATCATACCCATATTTATTCATTGTCTGGAAAGCTTTATCTGCCCATCTTTCATAGTTCGTTGCTGAACCTGAAGTTTCGTGGTGCATGATCAGCTTAATTCCTTTTGAATGAGCATAATCGTTCAACATTTTGATATCAAAATCCGGGTAAGGTGTGATAAAGTCAAAAACATATTCTTTGGAATGACCGAACCAGTCTTCCCAACCTACGTTCCATCCTTCGATCAATAATCCCTGGAATCCGTTTTCTGCCGCGAAATCGATATATTCTTTTACTTTAGTGTTGTTCGCCGCATGTTTTCCGTTTGGAGTAAGCTTTGTAAAGTCTGTCTTATCCAAATGAACGTTTTCAGCTGTAGAATATGCCCATTGAGATTTTCCGATGATCATTTCCCACCAAACTCCCATGTATTTTGTAGGGTGAATGTAAGATGTATCCTTGTATTTCGTAGGCTCGTTAAGGTTGAAGATCATTTTAGAATCCATCACCTCTTCTGCTTTTGGCGCTACGATAATTGTTCTCCAAGGTGTAACAGATGGCGTCTGAATGTATCCTTTTGCTCCTTGTCTGTCAGCTGTTAAGTGCGTTTTGAATTTGAAATTCTGAGCATCAACTTCTAAGTGTGAAGCTGGATAATCTAATACTGCGGCTTCCGCAACGTTAATGTATAAAGGAGTTTTTCCTTCTTTTTTCAGCATTAATGGAGACTGAACTGCATTTTTCACCAAGGTCTGAGAGGCATTAGCGTCATATGCTTTATCCCATTTTGCCGGAATTTCAGAAACTTTTGTTTCCTGATATTGATATTCCTGAGAGTCATAATCTGCTACCATCCACCAAGCCTTCATATCGGTTGGGAAATCAATTTCAGAATCTTCTTCTCTGATTACGAAATAATTAAGATTTTTTTGTTGTGGAAATTCATATCTAAATCCAAGACCGTCATTGAACAGTCTGAATTTCACAACAATACTTCTGTCTGTAGAAGCCTGATTCAGCGTTACTGCTAATTCATTGTAGTGATTGATATAATTTTTCTTTTCTCCAAGAACCGGCTGCCAAGTCTCGTTTTTGGAGTCTCTTTTTTCATCTACCTTTGCAAAACCGTTGTTCAGATCGTATTTTGCATCTTCTGGTTTGGCAATTTCAGAAGCAAATTTTATGGCTGTGTCTTTAAATAATCTCAATCCTAATTTTGAATCTTCTACAACCACCGCACCGTTGTATTTAAGGTTATAGAAAGGAACTCCGTCTTTCAACTGGAAATTCATTTCAAATTTACCGTCCGGCGATTTTAAAGATTGTGCTTTCACACCTGTAAACATCATTGAGAGCAAAAGGGCTCCAACTGTAATTTTCTTCATAATGACTATTTATTAACTTAAAAATAAAAGAGACTGCTGCTCTCAGGCAACAGTCTCTGAGTATATGGATTAAATTTATTTCTTAATGAATACGTATTTACCGTCTAGATCATTAAAGAATACATCGTATTTTCCAGCTTCATTTACAGGAATATTACTTCCACCTACTGATGCTGTACCTGAGAAAGGAGTATCACCACCCCAATTTACATCCCAATTATTATTAGCTCTGAATTTTGCTTCACCTGGCGTTAATGAAATATTTTCAATTCTCCAGATATGAGGGTTCAAAGCCGAAGCTGTCATATCCTCATCATTATCCCATCCTCCAGGTGTTGATGACCCAATAATACCAACAGTTGTATAAGGAGCTGACGTGACATTATAAGGATTAAGGGAATACGTTTTTGCATTAATATCGATTACAAATGTATAATATCCTGCAGTTGGAACAGTAAATGCTCCCGGTTCATTAGTACCATCAAGGTTACTTACTGTTATATTACCTGCCGTAAGCCCCCATTGTGGGTGCCATTCTCCTAGTTTTTCAAGCATTTTGAAGCCATCAGCAGCAAAATATCCAGTATAATAGAACTTATTTACATTCACAGGATCTCTAAATAATGGTACATTATGAGCATTATTTTCCCATCCGGATTCAGTAGCTCCCCCCACAAGATAAAGATTCTTCAAACTTACGAATGGTGTAATCGTAAGATTTAAAACATTAGAATAATAATTAGTCTGTCCATTGAACATACTTTTAAATCTAACATCTATGCTTGTTGCTTCACCTGGCTTTGCGCCTAAGTTTAGTAGTAAATCATTCAATGCCTTATGTGTTATTGAAACACTTTTCACATCGCTTGGAGCACTTAACACTTCTGTTTTCGTAAAATTATTTCCTTTTATACTAAACTCAATAAAATATGAGGGTACAACAGATGGATTATATACTGGAAGTGTATAATTAAACTTTAATGCATCAACTAAAGGTGTTGTATTATCCAGAATAACAGTATTATTATCAACTGCTAAAGTAGCAGCTGACGTTTCATTTAACATGATTCTATCATCATCTTCACATGAAACAACGAGTGCCAATAGTAGTGATGAAAATATAATTTTAAAAATATTTTTCATTTCTTTCAAACATTAGATTAGTAACCAGTATTTTGAGTCAAATTCGGGTTTGCCTGTAAGGCTGACATAGGAACAGGGAATACCTTATAATTATCAGAAATAGAAGTTCCGTTTACTAACCCTCCTTTCCATGGCCATAAATAAGATCCACCAGTAAATTTACCGTATCTTATAAGATCCTGTCTTCTTACTCCTTCCAAACCAAGCTCACGCCCACGTTCGTCAAGAATTGTTTGAAGCGAAATATTTGTCAACACATCTGCATTGGCTCTTGTACGAATCAAATTAACATAATTAAGTGCCTGAGGTACAGTAGCTGTAGAAGCACCTCTAAGAGCACATTCTGCATAAATTAAATAGGTATCTGCTAATCTAAATAACGGAAAATCAGTTGATGAAAAAGAAGTTATACTTCCCGATCCATCTGTATTTTTATTAGTAAATTTAATTGAAGGATAGCCATCTGTCCACTCTTTGTAATCATTCATTTCATAATTATGACCTGTCAGCCAGAATAGTTTTGATCTGACATCGTTACTAGTAGCCAGGCTGGCAGCATTAGAAGCGAAAAGACCATACCATGCTTTTGTTGCTCTATGACCACCCCATCCTTCCGTAGCTCCATAAGTTGCAAGATTCATGGTTGTTGAGTTTAAGTTACCGTTTACTATGTAAGTAGTATTACCATAACTCTGAGAAGAAGTAGCATCAGCAATAAGTGGAAAAATAATTTCTTTGGAAGTATTATTATCTGCTCTAAAATTCTTCGCAAAGTTACCTTCTAGCTGATACTTACCACTTGCAATTACTTTAGATGCATAGGTAGCCGCATCTGTATATCTTGCAGTTCCCGTATATACTTCGGCATTTAAATAAAGCTTTGCCAGAAGCATCTGAACTACAGCTTGGTTAGCTCTTCCATACGTATTAGATGGAGCAATTTTACCTTCTATATCCTTCAATTCTGATTCAACAAAATTAAAAAGTTCTGCTCTTGTAGCTTCTGGAAGCGGTGTTGTTGTTGAAAATGTATTATCATCCACCAACGGTCCTTTACCAAAGAAGTCTATTAGATAATAATAAGATAAAGCTCTTAAAAATCTTAATTCACTTATATACTGCTCCTCATTTGCAACATCAACTTTAGTTTTCAAAATCACAATTAAGTTTGTTGTTTGAGGAATTGTATAGTAAATTCTATCATACACATATTTGAAAAACTTATTATTTGAATTCCAGCCTGTTGTTGTTGTCAATTGATCAAGACCATTATCTCCCCAACGGTTCTTCATACCATCGGCTGTAAAATCATTAAGATTAACAAGCCCTCTGATAAAAGGTGATTCTCCTGCATTGGCACCAGAAATATCTGAATCATTCGGACCACTTACACTTGATAAGGCAAATGTAGAATACATTCTAGATAAAAGACCTTCTACAGCATTAGGATCTCTGGCTAAAAGCTCTTCCAAAGTTAACTCAAACTTTGGCTCTGTTTCCAAATCATTTGTACAGGCACTAAAAAACAAGCCTGCCATTAACATTAAACTATATATTTTTATCTTTTTCATTGTTATTTCAGATTAAAAATTAAAATTAAACCCTACTGTATAAATTCTTGGTCTTGGATAGAAGTTGTTATCAACACCACCAAAATTTTCAGGGTCTTGCCCTTTATATTTCGTAATAATAAAAGCATTATTTACTGAACCATACACTCTCAAATCAACCTTATTTCCAAAGATTTTTTCAATATTATAACCTAATGTAACATTGTCTAGTCTTAGGAATGACGCATCATGTAAAAAATAATCTGAGAAATACATATTATCCGTTGGTTGTATCAAGTTAGATGAATATCTTCCATTATTGAAATCAAGCAAATTACTCAAATGTTCTGAATTAGAAGTTTTCGCCTGATTAACAAACCCTTGTGCCACATGCCTTCCATCATAAACTTTTCCTCCAATCTGTCCTCTGAAATTAGCAGTAAGATCCCATTTTTTATAATTTAATGTTGTCCCAAATCCGAATGTAAAATTAGGAACCAACTGTGCATTATAACGATCTTCATTAGTAATTTTACCATCACCGTTTCGATCTACAAATGTATCAGCAATTGGATTTCCATTGGAGTCATATACCTGTTCAAACATCCATGCTGAATTAGGCTGAAGACCTACCACATGGTAAGCTATTTTAACACCTGTTCCTACAGGAAGATCTCCTCCTGCCGCAATTCTGTCATAATATCCAAGTTCAAGTATTTCACCCTTATTATAAGACATATTACCGAATATATTCCAGTTAAACGTCTCTGTTTTGATTGGGTTTACATTAAGATTTAATTCAACACCTCTGTTTCTTAATGATCCAACATTTGCTGCAAATTCATTGGTAAGCCCCTGCCCTGGAGGAACTGGAGATTTTAATAACAAATCAGTAGATTTCCTGTCATAAAAGTCAAGACTTCCTGAAAGTATATTTCCTTTAAATAAACTAAAATCAACCCCAATATTCCAACTGGTTGTAGTTTCCCATTTCAAATCTTTATTAAATCCTAGAGCAGAATAAATATTATATCCAGGAAGGTATTGAGAGTTTTCTCCTCCTAAAGAGAATAAAGGTCGCGAAGGATAAAAACCACCCGAAATTTGAGTAATATCCTGCTGCCCAGTTTGCCCCCAACCAATTCTTAACTTTAATTCTTTTACAGCCTCAACATCTTTTAAGAATGATTCTTCTTGCATTTTCCACGCAAATGCTGCGGACGGGAAATACCCCCATTGATTATCGAATCCATTGAACAATGACGATGCATCTGCCCTGAACGAAGCTGTAAATAAATATTTATTTAAAATATCTACGTTTGTTCTTGCGAAAAATGATTGAAGATTTAAATGGTTGAAATATCCATAAGTAGGATTAGCCCTATTAGGTTGAGGTATTCGAAGCCCACTTCCTGAAGGGTCAGCATAAAACTGCTCTTTGTTACCATCATACCTAAAATCCTGATAAGTATATCCTCCCTGAATCAAGAAGTTAGTAAAAAAATCATTAATCTTCCTATTATAAACTAAATAGGCATCAAAATTTTTATTATTGGTGTACTGATTCTCACCATATGCTAATCCAGGATTATATATTATATCATTTAAAGAACCATATACAAGGTTAATCACAGAATTTCTTGCATTCGGATCATATGTTTCTCTAATTTTTGTTCTTGATGATTCAATACCCAAATTAACAACCGCTCTTAAATCAGGTAAAAAATGAAACTTATAATCAATTTCCATATTTCCCAGAAAACGATATGTATTTTCAGGACGATGTCTTTGATCTAACATTCCAAGAGGGTTAGAATCATATGTCAAATTATATCTTCCATCATTAGCGATATAATTATTCTGATAATAACCTCCAAAATAATTAGCTCCTCCTTGTCCCCAAACATCTCTGCTATAAACAGGAAGTGTAGGGTTTCTAGACAAAGCAGCTCCAATGACAGCTCCCGCGTCCACTGTTTTTTTATCTATCCTGTAGCCTTTTGCATTAATATCAATCTTTAAATGCTTATCAAAGAAAGTTGGAGTTACACGAAGAGTTGCAGAATATCTTTCTAAATCATCATTCTTCACCACTCCTTCTGTTCTGTTATAGCCAAGAGACAATCTGATAGGTAATACTTTGAATAAATTTCCTGATGCACTGAAGTTATTATCTGTAGATACAGAATTTCTGTAAACTACATCCTGCCAATTGGTATCATATACTTTACCCATTGTTGTAGGATTGGAAGGGTTTCCTCCTACACCAAGTTTCCAAACATCGTTAGGAAAGTACTGTTTAATAAAATCGACATATTGACCAGAGTCCATTACATCAATATATTTAGTAACCTGTCCTACAGAAACGTTAGTATTAAAACTCATCTTTAATCTACCTCCTCCTGACTTCGTTTTAATCAAGATTACACCATTGGAAGCTCTTGCTCCATAAATAGCAGTAGCGGAAGCATCCTTCAATATTGAAAAAGATTCAATATCATTAGGGTTTACAAGAGCTAATGGATTCTGAATTCCTGCAGGATTTGTTCCATCTAAAGGAATTCCATCAATAACAATTAATGGATTATTAGATGCACTTAAAGATGAGCCACCACGAATTCGGATATTCGGCGCAGAGTCAGGAGAGCCTCCTCCACTTGTAATTCTAACTCCAGGTGCTTTACCTTGAATCAGCTGATCAGCTGAAACAATAGCCCCCTTATTAAAATCTTTTTCCGTAACAGCAGTAACAGAACCTGTTAAATCTGTTTTCTTTTTTGCACCAAATCCCACCAAAACAATTTCATCAATCTTCTTCTCTTTAATGATAGAGTCTTTAGTCTGCGCGTGCATTACTGTACTTGCCAGTAGAAAAGCAGGCGCTATTTTTAATACCGTTGTAAAATTCTTCACAATCTTATTTTTATAGTTTCGTTTCAGTCTTGTTCTGGTGTTGTACCAGATTCGCAATTTAAAAAAAAAATAGAATTATTATAATTTTAATATAATTTATAATAATTTTATGTATATTACGAAACCAATTTTAGTTAAAATTTTACACATCAATACCTTACACGATAGTATGTAATGCATAATATTTGTTTTACATTAACAAAAAGTTAAACAATTGTTTAACTTAAATTCATATTCGCCGTCGAAAAACAGGAAGATTTATCATAATAACACCTCAAAGAGCGGTATTCAAGAGATATTCCTTATCTTTGCAATCAAAACTTTACTATAAATGTCAAACAGAAAGATGATTACGGCAGCTTTGCCTTATGCAAACGGTCCGGTTCATATAGGACATTTGGCAGGTGTTTATATTCCTGCGGATGTTTACGCAAGATTTCAGAGAAGATTAGGAAAAGATGTAGCCTTTATCTGTGGTTCAGATGAACACGGTATTCCTATCACCATAAGAGCTAAAAAAGAAGGAGTTACCCCTCAGGATATCGTGGACAAATACCACGGAATCATCAAAAAATCTTTTTCTGATCTAGGGATTTCATTTGATGAGTATTCAAGAACGACTTCCCCAAAGCATTATCAGACAAGCCAGGAATTTTTCAAAGTTCTTTATGATAAAGAAAAATTCACTGAAGAAGTTTCTGAACAGTATTTTGATGAACAGGCGGGAGAATTCCTTGCTGACCGTTATATTGTAGGAACTTGCCCGAACTGTGGTAATGAAAACGCTTACGGTGACCAGTGTGAGAAATGTGGTTCTACCCTATCTCCATCAGAGCTGATCAATCCGAAGTCAATGCTTAGTGGAAATGTTCCTATTCTTAAAGATACAAAGAACTGGTATCTACCTCTAAATGAATACGAAGACTTCTTAAACGAGTGGATCATTGAAGGTCATAAAGACGACTGGAAACCGAATGTATACGGACAGGTTAAATCATGGTTAAATGATGGTTTGAAACCACGTGCTATGACCAGAGATCTAAACTGGGGTGTTCCAGTTCCGCTTCCTAATGCGGAAGGAAAAGTTCTTTATGTTTGGTTTGATGCTCCTATCGGATATATTTCTTTCACCAAAGAATGGGCAGAAAAAAACGGAAAAGACTGGAAACATTACTGGCAGAGTGAAGAAAGTGATCTGGTACACTTTATCGGAAAGGATAATATTGTATTCCACTGTATTATCTTCCCAGCAATGATGAAGGCGCACGGAGGTTTTATTATGCCTAAAAACGTTCCTGCATTTGAATTCCTGAATCTTGAGAATGATAAAATTTCAACTTCAAGAAACTGGGCGGTTTGGGCGCACGAATATGTAGAAGAGTTCCCTGGACAACAGGATGTTTTAAGATATGCATTGCTTTCGTCAGCTCCTGAAACTAAGGACAATAACTTCACTTGGAAGGATTTCCAGACGAAGAATAATTCTGAGTTGGTAGGTATCTTCGGAAACTTTATCAATAGAGTTGCGGTTCTTATTCATAAATACTATGATGGTGTTGTTCCTCAGGGAGATGTAAATAGTCCTGAATTAAAAGAGATTAACAAAGCGGCTAAAGAAATCGCTGGATTCCTTGATAATTATGAATTCAGAAATGCTTTATCAGCCTTAATGAACCTTGCAAGATTCGGGAACCAATATCTTCAGACTGAAGAACCATGGAAAACAATTAAAGACAATCCGGAAAAAGCGGCACAATCATTATTTGTAGGAGCTCAAATTGCTGTGGCATTAGCTCAGTTATGTGAGCCATTCATGCCTTTCAGTTCTGAAAAGTTATTGAATATGTTTAATGTTGAAGCGAAAAGCTGGGACGATGTTGAAAACCAATCTGTTTTAATTGAAACGGGTCATAAAATCAATGAAGCATCTCTTCTTTTCTCGAAAATTGAAGACAATGTAATTGAAGCTCAGATTCAAAAGCTTGAAGACACCAAACAAAACAATAAAAAAACAAACCCTAACGCTAATCCAATGAAAGAAGAGATCACATTTGATGATTTTACTAAAATAGACCTTAGAACAGCAACCATTTTAGAAGCTGAAAAAGTAGAAAAAGCTGATAAATTACTGAAACTTACTGTAGATACAGGAGTAGATGTAAGAACGGTGGTTTCAGGTATTGCGGAAAGCTTTACTCCTGAGGAAGTTGTAGGTAAGCAGGTAATGATCTTATTAAACCTTGCTCCAAGAAAAATCAGAGGAATTGAATCTCAGGGAATGTTATTATTAACAACTAAACCTGATGGAAAATTATCTTTCGTAACACCGGACGACAGTAATGTTGAAAACGGTATTGAGATCGGATAATTAGACCTTGCAATAAATAAAAAAGCTGTTTCAGATGAAGCAGCCTTTTTTATTTCAGCAAGATTTTATCTACAATAAAATTATATATCACATATTGTATTCTACATGTAAGAAATAATATTATTTTATATTTGCAGCCGTTATTATGGTTAATAAGAGTGTTTTAAGGAAGCTTTCTGATACGGAATTAGAAAAATATTTAAAAGAAGGCAATCGCTTTGTTCCTGAGGCGGTTCAGATCGCACTGGAGGTTTTAAAAGAAAGAGGAAGAATTTTCACTGCCGAAGAAGAAACGGCTGTTCAGCAACTGATTCAAAGGAAAAAAGAGGCAGAAGAATTAAAACGTACAGAAGAAAAGGAATTATGGCAGGATCATATTACAGAAGATCCAAGTGCAATCAAACTTTTTCCCAGAGAATTAATATTCATTATCAGTATCCTTTTAGGAACAATTCCTGGAGCGATCTTATTAGGTCTGAATTTCATTAAGCTTAAAAAATATTTAGCCTCAAGTATCACTATTGCTTTTGGGTTCGCTTTTCTGTTTATTCAGCGTTTTTTGATTTCTTTAATCTATATGCTCAACTCAAAAGATTCTTTTACAATAAGAAAAAGTCCAGAATTTCTTGTTGCAGGAACTGGTGCATTAATTCTCTTTGGATTCTGGGTACTTTTTACACCTAAAAAGCTGCCCTACAGAGCAGCTTCATATATTTTTCCGATCATAATCTGTGCAATAATGGCAATTCTGATCACGATTAATTATCAGGGATTATTTGACGGCTATATTTTAGTAAGTTTCGCTAAATAGGAATCCTCGTCCTGTACTACTCTTTCGATGTTGAATCCATTATTTATAGCAGCGTTCTTCAAGGTATTAAAGTCAAGGTACAGCCATGTGATAGGCTCTTCCGATTCGCCTTTATAATGAACGACATATTCCAGTTCTCCATAATATCCACCGGCAGGAATATAAACTCCGCCATCTTTATCACGGTCGAACATATAAAGAATATCTGTACTGTCAATCAGAATCTGCCCTCCTTCATTCAATAAAGATCCCAGTTTTTGAAGGTAAATATCAATTTTAGATAATCCTTCAAAAATTCCGGTACCATTCATCAATAATAAAATGGTATCAAATGTTTCTCCTAAAAAATCAAGAATATTTGTACAAACTGCATTTTTGATACCTCTTAATTGGCAAACCTCAACAGACTTCGGAGAAATATCCAAAGCTAGCACGTCAAGATTCATTTCATCCTGAAGATACAAAGCATGAGAACCCGCTCCAGCTCCTATATCCAGGACTTTTCCTGTAGATAGTTTTAAGGCTTTCTGTTCAATATCAATCATATCTTCGAAATCTCTGAATAAATAGTCTACCGGAAGTTCATCCAACTCAGAAATTGATGTTTCAGTCTGCAGGTCTTCAGGATTGTTATCATGATAATAATCCCAGATCGCTCTGCCCATTAAATCTTTCATAGGGCAAAGATACAGCTTCAGGGGATAAAGTTCAAAGTTTTGGCTTCAGTATGTACTGAATCAACATTTACTTCTAAAATTAAAATCCGGCTTCGGAACAGTATCAGAAACCGGATTTGTAGAAAGTATTTGATTTGGATTAAGGTATTAAACCCTAATTTTATTTTTAAAATTCAAAAGTGTAAGACAGATTAAATGTTCTACCTCTTCCTTTATAATTAAATAATGCAGGCATTCCATAGCTTGAATATAAAACCTGAGAACGTTTGCTCCAGATCGTCTGATAATCTGTGTTAAATACATTCTGAATACCAAGGTTGAGTTTACCCCAATTGAATCTGTATCCTACCATAAGATCGGATGTGTTATAACCTTCAACTACGTTGTTAAGCTCATCCTTCTGCTTGAAATTCTGTAATGACTGGAATCTGAACGACCAGTTTTTCACATTATATCCGATATATGTCACCAATTTTGATGGTGAAGCATTGGAAATATCTTGTTTCTGCCATTCTCCTTTATTGTCTACTTCAGATTTAATTAAAAGACCGCTTGCTCCGAAATAAACACCGTTATTCATTGAATAAGAAACCTCAGCTTCAATACCCATGTTTCTCATTTTTAAATCATTAACAAGAATCTGGAATGTTTTTCTGTCTACTGTAACGGTTTTATCTGAATTACTTAAAAATCCGGCAACCTGTGCTCTCAATCCTCCTTTATTCACACGATATCCCACTTCATACTGATTGGTTTTGATTGCCTGCAAAGGCTGATCTTTTACATTAATGCTTGAAACAACATCCCAATGTGCTCCATTCAGCTTGTAGGTACCAATTCCGTAATATTTAGCAGGGTCAGCAAGACTTACTCCCTGAGAGAACGTCCCCCAAACCTGATGCTGCTCATTGAATTTATATAATAATCCGGCATTTGCCAAAGTGACGTTATAAGAACTTTCTCCTCCCGGAATTGCCGAGGCAGATTGTCCGTATCCCATTGCAATCTGAGTTTGTTGTTCTGATCCGACAAAACCATCCACTTTCACCTTAATATTCTGATAACGAATACCTCCATTAATCTGTAATTTTGGAAGAATATTGTATTTTGCCTGCACATATCCTGCGTAGCTTTGTGAATGGTTGGTAGGATATCTTCCTAAACTGAATTGAGTTTCATTGATCAATCCACCACTTGACATGGTTTTACCAATGTTATAAACGGATTGAGTCCCTTCGAATTTTTCAAAGTCAACATCTACACCATAAGTCACATTTAGCCCTCTCCATGATTTTGACAATAAAGCCTTGATGCCGGAATAATAAGTATCCTGCTGAGACGAAGACATATAAGCCATATTTCCGGTTCCCTGCTTTACATTTCCGGGGAATGGATAGAATCCTAGTTTTTCACCTCTTGTAGCAAACTGAACATACAGATCCTGTCCGCCAAGAATGTTATTTCCTGTATAAGCTACAGTACCCATATAACGCTCCGTTCCTACATTTTTATCTGAAGAGAAACCATCTCTCATCTCCAGTAAATTCCCATTTTTCGTAGTAAAAGCACTTAGATTTTCACCTAAATATAAACTTCTGTCACCATTGAATTTGGAATTATAATATTGAAGAGAAGCTGTTATTTTATGTTTATCATTAAATTTATATCCTCCGGTTGCCAGGATATCGATTGACTGGTTGTACTGAAGGTCAGTTTGTGTAATGTCGGTAAAAAGCTGTTTCTGATCAGCACCATACACTCCTCCATTTTGCTGATAAGCAACTCCTAACCTCCCGAAAAACTTCTCTCCTTTTCCTGAAATAGCTTGTGCAGCACGGAAATCATGGTCATCACTTCCCATAAATCCTGTACGTACTCCCAATTCAGTTTCCCCACTGATTCCTTTTTTGGATGGGGTTTTTGTAATGATATTGATAATACCTCCCGTAGCATTTCCTCCATAGATAGAACTTGCTCCTGAAAGCACTTCAATTCTTTCAATGTTAAAAGGGTCAATAGCATCCAACTGACGGCTGATTGCACGGATACTATTTAAGGAAACACCGTCTATCATTACCAATGTAGAACGCCCTCTCATATTTTGTCCGTAATTGGTTCTTCCCTGAGGTCCGATATCCATACTTGGAATCAAAATAGATAACATTTCCTTAATCGGAACTCCACTTTTTGCCTGTTCCTGGATTTTTTCTTTCTGTACTACCCAAACGGTACCTGGGATTTCAGATATTTTTGTAGGTTTTCTGGATGCAACAATTACAACGTCGTCAATTCCTTTAGAAACAACAGAGTCATTAACTGTCTGGGAGAACATCACTCCCGAAGCCAGCAGACCTATGAATGCATAATGCTTTTTCATTTCTTCAAATCAAAGTTTTATAATTCGGCAAAGGTAATTTTTATTTAGAAATATTAAAAATAAGAAAAGGTGAAATTTTTCATACTTTTGAATTAAAAACTGGGAGATTGAAGTTAGAATTATCTATGTCATAAGTAGAGCAAGAGCTTATCATAACTTCTTTGGGGTAATTTTCTTATGCTGAGCAATAGTCATTAATGGTTTATCATTTCTGTCCTCTTCCAGATTCTATTCTAAAAGCGTAAGATCCCAGCCCATTGAAGGACCAGGATCTCACTGTGAAAAACAAGGTTATCTTTACATCGCAGGACCTGCTGCGTCTTTTATTTCTTCTAATAATTTTTTACGTTCACGAAGCCTTCTTCTTGCAATAACAGATTTACCGCCAAGCACTCTTACAAATCTAAAGTACTGGAATCGTTTTGCCCCGAAATGGTGAGTGGCAACATACAGCAAAATCCCCAAACCGATCAGAACAATGAATCCGAAGATCTTTTTGGTAGCAATAATAATGGCATTCAACTGAATCGCTTTCATATTTGCCATTACATTCTGAGGAGTAACCGTCATTCCGTCCATATAAACAGCCAAATCTCCTATCGCAGTAATCTGGAAACGGTATTGCAGCCAAGAATACAGAGTGGAGAAGATACCTACCGCCAAAAAGGTTCTCCAAACTAAGACAAGCCCTATTGCGGCAAGCATTTCGTCCATTTCAAGCTTATCCAGTGTATAAAACCAAATGGAAATAAACAACGAACACATTCCATATCCTTTTAAAAACATAGGCAGGTACCAGTTGTCATAATTAAATTCCAGAACCATGGAAAAATACATAATAATGGCATACCCTATCATCCCTGCAAACCCTGAAAAAATATACATTTTCAATGGTTTTTCTTTTTTAAACCAAATGACAGCAATGATTCCCGCAACAATGATTCCCGGAATCATCAGCATACTGAGTCTGGCATTAGTCAACTGATCATATCCCAAAACTCCTACAGCAAATGTATTCTGAAGGGAAGCTGTTCCCAGAAACATTCCCAGCCAAAACAGCATGAATAAACCGTGTTGTACATTATTTTTTGTAAAAATTTTGAATGAAAGATAAGGTCTTTTTAATGTCAGTTGACGAATGGAAAGTAATGCAAAACTCACAAAAGCTGCTATGCTTGCGTTAATGATATTCTTGGAGTTCAGCCAATCCTGCTGTCTTCCAAATGCATATACATAAGCCGAAAACATAAAAGTGGAGATAAACAGCAGAATACTCAACCAGTCTATATAATGTAATGGGACTTTCAGGGCAAAGTATTTATCATGCATAAAAATCCAGTGTATCAATGCTAATATAAAGCAAAGAACTGCTGTAAAAATATAAAACTGCTGCCAGTTATACAGAAGCGCAAATTCTGCTGCATAATAAGCCGCCACTTGGTTCATCACCAGAACAAATGTATAGAACATTCCATAAAACATTCCTCTGTTTCCGATCATTACCATTAATGGCAGAAAGAGCTCTATCGTTACCATCATTTTCATAAATCCGATCAGTAGAGCAGAAAATATGAAGATCATCGGTTCTAAAGTAGTTGAATTGATATAACTCAGTAATCCTAAGAGAACTAAAAGCAGTACCATTTTATCTCTTACCTTAAACCTCATTTTTATTCTGAGGACGACAGGCATACAGGCTCCCATTCCTATAGTGGTCGCATAATTCGCCCACATAAAATATTCTGTCATAGCGCCGGTACCACTTACCAGATAACTGATATTCCCGGTATAAACCCCACCAATCGGCATTACCACCGCAAGCAGTAATACAATCAGCAAGAGCTGTACGGGTTTGGGCACCCAGTCGCTATATAATCCTTTGTTGTACATATTTTAGGTATAGATTACAGATATCAGATAACAGACTTTACCATCTGGCTTTCAATCCTTCTTCATCATATTAAGTCTGAAATCTGACCTCTGCTATCTTTTAGTCTTTATTAATATTCACGTTCATATTCATTCCCGCGCTTAGCTTATCCAAATTTTCTTTTTTATTGGAAGCCGTAAATTCAATTCTTACAGGAATTCTTTGCTGTACTTTAATAAAGTTTCCGGTGGAATTATCCGTAGGCACACTTGAATATCTTGACCCTGTAGCCGCAGAAACTGCTGTTACCACACCTTCAAATTTTTGTCCTCCCAAAGCATCTGCCGACATCGTTATCTTCTCTCCTACTTTAATATTAGGCATCTGGCTTTCAAGGAAGTTTGCTGTCACCCATTTTTGTCCGTTCAGTACAATTGTTGCCACTTGCTGCCCTGGCTGAATCAATTGTCCTTCAGAAATCGTTCTTCTTCCCATTACTCCATCATACGGTGCAGTAATTACGGTATAAGAAAGGTTGATTCTCGCCATATCCAGTGCAGATTTTGTTCTTTTAATCTCCGCATCATTGATTCCCAATCTGCTCTTCACTTCCGTAGTGGAAAGATTTGCGGATTGTTTTTGATTCACTAAAGTCTCATAAGCCGCCTTCTGAGCATCATATTCCGTTTTTACCTGATCATATTGCTGTCTTGTTACTGCTTCTGCAGATAAAAGGTTTTTATATCTGTTTAAATTCTGTTCAGCATTCCAAAGTCTGGCTTTTGCTCCCGCAATATTCGATTCCATTACATTGATATTATTGGAAACTGTATTCACTGAAGAACTTGTCGCCGTTTTCTGAGCCATAGCATTCTGATAAGCAGCTTCCGCCTGTCCTAATTGGGTAAGAATTTCACGTTCGTCAAGAATAACCAAAGTATCACCCTTTTTTACCCTTTGGTGTTCGATGAATTTAATTTCTTTGATATAAGCAGAAACCCTTGTGTTAATCGGGTTGATAAATTCTTCTACCTGTGCAGCTTCCGTATAGGTTTTATTTCCGATATGAAAATATTCACGCACCAGCCAGAACAGTCCGAAACCGATCACCAGAAAAACGATGATGTTTGAAATGATAGCTCTGATTTTATTTTTTTTGTTCTGTTTCTTTTTACCATCTCCACTTGGTCTTGCTGGAGATGGAGCTGGGGTTGTATTTTGAGTAGTTTGTTCCTTGTTTTCCATTGTGTTGATTTTCAGTTTTAAAAATTAAAGTGTTCCTGTAGACTTCAAAAGGTTATAGTATTGATACAAAACATTGATCTCCGCATTCGCATAATCCAGCTCTGATTGTAACTTCTGGTTTTGCGCATCAATCATTTCAGCTTGTACAGCTAATTGGTTCAGATACTTAGCTTCCGTAATCTTGTAGTTTTCTTCTGCCAGTCTTTTGGAGTCATTCAGGATTTCTGCCTGTTGAATAGCTTCCTGATATTTTGTATAGGCTGCATTTACACCCATATCTATATTCTGCTGTACCAGCGTCATTGCATCATTCGCCTGGTTTTTCTGCAGTTCACCTAATTTTACTTTTTCTTTCGTTTTGTATAGGTTATCAATATTATAACTAAGAGAAACACCTGTCTGCCATCCTCCTGAATACATATCTAAAACAGGATTTCTCGTCGTAATTGGTCTTTGTAAAGTATATCCGCCGAATCCTGCCAGAGTAGGCATATTGTCCGTTTTAATAATTTCAATATTCTTATCTGCTACAGCAATATTTTTCTGCGCAGATTTTAACATCGGATTACTGTCATGCGCAAGATTTACATAATAATCCATCCCAATTCCAGACTCTTTGTTCTCTAAATTCTCCGTAGGAACAATTTCAGTATCAGAAGATAAACCCAATGCGATATTTAAATTATAATTAAGGATTTTTCTGTTATTTGAAAGGGTAAGAATCCCTTGATCCAAATTTTTAAGAGCAAGTTCACCACGAATTACCTCGTTTCTGGTTACCATTCCCTGCTGATAAAACTTCTGGATATTTTTAAGACGTTCCTGAGCCAGTTTTTTGTTATTCTGAAAGACTTCTTCCTGATTGATAATCTTATAGACATCCAAATAATTGGAAATCACTAAAAATTTCACATCCTGTTTGTTTTTCTCCAGGTCCAGTTCAGAAAGCTGTTCACGAAGTCCCGCCATTTCAATAGATTTATTTACCAGTCCTCCTTTGAAAATCAGTTGTGTTGCCTGCACCGCATACGAACTTCCGTAATGAGGCATCGGAACGTTTGTAGAATTTGAAAAATCTTTATCAATTGCCACTGCATCTCCCAAATAGAATTGGCTTGTAGAAGCTGTGATAGTAGGAAGTTTCTGAAGCTTAGCAACATTGATACTTTGTTTTGCAATATCAATATTATAAGCAGAAACTTTCAACTGCTGATGATTCCGAACTGCCAGTTCAGCTACCTCACCTGCGGTCATCTGTTTTACCTGTTGCGAAAAAAACAGCGCAGGAAAAGCCGCTATCAGAACTGATAGTGCTGTTTTTATTTTCTTTGTCATTTTACCTTGTTTTACAGATGCAAAGTTAGGAGAACAACAAAATCAATCAAATGTTTGATTTTTGGAAAAAGATGTTCAAATGTAGGATTTTAATTTTCGAACTGATGTCTGTATTGTTTAGGGCTCACTTCCATATGCTTTTTAAAAAAGTGAGAAAATGCGTACTGATCGCTAAAACCAAGGATAGATGAAACCTCTGATACAGGTTTATTAGAAGAATTCAGAAGTACTTTCGCTTCATTCATTACT
The DNA here is from genome assembly GCF_001684975.1 of Chryseobacterium artocarpi. GTDB lineage: Bacteria > Bacteroidota > Bacteroidia > Flavobacteriales > Weeksellaceae > Chryseobacterium > Chryseobacterium artocarpi. The sequence continues at coordinate 500,521 of NZ_MAYH01000012.1, read as the reverse complement.
ATTAAAGCAATAATATGACTTGCTGTTTTCCCCGTAACCTCTTTGACTACCGATGAAAGATGTCTGGTTGTAATGGATTGTCTTTCGGCATAAAACTCTACCGTTCTTTCTGTAAGATGATATTCGGACAGATCTGTAAGGAAAACGAAAACAATTTCCTCCTGTCTGGACATCTGGTTCATAGAACTAGTATCTTCCTTAGAGATGATCCCTGCCATCTGGTAACAGAAAACAGAGAAAAGATGCTCCACCATTTCTTTTTTATAGAGCATATCTGTTTCAGAATCTAAAATGTATTTCAGGAAATTAACGCTTTTCCATACTACTTCCATTTCACTTTCCGGAAATGGTACTCCTCTGTTCATCTGTTGTCTGAAATATCGGTACGTAATCAGTCTGTTGAATTTCAAAGAAAGTGCAGAAATAAATTCTCTTTTATAGGAAACCATTCTGGATTGAAAATCATCCGTCACTGAGATTACTTCATAAATAGTTTGAGGGTCAGTTACCATAAACATATTGGCAGAAACCTCAAGATCACTGAAATGCTGACGAAGTTTTATCTTTCCTGATTTAATGAATATAAAAGCAGGGTTATCGGGACGGAAAGGCTTATCTACAGCGATTCTCTCAAAAATATTTTTTTGTGTAAAAATTTCAACTCCGAATTTTTCTAAGGCAGACATAAGACAAATGTAAGCAAACTTATCACTGATTACAAAATTTTATTATTTTAGCATTTATCCAATTCCCGTCAATATGAGAAAGGTTGATTTATTATTTGCAGAATATAGTAAAAGCCATAGAAATGCGACTAACAAGTTCATTCACTGGATTTGTGTCCCTTTAATTTTCTGCTCTATTCTTGGTTTTATTTCTTTAATTCCATCATCCCATTTCTGTGTTTCCTATTTTGGATGCATCAGTATTGTAAGTTTGGTAGCTGTTGCTCTGATAAGTTTATACTATATAAGACTGTCATTATTAATCGGAATCACCATGATTTTGATAATGCTTTTGGCAGAACATTTTATTTACCTTACCAATATCAGCATCGATAAGCAATCCTGGATCGTTTACCTGAGTGTCTTTGTTATTACCTGGATCTTCCAGTTTATCGGACACAAAATTGAAGGAAAAAAGCCTTCATTCCTGAAAGACTTACAGTTTCTACTGATCGGTCCTATTTGGCTTTTAGGCTTTATTCTTAAAAAAACGGGGATAAAATATTAATCTAATCTTCCAATGCATAAACAGCAAAGCTCGCCAACCAATGATCTCCGCCATAGTTTCCCTGAAACAGCAATGGTAAGCCATTAGCTAAGAAGACATCAGCTGTTTTCTGAAAGTCTTTTTTTAACGGATGACCGGCAGGAAGTGCTTTTGCAATACCTTTCATACACCATGCCTTGGAAAATGATAATCCTACGAGATGAACAGTCTGATAATCGCTTAAATCACTTACGACAGGAATTTGCTCTATATTATCAAGGCTTCTTTTTTCGTAGAAATTATTCAGCCATGTTACATACTCTTTTTGAGGAAGAACTCTTCTCATCAAATCTGCAATTTCAAGACTTGGCGAAAAGAAATCAGAACCATCAGGCTCTAAATAAGCAGGAGTTTTCTGATCTTTTAAAAAGAAATATTTTGCCTTCTCCATCAACTGATTTTCGAACTCTTTATCTTTATTTGCTCTTGCCCAATCCATTGCAAATGCCATTGCAAATGCCGTATTGGGATGAACCCCGGTTCTGTTTGGGTAAGTTTGTTTAGGAAGATAAGTTTTCCATGATTTCAGGATCTGATCCGTTAAAGGCTTTAGATTTTGATGCCATATCTTTGCTTTGGGATGATCCCAGGTGGTTAACTCCTCATCAAGTTTCAATATCCAAGCCCAGCCATAGGTTCTCTCAAAGGTTCCTGTCAATTGGTATTTGGTAAAATAGTCAGCTTCAGTCTGTAGTTTTTCTTTCTGGAAAGATTCATCAAGGATTTTCTCGATGTCTTTTGCATTAGACAACGAAGGTTTTGTCTTCAAAAGCCTGGTAAGCATCCAGTGTCCATGAACAGAGCTATGCCAATCAAAACAGCCATAAAAACTTGGATGAAGATCCTTAGGTGTTAAAGGTACTTCTCCAGCGTTATTAATAATATGTGCCGTTTTATTTGGATATTCCTGATTGATACAGTGAAGGGGTTTATCGGCTAATTTTAATGCCATCTCATCAGTAAGCTTAGGAACCTCCTGAGCATATATCAGAAATGGTGAAAACACAAATGCTAAAAGACTTTTTTTCATGTATTAAAAATAGAAAATAATTCATACTTTTAATGATAAATCACGAAATTTCTTACGTGATAAAAATATTAAGTCTAGCTTATATAAAATAATAAATTCTCCTTCTGTATCAATAAATTACTTTCCCAGTACAAATACAGCCGGAACTTTATGTAATTCCGGTTTTTGCTTTTGCCAGTCTTTTATCGTTTTTGTTTTGATAAATTCATGTTCCGGATCATTGATATTTGCTGCTATACAAAGCTTTGTATTAGGCGATAAGAACTTGGTAAGATCTTCGATAAGCTGATTGTTTCTGTATGGAGTTTCCATAAAAATCTGTGAATATCCCGTTTTTTGAACCAAACTTTCTAAATGCTGAATCTGCTTCTTTTTTTCTCCTTTATCAATCGGGAGATAACCGTGAAATGTAAATTCCTGTCCATTGAAACCACTGGAAATCAAAGCAAGAATAATAGACGACGGTCCGGAAATAGGAATTACTCTGATGTTTTTTTCATGACACCATTTTACCATCAGATTTCCAGGGTCTGCGATACACGGTAATCCAGCTTCAGAAAGCAATCCAAAGTCCTGTCCTTTCAACATTAATTGTTGAGCTTCTTTGATATCTGCATTTTCTGTGTACTTATCTAATAGAAACAATTTCAAATCTGCCTGTTTTTTTTCGGGAGCGAAAAATTTAACCACTTTTCTGGCTGTTTTTTCATTTTCCACGAAGAAGTAATCAGTTTGCATGATATATTCCTTTATTACCGGTGCAAAATGAGTGATAGAAGTATTTTCTGATAAGTAAGCAGGGAGTAAAAAAAGCATTGTTTTATTTTTTAATTCTTTCGTTTAATGAAGTGGGTCGAAATATTTCTTCAGATTTATTATCTTAAAAGTTTACTAAAAGTATTTTTCTTATGACTATTTATGTTATGATTTGTTTTTTAATGGCATCACATCCTTTATCCAAAAGTTGAAAAACCTCTTCAAAATCTTTCATACCTCCCCAATACGGGTCTGGAACCTCAACATTTTTATCACCTCCCAATTCCTCCAGAAACAATGATATTTTTTGACGTTCCTCTTCATTTTTAGCTTTAGAAATTACGTCTTCAAATACACTGATATCCATACAATAAATTCTATCAAAGTTTTCAAAATCTATTCTCTTGATAGGTCTTGATTTCTGTCTGGAGATATCAATATTATGGTTAGCTGCCGTTTTAACAGCTCTTTTATCTGGATGCTCTCCTTCATGCAATGAAATAGTTCCAGCAGAATCTACAACAAAGTTTTCCGGTACTTTTGTTTTCATTATTCCTTCTGCCAAAGGGCTTCTGCATATGTTTCCAAGGCAAACCATCAGGATTTTCATAGTCTGGTATTTAAAATAAATATCTGTTTCTGTCACAAAACTAAATAAAAAATGAAGAATACTACTATTCTCCATTTTAAATTATTTTGGCTTAAGATATACTACTGCTTGATTCTTTCTGTAAGATCCTTAACGTATTTTTTGATTTCTTTATCAATTTTAGATACATCTTTAATGGTATCACAAGCATACATTACTGTAGAGTGATCTTTTCCTCCCATTTCTTCACCGATCTTAGTGAATGTAGAGTTCGTAAACTCTTTTGAGAAATACATTGCAAGCTGTCTTGGTAAAGCAATTTCTCTTTTCCTTGTTTTGGATAAAAGCTGCTCTTTTTTGATCCCGAAATAATCGCATACCACTTCCTGAATGTAAGGAATATTGATAACCTTCTTTTGGTTAGCAGCAATTCTGTTGATCGTTTCTTTTAATAACTCAAGACTTAAATCTCTCTTATAAACTGTAGAATAAGCAATTACAGAGTTGATCACCCCTATAAGTTCTCTTACATTGGTTTTTGCTTCAGCAGCAAGGAAATCAAGCATATCTCCCGGAAGAACAATCCCGTCTCTGCTTAATTTATCTTCAATGATCTGTCTTCTTGTGGATAAGTCCGGTGATTTGATTTCTGCAGAAAGTCCCCATTTGAAACGAGAAACAATTCTGTCCTGAATATCCATAATATCAGCAGGTGCTTTATCTGAAGTAAGGATAATTTGTTTTCCGTTTTGATGCAGGTGATCAAAAATGTGGAAGAAGCTATCCTGAGTCGCTGATTTTCCAGATAAGAATTGAATATCATCGATAATCAATACATCTACCATCTGATAGAAATTAGCAAATTCAGTTTGTTTATGCGCTTTTGCAGCTGAAATAAATTGCTGAATAAATTTTTCTGAAGATAAGTAAAGAACTACTTTATCAGGAAACTGGTTTTTTACTTCAAGACCAACTGCCTGTCCAAGGTGAGTTTTTCCTACTCCATATCCACCATATAAGAATAATGGGTTGAATGCTGTAGCTCCAGGTCTTTTAGCAATAGATCTTGCTACTGTCGCTGCAAATTTATTACTTTCACCTTCTACGTAGCTATCAAAAGAATAGTCTGGTTTAAGGTTTGAATCAATATTTACTTTTCTAATTCCAGGAACCACAAAAGGGTTTACAATATTAGCTGAGAATCCTTGTGGCATCGTTTCCTGTGTTTTTGGAGTAGGAACGCTTTGTCCCTTCATGTTCATGGTAACTGGTTTTTCTTCACCTTTCGGTCTGTTTTCCATTACAGAATACCATAATTTAACTCCTTTTCCTACATTTTTCTTCAGGGCAGCAGAAAGCAGGGACAAGTAATTATCCTCAATATATTCCTTGTAAAAATCGCTCGGTACGATAAGTGTAAGGTTGTTTGCCACTAATGAAAGAGGCTGCACCTTATCAAATAACATATCGAAAGATTTTTCAAGTTTTTTCAGGTCAGAATTATCTTCAGCTGCGTTCAAGTTATCGCGCATAAACTGAAGGCACTTCTGCCATATCATCATTAAATTGTCATCCATTTTTATGCCCTGATTATTCTTTGTTTGTACTGTTTTTAGAAGGGAGACAAAGGTCCAATATTTTCTTTTTAAAAAAAAATATTGCGGGTATTGATTATTTAAAAATATATTTGTATGTATAATTTAAGACCTAAAATGATACACACAACACACTCAATAAGAGTACGTTACGCAGAAACCGACCCTATGAAATATGTATACTACGGTAACTACGCTGAGTACTTTGAAGTTGGCAGGGTTGAGCTCTTCCGAAGCATAGGAATTTCATACGATGAAATTGAAAACCAAGGAATTTGGCTGCCGGTTTCGGAGTACAAAATTAAGTATATTCGTCCAGCTTTGTATGATCAAAAATTAGAAATCCATACTTATGTCAAAAAAATTCCGGGTGTGAGAATTGAATTTGAATATGAAATTTACAATGAAGAGCATATTAAAATTACAGAAGCATCCACTACTCTATTCTTTTTAGATGCGCAAACCAATAAAGTAATTAAGTGCCCAGACTTTTTAATGGAATTGATTGAATCACACTGGAACAAAACAACAGATAGTTTATAATAAGAAAAGAGAAAGAAATTTTGGTTCAACTTAATTATTGCCACAATTAAAACTTTAGCTCTATTTGTGAATTAATTCGCACCTTTGCACTGTTATACAACGATACCTTATATATTAATATTATGAAGATTGCATTTTTGGGACCTCACGCGAGCTTTACACAGCTTGCTACTGCACAACTTTTTCCTGATGAAGAAATATTACCACAAGCAAGTATATTAGACTGTTTTAACGCCGTAGAAAATGGAGAAGTAGCAAAAGCTGTTGTTCCTTTGGAAAATTCTATTGAAGGAACTGTTTCGATGACCCTCGATTATTTATATAAAACTCCTTCCATTAAAATTGAAGCAGAAGCAGTAATGCCTATCGCCCATCACCTGATGATACATCCCGAAAATTCTGTTGAGGATATTGAAAGAATTTACTCGCATCCACAGGCACTGGCGCAGAGTTTCCATTTTTTAGATAGTCATTATAAGAATATTCCCAAACAGGATTTTTCATCAACTGCGGCTGCGGCTAAATATGTTTCGGAGAATAAAGATCTTAAAATTGCTGCAGTAGCCAATCAATTTGCTGCTAATTTATATGGATTAAATATCATTAGCCGGAATATTCAGGATTTTGAGCAGAACCACACACGATTTATTATCATTTCAAAGCAACAGAATAAATATGATAACAGCCGCCTTGAAACTTTAGGTGAGAAATCCGGAATGCTGGTTACACTTCCTGAAGATCATCCTGGAGGATTACACCAGGTACTGTCTGTTTTTGCATGGAGAAAGATGAATCTTAGTAAAATTGAATCGAGGACTTTAAAAACAGGGCTCGGAAACTACTTTTTTTTCATCAATGTAGAGGGACCTTGGCATGATGTACTCCATGAAAACGCACTAAAAGAGCTTAAATCTATTAATGCAAATGTTGATTTTCTTGGAAATTATAAAGAATTTTTACTAGAAAGCTAAATACCTTAAATAATAACTCAAAAAAACACTGTTAGACATACAGTGTTTTTTTTATGCTTAAAAATAATACACACAAAAGTGACATTCGCCTGATATCAATACTGTTACCCACCATATAGTGATTAAAAATTCAAAAACCGTATTTAAATTATTTCACAAAATGGATTAAAATACAAACATATGTTTAAATATATTTCATCATATTAACATTAAATTTAAACAATTCACAATGGTGGGTATATTTTTTATTGTATATTTGCTTAACTAAATTAAAATCTTGATCATGAAAACTAAAATCTACAGCTTAATGGTAGCTTTTGCTACATTGCCGTTATTTTCCCAAGTCGGAATTAACACAGCTTCCCCTTCAGCAACCCTTGACGTAAATGGTACTTTAAAAGTAAGAGATACTCCGGCGGCTCCAGCTCTAACAGGGTATCAGATTTTAGGATTAAACCAGAGTACTACTCAGGTATCCACAGTAGACCCGCAGCTGTTAATCGCAGCCTCAAAGGTAGACCCAACTATTTATGCCGCAAAAAAAACCAGCAATGTTTCCCTGCTTACTTTAGGAGCTTTTGGAGACTTCAAGCCTGTTAACTTCTCTTCTACAGAGAGGACTATAGGTAGCGCTTCTTTATTTGACAATACTGGATCAGCATACGTTATACCCTCTACCGGAGTATATGCATTAACATATTCGTTCCGTTACGGAACAGGATTGCAAGCTTCTGTACTAGCAACAGGCTTAGGTATCGGACTCTTAAGAACCAGAGGAGGAGTATCCACATTAATAGACACCCGTCCATTCACAGGTGTATCCATTTTAACAGCAGGTATAACTATATCTGATACCTCTATCACTTCATTATACTCTTTTCAGCAAGATGACAGAATTACCTTTGGATTAATAGATCCGGGTGTTACTTTGACACTATTATCTTCAAGTATTGCTTCATTCCACATTTACAAAGTATCCAATTAATAAGAACATATTGTTAGTTATCTATATCGTTAGCCCGTTACTACCTTGTAACGGGCTAATTTTTTAGGAGTATATCGTACACATTCTTTATATTTGATAAAAACTATAACATGAGTGAGTATATTGCTGTTATATTAATTGTAGTCATCGCCGTCATTTTCAATAATCTGAACACTAAAATCAGAAAACTTGAAAAAGAAGTATCGGATCTCAACTCCAGAATCAGAAAATCTTCTACACAATCAGAAATTACAAATGAAGGAATCTCGAAAGAAGAAACTATTACTTCTTCACAAGTACATCATCAAGAATCTCCATCTAAAACCAGTTTGAAAAATAATGAAGATGAAGAAATTCCGCCAACAATTCAAAAAGACTGGTTAACCCCCATATTTGATTTTTTAAAGCAAAACATACTTACCATCATTGGTATTTTTACTTTAGTTCTTGGAATAGGTTATTTTGTAAAATATGCCATTGATAAGAATTGGATCGGAGAAACATCAAGAGCAGGAATAGGCTTTTTTACAGGGGCATTAATTATATTCATCGGACATTTTCTGAGGAAAAATTACAAAACCTTTGCTTCCATTATAACCGGAGGCGGAATTTCAGTTTTATATTTTACAGCAACAATTGCTTTTAGGGAGTATCATCTTTTCAGCCAGAATACAGCTTTTGCAATCACCACTTTAATTACAATCATCTCTATTATTCTATCTTATTATTATAAAAGTGAAGTCCTCATTATCTTTTCATTAATCGGAGGTTTTTCCGCTCCTCTTATGATCAGTACAGGACAAAGTAATTATCCTTTTCTTTTTATCTACCTCACTCTTTTAAACATAGGAATGCTTGTCGTAGCTTACCTCCAAAACTGGAAAAGCGTTGGCTGGACAGCTTATATTTTTACAAGCCTTTATCTTTTTTATTGGAATGCCGAACAGCCGGAAATTCTGAGTATTGCATTTTACAGTATTAGTTATATCATTTTCTACATTTTTGCTTTGCATGATTACATCAGGAAAAGTAAACTTTCTACGCCTGATATTTTAATGCTTGTTTTGATTAATTGTTCTAGCATCATAGGAATCACCTATGTTTTCAATGAATTAAAATATGAGCCTGTTATTATTTTTCCTATAACGTTTGCGGTAATCAATGTACTTCTACTTTTCAAAGAGTATGGAAAAAGAAACTTCGGCATACCTTATTCTGTTTTTACCGGAATAACAGTGAGCCTGATAACAATAGCAGTAGCTTTACAATTTAAGACTCATCTTATTACAAGCGTTTGGGCAATAGAGTCTACTCTACTACTTTTCTTTTGGAAAAAAACAGGACATAAGATTTTCAAAACATGTTTTCATCTTCTTTTTCCTCTGGTTATTTTTGCTCAAATTATCACCTGGTGTCAGTATTTTAATGCTAAAAACCTCAGCATCATATTCAATCCTGTATTTTTAACGAGTCTGGTGACTATTATTTCAACCGGGATCAATCTGTATCTGTTGAAAAATACACAAAAAGAAGCAGTAAAAGAATCCAACAGCTTTTTAGAAAATCTGATCACAATAGTAAGCTATGCCATGATTTATACTGCATTGCTTTTAGAAATCACTTATCACATGAGTGATATGCCTTGGGCTGCAATTGCCAATATAGCTTTACTATTCACTGTTTATTATATTTTCACTCTATTACTTTTCAGAAAACAACTGAACATTCAAGGGGAGTTCCAAAATGGCTTAATTTATCTACTCCTTTTTATAGCAACAATTAATATATCTGTTTCTACTTCATCTGTAGTTACGGATATTTTATCCAAGAAACTTCATTCTGGATTTTATCTATTTCATTTACTTCAATGGATTCCATTTATTTATATATGTATAAAAACAGTTCCAACTTCGGAATTTCACAAATACAAAATATCTTATTGGATTATTTCACTAGCATTGATTACAATGATAAGCTGCGAACTTCATCATACTTATGTTTTAAATACCGCTCAGGATTATCTAAGTTCTTTTAAAGTGAAAAATCATTTCAATATCCTCTATCTTCCCATCATATGGACCATTCTTTCCAGTATCTTTATTTATATCGGATTAAAAAGAGAAATTAAGGAATACAATAAAATCGGATTTGCTTTATTAGGACTTATGATTTTAAAGCTTTATGGTTATGATGTCTGGCAGATGGATAATATTTCAAAAATAAGCGCATTTATCGTATTGGGTATTATCTTATTATTAAGCTCATTCACATTTCAACGTCTTAAAAACATTATAAAGAATATGGTTGATAAAAAAGGAAACAATAATAAAAATTCAGACACACAATGATAATAAAATTCATTATCTATAAACAAAACTCAAAATATATTAAGATTTAACTTACATTTTATAAAAAATAACTATATTTATCGCGTTTTTAACACTTACATATTCTGATTATGAAAAAACTAATCTATACTTTTTTAATCCTTTCATCCGCAACTTTATTTTCTCAAAAGAAACTTGCAGTTGTAGGTGATATTATTGGAACAACGGAACTATTTGATACCCAGAAAAAGACTATGTATTTTTCGAAAACATATACGAGTGCTGCAAGTCTTCCTACTCATCTGAGAAAATTCAGTTCTGCTTTCCCGAATGGAGTTACTGAGTATAAAAACAAAAATTATGTTAGCGGTATGGACAAACTAACATTTGAACAAATCAACAGACAATACAACATCCCTGAAAACAACACTGTTTTTCTTGACGGTCATGAATTCACAGATACCCAAACTACTATTTTCGCGGAAATTGCTGCTAAGATTGAAGTAAAAGATTATAATGGAAAAAAGACATTATATATTTCTACTAGTAATTAATCACGATACAAATAAAAAAGGATACGGTTTCTATCATATCCTTTTATTTTTAATATTTATCAGACCATTTTTTCTTTAGTTCTTCATAAATTTTCTTTTCTGTAGCATTATTTCCGGGCTCATATAGTTTTATATTTCTGATCTCCTCCGGAAGAAAGTCCTGCTCTACAAAATTCCCTTCATAGGAATGTGCATATTTATATTCCTTTCCATAATCAAGATCTTTCATCAGCTTTGTAGGTGCATTTCTTAAATGAAGCGGCACAGGAAGATTTCCGGTTTGCTTTACCAATGCCAGCGCTTCATTGATTGCCATATACGCAGAATTACTTTTAGGAGAAACCGCCAGATACACTGCTGTTTCACTCAGTATAATCCTCGCTTCAGGATTTCCGATTACATTCACAGCCTGAAAACAATTATTTGCAATTACCAGTGCATTTGGATTTGCTAACCCTATATCTTCAGAGGCAAGAATCAACATTCTTCTTGCAATAAACTTAATATCTTCACCTCCGGCAATCATTCTTGCCAGCCAATATACAGCTCCATTCGGGTCGCTTCCACGCATAGACTTGATAAAGGCAGAAATAATATCATAATGCTGCTCACCATTTTTATCATAAAGCGCCATTGTTTCCTGAAGAACTTCCAGAACATCGGAATTGAGAATCTCCTTAGTATCTGAATTTTTATATTGGTTTAAAACCAGCTCTACGGAATTGATCAGTTTTCTGGCATCTCCACCTGAATATTGAATTAAAGCTTCATTCTCAAGAATTTTAAAATCGGTTCCTTCATCTTTATTATATCTTCCAGAAGCAATATCAATAAGTTCCTCAAGTTTTTCATAACTCAAAGCTTTCAAAATATAAACCTGACTCCTTGACAACAAAGCAGAAACCACTTCAAAGCTGGGATTTTCCGTAGTGGCACCAATTAAAACAATCCACCCCTTCTCTACAGCATGCAAAAGTGAATCCTGCTGGGACTTATTGAACCTGTGAATTTCATCAATGAATAAAATAGGTGATTTTCCTGAAAATAAATTCTGTTTTTTAGCATCTTCAATCACATCACGGACATCTTTTACCCCTGAAGACACAGCTGAAAGCTTATAAAACTTTCTACCGGACTGTTCTGAAATGATCTCCGCCAATGTCGTTTTTCCAGTTCCTGGAGGTCCCCAAAAGATGAGAGAATTCAGGGTATTGTTATCAATCATTTTTCTGATTGTTCCTTTTTCTCCGGTAAGATGTTCCTGTCCCAAAACTTCATCGAGGGTTTTAGGTCTTAATTTTTCGGCTAATGGAATATTTTGATTCAAGATACTTTATTTTTAAAGGTCAATATTCAGATTTTTGAGGTCTGAAACTTCTAACAAATTTAAACTAATTTTCATTTTTTTACCCTATTTTTGCATTGTTTTGAAACTTACATTCAATAAAATCATTACATTTCCATTGGTAATTTTGATAAAATTTTACCAGTGGTTCATCTCGCCCTTACTTCCTAAAAACTGTCGCTACGAACCTACCTGCTCACATTATATGATAGAATCATTACGGGTGCATGGCATATTTAAAGGTTTATGGCTGGGAACTAAAAGGATTTTAAGATGCCATCCTTGGGGAGGAAGCGGTTACGACCCTGTTCCGCCCAAACATAAAAATCAGTAATAAACTATTAAATCAATAGAAAAATGAGTAATATTTTTTTCAGAATTTACCTCGTCATGTTTGCGTTGGTCACTCAATTCGTTTTTGCACAGGAATATCCTGGAGGTTTATCAAACGGAACTCTAGACATCAACGGAAATAATGTTCCTGTAAAAATCTATTCCACTACAGAATTTGGAGATCTTAACGCGTTTCCGGACAGACAAATTAATAATAATGTTCTGGTTATCTTAAATGAATCAAATTTTGAGCCTAACTATTATAATTATACAGCTTCAATTTTAACGAAATTTCATGATTCAAAATACCAGTTTTTTGATAAAGACTTCAAACTGATCAATGATTCGGTTACTAAAGAAAATATTACTACATTCAAATATGCTGTAAAATCTTCAAAAACAATCATCGATTCTGATAAAGTAGAACTTAAAACGTCTTTTAAAATCTGGGATCCATCGAAAGGCATTCAACTGGGACCTGTTACATTACATTTCTACAGTTTAATGTTTGTTTTTGCTTTTGGTTTCGGATATATTTTAATGTCCAGAATCTTTAAAATCGATAATGTTAATCAAAAATACCTGGAACCTCTTTTCACATGGACTTTGATAGGCACAATCCTTGGGGCAAGACTAGGACACGTTATTTTCTATCAGCCTGAATTGTTCAAAGAAGATTTCTGGAGTGTATTTTTACCAATCAGTACTAAAAACGGATTAAAATTCACAGGATTTTCGGGATTAGCAAGCCACGGAGCAACCATTGCACTGATCCTTACCACACTTTATTACTCTTACAAAATCATTAAGAAAAACCCTTTTTGGGTATATGACAGATTGGGTATTGTAGTCGCTTTAGGAGGAGCGTTTGTAAGGATGGGGAATTTTTTCAATTCTGAAATTGTAGGAAAACCTGCTGATCCAAATTCTCCTTTCGCATTACTTTTTCCACAACAAAGCAGCGAATATGGTCTTACTGTACCACGTTACCCAAGCCAGTTATTTGAAGCTGTAGGCTACGTTGCGCTGTTCATTTTATTATGGATACTATATAGAAAAACCAATAAGAAGTACCAGCAAGGTTGGTTATTTGGGTTGTTCTTTATTATTCTTTGGGCAATAAGATTCTTTGTTGAATTCCTTAAAGAGCCTCAGGGAGATGAGTTTATTCAGATGGGTGGCTTAAATACAGGGCAAATCCTTTCTATTCCGTTTATGATTGCAGGAGTTGTGATCATGATTATCTCTAAAAAGTTTATCATTACTGAAGAACAAAATGAGAAACCTGAATAATTACATCTTAGATTTATTAAAATAAAAAAAAGGCAAATCTGTATTACTACAAATTTGCCTTTTTCTTATAAGTTTACTTACTTATTATTTTGCAACGCAACCTCTTGTGCTTTTACATGGCTTTCTATCAACGCTTGATAATTAGGCATAACTAATGTTAAAATTTGAGCATATTCGGAAACTACTCCAAAATCCTTATCCCAAGTTTTAAGAACTTCACTAATTACAGCAGCTGTACTGATAGGAATAACGTTTGCCATTTGTAATCTGTTCATTGTAATGTGAGTTGACCAAGTACTCATATCACCCGACGCATCAATAACAGCAAACACTTCATACCCTTCAGAAACAGCTGAAATTGCAGGAAATGCTACACAAATACTTGTTAAAACTCCAGCTATCATTAATTTCTTTCTTCCTGTTGCTCTTACAGCCTCTACAAAATCAGCATTATCCCAAGCATTAACCTCTCCCTTACGTCCTATATATTTTGTATGAGGGGCTAATTTTTGTATCTCCGGCATTAAAGGTCCATTAGGTCCACTAGGTTCAGACGCTGTTGCTATTACGGGAATATTTTCCAAAGCTGCTAATCTTGCCAAAGCCGAAACATTATTTCTCAATGTTTGTACTTCAATATCTTTTACAGTTTGAAAAAGCCCACTTTGATGATCTATAAGTAAAATAGCGACATCATCATAATTGATTCTTGTTAATTTTTCCATCTTGTTCTAAAATTGTATATTAAATATTAAGCAAACACTTTTAATATTTGCAGTTTTCATCATTTATTCTGAAAAGAATGTTTATTAATAACAATATCTTCTTATTAAAGGAAAAAACTGAATTCTTCCTTTAGAAATTCAGAGCAATATTTTGCTATACAAATTTAATTAAAAATGAAACAAAAATAAAAAAAACACATATTTTTCAATACAAAACACATCAAACAACTATTAAAAGCAACAAAATATTTAATTTAAATGTGAAAAATTAATCATTTTGTTATTTTTAAAAAAAACAAAAACCAGGAAAGTATGAAGTAAATATGATAAAAAGTAAACAGACACATTCGTTTTTCACTCTTTCTCTCATAAACTTTTGGTAAGTCTCTTATTTAAATCAATAAAAACATTTCCAAATTCATCAATAACCTGAGTAGGAAGCATAGATTCTTTTGAATACTTTTCAGCAGCAAGATCAGCCGCTTTTCCATGTAGCCAGACACCTAAAATACTGGTATCTTTTTCTGAATATCCCTGAGCTAAAAGAGAAGTTAAAATTCCGGTGAGGATATCACCACTTCCTCCTTTCGCCAATCCGGAATTTCCTTTTATATTATAAAAAACCTCTCCTTCCGGTGTAACAACCTGCGTATGATGATCTTTCAGTACAATATAAATTTTGAGTTCTTTTGCCTTCTCCCTTGCCAATTCCAACCTTTTGAAAGAGTCTTTTGTTTTTCCAAATAATCTCTCAAATTCTTTCGGATGAGGAGTAATAATTGACTTTTCAGGAATTAAATTTTTGTTTTCCTCATCTTTGGAAATAATATTCAAAGCATCAGCATCCAGCACCAATGGATTTGAATAATTTCTAAGAAAACTTAAAAGACCTTTTGCCGTATTTTCATCAGTTCCCAAACCAGGACCAATACCAATAGTCATTCCCTCTTCAGTGGTAAATTTTTCAACATTTTTTTCGCCTGCTTCTATAAACATGGCTTCGGGACAGGAGGTTTGCAATATCTCATAACCGCATTTGGGTGCTATTGTAAAAGTAAGCCCCGCTCCGGTTTTCAAAGCCGATTTGGTAGCTAAAACCACCGCTCCTATTTTTCCATAACTTCCACCTATAACAGTAGCTTTACCATAGGTTCCTTTATGCGAAAATTCATTTCTGGGCTTGAATAGAGATTCGATAAGGTCATCATCAATAACAAAATATTTTGTTTCTGTAGAGTCTTGATATTTCTTGCTTAAATTAATATCCAATATAATTACTTTTCCCGTATAAATTCCAGCTTCAGGATGAAGAAAACTTCTTTTCCAGCATTGAAAGCTTAAGGTATAATCAGCTTTTAAAATAACAGAATCTTTATCAGAAATCTGATCTATAAATAAACCGGAGGGTATATCGATTGATATTTTAATATTTTTCTTTGTGTTGAGATACTCTATAAGCTCTTTATATTCACCATTCAACGGTCGGGATAGCCCTGTTCCGAAAAGGGCATCAATAATTATTGTCTTGTCATCAAAACCATATTGTTCTACCTGATTGAAATTCCGAACTGAAACTCCTGAAATATCAGCAAGTCTTTTAAAATTAATATGTGCATCTTGTGAAAATTTACCTTTAGGATCATTAACAAATACATCTACATCAAAACCTTTAAGATAAAGCATTCTTGCAACAGCGAATCCATCCCCGCCATTGTTGCCTTTACCACAAAATAGAACTATTTTTCTATGATTTTTACAATTCTCACTTATCCAGTTTGCTATAGCAGTTGAAGCCCTTTCCATCAAAAAGACTGAAGCAATAGGTTCATAAGAGATGGTAAATTCATCCCAATTACGAATTTGTTCTGCAGTAAAAATTTTCATAGGTAATATGGATTTTGAACAGGTTATAAAAGAAATCTAATTATAGCAATACCTCTATAATAAAATACATCTACATAATTAAACAAAATAAAATACAACTATAAAGTTACATTTTTCATTAAAATAAATCTTATTGATTCAAGCTAACAATCTGCTTAATTGGAATAAAAAACAACAAAAGTTTATGTTTTTTACATTTTTTAATTATATTTTTGTGTGTATACTAATTAAAAAAATATAAATTATGGGATTTGTTAAAGAATTTAAAGAATTTGCCTTTAAAGGAAATGTTCTCGATCTGGCTGTCGGTGTAATCATTGGAGCAGCTTTTGGTAAAATTGTTTCGTCTTTGGTTGAAGATGTAATTACTCCTTTGATCTTAAATCCGGCACTAAAAGCAGCTGGAGCAGAAAACATCGCTAAGCTTTCATGGAATGGTGTTGCTTATGGAAACTTCCTTTCTGCAGTGATCAGCTTCCTGTGTATCGCTATGGTGCTTTTCTTTATTATTAAAGGGGCAAATAAGGTCAATAAAAAAGAGGCTCCGGCTCCTGCTGGACCTACAGATGATCAGAAGCTATTAGCAGAGATCAGAGACTTATTGAAAAGCAAAAACAATATATAATCTGCAAGTCAAAAGTTTAAAATACAAAAGCACCTTCATTGAAAGGTGCTTTTACTTTTTATATCCATTGATCCAATTACTGGATCTGTAAAATACTTGAAATCTGATCAGCCAGTGACAGTCCTATTCTGTCCTGAGCCTCAAGTGTAGAAGCTCCTGTGTGTGGAGTCAGAGATATTTTTGAGTGATTAAGAATTTCTTTGGATGGCGTTGGTTCATTTATAAAGACATCCAATCCGGCAAACTTCACTTTACCTGAATCTAATGCTTCAATCAAAGCAGCTTCATCGATTACTCCTCCTCTGGAACAGTTTACGATTGCTACTCCATTCTTCATCATTTCAAACTCATTTTTACCTATCATATATCCATCTTTCTGAGCAGGAACATGAAGAGTAATGAAATCTGAATGCTTTAAAACATCCTGCAATGATTCCGTTTCTATATCTACATTAATAAACTGGTTATTGTAGAATTTAACTTTAATACTTGCTCTACCTACATTGTTATCAGCGGCAACCACTCTCATCCCAAGACCTAGCGCTATTCTTGCCACTTCCTGTCCTATTCTTCCCATACCGATAATCCCGATAGTCTTTCCTCTCAATTCAATTCCTGCTGCATAGGCTTTTTTAAGTGCTGCAAATTCAGTATCTCCTACTAAAGGCATTTTTCTGTTGGAATCCTGAAGAAATCTTGCTCCCGAAAACAAGTGTGCAAAAACAAGTTCAGCCACAGACTCTGAAGAAGCAGCCGGCGTATTAATCACATGAATACCTTTTTCTCTTGCATAATCCACATCAATATTATCCATTCCTACACCTCCTCTTCCGATGATCTCGATGGAAGGGCAATTGTCGATAATATCTTTCCTTACCTGCGTAGCACTTCTTACCAATAAAGTACGAATCTTGTGCTCGTTAATATAATCTACTAAAAATTCCTGTGGAACTTTTGTAGTAATAACCTCGAATCCCTTTTCTGTTAATGCATCAATTCCAGATTGATCCAGGCCGTCGTTTGCTAAAACTTTCATAAATGCTGCTATATTTAAAAATTGAAAGATTTAAAAATTAAAGGATAAGCTCCATTCAATTTTTAAATCTTTAATTATATTCTTTTATTCTTCGTCCTCTTTGAAAACTTCGATAGTCACTTGTTTTTCTACCAGGTCTGTAAACTTACCTTTATACCTTGTAGCTCTTACCAGGTGGTTGTCTATCCAGTGATAATTTCCACCTCTAGGCTTTCCGCAAAGTACACTGTGGTATTTAAAACCATGTTTATCTAACCAATCTATAGTGATTTGCTTCAGGTTTTCGGTTCTTGAAGTGAAAAAACAGATCTGATGCCCTTCATCATACCATCTGTTGATTGTTTCCAATGCATCTGGGAAAGGTTCACAGGTAACCATTCTTTCCGGTTCTTCATTGGGAACATCATCTGTAATAGTTCCGTCTATATCGATTAGGTAATTTTTAACTCCATCCTTTAGAATAGGACTGATGTGTTCTATGTATTCTAATTCCATCGTTAAAATTTGAGTAACAAAGTTACATTTTTTACAACTAAAAGGGATGTTAAACTTCGTTTATGTTAAAAATTTACTACAAAAATCATTATTTGACAAATAATATTAATAATTTATTCTTCATTTTGCAACTTATGATTAAAAATTTTCACTCAGGAGATTTGAAAAATGAAAAGAAATAGGGTTTATCTGGACATCATTAGTTTTTCCTTTCTATATGTTTATAAGATTCTAAAAAGTATGATGTTTATCGAAAAATTTCCAAAATACATTTATTACGCTTACATTTGTAGAAATGGAAGAATTTGTAGTTTTAGTAAATCCTGAGGATGAAGTTTTGGGTTTGATGGAGAAACAGCAGGCTCACGTCAATGGCTTGTTACACCGTGCTTTTTCTGTATTTCTATTTAACAGTAAAGGTGAAATGCTTCTTCAAAAAAGAGCTTCAGGGAAATATCATTCTCCTAACCAATGGACTAATGCAGTATGCTCACATCCCAGAAACGGGGAAACTTATCTGGCTGGCGCCAAACGCAGGCTGAAAGAAGAACTTGGGATAGAAGCAGAACTTTCGGAAAAATTCAGTTTTATTTACAAGGCAGATGTTGGCGGAGGACTTTGGGAACATGAGCTGGATTATGTTTTTATCGGAAATCATGAATCTGATTTTAACCTGAATAAGGAAGAAGTGGAAGAAGTACGATTCATTTCTCCTGAAGATCTGGATAAAGAGATCTCTCAAAACCCGGAAAATTTTACGGAATGGTTTAAAATTATCCTTGAAGAATATAAACACCATTTTTAATGATGAAAAAAATACTACTATTTTCTGCTATTGTATCAGGAAGTCTGTTTTTTGCTCAAAAAGCAACTACTTATGACGCTCCTAACTACTCTATTAATGTTCCTGAAGGTTGGAAATCTACCAACGACAGTGACATTATCAATATTTTCCCTACCAATGAAATCGGAGCTATTACTATTTCCGAATATCATGACCTGAACCTTCCCAAAGCTGAGACAAAAAAGTTTATTCTGGCTCTTTATCAATCAAATGATGAGGAAAGCAAGGTAAAGGAAAATAAAGGTAAAAAAGGATATACAGAATATTATTATGAATATTTTGATCCGAAAGAAAAACTTTTCTGGATTACAAAAACTTTTCAAAAGGACAAGGATTTGTATCTGATCACGATCAATTGTGGTCAGAAATTCTGGAACGGAAACTACATGACCCTATTCAATGAGACTTTCAATAGTTTTAAAATAAAGAAATAAGAATTAAATATGAAGAAAACAGCTTTGTACGACAAACATGTTTCCCTGGGAGCTAAGATCGTACCTTTCGCAGGTTTTGAAATGCCTGTACAATATTCAGGAGTGACTGAAGAGCATTTTGCAGTAAGAGAAAAAGCAGGATTGTTTGATGTTTCCCACATGGGACAGTTTTTCATCGAAGGTCCGGGATCTAAAGACCTTTTACAGTTGGTAACAACCAATAATATAGATACTCTGGAAAACGGAAAAGCTCAATATTCATGTCTTCCGAATGAAAACGGAGGAATTGTGGATGATCTTATCGTTTACAAAATGGAAGACGACAAGTATTTTGTAGTGGTAAACGCTTCTAATATCGACAAAGACTGGAATCATATTTCAAAATATAACACATTCGGTGCTACAATGACCAATGCTTCTGATGATATGTCATTACTAGCTGTTCAGGGTCCTAAAGCAACTGAAATTCTTCAAAAGCTTACTGAGGTAAATCTTTCTGAGATTCCTTACTATCACTTTACTGTAGGAAGCGTTGCAGGTGTGAATGATGTGATCATTTCTAACACGGGATACACAGGAAGCGGTGGTTTCGAAATCTATTTCAAGAACGAAAGCGCAGAAAAACTTTGGGATGAAGTAATGAACGCTGGTGAATCTGAAGGGATTGTTCCTTGTGGATTAGCAGCAAGAGATACTTTAAGACTAGAAAAAGGATTCTGTCTTTACGGAAATGACATCGATGATACAACTTCTCCAATTGAAGCTGGATTAGGATGGATCACGAAATTTGATAAAGATTTTGTTTCTAAAGATACTTTCGCTAAGCAAAAAGAAGAAGGAGTTACAAGAAAATTAGTAGCTTTTGAATTGACAGACAAAGGAGTTCCAAGACATGATTACCCCGTGGTAGACGCTGAAGGAAACGTAATCGGAAAAGTAACTTCAGGAACTCAGTCTCCAATGAAAAAGATCGGTTTAGGTCTTGCTTATGTAGACAAGCCTCACTTCAAATTAGGTTCTGAGATCTTCATTCAGGTAAGAAACAAGAACATTCCTGCAAAAGTGGTGAAAGCTCCTTTTGTATAATTGTTCTCAATACAATACACAAAAAGAGACTATCTTCGGATGGTCTCTTTTCTTTTAAATATATTCTTCAAAAAAAGAGACTGTAAAATTTACAATCTCTGAATTCTTATCTGCAGTAACAGCAAAGTGATCGGTCTGGAGTACACATATCTCCTATTCCCGGATATTTAATAATTAACTCATTAAAAATAAATCAACCTCGTAAAAATTGCGAGGCTGATTTATTTTCGTAAATTTTACTTCAATATAAAATTTTCAATCTGAGATATATTTTACAAGAGTTGCTCCATTTTTGAGATTCAGATTTAGTCTTTCAATTAAAAATCGAACATCCTGTAAAAAATTATCCTTCAAATATCCATTTTCTATATCATGCCCCCAGCATATTTTCTTATAAAATTCAGAATTCTTCACTAATACATCTTCTAATTCAATCAGCTTCATATATAAAGGTTTTATACTTATGTAGCCTTCATATTCATCAGCATAATCCCAGAAATCTATCAATGTAAGATCAATATTTAAAACCTTTTCTACCTGTCTTAATAACCGATCTTCATCACCAGCATCTCCCTCTCCCGTCATCATTAGGTTCAAGCCATTTCTATGATCAAAAAGATACCGATCTTTTAGTTCCATATATTTTTCAAAAGGTTCTTCCACATCAAAAATAAGATAGATTTCTAATCCAAATCCCATAAATTATATCACTCCGAAGAATTTTCTTAAAGCTTCTACATTTGTTTTATCATTTCCAACAAAGATCTCTTTATCCGTCATAAAAACAGGACGCTTTAAGAATGTATAATGATCTAAGATTAATTCTTTGAAATCTTTTTCTCCCAAAGACTTCACATCCAGCCCTCTCAACTTAATCTGTGTAGATTTTCTGCTGAACAAAGCATCATACGACTTGATCAGTTTATGCATCTCTTCCAATTCTTCTTTGGTGATTGGTTGTTTTTTTATCTCCCTAAGCTCCCAGTCTGTAAGATCAAACTGCGCTAAAATTTTTCTACAGGTATCGCATGTGTTAAGGTAAAATACTTTCTTCATTATTATTTTTAATCGGTTTTTGTTAAAATTCTACTTCATTTTCTTTTCGTGTTTCAAAAGTAGGATTTAATCTAAAACTTTGGAAATTATTGAATAACTTTATTAAAATTTTAAAAAGATGCAGAACAAACCTATTACTTTTCAATTCATTTCAGAACCATCAGATGTAAACTACGGCGGGAATGTACATGGAGGAAGTGTAATGAAATGGATCGATCAGGCAGGCTATGCTTGTGCAACAACCTGGAGCGGAAATTATTCTGTAACCGTATATGTAGGAGGAATCCGTTTCTATGACCCCATCAAAATTGGTGAAGTGGTAAAAGTAGATGCACAGGTAATTTATACAGGAACTTCAAGTATGCACATTTCCATTAATGTATTTTCCAGAAACCTGAAACAACCTACTTTTGACAAAAAAACGCACTGCATCATTGTTTTCGTTGCTGTGGATGAGAATGGTAAAAAACTTCCGGTACCCAAATGGATCCCAGAAACACCAGAAGAGAAACAACAAGAACAGTATGCCAAACGCCTGATGGAGCTGAGAACTCAGATTGAAGATGAAATGAAACCTTTTTTGTAGAAGTGTAATGTTGGGATGTTTTATAATTTGAGTGTAAAAGTATTTGATGAATAGATATAAAATATATAACCTGGAATTAATATTAAATAGAAAGTTTATTTTCACTTTATTTTAAGATATAATTAAATCACAGTCAAACCATTAAATCATCATATGAAAAACATATTCACCGTTACAGCTGTCTTACTCGTAACTTTTTTTCAGGCTCAAACCCATCGGTTCATTTATGAATTACAATACAAAATGGATTCTACTGAAACAGGGCATCAGAAGCTGAACATGATATTGGATATCACCCCGAAAGAAGTTAAATTTTATGGAAAAGATCTTGCTACCACGGATTCACTGAATAAAAAATTCGGAATGAATTCCAGCTATACGGATATGACCGGACAAGTTGTGAAAAGGAAAATTAATTCTTTTGACAATGAAAATTTCATCAATATCAAAAATGGATATTATTCATTCAAAACCACAGATAAGATCAACTGGACTATTTCCAACGAAACTAAAAAGGCAGAAAATTACACTTTACAGAAAGCGATTACTCAATTTGGAGGAAGAAACTGGACCGCATGGTTCTGTAAGGATATCCCATTCAACGAAGGACCTTTTAAGCTAAGAGGGCTTCCAGGACTGATTTTTGAATTAGCCGATGATAAGAAAAACTTTATTTATAATCTTATCAAAAGCCAGGAACTTCCGGGAATTTTTGCAACAGAAGACTTCCTTGAATCGAATTTTGGAAATAAAGCTATTCCTATTAATGAAAAGCAAAAGCATAAACTGATCATGGAATTTTATAACGACCCTTTTGCCTTTGAAAGAAATAATCTGAACAAATCCAATAATGATCTAAGAATTAATATCAATGGAAAAGAAATTCATAATGTAGATGAACTGAATACACAAACTAAAAGTATGCAGGAAGTGATCAGAAAGTATAATAATCCTCTTGAAATAGATAAAGCAATGCATTATCCGATATATTAGATCATTAGGTTTTGGCTAAAACCAATGCCTTGGTTATTTTATTTGGTTGGGCTAAAGCCCAACCCTATTGATATCGCCAAGCAAGTATTGAGTTTAACAGCAAAATCTTTTATATTTTATCCTAAATTATTATATTTGCAGTATCAAAAAAGGAAATGGTGCTCTTCCTTACCCAACCGCTATACAAAAGCTGATGACGCCTGATTAATAGATTATTAACCTATAACTAATCAGGATTATTATGTCAAAAAATCAACGAACACTTGGTAAAAAAGCAATTTTTCACACTCAGTTTTTCTTTAGAAAATTCCCGGCAATACCTTATATTTTCAAATGGCTGTGCATCAGTATTATCATTGGAGCATTGGTAGGAACGGCTTCTGCAGGTTTTTTACAGTCATTGGAATGGGCAACCAACTTTAGAGAAAACCATTTATGGCTAATTGCCTTACTTCCTTTTGCGGGATTTCTGATCGGGCTTTTATATTACTATTTTGGAAAGGATGTTGAAGCCGGAAACAATCTTTTGATTGATAATATTCATGATCCCAAAGAGATTATTCCATTCAAAATGGCTCCTTTTGTTTATCTGGGAACTATTGCGACTCATCTTTTCGGTGGTTCGGCTGGTCGTGAAGGCACGGCACTTCAGATGGCAGGTGCGATAGCAGATCAACTTACTAAGCCTTTCAAGCTCGACAAAAATGAAAGAAAAATACTGATCATTTCATCTATTGCAGCCGGATTTGGCTCTGTGTTCGGAACTCCTCTTGCCGGAGCTGTTTTCGGACTTGAAGTTTTTCTTATCGGGAGAATACGTTATAATGCTATATTTCCTGCTTTTGCTTCTGCTATACTGGCAGATTGGGCTACGAATTTATGGAATGTAAAGCACACTCATTATCACATTGATTTCATTCCGAAACTTGAATTACTGCCAATTCTTTACAGTATTTTGGCAGGTATTGCTTTTGGGACCTGTGCAGCCGGATTTAGTAAATTGATTCATTGGGCTGGTTCTCTTTTTAAATCAAAAATTAAATATCCTCCGCTTCGTCCGGTTATAGGCGGAATTATCATTGCTCTGGCTGTTTTATTAATGGGAACGACAAGGTATATCGGATTGGGAGTTCCTGTGATTCTTGAATCCTTTGAAAAGCAACTTCCCTTCTATGATTTTGCATTAAAAATGATTTTTACCATCATTACTCTTTCGGCATGTTTCAAAGGTGGCGAGGTAACTCCTTTGTTCTTTGTTGGGGCAACTTTGGGAAGTGCATTATCATTATTTATTCCTTTGCCATTTGGATTACTTGCCGGAATGGGATTCGTTGCTGTATTTGCAGGTGCAACAAATACACCTTTAGCGTGTATGCTGATGGGTATTGAGCTATTCGGAGCTGAATGTGGCGTTTATGTTGCTATTGCCTGCGTGGTTTCTTATCTGCTTTCGGGGCACAACAGTATTTATACCAAACAAAAGATTGGTGAAGCTAAAAACAGGAGATATGAAAATCAACAGGATAGATCTATTTCAGATTTTCTTTAAACACTTTGTCAAAAATTCAAAAAATCTTGTACAGTATCTTTTAAGCAACTCGTATAACGAAACACGAAACCTATATCACTACACTTCTACTCAAAATACAACTATAATCCGTATTTTTGTCGAATGTTCGATTACAGGTTAAAAGTTTTCCATACGGTGGCTACCAGATTAAGTTTTACCAAAGCTTCCGAAGAGCTTCATATCTCACAGCCGGCGGTTACAAAACATATTAAGGAAATTGAGGTTCAGCTGGAAACAAAATTGTTTGACAGAAAAGGAACTTCTATCCAGCTTACCCAAAGTGGAAAGATTCTGTATGAATATGCTGAAAAGATCCGAAATATATACCGCGATCTTGAATTTGAGATCAGTCAGATCAACCAACAGCATAAAGGAAAATTGATTATCGGAGCCAGTACTACGGTTGCACAATACATTTTGCCTGAGATTTTAGCAAAATTCAATTCTTATTACAAGGATATTAAAATTGAGCTTTTAACAGGTAATACTGAAGCCATTTCTACTTTATTAAAAGAGGAAAAAATAGATCTTGGGATTATCGAAGGAGAATCTCAATCCTCATATTTTGATTACAGAACTTTTAAAGAAGATGAAATTGTTCTGGCTGCAAAATCAGATCATCCTTTGGCTCACAAAACTCTAAATTTAAAAGATCTTTATGACCTTAATCTTATATTCAGAGAACAAGGTTCAGGAACTCTGGAGTTTATACAAAACCGGTTAAAGGAAAAAGGAGTTAACATTCATGAATTAAATACTGTCATTCAGCTTGGAAGCAGTGAAAG
The DNA here is from genome assembly GCF_001684975.1 of Chryseobacterium artocarpi. Taxonomy (GTDB): domain Bacteria; phylum Bacteroidota; class Bacteroidia; order Flavobacteriales; family Weeksellaceae; genus Chryseobacterium; species Chryseobacterium artocarpi. Next base: position 474,809 of record NZ_MAYH01000012.1, on the reverse strand, counting down.
TATCAAAAATTACCTTCTTCATTCCGATTGCATGGCATTTCTATCTATCAGTACAATCCTGAATGAACTTAAAAACAATGTTCTTACCGTTATAGATATTAAAAACTTCAGTATTGAAAGGGATTTTCATTTTATTCTTCCTAAAGGTGAACAATCTGAACTTATAGAGTTGTTTTTAAGATTTGCAGAGTAGTTTCAACAACTGTTGTATGTTTTAATTTGATTAAAAACGTATTATTTTTTAAGTTTTGGCTAAAGCCAATGGAATGTTTATTTTTATTTGGATGGGCTAAAGCCCAACCCTATTGATATTGCCAAGCAAATATTGAAGTTTAGCAGCAAGATCTTTTATCTTTTATCTTTTATCTTTTATCTTTTATCTTTTATCTTTTATCTTTTATCTTTTATCTTTTATCTTTTATCTTTTATCTTTTATCTATAACTTATAGTTATCCAATATAACAAAATACAATTTACTTTGTAATAACATATAGTCGAATTTTGCTCCATATTTAAAAGTTCGCAATATGAAAGATTTCATTCAAAATGAAACAAACAAAAAAATAATTTTTATAGGACTGGCTATTTTGTGCCTGACACCCATGATATCTTCTCCGATAGCATTGGCGTTAGGTTTTATATTGGCTGTCTTTATGGGAAATCCCTTTGAGAAACAGCTTCATCAATATATCCATTTGCTTTTGCAGATTTCGATTGTGGGATTAGGTTTTGGATTAAAACTGGATGAGGCGCTTCATGCCGGAAAAACAGGATTAATGCTGACAGTTGTAAGTATTGTCACGGTAATGCTTTTGGGGTATGTTTTAGGAAAAATATTTAAACTGGAAAGACCGCTTTCTTACCTTTTATCTGCGGGAACAGCCATTTGTGGGGGGAGTGCTATTGCTGCCGTTGCTCCGATCATTAAACCTAATACAAAGCAGATCTCTTTGGCTTTAGCCATCGTTTTTACTCTAAATTCTATTGCTTTATTTATTTATCCGGCAATCGGACATCTTCTGAATCTTTCACAAGAACAGTTTGGACTGTGGTGTGCGGTTGGAATTCATGATACAAGTTCCGTAGTAGGAGCAGCCAGTAAGTATGGAAATGAAGCTTTAAAAATAGCTACAACGGTGAAGCTTGCACGTGCTTTATGGATCATCCCGGTATCGTTGATAACAATGTTTATTTTTAAAAGTAAGGATTCAAAAATAAAAATTCCCTGGTTCATCGGATATTTCATTATTGCGATTCTTCTGAATACTTATTTCCCTTTTATGGATCAATTCAGTACAGCTATAACTTCGGTAGCAAAATCCGGATTAAATCTTACTTTATTTTTTATTGGTTCTACCCTTTCACTTCAGACGTTAAAAAGTATAGGTTTTAAACCTTTGCTTACTGCCGTACTTCTTTGGGTTGTTATTAGTATCGGAAGTTTACTTTATATCATTCATTAAAAAACAGCGGCACCCTCAAGAGATCAAGAGGGTGCCGCCTATTTAAATGTGGAAATGTTTATTTCAAATTGAAATTCTGAATGCCAGACAAATTAGCAGGTCATTACCTGTGGACATGAGATCAGGTCAACACAGTATTTAGGTCCTGTTACAGCTCCTGTACAGCTACATCCGCAAAGTGATGTCTCTGGAGTACCGATTTTTCCGATACCTCCTGTAATACTTTTAAGGTCTTCTTTTCTTAATTTTTTAGCGTTTTTAATAATATTCATGTGATTGGTTTTGGATGAAACAATATAGTTTTAGTTACCTTTCAAAGTTAAACAAATATTAATTACACGCAACAAATTTTAATATAAATTTAACTAAACAATTGATTTAAACTAAATTAAAATATTCAAAACCACAACAACTTAATAATTAAATATTAAACAGGATTTAAATCACTCTGTAAATTCCAGGTCTTTATTATGTGTTTCGGAGATTGTCCATGAGGAATAAAATGCCAAACCAAAGACCACTACCCCTACAATAGCAGCACTTATCACTACAGAGAAGTTACCTTTAAGGGAATCAAATGCAAGGATCATTACCGGGACTAATCCTCTTACCATATTCGGAACTGTAGTGGTTGCCGTATTTCTGATATTCGTCCCGAACTGTTCTGCTGCAAGGGTTACAAACATCGCCCAATATCCGGTTCCCAGTCCCAGCCATACACAAAACATATAATATTTCGTTTCTGTGTCTGTGTTTCCAAACAGCATAATTGCTACTCCAACTAAAGTAAACAACAGCATGTAAAATATTGCCATTTTACGGGATTTTAAAGCATGGGAAATAAAGCCACTCATCAGATCACCAACAGAAATCCCTACATAAGCCCACATAATTGCTTTTCCTGGGCTGATGTCCTTTATACCAAATTCAGGCGCAAATTGATTAGCTAAAACAGCTAAAATCCCTATACAATACCAGGTCGGCAATCCTACAGCAATACATTTCAGGTATCTTATGAGTCTGTCTTTATTGGTGAAAAAGGAGAGAAAATTTCCTTTGGAGACATTTTTATGTTCAATATTCTTGTAAATTCCGGATTCTGACACGCTTATTCTCAGTATGAGCAGCATAATCCCCATTATACCTCCGATGATATAGGAAATATTCCATCCTCCGGCTAATTCTACTGTTAATTGTGCCACAACAGCCCCCATTAATCCAAATCCAGCCACTACAGAGGTTCCAATAGCTCTTAAATTCTTCGGCAGGCTTTCAGAAACGAGCGTAATTCCGGCTCCAAGCTCACCAGCTAAGCCTATTCCTGCTATAAACCTTAAACCGGCGTATTGATATACTAAATGCTCTTTTGGGAAATAAGGTAAAAAACCGCAGGCAATATTTGCTAATGAATAGACCAGAATAGAACCGAAAAGGACGGAAAGTCTGCCTTTTTTATCTCCGAAAATTCCCCAAAACACACCTCCGATAAGCAATCCTACCATCTGGCAGTTGAGAATAAAGGTTCCATCAGCATCCGGATTAAGCCCTAAAGCTTTCAAACTTGGGATCCTGACGATTCCAAACAAAAGTAGGTCGTATATGTCTACGAAATAGCCTAAGGCAGAAATAATAACGGGAATAGAGAAAATGTACTTCAGTTTTGAAGATAATGACAGTTCTTGCATTTTTAAGTTTTGATAAAAATAAAAAACCTTTCAATTTCTTGAAAGGTTTTTATAAAATATCTTGATTCGATTATTATCTTGCAATATTCACAGCTCTCGTTTCTCTGATCACTGTTACTTTTACCTGTCCAGGATAAGTAAGTTCGTTCTGGATCTTTTCAGAGATGTCGTAAGATAGTTGGGAAGCTACTTCGTCGTTTACTTTTCCACTTTCTACCATTACTCTTAATTCTCTACCTGCCTGGATTGCGTAAGCGCTGGATACTCCATCAAAGCTTAATGCTGCAGATTCAAGATCTTTCAATCTCTGGATGTAAGATTCCAACACCTGTCTTCTTGCTCCTGGTCTTGCTCCTGAAATAGCATCTGCTACCTGAATGATCGGAGATAATAGAGACTTCATTTCAATTTCGTCATGGTGAGCTCCAATTGCATTTACAACCTCTGGATTTTCACCGTATTTCTCAGCCCACTGCATTCCTAATAAAGCGTGTGGCAATTCTGATTCCTGCTCAGGTACTTTACCGATATCGTGTAACAGACCTGCTCTCTTAGCCAGTTTTACGTTTAGTCCTAATTCAGCAGCCATTGTTGCAGCGATATTTGCTACTTCTCTTGAGTGCTGTAGTAAGTTTTGTCCGTAAGAAGAACGGTATTTCATTCTACCTACGATTTTGATCAATTCAGGGTGTAATCCGTGGATTCCTAAATCAATGATCGTTCTCTTCCCTACTTCAATGATCTCTTCTTCGATTTGTTTTCTTGTCTTTTCTACTACTTCTTCGATTCTTGCCGGGTGAATTCTTCCATCGGTAACCAATCTGTGAAGTGATAGTCTTGCGATCTCTCTTCTTACCGGATCGAAACATGAAAGAAGGATTGCTTCAGGAGTATCATCAACGATGATTTCAACTCCTGTTACTGCTTCTAAAGCACGGATATTTCTACCTTCTCTACCGATAATTCTACCTTTTACTTCATCAGATTCAATGTTGAATACTGATACTGAATTTTCGATTGCCTGCTCTGTTCCGATTCTCTGAATGGTTTGGATAACGATCTTTCTCGCTTCGTTTTTAGCATTCATCTGAGCTTCTTCCATGATGCTCTGAACGTGTGCCTGAGCTCTTGTTTTAGCTTCAGCTCTCATGGTCTCTACCAATTCTGCTTTAGCTTCCTCTGCTGTATAATTAGAGATTTTTTCAAGTATTTCTACTTTTTTAGCCGTAGCTGTATCTAATTCCTGCTGTTTTCTTTCTAAGATTTCGTTTTTCTTAGCGTAGTCTGCAATCTGTCTGTCAAGGTCTTTCTCAAGTTTTCCTGTCTTGCTAAGTTCGTCATTCAGCTTATGTTCTTTATCCTTCGTTCTTTTTTCAGCTTCCTGCATTTTTTTCTCACGTGACTGAATGTCTGCATCATGCTGAGATTTTAATTCTAGGAATTTTTCCTTAGCCTGAAGATTCTTTTCTTTCTTTGTGGATTCAGCTTGAACGTTAGCTTTTTCTATAAGGTTTTCGGCGTTTTTCTTGGCATCATCTATGATGAATTTTGCTTTAGTATTCAGAGAGCTTTTTGAGAAGAGTATTCCCACAGCTGCACCAATTACTAAACAAACAACACCTACTATAACTTCTATCATAATTTATATTGAGTTTTAATTGTATTCATATCCTTTAAAATAAAAAAAGCCCACAATAATCCAGAGATTGAGAGTAAACTCCTAATCAACACGATTTGAACTGATTTCCACTGTCTGTAATCCGGAAGTCCGGCACGCCATTCAGAGGACATTTGTTCGGTAATTGTTTAGCGTTGAGTTTACCTTTAATGTGTTAGAATCATTGTAGGCAGTTTGTTTCAGGAAAAAAAATCTATTTCCCGATTTCATTCAACGATTGATTGATTTGTTGTAATCTTTCGTTGGTTGAATTAATATTTTTCTCGTAGTTAAGAGAAACTACTTCTGCATTGGTTCCCAGTTTCAGGGCACACATTGCCAAAGCATCCTGTTTATCTCTTACATCGAAGTTCTGTTCAAAATCTTTAATCATATTCTCGATCTGCTTCCCTACTTTACGCAAAGTTTCTTCCTCTGCTGCCGGTACGTTCAGCGGATATACTCTTCCTGCAATATTGACGGTTATTCTCCTTACCTCCATTATAATCCACTGTTTTGAAGCTGAGCAATACAGAAATCAATCTCTTTTACCAATCTATTGATATGGTTCTTCATTAATCTATTGTGTTCAGGATTTCCTGATATTGCTGAATAAAGTTTTATATTTTTTTGTTCTTCTGCTAATACCTGATTTCTTCTTCTCTCCTCATCATACTTCTTCTTCAACTCTTCATGCTCAATATTTAATTCTGCTAAGTTTTCTGTAAGACTTTTATAGTTCTTTTGCAGAGTCGAAATTTTTCTCTCTAATTCTGAAAAATTGTTTTCTAAATCTTGAAGCATTTCAGGTTTGTATATTCTAACTAGAAGCAAAAATAAAAAAATATTAACACTAACAAAAATAAAACGTCTTATATTTTGAGGTGTAAACAAAAAAGGAGATGCAGAAGCACCTCCTATGTATTTTTAATGTAGTATTTTCTTATTCAAATTTCAGAACAAACATTACCGCTCTTGTCTGTAGTGTAGAGATTGCAGAAGCCCAATAAGGAGGTGTAGTAGCATTATCTGCCACTTTCTCGTTGTTCATTAAGAATGTTCCTCTGATTGCCGGAGTCAGTTTGAATTTGTTGAAATAAAACTGGATCCCCATTTCTGCAGACCATGCAAAGTTATGCGTCGTTGATCTGAAAATTCCCTGCATATTATCATCCGTAGATGAAGCATTAGACTGTAGGTTTACGATATAGTTTACCCCAGCAGCAATATAAGGTCTTGAATTGTACCATCTCATCCCATGAAGTTCCAATAACACCGGAATATCTACCAACGTGGATTTAATTTCTCTTACTTTATCTTTTTCCTGTAGAGGAATCGGCATAAAAGGAGGATTCGTTAAAGATCCGCCGGCGTAGATGTCATTAGATTGCGTATTAAAAGTCAACTGTCTTTGTGCAAACTGTAATCCCGGTTCTAATCTTACATCAAGATAGTCGTTGAGTCTCCATTTTGCAATAAGCCCAGCACCGAAACTGTAACTTTCCTTAGAGGTAACAAGGTTTTCATTTTCATGCATCCCATACCTTGGATGCAGTACAATTCGGTAGTCTAGTTTATTCCCGTTCAAATAAAACCCCCAACTGAATTTTTGCTCGTCGAAATCTTCCAACTTATCCATTCTGTTTCGGGTTCTAAATTGCGCGTTTACAAAAACGGCAACATTTACTGAGGTTAAAACCAGTGCTTTTAATAGAAATTTATTCATAGGTTACTTTGTTGCTTTATAAATTGTGGCTATACCTAAACTTAATTTTTTATATTCAACTTTCTTAAATCCCGTATCTAAAAGAATTTGCTTCATCTTCTCCCCGAAAGGAAAAGCATTTACAGAATCCGGAAGGTATGTATACGCCCTATTATCTTTGGAAACCAGCCTACCTATTGCAGGTAATATATTTTTGAAATAAAACATATAAAATGGTCCCATGAAACCCTCAACCTTTGAAAACTCCAGTATATAAACACTCTTGTTATCTTTAACTACTCTTCTTAACTCTGCCAAACCTTTGGTAAGGTTCTCAAAATTCCTTACTCCAAATGCAACGGAAACAGCATCAAATCTATTTTCCTCGAAAGGTAAATTTTCTGCATCTCCTTTTTGCATGGAAATTTTGCCGTCTAATTTAAGTTTTTTTATTTTAATAACGCCAACATTGAGCATTTGTTGTGATAAATCTAAACCAACTACTTTGGAACCCGTTCCTTTTTCGATGGTAATTGCCAGATCTCCCGTTCCTGTAGCCACATCCAGCACTTCCTGCGGGTTATCATTTTTCATCCATCTTACCAGTTTATTTCTCCATAAAACGTCAATTTTCATGGATAAAACATGGTTCAGAAGGTCATACTTCGGCGCAATATTGTCAAACATATCCTCTACTTGGCTTTTCTTTGTAGCCTCTGAATTGTAGGGAGTAACTTTAGTGATATCTTTTGTCAAAACTTAAAACTTGTAATATTCTTTATAATAATTTAGGTAATCCTGCTTTCTGAAGATCTTTGATCTTGATTCCACTTTCTGGATATTCTTGATCACTTTGTCATAATCTTCATCTACATTGTAATAAAAATCTTCTGTGTAAAGCTTGTTGAAACGCTTTGCTCCTCCGTAGTAATCCTTCCCGTCAATAACGGTTTTATCAAGAGCCGTCAATAACGAATCTTTTTTAAGGTTATACCCGTAGTACTGGTCATTCACATAGTAATCCTGATGTGCAATGTTAAGCAAACCGCGTAGTTTGTTTACTTCAAATGCCGAATCGTACAGCATTTTTTTATTCTGATCGAAAACCTGAATAGAGTTTTTTCCCTTATTCAAATCCACATGCACATACTGCCCCGCTGATATGATTCCTTCAGAACCGTTATTGATTTTAAAGTAATACGTATTCGGGGTAGGATTATCTACAACATAATAATTCTTCTTGGCTAAAAAAAGGAAGTAGATCCCAAAGGCAAGGATAAATGCCACAGCTGCAATAAGTAAGCCTTTTAAGGATGGGTTGTTTTTCATAGATTGTAAAGTACAATTTTTGCAAATTTAATAATATTTTTAATTCTCCGTTATTAATATTAATTATTAACTTTGCATCTTTAAAAAAATCATATAAACGAATGCCGAATACGATCATTATTGGCTCTGGATGTTATATTCCGAACAGAGTTATTGGTAGAGATTACTTCATGAATTCCGAGTTCTATACTGAAGACGGAGTAAAGATTGAAAAGCCTGTGGAAGAGACCATTGCGAAGTTTGTAGAAATTACAGAAATCGAAAACAGGAGATTCATTGAGGATGATCTTTCCAATTCACAGATCGGTTATGAAGCCGCAAAAATTGCCCTTGAGGATGCAAAAGTAGACGGCGAAGAACTGGATTATATTATTTACGCGAGTAATTTCGGGGAAGTTACTGAGAACGGATACGCTGACTTTATGCCAACAATGGCAGCAAGAGTTAAGAATAAACTGGGGATTAAAAACAGAAAATGTGTAACCTATGACATGATTTTCGGTTGCCCGGGATGGGTGGAAGGTATGATTTTAGCAGACAACCTTATTAAAGCTAAAGTTGCTAAAACCATTCTTGTTATTGGAGCTGAAACTTTAAGCAGAGTAACAGATCCGCATGACAGAAACAGAATGATCTTTGCTGATGGTGCCGGAGCTGTAGTAGTAAAGGCAACTGATGAAGAAAATGTGGGAATTATTGCTCATAACACCATCTGCGATAACGGACCTGAATTAAACTATCTTGAAAACCAACCTTCCATCAACAAAGAGGTAGATCAAAAACGTTTATATGTAAGAATGTTAGGTAGAAAAATCTACGAATACGCTCTTAAAAACGTTCCTGTAGCGATTAAAGATACCATTACTGATGCTGGTCTTTCTATTGAAGATATCGATAAAATCCTTATTCACCAGGCAAATGCTAAGATGGATTATGCTATGATCGAAAGACTTCACAGACTTTACGATGTGAAAGAATATGATCACGCTATTTCTCCAATGACGATTCAAGACCTTGGAAACACGTCTGTTGCAACAATTCCTACGATGTATGATTTAATAATTAAAGGAAAAATGCAAGGTCAAACGTTTAAGGATAAAGGTAACATTGTGATGACTTCGGTAGGTGCCGGAATGAACATCAATGCTATCGTTTACAGATTTCCTTAAGATAATTTTAATTTTTAAATATATAAAAAGCACAAAGGAAGTCTTCTTTTGTGCTTTTTTTGAATCAGAATATGCCAAAAAATCTTTTAATCACCGCCGGAATCTTCCTTCTTTTGGAGATTTACATTTATCAGGCAATCAGAACACTTACAGACAACTTCTGGATAAGAACCGGATATTGGGTTATTTCTTTAATCGCGTACGCTGTTTTTGCTTATGAAGTCACTCATTATCAGCGAACAGATCGAAGTATGCTGAAAGCTCAGATCATGATCTCAGTATTTTTAGTATTTATACTTCCTAAAATCTTTGTCGTTTTATTTTTACTTATTGACGATCTTATCAGGCTGGGAGGCTATCTTATTGGCTTTACAAAACCTACGGAAAACTTCTTTCCGGAAAGAAGAAAGTTTCTGAGTCTTGTAGGACTAGGAATGAGCGGTGTACTTTCTGCATTATTCATTGATGGGATCACATTTGGAAAATATCGCCATAAAGTAAGAAAGGTAAAAGTAAAGTTCCCTAAACTTCCCAAAAGTTTCAAAGGATACAAAATCATCCAGATCTCTGATGTTCACAGCGGAAGCTTCGCAGATCCTAGTAAATTACAACATGCTGTAGACCTGATCAATGAGCAGAAACCTGATCTTGTTTTATTTACGGGAGATATGGTAAATAATGTAGCTGATGAGTTCAAACCATTTATTCCTTTATTTTCTCAAATCAAAGCTAAAGATGGCAAGTTTGCGGTATTAGGAAACCATGATTATGGAGATTATGTCACATGGGAGTCTCCTGATGCTAAGAAGAAAAATCTTGACACCCTGATTGATTATGAAAAACAGGCTGGTTTTGACATGTTGAGAAACGAGCACCGAATCATTGAGAAAAACGGAGAAAAGCTTTACATCCTGGGTGTTGAGAACTGGGGATTAAAACCTTTTCCACAATTCGGGAAGATTGATGATGCTTTACAAGGAGTTCCTGAATCCGCTACAAAGATTTTAATGAGCCATGATCCTACTCACTTTGATTATGTCGTAAAAAAGCACCCAAAAGACATCCATTTAACTCTTTCCGGACACACTCACGGAATGCAGTTTGGTTTAGACCTTAAAAATGTAAAATGGTCACCGGTTCAGTATCGTTATCCAAAATGGGCAGATCTTTATGAAAGCGAAGGAAAATTACTTTATGTCAACAGAGGATTCGGAGTATTGGGATATCCGGGAAGAGTTGGAGTATTGCCGGAAATCACTCTTTTTGAACTGAGTTAGAGGTTCAGGATTCAGGATGCGAATTATGAGTTGCGGGTTGTTTGGTTGCGAGTTTTTTTAAGTGTAATATTCAATGTTAACAGTTAAGAAATGAAATATCGATATTTTGAGAAATAACACCCTAATAGTCTCTTATTCCAGCTACCTACTATCTACAACCTAATCCCTAAAAAATATAATCTTTCATACGGGAAGTAGCCATATCTTTCTCGTTGATAAAGCTAAGGAGGGCATCTAGTTTGTCCTCCATTTTTTTGCCTGAAAATAAGCTTCTGTAAAAAGGAATATCAAAACGATGCTTCTTAAAATCTGTAAACTGCCAGGCATTAAGATAAATCAAAACAAATTCTTCATTCTGCAAAGTTTCTAGCACCATATTCTGATAATACTTCATCGGCAGTATCTGAAACACAAAATCATTATAAGGCAATTGACTATACGGAGAAATACTTTCCGGCACAATACTCAATCCGTCTTCTTCGGAAATCACCGTATCTCTTTTGAGACGTTTGAACGGAAAAAGGATATTAGCATTGTCAATATTGGAAACATAATTAAACTCCAAAAGCTTCAAATCTTGCTGTGGAATTTTTACATCTTTCTGACGAATTCCCCTGATCTGTTTTTCTAGAAGATCCTGGATATTCTTCTTGGCATTTTCTATTTTTTCCAGATTTGAATCTTTATTATAAAAAGCAATTTCATGCCCTTTGGATGAAATTGCTTTTATAAGATTCTGCAATTTTTCCGTAAGAGAAATCTCCACAAAAAAGCTTGCTTTTGTATCATGAATATCTAAAATTCTAAGAATAGCTTTTGTATTCTCTTCTATGATTTTCAATCTCTCTTCATCAGTAATTTGGAAGCCGTGTTTTGCATCAGCGTCAATATTCGTAATGTTGAAAGTCAATAATATCATTTAAATTTAATTTTAGATAAAAATTATAATTAGTTAAAAATCAGATGTTAAAACAAAGTTTACTTAAATCCTTACTTTACATTAATTAATCCTTAGCTAATTTTACTTTTAGATTCTTGATCATGTCTTTGGTCATTTCAGAAATTCCGAAATCGTAAGTCAGTCCCCAGTCTTTTTTAGCTACGGAATCATCAATTGAAGCTGGCCATGAATCTGCAATTGCCTGTCTGAAATCAGGGTTGTAATCGATTGCAAAATCTGGAATTTCTTTCTTGATTTCTTCCGCCAATTCTTTTGGTGTAAATGACATTCCACCTAAGTTATAAGACGAACGAACTGTCAGACTTTCTTTTGGAGCATCCATCAATTTTAGAGTTGCATTGATTGCATCGTCCATATACAACATTGGCATTCCTGTATCTTCGGAAATAAAGCTTGTATACTTTCCATCTTCGATTGCTTTGTAGAAAATTTCAACGGCGTAATCAGTAGTTCCACCTCCAGCCGGAGTTTTCCATGAGATCAATCCAGGATATCTGATACTTCTTACATCTACTCCATATTTATCGAAATAGTATTCACACCACTTCTCCCCTGCCATTTTCGAGATTCCGTAAACGGTAGTTGGGTTTAATACTACATCCTGTCCTACATCATGCTTTGGAATTCCTTTTCCAAATACAGCGATTGAACTTGGCCAGAAAATCTTTTCAAGAAGTCCTTCTTTCGCCATTTCACAAAAGTGAAGCAAAGGTTCAAGATTTAATTTCCAAGCGAAAATAGGCTGCTTTTCTGACGTCCCAGACAGCAATGACGCTAAGTGATACACTGTAGTGATTTCATAATCGTGGATAATCTGTCTTACCAATTGGGTATTGGTAACATCCATCCTTTCGTAATGACCTGCAGAGGTAATTCCCTCCTGCCATCTGTCCAGTCCTGAAGCAACAACGTTTTCCGCTCCATGAATTTCAACAAGTCTGTTGGTAAGCTCGGTGCCGATTTGTCCCAAAGCACCCGTAATCAGTATTCTTTCCGTATAGGATTCCATTTTTCAGATTTTTTTTTAGAATTGTACAAAAGTAAAAAAAACATGTCAACCATAATAATAAAGGTGAATTTAAAAATTGGAAGGGGTTGTGAAGGGAAAATGCCACAGAATAAAATAGGCAAACTGGTAGATGTTCACGAGGTGGTCATCGTTGGATATGAGCGGGAGGAAATAATTGCAATCTATAGTGTAAATTAAAAACCTATAAAAGACAAAATCAGAATAGGAAAATTCCTACTCTGATTTAACTATATTTGATATATTAAACTAGTCAACCTTTTTCAGGACTAGTTATCCACACCATAAAATCGTGAATATAAGCATTTCTAATTACTATTAGACAGAGTTGTGTCGTTAGGTGAATTATTATATATTTTCAATATGTTTAAATTATTTATACACTCTGTGAATTTTTTCTTCTTATCTTCCTTAAAATAAGGCAATCCTTCTATGCCATTTTTAATATCACTATACTTTATTGGTAAATTATAAGTTTTAATTCCTTTTCCTGCAAAGTAATAGTTTCGAGTATAAACAATTGATTTTGGTGTATATTCATCTATTGCTAAGCATTTTTCAAAATCGTTCACTTTGTCTTGACTAACCAATTCATACCGAAAATATTCATCAGGATATTTATTCTTAAAATCTTCCATAGAAAGTTTTTTTGTGTAGAAAACAATTTCATTTTTTTCATTGACTTTAGTATAGAAAAGACTGTCTTGACGCAATTTATAAGGGCTTGTTGTAATCTCACAAATATTTTTATTATCTATAATAACAATCCCATTGTAAAAACCTTCTTCATCGTGAAAACCGTCTTCAATATAAATATTAGAATATTTTTTATCGGGATGGATATTACAGGACTTTGTACCCAACAATCTAAAAATCGTATATCCTTCTGTAAGTATTTTAATTGTTGCTGAATCAAGATAAATAAAAGAATTTTTATTTTTTAATAAATTCTCATTCATTTGTTTCAAAGAAATCTTTTCTTGAGAGTTACAAGAAAAAAATAACATAATACTGAATAATAAAACAATGTTTTTCATTTTCAATAATTTATAGGTTATCGCGGGCGATTTTTAAATTTTTGCAATTGATAGTATGCAGCAGCTCCATTATAATTATACCTATTCTGTAATATTGTATTATTTATATTAAGAACGCTTTGAACACTTGGAATAGGAGATATTTGACCTCCCTTTGAGTTATAATAAATGCTACTTCCCGCATTATCTATTAACCTTCCGTCACTATTAGGAATACAAGAGGATCCTAAACATACACTACCGTAATTTGTCCGCAGTGGCAGACCAGACTCAGCCCTTACAATATTCTCTACGTGTGTACCGTATATTTCTGCTGTGGTGCTATTGGGACCGAATCTCGTGTCAGCTTGGGAAGTTACTCTTAAAGCATAGTTTTCGTAAATATGTCCCATTTCATGTGCTATTGTTGTGTATAAAGGAGAATGTTTAGAATCATTTCCCAAAGTTGTCCAAACTCCTTTAGTGGAAGATGTATTTAACTCAATTATATTGCTTATACCATATTTTATTTGTGAGCTTCCATTAGTATGATTAAAATAAATATCTCTAACTTTTCCATCTGTACCTTGTGCTTGGTCAAAATATCCAATCATTGTATTTCCTATGGAAGTATTTTTGTCTAAATGGTTTAAACCTGCTACAGTCTGAACAACATAATCCGATAATGTAGTATTTGCATCCACATTTGTCCATTTTCCATCTACTTGATGTTGTGTCGCTCCATTGTGATACCTATATTGAGTTCCGTTTTTGTCATTAATGTATATCCACTCCCCATTTATATCAACAAATTTAGCAGGATTGTTTGCTACATAGCTATAAGGAGAAATAGGAAAATAATTTTCACTGTAATTATCTAATACTCCCCATCTTCCCATATCCGGCATATAAAACCTCGCTCCATAATCATACATACCTGTCTCTTGCAACTCCTTACCGTTGTACTTATAATTATAAAGCTATCTATTGGTAGCTCTTGTATTACCAACATTCATAATGATCAGTCCATTTTTTATTTTCAATAATTTTAGCTTTATCAAACTTAAAGTAATATTTGGCAATTGACCCACAATATTTGGGACTTCCTTGAAAAAAGGGTACAACATCAATTCTTAATTGATTATCTTTAATTTCAGAAAATATAGCAGCATTTAATGGTCCATTTGGAATTCCTTGATATTGTACAACAGTTTTAAATACGGTTTTAAATTGTGCATTCATTTCCCAATTACTATTCATATTTTTGCCAGATAACTCTTTAAGATCTTCATCTTTTCTTAAAGGTTTTATTTCATCTTTTTCTGATAAAATATTCTTATAAAAATTGCTAGAATCGTTTTTATCTAAAGGATAGGGATAGATTGAATCATAAATATATAACCCTGAAACATCTTTTCCAAATTCTTTTATTGAAACTTCTTTACCGATAAAATCCTTACTTACAATTGCATATGCTTCATTATACATTGTTTTTGATTGAGAGTTACAACCGATAAACGTAACAAGAGCTATACAGTATACAAGTACTTGATAAGTTTTCATTTTATATTTTTGTATTAAGTTTATTATTTTCGAGGAATTTTAATATATAAATCTGTTTTAGGATCAACTTTCAATGGTCCTTTAGAGTATGCCTCACTACTAAATGCACTAAAGTTAATACCTCCTGAATCCATTGGAGAATAAGATTTTCGTTGACCGAACGGTAGTTTAAACCCTTTCGAATTATCTAATTCAGTTCTAATTACATTAATGACTTTTTTTTCGTTATCACCTTGCATACCATATATAGATGTTGCAGAATATTCTTTTCCGTCATCTCCAACAAATCCATCTATTAAATTATTATATTTATGGCTTACTTCATGAAGAGTGGTCACTCCATATCCCATCGTTAAAAGATTTAAAGATTGACTAGCACCATTTATAAAACCATCTATTTGATTAGTATTTATATTTAAGTCAAAAACTTGTGTATAGCCTGCTTTTCCATCAATTGTTTCTCCTCTACCCTGAATTTCTTGTATAGATGACCCTCTTGTATTATCTGAATTAATCTGATAGTCAGTTCTGTGATTATCAATAGCACCTTTCAACATATCACGAGCTGTCTTACTTCCTCCCATATCAGAAGACTCTTTGTAACTCAGTTTCCCATTATCACCTACAGATAATTTCAATCCTGTTTCTTTTTCTAAATCACTTACAATCTTATTTTGTGTATCAGCAGAAACACTTTTCCCAAATGTTATATCATAGTTCTGCATTCCATTTGGGTCAACAAACCTTAAAGGATTATTAAATGCATAAGCATAGGTCGACCATCTTCTTGAAGTTTCCGCCAACGGATCCACCATACCCCATCTTCCTAAGTCTGCCATATACATTCTTGCTCCATAATCATACATACCTGTCTCTTGTAGCTCTTTACCGTTGTTCTTATAGTTGTAATGTTATTTAGGTGGAAATGGTGGATTAGGAATTTTAGAATCTAACAAATCTCGTGAAAACTTATGATAAGGAATTTCTTTAAGTCTTTTATCTTCTTTTAGTAAAATCAAGTCCTCAATAATTTCCTCTTGCCTCTTTGATAATTCGTGTGAATAAAATCTAAATTTAAGATTCTTCCCATTTAAATAATAATTTATCTGTCGTGGTTGGGCATCAGGAGTACTTTTGAATTGAATTGAATCATAAAAAGAGTTTAATATTCTTTTTTTGTAAGAAGCAAAATCAATCTTTTGAGTTGATTTAAAATATTTATATTTTACTCCATTGTCAACTGATATTAAATTTTCCTTACATACATACAAAGAGTCTTTGTCATTTATAAGTATTCCAATTCTTGGTTCATTAGGGTCCATACTAAATCCCAATGATACTTCAATATACTCTTGCTTTTCTTTATTACATGAAAGCAAGAGTATACTAATCATTATAATACTAATTAATTTCATACAACTATTGATCTTTATGTTTGAGGTTTCCATTTTTATCTACTTTTATCATAGACCCGTTAAAATTCCACATTTCAGTTTTTATCTGAGAATTACCTAACTTTAATTTTAGAGCTTCGTTTGCTTGCTTAAGAATTTGAAACCCTTCCTTAGTGTATGTATTTACTTTATTATTTTGGGGATCTTTTAAATACTCATTCTGAATATAATAATGTTGCCCATGTTGAGATTCCCAAGTGTCATATTTTCTGTATTCTTTTGGAATGCTACTTGAATTAAGATAACCATCATCTTGAAGATCGTTAGCTTCCAAATCAGCGTGAACAAAAGATTCGTGAACTATTTGTCTTAAGGTATTAAAAAACTGACTGCCAGAATCGCCATATGCTTTATTTGAAATCAAAATCGAGACATTCTTCTCATCTCCCTTAATTTTGCCTGTTGTAGACCCTCCTACGGATGAGTCTGTTTTGACTCCATATGATAGATCTATCCCTTTATTATGATACTCTCCATTAGCCTTGGCTTCAAAAATAGTCTTTCCTCCATATTCAACTTTTTGTCCTTTCTCCATATATTTAGATAAAAAAGCTTGTCCTTCTTTTGTTTTAGCAAAAAATACAAAAGCTTTATATTGCTCTTCATTACCTTTCTTCATTACCTTTCTTCATTATACTACTCAAATCTAATTGCATCCCATCGGGATCAATATAAAGAATAGGATTATTTGCGGTATAATTGAATGGTGATATATTAAAATATTTCTCTGCCAGCGGATCTACAACACCCCATCTTCCCAGATCCGGCATATAAAATCTCGCTCCATAATCATATATCCCCGTCTCTGTTTGCAACTCCTTACCATTATACTTGTAATTATAAGCACGATTTCCAGCTAAATTATTATACCCTTCATGCTTCAATCCAAAGGGATAATAATTATTTTCTTCTAGAACTTCTACTCCACTTCCATTATGGAAATAACTCAAGCGGATATTTCCTAAATGATCTGTATAGTTGGAAATATACTTATTTTTAACAAAATCAAAATAATCTCAATGTATACGTCTAGTAACTATAATTTGTAAAAATTTTGATTTTCTATCGTTTTAATACATTTATGTATGAAGTCTATAACCTTTGGTAAGCGTCTTACAGAGGTAAGAAAAGATAAAAATATGTCGCAGGACTAAGTGGATAAAATTATTGGTATTCATCGTGCTGCCATCGGAATATACGAACGAGACAAAGTAAAACCATCGATCGTAGTTACCATCAAAATTGCTGATACATTGCAGGTTTCTTTAGATTATCTCGTAGGAAAAACATCTTTGGAAGTTGTTCAAAATACATTATAACGTATTGAGGAGATTGGCAATTTACCAAAATCTGCTAAAGAACAAATCTATTTGGTTATTGATGCTTTGATAAGACATTTTAAAGCTAAGCAAATTACCTTTATTCTATAAAACACAAAAAACCTCGCAAAATGCGAGGTTTTTTGTTTATCCCAACACCTGTTCATGAGAGGGAGCCGGGAGCCATTTTATAGAAATATTAATTATTTAAATGCTATAACAAGTGCTATAATAAAAAGTATTAAATACACAAGAATAGGAATTAACGAATAGTACATCTTCTCATACATTCTTTTCATGTAAAGTATTACAAAAACCAATATAGAAACAAAAATATTTACAAAAACCAATATTGTTAGAATGCTGGTATGAAACTCATAATATAATTTTCTATTTAAATCATATTTAAAGAGAAAATGAAATATTAAATAAATAAAAACATTTACTAAAAAAAATAGTATTGGAATATATTGAATTTTATTTTTCATTTTTTTAATATTTAATAACCCGTGAAATCAAATCCATCAAAAATAGATTTTTGATCCGCAGCAGTATCTCCCATATTTCCCCTCATTAATTCGTTTAAATTTGAACCAAATTTAACTGCATCTTTATCAAATCCATTCAAATGCATCCATCCTCCCCACATATAATTTCCAGCATCATATAGATTATACAATGTATCAGAATCTCCAAATCTAAAGTAGTCAGTTGTTTCATCTAAAGTGTCTTGCCAAGGTCTCCTCCTATCAGTACTATATTCAGGATATATGTAATTAGGTCCTAAAGCAGATGTAGCAAAATCAGCTTTGCCGTAAGATTCTTTTTTAGCTATGCCTAAAGCTGTGATTTTATGATTCATTGCATTATCTAAATCGCCCTCTCTTTGTGCTGTTTGGGCTTTCATGTTATATCTTAATGCATCGAAACCAGCAGTTTTCATAAATTGGGACAGTCTGCCCTTAGATATCTGATGGTATAGTTGATCTCCTTTAACATATTTTTTAGGTTTTAAATTGGCTTTATCAACTCCTTTTGAATCATTAAAAAACAACTGTTTTCCTTTTTCATCAAAAAATCGATTAGGCTTATTATTACGTACAATATTTGTTATCTTACCCTTGCTATTAGCAGTAATGTCATCAGAGGGGGTGAAACTATCATTTATAAAATCCTCTATTGTCCATTGTCCCAATGGTTTTCTACCATCCGGATCGATAAACCTTAAAGGATTATTGAACGCATAGTTATATGGGCTGTGACGTGTCATCTTCTCCGCCAGCGGGTCAATAACTCCCCAACGTCCGATATCCGGCATATAAAATCTAGCCCCATAATCATACATTCCAGATTCCTGTAGCTCCTTTCCATTGTACTTATAATTTTTATAAGTACTCTGTCCAAAGAAAGCATTTCCGGTTTTTAAGTGGTTCATTCCAAATGGATAATAATCATTGGCATCCGTAATTTCAAGAGCACCTGTGCCGGTTCTACCGAAACTTACTCTCACATTACCAAGATGATCCTTGTACTGGTAAATATACTGATCTTTTGTGTAATCATAAAATCCTTCTGCCGTTGAAAAAAACTGTAAGCTAGGAGTTTTTAATTCAACAACTATCCCACCACCTCCAATAGGAGGATCAATTCCAGGCTCTATTGGACCAATAATTAAATCATCAAGATTAAAAGCCTGTTGTTCATATGCATATTTTAATTTTTCACTTGTTATACGAAGTTCTTCGAGCCCCCCACCGCTATTAGATTCTTTATGAAAATATTGGAAGCCATCAACATAGTCCGTTATATCAGTTATTGTGTAACAATTAATAATTCCACATTCATACATAGGAAGTCTTTTCTGAACCTTAACTCCATCTGCTCTGTAAAGATAATTCATTTCCAAAAATCCTGAATTTCCATATTTAATATTATTAGGCAGATTCAAGTAGTTATAACTGATCTTAGTGATGTTTTTATCCAGCATATTGATCATATTTCCATTCACATCATAACTAATAGGCTTTCCTCCTCCTTCATAACCTGTCTTATTACTAGAGTTATCTTTAATGTCTAATAATAGGTTTCCTATATTACCTGGTGTTCCGTAATTGTAGATCAGATTATCAATGACCATGGCTGTAGTTCCGTTCATGGCAGATGTCCTGTAAAGATTGGTAATGTTGCCATTCAGATCATAGCTTAAAGATTCCACATGTTCCTTACTATTCGGATTCTGAGGATTCTGATAATATCCTGCTGTCAGTCTGTTTAGGTTATCATAAGCATAACCATATCGTTTTGGAGTAAGCGGTGGGTTAGCACCTAAAGATTCTACTGTTCGCCAATCTACCTCTGCTATATTTCCATTGTATTTGGGTTTTACATCTTTTTCGGGAAATAAAGCGGAATCCGGATTGGTAATTCCAGTTTTCTGATTGTATTTAATTTTGTAAGAAAATAGTTTTCCTCCAAGATCCGGTATTTCCATCTGATCTTTATTGATATCATTCATCCAGCCTCTGATATTGTATGCATAGTCGATACTTTGAAGATTGTTACCTACTTTTTTGTTCTTAAGCTGTGACAGTTCATTGTATGTGTTCTCTGCCAGCAGCTGCTCCGGTTTACTATTCACTTTATGCCAATGCTGTAACAACCTGTTCTGAGAATCATATACAAAGCGTTCTGCTATAGTTATTCCGGCTTCATTGTCCAATCTTCTATGGATGGTAACGGTATTTAAAGGCAGCCCGGCAAAATCAAGTTTAAATTCTGTTCGGGTATATCCTCCCAAGTGATTGATAGAATGAGTTCCAATGACTCTACCTTTCAGATCATAATAAGTATAATTCTTGGTCCAACGGTCATCCTCAATATTTTTAACAAAGCTCATGACAGGAAGTCCTTTGGTACTTCTTCCCTCTGGTGATGGAGAACCTGTGAGAGTTGGTTCCACTGGAAGAGGGGGATTAAAATCATAGTTGGGGTAAGTATCATAGTAGTTGATACTTAAAATAGTTTCAATATCAACAAAATATCCATTACTATATTGAATCTGCATTCCATTTTTAGTAAATCCTGAGCCATTTCTTCCTTCTACGATGATAAGGTTTTCTGCCTGAGACTGCATACTTGTTCTGCTTCCTCCTCCAATGATTCCGGTATAAGCAACTCTTCCCAATGATTCATATTTAGTAATCAGCCATTTATTCTTCTCTCGCATATTAGCATCCTGAGTCATGATAAGTCTATCGGCTTTGTCATACACCATAAATTCCCAGCCTTTGCCTGGAAGCTTCTTTTCTACAAGTCTACCTCTGCCATCATAGCGGTATTGGTAATACAACTTTTCTTTTGTTGAATTATCTATAGTGGGTGCAGATGCTAAAGGAGGAATAACAAAAGCAAGTTGGTCATATTCATTATAAACATAGTAGGTATCTGCATTTTCTGAGGCACTTAAAGCTTTCCTTACCAAAATAACCTGCCCTTTTCCGTTTTTAAATTCTATGGTTTTGTTACCGTCTTCATCAGTTATGGTGTTTTTATACAATTGCGCAGGTAGAAAATATTGATTCAGTTCAATCGCAGTTTCTGTCCTTCCTTCAATCCATGTGGTGGTGGTTTTATATTGCCTTACATAATCTTCATGAATATTGGCATCATAATCAAATTTTACAGGCTTTCCCGTCCAGTCATTTCCCACCTGAATCTGTTGCTGAATTCTGTCCAAAGGAGAGTTTTCCAATATTTTTTCAGAATAGATTTTTTCTCCACCATAGATGAAAGAAACATTTCCCAGAGGAGAGGTATAAATTCCGCCTGACTGGGTTCCTGATTGTGGAATAGGAAGAAAATCTTTCGCCTGTCTTCCAAACTGGTCATATTCGATATGAGTGACAACATCTTTTCCTTGAGGAGAGGCTTTTACACCAATCACCTGCTTAGGTCTGCCAAGCCCGTCAAAATATTGAATAGTTTCAGAAGATTTTGTAGCCTGGGTTCCACTATAATCCAGATACGTTTTGGTTTGAACATAGTTTTCTGTGTTAGATACCTGTGCTTTTACAGTCCCAAACATCAGAAATCCTATGGGAATTATGAGTTTTTTCATCGGTGATTAGTTTTTATAGTTGTACTTCATTTCCTTCAGCACTTTTCCATCCACATCCACTACTTTCTCAAGCCTGTTTGCGGAATCATAAAGATATAATTCCCTGATCCCTGATGGTGGAGTGATGCTTCTTACTCCAATCAATGGATCATAAGTATAGGTTGTAATATGAAAACCAGTAAGGTTAGGATTATTTTTGAAATCATTTAATGCTTTGAGTAAAATTGTCTCATCATTATTGGTCCCAACAACTCCTGCATCTGTGTCAGAAGCATTAACAATATCATTAATATAGGGTAGAATCTGTTCATAATTAGCTCCTTCAACCTTAGCAATTGGTAATGTATTATTATATCCCCAAACAATAGATACAGGATTATTGCTGTTTCCATTTGCATCGGGTTTAGAATTATATTGGAGAAGATTTCCGGTAATAGGACTATATAATTTGTACAATATATCCGTAGCTAGAATATTTTTTTGAACATCAAGACTAGATACACTGATAGGCAATGGTAACCCTGCTGTTTTATTAGCTTCAGTATCAGAACTTGGATAAAGAATTACTGTTTTTGAAATAGTTTTTCCTATATCTGCTGAGTTTAGTTTTTTAACTACAGTTGTTTCCATAGGAATACCAATCATATTTTTATTAATTAAAAACTGATTTCCTTTTTCATGTGCATATTGATATGTTGTTTCCTGAATCGATTTATCAGGAAAAGTAATCTTCTGCAATGTAGGCTGAATATGAGAAGGATTATTATAAAGATATTCTGTCTCTGTTCTTAATAGTTTTCCATTCATGTTTTCTTCTACAATCTCTCTGTCTTTATTTACCTGAGCTGATACTAATTTTTTACCATAAAACTCAAAATTTGCAGCAGCGTTTCGTACAGAACCTCCGCAACCTAAATAATATTCGGGGCTGGTAGCAAAAAACTGATAACTCATCTTATGAAATTCATTTGGCTTAGTTGGTGCTGTAAAATCCAAACCTGATTCTATTTGTTGACTCGAAGGTGTTTGAATAAATGAATAATCATTGGATATAGTTTTGAGAGGAACAGGATTTCCTCTTTCAAAGATCTCCTGTTTTTTTATAAATCCCCTTTTCCAGGAATTATCATTGAACAAAAGATAAGGAGTATCATAATATAGCTTTCCATCATCCTCATCATAGAATGTATAAATAGTCTTTCCATTATCAATCCCATTATTTGTGATACTTTCTGTAACTTTAGAATAAAATACTGAAGCACCATTGTACCCCAATATATCACTGATTGATGTGCTATAGTATTTTGCGAGATTAAAATATTTATCAAGTACTTTACATAAGTAAGGAGAATATCTAAAACTATATCCACGTTCTAATTCATACGCAATTGGTCTGTCATAGATCTTCCCTGTTGAAATATTATTTTCATCATTGTAATTAATACTTTTAGTAAAAAGTGGATTTCCATTATGATCTTTTGAGATAACCTTTGCAATTCTAACACCTCCAACTGCTAAATTTTTTCGTCCTGAGTTTGTTACCACATCTTCTTCAGCATACAAACGTATATAAGGATCTGAAAGTCCACGTGCCGATAAAGTCATAGAATATGAACCTGGTTCTAGAATGAGATCAGCTTCCCCTCTACCTGTCATCGGAGGTAATGGAATCATTACATTTCTTGTTTTATCAGTTATATCATAAAATACTTGAGCTTCTGCTGTCTGTCCTCCTTCCTGAAAAGGAATATCATAGGTTAGCAAGAATTTAGTACGTTTGGGTACTTCGAAATTTTCAGTTTTATTAAAGTCACCATTATTTGATTCTTCATAACTATAAAAAATTCCAATACTTGTAACTTCCACGCCATACTCCTTATAATAAGGTTCATCATAAGTATTATTTTCATAAAAGAACTCATCACTTCCTTTTGTAGGGTAAATAATTTCTTTCAATAAGGTGGTCTCACTACTACCCAAATTAGGTTTTTTCCCTCCGTAATAGTAATACATTCTAAAATCTTTAAAATTATATCTACCACCACCGTCTCTGCTATAATACCCCCAAAAGTCCTTACTTTCATTATTCTTTTCAGGTATTGATTCCTCATTATACTTGAATGAATATTGTTTCTCATTGATCTTAACTGAATTAAGCTTAAGCCATGTTGTTCTATCATTCATAAGATTTCCGCTATTCATAGACAGAAAATAAGACTGATCAAACTCTGCTGCTGTAAAGCGATTTCCTCCATCCTGAATTTTAATTTTATCCAAGGCTGCAATTTTTCTTGTAAAATCATTTTTTACATCTACACGTGGGGTACTTTTATATTCAAAAGAAACTTTTGTCTGTGCATTCACTTTAATCTCCTTTAAAATGGGAAGAGTGTGTTTGGTAACTTTAGAGGAGTATTCAACTTCAAATGAATTAGAATAAAGTTCTGTTGGAATATCATAAACATCTTTAGTACTTCCCTTCATGTATGTAGTCGCATTATCATAAGCATAATCAACATAATCATACAGAAAATCAATAACATCAGTTTTTGTCTTAATTTTTGAGAGATAGAAATTATTATAGATCAGATTTCCACCGCTATAAGGATAATAACCGTTCAACATTTGCATATCCGATTGTAAGGTAACATCATCCTGAATAGCATATTCATAAATATTACCCTGGATATCTGTTATAATAAATTTAAGACCATCAAATTGTATTTTTTCTTTTCCTACAGGCATTTGCTTTCCATTAAAATCTTTATCTAAAAAGAATTTACTACTCTTCCCGGGATAAGAAAAATGAAAAATATCCGGTTCTGTATCTATACCACTTACAGGATTTCGCATAAAAGTACCTTGTGCTTCCAATCTTGCATTAGAATTATCTCTTAAAAGAGCATACTCTGGATAATTGACCGCTCCTGGGTTTACAAAATCTACTTTTACTGGTGCATCTACAGGAAATCCATTAGGAAAAGCTGAATACTCTTTTGGTGAATGAAGATCATCCAAACCATTTACCTTATGCGAAATCTTCCCTCCTACTTCCAGATCCCATCCTAATCCAATATTAGATGCATTATCACCAGATTTAAATCCTGTAGATGTATAATTAAGAGTAATTGGGATTTCGAAATCTCTAACCTTTAATGTGTATATATTTAAAGGATAATTAATTGCTCCGGAAGAATAGTTGATCGGAATATCAACTCTTTTTACCAATCCTGACATTTCAGGAGTAGTAGGAACTATATTTTTTATATTTCCCAATTGGGCATAAAAACTCTGAGTAGCTAATAACGAAGCTACAAATATTATATTTTTTCTCATGGTTATTTCTTAATCAGCTTCGCATTCGCTGTTTTGTTATCATTAGTTTTTATAGTAATCAGATAAGCTCCCTGTACCAAAGCCTGAGTATTAATCTTAGTCACTCTATTCTTCGTTTTCAAGTTTTGTAACTGCCTCCCGCCCATATCATACAGCATAACATCAGCTTCCTTAAAATCAAAGCCGATTTCTACATAAGCATAATCTGTAACCGGATTTGGATAAATTTTGATGTCATATTTTTCAATCAAGTCATTCACCTGCTTATCACCTAGTTTTATGATTTTCCAATTTTCTTTACCTAATTCTTCAGCACTGGTTCCGGCAAGAATAATAGAGCCGTCTCTGTTTAGTTTTAAATCTGAAAGTCTTTCTTCTCTTTTTCTGGATTCGCCTTTCACATGTTTTCGCCACTGTTCATTGCCGTTTCCATCAAGATATAGCATCCAGAAAGTTTCATCATCCGTTTCTATTCTTCCTTCGGCTTGAGTATAGCCACCTAATAAAATTCCTTTTGAAGACTTATCATCTGCCGAATGAATTACGCTCATTCCCATCAAAACATCCCTGTTTTTAAAGTTGTAGGATTTTTGCCACTGCTCGTCGCCTTTTTCGTTCAAAGCTATCAACCAAAGATCTGTTCCTTCTTCAATTCCTACTGTTTTGTTTCCTGATCTATCTGATCTGGATTCACCGCCAATAACATAACCATTGGAGATTAAAGCTAGTGTTCTCAGGTGATCATCTTCTTTTCCTCCATAGTTCTTTTCCCATTCTACTTTGCCATTTTTATCTAGTTTTACGATCCAGTAATCGCCTTCCCCGAAGTTGTCGGTTTGTTTTGAGGTTGCAGATATTAGGTTGGAGGTTGCAGTAGCTTTTGTCGAAAATTGACTTTCTGGATTCTGAACTTCGGAGCCTCTAACCTGAGAGCTTCTTGAATATATTCCCAGTAAAGCTCCGCCATCTCTGGTCGGAATCATTTTCTCTACTTCATCCAGACCTTTTCCTCCAAGGATAATTTGTGAGATTTCTTTACCGTCTTTATCAAGCTTAATGATCAATACATCTTTAGAACCATAACCTTTCGCTGAGTTTTGAACATTACCAGCAACAATAAAGCCCTGATCCATAGTTTGGATAACCGATCTCGCTTCTTCATCGGAAGAGCTTCCCAAGGTTTTCTGCCATAATTCATCCCCAAATTCATTGATTCTGATCAGCCAGATATCCGATCCGCCTTTTGCTTCACCTTTTTTATCCAGTCCTTTTCCTGAATAAGAAGTTCCACCCAAAAGGAATCCTCCATCCTGCGTTGTGACGGTTGATGATAAATAATCGTGGTTTTGTCCTGAGAAATATTTTTCCCATGCCTGCTCGCCTTGCTGATTCAATTTAATCACATGGAAATCATAACCGTTATTCTGCTTACTTTCAGCCTCCAGCTTCCCGCTTCCTGACTGAATAGCACTTCCTGCGATAAGATATTGCTGATCAATGGTGGTCGTTACCTGACTTAAGAAATCCTGAGTAGAGGATTTGATGTCCTTCTGCCAGAGAATTTCCTGAGCGGACACACTTAAAACCGTACATAATGTATATGCACCAAGATAGATTTTTTTCATCCTTTGTATTTTTGTGTTTTTAATTCAATAATTATTCTTAATTAATCGCCATAAATATATTTATTCTAATGCACCAATCACATAAAAATGATTTAATACTTATATTTTCAATAATTAATTTATTTATATCATTATCAATCTCTTTTCACAAAAGTATATCCAGAAAACGTCAAAACTTGACGTATAATTTATATCAGTTGAAACCATAAAAAAAGAAAAAAAAGAGTACCCAAATCATATCTCCAACTCAAAAACAAAATTCAAAACCTTCAACAATGATTCCCAAAAAATTTCTATATTTTTGTTATAAGAAAAACAATCATATGAAGAAGATTTTAATTGCGTCAATCCTAATAACCAGTCAATTAAGCTGGGCTCAATTTACAGACATCAATATTGTAAAGGAAGTAAAGGTTAAAAATAAAGGCGTAGTAGTATCTGCTCATCCTTTGGCAAGTGAAGCCGGGGCAAAGATCCTGAGAATGGGAGGAAATGCTTACGATGCTATTACGGCTACCCAATATGCATTGGCTGTAGTATATCCTCAGGCAGGAAACATTGGAGGGGGCGGATTTTTAGTGGGGGTAAAAAACAGTGGTGAGAAATTCACGCTGGATTACAGAGAAACCGCTCCTAAAAAAGCTTCAAGAGATATGTACCTCGATAAAAAAGGCAAAGCAGACACAGATTTATCCCAAAACGGAAGACTTGCTGTAGGTATTCCGGGAAGTGTTGCCGGCTTTTTTGCGACTTTGAAATACTGTAAACTTCCGATGGAAAAGATCATTCAACCAGCTATTGATCTTGCAGAACAGGGATTCGCTATTACAGAACAAGAAGCGGATATGTTGAACAACAACAGAGAGCATTTTAAAAAACATAATAAATCTGCCACGATATTTGTAAAGGACAACCCTTGGAAAGCTGGAGATCTTTTAGTTCAGAAGGATCTGGCAGAAACTTTAAAATTGATTCAAAAGCTTGGAGCAAAAGGATTTTATGAAGGGAAAACAGCAGATCTTCTGATTGCCGAAATGAAAAGAGGAAACGGAATCATCACCCTTGAAGACCTTAAAAACTATAAAGTCGCAGAAAGAAAAGCTTTAGAGTTTGACTATAAAGGAAATAATGTCGTTTCAATGCCTTTACCATCAAGCGGAGGTCTTCTCCTCGCTCAAATGTTGAGAATGGCTAGCTTTGAAAACCTTGAAAAATACCAACAGAATTCTACAAAAGCCGTTCAGATCATGACCGAAGCAGAAAGAAGAGCTTTTGCCGACCGTGCAGAATACATGGGTGATCCAGACTTTATCGAAGATAAAACACCCTACCTTATTTCTGATGAATATTTAAAAAACAGATGGAAAAGCTTCAGTTTTGATAAGGCAACACCAAGTTCAGAAGTAGGAAAAATCATAGCACAACCTAAGGAATCAACACAAACCACACATATCTCTGTTCTTGATAAGGATGGAAATGCAGCTTCGGTAACCACCACTCTGAATGGATATTACGGAAGTAAAGTCTTGGTAACAGGCGCAGGTTTCTTTTTAAATAATGAAATGGATGATTTCTCCATCAAACCAGGTGTTCCCAATATGTTTGGAGCAGTAGGCGGAGAAGCAAACTCTATCCAGCCTAACAAAAGAATGCTTTCTTCCATGACGCCTACGATACTTCTTAAAAATGGAAAACCTTATATGGTTGTAGGAACACCGGGAGGAACCACTATTCCGACATCTGTTTATCAATCTATTGTAAATGTAGTAGATTTTAAACTGAATGCCAACATTTCCGTAAATGCACCGAAGTTCCACCATCAATGGCTACCGGAAACCATAAAGGTAGAAAACAATTTCCCTGAAAGCACAATCGCTGAACTGGAAAAGAAAAATTATACTATTGAGAAAGTAAAACAAATCGGAAAAACTGAAATCATTGTCCTGGATGAAAATGGAAACATTCATGCTGTGGCAGATGGTCGTGGCGACGATTCTGTGGCAGTAGAATAAATAACATTACTTCCAATACATTATACAGCTTCGGCTTCATTCCTTAGACAGAGAGATCTTTCGAATGAAGCCGAAGTTTTTTATATGCTATCAAACTTAACTAGCAGATCAATTTTCATGACTTTTGTCAGTTTTTTAGATGAAATTTCTTAATTTTCGCCCTTAAAAAAACAAAACGACTGTTCATTGAAAACAAAACCTATACACAATCAACTTTATTTTCAGGTAATTGTAGCCATCACGGCTGGTGTTTTACTGGGAAATTTTTATCCTGAACTGGGAGAAAAAATGAAACCTTTAGGAGATGGTTTTATCAAATTGGTAAAGATGATCATCGCTCCGGTGATTTTCATTACCCTTACGTTAGGGATCACCCACATGACAGACCTTAAAAAGGTGGGAAGAATTGCCATAAAAGCAATGATTTACTTTTTTACCTTCTCTACTCTCGCTCTTATCATTGGGCTTGTGGTTGGAAACCTTCTACAACCAGGACATGGTCTGAATATTGACCCGGCAACCCTTTCGGGAAATGTTTCAGAATATCAGCAGAAAGCTCATGAATCTACTCTCACAGGATTTATCATGAATATCATTCCCGAAACCCTGTTTAGTCCATTGGTAGGTGAAAATATTCTTCAAGTTCTTCTTGTTGCTATTTTAATGGGAGTTGCATTGGTTTTAACAAAAGAAAAAAGTCAGAAAGTAACTGATTTTCTTCAGGATTTGTCAGCTCCGATATTTAAAATTGTTCATATTTTGATGAAGCTTGCTCCCATAGGTGCTTTTGGGGCTATGGCATTTACCATAGGAAAATATGGGCTTCACTCTATTCTGAATCTTATATTCCTGGTTGCTACATTCTATATTACGTCTATTCTTTTTGTGATTTTGGTATTGGGAGCAGTGGCTTGGTATAATGGATTCAATATTTTTAAACTCTTATTTTATCTGAAAGAAGAGCTTCTTTTAGTTTTAGGAACAAGTTCTTCGGAATCTGCTCTTCCGGGAATCATGGAAAAAATGGAAAAAGCAGGCTGCTCACGGGCTATTGTAGGTCTTGTAGTTCCTACGGGCTATTCTTTTAATCTTGACGGAACGAATATTTATATGACCCTTGCCTCTCTGTTTATCGCTCAGGCACTCAATATTCATCTGCCTATTGAAAAACAACTGATACTTCTTTTGGTAGCTATGTTAAGTTCAAAAGGTGCAGCTGGTGTTACCGGTGCAGGTTTTGTGACATTAGCCGCAACATTGGCTGTGGTTCCGGAAATACCAATTGCGGGAATGACTTTAATTCTTGGAATTGATAAATTTATGAGTGAATGCCGCGCCTTAACGAATGTGATTGGAAA
Organism: Chryseobacterium artocarpi; assembly: GCF_001684975.1. Lineage (GTDB taxonomy): Bacteria > Bacteroidota > Bacteroidia > Flavobacteriales > Weeksellaceae > Chryseobacterium > Chryseobacterium artocarpi. The sequence continues at coordinate 444,736 of NZ_MAYH01000012.1, read as the reverse complement.
CTCTGTCGCAACTGTTGTAGTAGCAAACTGGGAGAAACAACTGGATAAAGAGCAACTGCAATATTGTCTGGACAATCCACATAAGATTGAAAAGGAATTGGAAGGGTGATCTCAAAAAAATGAATATCCATCGTCAATTTTGCTTCGCAAGTGAATAATGAATATAAAAAAACAACTTCAATTGCTTCAAAGCATAAATTTAAACTAAAATATTCAAGCTTGCAGGCTGAACTTTTACATGAATAGGTGATTCAATCTTATTAAACTCACCGTCAAGATGCCAGTTTTTTGTATTTACTTTGAATGAAATCTCAGAAACAGGAAGATACGTAACGTATTCATCATCCTTTAATCTTTTGGTAAACATTCTGAAAGCAAACAATGCAGAATAGGTCAAAGGAAATTTTTTCACCAAAACCATATCAACCAATCCATCACTTTTACTTGCTTTAGGTGCAATATAAGCGTTATTCCCAAACTGACGGGTATTAGCAATATTCAGCATTAGGTATCTGCCGTTGTATTGTTGGTACTGCTCTTCAAGAAAGGTTACTTTTATTGGTTTATAATTAAAGAATGTCTTCAGCGAAACTTTAATATAGTTTTTGAAACCACGGCTGGTTTTTTCAAATTCCTTTACTACTTTTCCATCGAAACCAGTTCCTGAAACATTGATGGAAAGCCTATCGTTTACTGTAAATGTATCGATCTTTCTGGACTGTTTTGCTTTAATTTTTTCTAGAAGCTCATCTAAATTTTTACTGAAACGAGTCTCATTGGAGAATCCATTTCCTGAACCGGCGGGGAAAATAGCCAGAATTTTATCCGTAGAAATCAGGTTTTTTGCGACGGTAGAAATTGTACCATCACCACCAATAGCAACAAAAATATCTACCTCATCAAAATGGGTTTTGATGAATTCGTCTGTCCCCGGAATAGATTCGGAGACATAATAGAGAGGATTACCAACTTTATTTTTAAGTTCGTTCAAAAACGGCTGATAATTCTTTTTTGCCGAAAAAGGATTGATGATAAAAGCTACTTTTTCCATTAGCACAAAAATAGAAAATGCTTCCTGAACCCGGAAGCATTAATTTACTTAATTTTCATTCTTTCTTTAAATTCTTCATTTAAAGTTCCTTTCAACTCCTCCCATGAGATAGGAATGACGATATCACCTGCTGCATAAGCGGTAATTTCATAGGGGCTGTAATGAAAATAAAGATTTTTGTCATCAAAATAGAAGTTATCTGATGCTGGGATTTTTTCAACCAACAGCATTTCTGAGTTTTTCACTTCTCCATCTGCATCAGATGCGTTGCCTTTTGTTTTATCAATATTTTTCATTAATAATGCTTCAAGCTTATTGTTTGGCATTGATGTAATATCTTTTAACTCCAGTTTTCTATTCTTTTTAAGATCAAAAACTCTTTCTGAAAATCCATATTCGCCATGAGCACCTCCAATATACGCTTCTGCTGAATACTGAATATGCATATAATCATTGGCATTGGATTTCAATTTCATATTAGAATGTGAAAACCATTCCTGAACATGACCAAGATCTGAATACAGTTCATCATCTTTTTCCATAGAAATGAAATATTTATTTTTCTCTTCTTCCAGGTATTTTTGCAATCCTGTTTTAGAGAAATCACTCAATCCCTTTTCATTAAAATAGATGCTATCCAACAGTGCTTTATCTTTTAAACCAGGAAACACCAATAGCTTTGAACTGAAAGTAACGGACAATGAATCACCAACCTTTGTAGAACCTTCCGTTTTTACAGAGTCTACAATAAATTCATCAGACTTTTGATTTTCCGTTTTATGGGTAGGTGTTTCAACGGTTTCTTTTTTCTTACAGGCAGAAAAAACAAAGAATGAAGAAAGGGCTAAAATGGCAACGGTGTTTTTCATAATCATAATTTGGGATATTGAATGCAAAAACCATTCAAAAATGAATGGTTTTAAAAAATTATTCTGTTTTTATTTTATTAAACTGAAAATATTAAGACTTCTTAATCAAACTAATTACCTGATTTTCGTGTTTTGAGGCAACTCCCCAAATTTGTTTGAATGCAGGATAATAATCTTTAGGATAATCTGCGCTGGAAATTTTTGTAGTGGAAGTTACTTCCAGCTTGTTTCCTTTTTGCTCAATAACATAGCTGTATTCTATTTCTTTATCTTCTGTAACAATCTTTTTATTCTTAGGCATTTCTTCGATCGTATAGCCTTCAGGAATCTCAAGTGTTACTTTTTTAATTTTTGTTGTGGGAGAACCAAAATCAATCGGATATTTTCGGGCTTCGGTCTGGTCAAATTCATTGGATGTCTTGCTTAAAAACAGCATCGGATTGATGATCATCTTCTTCCCTATTCTATCGATTAAATTGTTGGAAGAGAATTTCATTGTACTTTCAAACTCTCCGTTATCCAATACTTTTGAATCAATACCCGTGAAATCTATTGAGAAATTTTCTTTGTACTGTTTTTTATATTTTTCAGCATTTTCATCATAATTATCTTTCACGTACATAGCAAAAGCTCCTGTATCTTTATCGGAATATGAACCGGAAATACTTCCATCATCATTGATTTTTGCATCAACGGTAAGATAGGTATTACTTGGCTTCATATTCGTCATCTGAATCTGCACCGCTTTATTCTTCGTCAATAAAATCCCATACTGATTCCAGTGTCTTAAAGGAAGTTCGTCCATAGAAGACTGTTTGGAAGTGGCATCATAAATATGAAAATGCTTATCTATTTCTACGGATGCAAGTACAAAATTCATATTGGAAACATTGGGAGACACAAGATTGATTAATCCGTTCTCTACGGTGGAAATCATCAATGGATCTGCCTTAATTCCAGCTTCACGGAAAAGCATGATAAGGAACAGATTGATCTCTGCAGCATTTCCGATCTTGGTTTCCAATAGCTTTTTGATTCCGTTTTCGGTGTAAACTCCTTTATCTTTATTCCAGGTAAATGTTTTTTGGACGTAAGAAAAAATAGCGTTGGCTTTTTCAAAGTCTGTTTTCATTTCCATTACACCTGCCGGCATATTTTCTTTTGCTAGCTTGGTTTTCTTTAGCTCGCCTCCAAAGTCTTCATTTTCATAAAGTCTTTTACTGATCTGGTCCCATGATGATGAGTAAAGCTTAAGCTGACTGAAATTGGTAGAGTTCAGCTCGGCACTTATTTTTGTTCGGAAATTATTGTCGTTTCTTATAAACTTTTCAGTTTTAAAGCCTTTCACATTATCATACCCGAATCTAAACGTTTTATACTGAGAGCCATAAATGTTTTGCTCTTCTATTACTCTGTATTTTGGAGCAAGTTCTCCTGTATAATTGATGTTGTAAGCAATATTAAGAGGTGCATCCAAAACATATTCCGTATAAATGGATGGGGTATCTGTTTCAACTAAGACCTCAGGAATGATGAATAAAAAAGGGGATACAACATCATATTGATATTCCAGCACAGAACCGTTTTTCACATTGGGAAAAGCAAACTTCGTCATTTGTACATATTTACTTTCCTTACTTTTATATTGTGAGCTTTTTTCTACTTTTACGGGAACTACAGTTCCATTTTCAAGGTTATAGGTAAAAGCCTTGAATTTACCGAGAGTTTCTTTATCTCCGTTCATTTGATACAAAGGAACTTCAAGATTCAACCAGTTTTCTGCTTTATCTTTATCATAAATTTTTACTCTGTAGAAATACTTCTTGTGCATACTTCCGGTAGAAGTATCAATCATAAAATGAACAGATTTGTAAAGGATTTCCGCCGGAGCATTTTCATCCAGCAAAGACTTAGGTTTTGAAAGATCAGCATCAGAGAATTTCGGAGGATTCAAAAACTCATGTTTCTGTGCCTTGATCATCATGATATTTGCTGAGCAAATGATTATTAGTATTATTTTTTTCATCTTTATATTTTTGTGATAAGTACTTTAGAGTTATCCATGTTTAATATTTTCTTTCTGAAAGAGACATATTCATTGTATTTTTCTTTTGAATAGGTTCCTTTGTTGACCTGAATTTTTCTTGTTACTTTTAAGTCTTCTCCATTTTTAATAAAACTCAGTTTATAGTGTCCAAACTCGGAGTTTATCGCAATATCGGCAGGGGTTTCATCTATTTTATATCCTTTAGGAAGGGTAAATCCTATTTCATATTCATCTTCAAAAGATTGTCTGATCTCAAAAGGAAGCTCACGGTTTTCTTCTGTTTTATAAATATTGTCTGAGAATATAGGAACGGCTCTGAAAATAAGACTGTTTCCTGCATTTTTGGAGTAATTATTGGTCTTAAAATCTATATCAAAAGTAATGACCGCCTTATCTTTATCATTAAGAAAGTTTTTCATTTCAACTTTTTCAAAGTTTAAAACATCAAACCTTCTTTTCAAGGCATCATTTTTTTCTTTAGGGTCAAGGTTCACAAATCTCAGATTATCATCATATTGGTTTCCGGTATAAAAGAAGTTTCCTTCTCCTGTAATACTGTTATCCTCTCCTATTTTAATGGTAAGCTTTTGTTTTTCTTTATTTTTATCAGCCTGATATGAAGGGGTATTAATGAGTTCTATCCCTGTTTTCTTTACAGAAAGCACATTTCGGTCTGTTGTATTGTACCCCAAATGATTAAATGCCGTTTGCTGTGAAGTATTTTCAAGCCAGATATTACCATTTTCAGTAGGAACCATCAGAATAGCGTGATTTCCTCCCATTTTAGGAAAATCCGGGTCGAAAGATAGTTGTGAAAGACCAGAATTGATCACACAGTAATAAGAAGGTATTCCAGCCTCATTCAACAATGTTTTCATATAATTGGTAAGTCCTTTACAATCTCCATATCCTTTTTTATGTACTTCTTCCGGCATCATCGGAAGCCAGCCTCCAATTCCAAGCCCTACATAAATGTATCTGGTTTTGGTCTGCATGTATTGGTAGATCTTTTTCACCTTATCTTCTACGGACCCCTGAAGTTGTAATGCTGCAACTTCTGCTTTAATCGCGGGTGTAGAAACAGCAACCGGCTCTACAAGATTATTGTAATACCAGCTTCCGAAATCTGTCCAATTATTCAATGTTCCCTGTCTTCCGGCAAGGTTGAATTTTGTAAGAGCAAAGCTTACATTGGGTAAAATTTTAAGAGGTTGTGGAATTAATAAAGCATCATCAATTGCCGGAACATTTTTATAGGTATATGTCTTTTCGTTTCCATTACCCGTTTCAGCTACGGAAGCATAATTGTATTTTGAAGGATAAACTTTTGTACGCAGGTCAATCCCAGAAGTATTAATAACCTTCATCTGCCCTTCTTCCAAAGAAGTATTGGTAGAATAAAACGGTACAAAATCAGGAATAAAAATAGTATTCTTATTTTCCGACTGATATGAAAAATCTATTGTGTAAGGATACTGAACCGGTGTATATGAAAAAACCATCACTCTGTTATCAGAATAAAATACACCTTGCCTGTTATTTGCAAAATCATTAAAATCAGACTTGGAGTAACTTTTTATTTTTTTACCTGCCTCATCATAAATCGTAACCTTAATATCAGAAATACTTGTTGCTTTATCATAAGGAATATAAGCTACAGCTTTCTCGTTTCCATCTTTATTTAAAACAGTGGTAACAGTATTGTATTGATATTTTATTTCATCAATTTTATTGATCTGAACGGTGGTAAAGTCCTTTCTGATAACAATATTGGCGTTTTTCTTTAGATTTTCCGGAATAGATGCAACAGGATAGCTCTGTGCAAAGTACAATGAAGCAGCAGATAAAGCTCCAAGAAGTATTATTTTCATCATGGTTATTAAACTACACAAAAATAATAAAATCTTAATAACTGTTAAAAATAACTTAAAAAAAATATATTAAATTCAAACAAAAAACATATATACGATTAAAAATCAAGAATTTATATTCAAAAATCAAGAATTATTAGATATAGAAAAGACTCCACAGCGTGGAGTCTCTCATAATACTTAAAAAAAGTACTATCCTAAATCTACCTTAGTATAAGTTATGAAACTCTCCTACAAAACTAATTATAGAAGAGTGGCTGAATGAAAACATTCCAGACAATGTTATTGTATTGCCCAAGAATAATACATTCTGTAACATGAGTGTCACTTTTATTATCTGCAGTTTCAAAATTACTATAAATAGAGATTTAAATATTTCAACATATGTAGAAATAATTATACATCATCGTCAAATAAATTCGACAATCTGCTATTAGCCAAATTTTAGAATATAAAAAAGACCCCATTACTGAGGTCTTTCTATTTCTGTTTTTTTGTTAATTAATCATTAGGAATTCTCTTACTGTCATAAGTGTCACTACCAAGTCCTAAAACAGGAATGAAAATGAAGCCAAAAAAGAACAGTAAAATAGTGTAAATAGGAGTTTCTTTGGCAAAGCCTTTAGCTAATCTATCATCTATAACCCAAAAAGCATAGATATTGACAAGCGGAATACAGCATAAAATGATCCACCATATTGGTTTCTTTACAATATCCAGCAATACGACAGCATTGTAAATAGGAACAAAAGCTGCCCACGCATCTTCTCTTCCTGCTTTTTTAAAGATTTTATACATGCAGTAGCCATAGAAAAGATACACCAAAAGGCTCATGAACATTGATCCGATACCTAGTCCTGCAGCTGCTGCACCGGAAACAGCATCTACTCCCTCATAAGGGTCTGTTTGTAAAAGAGTTAACATATTATTATTTTTTATTGGTTAACCCAAATATAAAAAAAAGCTCCTGAATAATCAGGAGCTTTTTACATATTTTTAAAAATGATTATGCATCAATTTTTGCATATTTTGCATTTTTCTCAATAAATTCTCTTCTTGGCGGAACCTCATCACCCATTAACATTGAGAAAACACTGTCAGCTTCTACAGCGTTATCAATAGTTACCTGCTTTAAGATTCTGTGCTCAGGATTAAGAGTTGTTTCCCAAAGCTGCTCTGGGTTCATCTCTCCAAGACCTTTGTAACGTTGTACTTCAACACCTTTTCCATCCGGAGACATTTCCAAAGTAAATTCTTCACGCTCTTTTTCGTTATAAGCGTATACTTTCTTGTTACCTTTCTTCAATAAGTATAAAGGTGGTTGAGCAATATAAATATATCCGTTCTCAATAAGCTCCTTCATATATCTGAAGAAGAATGTAAGAATAAGAGTTGAAATGTGAGATCCATCGATATCGGCATCGGTCATGATTACGATTTTATGATATCTTAGCTTAGCCATATTTAACGCTTTGCTGTCTTCTTCTGTTCCTACAGAAACACCAAGAGCTGTATAAATATTTCTGATCTCTTCGTTATCATATACTTTGTGAAGCATAGACTTCTCTACGTTCAGAATTTTACCTCTTAATGGAAGAATAGCTTGGAAGTGTCTGTCACGTCCTTGTTTAGCTGTTCCACCTGCGGAATCTCCCTCCACAAGGAAGATTTCAGATTCTGCTGGGTCTTTGGATGAACAGTCGGACAGTTTCCCTGGAAGTCCAGAACCTCCCATTGGAGATTTTCTCTGAACCATTTCTCTTGCTTTTTTAGCTGCCTGTCTTGCTTTAGCTGCTAAAACCACTTTCTGAACGATCTGTTTTGCTTCAGTAGGGTTTTCTTCAAGGAAATTCGTTAACATTTCCCCTACAATTTTATCTACAGCACCAGAAACTTCAGAGTTACCTAATTTTGTCTTGGTTTGTCCTTCAAACTGAGGTTCCATTACTTTTACAGAAACCACGGCAGTTAATCCCTCACGGAAGTCATCTCCTGTAATTTCTACTTTTTCCTTCTGCGGAATCCCTAAATCATCAGCGTATTTCTTAAGAGTTCTCGTTAAAGCACGTCTGAAACCTGCTAAGTGAGTACCTCCTTCGTGAGTGTTGATGTTATTTACATAAGAGTGAAGATTCTCATTAAAGGAAGTATTATAACGCATAGCTACTTCTACCGGGATATTATCTCTTTCTCCTTCCATGAAAATTACGTGCTCCATAATAGATTCACGGTTTCCGTCGATATAAGCAACGAATTCTTTCAATCCGCCTTCAGAATGGAAAACTTCTGTTCTGAATGATCCGTCTTCAAATTTCTCTCTCTCGTCAGTAAGAGTAATTGTAATTCCTTTATTAAGGTAAGAAAGCTCTCTTAAACGGCTTGCTAACGTATCGTAGTTGTATACTAATTCAGTAAAAATAGTATCATCCGGCTGGAAGAACTGTTTTGTACCTCTTTTATCACTGTTTCCGATCTCTTCTACTCCAGTTTGAGCTTTTCCTTTTGAATATATCTGCTGGTAAACGTTCCCGTCTCTGTAAACAGTAGTGATCATTTCGTTGGAAAGTGCGTTTACACACGATACCCCTACTCCGTGAAGACCACCTGAAACTTTATAAGAATCTTTATCGAACTTACCTCCGGCTCCAATTTTCGTCATTACAACTTCAAGAGCAGATTTTTGTTCTTTTTCGTGGAAGTCAACCGGAATACCTCTACCGTTATCGCTAACCTCGATTCCGTTTCCTTCTTTAATGGCAACGAATATCGTGTCACAGAATCCTGCCAATGCTTCGTCGATAGAGTTATCTACTACTTCATAAACCAAATGGTGAAGACCTCTTAATCCTACATCACCAATGTACATTGAAGGACGCATACGTACGTGCTCCATTCCTTCCAATGCCTGAATACTACTAGCTGTATATTGTTTTTGACTCATATTAAATATTAAAAATCTTGCTATATGCAAAGACTTACAAATATCGTGATTTTTTTCGAGGTATGAAAGTTAAAAAATGTCAAAAAAATGTAGAGTTAAAAACAAAAATAAGCAGACTTTGTCTGCTTATTTTTGTTTTTAACTTATATCTATTCTATCTAAGGGGTATTCTTTTTAATTTTAAACACATTTTTCAATTTATAACCATAGCTGAATCTATTTTCTTTCTTGGTCAGGTTTACTTGTACTTCCATTTTATCTGGATACAGAAAAAATTCCAAATAATTAATTTCATTTTTTTTCACATCAATATCTTCTACTTGTTGTTTACCTTTAAGTGTATCATAGTATTCTCCTAAAAATTTAAAATCTGACGACGTACTGTCGAAATGAGGAGTTACTTTAAATATAAGAACATACGTTTTCTTCTCAAAATCATACGTTAGATTCTGTTCAATTTTTTCAATAAAAAAAGAAATATCAGATTGATCATTCTTCTTTTTTGCATAAAAAAATTCATTAGGCAGGACCAGTTTTATGTCTTTTTCCATTATATTCAGATCTCCTCTCGGAAGAACATAATCATTGGTCATATTCTGCAAAGACATATTACCTAATGATCTGAAGAAACGATCAATATTTTGTCTTGTTACATTTTCATCCTTATCTTCAATATAGGCTTTATAAAGAGCCAGTGTACACTCGTCACCCGAAGTCTGGGCATTAATATCTTTACATAATTTTGTCAACAAACCTGGTGCAAACTCATCAACCTTTTCTTCAACATTAATTTTGTTTGCCTTATTAATGTCTCTGATCAATTGAACATATTTTGAAATTTTACTGTTTGCAGGAGTATCCATCATATTTAAAAAATGAGCAAGAACCTGTTCATCGGTCATATTTCTACAAATAACCATATACAGAAAATTGGTCACATTATTTCGGGGATTGTAAGTGGCAAAGTCTACTGTTCCAAAAGCCATTTTCCATGTATTATTATTCCGAACCGTAACTGTGGAGATATTCTTTCCCATCAGCTGACTATTCATCTGTGGAACCAAAACAAATCCGGTATTCAGGAAGTCATATTTTCTATTTTCAAAAAAGATAAGTTCCAAAGAATTAAAACTACTGTCTCTTCCACTGGAACGCTGAAGATTTTGGTAATATACTTCACCAGCAATTCTTCGTCCTTCGTCAATAAAAAAATTATATTCTGCCGGAAGATTCACTTGTTCACCCTGAGGCATGTAAATCCCCTTTAATCCGTTTCTATACTGAGCAGAAGAATATGTGTAAAATAGAAAAAAAGCTATAAAAACTCCTTTATTTAAAAATTTCATGGTTAATAATTCAATTAAAATTCCTGCAAATATGATGTTTTTTCCCGGGGTGTAAAAGTAAAAAAGATGGAATTCTCCCTATCCCCTCTCAAATAATAGCCAACCAATAAAAGATTCAAAATTAAAATGTATTGTTGAAATAACAACTGTTTTAAATCATACTCAACATCAATAATTTATGCGTAAATTTATTTACTGAAAAGTTGATATTATGGATGATTTTATAGCTGCCCGCGCCCAGATGGCGCTTTCTTTGGGCTTCCATATCATATTCTCCTGTGTGGGAATGGTAATGCCTTTCTTAATGGCTTTTGCCCATTGGAAGTACCTAAAAACCAATAATGAAGTATATAAAGGATTAACAAAGGCATGGAGTAAAGGAGTGGCAATTCTATTTGCTACCGGAGCTGTTTCAGGAACAATGCTTTCTTTTGAACTGGGACTTTTATGGCCTGGATTTATGAAACATGCCGGTCCTATTTTCGGAATGCCTTTTTCACTGGAAGGAACAGCCTTTTTTATTGAAGCCATTGCTATTGGTTTCTTTTTATATGGATGGGATAAGTTCAATAAGTGGTTTCACTGGTTTTGCGGATTTCTTGTAGGGGTAAGCGGACTTGCTTCGGGTATTCTGGTGGTAGCAGCCAATGCCTGGATGAACTCTCCTACCGGATTTGATTATATTAATGGACAATATCTTAATATAGATCCTATAAAAGCAATGTTCAATGATGCGTGGTTTCCACAGGCACTTCATATGACGGTGGCTGCATTTTGTGCGACAGGATTCGCAGTGGCTGGTGTTCATGCCTTTATGATCATGCGAAAAAGAAATGTTGAATTTCATACCAAAGCTTTCAGAATTGCTGTAGGTTTTGCCCTTATCGGAGCTTTTGGAGCGCCTTTGAGCGGTGATATTGCAGCAAAATCTGTAGCAGAAAGGCAACCTATTAAATTGGCAGCCATGGAAGCTCATTTCGAAACAGAAAAAGGTGCTTCATTTGTTATTGGTGGAATTCCTGATGAAGAGAAAGAAGAAATAAAATATGCTGTTAAGATTCCTAAAGTATTAAGTTTTCTTGTAAGCAATGATTTTAATTCTGAAGTAAAAGGGCTTAAAGATTTTCCAAAAGACGAATGGCCACCGATTGCGGTAACTCATTATGCCTTTCAGATTATGATTTTCTTTGGTGTAGTTATGATCTGTATCGGATCAATATATCTATATGCGTTCTTCTTCAAAAAGGAATGGCTTACTAAAAACTGGTTATTAAAGACCTTTTTAATCGCAACTCCATTTGGTTATATTGCATTAGAAGCCGGATGGACTGTGACCGAAGTAGGAAGACAACCCTGGATCATCTATGGAGTAATGAGAACAATAGATGCGGTAACACCAATGCCGGGAATACAATATTCGTTCTATTTCTTCACCGCAATCTTTGTGTCTTTATCCTTAATTCTGGTTTTCCTTTTAAGAAGACAGATCCAAATGGTTCCGAAACTTTACGACCCTACAGACGCTCAGTTTAACGATAAAAACAAAAAATCATGATCTACATTGTTATAGGCTTTCTCTGGCTTTCCATCTGTCTTTATGTTATTCTGGGCGGCGCTGACTTTGGTGCCGGCATTGTGGAGCTTTTCACGAATAAAAAAGCCCGTCATAAAACCCATGAAATCATGTATGAATCCATTGCTCCTGTATGGGAGGCAAATCATATGTGGCTCATCATTGCCATTGTAATACTTTTTGTAGGGTTTCCTGAAATTTATACAACAATGTCTACTTATCTGCATATTCCATTGGTATTAATGCTTTTGGGAATCATTGCCAGAGGAACTGCATTTACATTCAGACATTATGATGCTGTAAAGGATAACTGGCAGGTTTTATATACTCAGATCTTTTATTATGCAAGTCTATTAACTCCATTTTTCTTAGGATTAATAGCTGCAGCAACAGTTTCACATTCCATTAATCCGGATGCAAACAACTTTTTAGATCTTTATATTTACAGCTGGCTAAATTGGTTCGGTGTTTCTGTAGGTTTATTTACCGTGGCTTTGTGCGCTTACCTTGCCTCTATTTTCTCATTGAGAGAAACCCGCGGTAAAGATGAGTTATTACTCATGATCAGAAAATCAAAACAGACAATGATTTTTGTTGTGGTAACAGGAATTCTTGTATTTGTCACTGCTTATATTTCAGACATTCCTCTTTTGATGTGGGTATTTTCAAAACCTTTGGGAATTATGGCTATTGCTTTTGCAACCATTGCTTTACTTCTTATTTTTAGAGCAATGAACAAACAAAAACTACTTCCTGTACGTGCTCTTGCTGGTTTTCAAATCGTAATGATCCTTGTTGCAGCAACGTATCAGCATAATCCGGATATTATTTTATTAGGAAACGGACAACATTTATCACTTTTAGAGCATATGGCACCTGAGAAAACAATAGCAGCCTTGGGATGGGCGCTGATGCTGGGGTCGTTATTTATTCTTCCGTTTTTATTTTATCTGATGGCTTCTTTCAGTAAACTGAGAAAATAATATAATGCAGAATTATAAAGATAAAACTGAACTGATCGAAGAGATAAAGAAACGATATTTTCTATATGATGAGGAGTTCAATGATATTAAAGAAGAAGAAAAAGATGTATTAAAACCTGATGTTGACAAAACGCCATCACAAAATATATCATATCAGATTGGCTGGACTCGCCTCCTACTTCAGTGGGAGGCTGATGAAAAGAAAGGAGTTGAAGTAAAAACACCTACTCCTGAATACAAATGGAATAATCTAAAGGGATTATATCAATCTTTTTATGAGCAATATGGTTCTTACAGCTTAACTGAGCAAAGAGAACTTTTGCAAAAACAGGTCAATGAAATTATAGAATGGATTGAAAGTATCGATGATAAAATCCTGTTTGAGCCCGAACAAAGAAAATGGGCAACTACACCTGCAAAATGGGCTGTCTGGAAATGGATACATATTAATACAGTCGCTCCTTTTAAAAACTTTAGAACGCAGCTAAGGAAATGGAAGAAGAATCAGATATAAAACTGTTTTACACTTCCTTTCATTAATCTTAATAAATAGCCACAAATACACAAATGAAATGATTCGTGTATTCGTGGCTAAAAAATAAAAGACTATTTCATTTTAGAAATAGTCTTTTATAATATTATTACTTTAATGAAGTGGCTATGCCAGTTTCATCAAAAGATTCTCATCTATTTTCTCAACTTTCACAATATTATTTTTTGTCAAAGTCTTAGAAGCTTTATCCCACTTCTTACCAGATAACTGACTTCTTTCCTTTACTTCAGCTAAAGACATCGCCTCTTCCTGGGAATTAAGGATTTCAAGGATTACTTTTTCATCTTCTCCCAATTCAATTTGAGGAACCGCTTTTTCCGGTCTCATCTGAGGGAAGAATAGCACTTCCTGGATTGAAGCATTATTCGTTAAGAACATGATCAATCTATCCATACCGATTCCTAATCCTGATGTAGGTGGCATACCATATTCAAGCGCTCTTAAGAAGTCCTGATCAATGAACATTGCCTCGTCATCCCCTCTTTCAGATAAAGCCATCTGAGCTTCAAAACGCTCTCTCTGATCAATAGGGTCATTAAGCTCCGAATAAGCATTTGCGATTTCTTTACCACAAACCATCAATTCAAAACGCTCAGTTAAACCTTCTTTGCTTCTGTGTTTCTTAGTCAGTGGAGACATTTCAACAGGATAATCCGTAATGAAAGTCGGTTGGATGAAGTTTCCTTCACACTTTTCACCGAAGATTTCATCAATTAATTTTCCTTTACCCATCGTCTCATTTACTTCAATACCGATAGATTTTGCGAAGTCAAATAATTCCTTCTCCGTCTTTCCGGTAATATCAAAACCTGTGAATTTCAGAATTGCTTCCGTCATAGAAACTCTTGGGTAAGGTGCTTTGAAATCTACTTCATGCTCTCCGAAAGTAGCCGTTGTAGTTCCATTTACCTGAATCGCACAGAATTCTAATAATTTCTCTGTGAAATCCATCATCCAGTTGTAGTCTTTGTAAGCAACATAGATTTCCATTGCTGTAAACTCCGGGTTGTGAGTTCTGTCCATCCCTTCGTTTCTGAAGTTTTTAGAGAACTCATATACTCCGTCAAAACCACCTACGATCAATCTTTTCAGATATAATTCGTTGGCAATTCTTAAATATAATGGAATATCTAAAGCATTGTGGTGCGTGATGAAAGGCTTAGCCGCAGCTCCACCAGGAATAGATTGTAGGATTGGAGTTTCCACTTCAAAATATCCTGCATCGTTGAAGAAAGTTCTCATTGCATTGAACAATTTTGTTCTCTTCACGAAAATTTCTTTTACCTGTGGATTTACCGTTAAATCTACATAACGTTGTCTGTATCTCAATTCCGGATCTGTAAATCCGTCGTGTACAACACCATTTTCGTCTGTTTTTGCCTGAGGTAAAGGACGTAAAGCCTTAGTAAGAAGCGTAAAGTTCTTTACTAAAACCGTCTTCTCACCTACCTGAGTTGTAAACAATTCTCCTTCAATGCCGATAATATCACCGATATCTAAAAGGTGCTTGTAAACTTCATTATATAATTCTTTATCTTCTCCCGGACAGATTTCGTCTCTGTTGAAGTAAACCTGGATTTTTCCTTTAGAATCCTGCAATTCTGCAAAAGAAGCCTTCCCTTGAATTCTGCGTGACATCAATCTACCAGCGATCTTCACCTGTTTACTTTCAGAAAAGTCCTGTTTTATAGATTCTGTAGTATCTGTAATTGTATACTCATCCGCAGGGAACGCATTAATCCCCATTTCAGTCAGCTTATTCAGCTTTTCTCTTCTAATGATTTCTTGTTCTGATAATTGCATTTCTTATTTTTCTAAAAGCGTACAAATTTAGTCATTTTTGACCTGATCGTCAATTGATTTTTTCAGAAATTTTAAAAAGTGGCTAAGATATGGGGAACTAGAGGTTGAGATAAGGGGTGTGGGATTCGAGGTGCGAGGTATGAAGTTCGGAATTTAAGCTATCACTATATTAGGGTAAGCTTTGATCTTTTATATTTTCCTGTCCTGTTTAGGAACAAACGTCCAAACCAGTATTCTGCTTATCTTTTGTCCCTGAGCCATGTCAACTATTTTGAACTCTGCCTTTACCTTTTTTAAAAGCGAAGTCAGTTTAGGCAAATTATCCTTTTTGGAAACCAGACACGTAAACCAAAGAACCTGTGATGAATAGTCCAAACTCTCATTAATCATATTGGTAATGAACCTCAATTCACCTCCTTCACACCATAATTCCGATTGTTGACCTCCAAAATTAAGCAATGATTTCTGACTCTTTGACTTATTTAAATTCCTGTTTTTTCTCATATTTCCTTTTATCATAGACTCTTTTGAATCATGAAAAGGAGGATTACACATAGAAAATGTAAACTTATCTTCGGAACCGATAATATTCTTAAATATATGATTGGAATCAGGTTGATGCAAGAGTTCTATCCCGGATGCCACCTCGGGATTCTGGTCTAAAATATGACGGGCATTTTTTAATGAATCTTCATTGATATCTGTACCAAGCATCTGCCAGCCATAGGATTGATGCGATATTAGAGGATACACAAGATTGGCTCCTACTCCAATATCCAAACCTTTTACAGAAGTTCCTTCCGGGATCTTTCCGTTGTCTTCTGCTAATAAATCCGCAATATAATGTACATAATCAGCTCTTCCTGGAATGGGAGGACAAAGATTGCTATCAGGAATATCCCAGCCTTTAATATTATAAAAGTGTTGTAATAAAGCTTTATTAAGCAGTTTAACAGCTTGTGGAATACTGAAATTGATCGTTCTTGTCTGATAAGCATTGACAAAAACATAGTGATTCAGTTCTGGCACACAAGAAATGAGCTGATCAAAATCATAGGGATTACGATGTAGATTTCTTGTGTGCAGACTGGATTTTTCGGTGGACATGTTTTATTTCTTCTGACTTAAAATATATTCCACCATTTTTTTAGCATCTTCTTTAGACACTTGTGGATGGGCAGCCATTGGGACACCTCCCCAAACTCCACTTCCGCCTTCTATAATCTTGGAAGCCAACAGATCAATATCCTTTTCAGAATATTTACCCGCTATTTCCTGATAAGAAGGTCCTATCATTCTCTCATTGACAGCGTGACATCCGGAACAATCCAATGTTTCGATGATCTGATCACCCGAAAGATTGGATTTTGCCGGAGCTGACACAGGCGCAGCATCGGAAGACGCTACTTCTGCCGTATTTTCTTTTTTAGAACAGGAAAAGATCAAAAGACCTAATGTTCCTGCCAAAAATAAATTTTTCATTATTTTTTCGCTGTAGAATCTGTTTTAGCAGCTTCAGGAGCAGGGGTTGCAGCAGCTGGAGCAGCCGTTTTAGCAGTAGAATCTACAACTGTAGTTGCTTCTGGCTCTTCAAGCATAGTGTTGCTGTCTTGTAATGAATGATCTGCTTTTTTTGAGCAGCTAGCTAATAATAAACCTCCGATAAATGCGATTGCTAATACTTTTTTCATTTTTTCTATAAAATTTAGACAAAAGTATAAAAAATAAGCTTTTAAAACGATGATATATCCCCACTTTAAAGATATTTTTTTGTAATTTTAATGGAATTATAGCTGTTTAATAAGGTGATATTTCTAAATTTAGCCTATGGTTTTAATTTCAAAAATTCTGTTTTTCACCAGCCATCATGGTTTTTATACTGTGATTATTCTTATCATGTTTTTCGGGTTACTTTCAACTTTAACGAAAAAAGCATGGTTTCTGATTCCTATCATTCCTTTAGCCATCTTAAACGGATTTGGCGGACAGTTTTTAAATGCCTGGTTCCTCAATCAGTACGGAGTAGAAAGTACTGCTATCATCACCTCTGATGTAGAAACCAATTCTACATTAAACGAAATGTACATCCACGATTATGAAGCTATTATAAAAAAACAGGATGGAAAATACGTTTCAACCTTTTTCTCTACTACAACGGCTTCTATCTATCCTATCGAAAATGCAATCAGAATTCCACGGTTGGAACAGACTTTTCCTGTTAAGTATATTCCCGGATATGAAAAAAACATTGTTATTCTTTATAATCAGTCTGAAGAAGGGAAAGCAGTACTCAAATACTCAAAACTTGCCCCTGTAAATTCGGCTAGAATTAAGTATGAAGCAGATAAAACGAATAAAGAATTTATCAAGGAATATATCTCAGCCTTAGAAGATTACGTTAATAGCTATGACGATAAAGATTCTAAATTAAAAATTGAAGAATTAAAGCAAGAACTGGAGCTCCTAAAGTGATATATTCCAATATTAATTTTTTGTTTTTTTTGAAGTTTTTTGTTTTTTGTATTAAAAAAAATCTCTACATTTGTCCCATGTTTAATAATAGCAACAATATTTGGTGGTGGCTTTCAAACTCTTCGTCGGGTCTGAAGTTATTGTCATGTTATTAAACCAACAGCAGATATAAACAAAACAATATACAAGGCTTTGACGGATTCCGTTGAAGCCTTTTTTTATTCCTAAAATCTAAAAATAAAACAACAGATGTTTACTCAGAAAATCAAAATAAAAACCGTTTCGAAAAAAACTCTTGGAGATCTTCATACTCCGATGAATATTTATCTGAAAATAAGAGACAAGTTCAGAGATACTATTCTTTTGGAAAGTTCAGACTCAAAAAGTATTGATAATAATTTCTCTTTCATCGCCATCAATGCTGTAGCAGGAATTGAAGTTAAAAACTTAAAAGAATTTGAAATCAAACTTCCTGATTCCTCTCCCGTAAAACAATTCATCACAGACCGCAATATCACTGATATTTTTGAAGATTTCCGCACCATCTTCGACTGTGAGAAAACCGATGATCCTATTGAACAGACTGCGCAAAGTCTTTTCGGATATACAAGTTTTGAAGCGGTCCAGTTTTTTGAGAATGTCAATTTAAAAGCACAAAGTCCAGAGGTAGAAATTCCTATTCTTCGATACAGATTATATCAATATGTAATTGCGATTAATCATTTTAATGATGAAATGTATATTATTGAGAATCAAATGAACGGTGTAAAATCCGAAGTCAACCTTCTGGAAAACCTTATCAAAAATCAAAATACACCTGTTTATCCTTTTGAAAAGAATGGCGAAGAAACGTCAAATATCACCAATGAAGATTACCTTGAACTGGTAAAAACAGCACAAAGACACTGCATGAGAGGTGATGTATTTCAGCTGGTATTAAGCAGAAGATTTGAGCAGAAATTCAAAGGAGACGAGTTTAACGTTTACCGTGCTTTGAGAAATATCAATCCTTCTCCTTATCTGTTTTATTTTGATTATGGAAATTACAAATTATTCGGATCAAGCCCTGAAAGTCAATTAATTATCAAAGATCACAAGGCAATCATCCATCCTATTGCCGGAACTTCCAAAAGAACCGGAAACTTTGAAGCTGATCTTCAAGCTATTGAAGTTTTAAAAAATGATCCAAAAGAAAACGCTGAGCACACCATGCTGGTAGACCTTGCCCGTAATGACCTTGGAAAACTTGGAAAAAATGTTACTGTTACAAAGCTTAAAGAGATACAACTTTTCTCTCATGTCATTCACATGGTAAGTGAAGTAACGGCTGATCTTCCAGAGCAAATCAACCCTCTAGACATGATTTCTGCAACTTTCCCACAGGGAACTTTAAGTGGTGCTCCTAAACATAAAGCTCTTCAACTTATCAATCAATATGAAAAAGATTCCCGTGGATATTATGGGGGCTGTATTGGTATTGTCGGTTTGAATGGAACCTGCAACCAGGCGATTATGATCAGAACATTTCTGAGTAAAAATAATACCCTTTATTATCAGGCTGGAGCCGGTCTTGTTGCAAAATCTGTCCCAGAAAACGAGCTGCAAGAGGTCAACAATAAATTAAATGCCCTGAAAAAAGCAGTTGAAAAAGCAGAAAAAATCGTTGAAAATTAAAAGCAGCAACAAAATTAACTTACAAAAAAAGAAAAAATGAATAACAATACAACCTCTCAACAACCTCAGCTTAAAGTTCTCGTTTTTGACAACTATGACAGCTTTACCTATAATCTTGTTCAGATTATTGAAAGAATACTGAATCAAAAAGTAGACGTGGTAAGAAATGACCAGATCACGCTGGAAGAAGTTAGGAAGTATGATAAAATAATCCTTTCACCTGGTCCCGGAATTCCTGAAGAAGCAGGTATTTTATTGGAATTGATTAAAGAATATGCTCCTACGAAAAGTATTTTAGGAGTGTGTTTAGGACAACAGGCTATTGCGGAAGCTTTTGGAGGAAATCTGATCAACCTTTCTGAAATATTTCATGGGGTGGCTACCACAACAGATTTAGTAAAAGAAGATACTAAACTTTTCAAAAACTTAGCTTCAGGATTAGAAGTAGGAAGATACCACAGTTGGGCGGTAAATCCGGAAAATTTCCCGGAAGAACTGGAAATAACCGCTGTAGATAAGGACGGAATGATCATGGCTTTACAACACAAAACTTATGATGTACACGGAGTACAGTTTCATCCTGAAAGTATTTTAACCCCGGATGGAGAGGTGATTATCCGAAATTTTTTAAATCATTAAAATTATCAATCTCCCTTCCGGTAAAAGTTTAATGGAGAAACGAAGCATGAAAACAATGACACAAGATTCCTCAACAATAAAAACACCCCAAATGAAAGAAATACTGCAATATCTGTTCAATCATAATACTTTATCAAAGTCTGAGGCAAAGGCTATGATGATTGAAATTGCACAGAACAAATTCAATGCTGCGGAAGTAACGGCATTCATCAGTGTTTTTCTGATGCGAAATATTACTTTAAAAGAACTTGAAGGTTTCAGAGAAGCCTTATTACAAATGGCTGTTCCTGTAAATATTGATGCCAATGATGCTATTGATATTGTAGGAACAGGAGGTGACGGAAAAAACACAATCAATATATCAACATTGGCAAGCTTTGTGGTTGCCGGAGCTGGGCAGAAGGTGACAAAACATGGAAATTACGGGGCTTCAACGACCACTGGCTCATCCAATGTGCTGGAAGAGCTTGGATATCAATTCAAGAACAGTTCAGAAGAACTGAATGAGGACCTTGAGAGAGCTAATATCTGCTTTCTCCATGCTCCCTACTTCCACCCTGCCCTTCAATCTGTTGGATTATTGAGGAAATCACTGGGATTAAGAACGTTCTTTAATCTTTTAGGTCCCTTAGTAAACCCGGCAAAGCCTCAATATTCCATGATTGGAGTTTATAACCTTGAGATTGCAAGAATCTATCAGTATCTTCTTCAAAAAGAGGAAAAGGATTTTATCTTAGTACACGGGCTGGATGGTTATGACGAAATCAGCTTAACCCATGACAGCAAGATTATTACTAAAAACGGTGAAGAGATTCACTCTGCGGAAGATCTTGGATTTAATCCGGTGACACTGGAAGATATTAAAGCCGGAAATACCATTCAGGAAACAGCAAAAATTTTCATGAATATTCTGAAAGGAAATGGAACTGAACAACAGAATTCTGTAGTGTTAGCCAATGCATCAGTAGCACTTTATCACACCCATAAATTCGGAACTTATGATAATTGTCTTCTTCTCGCTCAGGAAAGTTTAGAAAGCGGAAAAGCACTAAAGAGTTTTGAACTTTTAATCAATCAGTAATCTAATCATTCAAAACACAGAAAATGAATATACTAGATAAAATTATTGAAAGAAAAAGAGAAGAAATTGCAGTTTCAAAGTCACATACTTCTCTTGAGCAATTGAAAAGTTCTGAGCTATTTGAAAGGAAAAATTATTCATTAAAAGAATCCATTAAAAATAAAAGCGGGATCATTGCTGAATTCAAGAGACAATCTCCATCAAAAGGAATCATTAATAACAATGTTCAGCCTTTGGAAATTGCTTCAGCTTATGAAGGTTTTGGTGCGAGCGGAATTTCTATTCTGACAGATAAAGACTTCTTCGGAGGAAGTTTTGAAGATATTTTAAAGGTAAGAAATCATATTAATATTCCTATTCTGAGAAAAGATTTTATGATTGATGAATACCAGTTTTATGAAGCTAAAAGTATAGGTGCAGATGTTATTTTACTGATTGCAGCATGTCTTTCTCCTAATCAGGTTCAGGAATTTACAGAACTTGCCCATCAACTGGATATGGAAGTTCTATTGGAAATTCACACAGAAGAAGAACTGAAACATTTTAATTCAGAAATTGATTTAGTAGGAATAAACAATAGAAACCTGAAAGATTTTAAAGTGGATTTACAACATTCCGTTCAGTTGAAAGATCAGCTTCCAAAAGATACTTTATCCGTGGCAGAAAGTGGAATTTATGCTCTTGAAGATTTTCATTTTTTGAAGGAAAAAGGATTTGACGGTTTTCTGATGGGAGAATATTTCATGAGAAATCCTAATCCGGCAAAAGCATTTGAAGAGTTTTCTTTATCAATCTGAAAATGAATTGATCTCTGAACTAGTACAAATCAATATCTATGAATGAGCAACCAACAAATAATATTTTCCCTGAACTCAAAGTCTGTGGTTTAACCAATCCAGAACAAATTCAGGAATTGATTTCCATGAAAGTAAATTTTCTAGGTTTTATCTTCTACCAAAAATCGCCGAGATACGTTTTGAACCATTTGAGTCTTGACCATATTTCAAAGATTGATCATCAGGGAAAAGTGGGCGTTTTTGTCAATGAAACGGCAGAAAAAATTGTGGAGACGGCAAAAAAGGGAAAGCTCAATTTTATTCAGTTACATGGTGATGAAGATGATAAATTTATCAATGACCTAAGAGAAAGATTATCTTCTGATGTTAAAATAATCAAGGTCATCAGAATCGGGAATGAAATGAGTGAGAACAGAGAGAAAATAGAACAGATTTTCACTCAAACAACAAACTGTAATATACAACCTATTGACTATTATCTATTTGACACAGACAGCAAGGCATTTGGAGGAACGGGACAACAGTTTGACTGGAATTTATTAAATGAGTTTGAAATCCCACTACCCTATTTTCTAAGTGGAGGCATTTCAGAAGAGAATATCAAAAATATTGAATCATTGCGCCAAAAACCTTTCGCGCTAGACATCAATTCAAAATTTGAAACAGCTCCAGGTGATAAAAATATAGATAAAATAAAAACATTCAAAACAATCATCCCAATGAGTCCCAACGGGACGTTTTAACCTAGAATTGGAAATATTCCAATTAATATTAATGATAAACCATTCATCAATATAAATACAAACCACAAAAAAACACAAATGCCGCAATCATTAGTCAAAAATTACATCCATATTGTATTCAGTACAAAATACAGGAATGATTTTATCGATGAAAACATAGAAAAAGAATTGTATGCCTACATCGCCAAATTATGTAAAGATTTCGAAAGCTATGCATTACAGATCGGAGGAACAGACAATCATATTCATATTCTTTGTAGACTGTCCAGGAAGATTGCATTAATGAAATTGGTTCAGGAAATAAAGGCACATTCTTCAAAATGGATCAAAACAAAAGGTAAGAAATACGAAAATTTCTTTTGGCAGGATGGTTATGGTGCGTTTTCTGTGGGTGAAAAGGATGTTTATATTGTGACAAAATATATTAAAAATCAACGCCAACATCATCAAAAACAGGATTTTAAAAATGAATTTATTGGAATGCTGGAAAAACATCAAATGGATTATGATGAAAAATTTTTATGGGATTGATATTATGGAATATATTGATACGTTATTGATACATTGATAACGTTGATAACATTGAAAGAAAGGATTCCATCCTTTCCTATAGATAAATCGTCCCTTTGGGACTCTTTGTTAACTTTGATTATAAATACCAATCATGAAATATCAGATAAAACAAACCAATGAATTAACAGAACAGGAAATAGAACATATCCTTCAGCTTTGGGACATTTCTGCATGGAATACGATGAAATCTGCCTTTTTCCGTACATTTTTTAAAGATTCGGAATTTCATTTTCTTGTAGATCTTCAGCAAAACATTCTGGCTGTTATTCGTCTTAATTTTGACTTTACGTTGGAAATTTCCGGGAAACCATATGCTTATGCAGAAGCAGTTGGGTTAGTGGCTGCTCAAAAGAAAAAAGGATACGGAGCTCTGCTGGTTCAGTATTTTAAAGAAAATGTTACCCAAAGGAATAGGGAAACTATAGGGTTTTGTCATGAAAACCTTCGTCCGTTTTATGAAAAATGTGATGTGGAAATATTATTTGACAAGGCAAAATCAATCAAAGAAAATGCTGGTTCTGAATGGATCAATGCTGAAGACGATGATATTTTACTATTTTATATCTCACAAGAGAAAAAAGAACAACTGAGTACGCTGAGTACTGAAAATAATGCTTATTTAATTACTAAAGAATAAAGAAATGAATTATAAAAACCCTGATGAACATGGATATTATGGAGAATTTGGAGGTGCTTTTATCCCCGAAATGCTTTATCCGAATGTAGAGGAATTACAAAAGAACTATCTTGAAATCATAGAGTCTGAAGATTTTCAGAGTGAATATCAGGATCTTCTTACCAACTATGTAGGTAGAGCTACTCCACTCTATTTCGCTAAAAATCTAAGTCAAAAATACAATACTCAGATCTATTTAAAACGTGAAGACCTGAATCATACGGGTGCTCATAAAATTAATAACGCATTAGGGCAAGTACTTCTGGCAAAGCGCCTTGGAAAAACAAGAATCATCGCTGAAACCGGCGCCGGACAACATGGAGTTGCCACTGCAACGGCATGCGCATTACTTGGTTTGGAGTGCATCGTTTATATGGGAGAAATTGATATCCAGAGACAGGCTCCCAATGTAGCAAGAATGAAAATGCTTGGGGCAGAAGTTATTGCTGCTACTTCAGGTTCGAAGACATTAAAAGATGCTGTGAATGAAGCTTTAAGAGATTGGATAAACAATCCGATTACTACTCATTATGTGATTGGTAGCGTGGTAGGACCTCATCCTTTCCCGGATCTTGTGGCACGATTTCAAAGTATTATTTCAAAAGAGATCAAAGAACAGCTAAACGAGAAAATCGGGAGAGAAAATCCTGATTATGTGATTGCCTGTGTAGGTGGCGGAAGTAATGCTGCCGGAACATTCTATCATTTTGTAGAAGAAAAAGATGTAAAAATCATTGCTGCGGAAGCCGGTGGTTTAGGAGTAGATTCCGGAAAATCTGCCGCAACTACTTTCTTAGGAACATTGGGCGTTCTTCACGGAAGTAAAAGCCTTGTGATGCAAACTGAAGACGGACAGGTGATTGAGCCACATTCTATTTCTGCCGGATTAGATTACCCGGGAATAGGACCGTTCCATGCTCATTTATTTAAGGAAAAAAGAGCTGAGTTTTTCAGTATCAATGATGATGAAGCTTTAAAATGTGCTTTTGAATTAACGAAACTGGAAGGAATCATTCCTGCCTTGGAAAGTTCACATGCACTTGCTGTTTTAGATAAAAAAACATTCAACGAAGACGATGTGGTAGTGATCTGTCTGAGTGGTCGTGGCGATAAGGATATGGAAACCTATTTGAAAAATCTGTAAAAAGTATCGTTAGAAAATGATTTTAAAACGATTTTTCACATCATTAATTTAATACAAAATGAAAAAGCTAAATATATATTTCACCGCAGGAATTCCACAACTGGAAGATACTGCAGACATTATACAACTGATTCAGGATTCCGGAGCAGATATGATTGAGATCGGAATGCCTTATTCTGATCCTGTAGCAGACGGACCTATAATTCAAAAGGCACACGAACTGGCATTACACAACGGAATGACCATTGAAAAACTATTCTCACAATTAAAAACAGTTAAAGATAAAATCAATGTTCCTATTATTCTGATGGGATATATCAATCCTGTATTAAGTTTTGGATTTGAAAAATTCTGCAGAGAATGTTCGGAAAGTGGTGTTTCGGGATTAATTCTTCCTGACCTTCCTCCTATTGAATTTGAAA
Source organism: Chryseobacterium artocarpi (assembly GCF_001684975.1). GTDB lineage: Bacteria > Bacteroidota > Bacteroidia > Flavobacteriales > Weeksellaceae > Chryseobacterium > Chryseobacterium artocarpi. The sequence goes on along the minus strand of NZ_MAYH01000012.1, from coordinate 419,478 downwards.
AAAATTATCAGCAGATCCTGAAACAATACAATCTTAATTTCACATTTTTAGTGACTCCGGAAACTTCGGATGAAAGGATACAATATCTGGATTCTTTAAGCTCAGGTTTCCTTTATGCAGTAAGTTCCTCTTCTACTACCGGAAATGAAAATACAGTTTTGAAAAACGAAAATTATCTGTCCAGGTTAGCAGACCTTCCTCTTAAAAATCCTGTCATGATAGGATTCGGGATCAAATCAAAAGAAGATTTTGAAAATGTGACTGAAAAAGCAGACGGCGGAATCATTGGAACTGCTTTTGTAAACGTTCTTCTTCAGGATAAAGATTGGAAGAAAAATGCCATAGATTTTATCCATTCCATAAAAGGGTAAAAATCACTAAATTTGTATATCAAAAATTGAAATGAATACAAATCAAAATAAAGCAGTAGAATTTGAAGATTTAGGCATCAAAGAATATCAGCCCGCTTGGGATTATCAGGAAAAACTGATGAAGGATATTATTGACACCAAGATAAAAAACAGAGACTTACCTGCAGAAGAACATATTACGACTCCCAACCACCTTCTTTTTGTAGAACACCCACACGTGTACACTCTTGGAAAAAGTGGTCATGAAGAGAATATGCTTGCCGGAATTGATAAATTAAAAGAACTTGAGGCTACCTATGTAAAAACTAATCGTGGTGGAGATATTACCTATCACGGCTTTGGGCAGATCGTAGGGTATCCTGTTCTTGATCTTGAAAATTTCTTTACGGACATTCATTTATATATGAGGAATCTGGAAGAAGTAATCATCAGAACGATTGGTGAATATGGTCTTAAAGGAGAACGTTCCCCAGGAGAAACAGGTGTATGGCTGGATGTAGGTAAACCTTATGCCAGAAAAATCTGTGCAATGGGTGTGAAAGCTTCCCGATGGGTTACTTTACACGGTTTTGCTTTAAATATCAATACTGATATGCGTTATTTTGAATACATTATTCCGTGTGGAATCAAAGATAAACAGGTTACTTCCTTAAAAAGAGAACTTGAAAGAGAATTGACTCCTGAAGAAATGGAAGATATAAAAGGCAAAATCAGAAAGCATTTTGCTGATGTTTTTCAGGCTGAACTGATCTACAAATAAACCCAAACAAAACATACTTTCCCTATGTATCTGTAATAATGATGCATAGGGATATTTTTTATCCATAATTCATTGACGATAAAAAATTATCTCTTAATAAATTTGACAAGCTTTTTGAAAAGGAGCTTTCAGAAAAATCATTAACAGACAGAATAATGACATATAATCGTTACATCTACTGCTTTTATTTGAAATAAAATTTCACAATTTTAACATATCAATTATTATTTTTTTGCAAAATTCCTTGCATATGTTTTATTTTTTCATAATTTTAATATCACTAAATAGTGAATAAGAATTTACTGTTTAGAGTAAAATCATAACCACCAAAATATTAAAAACTATGAAAAAAATTTTGCTATCCCTGATGGTATTTGTATCAGTACTATCTATTAATTCCTGTTCAGAATCAAGTGCTAATCAGGAAGTCGTAAATTCCGAATCAAAGGAAATTGTAATGAAAGACTTTGGACGAACTGTTCCGGTTGGGATTGATAAAGAAGGTGATCAATTTAGAGTTTCCTTTATTCTTTCGGCTCAGCCTTATATGATTAAAGATACAAAGGAAAATGAAGTCTTTATTTCCATGATCAGCGAGGCTGTAAAAAATGAATCTCCTGTTCGTATTTCCCTTAAAGGTAATTCCAATGAGATTGCAAAAGTGGAAAGTCCTTCCATGGAAGACGTTCGCTTCTTTAAGTCTACCCTTACAAAAGAGGTAAAAACTGAAAAAGGAGCTGCTAACAGACTTGCGAGTGTTATTCCTGATGTGGCAACTTTAAACAGTTTATTTACTCAAATTAAAAACCAATCCTGTGGAACTACTACAGCATCTTCACCTTGCATCACTTTCAGATATCCTGTAGACGGATGCTATGCAAGAGCTCACAAAATGAGACAAATTCTGAACAATGCCGGATATGAATGTGAAAAGCAATTCGTATATGGTAATTTAAGAGCTTCTACTGGTACTTGTTGTGTATCATGGGTATATCACGTTGCGATTCTTGTAAGCTTCAAAAATGCTTCCGGAGTCGTGGAAAAAAGAATTATAGATCCTTCATTAAATTCAGCTGGTCCTATCACGGATACAGCATGGAGAGCAGCATGTACCAACTCTACGTGTGGTTCTACTTCTGTTTCTTCTTATGCCAATACACCTGGAAATGTATATTACAGAAGTACATCAGGGTCCTTATTATATGATAACAATCTGGTAAATACCAACTGTACATTAACGGCATTCTCAGCACTATCAGGCTGTTCAGCGCCGGTACCTAGTACAGCACATTGTGGATTCTAACTAACTTTTTATATAGCTCCTGCATTTATTCATATATTGCAGGAGCTTTTTACCTAATAATTTTCTATTATGAAAGCCTGGACCTATTTATTATTACTGTTCACCATGATCACATCCTGTTCATCCAACTCTGAGTCTCAGAAACTCATCTGGTATAATAATGCTACCATCAACAATATCCTTGAAGATCCTGATAAACCGGAAGAAGTTGTACGTGTAGCCATTGGAATAAGTGCGCAGGTATTTTATATTTCAAAAAAATCTCCGGATTATAAAACAATGATGGAAAAGGTTGATCTAAGCTTCAAAAAAGGAAAAACCTATAATATAGGCGTTGAAAGCAAAACCAATATCATCAAAGAGATCAATGAGGTGAAATAATCTTTATTCAAATTTTATCTTATCACAGATATTCCAGCATCTACTTTAATTTCCGCACCGTGGATATAAGAGGCATCTTCGGAAGCAAGAAATAATACAACATTAGCAATTTCAGCAGGTTCGCCCTGTCTTTTAAAAGGAATTGTAGGGATAATATCCTGAACAGCACCTTCAATTTGCTCCTGCGTTAAGCCTGTATTATTAAAAATATTGGTTTTAATATGTCCCGGACTTATTCCATTCACGCGGATTCCTCTTTCCGTAAGCTCTAATGTAAATGTTTTAATGAAAGACTGTACCGCGGATTTTGCTGCTGAATACACTGAGAAATTGTGCATTGCTATTTCTGTAGCAACAGATGTATTGAAGATTATTGAACTTCCTCTTTTCATGAGTGGCAATATTTGTTGAACCGTAAAAAAAGGTCCTTTTACCAATACATTAAAGAGTTCATCGAATTGTTCTTCTCCCACCTGTTCAATAGAAGCAAATTTTCCATAACCAGCATTGGCAAAGATTACATCTATCTCTTCCGTATATTTCATAATTTCTTCTCGCAGATTCATCAGATCTTTCATCCTCCCAGAATCAGATACTATTCCATATGCTCTATCCCCTAATTTCTCTAAAGCATTATTAACAGTTTTTTCACTTCTTCCTGTAATAATTGCAATTCCACCTTCTTCAATAAATCGTTGCGCTGTCGCAAACCCCATTCCATTGGTTCCTCCTGTAATCAAAGCTGTTTTGTTTTTAAATTTCTGCATTGTTTCTTGTTTTTAAATTCTATTACAAAGATTGAAATAACACTCCTCCAAAAAAATCCGAATCGTGTGGAAGTTCATTCAAAGCTTGATTATTTTTTTATAAATATTTTAAAACCAAAAAAGCTGTTATTTACCCACCAACAGAAAGATTTTCACAGTTTATTATCCTCGTTTTTTATACTTAATAAAATTGGCATCAATAAAATTTTTTAAAATTAAATTGCACACAATATAAATTATTGTATATTTGCAATGTCATTTCGATTGAATCTTTTTCAAAATCAATAAAATGACGGAAGTAGTTTAATTTAAAAACCAAAAGAAAATGTCATTAATAGAAAATTTAAACTGGAGACATGCGGTAAAAGCATACGATCCGACAAAAAAAGTATCAACAGAAGATTTAAATAAAATTCTTGAAGCAGCAAGACTGGCTCCCACTTCATCAGGATTACAGCCTTTCCGCGTTATTGTAGTGGAAAATCAGGAATTGAAAGAAAAAATGGTTGCCGGAGCTTTAAATCCTGAAGTAATGAGAGATTCTTCTCATGTTTTGGTTTTTGCAGCGTGGGATAGTTACTCTAATGAGAAAATCGACAAAGTATATGATTATCATACTGATGTAAGAGATCTTCCAAGAGGACGTTTCGGTAGCTACACTGATAAAATTAAAGAAATGTACGGAGCGCAAACTCCAGAGGAACATTTTGCACATACAGCACGCCAGACATATATTGCTTTAGGAATTGCCCTTGCACAAGCGGCTGAACTTAAAATTGACAGCACACCGGCAGAAGGATTCAGTAATGCAGTAGTAGATGAAGTACTTGGTTTAAAAGAGCTAGGATTAAAAAGTGTAAGTCTTTTATACCTTGGATACCGTGATGACGCTAATGACTGGCTGTCTTCTATGAAAAAAGTCCGTATTCCAATGGATGAGTTTATCATTAAAAAGTAATACCTTCACGAATCTTTCGTACTCAAACTTATGGAAAATTCAAATACCCCAAAACTAGAAAACCAAATCTGTTTCCCATTGTATGTAATTGCCAAGGAAATCACAGGGCTTTATCGTCCTTTTCTTGATGAACTGGAGATTACCTATCCTCAATATCTTGTAATGATGATATTATGGAATGGTGACGGACTTACGGTAAGCCACATCGGGGAAAAATTATTTCTGGATAGTGGAACATTGACACCACTCCTTAAAAGGCTGGAAACCAAAGGGTTTATAGTAAGAAAACGTAAAAAAGAGGACGAACGAGTGGTTGAAGTATTTTTAGCTGATGCCGGAAAAGAGCTACAGAAAAAAGCATGTGCAATTCCTGGAAAAATTCAGGAAAAAATCGGTATCCAACCGGAGGAATTGTTAGAATTAAAAGAAACTGTCCTCAAAATATTAAACAAAATTGAAAAATAAATGAAAACCTTATATACAACAAAAGTTACTGCTACAGGAGGAAGAAACGGACATGTAAAAAGTGAAAACGGAGTTTTAGACCTTGAAGTAAAAATGCCTAAAGCATTAGGGGGAGCAAATGATAACTTCACCAATCCGGAAATGCTTTTTGCTGCAGGATATTCTGCATGTTTTGACAGCGCATTGAACAGAGTAATCAGTTTAGGAAAAGTAAAAACTGGCGAAACAACTGTTACAGCACAGGTAAGTATTGGACAAATTGAAAACGGAGGCTTTGGATTAGCTGTAGAACTTGATGTGAATATTCCGGGAGTTTCTATTGAAGAAGCACAAGGTTTAACTGAAAAAGCACACCAGATCTGTCCTTATTCTAATGCGACAAGAAATAATATTGAAGTGAAACTTTCAGTAACGAACAACGATTAATCCAATTTTTTTAATCATATTTATGAAATGATCTGTTTCGGATTCGAAACAGATCATTTTGTATTCTAATGTATATTGATAGGAAACAAAATGGTTATATTTCTCACACAAGTTTTTGTAACTTGCAGAAACAGGGCTAATATAAATGGTAGATGAGAAAAAATCCATTATAACTATGAATTTAAAACAGTTACACACTCAATGAAGTTTATCATAAATATAGTATTTCTGACTTTCGTTTTTAGCTGTACAAGAACTCAGAAGGAAGAGAAAAAGGAATTCATTTCAAGGGAATATTTCAGTGTATCTGAATTTAGTAAAAAGATAGACAGCCTAAAATCCAATGCTGTTAAAGCCGATTCTTTAATTCCCATGATGCCAAAAGAAGAAAAGAGACTGAACAATGATTATTTTCAAGGCAGTATTCATTTTTTAATTCTTGATGAAGATAATTCCTATTATGCCATTAACTCTCTTGAACCCCAAATTTCAATGTGCGGAGTTTCACCAGAGCTTTCAAAACAGGATTCCCTTGATTATATCAGCAATAGCAATCAAATTACTGATAGAATTCAACCAATAAAGACCTCAGAAATAACAAAAATTCTGAAAAAACATAAACCTGCTATCCTCAACTCATACAATAATTCTCCTCTTATCATTTCTTTCGCTTTAAAAAAAGATACTCTAAAAGGACCAACTGTATACAATATTATTAGCTTTATGGAAAAAGATAAAATGCAATTGTATACTTTTCGAAGAATGAATGAGTATGAGCTGATAAAAGCAAAATAACATTCTACTTATTGTTAATTAAAATTATAGAATAAACACAGATTATTGTATCTATTTAATGCAATTAATTTGTGAAATTTGTGCTGACATTCGTGAAATTAGTGTTTTCTAAAACGCAAAGTTTAATTTCTAATAAAAAGCTTTTATTTCCTCTTAATCAAACTTAACTTCTTAAATTTCCTTAACGGTTTACAATTTGATGAAACAATTACTTATCGTTTATTAAGATTGCTTTTTTGATAAGCATCTATTTTTTTATAAGAATCATTTTTCTCTTTTTCTTTTTTATCAGAAATCAGGATTCCGAAAAGATGATCAATTTCGTGCTGAAAAATAACCGCTGTGAAACCTTCTACAATTTCTGAGTACTTCTGACCTTTTAAATCCACATATTCCAGTTGAATCACTTTGCTTCTGTAAAACTGATCTCTGAAATCAGGAATGGAAAGATCTCCTTCCGGACCAAGGTTCTGTACATCGGATCTCCATACAATCACCGGATTAATAAAGTATTCTAAAGGTGTTGCTTCTTTATCGAAACGTTGTACCCAAATTACTTTTCTATTGATTCCCACCTGTGGTGCTGCTATTCCTACTCCACCATCTGTGGAAAGAAGCGATTCTTTCATTCTTTTTACCAAAACTGCTGTATGAGGATCTACAGGATCTATTTCTGTGGAAAGGCTCAACAAGGTTTTATGTTGGTGATCATCTGTAGTTTGATAAATGGGTAAAGCAGTGTTTACATCACCTTGATTAATGATTGATAATTCACCAGAGGTAAGTTTTTGGGCATTAAATAAACCAACAACAAATATAAATAGAATGGATAATTTTTTCATATGGATTGAATGTAGTACAAAGGTAAAAATTGTGGAAGAAAGATGGGTAATTATGTTGTTTTTTAGGTTTTGGCTAAAGCCATTGACTTTTTTGAATATAAAAAGCGGGCTAAAGCCCGCTTCTATTGAATTTTATCCTATTTCTAGAATGTTCATTTTGTTGAATTTTATTCACCGCAAGATCAAACAGTTTGGTGAAATTCTTACGAAATGATAAAACTATGTTTAAATTTCTGTGAGAACAAAATCATTAAAAGGTTTTTGTCATATCTCCTGGAATAATCAGATTAAATTCTGTAGGAATATAATCTTTTGAAGGGACTTTCAGTTCTGGATCTTCTGATTCAAAAACAGAAATAACAGCCATTTTCAGATTCGGGTTTTTCTGTTTGATATACCAATAAGTTCCACCAAATTCTTTGCTGTGATAGTTTCCATTATAATGAATGAAAGTCTTTCCTTGTTGGATGTTTTTCAGAATAGATTCCGCCATTGTAGCATCTTTTGTTGCCTGCGCAGAAATAAAGTTCATCACTTTTGTTCCTTCAGCATGGTCTCCCATCATAGCTTTCATTTCAGTATATCCGGGAGTTTCCAGACTTACTTTGATTGGTAATTGAGCAATATATGTTTTCTCTTTTTCAGTTAATCTGTTTAGAGATTCCAACCCCTCTTTTGCTGTTTGGGATGCATATCTTCTGGGGATATTGGTTGCGATAAAGCTTAATTTTTTGTTTTTAGCAAAATCCACCAAAGGCTTATAATCGGTTGCATAATTATTCCATAAACGGGCTGAATCTTTCAATGTTTTTGCATCAAATTTCCCGCTCAAGTACTGGTTCAATTGAGCCTGATTGTCTCTTTCGAACATTTCTGCCCCAAGAATAAGCTGTCCGTTTTTCTTTTCATATAATGCTTCGGTAATTTTAAGCTGAAGCCAGTGATTGATTGAACTATTATGATTTTCTCCGAAAAAAACAACATCGTAATCAGCTAATTCCTTCACTAATTTATCAGTTTTTATTTCTTTTCCCTTTTTATCATAAAATTGATACGCTTTAAAGTCCTGACCACTTAAAGAACAAAAACCGGCAAGCAATATCGCGATGAAAATATTCTTCATTTTATATCTTACTATTTAATTTAATCACAAATTACATAAATATCTGGCATTAATAACCATTTCTCCTTTTTCCATAAAAAAGACCGCTTTGAATTTACAAACAAAACGGTCTTATTCAAATCATCTAATTATTAATTATCAAGTGTTGCCACAAGATCTTTCCATTCTTGAAGCTCAGGAATTCCCGGCTTTCTTTTTCCGAAGAACTGAACAATGAAGTCTCCTTCCTTGTTGAATACCTCAACCGCTGTAACTTCTCCGTCTTCTGTCGGCTTTTTAACGATCCAAGCTTCAGCGATTTTCGTTACATCCAAGTGAAGGTTGAAATCCGGATCCATTACATTGAACCATTGCTGGTGCCAAAGTGTTTTCTTTACATTTCCGGTGTGAATCTGAATAATCCCTCTGTTTCCAACGAAAACCATGATCGGCGTGTTCTTTTCAGAAGCATCTTCAAGGATATTAACCACTTTAGAATTATCAATTTTCTTGGTAAATCCTTCTGGTGCCAATCTTAAAGCCTGAGTTCTGCTTACTCCGAATTTTCTGGTCATCATAAAGAAATCGTGAGTATCTTTTAATTCAGTCCATGCTTTTTTGAATCCTTCTACATCTATTTCTGCATCTGGTTTTTCAGCCTGCTTAGGAGCTACTGCTTCAAAAGTGAATGTCTGATTCTGATCTTCTGCTTTGAATTTCTCAACGATTGCATTGAAAGCTTCGTCATTACTATTTTTTGTTAAATAGATCTTATGCAAAGCCAACCCGTCTTTACCGAAGAACTGAAGGCTTTTCTTATCTCCTTCCACTACTGCAAATGCAAATTTCCAATGGTTAAGGAAGATTCTAAGATCAATATCCTCCCCTACGAAAAGCTGTGCATGTGGGCTGCTGAAATCACCATTCTGATAGATTCCTTTTCTTTCATGAACACATTCATCATTACGGGTAAGAGCCATTACTTTTCCTAATTGCTCTGCCTCAGTAAGAATTTCTGGAAAATCAGGGTTCAAAACCACGACTTCCTCTCCTATGCTTGTTACTAATAATTCAGCTTCACTTACTCCTAATTGTGCGGCTGCATTTCTTATTCTTATGTGTGGATTTTCTGCTTTCAGAGCTTCCCATTTTTCCTTTAAATCATTAACTAATATGCTCATTATTTTATTTTTTTATGGTTAAAATTGTATAAATTCTTTGTATTGTTTCGTTTCCTGTTTTGCTTTTTATCTGTTCTTCTTTTTCAGAAGTTTTCATTCTTTTAAAATGGCTTTTGGAAACAATTTCTTCCATTTCATCATTGTTGTACAAGGTAAAATCATAGGCTGTAAACGGTAGTTTCTCCATGAAATCCCTTTGCCCGAAAGTAAGAACGAAAGTCCCGCTATCTTTTAAAACTCTATAGATTTCATTTAAAAATTCTACAGGGTTTTCCCAGAAGTAAACGGTATTTACGGTAAATATTTTATCAAAAGTCTCATCTTCAAATGGAAGCTTTTTCCCTTCATACAATACAAAATCTGCTTTATCTCTAAATTCTTCATTCAGTTTTCTGGCTTCATTGTGCATGGTTTCTGAGATATCGATTCCTGTGTATTTCAGACCTTGGGCAAGATTCAGGATATTCTTCACATGTCCTGCATTCCCATGTCCTATTTCAAGGATCTTTTCATCGTCTTCTATTAAAAGAGTTCTGATACTTTCTAACGTCATGCCGATGTTGGTGGCATTCATCATTTCACCGATTTCTATACCTTTTTCTCCCTGGGGATTGGCAAGATTTTGTGCAAGGATTCTTAGTTCTTCTTTTTCCATGGTTATCCAAAAATGATCATTGGGTTATTCGTAATAGGATGTCCGCAAATGGTACATGGAAAATTATATGCTTTACTTATCGTTTCGGCTGTAAATACCTCTTCCGGTGTTCCATAGGCGGATACTTTTCCTGATTTCATTAAGAGTATCTTATCTGCAAATTGAGCTGCAAGGTTCAGATCATGTAAAACAACAATCGCACTGTTGGCTTTTTGGGTGAAATTTTTAATAATCTCCAATGCTTTGTATTGATGTTTTACATCGAGATTATTTAAAGGTTCATCTAAAAACACAAGCTTATGAGTAATATTATTTTGTAGCTGAGCCATTACTCTTGACAGATGAACACGTTGCTTTTCTCCACCTGATAATGTATTGTAATCTCTGTCTTTCAGGTGAAAAACATCTGTTTCATACATCATATTATTCATGGCTTCAAAATCTTCTTTTCCCGGTTGTGCATCAAAATAAGGATACCTTCCCATCATCACTACGTCTTTTACCTGTAAAGGAATCTCATTGGAATTATGCTGCGAGAATTTGGATTTATGCTGAGACAATTCTTTTACATCCCAATCTGCAATAGGTTTATCTTTAAATAAAATATTAGTTTTTCCTTCTTTTACTTCATTGGCAAGAACACTTAAAAGACTGGACTTTCCTGCTCCGTTCGGACCAACGATTGCTAAAAACTCTCCATAGCCTAATGATACGTCTACACTGTCAAGAATTTTAAAATTCCTGTGAAGGTAATTGATCTGATGTGCTTTTATCATTAGAGTGATTTTTTAAATTTAATTAAAATAGCAATAAAAATCGGTCCTCCGATCAATGAGGTTAAAATACCAATCGGCAGTTCGGATGGTGCCACAATACTTCTGCTGATCGTATCTGCAATTAAGAGTAAAATGCTTCCTAAAATAGCAGACAATGGCAAAATAAAAACATAGTTCGACTTAAATAAAAGTCTTAAAATGTAAGGTACAATAAGCCCTACAAAACCTATCGTCCCCGAAAATGCCACACAGGTTCCTATCATCAGAGAAGTGATAATCACAATCTGCTTTTTAAGTCTTTCTACATTGATTCCTAAATGCTGTGCATCTCTTTCTCCTAGCATCATTGCATTCAAAGCTTTTCCCTTTGGTAATAAAACGATGTAAGAAATAATCATCACCACTACCAAAACAATATTCTTGGTCCAGGTTGCTGCTGCAAGGCTTCCCATATTCCAGAATGAAAGGTCTCTCAACTGTTCATCTTTTGAAATATAGATCAGGAATCCCGTAATTGAGAAACCTATGGAAGTAATTGCCACTCCGCTTAGCAGCATCATAACAACGTTTGTTTTTCCTGCGCTTGTAGAAATCCTGTACACCAGCATCATTGCAAGTAAAGCTCCAATAAAAGCTGAAATTCCTACTAATGAAAACTGTACGATTTCAGGAAGATATTGTTTAAAGTGTCCCCCTAAAACGATAGCAAATGCTGCTAAAAGTGTAGCTCCTGACGTTAAACCAATTGCTTCACCTGTTGCCAAAGGATTTTTAAACAAACCTTGTAGCGTAGTACCTGAAACAGCAAGCATGCTTCCAATCAGGATTGCCATGATAATTCTGGAGGTTCTTACATCCCAGATTACATATTGGTCACTTAACGATAAATTCGGATCACCTTGAATAAATTGGCTTAAGACAGTAAACGGCGAGACACCATTGAAATCATAAACGCCAATATAAAGTGCCACAACAGCCAGAATAACCAGCAATATGGCACTTATAGTAAGATAAAAGTATAGTTTACTTTGTGTTTTCAATTAAAAGTTTGTTTAATCCTACTGCTGCTTCTCCTAGTCTCGGTCCAAAACCTGAAACTAACCCTCCATCCATCGCGATGATCTTCTTATTTTTCCCGGCATTGGTTTGGGAAACACCCGGCATTTTAAGTGCGCCTTCGTTTCCGCCAGCTCCCTGTAATCCTGTCTCAAAGAAGAACAGTACATCTGGATTAGCTTTTACCACTGCTTCCGGAGTTAATGGTTTGAAGTCTTCAAAATCATTCACTGCATTTTCTCCTCCTGCAAGGTTGATCAATGAAGCCATCGGTGTATTTTTACCGGCAACCATAAGCATATTTCCTCTTGCGTAGATGAACAATACTTTCGGTTTTTTAGCAAGTGGCTGTACTTGTTTAAGGTCTGCGTCTATTTTATCGTTTAATTTCTGATAATCTGTATTTCCTACTGCTTTTGCAACGTCCTCGATTAACTTTTTAGTTCCTTCAACCGTGTATTCCTGCTTGAAAACTTCTGCTTTAATCCCTGAAGTTTTGATTTTTCCTAATAATTCAGGATTGATATCTTTATCTGAAGCAAGAATCAAAGTAGGACTTACAGCCATGATCGGCTCAATAGTCATTGATCTTACGTGTCCTAAATCTTTAGCGGTTGCTTTTAAGCTTTCAGGGTAAGTACTGGTAACGTCTGTTCCAACGATTTCTTTTTCGTGACCTAAAGCACTTACGATTTCAGTAACTCCACCGCTTAGGGAAACGATTTTATTGTTAGTTTTCGGAGCTTCAGAAGTTGCTTCCGTTGTATTTTCTTTTTTGGCACCTTCTTCTTTTTTGCAAGAGTACACTGCTACAAGAACAGAAGCTGCAAGGATAAATTTCTTCATGATATACTATTATTTGATTTATTATAATGGATCGAAGTCAAAGCTTGTGAAGCCACGTTCTCCTGCTTTACTTTTCATGGAACGGAATTTCACTTTAAAATAAAAGCCATTGGTATCTTTCAGAATAAAGAAACGGTCTGAGTATATAAACGGAACAGGGTTATCTGACGTTCCGGTAGTAGTTCTCCATTTATCTCCAATAGCTCTGTGATCATTGAAAACAAACTTACCTGGATCAACATCCTTTAATTTAAATGCGGCATATGCCTGTTCAAGATTTCCGGTAACATTTACCTGATACGCACCTACTCCTTCATGCGTATTAATGGTTACAAAATCTGCATAGAAGTAACTTCCGGCACTCGTTGTAGGTCCCATAAATACTTCATTGGTGAATGTTGTAAATCCAATATCCCAACTCTTTTTCTTAGGGTGGATCTTTGCAGGCATTCCTGTTTTAAGATTGAAAAAGGCAAAATTATATTCGGGATCTTTAGCAATGATATATTCTTCAATTTTGCTTCCGTCTTTTACATCAGCGTAACGGATTTTATATCCATTAGTAGCTCTCAGAATCTGAACTTTTTTCCATCCTATAATATCTCCGGACAAAGACACTGAACCTGGACCGATATTGGAAACAGCTGGAATTTCTCTTCCTAAATTAATCAGATAAATAGGATTGTCAGCATCGTTTTCTTTAATAGGGTCAATTCCTGTGGTCTGTGTCAAGAAATTACCGTTCGGGTTGTCAACATACTTCATGTTTTCAGGATCAAATGTTCCTACCTGAGCAATTTCCTTCAAATTGGTAATATCCGATTCTTTTACTTTACTGATATCTGTAGCATTAGGTATTTTGATTACCGTCATGGCAAGAGATCCGTTCATGATAACTCTGAAATCGTCACCGGTATAGAAACCAAGACTCCAGTCTGTTCGTTTATTAATCGTTTTTCTGGGTTCTTTCTCGTCTTTTACCATATCACTCAGGTCAATCCAAACCTGATTCGGTTCAGTAGCTCCTCCCACCGGAACATCCACCGAAGAACCGGCGATAGGTGGTGCCGGAACTTTATCCTCGTCAGCAGAAACACAAGATTGCGCAGCTAGCATTACGGAAAGGATAGAGAATATTTTTAAATACTTCATAGTAATTTATTATTTAAAATTGAAAGGTTAATCTGGCAAAGTAGCTTCTGCCATAGTATAAATTCACGATACCTGTAGGAGCAGTAGTAGCATGAGCATCTGCCTTCATAGCCGTAGAATTGATACTGGTAACATCAAAGATATTTTTCACTCCGGCTGAAAGTTCCAGATGATCTTTCCAGAATGGCTGACTTACAATGAAATCCATCATATGAAAACCGTCTGTTCTACCAAGCTTAAATCCATTTTGTTCATTTTCAAAAACATATAATCTTCCTGGTCCTGTATATTTATAGTAAAGAGCAAATGCAGTTCCCGGATTCCTCAGCTTATAGTTGGCTGCAGCTCCTGCCTGAAACTGGAACTGATAATCAGTAGGTGAAGTATGGTTCATTGAGTTCATTGATACCGAAGTTCCTCCCAAAGCACTTCTTAAGGAAAGTCCAAACTGATCTTTTTTGAAATCTACATTGGCAGAGAACAACATATTTCTGTATTTGTCCATATTCCTGAACTGATATGTAGAAGGCTCTTTTATCAGCATCATCTCTATTTTATCACGTACATCAAGGTATAAACCACTTACGCTATATGCGATCTTCCAATCATTACCCGTTACAAAACTCTGATCCCAGAATGCCCCTGTAGAGAAACCTTTCTCAGGTGTCAAATCAGGGTTTCCTTGAATGTCATGGTTAAGATTTACAAAAAATGTATAAAGCTCCTCATAAGTCGGAAAACGATTTGCTGTACCTGCAACAAGTCTTAAATTGGAATTTTCAGAGGTTTTATATCTTGCAGAAAGTGAATAATTAAACTGATTATTGAATTTTTCACTCACTGAAAGTCTGGCTCCGGGTCTTACTGAGAATTTATCGGAAATATTCCATTCTCCTGAAATAAAGTTCGAGTATGTAAAAAGTGTTCTGTTGATCGCTTTCTGGAAAAATTTTCCAGCAATCAAAGAAGCATAACCATCCGTATAGTCAAGTTCGTATCCTAGTTGAAAATCAAAAGTTTTACTATCAAGGAAATTACTGAACATCCCTCTTGAATAGAAGACATTTGTTTTGTAGTAAGATCGTTCTTCTTCTTTATCTAAAACAGATCTGTTGGGAATGTCATAATTATAATCATAAAACTTTCTATCCTGGTTCTGGTAAGAAAAATCTCCCATATACTGAATATGCCCCAGATTTGTCTGGATATTGAACTGATGAATCCATCTGCTCGTATTATATTCTCTATCATAACCTCTGTATAAAGCTCCGCCATTTCCGTCATTCAGAGGATCTATGTTTACTTCCGGATTATAGAAATTAAATTTCTCTTTAAGGTAAGAAAGCTTATAATAGAAAGAGGTTTTGTTTTTTGTATATCGAATTAATGCAGAAGCATCATATTGGTCTTTAGGATTCCATTCATATCCTCTTTTTAGATCAGTTTCAAAATATTTATACCCTTTTTTATCACCTTCATAGCCCATAAACTGATTATGGTTGAAGTTAATATTTGCAAACCAGTTATTATCAATATTATAATCTAAGTTTACATTCTGGATATGTCTTCCGTTTCCTTTTTTCTTAATGTCGTAGTTATTTCTTACCGTTTCTTCCTGAGAAGAAGCTCTTACACTGATCTTTTTTGAACTTCCTTTCTTGGTAATGATATTGATAACTCCGGCAAGTGCACCGTTTCCATATTCTACTCCCATGCTTCCCTTTACAATCTCGATTCTTTCGATGTTGTTCAGAGATAATTTGGTAAGATCTATATTACTTCCTAAACCTGTATCTCCTACAACGGGAATATTATCGATAAGGATTTTTACATAGCTGCCATCTAATCCCATCATATTCGCGGTAGAGTTTCCTGAACGTGTATCTGGAGTGATTTGAATGTTAAGACTTTGATTTAAAACATCAGCCACATTGGTAGCAGCCATGTTTTTGATCTGTTCAGCATCTATTACTTCAACCTTATATATGGATTTGTTGATGGATCGCTGCATGTATTGCCCCGTGATGACAACTTCTTCAATTTTCTTTTGATTAAGAGAATCCTTTTCTTGTGCATTCATCCAAAAAGCAATGGATAATGAAAGAATGGAAAGCACTTTCTTCTTCATAACGGTAAAAATTTCGACAAATATAAAACTTTTATTTAGAATCATTAAAAATAAATATATATTTTTGTATAATAATTCTAAATAAAGATTGAGCTATGAAATTAAAATTACTTTTAGGAACTTTGATGTTTACCGCTTTTACAGCTAAGGCTCAGGTGCCTGCAATCCACGAAAACTTTGATAACTTTACAATTGGAAATACTACTTTTCCACAGTTTGGCTGGTCTGCAATAACAGCTCCTATGGTAACGATTCCCGGACCACCACCTGTTCCGCCAAGAATGATTGTAGCAGGAACTACTAACAGAGCTGTTCAGTCCTACTCAGGGACTAATGCTACGGGGTCATCATATTTAATCTCTCCTCAGATACAGGCTCCTACAGGAGATAAGACCGTTACATTTAATGCAACTTTGGTAGATCCATCTCCTGGTACAGGAACTATTCAGGTAGGTCTTGCCTCTAACCCTACTGATATGGCTACATTTGTACCAGTAGGAGATCCAGCTACCGTAACCACTATCGGAGTTATTAAAAATATAAGTGTAAACATTCCGGCATCTTCATCATCTTACATTGTATTTAAATTTACACCTACTTCTGTTCATACTGCCATTCAGATTGATGACGTAGTGTATGATACAGCTGCTTCATTAGGAGTAAATGATAAGAAATTTTCAAAAGAAGAGGTTAAATTCGCTGTAAACTCGGATAATACTTCTCTGGAATTTGTT
Organism: Chryseobacterium artocarpi; assembly: GCF_001684975.1. Classification (GTDB taxonomy): domain Bacteria; phylum Bacteroidota; class Bacteroidia; order Flavobacteriales; family Weeksellaceae; genus Chryseobacterium; species Chryseobacterium artocarpi. The sequence goes on along the minus strand of NZ_MAYH01000012.1, from coordinate 402,780 downwards.
TCTAAGAAAGATCTTAAAAATATTAAAATCTATTCTTCAGCAGGTCAGAAAACAACGGAAGGAAAACCTAGCGGACAGATATTCAATATCAGTAATCTGAAAACTGGTGTTTATTTTATCATGATAGAAACTGCTGATGGGAAAACCATTCAATCAAAATTCATTAAGAAATAAGGTTTATTAGACTATTATTCACCTTTATAAAGCCGGAAGATGCATTTCTTTCGGCTTTTATTTTACTCTAAACTTCCCTACTAAGTTTTAAAACACGATAAAAATCATGTTTTTATTTAGAATGATTAAAAATAAATATATACTTTTGTGGAATCATTCTAAATAATGAATTAAAAAATAAGTTATGAAAACAAAACTATTATTGGCATCAATGTTTGCTCTTACTGTTCAACAAACAGCTTTAGCACAGACAGATGCATTAGGATACACACAGGCAAACTTATCGATGGGGAATGGATATCAGAATCGTGTATTCTTTAATTTTGCAGACGGAAATATAATTTCTCAACCTGCAAATACATGGGATGTTGCTTTCTACAGAAATTCTATTTATGCAGTTGGAACAAGAATCAATGATGCTAAAAATATTGAAGTATATACTGCTGCTACAAGCTTAGCTGAATGGGATAATATTAACATCAGCAATGAAGCTTCATGGGGTGAACCTCTTTATAATCCTGATCAAATTAATGATTGGAGCCAGGGAGCATTTGAACAGGGACCTATTACAGGACCTAATCCTAATACTCCTTCTACAGGATGGGGAGTTTACAACCCTGTTAATCACCACATTACCGGGAAAGCGATCTTTGTTTTAAAATACGCCTCAGGAGCTTATGTAAAGTTTGCTATTGAAGATGCTTATGGAGGCTATACATTTAAGTATTCTAAGTGGAACGGAACAGCATGGGGAGCTACGGAAACCAGAACGTTATCAAACGGAAGTGATGATGCTTTCTTCAATTATTTCTCATTTGATACAGGAGAAAAAGTTCCTAATATGGAGCCTTCAAAAAATTCATGGAACTTAATGTTTACCAGATATTTCACAGATTATCCTTATGTTGATCAGCAAGGGAATCCACAAACAATGAAATACAGAATGTCAGGTGTTATCCAGGGTCCTAATATTACGGTAGCTAAAGTAAGACCGGAAACCCAGGCAGCAGCAACAGGTAATATCCCTGCGACATTCTCAAGCAACATTACAACAATCGGGCACTCATGGAAGCCTACTTCGGGAGTATATTCTGATGCTGTTTATTATATCAAGCAAGGATCAGATTATTACAGAATGTATTTCGTTTCCAATGAAGGAACCCAAACAGGAAATATGTACTTCAAGTATAAAAAACTTACCGGATCTCTGGGAATCACTGAGGTAAGTAAAAAAGCTTCTTTCGGAATTTATCCGAACCCTACTACAGCTGATAAAAAAGTAACTGTTTTATTTGATGTTAAAGAAAAAGCAAGCAATAAAGGGAATGTAGAGGTATATGATCTTACCGGAAAAAAAGTACACTCCGCTGAATTAACAAATCAAACTGGATTCTACAGACAGGATATGAACCTTTCTCACCTTCCTTCAGGAAATTATATGGTAAAAATCACCTATGGCGGAAGTACAGAAACTAAAAAACTTATTGTAAAATAATATTTACTCTAAATACTTTCTATTTTTTCTAATAAAAGGCGGTCTTCAGAATACTGAAACCGCCTTTTTTATTTTAGTAGATCTTAAATCCTTTATATACTTCCACAGTGCTTTCCATCATCTTGGAAGCATCCTTACGGAAATCCAATAAATGATCCTGTCCGTTGTGTCTGTTATGGTGATCAACGCTTTCCCAAAGTTCAATCAAAAAAAAAGTGCCTTTATTATCTTTATCCTCGATAAGATCATATTGCAGACAACCTTCTTCTTTTCTCGTTTCCTTTACCAGGTTTTGAAAAAGCTCTACCGCTTCCATCAGATAGTTTTCATTAAACTTAAAAAGTGCAATGATATGTAAATTCATGTTCTAATATTTAGTGATGTAAAAGTAAAATATTTTCAAAACCAAATATATTTTTGATCTGTTTATTTTTCAATATGAACCTATATTTTTTAACTCAACACTGATTTATAAATAGTTATAGAACTCATTACAATCACCAGAATTCCAATTACCAGAAACATTTTTTTCACCGGAAGCTTTGCAGTAAGCATTGCTGAAAACGGAGCCGTAATAATTCCCCCGATCAGAAGCCCAAGAATGATATTCCAGTGCTGAATTCCTAAAGTAAAGAAGAAAGTAACTGCAGCTGTAATCGTCAGAATGAATTTTGCGACAGTAGAACTTCCGACAGCAAATCTTGGAGTAAAGGCATTTTTAATCAATGTTCCGGTAACTAATGGTCCCCAGCCTCCTCCTGCAAAAGAATCTATAAAACCTCCGATCACACCCAATCTTGTAAGATTCGTTTTTCTCTTCAACGCTTTGCTTTGTTTCTCTTTAAAAGCGTTAGAGAGAATCTGAAATCCAAGATATAAAGTATAAAAAGCAATAATTGTCTTAGTAATCTTAGCATAATATTCACCAAGATAGGTAAGACTGACAGCTCCGATAATAGCACCGATCACAGCCGGAACAGCAAGTTTCTTCACCAGACTTTTACTTACATTCTTAAGTTTAATATGACTTACACTTCCCGCCGCCGTTGTAAAGCTTTCCGCAGAATGAATACTTGCACTTACAATATGAGGCGGAATATTCAGGAACATAAGCGTTGTTGTACAGATCACACCATACCCCATTCCCATTGATCCTGCTACAATTTCAGCAAGAACTCCCACCAGCAGCATCCAATAAAATATATAATTGTCTTTCGCGAGAATATTCAACAGCTCATCTAAATATCCCAATTCATACATCGAAAAAAATGTAATCGACAGCAATGCGAGTGTAACAAAAAATACATTGAGCCTTATTTGAATCTTTCTTGTAATAACCATACTATAGAATTATCAATTGAACAATTTGGTTATCGCTTTTATATGTATTCAGAACAACAGAACGTCTCCATCTCTTCCCTACAGCAGCATGTTTTGCTATCAATGTATCTTCTTTTGAAATCATAGTCTAATCATTTGAAGTCTTACAAATATCCAATAAAAATATTATCCTACCAAAAAAGTAGACTAATAATTCAAAAAAAAGGACCGGGTCAGTCGACCAGATCCATTAAAGTTTTCTTCTCTAAAATATTCAGTGATGCATCCCGAACTTCAATGAGGACATCATGCAGCCCGCAGTGATCCTCGTTACAGTCGTCACATTTTTCATAAAAGTTAAGACTTACACATGGAAGCATTGCAATGGGACCGTTTACAAGTCTGATAATTTTTGCAAGTTTTACATTTTCAGGATTTTCTTTAAGAAAATATCCTCCACCCTTTCCTTTTTTACTATCCAGGATCTCTGCTTTTTTCAGTTCAAGCAGAATATTTTCCAAAAACTTTAAAGGTATCTTTTTATGTTCCGCAATTTCGGAAATAAGAACCGGACCTTCATTTCTTTTTTCTACAAGATATGAAAGTGCCTTAAACGCATATTGAGATTTTTTTGAAAGCATTACGGCAAAAATAAGAAAATTGTTTAATATGTTTAATGTAAAAGGTAAAATTGGAAATTTGCCGATGCATCCATCATCATTTTAACTTTTTTGCCCTGCTACAATTTTGCCTTTTTCCTATTAAATCATTATGTTTGCCCTATGTTCAGTAAACAAGAAGCGCAGCAATTAAAAAAGGAATTTTGGACAGCTTTTGGAAAATCATTCCCAAGAAAATGGATCCTGTACGATACCAAGGTAAAGGATATGGCATTTAAATTCTCTGCAGACAATAAAAAAGCAGAAGTTTCTCTAGACATCGAAATGAAAGATGAAGTTTTCCGTAATGCTTACTATGAAAAAATTTGGTCTCTGGAAGATATTTTAAAAGATTTTATCGGAGATTTTCAGAAGGAAGAGCACTTTACCCTTGAAAATGGCAAGGTAATCAGCCGGATTTGGGTTGAAAAACACAGTGTTTCAGTATTTAACAAAAATACATGGCAGGAAATTTTTGAATTCTTTGTGGACAAAATGGACGGTTTTGAAAGATTTTATTACGAATATGAGGATTTTATAAAGGACATATAAAATATTTACGAAATAAATACCGTTTTTCACTTTAGGCTAAGATAAAAAAGAAAGACTATCTTTGCTTCAACCACTTAAACTAATAGATGAAACTAAATAACATGATTAAAAATGAGAAAAGTGTACAAAAACATTTTTGGAGAAGTTATCTCCAAAAGCAGTGCTGTGAAATTAGATGAGTATCATCTGTATTATTATGAAAGTGATTCTGATATACTGAAAGAAATTGAGTTCATCAATGATGACAGTATATACAACATCAATTACTTCTTAAGTGAAGGCGATAACGAGGAAGAAGTTCTTAATTATCTGAAGGAAAAATCTGATTTCTTTGACATTGAAAAAAGAGAATCTGCTGATGGATTCATTATTTCTACCAATAAACTTTATTCATTATCTGTAGACGAGCAGCCTTTAGTATCCAAAACGGTTTTTAAGGCAGATGATCCTGAAAATTTCATATGCTCACAGGTAGTTGATAATGAAACCCAGGAACCACAACTTGAGAAAACCGTAAAATGCTGGTATACCATTGATGAAAACGGTGAAAAATATGCAGCAATAGAATGCAGTTATCAGGAAGATGGAAAACTGGAACTTGCTATTGATAAAACAGTAGATCCTGAAAATGAGCAAAATTGGGCTCATTATGAATATGAAACATTTCAGGAACTTCAGGAGCACTTCCCTGTAGATATCAGTTATTATAAAACAGCGGTATTGCTTCCCCAAGAAGCATATCAGGATCACGAGTCTTAACCGCTAAGATCAAACAAACCTAATTATTATATGGAAGAAAACTCAATCTTTTTCGCTGATGGAAATGATCCTGAAATGATCAATGCATTTAAGAAGGCACAGGAAACTTTTAAATATTTCTGGCGTGAGCAATCATGGGAATACAGAAGAATTATCCCGGGGCTTAATGTATCATGTGTGAAGGTGGCTTTTTCAGAAAAAAACGAAGCTGGAGAATTAGATGTTGAGCATATGTGGATCAATGATGTTTCTTTTGATGGTGATAGTATCAAAGGCTACCTGATCAACGAGCCCAATACGTTAAAAAACGTACAGGTTGGAGACTATGTTGAAATTCCTCTTACTGATATCAGTGACTGGCTTTTTGCAATTACACCGAGTGTTCAGAAGCCTAAGGGACTTTCTAAATTATTTTCATCATCATCAGAACCTCTTCCAAAAACATATGGTGGTTTTACCATCCAGAAAATGCGTTCAGATATGTCTTCTTCAGAAAGAAAAGATCATGATAATGCATGGCAGCTAGACTTTGGGGATTTTAATGATATTCAGATTGTTAACAAACAGACTGAAGAACCTGAAAACCTTGTTGAACACCCGATGAGTATCAACATGAAGGAAAAATTTCTTGAGTTTTTACAACAAAATCCTGATGAATTAAAGCATAGTGATGAAGATGGTCTTACATTGCTTCACAGAGAAACCATCGCAGGCAACTTAACAATTGTAGAGGTTGCCCTGAAAGCTGGAGCAGACAAAAGTATCCAGTCTAAAGCAGGTAAAACAGCATTAGATTATGCGAAACAACTGAACTGGGAACATATTATCCCTGTATTGGAAAGATAAATTAAGATTTTTCATCTTCTGTTTATTGACAGATATGGAAATCAACTATAAAAGACTGTTTCTATGAAGCAGTCTTTTTATTTTCTAACTTTATTGTGTAACAAAACACATCCAATAAGTGTCTTATTATTAAAAACATATGAAAAAGTATTTATTGTTTCTTGTAATCATTCCTTTGTCTATTTCTTGCCAAACCACTGGAAATATGGGTAATATTACTTATCAAAAAGTCAATGACTCTTTACGTGCAGAAATAAATACAATCTATCAACAGGGGCATTTCAATGGATTTTCGGTTTCTGTTGTGAATGATCAGACCACTCTTTATCAAGAAGGCTTTGGCTTTTCAGATATAAAAGAAAGAAAACCTTATTCTGAAAATACAATACAAAATATAGCTTCTGTATCAAAAACATTTGTAGGAATTGCTATTCTGAAAGCTCAGGAACTTGGAAAACTGAAGCTGGATGATCCTATCCAGAAATATTTACCATTTAAAGTATTTAACCCTCATTTTCCACAAACCAATATTACAATCCGTCAGCTTGCCACTCATACTTCGTCAATTCTTGACAATGAATTTTATTTATCTAAAAATTATTTTCTGAAACCTAATCAGGATTTAAAGGAAGCCAAGCTTAATTTTGATGATGAACAGGTATTCAATCCCTCAAATTCTATTATTACGATGAGTACTTTTTTGAAAAATGCTTTATCAGAAAACGGAAAATGGAATAAAGATAGTTTTTCGTCTCATCAGCCAGGGGCAATTTATGAATATTCTAATGTGGGAACCGCTTTAGCTGCATTTATTGTAGAACGCGCAACAGGACAGGAGTTTAGTGCTTTTACAAAGAAATATATTCTAAAGCCCTTACAGATGAATGATTCAGGCTGGAAGTTTGAAGACATTCAGCTTTCGAAATTCTCTAAACTTTACGAGAATCCCAATACTCTTCTTCCCTATTATCAATCAGCTACGTATCCCGACGGTGGCATGATCACCAGCATTAATGATTTGAGCAAATATTTAACTGAACTGATCAAAGGATATCATGGGAAAGGAACGATTTTATCACAAAAAAGCTATAAGGAATATTTTACTCCACAGCTTAAAGCATCCAATTTCATTGATCGAAATGACAAAAACCCATACAGCGAATCTTATAATTCAGGAATATTCATTGGATTTGGTTATACAGGCTATATAGGTCATACCGGCGGAGATCCAGGGGTAATGTCTATGATGTTTTTTGATACTAAAAATAACCTGGGACGAATTATGATCTTCAATACTAATTTCTCTGATAAAAAAGGGAATGATGCTTTTTACGGAATATGGAATGTGTTGGAAAAGTATCAAATGAAACTGGATCATAAAAAGAATTAACTGATATCAATAAAAAAGAGAAGCAAATTGCTTCTCTTTTATTTTTTTAACCAAATTTCTTCTTTCTCAACCAGAAGAATAGCCCGCCGATTAAACCAATAATAACCAATGGAAGTAATAGATTCAGCCATTGCCAATTTGTTCTTTCTTCTTCTATTCTACGTCTGTCAAGAAGTCTTTCTTCGATGTTTCTGTTTCTTAATTCCATCAGATTACTGTCATCCAATAGATAATCTAATGCATTTCTAAGGAATTGCTCGTTTCCGAACTGCTCGTTTGTCAGCATATCAACTCCCAGCGGAAGTGGTTTCCCTTTGATTACTTTGTTTCTTCCAACATCTCCGTCAGCAATTACGATCATTTTATTTTCAGGGCTGGATGCTTTAAATCCGGGATAAGATTTTCTTTCAATCCTTGAAGCATATGCAGAATTGAATTTTCCTTCCAGTGCTACGGCAAAGATCTTCGGTGTACTTGGCTTTTCCATTTGTCCAAGGCTGTCTACACTTGCTATTTCTTTAAGGTCAACATAGTTGGGAACCTGCTTCAATAATGTTCTTTCACTGGATTCAAAAAGAACTTTTGTTTTGATATTCTTTCTTCCTCCTAATGTATCAATGGATGTCGGGAATTCAAATTTTACAGGATTGATATTTTTTGTAATCGGATTATTATCTTCAGCAATCCCAAGTGGGTAATAAGGCCAAGGAAGGCTTGTAAACTGCGGATTACCACTCACCTCTCCTGTTACCAGCTTCAATAAGGCAAATTTCTTTACATCTTTTACCAAAGCAGTATTGATTCTCAAACCGTAATTGAAGAAAAAGTCTGTCATATTAACATCAATCGGGAAAGGCATTACCTTTTTAGATCTCGTCAGTGTATCCATTTCAGCATTTACGGCATCAATCATCCAAAGAGTTTTCCCGCCATTCATGATATATTGATCAAGGATCACTTTTTCATTATCCGTGAAAGCTTTTCTTGGTTTTGCAATCACCAACGCACTCATTTGTTTTAATAAAGGAAGGTCTTCAAGAGTAAGCTCCGTTTGATTTTTAGGAATAACAGGACCTGCATCGTAGTTTTCCATTGCCAGCTGTACAAAACCTTGAAATTCATCTGGGCTCAATTCATCCTGATTTACAAGAATTCCAACTTTCTTTCTTTTATCTGCCGCAATATTTTTAATATTTGAAACCAAACTGTACTCCAATCCTTCAATGGATCTTGTAAGCTGCTGGTCAGCGTCAATACCAGACTGTTGTACAATTAACGGAATAGAAACTCCTGCTTTGTCATATTTGATAACCGCATATGGGAAAATGGTAATCTGAGTAAACTTTCCATCTTTAGAATCCGGAAGGTATGAAGGTTGCATTCCCATCGCAGCCAGACTATCATTAGACATTTTGGACTTTAGCGGATCGATAAATTTAAAATCAATCTTTGGGTTCACTTTTCGGAATTCTTCCAACATAAACTTTGTTTCTCCCTGAAGCTGTTTAAAGCTTGCCGGAAAGTCTCCTTCAAGGTAAACTTCTACGGTTAAAGGTTTTTTAACAGATTCCAATACTTTAATAGTACTGTCTGAAAGGGTATATCTTTTTTCCTTTGTTAAATCTAATCTAATCCCTGAATAGGTAAGAATAATGACTAAAGGAATAATAGCAAATAAGAAAATCCCAAGTGGAGATTTAGCATTGATCTTCTTCATAATTCTACTTCTTTTTGTTAATAAAATGATTAGACAATACTAATGAAGCCCCGATTACTAGAATAAAGTAAGCAACATCTTTTACATCTACAAGACCTCTTGTAAAGCCAAGGAAATGCTGGTAGAAGCCTATATTCTGAAGGATAAAATCTGCACCTCCCAACAATTTATAGCTTGCCAGCTGCTCGATTCCGAAATACATGATAAAGCACATGAAAACACCCAACAGATAAGCCATAATCTGGTTTTGAGATAATGAAGAGGCTAAAATTCCAACTCCTGAAAATGCTGCGATTAAAATAATCAGCCCGATATAACTTCCGAAGGTCATTCCCAGATCAATATTTCCAGCCGGAACTCCTAAAACATATACGGTATAAAGATAAATGAGTGATGGAATAAGGCATAAAACACCTACAATCCATACTGAAAGGAATTTTCCTGCTATCAATTCTGAAACTTTTAACGGCTGTGAAAAAAGCCAGTTCAATGTTCCCGTTTGTTGTTCTTCAGCAAAAGTTTTCATGGAAAGAGCCGGAATGATAAACATCAACAGCCATGGAACCAATACAAAATAGCTTTGCAGCGATGCTGCCCCGATCTCAAAAATATTAGAATCGTTGTCGAAAAAGAACAGGAAAAGAGTTCCTATTAAACTGAAAGCGGCAATAATCACCCATGCGCTCCAGTTTCCAAAGTAACTCCAAAGTTCTTTCTTTAAAATTGCAATCATAGTTTTTTAGTAAGATGTATAAAGAGATTTATCGGCTCTTTTACAATTATTTCTTTTTTTTATTCTTATTAACAAGTTTTACAGTCATCATGATCAGAAATACAAGAACGAAAAATCCTGAAATTAATTGCCACCAGTATTCAATTGCCATAGATTTCAATATCACGGTAAAGACTACCAGAAATAAAATGAAAGTAGCAATCTCGTTCGCTTGTCTCAGTTTAATGTTTGCCGTTTCTAAGGTATTTCCATTTAAAGCCTTTAAATGAAGTACTTTTTTCCAGCACCAGTAATGATAAATAGCAAGCCCGATCAGGAAAGTCAGTTTTAGATGAAACCATGGCATTTTTAATAATGCAGGAGTAATGCAGATCATTACCAGCCCGCAAACTGCCATGATAACACCGGCAGGAACCGTGATAATATTCCACAGCCTTCTCGCCATGAATGTATATTGTTCCCTCAAAATTTTCTTCTTTTCTTCCGAAAATTCGTCGGTATCTTTATAGTACACGAAAATTCTTACGAGATAAAAAATCCCCGCAAAATAACTAACCATAAAAATAATGTGCAGCGCTTTGATGATGGTATACAGCATCCTAAAAATTTGTTTGCAAAGATAGCTTATTTCGGAAAAAAAGAGAATTTAATCTAAAATCTTTAGCTTCGAATAATAAAGTTTAAGGATTTTTTAGAATTTGAAAATGAATTTCATGTCAACATTAAAATTGAAACGTAGATTAGAGCCCTGCTGATTTAAATGATAATCAAAAGGAAGACCATCTCTGGGAGCATCTTCTTCTTCCCTTCCTATCATATTATTGTAAGAAATATTCCTTTGTCTGATACCAAAGCCTATTTTAGGCATAAAGCCAAACCATGAAGACTCTTTATGAAGCAAAATACTGTAGTTAATATTTAATCCATATTTAGTTCTTTTATAATCTGCTGAACTAAAAGAATAGTAAACATCATTTTCATCATAATATTTTCCTGAAATTTCTTTTCCTATTTGATTTAAATAGAAAACTTCTGCTGATACAAAATGTTTTAATCTTGATTGTGGAGCCAGGCTGTAAAAAACTTCTGGTTTTATCTCAAAAATTCTGTTTTTCCCTTCAAAATGGTCAATACTTACGGGAGTTATTTTACTGGTTCCATATGCCAATTCGGTTCCCACCCACCATCTTTCATTTATTTTCCGCATATAGCCTATATTATAGCGTTGGTCACGAAAAGGAGCAAAAGCACTTATGGTAATTATTGATTTATAATCATTAGATTGAGCATTAATTATTTCAAAAAAACTAAAAAAGATAGAAATAAGTAAATATTTTTTCACAAAACGGTTATTAGAATGAATGTTTCAAATATATTATATTATCATCTATTCAGCAATAACATTTTTAACTGAATTCATTTAACAGTTAAAAAATACTAACTACAACTTTACTATTGACATTTTTTTTAATATACTTAAAGAGAGATGTAAAACCTGGTCTGTTCTTTCTCTATGATGACTAATATGATAATGAATACTTTTCATAAAAAAAACAGGATTTCTGTACTATCAGAAACCCTGTTTTTATTTTATAAATGTTGATTTTTTATCTTAAGAAATAACCCCTAATTCTTTTCCTACTTTTTCAAAAGCAGCAATTGCTTTATCCAAATGCTCTTTTGTATGAGCTGCAGATAACTGAACTCTGATTCTCGCTTTCCCTTTTGGTACTACAGGATAGAAGAAGCCAATCACATAGATTCCTTCGTCCATTAGTTTTTCAGCCATTTTCTGAGAAAGTGGAGCATCGTAAAGCATTACAGGAACGATAGCAGCATCACCGTCAGGAATATCAAAACCTTTAGCCTTCATTTCCGTTCTGAAATAGTCTGCATTTTCCATTACTTTATCACGTAATGTAGTATCGTCAGAAATCATATCCAACACTTTCAACGCAGCACCTACAATTCCAGGAGCTAGTGAATTGGAGAATAAGTAAGGACGAGAACGTTGTCTCAGCATATCGATGATTTCTTTTTTACCGGAAGTAAAACCTCCTAAAGCACCACCAAGAGCCTTTCCTAAAGTAGAGGTAATAATATCTACTCTACCCATTACCTCATTAGCTTCGTGAGTTCCACGACCTGTTTTTCCGATGAAACCTGTTGCGTGAGAATCATCCACCATTACCAATGCATCATATTTATCCGCAAGGTCACAAACCCCTTTAAGATCAGCAACGATACCATCCATAGAGAAAACTCCGTCAGTTACGATAATTTTGAAACGGTGATTTTTTTCTGAAGCAGCAATTAACTGTGCTTCAAGATCAGCCATATCATTGTTTTTGTAACGGTATCTTGCTGCTTTACAAAGACGAACACCATCAATGATAGAAGCATGGTTCAATTCATCTGAAATAATAGCATCCTCATCAGTGAATAACGGTTCAAAAACACCTCCATTCGCATCAAAAGCAGCTGCGTAAAGGATAGTATCTTCAAGACCTAAGAATTCAGCAATTTTCTTCTCTAAATCTTTATGAATATCCTGTGTTCCGCAGATAAAACGTACAGAAGACATTCCGTAACCATGTGACTGGATCATGTCCTGAGAAGCTTTCATTACCTCCGGATGGTTTGATAATCCAAGGTAATTGTTAGCACAGAAGTTCAAAAGCTTTTTTCCGTTCGCTTCTATTTCAGCACTCTGTTGAGATGTGATGATTCTTTCTCTTTTGTAAAGTCCGTCGTTCTCAATATTTTGAAGTTCGTTCTGTAAATGTTGAAGGTATTTTTCAGAAATCATTTTTAGTAATTTTTTAGATGTGCTAATTTACTAAAAAGGCAGTAAAATAAAACCTTTTATAAGCTTAATTCTAAAATTTCAGTTTTTAACATAATTAGTCCACTAATTTAGTAGGATAATATTTATATTTGTTTAAAATTTCAGAGTATGAAACTGATTCCGGTACAGAAAACAAATAAGATCAATTCGAGAAGATTCCTAAATGAACACATGAAGCCACGCATTCCTATTATTCTTGAGGATTTTGTGGATTCTGAAAGCCCAGCCTTTAAAAAATGGAACTTTGAATATTTCAAGGAAATTGCGGGAGACCAAAAAGTGAATATTTATGGCAATGAAATTGATTCTCTGAACAGAGTTGCAAGCCAGCCTATTGCACAAAGTACATTTTCAGAATATCTGGACCTTATAGATTCTACTCCTACGGAACACCGCCTTTTTTTATTTAATTTACTGACTATCAAACCTGAATTAAAAGATGATCTTATCTATAACGATGTCACCAACGGGAAAATATTGAAATGGCTGCCTTTTATGTTTTTCGGTGGAGAAGGTTCAGCTACAAGAAACCATATTGATATTGACATGTCCCATGTTTTCATTACTCAGTTTCATGGAATTAAAAAGATCTGGCTTTTTCCATGGGAACAATCTGATCTGATGTATAAATTACCTTATAATTTCCACAGCTTACCTAATATAAAAGACCCGGATTACAGAGCCTACCCTGCTCTTCTTTATTTACAAGGATATGAAGCTGTTCTTCATCCCGGTGAAACGTTATACATCCCGTCCGGATGGTGGCATTATATTCAATATGAAACCGGAGGATATTCTGTTTCTGTACAGGCACTCCCTTCAAGTCTTCTTGAGAAATGGCGAGGTTTTAAAAATCTGGTGGTAACAAGAAATTTTGACAACCTTATGAGAAATCTATTTAAAGAGAAATGGTTTAATTATAAGATAAAAAAAGCCAGGGAACGCGGAGCAAAAGCGGCAAAAAAACAAAGAAGCTTTCAAATCTGAAAGCTTCTTTTAATTATTTAATGTTTAATAAACTTAATATTTTTTTCCTTCACTGTGAAGACATATGTTCCGGGAATCAATTCTGCTATTCCTATTGCTTTTCCTGGCTGATAAACAGATGTTCTTATTAACCGTCCGTCTACTCCATGAATGGAATACTCTGTAGCTTTATCAATCCCTTTAAGGTAAAGTTCATTCTTTGCAGGATTTGGATATAAGCCAAAATGATCTTTATCTACCGAAGAAACACTCAATGTATTATCCTGAACTACCGTAGAGTTTTTATGTAAAATCTGATAGTCATAATTAAACTGAATGCTTGAAACCGGAAAAGGAACTGTTTCTGAAAAGTATTGGTTGTTTGAAGTATTATTAAGTGCAAAATACGCAGTTTGTCCGCCAGTTCCGTTTACTTTAATAGGCAAAGGCATTTCAAAAAAACTTACAGAGGGCATACTTTGGGTTTGAGAAACATTAAAAACCAGTTGATTTCCTGCTTGTTTCCATTTGATGTTGTAGGTAGGATATCCTTCACCATACAGCCAATCATTAAAAAATTCTGTAAAATCTATTCCCGTAGACTGTAACAAAGAAGCATTAAAATCAGATGTTCTAACATAATTATAAGCCAATTCCGGTTTTCCAAGATAGTCTTTAAGTGCCTGATAAAAAGCATCATCACCAAGTTTCCATTTGATCATTCTCAATATATAACCTCCTTTAGCATAAGTCAGTCTGCTGTCGAAAATTCTATAGATATTGTTAAGACCAGAATCAGGAACATATGTCGTACCTCCTACGCTGCTTGTAATCATACTGATCTGCCCGGAAAGGTAATTCATGAATTCGGCATTGGTCATAAGCAGTTTTTCATTGGCTACATGTTCTCCAAGGGTTGCAAATCCTTCATTCAGCCAGATGTCATTCCATGCTCCACAAGTTACTTTATCTCCGAACCACTGATGTGCCAGCTCATGAGCGATAAGACTTTTTGCAAAACCTCCCATTGATGACATAGTCTGGTGTTCCATTCCGCCTCCATTCAGGTATTCCATGTGTCCGTATTTTTCATCCCGGAAAGGATATGGACCGAAATAGTTCTCGAAGACATTCATTATTTGTTTTGTCTGATCGATATTGGACATTTTCACCGGGTCAGCAGCTGTTGACGGATAAACATAATTAACAAACGGGAACGGCGGATTTCCAATCACATCATTGATCTTTGTATAAGTAGTAATACCCAATGCAATAAGGTAAGCAGGTGTAGGATACATTGTTCTCCAGAAAGTAAGCTTCTTTCCTGTAGCCGGAGTAATGATCTCTGACATCAATTTACCATTTGCTGCGACATTATATTGTGATGGAGTTGTAATTTTAAAATCAAATCTTTCAATTTTATCATTTAAACTTTGTTTGGTTGGGAACCAGTCCTGAGCTCCATATGGTTCATTTAAGGTTGAAAGTACAGGTGTGCTCACTCCTGGTCCCTGCGTTCCTGTTTTTACTGTACCATTTACAGGATCAGGAGTTCCGGAATAATGAATAGTAAGTGAATCTAGGGTATTAGCAGGAATAGAAGCTGGAAAATCTATTTTAATTTCTTTGGTAGAAAGCTGCTGAAAAGGGATACTATTTCCATGATATTGTACTTGTGAAACCGTCAATACATTCGTAAGGTCAAAGTAAATACTGCCCATGTTCTGATTAGGCTTAAAATGAGAAGTTACAGAACCTGAAATATTATTGAATGCAGGATCTAAACTTACATCCATTCTTTGATAGCGCAGATCATAATTCAGGGTATTGGGGTTCACGCTTCCAATTCCCATTCTATTGGCAAAGGACTTCATTTCCTTTTCTCTCAGCCCTTTCATTTCTATATTGTGATCCGTCTTTTGACCATAAAAGTGATGAGCAATCAATATGCTCAACATTAATAAGTAAACTTTTTTCATATGCAGAAATCTTGTATCATTCAAATATAAAAAAAACCTTTTAATCGTTGATTAAAAGGTTCTTATAATATATAAAATAAACATTTTAAAGTTCCAGAGCAGGCTCCAGAATTTTTTCCATTCTTTTCTTTACCATATCTACAGATCCTGAGTAGTTATTAACCATTAAGGAAAAAACCAAAGTTTTACCGGAATTTGTTTTCAGATATCCGGCTAATGTTTTCACTTTATTCAGAGTCCCTGTTTTAGCAAAAATCTGTCCGTTTCCTTCTCCAAGGAACATTCTTTTCAATGTCCCGGATTGCCCACCAATTGGAAGAGAAGTTAAATAACATCTATAATATTTTTCTTCCATTAAAGATGTTAAGAATTTCACCTGAGAAATAGGAGTTACATTATTACTTCTTGAAAGACCGCTTCCATCGATATAGTTAAGACCTAACATATCAAAACCTGCTTCTTTTAAGTGCTCTGTAACAACTCCTCTACCTGTTTCTGAAGTCTGGTCACCCAATTTCTGAAATCCTACTGTTCTCAACAGAGCTTCCGCCAATGAATTATCACTACGCTGGTTAGTATAATATACAATATCACTTAACGTAGGAGATTTATAAGCAGAAAGCATTTTTCTGTTTTCAGGGGAAGCATCTGTCATTTTAGGCGTTACTTTTCCGGTCACAGGAATTCCGCTTTTCACCAATGTTGTTCTGAAGCTGTTTGCTAAATAAGCTGGAGCTTCAGGAAGTTTTGTTGTTAAAACTCCGTCTCCGTCATACTTTTCAGCATATACCATTTTATGAGCATAAGGTGAAACGTAGAAAAATTTCTTTTCAGTAGAGAAACCACCTTTTTTTACGATCAGTTTTTCATTAGCTGGGTTTATTCCGCTGGTTGTTCCTACAGGCAGATAATAATTATTGTTTTCTAGCCATACAACATTTTCCGGAAGCATTGAAATATTGCCTTTGAAAAGCGCTGTCTGAATAATAATATCACCGTTTACCTTTCTGATTCCCTCACGTGAAAGTCCTCCTATGAAATCTGAAATAATGTCTCTGTAAGACCATGCTCCTGCTTTGTTTGTTCCCAAAGACGGGTCTCCGCTTCCTACAATATAAAGGTTTCCATTTAAAGTACCGTTTTCATCCACTGTCCCTGAATACTCCAATTGAGTCATCCAACGATAATTCTCTCCCAACAGATTCAGTGCTGTTTCTGTGGTCAGTAATTTTGTAGTAGAAGCCGGAACCAATGGGGTACTCTCATTATATGAGGAAATAACCTTCTTTGTTTTCGGATCATACACCACGAATCCCCAGTTTGCATTTTTCAATACAGGGTCCGCCATCATTGTGTTTACATTAATGTCTACAAGTTCTTTAGCCGACAACATCGTTTTCTCCACCACCGAGCTTACGGGTGAAGGAAGATTCAAACTGCTTTTCTGATTGTCGTAATTCTGAGAGTAAAGAACAGTAGAAACGGTAGATTGAGCCAGGAAAAGACCGGAAGCCAACACCGCTGCACTTGAAATATATTTTCTGAAATTTACCATCTATCCTTTTTTTGTTCTATAGTTTGGAGCTTATAGAAAATGATAAGTTAAATCATTCAATAAAAGAGCCAAACACTTAATCAACGTCCAAAAGTAGAAATTATTGTCATATAACGGACCACAGCCGTCTTATAAAAGAGTGTAAAGTTTGTTAAAAATTGTTAAAAATCAACAAAAACGTCTTTTTTAATGCTTTGATAAGCAGTAATTTCGTCAAATTCTTTCAAACTTATCAAAACCATTTGCTTATACCTTTCATAGTTTTTCCCACGAGGTAATTTAAGGAGAATCTGGAACTGATATAAATTATTTAGCCTTGCAATCTGAGCTCTTTCAGGTCCTAAAACGCAGTCTTCAGGAAGATATTTTCTCAGAATAGAACCTAAAAACTGAGATGCACGGTCTACCTTATCATCTCTTCGATGCTTCATCTCGATCATAATAAGCTTGGTAAATGGCGGATAATGAAACTTCTGACGCTCTGTAAGGATATATTTATAGATCTTAGCAGGATTATTCATCTTGATCAGCTGAAATACAGAATGATCAGGATTATAGGTCTGAATCAGGATTTTCCCTTTTCCGGAAACCCTTCCCGCTCTACCGGAAACCTGCGTTATCAATTGATAAGCACGTTCTTCTGCTCTGAAATCCTGTACATATAATAAGGAGTCAGCTTTTGGAATTGCCACCAGTTCAATATGATCGAAATCAAGACCTTTAGAAATCATTTGTGTTCCTACCACGATGTCTGTTTCTCCCTCCTCTATCTTTTCATAAAGCTTTTCGTAAGCAAATTTCTTACGCATGGAATCTACATCCATTCTATCTACCTCATTTTCAGGAAACAGCTTGGAAACTTCTTCATGAATCTGTTCTACCCCCACTCCTCTTTCATTAAGATTCTCGGAATTACATTTCGGGCAGGTTCTCGGTTTTGATGCTCTCTGACCGCAGTAATGGCACTTCATTTCATTGGCTGCTTTGTGATAAGTCATTACAACATCACAATTGGAGCAATAATTAACGTAACCACAGGTCTCGCATTCTACGACATTCGCATAACCACGTCTGTTGTGAAGAACTATTGCCTGGTTTTTATCATTAATTGTTGCTTTAATTGCATCGATAAGCCTGGTTGAAAAATTCCCTGATACGTTTTTAGATTCCTGAGCTTCTTTGAAATTGATCAGTTCATATTCAGGTAAATTTACATTCCCGAATCTTTCTTCCAGGAAAATATATTTCATCTTATCTTTTCTGGCGCGGTAATAACTTTCAACGGAAGGTGTCGCAGATCCAAGAATCACTCCAGCATCGTATAGACTTCCTAATACCAAAGCCGCATCTCTTGCATTAAAATAGGGTGAAACTTCTCTTGGTTTATAAGCGGAATCATGTTCTTCATCCACTACAATCAATCCCAAGTTCTGATAGGGTAAAAACAAAGCATTTCGTGTTCCCACAAGGATACGAATATCATTTTGCTTAATTCGTCGCCACACTTCCACTCTTTCAAAATCAGTCAGTTTCTGATGATAAAAGCCTAGTTGCCTGCCGTATTTTTTTTCAAGCCTTTGAGTAATTTGTTTAGTCAAAGAAATTTCAGGAAGTAAAAACAGAACATTTTTACCATTTCTGATACATTCTTCTATTTTTTCTAAATAAATATGAGTTTTCCCTGATGAAGTTACTCCATGAAGTAATACATTTTTTCCTTCTTGAAATGCTTCGTCAATTTCAGCTTTCGCAGTTTTCTGCTGCTCTGAAAGTTCTTCGATATCTTCAATTTCTCCTTCATAGCTTTCAATTCGGTCTTTCTGCATGAAGTATTCTTCTACAAGACCTTTATCTGCCAGTGCTTTAAAATGAGAACTTCCAAAATAGCCATCCTCAAACAGCTCAGCCTTTTTGATATGAAGATCTGGTTTTTCAGTCTGCTTCTCTAAAATAAAAAGAAACAGATCTTTCTGCTTAGGAGCTTTATTAAGTTTTAAAAGAATTTCTGTAAGATTCTGATTTCCTAAGACCTCATCATTGATCTTTACATAAGCAACTTCTTTTGCCTTATATTTTTCAGCAATTTTCTCATCAATCTCAATATATTGAAGATCTATAAGTGAATTGATGGTTTTGATGATTTCTTTTTTGGGAATAAATGCTTCAATATCGGTAAGATTTACCAACTGTCTTACTTCCAATGCCTGAACCAGATACATTTCATTGACATCGAGGTTTTCGAAATCTATGACAACACCAGGCTTCAATTTCAGATAGGTTTCGCTTTCCAATTTTAAAGAAGAGGGAAAAGCAAGTCTGTAAATCTCACCCAGATTACACAAATAGTAATCGGAAAGCCAGTTCCAGAAATGAATCTGCTCTTCGGGAAGTATTGGTCTTTCATCCAAAATACTGATGACTTCTTTTGCTACAAAATTTTCCGGGGCGTTATCATGAAGTTCAAATACAATTCCCGTATAAATCTTTTTCCCTCCAAATGGCACCAAAACCCGCATTCCCAACTGAATTTGAGACATCAGTTCTTCCGGAACCTTGTATGTAAAGGAACCTTTTAAATTCAGCGGTAAGACAATTTGAGCGTATTGCAAGGGAAATATTTAAAGTGTAAAATTAGATTTTTCCTGAGAGAACTGCAACTTTTGAACTATTTCGATCTTCACAAAACTGAAAATTTAAAAGAAGAATTCTGTGATTTCATACCACATCGCCGAAGTGAAAAATCCTACAATGATACTGACTCCAATGATAAGATTGGTCAGTTTTGTATTCAATCTGAATTGTTCCGCAATGATACTTGAAGTAACTAATGTTGGCATTGCAGCTTCAAAGACTGTAATTTTTGCAACATCTCCTTTTATTCCCAATAATAAAGCCATTCCTAAAACAATTGCCGGAGCAAGAATCAGTTTATAAAGCATGGAAGCCGACATCTGAGGGATCAGTTTTTTCCATCCGTTAAATTTCAACTGTAAACCTACTGAGAATAAAGCTAAAGGGCTCACCGTAGCCGCCAATTTATCAAAAAACGGTTCCGCAACTGTAAAATCGATAAATTGTGACAATACCAAAGCTGAGATACAGCCTATTAATGGCGGAAATGTGATAAGACGCTTTAAAATGAATACCGCACTTACTTTCCCTGACTTACTGCCGCCTTTTACAGCTGCTATAATTCCCAATGTTGAAAGGGCAAAGAACATAGTTTGATCACAAATAATTGCAATGCTTAACAATCCTTCCCCATAAAAAGCACTGATTAACGGAAACCCGATAAAGGATGTATTACTGTAACCGCTTGCCAGCTCTAATGTACTTCTGGACCGCCTTGAATAGCCACGGCTTTTACTGTAAAACATCATATAAATGAAACAGAATACAGAGATTAAAAATGTAGCGGCAATCGGGAAAAGCATTTCCGTTGTCCATTGTACTTTGGGCAGATATTTAAATGAAACTGCCGGTAGAGCAAGATAAAGAATCCAGGTATTGATCCCCTTATGGGCATCCGGGTGGATAGATTTTGTTGCTTTGAATATCATTCCTGCAATAATGCACACTGCAATCAGAACAAAATTTACCATAACTGTAAAGAAATAATGTCCTGCAAAGTTACGGTT
Organism: Chryseobacterium artocarpi; assembly: GCF_001684975.1. Taxonomy (GTDB): domain Bacteria; phylum Bacteroidota; class Bacteroidia; order Flavobacteriales; family Weeksellaceae; genus Chryseobacterium; species Chryseobacterium artocarpi. The sequence continues at coordinate 382,149 of NZ_MAYH01000012.1, read as the reverse complement.
GATTTTTGAGGTGAGAATGGAAAATCTCTATTTTTTTGAGAATGATTTTTAATGAGAGTTTTATAGCTATTTCTGTTCATTCAACCCTTATAAGCTTTAGAAACCTATAAGGGTTAATTATTTATAACTATTAATGCAAGTTAATCTCTTAATTATTAAATACATCATTCAAACTCATTACTTCAACATTTTCCAAAGCTTTGGAAAGTGTAATTCTCTTTGAAGTATTGGGTAAAAGATCAAAGAAATTATCACTGAAATGAGCATCACCAATCAGATAAATATCTTTTGCTAAAACATCAGTTGAAACTTCAATTTCCGTTGAAGAGATTTTTTTAATAGTGATATTAGGCTTTGAAAGTTTTAAGTCTTTAGGTTTCTTAAAGAAGAAAAGCTTTTCTAATAAATTCCCATCATTTTGAGAACTGATCTTTAAAACAGCTTTTGATAGATCAAACTTAGACAATTCTGTTTTATTGATGCTAAAAATGTTCTCACTTGTATTGGCTTTTAAATCCTTGATTTTAGCTGATTTCCAAAGTTGTTTTCCTTGAAAATCGATCAACTCAAATTTTGCATCAACTTTTATCTCTTTCAGTAAGTCACTAATAAAGTAAATATCATAGGTTTTATCGGTCTCAGCAACGGAAATCAACACTGGTTCAAAGCTTCTTTTTGCCTGATAATGGAATGCTTTCCAATTTCCAAGATAATCAATAGATGACCACGAAACCACAGGCCAGCAATCATTAAGCTGCCAGTATAAAGTTCCCATATTATAGGGTTTTGCGCGACGATGAGCCTCAATGGCAATCTGCATTCCTCTTGCCTGCAACAATTGGGAGATGTAATTGTATTTCACAAAGCCTGTAGTAGCAGGATAATCGCGTTTCATGTATTCATTGATAATATCCCAGCCTCTGGCGTGTTTTTCATGAGCCTTGATCGTTGGATTTTGTAAATCTAAATCTGATACTCCGGAAAACATTGATTTTGTCGTAGCTAAAGTGGGCATTCCCTGAAAACCGTATTCAGACATGAAACGACCTACTTTTTCATTATAAATCTCAAAAGGCTGTTCTCCCCACCAAACACCCCAATAATGCGAGTCTCCCTGAGTAAGGCTTTCTTTGTTCCCCCATCCTATTGATGGAGAGCTTTCCCAATACAAATTTTTCTCCGGAGCAATATTCTCTTTTAATGTCGCAGGAATTACATCGTGAAAAAGCTTTTTATAGTCGCTCCAAACCTGTAATGAATCTTCTTTTGAATATTTAAACTGTTTCTGGTATCCCCAGTTGACAATAGCTTCATCTATTTCATTGTTTCCGCACCACAAAGCTATGGATGGATGATTTTGAAGCCTGTTAACCTGATCTTTGACTTCTTCTTTTACATTATTCAGAAAATCATTGTCAGCCGGATAAAAACTTCCTGCAAACATAAAGTCCTGCCACACCATGATCCCGTTTTCATCGCAGGCTTTATAAAATTCTTCATCTTCATAAATACCTCCACCCCAGATTCTGATCATGTTCATATTAGCTTCTTTCGCTGCCTTAATTAGTTTCTGGTATTTTTCTTTGGTAATTCTTGGAGAAAAGCTGTCTGCCGGAATCCAGTTTGTACCTTTGATGTATAAAGGGTTTCCATTGACTTTAAAATAAAAGGATTTTCCTTTTTCATCTTTTTCCTGAATAAGCTCGACATTTTTCAAACCATAGGAAACATGAATATCGCGAAGGATCTGTCCTTTACTGCTATATAAAGTAATTTTAGTTCCATATCGGTCAGGTTTTCCTAATCCATTAGGTTGCCATAACTTAGGGTTCTTAATTTTATAGGGTAATGTAATGGTATTTAATCCTTTTGTAAGGTGAAAACGACGTTGTCCTCTGTTTAAATTAAACCATGTATAATATTCTCCATCTTCTTCAGCAAAAATATTCATATTAAAAGAGACCTCAGCCAGAGTATCCGTTAGAGATTTCTGCTGTACCTGAATATTTTTAATTTTTACTTTTTGCCAGAATTCAAGTTTTACATCTTTCCAGATTCCTGCCGTTACCAATCTTGGTCCCCAATCCCAACCAAATTGATACTGTGCTTTTCTTACAAAGCTCCTTGGTGATTCGGGCATTGTAAAGGGAACTTTCTTTGCAAGTTCTTTTCCAGTATTGACTGCGGATTTAAATTTTACCTGTAACAGGTTACTTCCTTGTTTTATATAGTCTTTCACCGGAATTTCCCACTTTCGGAACATATTATCTGTTTTCTCTACCAGTTTTCCATTAAGATAAATCTCTGAAAATGTATCTAATCCGTTAAAAACAAGATCAATATTGGTATATGCAAATTCCTTTGGTGAAACTTCAAAATTGGTTTGATAGTCCCAATCTTCGTTTTCTACCCATTGCACTTTTTTTTCATTTTCATCTTTAAAAGGATCAGGGATAAGTTTATTGGTCATCAGATCCATATGAACCGTACCTGGAACTTTTGCCGGCAGCCAGTTTTTATCTTTTGAATTTTTAAATTGCCAATTCGAGGAAGATAAGCTTCTTTCTGAAAATTGTGCAGAGAGTATACTCTGAATAAAAAGAAAGGTAAAAAGGAAAGTTTTATTCATCAATAATTTTGTTTTTATATTATTGGCTAATGGTAGTTTTGTCATTCCGAGGAACGAGGAATCTCTACAATATTTTGAGATTCTTCGCTACGCTCAGAATGACAAATGAAGTATATAATTATTATTTATTCTTCAATGCAACCACCTCATCAGGGTTTGCAAAAGAGCCACCATCCGTGATCGCAGAAGAATGAAAATATTCGGCTTTGGTAAAGTCTCTTAGCCCTTCAATATTTGAGGAACGAAGCCCTCCGCCGACAAGAATTTCTATTCTTCCATTGGAAAGATTTACCAGTTTTTGCAGATTTTCTTTTCCCTCAGAGACATTAGGTTTCTGCCCGGATGTAAGAATGGTTGTAAAGCCACATTCAATTACTTTTTCAAGAGAATCTTCCAAGTTTCCAGCTCTGTCAAATGCGCGGTGAAAAGTACAAGGAAGTGGTGATGCAAGATCTACTAAAGTCTTATTCTGCTCTACATTGACCTTATCATTTTCATCAAGGATACCAAATACAAAGCCATCAACATTCAAGGATTTTAATGCTGACAAATCTGTTTTCATTTGTTCAAATTCAGTCTCTGAGTAGGTAAAGTCTCCTCCTCTTGGGCGGATCATCACATAAATTGGAATGTTTATTTTTTCTCTAAGCTTTTTGGTAGTTTCAAAATCAGGAGTTGTTCCTCCTTCGCTTAATCCGGCACACAGCTCTATCCTATCTGCTCCGTTTTCAAAGGCAATAAGTGCAGATTCGGGATTAAAACATGCTATTTCTATTTTTGACATTATTTTTTATCTTTTAATTAAATTCAGGAGTGTCTTGCAATACATCAGCAATCAGGAAAGAATTATTCTCCTTACTCAACCTAACTTTGACAGGATATACGGCTTTTAATGCTTTATCATTAAGAATAACATCAAACAAATAATTGTTTTCATTTTCAGAAATCAGCTCGCATTTTGTTACCTGTACCTTATCCCAGTCCTGACCTGCGATTAAGAATCCAACTCCTACCCCTGCTTTTTTAGTATCAAATTTCCCCTTCCATTTATCTTTGAACTCTTGCTCTGTAAGACTTCCGTCAACATCCATATCAACATTCATAGCATCGGTTTTATAGTCGTAATAATCTTTGGTTGTTATTTTCTGCATGTTTTTATCCAGACTACCAAGATCTGATTTAAAGTAATCTTCAATATTTTTTTCTAACCATTTTTTCGCTTCTTCTGATTCCTTTTCCTGAGGCTTCGTTTCCGGAACCACATTTTCTTTCACTTCGGGGTCTGTTTGGGTAACTGCTGCTTCTTTCCTTTCTTCTTTACATCCTATTATTAAAAACAGGGAAGCGATCATCATTCTTTTCATATTCTGTCGGTCTGTGAATTATTTATCTTATTTATTGGTTTACGCAAAGGCGCAATGGATTTTTTATCCTGATGTTGTTTTTAAGGTGCAATAAAATTTAATATTTTTAGTTTTTAGCTACGAATACACGAATGAATTTATTTGTGAATTCATGGCAATAAAAACCTGTATATTATTTTATTGCAAATTCTGGTGTTTCAAGGCGGTTTCCTTTCTGGTCATATACAGCAAAGTTAAATCCGTCCTGAATACAGTAAGAGCCATATTCTCCTTTTTTATTAATGGCAATAAAACCTACCTGAATATCTTTCAGGTTTTTATTTCTCCTCTGATTAATCTTTACAATTCTTTCTACAGCTTCTTTACATGCTTCGTGTGGGTTTCTTCCCTGTCTCATCAATTCCACAACCAGATGCGTTCCCACGGTTCTAATAACTTCTTCACCATGTCCGGTTGCTGTAGCTGCTCCCACTTCATTGTCTACGAACAGCCCTGCACCGATAATTGGGGAATCTCCTACCCTGCCATGCATTTTAAAAGCCATTCCGCTGGTTGTACAGGCTCCTGAAAGGTTTCCTTGAGCATCCAAAGCGATCATTCCAATGGTATCGTGGTTTTCAATATTGGCGATAGGTTTATATTGACTGGTTTTTAACCATTCTTTCCATTCTTTTTCTGATTCGGAGGTGAGAAGATTTTCTTTTTTAAAGCCTTGTGAAAGGGCAAATTGTAATGCTCCGTCTCCTACCAGCATTACGTGAGGTGTTTTTTCCATTACTGCTCTTGCCACAGAAATCGGATTTTTTATATGTTCCAGACACGCTACTGAACCGATATTGTAATTATCATCCATAATACAGGCATCCAGTGTTACTCTTCCGTCTCTGTCAGGTCTGCCACCATAGCCTACGCTTCTTTCTTTGGGATCCAATTCTACAAGACGAACTCCTTTTTCCACCGCATCCAGAGCTTTTCCTCCTTTTCCTAGGACTGTCCAGGCTTCTTCGTTGGCTTTTAATCCGAAATTCCAGGTCGAAAGGACAATCGGCTTAGTGGTAACTTTATGATTATGATTATTTTGGGACAGATCGTTTGCCATTATTTCTAACGGATTCACAGCAAGTGCGGCTGTTGCTATGCCCAATTTTTTGATAAAACTTCTTCGGTTATTGTTCATTGTATCTCAAAATTATAATACTCAACAAATCTAAAAAAAACTTCCATGAAATCCTCAAACCTGTGAAACTAATATCCATGTACTATTTTTTTATTTATCTTTACTGCTGTAATGGATCAATTTAAGACTTTCAGGAATATTGTTTTCTTTCAGGATTTATCTGATGAGGAAATTAACGTTCTGATCAAAATGAGCACTCCAAGACTTCTGCGTAAGAAGGAAAAACTGGTTGTTCCCGGACAGTCTTTCAATCATTTATTCATTCTTTCCAATGGTCTGTTAAGATGTTTCTTTGATGATGAGAATGGTATCGAGACTAATCTTTTTTTACCTTCAGAGAGGGAAGCGGCAATCATGGAAAGTCCGGAATCCTACCTGAACGAAGAGGAAAGAAAGTATACCATTGAAGCCGTAATAGATTCACAGATTTTCCTGTTTAATAAAAGTGAATTTGAGGAAACGGCATTCCAATACAAGGGCATTTATACGATGTATCTGAGGTCTTTAAAACAAATCATCGGTACATTGAAAGTACGTACCGAGCAGTTTTGTTCTTCATCTCCACATTTACGATACGAAGAGTTTCTGGAAAACCGTCCTTTTACTTCTCAAAATGCTAACAGAAAGTACATTGCCAATTTTCTGGGTATTACTCCCAATTCTCTTTCAAGGATGACGGCACGCATTCATAAAAAAAGGAACGAAAGAAAAAAATAACTTAGGAATACTTTTTCTCACTTTATTCGATCTATTTTTGCTTACTGAAAATACTGTTACACAAATCATTAAAAGCAAAATGAGAAAAATATCATTCACAAAACAATATTTATTATAGATTCATCTTTAATCTTCATATAGATTTAAGGTAACCGACCAGCGTTTGATACGGTCTAGTTACCACCTTGTTTACATTCATTATTACCTTATACAATTATATTATGCAAAGAATAACCTTATTTCTCTGCCTGCTACTGTCATGCAATTTTGTTCAGGCATCCACAGGCGGAATGGAAGACAATATAGCTGATGTTGCATCGTGGCTCATTTTACTTGTTTTACCCCTTGCCGGCATTTACCTTTTCTGGAAAGTTCATATCTATCCTGAAAAAGTTGCCGAAAAAAAGAACCACCCTCAGCTTAATGCCATAAAAAGTATGTGCCTCCTTTCCCTTGTTTTTGGAGGCCTTTTATGGCCCGTTGCTCTGATATGGGCAAACTATGACTATGGCAATCAGAAGGAACCTCAGACTCCGAAGGACATTGATGCTACTGAAGAAGAAGAACTCAACACAATTGAAAATTAATAGAAATGTTAGAATTACTTATCGCAATATATGCCGGAATATGCTGGCTTCTCATTAAAAAATTAAAATTAATTCCCTGGACGTTTACCACACAGGTCGTGGTGTATTCTCTTCCTATTTTCGGGTCCATTGCTTTAATATTAAGTCTTAATTATTATTGTCCTATCACTTCTGATGTAAAAGTAGGAAACAGAAGTGTGGATATTACCACCCAGGTTTTGGGAAAGGTAAAGAAAGTATATGTGAGTACGAATCAGGAAGTAAAAAAGGGTGATACTTTATTTGTATTGGACAGAGAACCTTATTTACAGGAAATAAAATCTCTGGAAGCTAAACTTAGCAATATGAAGGCTACCGTAACTTCATATAATACAGATATCTCTGCTTCAAGAAAAAATATTGCCGGATTACAGTCTCAGCTGGATCTTGCCAACAAAAGAGTAACTCAATATAAAGAGCTGGTGGAAGCTGGTGCGGCTAACAGGTTTGATCTTGAGCAGGCTATGACAAATGTTCAGGATCTGCAATCCCGTATCAGTGCGGCGCAATCTCAGCAACAGTCTTTGGAAACAAAGTCTAATGCTTCTTATAACGGAGAAAATTCATCAGTTTCTGAAATTCAGGCAAAACTGGATCAGGCAAAATGGAATCTTTCCCAAACAGTTGTCTTGGCACCTACAGACGGGGTAATTCCTAATGTCCAGTTGAATGAGGGTGCTATCATGGCGCCATTCAAATCTGCATTCGTTTTGATTCAGAAACAGCAGTCTGTGATTGGCTTTTTTGCTCAAAACGAATTGGAATCAGTGAAAAATGGCGACGAAGTTGAGCTAGCTCTTAAAACAGAACCTGGAAAAGTAGTCAAAGCCAAGCTTGAATATGTAATTGATGCTACCAGCCAAGGGATTATGAATAACGCAGGAGGAATGTTGGGTGGAAACGGTTCTACAGCCGGGCTACCTGATACAGCAAGACAATTGCCCGAAACTGATGGAAAGCTTATCGCTAAGTTTGTTCTGGAAGATGATCAAAAGCAACTGACGGTGGGTGCCAGAGGTACAGCGGTTATTTATTCTGATCATATCAAACCTCTTCACCTTATCAGAAAGGTAATGGTTCGTATCAACAGTAAAATTAATTTCATTATTCCTAAACTTCATTAAGATGTATAAAAGATTAATTATACTGGGAGTACTTTCCATAGGGTTAAGCTCATGTATTGGTTACAAAGAGCCTACTAAAGAAGCTCTGGATAATTTGAAGGAAAGCAGTGAAATTGCCTCTCATGTTACGATTCCTGATGAATGGATTTTTGACAGAACAGCCAATGCAAGATCTCTTTCATATGAATGGATTTCCGATCTTAAGACTCCTCAACTGGAAACGCTGATCAAAGATGGAATGCTGTATAATGCAGATCTTGTGATTGCAAAGGAAAAGCTCAACCAGATTGAATTGGCGATGGAAATTGCAGGAACTAATCTTTACCCAAGTGTAAGTGCGGTTGCCAACACATCCAATAATCTGGTAAGTGAAAGCCAGATCAGACGTCTTGCATTAAAAGCAAACTGGGAAATAGATCTTTGGGGAAAGAATAAATCTGCACAAATGGCTAGCACGAGTGATTATTTTTCGGCAAAACACCAGAATATCCTTCTGCATCAGTCTATTGCATCCATGATTGCAAAAGCATATTATCTAAATATTGCAGGAAATATTCAGGAAGATATGATTGAAAGCTATATCCTGAAAACCAAAGAGCTTGAAAGATTATATTCAATTCAGAAAAAAATAGGAACAGCCAATGCAATGGATCTTTCTAATATTGCTGCGGAAATTATTTCTCTGGAGGGATATCTTGAAAAGGTAAAAAATGCAAATATTCAGTCCAGAAGATCTTTGGAACTGCTTACAGGAAAATATCCTGAAGGAAAACTTGCTACCCAGAATTTCTTTACTCCTGTAAAAAATGATATTCCTGCTTCTTTTCCATTAGGGCTTTTAGAGAACAGATCAGATATACAGGCTTATCATTTTCAGATTGAAAAAGCATTTTATGAGGTTCAGCAAGCCAATGCAGCAAGGTTACCTTCTCTTACCATCAGTTCTTCTCTTGGTACAGCCGGAAGTAATGTAGAAGCTATTAATTCGTTATTTTCCAATCCGTTACTGAAAGTAGGCGGTGGATTAGTTTCTCCGATCTTTAATAGTGGGAAACTGAAAAAGAATGTAGAGATAAAAAACTCACAGCAGAAACAGGTTGTTGAGGAATATTCAAAAGCTGTACTGAATGCGCTGAATGAAGTGGAATCATCACTAGCCAATCTGAATTCTGTTGAAAAACAGATTAATTATAACCAAAAAGCTATTCAGGAGCTGAAAAATAATATTGACCTCACCCAAAAACAAATTAAGGTCGGAACGAATAACAGTTTTGTCCTGATCCGAAAGCAAAGAGATCTTCTTAAAAATGAGATGAATCTTATTAATCTCGAACTTCAGGACAGAATGGAGCGCATCAATCTTTATATGGCATTGGGAGCGCAAAACTTCATTTTTTCATAATTTTGTATCTACAAAGCCTGCTGAAATAACATCAGCAGGCTTTTTTTATTATGTATGTTTAATATCAATGAGGTAATTGATCTCTGAAATACCCATACACCCAGGTTCCGGCAATGGCACTCAGAAGCGTAACGGATACAGCTAAAGCTCCGGTTCCGATCTGTGCAAAAAGAGGTCCGGGACAGGCTCCTGTGATTGCCCAGCCAAAACCGAATATCAATCCTCCATAAATTTGCCCCTTACTGAATTTTTTAGGTGTGAAAGTAATAGGCTCGCCGGATATTGTTTTTATATTGAAATTCTTGATCAGCCACACGGAAATCATACCGACCAATACAGCACTCCCGATGATTCCATACATATGAAAAGACTGTAAACGGAACATCTCCTGAATTCTGAACCAACTGATTACCTCTGCTTTCACGAAAATAATCCCGAATATGATTCCTGCAATAAGATATTTCAGATTGTGATACCATTTCTGTTCAGGAATATTTTCATTGCTGCAAACAGTTTCTTCGTAATGGTTTTGCTCTTTTATCATTTTTGTCTGATTTTAAAATTAGGTTACAAGGAAAGAATCATAGGCAGAATAAGGTTTGCCATTATAAAACCTCCGATCATAAAGCAGATGGTTGCTATCAAAGACGGCAGTTGCAGGTTTGAAAGTCCCATGATCGCATGCCCGCTGGTACATCCTCCTGCATAACGTGTCCCGAAGCCTACCAAAAATCCACCTACTACCATCATGATAAACCCTCTAAGGGTAAATAAGCTCTCAAAATTCATTAGCTGAGCAGGAACAAGATTGGTATAATCTGTAATTCCATAACCTGCAAGTTCAGTTTTAAGGTTGGAGTTCACAGTAATTTCGGCTGGATTAAGCATAAAATTGGCAGCAATTATCCCTCCGAAGAAAATTCCGAGTACAAAAAACAGATTCCAGGCTTCTTTTTTCCAGTTATATTTAAAAAAATTGACATTGGCAGGTACGCAGGCTGCACAGATATGTCTTAATGAAGAACTGATTCCAAAGGGCTTATTTCCTATAATCAGTAAAGCTGGAACGGTAAGCCCGATTAATGGACCGGCAATATACCATGCCCAGGGTTCTTTTATTATTTCTAACATATATACTTTTATTTTTAATGGTTTAAAACTTTAGTTTGGCATACAAAATCACTTTTAGGAATAGCTGTGGAAGCAATAGCTTTAAATCCACCCTCAATTTCGGTAAAATTTCGGTAACCTCTTGCCTGAAGAATAGCTGCGGCAATCATACTTCGGTAACCTCCGGCACAATGAAGATAAAAATGTTCTTCGGGTTGTATGGTATGAATCCATTCATTGATATAAGCTAAAGGTTTACTGTAAGCACCATTTACATGTTCCGCGGCATACTCACTTTCTTTCCTTACATCTATAATTTTGACGTCTTTATCTTTTATTTCGTTCTCAAATTGTTCAGCAGAAATACGGTTAACCGAATCTACCTCTTTACCGCTATTCTTCCATGCATCGAAGCCTCCTTTTAAAAATCCTAAGACATGATCAAACCCTACTCTGCTTAATCTGGTCACTGCTTCTTCTTCATTACCCGGTTCAGTTACCAGAACAATGGGCTGATTTACTTCTGCAATAAGAGCGCCTACCCAGGGAGCAAAATCGCCATTCAACCCGATATTGACAGATTGCGGGATAAAGCCTTTGGCAAAATCTGTATTGTTCCTTACATCTAAAATCAAAGCTCCTGAAGCTTCCGCTATTTCCTCAAATTGCTCTGGAACAAGAGCCTGCATTCCGTTTGAAAGTACCTCATCGAAGCTGTGATAGCCATTTTTATTCATCATTACATTCATTCCAAAATAAGCGGGCGGGGGCAAAAGTCCGTCTGTCACTTCTTTAATAAAGCTTTCTTTGTCTTTTTGATTTAAAGCATAATTGGTTTTCTTCTGATTACCAAGGGTATCAACGGTTTCTTTCTGCATATTTTTACCACATGCCGAGCCGGCACCATGAGCAGGATATACTGTAATGTCGTCATTTAAAGGTAAAATTTTATGATATAAACTGTCGTATAATAATCCTGCAAGCTCTTCCTGTGTCATATCCGCTGCTTTCTGAGCCAGATCCGGACGTCCTACATCTCCAAGAAACAAGGTATCTCCGCTGAATAATGCGGTTTCAGTTCCATTTTCATCAATCAAAAGGTAAGATGAGCTTTCCAATGTGTGTCCCGGAGTATGAAGAACTTTAATCTGAATATTCCCTATCCTGAATATCTGATTATCTTTTGCAATAATGGCTTCAAATTCCGGATTTGCTGTGGGACCGTATACGATGGGTGCTTTTGTTTTTTTACTTAAATCTAAGTGACCGCTGACAAAGTCTGCATGAAAGTGTGTTTCGAAAATATATTTTAATACTACTCCATCTTTTTCCAGTCTTTCAATATAGGGTTGAGTTTCTCTTAAAGGATCAATGATGACTGCTTCACCACCTGAAGTGATATAGTACGCTCCCTGAGCCAGACATCCTGTATACATCTGTTCTATTTTCATTGTATTTATTTTTTGATTTTGTTTTCTGATACAAATCTCCGGTTTCCTGATTTCCTGTACAGCTACTTTTGTTACATAGCAGTATTTTGAAGCAGATTTCTTTGTAAAAAAGTTTTCAGAAGGTGAAAAATAACAGATTTTCCTTACAGAAATATTTCCCTGGTGATAATGTAAATTCCCATTACCAGCACAAACCACCCAAATGCGGGTTTCAGTTTTTTACCGTCAATCTTTTTTGACAGTTGTGATCCGATTATGATTCCGGCTATGGCAATGGCAGCAATGGAAAGAAGAAGAGTCCATTCTATATTTACGTTTGTCATAGATGAAGAAAAACCGATTAAGGAATTTAAAGCAATAATTACCAGTGAGGTTCCTATCGCTGTTTTCATCGGCAATTTCAAAAGATTGACCAACGCAGGAATAATCATGAATCCACCTCCGGCGCCTACCAGCCCTGTTAAAATTCCAACAATTGTTCCTTGTCCTACAGCTAATGCAATATTACTTTGAGCTGAGCTATTTTCTGAAATCTCTGCAGAAGTCTTGCTCGTGATCATTTTATAGGAAGCAAAAATCATTAATATTGCGAAGACCAGTAGAAGGAAAATGTTTTTGGTAATAGTAAAATCCTTTATGGTAAGAAGTTCCTCAGAAATTAATGGCAACAGATAGGTTCTTGTTAAAAAGATAGAAATAACTGATGGTACGCCAAAAATCAATGCTATTTTAAAATTGACTAATCCATTTTTAAAGTAAGTTACTGATCCTACCGTACTGCTCACCCCCACAATAAAAAGTGAATATTCTGTTGCCAGAAAGGCATCCATCCCAAAGAGATACACCAATACCGGAACGGTAAGAATACTTCCACCTCCTCCGATCAATCCCAGAGAAATACCAATTAAAACAGATGCTGTATATCCTATTATTTCCATTTTATCATTCAATAATTCTGATTACAAAAATGGGAAGGTTTCGGAAAGGCTACAGCTACTTTTGTTACATAAGAGAATTGATACAAATGGTTAATTGTTTTTTAGAGATAAGAGTTTATTTTCAACCACTCCGTCAAAAATTCTTTGAATTTTCGCCACCTCTCCAAAGGATGGGAATTTGGGTGCCATTGATTAACTTGTAGAGTTATAATATTATCCTGTGATTGTTTTAAGGAGTGTGATTTTATTTCTGCCTAGCTTTAATCTTCCTTCTTCTTCAAGCTGTTTTAAAAGTCTTGATACAACGACTCTTGCTGTTCCCAATTCATTGGCAAGCTGCTCATGAGTAGTATTGATGGTATCAGACGCAGTAAGTTCAGCCTTTTTATTAAGAAGATTCAGTAGTCTTTCGTCTACTTTTTTAAAGGCGATGGCGTTAATAATATCCAATAATTCTTCAAATCTTTTGTGGTACAGTCTGAAAATATAGTCAAGCCATTCAGGATGTTCCTTAATGAACAGGGAAACTTTATCTACAGGAAGAAAAAGGATCTCTGCATCTTCTTCTATTTCTGCTTTTACAATACTCTTTTCATTATGCATTCCACCCAGAAAAGACATGATGCAGCTTTCTCCGGCTTTGATATAATACAAGAGGATTTCCCGTCCGTCTTCTTCAGTTCTTATGACTTTCAGCATTCCTTTCATGACAATAGGAATAGAACGTATAGAAGCATTTTCGTCTAAAATAATATCTCCTTCGTGATAATTTTTAGTAATACCGTATTGATATAATTTTTCAACCAGTTCCGGTGAAGAGGAAAATTCTGAAGATAGTATGGTATCCTGCATATTGTAAAGTTAATGAGACTAATTTACGCCAATTTCATCAACAAAAAGCCATGCTTTTGAATCTGCTCCTGGGTTTCCGACTGGAATAATTCCTGCATTTTCAATGACAACTTTCAGGTATTTTGTATTTTGCTTTCCTACATTGAGAAGAATTTTTCCTTTTGCTTTCTGTATTTCTTCTTTTCCTATTTCCTTGATCTTGGTAAAGTTTTTATTATCATCTGAAACATAAATCTGCGCAGATTTTGCAAGATGAATCCAGCTTCCTTTGTTTTCAAGGGTATTAAAATAAACTTCTGTAAAAGCTGTTTTTGTTCCAAAATCTATTGTTGCCGAAACATCTTTTCCTTGGAATCCCAGCCACGTTTTGCCGAGTTGTCTTACATTTCCTATAATTCCGTCTACTAGTGTAAAAGCTCCCCCAAATGAGTAATTTTCACTCGGTTGTTGCTCAAGAGTAATCTTTTTACCTGTTGTTTTTGAAATTGTAAACTGTTGTGAAGAAACTGCACTTTTCAGTTGTCCGTCTTCAAAATAAGCTGATTTAACGGTTAAAGAATTAGGAATAGCAATAGGGTTCTGATATGTTTTAGAATTGATTGTCGGAACACTTCCATCCAAAGTATATCTGATTCCGCTTGAATTTTGCGAAGTTGAAAGTTCATAAGCAATGCCATCATTTGCCGGAATTACCTTTCCTGAAATATTATAAATACTTTTCGCATAGTTCACATTCATTTTATCCAAAACTTTGAACTGATTGATTACTCTTCCTTCAAATTCTTTATAATTTTTAGAATCCGAAGTTCCCCATGCCACTTCTGAAAGTGCCATCAACCTTGGGAAAATCATATATTGAACGTGTTTGAAATCTAAGATATACTCTGTCCATAAATTTGCCTGAACTCCCAGAATATATTTTGCCTGCTCTGCATTCAGTTCTTCAGGAATCGGGTTATAAGAATAAATTTTATCCAATGGTGTAAAACCACCGAACGCATTGGGTTCAGATTGAGGATCTCCCTGATAATGATCAAAATAACAGAATGCTCCGGGCGTCATCACTGCGAAATGTTTTGATTTTGCAGCTTCAATTCCTCCGTTTACGCCTGTCCAACTCATTACAGCAGCATTTGGAGCAAGTCCGCCTTCAAGAATTTCGTCCCACCCGATAATTTTTCTGCCTTTACTATTGATATATTTTTCAATTCTCTGGATGAAATAACTTTGCAGTCCATGTTCATCCTTTAAATTATTTTTCTTTATTAAATCCTGACAATGTGCACATTCTTTCCATCTTGTTTTTGGACATTCATCCCCTCCGATATGAATATATTGTGATGGAAATAACTGAATCACCTCATCCAAAACGTTTTCAAGGAACTTAAATGTTTCATCTTTAGGGCAGAAAACATCATCAAAAACACCCCATTTTGTAGCAGATTCAAAAGGTCCTTTTGTGCATGCAAGTTCTGGATAAGCCGATAATGCAGCCAAAGCATGTCCTGGCATTTCAATCTCAGGAACTACTGTAATATGTCTTTCCTGAGCATATTTTATCACATCTTTGATCTGCTCCTGAGTATAAAAATAAGGACCATAAGGTTTTCCGTCAAAGGTATTATCAACGTAAGCTCCGATCATTGACTCCTTACGTTTGGAACCGATTTCCGTAAGTTTGGGATATTTTTTAATTTCAATTCTCCAACCCTGATCATCGGTTAAATGCCAATGAAAAGTATTTAGTTTATACATTGCCAAATAATCGATATACTGCTTTACCTCATCCACCGTGAAAAAGTGTCGGCATACATCCAGATGCATTCCACGCCATGCAAATTTCGGCTGATCTTCAATTTTCATCGCCGGAATTTTCCCATTTGTTTTAGACTCTTCCAGTAATTGGATTAGCGTCTGAAGTGCCAGGAAATATCCTTTCTGGGTAGAAGACTGTATTTGAATTTGCTTTGGTGTAACGGTAAGAATGTAAGATTCTTTATTTTCTCCGGATTTTTCAGGTAAGCGCGTGTAGATCAATTGGGCATCTGCTTTTTTGGCATCCTGAAATTTCAGTACCGTACTAAATCGTTTTTTTAAATATTCTGTTTCCTTTTGAGGTAAATCATTACTCAATTTTAAAACTTCAGGAACTGTAAAACTGCCGTTATGAGTTTCTATATTTTGAGGATAAGGAATTAAGTTCAGCTTTTTCTGAGCATACATAATATTCGAAATGATAAGCAATAATGCTAAAAATACACGGGTCATTAGATAGGATTAAGATGGTAGCTAATATACTTATTTTTCAAAACTTTATCATGGTAAGCTTTGTTCCTAAAAAAGAATCGTATAATTCAAAAAATATAAAAGAAAATAAGATTCATAACAACATACAAATCAACAATATAAAATAATTAAAGCCATATTAATCAAGCAAATAAAATTAATGGTTTATTTTTTGATAAGCTTAGGTCACTTAAAAGATAAACATCTAAATTTGTAAAAAAATACAATGAGAAAAAGCATTTTCATAGCAGCAGGATTATTACTTTCAATATCTACTCAAGCTCAGCTTCTTGACATGATCAAGTCTACAGTAAAAGACAAAACAGGAATTGATCTTAATAATCCACAGGCAACGAAAGGTACTACTACTGCTACAACGACAAATACGAAGACTTCCACAACAGTTCCCACATCTACTTCAACTCAAACATCTCTTCTTAATGTTGGAAACCTTACTTCCAATCAGATTTCTTCAGGACTGAAGGAAGCTTTAAGTCTTGGTGTAACGGATGGAGTGAAGAAACTGGCATTAACAGACGGTTTTTTAAAGAATGAAGCGGTAAAAATCTTAATGCCTGAAAAACTAAGAAAGGTTGATACTACTCTACGTTCTGTAGGATTAGGAAGCCTGGCTGATGAAGGGGTAAAGTTATTAAACAGAGCGGCAGAAGATGCTGTAACAGAAGCAGCACCTATTTTTACCAATGCGATCACTTCTATGACGATTACTGATGCTAAAAATATTCTTTTAGGCAATAATAATGCTGCAACAAGCTATTTACAAAGCAAAACTCAATCACAGTTATTCACAGCCTTCCAGCCGAAAGTAAAAGCTTCTTTAGGAAAAGTAGGTGCTGATGCGGTATGGAAAAATCTGATCTCAAAATACAATACTTTCACAGGACAATCTGTAACTACAGACCTTAATGAATATGTAACTACAGAAACAATCAACGGAGTTTTCAAAATGGTAGCGGATAAGGAAAGCGGAATCAGAAATACTCCGGCTATGAGAACAACAAGTGTATTGCAGAAGGTTTTCGGGGCGCAGGATGCTAATAGATAAATTAAAACTTGAATAGAATAGAAAGGTTGTTTCACACGCGAAGCAACCTTTTTTATTTTGCCACGAATGCACGAATAAAAAAGACCCGTGCATTTGTGGCGATTAAAAATCTGCGTAATCTCCAGAATCTGAGAGAGAAAAATATGGTTTTAAGAGATTCTTCATTACACCCTGCTTCATTCAGAATGACAGAGATGTTCCTGATTTAAGTTCTCTTTTATGACTGAAGCATTATTTGTTAAGTAGAAATAAAAAAACCTTGCGGTTGGCAAGGTTTATATTGTATTTAGAATTGCATTTCAGGAATTTCACCTTCAATGATAAGATCTGCTTCTGTAGCTTTAATAATGTCTTCTACCGAAACTTCCGGAGCTCTTTCCAGAAGTTTAAATCCTTTTGGAGTTACTTCCAGTACAGCTAATTCGGTTACTACTTTTTTCACACAGTTTACTCCGGTCAAAGGAAGAGTACATTTTTTCAGGATCTTACTTTCTCCTGCTTTATTTACGTGCATCATTGCAACGATAATATTTTCAGCGGAAGCAACAAGGTCCATAGCTCCTCCCATTCCTTTTACCATTTTTCCCGGAATCTTCCAGTTGGCAATATCTCCATTCTCAGAAACCTCCATAGCTCCAAGGATGGTAAGATCCACTTTCTGACCACGGATCATCCCGAAACTAAACGCTGAATCAAAGAATGAACCTCCGTCTAAAATAGTAATAGTCTGTTTTCCTGCATTGATGATATCTGCATCTTCTTCACCTTCGAAAGGGAAAGGTCCCATCCCAAGAACTCCGTTTTCACTCTGGAATTCTACGGAAATACCTTCCGGAACATAGTTGGCAACCAAAGTAGGAATTCCGATTCCCAGGTTTACATAATAACGATCTCTCAGTTCTTTTGAAATTCTTTTGGCAATTTGTTCTTTTGTAAGCATAATAAAAACTTAGACTGCAATTTAATTATTTTCAGCCGAATACAAAAGGGATTTTGAAAGCGAGAAGTTGGAAGCTGGAGGCTCGATGTTAGTTATGGTCGGAAAACTAATATACTCCTCTATAATTACTTATATGCTTTATAACTTCCTTTATTTGTGATATGGTTTTAAATCTTCCTCAATCACAGAGCATTGTCATTAACAATTAACATCGTTAGTAAAAATAATATCATTAATTTTGCATCATTATTTATCAGAATGAAGATACTTTTAAAATACCTTAAACCATATCAATGGCTGATTGTCATTTCTTTGCTATTAGCCACTATCAATCAGGTTTTTTCTTTATTTGCTCCGGCTATTACAGGGAATATTCTGGACCAGCTTGTCACTCATCCTAACTTTTTCGATAAGGAAAAGCTTTTACCCAGGAATATTGATGAATATCTTTACGGAACATCCATATACCATGGAGCTTTCTATTTCTTAGGTTTATTAATCGGGACTGCCATGGTGAGTAGAATTGCCAAAGCTTTTCAAGATTATGTGGTGAGTGTTATTACCCAAAAATTTGGAGCTAAAATCTTTACAGACGGATTAAAACATTCGATGGCGTTACCTTATCAGGAGTTTGAAGATCAGAGAAGTGGTGAAACGTTGTCTATTTTAACGAAGGTGAGAGAGGATTCAGTGAAGTTTATTACGAATTTCATTAATATTTTCTTTGGAATTTTAGTCAGTATTATTTTCGTTTCGGTATATGCTATTCGTTTGCATTGGTCGATTATGCCGGTATATATCTGTGGAATTTTCCTGATTGCTTTTATCACCAATTTATTGAGTAAGAGAATAAAAGTAATTCAGAAAAATATTGTTTCTGAAACTACAGCATTGGCAGGAAGCACTACGGAAAGCCTTAGAAATATAGAAATCGTTAAGAGTTTAGGATTGACGAATCAGGAAGTTATCCGTCTGAACAATAATACTTATAAAATTCTGGGACTTGAACTGAGAAAGGTAAAAAGCATTCGTTCTTTAAGCTTTATTCAGGGAACGATGGTTAATTTTCTTCAGCAGATGATTACTCTTACGCTTTTATATCTGATCTTTAAAAATATTGTGACTCCGGGGCAATATCTTTCGTTGATGTTTTATGGGTTCTTTATTTTCGGACCTATGCAGGAAATCGGGAACATCATTATTTCTTACCGTGAAGCAGAAGCTTCCCTTCAGAACTTTGATCGTTTGATGAAAAAAGATGTGGAAGAAAAACCACTTCACCCTAAGCAAATTGGTGCGATTGAGGAATTGGATTTCAAGCATGTTTCTTTCAAGCATCAATCAGCTCAATATAAAGCATTGAATAATATTTCTTTTGATGTAAAAAATGGAGAAACCATTGCTTTTGTGGGACCGAGTGGCTCTGGTAAAAGTACACTGGTGAAATTGTTGGTTGGGCTTTACAGACCTCAGGAAGGAAATATTTTTTACAATGGGATTAACGGAAAAGAATTTGATTTTGATGAATTGAGAAATCAGATTGGCTTTGTGACTCAGGATACTCAGCTTTTTGCGGGAACCATTAAAGAAAACCTTCTCTTTGTGAACCCTCATGCTACAGAGCAGGAACTTGCCGTTGCTTTGCAGAAATCGAGCTGTACGGCATTATTAGAAAGAGCCGAAAAAGGTATAGAGACCGTGATTGGGGAAGGTGGACTAAAACTGAGTGGTGGTGAAAAACAAAGAATTGCCATTGCAAGAGCGCTTTTAAGAAAACCGCATTTATTGATCTTTGATGAAGCGACATCTGCTTTAGATAGTATCACGGAGGAAGAAATCACCTCTACTATAAAGAATATTTCTGAAGAAAGAGAACAAATTACGGTACTGATTGCCCATCGATTAAGTACCATTATGCATGCAGACAAAATCTATGTATTGGAACGCGGACAGATTGTAGAAACAGGTTCTCATGATCATTTGATTTCTGAAAAAGGACTTTATTATGCGATGTGGAGGCAACAGATTGGGGAAAGGAAAACAACCGTTTCACAATCGTAGAGATAGATGAGTAAAGATTGCGAAAAAGGCGCTGATTAAGCTGTATTATATTTTACCACGCATGCACGAGTCCTTTTTTATTCGTGCATGCGTGGCAATTTAAAAATCTGAGGGAAAATTTTATCTTGAGATTCTTCATTCCGCGCTGCTTCATTCAGAATGACAACAAAAGAAATGAGCAATAAAAAAGTTAAGCTCAACCCAATAAAGAAAGCGCTGAAATATATTCAGCGCTTTTTATTATCAATCGTATTCTTCAGAAATTTATTCTTTCGTTCTAACAGTTCTCTGCTCGATTCTTTTTTCAAATTTTTCTCCCTGGAAAATTTTCTGGATCATGATTCCCGGAATATGAATCTGATTAGGATCCAATTCTCCCGGTTCTACCAATTCTTCTACTTCAGCAATGGTAATTTTTGCTGCACCAGCCATAGGATGGTTAAAATTTCTTGCAGATCCTTTAAAGATTAGGTTTCCGGCATGATCACCTTTCCATGCTTTTACAATAGAATAATCGGCTTCATAGGCATGTTCTAAAATATGAGGTTTCCCGTGAAATTCTTTCACTTCTTTTCCTTCTGCTATTTCCGTTCCGTAACCTGCAGGGGTATAAAATGCAGGAATTCCAGCCTGTGCAGCTCTGCACTTTTCTGCTAAAGTACCTTGTGGAGTAAGCTCTACATCCAGTTCTCCTGAAAGCATTTGTCTTTCAAATTCAGCATTTTCTCCTACGTAAGAGGAGATCATCTTTTTAATTTGTCTTTTGTGAAGTAATAGTCCTAATCCGAAATCATCTACCCCTGCATTGTTTGAAATGCATGTCAAATCTTTCACATCACTTTCCACCAAAGCATTAATTGAATTTTCAGGGATCCCACAAAGTCCAAATCCGCCTAACATTAGCGTCATTCCATCTTCAATTCCTTCGATGGCTTCCTTTGCATTTTTTACTCTTTTATCTATCATGAAATATTAGATTTTTCTGTTGGCTAAATTTAATAAATTTTATTGTATATCCTATGAATAGAAATGTTCATAGAAATCGTTGTCTCAGAAAGAACAATTTTAAGCATTTAAAGTAAATACAATCAGTTTTTTACAGCTAAAAGCGAACAAATCTGTTCATTTTTTCATATATCTCGTAAATTTGATATATATTTGGGGTTTTAAATCTTCGGATATAATTGATTTAAACACAATTTCAATGTAAAAATTATTTCAGACAGAATTGTTACTGTCTCTTTAATCGTTTTATCGATTACTTATATTTCAACTGGTGTATAAAAGTGCACTAACCTTAAATTAAAATCAAAACTTATTAATAAAAAACATGAAAAAACTATTTACGTCAGCTTTACTTGCATTAGTACTTAGCATCAACGTATATGCACAGGAAAGAACTTATTTTGATGAAAACTGGGATAAAACGACCAAGGAAAACATGGAATATTACCGTGAAACCACCGCAAAAGGTAAACTTACCCTAATCAAAGATTTTTATAAGAACGGAACTCTTCAAATGGAAGGTCTTGCTTCTGATACCACTCCAAGCAATGAAGTTTTTGACGGTAAGGTAACCTGGTATACTCCTGAAGGAAAGGTAATGAGCGTTGTGACTTATTCTAATGGTAAACAAGTGGGTGTTTCTCAAACTTATGATGCAACCGGAAGACTAATAGAAGATGTAGTTTATAAGGCTGATGGTACTTTTTCAGGGAAAAGTTTCAGTTATAAAGATCCGGAAAACGAGTATTACTACAATACTCTTACAGTATATGAAAGCTCTGTTCCATCTCAAACAATTATTTTCGACGAAGATATTAAAGGAATAAGATCTGAAACAATCAGAAGTAAGACTGGTGACTATGAAACCAAATTTTACGGTGATAAAGGAAAATATTTAGGAAGTGCTACTTCCGAATCCGGTAGTGAAAACACTCAAGTAGATTATTATTATAACCCAATGAGAGTGGCTAAACTTGAAAAGTACAAAAGTGACGGTACGATAAAGGAAGGTATTACTTATGGGAAAAATGGAAAAGTTCTACAAGAGCAAAAAAGAAACAAGAAAGACGGTTATAAAACCACTTACGATGAAAACGGAAAGAAAATAGCTCATTTAACGTATCTGTATGATAAAGAAAACGATACCTACAAACCAATGGATGGTGAAGATTATCAGTTTGGCTATGATAATGAGCATATTTCAAGTATAGATATTTATAAAAACGGAGAAGCTATAGTGAATAAAGTCTTTAATGAGGAAGGTAAGCTTTCCTCTGAAACTTTTATAAAAGATGGCTCCACGCAAGAGATTAAATATTACTCTGCTGAAGGAAAATTAAAATCTACATTAACGTATAAAGATGATTTCCCATACAATGGTACTACATATGAAGGGCTTAGCGAAAAGCAATATAAAGATGGGGTTATTGTAAATTCAAAGGGGTATTATGAAGAGAATAAGCTTAGAATTGAGAAGAAATTAAATGCTAAACAAACGGCTTATGACGCTACTGTGTATGATAGTAACGGAGCTATTTTGTACACTTATAATCAACCTTTAAGTGAGGATGGAGATGATGATTATTCTTTCACGGCTCAGATTGTTCAGTATGTAAAAGGAAAACCAGCCAGCAAGTCTTCTGTAAAAGCAGGTGTTCTCCAGAGTGGAAAGATTAAAATAAAAACTTACGGTGGAGCTAAAGAACTTGAACGTAATGGAAAATGGATTTTATTAAAAATTTACAATGCGGAAGGTAAACTTGTTCAGGATACTAAAGTTTTAGCTGATACTGGTGAGGATTATTTTGCTACTGATAGTCAGACTGTCATTCAGGAAGAGCAATTACAGCCTGATTATGATTAATAATAAATCTATTTAATAATATAGCAGTTTCAATTTTTGGAGCTGCTTTTTTAATGTTTATTTATATCTCGCTGATAAAAAAAACTTGCATATAATTTTGAAAACCCGAACTAGAAGGATGGGTTTACATGTAAAATCGGCTGTCATTCCTGACAGCCGATTTTATTTTTAATGGATACTTATATTTGACTTGTATTACTGAATGATCAGTTTTAAAGTAAATAATTTTCTTGTGTGAACTTTTACGAAGTAAACCCCTTTCGGAAGGTTTTCATTCACTAAAGAGAAACGTTGGTTGTGAATATTTTTAGATTCATACAATAATTCTCCTGCTGCTGATACCAATTCTATTTTCTCAATCGGATAATCACTCTTGATGAATGTTGGCTCACCCGGTTTTGTTGGGTTTGGATAAAGAATCACATTTTTCTCTGTGCTTTTTGCTTCATCTATTCCTAAAGAAGCTGAATTTACCTGAAATTGTACTCTATTTGAAACTTCTGTGTAAGAATCATTAGTGAACATTACCATATAATAGTTTCCAGGTGTGGTAGGTATTGCTGTTCCCTGAATGGTTTTCGTTCCCTGTGTAACTCCATCAAAGTAAGTATAAGAAACGAAGTTGTCATCCGGTGTCTGAATATTCTGAGGATAAATTCCTAACCAGTCTTTGATAATTCCTGGAGAATCCGTCCATGAAGCAGTAATATTTTCTCCTAATGAGTAAACAGGTTTGTTGATCCATAGTTCGGTAACGATATCTCCTACTTTAAAGAATACTTTCTCACCGATACCATTGTATCCGTCTTCTAATAGATATTGAGCATAGTAGTATCCTTTCGGAAGACCTGTAAAATTAAGCGTTCCGGATGATGTTGTCACATAGCTCCATTTGATGGAAGCAGTTGTTCCCGGGGTCTGTCCCATTTTATAAATCCCGATCCAGTCTTTTTGTAAATTCGGACCATCTGAGAAATTAATCGTAACGGTTCCTCCTACCGGATAAGTGTCTGCTGTAGCCTGTAACTGGACTTTTGGTCCTACATAAAAGTTTTTCCTTGGAGTAATTTCAGTATATCCTCCATTAGCAAAAAATCCGGCAAAGTACTGCCCTTTATTAGGTAAACCATTGTTAAATGTAACCGTACCCGCTGTTTGTCCGTTCGTATAGATATATCCTTGTGAAGTTGTGGACGTTGGAATCTGTCCTTTTTTATAAATACCTACCCAGTCCTGCTGATTTCCGGGACCTCCTGTAAAAGTACCAATGATAGGTTCGTTTTGAGTATATTCGGATTTATCTAATGTAAATGTTGGATTTGAGACCACACTTCCTACAATTTCGAACTGTTTTACCTCGCTCCATTCACTCCATTCAAGGTTTCTGTCTCTGTAACGGGTTTTCACATAATAGACTCCGTTCGGAATAGAGTTTGCCGCCAATGTTACTTTTGTAATATCTACGCCTTCATTCAAGTTTTTGGTCTTATCAGGATTTCCGTTTCCGTCTTTTCCAAACCAGTTTTCAAAATCACGGTATACTTCTTTTTCAATAACAGAAAAATCGGAAGTTTTGCTTATCAGGAATTGAGTTGTGTTTAACAATTCTCCGTTTGAAGATGAAAATGTACTTCCATCCAATGTTAAAGGCAAATTAATAGGTCCTGCAAATGTATTAGTAATGGATGGTTTGGCAGGTTTTGGCTGATTTTTATATCGGTGGAATGAATCTACCAGCTCATTATTTTTCTTAGTATAAATTCCACCAATCGAATAACATTCAACATCTACTTTCCCTGTTGGAATATCTACTTCCACAATCTGATACGTCCAATCCGTTAATGTTTTCTGAACATCATCAAAATCCTTTTCACTAGACATTCCCCAATACTGATCCCATGCCGTTCCTCCTGAAATAATCTGATAATTAGGTGTGTTTTTCAACTGTCCTCTGTGATATAAATGATGGTGAGCTCCCACATGCATCAGGTATTTATTGGAAGTAACCAAAAGAGGCACCGCACTATCCCTTACCCATTGAGAAATATCTCCTACATACTGTTCTGCCTGATAAGGTCTATGGCTTAAAGAAATAATCCAGTCTACTGTAGGGTCATTATTTGCTTCATTCAGAATTTGCTGAAGCCACATCTGCTGTGCAGACCCCGTATGCTCTGAGCTTAAACTTACAAATAATACATTTCCTGCCTGCTGGGCATAATAATTTTCATTTCCAGAACTGATATTCTTATACTTGATCTCATCTATATAAAAGTGTGCATAGTATGAATTCATTCCTAAAGTCCCATAAGTCTCATGGTTTCCTACCGTTGTCTGAATAGGCAGATAAGGCGATAACTTTATATTCTTTTTGAAGTGAACATTCTCATAGTGATCCAAAGTACCGACGTCTACCTGATCTCCCACCATAAAAGTAAGTGCGATATTATCAGACGGATCAGAGTTTGCTCCAAATTTTTGTTTCAATTTTTTAAAAGCATTTAAAGTAAGGCTGTCATACCTCGGTTCTGCTTTAATCTGATTATCTCCCATGATCAGGAAGCGGATCTTTCCATCAGTTGTTACCGGTTGCCCTGGCAATGGTAATGTTCTGAAATTGTATACTGCAGATTCATTGGCACCTGTTTTTATTTTATAATAATATTTAGTATTAGGCTGCAGATTGGCAATCTTTGCAGTGTGATAATAGTAATTATTATTGTATCCTGTATCTGAAAAGATGTTGGTAGTACCTGTTACGGTCACATTCAGATTCGTGGGTGAATTTCCGTAGATTACGGTAGTTTCATTATTGGAAGCGGTCTTCCAATTGACGATCATGGAATTCGGAGTCGGGTTTTGCAGATAAGGGAACAAAACCTGCCCGAAAGCCATCTGGACCGCGAAACAAAAAAAGAAGAAATAATGTTTCATAATAGCTTAATTTTAAAATAACATATAGAGTTATAATGTGTGAATCAAGAATTTAAAAAATCGTTACTCAGATTTTTATTTCGGGCAAAAGTATGCTTCCCATATAAACCCTGTCTGATGGAATCTTAAAGAAACTGTTAAATTTTTAGTAAAATCAAAATGAAAAAATTATAGTTTTTAGCACATTAATTGTTTGGTATATTCAAAAACTATTTTGTACATTTGCAACCTGTTATTCAACCTCTGACGATAAACGTGTAAGTTGCTTAGCTTTAACATTTTATTTTATTAATAATGGATTTATTAAAGTACGTACAAGAGAAGTACATTGCGAAAAAAGAATTCCCTGAATTCAAAGCAGGTGATACAATTACTGTGTATTACGAAATTAAAGA
Organism: Chryseobacterium artocarpi; assembly: GCF_001684975.1. Classification (GTDB taxonomy): domain Bacteria; phylum Bacteroidota; class Bacteroidia; order Flavobacteriales; family Weeksellaceae; genus Chryseobacterium; species Chryseobacterium artocarpi. The sequence goes on along the minus strand of NZ_MAYH01000012.1, from coordinate 356,208 downwards.
AGGACAAAAGACTAGAACTCAGTTCTTCAAAGGGACAGTTATCCAATTAAGAGGTACTGGTTCTACAAAAACTTTCACAATCAGAAAAATGTCTGGTGATGTAGGTGTAGAAAGAGTATTCCCTATCAACATGCCTGCACTTCAAAAAATCGAGGTTGACAGAAGAGGTAGAGTTAGAAGAGCTAGAATCTACTACTTCAGAGATCTTAGAGGTAAAAAAGCGAGAATTAAAGACGCTGCTTACAAGAAGAAATAATTCAGACAACAATAAATGCAAAAAGAGGCTGTTCGCAATATGTGGACAGCTTCTTTTTTTTACGAGTAATTAGTAATAGAAAATATAACTATTATAGTTCTAAATATTCATATCATCCTTTATATGGAGTACCCTTTCCGGTTTCCAGAAATAATTTTAGACTGCTTAGAAATTGTAGCCATCCATTAGAACATATTTCATAACATTCTACAGAAGGCTTTAAGCCAATATGTGTAAGATGCAGTAAAGTTGTATTTTCCCTCTTCTCTATTTCCCAAACGATTGTAGTCCCAATCCATTCTGTCTGATTCTTTAATTCAGGAAGAGCAATCATTGAATCTTCAACATACCAGATCACCTTTGAATCTACAACAGCTTCTTCCACTCTCATTGTTTTGTGAATGTTCTCTCCAAATCTTATTGTAAAAACATGATCAACCTCTGCCGATGATCCTTCAAACATATCAGTCCACCAAAACGGAATTTCTCTGGTTAATGCCTCATACGCTTTATCGGCTTTCGTTTTTACTTCTATTATGTTTGTATAATTGTCCATAAAATCTATTTTGTTTGGTACTACAATTTTATGTAAATTACTTTATATTACGCTTTTCATAGGGCAAGTTTTTGGTAATTTTAACCACCTCGTCAAAAATTCTATGAATTTTTGATACCTCTCTAAAGGAGGAGAATGATTACGTCTTTAATTGAAATTTTTGTGTTTACCATATAAGATATACAGTGAAAGTTTTATTCATTTTTCATCAAGTATTGAAGTGGTGTAGAGCCTGTATGTTTTTTAAAAAACTCAATAAAAGCACTATCAGAAGAAAAATCTAAAATGTGCGATACCTCTCCTATTGAATTTCCTTCTACCAGAAGCTCAATGGATCTTTGAAGCCTCCACTGCTGCCTCCATTCCTGATAAGATAATCCTGTTTCTTTTTTAAAAATTCTGGTAATTGTCTTTTCTACCGCTCCAGTTTCGTCTGTGAGTTTTTTTAACATTGGAGGCATTGCAGAACGTAAAGTCCATTCTTCCACAACTTTCTTAAAACGCCTGTCTTTTGGCATTTTCAGGGTTAATTTCTCTTCGGGAGCTTCATTTATTTCATTCCAGAATACACTTAAAATATTTTCCTGACCGCGATCCGGAGTTTTCCATTCCCAAAAACAAATTCTTTCAATAATTTCCTTTAATAAAGGATTTACATGTAATACTTTAAGACTGTATCCAATATATTTTTCCGCATAATCGGTATCAAAATAAACAGATCTGTAAGCAACCATATTCCGAAAATTCACTCTATGAGCTTCGTTCGCGGGAATCCAAAGCATTCTGAAGGGAGGCAGAACAAACTGACTATCAGAAGTTGTTACTGTCATACATCCAGACGGAGCATACAGTAATTGAGCTTTAGTTGTATGCAAGTGAAATCCGGAGTCATGCATTACCATATCGGAAGCAATACCGATTACTTTTTCTTTGAGCGAATCTGCATCAAACTCATCATTCTGCTTCAATATAGCCATGTCTTATTTTTGATGTTTTTTGTTTTTTTATCATTATAAATATAGTCTGATTTTTTCAAAACTTTGCAGAAAAAAATGAAAAAGACAAATCCACTCTGGTTGCTAACCTTATTGGTAATGCTTCCTCAATTTGTGGAAACTATTTACAGTCCGGTTTTACCGATAGTTCAGGAGAAATTCCGGGTAAATGAGGAAGCTGCAACGTTAACTATTAGTTTATATTTTATAGCATTTGCTTTGGGCGTTGCTTTTTGGGGCATTCAGTGTGACAGAATAGGAAGAAAAAAATCACTGGAATACGGATTAATCACTTATGGAATCGGAACATTGGTAGCGATCTTTGCTCAGGATTTTATGATACTGCTCGCCGCAAGAGTTCTTTCCGCATTTGGAATTGCTGTAGGCTCTATTGTTACACAGACTATTTTACGTGATACTTATGATAAAGACAATATCAGCAAGGTATTTTCATGGATTGGCATTGGTTTATCCATTAGCCCTATCATAGGGATGATAACAGGCTCTTTACTTGCATCATCTTCAGGGCATCGGGGGATCTTCATTACTTTATACCTTCTGGCGGTATTGTTTTATGTTTTATCGAGAAAAAAGATTTCTGAAACAATTACTTCCAACAAGGGAACAAACGCTCAATCTCTATTTATTTTATTACAACGGATGATCCGGGATCGTGGTATCATCAGATGTTGCTTATTAATCATGAGTTTCAATGTATTGTTGTTTTCCTATTATTCCCTGGCTCCTTTTATTTTTAAAGAACAAAACTATTCTTCTTATGTTTTTGGATACAGTAGTATTATATTGGCTGTCGGTACATTTATTGGAGCAAAACTTAACAGGTTTTTGCTACTTAAGAATATAAATTCCGAAACATTAATTAAAGCCAGTACTCTAGGAGCTTTTATAGCTTCTGGTTTTGTATGGATCTTAATACATCATGGAGTATACTTTTTAATTCCTTACTTTTTTATAATCATGGCATTCAGTATTGCTATTCCGAATATTCTAAGTACGGCTTTAATCAATTATAAAGATGAAACAGGAAGTGCAGGAGCTTTATTAGGGCTTATGTATTATATATTGATTGGGCTTGGGTTGGTGATGGTAGGATATATTCAGAATCTGGGAATTTCAAATGTTATTTTTTCAGGAATCGGAGCTTTTGCTTTACTGATATTCCAATCAAAGAGAAAGACCGTTTAGCGTAAACGGTCTTTTCTTTTGAATAATTGTTGCACATAAAATTTAAGAACAAATAAAAATATTGCCATCGGAATCATCGATAAACAAAAGATCAAAAATGGCCAGAACCACAGATGCCAAAACCCACCCCGAATAGCTTTTGACGGATCTTCTTTATCAAAATAGACTGTTACATCTCTGAACCACGCCCTAGTACTAGTGCTATAATCAGAATAAAGCGTGTGAGATTTATTTGAAGAATCATAATAGGAAATCACAGGAGAATACATCTTTCTATACACTCCGTCATCATCTTTTGACCAATGTTCTTCATAGCTTGTGATAAGACCATCGGTTTTAATACCATTTGATACCATATTGATATGTTTCTGAAATTTATCTAGACTATAGTAAGCCCCTCCTACTCCCATTCCCAAGAGTAAAAGCATAAATAGCAATGAGAAAGAAACAATCAGACAGCCATCTTCTTGCTTTGGTGGAGTAAATTTTTTCATCTTTATTTAATAAAATCATACAAGGCATTAAAGAATTGAGGGTAAACTTCTATATGTGGAAGATGTCCTACATTTTCAAGTTCTACCAATTTTGAGCCTTTAATTTCCAGCTGTGTTTTCTTCCCCAGTTCCTGATACTGTCCCATTTTAGGTTGAAGCTCTTTGGGTGCCCGATCTTTACCAATTGCGGTTCTATCTCTTGTTCCAATAATTAGTAAAGTAGGGGTTTTTATATTTTTAAATTCATAACAAACAGGTTGATTATAAATCATATCGGAGGTAAGGGCTGCATCCCATGCTACCTGCGGATAGTCTTTATGAAGTGTCCATCCTGCAATCAGATCAAGCCAAGGCTGATATTCATCTTTCCATTTGTTATCGTAATAGAATTTTAACTGGTAGTTTTTATAGGTTTCGGAAGTATTTTTTAACTCAGACTGGTACGCCTGATCAATGGTCTGATATGATGCAAATGTTTTATAGTCTTCAAGCCCTATAGGGTTTTCCAGAATAAGTTTTTCTACTTTCTCAGGATATAATAATGTAAATCTTGTTGCAACCATTCCACCCATCGAGTGTCCCAGAACAATTGTTTTATCAATATGAAGTTCATCCAGAATAGCTTTTGTATTTTCCGCCAGTTGTGAGAAAGAAAATTGATATTGATGAGGCTTAGAAGACTTTCCAAATCCTATCTGATCAGGAATAATCACTCTGAAACCTTTTGATGCCAGATCTTTCGCTGTCCTTTCCCAATATGCTCCATTAAAGTTTTTACCATGAAGAAGCATGATCGTTTTCCCATTAGATTTCTGTGGTTTTACGTCCATATAAGCCATCTTTAATTGGTTATCCTGAGATTTAAAATTCATAAAATGAACTTCAAAAGGATATTGATAATCGGATAACATGGCATCTAAAGATCTTATTTGAGAAGACATAAAACCGGACATGGCTGTAAATATCAGAGCTGTTGTTATATTTCGGAAATAGTTCATAAACCTTATTTAAAGTTTAAAAATAAAAAAACCGCTCCAAAGAGAAACGGTTTTAAGTATGTTTTTATTTAAATATTATTTTTTAAGACATTTCTGCCATTGAAACTTCTTTTTCTTTTTTAGAAGGTAAATTCATTAAAACAATTGCAAAAAGAATCAGAACAATTCCTACCCATTGTATGAACAGTACCTTTTCACCTAACAGAACGAACGCCATGGTTACGGAAACCGGAAGCTCCAGTGATGAAACAATACTTCCCAATCCTAATCCTGCATTTGGAAAACCTACATTGAATAAAATAGGAGGAATAATGGTTCCAAACAAGGCAAGAACAAAACCATATGTCCAAAAAATTGAATAATTAAATGGATGAATATGTTCTGTATTTTCTGTAAAGTTCAGGTAAAATGATTTTAAACCATCAAAATACATAGGACCAATCTGAGCAAAGAACAAAAATGCAAAAACTACGATTGAACCTCCCGTAAGCATAATAATACTTTTTCTGAAGACCGGTAAATGAGTAGCCAATGTATTGGAAGTAAACATCGTAAGCGTATACGAACCTGCTGCCATCAGCCCCCAGAATACTCCGTGCCAATCCAGTTCTATCTCCATATTGATAAGATTTGTTGCTAAAACAGTTCCTAATAATACAATAATCACAGAAACTACTTTTCTTGCATTAGGCAGTTTTCTGGTCAGAATACTTTCTACCACTACACTAAACCAAACCGACTGCATCAATAGAACAATAGCAATAGACACATTGATATATTGTACTGCTATATAATAAAACAAACTAGTTCCTCCTAATGAAGTTCCGGCAAGCATCAACATTCTTACTTCCTTAGAACTTGGGAGAGATAATTTCTTTTTTGAGGTTAAAGTCTGAATAATGTTCAGGATTAAAAGTCCTGCAAGACCTAGTACAAACTGGGATGTGGTTACTTCTGAAGTTGTAAAACCGTCATGGTAAGCCAATTTCACAAAAGTGGCTAACATACCATATATACTAGCACCAATCCCTACAAATAAAACACCTTTTAGTATATTTTGCTTCTTCATAATTTTTTTAACAGCCTGCAAAGGTACAACATATAAATGAAAGTCTCCAGGGATGTGAGTATGATAGATAAATAAAATCGCCACAAGCAAGCTTGTGGCGACCTTTAGAATTGATTATATAAGTTCGTTATTTCTTTACAATTACTTTTGAAGTAGATTCAAAACCAAGTCCTTTCACTTTTACCATATAAGTTCCGTTGACAAGTTTGTTGGTAGAAATTGATTTTTTAGTTTCAGGGGAGATTTTATCTTCTGAAGAAACCAATTTACCAGACATGTCGTAAAGTTCTACACTTACCTTACCAATCGTATTGCTTGGGAAGTTGATAAAGAATTCATCTTTAGCCGGGTTTGGATAAATTGAAATTTTGTTTTCTTTTACAGATTTCACTTCATCAGTACCTAATGTAGCGCATTCAGCAGGAACATCAAAGTTTTCGACCTGATCATTAATATTTGTTTTATCTCCAGCAGAAGCATTTACCCCCAATCCTCTTTTAGCAAAGGTTTTCCAGATCATACATTTATCATTACCATGAGTACTTGCCATCTCAGCAGCTAGTATAGCGTCTCTTCCTTCAATAAACGTAGGATCACAAGGCTGTAACTTAAGCCCATCAACAACCAATTGTAATACTTTAGAACTTCCATTTGTAGCATTAGCTGTTACATCGGATGAGTATCCGTACTTTTCAGCATATTTCCAATGAAGATCCCATAACATAGTCGCCCATATAAATCCAATTGAGTGAGAATCTGGTACCATCGTACCGCTGCTATTATATTCTAATCCATTGGTATCACCATAGGTAGCTCCATTTACCGTGAAATCTGGAGAATACTTAAATGGTCTAATACCATTACCTGTTATTGGCTCCCCAATTGGATAAGTTCCCATACCTCTTGCTACAGAAGCATTATCTCCTGGTTTATTTGTCACCATCAAAGCAAAAAAGTCTGACCAACCTTCACCCATTTGTTCTTTAGAATAGGTAGTGTTTCCTGTATAAGGTCTCGCATTTAAGCAGGTATAGCCATCTCCCGTTAATCTATTGGATATTCCATGACCATACTCGTGTGTAACAATACCATTATCAAAACTTCCATCGTATTTTGTATCTACTCTCAGAGTTGTATTGACAGGTATATTTGCCGTAAGTTTATTTTTCATAAAGACCCCTTCAGCTTCAGTAATTAATATTGAAGGTATTGTAACTGTTGGAGAAACAACACCATCTCCCGCCATATTACCAATATTAGCACCATTTGCTGAATTATTATATATAATTGTTCCTATAGCTCCGGCTAATTCAGCATTTTTAACTTTAATAGCAAAACCACACGTTCCTCTTTCCACTAAAGCAATTTTACCTGTTAATTCTCCAGCAGGAAGGGAGGTACACGCATCCAGAACACTTGCTAATTTAACATCACCAGTGATCCCTATATCATTAAGTTGAGGACCAAACTGAGCAATTCCACCATCAACAACTCTAGAAGTTGCATCTGCAGGTGCATTATACCACGCTTTTCTATTAGACCCCATCCAAAGATACATCTGCATTACAGGATTGTAGTTATCTGGTCCAGTTGCAAAATTTGCATTATTAAAACCTCCCCCGTCTTGAGACTGAGCAAAAACTTCATCATCATCTAATCCACCTTTTCCAAAGTTGTTACTTTGAAAATTTCTTGAGGTCTCATTAAAACCAAACTTATAAAATATATCATGAACCATGTTACTGATATAAAACAAGTTGGTAGTAGCTGCAGATAAATTATTGTATGTTAACCCATTACTATCATAAGCAAAATTAAAATTCCTTGTTACTCCTCCATCAGGAGAAGTTCCAAAAGTAGTTTCATCATCATCTTTGTCATCATATGCATATACATTATTACCCCTTGTAATTGTATAATGGTTCGTTCCATTAGAATGCCAACCTTCAGGTGAAGATGTAAGAATCCAAGGATTATTCACAACAGCACGCGAACCAAAAGTAGGTGCCTCAACGGGTAGGGGAAATACATTATATGAAGCGTTATCAGGAGCAAGAAATAACATATTTCTTTTTTGTATATTATCGTTAATATAAAAATCCTGATGTTGTGGCATTATATTTACCTGATGACTTTCTGAGTGTCCATAAGCTTCGTCATGAAAGTTACATGAAAGATTCAGGTTCATTTTATTGATAATTTCACCAGAGTTAGCATCTATCAGAATATTCCATGAATTAGCAGACCTTGGTTCATTAATTAAAAACTCATATGCTAAACGAAGATCTTTGTTCTTATTAGTAACGTAAACAAGTCTCTGTTTTGCTGAGGTTAATTTATCAGCATTTTTTTCAAAAAAACCTATTATCGGAAGACTTGAAACCTTATCATTACCCAAGTCAGATGCAATTTTTTGAAGTGCAGATCTCTCATTTATTGAAGCTCTCTTATCCGAAACTGCAGTATAGTCTTTAATAAAATTATCTGTATAATAAGTAACTTTATTATCTTTAATAAGTACTGTTGCTACAGAACTGTATACAGGCAAACCATTATAAGTTTGTACCAGTTTTACAACATCTCCATTTAAAGATTTTGACGGATCTACATTATCTACAATAAAATTATTGAGATCTGATTTTTTATATTCTCTTATTTTATTTTGAGAAATATAATCTTTAATAAGCTTTTCATTATCTTGTCCAAAAACAAACGCCGGAAATACAGAAAATACGGCAAACAAAAGAGGTAGAGTTCTATTTTTCATATCCATTATTAAAGTCGCTAATCTACAAATAATTCACATGTAAATTACATTTCTTAAGAACAAAATCCAATAATAATAAAATAAAAATGAAAAATAAAAACATTAAAAACCATTAAGTATTCATAAAAATGAGAAACAACATCTATTTTTACACTTACAACACTCAGTTTAACAACAATTAGCACTTTTTATATTATTAATTTTCTACACAATAACACTTATAAAAAAAACTGCCCAAATGGACAGTTTTTCGTTTTATTATTTTTTAATAATCTTCTCAGAATATACTTCTTTTTTATCTGTTGTCACATTGACAATATAAATTCCTTCTTTTCGTGAACTTAAATCTACTTCGATTTCTTTTTCACCACGTAGTATTTTATTGTAAACCACATATCCTGTAAGATCTCTGATTTCTAACATTCCGGATTTAATCTCTTTGTTCAGAATCACTTTAAACAATCCGTTCGTAGGGTTTGGCGTTAATTTGAAAACTTTTTCTTCTGTTTGCTGTTTTGCAACTCTCAAATGCGGACATTTCATTTCAATATCATAATCAAAGAACGGGTAATTGTTCCAAGCATAAGCAATCTTATATTGCCCATTATAAAGATAAACCATAGATATTCTGAATTTCTGTTCTCCCGTTGCTCCTCCACTCACAGCAGTAGCGAAATCAGAAGGCTGAAGATTATAATTATAAAAGTTGGGAGCCCCCATTCCAAAAGTTGGATTAAACGTTACAGGAAATACGGTTCCGTTCTGCAATCCTATTAGTTCAAGTCTTAAGCTTACCAAAGTAGCCCCTGGAGGTAGGTTATAATAACCACCAATACCTGCCGGCTGTTGTATACATCCCCCCGGTTCATATCTGAATTTTACCGTTCCCATACCATTGGTATTACATATATTACTTGCAAGAACTGGCCAGTAATCCATTTCCGGCTGCCCAACGCTAAAGCCATTAGGTCTGTTATAATACAGCCTTGAAGGCGCTCCGGTATCAGGATCTAAAGCATTTGGCTCCAATGGTGTTCCTGTATAAGAACCTCCTGCACTCGCAATAGATGCAGCCGCTCCCACAGCCATATTATTTGTATTGGCATGAATCATTGTAAATTGCGCTCCCATCATTTTAAACTTTACTGCAATTTCGAAAGCTGCCGGGTCACTATAAGCTGTATTATTATAATTTACCAAATAGGATCCGTCAGGACCACCCGAATTTCTTTCCGCATCTGTAAATACTACAAATTTCAGAGGCTGTGTATTACTCAATGCTGTTTGAGGGCTTATGATATCCCCATTGTTTCCCCCATTTAAAGCATCTGCAATCAGAATCAGGGATTCATTAAAAAGATGTCCGAAATCCAGGCGTCTCTCAAAATTTTGAGCGGTAAAATAATCATTAGTAAAATCAGATTCAATATAAAGTAAAGATTTTCCGGTTCCGCTGGTATCACCATACTTTCCCGTTCCATATTGTACAACAGCAACTCTATTTCTGGTATTGCACGCCAAAAGTTCCTCCATAAGCTTAGTAGCACCTCGTTTCATATTTGCATACTCAGCACTGGTAACAGAACTTCCATTATCCAACATAATAATATAATCAGCCTGCGCTTTAAGACCATTCCATGACATCATTAGTGCCATGAAGAAAAATAAAAATGTTTTTTTCATAGTTAAAATTTTGTTTTAGCTGGTCAAAAATAACATAATTTCTTTATGTAGTGAAATAATTTAATTAAAATTGAAATTTTATTAAAAATAATCAACCAAACACCACCGTCTAAATATTCACTGAACAGAAAAGAGTAAGACATTAACGTTTTAGAAACAAAAAAGCCGCTCAAATGAGCGGCTCAATATTTATAAATGGTTTAAGGATTATTTACCTTCTTCCATTTTTCTTTTCAACTCTGCTAATGCATCGATGTCTCCAAGAGTAGATCTTTCTTCGTTGTTTGAAGAAGAAGATACGTTTCTAGAAGAAGATTCTTTAACGTTTTTCTTTTCTTCGTCTCTGAAGATCCCTGTGTGAGAAACTACAACTCTCTTGAATTCTTTGTTGAATTCAATTACTTTGAATTGAGCATCTTCACCTTTCTTGATTTTAGATCCATCTTCTTTCTCTAATAATCTTGAAGGACAGAAAGCTTCAACCTCAGCATCTTCGAATTGTACAGAAGCTCCTTTATCGTGAACTTCTACAGCTTTACCAGCGTGGATAGTTCCTTCAGCATATTTAGTTTCGAATTTATCCCATGGGTTCTCAGTCAATTGCTTGTGACCTAGAGATAATCTTCTAGCTTGGATATCTAATTCAAGAACTACAACATCTAATTTATCACCTACTGCACAGAACTCAGATGGGTGCTTGATTTTCTTAGTCCAAGAAAGATCAGAGATGTAGATTAATCCGTCGATACCTTCTTCTAACTCTACAAATACACCAAAGTTAGTGAAGTTTCTTACAGTTCCTACATGCTGAGATCCTACTGGATACTTAGCTTCGATGTTTTCCCATGGATCTTTAGATAATTGCTTGATACCAAGAGAAATTTTTCTTTCTTCTCTGTCTAAAGTTAATACTTCAGCTTCAACTTCATCACCTACTTTTACGAAATCTCCAGCAGATCTTAAGTGAGTAGACCAAGACATTTCAGAAACGTGGATTAATCCTTCAACACCTGGAGCGATTTCTACGAATGCACCATAGTCAGCAAGAACTACTACTTTTCCTTTTACTTTGTCTCCAACTTTTAAGTCAGCAGAAAGAGCATCCCAAGGATGAGCTTCTAATTGCTTCATACCTAATTGGATTCTTGTTTTCTCATCATCGAAATCAAGGATTACAACTTTTACAGTTTGTCCGTCCTCAAGGATTTCAGACGGGTGGTTCACTCTAGACCAAGAAAGGTCTGTAATGTGGATCAATCCATCTACACCACCTAAGTCAATGAATACACCGTAAGAAGTGATGTTCTTAACAGTTCCTTCAAGAACTTGTCCTTTTTCAAGTTGAGCGATGATTTCTTTTTTCTGACCTTCGATATCTGCTTCGATCAATGCTTTGTGAGATACAACTACGTTTTTGAACTCAGGGTTGATTTTCACAACTTTGAACTCCATAGTTTTTCCTACGAACTGATCGTAATCTTTAATTGGCTTAACGTCAATTTGAGAACCTGGTAAGAATGCTTCGATTCCGTGAACGTCAACGATCATACCACCTTTAGTTCTAGACTTAACAAAACCGTTAACGATTTCTCCAGTTTCGTGAAGTTCGTTTACTTTATCCCAAGCTTTAAGCGTTCTAGCTTTTCTGTGAGATAACTGTAACTGACCAGTTTTGTCTTCTCTCTTGTCAACCATTACTTCTACCTCATCACCTACACTTAGACCTTGGTTGTAACGGAATTCGTTAAGAGAAATAACACCTTCAGACTTGAAGTTGATATCTACGATAGCTTCTTTATCTGTTAATCTTACAACTTTACCAATTAGAACGTCGTTATCGTCTAAGTTGTTTAATGATCCGTTGTAGATCTCTTCTAAATCGCTTTTCTCTTTTCTAGCATCAGCATCAAGACCAGATTCGAAAGAATCCCAGTCAAATTGTTCAGGTGCTACGTTTTGGTTTAATAATAATTCTGCTGAATTTGTCTCTTTTGACATAATTCTAAATAAATTTGTATTCCTTCTCTTTCAACGGTCTTAACAAATGTGATTGAAAAATACGGAAGTTATTAATATATAATATTTTACTTTCTTAGACCTTTAGCACAAAAAGTGGGTGCAAAGATACGTTTTTTATTTGAGATAAACAATAGTTTTGCATTTACCCATCAATCCATTAAAGAATTGGTTATCAATAGTATTTACTGATAACCCTACAAGAAAACGCTTTGCGGTATGCTGAAAGGCTTAGACTCTGCTCAGCCTGACAATGTATAAATCAACAGCATAGTATTAGAGTTGTCATGTTGAGCGGAGTCGAAGCATCTCATTTAAAGAAATCCGTTATAAAAAGTTGAGAATCTTTCCCTTCGCTACGCTTCTTTCAGAATGACAGCCCCAAAAATTCAAAGCAGAGTAATAATTTATATTCACTCTCAAACTCTTCAATTCTCCCACTCTCAAACCCTAAAACCATTCGACTCTCAAACCCTAAAATTCACTACCTTTGCAGCATGGAACTACAATCAATTTATCAAAAACTGCAGATTCAGGATATGAATCAGATGCAGAAATCTACTTATAAAGCTTCTGAAAACAATACAGATATTGTACTGCTCTCTCCTACCGGTTCAGGGAAAACACTTGCTTTTTTATTTCCGGTTCTCAGAAATCTGAAAAAGGATATTCAGGGAGTTCAGGCATTGATATTAGTTCCTGCACGAGAATTGGCGTTACAGATTGAGCAGGTTTTCAAATCGATGGGAACCGATTTTAAGGTATCTGTTTGCTATGGCGGTCATGATAAAAAGATTGAGGTTAATAATTTGATTGAAGCTCCGGCTGTTTTAATTGGAACTCCAGGAAGGGTTACTTATCACGTAAGGAATAATAATTTTGATCCTAAAACAGTTAAGACATTGGTTCTTGATGAGTTTGATAAAGCTTTGGAGCTAGGTTTCCATGATGATATGGAGTTTATCTGTAATTCTTTAAAAGGACTTTCTCAAAGAGTTTTAACGTCTGCAACTGCGATGGATGAAATTCCTGCATTCACAGGGTTGAAAGATGAAAAAATCATTAGCTTTCTTAAAGAAAATGATGTAAAACCAGATATTCAACTGAGAAAGGTAATGACTATTCCCGAAGAAAAACTGGATACGCTTTTCAATCTTGTCTGTAAAATAGGAAACAAAAGAACATTGATCTTCTGTAATCACCGCGATGCCGTTGATCGTATTTCTGAGCTTCTTCATCAGATGGGAATTGACAGAGAAACATTCCATGGTGGTATGGAGCAGGATGAAAGGGAGCGTGCTTTACTGAAATTCAGAAATGATTCGGCAAGAATCCTTATTACAACTGACCTTGCAGCTCGTGGATTGGATGTTCCGGAAGTAGAATCTATTATTCATTATCAATTGCCTCCAAAAGAGGATGCTTTTATTCACAGAAACGGACGTACTGCAAGAATGAATGCTAAAGGTTTTGTTTATCTGATCATGAATGAAGATGATAATTTTCCCTTCATCAAGAATGATACTCCTGAAGAAAGTGTTGCAGGATTTACTAAGGTTCCGCAAAAAACGCCTTTCCAGACCATTTACATTAGTGCAGGAAAAAAAGATAAAGTCAATAAAGTTGATATCGTAGGTTATTTACTAAAAAAAGGAGAACTACAAAAAGAAGATGTAGGAATCATTGAAGTAAAAGATACTACATCTTACGTTGCTGTTGCAAGAAATAAAGTGAATGCTCTTTTGAGAAAACTTCAGAATGAAAAACTGAAAGGAAAAAAAGTGAAAATGGAAGTAGCTTATTAAACCTGATTAAAAATAACATTAACTCCTTAAAAATCTATGTACCTATGTGGTAAAAATAACCACATAGATACATAGGTTATATTTTAAAAATATCTTATAGTTTATTTTATTCCTCTTACTTTCATCGGAAAAGTATACACCGATTTTGAAGCGGTAATGAATAGAACATCATTATTTTCTCCTCCAAAAGTTACATTGGATGTCCATTTTTCAGGAATAGAAATATGATAAATCTTTTTTCCTTCACGGTTAAAAACATGTACTCCGTCTCCGGTTAAATAAAGGTTTCCGTGTTTATCCAGAGTCATTCCGTCTGAACCCATTTCACAAAATAGTTTTTTCTCAGATAGTTTTCCTTCGTCTAAAATATCATACACATAAGTTTTACCGGCATCAATATCCGAAACGTAGAGTTTTTTTAGTATTTCACTTCCTACAATTCCGTTGGGCTGAGTAAAGGTATCCAACTTGCTGATCTTTCCTTCTTTATTCCTATAGTAAAGGCTTTTATTAGGGATTTCCTGTTTGAAGTTTGTCCAGTAGTCTCTTTCATACAATGGATCGGTAAAATACATTCCTCCAAAAGTATCATTCCAGACATCATTAGGACCATTCAATCTTTTTCCTTCAAAATTGTTAAATAAAACATCAATTTTTTTGTCTTTTGAAATCTTCCACATTTCCCCGTTATCATCTGAACAGGTAATCAGAAAACCGTCCTTATCAAAGTGAGTACCGTTGGCTCTTCCTGTTTTATCTAAAAATTCTATGATCTGATTGGTTTTCCAGTCCCAATAATAAATTTTATCATTAGGCTGATCCGTAAAGTAGACGTTCCCTTCCTGATCTGCAGACGGACCTTCTGTAAAGCTAAATTTATCCGAAACCATTTTCGGTTTTACTCCTTCATAAAACATTTTACTGGTATTTACTGATTGGCAGTTTACCAATGCTAAAACCAAACCAATCATTCCTATTTTACAGATATTCTTCATTCTTCATTTTTAAGCCTGCAATTTACGATATGCTTATCGGTTTAAAAAATATTTTCTCATTTTGGTTTATTATCAATATTAAAACACAATGTCCTAATTGTACTATTTTTGAAGTAGATCATATTAGTAGTTCAATGATATAATTCGGAGCTTTGCAGTAACAGAATCAATAAGTTTTTTTCAAACAAAAAACGGATGAAAAAACAAGATTGATCAGGATGAAAAATATTACCAAAATACTTTTATAGCATACGACAATGAGCGCAGAGTCCAACAACATCAAATCTTTGGAAATTGAAAATGAAGAGTTTAGAAACTCCGTGGGGACAATGGATGAAACCGGTAAAAGAAAATGGGTGTTCCCCAGAAAACCCAAAGGAAAATATACCAATTACAGAAATTATACCAGCTATGCTTTACTTGCTTTATTCTTCGGATTGCCTTTTGTAAAGATTAACAACAATCCTTTCTTCCTCTTTAATGTTATTGATAGAAAGTTCTTTATTCTTGGTCAGCCTTTCTACCTTCAGGACTTTTTTATTCTTGCATTGGGAGCAGTTACTTCCGTTATTTTCGTGATGCTGTTCACGGTGGTTTTCGGAAGAATATTCTGTGGCTGGCTTTGTCCGCAAACTTTATTTATGGAAATGGTTTTCCGTAAAATAGAATATTGGATCGAAGGAGACAGAAACAAGCAGATGAAGCTTGACAGACAGGATTGGGATTCTGAAAAAATAAGAAAAAGAGTAACAAAGTGGACTGTATTTCTTTTGATTTCAATGGTCATTTCTACCTTCATGTTTATGTACATTGTAGGCTATGAGCAGGTTTTCCAAATTATGCTTGAAGGTCCGTCTGAGCATCCTTTAAAGTTTATTACGATGATCTTTTTTACCTTGACATTTTATTTTGTTTTTGCGTGGCTTCGTGAGCAGGTATGTACTTTGGTTTGCCCTTATGGAAGACTTCAGGGGGTTTTAATAGATAAACAGACTATCAACGTATATTATGATTTTAAAAGAGGTGAAGGTCGTTCAAAATGGAGAAATAATGAGGACAGAAAAGCGACAGGAAAAGGAGATTGTATTGATTGTAACCAATGCGTGGTAGTCTGCCCTACGGGGATTGATATCAGAAACGGGCAGCAATTGGAATGTGTGAACTGTACCGCATGTATTGATGCCTGTGATGAGATCATGGATAAGGTAGGTCTTCCAAAAGGATTGATTCGTTATGCTACGGAGTCTGAAATTGAAAATAGCGAAAAGTTCAAGTTTACTTCAAGAATGAAGGCTACGACAGTTATTTTAGCTTTGTTAGTAGGATTCCTTGGATTCTTAATGTATGAGCGTGGTTCCATGGAGGCTAAATTCATCAAACCAGCGGGTTCTACATTCTTCATTAAAGAAGGTAAAATCAATAATACTTTTATCTATACTCTATTGAATAAATCTAATGAGAAAAAGGTACTGACCATAAAAGTGATCACTCCTGAAAATGCTGAAATCACTTATTTTGGGGCTGAAAAAATTATTTTAAAAGGAGATCAAATCTTGAAAGGAAACATCAATATCTCATTCCCGGAAGATAAAATAAAATTCTCAAAACAAAATATGACGATTGGAGTTTTTGATGAAGACGGGAAGCTGGTAGATTCTTTCGAGACAACTTTTGAAGGACCATTTAAGCTGGCATTATAAGAATAACTAATCAATAACCATAAAAACTTTGAATTAAATTAAGCCTTATATTTCCTCATAAACTGAGTAGGAGTCATTCCGGAGCTTTTTCGGAAGACTCTTACAAAGTAGGAATATTCTTCGTACCCTAACCTGAAAGCAATTTCAACCAAACTTTCATCAAGGTACATCAGCATTCTTTTGGCTTCCAATACTACTCGTTCGGTGATTACTTCTGTAGCTGTCTTCTGAACTATAGTCTGTACAATACGATTGAGATGTTTAGATGAAATTCCTAACAGATTTGCGTAATAAGCAATTGATTTCTGTTCTGTAAAATGCTGTTCAACAAGACTTTCAAAATCCTGATAGTGCTTAAAGTATGAAAGCCCGGCAGAAGAAGCCTGAATATCAAAATCTTTTGTAAATAAACGGGTTGCATTAATAAAAACCTGAGACATCAATGACAAGATAAAGCCATCTTTCATAATCTCTTTTTGCTCATGTTCTTTTCCAAGCTCCTGAAATAAATGAATATTTTTTTGTAATTCCTCGGTATCCAACTGAAGCTTTCTAGGAAATGACACAGATCCGAAAAAAGGAAAATTTCGAAGCTTCTGATTCACATAATGCATTTCATAATACTCTTGTGAGCAGAAGAAAATATATCCGTCTATATCTCCTGATAGTTCCCAGCTATGAATCTGCCCTGGTGAAAGAAAGAAAAGACTGCCTTCTGAAACTTCATATTTTTGAAAATCGATCTCATGAATTCCTATTCCTTTGGTAAATAGAACGGCTGCATAAAAATCATGTCTATGTGGCTTTTCTATATGTTTATGTCCTACTACCAAGTGGTTTTTCATCGTATTAAAATAAAAATCTGAGGGATTTTTACCCGTCTGAAAAAGATCGATATTAAGAACTGAAATGAAATTCATCACTTATATTGTATAAGAAAAATTGATAACAATCTATAAAAGTACTATAAATAATACCACGCGACAAGTTGAGTTATAAAAAAGGACCGACATAAATGCCAGTCCCTTTATAAAATATTTATCGATTTTACTTGATAATCAATTTGGTATTATATATTCCTTTTTGAGAATTAATGCTAATTACATACACTCCTTTAGGTACTTTTACATTAAATTCTTTGGTGTTATTGCCTTCGCTTTTATACGATGAAGAATAAATCAATCTTCCACTAGCATCAAGCATTGTCACTTTTATATTTCCTTTTATATTTTGAGATTTGATAAAGAAATTTCCATCACTTGGATTAGGATAGATTTTAATATCATCAGCTAAAGGTGAAGCGGCATCTTTAGTTCCTAAACTTTGGGTTTCCTGTGTACACACTTCAAGAGACCAGCCGTTAATGCTTCCGGTAGTTCCTTTGACATTATCTGTAGCATATAAATTCCAAACTCCCTGAGCAGAATGTCCTTTGAATACATTTAAAGGTTCATTAGATTTTACTTCTCCCTGAACAGGTGAAGTTGGATTAGCATTTGTACATCCTACTGCATTTCCCGCATCACTGAAACCTGCTGTAATACCCGATGATCCTGCACATTGTCTATTCCAAAGCAAAGCAGAAGTTCCCACCGGGCTTTCAATACCTATTGCTACCTGAATTAAATTCGAATGAGTTACATTTGGTGTTACTTTAATCTTAGTAATAGTTCCATTATTATTTACTGTTAAAGGAATATTTACTCTTGGCGCTGAAATTCCATTACCTCCAGGTCCATCAGGAATTGCAACTGTGCCTGCATTATAAGTATAAGTAGTACATGTTTCACCTGTCACGGAATAATCAATAACAAAGCTTGGACTTACTGTATAATAAATATTTCCTACTGCTTCTATCATTATAAACGCATTGGCAGAAGTAGATCCTGCAGGAATTGTCACTTGTTCTGAACCATCGTTTGGTGTGTTAGCTGCAAGTGTCGTAAATGTCTGTCCTCCGTCTGTAGATAATTTAATATTAACATTTGCGGTATTGATAGGTGCCTGATTGGTATTCGCCACATCCCAGGTTACATTAAATGCACTTCCTGAGCTTGCGGATTGCCCAAATGAAGGCGTAGTTATCTGGAAAGGTCCCGCTGTTGCGTTTACAGTTACCATCATATCATCATTATTGGTTTGTGGAGCCAATGGATTGTTATTTCTTACCGTTAATCTGAAGTTTAGGTTTCTTCCTACACTTGAAACAGATTCCCAACGGGTAGATAAAGCTCCTGCCAATACTTTATTAAATTCAGGGAAATATCTTACTGGTGTACTTTTGGGAGAAACAGATCTGAAGTTAGGTCCCGATGGCTTTGTTGGATAAGCAAGTGAATTTAGATCCGTTTGAGAACTAGGAGCATTATCCATTTGCTCCCAAACATAAGTGTATGATGAACTGTTGGTATCACCCGTTGTTCCTTTTAATACATATGGAGTAGATTTTGGAATAATATAATCTGAACCTGCATTTACCATAGGGGCTGCAACTCCAAACGGCGTAGTTACACCACAACTTATATTGCTTATTCTGTTCTTTATTTCCGTTAAATTATAAGTATGATAATAGTCATTAGAATTATATTGAATATCATATACTTCGCCCATAATCCCTGTATAAGCCATAATAGTACTTCCACCTCCAGGTTCCATTTCCGAAGATCCGTTACCGTCTAAATAATAGGAGAATGTATGATTTGCTCCCATTTGATGCCCCATTTCATGAGCTACGTAGTCAATATCGAATTTATCACCTTCCGGAAAATTATGGGCTGTCCAGCCTCTTCCTGGTCTACTTCCACATAAAGCATCAAGATATGCTGCTCCATTACCGTTTTTCTTATCCAAAAGATGCCCCATATCGAAATTGGATGCAGGAATAACAGAAGTTATGCCTGTATTAGCCTGATCCGGACCTGCGTTTGTGTAAGGATCTGAAGCTGCATCTAAAAATATAACAGCATCGTTATTAGCAATTAGATTAAAATGAAGAGATAATTCTTTCTCAAAAACACCATTTAACCTTGTTAAAGTGGCATTCATAGCAGAAAGAACGACTGCTTTTTTCTGAGCATCAGGTGCTGTTACCGGAGTTCCTGCGGCTGTTAAATGATATTGTGCATATTCTCCCGTACAGGAAAGAGCCATTCTGAAAACATTAAAACCTGCTGTTCTTCTATTTGTTTCGCCTGCGCTTTTTTTTTCAGCAGCGCTTTTTTCTATATGATCAATGGTAGAACACTCAAATGGTTCTTTATCCTGTCCGCGTTTTGCATTAGAATCAAAAACTGCATAAACGGTTCTGTCTTCAGTATAAGGTTCAATAAATTCTGATATTCCTGAACGGGTAATCATTGAAGAAAATCCTACAGGAGACATACTGAATCTCAGATAAACAGTAGGGTCTTCTATACTGGTTCCAACATAGGATTTAATATCCGGAAACTTAGCCTGTAATTCCGGCGCCATATTTGAAAATTCCCAAACCTGAAACTTTTCTAATTTCCCTTTAGCTGTAGGAAGAGAAACAATAGCTCCTTTTTCATTTGAAAAACGTTGAGGTGCATTTTTCAATGCCTGCTTAAGTTCATCAGTATTTAAAGAGTAAAGCCCTGAAAATTCTAGATTTTCTTGTGATTTTTTTACTTTTTGAGATTTAATCTCAGTTCTGGTCCACTGTGAGTATCCTAAAAAAGGAACCAGAAATGTTAAAATATAGAAATAACGTTTCATATCATTATAGCTTTTTGAATTTCACGAAATTACACAAAAAAAGCATTTAAGAGTTATTTTTTCACACAATAAAGAATAAAAAATTCATGATAACACTACTAAACCCTATAAATTCTTTGAAAAATATATTTGGATGAAACTTTAAAAAATTTTTATCTTTGAAGTTTAGGAGCCGTAAAATGAAAATAAACTTACCTGATAAACTGTATTATTCTATAGGAGAAGTCGCTAAAGCATTCGATGTAAACACTTCATTAATACGTTATTGGGAACAGGAATTCCCTATTATCAAGCCTAAAAAAAATAAAAAAGGGAACCGATATTTCACTCCGGAAGACATTAAAAACCTCCAGATGATTTATCATTTGGTAAAAGAAAAAGGTTATACTTTGGACGGTGCACGTGTTGCTTTAACCACAAACAGCAAAATTTCAGAAACAATTACCATTATTGACCGTCTTGAATTTGTAAAAGCTGAACTTTTAAAACTAAAAGAGTCTTTAGGAGATAGTCCTGAATAATTCATCTGCTTTATCATTCTTAGCTACCACTTTTTATTCAATATACGTTGATATTGGATAAACGTGTTATATGCCAAACTTTTGATTAAACAATTATTTAAAATAGTATTTTTTTATCGAAAATTCTAAGTCATAATAAATACAACAGATTTAAATATTCCTATAAAAAATTCGCAAACGATTTAATTTAGAAGCTATTAATGCATATTATACATATTAAACTTAATCATTTAACCGTTTGATATTGCCCTACTTTGTTTTTATCAATATGTTTACTGCATGATGAGAAAAAGCTATTACCAGAAACTGGCATTAATGGTTATTGTACTGACTATTTTATTAGCCTTTCAAAAATACACCAGCAGAAACAGGGAGCCTTTTCCTGACGTAAAGTTTATTGCGTCTTCCGCATCTGTTAATCTATCAGATTTTGATCCCAATATTTTAGACAGAGATCAATGGCAAAAGCTTGGTTTTTCTGAAAAGCAGGTCTCTACTATCCTCAAATATAAAGACATCGTAGGTGGAAATTTCACATCAAAGGAACAATTGAAAAAATGTTATGCTATTTCCGAAGAAAAATTTGAAGAACTTGAATCTTTTATTTTGCTTCCCAAAACTAGTGATAAAAGTAAATCCAAAGAATTTAACACGTTTGCCAAAAAAGAAATCAATATCTCTGGAAAATTTAATCCTGATAGACTTTCTTCTGGAGATTGGATAAAGATGGGTTTCAGTGAAAGACAATCCGAGGCTATTTTAAAATATAAAAATTATTTGGGTGGAAGTTTTGTGAGTAAAGAGAAATTCAAGGAATGCTTTATAATTTCTCCCGAAAACTATAGTAAACTGGAACCTTATTTGATTTTACCTGCAAAGACACCAGAAAACTTCAGATCTTTTGCTTCCAATTATCCTGAAAAGGCAAAAATACAATATCATATTTTTGATCCCAATATCTTGAACGTCGACGGTTGGAAAGCTTTCGGCTTCTCAGATAAACAAGCCAATATTATTGTCAATTACCGAGACAGAAATCTCCGTGGAAGCTTTAAAAATCTGGAAGATATACAAAAGTGTTTTGTCATTTCTGCTGAGAAGTTTCAGGAGCTAAAACCTTATATAAAACTTAATCCTATCACGATAAAACAAGAAGAAATCAGACAGGAAAAAACTGACTTCTCAAAAACTGACCTCAATACAATTACATTTAAACAGCTTATAGAGTTTGGTTTGGATGAAAGAAGTGCCAGTTCTATTATTGGTTTCAGGAGAAAGCTGGGAGGTTTTATGAATAAGGAACAGATATTAAGCACCTACAATATCGACAAAGAGCTGGTGCAAAAGTTACTTTCTATAGCACCTCTTAACAATTCTAATGTTCCCAAATATACCTTAACAGATGCTCCTGAAGAATGGTTAAAGGATCATCCTTATTTCAAATATTCTGCTGATAAAATTATATTCTACCGTACGACCTATCCAGATGATAAGAAAATATGGAAGTTTCTAAAACTGAAGCCTGAATATGAAGAAAGAATGAAATTATACTTAAAATAGCTTTATATAAAAACTTCCCAAAACAGTAAGTATTTCCTATTTTGGGAAATTATTCATTTGAAATATTAAGTTTATAGTTTAGTGGTGCATATAACTACTGGGACCATTGGTTCCTTCTATTGATTCAGGTAGTATTCCATATTTGCCACGTAAATCAACTGTACCCAGGGTTTTTCCGGACTCGATTTCAATAACGCTAATGGTTCCGGAATTTAAATTAGGAATATTCAGGAGATTATTCTGTACTGCTACGACCTCTTTTCCTTTTTTTGTTTTAAAGAAAACCATATGATGCGCCCCTTTATCTGCTGTAAGGGTTTTTATAAGCTTTAATTGGGGAAGATTACTGATGTCAAAGACCAGAACCTTTCCCGGATCGGCAAAGCTTACATACAACCTGTTGTTATCATCAATATACATTTCGAGAGTCCAGCCTAATCCTTGTGTACTGCCATCAAATATTTTAGAAAAAGCATCATATTTCTTTGTTACAACATTGTATGGAGCAATCCAGATATCACCCCCAAGCATTGTTGTCGCAAGAGCATACTGTGGAAATTTGCCACGAAGCAATAACACTTCTACAGGGCTTGACATATCTGTTGGTGAATCTGCAATCTGATAGGTTTCTTTTAACTCGTAAGTGTTCAAATCCAGTAAGGTGCATGTGTTTCCAAAACCACTGGTAAGATCCGGATGAATAGTTGAAGTCACCATCATCAATCCTTTTTCTTCATTTACAGAAATACCATGCGGATACATAATAAACTTGTTAGGATTGTCCTGAATTGGAGCTTTGATGGTTTTTATAAGCTGATTATTGCTCGCATTAAAAACACCTACACTTCCGTCTCTTAGACCACCTGCTCCCCCCATAAAAGTCATAAAAAATCTTCCGTCGCTGGTGAAAAATAAATTTTCGCCTACCGTATTCTCTCCCGTATCGATAGGCGTTGCGCTTACTAATTTCGGTTGTCCGATTTTATCTTTTTCTGCTTTTACTTCATAGAGATAACTGCCTCCTAAAGCTGTTGTATATAGCTTATTTGCATTTTGGTTATAATAGATATGATGTGGGAGTACACCAATGCCTAATTCAAGCTTACTACTAATATTTCCAAAATCTGGAGCTTCAGGATCTAGCTCTATGACAGCCATTCCATCTGATTGTCCTGTCAGGCTTCTATAATCAATAAAAAAAGCTGTATCGTGTGGAATTTCCGGGTGATTATCATGCTGACAATTAGAAAATATCATCAGAATAATGATAAACAAGGGAACTAGGTTAAATTTTAATTTCATGGTTTTCAATTGTTTAGTTGTTTATATAAATATAACACTATTTCAATGAAAAATTTAAAATATTACACCAATATGTGAATTTAATAAATAATTATTCCTTATTACTTTAATAATTTGAACACAAAAAAAGCAGGAAAATACTTCCTGCCTTTCATTTATATCTTAAAAAAATATATAATTTTAATCAATTGTTTTACTTGAATCTGTAAGCAAATCATTTAATGTATTCAGTTCATCATCTGTTAAATCTCTCCATTTACCGATTGGGAGATCAAGCTTGATATTCATAATACGAATTCTCTTCAGCTTTTTTACTTCATAACCAAGGAATTCACACATTCTACGAATCTGTCTGTTTAAACCTTGTGTAAGAATAATTCTGAAGTTCATTTCATCAATTTTCTCAACCTCACACTTTTTGGTAACCGTATCAAGAATCGGAACCCCGTTTCTCATTTTTTCAAGAAATTTTGGAGTGATCGGTTTATCTACCCTTACAATATATTCTTTTTCGTGATTATTTCTTGCTCTTAGAATTTTATTTACGATATCACCATCACTGGTTAAAAGAATAAGTCCCTCACTGGGTTTATCTAATCGTCCGATTGGGAAAATTCTTTGGGGATGATTGATATAATCGACAATATTATTCTTTTCACGTTTTGTATCTGTGGTACAAACAATTCCTACGGGTTTATTAAAAACAATATAAACAGGTTTTTCCTCTGATTCTCTGATAGGTTTCCCGTCTACTTCCACAAGATCTTCATCAGAAACCTTAGTTCCCATTTCAGGAATCTTACCATTAATCTTTATTCTTCCTTCTTCCAACAGTTTATCTGCTGCTCTTCGAGAACAGTAACCTACTTCTGATAAATATTTATTGATACGTGTCTTTTCCATTAGTCTCTTCCGTAAACGGTATAATTTTTATTACTGAAAATGCTTATTCCATAGCTTAATCCGATGAAAAAGCCATCATGTCCTTCATTCAGCTTATGTGATTCGAAAACAATTCCTCCTTCCTGGCTTAGGCGTTTTGAATAGGAAACCTGCATTCCAAATCTTGCACCCCAGAATTCAGTGCCAGAAACTGCAGAACTGTTAATCTGTTTCCCATAATTCACATCGATATAAAAAGGACGATCTCCGGGGGAAAAAATAAATTTTGGCTGAATAACCCAATAAATCAAATGATAATTATCCTGAGCAAAACTGTATTTAAGTCCGGTTCCAATGGCAAAGTTAGGAAGAAAATTATACCCACCAATAGCTGTGATACCATAAGTCAAATTCCCTAATACTGAAGGGGTTTCAATATATTGTGAATCGTTTTTCTTCTCGGACTTGTTATTAATATTAAAGCCTACATTCAATGATGGATTGAAATAAAAATCCATTTTTTGTTTTTTCTCTGTGTCTTGAGAGAATGCTTTAATAAAGGTAAATACAATTAAAAAAAGGGATAATTTTATTTTCATTCGCCTTGAAATCTAAAGTCATTATTTAAAAACTGATCTGTAGCATCTTCGATTTTATAATCTCCGATTTTTGTTCTTCTCAATTGTGTTAAATAAGCTCCTACTCCCAATTCCTGCCCGATATCATGAGCAAGACTTCTGATATAGGTTCCTTTTGAGCAACCTACTGTAAAGCTTACCAAAGGAAATTCTATTTTAATATCCTGGATATAATGAATTGTTGTTTTCCTTGACTTCATTTCTACTTCCTCTCCTGCTCTGGCAAGATTATAAGCTCTTTCGCCATCAATCTTTATAGCAGAATAAACGGGTGGCTTCTGCTCTATTTCTCCGACGAATTTTTCTAAAGCTTCTTTTACCAGCTGTTCAGTGATATGCGAGATATCCTGATGCAAAATTTCCGGTTTTTCAGTATCATAAGATTCTGTTTGTACGCCTAATTTTATTTCCGTCCAATATTCTTTTGGAGCATCCTGAATTTCGGGAATTTTCTTTGTGAATTTTCCGCAGCAAACGATCAAAAGTCCGGTAGCTCTTGGATCAAGGGTTCCTGCGTGCCCTATTTTGAACTTTTTAGGAAGATCAAACTCCCTTTTAAGTTTATATTTCATTTTATTGACAGCCTGGAAAGAAGTCCAGTCCAATGGCTTATCTAATAAAAAAACGTATCCTGATTTCAGTTCTTCAGCTGTCATGAATGGATATAATATTTTTTATTTAAAGAAATAAAAATAGATTAGTAAAGCGATTCCTACAAAGATTCGGTACCACCCCCAAGGTTTGAAACCATATTTATTAAGAACTCCGATGAATGCTTTAATCGCTATTAATGCCACAATAAATGCTACAACATTTCCAATAACAAAGATCATGATGTGATCCTGTGATGCCATAATCATTTCATATCCTTTCTGTGGATTTGGAGTTTCTTTACCCCAAGTTTTCACAAAAACCGAATATACTGTCACCGCAAGCATTGTAGGAACTGCAAGGAAGAAAGAAAATTCTGCAGCTGCTTTTCTTGTTAATCCCTGAGCCATACCACCAATAATAGAAGCTGCACTACGGCTTGTTCCCGGCATCATCGCCAGACATTGCCAAAATCCTATGGTAACAGCTTTTCTTATGGTAATTCCTTTTTCATCATCAATTTTAGGGTTTTTGAACCATTTATCAGCAAATAAAAGCACTACTCCTCCCAATACCAATACGGAAGAAATGGCAATCTGATTTCCAAGAACGGCTTCAATTTTATCATCAAATAAGTATCCTAAAACCAATGCAGGAACTACTGCAAAACCCAGTTTGAAATAAAACTGAATATTATTCAAATCAAAAAATTTCTTCCAATAAGCCACTACAACAGACAAAATTGCCCCAAACTGAATGGAAACCTGAAACATTTTTAAAAATTCATCATCCGGCATTCCCAGTAAATTGGCAGTGAATCCCATGTGTGCTGTAGATGAGATCGGAAGATATTCCGTTAATCCCTCTACAATGGCAATAATAATTGCTTTAATTAAATCCATATTCCTTTAAAAAATTAAAAGATTAAAAGATTTAAGAATTGAAAGACTGGCGATGAGCCAAAATAAATATTAATTATTTGATAGATGAAAGTGTATTACCTGTATACATTTTCAAATTAATATTTAATCTTTTAATTCTTAAATTTTTTAATCCTTAAATAAAAACTGTTTATTTATTTTCTTTTCAAGATCGCATAGACCTCTATGACAAAACCTATAACAACAAATAACGGTGCAATTCTGATTCTTCTGATGGAAAAGATATCATCATTCCATACATTCGGATCAAATTTTCCGTCTACTGTATTAGCATCCGGTCCCATCATCAATAGAAACCCTACTACAATAAACGCTAGTCCTATCAGCATCCACTTGAAGTTTTGCTGTCCGAAATAGAATGTGTTTTCCTGTGGCACTTCTGCTTCACTCCCAAAGTTTGAAGCGGAAATTTTATTTGTTTTTTTGCTCATTTTTAAGAGTAATATAAATCGTCAACGTTTGATTTTAAGAATCTCCATGTAGCGAAAATCGTACTTAAGACAGAAATAAAGATCCCTACTCCCAATACAAGAATCACTAACCAGAAGTACTGATTGTTGTCCTGTATAAAAGCTGAACCGATCTGACTGGTGAAGTAATACCACACACCACCCAATGCAAGAAGACCAATTACTGAACCAATGGCTCCTAAAATAATTGCTTCAATGATAAACGGTTTAAGGATAAATCTTCTTTTCGCTCCTACCAACTGCATTGTTTTAATGATAAATCTCTTGGAGAAAATTTTCAGACGGATAGAGTTGTTGATCAACACTACAGCTAATACTAAAAATAATACAGAGAATCCCAGAATCCATTTCAAAATTCTGCTCAGGTTATTGTAGACATCCACCATCAGAGTGCTGTCGTTTTTCACATCAATAATTCCAGGAACAGACTTGATCACCTTGATTGCTTCATCAATTTTTGCTGGATCTACATATTCAGGTTTCAAAGCAACTTCGATGGATGAAGGGAAAATATTTTCTTCAAACAATGCATCACTATCGATTCCCATACTTTTTTTGGCTTCTTTTGCAGCCATGCTTCTTGAAATATAGGTCGCTTTTTTTACAGGAGCTAACGTCTGTACCTTTTTAAAAGTTTCTTCCTCTAGTTTTGCAATTTTTACAGAATCTTTCGCGTCATAGTTTTCATCAAAGTAAGCGTTTACCACCAACTGTTCTTTGATATAGTCAGAATACTTTTGGGCATTAATTAAAATAAGCCCCATTAATCCCAACAAAAATAACACTAAGGCAATACTTATCACTACTGTAATATTGCTGGACCGAAGCCTTTTCTTATTAAACTCATCTACAGATTTAGCCATTAATATTAAAATTTTTGGCTAAAATAGAAAAAAACTTCCGAAATTTGGGACGAAAAAAAGAAAATCATTGTTAATAAAATCATAAAAAACTTTGAGTGTAAAAGCAAAAAAACATCTTGGGCAGCACTTCCTGACAGATGAAAATATCGCAAGAAAAATCGTAGAAGGTCTTAGTTTTGAGAACTATAAAAACATCATGGAGGTAGGTCCCGGAATGGGAGTTCTTACTAAATATCTTCTTGAAAAAGACCAGAAAATCTATCTTGCAGAGATTGATACGGAATCTATTGAATATCTGAAAAACAATTATTCCAAGGTTACAGAAGATACTTTTGTAGGAGATTTCCTGAAACAGGACTTTAATTTTATTAAAGATGAGCAGATTGCCATTATCGGTAATTTTCCATATAATATTTCTTCGCAGATATTATTTCAGATTGTAGATCACTATGAATTGATCCCTGAAATGGTAGGAATGTTCCAGAAAGAGGTGGCTGAGAGAACGGCAGCAGTACCTAGAACTAAAGATTATGGTATCCTTTCGGTTCTTATACAGGCATACTATGATGTATCCTATATGTTTACTGTTCATGAGAATGTCTTTAACCCGCCACCAAAAGTAAAATCCGGTGTTATCAGATTAATAAGAAATCCTAAGGAAGGTTTAGCTGGTAATGAGGTACTTTTTAAACAGATTGTAAAGACTGGTTTCAATCAGAGAAGAAAAAAACTATCTAATGCTCTAAAAACTTTAAATATTCCTGAAGCTTTGAAAGGTCATGAATTTTTAGATAAAAGAGCAGAAGAACTCAGTGTTTCGGATTTCATTTCTTTTGCAAATCTTTGGAAAGAAAATCAATAAAATATACCAATAAAAGCTTCTCATAAAGAAGCTTTTATTTTTTTGAGCAAAGAAAAAGCCTTTCAATTAAATTGAAAGGCTTTTCATATGTATTTAAAATTTTATTCTCTGTTTTTCAACATAATCCATCCGGACCAGTCCATTTGAGCTTTTGAGTTTGGATATTCAAAATTGAACTTGTACCAGTATGTTGCTGAAGGCAGTCTCTTGCCACCTACTGTTCCATTCCAGATTGGAGTTTCTTTCGAGAATTTGAATATTTCCACTCCGTATCTATCGTGAATAGAACCTGTAAAGTTTTTAAATCCTGTAAGGGCTGTAAGATCCAGAACATCATTAATTCCATCTTCATTAGGTGTGATAATATTATTGATCTGCAATGTAAAGAAGTCTAATGTGCCAACGCAATGAGTTCCTACTCTTCTTACCATGATCGTATAATTTGTATTATCCAGAAGATTCGTAAATACGTTTGACGACTGCCATGTAATTCCGTTATCCATTGAATACTCCAAAGTGCTTGGTAAGTTGTTCATTGGTGGATTTTCTGCTGTAACCGTCAGAGTTTTTTTGATACTTTCGTAATTAAGCCCTGTGACATAAGGTTTGGCAGCTCCCATCACATTAGCCGAAAATACTTTTTTACAGATTCCGTTGTCTATTTCTACAGTATAAATTCCCCACTGATCTACATCGATCTTTTGTGTTTTAGCACCTGTGCTCCATAAATATTTATAGTTAGTTCCTGCACCGGCATCCAAGGTAACACGATCATCACGACACATTTCAACATCTGCTAAAGGTGAGGTAATTTCCGGAGTAACTTCAATTCTTATTGTTGCAGGATTTAAAGATCTACACCCTTTTGCTCCCACAGCATACACTGAAAATATGGTAGTCTGATACAAAGTAACTGTTTGTGTATTGCCTGTTCCCGGGAAGTTTACCCATTGATAAGTATCTCCTCCTTCTGCAGATAACGTCACAGATTCCCCCGGACATATTTTTATTCTGGAAGATTTTATTTTGGCGGTAGGTGTTGCTTCTTTTAGCAATGTCAGTTCAACAATTTTACTACAGAAGATACCGTTTGAAACCACTACATATAAGATCTGTCCATCATTACCATTATAATTAAGAATATTTTGAATATAATCATTATTCTGCGCAATAGCATCATCCTGATCTTCATAGAATTTGAAGACTGCGCCAGGTGTTGTACTGATAGATGGTTTGATGGTACTTAAATCAAAAGTGGTAATATCCGGAGTAGTACAGAGTAATAATGTAGCATTATTTGCTTGTGGGGTTGTACCACCATGAATTTCTATAGTGGCAGTTCCGGGACAAGGATTTCCTGGTAAGCTTACTTCAATCATATAAGTTCCCGGTTGTGTCGCTGTAATAGTATTAGTGTTTGCGTTGGGTACAACTACACCGTTATGATACCATTTGTATAATAAGTTAGGATCACTTACAGAAGCTGTGATTACCTGAGGAGCGTTATCACACACATTAATATCAGATGGTAATTGAGCTCCACTTGGGTCTAAAAGTTCTACTCCGATATTGAAAGATCCTCCTTCAAGGAATACAGCGGTATCATATCTAAAGTCAGTGTAATCTGCCACTACCATTTTAAAGTGATATTCCTGTCCTGCCGTTACATTAGCTACAGCAGTAAGAGGTATTGTTCTTCCATTAAAGTTGGTTTCAATATTAGCGTTATTGAAGCCACCGAAATACATTTCATTCACTGCCGGACATCCCCCAGGAATTGCCGGGTGAATATTGGTAATACTTACCGGTCCTGCTCCTCCGGGAAGCACAGCCATATTCACATAAGGACCTCCTGCTGTAGGTTTTAATAATATTACGAAAGCATCTGCAAAATTACAAGGAAAGGTTGATGTATATTCTTCAGACGCTAATAAGTAATTAAACTTAATCTGCGAAGTTGTAGGAACAAAATCAAATTCTAAAAGTACAGCATCTTTTAAATTACTTGATGATACCCCTATTGCCTGTGCAAGGTCAGTATCTGTACCACCTCCGTTTATATCTTCAAGAGTTGCTGCGATCCCTGTATTTCCAGCATTTTTTGCAAATCCTGTAGAAAGTATGATTCCATCTTTAAAAGGGAAATTGGTGGTTCCTTTATGAAAATATCCCCATGATCTGTTTGCATTTCCTACCGCGTGATTTGGAGTGATCTTTACGTTCGTCACATTCGGAGTAACACAGGTATTGGTTCCTGATGAAATTAAAACATCTTTCACCAATTTTTCTATGTCAAAAGCGGATTCTGTATAAGTGGGTGCATTCACATCAATAAAAGCCCCTGCTCTTCTGGATTCTGCAGAAAGAGTTTCTCTCATCCCTTTTCTGGGGGGCGGTGTTTGAGTTTGTGCAAATAAAAAGGTCGAGACGACCAGGAAAAGTAAACAAAGCGGTAGATATCTTCTCATAATATTTTTGTTTCAACAAATTTAATTTTTTTTTGAATATACCATATACATATTTATGTTTTTTACCATAAAAATATAAAAAAATACACCGCTTACAGCTAATTTCTTTATTATATGATTTTAAACTACTATCAAGATTTGCATATATAAAGCAGACTATTTAAACATTCCCATTTATATCCTTTTGAAAATTAATATTTTATAAAAAATAACCAATTACCTTAACCATTACAACGTATTAAATACTATATTCTAAATTATTTTTAATTCTAAATAGTAATTGCCATAAAAAACAAAGTCTTCCGGATTTGGAAGACTTTACTAGTTATTATTTTATTACGGGTTAATTTCTATTTTTCAACAGAATCCATCCTGAGCGTTCTTCAAGCTTTTTACTTGCAGGATTTTCCCACTGAACTCTATACCAATAAGTACCCGTAGGTAGGTTTATCCCTTTCAGTGATCCTCTCCATATAGCTTCATTCTTTGTTGCTTTAAAGACCTCAGCTCCATATCTGTCAAAAATCGAAGCTGCAAAATCTTTATATCCACTCACTCCTGTAAAATCAATAGTATCATTTACACCATCCATATTAGGCGTAATTGCATTGCTTATTATCAAGGTATAATACTCTACAGATGTACCACATTTTGCATCCTTCACACGAACCATTAAATGGTACATTGTATTATTTAAAATATTATAAAATACATTTGATGACTGCCATGTTGCTCCCCCATCTGCTGAATATTCTAAAGTTCCGCCGCTAGGATTACTTGCTGTAAGGGTTAAAACATTCTTTTCATAAACAACATTGGTAATCTGAGGAAGGTCAGGATTAATTAACTGTGCCGTGAAAACCTTTGAACATACTCCATTACTTATCGTTACCGAATAAGTTCCCGGAAGGTTTGTTGTGATCGTTCTAGTTGTTGCTCCTGTATTCCATAGATAAGTATAATTAACCCCTGGTCCTGCATCAAGAGTTCCATTATCTCCGGCACAAACGTAAACATCCTGTAATGTAGAAACAATAGCAGGAACTACCTGTATTTCTACCGTTGCAGGGTTTACAGAACTACATCCGTTTCCTCCTAATGCATGTACTGAGTAAGTAGTTGTTACTGAAGGAGTCACAACCTGAGTATTTCCATTTCCTGTAAGACCATTACCCCAACTGTAAGTAAACCCTCCTGAAGCTGTCAATGTTACAGATTCTCCTTCACAAATTTTCATTTTAGATGCTGTAAGCCCTGCAATAGGTGGTCCTACCTGAACTGTTACCGTTGCAGGAGTTGCAGATACACATCCGTTGGCTCCTACAGCTGTTACAGTATAAACAGTAGTATTGTTAGGTGATACTACCTGAGTATTTCCATTTCCTGTAAGACCGTTGCCCCAGATATAAGTAGCGCCTCCTGAAGCTGTCAATGTTACTGATTCACCCACACAAATCCGTGGTTGGGATGACGTTAATCCTGATGTTGGAGCTACAGTATCCTGTGTTACAGTTACCGTTGCAGTATATGGACAGTTTAAATTCCCTGGCTGTGATACATTAGTAACCGTAAGAGTATAAGTTCCTCCAGCACTTACTATAGGTGTAAGTGTAGTGCCTCCTGAAACAATAGTTCCTCCAGTTGTAGTCCATGCAATAGTAGATCCAGAAGGAATAACAGAAGTAGACGCATCCAATGTAACCTGAGGTGTTGTGCAGGTAACGGTTTGCGGAGCATTAATAATTAAAGTCGTTTCAGCAGCTTTTATCAATTGCAGAGAAACCACATAGCTACATCCGCCATTGCTTACCAATACATAAATAGTTTGGTTTCCGGGAGCTGCATATGTTGTAGGTGTTGTAATAAAGTTTCCGTTTGCAGCATTGGCATCTGCCTGATTTACATAATAAGTAAAAGTAATTCCGGCAATATTTGTAATCTGTGGTTGTGCTTCGGTAAGGTCAAAAGTCAACCCTGGCTGATAACATTTATGCAGCGTTGCATTTTGTGGTGTAAATGGCTCTGACACTTCAATAGTCAAAGTACCTGGATTCTGAGAAGCACATCCATTAGAACCTACCGCAGTTACCGTATAGGTCGTAGTAGTTGTAGGTGATACCGTTTGAGTATTTCCATTTCCAGTAAGCCCATTTCCCCAGTTGTAGGTTGCTCCTCCTGAAGCTGTTAATACTACAGATTCTCCTTTACAGATCTTTAACTTAGGTGCTGTAAGGTTTGTTACGGGAGGTGCACTGTTTCCTGTCACTACTACATTTGCTACTGTCGTACAATTTACATTACCTGGTTGATAAGCTTTTGTGATTGTTAAAGTATAGGTTCCCGGAGCATTAATAACTGGGTTTAGAGTATTTCCTCCTGAAACAATAAAACCTCCTGTAGTAGTCCAGGCAAATGTAGATCCTGTAGGGAAAACTGAAGCGGATGCGTCCAGTGTAATCTGAGAATTCGCACACGTCAGTACTGTTGGAGGTGCAATAGTAGCAGTCATTTGTGGTGCTTTAATAAGCTGAAGCTCTGCGACTTTCGAACAGAAACCATTTCTCACTCTAACGTATACGGTTTGTCCTCCTGGGCTTGAATATGTTGCAGGGCTTGGTATTGTACTTGCATTTCCAGCATTAGCATCAGCGAATGTCGTATAATATGAAAAAACTGCGCCCGGCGTTGTACTTATTGCAGATTGCGCTGAAGGTAAATTAAACACAGCATTTCCAGCGGCATAACAGGCTGTCAATGTTGAATTCTGAACCGTTGGTGATGTTCCTCCTACTACAGTAATTGTAGCTTCTCCCGGGCAGGAACTCCCTTGAATATATACTTTAACAGTGTAAACTCCCGGCTGTGTTGCGGTATAACTTGCCTGGTTCGCATCTGTTATAGGATTGTTATTTAAAAACCATTGATAGGTTACATTAGGAACCTGAACAGAAGCTGTAAAGGTCTGCGGAGTATTATCACACATATTCACAGAAGAGGGAAGCTGAACACCTCCTTCACCTAAAATCTTTACTCCAATATCAAATGATCCCGCTTCTAAAAAGACAGCTGAATCAAAACTTTTATCCTGATAATCAGAAAGCACCATTTTAAAATGATACGTCTGTCCCGGAATTACAGTTGCTTTTGCGACAAGAGGAACTGTTCTTCCACTGAAGTTTGTTTCAATATTGTTTGGATTATATCCTCCAAAGTATTGTTCATTTACAGCCCCACAATGAGGAGGAACATTAATTGCAGGGTGAATATTCGTTACACTCACAGGACCCGCAGATCCAGGAAGCACCGCCATATTAGTATAAGTAGGATCACCTACCTTTTTCAATAGCAAAGCAAAACCGTCAGTAATTGTACAAGGAAATCCTTGTTGGTATTCTTTTGAAGCAAACAAATATTTGAATGTAATTTCTGTAGAAACAGCTACAAAGTCAAATTCAATATAAGTAGCATCTTTTATATCTGCATTTGAAAGCCCTAATGCCGTTGCCAGATCATCATCTCCGCCAGTCCCAATATCATCATTTAAATCTGCATGATATACATTTCCCGCCATATGTGCAAATCCCGTAGAAAGGATAACTCCTCTGCTAAAGGGAAAGTTTGTGCTTCCTTTACTAAAAAAACCCCAACTTCTGCTTGAATTGCTTGCTGATAAATTAGGAGAAACTGATACATTACTTATATTAGCACTGGCGCATGTTCCTCCTGATATAAGAACATCTTTCACCAGCTGGGTAATGCTATAACCGGATTCAGGATAGCTTGCTGCATTTACATCTATAAAAGCTCCTGCCCTCAATGCTGCTGCACCAGGTCTTCTGGTCTCCTGTGTTCTCCCTCTGTTTTGAGCAAAAACAATGTTTCCAATAAAAGCAAAAAATAACGCTAAAAATAAATTTCTCGTCCTCCTATTTAACATTTTATATTGTTTTAAACAAAAGTACTATTTTTTTTAATTAAAATTCAACTTATCACATTTTACATTATTACTAATGCAAGTTTATTTATGGTAGAATATCAATTTTATTTATTTGATAATAATAAAAAAAGACTGACAAAACTGCCAGTCTTTTGATCATAGTTTAAAACTACTCTATGTTTTTAAGGAGTATCCATCCTGTTTTCACAGTAAGGAGCTTACTTGCAGGATCTTCATAGGTAACCTGATACCAATAAGACGCCGTAGGAAGTCTTTTCCCCTGGAAATAACCATCCCAATATGGTCTGATTTTCTCTGCTTTAAATACTTCTTTTCCGTAGCGATCGAAAACCTTACCGCTGAAATCTTTATAACTGCTTATTCCTCTGAAATCAATAATATCGTTAATATTATCACCATTCGGAGTAATCACATTTTTCATCACAAAAGTAAAGAACTCAAGGAAACCTTCACAGCTGGTATATTTAACTCTTACACGTATTGATATTACTTTATTTTTAGGAACATCTGTAAATACATTGGAAGCCTGCCAGGTAACTCCGTTATCTATGGAATATTCCAATACTCCGTTACTAGGATTACTTGCTGTAAGAATCATTGTTCCTCTATCATTATAATCTACATTGATTACTTCAGGAACAACAGCTTTAATCACCTGTGTTTTAAATTCTTTTGAACAGACTCCATTACTGATTGTCACGCTGTATTCTCCCGGAGTATCAACTGTAATAGACTGGGTGGTCTCTCCTGAACTCCACTGGTAAGTATATCCAGGTCCCGAACCTGCATTAAGAAGAATTTTATCTCCCTGACAGATATGACCTCCTTTCAATGTAGAAACAATAGCCGGAACCACTTCCACTTTAATTGTTGCCGGAACTAATGATTTACACCCTTGTGCTCCGATGGCATACACAGTATAAGTAGTCGTTTGAGTAGGGCTCACTGTTCTTATTCCAGCAGTAGTGGATGAATCGCTCCATTCGTAAGTAACGCCACCTGATGCCGTTAACAGTAATGTTTCTCCTTCACAGATTTTCAACCTTGGCGCCGTAAGTGTTACTACCGGAGTTGCTTCTTTTCTTAAGGTCAAAGTGGTTATTCTACTACAAAATGAACCATTAGAAACCAGAACATGCAGTACCTGACCGTCCGTTCCATTATAATTCGTAAGGGTGGTAATGTAACTATTATTTTGAGCCTGTGCATCCGCCAGATTTGCATAAAAACGGAATACAGCTCCCGGAGTTGTACTAATCAAAGGTTTTGCATCTTCTAAATTAAATGTAGTAACTGTAGGAGTTGTACACAGCTTTAATGTTGCTGGCTGAACTGTAGGGCTCGTTCCTCCAATAATTTTAATTGTAGCTTCTCCCGGGCATTGATTCCCTGGAATCATTACTTTTACCGTGTACACGCCTGGAGCAGTTGCAATATAAGTAGCACTGGTTGCCCCAGGAATTAGAACTCCATCTTTATACCACTGAAAGGTCATTCCAGGAATTGTAGCCACCTGAGCTTTTAATACTTTAGGGGCATTGTCACACACATTGATACTTCCCGGCAATCCTACTCCTGCTTCATCCACGATTTTAATTCCTATATCAAATGATCCTCCTTCCAGAAAAACTGCAGAGTCATGACCTGTATCCTGAGCATCTGCCAGAACCATTTTAAAGTGATAAGTCTGTCCGGGAATTACATCAGCAGTTGCCGTCAATGGAATAGTTCTTCCATAAAAATTAATGCCTACGTGAGGTTTATTCATTCCACCAAAGTACGCTTCATTGATGGGACCACAGCTGAAACCATTCCCTGCAGGTACAATATTGGTAGCACTTACCGGACCTGCTGTTCCTGGTAATACTGCAAGATTAACATAAGTAGGATCTCCTACTTTCTTCAGCAATAACGCAAAAGCATCTGAATAATCAGAACATGGAAAGTCTGATGTATATTCTTCTGAAGCGAATATATAATTAAATTTTACCTGAGTAGAATTGGGAATAAAATCAAATTCAAGTGCTACAGCATTCTTTAACGTTACCGTAGGATTGGTAGCTGCTACAAGATCAGCATCACTTCCGGTGTTCACATTTTGGCTTAGCAAACTTATGAATTCGTTTCCGGCTTCTTTTGCAAAACCGGTGCTCAGTACAATTCCGTCTTTAAAGGGAAAATTTGCCGTTCCTTTATGAAAATACCCCCAAAATCTGTTTTCATCAGATACAGCATTATTAGGACTTACTGTAACGTTTGATACATTAGCAGCTGTACAGGAGGTTCCCCCATTGATCAAAATATCTTTTACAAGTTGTTCGGGTGTATAACCGGATTCTGTATAAGACGGTACATTCACATCTATAAATGCACCTGCTCTGAGGCTTGCTCTTGAAGGTCTTGCATCTACCGCATTACGATTATTACGATCAGATTTTTGCTGTGAAAATACAGAAACAGAAGCTAATAAAAACGTTAAAAGAAAAGAGTAGTTTTTTAATCTATAGTTCAACATTTTAATTTCATTTCCTCAAATGTAACAAAAATATCTATACAATTTCCGTTTCATAACCAATTATCATATATTTCACTGAATAGATTCACAACAAATATTTTTTATTTTTACATTTTCCACAAATTAAAAAGAAAAATTTTTACAATAAAAAAACAGATCAATATACTGATCTGTCTCTTTACTATTTTAAAGTATAACATAAAATTTTACAAGCTATTCCTCCTTCTTCAATTCCTTAATCTCATCCTTCAACTGAGAAATAATATCCTTCAAAGCTTTTATTTCATTTTTATTTGAACTTACATTACTTTTCAGCATTACATTTTTAGCTCTTTCATTGTGGTCTTCATCATCTTCTTCCTCGTTGATC
The DNA here is from genome assembly GCF_001684975.1 of Chryseobacterium artocarpi. Taxonomy (GTDB): domain Bacteria; phylum Bacteroidota; class Bacteroidia; order Flavobacteriales; family Weeksellaceae; genus Chryseobacterium; species Chryseobacterium artocarpi. The sequence continues at coordinate 317,992 of NZ_MAYH01000012.1, read as the reverse complement.
TCTTCAATATCTTCCTGAATGTCCTCAATATCTTCATTGATCTCTTCAATATCTTCACTAATTTCTTCGATATCCTCGCTGATCTCTTCAATATCTTCCTGAATGTCTTCAATATCTTCACTGATTTCTTCAATATCCTCCTGAATATCTTCAATTTTCTCGTGACTCTTATTGACAGACATCTGAATAAAAATAGCAAGATAAATCGCTTCCAGAGAAAGTACCGTTGTAAGAATAAGGAGCATTTTATCAAAATCTACAATATTCAGCATCGGAAGCAAAAACGAAGTCACAAACAGCAAGGTATGTACAATCAGAGACTGAATAGACCCAATCCAGGAAGTAATACTGTCTGCTATTTTCTCAAGAACCTCTGTTTTTTCGTTATATTTTTTCATCCTTTAAGTTTTTTTACATGAGTTCTTTGGTTACTCCTAATCCAAACAATGCAAAATCATACTTTGCCGGATCTTTTTCATCAAATTTCCTAATGGCAATATCTAATTCCTCTACCGTTTTCCAATCGTTCTGTGTTCTTGACACAAGCTCTAATTTTCTTGAAATATTACCGGTATGCACGTCCAACGGGATAGATAAGTGTTTTTGATCAATATTCTCCCAGATTCCAAAATCTACGCCACGTTTATCTTTTCGTACCATCCACCTCAGAAACATGATGATTCTTTTTGCAGATGAGTTTTTATAAGGCGAACTGATATGTTTATGACTTCTGTGTTTCTCAGTTTCCAGAAAACCGCTTCGGAATCTTTCTATGGCATGTAGAAAATTAGTTTCGGAATCTTTCACTTTAAACAGATTCTCCAGACTTTCATTTTCTTTATAAATTCGGTTAAACTGTTTAATAAAATAAGAAAAATCTTCCCCATTAAAGGTTCTGTGAATGCTTTTATCCTGAATATCTTTCAAATCTTTTTCAGAATAATTCAGTACGAAATCATAGGGTGAATTTCCCATAATCTCAAGCATTTTATTGGCAGAATTAATGATCGATTTTCTATTTCCCCAGGAAATGGTTGCCGCCAAAAAACCTGCAATTTCAATATCCTGTTTTACTGAAAAACGATGCGGAATCTGTATCGGATCATTTTCAATAAAATCGGGAGCATTATACTGATCTGCCTTTTCATCAAGAAAACTCCTTAATTCTTCAAATTTCAGCATATTCATTTAAATTTTTACACTTTCCAATGCTTTTGGTAAGAATGAATTTGGAAAGATATTTCTGGCTTCATCCGTAAATACTGTCAGATCTGCATATCTGTTAGAGAAATGCCCAAGAATCAGCTTACCGACCTGAGCTTTTTGTGCAATCGTTGCTGCCTCCAATGCAGTCGTATGTCCTGTGTAATCCGCCATTTCTTTTAAATCATGTAAAAATGTAGACTCATGATAGAGAACCGTCGCATTTTTAATGATCGGAATCACAGATTCAAGGTATCTTGTATCACTACAGAAAGCATAAGATACAGACGGAGCAGGATTTACGGTCAGAATTTCATTTTTTAGAACATAACCATCGCTTAACACAAAGTCTTTTCCTGCTTTTATATTATGATAATCACAACTCTCAATTTCACTGTATTTTGCAATCTCCTTCATATTAAGATGTCTGTCTTTTGGTTTTTCCTTAAAAAGGTAACCATTACAGTAAATCCTGTGATCCAAAGGAATAGTATGAACTTCTACTCTATTGTCTTCATAGATTTTTTCAGAATAATCTTTGTCCAATTCATGATATACCACTTCAAAACCACGATGCGTTTCCGTGATCTGAAAAATGGTTTCCAGCATCTTTTTAATTCCTTTTGGACCGTAAACATGCAGTGGATTTTCTCTTCCCAACAGACGGAATGAAGCAATAAGCCCCGGAAGCCCAAAACAGTGGTCTCCGTGAAGGTGAGAGATAAAAATATGGTTGATTTTTGAAAATCTGGCTTTTGCTTTTCTCAGCTGTACCTGTGTACCTTCTCCACAATCTATCAGAAAGTGCCTTTCTTCCATTTCCAGCAGCTGAGCCGTTGGTGAAGAGTTGATGGTAGGAATCGCCGAGTTAAAACCTAGTATTGTTAAATAAGTACTCAAATCAATAGTTTAGTATAACAAATGTACGACAGAAAATTGAAAACGTATATTTTACCTTTAAATTTAAAAGGAAAAGCATACAAAACCACTCCTCCAAAACAGAGATATGGTTTTGCATTTATCTTCTTAATTATTCAGCAACTTTTAAAAAGTCCATGAACAGATCCAATGCCTGCTTACGGTGGCTGATTTTATTTTTATCTTCCGGATCCATTTCTGCAAAGGTTCTGTCGTATCCTTCAGGAACGAAGATAGGATCATAACCGAATCCTTTGAATCCTTTATTTTCAGTCAATAGATTTCCGTGAACTCTTCCCTCGAAATACTGAGCTCCGTTTTCATCATAATAACATAAAACGGTAACGAAGTAAGCTTTTCTGTTTTCTATTCCTGTCATTTCTTCCAATACCTTTTCGATATTCTTAGCAAAATCATGGTCGCCCGCATAACGTGCAGAGAAAATTCCTGGTCTTCCATCCAAAGATTCCACTACCAGACCGCTGTCATCTCCTAAACTTGGAACTCCTGTCTTTTCAAAGCAGTATTTTGCCTTGATTAAAGCATTAGCATGAAAAGAATCTCCGTCTTCAATGATTTCTTCGTGAATATTGTAATCTGTAAGACTTTTTACAGTACATTCAGTTCCTAAAATCTGTTGGATTTCTTCTTTTTTATGCTCGTTGTGTGTTGCTACCAATAATTCCATGTCTATATTCATTTTCCAATTTTACTTTTTAGCTATAATTCTATTAAATTTCAGAATAATGTACTTTATATTTCTTCATAAACAGATAGTAGAATAAAGAGAAAAGTACAAGTCCTACGGCGAGTATCAGCCATTCTGAAACATTAAAAAATTTTGCGAAACTTTCATTTTTACCGTAAAGCACCAGTAATGAAAGAGTCAGGTTATTAAATCCATGCAAAAGCATCGGCATCAGCAAAGATTTTGTTTTATAATATACCACCCCTAAAACACATCCCAACATCACGGCACTGATGAACTGCCATGGATTTCCGTGGACGATTCCAAAAATAATGGAAGCATATAAAATAGCTTTCCATGGCTTTACGCCTTTATTAATCAAACCTTTCTGAATAATTCCTCTGAAGATAATCTCTTCAAAAATAGAAGCCATGACCACCGTCATGATCAGCATAATCACCGGATCATCTGTCAATTGACTCATCAATTGGGTAAAATATTCATAAAATTCTCCAAAAAAGGCTCCTGTTGTAGGAATCAGAGAGGTTATAAATTCTGAGATGAGCATCATCCCTGCCATCATAGGGAAGATCAGAAGATATGTGTAAAAATTAACTGATGAAAAGTTGAAATTCAGTTTCATCTTTGTTGTAGGTCTTACAATGAAGAAATCAAAAAAAGCGATCGCTGTAAGAAATCCGGCTGAGTTTGCTACCATCAGAAACCAATCTTTAAGCTCCAGGTTTTCCTTGAAGGCTACTTTCCAAAAGGTACTGAATAAAGAAACACCCATTGTTCCTGCAAATAAGCCAGCGACCAAAGCAACTGCGCCCAACCATGTGAAAGTAAACTTCGGATACCTGCTATTTTCCATTCTTGATACTCTGTAAAATTTTATAGAAACAAAGATAATTTTTTTGAATGCTACAGACAACTAAAATGAAAAATGAAATTCTTATTTTAGTAGCCTTATCCATGAATCACCAAAGCAATGAAGAAAGAAGAATTAAAGTTTCCACGAATAGAGTCTACCATCAACTGGTGGGCGACAGGATTACTGAGACTTGCTTTCTTTCTCCTCATAGGTGCTTTTTTCACGCTTTTTATCTTAGGTCCCGTTTATGGAATTTATAATAAAGGATTTAAATATATGCTTTCAATCGCATTGACATGCTGGGCTGTTTCGCTTCTGATTTTAATTCCTGCTGTCCGATATTATATTATCCGAAGAAGAAAAACAGCAAGCAAGATCGTTATAGATTCCACAGGAATTCTTTTTTATAATTCAAAAAATGAAATCGTTGACAAGATCTTATATAAAGAACTTCATACTTCAAATCAAGATTTTGATATTTATACGGTAACTCCGGTAGGTTCCGGTATTGTTCCACTGCTTGAAATAACTTTACAACCGGAACAAAAAGATATTACTAAAAAACGAATTGACATGAATCTACCTCTTTATTCCGTAAAGAATAAATCTGCTTTATATGCTCATTTCATGCAGGGAATCGCAATTTTCCGTCCAGACTTAACAATAGATCCAATGGCATTGAAAAGTTTTTCGATTGATCCCAATACCTGGAAAGTAAACGACAAAGGAGTATCAAAAGGAGGCTGGCTTTTACTACTGGCAGTATTTATTGTCGTAGGAATCATTCTAGGAATTACCCGCTTATTATTTTTATATAAAACTGGAAACTAAATGACAGAAAAATTTCAGATTTTAGAATCTAAAGTAAACAAGCCTCTTACTTATCTTCTGATGGGGCTTATCTGGCTGGTCGTACTGATGGTTGCTTATCTGGTATTTTATATAATGTATGATCTTTTTGATTATGGTATAAAAAAGTATTTTGTCAACAAAACCTCCGATTTATTTTTTAATGTATTGATTTTTTTTGCTCTTAGTGTATGTTGTTTTTTTCTGATATACACTCTGATTTTTCCAAGAAAGAAGTTCTTTCACAGAGTTATTGTGAATGAAAAAGGGATTTCTATTTATAATTGCAAAGAAGAAATCGTTAAAGAAGTTTTATATTCCAATCTTCAGCCTTCCCGACAGGGTTCTTATTCAGATGTGCATCACAGAGATAATGCAAAACTGACAAAAACAACGATTGTTACGCATACAAAAAATGAAATGGGAACAATAGAAGAAGACGTTATTGATTTGTATTTTGATTATTTCATGATTAAGAACAGATACGAGCTTCACAGGCATTTTCTCCTGGGAATACAGACTTTCCGCCCGGATCTAAAAATCCATCCTTCAACTCTGGAAAGATATTACCTGACTCCTGAAACTAAGAATATAAAGCCCAATACTATCGGAGCCGCGCTCATCATAGGTGGCTTTATAATTGTTTTCTTTGGGGCTGTATATGCTTTGGTTTTATTTCTACAATAATATTATAAGTAAAAAATGTCGTATTTATAATTTGACATCTCTTTCCTGCCCTTTTTCGCTCAAAAACCTGTTATTATCAGCCTCTACCCGTGCAATTAAGATTCTCTTCATTTAAATTTGAAAACCTCATAAAAAATCACGATTTTTGCAACTTCAAAATACGATATGTCAGACTTAATCAAAGAAATACAAAAAAGAAAGACCTTCGGGATCATTTCCCACCCGGATGCCGGTAAAACGACTCTTACGGAAAAGCTGCTTCTTTTCGGGGGTGCTATCCAGGAAGCGGGTGCGGTAAAATCCAATAAGATAAAAAAAGGAGCTACCTCCGACTTTATGGAAATTGAAAGACAGAGAGGGATCTCCGTAGCAACTTCCGTATTGGCTTTTGAATATAGAGACCATAAAATAAATATCCTCGATACACCAGGTCACAAGGACTTTGCTGAAGATACTTACAGAACTTTAACAGCTGTAGATTCAGTAATTGTTGTAATTGACGTTGCAAAAGGGGTTGAGGAACAAACTGAAAAACTGGTTCAGGTTTGTAGAATGAGAAACATTCCTATGTTGGTATTCATCAACAAACTTGACCGTGAGGGTAAAGATGCCTTCGATCTTTTGGATGAAGTAGAACAGAAATTAGGATTAACAGTTTGTCCGCTTTCTTTACCAATTGGGATGGGAAGCGACTTCCAGGGAATTTATAATATCTGGGAAAACAATATTCAGTTATTCTTAGAAGAGAAAAAACAAAAAGTTGGAGATTCCATTAAGTTTGATGATATTAATGATACTTCAATAGATGATGTTATTGGTGAAAAAGCAGCAACAACTTTAAGAGAAGAATTAGACTTAATTCAATCAGTTTATCCTGAATTTAATCGTGAAGATTATATGAAAGGTGATCTTCAGCCGGTTTTCTTCGGTTCTGCATTGAATAATTTTGGTGTTCGTGAATTATTGGATGCTTTCATCGACATTGCTCCAATGCCACAGCCTAAAGAAAGTGATACCCGTTTAGTAAAACCTGAAGAAAGTACTTTCACAGGATTTGTATTTAAGATCCACGCCAATATGGATCCTAAGCATAGAGACAGATTGGCTTTCGTAAAAATTGTTTCCGGAACATTCAGAAGAAACGAAAACTATCTATTGGTAAGAGAGGGTAAAAAAATGAAGTTCTCTTCTCCGAATGCTTTCTTTGCTGATAAAAAAGAGGTGGTAGAAGAAAGTTTCCCTGGTGATATTGTGGGTCTTCACGATACAGGAAGTTTCAGAATTGGTGATACTTTGACTGGTGGTGAAAAGCTAAGCTTCAAAGGAATTCCAAGCTTCTCTCCTGAGCATTTCCGTTATATCAACAACAGCGATCCGCTTAAAGCTAAGCAATTGGCAAAAGGTATTGATCAGTTGATGGATGAAGGAGTTGCCCAGTTATTTACTTTGGAAATGAACGGAAGAAAGATCATCGGAACTGTAGGTGCACTTCAATATGAGGTTATCCAGTATCGTTTAGAGCATGAATATGGTGCAAAATGTACTTACGAGCCTCTTTCAATGCACAAAGCTTGTTGGGTAGAAGCAGATGAGAAATCTGAAGAGTTTAAAGAGTTTGCAAGATTAAAGCAGCGATTCCTTGCCAGAGATAAATACAATCAGTTGGTATTCTTAGCTGATTCATCTTTTACGATTCACATGACACAGGAGAAATTCCCGAATGTGAAACTTCACTTTATTAGTGAATTCAGAGAGAACTAATTAAAAGCAAAATTGCTAAAAGATAGATCCGCAGAAGTTTTTCTGCGGATTTTTTTATTACCACCCCCGCAAAAATTCTTTGAATTTTTACCACCTGTCCGGAGGAGGGAAATTATCACATCTTCAATTGTAATACTTCCCACTGTTGGAATGTTCAAAATCTAACATTTAGCATAAAAAACATTTTGTAAATCTTTTGTAAAACAGATACAAACCACTGATAATATTACAGTTACAATTTTACGATTAGAATACATTTCATTTACAAGTGCTTCAGAACCTTCATCACTAATTTTACTTCATCAAAAAATAATATTATGAAAAAATTCATATTACTAGTTACGATATCTGGCGCTTTTATTGCGTGTAGCCAGAAAGGTGGAGTTTCCAAACTGGAGGAAGCTGCTAATAGTATAGACAGTACAGCTTCTGTTGCATCAGATGCTATTGATAATGCCACCAAAACAGCAAACCAGGCACTTGATTCTGCAAGTATCAGAATAAAAGATATTGAGGGTGCTAAAAATGACATTCAGGATAAAATAGAAAATACTTCCAAAATGGTAGATTCTTTATCTGAAAAAATTGCTTCTACAAAACTGGAATCAAAAATCGAGAAAAAAGATTCCACAGCCCAGAAGTCTGAAAAAATTGTTGTCAATGTTCCTGCCCCCAAAGTTATTAAAGAAACAAAGGTTATTTACAAAGAAAAGCCTAAAAACGACAACTATGAACTGAATGTACCTAAAGACAAAATGGTGAAAACCGGTTATTTTGTGATAAAAGCGGATAATGCAGAAACGGTAAAAGAAATCATCAGAGAAGAAGCTATCAAAAATAACGGATATGTTAAAAGTGAAAACCAATCTTATATTGAATCGGCCAATCAACAGGATGAAAACCAAAAAGTTTATAGTTTGAACATCAAAGTACCAATTCAGCATTTTGATGGATTAATAGAAGCCTTAAACAGTAATATCGGAGATATTGAAACCAAAGACATCCAGGTTACAGGACGTAATTATGTTGACAATACGATCTGCAGCATCGACATCAATATCACCGATAAAACTGACATTGAAAAAGAGCCTAAAACCTTTGGAGGAAAATCATTAGCCGCCATTGAATCAGGATGGGATGTTATTACTTCCATTTTCCTTTTCCTTCTTCCATTATGGCCTATATTCCTGATTGGTGGTGCCGGATATTATTTTTATAAAAAGAAAAGCAACAACATTCCTAAATAAGTATTTTCAATAGATTTTAAAGTCCATCCTTAGGGGTGGATTTTTTGATTTTAAATATGGAAAGTATTTATTTTAAACCATAGATTCTCTTTCTTTGATTATAGGTGAGATTGCTTCAATATACTCGCCATGACACAGTTGTGATATTTGTGAAATTATTTGTGGGATTTGTGTTTTAATTTTTAGGTTTTGGCTAAAGCCGATGGATTTTTGGGTGGCTGATTGATTTGGACGGCTAAAGCCCCCCCCTATTTATATTGATATGTGGATGGATAGCCGATGATTAATAACAACATTGGTCCTACTTATCTTTTTAAAATGTATGAGATGGGATCCTTACAGGATGACAAAATTGGAGAGAAATACAAGAGTTATGATGCAAAAACTCTTCGATTAATATAATAAAGTAAATAATGATACTTAACAGCAATATCATTCATCATTCATCATTCATTACTCATTACTCATAAAAATAGCCCCGATATTAACGGTTACCCCACAGCACGGATTGGGCACAGCTTGGCGCGAGGAGTATAAGTGGATAGCGGGAAAAAGCTCCTAAAAAGAAGAAAGACCTCCAAAACGGAAGTCTTTCAAATTATTTCATGTTCACTACTTTGTCTACGACAAACTTTGTGTTTCCTCTCCACGGAAGCGCACCATTGTATTCTTTGTAATGGAGATCAAAGGTTTTACCACTGTTTGTTTCCAATTGCTTGAAAACTTCAGGATCATCAACAGAAAATTCAAACTCATAGCTTGTAATTGTTCCTGTTTTACCTTTTCCAAATCCTTCCTGGATCAGTTTACCTTCATAGGTTTTGAAGATATAGCCTTTTTTCATGGCATAGTTCAGGTATCCGGATTTTACGCCTTCTCCGAAAACGAAGAAGTACTTATACCATACAAATACTCCTAACAATAGCAGTACGACACCGAGGGTAATCCACAAAGATTTTTTCATAAGTAGTGTGTTTTGTTAATTTTTATTTTGCGATGCTTCTTGAGATCACGATTTTCTGGATTTCAGAAGTTCCTTCGTAGATCTGAGTGATTTTTGCATCTCTCATTAATCTTTCTACGTGGTATTCTTTAACGTATCCGTATCCACCGTGAATCTGTACAGCTTCAATAGTTGTATCCATTGCAACCTGAGAAGAATATAATTTTGCCATAGCTCCGCTTTCAGAGATATCTTTTCCTGCATCTTTCTCACATGCTGCTTTGAAACATAACATTCTTGCTGCTGTAATCTGAGTTGCCATATCCGCTAATTTGAACGCGATAGCCTGGTGGTTGATAATCTCAGTTTTGAATGCTTTTCTTGTCTTAGCATATTTTAAAGCCAATTCGTAAGCACCTGAAGCGATCCCTAAAGCCTGAGAAGCAATACCGATTCTTCCTCCGTTCAATACAGCCATTGCAAAATTGAAACCAAACCCGTCAGCACCAATTCTGTTTTCTTTTGGAACTTTTACATTGTTGAAGATCAAAGAGTGAGTATCACTTCCTCTGATTCCCAATTTATCTTCTTTTGGTCCGATTTCGAAACCTTCCCATCCTCTTTCTACGATGAAAGCGTTGATTCCTTTATGTTTTTTCTCTGGATCTGTCTGTGCAATTACGATATAGTAAGAAGCAGTTCCACCATTCGTGATCCAGTTTTTGATCCCATTTAAAAGATAGTAATCACCTTTATCTTCAGCAGTTGTTTTCTGAGAAGTTGCATCAGAACCAGCTTCTGGCTCAGATAAAGCAAATGCTCCGATTACCTGTCCGCTTGCCAGTGGAGTAAGATATTTTACTTTTTGTTCTTCTGAAGCAAACTTTTCAAGACCTGCACAAACCAATGAGTTGTTTACAGACATTACAACCGCAGCAGATGCATCTACTTTTGCAATCTCCTCCATTGCCAGTACGTAAGAAACGCTGTCCATACCTGCTCCTCCGTATTTTGGGTCAACCATCATACCTAAAAGTCCCATTTCACCCATTTTCTTCACCTGCTCAATAGGGAATTTCTGGTCACGGTCTCTTTCAATAACTCCAGGTAATAGTTCGTTTTGTGCAAAATCTCTTGCCGCTTGCTGAATCATCAGCTGTTCTTCCGATAAATTAAAGTCCATAAAAAAAAATAATTAGATAGCCGTAAATTTACACTTTTTAAGCAAATCTGAAAGAATAAATTAGATAGCGTGAAAAGACTGATGGAAAGGGAGATGGAAGAGATTCAGGATGCGAGGTCCGGGATGTAAGATTTTGTGATATTACTGACTTATAAAATGATGTTTGATTATTTATAACCACAATTAATGGGTAAGAGATTGTATCTTATACTGTAAGCTCTTTAAAATCCGCTTTTATGGCTCCCAGAGCACTTTTGCACAGAATTTGTTATGGTAGACATTCAACTTATTTCTAATTATTAGATTCAAATGTCTACAATTAAAAAAAATGCTTATATTTAAATTTCTTTATAAATTATTTAAAAAATCATGACGATCAAGAGATTATTCGATATTCCGCACTATGCTTTAGAAAAATATCCTAAAACGGATATGTTTGTAACAAAGTACCAGGGTGAATGGAAAAAAACTTCTACACAGGAGTTTATTAATGAGGGAAATAAGATATCCAGAGGATTATTGAAGCTAGGTATAAAACCTGGTGACAAAATCGCTTTGATCACAACCAATTCCCGTACAGAATGGGCAATTATGGATTTCGGACTTTCACAGATCGGAGTTGTTTCAGTGCCTGTTTACCCAAGTATTTCTCCTGAGGATTATGAATTTATCTTCAATAATGCAGAAATACAGTATTGTTTTGTTTCAGACAAAGAACTTCTAAATAAAGTGATGAAGGTGAAGCATAATATTCCTAGTCTACAAGGAATTTTTACCTTCGATAAAATAAGCGGAGCAGCCAACTGGAGTGAAATTCTTGATCTTGGAGAGGATGAATCTACTCAAATTGAAGTAGAAGACCTTTCCAATGCAATCAATACAGAAGACCTTGCTACCATTATCTATACCTCCGGAACTACAGGAAGACCTAAAGGAGTAATGCTTACTCACAATAATATTGTTTCCAACGTATTAGGAGCTATCCCAAGAATTCCAAAGAAAAAAAGCATGGATTATAAGGAAACAAGAGCATTAAGCTTCCTTCCTATCTGTCATATCTTTGAGAGAATGCTTTTCTATCTTTATCAATATAACGGTTTCTCTCTTTACTTCGCTGAAAGTATCGAAAAGATGGGAGAAAATGTAAAAGAGGTGAAACCTCATTATATGACCGTGGTTCCAAGATTGGTAGAAAAGGTATATGATAAAATTTATAATACAGGTTCTTCAGCAGGAGGTTTAAAATCAAAAATATTCTTCTGGGCGCTCAATTTAATCACCAAAAAGAAAACGATCTCAAAACCATCAGGAATCCAGGAAATAATTGCAGACAAATTGGTATTCTCAAAATGGAGAGAAGGTTTAGGTGGTGAAATTATCACATTGGTATCAGGATCTGCAGCCCTTTCTACAAGGCTTAATTTAATGTTTCAGAATGCCGGAATTCCAATTTTAGAAGGATATGGTTTAACGGAAACATCTCCGGTAATCTCCGTAAACAGCTTTGAAAAAATGAGAGTAGGAACTGTAGGTATCCCATTAGATAATTTACAGGTTAAAATTCAGGAGGATGGTGAAATTACCGTTAAAGGTCCATCTGTTTTCAAAGGGTATTTCCAGAATGAGGAAATGACTAAGGAGGCATTTACAGAAGATGGTTTCTTTAAGACGGGAGATATTGGTCATATCGATAGTGATGGTTTCTTACAGATCACTGATCGTAAAAAAGAAATGTTCAAGACATCCGGTGGTAAATATATCGCTCCACAAACCATTGAAAACTTAGCGAAAGCATCTAAGTTCATTGAACAGATCATGGTAGTAGGTGACGGTGAGAAAATGCCTTGCGCTCTGGTGCAACCTGATTTTGAATTTGCAAAAAGCTGGGCAATGAGAAACAACCTCAACATAGGTTCCACACCTGCGGAAATTGCTAACAGCCCTGAACTTAAGCAAAGAATCGAAAAGGAAATGGACGGCATCAATGAACACCTTGGAAACTGGGAGAAAATTAAAAAAATTGAATTAACTCCTGAGGTTTGGAGCATTGAAACAGGACTTCTGACTCCTACACTGAAACTGAAGAGAAAGGCTGTAAAAGAGAAGTTTATTGCCCTTTATAATAAGATGTATGATCATCATGACTAAATAATATGAACCGCTTCGTTTTGAAGCGGTTTTTTTATGGGTTTATTTACCGTTTCATTTAGGTTTTGGCTAAAGCCAATGGAATTTTATATTCTATTGTAAAAACGGGCTAAAGCCCGTTTCTATTGAACTTTTATTCCTCTCGCGGATTTTGCTGATGACACAGATTTTTTTTTAGTCATTCCGTAGGAATCCAGCCCCGCATTTTTATTCTGATACGTAGAGATTTCTATGGAATGACAAAGAGGTTGCTGAATAAATTGTTTTAATTGCGCGGATATTGCGATATTCGTGTTTCAACAAAACAAAAAAGCTGTTTCAAAATGAAACAGCTTTTGTATTGTTAAAAATCAATAATTAAAATTTAATTACAGATTTCATTTTTTCGTTTTCTTCCATTACTAACTCGTCGTCAACAAGGATTTTCCCAGAGTGCTCATCAATGATGATTTTCTTTCTCTGAGCGATTTCCATTTGCTTTTGTGGTGGAATTGTGAAGAAAGATCCTTTTGGAGCTCCTCTTTCTAATCCTACTACAGCAAGACCATTGATAGAGTTTGTTCTGATTCTGTTATAAGAAGCTAATAATCTCTCATCGATTTTACCAGCGAATTCTTTAGATTGCTCTAATAAATATTCTTCTTCTTTTTGAGTTTCAGAGATAAGACCTTCTAATTCTTCTTTCTTGAATTTCAAGTGGCTCTTTAGATCGCTGATCTTTGCATTCAACTCACTTAAAGTTTCGTTTTTGTGAGCAATTTTAGCTCCGAATTCTTTAATTCTTTTTTCAGCAAGCTGAATTTCCAGATCCTGGAATTCCATTTCTTTTCCTAATGCTTCAAACTCTTTATTGTTTCTTACATTATCCTGCTGAGATTTGTATTTCTCAATTAAAGTTTTTGCATGGTTAATAACTTCATGCTTTGTTTTGATCTGATCATCCTGATCTTTGATATCTGCATGAAATTTTTCAGCTCTCTTTTCAAGACCTTCAATCTCGATTTCAAGATCTTCAACTTCAATTGGCAATTCTCCTCTAGTATTTCGGATTTCATCCAATCTTGAATCAATGATCTGTAAATCGTATAAAGCTCTTAATTTTTCTTCAACTGAAATATCGTTGGTTTTTGCCATATTTAAATGAAATAATTTACTGGGTTTGTTTTTTCAATAGATTTTGAAATTGCAAATGTACTAAATTTTTGTGATAAAATTTCAAATAATTGTTGACTTACAAATTGTTCTGATTCATAATGTCCTATATCACAGATCAGCATTTTAGACTCCGCAAGGAAATAATCATGATATTTAAGATCTCCAGTAAGGTAAACATCACATTTCTTTGCAACTGCAGATCTTATTCCGCTTGCTCCTGAACCTCCAAGAACCCCTACTCTTTTAATCTTTTTATTAGTAAAAGCTGAGTGTTTAATAATTTCCAAACCAAACTTTTCTTTTACAAATTTCAGGAAATCCTGTTCTTCCATTTCCTCTTCCAATTCACCGTACATTCCCAATCCGGCATGATGATTCTTGTTATCAAGACTATATACCTGGTAAGCGACTTCTTCATAGGGATGAGCCGTTTTCATGGCTCCAATGATCTGTCCTTCTTTAGGGGTTTCAAAAATTACGGAAATCATATCTTCATCTGCATTTTCCCGAATATTTTGCTGTCCTGAAAATGGATTTGAACCTTCAATAGGTCTGAAAGTACCATTTCCATTGACTGTAAAGCTACATTCATCATAAAAACCTATGCTTCCAGCTCCTGCAGAAAACATCGCTTCTTTTACTTTTTCCGAATAATCTCTAGGAACAAAAACAGTCAGTTGTTTTAAGTTATTCTCTTTTGGCTGAAGAATTTTCCTATTCTTTAGTCCCAATTGGCTGCATATTCCGTGGTTTACTCCAAAAAAATCATTATCAAAAGCTGTGTGAATGGCATAAATCGCAATTTTATTTTCAATAGCTTTCAATACTGCTCTTTCTACATAATTCTTTCCGGTTAAAGATTTCAATCCGGAAAATATAATAGGATGAAAACATACAATCAGATTGAGGTTTTTGTCAATAGCTTCTTCTACCACATTTTCCAGAGCATCATGACACACCAGAATTCCTGATACTTCACGGTCTGGAACACCACACAACAATCCTACATTATCAAAATCTTCTGCTTGTCTGATACTGATCTCCTCTTCTATTTTTGAAATTACAGTTCTTAGCTTCATTTACTCTATATTTTACAGTTATGGCGAAGATATTAAATTTAACAGGATTCATGAAAACTTATCTGTTAATAAAAAAGCCGGACCTTACGGACCGACTTCATTTCATCTTAATCATAAAAAATTTTCTTAGTCTTTAAAAAGTGATACTCTTGTAAATGACTCTACAGTGACGTTACAACCTGTATCTGATTCCACAAAAAGCTGATATCCTCTTCCTGGTGCTAAGCTTGCTGGATCTGCAATGGTATAGAAATAAAATGTAAGAAGTTTTCCTGAGCCACTTGATCCGCTCGGAAGAAGCTGAATAGAATTTATCTCAAAACCTGAATCAGGATTTAAAAATGTAGCTTTTACTGATCCTGAAGAATTGGATCCAGGAGTAACATTGGCAATGAGTCTCCACACATGTACTTGCCCTGAGATCTCATTTTCTCGCCATTTACCGGATGCCCCATCATATATGTTTGCAGTGACGCCAGGAAAGGGAACAGTTGTTTCGGGCCAACTTGTGGTAGGGCTTGCCGCAAATATTAATGGTGTTGCGTAGAGAATTTGTTGCCTTGGACCATATGTATTTCCTGAAGCAACTAAATTGAGAGAAGGTTTTGCATTTGCGTTTCCAGAATTCACTTTAACGACACCGTCATTACCAGCCTGAGAGGATGTGGGAACAAAAAGCTGTCTCCAGAGGGTACCGTCCCAATACTGGAAGTTGTTGGTTGTCGTATTAAAAATAAGGGTCCCTGCAGTAAGGCTAGCATTAACAACACCTGCAGGGGGTACTGTTAAAACATCATTATCAGCAAGGTAGGTATCTCTATCTGTATCGGTAAGACGGGGAATAAGAATACCTTTTTGATTGGATACAACATCTAATATTGTAGCTCCATTTGGAGATGTGGTATTGATCCCAACCTGAGCATATGAAAGACTATATACCAAAATCGGAATAAACGTGGTTAATAATTTTCTCATGATCGTACTTTTTGTAGAATAAAATTACAAACTCTATTTAAAATTATGTTAAAAAATAAATTTTTATTTGTCATTTTTTATGCGTAAATTAAATAATCTAACTCACTGAAAACCATGACTTTTAAATGTAATAACTCCCATTTTAATGAAAGAAAAACTTTTAACATTTTAAGCTTTCTTTTAACAGTCAAGTATTTGGGCTATACTTCATTAAAATTATTAACTTCGCTGTGAAATAACTTAATTTAAATGGAAAGAGAACATAACCTTGTTCCTGAAGACAAACTTTGGCAAAGATTCCTTTACCGCATCATTTACCGCTCTGATACGAGGCTCGGAAAGCTCTTCGATATCATATTATTATCCTTAATTCTTGCAAGTACCGCCATTATCATGATGGAAAGTGTACCATTATTGGACAAGAGGTTCCATACTACCTTTCTTATTTTAGAATGGGTAATTTCCATCTTCTTCACTGCTGAGTACTCTATGCGAATTGCGGTAGTAAAAAATAAGAGAAACTACATCTTCAGTTTTTTCGGAATCATAGATTTCCTTTCTCTTGTACCTTTTTTTCTTAGTTTTTTCTTTCCTATTACAAAGTACTTTTTGATTTTCAGAATGTTGAGGATGTTGAGGATTTTTAGAATCTTTAATTTGCTGGACTTCATGAATGACGGTTATCTTATTGTAAGAGCACTAAAAAACAGTTCAAGAAAGATCTATATATTCCTTTTATTTTTAATCATTTTCTCTGTCATTGTAGGTTCTTTAATGTTTATGGTGGAAGGAGGAAGACAGGGGTTTGAAACGATTCCACAGTCTATTTACTGGGCTGTAGTTACAGTAACCACTGTGGGATATGGAGATGTCTCTCCTATTACTCCGATGGGGAAATTTTTCGCTGTTATTCTCATGCTTGCCGGTTATTCTATCATTGCTGTTCCTACAGGGATTGTAACGGCTGAAATGAGGAATAAAAGACAGAATCTGGAAAAGATTTGTGACCGCTGTGGCAACGAAGATATTGATGATGATGCGAGATATTGTAAACAATGTGGCAAGAAATTAGCTTAATATTTTGTATTAGTTTAATCTATTCACCAAATACCACAAAATCATGGAACCAAAAAAGAAAAACAAACCGAATGGTCTAGTTATTATTCTCTTCGGACTGATTGTACTGATGATTATCATTTACTTTATTCTTGTCATGTTCTTCCCTACTGTTTTTGATCTGATGAATACAGGTGATATACAGCCTGTACCGGATAAATAATCATTTACAGACATTGAGTGATAAGTGATAGATATTAATCGGAATAAAAAAGATGATCGGAATTCTCTGATCATCTTTTTTAAATAATTACTCAAAAACTAAAATTCATAAAATACAAAAAGGCGGATCGTTGATCCGCCTTTTATGAATTACTAATTATTTTTTAATTGTTTTTACGGTTTGTTTAGACCCGTCTTTCATATTCAATACTACAATATACATTCCTTGTTTTAAGTCTGCTAAGTAAAGAGATGAAGAAGGTTTGTCAATTGTTTTTACCATTCTTCCGGAAACATCCACAATATAAATAGATTTCACATCTTCTACTTTTGAAATATTCAATACTTCAGTGAATGGATTTGGATAAACTTTTATTTCTTTTTTAACTTTAGAGGTTTCTGAAGTTCCCAGCGTTTCTTTGTTAATCGTAATTGTAAACGTTCCTTCGATCTGATCTTCATCATCAGCATATCCACCTACATTTACATAATACACGGTTCCAGCAACTGTTGAAACTGATATAGCTTCTCCTTCTGCCAAAGAACCATCATCAGCACTTCCTACACAAGTAAGGTTATCGCAGCTACCTGAAAACACTCCAATTTTAGCATCGAAATAACTATCTGCCGGCATTGATATCGCAATATCATAAGTAGAACCATCGCCTGTAAAAGTAAACCATGTTCCATCATTCATTCCATCGTTAGCACAAGCTGTAATGAATCCGTTGTTGTTAGTTGCTCCCGCTGCATCAGATTGAATATAAGTATAAGGGAATGTGGATGCCACCAAAGCACTTGCACAATCATCATTTGCAGGAGCTGGAGGTATTGTTCCAATACAGATATCAAAACTTTGAGCTTCGTCAGAGTACTGGGTAAATACTCTTACATAGTATGTTTCTCCTACTGTAAGACCAGAAATTAATTTTGAACCTTCATAGGATGGTACACAATCTACATTTGCTAAACCGGCACAATCACCACTAAACACTTGGAATGCAGCACCATAACTATATTCTTGTCCAATAGAAACTAAATTGCTTAATGAAATAAAATGCGAAGTTGCAGCTGCTGTAAATTTATACCATACATCATCATCTGCTCCACCAAAGCAAGGAGCAGCGTCTATGCCTGAATCTGTTGCCCCTAATGTATGTCCGGATGTTTTAGCTCCGCAATTCATGTCTGGATTAACAGTTAACGTTACTGCACTCGTACAATCATCATTTGTAGGCGGTGGTGGCAATGTTCCAACACATATATTAAAATTTTGGGCATATCCGTCACCAAAATAACTGTAAACTCTTACATAATAAGTTTCACCTACTGTAAGATTTGAAGCCACCGCAGATCCACTATCACCACACACGAGGCTTGACAAACCATCACAACCACCACTTAAAATCTGAAAATTAAGAGAGGTACTATTCTCGCTCCCCGCAGAAGTAACATTCATAAGTGATACAATATGAGAAGTTTGCGTAGCAGTAAATTTGTACCACACATCATCATCAGCATTACCATAGCAAGGATCTGGATCTAAACCTGAATCCGTTGCGGAAAGTGTAGACCCTGCGACTGAGCTCGCACAATTCATATCAGGATTCACCGTTAGATTGACAGCACCGATACATTCATCATTTGCCGGCTGAGGAGGTACAGTTTTAAATTTGAATTCAGTACAGCCTGAAGCATCTCCTCCGGTCCCTACTGAAATTACTCTTAAATAATAAGTAGTATTAAGTGCAAGCGGTGCTGTTGGAGTAAAGGTTGTCGTTGATACTAATTGTTGATTGACAACATCTGTTCCGCCTGGTGTTGTTCCTATTGATACTTTATAACCTGTAGCTCCAGACATTGAAGACCATTTAATTTCAGGTAAAGCAGGTACTGCATTTGAATTATTCGCAGGATAATTTATTGTAGTACATAAAGGTATTGAACTTGGAGTAAGTCCTGTAAAAGTAACAACAGATCTATAATCTATAAGGCTTCCGGTTGGAGGCGTTGCTGGATCCGGATTGGTATCATCATTTCTGTAAGCAATTGTCTTGTATTGAGTTGAGCTTGCTCCAAATACATGGAATATATTATTACCGTCATAACCCGGAGCATTTTCATCTATTGCAACTACTAAATTCTGGGTGTTATTATAAGGAAAGGGTGTTGTAAACACTACCTCTACCACTCCATTTTCGTTAGTTACTGTTCCTGAGTATACTTCTGTTAATTCACTAAGAGGAACCCAACTGGTAGTGGATGCAAAATTGGTAACCCCAGTATGTCCAAGATAAACAGTCCATTCATCAGAATCATCAATATTTTCATTAGGTCCTATGTAAAACTTAAGTCCCGTAATGTTTCCTGCTGCATTAGCATTGATTTCCTGTTTTGTAAAAATCTGTTGGGTATAGGAGTACCCATAGTATGTATTTACCGGTGCAACTCCGGTGTCTGTGCTTCCTTCACCTAGGGTAATTTGAGCATTAAGGATCATACTTACGGTAAGTAAGCACAAAAGTAAGATTTTCTTCATATATAATTTTTTAAGGAGTTATTAGATTACCAATTTAATAATATTTTTAATACAACATTAAAAAAAAATTAAAAAAAAGCGACAACCATTAAGTTGTCGCTTCAAATAACTATATTGAAAGGTTTATTTCTTAATTGATTTTATCACCTGTCTGGAACCATCTTTCATATTTAATATGATCAGATACATTCCTTGTTTCAAGTCTCCCAATTGAAGAACAGATGACGGTGTATTAA
This sequence comes from Chryseobacterium artocarpi, assembly GCF_001684975.1. Taxonomy (GTDB): domain Bacteria; phylum Bacteroidota; class Bacteroidia; order Flavobacteriales; family Weeksellaceae; genus Chryseobacterium; species Chryseobacterium artocarpi. The sequence goes on along the minus strand of NZ_MAYH01000012.1, from coordinate 298,229 downwards.
TAGTTTTCACTAATCTTCCCGCAAGGTCTACAACGGAAACGGACTGTATTTTGGATATATCTGAAATATTCAGAACATCAATAAATGGATTTGGATAAACTTTGATCTCGTTTTTAACTACTGAAGTTTCAGAAGTTGCCAATGATGCATCGTAAGCGGAGATCTTAAAATCACCATCCGGTTTTGATCCATACCTCCAAACACTCACATAGATTACTGAACCAGGAGTCTGTCCTGTAACAGAAACTTTAGAGAAAATATTAGTTGTGGTAACAATATCATCATTACAACCCAAAGAAGTAAATGAGCCACAAGTTCCGCTATACACTTCCATAATAGAATCATTGAATGATGAACCTGGCGCGGCACCAGTCTCAACTGTAACGCTTCCTGATGGCGGCACAACAACAGTGAACCAGACATTATTTACATTGTTAGATGCTGTCGTTACACATGAAGAAGTCCCATTGGTACTAGCAGATATATTGGTTGCTATAATTGCATTGGCATTAAAATTCGCACCAGGTGTCAAAGCTATAGCACCCACACAATCGTCATTAACAGGCGGCGGAGGTGTTGTTCCTACACAGATCTTAAAGTTATTCGAATATCCTGAGCCATTCGAATTATAAACCCTTATATAATAAGTCTGTCCAGCTGTTAGCCCTTCAACCGTAGCTGTACCTGAAGTAGAACATTTAAGACTTGTCATTGTTCCGCAAACCCCGCTAAATACCTGTAAATATAAACTTGTAGAAGAATTAATCCCTGTAGAAACGATATCTGATAACTTAACTACATGTGAAGCCCCCGTAGCTGTAAAAGTATACCATACATCATCATCAGGAGTTCCGGAACATGAACCTGTTGGCACATTAGAATTCGTTGCACTTGTTGTAGTTCCGGCAGTCACCGTTGTACATGTTAAATTGGGATTTACCGTTAAAGGTATCGCATTTGCACAATCATCATTGGCTGGTGGCGGAGGTGGCGTTCCTACGCAAATATTAAAGCTATTTGAATATCCTGAACCATTTGAATTATATAATCTAATATAATAAGTCTGCCCTACTGTAAGCCCTTCAACCATAGTTACAGATACTGTTGAACATTTAACACTGGTTAATGTTCCACATGCACCACTCATCACCTGCATATATAAGCTGGTAGATGAACTGCTTCCCGTAGAAACAATATTAGATAATGTAATAATATGAGAAGGATTTGTAGCTGTAAAAGTATACCACACATCATCATCTGCAGTTCCTGTACATGGAGATACTGCCACATTTGAATTGGTAGCACTATGAGTAGTCCCCGCAGTTACCACTGCACAGTTGGTGGTTGGGTTTACTGTTAGAGCAATAGCACCTGCACAGTCATCATTAGACGGTGCTACCGGAGTTGTCACACAAATATTGAACGTATTAGCATTTCCAGGACCTGTACTGGAATTATAAACTCTTACATAATAAGTATTTCCGGCAGTCAGACCTGTCAACACAGCTGGTGAACCATAACTAGTATCACATAAAACACTTGTCATTGCACCACAAGCACCACTTAATACCTGTAAATATAAACTTGTAGAACTAGTGGTTCCTACCGATACCACATCTGTTAAAGCAACCACATGAGACGCAGAAGTTGCCACAAATGAATACCAAACATCATCGTCCGCAGTTCCTGTACAAGGAGCAATTGCCACTCCTGAATCGGTAGCACCTAATGTAGTTCCTGCTACTGAATTTGTACATAATGAAGTAGCACTTACCGTCAAAGGAACAGCAGTAGAACATTCATTATTTGCAGGTGCAGCAGGTAATGTTCCAATACAAATATCAAAACTCGCTGTATAATCCGCTCCTGAATCATAGGTATAAACCCTTACATAGTAAGTCTGCCCAGGAGTTAATCCTGAAATAGTAGCACTATTAGGATCATTACAAATTAAATTGGTAAAGTTTCCACAAGTACCACTCAATACCTGAAAGTACATATCTGTTGTAGAACTAGCTCCCGTTGATACTATATTAGATAAAGTAACCGTATGCGCTGCTCCGGTAGCCACAAAACTATACCATACATCATCATCTGCATCACTAAACCCTGAACACGTTGGCGCTTCTAAAGAGAGCGTCCCTCCAAGTGTATTTCCTGTTCCTTTAATCGTACAGCTGCTCATATCGGAATTTACTCCTAAAGGAATAGCATTCGCACAATCATCATTAGCTGGTGGGGCATATTTTGTTTTAAATTTTCTCACCGTACATGATGCAGAAGTACTATTCGATCCTTGATATGAATTTACCGTATAATGATAAGTTGTATTATAATTTAAATTCGAAGGGAAAGTATATGTCAATACATTACCTAAGTCGACGTTATTAAGAACCTCAGTACCACCAGCAGTAGTTCCTACCGTCAATCGATATCCTGTAGCACCTGAAACGGCAGTCCAGCTTATAGTCGGAGTAACTCCTATATTGGTGGCATTGCTTTCAGGTAAAGAAACACTAGGACAACCTATAGCTAATGTAGTAAAACTGGTTTCTGTACATGCCGTAGCATTTCCAAAGCTATTTGTAGGAATAATTTTCACATAATAAGTCGTTGAATAATTCAAAGGATTTGCCGTAGGAATTGTGTAAGTAAGAATATTTCCGACATTCAGGTTATTAATTACATCATTTCCACCAGGTGTAGTTCCTACGTTAATATTATATGAAGATGCTCCTGCCGCAGCATTCCATTTAAGCACCGGTGTTCTGGAAGCACCGGTAGCAGCATTTGCTGGAGCCGTCAATGTTGTACAACCTGGAACATCTACAACAGGCTGATTTAATTCCACCTCATCAAAACCTATATAAAAATCTGCCGGGGACGTATAACTTCCAGTAAGTTTAAATTTAAAATTAGCTCCAGCCGGAACAGCTCCTGCGGGAAGTGTCCCTGAAACAGTGGCACATGGAACCGGAGATGAATTTGGATTATTAAGAACCACAGGAGTCATTAATGGCACCCAGGTTGTTCCGCCATCAATCGAATACTCTGCTGAAACTCCTCCCTTAATAGCTCCGGACGTCCCAAACCCTTTTGCAGCATACTGAAAAGAGTAATCAAGAGCCAAACCATTGGAATGAGTTGTAGAATAAATGACATTTTGAGCCGTAACACCGGAGTAGATATTTCTGTATACCATATTGCTCCCGGTACACGCTGTACCATTTGTCCACATTCCGATGGAAGCGTTTTGCGAAGCAGAAGAAGGTAATGCAGAATAGCTCCATCCTAAAGGAAGTGCACTACTACCCTCAAAGCCGTCATTGACCTGAATTTGTGCCGAAGCTCCTACTCCGAGGGACATCAAACACATCAGTAGAATTTTTTTCATAAATAGTAATAATAATAGTTAGGGCGATAAAAGTATAAAATATTTAATACAATATCATAAATTATTAAAATTTATTAATTAAAATATTGAAAAATTAAATTATTTTTAAATAAAATTAAACATATATTTAAATTTAAAACATTTTAAACAAAACAAAAACAAGCTAACACAAAATACTAACAAACAATACATTACAATTAAAAACAAAACCCTACCTATTCAAAAAACTAAACAAAAAAAAGTGACAAACTGCCACTTTTTAAAATGTATATATTTTATTTTTTAATTTAAATAGAATTCATACTTATTGAGCAACTGAATTTCCTTAATTAAATCACCATTCAAGTCAACCGAATGTTTCATAGACTGTACTTCAATATGAGAGTCATCTTCAATGTTTTTAATAAAGAATTTCAATTTCTGATTCCCTTTATTTCGATCAAGAACAGTTCTGAAGAAATCCAGATCCTCAGGTCTTACATCCATCACATCCATGACAAGAGAAATGCTTTTTGCAAATCTTTCAAATGCCTCCTGAAGTTCAATCACATCATTCACATTCACAAAAACTCGTCCGTCTTTTACTTGTGCAAATTTGATTTTGAAAATGACAAACCTTTGCACTTCCAGCTTTTCCTTCAGCCTCATATAATCTCTGTCTCCCAATCTGAAAGAATAAGAACCTGAATAGTCTTCCAACGTAACAAAAGCGACTTTCTCACCACTTCTGAAACCATCCTGAACTCTATATTCCGTAATCAGACCCGCCACAGTGTATTCTTTCCCACCGCCGCCATTTTCTCTTTCTTTCTGAAGTGTTTTCCAGTCTTTCTTTTTTTCTTCAAATAATTCGTCCGGCTTATTGGCAAAAGCCTGCTCTTTATAAGCATCTACCTCATCCAGGTTCAAAAATCCGAAAGTACCTTTTGGCTCAGCTTTTTTTGTAGTTTCTTCAATCACTTCTTCTTCTCCTGCAACAATATCATCAGAAACAATCTCTGTAATATCAGTAGTTTCATCCTGGGAATCCTGTTCCAGAACAGGAGCTTCATCCGTGACTGTTTTTTCTTCCTCCTCTTTCTCTAATACATTCTTCTTAGAAAGTCTTCCCTGCATAAACTGGAACTGATATTTAAATTCATCAAGTGGATGGGCTGATAAATAGAATCCGATGATTTCTTTTTCTTTATTAAGCTTATGCATGTTTGGCCATTCAGGGCAAGGAGGTAATTTCGGCTGCTCAATCTGAACTTCGTCAGCAAAATCTGCAAATAAAGAATGTTCCATCTCATTTTTACTTTCCTGGAAACTCTGCCCATATCTGATCAGTCTTTCAAGATTTGTTCTTCCCGCCATATCAATATCAAAGTACTGACCTCTGTGGAAAGCATCCAATTCATCAAAAGCTCCCGCAAGCACTAAACTTTCTGCGACTCTTTTGTTCATCTGAGATGGTAAAATCCTTTCAAAAAAATCGTAAATATTTTTAAATCTTCCATTTGCTCTTTCTCTTGTAATAGCCTCACTTGGTCCTTCACCAATTCCTTTAATCGCTCCTAAACCAAAACGGATCTGTCCTTTTTCGTTTACAGAGAATTTGTATTGAGATTCATTTACATCCGGTCCTAAAACATCCACTCCCATACTTTTACAATCTTCCATGAACATGGTAATTGAATCTGTATTGTTAATGTTGTTACTCATTACACTCGCCATATATTCGGCAGGGTAATTTGCTTTTAAATAAGCTGTCTGATAAGCAATGAAAGCATAACACGTTGAGTGAGACTTATTGAAGGCATATTCCGCAAAGGCTTTCCAGTCATTCCAGATTTTTTCCAGCCTTTCCTCATTCAGGTTGTTTTTTCTTCCGCCTTCAATGAATTTAGGGTACATTTTATTAAGAACGTCGATTTGCTTCTTACCCATTGCCTTTCTCAAGGTATCAGCTTCACCTTTGGTAAAGTTTGCCAGCTTTTGTGATAAAAGCATTACCTGCTCCTGATATACGGTAATTCCGTAAGTTTCCTTTAAGTATTCCTCAGTTTCAGGTAAGTCGTAAACGATTTCTTCAATTCCGTGCTTTCTATTAATAAAGTTTGGAATATATTTAATAGGACCAGGTCTATACAATGCGTTCATGGCAATAAGGTCAGCAAAAACCGTAGGCTTCAGCTCCCTCATATATTTTTGCATCCCGGGACTTTCATACTGGAAGATCCCGACAGTTCGTCCTTCTTTAAACAGCTGATAAGTTTTGGTATCATCCAGTGGAATAAGGTCCGGATCAATGTCTATATCATATCTTGCCTTTACAAGTTTCAATGCATCTTTAATAATGGTCAAAGTCCTAAGCCCAAGAAAGTCCATTTTTAGAAGACCAGCACTTTCCGCCACTGAGTTATCAAACTGTGATACTAAAATATCAGCATCTTTTGCAGCGATTGTTACCGGAACAAGATTACTTACATCTTCTGGGGTAATGATAACACCACAGGCATGAATTCCGGTATTTCTGATACAGCCTTCCATCTTTTTTGCACTCGCAAGTACTCCGTGACGAGCATCATCAGGACTTTCAAGAACATATCTCATTTCATCAACGAGCATCTGTTCTTCCGGTTTTAATTTGTCGTATTTAGCTAAAGCTTTTGCAATATTCATCCCCGGACTTGGAGGAATCAGCTTGGCAATATTATTAGTATCAGGAATAGGAACATCCAATACTCTTCCGGCATCTTTAATGGCAGATTTCCCACCCAACACCGAATAAGTAATAATCTGTGCCACCTGAGTTTTTCCATATTTCTCTACTACCCATTTGATGATTTTATCTCTTCCTTCGTCATCAAAGTCAATATCAATATCGGGCATCGAAACCCTTTCCGGATTCAGAAATCTCTCAAAAAGGAGATCATATTTAATAGGGTCTACATTGGTAATTCCAATACAATAAGCCACTGCAGATCCAGCAGCAGATCCCCTTCCAGGACCTACCCAAACACCCATATTACGGGCTTCATTACAGAAATCCTGTACAATAAGGAAGTACCCTGGATATCCGGTATTGGCGATTACTTCAAGCTCGAAATCAAGACGTTCTTTAATTTCATCTGTAATTCCATCAATACCATATCTTTTCTTTGCTCCTTCATAGGTAAGGTAGGTAAGATAAGCCATCTCCCCACGTTTTCCTCCGTCTACCTCATCTTCTGCATGAATAAACTCTTCAGGAATATCAAACTTCGGAAGAAGTACATCTCTTTTTAATGTATAAGGTTTAAACTTTGCAAAGAATTCTTCATAAGCCTCAAAAGCATCAGGATACGCCAAAAATGCTTCTTTTATTTCATCAGAATTTTTAATATAATATTCTCCGGTTGAAAGTCCTCGTCTCTTACCAAATCCCTTTCCTACAGGAGTCGACAGTTTTTCACCGTCTTTAATACAACTTACAATATCCTGAATATTCGAGTCGTCTTTATTGGTATAAAAGGTTTCGTTCTGAGCTAATATTTTAACATTATACTTATCAGCAAAATATAGTAAAACTTCATTTAAATGCTCTTCTTCAGGAAGTTTGTGGTTTTGAAGCTGTACATAGAAATCATCCTCAAAAGTATCTTTCCACCATTTGAAAAGCTCCTCTCCTTTTTGTTCCCCGGTATTAAGAACCGCATCCGGAATATCTCCAAGAATCCCTGATGTCAGGGCAATAAGCCCTTCTTTATATTCAGCAATCAGTTCACGGCTTATCCTTGGAACTCCAAAGTAAAAACCTTTAAGGAAACCTATACTAGAGAGTTTTGCCAAGTTTTTATAGCCGTTAAAATCCTTTGCCAAGAGCACAACCTGAGTTCTTCTATCCGGATCATCCTTGGTAAACTGCTTTTGCTCGTAACGATCTGAGATATAAAATTCACAGCCAACAACAGGGATCAAAGGTTCAGAAACGGGTTCTGGTTCATTGAATTCAGTTCCGTTTTCTTCTGCTTCCTGTTTTTTAGCTAAATATTCTTTATGTTTTTTCGCACGATCTCCATTCGCTCCTTCTATTGCAGATACAAACTTAAAAGCTCCCATCATATTTCCCAGATCCACCATTCCGACAGCGGGAAAATTTTCCTCAGAAGCTTTTTTAATCAGGTCATTAATGCTTGATGTTGCCATCAAAGTAGAAAAAACACTATGGTTGTTAAAATTGAAGTATTTACCCAGATCAATCTCATCAATACTTCCAAAATCCTGTTGCTTTTTCTTATTATGAAAATCCGCAACCTGCCTTCTGATAACAATATTAAAAGGCTTTATAGGATCTGGATAAAGGCTTCTAAAATAGCTTAACTGATCTTCTGAAATCTTCAGTACATCAGCAGGAACCACTCCTATTCTCACCATTTCAAAGAAAGCTCTCGCCGTTGCATTTACATCGGCTGCAGCATTATGGGCTTCATCAAATTTATTTCCGTATAATTTTTCGTAAAGTTCTTCAAGCTTTGGCGGCTTGAATCTTCCTCCTCTACCACCTCCTAATTGACAGAAGTCTGTTCCTAAGATCATGGTATCAGCCTTAGGTTTTTCCTGTAAATTATCCTTTATATTTTTTCTGTAGAATTCGGCTCCTACAATATTGTAATCAAATTCTACATTGTGTCCTGAAACCACTCTTACCTTATCAAGAACTTTAGAAAATTCTTCTAAAATCTCCTGAAGATCACGACCTTCTTCATTCGCTATCTTTGTCGTAATCCCATGAATCCTTGCCGCATTAAAGGGAATATCATACCCTTCAGGCTTTATTATATAGTCTTGATTCTCAATTAAATTACCATCATCATCATGCACCTGCCATGCAATCTGCACCATTCTTGGCCAGTTATCAGAATCTGAAAGCGGGGCGTTGAAATTTTTTGGTAAGCCGGTTGTTTCTGTGTCAAAAATTAAATACATATAATTTTCTAACTTTTATAAAAAAGAGAATGTAAAGTTACTTCATTTTTTCCAATAACTAATGTAAAACCACAATACAAAGAATGATTAATATTTTACATATTTAAAAATAAAATTAACACAAAAAAAATACAAAAAATACAAAACAAAACATTAAACAACCACACAACACTCAACTTAAAACAATAATTATTTAATAAAAATAACGCTAATTAAATAATTTTAACATATATTTGAACAATTACAATTTTTTAATATTTTACCAACCATTATGAAGAAACATTTACTTTTGGTCGGCACTTTAGCTATTTCAATGCTAAGTGCGCAAAACAATGAAGGATTAAAAAGAGAGTTTGAAAGACAAAACAAAGAGAATAGCGCTAAGTTTGACTCTTATGTTGCAAAAAAGTATGGAAACACTGCAAAGTCAGCTGACATTCAGAAAAAAATTGAAGAAGAAAAAGCTAACCTAGCAGGATTTTTCCGTAACAAGCCTTATTTCTACCAGGCAGATGATCAAAGTCAAATTTTGAACAATAATGTAGATGCTTTAACTACAGCGGGGGGGGTTGCTGGATTAGCAGGATCTTTCAATGGAGAAGGAATACTTTATACCATATTTGATGGAGGAAGAATTTATGCCGCACACCCTGCATTTAGTAATACAGCTGGCAGAATTACTAACAAAGAAGCTGATACAAATCCATACAGTGCACATGCTACTGGTGTTGCTAGTATTGTAGGTGCAAAATCATCTCCACTAACTGCAACAGCACCTGATGGGACAGAAACCCACGGAAATGCAATGGGAATAGCATTAAATTCAACAATGAATTCTTATAGATTTGCTACAACGATCCTACCTGGTAATACAGCCACTAGTAATGTATTTCAAAAAATTGTCATAGCTCAGCCAAAAATCTCTAACCACTCCTATGGAAATAATGCTGGATGGGATATTGCAACTGTTTCCGACGCAACCGCTCTGGTTTGGAATGGTGATTACTATCCTGCTACCGCTACTGAACCTTATGCTACTTTTGATCTGCAAGGCACCTATTTTACTAATGATCAAAACTATGATAACATTGTATATACCAACCCTACAAATGTTATTGTAAAATCTGCAGGTAATTATTTTGGTATGGGACCTGCCTTACCAGGTGCATCAGCAGCACCTAAGTATTACACAAACGAAAATGGAGATCTTACTTTATTTACAGCAGCAGATACCCTGCCAGCAACAAACTGTGGTAATGGTGGAGACTGTATAGGACCTGGTTCTCTAGCTAAAAACATTATTGTCGTAGCTGCTACAGAAGTTATCACTACAAATAATTTTAGATATACCGCTTCAACAGATGTTGTAAAAGCTGATTATAGTAGTGCCGGACCTAGAGATGACGGAGGTATTAAACCTGATATTGCAGCTCCAGGATCAGATATATGGATGGCATCAACTGCTCAAAACACTACAGGAAGCGTTGCTTGGCAAATCAACAGCGGAACTTCAATGTCTGCACCACAGGTAACAGGGATTATCGGACTTTGGATGCAGATATACAAATCAATGTTTAATAATGCAGATATGAACGCTGCTACAGCTAAAACATTGACAGTACATTCAGCATCTGAAGCAGGAACTGTAGGTCCTGATGCATGGTATGGCTGGGGATACATCAACGCGAAAAAAGGTGCTGAACTTTTAGTTGGAAAGTCTAATAATACTGTAATTTTCAATGAAGAGACTTTAAATAACGGAAGTACAAATACCAAAATCGTAAAAGCTTCAGGAAGTGAACCTCTTAAAGTAACGATTTCCTGGATTGACCCAGAATTTAAACTTCCTCAAAATATCAGTTGGGAATCTGCGTACAATAACAGAAGTTCTAGACTTATAAATGACCTAGATTTAAGAATTACTGACACCACTACAAATACAGTATACATGCCATGGAAGCTTAATCCTATTAATCCAACAGCTCCAGCAATTAAAGGTGATAACAATGTTGACAATGTAGAACAAGTAATTATTGATGCTCCTGTAACGGGAAGAGACTACAAGATTGAAATCTTCCACAAAGGAACATTGGTAAACAACGCTACTCCAGGTGTGGCAACTCCTCAAAACTACTCAATCATTGTAACAGGTCATACTGCAGGTTCATTAGGAACTAAAGAAGGCAGCAGAGCTTTAAGCGAGCTTGCTATTGCACCTTCTATTACTAAAGATGTAACTAATATCTTAAATGCTCCTAAAAAATCTACATTCACAATTTATGACCTTTCAGGTAAAAAATTACAAAGCGGAAACATCAATAGTGACAAAGAATCTGTTGACTTATCAGCTTACACAAAAGGAATTTACATCATTGAAGTAAAAACCGATAAAGATGTAGTAACTAAAAAAGTGATTAAAGAATAATTTTTTTAATCATTAACACTAAAAAAAGGATACTGAGAATTCAGTATCCTTTTTTTATATAGTTCAAAAAAATTTCGAATTAGATCTTATTTAATCAAAAAAGAAATATAAACCGGGGGCTTTAAGTAACCTTATCATTTCACCCTCCGTTACAAAAGATGTCACAAACATTCTAAAAGCTCCTAAAAAATCAGCATTTATTATTTATGATATGTCCGGCAAAAAACTACAAAGCGGAACAATCAATAGCGAAAAGGAAATAATTGATTTATCGACATATACAAAAGGAATTTATATCATCGAAATAAAAACAGACAAAGACATGATCACTAAAAAAGTCATTAAAGAATAATCATAAAACCATAATTTTATTACAAAATACTAACAGTTGTTAGTATTTTGTTTTTTTATGTATATTTGTCTCCTATGGAAAATACACTTCACGAAAAAGTTTCTCAGGATATTTTACTTAAAGCGTACAATCATATGATGCTGGCTAAAGCAATGGCCGACATTTACGAAGAAAACAGAAATATCTGTAAATACGTTCACAGTACTTCAAGAGGCCACGAAGCCATCCAATTAGCAACCGCCTACCAGTTAAAAAAAGAAGACTGGGTATCTCCTTATTACAGAGATGAAAGCATCCTTTTAGGAATCGGCTTTGAACCGTACCAACTGATGCTTCAATTATTGGCTAAAGCTGACGATCCTTTTTCCGGAGGTAGATCTTATTATTCACACCCTTCAAGCAGGGACGAAAACAAGCCAAAGATCATCCACCAGAGCTCCGCTACAGGGATGCAGACTATTCCTACAACAGGAGTAGCTCAGGGTATAAAGTATATTCAGGATTTTGAACTTCAGAATTTTGAAAACAATCCTGTAGTAGTTTGTAGCCTTGGAGATAATTCCGTGACCGAAGGTGAAGTAAGTGAAGCTTTACAATTTGCAGCCCTACATCAATTACCTATTATCTTTCTTGTACAAGACAATGAATGGGGAATTTCCGTAACCAAAGAAGAAGCCAGAACTTGTGATGCTTATGATTTCGTAGCTGGATTTTCAGGATTAAGCAGGATGAGAGTGGACGGAACTGACTTTGCTGAAAGTTTTGAGGCTATGAAAAAAGCCGTTGACTTTGTAAGAACTGAGAGAAAACCTTTAGTTGTTTGTGCAAAAACAGTATTAATCGGGCACCATACTTCAGGAGTAAGAAGAGAATTCTATAGAGACGAAGAAGATTTAACAAAACATAGAGCTAAAGATCCGGGAGAAATCCTTAGAAAACAATTGCTTGAAGCGGGTGTCGACGAAGATCTTTTAAAACAAATCACAAAAAGAGCACGCCTTGATGCTGAAGAAGCTTTTGAAAGAGCTAAAAACGCTGAAGATCCGAAGCCTGAAACAGTAATGCAGCACATTTTTGCTCCTACTCCGATTACTGAGGAAACAGGCACAAGAGAACCTGCCAACGGGGAAAAAATTGTAATGGTAGATGCTGCCATCCATGCGATACAGGAATTGATGTGGAAACATCCGGAAGCACTTCTTTACGGACAGGATGTAGGTGAAAGAATCGGTGGTGTTTTCCGTGAGACTGTAACACTAGGAAAAAAATTCGGAAGTAAAAGAGTTTTCAATACGGCAATTCAGGAGGCTTATATCATCGGTTCTACAGCGGGAATGAGTGCCGTAGGATTAAAACCGATCGTTGAAGTACAGTTTGCAGACTATATTTACCCGGGAATCAACCAATTGATCACCGAAATTTCAAAATCCAGTTATTTAAGTCAAGGAAAATTTCCTGTAAGCAATATCATCCGTGTTCCAATTGGAGCCTACGGAGGAGGTGGTCCTTACCACAGTGGTAGTGTGGAAAGTATTTTAGCCAATATCAAAGGAATTAAAATCGCTTATCCAAGTAATGCTGCCGATTTCAAGGGACTATTAAAAGCGGCTTATTACGATCCGAACCCTGTAGTAATGTTAGAACATAAAGGATTATATTGGAGCAAAGTTCCGGGAACCGAAGATGCTAAGACTATAGAACCGGCAGAAGACTATATTTTACCGTTTGGAAAAGGTAAAGTAATAATTGAAGCTGATAAAAATGAGACCGAAAAAGGTAGAACTTTATTGATCGTCACTTACGGAATGGGAGTTTACTGGGCTAAAGAAGCTGCAAAAAATTTCAATGGAAGAGTTGAAGTTATTGATTTAAGAACTTTAATTCCTTTAGATGAAGAATTGGTTTTTGAAAGAGTAAAAGCTCACGGTAAATGTATCGTTCTGACAGAGGAGCAGCTTAACAACTCTTTTGCTGAAGCATTTGCTCACAGAATTTCCAAAAACTGCTTCCAATATCTGGATGCTCCGGTAGAAGCAATGGGATCTTTAGATACTCCGGCTGTTCCTATTAATCTGGTACTGGAAAAAGAAATGCTTCCAAACGCTGAAAAGCTCAGCAAAAAGATCGAAGAAATGTTCGCATATTAATTATACAAAACCTCTAATTTTTTAGAGGTTTTTTTATTAATTTTAATAAACAGAACAGATAGCCCGGTTTTGGTATCTATTTTGTTTGTATGCACTCCAAATTTTACGTTCCCTATGATCACTACAAAGTACGTCAACTATAAACAAGTTCTTAATTTATCAGGAACACACCTTATACTAATTTCTATATGGTGTACTCTGATTGCCGTTCTATTTTATTTCTTTAATTGGCACTGGATGACAATTCCGTGGGTTCCGGTTGCATTGATCGGTACTGCTGAAGCATTCCTTGTTGGTTTTAAAAATAACCAGGCTTACGACAGACTTTGGGAAGCGAGAAAAATCTGGGGTGGAATCGTAAATTCAAGCCGTTCCTTTGCTTCAATGGTTCAGGCTTTTGACACAAAAAATGAAGAAATAGGTACATTTGATCTAGAAGATCGCAAAAAAAAGATCATTTACCGTCATATTGCGTGGCTTTACACTTTCCGTGAACAACTTTTGGTTCCTACAGAATGGGAACACATCAGCAGTGAAAATAATAAATTCGGAAATATCAATCTCAGAAGAAACAGATTGATCAAAGCAGGATTCCCTGATTATGGAAGAGCTCCTATTTTCTTACACAAATATCTCTCAGAGGAAGAATATGAGCTGAAAAATGAATATAAAAACTTTGCTACGTATCTGATTTCTCAACAGGCAAAAGATATCAATGAACTGAAAAACATGAATGCCATCACAGACTTCAATCAAACTCAGCTTCAAAACACGCTGAATGAGTTCTATGGTTTTCAGGGGCAAGCAGAAAGAATCAAAAAATTTCCTTCTCCAAGACAGTTTGCCAGTACAGCATTTGTCTTCAACATCCTGTTCATCACATTACTTCCATTAGGATTAGTTAATGAATTTGCAAAGCTTGGAGATTGGGGAATCTGGACATCCATTCCTTTCTGTATCATCATCGGTTGGATTTACATCATTATGGAGCTTGTGGGTGATTACTCAGAAAACCCTTTTGCTGGGTTAATGTTTGACGTTCCAATGCTTTCCATCTGCCGAACCATTGAAATTGATCTTCTTCAAATGACCGGAGAAACAGATTTACCAGATCCTATTGCTTCTAAAAATGGAGTTCTGGTGTAAATTATAAACTATACTGTTCTCTGACTTTTTAATTTTATAAAACAATTGCCGTCGTATTTTTTACTTCGGAAATCATAAATGAGCTGTGCGTACTTGCGATGTGTTGCAGCGTCGTAAGTTTCGTCAGCATAAAGTTCCTGTAGTCTTCAATATCTCTCACGCCTATTTTAAGGATATAGTCATAATCACCACTTATGTGAAAACATTCCGTAACCTCCTGGAGATTCATCACCTCTTTCTCAAATTGAAGAACAAATTCTTTCTTATGCTGTGTTAATTTTACATGGCACAATACTATAAAATCAAGTTTTACCTTTCGTTTGTCTAACAACGCAACATATCTTGAGATCACGCCCGAGTTTTCCAACTTCTTTACCCGTTCATAAACAGCAGTAACTGATAATCCCAGCTTACCAGACAGCTCTTTGGTGGTTTGTTTACAGTCTTCTTGCAAAAACAACAACAGTTTCTTATCAATTTCGTCAAGTTCCATAGATAATTTTTTGGTTGATTTTTAATATTTCCGAAGATAACAATTATATTTTCTAAATAAACAATATTTTACAGTTTTATATTCTATAAATTCAATTTTATATTGTAATAATTATGAAAATAACGCAAATTAGGATTGTAAAATAAAAACAATACTTATGGAAAATTTTAATGCAGCCAACGAGATCCAGGATCTTCAGTATTTTGGTGAATTCGGAGGAGTAAACCCTTCTATTTCCGACAGTTCTACCTATACATTTCTTTCAGCAAAAACCATGTTTGATACTTTTGAAGGAAATGCAGAAGGATGTTATTTATATTCCAGACATTCATCACCGATGAACCTTTATCTGGCACAGGCACTTGCCAAAATGGAGAATACAGAATCGGCAAATGTTACAGCTTCCGGAATGGGAGCGATCACATCTGTTCTTATGCAGGTTTGCAAAAGCGGAGACCATATCATTTCAAGCAGAACCATCTATGGTGGAACCTACGCTTTCCTTAAAAACTTCTTACCACAATTTAATGTAGGAACTACTTTCGTAGACATCAATAATTTTGAATCTATTGAAAATGCGATCACTCCAAATACAAAAGTGATCTATTGTGAGAGTGTCAGCAACCCTTTGTTAGAAGTAGCAGATCTTAGAAAGCTTTCAGAAATCTGTAAAAAGCACAATTTAAAATTAATTGTTGACAATACTTTCTCTCCTCTTTCCATTTCACCACAATTATTCGGTGCTGATGTCGTTATTCATAGTTTAACAAAATTCATCAACGGAAGCAGTGATACTGTAGGTGGTGTATATTGCGGAACACAGGCATTTATAGATGATACTAAAAATGTAAATTCAGGTGCATGCATGCTTCTTGGTCCTACAATGGACAGTTTGAGAGCATCAAGCATTCTTAAAAACCTGAGAACGCTTCATATCAGAATAAAACAACACAGTCATAATGCCATGTATCTGGCTGAAAGATTCGAACAGGACGGACTAAAAGTTTCTTATCCAGGATTACCTTCTCATAAGAATCATGAGCTAATGAAAGGCATGATCGATGAGGAATACGGATTCGGCGGACTACTGACCTTAGATGCCGGAACCACAGAAAAAGCTAATGAGCTGATGGAGCTGATGCAGACAGAAAACCTGGGTTACCTTGCCGTAAGTCTTGGTTTCTACAAAACCCTGTTCTCTTGTTCTGGAAAATCCACTTCTTCTGAAATTCCGGAAGAAGAACGTGCTTCAATCGGGATTTCTGATGGTTTAATCAGATTCTCTATCGGTTTGGATCACGATATTAAAAGAACCTATCATAAAATGAAAGAATGCATGCTAAAAGTAGGTGTTCTTAGCCATGAAAACCTTTCTATATCCTAAATTTTATTGTACAAAAGAGGGCTGTTTCCAAGGAAACAGCCCTCTTTATTTTTTATTATATATGAATGCTGAACTATATCAATAAATTCAAGAGAAATCGGCTTTAGCCCATTTACAATAATGAACAAAAATCCATCAGCTTTAGCGTAAATATTACATGTAATGCGCTACAAAAATCTGGAGAATCTGCGCGGGAAAAAATTATTCAACCACATAGAAACATAGATTAGCTATTATTTCTTGTAATAATGATGTGGAAAAGCTTCCTCGGGCTTCATCTTAAACACATTCAAAAGAATCCATGATTTCAGGAACCCATATCCGTAAGAAAACATCTGAATATAGGTAGAAATGACCGCCATTCCTGCAATACTGATATTCTTAGTTAATAAAAGAGCATGAAATAGCACTAAAAAAGTATACAAACCATAAAAGGCAAGTATAATTCCTCTTCCCAAAAGGAAATACTCAATAAATCCCATGATATACCCCAACATAAACAATGTTGGAAAAGCAAAGGAAATCTTCACATAATTCGGATGTCTCTGATTAAGAATCGGTCTTGCACAACCGAACTGATAAACCTGCTTAGAAAATTTTCCAAAATCTACTCTACGCTTATGATAAACTGCAATATCATCAAAAAAAGCTGTTGTAAATCCGTTTTCCCAAAGAGTCATAGACAAATCCGGATCCTCTCCTATTCTCATTTCTGAAAATCCACCTACTTTCTCAAAGACTGATTTTTTCACTCCCATATTGAAACTTCTCGGCTGAAATTTGGAAACAGCTTTCTTACTGCCCCTGATTCCTCCCGTTGTAAAAACAGAAGTCATAGAATATGAAATCGCTTTCTGCATCAGATTAAATCCTTTATGCGCCTTATCTGCGCCTCCAAATGCGTCACAAGGAATCGTCTGAATATCTTTTTTAATGTTTTCGATATAATCTTTTTCAACGATCACATCGCTATCCACAAAAACCAACCATTCATTTGCTGCTCTTTTTGCCCCATAATTTCTCGTAAGCCCAGGTCCTGAATTATCTTTCTTGAAATACTTAATATCAAGCATTTCATCAAAATTCTGGATTGTAGGTTTCAGATCGATCAAGGAACCATCATCAACAATAATGATTTCAAACTCTTTATCAGTCTGCTGAGTAAGAGAATTCAGTAACTCAAAAAGTTCATCTTTTCGGTTATAGATAGCAACAACAATGGAAATACTAGGTTTCAAATTGAAAATTTTTCAAAATTACTTATTCGTGAAGGAAACCACAAACAGTTTAACAGCTTATTGGAAGAATTAATTTTTATAATATTAAATAAATATTCCAGACTTATAATAGACACACATCACCAAAGCTATAAAAAAAGCAATAACAGAACAACTGAAAAGAAGCAGTTTGAAAATACTTTTGAAATAGTAAAGCTCCATAAGATTCAGAAGAAAAAACAGTAAAGCTGAGAGGGCTATTCCTATTAATGAAGACACAATTAAAGCTGTTGTTTGATCTCCTACTGGCAATGGTTTATAAAAAACGATAAAAAAGAGAACAGCAGCAGCAAGAATGAATCTTGCGCTGACTTTCTCAGTAAAATATTTATCTTTTTTCTTATCTTTCTTACTGGCACTGGAAATCCTCGTTGAGCCACTACTGGTATTAGAGATTACATCCACTATACTACCTACAACTTCTAAGATATTCCAAGACATAATTTAGAATTATATTTTATGATTTATCCTCTAATTTATGAATCTTTTTCGTTCCCTCGTACATTTCGTATTGTAAAAATCTGGTTTCCAGTTTTCCATTGAAAAGTTTGATTTTTCTTGAAGGACGCAGACCGATCTTTTTCACCGCCTCAAGGTCAGATGAAATCAACCATGCAAGGGTGTTAGGATAATTTGTTTTAAACGTATCCCCTATCTTTTTATAGAAGTCATCATCATTAATGGAAATTCTCTCATCATATGGCGGATTGAATACCATTAATAAAGGGAAAAGATCCTTTTTTGAATCAAAGAAATTCTGCTTTCTAATTTCAATAACATCTTCCATTTCTGCAGCTTCTACATTCATTCTTGCAGCATTCAGCATTCTTGCATCAATGTCATATCCTACAATTTTCCCATTGAATTCTCTTACCCTGTTAATTCTGAACTCTTTAATTTTTGAGAATAAATCAGCATCATAGTTTTTCCAGTTCTGGAACCCAAATCTTTTTCTGAAAATCTGTGCCGGAAGATCCATAGCAATCATTGCCGCTTCAATCAGCAATGTTCCGGAACCACACATCGGATCAAGGAAATTTCCTTTCCCGTCCCATCCTGCAAGCTGTAGCATTCCACTTGCCAGTACTTCATTAATCGGAGCTTCACCCTGTTCTCTTCTGTATCCTCTCTTAAATAAAGCATCTCCGGAAGAATCCATAGAAATCATGACCAATTCTCTGTCAATATGGAGGTGAAACTTAATATCCGGATTTCTGGTTTCTACATTCGGACGTCTTTTATATTTTTCCTGAAAATAATCTACAATTGCATCCTTCATTTTCAGCGTTACAAACTGAGAATGTTTGAAAGTTTCAGAATTTACTGTTGCATCAATAGAAAATGACTGGTCAACATCCATAAATTCATCCCATTCAAATTTAAATAATCTGTCATAGAACTGATGCTGATTAAAAGCCTTAAACTGATGAATCGGCACCAAAATCTTCAATGCTGTTCTCGCAGAGTAATTAATCTTATAAAGAAAACCAAGATCTCCTTCACAGTTTACTGCTCTGTTTTTAATTTCTACCTTTCTTCCTCCTAATTTTTTGATTTCTTCTGCAAGAATCTGTTCCAGTCCGAAGAATGTTTTTATCTGTATTTGTAGATTTTCTATGTCCATAATTTTGAATTAAAAGATTTAAAGCATTAACAATCAAAAAATTAACCACTCAATTTCTCACTCAATCGAATTTTTCAATCTTTCAATGTTATAAAATACTTTGCTTTTAAGACCACAAATTTAACTATTTTTGCGTTATGGAATGGTTTGAATCTTGGTTTGATACCCCTTATTATCATTTGCTTTATAGCAACAGAGACTATACTGAAGCTGAAAACTTCATCACAAAACTTACTGCGGACTTACAGTTACCGCCTCAATCCAAGATCATTGATCTTGCCTGTGGAAAGGGAAGACACTCCGTTTTCCTTAATAAATTAGGATATGATGTTTTGGGACTGGATCTTTCAAGACAAAGTATTGAGTCTGATAAACAATATGAAAATCAAACTTTGATTTTTGAGGTTCATGATATGCGAAACTCAATTGATGCAGATCCTATGGACGCTGTTTTCAATCTGTTTACAAGTTTTGGATATTTTGATAATGAGAATGATGATAAAAAGGTATTTCAATCTGTTTACAATGCATTGAAGCCAGAAGGATACTTTGTTCTGGATTATCTGAATGAAGAATATGTAAGAAATACACTGGTTCCTGAAACGATTATTACCCGTGATGACATTGATTTTAAAATCCTGAAAAAGATTGAAGGAAGACATGTTATTAAAGATATCCGCTTTGAAACAGAGGGAAAATCTTTTCATTTCTTTGAAAAAGTAAAGCTTCATACATTAGAAGCCATTCATAATTATGCTTCAGAATGTGGTTTCGAGAGAATAAAAATCTGGGGAGATTATCAGCTGAACGAATTTAATAAAGAAAGCTCCCCACGTTGTATCAATTTATTTAAGAAAAAATAATGATAACAGTACTTTTACTGATTCTAAGTGTGATTTCCGGTGTGTTTCTGGGAAAACACTTTGGTAAAAAGGAAAAACTGGCTAAAAACTTATTAATTTTAAGTGCCGGCTTCCTGATTACAATATGTCTGAATGAAGTTTTTCCTGAAGTCTATACTTCTTCAGCAGGAAGCAATCTGGGAATATTCGTTATTGCGGGAGTTCTTCTGCAAATGATCCTGGAGGCTCTTACCAAAGGTTTTGAACATGGTCACTTTCACCATCATAGCGAACACAATATTCTACCAATGGCTTTAATGGTAGGACTTTTTATTCATGCTTTTATTGAAGGGATTCCTCTTGCCAATGAACAACATGAATTATCTCCTTATCTTCTGGGAATTGTATTTCACAATCTTCCTATTTCATTTATTCTGGGAGCATTCTTGTTCAACAGAAAAGGAGAATCAAAAAGTTCATCATCTTACCCATCACTATTGATTGTAGCACTTTTTGCCCTTGCTTCTCCTATGGGAATGCTTTTAGGAAACTATTTTAATCCAAACCTTCAACCTTATTTCCTGGCGATTGTAGGTGGTATCTTCCTTCATATTTCGTCAGTGATTATTTTTGAAAGTAATAAAAATCATAATATTGACTGGGTAAAGATTGGGCTGGTAGTATTAGGAGTTTCTCTTGCACTGGTTATGCATCTTTTCCATCATCATTAATAACAAAAAAAGTTTTATGCATAAAAAAGCTCTGGATTTCAATCCAGAGCTTTTTATTTTTATGATAATCTCTTAGATAAAGTTTAGAATTTCCATCCTAATGTAACAAAGAAATTATTTCTATTATTTTTAACTTCAGATACTACAGAAGCTGGTGATTCAACATCAAAGTCACCTGAGTAATATCCTGCTCCTGAATCTGCATACAAGAAAGGATTTTTATAGCTAGAGCTGATGTTCTGATAGGCAGCATCAAGATAGAATTGTCCAAAATCATATCCTATACCCACACCAATTGTATTTCTTGCTCCCAGAATCATATCACTGTAATTTGTATTCGCAATCGCTCCAGAATTATTGTATGCATTGATTGCAAAAGCATCAAAAGGGCTTGAAGCATAAGAATAACCACCTCTTAGTCTAAAACCTTGAATTCTATATTCTGCTCCTACTTTTACCTCAGACGAGTTCTTGTAAAGATCGTTATAGAAAGAGTTTATTACAGTTTCAGCATCTCCCCAAACTTTATACTTCGGCTTTGTTAATCCTAGTGTATAATCCACATTTAACGCAAAGTTTTTATTAGGAACGAATGCAGCACTCACAGTAGCCTTCATTGGCGATCTGAAAGTTCTGTCTTCTCCAAAGAACTGATAATAAATATATCCGTCGTTTTGATCCGTATAATATTCTTTGAATGTTCTGTCGATAGTCCACCAGGTAGGTGTTTCAATGGAAGCTCCTAATCTTAATTGATTGCTCACCTTTCCGATAACCCCTAAACTCGCAGAGAATCCGTTTGAACGCTCAGAATATGGAGTAAACTGTTTGCTGTAGCTATCTACTGTATTATTTACATCAAGCCCGAACAAAGCAGTCTCATTTTGATCAATACTTGCGTAGTGGAAGTTCAATCCTGCACCAATATAGAAACGGTTATCATAATTGGCACCTACACCAATATTCATTTTAGACTGATTTCCATATCTGTCATAATTATGTCCCAGATAAGACATATTTGCATTAACATCGTTTCCATCTTTATCGATAAGCTTCTTAGGAACTGATATTTTAGAATTTCCTGCAGTCTCTACATAGTTTTCAAGTGCCTGATTGGAATAATTAACACCGATATTAACAAACTTCCATCCTGTCTGTGACAATAACGGAATTGCAATCACACCTCCGGCATTTCCAAGATCAGTATTATTAACTGTATATTTTACAGCAGATCCTCCTAATGTACTTGTATTTTTATTACTAACAATAGATATAGTTCCTGAAACATCTCCCGAAATAGCTACTCCTAAACCTGCCGGGTTCGTCAATAGTGAACTGGCATCACCTCCTAAAGCTCCGTTTGATCCTGCCATTGCATTGAATTTTGCGGAACCGATGTTTGGAGAATTTGAATAAATCTCAACAGAGTTTCTAATCACTGATATATCCTGAGCCTGCGCAAAAAATGCAGCAGAAATACTCATTAATACTAAAGATTTTTTTAACATTATTTTTTAATAGTTTATGAAGTTGAAAATTATCTGAAACCACCGGATCTGAATCCGCCACCGCCACCTGATGAACCGCCACTTCTAAATCCGCCGCCGCCACCGCCGGAATTGAAACCACCACCAGATCTGAATCCTCCTGAATCATTAGATCTGAAACCACCATTGTTGTATCTTGGTTGTGATTGTTGATAATTAGGTCTTTGTTGAGGTGTAGAATTACGGAATCCACCTGAGTCTCCGGATCTGAATCCGCCGGAGTTTCCATTACGGAACCCACCATTTGAAGTAGAATTTCTGAATCCACCAGAATTGGTATTTCTAAACCCGTCAGAGTTTGCTCCATTTCTAAAACCTCCATTTGAAGTAGAATTTCTGAAACCTCCTGTACTTGTATTTCTGAATCCGTTATTGTTTCTGGCTGTATTCGTTCCATACACTGCATTGTTTATACCCGTATTACGGAAACCTCTGTCTGTACCACTTCTTCTGTAAGGTCTGTTGTAGTAACTACCCCAGTAGCCACCTCCATAGCCCCAATATGGGTTACCATAATATCCACCCCAGAATGGATCATAGTATCCGCCCCAGTAAGGAGAATATCCGTATCCCCAGTATGGGCTTCCCCAGCCAATAGGGCCTCCCCAGCCCCATCCGAATGATCCGCCCCAACCCCAGGACATACTAGCACCCCAGCCCCAGCCACGGTTCCAACCCCAATATGGGCTATAACCACCGTACCAGCCCCAAGGAGATCCATATCCCCATGAGTTGTCGTAATAATTCGTTTGAGAACCGGCATACAATCCCCAATCAGAATCTGTAGCAGATCCCCAATTGGTATTTGTTCCGCTCCAGTCGTTATATCTGTTTTGCTGATCTCTGGAATTGATCTCAGCATTCTGAATAAGATTAGAATCCTGATAGTAGTCGTAATACTCGCCTACTCTGTTTCCGCTACCATTAATGATAACTCCTTCGGGCAGCGTATCCTTATTAGGGTCATAATATACCCCATCCGTCTCGCTATACCCTCCCATCTGAGCACCACAAGACATAAGCAATAATCCACCTGCCACTGCCAAAACCCCTTTAGATTTTAACAGACCAAGTAAATTTTTATGTATATTTCTTTTCATGATAACGTAAAAATTTTTAATTTAAATTATATTTGCAATCTGTACCAAAAATGTACCAATACTGATTAAAAAATCTATCAAAAATAGATTTTTATTTTTAGATAACAATAATGTGCAAAAGTTAAAAAAATTTTAAAAGATAATGGCAAAACTAACCTCAAGAAGCGAAGATTACAGCAAGTGGTATAATGAGCTGGTTGTAAAAGCTGATTTAGCTGAAAACTCAGGTGTGCGTGGATGTATGGTAATCAAACCATATGGCTATGCAATCTGGGAAAAAATGCGTGATGAAATGGATAAAAAGTTCAAAGAAACAGGTCACGTGAACGCATATTTCCCGCTTTTTGTGCCCAAGAGTTTATTTGAGGCTGAGGAAAAAAATGCAGAAGGTTTCGCAAAGGAATGTGCTGTAGTTACCCATTACAGATTAAAAACAGACCCGGACAACCCTTCAAAACTGATTGTAGACCCGGATGCAAAGCTTGAAGAAGAACTGATTGTACGTCCTACTTCGGAAGCAATTATCTGGAATACTTATAAAAACTGGATTCAGTCTTACAGAGATTTACCTATCCTTATCAACCAATGGGCAAACGTTGTACGTTGGGAAATGAGAACCCGTCTATTCCTTAGAACGGCAGAATTCTTATGGCAGGAAGGTCACACGGCACATGCTACAAAAGATGAAGCTGTGGAAGAAGCTGAAAAAATGAACAAAGTATATGCTGATTTTGCAGAAAACTTTATGGCAATTCCTGTAGTTCAAGGGTTAAAAACACCTTCTGAAAGATTTGCAGGAGCTGATGAAACCTATTGTATTGAAGCTTTAATGCAGGATGGAAAAGCGCTTCAGGCAGGAACATCTCACTTCTTAGGACAGAATTTCGCAAAAGCATTTGATGTAAAATTCACGAACAAAGAAGGAAAAATAGAACATGCATGGGCTACCTCTTGGGGAACATCTACCCGTTTAATGGGAGCATTAATCATGACACACTCTGACGATTTCGGATTGGTATTACCTCCTACACTGGCACCAATTCAGGTTGTGATTGTTCCTATTTTCAAAGGAGAAGAGCAATTGGCACAGATCAGTGAAGTGGCATTAGATATTCAGGCTAAATTAAGAGCTAAAGGTATTTCAGTGAAGTTCGACAATGATACTCAGAACAAACCAGGCTGGAAATTCGCAGAATACGAATTGAAAGGAGTTCCTGTAAGAATTGCTATGGGACCAAGAGATCTTGAAAACAAATCTGTAGAAATTGCAAGAAGAGATAATCTTACTAAAGAAGTTCGTTCTATTGAAGGAATTGACTCTTACATTGAAGAACTATTGAAGACAATCCAACAGGATATTTTCAATAAAGCATTTAATTTCAGAAAAGATAATATCACAAAAGTAGATACTTACGAAGAATTCAAAACTGTTTTAGAAGAAAAAGGAGGATTTATTTATGCTCACTGGGATGGTACTGCTGAGGAGGAAGAACAAATAAAAGATGAAACTAAAGCTACGATCAGATGTATTCCTTTGGATGATGATATAGAAGAAGGTGTTTCTTTAATTTCAGGAAAACCATCTAAGAGACGTGTATTATTCGCAAAAGCGTATTAAAAAAATTAACAATTTCAAAAATTTTTGTTAATTTTTAGAGAATAATTCAAAAAAAAATGACATTTAGACGGATTTTTGTTTAAATTTATCTCAACATTAATCTAAAAAAATTTATTATGTCTTTAAATGTCATTGATTTAATTAAAGGGCAATTAGGTCCCGCTTTGGTTTCACAGGCTGCATCACAGTTTGGAGAAAGCGAATCAGGAATTTCAAAAGCAATTGGTGGCTTATTACCTGCAGTAGTGGGTGGATTAGCCAATAACGCAGACAACCCTGGTGTTGTGGATGCCATTACAAAAGCCTCTTCCAGTGGAATCTTAGGAAACTTATTAGGTGGATCATCTAGTAACCCTATTATTACCTCTTTATTATCTTCTCTTTTTGGAGATAAGATTGGCGGATTAGTGAATTCCATTGCCAGTTTTTCAGGAATCAGCAATACATCTGCAGGTTCTTTGTTAAACTTGGTTACCGGGGCTACAGTAGGCACTGTTGGAAAATATGCAGCAGACAATAATTTGGGTGCTTCAGGTATTTCCAGCTTACTGAATGATCAGAAAGGCATTATTTCTTCTTTATTGCCGGCAGGTCTTTCTTTAGCTTCCTTTGGATTAGGAGCTGAAAATTGGTTTGGACAGGCTAAAGAAACAGTTTCTTCAGTAACATCTACTGCTAAAGATAACATCGCTGAAAGTGTTGCTACGGCAAGAGAAAATGTAAGTGAAGGAGCTAGAGAAGTAAGAGAACAATTTAACAATAACAATGATAATCAAGGCGGAGGTTCAATCTGGAAATGGTTGCTTCCGCTTTTATTATTAATCGCTGCAGGATATTTCCTATGGAAGCAATGTGAGAAAAAAGAGACGACTACCACAATGTCTTCTTCTACAGATTCTACAGGAACGTCTACAGATACAGCATCTGCAACTACATCCACACCAGCTACCACTGCAACACCTGCAGCTAAAACTGATGAAAACATTGATCTTAACGGAGTGATGTTAAAAGGTTACAAAGGTGGTATGGAAGATCAGATGATTTCATTCTTGAAATCTGATGGTTACAAAAATGCAGCAGATGATGCTGCATTGAAAGATAAGTGGTATGACTTCGATCATGTAAACTTCAAAATGGGAAGTTCTACTGAATTAGAAGCTGGGTCACAAGGACAGTTGGATAACCTGGTAGCTATCCTTAAAGCTTTCCCTGATTCAAAAATTAAAATCGGTGGTTATACTGATAAAACAGGAAATGAAGCTTCTAACGTAAAATTATCTCAGGCAAGAGCTGATTATATCAAAGCTGCTTTAGGTAAAGCTGGAGTTGGAGCTCAGGTTCTTGGAGCTGAAGGATACGGAAGTAAATTTGCTACAGTAGACGCAAAAGCTTCTGATGCTGAGAGAGCTGCTGACAGAAAGATGTCTGTGAGATTTGCAAAATAATCTTTAGAATCAATAAAAATTAAATCCCGGAAAGTCATTTTCGGGATTTTTTTTGCCCTTGATTTTTGTGTTTACATTTATTTAATTAAATTTGTTAGTCATTTCTAACAATTATGAATTTCAATATAAAAAGCGCTTGGCGAAAAGATAAAACATCACACTCTTTATCAGAAGTTTATTCTTCCATAAAAGTCCCTAAAAAGGCTAATTTCTGGAGAAAATATCTTGCATTTGCAGGTCCCGGACTTATGATTGCCGTGGGATATATGGATCCTGGAAACTGGGCAACAGATATTGCCGGAGGAGCTCAATTCGGATATACATTGCTTTCAGTGATTCTTATTTCCAATATTTTTGCGATGGTTCTACAGCATTTATCCGTAAAGCTAGGAGTTGTTGCAGAAAGAGATCTTGCCCAAGCTTGTAGAGACCACTTCAGCCCCACTACCAACTTTATTCTCTGGATATTTTGTGAAATAGCCATCGCCGCCTGTGATCTCGCCGAGGTCATTGGTTCTGCCATTGCATTAAATCTCCTCTTCCATATTCCATTGACATGGGGAATTGTGATCACAACTGTAGATGTATTAATCATCCTGTTACTTCAGGCAAAAGGATTCCGATGGATTGAAAGTATCGTTGGAGGGCTTATTTTTATCATTCTGGCATGTTTTGTATATGAAATTGTCATCTCACAACCTGCTTTTAATGAAATCCTGGGTGGATTAGTTCCTCAAAAAGAAATCATACAAAATCCTGCAATGTTATATATTGCCATTGGTATTCTGGGAGCTACCGTAATGCCGCATAATTTATACCTTCATAGTAGTATTGTACAGACAAGAGACTACACCCGTGATACGGAAGGAAAAAAAGAAGCTATTAAGTTTGCAACTCTGGACAGCACCGTATCCCTGATGCTTGCCTTTTTTATCAATGCTGCGATTTTAATTCTGGCTGCCGCAACGTTCCACACTACAGGAAATGAACATGTAGCTGATATTCATGATGCCTATCAGATGTTAACCCCTATTTTAGGAGCATCGATGGCAAGTATTGCATTTGCAATTGCTCTATTGGCTTCAGGGCAGAATTCAACGCTTACAGGAACTCTTGCCGGACAGATCGTCATGGAAGGATTTTTAAATATTAAATTAAAACCCTGGTTACGAAGATTAATAACAAGACTTATAGCTGTTATTCCAGCTCTTATTGTGGCTATTCTATATGGTGAACAGGGAACTACAGAATTATTAGTATTAAGCCAAGTAATTTTATCTATGCAATTAAGCTTTGCTGTTGTTCCTTTGGTCATGTTTACCAATGATAAAGCTAAGATGGGAGAATTTGTAAACAAACCATTCATGAAAGTTTGTGTGTGGATTATTTCGGTAATTATTATTGTTTTAAATCTGTATTTGCTCTATCAGACTTTTACAGGAGAATAGGAAAAAATCTTTAATTTGCGGTAATTATCAAAGTGATTATGCTTATGATTTGTTATATAAATTGCCCTATGAATATCTTCATCCATAAAATTTTTAAATAGAATTTCAATTGATGATAATAACTTTAGGTTTATCTTTAATTGTAACCGAGGTTATATTTCTTTGAATCTAAATATTTTTTTTGAAAAACATTCTTTTTTTAACTTTTAATAACTTTCTGAATGGATTTTCAATAAGTTCTTAAGAACGGATAGAACAAATAATCAAGAGTGCTAAGTAATAGTAAAATGAATATTCTTTTGCAAAGTCAAATTTTTCATAAAACTGAAAAAATAAAATAGGCAATAATCATAATAAAGCCTGATTAGCTCACTCCTATGTTACCGAAAGAAATCTAGTCATTTTTGATCAAAAAAAGTTTCTTATCCAAAATGGAAAATTATAATAGACATAGATGCCAGAAATCTCATAAAAGTATTTTTTCATTACTTTTTTCAAATTTTGCGTTTGAATATACCAGAGGAGATTATTTAATACTGTAAAATAATTCTAAGATACTAATTTTATATGGGACGAAAACCAATAACAATCTTTTCAGACAATTCTCTTTAAGCATCAATTATATATTAAGCTGAAGGAAAATACACTTTTTAAAGTGTATTTTTTCTTTTTACAATAATGCCACCCCCTTTTATAAACCGAACTATATTATAAAGAAATAAAGTAGGTTTAAAGTGAATTATTTAATTTATAAAAAAAGATACGTCAAGTTTTGTCGCTTTCCTGATGGATATTTGCTTCAAGAAAAACACAGAAAATGAAACGAGACTTCAAAAGACTTGGTGGATATCTTTTGCCGGAAACCACCTAAAAAAATAAGGCTAAAACTTGAAGCTATCCTACTTACTCTATTTAATGAGAGCTTCAAATCTTAACCTAAATAAACCCAACCAAATTTACAAAAATGGAAGCAATTAATCAAAATAATGGCTCACAAACTCTATTCAGATTTGCAACGATGCGCAGTGCAGAGCTATCTGAACCTAAAAACAAAGAAAGAAGATTTATTTTCAGAAATTCTCTTAGACAAAAAGGAGTAATTGATTCAAGAGTAGAAGCTGGCGAATCCCTGAAAGATGTATGCGAAAAAATCAGAGATCTAACAATAGAAACAGAAGCATCTTTAAAAGCAAAAAATATAGAATTTTATGAGCTTTCTGTCTGGATATCAAAAAATAAAGAAAAAACTACTAAAAAAGAGTTTGATGATAAGATCAATACGTATAAAAAATCTCAGGGAAGCATTAATATTAATGCTGCAATTTGGGATAATCTTATTTACCAAACAGTTACTCAAAAGGATTTTTATGCAAAAGAGATATTAATACAGTTTTTACATTTAGATCATATATTATCAAACTACTATGGAACGCAAGAACAATACGAAGATGTCATTAAAGCAAAAGTAGTTCTCCCCAAAGAACTTTTCAAGGTAAAAGAAAGTTCACCGGCAAATAATAGAACCGCTTCAATAGCCGAAGAAAAAAACTTAAATAATATTCCTTTTAATAAAAGTGATATAGAATTTGCAGAAGCAACAGCAAGTCTTAAGAGGAACAAAGATTTGACGATTGTATTAGAAAAGGCTGAAAGAGCATATTTAAAAGAATATGAAACAGCTTATCAAACAGCTTATGGAGATTACTTGGAAAAATCAAGACCTACACAGGCAGAATATGACAGACAAGTAAAGGGACAAGAATACCAAAAGGAAATCTTTTTAGCAGCCGGAAACCATGAAGGGTTATCAAGTTTAAAATATATTCCGGTTCCGGATGTGCCTGTTTTTAATTTTAATTTTCGTCCTGAAATTGAAGCTGAAAGTTTATCTCGAAAATTAAGCCAAGAAAATACAGAGGCTTTGCATCAACTATTTAACACATCAAATGTTGTGGGAGCTTTAAAAGAAGTTTCTACATTTACAGAACTTTATCAAATAATTGAACGGAACAATCAATTATTACAGCAAACGATTTTAAATAATACAAACCTTACTCCTCAGACTTCTAAAACTGTAGGTGGGGTGGTTATTCCTGTCATTCAGTCAGTAGATACCCAGGAAATCCCTTTTACAACTGCTACCACACGTTGGAGTTTGGGAATGGGTCCTCATACTTTATTTGTCACTACGGATATCAATAACCCTAAACATATTGTAGGTGGAAGCTACCATATAAAATCATACGACCAGCAGATTTTAGCTAGCGGAACAACATTTGGTACTTTTGATGCTCCTAATGTCACTTCATTATTTAGAGAGGAAGAAAATATTCAAAACAATACTATTGAAAAACAGGAATTTTTATTATTAGAAGGAGAAGTAACTCTTAATAATGGACTTATATACATTATGCAAGGTAAACTGTTAAGGACTTCAAGTAACATTAACAGATTTCAGGGTACAGGAGTCTTTACATTAAAAAATAAAAGAACCGGCGGAACTGGCGGAGAAGGCGGAACCGGAAACCCTCCCATAACTTCGGAAAATCCAAATGAAATTTTTATTCCTTCCGGATTTGGGATGAAAAATATCGGTATTGCTGATTACCGAAAAGTAGAACAAAGTACTTATTGCTATGTGGAAGGAGAAGTTTCTCATATCGAAAATATCATGGCAAAAGAATATAAGGAGAAATCAACCAGAAGGCTTAAAAGGAGTGAATCTCAAATCACTAAATCCACTGAATCTGAAAAAGAAAAATTGACAGATACTACCTCTACGGAAAGGAATGAGATGCAAAGCGAAATTTCTAAAGTACTTCAGGAATCCAAAGACTTTGCTGCACAAGCCGGATTTAATGCATCATGGGGCGGAAAAGGATCTCCAACATATATGTTGAATACAGCTGCTAATTATGCAACTCATAGCTCAAAAGAAGAAAGTAACAGGCAGGCAGTGACTGAGGCTAAAGATGTTACAGCAAGAGCTCTGGAAAGAATTATTACCAAAGTGAAGGAAGAACGTATTGATAAAATTCTGGAAGAATATGAGGAAAACAATAAACATGGATTTGACAATACTAAAGGTAATAATCATGTGGTGGGTGTCTATCGTTGGGTAGATAAGATTGTAAAGAATCAAATCTTTAACTATGGTAAACGCATGATGTTTGAGTTTATGATTCCTGAACCAGCTAAACTACACTCTTTAGGTATAAAAGTAAGTAATAGCTCTGAAAATCAACTGATAAAACCAATTGATCCAAGAGAATCTCCTGGTATGCAAATTAAAGACTGGAGTGCCCTTACCGACTCAACAAAACTGAAATATTGGTTAGGTTATTATAATGTACAAGTCGATGAAAAACTGGAGCCGGTAGTTTATGTAGGAAAATCAATTGACTATTCTTCTACTGAATCAAAGCAAGCATCTTCAAAATCAGATCTTATTGCCATTCCTGAGCATTATATCACTGAATCTTATGTTGTGAGAAGAAGTGCTTCTTTCCCAGGATATAATGGCTGGGGAAATGGAGAAAGTTTATTAGTTGGAGGAGAAAGCTCTCCCAATGCATTTTTGAAATTTGTAAGAGAAGTTCCCATCACGATTGCGACAACTAATGCACATTATTTCCATGCTACCATTAACATTAAATGTGTATTGCAAGAAGAATACAAAAACGGATGGCTACAAAAAGCATTTAACAAAATTATTGATGCTTATAAAGAAGAACTGAATAAATATGAAGCTGCCCTAGCCGATGCAAAAGCTGTCGGAATACAGATTAAAGGATCAAATCCCGGATTCTATAGAAAAATAGAAAATACCATTCTAAGAAGAAACTGTATTTCTTATATGTTGAATCAACATCCTGAAGCCATGCTCACTTTTGGTAAAAAACGATATTATACGAATGATAATTCCGCTACAGAAACCTTTGAGAATACAGATATTAAAGTAGATGAAAAGCTAGATAAATATGCTGCATTTATCAAATTTATAGAACAGGCTTTTGAATGGGAAATCATGAGTTATTATTTTTATCCTTATTACTGGGGAGAAAGAAAATCCTGGGCAGATTTATATCAGTTTGATGATAACGATCCTACGTTCAGAGCCTTTATGCAGTCGGGTATGGCAAGGGTGATCGTTACTGTGCGACCAGGCTTTGAGGAAGCGGTAAGACATTTCTTAGCTACAGGGCAGATCTGGAACGGAGGAGAAGTTCCTGTTATTGATGATCCATTATTTTTATCTATTGTGGATGAGTTACGTTCACCAAAAGCAACAAAAGAAGGCGAACCATGGAGAGAAAAAATCCCTACATCCCTTACTATTCTTCAGGCAGGATCAATTGGATTGAAGGTGGAAAAAGCTTTGCCTTGTAACTGTGAACCAGGAGTGAAATTTGATGATGACCTGGGAGAGGTTTGTGCCACTAATTTCGAATCTAATGATCATCTTCTTGGTGTAGAAACAGGTGAAGGGCAAAAAATTATCTCAGGAGATTGGGTATAATAAAATTATTAATCAAAAAAAAATTAAAATATGTCTATTATAGGAAAAATTATACGTGTAAATGAATTGCCTCCGGTAGGAGAAAGAGAAACCAATGCTATTTATCAGGTAGCCCAACCAGGCTCTCCCATTTATACAGATTATGCCGTTGACCAAAATGGTGATTTAAAAACCCACGCTGTTACTGATGGCAGTATTCCTCTGGAATTGGCAGATACTCATCTTGCGATTTCAAGTTCTTCATTTATTACAGAAGGTATTAAAAATCAGGCACAGTACAATATCTATACAAGAGATAAATTGGATCATAAACTGGATATGCCGTCTATTGAAGGAAACGCTCAGAATTATCCGAAAATTGTTGGTTTGGATGATAATGGAAAAGTAGCAAAATTACCTGCAGGAGATTTAGGGAAAAACATTGCAAATTCTTCTCTGACTACTGTACCTGGATCAGGGTTAACACTTGGCGCAAACTGGACTCTTGGCACTTCCGGGTTTTATTATTCGATAACAGGATTGAGTGATAAATCTGCAGATACAACATTCAACAGAATGATGATACAGAACTCTTCAGGACAGGTTTCCTGGAGCAATGGTAAAAATATGATCTCCAATTATCCACTACTATTGAATGATGCTGAAAAAGAGACATGGAGAAACAGAATGAAGCTTTCAACAGAAAAATTCGCGACCGGAACCCCCAGAATAGATGTTCTGCTATTACCATTTATCGATAATACAAAAAACTTTATTCAGTATACAACACTAGTTGGGCTAAATCTCTTTGTGGATAATGTTTCACCCAATGCTTATATTAAGGTAAAAAGGATCAAAGATATTCATGGAACTAATTTATCTACTCCTGAAGAATACAATGTTGATAATTTTACGGTAATGCAAAATTTCCCTAACAATTTAAATTTTGGAATTAATTGGAGCACAAAACCTGAAGGATATTATCAGATATTCGTTACCCATAATGGGCTTACAAATCCTAGTTCCCCTGAGTTGATTGTAAAAGCAGGTATTACCTATAGTCAGTTTACAGGAATTGCAAATTGGACTTCATTAACGGGAAACACAACGATAGCTGATACTTCTATTTCATTATCTATGGGGTCATCTGCACAATCTGCTAACCTAATTTCCATTGCAGATATTAATGCCGGGTTTATGGTTTCATTTTCAGCAAATAACAACCAGACCAACTACGGAGCTAATTTTGTAGGCTACTTTCAGGGAGGTATTATTGGGGATGATGGAGTATTTTATGGTTTTGAACTTAAAGATAAAGACGGATCCTGGAAAATCAGTAGAGGCGAAAGTCTACCCATCAAAAATGAAACCTTTCACATCGCTTATTATAACGGAATTGTTTATATCATTGCTGAAAGTAATGGCAAAACCTATCAACAATTCAATTCTTCCTTTAACCTGTATCCTAAGAGATTTTATATCTCAAGAGGAACTGGTGGACAAGGAACACTATCTATGAACTTACTTGGAAAAATATTATTGTCTTAAAAAAAAAAATACAATTATGAACAAACATTTAATTATACCGGAAAATATTAAGGAAATACTTAATAATATTGAACACGTATCACTCAACCTTGTAGAATTACCATTACAGGTACATCCAAAGCTTCCACAATTTGAAAGAAGTATTCGGGTTCTTGATATAGACGCTAAATCTAAACAACAGTTTATCTCTTTCAGATATGAGCAGGTTCTTAAAGATAAGGAAACAGGTGAAGAGATCAATATCTCACTTCCAGCCCCAGAATGGGTGATCTATAAAGAAACATGGAGCTATTTACGTGATAGTAATAATAATCTGATAGAGCTTCCGTTGGCTGAACCTAAATCCGATATGGCGGCTGATAAAGTTAAGGTTCCGAGCTATCAGTATATGCTTTGGTTATTGAAAAATAATAAGGTAGGTTTTACTGAGCTTTTAACTTCTTATCTGGATGAATTTGTGAAAAATTACAAAGACAGCCTGGATAAACTTTCCTAAGAAGTACTAATTAATGGCAGAGTGTAATACTCTGCCTTTTTAAAAAAACAAAAAATGATGGAAACACTTGAACTTAGAGAAGTAATCAGCAAAGATTGGCGTACTGATAATTATATAAAAAAACAATTGCTATGCAATAAGCTAAAATATAATAATCAGTTTAATAGGCATTACCTTCTGGATTACAATATTGATGATTATGACTCAGCTGCAGAAGAAAATTATATAAAGGATGATAAAGAGAATTTCATTAATCTAAATACTTATTTGAATAAGAATAAAGAGTACATTGATCTGGCGCAGGCACAATGTGAAATCAAATTTGAGATTGACGGACCACAGGAAAAAATATTGGCACAATTGATTTATTTTTACTATAGAGATGCTGAAAATGAGTCATTAAGGCGAAAAAAAGCCATTGTATTAGAAACTTTTTCCTATGACGAATTCAGACAATTGGTTAAATACGTGGGCTATGATGATTTTGAAAATTATAGAGAATACAAAAGTTACTTTATTGAAATTTATAAATCAAGCTTTCTTAAGGCAAAGAGCGCAGAGGAAATTAAATTTCTTTATACTCAGGCACCAGAGTTTGTTCTTAAAGGAATGGCGCTCCAAAACGAAACGATATTTGGACATATACTGGCGCTGACAAAACTTGATGATACAGGTATTTTCAGCGGATGGAAAGATGGCAGTTCTGCATTAGTAAACGCAATGAAAGCTCTTTCTGATTATAATTTTCTATTGAAGAAATTTAAAGAAAACCCCGAATTGTGTAATAGAATTTATTTCAATCTTGATGGTACCAGTGAATTTAACGGTGAAATGAAATCCAATAGGATTATTTTTGCCACTATACTGATGGAGTTCTGTTTGTTTTCAGAGAACCGTCCACAGCAGGGAGCTCCTACTTTCAGGATAGGAAATGGGTATAAAGTCAATACAGAAGTTTTTGGGCTATCGGGAAATATATTGGGTTTTGGAAAATCAGATGAAAAGACTTTTTTTCTTCAACAGCAGAAGGAAGTAGTAAAGAGGATTTTTATTGTACCTAAAGAAGGAGATCCCAATGCAACAGAAAAAGTTACAGAAGATTTGGACAAGGGAGCCGGATTTTATCCTCTCGAAATGGTATATTTCATAGATGAAACCCACTCAGAGGTTTTAGATAGAGAAATAGAAGGACAGGGATCGACTATCATGATGGTTCCTGCTATTTATGTAAAAGCACTTGCTGATGCGGAACAGTGGGAAGATATTAATGAAACAATACGAATTGTAGCTGATGTAATGGGAGTAGTTTTGGGAATAGGAACATTAGTATTATCTGATAATCCTTATTTACTATTAGCAGCACTAGCAGATTTAAGCTTAGCATTGCCTGATCTTACTATACAGGCATTCCGTGAAGAAATTGCTAAATTACCGGGAGGGAACGAATTTCTTCGGCAATGGGATCTGATTTATAATGTATTAGGAACTGCTGTTGCTTTACCACAGGCTGTATTGGCTGTATCGCAAGTTGTTGTTACTTTTTATAGGAGCTGCCTAAACCTAATGAAATTACCTGAAGCTACTGAAAAAGTAACCAAAGGTTTGAGAACGGTGGCTGTTTCTGTATTTTTGGATCTGAATAGTGGTGTTTTCCAAAGAAAAGATCTTCGTATATTTAGTCCTACAGAATGGGTAATCCCGAGCGCAGGGTTCATTTCAAAAACATCGGAATGTGATGTATTGATACAAAATGGGGCATTTTTCATGGAACTTGATGCTGCTGCCATTATGGAAAATATCAATAAAGGTATTGATCCTGATGTAATAGGGGCTATTAGCAGTAATAGAAAATTTGCTTTGGTATATAATGGTGAGATTATTGCTCAGGGAAGCCGTTACGATAAAGCATATCAGAAGATCCTACAGGAAATAAGAAAAGTAAGCTATAGTTCAGAAAAAGTTGGAGAATATTTAGAAACCATTGTCAACCGAAGAAGAATTGTTTCAGTTGAAACTGATGTGAACCTGGGAATTACACCTGAAAAAGGGATTAAAATGAGTTTTAGATTGATTGATGAATTTGGAAATTATGCAGGAGAATTAATTAGAGCTCAGGAAAAAGGAGATAAATTGGTATACAGCCTTAGTGTAAGAGGGAAGCCTCAAAAATTAAATTGTTTTACCCGTTTATTAGATGAGAAAAGTGCTATACCTAATGAGTTACCTGTTTATGGTAATGAAAGAATGCTTATGGGGGATTTTAATATTCCAAAAACAATTACTGATAAGTATTCTGGATTAGGGGATTTAGTTCTCTCGGATGCAATGGCTTTTTATCAAACTAATAAAAAGTTTGGACAACTAGATGGAGTTATCGGCTGGTGGAAAAAAGCGACAATGTATGAAGATTATGGAGGTCAATCTATTAATTTAACTAAATTCTGGGAAGCAAGAGCAGCTGGAAAAAGTATTGAAGAAGCAGCACTATCAACTTTCACAGGTTCTAGGATGAAAGCAAAAGGCTTTGGGAAAATAAGATATCGAACTCAAGATATCAAAGAAAATGAGGTAATAGTTAATTTTTTATTAAAATAAATAATATGGAGATCACTTTTAGTAATTCTATAAAACATAATCAAGATCATTTTGATTATATTAAGAATAAAAATAATAAATATGTTTATGGAACAAAATATTCACATTCCGATAAGAAATATCTGGAGCTGATAAACAAGTCTATCCCACATTATATACAAAGTACAGAATTTAAGGATGCTCCATTAAGCATAGAAGAAATATTTGCTTTTAATAGAGTCTTAGAAGAACAAATCGAATATTGGTTATCATTAAGGGTTCATATCCCTATAAAAGAAGGAACAGATACTGTAACTTATAAAGGAGAAACTATAGAACTTGATATTCGACCTATTGATATCAATGACAATGATAAAGCATTACGAGATTTATTACGTCTTCACGATATTATAAAAGAGTGTCTGGAAGAAGATAAGCCACTGTATTTAAGTATATATGAGGAAGACTAATTTTTAAGTCATCTTAATCAATAATAATTTAACGGCAACCACAAGTTGCCGTATTTTGTTTCAAAGGTAAATTTTCCAAAGGAAAGATCTCCGTATGTTTAGTCCTACAGAATGGGTAATCCCAGGCGCAGGTTTCATTTCAAAAACATCGGAATGTGATGCATTGATACAAAATGGGGCATTTTTCATGGAACTTGATGCTGCTGCCATTATGGAAAATATCAATAAAGGTATTAATCCTGATGTAATAGGGGCTATTAGCAGTAATAGAAAATTTGCACTGGTTTACAAAGGTGAGATTATTGCTCAGGGAAGCCGTTACGATAAAGCATATCAGAAGGTCCTACAGGAAATAAGAAAAGTAAGCTATAGCTCAGAGAAAGTCGGAGAATATTTAGAAAATTTATATAATCGGAGAAGACTTGTGTCTGTAGAAGACACTTTACTTTTAGGAACATTACCAGAAAAAGGAGTGAAAATGTTTTTAAAATTATTTGATGAGTTTGGAAATAATATAGGACAGCTTATAAGATCTCCAAATAGAAATGAACTTTATTATAAATTACTATTCGGAGGTAAAGAAATTGATATTAAAAGTACCATTAAACTTTTGGATGATAAGTATAGATTAAGGAGTTTACCAATAAAAGAGGGAGAACATTTATTATATGGAGATCTTAATATTCCAAAAGAATTTACAGACAGATATGCTGCATTAGGACAGATTATTTATGAAGATGGATTAAAATATTTCTTGAATGCAAAAAAATACGGCAAAGTAGATGGAACGGTAAGTGTATGGGTAAAGGCAGATATTTATACAGACTACGGAGGTCAATCTATAAACCTGGATCAATTCTGGAAAGCAAGAGATGCTGGGATGAGTATAGAACAAGCTGCTTTCGCAACCTTTGCGGGAAAACAGGCAAAGAAGTTTGGATTTGTTAAAGTGAGAATTTTAGATCAAGATGAACAAATAACAAGAAATAGAGTTGAGTTAAACTTTTTAAAATAATAATATGAATATAACTATTTATAATACTTCCAGAGAAGATAAATCAGAGTGGGAATGGTCTCAGAATCTGGGACAAAATAAATTTTACAAGGCAGCAGGCTGGAGCAACTTTGCCTTTGCGGAAGGCTTAGCATTAGATTTATTTAAACAAAAACTATCAAAAGTTCCATTTAAAGATGAATCTTTAAGCAGGGAAGAAATAGAAAAATTAAAGCTAATTCTTGAAAATAAGATTAAAGAACTTTTGTCTACCAGAATTCCTGAACCAGATGTAAGAACAAAAGTTGATTTTTTAGGACAAACTATCGGTATAAATTTCACGCCATTGGGTAGGAATGTACAAGATAATTGGATTGACAAATTTTTTAGAGCTTACAAAATTTGTGAAGAATGTTTGGAAGAAAATAAACCTGTATATTTAAGTATTACAGAATAATATACATAATCCACTCAATTAATTGAGTGGATTATCATTTTAAGCTTACATGAAAAGTGATTTGTAATGAATAGGAACATTAGTATTATCTAATAATCCATATTTACTATTAGCAACACTAGCAGAATTTAAGCTTAGCATTGCCTGATCTTCCTATACAGGCATTCCGGGAGGAAATTGCTAAGTTACCAGGAGGGAACGAATTTCTTCGGCAATGGGATCTGATTTATAATGTATTAGGAACTGCTGTTGCTCTACCACAGGCTGTATTGGCTGTATCGCAAGTTGTTGTTAATTTTTATGAAACTTTCTTGAATTTACTTAAATTACTGAAGTTACTGAAAAAGTAACCAAAGATTTGAACACCGTAGCTGTTCTTATATTTTTAGATCTACTCAACATATTTACAATTATTTTCTGCCTTAATGTCCTATTTTTTCCTTTGGCAGAGTCTTTGCGAAACATTCCTGTAAATAAATATTGAATTATGGAAAATCAGGATATTAACGAAGAAAGCATCAATAATCAAGAAGATAACAATGTTCAGAATGAGGCAACGTCTCAGGACAATGTGACAGCTACTCCTACTGCTGAGGAACTTTTGGCAGAAGAGAAAGACCGTTACATCAGATTATATGCTGAATTCGAAAACTATAAAAAAAGAACATCAAAAGAAAAAATGGAATTCTTCCAATATGCCAATCAGGATATGATGGTATCTATGTTGGGAGTTTTAGATGATTTCGAAAGAGCATTAAAAGAAATCGCTAAAAACGGAAATCCGGCTGATCTTCAGGGTGTAGAACTTATCTATCAAAAATTCAAAAATAAACTTACCGAAAAAGGATTAAAAGCAATGGAAGTGAATGCTGGTGACAGCTTCAATGTAGACTTCCATGAAGCTATTACCCAAATTCCTGCTCCATCTGAGGATCTGAAAGGGAAAATCGTAGATGTTATTGAAACAGGTTATACTTTGAATGATAAAGTAATCCGTTTTGCAAAAGTAGTAACAGGTAACTAAAATTCATAAATGATAAATGATGAGTGATAATGGATGAATATTTCACTTATTAGCTTTAAATATCTTTTATCATTTATCAATAATCAATTATTAAATTATCATGTCAAAAAGAGATTATTACGAGGTTCTTGAGATCAGCAAATCTGCATCAGCCGACGAAATAAAGAAAGCATACCGTAAAATGGCTATCAAATTCCACCCGGATAAAAATCCTGGGGATAAAGAGGCTGAAGAAAAATTTAAAGAAGCTGCTGAGGCTTACGAAGTATTAAGCGACGATCAAAAACGTGCCAGATACGATCAGTTCGGTCATGCCGGAATGGGTGGAAATGGTGGTTTCGGAGGCGGAGGCTTCGGAGGCGGAATGAATATGGAGGATATTTTCAGCCAGTTTGGAGATATTTTCGGTGGCGGTTTCGGAGGATTCGGCGGTGGCGGCGGTGGTCGTCAGCAGGTAAAAGGTTCTAATTTAAGAATCAGAATCAAGCTGAACCTTGAGGAAATGGTAAACGGAACTCACAAAACCATTAAAGTTAAAAAAATGAAGATGGCAGAAGGTGCCACTTCAAAAACATGTCCTACCTGTAACGGTTCCGGTGTTCAGCTTAAAGTAATGAACACGATGTTTGGTCAAATGCAGACTCAAACAACTTGTGGTACTTGCCAGGGAATCGGAAAAGTTGCTGATAAAATTCCTGCCGGAGCAAATGCTCAGGGTCTTGTCAAAGATGAAGAAGAAATCACAATCAATATTCCTGCAGGAGCAAGAGATGGAATCCAGCTTAATGTAAGAGGAAAAGGAAATGATGCTCCATTCGGTGGAACTCCGGGTGATTTATTAGTAATCATTGAAGAAGAAGTTGATCAGACCATTAAGAGAGAGGGAGATAATCTTCACCAGGAATTGTATGTATCATTTGCTGAAGCTGCTTTAGGTACTAAAAAAGAAATTCCTACCGTTGGTGGAAAAGTGAAGATCACGGTTGATCCAGGAACACAATCCGGAAAGATTTTAAGATTAGCAGGAAAAGGTCTTCCAAGCATCGACAGCTACGGCAAAGGAGACATGTTTATTCATATCAATGTATGGACACCTCAAAAGCTTACTAAGGAGCAAAAAGACTTCTTTGAAAAGCAAATGTCCAGCGGAGAAATGGTTGCAGAACCATCCGGAAAGGAAAAAACTTTTTTTGATAAAGTAAAAGATTTATTCAATTAATATAAAAAAGAGACTTTTTTACAAGTCTCTTTTTTTTGTTTAAAGGTTATTTTTTACAATCTACTATATTTTAGATTGTTTCAGAATGATAAAAATAATATGATAGTTAAAAGACATTCCTTTGGGATTGCATTTTATGTCTATTGAAATTCATAAAAAAACCTGTATCGAAATGATACAGGTTTTCTTTTATATTTTGTTAATCTTTATTTTTTGGTAGCTAAAGAGTAAATTGCTTTTCCTATTGTAAAAACAAGCACAGCTGCAAGCCCACCTACGATTCCAAATGTAAATTCTTTTAACATAGCTGGCCATGTAGGTAACAGTTCATGCAGATAGTGAATATTGTGAGCAAAAATACCCCCAGATACTAAGATTAAAGCAATAGTTCCCACTACTCCTAAGATTTTAATAATCACAGGTAATGCTTTTACCAAAAAGTGTCCTAGTTTTGAAATAACTCCTTTGTCATGGCTTTTTTTGATTAATTTAAAACCAGCATCATCCATTCTTACAATCAATGCTACAATTCCATAAACTCCTACCGTTGCAATAAATGAGACAAAAGTTACAGTAAGAATTTGCGTAATAAGCGGGTGTTCCTGCTGAATAACCGTCCCCAAAGCAATAATCACAATCTCAATGGAAAGAATAAAATCTGTTCTGATTGCAGAATTGATTTTTGCTTTCTCAGAAACCTCTGAGTTTTCATTTTCTTTACTTTCCTCCACTACTTCATGTCCTTTTTTGGAACGGTGAAAAAGGAATTCTATAATTTTCTCAACACCTTCAAAAGCAAGATACAGACCTCCTAAAATAAGGATCATCTCAATAGCCGGTTTATATAGCCAATTGAGTAGAAACGCAATAGGAAGGATAATCAGCTTATTAATAAATGAACCTTT
Source organism: Chryseobacterium artocarpi (assembly GCF_001684975.1). Taxonomy (GTDB): domain Bacteria; phylum Bacteroidota; class Bacteroidia; order Flavobacteriales; family Weeksellaceae; genus Chryseobacterium; species Chryseobacterium artocarpi. The sequence goes on along the minus strand of NZ_MAYH01000012.1, from coordinate 256,121 downwards.
TGTAATTGCCCATAATACAGGAAGTTCTCTGGAAGAAAGAAAGCCAGTGGCTTTTTCTGCATTTACAGCCAGATCATCTCCCAAAATACCTGCTGTTTTTTGTGTAGCTATTTTACTGGTAACTGCTACATCATCCATCAATGCTGCAATATCATCCAAAATTGCAAAAAAGCCTGATGCCATATTTTAATATTTTTTTAATCTTTGTTAAGTTCAGCAAAAATAAATATTTAATTCTATTTACAAGCTGTTTTATATCAAATACATGAAAAGATAATAAAACTAAAATTAACAAACTGAAAAACAACACCAAAACCAATACAAATCATATCTTTTCCTTACTTTTACAGCTCTTTTTTCCGTAATTTTAATATATGAAAAGGCTTATTCTCAGATACCATTTTTTCATTATAGGGTGCATCAGTTTCCTGCTACAGTCCTGTAATACAAAATTCAGAGTCTGGGTAGGTCCAGGAGGTCAGCAAAAAATATACAATCTGAAATACGGAGAACATAAAAGACAAAAAATGGATGTTTTTCTTCCTAAAGATTATGCTGAAGATTCTCCTGTTGTTCTTATTGTTCATGGTGGAGCCTGGACGATGGGAAAGAAAGAACATATGATTCAGATCCAAAAAATGTTGTTTGAGAATAAAATTCCAAGTATCAACATGAATTACCGTTTAGTTTCTCATCGAAAAAAAATCACGTACAAAGAGCAGCTTGAAGATATTGGTTCTGCCATTCAAAAATTTAATTCTTTAGCAGAAAAAGCAGAGCTGCAAACGAATAATTATATTCTTCTCGGAGAAAGTGCCGGCGGACATCTTGCATTACTTTATGGATACAGAAATCCCGATCAGATCAAGAAGATCATTTCATTAAGTGGTCCTACAGATTTTTACAGCACTGAGTACCTGAAATCTTTTTATTCTCAATACACCTCTCCTACTTTTCAAAAGGTTGTAGGAACAAAATTTGAACGTAAAGCTCTTTCCGAAGCCTTCAAAGAAGCCAGTCCTATTGCAAATATTACAAATGTTCCTACTCTATTGTTTCAGGGAAATAATGATTTTCTGGTTAATCAGCATCAGGGAAAAGCCATGGATTCTGCTCTTACAAGAATGAATGTTCCGCATAAATTTATCTTTATGGAGAGAACCGGACACGTTCCAAGGTTTTTCAGCAAAAGAAAGAGAGATAGCATAATTTATCCTAATATTCTGAATTGGATTAAAAATTAAGCCTATTTGAGCCACTAAAACTAGTTTAAAGAAGTTAGTTTTATCACGATTTTTTTATCGTATTTATAACTCATAAAAAAAGGCTGTCTCAAAATTTGAAGCAGCCTTGCGTATTTTTATATTGAATTTTTATTCAAAATCTTTATTCTCATATTTAGAGAAATCTTCTTTCTTACCAAACATAAACTTGATAATTACCGGAAGCGTTGTCACCAATACAATAACGATGATAATATATTCCAGTTTTTCTTTCAGGTTGATTCCAAACTGATCCATGAATAATTTATCCAGGTAGTGTCCAGCAAAGATCAGGATAAATGACCATAGAACAGCACCAATAACATTATCTCTAAGGAATTCTCTTTTATCCATCTTTACAATCCCGGCAACAATAGGTGTAAAAGTTCTCACAACGGGTAAGAATCTCGCCATAATGATTGCCAAAGCACCGTGTTTTTCAAAGAAATCATGTGCCTGATAAAGGTATTTTTTCTTGAAAAGCATTGAATCCGGTCTTTTATACAAAGCAGGACCCGTTTTTCTTCCAAAGTAATATCCTACTTCATTTCCTATAATTGCTGCAAGTGCTACTCCTGTAGCTAAAAGGGTTGTGTCTAAGAAATCACTGCCTGTAGACCCAAAAGTCTCTTTGATGATTTCAACGGCATAAATCCCTGAAACGAACAGTAGCGAATCCCCGGGTAGAAAAAATCCTACAAAAAGACCTGTTTCAGCAAAAACAATAAATAAAATAAGCCAAAACCCTCCCATTTTAATATAAAACTCCGGGTTTAATAAATCCTTCCAGCTATTGAAATCTTCCATATATATCGATGAACAACAAAAATAAGTCTAAAATGTCTGAAACAAAAATTAATTATAAGATTTTAACTAAAATTTCACATGATATTTATAGGTCTAGGTCATCATCGGAAACCGCCGTCCCATCAGCCATTAAGAAAGCTTTAAGGAAAGGAGTAATATTTCCGTTCATTACAGCATCCACATCTGAGGTTTCATGACCTGAGCGTACATCTTTTACCAATTTATAAGGATGCATCACGTAGTTTCTGATCTGGCTTCCCCATTCGATCTTCATTTTGTTTGCTTCAATCTCATTTCTTGCCTTCATACGCTCTTCCAATTCCATTTCGTATAATCTGGAACGAAGGAGCTGCATTGCTTTTTCTTTATTCTGAAGCTGTGAACGTGATTCTGAGTTTTCAATGATAATTCCGGTAGGTGCGTGACGAAGACGTACGGCTGTTTCTACCTTGTTTACGTTCTGACCTCCGGCTCCGGAAGACCTCATCGTTTCAAAAGATATATCGGCAGGGTTGATATTAATTTCAATAGTATCATCCACCAAAGGATAAACATATACAGAAACAAAGCTGGTATGACGTTTAGCATTGGAATCAAAAGGTGAAATTCTTACCAGCCTATGAACTCCATTTTCACCTCTTAAGTATCCGAAAGCAAACTCTCCTTCTATTTCAAGAGTAACGGTTTTCACTCCTGCTACATCACCTTCCTGGAAGTTCAGTTCACGGATCTTATATCCCTGTTTTTCTGCCCACATTGTATACATTCTCATCAACATGGATGCCCAGTCACAGCTTTCTGTTCCTCCGGCACCTGCTGTAATCTGAAGAACAGCAGACAATTCATCGCCTTCATTAGAAAGCATATTCTTGAACTCAAGGTCTTCAATTTTTTCTACTAACTGTGGGAATGTTTCATCCAATTCTTTTTCAGAATCAGCATCTTCTTTAGCAAAATCAGCTAAAACCTGTAAATCTTCAAACTGTGTCTGAATTTCATCATAGCTTTCTACCCATTTTTTCTTAGAACGAAGCTGTTTCAGGAATGCTTCAGCCGTTTTGGGATTGTCCCAAAATTCAGGTGCTGCCGTTTTCTCATCATCATTGGCAATTTCTATCTTCTTTTTTTCAATCTGAAGGTATCTGTGTAAGTCTTCAATTCTGGATTGAGCTTCTTTTATCTGGTCGTTGTTGATCACGATTTTTTCTTTTTACAAAAATAAGGATTTCTTTTAGAGTGGAAAGCGAAGAATTCAGTGTTTAAGGTTGAATCTTTAAAATCTATGTTGAGTCTAAAACGATGATCTATAAATCACTTATTTTCATTTATTACTCATCATTTCTCTCACCATCTCTCCTATTTTCGGTGCCAGTGCTACTCCCATGCCTGAAAGTCTGACAGCACAAAATTCTCTCTCTGATAATTGTTTTACAATAGGAGTTTTTTCATCACCCATAGCCATTATTCCTGACCAGCGAAGGGCAATTTTAAAGTCCTGATCCGGCAGAACGACTTCTTTCAAAAACCTTTCCAGATGTTGCTGAAGATATTCTGTAGTTTCAAAAGCTGTAGTTTCTTCTGTTTTAAAATCCTGATTTCTTCCTCCACCCAATAATATACGGTTTCCAAGATTTCTGAAATAATAAAACCCTTCATCGTAATGAAAAGTTCCATTCAATTTTAAACTTTCAATGCGTTCGGTCAATAGAATTTGTCCGCGGGTAGGAATTATATTTTCATGTTTCAAAAAATTTGAACTGAATGCATTAGTGCAGTAAATCAACTTCTCTGCTTTAACTAAAGAACCGTCGGAAAGATGAACTTCAACCTCATCTGATCTTTCTTCTGTATTTTTGACTTCTGTTCCAAATAAGAAATCAACTTTCAGCTCATAACATTTCTCTAAAAGCTTCTGCAACAATTTCCCTGAATGCAGACTCCCTTCACAAGGGTTTTCAATCAAAAACTGAGATTTTTCCAATCCGAATTCTTTGATCTTTCCCTGATTAAGTGAATAGGTTTTATCAAGCCCGGTTATGGATTTTAATCTTTTATTTACTTCCTCTATATATGATAATGGTTCATCACTATTCAGAATTTCATAACCTCCATTGAGTTCAAAATCGATTTCATTACTTTTAAAATATCTCCTGATTTTCTGAAGCCCGTCAAATCTCATTTTAACAAGATCTAAGGTTTTTTCCCAACCCATTTTCTGAGAGTCGGCGATGATTTCTGTAAGACTTCCAAAACAGGCAAAACCAGCATTTCTCGTTGAAGCGCCCAAAGGAATATTATTTCTTTCAATAATCAAAAGAGATTTATCAGGATGCTTCTCTTTAATGGATATGGCAGTCCAAAGCCCTGAAAAGCCTGCTCCAATAATGATAATATCTCTTTTACGGTAAAATGTTTCCTGTTCCCAGATGCTGATCATGAGTAATGAATGATTAGTAATGAGTAATTAATGATAATGAAAAACTTGAAATGAGAGATAATAAAATGAATAGACTAAAATTAATCATTTACATCCCGTCATCTCATATCTCATATCTCGAATCTCGCATCCCCACTACTCTTCTTTCTCGTCGTTGTGTTGAAATCCAATCGCACGTCTTGGTTCTTCTACTACTTTATAAGTTTCCAATTCGCTGCGTAATGCCAAAATTCTAAATTGAAATTCATCAAAGTTATTGATAATCACATCTGCTAAAAATCGAGATACCTGATCAAGATATTCTTCGGTAAGTTTGGCTGCCGCATCTCGTAAGGCTCCGTTTAAAAGATTCTGATCAATCTTCAGCTTTTCATTTCTGGTTCTTTGATAAAGATTTTTGATTCGTTTTTTTAAGCTTTGTGTAAAATCAATCAGCATGGTATTACTGAAGACCTTCATTTTTGAAGATATATCATGCCAGAAAGGAATTTTGTCTGCTTTATTATTTTTAAGAATTTTATAAAGTAAGGAGTCTTCTTCAAGTCCTCTTGTCATTGCATATAAGATAATTTCAGAGCGTTCTGAAGCATTAGGTGGAAATATAGGAATCATCACATCAAATCTTCCGGGAGCCAGAATTTCTTCATCAATTTCAGAAACGGAATTGGCTGAACCCACCATCAAAACGCCTTCTTTTTCAAATTTTCCGATATAATGAAGTATCAGTTCCTGAGCTTCCAGATTACAAGACGCAATATCTGTATCGGCTTTTCTTTGCATCATAATTTCATCGAAATCATCCATGAAAAGCAACATTTTATTTTCCTTCATCACCGTGAGAAGAAAATCACTGAAATTGATCTCATTTCCATCAATCAATGAAGTTCCCAAATAATGTTTTTTGACTTCTTTAAATTGATATCCGATAATTTCTGCAATTTTATTAGCCCAGAAAATTTTACCGCTTCCCGGAGGTCCGTACAAAATAATTCCTGCCGGTTTATTGATTCCCCAATCTTTAATCTGCTGGGGATTCAGGAACGGTTCCAGCACTGTTGAGGTATAAAAAAACAGATCTCTGTATCCTATAAAATCTCTTTGCTGGAGGCTGGTTTTATGTCCGAAATAGTCATATACGAATTTATAATTACCACCCAGTTTATTGTCTATTCCATAACTTGAAATAGAAGATTTAAAAAAACCGTTATCGAAAATATTAAGGTTATTATCCTTTATTGCTTTTTCTACTTTGTCTTTAGGCTGATTGATGACTTTGGCAATCTGTTCAAGTGTTTTGTTTTTGTCAAGATCTTTTTCGTAGAGTCTTAAAAAATCCACATTTTCACGGGCAAATTTTTCAAAGTCTTCTTTCACGTCAAAGTTTGTACTGATACAGTCTACCAATTCAAGATCAAAATCCTGTATAAACTGTTTGATGGCTTCTGCAGAGACATTTAGTTCTTCTGCGAGTTCAATTAACTTCATAATTCCCTATTAGTTCTATCAAATTTAATATTTTAATCTTAATTCTCATCAATACACCTGAATTTTAATAACAGAACTTAATTTCTACAGGTATTTCTTCCTTCAATCTTAAATTATTTTATAATTTTATCAAAAACGAATAGGATGAAAAAAATATATTATGTTCCGGGGCTCATCAGTGCTATATTACTTCCGATACTATTCTGGTATTATGGCAATCAAAGGGTTCATCCTCAATATACAGTGATGGATCTGGGAATACCTCCCAAAATTACGCCTAAAACTCCTTTAGAATATACTTTTGAGGCTTACAGAAACTGGAATTATAAAAAGATTTTTCTATCTCCCAATACAGCTTCAGAGAATCAACAATATTATATTTCTGAATTAAAAAAATTACAGGCAAGAAATGAGAAAGAAACAGGAATTGAATTTATAATTAATGACAAAAATAGTTATGAAGACTTTATGGTTATTATAAATGTAATGTATCTTTCTAAACAGGAAACATTTTGTGTTGATATAGGAAAAACAGGTCATCTTTTTGCGGTTCATGAATATGTTGACCCTGATAAATATATTCGTGCATATACCTGTGTAGTTGGACCCTACATTGATAATTATAAAGAAGAAAATCAATACAGAGGTTTTGACAGATTAAAATCTTTTGCAGAACTTCCAAAACAATCGTTTTATATGATCTTTGGTTTTTTATTATTTTTAAATATTTCAATGTTGAGTATAAAAGAAAATTTTCAATTTCATAGAAAAAAACTGGTATGAAAAGAGTGTATTATTTTCCAGGCTTGATCAGTGCTTTAGTGGTTCCTGTTCTGCTTTGGCATTTTGGTAACAGAAAAATTGAAGAAATAACCACTTCAGTAATAGATTTTAGACTTCCTGCCCAATTAAAAAAAGACAATAGCAATTATAATGATACTCTTGAGCCATTAAGAAGCTGGAATTTCAAAAAAATAGAGGTTCCGGCAGGTAAAGCAAAAGAAAATTCAGATGCATATGTTTCGGAAGTGAAAGCTTTACAACAAAGAAATGAGAAACATACAGGTCTTGAATTTATTTTAGGAGAAGAAAATACCTATGGAGATTTTGTTTCTATTCTCAATGACATGCATATTTCAAGACATGACGAATATGGCTTGGATCTGGAAAAAACCGGAAATTTAAATGTTCCTGTTACTTACCTGAATCCTTTGGTAGAATCTTGCGGGCTTTGTGGTGATGTTATAGAAGTAATAGACGATGGTCCATTGCATTCAGTTTCGTCATATGAATCCAGTAGTTTTGATAACATTCAAGACTTTCTGTCCCAACTGACCAAAGAGGCTTATTTTCTATTCTTAGGATTTCTTATCCTATCCTATTTTTCGTTGATAAGCTTTAGAGAAAGATTTTCAAAATCTATATTCAACTAAAAATAAATGGCTGCCAATCGGCAGCCATTCTTTCATATTACTTTTTATCTAACAACGGAAGATATTTTCCGTATCCTTTACTTTCCATTTCGGCTTTTGGGATAAACTTCAGAGAAGCACTGTTGATGCAATAACGAAGACCTCCTTTATCCTCGGGTCCATCGTTGAAAACGTGTCCTAAATGCGCATCTCCGGTTTTACTTCTTACCTCTACTCTTGTCATTCCGTGAGTACGATCCATTTTTTCATCAATTAAACTTTTTGTAATTGGTTTTGAAAAGCTTGGCCAGCCACAACCTGACTGAAATTTATCTGTTGAGATAAACAAAGGTTCTCCTGTTGTAATATCTACATAAATTCCTTCGCGGGTTTCATCCCAGTATTCATTCTGGAAAGGTCTTTCTGTACCGTTTTCCTGAGTAACATTATATTGCTCTGCTGTAAGTTTCTCTTTTAAAACCTTTTTATCCTGTTTTTGATAAGAAGTTGCCTTTGGTAGCGGGTTTGCTTTTTTAGCCATTTCAAAAAGTCCTGGCTCAATATGGCAATATCCGCCCAGATTTTTATCCAGATAATCCTGATGATAATCCTCTGCTTTATAGAAATTTTTCAAAGGAATGGTTTCTACAACGATTGGTTTACTATAATTTTTTGCCAGTTTCTGAACTTCTCCTTTTACTACAGCTTCATCATTTTTATCTGTAAAATAAATTCCGGTTCTGTATTGGTTTCCTCTGTCATTGCCCTGTTGATTAATACTTGTTGGATCAATTGTTTTAAAATACAGATCAATTAACAACTTTAAATCTACCTGCTCAGGATCATATTTTACTTTCACTGTTTCTGCAAATCCTGTCGTGTGGCTTACAACTTCTTCATACGTAGGATTCTGTGTATTACCATTAGCATATCCCACTTCCGTACCTACAACACCGCGGATCTGCTGAAAAAAATGTTCTGTTCCCCAAAAACATCCACCTGCAAAATAAATTTCCCTAAGATTCTTGTTATCCATAATTTCCTGTTTTTCTTTTTTTACTTCTACATCAATAGGCTTATTTTTTTTAAAAAGCCCTGTCCCAGCAGCGAAAACTGCTATACCCAGAATAATACCGAGTACAATTAATATATTTTTCATATTTAGCTTTTTATTCATTATTTCTTGTTTGAACTATCATCAATCCAAATCCTAAAAGCATCAGATCTTTCAGGATAAAAAAGTCTGTTACAGGCACTCCATCTACCACTTTCCATATTCCCGGTGTTGTAAACAGATAGCTTAGCGTTACCAGAAAAGTAACGATCATTCCTATTCCCGCATATTGTTTTAAGAATGCAAATTTCGCACTAAATATCAGTAGTAAAGCAATGATAATTTCTATCACTCCGATAAGATTTGACACTGCCTGCACGCTCATAATCTTATATACGAAAAAGGTAAGAAAATGGTTTTCTACCAATGGTTTTATAGCAGCAGCTTCTGTAGGGGTAAATTTGAAGATACCGATCCACAATAGGATAAGAGCGGCTCCAAAAAGTGAAATACAATACCCGGTTTGGGTTGAGAGATTCTGTTTAGATTTCTGTACTGTTCCGACCATTTTTTTAATTTTAAATTAATACTTCGTTGTTTTCACAAGTATAGTCGGTGTCTTTTTATAATCCTGACAAAAATTTAATTAAAAATTTAATTTATCAAACATTTTATTTTTAAAATCCTGAATTTCAGACTCATTAATTTCTGCTTCTTTTTCTGAAAAGGCCTTTTCAAAAATTTTATCCAGAACGGCAAGCTTCTCATTATACATTTTACACCATTTGCAGATCATCAAATGCCTGTTAAGCTTCCTGTTTTCCTGAGCTGAAATGGAATTTGCATTACGCTTTTCCATGAGTAAAGTGGCTTCACTGCAAGGTAAAAATAGCATATGTAGAATTTTTCTTATCATTTTTATACTCTTGAAAACCAATTAAACTCCAGGCATTCTCTCAATTGCATCCGGCTCCGTTGAAGAACCTTCCAAAGATTAGTCGCGGAAACATCTAATTCCTGACTTACTTCTGCAGCTTTTTTTTCTTCGAGGTAATACATTTTCAACAAAATCTTCCATCTGGCAGGTAATTCCTCAATACATTCCTCTAGTGTTTTATTAAAATCAGTATTATTCAAAAGCTCATTTTCTTCTCCTGATACATTCCAGTCTTGCAGAACATCATTATTTTTCCAAGAACCTGTTTCATCAAAAAAATGATCCAGCCTTATATTAGGTTCTGATTTGTATTTTTTACGGTAAAAGTCTGCAACTTTTCTCTGAAGAATAGACATCAGCCAGGTTAATGGCTGGCTTTTCCCTTCAAATGAATGATAATTTGAAAATGCAGCTATAAAAACATCCTGAACTACGTCCTGAGCATCTTCTTTATTGGAAAGCATATAAAGAGCTTTCTTCAGAAGCGGTCCCGAATATTGATCTATCCAGCTTTTCAGAATCTCGTTTTTCATTATTGGAAGTATGTTTTGTCTTATTTCTGATCTTAACGAAGGTAATAAGTTAAATGGAAATGAGCAAAAATATTCTTTGAACTGATGATTTTGTTGGGAATCGCAAAGACGCGAGGATTTTAAATAAATATATATGTTTTTAAGGGCAGGGATTTTATCTTCAATAAAATTGTATACTGTTTATATAGCCACGAATGCACGAATGAGAAAGTGAATTCGTGGCAAAAAACAGATAGGGAATCATTCAAAAAACTTTACGTCTTTGCATTTAAAAAAAATTAATGATTCTACAGCATGATATTACCAATATATTCCTTTGTGCAAATAATTATTATGTCCGACATTTGATAAAACATCCTTGAAAATATCAAATATTAGATATTAAATCACCTAAAAATATTAAATTTGCATCTTATCAAAATTTGATACTAAAAAAAGCAAAAGCAATACTATGACATCACAAGAGATACGTCAAAAATTTTTAGACTATTTTAAAAGTAAGGAACACCTTATCGTTCCTTCAGCTCCTATTGTGCTGAAAGACGACCCTACCCTTATGTTTTCCAACTCAGGAATGACGCAGTTCAAGGATTTCTTCCTTGGCTACAAAACACCTACCGCCCCAAGAATTGCCGATACACAGAAGTGTCTTAGGGTTTCTGGAAAACACAACGATTTGGATGATGTAGGTAGAGATACTTACCACCACACCATGTTTGAAATGTTGGGGAACTGGTCTTTCGGGGATTACTTCAAAAAGGAGGCTATTGCTTTTGCCTGGGAATTATTGACTGAAGTATACGGAATTCCAAAGGAGAATTTATATGTAACTATTTTCGAAGGAGATGCATCTGAAAACCTTAACAGAGATCAGGATGCTTTTGACTTCTGGAAGTCTCACATTTCTGAAGACAGAATCATCAACGGAAATAAGAAGGATAACTTCTGGGAAATGGGTGCAAGCGGACCTTGCGGACCTTGTTCGGAAATTCATATCGATTTAAGAACTCCGGAAGAAAAAGCTAAAGTTTCTGGTTTGGAATTAGTGAACAACGATCACCCTCAAGTGGTGGAAGTTTGGAATCTCGTTTTCATGGAATTTAACAGAAAGGCTGATGGTTCTTTGGAAAAACTACCTGCTCAGCATGTAGATACAGGAATGGGCTTTGAGCGTCTTTGTATGGCGCTTCAAGGGAAATCTTCCAACTATGACACTGATGTTTTCACTCCGCTAATTGCGAAGGTTGAAGAACTTTCAGGGAAAAAATATACCGGAATTTTAGAAGATGAAAAAGATATTGCTATCCGTGTGGTAGTGGATCATATCAGAGCGGTTTCTTTTGCGATTGCAGACGGACAATTACCTTCAAACGGAGGAGCTGGTTATGTTATCAGAAGAATTTTGAGAAGAGGAATTTCTTATTCTTATCGATTCTTGGATATGAAAGAACCTTTCCTTTACAAATTGGTTGCTGTTCTTCAGGAACAAATGGGAGCATTCTTCCCTGAGCTTGAAAAGCAAGGAACTTTGGTAACAGAAGTTATCAAAAGTGAAGAAGATTCATTCTTAAAAACCATTGAAAACGGATTGATCAGAGTTGAAAAATTGATTCAACAGACGATTGCTGATAATTTAAAAGTATTACCAAGCGAAGAAGTTTTCGAATTATATGATACTTATGGTTTCCCTGATGACTTGACGAGAATTATTGCTGAGGAAAAAGGGTTAACGATTGATGAGGAAGGATTCAAAGCTGAAATGGAAAAACAAAAGCAACGTTCCAAATCTGATTCTGCTCAAAAAGTTTATGACTGGGTTGTTTTAGAAGAAAAACCGGAAGCTTTCGTTGGATATGACCAAATCGAATCTGAAACTTATATTACAAGATATAGAAAGGTAGAAAATAAAGACGGAGAATTTTATCAGGTTGTGCTGAGCAACTCTCCATTCTACCCTGAAGGTGGTGGACAGGTTGGAGACAAAGGTATTCTTGAAAATGCCACTGAAAGCTTCGAAGTACTTGAAACTAAAAAAGAAAATGGTCTTATCATTTCTTTGATCAGCGGTCTTCCAAAAGATGCAGGGGCTGTTTTCTATGCTAAAGTAAATGCTACAGATAGAAAAAACTCTCAGGCAAACCACTCTGTGACTCACCTTTTACATGAGGCTTTAAGAGATGTTTTAGGCACTCACGTAGAGCAAAAAGGTTCTTACGTAGGTCCTGATTATTTACGTTTCGACTTCTCTCACTTTAATAAAATGACGGAAGAAGAAATTGCTTTAATTGAAGAAAAAGTAAACCACAAGATCAAAGAAAGTATTGCATTACAGGAATTCAGAAGCATTCCAATTGCTGAAGCTTTAGAGAAAGGAGCAATGGCTTTATTTGGTGAAAAATATGGTGACAATGTGAGAATGATCCAGTTCGGAAGCTCTAAGGAACTTTGTGGAGGAACTCACGTAAAAAACACTAGTGAAATCGGTCATTTCAAAATTACTTCTGAAGGTTCTGCAGCAGCGGGAATAAGAAGAATTGAAGCAATTTCAGGTGATAAATCTGAAGAATACTTCAAGAATCTTGAAAAGCAGATTATTGAGCTTTCACAGCTATTAAAGTCTAAAGATGTTGTAAGATCTATCGAAAAATTAATCGAGGAAAATGCTTCATTAAAGTCTGAAGTAGATGCTCTTAAAAAAGAAAAAGCAAAAGGAGAAATCGGTGACTGGAAGAATGCTTACGAGCAGAAAGGTAACAAACAGTTATTAGTAAAAAAGACTTCTTTAGATGCTGGATCTGTTAAAGATATTGTATTCCAGCTGAAGAGAGAGATCCCAACTTCGGTAACGATTATTCTTTCTGATGCAGACGGTAAACCAATGATCACTGTTGGAGTTTCTGATGATCTGGCTGCAGATTATCAGGCAGGAGCTATTGTAAAAGATCTTGCTAAAGAAATTCAAGGTGGTGGTGGTGGAAATCCTGGTTTTGCGACTGCTGGTGGTAAAAACCTTGATGGATTAGAAAACGCTTATCAAAAGGCTTTAAATATTTAATACATTATTTAAACATATAGAAACTCCTGGATTGATTAATTCAGGAGTTTTTTTATTGGAAAATCTCAGGAATTCAGGAAAGACTATCTTCAACCAAACTCAATCTTTATCTTTTCAGAAAAAGCCATCTCTACATTAGATTAAATCAATGTTATACTCTGTTAAAAACTTTTGTACAACAATAAATATTATTAATTTTGACATTGTTTTTTTAGATGAAAAAGAGTTTACAATTACTATTTTTTTTGATATTCTTTTTGGGTTATTCGCAATTGAAAATTAAAGTTGTGGATGATTCCAATCAAAAACCTGTCCCTAATGCAAAAATTTCCTGTGATGACAAAATTCTCGGTTACACCAATACACTAGGAGTCTTAGAGTTTCAGACAGGTTGTAAGAACATCAACATTGAAGCAAATTCTTATCAGAAGGAAATAACCACTGTAGAAAGCAGTATGGAAGTTTCTCTTCTTAAAAACTCATCAAAAACGACAGCCATTGATGCCATTGTCATTGAGGATAAAAGTGATCCGCGTGCCTTGGAAATTCTAAAAAAAGTAAACAAGCTGTTCAACGAAAATTCTCCTAAAAGTCTGGGATCCTATTCTTTTAAATCTTACGAGAAAGTATCTTTGGATATTGATGAAGACAGCCTTACCCAGTTCAATCAGTATTTTAATGAGCTTAATCTTTTTAAGAAAAAGAGAGAAAAGGATTCATTGAGTAACATCAATGCAAGAAGAATATTTGCAAAAAGTAAACTCTTCCTTTGGGAAAGAGCGCAGGAATTTTTGTATTCTAAAAAGTATGGAGAGAAGATTAATATTCTTGATAACAGAATTTCCGGTTTAAAGCAACCGATATATGAAATGATTGCTCTCCAGCAGAGTAACAGAGATGTTGTTCCTGAACAGTTAAAACCTGAAAACAGAGGTCTTTACAGGTTCTTTCTTTCGGATACGATAGAGCTTGACGGCAGAAAAAACTTTGTAATCCGATTCCGTGAGGTAAATTATAAAAAACCAGACAGAAAGAGAAAGTACAATGGTGCTATTTATGTAGATACTGAAACTTACGGGATTAAAAAGATTGAAAATTTCAGTAAAAATAAAAATGACGGTATCATCACAAGTACGTGGATATTTTATAGCAATAAATGGTTCCTTGCTCATGAAACAGCCAAGCTCAAAATGGGTAAAATGGCGATGGGTGATAAAGACCACATCGATAGAAAAGACAAGAAGAATTTCAATACTTATGCTTACTTAACGTCAAAATATTTTGATTTTGAATCTCCTATTGAAGAAAAAGCCAAAGATTTTAAAGGCTATACTTTTTCGGTCAAAAATATTGACGGACATTCTCTGGATCAATACAGAACTGATCAGCTTACGGAAAGAGAACAAAACACCTACAAAACGATTGACAGTCTTGGTAAAAGATATAAAATCGACAGTAAAGCTCAAATGATTTCCGGTCTGCTCAATGGAGCAATAAGAGTAGGATCTGTAGATTTTGCAGTGGATGAGGTTGTTAATTATAACTCATACGAAGGTTTCAGACTTGGTTTAAAAGCTAAAGTGAATGAAAACTTCAATCCTTATATTTCTCCTGATTATTATTTCGCTTACGGTGTGAAAGATAGAACATGGAAATATGGGATGGGAATTGACGTAAAAACAACTTTAGAGAAAAACTCATTTTTCAGATTTGATTTTTACGATGATGTTACCGCATCCGGAGAATTTTACAGAAGACTCTGGAATTTTAAAATGAGAATGATGAACTTTGGGAACAACTTAAATAATGATAAGTATTTTCATTTCAAAGGAGCCTCTCTTTCTTATTTGAATGATGTAACGAACGGGCTTACCCTTGCTCTTGCAGTAAGGAGAAATACTGAGGAAGCTCAATTTGATTACCAGTTTAAGGATAGTGGATCTTCATTTAAAAACTTTAATACATTATTTACCTTAAAATATTCCCCGAATTCCACCAATATTATGACTCCACAGGGAAAATCCCTGATCGATCAGAAATATCCGGAATTGTATTTCAACTATGAGCAGAGTTACAAAATGGCAGGTGGAGATTTTAATTATTCCCGTTTTGATGCTCTTTTTGTACACAACTTCAAAACCGTAATCGGAACTACCGGATTCAGACTTTATGGAGGAATGGTTTTAGGAGCAGCCCCTATCTGGAAGAACTTTACAATGAACGGACTTGCATCTCCCGGGAAAGATTTTAATTTTAACCTTACTTCATTTCTTGGATTTGCTACTTTGGAAGGAGGAAAGTATTATAACGATAAATTTGTTGCCTATTATTTCACTCACAGACTTCCCTGGTATTTCAAAAGCTTCGGACACAATGTTTCCAGCTTTGATTTTGTATTGCGAGGAACTATCGGAGATATGAAACATCCGGAATACCATCAGTTTAAGTTCAGAAAGCTTGACCATCTTTATCAGGAAGTTGGATTGGAATGGAATAACTTTCTTTCCAGCTATTTCAATCTGGGCTTATTCTACAGAGTGGGTTATTATGCAACGCCGCATTTCAAGGAGAATTTTGCCATTCAGTTTAAGCTGAAGTTCCTTGAATTTTAAATTACGATCTTTACACTTAAATATATTATCATAAACATGCAGACAATAGAAATAAAAGCAGAAGCGTTTTTTGAATTATTAAAACTAAAAGACACTTCCATGTGGGAAATTTTCTCACAAATGATCAACGGAGAGGAAAAGGAAATTATATTTTTAGATAACGAGGATAAAATTCTGTTCAATTATATTTTACCTTCTGATCCGGAAAAACTGGAAGAAGACAGAAAAGAGTTTTCAAAACAATTTGCTGATAAACTGGGCAGCTTAAACTAAAAGCTTATGAATAAAAATTATGTTTTTTCCCTATTGAGTTTTCTTTTATTCAGTATCGGGAATGCTCAAAGCTATAAGAATCCATTGGTTTCTGCTATTAAGGAAACAGATCTGAGAAAGGATATGTACGAACTTGCCGCAGATCAGTTCTGGGGGCGTGAAGCAGGAACACTTGATGAATTAAAAGTATCCATGTGGCTTGCCGATAAAGCTAAAGAAGCAGGAATGAAACCTGCAGGTGATAATGGTACATTTTTTCAGTTTTTTGAAATGTACAGACATCAGGTTACTCCACAAAGCACCTTGAAAATTGGAGATCAGAATCTAAAGTTATGGAAGGATTTTTTAGTTGCTGAGCCTGTAAATTCTACTCTGGACGGAGATATTGTTTACGCAGGAAATGCTGAACCTGAAGATCTGTCAAAACTGAATATCAGAGGTAAAGTTCTTGCTGTAAATGCTTCGGATAAAAATATTGATAAGGAAATGACCCTTTTTGTAAGAAGATATCCTGGATTTGTAAGAACAAAATACTATAACAAAGCCAGTGAACTGGGAGCAAAAGGAATTATTTTCATTACCGATGATATTTCTGACAAAAGCTGGGTGGAAGTACTTCCCCAAATGACCAGAGGAAGCTACGGCGTAGAAGGTTTGAGAGAGAAAATAACTAGTAATATTCCTGTACTTTGGATCAAAAGGGAAAATGCAAATTGGGTAAAAAACAACCCAAAAATTTCTCTGAACCTCATGACTGAAACCTACAAATATCCTTCTGTAAACATCATCGGAAAGATAGAAGGTACGGATCCTGTACTTAAAAATGAATATGTTCTTCTAAGCGGACATCAGGACCATGACGGGATCAGACATCCTGTAAAAAATGACACTATTTATAACGGTGCTGATGACAACGCAAGTACTTGTGTAGCAATGTTGGCAATGGCAAGAGCTTACAAAAAACAACCTTCAAAAAGAAGTATTCTGTTTGTCTTCCATGGTGCTGAAGAAAGAGGTTTACTGGGATCAAGATGGCATGCCGCTCATCCTGTAGTTCCGAAAGAGAGTATTGTAGCTGTGCTGAATGGAGATATGATCGGAAGAAATGATAATAATGAAGCTGCTTTATTAGGTGGAAACGCTCCTCATAAGAATTCTGAAGAATTGGTAAAAATGGCTGAAGATGCCAATAATGAAAGTACAAAATTCAAGTATCTGAAAGATTGGGATTCTCCACAGCATGCTGAATATTTCTATTTCAGAAGTGATCATCTTCCGTATGCTAAAGTTGGAATTCCTGCAATATTTTTTACCAGCGTACTGCACGACCAATATCATACGCCACAAGATGAATCTGAAAACATCAACTATAAAAAGCTGTATAAAATGACAGAATGGATGTACAGAACATCCTGGAAAGTTGCTAACGAGGCTGAACGTCCGAAAGTGATTTCAAATTTTACACTTGAAAGATAAATGACCAATTCCGGCTCACGAATGTGAGCCGGAATTTTTTTGTTATAATGCCACAAATGCACGAATACTTTTAGTTGGATAGGATCATTTTTTCTCTTCAATAAATAAAAACCAACATATACAATTGGTAATTAAACGTTTACAACAAAATTAAAGCATATAAACCATTTACAAATTCATCTTTCTAGCTACAAAATTCTATGTAACTATGTGGTTATTTTTTTTAAACCACATAGATACATAGACTAATTACAGCCATAATTTTATTCGTGTATTCGTGGCTAGTAAAAATGTGGATGTATTTCTAATTAGATCAGCAAATTCATCAAAGAAGGATCATTATTTAAATAATTGACAAAGAAATCATACTTCTTCATTTTATCCATCAAAGGTGTAAAATCTTCTTTTTGTTTTAAAGCGATTCCTACGACTGCTATTCCCTTTTCCTTTGAATTTTTCTGAGTGTATTCAAAAAAAGTTATGTCATCATTACGCCCCAACACATCCATAACAAAGCTTTTTAAAGCCCCTGGACGTTGCGGAAACCTTACCAGAAAATAATGTTTTAAGTTGGCATAGAGCAAAGCTTTTTCTTTGATCTCTTCCATTCTTGTAATATCATTATTACTTCCACTGATGATGCAGACTACATTTTTTCCCTCTATCTGTTCTTTATATTTTTCCAGCACAGCGACAGAAAGTGCACCAGCCGGTTCCACCACAATGGCATCTTTATTATACAATGAAAGAATAGTCTCACATACCAACCCCTCTTCTACTCCTGCCATATCATGCAAAATATCTTTACAAATTTCAAAAGTATGATTTCCCACTTGTTGTACAGCTGCACCATCTACAAAACGACTGATCTTTTCAAGATGAACAGGTTTTCCTACTTCCAACGCCTTTTTCATACTTGCAGCTGCCGAAGGTTCTACTCCAATAATTTTGGTTTGGGGAGATAATTCTTTAAAAACAGTACAAACACCTGCAGCCAGCCCGCCACCACCTATTGGTACAAAAAGATAATCAATAGGTTCATCAGCCTGTTCAAGGATTTCCAATGCTGTCGTAGCTTGTCCTTCTATAATTGCGGGATCATCAAAAGGATGGATAAACATTCCGTTCTGCTCGTTGCAAAACCTCATCGCAGCATCTTTAGCTTTGTCAAAAGTATCTCCATGCAAAACAATATCAATATAATCTCCACCGAACATTTTTACCTGTTCCAATTTTTGTCCAGGCGTAGGCAAAGGCATGAAAATAGTTCCTTTAATCTTCATGCTATTACATGCAAAAGCAACACCCTGAGCATGATTTCCTGCACTGGCACAAACAATTCCTCTGGAAAGCTCTTCCTTCGACATCGTTGCCATTTTATTGTATGCCCCACGGATTTTATAAGATCTTACCCTTTGAAGGTCTTCCCTTTTGAATTGTACTTTCGCATTATAAACTGTTGACAGATTATTATTAATTGCCAAAGGGGTTTTAACACAGACATATTCTAGTCTTTCTGCTGCTTTATAAATAGTATCCAACCTGGATAGATATGTTTCTCCCGTCCTCATTTTACATTTTGTATTAATTATTCTCTGGTCTCAGGCTGCGTACAGTTTTTCCTGCTTTCCACATTTCACTTTCTCTTAATTCTGTAAGTTCTGCCTCCAGTTTTTCTCTGTAATCAGGCTTACTGTTGCTGTCGATGGATCTTTGTGCTTCGTTTCCTTTAGCAACGTTTTCATAAAGTTCTTCAAACAAAGGCGAAGTAGCATCTCTGAAACGTTTCCACCAGTCTAAAGCACCTCTTTGAGCGGTTGTACTACAGTTGGCATACATCCAATCCATTCCGTTTTCAGCTACTAAAGGCATCAATGATTGGGTCAACTCTTCTACTGTTTCATTAAATGCTTCAGACGGGCTGTGACCATTTTTTCTTAATACATCGTACTGTGCAGCAAATATCCCCTGAACAGCTCCCATCAAAGTTCCTCTTTCTCCTGCAAGATCACTATATACTTCTTTTTTAAAGTCTGTTTCGAATAAATAACCGCTTCCGATGGCAATTCCCAACGCGGTTACTCTATCTCTAGCCTTTCCCGTAGCATCCTGATAAACGGCAAAACTACTGTTCAGTCCTCTGTCTTGAAGGAACATTCTCCTTAATGAAGTTCCTGAACCTTTAGGAGCAACAAGAAAGACATCTACATCTGTCGGCGGAACAATTCCTGTACGTTCATTAAAGGTAATTCCAAATCCATGAGAGAAATACAAAGCTTTTCCAGGAGTAAGATGCTGCTTTACTTTAGGCCAGTATTCTATTTGTGCGGCATCACTTAACAAGTAACAGATTATCGTTCCTTTCTCTAATGCTTCTTCTATTTCAAATAATGTTTCACCAGGTACGAATCCGTCTGCTACAGCTTTATCCCATGATTTAGAATTTTTTCTCTGCCCTACAATAACATTAATTCCGTTATCTTTCTGATTTAATGCCTGCCCTGGTCCCTGTACTCCATAGCCAATTACTGCTACAACTTCATCTTTTAATACTTCCTGAGCTTTATTTAAGGGAAATTCTTCTCTTGTTACTACGTTTTCCTCTACTCCTCCGAAATTCAATTTTGCCATTTTTTTTGATTTTATTTGTTGTTTGATTTTTTAAATTTTAACCACTTTATCTTTTATCACAAAAGCTTTTTATTTTATTAGCTTGCGTATTCTATTGCTGTGAAATATGGATTTTTATGATAATGTACCTCTAATACATCTACCTGTTTTTCCATTTGTCTTGTAATTTTCTGAACCGATTCTTCTGATTCTCTAATCGTAATCACAAACTTTTTAATATTCTCTGTTTCCGAAGGTCCCATGTTAAAATGAATCATGGAAATTCTTCGTCTTGAGAAAATAGCATTGATTCTGCTCATCAATCCCAAACAATCTTCAGTATAGGCTGTTATGGTATATTCTTTATTTTCTGTTTTCATTTTCTATTTATTTTATGGTTTGTCATTCAATACAACTTCTGACACGCTTTTCCCTTGGGGGATCATCGGGAATACATTGTGTTTTTTACCTGTCATTACTTCAAGCAGAAATGCTTCATCATGTTCAAGCATTTCAAGAAAAGCGTCTTTTAAATCCTCTCTCTGGGTTACTTTCCTTCCTGCGATATGATATCCTTCCGCTACTTTTACAAATTCCGGACTTTGGATATCCACTGAGGAATATCTTTCTTCATGAAAAAGTTCCTGCCACTGTCTTACCATTCCCAGATAGCTGTTATTAAGAATTAGAATTTTAACCTTCGGATGATATTGCATGATCGTTCCCAACTCCTGAATATTCATTTGTGCTCCGCCGTCTCCCATGACCGCAATCACAGGAAGGTCATGATCTGCATAAGCGGCACCTATTGCTGCCGGAAGACAGAAACCCATCGTTCCCAATCCGCCACTGGTAATATTAGTTCGGGAGTTTTTAAAACTTGAATATCGACAGGTGACCATCTGATGTTGACCAACATCCGTAACAATAACTGCTTCTCCTTTTGTCATTTCATTAAGACATCTGATAACTTCTCCCATGGTGATCTCTCCTTCTGTGGGATACAGTTCTTCATTGATCAGGTTTATACTTTCTATTTCCAGACAGTCTTTGAACTTTTGAAGCCAGTCTGCATGTTCTTTTTCCTGTATTAAAGCGGTAATAAGCGGTAGCGTTTCTTTACAGTTTCCAAGAACCGGGACATCTGCTTTTACATTTTTATTGATTTCTGCTTTATCAATATCAAAGTGGATGATCTTTGCCTGTTTCGCATATTGGTCCAATCTTCCTGTAACACGGTCATCAAAGCGCATCCCAACTGCAATAAGCACATCACATTGATTGGTAAGAATATTCGGACCGTAATTTCCATGCATTCCTACCATTCCTACAGCCTGTGAATGGTGGGTTGGAACAGCTCCCATTCCTAAAACCGTCCATGCGACAGGAATCCCTGATTTTTCTGCAAACTGTAAAAATTCTTTTTCTGCTTTTCCAAGCATAATTCCCTGTCCTGCAATAATGAACGGACGTTCTGCATGGTTAATCAAATCTGCCGCCTTTTCAATATTTTCCATAGATGGAACCGGATCAGGTTTGTAGCTTCTTAAGGAATGACAGCGGGTATATCCTTTATATGAAACTTTCTGCAATTGAGCATTTTTAGTCACATCAATAAGCACTGGTCCCGGACGTCCTGATTTTGCGATATAAAAAGCTTTGGCTAAAACTTCAGGAAGCTCATTGGCATCGGTCACTTGATAATTCCATTTGGTA
This sequence comes from Chryseobacterium artocarpi, assembly GCF_001684975.1. GTDB lineage: Bacteria > Bacteroidota > Bacteroidia > Flavobacteriales > Weeksellaceae > Chryseobacterium > Chryseobacterium artocarpi. The sequence continues at coordinate 234,452 of NZ_MAYH01000012.1, read as the reverse complement.
ACAGGGCTGGTAATATTCATCACATCAATTTCCTGAAATGCATCTGTACCTAAAAGGTGTTCAAAAACCTGTCCTGTAATACATACAAGAGGAGTATTATCCAGCAAAGCATCGGCTAATCCTGTCACAAGATTCGTTGCACCGGGACCACTCGTAGCCATTACAACACCTACTTCACCTGAAACTCTGGCTAATCCCTGCGCAGCATGTACTGCAGCCTGCTCGTGACGGACAAGAATATGTTCCAGTTGGTCTTTATAATCGTAAAGTGCATCATAGATAGGAATAATAGCACCTCCCGGATATCCGAAAACGGTTTTCACTCCTTCCTGAAGAAATGCTTCAAGAATAATCCGGCTTCCGCTCAGTTCTGTTTCTGTAGATAGGTTTAAATTCTTCATGATGTTTTATTTTAAATTTCGTCCGTTACACAACCTTCTGCCGCTGATGATACGGTTAACGCATATTTATACAGTAGACCTTTCTTTACTTTCAGGTCCGGTTTTTTCCAGCCTTGTTTTCTTCTTTCAATTTCTTCTTCTGAAACTTTGAGCTGTATTGTATTGTTTACCGCATCTATTTCAATCAGGTCATTATCTTCCACAAAAGCAATCAGCCCGCCTTCATGAGCTTCCGGAGTGATATGCCCTACTACAAAACCGTGAGTTCCGCCACTGAATCTGCCATCTGTAATCAAAGCAACACTGCTTCCCAATCCAGCTCCGATCAAAGCACTTGTAGGTTTCAGCATTTCCGGCATTCCCGGAGCTCCTTTTGGTCCTTCATTACGAATTACAATAACATCACCTTGCTGTACCGTTCCATCTTCAATGCCTTTGATCAGATTCTTTTCGCCATCAAACACACGGGCTTTTCCTAAAAATCTTTCACCTTCCTTTCCTGTTATTTTTGCCACACTTCCTTTTTCAGCAAGGTTTCCATATAGAATTCTCAAATGTCCAGTTGGTTTAACAGGGTTTGATAATGGTCTTATAATCTTCTGAGTATTAAAATCTAGTCTTGGCACATGTTCCAGATTTTCAGCTAATGTTTTTCCGGTAACGGTTAAGCAGTCCCCATGCAACAGTCCTTCTTCTAATAGGTACTTCATTACTGCAGGTATTCCTCCATGCTCATACAGGTCCTGCATCAGATATTTTCCACTAGGCTTAAGATCAGCTAACATAGGTGTAGAATCACTCATGGTTTGAAAATCATCCTGCGTTAAGGGTACTCCAACACTCTTAGCCATTGCTATAAAATGCAGAACTGCGTTGGTACTTCCTCCCAAGACTACAATCAGCCGAAGTGCATTCTCAAAGGCTTTTCGGGTCATGATATCTGATGGTTTTATATCTTTTTCAAGGAGTATTTTCAGATATTTTCCAGCTTCCAGACATTCATTTTGTTTGTCTTTGCTTAAAGCCGGATTGGATGATGAATAAGGAAGACTCATTCCCAGCGCTTCTATTGCTGATGCCATGGTATTTGCTGTGTACATTCCGCCACATGCTCCTGCTCCGGGACATGAATTTTTCACCACTCCATCAAAATCTTCGTCAGATATTTCGCCTGCTATCTTCTTTCCTAAAGCTTCAAAAGCAGAAACGATGTTCAAAGTTTCACCTTTGTAACAGCCCGGAGCAATTGTTCCACCGTAAACCATCAATGAAGGTCTGTTCAGTCTTCCCATTGCAATGATTGTTCCCGGCATATTCTTATCACAACCTGGCAAAGCAATAAGCCCGTCATAATACTGTGCTCCACAAATAGCTTCAATACTGTCTGCAATCACATCACGGCTTACGAGTGAATAACGCATTCCATCTGTACCGTTACTCATCCCGTCACTGACTCCGATTGTATTAAAAATTAATCCAGCAAGCCCATGATCCCAGGTTCCTTTTTTTACAACTTTAGCAAGATCGTTGAGGTGCATATTGCAGGTATTTCCATCATATCCCATACTTGCAATCCCGATCTGTGCCTTGTGCATATCTTCTTCTGTAAAGCCAATCCCGTATAACATTGCTTTTGCGGCTGGCTGTTCACTATTTTGTGTGAATGTTTTTGAATATTTATTTAACATATTATCCTGCATTTGCTATTCTTCCTGTCTCTTTAAATGACTCTTTTTTTACTAAATTCTGGTCCAAAACTACAGCTTGTAATATTTTTCAATTTTCAATTTTTCTAAAAAATACAATACTCAATAGTTTGAAAAACAATCATATATTAATGAAAATCAATTGATTACATGTAAATATTTTACAATGACAGAACTCTCACTAATTTCAAATACGCCTGTTGTACCTTTTCGCTTGCTGTATCCTCCCATTTCTTACTGAAAGCAACATCATCCAATGAATCTAATGCTACAATTTCAGCTGCTGTACCACAGAAAAAAGCAGCATCTGCTCCTCTCATTTCTTCAGGTTTGAAGAAGGTTTCCTTAACGGGAATATTCAGCTCATTACAAATTTCAAAAACTGTCTGACGAGTAATTCCCGGAAGAATACTTCCTTTTGCCGGAGTATACAGAGTTCCATCTTTTTCATAGAATACATTAGCACCCGAACTTTCTGCTACATTTCCATTTTCGTCCAATACTAAAGCTTCATCATACCCTTTGTCTTTGGCATCCTGACAAGCAAGAATAGAGTTTACATAATGCCCGCCTACTTTCGCTTCCACTTTAAATGCTTTTGGATTAGGACGTTGGAAAGGAGATGTCATAATCTTCATTTTATCTGCCAGGTAACCATTGTTCCATTCCCAGGCGAGTAAGGATAAATAAGATTTTTGCCCTTTGGATAATGACATATTGGGAGAACATGTGACTAACGGACGGATATAAGCATCGGTAAAACCATTTAATTCTAAAAGCTCATAGGTAAGTTCCGTAAGCTGATCTACTGAATAATCGAAAGGAATATGCATCAGTTCAGCGGATCTTTTTAATCTTTCGTAATGTTCTTTTGCCTTAAAGATTTTAGTTCCGTGTTCCGTACTGTAAGATTTGATTCCTTCAAAAACTGAATATCCGTAGTGAAGAGATTGTCCGTAAAGATCCATACCTGCTTCTTTAGCTTTCATGAAATTTCCATCAAAATAGATGACCGTGTCGTCGTTGTAATACATGTTTATAGGGTTTAAAAATTAACAAAAGGGAATAAAAAAAGCCCTCTCACAATGTGAGAGGGCTCAATATATGTACAGTCATACATCTTCCGTCTCACAAGCGTAAGGGAATAATAATGACGATAATAATTACTACGAATAACTGATACATACTGTTTACTCTAAAAATTGAAATAAAAAAGCCGCTTCAAAAATGAAACGGCTCGTATAATTTAAATTAAAATTTTATTTTAAAATGCCGTTTCCTGACTGTTGTAAATCACAACAGCTGCAATAGAAATGACAATAATATTTTCTTGATTCATAAAATTCATACTGCAAATGTATAAACTTTTTAAAAACCCACAAGTTTTTTTAACACTTTTTATTTTTTTCGTAAAAATTGATTGACCGTTTCTTTTGCTTCAGCCACATCATGCACTCTTAAAATCTTCGCGCCTTGTTCCAGAACTTTTAGGTGTAATTTTTGTGTTTCTTCATTGATATCGAGAGGAGATTTCCCTAGAGGTTTATAGATAAATGATTTTCTGGAAATCCCTATCAATAAAGGAAATTTTCCAAATCCGAGATATTCTACTTCATTAATCATTTTCATCTGGTCTTCTACTGTTTTTCCGAATCCAAAACCCGGGTCCAAAATGATGTCTTTTATTCCTTTTTGTAACAGTTCATTCGTCTTTTCAGAAAAATATCTGTTAACTTCCAAAGTGATATCTTCAAACCTGATTTTATCATGCATTGTTTCATAAGACGGGTTAATATGCATCAAAATATAAGGCAATCCTGTTTCTGCGGCTACATCAAACATTTTCTCATCATATTGTCCCCCGGAAATATCGTTAATCATATCAATTCCTTCATCAAATCCAAACTTCACTGTTTCAGCGTAAAATGTATCCAGAGAAATCAATGATTCCGGAAACTCTTTTTTAATTTGAGAAATAATTTTTCCAATTCTGCTGATTTCTTCTTCACTGTTTAAAAATTCAGCGTTGGGGCGAGTGGATTGTGGTCCGATATCAATGATTTCAGCTCCATCTTTCAATAATTTTTCGGTATGCTTCAATGCCAATTTCTCATCATTAAACTTTCCGCCATCTGAAAATGAATCTGGTGTAAGATTGAGAATTCCCATGATCTTTGGAGTGTCCAGTTGTATTAATCTGCCATTGCAGTTGATAGAGAATGTTTGGGGATCTGAGTGTTTAATAGTCTGAGCGTTTGAAAGCATAGAATTTTATAAGTAATGGATGATGAGTAATGAGTAACTTTATATCCTGCAAAATTAGTGATTTATACCTTTAATTGAAGGGTTACAAGACAGAAATCAGACAAAACGATCGCTATTTTCCCACTTTAAGACACTTTTACTAACAAGCTCTCCCACTCTACAACAATACACGAACATGATTCAAATCAAACTCATTTCATAAACAAAACCGAATTCGTATATTTGGAAGATTAAGAAATTTTATGTCAAACACATCAGTACAGTTCGAGAAAATTATCAGTCAATGCCGTGATCTTTTCGGTAAAAAATTACAGGATTACGGAGCAGCATGGAGGGTTTTGAGACCAAGTTCCATTACGGATCAGATTTATATAAAAGTTAACAGAATCCGTACGTTGCAGATGACCGATGTGAAAATGGTGGATGAAAGTGAAGAGGATGAATTTATCGCGATTGTTAACTATTCTATCATTGGACTTATTCAGCTTGAGAAAGGACTTTCCAATGATTTTAATGAAAATAAGGAAGAAATTTTAAGTCTGTATGACAAATATGCTTACGAAGCTCAGGCTTTAATGGAAAGAAAAAATCATGATTATGGTGAAGCATGGAGAGATATGAGAATTTCTTCCATCACCGATCTTATTTACCAAAAAGTACTTAGAACCAAACAGATTGAGGATAATCAGGGAAAAACTATCGTTTCGGAAGGGCTTGATGCCAACTATTTCGATATGCTGAATTATGCTGTTTTCTGTCTGATTAAATTCTCGGAACAAAAAAACAAATTCGAACCCAAAACTATTTAATATGATCAAAGGTTTATTACGCTTTATTATTGCTGTTATTTTTATCCTTTCAGGCTTTGTGAAAGCTGTGGATTTGGTAGGATTTTCTTTCAAAATGGAAGAATATTTTTCACCTGCTGTTTTCAATATGCCGTTTTTTGAAAAGTTTGCCCTGCTGTTTTCAATTATTGTTGTTGTGCTGGAGCTTTTCCTTGGATTTATGCTGCTGCTGAAAATGAAGCTTAAATTTACCTTATCAGCTTTAATAGCGCTTTGTGTATTCTTTGGTTTCCTTACTTTCTATTCTGCTTACTTCAATGTAGTAACAGATTGCGGATGTTTTGGAGATGCTATTAAATTTACTCCTTGGCAGAGCTTCTTTAAGGATGTTGCTCTTCTTATCGGGCTTATCATTCTGTTTGTCCTATACAAAAAAGATTTCCGTAAAACGGATGAATATGGCAGTAGCAAAAAAGAATCTACAAGTAAATTCAAATACGCTCTTTTTGCTATATTTTCTCTAGGAATGATCTATATTATGGCTCAGGGAATTATGCACGAACCAATCATTGATTTCCGTGATTACAAAGTAGGAACGGACATTCAAGGAGAAAAAGAAAAAATCAATAAAAATCCTTCCGAATACAAGACTTTTTATTCCCTGAAAAATCAAAAAACAGGTGAAGTGTTAAAGGTAAATCAGGATGATTATATCAAGGAAACGAAATATTGGGCAGAAGGTTCTCCATGGAAAATTGAAGAAGGAAAAAATGAGTCTGTTCTTGTAAAAGAAGGATATAAATCTGAGATTGTAAAATTTAAGATTGAAGATCCTACAGGAATGGAACTTACTGACGAAATCATCAAAGCTCCTAAAGCAATCCTTGTATTTTCTTACCACCCGAAGGAAGTCTCTGCTGATCTTATTCAAAAAGTAGAAGCTAAAGTAAATGCTCAGAAAGGAGCTCTTATTTATGGAGTTTCAACAGATCAGAATACATTTAAAACCATTAAAAATACAATGATGGATGGCACGGCAATCAAAACTATTGCAAGAAGCAATCCATTTGTACTGATCCTTCAAAACGGAAAAATTGTAGAAAAGCAGCCTGCAAAGGACTATATCAACTAATTATTTCAATGCTAATGGAACAAAATTTCACTTATATTAATGAAAATTATATTACAGAAGCTGAATTATGTAATATAGCAAACATCAGCAAGCACAAACTAGACGAACTTATTAAAAATCAATTAATTACACAGCATTCTTATACCGTTTCCCGAACTATTAGAATAACGTCTCCTCTTAATGATGAATTTGAAAATGAGATTACAGAGAAGTATTTCAGTAAAAACTGTATTTCATTAATTGAAAAGAATAAAGAATTAAGAGATACTCATCAATACAAGGAAGAGTTTAAAGAAAATTTCATCCGACATCTGATGAACCATCCTCATAAACACTTTGCTTATGATAGTATGTTCAAAAATTCTTTTCCGGAACAGGAAAAACTGAATGAAATATTTGAAAGTGAGTGGGCAGCCTATTGTAACGGTATATATGGGATTTGTACCTTACATTCCACTGAAGAGGAAATTGTAAAAAAGGAAATTGCTGTAAAAAAACTGATTCATTTCAACACCCAGTTATCTGATAAAAAACTTACCGATGATGAATCAGAAGAACTGATAAAACTGAGTGAAGAGTTTAACGAAGTAGCTCAAAAATTTGCTCCTTATCAAAGAAAATCAAGCAGCAGGGGAAAATATCTCGATAAAATTTTAGAAGAAAATAACTTAGACTATCTAGTAAAAAAATATTAAAACATGCAAAAATCAAATAAATCTATCGCCGGTTATCACTTATTAATGATCCTTTCTTCTGTAGACGGAGAATTTGCTCCTGAAGAAGGAATGCTTGTACAGCAATATCTGGCAGATGAATTTCCATTCAGAATGAACCTTGATAATGAGCTTGAAACGCTTGCCCTTTTACAACCGGAAGAATGGAAAGATCACTTTGAATTCCATGCAAGATGCTTCCTTGAAGACTCTACTGCGGATGAACGTGTAAAGTTTGCCCAATTTGCTAAATCTCTGATTAAAGCGGACAATAAGGTAACGGAAGAGGAACATACGTTCTATATTCTATTGAAAAACCTGTGGGGATTGGCATAATTGCTATTCAAAATCAAAAAAATACCATGAAAAAAATTTATCTAGGACTATTAGCAATGAGTACAGCAACATTTCAATCTCAGAAATTTCCGGACATGAAAGCTCCTGTGGCAGAAAAGCAGGAACATATCAGAGAAATCCATGGTGATAAGGTGAATGATCCTTATTATTGGATGATTGATTTCTTTAAAAAAGGAAAAGATTCTACCAAAGTCGTTGATTATTTAAAGGCTGAAAACACCTATTGGGAAGGCATGATGAAGGACACAGAGCCTTTCAGAGAAAAGCTTTTCCAGGAAATGAAGGCAAGAATCAAAGAAAAAGACGAATCTGTACCGGTTTTCAAGAATGGATATTATTACTATACCCGTACAGAAGCTGGAAAACAATATTTTAAATACTGTAGAAAGAAAGGTAACCTTACTGCTCCTGAGGAAATTCTTTTGGATGTAGATAAACAGGCTGAAGGTCATGCATATTATTCTGCTTCAGGATTTAATATCAGCCCGGATAATACAAAAATGATTTTTGGAGTAGATAACGTTTCCAGAAGGCAATATTCTTTATTTCTAAAAGATCTTAACACAGGAAAAATTACAGATCTTGGCATAAAAAATACAAATGGCTCATCAGAATGGGCTAATGACAATAAAACCATTTTTTACGCAGAGAACAACCCTGAAACTCTTTTGTCTGAAAAGATCAAAAAACATAGTCTTGGAACTGACTCTTCTAAAGATATTACTGTATATGAGGAAAATGATAAGACCAATTACATTTTCGTATACAAATCTAAGAATGAAAAATTCATTCTAATCCATTCAACATCTACTACTTCTTCAGAAACAAAATACTTAGATGCTGACAATCCGGATGGAACTTTTAAAGTTTTCCAACCGAGAATGAAAAACGTTTTGTATACAGTGACTCCTTTGGAAGATAAATTTCTTATCAAAACCAATAAAGACGCTCTTAATTTTAAAATTGTAGAAACTCCTTTAGATAAAACAGGTGTTGATAACTGGAAAGATTTTATTCCTCACCGAAAAGATGTTTTAATGGAAAGTATTACTCCATTCAAAAACTACCTGGTATTCAGTGAAAGGCAGAACGGGCTTTCTCAATTGGTTATTTATGACAGAAAAACAGGCAAACAGGAGTTTCTGAAATTTGATGAACCAGTTTATACTGTTTATTCATCCGGGAATCCTGAATACAATACAGATAATTTCCGTTTTGGATATACTTCCATGATTACACCAAGCTCTCAGTATGAGCAGGATTTAAAGACAGGAAAAAGAACCCTTCTGAAGCAACAGGAAGTTTTGGGTGGCTATAATAAGGAAAACTATATCACTGAAAGACTTTTTGCTACGGCAAAAGACGGAACTAAAATCCCGATTTCCATTGTCTATAAAAAAGGATTCAAAAAAGATGGAAACAGTCCGTTATTATTGTATGCTTATGGCTCTTACGGAAGTTCTATGGATGCTACATTCAGTAGTACAAGATTGAGTCTTTTAGACAGAGGTTTTGCCTATGCTATCACTCATATCCGTGGAGGACAGGAAATGGGAAGACAATGGTATGAAGACGGAAAAATGATGAAAAAGAAAAACACCTTTACAGACTTCATTGATTCCGGAGAATATCTTGTAAAAGAAAAATACACTTCGCCTAAACATTTATACGCGCAGGGAGGAAGTGCCGGAGGTTTATTAATGGGAGCTGTAGCTAATATGAGCCCTAACCTTTGGAATGGAGTCATCTCACAGGTTCCGTTCGTAGACGTTGTAAATACTATGCTTGATACAAGTATTCCTTTGACAACCAACGAATATGATGAATGGGGAAATCCTAACAATAAAGAAGCTTATTTTTATATGAAGTCTTATTCTCCTTATGAAAATATTGAGAAGAAAAACTACCCTAATCTATTGGTAACAACTGGTCTTCATGATTCTCAGGTACAGTATTTTGAACCTGCAAAATGGGTGGCAAAACTGAGAGATATGAAAACGGATAAAAACGTTCTATTATTAAAAACAGACATGGAATATGGTCACGGTGGTGCTTCCGGAAGGTTTGATTATCTGAAAGATACTGCCTTAGTATATGCGTTCATGTTTAAATTGGAAGGAATTAATAAATAACACTCTCGCAGATTTTGCACATTCATATCAAAATTAATTAAAAAGTAAAATAAATCAATATAAATCTTATGAGAAGAAAAATAGTTGCAGGCAACTGGAAAATGAACAAAAATGTAATTGATGCACAACAATTAATGATTCAGTTACTAAGCTATAAAAACAACAATGCAACCAATTGTGAGGTTTGGATCGCTCCTCCATCTTTATACCTAATGATGGCAAAAGACATCTTTGAAAAGGATGAAATCGGAGTATTCTCTCAGGATATGAGCGAGCATGAAAGCGGTGCCTATACTGGAGAAATTTCTGCTGATATGCTAGAATCTATCGATGCTACCGGTTCATTGATCGGGCATTCTGAAAGAAGACAATACCACGGAGAAACAGATTCTCACTGCAATAGAAAAGTAAAGTTAGCACTTGATAAAGGTCTTACGCCAATCTATTGTAACGGAGAAACTCTTGAGCAAAGAAAAGCAGGACAGCACCTTGAAGTAGTTAAGAATCAAACTGAAGTTGCTCTTTTCACTCTTTCTGCTGAAGAGATCAAGAAAGTAGTAATCGCTTACGAACCAGTTTGGGCTATCGGAACAGGAGAAACGGCAAGTCCGGAACAGGCTCAGGAAATCCATGCTCATATCAGAAATATTATTGCTGCTAAATACGGGCAGGAAGTAGCTGATGAAGTTTCTATTCTTTACGGAGGTTCTGTAAAACCAGACAACGCGAAAGAAATTTTCTCTCAGCCTGATATCGATGGTGGTCTGATTGGAGGTGCAGCTTTGAAATTAGAGGATTTCTCTAAAATTATTGAAGCTTTCAATTAATTGATAGGAGTAATATAGTAAATAAAGCCCTTGGAAGTCATTCACAAGGGCTTTTATTATATGTTTTGGCTAAAACTAAGGGAAAATGTTACTTTTTTTAAACGTGCTAGAGCCTGTTTATATGAATGTTTTCAATTCTTTCAAATAAAAAGTGGCGGAATAAATTCCGCCACTTTTCTTAAAAAAAATCTAATTATTGAATATCGACTATATACATAGTTCCTTTGTCTACCCTTCCTGTTTTAGGTAATATTTTAGCTTTAGGATTTCCGGCTCCATCATCCACTACTCCAAAATCATCATCATTGAAAACAGCAAGTTTATTGTTTCCTAAATAAACGATTCCCTCGAATTTATCATGTTCATATCCTAGTTTTGCAACCAGATCTACAGCTAGTTTTTTAGTAACAGGTTTGATTCCGGCTGTGGTAAGTTCATCCCAAGAGCACTGCTCTAATGCTTTTCCATTTACCTTCATTCCATCTACGGCTGCCAGATCAGCTCCGGTTACATCTGTGGCATCACTAAGATTGATTCTATATACTTTTTTAATTCCACCCTGTGTTCCAAAATTTCCATCTCTTTCAATCACAAGGAACTCATTATTACCTAAAGCTGTAATATCACAAACGGAATCTGAGGCACCGCCATCCTGTCTATATAGATATTGCTTGGTTTTACCTGTTGCAATGTCAAATGTTACAATTCTCGTTAAAGTAGTGTTTGTTGCCAAAGCTTTTGTCGGAACTAACATCATAGACTGCATGGTTCCCACCAACGTTTTTCCATCAGGAGTGATGCAAAGTCCTTCCATTCCTCTATTGGCTCTTCTTTTAGCTAAAACTGCGGGTAATTTTCTTGTTCCTGTATTCACGCCAATAGGGCTTATCCTTTCTATTTCTACACCATCTGCGGTGTAATGAACAATGTGTGGACCGTATTCATCAGACACCCAAAATGTGCCATCTGGTGCCGCTACAATACTTTCACTGTCTAAGCCATAATTGTCTGTTCCAAGGATATTTCCGGATGCATCATAAGCAACTTCACCAGTACTTCCCATTCCTACAGGATTGGGTAAACCTGTAATGGGTTGTCCGGATGGATTCTTAAGCTTAATATATTTAATCACCTCAATTTTTCCTTCAGCATTAATTTTAAAATGCATAATCGTTGGAGTAAAGTTAGGTGTCAAAAACTTTTTCCCGTTCAGGTAATCTGTATTTGGACCACGGTCAGTAATTACATAAAACTCACCTTTTCTCGTTGGATGTGCTGCAGCTCCTGAACCAAATCCTCCATTGATCACATCTACCCCATTTATTTTTGCCAGATTTGAAAACGGAAACTCTTGTGGTAGTTTTGAGTAATTAATATCCTGATTATTTATATTGTTGTCATCATCTTTACTGCAAGAGAATAATGCAGTCATCACCAAAGCGGAAAATATTAGTTTTTTCATATTAACTTTTATGGCGCGAAAGTATAAATTGATTGTAAACTGATCTTGAATCTAATAATAATTGTGTTTTAACAATAAAATCCCAAGATGAATTCAATATAAACAATAAAAATTCACATTTAGCTTTAAAAACACATCAACAAACCGATATTATCACCAATTAACACAATGCTTCACACAAAATACAGCTAACCCTCAAAGAAAAGACAAGATCAATGTATAATTCACAAAATGTGTTTCAAAAATTTATATGATATATTTGCCACGTTTTTAAGGTTGAACACTGTTCATAATAAGGAATCAAGTAAGAATATTATTCAAATCTTGAGCTGTACCCGCAACTGTAAGCTGTTTTACCTATAGCTACATCGTACCACTGGATCAAAAATCCGGGAAGGTCTGCTATAGGATGCGAGCCAGGAGACCTGCCTTGAATACCTTTTTAATATCAGGATTGCAGACCAATATGTCCTTTCCTGATGATAAGTTTCGGGAATAAAACTTTAATTTAATTATATTATGAGAAAAATCTATCTTTTTTTCTTACTGCTTTGTACGCAGTTTTTCTTCGCTCAATTCACAGAAAACGACATTAAGTTTTGGGTGGGAACAGGTTCTAAAAAGGCTTATTTCATTGTCGATTTCAATGATAACAATACTCCAAAATCCTATGCGTGGGGCTATCGTTTTGATGCTGATAATTTAATGGCGGAAGACATGATCAATGCCATTATATCGGCAGAACCTAAAATGCAGGCTAATATTTTTTCAGGATATCTGTACAGTTTCTCGTATAATCTCCATGCTCCGGGTACCGATGATTCCTGGATTCCCTGGTTCGGACCAAGTGCAGATAATATGTCTAATGAAAATAATGGTGCCGGTTATGTTCATTTAACAGACGGAATATGGTTTGGTATTACTTATGGTACTGATAATGGTCAAGTTGACATTCCGCCATCTACCCCTGTCCCTGCCTATAGCTCTCAATGGTTCACATCGCCCCAAATCACCAACTGGATTGGAGCAGGAACTAACCAAAGCCTTGTTGTCATAGACTTTGGAACAGATAATACTACTGGTAATGCCAATTCTTTTGTTTTTGGAATTAAATATAACGGAAATATTACTGCAGAACAGGCTTTACAACTTATTAAGTCACAAGCTTCATATCTAAGCTTTACAACAACGAATAACCAGGTTTCGGATTTATCATTAAATACATTTTCAGGAACAGGAAATTGGAAGTTGTACAAAGGAAATGATCTTTCAAGCTGGCAGAAAAAAGCAGATCTCAGCCAGATAGAATTGAATAATAACAGCTGGTTAGGATTAAGCTTTGGAGAAAGAAGACCTTTCACGCCTACTGAGGCGAGTAATGCTACTTTATCTGTTGCTTCGATAAATAAAAAATTATCATTCAATATTTATCCTAATCCGACCAGTGATTTTATTCAGATTGAAACGACTGAAAACCTTAAAGAAATTAATATTTATTCATCTTTAGGACAAAAAGTAATGACTTCTCAAGAGAAAAAGATCAATGTTAAATCTTTAAATGCAGGTGTATATTGGGTGGAGATTAAGACGAAAAATGGATCTACAGTGCATAAGATTGTGAAGAAGTAGAAGGGAATTGTTTAACCACCCCGTCAAATCTTTGATTTGACACCCCTCCAGAGGAGGGGAATATCACGTCTTCAGTTGTGAGATCCTTCATTATATTTATTTGTGACGGATGCATTTATGAAAAATTCGTGTATTCGTGGCTAGAACAAAAAACGCATCCGATTGGATGCGTTTTCTTTATGATTTAAAATCAATTACTTTTTCTCTGCTCTTTGAAGAACCTCATCTACCATTCCGTAGTTCTTAGCTTCTTCAGAAGTCATCCAGTAATCTCTATCAGAAGATTTTTCAACCCACTCATAAGTCTGTCCTGAATGATGAGCGATAATATCATAAAGCTCCTGCTTTAATTTCAACATCTCTCTCAAGTTGATCTCCATATCAGAAGCAACACCTTGTGCACCTCCTGAAGGCTGGTGAATCATTACTCTTGAATGCTTAAGCGCTGAACGCTTTCCTTTTTCACCGGCAACTAATAATACAGCTCCCATTGAAGCAGCCATACCCGTACAGATAGTTGCTACATCAGGCTTAATGATCTGCATTGTGTCATAAATTCCTAATCCTGCGTAAACACTACCACCAGGTGAGTTGATATAGATCTGAATATCTTTAGAAGGATCAGCACTTTCTAAGAATAAAAGCTGTGCTGTAACGATATTAGCAACCTGATCATCAATTCCTGTTCCAAGGAAGATAATTCTGTCCATCATCAAACGTGAGAAAACGTCCATCTGAGCAACGTTTAATCTTCTTTCTTCCATGATGTATGGCGTAAGATTCGTTGGACCATACATTCCCATATACTGATCGGTAACCAGACCGTTGTTTCCTAAATGCTTTACAGAGAAATCTCTGAATTCCTTTTTAATGTCCATATTTATATTATGTATTATTTAAAATTATTTTTGATGTTTAAATTACAATATTTATTCCTAAAATTTTATAGGACTTTTTGTCACAGAATATGAGAAAATATTGTCTCTAAACTATCTTTTCCTATCCACGTAGATTCCTTTGATCGGTGAATATTCAATGATATTACTAAGTCTGATTGATGCCTGTTTCAATAAGGTTATTTTTTTAATCAGTTCATAATACTTTGTTTCATCAGTATTACTGTGTAGATCCAATTCTTTAGCTGTTTCCGTGATTAAATAATCAATATACCTATATTTATGTAATAATATATCACCTTTAATTTGATCTGCTACCTTATCTCCATAATTGGGTGGATAAATATTTCTGGAAGCCCAGTTTTCAAGCTCATCCAGAGGAATCAAAGCATCTACAACCTTTGTGGTAATTTCTTCATCCATAAAAGATACAAAAAAGTTTCCACTTCTCAATTCATCTTTCTGAATTCCCTCACGTACCTGCCCGATAATAATCTCATTTTCTTTGACTAAAAATACATACTGTTCTTCTTCAAAATGATGGAGAATTTCTTCGATGACAGTGATCTGATACTCTTCATTATTTTCATTTCTTCTTTTCAGAACAATATCTCCAAACATCAGCATATGATCCACAAGTTTATTCTCCATAAACAACACATCGAATAAAAATGGATCTTCTTTTTCCTTGTCAGGAGGAACAATTTCCATCTTCGGAGCCGCTTTCTCCTTTTGTTGCTGCTGAACATGGTGAGTCTGGTTCTGAGTGATCTGCTTCTGAACATCCAGTTCATTGAAAAGGCTCTGCTCAGAAAGTCCGAATTTATTAGAAACTTCTTTAAGGTAAACCTCTCTTTTCAGCGCGTTCTGTACAAAGGAAACTGACTTTACAATATCACGGATTGCTTCTGCTTTTTTGATAGGATCATTTCCTACATCTCTTAACAGAATTTCCGCTTTAAAGTCGATGAAATCCATCGCCTCATTTTCAATGTATTTTTCTACATATTCCTGCGGATGTTTTCTGGCAAAAGAATCCGGGTCGTCGCCATCCGGGAAAAGAAGAACACGGATGTTCATTCCCTCTGTCAAAAGCATATCAATACTTCGGAAACTGGCTTTAATACCAGCATTATCACCATCGAAAAGGATCGTTACATTTTCCGTAAGTCTTTTAATAAGCTTAATCTGTTCTGTGGTAAGAGAAGTACCGGAACTCGCTACAACATTTTCAATTCCGGACATGTGAAGAGAGATCACATCCATATATCCTTCCACCAAAAGACAACCATTTTTTCTTGAAATTGCCTGTTTACTTTGGTTTAATCCGTAAAGAACATTGGATTTATGGTAAATCTCTGTTTCCGGAGAGTTGAGATATTTTGCCGTTTTGACATTACTTTTAAGGATCCTTGCTCCAAAACCAAGCACTCTACCTGAAAAACTGTGAATCGGGAAGATTACCCTTTCTCTGAAACGGTCTACACCTGCCGGTGTATTTTCAGGAAAAATAGAAAGTCCGGACTTTTCCAAAATTTCCTTGGAATACCCTTTTTCCAACGCATATTCTGTAAATGCATTTTTCTTTTCGGGAGAATAACCAAGCTGGAATTTTTTTATAATATCATCCTTAAGCTCTCTTTCCTTAAAATAAGAAAGACCGATGCTTCTTCCTTCCTTGTCATCCCAAAGAATCTCCTGAAAGTAGGTATTTGCTACTTCATGAATCTTATATAAAAGATCTTTTTCTGTCTGCGCATGTTTTGCTTCTTCAGAAATTTCACGCAGATCTTCTTCAATTTCAATTCCGTATTTCTTAGCAGCATGACGAAGGGCTTCTGGATAGGTAAAGTTCTCAATTTCCATTAAGAAAGAGATTGCCGTACCTCCCTTTCCGGTAGAGAAATCTTTCCAGATCTGTTTACTTGGCGAAACAACAAAGCTTGGCGACTTTTCCTCATGAAATGGGCTGAGTCCTTTATAATTAGACCCCGCTCTCTTCAACTGAACGTACTCTCCTACTATCTCTTCTACACGTATCGTTGAAAAAATTTTGTCTATCGTCTGCTTAGAAATCATGTTACAAAATTAGGTATTTTGTGCAAATGTTCATGAACTTTGAGTCAGAGAGTTTGAGCATTGGGGCGTACAAGTGTTAATAAATATACATGAATTCTCCTACTCTGTAACTCTAAAACACGATTACACTCCGACTCTAAAACTTATTCATTATTTTTGCAAACAAATTAGCATATGCAATTTACTATAAATAAAATCGAAGACTGGCAGGAAGTTGTAGACAGCATTCTTCCTCAATTAAAACATAATATACTATTACTAAAAGGGAATCTTGGTGCAGGAAAAACCACTTTCTCTCAATTTCTGCTTAAAAATCTGGGCAGTGAAGATGAAGTAAACTCTCCTACTTATTCTATCGTTAACGAATACAATACTCCAAAAGGAAAAGTATTTCATTTTGACCTGTATCGCCTAAAAAACGTTGAAGAAGTTTACGATATTGGAATTGAAGAGTATCTGGACAACTCTTTTTTATGCATCATTGAATGGCCTGAAGTGTATGAAGAGGAGCTTTACGGGCTTAATTACCACACAATGAGCATTGTGAATACGGGTGAAAACAGAGAAGTTTCATTCGATTAAATATTATGTATCTTTGCTTATTATTTCAATAGTAAAATAACAATCTGTAAGACATAATTTAATTTAAGGATGAGCACAAATATTTTTACTCCTTTCACAGAAGAAGAATTGATGCCGAAAGAGGAAAAATTGGAGGTTATTAAGAAAGGAAAACAGTTCAGTATTGGAATTCCTAAGGAAACCTGTCTCAACGAAAGGAGAACCTGCATTACTCCTGATGCCGTTCAGGTATTGGTAGAGCACGGTCATGAGATCATCATTGAAGCAGGAGCAGGACAAGGTTCCTTTTTTACAGATTTACAATATTCTGAATCGGGAGCGAGAATTACTACAGACCCTAAGGAAGCTTTTGCACAGGATCTGATTCTGAAGATCAACCCTCCTACAGAAGAGGAAATTGATTATATGAAGCCTAACACGTATCTGGTTTCAGCACTTCAGATCAACCTTAGAGACAAAGAATATTTCCTTAAGCTTGCAGAGAAAAAAGTAAATGCCATCGCATTTGAATTTATCGTAGATGAATACAAGCAACTTGCTCTGGTAAGGCTAATTGGTGAAATTGCAGGAACCGTTTCTATTTTATACGCTTCGGAATTATTGGCACTTTCCAATGGTTTAATGCTTGGCGGAATTACAGGAGTAAGACCCGCAGAAGTAGTTATTCTCGGAGCTGGAATTGTAGGTGAATTTGCAACAAAAGCAGCAATAGGACTGGGAGCAAGCATCAAAGTTTTTGATAACTCATTATCCAAACTGAGAAGGCTTCATACCATGGTAGACAGCCGTGTTCCTACTTCCATCATCGATCCTAAAGAGCTTAGTAAGAGCTTAAGACGCGCAGACGTTGTCATAGGAGCTCTTCCGAGATTAAATATGACACCTATCGTAACTGAAGATATGGTTATGAAAATGAAGAAAGGCAGTGTGATCATTGATATTACCATAGATAACGGTAAAGTGATTGAAACATCGGAACTGACAACAATGGAAGACCCATATGTAATCAAACATGGCGTTATCCACTGTGGGCTTCCGAATCTTACTTCAAGAATGCCAAGAACCACTACAAAAGCGATTTCCAATTTCTTCCTTTCCTATATATTGAATTATGATGAAGAAGGCGGCTTTGAAAACATGCTGATCCGCAAAAATGAAATGAAGCAGAGTTTATATATGTACAAAGGAAGACATACTAAAAAGATCATCTGTGACCGTTTCGGACTTACGTACCACGATATCAATCTTTTAATTTTCTAAATGAAAAAACTTAAATTTTATGCAATAGGCTTCGTTCCGGGGCTCATCATCGTATTTTTTATATTAAACAAAAAAGGGGCAAGCTGCAGCGGCTACCTTCCAAACAGCCGTGTAATTGCAGAAACACTGTCCAAAGAATTCAAATATTCTGAAGAAGCTAAAACTGCAATGGCTACTTACAAGATTGATGAAAAATTTATAAAAGACAGTATTATTACTGAAGGAAAAGTAGATTTTGACAAAAGTCACGCACAAAAGAAACCATGCCCGGACTACCTTTTGACATACCCTGAAAAAAATCCGTCTTACGAGATCATTTATGAAAAATGTGAAGAAACGGTGACGGTAAATAGTCTTAAAAAACTGAAATAGTTTTTATAATCACTTTTATGGAAGGCAATTACTACATGATTCATGATTATTTGATATTCATCGGAGTTTTTGCCATTTTCCTTTTTCTTACTACGAGCATCTACCTTTTCAGCAAAAATCAAAAACTGATGCTGAGAAATGCCAAACTTTCAGAAGCCAATAAAATTATTGAACAGCGTCTGAATGAGGTTCGTCTGGAACATATCGGAACAAAACTGAACCCTCACCTGTTCAAAAATATTCTCAATTCTGTTCAGTCTCATGCCTACCAAACGTATATGTCTTTGGATAAACTTGCCAATGTGCTTGATTATATCTTATATGAAAGCAACAATAAGTACGTAAGCCCAAAGGAAGAGCTGAACTTTGCTTTAAGCCTTATTGAGATCAATAAAATTAAAATCAATCCTTTATTTGACTTTAGAATTAAATCCAGAATCAATAAATTTGATTCCATATATGAGGAAAAAGTTTTCGCGCCACTAATCTCTGTTGACCTTATTGAAAATGCCTTTAAACATACAGATTTCCTTGCTCAGGATTCATTTATTTCTATTTATCTGGAGCTTGAAGATGGCATGTTTACCATGAAAGTTAGTAATAAAGCTTCACAAAAAAACAGTCTGGAGAAAGAAAAAAGCGGCTTCGGAAGTCAGTCCTTAGATCAAAGGCTTAAGATGATCTACAACACATATTACCAGCTGGAAAAAAGCTCAAAAAACGGTATCTTCACTGCAGAATTAAAAATCAATTTAGGAGAATTCTATGATAAAATGCGTTATTCTGGATGATGAATTGTTGGCAATAAGCTATTTGAAACTTCTATGCGAACAGATTGAAGATGTGGAAGTGGTAAAAGCATTCAATGATCCTAAAATCTTTTTAAACGAAATCCATTCTCTGGACTGCAATCTCTGTATTCTGGATATCGAAATGCCCGGAATGACAGGTCTTCAGGTAGCTGAACTGATTTCTGGTTCTCATAAAATTATTTTCACAACGGCTTATAAGGAATATGCTGCTGAAGCATTTGACCTCAATGTGGTGGATTATGTAAGAAAACCCATCAAAAAAGAGCGACTGATCCAGGCTTTTGAAAAGGCAAAGGAACAAATCAATACCGTTCATAAGAAAACCTTTATCGAATGGAATACCAATATCGGTAAAACGGTTATCCTAACGGAACAGATTGCTTACATCAAAACTTCAGAAATCGACAGCCGTGATAAGGATATTATTCTCAATGACGGAACTCCTATCGTTCTGAAAAACCTTAATTTCAAAAACCTTCTGGAAATGCTTCCAGCCAAAGATTTCGCACAGGTTAATAAAAAGGAAATCATTGCTCTATCTTCCATCAAAGTGCTTGGCACCAATGAAATTATTACCACTATTCCTACTGAAGATGAACATTTCCTTAAGCTTCAGATCGGTGATGCTTACAAGCACTCATTAATGGAGTTGTTTATTAAATAACTCGCAATCATTTTCAACAGAAATTTTCAGGTACTGGATTTTTCGCTTTTTGGCTTCAATACAAAAGAATATTCAACAGTCTTATTTCAATACTAAGATTTTTATTACATTTTTTACTGCATTCATTACATTTTAAAAACCAAGGTCTTTTAAGATAAAGATATTCTTATCAACTTTGCATCAAAATATAGGAATCATGAACTTGGGTAAATACAGAAATCTAATTTTCTACATCACTACAATAGCTGTCTTTTCCTGCCTGATGTACTTCTTCATTATTGAAGGACAAACTCTGGAAGTAAAAGAGAATATTGTTACTAAAACCAGTACGGGCTCAACCTGGGATAATTTCCTGGAGTCTTTCAAAACAAACCTTCATCATCCCTTAGCATTATTACTGGCTCAGATTGTCACAATCATCCTTACAGCAAGGCTTTTCGGGTGGATTTGTATGAAAATAAAGCAGCCAAGTGTAATCGGTGAAATGATTGCAGGTATTGTGCTAGGTCCGTCTCTTGTAGGAATGTATTTCCCGGAATTTTCAGCCTTCCTTTTCCCTAAAGAATCATTAGGTAACTTACAGTTTTTAAGCCAGATAGGTTTAATTCTATTCATGTATATTGTAGGTATGGAGCTTGATCTAAGTGTTTTAAGAAAAAAAGCACATGACGCCGTGGTAATCAGCCATGCCAGTATCATTATTCCTTTTGCATTGGGAATTGGGCTTTCCTACTTCATTTATCAGGAGTTCTCACCGGATGGTATTCAGTTTACCTCTTTTGCCTTGTTTATTGCAATATCCATGAGTATTACAGCTTTCCCGGTATTGGCAAGGATTGTACAGGAAAGGAATCTTCAGAAAACCAAACTCGGAACTATTGTTATCACCTGTGCGGCAGCCGATGATATTACAGCCTGGTGTATCCTTGCAGCTGTGATCGCTATTGTGAAAGCCGGTTCTTTTGCGAGTTCTATCTACGTTATCATCATGGCAATTGCCTATGTATTTCTAATGATCAAAATCGTAAGACCTTTCCTGAAAAGAATTGGAGATCTTCAGGCGGGAAAAAGTACGATCAGTAAACCTATGGTTGCTATTTTCTTCCTTACTCTGATCTTATCATCTTATGTAACGGAGGTTATTGGAATTCATGCTTTATTTGGAGCCTTCATGGCAGGAGCTATTATGCCTGAAAATGCCAAATTCCGTACTTTATTCATTGATAAAGTGGAAGACGTGGCATTGGTACTTCTTCTTCCTTTGTTCTTTGTATTCACGGGACTTCGTACACAAATAGGTCTTTTAAATGACAGCCACCTTTGGATGACAGCCGGATTTATTATTCTTACAGCTGTTGTTGGAAAATTTGCAGGAAGTGCCTTAACGGCAAAATTTGTCGGAATCAACTGGAAGGAAAGCTTAACGATTGGAGCTTTAATGAATACCAGAGGACTTATGGAGCTTATCGTCCTTAATATTGGCTACGATCTTGGAGTATTAGGTCCTGAAATCTTTGCCATGCTTGTGATAATGGCTCTATTTACTACTTTCATGACAGGTCCGGCATTAGATTTCATTAATTTTATTTTTAAATCCAAGAGGGATGAAGATGAGCTTATTCATGACAAAAATGACTCAAAATATAGAGTGTTACTTTCATTTGATAAACCGGAATCCGGAAGTACATTATTAAAATTAGCTCATGATTTCACCAATAAAATGAACGGAAATAAAAGCATTACTGCGATGAATATTGCTCCTGTGGATGAAATGCATGCTTATGATATTGATGAATATGAGGACTCCCAGTTTCAGAATGTTATTGAAACATCCCATGAACTGAATCTGGAGGTCACTACCCTTTTCAAAGCTTCTACCGATATAGAAAACGACCTTACCAGCATTACGAATAAGGGAAATTATGACCTTTTACTCATCATGCTTGGAAAATCTATGTATGAAGGAAGTTTACTGGGCAGGCTATTAGGTTTTACTACTAAAATTATCAATCCTGAAAAGCTTTTGAATACAGTAAAAGGCAAAGGAAATATCTTCAACAATTCTCCTTTTGACGACTTTACATTGCAAATTTTAGATAAAGCTCATATTCCTGTAGGAGTATTGGTAGAAAAAGATTTCACAGCAGCAGATAAGGTATTTGTTCCGATTTTCAACCTGAGCGATTTTTATCTCCTTGAATATGCGAAAAGACTGATCAACAATAATAATTCTCAAATTATCATTCTGGATGCTGCAGGGCAGATCCGCAACAATATCGAGGTAAAAGAACTGATCAGAAGTATTGAACAGGTTGCCCCGAATCATATTACTTTGTATAATGAGAAAAAAATTGAAAAAGAATTCCTGAACTCCCAAGATCTTATGTTAATCAGCAGCAAAAGCTGGAAAAACCTGATTGATACGAAGAGTCTTTGGCTTTCTGATATTCCATCAACTTTAATTATATCAAATCCGTAACACAGATATTTTCTATTTCTATTTGAAGCTATGAATATTATTCGTTGTCTGTAAAGAAAAAACGTATATATTTATAGCTTCATTTTTTTGGATATGTTGATTAATCATGAAAACGGTGCCATAAAACTGGAAACCTTCAATACCAATCTTTATAAGGGAATGCTGCTCAGCCAGCTTCAGGAAACTGATTTTTATAAAGAAAAGTATTATAATATGTGGGATGTAAAGACCGGATATTTCTGGTACTACTTCCATCATATAGATATCCTAGGTTATCAGGTTCATTTTCAATTGTGCTTTTGGGAGAACCAACTTCACAGTATCCATATGAATACACGGGAAAGCACCGATGCCAAGAACTGGAATGAATGGAGTGAGGAAAAGGAAATGCAGGTATTTTACAGAAATAATAAGTTCCTGACTTCAGCTCTAGGAATACCACCAACCCGAAAAACGAAAACGCCTTACCCAAGGTGTACTTTCAGTTTCCCATGGGGAGAAATATGGTCTGTCTATGACCCTAGAAGCGCCAGCAGCCTGATGGGAATCAACTATAATGAAGAGGTAAACAAAAAATAACCACAAAAACAAAAGATTATACTATGTGCCGATATGCCATGATGGTTTACAAAGGTCATTATGCCTGTTTTAACTGCCAGAAAACTTTTAAACGTAAAGTTTTAAGAGATGTTGACAAACATGCTCAAGTTTCTGTAGAAGCCAAATGTCCTGAATGTGGAGAACTGATGGCAAACATGGGACTGGATTTTGAATCTCCGGCAAAAAACGATCATAAGCAATGGGCGCACATTAAAAATCTTTATAAAGTAGGAATTACTTTTCACTCTTGCGGATGCTCAGGTCCCGGATATATTCCCCAAGACCGGGAAGCCATTATTAAATATTTTGAAAAAATTCGCTCGCAGTATATGCATTCATTGGTGTTCTGGAGATACCGTGTAGAGCCTGAAACAAAAAGGGAACGCGAGATTGAGTATCAAAAAAATGGTCCCAAACTATGGGCTATCAGCCAAAATGCTTTTAAGCAAACGGTAACTAATCAGGAAGGAATTAACTATTGGATTGGTAAAATCAAGGAGGTTGAAGAGCGTTTGAATATCATCCGAAATAGTAAATAAAAACTAGCAGAGATCAATTCCTTACTCTTATTTATAATTCTTTAACCAAGTTTAAAATCTTTGATTACATAAATCCTGCAAATTCTTAAACGCTAAGATTCAACAGAAAAGCATCATGGAAATGAAGTTTTTTTGGGCGCAATGGCATTGCATTCAGCTAAGACTGTTTAGTTAACAAAAAAATGATCGTTGCTGAGTGAAACGCCTTGGTGATCTTAAAGAATAATCTACACAATTATAAAATCATAACGGACATTGCGTTAATAATGAAACTCAGTGAATATAGCCTGCTTAGATTTTTAACTTTAGATATAATATCTCTCGCTGATTTTACTGATTCAGCAGATTATTTACTTTGTTAATTATCTTACTTCTCCAGCTTCAAAAGTCTTTTAAAATCATCCTTCATGCTTTTATCCTCCTCATTCATATATTGCCCACTGAACGGTGCACCACAATCCTGACTATTGACAATATGAATAAGACTTCCTTTTTCAAAATAGTTTCTTGTTTCAGTGATCTCTGATTTTTCAAAGTCAAAAAATTCAGTATCATTATTTTCTTTCATGGTCTTTTGATCATAGAAAAGCGGACGGTTATACTTATAATCTTTTTCAAAGACAAAAGATAGATTTCCGTTTAACAGATAGTATTCTATTAAAACCTGTCCCGTTTCACCGTAATGTCTTGCTATTATTTTTTCCAGTCTTTTATTTTTATAGTAAAAGCTAGCCTCACCTCCTTCAGCAGACTCTCCTTCGATAGATTTCTTTTTGATAGAAGTCCATTTTGTAATTGAATTGATTCTCTTAAAATTAGCCTGAATTGGTTTTAAACGAGCCTTCAGGTATTCATTAGGTTCAATATCTTCTTCATTACGACTTTCCTTGATTCTTACCGTATCATTTTGAGGAATAAATGTAAGATGATTTCCTGCGTAGGCAAAATTTATGGCTATAAACAGGATAAAAATTCCCTGCAGATATTTATTTTTCATAGGATTGTGTTGAGGTATTGAAAGGCTTACTGAATTCTTTGTACAAAACTAGTAAACTTCTTTGGGTTTGAAATAAAATTTTCAGAAATCTCTTCCCGAAAAAGCGATTCTTATTCTTAAAGAAAATTTAAGATACAAAAAATGTAGAGTGGATAAGTTCAAAATACAATTATTTATTACATTCAAGATCTCGATGGCTACATCAATTTAAGAAAAGATAAATGGCTGGTAGTTTCTAAAGTAGAAAAAATAATATGTACATAAAAGTAGGATAAAATCTAAGTAAATTTATCATCATGAAAAACATAATTACCATATTATTCATACTTACCTTATCTGCCTGTAATAAAACAATAAAAAAGGAAGAAGTTCAGCCTGAAAAGGTAAATACTACGCTCAATACTGTTTTGGAAAAACAAATAATGGCAGGTGCGGCTCCGGAATATGGAAGTTTTGATCATTATGATAAGAAGGATCTCGATGCCTTAGTAGAAATTGAAGCCACTCACTTACAACAAAATGGCTTCAAAAACATAAGCAACGAAGACTTTATAAAGAAAATAGAAGAAATATTTAATAGAAAAATTGATCCGGCATCCACCACAGCCTATTTGAAAATAAATCAGGATGAAAAATGTGATAAAGATTTAAATTTCAAACCATTTACAGCAGACAACCAGTACATCTATATTTCCAAAAAATATAATCTGATTACTTATTTTTATCCTTTACCAACCATTATAGATTATAAAACCTTATATCCAAAACTGACTGCTTTAGAAAATATACCCATTGAAATTGAGGTTGAAGGAGAAAAAATCAATGCAGCAAGATGGAAAGATATTCCTGATCTTCAACAGATACGTAATGATAATTTACAAATCCTCACTGCCCGAAATAAATATCTTTTCAATGACAGCAAAGTTGACCTGGAATGGCTAAAGCTACATGACAAACAATTCCTTGAAACATTGGTAAAGAACTTCGGTTATGTAAAAAATAAAGATCTGGTAAGCTTTGTTTTGGAAAATAATTACAACAATACCGACGAATTTGAAAAGGTTTTCTTCAATGTAAGGTGTAAAGGTGACATTGTGTTCAATAAAGAAGTGATGGATGTTATAGCGCACCTTACATCCGGCGATAAAACGAAATACTTAAATTCCATTTCCGACCTGATCATTAAAGAAACTAAAGACAATAACTCTTGGGTCTTCTCTGATAAAAGTTTCGAGAAAAAAGCTGAAATACTGGGTAAATTGGCATATTATTCAACTAAAATCACGGAAAGCAGCAATATATATTATACCTTTTTCAGTACTCTCAACGGTAATATGGAAGGCAAAAACTATGAAGCAGAATTCAAAAAAAATAATTATTACAATATCCCGGATTTTAAAAAGATTTGGGAAGAAACAAAAACCGGAGGCATCAGCTATCCCGGTATGGAATAATATCTCAAAAAGCCCATTGGAATTGCTACAACATACTGAAAAGAATTATTATTAGCATCTTGAACTAAAGCATTTACAATCAATGAAATTTTATTCATTCAAAGAAAGCATCATAAAATTTCTCAACTTAAAAAAATATTTTATAAATTTGCTTCGTGAATTTTAACAACGGAACATATTATTATAGAATTTTTAACTCAGATCTGGGATAGGGATTCTTATGAACATAATTTAAAACCTCGTCCTAGGACGAGGTTTTTTTATTTAAAAAAATTAAAAGATGAAAATAAGTATTATAGGAGTAGGATTGATAGGGGGTTCAATGGCACTGAAATTAAGACAGAAAAACATTGCCAGCTTTATCTATGGAATTGATCATAATAAACAGCATATCAGTGATGCTTTAGAACTAAAAATCATTGATGCGGAGGCAGACTTGGAACAGGGAGTCAAATATGCAGATCTTATTATTCTTGCTATTCCGGTAGATGCGGCAAGAAAATTACTTCCGAATGTGTTGGATCTGATATCCGATCATCAGACCGTTATGGATGCAGGATCCACAAAAGCTGGAATCGTAGGAGCCGTTAAAGATCATCCGAAACGTTCAAGATTTGTAGCTTTTCACCCGATGTGGGGTACAGAAAACAACGGACCGAAATCTGCTATTGCAGACAGTTTTGCAGGGAAAGCCGGAGTAATTTGCAACAAAGAAGAATCTGCAGATGATGCATTGGAGACGGTCGAAAAAATTGTCAATGCCCTTGATATGCACATGATTTACATGAATGCAGAGGATCATGACATCCATACAGCTTATATTTCACATATTTCCCACATCACTTCTTACGCCCTTGCCAATACCGTATTGGAAAAAGAACGTGAGGAAGAAACTATTTTCCAGCTTGCAAGTTCCGGTTTTTCCAGTACAGTTCGTCTTGCAAAATCACATCCGGAAATGTGGGTACCCATCTTTAAACAGAACAAGGAAAATGTATTAGATGTTCTGAATGAGCATATCAGTCAGCTCAGAAAATTCAAGTCTGCTTTAGAAAAAGAAAATTATGAATACCTTGAAGAATTGATTACCAACGCCAACAGAATCAGAGGAATTTTAAGATAAAACAAGAGATTTCTTGTGTTTAAAATATATAAAGCCACAAGAGTTTAATCGTAAACTTTTGTGGCTTTTATAATAATTAAGATAATAAAATGCTTTGTTTTTTACTTTAAAACTTCATCATCAGTCCTACTCCATTCCTATCATTAAGGACATAATAGTCTGGCTTAAATTTCTTTATATCAGCAGTACTGTAATTATTCATTGCATCTTTCATCTGTGAATGTCCTACCAATTTAAATACAACACCGGCACCGGCACCAATAAATCCTATAATAAGTGGAATCGGGGATCCTTTTGAATCACCATTTTTCAGATTATTATCATTAGCTTTGGAAACATTAGAAAGTCCTCCAATTACAAAGCATGCTGCACCTCCTACTACTAAACCAGTCCCAATATTATTAAGAGTACGTCCTTTCATATATTGTGGATCTTTTTTCTGAATTAGATAATTTTTGATGTCTTTTTTGGAAGTAAAATTAGGAGTTTCTTGATTTTTTACCGCTTCAGTAAGGTTTTCTGCAGGCTTAGTTCCCACAACGGTCTTTCCTTCCTCTTGAATTCCTTTCACAGAATTATCGTACAGAAATTCCTCTTCCCCATTTTGAGAATTGATATAGGTTACTTTTCCTTTAGTATAAGACAGCTTTTTATAATGGATTGTTTGATTAGTTTGGGTAATAATAATTCCCTTTTCGGAAGATTCAGGAATACTGATTTGTGAATACACAGCCAATGAAGCCAATGCAAAAAGAAGCATAAAAGCTTTTCTCATATTTATTAGTTTTCGGCAAAAGTATTTGTTTTTAGATAAAGAACAAATAGCTGTTCTGTTTTTTCTATTTTCAAGGATAAAAATCATACTTATTAAAAATAAAATTTTAATAAAATTAAAATAATTTTTAACTTTATTAAAAAAAGCATTACTTTCGTAAAAAATAAATTCAATGAAGTTACCCATAATCTGCCCAAGTTGTGACCATACTCTTAATGTAAGTCAAATGAAATGCCCCAGCTGTAAAACTGAGGTAAGCGGAGATTACGAACTTCCCGTTCTCCTTAAACTGAATCGTGACGAACAGGATTTTGTCCTTAATTTTTTTCTTTCCAGCGGAAGCATCAAAGAAATGGCAAAACAGGCAGGTTTATCTTATCCTACCATGAGAAATAAGATGGATGACCTGATTACAAAAGTAGAACAACTGAAAAATAACCTGTAAAAACACAATGTATGAACTGGAAAACAATTTTTAATCCGTTTGAGAGGTTTGATGAGAAACTACTCTTGCTCACAGGAATGATAACCATTATTCTATCTATAGTTATGGGATATTGGACAAATACTACTTTTACAAGTATTTACAGGATCAATAATATTGAAAATGCAACGCTCAAAAATATAGCACTTCCTACTCTATTGAGCTTTGGTGTTGCCATTGTAGTTCTTTTTATATTGGGAAAAATTCTCAACAGAAAAACAAGAATCATTGATATTGTCAACACTGTTTTAATATCTCAACTCTTTCTGATTATTATCCAAGGTATCGGGAAAATACCATTTTTAAAGCAAGCGGGAAAAAATGTTATACAGTATCAGTCTAACCACACAGGAACTCTCCCTCTGTTAGATTTCCTGATCATGATCTCTCTTACTGTTGTTACGATTACTACACTCATCTATAGTATGACTCTCTATTACAATGGCTTTAAAACAGCAACAAATATCAAAAAATGGCAGCATATTGTACTCTTCTGCATCGTATCGCTGATGAGTGCATTAGTTTGTCAACTTACAATTAATCAAATTATTTAATTACCATGAAAATCAAATTATTATTGGTGCTAGTCTTCCTGGCACAGTTTTGTTACGCCCAAATTGAAGGAATCTGGAACGGTGAACTGGATACTCAATCTGCAAAACTTCCTCTCGTGATTACAATAACAAAAAAAGCGAAAGGTTATACTTCAACATTAGCAAGCCCAAAGCAAAGTTCCAGAGAATTTCCTGTAGATAAAACAGATTTCAACAACAATGAACTTACTTTTGAAATAGGAAGTATCAATGCAGGTTATAAAGGAGTTTACAAAACCGATCATTTTGAAGGCGATTTTATCCAGAATGGACAGAAATTAAAATTAAATCTTTACAGAGAAATCAAGTCCGAAGATGATAATATTCCTTATCTCAACGGAAAAGCTATTAACACTCAAAAGATCGATGATTTCTTAAATTATATGGTTCAAAACAACCAGGAAATCGGAAGTATATCTATTTTCAGAAATGGAACAGAGGTTTACAAAAGAAATTTTGGACAGAAACTTTTACCCGCGAATGTTACCTATGATCAAAACACAGGATACCAGATAGGTTCTATCAGTAAAATGATCACAGCAGTTATGCTTCTTCAGCTAGTTGAAAAAGGAAAACTCAATCTGTCTGATCAACTTTCAAAATTCTATCCCGAAATTCCTAATGCTAAAAAAATCACTATCAAAAATATGCTGAATCATACCAGTGGTTTGACTGATTATGTAGGAAAACCTGGTGACAATAACTGGTTATTCGACAAACCTGTAGGTGATAAAGCCATTATTGATACCATTAAAAAAAATGGAGTAAGCTTTCAACCAGGAGCAAAGACAAGATATTCCAATTCTGCTTACTTTTTATTAAGTAGAATTCTGGAAAAAATACACAATAAACCTTATCATGTCATTTTAAAAGAAAATATTCTTGACAAAGTTACGATGCCTGATACTTTCTCTGTTCTTGATAATCCTAAGAATATTTTTAAATCATATGAATTTAAAAAAGACAGCTGGGTAGAAGTTAAAGACTTTGATTTTCATAACTGCATCGGGTTAGGAGATATTACTTCTACTCCAAAAGATTTGAATGTTTTTATCAATGCTTTATTCGATGGAAAATTTATAAAAAAAGAAACCCTTGACATGATGATTTCCAATAAAGAGGAAAAGTTCTTCGGGACAGGAATCATGAAAATGCCGTTTTACAACATCATCTATTACGGACATGGTGGTGATACTGCCGGAAGTCATTCTACGCTTGGTTATGATCCTAATGATCAGCTATCCTATGCCATTACTATTAATGGGCAGAACTTTGCTCATAACAGATTTTACATTGCTCTTCTGAATCTAATTCACAACAGAGATTATAAGTATCCTGTATTTAACAATGCTAAAATACCTGTAGCTCAACTGGAAAAATATGTAGGAGATTATTCGTCTAAAGATATTGATCTGAGAGTAAAAGTATTTATCAAAGATGAAGGGTTATACGCTCAGGCTTCCAATCAAGCTGAATTTCCTCTGACAGTTACAGAAAAAGATCAGTTTACATTTGATAAAGCCGGTATAAAGCTTGATTTTATTCCTGAAAAGAATCAGCTTAAGCTTACTCAGGGCGGGAAAACTTTCTTTTTTAATAGAAAATAAACTGTGAATAGTTTTGGCTAAAGCCAATGGAATTGTTTCATATTTAATCGGGCTAAAGCCCGATTCTATTGAATTTATCCGTCATCCATAAGAGTTGTAAGAAAGGATACAAAAACTTCATCACACAAACAAAAAACCTTAGACACAAGTTCTAAGGTTTTTTTTATGTTTTAAAATAATAATCTTAACATTCAGGAACGTTCACCGCAATTGCTAATCCTCCTTCTGAAGTTTCCTTAAAACGATCACTCATAGATTGTGCCGTTTCCCACATAGTTTGAATTACCTCATCCAATGTTACCTTTGCTTTGGTAGGATCACTTTCTAATGCGATATTCGCTGCTGTAATGGCTTTCATTGCTCCCATTGTATTTCTTTCAATACAAGGGATTTGTACAAGTCCTTTGATGGGGTCACACGTAAGCCCTAGATGATGTTCCATAGCAATTTCTGCCGCCATCAATACCTGTCCTACGTTTCCTCCTAAAATTTCTGTAAGCCCTGCTGCTGCCATTGCAGACGACACTCCGATTTCAGCCTGGCAACCTCCCATTGCTGCAGAGATGGTAGCATTTTTCTTGAATAATGTTCCTATTTCTCCCGCTACCAATAGAAAACGAATAATATCATCCTCACTGATTGAATCCGTAAAGGCTTGTGAATACATCAAAACGGCAGGAATTACACCGCTGGCACCATTTGTAGGAGCAGTAATAATTCGTCCGAAGCTTGCATTTTCTTCATTTACAGCCAAAGCGAAACAAGCAATCCATTTATTGATATTGGTAAAGTTTTCTTCTGCATCTACTACCTGCTGGAACCACTCGTCTTTATTTTTATAGATCTTGTCGCCTAACAACTTTCTGTTGATACCGGCTGCTCTTCTGGAAACATTTAATCCTCCCGGAAGAATACCTTCTTTATTTACACCTTTATAAATACACTCCTTGATCTGTTCCCAGATATAAAGTGCTTCCTGCTTTGTTTCTTCCTGTGTTCTCCAGCTTTCTTCGTTGATGAAAATAAGATCTGAAATTTTCTTAAGACCAAGCTTCTCACAATATTTAGCAATATCAGAAGCCTTATGACAAGGGTACAAAGTACGTACACACTGCTTTTGTATAGAGTTTTTCTCCTGGCTTGCAATAAAGCCTCCACCCACAGAATAAAAATCCTGAACAAGCTCGGTTCCATCTTCAAAAACAGCCCTGAAAATCATTCCATTCGGGTGAAAATCCAGGTTCTTCTTCATGTTTAAGATCAAATGATGTCCGTATATAAACGGAATCACTTTCTCACCCCCAAGATTAATGGTTTGAGTGCTTTTTATATAGTCTATTTTTTCATCAATTTTTGAAGTATTGATTGTCTTAAAATCTTCTCCGTTCAGCCCAAGCATTCCGGCAATGTCTGTTCCATGCCCAATCCCTGTTTTTGCCAGTGAACCAAAAAATTCAAGAAAAACTTCTTTAACTTCAGCTATTGATCTTTCTCTTTTTATAATCCTGATAAATGCAGATGCTGCATTCCAAGGTCCCATTGTATGCGAACTGGATGGACCTATCCCTACTTTAATAATCTCAAAAACCGATATTGATTCCATAAATGATTCTTCATTTTCCTCAAAGCAAAGATACATGATAAATCCTAATAAAAATCAGTATTCGGTAGAGGTTTAATGATTATTTAAGAATTTTGCCAGCTATAGGAATAATAAAAATCTAGGCTGTACTTTTATCTTTCTTTTCCGCAGAAAGTTCCTTTTCTGAATCTTTAAATATTTCCTTCAATATTTTAGAAACTTCTTTAGATTTAGTTGCTGGGAATAAATGAGTTCCTCCTTTAATTACGTAGTCCGGCTTTGAATTTCTTATAGGAAAAACAATATCCTTATCTCCTAATATCTGGATAACATTTGGATTTTCATCAAATTTCCATTCGGAAACCTTTTCTACAGACCATTTCAGATAATAAGGATCTCTTACTCTGAAATATTGAAGGAGTCTGGGATTTTTAGGATCAAAAAGTTTTCTGATGATTGCATATACATTGGCAGCTTTGGTATTGAAAAGCCCTACCGGTAATATGCGCGGGATTTTGGTAACTTCCCCTGTTTTTATGAATTTGGATTTTTCTTTATCAGATTTTATGCTTCCAAGGATTACAACCTTCTCAGCAGGTTTCAATTGGTTAATCTCCTGAACCATTATTCCCCCAAAAGAATATCCTACTAAACAGAATGGTTCTGAAGTATCTACTTTCTCTGCCATTCTCTCTACATAGGCATGAAAAGGCTCATTTTGCTTTGGAATAAGCCAATCTATAAAAATTAATTCGCAGTGTTTGGGAAACTCTAGTCTTTCAAGTACTTTAAAGTCTGCTCCAAGACCGCTTACAATATAAATTTTCATAGTACTAATTTAT
The DNA here is from genome assembly GCF_001684975.1 of Chryseobacterium artocarpi. Lineage (GTDB taxonomy): Bacteria > Bacteroidota > Bacteroidia > Flavobacteriales > Weeksellaceae > Chryseobacterium > Chryseobacterium artocarpi. Next base: position 201,300 of record NZ_MAYH01000012.1, on the reverse strand, counting down.
AAAAAATAAGGAAAAGGATGTGCTTTTAGATTGAAAAGAATTTGATGTGCAAAACATGGAATATAAAGCATAAAAATCACTGATAAATACTGTATTTAGATTTTTTCAGAATCAAAAGTTGAACGTGATTGGGAAACTATAAATCTTAAGTTAGTTCTCATAGGTTATTTATAAAATCTGTTCACAAAAAAAGAGCAGCTCCTAAGAACTGCTCTTTTTTATCAATATAGTATTTAATCTTACTTCTTTTTCTTTACAGGAATTCTGTTGTCATTGTCAAGCTTTTCTGTAGAAACTTTGAATTGGATATCCATTTCGTTTTTGATGAAATAATCTTTCAATGAAGACTGGTAGAATACTTTAAAGTCTCTTCTGTTCAGGGAGAACTTTGCAGACTCAATTACTGTTGTAAACTGAGTAACGTATACATTTGCCGGGAAAGAGATTGTTTTTCTCACTCCTTTCAGGGTAAGATCTCCATACACGGTAGAATTATATTCACTGTTTGCTAAAGGAATAATTTTAGTCAAATGAAACTTCGCAATCGGGAACTTTTTAACTTCAAAAAAGTTTGAGCTTTTCAGGTCATCTGTTAATTTAATCTGATCCTCATCAGAAACATCTCCCGCCATCATGCTTCTCATATCTATAATGAACTCTCCGTCCACTAGAACTGTATGATCAAAGTTGAATTTTCCACTCTTTAACTTTACCGTTCCGGAGTGAGAGGAAGCTTCAGTTTTTACAACCTTATATCCCCACCATCTGATCTCTGATGAAGTCACTTTTGAAACTTTATCAAATTTCTTTTGGGCAGAAACAAATGATATGCTTGCGCACACCATAGCAAACAATAGTAATCTTTTCATTCTTTTTTATTTACAATTCAACAAAAATAAAAAAAAGTGTAGAACTTCTACACTTTTAATAATCTTTTTTTGATTAATTTATTGAGCAGTCACCTTTACAATCATATCGATGTCATCTTTCAAAAATACGTCCTGCATAGAAGACTTGTAAGATACATCAAATTTTTGTCTGTCAAAAGAGAACTTGTTAGATACTAAACTTACTACTCCTTTGCTGTAAGCAATCTTAGCAGGGAAAGAAACTGCATTAGTTTTTCCTTTTACGGTAAGGTTTCCAGTTACCAGAGAGTTGTAGATCTTATCGTTGTTTTTCTTTACAGAAGTAATTTTAAAAGTAGCAGTCGGGAACTTTTCAACTTCAAAGAAGTCACCATTCTTAAGGTGCCCGTTCAATTTTTGTTGAGAATCACCTGAAACATCAGTTGCGTTGATAGAAGTCATATCTAATACAAAGCTTCCTCCTACAAGCTGGTTTCCTTTCATTACCATATCTCCGGATTTTACTTTTACAGTACCATCGTGAGAGCTTGCTTCAGATTTTGCTACTTTGTATCCCCACCAGTGAACATCAGATGCTACAACTTTTTTAGACTGTCCGAAAGCTAATCCACTAGCTACTACTGCTAACAAAAATATTTTTTTCATTGATAGAATTATTTTAATTAAGTTTAAACAAAGATAGCCATCTTATTTGATAGATTTCATTGATGTATATCAAGATTTCCGATTATTTTTATGAATAATATCATCTCATAAAAAAACTCCGAATTTCTTCGGAGCTCTCTTTATTCTTGATAGTAGGCTGTATATAGTGCCATACCTTTTAGTGCCGTATGATTTTGCTTGACCAGATAGATCGGGATGTTTTTAAGCATTCCTTCCATTTTATCACTGATCTTGAACTTTTCATAGAATTTATCTTTGTCAATATATTCTCTCACCATCTGAGGAATATCACCCGCAATCAGTAGACCTCCCGTTGCCTTAACCTTTAAAGTAAGGTTATTGGCTTCTCTTGCTAGGAACTCAAGGAAAGTATCCAAAGCTATTCTACAGATTAATACATTATCCTCTACTGCTGCCTTGTATAATTCTTCAACAAAATTTCCATTGGCAAGACGATCACTTAACCATTCCGGTTCCGGATGTCTTTTTACATCTCTCAGGAAACGATAGATATTAAATAATCCTGATTTTGATAATACATTTTCCCAACTTACAATTCCATAGATATTATTTAAGAACTGATAGAACTCCACTTCTACATTGGTTCTCGGTGAGAATTCCGAATGCCCTCCTTCTGTAGCGAATGGTCTAAGATTTTTCCCATCAAAGAAATATCCTGCTTCACCAAGTCCGTTTCCGGGAGCAAGGATTGCCACATTTCCTTTTTCAAGGTGACCACTTGTATAGATAGCATCAAGATCATCGTCTTCAAGAAGCGCCATTCCGTAAGCTGATGCTTCAAGGTCATTAAGCATTTCTACTTTTTCAAAACCGAAATCTCTTTTGTATTCTTCAATATCAAGATTCCAGCCTAATCTAGCAGGGTTACTTTTCCCGTCAATCACAGGTCCCGGCACAGCCATTCCTAAACGTTTTACATTTTCTAACTGATTATCCTGAATAAATTTTTTCAGAATATCATTGAAAGAAGCATATTCCTTAGTAGAATATGTATTTTGAATTTTTATCTCAAGACCTCCGTTACCGGAAACAAAATAGCCTAAGATTGTTATATCTTCACGAAGACTTGCTCCAATGATAGAAACATTATCATTATTACTGTTCTCTACTCCTGGTAAATAAAGCGGAAATTTTGGATTCAGAATCATAACCTCAAATTTTACCAAATATAATAATTGTTTTCGTAATACCTGCACAGAACAAAAAAACCTTTCCACTTTCGTGAAAAGGTTTTGGTTAATAATTGTTTATATATTAAATCTAACTACTTTCCTAATGGAATATTATAACCGAATCCTACTCCGATATTCCCCACATTATAGTCCTGTCCGGCTAAATCTCCTTTAGTTCCTACAAAAACCTTTTGGTATTGTACGAAGAAATTCCAGTCTCTGTTGTGGTATCCGATCTCCGGCTTGATGTAGAAACCTCCGTTTGCTCTTTCCACATTTGTGTTTGAAGCTACAGTTTTATCTCCTACAAGGAAACCATATCCTAAGTCAGTTCCGAAATAGAAACCTGTCTGTTTTGGATAAATTCTTACTAAAGCAGCTACAGGAACTACTCCTACATCATTATTTTTATAACCGTTGTTATCTTTTCCAAAATAGTGAGTATATCCTGATGCGATACCTAATCCAAATCCAGGAGTAATAAGGTTCTGATAAGCTACATCTACACCAACGGCAGCTGAAAGGTTATCTGAAGGAACTGCTAAACCAACATTCGCGCCTACTTTGATCATGTTGTTCATTTTTGAATCCTGTGCGCTTGCTATACCTGCTGTTAAAATTCCAGCTAGCAAAATTGCTTGTTTAAACATTTTCATAACTCTAATTTTTAAATTTTACTAAACAAGAGGATGTAAAAATCGTGCCAAGCAACGTCACATCGAGTTTTTTAACACAAACAAGATAATTAAACAAATGATTATCAATACTTTATTTTATCTTAAAATTTAAATAAACGTTTAACAATTTTTATAAAAAACAGACCTTAAAATGTGAAATAAGTATAAAATGTTAAAAAATAAAATGTAACAGATTGATATAAAACAAATTCTATTATCGAGAAACGAAAAGATGTAAGAAAATATAAGATTTTTTGCAAGGATTTTCTTATTTTTTGCTACCAATGCACAAATGATTTTATGCTATGTGGCTATGTTGTTAGCTTTTATCCCATCATTACATAGTTAAAAACTGAAGATAAATATTTTATTCGTGCATTGGTGACAATTATAAACATTCTACAATTTTATTTCAAAGATAATCCTTGCGCCTTACAACATACAGCATGCTAAAGATTTGTGCTTTTTCATTTTCACAATCCTACTTACCGTATTCACTACTCATGATAATATTAACACCTCTTAACTCGTTATTATTTTAACCTTTTTCATCTTAGCTGATCAAAAAAATAAACCTTTTCACAATGGCGGATTCACTCTTAAACAATAAACATCTTCTTTGGCGCGCCGGTTTTGGTGTTGGGATCAATCAAATCGATGATTTGAAAAATAAGAACAATAAAACGTTGATCAATGAATTATTCAGGGCAGACAACTTTAGCGAAATTACTTATGATACTCCCGATATAATTCCTACGGAAGATTACATGAACAGTACCGCTCCCGCAGAAAAGAAAAAGGAAATGCAGCGTCTCAACAGGGAACAAAACAATGAGCTTAACCTCAACTTCCTGGATAAAATAGTAAATAGCAAGGAACAGATGAGAGAAAAGATGGCTTTCTTCTGGCATGGACATTTTGCTTCAAGAGTAATCAATCCGAAATTCAATCAACAGCTTTTAAATACAATCAGGAAAAATGCACTCGGAAATTTTAAGGAACTGCTTTTTGAAGTAAGTCAATCTCCGGCAATGCTTAATTTTCTGAATAATCAACAGAACAAAAAAGACCATCCTAACGAAAATTTTGCCCGCGAAGTAATGGAACTTTTTACCATGGGAAGAGGAAACTATACAGAAAAGGATGTAAGAGAAGGTGCCAGGGCTTTTACAGGCTGGAGTTATGATAAAGAAGGGAATTTTAAGGAAAGAAAAAACCAACATGATGAAGGATCAAAAACTTTTCTGGGAAAAACAGGGAATTTTAACGGATCAGATGTTTTGAATATTATATTGGAACAAAAAAGTACAGCTAAGTTTATTACAACTAAAATTTACAAGTTTTTCGTCAATGAAAATATAGATCAGAATATCATTGATACACTGAGTGCAAACTTCTACAATTCCGGTTATGATATAAAGAAACTCATGACTGAAATATTCTCAAGTACATGGTTTTATAATCAGAAAAATATAGGAAACAGAATAAAATCTCCTGTGGAACTGATGGCTGGAATCATGCGAATTCTTCCCATGCAGATTCAAAATCCTGAAAACCTCATCGTTTATCAGAAATTATTGGGGCAAATGCTTCTTTATCCACCCAATGTTTCGGGTTGGGTAAATGGAAAAGCGTGGATCGACAGTTCTACGCTGATGTTAAGGCTTCAAATTCCGCAGATTTGGTCAGGTCTTCGTCCATTGGAATACAGCCCAAGACAGGATGATGATATAGATATGGGAATGAAATCTAAAGAATCTGCTTTAAACAAAACCTTTAAAAACCCTAATATCATTATAGACTGGAACCGTGTTGATACAATTTTCGACAGTAAGAATTGTGAAGATTATTTGATCGTAAACGCCAAAAGTCTGGATATGAATACGGTAAATAATTTTTCTGATAAGAGTTTAAAAATGAATATCATTAATCTGATGTCAACGCCTGAATACCAATTGATGTAATTCATTATTTCCAATCTAAATCTATCGTTATGCTAATCAAAAGAAGAGAATTCCTTAAGATCAGTTCACTTGCCACCGCTTCCCTATTAATGCCCAATTTTTTAAAGGCAATGACTATGAATGAGGCTTTGAGTACTACAACTCCTAATATTCTTATTGTACTTCAGTTTACGGGAGGAAATGATGGGTTGAACACCATTATTCCTGCTAAAAATGATATTTACTTCAGAGAGAGAAAAACTCTTGCCATTCAGGATTCTTTGTCTCTTACGGATGAAGCGGGCATCAATCCGGCGCTCTCCTATTTTAAAGAACTTTTTGATAATGGAGAGCTTTCTGTAATGAATAATGTAGGCTATCCTAATCCCGACAAATCTCATTTCCGAAGCATGGATATCTGGCAATCGGCAAGCCGAAGTGATGAATTTCTGGATACAGGATGGCTGGGACGCTTTCTGGATGAAGAATGTTATCGCTGTGAGCATCCAACTCAGGCATTGGAAGTAGATGATATGCTCAGTCTTGCATTAAAAGGTGAAAATAATAAGGCTTTTGCATTTAAAGATCCTAAACGTTTATATCAAACGAGTCAGGAGAAATATTTTAAGTCACTTTATGATCATCATCACGACGATGAAACAGTTTCCTATCTTTATCAAACCTTAGGTTCTACTATTAATAATGCTGGGTATATTTTTGAAAAAAGTAAAGCGAAAAAGACGGATCAGACATACCCTAATTCTCAACTGGGAAAGGATTTCAAAACGGTTGCTTCACTCATCAAATCAGACATTAACACTCAGGTTTACTATCTTTCTATCGGAAGTTTTGATACGCACGTAAATCAGAATGACAGACAAAAAAAATTGTTTGGTGATATTAATGAGGCTGTAAAATCATTTGTTGCCGATATGAAAAGTAATGGATTATTTAATAATATTCTGCTGATGACATTTTCTGAGTTTGGTCGAAGAGTTGCCCAAAATGCGAGCAACGGAACGGATCACGGAACAGCCAATCAAATGTTTTTCATCGGTGGAAATCTTAAAAAGAAAGGTGTACTGAACAGTCTTCCAGATTTACAGAACTTAAATGAAGGTGATTTGATCTATAAAGAAGATTTCAGAAAAGTATATGCTACAATCTTGAAAAACTGGCTAAAAGCAGATTCTTCTAAGGTTTTGGGGTGGAAAAATGGGGTTTATGACTTTATATAAATTTAGGCACAAAAGTTTTAACACTTAAGTTATTTTTAAGTTACTTCTAACTGCTTCAGAAGTTCACTTAAGTTTTTGAAAATCTACGATTTTATTGAATACTAAAGAGAAAGTTTCAGTTGAAGGACTGTATATTCCCATCCTCTGGAGGGGTGGCAAAAATTCAAAGGATTTTTGACGGGGTGGTTTTCTAGCCCCTGCAATTCCTAATATCACCACAAAAAAAAGAGACCATCCATAATGACAGTCTCTTTTCAATAATTTTAAATTTTAAACTACTTTTACGTTTAAGCAGTAATCTGCTTGGGTTCTTTCTCTTTCTGATCATCTTTTTTATCAAGTTTCTCAGATATTTTTTTAACGATATATTCTATCGCTATAGGTGCTATAATGGCAATTAATGCTTTAAATATTCTTGATTTCATAAGTGTGACTTTGTACTTGACTACTACAATTTCCAAGCCAATATAAAAATCAGAAATAAATTCTTAATTAATATTTTACATAAAAACAATCATTAAAATCAATATAAAGCTTATAAAACCAGCTTTATTCAGGAAGAACCAAATCCTGATAGTTTCTACTTCCGGCTTTGAACTTCTCTTCCATTCTCAACCTTAATTTCTGAGGCTTATGCACTACAAGAGAGTCACCAAAACCCAGTAACAATCTTTCTAATTCATAGTTGATCTGTACACAGATTTTAAAAAGTGTCCCTTCTTTTGTTTCACTTACAATCTCCTGACTTTTGTGAAGAGGTTTTGTTTTAACATAAGGAGCATTGGCAGAATCTACGAAGAAAATTACTTTTTTGGGAACTATTGATTCAGCAACGGTAACACCTACAATGTCTTTAAAGTACTCATCTCCATCAAGGTTTTTATCAATATAAGATGTTTTCTCATCTATTTCAATAGTCTCCATCCTATCCAAAGCTAGATTATACATTTTCTGCTTGTAAAGACAGATAAGAAACCAACGGTTGTTGAATTCTTTCAATAATTGCGGGTGAACTGTATAAACATTAGATTCTCTGGCAGTAAAACTCTTGTAAAGGATTTTCAGTACTTTTTTATTCAGAATATTTTCATACAAAATATCAATATGTTCCAATCCTTTCAGCTGCTCATTTTTATCTAAATGAATAATAGATTTCTGGTTTGTAGAGTGAATGGAGTCTTCCAGCTTCTGGATAACCCCGTTCATTTCTTTGAACATCGAAAAATCCTTGAACTGCTTCAGGATCTGAACGGCATTATTCATTGCTTTAAGATCACTTTCATTCACTGAAATATTATGAATACTGTATTCCGGATCGCTGTAACGGTAATATTTTCTTTCATATACTTCAATAGGCGCTTCATACCCGAATTTTTCGCTTCGCATATTCTGAAGATCCAGCTGAATTGTTCTTTTGCTTACAAAGGATTCTTTTCCCTCAAACTCAAACAAAGCTTCGGAGCACTCATCAATAAGATCCTCCAAGGTATACTTTCGGTACTTGTTCTTGAGACATTTATCTAATGTCTTATAACGGATAAGAGCGTTTTTATTGGATGACATTATTTTACTTTTTGTTTAAAGCTGATTAGGTTAAGATGCGAATAGAAAACATCTTCATTAAATATCTTTACTTTCTCAACCGAAAATTTATTTTTCCTTCAGGGGATTTCCTTCAAAGATCAATCCGTCCCATCCGAATTCCATAAAGTTTCTGATATTCTGATGATCTGTTCCTTTAGGGTTTTTAAGTACATCATCTCTGTAGAATTCCCCAAAAAGCGGAAGTGTTTGTTCTTTCGTTAAGCCATTGTAAGAGGCAAAACCGAAAATCTTGCAGGAACCGTTATTCTGTCCTTCTTCATTTCTTGTATTTCCGTTTTTAAATGCTGTTGGCGTAAAATCGTAGTGGGCATCTATATAAGCAATGACTTCACTGAATTGAATAGTCTCGGGAAAATGCTGTAGTTGTTCTAATAATAACATAGTCTATGGATTTTTATATTGTATACAGATGATTTAAACCAGTTACAGAACCGGAAATTCTCTGTCATTTTCTATTTTTTGTAAAATTAAACAAAATTTTCTTATCTGCGCAAAACTATTGCGCAATAAGGTTGTTACTTTGCATTATCAAAATGAAATAACAATGGAATTTAACGGAAATCACTTAATTGAATTAGGATATAGACCAGCGAAATGGTTTAAAGATGCCATTACATATATCAATGAAAATAATCTGAATGAAGATCAGATCACTGAATATCTGGAACAGTTCAAACAACCTGATATTATTCCGCTTCATGAAACGGCTAAAGATTTTATAATCAACATCAAAGCTGAAGACGAAAGTGAAAACGACAATGTAGAAAAGGTCATCAAAACGATGGAAGTACTGATGAAAACGCCAACATTGGTTGGAGGTGCTTTAATGCCGGATGCCTGTCCTACAGGTCCTGTTGGTCAGATTCCTGTAGGTGGTGTGGTAGTGGCAAAGAATGCTATTCACCCTGGATTCCATAGTGCTGATATCTGTTGTTCTGTGATGTTGACTGACTTTGGAAAGGCAAATCCTAAGGAAGTTCTTGATGCAGCTCATTCTGTAACACATTTTGGGTACGGAGGAAGACCAAGAGGTGAGCAAATGCCGATGTCTCAGGAATTGATGGATGCCTTCAGAGAAAATATATTCTTAAATGATGAAAAACTGATCAGTATTGCCCGTTCTCATATGGGAACTCAGGGAGATGGAAATCATTTCCTTTTCGTTGGAATTTCTAAAAATACAGGAAATACAATGCTGGTGACTCACCACGGATCAAGAGCTCCGGGAGCTGCATTATATGATAAAGGAATGAAGGTTGCCAACCGTTTCAGACAGGATATTTCTCCTGAAACATTAAGAGAAAATGCTTGGATTCCGTATGATACTGAGGAAGGGGAATCATATTGGGAAGCACTTCAGTTAATAAGAACATGGACGAAGGAAAATCATACCAACATTCATGATGCTGTTCTGAATAAGCTTGAAATGGAAAAAGAGGACAGATATTGGAACGAACATAATTTCGTTTTCAAGGATGGAGACCTTTTCTTTCATGCTAAAGGGGCAACTCCACTGGATGATAAATTTATGCCTGATATTACAGGACCGAGATTGATTCCTTTGAATATGGCGGAACCTGTATTGATTGTTCAGGGTAAAACGAATGAAAGAAACCTTGGTTTTGCACCACACGGAGCAGGAAGAAATTTTAGCAGAAGCCAACATAAGAAATCTTTAGCACATAAAACCACTGAAGAGATCTTCAATGAAGAAACTGCTGGATTGGATATCAGATTCTATTCCAATGAAATTGATATTTCTGAGCTGCCAAGTGCTTATAAAAGTGCGGCTAATGTAAGAACACAGATTGAGGAATACGGACTTTGTGAAGTACTGGATGAAGTGATGCCTTACGGATGTATTATGGCTGGTGACGTTCAGAAAAATGCACCATGGAAGAAAAAGAAAAAATATAGAAAAGCATAATTTTTAATAGTAAACCTTACAGGTTTTGAAAATCGGTAATGTTTACAAAACAACCAAAACTAATAACAAAACCTTATGGGTGTAAAAGCCTGTAAGGTTCATGAAAACTTTTTTCATACGGCAGGGGCAGTAGCTCAGATGGTAGAGCAACAAAATTACTTTTCGCTACAGGCAAATAAAGTTCCTATGAATCCCAATTGTGTGTCACAGGTTCGAGCCCTGTCTGCTCCTCAATAAAATTTCAGGCAAAGAAAGTTCCTATATGTTAGAAATACTTTCCGCCTTTTTTACAAATTATAAGGCAAAGGGAGTTCCTATATTTTTTGGATAAATTACTCCCCGCTTTTATAAAATTATAGGTAAAAGGAGTTCCTATAACACTTCACTTTTAATGAACATACTCCTCACTTATTTTTTTAAAATTAAAACAATGAAAACATTACAATTATTCAATGCTGTATTGGCTAAGGAATCAGATTCAGAGCCATTTATTTCTAACGACGGTTTTATTATTGAACCTCATGCAGTTTGGGCAAAAAAGGAGATTATTTCCTATTATTCAAAAGAAAAACTGAAGGGAAATGATTTAAATAAAACATTCCATAAATCTTGGGACAAAATAAAAAGCACTTCCAGATTTGATTTGTTTCTTGAGCAGATTCAACATTATATTTCAACCTATGGAAGTGACTTCCAGAGTGAGATCTATATTCCTAAAGAAATATTGAATGTTCCTGATACAAAGCTGATCTTTAAAGTCATAAAAGCTTATACAGTAGAAGAAATGCAGGAAAAATGTCTTTCTCTATTGAAGTCGGGAATTGCTTTGAAAGAAGAAACGATTGATGATTTGCTGTATATTCTGCATACGGAACTGGAATATGATTTTACAGGAAAAGAAAATATAAGAAATAAGGAAGCCATTATAAAAATAGCTGATCGATACGATATTTATCCTGAAAACCCTGTTGAATTTTTCCGTTATGTGATCTATAAGACCACCCAAACGACGCTATTAATCAAAAATGATGAATTGATTGGTTTAATTAAGCAAAGTAATTTTAACCCAACTTATCTGTTTGAAAGCTTTGGTATGGAAAAGCTGGCAGAGATTTTCAACAGATTTAAGCCATTATTCCTTGCTTATAAAAACAGAGCACCAAAAACGATTAATAAAATCTCAAAGTTGTCTAAAGTATATCATAAACCATTAATTTCTAATCCATTGAACGATGCCACCAACACCTTGCTGGAAAACAGCGATTGGCATTGGCTGGAAAATGCGACACCGTTTGCGTTATTCAAAGCATTATCAGCGTGTTACTCAAGAATGTATGGACAGGATACTTTTGTGTACAGAATCAGAAACGGAAAATCGTGGGTTAAAAAAGGTAAGGAAACCTATGTGAACCAGTTCAATTATGAATTTATTTTGGATTTCCTGAAGCTGAAGTATGAAAATATTTCCGGAAAGAAATTCTATTTCCCTGAGAATATAGAGTTTGCCCTTCCAACTTCTGAAAAAATGTTTGTTGGAAATATTCCTACCGGAACCCGTTTTTATGGAGAGAAACTAGCCGTTGGTATCTATTGGGAAGATAAATGGGGCGCTCGTGACCTTGATCTTTCAGGACTGAATATCGCTGGAAAAATAGGTTGGAATGCCGCTTATAATTATGCTGAAGGACAATTGATGTATTCCGGAGATATGACTTCTGCGCCTAACGGTGCTGTTGAATATCTTTATGCCAATAAAGGGCTAAGCACTCCAACGCTTGTCATGAACAACGTCTTCAGCGGAGATGTCAACTGTGGATATAAAATCGTTATCGGAAAAGGAGATAATATTTCCTATGATTATATGATGAATCCTAACAACCTCCTTGCCGAAGCCAGATGTAATTCTGTACAGAAGCAAATGATTCTGGGAATGCTGCTGCCTAAAAACGAAAAACAGTGTTTTGTACTGTTGAATTTCGGAGCGGGTCATTCTCATGTTTCAGGAAATACGGAAGTATCTGTAATGGCAACAAGTGCATTGTATCAGCAATGGTATGAAGCAATGTCCTTCAATGAGCTTATTAAAGAGCTGGGTGCAGAGATTACAACAGAAAAAGCGGAAGCTGATTTTGATTTTTCTCTGGAAACGCTGGAAAAAGATAGCTTTATTAAAATTTTTAAATAAATATTTTCAAAAGCCATGTGATTTTATCATGTGGCTTTTTTAATACTTAGTTAATATCATTTTGATCTTTAAATATAAAAAATAATGAAATAGATTCCCACGGAATGACAAAGTGTATTGATAAATAAAGCGTAGTATCTGTGCGATTTATGTGATCTGTGGGAACATTTTATTCCCATAGGTTTTACGGATTTTTTACTCTCGCAGATTGAGCAGATAATGCAGATTTCTTTTTAGATTAAATGATTATTATCCATTTACTTTTTTGATGGAAAAATAGTCTTCTTTCGCTTCAATAATGACTTTCTTTCCATAATCAATCTGAATGTTGAACATATTTTCTAATGGAAACTTCAACACTGATTGTAGAATTAAACGGATTACTCCGGCATGAGCAATAATCAGAACTTTTCTAACATCTTTTTTAGTAATTAATTCATTCCAAAAATTAAGGACACGGCTCTGCATTTCAAGGAGATTTTCTCCGCCTGAAGGTTTTATATGAATAAAATCTTTGTACCAGGGATTAATTTCTTCTTCCGGAATTTCTGTCCATTTTATTAACTCCCAGTTTCCGAAATTCATTTCCCGAAGTCTTTCATCAGTTGAATACTTCAATTTAAAATGTTCAGCCAAAAGACAACAACGCTGTGCCGGGCTTGAAACGATATAATCAAAATCGGCATCCAGATTTATAGCTTTAAAATCTTCCTGATACTCTTTTCGTAAAGGCATTTCTGCAAACCCATAACACAGATTTTCAGGATTCTCTACGGCTGTATGTCTTATCAGATGAATTTCCATACGATCATTGTTCCAAGGTAAAACAAAACTTCACAAACCTGCTGTACAGCTCCGAGACAATCTCCTGTATAGCCTCCGATATGTTTTTTAAAATACCATCCCATACAGATTTTCCCTAAATAAGCAAGGGCAAAAGCACCAATCAGACGCCAATCAGGAATTAAAGCAAAAGAAATCAGAACACTGATAAAACCTATGACAAGAGCCATTCCATCCAAGGGTTTATTGGCTAAAGGTTTTGATTTGCTTACATCAATATCCGTCACATACTGATGGGTATAGATCATCGTTCCTGAAATAAAACGACTTACCGTGTGAGCAAGAATAACAATGGTTAACGTTTTCCATAGATCAACTGTTCCTAATGCCTGAATACTAAAGAATTTTAAGACAAACAATAAAATAATCCCTATGGTACCATACGCTCCTACTCTACTGTCTTTCATGATAGTGAGGATCTTTTCTTTTCCATATCCACCTCCAAAACTATCACACATATCTGTAAAACCATCCTCATGAAAAGCTCCGGTAAGCAAAACACTCCCGATCATCATAAGCACAATTCCTATTTCCAGATTAAAAAGCTGTGTGGAAAAATAGAGAATGGCAGCATTAATCACACCCACCAAAAACCCGATCCATGAAAAATACTTCTGCGATTTATTCATAATCTCACCGGAATACGGAATGGTAAACGGAACCGGAATTCTGGTAAAGAACATCAGTGCCGTTGCAAAGTAGATCAGTTCATTTTTTATAGTCTTCATTTATTCTTTATTTGAAACCTGAGCGTCTTCAAAACTGGACATTTCGTTCAGGAAATTAACTGCACTTTGGATAATCGGGTATGCTAAGGCACAGCCTGTTCCTTCTCCCAAACGTAGATTAAGATTTAACAGAGCTTTCTGTCCCAACAATTCAAGCAGCTGAAGGTGAGCATTTTCGTCACTTACATGGCAGAATATAGAATTTTTAAGGATTTCAGGGTTCTTTTTCCATGCAGTAGCCAATGCAACGGTTGCAATAAATCCGTCTACCATGATCAGCATATTCTGACGGTAAGCTTCTTCCATCGCACCGATCATCTGGGCAATTTCCAAACCTCCAAAAGTTTGGGCAACCTCATCAGGAGTGGTTACATTAGGATATTTCTCTATTGCAACTGATAAAATATTGATTTTATTCTGCAGCTGATCATCATTTAAACCTGTACCACGTCCAATGCAGCTTATAATAGGAAAATTAAACAGTTTGCTCATCATCAGTGAAGAAGCAGAAGTATTTCCGATTCCCATTTCTCCGAAACCGATAATATTACAACCAGTTTCTGCAATCTCTGTCACTACGGATCTTCCGTTATCTAAAGCCTGCTGATATTCTTCTGAAGTCATTGCTGGTTCTTCCAGAATATTACGACTTGATTTTCTGACTTTTTTATCTATTAATTTTAATCCTTCAGGGAAATCAAAATTGACACCGGCATCAACGATCTTAATATTAATTCCCTGTTGTCTGCAAAATACATTGATTGCTGCTCCGCCACCCAGAAAATTCATCACCATCTGATACGTCACTTCCTGCGGATAGGCACTTACTCCTGCAGTAGCAATTCCGTGATCGGCAGCAAAAACGACCATGTGAGGATTGCATAGTTGAGGAGAAGTCGTATTTTGAACCATTCCTATTTTGTGAGCTAGATGTTCCAGATGTCCTAATGCGCCAAGAGGTTTGGTTTTAAAATCAATTTTATGCTGTAATTCTGTTGTCAACATGGATATAAAGTAGTTATGTTAAATAGAGAAAGTGCAATATTAGTGAAATAAGGAGTATTATGAGCAATGTTTGTACAATGGATGGAGAGAAAATAGATCATAGGCGAAGAGATGAGAGACAAGAAAGGTTGAAAAAGAATATCGGAGTCAATATTGAAAAGTTGACAACATTAAACCTTATACCTCGAAAGTTTTCATCTCCTATCACGAATCAAAAAAACTCTACGTAAGTACATTGCGCACAACATCTCTTACTTTGCACTATAAAATTGAAAACAATGACACCAAAAATATTAGAAAAGATAAAAGAAGTGGAAGCTACGCGCGGTGTAGAAGTACTTCTTGCTGTTGAATCCGGAAGCAGAGCTTGGGGTTTTGCATCGCCTGACAGCGATTATGACATACGTTTTATATACCGCCATGAAAAAGACTGGTATCTTTCACCTTGGGATAAAGATGAAACAATAGAATTTATGACGGAAGATGATCTGGATGGTTCCGGATGGGATCTCCGAAAGACTTTTCATCTTCTGCTCAAATCAAATGCAGCTTTATTAAGCTGGTTCTACTCTCCTATCGTTTATAATGAAAATACAAAGTTTGTAGAGCTTTTCAGACCATTAGCTGATGCCTGTTTTTCACCGGTAGCGGTTTCCTATCATTATTTAAGTATGAGTAAAAAATACCTGGAAGCCTGCAGAGCTGATGAAGTAAAATTAAAAAGTTATTTTTATTGTCTGAGAACTGCATTAACCGGAAAATGGATCATAGAAAAAGGAACGGTACCACCGGTATTGTTTAGCGAGTTGCTTGTTTTAGTGAACAATGAAACCAGAACAAAAATAGAAGAACTTATAGCCTTAAAAGCCACCAAAGGAGAAGCCTATTATCACCCGAATGATTGGGAGTTGTTTGAGTTTTTGGAAAAGACTATAGCTTATAATGAGGAAAAATCGAAGAGTTTGAGAAGTGGAAATGCGAATAAAAAAGATATGGAGAGGGTTTTTAGGGAGATATTAAAACTTTAAAGAAGAATGATGAACATATTTAATTTTTTCAAAAAAAAGAAACTCAGGCCACTCAAAAAGTGGTTGAGAAAATAATTTCTAAAGAGAAAGAAAAAGTACATCCTTTTATTGAAAGGTGTGAATATCTAAAAAATGAGTACGGATTGATAATCCCTGATGTTTATAAAGATTTCTTCACCAAAAATCAAATTTCTAAGGATCAAGTTCATTACAGAATTTTTTGGGAAGAAATTAATTATGATGACTTTGAATTTGTCTTTTATACAGAAAACTTTGTGAAGTATATTATGAAAAGATTTGATGAAAAGTTTGGAAGCAATGCAGATTGGAAAGTTCTTCAGAATATGCTGGAAGAAGCCGAATTGGAATATAAACGTAAAAAGAATAGCTTTGAGGCTGAAAATATTGACCTGTCATTTATTGATCAATGCTATGAAGAACGAGGACGAAACAAGGAAGACCTCATCATTACCCTGAATGTTTATGCAGATTGTGGTGGTGGTGAATATCTCATTATGACCAGTGATAAAAAGGGGTATTCCGGAGGGTGTTATCATGGTATGACAGCAGATATTGAATATAATAACAACATCATAAGTTATCGTATTTTAGAAAACTATACACCTATCAGTGATCGTATTCGGGAAATAGGTCAATATTCAAATCAATAAAAAATAAAACTCATGAATCTGCAATGGAAAATACAACACATCCGTTTGAAGAAAGATGTAAACTATTAAAGGAAGAGATAGGACTTGAAGTCCCTTTATTAGTGATAGAAACTTTCAAAAGATATGATCTTCCTAAAAACAATTATTTCTACAGTATTTTCTGGCATGTGGATAATGATAGTTTTATCATTTTCTATACAGAGCCCTTTATTGAATTAGTTGTGACCCGATACAAAGAAATTCATGGTCAGAATGCTGATTTGGCTAAATTATCAGAACAGCTTGATGACGCTGTGTATGAATATCGTATCAAAGAAAATTGTTTTGACAGAACGAATCCTGATTTTGAGTTCATCAACAAATGTTATGAAGAGTTCAAAAAAACGGGTGAAGAACTCATCATTACCATGGATCTGGGTGATCATGATAATCTCGTTATCAATAAAGAAGAAAAAGGCAATATAGGCTATAATTTATCAACTTATAAAACAACAACAGGAATACAATACAAATATCTTACACATTTTAAGCCTTTACCGGAGCTTATCAGGGGATCTTTTGGTTGGCAGGAAAAAATACTATAAAAAATACTTTTTAATAATTATATGACCATCCAAGACCTCAAAAACAAAAACCTACTCCTCTTCGAAGCCATCTCAGGTAGCCGCGCTTTCGGGCTTGCCACTGAAACTTCAGATACGGACATCCGTGGAGTTTATTATCTGCCGAAGGAAGATTTCTTTGGGCTGAACTACATTCCGCAAATTTCCAATGAGACGAATGATATTACTTATTATGAAATCGGGAGGTTTGTGGAGTTGTTACAAAAGAATAATCCTAATATTCTGGAGGTTTTAGCAAGTCCTGAGGATTGTATTCTGTACAAACATCCATTGATGGATCTGTTGAAACCAGAAGATTTTCTCTCCAAACTATGCAAGGATACTTTCGCCGGATATGCTGTTTCTCAGATTAAAAAGGCGAAAGGTCTTAATAAAAAGATTCTGAATCCCATGGATAAAGAAAGGAAGTCTATTCTTGATTTTTGCTTTATCCTTGAAGAGCAAGATTCTGTTTCATTGAAAAAGTGGTTGTTAGCAAAAAGAAAAGTTCAGGAAAAATGTGGATTAACAGGTATTGATCATACAAAGGGGATGTTTGCCTTATTTTATGATGATTCACAAACATTAGGATATAAAGGAATTATCCAGCATGAAGAAGCCAATCAGGTTTCTGTATCTTCTGTTCCAAAGGATGAAAAACCGGAAGCTTATCTGTTCTGCAATCTGGATGCCTACTCTACGTACTGCAAAGATTACAGGGAATACTGGAAATGGGTAGAAGAACGCAATGAAGACCGTTATAACGTTAACAAAACTCATGGACAGAACTATGACAGCAAAAATATGATGCACACCATCCGTTTGTTGCAATCCTGTGAACAGATTTTTAAAACAAAATCATTGCAGATTCAGGTAGAAAACCGGGAGGAATTACTGGATATCAAAGCTGGAAACTGGTCGTATGAATCAGTACTTCAAAAAGCTGAAGCTCTTATACAGTCCATTGAAAGTCAATACATAGAATCTAATCTCCCAGATTTTCCGGATCTGGAAAAAACAACAAAAATTCTGATTGAAATAAGAGAAAAACTATATGCATGAAACATTGATAATGAGTAATGAATAGTGGGAAACTACAACATTAGATTCCCACTCTAATACTCTCAAACCCATAATCCTCACTTCTTCGAAACTTTTGCCTTCGGATTATAATCAATACAGATTTTTATCCAGTATTCAAAATCATCCGCCTTTTGGAAGCCTATTGGTTCTACATAGCAATATCCTTTAAGCTGTTTTCCTTTCATGATCATCGGTAGAAATCCTTTCTTTTCCGAAACCTCATCTTCCAATTCAGGATCGTAGCGACACATCAGATTATCATGACTGATATTAATACACATCTTTCCGTTCACCAGAAAAGATAGTCCGCTGAACATTTTCTTCTCTTCAACCTCAATATTACCCTCAATGGAAAGCCGTTCACGCACCCGATCGGCAAGTTCTGTACTATAAGCCATGATTTCAAGTTTTTATCATTTAAAATTAATTAAAAAACGTTGATTATCACAACATTAATTTCACTTCATTAATACATCAGGGCTTTAATAAATAAAATTTCACTTAAATTAATTATTGTTTTACGATAATTAATTATACATTTGTAATACTAATTAATGATCGTGATATGAACCAGACCAAAATTATTTCAACAGTTTTATTCTATATCTGCTCCGTCTTATCGGGAGGATATTTAATAACCGCGGTATACTCTCTGTTCTGCCTTGCGACAGATTTTTCTGTGACGCCTTATAAAAACAGCAAATTCCTTCACATCAATTATCCGTTTACAGAACAGCCGTTCCTGAATATAGAAAACAATTATTCTTATATTATCTTTTCATTTATGCTGGTCTTATTTTCTTATGGAATCTTTTTCTGGCTCTCTGCAAAAGTTTTTAAGGTATTTTTTCAGCCAAAACTTTTTACCAAAGAACATATCGCTCAGCTTAAGAGATTTTACCTGTTTAATATTTTCACTCCGCTTCCCATAGTGATTATCGCGAGTTTCTTCGTGGAAGTAGAAAGTATGATCTGGGGACTGGTGTTTATTCACTTTATGCTTGGAATTTTCTGTCTGTTTCTTGCCAATATATTTAAGCAAGGACTACATTTGCAAAACGAACAAGATCTATTTATTTAAAATGCCAATTATAGTCAACTTAGATGTCATGCTAGCCAAACGAAAAATGCAGAGTAAAGAATTGGCAGAAAAACTGGGAATCACACCCGTCAATCTTTCAATCCTGAAAACCGGAAAAGCCAAAGGTGTGCGCTTTGACACTCTGGAAGCGATCTGCAAAATCCTGGAATGCCAACCGGGAGACATTCTGGAATACAAGGAATAAATATAGGAGATTCCGTAGTTTAAAATTCAAGATGTAACGTTTAGAATGTAAAGAGATCAATTCGGTCTCTCATCTCTTCGTCTATTATTTATCCTTCTTATTATTCAACACAAAAGTAATCCTCAACAGGATTGCCTCACTTTCTATTATCCAAACTCAACATTATGAACACCTTATCTATCAACAATCTTAACCTCACGTATAAAAATGGTTTTCAAGCCATTAACAACATTTCACTGGAAATAAAAAACGGGATGTTTGGGCTTTTAGGTCCGAATGGAGCCGGAAAATCTTCCCTGATGAAAACCATCGTAGGTTTGCAGAAACCCAGTTCGGGAAACATTTTTTTCAATGATATTGATATTGTCAAAAACCCTGAATTTATCAAGAAAAACTTAGGATTTCTCCCCCAAGATTTTGGAGTTTACCCTAAAATTTCAGCCTATGCCCTTCTTAACCATATCGGAGTATTGAAAGGCATTACAGATAATAGCCTCCGTAAAAAACAGATATTGAATCTGCTTGAAAAAGTTAACCTTTCAGATTTCCAAAACAAGGAAGTTCATACTTTCTCAGGAGGAATGAAGCAGCGTTTCGGGGTGGCTCAGGCATTATTGGGAGATCCTAAAATCATTATTGTAGATGAACCCACCGCTGGATTAGACCCCGAAGAGCGAAACCGTTTCAATATCCTGTTGAATGATATCAGTCAGGACGTTATTGTTATTCTTTCCACCCATTTGGTGGAAGACGTAAGAAACCTGTGCTCTGAAATTGCTGTGATGAATCATGGGCAAATCATCAGAAAAGGGGAACCTAAACAATTAATGGCTGAATTGGAAAATAAAATATGGTCCAAATCTTTAGATCAGAATGACCCGGAAAACTTTTACACCCAGTATGAAGTCATCAGCAGACAATTAATAGAAAGAAAACATCATATCACTGTCTTTTCTGAAGAAACTCCTAAAGATTTCATTCCTATAAACCCTTTACTGGAGCATTTTTACTTTTATTCTTTAACTCAAAACCCTTAGTCATGAACGCCATATTTTCTTTTGAAGTCAGACGCAATACCAAGCACTGGCTTATGTATCTTATTGCCTTAATTCTTGTATTTCTCGGTATTTTCTGTGGTAATCAGTTCAACCTTTCCGTGGGGGAAGGAATTTATCTGAACTCACCTTACACCATTGGATTCATGACCGGAATGCTGAGTCTTTCCATTATATTTTTTGCCACGATTTATGCTTTACAGATCTTATTTAAAGAGCAGGATTCAAAATTTGATACTGTTCTCTTCTCATATCCTATCTCAAAACAGACTTACCTGAAAGGAAAATTTGGAATCTATTTCCTACAGACATTTTTAAGTTTTGTCTTTCTGATGCTTGGCTTTATCATAGGACAGAACCTTCGTAACGGAAGTGAAATTCAGGCGGGATTCAATAGTATTCATTATCTCTATCCTTTGTGCATTTTCGGATTCATCAATACCTTTCTGGTGTGCAGTTTTCTTTTTCTACTCTCATTTACCCGCAGAAAAAAGCTATTGGTAGTGATTGGGGGATTGTTACTTTATGTTTTATACATGATCATTTTGCTATTCTCCAATTCACCTTTCATGGCTGGAAGCATACCTCAATCTTTAGAAATACAACAGATTTCAGCCATTTTAGATCCTTTTGGATTATCCTCTTACTTTATGGAGGCAAGATCACTTACTGCTAAGCAAAAAAATATACAGATTGTTTCCATCACAGGATATTTACTTTTTAACAGGATCATCTTCCTTCTTATATCTTCAGGACTTCTATTGCTTACTTTAAATCTATTTTCCTTTTCTGATATTTCAAAACAAAAAGCAAAGAAAACAATTGTCCTGACTGATTCTTTGTTTAAGATTTCACAAACGAAATACTCTACAGTTCAGTCTGATTATAGCACAAGCTCTTCCTTGAAATCAATACTATCATTTGCTAACATTGATCTGATATACCTCTTCAAAAGCATTACAGTTCCGGCTGTTTCTATTCTCCTGATCTTTGCGGTAGGGATGGAAATGTATGCCGAAATTGAAAAAGGAATTCGTCTTCCTCAGAAATATGCGAGCTCGGGGCTTCTTGCCACCACTATTTCAGAGAATTTTCACTTCATTGGGTTGATCATCGCAGCGTATTTTATTAATGATCTGTATTGGAGATCCCGTTCATCAGGTTTCATTCTGATTGAGAACAGCACTTTTTATTCAAAAAATAAATTAGCAGGACATTTCTTTTCCATAAGTATTTTATTGTTCTTTTTTACTGTCATTTTAATTATGGAAGGCATTATCTTTCAGGCTGCATATCAATATTTTCATATCGATTGGAATGCTTATCTCGCTGTTTTTCTTTTCAATACTTTTCCGCTCATCTTATTTTCCGGATTCATTTTGTTGATCAACGATAGAATTCCTCACAAGTTTATTGCTCTGGGAATATCTGTTTTGTTTTTTTTCACCCTTGCAGGTCCTGCTTCCGGTAAACTTCTTCCCTATCCTCTTATCAGAATATTTTCAGATTTCAAAGGGACTTACAGTGATTTTAATGGGTATGGAATTTATGAAAAAGCATTTGCTCAAAGATTATTATTCGGAACGGGAATCATCGCTTCATTATGGATGTTAAATACTTTGATTAAGCTTAAAAAAGTTCACTTTAAACAATTACTTTTCATCATTATTTTGTGTATTTCAGGAATCGTTGCAGGAAGTTATTTTATGAAAGGCTATCTTCCTAAAGATCCAGAGAAAGAGATTCAGAGTTCCGTTCAGTATGAAAAGAATTTCCGAAAATATGAAAATCTCCCACAACCTGATATTACGGATGTCACCACTGAAATAAAGCTCTATCCATCGGCAAATTCTTATGAAATTACCGGAAAATACATCTTAAAAAATCAAACCGAGAAATCCATTGATAAAATACTGATCAATTTTAATACTGATCTGAGTTTCGAAGAAGCAATATTTAAATCTGAGACTGAAACCATACATATAGATCAAAATACTTCCGAAATATCATTAAAAAAAGTATTACCGTCTAATGCCACAGCTTCCCTGGAATTTAAAATCTCCTATAAATGGTTTGCAGTAAACGGACATCAGTCATTTAATGCCATCGTTGAAAATGGTTCCTTTATGAGGATTAGTAGGTATTATCCAACCATCGGTTATCAAAAGGATTTTGAAATTCAGGATCAGCATATAAGAGACCAGTACAAACTTGGAAAATTAACTGAAATTTTAAAACCGGAAGCTCCGGAAGTGTCTAAAAAAGACTTTATCAATCTCAACATGATTGTTTCTACTGAAAAAGAGCAGACCGCTATAGGAACCGGTGATCTGGTAAAATCATGGACGTCATCAGACCGAAATTATTTTCAATATAAATCAGAGAACATTCCTTTTCGTTTTGCCGTGTCTTCAGCAGAATATCAGGTAAAAAGTATTGATTACAAAGGAATAACCGTAAATATTTTCTATCACAAAAAGCATTTTGAGAATGTGAATCATCTTCTTGAAAATACCAAACATACACTGGATTATTGTCAACAGAATTTTGGAAAATATCCTTTTAAAATAATCAATTTTGCTGAAATATCTTCGTTTACCAGAGGCTTTGCTGCCACCGCCTACCCTTCTGTCATTTTTATGCCTGAGGATATGGTTTTTCACGCCAATATTCATGCAGATCAAAAACAGGATGTGATTAATGAACTTGCCGGACATGAGCTCTCCCATCTTTGGTGGGGAAACAGCCAGATCAATCCGGATAACAGAGAGGGTGCGGTAATGCTCACCGAAACTCTTGCCATGTATACAGAAATGATGCTTTATAAAAAGATGCATGGAAAAGCAAAAATGATGGAAAGAATAAAGGTTCACCAACAGATTTACGACAATGAGAAAGGATTATTTGAAGACCTTCCCATCTACAGAGCCACAGGAGATGTTCCTCATATTTCTTATTCCAAAGGCGCTGTGGCAATGGTTCAATTAAGTGATTTAGTAGGCGAAAATAAGGTAAATACAGCATTGAAGAACTTCCTGAACAATAATCAATATCCCAAGAAACCATCTTCAATGGATCTGTTGTATGAGTTTTATAAAATTGCTCCCAATGAGCATATCAAAAAACAGATCGATCAATTATTTAAAGAAAAGTAATCTTATTTTATTTGAACCTAATGCCTTTCAATACAGGAAAAATGAGTGATCATATTCACAGTTTATGATTTATTGTTAAAAATATTTTCAGAAAGATGTAACAAAATAAAATTGTGATCAACAAATTAATTGACATATCAATAATTGATAAGTCATCATATCTGAAAGTATGGAAAAATTAAATTCAATTATATTCTACAACATAGACAAAGCTATAAGAGCCTACAGAAACTATGCACAACGCCAGCTGAAAGCACATGGGTTTACCATAACGATTGATCAGTGGCTCATCATCAAAGCGATTCTGGAAAACCCGGGAATTACCCAGAATGAAATTGGTGATCTTGTTTTTAAGGACAATGCGTCTGTGACGAGAATTATTGATTTAATGGTAAAATCTGAATATGTCACAAGACATGTTCATCCTGATGACCGCAGAAAAACAAATCTGGAAGTGACAGATTCCGGAAAAAAAGTAATCCGGGAGGTTCAGAATATCGTAGAACAGAACCGGGAAGTTGCTTTAAATGGGATCACAAAGGATGAACTCGAGGTCATGTATTCGGCTTTGCTTACTATTTCGGAAAACTGTCTTAACCCTAAAAAATAAAACACTATGACCAGAATATTTTCACTCATTTTTATCTGGATACTGATGTTCTTCAGCAATGTACTTTCAGCCCAGATACAGAGTTTCTCATTGTCCGGAAATATAAAATCCGACAAAGCAGAACAGATGGAAATCAACCTTTTGGATGCTGATAATAAATTAATTAAAACAGAAATTGCAGATTCCAATGGGAAATTTGGATTCAATGACCTGAAAGGCGGAACTTATCGTTTAAAAATTAACAGAAATGGCTCTGAAGTTTATCATTCTGAAACAATTTCAGTGGCTGATAATACAACACTTCCCTCCATTGATCTTAATGTAAAAGCTATTGAAGGAGTCACCATTACCAAAGCCAGACCAATGATCGAAAGGCAGGACGGTAAAATGATCATGAATGTAGAAAACAGCATTGCGAGTACCGGAAATTCAGCTTTTGAAGTATTGGAAAAGGCACCGGGCATCAATATTGACAACAATGATAATATCAGCCTTAGGGGGAAAAGTAATCTTCTGATCCAGATTGATGGTAAAAACACGCCAATGACAGGAAATGATCTTGCCAATTATCTCAAAGGAATTCCTTCGTCCACCATTGATAAGATAGAATTTATTACGAATCCTTCATCAAAGTATGATGCAGCAGGGTCTTCGATTATTAATATCAAACTTAAAAAAGAACAGAGAAAAGGGACAAACGGAAGCATTGCCACTTCATTGGGAATGGGAAAATATGTGAAAAATAATAATAGTTTCACGATCAATCACAGAAATAAAAAGATCAATATTTTCGGAAACTACAGCTATGCCTACAGGGAAGCGTATAACTGGCTGGTTCTGGACAGAAATTTCTTCAAGGATAATAATTTCGAGAAAGCTTACATTCAGGATAATTATCTGAAATTCAAATTCAATAATCATATCGCTAAAGCCGGAATGGATTATTATATGAATGATAAAAACGTTCTTGGATTTTCTGTAGGGCTTATTTCGAATTCATTCAACCTCAATGGTGATAATTCCAATACAACGCTTAACAGTGTTTACAAACCAGAAAGTACTTTTAATACTCAAAATGTATCGAATGACAAATGGACCAATGTTTCATTTAATGTAAATCATAAATACACTCTTGATTCTTTAGGTTCTGAAATCTCCACTGATTTTGATTATATCAACTACTCAAATTCTTCCCTACAAAATTTTGAAACCAGAACACACAAGATAAATGATGGCACAGATCAGCTTGATATTATGAAAGGTGATCTGGATGGAAAGCTGAATATCTATTCATTAAAATCTGACCTTACCAAAAATCTGAAAAATGATTGGAAGCTTGAAAGCGGAGTTAAAACCAGTTTTGTAAAAACGGATAATGATCTGAAGTTTTTCGATGTCAAAAATGAAGCTTTAGTTCCTGATCTTAGAAAGACCAATCATTTTATTTATGAGGAAAACATCAATGCTGTGTATGGAAATCTGTCTAAAAAGTGGGATAAATTTAAAGCTACAGCTGGTTTAAGGTTAGAAAACACAAACGTAAAAGGCACGCAGGTTACGACTAATCAGGTCAACAAACGAAATTATACTCAACTGTTTCCAAGTGCAGTATTATCTTACGATCTGACGGAAAAAAGCAATCTTGAAGTGAATCTAAGCAGAAGAATTACAAGACCCAGCTACAATCAATTGAATCCTTTTAAGCTTTATCTCGATCCTACCACCATGAGATCCGGAAACCCGGATCTGAATCCTCAGACAACTATGAATTATGAACTAACCTATAGTTTAAGTAACAAATATTTCGCAACATTAAGCTACAGCAAAACCTCAGACAATATTACAGATATTCTGAAACCGATTGTAGAAGATGGAGAAAATGTAACGGTACAGACCTTTGAAAACTTAAACTCTGCTTCTTATTTCGGGTTATATCTGATCGCTCCGATAAAGGTTACAAAATGGTGGGATATGAACAACAGTGCCAATTTCTACTACGGATCTTACACCGGAAATGTTTCGGGAACACAGATCAATAATAAAGGTAATTTCACTTTTAATATTAATAGCATCAATTCATTCAAACTTGGAAATGGTTTTACTGCAGAATTAACAGGAAATTACAAAGCGAGAGAAGTGTATGCATACTTGAATATGAGTCCTTTTTGGTCTCTGAATATCGGTGCACAAAAGAAGTTCAAGAATAACAGCGTACTGAAGTTTTCCTTCACGGATGTATTTTTTACAGGTAATATAAAAGGACAAACCAATTATACAGATTATATCGAAAACTTTGCCGTGAATAGAGATACTCGAGTAGTAACGTTTTCTTATACTTACAATTTCGGTTCTTCTAAAAACGGACAGCCAAGAAAAACCGGTGGCGCAGAAGATCTTAAACAGAGAATCGGAAGCTAGGTTTTATGCAGTTGCTAGAAAATACGAAGATGCATTTAAGGTATAGGATTATCTACGGTAAAATTGAATCCTGTTGATCTCTCGCGGATTTTGCAGATGACGCAGATCTTTTTAAATTGCTTTTAATCGCCACGAATACACGAATTATTTTATTTACAAATAAAACCTATGGCTTCTATTAGATTTAAAAATGGTATAATTTTCACCACATGGAATAAAGCTATTCGTGTATCCGTAGCAAAAGTAAAGCAGTATCCTTGCTGAGAATCTTTGATTCTATTGCGCCCTAAAAAAGTATTCTATTAAAAAAACTTTGCGTCTTTGCGTTTCTAACAAAAATTAAGCAATATAAAACAAAAAATCCCTCAAAATTGAGGGATTTCTTTTATATCTAAGAATAAATCTTATTAAGCTTCAGTAGAAGGTGTTTGATCTTCAGCTGGTTTTTCAGCTTGTGGCTTTTGTCCTTCTGGTCTTCTTTGCCCATCCGGTCTTCTTTGTCCGTCTGGTCTACCTTGACCTTCTGGTCTTTCAGGTCTTGGAGGTCTTGGTAAAAGAACTTTACGGGAAAGTTTCATTTTCTTACGGTCATCATAACCCATGAACTTCACTTCTACTTCATCACCTTCAGCATAAGGAACTTTGTCTAAACGAGCCCATTCAATTTCTGAAATGTGAAGAAGTCCTTCTGTTCCTTTAGCAATAGCTACGAATGCACCAAAGTCCATTACTTTCACTACTTTACCTTTGTAAACTTCACCTATCACCGGTACGAAAGTAATCTCATTAATTCTTGCAATAGCAGCATTGATTTTCTCTCTGTCTGTACCAGAAATTTCGATACGTCCGATTTCTCCCATCTCTTCGATAGCAATAACCGTTTCTGTATCTTTTTGTAATTGTTGGATAATTTTTCCACCAGGTCCGATTACAGCACCAATGAAATCTTTAGGGATTTCCATTACCACCATTTTCGGAGCGTGAGGTTTAACGTCTGCTCTTGGTGTAGAAATTGTTTCAGTGATCTTGTTAAGGATGTGTAATCTTCCGTCTTTAGCCTGCATCAAAGCTTTCTCCATGATGTCCATAGAAAGTCCCTGAATTTTGATATCCATCTGACAAGCTGTGATACCGTCTGCAGTACCTGTTACTTTAAAGTCCATATCTCCAAGGTGATCTTCATCTCCTAAGATATCAGAAAGTACAGTCCATTTTCCAGATTTTTTATCCGTGATCAATCCCATTGCAATACCAGATACTGGTTTTGTAATCTGAACTCCGGCATCCATCAATGCTAATGTACCAGCACAAACTGTTGCCATTGAAGATGAACCGTTAGATTCAAGGATATCAGAAACGATTCTGATTGTATATGGATTTTCTGCAGGGATTACTGCTGTTAATGCTCTTTGAGCTAAGTTTCCGTGTCCAACTTCTCTTCTTGAAGTACCTCTTAAAGGTCTTGCTTCACCTGTTGAGAATGGAGGGAAATTATAGTGTAGGAAGAATCTTTCGTCGTGCTGCGTAATTACGCTGTCGATCATGTTTGCATCTTTTACAGAACCTAAAGTTACAGCTGTTAAAGACTGAGTTTCACCTCTTGTAAAGATTGCAGAACCGTGTGCTCCCGGAAGGTAATCAATTTCTGACCAGATTGGACGGATTGTTTGTGGATCACGACCATCAAGACGGATGTTGTCTTCAAGGATCATCTGACGCATTGCTTCTTTCTCTACGTCATGGTAATATACTTTAACGAAAGGAGTTACTCTTGCTAATTCTTCTTCATTTTCAGCATATTGTGCTAAAAATTCCTCACGAATTGCTTTGAATTTATCTCCTCTTTCTTCTTTATTAGATGGAGTTCTTGCTACTTCATATACTTTGTCATAGCATTCTTTCCATACTTTTTCACGAATTTCTTCGTCGTGTTCTTCGTGGCTGTATTCTCTTTTAGGAAAAGCTTTACCTACTTTTGCAGCTAATCTTTCCTGAGCTTCGATCTGTTTCTTGATCTCTACGTGAGCGAAGTTGATTGCCTCAAGCATTTCCTGCTCAGTGATTTCCTTCATTTCACCTTCTACCATTACGATGGAGTCTTTAGTAGCTCCCACCATGATATCGATATCAGCTTTCAGTAAATTTTCATAGCTTGGGTTTACGGATAATTGTCCGTCAATTCTTACTACTCTCGCTTCAGACATTGGTCCGTCAAAAGGAATATCTGTGATTGCGATTGCTGCAGAAGCTGCAAGACCTGCTAGAGCCTCAGGCATTACTTCTTTATCGTAAGAAATTAATGAGATCATTACCTGTACTTCCGCGTGGAAATCTTCAGGGAAAAGCGGACGCAATACTCTGTCCACCAATCTCATTGTAAGCACTTCATCATCTGATGGTTTTGCTTCTCTACGGAAGAAATTCCCAGGAATTCTTCCACCTGCATAAAACTTTTCTCTATAATCTACCGTTAATGGTAAAAAGTCTACACCAGGATTTGCTTCTTTGTTGGCTACAACAGTTGCTAATAGCATTGTTCCACCACATTTCACTACTACAGATCCGTCAGCCTGCTTAGCCAGCTTCCCCGTTTCAATAGTGATTTCCCTTCCGTCTGCAAGGGTTACCGTTTCTATAAACGCTTGAGGTATACTCATAAATTTGCTTCTTTATACTCCGTATTGAGTATGATTAATATTTAAACTCTTTAAATTTTCGTATGCAAAGGTACTAATAATAATGATATATTAATTTTTTTCAATTACATAATAGGCTCTCAAAATACAAAATTTTGGCTATCAGTTTTATGAAAATTAAAAAAATTATGAAGAATAAGCTCAGCTTATTTATTTTTCAAAAAATATAACCCGATGATTTTCCACAATATTTCATTGAAAAATCACGTTGTTTTTGTATTATTGTCTCAAAAAATGAAAATAACATTTCAATATCATAAAAAGTATACACCTCATTATAAAAACCATTAAAATAATTGCAAAACCATAGGCTGATTCCTATATTTGCCCTGCTTCACAAAATAATAATGCTGTAGGCAAAAAAGTTAAGGTGTTATCCTTAATACAGATAAATAAATGTTTATGAATAAAGAAGTACAATCTCAAAGCAGGAATTATACGGTTCCATTGATTACCATCACCCTGCTGTTTTTTATGTGGGGATTCATCACCTGTATGAATGATATTCTGATCCCTTACCTGAAACAACTTTTTAAACTTACCTTTTTTGAATCCATGCTGGTACAGTTCTGTTTCTTCGGAGCGTACTTTATAGGATCCTTAATTTATTTTCTGATTTCCATTTCCAAAGGCGATCCTATCAACAAAGTAGGATACAAAAAAGGAATTTTATTTGGAATCGGTTTGGCAGCATTAGGATGTATTCTATTCTATCCGGCTGCTACATTCTCTTATTATCCTTTATTCCTCGGAGCCTTATTTATTTTAGGTCTGGGATTTACGGTTTTACAAATTACCGCCAACGCATATGTTTCATTGCTTGGTTCGGAAGATTCGGCATCCAGCCGACTGAATATGACTCAGGCTTTTAATGCTTTTGGAACCACAATTGCTCCGGTATTGGGAGGACATTTGATTTTTGAATTGTTTTCCGAACCAGACGGAACCTTCAGTGCAGTAGCAACAAGAATACCTTATTTAATCTTTGCAGCAATCCTTTTATTGGTAGGCTTACTAATTTCAAGAGTAAAGTTGCCTTCATTTCAAACGGAGACGGAAGAAAGTGTACAAGGTTGGGGCGCATTGAAATTCAATCATTTAAAATTCGGAGTTTTTGCTATGTTCTGCTATGTTGGAGGAGAAGTAGCCGTTGGAAGCTTTATCATCAGTTTCCTTGAAGAGACCATGAAATTCAATGAAGCGATCAGTAAAAACTACCTGTCATTATATTGGGGAGGTGCAATGATTGGGCGTTTCTTAGGAGCTATTTCATTAAATCATTCAATCAGTCAGGCTAAAAAGGCTATTTACATGCTAGGTGCAGCAACACTGGTTTTCTTAGTAATTTTCAGTATTGTAGATCTTAGCTTTGCACAAATCAGCTTCTTCCTTGTGTTCATATTACTGAATTTCGCAGCATTTTTTGTTGGAAAAGCAGCTCCTGCAAGAACACTTTCTATATTTGCAGCCATTAACGTTATTCTATTGATTTCCACAATGGTAAATCATGGTGAATTAGCAATGTACAGTGTTTTAGGAATCGGGATTTTCAATTCAATTATGTTCTCTAATATTTATACGCTGGCGATTTCAGGATTAGGAAAGTATACAAGCCAGGGATCTTCTTTAGTGGTTATGGCTATTCTTGGAGGTGCTATTGTTCCTATTTTCCAAGGGTATCTTGCAGATCAGTTTGGAGTACAGCATTCGTTTATTATTCCTGTATTCTGTTATCTGGTAATTCTAATTTTCGGTGCCTATTGTACTAAATACCTGGGGCATGTAGAAAGCACTGAAGCCAAATCAGGACATTAAATAATATACATATAATAACATAACAGGCTGTTTCATCTTTTTGAAACAGCCTATTTTTATGACTTCTTCCTATGCTCCTATGTGGTAACAAACAAAAAAATATTTTAAACCTCATAGATTACATAGAGCAATTACTAGATATTATCGCACATTATAAAACAGGCTGATTCTCTAAAACCTTATCGTCTAGTATTTTTTAGCCACGAATTCACGAATTATTCTATCCATCATAGCCTGTAACTTTATCTTGGAAATTACGACCTATTTTACAGATCTCTTAAATTTTCTATTCTGATGAACATCCAATTAAAACTCGAATATGCTGCCTTTTTAGCCCTTGGAATTCTAGCTTTTGCACATACAGAATACTCATGGTGGTGGTTTGCAGGATTATTCCTTGCTCCGGATATTTCTATGTTGGGATATACTGTTAATAATAAAGTAGGTGCATTTTGCTACAACCTGTTTCATCATTTTGGAGTGGCTGTCGCCGTTTATCTTATAGGAACAGCCTTATCGCTTCCCTATTTACAGATGGCTGGAGCTATTTTATTCTCCCACTCTGCTTTTGATAGAATATTAGGATATGGAC
The DNA here is from genome assembly GCF_001684975.1 of Chryseobacterium artocarpi. Classification (GTDB taxonomy): domain Bacteria; phylum Bacteroidota; class Bacteroidia; order Flavobacteriales; family Weeksellaceae; genus Chryseobacterium; species Chryseobacterium artocarpi. Next base: position 169,410 of record NZ_MAYH01000012.1, on the reverse strand, counting down.
TAAAATATCCGGATAGTTTCCAAAATACACATTTAGGAAAGATTGGAAAAAACAAAGAATAGCTGATTATCCCCACTAGAACTGATTTAGGTAATAATATTCATTCGGATGTTCTATGACAAAACAATTATCATAAAAGTTTTTTTTAGTATTATTTCTTGAGGCTTTCTGTTTTGATAATACAAAGTAAAAAATAAAATACGCAATCTTATTGCGCAGAAAAAACAATGTGATAATTTTATTTCGGAATCTATATTTCAACTTCATCTCAGATGATGAGATACAACAAAAAAAGCAACCTCTTTCGAAGTTGCTTTATTTTGAAAATCTTTATAGATTATTTTCTTAGTCCTAATGCAGCAATAATTGCTCTATATCTTGCGATATCTTTTTTCTTAAGGTAATCTAGTAAACTTTTTCTCTTACCTACTAATTTCACTAGAGATCTCTCTGTGTTGAAATCGTGACGGTTAGCCTTTAAGTGCTGAGATAAGTGATTAATTCTGAAAGTGAAAAGAGCGATTTGTCCTTCTGCGCTTCCTGTGTCCTGTGCAGATTTTCCGTGTTGTGCGAAAATTTCCTGCTTTTTGTCTGTTGTTAAGTACATTCCAATATTGTTTAATGATTATTATGTAACGGGTGCAAAATTACGACTATTTTTTGATTCTGCAAACATTATTGATTTCATAAATCAAATTTGATAGAAAAAAATGTTAAAAATTTCTTAATAAATTTTACACAATTCGACGAAAAGGCAGTAATTTTGCATTCGAATTACAAATGAGAAAATTTATATTCTTTACAGCAGTTACTACTTTTTTATTGGTTGGCTTTACTTCAGTAAAAGCACAGAGGAATTCCGACGATAAAATTAAAAAAGTTCTATACTTCAATCCTGAGGTAGAGCCTGATATTGATGAGATTAAAGAGCCTACCAACAATGCTTTTTTTGATGCTGTTTCAGACAACTTCAGCGGAAGAAAAAATAAAATGCTTCGCGCAGAAGTACAGGTTCCTTTTGACAGTATTGATAAAAAGACAATCACAGATTACTGCGTCAATAACGATGCAGATTTTGCCATTGTTTCTAAAGTCCGATATTTTAAAGTAGGACTTGGAAAATATGTTTTCTCCAATCAGGTTGTTGTAAGCATGAAGTTGTTCGATGCTGAAGGAAGTCTCATTACAGAAACAGATTATGATACTTACCGAAAAAATATGCGTCTATTGGGCTCTACTGTCAATTCTATTAAAATAGGAACCGAAGGTGCCATAAAAGGTATTTTAAAGCAACTCAGAAAACTAAAGCCTACAGAAGCGGAACTCTAAAGAAATCTATTCTTTACGATATACATAAAATTGTGAATACTCAATTTTATTCAATAAATCAATTATCAATGTTTCATTGGTAATTTTTTTTATCCCTACCCTCAATTATTTTCTTTAGAAAACATTAATATTTTTCGACAACAAAGTCAAAACACTCACATAAAACATTGAATTTCAATTAAATATTTTCACCAAATAATGAATAATATAAAATTATTTACTATTTTAGTATGACATTAAAATCTAAATTATATGAAAAATTTAAAGAAAATCAGCCGAGAAGCGGCAAAGCAAATCAATGGTGGACTTATTTCAAGGTGTAATGAAAGTATCCCATGTACAGTGGGATGGTGTTGTCAGGGAGTCTGCAAACCACAAAGATGTATGATTGATTAGTAAAAATAATTGAGCATAATATTAAAACCTCTAGACTATGAAAAATCTAAAAAAAATCTCCAGAGAAAAAGCCAGCCAGATTAATGGTGGAAAAATGGACAGATGTAATGAATCTAACCCATGTCCTGTGGGATGGTGCTGCAATGGAATTTGTTCACCATTTATATGTATAGAATAAAAAAGTATTATCATTAACCATTAAAACAAATCACATGAAAAATTTAAAGAAAATCAGCAGACAAGAGCAAAAAGAGATTAAAGGCAGTGGAATTATAAAAAGATGCACGGAACATTATCAATGCCCTGGAGGAGCGTGCTGCCAAAATGTATGTGTTTTAAATCCATGTATATTGGACTAAATCATAAATTAAGAAATAGCGTCTATAAAAGCAGGCGCTATTTTGTTTAAACAAAACACTGAATATCAATTAAATATTTTCACCACATAAGGAATAATTGGAAAATATTTTTTATTTTAGTATAACATTTAAATCTAAAAAACTATGAAAAATCTAAAGAAACTTAGCAGAGAAGCAGCAAAGCAAATTAAAGGAGCAGGTCCTCGAAAATGCATCGATGATTCACAATGTATTTACGGAGCATGTTGTAGAGGTGTATGTATGGAGTTTGCCTGTTTTGAAGAATAAAATTAATTTCTAACTTTAAAAATCAATGATCATGAAAAATTCAAATTTCAAAAAACTGAACAGAGAGGAACAGAAAGAAATCAAAGGAAGTCTTCAAATCAAAAAATGCAGAAACAGCACACAATGCGATGCGGGAGAATGCTGCACCGGAGGAATGTGCCTTCCCTCTCCTATTTTAGAATGTGGACCTATTCTTGATTAAAGGATATTTTTTAAATTTAATTTTTTAACATCCGTCCTGGCGGGTGTTTTTTTGTCTTCTTTTCAGGGCTTTAAACTTTAATTAATCCTTAAATTTGCCAGTTTATTACTCAGTCTTAAAAATTTGAATTATTTTTGCATATCCAAAAAAATTCACGTTTTGAACTCTAGAGACGAACTTATCTTCAACCCTGCCGATATTGCCGAAACTCTCAGCGAACTTCATGCTGATGAGAGGCTACTCGCGTTCCTGAAGGTTCCTAAAGAGTACAAAGCAGAGGTTTTTTCACATCTTGATCCTGACTTCCAGGAAGATACCATCAGAAGTATCGGAAGCGATGAAGTTTCTGAGATTTTGAATGCTATGACTCCTGATGACAGAACGGCTCTGTTTGAGGATTTCCCTGATGAGCTGATCAAGTATTCTATCAATCATCTTAATCCACAGGAAAGAAGAATTGCTTTAAAACTATTAGGTTACAATTCTGATTCTATTGCTCGTCTGATGACCCCTTATTATATCCAGATCCGTAAGGAATGGACTGTAAAACGTTGTCTTCAGCAGATTAAAAAGGTAGGAAAAAAGGTGGAAACCATGAATTACCTGTATGTGGTAGATGAGAGAAACCGACTGATTGATGACCTTGCCATCGGAACTTTATTACTTGAAGAAGAAGATACTTTGGTTTCTGATATTACAGATAACCATTTCGTAGCAATTACTACAACTACTTCAAAAGAGGATGCTGTAACTTACTTCGAGAAATATGACCGTGGCGCTCTTCCCATTATAACGGAAGCAGGCGTTTTAGTTGGAATTGTAACAATCGATGACATCCTAGACCAGATTGAGCAACAAAACACCGAAGATATCCAGAAATTCGGGGGATTGGAAGCTTTAGATCTTCCGTATACCCAGACTTCCTGGACGGAAATGATCAAAAAGAGAGCAACCTGGCTGATCATTTTATTTATCTCAGAAATGCTTACGGCTTCGGCAATGGGATACTTTGATAAAGAAATTGAAAAAGCAGTAGTTCTGGCATTATTTGTTCCTTTAATTATTTCAAGTGGTGGAAATTCCGGTTCACAGGCTGCTACACTGATCATCCGTGCGATGGCACTTCAGGAGATCGGGCTTAAAGACTGGTGGTATGTGATGAGAAAGGAAATCATTTCGGGAATATGCCTTGGGCTTATTCTGGGAATCATTGGGTTTGTGAGAATCATGCTGTGGCAGCAGGTAGGTCTTTTTGATTATGGACAATATTGGGTATACGTAGGACTGAGTGTCTCCGTTTCCCTGATTGCTATTGTATTATGGGGAACTTTATCGGGGTCTATGATTCCATTTGTCTTAAAGAAATTAAAACTTGACCCTGCTACTTCTTCTGCTCCATTTGTAGCGACATTAGTAGACGTTACAGGACTTATTATTTATTTTACGGTAGCCGGACTTTTCTTAACCGGAAAACTTTTGTAATTTTAGGCATCAACTAAAATGCCGATATGAAAATCGTTTCACTTGTACCCTCTATTACTGAGGCTTTATTTGACTTGGGATTAACTGAAAATGAAGTAATCGGAAGAACAAAATTCTGTATTCACCCTGAGGATAAAGTAAAAAATGTAGCTGTAATCGGAGGAACGAAAAATATTAATATTGAAAAGATTAAAGCTTTACAACCGGATTTAATCCTTGCCAATAAAGAAGAGAACATTAAAGAGCAAGTAGAAGCTTTAATGGAAGACTTCAAAGTAACGGTAACGAATGTAGAAACGATTGAAGACAATTATTATCTGCTTAAAAACCTTGGAAAGCTTTTAAAGCAGGAAGAAAGAGCACAGCTATTCAACCTTAAGATTTATGAAATTCTTAATCAGGCAAAGCTTGAAATTCCAGTAAAAGCAGCATATCTTATTTGGAACAAACCATACATGACCGTGGGTTCTGATACATTTATTCATAAAATTTTAACGGAAATAGGCTTTGAAAATATTTTTAAAGATAAAACCCGATATCCTGAAATCTCTGCTGAAGACCTTGCTGAGGCTGATGTCATCATGCTTTCTTCGGAACCTTTTCCTTTTAAAGAAAAACATATTGAGGAACTGAGTATTGTTTATCCAGACAAAAAAATCATGATTGTGGACGGAGAAGCTTTTTCCTGGTATGGGACACATATTGCAAAATGTGAGATTTATTTTAAAGAACTTCTTGCAGAAATTCACTCAATGCAGCAAAGCTGATTTTTTCAACCAACAACTTTAAACATTAAATATTTATCTTACATGTCCGGAACTGTTATATTATCTGAAGGAGAGGAATTTGATCACGTTATACAGGAAGTTTCGAAATATATTCATCTTTATGTCATGCCATTTGGCAAAGAAGAACGAACCATCACCCGCATAGATAAACGTGAAAATATGTATGGGGGAAACGGAACTGTACATATGATACAAATGTTCGAGCAAAAAGAACTTGCCAATAATCGCCTGGCTGCTTATATGGTTCTATTGAATAAAGGTGATGAATCCGGCTTCCATACACACAACGAAAGAAATGAAGAAGAATTATATGTAGTGGTACATGGAACCGGAGAATATCGAGAAAGAACAGGAACAGAGGGATCCATCCGCAAAAAGACACTCCAGAAAGGAGATATTACAGCAATAAGCTCTATAGGGTATCATTCTATTGAAAATACCGGAAATGAACCTTTAATTATGTTTGTCATCACGACTAATAATCCGTAAAACAAAAAACTCCAGCCCAAAAGCCGGAGTTTATATTATTTTCTGATTGAATTACAAAACTTTGGAAACTTCGTTACAAAGCCATTCTAATAATTCTCTGTCCTCACTTGTAAAAGGATCAATGGTATGAGAATCTATATCAATCTGTCCGATATTTTTTCCATCTTTAAAGATTGGAACAACAATTTCAGCTTTTGTATCGATTGAACAGCTTAAGTAATTGCTTTCTTCGTGTACATCAGGAACTACAAACGTTTCATTGGAAACTGCTACCTGACCGCAAATTCCTTTTCCGTAAGGAATAATAGTATGATCTGTAGGAGCTCCTACGTAAGGACCTAAGATTAATTCATCTTTATCTCCATTTTTAAAATAGAATCCTGTCCAGTTAAAATAAGAGATCTCCTGATCTAAAAGATGACAAACTTTTTCAAGCTTTTCTTCTGTATTATGTTTAGGACTTTCAAGAATAGAGGAAAGTCTTTTCTTTAATTCTGACATTGTATTATTTTTTTAAGAGAATTGTTTTAAAGGAAGTTCTTCTTTATATCCGAACATTCCACGCTCTTTGATCATTTCAGCAACACCATCCGGAACCTGAGTTTCCCAACCTTTGATACAACATCCGATTTTTCTTAATATTTCTCTTGAATATATTTCTAAAAATTCAGGATTATAGTTTGTAATATCAACAATACGGTTGTTTCTTTTGAAATACTTGTACAGCTCTTTTAAGTTCTCCTCTACTTTAAGGTTGGATGAGTCTAATAACTGATGTGTTTCCGGGTCTTTATAAGGATACAGATACACTCTCATTCCGTTTCTGAAGAACTTACCGAATGCTTCAAGGATTCCTCCGGATAAGTTTTTATAATATTTCTCATCAAATACCATCAATAGGTTATTTACACCCATCGCAACTCCGATATCTCCACTTGTGTAAGATGCAAAATAATCAATAAGTCTATAATATTCTGAGAAGTTTGAAATAATAACGGTATATCCTAATTTACCTAAGATATCTACTCTGTCCAGGAAATCTCTTTCATCAATATCCCCATCAGCCCTAAGATTTGAAATCGTAATTTCAATAAGAACTTCTGTCTCTTCGTGGGTACAGATCGCGTCTTTAAAGAACATATCCATTCCGTTCTTAAGCATATCGATATTCACCTTTGTTACAGGTCTGAAACTTCCTCTTACAGCAAAAATATTCTTTTTGTACAATACATCTGCCGGAAGCATATTACTCCCTTGAGAATTGAAGATTACGGCATCCGTCATTCCGTTTTTCACTAACTGAAGTGACATCAATCTGTTATCTACATATTCAAAAGCGGGACCACTGAAATCAATCATATCGATTTCCAGGTTGTCTTTTGCAATATCATCGTACAATGATTCTACTAATGTTCTCGGATTATCGAAATAATGAAACGCTCCGAAAATAAGGTTTACCCCAAGATTCCCTAAAGTTTCCTGTTGTAAAGTGGCATCATTTTCTTTGAATTTTACGTGGATTACAATTTCGTTGTAATTTTCATTTTCTTTGGTCTGAAAACGAATTCCTACCCAGCCGTGACCTTTTACAGTTTTGTCAAAGTTGATGGTAGTTACAGTATTGGCATAAGAAAAGAACTTTCTGTCAGGATTGTTGTCTCTTGAAATTCTCTCTTCGATCAAAGCTACTTCATAGCGAAGCATTTTGCGAAGTCTATTCTGAGTAACATACCTGTTTTTTACTTCTTTTCCGTAGATAGCATCACTAAAATCTTTGTCATAAGCAGACATTGCCTTAGCGATCGTACCGGAAGCCCCCCCTGCTCTAAAAAAGTGACGAACAGTCTCCTGCCCTGCTCCAATCTCTGCGAAAGTACCATAAATAGTAGGATCTAGATTAATTGTTAATGCTTTTTGTTTAGGAGTTAGTTTCTGATACATTAGGACATTAAATTTTTTGTAAATTTACCAAAATTAAACCAACCTCAAAACAAAATGAAGTTGAAATTTTTAGGAACCGGTACTTCCCAAGGTGTACCCGTTATAGGCTGTACATGTGAAGTGTGTACTTCCGAAAATCCCAAAGACAAACGCTTACGTTCTTCCGTGATGGTAACTACGGAAGAAAATAGAAAAATACTCATCGATTGTGGTCCGGATTTCAGGCAGCAAATGCTTACCAACCACGAGCATACCGTAGATATTGCGCTCATCACTCATGAACATAATGATCATGTAATTGGGCTGGATGACATGCGTCCTTTAATTTTTAAAAGTGGAAAAGATGTTCCGCTTTACTGTTATTCCAGGGTTGCTCATGAGATTAAAAACCGTTTCCCTTATGCTTTTGCCGATGTAAGGTATCCCGGTGCGCCCGCTTTTGAATTACATGAGATTGAAAATAAACCTTTTCATGTTTTGGATACTGAGATTACTCCTATTGAGGTTATACATTTTAAAATAAGTGTCTTCGGGTATAAATTTAAAAATCTTGCCTACATTACTGATGCAGGTTTTATTTCTGACACTGAAAAGGAAAAACTAAAGAATCTGGATGTATTAATTTTAAATTGCATAAGAAAATTTGACCCACATCCGGCACATTTTATCCTTCCTGATGTTATTAAACTGTTTGAAGAGCTAAAACCTAAAAAACTATTTCTTACTCACATCAGTCATCATTTAGGAGTACATGATATTGAAGATAAACAACTTCCGTCTGGAATACACCTTGCCTATGATGGTTTGGAACTTAATTTTTAAAAAAAATCTTCAAAAAGCTTTTGAACATTGAAAAAAGTTCCTATATTTGCACACCAATTTGAAACAAACAACATGTTTGGAGTAAACATCAAGCCCAGGTGGCGGAATTGGTAGACGCGCTGGTCTCAAACACCAGTTCTTAGGAGTACCGGTTCGATCCCGGTCCTGGGTACAAAAAACCTCTGAAATCATTTGATTTTCAGAGGTTTTTATTTTTTAGGGTGGTCAAAAAGATAATTATTTTTTTACAACTGTTAATAATATCCTTTAATTCACTTCCCTAGAGTTATTAATTCTTTTAATCCGACCTAAGCGAAGTACTATGATACACAGGGAAGGGTTACTGTTTAGACAACTCAGTTTTACTACTCAATAAGTTGTAAATTTTTTTTGTATTTTCTGATACTTTATCCCATTCACCAACAGAATAATATTTACAACTCAACGTAGTGTTTCTGTTAATGTAATTTAATTCTACATTTCCTACATAATCAGTAGCAGCTAAAGCTGTAAATTTGGGTTTAAGAATTGAAGATTTAATCCAACTTTTTAAGCTGTCTTTTTCACTTTTGTCAAGATAAATTTTTGTTTTTATAGTGTCTTCAACAATATATTTAGGAGGAATATTATAAATCTGTTTATTCCAGACAATATTTTCAACTTCTGAACTGTCAGAGTGATTTTCAATTGTAATTTTCTGAAAAAGAGTGATAACCTCTAATTTTTCCCAATTGTCATTCTCTATTTTCTTTTCAGGTTGTTTTGCACATGAAAACAAAAGACCTAGAATAAATATTGATTGTATTTGCATCGTTTTTTGAGATTAAATAAATTATATTAAAGTAATAAGCCTAATATAAAAACGAAATTTTATATAATAAATAAAAGCAAAAACACTTTTACTCCGGTTCAATATCTATTTCGTATTATACAATATATCTAGTTTCAAGCCTTATCACACTAAATAACAACCAACATCACTCAGGATAAACAACTTAACTATATTGTAATAAAATTTTTAAAGGCAATCAACTCCCTTTTTCTAATTTTCAACTCTATTTACAAAATATAAGGAAAAATTCAATTTCAATCAATATTCAATCGCATCTAATCATCTATCGTGTAAAATTTCGTAGAAAAAATTTTAATAAATTTTTCAATTCAAATATTTAATCGTAATATTGCGATATAATTATTTAAAATTATGGGAGCAACAAAAACAGATCACTTTACGGAGCAACAAAATAAGATAGCAATTATAGCAAAAGCACTGGGACATCCTGCCAGAATTGCGATTATTGAATATCTCTTAAAAGTAAATACATGCATCTGCGGAGATATTGTTAATGAACTCCCTCTGGCACAAGCAACCGTCTCTCAACATTTAAAAGAGTTAAAAAATGCGGGTCTGATCAAAGGGAATATTGAAGGAACTGCTATTTGTTATTGCATTGATGAAAACACATTTGGAGTATTAAAAGACTATTTTTCAAATATAATTCAGGCAACTACAAACCAGAAATGCTGTTAGGGCCTTTTTTTTCAATCATAATATCGCAATATTGCATTTAAACGATAAAATAAGAAAAATATGAAATTATCTGAAATCAAAGAAATTTTACTAACATTAGATAATGTTGAATTTCAATTAGAAAACGGAGCTTTTGTTCCTGAACATTTTCATGTAACAGAAGTAGGAACTGTTACAAAAAACTTTATCGATTGTGGAGGTACAATTCGCCAGGAAAAAGTGGTTAATTTTCAATTGTGGAATGCTGATGATTTTGAACATAGATTAAAACCTGGAAAACTTTTGAATATCATCAAGCTTTCAGAAGAAAAACTAGGTATTGAAGATGATGAAATTGAAGTGGAATATCAAAATATCACAATTGGAAAATATGATTTAGATTTTAACGGAAAAACTTTTATTCTTAAAAGCAAAACAACAGCTTGTTTAGCAGAAGATGCATGTGGCATTCCTTCAGAAAAGCAAAAAGTAAAATTAGCAGACCTTTCTTCCGGCAAAGTATCTTGTTGTACTCCAGAATCCGGATGTTGCTAGATCAATTAAAAGTCAGACCAATGTACCCTGAGCTACTACAAACAATAAAGTTATTGAAAAAACAAAGAATCAGTGAAGATCGAAAAGCTATACTGATACCTTTGATTGAGTTTATTCAAAAAAGATTGAAAGATAATAAAGGAATAAATATTAGTTTTATCTGTACTCATAATTCAAGAAGAAGCCATTTATCACAGGTTTGGGCGCAAATTGCAAGTGTTTACTATACTATTCCAAATATAAGCTGCTATTCCGGAGGCACAGAAGAAACTGAAATATTTCCCAAGATAATAGAAACGCTTCAAAAGCAAGGTTTCCTGATATCAAAACTATCAAGTAACGAGAACCCAATATATTCAATTAAATATGATGAAAGCCTACATCCTATTATAGGATTTTCTAAAAAGTATGATCATCCAATCAATCCGGACAACAATTTTGCAGCTGTAATGACTTGCTCACAAGCAGATACCAACTGTCCTTTCATAGTAGGTGCAGATCAACGTATTTCTATAACCTATGAAGATCCTAAAATTTCTGATGGTACTCCTGAACAAAACAGTATTTACAGTGAAAGAAGTTTAGAGATAGGAGCAGAAATGTTTTATGTCTTTTCACAAGTTAAGAATAGTAATTTGATTCATTAATAGATAGTAAAATATATAGGTTACAATCTGCCCTATTAGTAATAATTAGGGTAAAAATGTTGGATTTAATCCGACATTTTTTTATAGATAATATTATGTTTTAAGAAGAGCTTCACCTTAACAAAAAAAAATGATTAAAAATTAAATAAACAATCATTTAAGTTAAAATTTTTAACAATATATAACCAAATAGTGAAATATTTAATATATTAGCAATCTAATTCTTACAAAAATTAATAACAATGAAAAAAATTCTTTTATCGGCTTTCTATGCCGGAATTTTCTGTGTAGCATTATCATGTTCTTCTGAACGATCAAGCCTTACTTCTCCTGAAGAAATGAAGTCTACGGAAATGGTTTCTTTTGACAGAGCAATGAAGGAAATTATGAAACCGGAAAACAGATCTACTCCTGAAGAAAAAGCAAGATGGGGTGCACAATTAAATGACAGAGCTTTGGATATCTTATTTAATGCTTCCTTAGAATTGGTTGGCAAAACTAATGCAAACAAAAACAGCAGCAGAGAAGAAAAAGAGAAGGTAATTGTGAAGGCTACCGAAGCTTACTTCGCTAAATTGAATACTATTAAAGCTAATCAAAAAGCAGAAAACTAAAACATTTACCATGAAAAAATTATTCTTATCGCTCCTGGTTACAAGCTCTTTTAGTATTTATGCTCAAAAGACTATCAATATGTTTAACTACACCTCATATATTGTAACAAATTCTTTTGGAGGTGGTGATATAGGCACCTATTCCTGCTTACCGCTAATTGAAAGCAGAAATACAATACCTCCGGGGGGAACTGCTATTTATACTGGCTATTATAACAGCCATATCCCACCTGCAACAAACCCTTCGAATCCACCGATTGATTCGTGGATGGTAAAACTTGGTGCCGGTAATGCTGTACCTCAGCCCAGTACGTCCCCTATGCTGATACCATTAGGCTCATCAACTGACTGGGTTCTAAATAAATTTGGCATTACAGACCCAAACAGTGGAACTTTCTACGGCGGAGATACAGTTGGAGGAGGTTGTTACAATAATCCAGTAATAACTCAAGTAAATTCCTCTCCATCATCTCCTGTGACTTATCAAGCGGTCTGGTTTACCGCAGGAGGGCAAACTTACTTTGTAATTCAATAATATTAAATTATGAAAAAAATATTAACCCTTATCACGGTAATATTATTTTCCTTCTCTTTCTCTCAAGGAAAATTATATATTAAAAATTACTCTGATTACAGGCTTGAAATGCGGATTTCTGCTGCCAGCGCTAATAACTGCTATCCATATGCAATAGCTAGTATGTCGTTTGGACCACATGCAGATGTTGAAATCCCTGATTTTAATAGCTCAGGTCCTTATTCCACTAGCTGGGCTGTAAAATTTACACCTACCGGCAGCCCAATACACCAAACTGCTCCTTCAGGAATATTATCTACTATTTCTCCTCTTACCCGATGGAATTACTCTGATATGATGACTGTAGATCCTAATACTAATCAGTCTCCAGGTGATCCAAGATTTAAAATGGGAGACCCTAGTTTCATCACCTCCTGTGGATTTGGTGACGGAGAGACATATGTAGATGGAAATTTTACGGATGTCTTTTGGTTTTATATTGCATCAGAAAATGCTACTTTTTTAGTTGTTCAACCATCATAACATTAATATGAACATACAATCCCTAAAACATTTAGTTCTAGGGATTTTTTCAAAAATAAAAAACAAAACATTTTATATTTTTAATACACAAAATGCTTTTACATTAAAACACCCGTAGTGCATTTAGAGCAAACACCCTAAGATGAAGATTTTACTTTAGGAATATAGGTTCAAAAGTGCACTATATTGTACAATTCTCTTCTTTTTTTACGAAAATCCATTTTTACTATTTTCTCTTAATCAATTGACTTTCAAATTCTATAAATAAGATTTCTAAATGTACAACAGGTTATTTTTATTGTTTTGTCAGTATCATTTCTTCAGGAAGTGCCTGAGGAAAAGGTGTTGTATTATAATATTGACAATCTGTTGTGATCATATTACTCCCTTTATTAAGTTTCCAATTAAGTTTTGTCTTAGTTGAATCTATGAAGTTGATTATGATATTTCCTGATGTATTGCAAAGATCAGGATCAACGTAAATAAGAGAATATTTATCGTCTAATTTTCTAATGCCACTTCCCCATATTTTAACATTTTCATCAGAAATATTTGAATTATCAAATAAAATATTACCATTAGAATCTATAACTTTAAATTTTCCTTTTAAAATATCTTTATAGTAAGGGTTGTTTTCTAAATGTGTAAAATAATTTTTTACTTTTTTGAAGTAAATATAAATTGTTTTTCCATTCCACGTTCCTTTCCAGGTTCCTTCATAGGGGAGTAATTCATTATTTAGATCCTTTATATAGGCATTGTTAGGAACTGCTGTATAGGTTCTTAGTGGATAGATTTGAGCTGTACAAGATACTGATATACTTAATAGTATAAATAAAAATATATTTTTCACCGTTTTTTCAGTTAAGGATAAGAGAAACAAACATCCCGGATTTTACCCGGGGTATTTATATTATTGTTTTGTCAGTATCATTTCTTCAGGAAGTGCCTGAGGAAAAGGCGTTGTATTGTAATATTGACAATCTGTTGTGATTATATTACTCCCTTTATTAAGTTTCCAATTAAGCTTTGTCCTAGTGGAATCTGTGAAGTTGATTATGATATTTCCTGATGTATTGCAAAGATCAGGATCATTGTATGTAAGAGAGTATTTGTCGTCTGCCTTTCTGAACTTTCCACCCCATATTTTGGCATTATTATCTGCTGAATTAAAATTATCAAATAAGATATTCCCATTAGAATCCAATACTTTAAATTTTCCAATTAAATTGTCTTTATAATATTTTAATACATTGTCATAAATGTAAGTGTTTTTTTTAAAAATAATATAAATTGTCTTATTGTTCCAAATTCCTTTCCAAGTTCCTGCATAATAGTTAAGTTCATTATTGAGATCTTTGAGATATGCGTTTTCAGGAATATCTGTAAATGTTCTTAATGGATAGGTTTGAGCTGTACAAGATATTGATATACTTAATAGTATAAATAAAAATATATTTTTCATAATTTAATTTTTAAAATTAAGGACATTTTATTGATTCAAGCGAATTATTATCAGATCCTAGTATTAGTTTTTCAGCAGAAGTTGTAATTGTATTTGTTTTAAATAATTCTAGACCTTCTATTTTTACTTTTTCTTTTAAAAATTTTGCAAAAAGCTTTTCTACATTAGGTTGATTCATTGTACCGTTTTCGAAAAGATCTGTATATTCTCTGTCATACCAAGATTGCCAACTTAGTAAAGTATGAGGACCTACACCGTAATTTCCGTCTCCTGAATATTTGAGCATATAACTCCCTTCTGAGGTTACGACCATTGCATAAGCATCTTCCATAGTACCTTTCTCTTGAGCATTTCTCACACATCCTGTAAGAAAAGTAAAAATATCTGCGGGCGAGAATATTTTGACAACACCTTCTTTATTGAGATGGACATGCATATAGCCAAAGTATTTATTGCCGGGAGGTAGTTTTAGGTTATCATTACTTGTATTAGCAAGTGATTCATAGTTTGTTTTAGGTCCATAAGCAGCAGCATATCCTGTTTCTTGAGTCTTATTAAAAATAGAAGGTTTATCCAACTCAGTAACTTTTTCTCTAAAATCTATATTTGTGGCTTGTCTTTTTAATGCACCACAATTGTCAAAAAATTGTTGGTTTTGATTGTTTCCTGGATAAGAATAACCATCTCCACCACCACCGCCACCGCTGTCGCCACCGCTTCCACTACCGCATGTTGCGTCAGGAGACATATCCATGCATTCTAAATATGGTCCGGATGGTGATGTGCAACGTGTTTCTGTAAAATGATCAACCTGTAAAACTTCACCGGTCACAGTATCTGTCCATGTAACTGTTTTCTCAACAATCAAACAATCGTTCCTACTTTGCGCATTTCCTGATTTTAAAGTTCCAGAAAGATCTTTTCTATTTTTAAAAACTAATAGATTAAAAAATTTTTTGGAATTTTCATTAGGATCTATTTTGAAAAAGATTCTGTCACCTTCTCTTTTTACAACAAGAGTAAAATTAACCTTTCCATCATTTATAACGGGTACTTCAAGAAAACTTTCGTTACCTACTGTTGTTGCATAATTCCAGGCAACTTCACCATGTTTGATTTTTACATAATTAGGATCTGAATAGGTCTCAAATATTTTTTTTACATTTTTAATGTATTTTTCGTCTTCCTTCCAAAGACTTTTTGAGATGTATTCCTTAGATAAGATAGAGACTTCAGATGCAGAAGATGTTTCATCGTGAACACAGGAGAAAAAGGAAGTCATAATAATTATCAGCAGTAACTGCCAAATGATTGTTTTTTTCATCATAAAATTTTAATTTTTAAATATAATAATTTTATCACATTAATGTGATTTTATATAACTGTTTTTTCAAACTAAAAGCTTATTTTAAATTAAGACCTTTTTTAAATATAGCGAAACATTTAATACACTAACAATCTAAATCTTACAAAAATTAATAACAATAAAAAAAAATCTTTTATCGGCTTTCTATGCCGGGATTTTCTGTGTAGCATTCTCATGTTCTTCTGAACGATCAAGCCTTACTTCTCCTGAAGAAATGAAATCTACGGAAATGGCTTCTTTTGACAGAGCAATGAAGGAAATTATGAAACCGGAAAACAGATCTACTCCTGAAGAAAAAGCAAGATGGGGTGCACAATTAAATGACAGAACTTTGGATATCTTATTTAATGCTTCCTTAGAATTGGTTGGCAAAACTAATGCAAACAAAAACAGCAGCAGAGAAGAAAAAGAAAAGGTGATTGTGAAGGCTACCGAAGCTTATTTCACTAAGTTGAATACTATTAAGGCTAATCAAAAAGCAGAAAATTAAACCTCATCATTATGAAAAAAATACTTATACTTATTCCTTTACTTATATTCTCCTTATCATTTTCGCAGGGTACATTATATATTAATAACTATTCTGACTACGGTCTTCAAATGCGTATTTCTGCTGCCAGTCCTACAAACTGCTTCCCACTTGTATATACAAGTATGTCATTTCCAGCAAATACACAATCAAAGATTTCCGATTTTAACAATGCAACCCCTTATACAAATAGCTGGTCTATAATATTTAACTATAATGGCAATATAGTAGGACAACCTATTCCTTCACCAGTATTAAATACAGTATCCCCTCTCACTCAGTGGCAAGAGTGTCAATTTATGACGATGGATAATAATAATCCCAACCAACCTACTGATGATATCAGATTTGAGATGGGAGATCCGACTGCATTTGCCAATTGTACTCCAACCTCAGGCTCCACGTTTGTTGATGGAAACTTAACAGATGCTTTCTGGTTTTATGTTCCTTCTCAAAATGCGACTTATTTAGTTGTTCAGCCCTAATGTTAATGATTAATACAACATTCCCTAAAGCAATTAGTTTTAGGGATTTTTTATCGTAAATAATTCTTATTTAATAAAATTTCAATTAAAAAAAAGCAAATCAATCAATCAATCAATCAATCAATCAATCAATCAATCAATCAATCAATCAATCAATCAATCAATCAATCAATCATAATTATTAAAAACATAATAATATATAACTAAATAGTGAAATATTTAATACATTAGCAATCTAAATCTTATAAAAATTAATAACAATGAAAAAAATTCTTTTATCAGCTTTCTATGCCGGGATTTTCTGTGTAGCATTCTCATGTTCTTCTGAACGATCAAGCCTTACTTCTCCTGAAGAAATGAAGTCTACGGAAATGGTTTCTTTTGACAGAGCCATGAAAGAAATCATGAAACCGGAAAACAGATCTACTCCTGAAGAAAAAGCAAGATGGGGCGCACAATTAAATGACAGAGCTTTGGATATTTTATTTAATGCGTCTTTAGAATTAGTTGGTAAAACTAATGCAAACAAAAACAGCAGCAGAGAAGAAAAAGAAAAGGTAATTGTAAAGGCTACCGAAGCTTATTTCGCTAAGTTGAATACTATTAAGGCTAATCAAAAAGCAGAAAATTAAACCTCATCATTATGAAAAAAATACTTATACTTATTCCTTTACTTATATTTTCCTTATCATTTTCGCAGGGTACATTATATATTAATAACTATTCTGACTACGGTCTTCAAATGCGTATTTCAGCTGCCAGTCCAACAAGTTGCTATCCAACTGTGAATGCTAGTATGTCATTTCCTGCAAACACACAGGCACAAATTGCCAACTTCAACAGCGCAGCTCCATATACTGATAGCTGGGCTGTAAGATTCAGCTATAATGGTAACTATATAGGACAACCTATTCCTTCTGGAATATTAAACACTGTTTCCCCTCTCACTCAGTGGCAAGAGTGTCAATTTATGACGATGGATAATAATAATCCCAACCAACCTACAGGAGACATCGTATTCAAAATGGGAGACCCTACAGTATTTGCCAATTGTGGTCAAACTTCAGGCTCCACGTTTGTTGATGGAAACTTAACAGATGCTTTCTGGTTTTATGTTCCTTCTCAAAATGCGACTTATTTAGTTGTTCAACCATAATATTAATGATTATATAATACTCCCTAAAACAAATCGTTTTAGGGATTCTTTTTCGACAATAATTTTCACTTAACAAAATATTGATTTAAAAAAACAACATAATTAATCATAATTATTAAAAAAATAAATTATATATAACTAAATAGTGAAATATTCAATATATTAGCAATCTAAATCTTACAAAAATTAATAACAATGAAAAAAATTCTTTTATCGGCTTTCTATGCCGGGATTTTCTGTGTAGCATTATCATGTTCTTCTGAACGATCAAGCCTTACCTCTCCTGAAGAAATGAAATCTACGGAAATGGTTTCTTTTGACAGAGCAATGAAGGAAATCATGAAGCCGGAAAACAGATCTACTCCTGAAGAAAAAGCAAGATGGGGTGCACAATTAAATGACAGAGCTTTGGATATTTTATTTAATGCGTCTTTAGAATTAGTTGGTAAAACTAATGCAAACAAAAACAGCAGCAGAGAAGAAAAAGAAAAGGTAATTGTAAAGGCTACCGAAGCTTATTTCGCTAAGTTGAATACTATTAAGGCTAATCAAAAAGCAGAAAACTAAAACTTATGATTATGAAAAAAATACTCCTATCTATTTTCGCCATAAGCTCTTTTGGTCTTTATGCTCAAAAAACTATTCATGTATTTAACTATACCAATTTTAATTTGGTAAACACTTTATTGGGCGCAGACCAAAGCAACAGTAATTGTTTCCCTAGCATTCAGGGAACTAATTATCCAATACCGGTGGCTCCGCAAGGAACTGTAACTTATAAAAGCTATCGTCACAGTGACACAAAAGTACCACCAATCAATTCATGGACAGTCACGTCAGGTATAAATATCGTTAACACATTAGCTGCTGCAGATCCACAACTTGACAATTTAGGAATTGTAACAGATTGGATGTTGAATAAGTTTTATGTTGCAGATCCAGGTGGCGGTCCTCTTCTTAATAGTGGTGCATCCATAGGAACCATTGGCTGCAACGGGCAATTAGTAACCCATTTACAAAATACATCATCCACTCCATATGCTTTTAATGACGCATTTTGGTTTGTTTCAGCGGGTGAGACTTATTTTGTAATTCAATAATGATAATAATGAAAAAAATAGCAATACTTTTCTTAAGCATTGTATTTTCTCTGTCTTTTTCACAGGGAAAATTATACATTCAGAATTTTTCAGCTTATGATCTTACCATGCGTATTGTGGGAGGAAGCCCGACAAATTGTTTTCCAGAAGCATTAGGAAGTGTTATTACATTTCCTGCACACACCCAGACTTCATTCCCTGATTACAACAGTATGGCATCATACGCTCCAAACTGGACAGTAAGACTTTCTTACACAGGAAATGCAATACCTCAAACGGCTCCTTCTGGATTATTGACTACCATTTCTCCTATTACTCAATGGAAATTCTGTTGGTTCCATACAATGGACCCGGGAACACATAATTTAACATCAGATATTGACTTTAATATGGGAGATCCTGCCTTTCCAAGCTGCCCATGGGCTTCAGGTGTTTCTTTTGTAGACGGAGCCTTAACAGATGCGTTCTGGTTTTATGTTGCATCAGAAAATGCCACTTATCTGGTAATTCAATAGTATGTTGAAGAAATTCAATGTGTAAACATATAATCCCTAGACTGAACTAGGGATTTTCATTTTAGAAAAATCAATCAAAACTATTAATAATCATGAAAAAAATTCTTTTCTCAATATTTGCGATATGCACTCTTCAGCTGAGTGCGCAAAAAACAATCAATATATTTAATAATACTAAATATAACTTACACAATGCTCTTATGGGTGCTGATCAAACCAATAGTAACTGTTATCCAAGTCTATTTGGAGTCAGTAACACACCTGTTCCATCAGGTGGAGCCGTAAGTTACACAGGTTATTATAACAATAGCCCTAATCCTTCAATCCCAACCTGGAGTGTAACACTTGCTGTAAATAATGTATCTAATATGCCAACTAATTCTCCTGTACTTACCCCTTTAGGAATGGCAACAGACTGGATGATGAATAAATTTTTCTTAAGTGATCCCAATGGTGCCACTATACCCTACAACAATGAGACTATTGGAACTATAGGTTGTGGCTTACCCATCATTACAGAAATACATCCTACACCATCTATCCCTTATCCATTCAATGCTTTCTGGTTTGTAGTAGGAGGGCAGACATATTTTAATATTGAAGATAAATAGATTTTATATAAAGACAACTACACTATCTATATGATTATTAAACACTTAAATTATTTTAAGTTTTAAATAAAAAAC
This sequence comes from Chryseobacterium artocarpi, assembly GCF_001684975.1. Lineage (GTDB taxonomy): Bacteria > Bacteroidota > Bacteroidia > Flavobacteriales > Weeksellaceae > Chryseobacterium > Chryseobacterium artocarpi. Next base: position 149,629 of record NZ_MAYH01000012.1, on the reverse strand, counting down.
ATAACAATATTTAAAAAATTCAAAACAAAAATCATTTATTATTAAAAATATTAACTATATATAACCAAATAGTGAAATATTTAACATATTAGCAATCTAATTTTTACAAAATTTAATAACAATGAAAAAAATTCTTTTATCGGCATTCTATGCCAGCGTTTTCTGTGTAGCATTCTCATGTTCTTCCGAGCGATCAAGCCTTACTTCTCCTGAAGAAATGAAGTCTACGGAAATGGTTTCTTTTGACAGAGCAATGAAGGAAATCATGAAGCCGGAAAACAGATCTACTCCTGAAGAAAAAGCAAGATGGGGTGCACAACTAAATGACAGAGCTTTGGATATTTTATTTAATGCATCTTTAGAACTGGTTGGTAAAACTAATGCAAACAAAAACAGCAGCAGAGAAGAAAAGGAAAAGGTAATTGTAAAAGCTACGGAAGCTTATTTCGCTAAGTTGAACACTATTAAAGCCAACCAAAAAGCAGAAAACTAAAAACTCTTATTATGAAAAAAATACTTGTATCACTTTTCGTAATGAGTGCTCTTCATATGTCTGCTCAAAAAACGATCAATATATTTAATTATACATCTTTAAACCTAATCAATTTTCTTGGTGCAGGAGATCAAAGCAGCCCCAACTGCTACCCTCTAATTACCGGAGGTCATCATCCAGTACCAGTTCCGCCAATGGGAGCCGTAAGTTATAATGGTTATTATAATAGCCATCTGCAAAACCCACCTATTGATAGATGGGATGTAATATTATCTTTAAACAACGGTTCTGTACAGCCTGCAACTTCTCCAGTTCTTATGGCATTGGGATCAGCAACCGACTGGATGTTCAATAAATTTTTAGTGGAAGATCCTAATGGCACTCCTCTTCCTTATAGTGGTGAAACTATTGGAACTTCCGGCTGTAATCTTCCTATCATTACTCATTTACAAAAATCTGTTGCAAGACCTTATCCATTTTCAGATGCATTTTGGTTCGTTTCAGCAGGTCAAACCTATTTCGTCATTCAATAATATTAAATTATGAAAAAAATACTTATCCTTACCTTAAGTTTAATGTTCTCACTTTCCTTCTCGCAAGGAAAGCTATATATTAATAATTACTCAGTCTATGATCTTACCATGCGTCTTGCGGCAAACAGCCCAACTGGTTGTAATCCATCGGCAATAGCAAGCCTGACTTACCCTGCAAGTACACAGGATAGTATTGTTAATTTCAATAGTTCACTTCCTTATATCGATCAATGGTCTGTGAGGCTTTCTCCTACCGGAAATGCATTGACACAGCCTGTTCCATCAGGATTATTGACAACCATTTCCCCACTTACCCGCTGGTCATTTGCATGGTTTCAGACAAGATATGCCGGAACCAGTAACCAAACACCAGACCTTGATTTCCAGATGGGCGACCCTTCTGCATTTCCTACCTGTGGAATATCAGGTTCCACATTTGTTGACGGAAGTTTATCGGATGCATTCTGGTTTTATATTCCATCAGAAAACGCCACCTATCTGGTGGTTCAATAATATATTGAAACAATTAATATTAGATATTATATCCCTAAACTTTCGTTTAGGGATTTTTAATATAAAATGGCAGTCATTGGCTTAGATTTGCTTCAACGAAACAATCACCTGGGTAGCTGTTGTATAAGCTTTTAATTCATAATCCTTCCCTTTATAAGAGAATTTTCTTTCTGACGGAACAGCACTGAAAATATTACCTTGCCCAACCACCGGATTATTTCCGGGACAGATCTCATACGTTTTTGTATTATACCAATAATCTTTATTTGAAGAAATATTATTAGTAGGCATCGGCTGCCAATCCGGAGACACCTGTCTTGGATCCCGGACATTATCAGGAAGAAAACGAAACTTCAGCCAACCACCAGCAGTTCCGGTTACAGGAAAATTGGGATCGTAAGGAATGTGCACTCCTGTCTCCATACCGTAGAACTTTCCTCCTTCATACAACATTCCGTTTTCATGGGATGTCAAAATAGGTGCATCAAAAAACTGTTTGGAAGGAAGTATTGTAGGTCCTAAAGTCGGTAGCTGATTGTTTCCAACTGAACTTTCATACGTATGAGGTCCAAAATACATTGATTTACAGGTTATAATTTTTAAGTATTCCTGATTATTTGCAAACACATTAGGATCCAGGCTTGTACTAAGGTTCCATCCGAAATTTTTGTTATCATATTTTCCATCATAATAAGCAAGACCTATCATTGGATAAATAGTCAGTCCAAAGTCTGTTTCATTGATGAAAACATATTCCGTATAGGATGCAAAAGGATAGTTCATCCCATTAAGTATATTATTACCATATGGTGATTGATATGGAAGCAAAGGATCAATCGAGTTGATAGTATTAGAAAAATCCACATTGAGAAACTGATCAGGCTTTTCTTTTTCTAATAGATCATTTTCACTACAGCCAACTAAGGCAAAAATGCTTAATAAAATAAAGGATTTTTTCATAATAGTATTGTTTATAGGTGATATGATTTCATACATTCTGCTGCATGAAATAGATTATTTTTTTTAAGTATAGGATACGTGATCCTTTTTACCTGATAATCACTGGTAAAATATAAGTTTCAAAAAAAATTTGATTAAGATTATATCTGCTTCAACGAAACAATCACCTGAGTGGCTGTTGTATAAGCTTTTAACTCATAATCCTTCCCTTTATAAGAGAATTTTCTTTCTGACGGAACAGTACTGAAAATATTCCCCTGCCCTAATACCGGATTATTCCCTGGGCAGATCTCTCGTGTTTTGGTATTATACCAGTAATCTTTATTTGAGGAAATATTATTCGTAGGCATCGGCTGCCAATCCTGAGAAACCTGTCTCGGATCTCTTACATTATCAGGGAGAAAACGAAATTTCAGCCATCCCCCCGCCATTCCGGTTACTGGGAAATTGGGGTCGTAAGGAATACCTACTCCAACCTCCATACCATAGAATTTTCCACCTTCGAACAAGACTCCTTTTTCATGCGTTGTTAATACTGGTGCATCAAAAAACTGTTTGGATGGGAGTATAGTTTGCCCTGAGGTTGGTAGTTGTATTGGACCAACTGTACTTTCATAGCTATGAGGTGCAAAATACAACGATTTACAGGTAGCTATTTTCAGATATTCCTGGCTGTTTGAAAATAGATATGGAGTTTGGCTTAGACTTAAGTTCCAGCCAAAGTTTTTATTATCATATATTCCATCGTAATAGGCAAGCCCTATCATTGGATATATGGTCATCCCATAATCTGTTTCATTAATAAAAACATATTCAACTGGCGATGCGTAAGGATTGCTATTAGGCATATACATATTATTCCCATAAGGGGACTGATAAGGAAGCAAGGGGTCAATAGAGTTGATGGTGTTTGAAACATCTAAAGCAACCAGTTTCTCAGAGTTTTCGTTTTCTAAAGGATCATTTTCACTGCAAGAGAACAACGTAAGGAAACTCATTAAAATAATAGATCTTTTCATGTTAATATGGTTTATGGATTAGTGTATATTAAATATATAAATTTTTCACTAAAAACGGAAATAAAATCAATTATTTAAACCATAAAAATCAAATAATTACACCCATAAAAACAATATTCAGCAATAAGATACAATAGACTTCATTTAAGATCTTAAAATAAAAAACAGAACAGTAAAAATACCATTCTGTTTTATATTGATTTTAAGAATTAACTTCTTATGAAGGCCATGCACCATCGTAAGCAGATGCTCCGAGTTCAATTTTTTCTGCACTCACAACAAAAGTAATGTACATACTGTTATCGTCTACAGCATCAAAATCTACTTCATGCTGAATTACATAACCGTTGTTCCACTTAAGTGTTGTTAATGTTCCTTCTTCGTGAGATTTGTTGAATGTCACTTCACCTACAGTAGGCTTATACTTTCCGTTTAGTAAGCTTTCCAGAATGTCAGATTTTTCTGTAGCCTCTACTGTGATTTTAATTAATGCATTGGATGGATCTGAAGCTACACGTCCTGAAACGTCTGTAGATCTTGCTACGCTGTAATTAAGCTTTAATAATTTTTGACCATCTCCGTTGTTGAATTTTAAAATTCCTCTTGAGTTTCTTTCTGCCATGATTGTAAATTTTAATCGTTAATATTGTGTGATTTGGTGTTTTTCTATATCACCAAAGATAGAAGTAATCCTATTAACAAAATCACATTTAATTGAAAATCTGAAAAAGTGTAGTAATTCTACTACTAACAATCGTTAGGATAGATAAATATTATAAATCAACACATTACACAGGAAATATATAAGAAAAAATCAGGAAATATTAACGCCAAAAAGATGTCCTACTAAAGCTGTAACTCCCATTGCTACGGTTCCCCAAAAGCAAATTCTAAGGACTGCTATTTTAATGCTGGAACCTCCTGTTCTCGCTGAAATTGCACCTAAAAGCATAAGAAATATAATAGAAAATCCGTACTGAAAGTATATCATTTCTTTAATAGGAGCTAAAAGAGAAACGGTAAATGGTAACAAAGCACCTACAGCAAAAGATCCAAACGATGCAACAGCTGCTTGTAAAGGCTTTGCCTGGGTGATTTCATTAATTCCCAATTCATCACGGGCATGTGCTTCCAGCGCATTATGTTCTGTAAGTTCCGTTGCCACCTGCATTGCAGTTTCCTTACTACAGCCTCTTCTTTCGTAGATTTTAGCCAACTCTCTAAGTTCTATTTCGGGCATTTCTTCAAGCTCTCTTTTTTCACGGATAAGATCAGCTTTTTCTGTATCCTCCTGTGAACTTACGGAGACATATTCTCCAGCAGCCATAGACATTGCTCCGGCAATCATTCCAGCCAACGCAGCAAGAATAATAACATGTCTCTCAGGTTCTGCGGCTGCCACACCAATAACAATACTTGTGGTAGACAATAAACCATCATTAGCTCCTAATACTGCAACACGAAGCCACCCTACTCTATTTACATAATGTTTCTCCAATTGATGATGCATAATGTGAAAATATTTTATATGTAGTTTAAAAATCTAAGACAATAGGAATTTCCCAGTTGCAGATTAAAGTTATAAAATGTTTTTTCAAGAACCATTTTAAATTACAGCTTAGCATGTAAAGAGCACTCCATAAAATATACATTATCAATAACATAACTATCAAAAAGAATCCTCTTAAAGTAAAAGATCCTATTTTCTTATATTTGCATCCATAAAATTCTACAAAAAATATCAATGAATCTATTATACATTAATTGGAATGTGGATCCTGAAATAGTTAATATTCTCGGAATCCCCTTAAAATACTATGGATTATTATTTCTTACAGGGCTTATTCTGTCACTTAATATTCTGAAAAAAATTTATAAAAAAGAAAATTTAAGCACTCAGGCACATGAAGCTCTATTTTCATATGCTCTTATTGGGATTTTAGTGGGGGCAAGATTAGGGCACTGTCTTTTCTACGATTTTGATTATTATTCCCAACATCCGATCGAAATCTTTTTACCTATTCAAAAAGGACCTGATGGGGCTTATCACTTTATTGGTTTTGCAGGACTTGCAAGTCATGGTGGTGGAATTGGTTTAATGATCATGCTGTTGTTATATTCAAGAAAATTCTCTATTCCTTTAATGACAGTTTTGGATGCCATCGCAATTGTACTTCCGTTAGCGGGTGTTTTCATCAGGCTTGCCAATCTCATGAACTCAGAAATCATAGGAATTCCTACAGATGTTCCCTGGGCATTTATATTTGAAAAGGTAGACAATCTTCCAAGGCATCCGGCTCAGCTGTATGAAGCGATCTCTTATTTCATTATTTTTATTTTGATTTATGTGATTTATAAAAAGGATATATTTAAAATAGGAAGAGGATTTTACTTTGGGATCAGCATTCTTCTAATCTTTATCATGAGAATTCTGATTGAATTTGTTAAGGTAGATCAGGCAGAATTCGAGCACGGAATGAGCTTAAACATGGGACAGCTTTTAAGTATTCCTTTTGTAATTCTGGGGCTGTTCTTTATGATAAAAAGTATTCTGGAAAAAGGAAAGATGAAAGTTTCATAGCTTATCCTTATTTAATTTAATAATAAAAAACTCACTGAAATTAGTATTTCAGTGAGTTTTCTTTTTGGAGCAGTTATTTCAAAATTATCTGGTTGTATAACCACCATTTGCAAAAATAGTCTGCCCGGTGATCCACCAACCATCAGTTACGAGAAATTCTACTAATGGAGCAATATCTTTGATGTCCGTAAGTCCACCCAATGCTGATGCAGATTTATGGTAAGCAACGGCATCGTCAGTTTCCTGTCCATAGAAAAATGGTGTATCCATGGGACCTGGCGCTACAGCTGTCACTGAAATTCCTCTTGTACCAAATTCTTTAGAAGCAGCTCTGGTAAAATGTTCCACAGGCGCTTTTGCTCCGGCATATGTAGAATATAAGCCCGTATAAGCTGCTAATAATGATGTAACAATAGTACAGATTTTACCATGATCATTCAGTTTTTTCCCAGCTTCCTGCAAAAAGAAATACGCTGATTTTGAATTTACGTTGAACATGGTGTCATATTCAGCTTCGGTGGTTTCTGAAAAGGGCTTCTTCAGTACCATTCCTACTGTATTAATGGCAATATCTACGCCTCCGAAACGAGAGATTGTCTCATCAAAAAACTTTGTAATATTATCCACTTTCGTCAGATCTCCCTGAAATAAGAATGCTTCTGCACCCAGCGCCTGAACTTCCGATAATGTTTTTTCACTTTCTGCTTTAGAGCTTTCACTGTTATAATGGATCGCTAGTTTCGCACCTTTCTTTGCAAAGTCTCTGCTTAATAAACCACCAAGGTTTTTTCCACCTCCGGCAATTAAAACAACTTTTCCTTTTACATCTTGCGTTGACATGAGTTTTTATTTTTAATTGTTAATGAAGCAAAGGTGGACAATAAAACTCGTCTCAACATGGTGAAATTTTCGGGAGTTCTCTTAAATTTTCATAATATAATTTTATCAGAATTAAAAAAATATAAAAACATTATATAAACACTATAACTTTAATATTTCATTATTTACCAATCAGATACGGGTTCATCTATACTTTTTATATTAAACAGTTTGCATCTTTTTCTAACTTAAGTGAATTTTAGGCATAACATTTGATACTTTCACACCCGTATTAACACACCACTTCAATCTTAATATATTTTTTTTAAATCCTCAGCTTACTGAGGATTTTTTTTATTAAAACCTGTTTAATATTGCTTTAACTTCCGCAATTACACTGTTTCCGCGGTATTATCCAGAAAACCATTTCTGATAATCAATCATTTAAAACGGCTTTATTCATTTTATTGTTGTATATTTGTACATTAATTAACCAAGTCAATACTTTGTTTTCTGTAACGACCGGAATATATTTTATTCAGTCTTTGCTTTTTGAGCAGCCATATTTTTAACTTTTATTCTTCTACCAAGAGCAATATTTGTCGGAATTTTAAAGCTCTGTATGATTGGGAAAATCCAAGACAGAAAACACTGACGGGCTTTAAGGTCTAAGGCAGACCAGATTGAACAATACAATTTATAGAAACTAAATACTAAAAATAATTTATGGCAGATTCTTTTTCTAAAAAGGAAAATTTCAAGAAAAAAATTCAAAAGCAAAAAGAAAAAGCGTTAAGACGCGAAGAACGTAAAACGAACAACAACAAAGGTAAGGACATGGAGGACGTCTTCATGTACGTAGATGAATTTGGAAGATTAACGTCTACTCCACCGGAACAAAGACAGGAAGTAAACCTTGATGATATTCAGTTGGGAGCAGCTCCAATTATTGAGGAGGGTCCAAGAAAAACAGGAATCGTTACTTTCCTTAGTGAAAAAGGATATGGTTTCATTACTGAAGATAACTCTAAAGAAAATATCTTCTTCCACAATAACAACTGTGTAGAGCCTGTAAAAAAAGGAAACAAAGTATCTTTCGAAAAAGAAAAATCTCCAAAAGGATTTTCAGCTGTTGAGATTCAAATAGTCAAATAATAATAAACGACTTTATATAATAAAAGCCACCTTTTCGGGTGGCTTTCTTCATGCATCGTAAAAAATAAAAATGGTCGGTTTCTAAAACCGAAAAAGAGTATTGTATATTGTAAACTATTAAGATTTAAAGAGCATTAAGGATGGTTTCAAAATAAATTGAGATTGCTTCATATTTGGTATGCAACTACCATCCCTAATGAGTTTGTATTTTAATAATCTAGTCTAGCTTTCCGCCCAAAGCTTTAAACAACAAAACATTATTTCTAGTGTTCTGATGTTGAAATTGCAAAAGATCCAGTTCCGCGGTCAGTTTACTTTTCTGGGAATTGATCAGTTCAAAATAATTGGCATATCCCGTCAGATAGAGGTCATTAGAAACTTCTACACCACGATCCAGGAAGCCAACTTCTTCCGATTTTAATTTTAAAACTCTTTCATAGATCTTTGTCTGCTTTAAAATAGACTGAAGCTCATTAAAAGCGGTCGTTATGCTCTTCTGATAGTTCAAAAAAGCTATTTCCTGCTCTTTACTTGCTACATTAAACTCATATTTCAATTGCCCTTTATTAAAAACAGGAACCATTAACCCTCCCAATAGCTGCCCAGCCAGTGAGCTTGGTTTGAAAAGCGTTTCTACGGAGAAAGAATTCATCCCGATACCTACACCGAGATCAATCTTTGGATAAAATGCAGCTCTCGCAGCCTTGGCATCTGCTTGTGAAGCTTCCAATACGTAATAGTTTGCGGCTACATCCGGTCTTGAGTGAATGACCGCTTCTACATTAATGGTTTTGTTTAAAACATCCATATTGGTAGGCATCAGCAACTTTCCACGTTTCACGTCTCCACCGTAGCTTCCTGTTAAGGTTGTAATTGCCTGTTCAACGGTAACGATTTCTACTTTAATATGTTCTATTTCTGCAAGCCAGTTATTATTCTGAGCTTTAAACTGTTGTACTGCCAATTCCGTAGCTTTTCCTACTTCACGCTGTGCCAACACAATTTCAAAAGCTCTCTGCTGAAGGTTGTAGTTTTTCTGATAAATCGCAAGACGGTTATCCAATGTTACCAATTGATAATACAGATTGGCAATATCTGTAAAAAGTTCTACCTGAAGTAACCTCAGCCCTTCTGTAGAGGCTAGGAATTTTTTCTGGGCTGCAATTTTTTTATTTTTCAGCTTCCCCCAGGCATCAATTTCCCAGCTGCTTCTTGCTCCCAGCCAGTAATTCGGGGTGAAATCGCGGTTTATCTTCTGTTCTTCGGTAATATTTGGGGAAAGATTGGTATCGTAGTTCCCTACGCCTTCCATTGTATATTTTCCGTATCGGTTTCCGCTAGCTTCTGCACCTACTTCAAGGGATGGTAAGAGATCCATCTTTGAACGCTGCAAAAAACTGTTGGCAATTTCTACTCTTTGCTGGGCAATCTGAAAATCAGGATTAGCCTGTACTACTTTATCAAATAGTTCCAGTAAATAAGTGTCTGTAAAGTAACCTTTCAGATTCAATTGCTTAAATTCTTCTGAATTTGCAGTTTTAGCAGGGGCTTCCGGTAATTCCTGAGCTTTTTTGATATCTGTTACTTTTGGAACAGCACAAGAAACTAAACTTAACGCTGCTATTCCGTATAATATATTTCTATGATTTAATCTTTTCATCTTTCTTCTTATTTTCAAGTTTTGCAAAGAATATATATAACCCCGGAATCACTACCAATCCGAAGATCGTTCCGATTAACATTCCTCCTGCAGCCGCTGTACCAATGGAACGGTTACCAATAGCTCCTGCTCCGGAAGCAATACACAGCGGAATAAGTCCTGCTACAAAGGCAAAGGAAGTCATCAGGATAGGTCTAAGACGTTGTCTTGCTCCTTCGATAGCGGCAGGAATAATGTCATATCCCTGTTTATTTCTTGCCACAGCAAATTCTACAATCAGGATCGCATTTTTTGCAAGAAGTCCGATCAACATGACCAAAGCGACCTGCGCATAAATGTTATTATCCAATCCTGCAAGTACCAATGCGATATAAGATCCGAAAATACCTGTAGGAAGACTTAGTAATACCGGCAAAGGAAGAAGGAAACTTTCATATTGGGCTGCCAATAAAAGGTAAACGAATAATAAACAGATCAGGAAGATATAAACCGTCTGGTTTCCTGAAAGAATTTCTTCTCTTGTCATTCCCGACCATTCGATATCAAAACCTCTTGGCAGTGTTTCTTTAGCAACACGTTCTACTGCTGCAATGGCATCACCGGAACTATAACCATCTGCCGGTTCACCATTGATCATTGCTGACATATACATATTATATCTCGTAAGTACCTCTGGTCCGTATACTTTTTCAATTGTGATAAATGTAGAGAACGGAACCATTTCACCTTTATCATTTTTAAGGTATAAATTCAGGATACTTTCAGGAGTATCTCTATGCTCAGGACTTGCCTGAACCATTACTTTATACATCTGGCTGAAACGAATAAAATTGGTCGCGTAATATGAACCTAGCATCGTCTGCAGTGTTGACATGGCATTATCTACAGAAATTCCTTTCTTTGCTGCCATATCATAGTCTACATTGATCATATATTGCGGGAAAGTAGCATCAAAACTGGTAAAACTGTTCTGCAACTCTGGTGCTTCATTCAGCTTTTTAACGAAATCCTTGGTGATTTTATCAGTATTTTCGATGGTTCCTCCGGTTCGGTCCAGTAAACGTAATTCAAATCCACTTGTGTTTCCGAAACCTGGAACTGTTGGCGGAGCAAAAATTTCAATCTGCGCATCGGCTATTCCTTTTGTTTTCTGTGAAAGTTCTGTGATCAGATCATTTACAGAAATGGATCTTTGCTTCCAGTCTTTAAGGTTAATCATTGCCATACCGTAGGATGACCCTGCGATTTCCGTTACAATACTGTATCCGGCAAGGGTGGTTACATTCTCTACACCTTCTATTTTCTTGGCAATTACGGTCACTTCATCTAATACTTTCTCCGTTCTTTCTACCGTTGCTCCCTGAGGGGTGGTAACACTTACGTATACCATTCCCTGGTCTTCCATAGGGATAAATCCTGTTGGTAAAAACTTACTTGTCACAAACGTTAATCCTACAAACAGAAACAGTAATCCGAAAGTCACTGTAGTTCTTGTAGCGAATTTTGACAAGATTCCTACATAACCATTCGTGAGTCTTTCAAAACCGGTATTAAAACTTTGGAAAGCTCTGTCGATGATCGTTTTCTTTTTATTGTGATCATGTGGTTTTAAAATAATAGCACATAATGCCGGAGTAAGCGTTAATGCATTCACCCCTGAAATCACAATACTGATTGCCAGCGTTAATGAAAACTGACGATAAAATACTCCTACCGGACCATCAAGAAATGCTACAGGAATAAATACGGCAGACATTACAATTGTAATAGCCACTACCGCGCCTGCTATTTCTTTCGTAGCACTGATGGTGGCATCCATTGCATTCATCCCTTCTTCCATTTTTACGTGGACGGCTTCTACAACGACAATAGCATTATCCACCACAATTCCGATGGCAAGTACCAAGGCAAACAAAGTCAGTAGGTTTACCGAGAAATCAAGCATATTCATAAAGGCGAATGTTCCTACTAATGCTACAGGAACTGCCAATACAGGAATAAGAGTAGAACGCCAGTCCTGAAGGAAGATAAACACCACAATTCCCACAAGAATAAATGCTTCAATAAGCGTTGTCAATACCGCACTGATAGATGCATCAAGGAATCGGGAAACATCATAAGCCATGTTATATTCCATTCCGGGAGGGAAAGATGTCACCTTTAATTCATCCATTTTAGCTTTTACACTTTCGATTACTTCGGAAGCATTGGAGCCGGGACGCTGTTTCATCATAATAGATGCAGAAGGTCTTCCGTCTGTCTTGGAAACCATTCCGTAATTCATTGCCCCGAATTCTACCTTGGCAATATCTTTCAATTTTAAAATCGTTCCGTTTACATCAGATCTGATAGGAACTTCTTCATATTGTTTAGGTTCAAAAAATTTACCTTTATATTTAATAACATATTGAAGCTGACTGGACGTTTTTCCAGACGTTTCTCCCACTTTTCCGGGAGCTGCGGAAATATTCTGCTTTTGTAACGAAGTGATCACTTCATCAGCTGAAATACTGTATGCTGCCATTTTTTGCGGATCAAGCCATACCCTCATTGAGTATTCTTTTTGTCCCATAATTTCGGCACGTCCTACTCCATCAATACGTTTCAGTTCCTGAAGTACATTAATATCCGTGAAATTGTAAATAAACTGCTCATCCTGACTGGGATCTGTACTGGTAATATTCAGATACATCAGCATACTGTTTACCTCTTTTTCAGTGGTTACCCCTGCGCGGATTACTTCTTCAGGAAGTTCATCAAGAATGGTTGTTACCCTGTTCTGTACGTTTACAGCTGCCACATCCGGATCTGTTCCTACTTCAAAGAAAACCTGGATAAGGGTAAGCCCATCATTAGACGTTACCGTTGACATATATGTCATCCCCGGAACTCCGTTAATAGCACGCTCTAAAGGGAGCGCCACCGCATTGGCGGATACTTCGGCATTTGCACCCGTATATTTTGCTGTTACCGTTACAGAAGGGGGCACAATATCGGGGAATTGTGTGATAGGCATCTTTAATAATGCCATAATTCCCAGTAATACAAATAATATGGAAATAACCAACGAAAGAACCTTTCGTCTTATAAACATTTCTACCATAGTAAGTTGATTTAAAGATTATGAAAGGTTAATACTTCTTTTTGATTTTGATAATATCACCATCCTTTAAGGACTGAGTACCTTCATAAATGATTAAATCTCCTTTTTTAAGACCGCTTTCCACCATATAAGAATCCCTTAATGTAGTTCCGATCTTGATATTGGTCATTTTCACTTTATTTTGTTTATCCACTACAAAAACATAGGTCTTATCCTGGATAGAGAATGTAGATTTTTGAGGAATAAGAATCGCTTTATCCTGATTTTCTGAAATGATAAGTTTACCTGAAGTACCATGTTTGATCAAATGATCCGGATTCGGGAAAAGTACTTTATAACGAATGGAACCTGTAGTTCTGTCGATTTCTCCTTCAGCTGTTTTTAAAGCACCGTTAAACTGGTAATTTACGCCATTTGGCAGCGTTAATTCAATTTTTTGATGGCTTCCGATTTTATCATTGGCTAAAAGTTCAAAATAAAGGTTTTCAGGAATTGAAAAGTAAGCATAAACCTCATTAAGCTGTGATAATGTCGTCAACAAAGCCCCATTTTCCACCAAACTTCCGTCTTTGTGAGGAATAACGTCTATCACTCCGTCAAAAGGTGCTGTAATCTTTGTGAAACTTATCTTCTGAAGTACGGTTCTTCTTTCTGCATCAGAAAACGCATGCTTGGCTTTTGCTGATGAAAGCTTAGCTTTTACCAGTTCCAGTTCGTTGTTTGCCACAAACTTTTTAGCATGTAGGCTCTGAATTTGTTTCAGTTCTACTTCTGCGATACGAACGTCTGCTTCTGTTTGTTTTAATGCAGCATTCGCTTTAAGAAGTTCCATCTGCAATTCAGCATCATTGATCTTAAACAAAGGCTGTCCCTGCTGTACAAACTGTCCTTCATTTACATATATATGTTGTATAATCCCACCAATTCTAGAACGTATCTCAACATTCTTTTTTGCCTGGATATCAGTCACAAACTGATTACTTACAAGGGTATCTTTTTCCTTGATTTCCAGTACGGGAACTTCTTTATCATTTTGATTGCTCTTTTTCTTGTCTTTACTGCATGACACAGCGAATAATATTGCAAAACTGCAAATTATTACGTTTTTAAAATACATTTATAGATGTTTAAGTTATAAAAATTTCGTTAAAATAATCTGAATTTCAACAACTTAAACTAGTACAACTGGAGAAGATGGAGAAAAGATTTCACTCCACAAATAATAGAAACTGCAATATCAGGAAGACTGATTTTAGGAGCAACCTTTAGAATTGCTGAAAAATTTCCTACTGCATGATCATCTTTACGTAACGAATGTTTTACAATTTTGGAAGCTGCAGGCAACGCATGGGTGTTCATGTCTGCTTCTTCGTAGACATCCAACAGATGAATATTGCTTACATGAGGAAGGTGAGGAATATCCTGTAACGAGTTTTCCGCCCAATTCGAATTGAAAAGGGTAAAAACAAGTATGATATAAAATAAGAAAAATGACCTCAGACCTGCCATGTCAACCAGAATACATTAGTTTTTTAGTAAAAACAATAATCCTGCAAAATTAGGAATTTTAAATGGAGTTATCGTCTTTAATTTGTTAAAAAAACTTAAACAATGGGGCAATAATTCCACTAAATATAATTTAAAATTCTATGGAATGACAGAATACATGGATAATCATCATAATATATTTATCATTCCACCCGAATCTAAATAAAATCATTAAAGATTTTGGCTAAAGCCTGTTGAATCCCTATCGATTATTAACAGTCCTTATTCTATTGAATCAGTAAATTACTGTTAGAACAATTTACTCAATACTCTAAAACGGTAATCGAAAATATATTCCAGTTTCTTTTTTACAAATAAAGAGTGTGCTATTTCTCCCAAAAAGCCCATTGGAAGTTCATAATCTATCGTATCTTTCATTAAAACCCCATGTTCGTTGGAAATAAACTCATGATGATGGTTCCATAGTTTGTAAGGACCTTTCTTCTGGAAATCAATAAAGCTTTTCTGAAAATCAACATGGGTAATCTCAGTCTGCCATTTCATTTTAATCCCAAATAATGGAGACACATAATAATCAATGAGCATTCCTTCATATATTTCATCATCATCCATTTCGGTCAAGACAATAAATCCCATGTCTTTGGGGGTAATTTCTGAAAGGTTATTTGCTGAGGAAAAGAATTTCCAGGCGGTTTCTATATCACAGTTTAATTGTTGTTCTCGGAAAAGCGTGTGTTTCATTTTGAATGCTTAAATATTTGGAAGACTACTTCATTTACTTTTAACACAATAATTTTTTAAATTATAAATTCCAAAATATCGATTATATTTAAAATAAGTAGAGTCATTAAGAATATAGACAAAATCATTTCTATGCGTTGACAGATCACTTACGGGAATTACTCTAAATTTTATCTTTTTACCCAATGAGATATTCCTACATTTTTCTGGATTATTATGATCTTTAAATGCTTCAATAAAATCGTTATTATCTGCTACTAAAATTTTCACTGTATCATTTTCATAAACTTTAACAATGGTTCGCTTTATTGTAAATTCCAAATGATGGGAACGACAACTAATACAAAGCAATCCGACTATAAGTAATCCAATTACATTTTTCATATCAATTATACTTCACATCAAAACAGGTCTATGTTTATTTATAATGCTGAAAAATTCCAAAATCAGAGGGTGTCCAAAGAGCTGCTTTTTGTCCTGCAGCTTTCAAGGCGTTATTACTCCATGTATTACATGTGTAAAGAAAACTGTAAGTTCCCTTTGCATCATAAAACGCATCGTTATCACCATATACAGCATTGGTAGGAATCAGCATGAATTTTCCGTTTTGATCTCTGTCGAATTTATCCTCCACAAATTTTACTAAATTTTTATACTGATTTCTGCTGATCATAATCTTTTTGCAATCCTCTCCTTCTTTCATCGCATAATAATAAGTACAATGCATTGCTGAATCGCTTAACCAAAATGCTGCTTTCACAGCTGTTGAAAATTTCAGGTCTGCCCAGGTAGGAGTATCCAGATAAAATCCTTTATCTCCCCAGCCTATTCCAACATAATTATAATCGGTTTTTTTAGATTTTGTATCTTCAAAAGGAATCATCAGGCTCCAGTCTTTAAGGTCATTTCTTACTGGCATTACAATATCGGTATGTACTCCGTTGGTATAAATATAGATCGGAATATCTTTCTTTTCGCCGTCATCTTTTGCTGAAACAGGAATGTACGGGATCAATAGTCCGAGAAGAACATAAATAATGACTACTCCCAGAATAATTCCGACAACTTTCAGCGCGTAGATTAATACAGTTTTCACATTCATGTTTTTGAATAAAATTTAATATATAGTTTTTCGTAAAAGTATTTGTTTTAATCGGAAAAATGACTATATTTAATTACGAAATATTCACAAATATGCGTAAAAATACCAAATCCCAGAAAAGATTTAAAGTAAGAGTAAAAACTGCTCCAAAAAGAATACAAAAAAAACGTTGATTTTCGGTGAGACTTTAATCTCCTGAAAATCAATTTTTCTTTTTAGGAAAAGCTTTTTGAGTAATTTATTCAGTTAAATCTTAACCTCCTTAGCTTGGAAAATCTAAGGGATGGCTGTTTATCCACTTTATTTGGAGTTTAATAAATTTCCAAAGTAGGAATCATCACCAAAAGTTTGAGTTAAAATCAGTCTGAAGATTTCTGCAGAAATTCAATATTTCTCTTCAGCCCGGCAAATTTAGTTCTTTTTACAGGTGATTTTTTGAAGATCTCAGAGAAGATTTCCTGAGTAAGATCTTTCCATTCTCCTTTTTTGAAATTCTTCAAAGCTTCATTAGGCTTAAATCTGCTCTGCTGATGAGGTGCCGAAAATCGGTTCCAGGGGCAAACGTCCTGGCAGATATCACACCCAAACATCCAATCTTCCATTTTATCTTTAAAAGAGTCTGGAATTTCGTTTTTTAATTCTATGGTGGCATAAGAAATACAACGGCTCCCGTCAATGATCTTTTCTGAAACAATAGCATCTGTAGGACAAGCATCTATACATTTTCTACACGTTCCGCAATGATCTGTAGTTTCATGGTCAGGAATAAGCTCCAAATCACATATAATTTCAGCCAGAAAATAAAATGATCCGTTTTGTTTTGTGATTAGGTTTGCATTTTTTCCCACCCAGCCAATACCAGATTTTCTTGCCCAGCTTCTCTCCAAAATCGGTGCAGAGTCTACAAAAACCCTGAATCCGAATTCACCGATCTCTTCCTGCAGTTCAGCCACCATTTCACGAAGAATTTCTTTGATGACTTCATGATAGTCTTCCGCGTAGGCATATTTTGAGATCTTAAAATTCTCAAGAATAGAAATTTTTTCTTCAGGAAAGTAGTTATAAGAAAGTGAAATAACAGATTTAGAGCCTTCTACCAACAGTCTTGGATCAAGCCTTTTATCGAAATGATTTTCCATATACTTCATTTCGCCATTGAAGTTATTCTTAAGCCATTTCTCAAGATGTGCTGCGTCTTCCTCCAAAAAATCTGCCTTAGAAATACCACAACTTTGAAACCCAAAACTTTTTGCTTTGGATTTTATAAGTTGAGAATATTTTTCAGCGCCTGCATTAATTAATTTCACAGTGTAAAATTAAGATTATTTTATATATTTGGTCCCGAAAAAAAATTACTTAAAAAAACACTGAAATTTAAAACAACTAATAATAGCTATGAAAAAATTAAGTCTTTTAGCAGGATTTCTTGCTACAAGCATGTATTATGCACAAATTAAATTTGAAGAAGGTTATTTCATCGATAATTCAGGGGCAAAAAAGGAGGTTTTAATCAGAAACGTAGACTGGAAAAATAATCCTGTAGACATTGAATACAAAACTGATAATGCCTCAAAAGTTCAGAAAGAAACGATCAGCAATATTCAGGAATTCAGTATTAACGGAGGGAGAAAATTTATAAGAGCAAAAGTAATGCTTGACCGTTCTTCCGGGAATCTAAATTCAATGTCTTATACTCATGAGCCGGATTTTAAAGAGGAAACAATATTTCTTAAATATGTTGTTGAAGGTAAAGCTGGGCTTTTTTATTATGAAGACGGTAACCTGAGAAGATATTTCTATTCATCAGAAAATTCAGAACCTAAGCAATTAATTTACAAACCTTATTACATCGATCAGTCGAGTATTGCTTATAATGAAGATTACAAAAAACAAATCGCTGAGCAATTAAAATGTGGTATCACGGCTGAACAGATTAAACGTCTCGATTATACAACAAAAGATCTTACAAAAACCTTTATCCAATATAATGAGTGTTCAGGAAACCAGATCATCAATTATGAAAAGAAGGATGAAAAAGCAAAAAGTCTTGTTCATCTAAATATCAGAGCCGGAATGAACATCTCAGAACTTAACGTCTACGAACCTTCCAATATTAGTCCGAGCTATCATTTTGGAAATAAAAATTCTTTCAGAATAGGACTGGAACTTGAATATGTTCTTCCATTTAATAAAAATAAATGGGCAGTATTCATTGAGCCGACTTACCAATATTATAAAAACAGTACAGAAGTTGTTACTCTTCCCGGAAGTCTCTTTGAAACTAGGTATACCGCAACTGCTGATTATAAATCTATTGAGGTTCCTTTCGGAGTGAGGCATTATTTCTTTTTAAGTGATAAATCAAAAATCTTTTTGAACGCAGCATATGTTCTGGATTTTGCGTTGAATTCTACTGTAACGATTGAAAGGTCGAAAATGGATATAGAATCAGGAGGAAATATGGTATTTGGGGCAGGATTTAAATATGATAAATTCAGTGCGGAAGTACGAGTGGGAACTTACAGAGGGCTGTTCCGTAATTATATGTATGTAGACGGAGACTATAGAGCTGCGTCTTTCATATTAGGATATACTCTATTCTAAATACGGAACGAATAAAAAGTTTCGGAAAAAATTACGTAATTTCGTTTATAATTTAATGTTTAAAACAAACAACTATGTCTTTAATAGAAGTAATACAATCAGGAAACTATGAATTAATTGATGTTCGTGAGCCTATGGAGCTTGAAATGGAAGGAAATATTGATGGTGCCAAAAATATCCCTCTAGGTGAAGTAGAAGATAGACAAGATGAAATTCTATCTATTGAAAAACCGGTAATTTTATTCTGCAGAAGTGGAAACAGAAGTGGAAAAGCATTGGAATATCTTAACACACAAGGACTAAGCGATGGTTACAACGGCGGAGGCTGGGCTGACCTAAAGGCTGTTCTTGAAGCAAATAGAGGAACTTTTTAAAAGTTCCTTTTTTTATACCCTTTTGTCATGGATCTAAAGAATCGATTTGAACAGCTTTGCTTGCCATTTTCAGCAGATAATGTATTAATCAGTACTCTATGGAAAGAGATTGAAAAGAAATATTCTGAAAAAGGCAGGCATTATCATAATCTTCTTCATCTTGAAAATATGTTTCAGGAACTTGAACTGGTGAGAGATAAAATTTCAGACTTTACTGAAGTTTCTTTTTCTGTTTTTTACCATGATGTTATTTATGATGCCACTTCCAAAACTAATGAAGAAAAAAGTGCATTAACTGCCGAAACAAGACTTTCTGAGCTTGGGTTCAGTAAAGAAAGAATTTCAATAATTTCTACTCAGATTCTAGCTACAAAGTCTCATCAAAAGTCAGAGGACGGAGACACTAATTACTTATTAGATGTCGATCTTTCAGTCTTGGGAAAAGACTTTGATACTTATCTGAACTACACTAAAATGATCAGAAAAGAATATTCTATTTACCCGGATCTTCTTTATAAACCCGGAAGAAAAAAGGTTCTTAAACATTTCTTAGAGCTTGACAGTATTTTTAAGTCCGAATATTTCAAAGAAAAATATGAAACTCAGGCTAAAGAAAATATTGCCAGAGAAATCAAGCTTCTATAATTTTTTTACCATAAAAAAGAGATGCAAATAAATTTGCATCTCCCAAACACATTCATATCAAGCACAAACTTATAATGATTTGCATCATCAGTAAGTTCTACATTTTCAGGCTTGACGTATATTCACACTAGGATAAGGATGATTCAGTTTTATATTCTGACATTTCAAAAATAAGAAACAAAACATCACCTACTAGTGATTTTACTTGTTTATTTATTGTAAATTCATCTTTAACGATCACTGTTACAGATATTTCTGTTTTAAAATAAAAATTACAAAAATTCTACTACAAGAAAAAATTATTTATGGAAATTAATTCAGCTCTCATTAAGGTCAAAGAAAATTTATTCCGATAAGCTACCCAAACTTTATTGTACAATTTACAAATTATGTGTACAATAAATTTATATTTAAGGTATTAGTAAACAAAAAACACCCTTATTGAAAGGATGTTTTTATTTTATCGTTTGATTGAATACCGCCAAATTTAACTATTCTTGACTATAAACTCTACAGATCGTTCCAATACGAGTTCCTGTACTTCTTTATGCGGTGTATGCCCTACTTCCGGAATAATATATTTTTCACTATTACCGCTTACCTGAGAAACTGTTTTTTCTAACTGATCCAGTGTACCATATTCATCTTTTTCTCCTTGTATAAACAGAAGTGGGCAAATAATATCTTTTAAAAGGTATTCAATGTTCCAGGTTCTGTAATCATCTCGTGTCCATGTTTCTGTCCATGCTTTGAACAACATTTCAACCTTATCACCATGATACTTCTGAAGACGTTCCGGCAGGTTGGTTGTTTTATAGGCTTCCCAGGCATCATAAACACCTTTTAAGGTTATATCTTCTACAAAAATATGCCCTGCTTCACAGATAACTGCTTTTATTCTTTTGGGATATTTTGCAGCAGCAATCAATGCTATTGTTCCGCCATCACTATGTCCGAATAAAATAGCGTTTGTAATATTTAATTCAGTTAAAAGATCATTCAGAAGATCGGCTTCCAGTTCCATATAATTAACCGGTCTTACATGGGTAGGCATCGGAAATGATTTCCCATATCCTAAACGATCATAAGCAAGTACATTACATTCTGTAGCAGCAGCTAACTTAGCCGGAAAATCCCTCCAAAGTTGTACCGAACCAAGTGAATCATGCAGAAAAACGATTGTTGGTTTATCTTCAAATGAATTGTTATATTCTATGTATAATTTTTTGTCCTTTACATCAATTATTCTACCTTCCATTGAATAAAATTATATTAAAATTTGGGGATCTTAGTCTCTTCAAATTCTTTTAAAAGTTGATTAAAAACAGTTTCAACCGGAAGAATATCATTGATTAAAGCAGAAACCTGCCCTATTTCTAATTCTCCATCTTCCATATCGCCTTCAAACATTCCTTTTTTGGCTCTGGCTCTTCCCAAGGAGGCGATTAAAGCTTCTTTATTTCTTCCTCCCTGATATATTTCTTCAAGCTCATTAAAGAATTTATTTTTAACCATTCTTACAGGCGCCAATTCTTTTAGAGTAAGGTGAGTATCTCCTTCCTGAAGTTCTGTGATTTTCTTTTTCCAGTTATCATGTGCACTGGCTTCGGTTGTAGCAGCAAAACGAGAACCGATCTGTACTCCATCTGCACCAAGAATAATAGCAGCTTTCATCTGGGAACCTAAAGCAATTCCACCTGCTGCAATTAATGGTTTTGAGATATGATTTTTCACATTTGGGATCAGGCAGAATGTTGTTGTTTCATCTCTTCCGTTATGTCCTCCTGCTTCAAAACCTTCTGCCACCACTGCATCTACACCTGCTTCTTCGCATTTTACAGCAAATTTGGTAGAAGACACCACGTGAGCAACCTTTAACCCTTCTTTTTGTAAGGTTTCTGTATAGGTTTTTGGGTTTCCAGCTGAAGTAAATACTATTTTTACTCCTTCTTCTAAAATGATCTGAATAATTTCTTCAAGATTCGGGTAAAGCATAGGTACATTCACCCCAAAAGGCTTATCTGTTGCCTGCTTACACTTTTGAATATTTTCTCTTAAGATGTCAGGATACATACTTCCTGCTCCTATTAATCCTAATCCACCACAATTGGAAACAGCAGAAGCAAGTCTCCATCCGGAATGCCAGATCATCCCAGCCTGAATGATTGGATATTTTATATTAAAAAGCCCTGAAATTCTATTTTCGTTAACCTGCATATCATGAAGTTTTTTTGCTGAATTGAAATCTATAAAATTGCTCATGCGTAAAAATACTAAAAACAAAGGTTTTACGGGAATAATTTCGGCTTGAAATATCTGAAAATTGATAGAAATTTTAAGAATAAAACTAACACAGATTTTCAATAGCAAGACGACTTGATATTGATATCATTTCCAAGAATGTGTATAATATCTCT
This sequence comes from Chryseobacterium artocarpi, assembly GCF_001684975.1. Lineage (GTDB taxonomy): Bacteria > Bacteroidota > Bacteroidia > Flavobacteriales > Weeksellaceae > Chryseobacterium > Chryseobacterium artocarpi. The sequence continues at coordinate 127,401 of NZ_MAYH01000012.1, read as the reverse complement.
CTTTTGCTGAGTTTCGGATATAAAAAAACCTTCAGAAGTTCTGAAGGTTTTAATCTTATTTTTTGATTGATTCTTTTTTCCAGTTGGCTTTAAAACTACAACTATCGTAGCGTCCATCAATAGAAATAAAGGTTGTAGGTAACTTAGAGTTTACAAACTTCTCAACCATTTCGTTTTTCTTTTTGTTCAGCGCCATCTGCTTGATTCGGCTGAAATCTGTTTCCAATGTAATCTGGTGAGCCGGGATCACATCTTCAAGTTTGATGATCTTAACTGCTTTTCTTCTGTTTTCATCATCTTCAAATGCAGTAGTGATATCTCCTTTATTCAATCCCGCCAATTCGTAGCTGATTGTCCCAGGAATACTTTCTCTTTCGATTTTATCAGAACCGTCTGCACCAGGAATGATCCCTGCATTGAACTTAGTTTTTTTATCATCAGAAAACTTGAATGCTGCATCTTTGAATGAAATTTTACCATCAATGATAAGCCCTCTGATACTGTCAAGTTTTGCTTTTGCAGTTTTAAGTTCTTCATCTGTAGGTGTTCCCTTCAAAAGAATGTGTCTTGCATCATACACTTTTCCTGATCTCTTCAGTAACTGAATAATGTGGTAACCAAATTCAGACTCAATAGGATCCGAAATTTCGTTTTCCTGAAGGTTTAATGCAGCAGCTTCAAATGGTTTTACCATCGCTCCTTTGTTGATGTTTTTATATAATCCGCCGTTAGAAGCAGAACCTTCATCTTCAGAGTAAATTCTCGCCTGGCTTTCAAAAGTTTCACCTGCAAGGATATCTTGCTTGATCTTTTTTAATCTGTTGATAAGATCTTGCTTGTGAGCTTCTGTAAGCGAAGGATAGATCATAATCTGAGATAGAGTAACCTCATCTTTGATCTGTGGCAACTGCATCTTATACATATTGTAGAAGTCAGTCACCTCATTCGGTGTTACGTCAGCTTTTTCAGTAACTCTCTGATATTTTGCCTGCCCATAATATTGATCTGTATCGATTTTCTCGATAGCATTTTTCAATTCATAAGCATTTCTGAACTTATAAGCGGCAAGCATTGTTTTTTCATCAGGGAACTGAGAAAGCATCTGACGATATTTTGCATTAGCTTGTTCTTTGATTGCTGCGGAACGATTCTCAATCAGCGTATCCTTTTTTGCTTCGTATACAAGAAGTTTATTGCTGATCAGGTTTTCAAGGAATTCACATTTGTCTGTATTAGCAGCTCCCTGTTGTTTTCCATAATTCATCTGCTCAATAACATCAGATTCCAAAACAATCTCATCTCCGATAACAGCAGCAATACCATCCACTAAATCTCCTGGTTTTAGCTGGGCATTCATCATATTAGAAGAAAAAATCATGATGAAAATCCCTAGAAGATAAGTGATTTTTAGTTTATTTGTCATTTTACTATTTTAACAAGTTGCAAATTTAGAATTCTTAACGAATTTCACTCAATTTTTTATTATAAATATTTCTTAAAAAGATTTATTTACTGTAGTTCAACATCAAATGTCGTTAATTCTTTGAATTGTCTCAATCTGCTGAACATATCAGACTCTTCTACTTCCTGAATTCTTTCTGTTCCGAATTTTTCTACAGTGAATGATGCCATTGCAGATCCTACGATCAATGCAGACTTCATTGTATCGAAATCGAATTTTCCTTTTTTAGCAAGATAAGCTGCAAAACCTCCTGCAAAAGTATCTCCAGCTCCAGTCGGGTCAAAAACCTCTTCTAACGGAAGTGCCGGGATAGCAAATACTTTATTATCATGGAAAAGTAAAGCTCCGTGTTCTCCTTTCTTGATGATCACATACTCAGGACCCATAGTGTGGATCTTTTTAGCTGCTTTTACTAAAGAATATTCTCCTGAAAGTTGTCTTGCCTCCTCATCGTTGATGGTAATTACATCTGTTTTAGCAATCATATCCATTAAGATATCCAATGCACAATCCATCCAGAAGTTCATCGTATCAAGAATTACAAGCTTAGGACGGTTGTTCATTTTTTCAAGTACTGATAACTGAACTCCAGGGTGTAGGTTTCCAAGTAATAAAATTTCGGCATCCTGCATTGAATCCGGGATTTTCGGATCAAAGTTCTCCAACACATTTACTTCTGTAGCTAAAGTATCTCTTGTATTTAAATCGTTGTGATATTTTCCTGACCAGAAGAAAGTTTTTCCTTCTTTTACGATTTCAATTCCTTCGATATTTACTTCTCTGTCTGTAAACATATCAAGGTGTTCCTGTGGAAAGTCTCCTCCTACTACAGAAACAATACCGGATTTAACGCCTAAAATAGATGAAGTGATCCCAATATAAGTGGCAGCTCCGCCCAAAATCTTATCCGTTTTACCAAATGGTGTTTCAATTGCATCAAATGCAACACTTCCTACAACTAAAAGTTTCATATATTTTTCAATGTATATTAAAAAGTAATTATTTTTTCCATTCAAAAGAATCCAGCAGGTGTTTCATATCATTTTTGATATAATTTACTGCAGGAGCCAGAGAGTCCGGTTTCGGTCTCGTATTAAAGTATAAATAAGCAGTCACGAAATGTTTCGTACTGTCTGTAATGTAAAATTGAAGATTGGAAGCAGTCTGTCCTTTCAGTTCATAGAAGTTTCCGTATACCTTTTTTTCAGGATATTCAAAGGATTTTGTATCTATGGCACTGGCTTTAATGGTGTGTTCGTATACCATTTTTTCAGCTTCCTTGATATGTTCAGCAAAGTCATTCTGTATCGGATAATAAGTAACGAAAACCTTTGCTTTCATTTCGGGGTAGTTCAAATAATACCAGCAAGGTCTTTTAGCTGCTGTGATGTTCGCAAAATTTGAATATTCGAATGTATAAGCGCAATTGCTTTCAAACTTTTGATATTTCGGTGCAGGATATTCAAGACGCAATTCTCCGTATGGTTTCGGGATCGGATCTTTTCCACATGAAATTAAAAGCAGTGATACAAAAATAAAAATGACTTTTTTTATCATTTTGCAAAAGTACAAATTAGATTTTAGATTTCGGAAGACAAATTTCAGTCTTTCAATGAGTTTTGAATGTAATTTTCCAAAGGCTTTGGAAAGGATTTTTCATGGGAACCCTGAACGTCTGTAATCAGGTACTCATTTTCAGCGATAAAGTTACTCCATAATTGCTCAGAAGTCATATTTACGTTAAATATTTCAATACTTAAGTTCTTGTGTGTCAATTTATGAGAAACTATTTTTGAACTGGTAATAAATTTCTCCATTTCTACAGGGATAGTCTCCGGAAATTCAAATAATTTCTTCCAGATAAAATCATCTTTTCTCTGTCTGATCAAAAATTGTCCGTTTCGATGAACAAAATAATAGGTTAAAGCAAGGTCTTCCGCCTTTACTTTTTTTGTTTTTACAGGAAATTCTGAAGTTTTATTTAGTGAAAATGCAAGACATTCATGATTGATCGGACATTCTACACACAAAGGATTTTTAGGTTTACAGATCTCGGAACCGATGTCCATCATTGCCTGATTGAAATCTCCTACATTTTCAGGCATTACCAAAGTTGCCAATTCTGAAAAGTAAGTAAACGCTCTTGAATTTGAAATATCAAAATCATCGGCAAAAAAACGGCTCAGAACACGGTAAAAATTTCCGTCAACAGCAGGCATTTTTCCATCGAAACAGATACTGGAAACTGCAGCAGCTGTATACTTTCCTACTCCTTTTAATTTCAGAATCTCATCATATTGAGCAGGAAAAATTCCCTGATAATCATTCATAATCTGCTGTGCCGCCTTATGAATATTGATTGCCCTTGAATAATAGCCCAGTCCTTTCCAATACAGCAGAACTTCATTTTCCTCAGCTTCTGCCAAAGTTCTTACATCCGGAAATCTTGCAATAAAATTGTTGTAATGATTCAATCCCTGATTGATTCTGGTCTGTTGAAATACAATTTCACAAATCCAGATTTTATAAGGATCTTTTGTCTGTCTGAAAGGCAGATCTCTCGCATTATTTTTATACCACTCCAAAAGCCTGTTTCCTATATGCTGAAAATCTGAGGCTGTACTATTTTTTTCCAAAAACCAATCTATTTAACCCAGGAAAGATCATATATCTGTTCCCGGATATTATTTTGAGAATGCAAAGATAGGTTTATTTTACTTTTTTTTCACAGGATATACTGAGCCTCCTCTCAACCACTGATATCTAAGATCTCTGTCTTTTGCAATTAACTTGTAGCCTTGCAAAGCTTTCATGTAAACATACATGGAGTCATTATTATTATTATTATTATTATTTAATTTCAGTTTGTATGTTGACAAAAATTCGATTGGATAGTCTATAACAGAGTCTCTTATGCTCTTCAATACTCTGCCTGATCTTACTTTATAGATAAAGAAAGGTTTTCCGCGTTTGGAACTATCGGCTAATTTTACTTCTGAACTTGCAATAACCAGTTCACTGGCATCGAAGCATTCTTCTTCATTCATAATATAAGCTTTCCCTTCTTGGCGTTCGTCTGCAAAGAGGTCTTCTTCGTATTGTCCCGGGCTTTGGTATTTTTTCTCACAACTTACCAGAAGTATCATCAATAAAACTGGCAAACCAATGATAAGTCTTTTATTCATATTAATTTTCATAGATATTGGTAGAAAAAAACCGATGTAAAATTGCATCGGTTTTTGTTATTTTAAAATAAGGTTTTTTATTCCTGAGCGTATTCTGCATCCCATTCGTTACCATCATCTCCTTTGTGTCCGTCAAGTTTGATAACGAAACTTTTTGTAGGGAAATAAGGTGTCATACGGATATCAAGCCATACTCTGTCTTTGTTTACTCTATCCTGTTCGAAACGAACGATCTTGAATTTTTCGATCAACTTGTCCGGTCCTTTGATATTGTCAAGGAACGTTACAATTTGTCTTCTCAAATCATCTTCGTTTTTAGCATTCCAGTTTTCAAAAGCTCTTCTGTTCAGGAAGTCAAGTAATACTTTAGTTACATAATCGAATACACGAACTACTGAATACGTCTGAAGACCAATATTGTCTCCTGTAAATAATGTCTTCGCAGAGAAAGCCATAATTTTTCCGTATTCATTTACCATTGGTACCAGACCCATTTTTTCTAACTGAGAAATTTCACTTTTCTTCAATTCGAATTTTACAGCGTCTACTTCGTTGATATTACCATGTTTTTTACCAGCTGCAACCTGAGACATTAAAGTCTTGTGGATTTTTCCGGCTAATGAAGTGGAAGGTGGAAGTTCTACGTTTTCTTCTTCACCTACTTCTTCTGCTTTTCCACGTCCTACAAGCCAGTTACACGTCATAATAACGTTACTTCTGTGAAGTTCACCTCCTGTAAGATTAGCAGAATGGAATAAGTCTACAACGTCATCCGGTTTATCCAGGTTTGCGAAGTCTGTAACCATCATTACTTTGTTTTCGTTACAGATTTTCGCCCATTTTTCGATCACTTTATTTGATCCTAAATATCCAGGGATAGCAAGGATTGAATAGTTATCTCTAAGGTCTAAACGGTCGTAGTAGTTTTTGAATTCTTCTGAGATTGCATCAATAAACAAAGGATTATCAAGGTCTGAAACCTGATCGATACTTGCGTTTACGATACTTACGTTGTCCACTTTATCCAATTCTGTATTTTTGTAGAATTGAGCTACAGTTCTATAGTTGGTTTCCAACAGACGAACTGCATCAAGTGTATTTTTTAAGTTTTTCTTTAAATTCTGATCAGCCTGTTGTGCTTTGTTTTTGCACGTATCAGCCATTTTATCAGCAGATTCACTTCCTTCTAAAAGGCTTACCCAAAGGTTAATTTTTTGAAGAAGCTCTTTTCTTTCGTCTGATTTATTGCTATCGTTAAGGAAAATTTCTTTCCTTGCTTTTCTCGTTGGGTTCATATTGGCGATTCCGTCTACAACGGATTCAACAAAGCCGAAACCTCCCATTTTATTGAGCTCTGCAAGTGGATTCCCTTTCGGTTGTCCAGCGTGCTGCTGTTGTCCCTGCTGCTGGCTTTCTTGCGCCTGTAATTTGCTATCCATGATTTAATGTAAGTCTTTAATTATTTTTCAAGTTCTTGTGCTACATCTTTCAATACCTCAATGAACGCAGCTCTGGTCTGATCGTTCTCCAACATATTGCGTAGAATTTTATTTGTTTTCAACTGACGTACAATTTTGTTGTACTGCTCCTGTTCCACGCTCAATTGCTGCAGATAGTCTGATTTTTGAGTAAGGTTTTTAGGAGTAAAGTCTCCAAGATTTTGAAAACGGAATTCTTCTTCTACCATTCCTCCGTCTTCTGTTTCATGCTGTACCGACACAGAAGGTTGAAAATGTTTGAAAACGTCTTCCACAGTTTTTAATCCTGTTACAATTTCAGGGGTATAAGATTCTTCTGTTGTAAGCTGGCTTACTATCAGTGATTTATTTTCCTGTATTTCCTGAATAGCTTCATTAGCGTCTACTTTTACCTCGTTTCCGCCAACACCATAATTAAACATTGCCATATTATTATTATTTTGAGATTTAATATTTTGATTTGGATCTGTCTTTGAGCAATTTACAGACTACTCAGTTAAATTACTAATCCAAAGTTTAAATTTAAAAAAAAACTGTAACATACAAAATTTTGTCAAGATTTTTATTGAATTATTTAAATTCACCTATACTTATTTAACATAAAATCACGCATTTACAATATCACTAAGCTATGAAAAAATAAATAAAAACAAACCATTGTAAGATAAAATAAAATCCTGTTGAATTTTGCATTTATAAACAATTGTTAAAATAAGAATTCCACTGACACAAAGAAAAAATATTTTTTATATTTAAATAAAGTAAACAGAGTAATGAAAGATGTAAAGATTGCGTTTAGAAAACCCATATATCCTGTTTCGGAAACATTGCAGCAGTATTTGGAAAAGCATAACAGAACGACAAAGATTCAGTTTCTTTATGAGGATCTGCTAAGATTCAGTGATAGTGTGAATATTCTGGATAAGGACGGCAAAGACACTTTATGGCTGGGAGTAATGTATCCTGAATTTGAGTTTAAAGAAATAGAAGCCAATTTGAATAAAATCTATACTCTTCTTCATTCCGACGGAGATGAGGCTACTTTACCTTATCTGAAAGTAGATACGATTGACTTTTGTACCTTTGGAAATTCTAAACCTTTTCGAATTCGGGTAAGAAATATTCTCAACGATAATTATACTAATTTTTATATTAAGCAAGCGGATGCTTCCCGCATATACGGGCTTGAACTTGAAGATTTACTATCTCCCAACCGCATCAATTTTCTGATTTACAAAAATACTTTGATAGAGGAACACATTTTGGGAATTCCCGGAGATGTATTTATTCAAAAACATCTGTTCAACTGTACAGAACTGGAAAAAGCCCAGATTTCCAAGGAATTTGTAAAATTCAATGAGCGTTGCCTTATTGGGCTGCTGGGTGACATGCGTTCTTATAATTATGTTATTATTCCAATACACGATTTTGATCAGGTAATTTACAGGATTCGCCCTATCGATTTTGACCAGCAAAGCTATGAAGGTAATCTAAAGGTTTATCTCCCTCAGTATTTTAAAGAAAATAACACAATGGTGAATATGGTACTGGAAAAACTGAAACCTAATTCTATAGAACAGTATCGGAAGGAAGTGCGTTCACAAATCGTCAAAAGAGTGACTAGCAGCAAAAGCAGATTTGATGAGCTTATTTCTATTATGAAAAAGGAAGACATTGCCCCTGAAGCCAATGTTACAGAGCTTAAAACGGCTTTGCAGAAACTTACGTATGATGTGAATTTCAAGTATTGTAAAACCATGGGTGATATTATAGAAACCGGAATAAAGTTTGTGATCCGGAATTATAAGAAGGCATATTAAAAAGAGAATCCGTCCCACATTGAATGAGACGGATTCTTTCTTTTCTAACAATTTTTTGGTAGTCTTACCAAATTTTTATTCTGTCTTCAGGAGCCTTATACATTTTATCTCCCGGCTTAATATCAAATGCTTTAATGAACGAATCCTGGTTTACCAACGGACCGAAAGCTCTGAACATTCCCGGAGAGTGTGGATCTGTTTTCACCTGATTGATCATATATTCATTGGTAGCTTTTGTTCTCCAAACGGTAGCCCAGCTCATAAAGAATCTTTGATCCTGAGTAAATCCACTGATCTTCCCAGGGTTTCCTTTATCTTTAAGATACATCTGAAGGGCATCGTAAGCAACAGCTACTCCACCTAAGTCTCCAATATTTTCTCCACTTGTAAATTTACCGTTTACAAAGCTTCCTTTTACTGGTTCATAAGCGCTATATTGAGCGGCTAATTGTCCTACTTTTGCATCAAAGTTTTTACGATCAGCTTCCGTCCACCAGTTATTCAGGTTTCCATCACCGTCAAAACGTGATCCGCTGTCATCAAAACCGTGAGAGATCTCGTGACCAATTACTGCCCCGATTCCACCAAAGTTTACAGCTGCATCAGCTTTAGGATTATAGAAAGGAGGCTGAAGAATTGCAGCAGGGAAAACGATCTCGTTATTTGATCCGCTATAGTAAGCATTTACTGTTTGCGGCGACATTCCCCACTCTGTTTTATCTACCGGCTTCCCTACTTTATCTAAACTTCTCTGATATTGCCAAGCTGCTACATTTTGCAGGTTAGAATATAATGAAGCTCCTTGTTTTGGAGACTCTACTTTCAATTGAGAATAATCTTTCCATTTATCAGGATATGCAATTTTTACGGTAAACTTGGATAGTTTTTCCTGAGCTTTTACTTTGGTATCAGGAGACATCCAGTCTATATTGGCAATATGGGATTTGAATGATTTTAAAAGGTAATCGATGTAAGTTTCCATCTGCTGTTTTGCTTCAGGAGTAAAGTATTTGTCTACATACAATTTTCCGAATGCTTCTCCCAGAACACCATTTACAAGAGTTAAACCTCTTTTGTTCATTGGACGTTGTTCCTTTTGTCCCTGTAATTCTTTAGCATAGAAATCAAATCTGATCTGCTCTAGATTTTCATCAAGGTTGCTTGCATTACCGTTAATTAAATGATATTTCAGATAATCTTTTAATAAAGGTAGATTTTTCTGCGTCATGAACTGATCCATGTTCTGGTAGTACTTCAGTTCGCCAATGATCACTCTATCTGTATTTACGCCTGCATCTTTAAGATATTTGGCAAGGTCAACGTTTTTCACTAACCCTGAAAGTTCAGAAACGTTTTTAGGGTTATATCTTAAATTGGCGTCTCTGTTTTGTTCTAATGTCAATAGATAATTTGCCAGTTGTTTTTCAAAATCTACTACATTCTGCGCTGCCTGAGTAGAGTTTTTATATCCTAAAACTCCGAATAATTTTCCGATATAAGACTGATATTGTCCTAATGTTTTAGTGTTGGCTTCGTTTACTTTCTGATAGTAATCTCTTCCTAAGCCAAGATCCGGACCTCCAAGATATACAGCATTCATTTTAGAATTCTTCATATCTGCACCGGCTCTCCATCCGTAGAACGAGTTATCTCCTAATTTTGTAGCTTCTAAAAGATATTTCTGAAGATCATTCAGGTTTTTAATGGCATCAATTTTTGCCAAGTCTCCTTTAATGGGTGCTAATCCGTCTGCATTTCTTTTTGCAGTATCCATAAAAGAGGCATAAAGATTCTGAATCTTCTGTCCTTCTGAACCTGCCGGATATGTTTCTGTAAGGATTTTGTTTAAAATATCTAATGAAGCATCATCCACATTTTCTCTTAAGGCATTGAATGAACCCCAATTTGCTTTATCAGAAGGGATTTGAGTGGTTTTCACCCAGTTTCCGTTCACATAGCTAAAAAAGTCATCCTGTGGGCGGACATTTGTATCCATATAAGATAAATTAATTCCCTCTTCTTTCACTTCTTCTTTTACCGGCGTAGCAACGGTTGCTTTAGCCTCTGTTTTTGTCTCTGTCCCTGCAGTTTTTGCTGCACCACATGAATTTAATAATACGATACCTGAAAAGGCAAGTATTCCAATATTTAGCTTTTTCATTGAAGATAATTTTTGATTTTACACAAACTTATCAAATATACGAACTTTAATAATATGTATTAGATATAATTATTTAATGGATATTATGAAATACAAATGCATATAAACATCACGTTTTATAATGAATATAACTTGTTGCTTTATAACATTCCAAAAAACAAAAAACCGTTCATTACTGAACGGTTTGTATATATTACCAGATTTTAATTCTATCCTCTGGAGCTTTGTATAATTTGTCTCCTTTTTTCACATCAAATGCTTTGTAGAAGGCATCAACGTTGATTAATGGACCAAAGCTTCTGAAATAACCCGGAGAGTGCGGGTCTGTCTTCACTTGGTTGATCATATATTTTTCACTTGATAAAGTTCTCCAAACAGTTGCCCAGCTTAAGAAGAATCTCTGATCCTGAGTGAATCCACTGATTTTTCCTGGGTTTCCTTTGTCTTTAAGATACATTTGAAGTGCATCATAAGCGATATTCACCCCTCCTAAGTCAGCGATATTTTCACCGTTTGTGAATGTTCCGTTTACAAATGTTCCTTTTACCGGCTCATATTTGTCATATTGAGCAGCAAGAGCTTTTGTTGCTTTTTCAAAGTTAGCCTTATCTTCCGGAGTCCACCAGTCTACAAGGTTACCTTCAGCATCAAACTGAGCTCCTGAATCATCAAATCCGTGGCTCATTTCGTGACCGATAACAGCACCGATACCTCCGAAGTTTACAGCTGCATCAGCTTTAGGATTGAAGAAAGGCGGCTGAAGGATAGCTGCAGGGAAAACGATTTCGTTATATACCGGGTTATAGTAAGCATTTACAGTTTGTGGAGTCATTCCCCATTCTGTTTTGTCAACCGGCTTTCCGATTTTAGCTAAGTCTTTGTTATATTGCCATTCTCCGATGTTCTGAAGGTTTTGATACAAAGTACCACCTTTAGCTTCAGGAATGATCTCTAATTTTGAATAGTCTTTCCATTTGTCCGGATAAGCAACTTTTACAGTGAATTTGTTCAATTTCTGCATTGCTTTTTCCTTAGTTGTAGAAGACATCCAAGCCAGATTGTTGATGTGAACAGCAAAACTTTTCTTTAGGTAATCGATCAATTCAACCATCTGAGCTTTTGCTTCAGCAGGGAAATATTTCTCAACATATAGTTTACCAAATGCTTCTCCTAAGTTTCTGTTGATTAATTCAAAACCTCTCTTGTTAAGAGCTCTTTGTTCTTGCTGACCTCTTAGGTATTTCCCAAAGAAGTTAAACTTCATATCTCCTAATTTTTCACTTAGGTAAGAAGCGCTTCCATTGATCATGTGGAACTTCAGATAATCCTTAATCACAGGAAGATTCTGAGCGTTTACCAGCTTATCGAAGTTTTTATAGTATCCTAGTTCGCCGATGATAATTTTATCTGTATTTACCCCTACTTTTTTAAGGTAAGCAGGAATATCTGCTCCTTTTACCAATGCTGAAAGCTCAGCCATTGTCTGAGGGTTATACTGAAGAGTATTATCGCGGCTTTGTTCGTTTGTCAAATATGTTTTTGCAATGCTTTTTTCATATTCAACAATACCTTTTGCTGCTGCATCTGCATTTTTATAGCCTAATTCTGTTAACATTGAAGCTACATATTTTTGATATTCAGCAATAGCTTCTGTATTTTTTTCGTTTACTTTTTGGTAATAATCTCTTCCTAAACCAAGAGAAGCTTCACCTAAATAAACAGCATTCATGTTAGAATTCTTCAGGTCTGCATATACTCCCCATCCGTAGAAAACATTTTCGCCTTCCTTCGTTACAGAGATCAGATAATTCTGAAGATCAGCCATATTTTTGATCGCATCAATTTTATTCAGATTTTCCTGAATAGGTTTGATTCCGTCTGCATTTCTCTTCTGCATATTCATATAAGAAGCGTATAGATCCTGGATCTTTTTACCCTCACTTCCGTCTGCAAATTTATCTTTTAAAAGAGAGTTTAAGATAGTCATGGAATTGTTATCCGTATCCTCACCAAGTTTGTTGAAACTTCCCCAAGTCGGTTTGTCAGATGGGATTTTAGCCGTTTTCATCCAAGTTCCACTCACATAGTTATAAAAATCATCCTGTGGACGTACCGAAGTGTCCATTAAGCTAAGGTCTAAACCTTTATCTGTATTGTTTACTGCTGCTACTTTCGCAGTTTTAGCTTGTGCACTCACTGTATTTTGAGAGCAGATCCCTGCTATTAAGAACAAAGAAAGCGTTAATTTTTTCATTATGATAACAATTTATACAATATGTATGATTTATTTCTTATTTGTTACTTTTTAAGTGAAACAAATTTAAATAAATATTAAGAAGTCGCAATCTCTTTTACATTTCCTGTACGTTTCAGGAATCCCCAGGATTGCATTTCGCCTTTCAGTGCTTTTCTTAAACTTTTAAATAATACAATATACATCAGCCATCTATACCCGAATCTTTGCGGAATAATATACAGAAGATTGGTTAACTTTTCTCTTTGCATAATAAATGCAATCAATGCTAAAGAAGCATCTACCAAAAGGAAGATCAGATAATATCCGAATATTTTGCTTCCATTTCCTGATAAAATTCCAAAGAACATTATCACGTCTGCCAATGGCGAGAAAAACGGAATGATATATTGAAACAATAAGATATTCGGCATTGCCCAAAGTCCAAGTCCTTTATATTTAGGATTAAGGAAGGTCTGTTTTTGTTTCCAGAACATCTGCATAATTCCATATGTCCAGCGGAAACGTTGTTTTAGAAACTGTTTCACGCTTTCTGGAGCTTCTGTAACTGCTATGGCTCTGTTTTCATTTGCCACTGTATATCCGGCTTTTAAAATTTTCACCGTAATATCACAGTCTTCAGCCAATGTATCGGAGGAATACCCTTTTACATCAAGAACTACTGATCTTTTGAACGCTCCGATTGCTCCGGGAATTACAGTAATTGCATTGATATTCGCATAGGCTAATCTGTCAAAATTCTGGCTTGTTGTATATTCAATTGCCTGCCATCTGGTCAACCAATTCACTGTATTTCCTACTTTTACATTTCCGGCAACAGCTGCTATTTTCTCCTTCGGACTTGAATTCAGGAATCTTGCGATCAGATATTTCACAGCATCCTGTTGTAATTTTGTATCGGCATCTATACAGACTACATATTCGGCATCGGTTTGTGCAATTCCAAAATTCAATGCCGTTGCTTTTCCACCATTTGTTTTAGTAAATATTTTCAGTTTTTCGTGATCCGGGAATGCATCTTTAGCCTTTTCAAAGGTTGAATCTTTACTTCCGTCATCTATCATAATGATATTGAAATTCGGGTAAGTTTGTTTTAATAAGTTTTGTAGTGAAGATACAATATTCACTTCTTCATTATAAGCCGGAACAATGATGGAAACTTTAGGATAAGCCTCCAAAACGGGAAATTCACCAAGTTTTTTCTCTTTTTTTCTTTCTTTAAATGCCCAATATGCCATTAACATTAGTCTTATCAATCCCAAAATAATAAATATGGTAAACAGCGCCACCAAAAAGTGACTCAATCCATAAATAGCCGTTGCTAATACTAAATTCAGCTGCATGATATAATAAGCTCTGGTTTTAGGAACTTCAGGCATCAGTTCATTTCTATTTTTATGAAGAATATTGGTAAGATTTGTAAAATGATATCCTTGTTTCTGAAGGGTTGGAATTAAAATTTTCAATGCTTTTACCGTTTCTTCTCTCGTATCTCCTCCTGCGTCGTGAAGAAGAATGATATTTCCTCTTTGCTGTTTGATTCCGGCTAATACACGTTTTACAATTTCATCGGCTTTTATTCCCGGCTGCCAGTCTTCCGGATCAATATTTTCTCCGATATCCAGATAGTTTTGCTGTCTTGCCAATGCTACTGGAATAATTTCCTCAGAAGTTGTAGGTTCAGAATCTGCATTATAAGGAGCTCTGAACAGAATCGTACTGTGACCTGTTATACATTCTATCAGAAGTCTTGTTAATTTCATTTCAAGAAGAGCTCTTTCGGGGCTTACTTTCGCTACATTTTCATGGGTAAAAGTGTGATTTCCTATTTCATGCCCTTCCCGATAAATTCTTTTAACAAGCGGAAGGTTCTTTTCTGCATTCAACCCTACCAGAAAAAAGGCTGCCGGAACATGGTATTTTGAAAGTATATCAAGTACCTGAGGGGTATACGTTTCATCAGGACCGTCATCAAATGTCAATACCAATTCTTTTTGAGGAGCACTCCCATATTTTTTTACTTCATAAGAACTTGGGTAAGTAATATAGTTTTCGTCTGTGATAATTTTCTCTTTAGGATCAATTTCTACGGCTATTTTACCGTCATGAGGGGTATTCAGAACATCCAATACTTCACCGTCTCCGATATAATCTACCATAGTCTGTCCCTTTACATTTTCCAATGTTTTCAAGTTTAGTTTAGACAGTCCGGCAAACGTAAGATCTTTATCATAAAAATTCCAGACTCTGCTGTCTTCACTTCCTAATCTCCAAAGCGCCGTTCCTGCCAATGGATATTCTGATGAAAACCGCATGGTATTAAAAATAGATGCAGCATCATTGAAAAATACGGTATGGTTATTCTTATTGGAATCCGTGTAAGAGTAGTTTAGGTTAAAAGTATTGTCATTGAAATCGATAACGGCTTTACTCGCACTTGCTTTTGTAATTGCCTGCATATAAGTCACAGAAGTATTGTCATCCTTATTGGAACTCCAGTCATACCCATAAGCTCCCAATCCTAGAATAATCTTTTGTGGTGAAGTTTGTTTAATGATTTTACCTGTTTGAGCTTCAATCCATTTTTGTGACGAAACCGGTCCTGCATCACTTCCAGCTGAATATTCATCATAAGCCATCAGTACAAAGTAATCTACATATGGATCTAATCTTGGAATATTATAATCATCATTATCCGTCATAATATCCATGGTAACCAATAACTGATTCTGTTTAAAAGTCTCTGAAAGCTCTTTCATAAAAGCCACCAGATTTTCATCAGAATTCAGGTTCATATCCTCAAAATCAATATTAATTCCTTTGAAATGATACTTTTTACATTGCTGGGTAATTTTTTGGATCAGTGCTGTTCTTTTCTGAGGATCATTCAATACTTTTATCAATCCTTCAGAACGGAACTCCTGATTAGAGTTATTACTAAGAATCGGCATAGCTGCCACTCCGGTTCTCTTAATGATTTTGTAGCCTTCAGGATCTACATTGGTTTTCAGATCTCCGGTTTTAGGATCAAGGAAAAACCATTCCGGAAAAACTAAGTTTACATGTCTGATATTTCGTTTCAGGGACATCAGAGATTGAGGATCCCACGCTACATAAAAAGCCGAACGAATCCCCCCTGGAAACTGAGCCCAATTCCGGTTTTGATTTTTATATCTTTCGGCTCTTGCTTTTTCAACTTTGGCAAGATTAGTATGGATGGATTTTTCAGAAATAAAGCTTCTGAAGCCTTGATATTCTTTGGATATTTTATTCTCCTGAAGATAAGGTTTATTTGCTGTAATGATTGCTTTATAATCTTCTTTAAAAGGGATTCTCGGATTTTTATCAAGAATCATCATCAGCCCCAAAGCTAAAAGAAGGATTGCCATGATGAATATAAAAACACGACTTCCCCATTGTACGCTTTTCCAGCGTTTCTTATTATTGGTCTGAAATATTTGTCTAGAGTTTTCCACGTTAATGAACTTTATGGAATCCATCTCAAAAAGTATGAAAAACTCTATAATTAAAATTAAAAAAAAATTAAAAAAACAAACCTTATATTACTGGTTAACAAGAAGTCCCACAAGATCCTGAATCACCTTCTGGGATACAAAATTCATAAAATCAAGTCTTTCCAGATGCGGCATATATAATTTCGAAGTTACTTCCTGATCATTGATTCTTATGGTATAAAAAACGGTTCCTACATCTTTACCGTCTTCTCCTTTTCCGGGACCTGCTACTCCGGTAGTAGAAAGTGAAATATTGGTTTCAAATAAATTCTGACATCCTTTCGCCATTTCCTGAGCTACCTGTTCACTCACTACAGTATACTGATCTACCGTTTCTTGGGATACATTTAAAATTTTAACCTTTTTTTCTGTAGCATAAGCAACCATTCCTCCAAGAAAGTATTTTGAACTGCCGGAAACAGAAGTGATCATCTTTGCAAGCTCTCCGCCTGTACAACTTTCTGCCGTTGAAATCGTTAATCTTCTATCTTTCAATATCTCCGCAAGAATATTTTCTATTTTGTCTTCAGAAACGGCAATCACATGATCTTTGATCAAAGGAAGTAATTTTTGAATTTCGTCCTCTGTCTGTTGTTTCAAACTATCTTCATGATCTCCGGAAGCTGTTAATCTCAACTTTACTCTTGTTCCCACAGGAAGATATGATAACGAAATATTTTGAGGTAAGGCAAGCTCCCAATCTTCAATAGTATCTGCAAGAATACTTTCAGGAATTCCTACCACGGAAACAATTCTGCTATGAATATAATGAAGGTTGAATCTTCCCTGCAAATAAGGGATAATCTGATCTTTAATCAATGGTTTTACTTCGTAAGGAACTCCGGGAAGACTGTACGATAATTTTCCGTCCAGCTCCATCATCATGCAAGGTGCTGTGCCAAAATGATTTTGAAAAACAATAGATTTCGTAGGTACAAAAGCCTGTTCTTTATTTCTTTCTAAAATATCTGCACGCCCACGTCTTTCCATATATCCTTTAAGATGATTAAAAGTAACCTCATCTAAAGAAATTTCGTCATTGAAAAACTCGGCAAGTGCTTTTTTTGTTTTATCATCTCTGGTGGGACCTAATCCTCCCGTTGTTATCACCAGATCTCCTAATTCAAAAGCTGAGCTTAACGTATTTTTAATTGTTTCTATTTCATCTGAAATTGTAAAAATCTGTACAACTTTTATCCCGATATTTTTCAGTTCGGAGGCAATAAAATTAGAATTGGTATCTATCGTATTTCCAGAAAGGATTTCGTCACCGATAGTGATCAGAACTGCTTTTTCCATATGTCAAATTCTTGAAAAAAAATTTCATACAAATGACGGAAAAATCTCCGGCTGCGGCAATATAAATTGATTTTTTCTATTTTTGACAAAATTATTTAAAACGATACTGAATATTATGTCAAAATATGATGATGCTTCATGGCATTACGGAGGTGATTTCCCGGAAGATCTTCCTCAGAAAAACGGGGCAACCCACACAGGAATGTTTCTGAACTGGTGTATCAATAACGATCTGATCTCCGACGAATTAAAAGAAGATGGCGCTGAAGAAATTGAAAAGGTAAAAAGAAGAGAAATTACCGGAGCTGAATTTATCATGGATTCTTGTGACGGAAAATTTTCAGAGTATGACCTGAATGATCTTGGAAACAGTTTTGCAAAGGACTATTATGCTGATGATACAGATTTTGGAAACAGATACAGTTCTTTCGCGGATGATTTTGTAAATCTATTTGATTCCAAAGCGGAGGAAAATGATTATGAATATGAAACATTCTATCATATTGAAGATACTTACGAAAACTATGATCTGATGAAACAGGTAATTGATTACCGTTTCGAAGAATGGAAGGAGTATATTGGAAGTTAGACTGTGAAAAAGTAAAAGAGCAAAATTGTGTGTGATCAAATTATATGATTTGTTTTTCTTACGATTTTGCTCTTTTGTATTTCCGGATTTTACTGGTTATGTTTCACCCAGATCAATTCATCCGTATTATATCCGATTTTTTTTGCTTTTTCGATAAAACGCTGTTTTATACTTTCAGGAATAGTGGTTGTTCTGGATAAGATCCAAAGGTATTTCAAACTGCTTCCTGCTACTAAGGCATACTGATATTCTTCATCAATGTCAATCACATTATAACCCGCCCAAATGGGTTTGAAAAAGGAGACTTTAAGCCTTGCCTCGGTTTTATCTTTAATGAATTTAGCTTCACCATTAGATTCATTCCATACCTTTTTCACGTAATCATATCCTTTATTTCTTACATGAATGGTTCCGTTTGGGTTTTCTGAATATTCTGCGGTAACATTATCCATATTTTTCTCAAACTTATAATCAAAGCGGGCAATTTCATACCATCGTCCGAGATATTTTTTAGCATCAAAATTCTTTACTGCTACAGCTCCTTTTGGAATTCCTACTGAACAAGAATTAAAAACGATAAGAGCAAGGGCTCCTAACGAGACGGGAAGTATAATTTTGTGAAAGGTCTTCATAACAGAAATTTTGTGTGGTTCTTAAGTGAAGACGTCAAAAATAGTGCCTTTGGGCTGTTAAAGAACGATAAATTCTATGAAAATACTTTCAGAAAACTGTCTTTAAAGCTTCCGGAAACTTCAATTTCAACATCGTCAGCCAGCATTACAGTTCCGCTTTTATGATAAGACTTCACAAAAGAAGTATTGATAATATGAGAGCGATGCACCCTTACAAAAGGGCTTTCCAGCAAATCATCAAAATGTTTCAGGAAGCGGCATACCATTTTTTTGGAGCCATCGGTAAGATATACCTGTGTAAAGTTTCCATCTGCCTGAAGCCTTACAATATCTTCTGTTTTCACCACATCAAACCCTTGCAGCGTTGGAAGAATAAGCTGTTGTTTTTCAGGTTTTAATTTTAAATTTTCAAGTAAAATTTTGTTTCTGTTAAGTTCTTCTTTTTTCTCAAGACTTTCAGCAACTTTATTGACTGCAAGAATCAATTCCTGAATATCAATTGGTTTTAGAATATAATAACTGGCAGATTTATTTAAAGCCTGTAATGAATATTGTGAAAATGCTGTAATGAAAATAGTTTCATAAGAAAATTCTTTGGTTGCTTCCAATACATCAAAAGCATTCCCGAAAGGCATTTCCACATCTAAAAATACCAATTGTGGCTGCTTTTCTGCAATTAAAGGAACAGCTTCTTTAATATTCTCTGCCTCACCCAAAATTTCTACCTGTGGACAGTATTTTGTGAGATAGTTTCTCAGTACTTCTCTTGCTATGAGCTCATCGTCTACAATTACAGCTTTGATTTTCATTATTTTTAAATATTAGGTTGCAGATAATCACTTATTGATATTTTCCGTTTTTAAATTTTAAGGTTTTATAAAACGTTTTTGATGTTTCTTTATTCTCACATTCTCCTTTTATTTCCTTGCTTATTGTAGTAACGGCAATGGTTTTTACTTTAAGATCTGTAAAGTTGTTCGTTTGGGATGAGTCCAAAATAATATAGGAATGCTTATCCCGAAATTCTCCATTACATCGGGTATCCCACTCTCCTCTTGCCGAATCTATTTCAAACTGATCCAAGACTTTTTTAAGAGTTTCACCTTCCGGATAATACATTGAAAGCTTCCCCGTATCATAAGGATAAACTTTACTGCTTCCAACAAAGTCTGCTTTTACTCCGAATGCACGAATATTTTGACTAATGGTATACAATCCTGTATCAATGGTAAAACCTCTTAAACCCACAGCATCAGAATCCAGTTCTGTAGGATCAAAGTATTGGTTTTTTATGGTTCCGTTGCTATCTGTAATGAGTATATAATTCTGTGCCGTAAAGATATAATCGTCTTTTTCCTGATGTAAAATAACCGGAATAATGGCAATATAAGAGTCTTCAACACTGGGCATCTTTTTTTCTACACAAAGCTCTTGTCTTATTTTATTTTTATCCAGCTTTAAACTTTTAAGAATATTCGTTAAACGAATGCTGTCAATATCCTGTCCGGATAAAAGTCCTGAAAATAGTGTAATCATCATTATAAGGACGAATGTATTCTTTTTCATACTCCTGTTTATACATTAATCTTAATACTGACCAAGACTCCGCTGTTACTTTCTTTATCTTTAACAGTGCAGGTAATATCTTTCTTATAAAGGTCGTTCAGCAATTTAATCCTTTCCAAAGTGTTTTTCATCCCCCTTCCCTCTCTCGTTTTCTGATGTTCAGTTTTCTGCTTTTTACTTTCTTCAATTCCTATTCCGTTATCTTCAATGATAATTTTAAGATATTGATTATTTTTCTCAAAACTTAATTTTAAAAACCCTTTGTCTGTTCTGTAACGAAGTCCATGCCAGATTGCATTCTCCAAAAACGGCTGTATGAGCATTCCGGGAACCTGTAGACTTTGCATATTCAAATTATCATCCAGATCAATTTCATAATCAAACTTATCTGCAAAACGTGTTTTCTCAAGGGCAAGATAATTTTGTAAAAGATCCAACTCCTGCTGAAAAGGAATAAAGTCATCCGTAGAATTTTCCATTACACCGCGCATCAGCTTGGAGAATTTTGTAAGATACTGATTCGCTTCCAGTTCATTATTTGTTGCGATAAAGTGATTAACGCTATTCAGACTATTAAAAATAAAGTGTGGATTCATTTCACGACGAAGCGATTGAAGAGCTATTTTCTTGTTTTTGGTCTGAACTTTTTTCAGTGTTCTGAAAATGAATATAATTAAACCTGTCAATACAATTAAAGTAGCAATCAACCCGTAATTAAAGACATTTTTCTTACGGATAAGCTCATCTTTTAATTCTTTCTCTTTTTCAAGTTGAGAAATTCTCTGTTCTGTATCTTCCAGAATTTTATTATCTACCAGACTTCGGTCTTTGGAAACCAAATTCGGTAGTTTTCCCAGAAAATCTCTGTATAACTGAACCGAAGCATCTACATTCCCTGAAATAGCATACAGACTGTCCAGCTTTTTTACACTTTTCTGAGCTTCCAGAGTATGCCCTTTATCCAGAGCAATTCCGTAAGCGTTTCTTAAAAGGTCTACCGCTTCTTTTGGGTCATTTTTTTTAATATAAATATCCGCCAGTTCCTGAATCTGATTAACTTTCTCCTGTGAATTTTCTTTGACAAAGTCTTCTTTTAGGACTTTCTTTTTGGCTTCTATGGCTTTATCAAACTTTTTATTTTCCACATACAAATCGGCTAGTTTCTGATTAATTGCCAGTGCTTGTTGTGGTGCTTCTTTTTTTGAAATAACATAAGCATTATTCAGATTTGCTTCAGCTTTATAAATATCTTTTTGCTGTAAGTTGATTTCTGCCAATTGACTGTAACCTTCCGCTACATTTGCCTGTTCATTTTCTTTTTTACTGATATTAATATTGTTCTGAATAGCTTCTGCCCGAAGTTCCGGTGTAGGAGAAGAAAGTCTTGCTACATCATTTGAATTAACGGTTTTACTTTTTTCGCTGTAATTCATCTGTGCCGCCATGCTGTAATTGCTGAGCGCAGGTGTTATTTTATTCTGTTTTTCCTGCGACTGAGCCAGTTTTCTGGTAGTTGATTCCAGATTTTTCTTATCATTCAGCTTTTGATAGAGGGCTTTAGCTTTGATCAGATATTCTTCGCTTTTAGCATAATTCCCTTGATTATAATAATCATTAGCTATTCCTACATAAGTATCAGCAACGCCTTTATCGTCATTTTTATCTACTGCTTTTTTCAATTTTGCAGCAGATTTTAAAACCTGTGCTACCTTTGTAGTATCCTGTGCAGAGAGAAAGTTTCCCACTGCAAGCATTGAAATAAACAATATTTTAAAGACTAATTTCACAGATTCCTAATATTTAATGCAAAGTAAGTAAAACTTTATCGATCCTCTTCTATTCTTCACCAAGTCAAAAGCTTATTCTACCAAGTTATAATAGATAAGCGTTTTGATTTTAAAACATTTTAATGCATTTGGTTGAATAAGTTTTAAATGATACTTTATAAAGGATTTAACGCAGAGATCGCAAAGAAAATTCATTACAATTATATTTTATACGTTCGCAGAGGCGTTAGCACTCAGCTAGGAACACAATATTTGACATTGCTGAATGAAATGCCATTGCGAACGAAAATATCCACAAAGAATTTATCAAACTTTAGCGAGTCTTTGCGTTTAATTGTATAAAGATTAGCGCAAAAATCGCAAAGAAAATTCATTACAATTATATAATATTAGATACGTTCGCAGAAGCGTTGACACTCAGCTAAGAAAATTGACATTGCTGAATGAAATGCCATTGCGAACGAAAATATCCACAAAGAATTCATCTAACTTTTGCGAGTCTTTGCCTTATCAGATTATTTACATCCTCTACAAACCAGTATTTCTACATCTCACCAAGTGAAACTTCCCTTTCACCAAGTCTTCCGGTTTTCGGTTTCGGATCTTACTAATTTTACATCAGAATTTAAACGTAAAAACAGAAAATTATGAAATTGAAACATTTTTTATTAATCGGAATTTTAACGCTGGGAAGTTTTGTAAATGCCCAGGAAGTAAAGAAAAACGCAATTGAAGTAACAGGAGTTGCAGAAATGGAAGTAGAACCAGATGAAATTATCTTCAGCATCGGGATAAAAGCAGATAACAAAAATGATCTTGCAGACAATGAAAAGAAGATGTTTGAGATCTTAAAAAATGCCGGAGTGAAAAACGAAGACATTAAATTCAAATCGATGTACCAGAATATTTATTCAAAAACGGCTAAATTTTCCAAGAACTATGAATTTAAAGTCAATGCAAAAGCAAACCTCAGCAAAGTTATGGAAGACCTGAATCAAAAATGGGTAACCAGCCTGAATGTTTCAGAAGTAAAAAACAGTAAGATTGCAGACTTCAGAAAAGTTGTGAAAATCAATGCACTAAAAGCAGCTAAAGAAAAAGCAGATTATCTATTGGAAAGTATGGGTAAAAAAACAGGAAGTCCTCTTGAAATTGTAGAAATAGAAGACTATACCAGCGATACGGTGATGCCTGTTGCTTATAAAAGCAGAGCCAACAGTATACAAATGGAGATGGCAGATGCTTCTGTAGATTTTTCTTTCGGTAATATCGAAAATATTAAATTGAAGTATAGCATCAAAACGAGATACGAAATCCTTTAACAATAACAGATTTAAGAGAAGCTGCCAGATTTTTGGTGGCTTTTTTTTGCCACGAATTCACGAATGTTTTTATGATTAAGTGCGTTAAAATTATTCTGCTCCATTTGGCTATGTTCCTATGCGGTTAAAAAATAAACTATAAGGAAAATGAGGGTAAATATTAAGGTTATTTCATTTTATTCGTGAATTCGTAGCAAAAAAACATGCAGTTTCTCACTTACCAAGTGAAAGTTCCTGTTCACCAAGTTTTCTCTTTTTTAGGCTTAAATACAGATAATTTTACTTCATAATTTAAAATAATAAACGATGAAACGCTATCTCTTAATAGTAACAATTATTTCGGCTGTATTCACAAAGGCACAGGAAATTAAAAAGGAAATAGAAGTAAAGCAGGCTACTGTATTTCTTCAGGGAGCAAAAGTCTTCGGAAGTACAAATATCAGTCTTCAAAAAGGAAAAAATACAGTAAGAATTGTTAATCTTCCTAATAATCTGGATGAAAACACCTATAAAATAAATCTTGAAAAGAATACTACTCTTCTTTCCATTACCCCACAAAGTAATTTCTTGAAAGATGATGAGTTCTCCGATTCTGAAAAAAAACTGGATAATGAGAAGAAAAAGCTTCAAAGACAGGTAAACCTTCTGAATATTCAGATTAAAAATCTTACGGGAGAACAGAATATTATCAATGATAATTTAAAAGTATCTCCCAATGATAAGTCAACTCCACAAGACCAGCTTATTAAACTTACAGAGTTTTATAGAAAAAGAATGCTGGAAATTGACAATCAGGTATTTGTTTTAAATGAACAGAAAAGCGTTCTGGATGAAAGTATTACAAAGCTAAACAAGCAATCCACAGAAGAACAAACCCATAAAAACACCAACAGAAAGGAACTTCTTCTTGAAATTCTTGCCGATAATGACACCAGTTTGAATTTAGGGGTAAGCTATATCGTTTCCGATGCAGGATGGATACCGTCTTATGACCTTCGTGCAGAATCTGTAAAGAAACCTCTTGAAATGATTTATAAAGGGCAGATTTATCAGAAAACCGGACAAGATTGGAAAAATGTAAAACTTTTTGTCTCTACTTACAGACCTTCATATAATCAAAACAGACCTGTTCTTTCACCATTATATATTGCGGAGTATACGGCTCATAATCCAATGTTGGAAGTTGCAGACTATCAAATAAAAAAGGCTTCTGCAATGGTAAATGCCTATCAGATGAGACAGGACATCGCGGCAAAACCAAGCCAGGTTCCGATCGCTTCAGTATCCGACAGTCAAATGAATGTTATCTATGAACTTAATTACACTCAGACTATTTTAAGTCAGGAAAAAGAACAATATGTAATTCTGGATAAAAAGCAGATTGATGCGACTTATAAATACCACACCGTTCCAAAGGTTAACAATCAGGTCTTCCTGATGGCATTTGTAAAGAACTGGCAAAACCTCAACCTTATCAATGGGGAAGCTAATATTTATTTTGAGGATAATTATATCGGAAAAACCAATATTACCAGCAATTATGTAAAAGACGAATTCCCTATCTCTCTGGGTGTAGATGAAAGAATTACGGTAAAAAGAATCAAGCTTGAAGATAAAACTTCTCAAAAGCCGATGAGTTCTAACAAATGGGAAAATGAATCTTATCAGATCAGTATAAGAAACAATACAAAAGAAAGCATTGATCTGGAAGTTCTTGACCAGTTGCCCATCAGTGAAAATTCTAAAATTTCAGTGAAGGCAGTGGAAATCGGAGATGGAAGTTTTGATGAGAAGACCGGAAGTATTCTCTGGAACAAGAAAATCAGTTCCGGAGGTTCTGAAAAGATAAGTTTCTCTTATGAGATCAAGTATCCGAAAGAGATGCAGGTTCAATATTATAACAGATAAATTATAAAACGATGGCTATATTTTAGTCATCGTTTTTTCTTTCAAATCAATCAAAAAAAGGTTTTGATTATCTTCCAAACATAAAATATTTTGACAACAAATGTTTTTTATTCTTCATAAACATAGAAGACATTTCCATTCCGGTGATTGAAAAAGTAATTCCGTTTCCACCGAATCCCAATACAAAATAGGAGTTTTTAAATTTCTTATGCTCACCAATATAAGGAAGCCCGTCTTTGGTTTCACCGAAAGTTCCTGCCCACATAAAATCCGTGTAAAAATGATAATCAGGTTTTATTTTCTTTAAATTCTTTAAAATCTCGTTTTCCTTTTTATTCAATATTGAATCTCGTTTTCCGGCATCATAAAAATCTTCGTCTCCACCTCCGATCAGCAATCTTCCGTCATCGGTAGTTCTCATGTAGAGATAAGGATCATCCGTATTCCAGACCAAAGTACTATTGATATTTTTAAATTTGTCTTTGTCTACCTCAGAAACAACAGCATAAGTGCTTTTTAGATTCACAAAGTTCTCTTTCAATAAGTTTTTACTTTCATAGCCGATACAGTAAATTATTTTTTTAGCCTTAATTTGAAAGCCACTGTCTACTTTTGCAATATTAAAACCCTTATGATATTCCACTTCTGTCATTTCAGTCTTGTCAAAAATCTTTAATCCTTTCTTTACATTATGCTTAAATAGTTCATGGGCAAATTGAAAAGCATCAATACTCGCTCCCTGTTTTGATAAGATTCCCCCATAGGTATTTTCAAACCCGAATTTCTTAAATATCTGATCTGCATTTAACCAATTCACTTCAAATCCAGCGCTTTTTCTTGCGTCATATTCTTTCTTCAAACCGTCAACATCTTTCTTTTTAGAAGCAAAATACAGAGATTTCTTTCTTTTAAATCCTGCATTAGAATGAATTTTCACAGTCAATTTTTCTAACGTATCAATAGCTTCGGAACATGCTTTATAACTTTCCAAAGCTCCCTTTTCACCTATCTTTTCAATCAATTTGTAAAGCGGAATATCTATTTCGTATTGCAGCATTGAAGTAGTAGCAGAAGTACTTCCGTTACAAAGCTCTCGTTTATCGATAAGGATTGTTTCATAGCCATCTTCTATCATCTGGTGGGCGATAAGACTTCCGGTAATTCCGCCGCCGATAATTAAAACATCACATTTTTCATCTGATTTTAAAGAAGGATAAGTAGCTATCAGTCCGTTTTTTAAAAGCCAAAAGGGTTCATTTGATTTTAGATCCATATTGATATTTTACATTAAAAATAACAATAATTGTATCAATTTTAACAATTTATGGTGATTTTATGGTGTAATTATTGTTGCTTTATTAAATTCCAACCACCATAAAATATTCACTATGATAACAATTATTCCAGAAGCTCCGGAAAATGTTGCAGCATTTAATGCAACCGGAGAAGTGACGAAAGAAGATTTTGAAAAGCTGGTAATTCCGCGTGTGAAAGAGAAGGTAGACCAATTTGGTGAGCTGAATTACTTACTGTATTTGGATACCGATCTGGATAATTTTACTGTAGGAGCATGGTTAGAAGACCTGCTTTTAGGAATAAAAAACCTTGCCAATTGGAATCGTGCAGCTATTGTTACAGACAAAGAAGGTGTTCAGAACTTTACGGATATCTTTAGTGTACTGATGCCGGGAGAGTTTAAATCTTTCCCAAAAGAAAATTTATACAATGCCTTATACTGGTGCAAAAACGGCAACGAAGTAGAGGCATAATTCTATGAATATAAAAAGCCTGTTTCTCTATTGGAAACAGGCTTTTTTATTCTTTTACTCTATGTTTTCCACACATATTCTGAGTCTGAAAAATCATTGATGAGCTTTTTATTTATCACAGGAAACACATTCCGTAACAGATTCTTCCTCTTCAGAAGTTCCTGATCCGTATAAAAAAATATACCTTACACTGATCACAAATCCTATGAAAGTCATTCCCACTCCTACCAATGACGGGTAATTGAATGGCAATCCATATTCCAAAGGAATTCCTCCAAAGAAAGCTCCCATTGCATTGGCTATATTAAATCCTGCCTGCATAAAAGCGGCAGCCATCATTTCACTTCTCGGGGCCGCCTTCATCATCATGATATTAATAGGAGCAGCAATAGACATAGATAGAGCCCCACACATAAATGTCAGTATAAAAGCGATATTCTGATGTTCGGAAAGTAAGAATACTCCGCCTAAAGAAATCATCATTAAGAAGATCAGTAAAGCACACGTTTTCTCAGGTCCTAATTTATCTGAAATAACACCTCCCGCAAGGTTACCGACTACCATTCCAGCTCCGGCAAGAACCATTACATATGCCATTTGGCTACTCTGAACTCCTGAAATTACGGTCATTAAAGGAGTAATATAGCTCAACCATGTAAAAAGTCCTCCAAATCCAATTGCCGTAATTGCCAATACCAGCCATGACTGTTTATTTTTAAGGAATTTCAATTCTTCCAGGAAATGAGTATTTTGATTTGCCTCTGTAGCAGGAAGCCATAGTTTTAAAAATAGTAAAGCAAAAATCCCAATTAAAGCCACAATAGCAAAATACAGTCTCCAATGGAATGTATGTCCAATATAGGTGACCAAAGGAACCATCACCAGATTGGCGACCGTAAGCCCTGTAAACATCATCGATATATAAAATGCTTCTTTTCCTTTTCCAGCCATTTTAGCAGCAACCACTGTTCCTACTCCAAAAAATGCTCCGTGAGGAAGTCCGGACATGAATCTGATCACCAGCATTGTTCCATAATTAGGTGCAATTGCAGAAAGTCCGTTAAAAATAGTAAAGAGGATCATAAAAGCAATCAAAACTTTTTTAGGTGGATATTTCACTGAATATCCGATAAGAAGCGGCGCTCCAATAACAACTCCCATTGCATATGCTGAAATTAAATGCCCAGCCTGCGGAATACTGATCTCTAACGTTTTTGCAATGTCCGGTAACAGACCCATCACGGTGAATTCCGTGGTTCCTATTCCCAATCCGCCAATTGCCAGCGGTATTATTCTTTTATCAATCTTCATTGTATATTCTTTTTATCTGAATTAACTGTTAAAATTATTAATGATTATCCATCATTATTTTTGAAAGTGCAAAATTCGAAAGAAAGTTTGGATTTCACTTCTCTTTGAATGATAAAAATTTGCTCCATATTAACCTTTTTATGTAATTTTAAATTCACAAACAATCAAAACAGAACAAAATGAAAATCCAGAAAGAAATTATAGAGTTCGAAAAGGGAAAATCATTCAAGTTATTCGCTCCTTCTTTGAAAAACTGCTTTTTCTGGCATTATCATCCTGAAATAGAGCTAGTTTATGTAGAAGCTTCGAATGGAATACGTCACGTCGGGAAAAATATTTCAGGTTTTGCAGACAGTGAATTGCTATTAATTGGGGCAAATGTTCCTCATCTTAATTTTGATTACGGTATACAGACAGAATGTAAACAGCTTGTACTTCAAATGCGGGAAAATTTTCTTCAGGATATCATTCTTCCCGTTCCTGAATTTGAGAATATTAAAAATCTTTTAGACCGCTCTTACCTTGGCTTGTCTTTCTTTGGAGAGACAAAAAGTATTGTGGTTGAAAAATTACAGATCATTAAGGAGAAAAACTCTTTTGAATCCCTGATGGGTTTAATTGAAATCCTACAGATTCTGGCTGACTCCACCGAAGTAACTGAACTGAATAAAGAAGATACAAGAATCAAATGGTTTTTGAATGATAAAATCCGCATGGGAACCATCTACGATTACATCCATGAAAATCATGATAAAAAACCTAATGTCAATGAAATTGCTCAAATCGTCAGCTTAAGTACCCCTGCTTTCTGTCGTTATTTTAAAAAGCAAACCAATATGACATTTACAGATTTTGTGAACAATTACAGGATCAATCAGGCTAAAATATTTCTGCTAAAGGATTCTTCTGTCACAGAGGTTTGTTTTCAGGTAGGTTTTGAAAGTCTGTCTTATTTCAATAAGCTGTTCAAGCAGCATACGGGAGAAACGCCATCGGAATTCAAGAAAAAGCATTTTAAGCCTATTGAAATCAATGGACGAATTGGTACCATCACAAGAGAGTCTTCCTGTAATAAGTAATGCCGTTTTGTTGATTTGGTTTTCGCTAAAGACCACTTATAGTGATTATTTATGTTATAAGACCACCCCGTCAAAAATTCTTTGAATCTTTGCCACCCCTCCGAAGGATGGGAATGATGGAAGCCTTCCTGAGAAATTCTCAACATCTGAGACAATATCTATTTTATCCTATAGCCTAGCTGATATTCTAATTAAAAAACCGCCCATTACTGAGCGGTCTATATTAATGAATATGTTTTTCTGCGTGGTAAGAACTTCTTACAAGAGGTGAGCTTTCAACGTGTCTGAAACCTAAGCTTCTTGCAAAATCACCTAACTCATCAAACTCTTCCGGAGTGATAAATCTCTTCACAGGAAGGTGTTTTTTTGTAGGCTGTAAGTATTGTCCAAGGGTAATAACATCTACATTAGCGTTTCTGATGTCTTCAATTGTTTGGAAAACCTCATCTTTAGTTTCGCCCAACCCTAGCATTACACCAGTTTTTGTTCTTCTTTGTCCGGCTTCTTTCAAATATCTCAAAACCTCAAGGCTTCTTTCATATTTTGCCTGGATTCTCACTTCTCTGGTTAAACGTTTTACAGTTTCCATATTGTGAGAGATCACTTCCGGGGCTACATCTACCAATCTGTCGATATGTTTGGTGATTCCTTGAAAGTCCGGAATTAATGTTTCCATTGTTGTTCCCGGAGAGATTCTTCTGACTGCATTTACTGTTTCTGCCCAAAGAATAGACCCCATATCTTTCAGGTCATCACGGTCTACTGAAGTAAGAACAGCATGCTTAATCTTCATTAATTTGATGGAACGTGCCACTTTTTCAGGTTCATCCCAGTTTACATCAAGTGGTTTACCTGTTTTTACACCGCAGAAACCACAGCTTCTCGTACAGATATTTCCTAAAATCATGAATGTTGCCGTACCTTCTCCCCAGCATTCACCCATATTCGGGCAGCTTCCGCTTTGGCAAATGGTATTTAATTTATATTTATCAACCAAGGTTCTTAGTTCTCTGTAATTCTTTCCTGTAGGAAGTTTTACACGAATCCACTTTGGTTTTTGAACGGTAGTGTCTTGAACTGAATTTTCCATTTCTAAAATTGAAGTTCAAAGTTAAGGATTTTTTAATGGAAACCATCAACCAGAGAAATTGATGAAATTGATAATTCAAATAAAGTTTGAAAAAATTTAGCTCTCAACAATCTTGAACATTAGGAAAAATAAGAGTGAATAAATACAAATCCTGTTTTAATTATTTTATCCGTGTATTCGTGGCAATCAAAATAAATAGTTAATTATCCTCGAATTCATTATCTTTTAATAACTCTGCAAGAACTTTTTTAGCACGCATCACACGTACTTTTGTATTGGCAACGGAAATCCCCAATTCTTCAGCAATTTCT
This sequence comes from Chryseobacterium artocarpi, assembly GCF_001684975.1. GTDB lineage: Bacteria > Bacteroidota > Bacteroidia > Flavobacteriales > Weeksellaceae > Chryseobacterium > Chryseobacterium artocarpi. The sequence continues at coordinate 96,863 of NZ_MAYH01000012.1, read as the reverse complement.
TTAATGCTTTTTTCTTCAAAAAATCTCAGTTTGATAATATCCTGATAATTGGCATCCAGAGATTCTATCGTTTTGATGATTTTCTTTTGTTCCTCTTCCGAAATCAGAAGTTCTTCAGGAGATTTTGCATATTGATTTTTAACCTCATCAAGATTTTCAACGGCATCTTCGTTTTCACGGCTTTTTTTTCTCCAGAAATCAATGACTGTATTCTGTGCAATAGTTAAAATCCAGGTTTTAAACTGAAAATGAGGATCGAACATATCCAGCTTTGATAAAACTTTAGAAAAAACATTTACGGTAATTTCATCGGCATCGTTTTCATCTCTTACTTTTTTCATCACAAAGGAGAAAACATCCACCCAAAAAATATTGATGAGTTTAGTCTGAGCCTTTTGGTCCTTATCCTTGGCTTTTTGAATGAGCAGAAATAGCTGTTCGTCGTTCATTAATAACAAATATAGAGTATTTGATGTGAAAAAGCAAAAGGTAAAGAAACTTGAGAATCAAAGAAAGTAAATATATTTTATGTTGTTGATCTATTCATTTTCACGTTTAGCGTTACTTACCTTCCCTGGTATTTTGCCTTTTTGCTTTTTTATCCTTAATACTTCTGAATTTACTATCTTTGCAACTTAAAATTTTAAAGTAAAAAATCAATGAATTCCTTTATAGAAGAACTGAAATGGCGTGGTCTGTTTGCTGATATGATGCCTGGAACCGATGAACAACTGAACAAAGAGGTAACAACTGCATATATTGGTTTTGATCCAACTGCCGATTCTTTACATATCGGAAGTCTTATTCAGATAAAAATATTAGCACACTTCCAACAGCATGGTCATAAGCCAATTGCTTTGGTTGGAGGAGCTACAGGAATGATTGGTGACCCATCCGGAAAATCTGCAGAGAGAAATCTATTGGATGAGGAAACCTTATTACATTATGTAGATTGTCTAAAAAATCAGCTTTCAAGATTTCTTGATTTTTCAGGAAACGAACCTAACAAAGCTGAGCTTGTAAACAATTACGACTGGATGAAAAATATTTCCTTCCTTGATTTTGCTAAAAATGTAGGAAAGAACATTACTGTTAATTACATGATGGCTAAAGATTCTGTAAAGAAAAGATTCTCAGGAGAAAGCGGTGCAGACGGGATGAGTTTTACAGAATTCACTTACCAGCTGATTCAGGGATATGATTTCCTTCATTTATACCAAAATAATAATGTGAAGCTTCAAATGGGAGGTTCTGATCAGTGGGGAAATATCACTACAGGAACAGAATTGATCCGTAGAAAAGCTCAGGGTGAAGCGTTTGCATTAACGGTTCCTTTGATTACAAAAGCAGATGGTTCTAAATTCGGGAAGTCTGAAAGTGGAGAAAACTATTGGTTAGACAGAAAGAAAACTTCTCCTTATAAATTCTACCAATTCTGGCTGAACGCTACTGACGAGGATGCTGAAAGATTCATCAAATTCTACACATTCCTTGGAAGAGAAGAAATTGAAGCTTTAATTGAAGAGCATAAAACGGCTCCTCATGAAAGAAAACTTCAGAAGAAACTGGCTGAGGAAGTTACAGTTTGGGTACACGGAAGAGAAGAATATGAAAAAGCATTGAAAGCTTCTGAAATTCTTTTCGGGCGTTCTACTGCTGAAGATTTGGTAAGTCTTGATGAAGAAACTTTCCTTGAAGTTTTTGATGGAGTTCCACAAAAAGAAGTTGCAAAAGCTGATGTATTAGGCGTGAGCATTGTTGATCTTCTTTCTGAAAAATCGGGATTCCTTAAATCTAAGAGTGAAGCACAGAGAGAAATGAAAGGAAACTCTATTTCTGTGAACAAGCAAAAAGTAAATGACATCTTCACAGCTAATGAAACTGATCTTATTGACGGTAAATTCTTATTACTTCAAAAAGGTAAGAAAAGCTACTTCATTGTAAAGGTTATTTAATTTTATATCGTATAAAAAACGGGCGCTGAGATAAATCTCAGCGCCCGTTTTTATTTTGAAAGTATTAGTTTTTTTAGAATGTATAGCTTGCAGAAGCCGCTAAATATTGTCCGGATGCAGTTCCTTCTTTTTTAAGTTCACCATCTACCCAGATTTGTACTTTTAGTGTTGAAGAAGCGTCCACTCCTATTGCGTTCACAGCTACAGTTGCGTTATATGCTCCTTTTTCAGAAGTTACTTCCGGGCTTGACCATGTTGTTCCGCTAAGGCTTGTTGCCGTTGTAGGATTACCGTCAATTCCATAGGAAGCTACATCGATATTACATCCTGAAGATGCTATTGCCTTAAAAACTATTTTATGAGTAGCCCCCGCTCCATATACATTATTATCGTCATCATCTTTACTACAAGAAGCTACAAATCCCATTAACATTGTCGCCAGTAATACGACGAATGTACCTCTTAACAGCTGATTCATTCTCGTTTTTTTCATAATCTTTTTGTTTAAATTTTAGTTACTTTATTTGATATTCTATGATTAGTGATTCGTATCTGCAAAGCTATTGGAGTAATTAAACTTTATCAATCCTGAAAAATGAGTATTTTTTTCTACCTAAATTCTGGTATTTTTTATGCTGAAATATTTAATTAAATTGAACGTTTTAAAAAATATATTTTATAGAATAAAGCCCCAATGAAGAGATTATTCATCGTGCTAAGCATATTACTGTCTTTTAGTGTACAATCACAGCAAATCATTCCGCTTAATGAAAAACCATATTTAGACAGCTTACAAAATGTATTAAATAGTACTACCCAAAATACTTCAAAAGCAAATGCCTCTTTTCTTTTATCCAACTATTACAGGAATATTGATTCTCTTTTGAGCAAAAAATATCTGGAAAACGGGAAAACATTTATCAACGGAAATTCTTTTCTTTCAGCTAAATACGACTTTTACCAGGCGCAATATTATCTGGATAGAAGTAAAGGTAAAGCAGCAAGTTTTTATCAGAAAGCGATCAAAGAATTATCAAAATTTAAAAATGAGGAATCTGATCTTCTACAGGCTTCTGCATGGTACAGCTATGGAGTTGCTCAGAAAGATAAAGAAGGTTACCCTTTTTTGGTGAAAACAATTCTTGAAAAGAGCATTCCACTGGCAAGAAAATATAAGAACAGCAGAAATCTTGGATTTTTATACACACAACTAGCTGTAGTCTTTACGTATAATGCAGAGTTTAAAAAATCTGAGGAATACAATCATAAAGCTTTAGAAATTCTGGAAAAACATTATGCGAAGTCATCTGAATTATTTTTCACCTATCTGAATATTGCCAATAACTTCTGTTACCAGGCAAGAGGAGATGATGCTAAAAAGTTTTTGGATAAAGCGGAAAAATTAATCAGCCCATCCCCCGATTCCTCCGTGAACGCATTTTATTACTATAGCAAAACATTATATTTTATCACTAGACAAAAAAATTCGGATGCATTACCGGTGATTGATAAAGGGATCTTTTATACCAAAAAATTCAATCAGAATATGCTGGCACAGATGTTTTACTTCAATAAGTTTGACATCCTAAAAAAGCTGAAAAGGTATGAGGAAGCTAAGAAAGTACTGGAAGATGTTTTAGCAGAAAAATCTTTAGCCATAGATCTCAAAAACAGGAAAACCTTTTACAAACAGCTTTCAGCACTGAATGAGGAAATGGGAAATCCTAAGGAAGCACTAGTTTGGGAGCAAAAATATTCTAAGCTTAATGACAGCCTAAATACAGAGAATGTAAAGCTTGAAATCAATAAAATAGAATCCAAATACAATGCTTCTGAAAAAGAAAGAAAAATAGCCACTTTAAATGCTGAAAAGAACCAAAAAGATCTGGAAGTAAACAAGAAAAACTCTTACTTATGGGGATTAAGTCTTATATTATTATTGGTTATAAGTCTTTTAATCTTCTTATGGATCATCTTCAGAAAAAACAAAAAAATCTCTGAACAAAAGATCAATGAGATTAAGCAAAAAGAAGAACTATCTTTAACTAAAGCAATTCTTGAAGGAGAAGAAAGAGAAAGAGAGCGTGTCGCCAGAGACCTTCATGATGGCTTGGGTGGAATGCTTGCCGGAGTAAAAATTAATTTCTCAACATGGTCTGCGAGCCATTTAGATACGGAAAAGGATAAAGAATTTTACAGGATTCTCGGACAGTTGGATAATTCTGTAAGTGAACTTCGACATGTGGCAAGAAATCTTATGCCCGAGTCTCTGCTTAATTTTGGTCTGGAAACAGCCTTGAATGATCTTTGTGAGTTTTATCACAGAAAAGATATTGAAATTGACTTTCAGGCTATCAATATAGAAAAGAACCTGCCAATAAATATTCAACTCAATATCTATAGAATTGTACAGGAATTATTAGCAAATGCTATAAAGCACGCCAATGCCAGTAATATTTTACTACAATGCTCCCAATCCGGAGAAAATTTCTTTATTACCATAGAAGACAATGGAAAAGGATTTGTGCACAATGCAGAGCAAAAGACGAAAAGTATGGGGTTACATAATTTAAAAAACAGAGTTGACTATCTTAAAGGAAACATGGAAATCAGCTCCGATAATCAAGGAACCACAATTAATATAGAACTCAATATAGATGGAGAATGAAAAAATAAATATAGCTATTGTAGATGATCACCCTATCGTTATTGAAGGATTAAAAATGATGTTGATGAGTCAGCCCGCCTTTAATATTCCGGAAACTTTTACTTCCGGCTCAGAGATTATTGGTTTTATTCAGTCCAATAAGGTTAACATTATTCTGCTTGATATTACCTTACCGGATGCTAATGGCACAGAACTTTGCAGAGAAATAAAAAAAATTTCGCCTGAAACATCCATCATTATGTTCAGTAACCGTTCTGAAAGAAGTATTATCTTGCAGTCTATACAAAACGGAGCCAGCGGTTATCTTCTTAAAAATACATCGATACATGAATTGGTAGTCTGCATCAAAGGAGCGCTTTCTGGTGATATTGTATTTTGTAATGAGACAAAGCAGATCATCAGTCGTCCCTCTCAGAATGACGTTCCTATTCCCAGACTTACTAAAAGAGAGAAACAAATCCTTCAACTGGTAGCTAAAGGAAAAACAAGTAATGTGATTGCTGAAGAGCTATTTTTGAGCCCTCTTACTGTAGATACTCACCGGAAGAATCTTCTGCAGAAGTTTCAGGCAAAAAACTCTACGGAATTGGTCAACCAGGCTATACAGTTTCATATGATTGAAGAATAAAAAAAACCGCTCCAGAGAGCGGTTTTAATTTTTATGTAGAAAAGATTTTACGGTTCTAAGAAGCTGTAATCAAGAGAAGCTTCTAATACCCCCTTACCTTTTTTCTTAACTGTTTTTGCAATTTCTCCATCAATCCAAATATTAATGGTTAATTCAGAATCCGTGTCAGGCAATTTAGCATTTGCATCCAGATTAAGCTGAGCCTGATTGGAATTAACCCAAATTTCTCCACTTGACCAAGATGAGTTTAAAGGAGCTGTAGGATTGCTGTGAATGGTATTCTGAGTAGTTCCTACCTGCGTTACAACAGTAATAATCTCTCCTCCCGAAGTTGTTTTCACTTCAAATTGAACCATATGATCCTGAAACTCTTCCTCGTCATCATCCTTTTTACAGGAATTTAAAACGGTGATTGCCGAAAATAATAAAACGAATAAAAAAGAAAGTCTAAGTAAACTTTTTGAATTGTAAAATTGCTTCATTTCTCCAAATAGATTTTTTAATGTTTCAAATATAAGTTTTTTATTAATATAAAAATAACTTTTATGAAAATTTTCCAATAAAGATTTGTAAACAATATCAATTTGATAAAAATAAAATTAGAGATATAAAATCCAATAATACAGTTCAAGTAATCAATTATTAAATATAAGATAGCTTGTAATCCATTTAAGGTAAAAAACCGAAAAAAATCCACTCCAAACACAATGTATTTTTAAGAGTAAAAACATAAGATTTACAATGTAATTTATTATTTATATTTGCTGTATGAATTTAGATTATATAGTAAGAGAGCCGGAAAATATTACCTCTACTACCCCTATACTTTTTATGCTTCACGGCTACGGCAGCAATGAACAGGACCTTTTCAGCTTCAGGGAAACACTTCCAAGCGATTGGATTATCATCAGCTTTAGAGCTCCGCGAGATACTCAGTTTGAAGGATATTCATGGTATGATATCAATTTCAATGATGCAGAGAATTTCATTGATGTTCCTCAGGCTAAAGAGTCTTTAAATTCTGTATTGGAAAGCATTCTAAAAATAGTTAATCATTATGGACTTAGTGAAAGTAAGGTTCATTTGTGTGGATTTAGCCAGGGAGGAATTTTATGTTATGCATTAGCATTGAAATATCCTGAACTTTTCAATTATGTAGCATGCCTGAGCGCCTATCCTGAAGAAAAGATTCTGGATGGTATTGTAAAAGATAAAAAGAAACTGGAAAAGCTTCGTTTCTTCGTTTCACACGGTACAGATGATGCTGTCATTCCGCTTGAATGGGGAAGAAAAGCAGCGGATATGCTTTATGATCTTAGCTGTTATTTCACGTTCAGAGAATATATGAGCGGGCATGGTGTCAATCAGAAAAATTATATGGATTTAATGGAGTTTTTCTCTAAGTAAGAATAATTTCAATTTAAAATAAATTCAACAGAAAACACTACTTCCCTGTAGTTTATATAAACATTCCTGTATTTGGAATGTTTTTTTATGTATAATACAGATAAATTCAGTAAATTCAGTAAATGAAACTTAAGCTTTTTTTACTGACATTTTTTATTGGCATTTTCATCCATGCCCAGAACTCTCTTCAACTGATCAATACAAAAAAAGCAGTCATCCCTTTTCAGTTTATCAACAATCTGATCTTCATTCCTGTTAACATAAACGGCGTTAACCTGACCTTTCTATTGGATACCGGAGTAGCGGAAACCATCCTTTTTAGCCTTGAAAATAAAGAACTTACATTAAGCAACGTTGAAAAAATGAAATTTTCAGGACTTGGTGGAAGCTTAAGTATTGACGGCTTAAAATCTGACCGTAATATCGGACGCATTGGTGAATCTCTTGTCAATACTTCAACGTCTCTCTATATCATTATTGATGAAGAGTTTAATATTTCTCCTCATGTAGGAATCCCTGTAAATGGCGTCATAGGCTATCATTTTTTCAAAGATCATCCTATATCTATTGATTATGCTACCAAAAAAATAACAGTATATGAGAATATTGAACCCTTAAAAAGAAAACTTAGAAAATTTAAGGAATTCCCCATCACCATAGAAAAAGATAAGCCCTATGTATATGCCGGTGTGGAGATGACCCATGAAAAGAAAGATTCTAAGCTTCTTATTGATCTTGGAAACAGCGATGCCATATGGCTCTTCCCTACTCTTATTAAGAATTTTGTCTATAACAGACCCAATATTGAAGATTTTCTGGGTCGCGGGTTCAATGGTGACATCTATGGAAAAAGAAGTAGAATTCACAACTTTTATTTAGGCGATTTTAAATTTGATAAGCCACTTACAGCAATGCCCGATGAATACTCTATTCAGCATGTGAATTTAGTAGAAAACAGAAAAGGTTCCATCGGTGGAGAAATTATGCGTCGTTTTACCGTTATATTTGATTATCCGAACAAAAAATTATATCTTAGAAAAAATAAGTATTTCAATGATCCGTTTCATTTCAATATGAGCGGGCTGGATTTCCGACAAGACGGTCTGGAATGGAAACAGGATAAAATTAATATCCAGACTCAAAAAAATGCAGGAGTCGTAAATGAAGCATATAGAGATTCTTTTCAATATAAATTCAGCTTAAAGCCTACGTTTTCCATTGCCGGTGTAAGAAAAGATTCTCCCGCTTATGAAGCCGGACTGAAAAAAGATGACAAAGTCATCACCATCAACGGACAAAAAACCTCGGATATGACTTTGGAAAGAATTGTAGAAGTGATGAAATCTGATGAAGGTCGTAACATCACAATGACCATTCAGAGAAAAGATCAGGAACTTACTTTTCGCTTTACGCTGGAAGATCCAATACCTTATCAAGAATAGCCTATGACAACTGAAGAAACTACCTTAGACAGGATAAGAACAAGACCCAGATTTAAAATGTTTACTCATCTTACCAAAGAAGAGTATGCTGAAAACCTGAAAAAATACCTCACTGAGCATAAGAACGAATTTTCCGGTAATGTCAATAAAGAAGTCGCTACGATCTGGGTAGAAACAAAATATGACAATTATTGGAAGCCGTGTCTTGCTTTAAGAGTAGAAACAGAAGATGATGATACGGTAATACGCGGAGTCTTCGGTCCCAGCTCTGCTGTCTGGACGTTTTTTATGTTCCTGTATTTCTCCTTTTCTATTCTTTGGATGACATTCTTCACGATGTATTATGTAGAAAAACAAATAAAAAGCACCGAATACCCTTGGGCACTCAGCGCTTCTTTTGTCATGTTATTTTTTATTCTTCTTACTTATCTTGCTGCGAGATTCGGGCAACATAAAGGAAAGGAAGAGATGCTTAAATTAAGACAATTTGCAGAAGAATCTACTTTACAATTTGAAAAGAAAATTATTTAGATAATGTATCTGAAGTTCTCTCATTCTGAATAGGTGTAGCCATAGCTCTTGCAGTCTTGATAGAATCAGCCACTTTTTCTCTGTTTGCCTGCTCTTTCAACATTTTCTGAACATCCGGTTCCAGTAGTTTGGTAAGCTCTTCCACTGAAATATTATTGGCATTAGGATCATCCAAAAGTTTTTTCCACGGGCGTCTTCCCCCCCAGTTATAATCTCCAAATACCATTACAGCTGTACCTCTTGCTTTGGTCGTAGCACCTCCAGGGTTTAATATCCATGTATCGGCGTAAGAATAAAGCCATTGTGCATCTTTTCTTAATAATCGAAGACATGAATGAGAAGCAGGGTATCCCGGAAGCGTATATTCATGCCAGCCGATTCCGCCTATATTATGAATATTAAAATTATAAGGTAACTTCCATTCACTACTTACCGTAGAGATAGATAATTTCTTTTTCCAGTTGGCAAACGTAAGACCTCTTGTAGTCTGTGCCGTTTTTTTACCCATACTTGTGGGTCCCCATTTTACAAGACTTCCATTAGAATATACACCGAAAGCCTGAATAGGATATGAAAAGATCACAAATTTTTTAACACCGCTCAACACATCCAATTGCATCGGAAATGGTGAATAAGCCATCAATGTCGTATCTATTTTTGTAGGAACTACCAATGTATCGGCATTCCATTTACTTTTAGAATCCAGTCGGTTTAAAGCAAGAATTGCAGTACGTTCTTTCTCATCGTATTTTTTGCTGAATTCAGCATACATAGAGTCTCTCATTTTTTTATCCTTTGGAAGGACAAAAGCATTATAAAAACCATTTTCCTGCATCATTGGCGGAGCAGATTCTTTTTTGACAACAGGTACGGAATCTTTCTTTACAGAATCTTTTTCAGCTTCCGGAGTTTCAGAAGCAGAGACAGTATCCTTAAAAGTATCGCTTATTTTTTCTATCTCCTTTTTACAGGAAACAAGGAACAATGCACATAAACAGGCATACAGAAATGATTTTTTCACAGATATGTTCTTCATAAATAAAACAGGTCATTTAGTTTGGCTACCCAGTACAAATATCAGACCTAAAATTGAATCATAAAAGACATTCTGAAAAATACCGTAAAAAAACGGTAACAATGAATATTTTTAAAGTAATTTATTCGTTTTAGCGTATGATAATGCTTCTGCGATGTTGTTTACTCCAATCTTTTCAAAAAGCTTTTTACGATGAAACTTTACGGTGTCTGCCGTAATAAAAAGTTTACCTGCAATTTCATTAATCGTTAATCCGCTTGCATATAAACTCAAGATTTCAAATTCTCTCGAAGTAAGTTTTATTTTTTCACTTTTCTCCCATTTATTCTCAATCAAATCATATCGCCAGATTTCATCAGAACCTTCCTTACTAAGGACTACATTTCCCGAAGAACTGTTATTAGATAAAGACACAGCACATAATGCTTTCCACACCTGCCCTTCTTCCGTAAGAAACATCGGTGCAAGTTTATGATTTACAAGCACTAAGTTTTTCTTACTGTTGATCAAATAAAAATCATAAGAAATGGAATAAAGCTTTCTGTCTTCAATCGGAATTTTATCATAAAACTCAAACCCTGCTTCATTGATCTTAACCAGCATTTCTACATCTTCAGGTTTTACATTTTGAAAATAGAACGCATAGCCAAGCTCTTTTACCTCTTCAGAAGTTTTCCCACAAAGGAATAAAGGATTTTCAGAGACATATTCAAACGACTTGGTTTGATAGTTGATGACATAGAGACTCTGATAAGTAGTTCTGGCAAGAGCTTTTACAGCTTCCAGATAATCTCCAGCCTGGCTGTAATCAATATCAGCATCCTTACTGACGTCATTTTTATCGTTAAAAAATCTTTTTATCTGTTCCATTTTCCTTAGATCTCCCCCTACTACCCGAAAGGATAGTTTTTGATTCAATACCACAAATCTACACAAAAGTGTAGCAATTTTCAAAATGTCGTAATATACATTTGCAAACGAATTGCATGATTGTACCTTTTTCGGAAAACCTTCTATGATGGAACTGAAAGGTGTAGAAAGCAACTTGATAATATAATCATAACCATGATATAAAGAAGCTGTCAAAAAAATTCGGTCTCATAAAAGTTGATTCGTCAAATTAAAGTTTTTATCGTAAAATAAACTCTGACAATGATACCTAAATTCAGACAAAATATTAAATAATACTGACCGAAGTATAAACAGCTTTCAAGATCAGCCTTTAAGTATAAATCTCTGCTTAACGCAAACTGATCTACACCATGTCACAGATCATTACTATTACTGTCCTACGACAGTAATTTTTTTTGCCTTTATGAGTAAATTAAATTAAGAGCTGCTCTCAATATCCATAATAGTACAATCAATAACAATATGGAAAACTGAATTTTATTAACTCTTTTATTTCCAAATTTCCTTACCAGAATCCTGTCGATAATAACCACCAAAGCAACGGGAATCATCCATAACAAGATAAACATTCCATACAAAGTATCTGGTGCAGAAACACTCGTCATCATGACAATGGATGCAGCTACCCCAAGAACAATAGTAACAAGCCCCAGAATGAAAAATAAGGTCCAGTTTTTAAATTGTTTCTTCATAAATCCCTATAGTATTATAATGATGGAGAATAAAGAGTATTGAATCTATAGTAATAATATATCCAAAGAACAAACCAAGGCAGATTTGTCATACAAAGAAGTAAAATAACACTACTATTAACCTCTACTCCTGCAAACAAAAAGAAATAATAGATCAAAGAAAAAACCGGAAGTAAGAACCAGCATATAGATTTCTTTATTGTACTTTGAAATGATTTTAAAAGCGAAAATAAACTACTGAATGATAAAATGCTCAGAAATAATATCCAAAAGATAGCAAGCCCAAAAGCAAGTCCGCTCATATCACAATTTCTCGGGCGTTCTCTCACTTCCGTCCCTTTAGTTACATACATATAAAGAATAAGAAGAGCGATTGAAACAACCGTTGAGATAAACCATGTTTTAAGTATTGATAATAGAATGAATTTCTTTTTTGACATCATATATTTTGCTTTTCATTACTAAAGTAGTAATAACCGGCGAATATACAAGAGGTAATTTAAGTTTATCTTAGAATATAAAAACAAAAAAAGTCTTCCATTTCTAGAAGACTTTATGCGATCCGGGCGGGACTCGAACCCGCGACCTCCGCCGTGACAGGGCGGCATTCTAACCAGCTGAAATACTGATCTTTTTTTTAAAATAACACGTCAAGTTTTGTCGTATCCAGCCTCTATTTTTGCTTTAGAAAATTTTCTAAGGGAAATTACTATTAATACCAAAAAATGAAAAATGGCAACAAAACAAATTGAAGATCCAAACACAAGAGAATTAATAAGCTTGCTTCCGTTAGCAACTGTACCTGCTTATATTGACAATATTATATATTTTAGCGGCACACCTCAAGATCCTTATCCATATTACAGAAGATACATAGAAAATTATATAGACATCAGATGGTTTGGAGCCAAAGGAAATGATCCGGTTGCTGATTCAAGTGCATTTGAAAAAGCCATAAACTTCTGCAAAACCTCAGAACATACAATACTACTAATACCGGAAGGCTATACTTTTGATTTGAATAACAAAACATTTGATATTGGAGAAATTTCATTACGTTTCACTGGAGGAATCATTAAAAATGCAACTTTAAATGGTAACGGTCCAAGCATCTACTCACCCACATCATGGATCGATGCCGGATGCTATCAGATTTTTGAAAATATAACTTTAACAAATAACTGGGCATCCGCAAGTGGTACGGTATGGGCAGATTGGTACGGTTCTATTGCCGATGATTATAATTCAGTAGATTTAAAAACTTCTGTAGATGCCCTTAATAAAGTATTTCAAACTGTAACACTGAATGAAGGAAAATATTATTCTAATGAATGTAATATTAAAGTCAATAGCTTAATCGGTCAGGGAATTCATAAAACAATTATTGACTTCAGACCTCAGAAAAACGGTGACTATGGTTTACTCATTGGTAATAAAGGAGGTGATACTAGCCAAAGAACAAATTACAATGTAGTTTCCAACTTGGTTGTAGGTATTGGCAGCCAAACAAAAGATTTAAAAGCAACTGCAGGAATAGTTCTGGGCGCTACACACAAACCTCTTATAGAAAATGTTAAAATTCAGAATTCGGCAGATTTTGAATCCGCAGATACATTAATTGATTTTAATGCAAATATTGAAAGCAAACATCAAGATTTAAATTGTGCTTTATTAATAGACGGACTGGGAGAGCTGGCAACCATTAATAATTTAATGACATCATCACAAGTTGGAATTCTGTACAAAACATCTTTTGATTTCATCAATTTCAACAACTATACCCACTGGGGGTATGACTTTGGTTTCTGCACCGTATTTGTAGGTTCCCAGTCAGGATCTAATATGACATTTACAGGAAGCCAGAGCTGGGCTAAAGGTTTATATGGCTTCTATGCCCTTCCGTCCAATGAAGAAGCTAATTTTACAAACTGGGTTATTGAAAACTTAAGAATAGAGCAGCTCAGTACATTTGAAGATTCTGAAACAGGAAAATATATTGGAGCCAGTTTTTACATGGGTGATCAGATGTGGCTTAATAACTTCATTATAAGAAATACAATGCTGGCAGGAACTTCCAATGGTATTATCCTCAACAATACTAAAACTGGTTTTATCGAATTGGATAATATAAAGCAATTACATAACCAACATGCAAAAACCGCTCTTCAGGTTAAATTTCTTCCTGTTTCCATTAGCTGTGTCAATTTAAAAAATGTACAAATAGACGGAACATTCGAGCTCCTAAATTCAGTATTCATTGAAGACGATTACAGTCTGATGGATGAAACAAGAAACGGTATTTCCGGTAAAATTTTAAATAAGAGAAATTGTGTAAAATCTGTTGTAAATGAGAATATCATTTATAAGCAAAAAGAAGTCATTTTAAAAGATAATGCAAATTATCTTACTATTGTTAATAGCAATCCATCTAAATGGTCTGCCAATCAGAAATGTAAAAAAATTGATATTTCCGTGATTGGTACCAATACTGCTTCTTTTATAAAATTCTATTATTTTAAAAATAAAACATTCAGAATTGTGGAAGTTTCTAAAGATTCAGCGAACCACGATGAAATTCTCGTCACTCCAACCGCTACTTCTGGTAAATTCAATGTTTTAGTGTCAGACGACCTGTTTCTTTTTAACCGTTTTAATGAAGATGTACAAGTATTTATTGATCATGAAGATCTGGTACTCTAAATTAAATCAATTCGGAAGTTCTTTTAAATTTACTTCTGATCAAAATCAATAGATATAAAAAATCCTTTAATTCAAAAGAATTAAAGGATTTTATTTTGCGATCCGGACGGGACTCGAACCCGCGACCTCCGCCGTGACAGGGCGGCATTCTAACCAGCTGAACTACCGGATCAATTTTTTTAAAAGAAATTGAGAAAACTTCTGCGATCCGGACGGGACTCGAACCCGCGACCTCCGCCGTGACAGGGCGGCATTCTAACCAGCTGAACTACCGGATCAATTTTTTTAAAAAGAAATTGAGAAAACTTCTGCGATCCGGACGGGACTCGAACCCGCGACCTCCGCCGTGACAGGGCGGCATTCTAACCAGCTGAACTACCGGATCAATTTTTTAAAAAGTAATTGAAAAAACTTTATGCGATCCGGACGGGACTCGAACCCGCGACCTCCGCCGTGACAGGGCGGCATTCTAACCAGCTGAACTACCGGATCATTTTTTTGTGAAAGAACGTCGTTTCTTTTTCGTGGTTGCAAAATTACACCTTTTTTTATTACCTGCAAATTATTTTCAAAAAAAATGCCTCCCAATCGTGGAAGGCATTCATTATCAAACTTATTTTTTTATAAGTGAGCGCTTAATTTTTCAGCGATTACCTCTTTTGGAGCTACACCTACTAATTTATCTACTACTTCTCCGTTCTTAAAAATAAGAACTGTAGGAATATTTCTGATACCATACTGCATTGAAATCTCCTGGTTGTTGTCTACATCTACTTTTCCTACTACTGCTTTCCCTTCAAAGTCTGATGCTACTTCTTCGATGATTGGTCCTAACGTTCTGCAAGGTCCACACCATACTGCCCAGAAGTCAACTAATACCGGTTTATCTGATTTTAAAACCGTATCCTGGAATGAGCTGTCTGTAATTTCTAAAGCCATTTTTTGTTTCTTTTATTTTAATTAATATTATTTTCTCGTTTTAACTATTGAGTGTTCAAAATTACAATTTTTACATCATAAGACTATCTATGCTCAACATTAGTTTTTTCTATAGCAAAATCCTTAGAGATCTCTTTTAACGCATCTACCAACGCATCAATATCTGCCTTAGTGGTCATATGACTAAAAGAGATACGTAATGGCGTACAATGATCCATTTCGTCCTCAGAAAGAACCATCATCATTACCATAGAAGGCTTGGATGCTCCGGAAGAACATGCGCTTCCCTGAGAAATCGCAATTCCTTTCATATCCAGCTGAAGTCCGATTAATGGGTTTTTATAAGGCAATAAAGCACTTAAAACTGTATAAAGACTATTTTCCTTCTCTGCACTTCTTCCATTGAATTTTATTCCTTCAATTTCCGCAGAAAGCCTTTCAATAGCATAATTTTTAATTTCCTGCATATGGTTGGTATATTCATCCATATGATTCAAAGAAAGTTCTAATGCTTTTCCAAGTCCTACAATACCACTAACATTCTCTGTTCCGGCTCTCAGACTTCTTTCTTGAGGACCTCCCGTAATAATTCCTTTTAAACCAGTTGCTTTTCTGATGAAGGCAAAACCAGAACCTTTCGGTCCGTGAAATTTATGAGCGCTGCATGAAGCGAAATCCACCGGAATATCTGATAAATCAAGGTTCATATGTGCCATTGTCTGCACTGTATCTGAGTGGAAAAGTGCGTTGTGCTCTTTGCAAAGTTCTGCCACTTTTTTAAGATCAATAATATTTCCGATCTCGTTATTAGCGTGCATTAAACTTACTAAGGTCTTTTTATCTGAAGATTTTAATAATTCTTCTAATTTATTAAGATCAATATCTCCTTTTTCATTTGGACGGATGTAGTTTACTTCTACTCCTTTTCTGCTTTTCATATCCAAAATACTCTCGGAAACGCATTTATGTTCCAAAGGAGAACTGATGATCCTTTCCACCCCAAGATGTTCTACTGAGGATTTGATGATCATGTTGTTTGATTCTGTACCACAGGAAGTGAAAATGATTTCAGCAGGAGTTACATGAAGATAGTCTGCAACCTGTCTTCTTACATTTTCAATAAGGATTTTGGCTTCCTGTCCAAAGCTGTGAGTTGAAGACGGGTTTCCGAAGTTCATCTTCATCGTTCCAACCATTGCATCTATTACTTCATCTGCAAGCGGAGTGGTTGCGGCATTATCTAAATATATTTTATCCATTATTATTTTGAATATTTTAATTGTACGGAGGTAAACTGGTAGTTTGCAGGAACAGCAAAGATAAACCAAGGACTTGAAAGTACCTGAATTTCCATTCCGCCGGAAATTGATTCCTTATTCGGAACTTCTACAAAAAGGACATTATCCTTTACAAATACATTTTTAATTTCATTGATTGCATGACTTCCTGATCTGAAGCTTCCCAGATTGTACAAAATGACTTTCTTGTCTTTTGGAAATTTCGGGTAATTATCTGCCGGACTTTTTCCTTCTTCTACAAGCTGAAAACCACTATTGGCAGCGGCAAGATATTCTTTTTCATCTTTAATGATTCTAAAACCATTTTCATTAGCTCCTCCCTGATTTTGAGACACAAGAAGTTCTGCATTTTTCTGCATATCCGATGATTTTTGAGATGATGATGTACTTGCACAGCTCATTAAGATTGCTGCACAGGCAAATAGCAGGCTTTTCATTTTCTACAATTTTATCACCCAAAATTAGTGAAAAAATTGATAATGTCCCTCATTTGCCCATCTCAACATTGGCTTATCTCCGGAAGTATCACCAAAAGCAATAATTTTATCGTATTTAGAATCGTTGATTTCTTCTTTTATTCGTACTAATTTCTCCTTTCCGTTACAGTTTTTCCCAATAAAGTTTCCTGTAAAAACCCCGTTTTTAAACTCTGCACGCGTAGAAACAAGCTGCATGTTCAGTTCTTTGGCAAATGGTTTTACCCAGATATCCAGTGAAGCGGTCACTAATAAGCTCTGTGTATTATTCCTATCGATATTTTGAATAAAGTCCAATGCATTTTCTCTTACAATTCTTGGGTAATGAAGTTCAAAGAATTGTCTGGATTTTGTCTCTATTTTTTCTTGAGTCTGTCCTTTTAATATAGAACCTATAAAGCTTTTCTTTACTTTTTCCGCTTCTGCCAGCTTTAGTTTCAGAAGAATAAAAAGTGGCACATGCTTTAAAAATTGTACCCGATATTTCGTAGAATCGTAGAATTTAAGATACATAAACATAGTATCTTTATACGTCAGGGTTCCGTCAAAATCAAAACAATACAATTTTTTCATTTTTTTAAAGCTTTAATTTTTTAAATATAAATTCAGGAATATTTCTGATAATCATCATAATAATACTCCAGATCGGCAAAACGTACGCTACGTTCTTCTGCTTTTTAAATGCTTTATAAATACAAGCTGCCGCTTGTTTTGGAGTAGCTGTCAATTTAGGATTTAAAGGTAAGCCTTCCGTCATTTTGGTAGCCATGAACCCTGGTTTCACTGTCAGAACATGTACTTTTTTACTGAAAAGATAATTTCTAAGCCCACTTAAATACGCTGTAAAAGCAGCTTTGGCACTACCGTAAATAAAGTTACTCTGTCTACCTCTGTCTCCTGCTACCGATGAAAGTCCAATGATCGTTCCTGATCTTCTGCTTTCAAATTTATGGGCAAAATAATTCATTACCGGAACCAACTTTGAATAATTGATATTAATAATACGCTCTGTATTCTTATTATCATAAAGCCCTTCTTCCGTTCCTTCACCTAAATATCCTACGGCACAAAATAATACATTTGAATTGATATAATCAAATTTGTTGTAATCAATCTCTTTCATCAGATCCAGTTCAATGACTTCAGACTGCTGTAAAAACTTTACATCAATATGTCTTGCAAACCTTTCTGTTGTTTCTTTATTTGAGGTAAAAAGATAGATTTTTTCAAATTTTTCTCCTTCCTGAAGTGCTTTTTCCACAAATGCCTGTGCTACTTCAGATGTACTTCCCAGAACTATCATTATGAGTTGTTATTTAAAATTCTTTTGTGCTGTAAAGACACAAATTTAGGACTACGAATATTTTTCAGGTAATTGGTGAGTGAAGATCGGCTCATGCTGTCTTTCGTCAGATAAATTCTTCCTCCGAATTCCTGTACAATACCATCAAGCTCATCTACAAGTTTTTTAAGCTTTGAATTCACTTTAAAATCAAGTGCCAATGTATATCCTTCTACAGGGAAAGAGTTGTAAGCCTCTGGATTATTTTTCCCGAAAAGTTTTAAAACAGCTAAGAAAGAACCGTTTCCACTTTTTGCAATCGTTTCAAGGATTCTCTTCATTCCTTCTTTTCCTGCTTCTTTAGGAATCACCATCTGATATTGTATAAAACCTGATTTTCCATAGATTTTATTCCATTCATTGATGGCATCCAAAGGATAGAAGAAGGTCTCATAATCTATGAAGTTTTTCACTTCCTTTTTGGATTGCTTTTTATAATACAGCCAGTTGAATATTTTCACAGTCAATGCATTCAATACAAATCCCGGAAAATAGAAAGGCACTGTTGGCTGTAATTTTTTCTTTAATCTTAAAGGAGTTTTAGATAAATTTTGAGGCAGCTCATGTTGAAAAGCGTGTTCTCCTCTCATCAGAATACTTCTTCCAATATTTTTCCCTTTTTGAAGACAATCAATCCATGCTACAGTATACGTCCAGCTTTCACTTTCATCAAAAAGTTTAAAAATTTCATCAAGATTATCTGCTTTTATGCTTTCCTGACGGATGTATGCAGATTCTATATTTTTCAGCTTAAATTTTGCAGTAAGAATAATTCCAGTAAGTCCCATCCCACCAATAGTAGCCCAGAACTTTTCTGAATTTTCTTCTCTTGAACAGTTAATAATCTCACCGTTTTCAGTCATTAATTTAAACTCAATTACATATTCTGAAAAGCAACCTTCTGCATGGTGATTTTTACCGTGTACATCGGATGCAATAGCTCCTCCTACTGAAACAAATTTTGTTCCCGGAGTTACATAAAGAAAGTATCCCTGAGGAACTGATATTTCAAGAACGTCTGAAAGCAATACTCCGGATTCACATTCGATGATTCCGTTCAGGCGATCAAAACTGATGAATTTATTTAATTTTTTGGTAGAAAATATGGTTTCTCCCAATGAGGCATCTCCATAGCATCTTCCGTTTCCTCTTGCAATAACCTCATTGTGATTCAGTACAAACTCCTTTATTTTTTTGAAGCTGTCTTCAGATCTCATTTCTTTTTCCACTACCGGGAAATTCCCCCAGTTTGTAACCTTCTGTGTGAAATTTGGCTTCATTTCTTAAAGTAAATTTGAATTAAAAATGCGGCAACCCAAAGTAATAGAGTAACCTGAATATAGCGGTCTCTGTAAACAATTTTTGTGGGAGATTCCGTTCTGTTATAAACTAAAGTTTGCTGTAAATATCTTAAAAGAGCGAAGACTACGAAAACTACGGTATAGAAAACTCTTTGATGAAATCTTGCTTGCACTTCAGGAGATAGGGTAAACATCAGATAACACACGATAGCTAATGTTATGGAAATAGAAAGCGCGATATCCGCAAACTGAACATTATAACCGTCCAGCGCCTTTCTTGTCTTTCCTGAAACCTGAGCGTTAATAAGTTCTCCTCTTCTTTTTCCAATTGCAAGTACCAATGCCAATACAAACGTCAACAGGATTGCCCATTGTGAAATCCCGATTCCCGTGATATAACCACCTGCTAAAACACGCAAAACAAATCCAATGGCAATAATAAAAATATCAATGATCGGAACATGCTTCAATCTGAAAGTATAAGCAAGGTTCATCACAACATAAAATGCAATGATGGTTGCAAATTTCCATAGCAGCTGATGGAAATAAAGCTGAGCAATACCTACAAGAGCAATATCAGCAATGACAAGCCCAATAAGAATTCCTATGGCTTTGGATTTTGAAATAGCACCACTTGCCAGCGGTCGTCTTCTTTTTTCGGGATGCTTTTTGTCTGCTTCAATATCGTTATAATCATTTAGAATATAAACTATACTTGCAGCCAGTGAAAAGATGATAAAAGCAAATACACTTTTGGTAAGCAGCTCCAGATTCGTAATATTTCCGGAGAAAAAGAGAGGGACAAATACAAAAAGGTTTTTCACCCATTGCTCCACACGGAGCAGCTTTAAATATTTCTTCATTTATGTTATTTCAAATACAAAAATAATAAATTCAAAATTGCCAGCATAAAAATACAAAAAAAACCGCCGAAGCGGTCTCTTACGAAAATATTTATATGTTAAATTAACTATTGCCCTTGCTTAGCATCGTTAATCATTTTTTCATTGGCAGTAATTGCAAACTCTACTCTTCTGTTTTTAGCTCTTCCTTCATCTGTATCATTGCTTGCAACTGGCATGTTTTTACCTTCACCTTTAGTGAACATTCTGCTTCCTGCCAATCCTTTTCCTACTAAATAAGCTTTTACAGCATCAGCTCTTCTTTGAGAAAGCCCCATATTGTATGCATCTTTACCTACACTGTCTGTGTGACCATAGATATTGATATTAGTATCTGGATTATCAACTAATACTTTAGCTAATTTATCTAAGTTATTTTGAGCAACAGAAGTAAGGTTTGAAGAATCGAAAGCGAAGTTTACAATACTTTCGTTCATTGTAACCTTAATACCATCTCCTACTCTTTCTACCTGAGCTCCTGGTAAAGTTTCTTTGATATCTCTAGCCTGCTTATCCATTTTGTTACCGATAACGTTACCTGCAACACCACCGATAATACCTCCTAGAACAGCACCAATTGCTCCATTTCCACCTTTACCTACATTGTTACCTAAGATTCCTCCTAATACGGCTCCTGATGCAGCACCTACAGCAGTACCTCTTTGTTGGTGATTTGAATTCTGAACCGCTTCACAGCTTGTCAATAATAATGCTGATGACAAGAAAAGGGCTCCTACGTATGTTTTAGTAAATTTCATTTTTTTTATCTTTTATGTTATTTAATTATTTCATTCCGGTTCTCTCGAAGTTGTAAACAACTTTTACACTACCTCCTTCGAATGGAACGTCCTGCTGAAGTGAAAACTGATCTGTAGTTTGGTTAACTACTGTTAAAGTATACCCTGCAGTATTTTGTTTAGCTTTAGTACCTTCATAAATTTTCTTAAACATAAATGTATCACCATTCTTGATTTCAAACTTGATAGGCTGTGTAATCGCCGGGCAGCTTCCACCACCATTCAGCGTATAAGCACCAGTCCAGTTATTAGGGATCAGTCTCCAGTGGCTTCCTACGAAACACTGTGCATCTGCACCTTCGTCAAAAGGTTTAATTTTATACCCTTTATCGTAATCTACGCTCACGATCTGCCAATCTCCTTTTAATTTAAGAAATTCAGCTCTTTGATTTTGAGATGTAGCTGCTTTATTCACAGAGGAACAAGACACTGCAAAAAGTGATGTTCCCAACATCCCTGCAAGTAGTAACTTTTTCATTTTGTTGTTTATTATTTTGTTACAATAAAGTTACAAAAAACCGTGCCAAAATTGAATTTAAAAAATAAAAAAATCCGAAAAATTTCGGACTTTTTTATTACGTGTTTAAAAATGAATAGCTTAACAGTTTTTAAGAAGATAACTCTACTTTGTTACTTCATTTTTAACTATTAATGTTCAAAAACTCTCCATTAATAAAATGTAAATTATAAACATTTATGAATAATTATTTTTTAACAGCTTTAGCTTTGATTGTTTTCTTAGCCGCTGGCGCTTTTGTACCGTTATAAAAGTTATTGTATGCGTATTCCGCAGCTTTTTTAACGTCTATTACCCCTCCAGCTGCAGAGAAATCACTAAAGCCATTCGCTGTACTCAGGTTGCTTGATTTTTTCAATGATTCTATAATCTGATCCGGTTTCAGGTTTGGCATATAAGCTAAAAGAATTGCTGCTGCTCCTGATACAACCGGAGACGCCATGGATGTTCCGTCCAGATATTCATATTTGCTTCCTGTAACAGTAGAATAAATTCTTGATCCAGGTGCAAAAACATCTACCATTTTCTTATTGAAGTTCGAGAAATCTGCTCTTAAAGCATTATTCTGATTGGTACTTGCTCCTACTACGATCACGTTATTTACAAATGGTTTTTCATCTGTAACATTTTTAAAGTTGGTAGGATATGCTAAATGTTCTGCAACATCTTCATTTTCATTACCTGCAGCTTTCACTAAAAGAACACCTTTATCCTCAGCGTATTTAAAAGCATCCCAAACTACATTTTTACCTGGAGAAACGGGCTTACCAAAACTCATGTTAAGAATCTTCGCTCCGTTATCTACAGCATATCTGATAGCGTTTGCTACATCTTTATCTCTCTCATCACCATTAGGAACAGCTCTTACGGTCATGATTTTTGCTACTCTGGAAGCTACACCATGTTGTATTTCTTTTCCTTGAGGAAGTCCTGCAATGATTCCTGAAACGTGTGTTCCATGTTCTGCATCCGGTCCTTCATAGTGGTTGTTTCCATAATTTTTCTCCGAATAATCATCATAGTTATCACCTACAATTTCTTTTCTCGGATCATATGAAAGATCGTATTGTTTTGCTGAAGGTGCATAATGATCTAAAGCATCCTTCATATCTTTCTTCATTAAGGTTTCAAATTCTGCAGCAGATTTTCCTTTAAAATTAGCGTCTTGAGAAACATTTCCTAAGATTTCCAGAGCAATTGCATCTCTTTGATCAGTAGGCTTTTTAATGGCTGCGATATTTTCAGCGGTTACAGATTTCCCTGCTAACATTTTAACCATATTCGGGATCAGTTCATTGACCATAGAATATGTTCTGAAGTTTTGTTGTGCATCAATACTTTTCTTTGTGAAAAGATCTTTCGCTTTCATATACATCGCAAACTCTTCCGGCATTTTTGCCTGATTTGCTTTATTTTTTGTAGAATCATCTCCTTCAAAAACAGATTTATATTTAGCAACCACTCTTGTCACTTCCATATTATCGATGTCGATATCTCCATTTTTTCCTCCAATGAAGTTCCAACCGTGGATATCATCAATATATCCGTTTCCGTCATCATCTTTCCCGTTTCCTGGTATTTCGTTAGGGTTTGACCACATATTTTTCACCAATCCCGGGTGATCTACCTGTACTCCACTATCTAAAACTCCTACGATTACCGTTTTCGGCTTTAAACCTTTTGATTCCAGATATTTATATGCATTTTCTGTATTTACACCGTATACTTTTGAAGTCGCAAAATCTTTGTGATACCACATCATAAGATCTTTATCTTCTTTTGGATCAATACTTTTAGCTTTTGATTCCTGTGCAAATGAGAAACCGAAACCTGCTAAAAAAACTGCAGCTAATAATACCTTTTTCATATGTTGAAATTTGTTTTAAAGTCATATGCAATCGTCATCTGTCTTATTCATTATGAAGTTTTACCAGTGACGATCTTATATTAATGTTTTATATTTTTTATGTAAACAAGTGATTCCGGACCTTTGTTACAGATTAGGTCTAAAACCGATAAGTCTTCCAAAAATCCTAATTTATCCGAGAAAGTCTGATAATAACTTTCCATTTCAAATTCTGAAGGATGTTTTGCCGAGAACTTTTCTCTGAAATCAATCCCTTCCGGATTTTTGATATATTCTTCATTCAAAGAGTGTGCCTTTTCTGTTTTCAGTATTTGTTGGATGACTTCGATACCTTTAAGGTTAAAATCTAAAAGATACTTTTCTTTTAAATCAAAAATCTTTTTGAACTTATCTTCATAGTATTCAAAGTAAGGCGAGCTCTGGTAAGCTGTTTTGATTGATTTCCAATGAAGACCTCTCCAATCTTCTCTATAAGAAATTTCAATATCCTTCATTTCTCTTTTCCCATTGTGATTAATTGGAATAATAAGAGATAATTTTCCGTTTGCCCCAAAGATATTGGCTCTGTTTCTATAGGTTTGTTTCGGAAAGTTTTCAAACTGTTCAAATACAACGTCATTTTCAGCATCTAAAAACACTGAAAACCATGAAACCGGTGGCATATAAAATACCGGCAATAAAACATTCTTCATATTCATAATGCAAAAATGAAGTATTTTTTCAAATACTTCATTCTATTTTAAATTTAATTTTATTTATAATTCGTCTTCAGACTTTTTCTTTTTGAATAATTTCACAAAATATTCCCAACCGAAGAATAATATTAAAATCATCGCTGCAATCCACCAGTATGAAGTTTTATTGGCTTCTCCTGTGTTTGTTGCTTTAAACATTCTATCCCAACGGATTTTGAATGGAGCCTGATAAGTAGAGCTGCTGTCTGCAAAGGCTCCCTGAAGACTCATCCATGTAAACATTGGTTTTCCAACGATATTTTCTTCAGGAACGAAGCCAAAGAATCTAGCATCTAATGAAGCATCTCTGTTATCCCCCACCATCATATAATAATCCTGTTGAATAGTATACTGGTTAGCTTCTTTTCCATTGATAAAGATTTTTCCATTCTTTTTCTCTAAGCTATTGTGCTCATATTCTGAAATAATCCACTGATACATTGGAAGAGATTCATTATTGATCGCAACTACATCTCCTTTTTTCGGAATTCTTACCGGACCGTACCAGTCACCGTTCCAAGGTTTATTAACAGGGAAAATAGATTGGGTTGTATCAATTTTAGTTCTTAGATCATCTTTGTAAGCAATAGCTGCTTCTCCTTTTGGAGAAACGTCTTCTTTCATTTCGATAACCTGAGAAAGACCTTTAATTTCAGCGGCAGTTTTATCAGTTAATCCCTGGAAGGCATACAAATATCCTTTATCAGTCTGAATTTCCTGCACTGGTAAAAATCCATAAGTATTATACAATGAAGGGATATCCAACTGGCTTCCTGTTGTTACAATATATCTGTGTTGTACTTCCTGATCTCCTAAAACTGTCTCCGGCTTTCCGTTCACAAAAAGTCTTCCGGCTCTCATTTCGAAAGTATCACCAGCTGTGGCAACACATCTTTTTACGTAAGGATCTTTTCTGTCGATTGCTGTATGAACTGAATCCTGAGGATAGTTGAAAACAACGACGTCATTTTTTTGTGGTTTATTGAATTGTAAAATTCTCGTGTAAGGTAACTTTACTCCATCTACATAAGACTTTGGGTCATCTTTTGGATTTCCTTTCTGTCCTGTATCCATAATGGTTCCCTGAAGGAAAGGTATTGCTACCGGACGCATTGGAAGTCTGTATCCATAGCTCCATTTGTTTACGAAAAGGAAATCTCCTACCAATAATGTTCTTTCCATAGACCCCGTAGGAATCCCGAATGGCTGTGTTACAAAAACATGGATAATAGTTGCAAAAACTACTGCAAAGGTAATGGAACCGAGGAAAGTATCTTTCTTTTTTGCATCTTTCTCTTCATCTGTAAGAAACAAATCATTTGCATTTTCGTCTTCAATTTCTACATCTTTAGAATAGTTGACTGTTGCCATATAAATGAATGGCAGAATTACTGTAAGAATTTGATCTTTGAAAAGGTTCTTTCCAAACTTTTTCATTAAATAAAGATGGAAAACAGACATCATGATAGGTCCTACAATCGGAAAATACGAAAGGATTGCCCACCATTTCGGGTGTTTTGTTTCTTTTAAAATAATAAAATAGTTGTAGAACGGTATAAATGCAAATAGAGGATTATACCCCATTTTCTTGAACAACTTCCAAGTTGAAATTCCCATCAATACGGATAAGATGAGAACATACACTGTATAAGTTAAAATATAATTCATAAATTTTTTGTGCCTATTCTAAATATATAAATGATAAATGATGAGTAATAAATGATTCCAGCGTTCTGCTATCTACAATTTACTATTCATCATTTTCTGTTATTGGTCTGCAATTTACAGAATTTGTTACAAATTAAAGCCCCAAAACATCTTTCATTCCGAAGTTTCCTTTTTTATCTTTGATCCACTCAGCAGCTACTACTGCTCCTAAAGCAAATCCATTTCGGTTGAAAGCGGTATGTTTGATCTCAATCTCATCTACTTCACTTTTGTAGAAAACACTGTGGGTTCCCGGAACTTCATCTTCACGAACTGCGAAAATACCAAGTTCTTTCCCTTCAGTTTCTTCTAATTTCCATGCATCGAATTTAGGATTGTTATTAATGATACCTTCTGCTATGGAAATTGCGGTTCCGCTTGGAGCATCTTTTTTATGAATGTGGTGAATTTCTTCCAATTGGCAAGAGTATTCATCTACGTTTTTCATAAGGTCGGCTAGCTTTTCGTTTAATGCAAAAAATAAATTCACTCCTAAGCTAAAGTTTGAACCATACAAGAATGCTGTACCATTTTCTACAGCTAATTTTTCTATTTCTTCTTTTTTCTCCAACCAACCTGTAGTACCACAGATTACGGGGATTTTGTTTTCAAGACAAGCCTTGATGTTATCATATGCCACTTCCGGCAATGAAAATTCGATTACAACATCAGGATTATTAAGATTCTCAGCAGTTGGGGTTTCCTTTAAGCGTGCCACAACTTCATGTCCTCTCTTCTGTGCAATCTCATCAATGATCTTACCCATTTTACCGTAACCAACTAATGCTATTTTCATGTAATCTTTTTTATTTTTATGTGACATAAGACCTTTCGGACTTGTGTATTATTCTGTATTAAAATCTATAACTTAAACTAAATCCTGTTTTCGGAGCGTCATATCCATACTGATCCTGAATCATCGATGGTTTAAAGGTAAGATCAGGGTCATGACGGCTTTCATAAAGGTGTGCATCTACTACAGCATCTACAATATTCAAGATGTAGATCAATCCTGTAATGGCAATGGCATAATCTCTTTGTCTTTTTGATCTGTCCTGTGCATTCCCCAAAGCTTTTTTATCTAACCACGGATGGCTGTCTACGAATTCATTAGGTGTTCCGTTCAGCTTGGCAATATAGTATTCACGGTACTTTTTGTATTGGTTATCATTCCATACGGCAATACCTACCCCAACACCTACAGCTCCCCAAACAATGGGAATCTTCCAGTATTTTTTATTATAAAACTGTCCTAATCCAGGAAATACTGCTGAATACAGCCCAGCTCTTGTAGGGTTTAGTTTTATGGTTTTCTTGGTAGGACCATTGGCTTTTTCCAAGTCGGAAATGATCTTTGATTCTGTTTTTCCTGGTTTTACAGCAGGATATTCCTCTTTCGGAGTTGTTTCTACCCGAACTGTATCAATAGGTGCAACTTGTGAATAGACCAATGCCGTGATACACAAGAAAAATGTGAAAAATATTTTCTTCATTTATTTAATATGGGATAAAATATATTCCAGCTCTTCTTCATTTTTGAAGTCCAGAACAATTTTACCTTTTTTACCGTTTCCAGAAGTTTTGATTTCTACTTTCACATCCAGGATGTCAGCAATCGTCTTCTGTGCTCTTTTATAATTGTTAGATAGCTCGGCGTTTACTTTTTTGGCAGCCGGGGACTTTGGATTTTTCAATGCAGCGGCAGCTTGTTCAGCCTGACGAACATTTAGTTTTTCCTTGATAATCAATTCAAATAAAACCTGCTGATGTTCTTCACTTTCTATACTGATAATTGCTCTACCATGTCCTGCAGAGATCTCACCGCTTCTGATTGCATTCTGAATATCTGGATTTAGCCTTAATAATCTAATTGAGTTGGTAATCGTACTTCTGTCTTTCCCTACTCTCTGGCTAAGATTTTCCTGAGTAAGCCCGATTTCTTCTAAAAGCCTGTGATATGTCAAAGCGATTTCGATAGCATCAAGGTCTTCTCTCTGAATGTTTTCAACAAGAGCCATCTCAAGAAGTTCCTGATCATTCACCAAACGGATATATGCCGGAATAGCTGGTAAACCTGCAATTTTACTTGCTCTGTAACGTCTTTCCCCGGATATAATCTCAAACTTCTCGCCATCTTTCCTTAAGGTAATCGGCTGGATTACACCTAGGTTTTTAATAGACTGAGCAAGTTCGTTTAATGCTTTTTCATCAAAATAAGTTCTCGGCTGCGTCGGGTTTGGATAAATATCTTCAAGCGCAACTTCTACAATATTTCCCACAAACTTATCTGCTCCTTCATCAGTAGCTGAATTGATAGTTGCTTTGGATTCTGCACTTAAAATGGCGCCCAAACCGCGTCCCATAGCTCTTTTTTTGTCCTTCATAGATATAATTGATAAATGATGTCTGATAAGTGATGGCTAGCATTCACTCTTTTGCCATTTATTGATTAATTTAATTTTTTATTAAATTTTCGTTCTTTAAAAGAACTTCTTCAGCTAGCTGAATGTACTGAACTGCTCCTTTACTTTCGGCATCATAGTTCAGGATACTTTCTCCGAAGCTTGGTGCTTCACTTAATCTTACGTTTCTGCTGATAATTGTTTCGAAAACCATTTCAGGGAAATGTAAGTTTACTTCTTCTACGACCTGATTTGACAACCTTAATCTGCTGTCATACATTGTAAGAAGAAGACCTTCTATTCCAAGATCTTTATTGTGGATTTTCTGAACATTTTTTACAGTATTCAAAAGTTTCCCCAGTCCTTCTAAAGCAAAATATTCGCATTGGATAGGAATGATCACAGAGTCTGCTGCTGTAAGAGCGTTTACTGTAATAAGCCCTAAACTCGGTGCACAATCTATAATGATATAATCATAATCATCTCTTACACTAGCCAGTGCTTTCTTCAGCATATATTCACGATCTTCCTTGTCTACCAATTCGATCTCTGCTGCTACCAAATCTATATGTGATGGAATGATATCAAGATTTGGAGTTGCTGTTCTCTTGATACAAACTCTTGTATCTGCACTATGCTCCAAAAGATTATATGTAGAATACTGTACATCTTCCACTCCCAACCCAGACGTTGCATTTGCCTGAGGGTCAGCATCGATGATTAATATTTTTTTTTCCAATACTCCTAATGCTGCTGCTAAATTTACAGCGGTGGTAGTTTTCCCAACACCTCCTTTTTGATTAGCAATACCTATGATTTTTGCCATTATTAGAACTTTAAGTTTCAAAAATACACTTTTTTCTTTGCTCCCGATGAATGGGTAAAATCAAAATTGAGTTAAAATATTGTTAATAAGTAATTTAACTATTAAAAAAATTATCCACAAAAAAAATTCTTTGTGGATAACTATTAAAATTTGAGTTTCGATATTAATTATCAAACTTCATGGAGATTGGAAATTTGAAGTAACTTCTTACAAATTCTCCTTTTTTGTTTTTGGCAGGAATCCATTTTCCTTTGTTGGAAATAGACTTCACTGTTCTTACCGCTTCATTATTAAAATCGGCGTTGGTTCCATTAGCTTTTACCCCTGAGATTGTTCCATCCATTTCTACAATGAAGGTAACCGTAGTTTTTACAATGTTTTCTGATTCAAATCCAGAAGCATCAAAGTTGTTCATTACTTTATTTCTGAAAGAGTCTATTCCACCATTAAAATTGGCTTCTACCCCTAGATCTCCTTCATCAACAATTATATTTTTGTCTACCGGCACCTGGATTACTGGCGGCGGTGTATTGATTGCAGGTCCGTTTCCTATAGGCGCAGTTGTTGGAACATGAGTATTAGGTGCTACAATATCCCCTTTAAAATTGTTTGTAAAGCCTGCTACTGCATCATCAGGAATGGGATCTTTTTTTACATTATCCTGAGCATCCCTTGATGGTGTTGGAACTGTACTGTCAAATGTTTTCGTATTCGGAGCTGTTGCAGGTTTTACCGGTGCAATAGTCACAGGTGGAGTAACCGGTACATCTGGAGTCTCTGGCATAAAGTCTATAATAACTCCTTCCGGTCCTTTTGCTACAGGCTCTGTTTTAAATGCTGAGATAGCAAATGGAGTAATTGAAATTGCTGCCAATAAACTCACTCCTACAAAAAGTGCTTTGGTTAATATTCTATCTGATTCGTTTCTTAATGCATAGGCGCCGTATTCTTTATTACGGTGCTCAAAAAGAACTTCGTTGAAGCGAAATTCCTGGTTTTGGTTCATGTGTTTCATCACTATTACTATTTAAACTGTTAAAAAAAGTGATTATTAGTTTTATTAGTTCTTATCGATAAGCAATGTTTCAATATCAAAACATCTGCCAAAATTTTATCAAAACAACATAATATTAGAAAATTTTATGATAATGTTTAAAATTTAACATTTTAGAATTTAAAATATATCATAAAAACTCACTCTCTTTTTAGAAAAACAGAAATGCAATAATAATTGACAACAAACTTAATCCCATCAAAAATTATTTCTATAAGAAAATTGAATTACGAGAAAATCATCAGTAAAAATGCTATAGGTACTAACAATCCTAGAGCGTTGATAATAATGAGAATAACTGAGCTTATCTTTGCTCCTTTATAACTTTTAGCAGCAAAATAAATACCGGCAACACTCAATAACAAGCTGCAAACAATAAATAAATTCAGCAGGAAGTTACTATGAAGGTTTATTGGAAACCCTAAATAAACAATTAGTAAAACAGCGTATGCAATGGTAAAATATAAGCTAATTACAATATTGTTCATTGTAGATTGGGGCATTTTATTATTTTCCATTTGAATATATATAATATTTAAATATAAGCGTTTTTATAAATTATTAACCATGTCAAGGCTTAAATCCTTGATATGGTTGACAAAAAAAAGAGACTATCAAAATTGACAGTCTCTTTTTTATCTTATTTTCTAAGTGTATTAGAATAATTCTTTTCTGATAATGTTCTGGCTTCTTTCTGGTCCTACAGAAACTAAGTAAACATTGATTCCTAAATATTCTTCAATAAACTCGATGTACTTCTGAGCATTTACCGGAAGTTCATCATAGCTTCTTGCTTTAGTAATATCTTCTGCCCAACCTGGTAAATCATGATAGATTGGTTCGTAGTTGTATAACTTTTCTGTTGACGAAGTAAAGTAATCGATAATCTTTCCGTCTTCAGTTTTGTAATGGGTAACGATTTTAAGGTTTTCAATTCCTGTAAGAACATCTAGTTTAGTAATCACAAGGTTATTGATCCCGTTGATCATACAAGCATGCTTTAAAGAAACAAGGTCTAACCAACCAGTTCTTCTTGGTCTTCCTGTAGTTGCTCCAAATTCACCACCGATCTGTCTGATTTTTTCACCTAATTCGTTATCCAATTCAGATGGGAAAGGTCCGTTTCCTACTCTTGTACAGTATGCTTTTGCAACACCGATCAGGTTTTGAAGTGATGTAGGCGGAACTCCTGCTCCTGAACACACCCCTCCTGTAGATGGAGATGATGAAGTTACATACGGATAAGTACCGAAATCGATATCAAGCATTAAAGCCTGAGCCCCTTCAAATAGAACGTTTTTCCCGTCTCTGATCGCTTCGTTTAGCTCTAATTCAGTATCAACGATTCTTTCTTGAAGCTGTTTTCCGATTTCTAAATATTCGTTGTAAATTTCTTCAACGTCTAATGCTGGTTTTCCGTAATATTTTTCAAAAAGAGAGTTTTTAACTTTTAAGTTTTTCTCAATTTTATCTCTTAAAATTTCAGGATTTAAAAGGTCAACCATTCTGATTCCAACTCTTGCAATTTTATCTTCATAACAAGGTCCGATACCTTTTTTGGTTGTTCCGATCTGAGTTCCTCCGTGTTCCTCTTCACGGTAAGTATCCAAAAGGATGTGGTAAGGCATGATAACATGCGCTCTTCTGCTGATAAAAATGTGATCTGTTTTCAAGCCTTTGCTTTCAATCTGATTCACTTCTTTAATAAAAGACTTAGGGTTTACCACTACTCCGTTCGCAATGATACATTTCCCTTTGCATTGAAGAACTCCTGAAGGAAGAAGGTGTAAAACGAATTTTTCTTCACCTACATATACCGTGTGACCAGCGTTGTCTCCACCTTGGAAACGCACTACATAGTCTGATTTTGCAGATAAAACATCCGTGATTTTACCTTTACCTTCATCTCCATACTGAAGACCTACAACTACATAAGTTGACATATTTTACTTTTGTTTTAAGATTCGTGCAAAATTACTTTTAAAAAATTGGGTGAGCAAATTATAGATAGATTTTATTTTAGGTTGAGAGTGAAAATCATGGCTATATATCTTTTTTTAATTACTTTTAAACCACCATGAAAGAAAAACTAAATAGAACTATTATCCCCTACCTCATCATCTCAAGTACATATTTCATTTTGTTTTCAATAATGTATTGGCTTCAAAATAAATATTTAGAAATTGATGAATCATACTTTGGATATTGGCTACCAATAATCATTTCAACGATACTAGTCTGGTTTGTCATCAGGAAAAAGCTTAAAAATCTTGTTATTGAAGAAAAACATTATTCTATTACATTATTTATAGTTTTTATTCTTCTTACTCTCCCTGTTATCACTTTTACATACTATTTAAATAGAGAAAGTGGAAAAATAACCTATTTAAATCAGCCTTCTGACTTTTTCAGGAAGCCTCAAACCATGTATTACTCGATTGAAAGCACAAAAATTGACAAAGCCAACTATAGATTTTCAGTCTCACAATCAACTATAGACAGAGGAAATGAAATCGCGGTAGGATGTTATTATATCGCGCCTCTTTTAGATAAGGATAAGCCCTCTACTTCAACTAAATTATGGATAGGTTTATTAATTGGCGAAAAATTCAGCAATCGTGTTTTAGATGATAAAAACAAACAGGAAAAACAGATTTCCAATTTCATAGATTCTTCTAATAGTCAATTCAATAAACATCAGTTTCAAACAAAATTCCTCAAAAAAATTGCCATTGCAGAAGAAGACAACTATAAAAAAGCATTAGATAATACAGATATCAATCCAAATAATATAATAATTCTTCGAGAAGAACAAGGAACTTATGAAACAAGAACAGGCTCAAGTCTAATTTGGACACTTCTTCTATTTACAATATCAAATATAGCCTGGTTTCTATTAAACGGATTTCAAAAAAGTAAAAACAAACCGAAATCAATTGTTTAAATTTTGATAGAGAAATATTTTTATATTTGATTACTTTCTAAATAAAGACCTATATGCCCATTTCTCAAAAGCCAACATTTTTGACGTCCAAATTTAATAAAGAATCTAAGCTTTTCTATACTTTGTTTTCACCAGAAACTGTAAAAGCCACCCTACTCATTGTACACGGAATGCAGGAACACAGCGGAAGATATGCTGAAATAGCAGAATATTTAGCCAATCATGGAATTGCTGTGTTAACATATGATCACCTAGGACATGGAAAATCTGTAAAAGATAAAAGTGAGATCGGGTTCTTTCAACTAGATAAACCTGATGACAGGCTGATTTCTGATGCAGAAATGATGGCAGATCATCTTGCAGCACAATATCAGGATGTTCCGCATTTTATTTTGGGACATTCAATGGGATCTTTTGTCACCCGTTGTCTCCTCCAAAAAGCAAGTCGGAAATTTTCAGGAGCTATTATTACAGGAACGGGAGGTCCTTTACCGGGAATTCATTTTTTAAGAGCTTATTTATCGGTGGCTAATCTTCTGGCACCTCGTCATCGTACATTTTTGAACTCTGTCTTTACAAATGTGAATAATAAACACTTTAAAAACGATAAAGACTTTAGTGATACTAGCTGGTTAAGCGTTAATAAAAAAAACAGAACAGCTTTTGAACAGGATGAGCTTTGCGGAATTCCGTTTACCCATAATGCCTTTTATACTTTATTTACGGTTTATAAGAGAGCTACGGCGAGAAATTGGGCAGCTTCTATTGATAAGTCTTTTCCGTTCTTATTTGTAAGTGGACAAAATGATCCGATCGGAGATTTTAGCAAAGGTGTTCTTTACACAATAAATAATTTAAAAGCAGATGGTTTTCAGGATGTAGAGACTAAAATTTATCCTGAAATGCGTCATGAAATTCTTAATGAAGAAATCCGGGAAGAGGTATTGAATGAAATCTATCATTGGATTTTAAAACATTAAAGAATGTTTTAGATTTAACATTATCTGAAAAGGACTTTTGAAATTATTAATTCCCTAGTTAAGATTGCTTCGATTTGCTCGCAATGGCGATAGTATTTCTAATATTTTTATATTTTTGAGTCATATCTCGTTTAATAATGAACAGAATCGACAGGCTTATCTCCGTGCTCACTACTTTACAATCTAAAAAGTTTGTAACCGCCGATTATATTGCTGAAAAATACGAAATCAGCATAAGAACAGTTTACCGGGATATTAAAGCATTGGGAGAAATTGGAGTTCCTATTGATTATGAACCACAAAAAGGATATACGGTTTTGCAAGGATTCTTTTTACCACCCGTTCTTCTTACCAGTGATGAAGCGAATGCTCTGATCATGATTTCAAAACTATCGGAACGTTATACAGACAAAACCATACAAAAGAATGTTTCCAATGCCATAGATAAAATAAAATCTGTCTTGCAATATTCTGAAAAGGAGAAAGCTGATCTGTTGCAGAAAAAAATCGGCATCTACATTTCTCCGGAAACAGACCACAGTAAAGATTATCTTACAATTATACAAAATGCCATTGTTGATAAGCAAATTCTGAAAATAAGTTATCTCAATAATTTAAATAAAGCCAGCGAAAGGGAAATTGAGCCTATCGGTATGAGCTTTTATACCAATCAATGGCATCTGATAGCCTGGTGCTGGGAAAGAAACGAATACCGGGATTTTAAAGTCTTACAGATTCAGGAATTAAGAAATATAGGACTGCCTTTTAGGAAAGAAAGCCATTTTACACTGGAAGAATATATTAATTCTTTGACGTAGAGGGTTGAAAACTGAAACAGGCTGCTTATTTTTAAATTAAAAAAAACGGACTGACATAAGGTTGACAGTCGCCCTATTTACTTTTGTCCAAAATATAATACAACATGGATAAAGTATACAAAAATTGCCAGAGCTGCGGAATGCCTCTGAAAAAATCACCTAATGGAGGCGGAACGAATGCCGACGGATCAATCAGTACCATATATTGTGATTATTGCTATGAAAAAGGGCAATTCAGACAAACTGATATCACAGCAAAGGAAATGCAGGAATTTGTAAAACATAAAATGAAGGAAATGGGCTTCCCTGGTTTTTTAGCAAGTTTATTTTCAAACGGAATTCCTAAATTAGAACGCTGGAAAAATCAAAATTAATCACCATGACCATAGAAGAACTTTTTAAAGACAAGGCAACAAAAGCAAAGGAAAAAACGGAAATCGTAAGTAAATGGATTATTGACACGTCCCTTCCTACTGACGAACTGATTGCCTTCGCGGAAAAAGCAAAAGACCCTGTAAAAGGCACCTGCATAGAAGCGATAGAATACGCCACAAAACAGAATCCAAATCTTGCTGATGAAACAGTATTTGGATTTGTAACGAATACTCTTACTGAAAAAGCGCCAAGAATAAAATGGGAAAGTGCTAAAGTAATTGGCAATACAGCACATTTATTCACAGAAAATCTGGATAAAGCTATCAGTAATCTTTTAGCCAATACAGATCATGAAGGAACTGTTGTACGCTGGAGTGCTGCTTTTGCATTAGGAGAAATTCTTAAGCTGAAAACATCACACAATACAACCTTACTTCCTACACTTGAAGATCTTAGTGAAAAAGAGGAAAAGAATAGTATTAAGAAGATTTACCTTGATGCAATCAAAAAAACGAAGAAATAATTTTAGAAATAAAACCCCGGAAGTCATTTCCGGGGTTTTATTTTTTAGGTTTAGGCTAAAGCCAATGGGATTTTGTTATTTAAAATAAACAGGCTAAAGCCCGTTCCTATTGAATTGAATATATTGAAAACAAAATAATATCTCGTAGATTTTGCAAATCATGCAGATTTAAATAATATACAAACATCAGCGAAACCTGCGTGATCTGCGAGAAAAAATATTATTATTCAATTGACTCCTTTGAAAACAAAATAATATCTCGTAGATTTTGCAAATCATGCAGATTTAAATAATATACAAACATCAGCGAAATCTGCGTGATCTGCGAGAAAAAATATTACTATTCAATTGACTCCTTTGAAAACAAAATAATCTCTCATGAATTTTGCAAATACAGATTAAAATAATACATAAGCATCAGCGAAATCTGCGTGATCTACAAGAAAAAATCACTTCAACACCACTTCCCTATCAATTCCAATTTCATTCAGAAAAACTTCATCGTGTGAGATTACCAGAAGTGTTCCATGATAATCTTTAATAGAATCAGTCAGGATTTCAATATTCTGCAAATCAAGGTTATTTGTTGGTTCATCAAGAATAATCATATCCGGAGCTTTATTACTTATGGATAACCCACATAAAAGAAGTCTTAAACGTTCTCCACCACTCAAAAAACCACATTTTTTATCCCATGTATCTTTTCCGAATAGAAATCGGGACAATAATGTTTTGATCTCAGATTCCTGCGTAGCATTATCATTAAAAGTCTGGGCAAAATCATAAACAGCAGCTTCATGATCAATTAAAGAATATTCCTGATCAATATAAATGCTATTAAAATCTGTCCTGTTGATATTTCCTTCAAATGGTTTTATTTTCCCCAACAAAAGCTGCATCAATGTTGTTTTCCCTGATCCGTTTGAACCTTTAATAGAAATTCTGTTTCCACTACGGATTTCCAGATCAAGATTTTCTTTCCACAGCTTTTCATCTCCATATTTAAAATTAATATTTTCTCCAGACAGCAAAACTTTTCCGGAATGCAGATTTGAATCATTGAAATCAACTTTCATCTGATCATAATTTCTCAGTGAAGAACGCAACTCTCTTAAATCTCCAGAAATATCACTAATCTTTTCAGCATGTACACTTTTCAGTTTTGAGGTATTTTTCTCAGCATTATTTTTCATGGTATTCATCATAATTCTTGCTACACCAGATTTTTCCTGCTTTTGTTTTCCTTTCGCATCAAGCTTTTGTTTACGTTCAAGCGTTTCTCTTTCTTTTTCTTTTGCTTTTTTCAGAGCTCTTTCTTTAGCGTGAATATCATTTTGTAATGCTCCTTCTTCAATTTCTTTTTGCTCTGTATAAAAATCAAAATTACCGCCGTACGTAGTAATTCCCTGATTACTCAATTCAAAAATGGTATCAATCAGGTTCAGCAACATTCTATCATGACTTACAATCAGGATTGTTGCACTTGTTTTCTCAATAAGTTCATAAAGACGCTTTCGTCCTTCCAGATCAAGATGATTCGTTGGTTCATCCAGAACGATAATTTCTGGTTGATTAATCTGAATTCCGGCAAGAAAAACCTTTGTCTTTTGCCCACCACTTAAACTTTCCAGTTTTTGGTTTAAATTAAAATTCTGAAGATTCCAGTATTTCAGTGCATTTTGACAACGTTCTTCAATTTCCCAATCGTCATTTAAAATTTCAAAGTATTTTTCATCAGTCTCGCCATTTGTAATTTTTTCAAGAGCATCAAGCTTTTGATCTATTTTAAGACATTCAGCTATGGTTAAATGATTAAAATTTCCAAACATTTGAGGAACATAAAAAATATCTCCCCGAATATTTATGCTTCCTTCTACAGGTTGTAATTCATTGGCGATGATCTTCAGCAAAGTAGATTTTCCCATACCATTGCTTCCCACAAGCGCTGATTTTGTATAAGATTGTATCGTTAAATTGATATGATTAAATAGCAGATCTCCTCCCGGAAACCCAAAGGACATATTTTGAAGTAAAATCATGATTTCTTTCTTAATAATGGTTAAACACCAGTAACTCGTTCGCTACTGCTTTAATAAATCTGAAAGAAATTATATCCTACATGTCTGTATTTTTGGGTTTTGAAAGAACAAAGATAGCACAAATCCCGGATTAAACACAAAAAGATTTTATTGAAAAATCAAAATTCCGTAACTTTGCCTCCTACTAAAAATTTTATGGAAAGTATTAAAGTTCACGACAAAACTTTCGTCCCTTATTTAGAGGAAGCCGAAATTCAGGAAATTGTAAAAGAGACAGCGTTAAGAATTTATGAAGACTACAAGGATGAAGTTCCTGTTTTCATCGGCGTATTAAATGGGGTGATCATGTTCTTCTCAGATCTTTTGAAATATTATCCGGGTGAATGCGAGATTGCCTTCATTCAAATGAGCTCTTATGTAGGAACTGAATCTACAGGGATTGTTTATCAGAAAATGGAGCTTACTAAGGATGTAAAAGACCGTCACATCATTCTTGTGGAAGATATCGTAGATACAGGAAATACAGTGGAGAGTCTTTTCAAGTATTTTAAGGAAACGCAGCGTCCTAAGTCTGTAAAATTAGCAAGTTTCTTATTGAAACCTGAGATTTACAAGAAAGACTTTAAATTGGATTATATCGGAAAAGAAATTCCAAACAAATTTGTACTGGGTTACGGCTTGGATTATGATGAATTGGGAAGAAATCTACCTAATTTATACCAATTAGCAGACGGACAAATCAACCATTAAAAATGGCTATTAGCTTCTAGCTTCTGGCTATTAGCTTTAAATATTAAATTGAAATAAAAGTAAAATATTAACTAAATAAAGCTAAAAGCAAAAAGCAAGTCGCCCAAAGCCAAGAGCTGAGAGCAAAATGTCAATTGCCGGAAGCGAATCAACATTATGATAAACATTGTTCTGTTCGGCCCTCCAGGAAGTGGAAAAGGAACACAAGCTCAGAATCTAATCGAAAAATTCAACTTAAAGCAGGTTTCAACAGGTGATCTTTTCAGATATAACATGAAAAATGACACTGAACTTGGAAAATTAGCTAAGTCTTACATCGATAAGGGAGAATTGGTTCCGGATCAGGTAACAACAGATATGCTGATTGATGAGATCAGAAAACCTACCGATACTAACGGTTTTATTTTTGATGGTTATCCAAGAACTACTGCTCAGACAGAAGCTTTGGAAAAAATCGTTAAAGAAGAATTGAATGACGAGATCGACATCTGTCTTTCATTAATTGTTGAAGATAAAATTTTGGTTGAAAGACTTTTAAAAAGAGGTGAAACCAGCGGTAGATCAGACGACAGCAATGTAGAGATCATCGAAAACAGAATTAAAGAATATTATACTAAAACAGCAGAAGTAGCCGAACTTTACAAGCAACAAGGTAAATATGTTGAAGTAAACGGTGTAGGAGAAATTAACGAAATTTCCGAGAAACTTTTTGCTGAAGTAGAGAAAATTAAATAATCGAGATTCGGGATACGGGATTCGTATTTTCGTCCCGTAACTCGCAACTCGTAACAAATACTATATGTCTAACTTTGTAGATTACGTAAAGATCCATTGTAAAAGCGGACACGGAGGTGCTGGATCTGCACACCTTCGCCGTGAAAAGTATATTCCTAAAGGAGGTCCCGATGGTGGTGACGGAGGCCGTGGAGGTCACGTTATCATGAGAGGAAATTCTCAGGAATGGACTTTACTTCCGCTTCGTTATACCCGTCACATAAAAGCTGAACGTGGTGAAAACGGAGCAAAAAACCAGCTTACCGGTGCTGATGGTTCTGATATTTATATTGATGTTCCCATCGGAACTATCGCTAAAAATGAAGAAGGAGAAATTATCGGCGAGATTCTTGAAGATAAACAGGAAATCATTTTGATGGAAGGTGGAAAAGGAGGAAGAGGAAACGAATTCTTCAAATCTTCTACCAATCAGACTCCAAGATATGCTCAACCAGGAATGGACGGTCAGGAAGGCTATATCGTCTTCGAGCTTAAAATTTTAGCCGATGTAGGATTGGTTGGATTTCCGAATGCCGGAAAATCTACACTTTTGGCTTCTGTTTCTGCTGCAAAACCTAAAATTGCAAACTATGCCTTTACCACGTTAACTCCTAACCTAGGGATCGTGGATTATAGAAATTACAAATCATTTGTAATGGCTGATATCCCGGGAATTATTGAAGGAGCAGCGGAAGGAAAAGGATTAGGGCACAGATTCCTTAGACATATTGAAAGAAACTCAATCCTGCTATTCTTAATTCCGGCAGATTCTGAAGATCACTTCCAGGAATTTAAGATTCTTGAAAATGAATTAAAGGAATACAATCCTGAACTTTTGGATAAAGATTTCATTATTTCCGTTTCAAAATCTGATCTTTTGGATGATGAACTGAGAAAAGAAATTGCAGCAGAGTTCCCTGAAAACAAACAGCCATTATTCTTCTCTGGTGTAACAGGTGAAGGGCTTGTGGAATTGAAGGATGCTATCTGGAAACAATTACACGGATAATTTGATTCAAGTTATAAAATACAAAATAAGAGAGGCTTTATTGCTTCTCTTTATTTTTTTGTTATATATAAATTAAACATCTATTTTCAATAATTCCTTCTAAATAGATGTAAAGCAAAGGTTATATAACCTTGAAATACAACTCTTAAAATTTTAACCTACCTTTGCAGAATGTAATTCTTTCAAACCGAAGGAATTTTTATTTAAATTTTAAAATAATTCATTTGAATTTTACAGACTTAAACTTAATAGAACCTATTGCTAAGGCAATCCAGGAACAGGGATATACAGCTCCAACCCCCATTCAGGAAAGATCAATTCCTGAAATATTAAATGGCAGAGATTTTTTAGGCTGCGCACAGACAGGGACAGGGAAAACTGCGGCATTTGCCATTCCAATTTTACAAAATCTATCTAAAAATAAAATTCCAAATAAGAATATTAAAGCCTTAATTCTTACACCAACGAGAGAGTTGGCAATCCAGATTGAGGAAAATATTCATGCTTATGGTAAATATCTTCCATTAAAAGAACTTGTGATCTTTGGTGGGGTAAAACAAGGGAATCAGGAAGCTGCTTTGAAAAAAGGAGTTGATATTCTGGTAGCTACACCGGGAAGACTGCTTGATTTCATTGCTCAAGGAATCATCAGCTTAAAAAATCTTGAAATATTTGTTCTTGATGAGGCTGACAGAATGCTTGATATGGGATTTGTACATGATGTAAAAAGAATCATTAAACTTTTACCACAGAAAAGACAGACTTTATTCTTCTCTGCAACTATGCCCGGGGAGATTCAGAAGCTTGCCAATTCTATACTAAATAATCCGGTAAAGGTAGAAGTTACTCCAGTTTCTTCTACTGCTGATACGATCAAACAATCCGTTTATTTTGTAGAAAAGGAAAATAAACTGAATTTGTTATCTCACATTCTGAAAAATGATATTTCAGAA
The DNA here is from genome assembly GCF_001684975.1 of Chryseobacterium artocarpi. Lineage (GTDB taxonomy): Bacteria > Bacteroidota > Bacteroidia > Flavobacteriales > Weeksellaceae > Chryseobacterium > Chryseobacterium artocarpi. Next base: position 55,565 of record NZ_MAYH01000012.1, on the reverse strand, counting down.
TCGGTATTGGTATTTGCAAGAACCAAACATGGGGCAGATAAGATTGCCAGAAAACTTCAAAAAGATGAGATCTCAGCAGAAGCAATTCACGGTAATAAATCTCAGAATGCAAGACAGAATGCTCTGAATAATTTTAAATCAGGAAAAACAAGGGTTCTGGTAGCTACAGACATTGCAGCGAGAGGAATTGATATTGATGAATTAAAGTTCGTTATCAATTTTGAATTGTCTGATGTTTCAGAAACTTATGTACACAGAATCGGAAGAACAGGAAGAGCGGGTGCAGAAGGTACTTCAATCTCTTTTGTAGACGGGCTTGATCTTTTAAATTTAAAGAATACGGAAAAGCTTATCGGAAAGAAAATCCCTGTTATTAAGAACCACCCTTTCCATACGGATGATTTGGTTGCACAAAAAAGAGATTCTAATAATAAGCCTGTTGCTGCAGGTGGTGAAAGATCACAAAGACCTAGTAATAACTCTAGACCTAACAATAACAGAAACAAAAAGAAGCCAAAACCTACTGAAACTCCTTCTACCGGGTTTAAGAAACCTAAGAATAAGAATTTCACAAGAAAAAAATAAAATTTTATTAAGATATATTTCTGTATCTACGTTTCAAATTAAGAAACCTTTTTTCATAATATTGATATGAGAAATGAGCCACAAATATTGTGATCAGTGGGATTGCAAGATAACTTGAAACAATGACTATATAGTCATTTATATTGTATTTAGCCACTAGTTTAAGTAAGATAAACCCTACGGGCTGCATTACAATGGTATGATACATATATATTCCGTAAGAAATTTTTCCAAGATAGATCAGTTTTTTATTTTCAAAAAAACTGATCTTTTTTTGCGTAAAGAAAATAAGGAAAAAACCGAATAAGATTGTACTGAATACTCTATATTGAAATTCAGACATATTACTGATAAAAAGGTTTGTTGTAAAATAAACCAACAATAGTGTACCACTTACAATCTGAAGAATCCCTAAATATTTATTGGGTTTAAACTTTAGTAAAGAACACCATCCGGCAAACGAAAAATAGAAGAACATCATTCTATATTCATCTAAAAATTCAAAACCGGGCATATGATATATCCCTATAAATAGAATGGTAAAAATAAGTAAGAATGCTTTGATATTTTTTAAAGAAATAAACAAAATAAGTGGAGCAATCAGAAGGTAAAACTGTTCCTCTATTCCTATAGACCAAAGTATTTCAAGAATTCCTCCCGGCTCAGAAGCAGAAAGAATATTAGGGAAGAAAGTAAAGAGAAGAGCAATTCCTTCCCATAGATTGTAGTTACTTGTAAAATCAAACCCCATTTTCGGAAGAATGACATTATAGTATAGTAATCCTATAATGGCTACCAGATAATACAATGGAAAAATTCTGAGGATTCTTCTTATATAAAAATTCCTTAAATTTATTTTACCTGTGATCATTTTCTCTTCAAACAACTGTCTTATAATAAGAAATCCGCTTAAAGAAAAAAACATATATACGGCTTCACGTCCTTTATCAAACAGAGGTAACTCATAAAAAGTAGGTAAACCTCTATTGTCAAAGAACTGTGGAATATGAAAAATTACAACCAGTAAAGCAAGGAAAAACCTCAGTGAAGTAATATTAGGCAGCCTTTTCATATTATTTGTTAGACAACAAAAAGTTTCTTTGCATTCTCCGTAGTAATTCTATCGATCTCCGTAAAATCTTTTCCATAGATATCTACCAGCTTTCCGGCTACAAGATCCAGGTAAGAACTTTCGTTTCTTTTTCCCCTGTAGGGAACCGGAGCAAGGTAAGGAGAATCGGTTTCCAATACTATTTTATCTAGCGGAACTTCTTTTAAAAACTGATCAATTTTCCCATTTTTAAAGGTTACTACTCCTCCGATTCCTAGAATAAAATTAAGATCAATAGCATGCTGAGCCTGCTCAAGATTTCCTGAAAAACAATGAAAAATTCCTCTTAATTTTGGATGTTTTTTTCTTTCCAGAACTTCAAATGTTTCCTCAAAGCTTTCTCTCGTATGGATCACAATCGGAAGGTCTTTTTCAATTGCCCAATCAATCTGCTGTTCAAAAGCTTTTACCTGAATATCTAGTGTTGTTTTATCCCAATACAGATCAATTCCGATCTCTCCTATTGCTGGAAAATGTCTGTCGTCAAGATAATTCTTTACAATTTCTAATTCATTTTCCCAGGATTCAGGTTTTACATAGCAAGGATGAAGCCCCATCATTGAAAAAATCTGTCCCGGATATTCTGTTTCCAAGTTCAACATTTTTACATGAGATTCTGAATCAATCGCGGGAAGATAAAATTCTGAAATTCCTTTGTCTAAAGCTCTTTGAATGGCTTCGCTTCTGTCTTCATCAAATTCTTCTGCGTATAAATGGGTATGTGTATCAATCATTTTCTATAATTTTAACAGATCTTCGTAAGGGTTTTCAAAGTTCATCAGCATTCCAAATGCCGGTTCAGTTTTAATTCCCTGCTTTTTAAGTTCTATTATTTTATGTTTAAATTCGTCTCCTTTTTCCTGTAATATTTTATGTTCAGCAATCATATGAAGATAAGCATTCTGCTGAGTAGTGGGCTTATTCTGTCCGAAAATTTCAATCGGAAAATCTTCCAGCACAAAATTCAGAGTGATGCTATTTTCTCCGTTTACAACAATATTTTCTACTTGAACCTCTATATCCTCCGGTATCAATCTAAAGAGTGCTATATCATCCAAGAAATCTTCTTCAAACCTTAGATCAACTTCACAAATAATATCAAGATCACTTCCTTCAACATCAATTTCAATAGGAATAGTTCCTGCTAAAATGGGTGAATATGGTTTTAATTTTTCTAAGACTTTGTATTTTGTCAAAACCTCGTAGGCTCTTTTCTGTCTTTCATTTCCTGTTTTAAGATAATCAATTCGGGTAAAATCAATCATTTTGGAAATATTGTATGTTTTACTTTTTTTCGCTGGCTTTCAATTCTTTGATCTAGTTTCTCTCTAAATTCAATGAACTTCGGATCTTTCACATCGTTTGTTTTATGCTCCAATGCTTTGATGATCTTAAAATTATCTTTAATAAAATTTTGAGTTTCTTCTGAAAAATAAGAATCTCCAAACTTATCAAATATATAATTGACAGCCTGAGTACTTGGATGAATCATATCTTCTTTATAAAAACGATAGTCTCTCAAATCATCCATTAAAATCTCATAAACCGGCAAGTAATGACAATCTTCAAACATGGATATTGACTCATGTATTGCTGTAATTAATTTGGATTTACTCAACTGATTTTCCACCATTCCATCCTTGGTATGTCTTACCGGAGAAACTGAAAACAAAATTTGTACACCTTCTTTACAGATATCTTTAAGTTCAAGAATTGTATTATAAATAGAACCCGTTAATTCTTGGTGGGAAAGTAATCGTTTTTCGAAAAACTTCTGTGGAATTTTATGACAGTTCGCAACGAGTTTATTCTTGGGAGTAAATTCATAGATAAATGAAGAACCATAGGTAATAATAATCCAATCTGCTTCCTGAAGAAAAGCATTTCCTTCTTCAATAGCGGTATTGATCTTATCCAGCGTTTGATGAATATATCTCGTATCAAAGCTCGTATGATGATCTAATGAAATGTATTCTTCATTGTAAATAATCAATTCATCTTCTATATAAAACGAAGAATCGTGTAGCCTTTTTATAGCATTGTTAATAGAAAAAGGGTTGAAAATTGTCCCAAAAGGATTGTTTAAGGTCTGAAGTTGCCCATCTTTCAGTAATTCAGTCATTTCAGAGGCAAAGCAAGATCCAATTGAAAATATTCTATCTTCAATTTCAATTTTCTTCTCTGATTTTGGAATATTTACTTCTGTTCTGAACTTCATTATATAGATATTAGGTAGCAGGTAATAGGTTGCAGGCAATTCTGTTACCTACGTCCTATTACCTGTAACCTTATTTAGCTTTCCCTTCTTAACAAATAATTCGCCAGTTCAATGAATGGCTTTTTCTTTTCGTCTGGAATATCAATTTTCTGAAGATAGCTCTGACCGATTTCGTTATGTTTTTCGATCAGACGAAGTGCTTTCTCATCTACTTTTGTTCTTCTGAAGATCTTTTCAACACCGTAGATTTTATCTACATTATCTGTCTTTTTAGAATACCAGTAGTCAAGCTCTTTTCTTTCTTCATCTGTAGCGTGTTCTCTTGCTAACAAATAAAGAACCGTCTTCTTGTTTTCATAAATATCTCCAGCATGTTTTTTCCCAAACTGAGCCTGATCTCCGAATACATCAAGATAATCATCCATAATCTGGAATGCAATTCCGATGTGTTTTCCAAAGTTGAAAATTGCTTTTGCATCTTTAAAGTCTGCTCTTGCAATCAATGCTCCGATCTCAAAAGAAGAAGCACTTAATACTCCGGTTTTATAAGTGATCATTCTGATATAGTCATCAAAAGTCACATTCTCCTGAGTTTCAAAATTAATATCATACTGTTGCCCTTCGCATAAAAGAAGTCCTGTGTGAGTAAAAATTCTGATACAAGCTTTGAAAATTTCAGGTTCAAGATCTTCAAAAAACTTGTACGCTTTAAGCATTAATCCGTCTCCTGAAAGTATTCCAACATTAATACCGTGTAAAGTATGAATAGTAGGTTTATTTCTTCTTAAAGGAGCTTCATCCATAATATCATCATGGATCAGGGTGAAATTATGGAAAAACTCAATTGCCAGAGCCGGCTTTATAGCCTGTTTAAGATCTCCACCGAAAAGATCACAAGCCATCAGAACCATAATGGGACGAAGACGTTTTCCACCATGGGAAATTATATAATTCATCGGATCATATAACTCCGTAGGTTTATCTTTAAAAGTGTACTTATTAATGGCATCAGCAACAATCTGTTGGTATCTGTCTAAAAATTCCATAAAATCTTATAATTTGAACAAAAATACGATTTTTCGGGGCTTTATAAAACAAAAAACTTTGCCCAAACGGACAAAGTTTATATGATAATTGTGATTTTTTATCTTAGGAAAGGAAAGTTACAATAAGATATGTGATTCCTGCTACAAGAGCTGAAATAGGAATAGTTAATACCCAAGCCCAAAGTAAGCTTACTGTAATACCCCATCTTACTGCTGAAATTCTTTTCGTTAAACCTACCCCGATGATAGAACCTGTAATGGTGTGTGTTGTAGATACAGGAATACCGAAGTGGTCTGTAATAAATAAGGTAATTGCTCCTGCAGTTTCTGCACTTACACCTTCTAATGAAGTTACCTTAGTGATCTTTGTTCCCATTGTTTTAATGATCTTCCAACCACCACTCATTGTTCCTAAAGCAATTGCGATAAATGAAACCAAAGGAACCCAGATATAATGCTGTGCAAAATAATCAAAACGCTCTGCAGAAGGAATTTCCAGATACTGTACATCCTGAAGCATATTAACGTGATAATAAATTACCGCAGCACCAATGATCCCCATTACTTTCTGAGCATCATTCAAGCCGTGTCCTAAACTGAACAATGCTGATGAAGCCAACTGTAATCTTTTGAAAGATTTATCTGCCTTGTGAGGGTTTGATTTTTTATAAAGGTGAACAATAATCAACGTGATAATGATTGAGATAATCATCCCTATAATCGGAGCCATGAAAATGAACAGGAAGATAGGAATTACTTTATCAAACTTTACAACACTCTGATGAGTTACCTGGCTTAAAGCTTCTTTCGCTGTATCCCAGAAACCTAATCCTGGCTGAGCTGCTGCCACATCATGATAATCCATCATAAAGGCATGCATAAGAGCTGCTCCTAAGAAACCACCGATCAACGTGTGTGATGAAGAGGAAGGGATTCCGAACCACCATGTTAAAAGGTTCCAGGCAATAGCTGCCACAAGACCGGAAAATATAACTTCGAGTGTGATAAAATTCTCATTAACTGTTTTGGCAATTGTATTACCAATTTTGAATTCTCCAATAATATAAGCAGCAATAAAGAAAGCCGCAAAATTCCAAAGTGCTGCCCAAAGTACAGCCTGGAATGGAGTTAAAACTTTTGTAGATACGATAGTTGCAATCGAGTTGGCAGCATCATGAAAACCATTGATATAATCAAAGATCAACGCCAACGCAATAATAACTACAAGTAAAATCGGAAATTCCATTTTTTGCTATGTATTGTTATCTTTTAGGCGTATTTAATCATGATGTTCTCAATTGTATTGGCAACATCTTCTGCTTTATCAGTTACGATTTCAAGATAGTTCAATACAGATGAAACCTTAATGATGTTGATAGCATCGTTAGTTTCAAATAACTCAACCATTGAATTAGAAAGCAGGTCATCTGCAATATTTTCAATAGAGTTTACTTTAATACAAGCTTCTTTCACCTGTTCCATGTTCTTGAATCCTTTAAGGTTTTTCATTGCATTCTGAATTTCAAGACATGCTTTGTGAATCAATAGAGAGAAATCTGAATAAGCTTTCATCTCCGGAGATTTGTATAGGAAGATATATTTTGTAGAAGCGTAGATATAATCTGCGATATCATCCAATCCGGTTGCTAATGTGTGAATATCTTCACGGTCAAAAGGAGTGATGAAGTTTTTTCCCAGTTCTACGAAGATCTCATGAGTAAGCTCGTCATTTTTATGCTCGAAATCACTCATTTTTTTCAACATTGAATCGTCATTAAGATCGAAATCTTTAATTCCTGCGTTGAATTCTTCAGACATTGCAACTAGGTTTTCAGTTACCTTTTCAAAAAGTACAAAGAAGATTTTATCTTTTGGTTGAAAAGCGTGGAAAATATTACCAATTCCCATTTTTTAGTATTTATAATTCGTGTGCAAATTTCTTAAAAAAGGATTGCCCATGAAACTATATGACATTAAGTTTTGTTAACATTCGCTTATCTACTGATAATCAAATAAAAAAACCGACATTACTGCCGGTTTTGTATGGTATAAAAAAGTGACTTAATTAGCTACTTCAGCTCTCATGTCCTTTCCTTTGAATTTCATCGATTGAATGTTACTTAAAACATTATCTTTGAATGATTTCTCAACTTCGAAGAAAGAGAATTTCTCCAGAATTTCGATATCTCCGATTTCAGCTCTTTTCTTGGTCTTTCCACCAGCTGTAGCCTTATTGATAATATCTAATACATCAAGCTTTTTCAAGTGGTCTTTTTTACCCAAGTTGAAGAAGAATCTAACCATGTTTTCATCTTTTCTTCTTGGCTTCCCACCACGATCTCTGTCTCTACCACGATCTCTGTCTCTGTCGCGACCTCTGTCTCTATCTCTATCACGTCCACGGTCTCTTCTTGAGTAATCATCATCTCTGCTGCTTAGTTTCTGCTCAGCAAGATCGTGTTTGTCTTTGTAATATAAAGCAAGATCTTTCAATTGGAACTGTAACAACTGGTGTACCAATTCTTCTTTTGTAAAGTTGCTTAGATCTGGGATTAAGCTATCATCAAATTCGAAAAGATCTTCGTGCTCCGTAAATAATTTTTCGAAAACACCACCTACCTGAGCTTTGATAATCTGATCTCCTGTAGGAATAAATCTTTCGTTAATTTCAATTTTAGTAGCAGATTTGATTTGCTTCAGTTTTCTGCTTTCTTCAGGCTTAATTAAAGCCATAGAAATACCATCTTTTCCTGCTCTACCTGTTCTTCCACTTCTGTGAACGAATACTTCAGGATCATCAGGTAAAGAGAAGTGAATAACGTGAGTCAGAGAGTTTACATCTAATCCTCTTGCTGCAACGTCTGTAGCTACAAGAATATCGATGTTTTTCAATCTGAATTTCTTCATTACCGTATCTCTTTGTGCCTGCGAAAGGTCTCCGTGAAGAGCGTCAGCTGCATAACCGTTTTGCATTAAGAAATCTGCAACCTCCTGAGTTTCCATTCTTGTTCTACAGAAAATGATGGAATACTGATTCGGGTTAGCATCAATTAATCTTTTTAATGCTTCTTTTTTCTGACGGTACCCTACCACATAATATTCGTGCGTAATGTTCTTCTTCACTTCGTTGATAGAACCTACTGAAATACGGTGTGGTTTTGTAAGGTAATTTTTGGAAATTCTTTCCACTTCTTTATTCATCGTAGCCGAGAATAAGAAAGTTTGTTTAGTTTCCGGAGTTTCGCTTAGAATGGTTTCCAATTCGTCTTTGAATCCCATTGAAAGCATTTCATCAGCTTCGTCTAATACTAACCAATGAATAGCAGAAAAATCTAACGCTTTTCTGTTGATAAGGTCGATCACTCTACCTGGAGTTCCCACAATAATCTGTGGTTTCTCTTTTAAAGATCTCATTTGCTCTACAATGCTACTTCCACCATAAACCGCAGTAGTTTTGATGTCCATGTATTTAGAGTAATTCTTTATGTCTTTAGAAATCTGAAGACATAATTCCCGTGTCGGACAAAGCACCAATAATTGGATTTTGCGACTCGTATCGTCAATCATATCCAAAATCGGAAGCGAAAACGCTGCTGTTTTGCCTGTCCCTGTCTGCGCAAGTGCGATCAAGTCGCGAATATCTGAAAGAATAAAAGGGATAGTCTGTTTTTGGATTTCTGTTGGGCTTTCGTAACCCAGTTCGCCAATTGCCTTAAGAATATCAGGACTTAAATTGGTTTCCGTAAATAAATTCATTAACTATTTTAAAATTTTTGCAAAGATACAATAAATATTTGATTTGTTTTTGAATAAAGTATTAAATATGTAAACTTAAATTCAGAATCCTTTAATGTATTTTAATTTTTTCGAAAATTAAATTTAAAAAAACACATCTTATATTAACGACTTATCAAACAATAGTTTTTTTTATTAAATTGGATTGATTATTTATGTATTATTTATGAGTTTTCAAACAAAATCATAAAATCCGTTTTTTTTCTTTCAAAATTTCTTATTTATTGCGTAAATTTGGAGGTGGTTTTGTCTACTTTCAATATTTGGGTTCAATCAACAAACCATTCCGCAATTAAAACACCTACATCATATGTCAGCCAATATTTCTCCCAAGACCTTTGATTTTCTAAAGAAATTGAATAAAAATAATAACCGCGAATGGTTTAATGAAAACAAGCACCTGTACACTGAATCACAGGGAAATGTTATTCAGTTTATAGATGAGCTTATTAGAGAAATGTCCGGTTTTGATGAAGAGCTTGCTAAAATCGACAGTAAAAAATCATTATTCAGAATCTATCGTGACACCCGTTTCTCAAAGGACAAATCTCCATACAAAACCAACTTTGGAGCTTCTCTGGGAATGGGAAAAGGAAATCAGAAAGGAGGCTACTATCTTCATATGGAACCTGGAAAATCATTTCTGGCTGGTGGAATTTACATGCCTGAATCTTCGGTATTGAAAGAAGTACGAAAAGAAATTTCCTTGTACGGGGCTGATTTTCTTAAAATTTTAAACAACAAAGACTTTAAAAAGCATTTTCCGGAGCTTGACCAGGAAGATAAATTGAAAAAAGTACCCCAAGGTTTTGAAAAAGAAGATCCCATGGCAGAATATCTGAAACTTAAAAACTTTATAGTAGTCTATCAACTAACAGATCAAGAAGTTTTAGATCAGAATGCAGTGAAAAATATGGGTAAAATCTTTAAATTCATGAAACCTTTCAATGATTTCCTGAACACTCCTTTCGCAGATTAAAAATCATGTATTTTACAAAATATTAACGGATTACCGCAAATAATCCTGCCTATTTTTCATCCTTTATTTGAAAGTAATAATATTCAATGATTCTTTACAAATAACAAAGAATAATATTCTTCCAGAAATCAGCAACAAATACTATAGACTGATTTTCAATATATTATATTTAACATTTTTTAAGATAAGTTTTACATTTTTGCTTATCTTTGCTGTTCGTCAAAAAGTCAATAATGTCTTTATACCAAAAAATTGCAGAAAAACTACAATATATAAGTCCGAATTTTTATAAAAAAAGATATTTTAAGAGTTTAAAAAATCTTAATAAAGATAATTTTTCGGAACGCAATGTAGAACCGGAACTGGTATGGATCAAAGAATACCTTCCCAAAAATGCTGTAATTCTGGATATTGGCGCCAATGTAGGTACATTTTTATATCAGTTGGAAAACAAACTGAATCATGAGCATATTTATGCTTTTGAACCTAATAAAAAGCTTTACCGAAGATTAAAAAGACTCTTCCCTACCATGAGGGTACTTCCTTTGGCACTTTCTGATGAAAATACAGTGGCGGAGTTTAAAGTTCCTATTATTAATGGGAAAACAATTGCTTCCCGGGGAACCTTAAATACATCTTACAAAGAAAAAGGTGAAGAAAAAAGCTACACCGAGAAAGTAAAAGTTATCAAACTGGATGAATGGGCGGCTTTAGAACACTTTAATAGACTGGATTTCATTAAGATAGACGTTGAAGGGAACGAAATAAAAACTCTTTTAGGAGCTAAGGAAACCATCAAACAGTTTCTTCCGACCTTAATGGTTGAGATGGAACAAAGACACCACCAAACACCGATATGGAACGAAATCTCTGAAGTTAAAAGCTGGGGATATGAAGCAAAGTACCTGAACAGGAATAGCTTTACCCTGGAAATTCTTACAGAAGAGATTTTATTACAAAATATAAGCGACGAAAAAAATAAAACTCAGTACATCAACAATATTATTTTTATACCTAAAAACCCTTAAAACAACTTTATGAGTGTAGTAGCGAGACAAGGCTTCAAATATTCCATTATTGGCTATATTGGTTTTTTGCTGGGCACAGTTTCTGCAATATTCATTTTTCCAAATGATTTTGAATTTTACGGAAAACTCCGCTATATCCTTCCTACTGCTGAAATGTTGGTTCCTTTTGTGGTTTTAGGAATATCTTATGCTAATGTAAAGTTTTTTCATACTGTGGAAAAAGATGGCAAGAAACAGAACATGTTGTCCCTGTCATTACTTGCTATTTTTATTAATTTCTTTATTTTTTCTATAGTATTTTTCATACTGCCGTATGTTTATCCTAAATTCAGACACCTGGAAGCCTGGAAAAGCAAAGAGATGATTCTTCCTTTGATTTTACTTCTTTCGCTGTGTGCAATTTTCAATAAATACACTTCCAATTATAAGAGAATTGTTGTCTCTAATATTTTTGATAATCTTCTTCCTAAGATTGCAAATCTGGGAGCTTTTTGCCTGTTTTATTATTTTGCTCTATCTCAGAATATTGCATTCGCTTTCTTTTTTGGAATTTTTGCGTTAATGCTTTTCGGATATATTTACTACACCAACAAGCTGGAAAAAATTCAATTGGATTTCAATACAGATTATTTTAAAAAGAATAATTTCTGGAAAGAGTTTTTCAATTACAGTTTTTTTGGTTTTCTAGGAACTTTCGGAAACTATCTGGCGATCAATAATTTTATGATCGGAGAGTTTATGGGAATGGAAGAAGTTGGAATTTACTCTGTTCTTTATGCTTTGATTTCTTTGATTTCAATTCCTCAACTGGGATTATTTAATATCTCTGCTCCTATCATCAACAAGACTCTGGCTGACGGAGATATGGTAGAACTAGACAGATTTCATAAAAAAACTTCTTTATCGCTTTACTTTCTTGGAGCTGTTTTATTCTCGTGTATTATGGTTGGCTTTCCTTATCTGACGAAGCTTATGCCTAATAATGGAACGATGCTTAGAGAATATGAGCCTGTAGTCTGGATCTGGGGATCCGCAGTATTAGTTGATCTTGCAACAGGGTTTAACGGAAATATTATTTCTCTTTCGAAGTATTACAGATTCAATATTATCGTAATGCTTTTATTAGCTGGATTAACTATTGGGCTGAATTATTATTTCATTAAAAACACGGATCTGAAACTTATTGGAATTGCCTTATCTACAGCTATTTCTCTTACGATTTATAATATTATCAAGATTGCCTTTAATTATATCGTTTTCAAAGTTTCGCCTTTATCTATTGAGATGATCTTTGTTTCAATCATTTGTACGTTGGCAATTACCGTAGCAATCGTCCTTCCTAATTTTGACAGCAGCTTTGTAAATCTGATGTATAAACCAACTGTAGTTTTAGCGTTAATCTATATTGGAAATTATTTCACAAAAATATTCCCATTGGAAGATTATCTGAATGTGAAATTTATCAAGAGTATTTTTAAGTTTAAATAAGCTTATATAAAAGCTCTTCCAGCTTCTTCTGAACTTCTTTTTTGCTGTAACTTGTCTGGAAATCAAAATGAGTATTTTGAAATTCATTCAACTGTTCAAAGATGTTATGTTTTTCAGGTAGAATGAAATTCAATTTTGACGAGTAATTTTCGGGAAAAACAGCTAATTTTCCATAGGCAATGGAATCTCCTAGGTTTCCTGTCATTTTCGTTTTCCCATAGATTTCTTTAATGCTGAAAAATTCTGTTTCCTGCTGAATAGGACACCAAAGAAGATCGGCTTTTTGCATCCATTTCTCAAAATCGCCAGCAGAAACTCTTTCGGAAAAATGGGTAACAGAAATATTTTGTGGTAAATCTGATGATAGTTTTTCAAGTTGCTTCAATTCATGACCGGTTGCCTTCCCAAGAAATACAAATTCGTATTTCTTATCTGATTTTAAATTCTGGATAGTTTTAAAAATATGATGGTAATCCCTTCTTTTCTGGGAAACACCTCCCGGAATTACAATAATCTGACTCTCATTCTGAATTCTCTCAAAATTCCTTGTATAAAACAGAGGCAAAAACTGATGCCTTTGGGACATCAATTCTTCATCCAATACCACTAAAGATTTGGAATTCTGATATACTTTAGTTGCATAAAGTAATCCTTCCTTCCACCAAAGTTTCATTCTGTAGATGATATCTCCTTTAAATACGCTTTTTATTAATTCAACCCTTGAAGCTTTCGTAAAATTAAGGTTGTGGGCAATAATTGCTGTATTGTATTTGTTTGTTATTGCTAAAAATGTATTGAAAAAACGATGAACAGTGCCAATGATCACCAAATCGTACTGCCTGTTTTTTAACTGATCTAAAATCATAGAACTGTCCGACAGAAAAACCTCTGCATCAGCTTCATTGATCTGATCTTTGATCTTTTTTGAAAAATAATAATCTACTTTAAAATCTTCTGCTCCCTGCATGATATCCATGAAGGCTTGTGCTATTTCTGCATGAGTATCTATTTCAATGTAAGCTATTTTTTTCACTGATGAATTGGAATTATTTTCTAAGTTTTGGCTAAAGCCAGTTGTTTTATTTTTTATTAAACAGACTAAAGTCCGCTTCTATTGAATGTGATGATAAACATCTCAAAATGATTACCATTTTCAACTTTATCATTCTTTATTTACATTTTCAGCCATTTCTTTTTGAGCATCTTCCAACGCTGATCATTAACGGCTTTCTGTTCTTCTTTTGTTATTTTTAATTCCAATTTTTTTGACTTACAAGCTTCATAAGCTTTAATAATATCAAAGAAGAATGCCAGAGATTTACTTTTCATTGCTTCTTTTGAGGAGGCTATATAAGCAAGAAATCTTTTTAATCCAAGGAAATAGAAGTAACGTCCATAATAATCTGCTGGTCTTATAGTATAATCGGCTCCTTTTACTTTAATCAACTTCACATGAAGCTCTGGTAAAACGACTTCTTTCCAACCTAGATGTTCAAGCAGTATGGAATCTATATTATCCCAACCTAAAGTTTCTCTTAAACCACCCATCTGAACGAAGCACTCTTTTCGATATGCCTTCATAGGACCTCGTACATGATGCTTATTGGAATTCCCTTCATATACCCAACTTTCGTCTTTTTCTACATATAATAACCCTCCTACCAATCCGTATTCTGAATTATTGATAAAAGCATTTTCTACGGTTTCAAGATAATTTTCGGGAAGAATAATATCTGCATCAAATTTACAAATAATATCAAATTCGTCTAAGGATTGTTTCTGTAAACCATTTTTAAAGGCATGAACAACTTTAGAACCCGGTTGATGTTCTGATTTTTCAAGATTAACAGTTTCAAAACGGGAATCATTCTCTGTATATTTCCTGATGACTTCAGGCGTACTGTCTGTGGAGCCGTCATTAACGACTACTACTTTAAAATCCTTACTGCTTTGCTGCTGTAGGGAATCCAGAGTGAATGAGAGGTTCTGCTCTTCGTTGTGGGCAGGAATAATGATTAAAAACCTCACGGAATATTTTATAAGTTGAGTAATACATGACAAGTGATGAATCCACCACTTGTCATATATTGTTTTATTTTATTTGTTGTGTGGCTTCAGCATGTTTTTCGGATCAAGGATTTCATCCAGTTTTTCCTGAGAAAGAATTCCTTTTTCCAACACAAGGTTATAAACGCTTTTTCCTGTCTCTAAAGCTTCTTTTGCAATCTCTGTAGATTGTTTGTAGCCAATATAAGGATTAAGTGCTGTTACAATACCGATGCTGTGTTTTACCATGTTCAGACATACTTCTTTGTTAGCAGTAATACCTACCACACATTTATCGTGAAGTGTATCCAATGCATTGCAAAGGAAGTTGATATTTTCCATGATCGCATGTGAAAGTACCGGTTCCATTACGTTAAGTTGCAATTGTCCAGCTTCTGCGGCAAATGTTACTGTAAGATCATTTCCAATTACCTTGTAGCAAACCTGATTTACCACTTCAGGAATAACAGGGTTTACTTTACCCGGCATAATGGATGATCCTGGCTGCATTGGAGGAAGATTGATTTCGAAAAGTCCTGCTCTAGGTCCTGATGAAAGTAATCTTAAATCATTACAGATTTTTGATAGTTTCACAGCAAGACGCTTCATGGCTGATGAATAGATTACATAAGAACCTGTATCTGGTGTGGCTTCTACTAAATCCGGTGCTGAAATAATTGGGAAACCTGTAATCTGAGCTAGATTTTTAGCACAAAGTGTAGCATATCCTACCGGAGCATTCAATCCTGTTCCGATAGCTGTAGCTCCCATATTTACTTCTACGAAAAGACTTGCGTTGTTATTAAGCTTTGAGATATCCTCTTCCAATGTTGCTGCAAATGCTTCAAATTCCTGACCTAATGTCATAGGAACAGCATCCTGAAGCTGCGTACGTCCCATTTTGATCACATCATGGAAGTCCTGTCCTTTTGCACGGAAAGCAGCAATGATTTTCTCAAGTTTTTCTACCAACCCGATATTCATGTGTAGCAACCCCATTTTAATCCCTGTAGGATATGCATCGTTAGTTGACTGAGACAGGTTAATATGGTCATTAGGTGAACAAAATTCATATTCGCCTTTGTTTTTACCTAATTTTTCCAATACAACATTCGCAATTACTTCATTCGCATTCATATTGATTGAAGTCCCTGCTCCACCCTGGATCATATCTACCGGAAACTGTTCGTGATATTTTCCTGCTACAATCTCATCACAAGCTTCTGCTATTTTGAAATATAGGTTTTCATCAAGAAGACCTAATTCATAATTCGTTTTTGCTGCAGCTTTTTTTACAAAAGCCAATCCTTTAATAAAATCCGGATATGAAGACAAAAGTTGTCCCGAAATTTTGAAGTTGTTGATAGCTCTTTGTGTCTGCACTCCATAATAAGCGTCTAAAGGCACATTCAATTCACCCAATAGATCACTCTCTTTTCTGAAATTTTCCATTACAGATATTTTACTGTTTTTGATCGTTTAAAGATAGCAAAAACGCATCTAACAGATGCGTTTTAACTCAAATTTATTTTATTGAATATTTTACATTCAAAGCTTGTAATATTGCGTAGGTTTCTGCATCCATAATTCCGTCAAAATTCTGGGGACGGAAATGATACTGGAAGGCTTCAATCGTCTTCTTAGTAGCATCATCCCATTTTCCGCTCAGCTCTATTCCATATCCAAATTTCTGCAAAGCTGTCTGAATAGAAAAAATGAATGTAGGATCAATGTATTTAGTAGCAAAATCAGCTTGTGCAATTTCCTGGTAGTTTGATTTCAGTCCTTCATCATACCACATTCCTATTTGATATTCATCGTATAGCTTTTTCCATGGAAACATTGGTCCCGGATCTTGTTTTCTTGTAGGAGCAATATCTGCGTGCCCCAATACATTGGTTGCAGGAATCTGATACCTAGTCACAATATCTTTTGCCAGTGCTGCTACTTTTCTTATCTGTGCATCACTGAAAGGAACAAAAACTCTTTTTCCTGTAGCATCAGTTGTAAAACCAGGGTTTACAATCTCAATGCCTATAGAAGTATCATTGATATTCTTATCTGCTTTCCATGCACTTACTCCGGCGTGATATGCTCTCTTGTTTTCATCTACCAGTTGATAGATTTCGTTATCTCCGGTATTGTTTACCAGATAATGAGCACTTACTCCCGGCTGGGTAAGAACAGTAATAGACTTGTCATCCGGAAGTACTGTATAATGTAATATCAGATAACGTTGTCTGAAATTCTGCGCCATGGCAGGAAAATAAGTTTTCACAACTTTATACCCAGCTGGTTTTGCGGATACGATAGAGCCATAACTAGCCGTATTATCATTTTTTGTTGGGTCCGCTATATTAGTAGTAAAAAAATCTACTCCATGATCGCTCACAACTTTTGGTTTTTGAACTTCTTGAGTTTGTGTCTTAACTACTGTTTTTGGCTGTACTACGGGAGTTTTCGGCTGGTAAGTATTTTTTTTAACATTTTTCTGAGAAGCACATGAAAAAACTAAAGTGCTTAATCCGATGATATATAATGTCTTACGCATCAGTTTGGTTTTTTATCAAATTATTACTTCAAAAATACACAAAAATTTCTTGAATTTTATTTGGTAAATAAAGAAATCTGTTCTATATTTGCACTCGCAATAACGGAACAACGATCATTAAAAAATAAACAAAAAGGAGGGTTGCCGGAGTGGTTAACGGAGCAGTTTGCTAAACTGTCGACGCGAAAGTGTCGCAAGGGTTCGAATCCCTTACCCTCCGCTCTCTTATATATTCGGGGCGTAGCGTAGTCCGGTCATCGCGCCTGGTTTGGGACCAGGAGGTCGCAGGTTCGAATCCTGCCGCCCCGACTTTTTTAATGCGCTTATTACTAAGCGAGAATCAACTTCTAAGGGTGCGTAGCTCAGCTGGATAGAGCATCTGCCTTCTAAGCAGACGGTCAAAGGTTCGAATCCTTTCGCGCTCACATAAACCTCATCATTTTTATGATGAGGTTTTTTGTTTTATATTAGTTGCATGTGTTATTGTTACATTCTTTATTCTGAGTCTTTAGACAAATACTATATCGGACATTCTTGTGAGGATCTACAAGAAAGACTTAGAAAACATCTTTCGAACCATAAAGGCTTTACTGCAAGAACTAAAGACTGGATCATTATTCACCATGAAACATTCGATTCAAAAAACAATGCATACAAAAGGGAAAAAGAAATAAAAGATTGGAAAAGTAAACTTAAAATACAAAAACTCATTAATAGCTCTGATCAGATAGAGCATCCCGATTTATAATCGGGACGGTCAAAGGTTCGAATCCTTTCGCGCTCACATAAACCTCATCATTTTTATGATGAGGTTTTTTGTTTTATATTAGTTGCATGTGTTATTGTTACATTCTTTATTCTGAGTCTTTAGACAAATACTATATCGGACATTCTTGTGAAGATCTACAAGAAAGACTTAGAAAACATCTTTCGAACCATAAAGGCTTTACTGCAAAAACTAAAAACTGGATCATTATTTACTATGAAAAATTCGATTCAAAAAACAATGCATACAAAAGGGAAAGAGAAATAAAAGCTTGGAAAAGCAAACTTAAAATACAAAAACTCATCAATAGCTCTGATCAGATAGAGCATCCCGATTTATAATCGGGACGGTCAAAGGTTCGAATCCTTTCGCGCTCACATAAACCTCATCATTATTATGATGAGGTTTTTTGTTTTATATATTTATATCATTACTACATTTTTTTAGAAATAACTGAGCTGCATTTAGCCACAAATTGTTCAAACTTATGATCTGTATTTCGCATAATAGGTCCATGACCAAAGCAGATCATGGCAGGGTTCAGTTTTGCTAACTTCTGGAGCGATTTGATATTGCGTTGCTGATCCGAGGTGAAAATATTTGGTGGAAGTCGCAAACCAGTTGCTGTTGTAAGCAGATTCATATTTGTTGCCACATCTCCGATGATCAATAAACCATCCCGCTCACGAAATAAAGAAATATGTCCTTTCGAATGCCCAGGCGTCTCTATTACCCGAAAGTTACCAATACTGTCATTCTCAACGATTGTCCGTTCTACTTTATGTCCCTGACCAGCCCAAAATTTTTGTTGAAGTTTTGCCACCCAATGCTGAGGTGTTGGATAATCATTCGTTACAAAACCTGTTTCAGTTCTATAAACCTCATCAGGATGACAAAGCAAAGGTATCTTAAACTCATCACATATCTTATCACTACACCCCTGATGATCCGCATGTGCGTGTGTAAGTATATGTTGATAAACAGGAAGCTTTTGGAGAGCTTTCTTTACAATGGAATATGAACTCCGTATCCCTGAATCTACCAATACACCTTCAATAATATAACAATTGATGCTGTTTCGTGGCATTAAGGAAATCTGGAACACTTCGGAAGCAATTTGATGTAGCATAATTTTTTTATGCAAATCTATAGTACTGATCAGTGCTTCATAAGGACATTTGTCCTATAATATATTAGACTTATGTATTTGTCCTTTCGCCCTGGTAAGTGATCGCTGCGTAATCCCTAGATAAGATGCCAAATCCTGTGTTGTTACACGCTGTACAAGCTTTTGTTCATTAGACAGAACATGAAGATACTTATCTACAGCTGATCTATTATTGTAATTCAATAAATACAGTTCTTTTTGACTATATTCCTGTTCCATCACTGATTTTATAACTTCATTCAATGCAGTAACCTGACCAAGCAGATGAATATAATCCGAATAGCTTATCCTATAAATTAAACAATCTTCTATAGCTCTTATACTTCTCTTGGATTTCTCCTGCGTCACAAACTCCAAAAAAGAAGCAGCAAATTCATTTTCAAACTTAAAGCAGGTTACATTTTCCCTTCCTTCTTTATCGATAGCATATGCTTTTACAGCACCACAAGCGATAAATCCAATATGACAACATGGCTCGTTCTCACGAACAAAAAAATCACCTTTCTTTAAGTGAATGGGGTTGAAAAATTGCGTAGAAAAGTTGATTTCCTCAGCTGACAATCCTCCTGTTGAGGAAAGGTAATTTTCAAATATGTCGGTCATTTTACAATCTTTTCATTCTCTTATTTCTGTTTAATTATCTATGAATCATACATCAGATCCATTATCCAAATCTAGCAATTATTATAGATCAAAAAAAAGATGCAGATACAACTTTTAAGTTTTCTTTTCCTCTGCCACCTCAACTATTAATTTCAATTTCAGCCTTTTTCTTTACAAATCTTTTTCCCAGACGTATGATATTTCTTATTAAATTTGATTTTCAAAAAACTTATACCCCATGGACAACAGTGTAATTTTTAATGCATGAAAAAATTACTTTACATTTTTATTACTTTGGTAATTTCAGCTCTGCTACTCAACAGAATTATTTATAGAGAGCTCCCTCAGAAAGAAACACAAAAAATTCTCTCAGAAACAAAACAATACATACGCCCCATCGAAAGTATTTCTATGGATTACGAGAACAATCGTGACCTGAAAGCACTTGATTCCATTCTAAAAGATAACAGAATTTTAATGCTGGGAGAAAATACCCATTACGATGGTTCTACTCTTCAGGCAAAAGGCAGATTGATACAATACCTTCATCAAAGCTTAGGGTACAATGTTATTCTTTATGAAGCCGGGCAATACGATTGCTGGATCATGAATGAGGAAATGAAAAATCGGACATTAAAAACACCATTGGACTCCATAGGCGGATTAGGGCTTTTCAATTTCTGGTGGAACAATAAAGAAACACAGCCTTTGATCAAATATTATCAAAAAAATAAAACATCTTCCTCTCCTATTGAACTTGGCGGATTTGACATTCAGTTTTCAGGAGAAACATTAACAGCAAAACGAAGTAAATTACTGAAAGAATTTTTCAACAAAAATAATATCACTATTAAGAACTTTCCTCTCTTCAGCAAATATATGAACGAACTTCCCAACTTCGTTTATAAGGGTTATGTTAATAGGCTTTTGAACGAAAAACAGAAAAAAGATTTACTCAAAGAAATCAGTCAATTTGAAGGTATTGTTTCACAATTAAAAAAGAATCCGGAAAATGATATCTATACAAAGTACTTTAATGATATTAGAAATAACTTCAATAAAGCATGGAAATACGAACCTGGATCTATGAAAAGTATGCATTTCAGGGATTCATTAATGGCTAAAAATCTGATTCGACAGATAGATTCTGTGTATCCCAAAGAAAAAATCATTGTATGGTGCGCTAATATTCACACGTTTTCCGCTCCATACAATAAAAACTATCGTCCATTGGGCTCATATATTAAAGAAAGATATGGAAAGACTTCCTACATGCTTGATTTTTCGTCCTATGCCAAATTAAGTCCATCCAAAAACCTTACCGATAAACCAGGAAAACTAGCTGTAGAAAATATTTTCCATGAAATGAAAACTCCTTACTTCATTATGGACCTTAGAAATATACCTACCAGTTCTTATTTAAAGAAAGAATTTATTTCTACCATCAATCAGGGAGCAGACCAAAATAAAATATGGAGCCATTTTATGGACGGGATATTTTTTATAGATACCAATACATATTTAACCCCAATCAAGAAATAATGGATAGTATTACGACTCAAAATCTTAGCTATACGATAGGTTCTAAAACTATTTTAAACAATATAAACCTT
Organism: Chryseobacterium artocarpi; assembly: GCF_001684975.1. Classification (GTDB taxonomy): domain Bacteria; phylum Bacteroidota; class Bacteroidia; order Flavobacteriales; family Weeksellaceae; genus Chryseobacterium; species Chryseobacterium artocarpi. The sequence continues at coordinate 34,568 of NZ_MAYH01000012.1, read as the reverse complement.
ACTATTCCGGAAGGTAGCATTTATGGTTACCTGGGAAGAAACGGAGCTGGAAAATCTACTACAATCAAACTTCTTTTAGGACTTTTAGAAACGCATGGTGATAATATTTTTATTCAAAATAAAAGTTTAAAACAAAGTCGTACAGAAATCCTTGCTGTGACCGGAAATCTGATTGAGTCTCCTTGTTTTTATACGAAACTTACTGTTTTTGAGAATCTAAAATACCTTGACATTATCTACCACAAAGGCAATACAAGAATTGATGAAGTACTTGAACTTGTTGGCTTGGAAAATGAGAAGAAAAAGAAAGCGAGCGCTTTATCAATGGGTATGAAACAACGTCTCGGAATTGCCATGGCAATTTACAATGACCCACAGCTTTTGATTCTGGATGAACCTCTTAACGGGCTTGATCCGCAGGGTATTTTTGAGATGAGAAAGCTTTTCCAGCATTTGAACAGTGAGGGAAAGACTATTTTTCTATCAAGTCATATATTGAGTGAACTTGAAAAAATTGCTACCCATATCGGAATTATTGAAGAAGGAAGCATGATCTTCCAGGGAACTAAAAATGACCTTTTGAATAAAGTAGAAAAAAATGTTGTTCTGAAAGTAGATTGTGTAGAAAAAGCTATGATCATTTTACAAAACTCTTTTGCTCCTACTTTACATAATTCAAATAAAATATCAGTTAAAATCACGGATGACAAAGAATTTAATTCATTGCTAAAAAACCTGATCAGTAATGAAATTGAAATCTATGAAGTAGAATCTCAAAATACTAATCTTGAACAGATCTTTATTAATTTAATTTCTAAAAAAAATGTCTAATACCAATACATTTTATAAAGCATTTTCTTCCGAGCAATATAAGCTTTCGAAAAACAGAGAAATTTTCGGAGTGCTTCTCATTCCAATAGTTATCATTCTTGCAGTTAATATCTATATAATTTACGATGTATTAAAATCTGGTATTGATGTGGCAGAAGGAACAATGAATCCATGGAAAATGACACTGGGAAGAATTGTATTCATGTTTTTTTATCTCTTATACCCTATCCTTGTATCTCTTTTTGTACACGCATGTTGTGATGTAGAATATAGGAATAACAACTATAAAATCCTTTTCACTATTCCCGTTTCAAAGACTAAAATATTCTTTTCCAAGACCATATTCATTCTCATTACCGTTCTCTTTTCTATACTTCTGTCTTATGTTTTTTTTCTGTTAAGTGGATACCTTTTAAGTATTATTTTCCCAGAACTTGGTTTTCAGAATTATGATTTCAGGGAGGTTATATTTTATACATTTTTGAAGTTCGCCATTACTCTTTCTGCAATTTCTATGGTACAACTTACTTTAAGTCTGATCTTCAAAAACTTCATTTATCCAATAGGAATCAGTATGTTTATGCTCATATTTTCAGTTATTGTTTATCAGAAAGATTTCTCTGATTTTCTGATTTATACAGGTGGCTACAAGTCTTATATTAATATCATGAATGAAAATATTACTTTTGAAAGGCTTGACTACTGTAATATTGCAGCGATTTTCATTTTTACAGGCATTAACTTCTTTCTGTTTACCAAAAAGAAAAGTATTTAAGACAATTCAATTATAATCCCAGGAATAGAGCACAATATTTTATATATTTACTAATACTAAAAACAAATACCATGAAAACATTTAAAAAACAAAACAAAGCTCTTCAAAGGAATGACATGAAAAGTATTTTAGCAGGAGGTATACCTCCTGGATGCGATCAATCTGAATGCAACAGTTACTGTATTTCTATTGGCTTAGAACGCGGCATGTGTGACACTGCACGCCAATGCATATGCGGTCCTTTCGTCATCAATCAATAAAATACCTAAAAACATCAACAATAAAAACCCTTACAATTCACATTGTAAGGGTTTTGTTTTATACAGCTTTATTAGTTTTTGTTTGGGCTTTAGAAGCTTCTATTTTTTTATTTTTCGATTGTTCCCGTTTCATTTTCCTATAATCCCATGGAGCCATAGCATGAACATCCTGCCAAAGACCAATCTTATTCTGTTGGGCTTTCTCCTGTAACTTACCTAAAGAATTATCCTTTGAGTACGAAAAGTACCACCATCCCATTCCTGCCTTTATCAGCTCTTTAGATAAGTATTTGTCTTTATCATAATATACTTTGGCAATGGAACGCCCATATCGATCTGTACTGGTTTCAGTAAACTTAACCGTTTTTCCGAATACCTGCCCAGAGGTGAATTGTTTGGCATTTTTACCGAACGCCTGACCGTTTTCCGGACAATCAACGTCTGCCAATCTAAGTTTCTTCTGTTTATTACCTTTTAAAAGTATTGTAATTGTATCTCCATCTGATACTTTGATTACTTTTCCGCTTGTCTGGGAAAATAGAATTGCTGGGAAAAGCAAGCTCATCAACATTAATCGTTTCATTTGGCAAATATAGGGATTGATCGAGAAGGAAAAATGAAGAATAATAAGAAAGCTTGATTTTATTGAAATTTAGAATTAAAGACTGACAAGTACTCTAATCAGCGCTAATGACAGAAAAAAAATCATTTTTTCCCGAACAACCTAAATCCATGGTTATTAATCAAGTAAAGTTATCAAAAAAAAAATGCAGAGATTTAATTAAAAATTATCTTAAAATTTATTTTTTTATTTGAAAAAGTATTGTACCTTTGCAACCGCAAAAACGAATAAAATTCGTTACTGATGACGATCAATCGGGGCGTAGCGTAGTCCGGTCATCGCGCCTGGTTTGGGACCAGGAGGTCGCAGGTTCGAATCCTGCCGCCCCGACAGTTTTTAATAGTTTTCTCAAAAACTATTTAATGGGTGCGTAGCTCAGCTGGATAGAGCATCTGCCTTCTAAGCAGACGGTCAAAGGTTCGAATCCTTTCGCGCTCACAGAATAATTTACATTTTTTTTGTAAATTTATTTAGATTTTTGAAAGCATTTATTGCTTTGTAAAATTGACAGAATGAAGTAAAATTCATTTAAGATGACCTTATCGGGGCGTAGCGTAGTCCGGTCATCGCGCCTGGTTTGGGACCAGGAGGTCGCAGGTTCGAATCCTGCCGCCCCGACAGTTTTTAATAGTTTTCTCAAAAACTATTTAATGGGTGCGTAGCTCAGCTGGATAGAGCATCTGCCTTCTAAGCAGACGGTCAAAGGTTCGAATCCTTTCGCGCTCACTTTAGGCTCACAGTTTTTGTGAGTCTTTTTTGTTTTTATAATCATATAGAAAAAATTTGCGAAGCTCAAACAATAGAGCATTCCGATTACTAATCGGAACGGTCAAAGTCTCGAATCCTTTCGCGCTCACTTTAGACTCACAGTTTTTGTGAGTCTTTTTTGTTTTTTATAATTATATAGAAAAATTTGCGAAGCTCAAACAATAGAGCATTCCGATTACTAATCGGAACGGTCAAAGTCTCGAATCCTTTCGCGCTCACTTTAGACTCACAGTTTTTGTGAGTCTTTTTTGTTTTTTATAATTATATAGAAAAATTTGCGAAGCTCAAACAATAGAGCATTCCGATTACTAATCGGAACGGTCAAAGTCTCGAATCCTTTCGCGCTCACTTTAGACTCACAGTTTTTGTGAGTCTTTTTTGTTTTTTATAATTATATAGAAAAATTTGCGAAGCTAAAACAATAGAGCATTCCGATTACTAATCGGAACGGTTAAAGTCTCGAATCCTTTCGCGCTCACTTTAGACTCACAGTTTTTGTGAGTCTTTTTTGTTTTTTATAATTATATAGAAAAAATTTGCGAAGCTCAAACAATAGAGCATTCCGATTACTAATCGGAACGGTCAAAGTCTCGAATCCTTTCGCGCTCACTTTAGACTCACAGTTTTTGTGAGTCTTTTTTGTTTTTTATAATTATATAGAAAAATTTGCGAAGCTCAAACAATAGAGCATTCCGATTACTAATCGGAACGGTCAAAGGTTCGAATCCTTTCGCGCTCACTTTAGACTCACAGTTTTTGTGAGTCTTTTTTGTTTTTAATAACCATATAGAAAAATTTGCGAAGCTAAAACCATAGAGCATTCCGATTACAAATCGGAACGATCAAAGGTTCGAATCCTTTCGCGCTCACTTTATAAAAAGTCTCTGTATCAGAGACTTTTTTCATTTCCAACAACACATTTTCAAGATACATATTATAGACAATTTAACAATAATCTGCAAAATGTCTGAAAACCTATATTGATTATTCAAACATTTTTACTGATTATGTATGGAGTATAAACATAGAAAATTATTGTAATTTTGTATCTCCTATTTTAAATTCAATGAAAAATTTCAAACTCATTATCGCAAGCGCTTTATTCGCTTCGGTTATATCGTGTCAGACAGCAACTCAGGTTTCTAAAAATGCTACTCAAAATACTCCTTATGAAAATCTTGGGCGTGATGGGAAATTATATGCTGCATTTTATCAGCAACGAGCTGCGGAATATGAAGCATTATGTCTACAGGCATATAATATTGGGAAACTTCGTTTGGATGAAGCTTTAGCACAGAAATCTGAAAAACCTTTGGCTATTGTATCCGATATTGATGAAACTTTTTTAGATAATTCCTATTATGCTGTAGAGCGTTCTAAAATGGGAAAGGATTATGATCAGAAAACATGGGAAGAATGGACTTCAAAAGGAATTGCAAAACCACTTACCGGTTCTCAGGAATTTTATCAATATGCAGCCAGTAAAGGAATACAGGTCTTTTATGTTACGAATCGTGTAGAGCAAGAGCGTGAAGGAACATTAAAAAACTTAAAAAAGTATAATTTTCCTATCCAAAATGATTCCAATCTGATTCTTCGTTCAAAAGAAAGCAGTAAGGAAACAAGAAGAAAAGATATTGCAAAAAATTACAATATCGTTTTATTATTGGGAGATAACCTTGCGGACTTTTCAGCCATATTTGATAAGAAATCTGAGGCTGAACGTTCAAATGCAGTGAAAAATTCAGCGGAAGATTTTGGTAAAAAATTCATTATTATTCCGAACGTGGGATATGGAGACTGGGAGGCTTCATTCTATAATTATAAATACGATTATACTAAACAACAGAAAGATTCAATGATGTATAATGCTGTTAAAGCTAATCCTTAATATAAATCATGAGTAGAAGATGTCTGAACAGGTAATATAGCTGTTCAGACATTTTTATTTAAACGTATTGATTTTTTAATCAAAACGGTTCCATTTCACGCTATCCTGCCAGTTAATAATATCAATAGAGTCATCTGCTTCCAGAAAGTGGTTTCCGTCTTCTAAGGCATCTTCATGGAGGTGATACAGCCCCTGTTCCAGGTCTTTGGTAAACTGACAAACAAGATCACGAACGGAATTTGCTACCAATATTCCTGCTTCATATTCATCATCAATAAAAATAACCTGTCCATACGTTCCTTCATTATTTGGATCAAGATCGAGATATAACCCTGTATGCGCTCCATCAAAAGCAAATCTTATCCAATAGGGGTTATTGATATTCTCTGGCTTAATTTCTTTATCCCATTTTTTTAAAGCTATTCTCTCCTCACTTCTTCCTTCGTGATTCTGCAGAACCTCATCCATTGAATAAAAGCTCATCCCATAAAACAGACTTCCTACATTTTCATCATCATTCATTCCGTTATGCCATAAGTAAAGGTGTTTAAAATCATCAGGTAAATTCTTTTCAATAAGTTTAAAAAACGTTTCCCATTGCCTTTCTGCTATTGGAGCCTGTAAGGAATTCTTTACAATTTTTGGAGCATTTTCGTTGAGCCATTTCTCGATAGTTCTAAAATTTTCTTCCATGATTGATATTTTAATTTCTAAAATAATCAATTGATTTTAAAGCTAATAAATAAAATTCATAAAACTTTAATGCTTCTAAAAGCAATCTGCCTTACATCAATCTTTGTTCTACATACGTTTCATCGCATTAAAAATCCGTTTCACAGGTTCATTTTGCAGGATCAACTTAAGTTTTATCGGAGGGAATGGCTTTTCCTACTACATTTACAACGGTAAACCTTAACAGGAAGCCTGAAAAGTTAGTTTAATTTATGATTTTAAGGAAACATTGATTAAGGATCAATAAAAATCTTTTTGTGCAACTTTATATTCCTTGTAGCCATTTATGGCTAAAACTATACACTTAATCATGTTTGGGTAGGATTGGTATTAACCAGTCCTATTTTTATTTTCATTAAAAGAAAAGCCCTTACATGGTGTAAAGGCTATTTATGATTAGAATTTAAACTCTTCTATCGTTGTATCATTTAATAATATTTTTGTACAGATTTCATGATTTTTTCTGGCTCCCTGTACTCTCCAGATGATGGTATATTTTTCTCCATTTCTAGCTTGTTTTCCTCTGATTGATTTCAAACCGTATTCTTTAAAAAGGCTTTCATATTTTTCCACTACTCCATCTTCATAAGGAAGAGTGATCTGGTAGGTGTACCTTGTGCTTATCCTATCAATAATATCCTGAATGTATTTGAACATGATAAGCAAGAGAAATACAACTACTGAACCTATGGTAGCCTCCTGATAATATCCGGCTCCAATCGTCATTCCCAATGCAGCACAGATCCAAATGGTAACGGCTGTTGTAAGCCCGGAAACTCTGTTATCTTCTTTAAAGATTACTCCTGCTCCTACAAAACCTATTCCTGTAATAATATTGGCAGCAATACGATCCGGACTTCCGGTTTCTCCCAAATTCATGGAAAGCATTGTAAAAATACAGGCTCCTAAGGTTACTAATATCATGGTACGAAGCCCCGCAGACTTTAATTGATATTCTCTTTCAATTCCAATGATACCACCTACGAAAACTGAAAACAGAATAGGAAGTAAATCTTCAAATAGATTCATTTATTGATTTTTTTCTTTTTTAAATGTATTTGATTTTTTTTAATTGGGAAAGGCTTCATTTTTAAAAAGCAAAAAACCGTTGTAAGGTTACAACGGTTTGATATTTTTTGATGAAAACAGTCTTATTTTAATTTATAAGAACTTCCATTCCAAAGATAGGTTTTCGAAAAGTGTTTTTTCTTTTCTCTTTCTTTTTCATCTACCTCCATGTCTTCTACTTTAAGAATAAATGTATTGGCAACTCCTCCTTTATCATTAGGAAAAACATATTCTTCGCTATGGTAATAAGCTCCGGCATCTCCTACGTTCATCAACTGAGGAAGGGCAACTAATTTTTTATCTCTAAAAAGAACATACTGATCATAAGTTGCGATTCCACAAGCTTCACCGGACACCATTGCTTTTAATGTAAGCTCTACATTTTCTAATTTATGATTACTTTCAATATTAAATGATGCAAAACTCAACTCCTCTCCTTTTCCTGTATCAAAATATACCTCATCAATCAATATACTTCCTTCCATCACTTTGATTCCGGCAATATTCTGTTTTTCAATTTCGTTCAGTGGTTTGGTTTTCTTATCAATGGTTTTTGATAATCCAAAAAGGAAGTCATAACCATTTTTATTTCGAAAACCAACACACAGATTACCTCCCCAAATATAACCTTCAGACATTACATCTCCTTTCTGATAAGAAACTTTATACCAATTGGCTTTTCTTTCTCCCAGCTGCAATACCGGAACAGTTTCTTCTTTTTGAAGGATCATCACCTGCTGATTAGACTGCAATGAGTCTATGATCTGAGCATTTACTCCCGGTTCTTTCCTTATCCTTGTCCAGTCTGTAAAGATCTTCTGGCTTTTATTTTCTGTGAAATTAAAAACTCCGTCTGCATATACTTCATTTTCCTGTGCTGTCAATAATTGCAGCGTCAGTAATAATAAAGCCGTCAATAAGGTTTTCATATTTGTATTTAGTTTTTTTATTTTTCAAGCAACAGGCTTACCCATTCTTCTCTCTGCAATTGCTTCTTCAATGTAAGTCCACTTTCTTTGCATACTTCCAGAATATCATCTACATCAAAGAAACAAAGTCCTGAAAGCAATAATTTTCCACCTTCGTTTAGTACTGAAACATAAGTAGGGATATCTGAGATCAGGATATTTCTGTTGATATTTGCTAAAATAATATCGTAGTTTTCATTTCCTAAGTTGTCTGCTGTTCCTTGTTCAATATCAAGTTCAACATTATTTCTTACTGCATTTTCTTTTGAGTTTTCTACAGACCATTCATCGATATCGATTGCTTTGGTATCTCCGGCACCCTGTTGTTTTGCATAGATTGCCAATACCGAAGTTCCGCATCCCATGTCTAAGACTTTCTTTCCATTGAAGTCAATATCCATTATCTGCTGGATCATCAGGTGAGTTGTCGGGTGATGCCCTGTTCCGAATGACATTTTAGGCTGAATAATAATTTCATGCATTCCAGGTACCGATTCGTGGAATTCTGCTCTGATCAATACTTTATCATCAATATTAATAGGTGAAAAGTTCTTTTCCCACTCTTCATTCCAGTTGATGTTCGGCATTTCTTCAAAAGAATACTCGATTTTTACGTTTTCATTTTCAAAGATCGGAAGTGCCTTAAGCTGATCTTCATTAAATAAATCAGTCTGAATATATCCTAAAATTCCGTGAATTTCTTCTGTAAAGCTGTCAAAACCTATCTCGATAAGTTCTGCCATTAATATCTCGTTCCAAGGTTGCAATGGAGTAATCTTGAAATTGAATTCTAAATAATTTTGCATATGAATAATTTGTTGCAAAAATACTAATGTTATTACGGTTAAAAAAATGGAATGGATAAGTTTTGGGTAACGCTGGTGGATTTTATATTTTGTTGGATGGATAAAGCCGATTTCTATTGAATTTTTATCTCTCGCAAATTGTGCTGATGACGCAGTTTTTTTTAGGTTTTGGCTAAAGCCATTGGAAATAAATATTATAAATAAAGCGGGCTAAAGCCCGCTTCTATTGAATTTCTTTACCTATCATTTAAAATTGAATAAGTTGTTATATGACAACTTTAAACCTTAAACGCTTTTATGGATTTGTAGAGAAAATAGAACCATTTGCAATTAATGCTCTTCTGTTCATTTTCAGGATATCTCTTACCCATTCTGCGAAGTCTTCAGGTTGTAAAACTTTGTCTGGATTTCCGTCTGTAAGTCCACCCTGGATGCTCATATCTGAAGCAATTGTACTTGGTGTCAAGGTAATCACACGGATATTCTGTTTTCTCCATTCTGCCATCATAGATTGAGACAAAGAAACTACGGCAGCTTTTGAAGCGGCATAAGCAGACATATTTGGACCTCCTTTTAATCCTGCAGTAGAAGCTACGTTTACGATATCTCCTTCCCCTTTAGCTTTCATAAATGGATGAACTGCCTTTGCAGCATAATACACTCCGAATAGGTTAGTTTTAATCACTTGCTCCCATGTTTCAGAAGGCATATCTTCAATGCTTCCGAAGTCACCGATTCCTGCATTGTTCACAAGGATATCTACTCCGCCTAATTTTTCAGCTAAAGTTTCAATTCCCGCTTTTACAGCTGCTTCATCATCAATAGAGAATATTGCATAAGCTGAATTTACTCCTAATTTCTGAATTTCATCAACTGTATTTTTAAGATTTTCTTCGTTTCTTCCTGTAATGGCAACGTTTACTCCTTCATTTGCCAAAGCTAAAGCTACGGCTTTACCTAATCCTCTTCCACCACCTGTTACAATGGCATTTTTTCCGTTTATATTCATAGTAGTAATACTTTTATGATACAAAGTTACGAAAGAACATTTTTATGATGTGGAAAGAATAAATATTTAATAGTTTTTTAATGGTTTTAGATCGTTACAAACATTTAAGTAAAATATAAGTCGAGATGTATACTCTTAAGAAGCACACTTAGGCTTATGAAAATTTAAAATTTTCATCAAAACACAAAACCGGCTCATGATGAACCGGCTTCAAAATCTAAAAAAAGTATAGTAAAAAAATGAAAACTTAAGGAATCTGGATAGCGTTCTGCGTTTCAAATTCTTCTGATGCTGAGAACTGATTTCCATACATATCTGTGGCTCTGACCTCAACTTTATGTTTTCCCAGTGTTAATTTTTTAGGGAAATCTGCTTCCCAGATATGTTTTGACATTTCAGGGTTGGAAGGTCTTCTTCCTTCAAGAATTTTCTCTGTTGTATCCCATTGGAAGACAGAAAGGGCAAAATTCGGATCTATGGTTTCGTCATATCCCATTTCCTCCCATTTTCCGTTGTCTATTCTGTATTCTACTTTGTCTTTTTTGCTTCCCATAAAGAAATTAGCCAAAATTTTTGCTGAGGTTTTTGAAGGGAACGGAATTACTTTCGGAACATATAATTTGATTTGATAATCGTCCGGTTTTCCGGCTGTTTTGTACTTTACTTTATATTGATTATCGTTAAAACTGATGAATGAATATCCTTTTGCCGTTCCGTCTCTCATCGTTGAGGTAGGTAACCCTTCTTCGTTCGGAGTTCCTGAATACCAGTCTCCGCAAGTGGTACCAACGTTGTATTCATGCAATTCTTTTATACCATTCCAACCTTCTTTTTTCCCGTAGAAAATCTGTTGCTGAATATGTGTATGTGCTGATAAAAGCAATACATTCTGGAAAGGGTTCAGGAAATCGAATAATTTCTGACGGTCTGCATTTCTGAAACTGTCTTCGTTTTGATGTTCCAGCGGAATATGGAAAGAGATGACGATCAGTTTGTTTTTATCTACCAATTTAAGATCATTTTCTATAAACTGAAGCTGATCTTCACGGAAACCACCCCAGTACCCTTTTCCGTCTCTTGGATCGGGATAAAGAATATCATCAAGGATAATGAAATGTACATTACCATAATTAAAAGAGTAATTGGCGGGACCGAAATTAGATTCAAAGGTTTCATCTGAAAGTTGATCTTCTTTTGCATCATAATTCATGTCGTGGTTTCCCATCACATTATACCAGGGTAACCCTACTTCTTTCATCACGTCTGCGTAAGGTTTCTGTAGGCTTAAGTTGTCTCCAACAAGGTCACCTAAACTGATTCCCAATACCGCATTTTTCTTAGTATTTTTAACTTCATTTACAATTCCTCTTCTGAAGTAATCCAATTCTTTTTCTGTGTAAGGCTGCGGATCTCCGAACACCAGAATATCGAAAGTTTTATTTTCAATCTGTTTGTATAATGGAAAATTCAATTCTTTGGGAAGATTTCCTGTTGGAGCTACTCCTTTGTATTTGAAATCTGCCGGAGAACCTTTTGGTTTATGATGGTAATAAAATTGAGGAAGATTATTACTATTCAAAGCGGTTTGGTATCCTGACGGTTTGATAACAAAAATGGTCTGATCTTCCTGAACAGGTAAGCTGTAACGTCCGTTTTTATCAGTCAATACGACCTGAACACCATTGGAAACAGCAACTCCTTCGATTCCCTTTTCGCGGTTTTCTTTCTTTTGGTTTTTATTAGTGTCTTCGAATACATATCCTGAGACAGAAGATTGTGAGAATGCCATTGCGGAAACCAGCATACATGGCATTAAAAGTTTTATATTGATACTCATTTTTTATTTTTTTGTTATTGAATTTATTTACTCCACCACACTTTTACATTGATATTATCACCGCCCATTTGCTGAACTGCGTCCTGATAATTTTCCGGGTTTAAAACTCTTGAGTTGGGAGGATACATTAATCTTTGAGGAAGATTTCCGTCATTTAAAAGTCCGCCGTTATTTGGAAGCTCAGGGAATCCGGTTCTTCTTTTTTCAAACCATTGCTGCTGATCTACAAAGAAAAGAGCGATGTATTTCTGAAGCATAATTTTCTTCATTCCACCTTCTCCGTATGCCACCACAGGATTATCGAAATAATTTGCAGGCACTACGGTTCCCCATTGTTCTACAGAGGCTCTTACTCCATTTTCATAGTATGTTTTTGCACTTCCCTGAATAATTCCTTTAAAAGCAAGCTCGGCAAGCGTAAACTGAAGTTCTGCGTATGGATACACAAAAATTTTTAGAGGAGCTTTGGCAAGAGCCTGATTGAAATTGGATGGCTGAACATTAAATACTGTTCCGAAAGCGTATCCTGACGGTGCTCCGAAATAACCGATATTATTTCCTTTTAAATCTTTTGCCTGAGTAAAAAACATAGGACCACGTGGATCATTATTGGCTTTCAAAGCATTTAAAAAGAATTCTGAAACGGCTCTTCCTGTTGTAAAATCTTGATATCTTGCTATAGGAGGCATCAATGGAAAAATCCCTGTAATATCCACTTTTACACCGTCTGTATTATTTTGGAAAATCGGATAAACGGTAGGGTTATTCATGATCTCCTGAATTCTTTCTTTTACGTTTACTTCTCCGTCTTTGTTTAAAATCCTTGTTAAAAGCCTCAATGAAAGAGAATTACAGAACTTTTTCCAATTGATAATTCCGTTGACGTCTGTATCTGCCTTGAAGAATAGATCTCCTCCGGTAAGGGTTTTATTGACAAAAAGAGAGTTTGCTGCTTTTAAATCGTCTAATAACTGGATATAAATATTTTTCTGCTTATCAAATCTAGGCTTCATGATCATCCCGTCTAGGTTTGAAGCTTGTGAAAAGGGAATATCTCCATAGGTATCCGTCAGATTAGAATAGATCCATGCATTCAAAACCATTGATATTGCCAGGTAGTTTTTATCACCTTCTGATGTAGCTGCCTTTTTAAGGTCATCAACCTGCTTCAACCATCGGTAAGAGTTGTTCCAGAAGCCATTTCCTGTATTTTCTGTCACGTAATAACGACTTAATGAATTTCCCTCGCTTGGAAAATCCAGAGAGACCTGCATAATATCAAAGGTAAAATCGTTTGCTCTGTTGTATCCCACAGCTGCCATATTATACTGAATAGGAACCAGTAAAGCACTGGCTACAGGCTCATTTATCCGGCTTGTGTCTTTATTGATTTCATCAAGATTTCTGTCGCAAGAAACAATGCTGCTTACAAGGGCAAGGAATGAACATATATAGATTAGTTTTTTCATTTTTTCTGATTTTTAGAATTTAACATTTAACTGAATTCCCACGGTTCTTGCCTGAGGCAATTGCCCCATTTCAACTCCCGGCACAATGGTAGAATCATCCAATGTAGCTGCTTCCGGATCGAATAATGGGAACTTGGTCCACATCCAAAGGTTTCTTCCGAATAAAGCAAGGGTGATATCGGTAACTTTTAAAGGTTCAACAATGGATTTAGGGAAAGAATAAGAGATTCTTGCATCTCTCAGCTTAATGAATGAGGTATCAAATGAATTGGTTTCCACATTGGCTCTTCTGTAATAATCTCCATAATAACTGGAAACGGAAACTCCTTTTGTATTAGGTGAAAAACTTCCGTCAGGATTCTGAACGACACCCTGTCCTACGATCAAACCACCCGGATTGTCTCTTCCAGCCAATGTATGGGTAAGTTTCCCTTGTTCAGACATCTTATGATGAGAGTGTGAATATGCCATTCCTTTATATTGTCCGTCAAAGGAGAAACTAACAGAAATATTTTTATATCTAAATTCATTTTGAAGACCTGCTCTCCATTTTGGATAAGCGTTTCCTATTTTATTGACATCTGTTGATTTTAATGTTAATCCATCTTTATCATAAACTACCTGCCCGTCTGGTGAATAAACTAATCCTGCTCCGTAAATATCTCCTAATGAACCTCCGACTACAGCATTATAAAACACTACACTTCCTACACTTCCCATGGTATAAGGTTTTCCCTGGAATTCTTCAGGAAGGGAAAGGATTTTGTTTCTGTTCATAGACCAGTTGGCATTCACGTTCCATGAGAAATTTTTATTCTTGATTGGATAGACATTCAAAGTCATTTCAATTCCTCTGTTTCTTAACTCTCCGGAATTGATAATCCTTTTGTTGTAACCTGTTTCGTATAACATTGGGATAATAACAGATTGGTCTTTAGAATTGTTCTGATATGCAGTAAAATTGAATGTCAGTCGGTTTTTAAGAACTGTAAAATCCATTCCTCCTTCGATATTGGTGATCATTTCCGGTCTAAGATTCGGATTCTGGAATAGTAAAGGAGATTCTACTGACCCCACAAATGAGCTGTTTTCATAATACTTATCAAGCATATAAGTGTAAGTATCATTTCCTACCTGGGACCACGATAACCTCAGCTTCCAGAAGTTTAATTGATCTGATTTTATTTTAAAGATATCAGAAAGAACAAAAGATGATGCTACTGATGGATAAAAATACGATCTATTCTGACTAGGTAATGTACTACTCCAGTCGTTTCTTGCCGTCACATCCAGGAATATCATGTCTTTATAGCTCAAGTTTGCCAATGCATAAACACTATTTACCTGCTTATCGTTTGGTTTTGGCAGCTTATATTCCACTTGTATCCCATTAGAAAGCTGGTAAAGCCCTACTTTATTCAGTCCGTTGGCTCTGTAATCATTCATGGTGTATTCATGATATCTGATGTTTCCTCCGGCAGAAGCTGTGAATCCAAGGTTTCCAAATTTATTTTTATAGGTAAATAATACATCGTTATTCAGATCCATGTATCTGATATGTTGTTCTCTGTAGAAGCCTTTCGCGTAATTTGCAGAGCTCCACGGTCTTCTTTGGGTACGAAGTTCATTGTTCCATTCCAATCCGGTTTTATAAACTACATCAAGGTTTTTTGCCAGCTGGTAACTGATATTAATATTTCCTGTAATCGTTTTTTTATTGGTTCCGTTCAGGTTTTCATAGGCAATCAGATAAGGGTTATCAATGTAAGAGCTGAAAGGGTGAACCTGCTCAAGCTGTTCTTGTCCTTTTTTCCAGATAGGTTTATACCAAGCCAAATCTACGTTCGGATTCTGAAAAATCATGAAATATGAGATTGATTGGTTGTTGTATCCTGTTGCCGGAAGATTATCACTTTTAGTCTGACTAAAGTTCATCTTGGTTCCTATTTTCAATCTGCTGCTTAGCTTATGATCTAAAGACAATGCAGCACTGAATCTGTTGAAACCTGTATTAGGCATCATCCATTCATTTTTCAGATAAGTAAGTGAAGTTCTGAAAGCTGTTGTTTCATTGGAATGTTCTATTGCAAAACTGTTTGAATAATTGGAACCTACCTGCCAGAAATCTTTGATATTGTTGGTATAAGGTCTCCAAAGCTGTCTTTCTGTACCCTGCGTTTCTATGGTTGGGTCGTATTGGAAATAGTATTGCCCTGCAAACTTAGGTCCGAAAGCACTACTTGTAGAGCCTGTATTGATTCCATCAACAGAGTTTCCGTATGAATAGTAATAATTTCCGTTTTTATCTTTCTGCTGGGTTCCCTGTCCGTATTCATATTGATAATCGGGCCATTTAAGAACGGTATCATAACTTGAATATGAATTGAAGCTGATCTGAACTTTTCCTTTTTTACTTTTCCCGGATTTCGTAGTGATCATGATTGCTCCCCTTGAACCTCTTGAGCCATATAATGCTGCTGCCGTAGGTCCTTTCAGAATAGAGATGGATTCAATATCATCAGGGTTAATACTATTGAAGCTGTCTCCGTAATCAATAGGTAGGTCACCTCCTGAACCAGCTCCGTATGCGGATGTTCCGGTTCCGGTTTTATTTCCACTCAAAGGAACGCCGTCTACAACAATCAGAGCATCATTATTTCCCATGTTCATGGAAATGTCTCCACGAAGCGTGATACGGGTTGTCCCCAATGGTCCTGCTCCAGCCGTCTGAATTTTCAGACCAGCCACTTTCCCTTCTAAAGCCTGTGCCCAGTTATTGTTTTGGGTTCTCAGAATTTCTTCAGATTTAACAGTCTGGGTGGCATATCCTAATGATTTGTCCTGCCTTTTGATTCCCAAAGCAGTTACTACTACTTCGTCAAGTCCTTTGATTGTGTCTTTTTTAGCTTTCTGCTGAGCCGTTAGGGTGGCACTGAAAAATCCTAACAGCGACAAAACCAACAACTTTTGTGTCTCTTTACGCATTTCCTTTTTGTTTGCGCAAAATTAAACAGACATTATGGGTATGGTTTTAACAATATTTTAACATTAATTAAATATTTATTGAATAGTATATTAATTTATCCTTAACAACATTACATACAATACTGATAAACAAACCTTTAAGCAATTAAGTATTTTTAACAGTATTTTAGCGTTTTATTTGCTTATATTTATTGTCTTCACTTGAGATAATAAAACATAAAATACTAATTAGCAATATATTACAACTTTCAAAAGTATTTAAAAATCTATTTAGCTACTTTAAATGGGGATTTTGGTATAAAAAATACCGTCTGTCCCTATAAAGAGACAGACGGTAGATTATGTTACTGAAGAACCATCCTGTCAAAAATTCTTTGAATTTTTGACACCCCTCCAAAGGATGGGAATGTTTAGTCCTTCGTTTGTAATATTAGCTTGAGTGCTAAAATTCTTTACTTGTTTTTCAATTGCTCAGGAATGTTGGTTGTTACAAATCCTATTCCCTGATTTTTTAACTCATCGTAGATAGCAGGATCGTTTACTGTCCATGAATTGGTGATAAGCCCCAATGCTTTTGCTTCAGCAATCCATGTTGGGTTCTTTTGGAAAACGCTGTAGTGGTAATCCATACCATCTAACCCTTCTTTTTTGATCTGCTCCGGTGACAGTTCTCCATTCAGATACTGAACCTTAAATGCTGGTGCCAGTTTTTTGATCTCTTTACAGATATTAAGACTGAAAGAAATAAATTCACTTTGAGACTCCAGTTTCATATCCTTGATCATTTTAATCGTCTTTTGAGTGATTTCGTTTTCTATTTCAGGTGTTTTGGCTGGTTTAATTTCTACAATCAGCTTTACGGAAGAATCTTTTTTACCTTGTTTCAGATAATCTTTTAAAGTTGGGAACTTTTCACCGTTTGATAACCTCAAAGCTTCCAATTCTTTGAATGATGTTTCGGAAATTTCCATTTTACCGTGGTGTTCATCATGATTGATGACCAATATTCCGTCTTTAGTCATTCTCACGTCAAATTCAGAACCGTATACTTTAAGTTTCTGAGCATTTTCTAATGATTTTATAGAATTTTCCGTGGTTGGAGGCTGAGCCTGGAAGTATCCTCTGTGTGCAATGATCTGGGTTTGTGCTTTCATCAAAACTGTACTTAAAACTGCTAACCCTAAGATAAAATTTTTCATAATATAAATTAGATAATTAAAACAAAGTCCTGAAACTTTTGATAAAGGTAGTTATTATAATTTAAGCCTACAGGACATCTTAAAAAACATAAACCACAAAAGGGTTGGGATCTTTAATGAATATTTGATCTTGCCTTTTGTGGTTTAAAATATTTAGAACAGATTAAAAACTATATTTTGCTCCAATCTGAATCTGATATGGATTTCCTGATAGAGGAGCTAAACCGCTGGTATTCTTAACATATTCAAACTGTCTGGTATCCGGATTGAATTTTGTTATTCTGTACAGCGACATATTTCCGTAAGACTTATTTACGCCCCATTCTTTATTCAATAAATTAGCAACGTTGAAAATATCTACAGATAATTCGAATGCTCCAATTTTATCAAATTTGATTTTCTTGGCTACACGTACATCCCAAACCCCATAGAATCCGTTTTTACCGCCGTTACGTTCTGCTATTTTATTGTTATAATCCGTGATATAATCTTTTAAAGCTTTACCTACTTCCGGATCGTTCAATAACGGTTGAGTCAGGTTAGGGAAAATGTAAGCAAGGTCATTAGAATCAACAAAATCTCCATTGATATTTCCTCCTGCTGTTACAGAGAAACGTGTTCCTCCGATTCCTGAGTATCTTAATCCTAAAGTGAATCCTGCAATCGTAGGCGAGTTACCATAGATAACTACTTTATTACGGAACTGGTTATCAGAATAAGTCATTCTCAGGTTTCTTGGATCACTCTGGATCATCGTAGATAATGTTGCAGAGTTGGCTACGTTTCCGTTATAAGAAGTATTATCTTTAATATCAGACCATGTATAACTTGCTGTGATTTCTCCGTCTTTCCAGTAACGGTAACTTGTGTCTACGACCCATGAAAACTGGTTTACTTTACCATCACTTACCAACTCCAGTACTCTTCCGAAATTATTATTGATTCTTCCTTTTTTCCAGTCAAAACTTACACTGTTCCCATTATTGGTAATGCTACCTGCCGGAACGAAAACACCTCTTCCGCCTTCATTATCCAATGTGAAGAACGGGTCTACCTTCATATTACGGTCATAGTAGTAATAATTGTTTCTTCCCAAAGCCATATATCCTGCAATTCCTGCTCTGAATCTTTCATTGAAGAAGTGAGTATAGGAGATATTCGCTTTATACACAATTGGGATTTTAGCATCTTTCCCTGTATAGTTGATCGTAGGAATCTGATACTGAGATAGTGTAGGAATACTATTATAATCATTTCTATAATTGTTGAAATCCGGGAACGGAACATCTTTAGCAGTTACATCTACTGTAGCAAGATGTTTTCCATCGAATACAAGGTTGTTGATGATCATATAATTATTAATATCTGAAGAGAATACTCCGGCACCAAACTTCAGGAAATCTTTATTTCCTTCGTTGATATTCCATTCAAACTGGAATCTAGGCTGGATAACAAATGATTTGATCTTGTTATCCGTTCTGATCCCCATCTCATCATATAATTTCTGATTGAATTCAGCTTTCGGATAACCGCCATAGTCTAATCTAATCCCCGCCATCAAATCAAGACCTTTTGCAATTTTAGTCTGGAACTGCCCGTATACCCCAAGATTCCAGATATTAGATCGTACTGAAGGATCAGCCATTAAAGGAACCTCTCTGTAAAATCTATAAGGTGTCATCTTATCAAAATTATCCATTCCCTGGAAATGAAATCTTCCGTTCACTTCACTTCCGTAGATTGATTTTGCTGTGGTATACATTAAATCAGCACCAAAAGTATATTTTACCTTATCTGTATTGTAGTATAAGTTATCTACAATCTGGAATACATTATTTCTAAAGCTTTCCTGTGCAAAACGATGTCCTCCGATCTGGATACTGGTAGCTCCCAGCCCTGGGGTTGTCACACTTTCAACAATAGCTCTCGGAACCGGTCTTCCTAATTCATTATTCTGATAGCTGTCCTGGAAAGTATATAAATACTGAGCTTTTAATTCATTGGTTAAATTAGGCTGTAAATTTGATCTTAAGGTTAATAATAAACTGTTATCAAGGTTTTTATCATTTCCATAAGACTCAAAGAAGTTGATACTTGTATTATCCCCTAATCCATTTTTATTAAGGTCATACGTGAAATTATTTCTTAATGTCAATAAATGTTTTTCATTGATCTGCCAGTCTAAACGTACAAATGCAGCATCAGAGTTTCTCACTTTGTCAAAACTTCCGAACTGAGGACCGCTCCCTACCCCATATTTTGACCTTGCAATATCAAGGAATGTATTAAGGGTTTGTGTATTTATATTAAGTCTTTTCTCATCTTCAGGCGATTTGATATCTGCAATTAGCAATGGTCTTGAATCCAACTGATGATCCCATGCGACAAAGAAGTGTAATTTATTCTTAATGATAGGTCCTCCTAATGAGAATCCGAATTGTGATGTAGAGAAATCATTCACTCTCTTATTTCCTCTGATGTCGTATGGACTGGAAAGCCAGTTTGCTCTCAGATATTCCCAGGCACTTCCTGAAAATTTATTGGTACCTGATTTTGTAACGGCACTTACCGTTCCACCACCACTTCTTCCCAATGTTACATCATATTGATTGGTAGTAATTTTAAATTCTCGTACAGCTTCAATAGAAATAGAGAAAGGTGCACCACTTCGGCTGGTAGTAGCTCCGGCAGAAGTTGGGTTTTTGGCAGTCATCCCGTCAATCGTGAAGTTGGTAGAAGAACCAAGCTGCCCGGAAAGATTTCCTCCTTTACCGCTTAAAGGTGAGAGTTCAGTAAGATTGGCGAAGTTTCGTCCGTTTACCGGAAGAATTCCGATATTTTTTGCAGAAATAGCTGTTGCTGCACCAAGGTTACCAATTTTGTTCTTCAAGTTTCCTGTAATTTTCACCTCTTCAATACGGTTTTCTCCGCTTCCTCCAAGATCCATATTTACCGTCACCTGATCTCCGAAGTTCACATTGAAACCTTCTTTCTTATCCTCATTTACAATTACGGTGTAAGGTCCTCCCAGCGGAATCTCTTTAAAGATATACTCTCCTTTTGAGTTCGTCTCCGTTTCCGTTCTGAATCCTGTAGATTCGTTTACGATCGTAACTTTCACTTTTTCCTGAGCCGAACTTCCCGGTCCAGTTACTTTTCCTACAATGGAAGCCTGCGTGGTCTGTGCATAAGCCATTGTTCCAAGCCCTAAAAACAATAACCCCAGTACAATCTTTACTTTTCTCATTTCTTACAATTAGATGTGCAAAGGTATCCTGACTTTGCAGGCTGGCTATTTAAGGGAGTTTTAACATTTTTTTAATTAAATTGGAACGTTATATTAAATTACTTTAAACATATATTTTATTTCTTACAGAACCAGACTATTAAAGTGTGTTACGGATTTTTAATTTACCTGTAATATTTAATTATATTATTTTATAAATGAAATTATTTTAAACCTTTTATTATAATTAAGTTTATTTACATAAGCTCACTAAAGAATTTTTGTAATGCAGAGGTTGCTAGGATTTTTATGATGCTATTAATTTTATACGTTTACAAAGGTGTTAGTACTCAGCAAGGAAAATTCTGGATATATTATTGAATAGAATGGATTTATAAAACGGAAATAATAGTAAAGAAATTCTTAAAAAACCGGTTCTATTTCTTTCGTTTTAAAATTTTGATTCCGAATTCACGTTACTTTAGTTATTTTTGCTTAAAAGATATAAAACCGATGTCTGAAAACATTCAACAAAAAATAGAACAGCTCCGTAAGGAACTGCATCAACATAACGAAAACTATTACCTTCTGGACACTCCTACCATTACAGATTATGAATTTGATATGCTATTGGAGGAACTTCAGGATCTTGAAGCAAAGCACCCTGAATTTTATGATGAAAACTCCCCTACTATGCGTGTAGGAGGTGGAATTACAAAGGTTTTCCCTACAATTCAGCATAAATTCAGAATGTATTCCCTGGATAATTCCTACGATTTTGATGATCTGGAAGACTGGGAAAAAAGAATTATCAAAACCATTGACGAACCTGTAGAATTCGTTGCCGAACTAAAGTATGACGGAGCTTCTATCTCTATTCTTTATGAAAACGGAAAGCTTACTCAGGCGGTAACCCGTGGTGATGGCTTCCAGGGAGATGAAATCACACCGAATGTCCGTACTATTTCAGATATTCCTTTAACATTGAAGGGTGATTTTCCAACTCATTTCTTTATGCGTGGTGAAATTTATTTAACTCGAAAAAACTTTGATAAGCTTAATAAACTTCGTGAAGAGGAAGGTTTAGATCCATTCATGAATCCAAGAAATACAGCAAGTGGAAGTTTGAAGATGCAGGACAGTGCTGAGGTAAGAAAACGCGGACTTTCTTCTGTTTTGTATCAGTTTATTTCTGAAGAGGTTCCAGCAGATACTCATTGGGAGTTACTTCATAAGGCACAAGGCTGGGGATTCAAAACGTCTCAACAGGCAAAGCTTTGTAAAACGCTGGATGAAGTAAAGGAATTCATCACTTTCTGGGATACAGAACGCCATAATCTTCCTTTCGAAATTGATGGTATTGTTTTAAAAGTAAACTCTTTACAGCAACAAAGACAGCTTGGATATACTGCTAAATCTCCACGTTGGGCGATGGCTTATAAATTCAAAGCTGAAAAGGTAGAAACTGAACTTCAAAGTGTTTCTTATCAGGTCGGAAGAACGGGAGCAATTACTCCGGTTGCCAATTTGAAACCTGTTTTGTTGGCAGGAACTATTGTCAAAAGAGCTTCTCTGCATAATGAAGATATCATCAAAAAGCTTGACCTTCATGAGCATGATTTTGTGTATGTAGAAAAAGGAGGTGAGATCATTCCAAAAATCGTTGGCGTAAACACGGATAAAAGAACTGATGAAAGCAGAGAAATAGAATATATCAAACATTGCCCTGAATGTGCAACCGAATTGGTAAAAATTGAAGATCAGGCAATCCATTTCTGCCCGAATGAACTTCACTGCCCACCACAGGTTGTAGGAAGAATGATTCATTATGTTTCCAGAAAAGCTCTGAACATTGAAAATCTGGGAAGTGAAACCATTGAACAGCTTTACAGAGAAAAACTGATTGAAAACCCTGCTGATTTCTATGTTTTAACGAAAGAACAACTTCTTCCGCTGGAAAGAATGGCTGAAAAGTCTGCACAAAATATCATCTCGGGAATTGAAAAATCAAAGGAAATTCCGTTTGAAAAAGTATTATACGGAATCGGAATTAAACATGTGGGAGAAACCGTTGCCAAGAAGCTGGTCAAGAACTTTCCAACTATAGAAGAACTGAAAAACGCTTCTGTAGAAGAACTTTGCCAGGTAGAAGATATTGGTGCTAAAATTGCGGTAAGCATCGTTGAATTCTTCGAAAATTCTGAAAATATCCTGATGATTGAACGTTTAAAATCTTATGGTGTACAGCTTGAAAAAGGTGAAAATACCAATGAAGTTTTATCGAATGTTCTTGAAGCAAAAACCTTTTTATTTACAGGAAAATTATCATTGTTTACAAGAGAACAGGCTGAAGAAATGGTAGAAAAGCATGGTGGAAAAAATATTTCTGCTGTATCTAAAAACCTGAATTATCTTGTAGTAGGTGAAAAAGCAGGAAGCAAGCTGAAAAAGGCTCAGGACATCGGAACCATCACTATTTTGGATGAGCAACAGTTTCTGGATTTAATTGAAAAGCAATAATTTATTAAAGATTATCCTTATTATAAAAAAGACTGCAGAAAGTTCTGCAGTCTTTTATTTTTCTAACCTTTTAAGTTTATAGAATTACCTATTTGAATACAAGAATACTATAAGGCGTACTTTGATTTTCTTTTGGAAGAACCATTCTTATATGCTGCTTTCCTTTATAATAATCTACATATGGCTCTTTGGTAATGGTTTTACCTTTTTCTGTTTCTTTATATCCTCCTCTTTGTAAGGCCTCCATATATTTTTTATAATCATCCAAATTATTGAATTCGAATTCAATTCTGTTTTGAGATTTGTCTTTAATATATTCGAATTTGCTCAGCTTAAACTTGTAAGTAGGATGTTCATATTCATTTAGGACGAAATCAGCACTTTGAGTTTTATCACTAAGCTTAAAATTCATCTTTTTCACCTCATTCTGAAATTCTGTCATTCCCATTTTATTGTAGCTGTCCAACATTTCAATCACAAGACTCTGACCGAAAACCTGAGTACTTAATGAGATAAAAAATAATAATGCTAATAAAGGTAAAGTTCTTCTCATTTTATAATTTTTAATTTAACAAATATAAAGAATAAGATATAAATAGATGCTAATTTTTTATTTTTATAAGCCAATAATAATGATATTCTTATTTTTTATAATTTTCCATTCTTTTTTATGCTCGTTGAAAGAAAAAATATGAACAACCTTAACCTTTGCTATATTAAAAGATGAATTTTACGCTACCGGCAATCTGAAGAAGAAAGTACTTCCATTATTCAAAGCACTTTTCACTCCTATTTCTCCGTTTTGTTTTTCTATAAAGTTCTTTGATATTGCCAAACCAAGACCTGTTCCGTTCTGATGCTCGCCAGGAACCTGAAAATAACGGTCAAAGATCTGACGATGATATTTTTCATCAATTCCACTTCCTGTATCTATAATGCTGAACTGGACAAAAGATGCTTGTCTTTCCACTACAATTTGAATATTTTCATCCTGAAAAGAATGTTTTACGGCATTGGTAAGGAAATTATTTATTACCCAAACTGTTTTATCAAAATCCGCTACTACGAAGTCTGTATCTTCCAAAAGATATTCTGTACTAATTGAAATATTCTTTTGCTCTGCGAGCTTTTCAACGTTTTTCACTGCTGACTGCACCATTTCTTTTGGTGAACATTTTTCAACAGTCAATCGTATATTTCCAGATTCTACCTGTGAGAGATTGAGAAGTTCCCCTGTGATATCCAACAGGCGCTGCCCATCCTCATTGATACTTTTCAATAATTCCTGCTGCTGTTCGTTCAACTCACCAAATTTCTGATTCCCGAGTAACTGAACACCCATTTTTATAGCAGAAATCGGAGTTTTAAGCTCGTGGGAAATGGTTGCAATAAAATTTGTTTTAGCAAAATCAAGCTCTTTGAAAGGGGTGATATTTCTAAGCAGAATCACTTTACCAATGTATTTCTTTTCCTTTTCTCCAGTTTTTACAATATTGATGGGAACAATATCCTGTTCAAAATAGTTTTCTTTATTATCACGAACAATCTTAATGGGATCTTTTACAGGATGGTCAATATTTTTCAGCAATTCCCGCATCAGATCGTTATTTATAGCCACTTCATGAGCTGTTTTTCCGATGATATCCTCCTTATGAAGATTGGTAATTTTTAATGCTTCATCATTGATCATGTAGATAAAATGGTTTTCATCCAACCCTATCACTGCATCATGCATATTGTTTACCAGTGTTTCGATGCGTTTTTTCTCCATCAGCTGCTTGGAAAGATTACTGCTTTCGTATTCCTGAAGTTTTTCCGCCATTACATTAAACGATTCTGCAAGGCTGCTAAACTCTTCGCTTCCCTTAAAATGAACTCTTTCATTATAGTTTTTATTGGCAATCTGTCTGATACTGAACGTCAACTGATCAATAGGCTCTGCGATAGTCTGAGGGAGATTGAAAAGCAGGATAAAAGCAATCAGAAAACAAACGGTTCCCAGGCTGACAATCCAGAAAGTGGCATTACCAGCTGTAATGATAGCAATATCGCTTTTTCTTTCAATCCCTTTCATATTTAAGGACATAATCCTTGCAAGATCTTCCCGAATCAGTTTTTCTTTATGAGAATTAGATTCCTTTAAATAGCTGTTGAAATGCAGGTTCAGGTTTTGTGTAGCTTCTTTTTCTCCAAATTCTGTAAGGTTTTTTTCCTGCAATCGGTTATTCTTCTGAAAATCGGCAATAGCAACAGCGCTGTCTGTACTTATATGATCCAGTGCAAGAAGCATATTTTTAGAGAACTCCAGACTATTATAATTTGCTGTAAGGATCTTTTCAGTATCGGACTTTAATTTATTGATATACACAGAACCTATCACTGAAAGCAAAACGATCAGTAAAAATAATAGACCAACGCCTAATGTAAGTTTTGTTTTAAGTTTCATTTTATGATAAAATAATAATATCTATCTGTCTTTCATTCAGTCTGTTCATCAAGGTATAGATCCAGCTATATCCAAATAATCTTTGCCATAGCTTTGCATGTGGTTTTCCGATACAGACTGTGGTGATATTGTGAGCAATTACATATTCCAGAATTCCATCATGAACGCTATTCTCTTTGATCCGGACTACTTTGGCTCCCAATTCCTGTGCTAAATTAAAATTATTAATCAAATACCGTTGTTTGTCCAACGCTATTTTTTCAGGATTTTCGGAAGGTTTCTGGATATACAAAACAGTCCATGGACTATTATAATAACTCGCCAGTCTTGCCGTTTTTCTGATGATTGTTTTCGCTATTTTTTCATTACTGCTGATGCAGGCAAGGAATTTTATGGGTTTAAAATTTTCAGTTTTAATCTCAGTTTCCACTTTTCTCTCAACATGGGTAGCCACTTCTTTTAATGCCAGCTCACGAAGCTGCAAAATATGACCACTTTGAAAAAAATTGCTGAGCGCCGTCTGAATTTTCTCTTTTTTATAAATCTTTCCTTCTTTTAATCTGGTTAAAAGTTCATCAGCAGTAAGATCAATATTCACTACTTCATCAGCAAATGCAAGAATTTTATCGGGAACTCTTTCGGCAACTTCAACGCCTGTTATTTTCTTTACTTCTTCATTCAGGCTTTCAATATGCTGAATATTCATAGCGCTGATCACGTTGATTCCATTGTCCAGGATTTCCAGAACGTCCTGCCATCTTTTCTTGTTCTTGGAGCCTTCTACATTGGTATGTGCTAACTCATCCACTAAAACAACTTCAGGATGTTCATTAATGATTGCCTGAAGATCCATTTCCTCAAGGTTTTTTCCTTTATAGAAAACTGATTTTCTTTCAATCTCCGGAATTCCTTCTACAAGAGCTACCGTTTCTTCCCTATCATGGGTTTCTATATATCCGATCTTTACATCAATGCCGTTTCTTAAAAGGGAATGTGCTTCCTGAAGCATCCGGAATGTTTTCCCAACACCTGCGCTCATCCCGATATAGATTTTGAATTTCCCTTTCCGGGATTTTTGGATGAGTTCTAAAAAATGTTTTGCTGATGACATTGATTTTATTCTTTTTAATTTTACTTTAAACACTTTTCACTGTGGTTAAACTGATTATTAAAACCAGGCTGCAAGACTTGTTGTAATAAAGAAGTTCCCTTGTTTCAATCCATCATTTTTTACAAAAATGGCATCTTTAGCAGTAAAACCTCTTGCTTCTGTACGGAAAACCACATTTTTAAAGATCGCATAATCTACATTCAGAGAATATCCGAAAGTCTGGAATCCATTAGGAGTTCCCGTACTGATAATCACTCCGTTCTTATCATTATAATATTCTAATCTTCCTGCCAGCGCCCATTTATTGTCAATCTGATATTTCGCCTGAATGTTTGGGCTATACCAGATGTTATATTGCTCACTTCCTTTGGTTTTCTGCTCTGCACCAATATCAAATCCTAGTAAAGCAGAAAACTTTTCTGTCAACTGAAAGCTTCCGTACAGATCGTGAAAATAACGCATTTTCTTTTCTTCTTTTGCTTTATCATTTCCAATGAATGAGCTGCTGTTCAGAGTAATTTTATCATTAGGCTTATAAGTTACCTGATGCCCAAAAGAAATACTTTGATTTCCTTCCGCTTTTGCAATACGTTGCCAACCATTTAAAACCAATCCGCTTACAAACCATTTACCATTATCTGAGGTATAAGAGATTTTTGCTCCTGTTTCAAAATAAGGCGAATTTTCAGCAGCAAAGCTTCTTGTAAGATTAATATTATCTTTCCCAATGGCACTTTCCCAACCTATGTGTGAAGGCATTATCCCTGCATCAATCCATAAGTTTTTATTTTTTGAAATCTTAATTCCTACATTTGCTTCATTAATGTATCGTAGAGCTCCCTGCTCTGCTACCATATTATCCTGTGCGTAGGTTCCTCCCATTAGGGCTAGGTTGGCACGAAGATTTTCACTCTGATAATTGGCTTTAATAAGTCCAAGGTTAAGATTCAGTTCATTATGTCTGTTATATGAGTAGAGGAAATTCTGACGGAGATGATTTCCCGGCTCATTAAAATCATAGGTATAAAAAAGTTCTGCATATGCGGAAAAAGTAACTTTATTTCCTATTTTTAATGAGTCTGATGATTGTGCTTTGGCAAAAAAAATTCCCAATACAGCACCTATAGCTAGATATTTTTTCACGTTTATTTTGAGTTATCTGAGTGCATGACAGAAAGTATAAGTTACGTTTTTTAAAACCATTAAGAAAGAATTAAGTAATTAAGAAAATGAAAGATTCATAGGTGAATTATAAGTGATAATATTTCGAAAAAGTAGATTCTCTTATAACTTAACTCCTTCAATGTTCTTAATGGCTCTATTCATCTAACAATATTTATAAATTCTGCCGTGTTATGATTTAAAATTATTTTAATTGATCTAAAGCAATATTAAGCTTCAGTACATTTACTTTTGACGGACCTAAAAGTCCCAAGAATGGTTTCTCCGTCTGGTTCTTGATTAAAGTATTAATTTGCTCTTCGGAAACATTTCTCACCTTGGCAATTCTCTTTGACTGATATAATGCTCCTTCTTCTGAAATATCAGGATCCAGCCCGCTTCCACTGGCTGTAGCAAGTTCTACAGGTACTTTCGTATCTTTCATTTCAGGGTTTTGCATTCTTAAAGTATCAATTCTTTTCTGTACAGTTTCAAGATATTCTTCATTGCTTGGTCCCTTATTACTTCCTCCACTTCCTGCAGCGTTATAGTTTACTGAAGATGGACGCCCGTGAAAGTATTTTTCAGATTTAAATTCCTGTCCGATATTGGCGTAAAATTTCTGTCCTTTATAATTAATGATCTCTCCATTTCCTTCTGTAGGCAATACTTTCGATCCTCCGTAGACGATGACTAAATAAATTCCTACTACCGCAAGCATTACAAAAGTCAGTCTGAATGCTGAAACAATATGATTTTTCATTTTTAAAATTTTAATAGAATAAACTAATCAGTACATCAATGATCTTGATTCCAATGAATGGAACTATCACACCGCCCAAACCATAGATCAAAAGGTTTCGTCTTAATAATGCACTGGCTCCTATAGGTTTGTAAGCCACTCCTTTTAATGCCAATGGAATAAGGAAAGGAATAATCACTGCATTGAAAATAACGGCAGATAATATTGCTGTTTCCGGGCTGTGAAGGTTCATGATATTCAATTTCTGAAGTGACGGAATGAATGTGATGAAAAGTGCCGGAATGATTGCAAAATACTTCGCCACATCATTCGCAATACTGAACGTCGTTAAAGTTCCTCTCGTCATCAGCAGCTGTTTCCCGATTTCTACAATTTCGATCAGTTTTGTAGGGTCGTTATCAAGGTCTACCATATTTCCGGCTTCTTTTGCTGCCTGAGTTCCACTGTTCATCGCTACACCTACATCTGCCTGAGCCAATGCCGGAGCATCATTTGTACCATCTCCCATCATCGCAACCAGCTTACCTTCCTGCTGTTCTTTTTTGATGTAATTCATCTTGTCTTCAGGTTTAGCTTCGGCAATGAAATCATCTACCCCAGCTTTTTCTGCGATAAATTTTGCAGTCAAAGGATTGTCACCTGTAACCATTACTGTTTTCACTCCCATTTTTCTCAGTCTCTGAAAACGTTCCTGGATTCCGGTTTTAATGATATCCTGAAGTTCAATAACACCCCATACTTTTTCATTAACGGCAACTACAAGAGGGGTTCCTCCGTTTTCAGAAATTTTAGTGACTGCATCCTGGGTTTCCTGTGGGAAGATATTCCCGGCTTTTTCAGTCAGTTTTTTTATCGTGTCATAAGCTCCTTTTCGGATTCTTGTATCTTCAAAATCGATTCCTGAAGTTCTGGTTTCAGCTGTAAAGTCAATGTAAGTAGGATTTGGAACTAATAGATCCTGTTGTTTTAACTGGCTAAGTTCAATAATAGATTTTCCTTCCGGAGTTTCATCAGCAACAGAGCTTAAAGCAGAAGCTTTAATAAAATCTTCAAGTTTAATTCCGTTTGCAGGATGAAATTGAGTTGCTTTTCGGTTCCCGATCGTAATTGTTCCCGTTTTATCAAGTAATAAAACATCAATATCTCCCGCTGTTTCTACTGCTTTACCACTTTTAGTAATCACGTTTGCTCTTAAAGCTCTATCCATTCCTGCAATCCCAATTGCAGAAAGCAATCCTCCAATTGTTGTCGGGATAAGACAAACGAAGAGTGAAATAAATGCGGCAATAGTAATCGGAGTCTGCGCGTAGTCAGCAAAAGGCTTTAAAGTTAAAGTAACAATAATAAATGTAAGGGTAAACCCGGCTAATAATATGGTTAATGCGATTTCGTTAGGTGTTTTTTGTCTTGAAGCTCCTTCTACAAGAGCAATCATTTTATCAAGAAAGGATTCACCAGGTTTTGTTGTTACTTTTACTTTAATTCTGTCTGATAATACTTTCGTACCTCCTGTTACAGAACTTTTATCACCTCCGGCTTCACGAATTACGGGAGCACTTTCTCCTGTAATGGCAGATTCATCAATGGTTGCAAGTCCTTCGATGATTTCTCCGTCCATTGGAATCTGATCACCAGCTTCACAAAGGAAGATATCACCAAGCTTCATTTCTGCTGACATTTTTAGAGCTGTTTCTACCTGAAATCCGGGTTTGTTATCTACTACAAGTTTTGCTGGTGTTTCTTCACGGGTTTTTCTCAAAGTATCTGCCTGCGCTTTTCCTCTTGCTTCTGCAATAGCTTCTGCAAAATTGGCAAACAAAACCGTAAAGAATAAAATGATAAACACTAAAAAGTTATAAGAGAAACTTCCCTGGGTTTTATCACCGGTTAAACTGAACATGCTTACAATAAACATGACCACCGTTCCTATTTCTACCAGGAACATTACCGGATTTTTAAACATAATTTTCGGATTCAGTTTTACGAAAGACTGCTTGATCGCTTCGTTTACCAAATCTCTTTGAAATAATGTTTGTGATTGATTTTTCATTTTTTTGAAAGAGTTTATATCATTATCAATAATAACCATCAAGGGCAGCCAAATGAATAGAAATGGATTATATTAAAGTGAACGTTTCAGTAAGTTTTTGAGTGCTTCTTAACTTTCAGCTTCCTTAATGGTTGAATATTGATTTTAATTTTTAATGTTCACAATTTATTTAGAGAAATACTGTATCTGTTCTGCAATAGGTCCAAGTGTCAACGCCGGGAAGAAGGACAATGCAGCAATAAGCAGGATAACCGCCAGCGTCATGAAACCAAATGTTGCCGTATCCGTTTTCAATGTTCCTGAGCTTTCCGGAATGTATTTCTTCTGAGCTAATAATCCGGCAATCGCTACGGGACCAATGATTGGGATAAATCTTGAAAGAAGCAAAACAATTCCTGTTGAAATGTTCCACCAAGGGGTATTATCTCCCAGTCCTTCGAATCCAGAACCGTTATTGGCTGAAGAAGAAGTGAATTCATACAACATTTCACTGAAACCATGGAAACCAGGATTGTTCAATGTTTTTGCTCCAAATTCAGGTAAATAAGCAGTTAATGCAGTTCCTACAAGAATTAAAAATGGATGGAATAATGCTACGATCATAGCAATCTTCATTTCTTTTGCCTCAATCTTTTTACCCATGAATTCCGGGGTTCGCCCTACCATTAAACCACTGATGAATACAGCCAGAATGATAAAGATGAAATAGTTCAGAATTCCTACTCCACAGCCACCATAGAAACAGTTGATCATCATGGCAAGCAGTTCATTCATCCCTGAAAGAGGCATTGTACTATCATGCATAGAGTTTACAGAACCTGTAGAAATTACTGTTGTTGCAATACTCCAATAGCCTGATGCAGCACTACCGAAGCGGATTTCTTTACCTTCCAGAGCACCTAAACTACTATCTGCACCCATTTTTGTAATTAAAGGATTTCCTCCTGTTTCATTGACAATATTCGGAACTGCAAGCGCTAGAAAACCTACGGTCATTACAGTAAATATTACCCATGACAGTTTTCTTTTATTCAGATAAAAACCAAGTGCAAAGACCAAAGCGAAGGGAATGATCATTTGAGTGATCATCTCTGTCATATTTGTTATATAATTCGGATTCTCAAGCGGGTGTGCCGAGTTTGCTCCAAAAAATCCACCACCATTGGTTCCTAAATGTTTAATGGCAACAAAAGCAGCTACCGGACCTCGGGAAACATCTGCTTTCTGACCTTCCAGTGTTGTTATATGGTCTTTACCTTCAAAAGTCATCGGGCTTCCGTTCATTGAAAGGATAAAAGCAACGATAATACTTATCGGAAGTAAAATTCTGATCATAGATCTGGTAAAGTAGTCATAGAAGTTTCCTAGCTCTGTCGCTGTTTTTTCTTTGAATGCTTTGAAAAGAACCGCCATAGCTGCCATTCCTGTCGCCGCTGTTACAAATTGTAAAAACATCAGATAAAGCTGACTTAAATAACTCACTCCCGTCTCTCCTGAATAATGCTGCAAATTACAGTTAACCAAAAATGAGATGGTTGTATTAAAAGCCAGATCAGGAGCCATATTAGGGTTTCCGTCCGGATTTAAAGGTAACCACGCCTGTGTCATTAGGAGAATAAATCCTATAATAAACCAAACCAGGTTAATCGTCAGCATGGCATACATATTCTGCTTCCAGTTCATCTGACGGTTGGGATTAATTCCCGCAATTTTATAAATTATCTTTTCAAATGGACTAAAAATCGGGTCCAGAAAAGTCTTTTTGTATCCATAGACATTAGCAATGTATTTACCTAAAAATATTCCGATGACTAATGTAATAGCAAACATTGCTATGATGCCTAAAATCTCTGTATTCATGATGGTTTAAAATTTTTCAGGTTTCATTAAAACATAACAGATATACACGAAGGCAAGTATTGAAAGGAAAAATAAACTCCACATAATTTTATATTCTATCAAAAAATTCAACTGATTTATATAAAAGCCAGAACAATACTGCAAACAGCAGAATCAAACTTATAAGCATCATATTTTTATTAATAAGGTTAAAAGTGTAAACAATACATACGATACAATCAGCAAACTAAAAGTGGAATGCTCCCGTTTTTTAAACGTTTTTCTTGAAATTGTCATTTTTAAATATTTTATTCAGATACTATATGCCAAAAGAAATTCCAATCTAAAAACAAAGAATGTAACATACTTAAAAACAATACATTACACAAAACAATCAACCTGTATAAAAACAAAAAAGCCTATCAAAATGATAGGCTCTTTATTAAAATGATAATTCTTCTATTTTAATCCGTATTCTTCCAGTTTACGGTATAATGTGGCAATTCCAATCTCCAAAAGTCTGGCTGCTTCAGCTTTATTTCCTTTAGTATATTGTAATACTTTCTGTATGTGTATTTTTTCAAGTGATCTGATACTTAAGGAGTCACTTTCAGAAACAGATTTTTCGGAATAACGAGGTAGGCTGTCAGCATCCAGAATATTATTATCCATTAGAATTAAGCTACGCTCCACAGCATTTCTCAATTCACGGATATTTCCCTTCCAATCATTCTTTTCCAAGGCTTTGTAATATTCAGAAGATACCTGGATTGAAGTCAAATGTAATTTATGAGAAAATATATCAATAAAATTTTTCGCAAGCATTTTAATATCTTCTTTTCTTTCCCTTAAAGCCGGAAGATTTATTTCAAAAACATTTAATCTGAAATACAGGTCTTCCCTGAAATTCCCTTGTTTTATTTCTTGTTCAAGATCTCTATTAGTCGCAGCAATTAACCTAAAATCGGATTTAGAAACCTTTGTTTCACCCATTTTGATAAATTCCCGGGTTTCAAGTACTCTCAATAGCTTTGCCTGAAGTTCTATAGGCATCTCACCAATTTCATCCAGAAACAAAGTGCCGCCATTAGCTTCTTCAATCAATCCTTTTTTATCTTTTAATGCTCCTGTAAATGCTCCTTGCTTATGTCCAAAAAGTTCACTTTCAAGGATCTCCTTACTGAAGGCAGAACAATTGATCGCAACAAAATTATTTTTCTTACGTTCACTTCCTTCATGAATAGCATTGGCAAAAACTTCTTTACCAGTTCCTGTTTCACCTGTTAAAAGAACTGCAGCATCAGTTAATGCAACCTTTTCAGCCAATTTCTTCGAATGTAAAATCAAAGGAGAACTTCCAATAACCTGGTCAAATCCTTTTGCTGTACTTGTAACCTGAATTGTTTTGGATCTATTATCTTTAACCTTTTCCAATGCCTTGTACACCAATGGAATGATCTTCTCGTTATCATCACCTTTCACAAGATAATCGTAAGCACCATTTTTCATAGCCTGTACAGCATCCGTAATATTTCCGAATGCCGTCATCAGAATGATTTCAAGATGCGGATATTTTGTTTTAATCGATTTAATAAGCTCTACACCAAAAGCATCTGGTAATCGGACATCACTCAGCACTACATCAAAATCATATTGCTCCAACATCGTCATTGCAGACCGTGCTGTAGATGCTTCTTTTACATTAAAATTTTCTTGGGAAAGGATCATTCCTAGAAGTTTAAGGAGCTTGATCTCATCATCGATGATCAGAATACTTCCGGACATCATTATTATTTTTGGAAAACTAGTACAAACTTATTGAAATTATTTGAAGAAAGATCACTTATCATAAAAATAAATTCTCTCTTAATTATTATTAGGAGCTATTTCCTGCTATCCACTGATACTCCTCGCTCCTTACTTTCCAACATCTAAGCCTTCAAACTATCCAATGCAACTGCGGGGTAACCGTTACTATCAGGGCTAAGAAGTGAGCAAAAAATTACTCATATTCCCTATTCTCTTTGGTATCAGTGTATTTGAGTATAGAGTTGGGTAAGAGCTATAAGGATTAGGTATAGTTCAAAAAAAAAGTCTCATACATCACTGTATGAGACTTTTAAAAATAAAATAAAAACTGGCGGCGACCTACTCTCCCGCGTTAGCAGTACCATCGGCGCTGGTGGGCTTAACTTCTGTGTTCGGAATGGGAACAGGTGAGCCCCACCGCTA
>NZ_MAYH01000011.1 GCF_001684975.1 Chryseobacterium artocarpi | reverse complement strand
AGAAAAGCGTTTATTGAAACTAGAGCAGCATGTCACTAAATAAACCCTTTAAACACATTTATCATAATGAAACAATTTAAGTTTATAAAAGCTTTAGGGGTTATATTGCTATCTTTATTAGGATATATATGTAGTTATGGACAGTTAACATCTAATGTTACTGCACCTAATTATTCGGGGCTAACGGTTTTAAACTCTACTGGAGGTACAACACTTACCAATGGGGTTAAATTACAGGTAACCGGAGGTGGGAATATACAAATTATAGCTAATAACAAAGCCCAAATTTATCAGAATATTTATTCAAATTCAGCTACTGCATTTGCTCAACAAACAAATAATGGAACAAATGGCTTTATGATAAGTATTGGAAATAATGTTTATCATTCAGGGAACTCACGCCCAACTGGTTATGCAGCTACACAATTAAGCACAACTAATATCCTGTCCCATACAACCAACACTGTGGGAGTGTTGCAAAGTGTTACTATTGCTTATAAAATCACACAAAATAGCAAGGATTATTTATTCAATATAACCTATAAATATGATCCCGGAAATAAGGATAGAATTTTTATGGATGTAGAAGCCACTCTTCCTGCAAATGCAGAAGTTGTGAAGTATCTTATAGTCTTGGATGCTATGTTAGGAGGTGTTGATAGAGGATATACTATGAAAACAGGTACAGATACAGGTCCAAACCCAGATATAAAAATGGGGACTTATAATGATACTGGTTATGAATTTTTCGAGTACAAATCTGGACGAATGTGGTCTGGATATTATGCAGGATCTCGGTTACAAGTGGGGAGTAATAACTCGTTTAATAATACCATGACGTATGATAATACTATTTCTAATACATATACAGATACAGCGATTGGTATTTCTTATAATTTTGGCTCAACTGCAGGTACATATACAGGTAGTTCTGCCATAATGTTTCAATGTGCTGCCCCACGTGTGGCACCCACTTATTCAAGTACAAGCAAAACAATAAATTGTACTGCCGGGGGTGCTGATATTGCCAGTGGCTTTACCGGGACTGCAGGTGCTGGGTATGTTGTACGTTATTTAGATGCTAATTATAATCCAATAGGAGATAGAACAGGTACAACTCATGCACCTCTTAATGTTGGAGCTGCGGGCACATATTATGCGGCATATTATGATGCAGCGAATGAGTGTATGTCACCTTTAACCACTATTACCGTTACAGGAACATCGTGTTCTTCTGACGTTCAAATAACAGCAGACAACACAAATCCTACCTGCGCGGTAAAAGGTACAAACTTCACCATCAAATATAAAG
>NZ_MAYH01000010.1 GCF_001684975.1 Chryseobacterium artocarpi | reverse complement strand
TGTAATAGTTTGAATCTGATCTGACAGTTGGGCAATTTTAACTATGCAGCTGGAGGTATTTCAACATCCTCTCTTTTTGAAATTTTATTTTCACCAATGTCATAGTTTATAGTAGTGTCATTATTGAAGATAGGTTCTTCTGTATCCCTAGGTTTCATTTCAACTGACATAGGTAAAGGTACAACATTTTGGTATTGAGAGTCTAATAATTTTTCTTTTGTAAGATGTAGGCTCTCATTCCATGTCTGCATCGGAGTTTTACCATAACAATGTTTTCCTGAATGTGGTCTCTCTGTATTATAGTATTCTAACCATGTATCAAGATCAACCTGTAGTTCTTCAATATTATTGTAAATCTTCTTACGGAATGCAGTAGCATAAAACTCATCTTGCATTGTTCTATGAAAACGTTCACAGATACCGTTTGTCTGAGGACTTTTAGCTTTGGTCTTAGTATGATCAATGTCTTCTATAGCTAAATAAAGCTGATATTCATGATGTTCTCTGGCTCCGCAATATTCTGTTCCTCTATCAGTTAATATACGCATCAAAGGGATCTGATATTGTTCGTATAAAGGAATAACTCTATCGTTGAGCATATCAGCTGCTACTAAGGCTATTTTACGATCATAAAGCTTTGCTGTAGCTACTTTTGAGTAGGTATCAATGAAAGTCTGTTGATAAATTTTTCCAACACCTTTAATGTAACCTACATAATAAGTGTCTTGAGCTCCGAGAAAACCAGGGTGATGAGTTTCAATCTCTCCATGTGCAACCTTTTCTTCTTTAGCTTTTTCTAAAGCCACAACCTGAGACTCTGTAAGAATAAGTCCTTCTTGTGCCACTTTGGATTCTAGTGCTTTTAAGCGTTTGCGAAAGGTTTCCAGATCATGACGAAGCCATACACAACGAACTCCACAAGGAGAGATAAACACGCCTTCTTTCTTTAGTTCATTAGAGGCTCTGTTTTGACCAAAGGCAGGATTTTCAATAGCAAAAGCTACAACGCGCTTTTCTATTTCTGGATCTATTCGATTTTTAATATTTGGTACACGCCGATTCATATCTTTCAGAGCGGACTCTCCTCCTTCTGCAAATAAATCCTTGTAACGGTAGAAGGTCTCTCGACTATAGCCTAAATACTTACACGCTCTGGAGACATTTCCTAATTCTTCTGCTAAGGATAGTAATCCTAAGCGACTTTTAATTACTTTTGTTTCTAAACTCATTTCTGACTTTTTAAAGGGTTAAACTTTTTGTTTTTATTGCTTTACAAACTTAATCGTTTGCCCTTTAACTGTCAGATTTAATCTAAACTTTTACA
>NZ_MAYH01000009.1 GCF_001684975.1 Chryseobacterium artocarpi | reverse complement strand
AGAAAAGCGTTTATTGAAACTAGAGCAGCATGTCACTAAATAAACCCTTTAAACACATTTATCATAATGAAACAATTTAAGTTTATAAAAGCTTTAGGGGTTATATTGCTATCTTTATTAGGATATACATGGAGTTATGGACAGTTAACATCTAATGTTACTGCACCTAATTATTCGGGATTAACGGTTTTAAACTCTAGTGGGGGAAATACAAGCACTGATGGAGCTAGATTACAGGTAACCGGAGGGGGAAATATACAAATTGTAAATAACAATACAGCCCAGATTTTTAATGCTACTTTACCACCCAACCCTAGCAACCCATTTGCTAAACCTGGTGCTACAGCGAATGGCTTTATTATAAGTATTGGTAATATAACTTATCGTTCAGGAAATACATATCCGAAAGCTACTACTCCTTATAATACCACTAGAATATTAACAGCAAGCGAAATCCAATCCCATACCACCAATACTATTGGAGGGGTACAAAGTGTTACCATTGCTTATAAAATTACACAAAATAGCAAGGACTATTTATTTAATTTAACGTATAAATATGACCCCACATACAATAGTAGAATTTTTCTAGATGTGCAGGCTACACTTCCGGAAAATCCAGAAATTGTGAAGTTTGCTATAGCTTGGGATACCATGTTTGGAACAGGTTTGGGTGATATTGGACCTTCTATGAAAATTGGTGTACCACCATATATAAGAATTGGTACTTATAGTACATCTAACCCAGGTTTCCAAATGTTCGAGTACAGATCTGGACAACCGTGGTCGGGAAGTTATGCAGGAGGTCAATATAATATGCTTAATGATACTACTTTTAATAGTTCAATGACATTTCCTGCTAATGGTTTTGTTGATCCTAGTTCTCAAGATTCAGGAATGGGTATTTCTTATGATTTTGGTTCTACTGCAGGTACATATACAGGTAGTTCTGCAGTATTGTTTAAGTGTGTTACTCCGCGTGTTGCACCCACTTATTCAAGTACAAGCAAAACAATAAATTGTAATAATGGAGGTGCCGATATCGCCAGTGGCTTTACCGGAACCACAAATTCTAATTATGTTGTACGTTATTTCGATCTTAATTATAACATGATCGGAGAAAGAACGGGTAAACCTCATGCACCTCTTAATGTTGGAGCTACGGGCACATATTATGCGGCATATTATGATGCAGCGAATGACTGTATGTCACCTTTAACCACTATTACCGTTACAGGAACATCGTGTTCTTCTGACGTTCAAATAACAGCAGACAACACAAATCCTACCTGCGCGGTAAAAGGTACAAACTTCACCATCAAATATAAAG
>NZ_MAYH01000008.1 GCF_001684975.1 Chryseobacterium artocarpi | reverse complement strand
ATCTGATCGGTTCCTCCAGCATCTGGGCTCATCACTCGTACAAAATGAGTGGTATCATTCATCTGCCAATCAAATCTTACCTGGACTCTTCCCTGTCCTTCTGGATCAGCATTGGCAATGACCGTGGCTATCTGAGGCTGGGCGATAGGTTCTGTAAACTCTGGCTTAGGTAAATAACCAGTATCAGCAGCTATAGATTCAAAACTACCCGTATAATGTCCGATTGTATCGATTTCATGGACGGCTTCGGTTACCATCACTTTGGTAAAGTAAGTTGTTTCATTACTATCCGGTTTCCTCATATGAATGTCTACAACACAGCCAGGATGTAAAAAAGGGACTGTTGTAGAGCCAGAAACAGAAAAGACTCCTACAGCTTCACTTCCTGAAGTGCTTCTCTGAGAATGTTCTACATCTAAATGAGTCGAGGCTTTAATAGGCGCGACCTGAAGCGCCGGAGTTTTGTATATTTTATCGTTATGGCTGTAAGCGGTTTTAGCCAGATCTCCTAAATGTTTTATTGGAGTCTCTCCTGAGGTCAGCTTTTCATTTCTGCTGCTGTTATAACCATAATACTGAGGTTTGGTATGAACAGCTTTAAGCTCTACCTTCACATCACTGGCATTGCTACCATAAATAAGTTTGATAGGTTTGTTTTGAGGGGGAAGTTTCCCGAAATGTAACACTTCACCATCATAGTAGAATTGCTCTCCATAAGCTTCTGCCATTCTTGCAAGGTAGTTATAATGGGTTTCGTTGTACTGGCTGCTGTAGATGATCTGTGAGTAGTCATTCGTATCTACTCTTATATCAAAGCGGCTTTTATCGATTCCCTGTTTAATTACTTCTTCGGCAATAATTCCCATATTAACGGGTTGTCCACCTCCAAAACTCTGAATATGAGGTGCTCCGTCTAATAGAATAGTCGGACTGTAACCGGAAAGAACAATATTTCCAAGGCTCATTTTCTCCTGACTGAATCCTACTTTGGTTATTAATCCTACAAAATTTCTCTCAGGACTGTTATCTATATCTTTATAGGAAATCACTACAGTAAGTCGTTTTCCTAAAAATTTATTGGCTTCTTCAAGCGTGTGACTCTGTCTGTCATTAAGCGCGTCATGAGCGAGAATAAGACTGAACTCATGATGATGACTTGCCTTTTGTTTAAGCGTAAAATGTTTATAGTGTTTGATAATTTTACCTTCAACAACTAACGAGAGTTTTACCAAACGGTTGATACCCGTATGATGATTCTCAGATATACCGTCTGCATTCTGAGATGGGCGGAAAGAAGCTCCCTTTAATTTGGATTCGGTTTTCATTTGCTTTGTGTTTG
>NZ_MAYH01000007.1 GCF_001684975.1 Chryseobacterium artocarpi | reverse complement strand
TGTATGTCACCTTTAACCACTATTACCGTTACAGGAACATCGTGTTCTTCTGACGTTCAAATAACAGCAGACAACACAAATCCTACCTGCGCGGTAAAAGGTACAAACTTCACCATCAAATATAAAGTGAAAAATAACGGAACATCACCTACTGCTAATACCGTTGCTACTTTGCCAACATTACCTTCTGCTGCTTTTACTTACGTATCTAATACTGCTACAGCAGGTGCGTTTGATCCAGCTACAAACAAATGGACCATCCCCACTTTAGCATCAGGCGTTGAGCAAGTATTATCCTTAACTTATACTGCCAGAACCGATGCAACGGGAAGTATTAATTATACATCAGATGCTACGGTAGACTCTGGTACATCTCCGGATCCTACACCAGGTAACAATACTTTGGCAATGACCTCACAATATGTTTATCCGTTAGACAATATTGCTACAAACGCAGATACAGGAAACTTCTTTGCAGGTGACACCAATACAATAAATGTTTTAGCAAATGATATGGTGAATGGTATTGCTGCAACCATAAACAGTAACAGCAATACCAAAGTAACAATGGTCAGCCAGTCTACAGCTAATGCCCTAAGTATTGATGCTAATGGTATTATAACAGCTCCTAGCACTTTGCCAGCAGGGACATATACATTAACGTATAATTACTGCTACTATACAACATATGGTTCAGTAACAATGCCTAGCGCATGTACAAACTGTAAAACAGCAACGGCAACAATTACTTTACAAAATAAGTTTTGTTATAAAACACCCACTACATTGACCGGAGGAATAAATCCTTCTGCAGCAATATCAACAATTAATGCAAGAAATACGGTCACTAATTGGCAAAACAATTATAAAGGGGCTGATCTGGTGGTGGAATCCAAAACAAAAGGGTTTGTTATCAACCGTTTAACTCAGGCACAGATAGATGCAATACCTTCTGCAAATCTTCTTGAAGGAATGATTGTTTACAATATAACAACAAACAAAATGCTTGTATATGTGGTTTCAGTCTCATCAGGTAACGGTTGGAAAGAATTTACTAAACAAACTTGTTTAAACTAAAGGTTATGAAAAATTATATTATTATTACAAGTTTATTTTTTGCGCAAATAATATCTGCACAAACAACTATCGGTAAAAAAACATCGCCTACTAATTCCTCTGTTTTATTAGAATTTTCGAATACTAATAAAGGTATAATTGTTCCTTATACATCTGGTGTTTTAAGTACTGCCGTGGATGGAACTTTTATTTTTGATACCAATGATAAAAAACTAAAGTTCAAACAAAACGGTATTTGGTTAGATCTTAGTAATACTGCTGCTATTACAAATGCTGT
>NZ_MAYH01000006.1 GCF_001684975.1 Chryseobacterium artocarpi | reverse complement strand
TAGCGGTGGGGCTCACCTGTTCCCATTCCGAACACAGAAGTTAAGCCCACCAGCGCCGATGGTACTGCTAACGCGGGAGAGTAGGTCGCCGCCAGTTTTTATTTTATTTTTAAAAGTCTCATACAGTAATGTATGAGACTTTTTTTTTGAAATATACTCAAGCAAATTAAATTATACAAGAAGAAAGTAAACGATCTCATACATGATCAATAAGAACTCAATAGATAAGTAATCAATAAATAATTGGAAAACCGTTCTCAAAACGTGACTGATCATAGCTTACTGAATATCTTCAGCTCTACTTTACTTTACATAGTAACCTATCTCTAAGTTTTTGCTAAAGCCTGAGGAGATAGATATTTTTATCTGAACGGCTTGCTTAAACTATGCTCAGGATTATTGCCCGTCTCTATTGAATAATGATTATGTAAACTAACGTAGAACTCATATTCAAATATGTTAAGTCACATCCTTCAATTAAAGATATCGTCTTTACCTTATTTTCTAGATATTTTTACTCTTTCATTTTTTACCCTAGATATATACTTTTTAATATTCTAAGCTTAGCTAACGTCATTGAGGTAATCTACTTTTTATAAATATTCCTTCCATTAGAATTAGGATAATAATTTATCTCTGAATAGATTTGATTATTGTATATTGAATCATGATTTAAAATATTGCGTTATCAGTTCAAAAATCTGTAAGATCTGTGAGAAGCTCTTGAATAGATCCACTCTCTATAAACACTCTTCATATGCTGTACTATAAAATACTTTCAAATACGATGATAATTTGTTGTATGCAAAAGCTATTATAATTTAGTAAGTACACTATATTCTTTAATCGTCTTTTTGGTATACAATACGATAGGTATATCTCCTTAGCATGGATATTTTTATAATCCACATTATTAACACTCATTGTGGATAACTATAATTGTTTGTTAAGGTGTTAATAATAAGATGTTTATGTTGATAGTTTTCCACTTTTCTATTTTTATTATAAATCTATTTGTTTTGTGTTGTTATAAGTTGTTATCTTTGCCCCACTGAAAACGAGAGTATCTCAGTAGCGCAGAAGAGCTTTTAACTAAGCAGAGACGATATTACTTCAAAAAGAGAGAAACAAAAAAACTTTGCATATTTTATTAAATAAAAGTTGCGGGTTACAATAAAGTTTGTATCTTTGCAATCCCAATTACGGGAGCGCAGGAGTGGATAGATTAAGGTTTAGAAAGGAGTTAAGGTTACATAAAAAACTTTAAATTTTTCTTTCAAAACATTTGGTCATTACGAAATAAAGTTTTACTTTTGCACTCGCAAATACGGAGCGACACTGACAGAAAGATTGCTTCGTTACAAAGCGGA
>NZ_MAYH01000005.1 GCF_001684975.1 Chryseobacterium artocarpi | reverse complement strand
ACTAACGAGAGTTTTACCAAACGGTTGATACCCGTATGATGATTCTCAGATATACCGTCTGCATTCTGAGATGGGCGGAAAGAAGCTCCCTTTAATTTGGATTCGGTTTTCATTTGCTTTGTGTTTGATTTAGTTTTAAAGATAAAATTTTACGAAATAACCAATGTATCAACAAAGTTATCATTATTTATAGCCTACAATAAATATGATTCTTTTAACCTGATCAGATGTAGTGATTTTATATAAAACCGCGTTAAAAGTATAAGTGCTTTCTATTTTTAAATCCAGAAGTTGATAAGAACGGAAAACAAGTTCGGATTTATCCTGCTTCAAAAAATAAGTTATTTTAATATTTTCCATTTTTCTTAAATGGTTTTTATCCATCTTATTTTTAAATTCCTCAAAATCTAATATATCAACAGATAACGGTCTTGGTTTTCCTACTAAAATCTGATTTTTAAATTCAACAGGGGAAGCAATAAACTGAAAAGATTCACTCTCAATTTTTAAAATTTTCCCTTTTAATAAAACATTATTATCGTCACATTTAGTGGTATGATCTATTGTAGTCAGGCATTGCTCTCCAAGCAGGGGTGTATCTGAAACAGAGTCAGTCTTTACAACTTTTGCAGGATTATTAAACATCTGAATATTTCTTTTCTGACAACTCACTAATAGAAAAATAGTACAACAAAATAAACAAAGGATATTTTTCATTATTTTTTGATTGAAGTTCTTATTGATGTCACTGTATACGTCAAACCCCCTCCATATCTGGACAAAGGATCTGTAGAGCCTGCAAGTTTATTTTCTTTACAAACACAATATAATTTATTATTGAGTGATGTCCCTGAGCGAGAATCAGCATTATCATAAAAATGGAAATAATTTCCTTTTTCATCTGTACCCATTCCTACAATTACTACAAAATGATCAGTTGTCAAATCAGGATTTCCTGGAGTAATTTCTACATGGTTATCAACACCAACAGTAACTGGAATTCCGTTTTTCAGAGCCTGTTTAATATACTTTGTTCCTTTGATGTACTGATCTTTAAAATAATCCATCCGAATAAACCTTCTATTTTTATCCCGAATAGCTATTGCAGTTTGATATCTCGGCATTCCCTCTTTGTACCCCATTATATCCAACTGTTTATGAGTAGCAACATGACAATCTGTTCTGTACCCTTCATATAAATTTTCTGGGATCACAGTAGGAATTACTTCCCATTCTCCGCAAACAGGACAATCTAGTTTAAACAGGTTTACGGCACCACAATATACATTACTCACACCACCATCAAAGAAAGAATCGTTATCATCTGCATAAAACTGTATTTGATGAACTCCTTTAGAACGATCCCAATCAAGATAAAAAGTTCCTCCATACTTTACATTATTAATTACAGTTGTAAAAGAGGAATTCTTTTCACCCTTTTTAAAAAAGAATGCTGTAATATTTCCTCCATCACTATCATTTGCTTTAGAGCTTCCTTTTTCGGTCTTAAATTTCACCCGTGTTTTTAAACTTTCTGTTTTAAACTTAATTTCACGAGATTTCTGATTCTGTAAATTAACATCTAATAAATCTGAAAAGGTCCATTCTTTTTTATCATTGATTATCACATCATAAGATCCGAACAAATCTCCTTCATCATTAATTGCAGTGATAATAGGAATAAAAGAATTATCAGAAGCTTTTGGTTCTTTATCAGGTGTTCCCAATAAAGTTCCATTCTCAGCCGTAAAATGACTGATATTTCCTGCATAAGCATCAAATTCATCCGTAAAAACGGTCCAACCTCCCTCAATGAAAGTAGAGCTTTCACCTTCTGTTATTCGTATGATTGACATAGTTAATGGATTTTGGAACTTTCTCCACTGTTATTATTAAAAGTTTTCTGAGAATGAATATTATTATTTTCCTGAGATACAATCATTCTTGCTTTGGCTTGTTCCTTTACTTCTTGCGCTTTTGACTCTCTATTCCCTTTAACAAATTCCATTAGACTTCCTACAACATTTGTCATAAAGTTGGCTCCTATTGTAAGATTTTTCATCATTCCTACACTTTCAGTGTGATTCATAGTAATATTGTCA
Organism: Chryseobacterium artocarpi; assembly: GCF_001684975.1. Lineage (GTDB taxonomy): Bacteria > Bacteroidota > Bacteroidia > Flavobacteriales > Weeksellaceae > Chryseobacterium > Chryseobacterium artocarpi. Next base: position 487 of record NZ_MAYH01000005.1, on the reverse strand, counting down.
GATTTATTCATCCCTACACTTGTCGTCATATTCTCCCCCACATTAATATTCATATTTTTCCCTGCTGTAAACGTAATATCATTTGGAGCTGTCACCGAAATATTTCCGTTCCCGTCCATAAAATAGGTATTTCCACTTGGATCAATGATTGTCACACTTTTTTCATCATCATTCATTAGTACTTTGATCCCACTTTTTGTCTGGATAGATCTCATATGGTTATTTACACCACCTCCAAGACCGATTCCTCCATGGAACATTCCTCCCATTACGAAAGGACGGTCAGGATGACTGTGTACAAAATTGACCATTACCTGATCTCCTACTTCAGGAATTGCTACATAGCCTCGGTTTTGAGTAATCTGATCGGTTCCTCCAGCATCTGGGCTCATCACTCGTACAAAATGAGTGGTATCATTCATCTGCCAATCAAATCTTACCTGGACTCTTCCCTGTCCTTCTGGATCAGCATTGGCAATGACCGTGG
>NZ_MAYH01000004.1 GCF_001684975.1 Chryseobacterium artocarpi | reverse complement strand
TTAAGGTTACATAAAAAACTTTAAATTTTTCTTTCAAAACATTTGGTCATTACGAAATAAAGTTTTACTTTTGCACTCGCAAATACGGAGCGACACTGACAGAAAGATTGCTTCGTTACAAAGCGGAAGATATAAAGATCATTGACATACAATATAACAACCAAGTAAGGAAAAACTAAAGCGTCAAAACTTTGAGTGAGTCAGACAAACATACAATGGAGAGTTTGATCCTGGCTCAGGATGAACGCTAGCGGGAGGCCTAACACATGCAAGCCGAGCGGTAGAGATTCTTCGGAATCTTGAGAGCGGCGCACGGGTGCGGAACACGTGTGCAACCTGCCTTTATCTGGGGGATAGCCTTTCGAAAGGAAGATTAATACCCCATAATATATTTGTTGGCATCAATGAATATTGAAAACTCCGGTGGATAGAGATGGGCACGCGCAGGATTAGATAGTTGGTGAGGTAACGGCTCACCAAGTCAACGATCCTTAGGGGGCCTGAGAGGGTGATCCCCCACACTGGTACTGAGACACGGACCAGACTCCTACGGGAGGCAGCAGTGAGGAATATTGGACAATGGGTGAGAGCCTGATCCAGCCATCCCGCGTGAAGGATGACGGCCCTATGGGTTGTAAACTTCTTTTGTATAGGGATAAACCTACTCTCGTGAGAGTAGCTGAAGGTACTATACGAATAAGCACCGGCTAACTCCGTGCCAGCAGCCGCGGTAATACGGAGGGTGCAAGCGTTATCCGGATTTATTGGGTTTAAAGGGTCCGTAGGCGGATTTGTAAGTCAGTGGTGAAATCTCACAGCTTAACTGTGAAACTGCCATTGATACTGCAAGTCTTGAGTGTTGTTGAAGTAGCTGGAATAAGTAGTGTAGCGGTGAAATGCATAGATATTACTTAGAACACCAATTGCGAAGGCAGGTTACTAAGCAACAACTGACGCTGATGGACGAAAGCGTGGGGAGCGAACAGGATTAGATACCCTGGTAGTCCACGCCGTAAACGATGCTAACTCGTTTTTGGGGCGCAAGCTTCAGAGACTAAGCGAAAGTGATAAGTTAGCCACCTGGGGAGTACGAACGCAAGTTTGAAACTCAAAGGAATTGACGGGGGCCCGCACAAGCGGTGGATTATGTGGTTTAATTCGATGATACGCGAGGAACCTTACCAAGGCTTAAATGGGAAATGACAGGTTTAGAAATAGACTTTTCTTCGGACATTTTTCAAGGTGCTGCATGGTTGTCGTCAGCTCGTGCCGTGAGGTGTTAGGTTAAGTCCTGCAACGAGCGCAACCCCTGTCACTAGTTGCCATCATTAAGTTGGGGACTCTAGTGAGACTGCCTACGCAAGTAGAGAGGAAGGTGGGGATGACGTCAAATCATCACGGCCCTTACGCCTTGGGCCACACACGTAATACAATGGCCGGTACAGAGGGCAGCTACACAGCGATGTGATGCAAATCTCGAAAGCCGGTCTCAGTTCGGATTGGAGTCTGCAACTCGACTCTATGAAGCTGGAATCGCTAGTAATCGCGCATCAGCCATGGCGCGGTGAATACGTTCCCGGGCCTTGTACACACCGCCCGTCAAGCCATGGAAGTCTGGGGTACCTGAAGTCGGTGACCGTAACAGGAGCTGCCTAGGGTAAAACAGGTAACTAGGGCTAAGTCGTAACAAGGTAGCCGTACCGGAAGGTGCGGCTGGAACATCTCATTTTAGAGCGTCGTTAGACGATAAAAAAATTAGTATCGCAAGATACAGTACTTACTTAAAGTATAGCTTTAGTTTTTTGTTTGGTTGATATATAAAAATACAAAACCCACTAGAAATTAGTAAAGGGATTGAGAGAGACAAGGATTAAGATAATAGGGTCAGTTAAATCTGATATCTAGTATCTGAAATCTGTTAGTCTAACAGACAGTCTCGTAGCTCAGCTGGTTAGAGCGCTACACTGATAATGTAGAGGTCGGCAGTTCGAGCCTGCCCGAGACTACTAATTAAAAAGACGGGAAGATATAAGATGCAAGACATCAGATTTTAAGTCTGATATCTGGAATCTGGAATCTGAAGTCTACTAGAGGGGGAATTAGCTCAGCTGGCTAGAGCGCCTGCCTTGCACGCAGGAGGTCAAGGGTTCGACTCCCTTATTCTCCACAGTTTTGGAGGTTTAGTTTAAAAGTGACGATTGGAGCCAAAAACAACAATTGTTTACTAAACCAAAAAGAAGACATTAAGATCATTGACATTAACGGTAAAGACATCACAAAGAGAAAACCGAGCGCATAAAGCGCTTGAGTAACCAATAGGAAAGAAATCGTTAAGGGCGTATGGCGGATGCCTAGGCTTTCAGAGGCGAAGAAGGACGTGGTAAGCTGCGAAAAGCTGCGGGGATTGGCACACACGAATTGATCCGCAGATGTCCGAATGGGGCAACCCAATACATTGAAGATGTATTATCCCTTAGGGGAAGCAAACCCGGAGAACTGAAACATCTAAGTACCCGGAGGAAAAGAAATCGAAGAGATTCCGTAAGTAGTGGCGAGCGAAAGCGGATTAGCCCAAAAGCTTTTATATGTTTAATAGAATGTTCTGGAAAGAACAGCCATAGAGGGTGATAGCCCCGTATATGAAAGGCATACATAAGTGATAAATGAGTAGGGCGGGACACGTGAAATCCTGTCTGAATATGGGGGGACCATCCTCCAAGGCTAAATACTCCTGAAAGACCGATAGTGAACAAGTACTGTGAAGGAAAGGTGAAAAGCACTTCGAATAGAAGGGTGAAATAGAACCTGAAACCGTACGCCTACAAGCGGTCGGAGCAGCTATATGCTGTGACGGCGTGCCTTTTGCATAATGAGCCTACGAGTTAATTTTACTAGCGAGGTTAAGGTATTAAGTACCGGAGCCGGAGCGAAAGCGAGTCTGAATAGGGCGGATAGTTAGTAGGATTAGACGCGAAACCTTGTGATCTACCCATGGGCAGGTTGAAGCTCTGGTAACACAGAGTGGAGGACCGAACCGGTTGACGTTGAAAAGTCTTCGGATGACCTGTGGGTAGGGGTGAAAGGCCAATCAAACTGGGAGATAGCTCGTACTCTCCGAAATGCATTTAGGTGCAGCGTCGTATATAAGTTTATTAGAGGTAGAGCTACTGATTGGATGCGGGGGTTTCATCGCCTACCAATTCCTGACAAACTCCGAATGCTAATAAATGTTCTACGGCAGTGAGGGCATGGGTGCTAAGGTCCATGTCCGAGAGGGAAAGAACCCAGACCAACAGCTAAGGTCCCAAAATATATGTTAAGTTGAAGCAACGCGGTTGGACTGCATTGACAGCTAGGATGTTGGCTTGGAAGCAGCCATTCATTTAAAGAGTGCGTAACAGCTCACTAGTCGAGCGGTCCGGCATGGATAATAATCGGGCATAAACATATTACCGAAGCTATGGATTTATAATTTATTATATCTGGTAGGAGAGCATTCTATTTGCGCCGAAGCAGTACTGTGAGGTATTGTGGAGCGGATAGAAAAGAAAATGTAGGCATAAGTAACGATAAAGCGGGCGAGAAACCCGCTCACCGAAAGACCAAGGCTTCCTCAGCCATGCTAATCAGCTGAGGGTTAGTCGGGACCTAACGCGAACCCGAAAGGGGTAGTGGATGGACAATGGGTTAATATTCCCATACTTGCTCACGAATAAAGGGGACGGTTGGATGTAGCTGCTGGAGACTGACGGAATAGTCAAGGCTTAGCCTTCGGGCGAAGCTGCTGTAGTGTAATCTGATCCAAGAAAAGCCGAAGTGAAGCAACCCGTACCAAAACCGACACAGGTGGTCGAGGAGAGAATCCTAAGGTGCTCGAGTGAGTCGTGGCTAAGGAACTAGGCAAAATAGTCTCGTAACTTCGGAAGAAGAGACGCCATCAGCAATGGTGGCCGCAGTGAAGAGGCCCAGGCGACTGTTTATCAAAAACACAGGACTCTGCTAAATCGAAAGATGCTGTATAGGGTCTGACACCTGCCCGGTGCTGGAAGGTTAAGGAAGGTGCTTAGGGTTAAACCGAAGGCATTAACTGAAGCCCCAGTAAACGGCGGCCGTAACTATAACGGTCCTAAGGTAGCGAAATTCCTTGTCGGGTAAGTTCCGACCTGCACGAATGGTGTAACGATCTGGGCACTGTCTCAGCCACGAGCTCGGTGAAATTGTAGTATCGGTGAAGATGCCGATTACCCGCAATGGGACGAAAAGACCCTGTGAACCTTTACTATAACTTCGTATTGACTTTGAGTAAGTAATGTGTAGGATAGGTGGGAGGCTTTGAAGCAGGCACGCTAGTGTTTGTGGAGCCGACGTTGAAATACCACCCTTTACTTACTTGGAGCCTAACTTCTTTCAGAAGGACATTGCGTGGTGGGTAGTTTGACTGGGGTGGTCGCCTCCAAAAGAGTAACGGAGGCTTTCAAAGGTACCCTCAGCACGCTTGGTAACCGTGCGTAGAGTGTAATGGCATAAGGGTGCTTGACTGTGAGACCTACAAGTCGATCAGGTGCGAAAGCAGGACATAGTGATCCGGTGGTTCCGTATGGAAGGGCCATCGCTCATAGGATAAAAGGTACTCCGGGGATAACAGGCTAGTCTCCCCCAAGAGCTCACATCGACGGGGAGGTTCGGCACCTCGATGTCGGCTCGTCACATCCTGGGGCTGGAGAAGGTCCCAAGGGTTGGGCTGTTCGCCCATTAAAGTGGCACGCGAGCTGGGTTCAGAACGTCGTGAGACAGTTCGGTCTCTATCTATTGCGGGCGTTAGATGTTTGAGAGGGCTTGATTCTAGTACGAGAGGACCGAATTGAACAAACCTCTGGTGTATCAGTTGTACCGCCAGGTGCACCGCTGAGTAGCTACGTTTGGAAGAGATAAGCACTGAAGGCATATAAGTGCGAAACTCGCCTCAAGATGAGACATCTTTTAAGGGTCGTTGTAGATGACGACGTTGATAGGCTATAGGTGTAAAGACAGTAATGTCATAGCCAAGTAGTACTAATTACCCGTAGATTTATAGTCTATGGTTACTAATATAAACCAAGTGCTTTATGCGCAGCGAAGGTTTTGTCTTTGTGAAAGTTTTTATCGCTTAAAACAGATGTCAGCTAAAAGACATCAGATAGCAGACTTTAAAGTCTGAACTCTGAGCTCTAATTTCTGATATCTTATATACAACCTTTAGGGTGGTTTTAGCGGTGGGGCTCACCTGTTCCCATTCCGAACACAGAAGTTAAGCCCACCAGCGCCGATGGTACTGCTAACGCGGGAGAGTAGGTCGCCGCCAGTTTTTATTTTATTTTTAAAAGTCTCATACAGT
>NZ_MAYH01000003.1 GCF_001684975.1 Chryseobacterium artocarpi | reverse complement strand
CCACGGTCATTGCCAATGCTGATCCAGAAGGACAGGGAAGAGTCCAGGTAAGATTTGATTGGCAGATGAATGATACCACTCATTTTGTACGAGTGATGAGCCCAGATGCTGGAGGAACCGATCAGATCACTCAAAATAGAGGCTATGTAGCAATTCCTGAAGTAGGAGATCAGGTAATGGTTAATTTTGTACACAGTCATCCTGACCGTCCTTTCGTAATGGGAGGGATGTTCCATGGAGGAATAGGTCTTGGAGGAGGAGTGGATAACCGTGTAAAATCTATCCAAACCCGAAGCGGACACCGAATCGTATTCACTGAAGATGAAAGCATTATTATCACAGATAAGAGTGGTAATGAGATTCATTTAGATACCACAGGAAGCAATATTAATATTACAGCACCGGAAACAATGACCCTGAATTGTAAGAATATGAACATCAATGTAGGTGAGAATATGACGACGACGGTGGGAATGAATAAATCTGATAATATCGGACTGAATAATACTGAAAGTGTAGGGGCTATGAAAATTACTTCCGTGATTGGAAATGCAAGTACATTTATCACCGGGAAACTGACTGAGATTATTGAAGGTGATGTAGAAACGGAAGTGAAAAAGGGTAAGACAGTAACAAATGCTGAACAAGGTATAGAAACTACATCTAGTACTTCAATAAATAATCATGCCCAAACGGAAGTACAGAATAATAGTGGAGAAAAAAGTAAAAATTACTAAATAATCACTTTATAACATGAGCAGATTAAGGATTGTAAAAGGAAAAATTACAGAAAAAATAGAAGGAGATTATAATCTCTATTCAGAAAGTAATATTGTATATAATGCTGCAGAAACTGTTTCTAATAAAGGTGTTGATAAAGGTGTAAGTTATGGAAAACCTAGTAATCCCCCTTCAAGTCAAATAAAAGTTAAGTGTTTAGTTGAATTTCGTCCGCATGGAAATTGGAAGGGTGAATTTGGTTTTGATTGGATAAGAATGGGGGATAGTGGCTTGGTAGGAGATAAACATTGGGTTAAGGATATTTTGGGAAAGCATTATACAAATTCAAATCTTAATGTAGTTACACCATATACAAATAGCTGGACTGATTTTTTTAAAAAATGGTCTTCAATGTATGATAATCTCTTAAACAGTTTTAAAAAATTACAAATTAATTGGAAGTCTACAAAAGGAAATCCTTTTTTTTATCGAGTTCCTGTTATAGCAATCGTTCCAAATGAAAATATTGCAAAACTTAGTTTAAAAATTGAAATTCAAGAAATTCCCAAAAAATTAGAAATCAAACCTCAAAAAGAAAATACTGGTTTGATATTTAATAAGACCATAATACCAATAAAAAAAGGCAAATATAACTTATATAATTTTTTGACAATTAAGGCTTCGAAGCCACTAAAAGAAGATATATATGTTGATGTTTTGGCGGATGATGAAGTTTGTGGGCAATTCAAAGTTTTAGCTAATGATAATAATCACATAAAAAAAATTAATGTAATTATTGTACCTGTCAAAACTAAATTAGGTGCGGTTCCTAAAATAGGAAAAATGGTCTCAGATGGTGATTCTTTTTTTAGACAAAACCTAATTCAGTCTTTGATAAAACCCAATATTAGATATTTAATAAAACCTTTAGATCTTTCTACAACTCCTACATTTAAAAATAGATATTCCAGGAATGGGGTTATTTTTAGTAGTGATGGAAGTTTGGATGGAAGTAACATTGAAATGTTAGATTATCTTGACAATGAATTAAATAGAACATATCCTGGCAGATACACGAATTTTTATAAATTATATTTTTTATTAGACGCATACCCTGATCCTGTGAATTCAAATTTAGTCACACAAGGGTTTTCAAATCTTAATACTATGCATGGTGTGTTTTTTAATTATCACGATCGTTCAACTATTTCACATGAAACTTTTCATGCAATGGGATTGGCTCATACTTTTGATGGAATAAAAGCGGCGGCGAAGTACACATACAAAGCACAGCAAACAGATAATATCATGGATTATTGTCATTGGTCTTCGGATTTAAATGGAAATCCAAGAACTCCTGTTGAAGGAAAGATTTTATTTGGTTGGCAATGGCAAATTCTTAACAGTACAATTAAAATAAAATAATTATGATAAATAAAATTTTTATTTTGTTAATTCTTATGTTTTTTCATTCTTGTTCAGGACAGAATGAAAAAGAAATTAATACAACAAAAAAAAATGAGAAAATGAAAAAAATTGATATTGATAAGTTTAAAAAAAATTGGAGCAAAGGCGGAGCTTTTTTTTCATTATCGGACGGAACCAAAATTGAACAATATGAAACTGATGATGGTTTTGATGAAATTATAAAAAAACCATTACCTAGTTTTCTTTCCGAATATAATACTTATTATAAAGATGGTAATTTAAAATCTTCCACGATTGTTTTTTCAGAAGTTTCCGTTGGAAAATCCTTTGAATATAACAAAGTGGGGAAAATTATCAGTGAGAAAAATGAAGATTTAAAATTTGGGAAAATAAAATATACAGACATTCTTAAGATTTTGAACGAAAAAAATCATTTGGATTTAAAAACGGGTAAAGGCTGGTATAAGGATAATGGAGATTTAGCTATAAGTATAAATTTTAATGAAACTAATTATTTATGGACAATTAGGTCTTCAGAAGGCATCATTACTTATTCTAAAAATAGTCCGGCTGGACAAGGGTTAAAGTCTAATTTTTATTATGAAATTGATGGGAATTCTGGAAAAATTTTAAAAGAGTAAAAAAACGTTACAAAAAACAAATAAGATCTATAAATCTCAAATTTTATATTTTTTTTAAACCGAAATTCCATTTATTCCTTAAGTGGGAGATCAGGTAATGGTCAATTTTGTACATAGTCATCCTGACCGTCCTTTCGTAATGGGAGGAATGTTCCATGGAGGAATCGGTCTTGGTGGAGGAGTGGATAACCGTGTAAAATCTATTCAAACCCGAAGCGGACACCGAATCGTATTCACCGAAGATGAAAGCATTATTATCACGGATAAGAGTGGTAATGAGATTCATTTGGATACCACAGGAAGCAATATTAATATTACAGCACCGGAAACTATGACCCTGAATTGTAAGAATATGAACATCAATGTAGGTGAAAATATGACGACTACAGTGGGAATGAATAAATCTGATAATATCGGATTGAATAATACAGAAAGTGTGGGGGCTATGAAAATTACTTCTGTGATAGGTGATGCCAGTACAATGATTACAGGGAAATTAACTGAGATCATAGAAGGAGATGTGCACAGTGAGACAAAAAAAGAGAGAAATGAAGTGAGTGAGGGGAAAATCATTACTCAAAGTACAGGAACAAATGAACAGCACTCTGGTAAAGTCGTAAAGAATAATAGTTCTGAGGTAAGTAATAATTTTTAAAATAATTACAGCTATGAGCAGAATTAGAATTGTAAAAGGTAATATTACTAAAATTGTTGGTGGAGACTATAAAAGATATTCCAGTGATGATATTGAAAATATTGGGAGCAAGGTCATTCAAAAAGGAAAAGACGGAGTTATTTATAATATAAATGAAGAACCACCAAAGCCACCTATGCTCAATTATCCAGATCCTGTTTTAAATGGGGATGTTATATTTTGTAATGGTTATTTAAGTAGTCCAAAGAAAAACCCGGGGTCTTATCTTAATGTTATTATGAACAAGGTTCCTGATGATGTTAAGCAAAACCCATTACGAGGGGCAAACATGAGTGAAAAAAAAATCACAGATGTAGCTGATATTATGACAAATGATGAACTAGAGTTCATTGATCGGCAGGGAGGAGGTACTTTATATAGTGATAAGAATTACAAGGATACAGAATATTTTCGTTGGATGTTTTCTGCTAAAGAACAATTTGAAGGGTATTGGGAAGGATACGATAATGTCTCTAAGAAACGTTACTCGCAAATATTTAAAGAATATTTTCATGCGCAAGGTAATGCACATTTCATTAATGGTTCTCATGGGTTACAATCTTCGGGAGCGCACAGGGTTGAGCATGGTATAGCACAGGGATATTCATGGGCAAGGCAAAAATGGAATATCAAAGAAAAAAAAGAAATTGAAAAATTAAAAGAAAAGAATCCTGGAGCACTTAGCTACTCGCCACAGTATAAACCTGTAACCGTGGTTGGACATAGCCAAGGAGCAGCAATAGCAGCTGGTGTGGCTTTAGGTATTATTTATTATGCTTATGAAATGGGATGGGAAGAAATTCCTATTAATATTTTGTTTTTAGGTACTCATCAACCCCAGGGATTATATGGGAAAGATTACGAGTCTTTTAAGTCATATTATTTTGAAGACTTCATTAATGAATGGGTTCTGGAGTGGCTTGCTGATATTTTTACGAACGAAAAATTATATCAAAATAAAGGTATCTATGAGAAAATGAATGAACTGCTAGGGGACAACTCCTGGGGAGGATTAATAAACAGAGCTGTTCAATTTACTTTTCCTAATGATAGAGCTTTATTTGTTACCAGAATGGGAGATATTCCTTATGTAAAGAATGCTTGTAATGAAAAGGATAATCTGTATATCGAAAGTTGGGGCTATCATGGAGGAGGGCTTTCTGATGGCTTTTTCCTTGATGATGGTTATCAATTTCCTAAAAGATTATTGGATAAAGTTTTTAATGATGATGGAAGCCCTAATGAGAAAGCTCCTACTTTTAGACAACGTGTCAAAGAATATTGGAAAGTTTACCAAGAATATGCACAATATCGTAGTATTGTAAAAGCTAATCCTTCTAAAAAATATGCTCCAGCAGAGTATGCTATCCCTAAAATTGACAGTATCTTACCTTCATGGTTCAAAAATATTATGATGAATGCTATTGCTAAAGCTGAAGGGACAAAGCAGAAAGCTTATATGCAAAGTGAATTGTATCGTAAAAAACTTAATGCTTTACTGGCTTTTGCTAAAGTACACGAGATGGAACTTCAGGCACATTTTGCTCCGGTAGGTTTAATGTTTAATAAAGGGGTTTTATCAGATTGGGAAGAATATCAGGATCAAACCATATGGGATAGAATACAGGATACAGGAAAAGACATCTTTTATAAAGTAAACTATTCTGCAGGCTCCACAAATGAACAAAAGAAAAAAGAGGAAAAAGCTTTTGTAGAAGGTGAAGGAAAGAGCCGGATGGTAAAAACAAGTATTGCCAATACTCCCGGTATCAAAGAATGGGTGGATAAAGCAAAAGAAGAACTCAAAGTAGAAAAACATTGGTATTCTAATATTTTAGAATGGTGGAAAGGAGATAAAGAATATGACGGATCTGGCTGGGGACATGGGGCAAGACAGAGCTTTGCAAAGGCAATTGGATTAGACGATGGTGAGGTGAATAGCCTTTTTGAAGCAGGAATTTATTCTATGTTACAGACCGGAGAAGTTGACATTAGCAATAGTCCTCGATTAATAAGAAAAATAAATAATGATATAGCTTTTATTGAATATGAAAAGGATATTATGAAATTAATAATAAATGATCAAAAATATAAAAAAGAATCTTTTAAGACAAAAGAAATTGTAAAAGGAATACAGTTAGGAGGTAAAAGGACAGAAGGTGAAATGTTAAATCAATTTAAATACTTTTTTTCTACTAAATATCTCGATACTTGGAAAGTAGCTGCAAACGAATTGACATGGTTATTGAGGAGTATAGGTGTGACTTCAATTGCTAATGTAGATATAAATGGAAATATTACAATATCTCATAAATTTGAAGATACTTTTGATTTGCGTCCATCTGGTGATGGCTCAAGAAGTATTGAATATGACACAGTGAGCATTATTGCAGGTTTCTTATATCATGATATTGCAGGAGGAAATGATCTAATGAAAGTGAAAGGGAAATGGAGTAATACTTACACAATTAAACAGTTACAAGATAGATTGAACGAAAAGCCTAAAGGATTTATGGAGGATTTAGGTGATAACCTCAAATATGATGTACAAGAATTGAAAAATAATGTACATGATAATTTAAAGGGAGTTAAAAATAAGATTAAAGATATTATAAAATAATCATGATGAAAACAATACTTTATGTGTTATGCTTAATGGCTCTTATAAACTGTGATAAAACTAAAGAAATGAAAGGCAAATTATTTCCTGCACGACCGTATGAAGATGCTCAAATTGATAAATTTTATTGGTCTGACAATGGATGGGATTATACAATGATTCCACTGTTAAAGCCATATCAATTAACTAAACTTCAAGGAAAAGAAGAATGGATGTTAAATACATCTGCATCAAAAAACGAAATAAGTGATGCAACTCCTATAGAATCAATTTCTGTAAATACCATATACATATATGGTATTCAAGGCGAAAGATTAAATTTTGAAAATACCGAAATGAATCCCAAGGTTTATTTTTTAATAAATACAAAAGATTTAAATGTAATATTTTTCGATAAAGAATCAGCTTTTAAAGCTGAATTAAAAAAACTTAATCTTCCTGAAACATTTTTAAATCCAGATGAAGTATTTGAACAGTACAAAAATGATCCTGTCTTACCTTGGTTCCCAGATGATATAAAAAAACGATTGGAAGAAGTGAAAGTAGGAAAATAGGAGTGTTAAATGAAAAAAAATGCTTTAATCGTAGGTGCAATATTTTGTTTTTTCAGTTGTCAAAAATCCGATCAAAAATAGAACCAAAAATTGGGAAGAATTGAAAAATATGGCTTTAGAAGGTATCAATATATATTGGAGCAGAACTGATAAAAAAACATTTAATAAAGGAACAGATATTCATGGAGAAAAATGGGGAATATTTGTTAATGCTGTTCAAGATGAGAATGGAATGGCTGCTCCAAAAATTATTTATTTTACAAATGCTAAGAATACAACTTTTAATCGTTCTCATAATTGGGAGTTACATAGAGAGTTATACTATAAAACTGGATACACATATTATTCTGATTGGAAATCTTATAATAAAAATACCATTGTTTACGTAACTAAAGGATGGTTTTATAGTGATCCTAAAGAGAGTGATTTAGATTTTAAAGAAACTTCAGCCCATGAAATAGGGCATCAGCTCTTATTAACTTATGGGGGACGTAGTTATAGTTACACGCATAAAAGTACATCTGGACCTACTTGGATTCAGCAGGATCCTCTGCCAGGTACAAAGTATCCTGAAAATACTGAAGAAATTGATTTAATGAAATATGCTGACGAAGAAATACCGGTAGATTATCATGATAGAGTCGTATTATCTAAGGAGGATTCATTGAGTATAATTTGGCTTAGTAAAATAGAAATTTTGAGTTTATTTTTTATTTTTTCATGTATACTTTCTTGTTCTCATAAAAATGCTGAGAATAATAGAGAAATTGTCAATTATTATAATGGAATCGTACTAGATAAGAATAGTATAACTGCATTGCCGAATGTGTCAGTTAAATGTTCCCTAAATAATAATGTTATTAAAACTGTTTTAACAGATAAAAGAGGACATTTTAAAATTTCAGATTCATCTTTGAATACACTTAATATACAAGAGCAAAGAAAATTAATTTTCTACAAAGAGGGATATGTTTCTGATACAATCTACACTACTCAGCGTATTCCACAATATAGACAGACAAAAAATCTAAACAGCAATCATTTTATATACAAAATTCCAGATACTCTTTATTTGCAGAAAATCAAATTTGAATAAGTACTAAATATTGTTTACAACGTGCTATTTAATTAACTAATATTAAAGTTAAGGTGTTTATAAATAGTATTCTTCATGTAATTGTTATATTATGATAATTTTAATTTCTAACAAGTAAATGATAGTAAGCTTTAAAAACATATTTATTATTCATTACGGGTATTATATTTCTTAATATAACAAATTCTTCTTGCTCAAAAAATATAGTTTATCGAAAACCTGTTGTTGGAATAGTAAGAAATACAAACAATAAACCTTTGTCAAATGTCCATATTTATTATGATTCTTTAGATGTTCTAAGTCCAAGAAATATTACCAGTGGAAGCAATGGTCAATTTATTTTTCCTAAAATTGAAGTAGAAGATTCACAGGTGTCAAAAAGAAAAATTCAGAAATTAAATCAGTTTATTTTTTTCAGAAAGGATGGGTATAAAATTAAGAAATATGATATATCAAAATTTAACGATTCTGATACAATTAGATTAGGTATTATCCAGCTAGAATCATTTTAACCTTATGAAAAAATATTAAGAATTGAATATTGTAGATCACTATAATAAAAGAATGATATACGTTTTGAATCTAAATCTGAAATAATTACGGGTCCTTTTTTCTGTTGTAAAGTATGATGAGTTTGTAAATTAAAGAATATGAAATTACTAAAGTTGTTCATTATGGTTTTATTTCTAATAGGTTGTAAGCAACATTACTATGAAGGATACGTACATGATGCTATTGATAAAAAACCAATATCCGGAATGCAGGTTTTGGATTTAGTAAATGATACTAAGACGGTAACAGATCATAGAGGATATTTTAAGTTACTTAAAAATAATCATATTTCTTCCACTTTAATTTTCCAAAAGAAACCCGATTATCAGGATACTATATCTTCGATCCAAATTCAAAATGGTGAACAACAAAAAGAATTATTCAAAGGAGAAAAAATATTTATACTGAAAAACAAAGTGAGAGATTCTATTCTTAGAAAAAATTAAAAGATCAATCTGAATCTCCATTATCAGGTATTGAGACTCTATATTCTTATCAATCTTATGAAATAATTGCTAATATTAATAAATATAGATTTTCAACTAGTTTAACAAAAGGTAAATGGGATTATAAAATAAATGCAAACACAGGGAAAGTTCTGAGTGTTGATTATCGGGCAGATAACAGACTATAATCTTTAATTACCTTAAAAACCAATATTAATATTAAAATTTTATATCAAAAAGACTGTTTTTGTTGAAAGCAGTCTTTTTTTATTTGAATTTAATGATTTTTAAGTTTTATCGTCTTGATATTGTGTGTTTTATGAAATGTTTTTATTTTTAGACTTAATCAAAAACACAAAGCAAATGAAAACCGAATCCAAATTAAAGGGAGCTTCTTTCCGCCCATCTCAGAATGCAGACGGTATATCTGAGAATCATCATACGGGTATCAACCGTTTGGTAAAACTCTCGTTAGTTGTTGAAGGTAAAATTATCAAACACTATAAACATTTTACCCTTAAACAAAAGGCAAGTCATCATCATGAGTTCAGTCTTATTCTCGCCCATGATGCGCTTAATGACAGACAGAGTCACACCCTTGAAGAAGCCAATAAATTTTTAGGAAAACGACTTACTGTAGTTATTTCCTATAAAGATATAGATAACAGCCCTGAGAGAAATTTTGTAGGATTGATAACCAAAGTAGGATTCAGTCAGGAGAAAATGAGCCTTGGAAATATTGTTCTTTCCGGCTACAGTCCAACTATTCTATTAGACGGAGCGCCTCATATTCAAAGTTTTGGAGGCGGACAGCCTGTTAATATGGGAATTATTGCCGAAGAAGTAATTAAACAGGGAATTGATAAAAGCCGCTTTGATATAAGAGTAGATACGAATGACTACTCACAGATCATCTACAGCAGCCAGTATAATGAAACCCATTATAACTACCTTGCAAGAATGGCAGAAGCTTATGGTGAGCAATTCTACTATGATGGTGAAGTGTTACATTTCGGGAAACTTCCCCCTCAAAACAAACCTATCAAACTTATTTACGGTAGCAATGCCAGTGATGTAAAGGTAGAGCTTAAAGCTGTTCATACCAAACCTCAGTATTATGGTTATAACAGCAGCAGAAATGAAAAGCTGACATCTGGAGAGACTCCAATAAAACATTTAGGAGATCTGGCTAAAACCGCTTACAGCCATAACGATAAAATATACAAAACTCCGGCACTTCAGGTCGCACCTATCAAAGTCTCGACTCATTTAGATGTAGAACATTCTCAGAGAAGTACCTCGGGAAGTGAAGCCGTAGGAGTCTTTTCTGTTTCTGGCTCTACAACAGTCCCTTTTTTACATCCTGGCTGTGTAGTAGATATTCATATGAGAAAACCGGATAGTAATGAAACGTCTTACTTTACCAAAGTGATGGTAACCGAAGCCGTCCATGAAATCGATACAATTGGACATTATACGGGTAGTTTTGAGTCTATAGCTGCTGATACAGGTTATTTACCTAAGCCAGAGTTTACAGAACCTATCGCTCAGCCTCAGATAGCCACGGTAATTGCCAATGCCGATCCTGAAGGACAAGGAAGAGTCCAGGTAAGATTCGATTGGCAGATGAATGATACCACTCATTTTGTACGAGTGATGAGCCCAGATGCTGGAGGAACCGATCAGATCACTCAAAACCGGGGCTATGTAGCAATTCCTGAAGTAGGAGATCAGGTAATGGTTAATTTTGTACACAGTCATCCTGACCGTCCTTTCGTAATGGGAGGGATGTTCCATGGTGGAATCGGTCTTGGAGGAGGAGTGGATAACCGTGTAAAATCTATTCAAACCCGAAGTGGACACCGAATCGTATTCACTGAAGATGAAAGCATTATTATCACGGATAAGAGTGGTAATGAGATTCATTTAGATACCACAGGAAGCAATATTAATATTACAGCACCGGAAACAATGACCCTGAATTGTAAGAATATGAACATCAATGTAGGTGAGAATATGACGACGACAGTGGGAATGAATAAATCTGATAATATCGGATTGAATAATACAGAAAGTGTGGGGGCTATGAAACTTACTTCGGTGATCGGAAATGCAAGTACATTTATCACCGGAAAGCTAACCGAGATCATAGAAGGAGATGTACATAGTGAAACCAAAAAAGAACGGAATGAGGTGAGTGAAAATGATATGAATATTCAATCTGGAAAATTTGTTCATAAACACGCACAGGCTGAAGTACAAAACAACAGCGGTGAAAAATCCAAAGCCCACTAAGCCATGAGCAGAACGAGAATTGTAAAAGGAACTTACACCAAGATTTCTCAGGAAGGGCATAGCATGTATTCCAATGCCAATATTATCACCAATGCAGGAGCTGCTATAACAGAAACAGGGGTGAATAACGGGGTTACCTATGGTGATCCGAAAAAACCTGCTGCTATAGAAGGTGATTATATTATTGATGGAGAGTGGCTGGATAAAGATGGAAACCCCATCGATACAAGTAAAACTCCCCACGTAAGAATTGGAAATACCGTTTTTTTCAGGGTGAAAACAAAAAATATTCCTGAAAATACACCTTTAAGCTTTGAACTTTGGGAAAGTGATGGGATAAGTCTGAAAATTGGTCTAGGAACTATTTTCGATAACCGTATGTTTGATGATTTTGTTCCTCTTGAAGGAAAAGAATCGGGATCTAAGGCGGTAACAGCCAATATAGATAAAGACGGATATGCCATATTCAGTATTGATCTTACCGAATATTTTGAACAGTATATTGAAGAAGATACCGGTGCCTATATTGAGCTTTATTTTATTGCGAGATATATTGGACATGATATGGCTTACCTGCCAAGAGATAACAGTAAATATCTCCAGGTAGGATATTCAGACAGAACTTTATTTATACAGTCAGCAGTAGGAGACGAGAAGTATGGTCTTCCCGAGTTCCGGTCTGCAGATGGAGATATCATTATTTTCAGTGGTGGCGTTGAAAGTCTTGATAAGCTGGCAAGTGCAGATAATATTAAAAAAGAAGAAGACTCTACAGCATTTGACAGGGTAAAAGATAAGATCAAGGACGAAATAGAAGGAAAGATCAAAGACAAAGCTGAAGAAATGACCGGTAAAGGGCTTGACAAGCTCCAGAAAACCATTGCTGTTCATCAATTGAAGAAAGGGAAACTGGGCATGAACAATGGACAGGTGAGATCAAACAGGAGACTGTATACCACAATCCAGTTTGATAACCTGGGTGAAGAATATACGGTAATAAGAGCTTCCAACTTCGGGTATGTGAGTAATGGTGAACGAGTGACTTCAAAAGGGATCAGCCAGTTAGACTTTTTTAAAGAAACGAATGTTTACAGTAAAGTAGCCAAAGTTGGAAAAAATGCCTTAGATTGTCTTGCCTTTCTGGATCTTGCCAAATACATTTCCGGTAACGGAGAACTGCCATCAATTCCTAGCCCGGTTCCGGGACTAGACTTTGTAATTGATATTATGGTTACAGAGACGAAGGAAAGAATGAAAGAAATGTGGGATGAAGCTGTGGAAGCTGTGTTAGAGAAAGCGAAAGACTTAGGTGTTAGAGGTATTCAAGAATTTGTAACTTTAAATGCTAACTCAGATAAAACATATCATATTGAAAATATAAGTCTAAAAACCTTACAGGAGTTATTGTCAGGAGACATAAGAAGTTTACAAAGATTGAGAAACTATGAATTTGAATATAGAAAGAATTCTTCTCTTAAAACCTCACCAAAATACATTGTTTTATATAAATTCGAAGAAGAATTAGTTATAATTGAAACTATATTTATAATATGAAAACCTGTTTATTTGCAATAATTTTATTAAGCTTTTTATTTTCTTGTAAAACTCAAGTGAATAATTTTACTCAGCTTAAGTCATCAAATAGTATAAATTTAATAGAGAAGGATGATAGCATTGCTGTTGATATACCTTTAAAATTCGAATTCAAAAATAATACAGGTAAAGTCATTAACAGACTACATATTATTTTAAGCGATGGTAATAGTGCCTTAATAGATATGGGAGATTATATTATTTATAAGAAAGGTACATTATTGAACTTTCAAGATGAAATTCAACCTAATCAGGCTATTGTTTTCCTTATTCGTCAAAATCATACTAAAATTTCCAAATTAGCTTCTCAAGAAGCTTTCAGAAACGAAAAAATAAATTTTGGAGATAAAGATTCCATTGTACTTAAATCTAAAGAACATTATTTGCCTTTGGTGAAAACTTTTAATCAACATACAGATAGTATTAAAGTGGTCGGATTTTCAAATGGGAAAAAGACTTCTTATGATGTATTGAAAATAGATTATGCTAAATAAGCCATAGTTTACTTATAGGAAGAACGCCTTAGATTGTCTTGCCTCTGGATCTTGCCAAATACATTTCCGGTAACGGAGAACTGCCATCAATTCCTAGCCCGGTTCCGGGACTAAACTTTGTAATTGATATTATGGTTACAGAGACGAAGGAAAGAATGAAAGAAATGTGGGATGAAGCTGTGGAAGCTGTGTTAGAGAAAGCGAAGGACTTAGGTGTTAAGGGAGTGAAAGAGTTTGTGTTATTGAATGCAAATAGTGATAAACAATATGAGACTATTGAGGCTAGCCAAGATACACTTGAAAAACTATTATCTGGCAAAATAAGAAAAAGAGATAAATTGGAGAATTTAGAGATAGCCACGCAAAAGCAAGATGGAGAAGTATATAGAAAAGCTGGTAATCAACCTTATAAATCTTCTTTGAATTATATTATACTACTAAGACAAGAATATGATGAAAAGATTGCAGATGATATTTTCATTATAGAAACAATATTTATAAAAAATTAATATGAACATTAAGAGAATAGTTATTTTATTTATAATTTTTATAACAATTTACTCCTGTAAAAATCAAGAATCGGGATTAATTTTTAAACAAAATATCAGTAATGAATTTGTTTATATAACCCCTGATATGTATTCGGAAAGTAGAGATAGCTTAAAAATCGATATACCGTTAGAATTTTATATTAAGAATAATAGCAATACAAACTATGATTTTGTAGGGACAAAATTTTTTATTAATAAAGAATATATTTCATTAGGAGATTATGAAAATATTGATAAAAATACAAAAGAAGCAAAGAGAGAAGATTGGGAGATATCAAAAGGAGAGGATAATATGATAACATCTCGCATTGAAAAACTTTATATTGATATGGACGATGCAAAAAAAATCTTTAAAAAATATGCAGTCAATAAAGATATAGAAAATTTTAGGGACTCAGCAAAAATTGTATCATATAAAGAATTCCGAAAAGATTTTCCTGAGATCATAAAAAAAATGGAGAAAGTTCCGGATACAGTACAAGTTACTACAAGAGATAATGGAAAAAAAAATTACGAATCCAAAAAATTCAAAATAAGCTGGTAATATTGATGCCGGATTTTGTAAATAATTGTTCCTGAGACAAAGGAAAAGATGAAAAAAATGGGTAAAGCTTATAAATATTTTATTAATGAATGAGAAACTTATTTTTATCAATCTTTTTATTGATTTTATTTTCTTGTAAAGTAAAAAAACTTTTATTGAAGAATTAAAAATAAATTGGTGAAATCTCTTGAATAGCATATTAATAAATGAGACATTTCTTTTACTTAAGTAGCGTAATATTTCTAATTTGTTGTAAAACAAATGGTAATAGTTCAGATATCATGTTAAAGGAAACAGATAATAAAACTGAACATGTTAAAATCTATTCCGATATTTTTAAGAAAAATGAGGATAGCCTTATTATAGACATTCCTATTGAATATGAAATACTAAATAATTCTGATAAAGATATTACTGGGTGTTCTATTTTGATGTCTGAAAATGGTAAAATGCTTATAAATCTTACTGACTATTATGTATATGATTTAAATAACAAAGGATCTCATATCATACATAAATTGGATATCCCACAGAAAGCTAAGAAAAATTTAATTGTTCATCGCAGTACAATGAAGATTTCTAAAAAGGATGTTAGGAAATTATTTACAGGCTATAAAGAAAATTCTATTGATACAATTAAACTCAGTCAGAGTTCAGTTTTTCGTAAGGAAAATCGTGAACTGATGAATTTGTTTAATAAAAATAATGATAGTATTGTTGTTAACTTGTTTAATAATAACCAACTACTTACAAGCTTTCGAAAGAAAATCACTTGGTAAAGTTTATTTAATAGTTTTCAATAAATGAAGAGCCTCTTTTATATTATTTGCTTAGTACTGTTTTCTTGTAAATCAAGAGAAAAGGAAGTTATATCACAGGAGAAAAATGATATAAATTCAAAAGTTATTGTTATTAAGGATCATAAAAGTTTAGATAATGAAAAGGTTTTAATCAGTTTTCCGTTAAAGTTTAAATTATATAAAGATTCTGAGACTTTAGATAAACTTTTTTTAATTACAAATGACAATAAATTATTGTACCAAATAACAGATTATATGTTTTTTGATGAAAATAATAGACCTATTTATGATATTGAAAAGAAAAGTACTTCAAATCAAGATTTGATAGTTAATGTTGTTATTAAAGATATTCCAGTCTTAAAGAGTGATTTTGACAGAAACAGTACAAGCTTAATTGATGATTTAGATAAAACAGGCACTGTTAAATACAATTATGTAGAATTTAAACAAAAGAATCCACTTGTTTTTAAACAACTTAATAAAATTGGGGATACTATTATTGTAAGAAGTTTTTCAAAAAACAAGCTACTGAATGAAAAAAGAATAAGGGTAAATTGGTGAAGTTGATACTGGATTTTGTAATTGATGATTCCTGAGACGAAAGAAAAGATGAAAAATTGGTATTAGAAAATAATTTTATTAAGAATCAAGGTCAGGATTATGAAAATTTCATTTATTGTATTAAGTCTGGTGATTTTATTTTTGTGATACGAAGACTAAACGTTGAATATAGACCAGATTCCCACAGGTAAAAATATCCTTAAGTCTATCTCCTAATTATAAACCATCAGATACAGTCACTTTAAATATTCCAATTAAAATTGTAATAAAATAACCATGAAAAAAACATCCCCGTACTTTATTATATTTTTTCTTTTAATGGAAACAGGTTTATATTCACAAAAACCGGTTCAGAAAGATAGCTATACATTCCTGGTACAAACAGAAGAAGGAGACTTAAATAAAGATAAACGTGATGATAAAGTTGTCTTAACAATAGATCTGAAAGACGAAACCAGACCGTTAACAGTACAGATATTCCTCACACAGCCTGACCATAAACACAAGCTGGTTGTTTCTTCAACAAAGTTAATTGAAAGTGAATATCCTAAAGACAAAAATGGACAACATAACGGAAATACCATTCCGGATTTTATTATTGAAGATGGTAATTTAATAATGCTAACTGATATTAATAGCCGGAAAAGCAGATATGAATTCAGGTATAAACAGAATAATTTTGAACTAATAAAAATCTCAAGGGTAATCTGGGATGGAAAAAATACCACCTCCGAAACGGAAATTGATCTTTTAACAAAAACTAAAGTAGAATTCGATCAGGAGCTGGGTTCAGATAAAATTCTAAATAAAAAAGTGAGAAAAATTAAAATGGATATATTGCCAAAAATTCAGGACTTAAGTTTTTCAGACTTAGAAGAATATTAAAGAAATGAATTAAGTATTTAAATAACTTTTCTATAATTTTCTTATCTTGAAAAGCTTAAAACAATAACCTGAACACTAATGAACACCCTTACCACTCACCTAAAATATTTTTCGAAACTTTCAGGAGTATTTATTTTTAGCCTTTTGAAGATTTATGCAATAGGAATTCTTTCAACGGTTATCACTTTTACGCTTGGAATTTATATCCTGGCAGAGAGCTTGGGAGCTTCATTAGGACATAGTGGAGCATTAGCATTTCTGATTGCTACAGTAATGGCAAAACCCTTGTCAGCCGGACTTTTTTATCTTTTAATGATCGCTGCACCATTTTGTATTGCAATATTTTCCACCAAATATGGAATGTCGAGAATTATCAGCAGATTGGTACAGGACCATTCAAAAACCATATTAATTCCCTTTATTGATAAAGCTGTAGAAAAATTTAAAAATAATCAACCGATAGTTGTAAAGAATAGTGCAGATTATGCTTTAGCAAAAACCCGATTACTCAATGAGTTTAAAAACAATTCAGAAAATAAAATACTGAAACGTATTCTAAGCTATGCCTTAAATAAAGTTAAATTTGATGAATTAAATCTGGGAGATGAAAATACCAATTTTGATGACATTATTAAGACAACACTCATTGAAAAGTTGCACGAATTAGCAGAACCATCTGCAATGTTATTTTACATCTATATCGGGCTTCAATGGATAAGTCTTATTTTAATGTATTTTTTGAATATCTAAAATAAAAAGTTTCTTACAGTAATATTTAGGAGATTTTACTGACTTCTGGAAACTCATATACCAATAAAAAAAGTCCGTTATTACTTCTCTAATTGAAGAATTAACTATCTTTATCACGTTTAGAATAAAATATTTAATTTTAGCAAAATAAAAAACAACTTTCGACTTCTTGAACACCAAAGGAGGGAAAGATACATTTCAATCAGTTGATCTGAAATAAAAAGTAAAAACAGAACGCAAATATATTAATATAAGAAAAATTATAAATGGGAGTACTAGTAACCAACGAAACAGTAAAACAGCTATTTCATATTGCTCAGTCGATAGCAAGGGAAAACTATAACGGAACATATGGCGGACCACATATTTTACAGGCATTAATGCATAAAGATATCGGTCTTAATGAATTTTTAAAAAATATAGATAAAGATCCCGGTTATTTTTACGAATGGGCAGATGTTCGTATTGAAGAATATCCAAAAACAAGTCATCTTCCCGATGAGGTAGGACAGGATGAAGCTGTAGATACTCTTATAGAAGAAGCAGACGATATCCGTTTAAAATTAGGATTGGATGAGATCACTCCCATCTGTATCCTTACAGCTATTGTAAAACCTCAGGTTGTATTTTCACTTCAACAATTGAAATCTCTTCCATTAAGAGAACACGATATTTTTAACTTATACAGAAAAGACACTCCTTTCACCGTATCAGAAAACGGAGACTTTGCCTCTTTATTTTCCAATGGATCAGAATTTTCAGATTCATCACTTCCTTCTATTAAGAGCTATTGTGTAGACAGAACGGCACAGGCAAGAAACGGAAACCTTGAAAATATTATTGGTAGAGACAAAGAACTGAGAATGCTAGTTGAAATCCTTTGTCGTAGAAGCAAACCGAATGTAATTATCATCGGAGAACCCGGAGTTGGAAAAACCGCTTTAGTAGAGGGATTTGCCATTGAAATTACAAAAGGAAACGTTCCTGATATGCTTAAAAACGGTACACTTTTAGAACTGGATACCGGAGCTTTACTGGCAGGAACCTCTTACAAAGGAGAAATTGAAGACCGTCTGAAAAAAGTAATCAATGAATGTAAGAAAATTGAAAAAGCAATTCTTTTCATTGATGAAATCCACACTCTTTTAGACCCAAAAGGAAGTATAGGAAATGTTGCCAACCTTTTAAAACCGGAGTTGGCAAGAGGAGAAATTACAGTAATTGGTGCAACTACACAGGAAGAATACAGAAAAATCATTGAACCGGAACAGGCTTTCAATCGTCGTTTTGAGGTTTTAACTGTAAATGAACCGGATGAAAAGACCTGTGTAAAAATGATTGACGTTCTTTTAGAAGGTTACAAAAAACACCACGGTATTGAAGTGGAAAAAACAGCTCTTCCAGAGTGCGTTCGTTTAGCGAAAAGATATGCAAAAGGTAAAAAATTACCAGATGCAGCAATCGATTTGTTAGATAGAACAATGGCAGCAATCAAAATGCTTGACGAACTTTCCGAAAAAGAACTGGAAAGCTGGAAAACAAGCTACGATGAAATCTTAAAAGAAGAATATCTTGATAATAAAGACAAAGCAGATGAACTGATCTGGACGTACAATTTATTGAGAGACAAAATAAGCCCTATTTTATGGGGTTCACTAAGTGAGCAGCCTGCAATTGATAATTCAATGCCGGTAGAACAGATTCAACAGATCATTGAAGATACTTATGCTGAACTTTTACAGCATGCTGCTAAAAAAAGAGAAAAAGTAGACCGTCTGGAGCTGGCTGCAGTAATGGCTGCCAAAACAAATATTCCGATCGGGAAAATTCAGGCTCAGGAAAAAGAAAAACTCCTGAATATGGAATCTCTTCTATTGAACAGAGTAGTAGGACAGGATCATGCATTGAAGATCCTTTCCGATGCTATTGTTGAAAACCGAAGCGGATTGAACAAGCCAGGACAGCCAATTGGATCATTCTTCCTTTTAGGACCTACCGGAACCGGAAAAACAGAGCTTGCGAAATCAATGGCAGAATTACTCTTCAATGATGAGAAAGCAATGGTTCGTTTCGATATGTCAGAATTTAAAGAAGAACATTCAGCTGCATTATTATATGGTGCGCCTCCGGGATATGTAGGATATGAAGAAGGAGGTATGTTGGTGAATAAGATCAGACAACAGCCTTATACCGTTGTTTTATTTGACGAAATTGAAAAAGCTCACCATTCCGTTTTTGATGTATTCCTTCAGATTATGGACGAAGGTAAAGTACATGATAAACTTGGAAAAGAAGGAGACTTCAGTAATGCTTTGATTCTGTTTACATCCAATATCGGAAGTGAGGAAATCGTAAAGCAGTTTGAAGAAGGAAAAATACCGGAATCATCTTCATTGATGCAGATTATGTCAAATTCAGGAAGATTCAGACCGGAATTCCTGGCAAGAATTACAGAAATCATTCCTTTTGCTCCAATTACGGAATCTATTGCAGAAAGAATCTTTAACATCCAGTTAAAATCACTTCATACTTCATTAACAAGATTAGGGATTGCCTTAAAAATCACGGATGATGCAGTAAGAAATCTTGCATTGGGAGGATTCAGTAGTAAATATGGAGCCAGACAGATCTCCGGTGTGATACGTGCACAGCTTGCGAGACCCATTTCCAAAATGATTGTAAGAGAAGAAGTAAAATCCGGGCAGACCATTCATGTTGATTGGAATAAAGAAGAAGAAAAATTAAGCTGGAAAGTAGATTAATTGAGAAATAAAATAGCAGAAAGGCAGATTTGTCTTTCTGCTTTATAAATACATTTAAGATGAAAACGATAATCAGGAATATCTTTACAGGTGTCATGTTGTTAGGAACTGTTGTTTTTGTAAACGGACAGTTTCTTGCTGCTTCCGATACTTCAGAAAGTAGTGTGAAAAAATATCAGGGGATCATTAATTCAAATAAAGATCTTGTTGAATTTATTGAGCAGTTACTCTTACAGAAAGGACTTCCGAAACATTTAAGAAACCTGGCTCTGATTGAATCTCACTTTAACAGAAATATTACTTCAAGTGCCGGAGCAGTAGGAATCTGGCAGCTGATGACTGCTCATGCCAATCAGTATGGACTTACAGAACAAAACCGTACTGATATTTATAAAAGTACAAAAACAGCAGTTATTTCACTGGCAAATCTTTATAAAAAGTATAATAACTGGGTAACTGTAGTAGCGGCTTACAACTGTGGAGAAGGAAATATCGCAAAAGCAATGCAGGCAGCGGGTTCTTCACACTATCACGAATTTTCTAAGTATCTTCCGGGAGAAACAATTAATCACGTAAAAAAATACCTGAACGCGTGCTATGCAACAGGAGAACTTGAAAGTGTATTGAGTAATTATAACTCTTCAAGACTTAATAAAGTTTTCTTTGAAGATGGAAATAGAAAAGTAATGAATGCTTCTCTTTCAGAAACTGAAATTAATGCAGGATTCAGCCTTAAAGTGATTGCCGATGAACTGAATGTAGAAGTAGATAAAATTCTTGCCTGGAATCCTGGAATTGTACAGGAATTACAGCAAAAAGGAGAAAGTACATTCTATCTTCCTACCGATTTAATGCCTGATTTCCTTTTAAGAAAAACTAAAATTCTTTCAAGATCGATAAAAGAAGGGAGTGGAGTTCAGCAATAAGTTGAATTTTTTACTAAAAAAATAATTAAAGTCGTCCATATTGACGGCTTTTTTTTGTGTCTTTTGGCGATTTGTTAAAGCATGCTAAATTATCATAACAAGATCTTAATATTTCTCAAATGTGTGGGAAAAGTGTCTTCTTTTCAGTGTTTTACAAATCTTCAAAAGTATTTATTTTAGGCTGTTTAAGTAGAGTTATTATATCTAATGTCGTAGAATTACTACAAAAAGTCGTAGAACTACTACAATTTTTCATATTTATAGTTAAATGTTTTTTTTAGAAAAAAAGAGCCTATATATTTGCTACACAATCACCGAATCACAAAATATTATTAACGATTAAAATTTACAAATCATGGCGGAGAGAAATTCGAGAGGAATTTTAAAATTCAATAACGGAGAAGGGCAAAAACTATTAAAACTTAACTATAGTGTATCAAGATCTACAGACGTTTCTGGACGTGTAGCATCAGATCCTTCCAATGCGTTAATTAAAATCACAGTAGAAGCTACAGAAAAATCAGATATCCTTGAAAGCTTACTAAACGGTAAATATAAGCCGACAGTAGGTGAAATCGTATTCAATAAATCTCACGAAGAAGGAACATTGATCACTTTAAAGTGGAACAACGGATATGTAATCCAACACGAAGTAGATTTCGATGCAGTAGATACAAACAGTATGCTAATCAGCTTCGTAGTAAGTGCTGAAACCATTGATTATGGTATTTCTCAGTACGCTGGACTGTGGCCAGGTAATTAAGCCTATTCATCATCTTAGTAAAAATAAAATTGGTACAGAACAGTGCACTCGTAAGAGTATGCTGTTCTGTTTTTCCATTATAAGAAGTGCTGAATTTCAGGGTGTTTTCCCCATGAAAAAGTTGATATCTCAACCTATTTTTTGATTCTGTATATGCTGCACAATCAGCATTGTATTTAATATTTAATTTAAAACATAGTGCTATGTTTCAGGATGATAAAACCATTAAAATAGACAATCAGAAGAGTGATATGAAGGCAGTTAAAGAAAATACTGTTAAAAATGCTGAGGGAAAATTAAATAAAGCGACAAAAGCTGGACAACAGGCTGTAAGTTCGGTACAGGGAGCCAATATGTTTATGAACCAAACTCAGGTTCCTAACAATCCATCCATAGTTGGAGATAAAGTGTGGGCAAAACAGCCAACCTCAAAAATACATAATGCCGAAGCCATTCCGGAAAGTTTTATTGCGGGGATTAACCGTGTTGTAAAACTGGATGTGGTAATTGAAGGGCAGATTATTAAGCATTTTAAACATTTTAAGCTGACTCAAAGCGCTGCAAAACATCATGAATTCAGTCTTACCTTAGCTCATGACACTCTAGGAAATGCTGAAAATCATAATCTGGAAGAAGCTCAGAACTTTCTTGGGAAACGTATTACTGTTGTTTTTAAATATAAAGATATTGTACAAGGAGCAGAGCGTAATTTCGTTGGAGTAGTTACAGAAGTAGGATTTAGCCAGGAGAAAGGCAGCCTGGGAAATATTGTGCTTAAAGGGTACAGCCCAACGGTACTTTTGGATGCTGCTCCGCATATTCAAAGTTTTGGTGGAAGCCAGCCTGTAAGTTTAAACAGTATTGCAGACCATGTCATCAGAGAAGGATTAGGACAAAACAAATTCGATTTCAGAGTTGATGCACAGCACGGAAACGTATCTTACAGTTCACAATACGAAGAAACGCATTACAATTATCTGGCAAGAGTTGCTGAAGCCTACGGAGAACAGTTTTATTATGATGGTGAAGTTTTGCATTTCGGGAAGCTTCCACCTCAGGAAAAGCCTGTAAAACTTACCTATGGAAGTAGCGTGAGTGATATTGCTATCAAAATGAAAGCTCAGCATGTAAGTCCTAGTTTTTACGGCTATAATAGTAGTAAAAATGAAAAACTTATTGCCGGTAGTTCAAAAATTAACCATACTTCGGATATTGCAAGACGAGCTTACGAAATATCTGAGAAAACCTTTACAACTCCTTCTCTTAGAGTAGCTCCAATAAAAGCATCATCTTTCATGGATATTGATGCTTCTCAAAAAGGAACAGCAGGTAGTAAAGCATCGGAGGTATTTATCACTTCTGGAACTACCACGGTACCTTTCCTTTATCCGGGATGTACTGCTGATATTGAAATGCGTAAATCTGCAAGTAATGAAACGTCTTATTTTACCAAGCTGATGATTATAGAAGTTACTCATGAAGTAGATGCCAGAGGATATTATGACGGAAGATTTGAAGCTATAGCAGCAGATACTGGATTTATCCCTCGTCCTGAATTTGAAACTCCGAGAGCAGAAGCACAGTTTGCAAAAGTAATATCCAATACAGATCCTCAAAATCAGGGAAGAGTTCAGGTACAATTCGACTGGCAAAACGGTCCGGATATTACAGAATTCATCCGTGTTATGTCTCCTGATGCAGGAAGTAGTGATAAAGTCAGTAAGAACAGAGGATTTATGTCTGTTCCGGAAGTGGGAGATCAGGTAATCATCAATTTTGTTCATCAGCATCCTGACCGTCCGTTTGTGATGGGAGGCATGTTCCATGGTGGCGTTGGCGGCGGCGGTGGAACCGGTAATAATATCATGAGTTTTAGTGGGAGAAGCGGTGCCGAGCTAAAGTATGACAATGGCGCCGGATCTATGAATCTTAAAGATCAGGGAGGTGCTCATATGTTCTTTGACGGTTCTGGAAATGTAGTTCATAATGCTAATAATAATAGTAATAAGACGGTAGGGAATGACAAGACGGATAAAATTGGAAACAATAAGAAGCTTGAAGTAGGTTGTGATCATATTGCAGATGTTGGTAATATGCATAAGGTTGAAGTAGGAGATGCCCAAAGCATATTTAAAATGAATAATGCCGGAGTTATTGATTTAATTGGAACTGATAAAATTACCCTTAAAGTGGGAAGCAGCAGCATTGAAATTACAAAAAATGCCATAACAGTGAAAGCTGACACAGTAAATATCGAAGGAGTTAGTCTTACCAATGTTGGAAAAGCAGCGGGAAATCCAGGAATGGTGGTAGATGGTAACGTTACTATTAAAGGTGCTCAGGTAGATATCAACTAAACTCCGGTCAGAACGGAAACTGGAATTTTTAACTATAAATAAAATCATAGAAATCCATTGTATGGAATACAGTAAGTATCAGATAAAAAGAGGAGATACATTAAAGTCAATTGCAGAGAAATATCATATGACAGGGAAGGAACTGCTTGCCTTTCATAATTCACATTCACCGGTGACTCAGCAGTTCTTTGGAGATTATTTGCCCATTCATATTGATACAGTCATAATCCCACTCCAAAAAGATAAAGAAGAGAAAAAGGATATTGATTATACAACTTTCGAACAAAAAAACAGATATAGAGCAGAACAGCTGAATATTACCAGAATAGAAGATGATATAAAAAGCTACTCACAGCTTAAGAAAGAATATGAGGTGAAGTTTAATTTAACAAATCACCTGGTGCAGGTAAAACTCTGTGATTTTTTTTATGAATTTAATCCTCCTGCGTTATCCCGAGTTTTCGACTTTATATCCGAAGTAGATTATATTCGAAATGACTGCTTGATAGAAATTAACAAACATGGACGATTCAATAAGATTGCTGATAAAAATAAAATAAGAAAAAACTGGGAAGAGTTTAAAAAAAATAAGCTTGATGAAATTGAATTTATCAAAGTTGTAAAGCAAGCTAAACCACAGGAATATATGAAACTTATTCAGGAAGGTGATTTACAGTTTTCAAACCAGTATAATGATGAAAAAGATTACAACAGGGAGCTTTTTTATCTTACCTTGTTAGACAAATACCTTTATAATAAGGATGAAAATATAGAGTCTGAAGAGTATACTTATCAATCCCAGCTTTTTCCAGATGTGGTTGTCCCTATGACAGTGAGATATGACGTTCTGAAAAAAGATGAAGACCTGATTACCATCAGAAAGGTTTGGGAAACGATTGAATCGGAAGAGCTGCTGGAGAAAGTAACCAAAGGCTACGAAAAATATCATCAACCTCTTATAAAATATAAATTTTCTGAATATAAACTTGATATGAGAAATCTGTTTACTTATAATCTGAAAACAAAAACATTGGAGAAAGCAGAGCTGTCAATCATCGAAAATATTGAGAATAATATAAAATCTGAATGTATATTTAACCTAAAAAGATTGAATAATGGCGGTTAATAAATTCATATTTCGTGCATACCCTAATTTTTTGAAAAGAATTATCATTCTGATAGTATCTCTGCTGGTATGTGTGATTCTTTCCTATTTCATTCCGGGATGGGGTTACCTGAATACTCATTTAGCCGCACTGGAAAGTTACTTTGGAAGATATATTCCTATGGGGATATTATTACTGTTTTATTTTTCGCTTTTTCTCATTTTGTATATAGCATTATTCAATAGGTTTTCCAGAAACTTTTATATCAGTGCAACAAATAATAACGAGTATATTTTATCTGATCATAATCAAAATGAAACATTGATTAGAAAAGAGGATATTCAATTCATAAGCGAGAAAACATTCAGAATAAAAAATATAAAAGGAACCTTGAGAAAGCATCCTAAAGGAATATCCGTTGATGCTTTTAGACAGTATTTAAATGAAATAAAAAATCAGCAGGCTGTTGGAAGTTCTTTCTCAGGAACAATACTTCCAATGAGTGTTGTGTACTTATCATTGGCTGTTGTGTTTGTTCTTTATATTGCTTATTCAATCATTCTTTTTAAATTGCTACAGCCTCATATAGATGCTCTACAGATGCTTTTTAGAGCGAAGAGTCCTTTATTGATGATCATGATATCCATACCTTTTATGGCTGTATTTTTTTTGGTTATGTATTACATGTTCCAACAGACAGTATTAAGAAAACAGCTGATAAAAATAGATTGGTCTCCAAATCAGATAACAGCCTCTGTAGGAAGTAAAAAATATGATTTTAAGAAAAGCGAAGTTAAAACATCTGTCTTTTTTATCAACAGGCTTACTCATTTATCAAAATGGCTCATCATAGAACAGAAGCAAGGAATACGCTATATAGTTTTAAATAAAGATGATAATAATCCTGATTATCAGGAATTCATAAATTCATATATCAGATATTTTGACATTGATATTGAAAATACCATAACTACAATAGGTTCATCAGGCAGTATATTAATGAAAAAAAAATACACTCATGAGTAAATACCTTCCTCAAGAAACATTTATTGTTTGCTCTCATCAGGTAAACCCTTCACCGGGCAATATTTTAGCAGATCCGAATGTATGGAATCTGTCTGTACTATATAAATCTGAAAAGAAACCGCTCTTAACTCAGGCAGATATGCTCCTTAAAGAAGACTTTGAGTGTAAATCCAACTGGGGTAAGGCTGTAGGATGGGGATTCTTTTGGGGAGGACTGATTACCGGGCTTGCTATTGGTGCTGCGATAGCATTTTCTGTTTTAACCTTTGGAGTTGGCGCAGTCATCATTGGCGTGGTAGCTACGGCTGTCATTGGGACAGGACTTACATTTGCACTGAAATCTAATGCCACAAAATGTAATCCAAATCTTGTAGATTGGAAAAATCCACACCCTTCTGTAGCGTTCGAAGGGAAAAAGGCAGTTAATTTATCTTCATTTATGACATGTTCTGTAGGTCCGGGGATCTTAACACCATTTATAGATGAAGCAGAAGCAAACTCAGCTGCAAAAAATGTTGCTTTCCGAAATATGGGGGAACTGGGACTTACGGCAGTTATTTCAGGGCTTTTTGGTTTTGGAGTAGGTTATGCCGCAGGATCTACAGGTGGTCTTGGAGCTGGATTATTAGCTGGAGGGAAAGAGGTTGCAGTAGGAGTAATTGGGGCGTATTTGGTTTATCAACCCATTTCTACTTGGGAAGCCCAGGGAATGCAGGCAATGTACAGTGGTGATGGCAACACAACTTATGATAAGATGTTGGAATCACGCAAAAGTATGGAAAGTTCCTTTACAGTCGACACTCCTGATGATCCATATGTCGGAACATCACAAACGGGTGCTGCCGGAGAACTACTGACTCTTTCTTATGATAAATACAGACAAAATCAAAATGAAAAGTATATCAAAGAGATTATGAACCTGAAAGGTACCCGTGCAGAAAGAGAAGCCAGAATAGCAGAAATAGTTACGGAAATGAAGAAAACCCGATCAGGAGCTCAGGCTGTAGAAGCCATGAAAAGAAAAGGTAGCGGCAAAATTCTTCCAAGAGAAAAAACAAGTAATAAAGGTAACCGGGTAATTAATGAACATCGAGCTGAAACCAATAAGGCAATGAAGAATCAGGCTGCTGAAGGTTTTGGAGGCGTAATGAATGTAGTAGGATTAGTACTTCCTTTACTGGTTTCTCCTCTTAACGAATGGACTTTTAGTGTACTGGCAGATTCATATGCAAATCAGTCAGGAGGTGGAGTCACAATCAATGCATCACAGAATTGATAATAAGGTATCAGGAGAAAGTAAAAGAGCTATTAAGAAAATTTCATTCCCTTTTTTTTAATTAATTTTTGAATCAAAATAATCGTTATTTATGATATTTTATATCTCTTTAATGGGATATAAGTTATAAATTTTTACTAGATATTGAAAATGGTTAAAATATTTATTAATAAGCAATTGCGATACTCTTTAAATCTATTGTCGTAGAATTACGACACAAAATCGTAGAACTACTACAATTTTTCAGATTTCCATTCAAAAGCTTTTTTTTCATCATAATGGGCTCTATCTTTGTCATATAAATATTGAAAAACAAAATATTATTAACGATTAAAATTTACAAATCATGGCAGAAAGAAATTCGAGAGGAATCTTAAAATTCAACAACGGAGAAGGTCAGAAATTATTAAAAATGAACTACAGCGTAGCAAGATCTACAGATGTATCTGGACGTGTAGCATCAGACCCTTCTAACGCATTAATCAAGGTAACAGTAGAAGCTACTGAAAAATCTGACATCCTTGAGAGCTTACTAAACGGAAAATATAAGCCGACAGTAGGAGAAATTGTTTTCAACAAATCTCACGAAGAAGGAACATTGATTACTTTAAAGTGGAACAACGGATATGTAATCCAACACGAAGTAGACTTCGATGCTGTGGATACTAACAGTATGCTAATCAGCTTTGTAGTAAGTGCTGAAACAATTGAGTACGGTAATTCTGCTTATGAAGGGCTTTGGCCTTCAGACGGTAAATAAGCTGAAACACTTAATAAAAAAATTAAAACAGAGCAGTATACTCATAGAGTATGCTGTTTTGCTTTTATTAATAATATAATTAAAATTAAATAACCATGATTAAACAGGCTATACTAATTCTCACATGTATACTCTCTTTTATTTCCTTAAAAGCACAAAATAGCTCTACTTTATACAAAGGAACCATTAACGGAAAAATGCCGGTAACATTGTTCCTGCAATCTGTAGAAAACGGATGCGGAGGAGATCCTTTCTATAATGCAATGTATCGCTACGAAAAAGTAAGCAATTGGCTTGAACTAAGCGTTACAGAAGGAGTAAAACAACAGTTTGCAATGGTAGAAAATGGTTTTACAGGTTTAATGATCCTGAAAAAAGACGGAGAAACCATGAACGGAGTCTGGATAAGCCCAGACAACAAAAAACAACTTCCTGTACAATTAAAGAAAGTATCTGTCAGCAAAAAAGAAATGGAAACCTACGAGGAAAAAATGGAAAAAGTAAATTATGAAAATCACGATTGCTAATCTGTATTTCACTCTTATAACCTCATACCAAAACTAGCAACTTATCTTCCTATTTTCTTATATTTGTTCATTATAGATAATATGGACGCAACACAAGATAAAAGGCTGTTTCTCATCGATGCTTATGCGATGATTTTCAGAGGATATTACGCATTGATCAGGAATCCGAGATTAACCAGTAAAGGATTGGATACTTCTGCCATTTTTGGCTTTACCAACTCTTTGATCGAATTAATCAGAAGAGAAAAACCTACTCATCTGGCTGTAGTTTTTGATGTAGGGAGGGCAAGTGTAAGAACCGATGATTTTGCAGATTATAAAGCCAATAGAAGTGAAACTCCCGAGGCTATAAAAATTGCTGTTCCATACATTCATAAGATTTTGGAAGGAATGCATATTCCGATTCTTGGAGTAGAAGGCTATGAAGCAGATGACGTAATAGGTACCATTGCCTGCAAAGCAGAAAAAGAAGGGTATACCACATTCATGGTTACACCCGATAAAGACTTTGCACAGTTGGTTACAGATAAAATTAAAATCTATAAACCAGGCTTAAAGGGTGGTGATATAGAAATTCTTGGAGTAGAGGAGGTAAAAGCAAAATATGAAATCGAAGATCCTAAGCAGGTGATCGATTATCTTGCCATGATGGGAGATGCAGTAGATAACATTCCTGGATTAGAGGGAGTAGGAGAGAAGACTGCAATGAAATTCCTGAAAGAATTTGGAAGCATTGAAAACCTACTGGCAAATACAGATAAGCTGAAAGGAAAACTGAAAGAAAAAGTAGAAGCTTCTGCAGAACGCGGAATCATGTCTAAGAAGCTGGCTACCATTATCTGTGATGCACCTATAGAATTCCATCAGGAACAATACGATCTTGAAACTCCGGATTTCGAAAAAGTAAAAGAAGTCTTCGAAGAAATAGAATTCAGAAGGCTGTATGAAAACCTTTACAGAGCATTTGCACCTGCAGCAACGGAAACTATAGTGGTAAGTGAAGTTGAAGTAAAACAGACTCCGACAAATACTGAGGTAAAAGGACAGGCAATGCAGCTTGATCTTTTTGCCAATTTTGAAGAGCTGGATCAGGCAACTTCTACAAAGTCATCTATTGAACATAATGATCATCTTTATCAGTTTATCGACAATCCTAAAGCACAGAAAAAACTGGTTGAAAACCTGCTGAAACAAAAAGCCGTTTGTTTTGATACGGAAACTACTTCCCTAAACGAGCTGGAAGCAGAATTGGTAGGAATGAGTTTTTCTTATAAAAAAGGGCTTGCCTATTATATTCCATTATCTGAAGATAGAAATGAAGTTTTACAGACGCTGGAAATCTTCAAACCGTTTTTTGAAAAGCAAGATTTGTTGAAAATTGCTCACAATCTTAAATACGATTACAAAGTATTAAAACAGTACGACATTACCGTAAAAGGCGCAATGTTCGATACAATGATTGCTCATTATCTGCTAAATCCGGACGGAAGACATGGGATGGACTATCTTTCAGAAGTATACCTTAACTATAAACCTGTTTCCATTGAAACCATTATTGGAAAAAAAGGCAAAAAACAAGGGAATTTCAGAGATGCAGATCTTAGAACCCAGACAGATTACGCTGCAGAAGATGCCGACGTAACATTCCAATTATATGAGCTTTTTGCTCCTCAATTAAAAAAAGAAAATCTGGAAGAGCTTTTCTACAACATAGAAATGCCGCTGATGGAAGTATTGGCGAAAATGGAACTTACCGGTATTTCTCTTGATGAAAAATGGCTGGCTCAGGAAAGTATTGATTTAGAGAACGATCTAAAGCAACTTGAAGTTAAAATCTTTGAACTTTCAGAAGAAGAATTCAACATGAATTCACCAAAACAATTGGGGGAAATCCTTTTTGAAAAAATGCAGCTTGATCCGAAAGCGAAAAAGACAAAAACAGGGCAATACGCTACTTCAGAGGATGTTCTTCAAAAATTAGCTTCAAAGCACGAGATCATCAAACATATTCTGGAATACAGGACGTACCAGAAATTAAAATCAACTTATGTAGATGCATTACCATCGCAGATTGAAAAATTAGATAATCGTGTTCATACAAATTTCTCTCAAACAACGGCTGCTACAGGTCGTTTGGCAAGTGTGAATCCGAACCTTCAGAATATTCCGATCCGAACAGTAAGAGGACAGCAAATTCGTGGAGCCTTTGTTTCAGGGGAAGGAAAGAAGATTATTTCAGCCGATTATTCTCAGATTGAACTTCGTCTTATCGCTGAGATTTCTGGAGAAGATAATATGATTAAAGCCTTCCAGAATGGAGAAGATATTCACGCTTCCACAGCTGCAAAACTGTTTAAAATTCCTTTGGAAGAAGTTTCTAAAACTCAAAGAAGCCAAGCGAAAACAGTAAACTTCGGAATCATTTACGGACAAGGAGCTTTTGCATTAGCTGAACAAACCGGATTATCCCGTACAGAAGCGAAACAAATGATCGAAGCTTACTTTGAAACCTATCCGAAATTGAAGGAATACATGGCTGAGCAGGTAAATAAAGCACGCCAGACAGGGTATGTAGAAACTATTTTAGGAAGAAAACGACACTTAAAAGATATTAACTCCAATAACTTTGTGGTAAGAGGTCATGCGGAAAGAAATGCAGTAAACGCTCCTGTACAGGGAAGTGCAGCTGATATCGTGAAAATTGCTATGATCAAAATAGACAGAGAACTGGAAGAACAGAATCTTAAAACAAAAATGCTGCTTCAGGTTCATGATGAATTGGTATTTGAAGCTCCGACAGATGAAATTGAAGCCGCTTCAAAACTGATTAAAACAGAAATGGAGAATGCTTTGAAAACACAGGTTCCATT
Source organism: Chryseobacterium artocarpi (assembly GCF_001684975.1). Taxonomy (GTDB): domain Bacteria; phylum Bacteroidota; class Bacteroidia; order Flavobacteriales; family Weeksellaceae; genus Chryseobacterium; species Chryseobacterium artocarpi. The sequence continues at coordinate 10,337 of NZ_MAYH01000003.1, read as the reverse complement.
ATTAGTGGAAATAGGTGTAGGAGACAATTGGTTGGAAGCACATTAATAAATTCCTCCAAATATATCTTTGAACAAAAAAACTTCCGCTCGTAGGGGCGGAAGTTTTTGTTTTTATAAATGGAATATCATTTTCTAAAAGAGATGAACTTATCTTTTATTTCTTTAAAATGTAAAAGTAAAATACATCCAAATCCCAGAATTATAACAGGAAAAAAAGATTGGGAGAATGTATAGTACATTTCAGACTGAAAATCATAAGTACTCCAGGATGATTCTCTGTCTACAAAAACCGAGTAGTTCCAGAATATCCAAATGCTGATCAATAATAGAAACTCAAAAATATATTTTATAAAATACTTTTGAACAGAGTTGAATAAAATAAATACAGCAGACAGAAAAATCCCCGTAAGAAAAGACATGAAAACAGCATCATCCAGAAAACCACAGCTCATACAGCTGCTTGACATCTGATCGGCTAACCTTCCCATTGACCAATAAATCTGTAGTATTGTAAGCAAAAAAATAATGACAGTACTAATAGAAAACTTTTTTAAAAAAGGTAAAAAGCGACTTTTCTTGATGGGTTCAGCAGTTTTCAAAATATTTTTTAAAATTGGTGAGTGTTTATTTTCTTATCGTTTTATAGATAAAAATAATGGATACCCGTTTTGAGATATCCATTATTTCTGATATTATACATCAAATTCAATCTCGCCAAGATAATACAGTTTATTTTCCTCACCATCCACAGAAACAGGATTAGGAATTACAAATCTGCTGGCAAAAATGATTGCATTTACAGGCGTATCCAGACTAAGTTCATTAAGCTTGTTCTCTAGAATAGGAAGCCATTGATCTGCATAAGAATATTCCGCGAATTTGTCATAAAGACCTAGTCGCTCATCTTCAAATCCATATTCTATAAAATCATCATCAAACCACTTGATATTCTGAGATTCTGCGAACTTTGAAACATATTGATCCTCAGATTCTTCCTCCAGATAATAATCTTCATTCTCTTCCACAAAAGCATAAAATTCTTCTTCATTATTAAAATATCCCAACCAGAAGTGTGAAATTTCCTTGTCCATAATCTATTTTTTGTTGTCTTATTTTTTAAAATGTAATATTACAAAAGTTTTCTGTGAAATCAACTTTTGATGTCCAATGAAAGTCGGAAGATCAAAAATAGTTCCGTAAATTTTTTTATCGTAATTTTATTCTAAGGTTAAAATTTTAAAAATGGAATTTCTTCAGGACCATTATACGGTCAAAAACGAACTTTTACTTATCTTTATTTCTGTAATATTAGGTTTGTTAATCGGTGCTGAACGTGAGTATCGTAACAAATCTGCAGGATTGAGAACCTTTATTCTGGTTTGCTTTGGAGCTTGTCTGTTTACTATTCTTTCCATTAAAATTGGAGTAGCTAACCCTGATCGTCTTGCAGCCAATATTATTACAGGAATTGGTTTTTTAGGAGCAGGAGTCATATTTAAAGGAGAAAATAAGATTGAAGGAATCACAACTGCTACCACTATTTGGGCTACTGCTTCCATAGGAATGGCGGTGGGTTCAGGATATGTATATTTTTCACTGTTGGGAACAGCACTGGTGCTTATCATTCTGAGTGCTTTGACGTATCTTCAATCTTTTATAGACAATTATAATAAAGTAAGAGAGTATAAAATAGCCTTGTCGGAGCCGGAAGATTTGCAATATTGTGAAAAGTTTTTCAAAGAACATCATTTGAAATATATGATGCTCAAGCAGCAATATACTCACGGTAATTTATCCGTTACATGGAGGTTGGTAGGAAAAAGCAGTAATCATGAAGCGGTTATCGAACATATGATGAAAGATCGTAAAATTGTATCCTATCAATTTTAGAATAAAGCAAAAAAATAAAGGCAAAAGCCTTTATTTTTATTTTTTCTTGAAAACATAAAGATCCTTGTTTGGACCATCAATTTCTTTTCCGTCCATATCCAATTGGATTAATATATTTTCACCTACTTTATATTTATAGTTTGCTGTTTTTCCTTTTAAGGTAATAATACTTCCTGTAGAATCCCAACTAAAAGTACCTTTGTCATCGTTCTTTGAGTTTCTGTCCAGATATTCTTCAGTAATGTTAAATGTTTTATCATCATTCAGCGTCAATGAAGTTTTGATACCAGGACAATCTGCACAAGGAACTACCGCTTCATAGGTACCATTCCAATCTAATGCGTTTTCAGAAGTGTCACCAGCAGCTGATGGAGTAGCCTTAGCAATACTGTCAGAAGGAGTAGACGGCATAGCTGTTGCAGAATCTGTAGTTGAACCTGAAGTTTCAGTAGCTTCTTTTTTAGAACATGAAGCAAGGAACAAAGCTGCTCCTATTCCAAGAATGAATATTTTATTTTTCATCGTAAAAATTAATTAAAAATGTTTTATTAAACTGACTTTTTATGAACAAAAATCGAGCCATTGAAGAATAATGTTTTCTGTGTTTAATATACAATTATCAATGCCTGATCTACTTTGTTTGACAATTTTTATAGGTACAATGGTTCACGTTTCATTGGGAGGGTAAATCCACAATTAATTTTAATATGCTGTTGTAAAAACCATCATTATCAACTTTTACAGCCTTTTTATGGGGATTATTCTTATTTTTCTTCGTAAATTCGGGCAAAATTTTGATTATGACAAAAAAGATACTTTTATCCGTATTTCTTTTGCCGGCTGCAATGGCATTTGCACAACAATATGGAGGAATGTGGATTCCTACAGAACTGAATGAAAAGGAAATGAAGGACCTGGGAATGAAAATTTCTGCAAAAGATATTTTCAACCCTCAGAAACCAAGCATAAAGGATGCTGTGGTGCAGTTTAACGGCGGATGTACTGCGGAAATTATTTCTCCTAAAGGATTGCTTTTGACCAATCACCACTGTGGATATGGTCAGATTCAGGCACATTCTACGGTTCAGAATGATCTTCTTTCAAACGGATTCTGGGCTAAAAACATGAATGGTGAACTTCCTAATCCGGGAGTAAAAGTAGACTTTATTGTCGATATTAAAGAAGTTACTTACCAGATTTTGGAAGGTACGGATAAGCTTACTGAGCCTGAGTACACTAAAAAAATCAATAACAATATTGAAATTTATAAGAATTCTCAAAAAATAGAATCTTATCAATCTATTATGGTTAAGCCAATGTACTATGGAAATAAGTACTATGCTTACACTATAGAGACTTATAAAGATATCCGTCTTGTAGGTGCACCACCTCAAAGCATTGGGAAATTCGGAAGTGATACCGATAACTGGGTTTGGCCTAGACATACAGGAGACTTCTCAATGTTCAGAATCTATGCAGACAAAAACAATAAACCTGCAGAATTCTCTAAAGACAACGTTCCTTACGTTCCAAAACACTATTTACCGGTTTCAATAAAAGATAAAAACGAAAACGATTTTACTTTTGTATTCGGATTCCCGGGAAGAACTACAGAATATCTTCCGGCAGTAGCAGTAGAGAAAATCATGAAAGATATCGACCCTGCAAGAATTGCTGTTCGTGATGTAGCTTTAAAAACATTAGACGAAAAAATGCGTGTAGATAACGAAACACGTATTAAATATGCTTCGAAATATGCTTCAGTAGCTAATTACTGGAAAAAATGGATCGGTGAAGTAGAAGGTTTGAAAAAATCTAATGCTGTAGAGAAAAAGGTAATGTATGAAGGTTCTTTAGTTGCTAAAAATCCAGAGATTAAGACAACTTTAGATCAATTGAACAAACTTTATAACGATCAGGCTCCTTACGCTCTGAATAATGCCTATTATACAGAAGTAGTAAGAAATGCTGAGACATTGAAGCTTGCAGGAGATTATAATGATTTCATCACTTCTGTAGAAGCAGGTAGAATGGATGAAAAAGAACTTGCTAAGTTCAAAACAAAAGTAACATCTTTCTACAAGGATTACAGCGCAGAACTGGATGCTAAAGTAACAGCGAAATTATTGGCATTATATGTGAATAAAACGGCTCCACAGTTTTTACCGGCAGGTTTTAACAAATATAAAGACGAAAATGCAAACATTCCTGTATTGGAAGATATGTCTAAAAACTCTATCATTACAGGAAGAACAGCTGTAAATGGCGGGACGTTAACTACGGATATTGATAAAGCATTTTCTAATCAGGACAAGTTAATCAAGACTTTAAAGAAAGATCCTATCTATCAGTTGTATATTTCAATGAGAGAAGCTTATACAAAGACAGCTGATCCTCAATATACTGCTCTTCAGGCAAAAATTGATGCTTTACAGAAGAAATTCATGGCACAGCAGATGGAGACAGATAAAGACAGAAAATTCTTCCCGGATGCGAATTCAACACTTCGTGTAACGTATGGTAAAATTAAAGGATCTGCTCCAAGAGATGCTGTATCTTACGGTTACCAGACTCACCTTGCCGGAGTAATGGAAAAATATGTTCCCGGAGATTACGAATTTGATGTTCCAAAGAAGCTGATTGAGCTTTACAACAAGAAAGATTTCGGAATCTATAAAGATAAAACAGGTGATGTTCCTGTAGGATTTACTGCTACCAACCATACAACAGGAGGAAACTCAGGAAGCCCTGCTCTTGATGCTAACGGGAATTTAGTAGGTCTTAACTTCGACAGACAGTGGGAGGGAACAATGAGTGACATCAACTATGATCCACGTTTCAGCAGAAACATCATGGTGGACACTAAATATATCCTTTTCGTCGTTGAGAAATTTGCAGATGCAAAATGGCTTGTTGATGAAATGAAGATCGTTAAATAATTTTAAAAAGTTATACCTTTAAAGAATCTATTTGAATTTATTTCGAATAGATTCTTTTTATTTTTAGGATGAAGGATAAAATCATTAATCTGTTTACTGCTCTTGAATCTGATAATATCGGGAAGTCATTTCCGTTGGATTACTGTTTGCCGGTTTATCACTGTGTTTCCGATGAAGATCTCCCTCATATCAAGCATATTATTAAGTATAAAAATACAAGACAGTTTGAAAAAGATCTGGATTATATTTCAAAACAGTTCAGGTTTGTTGATTGGAATGAATTTAAAAATTTTACCTCAGGAAATGTAAAGACCGGAAAAAAAATTGCTTTACTTACATTTGACGATGGTTTCAGAGAGTTTTATGATCTTGTGGCTCCTGTTTTGGAACGCAAAGGAATTTATGCATGTAATTTTATCAATCCTGCTTTTATAGATAATAAAGAACTGATGTTCAGATGTAAATCTAGTCTTATTATTGATAAGATTAGTGAAGTGAAAGTTGTTGATACTGAAGTGTATAATGTTTTATCCCTTGAAAAAAATACAACTTTAGAAATGCTGCAAAGGCATCTTCTAACAATTAATTATCAGAAAAAAGATGTTCTCGATAATCTTGCAGAAAGACTTGAAGTAGATTTTCAATCCTATTTAAAAGAATATAAACCTTATCTGAGTACTGGTGAGTTGAAAAAACTTACAGAAAAGGGCTTTGGAATATCTTCCCACAGTTGGGATCATCCAAAATATGGAGATCTATCTCTTGAGCAGCAAATGAATACAACGAATAAAACATTTGCTTACTTAAAGGAAAATGGTTTCCTGTATGAAAGTTTTGCGTTTCCCTTCACCGATTTTGGGGTAAAAAAAGATTTCTTTGATGAACTTTTTAAGAATGAAGAGATGTATTGCAGTTTTGGTGCAGCAGGAGTAAAGCTGGATAGTGTAAAGAAAAATTTTCAGAGAATTCCAATGGAAATGGGAGAGAGTGCAGAAATGATTTTGAAAAAGGAAACAGCCTATTTCAGACTTAAAAGACTGATGAATAAAAATACCATTGTAAGAAAATGATGCAGCTGAAAACATTCAACAAAAAAGAATTAAAAGACTTTGTAATTTCCGGTGATTATCTGCAGTATGATTTTCTTCCTATCACGGAGCATCGTGCCAAGTCTCACATCCATAATCCAAAAGCAACGGATGAGCAGACCCTTCTTATTCTTGCTTTTTACGAAGGTAAACTTGCCGGATATATGGGATGTCTTCCTGATTATTTCTCAGTTGAGGATAAGAAGATAAGTTTCGCGTGGCTAAGTACACTGTATGTAAGTGAAGAATTCAGAGGAAAAAAGATTGCAAAAGCACTTTTGATGAAAGCTTTGGAAGCATACGAAAATCGTGTGATAATGGCTGAGTTTACCAAAGAAGCTGAGGTTTTCTTTAATCATATGGGAAATGTTGAGAATATTTTCCCAAAAAGTGGAAAACGATACTATTTTAAAGTAGATGCTACAGAGATGATTATTGGAAAAATGCCCTGGACAAAAATATTCAGCCCTTTATTGCAGATGGCAGACGGTATTACCAACTCTTTGATTAGTTTTAAAAACAGTAAAATTAAAAAACCGGATTTTCGTTTTGAAACTTTGGACCATGCTAATGTAGAGATTTTAGACTTTGTGAATACATTTTCGGGTAAAAGGAGTATTTCTGAGATTAATTATTTCGTAGAAAATCCTTGGGTGATAGAAGGAAGGAAAAAAGATGATAATTACTTCTTTTCAAGTTATGCTCAAGTTTTTAAATATATCTGGGTTAAAATATATGATCCTAAAGGTAATCTGGAAACCTGTTCGTTGATGCTTTTAAGGGACGGGCATCTTAAAATTCCTTATATTTTTTCAAAGACAGACAGAAATCTGACCCAATTGATTCATTTTCTGAGCTATTTTATCATTAAAAACAAAGTGAAAATGATGACTAGTTATAATGTTGCTCTGAATAATAAGATCGTGAAATTTAATAGGTTTCCAAAAATTTACGAAAGAGATTTTAAACGTGATTATCTTTTCCGTCATGAATTATTACAAGAACTTCCCAAAGATTTCAACCCTGAACTTCAGGATGGAGACGGAGATTGCTTAATGACATAAGAACAAAATATAAATAAAAAGCCACTCAACTGAGTGGCTTTTGCTTTTAATGTCCGAAAATATCTTTCAGACTTACTTCTGTAAAAGTTCCCATTTTACTTACAGCTTCCATATCCAGATTTTCTTTTTTACCTATAATGGCAGTATTGAAATCTATAGATTGAATGTCTGTTTGGTAAAACTGTTTGATATCTTTAAATTGTAATTTCTGAATCTGCTCATAAATATCTTTTCTGAAATCATGTTCAATATTCAGTTTTTTTAATCTTAATGTATTAAAGAATATATTATTTCTGGTAACTCTGGTTGATGCAATCTGTTTTAACGCTGCATTTTTTGCATTTTCAAACTGAATAGGAACTTCAGGAAGCTCATTCATCAGCTCGTTCATAGTATCCACTGCAACCATCAATTTGTCTGGTTGTGTTCCGATATAAGTAACTACATAATCAGGATGATTTATTTCCGCATTGGCAGAATAAGAAACATAAGCAGAATATGCTAAACTTTTACTTTCACGGATTTCCTGAAAAACAATAGACGACAAACCTCTTCCGAAATATTCGTTAAAAACATTGATCTTTCCGAAGTTTGACGGATTAACAAGATTTCCTCTTCCAGCTTTACTCATTTCCATCTGAACCATATCATAGCTGATAAAATAAACGTTGCCTCCGGTTGCAGGCTCAGGATATTTCTTGGGTTCAGGAATTTGAAGGCTTTCATTTTCAATATATTGTCCAATATAACTTTTGAATTTTTCAAAATCTTTTCCGTAAAAGAAAACCTGATAAGGATATTTGAAAAGCTGTTTCATTCGGTCTGTGAATGCTTCCGCTTTACTGCTTTCAAGTTCTTCTTTAGAAATAACGTCTGTGAAACGAGAAGTGTTTCCAAGCTTTGCATAATTGACTAAAGCTGTCATGATACGACCTTTATCTTTCTTCATTGCCTGACGGTTCTCTAAAATAGTTCCTACAAACTGATTATAAATTTCCTGATCTGGCAGTACATGAGTCATCCAGTGCTGTAAAAGTGAAATTCCTTTTTCAATATTCTCTTCCAGTCCGCTAAGGGAAATCAGTAGTTGATTATTTGTCGTTTTAAAATCATTACTCACCCCGATTTTAAAGAATTCCTTCTTTAAATCCTCAGGAGAAAAATCTTCGGTTCCTAAATATTGTAAAAACTGGGTTGAAATACCTAAATCTCTGTCATGATCACTTCCAAAAGGAAAAATAAAATGAACCTGAGCAATATCGTTGTATTTATTTTTTACAAAGCTTAATTTTTTACCTTTAATATGATCTGTTGCAATCTCTTTTTTATAATCAATGAATTCAGGCTTGATATCTTCCGTTTTTTCAGATAAAATTTCCTGTAAAAACTCTGATTGTGCCTCACGATTGATTTTTATAGGAGTAATCCCAGGATTTTCAACTCTCACCAGCTTATCATTCACCCCTTTTTCTTTATTGACAACCACATAATTGTCTTTGAAAAAAGTATTGGCAAAGCTGATTACATCTTCCTTGGTGAAATTTGCGTATTCGTTCATTTCATTCAATTCCTGTTCCCAGCTTCTTCCTTTTATATAGATATCATATAAATTGGTGGCAAGCCCTTCTGCTGTTTCCAGCCCTTTCATTCTTTGGAGTTTGAAATCATTGATAATCGCAGGAAGCATCCAGTCAGGGAAATCTCCTTTCTTGATAAGCTCAATTTCTTCCAAAACCATTTTTGTAGCATCCTCCAGAGTTTGAGTTTCCTTTGGAACAGCTACAATTGAAAAATATCCATATTGCTTCAAGCCTACAGAGAAAGCCTGTGCCCATAGCATTTTTTGAGTTTGATTAATGTGAAGATCCAATAGTCCTGCTTCACCTCTGTTGCTAAGGATGTTTACAACGATATCTGCAAGCATGGCTTCACGTGTACCATAGCTGTCTGTTCTCCACGCCAGTTGAACCCGTGGAGTAGTGGGGCTTTTTACCGTTCTCTCAACAATTTCGGTTATCGGTTGTTCAATAATAGGTGTTTTTTCCGGAAGCTCTCTATATGGAATAGCTCCAAAATATTGGTCAACCAGTTGAATCGTTGCCTCAAAATCGAGATCACCTACCAGTACCATCGCATAATTATTAGGAACATAATATTCATCAAAATACTTATGAATAGCTTTCATGGACGGGTTTTTCAGATGTTCCGGCTTCCCAAGAGTTGTTTGTTGCCCATTGGGATGAGTAGGGAAGAGAGCTGACATCAGCTCATAGTTTACAAGTCTTGTGTCATTATCCTGTGCTCTGTTGAATTCCTCATATACAGATTCCAATTCTGTATGGAAAAGGCGCAGAACAATTTCAGAGAATCTTTCCTTCTCGATCTTTAGCCATTTTTCCAGTTCATTATTAGGAATATTGTTTTTGTAAACTGTTTCATCAAACCAGGTGTGGGCATTCGTTCCACTGGCTCCTAACGAAGAAATAGCTTTGTCATACTCATTGGAAATAGCATATTGACTGGCTTTCTGAGATACTTCATCGATCTTTTTATAGATTTCTTTTTTCTTCTCAGAATCCTGTTCAGTTTTATGTTCTTCGTATAAATCAGAGATCTGGTCAAGAAGTTCTTTCTCTTTTTCCCAGTTTTGAGTTCCTAATTTAGACGTTCCTTTGAACATCATGTGCTCCAGATAGTGAGCAAGCCCGGTATTGTCAGAAGGGTCATTATTACTTCCGGTTCTTACAGGAATAAATGTTTGAATTCTCGGAGCATCGAAGTTTTGAGCAAGGAAAACCTTTAAGCCATTCTTTAATGTGTAGATTCTTATGTTATTTTCATCGTGATTTACCGTAGTATATTCGTAGTGATTTATATCTGTGTGATTCGTTTCTTTATATTTTATGTCTGTCATATAATAAGCTCATTTCATTCTTGTAGATTCAGAATGTGATGCAAATGTAAGCAATCGAAAAAATATGCTTTATGCTTTCGTTACTATTACATCTATTATTATAGTTGAATGGATAAATCGAGGAGAAAAATAAATAATAATTGGCAGTCGTTACTTTCAATCAGGCATCCATTACCGTATTAGTTATCCTGTAGTGATCCTAACAATACTTTCACTTTCGCCTCTCTATATATATAATAAAGTCAACCATTCATTTTATGAAGGATTCAAGCTATTGTACATGTCTCCAAGTTTCCGGCTCCCTATTTCCATTCCTATATATAATATTCCTAAAACATCTATACTTCTCTGCGCAATCCATGCCTATGTATTTAAATAAAATATGCCCAACCACAATCCATTCACTAGAACCGGCTTTAGCCCGTTTACTAAATAAATCTCA
>NZ_MAYH01000002.1 GCF_001684975.1 Chryseobacterium artocarpi | reverse complement strand
TCCTCCCTAGCCCTGATAGTAACGGCTACCCCGCAGCTGCATTGGATAGCTGGATGCTTTGGGTGTTGGAAAGTAAGGTGCGAGGAGTATAAGTGGATAGCAGGAAATAGCTCCTAAAAATTATATTTTTGATTGAACTTTAAAAATATAATTCAAATCTAAGTTTTTTTTGTTTTTTGAATTTTTAAATTGTGTAACTTAGTCATAACAAATTGTTTATGATTTAAATATACATGCTATGAAAAAACATTTATTCCCTTTATTTTTATTACTCTTTAGTGTAGGCGTTCAGGCACAACAAGACTTTTTTGCTATTACAGGAAAGGAAACTTCTGGTATTAATTTCAATGATTTCAGAGTATTGGATGGCATTAATGGAACTTCTGGTGAAAAAATTTTTACATCAGATTCTTCATCTAAAATCTATTCACAGACCAGAAGAGGAATTGTTGTTGAAGATCGAAATTCATTTAACAATTCTCAGGCAGTAACAATGGCAGCATTAGCTTATGATTCTTCGAACAATAATCTGATATATATGCCTATGTTTTCATCTAATATTTATATGTTAAATGCCAGAACAAAAGAGATTACATTGATTGAAAATAGTGTAGCGAGAGTTTCTTCTTGCGATATCAATTCTCATATTACGAGGATGGCTACAGGCATTGATGGTCATATCTATGCTATCAATAATGCTGGGACTCAGTTTTTACAAATCAGTAAAAAAAATGGATCTTATATCGTAACTGATTTGGGAATCATTAAAGATGATGCATCGAATGGTAAGAATTCTTTTACTACAATGGAATCTGGCTTTGGTGGAGATATGATTGCTGATGTAGAAAATAACTTTTATGTTTTTGCTGCATCAGGAAATGTTTTTAAAATTTCTCCTAAAACATTAAGAGCAAAATATGTTGGTAAAATTGCGGGTATTCCAGAGAGTTATTCTGTGAATGGATCTGCTGTAAATGAACAAGGTAAAGTTGTAATAGCAAGTGCCAAAGGATCTCCTTTATATGAGGTAGATTTGGAAACTTTACAGGCAAAACAATTACAAAGCGAAAACCTGCATATTTATGATCTTGCGAGCAAATACTTTATTAATGACAAAGTTTCTTCCGTAAGCAGCTCAAATACTATAGATATTTATCCTACAAGAGTAGATGAACATTATATCAACGTTCACATCAATAATAAGAATATAAAAGGAAATCTTAAACTTAATGTTTATGATCTTTCAGGAAAAAATATAATGTCTCATAGCTTATCAATTAATGATCATTCTATTGATCAAAAGGTTCATCTTAAAGAACTAATTACAGGAGCATATATTGTCAGTTTAACCGATGAATCCGGAAAAATAATGTTAAACAAGAAGATCCTGGTAACAGAATAATCCGGTGAAGAAATAAATACTAAAATATTTGACTTATCATTAAACCTTTTCAGTGTGTTGAAAAGGTTTTTTAATGATTATTTGATATTCAAGAAGTTTTATTTTTCGATATTTAATACTATTTTTATAAAAAAATATAGATGAAGCTATACTTTAATGTAGAATATATTGTAAAGGCTGGAGAAAATCTACAGTTGGTCATAAGTGAGGAAGGAGCTTCGGCTCATATTCATACTATGTTTTCTGCAGAGAACGGTTTATGGAAATGCGAAGTGGATTATTTTTCAAAGTCCATTTCCTATCAATATCGGGTGGTGAATGAAAAAGGGAATATTTTAAGAGACGAATTTGTATCGCATCATCTTAATTTTCCTCACAATTATAAAGAGTTTGTAATCTTTGATGAATGGAATAATAAAAATTTTCCTGAGAACTATTTAAACAACAAAATTCTTTATAACAAATTTCACGATTTTACACCAGAAAAGTCTACTGTATTAAAGAAGCATACTCATTTATTCAGAATTGAAGCTCCTATCTATAATCGTGACTGGAGAATTGTATTGTTTGGAAGTACTGCCTCTCTGGGAAACTGGGATTATGGTAAAGTTATTCCTTTGTATCAGACTGATTTTGGGGTTTGGGAAACATCTGTTGATATTCCTGAGGATGAATTTATTCAATTTAAATACTGTATTTACGATAAAAAAGAAGGTAGAATAATTGATGTAGAAACGGGAGAAAACAGATTTACAGCTGCGAATCCGCAGGAAGATGTTTTACAGATTGTATCCAATCATTATTTTAAATTTAAAGGTTACCAAATGTATCATGATGCGGGAGTTGCGGTTCCTGTATTCTCTTTAAGAAGTGATGATGGATTTGGAGTGGGAGAGTTTACAGATATTAAAAAGCTTGCAGATTGGACGAAGGAAACGAACCTTGGGATTATTCAGATTCTTCCGATCAATGATACTACAGCTAATTATTCATGGACGGATTCATATCCTTATGCTGCAGTATCTGTCTATGCTTTACATCCACAATATATTTCACTTGAAAAGCTTGATTTTTCTTTACCGAAAGAGTTAGTTAATGAGTATCTGGCTGAAAAAGAGACATTAAATAATCTTGATCTGATTGATTATGAAAAGATGATCGAAGGTAAATGGAAGTATCTGAAAGCTGTTTTCTATGCAGAAAAAGACAAGATTTATAAAGATAGAAATTTTAAAAAGTTCATCAAGGATAATGAATATTGGTTAGTTCCTTATTCCGCATTCTGTGTATTGAGGGATAAGTATAAAACACCAAATTTCAACGAGTGGAAAACTCACAAAAAATATATCGCAGGAAAGATTCTGCAATTCGTTTCAACAAAAAGTAAAGATTATGATATTTCCATGCTTCATGCTTGGGTGCAATATCAACTTCATGTACAGTTGAAAGATGCAGTAGATTATACTCATAGTTTGGGAATTTCTTTAAAAGGAGACTTACCAATCGGGATCTATAGATATTCTGTAGAAGCCTGGACAGAACCTGAATTATTCGGAATGGATTTTCAGGCTGGAGCACCACCAGACCAGTTTACAGAACTTGGACAAAACTGGGAGTTCCCAACTTATAATTGGGAAGCGATGAAAGCTGATGACTATCGATGGTGGAAAAACAGGTTTAAAGCATTGGAACAATATTTTGATGCAATGAGGATAGACCACATATTAGGTTTCTTTAGAATCTGGAGAATGCCTATATCTGCCGTACAAGGGATTTTAGGGTACTTTTATCCGGCTGTTCCTATCGTATTGGATGAATTTAAAGCATGGCAGATTCCGTTTAAATTTGACAGGTATTGTAAGCCATTTATCAACAATGAGATATTATGGAAATATTTTGCCGGAGATAGCGAAAAAGCAATTGCATTTATGAATCGTAATGAAGATGGTACGTATTCATTTAAAGAAGAATTTAATACCCAACGAAAACTGGTAGATTCTTTCCAGAAAAAGTCACTTGGTCTTTTTGAGGAGAAATTAGTTTCACTTTGTGCTAATGTACTATTCTTAACAGAAGAGAGAAACGGAGAAACTGTTTATCATCCAAGGTTCAATGTTTATAGTACAGAATCCTATAAATATCTTCCGGAAGCTGAACAGAAAAATATATACGATCTTTACCATGATTATTTCTTCAGAAGACAAGATCATTTATGGTATGAAAAAGCCATGGAAAAACTTCCGGTGATCCTGAATGCTACTAAAATGCTGATTTGTGGTGAAGATTTGGGAATGGTTCCTGCATGCGTACCTGTTGTTATGGATGAATTGGCAATCATCGCGCTTAAAGTTCAACGTATGCCAGCGGAAAATATTCCTTTCTATGATCCTCGTAATGCAAATTATATGAATGTAGTTACAGCTTCGTCTCATGACAGCTCTACATTAAGACAATGGTGGAAAGAAGATCCCGCTTTGACACAAAAGTATTTTAATCAACAATTGATTCAATATGGAAAAGCCCCTCAAGAATTGACACCATATTTGGCAGAGATTATTATGAAGCAACATCTTTATAATGAGTCAATGTTGGCAATTTTCCCTATTCAGGAGTTTCTGGCAACAGATGAAAGGCTTACTAACAGTAAAATGGATAATGAAAGGATCAATAATCCGGCTGTTTTCCCTCATTACTGGCGTTATAGAATGCATTTGAAACTAGAGGATCTAAAAGAGCAAAAAGTATTTAACGAAAAAATAGCTCATTGGATTAAAGATAGTGGAAGGTTGTAAATTTAACACTTGATTATCAATAAGTTAATAATATTTTAAAAGAAGTTTAATCTCAGGATTTAACTTCTTTTTTTTATTTGTATCAAAAAGATAGAATAAAGATATTCTGCTATATATTAACCAATTAACGACTGTAAGGATGAAAAAAATATTTTTAGGATTGGCTTTTGGGTTAGGCGTTTTGACGTCCGCTCAGCAGTATCCGAATAACGGTTGGGGTGATGATGGTTATTATCAGAATGGTGATGGTTATTATGGCGATGAAGATGACCGGAATTATTTCCCTGATGATTATTATTACAATTATCCACAGGATTATTATCCAGGGGATTATTATCAAAGTTATTATAACGACTATAGAAGTAGTATCATTAATATAGACTGGAATGGTTTCTTTATTCAAAATAGATTAAACCGTTGGCAGGTGGATCAGATTATGAGATTGAATAATCTTTATGCAAGTTTTACTGCCTGGGATAATTTCTATCGATATAATCCGGACAGATGGTATTATGATAGATTTTATGCGTTGGAAAGAATCATGGGACCAAGAGTATTTGTTGTATTTCAGAATAATTATTACAGAGGAAGAAGTCCTATAGTATATTTCCAGGATTACAGAAGAACCTATTATGGACCAAGATATTCTGTAATGCCAAGATATAGAAATGTAAATATCAATATCTACAGAATAGACAGATCAAGATATAGAAGAGCGGATAATCCTACTTTTGAAATTTTCAGAAATACAAGCAGACCGAATAATGGTTTCAGAAACTCAGGGAATTCAAATGGTGGCTTCCGTGGAGAAAATAACAATGGAGGTTTCAGAAATAACTCAGAAGGATTTAGACGAAATTCGGATAATAATAATGGATTCAGAACAAACCCAAATAATAATGGCGGTTTCAGAAATAGTAATGGTGGCGGATTTAGAAACAATAATGAGGTAAAGAGAGAATCAACGCCTGCAAGAGAAAATAACAGCGGATTCAGAAATGGAAATAGTGGTGGTTTCAGACAACAAAGATCTGAAAGTCCAGCTCCAAGCCAAAATCGAAGTAATGGTGGCGGTTTTAGAGGAAGCTTAGTAAGGAATTAATTTTCATATATTATATTTAAGTGGTGTGAAGGACAGGTTTTTATAATCTGTCCTTTTTTTTGCTTTTATTTTGATTTATTTTTATTAAAAATTAACATTATTTATGAATTTGTTAATTTAACTTATAGTTTTTTGATTAATCAAAAAGATATAATAACAATTAATTAAATTTTAAAGAGATGAAAAAATTAGTTTTAGCAATAGCATTTATCGGTATGGGAAGTTTTGCAATGGCACAACAGACAACTCCACAAGACAAAGAAGCGAGAAAAGCAGAAATGAAACAGAAAATGCAGCAAAAAGAGCAGGAGCATATGGCGCAGATACAGAAAGATCTTAATCTTAATCAATCACAAGTTGCTCAGGTAAAGGCATTACATGAAAAAAGAAAAGCTGAAATGAAAGCTGATTTTGAAAAAAATAAAGAAGTAAGACAAGCCAAAATGGAAGAAATGAAGGCTAAAAGAGCACAGATGGATGCTGACATGAAGAAGATTCTTACTCCTGAACAATATGATAAATGGCAGGCAGACAGACAAGCTAAAATGGAACAGAAAAGAATAGCAATGAAGGATAGAAGAATGATGAAAAAGCCTATGAATACTGCTGCTCCGGAAGCAAAATAACAGTTCATAATTTTGATTTTTTAATGTGTAAAGGATGGATTTTTTTCCATCCTTTCTGTATTAATTTTCCGTAAAACTTTTGATTTCGGGCATTTATTCCCTATTTTTGAATATAAATTTAATACTTATGGTTAGCGAAAAAATTGCAAAATTAATTAACGAACAAATTTCTCACGAACAATACGCCGCTCAATATTATCTTTCAATGTCTGCATGGTTTTCAGGGAAAGACCTGGACGGAATTGCCAACTACTTCAGAGTACAAAGCAAAGAAGAATTAATGCATGCAGATAAAATGTTTGATTATCTGAATGACGTAGGTGGAGAAATCATCATCGGAGAAATTCCAAAACCTCCACATGAGTTCGAAAGTGCAACGGATATTTTTGAAAAAGCATTGGCACATGAGAAAGTAGTTACTAAAAGTATTTTTAATATTGTAAAAAATGCTAATGAAGAAGGAGATTTTGCAACAACATCGTTCCTTCAATGGTTCATCAACGAACAGGTAGAAGAAGAGGCAAGTGCTTCTCAGTACGTAACCAAGATCAAAATGGTATGCGATAATCCATCTGCATTATATCTTTTTGACCAGGAATTATCTCAAAGAGTATTTACTCCTGATACAACTGCTTAAAAATTTAAAAAGTTTTAAACAATAAGAAACCGCTGTTCTATAGAATAGCGGTTTTTTTATAAGTGATTTAATATTCAATAGAAGTGAGCTTTAATCCAATTTAAAGCAGAATAAACAGCTAGTTCAGCTTTGCACAAATTTATCATTAATTTGTTGTAGGTTTTTGATTTTTAGAAGTTTATTTTTAATCTATATTTTTAGTTTAATGTTTTTGCTATTACAAAACGGTTTGTATAGAATGACTATTATTAATAGTATACAGTGAAAAGAGTGAAACCATGGATAATAGATACAAAGCAAGCAGGAAAATTAATTTTTTGCTAGCCATTTCTTTTTTCCGGATATAATAAGCTTGTAGCAGAAATAATATCGGATATAATATGGTAATGAAAAGAAAGGAAATAAAAAGATAGGTCATGAGCAACGAAAATATACTTTGAAAATTGATGATATCAGGATTCCGATTAAAGTAAATATGTGCCGTTTTATCCCAATAATAGATAATAGTTAAGACAATGAAGAGGCTAAAGCTGATCCATTGAAAATGAAATAATGCCTTCCAGTTTTTAAAGATAAAATTTTCAAGCATAAAATTTATTTATTCCGTCTTTGCCTTTGTATTCTGATAGCTAAAATAAAAACAACCGCTCCAATGATACAGCTGGAAAAAAAAGACTTTAAAAGATTTTCCGCAGGCATATATCGAAAACCTTCTTTCGTTACCGGCGGATCTATATAATCTAGAATATTAAATACGACAACTCCTGACATAGTCATGGTGATGATACTTATGAGAAAAGAGATTAAATATATTTTCATGGGTTTTTAGTTACTTAGAAAATTGTTGTAAACTTTCTAACTTGAATTTTTATCCGTTCAAGTACATAATTGATTAGATTGTAATGTGAATAAAAATAATCAAACCTTTTCTATTTTAGATGTTTTTTATCTTAATTATATGATATTTTTTAGAAATATAAAGTATTAGGCTTTAAAGGTAAATGATTTGTGTTTTTATAACATTTTTACCAAGCCTTTTCAGAATATTCTTATATCCCTGTACTTGTAACTCATCTTTCTCTTTCGGTTCACCGGTTTTAAAATCAACAATAATATAACCATCTTCGCTTTTTAGAATACGGTCTGGTCTTGAAATATGACTTTCTCCATTTTCAGAAATCATGATATCTTTTTCATTGATTACCTCCCATTTCTCATCAAAAAATTCCGCATACTTTTTTATGATCTCCTGCAAAGTTGCCTGAATTTCATTCTTCTCTTCAATAGTAATCTGTCCTTCCAGTGCATAACCTTCCAATACTTTGTTAATATCTTTCTCAGTATTGATCTTTGATAAAAGTTCGTGGACGAAAAGTCCAATCCTTACTTTCTCATTACGAACCTGGTAATTTTTGGAAGGAGTGGCAATTTTAATAGAAGTTGTCTTTTCATTCACATTTTTCAAATTCTGAATATTCTGTGTTTTAAAAGATGAACTTTTGGTTTTTGAATGTTTCTTTAACATCTCAGGATTCACTTCATAAAGATCAAATTCATCAGCATTCTCCGTATTTTTTGTTTGAATAAATTCTAAAAGTTCCAGATTATTAGACGTTTTATTTGGCTTTTGAAGATAGAAAAACAGCTGTTCAACAGGTCTTGTGGTGGCTACATATTGTAGACATAACCTGTCAATCAGATTTTTATAAGAATTTTTCTTGTTAAAGGATTGTATTTGTTCGTCATAAACCTCAAGGTTTTTACTGAACTGATTTATATTTACTGATTTTAATGCAGCACTTTCACTAGTCTCAAACCAGTTTGTAAACTCACTGTCTCGGTTTTTATTGATCATGGGAATAAAAACAATTGGGAACTCTAATCCTTTAGACTTATGGATCGTCATAATCTGAATAGCATCAATGTTTTCCGAAGCCTGAATTGTATATGAAGAAGCTTCTTCATCCCAATATTTTAAAAACTCTTTTGTACTTACCCCGGCATTTTGAGTAAAATTGAAAAGCATTTCCAGAAAGTTCAGAAGGAAGTCGGTTTCTTTATTTTCTACAGAAAATTCATTGATGTAATATTCAATAAAATTATAAAGATTAAACCTAGGGAAATTATCCTGCTTAAGTTGTAAAGAATATTTCTGCTGAATAAACTGAAGAATTTCGTCATGACTTTCAATACCCAGTATTTCCAGCATATCAAGCGTAAAATCTGTCATATGAACCTTCCCGAGTGTATTCAGATGATACATCATCATAATCAGACAGGTTCTGTTTTTAGGATTGATCTCCCATCGTAGAAATTCAATTACAGCCTTCAGTGTATTGGATAGTTCAAGCGTAAGACCTTTATCAGAAATAGTTTTGATATTGGTTTCATCGCCATTGTAATTTACTTTTAAATTACCCAGCTTTTGTGAATAACTGAAAATATCAAAATTTCCACGACACAGAATGGTAATATCAGAAAACTTAAAGCCGTTGTTCAGGCACTCCTGAATATCCTTTCGCATACTCTCTGAAGTATCATCATAAAACTCTTCGTTTGTAAGGTTTTCTATCAAATTTACTTTTACTCTTCCGTCAATTTTTGACTTAGAACTTTGTTCCGCATCTGTACCAAAAATATTCTTATGTTCTTCTTCAAGACCTTCAGAATGATATTGGTACAATTCATTATTAAATTGGACAATATTCCTTGCACTTCGCCAGTTGTCTTTTAAAACTAGAAGATCTGCTTCTTTAGGTGAAAATTCCTTTTTATTGATAATATCCAACATCAGCTTACTTTCTCCACCTCGGAATCTGTAAATACTTTGCTTTGGGTCACCTACCAAGGTAAATGAAGTGTTTTCAGATGAAACACTGTGATCTCTCAATGGAACAAAATTCTGCCATTGAAGCTCTGAAGTATCCTGAAACTCATCAAAGAAATAATGCTGAAACTGTGAACCTACTTTCTCATAAATAAAGGCTGAAGGCTCGTTTTTAAGATTCTCATTGATCAGAATATTAAATTTTGAAAGTAAAACAAGATCATTTTCTTCCTCAATCTTTTTAAGCTCATCCTGAATATCTTTATTAACCTTTAAAGGCAGCAAAGCAGATAAAACTTTTTCTTTCTTCTGCGTTTCAATATACAGGAGAATCAATCTCATTCTGCATTCAATAAGCTGATCAAGAATTTCTAAAATATCAGCTTCCTTATGCTTTGATTTTGAAGAAGCTCCCTTTCTGTAATTATTAATCACAGACTCTTCCTGTGTAGTAGGAAAAGGGAATCCCGCTCTTTTCTGTTGATAAAAGTCTATAACTTTTGTAAAGAATCCCCCGATTCCGTTTTTTCCTTGCGCAAAATCTTCAATCTCAATATTTCTGGATTTGAATAAATCAATAGCTGCTGCTGCAAGTTCGACAGATTGTTTTTTATTCAGGATAATCTCTTTACGGAGCGTATTCTTTATATCTTCATAATTGGCATCATCAAAACTTTCGTTGTTTTTCAGATGTTCATAGTGAATATCTTTTACAAACTCTTTTGCAGAATCATATAGATTTTTGTTAAGATTAATCCTTTCATTATTCTCAAGGCTGTAATCCACATAATCCATAAAAGAATTGGAGATCGTTTCATTCTCACCAATTTGATCCAGCATTTTATCTACTGCTTCAATTAAATAAGGTTCCGCTTCAATTTCGAGATTAAAGTTTTTTGCTAATCCCAGTTCATAAGAAAAACTTCTTACCAGCCTTGAATTAAAACGGTCAATTGTTCCGATATTCAATGTAGAATAATTGTGCAGAATGTGATCCAGTAACTTTTTAGATCGTTTATGCAGTTCGTCAATGGTAATTTTCAGACCTTGTTCCTCGAAGGCTTTCTGAATATTTTTAAGATCAGCATTCTCAGCATAATTGCCGGCGGCAAAATTTCCAAGCCAGGACAAAATTCTCTCCTTCATCTCGTTGGCTGCCTTATTGGTGAACGTCAACGCGAGAATATTCCTTATCGATTGCTGTTGATTCGGATAACGGAGACAGATCATCAGGAGTCTCTGAACCAGGGCATAAGTTTTCCCAGATCCGGCTGAAGCATTGATGACTGTATAAGAATTTTGCATTGTAAAAAGAGAATTGAGACTGCAAGTTAGCTAAAATTTAAAAGAAACTTTAACAATTCGATCCGGCTATTTAACAGTTTTCGTGTCAAAAAGCGAAAAGAAATATTAAAAGGCGTTAAGTGAGGTTAAACTTATCGGATAATTTAAAAATAATTTTAGCTTTGCTTTATAAAAACAGCCCGTGAAACTAAAACTATTCTTTATTTTATCTCTTCTTCTTTTTCTTCAGGTAAAAGCGCAAAGTTATATTTTCGGGAGGATTACTTCTGAAGGTTCTGAAATACAAGATGTAAATGTGATCAATATCCGAACAGATGAATTGGTATTGTCAAATAGGGACGGACATTTTATGATTTCAGGAAGGGCTGGAGATGAACTTCGTTTTGTAAAGGCAGGCTATGAAAGACTAAGTAGAAAAGTTTCTCAGCAAGATTCCCAATCTCCCATGAATATTGATCTTGTGCGAACTATTATTGAAATTCCAGAAGTAGAAGTAAAGCAAGGAATCACCGGAAATCTGAAAATTGATTCAAAGAATTATAACAGACCGAAAAAAGTTTTAAAGCTAAATGCAGAGATAAGCCAATATATTTCCCAGAAGTCCGACCCTAGAATATTGGCTGCGAAACCAGGAGAGTTTGTACAGCCTAAAGGAGAAGGTTTTGTTGTTGGAAGTGTCAAAGATAAATGGGATGATATTGATCTGATGAAGTATATCAAAGCTAGTTTGGGTGAAGAATATTTTACCAACCTTAAAATAGAAAAGCCACTCATTGATCATTTTATTTCTTATGTTTTGGCAGGTGGATTTGAAAGAAAAAAGATTTTAAAATACGGATTTTGCAGTGATGCCGATCTCAATAGATTTCAACGTTTTGTACTCACACGAATTTCATCATATCGAGCACCGAAGACGCAAAAATAACCCATGAAAACTATAACCAAACCAAGTTTGTATACGGCTATGCTTTTAGTATCCGGTACAGTATTTTCACAACAAAAAATTGCAGGAATTGTTACCGATAACAGCAATGTAAATATTAATCCTGTATTGATTGTGAACATTTCAAAACAGACCAATACATTGAGCGATACCTCCGGGAGATTTACAATTGATGCTACAGAAAATGATGAGATAAGATTCGTAAAAGACGGATATTTCAGATCAGTTAAAAAAATTTCAAAAGATGATTTTAATATTTCTTTATTGATCATTCTTAAAAGAGAAGAAATTGAAATTCCGGAAGTAAAAGTAGCTTTTAAACCCACCGGAAATCTCGAAAATGACAGTAAGCGTTTCAATGAATCTAAAAAATTGAAAGCTTTAAAGTCTGATATGGATGAATATTTAAAAAGACCTTTGAATGAGCCAATACCTAAAAATACCATTTCAAAAACTTTTAGTGGACATGATTTCAATGCCGGACAAGCAGATGTTTTAAAAGTGATAGGAGCAGCTATAGGATTATTCAATAAAGCCACTAAACCAAAAATCACAAAGGCTACATATGGCGAGTATCAAGTTTTTATGACAAGGCTTAAAAACGAAGTGGATTTAACCTTTCTAAGAAAATATGAAATGGAAGAGGAACAGATTGATGCATTTTTATATTATGCTGAAGACGCGCAGGAATTATCTAAAAAGTACAGAAAAGATTTTAGTAAAGCAGCTTTAGAGTTCGAACTGAAAAAGGTCTTTGCAGAATATAGTAAAACACATAAGTTAACGCCGAATAAAGATTAATATTCGTATTTTTAAGATTCAAAGAATAGGATTGGGCAATACATTCAGAAATATAAGAGTACATGGGAAAAAACTTTTTCCTTTCCTTATTGTGCTGTTCAGTAATCTTTTATTATCCCAACAGACAGTAACCGGGAAAATTATTGATGATAGCGGAGAAAGCTTGAGTGCTGTAACTATTGTTAATATTTCTAGTGATAAAAAAATATACTCTAATTCAGAGGGAATGTTTTCTATTGAAGCAAATCCCGGTGATGAACTTAGGTTTGTAAAAGAAGACTTTAGAAGAGTATCCAAAAGAGTTCTTACGGATGGTAGTAATCCACAATTGTTGATAACTCTGTATCAGATTCCAAAGGATGTAGGTGAAGTGAAAATTGTCAAAAAACTTACTGGTGATCTTGAACAGGATTCCAGAATTGTCGCCAAGGTAGATAAAGGAGAACAGGTGAGACAAGCAGTAGGACTTCCGCAGCCTGTTGGTAAAATGAGAGAAAAACCGGCAGAAGTGAAGAGTGTACTTTTGCCTATACTTCTTGGAAATCTGAATGTACAAGGAGTATATGATCTGGTTAGCGGTAAAGCAAGAAAACAGAAAAGACAATACCGATATGATGATCTTCAGGAGCATATTGCCTGGGTTCGAAATAGAATCAGCAATGATTATTTTATTCAGGCTGGAATTCCGGCAGATAAAATTTCTGAGTTTATAGAATTCTCATTTTTAATAAAACCTCAGGTTCGAACCTATGTAAAAGCAAGAAACCTATCCGGAGTGATGCTTAGAATGGAAGAAACTGTACCACTTTTCCTTGAAAGACTGAAAAGCAGCCATAGGTAAATAAAGTTTCTTTCATTTAATAATGTTAAGAAAATCTTAAAATATTGGAATGGAAATTGATACAATATTCTCATAATCAAACACAATCCAAAATTTTATGAATAAAAATATTATCGCAGTTGCTGTAGGAGCCTTAGGTTTTGTACTTGGACTTGGCTTTTTAGGAAATGCTATTAAAAACAGAAATAAATCTGAAAATACAATATCAGTAACAGGCTTGGGAACAAAGCAGTTTATTTCCGATCTGATTACATGGTCCGGAAGCTTTTCCAAAAATAATTTTGATCTGAAATCAGCTTATGATGAACTTGCACAGGACAGAAAAGTGATTAACGATTATCTCCTTTCAAAAGGAATAAAACAAAGTGAAATTGTTTTTTCTTCCGTGGATATTCAGAAACAGTTCAGAAGTTATAATGATACCAACGGAAATTATGTACAGGGAGAATTTTCCGGTTACAACCTTACCCAAACCGTTTCTATTGAAAGTAAAGAAGTAGGAAAAATTGAAAACCTTTCCAGAAATATTACTGAGATCATCAACCGCGGAATTGAATTTACGTCCTCTTCACCATCTTATTTTTACACAAAATTAGCCACCGTAAAACAGGAAATGATTGCGAGTGCTACAAAAGATGCTAAAGAACGTGCAGAAAAAATTGCAGAGAACTCAGGTAGCAGTCTCGGGAATCTGAAAAAAGCAACTATGGGAGTTATCCAGATTACGGCTCCGAATTCAAATGAAGATTATTCTTATGGTGGAACATTCAATACTTCTTCTAAAGAAAAAGAAGCGAGTATCACAATAAAACTGGAATATGAAGTAAATTAAAATATATAACTTATTTCAACAAAAAAATAACGCCGGAAATTTTCCGGCGTTTTATATTAAGGATAAACCGTATTGCAAATTTCGCTTTTAAGTTCCTCCACATTATCAGGTGTGTAATTTGCCAATAGCCATAGGTTCAGCGATTTTTTTCCTTCACCATAACTAGGCTGTACATATGTGGTATCAATCAGTTCAAAACTGTTTCTTTGATAGAAAGAATAACGTCTTTTAGCGTCTTCATTCAAATCCTCAGGCTCTATTTCCAGGATTATTTTAGGATAGGTTTCCAATAGATGTCCCATGATCTGTGATCCTAGTTTTTTACTTCTGAAAGCCTCAAAAACTTCAAAATGTTCCACAAAAACAAAGGAGCTTAATTTCCATAAAATAAGATAGCCTACAGCTTCAGACTCATGTACTACAGACATAATTTTTGCCTGTGGAGTTGAAAATAAATCTGTAAACTGTTTCTTATCTCTCTGTTCATCTACAGGAAAAGTTGTCGTATATGAAGCATAGATTTCCTGTACTCTATGATCTCCAGCTGAAGTAATCGGTAAAAATTCCATAATTATAAATCAAAGACACTTGGTCTTCTTGTGATAAAAATATCTTTAATCCACAAAGTAAATGCCAAACCAAGATAGATCAGGAAGAAAAATCCCGCTGTAGCAAAGGTAGAATAGATAAAGAAGATTCTCAATTTGGATACAGGAATTCCAAGCTTAGCTCCCGTTCTCGTCAGAACACCAAACCATTCTCTTTCCATTTTATGACGAATATTACTTAGCATTTCAAGATTCTTTTAAAAGTTTAAATCCAATACTGCAAGTTAAGCAATTTTTTTCGTCACATAAATTTTTATAGTGATAAATAAGACTCTGGCTTTCCATAGCATCGGATATAGACACACCAAGATTTTTCCATCCTTGAACAAGTGAATTTTTTTCGGCCGAAATATTTCTATAAAACTCCATAATCTGATCTGTAATTTCCTCATTATGATACTTATGATAGGTATACTTCAAAGGAAGAACAGTATTAAGAATGATGAGGTTTGTAAAATCTTTACTTAAAGTTTTAGACTGAAGTTTTGAAACCGTTCCGAAATTAAAATGAGAATCCCAATATTCAGATGCTTTTACAGGTTTAAAAATATCATATAATTCTTCAACGTTTTTAGCCGTCATTATTTTTGAAAATAAATTCTGATGTTGGTAATAAAGATTAGCAAGCTGAGAAAGACGGATTGTGGAAAAATTAGGAGGTCTGAGTCTTAAAAATTTAGGGTAAAATTTTAAATCTGAAATCTTGAATTTGGCTTTGAGGAACTCAAACTCTCTTTTCCATATTTTCATCTGTTCATCTTCTGCCTTATCTAGCCATCCTGAAATGCCAAACAGTAAAGCTTCAAGCTGAAAAGGATTCTGACGTATTTTATTCACAATACTATAATCAATACTTTCTGCAATCTGTTTAAAAATATGAGCATTCACTTTTAATCCAAAGGAATAGGCAAAACTGTGAAATAAAACGGCTTCAAAATTATTTTTATGAACTTCTAAAGCCTGTTCAAGCTCTAATGATTTTTCCTCTAACTTTTTCAGAATATTTTCCTCATGAAAGTTGACCGGAATTTTTTCCTTATTAAAAATATCTTCACAGGCAATGAACTTACTTTCATTGATAAATTTTTTATACTTATTGATGATATCTTCATCAATATAATGTTTCAGCTCTAAGGTAGGAATTCTTTTATCTGTAAATTCGGAGATTTCAGCATCATGTAGAAAAACCACATGAAGTATGATATTTTGATAGTTGGGATCCTGAGAATGATTATGAAAGATCCAGTCTGAAGAACGGATATGAAGTTCTATATTTCCGGCAAGAACTAAGCCGTTTATTTTAATTTTAGCATCCAGAAAATCAGGACCAGCATCCTTATTCCATTTCCCGGATTGTATGATTTCAACGGAATTTCCTTCAATATCCTTGAAGTCATAATATTTGAAAACTTTATAGTTCCAAAGATATTGAAGTAGTTTTTCCGTCATAGTGTGACGATAAATATAATAGAAATATTATACTTTCGTCAACTCCTTTTTGAAATTTTCTATAGTCGTTCTATACATTTTCTCATAAATAGGAAGAATGTTTTTCAAATCGAATTTTATAGCCTGTTCTTTCGCATTTTCTTTCATCTTGGTTAAAAGTTCTTCATTGCTCAATAGCTTGATTGTATAGTTGCTCATCGCTTCTACATTTCCAATCTCGGCTAAATATCCTGTTTCTCCCTGAATATTCACTTCAGGAATTCCTCCTGCGTTTGAACTGATCACCGGTGTGTAAGCTGCCATAGCCTCTAATGCCGCCAATCCGAAACTTTCCTGCTCGGAAGGAAGAAGAAATACATCGGAAAGCTGCAGGATTTTGTAAAGATCATTTACTTTCCCCAAAAGACGGATTTTTGAAATAAGATCCGGGTTTTCTTCCAGGAACTGATTTACCTTTTCCATATCAGGACCTTCACCAATAATGATAAGCTTGGATTTTACCTTTTTCTCTACATTTTTAAAGATCTGAAGTACTTCATCCACACGCTTTACAGGACGTAGATTTGATACGTGAATCAATATTTTCTCATCAGGATTGGCAAACTGTGTTCTCTGGCATTCTGTGCAGTCATCAAACTCGGTATTATCAATAAAATTGGTAATGACCTGAATCTCTTTTTTGATATTAAAGAACTGAAGAGTATCCTTTTTCAGACTTTCAGAAACTGATGTAATTGCGTCAGATTTATTGATAGAAAATTCTACAGCGTGCTTATAACTTGGATGCTGTCCTACAAGAGTAATATCTGTTCCATGCAAAGTTGTCACCAAAGGAATATCATTATTATCTTCCTGTAACATTTGCTTAGCTGTAAAGGCTGCATATGCATAAGGAATAGCATAATGGGCATGTAAAAGATCAAGTTTATAAAGATTGACAACTCTGTAGATCATAGAGCTTAACGCAATATCATAAGGTTGATACTGGAAAAGAGGGTAGGTCTGAACATTTACCCTGTGAAAGAAAATATTCGGATTGGTGATATCTAATCTTGCGGGAAGTGCCGAACTTATAAAGTGTACTTCATATCCTTTATTGGCAAGAGACATTCCCAGTTCCGTTGCTACAATTCCGCTTCCTCCATATGTTGGATAGCAAAGTATGCCTATTTTCATTAGATTATTTTTGTTTTGATGTTGTGTTATTTTGTTCTGTAGTAACAGTCGCGTCAAGGTCTATACCCATTCCTGCTTTCAACTGGTCATTGACTAAAACAGGAAGTCTTCCCCATATTTTTGTTTTTCCTAATAAAGCATCTGCAGTCGCATTCATTGAATCTTCATTATTTTCATAAGAAACAAGAACTGTTGAGATTTTTGAGATATCAAGATCCTTTAGAGCATAAGCGCTTCCGAATACATTAAGGATAATATTTTGTTTTTTAGCCGTTAGATCTGCAAGAACTTTTTTAGATTCATCAGAAATTTTATAGGGTTTATAAGCTGTTGAATTATCTTTATGAAGACCTACTATTATTGTAGATCCTGTAGGAATACTATTGATTTCATTAACTTTTTTAATAACAATATTGGCTCCCATTTTATTAGCAAAAGTCTGATAAGGTGCTTCTTCTAAAGGAATATAATAAACCTGTTTTCCTGAAATAGGGAGTAGATTTTTTTCATCTTTTATTAAGGTCAATGCGTTGGCATAAAGGTTTTGAACCAATGTTGTGTGAGAACTGTTATCAAGATCAGCATTGATGTTTTCCGGATTCTTTGGAGTATATTTTGTAAGTCCTAAGAAATATTTTGTTAATAAAATTTTCTTTACACTTTCATCCACTCTGGATTGTGGAATTTCTTTGTTATCTATTGCTTTTTGGATCAATTTCTTCCCTTCAGAAACACCCTGAGAGAAAAGCATAATGTCATTACCTGCCTTAAATGCTAGAGCGTCCAGTTCACCAGGCTTATACTTATTGGCAACTGCTCCCATATTTAAGGCATCAGTAATGATTAGACCTTTATAGCCTAATTTGCCTTTCAATAAGCCGGTAATAATATTTTTAGAAACAGAAGCAGGAATTCCTTTTCCCGATTCCAGCGTGGGAACATATAGATGCGCGACCATTACTCCTCCGACTCCTTCGCTCATCAAAGCTTTGAACGGAGCCAGTTCTATTGAACTCAGTCTTTCCATATTGTGAGAAACTACCGGAAGATCAAGATGCGAATCTGTACTGGTATCACCATGACCAGGGAAATGTTTAATGGCTGCTAATATATTATTATCCTGAAGACCGTTTGAATAGGAAAGAGCAGAGCTGATCACATTATCTACTTCAGAACCAAAACTTCTGTTACCAATAATAGGATTGTTGGGATTAGTATTAACATCCACCACCGGTGCAAAATCCCAATTGATGCCCATTCTGTGGCAGTCTTCTGCTATTTTTGCTGCCATTTGATAGACAAGGCTTTTATCCTGAATAGCTCCAAGAGTCATTGCCCAAGGAAATTTGTGTGCTCTGGCAATTCTTTGGAATAATCCCCATTCTGCATCCATCCCGATCATTAACGGAATTTTAGAAGTCTGTTGAAATTCATTAACCAGATTGATTTCTTTAGCAGCATCATCCTGCATTAAGATTAAACCACCAATTTTATCGTTGGTAACAATATTCCTTACCTGATTGATATAGTCTTCTCCTTTATTGGTATAAAGTGCAACAATAAACAATTGTCCCAGCTTTTCATCCTGAGATAGATTTTTATAGGTATTATCTACCCATTCCTGAGCTTTTTTGAGATCTTCCTTAGAAGTGTTTTTAGGTTGATACTGGGCATTGATCTTAGGACTTATCAATGCAGCAATAAAGATTGAAGTATATAATAATTTCTTCATGACTTTTTGAATAAGAACAAAAATACAATTAAAAAAATTGACGAAAACAAAGTTTTTGAAATTTTTGGTATATGATTTGAATACGCAATATAAATAATAACTAAACTTTTATAAAAATGAAAAAAATTCTTCCACTTATATTATTAGCCGGTGTCGGATTTCTTACATATAGTTGTGATAATAGTAACGATGATCCAGTAGTTGTAAATCCTGGTCAGGATAGTGATACACTTCCTGAAATGAAAGACGTAAATGTGAGTTTGAACAGTTCAAATAGTTATTCACATGTTGAGTTACTAAACCTTCAGAATACTGATGTTGTACTAGTTTATAGGAAAGATCCTAATGCAAGTAATGCATGGCAGTTAATTCCTAAAAATTATAAATTGATTAACAATAGAGAGTTTGGGTATAATTTCTTATTTAATAGAGAAAAAGTAGAAATTTATACAGAAGGAGAGGCTCCGGGTACATTATCTTCTTCAGAAGCTGGCACCTATTTAAATAATCAGACTTTTAGAATTGTATTAGTATATGCTAATGCAGGTAAAGTAGTTGGTAAAAATACAGCAAAAGTTAAAGCGGATGTAGATTACAACGATTACAATGCTGTTGTTAAATATTATAACCTTGACGAAAGTAAGGTTAAAACGGTAAACGTTAATTAATCAAGAAATATCTTTTCAGTTTTTTATAATTAAAAAAGTCCCGGGAGAAATCTTCCGGGGCTTTTGATTTATAATTAAAGGAGAGTTATAAGTAATATTAATCTGATATACTTATATAAAAAGAGAGGTATTAGCAGAAATTGAGTGCTATATTTCATCACAACTCTATTGACTTATATAAAATCCAAGTTAGAATAACAAATGTGTATAGAGAATCTTAAAATATGCTACAATAAAAAAGCTTCAGATATTCTGAAGCTTTTATTTTATTTACTTATCATTGTCATCGAGTAGATGTCCAAAGAAATCTTTTTTAGTTTTTAAGTAGCCTTTGCTTATCTCATTAGCCGGGATTTGTAAAGGAACTCTGGAGTTCAGATGAACATTACTGTCTACCACATATTTTACCTTTTCAGGATTATTGGTAAGGAGGTTGATATCTTTTACATCTAATAAATTAAGAATTTCAATAGCTACTCCAAAATTTCTGTCATCTGCAGGAAGTCCTAATTCAAGGTTTGCCTGTACTGTATCAAGTCCTTTTTCCTGTAATGAATAAGCCTTTAGCTTATTGATGATACCGATGTTTCTACCTTCCTGACGAAGATATATGATGATACCTCCGTTCTCATGAATATATTTCATAGCAGCATCTAGTTGCTGACCACATTCACATTTTTTTGAATGGAAAACTTCTCCTGTAATACATTCTGAATGAAAACGAACATTTACTGGTTTGGAAAAATCCGTATTTTCAGCAATGATAGCCATGTGAGGCATCCAATCGTTTACATTTTCGGAGAAAGCGATCATTCGGAAAGTACCGTGCTCGGTAGGAACATTGGCTTCCGCCTGAATTTTAATCATTGATAATTCAATTAGTTTTTAACTTCCTGGTAAAGCATCTTCGATAACAGAGATATTGGTTTTTAAACGGACTAAATATCTGTTTAGAACTTCATCATCATCCTTCTCTAGACTTTGTCTTTGCTTTTGAATTTTTCTGTATGATTTTTCGAAGCTTTTTAATGCTCTGCTTTTACCTGCAGAATTATTAGCATCTATAGCATATAAATAATTCTGAAGACTGTATTTCAAACTTGTAATCTCATCATTCAGCCCATTGTTCTTAAACTTTGGAAAAGTTGATATGATATTTGAAATTTCAGAAGCGTTTACGTTTTCCTTGATATTGATATTAAAACTCTTCTTTGAGCCTCTATCAGAATCAGATCCTTTTGTATCGCTGTAAAAGTTATTTGACAGCGGAGAAAGGTTAAGCTTCTCCGTTGCGCAGGAAGATGTTAATATTATTAATACTCCAAAAAAAACTAGTCTTTTCATTTCTGTTGCCCTTTTTGATAAAGGATTGGGTTAAGACTTTCATCGTTATACATTTTCATTTGTTTGTATACCTTCATCTTAACGTTACCGTTCTCAATATCAGCAAGTAACTGATTTATAGAAGTTGATAGATCTTCCTTCTGAGTAAGCAGAACATCCAGTTTAGCCTGGCAGTTATTTCTGTGTTCTTCAGAAGCGGATTCTCTATTGGCTTCTAATGACATATGATAGACCTTTAATGCGAGAATAGATAATCTGTCTACTGCCCAAGCGGGAGTTTCCGTGTTTATCTTTGCATCAGGTTGAGGAGTTATATTTTCAAACTTATTAAGGAACCAGCTGTCAATATATTCTACCAGATCAGTTCTTTTCTGATTGGAGGCGTCTATTGTTCTCTTTAATTGAAGAGCTTCAACCGGATCGATATTTTCATCTCTAATAATATCTTCTAAATGCCATTGAACGGTATCAATCCAGTTCTTTGCATACAAAATCCGTTCCAAACTATCTTTTTCGAACGGGTTATTAATTAGAGTGTTAACGTCATCAGACACGTGATAGTCTTCAATAGATTGATTGAAGACTTTCCATGCAGTCTCAGTAAATTTCATTAATTCTAAGGAATTTTAGTTGCTGGAAGAATTATTGTTTGTTGTAGAAGACGATTTGTTTTCAGAACCTGGCTTGTCTTCTTCTTTCACCGCATCTTTAAATTCTTTGATTCCTGAACCTACTCCTCTCATTAATTCCGGAATTTTCTTTCCTCCAAAAAGTAATACTAAAAGTATTGCTACGATAAGGATATGTTGCCAAGATAAGGCAAGTATTGTTAGTGTATTCATCTCTTAAAATTTTTGCAAAGTTACACTTTTTTTAATATGAAATCCAACCTAGTGGATCAACTGGTGTACTTCCGTTCCATACTTGGAAATCAAGGGTATAAGCACCATCAAAATCCTGAGCTACAGTTCCTACAGGAGTTCCTGAAGAAACCTGCTGTCCTTTGGAAACACTTACACTTCCTAAGTTGGAATAAATAGTAAAATAGCTTCCGTGTTTAATGATCACCGTTTTGGTTCCGTCATTATTTGCTAATACAGAAGATACCGATCCCGGATATACCGATTTTGCGCGGGTTCCGGATGGAACAGAAATTTTAATACCGTTATTTTCTTCTGTAATATTTTTGAAAACCGGGTGTGGTTGTCTTCCGAAGCGGTGAGTGATCTGTCCGGCTCTGTCTGCTGGATAACCAAGCCTTCCTCTGTTATCGGCAAAGCTGCTTCCGGCAGCTGTAGTTACGCCATAGCTTGTCATAGCTTTCGATTCTGCAGCTTTTTTCTCTTCTTCTTTTCTTTTCGCAAGGGCTGCTTCAGCTGCTCTGGCTGCTGCTAATTTATCTGCTGCTGCTTTTGCATTGGCTGCTGCTTCATCAGAAGCTTTTTTCGCTGCAACTTTTCTTGCTTCGTCTCTTGCATTGGCTTCAGCTCTTGCGGCTTCTTCATTACGTTTTCTTTCTTCTTCAGCTCTTTTTGCAGCAAGTTCTGCTGCTCTTTTTGCTTCAGCTTCAGCTATTCTTCTTTCTCTTTCAAGTGCTTCAGCTCTTGCTTTTGCTTCAGCTTCAATTCTTGCTTTTTCTCTTTCTGCAGCTAGTTTAGCTAAACGTATTTTTTCTGCTTCTGCTTTTTTTCTTGCTTCTTCTTCAGCTTTTGCTATTCTGATTTCTTCAGCAATAATGGCTCTGATCTGTCCCTCAAGAGCTTTGGATTGAACCTGTTTTTGTTTCAGTTCGGCAGTAAGCTTGGATTCATTCTTTTTAAAATCAGCTACCAATTGCTCTTTTTGAGCTCTTTCCGCATTTATAGTTGCTAAATCCTTTTGTTGATTTAGCAGAAGGTTTTCTTTCTCTTTTACAGAGTTTTGTTTTTGAGTAATTGATTTTTTGATTTGATTAGCTGCATCAGATATTTCAGCCGCTTTTTTATCCTGATAGTCTGAGTATTGCTTTAGGTATTGTACTCTTCGTATTGCCTCGCCCAGATTTTTTGAAGAAAGAATGAAGGTTACTTTATTCTGTACCCCTTTATTTTTATAAGCGTTTACCAAAACTTCAGCATAATTTTTTCTGAGAACCGCCAATTCTTTATTCTGGCGATTGATCTCAAGCTGACGAAGATAAATATCATCTTCAATAAATCTCTTTTCTTTCTGAGTATTATTGTAGACTTTTTCTCTTAAAACCAGCTTTTGATTAACGCTGGTAAGATAGGCTATGGAAAGTTTGGACTCGCTTCTTGTTTTAGCTAAATCCGTATTTATCTGTGCAATTTGTTTTTTAAGTTCGGCGTTCTGTTTTTGCAATTGTTCCTTTTTCTGCTGCCCTTGGTGCAGCCCGAACAGAAGAACACCTATTAAAAAGCTAAATTTTTTAATCATTTAATCTCAATTTTCTTATAACTGGATGGTACAGAATAAGGTGTTTCCATCCTCGAAAAGTCAAATTTCGTATTTTCTAGTAAAATTTGACTGGATTTTGAGCCTTTTATAATTATTTTAACATTTTGCGGAAGGCGAATTCCATTGTATTCATTCCAGTCACTGTAAGATATTTCTAATTCATCAGGGGATAAAACATCCTTTAGATTGACGCTTAATAAATCATAATTGGTATCGTACTGAAGGGCAATTTTGTATTCTCTGGTTTTCTCATCCGTGACAATTTTTTGGTTTACATTGGAAACCATTTTATATCCTTGAGCATTTTGTGTTAAGGTAAATTGTGAATCGCTGATCTTTACAAAAGTTCTTCCTAAGAGAATTTTTTCCAGAGATTTATAATCAATGAAATTAACGTTTAATAGATTGTTTAGATATTCAAAATCGGAATCGATATACGTTTTACTTGTTTTATCTTGTCCTTTTATTCCTTCTGGGGTTGCAATTCCTCTTGCTACATTAATGAAAAGAGCTCTCAGATTCATCCAGACCTTTTTATCATTTTCAATATAAATAGTAGCGTCTAATGTTGGAACAAAACTGCCTGTTTCCACGCGAACTTTGCTGTCAATTTTTATTTGATCGAATTTTGGTGGAATCAATACATGTTCGTAAAAAGTAAGTTTATCTCTTACTGGTTGGTTTACGTCTTTTGGATTTCGATTATCTTCTGTTGTTGTAATACTATCCCGTTTGTTGTCTGTATCATTTTTTACAGCATTACGGGTCTTACATGATGACAACGAAAGGAGTAATAAAAGAAGTGGAATCCAATTTTTCATGTATTTATCTTTTTTAATTAAAAAAATACGGTGCAATATTAACGCCAAACCACACAAAACATTTTGTGTGGTTTGATGATATCTTAATTTAAATTAAAGAATTTCTAATCTTGTTTATTTTGAAAGAAAATCTAAAACTGAGTAATCTCCCAAAGAAATTTCTCTTGCTACTCCGAAATATTGAGCAGAGTTACCAATCATAGAATTGGAAAGGTTACCATGGTTGATTCTCGTGTTTTCCTGAATTAAAGAGTTTTCAATATTAGAGTTTACAACCGTGGTGTTGTTTCCTAATGAAACGCCAGGTCCTACTTTAGAGTTGGAAATCTTAACATTTTCTCCGATAAAGCACGGTTGAATAATCAAGGAGTTTTCAATAACAGCGGATGCCGGATATTGAGCCATTTCTTCCTTCTCATAGGCAAGTATCTTACTGTTGGTCTCTACTGTAGCATTTTTGTTACCGCAGTCCATCCAGTCATTTACTTTGCCTAAAGTAAACTTAGCTCCTTTCGATCTAAGGTTTTCTAAAGCTGTTGTTAATTGATACTCTCCTCCGTTTTTAATATCATTATCCATGATATAATTAATTTCATTCATCAGTTTTTCAGCGCTGTTGAAATAGTAGATCCCAATGATAGCAAGATCTGATACGAATGTTTTTGGTTTTTCAACAAAGTCTGTGATGAAACCATAGTTATCCAGTTTTACCACTCCGAAAGCAGATGGATCTTCTACGCTTTTCACCCAGATTACTCCATCTGAGTTTTTATCTAATTGGAAGTCTGCACGGAAAAGTGTATCAGCAAAAGCGATAACCACATCTCCCTGCATAGATTGCTCTGCACACTTGATTGCATGAGCTGTTCCAAGAGGATCGTTCTGATAATATATGCTTCCTTTTGCCCCCAGTTTTTCAGCAATCTGAAGAAGAGACTTTTCAATCTCCGGACCAAAATCTCCGATGATAAATGCTACTTCTTCAATTTCTTCTCCCGCAACTTTAGCAATATCTTCCACTAATCTCTGTACGATAGGTTTTCCTGCAATAGGAATAAGAGGTTTTGGAACTGTCAGTGTATGTGGACGTAATCTGGAACCACGTCCAGCCATAGGAACAATAATTTTCATAGATGATATAACAATGTTTTTTGTTTATATATAGTTTATTTTTTGTTAAATACAGTAATTA
The DNA here is from genome assembly GCF_001684975.1 of Chryseobacterium artocarpi. GTDB lineage: Bacteria > Bacteroidota > Bacteroidia > Flavobacteriales > Weeksellaceae > Chryseobacterium > Chryseobacterium artocarpi. The sequence continues at coordinate 94,188 of NZ_MAYH01000002.1, read as the reverse complement.
AAACGTCCTACAGACGTAATAGTTATTATATCTAACTACTCTGTTTAATGTTTTTTAAGCTTAAAAGCTATCAAAAGAGAGACCAATTTTTACCCTCGTTTAATAATTTTAGATAATATAGCCTTTTCTTTGAATGCTACGAGACACAGAAATAAAATAAGGAAAAGATTTCCTATCAGATAATTGGTTCTGAACTCATAGAAAGATAATAACGAAAAAGTAATAGTAAAGGCAAGATACATTACTATTTTTCCTGTGTTATAATGAATAGGGTATTGCCTTTGTCCCCAGATGTAGGAAATCACCATCATAGAGGTAAAGGTTATCAAAGCAGCCATGGCACTTGCCCAATATCCATATTGAGGAATAAAAAGGAAATTGATTAAAATAGTAATGCATGCTCCAATAATAGAGATGTACAACCCAACTCTTGTCTGATCTGAAAGCTTATACCATATAGAAAGATTTAGATAAATTCCTAAGAACAAAGCTCCGAGCATTACAAAAGGAATGATTTTAATCCCTTCATAATAAAGAGGGTTCCCAAGATATTTTTCTGAAATCCATTGAAGGTTTACCATAAGTCCCATATAAATAATACAGCTACAAATGACAAAAACATCCATCAGTACAGCGTAGGTTTTATGAGAATCTTTGTTTTTGAAACTTGAGAAGAAATAAGGTTCTATTCCCAATTGATATGCCTGTCTGAAAACGGTAATAAAAGTTGCAATTTTATAGACTGCACCATATACACCGATCTGGTGACGTGCTTCTTCTTCAGGTAGTAGATATTTCAGAAACTGTCTATCTAAGGTTTGATTTACAATACCGGCAAGACCTGCAATCATAACGGGCCATGAATAATTCATAATTCTTTTCCATAAGTTGAAATCAAACTTAGAAAAACTGAAGCTGAAGAATTCTTTTCCTACGATTAAAAGGGTGATGATACTTTGTATAAGATTGGCTACGAAAACATATCCGATTCCAAAATCAGGATTGTATTTTAAGCCTAGTATTCCTTCAGGATGTTTTGGGAGCCATTTGATAAAAAATAATACCAATAGAAAATAGACAGTTGATCCTGCTACTTTTGAAAGCATATATTTAAAAGGCTTGCCCTGAAGTCTTAGAATTGCTGATGGAATGGTGGCAAAAGCATCCAATGAAAGAATAAACAAAAAGATAACAAGGAAATTGACCTGATCTGGTGTTTCAAATGCCTGTGCCAGCTGATAGCGGAAAACATATCCTAAAATAAGATAAATAAGACCAATACTGATAATACTTACCGAACATGTTGAAATCAATGTTTTCTTATCGATATTCTCTTCCTGTGCAAAGCGGAAGAAAGAGGTTTCCATTCCGTGAGTCAGTAATACGGTGATTACTCCTGCAATAGAATACCAGTCTACAAATGGAGATGAGGCTGCAGGTCCGAAAAATGAGGTGACAATTGGAGCAATGATAAAAGGGAAAATTCGTACTAATACAGAACTTAATCCATATACTGCCGTCTGTCCAAATAATTTCTTATACAATTCGAAAAATTTTATGCAAATGTAAATATTTAGAAATTGATTTGTAACGGGTGATATTAAAATTCATTCATAAACCTTAATTTTGCTTTTTATAGAAGTCGGATTTTAGAAATTGAAAATTAGTAACTGTCTTTTTTAGTTCTCATAAATATTTCTAAAGTGTTGTCTTTTACGATCTAATATAATTCTAAAAAGTAAAATGAAGACCCTAATCAAAAATGTAAATATCGTCAATGAAGGGAAGACCTTTGAGAGCGATATCTTAATAGAAAATGATTTAATTTCCAAAATAGCAACTGGTATTTCTGAAGATGCAGACCAGATTATTGACGGTTCCGGAAAATATCTTTTACCGGGAGTGATTGATGATCAGGTGCATTTCCGTGAGCCTGGGCTTACCCATAAAGGAGATATTGAAAGTGAATCAAGAGCTGCAATTGCTGGAGGAATAACAAGTTTTATCGATCAGCCAAATACTGTTCCTAATGCAGTTACCCAGGAACTATTAGCTGATAAATATGTAATTGCTTCTCAAAAGGCATATGCCAATTATGGTTTTATGATGGGAGGAACGAATGATAACCTTGAGGAAGTTTTAAAAACAAACCCAAGAAATGTTCCGGGAATTAAATTATTCTTAGGTTCATCTACCGGAAACATGTTGGTAGATAATCCTGAAACACTGGAAAATATTTTCAGTAATACTAAAATGTTGATCGCTGTTCACTGCGAAGATGAAGCTACCATAAGAGCCAATACTCAGAAATATATGGATGAGTATGGTGATGATATTCCTGTAAAATTTCACCATCTGATCAGAAGTGAGGAAGCTTGTTATAAGTCTTCTTCCAAAGCTATTGAACTAGCTCAGAAAACAGGAGCGAGACTTCACGTATTCCATCTTTCAACAGCCAAAGAAATGGAACTTTTCAGAAATGATATTCCATTAAAAGATAAAAAGATCACAGCTGAGGTATGTGTACATCACCTGACTTTTACGAATGAAGATTATGAAACAAAAGGCGGCTTGATCAAATGGAACCCTGCAGTAAAGACGCAAAAAGATAAAGACGCTCTTTGGGAGGCTTTGCTGGATGACAGAATAGATGTTATTGCTACAGATCACGCTCCACATACGGCTGAAGAAAAGAATAACGTATACACGAAATGTCCTTCAGGCGCCCCATTGGTACAGCATTCATTGGTTGTAATGTTAGAGAATTACAAAAACGGAAAAATATCTCTTGAGAAGATTGTTGAAAAAATGAGTCATAATCCTGCAATCCTTTTCAGAGTAGAGAAAAGAGGATTTGTGAAAGAGGGCTATAAAGCAGATCTTGTGTTGGTAGATTTAAATGCTGATTGGACGGTTTCAAAAGATAATTTATTATACAAATGTGGTTGGAGCCCGTTAGAAGGAAGTAATTTCCACACAAAAGTTACCCATACTTTTGTAAACGGACATCTGGTTTATGATAACGGAACAATTACTGAAGAGAAGTTTGGAGAGAGATTGCTTTTTGAAGAACGGGAATAAAATCATATAAAATTCAATAGAAGCGGGCTTTAGCCCGCTTTTTTTATTTCATATATTCCATTGGCTTTAGCTAAAAACTTATTAATAATGTAGTTCTAAATAATAGTTTTATTTCTCGCAGATCACACAGATTACGCAGATTTTAAAACATAATCATCTGCTCTATCTGTATAATCTGCAAGAGATTATTTAGAATTCTAAGTGTCCTTATTTTTTAGCTTTGTTTCCCATATAGAAACTAAGCTTTCCGCCCTTCATAATTTCAGAATGCTTCAATATAAAATCCTTAATCTCCTTTCCATTGAGAAGAATCTTTTGAACATATACATTTTGTGGACTTTGATTGATGGCTTCAATTTCAAAAGTTTTCCCATTTTCTAAATTTAAAACAGCATGATCAACCGCCGGGCTTCCGATGGAATAATCTTGTGAACCTGGAGCAACCGGATAAAAACCTAACGAACTTAAAATATACCATGCACTCATTTGCCCCGTATCATCATTGCCGCCTAATCCATCAGGAGTTGCTTTATACTGCATTTCCAGAATATGACGAATCTGTGACTGCGTTTTCCACGGTTGCCCAGCCCAATTGTAAAGATATGCCACATGATGTGCCGGCTCATTTCCATGAACGTAACCTCCAATAATTCCTTCTCGGGTAATATCTTCGGTATCTGCAAAAAACTCATCAGGTAAATGCATAGTAAACAGTTCGTCCAGTTTAGAAGCAAATTTCTTTTTGCCTCCCATCATTGTAATAAGTTCAGCCGGATTTTGTGGAACAAAAAAACTGTAGTTCCAGGAATTTCCTTCAATGAATCCCTGTCCATGGGTGCTTAATACATCAAAATCTTTCTTAAAGCTTCCATCAGCGAGACGAGGACGCATGAAGCCGATTGTTTTATCGAAATTATTCTTCCAGTTCTTGGAACGCTTGATAAACTGATTGTAAATTTCTGTCTCTCCTAAATACTTTGCCAGTTGAGCAATAGCCCAATCGTCATAAGCATATTCCAAGGTATTGGAGACTGAAGTGCCATTTTTTTCAGCCGGAATATATCCAAGGTCAATATATTGCCCAATGCCTTCATAATCCCTTTTATTGGCAGTGGCAACACAGGCTTTCAATGCTTCTTTAGGATCACCGTCATAATTTCCTTTAATAATAGCATCTGCTACGACACTTACACTGTGGTAACCACTCATACACCAATTGTCATTGGCATAATGTGACCATATCGGAAGCATTTTCATAGAAAATTGATTGTAATGAGCCATCATCGATTTTACCATATCACTATTCCGTTTAGGCTGAATGATATTAAAGAACGGGTGAAGGGCTCGGTAAGTATCCCAAAGGGAAAACGTAGTATAATTGGTGAAGTTTTCTGCTTTATGAACATTTTGATCCAGACCTTTATATTCTCCATTGACGTCCATATAAACCGTCGGATTGATGAAAGTATGGTACATAGCTGTATAGAAATTGTTCTTTTGAGTTTCAGAACCTTTAATGATGATTTTATTTAATTCCTTATCCCAATCCTGTTGTGCTTTTGCTTTAATCTGATCAAATGTTAAATCTCCGGCTTCTTTTTCAAGGTTTTCTAATGCGTTTGCCTGACTTACAGGTGAAATGGCAAGTTTTACCTCAATAGATTCACTTTCATTGGTTTCAAAATCAAAATACATTTTCAGATTCCTGCCTGCGATCTCCGGAAAGTTTTTATTCTGGTCAAATTTTCTCCAGAACCCTTTATAAATTTGTTTTTCATCATAATTTTTCTGTCCATAAGATTTGAATGGTTTTGAAAATTTCATCGCAAAATAAACAGTTCTTGTTCTTGCCCAGCCATTGGTTTGCCTGTATCCGGTAACTGTATTTCCATTTTCTACACGGGCATACGTCCAGATATTTTTTCCGTCATAATTATAAATTCCAGCCATAAGATCTAAAATGATGTGAGACTGATCAGATTTCGGAAAAGTATATCGATGTACCCCAACTCTTTGTGTTGCCGTTAATTCTGCAACAATATCATGATCTTCAAGCTTCACGCGATAATAACCTGCGGCGGCTTTTTCGTTTTGATGTGAAAATCTGCTTCTGTAACCCTTTTCAGGATTTGTAGCTGTTCCGGAGTTAAGTTGTAATGTTCCTACAGTAGGCATAATCAGAAAATCTCCAAGGTCGGAATGACCAGTTCCGCTGAAATGAGTAGAGCTGAAACCCACAATAGTCTTATCCTCATATCGATAGCCGGCACAATATTTATATACTTCGCCATTATATTTCCCATTCAGTTCGTAGGAAATGGTATCTGTCTCCGGGCTTAGTTGTATTGCTCCGAAAGGAACAGTGGCTCCCGGATAAGTATGTCCCATTTTTTCCGTCCCGATTAAGGGATTTACATATTGATAGAGTCTTTCGAAATTTTGAGCCTTAGAATAAATACTTAAAAAAAGTAATGCTAATAAAACAGGAGTTCCCGGATTTTTCATGTACAGATGGATTATTATGAGATAAAATTAAATAAAAATCAACGAATATTATTTATAACATTATTTATGCTGTTATTTTAAACCATATCCATTCAATATTTATTATTTTTAAGAAAAAATATTTTATGAGTCTATATACACAACCCATGTTGCGCGAAGGTGCACTAAAAGATAAAGTAGCGATTGTAACAGGAGGCGGAAGCGGTCTTGGAAAAGCAATGACCAAATACTTTCTTGAGCTTGGAGCTAAAGTAGTGATCACCTCCAGAAACTTGGAAAAATTACAGACTACAGCAAAAGAGCTTGAAGATGAAACCGGAGGAAAAGTTCTTTGTGTAGCTTGTGATGTAAGAAATTGGGATGAGGTAGAAGCAATGAAAGAAGCGACTTTAAAAGAATTCGGTAAAATTGATATTTTACTAAATAATGCTGCCGGAAACTTTATTTCTCCAACAGAAAAGCTTACACACTCAGCTTTTGACTCTATTTTAGATATTGTTTTAAAAGGAACAAAAAACTGTACACTTTCTGTAGGAAAACATTGGATAGATTCTAAAACTCAAGGAACAGTATTGAATATTGTAACTACTTACGCATGGACAGGTTCTGCATACGTAGTTCCATCTGCCTGTGCGAAAGCCGGTGTTTTGGCAATGACGAGATCTTTAGCAGTAGAGTGGGCAAAATATGGAATCCGTTTCAATGCGATTGCTCCAGGACCTTTCCCTACCAAAGGAGCTTGGGACAGACTTCTTCCAGGAGATCTTCAGGAAAAATTTGATATGAAAAAGAAAGTGCCGTTGAGAAGAGTAGGAGAGCATCAGGAGCTTGCAAACCTTGCCGCATATCTTGTTTCTGATTATTCTGCCTATATGAACGGTGAAGTTGTTACTATTGATGGTGGAGAATGGCTACAGGGTGCAGGAGAATTTAATATGCTTGAAGCAATTCCAAGTGAAATGTGGGATGCATTGGAAGCAATGATTAAAGCAAAAAAATCAAATTAATTAAATTTATACTGAAAAAGGCTCCCGGATTTGTGATAAATCCGGGAGTTTTGTTTACCTATGTAAAAACTTTTGAGATGAATTGTAAACTTCCGGTACTTATTTCTACCATTGCTGCTTTCCTTTTCTCAGAATCATTTTATGCGCAGGAGGCATCAAAATATGATTATGTAGAAGCATTTAAACCTTTTTTCTATCCGCAAACAGGAACAGAAACCCGTTCTGCCAGCGGGCAACCAGGACATGCATATTGGCAAAATTCAGCCGACTATCATTTGAATGTAACTTTAAATGAAAATAAAAAAGAAATTGCAGGAACAGCTGAAATCACTTACAAAAATAATAGCCCTGATAAACTAGGCTTTCTCTGGTTACAGCTAGATCAGAATCTGTTTGCAAAAGATTCCCGAGGGAATGGTGTTGTTCCTTTATCTGGAAGTAGAAACGGCGCTCATGGTGAAGATTTTAACGGGGGATACAATATTAAATCAGTTAAAGTAGACGGTAAAGTTGTAAAATATACCATCACCGATACAAGAATGCAGATTGATCTGCAAAAGGAATTAAAAGATAAAGGCGGAGTTGCTAAAATCAGTATTGAATATTCTTTTGTTTCTCCTGAGTATGGATCAGACAGAATGGGAGTGCAGGATACAAAGAATGGTGCCATTTTTACGATTGCTCAATGGTATCCGAGAATGTGTGTGTATGATGACATTACAGGATGGAATACACTGCCTTATGTAGGAGCTTCTGAATTCTTTTTAGAATACGGAAATATAACAGCCAATATAACCGTCCCTGCAAGTCATTATGTGGTAGCATCCGGGGAACTTCTTAATGAAAAGGAAGTGTACGGTAAAGAGGAAATCAACAGGTGGAATCAGGCAAGAAGCAGCGATAAGACCATCATGATACGCCCTGAATCCGAAATTGGAAAAAATGTAGCTACAGGAACAAAGACCTGGAAGTTTAGAATCAATCAGGCAAGAGATTTTTCCTGGGCATCTTCCAAAGCATTTATTTTGGATGCCGCTAAAATAAATCTTCCAAGCGGTAAAAAATCATTAGCTATTTCTGCATATCCTGTAGAAAGCGCTGGCGATAAGGCATGGGGAAGGTCTACAGAATATACTAAAGCTGCCATAGAACATTATTCAGGAAAATGGTACGAATATACTTATCCGGCAGCTACCAATGTTGCAGGAAATGAGGGCGGAATGGAATATCCGGGAATTGTTTTCTGTCATATGGATTCTAAAGGTGAAGATTTGTGGGGAGTAACGGATCATGAGTTCGGGCACAATTGGTTTCCTATGATCGTAGGGTCTAATGAACGTTTATTTGCCTGGATGGACGAAGGATTTAATACATTTATCAATGGGCTATCCACAAAAGCTTTCAATAATGGTGAATATTATACCAAAGAAAACCTTGCCATGTCCGGATCTCTTCTGATGAGTGACAACCTTGAACCTATTATGGTAGGACCAGATAATATGAGAGAGAGAAATATCGGAGCTTTGGCATATTATAAACCGGGAACTGGGATGGCTGTTTTAAGAGAAGCCGTTTTGGGTCCTGAAAAATTTGATAAAGCTTTTAAAACTTATATTGATCGTTGGGCATTCAAACATCCTACACCTTGGGACTTCTTTCATACTATGGAAAATGTTTCCGGCGAAGAGCTTAATTGGTTCTGGAGAGGATGGTTTATCAACAAATGGAAGATTGATCAGGCTGTTAAAAATGTAAAATATATCAACGGAGATTTCAAAAACGGAGCACAAATTACTGTTCAGAATCTTGAGCAGATGCCTATGCCTACTACCGTAGAAGTGAAATTTAAAGACGGAACAACCAAAGTTGTTAAAATACCTGTTGAGGTTTGGAAAAGAAACACAGAATGGACCTTCAAGGTAGATTCTAATAAAGAAATAGATCAGGTAAAGCTTGATCCTGATTCTGTAGTTCCGGACATTAATATGAAAAATAATATCTGGTCAGCTTCTACAGCAAAACAGATTGATAAAATTAATGTTAAAGATTTTATAGGAACTTATGCAGACCCTAAGAGTAATCTTAAAATTTTGTTTAAAGAAAAAAATGGACAACTTTATGGAGCCGCAGCAGATGGAAGCATGGAATTTCCTTTTGAATACAACGGTGATAATACCTTTTATTTTGAAAAAGGCAATATGACGATTGTTTTCAGTAAAGATAAAAAGTCGATTACCCTCAAAGAAGGAGGGAAAGAATTTAAGTTTAACAAAGAATAAAGTCTATTTTTTTCTCTGTTTTAAAATAATTTAACAATATAATGATATGAATAAGACTTCTCTGTCATAGAGAAGTCTTATTTTTGTCTCAAATTGATAAAATAGACTATGAATTTCAGACTTTCAATGATCTTCCTGATGTTTTTTGCACTGGGATTTTCACAAGACCTTACCGTAATGAGTTTTAATATCAGGCTAAATGTAGCTTCGGATAAAGAAAATGCATGGACAGAGAGAAAGCAGGATGTTGCCGATCTGTTAACATATTATCATCCCGATTATTTTGGAGTTCAGGAAGCACTTCCCGAGCAGATGAAGGATATTAAAAACGGATTAAAGAACTACGATTATGTCGGAGTAGGAAGAGATGATGGTAAAGAAAAAGGAGAGTTTTCCGCTATTTTTTATGATACAAACAGACTTTCAGTTGTAAAATCTGGGACGTTCTGGCTATCGGAAACCCCAGAGAAACCTTCGAAAGGATGGGATGCTGCATTGAACAGAATTTGTACCTATGCCATTTTTAAAGATAAAAAATCCAAAAAAGAATTTCTTGCGATGAACCTTCATTTTGATCATATCGGGAATGTGGCAAGAGTAAAATCTTCCGAACTGATCCTGAAAAAGATCAAGGAACTTAATCCGAAAAATCTACCAGTAACTTTAAGCGGAGATTTTAACCTGACAGAAGATTCAGAACCAATTAAAATACTTTCTCAAAACATGAAAGATACTTTTTACCACTCTGAAACCAAACATTACGGACCGGTAGGAACTTTCACGGCTTTTAATGTTAATGAAATTCCAAAAGAAAGAATTGACTACATCTTTACCAATGGTTTTAAAATTAAATCACACAGACATATCAATGATACAAGAGAAAATTTACTGTATCCATCAGATCATTTTCCGGTTCTGGTAGAACTTTCTCTTTAATATGAATTGACTGGAAAATCAATTTCAAATCCAATTCCTCTGAGGGATTGGATTTTTACTTCCGGATCATGGCTGAAATATTTTCTGAGTCTGCTGATAAATACATCCAGGCTTCTTCCTGTAAAATAATCATTGGTTTCCCAAAGCTGATCAAGAATCTCATCTCTGGTAATGGTGGAATGATTATGCTTCAACAGATATAAAAGAAGTTCCTGTTCACGAATGGTCATTCTTACATTTCCGTGAGGGTGAGAAAGCAGCAGTTTTTTTGTATCCAAAGAATATTGCCCGATATTCACATGGCTTTCCATTATTGAAGGCGTAGCTCTTTTAATAATATTTTTAATTCTTAATACCAGCTCTTCAGGATCGCAGGGTTTAGCAATATAATCATCAGCTCCCATCTTCAGTCCCGTTAATCGGTCTATCTTTTGATTTTTTGCAGTTAAAAATAAAAGCGGAAAATCTTTTTTCTCTTTTAAGATCATTTTGGCAAGTGAAAACCCGTCAATATTAGGCATCATTACATCCAGAATTCCCATATGAAAAGTAAAATCAGAAGAGAGAAGAGGAAGAATTTCTTCCGGATTTTGAAACCAGTCAACCTCAAAATCTTCCAGTTCAAGATATTGTTTAAGGATCATTCCAAAGTCAGGATCGTCTTCCGCCAGAAGTATTTTAGTTTTCATAAGGTATGGATATTTTAAAGGTACTTCCTTTTCCAAGCTGGCTGGAAACATCTATTTTACCATGATAAGAGGTTATTATTTTCTTTACAAAATAAAGTCCTAGCCCTAGTCCTTTGCTGTTGTGAATATTATTGGATTGTATTCTGTAGAATTTTTCAAAGATATTTTTTAATTCTCTGCTTTCCATACCTTGCCCGTTATCAGAAACTTTGATTTCAAGATGTTGAGAAAGTATATTCGTGTTTACAGAAACAGCGGAAGCTCCATATTTTATGCTGTTTTCACAAAGGTTCTTAATAACAGTCTCCATGAGGTTTTTATCAAAAGGAAGTATTTCCGAAACTTTATTTTCAGATTTAAAATCTATTTGTGGATAAGTAAATGCCAAATCCTGAATGAAGAAATCCCAATCCTCCGGAGTTACGGCAATTATCTCATCAGGAATCTCATCTTTATGCAATTGTAGCATCAGATTTTCCAATCGTGAAATTTGTCGGTCAATAAGTGGAAGTGTTTCAGGATTCCAGCCTTTTTTCAGTGTTTTGGAAGCTATTTTTAACGTAGCAATAGGCGTTTTAAATTCGTGGGAAATATTATCCACAATAGTGTGGAGAACTTCTACCTGCTTCTGTTGTTTAATGAGGTTTTTAATTGTGGAAATATACAGTAAAAGGACGCTGACAAGCAGGATGATACAGCAAATAATCAGTAAAGTAAGCTCTTTGAAAACAAGACTTTTTATATTTTTAATTTCAAAATCGGTCTGGCTGGTTACGAAAAAGGTATCTCTCTCGTTAGTTTCTTCTTCTCCTTTAAGTTCTTTGGTAGATGAGGTTCTCCAGGTTCCGGTACTGGTAATTTTTGGTTTTTTTACCTTATCCTTGCTTTCATAGATGATGATAGGCTTATCAATGACTTTGGTACTATCCGGAAGGTGAATAATAGAATTGTACTGAATTCTTACAGAAATTTGGTATCCATCTTTTTTTAAGCGGTCATCTACGTAATGATTAAGCTTTTCCCTGGAAGCTTTTCTGTCTTCCATGAAATGATGAATGAATTCCTTTTTGCTGATTTCCTTATTATAATACTGAATAATGATTTTCTGTAGAGAATCACTTTTCATTTCCTGAGAGTCATGTACATTTTCCAGTCTGTCGGTAAAATTGGAAATTCTGTCATTAATTGTTCTGTAGATATCTCTTTCTTTAACCTGATAAGTTTTATACATAAAGTAAACCTGTATCCCCAATAACAAAAGGAATAAAGTGGCGAAAAGATAGATCAGTTTTTTACTCTTGGATATCATCAGAAACAAAGATAAAGTTTTAACATTTTACTTAAATAGTATTTTGAGTATTAACCTATCATTAACCTTTTAGGTTATTTGTTTTTCTTACATTTAAAAACTAAAAACCTTCCATGAAAAAGCAAATTATTATTCTGATGCTGTTGATCGCGGCTATAATGAATGCACAGACTCATCGCTTCATCTATGAACTTCAGTATAGACCAGATACAATAAGGAACGCTCCTTATGAAAAAGAAGAAATGATATTGGATATTAATCCTGAAGAAGTAAAGTTCTATGAATCCGGTTTTTTGGTGAGTGATTCTCTTAATATCCTGCATGGAGGGACGTCTTCTCAACACACAAGTCAATCCGGGCAAACCATTATCAGGAAAAGAAATTCTAATAAAAATAAAAACTACGTGCAGATCATGATGATGCCTTATTATTATGTTTTTGAAACGGAGGATAACATTCAGTGGAAAGTAGAAGCGGATACAAAGAAGATTAATAACTATAATCTGCAAAAAGCAACGGCAAGATTTGGAGGAAGAAATTGGACGGCTTGGTTTACACCAGACATCAATATTCCTGAGGGACCATATAAATTCAGAGGATTGCCAGGAATGGTTTTGTATGTGGAAGATGATAAAAAAGACTTTGTATATTCTTTTTCCAGAAACGTTAATCTCCCGAAAACATATAATACAAAAGGCTTTCTTGAAAAACATTATTCTTTAGATGCCCTTACAATAGATTTTAAAAAATGGGTAAAGCTCAACCTTGAGTTTTATAATGACCCTTATGCCAGAATGAGAACAGATTTTCAACCGGATTGGACCGTGAAAATTGATGGACGACAAATCAAAAGCAAAGAAGAGTTTGCAGGGCTTACCAAACAGACACAAATGAATATCAAAAAATATTATAACCCGATAGAACTGGATAAAGCGATTCCTTATCCATAAAAATATACACATCGTTTTTAACGCCTGAGTCTCTGATTCAGGCGTTTTATTTTAAGAGAAATGGCATTAACCTATCATTAACTCTTCGTTAACCGAAATTCTCCCGCTCAATATTGAATTTTGTCCTGTAAAACAATTGTACCGTTTTATATCATTTTTAAAAATATAATCATGAATAAAATCCTTCTTTTTCTGTGCTTTCCAATGTTGATGTTTGCCCAAAAGCAAAAGCTTGCCGGAACAGTGACAAATACAGAAAATGAAAAACTTTCTGCGGTGAACGTAGGTTTTTATAATTCAGGGAATGAATTGATCAAAGAATTAAAAACCGATGGCAAAGGCGGATTTGTATTGGAAGGTCTTTCTGAACAGAATGTAAAACTTGTGGTAAAACGGGAAGGGTATCTTGTGTTTGAAAAGAATCTGAATCTTGAAAGCTCTGAACCTTTACAGATTATCCTTAAAAAAGAAGATGCTAAGGAAATAGAAGAAGTGGTAATGACGAAGCGAAAACCTTTGGTAAAACGAAAAGTAGACCGCCTTGAATTTAATGTGGAAAACAGTAACATTTCATCATTGAACGCTTGGGAAATCTTAAAAAATACCCCCAATGTAAGTGTAAACAATAGTGTCCTTACCGTAAAAGGAAGTACAGGAATTCTGGTTACAATCAATGATAAGAAAGTGATGCTGACAGGAGATGAGCTTAAAAACCTGCTGGAAAATACACAAGGCGATGATGTGAAATCCATAGAAGTGATCACGAATCCACCGGCAAAATATGAAGCAGCAGGAAGCGCGGTATTGAATATCGTAATGAAAAAGAATAAAATAGAAGGCTATCGTGGAATTCTGTCTTCAAAATATGTTCAGACACAATATGCAAAAGCAGTTTTTGGATTGTCGCAATATTATAAGAAGGATAAGCTCTCCGTTATGGCAAGCTATTACAAGGGAATGGGAACTTACTATCGAGAAGGTTTCGATTATGTGAACTATCCCGAAAGCCAGACAAAATGGATGAGTACAATGAACAGAAAGGATAAAAACTATAACCAGAATACCCTGAATTTTAATGTGGAGTATGAGTTGGATAGTCTGACAAACTTAAGCCTCAACTATTCAGGGTATTTTTCTCCAAAATCTTACGGGATCTATGATGTACCAACTTTGATTTATAATAATCAGGATATTGTAGAATCAAATTATAGAACACTGAATGACCATGAATCCCGTTCAGCAAACAACTCTGTCAGCTTTCAGATAGATAGAAAACTGAATAAAAAAAGCAGCCTGTCCTGGATCAATTATTTTACAGGAAACAATTCCAGTAAACATCAGGATGTAGCAACCCATCTGAATTTTGCCGGAGAACTTCCTCGTGAAGATCACTTTTTGACTCAAAATAAAGCAGATGTAAAATTATTTTCCACGCAGTTAGATTATCAATGGAAAAACGAAAAATGGGAACTTGAGTCCGGAACAAAATATAGTTTTGTAAAAACAAACAGTACCTTAAAATTCTCGGATAACGAAAACGGAGAATTACAATATCGTCCTGAAAAGAGTAGTATCTTCGATTATAAAGAACACAATTTTGCACTGTACACCTCGCTTGCTTATAATATCGGAAAGTGGAATTTTAAAGGCGGTCTTCGTGCGGAAATGACAGATCTCGAAGGAGTAGTTTCTGAACCTTATGATCTTAATAAAAGTAATTACTGGAACTTCTTCCCGACATTTTATGCACAATATACTACAGAAAATAAGCATGAATTTGGATTTTCCTATGGTAAAAGGATCAGCAGACCTTCGTACTCATGGCTGAATCCTGCAAAATCTTATTATAATCTGTTTTCATACTTTCAGGGAGATCCCCAACTGAAGGCAACCATTATTCATAATCTTAACCTTACTTATTCATGGAAGAACTGGAATTTGGATCTTTATTATCGTAAAGAACTTTATCCATCTATGGAAATATCTTATCAGGTACCGGAGAATAATAACGTTGTCTATCATTTTACAAATATTGAAAAAGGACAGGCATATGGGCTGAGTTTATATAAAAACTTCCAGATAAAACCTTGGTGGAATATTATCATTTCTGAAAATCTGGAGCACAACGAAAATTACTTCAACGGAGTAGATGGACTGTTGCATCAGAATAAAGTTTGGAATCTTGACTCCAATATTTCAACCAGTTTTACGTTGGATAAAAGCAGTGATTGGAAAATGGAAGTGGGACACCGCTATTTCTCAGGAGGAGTGCAGGGACCTTTCAGGATTTCAAGCACGTGGAATGCTTATTTTGTGATGAACCGAAAGTTCTTTAATAAAAAACTGGAAGCAGCTTTAGTCGTTACAGATATTTTCAGAACTACAGGTCAGAAGGTTGCTACGAAATATGCGAATCAGGATAACTATTTCCTAGATTATACCGATACTCAGGGTTTTTCACTGTCTTTGAAGTTCAATTTTGGAAATCAGTCTGTGAAAAATGCAAAAACAATTAAAAAGACTTCCGAACAGGATAGACTTTAAAGCTTTATGCTGAAAAAATTACCATCGTAAAACATTATTATAAAAGAAATTACTGCTTCATGTTACATTTTCCCTATTTTTGATACCTATCTTTAAAAAGAGATCGTTATGAAGAGAATTTTTTCCGGAATGCTGATGGTTGTTTCATTGCTGCAACTTTCCGCTCAGGAATTGTATATGCCGAGAAATATTAAAAAAGCTTTCGAAAAAGGTACGCGAGATGTCTCCGGAGCCCCCGGTAAAAACTATTGGCAGAATAAAGGAGTTTACAATGTAGAGGTAAAAGTAGATGCCAATACAAAAATAGTTTCAGGAAAAGAAACAATTGTCTACACAAATAACAGTCCGGATAATCTTAATGAACTGGCAATACGATTTGTGAATAACCTGCACAAGCCGGAATCTCCAAGATCAGGAGGCGTTCCCAAAGATTTTTTATCCTCAGGGCTTAAGATTAAATCATTTGTTGTGAATGGTGATAAGTACGACATCGATAGTGATGACTGGGGAACTGTAGAAAAAGTAAAATTAAAATCAGCCTTAAAGTCAAAATCAAAAGCTGAGGTTAAAATAGAGTGGGAATATCCACTTTCAGTACAGAGTGGAAGAGAAGGACAGATTGATCCGGATACTTTTTATGTAGCGTATTCTTTCCCTAGAATTTCTGTATATGATGATTACAATGGGTGGGATATGCTTCTTCACTCTGACAGACAGGAGTTTTATAATGATTTTAATGATTATAGTTTTGCTATTACAGCACCTAAGAATTATGTGGTATGGGCAACGGGAGATTTCCTAAACCCAGAAGCTGTACTTCAACCTGAGTATCTGAAAAGATATAAAGCTTCATTAAAGAGCGATAAACTAATGCATATCGCTACAGAGCAAGAAATGAAGTCCGGGAAAGTAACCACGCAGAATAAATGGAATGTATGGAAATTCAAAGCGAGCCATATTACAGATTTTTGTTTTGCAATGAGTAACCACTATGTTTGGGATGCTGCCAGTGTACAGCTTAAAACAAAAAGAGCGAGTGTACAGGCAGGGTACAAAGCCGGAGCAAAAGATTTTGAACATTATGTAGACTGGATGCGCTATAATCTGGATTGGTTTTCCAAAAACTGGCCCGGTGTAGAATATCCTTATAATGTAATGACAGCTATTCAGGGATATGCTGATATGGAATATCCAATGATGATCAATGACACAAGTATTCCTGATGATCTTCAGGACGCAAGGCTTACGGCAGATCACGAGATTGCACATACCTATTTCCCTTTCTATATGGGAATCAATGAAACAAGATATGCTTTCATGGATGAAGGATGGGCAACAACACTTGAGTATTTGATCGGAATTGATGAAAACGGAGAAGAAGCTGCCAAAAACTTCTATAAAAACTTCCGTATTAAAAAATGGATCAATGATGCTTCATCAGAGCAGGATCAGCCTATCATTACGATGAGTACACAGGTAAGCGGTTCAGGATATGGAAGCAATTCTTATGTGAAATCTTCTCTTTCTTATCTTGCTTTGAAGGATTATTTGGGGGATGAATTATTCAAAAAAGCATTACATCATTATATGGATAACTGGAATGGAAAACATCCGGTTCCATGGGACTATTTCAACTCTATGAATACAGGTTCAGGAAAAAATCTGAACTGGTTTTTCCATAACTGGTTTTATACCAATAATTATATTGATCTAAAAGTAGCAGGTGCAAAACAAATGAACGATCTGCTTACCGTAAACGTTGCTAATGTAGGTGGATTTGCCATTCCTTTTGATGCGATATTATCTTATGAAGACGGAACAACAGAGAAAATTCATTTCTCACCTTCAGTCTGGGAAAAAGATCAGAAATTAACAGATCTTGTGATCCCTATCAAGAAAAAAGTGAAAACGGTAAAGCTTGATGGTGACATTTTCATGGATTACACTCCAGAAAACAACAGTAAAACATTATAAAAGTAAAAGCCTTCAGATTTTGAAGGCTTTTTTATTGTTAAAAATAAGCAGTTAATCTTAATCCTAAGGTAATATAATTGATCTTTTCCTTAGCGATCAGGTGATTAAGTTCTTGATCCAGTTCTGCACTTTCCTTAATGTCGTCACTGAAAGAATAGCGGATCGTAGAATTGATTTGATTGTAATCCGTATAAAAGGTAAGCCCTAATCCTGGATTGAATTTATAAGTCATAGAAGCACCTGTATTCCAACGAAATGCTGGTCTGGGTTTATATCTGGCTATTTGCAGTTCATGATTTGGAGCATCTATTCCATCTCCTTTTACGAAAACTTTTCCACTTGCGGTTGCTGAATATCCTGCGGTTGCTTTTAAAGTAAGCTGCCATTTGTCAGAAAATTCATGAGAGAAATAAGGTCCGATACCAGCTCCTAAAAAGCCCATCGACTGAGTTTTTATAGTATGTTCACCAAAATCCTGATCATCATCAAAAGTTATTCTTTGAGCCTTAATAGGAAAACTACTGAAAGAGACATCGGCACCTACACCCCATTTCTTTGAAAAGAAATAAGCACCTTCCAGCCCACCCTCAAAACCTATTTGTTTTTTATCGTCCAGCTCAGATTCTTTAAGGAAATTGGTTGTTCCCAATGCCGTCCCCATTTTTAAGGAAAGAAAAGAGGGATAGTCATTTCCTTCAATCTTTGAGAGAATACTCAAATTATCACCTTTATTTTTATAAATTTTGTCTATGAAAAAGTAGCCAAGTTCTGTTGATATGATCCCAATTCCCGCGCCTGCAAGTATATCAGGAACCCAGTGTCTGTTATTTAAATTTCTCCCCAGTCCGGTAAGAGTAGCAGAACCATATCCTGCAATACTATATGCAGGATTTACCATTCCGTATTCTTTGTGTAAAAAGCTTGCATTGGTAAAAGCCATTGCCGCATGTCCTGAAGGAAAAGAATTATTTTTAGAACCATCCGGACGTTCTACTTTAGATGTATATTTAATGGAATTAACTAAAATTCCCATGATGACTAAACTGGTTGCATAAGAAAGAGTGGCTCTTCCAAGATTATTTCTCCCTTTTACTCCAGCTAGTTTTAATCCGTAAACGGTTACGGCAGGTGCGTATTGAAGATAATCATCATATTTCATTTTGAAATTGGGGAGATATCGGTTTCTTACCTCACGGATGTTTTCTTTCTCACCCCAAGTAGCAGCTGCGGCAGCAAAAAGGATGGTAGGAGCTACAGATTTTTTTACCCAGTCTTTCTTAAAAAAAGAAGTTTGTTCTTTAGTTTGAAAATTTGGATTAATCAAAGCAAGATCCTCTTTTAAATTTTTAGACTGAATGGTATCCTGAGCTTTGTAACTGTATAAATTTAATAATATCCCTGCTGCTAGGGCTAGTTTCTTCATCGTTGTGATTATCAGATTAAAATCGCGTAAAAGTATAAAAAAATTCCATCCCTGATTCGGGATGGAATTAAAATAATATTAAAATATGTTGTTTTATTAGTAAACTCTTAATCCGGATCTTGCTCCGGAAGCAGCCGTTACGGATTGCATTTTTGCTTTTTGTCCCGCACTAAACATGTACAATGACTTGTCATCAGAATAATCCATATAATTCATGAACATTACAGATCTTTTTACACCATAACATGTGTTATACAGAGGGTAGGTAGGGTTTCCTGTATTAGCTGTAGTCTGCGTCGGAGTATCTGCAATTAGATCATCTCCACAATTAGCATCACCCCAGATATGTCTAAGCCCTAAATAATGCCCCACTTCGTGAGTGGCAGTTCTTCCCAGGTTAAATGGTGCAGAAGCTCCTGTTTTTCCGAAATAAGGTGCTGCAATTACTACACCATCCTTCCATGTACCTGCGCTTTCAGGGAAAGTAGCATATCCAAGAATGCTTCCTTGAGCATCAGGCATGCTTCCCACAACCCAAATGTTGAAATAATTAGTAGGATTTGTTGCATCAATACCGCCTGTAGAAGCTTTCTTCATGGTATTGTTTGCTCTGTCAGTTGAAGTCCATGATGTCTTTGTCGTAGATTTTCTTATCGTATTTACCAATCTGAATCTTACTTTTACATCACCAGCTTTTACACCTTGGAACTCAGTAGGTATTAGTGAAGCATCACTGTTAGTACCTCCATAGTCAGCGTTCAGAATAGCAATTTGTTCAGCAATTCTGGCATCAGATACATTTTGAGCTGTTGTTTTATAGATTACATTTACGACTACTGGGATTTCAACAGTTCCATCTGCAAGAACTTTTCCTAAAGCAAGATTATTAGCAAATTGTTTTGCATTAGCTTCAATTTGTTCTGCTTTTAGTCTAAGTGAAGGATCTTTTTGGAATTCCTCTTGTCTCATTTGTTCTGAAGGACAGATTCTTTTTGAAGCTACTGCTGAAGAAATTTCCTGTTCAGGCTGTACTTCGTTTTGAGAGTTTACACTGTCATTGGTACATGCAGACATTAGACCCAGAGCAAGGGCTCCAAATAATACTCTTTTCATATCTTTTTTTTAAATGGTTGAGAATGTGAAATTATATTATCTGGAATTAATATCCAAATTATTTTCTTATTTATTTAAATTATTCTTATTTAATCAGCGTTTTAGTTGTGTTTTAGTTAATGAAATTGCAAATGTTTTGAATTTTAATTATATTTAGTGCTTGGGTTTTTATTTTTTATTTCTTTTCAAGTTTAAGTGAATAATTATTCTTTAAATTGTTTATTTTGATAAAAAATTTACACATTAACTTAGCTTGCGAAACCATTTTTAATTGCAAAAACAGCTAGTCCAACACGCGTTTTCAGATCCAGTTTTTCGCATAATTGGTCACGATAGCTTTCAACTGTTCTTGGGCTGCAACACATTCGGTCTGCAATTTCCTTATAGCTCAGCTCAGTAACAGTATATTTCAGAAATTCCTTTTCGCGGTCCGAAATCTTTACCGTAATTTCAGAGTCGCTGTCTTTATTCAGGTTGGTAAATATGATTTTTGAAGCCCATTCCGGATAGAAGAAACCATCAGAATTTAATCTTGTAAGTGCTGTTTCAAGATCTTTTGGGTGTGTGTTTTTTAAGAGGTAGCCTTTTGCGCCGCTTTTGATCATTTTAATTACGCTGGTATCGTCTCCTTGCATGCTTAGTGCCATTACTTTGATATCAGGATGATTTTTGGAAAGCCAAGCTGCTGTTTCAAAACCGTCCATCACCGGCATACTGATGTCTAATAGTATAATATCAGGAATTGTATTGCCTTCTTCGAATTTTTGGATGAGGTCTTTACCGTTCTCACAAACATAGATTACTTCAAATTCATTAAAATTACCAATAATTCCTTCGAGGGCTTTAGCAATAAGGATATGATCGTCAACAATTACAATTGTTTTTTTCATGACTGTTTTTTTAAGGTGATATTGACTTGGGTGCCTACATTTTCTTCACTTTCAAGATTAAAATCGGCACCAATGATTTTTGCTCTGTTCTTCATATTGGTGAGACCAATGCCATTAGATTTTGTGTTGGCTGTATCAAAACCAGCTCCATCATCACGAATCTTAAGCTCCCAAAGTGTATGTTCAGAAGTATTTAAACTGATGAATATATTCTTACAATTAGAGTGCTTTATACTATTTTGAATAAATTCCTGAGTGATTCTGAGCAGTAAATTTTTGTGCATAAAACCAAGGTCCAGCTGATCAAAATTATGTTCAAAACTTACATAGCATTTTTTTAACGAATTGGTATTGTCTACTTCTTCCTGAATCAGTGTCACAATTTCCTTCTGGCTGATATTGTCATCTGTCAATGTTTTTGAAAGGCTTCGCAAGTCCTGTAAAGACTGATTAATGATCTGTGAAACCTGATCTATCCTTTCTACAGCTTCGGGAACTTTGTTTTCGTAAAGCATCTGCTGAACATAGAGACTTACTAATGTCAGCTTTTGACCAATATTATCGTGGAGTTCGCGCCCGATCTGCTGCATGGTTGCTTGCTGGATTTCCAGTTGGGTAGATAGAAGTTCTCTCTGATGAAGTTCGTTTTTCATCTCGATTTCATTCAAGTATTCTTTTTTTCGTTGTCGGTAATTCCTGATATAGATAAATACAGCGATTACAAACATCAAAAAAAAGATGTTGAACGAAATAAAGGTTATTAAGAGTTCTGTTTTCCCCATATCAATGCACTTGCAAATAAAATATACATAACTGCTCCTGAAACCTGGAAATATATGAAATAAATATCCCATATTTCCATGTATTTGTAAAGAAGAGAGTTAAATGTCATGAACGGAAGGTTAGCAATATAAAAAAGCGTTACTCCCAGGTTAATATAAAACATTTTGTTTTTACTGAAATTGAGAATCTCAGATGAATTAACCTGTTTATAATATTCCATAATGACGAGAGCCATTAAGAATAGACAGCCTATATTGTAATTGAAAGAAAAGATAGTTTTTTTTTCCGGGAAAAAAAGCGCCCTGAGAACATAGGTCAAGAGATATGCTCCGGTCATTATATAGAACAGTTTTGGTTTCTTTAGAGACTCTTTTGCGTACAGCCAATAAAAAAATATAAACTGTAATGGAATCACAAAGTAATTATAAAAAAGTATTCTGTCTATTCTAAGTTGCTCTTCACCCCATTTTACAGATGATTCGCAGAGGAAAATAATAACAAGATAAATTGCCAAATATTTCCAGGGTGTTTTTTTTACACGGTTATAATAAATTATAGAGACTAAAGCTGCAATAGCTTCACCTCCATACATGATTGAAGAGAATATTTTTTGAATCTCAGTCATATTGTGTTCAGAAATGGTAATTAATAAGCTTCACCAATGATAGGTGACGGAGGAACAAGTGTGCCGCTGTTTTCACCAAGGTTTCCGTCGTCATAGCTTGGTCCTGAACCTCCACGGGCTGCCATAGCTATAGATCTGCTTTCATCGGATTGGATAGGATTGAAATCAAAATCATGTAATTCACCTTCCGCATTCTTTCCTTTCATTGTAGGGATCATAACAAGGGTATGTTTTTCCGAATACTCCTGTGGAACAGGGTGGGTATTCATAATATCCCAATTATCAATTTTTGGGTAAGCTGCATAATAAAATCTAATTCCTAAATCTTCCTGAGTATACCGAGGGTTTACTTTAGCAGCTTCCTGCTCTATTAAAGCAATGAAGTTTTTCAGTTTAGGAAGATCAAACCAAATGGAATGAGCATCTTTTATTCCCAATGAATCATTAATGGCACTCAAGTGATTGGTACGGTAATTTTCAATAAGAGTTTTTATCAATTCATTTGACATTAACCCTGATCCTGATCTTGGTAGATCGTTTTCATTAGTAGATTCTGTATTCATAACTTAGTTTTATGTTGGAAATATCCATATTTTGGCAAATTTCGTAAAAAAATATAGTAATGAACAGGGAATTATACTGTTATTTTTACCGTGTTTTTACGGATTGTGTATAAAAATAAAAAAGTCCGCATCGTAACGATAGCGGACTTATGTATATTGTACTGAACTTTTGTTTGAAAAAGATGCTGTTTAAAGTATTCTTAAACCGGCTCTAGGTCCGGATGCTGAAATAGCAGCCTGCATTCTGTCGTTTTGTTGTTTTGTAAACATGAATAGAGTAGTTTCGTCAGAATAATCCATATAGTTCATGAACATTACAGAACGCGATACGCCACCACATGTTTCATATTTTGGATAAGTAGGAACTCCTCTATGTAAGGTAACTTGCTGAGGGGTGTCATTCACAAAGTCATTTCCACAGATATGTCTCAGATTAAGGTAATGTCCCACTTCATGTACTGTAACTCTTCCTTTGTTGTGAGTCGCAATAGGTCCGCCGGCACCCACATATTCATCCATCATTACTACACCATCATTCCAAAGACCTGCATCCTCAGGGAAAGTGGCATATCCTAGCACATATCCTGTAGAATAAGGCATGTAATTTACCACCCAAATGTTCAGGTATTTTGAAGGATCTGTAGCATTCATACCTCCTGTAGAAGTGCTTTTCATTTTATCATCAGGTGCCCAGTTGGCTTTTGTTGTAGATTTTCTGTTGATTCCTGCTAATCTGAATTTTATTTTAGTATCACCAGCATTTACCGGTTTAAATTCTGCAGGTATACTTGAAACATCTGCATGGCTTGATGCAAATGCTTTGTTCAGAACATCAATTTGAGAATTTATTCTCGCATCTGAAACATTACTGGTAGCATTGCTGTATAAAACGTTGAAAATGACAGGGATCTCAACACTGCCATCTGCAAGTACTTTTCCCATCTTTTTTTGTTCGATGAAATTGTTTGTTTGGTTTTCTATCTGAAGCATTCGCTGCATAGCGGCTGGGTCTTCAGCAAGACGTTTCTGTCTGAGAATGTCAGAACCACAAAGGGCTGCTTTACTGTTTGCAATGTCTGCCTGTTCTGCATTTGTGTTTTCCGGGGTTACATTTTCTGTTTCGTTGTTGTTGCAAGAGATAAAAAGAGTGATAACAACTCCTAAAATTGCTTTTTTCATATGTGAATGTTTTTTGGTTTAGAAAACTAAATTAAAACTTTTTTTAATACAATATTTCAAAAAACTGTGAAATTTTTTTATGTTAAATTGGTGGTTTTCTATTTTTGTTGTGATTGAAATACAATAAAATAAGTGCCGCAGATTTCTCTACAGCACTTATCTACAAAAATTAATGTATATGAAAAAAACTATTTATATTTATTGTTCAGTAGGACGGAATACCAATCCGGTTTCTACAAAATAATCCAGTGTGATTCTGTCTCCATCGTTTACGTTTCCTGCAAGGATTTCTTTTGACAGCTTGTTTAATACTTCCTGCTGAATGACTCTTTTTAGAGGTCTTGCTCCGAATGCCGGATCATAACCTTTATCCATCAGATAATCTACTGCATCCTGAGTGAAAGTCATAATGATATTTCTTTTAGCAAGCATTTCATTGAATCCTCTCAATTGATACTGAACGATTTTTCCGATTTCTTTTTTTCTTAAAGGTTGGAACAATACAATCTCATCAATTCTGTTCAGGAATTCCGGACGTAAAGTCTGTTTCAATAAGTCGAAAACTTCATCTTTCGTTTTATCCACAATCTCATTCTGATTTTCTTCAGTTAAATCTTCAAAATTCTCCTGAATCAGATGTGAGCCTAAATTCGAAGTCATAATGATGATCGAATTTTTGAAATTCACCACTCGCCCTTTATTATCTGTCAAACGTCCATCATCCAAAACCTGTAATAAAGTGTTGAAAACATCCGGGTGTGCTTTTTCAATCTCATCTAACAGAACTACGGAATAAGGTCTTCTTCTTACAGCTTCAGTTAATTGACCACCTTCATCATATCCTACATATCCCGGAGGAGCTCCTACCAATCTTGAAACACTGTGACGTTCCTGATATTCACTCATATCAATTCTGGTCATATTATTTTCATCATCAAACAGGAATTCTGCCAAGGCTTTTGCAAGCTCTGTTTTACCAACACCGGTAGTTCCTAAGAAAAGGAATGACCCGATTGGTTTTTTATCATCACTTAATCCCGCTCTGTTTCTTCTGATAGCATCGGCTACAGCTTCAATCGCTTCATCTTGTCCTACAACTCTGTGATGAAGTTCTGCTTCAAGATTTAATAATTTATCTCTTTCAGATTGTAATAGCTTGGTTACAGGAATACCTGTCCATTTTGCAATCACTTCAGAGATATTTTCAGAAGTTACTTCCTCTTTGATCAGCTCATTCTGGTGATTTTGCATTTCAAGTTCCACTTTGGCAAGCTCATCTTCTTTTTCACGAAGTTTTCCATATTGGATTTCCGCTACTTTTGCATAATCTCCTGCTCTGGAAGCTCTTTCCGCTTCTAATTTCAGAGATTCAATATCTTTTTTGATCTGGGTAAGATCTTCACTTTTCTGCTTTTCTTTCAACCATTTGGCATTGATCTCGTTTCTCTGCTCCGAAATCTTCGAAATATCTTCTTTTAAATGGTCTATTTTAGTTTGGTTGCCCTCTCTTGAAATCGCAGCCAATTCAATTTCCAACTGCATTAACTTTCTGTCTAAAACATCAAGCTCTTCCGGTTTGGAGTTGATTTCCATTCTCAGTTTTGCAGATGCTTCATCAATAAGGTCAATCGCTTTATCTGGTAAAAATCGGTCTGAAATATATCTTTGAGACATTTCCACGGCTGCAATAATTGCTTCATCTTTGATTCTTACCTTGTGATGAGCTTCATATTTATCTTTTATTCCACGAAGAATAGAGATTGCAGACTCAGTATCCGGTTCTTCTACCATTACTTTCTGAAAACGTCTTTCTAATGCCTTGTCTTTTTCAAAATACTTTTGATATTCATTCAAAGTAGTTGCTCCAATAGCTCTTAATTCACCTCTAGCAAGGGCTGGTTTTAAAATGTTGGCAGCATCCATTGCTCCTTCACCACCTCCGGCACCTACTAAAGTGTGGATCTCATCGATGAAAAGAATGATCTGTCCATCAGATTTGCTGACTTCATTCACTACAGATTTCAGACGCTCTTCAAATTCACCTTTGTATTTTGCTCCAGCGATCAAAGCCCCCATATCCAATGAATATAATGTCTTGTCCACTAGATTTTCAGGAACATCGCCGCTGATGATTCTATGAGCGATTCCTTCAGCAATAGCCGTTTTACCTACACCAGGTTCCCCTATAAGGATAGGGTTATTTTTTGTTCTTCTGGAAAGAATCTGTAATACTCTTCTGATTTCTTCATCACGTCCGATTACAGGATCCAGTTTTCCTTCAGCTGCTAACTCGTTAAAGTTCTTAGCATATTTATTTAAGGATTGATAAGTTTCTTCCGAGCTTGCAGAAGTAGCCTTGCTTCCTTTTCTTAATTCTTTGATAGCTCCTTCCAGTAACTTTTTAGTTACTCCCATATCTTTTAACATCTGAGAAACTTCAGAACTGGTTTCGATAAGGGATAGCCATAAATGTTCAATCGTTACATATTCATCGCCCATTTTTTTTGCGATGTTGGGAGCGTCCAGTAAAACTTTATTGGCTGATTGTGAAAGATAAATGTTTCCTCCCTGTACCTTAGGAAGCTTTTCTAAATTTTCACGGTTTCGCTCTCTTACTAAATTGGCATCTGCTTCAGATTTCTTTAATAGGAAAGGCGATATATTTTCATCCACTTGGAAAATTCCTTCCAGAAGATGTTGAGGTTCGATACTTTGATTGCCAAATTCCATTGCAACCTGTTGAGCTGCCTGGATGGCTTCTTGTGATTTTACAGTATATTGATTTAAGTTCATATTTTATATATTTTTGGTAATGATTCGTTTAAAGTTTAGTTCTTAAAAACATCAAGAAACCGAATTTTAAAGCTCAGCTTCTTAATGCCTATCAATTATTTAATCATTTAATCGATGACTATATCGCAAAAACTGTTCAATTATTAAATTTACAAAAAAAATGGACAAAATTTCCGGATTGTGTATTTTTAACGTAAAATTAACTTGACAAAATTTCCGAATCTTTAATTTTTGATTAGAAATTCATGAACAAATCGTCATATCATACAAATCGAACGGATGAATAAAACCTTAAAATCGAACTAATCATTACTCGTTTTAAATCTTTAATCTTATTTATTATCAAAAAACCAGCAGTTTAAATCAGAATAACTACTTTTGCATTTTTACAGATGGAACTTAAAGAAAAACAAAAGAAAATATTAGACGTAGCAGTAGAACTTTTTAAAGAGAAAGGTTATATGGGAAGTTCGGTAAGGGACCTTGCTACGAAACTAAATATCAAAGCAGCATCATTATATGCCCATATCCGTTCGAAGGAAGAAATTCTGGAGTGGATTTGTTTCGGTATTGCTCAGGAGTTTTTCGATGAGCTTCAGGAAGTGAAAAATACAGATATTGCTCCAAGAGAAAAGCTAAATTTATTTTTGGATAAACATTTGTCTGTTGTACTTAAAAACCGCGATGTCACCCACATTTATTCTATAGAATGGAGACATCTTGAAGAAAAACTTCCCGAATTTATAGAGTTGAGAAAAAATTATCAGCAGGAAGTTGAAACACTTATCTCTGAAATTTATCAGGCTGAAAACTGGGAGTTGAAATCTCCCTCTTTCACAACAAGATTCATTCTTCATACCTTAAACAATTCTTATTTCTGGTTCAAAAGAAATAGCGATTCCAAAGATGACATCACGGAAGAAATTAGAGATAAGATCCTTTTTGGGCTTTTAGGAACCCAAAATTAATACATTATCTTTTGTCATTCTGGCGAAAGAAGAATCTCAATACTCTTTTTTTAATCCTTAATATGTGTTCAAAAACTTTTGTGATGCTATTGTAAATAAGCAAAATTCACAAGTTCGCTATTTAGAATCGTTCAAAATATGACGAAAATCATAAAAATTTTGTCAGCTACCAAAATCTTTTTAAATTTACACCTAACAAATGTTAGTTAGTTTTATGGATTTTTCAGTTGAATATCTGGAGCTGGGTCAGTTGAGACAGCTTCAATCTGACCGATTGACCAATCTGATTGGTTATCTGGGAGAGAAGTCAGAATTTTATAAAAGAAAGTTTGATGAAATGCAAATATCTCCACAGGATATAAGGTCGATTGAGGATATTACGAAACTTCCTATTACTTATAAAAAGGATTTAAGAGATAATTACCCATTTGGTTTATTTGCCGTTCCAAAAAATGAGCTTCAGAGAATTCACTGCTCAAGCGGAACTACAGGAAAGCCTACTGTGGTGGGATACACGAAGGAAGATGTGGATCTTTTCAGTGAAGTAGTGGCTAGATCATTGAATGCTGCTGGTGCCAAACCAGGTATGCAATTACATAATGCTTACGGTTACGGTATTTTCACCGGAGGGTTAGGACTTCATTACGGAGCTGAAATGTTAGGAATGAGTGTTCTTCCGATTTCCGGAGGAATGACAGCCAGACAGGTAGACCTGATTATGGATTTTAAACCGGAAGTGATTTGTTGTTCACCATCTTATGCTTTAACAATTGCTGATGAGTTTGCGAACCGAGGGATTGCGGCTGATGAAATAAGTCTGAAATATGCAGTGCTGGGATCAGAACCATGGACGGAAATTATCAGAGGTCACATTGAAGAAAGATTGGGGGTTCATGCAACCAATATTTATGGTTTAAGTGAAATTATAGGTCCTGGAGTTTCTATGGAAGATTTTGAGGAAAAAGGAGGTTCCTATATCTGGGAAGATCATTTTTATCCTGAAATTTTAGATCCAATTACCAAACAACCGGTTCCTTTCGGAGAAGAAGGAGTATTGGTGATTACCACTTTAACGAAAAAAGCCATGCCGCTTCTGCGTTATTGGACCAATGATATTACAAGTCTTTATTACGATGAAAAAGCCAAAAGAACTATGGTGAAAATGAAACCAATAGTAGGCAGAGCAGATGATATGCTGATTGTAAGAGGAGTGAATGTATATCCAAGTCAGATTGAAGATGCTTTTTCACATGTAAAAGGAGTGGTACCCAATTATTATTTAACTCCTATTGAGAAGGAGCATATGTGCGTAGCATTAGATATTGATATTGAAATCGATGATGAGTTGGTAAAAGCTCAAAAAATAGAAGCAAATACCGATGATTATTTTAATTTTGTCGGAAGCTTTGGAAAAAATATAGAAAACGAAATAAAAAAGAGGGTAGGCATCACTACAAAAGTGAAAGTACATGCCCAGGACAGTTTGCCGAAGTGCGAAGGTGGAAAAATTAATAGAATACTAAAAAAATAATGAATTCATTTTATAAACTTAAAACTGTAAAGGTTCAGAAGGATACTTCAGACGCTGTGAATGTAGCGGTGGAAATTCCTGAAGAGCTGAAAGACAAGTTCAGGTTCAAACAAGGACAGTACCTTAATTTCCGTATGATGATCAATGGAAATGAGGAAAGACGTTCTTACTCTATCTGTAATGCTCCAAGTGAAAAGAGCAATACACTGGAAGTTTTGGTGAAATTGCTTGAAAACGGAAAAGTTTCAGGATATTTCAATGAGCATCTTCATATGGATGAAATGTTGGAAGTAATGCCTCCAATGGGCGGTTTCAATACTTCTTATCACCCAACTAACGTAAAAACATATGTTGGTCTGGCTGCAGGAAGCGGAATCACTCCGGTTTTATCCAATATCAAAGAAAGTCTCTATCAGGAACCTAATAGCAATGCTTATTTGTTCTATAGTAACAGAAGCATGGAGCATGTTTTGAGAAAAGCTGAAATTGATAAGCTGGCAGAGCAATTCAATGGAAGGTTTAAAGTGATTTATCTGGTAAGTCGTGAGAAACATCAGGATCCAGTTTTTGAAGGAAGAATTTCTCCTGAAAAGCTTGATCAGCTGTTTGAAAGATATACTGAGATTGATGTAAAAGAATCTACTTACTTCATCTGTGGTCCTTCAGAAATGATCAAAGGAATTGCAGACTATCTGAAGAAAGATAAAAAAGTACCTGCTATTCAGGTTTTATTTGAATATTTCACGGCTCCTGACGAAGAAAATACGGAGGAAATGAGTGATGAGTTCAAAGCGATTGCCAATATTGAAAGTATGGTAACGGTAATTATTGATGATGATGAATATTCATTTCACCTTAATTCCAAAAAAGAGAGTATCTTAGATAAAGCATTGAAAGACAATCTTCCTGTGCCTTTTGCATGTAAAGGAGGAGTTTGTTGTACGTGTAAAGCGGAAGTTTTGGAAGGAGAAGTTTTCATGGAGAAAAACTACGCACTTACCGAAGACGAAGTGGCAAGAGGCTACGTTCTTACCTGTCAATGTCACCCGACAACGAATGTGGTGATGCTTAATTATGATGTTTAATTCAATTTGAAAATGTGCTAATTTGAAAATTTGAAAATGGGTAATCATTTATTCTCAGTTTCTCTAAATAATTTTCAAATTAACTAATTCTCAAATTCTCAAATTAAAAGATTATGGACTTAGAAAAATTTGTTCAATACGTTCACGAAGAAAATAAAGTAGAACCGAAAGATGTAATGCCGGATGATTACAGAAAACTTTTGGTTCGTCAGATTTCACAGCACGCCCATTCTGAAATTGTAGGAATGTTGCCGGAAGCCAACTGGATTTCCAGAGCACCTTCATTAAGAAGAAAAATGGCGCTTTTAGCTAAAGTTCAGGATGAGGCGGGGCATGGTTTATACCTTTATTCTGCTACTGAAACTCTAGGAGACGGAAGTATCAGAGCAGACAGAGATGCTACTTATGATGATATGCTGGAAGGGAAAGCGAAATACTCAAGTATCTTCAATTATCCAACATTAAGTTGGGCAGATATCGGTGCTATCGGCTGGCTGGTTGATGGAGCTGCTATTATGAACCAGGTAATGCTGATGGGGAATTCTTATGGTCCTTATTCAAGAGCGATGGTAAAGATTTGTAAAGAAGAATCTTTCCACCAAAGACAAGGGTACGAGATTCTGATGGCGCTTTGTCGTGGTACTAAACAACAGAAAGAAATGGCTCAGGCTTCATTAAACCGTTTCTGGTGGCCAGCTTTAATGATGTTCGGACCTAATGATGACAGCTCTCCAAATTCTAAAATCTCTATGAATTACAGGGTAAAAAGAGAAAGTAATGACAGTCTTCGTCAAAGGTTTATCGATGTTACCGTTTCTCAGGCTGAATTCTTAGGATTAACCATTCCGGATAAAGACCTGAAATGGAATGAGGAAAGACAACATTATGATTTCGGAGAACTTCCGTGGGATGAATTCATGGAAATCTTAAAAGGAAATGGACCTTGCAATAAAAAGCGTATTGAAACCAAAAGAAAAGCGCAAAGAGAAAATTCTTGGGTAAAAGAAGCTGCAATCGCTTTCGCAGAAAAACAACAAAAAGAAGTTATATAATTTGAAAATGTGCCAATTTGAAAATTTGAAAATGAAATTAACAACGTTAATAATTCTCAAGTTTTCAATTAAGGTGATCAATCAGTTTTCAAATTAACCAATTTTCAAATTTTCAAATTAAATATGGCAAATTTAGATATGTGGGAAGTGTTTATTCAGACTAAACCGGGATTATCTCACAAACACGTTGGAATAGTACAGGCGCCAACAGCAGAAATGGCTTTACAGAACGCAAGAGACGTTTATACAAGAAGAAAAGAAGGAACTTCTGTTTGGGTAGTTCCAAGTAAATATATCGTGACTTCAGAAGGAGTGGATAAAGAAGCATTCTTTGATCCGGCTGATGATAAGTTATACCGTCACCCAACGTTCTACGAAATTCCAAACGACGTAAAAAATATGTAATAAGAATAAGACTTGGAGATAATAGACGAATAGATAATAGACGTTAGAGTTTACCTATCTATTATCTATCCGTCTATCATCTATTGGTCTTCAAATCTATTAAACAATGAACCCATTATATAATTATTTATTAAAACTAGCAGACGACAGTTTCATTATGGGACAGCGTTTGTCTGCATGGTGTGGTGAAGGTCCATATTTAGAGGAAGATATTGCATTGACGAATATCGCTTTGGATGAACTTGGACAGGCTAATAACTTTTATGTTTACGCTTCAAGAGTAATAGACAACGGTAAAAGTGAAGATGATATCGCCTTCTTAAGATACGAACACGAATATGTAAACGCTCACTGGACAGAACTTCCGAATGAAGATTATGCTCAGACGATTCTAAAGGTTTATGTTTTTTCGGTATATCAGAAACTGATGTACGAAGCATTATCTAATTCTGCTAATGAAGAATTGGCAGCCATTGCTCAAAAATCATTAAAAGAAGTAAGATATCATTATACTCACGCTGCATCCTGGATGAAAATCTTTGCTCAGGGAACAGAAGAAAGCCGTACTCGTGTAGAAAATGCTATCGAAAATATCTGGGAATATACAAAAGGACTTTTTGCAAAATCAGAAGGTGAAGATGATCTTGTTGTTCTAAATATTGTTCCTAATGTTGATGAGTTGTATAAAGAATTCGTTGCTGTAACGGAGAAAGATTTCCAAAGCTTTGGATTAGAATATCCAACCAATCCATTTATGCAGCCTAAATCAAGAACAGGATATCATACAGAATATTTCGGATTTATCCTTTGTGAGCTTCAATATATGCAGAGAGCATATCCTGGGTGTACTTGGTAAAAATATTTCAGTTTGAAGAAGAAATATTTTCAAATACTGATGATTGTATTGATTATTTTAATTCCAATATTTTACTTTGGAATAATTAATACACAAGTCAGTTTAAAGTATGAAACCAGTAATCCTGGAGATTGTATTTCAAATATCACCAACAGAAATTTATGTCAGGATATAAAACAAAATAAAATATTGATTGTTACAGATCTTGTTTTAATTACTGTTTTATTAATATTTAGAAGAAAAATTATAAGAGATTGAAAAATCCTTTAGAAATATTAGAAATGGTTCCCGATCCGGAAATTCCGGTGATCAACATTGTGGAGCTGGGGATTGTAAGAGATGCGAAAATTACAAGTGAAAATTCTTGTGAAGTAACAATCACTCCTACCTATTCTGCATGTCCTGCAATGTTTACCATCGAAGAAGATATCATGAAAATCATGAAAGAAAACGGATGGGAAGCCAAAGTAGTCACCAAGATGTTTCCGATATGGACAACAGACTGGCTGACCGATGAAGCGAGAGAAAAACTTCGTGTTTACGGAATCACGCCACCTGAAAAAGGAGCGGATGAACATCACATCGGAAAACCGAAAAAATGTCCACGTTGTGGTTCTGAGCACACCAAACAGATTAGCAGATTTGGGTCTACTTTGTGTAAGGCTTCTTATCAATGTCTGGATTGTCTGGAACCTTTTGATTATTTTAAATGCCACTAAAATGAACATAACAATAAATCAAAGTATCAGTTTATCCATAAGGTTTACGGACTATGCAAAACATAACGATGATAGGGCTAGATTGTTAAATTGTTAGACGGTTACATTGATTAATATTGTTAAATTAGTGCATTGTTAAATATAAAATACAAAAACTATGTATACACAACTCGATATTGAATCGCATTTTGACGGGAAGCTAAAAATTGCTTATCTGAATCAACCTGAAACTATGAATGCCCTTACGAAGCCTGCTTTAGCAGATTTAAGAGACTTCGTAAAAGAGTGCAGTAATGACGAGACGGTAAGATGCGTTGCCATTTCCGGAAGAGGAAGAGCTTTTTGTTCAGGACAGAACCTTGATGAAGCTTTCGCAGTAGGTAAAGAACACCATGATAATGATATCATCAGAAAAATAGTGGTGGATTACTACAATCCTTTGGTAATGGAAGTTACACGTTGTAAGAAACCCGTTATTGCATTAGTGAACGGTCCGGCTGTAGGAGCGGGTGCAATGCTGGCTTTAATTTCTGATTTCGTGTTAGCTCATGAAAAAGCTTACTTTGCTCAGGCGTTTTCAAATATCGGTTTGATTCCAGATACAGGAGGTACATATTTCTTACCGAAGCTTTTAGGTAGACAATTAGCAAATTATTTAGCGTTTACAGGAAAGAAATTATCTGCTGAAGAGTCTAAATCTTACGGACTTGTTGCAGAGGTTTTCAATGATGAAGAATTCGGACCAAAATCAATGGAAATCCTTGAAAGAATGGCTAATATGCCAACTGCAGCGATTAAGCTTACGAAAAAAGCATTCGCAAGTTCTTACACAAACACTTTAAAAGAACAACTTGAGTTAGAAGGAGATCTTCAACAGGAAGCAGCAGAAACAGAAGACTTCATTGAAGGAGTAAATGCCTTTTTACAAAAAAGAAAGCCTAATTATAAAGGAAAATAAATCAATTTGAGAATGGGTTAATTTGAGAATTTGAAAATGAGAAATGACAAAGAAAATATTATTGTAAATAAAACATTTGAGTTTGCATTAAACATTATAGAATTTTCAGAAGGACTATATAGGATTAATAAATTTTCACTAGCGAATCAGATTTTTAAAATCAGGTACATCAATTGGAGCGAATGTAAAGTAAGCTCAGAATGCTGAAAGTAAGGCAGGTTTTATCCATAAAATAAAAATTGCTTTTAGATTTAAAAGAAATAGTATTAATTCTGTCTAAAATTATTTCAACGTCAAAAATTAAATAATTTTCAAATTAACTCATTCTCAAATTTTCAAATTAAAACTATGAATATTGGAATAATTGGTGCAGGAACCATGGGCGTTGGAATTGCTCAGGTAGCTGCAACAGCAGGATGCAAAGTCGTTTTATTCGATGCTAATGCGCCACAAATAGATAAAGCACTTGCAGGTTTAGAGAAAACGCTTCAGAAATTAACTGAAAAAGGGAAGATCTCTCAAGAAAAAGCTACAGAAATAAGAAACAATATCGTTAAAGGTGAAATATTGCAGGATTTAAAAGATTCTGATTTGGTCATCGAAGCGATCATTGAAAATAAAGACATTAAAACCAAAGTTTTTACAGAACTGGAAACTTATGTTTCTGAAAACTGTATCATCGGTTCCAATACCTCATCCATCTCTATTACCTCTCTTGGTGCAGAGCTAAAGAAACCGGAGCGTTTCATCGGAATTCATTTCTTCAATCCGGCTCCGTTGATGCCCTTAGTGGAAGTAATTCCATCTTTATTAACAGAAAAAACATTAGCAGAAAAAATTTATAACCTCATGAAAGAATGGGGTAAAATGCCTGTTATTGCTAAAGATATTCCAGGATTTATTGTCAACAGAATTGCCCGTCCGTATTATGGAGAGGCTCTAAGAATTGTTGAAGAAAATATTGCTACACCTGAACAGGTAGATGATGCAATGAAAACCCTTGGAAACTTCAAGATGGGACCATTTGAATTGATGGATCTTATCGGAATAGATGTAAATTTTGCTGTAACTACAACGGTCTACAAAGATTATTTCTATGACCCTAAATATAAGCCGTCTTTACTTCAGCAGAGAATGTCTGAAGCAAAACTTCATGGCAGAAAAACAGGAAGAGGATTCTACGATTACAGTGAAGGAGCTGTAAAACAGGAAGCTCAAAAAGATGATGCTCTTTATCAGCAGATCTTTTTAAGAATCATTTCAATGTTGATTAATGAAGCTGTGGAAGCTAAAAGATTAGGTGTTGCCAATGACGAGGATATTGAACTGGCAATGCAGAAAGGCGTAAACTATCCAAAAGGATTGTTGTCTTGGGGAAATGAAATCGGTTATTCGAAAATCTCCGAAACTCTACAGAATCTTTACGAAGAATATCAGGAAGAAAGGTACAGACAAAGTCCGTTAATACGTAAAATGTAATAATATACCAATCTAACAATGTAGCAACTGCGTTGTCATGCTGAGCTTGTCGAAGCATCTCATTGGTAAACTGTTACATTGTTAAATTATTAGATTGAATAAATGAATATAGAAGAATTCAGAGCTGAATTAGAAACAAGGCTTGCTATTGAAAAGCAGTATTTAACTGAGAGAGCTTCTTCCACGGATAGTAATGAAAGACTTGAATTACTGGGAGAGTTTAATGAAAAATACAGAACGATGATTAATAGATTAGCCAATGAAAATGGGATTGACTTAAATGCATTGTATGAAGAGGAAAACAGTTCTGCCAATTCTGACCCCAAACTTTCATATGAACAGGTAATTCTCGGAAAAACCATGAGTATTTATGATAAATTATCTGATGAATTATATGAAGAAATAACAAACATATAGAAATGAATCCAAGACAAGTTGCAGATTATATGTTCAATCAGGATTATTTTTCCCAATGGATGAATATCAAAATGATTGAGGTGAAAGAAAACTACTGCCTGATAGAAATGCCTATCAAAAAAGATATGATAAACGGGCTTAAAACTGTTCATGGAGGAGTAACATTTGCTTTTGCGGACTCCGCATTGGCATTCTCATCCAACAACACAGGAGATGCAGCCGTAGCTTTAAATTGTATCATTAATTTTACCAAAGCCGGAAAGGAAGGTGATATTTTCAGAGCAGAAAGTATTTTGGTCAATGACACAAGAAAAACAGCTGTTTATGATATTAAAATTACCAATCAAAACGAAGAACTGATCGCAAAATTTGTAGGAACAGTATATAAAATAGGAAAGAAAGTAACAGAATTATAAAATAAGATAAAAGACATCAGATGTCAGATATTAGATTTTGAAAATGTCTGTTATCTGAAATCTATCATCTAAAATCTAATAAGAAATGAACAACGTATACATCATAGACTATGTCAGAACTCCCATCTCAAAACTACAGGGAGGATTATCAGAAGTAAGAGCAGACGATCTTGCAGCTATTGTGATCAAAGAAGTTATCG
Source organism: Chryseobacterium artocarpi (assembly GCF_001684975.1). Classification (GTDB taxonomy): domain Bacteria; phylum Bacteroidota; class Bacteroidia; order Flavobacteriales; family Weeksellaceae; genus Chryseobacterium; species Chryseobacterium artocarpi. The sequence continues at coordinate 57,459 of NZ_MAYH01000002.1, read as the reverse complement.
CAAGAAATCCTGAGGTTCCTGTTGAGGAAATTGAGGATGTGATCTTCGGTTGTGCTAACCAGGCTGGGGAAGATAACAGAAATGTTGCCAGAATGGGACTTTTATTAGCTGGGCTGCCATATAAAATCGGAGGTGAAACTGTGAACAGACTTTGCGCTTCAGGAATGTCAGCTGTTGCTAATGCTTTTCGTTCTATAGCTTCAGGAGAAGGCGAAATTTACATTGCAGGTGGAGTAGAACACATGACGCGTTCTCCGTATGTTATGTCAAAACCAAGTGCTGCTTTCGGAAGAGACAGTCAGATGTATGATACCACTTTCGGATGGAGATTTATCAATCCGAAAATGAAAGAAATGTATGGTGTAGACGGTATGGGAGAAACGGCAGAGAACCTTGCAGATATGCATCAGATCAACAGAGAAGATCAGGATAAATTTGCCCTTTGGTCTCAGCAAAAAGCTACAAAAGCTCAGGAAAGCGGAAGATTGGCGGAAGAAATTGTAAAAGTTGAGATTCCACAAAGAAAAGGAGATCCGGTAGTTTTTGAAAAAGATGAATTCATCAAGCCTGCTTCGTCAATGGAAGGATTAGGGAAATTACGTCCTGCTTTTAGAAAAGAGGGAACAGTAACGGCAGGAAACGCTTCAGGAATGAATGACGGAGCTGCTGCTTTAATATTAGCCAGCGAAGAAGCTGTAAAAAAATATGGATTAAAACCCAAAGCTAAGATTTTAGGATCTTCCGTAGCAGGTGTTGAACCAAGAATCATGGGGATCGGACCAGTAGAAGCAACTCAAAAGCTATTGAAAAGATTAAACCTTTCACTTGATGATATGGACATCATTGAATTGAATGAAGCTTTTGCAGCACAGGCTTTAGCGGTAACAAGAAGCTTAGGTTTAAAAGATGATGATTCAAGAATAAATCCAAACGGAGGAGCTATTGCCATCGGACATCCACTGGGAGTTTCCGGAGCAAGAATCATAGGTTCTGCTGCTATAGAATTACAGAAACAGGATAAAAAATATGCATTGTGTACCCTTTGTATCGGAGTTGGACAAGGTTATGCAATGGTCATTGAAAAAGTATAAATCAATTTGAAAATGGAATAATTTGAGAAATTGAAAATGTTCAGCAACATTATTCATTTTCAAATTATTCCATTCTCAAATTTTCAAATTAAAAAATATGAACATTTACTCATATCACGGAATCCGCCCCATTATAAAACCTTCGGCTTACATTCATCCGCAGGCTGTGATTATCGGGAATGTGGAAATAGGTGAAGAAGTCTATATCGGTCCAAACGCTGTTATTCGCGGAGACTGGGGGAAAATTATCATTAAAGACGGAGCCAATGTGCAGGAAAATTGTACGCTGCATGTTTTCCCCAATATAGAAACAATTCTGGAAGAATCAACACACATAGGGCATGGAGCAATTATCCACTCAGGGCATATTGGAAAAAATTGTCTGATCGGAATGAACTCTGTGATCATGGATAAAGCTTATATCGGCGATGAAAGTATTGTAGGTGCATTAGCTTTTGTTCCAGCCAATTTCAGATGTGAACCCAGAAAATTGATTGTAGGTAGCCCCGCAAAAATTATCCGTGATGTTTCTGATGAAATGATCCATTGGAAAACAGAAGGAACGAAGTTGTATCAGGAACTTGCCAGAGAAAGCAAAGAAGCTATTCTGCCTTGTGAACCTTTTACAGAATATGTTCACCAAACCCCTACAAAGATTGTGGATTACAGTATTTGGGATGATGTGAAATAAATAACCATTCAAAATTAAATATGCTAAAAAAAATTGCTCTTATATGCAGTATGATGTTTGCGGTAAATTCTATGGTATCAGCACAGGATGTTGCTACTAAACTGCTTACAATAGGAGAAGTAAGAACCATAAAGTCTAAGGTTCTAAATGAAGAGAGAACATTGAATATCTATCTTCCTCAAAATTTTGATAAAGCAAAAGCATACCCAATCATCTATCTTTTAGATGGAAGCATGAATGAAGATTTTATTCATGTTACAGGATTGGTGCAGTTTTTCAATCAGATGTATTCCATGCCGGAAACCATTGTGGTAGGAATTGCGAATGTAGACAGAAAAAGAGATTTTACTTTTCACACAGACCTAAAAGATTTACAAAAAGATTATCCTACAACCGGACATTCAGATAAGTTTATCACTTTTTTTGAAAAAGAATTAAAACCTTACGTTGAAAGTCAGTTTAAAACTACAGAGAAGTACCTTTTTGGACAATCTCTAGGAGGTCTTTTAGCAACAGAAATCTTATTGAAGAAGCCGGAAATGTTCAACAATTATTTCATTATCAGTCCAAGTTTATGGTGGGATGATGAAAGCCTTTTAAAGCAGGCATCTCAACTTCTTTCAAAATCTCAGGATACTAAAAAATTTGTTTACGTTTCTGTGGGAAAAGGAGAGCATCCTGTTATGATAAAAGATGCAGAAAATCTTTATGATGTTTTGAAAAAAGCGGGAAAGAAAAACTGGACATTAGAATATAAAATGATGGAAACAGATAACCACGCAACCATTCTTCATAGAAGTTTATATGAAGGACTGGTAAAATTGTTTCCATATCAGGAACCGAAATAAATAATAAATGTAACAATATACCAATGTAAAAATATAACAGTCAATTGTCATGCTGAGCGGAGTCGAAGCATCTATTAGTAAACTCTTAGATTGATACATTGTTAAATTCAATATTATATGGAAAAACTAAAAAACTATATCTACGGGCAATGGGTAGAAGGAAACGGAGCTGGAATTCCTTTGTACAACGCTGTTACAGGTGAACAGGTTGCTGTTTCCGATACAGAAGGACTTAATTTTGAACAGGCTCTTGATTACGGAAGAACTGTAGGATATAAAAATCTTTCTTCAATGACGTTCTACGACCGTGGAGAAATGTTGAAAAAAGTAGCCCTTTACCTATTAGAAAGAAAGAAAAAATATTACGATTTATCATATAAAACAGGAGCTACACACGTTGACTCATGGGTAGACATTGAAGGAGGTTTCGGAACTTTCTTTACCTATTCAGGATTAGCGAAGAGAATGCTTCCTAATACTCCTTTTTGGGTAGATGGAGACACTCAGAAGATTTCGGCAAACGGAACTCATCTGGGAACTCATATCCTTACGCCAAGTGAAGGTGTTTCCGTACAGATCAATGCTTACAATTTTCCTGTTTGGGGAATGTTGGAAAAGTTATCCACATCATTGTTAGCAGGTGTTCCGGCTATCGTTAAGCCATCACCTTTCGGATCCTATCTTACGAATGCAGTATTTCAGGATATGATTGAAAGTGGAGTATTGCCGGAAGGAGCTGTTCAGCTGGTTTGTGGAGAACCGGGAAATATTCTGGATTACGTTCAGGATGGAGACTCAGTATTGTTTACAGGTTCCGCTACTACCGGAAGAAAATTAAAATCCCTTCCTTCCGTTGCAGGAAATGCTGTTCGTTTCAATATGGAAGCAGATTCTCTGAACTGTTCAATTCTTGGACTGGAAGCAAAACCAGGAACTCCTGAATTTGATTTGTTCATCAAAGAAGTTCGTAACGAAATGACCACAAAAGCAGGACAGAAATGTACGGCAATCAGAAGAATTATCGTTCCTGAGCATTTAATTGGTGACGTTCAAAACGCTTTATCTAAAGCTTTAGACCAAACAAAAATAGGAAACCCATTAAGCAGAGAAACCAGAATGGGATCTTTGGTGGGAAGACAACAATATGAAGAAGTTTTAAGAAAAGTAAATATCTTAAAATCTGAAACAGAACTTGTCTATGACGGAAAACATGAGCTTGTAGATGCCAACTATGAAAACGGTGCATTCATGAGTCCTAAATTATTCCTGAATGACAAGCCTTTCGAGAAAAATATCTCTCACGATGTAGAAGCTTTCGGTCCGGTATCTACTTTGATGCCATATAAAGATGCTGAAGAAGCGGCAGCTTTGGCAAAAAGAGGAAAAGGAAGTTTAGTAGGATCTATTATTTCTCATGACGAAAACTTTATTGCAGAAACTTCTTGGAAAATGGCTTCTCAGCATGGAAGAATCTTTGTACTGAACAGAGATAACGCGAAGGAAAGCACCGGTCACGGGTCACCGCTTCCTACATTGATGCATGGAGGTCCTGGTAGAGCCGGAGGCGGAGAGGAAATGGGCGGATTGAGCGGTCTGCATTTTTTCTTACAAAAAACAGCTATTCAGGGATCGCCAGATGTATTGAAGGCTATTACGAAAATCTATCAGCCAGGAGCAGAGAAGAAATTCTCAGACAAACATCCTTTCCAGAAATACTTTGAAGAAGTAGAGGTAGGAGATTCTTTAGAAACAGCAGGAAGAACGGTTACGGATGCAGATATCGTAAACTTTTCCAATGTTTCGTGGGATCATTTCTATGCGCATACCGATGCTACAAGTTTAACGGGAACTATTTTTGATAAAACAGTTGCTCACGGATATTTTATCCTTTCAGCAGCAGCAGGATTATTTGTTTCCGGTAAAAAAGGACCAGTGATCGCCAACTACGGATTAGAAGAATGTAGTTTCTTTAAACCTGTATACGCCGGAGATACTATCACGGTTTATTTAACAGCAAAGGAAAAGATAAACAGAGGAGTAAAAGGAAGAAATATTCCGTCCGGAGTTGTAAAATGGTTAGTAGAAGTGATCAACCAAAGAGATGAGGTAGTTTGTGTAGCTACAATTCTTACATTGGTGGCAAAACAATCTCCGTTTATCGATTTAAATGTGAAAAATGTTCAAAAGATTTTAGGTGGATTAACGGAAAGTACTCCGGCACTTTGGGGGAAAATGTCACCGCAGCAAATGATCGAGCATTTGGATGAAGCTATATTGGTAAGCTTAGGCGAACCAGAAGCTGAAAAATGTTTCACTCCTGAAGAACACCTTGAGAAATGGCAGGATTCTCTTTACAATCACAGAGCAATGCCAAAAGAGTTTTCGGCTCCGTTCTTACCGCAGGATGGTTCACTTCCGGAAGCAAAATACAAAAATCTGGATGCAGCAAAACAAGCATTCATTGATAACCTGAAAAGATTTGTGGTATACTACAAAGAAAACCCTCAGGCAGAGCATATGAATTTTGTGTTCGGAAAACTGAATAAAGAAATGTGGGAACTGATGCATAAAAAACACTTTACCCATCATTTTGAACAATTCGGATTGATTTAATTCAAAGTAAATAATAAAGCTCCCTTTCAGCACAATGTTGGAAGGGAGTTCTTATTTTATACAGCGACAATCAACCTAATCATTCGAGCGGCAAACCTTAAAGAATCTGAAATATCCATACACTAAAGCAGGCAAAGCAAAAATTTGAAAAAGGAAAACAATCAGTGAGATAATACCTTCAAGATGATGGTCATTGGCTTTCATTAGAAATTGTTTTCCCAAAGGACCATTGGAAAACACAAGAATATTAAATAAATTCCAGCCCAAATGTAATCCTATAGGAAGGTATAACGATTGAGTCTTAGCAAAAGAAATAGCGAGAACGTATCCGAAAATACCTGTCATAAAGAAAATAATGCCCATTTGTACTGGATTACCGAAAGCATTGTAAGAAAACCAATGATAAAAACCAAAACAGATAGCAGAAAGAATGCATGCTTTTTTGTCCCCTAATTTCTGAATGGCAATATAAAGTAAAGCACCCCTGAAAAGCAGTTCTTCAAACACAACAGATTTTAAAACCCACCAAATACCTGCTAAGATTTTTTGAACAGTCATTTCTTTGTTAATGACCCAAGTGTTATCTATAAACGAAGTAGTCATTACGTGGTAAAGACTGCATGCTACAGCAGCTAATAAAAATCCTGTTCCAAGGTTATTGAGTCTACTTGCAAAAACTTTAAATCCAAGAACAGAAAGGTTCTTTTTTTCAATGAATTTTAGTAAAATCCATGAAATAATCAGCTCAATTATAATTCCGATCATAAGGCAAAAATTATTAATTAACGGATGAGATGATCTATTACATTAATGCCTTTTCATTACAACGAAGTTACAGAATAATTGAATTAATAGATCAATGTTTTTGAGAATTACTTCCCGAAGCACTATCTTTAAACCTCAATCATAAAATAAAAACAATGAACGAAAGCTGGATGCAAAAATGGGAGGAGATAAAAGACAAACTAATATCTCCGATAGATATCGAAAGCTATTTTACCTCTGAGGAAATCATGGAGCAGAAGATGGAAACAATGGAAATAGGAAATGTTTCTTTACCATCAGGAAAAGTAATTGTAAGAGACCCTTTGGTATATCTGAATCAAAAGGAACAACCTTTCTTTGTTGAAGTTCCCAAAGGTAATTTTCCGGTCACGATTGCTGTGGCAAAACTGGAAGATTGGGGAGATCGTTATGCCGCTGTAAAGGTAGAATTTACTAAAGAAAAGCCTGTTATTTACAGAGAAGCTTTAATTGGCACTGAAAATATCGACGATACTGATGAAGATGCTTTTTTTGGATTTAATGTAGATGCCGGTTTAGCCTGTATTACCGATCCGGAAGCGGTTCCTTATGTGGATAAGTTTATTGATGAGCTGGAAGTAGAGAATATTTATGATGATTACTTTGCTGAGCTGTTTGCAAAAAGCTATAAAGAGAATCCGAGAAACCAAAGAGATCTGGGAGATTGGATCAATTGGAAGGTGCCGGGTACAGAATATCAGATTCCAATATTTGCAAGTGGAATAGGAGATGGAGTATATCCCGTTTATTTCGCTTATGATGAACATGACAAAATTTGTGGATTATATATTCACTTCATTGATATTGAATTAGAATTTTCAGAGTTCGATGAAGAAGAGGATGACGACGAAGAATCAGGTCCACAGGATAATTTTGTTTTTCTAAAATAAATCCAATGAATAAAACTTTTGCAGATCAGGTCATTACATTCAATGAAAATCTAACTTATACCGGAGCTCTTCCTGAAGGTTTTGATATTTTGAATCCATATCTGGATAATCCGGAAACAATGATCGTTATGCAAAAGTTTTATCATAAATATTATAATGATTCCAACAAAAGAAAATTCATCATTGGAATCAATCCCAGCCGTCATGGAGCGGGAGTTACGGGAGTTCCGTTCACCGATACCAAAAGATTGGAAACGGTTTGTGGTATTAAAATGAAATCCGCCCATACCTATGAAGTCTCTTCCGTATTCATGTATGATATGATTGCAGACTATGGTGGGGCAGATCTTTTTTATAAAGACATTTATATCAATTCACCATTTCCTTTAGCCATTGTCAGAAAAACAAAGAATGGATGGCTGAATGCCAATTACTATGACGATAAAGAACTTTTCGAAGCTGTAAAAAACTTTATGATCGAATCATTAAAGCAGCACCTCAGCCTGAACCTTGACCATTCAGAAGTTTTTATCCTTGGAAAAAAGAATGCAGACTTTATTACAAAACTTAATAAGGAAGCCAATCTATTTGAAAAAATGACTGTTCTGGAGCATCCCAGATATATCCAGCAATACAAATCAAAAGAAAAACAGCTTTATATAGACAAATACATTCTGGCATTGAAAGGAGAAAATCAATAACCATCCTATTTTTCATGATTCAATGACAGTTTTTTATTAAATTGTGATCATGAATGTTTTCCCAAAAGACACAATTTTTAAATACAGTTGGCGTACATATCAGAAAAGATTTCTTGATAATCTTGATACCTATCTTGCAGATAACCATCTGCATGTTTCTGCACCTCCGGGATCAGGAAAAACAGTACTTGGACTGGAAATAATGCTAAGGCTTGGTAAACCTGCTCTTATTGTAGCCCCAACACTGGCAATCAAAAACCAATGGATTCAAAGATTCTGTGAGCTTTTTCTCAATACAGAAACGAGTCCGGACTGGATATCATCAGACATTAAAAACCCGGGAATAATCACTGTGACTACCTATCAGGGAATTCATTCTGCTTCTGAAACACCAGAGGACGAAGAAGATAGTAATACAGTAGGAAAATCTTCAAAAGTTCCCTTTTCAGAAATTATAAAGAAACTACAAAAACAAAAAGTAGGAACACTTATTTTGGATGAGGCACACCATTTGAAAAATGCTTGGTGGAGAAGTCTTATGGAATTGAAGGAAAAAATTGAGCCTACCGTAGTTTCTCTCACCGCTACACCACCTTTTGATGTTTCAGGGAGTGAATGGCAGAAGTATATCAAGCTGAATGGTCCTATAGATGTAGAAATATCCGTTCCTGAGCTGATGCTAGAAGGTGATCTTTGTCCACATCAGGATCTTGTACATTTTACATTGCCTTCAGAGGAAGAACAGAAAAAGATAGAATATTATCATATGCAGGCAATCGGCTTTTTTGAGGAGATCAAAAACGATGAGAATCTTTTGAAAGCTATCGAGCAACACCCTGTTTACAATAATCCACGAGAACATCTGGAATGGATTTATGAAAATATTTCCTCATACACCTCTGGGTTGGTCTATCTTAATTTCAGAGGAAAAGAAATCGCTGAGGTTCACTTCGAAATTATCGATGATCAACAAAAATATGTTCCTGAGTTTGATTTCCTGTGGCTTGAAGAATTACTTGACTTTTACCTACTGATCGATGAAGTTCATTTCAAAGATTTTGAAGAACACCGTACAGATCTTGGAAACAGATTAAAAAGGAATGGTTTTTTAGAAAAGAAAACGTTGAGCTTTTTTAACAGTAAAAATTTAAATCAAATTCTCAATTCAAGTATCGGGAAACTTCAGGGAATAAAAGATATTGCTGATCATGAATTTTCAGTATTGAAAGATAATCTCAGAATGGTGATCCTTACCGATTTCATTAAAAAAGAATATCTCAATAACGGTTCTCAGAATACAATTGATCTTGATAAAATAGGTGCCGTTCCAATTTTTGAAAAATTGAGAAGAGAAAACTCCCAACATAAAAAAATAGGAATTCTTACAGGAAGCCTTGTGATCATTCCGGCAAGTTCAAAAGATATATTTGATGAGCTGTGTACCAGAAAATCATTGTCGGGAATATCAGTTTCACCATTGAGTTATGATCCCGAATATCTTATCATTGGTCTTACTGATCAAATAAAGCACGCCATTGTACACATTATTACAGAAGTTTTCCAAAACGGAGGAATTCAGGTTTTAATAGGGACAAAATCATTATTAGGTGAAGGTTGGGATGCTCCGAAGATGAATACTCTGATCCTTGCAAGTTTTGTGAGTTCTTTCGTTCTTTCCAATCAAATGAGAGGACGAGTGATAAGAACAGATAAAGATGTCCCCAATAAAACGGGAAATATATGGCATCTTGTATGCTTTGATGCCGAGGATACAAACGGAGGACAGGATCTGGGCATTATGAAGCGAAGGTTTAAAACCTTTGTCGGAATTTCTAATAAAGAAAACCCTACCATTGAGAATAATTTTGAAAGGCTTAATATTAATGTCATTGCCCATAAAGATGAAATTTCAGACGTTAATCAGAAATTTTTTCATCTTGCTGAAAATAGGGCAGAACTTAGAGGGAGATGGACAAAGGCTTTAGATCAGGGGAATATTTTAGTAGAAGAAATACAGGTTCCGGCTATCAATATGATGGCTATGGAGGAAATGAAAATGGATTACATCAATAAAATGTCTGGAAATATGGTCAAAGTAATGGCATCTTCCGTGCTATTATTCTGGCAGAATCTTTTATTCGGAATACTCAGGAATATACAGGAAATTGATTCTATGAAAAGCTTTTCAATAATCATTTCCCTTTTTGGAGGAGCAGGTTTTATTGTATACGGAAGAAAATTATACATATCAGCAAGACAATATATGAAATATAAAGATGTCGGAAAACAACTTGGCTCTCTTGCTGAGGTTGTATTGAACGGACTGATCTATGAAAAAGTAATCCGGACACCTTTTGAAAAACTGAGCATCGTAAGTGCTGCCAATACGAATGAAGGAGCAGTCTGTTATCTTAAAGGAGGTACTCAATATGAAAATGCACAATTCATACAGATATTACAAGAACTGGTTTCCCAAGTAGATAACCCGAAATACCTACTGAAGCAAAAGAAGAGTTTTTTCTTCATGAAAAAAGACCTGTATTATCCAATACCGGAAATATTTTCAAAAAATAAAAAAAGCGCAGACTTCTTTAACAAAAGCTGGAATAAGATCATCGGAAAATCTGAACTCGTTTTTACAAGAAGTATTGAGGGACGAAAGATCCTGCTAAAATTAAGATTTGAAGCCTTGCTAAAAAGAAACGGAAGGATAGAACATCTTCATAAATGGACCAGATAAAAAAACAAACCCCTTAATATTTAAGGGGTTTTGTCATTCTTGAATTAGAATTTTTATGGGAACAAGCACTTATATGGATGTCTTGTGTTATTAGTCTTTAATGACTTTAGTGGATTCAGTAGCCGTTTTTATAAAATAGATTCCTTTTGGAAGATCTGCGATATTGATATCATTAGAACCTTTCTGAAGCTGAATTGTTTTCAGAATTTTACCTTCAGCGCTATAAATTTTTGCATCAGAATTTTTATCTGCTTTTATTGAAAGAGGTCCTTTTGTAGGATTTGGATATACATTCAGGCTTTTAGAAGATACTTTTGCCTCTGATGTTCCTAGTACGATATTACTATCCTTCACCCAAGTAAATGAATCCAGCGATATATAGTAAAAATTACCACCAAGAGTTATCTGCAATTGGTCAATGACAATATTCGAATAATTTTGTCCATCCAGATTAGTTAAATCAATAAGTGTAAAACCATTGGTGGTGCTTATTGATGCATTGAAATTATTGGTTTTAGTTCTGGAAAATTTTGTAACTCCGCTCAGTTTTCCGGTTACAGTAAGAGTTCCTGTAACATTTTGGTTCGAGTATTGGTTCGAAACATATACCCAAAATCTATTGACTTTAAAGAGATTTGATGTAGTTCTTATACTAAAAGAGGCTTGTTCAGGTCCTACACTTCCTGTGTTATCGATATATCTGTTGTCAATTGAGTTACTAGGTCCGTTCCACCCAGTACCGATTCTATTGATAATGTCAAAATTAGACACATGGGAAATGATATTGAACGTTACACCATTGTCCGTAAAACTAGTAGATTCGGATGATTCGGTTTCAAATAATTCTGTACTCGTCTGCCCAAATGAAAAAATTGAAATGAGCATGCTACAGATAATAAAAAAAGTAGTGCTTTTCATGATTTCTGTTTTAAAAAATTAGGTTATAATGAATGAATAATTGAAGGTAAAAGTAAAGACACAGAAATTTTACATTTTAAGAACCTGTTTTGCAAAAGAAGAGTCTTGCGTCTTTACCTCTACCAACCCTATCAGATTGTAATAAAGAAAACCTTTATCTGATAGTGAATTTCTGTTATTAGTTTTTTATATTTTTAGCTACGAGAAGGGTAGATACCTTCAACACAGATAATGTAATTCAATCCAAGATAAGGAGGCATATTGTTCACGGGAAGATTTTGTCCTGTGTACATTATTGATTTCATATTGATCGTAGTATCAGGATCAGCATCTACAAAATTGGGAACCGGGCTGAAATCTCTTCCGTTAGGAATTCCTGTAATAGCAAAAGAAGAAGTGGCAGTAGGAGTTACACTATTGGCATTCTGATTCTTTATTCTAAGCTGAAAACCTCCCGCAATACTTGGTAAATTAGCAGCTAAAAGCGTATTCTGAGTTGTTCCAGCCATCACTCCCAAAGGATAATATTCGTTTGCATTTACATTTCCGGCACCTAAAGCCATTTTCCCTTTAAGGTTTGGAAGAGCGAAAGTATCAATACCATTTCCTCCGTACGTTGTTCCCAAAATTGAAAACAAAGCACTGTTTTGTGAAATTCTTAATAAGCTTCCGTCACAGAACATCCAGCCTCTTGGTGCAAAATTTCCTGCAAATAATTTGATAATTCCAATGTACTCGTCCATAATAATAGTTTTTTTAAGCTTTAATTTCCTACTCTGTTCCTGGGCTTTTCAGATTCCGCCTTTAATGGTTTATTTTCTTACCCAAAGGAACAACTATTCGGAAGGCAGTACTAGAGTAGAAAATACCAAATTAAGCACTCCGTATTTCTACGTAAAGAGATATTTTTATAGCTTTCATTTAATAACCGGGAATCACTTTTTCTATAAATAATTTCCAGCCCTGATTTTCCGCCTTTTATATCAAAATTTGTGTCTCCTAAGTTTCCTCAAAACCGCTGTAATTAGTATTTTTGTAAGAATCCAATAAAAATAAAAATGAACGAATTCGTAGTATCAGAAATTAAAAATAATATTGCCGAAATTACCTTCGGAACCCCAAAAAGTAATTCCCTTCCGGGAGCTATTTTAGAAAAACTGGCTCAGACTATTTTAGATGAAGGAGCAAAGGATGAGGTAAAAGCGATTTTAGTAAAAAGTGAAGGCGAAAAAGCTTTCTGTGCAGGAGCTAGCTTCGATGAACTTTTAGCCATTGAAGAACTGGAAGCTTCTACAAAATTCTTCGGAGGTTTTGCAAAAGTTCTGAATGCCATGAGAAATTGCGGCAAAATCGTAGTGGTAAGAGTTCAGGGAAAAACAACAGGTGGTGGAGTAGGTATTGCATGTGGAGCAGATTACTGTTTTGCAACAAAAGATTCTGCATTGGCTCTTACTGAGATCAATTTAGGGATCGGACCTTTCGTAATCGGACCTTATGTAGAAAGAAAAATCGGAAAATCACAATTCTCCGCAATGGCTATCGATGCAGACTTCAGATCCGCAGAATGGGCAGAACAGCACAATGTGTATCATTCCGTATCAGAAAATATTCAGGAAATGGATGAAAAACTGGAGAAGTTTTTACAGACTTTAGCGTCAAGAAGCAGTGAAGCATTAGCGTTGATCAAAAAAGTATCATGGGAAGGTACAGATCACTTCAATGAATTGATGCCGGCAAGAATTCATATGAGTGCAAGTCTTATTTTAGAAGATTCAGCAAAAAAGAATATTGAAGCAATTAAAGAAAGATTGAGAGCAAAATAATTTTCAGTCAATTTAAAATATTGAGCCGTTGATCTATTCAACGGCTTTTTTATGAATGATTACGTTCAAACATTTTGACTAATTCATATTTCAGTAAAAAAATATTTTGTTGGTTAATAAAAATTTATAACTTTGTAATTCAAAGTTCTTTTTATGGATTCTAAAAACTATCACGAAGACTTATCTCATATACGTTCCATGATGGAGCGCTCTTCCAGATTTATTTCTTTGAGCGGACTATCCGGTGTGGTGGCAGGCATAGTTGCACTTTTAGGCGCTGGATATGCCTATTTTGCTATGGAAAGTAAAAAAGTAGAATACATTAACGGGGGCAGGCTTAGCTTTACTCCGGCATTGGTTCAGGAATTAGTGATCACTGGATTGGTAGTTCTAGTGGTAGCTGTTTTAAGTGGATATATTTTTACAGCTAATAAAAGTAAAAAGAAAGGATTAAAGATCTGGGATGCGACAACCAAACGTCTTTTAATGACTTTTGCAGTTCCGTTAGCGGCTGGAGGGATCTTCTGTGCTGCTCTTATTTACCATCAATTAATAGTATGGGTTGCTCCTACAACTTTGGTATTCTATGGATTAGGATTAATAAGTGCTGAAAGATACACTTTACCAGATGTAAAATATCTTGGATATTGTGAAGTAATTCTTGGTTTATTTTCTCTTTTCTTTTTAGGCTGGGGATTATTCTTCTGGACAGTAGGCTTCGGTGTTTTGCATATAGTTTATGGGCTTATTATGCATAAAAAATATAAATAAAAACTAAATTTGCAGTCCCTTAGGATGCTATTCGCTATAATCTGCATTTTAATAGCTGCAACCTTTTACCTATTATGATCAAAATCAGTCAACTCAATAAAGAATTTGAAAGCCGTGTAAGATTGGGCATTATGTCCGTTCTTATGGTAAACGATTGGGTTGATTTCTCTGAAATGAAAGGATTGCTGGAAATTACAGACGGAAATCTTGCCAGTCATAGTAACGCTTTGGAGAAAGTAGGATATATAGAAGTGAAAAAAGAATTTGTAGGTAAAAAGCCGAAAACCTCTTACCGAGTCACACAAAGTGGGAGACAGGCATTTACTGATCATCTGGATGCACTTGAAAAATTATTAGGGCGATAGTCCTATATTTTTTTGAAAATTCACTTTGTAATTCAAAGTTCTTTGTTTTGTTTTATTTGAAACTATTATAAAATTATGAAAGATCAGGATATTATTAATATAGGAAAGTCGGTTTTTGGACTTTGCTTTTTACTGGGAAATATGTGTCTGTTTGGATACCTAATCACCAAGGAGGAAGATTTTGCTATAGGAGGATTGTTTTTACTAATTGTTGGATCGGCTCTAAATCTGCTGATCATACTTATTCTTCTTTTATCTGCTGTTTTTATTCCGTCAAGATCTGATGCTTGTCTCAAAGCTATAGGTATACTGATGATTAATATTCCAATAGCCATAATCTATGCTTTAATAGGACTTAACCTTAATTAAAATAATACACAATGAAAAAAATACGCGTTCAGTTTCTGCTTTTTGTGTACGATAAAACTCAAAAGCTCTACAGAAAATATTTTAAAAAGAAAAAAAGACAATGGCAGTTCAATGAAAAGCAACTGTTGGAATTTCAGGAAGATTCATTAGGACGAAAGCTTGGCGAATTCTACCATAAACATGGATTTTCCATGATTCCCAAAATGGAAAATCACGACGTTCATCATCTGATTACAGGTTGTGGAACCAACTTCGAGGACGAAATCGCCATGCAATATCTCTTACTAGGAAATGGAAAACTCAATGCCCATCTTCTTGCTGCTATCGTTTTAGGAACATTTATTCTTCCGGAATATGTGAAAATTTATATCAAAGCGTACAGGAAAGGACAAAATATGAGAACTTTTCATCATTGGGATTTCGAAGAGTTGTTATGGCAGAATTTTGATCATCTGAAAAATTTTGTCCAGCAGAAGGATACAGTTGTTTTATACTAAAAAAAATCATCTGTCTTTTATCGTAGGTCTAACCTTTAAAATTTCTAAACATCATGAAAACACATCATTATATATTACTCACAACCCTCTCATTTGTTATTCTGTTTTACGACCAGGATCTTGGATTAAACTTCGGGATTCTAGGAATTCTGTATGCTTTTCTAACCTTTTTTAAAACTATAGAAAGAAACAAAACGAGAACATTCTACATTCTTACGGCTACAAGTATTCTTTCCAGTATTGCCTTTGCCTGGTATGGAGACTTTCCATCTTTTCTTGCCGTTATAAGTTCACTGCTTTTACTTTCATATAAAGCAAAAAACAGAAAGATGAAGATTCTTTTCCTTATCCCTGTTTTTGTGGTTAATTGCCTTACCTCCTTTTGTCGATTCTTTGATTTTGACAAATGGATGCCTCAAAGAAATGTCTCTGGATTATGGCAGAAGATCATGGCATTTGTATTGATTCCGTTGGTGCTTTTATCCGTTTTTTTCGGTATTTATGCAGCAGGAAGTGATCATTTTGCGTCCCTTTTTACAGATTATGAATTGGATATAAATCTTTGGCAGCTATTCTGTCTTACCGTTTTAGGATTTTTTATTGCCTTTAACTACTGGAATTATGCCGTTGAAAAATTGATCTACAAAACCAATCACGTTTTGGATAATGATTTCAATAAAGATGCCCAAACGCCAAAGTCTACTTACTCATTCCTTGATCTGGACTCCGAAAGAATAAGCGGAGTGGTATCTTTCTTTTGTTTAAATATTTTACTGGTCTTTTTCATTATTACCTACAATTATGAACAGTTCTATGAAGTTTCCAAAACCCCCGTGCAGCTTTCCGAAGAAACCCATGAAAGAGTAAACGCCGTGATCATGTCTATCATTATGGCAATTTTGGTGATTATGTTTTATTTTAAATCTGGGTTCAATTTCGACCCTAAGGCAAAATTATTGAAAGTATTAGCTAAAATCTGGATTTTTCTGAATGCTGTACTGATCATATCTGCTGCAGTAAAAAACTATGAGTATATCATCAATTACGGTTTTACTTACAAAAGACTCGGTGTTTTTGCTTTCCTGCTTTTATCTTTAATCGGGCTTACTCTGACATTTATTAAAATTCAAAAAAGAAAAAGAAACGCATTCCTATTCAATACTATGGTTTGGTATTTTTATGCAACAATCTTAGTTTGCAGTTATATTAATTGGGGCGGTTTTATAACTTCACAAAATATGAAACGTAAAGATTTCGCTGTTAATTATCATTTTACGGCTATTAATTTCAGTGAAAAATGTCTTATGGAATATGCCAAAGAGAAGAATAATCAGAAACTCAAAAATGATCTGATGAACAAGCTCAAAAATGAAAAGTCCAAAAATTTCCTTTCTAAAATCATTTATTATCAAACTGTTAAATAATAAATAAAACAAAAGATAAGACTGAAAACCGGATCATTAATTGTGAATTGGAACAATTTTAGCATTTAAAAAGAACCAATTAACCAGGAGTGAATAAAGAGAAAGATTGGAACATCTAAAAGCTTCCGCCTTGCTCACACCCTTAAATTTAGTTATTATGAAAAAAAGCTTATTGTTAATTCCATTGATTATCATTTCCTGTAAGAAAGAACCTGCAGTCACTGAAACACCGGGAAAAGACTCTGTTGCAGCAACAGAAATGCCGGATTCAGTTTATAAAAGAGATTCTATAGCATTGAAAAAAAGAGACTCAATCATTAACAATGCTCCCGCTACCAAAGAAGTTTTACGTAAAGGGGTAATGAGAAACGAAAAAGAAGGTCAGATCGTAAGAACAGCAGATGCTTCACAGCTTCCGTTTACTTTGGGCGAGGAGTTTACAAAAGATGATCAGGAATTGGTTTTAAAACTGACCAATTTTGAACAATCAAAAATCAAAGCAACGATTGCTACAAAAGAGAAAGATTTTAATATCAGGTTTAATCAGATCAAGCTTCCTAATGGAGATTATGATGGTCCTTTCGGGAGAGATATTACTTATGATGTGAAAGAAAAAGGAGAGGTCTGGCTTATTATTGGAAAAAGTAATATGGCTTCTGGAAACACCAAAGGGCATTTTACCGTAAGTGTAGAATAGATCAATCAATTTTGGTACAATTTCTGCAAACTATATCCAAAATTTAAATTAAATATTATGAAAAATATAGTTCTAACAGCAATGGTTGCCTCAGCCGCACTTGTAAGTTGCGGAACCGTACAGTCGCTGGTTCAGAATACGTTCCCATACACAACGAATGTTTTAGTTTCTACGGGTGTACCTGCTGATAAGGAAGTTTCTTCTACGGCAACGGCAACCAATGTACAGACATGGTTTGGAGGTAACAACAACGCAAAGATTAAAGATGTAAGGATTTCTGAAGCTAAAATTTCCGTGGCAAGTCCTTCAGGAGGAAACTTAAGTGCATTTAAATCCGTGAAAATATATGTTTCTTCTAATGGAACCGGAGAAAGACTGATTGCATCACGTTCCAATATGTCAAACAATTCTTCAAGCCTTAATCTTGATCTGAATGATACAGGATTTCTGGATGAAATTGTAAAAAGTTCAGGTTTAACGGTAAGAACAGTTTATGAACTGAAAAATCAGACGAGTTCAGATATGAACATTAAAGTAGCCCTTAATTTCAGCAGCATTCCTGCGAAATAATTTTATAATAGTTTATGAAGAGAAAACACCTTCCAGCTCGCTGAAAGGTGTTTTTTGTATATATTATAGTTTGGTGAATTTCTCAACAACTCTTCTTTGTCCTTCATTAATGTTAATCATATATTGTCCTGTCGGAAGCTGGGAAATATTAATTTTTTCATCCGAAGAAACTGTGCTTTTGATCACCGATCTTCCTTGCATATTAACGATTTCAATGTCCAGTTTTTTATTCTCTTTACTTTGAATCGCTATAAAACTGCTGGATGGATTTGGATAAATTTTAACTTCCAGTTGAGGTAAAGCGGTAACAGCAGTTTTGGATTTACTTTCCAGTTGTAATATTGCATTTTTTACATTTGGAAGAGGTCCTATTTTCTTATTCGTATCCGTACCACCCTGAGGAATTCCTGTAGAAACTAAAAGACTTCTCATAGCTGATGGGCTTAAGTATTGTCCTGTGGTCTGCTTATAAAAAGATTGGATCAATACCGCAGCTGAAGCTACTGTAGGTGTTGCAGAGCTTGTACCACTGAAATAATTGTAAGTTCTGTTATTATCGTTATCATACTTAGCATACGATCCATATCCTGCGGCAAGAACGCTACTTCCCCATCCCTGTACATCAACTCTGCTTCCGTAGGTACTGAAACTTTGCTTTGAATGGGTAGTATTAGGAGTTCCGGCTCCTACAATAATAGCCCCGCTGTTTCCTCTTGCTCTGTAAGTAGCATAGAAAGGATCATCAAGGTCCTGATTTCCATTTCCTGCCGCAGCAACGATAATGATTCCCGAATCTGTAGCCGCTTTTGTAAGGTCCCAGATCACACTGTCATATTCCGCAGGACAATATTCTCCGTTTTTCCCACCAGTCTGCATTTCATAAAGAATGACATCTCCAGCCTGAGAAGCATTGATGGATCTGCTCACTGCTGAAGCTCTGTTGTAGCCAACTGTAGTCCATTCCATATAGCCTTTTATCTCTGAGGCATTGTAAACGGCACCTGTAAGCCCGATATTATCTTTTACAGAACCTAGAATACTTACCACAGCAGTTCCGTGATCACGATAATTGTTATTAGCTAATCCGGAATTAGGAGAATATCCGGGTTCCAGTTGTATAGAGTTTTGATTGGATAACATTTCATGGGTTTTATAAAAACCATATTCCACATCGCGGATTCTGATATTTTGCCCGGTAATTCCTCTGGACCATGCATATTTTGCATTGATTCCCGGATTGTCATTCAGATAAGTCTGAACACTTTCCAGATCAGGAGTAGCAACGAACATATTAACCAAAGGAGGTTCAACTGGCGTTCCACTCATCACAGATACATATTCTACCTCAGGAAATCTTTCAAGAGTTTGAATCAGCTTTTGAGAAGCATCTGTGCTATGGAAAGGAATATTTGCCTTAAATATTCTTTTCAGTTTTTGAACAGACTCCCCAGAATTTCCGTTCATCCTGCTGCTGGCTGTCATTTCATTAATTTTTTCATCACTGAATTCCAGATCATAAGTAAATGTAATTTCATTTTCTCGGGAGAACTTTTCCAGCTCAGCATTTTTGTTGAAAGCTGCTTTTTCTGAGGTAATACCTTTTGAAAAGCACACATAGATGATTGAGTTTTGATCTGCACGTGATTGTCCAAAAGAAAAGAAGAAACAGAACACAAAAAGTGTTAGAATTCTAAATTTTGTTTTCATATTATTTTTATTAAATGGTTGTGAATAATTTTGTGTTATATCAAAATTAATAATAAAATAAAAACAAATCACGTTTTTGTGAATTTATTTTTTAATAATTGTGTTTCGTTGATGTTTAAAGTATTTACCGTAATTTCATAAAAAAACCTTTCAATAGTTTTGAAAGGTTTTGTAGAATTTAGATTTAATCTTCAAACCAATTTTCTTTTGTTTTATGATAATAAATTTTCTTTTTATTCATGATCTGGTATTCAATACCGATGCTGTCTTTGGTCACATTTACTATTTTTGCACTCTGAATAGGTTGGTCACTTCCAATTATTGGGCTTTCATAAGTAAGTTCTAAAACATTCTCAGCTACTTTATCATAAGATGTTCTTGAAATTTGCTTTTCAAAAATTCCTTCATGCCTGTAGATTGTTATTTGTGGTTTGTATAATGCTCCGGGGCGATTTCTGTCAATTCTATAGGTATCATCAAGTTGAATTCGCTGATAACTTCCAATGGTTGAAAAATAATGTACCAACCCGAAAAACGGAATCATCATGGGTAGAATACTCAAAATAATTCCTGAAATGATCAAAGTAAAGTAGACCTTAATAATTTTCTTTTTCCAGAGTTTTATAATGACAAAAACAGTCATTGCCAGCCACAACCAGCCGATAATTTTATCAGGGTAATATCCGGAAAAGCTGTAATTATTAACACTCATTATAATCTCACACAATAAAATAAGTGAGATAATAAGATATGCGATGGCTATTTTTTTATTAGTCATGTATTTCTAATCAACTTTTGGTAATAGAATCCATAACGATAGTTACAGGACCGTCATTGATTAATGAAACTTTCATATCTGCTCCGAAAATTCCGCTTTCGGTTTTTAAACCGGATTTAGCAATTTCTTCCTTGAAATAATCAAACAACGGAACAGCTTTATCCGGTTTTGCTGCTTTGATGAAAGAAGGACGGTTTCCTTTTTTATAGTCAGCAATCAGGGTAAACTGACTGATGCAAAGGATTTCTCCTGAAATATCTTTAACAGAAAGATTCAGTTTGTCATCTTCATCTCCAAAAATCCTGAGATTTAAGACTTTTTGTACCAGCCAATCCGCATCTGTTTTTTCATCATTTTCATCAATACCTACCAGCAGCATTAACCCTTTACCTATTTCACCTACGATTTTTCCGTCTACTTTTACACTGGCTTCAGAGACTCTCTGTATAACGATTTTCATTGTGATTAATAATTGTAAATTGTAATTGAATTTGTAGCAGAATCTACCTGACAAAAATAACTTTTGAGTGGTAAGGGTGAGATTTCAAGAGGTTCGCCGCTTAATATATTCCATTTTGCATTGTCTTTTGGACAAGTAACTATGGGAAAATCAACTTTTAAGGTTGTATTTGAATCGGGACAAATATGTGGCGCATTACGGTCGTATGCTCTATAGGCATTAACTCCGACCTTTACTACAATAAGTCCTCGTGTTCCAGCTCCGTCCATATTTACATAAGTCCATTGCTTTGTTGCAAGGTCATTATAATTATTGGGGAGTAGTGTAACATTAATAGGAACACTTGGAAAGCAACTTACAGTATCTTCTCTGCTTCCGCATGAGTTTGTAGATAATGTACTGAAAACCAATAAAATGAAAATAGATAATATCGAAAAAGTTTTTTTCATTTCAATTTAAATTTTTATATATTTGTAAAAATTAAACGATTACAACACGAAAACATTGTCCGGCAAATGTCGGATTATTTTTTTATACTAAAACTAAATTTTGAAAATTATGGCAAGCTATGTTACAAAGGAGGGCCTAGAGAAAATGAAAGCTGAGCTGGAACAGTTGGAAACTGTAGAGAGACCAAAAATTACTCAGCAGATCGCAGAAGCAAGAGACAAAGGAGATTTGTCTGAAAATGCAGAATATGATGCGGCTAAAGAGGCTCAGGGGATGCTTGAAATGAGAATTTCTAAGCTGAAAGATGTTATCTCAACTTCTAAAATTATAGACGAAAGCCAATTAGATACTTCAAAAGTTTCTATCCTTACAACGGTGAAACTTAAGAATAATGCGACTAAGCAAGAGCAGGTATTTACATTGGTACCGGATAACGAAAGTGATCTTAAAACAGGAAGAATTTCTGTAAATACACCTATCGCTAAAGGATTATTAGGTAAAGCTAAAGGTGAAACTGCCGAAATTACTTTACCAAACGGAAACAAACTTTCTTTTGAAGTATTAGACATTTCTTTATAGTCTGATACTCCCTTTCTATTTCTAAACGTCTAATATTTAACGACTAACTTCTAATACAATGAGCACTATATTCACAAAAATCATCAACGGTGAAATTCCCTCGTATAAAATTGCTGAAAATGAAAACTTTATTGCTTTCTTAGATGCAATGCCTTTGGTGAAAGGACATACTCTGGTAGTTCCTAAAAAAGAAGTGGATTTGATTTTTGATCTTGAAAGTGAAGAATACAAAAACCTTTGGGGATTTGCCCAAGAGGTAGCCAAGAAGATCAAAACTGCAATTCCATGTGTAAGAGTAGGAGTAGCGGTTGTAGGACTTGAAGTTCCTCATGCCCACATCCATCTGATTCCTTTAAATAAGATGGAGGATATGAACTTCAGAAATGAAAGATTAAAATTAACGAACGAAGAATATACAGAGATTCAAACCTCAATTATCAATTCTTAACAAACAGAAAATCGTAAAAAAGAAATTTTTTACGATTTTCTTTAACATATACATATATATTATATCATATGAATTCAAACCAGTGTTCTTTCTGCGGTAGAAAAAGAAATGAAGTACAGATGCTGATTTCAGGGCAGAACGGTTTTATTTGTGAAAATTGTATAGAACAGGCACACACTATCGTTAAAGATAGTGCTTCCAAATCAGGATATTCACCTGCAGACAATATGGAAGACCTTAAAAAACCGAAAGAGATCAAAGAATTTCTTGATCAGTATGTCATAGGACAGGATCAGGCGAAAAAACAGCTTTCGATAGCTGTATACAACCATTATAAAAGATTGCTTCATGCTCAGGACGAAAACAGAGAAGTAGAGCTTGAGAAATCCAATATTATTATGATAGGGGAAACCGGTACCGGAAAAACCCTTCTTGCTAAAACCATTGCCAGAGAGCTTAATGTTCCTTTCTGTATTGTGGATGCAACCATTTTAACAGAAGCAGGATACGTAGGAGAGGATGTTGAAAGTATTCTTTCAAGGTTGTTGATGGTGGCAGATTACGATGTAGAGAAAGCAGAAAAAGGAATTGTTTTTATTGATGAAATCGATAAAATTGCCAGAAAATCAGATAACCCGAGTATTACGAGAGACGTTTCCGGAGAAGGGGTACAACAGGGATTATTGAAGCTATTAGAAGGAAGTATTGTGAACGTTCCGCCACAAGGAGGAAGAAAACATCCGGATCAGAAATACATTCAGGTAAATACTCAAAATATTCTTTTCATTGCCGGAGGTGCTTTTGACGGAATCAAGGAGATTATCGAGAGAAGAATGAACAAGCAGGCTATTGGTTTCAGCTCTGAGAAAATCAATAAAACAGATGAGGATGAATATGTATTAACAAATATTAATGCAATTGATCTTCGTTCTTTCGGATTAATTCCTGAACTTTTAGGAAGGTTTCCAATCATCACTTATCTTGATAAATTAACAAAAGAAACGTTGGTGAGAATCATGAAAGAACCTAAAAATTCAATCGTGAACCAATTTGTGGAGTTATTCAAGATGGATGGCACGAATTTGGTAATTACAGACGGTGCAATCGAAAAAATAGTAGAAGAAACTATTGAAAAAGGATTAGGTGCAAGAGGTCTTAGAGGAACAACGGAAAAAGTTTTAGAAGACTATATGTTTGCTATCGGAGAGGAGAAAGAGATTGTATTAACGGAAGATAATATTTTGATTAATAGATAAAAATGTTTTTTTTTTAAAGAAAAAAATAATACCTTTGCGGGTGAAGATTGTATTAACACACAAATAATTTATACAATGAGAAAAAGTTTATTTGCTATAGGTCTTTTAGCAATTAGTTATTCTGTTCAGGCGCAGATACTATGTCATGTTGACACTAATGCTAATATGTATGTGAGCGAAGGCACCCTAGTTTATAGCGGTGGGGGTGTGCAGACAAAAGGCAATGGTCTTTTGGACGTACATGGAAATGTTATGGTTGTGGGATCTGGTACAGATGCTTTTAAAACAATCGATGCCGGAGGTTCAGATAAAACCGATGGTGGAAATATTGTTTTAAGGCTTAACACTCCCGGAAATTATAATTCTTCTACGTATGGTCAGCTGTTCATCGATGGATTATCCCAATCCAACATTACAGGTATCGTAAGTAAAGAATATCTTACTGATAAACACGGTAACGGTAATTACTTCCAACAGATTGCCCTTCCTTTCTATGGAAAGGCATACAGTTCATTGTCTACAGAATTAGGAAAAGCATTCGGTACTACAAGAAATCTCCAGAATACTGGTTTCGTAAACAATGATCTTATTTTACAATGGAATAACACTCAGGCTAAATCTGATCATGTAACCAACTTGTCAAATACAACAAGTGATGGTCCGGGATATTATATGTTAGGTTCCAGAAATAATAACCTAAATCTTAATACACCGATTGGAGCGAACACTGTACTTACTTTAAATGGTAGACCATATGCAACTTTTGCACCTGTAAACTTACAGAATGCAGGAAATTTCAGCTTCGGTATTAATGGTAATGCAGTAAACAGTTATGGTGAAGTTTATCACTCTTACCTTCAAGATCAGTTTGATCTTCCTAATGGTGCATGGAATGCTACTTATGGTAAAAACATTTACCAGTTTGGTAACCCATTCTTTACTAACTTAGATCTTTCTAAGATTGGTTATATCGAAGGAGGTACTGTTACAGATGGTAATAATGTTGCTAATATTATGGGTATTGAATATTCAGCTGGTTCAGTGGTAACATTAGCTAATGGATATACCTATACTACCGGTGCATTAATCCAAACATTTAACTCAAATGGTACTCCTGTAGGGGATATTGGTTTAATTATCAAACCAATGCAACCATTTATTATTAAGTTAAGGGATAATTCAGCGCAGACTCTTAATTTCAGTACTCTTAGAAGATTTAAGGATGTTGTAAGAGCAAACGGAACAGATTATGGAGTAACTGCAGCTAGAGCTAGCAATAAAGTAACTGGTGGAACAGTTAAGCAGCTGGGAGTTATTGGTCTTGATGCAAATGGTAATGAAATCGGAAGAACTTATTACGTAGTTTCTCCTACTGCCACTACAGGTCACCAGATGTCTATTGCCACTACGGTACAGGCTGCTGCTACACCAAGTAACCTGATTGGTACATTTGAAGAGTTGCCAACTGGTGGATATGACCCGCAACAAAATTTAAAATATTGGTTATATATTAATGAAGCTAACGAAGATAACTTCTTAGGAAAAGATGTATTACTATGGAACTATGATTTCAGTAAACCAGACAAGAAAATTGTTTCTTACAAATTTGAAATCAGAGAGAATGCAGAAATGATTGCTGCTGGAGCACATCAATTGTCTTCAGGAACAGGATTCTTCTATAAAGCATCTAATGGTTCAGTACAAGAAGCAAAACAGGGAGATGTAGTTCCTGTAACTTCTAAGTCATATAATCTATACTATGGAGCGCCTGATAGAGGAACTCTTGCAACTAGAGAAACGAATATAACTTCTAGAACAACAGTTGTTTATAATCCTGCAATCAGTAACTATATCGTTAGATTTGATCCAGATTGGAAAAAAGCAGATATTGAAGTTTATGATATGAGTGGTAAACTTATTATCTCGAAGAAAGCTGTTGAGACATCTAAAGACTTCGTAATTGAACTTAATGATTCAGTGAAGAGTACTTATGTCGTAAAAGTTGTTTCAGATAAAGGAGTAATAGTAAACACCAAAATCTTAAAATAAAAATTAATATGAAAACCATAAATAAACTAGTATTTGCATTATTTTTCTTTGCCACATTGTTGGTAAGGGCAGATATAGATGATATGCCAGTTCCAGGAGGTGGAGGTACAGGAGGACACGGTACCGGAGGAGCTCCATCGTCACCAATTGATATGTATGTATATTTACTTTCTATTGTGGCATTTGCATTCATCGTATACTTTACAAAAAAGTATAAAAATGTTAAAGCATAAAATTTTATTAAAATAACAAGAAACTCTCTGATTAATCAGAGAGTTTTTTTATTTTTACTCTATGAAAAAGATTTATACACTATCTGCAATGTTAGCTGCATTTGCTTTACAGGCTCAGTTTACAGTTACTATTCAAACACCGGCAGATTTTAAAGATAAAGATGCTATTCTATATACATTAAACGGATCAAAAGATATTATTGTTACAAAAGAACAAAGTAAAAATAATACATGGACTTTTAAATATCCCAATCATTATATGGGGATGATGAAGGTTTATTTTCCGGGATCCAATAATACAGTGAGTTTTATTTCTGAAAATAAGAATGTAAATTTCAAACTGGATATTCAAAAAGATAAGGTAAAAGATGTAATCTATCTTGATGAAGCTAATGAATTAATGAGCAAGCAGCAAGATGGTTCACAAAAGAAAGAGCTTATTTTACCTGCTTTAGCACAGATCAAGGAATATTATAAAGATAACACCGAGTTTGGTAAAGCATTAAAGCTAGAGATTGACAGGCTTTCCGGTTCATCTTCTTCAATAGATGCGGCACAGCATCCGTTTATTTCTTATTATAATACGAATTACAGTAAATTCCTTTCCAATAGCCCTGATGGATCAAAGAAAGTAGATCAGGAGGAAGTTATCAACTTTTTAGACAGGTCTAATGATATGCTTGAAAGTTCATCGCTGTTAAGACCTGTATTGGTGGCTTATTTGAACTCAGGAGGGAATACGAATGTTGGGGCTTCCGTAGACAAGCTTTTAGATCGTTTAAAGGTAGAAACGCCAAGAGGGCAGACTGTTTTGTCAGAGCTTATTGATATCTTTGATGTATACCAAATGGATGAGTTTAAAAACAAATATCTTGGTTTAGCTAAAAATCTTAAGTGTACTATTACGGACAGACTTGCTTCTACATTAAAGTCAAATGCTAATGTGGAAATGGGAGCAGCTTTTCCGAACTATAAATTTCAGTCGGCTACTAATACCACTGCTAAGTCTATTTATGATGTAAAGGCTGATAAAAAAGTAATTGTTTTCTGGTCTTCCACATGTTCGCACTGTGAAACTGAACTTCCTAAATTATTAGAAAAATATAATGATTTAAAGGCAAAGGATATTCAGGTGATTGCTCTGTCTTTGGACGTAGATAAAAATTCTTATACAAAAAAGATTGCTGCATTTCCTTGGATCAATGATTCGGAATTGAGAGGATGGAACAGTAATTATGTAGAAACCTACAATGTTCATGCAACTCCGACGTATTTTATTTTAGATGCTAACAATAAGATAATCAGCAAACCAGAGCATGTTGGAAATGTTTTAGAATATTTTAAGCTAAAATAATTTTGGTAGTTAAAATATAATTTCTATATTTGCACCACCAAAACGGCGAGGTAGCTCAGTTGGTTAGAGCGCAGGATTCATAACCCTGAGGTCACGGGTTCAATTCCCGTCTTCGCTACAATAAACCGCAATCATTAACTAATGATTGCGGTTTTCGATTTTTATACAGTTGTTCAATCCGATTTAATTATTCTTTCATTTTTCATGATAAGCTTTCATTTTGGTGAATCTCTATTTTATCTAAACTAAATTAGATTCAAAAGCCTCCAAAACGTATTGATAGAATTTTAATGTTTATAATCTGAACTTGGAATAAAAAGCTTATCAGGTTTAAAAAGTCAAATGAGCCTGAATTGGCGGTTTTAAACGGTTTTTGTATTCCGGGTAAGGAATTTGTATTCTGGGATTTTAAAAAGCTCTAAATAACGATAAAAAGGGTGATAGGAGAGAAATTAATCTATACATGATATCTTGGAATGAACAAAATTCATCACATTTATAATTTTTACGATTAAATAAAACAAAAAAACCGTTTCATATTGAAACGGTTTTTTTGTTTTTTATGCTATTAAGCCTGATAACCCAGTAATTCTCTGATCTGATAGAAAAATCTCTCAATAAGTCTGAGATCTTTTGTAACGATTTCAGCATTACCTCTAAGCTCTTTATCAAACTTCAAGGTTTTATTGTAGCTTGTCTTTAAACCGTTTGGTAAAACTACATCTACATAGTAATTTCCTTTATCATCAGGAATAAGAGAGATATTCTGAACTTTTCCTTCAATAATACCATATTCCTGAAAACGGAAGTTATCTAGTTTGATCAGCACTTTTTCTCCTGGAATAATTTTTCCGGAATTGGCTGTAGGAACAGACATTCTTCCTACTATTCTGTCTTTATTCTTCGGAAGGATAGAAACAATAGGCTCTCCGAGCTTTACAAACTGATTTTCCCCGAAAAACTGCTGGAAGCTTGCTACACCATTCGTGGAAGAAATAACAAGGTAATTTTGCTCCCATTGCTTTAATGACTTTCTAAGCTGCTCAAACAACTGTAAAGTTTGTGCAGAGTAAGTAATTCTTTCTTTTTCCGAATTGATGGCAGTAACACTTTGAGTTTTGTTAATATTTGAAATTCCTTCCTCAGCCTGAGATATGGATATATTAATGTTCTCTAGGTTTTGCTGTGCCTGAAGGTATTTAATCTTTTCATTTTCCAGTTCTACTGCTGAGATGACTCCTTGATTAAATAGCTCCTGAGATCGGTTAAAGTTCTTTTTAGTAAGATCATACTTTACAGATTCCAGACTTTTCTGCTGTCTTAAAGTCGTCATTCTTAATTTATATTCAGAAATGCTCTTTTGGGCAGCAAGATTTTCGGGTACATAAGGCTGTAATCTTCTGAAAAGCTCTTCATCCTGAAAAGCTTTTGCAAAGCTATTGTATTCTCCCTGTAATTCTCCAAGTTTAAATCTGGATGCCTGAGCAAGAGGAAAAGAATAGAGTTGATTCGGAGATATAGAGTCTACTATTTTTTTTAGCTCCAGAACATCCTTGTAATTGGCAGCGGATTGCATGACCATCAGTACATCATTTTTTTTGACTTCCTGATGATCTTTAATGAATATTTTTTCAATTCTGGTTCCAATTCTCGCTTCTATTTTCTCCGGAGGATTTTGAGAAGTTACAATAATGGGTGCCGGAACAAATTCCGGATATTTTATAATATAACTCATTACGAAAATAAGCAGGATAATCACAAATATAACTGTGTTTCCCCAGCGTATCATCCAATTAGGCGGCTGGGTAAGAATATCCTGTACACTTTCTGAGCGGAGTTCGATATTGTCTAAAACGTCTTCTTTCATTGTTTTGAGATAAAATTTCTTTCCAAGTTTGAAAAGAATATTATTTTAATTTCCTAATTCTAATTGATTTCTAACCAATCTGTAGTATTCACCTCTTAAATCAACCAATTCTGCGTGGCTTCCTTCTTCTACAACTCTTCCTTTGTCAAGTACAATAATTTTGTCGGCATGCTTTACAGTAGAAAGTCTGTGAGCAATAACTACTGCTGTTTTTCCCTGGAAGAACTGTTCTAGATTTTCCATAATAACCTTTTCGTTATTAGCGTCCAATGCAGATGTTGCTTCATCAAATAAGATATATTGAGGTGATTTGTAAACTGCTCTTGCTATAAAGAGTCTTTGTTTCTGTCCTCCACTTACTCCAACTCCTTCATTTCCGATCTTTGTATTGTAGCTTAGAGGTAAGCCTTCTATAAAGTCCTTAATATTGGCAATTTCTACAGCACGTCTTAGTTTTCGTTTGTCAATGTGATCTTCACCCACTGCGATATTATTGGCAATAGTATCATTGAATACGTAGCCTTCCTGCATTACTACACCACAATGGTCTCTCCAGAATCTTGGAGATATATTTTTCATGCTGGTGTTTCCAATTTTAATGTCTCCTTGGTCAGGATCATAAAATTTCATCAAAAGCTTTAATAAAGTAGTTTTTCCACTTCCACTTGCCCCTACGATAGCGGTGGTTTTCTGATAAGGGATCGTAAGACTTAGGTTTTCAAAGACAGGAACGTCTGATCCTACATATCGGAACGACATATCTGTAATTTCGATATCTCTATGTGGAATGTCCATTGCATATTGTTCATCCTTATTTTCTTCATCTTCCTTATCATGGATTTCTCCTAATCTTTCAAGGGATATTTTAGCATCCTGAGTTTGCTTAATAAAATCAATAAGCTGTAAAAGTGGGCTGTTCAGCTGACCTATGATGTACTGTACTGAAAGCATCATCCCTAATGTAAGATTTCCGCTTAATACAAGTTTTGCAGATAAGAAACTTACCAAAATATCTTTAATCTGGTTAATGAAGTTTCCCCCAACAGATTGCCATTGTTCCAGGGAAAGTGATTTTATTCTAATCTTAAAAAGTTTTACCTGAAGGAATTCCCAATCCCATCGTTTTTGTTTTTCAGCGTTATGCATTTTGATTTCCTGCATCCCGTTGATTAATTCAATGACTTTACTTTGTTCCTGAGAAACCTGGGAAAATCTTTTATAATCAAGTTCTTTTCTTTTTTTAAGGAAAAAGGTAATCCAGCCGATATATAATCCAGCACCAATCAGATAAACGATGAAAAGCCTATAATCATACAGTAATAAAACAATACTGAAGATGATCAGGTTCACAAGGGAGAACAGGGTGTTCAGTGAAGAACTTGTTAAAAGTTGTTCTATTCTGTGGTGATCATTAATTCTCTGCATAATATCTCCTGTCATCCTGGTGTCAAAAAAGCTTATAGGAAGCTTCATCAGCTTAATAAAGAAATCGGAAATAATGGAAATATTAATTCTGGCTGATAAGTGAAGAAGAATCCAGCTTCGGATCACTTCGATGCCCATTCTTCCAAGGAATAGCATAATCTGGGCAAGAAGCACTACATAGATAAAATTGATATCCTGATTCTGAATACCAACGTCCACAATACTTTGTGTAAGGAAAGGGAATACCAGTGAAAGTAAACTTCCTGCTAAAAGCCCTACCGCCAATTGAATGACAAGGGATTTGTATTTTAACAGATACTTGGAAAGGAATGAAAAGCTGGCTTTACTTTCTTCAGAATCAAATTCAGTCTGGAAGAATGCCGGTGTAGTTTCCAGGATAAGAACAATTCCTTCTTCTGTCGTTTCATTGGCATTTTCTCCAATCCAGGCTTTGATGAATTCTTCCTGAGTGTAAGAAATCAAACCGTAACTGGGATCTGATATATATACGTTGTTGTTTTTATCTATTTTGTAAACTACAACAAAGTGATTTTTGTTCCAGTGAGCTACACAAGGAAGGGGAACTTCTTCTACAAGGGTTTTGAAGTCAACCTGAACTCCCATTGATCGGAACCCGAGGTTTTCTGCAGCATCACTCAGCCCTAAAAGGCTACTTCCTTCACGGGTGGTCTCTGAAAGAGCCCGGATCTGTTGTAGGGATATATTTTTACCGTAATATTTACTTACGATTCTCAGACAGGTTGGTCCGCAGTCTTTAGTGTCTGGCTGCTTATAAAAGGGGAATTTTTTCAAAACTAATACTCATTATAAAATGTCGTCATATTCTGACGACATTTTTTGCTTTATTCAATATTATAATTCAATGAAATGGTTGGCTAGTAGTAGCACCATTTATTACATGCATTAATAGCTCCTTCCTTAGGTGGATTTATTTTAGATTCGCAATAGCTTGCTTCACTTTGAATTCTTGCACATTCCTGTGTAATACCACCTTTCAGTGTTCTTAAGTTCTCTCTTGAAAGCTTTTTTAGATTTTTCATAATATATAGTTTTTGGTTAATGCTTTATTTTTCCTAAGATAGTGAAATTTTAGAATTAAGAGAATTTATTTACTAAAAGTCTTCATCTTCTATTAATTCATCAATAAAGAATACAATATCTTCACGATCATATCTTTCCGGATACTGATATCCATTG
Source organism: Chryseobacterium artocarpi (assembly GCF_001684975.1). GTDB lineage: Bacteria > Bacteroidota > Bacteroidia > Flavobacteriales > Weeksellaceae > Chryseobacterium > Chryseobacterium artocarpi. The sequence goes on along the minus strand of NZ_MAYH01000002.1, from coordinate 25,823 downwards.
ATAATAAATACAGGGGTAAAATTCAGCCCGGCATTGCTGTTTTCCATAGACATTGCTACGAGAGGACTTACATTTTCTGATGTAGGAACTCCTCCTACAAGAGTATTGATCTTGCTTTCGTCTTTTGTTTCAAACCATTTTTCTATGGCGTGAAGGAATTCTTTTTCAGGTTTATTATTGTAAATGTGAGTAAAGTCTGAGATCAATTGATTGTATTTCTCATTGGCTCTTTCAGGAATATAATTGAATCTCATTTGTAATGAAATGTCATCCGGATATTTCTCTAAAAGATTTTCTACAATTTTATGAGCATCTTTACAGAAACCACAATATGGATTGGAAACAATGGAAATACGAACTTTAGCATCTTTTTTTCCTACTGAGAAAGTTTGAGTATCCTGAAAATCAATTCTATCTTTAGTTAATAATTGACTTTTGAACAGTTCATAATTTCTTTTAAATCTCAAGTTCTTAGCATTTGACTTTTGAATTTCCTCCTTTTGCTCAAGTAAAGTATTGAAATAGATTACTGCTGAAAAAATCAATGCCCATAAGACAACGGTCAGTAAAAGTGTTCCAACTGCAAATGAATAATTTTCAAAAAAGAAACTGCTGATAATCAACTGTCCCACTAAAATTGAAATGATCAGAAGACAAACTTTACAAAATGTCTTCTCTACAAAAGCCTGAACATAAAGAGAATATCCGATTGCCAGTATAGAGACAAACGTAAATCCTTTTACAATATAAGCGGTTGCCGGTAAAAATAACCCTAATACCGCAAGCCCGGTAAAATAGATTAATGAAAAGTCAGAAAACTTTAAACCTAAAATACTGGTTTTATCCTGTTTTATGATTTTATCACAAGCATTCACGGTCTGTGTAACGGTAGGAGCTCCACATATACTTCCGATTACCGTAGAGGTATTTCCGAATTTCTGATTGAATAATTCCAATGAAATATATACACCAGCTAATGAAAGCAGGTTGAAGATAGCTTCTTGGATGGTTTGGCTTAGAAGTGAATAAATAAGAATAACTGCAAAAACAGCATATAAAACAGGTTTAAAATTGAAAACCATTTTACTTTCTGCATTTTCAGTTTTTTCAAACAGAAGGACAAAGTTGGTAGACTTATTATATAGTTCTTCCTTGTTTAAAGTTTTGGCTTTTTCTGAGTATACGGAGTAATTGGGTCCTGATTTTTTGACTAAAGAAAAAGAATTTTCTACAATTGCAATAAATTCCTCAGGAAGTTCATTCCAGTATTCTTTGTCAAGTTCATAAGCATCATTTTTTACACCCATAAAATTCAATGTATCGCTAAATGCTAATGCAGATGGATAATTCGGATGGGAATTAAACTGGAAAATAAACTCCTGCTTATCGAGTTTTAGATAGTTAATTAGTTTGTCAAAAATCATATTAATATTTTTAACTAAAATACACAGATGTTTTAAATTAACAAAAAAATTTTTCTTTTATTAGTGAGATATAAAGAGGAGTCGGGGGTATTTGGTTTAATTTTCAATATTTTATATTTGATTTCTACTGAAAATATTTTCCAAGATTCTACTTTTGCAACTTATTTAAGAAGCTACTTTAGAATAGGAAGATGCTTACATAATAGGCTTTTTTCTACTTTTGGATACAATATCAGTTCTTATATAATAATCATTACCTCCAATACTTTTTTATAATTTTTATTTGTTTAGTTTAAAAATGTATCATGATAACAATTATTGAAACTCAAAGTTGAAAGGAAATAATATTTTTTACTTCCATAAAATTAGGGCTTCATAATATGGGAACTGATATTTGTAAATTAGGAAAATAAAAGGCATTTTTTTATGGTAAATTATATGCTCCTAAATGTTAGACATATTTCCAGTTTTAAATAAGATAACTCTAATTTTTTCTTCCTGTAAAAATTACAATAACTGGAATGTTTTTTATATAGATAAAACTTCGATTCTGTGGTTTTTTAACGTATTAAGTATAATTTAATTGATTTTTTATTATTGTACCTCATGTTTGATTGAGATTAATATTGGTGTGTGATAAACTCAAAAAAACTTAAAAAATCATAAAGTTTTCATAAAGTTTTAAAAAAGAAATAAAATGTTTTTGTATTTATAAAATATGTCGTACTTTTACATCGCCTTGAATGAGGGAACAAGTCAAGGTAATAAATTTTTTTTCATCATTTGTGTTTTTAGAATCGTATCGCCTGATACGATTCTTTTTTTATGTCTATTTTTCGTAGTTTAAAAGGAGATCTATAAAATAAGAATAAGTGACGGAACCTTCCTGTTGATTACTTTTTAGAAAGAGATTATTGGTGAATCCAAAAAAGTCATCCAACCATCCCTGATGTCTGATAATGAAATACTTCTCGTAGGCACGATCTCTTTTCATAGCAGGAGAATAATTGTTGATAACTGATTTTACAAACTCTGGATCTTCATCCACAATAAATTTTAAAAGGCTTTTTAAAGTAAAGTATTCGGTGCTATATCTCAAGTCAGGGTTACGAGAGTGAATTCCGATAAGATATCCCACAAAATTAGCTTCCTGTTCTCTTGCAAAACCCAGCTGATGGGCACTTTCATGAGCTGTTGTAAAAGGAATAAAAGTAGGTGGTAATTCAGCGTTGTATTGTGCCTCGGCAGTAAAAGGATTATAGTACCCTAAAATGCCTGTAAAATTCATTACTTTTTTAAATAAACTGGGCTTAATGGAAGCAAATTGGGTTGCTTTTTTGTCTGAAATATATCGAGGGATTTTGGTCTGTTGTTGTAAAATTTCCAGCTGTACGGATTTAAGGTCAGTAATGATAAAAACACCCTTTTGGTCTTCCTTTACAGATTGGCGTGAAATTTTACACTTTTCAAGATACTGGAGAGCTAGTTGTTTAGCCTTACTCATTTCAGGATTATCCTGGCTTGGGAGCTTTTTTATAATCGGAGTCTGGAAGTAAAGCATTCCCCAGAATATCTGATAGACAAAGTAAAAAATATTGACAATCAAAAGGAGTCTTATAGCTGAAGCATTTCTGCTGTTTTTCTTAAATAAAGTAATGAAATTATATAAGAGACTAAAGCCTAATAGAATGTAAATGATATCTCCAGCCGAAAATGTGAGCCAGCTGAACAATAGCTGATGAAAACCTTTTTGAAAATCAAAGAAACTTTCAAAAAAAGAAATCATAAGCTTAGACTTTGAAAAACAGTAAAATAAAAGAAATTGGGCAAGTAAAATACCTGCCCAAAATCTCTTCTTCTTATATATATGTTGTATATTCTTAATGAGCACCTTCGGATTCTAAAACGTCAACGTTAATTCCCTGTCTAAATAAAGATTTTTTAGCCAGATATGCAAATATCGTGATGTATACAAAACACAATACAGGAATGATATACGAACTGTGAATTCCGATAATATCAGAAAGCTTACCCTGAAGTGGCGGGATAATACCTCCTCCTAAAATCATCATAACAAGGAATGCAGATCCTTGAGCTGTATATTTTCCTAAACCTGTGATGGCAAGTGTGAAAATAGAAGGCCACATGATACTACATGCAAGACCTCCGGAAAGGAATGCATAAATAGCAAAGTTCCCTGTGCTCAACAATCCTACGATCATTGCAACAGTTCCGAATAATCCAAAAATAATTAATGTTAAAGCTGGTTTGTTCTTACTTACTAAGAATAAAAGAACCTGAATAGCCACGCATACTGCATAGAAATACAGATGAGACATATCTTTCTGAGCAATCGTATTGATTCCGATAATCACAGAGAATGCAATGAAAGGAACAATGATAGTAGCAATGGTTTGTTGTTGTTTTGTTAAATTAAAAACAGCAATGGCACCCGTCCATCTTCCGATCATTAAACTACCCCAATACATGGAAATATAAGGTGCCAGATCAGAAGACTGATGTCCTCCAAATTCAGGTAAGCTTAAAAGCTCTCCAAGATTACTTCCGATAGCAACTTCCACTCCTACATAAGCAAGAATGGCAATCATTCCCAATACAAGCTGCGGATATTTCATAGCACCCCAGCCTTCAGCATTTTTCTTAGCACTTGAGTTTGCAAATAAAAGAGAGATAATAACAACAAGTAACGCACCACCCAGGTACATCATTCTTTTTTTCTCTAATGGATGTTTGATGGCTTCCAGATCTGATTTTGTTTTTACAATCTGTGCTTTATAAGAATCAATTGTAGCAGTATTTGTTTCTTTCTCTACATTGCTTTCCAATGTTGTTATCTGTTGGCTTAGCGTCTCGATATTCTTTGCTTCCTCAGAATTGTAGCTGCTGAATACAGGAATAAAGAAAAGAATCACAAGAATTGTCATTGCAATCAGTGTTTTTCTTGCTTTACCAGCTTTTTCCATAGGTTCAGTAGAGATACCGTCAGGAAGTTTCTTTGAAAAGTAGAAGATCCCGGCAGCAATTAAGAAAAGGGCACCTACAGCCGTATAAAGTAAAATTACCTTATCAAGAGCGAGATGTTTGATCTGATCATCATCTACTGTAGCAGTAGTCCCGAAAAGTGCCAATCCTACGATAATAGGACCGATGGATGTTCCAAAAGAGTTAATTCCACCTGCAAGGTTCTGTCTGCTTGCTCCGGTTTTAGGATCTCCCAGGAGGACGGCAAAAGGGTTGGCAGCAGTTTGTTGAATGGAAAAACCTAATGCTACCACAAAAAGCCCGATAAGCATTCCATAGTAAACATTGCTTTTCACTGCAATAATCATGATGGCTGCTCCAAAGGCGGATAACAGAAGCCCGTAAACAATACTCTTTTTATACCCCCATTTACCGATAATATCAATTCCTTTTATAGTACTGAATATGAAAAGCAGTAACGCTCCCAGAAAATAAGCAGTATAAAAAGCAAAATCTATTAGCTGAGACTGAAACTGGTCAAGAGAAAAATAGTTTTTACAGAAAGGGATGAAAATACTATTGCCGGCAGCAATAAACCCCCAGAAAAAAAATACAAGTACAAGTGTGTACAGCGCCGGGTAATTAGTCGGCTGGTTGGTTTTTGACATATTTTATTGAAAATTTCGCAAACAAATATAGCTATTTCTTTTAAATAGAATGTTCTATCAAAGTTTTTTTAATTACTTGATAAGCCTCTGCCTTTGAGTCTTTTGGAGAATCAGTAGGCTCTATAATTCCATTGAAATAGACTTTTACTCTTCCGGGATATCCCTTTGAGTTTTCAAAAGGAAACATTTCCTTAAGCCCTATAAAAGTATAAACTGCAATAGGAGAGTTGTGTTTTGAAGACAGCATAAACGCTCCGTCCTTAAAATCATCGAGGATGACAGATGTGTCATCAGGAACACCACCTTCAGGGAAAATAGCAATGCTGTTGCCTTCCTCCATCTTTTCAGCACATCGTCTGTAAACATCTGCACGGCTTTTTGCACTGGATCTGTCTACCATTACACAGACTCTTTTGTAAATAGTTCCGAAGATAGGGATCTTTACAAGTTCTTTTTTTCCTACAAAACAAATCGGATGGTGCGGAAAAAGAATGCAGGTAAGCATGATATCCATGATCGAAGTGTGGTTCGATATGAAAACATATTCTTTATTTCTGTCTTTTTCCTGCTCAGAAAGTTTAATAAGCTCATATCGGAAGCCCATACCGTAAAACATTCCAAAGCACCATAAACGGATAAATTTATAGGAATATTTGTAATGTTTTTTATTAAAAGATAAAAGATAAACAGGGATCCCAATAGTAGTTGTTAAGACAAATGCTAATAACAAAAGCCAGAATCTCCAGAGATAATTTAAAATTTTTGCCACAGTTTAACCGTTAAAAATTACTTTCTTCTTTACCGAATAATTAAGGATGGAAACCAATAAAATTGCTGCAATTTTACTGATCATTTCTGGACTCAAGGTATAAAAAATTAAATTGATATTATCTTTAAATATAAAACTGTAAAATATCTGGAAAAATCCGAGACTCAATAACGTTGAAAAGAATGAAACAGCCATAAAATAAGCAAACTCCTTTTTCTTGGAATGTTTTCCTCTTTCAAACACAAACCAGATGCTCAGAAAATAATTGGTGATGATGCCGCAGCAGGTAGAGAAAATATTACTTAAAGGATAATGCACTCCATGAAAGTTAGTTTCTTTAACAAAGAAGTGTGGCAGATAAGTGCTGAATATTTTGAAGCTGCCAATTTCAACAATGGCACTCAGTCCTCCGGCAATAATGAAGAACAAAACTTGTTTCTGGCGTATGAGTATTTCTTTCATTTAATCGATATAAATATATTTCATATAATACTGAACCTTAGAACGTATTATAGTTTCAGCAATGGCTGGCTTGTGATGTTCCATGTATTAATAATAGTTTACATCTATTAATAATTGTGGTATCTCATTATATGAATATGCAAATTTATAACTATATGTTAAACACTGAAAAAAGTTGTTAAAATATTTTTTTAAATAAAAATTATTTCTAATTTTAATAAGCAGAATGATGTTACAATAACCTGATAATAAATTCATTTTCAAATCCTTGTGTTAATGGTTTTTTCTATCTTGTAATGCGCGATTGGAAGCATACGACTCCTAAATTTTATGTCCTAATTGATAACAATATTTGTATGAAACGTCAAAACAAATACAGAAAATTCCAGCTTCAACAGAAAAATATTGAAGCTCTTGAGAAAGAAAACTCCCGCTTCAAACGAGTGTATTCTGAATATGAAAATATGTCCAATGAACTTTGGAATCTTGAAAACTCTACAGGGGAACCCGTTCCTGATGATTTTATCAATGCTATGGTACTACAGGCTTCTTATCTGGAAGATGAAATAGAAGACTGGCTTATTCAGTTCAATGAAAAAAAAGCAAAGATTAAACATTAATGATTTTAGACAGCTTCCAGGTTGTTTTTAAACGCTAATTGAAGATAAATTCATAATTTAGCACCCTTAAATTAAAATCTAAAATATGGTTGCTATTGTAGATAGTGGTTCTACGAAATCGGATTGGGTAATACTTGATGACTTTAAGAAAGTATTCTTAAAAACAGAAACTATCGGTTTCAATCCGAACTTTATCAACAGAGAACTTATCACTCCTGAAATTCAGAAGAACAGCAACCTGATGTTGGTCAAAAATTCAATTACCAAAGTATTTTTCTATGGTTCAGGATGCGGTGTTAAAAAAAACTGTGAAACTATACAGGAAGAACTTATTAAAGTATTTACTAAAGCTGAAATCATCGTAAAAGAAGATCTGATGGCTGCCGCATATGCTGCATATAGCGGGAAGCCTGCTATTGTATGTATTCTGGGAACAGGATCAAACTCTTGTTATTTCGATGGAGAAAACCTGAAGATTGAATTACCATCTCTTGGATTCCTTATTGGAGATGAGGGAAGTGGAAGTGCAATCGGGAAACAGCTTGTACGTAGGTATTTTATGAAAAAACTACCTTCGGATCTTCATGCTGAATTTGAAGCAGAATATAAACTTACCGTAGAAGATACATTGAAAAATATGTATCACAAACCAAGACCAAACGCCTATCTGGCAGATTTTACCAAATTTGTGATTGAAAGAAAAGATCACCCTTATTTTAAGGACATGGTTTTCGAAGAAATGAAAAACTTCTTTGAATATCAGGTTCTACCTTATCATGAAGCAAAAGACGCCGAGATCAATTTCATTGGCTCTATTGCTTATTATTATGAAAATATTCTACGTTCTGTAGCAACAGAATTTAATTTAAATGTGGGACATGTAGTACAGAAACCAATTGAAAGCTTAGTAGATTACCACATTAAATATATACTCTAACAAAAAATAAAACCTATGTCAAGTAACAACAATCGCGACGAAAAGAATTTTAGTCAGGCCGCGTTAGATTATCATAAAGCAGAACCTAAAGGAAAAATAGAAGTTATACCGTCCAAGCCGCACTCTTCTCAAAGAGATTTGTCATTGGCATATTCTCCGGGAGTGGCAGTTCCTTGTATGGAAATCCATGACAAACCTGAAACTGTATACGATTATACAGGAAAAGGAAACTTGGTGGCTGTAATCTCAAACGGTACAGCAGTACTTGGTTTAGGGGATATCGGAGCAGAAGCTTCAAAACCGGTAATGGAAGGGAAAGGTCTTTTATTCAAGATCTTTGCTGATATCAACGTATTTGATATCGAAATTGATGAAAAAGATCCGGACAAATTTATTGAAATTGTGAAAGGTATTGCACCTACATTTGGTGGGATTAACCTTGAGGATATCAAGGCGCCTGAAGCATTTTATATAGAACAAAGGTTGAAGGAAGAATTAAATATTCCTTTGATGCACGATGATCAGCATGGAACAGCGATTATTTCTGCTGCTGCTTTGATCAACTCATTACAGATTGCTAATAAAGATATTGATAAAGTAAAAATGGTAGTGAACGGAGCTGGAGCAGCTGCGATTGCTTGTACCAAACTTTATATCTCATTAGGATTGAAAAAAGAAAATGTCCTGATGTGTGACAGTAAAGGAGTAATCAATCATAAGAGAGAAAATCTTACTCCTGAAAAACTAGACTTTATCGCTCATACAGATATCGAAACATTAGAAGATGCTGTAAAAGGATCTGATGTTTTCGTGGGATTATCTAAAGGAAACGTAATGACTCCTGAGATGCTATTGAGCATGAACGAAAATCCTATCGTATTCGCCCTGGCAAACCCAGATCCTGAAATTGCTTATGACCTTGCGCTTTCAACACGTAAAGATGTAATCATGGCAACTGGTAGAAGTGATTTTCCTAATCAGGTGAACAACGTACTAGGATTCCCTTACATTTTCCGTGGAGCATTAGATGTTCAGGCAACAGGAATCAATGAAGAAATGAAGCTTGCTGCAGTACATGCTATTGCAGACTTAGCAAAAGAACCGGTGCCTGAAGCTGTAATTTTGGCTTACAATGTTCAGAATTTACAATTCGGAAGAGAATACTTTATTCCAAAACCATTTGACAACAGATTGATCACGAAAGTATCAAGTGCTGTAGCAAAAGCGGCTATTGAAAGTGGTGTGGCAAGAAAAACAATTTCTGATTTTGAAGAATATGAGCACCAGCTTCTAGACAGAATGGGAAGAGACGAAAGATTGGTAAGAATGATGCAGAGCCGTGCAAAATCCAATCCGAAGAGAATCACCCTTGGAAATGCTGAAGAATATAATGTATTGAAAGCAGCACAGATTCTTTATGAAGAAGGAATTGCTTACCCAAGCCTTTTAGGAGATAAAAAATACATCAAGGAACAAATGGAGCGTTACGGTATCAACCTGGACATTCCAATCATTGATCCAAGTGATGACGATCAGAAAGAAAACAGAAAGAAATACAGAGAAACTCTTTGGAAACTTCGTCAGAGAAAAGGGATGAATGAGTACAAAGCTAAAAGATACGTTCGCCAGAGAGATTACTTCGGACCTTTAATGTTGAAGCATGGAGATACTGATGGTCTTATCGTAGGTTTCTCTAAAAACTATACTTCAGTATTGCGTCCTGTTTTAGAAGTGATTGAAAAAGATAAAGGCGTAGATAAAGTAGCGGCTATGATGATGATTCTTTCTGAAAAGAAACCTATTTTCTTTGCAGATACTTCTATCAACCAGAATCCTACAGCTGAAGATCTTGTGAATATTGCTAAAATGGCAGAATTTACAGTGAAATCATTTGCTATCGAACCAAGAATTGCAATGCTTGGATTTGAAAACTTTGCGGCTATTTCTGAAACGTCTAAAAAAGTAGCGAAAGCCGTGAGCATGCTTCACGAGAAATATCCTAAAATGATTGTAGATGGTGAAATCCAGCCGGATTTTGCAATGAATGCAGATCATTTAAGTGATTATCCTTTCTCAAAATTAGGAACAACTCCGGCAAACACATTCATCTTCCCGAATCTTGAAAGCGCAAACTTATCTTACAAAATTCTTAGAGGAATGAAGGTAGCTCAGGTTATCGGTCCAATTCTTATGGGATTAAAACAGCCGGTACACGTTCTTCAGATGCGTTCAAGCGTAGATGAGATCGTAAATCTTGCAACCATTGCTGTTCTTGACGCTCAGAGAAGAGAGAAAAAAGCATAAACCTATTGATATAATAATGAAAAAGCATCTTGTAAAAGATGCTTTTTTTATTGAATAGAAGATGTTAATTTATTGCCGAATTTTTTAGTTTATTATTTTCCTCTATAAGTTTTTTGTTTTCCCTTTCTAATCTTTCGATGTACTTATGTTGAGTTTCCAGTATAAAGTTGGGAATCTTGGAATAAGCGATATTACTATCTTGAATACCATTTTCCGATCGCTGAGAATGTTTTAATTCGTTATTTTTAATACTTTCCGAAGAGACTCCCAGAACTTTTGCCAGTTTTTCCCATTCATCCTCGTAGATTTTCACTTCTCCACGTTCTTTTCTTGAATAATTAGATGCATCTGTACCTATAATCTTTCCCATTTGTAACTGGGATAATCCCTTTTGCCTTCTAAGGTTTTTTAACTTTTCATACGCCTTCATTTCTTGATGTTTTATACAAATGTGCAGATTTTATGAATTATTTGCAAGAAAAATACAGGAAAAATGCATATTATTTCTTTTATGGGTGATTTTTTTGTTTGTATCTTCATTGACGTCAATAATGACATAAAAATCAAATTAAAAATTTAACGCATGAAAAAATTAGAAAACCTTAAGGGGAAAAAATTAGGCAACATGAAAAGCATTATGGCTGGAAAAGCAATAGGAGGTGGAGCTGGACTAGCTGGACCTTGTGGAGGAACAGGTTCAATGGATGATCCGCATGTATTAGAAACGCTTACCATTACAAAAGGTGGAGGCGGTACTAATGATGGATGTGACTAGTTATCCCTTCTGATCTAAAAAAAACTGAAGACTCTTTATATTTTAAAGAGTCTTCCTTTATCTAATGTATAGTATTCGGTAATTTATAAAATATGATTCTGATTTTATCAACACCCAATGATGATGATACCAACATCGTTATGGAGCATTTGGCGGTTTTGGGTGAAAAGTGCTTAAGAATAAATGATCTTGATTTGTTCAATGGTAATATAAAGATGCATTATGAGCTGTCTCCGGAACCTAAATTATTTGTTGAAAGTAATTATTTTGAAAAGACAGACCTGTCATCTGTTAAATGTGTCTGGTTTAGAAAATTTGGATTTTTTGATAAATTCAAACCCTATTTGCAAGGGGAAACTAATATTGAAATGTTGGAATACCTGAAATTGGAATATACAACGACGCTAGATCTTTTTTTTGATTTTTTAAAAGATAAAAAATGGCTTAATCATTATTCAAATATTAAAAAAATAAATAAAATCAGTACCCTGATCGCTTCTCAAAAGCTAGGATTAAGCATTCCCAAAACAACAATAACGAACACTGTTGATTCTTTGGATCTCAATGAATCATATATTACTAAATCTATAAAGGACGGAACAGTAGTGAATGTTAAAGATGAAATATTTTTCTTTTTAACAAAGGAAGTCAAGCCAAAAACGATGTCCCGTTATAAAGGTTTTTTCCCGAGTTTATTTCAGGAGAAAATCGAGAAAGAATATGAACTTAGAATTTTCCATCTGAATGGTAAAAATTATCCAATGGCTATCTTTTCTCAGAGAGATGCACAGACGGGTGTAGATTATAGACATTATAATTATAGTAAGCCCAATAGGATGATTCCTTATGAATTACCTGAAGAAATTGATGATAAGATCTGTAGTCTGATGAAGAATCTCGGACTTGATACGGGTTCACTGGATATTATAAAAGGAAAAGACGGTGATTATTATTTTTTGGAAGTAAATCCTTCAGGTCAGTTCAGAATGACCTCATTACCGTGTAATTATGATCTCCATTATAAAGTAGCAAACCATCTAAAAGCGATGAATACATGAAAAAAACATTATTAAAAGAATTGGGATATGAAAAAAAGAAAGAACTTCTTCCTGTAATTTTCTCCCATATAGCACCTATGGAGGTCAGTAAAATAAAAAGAGACCGCCCGTTTAGATTAGCTAAAACTAATATTCATCAGTCAGAAATCTATTGCTTAAGAATATATAAAGATGGAATTAACATATCTACAGAATAATAAAGACAAATATATCCACGTATTTTCATGCTGTATCCCTGTGAAAGGGGAAGAAAGAGGTGCTATTTATGATCTTCAGAGAGAAGAAATAGAATTTGTACCCAATACAATGATAGATTTCCTTGAATATATTGATCAAAAGAAAATCAGTTCTGTTCTGCATGAATTTGAAGCAGATAAAATGGCTGGAAAGTATCTGGATTATTTAGCAAAGAATGAAATTATTTTTTATTCTCATAAAGATTTTTTTCCAAAGCTGTCTGTTAAAAGCATTAATGAAGATACATGTACCATACAGTTTGTTACACTGATACTCTCAGATTTTATAAGAGATCATTTTGATACTGTGATAAAGAATATTAGTGCATTAGGAGTAAAAAGATTACATATCCATATTGATCGTAAAGATTGTATGAAAGAAATTAATACAATCCTGGATGCTTTGGAGTATACAAGAGTAACCAATATATCATTCTCTATTCCTTACCAGAAAATTGATAAAAAGCTATATACCAATAATCGTTTAAAAACATTGTATATCTTTAACTCACCTAAAGAAAAAGCGCTTGTCAATAACGAAGTGACCAGTCTTTTTATAACGGTAAGTGATGCCAGAATGTTTTTACCAAAATTTAATATTAATACTGTTGAAATCAATACTACGGCTTATAATATTGCCAGAAACTACAATTTGTCATTGTATAAAACCATATTTGTAGATGAATCGGGAAAAATTAAATTCAATATCACTGATCCCAATAACTACGGAAATATAACGGATTCGTTTGAAAAAATAAAAACAGAAAGCATTCAGAAGCTATCCGAATTGTGGAATATAAAAAAAGAAGACATCGCTCCATGTAATGCTTGTGAATTCAAATTCTGTTGTACGGTAGTTCAGGTTCCCTTTAAAAGTGATAATGGCTATGCAGTTGCCTGTAATTATGACCCATATAGTGCCGAATTAAACTAAAAAATAATGAGTAGAAAGCTGATAAGACTAATAGGATTACTTTGTGTAAGTTTTTTAATGCAGAGTTGTAAAAATTATTATTACTTAAAACATTCTCCCGCATCAAATAATGAGGATGGCAATCGTCTTCATCATATAAAAGTTTCTGATGAAAATATACAGTTTATCACCTATTCAGACTACCAGTTTAATAAAGTAAATGAAAAGTATGTTTTCTTTACAACGAAAGATATAGATCATATTCTAAAAGCGAATATAAGAAAAGCTTCCGGTGAGCAGGTTATGTTTATGTATACCAATATGAGTATCTATAATAATTTGCTGGGGTTCTATTATAAAGACGTTACATTGGAAAATGTGGTGCAGGATTATAATAGAAAGCTGGATGTGGATTTAGGTAATGGTGTTTTGTATACCTATGATTCCGGAAAGTTTAATGTTGTTGATATTTATAGAAAATGTAGTAATGGGGGAGTGATAAGGTTTATTAATTTGAATAACCCAGATGAAAAAGATCCTCAGTTTAAAAAATTTCATCGTGAAGTCAATAACTTGTTTTTTGATCTTAATCAGAGTTTGTGGGATAAAAATGCTGTAGACTTTCAATAATCTGTAAAATAGTATGGCTGAAAGTATAGACAATATCTTGAAATACCTGAAGAAAAAAGATATTTTTTTAGAAAGAAAAACATTTACCTCCCAAATTCAGTCGCATCCTGCTTTTCCAAGTCTGATGTCTATCATAAGCGCACTCAATGTAAATTACATCTATAATTACGCAATAGAAATTGAAAACTCAGAAGTACATGAGCTACCCGATGACTTTTTAGCATATGTTGAGCTTAAAGATAACCAGTCGGAATTAGTTATTGTGGAGAAAATAAATACAGGATATCTCATCAACGGAAAACATAAATTGAATGAAAATGAGTTCCTTTCAAAGTGGAATAATATTGTCATTTTAATCGATGAAACACTTTCCAAGCCTCAAACGACACGTAATAACAAACATATTCTCTGGGTAATTGTAGGTCTTTTTCTGATGTTATTGATCTTTGCAGCTTACCAGATAAATCATTTTTCTTTTATCTATCTGCTTTTATCGTTATGTGGATTTTTTCTGTCTGTGCTTTCGCTAAGGAAAATATTTGGAATAGAAAATCATATTGTAAACAAGGTCTGCTCGGGGAATTATACAGATTGCTCACTCATCAACGATACGAAAAATAAAAATTTTGTCTCAAATTTCGGAGATTTCAGTTTAGTTTATTTCTTTTCGAATATCATTAGCTTATTACTTATGCAAGCAAGCCACAATGACGGAGCTTTAATCATGATACAGAAAATTTTATTGATTGTCATTTTTCCTGTCATAGCATATTCACTGTTTTATCAGATATTCAGGATCAAAAAAATATGTCCTTTATGCATTGGGATTATCCTTGTTTTACTTTTACAAACATATATTTTATTGATGTGATATGAATGTAATACCCATTATACCTTTGGTTTTATATGCCGTTTTTTATTTGTTAATCCTTATTTTGTGGCTAAGGATTAGAGCTTATTTAAAACAAAATGAACACATCAAAGATCAGCTGATAAGAAAAAACAGAGTTGCCAGAAACTATAACCTTTTTATTAATACTTTACATACGGAGGAAAAAAAAGAATTACCTGAAGCTGTGATTGTACTTGGGAATAGAAACAGTGAACAGGAATTGACGATATTTACAAGCCTTTACTGCGAAATGTGCAAAGATATATGCGAAACAATCAATAAGATACTCTTTGCTTATGAAGAAGAAATCAGAATAAATATTTTTTTTAAAAAGCATCCTGTTGAAGACAAAAATGAACCTTTATATATTCTTCAAAATTTATATTTATCAGATGGATCCGAAGAGTTTATGAAAGCATTCAATTTCTGGTTTGAAAATAAAAACCTTAAACCATGGAAAGATAAAAAACAACATCTCTCTAATAAGAATGATGATACAATCACATCTTTGAATACATGGTTTTCCATGAATAATATTATCTCTACACCTTCCGTTTTTATTAATGAGTATATTTATCCTCCCGAATTTGAGAAAGAAGACCTGTATTATCATATAGAAGGAATAATAGAAAATAACGAATAAACTAAGACACCATGCGCAATAGAATATTAATAGTAAGTATCCTCCTTTTTGTTTTTCATAGCTTGTATTCACAGGATATGAGAATAGATTACAATCTGGTCTATAAAGAAGACTCCCTAAGTTCAGAAAATGTTACTAAGAAAATGGTTCTCCTTATTCAGAATGAAGGATCGAAGTTTCTTACTGAAAAACAATACAGTTTAGATTCTTTAAGAAGTACTGGATTTACTGGCTTCGCTATGGGTGATCCGGATTTTTATGTTATAAAGAAAGGTCAAAATACCGCTTCCCAGTATTATTTTATATTTAGAGATACTTATAAACTTACAACTCAACCGAAATTTGACTGGAAAATAGAGAAAGAAGTAGCGGAAAAATATGGCTATAAATGCCAAAAAGCAACGCTCAATTATAAAGGAAGAACCTGGGAGGCTTGGTTTACTCAGGAGATTCCGGTTCAGGAAGGACCTTATGTTTTTAAAGGACTACCAGGATTAATTGTGTATATGAAAGATACTCGCGGTTCCTATGAATTTGCATTTTCAGGTCTCAAAAAAACTTTCCATAAAATGGAATTGGAAAATATAAATCCGAAACCTCTTGAAGTTTCTTACAATAACCTGAAGAAAATATTAATAGATTATTATAACGATCCGTTCAGAGAAATGAAGTCGGGAAATATAAAAGCTAAATTTAAAGATGAAAAGGGAAATGAGATTCAGCCTGATTTTAGAGAAATGACAAAAAATCTTCAATCTTCCCTTAAAAAACACAACAATCCGATAGAATTATCAGATGCAATTAAATATCCTTAACTGCTAAAAACAATTTATTTTAACCTTTAATGCTGTATTTGGGGGTTAAATTTTTATATTTGGGGAGTTTCAAAAATTAATAATGATATTTTCTTTACAAGGTACAGTTCAAGAACTTACACCTACCTATGCGGTAATCAACGTACAAGGCGTTGGATACTATGTTGGGATCAGCTTAATGACCTCACAGACACTGGTTTTAAATCAACAAACTTTTCTATTCATTCAACAAATAATCCGTGAGGATGCTCACCTTCTGTTCGGTTTTAACACTCGTTCAGAAAAAGAAATGTTCAATCTGTTAATAAGTGTTAATGGAGTAGGAGCTGTTTCAGCACTTATTCTGTTGTCTACTCTAAGCCTTGACGAAATTGCTTCCGGCATACTTTCAGGGAATAGTGCACTGATACAGAAAGCAAAAGGGATCGGAGCCAAAACAGCCGAAAGAATTATTGTTGATCTTAAAGATAAAGTACAGAAATTCAATGGTCCTGCTGAGAGTATTTCAGCCGCAGTGGATAATAAAATCAAGGAAGAATCGTTATCTGCATTAGAAGTTTTAGGAATTCCTAAACGAACAAGTGAGAAGATTGCTGATAAAATTTTAAAACAAAATCCAAGCGTCTCGGTTGAAGAATTGGTTAAACA
The DNA here is from genome assembly GCF_001684975.1 of Chryseobacterium artocarpi. Taxonomy (GTDB): domain Bacteria; phylum Bacteroidota; class Bacteroidia; order Flavobacteriales; family Weeksellaceae; genus Chryseobacterium; species Chryseobacterium artocarpi. Next base: position 9,047 of record NZ_MAYH01000002.1, on the reverse strand, counting down.
AATTTTAAAAAACATTTAACATTTGGTGGCGAATAATAAGCATTTTAAGATATTTTTGTTCCTATCGTTCCTGTTTATGTCTGTAAATGCTTTTGCACAGCAGACGAAAGACACGGCGATCATAAGAAAACAATATGAAGTGGCAGACCCCACGCGGTATGAAGCCTACTACGATATCAAAACCGGGATGTACTATGTATATCCCAAAATAGGAAATACAATTACAGGTCCTCCTACAGCCATGTCTCCGGAAGAGTATAAAGAATATATGCTCGCCACCCAGACAAAAGCGTATTATAAGGAGAAATCTGATAAATATAATCTCCTTTTCAGAAAAGACAAAACTGATGCCAGAAAGAAAGGACTCATCCCTTCATTAATGATCAATAACAAGCTATTTGAAACCATATTCGGTGGAAATAAAATAGAGATCATTCCTTCAGGATACGCATCCATTGATTTCGGAGGACTTTACCAGAAAATAGATAACCCGCTGATCCTGCCACAGAACAGGACCAGCTTTACTTTTGATATAGACCAGAGAATTCAGCTGGGATTATTAGGTAAAGTAGGAGAAAACCTTCAGTTAAAAGCTAATTATGACACCCAGAGTGGATTTGCTTTTGAAAACAGAATGAATCTCGTTTGGCAGGCTAAAGGAAGCTGGAAAGATCTTCAGAGTAAAGGGCTTGGGAATGTTGATAAACCCAACGAAGGAGGAGAAGATAAAATTATTAAAAGAGTTGAATTTGGTAACGTAAATATGCCGCTTTCAACAAGTTTAATCCGTGGATCACAATCTTTGTTCGGGGTTAAGACTGAATTCCAGTTAGGAAAAACCTTTGGAACAGTTGTCCTTTCCCAACAGCAGGGTGAAGCCAGAAATATTGTTGTACAAGGGGGTGGTGTGATGAATAACTTTAAAGTCAATGCCATTGATTATGAAGAGAACCAGCACTACTTTTTAGGACATTACTTCCTCAATAAGTATGATAACGCCTTACTTAATTATCCACAGATCAATTCAACAATCAACATTACCAGATTAGAAGTTTGGGTATTGGATCAGGGAAATAGTAATCTTGCTTATCAAAAGAGTGTGATCGGGATCAGGGATCTTGGTGAAAACGGAGGTTCATCACCTGACAACTCTCTAAACGGATTATATGACGCTATTTCAGCAGCAGCAGGAACCAGAGAGTCAGGCAAGGATTATAGCGCAACATTTCAAGGAAAAATATTTCCCGGAACTCCGGAACCATATATAAATGGTGAACATTATACTTTTAATTCTAAAGCAAGAAGGCTGAATTCCAATGAATATACATTCCAGCCACAGCTAGGGTATATCTCTTTGAACCAAAAATTAAATGACAATCAACTTCTCGCTGTATCATACTCATATACAGTGAATGGAAGCAACAAAGTATTTAAAGTAGGAGAATTTTCTGAAGAAAGCCCTGTTCTGATTACTAAAATTTTAAGATCAAATAATACTACAGACACCAGCTCTCCAATGTGGGATCTGATGATGAAGAATATTTATTCCCTAGATGCAGGACAGGTATCTCCGGATAACTTCATGCTTAATGTGTATTACAGAGATCAAAAAACAGGTGGTAAAGTAAATTACCTGCCGGATACACCTGTAAAGGATATCAACTTATTAAAACTATTGAACTGGGATCGTCTGAACATGAATGGAGATATTCAGAACAATAAAGACGGTACCAAAGGAGATGGAATTTTTGACTTTGTGAATGGGGTGACAATCAGACCGGAAACTGGTAGAATTATCTTTACTAAAGTACAGCCTTTCGGTGATTATATGCAACAGGTATTAGGAACTAATGATCCCCAATATGTATTACATGGTATTTATGATCAGGTAAAACCTACAGGAGGTCAATCTCAGGTTCCTCAACGTTATACCATCGAAGGTAGATATAAAGGAGTGCAGGGGCAAGGTATTTCTTTGGGAGCAGTAAATGTACCTCAGGGATCTGTAAAAGTTTCTGCAAATGGAGTACAGCTTGCCGAAGGGGTAGACTATACCGTAGATTATATGCTTGGAACCGTTACGATCATTAATGAAAACGTAAAACAATCGGGGCAGGCTATTAATATTTCATTGGAAAACCAATTGACATTTAATACTCAAAGAAAAAGATTCTTAGGATTAAATTTAGAAAGGAGATTCAATGAGAACTTTATCTTAGGAGGTACAGTTGTCAACTATTCAGAATCACCGCTTACCCAGAAAGTAAACTTCGGACAGGAAGCAGTGAATAATACGATGGCTGGTATCAATTTGATGTATAACAATCAGGCACCATTCCTGACCAGGCTTACAGATAAACTTCCATTAGTAAAAACTGAAGCACCTTCCAATATTAATTTTAGAATGGAGGGAGCTTACCTTATTCCAGGTTTGAATAAAGCAACCAATAGCCAGTCTTATATTGACGATTTTGAACAGACAACTTCTAAAATCTCTTTAAAGGAACCAGGAGCGTGGAGCTTAGCATCAAGACCGGAAAAAAATTCGATAGCACCATTTAATATTCCACCAACGAGCGATGACTTGACAAGTGGCTATGGAAGAGGATTATTATCATGGTATAATATTGATCCGAGATTTTGGGGAATTGGAGGAAAAGCACCTACAGGAATTACACAACAATCCGTATCAAATCACGCTTCAAGAAGAGTACAATACTCTGAGATTTATAATAACAGAGACTTTGTAGCAGGAGAACAAACTTATACCAATACATTCGATATCTCTTACTATCCGGGAGAAAAAGGACCATACAACGTAAACCCTGGATCCGAAACTCCGGAAAGCAGATGGGCGGGGATTATGAGACCTATCAGTGTTCCGAACTTTATCAGTTCAAATATTGAATATGTAGAATTCTGGATGATGGACCCTTACGCTGATGGGAATCAGTTGGGTACAAATGCAAGACTTTTATTACACTTAGGAAACGTTTCTGAAGACATCCTTAAAGATGGAAAAATGTTGTACGAAAACGGACTTCCTACTCTGTCAACACCATCTTCCACTACCAATTCAAATTGGGGGATACAGCCAAAACAACCTCCAATTTTATATGCGTTCTCTACTGAAGGAGAAGAAAGAAAAACTCAGGATGTTGGATATGACGGATTAAGTTCAGATCAGGAAGCAATGAGATTTGGAAATACATTTGTGAATCCGGTAACCAATATTGTAGACCCTGCTGTGGATGACTTTGTATTCTATTTGTCAGATAAATTTACAGGAAGTCAGGCTGCTTCATTGGTTCAGAGATATAAATATTTCAGAAACCCTGATGGAAACTCAGAAGCAAATTCACTGAATGTATCTTCACAATCTCCGGATGCAGAAGATATCAACAGAGATTATAACCTTGATCAGGTTGAAAACTATAACCAATATGTAGTAAAATTAGATCAGGCAAGTCTTGCGCTGGGAACAAACAATATCGTAGACGTAAAAACTGTAAAAGCAGATTTCCAGAATGGTCAGTCTTCTGATGTGAAATGGTTCTTATTCAGAATACCGGTTTCTCAATATGATACTCAGGAAGGAACCCGCAAACCAAACGTACTTAATAATGTAAGATTTGCAAGATTAATGTTAGCAGGATTTGAGAATACTTCTACATTGAGATTTGGTACAATGGACCTTGTAAGATCAGACTGGAGAAAATATACCAATACCCTTGCTACTTATTCAAGCGAACCTATAGATCCGGCAACAGATGAAGGAGTAGTTGAAGATACTGAAATCAATAAGCTTGAAGTAGGGAGTGTAAACATTGAAGAGAATGCACTTAACACACCTCCATATGTGTTACCTCCGGGAATTGACAGACAGGTTTTAAGTGGAAATGCCGGAGCACAGAGACAGAATGAAGCATCATTATATATGAAGGTTAGTGACCTTGCTTCTGGTAAATCTAAAGGAGTATTTAAGAATACTACTTTGGATATGAGAAGGTATAAAAAACTTAAACTGTTTGTACATGCACATGATGCATTGAGAGCAAAAGAAGGGTTTGATCAGAATACGAAATTCTTTATTCGTTTCGGTAGTGATGCTACAGATAACTATTATGAATATGAAGCATCTTTGGACTTAACTTCACGGAATGCTACTGCTCCAATGGAAATATGGCCAATGGAAAATGAAGTGAATCTTGATATTCAGAATTTTGTTGATGCCAAGATCAGAAGAGATAAGGCGTATCCTAATGATATTGCAAAAAGATTTTTAGATCCTGTTTTTGAACCGGGCGACCATTTTAAAAGAATTTACGTTAAAGGGCGTCCTAGTTTAGGTAATATTACAACTATCATGGTTGGTATCAAAAATGGGGTAGCCAGAGCATTACCGCCAGTGCCTATCAGTAGAGTTCTTTGGGTGAATGAAATCCGTCTTTCTGATATTGATAATGATGGAGGTTACGCAGCGAATGCAAGCTTAAACTTTAACCTAGGAGACTTTGCAACGGTAAATACCAGTGCATCTTATACTTCAGTAGGATTTGGAAATATTGATTCAAAACCGGCAGAAAGAAACCAGTCTACACAATCAGCATTCAGTATTAATACTGCGGTGAATGTAGATAAACTTCTTCCGGAAAAAACAGGACTTAAAATTCCATTAAACTATTCGTATTCCCAAACAATCGAAGATCCGAAGTACAATCCTTTAGATACCGATGTGGAATTCAGCAAAGCTCCAAACAGAGAACAACTGAAAAAAGTAGCAAGAACATATACACAACAAAGAAGTATCGGAGTTGTGAATATGCGTAAAGAGAAAGTGAACCAAAACAGAAAGAATAAGTTTTATGATATTGAAAATGTTTCGGTAACTGCGGTATACAACGATGACTATTTCAGAGATATTTATACAAAGAGAAATTACAGACAGTATCTGAGAGGATACATTGACTATAATTATACCTTCACACCTTGGTCAGTGAAACCATTCAATAAAATGATAAGTGATACTGCAAAATCAACCAAGTATCTGAGATGGGTGAAAGAATTTAATATTAATCCTATCCCTACAAGAATATCTTTCAGAACAGAAATTGACAGAAATTACAACGAGCTTGAATTCAGAAATATTGAAGCAATCTTAGGAGGAAATGTAGGTGGAGATATGGAAGCGATCAGAAACAGAAACTTCTATTTCGGATGGCAGTATGGATTAGGATTCAATTTCACAAAATCATTGAAGTTAGAGATTAGTTCAGCAACCAGAACCCTTAATGATAACATTGATGTAAACGGGATGGACAGCAAGTCTATTTTCGGAAATGTATTCAGAGCAGGAAGACCTGTGTTGTATAATCATAAAGCACAGTTAAGCTATAAACTGCCATTCCAGTACCTTCCTTATATGGATTTCCTTGAAGCAGAATTAGGATATGCATTTACATACAATTGGAACGCACGAAGTACTGCTTTATATGGTATGGTAAATCCAAACAATAATAAAGTAGAAAGCTTAGGCTCTATTGGGCAAAACACAAGTGTTTTAGAAGCTAGAGGAACGGCAGATATTCCTAAGTTCTTCGGACAGTTCAAATATTTTAAAAATATAAGTACCAAACTACAGAAACGTAAGCAGGAAATGGATTCCCTTAATACTGTTTATACGAAGCAATGGGAAAAAAACAGATACAGATACAAGAGCTATAAATTTAAGAATAAGCTTACCGTACTTCAAAGTGCAGCATTCTTCCTGACATCATTCAAGCAGTTAGATTTCAGTTATACGGAAAATAACGGTACTGTACTTCCTGGATTATTGTCAGCGCCTAACTGGTATGGCTCAGGGCAGACATTAGGAGGTCCTACAATCGGATTCCTTTTCGGATCTCAGGCTGATATCAGAAGAACAGTAATGGAAAGAGGTTGGGTAAGTAACTCTGAGTTTATGACAGACCCATATGTAAGAACGTCTACTAAAGAATTCAGAGCGAATCTACAGATGATGCCAATGAATGACTTAAGAATTGATTTTAACGTATTGCATAATTATAACAGTAATTTCTCCCATACAGGATTCAATTATACCAACGGAGGAGTTCCTGATCCGGAATTTACATTCGCTACGGATATGACAACGTATTCCAATTCTACGGTACTTCTTAATTCATCATTTAAAGATGGACAGGCAATTTATCAGGCGATCAGGGATAATGCAAGAATAATGTCATTACAGTTGGCAGGACCTAACGCAGAAATAGGAAATGATGGATTTGCGAAACATTACAGTATTGCCAATTCTTATGTATTGATTCCTGCATTTAGAGCAGCTCTTGAAGGTAGATCTATGTCACCGATGGGTAATCCTAAAAAATCAGGAATGCCATTGCCAAACTGGAGAATTACGTATTCAGGATTAAAGAATATTCCAATGATCAGCGGACAGTTTACAAAATTTGACATTTCACATGTATATACTTCCACTTATACTGCAACAGGAATTCAAAGAAACATTGACTATCATAGCAATCCGAACGGTTTCTATCAGACTGTAGACGATGCTGGGGTTATTGATAAAAACGGAGGAGATAAAATTAATCCATATACCTTTGCTCAGGTGGGGTATGTAGAATCATTCTCGCCGCTTTTAGGGATAGATGTTACAATGAGAAACAATATGCAGTTTGGAATCCAGTATAATAAAAACAGAATGATGGTATTGGGATTAGTAAACCACACCCTTACTGAAGATTCAAACTCAGAATATGTAGTAAGACTTGGATACATCATCAGAAACTTCAGATTAGGAACAGCTAATATCAGAGGACGAGGAACAAGAGGAAAGGGAAGCGATCTTAACATCAGAGGAGATATTTCATTAAGAGACAGCAAAACCTCCATTATGAACATTCTGTTGAATGATGCACAGGTAACAGGAGGACAAAGATTAATGAATATCAAGCTTTCTGCAGACTATAATGTTTCCGAAAACCTGAACCTAAGAGTTTTCTACGAACAGATGACTTCCAAGTACAAGATCTCAACAGCATTCCCGCTGTCTACGATCAGAGCAGGTATTTCCGCTACATTTACATTCGGAGATTCCGGTGGCGGATTCTAGAAATAACATAAAATTAAAAGTCCTTCAGTTTTGAAGGACTTTTTTTATATCCAATATTTGAAGCTAGTAGAATTTTGAATACATTTGTACAAAATAAAAATTTAAAAATGAACACACCATCAGAATTAAAGTACACTAAAGATCACGAATGGATCAAGATTGAGGGGAATGTAGCTACAATTGGTATTACAGACTTTGCTCAGGGAGAACTTGGAGATATCGTATACGTAGATGTAGATACTGTAGACGATGATCTTAATGGCGGAGACGTTTTCGGAAGTGTAGAAGCAGTAAAAACTGTTTCAGATTTATTCTTACCTATCTCAGGAAAAGTTATTGAATTCAACTCAGAATTAGAAGACCAGCCTGAACTGTTAAATACAGACCCTTATGGAAACGGATGGATCATCAAATTAGAACTTGCTGACGGTGCAGATCAGTCTGAATTACTTTCTGCTGAAGATTACCAAGCTATCATTGGATAAGATTTCAAAAATATTTAGTAAGATATTGCCCATTTATTGGGCATTTCTTACTTATATGCTCCTCAAGCCGGGAGAAGAAAATCATGAATACTGGTTTATGTTCAGCGGTATTGATAAGGTTTTGCATGTAAGTATATTTGCAGCTTTAGGATTCTCATTCATTGCCGCATTCCCAAAAATAAAATTTTCATACTTTTTCCAGATCATCCTTATATATGCATTTCTTACCGAAATTCTACAGGAAGAAATGGGACTAGGCAGATCTATGGAAACTTTAGACATCGTTGCCGATACGGTAGGTTGTCTCATTGGTTATTGGACCTATAAATTTTTGATCAAACGATTTTTCTAATTCTATTGTAAAAATCAATCTTATTCGGATGAGGTATCTATCTGTATTGATTCTCCAATATCCATATTCTCCTCAAACCTCCCACTCTCGGATATTCAAACTCTCAAAATTCTGTTTTTTTTTCAGGAGCTTATTCCCGCTCTCCACTTTTACTCCTCGCGCTTAGCTCTCCACCTCCAAAGCCTAAAACTCTCCAGCGTATGCTGTGGGGTAACCGTTTCTATCGGGGCTAGGGGAGAAGTGCCTTTAATGAATGATAAGTAATATATCGATAGTCTCCATTGTAGGCATCCATTACCGTATTAGTTATCCTGTAGTTATCCTAACAATACTTTCACTTTCGCCTCTCTATATATATAATAAAGTCAACCATTCATTTTATGAAGGATTCAAGCTATTGTACATGTCTCCAAGTTTCCGGCTCCCTATTTCCATTCCTATATATAATATTCCTAAAACATCTATACTTCTCTGCGCAATCCATGCCTATGTATTTAAATAAAATATGCCCAACCACAATCCATTCACTAGAACCGGCTTTAGCCCGTTTACTAAATAAATCTCAACATAGGTTTTAGCCCAAAGATAAAACCCACCCACACTCCAGCCCTCATACTCTTGGATCCCACTCCTTCAAACATATGTTTAAAATTTTCCACCTTTAAACCAGCTGTTTAGTGCTAAATATGAATTCACCATGAAATTTATGTTAAATAATTTTGTTTTGTGTTGTTATAAGTTGTTATCTTTGCCCCACTGAAAACGAGAGTATCTCAGTAGCGCAGAAGAGCTTTTAACTAAGCAGAGACGATATTACTTCAAAAAGAGAGAAACAAAAAAACTTTGCATATTTTATTAAATAAAAGTTGCGGGTTACAATAAAGTTTGTATCTTTGCAATCCCAATTACGGGAGCGCAGGAGTGGATAGATTAAGGTTTAGAAAGGAGTTAAGGTTACATAAAAAACTTTAAATTTTTCTTTCAAAACATTTGGTCATTACGAAATAAAGTTTTACTTTTGCACTCGCAAATACGGAGCGACACTGACAGAAAGATTGCTTCGTTACAAAGCGGA
>NZ_MAYH01000001.1 GCF_001684975.1 Chryseobacterium artocarpi | reverse complement strand
CGACTTTTAATTACTTTTGTTTCTAAACTCATTTCTGACTTTTTAAAGGGTTAAACTTTTTGTTTTTATTGCTTTACAAACTTAATCGTTTGCCCTTTAACTGTCAGATTTAATCTAAACTTTTACACGTTAATACAACACTCTCAATTTATTCATTTTGTTTCTTTCTCTTTTTTTAATTTATATATCCTGAATTTTAATATTCATGTCAAATTATTTAAGTTAGCCTCTCGTCCCTGAGAGGCTATTATTATAAAATATCTTACTAAAAATTACAAATTCTAATCAATCAACTATACCTAAGTAAGTATTTATTTGCCAACAATTATCTATGTGTAATTTAATAGATTAGCTGGTTAAAATTTGTCTTATTTTATCTGTCTTATTTCCTATAAAATTTGAAATTAGTTTTACTTTTTTCATACTAACACCTTCATCAAACTCTTTTCTTTTATCTTTTCCTTTATAAACAACATCCCCTCTTTTTCCTGAGGTGTTAATTAGTTTTCTTAATTCTGATTTTTTCATACAAACTTTATAAAATTTACTTATCAGGTTCATGATACGTGATGATGGGAATCTTTCGTATATTATTATATTTAGCTATTCTCTTAATTTTAATTTCCTTAATCCCAAGTTTAAAAAGCTCTTTTAGTATAAAATCTAAATCCTTATCACTGATTTTAAAAATAACCTTCATCATTACTTTTAGATTAATTCTTAATATATTATAGATTTAAAATTTTATTTTTTTCGACTTCAAATTCTTCTTCATTAATAATACCTTTAGAACGCAAATTATCCAATTTATTAAGCTGATCATATTTATCAAGTGTTAACAAATCTTGTGACTTTTGTTTAAGGTTAATAATTTCTCTGCTTGAAAAAGCCTTTGCAAATGCCAACCACCAACCATATAAAGTCCAACCAAAAAAAAGATTAATAAATAATACACTAAAGAATTTAAATTTTATAATTGGAGATCTAAAGAAAGCTATTATAGTAGGAGCAAAATAAATGAAAAGAATTATTCTAAAAAAAAGAGACTCTCCATTACTATGGTTTATAGCAGAAATTATTACTAACATATTTTTGATAATTTATTTTTTAACCTATTTCTCTTTATGTCAGCAAACTAACATAAATAATTGATCAAATATAAAACTTTTCTTAAAAAAAGCCACTTATAAGATACATCTTTTTAGTGGTAACGAATGAGTAGGTTATTTATAAGATTTGTAGTCTTTAATATTCACAGAAAAATGGAAGCTCAATTTTCAAAAGAAGAGATGCTAAAAAAACTGGGAGATCGTATAAAGCAGCTAAGAATTAATAAAGGATATTCAAGCTATGAATATTTTGCTTATGAGCATAATATATCCCGAGCTCAATTTGGCCGTTATGAACGTGGTGAAGATTTACGCTTCTCAAGTCTTATCAAAGTTATCAATGCACTAGATCTTACTTTGGCAGAATTTTTTGCAGAAGGTTTTGATTAGGCGTTCGTAACCTTTAAAAATTAAATACTAATAACATTAATATGGAAGACAAATTATTTCTTGAAACCGAGATTCATGAATGGCGAGATATATTTAAAATCAATGAGAAATTTATCCGGCAGTTTGTTTTTAGAGGCCAAGGTGATAAAAATTGGACAATTGTCTCATCACTGGAAAGATTAGTTAATAGAATACATCCTAATTCCATTGATCCATTTTTAACACCATACCAAGAACAGGAAATGATAAAGGAATTCCAATGGAAGTCCAAGTTATTCAATATAAGTAATCTTAATCAGGAAGATTACATTGAATGGCTCTCGATAATGCAACATTATGGTGCCTCAACACGATTAGTAGATTTTACAGACTCCTTTTTTATTGCTGCTCACATGGCCATTTATGAAAGCGGTTCCGATTCTTCAATTTGGTGTATAAATAAGAACTTACTTACGTTAGACATTTTTGATCACTATAGAAAAAACAAAAATGATGTACAATCATTAGGAAATGATCGCTTAAATGAATACTCATTAGAAATTGCTAACCAATCCATACAAGAATCTTTTGTGACAAAAGAAAAACGTTTGTTGTTAATTCGTCCAAAATCAATAAACGAACGTTTATATAGACAACAAGGACTTTTTTTGATGTCAACAAATATACAAGTTTCATTTATGGAGAACCTTCAATCTCTTATTAGTAATTCAACTTCTAAAAATATTGATTTTAATGAACTGATTAACACTTCAAATATTGGTACCCAAAAGACAATTGCTCTTTTAAAAATAAATATCCCAAGAAATTTGTATAGAAATATTATAGCAAATTTAAAAGAAATGAATATACACTCTGAACTCTTGTTCCCTGGAATTGAAGGATTAGCAAAATCATTAAATTACAGTAATTTCAATTCATAATAATTATAATCCCTTTCTTTTATATATATTAGTCTTTTCATAAATTTAGAATTATTATTTTAGTAATCACTAAAATAAATAAAATTGAAAAAATTCACTTATTTTCATGGCACATCAACACTATTTCTACCATCTATTAAAAAGAATGGTCTTGGTTTTATAAATCCAAGTATTGATCATAAAAACATTGACTTGTTAAAACATCTATTTAATATACTTGAAAGCACTAAATTTAAACAAAACATATGTAGTCAATATTTTAGAGAGGTTACACTCGCAATGATCAAGCAAACCTCTTTAGTTATAAATGATAATAGAGAGCTAAAAGAATTGAACTTTAAACACCAAAATATATATGTATCTCTTTCAGAATTTAGAGCGATAGTCTATGCAACACAAAACAAATTAGGAAGTGAAGTCTTACAACGTTGTTTAGATATATACAATTTATTAAAATCAAATGATATAGATTTTTCTATTCCGGAAGAATTAAACTTCTATAGAATAGAATCAATACAAAAAAAAGAAATTAAGCCTATATTATTAGAAATAAACACTATAAATGATGAAAATTTATTTCAAGAGAATAATTATGAGGCAGCACCTTTTTTAAGAATGCTTCGGAAAGTTTTTTCTTCTCTGACAGAGGAACAAAAATTCACCAACTTTCAATACATGAATTTTGGAATAAAAACACCTATAAACGTAGAGATTATAAAGGCTTATTCTATTGAATATTCAGGTAAGATTGAAAAAAGAAATTTTAAATATGCTCTTATTGAAATATAATTAATAATGACTTGTAGAAGATGCGAAAAACAAACCATTTATAAATATTATGAAAGTGATTTTCATAATATTTATAAATGTAAATCTTGTGACTATGAAGAAATTATAAAGATAGATGATTGTTGTCGAAATCCTAATAAAATTATTGTCAATGATCCTAATTTTTTTCCAAATTTTAGACTTTATGAACAATGTATAAATTGTGGTGGAACAAAAAGAAATTTTCCATTAAAACATACAAAAGATATTGAAATACGTGATGAATTTAATGTTGACACATTTAATACCTGGCGAAAAAATATAAGTTTTGATAAAAAAATAATTTATGAATATGTTCAAGAAGCAAATTATTTGTCTTCCCCACGAGGTAAATATCATGCATATTTAAATTCAGACGAATGGAAAAAAAAAGAGAAGTTGTTTTTGCTCGGGATAAATATAAATGTCAACAATGTAAATCCAAAGCAGCCATTCACGTTCATCATTTAACTTATGAAAACATTTTTAATGAAAATCTTGAAGATTTAATTTCACTGTGTATTGAATGCCATTCACAGATACATTACGAGATGTTACTGAATAAAATTACAGAACTAAAAGAAAAAAAGTAATAATCTAAATTATTTATATGTATTTAGCCGATAATTATACTCAAAAATTTAAATTCATAAGTAATAAAAATAATACAAGGTATGAATTAACAGCTAAATATACCTATGAATTTAATGTCATTTACAATGCATTTATTTACGCTTTTGAAATTTATGAAGAATCAAAAGAAAATGAAGATTCATTCAGCCTAATTCTACGTGTAATGGAAAATCAAACTGACTTAAAAGTTGTTGATTTACACCCTGATAGGAATAAATATTATTTAGGCAAAGGAATATCTATCAGTCTTATATTAAAGTGTAGAGAAGTGTTTGGAAAGAGAATAATTTCTAGTAATAATTTAAAAAAATCTGAATATTGTGAGTGGAATAGCCCTGAAGCGATCGAAAAAGTATGGAATCCTTTGGTCTTGTTGGGCTTGGCAATATATCTGGAAAACGATGATCAGTATATTGTATTTTAAGGATAGATATACTCATTAAATAAATTATTTCACTCGCTTTTAAAATTTTAAAAAACTTAGTATATTTGGTAATGTTACTTTGCCTTAATGCAGTCCTACTACATTTAAAACATTAGAATTGGGAAAATCAATATCACTCAAACAAGTAATTCTGGATCAAGCAACATCACTTCTTAAAGCAGAGGGAATGGATTGTTTAATAACTCAAGATGGAATAGTCTCTTTAGTTAACCAATTGGTTAATTATAGAGAGGAAGGTAAAAATCTATTTCCAAAAATATATATTGTTGATGATATAGATTTAGTACTTAGCGTATTACCTACTTCTCAGTATTGTTTTATTGGAGAAGGAAATAAAACAAAAGAAACAATGCAAAGGGCATTAAAAAAGTGTGCTCCTCTTACTGATAGTGATTGGTCGATATATATCCAGAGAACTGATACTCATTTTAAATATGGAGTATTTAGAGCTGGAGTATCCCTTCTTTCCGTAGAAATAGAAGATCTTTTAATTAAAGAAGGATCTGATGAAATAAAAGTTATTCTTTTACATCAAATTTCAGATAAACTGATTGAAATAAAAAGTGTTGCAAATGAGCCTTTAGTAATAAGTTTTGGAGGCAGTGATGAACCACATCAATCTCCAACTCAAAATCAATTAGATTTCGTTGATTCTATAGTTAAAAATGTAAAGAAAGAATTAAAAGAGCAAACCTTTACGTATTACAAAAAAATATTTAATGAAATATTAAAGAAAGGACATGGTAGTCTAGCATGTGTAATAAGTCATAAGAAAAAAATTATTCCTAAAAAATTATTAGATGGTATAATTTTAGAGGCTCGCATAAATATACCTGAAATTATTGAAGAGCTACGAAATAAAAATGATTTAACAGCAAATTCTAAGTTAAATGGATTATTTACAATCATTATTGGAATGATGGAAAGTGATGGAATAACAATTTTTACTAACTCCGGAGAAATTGCTGCTTATAATGTCTTTATTAAGCATCCAAATTCAATTGCCAAAACTAATACCTCAGGCGGAGCAAGAAGTAGGACTTTTTTAGCATTAAATAGTCTTGTTGGAAATGGATTAGAAGCTACCTACATTCAGTCTCAAGATGGAAAAATAGAAATTAAAAAGAAATGAGTAATCCAGAATTAATATTATGGCATAATGATGCACTGCCAGTACTTCCAAAAAAAGTGTCAAAAATTGAAGAAATGGTGGAATATGGGCTTCAGCTTCAAACGAAAGACAAAAAGCAAATTATTTCTGCGTTTAATAGCGAAGCGTATGAAATGGTTTCAACATATATATGGATTAAGGCAATTACCTCATTAAAAAATCAGCTAAGTAAAATGGGGCTTTCATTTATTGCAGAAATGTTGGATAGACCTGATATCAATGAATATTCAGATATTCAACAAGCAATTTCAGAATTTGAAGCTATTAGATTGGCCGAAGAATTGGGTGTTATAAGTGGTACATCTGCTTTTAGATTAAGACAAGCAATGGAAACGGTTACTCATTTTAATCAGCAAGATTTAGACGATGATTATGAAGATGAGATGACTTCAGACGAAGCAAAAACAATTGTCAGATCTTGTATCCAAGGTGTTTTAGGTTATAACAAAATTGAAGCTGCAATTGACTTTCAAAATTTCAGAACAGAGCTTGAAGAACAGACTTTAAATAATGATAATCCGTATATAACAAAACTAGTTCAGAGCCCATACTTTTTTCATAGGACAGTCATTCGTATATTATTATCAATAATAAAGTCTTCAGTTGGTGCACAGCTTGAAAATTCTTTATCAAATGCCAATCTCATTGTACCATTAATCTGGTCCAGTTTAAAACATCCTGAAAGATGGCAAATAGGTCGTGCTTATTCAGAATTATTTACTGATGGCCAGACAAAAGCAGCAAGTGGTCTAAAAAAAGTACTTCTTAGAGTTAAAGGATTTGATTTTGTTCCAGAAGACTTGCGCTCATCATCTTTTATTAAAGCTGCAAATGAAATATTAATTGCACATGAAGGAATGAATAATTTTTATAATGAACATAAGCCAGTAAATACTTTATATAGTATGGGTAGCGTTATACCCTCCCCAGCACTTTCGGTTTCTATCTGCGCTGTTTTATGTGTAAGGCTGGGAAATGGCTATGGAGTGTCAAGAGAAGCTCAAAGTAGTGCATCCCATATATTAAAAAACTTAACTGATGATAGGTGGATATATTATTTAGATCAATGCTTATCAGTAGATGATAGAATATTAAATAAATTAACTCAAAATAATCCATTGGATAGATGGTTAAATAACGTTTTCCCACCGGGCCTTATTAGTCGGATCCTTCCGCAAATACAAGATAGAGATGTTTTAAATTTACTCAAATTTACTTCAGCAAAAAATAAAGAAAAAATAAAGACCTTAGCTGGAAAAATGTTTAAAAAAATTGGTTATGCAAATAAATAAGAGGCTGTCAAAAAAATATCAGCCTCTTTAAATTTTGTCAATTTTATTTGTACTCTCCATTCTATATAGACGATTATTAAAAACTATTTATTAGATCTTTTTAGGAGCTCTACTAGAATAATAAAGGTATTAAAATATACTATTCATTAAATAAATTCTCGATTTCCGCTTCTTTCGATGCGAAGCTATTTCTGCCCAGTTGGAATAGTTTTTCTAATTTTCTTTTGTTTTTTTCTAACATATTTGTTCCATATTCTGGCTGATTGAATACATCATTTATCCTTACGATTCGGATATGAGGATAAAGCAACTTTGCCAAAATTACATTTGTATTGGTACTGGAAGTTAAAATTCGTCCTACAAACTTGAAAAATTTTAAATAACTTAAATAACCTATAAGACCTTTCATTGGACTTTCAATAAAGGAACCTGTCCCAAGGCTCAAAAG
Organism: Chryseobacterium artocarpi; assembly: GCF_001684975.1. Classification (GTDB taxonomy): domain Bacteria; phylum Bacteroidota; class Bacteroidia; order Flavobacteriales; family Weeksellaceae; genus Chryseobacterium; species Chryseobacterium artocarpi. Next base: position 826,026 of record NZ_MAYH01000001.1, on the reverse strand, counting down.
CCTTATATTATCACTTGAAACTTTAAAAGCTTTATCTGCATCGACCAAAGCAAATAACGTGGCATTATTTGCAATAAACCCCCCGTCCAATGTGTCAATGACACCATTATTAACCGTAGTAACAATTTTACGATTGAAAATGGGGTATGCAGAACATGAAGCTTGTACTGCTTCAGAAATAGTACATCCAAAACCCGGTATAAAAGACTGTGCCATTCCATGGGCCTGTTTTTTGTTAGATTTAAATATTAAAGGATTTTGTGTTGAATAATTAACAGCAACAATTCCTACATCTGTTTTGAAATCTTCAAACTTTAAATCTTTAAAAATCAAATCAGCCAGCTCTTTCAACGCCTTACTTCTCGATTTTTTATTTGCTTTTGACATTATTACAGGAATATTTTTATCATAAAGCTCTTTTATTTCAGAAATTGACTTACCAAGTGCTAAAAGAGCCCCAATAATAGATCCAGTACTTGTTCCATAAATTAAATTAAAATGCTCACATAATGGAGATCCCAGTTTTAATTCTAGCTCCTTTAATATTCCCAACGTATAAACCCCTTTTGATCCTCCTCCATCTAAAACTAAAATCTTAAAATGTGTATTTTTTTCTAAATCTGTCATAATTCAATTTATAAATAACTTTCAATATTCCTGACTAAAAATTTTATTCTAAGCAATCTTAGCTCTTAATCACGTAAAATTTAATACAATATTACTATAAAATAAATATATTCACAAAATGTTTTTTGTCTAGCTCTGCATTTAATAAATAACACACTAAATCTTCAAGATCTGAGATACATAGAGTTAAAATATCTTATTCTTTCATTCAAATGAACGTTTGTTTATTATTTTTGAATTTAAGCAAAACATTTATATGGAATAGCTTAAATTCAATGGAAGGTTATCAGGTTTGTTAAAAGCCATATCAGTTAAGATTTATTGAAAACGTTATCAAATTCTTGAAATTTCTACATGAAAAAGTTATTACTTTAAAAATATCCAATTTTTAAAGTAATAAAATACGATGCGCAATCAACTCAAAATCACGTATTTTTTACGAGTTTTAGTGAGTAGGTTCTAATTTTTACTCATAGTAATAAGAATTATTTTTTTTGAGAAATCCAATTATTTAAAAAAGCCTTAGCTTTTCGAATATATTCTTCAGCTTCAACTTTAGTTTTAATATGGCCTGCATGCCCAGCGTCGTTCCTATTTATATGCAAATCATCAATATCCGAAAGATTTACATTGTCAAAGTTATTAAAATATGTTGATAACAAACTTCTCAGACTTCTCAATCGGTTCATAGGTTTCTCTTTAGAATAATTCACCGAAGTGTCATTTGCGTCCTTTAGAAATATTTTCATAGGACCTATCATCCACTTTTCACTTGGATCAATAATAACAAATAATTGTTTCATTTCGTTTTCTATTGCTCTTCCATACTGCATTATAACTGGAGAATAATCATCTCCGCGTAGCAATGTATCAATTAAAAATTGACCTGATATTAAATAGTTTACAGTAGAATCATCTAATGCTTGTATATCAATATCTTGCTCAACCCTCCTTTTATAAATTCTCAAATCTGCACGTTGTGTGAATTCGTCTACCTTTCTTTCCAGATCTGCTACTTTTCCATCGCTTTCCTCTTTGCTTTGACGAAGTGCATTATACTCGGTCACAAATTTACTTCTGTATAAATTTAGTCTTCCTAACTCAAGTTCATCCGATACATCAAAGAAACCACTATCAAAAGCCTTATAATCGATACTCCCGTCACTATTAATATCAATTTTCTGCAGTTGTGGTCGTCCTTGCGTCACATAGTTTTTGCTTCGCAAATAGAAAATTTTAACTTTTTCATTCTTGAGTTTATTTTTAGCCACTAAATTCTGAAAACTACGGATCAAATATTCGCTATGTGTTTCAACGATTAGCTGAATGTTATACTTTTGATTAGCCTCCAAAAACATCTCTGCCAAAATCGATTGCCAACCTGGATGTAAATTAGATTCAGGCTCCTCTACAACAAGAACACTGGGTTTGTAATATTCTTTCCACATTTCTCCATCATGAAAATTATAAATGACCCTTTCAGATTTGTTATCCTTTGATAGCACAGCTATTTGCATCAAAATAAAGACTAACTGTTTTATTCCAGATCCAAAATCAACTAGCTCCCTGTAGGTTCCATCCATTGTTTCTACCCATACTTTAATGAGTTGATAGTCCAAAAGATGATCAATTTTGATACTTTTACCGATGTTCAGTTTTTGTAAATACCTATTGATGAAATCATTGTCTGACAAATTTACAGAATCTACTTTTTTTAATAAGTTAACAAACGGTGTACTGGAAGTTGCATTATATCCTCTTGAGCTTTGTTCTCTTATATTCGAAATGTAGTGAATACTCAATATCCTGTTGGCTAAATTTTGCCAACTACTTTCAAAACAGTTTGCCATTACATTGTAATGAATTTCTCTCTGATTTTCTTCTTTGGCTAACCATGGAAGATTTTCCTTTAATATTGATAAGGAACCTTTGTAAAAGACATATTCAATTGATAATTTTGCCCAAAAAACATCATCAATTTCAAAATCTCCTTCTCCAATTTTGTATTTTCCTTTTTTGAGATGTTTTTTTAGCCCCACCTTTATGAAGTTTTCCCACGTCTTTATATCAACATCACCTTTAAAAGATCTGACAAATGTGGACGGAATAAAAGGAAATGATATATCGTCAGTATATTTGTCACGTTGTTCTAGCCATTCAAAACTCTTTCCATTCTTTAAGTAATCTTTATAAATTTCCAATAGTGGTGTTAAATAACTTCGAAGCTTTTTAGTATTAATACTCCAGTCAATAAATGAATCTACTGGATTTTCCAATGGAGGGTATAGAAATTCATAATCCGAAGAAAAAATATCATATTGATTACCATCTGCAATTATTTTTTTCCGCTTTTCAGCAGCTAGTTCTTCCTTTTTCCTAAACTTTTGGACACTTTTTTCGTAATCCACAGCATCCAATTCTTTTTCCTTTTTAGTCGCTTTTCTATACTTGAAATAAAAGAGATTCTTATGATCAAAATCATCGTTTACATCAATACGTCTCAGCTTAGCTCTGTATTGATCTTTCTTATCAACTTCAAATGTAAGAGAAATATAAAGTTTTGTTAAACCAAGAAATGTAAACGGTAATGAAAGATTTATTTCATTCTTTCTTTTGTTGTGGAGAACATTTTTAAAATTTCCTAATAAGTGCTCCTGTTCACTCAGATCAAGATCAAAAGGAAATATATCCCCTTTTAAACTATTTCTTACCATCTGCAGAGCTTTTGTAATAGAACTTTTTCCAGCGTTGTTTGCTCCACTAATTAAATTTATTGCAGCCATCTCTGTAAAAATTCCGTTCTCATTATCAAAAATTCTAAAGTTTTTAATTCCTAAAATGTCAATTGGTTTCATTATTTAGTATTTTTATTTATTTAATTTGTTTTGAGCTCATAGTGAAATATCAAAACTTCGGTTTAATATACACTATTTTAATTTTACGCAAATTAAATACATGACAACGTAACATATCTGCGTAGACCAACAAATTTTGTTAATTAAATTGGAAATTTAAATATGAACAATAAAATATGAACAATAATTTCATTTTTGATAAAAAAAATGGGACAAAAACTTATAAATAAAGAGTTGAAAAATACTGATTACAGAAAAATGAACATTCTACATTGCATATTTATAAATTTTGTTTCTTAGTGACATAATGTTTAGATTTTTTAATTAATATTCAAATAAGAGACGTTCACTGTTTTCTCAAATCTCTGTTACAAAGTTTGTAATATCACCAAGTTACAACCGGTCATAAACTATTTAAATTCATTTGTAGTCGTTTGAAAACGGATTTTATTTTAAAAAAATTTAACATAAAATAATATTTACAAGAATCAAAATACATTAATTTTCAGATGCATTTTAAAAATTCAACATCATAAATACTTGTTTAAAATATTTTTCACCCCTAAAAATAGATTACAAAGATTTTTTTTATTGAGTAATGCGTAGATATCGTTAAAAGATATAAAGTTAGAATGGAATCTTTCCATTCGGATTTTCTTATATCCTCCTTATTCTTGACAAGGATAAATGAAAATTAAAAATAAATCTTCTTTTGGTACAACAATATAAAATTTAGATCACATTAAGATTTTAATTGGAACTCTGATATTTTAAATAATTTTCTTAACCACAAGTTTACACAAGCGTATTTATTCGTGCATTAGTACTTAAATGTCTACTTTTTACAAAGACAGACTCTATTATAAATCCTATCCACTTACAAATGGATAATTATGTATCTTTGTTTTAGTAAAATCATTGCCGATTTTTGCAAACCTTTTATTCAAACAATTCAATGAAGAAGACAATAAAAAGAACATTCAGAATGTCAAAATACGTGATCTATAAAGAAACGCTGGTTGATTATAAAGAGCATTTCTGGTCCTTTTTGGGTGCATTTTTTGGAATAGGAATTATTGCATTCATTCAATCTCATTCTTTAACAGAAACTGAAAATATTTTTCTGATTGGTTCTTTCGGAGCCTCTAGTGTCCTTATTTACGGAGCAATACAAAGTCCGTTGGCACAACCCAGAAATCTGATTGGCGGGCATGTTCTTTCTGCTATTGTAGGAGTCACTGTTTATAAAATTGTTCCTGATATTATCTGGCTTTCTGCTCCTCTTGCCGTAGCTTTCTCCATCGTTTTGATGCAGTATACAAAAACCCTGCATCCCCCGGGAGGTGCAACAGCTTTGATTGCTGTAAGTTCTACGGGAAAAATTCCTGATTTAGGATATTGGTATGTTATCTCTCCTGTTTTATCAGGATGTATTATTTTGCTTCTTGTGGCTTTATTCTTTAATAATATAACGCCTAACAGAAGCTACCCTTCTCACAGCAGATTTATAAGACTGTTAAGAAAAAAACATGCTCACGGACATGTACATCCACACAAAATAAAAAAATAATGAACTGCCTGGAATGTGGCGAAAAAATCATTGGAAGGTCTGATAAAAAGTTCTGTAATGATGCCTGCCGAAACGCCTATAATAATAAACAGAACAAGGATTCTACGAACCTTATGCGGAACGTTAACAATAAGCTTCGCAAAAATTACCGTATTCTTCGGGAAATAAATATTGACGGTAAAACCAAGGTCACTAAAGCTAAGCTTGATAGTCTAGGCTTTGATTTTGATTATTTTACTAATCTTAAAGTTTATAAGAACGGTTCTGAATACAAATTTATTTATGACTATGGCTATAAAATTTTAGAGGAAGACTTTGTTTTGATCGTTAAAAATCAGGCATAATATACACTACATCACCAAATACATTATTATGAAAGAAGCGATTTTGATTACAGGAGCGAATGGGCTGGTTGCCAAAGAGCTTGCAAAAAGAATCGGAAATGAATACGAAGTAAGGTTTCTGACGAGAAAAAAGCAACACTCCAATGAATATGAATGGGATCTGGCAAAAGGAACTATTGACGAATCTGCTTTAGATAATATTTCCCATATTATTCATCTTGCAGGTGCCAATATCTCAGAGAAACGATGGACTGCTGAAAGAAAAAAAGAATTGATTTCCAGCAGGGTTGATTCAGCGGGATTACTTTTAAAAACTTTAAAAGAGAAAAACATTCGGCTTAAATCTTTTATTTCAGCTTCAGGGATTAATTTTTACGGTACTATTACTACAGAAAAAATTTATACAGAACAAGACTTTCCTGGCAATGATTTTTTAAGTGAAGTCGTTGTTTTATGGGAAAGAGCTGCTGATGAATTTAAAGAACAGAATATTGCTGAAAGAGTCGTAAAAGTAAGAACAGCTGTGGTTCTTTCTGAAAAAGACGGTGCTTTAAAGAAAATGATTCCTCCTATTCAGTATTACGTGGGTTCACCTTTAGGTACAGGGAAACAATATATGCCATGGATTCACATTGAAGATATTTGTGGTATCTATGAATTTGCTTTAAAAAATTCAACCGTGGAAGGTCCATATAATGCTGTCTCTCCTCAACATGCCACGAATGCTGATCTAACAAAGAAAATTGCGGAGGTATTACATAAACCTTTATTCATGCCGAATATTCCCGGTTTTGTTTTAAAACTAATGTTTGGTGAATTGGCAACGGCAATATTGGAAGGTTCACGAGCTTCTTCACAAAAAATACTGGCTACAGGTTTTCAATTCAGGTTTCCTGATCTAAGGGAAGCATTACAGGATTTATTACAATCAAAATAATTTAAAATAAAGAATTCAAACTGCATCATGCAAAATCCAAATATTACTATTTTACAAACGGATATCTTATCAGATAACTGGTATACTTTGAATAAAGTCACTTTTAACATTCTGAAAAAAGACGGAACTACAGAAACCCAAAGCAGAGAAGCTTATGATCGTGGAAACGGAGCCGTGATCTTGCTGTACAACAATGTTTCTAATACGGTTATTCTTACCAGACAGTTCAGGCTGCCTACTTATATCAACGGAAATACTACCGGAATGCTTATCGAAGCTTGTGCCGGGCTATTAGATAATGATAATCCCGAAGATTGCATCAAAAGAGAAACAGAGGAAGAAACGGGATATAAAATTTCCAAGGTGGAAAAGGTTTTTGAAGCCTATATGTCGCCAGGTTCCGTAACGGAAATCCTTTATTTTTTCATTGCTGAATATTCCCAAGACATGAAAATTAATTCCGGTGGCGGGCTAGAAGAAGAGGGAGAAAATATTGAGGTCCTTGAATTATCTTTTGATGAAGCTCTTACCATGATTGATAAAGGTGAAATCAAGGATGCAAAAACGATTATGCTATTACAACATTTAAGGATTAAAGGAATCCTATAAATATATTTTTTCTTATATTCCAACTAATAACAACTCAATTTAAACCATGGACAATTTAGAAATCATTAAGCATGTAACCCTTGCTATCAATCCTCAATATCAGGATTGGGTACTTTTCAAAAATGGAACTTATATTATTTTTGATGACATTACGACGGTAAAAGATGTAAGAGAGGAAGCGATTCAATTGATGAAAGAATTCGGACCTGTGCTTGCCGGAAGTTCTGCCGGAGATTTTAATGTCATTCATTTGAATTCTACTGAAGGCTGGCTTGTTTCCGGTCATGGATATGGTATGTATACTTATGTACATCCATCAGAATTGGATAATGAAACACCTAATGATCTGGAAATTGGCTTATATGGAAGATCAAAAAGGAACAGTGACGGAGAAAACCCAGAGATTGAACACATCAATAACAGTATTAATTTATAAAACATGCTGCAAGACCATATTACTACCAAAAACCGATATAAAGAATTTATCACAAAAATTTGTGACACAGAAATTGTTTATGGATTAAAAGATGAGAAAGGGTATGCTACCTCCTATTCCAACGAGCTGGAATATGAAGATGGTGAGCCTGTACAAATCATTTGTTTCTGGTCAGATACTGTAAGAGCTAAATCCTGTTTAGATAAAGAATGGAATCGTTATGAGCCCTCGCCTATCCCACTTAATGAATTTATCGAAAACTGGTGTCTGGGAATGAACAGTGACGGTTTAATTGTAGGAACTGATTTCGACAGCAATTTGTTTGGCTATGAAGCAGAACCTTTAGAATTAGCCCTTGAAATTATTGAGGAGCTTAAAAAGAATAAAAAAACTTTAAGCTTAAGTAAGTTTGAGGATCTTGATGATATGGAAAGCCAGATCAGAGAGGTGTTAGAAGACTAAAAATAAAGTTCATGACAAAGTCTTTGGGCATAAAGATGATTAAAATAATGGCTGTATTTTCAGTCATTATTTTTAGTATTCTGATGCTGAAAACCATTTCCCAGTATATTTCCGGGGACAAAAACATTGGGTTCCTAGCCTTTAAGCAAGAGGTTATTCATAATCCATACTGGATGGCTTTTTTTTATATCCATATTTTTTCAATCACGCTTTGCCTGTTGGCTGGTTTAACGCAATTTTCAAATCAGTTTCTGAAAGAAAACAAAAGCTTACACAGAATCATTGGAAAGATGTATGTCTATAATATCCTGATCATCAATGTTCCTGCATGTTTTGTGTTGGGACTATTTTCCAATGGTGGATTAATAGGAATTACAGGCTTTCTTATACAGGATGTTCTTTGGGCTTATTTTACGGTAATAGCCGTCCTTTCTATTAAAAAGGGAGATATTATAAGGCATAAAAACTATATGATCTTAAGCTATGCCATAACAACAACTGCTATAACCTTCAGAATCATCAAAAATTTAGTGTATGATGACAATTTGTATGATTACGAGCTTTTTTATGGGATCAATGTGTGGCTTGCACTTATTATTAATCTTCTTATTGCTTATTGGGTTCTCAAAGCAAACAAATCATCGTTGAAAAGAGATATTCGCAAGGCAGATATAAAGGCTGATGAATGATATAAGAAAAAATGCCCCAATGAATATTAAGGTATCCAATAATACGCTATATCTGTATTTCTGAGTCCAGCGATTACAAAAACGCATGATCACATAAGAAATACCAGCCAGAATAGCTATTATAAAAATAAAAAAGAGGATAATAAAAAGGTAAATCCAGTCAAAATGCATATGATTATCTAGAAAAATTAAGATTGTTTACAAAAAGATAAGTGCTGACAAATAACAGCAAAAGAAATGATCCGATGAATATCAGCGTATTAAAAAGGGTCTCATATTGATGATTTCTTGTCCATTGGCTGCATAAAATCATTATTATGTAAGAAACTGCTCCCAATATACAGGCAAGAAAAAAAATCAGGAAGAATATCATAGTTATATAAGTAATTAATGTAAATCTATTATTTTAAATCTAAAAAACAAACGATATCATTTGAAATGGTATTACTTTACGGCAAAAATTCTTTTAAAGCAACATTGGTAAAAAAAATAAGTACCATTGAAATATATATCAACAGAAAAAGCGAAATAATAAATACGGCACAACGACTCTCCTTTGACCATTCTTTGAAAGAACTTGCGATGAGATATGAAACCCAAACAAGTAATGCTAAAGCAGGAATATAATAAAGAAGTTTCAGTTCCATAAGGCGAGTTTGAAGCAATATAATTAAATTTATAAATTGCTTTAAATATTAATAATCTAAAAATGGTAGTAAAAAATATAGACCATATCGTATTAACCGTTGCTGATATAGACAAGACCGTTGAATTTTATACTCAAATCATGGGTTTTGAAGAGGTAACCTTTGGAGACAACCGAAAAGCTTTAACTTTTGGGAATCAAAAAATCAATCTTCATCAAAAAGGACATGAATTTGAACCTAAAGCAGAATTTCCAACTTCTGGTTCTGCAGATTTATGCTTTATAGCAGAAACTGATATTCATGATATTTTTGAAGAACTGAAGCAAAAAAATGTAGAAATTATCGAAGGTATTGTGAACAGAACCGGAGCTGTGGGAAAAATAAAATCCGTGTACTTCCGTGATCCAGACCAAAACCTCATCGAAGTGAGTAACTATTACTAATCAACGTGAAAATTTCTCAAACTTAAAAACCTATGTTTCTATGTGGTTACTAAGAAAATATTTTATTTGTAACCACATAGAAACATAGAATATACTTGTTATACATCCATATCATTTTCCTTTCCATATGACTTCCAATATTCATATTTCTCTGGATTAGCAAACGCAGGATCTTCTTTATAGTAATACAAAAGTCTTTGTAAGGCATGATGGTAGGTAGAATATTCCAGAGCTTTCTCAAAGTGTTTAATCGCTTTTTTTGTACTTTGCTTCACTCCTAGTCCTTCTTCATACATAATTCCGTAATAAATGTTAGAATAAGTATTTACTTTATCTTTTTTCAGGTAACGCTGAAGATTTTCAAAATCACGCTTCTGATAATAGATTTCGGATATTTTATCTTCATTAAAGTAGAATTTCTTTTCTGCCTGCTTATAATACTCCAACGCCAGATCATAATCCTGTAGAACATAATCTCCATAAAAATACAGAAGTCCCATATTCTGCATTGCCAATCCTCCTCCCAGTTCCACTGATTTTCTGAAACACTTTAAAGCCTTTTTAATATCATATGGATAGCCAATACCATTCTGATAATGATATCCCAGATTATTCCATGCAGTGGCATTATCCTGTAAAGCCGCTTTTTCGTACAGGGCAATTCCTTTCATCACATCATAAAATTCAGGTTGATCTTCATTCGTATAGATATATCCAAGTTCTACCATCATATCTGCATTTCCTCGTTTTGCCCCTATTGCATACAATCTGATTGCCTCTTTCGTATTTCCTTCCTTGGAGTATTCTTCAGCTCTTGACATCAAGGTTTTATCATCAAAATATTCTTCATAATTACTTCCTTTTCTTTCTATCCATGCTTTGTAAAAATCAAGGAAATACTTCTGATCCTTTCCTCTGAGATTATATCTTTTCTCATAGAAAGCTCCCAGCTGTCGGTCAGTCACCTGATGCATGATTTTTTCGTTATCCAGAATAAACATGTTATTCCCTTTATAAAGTGCCACTTTCTGTTCGTAATAGTCTACTCCTTCTCCGATATAATCATAGGCATCGCTTAAAATGTCGGTTTTTTGATCATAATAATACATCCCACCTGAAGTAAGAACACGGAAAATCTCTTCTCTGCAGCATTCTATTTTTTTATATTCTTTGGAGATTGGTATCAGCCAACGATCTTCGGAAGCATTATATATTCCCCACCCATTTTCATCAGAAATCACAAAAACATCAGTCATAAACTTGGTGTAATGATCTCTATGAATATTTTGAATGGTATATCCTTTTAACATAAACTCATTGCGTTCAGTATTATAAATATGCCATTCTTTCCCTTTTCTGTAAGCAAAAGAAATATAACCATAATCTGAAACATCCATCATGAGCGTGTCTATATCTGTATCTAAAAGAGTTCCATCAGGTTTAATGATCTCTGTTTTTTTCTGAAATTTATTCGGTTTGGCAAAATAAAATCCGTTGGATACCGCAGATAATACATCTTCAGGATATTCCCCAATATAAGTCCCATTGAAAGTATAAAAAGTTCTTTTTGAGGTACCTTCCTGCTTGCGATAAATAAGATTATTATAATCATGGTCAAAAGGAGATTCCGAAAGGTCAGCAATAACCTGTTTACCAGACACATCAATTACGCGATATTTTTCCTCTTTTTTAGCATTGAAAATTCCTGTGTACCACAATAGTTCCAACTCATCATATTCACAAGGAATAACAATAGTTCCGGTTGCAATATCAATAAGTCCGCACTTATGATCAATTTCGATAATGGCATAGGCTTTATCATCTATAAAAAGGTTATCATAAGCTTCATCATAAATACATTCCACAAGAACCTTTCCGTCATTTCTCATGTATCCGAACTTCCCGTCTTTATTTATTACAGCAATTCCTTCATCTGTAAAAGCGAAAATTTCATCATAAATGGCTGGTATTATTATATTTCCTTTCTTATCTTTCAGCCCGCAAAGATTATTTTCTTCAAAAATATCTAAAGGATTTTTATATAGCTCCTCATTCCAATACCCAAGACCATAATCAATCCAGTCTGTTTCCAGCATTGCTAAAAAAGTTTCATATCCTCTTCCAGCAAAAATTTCCTTCTCAAGCCATCCCAGATTTCCTTTTGCGATAGCTCTATCATACAGCTTGCTTTTTTCTTTGATTTCCAATACCCAATCTTTCGCCTGAGAAGTATGGCTTTCTTCATTCATATTGAATACGTCCCATGCATCTACCAGAAAAGTATCGTAGGGAAGAGCATCCAAAAGTTCAAACATTTTATTGACAGGCTCATAATATGCTTTTTTGTAAAGCAACTGATAATGCTCACCTATTAACTGAAAAAATGACTTCAACCTAGCTACTCCATTGATTTTATCAAAGTACAACAACTTCCCTTTTGATCTTGGATCACATGAAAATAAAGGAAAAAGCAGTTCCGGAATCTCATAATTCCATTCACCCAGATAGTGAGAATAGCGGTCGCCGGTTTGAGAATCGATATTATATACGTAAATACGGTGTGCCATATTTTTTATTCTTTATGATTAAAATCCGAATTTTGAAAACAATCCAGGTTTCTTCCAGGAAGCTTTATATTCATCTGCAATAGGATCATAATCTGCAACTGAACGTACCTGATCTAAAATTGCATGAGCTTCTTTTAAGTTTCCAGCCTGATATAATACTACCGCTTTTGCCAATTCCACGCTTTCCACAAGATCATCATAGCCCCACTCTTCATTATTATAAATGGTATTGAATCTTTCTGCAAGAGATAAGGTCTGATTTTTATTATTCAGTTTCTCATAGATTCGTACTCCATAACTTAACCAAAGTACATATTCTTCGGGATCCATAGCAGCATCACATTCAGCATCGTATTGACTAAACACTCTTGCCGCTTCTGCGTAATTCCCTTGTAGGAAATCACTTTTAATGATCATATAAATAGTTTTAGCTTTATCAAAAGCATCCAACAGAAACTCCTTTTTATGCTCCAGATACCTTTTAGCTGTTGAAGAGACCTTTTCAAAATTTTCTTCTTCATTATAGATCTGCATCAATGCAAACAGCGGGTTCGGTTCTTTTGGAAAACGTCCAGAAAGTTCTTCATAATAAGAACGTCTTGTATTGTGATCTTCATTTTCAAAGCGAGTGTACAGTATTCCTTCCAATATATTTTTAGCAGCTTCCAAATCCCTGTAATCATAATCATTGATTTCCAGATGCTCTTCTGTGTATTCGTACAGATAACTAAGAGTTTCCTTAGCGTCTTTGTAAACATTTTCAGAACCAAGTACCCCCTGAAGTCTGATCTGTTCTGCTCTGTAAAATGCATTTTTATAAAAATATTCATCACAATCTTCTTCGTACAGATCAAAATACTTATTCAATGCTGATTCTGCCGCTCTATTGTTTCCTTCTCCCAATAATGCATCAATCAAAACAAAGTGAAGCTCTCTGAACTCTGAATACTGAAGTCCTTCGGAAGCCACTAAAGCCGCCGTTGAAGTATCACCAAAAAAACAATATTTAATGGCTAAATTATTACAGCACATGGCTCTGGTGTGCAAATCATTGTGATAGTCACTTTCAAATTGTCCTTCCTCAAAATATCTTCGGAATGCGTCATGTGCCTGTTCATATATAATACGGTTTACATCAGTCCATTGAAGCTTATCATTTTCATCTTCAAGTTCTTCTATAAATTCGTTCATATAAACGCCTTCATTATAAATATCTGTTGGATAATCAGGAAAGACAGGTATTTCAGATGGTGCTGTTTTAAATAAGAAGTATTCTGACTCAGCTTTCCTTCTCCACGTTGTGGCATTACATGATAACGTAATAGCTTTTTCCAATAAAGGAATGGCTTCAGCATAACGCTCATTCTCATACAGGAATGTTCCCGCAAAATGATAGCCTGCAAAAACTTCAGTATGAGTACCCATCACTTCAAGAGCATGGTGGTAATAAAAATCGTAAGCAACATTAAGCATATCACTGTAATTTCTTTCAATAATCAGCTGATAATAAAAAACATCAGGATTATTGTACCCATTTTGAATCATTTCAGCGAATCGTTGGTGCCATTCTACCAGTCTTTCGTGGATATGTATTGCAGAATTTGATCCTTTAATCGCTTTCAGCATTAATTTTAAAGAAAGATCAGGAGCTCCATTTTCATAAGCTATGTCCGCAAGATCTATCAACTCAGATTCATTTCTGGTAATAAAATGACGATATCCCTGCTCAATAATTGCTGTAAATTCCTCCCCAGAAACCATTTTTTCACGGTCAAGAAGATAAATCTTTTTCATCCAGAAAAGAGAGATGTTTCTGTCTCTTACTTCTCGCTCATCTGCATGGGCTTTCTGGAAATAATATATTCCTGCTTCAAGGCTGTTCAAAAGTGCTTTGTTTTCCTCCAGTGATTCATATATTTTCACAAGGAAATCATAGCCATAGCCCGCATAGTCCTGATCATCCAGCATACGTTCTGCATAGCCAATGAACTCTTCTTTATTTTCCTGAGTAATATGTTTTTTACTTCTGGCGATCTGCATCAGAGTATATTCATTACCCAAAGGATAGTCCAGAATATTATATAATGCCTTCTTATTATTCGGATTTATCTGAAGTATTCTTCTTAAATAAGGAATAACATAATCTCTGATGGCATCATAAATAGCCTCATGTCCGTCATAGTATGCAAAATCATGATAAGCTACTGCCATTAAAAATAAGACTTCCTCATCTTGGGGATGAGATAGTAAGTGTTTTTTTCCTTCTTCAATGCACTGCTCCAGATCTCCTCTGTAAAACAGTTGTTCTAAATTATTATACATTGTTAATATTTTGTTCTATAATTCAACCACTATATTTCCATTCTGCCTTAGCATAATTGGAATTCATGATATCAGGCAGCAAAATATAAAAAACAAAAGAAAAAACAAGTGCCAAAGCTTATAAATCCCCGAAACCAGTGAGTAAATAGCTCTGACTTTTAACAGGAATTGGAGTTTTAAGTTTTAATTTAGCCATCATTAAAAAAATACAGATTTTTCAACAATAATGAATATGAAAAAATTAATTGCAGGACTCACTTTGATATTATCTTTTCCTGTTTTAGCACAAAAAAATTCTGCAAAAAATAAGCTGGTTCTTTACAGCTATCAACCTTTTGGATGTGATAATAAAGGATACTTTGATCCTTCAAAATATAAAAAAGAACAGATAGACGGCACTTACAAGCTGTTATATCCTTTGAGCTGGTCTCCGTTTTCTTCACTGGTTATATTTAATCCAGTCAAATTTGATATGGTACGCAAAAATAATCCGCAACTTTTACAACAGGTAGAAAAAGAGTACCAAGCAAGAAAAAAAGAACTTACCAATCTTAACATTATTGATCTTCCTGTATGGAAAAAGAAATATGCTGAAGCAATTCAGTTGCTGGACAATGAATATCTGCTCAGAAAGGAAACTCTAATGGCTTATGCTGATCCGAAATCTTTAAGAAACAGCAAATTTTACAATACCTGCAGAGAAACTATTGATGCTATAATATCTGATGATCAACAAAAAATGTATACATACTGGAAAAACACATTTGAAGAAAAATATAAGGATAACCCTCAAGCTAAAGAGACCTTTGATAAGAAATGGAATGATGAACGGAAAAATGATTTTGCATTGATTGATCTCATTAATATTTTTAACACTTGTGCCAATCATAGCTTCAGAAATACTATAGAAGATGATGATATTTTATTCAAAGCTTTTGATAAAATATTTGTAAAACTTAAAAGGAATTGTGACGAGCCATAATTCTATAATCTTCGTATAATCCCTGTATTTAAAGCAAAAAATCAAAATTCTCATTAAATTGCAAAAATGACTGTATAAAATTGACATAATTCTTTAATTTTCAAATTTAAAGCCTTAATTTTGCGGGGTAATTATAGAAAATTCGGATTCTTTCAACGACTATGCGCATGGAAAAAATGATGATCGGGCTTTCCCTAGCTCTATCTGTAACCGTTTTGGGACAAAAAGGTCCTGTAAAAAACACCAATCTGACACCGTACAGCTATCAGACATTCAATTGTGATAACAAAGGATATTTTGATGCTTCCAAATATGAAAAAGAGGAAATAGACGGGGTAAATAAATTATTATACAAATTCAACGGGGTTCATTTTGATACGAATCCTATCTTTAAACTTTCCAGCCTAGAAGATGTTCGTAATAATAAAGACCTTCACTTAGAAAACCTGGAAAGACAATATCAGGAAAAGAAAAAAGAGCTTTACAGCCTTAAGGTTATTGATCTTCCCGTATGGAAAAAGCTTTACGAAAACGCCATACAGACTTTTGAAAATGAATATGAGCTGAATAAGGAAGAAATCATTGCTTTTTCTGATCCTTCTTCACTGAAAAACAGCAAATTCTACTCTACCTGCAGAGAATCTATAGACGCTATATCTTCTCCCGACAAAGAAAAAATGTTTGCTTCATGGAAAGCTTATACAGAACTGAAAAGCAAGAACAATGCAGATCCGCAAGGGGTAATGAACCGTTTCAATGCAAAACTGAACGACCCTCAAAAAGAAGATTATGCTCTTATTGATATGATTGGTTTAAGTTTTCATAACTGCGCCAACAGCAGTTTCAGACAGAAACCGGAGGAGGAAGCTACTGCGTACAAGGATTTCGATAAAATCTTTATGAAGCTAAAGAAAAACTGTGATATGCCTTAGATAAGGTTATCATTTTAAATAATAACAGTACTCATTTTGGGTGCTGTTTTTTTATTTTAAAAGCTTGGCAACGATTAAAAATTTAATTTAATTCAACAAGTTTCTTTATGAAGCGTATGAATTTATTATTTTTACCGTCAACTGATTAACTATGAAAAAAAGAATATATTGTTTATGTATTTTTTTAGCTGCCTTATCTGTAAAGGCTCAGATTGATATTCCTTTTAATCTGGTTACCCTTACAAATCACACTTCCTATTATCAGACACCACAGGACACTCTGCTTCCTACATATCAAAACGGAGCATTTATTTATATTAATCAGAAAAACGGACAACCAGCTTTCCAAAAAAAATTCAAAGAAGCTTATCCCTTTTATGGAAAATCAGCGTTGATTTTTGATACTGAAAATCAATCTTATAATGTAATAGATCGTTCAGGAAATTTACTTTTAAATAGTGGCTTTATTTACAGAATCAACAATCGTTCAACATCTGGAAAAGGTTTTTTCGGTTTCTTTATAAGCAAAGAAGACAATAGCAGTGAGTTTTTCTTTAATATGTTTGAAGGAACCTTCACTACTCAACGCAATAGTCCTTATGGTGGATATCCTGTATTATTCAAATTTCCTTTCGTAAAAAATCAGGATGGGAAATATGCTTTAAAATCCAACCATTTTGAGGTTGATAACGCAACACCTCTTGACGAAAATTATTTCATGATTGTAAAGGATGGAAAAATAGGAATTATTGATAAAGCAGGAACAATTCTTGTCCCGATTGAGTATGAAGAATCTCCAGTTGAGTATACAGAAAAAAGAGCGAAAGTTGTTAACATTATTCCTTTACGAAAAGAAAATACCTGGTATTATTATACCACACAGGGAAAATTAATTACTACGAGCCCCATGTTTTGCCATACTCTGTTATATGGGCAAACGAAGCTGGGAGTCTACCAAAAAGGGACAAAATTTGGGCTTCTTTATATCGATGGAAGTACACTTGAAAAAGAATTTGACTGGATATCTGAGGATGGACTTCTGGCAAGAGTCGGAAATGATTTCTATTTTATTTTTGAAAAAAGAATCATTCCTTATTATGTCAAAAACTGAGAGATATTCTCCTCTTTTTTATGATATTTATAGAGAACGGTTAAGGGAAGGTTAATGACCTTAACTTTCTTTGTCAGGATTTTAAATAGATTTAATTTCGTTGAGTTAATAATACTCATATGGATTTTCTTTATCTTTTTTTAACGGCTTTTGTCAGTATATTTATTTCTGCACAGAAAAGCCCTGCTGTTATTCCTTTTTCTCTGGAAAACAACTCTATTTACCTACATTGTAAAGTCAATAAAACTGAAAACGTTAAATTTCTTTTTGACACAGGAGCTAACGGATCTGCTATCAACAGTAACTCCAAGAAAAAAGTAAATCTCACCATTAACGGGAAGTCTGAAAACAAAGGTTCAAACGGAGTCAATACGGTAGATTACAGCGACCACAACACCGTACAATTCGGAGATATTGTGAAAACTGATGTTTCATTGACTATGATTCCTTATGAAAAGGCAAATTTTGATGGAGTTTTTGGTACGGATTTAATGAAAGGAAAAATTATTGAAATTGATTATCAAAAAAATGTCATCCGCTTTTATGATGAAAATGATTTGGCAATTGATTTTTCAGGATATGAAAAAATGAAACTTCACATGATCGATGATTATCCTGCTGTAGAAAGTAAAATTATGGCAAACAGCAAGGAATATTCCGGTTTTTTCGGTCTTGATAGCGGTGCAGATGATGCACTCACCATTGCTTCTCCGTATGCGAAGGAAAATGCTTTAGTTGATCAGATGAAAACCATAGGAAAGGCAACTGCACAGGGATCAGATGGTTCTGTATATGTAATGCCCGTTGTTCTGTGCCCTTCCATTACATTTGCACAAAAGTACCTTTACAACGTTCCAATTACACTTTCCGGTTCTACGGAAGGAATTGATTCTACAGAAAAAATGGCTGGATTTTTTGGAAATAAATTTCTGAAGAGGTTCAATACCATTATTGATTTTAAAAATGAGTATATCTATTTTAAGCTGAATAAACATCTGTATTCGGAGTTTGGATAATTAATATGATCTTAAAGTTTTTGCAAAGCTTTAAATCTTCTTTAAATTTCATAAACTAACTGAGTAGCATCATTTTTAATTCAACTTTTTAACAAAAATCCAGTTCAAAAAGTGTATCAAATAAATTAATAATGAATAAGTTACATTTTTTCGGATTTATTTCCTTAATTTTGCACCCCGAAAATAAGAATTCAAGTTATGAAACGAATTGGTGAGCACAGAACCCTTCTTGGAGTAGATAAGAATGTGACTTTAAAAGAGTTAAAAACAATTTACAGGAATGTAATGAAGGATACACACCCTGATAAATTTATCAATGACGAAGCTGGGCAGTTGGCTGCAGAGGAAAAAAGTAAATCTGTTATTGAAGCTTACCACTTCTTAGTAAGCATCAACCCTGAAACTCAGGAAAAATATAAAGAAGAATATACTGAAACTATTACACAGTCTAATATTCAGGATTTTTATCTTGAGAAATCGATTTTAACGGTTCAGCATTTGAATGGAAAAAGCTATGAATACATGGGTGTTCCAAGAAATACTTATATCAAAATGGTGAATGCAGATTCTCCAAGCCGTTTTGCAAGAAGACACATCTACGGAAACTTTGTCTTCAGAAAGGCTGGCGAGGCTATGGCAGACTAATTTTTTTCAATTATAATATACTAAGGCTTTCAGTTTATTCTGGAAGCCTTTTTTATTGTTTTTTAGCCACTAATGCACGAATAATTATATTTACACTACAATCCGTTTTTATATATTTTGAACCACATAGAGAAACAGAAGGTAGTGTAGTGCTTTATGCAGAGATAAGTTCTAAGGAAGATCAAGAATCTCATATAGAAGCATCAAAAAAATTCGTGCATTAGTGGCAAAACAAAAAAGCGCCTCAGAAAATCTGAGGCGCTTTCGATTAATTAAAGGTATATTTTATTTTATTTGTCTAAATGCTTAGGAGTAAATCCGTCTTCATTTAATTCTCTGTGTACATAATCAGCCTTCATTTCAGCTTCGTAGTCTACTTTAGTATCTTTACCCATTCTTCTTAAGATAGAGTCAAATAGAGAGTATACTACTGGTACAATGATCAAGGTAAGGAATAGAGACGATGTCAAACCACCGATTACTACCCATGCAAGACCTTTGTTCATCTCTGCTCCGGCACCTGTTGCCAATGCGATTGGTAACATACCAAAGATCATCGCAATTGTTGTCATCAGGATCGGACGAAGACGAGCGTGGTTCGCCTGAATCAATGCATCGTGAGTTGTTGCTCCTGCTGCTTTTCTTGCATTGGTAAAGTCAACGATCATAATCGCGTTCTTCGCAACAAGACCAATCAACATGATCATACCAAGCATTGTGAAAATGTTCAATGAATTAGCTGTCAAGGCTAGGATTACCATTACCCCGATCATCGCTAACGGAATAGAGAACAATACCACGAAAGGATATACGAAACTGTCATATAGTGACACCATTACTAAGTATACCAATACGATAGCCGCTAATAATGCAATCCCTAAGGTACCAAAACCTTCCTGCTGGTTTTCCATATCACCGCTCCAGATGTAATCTACACCGATAGGCTTTTTCTCGTTCATGAATTTAGCAGCCCATTCGTTTGCAACGTCTCCAACTGGTCTACCTACTGCTTTAGCTCTTACTTTTACAGAAGGTGATTTGTCTCTACGTTCAAGCAAACTTGGTCCTGAACCCATTTTTACTTCAGCGAACTGGCTCAAACGAACCTGTTGTCCCTGAGGGTTTGTAAACATTAGGTTTTTAACATCATCAATGGATTGTCTGTTCAGGTCTCCAAAACGGATGTTGATATCATATTCGTACTCTCCTGCTCTGAATTTTCCATCGGTGTTACCGTTAAATGCTGTCTGCATCGTTTGTCCAACACTTGAAAGATTTAAGCCTAGAGCCGCCATTTTATCTCTGTCAATATTCACCTGTACTTCAGGATTCCCTGAATCTGTAGATAATTCTGCGTCTACTGCTCCCGGAACTTTTTTCAATAATTCAAGGATTCTTGTTGCTTCTTTTACTGCTGTTGCATTATCCGGAGCTGTGACTACCATTTCGATCGGAGCATTTTCCGCACCCATGATACCAATTGGAGCTGTTTTAAATTCTACTCCTGTAAATTTCTCTTCTAATGCTCTCTTTACTTTTGCAGCTTTGATGTTGGTACTTTCAGAACGTTCAGATTTATCTGTAAGGTTTACCTGAACTTCAGATTGGTATGTTGTTGCCTGAGCTCCACCAAAACCTGTTGACTGCTGTCCGACTGTTGTAATCAAGTCTACAACGTCTTTATCATTTCTTAAATACTTTTCAACTTCAAGCGTTAATTGGTTTGTTTTCTCAACAGTAGCATCTTTTGAAAGCTCCATTTGTACCAGGAACTGACCACGATCAATCGGTGGGAAGAATTCACCTCCAATGAATCCAAAGATTACTAATGAGAATGAACTGATCAAAATAATAAACGTGATGATCACTGTAGAAACTCTTCTTAACGTTGTTTTCAGACACCATTCAAGAATATCAGTTACCCAATGAGTGAACCCGTCAATTAATCCTTCAAACCAAAGAATGAATTTTTCAAACCAGTTTTTACCTGTTAAATGCTCTAGTTTACCAAATCTTGATGATAGCCAAGGGATGATGGTAAATGAAGCTAATAATGATAGCATTGTCGCAATAACTACCGTGACGCAGAACTGAGCCAGGATGTTTGCCACAAGACCTGAGCTCATCGCAATCGGTAAGAATACCACCACAATTACCAATGTAATCGCAGCAACGGTAAATCCGATCTCAGAAGCTCCGTCGTATGCTGCTCTGATTTTACTTTTACCCATCTCCATGTGACGGTAAATGTTCTCCAATACCACAATCGCGTCATCCACAAGGATACCTACCACAAGCGATAGTCCAAGTAAACTCATTAGGTTTAGAGTATATCCCATCAGGTTCATCCCAATGAACGCTGCCACCAATGAAGCTGGGATAGAAACCATTACAATAAATGCGTTTCTGATACTGTGAAGGAACAATAGCATTACAATTGCCACAAGAATAATCGCCAGGAATAAGTCGAAAATTACGTGGTTTGCAGATTCAAGGGTAAATTCTGTAGTATCGTTTACGATTTTTACTTTTACTCCCTGAACTTTATAGGCTGCTTCTACAGTTTTAATCGTTTCCTGAACACTTTCAGATACAGCCACCGCGTTGGCATCAGACTGCTTTTTCACCTGCATTAAGATCGTCGGAAACTGGTTGAATCTTGCTACTTTTTCAACATCTTTCTGAGAGTCAAAAACGGTTGCAATATCAGACAAACGTACCTGAGCTCCATTTTTATTGGAAACTACAAGGTTGTTCATTTCTTCTGTTGACTTATACTTTCCTGATAATCTGATCGTAGATTTCGTAGTTCTCGTTTTCAGGCTACCCGTAGGGAAATCTAAGTTTGAAGAAAGAATTGCCTGCTGAACATCTCCGATTGAAAGTCCATATCCCTGCAATTTCTTCTCATCAAGATTCACCTGAATTTCTCTCTCCTGTCCACCTACAAGATCAACCTGAGCTACTCCATTTACACGGGAGAAGATAGGTTCAATCTTTTTATCTAATAAGTCATAAAGATCCTTACTGTTCAGTTTATCCGATGAAATACTCATCGTGATAATTGGTAAATCATCTAGGGAGAATTTGTTCAGTGACGGTGCTTTTACGTCATCCGGAAGATCTGCTAAAATTGCGTTTACCTTTCTCTGAGCATCATTCAATGCAAAGTCTACATCGGCACCATCGTTCAGCTGAACCATGATTACGGATAAACTTTCATATGAAGAAGATTCTACTTTTTTTACGTTCTCCAAGGAACCTACGGCATCTTCAATCTTTCGGGTGACGGAGGTCTCCACCTCTGCAGGTGAAGCTCCCGGGTACACCGTGGAGATGGTTACCATGTTGGTTTCAAACTTCGGAATCAATTCGTATCCCATGAGCGTATAACTCAGGATACCTCCCAGCGTCAGAATTGTAAATAATACAATTACCAGCGAGGGTCTTTTAATCGATATTTCTGCTAACTTCATAAATCGTCTACTTTATAATGTTCACTTTAGATCCGTTGTCCAGGTTGATCTGTCCGCTGGTTACTACTTGCTCACCATCGTTCAGCCCGCTTAACACCTGTACTTTATCTCCGTAAACTTTTCCGATAGTTACTTTGATCAGTTTAGCAACTCCATTCTGAACAACGAATAGCTGTCCTGAACTTACACCGTTTACAAACGCTTCTGCAGGAACTGTAAGCATATTCTGAGTTTCTGCTCCGTTGTTGGTTTTAAAGGTAGCCGTTGCATACATACCAGCTTTTAAGTTTCCTCTGTTCTGAACTTCAATTTCAACCGGGAAATTCAATGAAGCATCACTCTTAGGAGCAATAAATGTAATTCTACCCACGAAAGAATCTTCAGGTAAAACGTTTACTTTAATTGGAACTTCCTGACCCAACTGGATTTTTCCGATCTGGCTTTCATCTACTAACACAGAAAGCTTTAAGCTATTGATATTAACGATTTCAAACATCGCTGTCCCAGGAGAAACTACTGTTCCTGGTTCAACCATTTTTTTGTTGATTGTACCACTGATTCCTGCACGAATGCTTGTATCGTTTACTTTTACACCTTGAGCTCTAACTGCTGCCTGCATGTTTTTCAGCTGTAATCTTGAATTATCAAGCTGTTGTTTTGTAACTCCACCTGTTTTGTATGCGTTTTCGTAACGTTGGTTATCAATAATCGCGTTTTGTAAGTTATTCTGAGCTTGTGTAACATCTACCTCGATAGCATCTCTTTTAATTGTTGCTAAAACCTGTCCTGCCCCTACTCTTGAACCTTCTTTTACCAAAACATTTACGATACGTCCTGAAATTTCAGAAGACTGATTCATTTCCTGCTTTGGAAGGAATGTTCCGTTTGCTGAATAATCAGTATCTATATTTTCTCTGGAAACGGTTACGACATTTACGTTGATTTTATCAACCTGCTTAGCAACCTCCTTTACTTCCTGAGTCTGTTTCTCTTTGTTACCGGCAATCTTATACGCTGCTAACCCTACAAGTACAGCGGCTACGATGATATATATTAAAGTTTTTTTCATTGTTTATTATGGGTTTTGTAATGTGTTTAACTCTCCTTTTGCTTTCATCAACTGAATTTCAGCCTGCTTATAATCTAATAAAGCATTAGCATAATTTTGTTTTGCTTCAGTTAAAGAATTATCTGTATCTAATAGATCTGTAAGGGTTGCTAATCCATATTGATAGTTAGATTGTGTATTTGCCTGTACTTTTTCTGCCAATGCCACATTATCCTTCATACTCTGAATATTGATTAAAGCATTTTCCATATTGGTCGTAGCATTCTTATAATCTAAATTCAAGGTTAGCTGTGTATTTTCAATATCCTGATTCAGATCCTGAATATCGATTTCAGCTTGTTGGATCTTAGATTTTGTAGCTCCACCCGTGAAGATTGGAATGTTTACATTTAATCCTACAGATGCCGCATCACTCCAGTTTACACCATTACTGATTCCGTTGAACCAAGGGAATTTTGTCCCCATTCCGTACCATCCGTAGTTTGCCTGAAGACTTACTGTAGGATAAAGGAATGCTTCTGTCGCCTTTTTATTAAACTGTAGAAGCTCCATTTGCTTTCTTAGAACTTTCACTTCAGATCTGTTATCTAAATTGATTTGTCCAGCGATAAGCTCCGGTTTTGGCTCTATAGTCTTTTCTTCCAATTCAATAGAAGAGTCCATTGGCACTCCCATATAGAATTTAAGAGAGTTTTTAGCAAGTTCTACCCCATTTACTAGCTTTTGCTTATTGGAAGCGATATTGGTAAGCTGAACATTTGTTCTGTCCAGATCAATAGGTTTTGCTAAACCATTATCTACAAGACTTTTGATAACATTTCTTACTTTTTCAGTATTCTTATAGCTTGTTTCCAGTGTTTTCAGGTTTTCTTCCTGTACAAATACATTGTAATAAGCAGTTGCTACGTTTACAATGATCTGCTCATTAGTCAGCTGAGAGTTTAATACATAAAATTCTCTTGTGGATTTTGCAGCTTTTAGACCGATGAAAACTCTCTGATCAAACAACGCCTGATTTAAAGTTGCAGAAATGTTTGAGTTCCATGGCTGTCCCATTTTGAAAATGTTTCGCTGTCCCATGATCTCTACTACCGTTTCCTGAATAATCGGGTTATAAGAAACACCTCCCGCTACACTGATCTGTGGAAGAGCTCCGGCTTTAGCCTCATCAATCTTATATTCGGCTTTTTTAACCTGTAAGGCTGCTTTTTTAGCTTCAGCCTTATTCTGGAGTGCCTGTTTAATGGCTTCCTGCAGAGTAACCTGCTGCTGGGCAGACACCGATGAAAAACCGAAAATCATAAATGCTGCAGCTATCCCAATCTTTAGCTTTTTAGCAGTTATACGTTTTCTATTCATAATTTTATACTTCGTTTATTTCTTATACTGTTTTTTGCTATTATTTCATTTTCAATGACGAATCATTTTCAGAAATACTTTAGATCTTTCTAGTTTTTAAATAACATATTGATAATGATTTCTTTTCTCTCTGAAATAATCTTATCATACTCTTCATCACTGATCATCAGATTTTCCATAAAAAGCGGTCGTATTGCACTTGGGAATACTAATAAGGAAACCATATTCAGAATAAACTGAACCGGGCTTGTTTTCTCGATATTTCCCAATTCCATTTCTTTTTCGATATCATTGTACATTTGCTGTAAGATATCTTCTTCAATTTCTCTTTGATGACAAGTTCCTTTATTGATCTGAGAAACGATATAAGTTTCCAAATACGGATATTGAAGGCTTGTAGAAAGGCTGCTTTCTATAAATTGACTGATCTTCTCCTTAAACGGAAGATCCGCATTCTGAATAATCTTTGATTTCTCCTGCTCTACTTTCTGAGCTTCATCAAAAATGATTTGGATCAGTTTGTCTCTTGATCGGAAATAATAATTAATAAGGGTTCTATTTACTCCAGCTTCATCTGCAATCTCCTGCGTAGTAGCATCAAATTTTCCTTTCACAAAGAATAATTTCTTCGCTGTCTCCTTGATCAATTCCTGTGTTTGGTCTTTTTTTGCTTGATTTGACATTTTTGTTAAACAAATTTGTGCAAATTTAAACCGAATTTTATTTTTGACAAAATTGTTAAACAAAAAAATTAAACAAAATTGTTATGATTTACATCATGTTTTGAAATAAAGTATAGAATTTTTACGCGTAAATCGTTAAAAGAAATTATATAAACTCCTTTATTTAGATATTCAAATAATAGGCAGCAAGTGTAGATAAAGCAAAAGAGCAGAAAAAATTCTGCTCTTTTATTTTTATAATAATTTGATTTTGTCGTCTGAAATATCGATGATTTTATCTTTATAAAGTCCACCAATGGCTTTTTTGAAGTTTTTCTTGCTCATTTGAAGTTCATCTTTGATCTCCTCAGGGGAAGACTTATCCGATACATAAAGAATACCATAATTTTCTTCAAGTTTATCAAGGATTTTTTGCTTGAATTCATCAATATTTTCAAATCCTTCCGGCTGAAGGGAAATATCAATTTTCCCATCTTCACGAATTGCTTTAATATATCCTTTCTCTTCTGACAATGGATATAATTTTTTGAAAACATCAGAAGCATACACCAAGCCGATATATTTTTTATTAATCACCACATTCCATCCCAGTTCACTTTCATTCATCATGATAAGATCTACTTTATCTCCTTTTTGGAACGGAAGATCTTCATATTGTGGATTTCTCTTGAATTTTGTAGTTCCTGTAATCAGCTCCATATCTTCATCTACATAGATATAAACAAGATATCTTTTCCCTTCAATGATTTTTGTTTTCTGCTGTTTATAAGGAATAAACAAATCTTTAATGATTCCCCAATCCATAAACGCCCCACTTGGAAGACTCTGTACACAGCTCATGACAGCAAATTCACCTACTTCTGCCAAAGGAATTTCAGTAGTTGCTTTTAATTTATCATCATCCTGATATACGAAAACTTCAACATACTCACCTACTTCCTGTTCATCACGAATGAAGATTTTAGGAAGAAAAGCTTTTTCACTGGATTCTTCATCTTTTAAGATCCATCCTGAGTTAATTTTTTCTGCGATTTGTAGTGCCTGAGTTTTTCCGAGTTGCATTAATGATAAAATTAGCTGACAAAGGTACGGAAATTTGAAGATTTTAACCTATTTAATACATCCAAGAATCATTTTATCTTTCATACAGCTTTTAAAACCAGTACATTTGAATAAAAAAATACCTAAAATCATGAAAAAATATTTAATCTTATTCTCTTTTCTATTCATTTTTACCTCAAATGCACAAATATTAGAAAGGACAGCTCTAAATGTTTCCTATCGTTATACCGGGAGAAATGTTCTTCAAGCCGGATTGCAATTCAAACTTGGGGATTCAAGTAATAAATCATTGATTTTGGGACCTTCAATACTTTACACACGCATCAATGAAACTAATAAATTTATTCCAGAAGCTAATGTTTATTTTATCAATAACGGACAGCTATATGGTGCTTCCTTCAATCAATATGCTATAGAGCCAAGAATTGGAATATCCATATTCAATATGTTCTTTCTGAACACTGGATATGCATTCCCAATACATAAGGACAAATATTTTAAAGGGATTACTTTCGGGATACAGTTTAATATCGCTCCTAAAAAAAGCAGTTTCTATGATAATCTGAAGATGATGTAACTTTATTCTAAAAGTATAATTTCAACCACATAGATTAATAAAACCACTTAGAAATTCATTACTGCATTCATAGCAATTATAAAAATTTTATATCATTAAATTTTCAACACAAAAAAAAAGAGAAGTTCATCACTTCTCTCTGTATATTATAATCTGGAAATATAATTCATCAGCTCACGTTTGCTGCTTTCAAAATCAAAAGCATCATATACTACAAAATATCTGTCTTTATCTAAACAATTTCGATACATAGATTTTGCCAGTGATAGTTTGTTTTTATCAAAACTTAACGATTTTACCAGATCGCGTATTTGTGTTGCAGTAAACATTGAGTTTTTCATCTGCTGATTAATTAAAGCAATCTTACCATCATCAAAGCTTTCATTTTTCTTCATCATATCAAAAAAACGACGGAATGTATTATTATCCATTACATTGCCTTGGCTTCCCCAATTTCCAGGGTTATTTCCGTAAGGATTATTCCATATATCATTCCAGTCATTAAACCCATATTGCCCTTGAACAGGATATGAATCTAAAAGATACAAGCCTTCATTGGTAAAAAAGTCTAATACCATTCTGCTATTATTACGCAGCATTAATGAGCTTCTATAAATTAAAAATCCGTTTTCATAGATTGAAACAGGTACCCTTCCTGATTGAAGATCAAAAAAACGAAATTTCCCGGAGCCGTTAGCAATCATCTGATCTCCAACTTCAACGGTAAAGAACCCTTGTTCAGGAACTCGTAGAAAGACTTCGGCATATCCATAATTTCTATTCCATTGATAGCTAGGATTTTTAATTCTGTTATTTTGATTTCCTGAATTTCGTTCAAAGGTTTTATTTCTAAAACCGGAAGAATTTTGCGACTGCATTTCAGAGGTTGACGCCTCATTTCTCAGCAACTCTCCTGCTTTTCCTGCTTCTTGTGCAAATGAACTGATACCTGCTAAAATCATCAAACCTATAAATATTTTTCTCATACTTATTTTTTCAGAATCAGTTTCCATTTTTATGCCAAAAAATCAGTATTGAAGAAATTTACTTTGTAAAAAACATTTTTCTTTTTTGCCACTAATGCACGAATGAAATTAGTTAATCTTCATATAACTTTATAAAACAAAAGAGGCTGACTCAAAAATGAGTCAGTCTCTTTATTATTTCAATGATTAAATTTTAATCAAATATTACATATGGATAGATCTTTTTGCCGTAGCATCTAATGCAGCTTCTTTAATAGCTTCTGCATATGTTGGGTGAGCGTGAGAACTTCTTGCAATATCTTCAGCGCTTGCACGGAATTCCATAGCAATTACTCCTTCAGCAATAAGGTCAGCAGCTCTTGCTCCAATGATGTGCATTCCTAAGATCTCGTCAGTTTTCTCGTCAGCAATAATCTTCACAAGTCCGTCTGTATCTCCACTTGCACGGCTTCTTCCTAATGCTCTCATTGGGAAAGAACCTACTTTGTAAGCTACTCCTTCTTCTTTCAATTGCTCTTCAGTTTTACCTACACCCGCAACTTCTGGCCAAGTATATACAACACCAGGAATTAAGTTGTAGTTGATGTGAGGTTTTTGACCTGCTAAGATTTCAGCAACAAGAACTCCTTCTTCTTCAGCTTTGTGAGCAAGCATAGCACCTTTAATAACATCACCGATTGCATAAATGTTTGCAACGTTAGTCTGTAAATGGTCATTTGTTTTTACTCTTCCTCTTTCGTCAAGCTCTACACCAGCTTTTTCAAGACCAAGACCATCTGTGTAAGGTTTTCTACCTACAGAAACTAAACAATAATCTCCTTCTACTACGACTTCTTCTCCTTTTTTATCTTTAGCTGTGATTTTTACAGTATCTCCATTTCTTTCCACTGCAGAAACTGCTGTAGAAAGCATAAACTTCATACCTTGTTTTTTAAGAACTTTAGTTAACTCTTTACTTAAAGCTCCATCCATTCCAGGGATGATTTTATCCATGAACTCAACTACCGTTACCTGAGCTCCTAATCTTAGGTATACAGAACCTAATTCAAGACCAATTACACCACCACCAATTACTACTAAGTGCTTAGGAACCTCTTTAAGGTTTAATGCTTCAGTAGAAGTGATTACTCTTTCTTTATCAAGAGTGATAAAAGGAAGTGAAGACGGTTTAGAACCCGTTGCAATAATGGTATATTTAGATTCGATCGTTTCAGAAGAACCGTCTTTTTTAGTGATTTTAATCTGAGTAGCAGATTCAAAGCTTCCTAATCCTTCAAAAACAGTGATTTTGTTTTTGTCCATTAAGAAATTGATTCCTTTAGTTGTTTGATCTACAACTTCATTTTTACGCTCAATGATTCTTGCAATATCTACTTGTGGCTCATTGATGATAATTCCGTGACCTGCAAAATTGTGTTTTGCATTTTCAAAATGCTCAGAGCTGTCAAGAAGTGCTTTTGACGGAATACATCCAACGTTAAGACAAGTTCCGCCTAAAGTTGAATATTTTTCAATAATTGCTGTTTTGAAACCTAACTGTGCTGCACGGATAGCAGCTACATAACCACCAGGACCAGAACCTATTACGGTAACATCGAATTGACTCATGTTATTTTATGAATTTGTTTATTATTATCTATCTTAAGTCTCACAAATTTACATATAAATTACCAAGCACCAAAGTGAGTTTTATCAATTTTGAGATCAAAAAATTTTAAATACCTTAAGGCGGTTATTAATCTACCTTTACCTTCCCGCTTCCTATTTCACCTGTACTTTCAAAAAACGAGCCTCCATACACATACCATTCAATACTTTCAAGATATTCAATAGCGTTTTCCGGAGTTATATTTGGGCGGTCTTTTTTTGAAACAATTCCCTTGAACCATCTTCCTGATTTGGAATAGTGCTCATATTCAACAAAATAATGAATCCATATTCTTTGGCATAATTTACATTGTTGAATGCTTACTTCTCCATGTCTTCCGTTAGTATGATCTATACCTAATTCTGAACTTCTGTATTCAGTATAATTCGAATCAGGTTTTTCACATGCGCATCCTATTTTGGGGATTTTATTCATTGATCTTTATTTTATCGGGTCCAAATCTAAGAAAATAAAGCCCCATAAGACAAATCTGACAATTCTACTTCACTAAATCCAGTAAAACTTTCTCGTATTTGTCTAATATAATATTCTTTGAAAATCTTGATTTAATAGAATTTCTTATAGCATCACGATTATAATTCTGCTGCATGACAGTGATTATTTTCTGTGCGAAATCCTCATAATTCTCAATATTACCAATTTCACCATTCACATTATTCTGAATGATCTCATTAATTCCGCCGGGGCAATTATTGGCTAAAGAATAAGTCCCACAGGCTCCTGCCTCCAGTAAAACATTAGGAAAGCCTTCGTATCTTGAAGAAAGAATAAAAAGATCAGCATATTTTAAAAACTGATAAGGGTTTTCCTGTCTTCCATGGAAAATGACATTTTTTAACCCCAAAAATTCCTTCATCTGAAGCAAAACTTCTTTGTCTTTCCCGTCACCCAGAATGTGAAGCATAATATTTTTGTTCTTAAGTCTTGAAAATACTTTCAACAGGTTATCGAATCCTTTTCTGGCAGAAAGATTCCCGATGGCTACTACATTTTTATAATTATATTTAAAACCCTCTGGCTTTACAGCTATACTCAGCTTTTCATCTATAAAATCAAAGTCAACCGGATTATTGATCTTGGTAATTTTTTTCTTTTTGATATTAAAATTACTTACCAGATCTTTCATCATATCATCACTCTGTGCAATGATTTTCTGATAGTTATTGTAAAAATTATAGAAAAACCTGATTTCCTTCCGGGTAACATGCTGGCTGACAACATTTGTTTCTCGGGCAATAAATTTCGTCCTTGGAAAAAGCTTGATAAATAATGATAAATAAGCATTCACTTCTCCAAAACCTGAAAATACAATATCAGGTCTTCTTCTATAGATTTCTCTTAAAATAGGTTTTAATGAATGTCTGATTCTTTCAGTATTGATGTCTATAATTTCTACATCTTTTTTCAGGAAATTAAGATATCCGCCCTGTTTACGCAACAACAAAATCTTAGGCTCAAAACGATCCCTGGAAAGATGATTTGCAATGGTGGTAACTATTCTTTCTGCACCTCCGGTTTCTAGGTCCGGCAGAATAAATATGACAGATATTTTTTTCATCAGTTAAAGTTACTAAAAAGTTTCATTATCTTTCAAATATTGGAGTATTGAAGATTTTCTATTTCTAAGTATCTTACAACAGATTTGTCATTGTGTAATCTTAAGGTAGAGACATAATTTTAAAAGGTTTGTGAACGCTAAGACACAAAAGCAAAAAGGCATAAGGATTTTATATCCGATAAAATTTCATACTGCTAAAACATGCTTTTAATAGCCACGAATTCACGAATAATTATATTATGCATAAATTTAAGTAACTTCTTTTTTCATAAAACCACTTAAAGCAAGGTGGCTCTTACAACATTAGTGGTAAAAAAAATGCTATATATTCATCTCAAATATTACATTAAAAAAAGAAGCTCTTCCGTGGAAAAACTTCTTTTTGTTTATTGTATAATATTGTTAATTAGTTCGCAACATCGCTGATAAATTTGATTCTCAGCATTCTCACTTCCTCATCAGACAATTCATCTCCGAATTCATCCAATAAAATCTTCATACTGTCACTCTCAGATTCGTTCATGAACTCCATGAAGCCGTCTACAATATCTTCATCAAAATTATCTTCAATATAATAATCTATGTTCAATTTTGTACCCTGATAAACGATTCTTTCCATTTCTTTCAGAAGTTCGTCCATAGAAAGGTTTTTAGCTCTTGCAATGTCTTCAAGATCAATCTTTTTATCAGTACTTTGGATAATGAAAACCTTATGGCTGGATTTATTTGCCACCTGTTTCAAGACCATATCTTGGGTACGTTCTATATTATTATCCTCAACATAAGTTTTGATGTAATCAGCGAACTCTTTACCATATTTCTTAGCTTTTCCTTCACCTACACCATAAATTTTGTTGATTTCATCTACTGTAATTGGATACTGAACCGTCATATCCTCTAAACTCGGATCCATAAACACTGTATATGGTGGAATCCCATGCTTTTTGGCTACTTTTTTCCTTAATTCCTTTAGAAGATTAAACAGTTTTTGGTCTAACCCTCCACCGGATTGCTGCTGCAGCTGATCACTATCTGCCTTAGCCTGTGTAAGATCAAATTCTCTGTCTTCAGCAATTAAGAAAGCTTCCTGAGTTTTACCGGCAAGTACTTCTTTTGCTTTTTCTGTTATTTTTAAAACTCCATAAGTTTCAATATCTTTTTGTAAGAAGTTCTGAACTGTTGCCTGTCTTAAAATCGTCTTCCAATAATTATCTTTTTCTTCTTTTCCAAAACCAAAATGAGGGTTCTGCTCCAGCTTGTAAGATTTTGTAACGGCGGTTTCTTTTCCAACAATCACAGAGATCAGATCTTTTGCTTTGAACTTTTCTCCTGTATCGTTGATTAAATCAAGAACTTTTCGTAAGTCTGCAGTGGCATCTTTTAATTTTGGAGGATTAGATGAGTTATCACACATTTTTGCTCCGTCTCCGTTTACAGGATCAAAGTTTTCTCCAAAATAATACAGAATATATTGTCTTCGGCTCATTGAAGTTTCGGCATACCCTACTACTTCGTTTAAAAGCTGTAATCCGATTTCTCTTTCAGATACCGGTTTTTGAGCAAGGAATTTTTCAAGCTTTTCAATGTCTTTAGGATCATAAAATGCAAGGCAATGACCTTCACCACCATCTCTTCCTGCTCTTCCTGTTTCCTGATAGTAACTTTCCAGTGATTTTGGGAAGTCATAGTGAATAACAAAACGTACGTCCGGTTTATCAATTCCCATTCCGAATGCAATAGTTGCTACAATAACATCTACTTCTTCCATCAGGAATTTATCCTGATTTGCCACTCTTACTTTTTGATCAAGACCGGCATGGTAAGGAAGTGCATTGATTCCGTTTACCTGCAGAAGTTGGGCAAATTCTTCCACCTTTCTTCTGCTCAGGCAATATACAATTCCTGATTTTCCTTTATGCTGATTGATAAATTTAACAATTTCCTTATCTATATTAATTTTAGGAGTTACCTCATAATATAGATTGGGACGGTTAAAACTTTCCTTAAAGACCAAAGCATTCGTCATTCCCAAAGTTTTCTGGATATCATCCTGTACTTTTGGCGTTGCAGTTGCCGTAAGTGCGATCACCGGTACATTG
The DNA here is from genome assembly GCF_001684975.1 of Chryseobacterium artocarpi. Taxonomy (GTDB): domain Bacteria; phylum Bacteroidota; class Bacteroidia; order Flavobacteriales; family Weeksellaceae; genus Chryseobacterium; species Chryseobacterium artocarpi. The sequence goes on along the minus strand of NZ_MAYH01000001.1, from coordinate 792,294 downwards.
GCAATCTTATCGATAATCTGTTTAAGATTCCTGTATTCTGGTCTGAAATCATGTCCCCACTCTGAAATACAGTGTGCTTCATCAATCGCAAAGAAAGAGATCTTAACTTCTTTCAAAAAGTCCAGATAATCATCTTTAATCAATGATTCAGGAGCTACATACAAAAGCTTGGTCTTTCCGCTTTTAATATCGTCGAAAACCTGTTTTGTCTGTGTCTTGTTTAATGATGAATTTAATACATGCGCTACCCCATCCTCAGAAGACAGCCCGTTTACGGCATCTACCTGATTCTTCATTAACGCTATTAAAGGTGAAACAACTATTGCCGTACCTTCGGAAATAAGTGCCGGAAGCTGATAACATAATGATTTACCACCACCTGTAGGCATCAAAACAAATATATCCTTCCCATTCAGTAGGTTTTCTATAATCTGTTCCTGTTGTCCCTTAAATGTAGAAAACCCAAAATACTTTTTCAATTCGCCTGATAAATTGGCTTTTTTTGCGCTCATCTAATTTTCTATTGCTAAATTTGCATCTAACCCAAAGTTATAAAAATTCTGCTTAAAATAAAAGCGAACGAATTTATAAAAAATAAAACTTATATTAAATATTGTTTTTAAAATATAACGTTTTTTAGAAACTTTTTTGTATACCTTATTTTCATAAAATGGATAGAACCAACATAATATCAATTGCTAAAAGTACTTTAGAAATTGAAATTTCAGAATTAGAAAAATTAAAAAACAGAATTGATGACCAGTTTGCCCAGGCTGTAGAGATTATTCACTCAGCAAAAGGAAAACTCATTGTAGTAGGAATAGGAAAATCTGCCCATGTAGGTAATAAAATAGTTGCAACACTGAATTCTACGGGAACTCCGTCTCAATTTTTACATGCTTCGGAAGCCATTCATGGGGATCTTGGAGTGATTCAAAAGCAAGATGTGGTACTTTGTATCTCCAATTCCGGAAACTCTCCTGAAATAGCGAACCTTGTTCCTTATTTAAAGGATTATTCTTCTGCTTTGATCGGAATGACTGGAAATAAAAGCAGTAAACTTGCTGAATTTTCTGAAATTATCCTGGATACTCATGTAGATGTGGAAGCTTGCCCAAATAAACTGGCTCCTACAAGTTCTACAACCATTCAGATGGCATTGGGTGATGCTCTTGCTGTTTCTTTAATGGAACTTAATGATTTCAAGGCTAATGATTTTGCAAAATTCCATCCCGGAGGAAGCTTAGGAAAAAATCTTACTTCCAGAGTTGAGCAGTTTCTTTCTTCTCAAAAGCCACAGGTTTCTGAAGATGCTTCTATCAGAGATGTGATTATTTCTATCAGTGCATCAAGCCACGGAATTACTGTAGTAACGAATAATGAGCAGATTATCGGAGTGATTACAGACGGTGATTTGAGAAGGATGCTGATGAAAGGTGAAGATATCAGTAAGGTTATGGCGAAAGATATCATGTCTGCAAATCCAAGAACTATTGAAAAGGAGGCACTTGCCAAAGAGGCAATGAAAATTTTAAAGGAGAACAATATCGGACAGCTTGTAGTGACTGAGAGCGGAAAGTATTTCGGGATTATTGATCTGCATAAATTGCTGGATGAAGGAATAAATTAATACGCTTTAATATGAGCCATTTTCTAAAAGCACATATTCAGGAGATCATCAATCCTACAGATGAGGAGTTTGAAGTTATCCAAAATTTCTTTACCAAGAAAAGATTCAGGAAAAAACAATTTTTGGTGCAGGAACATCAACATGTGAGTGAGATTTTCCTTATAGAAAAAGGCATTCTTAAAAGCAGTATTATAGACAATACAGGAAAGGAACATATTCTTCAGTTTGCAGCATCCAATTGGTGGATTTCAGATTTTGCAGGTTTTTTCAAGCAGGAAACATCATCATTAGCTGTTGATTGCATTGAAGATTCTGAGGTTTATGCTATATCTTATGATGATTTAAATACACTTTGTGCAAAAATTCCAATGATGGAACATTTTTTCAGAGTAAAATCTAATTTTGGATATGTGGCTCTACAACAAAGGATTCTTTCACTCATGAGTAAGTCTGCGAAGGAACGGTATGAAGATTTTATAAAACAATATCCCGGCTTTATTGATCATATTCCCAAACAGCTTATTGCGAGTTATCTGGGTGTTTCAAGAGAAACATTAAGTCGATTATACAATTAAGATGTGACCTAGGTCACATCTTTTTTTTGCGGTATGTCCTTATAATAATTAGTTCAAAACACCAATCTTTGTACTATAATATTAAACAATAATCACAATGAAAAAGAAAGCATTAATTGTAGTAACAAGTGTGGAAAAATATCCTAATATGGAAAGAGCAACAGGTTTATGGCTGGGTGAGGCGGTTCACTTTTATGAAAAACTGGAGAAGAAAGGTTATGAAATTGACTTTGTGAGTCCAAAAGGTGGTTATACTCCGCTCGATCCGATTTCTTTACAGATGTTTGTACAGCCTGTTGACTGGAAATATTACGCTGATGAAACATTCCGAAATAAACTTGGTAATACGTTAAAACCTGAAGATATTAATCCTAAAGATTATGGTATAATCTATTATGCAGGTGGGCACGGTGTAGTCTGGGACTTCCCTGATAATACTGATTTACAGGAAATTGCACGCAACATCTATGAAGATGGAGGAATTGTATCATCTGTCTGCCATGGAGCGGTAGGACTTTTTAATATAAAACTTTCTGATGGAGAGCTTCTGATCAAAGGAAAAACGGTAACTGGGTTTTCAAATTCAGAGGAAATTGCTGCCGAACTGGCTGATCATATGCCTTATCTTACAGAAGATGTACTGAAAAGCCAAGGAGCTCATTATGTAAAAGCAGATCAGGACTTTGTCCCTTTTGCTGTTTCTGATGGCAATCTGGTAACAGGACAAAATCCACAATCCGGAGGTGCTGTAGCGGAAAAAGTACTGGAGATTCTGGAAAAATAATTCATCAATAATAAATTATTGAAAGCTGGCACCCTGAAAACATTAGGATTGTCAGCTTTTCTTTTTTTAGCACCTTAAGGATATATCAGTCACTAGCTACATAAACTTAAATAAAATCATGGCTAATAAATTCTAAATACTGATTATTATTTCATAATTTCGCAGACTTAAACTGTTTACCTCTCAAAGGTGACATTTTGATAGATTCTACTATTTATATGGACAATAACAAAGACATGTCCTTTCTTGGGCATATTGGAGAATTAAGAGGGCATTTGGTTCGTTCAATTATTGCTATTATAGTTGCCGCTTTTGTGGTTGGCTTCAATATCAATTGGATTATGGACCATATTTTTTTCGGACCTACAAGAAACGATTTTCCTACATTCAGAATTGTTAATCATTTTTCAAGAATGATTTTAGGTGAAGACAGTATTCATCTTCCCAAAGATTTCCCTGTACGTGTACAAAGGTTATATCAGCAGTTCAATGTAATGATGGCTGTTTCTGTTTTCGGAGGAATGGTAGCTGCATTTCCTTATATTGTATGGGAACTATGGCGTTTTATTGGTCCTGCGTTGCATCCTAGGGAGAAAAAGAATTCCATTTATATTATCAATGCGGTCTGGATTCTTTTCATGACAGGTGTTTTATGCGGATACTTTTTAATTCTTCCTTTTGCTGTAAATTTTGGAGTTATCTTTAAAATTTCAGACATTATTGTTCCTCTTTATGACCTGAGTGACTATACCACATTATTTTTACAGGTAGTTTTGGGTATGGGAGTTATTTTCCTTTTTCCTATCCTTATTTATTTCCTTACAACCATTGGAATTCTTACCCCTGTATTTATGAAAACTTATCGTCGTCATGCGATCGTACTGATTATGGTAGTTGCTGCAATCATTACTCCTGCTGATGTTTTAAGTATGCTGATGGCTGCTTTCCCCTTACTTATTTTATATGAATTCAGTATTATGATGTGTACTTTCACTTACAAAAAGGTACAAAAAAGAAGTGATAGCCTTCCTGCTGTACAGAAGTAATTAAAGCAATGAATTAAATTTCATACATAATAACTCAAAATAAGCGTCAATTTTCTGATAGAAAATTGACGCTTATTTTTTTCAATTGTAATTTCCTCATAATGCATTTAAATATTAAATTTAAATACAAACCCACAAAAACAGTTAATTATTTAAAACAAATATAAACAAAACGTAAAATATTTATTATATTTACACCCAATAACTATTTTTATTAAAAAGTAATATGAAAAAGAAAATTATACTTGTTTGCGCTTTAGCTTTAGGCTTAACTGGTCTACAAGCTCAACGTTGGGAACCGGTATCCGGTAAAATCAATCCTATAAGAAAGGAAGTTAAAGTGGAATATGCTTATAAAATGGACCTTTCTGTATTAAGAGATCTTTTGAAAAATGCACCTGAAGCTGGGACCGGCGGTTCTCCTGTTATTGTTTCTATACCTACGACTAATGGAAAAGTTGAAAGATTTTCAGTTTACAGTTCTCCTGTCGTAGTAAAATCTATGGCAGACAGATATCAACTAGGCGCCTATTCAGGTGTTGGAATTGATAATCCTAGTAAGCAAATCAGGTTCAGTACATCTCCGGATGATTTCCAATCTATTTTATTTGATGCTACTACGGGAAAATATGAATTTATAGAGGCTGTTAACAAGGAAAAAGATGTATTCGGAGTATTCTTTAAGTCTAATAAATCACACGAAGATCCTTTTGAATGTACAACTTCTGAGTCTGAGACATCAAAAAAGGAAATGAATAAATTATTAAACAGTAGAAATAACTCAAATAATATAGGAGGGGCTACCAATAGAAACAATGATCAAAAGTATAAAACCTACCGACTTGCAATCTCTGTAAATGGTGAATACACCCAGCTTGCAGGTGGTGTTCCACAGGCTGCTGCACGTATTCAGGCTACGATCAACAGAGTAAATGCTGTATTTGAAAAAGATTTTGGGATTCGTCTGATCGTTCAGGATGTACCACAGCTTATTTTTACAGATCCTGTTACTGACCCTTATTCAAACGTTATTGTTAACACTAATGGTTCTTTTAGTGCACCCAGCGCATGGAATCTACAGGTTCAGAGAGCAATCACTGCAGCTATCGGCAACAATGCTTATGACATAGGACATTTCTTCGGTCACCGTGGTGGCGGTGGTAGTGCAGGACGCGTAGGAAATGTTTGTATAAACCCAGCAAGTGATAATGACGCTACATCAAAAGGAGCTGGAATTACTTCCCCTGCTACACCAGATCAACCTTTCGGAGATAATTATGATATCGACTTTGTAGCACACGAGATTGGTCATCAGTTTGGTGGTGCTCACACAATGTCTCTTGCCCTTCACGGCGCTCATATGGAACCGGGATCAGGTTCTACGATCATGGGATATGCAGGGATTACAAATGCGAATGTTCAGATGCACTCTGATGCTTATTTCCATACTAAAAACATTGAAGAAGTACAGGCATATACTAATTCCAAGAGCTGTGGAATTAGTACACCTATCACTAATACGCCTCCAGTAATACAACCGTTTACGGATAAGGCTATTCCAAAGGGAACTGCCTTTGTATTAACAGCTTCTGCAAATGATCCTGAAAATGATCCGATGACGTATACATGGGAGCAATATGATCTTGCATCAATTACTTTCGGGCCTGTAAGTCCAAATAGTAATAATGGTGCGAATTTCAGATCTCTGCCTCCAACATCTTCTCCTACCCGTTACTTCCCTGCTCTTGCAAGTGTTCTGGGTGGAAATTTAACTAATGTTGCAGGTTGGGAAACAGTATCGAATGTTCCGAGAACAATGAAATTTAAAGTTACTGCAAGAGATAATCATCCGATTGTGACCGATCAGCAGACTCAGAGCTCATTGATTCGCTTGAAAGTAATGAACGATGGTCCTTTTAAAATAACGTCCACTACCGTTTACAACAATACTCCTGGTGCTATTACCTGGGATGTTGTCAATACAAACAGTGCCCCATATAACGTTCAAAATGTTAAAATAGACTATACAACAGACAATGGCGCAACATGGAATGTGATTAGCCCATCAACTCCAAATGACGGTTCTGAGCCATTCAACTTCTCTTCTCTTGCTACGGGAGCGAATGTAAAGATCAGAATAAGTGCTATTGATAATGTATTTTATGCTATAGGAAATGCTACAGTAGCAGCCTTAGCAAATGAATGTACTTCAACTGCTCCAACAGGAATAACTGTTTCAGGGGTTACAATGAATTCAGCTAACATAAACTGGCCTATAGTACAAGGAGCAACCTATTCTGTAATGTACAGAAAAGCAGGAGCTGCATGGGTAACAGTTCCTGTATCTACAAACGCCTATTATTTATCCGGATTAGAAGAAGGCACTCAATATGAGTTCCAAGTGGCTAACAGTTGTGGTTCTACAATAGGTAATTATACTCTCGGTAACTTTACAACGCTTGCATACTCAGTTTGCCCTGCAACGGGAACAAACTCTGATGATGAGTTTATCTCTAATGTTACTGTTACTCCTGCGGGAATGAATCCTATTTCAAATCCAAGTACAGGAACACCTTATTCAAACTACGTAAATGATCCTACCAAACTAATTACCTTAAAGTCAGGAAGTACTGGAAATTCACTGAGTGTTTCAAAACAGTGGACGGCTACCTCTTACAATGAAGGAGTTTCAGCTTGGATAGACTTTAACAGAGATGGAATTTTCTCTGAGTCTGAAATGATCTTTACCAGCATACCTAACAAAGTAACTCCTGTATCCGGAACTTTCTCTGTTCCTGCAGATGCATACACTGGAAAAAATGTGATTATGAGAGTTATTATGGCATATGGCGCTCAGCCAATAGACGGATGTAACAGTCAGGGATATGGCGAGATTGAAGATTATCCGGTAAGCATTGAACAACAGCTGAGCACTCATGATGTAACAAAGGATAAGAGTTCAATTCAGGTATACCCTAACCCTGCAAGTGATGTCTTAAACATTACTCAGGTATCTGCTAAAGCACAATATTCTATTACGAACATGGCTGGACAGATAGTAATGAGCGGACAAATCAATGACAACAAAGTTCAGGTATCTAAATTAAGTACAGGAGCTTACGTGATTTCTATTGAAGATAAAGGAACCACTTCAAATGTGAAATTTATTAAAAAATAAAAATTAGCAATAATATTTTATATACAGCCCGGCAGATGTCGGGCTTTTTCTATATAAATAACCGTATTTCACTTCTTTTTCTTCAATTCTTTATTTTTTACCTTCTTATCACTTCGCTGTTAATTTAATTTTATACTTTTGAAAAGATTATTAATTTAATTTCACATGAAAAAGCTGTCATACACACTGTTATTAATTTCCGGAATTGCTTTTGGGCAACTCTTCGAAAAAGATAAAGTTTACACAAAACAAGATACATTAAAAGGCTCCAATACTCCTTTCAGAGATTTCTGGGATGTCAAAAAATATGACTTTTCCGTAGAACCTGATTTTGAACAGAAAAGCCTCAGAGGAACTAATAAGATCAGCTTTGAAATTATAAAAAATGTAACGAATCCTGTATTTCAGATTGATCTTCAACAGCCAATGAAAGCTGGAAAAGTAGTAGCCAATTTTCCTATCGCCAGCTATAAACAGGACGGAGATTTTATCTTTGTGACAGCTAATAAAAAATTCAAGAAAGGAGAAAAATATACCATTGATGTGGATTATTCCGGAAACCCTCAGATTGCTAAAAATGCACCCTGGGACGGTGGATGGGTTTTTACAAAAGATGAAAATGGCAATCCATGGATGAGCCCTGCCGTACAAGGTATAGGCTCTTCTATCTGGCTTCCTACCAAAGATATCTGGAGCGATGAACCTGATAACGGAATCATCATGAAAATCATTACCCCAAATGATCTCGTAGGAGTCGGAAACGGAAGATTAATTGATAAAAAGACTAATGGCAATAAAACGACCTATACCTGGGAAGTGAAAAACCCTATCAATGACTACTCTATCATACCTAATATTGGAAAGTACGTCAATTTTAAAGATACTTTTGATGGGGAAAAAGGAAAGTTAGATCTTGATTACTGGGTTCTTGATTATAACCTTGAAAAAGCGAAGAAACAATTCCAACAGGTAAAACCTATGCTTTCCGCACTAGAATACTGGTTTGGTCCTTACCCTTTCTATGAAGACTCTTATAAATTGGTAGACTCTCCGTATTTAGGGATGGAACACCAAAGTAATGTCGCTTATGGAAATGGATATCAGAACGGATACCTTGGAAGAGATCTTTCAGGAACCGGAGTCGGATTAAAGTGGGATTATATCATTGTTCATGAAAGTGGTCATGAGTGGTTTGCCAATAATATTACAGCAAAGGATGAAGCAGATATGTGGATTCATGAGAGCTTTACCATGTACTCTGAAGTACTTTTCACAGAAAAATATCTGGATAAAAAATCTGCTGATATTTACATGATCGGTCTCAGAGGAAGAATAGCGAATGACATTCCTATTATCGGTAAATATGGAGTAAGAAACGAAGGTAGTGGTGATATGTATCCTAAAGGAGCCAATATGCTTCATACTATAAGACAGGTCATCAATAATGATGAAAAATTCCGCCAGATTTTAAGAGGTTTAAGTAAGGATTTCTATCATCAGACCGTTACCACAAAACAAATTGAAAATTATATATCCTCAAAAGCAGGAATTGATTTTTCAACTGTTTTCGATCAATATTTAAGAACCATTAAAATACCTACACTTGAATATTCTCAAAACGGAGATACCTTGAAATTCAGATATACAAACATTGTGAAAAACCTGAAACTTCCAATCATTATCAATGGAGATCAAACCATAAATCCTACGGAAGAATGGCAAACTGTAAAACTTAAAAAAAGTACTCCGGTTGATTTCAACAAGAATTATTATATTAATTACCTGAGTGTTCAATAAATATTAAAGGCAGATTCGCAGATCGTGAATCTGCCTTTCTTTTTTTTATTAAAAAATTTTAAGAAAAGTTTAATACTCTGTTTCGTAACAAAATGAAAAAAACAGCAACTACTTAACTATAAATTTAAACCTAATGAGAAAAACAGCAATTAGTTTAGGCTTATTTGCCGCTTTTTTAGCGAATGCACAGTCTATCAAAACCACTATTGACCTCGTTAATGTAAAGGATGATAAAGTAGCCGTTACGATGGAATTCCCGAAAATGAAATCGGGAGATATTAAGTTTCATTTTCCAAAAACAGTTCCCGGAACTTATTCTGTAGATGATTACGGAAGGTTTATTGAGGGAATTAAATTTTATGATAATAAAGGTAAAGAACTTGCCTTTACTCAAGTGAATGACAATAGTTATTCATTGAAAAATGCGCAAAACCTCAGCAAGATCTCTTATCTTGTGAACGACAGCTTTGATGAAGAAATGGATACTTCAAAGCATAAAGCCGTATTTTCTCCTTCTGGGACGGATATTGAGCAAGGAAAAGTTTATATGATCAATACCCATGGTTTCATAGGATATATTGAGAATATGCAGGATGTTCCTTATCAGTTGTTAATTCAAAAACCTACGGATTTCTACGGTACAACAGCCTTGGTTGATCAGGATAAATCTGAATCTACAGACACATTTACATTAGCAAACTATGCTAAAGTCACTGACTCCCCATTAATGTACACCAAACCAGATTATATTACCTTCAACGCAGGAGGGATGGAACTTGTATTAGGCGTTTATTCTCCAACAGGAAAGTATAAAGCGGCAGACTTCAAGGATAATCTTGAAAAAATGGTGATTGCCCAAAAGAAATTCCTTGGAGACATGAATACCAATAAAAAGTATGCGATCATGCTTTATTTATCTGGTGGCGACGGTCCTAAAATCAAAGGCTTCGGAGCTCTGGAACATCATGAATCTACAAGTGTTGTACTTCCTGAAGCAATGCCAAAAGATGCAATTGACCAAACCATTACCGATGTGGTTTCCCATGAATTCTTCCATACGGTAAATCCTTTAAAAACTCACTCTGAAGAAATTCACTACTTCGATTATGCAGACCCTAAAATGTCTCAGCATTTATGGATGTACGAAGGAGGAACTGAATATTTTGCCAATTTATTCCAGATCCAGGAAGGATTGATCACCAAAGATGAATTCCTTCACAGAATGGGAGAAAAGATTGCCAACTCTAAAAATTATAATGACACCATGCCGTTCACGGTAATGAGCAAAAATGTATTACAGGATCAGTATAAAGATCAGTACAGAAATGTATACGAAAAAGGAGCTCTTCTGGCAATGTGTATGGATATTGAACTGAGAAAGACTTCAAACGGTGAAATGGGATACCGTGATATGATCAGAAAGTTATCTCAAAGATTCGGGGAAAATAAGCCGTTCAAAGATGATAAACTTATTGACGAATTGGTAGCCGTTACAGGATATCCTCAGGTAAAAGAGTTTTATAATAAATATATTGCAGGAAGCCAGCCTACACCTTATGCAGAATACCTGAATATGGTGGGTGTAGAGATACACAAGCAAGAAAGCGCACCTATTTTCTGGTTTATTAAAGACCCGAACCAAACAGGATATGATGATAAGACCAAAGCTTTTGCATTTGACGAAAACTCTGCCTTATCTCCATTTGCTAAGAGCATCGGATTTAAAATAACAGACCAGGTTCTTGCTTTAGATGGAAAAACTGTTGACATCCAAAAAGTTCAGGATTTTATCGGGTATACTAAAACCATTAAAGACGGACAGGCTGTCACGGTAACTATTTTAAGAGACAATGGCGGTAAGAAAGAAAAAATGGAGCTTAAAGGAAAAGCTATCCTGGATAAAATGACCATGGAAACGCCTCAATTTAAAGCAAATCCAACTCCGGCAGAACTGAAGCTTCAGACTCAGTGGCTGACTGGTAAGAAATAAAAGAAAAGCGGTGAAATTTCACCGCTTTTTATTTTTAGATACTATTTCGTAAAAAATAGATTTATTCAAATATTGAAAGTTTATTTTATGGTATTCAACCTTATAGGTTTAAAAATTCAAATTCATTATTTCCAGATTAGGCATCTCCTTTTCTTATTGTAATTCTGAAAGTACTTCCCTTTCCTACTTCAGTCTGAGAGATTTTAATGTCTCCGTTATGATATTCATGAATTACCCTTCGAGCCAGTGACAATCCAAGTCCCCAACCTCTTTTCTTGGTAGAATATCCTGGTTTAAAAGCATTTCTTGCCTGCTGTTTAGTCATTCCGCTGCCGTTATCTTTTACCTCAACTAAAATATTTTTATTTCTTTCAAATACAGACATCACAATAGCTCCCTCTCCTTTCATAGCATCCACGGCATTTTTTACAAGGTTTTCAATTACCCAGCTCATCAGGATTTTATTGTGTGGCACTAAAACAGTGTAAGTCGGGAGATGAAGAGTGAAATCCACTTTTCTGGAGATTCTTGTTTTTAAATAATCATAATTTTCCTGAATCGTTTCATTGAAATTCATATCATTCAATTCAGGAACAGAGCCAATTTTTGAGAAACGCTCAGAAATGGTTCTGAGTCTTTCAATATCCTTTTCCATTTCATAGATCCCATCAGAATCTGGACTTTCCAGCTTCATGATTTCCATCCAACCGATCATTGAGGATAAAGGTGTTCCGATCTGGTGTGCAGTTTCTTTAGCAAGCCCAGCCCAGAGATATCCTTCATCGGTCTTTTTAATAGTCTTAAAAAACCAGAATGTAAATCCGAAATACATCAGAATAAACAATCCTAAAATATAAGGCGAATACCGAAGATTATTAAGCAAACGAGAGTTATCATAATACACAAACTGGTTATTCCCGTCCGGAACCTTGATTTCAATAGGAGCGTAATTTTTCTCCATATTCAAAATCAGATCATGTAATTTTTCAGGATTTTTGATGGTACTCTCCGGAATGTTTCGATAATATCCCAGATCTAGGATTGGTTTTTTATCTTTATCGGTTACAATAAAAGGAATCGTATTATTAATATTCAAAATCTCCGGCAACAAATCTAAAACATCAGTATCCGGAGTCTTTACTTCCTGTTGAATTCTGATGGCTTTTGAAAGCAGGTTGATCCTTTTAATCTCTTCTTTTCTGAGAAAATTAATAAGCGCTGTAGAAGATACCACAATGGCGATCACCAAAGTAGTCATTACAACAAAGATAATCCAGTTATTCAGTCTGGTCAGTATGGATTTTCTCAAGTGATTTTATTTTAAAACATTAAGAATTTTCTGCAACTCGGCACTTCCACTCCCCTGATAATTATTGATAATGATTGAGAACACATATTTTTTCCCATCTTTTGCTGTATGATACCCTGCAAAGGATTTAGTGTCTCTCATTGTTCCGCTTTTCATTTTCATCCCATTATCCTGAACCGGAAATCCATCATAATACGATTCAAACCATGATTGTTTTTTCGCATATAAAAGTGCCTGAACTTCTGCTTTAGCCGCCACATAGTTTTGAGGAGAAAGTCCGCTTCCATCCGCAAAATTGATCATATTCGGGTTTATTCCCTTTGATTTCCAAAACTCTTTCAAATAAGACACCCCGCTTTTAAAACTTGGATTTCCTTTCTTTTCTTTTCCTAAGGATTTAATTAAAGTTTCACCATAAAGGTTAACGCTTTTTCTCAAAAACCAATAGACAATTTTGTCCAGAGTCGGGGATTGATAAGTAAGAATAATATTATTTTTTGGAGCTTCCAATACTTGTTTTCCTTCAATTTCAAGTTGTGAATTGGTCACAGCTTTTCCTGAAAGCTCTACCCCGGATTCTTTCAACCATTGTTTTACTTCTGTCGCCAACTGTAATGGCGGATTAGGAGCAGCCCCCGAAACAGTTACTGTTTTTCCTGCCGGAAGCATCCCATTAATCAGAGCCACCTTGGAATGAGGAGCCGTAAAGATCAGACTTTGATCAGAACTTCCGCCTGCTTTTAAATCATTAAGCCATTGTACACCTTCTAAAGGATAAGAGAAGCTTTTAAAATCTGTTCCGTTAATATTGATATCAAACTGGTTTTCTCTCCAATTGATTCCCCAAACTCCTGCACCATAGTAATTCCCAAGATCATCCCAAGGCCATCCACCTGGAATCGTCTGGTGATCAAAATAAGAATCATCAATAACAAGATCCCCGGAAATTTTGGTAATTCCTGAGTTTTTAACAGCATCGATCAGTTTCTTTTTAAAACTTTCAGGCTTGTAGGCTTCATATCTCCAGCTTCCCAGCGTAGGATCTCCATTGGAGCTTATAAAAAGGCTTCCATTCAAAGTTCCGCCGGATATATTCCCTGAATAGCTGGAAGTTGTAGTATAAGTATAGTTTTTTCCTAATGTTTCAAGTGCGGCACCCGCTGTAAATATTTTTTGGGTAGATGCTGTGGAAAGCCCTTTATTTCCTTGATATTCATATATAAAATTACCGTTTTCGTCTGCTACATAGAAAGACAAGCCGGAAGCTACTGCTCCTGAAGAATCCATAAGATCCTTGGTTACCTTATCCAGTTTTTGGGCTATATTCTGAGCCGAAACCATCTGTACAGAAAGTGTGAGAACTGCAAGTGTTTTTTTCATTGCATTGTTGTTTTATGCTAAACTTTACCTGAAAAATCTCTGTTCAACATTCAGGTTTATTCATTCAAATTCTAATCAAATATAGTTAAAATAAAAGCTTTTCATATTCATTCAGGTCGTTGTAAGTGAAAAGAATCTGATGGTCAATAACTTTTTCAAAGGAACGGTCATTTTTAAAATATTTTTCAAAATCATCTTCATCTATAAAAATATCCATCTGACAATCTTTTATGTAGTCTGATTTTTCTCCATGCCCTTTACTATCTTCCCATTCCTCATTATAGCAACGCAGACAGGAGTTTTCATGAAGCGCTTTATAGCCACAGATCTCACAATCCTTCAGATTACGAAACAAATCGGAAATATTTTCTCTGACATCATCTGAAAATAAATGATCAGGAATTGTTTTTAAAAGAAGATAATAATTAGGGTTCTGCGAGGAAAAGGAAAAGCTTTCATCACTATCCAGAGAAGCTTTCGTATAGAGTTCTAAAGTCTGAAGATCAAATTCCACTTCCGCTTTAATAATATCCTGAATATTGAGCACTGTTTTCTTATTATGGCTAATATTAAGATCATTATCTATCTCTATCATCGGTTTTTGATCAAGAAAATGACTTAAGCATAATGTGGTTTGCCATGAACTAATGGTTCTTATTTTTCCTTCGCCTCCACAAATCTCACAGGTTTTTTGAGAAAGCTTTAAATATTTATCTGTAATAATTTTAAGGGTGACATTCAATTCTTCATTCTCAGAATAGAGAGAGCAGCGTAATTCCCCAAACTTTTCCTTTCCGAAAACGTCATTCTTCATATTCCACCCTCCTACAGCCAGCTCAAACAGCATTTGCCTGATCAGATCATTCCAGCCGGTACTGTTTACTGAAAAGTTTTTCAGATTGCGCTCTATAAAACTATTGATGTCATCCTGCTTCATTACAATGTACTTCCTGCTTCTATTTCGTAAGGTTCTTTACCCTTTTCAAAAATTCTTGTCAGCTCATTCCCTTCAACAGTAATGGTATCTTTGATTCTTCTGATCCAGTTACCTTCTCTAAGTCCTACTACTTTAAGATCATTCTGAGTAAGGAATTCCATGATACGGGTTTCTCTTGTTTCTCCGTTATGCTTCAAATCCGGATTAGGATCAAGGTAATGTGGATTAAGATTGAACGGAACCAGTCCCATACAATCAAAGCTTGGCGGATAAACGATAGGCATATCATTCGTTGTTTTCATATTCTGTCCTCCGATATTACTTCCTGCACTGCATCCAAGGTATGCCTTTCCACTGATCACATTGTCTTTTAAAACAGACATTAAACCTTCCTCGTGTAATGTTTTAACCAATAGAAATGTATTTCCACCTCCTGTAAAATAGCCTTTTGCCTGATTCAAAGCTTCAGCTTTATCTTCAAATTCATGAAGTCCTTTTACTTTTATATTGATTGTTTCAAAAAAAGAACGTGCTTTTGCAGTGTAATCATCGTGAGAAATTCCGCTGGGTCTTGCAAAAGGAACAAAAATAATTTCGTCAATTCCTGTATATAGTTTGATTAATTCTTCTCTTAAGTATTCAAGATATTCTCCACCGAAAAGTGTGGATGTAGAGGCTAATATGATGTTCATAGAATGAAATTATATTGATTTATAAAAAATAGTCGAGTTACAAAGATAAACACGAATCAAAAATTAACCTAAAAAAAACTTTGATCTCGTTAATATTTTCTAAAAAAACTTAAAGCCTCTAAAATTTGAGATTTTGTGGAATTATTCTTGAATTTTAGTTTTCGGAATTTTAAAATATAAGATTATGAAAATGTCGAAAGTAAATATTAAAAATCTATTTTTAGGTTTAATGCTTGTAGGAGGTGCAAGTTTCGCGAATGCACAAACAACTCAAACGGATACTGCTAACAGTACAACCACCACGGCTGCTACAGCTCAATCCAACCCTACTATTGAGGGACTAAAAAAACAAATTGAAGCCAATCCAAAGGATACGGAATCATTAGCAAAACTGGCAGCTGCTTATCAGGAAGCTTCTGACTGGACGAATGCTATTGATACATGGAAAAAAATATCTGCGTTACTACCGGATTGGGCTCCGTCTTATTACAGCCAGGCATATGCCTATCAGTCTGCTAAAGATGATGCCAATGCAAAACTTGCTTACGAAAAGTATATTGCTACTGTAAAACCGGAAGAAGTAGAACAGAATAAGAAAAACCTTGCGTATGCTTACTTCTATATCGCATTTGCAGAACAGCAAAGTGATCCTGCTAAAGCAAAAGAACATATTGCAAAATCTATACAGTACGACCCTAGCAATCAGGATGCTGTAAAGCTTAGCAAAACTTTAAATTCATAAATAAAATAAAATCCGGAATATTTCCGGATTTTGTTTTTTATTGCGATGAGTCATTATCTATCCATTTACCATAAAAGTCTGTTTCGCCATGAAGATGACTGATGATTTTTTCAATGTTTTTTTGAATACTGGCTTCTGTCTTCAGATTGTTGATATAACGGATGAGTTCGTTTCGTCTGGAAGGGATCAATTTTTCAAAATTATTGACTGCTAAAGCACTTTCTTTTATAGCCTTCTCCAATTGAGGATGAATAATAATATTTCTGACTGCGTGATCATACTCCACCAATACTTCTATGTTTTCCCCAATTCTTTTAGGTGAGTTTTTCAGCATTGTTAAATTCACATATAGCCTCCATTCCCCAAGATATTTCATTAGATTTTGCTGAAATTCTTTTCCGTTTACGGTTCCTTTTACAGGAATAGGACTTTTATTTTTTCCTGAACTCTTAAAAATATCCTCCAAAACTTCTTCCGGAATAAATACAAACGGATTAATTCCTATGATTTCCAGAGTGGCAGTGAAGGTATTATTTTTCATGGGTTTAAGATTTAAAGTCAAAATTAAATAATTGTTGTTATAATTAGATGAAGTTTTTTAAACTACCACTTTTATTTTTTTGAAAAATTGCCTCAGAATGCAAGTTATAATTACATCTATGTTTGATATTTCACATTCAAGGATTATATCAACTCTAAGCAGTAATAGGTGTAGCAACCTCGAATCTGTACAAAAAATCATATCCCAGAACTCAATTAAATCACTTATCTTTGCATCAATAAATCTATTTAACAAAATGAAATTTTTTATTGACACAGCTAATTTAGAGCAAATCAAGGAAGCTAAAGATCTTGGAATCTTAGATGGTGTAACTACCAACCCTTCATTAATGGCTAAAGAAGGTATTCAGGGAGCTGAAGCGATCAAAAACCATTACAAAGCGATCTGCGAAATTGTAGACGGACCTATTTCTGCTGAAGTACTTTCTACAACGTACGAGGAAATGATCAAAGAAGGAGACGAATTGGCTGCAATCCACGAAAATATCGTTGTGAAAATTCCAATGATTAAAGATGGTATCAAAGCGTTAAAGTACTTTTCTGATAAAGGAATCAAAACGAACTGTACTTTGATCTTCTCTCCAGGACAGGCACTTTTAGCTGCTAAAGCAGGAGCTACCTATGTTTCTCCATTCTTAGGAAGATTAGATGATATTTCTACAGACGGATTAAACCTTATTCAGGAAATCAGATTAATTTTCGATAACTATATGTTCGAAACTGAAATCCTTGCTGCTTCTATCCGTCACTCAATGCACATCATCGACTGTGCTAAAATCGGAGCTGATGTTATTACATCTCCCCTTCCTCCGATCTTGAGCTTATTAAAGCACCCATTAACTGATAGCGGACTGGCTCAGTTTATCGCTGATTCTCAGAAATTAGCATAATCACTGATCCTTATTCAATTATAAAAAATCCCGAAACAATGTTTCGGGATTTTATTTTTACAATGATTCTGTTTATTTCAGTAAATCCAGTTCAATAATATTATTTTGCTTTTTAATATTTGCTTTTGCAGCTGCTTCCTGCTTTCTTGATGCCTCTACTGGATCGAGCAATTTTCCGGTACTGTCCCTCATTTCAATAATGGTTCCCTCTGCCAACATCTGTTTTTGGCTTTTCATAGGATCCTGGCGATAATCATAATAAGCTTTTTTGAATTTTGCTTCATTGATTGTAATAAGTGTATGATAACGTTCTTTATCTTTAGTACTCTTCCATTCATATCCAGCCGGAAGCTTTTGGCTTCCTTTTAATTCGAATGAATGAGAATGGGTATTGTCTTCAATTTTTACAATCAGCCCCGGAAGTCCATAAAATTTGTACGGTCCATCCTGAATAGGGAGGTCTGTGGTGAACCAAGCCGTCCATTTTCTACCAGCAAAATCACAAACCGCTTTCTGCGTATTAAATTCTCCTATTTTTTCTTTTTCCGGAAGAATCTTCCAGTCTTGTTTTCTTTTTTCCTGAACAAGATATTCATCAGAACCTAATGTTGTAAAGAAATTGATAGAATATTCAGGATACATTTTTTCTATATTGTAACGTATTTTACCTTTAAATTTAAAATCTCCGAGATTAATACTTATGCTTTCAGTATCTTTCTCCGTAATAGCCCTCATGGTTGAATCAGACTGAAAGTAATCTTTACTGTAAAATTTGGACCCTTTTGAGGCAACTTCAAGGTACATAGTTTCGCTTAGTTGCTTATCCTTAGCTGTAGAGTCTGTAATAAATTTGTACTCGTAGATGAATCTTTGATTCTGGGCATTAGCCATTGCAGCCACTATGAGACTGAATAGAATGATCATTTGTTTCATGGTTAGTTTTATATGATTTTTAGTTTTCTTCTTTAATATTTTTAACAACTTTGCATGGATTACCCACCGCCACTACATTATCCGGAATATCTTTTGTAACAACACTTCCTGCTCCAATCACTGAATTGTTTCCGATAGAAACTCCAGGTAAAACGACTACATTTCCTCCCAACCAAACATTATTTCCAACTTTTATCGGGTGTGCATATTCCAAGCCTTCATTTCTCTGTTTTACATCAAGAGGATGACCCGCGGTATAAAAACTACAGTTGGGTCCGATAAACACATTATCACCAAACTCTACTTTGGCACAATCTAAAATAACAAGGTTATGATTAGCATAAAAATTTTCTCCTACTTTGATATTATATCCGTAATCACACCAGAAACTGGGTTCTATACATATGTTTTCTTTTATACTGCAAATAATTTGTTTTAGTAATCTGTATCTGTTTTCTGCATCAGAATTTCTCAATCCATTGTATTCCTGACACAAATCCTTACAGATAATTCTTTCCTGGATCAGTTCTTCATCATAATTAGCATTATATAAAAGCCCGGCTTTACATTTTTCCTTTTCTGTCATGATAGAGTTTATAATTTTCTAAAATTATGAATATTTATCAAATACAGTCTAATATCCTGTTTCTCTTTTACTATTTAACAAAAAAAACAGGACACATCTAAGTTATCCTGTTGAACGCATTTAACGTAAAAAATGAAATAATTAATTCACCAGATCCGGTTCGATCGGATTATTATCTTTTTGGAGCATTTCTTTTGTTCTCTTTTCCATTTCCCTGAATACCTGGCTTGGGTCTGAAATTTCTTTTCCGTCTGAAGTTCTTACTTTGAAAGCTACTTTAGTTCCTAATTCACCGCCACTTTTCATCATCAGTTCTCTCATATTTTTACTCGGATCATTCACGTAGGCTTTCCATGCTTTTTTAAACTGTTCTTTGGTTACTTCAAGCTCTTTTCCTCCCAGCCCTAATACTTTCACATTGTCAGGCAACTGAAGTTCCTGTTCAGAATCTTTAGGTTTTACGGTTTTATTACCTACCAGCATCATACTATGAGATCCGGTGCTATCTTCAAGCTTTACAATTAACCCCGGAAGTCCATAGAAAATGTAGGGACCGTCCTGAAAAGGGATTTCTGTTGAAAACCATGCGATCCAATCTCTTCCGCCTAAAGTTGTAATGGCTTTCTGAGTATTGTACTCTCCTATTTTTTGCTTTTCAGGTAGAATTTTCCACTCTGGTTTTTTATCTTCTTTGATCTTGTATTTATCCATGGAAATACTTCTGAAAAGGTATGTTTTGAAGTCAGGATACTGCTTGGTTACTTTATAAGAAACTTGCCCAGGTTTTTCCCTTCTATTTACACTTATATTTCCACCACCAGCTTTTATCTGATTTTCGAGCTCTGCTCTGCTGATGGAATCTGCTACAAATTTATCATGGCTGTAATAATTTGATCCGTTTTTATCAATGTCTAACAGCATCATTTCCTTCTTCACATCTTCCTTATTATTGGAATCCGGAATAAATTTATACTCATAAAAAAACCTGTTTATCTGTGCATGACCCAATATTCCCAGGATCATAAAAAATAGAATTTTAGTTTTCATAGCTGAATAATAAAAAAGCTTTGTCAATTAATCCTGACAAAGCTTAATGGAACTTTATTTCTTTGTCATGATTCTTATCTCATTTTCTCTACCTCTCACCGTATTTTGCTTAATGATATTAATACTTGCAATATCTTCCGGCTTTATCGCAGAAAATTCTTCTTTGGAAATCTTTCTTCCGTCTACAAAAATCTTTGCATCATCCATTCCGTCTATATTATATTTCTTAATACCATTCATGGTAATATCTCCATTTCTGTCTTTCTTAATGAAATCTGCTTCTAAAACCATTAGTTTTGAGTTTCCAAGACTAGCAAAATCAATATTCTTGAATTGTTTTTCTGTTTCCAGACGAACTTTCTCTCCTATTATTCGAGCCTGTTCACCTGCTTTTCTTGCAACCTCTCCATCAATCATCGCTTGTTCGGCAACTTTCCTTGCCTTAGTAGCTTCAATTTTTGCCTGCTTAGCGGCTTCCATGCCGATTCTTTCAGCATCTAATCCGATTTTTGCCGCATTTTTACCTATTTTTTTTGCTTCTTTGGCAGCTTTGGCGGCATCTCTCTTGATTCTTCGCATTTCCTTTTTATCAAGAGGATCCATATTTTCAAGCTCCTTCATTTGATTCTTCCATTCAGCAGAATTGAAATACTCATCTACCTTTCTGCTGGATTCGTCTGTAATATCTGTCATCGCAGCTACCAGATCATCCATTTCCTCCATCTTTGTTTCAAAAGCTTTACTTTCAGGATCAAGTTTGCTTAATTCTTCCTGTCTTTTCTCAAGCTCTTTCTGAAGTTTAGCTAATTCTTTCTGGGATTCTTCTGGATCAGGTGGGTTGGGTGGTCCTTGATATTCTTTCAGTTCTGTTTTTTCTCTTACAGTGTCTTTTTTAATCTCTGAAACTACCTTTTTAATAGAAAGATTAGTTTCTTCAATTTCTCTGTTCTTAGCATTTACCAGATAAGCAAATGCCATTGAAAATAAAACCGGTAATGCAAGAATTCTACGCGCATATCCGAATTTGGTTTTTGGTTTTTGTAACATCTTAAGTCTTTTTTTAAGGTTTGAACTTAGAAACGGACTGGCAGCAGGCAACTGTGTTCCGGAAAAGTGGCTTGCTAAAAGCATCTGCGCAAATGCTTTGGTGTCCGATTGTTTCACGGCTTTTTTATCAGCCAGATATTCATGGATTAAGTTAATTTCTCTTTTGATAATATGAAAAAACGGATTGAACCAGAAAACTGCAGTAGTGACTTCAATAAAGATTTTATCAAATGAATGTTTCTGTTCAATATGAACCATTTCGTGTTTTAAAATCTGTTTTCCTACATCAGAATCCAGGATAATGGTATTCTTCCAGAATAGATTTTTAAAGTATGAAAATGGGGCTTCATTCAGGTCTGTACGGTAAAAATTGATACCGTCAAAACTTTCTTTCTGAAACTGTGTTTTGAACTGCTGGATTTTAAAAATCCCGTAGATCAATTTCCCTAAAAAATAGAGAGAAACCAGTCCCAGAGCTGAAAAAATAATGTTAAAATAAAGGTAGCCATTGTTTAAGTTTTTTTCTGTGTTAAAATTTTGAATTTTATCAAGAATCAGATACAGATCATTACTCACTTCTATCGTAAAGTCTTCTACCTTGATAAGAGGTAACAGCAACGGTACCAAGATTGCCGACAGCAGATAAAATCTATTGTAATGATGAAATGTCTTGTCTTTTAAAGACAACTGATAGTATAAAAACATTACACCAGAACATAAAATTACTTTTCCAAAGTATAAAAGTAGAGCTTCCATGGTTACTAGTTTTTCTTTTTAAGTTCGTCCAACAGCATTTCAAGATCTTCTACCGTCATTTCGTTTTTTTCTACTAAAAATGAAACTGCACTTTTATAAGATCCTTTAAAATAGTTTTTCACAAGACTTTTCATAGTTTTCCCGGAATATTGCTCTTTTGAAACCAGTGGGAAATACTCATGTTGTCTTCCATATACTTCATAGTCTACAAATTCTTTGTCCTTTAATACTTTTAAGATCGTAGAGACAGTATTTGTATGCGGTTTAGGTTCCGGAAATAGATCAAGAATATCTTTAAGAAATCCTCTTTCCAGTTTCCATACATATTGCATTACCTGTTCTTCTGCCTTTGTTAAAGTCTGATTTTTCATATCCTGTTCATTTATTGTTATGGTGATACATTATCCATGAAATTTTGTATCACTAATAAATTAGTTATACAAATGTAGAAATAAAATCGAAGTTAACAACTATTTTTTTAGTGATAGAATATTTAAATCACATAACTATTTAATAATCAATACAATAAAAATAATTTAAATATATTAAATTTTTAACAGAGTAAATTTATTACCTGCTTAATTAATAGGAAAAAAGAAAATTCTGATATAAATCCTTAAAACTTGTTAAATTTTATTAAAGAAAATTAAAATGAATTTGTTAAAACCGAGAAATTATATTTATTTTAGTGCCTTAAAAATTTCTCATGAAAAGATATAATTTATTGATTGTACTATTACTGCTCATTTTTAACATTACTACAGCACAAAAGAAAAAATCTCCTGCCGCTGATCTTAGCATGTTAAAGGATACAAAATCAAAAATTGAAGCTACAGTTCCATTGGTAATCCAACACCTTCAAGCTATTGCCACAAAGGAAGGTGATAATAACATCGTGAACAACGGAAAAATTGCATTGGGAAAGGAATATGGCATCTTAGAATCTGAGTGGTATTTATACAGAAACAATATGAAGAACTGTATTATGAACAATTCTTCAAAAAAGGCTAAAAAATGTATGGAGTATCATACTCAATACCTTAGAAATACATTCATTAATTATAGCAATTATATCTCTAACCTAACCAGAAAGAACGGATATTTGGGAGTAGAAGGAGATACAAAGTTTGATTTTAAACCAGCAGATATTGCAACAAAGCTTAGTGAAGCTTACTTCAATGCAAATGATGCTACGGGAAGAATGAAAGCTGACCAGAAAAGAGAATTCCTGGGAGAAACAATGTCTGACGACAATAAACTAACTCCTTATAATCAGCTTATTCAATAATAGAACTGACTTTAAATAATATAAAAAGAGAACTGCATTGCAGTTCTCTTTTCATTTGGTGCAAAAAACCTCCGCCAAAAGCAGTTTTGTGGTACTAATCATAAAACTTGGGGAAAAAGTAGAAAATAAGGCGGAGATAGTTTGCGTTAGCTCTACAAAGTCATCTGTCCTACCCTTGACTCGTAGAGCTATACAAAAATAGGGCTCTGCACCCGACCTGTAAAAGAATCATTGTAGAATTAAATGAACGGATTTGTAGAAATAATACTACTTAAATTCAAGTAAAAAAGGAAGCCGAATCCTAGAAGTCGGAGCAACTTATAGTTAAGTAAAAAAGTAAATCTCTTTTTGTTGATATTTACCGTTGAATAGATTAAAAATGGCTTCTACAAACACAATCGGCAACATCTTTTTACTTTCAGCCTCCTTATTTTATGACTTCCACCAATGGTAATAATTGTGCAATCCATCATATTCAAATCCACAACGAGGATATAATGTATTTCCAATATCATTTGTTTTTTCTGTTTCAAGCATCAGCCCGCAGGCTCCGGTTTCTTCGCACCATTGTTTACTACGATCAATTAAGGCAACAGAAATCCCTTTCCCTCTATAATCAGGATCTACAAAAAGATCACTCAGCAACCATTGTTTTTGTAGTTTAGTATAATGAAACAACTTATAAAGCTGTACAAATCCAACCGCTTTTCCATCTGCCAACGCAAGAAAAATATCGGATTCACTGTTTAGAAACCTCTCTTTAAGAAAAGCTTTGCCTTTTTCCACGTCAGACTCCTGCCTGTAAAAAACACGATAAAGATTAAATAATTCTGCTGTTTCATCAAGATCCTCAAGACTTGCCTTTTTAATTGTGTAATTCATCGTTATATTTATTTTAATTAACAGGGCAAAAGTAGCTTTAAACAGGACTGGTGTTATAATCCAGATTCAACTTATAGAGATAGTCCAGAATTTCGATTAGTAAGGAAATTGGAAGTTACTATACACTCAACCTTACTTCTTGCCATTGCATATAGCCAAACTCAGATAAAATTCCGCATGTTTTGGATTTTATATAAGCATACAACTGAAGATCTTTGCAATATAAAACAGAACAATGATAAATATCGTCCAGAAAATTAATCGTATAGATTGGCAAGAAATCACAGAATCAATGCATCAAAATGGATATGCTACAATTCCAAAGTTATTATCCGATGAAGAGTGTAATTCATTAATAGCCAACTACAACCAACATCCTTTATACCGTAAAACTGTGGTTATGGCTAGGCACCGTTTCGGTCTGGGAGAATATAAATATTTTAATTATCCTTTACCAGAATTGATACAAACAATACGTACTCACATTTATCCTTACCTCGCTCCTATTGCCAATTCATGGTTTAGTGCTTTGCATATTGACACTCAATTTCCGCTGGAACATGCTAATTTTTTACATCAATGTCATTTAAATGATCAGCAAAAGGCAACGGTCTTAATTTTAAAGTATGGAAACGGTGGCTTTAATACTTTACATCAGGATTTATATGGTGATCTTTATTTTCCTATTCAGATTGTTCTTATGCTGAGTGATCCTGATGAGGATTTTACAGGTGGAGAATTTGTTCTTACCCAGCAAGTTCCCAGAGCGCAATCCAAAGCCATTGTACTAAAGCCTAAAAAAGGAGATGTTCTTATTTTTACCACTAATTTTAAGCCTGAAAAAGGTACAAAAGGCTATTACAGAGTCAATATGAAACACGGAATAAGTGAAGTAAAAACAGGACAACGGTATGCTTTAGGAATTATTTTTCATGATGCTGTTAACTAATGATTAAAAAAAATGATACAACATTCCCAAGTAACAGATATTGAATTAAGAAGTAAAATCCATCATCAAGAAATTCATATCGGAGGAAATAAAAGGCTGAAGATTTATGGATTACTTAGCTGTTTATCGGGTAAAAGAATGAAACGGGAAAACAGAGTTTTCTTTACCAGTGAAGAAGAAGCTATCCAAAATGAATATCGTCCGTGCGGGCATTGCATGAAGGAAAAATATAAAGCTTGGAAAGACCTACAAAACACTCAATAAATTAACAGTCAGAACAAAAATGACTATCTATAATCTACAGCCGTCTAAAAATTATTCATAATTTGTGTAAATTGCCTACACGAAAAATAAACAATACTATGAATACAGAGAATAATTATCTGGAAATCAATAAAAATTCCTGGAATAAAAAAACAGAATCTCATTTAACATCAGAATTTTATGATGTGGAAGGTTTCTTGAATGGCAAAAGCTCTTTGAATGAGATTGAATTAAATTTATTAGGAGATCTAAGGGGAAAATCTGTTTTACATTTACAATGTCATTTTGGGCAGGATACCATTTCACTAAGCAGACTTGGAGCGAAAGCTACAGGTATTGATCTTTCGGATAAAGCTATTGAAAGTGCTGAAAAACTTGCTCTTGAAGCAAATTCTGATGCTCAGTTTATATGTTCTGATGTGTATGATCTTCCTAATCATTTACAAGGAGAATTTGATATCGTTTATACCAGTTATGGAACTATTGGCTGGCTGCCCGATCTTGATAAATGGGCAAAAGTAATCTCGAAATTTTTAAAACCTGGCGGAAAATTCATTTTTGTAGAATTCCATCCTGTTGTATGGATGTTCGATGATAATTTTGAAAAAGTAGGTTACAGATATTTTAATTCAGGAGCTATTGTAGAAACATTAAGTGGAACTTATGCAGACAAAAATGCGGATATCACTCAATCTTATGTAATGTGGAACCATGATTTAAGTGAAGTTGTCAACAGCTTAATTAAAAATGGACTAGAGATCAATAGTCTTGATGAGTTTGATTATTCTCCTTATAACTGTTTCAACCACACGATAGAATTTGAACCCAATAAGTATAGGATTTCACATTTAGATAATAAAATTCCTATGGTTTATTCCATTGCAGCAACAAAGAAAGACCATTAGTATTTTCTAGTTTTTTGGATTCCCATATCTTATCCAAATTTGCAGACTAGAATCAGTATGATTTTTTGCCACGAATTCACGAATTATTTTTTAACAATTTATTCGTGAATTCGTGGTAATTATTTTTTTCAAGCATCTGGCTAATCTATAAAATCCACGAGAATAATTTAGGTTGGTAAGCGTAATAAAGCCTTTGAAAGCAATATTTAACGACATTCTTACAACCTATGATTTAGCAAAAATTCAAGAACTCGGAATTGATTTATTCGGAGGTTGCTTTAATTTCCGGCAAATGCGTGATGGAAGTAATTATTCTGTACACGTCTAGGGACTGGCAATTGATTTGGATCCCGAAAAAAATCAATTAAAAGAAACTTATAAAACAGCAAGATTTGCCCGTTCGGGATATAAATCAATGGTTGAAATTTTTTATAAACATGGTTTCATCTCTTTAGGAAAAGAAAAAAAAATTATGACTGGATGCATTTTCAATGGAATATTTTTTAGTAAAAATATGAATCACCACAATGCTTTAACCATAACACTAAAATATTAGTAAATGCAAATTCCCATAATAGTGATTAAAAAAATATATGTATAATTGTATTGTTAATTAATTAAAACAAATATGAAAACATTAAAAAAAATTTCGAGAGAGAATTTAAAAACAGTTAATGGCAGTGGTATCATTCCTATGGATCTAAGTTTAGATCCAGTTAAAGCTTGTGTAACTTGTGGAACAGGATCAGAATCTTGTTATACAGATCCAGGAGGAGATTATGATAAGGCTAAAAAAATGGCGAAATATTTATGCCCAGCTTAATTTTTACTTTAGCTAAGAATTTTTAGGATAAAGAAAATTCTTTATCCTTTTTTATTAAATTTTATTATTATGTTTAAAAACTTCTTAATATTATTCTTCTTTGTATTTTTATCTTTCATTAAATCTCAGACATATAGAGTGATATATGATTTTAAATATAAAAGAGATTCACTTTCTGAAATTACTAATACATCAAAAATGGTATTACAAATAGGAGAAAAAAATACAAAATTTTATTATCATTCTCTTTTAAAAGCTGATTCAATATATAAAAGAGGTTCCACCATTTCATTATCCTTTCCTTTAAATCAAATAATAAAAAGAGAAAAAAACTCCTATATAAATGAAAATTATTTTAGTTTAAAAAATAATTATTTCGTATATTCTTCTTCAGATAACATTCAATGGAAAATTACAAAACTAACTAAAGAACTTAATGGTTATAAAGTTCAACAAGCTGAAACTAATTGGGGAGGGAGAATTTGGATAGCATGGTTCTGTAAAGATATACCAATTAATGAAGGTCCCTATAAATTTAATGGCTTACCCGGTTTAATAATGGAAATTGAGGATACAAAAAAAAATTTTAAATATTCTTTAGAAACATTAGAGAAAATTGTTACTGAATATAATACTGAAAATATTGTAGAAAATAATTTTGGAAATAAACCTTTAAAAATAAATATAGAAAGGTATAATAAGCTTTTATTAGATAATTATAATAATCCGTTTGATGAGTATAAAAATATGAAAGATGGTACTTGGGGATTAGAAATTTTTGATAAGGAAATAAGAACTCAAGAAGGGTTAAAAGAAATAATAAAAGATTACCAAAAAAACATTAAGAAAAATTATAATCCAATAGAATTAGATAAAGTTGTCAAATATTAAATAATTCTTTTTATCCTAAAAATTCAGGATTAGAAAAAATAATAGGTCCTAGACAAATGGGTAACGATAGTGGACATCCCTATACTAATGCATGGAATATAGGAAATATCACTCCTGCACAACTTCAGGAAATTATTAAAACATCTACTGCTTTTGCAAACACTAATTATGATCTAAGATTTAATAATTGTGTTGATTTCGCGATAATTGTGCTGAATAATGTAGGTGTTCACATGAATCCCATGGGTATTGACACACCAACTTCGTTTTCAAATAGCATACAACCTGGTGCTACAAACACAAACGGAAATGCTCCTCAAACTAAAAGAGATTGTAAATAATGATTGTAAAGATTCTCAAAATTATCGCAATAATTGCCTTTTTACTTACACAAGGTATAGGTCAACATAGTACCTTAAATATAGGAATTATATTTATGGCAGTATATCAATTTATTTCTGATATTTTAAACCCAGAATATGGAATTTTATGGGAAGGCTTAGGAATGATATTTCTTATAGGAACTTTTATAGTATTTTTATCATGTCAGAAATATAAAGACAGATATCTTTTGACATTTTGTTTTATAGGTCTATTTATAGCTTTAATTTTTCTAACGGAAGTTTATGATCCAAGTAATTATAAAAGAATAGAGAGTTGGTTTATTATTCCTTCACTTCTGTTTATTGTCAGTTCAATACTATCAATAATATTAGTTTTTAGAAATGAGATCGAATAAAGATACATACAACTAATTTTTTGAAATGATGAAATCACCTCATATGAGGTGATTTTATTTTAAAATTCTGCTCCCAACTTTTCTATATTTCAATTTACCATTATTGTGGCAAATGAAAACATTGAGTGCATCCAATCTCCTCGTGTTTATTTTCTTCCAAAAATTTTGACTAGTCCTCTCCAAGTTTCAAAGCTTATTTTACTTCTTTAAATTTGGCAGAAAATTAATTCCTTCTATTTACTTCAGTAGTGTCAATTCCTTTATCATTTGTTTTAAGAATTTCAAAAAGTGAAAACAACACTACATTATATCATTATGTGTCTTTCCTGAATTTTTTAAAATAATTTCATTGAGATAATCCTGCCATATAAATACTGTATTCGTTCTTTAAAATTTCAAGTAATGTAGACATAAAAAAATCGGTATAACTGTCGTTATACCGATTTTAATTTAGTAGCGGGAACCGGACTCGAACCGATGACCTTCGGGTTATGAGCCCGACGAGCTACCTACTGCTCCATCCCGCGGTGTATTTTTAGAGTGCCTACCGAAAGCACTTACTTAGTAGCGGGAACCGGACTCGAACCGATGACCTTCGGGTTATGAGCCCGACGAGCTACCTACTGCTCCATCCCGCGGTGTATTTTTAGAGTGCTTACCGAAAGCACTTGCTTAGTAGCGGGAACCGGACTCGAACCGATGACCTTCGGGTTATGAGCCCGACGAGCTACCTACTGCTCCATCCCGCGGTGTATTTTTAGAGTGCTTACCGAAAGCACTTACTTAGTAGCGGGAACCGGACTCGAACCGATGACCTTCGGGTTATGAGCCCGACGAGCTACCTACTGCTCCATCCCGCGGTGTATTTTTAGAGTGCTTACCGAAAGCACTTACTTAGTAGCGGGAACCGGACTCGAACCGATGACCTTCGGGTTATGAGCCCGACGAGCTACCTACTGCTCCATCCCGCGGTGTATTTTTAGAGTGCTTACCGAAAGCACTTACTTAGTAGCGGGAACCGGACTCGAACCGATGACCTTCGGGTTATGAGCCCGACGAGCTACCTACTGCTCCATCCCGCGGTGTATTTTTAGAGTGCTTACCGAAAGCACTTACTTAGTAGCGGGAACCGGACTCGAACCGATGACCTTCGGGTTATGAGCCCGACGAGCTACCTACTGCTCCATCCCGCGATATTGGATTGCAAAGGTACGAATATTTTCTACAAATCCTAATTTTTCTTTTAAATAAAGGACTTTTATGAAAACTATTTTATTATTTGTATCTTTGTTTTATGGCAAAGATATTAAAAATTTATCCGGACAACCCTCAGGAAAATCTTGTGAATGAGGTCATTAAAACATTAAACAATGGTGGATTGATTATTTATCCTTCAGATACAATTTATGCTTTAGGCTGTAATATTTTTGATATAAAAGCCATGGAAAAACTGGCTCAGCTTAAAAAATTAAAGCTAGAAAAGTCAAAATTCTCAATAATCTGTAATGATTTGAGTCACCTTTCCGACTTTACAAGACCTATTGACACCTCGGTTTTCAGGTTTCTAAAAAGTCACCTTCCCGGACCGTTCACCTTTATTCTTGAAGCGAACAAAAGTTTACCTTTAGCTTATAAAGGACATAAAACAATTGGTATCCGTGTTCCTGACCACCCAATTCCACAGCTTATTGTTGAAAAACTGGGACACCCAATCGCTTCAACGTCCATCAGGGATGATGATGAAATTATTGAATATTCCACCGATCCAGAACTTATCGCTGAAAAGTATGATCATCTGGTAGATATTGTAATCGATTCAGGGTATGGAGATAATGTAGCTTCTACCATTGTAGATCTTACTTCAGGAGAACCGGAAATCATTCGTCAGGGAAAAGGAACGATTTAATTTAAGCGATTAAACTTTGAAGGATATTAGTCTTAATGGAAAATATTCCATAGGGATTCTGCTCACGTTTGTTATACTGATAGAGCTGATGCTTTATGCTTTTTCAGTCATTAATATAATTACAGGAATAAAAGCTATTACTTCTTATACATTCTTTCTAAGCAGGATTGCAATATGGAGTGCTTTACTCATTGTATTTCTGTACAGTCTCTTTATTGAAAAGAAACCGTTTTTATTGAAGGAAGATAAGAAGTATTCATTAAGTTTCTATATTAGAGCAATTCTGATTTTATATTTTATCTGCACCATCGGAGGAGTGATTCTCAATGCTGTATTTATGTATTTAATTCAGGAAAAGCCCAGTGAGAAGCTTTTTGAACTTACATCAATTTTTAAAAACAATTATTTTTTAATTATTTTTACATGCATAACGGCTGGTGCTGTAGAGGAACTTTTGATGCGCGGATACATTCAGCCCAGAGTTGAAAAAATATACAACAGCCCCGTGGCAGGCATATTGATTTCAGCTATTCTGTTTGGAATTCTGCACAGCACTTACGGAACTATAGGACAGGTTATCATTCCTTTCTTTATTGGGCTCGTTTTTGCCTTTTTTTATAAATTATATTCCAATATTAAAATTCTGATCATCTGTCATTTTATGATTGATTTTGTATCGATGATGATCATGAACTTTATTGATATTAAACACTTATCTGTATTTTAACACTATGAAAATTATAACATCACCTGCGAAATTAATGAATGTAGAAAATTCAACGGAACTATTGAAATCTACAACCCCAAAATTCATTGAAGAAGCAGCTTTTATACAATCTTATTTAAAAGAAAAATCTCCGAAATATCTTTCCGAACTGATGGAAATATCGCCTAAACTGGCTGATGAAAACTGGGAAAGAAACCAGAAATGGAAATCAAAACCTACCGCAAAAGAGTCTGCACCTGCTATGTTTGCTTTTACAGGAGAAGTATACAGAGGTTTGGATGCTAAAACTCTGGATAAAGATGCAGTAGATTATCTGCAAAAAAACTACAGAATGCTTTCCGGATTATACGGATTATTAAAACCATCAGATAAAGTAATGCTTTACAGACTGGAAATGGGACGTCCTTTTGCATTTGAGCAATACAAAAATCTTTATGAGTTCTGGAGAGAAAAAATTACAGAACAATTGAATTCTGAAATGAAAAAAGGAGAAATCCTACTTCACCTTGCCAGCAACGAATACGGAAAGGTAATTGACAGAAAAAAACTGAATCATACAGTGGTAGATTTTGATTTCTATGAATTAAAAGACGGAAAATTAAAAACCATTGTTGTTTATACAAAACATGCAAGAGGACTTGTGGTGAGATTCTGTGCGGAAACCAACGCTAAAACAATTAACGATGTAAAGGCTTTTAATTATGAAGGTTACAGAATCAATGAAGAAAAATCTACTGATACAAGATTAGTTTTTACAAGATAAATGAATAATTCAGAGATCCGAAATACTGTATTTCCAAAAGCACTTAAACTTGTGTTCACAATAAGTTTTGTGATCAGTTGTGCCCAAGAGAAAACAACTTCATTGAACGGATCTATTGACAATCACACTTTTAACAGCCAATATAACGATTCAATAAACTTTGTAGCAAAAAATATTTTTTCTGTTACAAAGTTTAAAAAAGCTGAACAAAAAGACCGTAATTCCATAAATAAAGACGGGCTTTCCTACCTTCAGGAATCTTATACAGAATATCTTCCGGATGGCAGAAAACTGTATCGAAAGTATCATTACGATGCGAAGTCTGTCATAGAAAAATTTCATTATAAAAATGATCTTCTCGTTCTTAAAGAATCTGGTGATCATGGTATAAACAGCTATAACTGGCTTTTCTACAATACGAAAAATCATCTTCAGGAAGAAATAAATTATAAAATAGATGATAAGAAATCCTTTATCTATGAAGGATATACAAAGTACAACTATTCTTCGGAGGCAAAAAAGACAATAGTAAAAATCATTGATTACAGCTACGATTCTTTAGCCAATCCTGAAGAGGAATATACTTTTGAATTTCCTTTTCTTACCAAAAAGACACCTTTATACCAATCAAAAATTCATCGTTACAAGTGGATGAATGGTTCATATAAACCTGTTGATATTAAAGACTATGTTATTAAAAACAGGGATGTGACTTTCAGCTATGATAAAAAGGGTTATCTTCTTTCGGAAATCTGGTTTGCCAATCATCATTCTTTGGAAAATAAAACAGAATATTATTATTCTAACGATTATCTGGAACGTACTGAGCAGCAATACCATATGCTTGGAACAGAAAAATCTACCAAGACGACCAGAAAGTATGATGATCACAATAATCTTATTTTTGAACAGAGCATAGAATATACAGGAAACCCTTTATCTATAGAATCTTTTGAATATGTTTATGATCCACAGGGAAACTGGATCTCCAAGAAGCATTACAGACAGGATTCTAACGAAGGAGCCTATGATAAAAAGAAACTTATTGATTATGAATATCGTGAGATAAAATATTATGATTCGAATTCTAAGCCAAGAAGTTTTACACTCCCTGAATTCCCAAAAAATGCAGACCACATCAGAACGAATATTCCTAAGGTATCCAACGAAAAGCAGAGTAAAATAGATGCTTTCCAGGAAGCCGTAGAAACCGGAAAATTTGATGCTGAAATTACAGTAAAGAAGGCGAAGACTCTTGAAGAGTTCACTCCAAAATTCTGGACTTTAAAAGACAAAGCGTTTGGAAATCTGGACAACAGCCCTGATGAGGAAGCCGTTTGTGTTTATGAAACACCAATGGAAGGTGAGCTGGGGTTTGCTCAGAGTTTAGCCATTTATAAAAAAGAGGGCGAAAACTGGGTATTGTGGCACCAATCCACGAATCCTATTCTTTCTACCGAACACGGCGGAATGATGGGAAATCCTTATGAAGGAATCAGTATAAAAAACAAAACCATTATCGTTGACCATTTTGGAGGAAGCCGTCAGAAATGGCATTATACTCACAGATACAGATTTCAAAACAACAATTGGCACCTGATTGGTGCATCTATCAATTTTGGTGCACCATGTGATTATTTTCAGTCATTGGATTATAATATTTCTACAGGGGATGCTATATTTGAATATTCATCTGAAGATTGTGATCAAAATAATACAGTGAAAGAAAGAAGCTGGAAAGAAAAAATTAATAAAAAAATAACTCCTCCTTTGATGGACAGATTTCAGGTAGGAGAAAATTCAATTGAATTAAAAAGTAAGAAAACAGAAATGTTTTATTAAATACAATGACGATAGCAGAGCTCAAAAAAAACTTCTCAACACATCTTTCGGACGTGTATACCGAATCAGAAAATGCATTTATCTTTCAGATGTTTGCGGAACATATCTTAGAGTTAAATAATATTCAGCAACGCCAGTCGGCAAATGAGGATGTTTCTTCAGAGAATGAGGAAAAGTTCAATCAGATTATTTCAGAATTAAAAACAGGAAAGCCTTATTTACAGATTTTGGGTGAAACAGAATTTTACGGGATGAAGTTCTTCGTTGATGAAAATGTTCTGATTCCTCGCCCTGAAACGGAAGAGCTCCTTGAAATAGCCATTCGTGAAATTAAGAAGTTACAAGATTTAAAAGCAACTAATGGCACTTTAAAAATTTTGGATATCGGAACAGGAAGCGGCGTGATTCCCTTAGTTTTAAAGAAGTTTTTTCCTAATGCTGATGTTTCTTCAATCGATTTTTCTGAAAAAGCATTGAAAACAGCCCAAAGAAATGCAGAATATCATCAGCTAGAAATAAAATTCATTCATGCTGATTATCTTAATTTTGAACTAACGGATCATTATGATGTTATCATTTCCAATCCGCCCTATATCGGAATTGAAGAAGAAATTGAAATTGCAGATTCCGTAAAGGAATTTGAACCTAAAATGGCACTCTTCTCTCCTACTTCTGATGCTTTGATCTTTTACAGAAAAATTGCAGAAGATTCCAGGGACCACTTACATGATAACGGACTTTTGTTTTTGGAAATCAATCAAAAATTAGGACCTGAAACGTTAGAATTATATCATTATTTCTCAGATTCACAGTTGTTAAAAGACTTATCTGAAAACGACAGGTTTATTTTTGGAAGGAAATAAGTAATTTTATCTCCTAACATATACTAAACTCATGACCATCAAATCACACAACATCAACGACATTAAAGTTGCAGAAGTCATTGCCGATGAAATATTAATTCAGTCTGCGCAGGACGGCTTGGATCTTATGGGAAATATTTATTATCAGGGGTTTGACAAAGTAATTCTATACGAGAAAAATATAACACCGGATTTCTTTGATCTAAAGACGAAGATTGCAGGAGAAATTCTGCAAAAGTTTTCCAATTATCGCATCGGATTAGCTGTTGTGGGAGATTTCAGTAAATATGAAAGTAAAAGCATGAAGGATTTTATCTTTGAAAGTAATAAAACCGGACATGTTTCCTTTGTAGAGACAGTAGAAAAAGCCGTGGAAAGTTTTCGTTAGCAAGAAAACATAGGGATACACTACCGTATTTTTTGCCACGAACTCACAAATAATTTTTTATTCTATGCTTCTATATGGTTTAAAGATATCTAAACCCAATAGGAACATATGCTTTTATCAATACATTTCTTTGCTTTTAAAATATTCTATGGCATCTTTTACAGCATTATCCACCGATTGATATTGAACATCCAGCTCTTCTAATGATTTATGGTTTGAATAGTAATTATGAATCTGAAGCGCTTTCAGATTTACAGTACTCAGATTTGTTCTGATTTTCATCTTTCTTAGCTTATCTCCTACTTTACCTAAAAAGCTCAAAAATATATTAGAAATAGGAATCATGATTGGTTTTTGATTGGTAACCCTGTTGATTATTCTAAAAAAATCAACGTAGCTCAGGTTTTCATTCGCTAAAAGATACTTTTCACCATTCTTTCCTTTTTCCAGAGCATTAACGACACCATTGGCAACATCTTCAACATGAACAAAATTTTTACCTCCCTTGGGATAAAAGATCAGTTTTTTCTTCCATGCCCAGAAAATTAATTTGCCGGAACTGGGTTTATGATCATGTGCTCCAATCATAAATGTCGGATTCAGAATAACCACTTCTGTATTGTTTGTTTTTTGCAAAAGATAGTTTTCAGCTTCCAGTTTGCTTTGAGCATACCATGATTGTGTAAAAGGATACTTTTGCTTTTTCACTTCACTTCCAGGGTCTGCTTTATTTCCATATCCTAATGTATTCGCAGAGCTGATAAACAGAAACTTTTTCACTACACATTTTTGTGCCTGATTAAATAAATCTACGGTCAAGTCATAATTTACTTTCCTGTATTCATCATAAGTGAGAAGATTCATGCGGGTTTCCGCAGCAATATGGATCACAAAATCTACATTTTTAAGGTATTGGGAAAGATCTGAAGAAAGATTGGCTTCCACCCATTTCAGGTTCTCATTTTCTTCACCCATATACTTGCTTTCCTTGCGCACCAAAGCAATAACAGAATAACCATCTTTTAATAATTTAATGATAACATTGGTTCCCAGAAGTCCTGTCGCTCCGGTTATAACTACTTTTTTCATGCTTTAATTTCTCTTTTTATTGCCTGGGTCATCAGTGGGAGCTTTATCCATATCGGAAGTATCTTCATCACCAGCCAGCTTATTGGATTCACCATAATTACGGAATCTTTCTTAAATAACTGTTGAATACAGCGAGATGCCACTTTATCAGGATTCAAAAGGGTTAATCTTCCTAAGAAACCTTGTTTTTCGATTCTTTTGCAGACATCTGTATTCGTTTTCATTGCTCCGGGATTCACAACACTTACAAAGACATTCGTATTTTTCAACTCTTCATGCAGCCCTCTTGAAAATGAATGAATAAAAGTTTTGGATGCGGGATACACTGTTTTAAAACCCACAGGAGAAAAAGCAGCCATACTTGAAACATTTAAAATATAAGCTTTGGGTTGCTTTAAAAGATTCGGTAAAAGCTGATGGGTAATCAATGAAGTAGCAGTTACATTCACCTGTAAAATAGTATTGATATAGTCTGAAGTAGCTTCGGTAAACTTTTTAGTTCCGCCAAGACCTGCATTGTTGATCAGAATATGAATATTAAAGTTGGCATTAAGCCACTCTGTAAGCTTCATTACATTGCCATGTACAGAAAGATCCACTTCGTAGTGATGAGACTTTATATGATAGTTTTCTTCAAGTTCACAGGAGAGTTCTTTAAGATTCTGATCGGGAAGACTTACTACAATCACATTAATATTTTTCCGTGCCAGATGTACAGCAAATGCTTTTCCTAAGCCCTGGCTGGCTCCAGTAACCACAGCGTATGATTCGTTGGTATCCATAAGATTAAATTTTACGGTACAAAGCTATCTTGGAAAGGTACTTTTAATGTTCCGTATTATCTGAACGAACTCATTTCCTTAAAAAACGTAACAACATAACATTCAGATACTTGAACACAGTGTAAAGTAAATATTTATAAATCAGAACTTATTTTTTGAATTCGGAAGGTGTTTGTCCGGTCAGTTTTTTGAAAGTTGTATTGAAAGATGTTTTAGAATTGAAACCAGATTCGTAAGCAATCCCAAGGATGGATAATTTGCTGTCTTTTCTTAAAAGTATTTTGGCATATTCTACCCTGAACTCATTGATGTATTGGAAAAAGTTTTTCCCAAAACCTGTATTGATAACATAAGATAAATGATGGGTAGAAACAGACAAAAGCTCTGCCAGCTTAATAAGATTCAGTTCGCTGTCCAGATAAGGTTTTTCCGTGGTCATGATCGTTTCCAGCTGTGATTTAATCCTTGCAAGTTCTTCATCAGGAATCAGTTTTTTCTTAACGTCTTCAGAATCCTGTTCTTCGTCGATAGAGATCAGTTCTTTTCGTTGTTTTTCTTCTAAGGGATAAATTTCTTTTTGCTTGAGTGAATAATATCCAACGCAATAAATAACCAATAAAAAAACAGCATTAATGAAAAAATTCAAAGATTTCGGATCGTAAAAAAGATTATAAATGACATAGATTATATTTACAGCAAGAAGCACAAGAATGATATATTCCAGCCAGTTCAGATCAATTCCTTCCGTATTGGAAGAGAACTGTTGGATTTTCTTCTGATGCTTTCTGATGGTAATGTAAGAAAGTCCTGTATAAAACAATGCCTGCACAAGAATCAGAATAATACTTAAAGATTCAAAAGGATCTTTGTAGCCTAATGCCATACCTATTAAGCATCCTGAAAATACAATAGGGAGAAATAAAAACTTAAGATCTTTTATTTTGAAGGTGAATGAAGGATTGGTATAGAATAAAACACTAAAATAAAAGAATATTGGAGTAAAGTATTGGATAAGCTTGACCAAAAACAGGGAATGAAATTCAACAACAGAACCTTTAATCAGAAAAAGAACTTCATCCATCCAGAAGCTGGACCACAGAAAAAGAAAGATTCCGAAGCAGAAATTGGCTTTTCTGTTTACTTTTAAGGGATTGGCAATCTTCAGTAAAGAAAGCAAGACCAATGAACCATAGATAAGTATCACGATGAAACTGTTTAACTCTGATGTGTTCATTGGTCTTGATATTTTAAATTAAAAAATAGTCTTTAGCCTATTCGTTTCCTGACAAAGATCTGGTAACCCAGATAAATCAATGGAAGTGACATTACTCCCAAATATACGATATTGCTCATTGCCAGCTGCGGATGCATTACAATAGAGTAAACAAGCCCGAAAAAGGCTCCTCCAAGGTGTGCAGCGTGTCCCAGGTTATCCCATTGCTTCGGATTCAGCATCATGTATACGGAATATCCGAAATATAATGTTCCAAATAACCATCCCGGCAGGAAGTTTACACTGATCTCGTTCGGTGCCATTGCTATGGAGGCAAAAATGATTCCTGAAACGGCTCCTGATGCTCCAATGGCAGAATACCAAGGTTGTTTTTGGTAAATCTGTAAGCTGAATACGTTTCCTAAGATCATTGACCCAAAATACACAATCAGAAACCCTATTTCTCCAAAGAAATGAATAACAACGCCCTGAAAGAAATACAAAGAAAGCATATTAAAGAACAGGTGCATGAAATCCGCATGTAAAAATGCTGAGCTGATCAGTCTTATATATTCTTTACGGTTGGCAATTGCACCGACGTTGAATTTATATTTTTCAAATAAAGCCGTATTGTTGAATCCCATGTAACTGAAGATACATGTGATGGCAATGATAATTAAAACTACAATACTCATCTGATGTCTTTTTATTTTACTTTTTTGATAAGAATTTTTTTATGTTCACCATATTCAGAAGGAATCATCCCTGATTTAATGTAAAATTTGTTGTCTTTTTCATAGAGAAAATAATCTTTTTCCATTCCTCTTCCATCGCCAGCTTCTACTTCAGGTAAGAACTTTATTTTGGTGTTAGCCTCATCTGCTTTACCAAAACTTCCGAAGATACTGATGGTATCACTATTCTTTTCGTTCGGGGCTTCCCACCAGATCCACAGATTATTGAACTCAGGTTCATTAAGCTGTAGTTTTACTTTAATAACGGCGTTTCCTTCTCCGGCATAGTCCTTATATTCAAGGAAATATTCTCCTTTCCATTTTTGAAAACTATTATTATCCAGAACTTCATACTCAAGGTCACTCTTTTTTACCTCTTCTTCATCATTTTCTTCCGGAATACTGTCCTGAACTGCCTTTATCTTAGATTCTGTTTTTACAACTTTGGTTTCTACAGTTTTCTTTTCTTTACATGAAAAGCTTAATAAACCGATCAGTAATAATGTGGGAAATAAACTTTTTTTCATGTAATCTATTTTATTCTGTTTCGTTGTCTACATCCCCCTGGAATAAGTCTCCGATCACTCCGCCATCTTCATCGGTATCTCCGGTTGGTTCTGGATCTTCATATACTTCCGGCTCTTCTTCTACAGGTTCAGGAATAGTAATATTAATAGCTTTTACCTTGAACTTTGTAAACTGGTTCCCGATTGCTTTTATTCCTTTTACAGCAATAAATTCGTCAATATTTACAGTTTCAGGATCACGGTCTTTACCTTTATCTTTAGCAAAAATAATTTCTGCCGTTGCATCATTAGCCACAATTACATTTTCAATGAATGACTTCGGATGTTCGGATGGCATGAAAGTTTGTACGTTCGCCGTATTTTCCAGTAAGAATCGCTTGATAAAGTAAATATCTTTCTCTCCATCATAATAGATACAGGTAATAGGCTGCTCCGGTCTCCATTTTTCCAATACCAGATATTCGTCATCAAAACGGTTTCCAAGATCAAAAGAAACTAACTTAACTTCCCCATTTGTATTGATGGTTAAAATTCTGTCATCTCCTTTGAAACTTCCCAATAAGGTACCTCTTGCGTCGGCATTTAGTCTTCTTACGGTATCATCAAACCAGATTCTTCTTGGTGCCAGCGTAGAAACCCCTTCTTCCTTCATATCCACTTTCTTCACCGCATACTTGGTCACCAGATTTCCTTTGGAATCACGTCCTTTGATAGCAAGTTCAGAGAAATTGATCTCCATTTTATTCTTCCTGATTCTCGGATTAGGTTTTAAAAGAACGGTAACTGTTTCTGCTTCTCCATTAGGATTTGCTGAAAAATATAACGTTTCTGATCCTTTTTTATCTGAAGCCAACGGATAATCTGTATTTCTGGTTACTCCGGTTACAGAAAAACGTTTCATATAGTATGGTCCTTCCCTACCTTCACGGTAGATCATATTATAGACCGTTCTCTTATCGTTTTTCTTCCATATGGCAACGTGAAGAATATCTTTTCCAATGAAGGTTTTTGCTTCTACTTTTACTACCTTCATGCTACCATCTTTTCTGAAAGTAATGATATCATCAATATCAGAACAATCAAATAAATACTGGTCTTTTTTCAGGGAAGTTCCGATAAAGCCTTCTTCGAAATTGGCATAGAACTTTTCATTAGCTACCGCAACTTTAGTGGCATCAATGGTATCAAATATTCTAAGCTCAGTTTTTCTCTGCTTATCTTTTCCGTACTTCTTCTGAATATTTAAATAATAATCAATAGCATACGCAATCAGATTGGCAAGGTGGTATTTTACCTGCTCTATTTTACCTTCAAGAGCAGCAATATTCTCTTTAAACTTATCTAAATCGAATCTTGAAATTCTCTTGATTCTGATTTCTGTTAATTTTAAAATGTCTTCTTCCGTAACGGCTCTTAAAAGATGTCCTGTATGAGGTTTTAATCCGGCATCAATGGTTTTCAAAACATCTTCCCAGGTTTTCACCTCTTCAATGTCGTGATAAATTCTGTTCTCGATGAAAATTCTTTCCAATGAAGAGAAATGCCAGCTTTCCTGAAGCTCATGAAGTTCTATTTCAAGCTCTTTTTTAAGCAATGAAACCGTATGATCCGTATTCATTTTCAGAATATCAGATACATTCATAAACATAGGTTTATCTCCTACGATCACACAAGCATTAGGGGAAATAGTTACCTGACAGTCTGTAAATGCATATAAAGCATCTATTGTTTTATCAGGTGAAACATCATTATGAATATGGATCAGAATCTCTACTTTATCTGAAGTATTATCCTCAATTTTTTTGATCTTGATCTTTCCTTTTTCATTGGCTTTCAGGATAGAATCAATCAGATCACTTGTGGTTTTGGAATATGGAAGCTCAGAGATCACCAACAAATGTTTATCTGTTTGGGTAATTTTAGCTCTGGCTCTTACTTTTCCGCCTCTGTGTCCGTCATTATATTCAGAAACATCCAGATAACCTGCTGTTAAAAAGTCAGGATATAATTCAAATTTCTTTCCTTTTAAATAGGCAACAGAAGCATTGATCAATTCATTAAAATTGTGTGGAAGTATCTTGGTGGAAAGTCCAACCCCAATTCCTTCCACTCCCTGTGCAAGAAGCAATGGAAATTTAACCGGAAGGTCGATAGGCTCGTTATTTCTTCCGTCATAGGATTTTGTCCATTCCGTAGTTTTAGGGTTAAATACTACTTCCAGGGCAAAAGGAGTCAGTCTTGCTTCAATATACCTAGCGGCAGCGGCAGAATCTCCTGTATAGATATTTCCCCAGTTTCCCTGAGTATCAATCAGTAATTCTTTCTGTCCGATCTGTACCATGGCATCTGTAATGGAAGCGTCACCATGAGGGTGGTATTTCATGGTATTTCCCACGATATTTGCCACCTTATTATAACGTCCGTCCTCCAGCTCGCGCATAGAGTGCATGATTCTCCTTTGTACAGGCTTCAATCCGTCATATACGGAAGGGATTGCCCTATCCAGAATTACATAGGAAGCATAATCCAGAAACCAGTCTTTATACAGACCAGAAACTTTCTTTAAGCTTTCACCCTCATGCGAATATTCTTCTGTCGTCATTCGTTTTTAATCTTTTTTCTCTTTATTAGCTTTCACTACTTTATTCAGAGATATTTTTAAATCGTTTACTTCTTTTCTCGTCAAATAAGAAATTTGATATTTAAGCATTGTAGCTCCATTATTCTTGCTTGAAACGGTAATATATAGTCTCTTTACAAAGAAAACACTGACTATATCATACTTTCTCAGTTTGTATTTTGGAAATTCATCATGTAGAGCTTTATTTAAAAAGGGAATAATATTCCTGTTTTTAAAATTCAGCGCTTCTCCATCGCTATCATATTCGAAGATCTGTCTTCCGTTAAGAAGAAAAATAGCCAGCAATAATACAGGAATAATGATCAGTAAATAGCTTTCATTTCCTAAGGCATTAAACCTATATTTGTTGGCAAGAAATCCTAAGATTCCAAACACGGTCATCATGATCAGCAGCGTGCTTATAAAATTATAAACCGATGCTTTATTACGATTACTTAGTCTCATTGTGATTTTGGGGTTACAAAGTGTCAAATTAATTACTTTTCATCCAAAATGTGTTTTTTTAATCAATAGCTGTATCGTTTTATACGAAAAGGTATTGAGTCTAAATGCTATAGTTTCTTAATTTTCTATTTCATCAAGAATTTTCTTTTTATCAATATCGGTATCATCTTCCACTACCAGATTTTCAAGAATAAACGTTTGTCTGTCCGGAGTGTTTTTCCCCATATAAAATTCTAACAATTGTTCTATGGTCAGATCCTTTCCTACTACTACAGGCTCCAACCTTATATCTTTTCCGATAAAATGCTTGAATTCATCAGGTGAAATTTCTCCAAGTCCCTTAAATCGGGTAATCTCAGGGTTTTTCCCTAAATCATTTAATGCTTTTACTCTTTCTGCCTCTGAATAGCAGTATCTGGTTTCTTTTTTATTTCTCACCCTGAATAAAGGGGTCTGAAGAATATAAAGGTGTCCGTTTTTAATAAGATCCGGAAAGAATTGCAGGAAAAAAGTAATCATCAACAGACGAATGTGCATTCCGTCAACATCGGCATCGGTTGCAATAATTACCTGATTATACCTAAGATCTTCCAGACTTTCTTCAATGTTCAGTGCAGCCTGAAGAAGGTTAAATTCTTCGTTTTCGTAAACTACTTTCTTAGTAAGCCCATAGCAGTTCAAAGGTTTACCCTTTAATGAAAATACTGCCTGAGTTTCCACATCTCTTGATTTAGTGATCGATCCGGATGCAGAGTCTCCCTCAGTAATGAAGATCTGTGTATCTCCTTTTCTTTCCGCCTTCTGATCATTATAATGCTGTCTGCAGTCACGAAGTTTTTTATTGTGAAGAGAAACTTTTTTCGCTCTTTCTCTAGCCAGCTTCTGAATTCCTGAAAGTTCTTTTCTTTCTCTTTCAGAGATTAAAATCTTTCTTTGAATCGCTTCTGCAATTTCAGGATTCTTGTGCAGGAAATTATCAAGCTTGCTCTTTAAGAAATCAATGATAAAGGTTCTTACCGTAGGTCCATTAGGTCCCATATCATTAGATCCCAGCTTGGTTTTAGTCTGAGATTCAAACACCGGCTCCTCAACATTGATGGAAATTGCGGCTATGATCGATTTTCTGATATCAGAAGCATCGAAACTCTTATTAAAG
The DNA here is from genome assembly GCF_001684975.1 of Chryseobacterium artocarpi. Taxonomy (GTDB): domain Bacteria; phylum Bacteroidota; class Bacteroidia; order Flavobacteriales; family Weeksellaceae; genus Chryseobacterium; species Chryseobacterium artocarpi. Next base: position 748,598 of record NZ_MAYH01000001.1, on the reverse strand, counting down.
AATTCACGGATCGTTTTCACATAAGCTTCTCGGAAAGCATTAAGATGCGTTCCTCCCTGTGTGGTATTCTGTCCGTTAACGAATGAGAAATAGGTTTCTGTCTGAGATTTATCTGAATGGGTAATTGCTACTTCAATATCCTCATCCTTTAGGTGAACAATCGGATAAAGAATATCGCTTTCCAATTCCTCTTCCAACAAATCTTTAAGACCGTTTTCCGAGAAATAGGTTTCTCCATTGAAAAGAATTTTTAATCCCGGATTCAGATAAGCATAATTACGGAGCATTCTTTCGATATACTCTTTTCTGTACTTAAAATGCAGGAAAATGTCTCCATCAGGAATGAATGAAATTTCAGTTCCGTTTCTGTCTGACGTTTCTTTTTCATCAAAGCTCTCTTTGATAATACCTCGAGAAAACTCAGCAGCTTTCATCTTTCCGTCACGGAATGAACGTACACGGAAATAATCTGAAAGAGCATTTACCGCTTTGGTACCCACACCATTCAATCCGACAGATTTTTTAAATGCTTTACTGTCGTACTTACCACCGGTATTCATTTTGGAAACAGCATCTACCACTTTTCCCAACGGAATTCCACGACCAAAGTCACGGATGGTTACTTTTCCGTCATCCAGCTTTATTTCAATTCTTTTTCCTGCTCTCATCCTGAACTCATCAATGGAGTTATCAAGGATTTCTTTAAGCAAAATGTAAATACCATCATCAGCAGAAGAACCATCACCAAGCTTCCCGATGTACATGCCGGGACGCAAACGGATATGTTCCTGCCAATCGAGGGTTCTGATATTATCTTCTGAGTAGGTTGGATTTATTTCTTGTGACATATATGATTTCAGCAAACACACAAAAGTACGAAATTGTACAAAATTATCCGAATTTTAACGTTCATTTTTTTATCAACATTCATCGCTAAATCAGCAAGCCTACATCAAAAAAGTAGACTTAATTGAATGAAGCACAAGAAGTAATCGTCTATATGCTAATTGATTCTATTTTTATCAAAAAAAATAAAAGAAACAACAATCTTAAATTCCCCGCGCCTTTGCATTTTCAAACTATAAAATTAGCGCAGATTTTAAACCTAAAAGAGATTTCTAATCATCATAAATGTATAAACCAATGCATCTATATGGTTAAAAAAATCACATTTCACCAAATAGATCTCCCAGAAGGAATACAAAAAATATTTAAATAGGGTTCGTTTTAAATAATTCATTAAATTCGATATCAATAAAATCTTCTTTATGATACAACTTCCTTTATCGAAACTTTCCAATGTTGGGACTACTATTTTCAGTCAGATGACACAATTAGCCAATGAAAATGAAGCTATTAATTTATCACAGGGATTCCCTGATTTCATGCCGGATTCTGAATTGCTAAACCATGTAGATGAGTTTATTAAAAAAGGATTTAATCAATATGCTCCGCTTGGTGGGATGATTGGTTTAAAAGAAGAGATCGCAAGGAAAATTGAAAACAGCCATCAGGCTTCTTATCATCCTGATTCTGAAATAACCGTTACAGCAGGTGGTACGCAGGCTATCTTTACGGCTATTGCCACTTTCATCAAGAAAGACGATGAAGTCATCATTTTTGAACCCGCCTATGATTGCTACGAGCCTACAGTAGATCTTTTTGGAGGGATTGTAAAAAGATTCGAAATGAAAGCTCCGAATTATCAGATTGACTGGACAGCAGTAAAAAGTCTGATCAGTGATAAAACCAAAATGATCATCCTCAATAACCCGAACAATCCATCAGGAAAGATATTGAAAGAAGAAGACATTAAAGAGCTCATCGGAATCGTAAAAGGAACTTCTATTCTCATTCTGAGTGATGAAGTATATGAGAATATTGTTTTTGACGGAAAACAGCATTTAAGTATCTGCAAATATCCTGAACTTAAGGAAAGAAGTCTTCTTGTCGCTTCATTTGGAAAGCTCTTCCATGTCACCGGATGGAAAGTGGGATACTGTGCTGCTCCGAAGGCATTAACTGATGAATTCAGAAAAGTACATCAATTCAATGTTTTCTGTGTTAACACTCCTATTCAGCTTGCCTTGGCTGAGTATATGAAAAATGATGAGCATTATACTTATCTGAACCAGTTTTTCCAGGAAAAGAGAGACTTTTTAAGGAAGGGTCTTTCCGGTACTTCATTTGAATTACTGGATTGTGAAGGAACCTATTTCCAAGCTTTACAGTATAGTAAGATTTCCGACAAAAGTGATATTGACTTTGCAACAGAACTAACGATTAACCACAAGGTGGCAAGTGTTCCTTTTTCATCATTTTATAAAAACAAAGTGAATGAAAATGTAATCCGCTTGTGCTTTGCAAAAAAGCAGGAAACTCTAGAAAGAGCCCTTGAAAACCTTTCAAAAGTGAAATAAACACTTAGGCTTACTCAACGAGTTTTTAGTTTAATATCAGCAAACTTATTCATTTTCAAGGATAAGTAAAGAAACGCTATACTTATATTTTTTCTTCAATAAGTGATATATTGTTAAAACTTTTCATATATTCGTAATAACTAACTATTTAAAAATCAGAATCATGAAAAGTAAAACTTCCTCACAGGCAAAAAAACTGAACAAAAAAGAACTGCGAACAATCACCGGAGGTCTATTAATGTGCCTTGATGCTTCATTAAGATGCAGACAATATCATCCAAAGTGTGCAGAAGATCAATGTAAGCCAGGACAACCAGAGCAACCATGGGATTAATTCTGTCATAACTCTAACAATATTAAATAATGTTATTATGAAAAATCAAACTTTAACTAAAGGAAAAAAACTTAATAAAAAAGAATTAAGATCAATTGCAGGAGGTATGCTGGATTGTATGCCTGCACAGAAGATCTGCCTGCCACCTCTTGATCCATGTCCACCAAATGTTGATGAAAATGGCTGTGCAATGATCTCCCCTTCTTGCGGACAGAAAATCTGTAGACCTTAGTATATAATTTAAATTCCAAAACCATGAAAATATGAAACTAAACAAAGGAAAAAAATTAGCAAAGTCTGAATTGAAAGCTATCCACGGAGGTCTTGGTGATTATCCTTGCGCTCCAAACGGTTATTGTAAATTTATAGGACCTGGCTGCAGGGAACAGAAATGCCAACTGCCAGAGCCTTTGGAACCAATAGATCCTGAAGGACCTATTGTACTTCCGGAACCAGGAGGCTTATAATCATAAAAAGAACCAACTTTATCGAGTTGGTTCTTTTCTTTTTTTTAAAAAATAATATTTCTGAATTCAGATTAAAGGAACATTCCGCCGGAAACTTCAATTCTTTGCCCGTTGATCCATCCCGCATCTTCTGTACATAAAAACGCTACCACTCCACCAATATCATCCGGCAGACCGACTCTTCCCAGCGCTGTAGCACCGGCTACTACCGCATTGATATCTTTATTATCTCTTACTCTTCCGCCTCCAAAATCTGTTTCTATAGCCCCCGGAGCTACAGTATTGGCTTTAATTCTTCTTGGACCAAGCTCTTTTGCCATGTATTTTGTAAGCATCTCCACACCAGCTTTTACAGATCCATATACTGAAGAACCCGGTGTTGCAAATCTTGCCAATCCTGAAGAAATATTAACGATTCCACCACCATCATTGATAAACGGCAACAACTTCTGCGTCAGAAAGAAGACTCCTTTGAAGTGAATATCCACGATATCATCCATCTGTTCTTCTGTAACATCAGTAATCGGTGCATACAAAGCTGTTCCGGCATTATTGACCAGATAATCAATATTGGGACTTCCTGTAGCAGTTTGTAAATGATCCGTAACATTCTTTACAAAGGCATCAAAACTTTTTCTTTCTTTTGTATCCAGTTGAAACGCAACGGCATTTCTTCCCATACTTTTTATCTGATTCACTACTTCATCAGCTTCTTCCTTATTGCTTCTGTAAGTAATAATAATATCTAATCCTCTTTCAGCCGTTTTAAGTGCAGAATTCTTACCTAAACCACGGTTTCCACCTGTAATGAGTGCTATTTTTGTTCTTGTATCCATATTTTGTTGTTTTTAATGAGACAAAGTTGAGATATTTCAAGGGATAACAGTTTGAATGAATCAATCTGAAATTTGCAAAATTCAAATCATGAGCGAAATTCCAAAGGTGTAAATGATGTTTTTCTTTTAAAAAAGTTTGAGAAATGCGCTATTTCTTCGAAGCCTAGGGCATAGGAGATTTCAGAAACATTCCATTGGGTTTGCTTTAAAAGGATTTTAGCTTCCTGAATGACACGGTCTCCAATAAATTCCGTAGTTGTTTTTCCTGTACTTTCTTTCAATCTTTTATTAAGATAATTGACATGTACCGCCAATCTGTCGGCAAAATCTTTTGCGGTTTTAAGCTTGAGTCTTTGCTCTAAAGATTCTATGGGAAACTGTCTTTCCAATAATTCAATAAATAAAGAAACCACTCTCATTGAAGCGTCATTTGACATTGATATTTTTGTAGCCGGCTGAAGTTTTTGCCCGTAATGAATCAGTTCCAGTACATAGTTTCTGATCAGATCATACTTAAAAACATAGTCAGAATCTATCTCACGCTGTATTTTATTAAAAAGCAATCCTATTTCATCTGCAAGCTGATCATCAATTTCAAATACAGGAACACCTCCCGGCTGAAAAATAGGCAAGCCTTCCAGGCTGTTGTAAGATCGGTCTTTAAAAAGAAAATCCTCTGTAAATACACAAAAACTTCCGGACTGCTGTGCATCTTCGGGAATCCAGTGATAAGGCACTTTCGGAGTAGCAAATAATAAAGCGTTTTGTTTTATAGAGATTACTTTATCAGCATATTCTGCGCGGTTTTTTCCTCGGATCAGGCTGATCTTGTAATATTTACGCCTGTTATAAGGCATTTCTGCCGTAGTTTTTACTCTTTCTATAGTCTGTGCAATATCAAAAACATTGAAATGTCCGATATCTTTATGAAGTCCTTTCGGAAAAATATCTTCAAGGTTCTTCCCTAGTTTTGCTGTCATTTCTCTGTAAAAGTCTTCCAGTGAAGTATGAGCTATTTTTTCCATCACAGATTGTTTGTAAAATTCAAATATACAAAGTTGGTTTTTAATGAAAACAAAATATTTAGTTCAGTTGTAAAAGTTGGTGATCAGAACAAAATCTATCTTTTTTGTCGAAGAAACGGCATGTTTTTAATCTCAAAGTCAAAAGATTCAAATGCTTTATTTTAGGAATCTAAGAAGTGCGACTTTATCATTTGATAAACTTGATGGATATATATTTGCTTTGAAAAAATCAATGAAATAAGTTGATTTTCTCCTTTTTGCTTCCCTAAAAACACGAGATAAGATACCAAAAGCCTTTCATTAAATTTATTAATTAAAAACGAACAATACTACTTAATTCTTGAGACTAATTCAATATTTATTTCATTTTTTCCATAATAAGTGATATACATATTATTATTTTTACTACTTTAGTATTTAACTAACTTATTAAAAATCAAAAACATGAATCACAAATTTTTAACAAGCGGTAAAAGGTTAAACAAAAAACAACTGAAAACCATCCAGGGAGGAATGCTTAACTGCATGGAACCTATTCTTTGTACAGATCCACCATGTGAAATTTACCCGCCGGGAGATGTCAGAAACTGCAGCACCATTTCTATGGCTTGTGCTCAAAAAGTATGCAGACCGCAAGCTCCGATAGAGGAAATTTAATAGCCCATGAAAATTAAATGTCACGAAAAACGGTAAAAAACTGAATAAAAAGGAGCTAAAAATAATACAGGGTGGAAAGCTCGACTGCTACAAGCCGGTAATCTGTAACGATCCTCCTTGTGAACCTAACACAGGATGCTCTATTATTTCCATAGGCTGTGCACAGATAGAGTGCAGACCACAAATTACTCAAGACTAATTTTAATAAAACTATATTATGAAAAACGGAAAAAAATTAAATAAAAAAGAATTAAGATTCATTACCGGTGGATTATTAAACTGTATGGAACCGGTGCCTTGCCCAATTCCTTATGAGCCGTGTGAGTCTCCTTATCCAAACGGCTGCACTATTATTTCTCCTGTCTGCGGACAAAAGGAATGCAGACCGGCACCTATTATTATAGAATAATCACTCATATTCAAATCATTAAAATACAACACTATGAAAAACCAAAGATTAAACAATGGTAAAAAGCTCAATAAAAAGGAGTTAAAAACCATCAAAGGAGGATTACTGATGTGTATTGATCATGAAACGGGACTTTGCAGAGAAACAGGAATACGATGCGCGGAAAGACAGTGCAGATATGTACTTGAACCGCCATTTCCATTTTAATAGTTACTAAAACATATCTATTTATTTTAACATTTTAAAACTAGAAATCCATGAAAAATCAGAATTTAAACAAAGGAAAAAAGCTTGACAAAAGAGCATTAAGATCTATTACTGGAGGACTCATGAGATGCATGAATCCCTTGACAAAAGAATGTATGGCAACAGGACCGCAATGTGCAGAAACAGTATGCAGATTTGTTTTGGAACCTGTAGATCCATGGAATTAAAATAAAATCTAAAATTACAGCCTAAGCACTCCCGGCATCGGGAGTGTTTTTCTTTCAGCATACAAGTTTAATCGCAAAAAACGCCCCCAAATTCATGGAAGCGCTTTTTTATAAACTAACTTTAATATTTTTTCTTATACGTTGAATCTGAAGTGCATGATGTCACCATCCTGAACGATATATTCCTTACCTTCTACTGAAAGTTTTCCGGCTTCTTTTACTTTTACTTCAGATCCATACGTTACATAATCATTATACTTGATTACTTCTGCACGGATGAATCCTTTTTCAAAGTCTGTGTGGATCACCCCAGCAGCTTGAGGAGCTGTCCATCCCTGTCCGATTGTCCATGCTCTTACTTCTTTTACTCCAGCTGTGAAGTAAGTCTGAAGTTTTAAAAGATCATAAGCTTTTCTGATCAAACGGTTTACTCCCGGTTCTGTAAGCCCTAATTCGTCAAGGAAAATTTCTCTTTCTTCAAAAGTCTCAAGTTCATTGATATCAGCTTCAATCTGAGCAGCTAATACAACAACTTCAGCGCCTTCATTTTTAGCCATTTCCTCAATTTTAGCGATCCAGTCGTTTCCGTTTTTAATAGAGTTTTCATCTACATTACAAACGTAAAGTACTGGTTTATTTGTTAAAAGCTGAACTTCACCAATGATTGATTTTGTAAAATCATCTACTGCAAATTCTCTTGCATTCTTACCGTCTTCAAGAAACTTCTGTAAGTTTTGAAGTGTTTCGTAAGTAAGGATGTCTTCTTTTTTACCGGATTTGATGAATTTCTTCGCTTTTTCAACTGCTTTTCCTACTGTTTCAAGGTCTTTCAGCTGTAGCTCAATATCAATGATTTCTTTGTCTCTTAACGGGTCTACTGAACCTTCTACGTGAACGATATTTCCGTTATCAAAACATCTTAAAACGTGGATAATCGCCTCACACTCACGGATATTAGCAAGGAACTGATTTCCTAATCCTTCTCCTTTGCTGGCACCTTTTACAAGGCCTGCAATGTCAACGATTTCAACTACTGCCGGTAAAACTCTTTCCGGTTTTACGATTTTCTCCAATTCAAACAATCTCTGATCTGGTACAGAAACCGTTCCAAGGTTCGGTTCAATAGTACAGAAAGGATAGTTTGCTGACTGAGCTTTTGCATTACTCAAACAGTTAAAAAGAGTTGATTTACCTACATTCGGCAGGCCTACAATTCCACATTTCATATTGTAAAATTCAAAGTTTAAGGTTTAGATGTAAGTCAAAGGTTCTACAACTTAAATATTGAATACCGAACCTTGAATTACGAGTTTGCAAAGATAGTGATTTTTGAGGGAGTTTCATAATAAAAAAATCTGCCAGTTGTTCTGACAGATTTTCAAATAGTTTAAATTTTTCAATGTATATTTTACGGATTATCTCCTGTGGCGTCCTGTGCTAATGGCACATTGTTCGGAGCTTCCTGTAATGTTTTATCCAAAGTGAATAAAGATTCATCAGTAGCTCTGTCTCCCCCTGCAATTTTTAATTTATCTATAAGGTTCTGAGCAAGTGTTTCTTCTTCTATCTGTTCCTGTACAAACCATTGCATAAAATTCCAGGTTGCCCAGTCTTTTTCCTCCATAGAAAGATCTACGATTTTATAAATTGCTGTTGTGTTGTCTACTTCATGTTTGAAAACACCGTCAAAACAAGCTGTTAATGATTCCGGATCGGCTGGTGGAGCCGGTATTGCTTCTACTTTAGGTTTTCCGCCTCTGTTTAAAATATATTCCATAAACTTGATGGAATGGTTTCTTTCTTCCTGGGCATGTCGGTAAAGAAAATTGGCAATTCCCTGATAGCCTTTGTCGTCTGCCCAAATTCCATACGATAGAAAAACGTGTGATGCATGAATTTCCTTATTCATCTGGTCACTAAGTGCTTTTTCCACATTTGCGGAAAGTCTGTTAGTATTCATAATGTTATATTTTGGTGATTATGGGAGTAGTCATGCAAAAATGGTTCCGATAAGGGTATTATTGTGTATAAAAACAGATACCACAAAATCATATCACCCTGATTATCTTCATTTTAAATTCATAATTTATAGTTATTCTAAAAAGTAGGGATTGTTTTATGTGAGATGATTATGTATGTTTTTTAACACTTAAGTTATTTTTTTATTAATTCGTGCATTAGTGGCTAAAAAAGAAATCAATTTTAATAAGCTGGAGGAGATATTTAGATTTTGAACTCATATGAAATATATGTAGACAATATCTTCTATCTAGTGATATACTTGTTCATAAAAAAGGTTCAACGAAAGTTGAACCTTTTTGTATCTATAAAACGGCAGCATCTATAATTATGCTCTTGTTTTTAGCTTTTTATTTAATTTTCTTAGCCATATAATCGCTTTCATTTCCAAGTCTGTCAATTGCTTTGATGGCTACTCCACTTAGTTTCTTTCCATCTTTAAACTTAGGAATGTCTTTTGAAAGGGTATCCAGCGTTAGAATTTCGGTATCCCAAACTCCATTATACTGTGTGAAAAGTACCCATTGGAAAACATCTGCTGCATTCTTTGTACTCCAGCTTGTCTGTACAAAGCTTCCATTGTCCGTAGCAAACAAGGTAGGCGTTTGTAATGGTACAGCTTTTATCCATGGAGATTTTGGAGTCAACGCTTTTTCAGCGTATGGTCCGTTTTTCAATGTTGGAAGCATTCCGGGATTTTTTGTAAGCCCTGCTATACTCCAGTGAATTTCTCCTGCGTCATTTTTCAAAACTTTTCTGGAGATTTCAATTTGGTTTTTAATTTCTGTAGGACGGTCAGAGACTCTGATTTCCACTGTATTTAAACCAGGCCATAAGTGACGTTTCATCGTATTTTCAGACTGCCACCAGTTTAATAAAGATTCAAAAGCTTGTCCTTTAGAATCAATAGGCCAATATAATTGTGGTGAGAAATAATCTACCCAGCCTTTATTCAACCATAACTTTGCATCAGCGTAAAGCTCATCATATTGTGAAGATCCTACAACTCCTGCCGGATAACCGGGTTTCCAGATTCCAAATGGGCTGATTCCGAATTTCACATTATTTTTTTCTGCATGAATTTCTTTGTAGATACGTTCTACAAATTTGTTCACATTATCTCTTCTCCAGTCTGCTCTTGACAATGTTCCACCACTGCTTACATAAGCGTTCCACGTTGCATTATCTGGAAAGTCTGCTCCTTTGTTGTATGTCGCATACGGATAGAAGTAGTCATCGAAATGAATAGCATCGATATCATATCTTTTTACAATATCCTTTACTACATTGGAAACGTGCCCCTGCGTTTTAGGATTTGCCGGATCAAACCAATACATTCCGTTCTTTAGTCTTACAACAATGTCGGAAAGCTTATTAACCATCGACAGTTTATTTACGGCACCTCCATTACTATGATGAGCACGGTAAGGGTTTAGCCAGACATGAAGTTCCAAGCCTCTTTTATGTGCTTCTTCAATCCAAAACTGAAGCGGGTCATAGTTAGGGTAAGGTGCTGTTCCTGTCTCTCCTGTCAGGAAATAAGACCAAGGCTCAATATTACTTGTATATAAAGCATCTGCTGAGGGTCTGATCTGGAAAATAGCGGCATTGAAGTTATTATTTTTCAGTGTTTCCAGCATATTGATAGCTTCTGCTTTCTGCTGATCTACGGTAAGATCATTTCTCGAAGGCCAGTTGATATTCGCTACACTTGCGATCCATGCTCCACGGAATTCTCTTTTGATTTCTGGAAGAGTGGTTCTGAAATTGTCATCTGTAGAAGCCCCAGGCGTAGGTTTAGTACCTGTTACAGGTTGCTTTGGCGGATTGGTATTATTGTTGGGTTTAGGTGTATTTTTTACAGGTGGGGTCTTTGTAACATTGTTCTGAACGGAACATGAAGTACTGTATGATGCAAACACTCCCAATAAAACGATAAGTTTTAATTTATTCATTCTCATAGTCGCAAAACTACTTTAATTTATATTTTACTATTTCGGATTTCGTCTTGAAAAAATAAACAATTTTTCCTATTCCTTAGAAAAAAAGCCCCGAAAAATTCGAGGCTTTTCTATATGATATGATTTTTGATTCGAAACGATTACGCTTTCGCAGATCTTTCCAATCTTTTTCTTTCTTCTTCTGAAAGTACTTTCTTTCTCATTCTGATAAAGTTTGGAGTTACCTCGATTGCTTCATCAGCCTGGATATATTCCATACATTCTTCCAGTGAGAATAAGATTTTTGGTGCTACACCTGTATCTTTATCTTTTCCGGAAGCTCTCATGTTGTTCAGCTGTTTTGCTTCTACGATGTTTACTACCAAGTCTCCAGGTTTGTTTTGTTCACCAATGATCATCCCAGTGTAGATTTCCTCACCCGGATCTACGAAGAACTTACCTCTATCCTGTAGTTTAGCAATTGAATATTCTGTAGCAGGACCTGTAGTTTTGCTGATCAATACTCCATTGTTTCTTCCAGGAATAGCTCCTTTGAAAGGCTTGTATTCTGTGAAACGGTGTGCCATAATAGCTTCACCTGCAGTAGCTGTCAACATCTGAGAACGTAATCCGATCAATCCTCTTGAAGGAATTTCGAATTCCATATGCTGCATTTCTCCTTTAGTTTCCATTATGTGAAGGTCACCTTTTCTCTGAGTTGCCAAGTCGATAACTCTTGATGCATATTCTTCAGGAACGTCTACTACTAAAGATTCGTAAGGCTCACAGCTTACTCCGTCAATTTCTCTTAGGATAACCTGTGGCTGTCCGATAGTCATTTCGTACCCTTCTCTTCTCATTGTTTCGATCAAAACAGATAAGTGAAGAATACCTCTACCGAATACTAGGAAAGTGTTCGCATCATCAGTCTGTTGAACTCTTAATGCTAAGTTTTTCTCTAATTCTTTAGTTAATCTTTCTTTAAGGTGGTTTGAAGTAACATATTTACCGTCTTTACCGAAGAAAGGTGAATTGTTGATAGAGAACGTCATGTTCAATGTAGGCTCATCAATAGCAGTTCTTTCCAATGGTTCAGGGTTTTCAAGATCTACAAATGAATCACCGATCTGGAATGCATCGAAACCTACTACAGCACAGATATCACCTGCCTGTACTTCAGTTACTTTTTTCTTTCCTAGACCTTCGAAAACGTAAAGTTCTTTTACTTTACCTTTCAAAACTTTACCGTCTGCCTGTGCAAGACCAATCCACTGAGATTCTTTGATCTCTCCTCTTGTTACTTTTCCGATAGCAATTCTTCCTAAGAAAGAAGAGAAATCAAGAGAAGTAATCTGCATCTGAAGGTTACCTTCAGTTACTTTCGGAGCTGGTACGTGTTCCAGGATACCATCTAATAATGGTAAAATATCTTCAGTCTGCTCTAATGAAGTGTTGAACCAACCTTGCTTAGAAGAACCGTAGAATGTTGGGAAATCTAACTGCTCTTCAGTAGCTTCAAGGTTGAAGAATAAATCAAATACCTGGTCGTGAACTTCGTCCGGACGACAGTTTGGTTTATCTACTTTATTGATAACCACTAATGGTCTCAACCCTAATTCTAAAGCTTTCTGAAGTACGAATCTTGTCTGTGGCATTGGTCCTTCGAACGCATCCACTAACAAAATAACCCCATCAGCCATTTTTAATACTCTTTCTACTTCTCCACCGAAATCGGCGTGACCAGGAGTATCGATTACGTTAATTTTTGTGTCTTTATAGGTAACAGAAATATTCTTGGATAAGATGGTGATCCCTCTTTCTCTTTCAAGATCATTGTTATCCATAATTAATTCTCCACTCTCCTGATTTTCTCTGAAAATGTTAGTTGCGTGGATGATCTTGTCAACCAAAGTCGTCTTCCCGTGGTCAACGTGTGCGATAATCGCAATATTTCTAATGTTTTGCATATAGGATTTTTACGGGTGCAAAAATAGTGATTTTAAATGAATTAATTAAAAAGATTATGTAATATTTAACAATTTCATAATGAGAAATTTACATAAATCTCTATTGAAAAAGCTAATAATTAGGGAAATAAAATCAATCCAGACTAATGTCTTATCAGCCTGTAAAGCAATACAACATCTATTAAAGCGACAATGAAAAACTTCACCAGAAAAGACTTTTTGGAAGTTTTATGATTGAAAAGGATCATTCCGGAAGCCGCTCCCACAATACCGATAAGAGAAAGTCCCAGAAGGGCATTCTCTGAAATTCTCCATTGTTGTCTCTTGGCTTGCAGTTTATCGAATCCAAAGACTCCGAATGTAATCAGGTTGGCGATCAACAGAAAAGGAAGCATTCTTACATTAATTTGCTGCAAAAGTATAAAGTTTAATTGATATACAGGAAAGCAATGCTCTAAAGTCCTGGACAAAATATTTGTAATGCCATCAAAATAAGATTTTTTAAATTTGCCATTCAAAAAATTCAATCAATGACCGTACATGATCTGGCTGGAACTTATTCAATCAAAGGAAGCAACCAAGAGGAATCTGACCAATTTTCCTATCAGGGAATATTGACTTTATCCGTGGATGAAAACAACCGCATTATAGCACAATGGATGATTGGTGATCATATCCAGAACGGAACAGGTTTCTATAAAAACCAAATTCTGGTGCTCAACTTCCATTATGAAGGTGATGACCATAACATCTATAAAGGCGTTGTCGTATACCGCTGCCTAAGTAAAGATATCCTGGATGGTTTCTGGTCTGAAAAGCATGGGAACCCTTTATATCTGGGAAGTGAGTATTGTGTAAGAGTGAAGGGGGCGGAGTTTTTGAATTGATTAAATAGTAAGTTAATACTCAGATTTTAAAAATATTTTTACATAACTTTCATTTGTTTAATACTAAAATTTGAAAGTTAAAAAATAAAAGATTAATATCTACATTACTTTTGTTATATATCTCTTTTATAAGGTGAACACTATTGATTCAATTAATATCTTGCGGCTTTTTAAGTGATAATTTTTTCAGTCTATGAAATCTTTACATTGACTATTGTGGATTATTTTATTTTCTTCAATGTGAAGACTTACCTTTTTTCAAACAGTTAATAAATATAAAATCCATTCTAATTGACTAAAGATTCTTTAGCATATAGCCAAGGACTAAGTCCATTTAAAGATGTGTGCGGATGATTACTGTTGTAATCGATTTGCCACTCATAAGCAATTGCATTTACTTCCATTATAGATCCGAATAGATATGCATCCAAAACGTCTTCTCTAAATGTATGGTTTAAGTGTTCAATATATGCATTTTGGGCAGGTTTTCCAGGTTGGATATATTGAAGTTCAATATCATTAACCTTGCAGAAATCTACAAAAACTTTGGAAAGAAATTCTGGACCGTTATCAGTCCTTATATTCTTTGGCTTAGGTCTGTGTACGATTAATTCCTTTAGCTTTTGTACTAATCTGACTCCAGGAATTGAATAAAAAGCCTCGTTGATCAATGATTCCCTATTGTAACCATCAATGACATTCAGTAGTCTAAACCTCCGCCCATTAGACAAAGCATCACTCATAAAATCAATTGACCATGTCTCATTGATTCTACCTGGAACCATCAGCTTCTCCTTAATTCGTTTTGGAATACGACGTTTACGCTTAACCCTTAGTTTCAAGTTCATATTCCGATAAACGCGAAGTACTCTTTTTCTGTTCCAAAGCAAACCTTCCAAACGTATCTTGCCATAATAGGTTTCGAATCCCCTTGTTGGGTATCTTTCTGCTAAATCCAGTAATTTTGAACAACTGCCTGATCATCTTTTTTATTCCCATAATAATACATGCTACGGCTCATGCACACAATCTTACAGGCTCTGTGAACACTGATTCCTGTTTCACTAATTACCCCTTCAGCCAGCTCCTTTCGTTCACAGAGCTTTAAAGCTTTTTTTCTATGATATCTTTTAAGATACGATGGTCCAGACTCAGATCAGCAAACATCCGCTTTAGACGGGCATTTTCTGCCTGTAAAGCTTTAAGCTCCTTAAGGTGTTGCGCATCCATTCCTCCATACTTCTGCTTCCATTGGTAGAAAGTAGGAGCAGAAATACAATACTCACGACAAATGTCTTTTGTCGCTTTCCCAGATTCATATTCTTTCAGAATATGGATAATCTGATGTTCTGAAAATTTGCTCTTTTTCATAATGTTTAACAAACTAAATTTAATAATTTTAATTTGTCTGAAAAACAGGGAAGTTTACCAAAACAGGGAAGTTTACCAAAACAGGGAAGTTTACCGATTTGTCAGAAGTGTGTAATGTCTGCCCTGAAATAAATATTATCAAACTACAGAAAATTAATAAGTATTTTTTTTAGCATTTTATTTTAGATATTCCTTACAATTTATTGTTTTATTGGTAGTAGAAGTTACACCTTCTTCATCTATCTCAAAAGTTTTCATAAACAACATTCCTAATTCATCTAAATAACCAATTTTTTTTTCAACAATAGATGGATAATTCTTACTAGAATATACATTTAATCTTTTTATTAAATTATTTTGATCATATATTAAAACATCAATTTTTTTTTCAGAAGGAGAAAAATCATAATTTGAATCATTAATAGTTTTATAATATTTTAAATAAACAATCTGTTTATTTAAAATTGAATATGAGTCAATTAAAAATAAAGAATCTATCTTTTCTTTTTTATCATTATCTAAGAGTGCTTTTTTATATGTATTAGCTTTAATACTTTTTCCCTTTATATCATCAAAAAAATCCACTTGTTCCATATTTTTTTTATGAAGTGAATCTTCTCTTGTCATTGACTCTCCTTCATCAAATACTTGAACAGTCCAATGTTTGGGAAAATTAAATAATGATAAATTTTTATTTCCTAACGGTCGGAATTTTAATTGTCGTGTTGTTTCTTTTATCGTGTTACAAGTTTCATTTACTTTTATATTATTTTTTGTGCATGATAAAAAAACTAATATTGTTATAAGTGCAATATAATTTCGCATAAATTTATTTTTCTTTTATTATTTTTTACATGTATAATGTTTTAAATATTAGATTAAATAATTTCGGTACCTGCTTCTATGAATATATCCTTCTTTAATTTTCTGAGCAAGGAGCAAGGACCACTATATTCTTATTATTATCAAAAGGATTCTTAATATACTCTCTCTTATTAGTTTTTCTATTATAGAATCCTAACCATTGAAATTCGATAGAATCTTCACTTATTATTTTTACACGTGCAATTGGTATATCTAACGAACAATCATCAAAATTAATTCCCTTAGGGACATTATTATTTGAATATACTTCTCCATTAGGAGCGTAATCCGTTCCCGAATCTTTTAAATATATTTCTATTGTATTATTATTTATTTGCTTAGAAGTTGCTCCACAAATAAAATTTATTGAGGTTATGTTGAAACTTATTTCATCTGGTGAATAGAGCATTATATTGTCTTTTTCAGAAGCATTTTCGCAGTGATTACTCCATTGGACATTTCTTTTATAAATTGAAGAAATTAAAATATCTGTATTTTCTTTTTGAACTTGATTTATTTGATCATTAAATGTTTTTTTTATCGAAGGACTTCCATTTAATAAAGTTTGAATAATTACTTTATCTTTATCAATATTAATTTTGAACTCTTTTTTATAAGGTTTTTCATTTTCAACGTTAGGCTGATCTATTGTAAAATTACCTAAATAAAAAAGTTTATTATTAGTTAAGTGATAAGCATAAAAAACAGAACTATAATAATCATTACCTTCTAATAAAATTATTTTATCAATATTATTTTTATAATACCATATATTAAAATCTGGACTGTCCAAAGTTAATTTTATAAAAAACTCTTCATTGTTGATTAATAAATTAGATTCTCCTTCCTTTGATTTTAATTCAAATTTAAGATCTCTATATTGAAAAACTGTTTCATCATTTTTTATTGCTTTTTGTAGCTGAAAATATGAATTATTTGCCTTGATATTTTGTATTACAGAAATACTGTTTTTTTCCTCTTTTTGTCCTTTACAGCTGTAAAAGAATAATATTATTAATAATAGAATACTTCTATTTGTGTTTTTTATTCCCATTCCCTAAAAAAATATTAAATAATCACCTATATTTCTTTTACTAGAAACAACTTTATCTTTGAAACCATACTCATTGATATCAATATCTCTAGTAAAATAATCGCCATTTTTCTCAAAGTAAGAGAAGTCGTTTTTTTTATTTTGCCACTTACATGAATTTAGACTCAATATTAACAATGAAATACTTATTATTTTTATCATTAAATCTGTTTAAATTTTATACAATAAATTAGTTTATTTACTACATGTAAAATTTATTTCTCGGCTATCTCTCCATTGCTTGAAATTATATAATTTTTTATAATAACAGATGTATTAGTCTTAGTTTTAACTTGCAAATTATACTTACTATCTAATGAAAAAGTTGTAACCTCTTTACTAGAATCATCTTCGGGTTCTTGCCATTCACCCTCAACATATAGATTTCCAATTACAGAATTGTTTTTGATCGTTACTAAATAAAACCTATATGAAAAGTCTCCACAATCTTGTGGCATTAATATAATATTTATATCATTTTTAGTTGGTAGTGGGATATATCTTATGTTTTCTTTTTCGCATGCCAACTTTTGTAGACCTTTAATATCATTGCATTTTAAATAATTATATTTTACCGATTTATAATTAATTGATGTGCTGTACGGTAATTTTACGGAAGTTTCTTTAAAACAATTTTCATGAGGAATGATGGGAATTTTTTTTTTAACTAATTCTTTAGCAAAATCTGTAAAAGATTTTTGATTATCATCAGATTGGGTTTCTAAAAAACTTTCTTTTTCATCACCTACTTTAACTATTTTTTTGAGTCTATATGCATCGTCGTAGGAAAAAATATAGGTTTCATAATAAGTGTCAGACTCAGCCTCATCAATATACATATCTACTGTAAATGTGACTTTTATATTTAATCCAGTCTGTGTGATTTTTGTTGCATTATAAGTCATTGCACAGCCCGATCCACAACTTAAAACAAGGGATAATTTTAAGTTGTTTTGTTCTGGGATATTAATTGTGTCGCTATTACGATAGACATTTTCTTTTTCAATTTTATCATTAATATATTGTGACTTTGATATTATATTCTTTTTGCATCCAACCATAAAAAGCGGGATGATTAAAACTAAATTAAATATTCTATTTGTTTGCAATTTTTGAATTTATTTTCTATGTATACAAAATTCTGGACAGTGCCTTTATTCTTTGACTATTTTACCTGTTTCATTAACTTTGAATTTTTCAAAAGCTTTGAGGTTAGGACCATTCCCATTGTATTGTTCAATAATAAAATTTGATGATATTTTAAAAGTGGTAGGGTTTTCGTCACCTATTAAACCTATCTCTTTGTAATCAATAATTACATTATTTTTGATTGTTACTAAGACAAAATATTCTGAATCACCTCGAAGTATTGAAATAAGTAGGTATAAAAAATTTTCATCGGAACGTATCACAAGACCTTTATAAGTTTCAGCATCATAACTATTGTTCTTCAAAAATTCTATTAAAAAGGGTTTGAGTTCATAATTTGGATATTTGCTCTCAGAATAATCATCATTAAAATATTCATAAAAACTAAATGGTAAATTTACTTTTTGGGGATTCTTTTCCACAATAAATTTATTTTCTTCTGACTTATTTTGATTATCTGGTGAAATAGCTTTAATTAAATTTTGACTGAATTCTATAAACGATCTACGAGCTCCACTAGGTAGAGTTTCTAAAGCATTATTTTTTGTACCTTCTAATATAATCTTACTGATTTTACCTGACTGATCATAGAAAAATAAATAAGTTTCATTAAAAGTGTCTGATAACTGTTCATTAGTATACATTTCAACTTTAAACTTAACTTTAAAAAAAGAACTTTCTTTTTCGACATTATCTGCTATATAAGTCATTGCACACCCCCCTCCACAACTCACTACAAATGATTTATATTGAAGATTTTTTAAATAATTAGTTTTAGATTTAGACACCTCATTTTTTTTAGTTTTGGCTGTATCTAAGAAATTCCTATTTTGTGCATTTGCTTCTTTTTTACATCCTATCAATAGCACCATCAGGATGTTTAAGAAAATGATTTTATTTGTTCGCATTTTTTGAATTTATTATAGCTGTTTTTATTTGTTCTGGCGTGATATGTGATTTATTTAGGCCATCATCGGCGTAATATGATTCTCCTCCTTTTGCAATTCTTTTAGTTCTTGATATAACTTTGCCTTTCTTTTTTACCACTTTATCACTTATAGGTTTACCTTTTTCAACACCGATACTGGCCCATTCTTGTGCTAAAACATAGATCGCATCTTCAACAGAGCCATTTCCTTCAAGATAAGCTATGACTTTTGGCCTCTTAACTTTGATAAGATACTCATCAAAAATTTTATCCTGCATCTCCTTATCAAGCTTTTCGTTAACATTTAACCCCAGACTGGCAACAGCACCTTTTATAGTATCAGGAACCATTTGATACCTTCCTACAGCAAAAATATCTCTATCTTTCTGTTTTTTCTGAATTTCTTTTATGGTAAGCTCAGTTATTTTTACATTATATATGATTTTTAATTCTCCTTTGGTTTGGTTACATATATTGTAATTATCATTTGATTCTTCTTGTGCAATCAGGTTTGCAAATTCTGTATGAGACCATTTGCCTTTTTTCTCTTCTTTTTTAGTTTCTTTTTGTGACGACGATAAGCCTCCTCCCATGCAACTACAGAGATCTTTGTATCCTAACTCTTCTGCCATAGCTACAATTGATTTACCAACTACCAAATTTTGTTCTTTTGTAAAATAACTATTTTTTAGGTAATCCGCCTCAAATAAAGAAACATCCATGTGAATCCAACTGTATGATTCATCTTTTCCTGTTCCAATGGGCTCTAATCTGTAATTATTCTTTTTTGAAGGAATAGACCAACCCTCTTCTGCCTTCAAATATTTGATATAGAGTTTATCTCTAATACCTCTTAAAGGTTTTAGATTACGTTCTACTTTACCTGAAATTTCATAACTCCCTTCATTGAATTGTATATCTACTGCTTTACCCATGTGATTTGTAGAGGATCTTGGAATAGATTTGTTATGAGCCACACATCTATATCCCGCAGAAGTTCTTCTATACTTAAATGAATTTTGTAAAGACAAATAAAATTTTAATGAACTCACACCCCACAAAAGTGAGCGGTGAATTCCAGGATGTTCATTCTTTAATCCTTTTCCATAACCCGGACATCTGTCAACTTGTCTAACTCTTGAATCAGACGCGTGGCATAAACATTTATAATTAATAACTTTTTCAGCCCACTTATCACAATATTCATCAATAGCCTTTAGAACATTTCCACAAACTTTTCCTGTTTCAGGAACTTTCATATAGTCTCTCTGGAACTGTTTAATCATTCTTTCGGTTCTGTCTGTAAATTTATCCGTTGGCACATTTCCACCAAAACCTGCCAAACGAATATTAATTTCTCTAATAAGTTCGCTTGGAGGGGAATTTTTATCAATACAATATTTACCTCCACAATTTTTATTTTGTGAATTCGTTTCCTTAATAATCGCAGGCGAATCATTCGGATCTACTTTTACCGGTTCAGCATCTGAACTTATAGGGATAACCTGAGAAGTCACAGAAGTATTGAGATGTTCAACCTCTATAAAATACTCCCGTTCATTTCCATCTCCAAAATCATTACTTTTATTATACATCTCTTTTGTAAGAGTAACATAATTAATGAAATTAGAAGTGTCATGAGCCAATGTTGCAGATACTTCATAGATAAGATCATTGCTGTATCGTGATAAGTCTTCTTCCCAAATTCTTACGATTACATTTTTACCCCTCATCCCCTGAGAAGTTATTTTAATAGAGACTGTATCTCCGGTCTTGGCATTTTTTAGAGTTTTACCTCTACCATCTGTAAACTCTGCATTTACTATTTTCCCTTCAGGATCTGTCTGTTTCTTTGCCGCAGAAGTTTGAGGATATTTTGCTGTTTCCTCTTTGGGTTTCGGCTTATTAGGTTTTGGTTTATGAGGTTCAGGAGCAACCGGCGGTTTCCTGTGTGGCGGAGTATTATCCACTGGTTTAGTTTTCTTAGGCGGAGCTGGAATATGAGACGGGTT
Source organism: Chryseobacterium artocarpi (assembly GCF_001684975.1). GTDB lineage: Bacteria > Bacteroidota > Bacteroidia > Flavobacteriales > Weeksellaceae > Chryseobacterium > Chryseobacterium artocarpi. Next base: position 727,786 of record NZ_MAYH01000001.1, on the reverse strand, counting down.
GGCAACATTTACATTAGGGCTAGCCTTTACAATATGCTTGGAAACTACTTCGGCAGTTACGTAATATTCATGGGTTTTGCCCTCGCTTTTGTCTCCTTTTGCGACTCCGGCATTGGCAATTTGAACAGCCATAGTATAAGCGGGCAGCCTGAAATAAACTTTGGCAACTCCTTCATGATTCACTTCTCCAATGAGAGGAATCTGATTGATCTTATTCATCATATTTACAATAGGATCATGCCCTTTTCCTATTGCATCATCTTCCCAAAGGGTAAATGCCACTTTATATCCAAACATTCCCACACAGTGAGCTTTAGCAATTATGGTATCAGTATAGTGTAATAGCTTACCTTTTGGTAATCGTTCAGAATTAATGTCTTGCAGTTCAACACTTATTATTTTAGGATCTTCTGCTTCCTGCGGTTTTATATAGAGCTCTCCTTTATCTTTTCCTCTTACAACCTCAATTTTTAAAGCTTTATATTTAAGACTTTTAGCCGTGAATTTATAGGTTATATTTTCTCCCTCCTTTATATTTCCCTTTGCAATTCGCCATCCGTTTCTGTCTTGCACATAGAGATCCCATTTTACCTTAGGAGGTGGGAATGAAAAAGGATTGGATGTCATTACATTCTCAAATACCGAAAGTGAATAAGCCTCCGTATTTCCAACAATAGGTTTTATATTACCTCTAATCGTTAATTTTGCCATAGCCGTTAGTATTGATAGACATTTTATTCATAAATCTGTTCAGGACCTTCCAGCTCACTTTGGGACTCCTCAAAATTCATAAATGGATTAATAATATTATAGGTTTTTGGATCAGCTGTTGTTATACTTTGCTTATTCATAGTGGATGTTTGTCCGTGTTCTTTTACGGTGATTTTTCCTCCAACACTGCACATCAACTCAGAAATTTCAGAAAGGCAGCTTTTATTCATGACCTTTGTTTTTTCATAAGTTTTCTGCCATTTACCAGCTGGAGCAAACGCACACGGTAAATAGCCCCCTGATGTGGGTTTCAGTTTACATTGTCCAAAACTAGGTCCGGGAGGATTGAATTGCAGATCGTCTTCCGTTACGGCTAGGTAGTCCGCTTGTCCTTCTTTATTATTCCAATAATGTTTCTGGTGTGACGTTACTTTAAATTGTGGGAACTGGTCACCTTGATTGCATTGAGCCTTGCCTTTTTGAATGACAAAGTGCTTGTCACTGTGTTCTGAATAATTTTCTGACATATCATTGTGTTTGATGGTTAAAAAAAGAATAATTAGCTGACTAGCTTTTCCAATTCAAAAGTCATTGTCTTTTCATAATCGGCAATCCGGATATCAAATCTGGCTTTTATTTTTTGAATAGAGAAGTCCTTGAAATCCAGTGTATAGGCAGCTGAATGATTAGCCTTTACTGATTTTGAATGAGGCATTATTTGCCTGTCATACTCAAAGTCTGTATAATACAGTTCTGAAACAGTGCGGTAATCTACAGATTTCCCTGTTTGTAAAATTTCTATTACATCAGAACTGTTTTGTGGTAAGATTTGATGAATCATTTCCAGCCTCACAGGAGTAGCCAGAGCCAGCCATGAAAATTTATCACGATATGGAGCCGCAGTATCTTTTGAATGATAATTTGCTTTATAAAATTGATTGAAAATGAATTGGAAGGGCAATGTTCCTTTGAGGCTATTATAGATCACCTGTGGATCATTCATTTTGTTTTTCATCCTATCAATATGAGAAATGGCATAAACACCAGCATAATATTGCTTTAATGCTTCAAGATCACCAATAATATCTTTACTATCTTTAATAGGCTGTGCTGCAACAAAATTTCCGGATTTGTCTATAATCAATGTTACAGGATAAACTATTTTTACAAAATCGGATGCCAGATTATTTATTTTCTCCTCTGGCTCCTCTTCATTTTTTTTGAAATTGTTCATGGTGAATTCTACATAATGTCCTTTTTCATCCTCCTTTATATATTTAAAGTGTAGCCCATATGAATATTCACTTTTTTGAATTCCTTCATCACTTTCAGTTTGCTTCACCTGATAATTCCCATCGATTAGCTTTATATTGAAAGAGGTTTTCCCCGTTGGAAGCAGACAACATAAACTTTCTCCGGATTTTCGTATTTGCTCATTGAGCTTTACTATTTCGTCTGAGTTAGGTACATGGAGTTTCTGCAAAAACCTTAAAGCTCCATCTTCAGGAATAAAATCTAAGTAACTACATCTTAAGTTATGATATTCACGAAGGTATTTAGGATTTTCAAGAGTCAAATCCCATGAAATGCTTTCCAGTGTTTCTCCTTGTTTTACATAATAGATGTCCTCTTTCACAGAGGAGATAATTCCCCGCAAAAGGTTCCCCGGATTAGGGTTATTTTTTTTCATCTTGTAGTATGTGTTTTTTGATAATAATCCCTGAAATTTAGAAATATTAATTTGCTTTAATTCTAATTTTTTGATAATTTTTTAAAAGTGTCGTACTTGTACGACAACTCATTAAAAACGTATTATCAGCTCTCTAATACGTAGTAAAATTTTTAAATCTCCACCCATATCTTTAGAAAATATTTATGATGAGAAGTATCTAAAAAATTTTCAAAAGATTATTATTGTCATATCTGAAGATGATTTAAATGGTATTTATTTAAAAATCTCCACCCTTTCAGGTGGAGATCAGGATTAAATCAGCTTCAATGTTCCGAGATAAGAACTGTTGCATACGATACTTTCATCCAGAGCATTCAGATATGCCCAGACCTGCATGTCTTTCGTTGCATAATAAGCAGGTAAAGTCACCTCGGTAGTTAAGGCACTTCTGTCAGCAACCGTTTCAAAAATTGCAAATGAGTCAAGTTCCTTGCTGTAACAGATTACCGTCACCTTATCTGTACCTTTTGCATTTCCCTGAACGCTATTGTCTTCCCAGGTCAGTTTTATTTTATTTCCAGCCTGGGGAACTGCGACTACATTCTGAAAGCCTGTAAGATCTCCTTTGGTAATCAAAACCTTGTTGTAGATCAGTTCCGGAGCATCTGCTACCATCTGGACAGCTTCACTAATGGTATAAGATACCGCCAGATTAATTCTGGATTTCGAACCGCTATTTACCCCGAAATACTTCTTCTGAATGAAACCCAGAGGACGTAAGAAACCTATGACAAGCTTAAATTTCGTCTGCTGAAGCATCTGCTTTTCACTGGGAGGTCTGTTGCTTGGTGTAGGCACACTTCGGATGATGTCTTTTCCGCGCCAGTTAGCTCCTACAATTGTTCCTACTTTCCCTGAAAATCCACCAAGGATTCCTTTTGTTATTCTAGCCATTTTACTGTGTTTTTTTTGGTTAACTGAACGAATGTATAAAGGAATATTCAATCAGCAATCACTCCTGAAAATAGTGATCGGTTTTGATATGTTTTGACATTTTTTGACAGCATAAAACCTTTTTTCTTCGATAGTCCTTCGAGAATTTTCCGAATCAGCTTCGGAAAAAGAATCATTGTTCCGAAGAATAGCCGAAGGAAATACGGAGTACGTCAAAGTATTTTATCTATCAACGCCTTTACAGCATAAAAAAAGCCTTCATGGTTTGAAGGCATTATTGAAAAATGATTTTGGGTAAAATATTTTATTTCCGATCTTGACATGCGGAATTTTCTGTGATTTCCTGATACGATGTAAAGTACTGTCGCTAATATTCATCAGACGTTTGACATCAGCACTGTCATAGTACGGAAAATGATCAGACTCTTTCTTTTGAAGAACATTTAAAATTTCAACTAAAAGAGCCAAAAGGTCATTGGAAGATGAATCAGTCTCCCTTTGAGGATATACATGCTTTTTCATCATTTTAGTTTTTTAGTGTTATACTCAGAAGCGTTTATTTTCATAAAATCTAACGATAATATTACAAAATTATTGCCAAACAAAACACACATAAACAACTGTATATCAATAAACAAAATACAATTTTAATGTAAAACATATTTCTCACTATGTTTTGAAAAAAACTATTAATATTGATAAAAAATTATTCGTTAAATGGTTTATTTTTATTAAAATATAAATTTTACCTTTTTAGTGATATTTTAACGATTACTGCATATTGATATGATTTTCTTAAAATATATTAAATAAGTTTTAAAAGCCAGGGATAACAGAATCATCGTAATCTGAAAATAATAATTAATCAACAGCACTAAAACCTATGTCTCTATGTGGTTAGATTTTTAAACCACATAGAGACATAGATTTCTGAGTTTTATCTGGAAGTATTCGTGAATTCGTGGCAAAAAAATAAACGCCACGAATTCACGAATATTTAATTTATACTTGATTTTATTAATTCTTTCTAAGCGGATGTATCCATGAAGTTTCTTTATCTAAAAAGTTGCACTTCTTAGCTTCCTGAAATGAAACATTTGAAATTTCAGACTTTGCTTTAAAAAAACATTTGCTTCTAATGATGACCTGCTTTATATCAAAATAAAAAAGCTGCTTCCCAAAGGAAGCAGCTCATAGATTATTGATTAATCTAAAAATTATTTTTTAGCTTTTACATCAATTGCGATCTCGATGTCTTTGCTGATCATCCATTCAGCAGGATCTGCTTCAGAAGTACCGAATTTGATTCCCCAGTCTGTTCTGTTTACAGTAAATTTAGCCTGGATAGCCGCTGTATTGTCTACTACGTCTACTTTCGCAGGGAAAGTAACGTTCATTGTTTTCCCTAGTAAAGTAAGGTTTCCGCTTACTGTTTTATTAGCTCCAGCTACTGCATCGGCAGGTGCTTCTTTAAGGTCTGCTACACTAGTGATTTTAAAATCTGAAGTAGGGTTTTTCTCTACATTAAAGAAATCAGGGTTCTTTAAGTGAGCTTCAAGATCTGCCGGTTTCTTATCTTTTTCAGTTACAGAAGCCGGATCTACTTTAATAGAGGTCATGTCGATATTGAAGTTTCCTGCTACTACTTGTCCTCCTTCGATGCTTAAGTCACCAGATTTTACGTTAAGAGTTCCCCAACGAGGTGCAAATCCTCCTTTGTGGAATGCTTTCCAGTTTACTACAGAAGTTGCAGCATCTACTGTCAACATTTCTCCTTTGCTTTCTGCAACAGCCTGCTCAGTAGCTACTGATGTATCTGTTTTTTCTTTACTATTACATGATGCTACAAGCAATCCTACTCCTACTAATGCAATTACGCTAATTTTTTTCATATTATTGAACTGTTTAAAAAGTTTATTGTTTTCGGGTACAAAAATAGATAAACCTGAATGCAGTTTCCTTAACATACATCAAGAAATCTCTTTTAGCTTCATTTTTATGAATTGATGCATTAAATATACTATTTTTATACTTATACAAAACTCCGGCTCCACTTGCCGGCATCAACTGCTATTTATGAATTGCCTTCATACATCACTATTTTTGTGATTATACACAAGTTTACTTTATGGAAACAAATGAATTACGCATAGGAAATTATATAATGGATAAAAAGGATGAAAACATAGAATATGTGTATCATCTTCATGATCTGGGAGATATGGTATATATTAATGATTTGCATCCGGATGCCTGCCTACCGATTCCATTAACAGAGAAATGGTTACTTATTTTTGGATTTGAAAGTAATAGCGGAGAGGAGTATAATCCTAATGATGAATCTGCTGACCAATTCGAATATAGCTTAGGAAGTGGTATTTCACATCTGACGTTTATTTGTAGACCTTCCAAAGGCTGGATTATCAAGTTGGGAAACGATAGTGAATTAGAAATAAGACACGTTCACGAATTCCAAAACCTTTACTTTGCCCTTAAAGGAAAAGAATTAACTTAAAAAAATAATAAAGCCCCAATTAAGGGGCTTAACTATGTAATATTACTTTTGTTTTTCAATATTTTCAGATAGTAAAAGAATCTCTTTGTTTATTACTTCTGCATTTTCTTTTTTTGTAATGATACTTCCATGACTAGCATTCATTATGATTTGTTTTCCTTGAGAAGAGAGTTCTTTTAGCTCTTTCTGCATCCCAAACCATAATTGAACTTGTTTTTCAGGATCAATTCCGGATCTTCTGTATTTTTCTTTTTGGGATTCTTTATACTGTTCTGTAGCAGTGAACACCAACACTGGTAATGAATCTAACTTTTTTGCCTCACCTGCACGCTTCAGCACAGCATTGGTAAGGTCATTCTCTCTTAAAAACATCGTATAAACATCTCCGGAGGTATTGGTGAGCGATTGTGATCTGCTGTATACTTCTTTAGGTAAGCCATCGCCTTGATAGGGTGCTTTACTAAATATCTTATTATAAAGTCCTAAAATACCTAAATCTGCAAGGATAGATCCTATCTTTAATATTCTTGCCTGCCCTTCGGGAACCAACTCTTTTTGTGCTAATCGGTTCCATTGTTCAGGATGACTTGAATCTATGAAAACCATTCCTTTCACTTCATTTGGATAAAGATCCCTGAATATTCTGGTATAGGGACCTCCCATAGAATGTCCCACCAAAATATAAGGTGGCTTTTCTCCTGTTTTCGCTAATAATTCATGAAGCTGATGTGCGTAAAACTCAGGGGATCTATTATCACTATTACTTGCTTCACTAAACCATTTTCCGTCTCTATCATAGCGTATAACTCTCGTTTTATCTTTTAAGCCCTCCGCAATCCAATGCAGCATATCAGTATTACTGTGTGCTCCTGCCTCAATAATCACTGTAGGTAAAGATTTCTTATCTCCTTCTGCTCTTACATGGATGTTGGTTCCGTTAACGTTAACGAGTTTACCGGGCGGAACAGGTTTTGGGCTAAATAATCGATAACAAAGCCCTAAGAACAATAATACGATGAGAATTCCCAGGATAAGCTTTCCTAAAAACTTAAATACTTTTAAAATTGATTTCATGGTTATTTTTAAATTTCAAATTGACAGGGGGAAGAATTGTCGAAACAGAATATTCACGAAAACCTAAATGGGATTTGAATAAATATAGTAATTGAATCTTTGAAGCAGACATGATTAGAAGTTTCGGGCAAATATAACAAAAAGCCCTATGAACAGAAACCTATATAATATCATGTGTGTGATAGTTAGATCTTTAAAATTGGAAAATAAGTTAAGGAATCCTTGGAATGAATTTGGATATATTTTTTGACTTGTATTATTTGATTTTTCTATTTTGTAAATGTTCATAAACCGCTTTTAAAATTTATTATCTTAGTGGTTAGTTACAACAGTCTCTGGTTATTATTCTCAAATGGATATGTTGTGAATTGCTTTCAAAAATTATTATCTTCGTGATTAGTCACAGCTAGCCCCCGATAATTCAACACGGGAACCATGTTGTGAATTGCTTTCAAAAATTATTATCTTCGTGATTAGTCACAGCAGGAATTTACCACGAAGCCAATAACAGATTGTTGTGAATTGCTTTCAAAAATTATTATCTTCGTGATTAGTCACAGCAGCCAATGGCAATACCATATTCATAGTTGTGTTGTGAATTGCTTTCAAAAATTATTATCTTCGTGATTAGTCACAGCTAGTGATGATGATTACGCAAAGGTTTGGAAGTTGTGAATTGCTTTCAAAAATTATTATCTTCGTGATTAGTCACAGCCACCAACGCCACCGGAAGTAGTTGCGTTGGGTTGTGAATTGCTTTCAAAAATTATTATCTTCGTGATTAGTCACAGCTAAACAGGAAATGTTTAAATTCAAATGTGGTTGTGAATTGCTTTCAAAAATTATTATCTTCGTGATTAGTCACAGCAGTATGGCAAAGTTAGCCGGGGAACTGAAAGTTGTGAATTGCTTTCAAAAATTATTATCTTCGTGATTAGTCACAGCCTCCCACACTGGTTTCTACTTCTTCAACACGTTGTGAATTGCTTTCAAAAATTATTATCTTCGTGATTAGTCACAGCTTTGAAGAAGAAAAAAGAAGACAAGAACAGGTTGTGAATTGCTTTCAAAAATTATTATCTTCGTGATTAGTCACAGCGAGCCGTTTGTCTTCATACATTAATCAGTTGTTGTGAATTGCTTTCAAAAATTATTATCTTCGTGATTAGTCACAGCATTAGATAGTCATGGTGATATGCATATTGCGTTGTGAATTGCTTTCAAAAATTATTATCTTCGTGATTAGTCACAGCATTTCTGCTATTGCAATAAATGAAATAGTAGTTGTGAATTGCTTTCAAAAATTATTATCTTCGTGATTAGTCACAGCAAGGCTTAATTTTGCACCTACATTAATTTTGTTGTGAATTGCTTTCAAAAATTATTATCTTCGTGATTAGTCACAGCTTAAGAGCGGTGTTATTAATTCAGGGGTAGGTTGTGAATTGCTTTCAAAAATTATTATCTTCGTGATTAGTCACAGCTTTTCCCCTTTCTTGGTTGGTATTGACGTCGTTGTGAATTGCTTTCAAAAATTATTATCTTCGTGATTAGTCACAGCCTTGGCGCATACATCGACGCCGACGAAACAGTTGTGAATTGCTTTCAAAAATTATTATCTTCGTGATTAGTCACAGCCAATCCGGGCAAAAGAAGATAAAGAAGCCGGTTGTGAATTGCTTTCAAAAATTATTATCTTCGTGATTAGTCACAGCTACTAGATCAAATGGTGAGTCTTGGCTATGTTGTGAATTGCTTTCAAAAATTATTATCTTCGTGATTAGTCACAGCGAACCATCCTTACAATGAAATTCACTTGTAGTTGTGAATTGCTTTCAAAAATTATTATCTTCGTGATTAGTCACAGCACTTTAAGACATCGTTAGATAGATTCAGTGGTTGTGAATTGCTTTCAAAAATTATTATCTTCGTGATTAGTCACAGCTGTAAAATGAACAATTGCCATTGGTTCAACGTTGTGAATTGCTTTCAAAAATTATTATCTTCGTGATTAGTCACAGCTGATTGTCTATAAATGTTTCAGTAGCTACAGTTGTGAATTGCTTTCAAAAATTATTATCTTCGTGATTAGTCACAGCCCCGAAAGGGGGTATTTTTAAAGCAATGTTGTTGTGAATTGCTTTCAAAAATTATTATCTTCGTGATTAGTCACAGCTTCGTTGATTAAGCCATTCTTTAAAGTAGCGTTGTGAATTGCTTTCAAAAATTATTATCTTCGTGATTAGTCACAGCGTAATTCAGGGAAATGATGCGCCTAGAGGTGTTGTGAATTGCTTTCAAAAATTATTATCTTCGTGATTAGTCACAGCAATTTTCAAATAAAACAATTGATGAGGTTGGTTGTGAATTGCTTTCAAAAATTATTATCTTCGTGATTAGTCACAGCATCTAAGAATATTTTTTGATAAGCTAAGTGGTTGTGAATTGCTTTCAAAAATTATTATCTTCGTGATTAGTCACAGCAGCCGTTCAAATATCAGGATAGATACGTTAGTTGTGAATTGCTTTCAAAAATTATTATCTTCGTGATTAGTCACAGCACCTTTATCAAGAGGGGATGTGCCCATTTTGTTGTGAATTGCTTTCAAAAATTATTATCTTCGTGATTAGTCACAGCCTCAAAAAACAATCTACTGATAATCAGTAGATTGTTTTTGTTTTTAGGATTCAAAATTTAAAATAATTCAAGCTGCTGGAAGGCTGGAGGTGGTTCTTCTTTATTTCTGGCAAAAAATATTTCAATATCTCCAAACTGTTTATCAGTAATGCACATAATTGCCACTTTTCCTGCTTTTGGGAGCATAAATTTTACTCTTTTAATATGAACCTCAGCATTTTCACGACTTGGACAATGCCTTACGTACATTGAAAACTGAAATAGTGTAAAACCATCATCAAGCAAAGATTTACGAAAGCGATTCGCATCTTTCATATTGGCTTTAGTCTCTGTTGGTAAATCATATAATACTAAAACCCACATAATTCGGTAAGCATTAAACCTTTCGGCATTCATATCAATTCAGGATAAGAGATCGTTCGTTTTTCTCCCGTATAACATTTATACAGTGACGTGGCGGTTGTTTTTACTGCAACCAATAAAGGTCTTGTTTTATCCCCTATTTTCACATCTTTAGTCGCTATCTGTAAAATGAAAGCTTTAAATTCTTTAGTTAATTCTTCAGTTTCAGGATTAGTTTCCAACCATTGCATTACTAATAAATCGATAAAAGGACGATAAGGCTCCATCAAATCATCAGCCAGGCAGTAAGGATTATATTTATTTTTATGGAAAATTCCAAGAACAGGAAGTAATCCGGTCTCTACAATTGCTCTTGCAACAATACTTCTGAGAACCGAATAGCCGAAATTGAAAAATTGATTGGGTGAATCCCCAAAACGTTGTCTCAGAAAATCAAGACTGATGAGATATTTCCAGTAATGCTGAGCTGCGATACCTTCCATATTGGTAATATCACCACTTTTCACATTATTCTGATAATCAATCATAGGTTCATAATAATTTCCTAAACGTTTTAAAACTTCTTTTTGGTTTTCAATTTTACATTCAACCGTTTGTTTCCAAAGTTGTTTTTTGAGAGGTTCACTAGCTTCCAACTGATCTTTGATACGGTCGGAATGTTCAGTGTGACCATATAACGGAAGCATGATCCCATGTGGCAAATGATGAGCATCGCAACTTATAACCACTACGTTGTTTCCCATCATTTTCTGAATCAATTGATGTGAGATGGTAATCTGAAAATGATCCAACATCAATAAACCCAAATCTTCCACAGATATACTCCCCTTTTCGACTTTTGTTTCCGGACAGAGTATTTTCATTTGCTCATCTTTTAGTTTGAGGTAAGCTGGATTGCCAATGTAGATGGAGCGGGTTATCATAATTATGCTTTTGAGATATTTCCTAATCTATCTACTTTCAATTTCAAGCAAATCGATTTAATTTGTTCTCTATTGGAAGTATTTTGGCTTTTTGTTTTATTTTCAGAACCTAATCCAACTTCATTAAATAATGGTTTTATTTTTTTAACAATTCCTTTTTTTGTTTCATTGATTTCTTCCCAAAATAATAAGTTATCTTTTATTTTTTTATGTTCTTCCGCTTTAATATCTATAATTGGATTAGAGATATTAGCAGACACAAAATTCATAGTAGTTCCACTTCCATCTGTAAATTTGTATATCCTATTCATCTGTTCTTTGCTCAAATTATTAAAATCAATCAAAATAGAACTCTCTCTCTCCTCTTCCGTTGGAACATACACAAAATCACTTGGATTTAATACAAACAATAATTTGAAATCTGAATCTTCAGGATGTATTGCAGGGCAAGGTTCAAATCCTTGTTTTAAACTTTCAACGGATTCTCGCAAAGTTGGAATATAGAATTTTCTTTCTGTACCTTTTTGATAAAATGCACAATAAAAATTACTATCTCCCGCTGTTTTTACAATTTTTGAGTTCTTGAAAACATTTTCGGAAATAGGAAATGCTTTTCCCATTTTCCCTGCAGTTCTTACTTTAAATATTTTTTGATGTGGCTTACCTTCGTTGAGAGCCAATATATTGTTATTCATTTCTAATATTCCATCTGAAGAAAATGCTTTTCCTGTATTGTAAAACTCATTTTTCTTCACATCTAATTCAATATAATTCTTAATATGATTCATTAAAATTTTCTGAATTGCCGTATCTGTTATAGTTTTTATTTTATCTTCAATCGCATTCGAATGAATACTCGCAAATTTTTCTAATTCACCATTGTATCTTGATGCAATAAATTTATTGTATACTTGAACATTCTGGTGTTTTGTAGATAAAACGGAAATAATTTTTGTAAGTGGTGAATGGTCTCTTTTTAAATTTTCTATTTCATTTCTGACATTATAGTCTACGATAACAAAATCTTCTTTTATCGCCTTTTCAATAGTCATTATTGATGTTTCGTAATATAGATTAGTTCTTCCGTAGAATGTTGCATCGTGTAGAGATTGTCTAACATTAAAATTTATAATTTCCTTTAAGTTTTCCTGTTTGATAATATTGAGCTTTCCATCCTCAGATTTCAAATATTTGTTCCAACGCTGTCGAATAACGCGATTCTTTTGTTTAAAACTGGCTATCGTATTTTCTAATGCATTTTGAGCAATATCTTTGAATACTTTGCTTTTAAAATCTTTAAACTGATACTCAAATTCATCAATCCCATCTTTTGTTTTTATCTGTGCAGGTGGCAGAAAATACCATTCTTTTTCATCATTAAAACCTCTTCTTGAATTAGTTAATTGAAACTTGATTGCTTTTCTAGTTTTTAATTTTTCTTCATTGCTTTCTTGTGATGAAATATTATTTAGATAATTTACATGATTTTCCGTAGTCAAAGCAACTATCAAAGCATCCAAAGCGTGATGGCGATGGTCTATTCTTTTAGAATCGAAGTTTTTGTTAGCTTCCTCAGGAACTGTATTGATAAAAATTTCATGTCCATTAATTTCTCTATAATGTCCAAATAAATTTGTGTTTGTTAATTCATTCAATCTTTTAAATCTTGGAGAAATAATTTCGTTCCAAGCATCATTCAGTTGCCAATGTCTTTTTAAGGTTGTAGTAATTGTTCCATTTGTAGCCAAAACATTTTTTGAACGGAATGTATCTTCGTCCTTTTCACGAACAATATTACTCAACAGTTTCATCGCCATTTTAGAAATATATTGACTGTTATTTAATTGACTATTTGTAAATTCTTCCGGTATATCTTTACTTAATAATATTTCTCTTTTTCTTCCGGAGAAATTATTATTAACTAAATCTTCGTAATCTTTTATATCAATTATCTCAATCTCTGAATCATATGCAGAACAAAAAACTTTTTTAGATTTTGCATTAGATACAAATCCATATCCTGTCAAAGCTTTCTTCTCCTTATTGATTTCCGTTTCACATATTACTTTATTGTAAAGTGCATTTAAAGTAATACGTTCTTGCGGAAAGATATGTTCAACTTCATATTTTTTTCGGTCAAACAAATCAGATAACTTAATGAACCTCCCCGAATAAGGAGATTGATATCGTTGGTCTAACCAGAGCTTATATCGTTCAAAATCACTCCTAGTAATTTTAGAAAATTCTTTCGAGGTTATATCCTTGATTTCTTTTTTAGTTATTTTTCCACTAGAAAGCTGATACTCGGTATTATCTTTATCAAATTCAATAGAAGACAGAAGGCTTTCTTCTAATATTCTCAATTTTTCTTGTTGAAATGGTGATTTTTCTTGTAGTGAAGAATTGTTCTGTTTTAACTCACGCAAAATCTCCACAATCCGTTCATTAGCTTTTCTATTTTCTTTATTTTGTTTATCGTCTCTCTCTTTTTGTTTGTTATTTTTCTTCATCTCCCGACCTAATTCAATATGAATTCTATCGAATAGCTTATCATAAATAATTTTCCCTTCTTCATCTGTTCCTATTTCCTTGCCGTAATATTTCCAAATATCTTTAACAACATGCAAGGTTTCAACTAAAACCTTTTCGACTGTTGGATTGTTTAATGAATGTTGTTTGAATTCATTTTTTAAGTAATTTTCAATATCATAAGGCGATTGCCAAAACTGCACTTCTCCAACCTCAGAATATCGACCATAAACCAGATAACACGCACTCGAAACCCAAAGACCATGAAAGTCTTTTAATTCTCCATTGATTTCCTCTTTATCTAAAACCTTTTGTTTTATCTCGTGGGAGATTTTTGAAAGAATATTATCAATATCATTTGAATTCCAATATTTTCCAAGTCTTAGAAATGGTAATAATTTTTTAATAGCTTTTTCAGAATAAGTTCCGTAATCATTGGTATATCCTCCGAAAGAACTGAAGTTCTTAACCAATTCAGATTGAAACTCTCTAGATAAGTCTGCTTTATCTAATAATCGTGAAATAACATTATTTAATCCTTTATTAAATTCATCTTTTTTCTTTACCGAATAAAAGAAATGCCAGAGGTTATATTCATTTTCGGGAGTCAAAAATGCTCTATAATCGAATCCCTTAATTCGTTTTGTTCGGAGAATGAAATTATATCTTGTCGGATTACAAGGTTCTTTTTCTGAGGTAAAATTCCATTTATAATTTTCTGCAGAAATTTTTAAATTTTTGTAGTTTTTATTTACAAACCCAAGAATATCTTTCTCTGTTACATTTTCCTTATCATTCAAAAAAGCATATAATTCTTCTTTTACTTCAGTTGTTAATAGCTGATCTGTAACATCTACATTAATTTTAATTTCTTCATTAATAATTTCTTCTTTCTTAATTATTTTCAGCCTTTTAATAAATTGCCACAATCTAAATTCCTGATAAAACGGATTAGCTTTATGAATAGCTTTTAAGGGCTTTTTATATTTTTTGCCAGTTTTTTCATCCGTCCTCTCAAAATTTTCCTTTTCATAAATACAATTAGCAATTAAAGATTTTTTCGATTTTAAATCTCTCTGATACAAAAGAATATCTTCTTTAATCAAATGATTAAAATCTAATTCTTTAATTGTATTTTGATGATTAAGATTATTTGGATATAAAAGTTGAATTGCTTGTTCATATAAACCTCGATTTCTTAATTCCGGATGAAATTTTTCTTGGTTTTTATATATTACATCCAATTCATCACGGTAATAATCTCTTTCTATTACTGAGATTAAATCAGCTTTAATTTTTTGCTTTGGATTTTGGAGAAGATTATAATAGACAAAGGAAGCAACACCTTTGGTATTGTTTTCTGTATTGAAAGAGGTGAGTGAAGTTTCTGTTTTCAGCTTCATCAAAGTCCAATCTTCTTCTTTTGGAATATTAATGTTTCTACCTTTATCTGCTCCTTTTTGTATTCTAATTCCATTTTCATCATATTTAGTTTTAATGATAAAATCTCGATTAGTATCTTTCCATTTTGGTGTAAATTTACTTTGCTGCTCTTTTATCCAACCTGTCTCTAGTTCTACTTCAAAAATGAAATTTTCTTTTATTTTTCGTCCTGTATTTCTAACATCTGTTATTAGAAACTCACGAATTTCATTAATAATATATTCTGTTTTCTTTGAATCAATTGTACCATCGTCATCATATTTTGAGACAATTTCAACCTCTTTCAAATCCCCAATCTTCGTAATTGCGATTTTTGATTCTTCTCTGTATTTGAAAATTTCTATTTCTTCGTTATTATTATCAACTAGAATGATTTGATAAGCATCTTCATTTTCAAGCTTATTAACTTCTTTTACTTTACCCACAAAAGAATCTGTTAACTCTCCTTCTTTTTGAACTTTCTCATCCTGCCCAATTACTTTTTCATAACCCCTTTTCTGATTAAAACTTAATGTAATCCAAGCCAATTGTTCTTTAGTAAGTTCAAAGTTTCTATCCGTAACTGCCTTATGTCTCAAATAATATAATGTCCAATCATATGGGATTTTAGTTTGATTGCCATTTTTTCTTTGATGAAACATTTGAGGATGCTTTATCCTAAAATCATTTTCCATCTGATGATAAACATCCGTAAAAAGGAATTGGAATTTTCCGTTATCATCTTTATAATATGCTAATTTCTCTTCAGTTCCTTTTTTAAATTTACCACTACGTCTGCCTTTTTCATTTTCAAATTCAATAGATAATTTATAATGTTCAGGAAGAGAATTCAGTAAATTTAAAACACAATGAAGTCTATCTCTTCTCAATAAAAATCTTTCATTTAGTTTTCTTGGAGAACGCAATTTAGTACGTTTAGCAGCACCACTTTCTGTTTTAGCACCACTTTCAAATTTTGCAATTTCAGCAGCATCCATTGCTAGAATTCTAGAACCCATCCCTAAAATTCTAACAATTTTATTATCGTGATCTATTTCTACCAATGCCCAGCCAATGGAGTTGGTTCCCAAATCTAATCCAAGTATATTTTTAATCATCATTATTAATTTTAGATACCTTATAAAAATAGAAATAAAAAAAATATTTAAAATGAGGATTCCCGTAATCACCTAAAAGATTTTTTCTTCTATATTTGTACTAATAATTTTGAAAGCAACTCACAATAAGGATTATTCCGTTGTGAAAACATTCAAGGCGGGGTAACTCGCCTTTTTTCGTTTTAAAACATTATTTTAGCTATCCGAAAACAGAACAATGACGACCGTAGAATTTATACAGAAGCAGCTCAATATTTCTGAGAAGAGCATCAACAATACATTACAATTATTAGCCGAAGACTGTACTATTCCTTTTATTTCCCGTTACCGAAAAGATAAAACAGGAAATCTTGATGAAACGCAGATTGAGCAAATCTCCAAAATCAGTAAACAATTTGAAGAGATTGTAAAGCGAAAAGAATCTATTTTAAAATCTATAGAAGAGCAAAATGCTTTAACACCGGAACTCCAGCAAAGAATTGAAGAAAGCTTTGATATTCAGGAGCTGGAAGATTTATATTTACCCTTCAAAAAGCGCAGAAAAACCAAGGCTGATACAGCTAAGGAAAAAGGATTGGAACCCCTTGCTAAGATCATCATGAGCCAGAAAAACAATGATGTTCATTTTCTTGCTTCAAAATACCTGAACAATGAGGTTCCATCGGAAGAGGAAGCACTTCAGGGAGCAAGGGATATCATGGCGGAATGGATCAATGAGAATATGTATGTCCGTAAAAATCTACGAAGACTGTACCAACGTAAAGCAGGGATCACTTCAAAAGTTGTTAAAGCTAAAAAAGATGAGGAAGATGCACAGAAGTTCTCCCAGTACTTTGAATGGGAAGAAAACCTCAGCAGAACTCCTTCTCACAGGCTTCTTGCGATGTTAAGAGCAGAGGCGGAAGGTTTTGTAAAGGTAAATGTGGGAATTGATAAAGAAGAGGCTATTGATTTTATTGAAAAAGCGATTATTAAATCCGATAATGAAAGTTCTGATCAGATCGCTTTAGCGATAAAGGACAGTTATAAAAGACTTTTAGAACCTGCCATTTCCAATGAGGCTTTACAGGAGGCAAAAGAAAAGGCTGATAAAAAAGCGATTGAGATCTTCTCTGAGAATCTGAGTCAACTGCTTTTGGCTCCTCCTTTGGGTGAAAAAAGGATTCTGGCAATTGATCCCGGTTACAGAAGTGGCTGCAAGGTAGTCTGCCTGGATGAAAAAGGTGATCTCCTTCATAATGAGACCCTCTACCCTCACGCTCCCCAGAATGAAAGCGGAATGGCAATGAAAAAAATCCGTTCCATGGTAAATGCTTATAATATTGAAGCGATCTCTATCGGAAACGGAACAGCAAGCCGTGAAACGGAATTTTTCATCAAGAAAATAGCTTTTGATAAACCATTACAGGTGTTTGTGGTTTCTGAAGCGGGTGCATCTGTTTACTCAGCCAGTAAAATTGCAAGGGACGAGTTTCCTACCTATGATGTAACAGTACGTGGTGCGGTTTCTATCGGAAGGAGACTTTCTGATCCGTTGGCTGAACTGGTAAAAATTGACCCTAAATCTATTGGTGTGGGACAATACCAGCATGATGTGGATCAGACTCAACTGAAAAATGAACTGGATTCTACAGTCATGAAATGTGTAAACTCTGTAGGAATCAATCTTAATACGGCAAGTAAATCTCTGCTAAGCTATGTTTCCGGAATCGGTGAGAAAATGGCTGAAAACATTGTGAATTACCGCGCTGAAAACGGAGCTTTTGAAGACAGAAAACAGCTTAAAAAGGTTCCAAGGCTTGGTGAAAAAGCATTTCAGCAGGCAGCGGCTTTTGTGAAAATTGCTAATTCAAAAAATCCATTGGATAATTCTGCTGTTCACCCTGAAGCATATGGAATTGTAGAGAAAATGGCTAAAGATTTAGGTATTAAAACCCATGAACTGATTGCCAATAAGGAGAAAATTGCTTTGGTAAAACCTGAAAGCTATATTACAGGAGAAATAGGAATTTTAGGAATCAAAGATATTTTAAAAGAACTTGAAAAACCAGGCTTAGACCCAAGAAAAGCAGCTAAAGTATTTGAGTTTGATCCTAATGTAAAAAGCATTAAGGATTTAAAAGCAGGTATGATCTTACCGGGAATTGTTAATAATATAACGGCTTTCGGATGTTTTGTAGACCTCGGAATCAAAGAAAGTGGCTTGGTTCATATTTCGCAGCTGAAGGACGGTTTTGTATCGGATGTGAATGAGGTGGTGAAACTTCATCAACATGTAAGAGTGAAGGTAACGGAAGTGGATGAGGCTAGAAAAAGAGTGCAGCTGAGTATGATTTTGTAAACCATGGAGAAAATTATTCAATTATCAAGTATAGATCATTTGTTAAAAAGTGTATCAGTACTATCAAAAAAACATGAAGATATTGCTAAAATAACAGGAGAGAATTTTAATCTTTTTTCAATTATGAATATGGAAACCAATGAAAGGTATACCCATTCTGCAATCATTGGAGAACTATTAAACCCTAAAGGATCACATGGACAAGGCAGTGTATTTCTCAAACTATTCTTCGATGAAGTAGAATCTTTAAAATCTATTCAAGAGTTTAATTTTGAGAATGCTAAAATTACTTCTGAAAAATATCTTGGAATTGTAGATATAGAAAGAAAAACCGGAGGATTTATTGATCTGATTCTTGAAGATGATAAGCATACCATTATTATTGAGAATAAAATTTATGCTCCTGATCAGGCAGCTCAGCTTGAAAGGTATAAAAATCACTATAAATCCTCAGTACTACTCTATCTAAATTTATTTGGTGATGAGCCTTCTAATGAAAGTAAAGGAATTCTGAAAATCGATGAAGATTTCCATTTGATTACTTACAAAAATCATATTAAGAATTGGCTTGAAAAATGTCACAAAGAAACCACCGATCAACCAGTCTTAAGAGAATCTATTAAGCAATATCTTCATTTGGTAAAAAAATTAACTAATCAAACCATCAATAATGATATGAGTAAAGAAATAAAGAATATTCTTCTAAAAGATTTAAAAAGTGCCAAAGAAATAGTTGATAATTTTAATGAGGCAAAGGCTATTATATTAAATACAATTAGGAAAGAATTAAAAAAGGAATTAGTAAAAATTTATGAGGAGAAATATTTTTTCTTTGAAAATACACCTAAGGCTGAAGAGAAAAATTCACATATCTGGTTTAGTTTAAAAGAATTTAAAGAAAACGATAAACAAATCACTTGTTTTGGCATAGAACCATTTAGCGGGTATGGAAATAATCAAAATGAGTTATTTATTGGAATTCTGGATTTCGAAAACATAAATCAAACATTATTTAAAGAGTATATCCCCGAATTAAAATTTCATGGATGGTGGAGAGGTGTAGAGACTATTGGAGATTTTAAATCCTATTCTATCAATTTTTCTGATATTGATTTTCTTCAGCTTCTACATGATAATCCGCCTATTCTACATGAGCTCATACAATTCATTGTAAATAAGACATATGAATATGTACAAATCCATGAACAATCTTTAAGTCTAATTCTTTCAAAAGGAAAGAAACCACAAAATATAATCTCAGAAGTATAATTTATTTACCTATTAAAAAATACACTTTGAAATATAAAAATTTAATATTCGATCTGGATGGCACTTTATGGGACCCCAGAGCAACGATTATCGGGATATGGAATGAAGTTTTAACCCGACGCCAACTGATCAACAGGGAATTAAAACCGGAGGATATGGATCAATATATGGGTCTGTTAGCAAAAGATATTGTAAAGGATATTATCCCGGGAACTTCAGACAGCGAGGTTCAGGATATTCTTTCAGAGATTGTTTCTCAGGAGAATAAAGTATTGCGTGTGCAGGGCGGTATTTTGTACGATGGTGTTGAAGATACTTTAAAAAGCTTAAGCAATACGCACAACCTCTTTATTGTCAGCAATTGCCAGGATGGATATATTGAATCGTTTTTAGAATATTACCAGTTCAATAGGCTCTTTACAGATTTTGAATCTCACGGACGAACGCAAAAGCCTAAAGCCGAGAATATAAAGCTTCTCATGGATAGAAATCATTTATCTATAGAAAACTCTGTCTACATCGGTGATACACAAACCGATTATGATTCTGCCACCTCCAACGGGCTGCCTTTTATTTTTTGTAAATATGGCTTTGGGGAACTCACCACAGAATATGATCCGTCAATCATAAAGTTCTCTGATTTGAAAACTTATGTTTAACCCATAAAAAGAGCTGTCATTGTGACAGCTCTTTTGTATTTTGAACAAATTAAAGCTTTAGAATTATCCTATTTTATTTTCTGTATTGGCATTTCCATGATTCCATTGTGAGGAGGTGAAGTAAGAAAACTATATATAAAATATTCATTCTTACGCTTAATCAAAGTTAATAGAGGAGAAAGACCTTCATTTCCACCTTCCACTATTCTTTTTGTAAAAAACTCTATAGAATCTTTATGAGTTGTGGCTAAAATTCCTCCAATGTATTCTTGATAATTATCATTCTTATTATACCTATTGCCATTGTTATCTGCTAACCAACTTTTAAATACACAACTATCGGGTTGTATTATATCCAGTTCTGCATAATGAATAGATTCTCTCCCCCAGCCATCAATTATATCACTATTTTCAATATAATACGAGCCTTTCCATTTTTGAAACAATTTTTCTGATATAAATTCATCTTCTCCTTCCAATTCATTTTCACTCAATGAATCATTATTTTCGATCTCAACATTACTAATATTTCGACCCATTAATGGTACAGAATCCTTTGAACTATCCTTTTTTATTGTTCTATCTTTTATACATGAAAGCATTCCCAAAGTGACCACTATCCATAGATATTTTATCATTTATTCTGTTTTATTTCTTTTTGTTCTGAAAGAGATTCCCAGCTTCCATTAGGCTTTAGTTTATAGGTATTGATATTTGCATGGCAACATCCTACAATACTTCGAGTAGTAATCGTTTTATGGGCTGCATCAAATTCTTCAGCAAGCATCCCATGTTGTAAAGGAAAAGACTCCACTGGTGAAAAAGCACCATTTTTATCCTGAAAATAATACTCATATATTTTTCCTGCATTTCCGCCCTCATCCCATACTATTGCAATATCTTCAAGTCCATCAAAATTAAAATCTTTCACAACCAATTCATTACAAGGCAAATCTTTATAAGATGTCCATGAATTAGGTTCAAAATAAATCTCCTGCTCTTTACCATTTTGCTTACTTTTTATAATGATCAATGCTGATGTAGGGTATTCCTGATCTTTTTCATTGGAATATGCTGTTGCTTTCCATATAAAACTATATTGAGCAGAAAGATTATCTAATGTACATGACTTTGATTTGGGTTCATCAGATCTTTTTTCAATACCCTCTAATCTTTTTTCACTAATAAATAGATTAGGCTCATCATTATTGGATTGATACGATATATTACTTTTATTTAATGGTTTCTGTTCTTTTGATTGACAGGAACCCATATAGATCAAGAAGATAATATATGATAGTCTCTTTACTTTATTTTTCATTTTAATTTTCAGTATAAATATTGGTGATAACAAAGGATGATGAGTGTTGAAATTAGGTCTTTTTCACTTTCAGATTCTGTAGTTCCTAAGATTTAACAATTACTTCATTTTATTAAGTACATATTTTTTGTTATTATTATTGTAATACATATCAAGATAAGGACATTGCCAATAGTAATTCTTCCCATCAAAGAACAATTTTCCAAAGTCGTTAGTCTTTTGTAATACATCAGCTGCATCCCCATCCAGTACCTTATCAAAAGTCAGTTTAATGCCGTTTTCTACTTCTGACGCCCGAAGCAGGTAATTATATTCTCCCCAATATCTGTCGACATGAAAAACTACAGAATCTTTTTTAATAATTAACTCCACAGTATCTGTATCTCTACTATCTGTACTTTTCTTATCATTAGTCAGGGTTGTATGATATTTTCCTAGCCATTTAACAGCCAAGTTTCCTGCTATTTTTGGATTTAGTGAAACATCTTTTTTCTTTATTTGATTTTCTTTTTGCTCTTTGCAGCCATAAAAGAATAATACTATCAGTAATAGAATAATTTTATTATTTTTCTTTATTTCCATTCTTTGTCTTTTAATTTGTTTCATTGCTGTGAATTTACTCGAAACTTTTGTACACTAATAAGAATATGCTGTTTAAAGTAGCTTTTCTCTGTTCCATTCATCTTTTGAATCAACTCTTTCCCAAAAATAGAATTAACATTTACAAAATCTTTATTAATTGTTTCAAAACCAGTATAGAATGATGGTCCGAGCTGCACTTTAACTTTAGGCATTCCCTCAATCTTTTTGATCAGAGGAAGATATTTTATTTCCTTTTGAGCTTCAAGCTTTAAAAGCAATACATCAGGCTCTTTATCTTTGATATACCCTAAATTCATATCCAAGAAATCCTGATCAACAAAATAAGTTTGAGATGTTGCAAGAATATAATCAATCAATGAAGAGTCATTATATTTTACACTTTGTTGAATAAAGAAATAAGGATCGTTCAAAAACATCTGAATGAAAAGATTCTCATATAACTCAATTCCATTATAAGAAACGCTTTCATTTTTTGAGATTTCAGATAATATATAAAAAGCATTGCTATCTGATAATTCTGCAATTCTCAATAATAACAGCTGACAAATGAATGAAGACTTTAGCTCATCATCTTCTGTCTTAATATCCGCTAAATGTTCGATAAAACTACTCCTGAAGCTCTTATCTAAAAGTTTTTTTATCTTAACATTTTCTATGTAATCTCCTTTATATTTAAACTTTTTAAGAGGAATGCTTTTCTCATTAAAAAGCAAATTATTTTCTAAATGTATGCCGTCAATTAATGTACTATTCCGTACAGATTGTATAGTTTTTTGAGCCATAAGATCATTGTTTTTTTTATTCTGACAGCCTATCACAAAGAGAAATGTGATCAATAAGACTATTCTCATAAACTTATCATTTTACTTTTTGTAACGGCATTTCAACAATCCCATTATGAGGAGGAGAGGTCAAAAAACTTTCAATATAAAACTGGTTCCTTTTATCGATCAATGTAAAAACCGGATCCAAATTAGGAGATTCACCGTTTAATATCGTATTTTCTAAAAAAATAATCTTAAGATTTTTATCATCTGAAACATATATATGCCCAAGCATTTTTAAGTACCCATTTCTATTATGCTGTTCATCATTTGGATCTTCAAACCAACTTTCAAAAACACAGCTATCTGATTTTATTAAGTTAATATTAGCTTTCAAATCTGATGATATCCCATTATGATCTATATATTGGAAAAAGTAATGATACTCTCCTTTCCATTTTGAAAATTGTTTATCTTCTATAATTTCATCATTAGCTTCCAGTTTCTCATCAGGACTATTTAAATTTTCAGTCTTACTAAGGTTTATTGTATCAACATTTATTTTCTTTTTTATTTCACTTTTTTCTTTACTGCTTCCATCACCAGAACATGAAATTAGTATTCCAATAAAATATGAAATAGCTACAATATTTTTTTTCATTGGTTATTTTTTATTATTCTCTTGTCTATTTCTATTTGGTGTTTTTAGCCTTACATAAAATGCGGGATTCTCTCTATTATTTAAACCATCACCAGCAGTCTTCGCATCAGTAATTTCGAAATGTAAATGCCTTGCCTTGATACTTTGTTTAGATGCATTTCCACTATTTCCACTCTTCCCTATTTCCATACCTGCTGTTACTTTTTGTTTATCTTCTACTTTTATTTCGCTAAGATGTCCATATCTTAAGAATCGTTTTTCAGAATCACCAAAACCAGGTCCTTTATCTTTCTCTCCTTTATATTCTAATTCATAATTGTTCCTAGACTTGTCCAAGTCTGTCTTGTTTACTTCTATTACAACAAATCTCCCAAATGCACCAGCATTTTCTGATATTAAAACGACTGTACCATCCAAACATGCTTTAACAGGCGTTCCTTTAGGTGCAAAAATATCTAGTCCCTGATGTTTTTTCTTACCCCCATTTCTCACAAGCCCAAAAGAGGATCCTGTTGGATTATAGTCTCCATTAAAATTGAATAGTGTTATTTCCGGATCATCTATTGGATCATGCCATTTGGAAGCTTTCTTTTCTTCCTTTACTTCTATATTTTTCTGACAGGAAAATATAGATTCCTTATTAGCTTCTCCTTTCTTATACCATATTTCTATTTCTCTAGCAATTTCCCATACATAGGTTTTGCCTTCTTCATCATTTCCTTCTTTGTGAAAAACCGGATTTTTTGAATAAGCATTCTTTCTCACCCATTTTGTATTTTTAATTACTTCTCCTCTAGAGTTATAATCTAATTTTAAATTTTTATCGAAAACCACATGATCTCTTATACTTCCCTTCCCACAATCAACAGGCATTAATATAGCTAAGTAAAAATCTGCTAAGGTATTTAGCTTTCCCTTATATGGTTCAAGATAATATTCCACATAAGTCAATTGTTCCATTTTGGACATTTTTTTAAGGTTTCCATTTCTTCCCGCAGTTATATTTGTCCCTTTTCGTCTATTAATATCCTTTGCAGCATCATAACCTATTTGAATTAACCCAGTATACTCCAAAGGATTTACTAATGCTGTATTAAATGTACCCATTGTTTCCAATGCTATCGCAGAAGTCAAATGATTAGGATCACATAACAACCGTTTTGAAATTTCTATGATTTTCTTGCGTTCCAGACATGTAAAATATTTACCCCAATACAATTTACTTTCTTCACAAATACAACCTTTCTTTTCTTCCCTCTTCTCTTTAATCACAGCAACAGAATCATTCCCATCCACTTCCACATGTTCACCATCTGCACTTACCGGAATCACCTGAGAGGTCACGGAGGTATTAAGGTGTTCAACTTCTATAAAATACTCTCGTTCGCTGCCTTCGCCCCATTCGTTGCTTTTCGTATACATTAGACGGGTCAGCTTTACATTATTGATTACATTACTGGTATGATATCGTAAAGTCACTGTTTTTTCATATAGAAGGTCATTGCTGTATCGGGAAAAATCTTCTTCCCAGATTCTCACTATTACATTCTTCCCTTTCATATTCTGAGTGACCATTTTAATTGATACAACATCACCTGTTTTAGCATTTTCCAGGGTCTTTCCGGTTCCGTCCGTAAACTCGGCGCTTAAGATTTTTCCTTCAGGATCTGCCTGTTTCTTAGCAGCCGGACTTTGGGGAAACTTAGCGGTTTCTTCTTTAGGTTTGGGCTTATTTATCTTTTCTTTATGGGGCGAATTAACCGGAGGTTTTGCAGAGGTAGATTTAACCTCATCTGGTTTCGGTTTTTTGATGGGATCAGGAAGATGGGTAGGATTCACGACGTTTACATTAGGGCTTGCTACCAGAATATGTTTGGAAACCAATTCTGCAGTCACATAATATTCATGAGTATTGCCTTCGCTCCGGTCACCTTTTGCCAGCCCGGCATTGGCAATCTGAACTGCCATTGTATAACTTGGAAGCCTGAAAACAACCCGGGCAATACCTTGATGATCCACTTCTCCGATCAAAGGCATAGGATTAATTCTATTCATCATATTGATCACCGGATCATGCCCCTTTCCTATTGCATCATCTTCCCAAAGGGTAAAAGAAACTTTCTGCCCGAACATTCCTACGCAATGCGCCTTGACGATTAAAGTTTCAGTGTAATGCAGCCGCTTTCCCTTCGGTAATCTTTGTCCATTAATATCCAGTATATCCACACGGGTTATTTTGGGCTCTTCTGCTTCCTGTGGCTTTATATAAAACTCTCCTTTGTCTTTCCCTCTGGTTACCACGATTTTTAAAGACTTATACTGAAGACTTTTATGGGTAAATTTATACGTGATATGCTCGCCTTCTTTTGTATTTCCTTTAGCTATCCGCCAGCCTTTTTTATCCTGTACGTGAAGATTCCATTGGATTTTGGGAGAAAGAGATAACAAAGCATTGGAAGTCATCAGATTATCGAATGCAGAAAGTAAATACATTTCTGTATTTCCAACAATAGGTTTTGTATTCCCTGTAATTATCAATTTTGCCATTTGTATCAGTTTTTAAACTCATTATTCATAAATCGGATCCGGTTCTTCCAACTCTTCCTGTGATTCTTTCAGATCAAGGAACGGATTAATCATATGATAGCTTTGGGTATCAGCCATGGTAATGCTTTGTCTGTTCATCGTAGAAGTCTGCCCATGTTCTTTTACCGTAATTTTCCCTCCTGTACTGCACATCAGTTCAGAGATCTCCGAAAGACAGCTTTTATCCATTACTTTTACCTTAGGATATGTTTTCTGCCATTTTCCGGCAGGAGCAAATGCACAAGGCAAATAACCGTTTGAAGTGGGCTTTAATTTACATTTCCCAAAGCTTGGTCCTGCAGGATTGAACTGTATATCATCTTCTGTTACGGCAAGATGATCTTCTGGTGTTTTCCTGCTATTCCAGTAATGTTTCTGATGGGAGTTTACTTTAAATTGTGGAAACTGATCGCCCTGATTACATTGAGCTTTGCCCTTCTGAATGACAAAATGTTTCCCGTCATGTTCTGATAAGTTTTCTGACATCTATTTGTGTTTTTGGTGATTCAATGATTTATTATCCCGTTATTCTCTCCAGCTCAAGGCTTATAGTCTTCTCATAATCTGCAATCTGGATTTTAAAGTCTGCCTTTATTTTCCGGATCGAAAAGTCAGCGGAATTCAAGCTGTAAATGGCGGAATGCTCTGCCGTTAATGATTTGGAATGAAGTTCTGCAAGCGGATCATATTCCTGATCAGTATAATACAGCTCCTGAACAGTACGATAATCTCTTGACTTACCGACCTGTAATATCTCTAAAAATCCAGATTCATACTGTGATAAGACCTGATTAACCATTTCCATTCTGACAGGAGAAGCCGGAGCCAGCCATGAAAATTCACTGTTGTAAGGAACCGAAATATTTCTAGTATAAACAGCCTGATAAAACTGCCCTAAGAGAAACTGTATAGCCAACATATTCTTCAGGCTTTCAAACATCACCTGTGGATCAGCTATCTTATGCTTCATTTGATTAATATGTAAGGCGGCATAGGAACCGGAGTGATATTTCTTTAACTCTTCAATTTCATCAATCATTTGAGCAATATCTTTATGAGTTTGAACATCGGTAAGGCTTCCTGCATGATCCACCACGAATGTAATCGGATAAATAACTCTCACAAAAGCAGAAGCCAGCATATTAATTTTTTCTTCCGGCTCCTGTCCATCTTTTTTAAAATCACTCATTGAAAAATCGATATAATACCTCTCTTCTTTTTCTTTGATAAAGCTAAAGTTCAGGGTATAGGCATAGTCGCTTTTTTTAATTTCATCATCACTTTCGGACTGCTTTACCTGATAATTGCCTTGAAGTTTCTCTACATCGAAAGGTATTTTACCTTCGGAAAACTGGTGATAAAGACTTTCGCCCCGTTGCTTTATCAATTCATTGATCTGTATAATCTCGTCCGGATCAGGAATACAGATTTTCTGTAAGAGCCTTAATGTTCCTTCTTCAGGAATGATATCAAAAGGCTGACATCGTTCGTTATGATAATCCCGAAGATATGTTGGATTTTCAAGGTTTAAACTCTCTGAAATACTTTCCAGTGTTTCTCCTGATTTGACAAAATAAATGTTCTGCTTCTTAGAATTAATTTCATGAACAGGACCTTCCCGATTCGGGATATTTCTTTCCATAAAGTGTGTTTTTTAATTTCAAAAGTTTTTAAAATTAAAAATCCCGTACCTACATCTTTTTGCATCCGTTTGTTTTTTCATTGTATTTTTAATGCAGGAATATGTACACAAAAATTGGCGTTAACGTATTCATACACATTATAAAAAAATAAGGCTGCCTCATAGAGACAACCTTATATATTAATAAGCGGTTAAGCTGTTTTTATTTATAATCTTTAGAGCTTCTTCTTGGCTCTTTTGCTTCAGGCCATTGAATCGTTTCCCCTTTATCATCTTTAGGCATTGTTCTTTTCTCTCTGTTGGTAAATTCAGGGTCTTCGGATGCCATGTAAGCTAATGCAGCCGTTAAGACCACGTTATTTTTCACCTCATCAAAGACAATTTTATCATACGTATCCTTTGTGGTATGCCATGTATATCCAAAATACCCCCAGTTAAGAGATCCCAAAGAAAACCCTGGTACTCCGGCTGCTACGAACGATGCATGATCAGAACCACCACCGCCAGGCATTCCCGGAAAGTCGGTTTTGATGTGACTTCTTACTGCTTTCGGAACTCCATCCAGCCATTTCCCGATATAATCATAAGCTTTCACAAATCCTTGTCCGCTGATATTTACCACACGCCCTGTACCGTTATCCTGATTGAATACAGCCTGTACTCCTTTTATAATCTCAGGATTATCCGCTACAAACCCTCTTGAACCGTTCAATCCCTGTTCTTCACTTCCCCAAAGTCCTAAAACAATTGTTCTTTTGTTGTTTGGATAGTATTTTTTAAGGATTCTCATTGCCTCAAGCATTGTAAGTGTTCCCGTTCCGTTATCTGTTGCTCCCTGAGCGCCATCCCAAGAATCAAGGTGAGCAGAAAGAATTACATATTCTTCAGGCTTTTCTTTCCCTTTGATCATTCCGATGGTGTTAAAGCTCTTCGCTTCCGGTAATACTTTAGATTGAGCATCGATCTTTATTTTAGGCTGAGCTCCCTTTTCTGCCATTCTGTAAAGCATTCCATAATCCTCCACATCAATGTCAATCATTGGAATTTTGGATGTTTTTGCTCCAAAAATTCTGTTGGCTCCCATTATTCCGGTCCAGTTTGAAATAGCAATCCCTGCTGCTCCTGCATTTTCTAACGCCTGAGGAAGGGTATTGTTATCATAACCGATATTCTTTACATAAGCTGTAAAATCTTTGGCAGCCTGAGCTTTTTCTTCTTTAAGCTTTTCATAAAGTTCAGGAGTAGCAAATTCTTTGATCTGCTCATCGGAACGTCCTATCTTTTGATACTGTGCCATCAGCACTATTTTTCCTTTTACAGATGGAAGCCATTTATCAAATTCTGCCTTATTTGAAACTTTGGGAAGAACAACTACTTCAGCTTCAATTGCTTTTTTAGTGGCAGGGCTCCATGCCAATTGCGTTGCAGCCAGTGATTTCACACGTGGAAATACCATATCTACATGGGTAGTTCCTCTCTGCCATCCTTTCCATGTTCCAAACTGCTGAAGATTGGCGTCTATTCCCCATGAACGAAGCTTTCCTGCACTCCATTCATTAGCAGCAAGCATCTCTGGAGTTCCCACTAAACGGGGTCCTATCCCATCCAGAAGCTCGTATGCCATTCCTTCAAGCTGGGAATTGTTATTTACTTCATCTACAAAACTTTTTACGATAGGATTCAGGTTCTCCTTTGGATCTACCTTTACCTGAGCCCATGAAAACTGGGTAGCCAGCATGACAGCCGGTACTGCAAAAAATCTATTTATCCTCATAATGTATATTGATTGGTTTAAAGATAGCAGAAATTACGGAGATAGTGAAGGAATGTGCATAAAATCTACATTTCTTTCAATATTCCACACACTTTTCAAGTTGAAAAACATGAATAATATAGTAATGTCATTTTACTTCCCGTTCACAAATGTCTGCTCTTCTTCAGAAAGCAAAATGGTATTATTCTTACTTTCTTCCACCGGAACGTTTTCCCAGATATTTTTACTGAAGTCCACTCTTGGAGTAAGTCCTTTATCATCAGACTTTTTAAAGGTATTGTAAATCAGTTCTCTGCTCATACTTTTCACATGCTTTACTCCTTTGTAAACGGCTATATAATTATAGCCTTCAAGTTTGTTCAATGCAGGCACGTATACCCCGTTATTCTTATAAAAATCAAAAACAAGTAATGCATTTCCAAGCTGGTAATCATATTCTGTTCCGTCAGCCGTTTTCCTTTTGACCATCGGATAGTTTTCCTGTAGATAATGGATTTCAAAGTAGGTAATAACTTTATCTGCTTTATTGTATTTAAACTCACCTTTCATATCAATTCCTGATCCGGATTTGATTTTAAAAACTACTTGTTGCTCATCTCCTTCTTCAAACACCATCCACCCTGTAGATTTTGTTCCTTTGGTCTTTAAATGAAATAATACCCTGTTTAATTCAAAGTTGAAGAAATAGTTGCCCATATATTCATGAGAGAATTCCGTAGTTCCTGTAGTGAAAATATTATCTGATTTTATTTTCTTCAGGTACTTCACATTATTGAGCTGCATCTGAAGAATATTATCATACTCTTTTTGGAATCCATCCTTATAATTATAATAATTTCCCTTACTCCAAAGCTTAGTTTCTGCAATGGTCAGGAAATAAAGTTTATCATTATCACTCATTTTCTCCTTATACACCACATCATAAAGCGATGGCTCCCTATAATATCTTTTCTTGTAATTTTTACTTACATCTTCAAAAATCTTTCTGAGGTCTATACTAGCCATTTTAACTTCCTCAATATCTTTGTACGCTCTTTTCAGCTTTATTACTGAATTGAATTGAGCCGCTTTTACGTTTTGAAAACCGGAAGCTGAGATCTCAAATCCTGAAGCACCCTGATCCACAGGAGCAAACCCGTCTTCATTGGTATAAACTATCTGATTGGAAAGAATAATTCTGGCATTCGGAACGGGAGTCTCTGTTTCTGCATCTACAACTCTAAGTTTCTGAGCAGAGAAAATTCCAAAAAAGAAAATAAATAAGAAATAATAGTTTTTCATAATAGCCTGTAGCATTGGTGCCCCTAAAATACAAATAATCAGGACTATTTTCACTGATGAGTGTAAAATTCAATATCATTACAGAAAAAGCAGTTTCCAGAGCATATAAAGGCAACTGGAATCAGTAACAGAACTATTTAATGTTCTATTTTCGGATTGGTTATAAAAGATAGGAGCTAGAGATGATCTCAAAAATCTATGTCTCTATGTGGTTAGAGATTTTAAACCAAATAGATACATTGAGAAGTGACAGTTTGCTAACTGATTTTCACATTGAGGTTTTTCTACCTTTTTTCGGAATGACACATCATAATTGTCAAAATAAAGGCATAAAAAAACCGGCTCCAAAAGCCGGCTAAAGGTGAATTACTTCTTAGCTTCTTCTACAGAAACCTTTCTGAATTCTTTGAACAATTTACTTAATTCTAAAGCTGATTTACGAGCTCTAGTTCCAGCTGCTTTGTTTCCTTTTTCCGCTTGTTGGTTTGCCTCAGTAGTGAACGCTTCAAATTCCGCGTTGATTTTTTCAATTAGTTCTTTCATTATATTTAAAAATTTAGGCTGCAAATATAGGTTTTATGGTGATTCCAGCCTAGCTGGAGTGAAAAAAGTTTAGCCAAAATCATTAAAATTTTAACATATTTCTAGTCTGAAACCGATTTTTATCGACTTCACGCCCATAAAAGCTCTTAGAAAACCTGATTTCATCGTCAATCCGCCAAGTTGAAATACAAAAAAATCCACGTTATTCTCTTTCTTATTTTTATATTAAATTTGGAAAAACGACTTAACCCATGTTCAAAAAACTATTTTTCCTGATTTTCACCTTACCTCTGCTTACTTATTCCCAGGATAAGGTCAGTTATAAGATTTACTATGATGAAGATCTTGCTAAGAATGGTTTGAAAGTACAGGTGGATTATAAACTCAAAAAAAGCTCTGATACTTTATCCTTTTATTATGCTAATGAAAATTGGGGCGAGAATGATCTTTTTAAAAACTTAACCCTATTAAAGGAAGAAAACCCTGATATTACTTTTGAAATCAAACCGGAAAGTAATGCAATAAAGGTTTACAAAAAAAGGGGATCTGTATTTTCTCTTACTTACCATATCAAGCAGGATTTTAAAGATCCGAATTATAAGATTTTCAACCGTCCAAGAATCAACAATACCTTTTTTCATCTTTTAGGTAAAAGTCTCTTCGTGGTTCCTCAGTTATTCACCAAAGCACCCGATGACAAAGAGTTTGATTTCTCAATTGAATGGATTGGTTTCCCTGAGCAATTTAAGCTTCATAATAATTTTGCGTCCCAGGTACAGAAACAAAAGATCAGAACAACACTTTGGGAAGGTTTTTATAATTCTGTTTTTATAGGTGGAGATTATCGTTTTTATTCTTTTACAATCAAAGATAAGCCTGTATATTTTGCTTTAAGGGAATCGTGGAACAATGGTCTTTCTGATGATTTTCTGTTTTCCAATCTTAAAAAAGCGATACAGTCTCAAAGGGATTTCTGGCAAGATTATGATCAGGATTATTTTACCGTAACCATGACTCCTACGGTTTCTCAAAAAGACAGCCTATATAAAGGATACAGTACTACGGGCTCTGCAATTAAAAATGCTTTTATGATCCAGGGAACTAATAATCCTTTTAATAATAAGAATTCTTTCCTGTATCTTTTTCATCATGAGCTGATGCATGAATGGATCGGCAATAAAATAAAAAATAAGAATGAGGAACTTAACTATTGGTTCAGTGAAGGTTTTACTGATTATTATACTTATAAAAACAGGCTTAGAATAAAGGATATTTCTCTTGATGAATGGCAAAAGCTGTTCAATAGTGAAGTGATCAGAAATCATTGGAAAAATCCACAGAAAAACATTCCGAATTATAAAATAAGGGATGACTTCTGGAAAAGCAGAGAGGTAGAAAAGGTTCCCTACAGGCGAGGAGCTATTTTTGCATTCTGGCTGGATAATCAGATTATGCTGAAAACCAATGGACAAAAATCTTTGGATGATCTGATGCGTGAAATGCTAAAAATATGTACTGAAAAGAAAGTAAAATTCACTGATGAATTATTTCTGAATCTTGCTGAAAAATACCTGGAAAAAGACATCACTTATTTCTTTCAAAAACACATCATCAACGGGGAAGATATTGATCTTGTCAAAGAAAAATGGATGGATGGCATAGATTTTCAAATAACAGACCATATTCCACAGATACAGATTGATAGGAATAAAGAGGTAAAGTATGGGAAATAATAAAGCTTTAAAGGAGAAAATCATTCGCTTTTCCCCCTGTCTTTTCTAATAAAAGGATACTTTCTGAAGTGATTCTTTCTGCAAAAACGACACGAAAATGGTGATCATATTTATCTGTAAAGGAAAAGGTATCTCCGGGGGTAAACAAAATCCTGTTGTCTTCACAATACTGATAGAATTTTTTCATATCCATATTCTCCGGCATCTGAGCCCAGATACTATACCCTCCGTGTGGTCTGTGGAAGTAAGAACCTTCAGGAAATGATTTTCTTAACACATCAAGCAACTGAGCCGCCTGCTGACTGAGTTTTTTACGAAACTGCCGTAAATGTCTTTCATAACTGTTTCCCTTCAACAGTTTAAGGATAAGCTCTTGATAAATAGGAGAAACTGATCTTCCTAAAGCAAATTTTATCCTTTCCGCTTTTGAATAAGAACGACCTGCATGTAACCATCCCAAACGAATACCCGGAGCAAGGGTTTTTGAGAAGGAAGAATAGCTCATCACCCAGCCTTTTTGGTCAAAGTTTTTGATACAGCACGGTCTTTTTTCTTCAAAATAAAGATCAGAATAGATGTCGTTTTCAATTACATATAACTGGTTAAGCTCTGCAACTTCTGCAATTTTCTTTTTAACCTCATCAGCCATTGTGATCCCTGTGGGATTATGGAAATTGGGGGTAACAATTAATGCCCGGATATTACTTTCAGCAGCTATTTCCTGAAAATATTCTATATCAAAACCATTCCGATAATGCACCGGAATTTCAATAACCTTCAATCCAAGATTGGCAATAACCTCCAACACTGAAAATACACATGGACTGTCTACCGCAACAAGATCACCGGCTTTCGTTACAGCGCTCAATGCAATAGTTAAAGCCTGCAAAGCACCGTCCGTAATAATGATTTCATCAGGATTAAACTTGCAGTCAAATCCCCTCATCCGTTTGGCAATCTGAATTCTAAGCTCTTCCAGTCCGTTAGGTGGATAATACCTCAGTAATGAAGCTCCTTTCTCCCGAATCACTTCCTGCATGGTTCTGAGGATCAGTTTTTGCGGAATCAGAAGGTCACCGGGAACAGCAGTATTAAAGGAACTTGATTCTGAAACTCTTTTGGAGGTTAACATCATATTTTTCATAAATACTTCATCCCGAACGACAACCGGAAGCTTTGTTTTCATTTCAGGAATGGTTTCATCTCTTTTATCTGCAACAAAATAACCTGAACGGGGATTGCTTTCGATTAAACCTTTGATCATCAGGTATTCAAAACCGCTTTGTACGGAACTCATACTCAGCTGATATTTTTCTTTTATCACCCTTACAGAAGGCAGGCGATCCCTACTCTTTAAGATACCACAACGGATTTGCTCTTCAATAACTGCTGTAAAAACTTCATATTTATAGGACTTCACCATATTCTTTCAATCTGTACTGAACAAATTTACAAAATACCTGTCTGTATCGATTGTAATTTAACAAACTGTATCCATTCCGAATGATTTAATCTTATAATTTTGAATAAAAAAAGAATGGAAGTTATTTCAAAATTTACCATAGGTTCTGATGAAGGTGTTAATGATCTGTTTGCTATTATTAAATCTTCCGTCAACAATGCATATAAAGAACGTATTCCACAAGAGGATATCCAAAAGTATATTGAAAATTGGGATCCCAGAAAGATGATCAACGAGCTAAATAATCTTTCAAATCAGTTAATCATTACTTATGCTGATGATCAGCCTGTAGGATATGGCATTATAAAAAGTGGTTCTGCCTATCCTGGTTTTTCAGAAGAGAAAAGGATTACAGAGCTTGAATTTGTACTTCTTCAGGAATATGATACTCCGGAAATCCGCCAGTCTCTTTGGAAGAAATGCAGATCTGCGGTATCATTTACGGATATTATATGGACCAACGTTTTCACTGAAGATCCTTTACTTGAATTTTTGAAAGAAACAGGTTTCACTATTAAAGAAAATGCACAAACCAATCCTTTCCAGCTTCCTTCTTATATCGTAGAAATGCAGATCAGCAAGAACTAAGAAAATATATAAGCTCATATCAATCAGGATAGGTGAATCTAAAAGACAAAAGATTTACCTATCTTTGATTTTTATAATTCTGAAATAATGAGCGCTCAACTTGAAACTATAGAAGACTATTATAAACGTACCAGCAGAAGTCTGGTGAAAATGTCAGATGCAGATTTTGAATCCGGAAAGTCTCATTTCAACATTATTCCGCGAAAGTATTGCAGTTTTAAAAGCCCTTATAACCGACGGGATTATTATAAAATATGCTTCATTATAGGAAAAGGAACCGCCCATTACGGAACCCATACCCTTCATGTTGACCGCCCTGTACTCTTCTTCCCATCTCCCAATATTCCTTATACCTGGCAGTGTGATGATGATTTTCAGGAAGGCTACTCGTGTCTGTTTAATCAGGAGTTTTTCAATGTAAATTCAGAATTTAATCTGTTTAAAAAGACTTCATTGTTTAAAGAGTGGAGTAAACCTTTTGTATTTTTGAATGAGGAACAGATAGAATTGACCACCATGTATTTTGAGCAGATGTACAAGCTGAATCATTCCTCGTATCCGTTTCGTTGTAGTGGGATTAAAAGCAATCTTGCCTCTCTCCTTCACCTTGCTCTGGAAAATCGTGTGGAAGATGTAAGTCTCAATGAGCTTCCTGCTAATGTACGTTTGTATAAGCTATTCGATGAGCTGCTCAATAAACAGTTTCCTTTGGATTCTCCTGCCTATCCATTAGCCTTAAAAACAGCTTCTGATTTTGCCGATCACCTGAATGTACACGTGAATCACCTGAATTCATCAGTAAAATCTGTCACCAATCTCACCACAACCCAGATCATTAAAGAAAAAATGTTTGAAGAGTCTAAAAATCTGTTGAAATATACGAACTGGGATATTGCTCAGGTGGGCTATACTCTTGGTTTTGAACAACCCGCTCATTTTAATAATTTCTTTAAAAAACATGCACAGACTTCACCTCTGAAATTTAAGAACTCTTTTTAAATATTTGAATTTTGTAATTTTTACTTTGTCTTTTAAAATCCAACTCTGTATTTCCTGATGTATTTTTGCATTGTAAAAAATGAATGAATATGTTGAGAGAAGCATCTGAAAAACGCATCAGATTAATAACCATTATGGCATTTGTGTCTATCCCTCTTTCGGGGTTTGTCACTGATATTTACCTGCCTTCTTTTCCTTCTATGGCAAAGGAAATGATGGTTTCGGAAAAGGATATACAGATTACTTTAACTTCTTACCTATTAAGTTATGGAGTGTCCCAGCTATTCGTGGGCGGAATTCTGGACAGTATTGGTCGTTATCGTCCCAAGTTAGTTGCCTTGCTTGTTTTAATGCTGAGCAGTATTTTAATCACTACTACAAACAGTATTTTTTTAATATGTATGCTTCGTATCCTTCAGGGAATTGCAGTTTCTGTACTTGTTGTGGCTACCCGTGCTATATTTGTAGATATTTATGATTCGGAAAGGGTAAAACATTACTTAAGTTATTTTACAATTACCTGGTCGCTGGGTCCTATTCTGGCTCCTTTTCTTGGCGGGTATCTGGAAAAGCTTTTTAACTGGCACGCTAACTTCTATTTTCTGGCTTTCTATGCAGGATTTATATTCCTGTTTGAATGGTTCTTCAGCGGCGAAAGTCTTCCACAGAAAAAGAAGCTGGATCTTTCTGAAAACATAAGCCTTTATAAAATGATGCTCAAAAACAAGATCTTTATGTTAGGAATCATCATCTTAGGATTAAGCTACTCCATTGTGATGCTATTCAACATTACCGGACCGTTTATTATTGAAAATACATTTCATTTTACACCTGTAGTAATCGGATATTGTACATTGATTTTAGGCTTTTCATGGATGATAGGTGGTTTCCTGGGCAAACGAAGATTAACATTAGATTTTAAACCCAGAATATTACAACCGATTATCCTTCAATTGATTTTGATTGCAGGATTGATCGCTACAAGTTTTTTTGCAGAAAGTCTTTTCATCATGATTCCTTTTGCATTCTTTATCCATATTTGTTCTGGAATTCTGTTTACCTCATTTTTCACGACAAGTATGTTATATTTTCCTAAAAATGCAGGAACTGCTGGTGGTCTGATGGGTGGCTTGGTATATGTAATCACTTCCATTACCAGTTTTATTATTTCTGTAAGCGGAACTGTGGCAGATCAGAAGGATCTTTCATGGCGATATCTGATCATAGCCTGTCTACTGTTTGGAGTTATCTTATTTATGAATCAAGCCGTTAAAAAAGAAAAAGCAGTGAATTAATCACTGCTTTTATATTTTTTAAGCACAAATCTTTAAATACAGCAATAATTTATCTTAACGCTAACGAGCAACAGCTTATATAATTAGATCGCAAAGGCGTTTCACTCAGCAATATAGACACCTCCCCATTTGCAGAACGAAGTATCATAGCGAGAGAAAAAGAACACCATCTTTTGCTTTGGGGGCTTAGCATTAAAATTCTTAATATTTCCTGATCTGCACAGAAGATACACTCTTCATTTTCCCACTTTTTCCTGTCTTCTTTAATAATCCTGTTTCGGGATCTCTTTTAAACACGGTAGCATTTCCGCTTCCTGCATTGGTAGTAATTAGAAATTTTCCGTCATTGTCAATAGCAAAAACCCTTGGATGTTTTCCTCCCGTAGGCTGATACCCTACTGTTTTCAGTGTCCCATCGTTTTGAATTGAAAATATGGCAATATTATTTTCACCTCCACGATTCGAGGCATATAGAAACCTCCCATCCGGAGAAATATGAATATCTGAGCTTTCAAAATTATCCTTGATCTCATCTGAATGTGTATTCATCCTCTGAATACTTTTTAAAGTACCATTTTCGTAGGCATAAGCGCTCACCGCTCCTGCCATTTCTTCAATACAATAAGCAAACTTACCATTCGGATGAAAGGTAAAATGCCTTGGTCCGCTTCCCGGAGTAGTGGGTGTAAAAGGAACTTCAGCAGCTTGTAAAGGTTCTGGTTTATTGCTATCAAACTTATAAGCCCTGATTTTATCAGCACCTAAATCGGGCAAAAAAACATAATTATAATCCGTAGAAAAAACGGTAGAATGAATATGGGAACGGTCTTGCCTGTTCGGATCTATACTCCCTTCCGAAAACTGAAAATTCTGAACACCCGGCTCTATCTTTCCGTTTTCAGCAAGAGGATAAACAGAGGTGCTTCCTTCAGTATAATTCCCCACCATCAGCCACTTTCCATTTTTATGAACCGAGACATAAACCGGATTTTCACCACCACTTTTTTGGCTATTAATGAATGTCAATGACTTTTTTTCGGGATTAAATTCAAAACTGCTTACACTGCCACCGTTCTGCGTTTTACTTTCCGTACAGGCAAAAATATATTTTCCATTGGGAGATAAGGTTAAAAATGAAGGATTAACTATTCCTTTAAGAGAGGTTACTTTCGAGAGTTTACCTTTGTCTGTATTAAGTTTATAAACATAGATTCCTTCTTTCTCTTTATCACGGTTAAATGATCCGAAAAACACATACGTATCCTGTGCTGATAATTTTATACCTGATAAAATCACAAGCATCACGCTTATTACTCTTTTCAATTTTATTAGTTTTTTAAATGTTGGGGGGAGTACAATAGTTGAAACGCAAATATATGGAGTCATTGGTATTTAATGTGTTAAATATTTGATAATTTATATAAAAACAGAGGTTAATTTAAATAAATCACATTTCAAATCTATTACCAATTACCAGCATTTCTGTTCATGCTTATTTAAAATAATTCTAAACTAAGTGAAAACACAAGCCCTACAAACCCTCTTATATAAAGACTTTAGAAAGAACACAAGATCTACTTAAATAAAAATTACGTAGAAATACTGAATCTTTTGCAATCATATCTAATTATTTTTGAATAAACAAAATTGATAACAATGGATAGCTTAAAAAACAAACAATTATTTCTAAAAAAAGAGATGAGTTTTGCAATGGTATCCCGAAAAGTGTGACAGACTTAGTGAATCAACAGGTTGCTCCTCCCAGTGGGAGCTGAAGATACTTTAACATCAAATTTTAACGAAATGATTATTAACAAAATCCTCAACGTCGATGATTATTATTTCGACGTGTTTATGTCGATCTCAGAAGCGCTCACCGGATTCTCTGCTAACGAACTACAGTCTACCGGTCTGGCTACTGATTATTACACCTACATTTTAAAGAGCTTAGAAGGAGCCACCTTCGTAGAATTCCTTACGATTTCTAAGGATATTCTTGATAAGGCGACCACAGAAGATGAAC
Source organism: Chryseobacterium artocarpi (assembly GCF_001684975.1). Classification (GTDB taxonomy): domain Bacteria; phylum Bacteroidota; class Bacteroidia; order Flavobacteriales; family Weeksellaceae; genus Chryseobacterium; species Chryseobacterium artocarpi. Next base: position 688,323 of record NZ_MAYH01000001.1, on the reverse strand, counting down.
TAAAGAACGCTATTAAATTAACAATTATAGCTAATTCCGGAATGAATGACATGGCTGGAAAACTGATGACGCTTTGGTATCTGGGAACCTGGGAAGGTGCCTATATTAACGATCGTTCTTACAAAGAAGGTCTTGTCTGGAACGTTATGCACGCTCATCCGCCTGGTGCTAAACAACCTGGTTATAAATCATGGAATATTCAACCTGTAAACAGTAACTCATGAGACAGAACGAAACAAAAAAAGATGTGATCATCGTAGGAACGGGGATCGCAGGATCATTGATCGCAAAACTTCTTACCGATCATGTATTTGACAGCACAAAGGGAAAAATGGTTCATCGTGCGGATGCTCAGAAGTCTGATAACACTCAAGAATTATCTGTCCTGATGTTTGAAGCAGGGCTGGAAGCAGGAACGGAACTGGATTCCGTATCATCTATGACCAATTATAATGAATATATCCGTACTTATTATATGGAGGCGGCAAAAGTTCCCAATTCTCCGTATCCCAATCTGAAACAGGCACCTTCACCCAACGTGCTGGATATGGAACAAATTACCCCTCCGTTTCCTGACAAAACTGGATATCTGGTACAGTTCGGACCTATGCCGTTTGCCAGTGATGCCATCAGAGTTGGTGGAGGAACAACTCTTCACTGGCTGGGAACAACTCCAAGGATGCTCCCTAACGACTTTAAGCTGACGGACAAATACGGGATTAAGGTAGATCATCCTAATAGTAAGGAAAAAACTCCCATCAACTGGCCTATAGAGTATGAGGAATTAAAGCCTTATTATGAAATGGCAGAGTTTGAAATCGGGGTTTCCGGTAATGTTTCGAGACAGGAATATCCTATTTCTGAAAGTATGGAACAATATTATGGTGATTATGTTTTCCCAATGAAAGAAATTCCTCAGAGCTATATGGATCAAAAGATCATTGACGGGCTTGCAGGAACAAGCGTTCAGCTAAATTCTGAAAATATCCCGCTATTATTGGTACCATCACCGCAGGGAAGAAATTCTATTCCAAATCCTAAATACGGAAATACAAGGATCATTAAAGCTGAAACACAGGATACAGGCTACAAACTTGTTCTGGACAGTTCTGAAAAAGAGGAATATAAAGCTTTAGGCTCTGTATGGAACCCTTACATGGGAGAACGTTGTGAAGGAAATGCTTCATGTGTACCGATCTGCCCTGTTCAGGCTAAATACAATGCATTAAAGACTTTGAAAAAAGCTCTATACAAAATCAATGAAAACAATAACCTCAGCAGAAATCATAATCTTGAAATAAAAGCTCAAAGTGTTGTCTACAAGCTAAGTGTGGATCAGAATGATAAGGATAAGATTTCAAAAGTTCATGTTAGAAGATACACTTCAAAGGATAAAACGGATTTTATAGAAGAATCATTCGACACTTCGAACACGATAGTCATTCTGGCAGCCAATGCTTTTGAGAATCCAAAGATCTTATTGAATTCTAAATACATGGTAATGGAAAACGGTAAAAAAGTTGAAAAAACAGCGGCTAACCGTAGTGATCAGGTAGGAAGAAATCTGATGGATCATATGGTGATGCTTACGTGGGGGCTTTTCCCTGAAGCTGTTTACCCGTACAGAGGTCCTGGTTCTACAACCAATATATCGTCTTTCCGTGATGGAAATTTCAGAGGAGATTTTTCTGCATGGATTTCTCCGCTTGACAATTGGGGCTGGGGCTGGCCAGCATTTTCTCCGGGATCTGATGTGGGAGAGTTTATCGGAAAAGGATTTTTTGGGGCAGAGTTACGAAATGCTTTAACAGATAGGCTTTCCCGCCAGGTTTTATTTCATTTTGAAATTGAGCAGCTTCCACACCCCAACAACAGAGTAACGATTAATGATCAGTATATGGATGCTTTAGGAATTCCGCGCCCTGTGATTCATTATGCTTTGACAGATTATGAAATGAAGGCTATGGAACAGGCAAAATCAGCTTCAGACCAGATGTTTGAAAGACTGGGTATTAAAGATTTCACGTCCTACACCGAGGCTGACAAAAACTCTGTCATTTACAATGGAGTAAGATATTCTTACAACGGAGCGGGTCATATCGTTGGTACTCACAGAATGGGTTCTTCACCAGATGATTCTGTAACAAACAGCTATTGTAAATCCTGGGATCACCCGAATTTATATATCGTGGGAGCCGGAAACATGACCACTCTGGGAACTTCAAATCCTACTTTAACTTTATCTGCATTCACTATTCGCTCGGTGGAATCTATATTAACTGACCTTGAAACTCAACTTAAAAATTAAAATCATGAGACAAAGACTTATCAATAAAACAGAACCACAGGAAACTTCATTACCATCTTCCAGAATGGCTGGCAGAAGCGCCGTTGTTGCTGAAGCTACATCATTACAATCTTTATTATTTGATTCAAATATTAGCAGAGAAGAATGGATTGAAGGATTAAAGCATCACAGTAAAATTTTAACTAATCTTTTGCTTAACGACCAGGTTAAAGAATTCGATCAGTATTTAAGATCTGAATTTAGCTCTGAACTTCATGTAGGAAAAAAAGGATTAAAAGACATTGATTACCGTCCGGTTTTACAGGACCTTCTGCAAACAGCTATTCTTATTGAACACTCTACAATTCCACCTTATCTTACTGCTTTATATTCAATTCAGGATGGAACCAATGCACTAGCTTCTCAAATCATCAGAAGTGTTGCCGTGGAAGAGATGCTGCACCTGATCATGGTTTGTAATGTTTTGAATGCTATTAATATTCAACCTTCTGTCAATAAGCAGCAAAACTACCCTACCTACCCTATGAAACTGCCTATGAATGTTGATTTCTACATAGGTTTAGAAACATTTTCAACAAATAGTATTGCGACATTTATTGCTATTGAAAGCCCAAGCAATTCTTTGGTAAAGGCTCCGAAATCAGCTCCTGAAGTTGAATCAGAAAGGGTATTTGCTTCAAGATCTGTAGCACAGCAGGAAAGTAATTTCTGGACTCTGGAAAACATGAAGGGCTTCATTATGGAAAACGTACATACGATTGGTGAATATTATGATGTTTTATTTTTCTATATCACTATTTTCCAGATTATTGCTTATTACAACGAGCATGGTACTCTTCCACAAAGCTTCAATGATATTAATACGGGAGGTATTTTCACCGGAGATCCTGCAAAACAAATTCGTCCTGAACAATATTATGGAAGTGGAGGAAAATTACATTCTGTAGAAGCTTTGGAAGGTGTAATCGCAGTTTTCCAGGAAATCAAAGGACAGGGAGAAGGCGCTGATGATTCTATTTTTGATGTTGATCCGTCTCAGTTTGAAGAAGGTGCAGAACTGGCTCATTATTTTAGATTTAAAGAGATTTTCCATGAACATTTTTATGTGGGCGGAAACTACGAACCTTTTATGGACGAAAATGGAATGATGCCTGTAACAACCCCTCCAACAGGAAAAGCACTGGAAGTTAACTGGAATGCAGCCTATCCTATGAAAGAAAACCCTAAACTGAGCGATTATTCCGACAATGCAGAATTACACGCTCAGGGAGTTGAATTCAATAAGACTTACAGAAAATTGCTAGATGCTATTCAAAGTGCAGTGGAAGGAAATCAAAGGGAACTTGAAAAATCAATTATGTATATGTATGCGCTGAAGGAACAGGCTGTTAATCTACTGAAACAACCTTTGAATTCCCAGTATAATGCGGGACCGACTTTTGAATACACTGATCTATAATCATAAAACTAATATACCATGCTTAAACGTAAAAAAGAAAATCTCGGGGCGGACGGACAGCTTCTCCGTAAAAGAGCAAGTGAAAGCCTAAGTTATTTAGCTCAATTGATGGACGGCTACACAAAACTTGCCATTGATGATCCTGTGACTCCTTTTAAAGAAGAAAATCTTGACGAAATAGGAAGAAATGTAGATTATGGTATTCTGGAAGCCCTGAACGGCACTTGGGTGAGTTATAATGCGAATTACAACGAAAATATTACCAAGCCTTCATTAGCAAGCGGAATTCATACCACCATTATGCCTTCTCCAGGTACAAACCCGGGAACAATTCCCGGAAAGTTCAGCTTCGACTGTGAGGAATATATTGAAAAATTAACCTTTTCTCTGGTTCCGGGCGGTGTCCGTAACCGTGGTGGCGCAAGTGAATTGTTTTGTGGAGCTGTTAAATATGAACAAACCATAAAAAGTGTCAATAAAATAGAAGGACAGGAAGCTTTAAAATATACTCCTATTCATGAAGAGAACGGAATGTACCTATGGCTGAGTGATGTTTATAATCACGCTGCCACCAAAGAATCTATTGAGCGAGATCGTGGAATTCATGCTGAATCGACATCGGATGAGAAAAATTACGGTTATAAAGGAAGATATAGAGACGAGCCTCTTTTAAGAATTTCTCCGGACGGACAAGAAAAGAAATATATTCTGCAAAGTGAATTACAGCCGGACCAACCTTATTATGAAATCATTCCCGCACAGGAATTAAAGCCGGGCGCAGGGCTTGACGGTCCTTATTTCATCCCCGACTACTCTATTTCACGAAGCGGTGTGATTCCTCACGGTAGTACCATTACATTGTTGGGTGATATTGCTCCTCAAGGAAATAGTTATCTGATCACAGGTTCTCCCGTATTCCCTTATGGCAAAGAAGCATGGCAGCCTAAGCATCTTTCTATTTCACGTACAATGGGAGGCGCAGGAGTAAAGCCTGATGATCTTATCGATCTTGATAAGCCGGCTCCAGCCTGGGTACACGAAACTCTGGATGATGTAAACGACAATGGTTCTAATAAAATCTACACTCAGCGAATTCTTGCCGATGATCTGTATCCTTATTCCGTAAGACCGGATTTAAGGCTTCGTGATACATTAAAAGGTCAGGAAGTGAGTAATTATGTTCACGTTAAAATGACTTCAAAAATGAAAACCGGTGCACAGGGAGGAATTTTAAATGTTCCGTTTGTAAACCGCTTTGTTCCCACTGTGAATGTGGATATGCATATGTGGATAGAAACTGTTGTTGAAAACGGGAAAGATATCCTTCAGCTGCAATATGAGCAAATCGTATTCTTTGAATTTGATTTTGGAAATGATGGAGGTACTACAAGATGGCCTCATATTCAGACCAATACACTGCGTAAACTTGAAGACATCCCTGAGGATCAGAGAAAGGTAATTGAAGAGCAATTCTTTGTACAACCGGACATTATCACAGGCAATACTGCTAATCCACCTGCCGGATGCCCTTATCACAAAGAGTAAATCATCTATCGACTATAGAAAATAAAGAGGTAAGCAATTGCCTCTTTTTTATTTTGAATATATAGGGTCGCAGAACATATGCTAAAGATTGTCATAGCTTTGTTTCAACAGGAAAGATACTGCTCCTTTAATTTTATCCCGACCTTTAAGAGTGTTAACGTCTATTCCGCAAAAAACACTTCCATTTATTTCAGCATACATATTCAGATAGTAAAGCCCTGAAACCATAATAGCCAATATTGCCCGAAAATCTTCACAACGATCTTCAAAGTAAGAATCGATCATCAGATTGAAAATATATTCTCCATTTTCTTCCTGAGTGTCAGTAAGCTTCCTTAGTGCCTTTCTGGGTTCGGATAAACGCCAGAGTAATAGCTTCTGAGCTTCTTTATTTTTATACACATAATCATACTGGGTAAGCAGCATTTCTTCCATAAAAGCTTTCCCGCCGTCATCTAATCTTGGTTTAATTTTCCTAACCTCATCTATAGTCATTTTGCTCCAGTAATCCTGTGACCGAATATATTCATCGATCAAATCATTTATACCACCAAAATAGGTATAAATCATTTTCTTATCTACTCCTGCGGTGGCAGCAATATCGTTTATTTTTAAAGCTGTATATCCTTTTGTTCTTAGGATTTTCCCTACTGCATCAAGAAATTTCTCTTTGCTCCGCTCCCTATTCCGGATAGTACCTGCTACTGATTTTCGTTCCATGATTAGTCATTCAATTTTACAAGTTTATGAATTTTTTTAAAATTTTAGACACTAATTAGTGTCTTATTTTATTTTTTTATATATTTGCACAAACTAACAACCATTCTATATATTTTAAAACACTGTCTAGGATGAGAAAAAAGTAAACCTATTTCGAACACTAAGGGTAAAAGCACTAAATGTAAACAGCACTACTAGATTTCTAATAGTGCTGTTTTTTTATTTCAAAATGTAGCTTAAATCAACTGTAAGAAGTTCTATGACTTAGACTTTTCATCTATTTTATGCAAATTATCATAGCTTTGTTCTACTAAAAAAGATATTGCCCTTTTAATTCTTTCACGTCCTTCAGTAGAATTCATGTCAAGCCCACAAAAGATACTCCCGTTTACAGAAGCAAAAATATTCAGATAATACAGCCCTGAAACCATGATAGCCATTACCGCACGAAAATCTTCTGATTTCTCAAGAAAATGAGGTTCAAAGATGTTTTCAAAAATATGTTCTCCATTTTCTTCCTGAGTATCTATAAGTTTCCTTAAAGATTTTCGGGGTTCAGAGATACTCCAAAGTAATAATTTTTGAGCTTCTTTATTTTTATAGACATACTCAAATTGGGACAAAAGCATTTCTTCGATAAACTCTTTTCCTCCATCATTGATATTGGGTATTATTTTATCAATTTTATCATCTGTCACTTTAATCCAGTAGTCCTGTGAACGAATATATTCATCGATCAAACCATCCATTCCACCAAAATAGGTATAGATCATTTTCTTGTCTACTCCTGCTGTAGAAGCAATATCATTCACTTTTAATCCTGCATAACCCTTAGTTTTCAGAATTTTTCCAACAGCATCCAAAAACTTCTTTTTACTACGTTCTTTATTACGGATACTGCCTGCTGCTGATTTTCTTTCCATGATGCGTGATTCAATTCTACAAGTTTATGAATTTTTTTTGTCATTTTAGACACTACTAAGTGTCTTATTTTGTATATTTGCGCAAACTAAACCATTCTATATATAGAAAAGCACCATTTAGGATGAAAAAAATTTTGATTATGTTAATAGTTAATTAATGAATTAAAGTTCAAAAACCACGCGTAAGATTAAACAAAAAGCCTCTGAACCGGCATAAGCTGGCAAAAAGAGATGAATTGAATGATCTTCCGCAGACAGAATTCCCTCAGGAAACATAGTGTGAAGAAATGTTGATTAATACAATTAATGATTAGGTATTTGAAGCAGCAATGATGATTGCTGTAATAAAACAAATTATTTTTTCGGATACCAATCACAAGGTAAAAACACTAGATGCAAACAGCACTATTAGATCTCTAATGATGCTGTTTTTATTTTAATTATTTTAACCATTATTGTAAAAACGAATAACAAAAAAACTTAATATCATGAAAAAAATTCTTATTCTATGCAGTTTTGTAGCTTTAGCTTCCTGCTCAAATCCTACTGATAAAAAATATAATGAAGCTACGATGGCTGAAGACTTACAAGCTATTGTCCAAAGCAAAAAATGGAATGAACAAGATGCGGGGCTATTTGCAGCCTGGCTGATAAGGTCGAAATTGAAAGGAGAATCACTGGAAAACAAGACTTACCAAGGCATTTTGGAGGAAGCAAAAAAATATAAAACTGAAGAAGCTGCAAAACAGTAAAATTAGTCAACAGTATAAATGGAAAAGAGATAAACTTATGCGGTCTGTCTCTTTCTACCTTTTTCTAAATTCATTTTTTGAATTTCTCTTCATCAATTCTCTTATTTTAAAATTTCTCAAATCATATTTTGAAAAATTTAACTTTATTTTAACATTTCAAATATTGTTGAATTATTATTCTTAAAGATCAATTCTTCAAATTTTACAATATTTTTCTATTTTCCTTATTATCAATATATTTCATCCATTAATTCTTTAGTTTTTAAATTTTTCATTCATTAAAAACACCTTTTCACAGCTTACATTTAAGATAATTTAGGCAAAAATCGATCATTATGATGGGAAGGTTCTATCAAATAAAGCTATTTTTTGGCATAATTAAGCCTATATTTACCAAAATTTAATTTATAATGAATTATAAGCTTGAGCTCAATACGCAGGAGCCTAACTCTAAAATTGTTTTTCACAACATCATATTTGATGCATTCAAAATTAATCTGGTTGAAAGATATATAGGATCAATGAAGGCTCGTCCTACATTATGTGAGGTTTTATTTAAGGTAAGAACTATAGATAATGAGATGATCAGCAGAAAAGATGGCAATACAAGAGTTAAGATTAAGGGGGATGATTTTGAAACTTATCAAAGATTAGCAAGAGTACTGAGTTCTTACGAATACAAAAACAAGTTGTTGAACAGAAAAGAAGCAGAGCAAAACTATGTTCATTTCATTCTAAGTCTTGTTATTGCTAATTATAATCTGAATTAATATTTTTCTTATCGGCACAAATTACATTTTTGTGACCTTTTATAATTTGCATCTATTTTCATATATAACATCTTATCTCTTAATTTTACATTTTGGGCTGGATGATATTACTTTCCAAAACTTAAATTTGTTACGAAAATAGTTTAAAACTATACAATAATATAGCCTAGCAGTATTCCAGGAGACTGCTAGGCTATAAAGCTATTGGTATTATTTGCTATTTAAGCAAATGAGAATGGTTTGCATATATGATATCATTGGATTTACGTTCAAAATGCTGAACGGCAGGACCGCCAAGATATATTACTTTTATATCGTCATGGTAAGCTACACGGGTAATATCCGGAGGGGTTACATATATTCCCCATTTGATATATCCATGCTGTCCTCCAAATCCATCACCAGAATAAGTTCTGTAATTTGTCTTTTCATCCACTAATGTATACTCATTTTGACCGGGCAGCTTCATATAGGTTTTCATATATCCTGTGTTTGTCGTGGTCCATTTCACATCGATTCTGAAATGCATCCACTGATTTACGTAAGGTCTGACATCGGAAAGAATATCGATTGAAGGAACGTTATTTTCAGTTGCAAATCTTAATCGTAATGCATTTCGTTGTGTTCTGACCTGAAGCGGAACTCCTGCTCCACCGGAAACTTTTAACTGAAAAATATTAGTCTCATTGATAGGATCTCCTGCTTTCCAAGGTGTCCAATCTTTCAAAAGTACACTAAATTCATATCGCCTCTCGTCACCAGGCAAAAAATTCGCTACTTTAAGAAGGTTTGCGCTACTCTCGCTTCTCCAATTATCATTAGAATAGTATCCTGTATTTCCATACATAACTTTATGTGCGATAGCATAATTTCCTGTCGCACCAGGCTGTACAATATAAGCTGCATCTGACGCTGTAGCATTTGTTATAATTACTCCTGTAATTCCAGAATCCAAGAGCCCGTTTTCGTAATTCATATTCAGCAATACATCACCAGGTATCTGAGCATGAGCGTGATTAACTCCTAAAACAGTTAAAAAAAACAAGATGTTTCTTTTTGTATAGACACTGGATAGGATATCTTTAATTTGACTAACCATATTGATTGATAGTTTTCTATTTTTTGGGTATTACTATTTACTTTTTCAGATCAAATTTAATTCATTTATCTTAGAATTATGTAGTATTATTCAGACTTACCAGAAAAACAGAAGAGAAAAGACTTTTCATCCTTACAAAAAGAGAACATTAAAACCCAAAAATTAAAATGATACCAAATAAGCTTATAAAAGATCTTTAAGAAAAAACCTCCAAACAAGCACTCCGACAATAATTACTAAAGTTATTTCAATCAACCAAGGAAAAAATTGAGATTCAGCACTTCTTAATACTTGACTTGTAGTATTTAAATCAGCAGGATCAACAGTTAAAAGCATAGGAATTAATTTTGTTTAGGATACAAAAAAAAACATCTCCTTGACATCAGGAAAACAATAAGCACTGACACTAGAAAAGAAATCGAAGAATTACTAACCAAACTAAAAAAAGAATCATAAGAGAAAAAAAGAATATTTGATCAGGTAGATGACATTCATGTTGGTAACTTGTAAAAAATGGAAAGAGCTGAGTTAATATCGCTCTTTATTCCAAAATAACAAGGCAATTAATGCCAAAATAATAAGCACTCCAATAATGCCATAGTAAACAAGATCGCCGATTTGAGTGAGTAATTTAATAAGACCTTCCATAACAATTAATTTAAATGAAAAACTTTGAATATAAAAGTCCCAATAGAGCAATTATTAATACACCTATTGGGTAACGGTAATATCTAGACGGAATTAAATTTGTGTTTTCGGTGGAAATAGCTTGAATAATCAGATTTCCAATCCAAATAGTAACAACTCCGATCACACCCGCGTACAAAATATATCTACATATCATATTGAATATATCCTTGAAAGCGTCAACTATTCCTAAACCATCTAAAAACATACTGTTTATTTTCGACTAAAATAATAAAAATAATCACACAAAAGTGATTACAATTACAAAAAAACAAAACAATGGCAAAGGAAAAGTAATAAAAAAGCCCTATGTTTTAGGGCTTAATATATTTTTTGGCAGTTCTGTCTTTCCAACAACTAAAAATTCTAAATATTCGCACATAGGACATGACATACTTTTTAAATAAAGTGAATCGCTTAGAACAGCTGTTAAAGGCAGTTCCGATGCTGTATAATACTTGTCATTAATTAACTGTTGGTTTATATGGGTCTCGCATACTGAAATACCGTTTTTGTCTTTAGGCATACTATAAGTTTTATGGTTAAAGTACATAGTTACAAAAAATACTAAAAAAAGAATATTAATTAAATTCAACAAAAATGAAAACACTTGAACTAAAATTAAATAAAAGACTCCTTATTGTGGAGTTTGACGATATGGATCATTTAGAAAACGTAATATCATGCGACAAACAAGCTATCAGATTTTGCACCGATGATGATCAGCCGACAAAACCTCATATGCAAAGGCTCCGATCTTACTGAGGATGTTGCAAAGGGGCTAGTTGAAGGCGAATTACAGACAGCTCATATGTTTGGTCAAGTTGTTTTTAAATTATACAATTATAATGGAATAAATTTAAAAACATTTGCTTGGACTAATAATACTTTAGAGTCCTTCAATTCTGCCATTGAGTCTAATGGTTACCATTGGGGAGAGAATCCAGAAGGTGATCAACCTCACAACACTGGATTAGTGAATTCATATCCTACAGGTCATGCGTTAATGGATGTATCTTTAGAAGAATCTAAAAAATGGATCGATGCCGAGTCCAGAACCTTCAAACCTGAGAAATGTTTAATATTTGAAATACTGTAAAGGTTCATGACTTTACATTAAGTATTAATGATATTAAGACCATATGATAAGTTAAAAGCCTCTAAAAATGAAGTCATTGAGCAAACAATAAAAGAATAACAAGTAAATGTTATTTAATTCTAAAAATCCCTCTAATTGAGGGATTAAATCTAAAAATCTGGACATTCTAATGTATTGGTATCCCAATAACATTGAGGATTATCAGAACCTGGACAATGCATTGGTTTAGAACCAGGGGGACATAATTTTTGACCGCCATTAATTTTTCTTAATTTCTCCTTAGAGATTCTCTTTAAGTTTTTCACTGTATTAGTTTTAATTGTTAACACTCAAATATATAAATTATTCTCTATTTAGAGATTTAACATAATAAAATAAATATTACGGAAACCCATAATATAAACCCACACAACAAAAGTAAATTAGTAAGATGAAGATCAAACACCAAAATTCACTTATTCTTGCAACTATATCTGCTTTAAATAGCACAGTATTGGGAAAAGGAATAAAAGCAACTCATAACATAAAACTAAAAAGAGGTGTTTATGACTCGCAATTAGAATTCAGCCGAAAAGACACCGAAACTATAAATCCAATTGACTTTTTCATGCTTGGATATTACATTGAAAGAGATTACGATAAATAGTATCTTTGTCAAAACTTTTAATTATGAAAATTATTATTTCTTTTCTATCAATTTTCACATGCGCTTTTTGCTTTGGACAGTCCGATTGGAGTTATATTGGTTCATCAGTCAATAAAATGGACTACTATATTAAAGATATAAGAAAAACGTATAAAGATGATGTCTATTCAATATGGTTAAAGATTGAATATCCTGAAAAAAAGGTTAAGAATAAGAAAGGACAATGGACTACAGTAGCTGGAAACCATACAATAAGCAGTTCGAATATTAATTGTACAGAAAAAGAGACAAAGCTAGATAGGGTAATTAAATATAGTAATAAAGGGATTGTTTTAAAAGATCAAACCATGTATTCTGAATGGGAGAGAATTATACCTGAATCTATGGCTGAAGCTGTCTTTAATTTCGTCTGCGGAGAACCGGAATAGAATTAAAATCGAAAGTATAATAGCTCAGATATTGCTTTGATATAAAGTGGCAATATAGCCTGCCTGTTTATTTGCTTTTGTCAAAAAAAATCACTATCTTGAAGTATGAAAAAAAATGATATTCAGGACAATATAACACACGCGGGCAAAGTTAACGAACGAACTAAAGCCATAGAAATACTTGAAAAAGCAAAGAAAGTACAAGGAAAAATAACATTCCTTAAACAAGGAGTAGGTAGAAATTTTAAACCGAAAAATGAAGAAGAGTTAAAGGATTAAATTTTATTTCTCTATATCTTTAAGCCATGGACAACATGGAAGAAAATTTCCCACTGTTAATTCAGGTGAATTAGTCAATACTTAATCTAACAGTTATAATTAAATAACTTTAAAACAGATCAAGTATTGACTAATTCATATTATGGGAAACCGTAACATTGGTTTACTAGGAATTACATATCTTAAAATAAAAAATAATTTTATGAAGAAAATAATATTGTTTTCAGTTATTTCCCTGACCTTTATTATGCTTTTAAACTCTTGCTCAGACTTTAACAAAAAAGGCAAACCGCTATTCAAGGATTTATTAGAATTATATGATCTTTCCCTTACAAAATGTAAAACCATCCAGCTAGTATGGTCAAGTGCAATATTTGAAAAAAAATATGCTCTTGCTACTACGAAAAATTTTGATGATTATTATGTTCCTGATTTTAATTTCGCAATGTTTAGAATGGAGAAAGACACAACTATTAGCAGTATAAATACAAATATTGACTCATTAACTTCTAAAGTTTCTAAAAACGTAAAAACGATTTCAGATAAGAAAAATCCATCCTACGACAAATTACTTTCTCTGTATACCAACGTAATTGAATTAAGTAAAAACGCAAGAACTCCAAACGGAAGTCTGCAATCTTTTACCAAAGATATCAATCAAAAAGAAAGTCAGATAAACATGTTAATTACAGAAATAAAAGCAAGAAATCCGGAGTTTGAAGACTCTAAGGAATAATTTTAACCTTTACCGAAAGGATGAAAAGGGAAATGAGATTATAATAGGATATCTTAAAAAGTAGTTTCGGTTAGGAATAAGAAAGAAATAAAAATGCCCCGACTTTCCGGGGCTATATTTTTGTCTTTATCCGTTTTCGGGGGTATTATCGGGGTGTATAAATAAAAATGCCCCTAAAATAGGGGCGATTAGTGACCGCAGAAGGATTCGAACCCTCACTGTCGGAGCCGAAATCCGAAGTTCTATCCATTAAACTATGCAGCCGTATTCATGAGGAATGAATGATAAGTAATGAGGAATTTCAAAATTACCTATCATTCATTGCTTATTACATATATTTTAGAAAGTAATCTTTACTCCTCCCAGAATCTGAGCACCCAGAACCTTATATCCTTTGTACGTCTGGTACTTTGAGCTTAGAAGATTATTTCCGAGTGCGAAAATACTGAAATTTTTGTGAATTTTATACTCCGCAGAAAGATTTAAATCCGCATAACCACCAACTTTATCGTTAGTATTTTCCGTAGACTGGAAAATCATGTTTGGACCTCCTACTCCTTCAATAGCATAAGAATTTGTTGTTCTGTCACTTGCAAAGATTCCTTTGAAGCCTAACAATAATTTCTTGTCCAGCATTGTATATTTTGCTCCGATGCTTGCATTCAGTAAAGGAACGTTATAAATGTTCTCAAAATTCTTTAAATTATACTTTGTAAACCTTACTTCTCCATCAATCATTAAGTTTTCCAGTGGGAAATACTGTACACTTCCTTTGATATCACTTACATTACCATCATCATATACCGCAGTAAATGTATTGGCAAAATCATAAGCAGAACGGTTAAGAGTATAAACATTGTCAAAAAGAGTATTTGCCTTAAAGAACATAATGTCTTTCATCTTTCCGAAGCCTGCAGAGAAGTCATATTTTAAAGTTTCATCGATATCTCCTCTCAGACCTACATAGAAGTGATATTTTGTCTCTGTTGGCTTTAAATACTGATCTGATATAATATAAGGATTCGCCTGTAAAAGATCTCCGTAAGTATTTAGTTTAAGACCTCCGTCTACCCCACCATAGAATTTAAATTCTTTAGCAGCTGCAACCTGAAATTCTGCTTGTGGGAACCAGTAAGTCTTATTGTTTTTTATTTGTTCCATCTGGATATTGGAATTCTTAGCATTCAGGAAAGAGAATGAAGATCCCAATGTTAAATAAGACTCTCCTTTTCTGAAGGTCACTTTTGGAACTAAGCTGGTATTAAAGAAGTTGGAAGAGTTCTTGTTTCCTATCTCAAAATCTGTTTTTACCGCTTCTAAACCTACTCCTAAATCAGCATTCAGATTGATTCCTGATTTCCCTAATTCTACAGCATGCTTAGAAAGGTTGGCAAGAATGGAAACCTGGTTTTCCTGAGCATCAAAATGATCCTTTAAGAACGAAGACTTCACTCTTACATCATTTAAAATCTCATTAGAATAAAAATCGTAGTATCCATTAACCTTAAACTGATTAACTTTTTGCTTCAAATCAACATCTCCTGACGGTTGTAAAGCGTAAATACCATAGTAATTATAATTATTTAACCCATATTCAGCATTGATATTGAATTTCCCTTTTTCTCCATAAGAATTAAGGAAAGCTCCAATAGTCGCAGAAGTTTGTTTTGATTTCCAGTCGTAATCTTTTTTAAGACCACTTGTAGATAGTAAATGAACATCTGCTCCTACTTCAAATTTATTTTCAAGGGTTTTGGAAACATTTCCGTCCAAAAGGATTTTTCCGTAATTCCCCATTCCAAACTGAACATAGTTATTCTGAGCTGTTCCGTCAAATTTTGGAGCCACATCTTCTCCCTGGATCGTTGACGTTTTGAAATCAGAAACCGCAGGAACGTCTGTGATGCTATATTTCACAGGGTTCTGAGATTTTTCTTCCGGTGGATAGTTTTTAATGGTTTCCACAGAAGTCTTCTTCTTTTCGATCTTCTTCACCTCCGGCTCTCGCTTTTTATTAAGAACCAGTTTTTCCTCCTTGATCTGGGAAAACGCCACTGACGAAACTCCTAGAAATAATATAGATAATAATTGAATTTTCTTGTTCATATTTTCTTAATTTGAAAAATATAACGGGATCTATTTATTGGAAGCAATATAACTTCCTAACAATGCTTTCCCTGACTGTTTTGAAAAAGTTTTGCCTATTCTGAATATATTAAACAGCCAAAAGCTTTGATAAACTTGTAAATTGTATTGATTATTTTTCGTTGTATTATTCTCAGCAATATCATAGCTGTAAGAAACATCATAAGGAAATACAGACGGTAGCAAACCTACTGTAAGCATACTTCCAATAATAGGATTTCCACACGCAGGAGTATAAATTTTCATTGGATGTAATGTTAATTTCGCTGCATTTGTGCTGTCCTCTACAACTTCATAAATATCGGAATGTTTTAAAATCTTATATTCTTTCGTAAGTTCTTTATTCGCAACAAAAACCTTTTGTTTGGGAAAGTCTGCCTTTGCTTTTCTGTACTCTTTAGAAGTAACACTATAAGCAGGAATACAACTCCATAAGGAAGCCGAAACCAAAAAAGAATATGTTACAATTTTAAACATCTCCCTGATTTATTTTTTAATCTGTTTCTTAACCTCTTTTGCTTCTGCAACAATTTCAGGGAAATCCTTATAGTTCGCAATAATCTGGTCACATGTATAACTTGCCTGATAATTATCCTTCAGCCCGATATAGTTCTTAGCCATCAATACCAATGCCTTAGCTCCCCAAAACTCTTCAGAGGCATAATTATTGGCAAGTTTAAAGATCGTCTCATTGGAAGATTTGAATGCTTTTCCTTTATTCTGATAATAAGCTTTTGCATATAGTGCTTCCGCTGCTACAGAAGTATTGGATGATTTTTCAAGAGATGTATAAGCTGTCTGAGCATCTTTATCTTTTCCTGAATTCATCAAGCTTCTCGCCTTAATCACTTTTGCTGTTTCAATCACAGCTGCTGAGTTTTTAGAGTTTGCGATCACGGCATTAGCAAGCTTTTCAGCTTCAGAGAAATTCTTTTCTTCCGCGTACAGTTTCATCAGCTCAACGTTTGCATAGTTTTTAATGCTGATATTAGAAGAGTTTCTGATCCCTTCAAGATATTTTTTAGCTTCAGCAGTATTTCCCTGTGCAATAAAGATTTGAGCCAGACGAGTCTGAGCATCATCCTGATAATCGTTTTGTACTCCTGCTACTTCCTGTAACACAAGAAGTGCTTTTGTTGAATTATTGGTTTGATAATAACTTTCCCCAAGCTCGTATTTAGCCTGATAAAGCCCCTCTCCTGTCGGATTTTGAGTCAGATACTTTTCATAGTAAGAAATTGCATTCTTGTAGTCTTTCTTCGCAAAATATTGTTTTCCGGTAGAAAGGTTGATTTCATCTATTTCAGAAGCATCTACATTTACACCAATATTTCTTGCAAAGTTTTCATATCCTGAAACGTCTCCGTTTTTCGTGAAAATAGGTTTTGCAGCCTGAACTATTTTTGAAGCGTATGCTGTATTTTTATACTGCTCGCCTAAAGATTTCAGTTCAGAAAGAGCCTTGTCATTCTGGTTCTGATCAATATAATTCTGTGCTCTGTAAATAGAGGCATTAGCAATCAGATCTTTGTCTGAAGAACCTTTAATTACTTTTCCGAAGTAATCATTGGAGTTCGTAAAATCATCCTGAGCAGCATACGCTGTTCCTATTTCATATTGAGCATCATCATAATATTCCGAGCTTGGATACTTTGATAACAGATTTTTAAGGTTATTGATTTTTGCCTGAGTATCCCCTTTAAATCCTAAAGCCATTGCCTTTTGATATAAAGTATAATCCGTGGCATCTTCATTTTTATCATAGATAGCAATTGCTTCGTTCAGATCATTATTGGCGTAATGAGTATCTGCTAAACGAAGTTCTGCATCATTTTTAAACTCTGGTTTTGGATTTGTAAGATACTGTTTGAAGTAAGTTGCTGCCTGATCGAACTTTTTAGCTTTGAAATAAGCATATCCTAAATCATAAGGCAACTGCTGCTTTTCAGGGAAAGTTTCATTAAGAAGTTTTTCATAACGAGCAATTGCAGACGGATAATTACCTTTTTGGTAATATACCTGAGCCAGCCAATACAAAGCTCTGCTGTTGAATTCTTTATTAATATTAAAGCCTAAACTTCTTAAGAAATATTTTTCAGCTTCATCATAATTTCCTTTGTTGAACTCTTCTGTTCCCAAAAGGTAAGAAACTTCCTGATCTACTTTATTGATATCAGGAGTTGAACTTTGCAATTTGTCGATTGCATTCAATGTTTCCTTATAATTCCCGGAATACAAGTATGATTTTACTAATAATGACCTCATTTCCGAAGCATTGGCTGCATTCTGATCATTATTAATATAGCTTTGAATAACAGATGACGGATTTTCAAACGGGTTACCGATATCATATCCTAATTTTGCATACTGTTCATGGGCAAGTCTTTTCACTTTTGCATCATAATCCATCTGATAAGAAGAACGGAATGCTGAAAGTGCTTCCTGCTTTTTATCAACAGCCAGATATGCATTTCCTAATTGATAATAAGCATTCTGCGCCAATGCAGAATTACTGTTAAGAAGCTGATTATAGTAAGAAACGGCTTCATCATATTTTTTAAGCTGAGCCGCTACAAATCCCATTTCATAAAGATCGTTTTCAGAAGGGTTCTGCTGTACATTCAGATAATCCTTTAAGTGTGGATAAGCCGAAGTATAATCATTCTTCATGAAATAACTTTCACCGATGATCTTGTGAACCTCTGCTTTATAGGATTCTGAAATATTTTCATTCAGTAAAGCATTTCCTTCAGAGATCGCCTTATCATAATTCTTATCATTATAATACATCTGTACATAGTAAGGACGTACTAGTCTTGAGAATTTGTCCTGATCTTTAATGGAATCAAAATATTGGAAAGCCTTATCATTCTGCCTGTTGCTATAGTACAAATGCCCAAGCATATAAGCAATATCTCCTTTTTGAGACTGATCAGCTGTTTTATAAGCCTCTTCAAGAGCATCAATAGCTCCTTTAGAGTCACCCGTCATAAACTTGGCGTATCCCAATTTCAGAATATACTGTGTATTCTCTTCTTTTGAAAGCTGGTATTGATTCACTTTCTTCAGAGTTTCCAAAGCCTTGTCAAAGTCTTTTTTTGCTAAATAGTAATCCGCCAAAGGAAGATTAGCCTGCGCAAAATAAGCAGAATTCGGGTACTCTTTCATGAAAGCTGTCAATCCTTCCTCAGCGTGATTTTTTTGGAGAATAACTCCTATCACATTGTCAAAAAACTGAGCCGCTTCCTTTTTCGAACGAGACAGATTCTGATTGTAGAAATATTGTCTTGCGTATTCGTATTGGGAAGCGTTGTATATTTTTGTCTGGTAAAGATTTTCAGCTAGATTGAATCTATAATTTTCTTTCTGTGTAAAATATTGGGACTGTTGGGCATCGGTAATTCCGAAATAAATAACAGCCGCCGCTAAAAGTATTTTTTTTGATTTCATTCTTCTTGATATAAGAAAATTAGTCTAAATATATCAACGAAAGTATTGAAAACTTATTGCTTAAACAAGTCTGTGAAGGGAGTTTAAGGAAAAATATAGAAAATTTAGCTATTTTTTAACATACTTTTGTAATTATCATTACATTTGTTTTTTTTCAAATCAAATATAGTTATTGAATGAGTCAACTTTTTAGAAGAAAAATCTATTCGGATACAGATACGTCAACAGGACTTTTAAGAGTTTTAGGTGTATGGGACATTGTATTTTTTGGTATTGCGGCGATAATAGGAGCAGGAAGTTTTAGTAGTTTGGGAGAAGCTGTTTTCAGAGGCGGTCCCGGTGTTATCCTTCTATATTTGATTTGTGGTTTTGCCTGTGGATTCACGGCTTTATGCTATGCTGAATTTGCCAGCAGAATTCCTACAGCAGGCTCTGCGTATACGTATGCTTATGCCAGTTTCGGGGAACTTATTGCCTGGATCATCGGCTGGGCACTGATTATGGAATATTCCTTTGGAAACATCTATGTTGCCTTTTCCTGGTCAGATTACTTCACAAGTTTTCTGGGACGTTTGGGAATGCATATTCCGGATTACCTAACCTGCAGTTATACAGAAGCGAAGAAAGCCTTTTTAAATGGTTCCGAAAATAAAGAACTTTTAAATGCATGGAAAAATGCCCCATTAATCGGGAACTTAAAATTTATTGTAGATGTTCCAGCCTTGGTTATTAATGGTTTAATTACATGGCTTTGTTATGTAGGTGTAAAGGAAAGTAAAAATTTCAACAACTCACTGGTAATCTTAAAATTGGGAGTGATTTTATTGGTTATTTTAGTAGGTTTTGCTTATATCAACACTGATAACTGGACACCAATAAGCCCGGTAACGGGAACTCCTTCATTCATGCCTAATGGCTTTACGGGAGTCATGAGTGCCGTATCAGGAGTTTTCTTTGCTTATATAGGTTTTGATGCCTTAAGTGTACTTTCAGAAGAAACAAAAGACCCACAAAAGACTTTACCTAAAGGGATGATCATCTCCCTTGTATTATGTACTGTGATCTATATTGCTCTTACATTGGTATTAACAGGTATGGTAGATTACAGAAAATTTGATGGCGTGGGAGATCCGCTTTCTTTCATCTTTGAAAAAACCAATGCGAATGTTGCATGGATGGAACTTGTAGTTTCATTTGTGGCAATTGTGGCAATTACTACTGTATTATTAGTGTTCCAAATGGGACAGCCAAGAATTTGGTACGCAATGAGCCGTGATGGATTAATGCCTCAGAAATTCCTTAAAATTCATCCAAAATATAAAACGCCTTCTTTTGCTACTATCGTTACAGGGATTGTAGTAGGAATTCCGATTTTATTCACAGACAAAACATTCATTCTTGATTTTACAAGTATCGGAACTATTTTCGCTTTTGTATTGGTATGTGCGGGAGTTCTTGTACTTCCTGCAAAAGAAAAGATCAAAGGAAGATTTCACCTGCCTTATATCAATGGTAAGTTTATCTTCCCTGTTGTTTTCATCGGTGGATTGATTGCTTTCTATTTCTGGCAGCCGGAGTTTTTCCAAACATTAATGAACTGGGGAGATCCTAAAGAAGGTGAATTCAGAGCTTCTATTTTCTTTTTCATTATCCTTAACCTGATTATGTGTGGGGTGGCTTTTGTGAAGAACCTTTCTCTTATTCCACTGGTAGGTCTAAGCTCATGTTTATACCTTCTTACAGGGATGAGCCATGAAAACTGGTTCTGGTTTGGAATGTGGTTCCTGATCGGAATGGTCATCTACTTCTTCTATGGTTATAAGAACAGTAAGCTTGGAAAAGAGTTAAAAAATAATTAAAGCATAATTGCTAACCTTAAAAGGACAAAACTGCAAAAAGTGAATGTTAATTTATCTTTTTACAGTTTTGCCCTTTTTGCTTTTTACACATTTAGAAAATCGGCAAAGTTATTGCTGTAACTCACAGATAAACACCAAACTAACATCACCATGTCTGAAAGAATCAAAACTTACAGTGAATTTTATCAGTTCTACCTTACAGAACACAGTAAAACCGGAACCCGAATTTTCCACTTTATCGGTACACTTCTCGTATTTGTAGTCATCGGATATGTTATCAGCTCAGGAAAAGAAAGATTTCTATGGTATATCCCAATTGTAGGCTATGGATTCGCATGGTTTAGTCATGCCGTTATTGAACGAAATAAACCTGCCACATTCAGGTATCCGCTATGGTCTTTATTCTCTGATTTCAGGTTGTTTTTTGAACTTTTAATTGGTAAGCAGAAGTTTAAAGATACCAATAAGCAACCTCAAGAGCTGCATTAATGTATTCTCTTGAGATTGCTTAAACTTATTCACAATAACTGTTATTGAAAGGAATTTGTAATATTTATGTTTAAATCAAACCATTAAGAATAAGCTTCCTTACCAAAGCAAGAGATCATTTAATCTTAATCCTTAATGGTTTAAAATATGTCTTATTAAGAAGTTAGAATAGTTTCTAATAAGCTTCTAGCACATCATAATAAATTGTATTTAACATCTTTTCCAAATTCGGATCTTTATCTTTAATCGGTTGAGGAATATAACTGGTAAAAGTAATCGTTTTATCACTATTCAAAGTAACCTCCACCTCATCAATAATTGTATCTTTATTTATATAGAACTGAATTCTGTTATCTACAATTTTCCAGAATGATAGAGAAGGTTCAGTAGGAATACAGTTTCCCACACTTCCTTCTATACGGTTATATATTGCAAAACCATCTTCTCTTATTGTATAATTTCTCATTAAAAGGCAGTTGTCAAAATCTTTCTTCTCTTTCTTTTTACCTTCATAAAAGCCCGATTCTTTTAATTTCCAAAATCCTACAACATCTTCTTTTTTAAGCTTCTGTGCAAACCCAAACGAAGCACACATTAAAACCAAGACTGAGGAAAATACAATTCTCATCATTTCTTCTTTTTATTGTTATTATTGTTTTTTTTAACCTCTTTGTCCATTTCCTCCCCAAAATCAATCAATCCTTTGGATAAAGTTGAGGCTGCATCTCCATGTTTCTCTCCTTCACTCCAGACTGCAAAAGCTTTTTCTCGAAGTCCTAAAAGATAATAATAACTTCCTAAAACATTATATCCTTCGGTATCTCCTAAACTTATTATTCTCTTGGAAAGCTGTATCAGTTCCGGATGTGGTTTTAGTTTCTTCTCTTTAACCTTTTCCGGACCGCTTAAAACCCCGGGAGTATATTTCATCATTTTTAATCCGAACGTACTCAGGCATGCCTTAGCCAACCCTTGATTACAAAAGCTTTCACTTGCAATAAGAAGGTCATCGGAAAGTAAAGCATCAAAACCTGTCATATTCTTGGTTTTATCGTAATACCCAGCAAGCAGAGCCGCATTTTTTTGAGCTGCTACAGGATTCTTCCTGTTATTAACCTCATTATCATCCTTTTTACGAATCCAGACACCATCTTTCACCCAATTGGAAATACCAATCAGTTTGTTTTTCTTGATTTTAAAAATAAACACATCCTTATCCGGAAATACAATCAAACTATCATTTCTGGTAAAATAATGTCCATTAGACATTCCTCCTACCATTCTTCCGTTTCCATCAAAATTAAACGAGTGATAAAGTGTTTTGTCTCCTTGTTCCTCAAAATATCCCTGCAAAGCATTGTCTGTTTTTTGAGCAAACATGCTACCGGTTACAAAAACAACAGAAATTAATACGATTAATCTTTTCATTAATTCAAATTCATTTTTCTTTCCTTTAAAATATAAAGTCCGGAAGCCTCAATCATACTCTTTAATTTTACTATAAAACTGAATATAATTTGGACTTTTTTCTATCTCTATAATTTACTGACCTCCAATATTTCTGAGCCAAATATCATTATATAGAATATATTATCCCCAGTGACATCGTTTATTGGAAACTCCAAATTAAATGATTAAAAAACTAAAAAACAATACCGGAAATCCGCTAATTCGGAAAAACTTCGGCATGGTAATTGCGAGGTATGGTTTTAAAATCAAGTTTATGAAAAGTATAGCAACAATTCTAAAAGGGGCAGCACCTGCATTAGCATTATTTGCAATGACACAATGTACAACTACTGCCGGGGTATCCGCAGCTGATGAAAAAACATTCATCGTAGGACCACAAACAGCAGACTGTACAGGAGTAGCTCCGATGAAATGTCTGCAGGTAAAAGAAAAGGCATCGGAAGACTGGACCAACTTCTACACAAACATTGAAGGATTTACTTACGAACCGGGATACGAATATGTATTAAAGGTAAAAACAGAAAAAATCGCCAATCCTCCGGCTGATGGTTCGTCTATCAAATACACATTGGTAAAGCAGGTTTCCAAAACTAAAAAAGAGGGAATCGCAGCGAATGAAAAAACGCTTATCATAGGTGCTGAAACCTTAGATTGCTCAGCAGGAGCTGGACGTATGAAATGTATGCAGGTGAAGGAAAATGCTTCTGATAACTGGACAAATTTCTACAGCAATATCGAAGGATTTACTTATGAGCCAGGATACGAATATGTTCTGAAAGTGAAAACAGAAAAAATCGCTAATCCACCGGCAGATGCTTCATCTATTAAGTACACGTTGGTAGAACAGGTTTCTAAAACAAAGAAATAAAAATAAAAAAGCTACAGAAATTTCTGTAGCTTTTTTATTTTATGGTTAGGAAGCCTGAAGCTGGATGCTGGAAGTAATGACAGACAGTAAACTTATCTTTATCAATTTGCATAGATGTTAGCCAAAAAAGCTTATAAAAAGAGTTTCATCACTACTTTCGACAACCATAACTTCCGGCATCCAGCTTCCCTGCTTCCTTTCTCTCTAATATCCCGATTCTTTTTGTGGTGGCTCAGGATACTTTCCTTTGGTTGCCTCTCCTACTGTATTTGCTGTAGTCATTGCTACAACAAGATCGTTCAGCATTCCGCTCGCAGCAGTAGGTGAATTGGGAAGAAGTACCAGATTACTTCGGTTACTTGCTCCTACAGAATGTAAAGTATCATAATGCTGTGTTACCACGATAAGTGCAGAAGCTTCATGGGAATTGATGTCTACGTTATTTAGCATTCTTACTGATTCTTCAAGTCCTTTTGCAATTTCTCTTCTTTGATCTGCAATCCCCTGCCCTTGTAATTTTTTCGATTCAGCTTCGGCTTTTGCAACTGCCACAATTCTGATCCTTTGAGCTTCAGATTCATATTCTGCTGCTGTTTTTTCTCGTTCTGCAGCATTGATTCGGTTCATAGCATGTTTTACCTGCTCATCCGGATCAATATCTGTGACCAAGGCTTTAATAATATCATATCCGTAACTATTCATCGCTTCCTGTAATTCACTTTTTACGGCAACGGCAATATCATCTTTTCTTACGAAAACATCATCTAATTTCAGTTTTGGAACTTCTGCACGCACTACGTCAAAAACGAATGAAGTTATTTGATTTTCAGGGTTTTCTAAACGATAAAAAGCATCTCCAACCTGATTCCTTATTACCTGATACTGAACAGAAATCTTCATTTTTATGAAAACGTTGTCCAGTGTTTTAGTATCAATCATTACATCTAATTGCTGGATTCTAAGATTAAGTCTTTTAGCAATCTGATCTATGATTGGAAGTTTAAGATGAAGCCCGGAGTGTTTTACCGCCTGGAATTTTCCAAAACGTTCAATAATGGCTGCCGTCTCCTGCTTAACTACAAAAAACGAAGCGAATAAAATGATTAACCCGAGGATAATGACGGGTGCCAGAAAAATACCCATAGTTTAGTTTTTATATTGATTAGCATAAAGATAATACTTTAGTTTTAAATCAAGTATATTTACGACATAAACTAATACCCGTTATTAATGTTTGCTTTGGCAGCCTGTAACTTAAAAAAAAGAGGAACCAACAGCCGTATCATCAAAAATATTATTTTTGAATTCACAAACGATGAAGTTATTGTGAAAGCCGTTGATTCTACATTTTATGATATCACCACAGAGTATCCGCGATACAATTTTCATTTCAAAAAGTCCTTTAAACTTTAAAATTATACCGTCATCCCGATCTCTATTCCTTTTATTTTTCTATAAAGGTCTGTTGCATAATTATCTGTCATTCCGGAAACGAAATCAATGATTCCCAATACTTTCTGATAATCTGTTCCGTTATCATATACAAACTGTCTTGGAAGTAATTTCAGAGCTTTTTTATCGTAAGATTTTCTTTCTTCTTCCGGCTTTAAAATGGATGGAATAAAGTGATCCAGCAATTCATACATTACGTTGTAACCTGCGTTTTCAATTTCCACTACAGCTTTGTGATTGTAAATCTTTTCAATGGAGAAAGATTCTATATCCTGTAAAGCACTGTTCTCAGATTTATAAATATCCAGTAAACCTTTATCAAGATTGCCTGTTAAAATCGTTTCGAAATTCTGCTTATAGCTCTCAAGCGATTTATTGATCAATGCATTGATTGCTTTTGCTCTCAGGTAAGAAATTTTTTCATTTTCGTTGGAAATAGATGCCAGCTTGGTTTTAACCCTGTCGATATCATTACTTTCGGATTTAACCAATTCAAAGAAAAGGTTTTCACAGTCGAAAGTAGAGACTATTCCAAGTCTGTGAGCATCTTCCATGTCAATAATATTATAGCAAATATCATCAGCAGCTTCTACCAGCCATACGAATGGATGTCTTTTGAAAATATGGGGTTCTTCACATTCGGAGATGAGCTGTGTACCTTTTGCAATTTCGAGAAATATATCTTTTTCATTCTGGAAAAACCCGAATTTCTTTCTATGGATGATTCCTTTTTTCTTGGCTACAGCCTCACAAGGATATTTTGCAATACTTGCCAATGTAGAAAAAGTAAGTTGAATTCCTCCTGCATCTTTTCCATTTTGTTGTTGAGCCAATACTCTGATAGCATTCGCATTTCCTTCAAAGTTTACCAGATCCGCCCATTCTTTTTCATTGAATTTTGATTTCAGATCTTTTTCATTTCTCTCGAAATAACTTGCAATCGCATCTTCTCCTGAGTGTCCGAAAGCGGGATTTCCTACGTCATGACAAAGACATGCAGCAGCGATTACATTTCCTAAATTATATAGATAAAAATTCTTTGAATCTTCTGTAAGTTCATTTTTGTAGTCCTCCGCAATAAATTCACCAATAATACTTCCTAAACTTCTTCCCACAGACGACACTTCCAGAGAGTGTGTCAGCCTGTTGTGTACAAATACACTTCCCGGCAAAGGAAAAACCTGAGTTTTGTTCTGGAGTCTTCTGAAAGCAGAAGAGAAGATAATCCTGTCGAAATCTCTTTGAAAATCAGTTCTTGAAGCTTTAGTAGCTGGATTGTTTCCTGTACGTTGATTGGTGAAAATCTGGTTTAAATTCATCATTTTTCAAAATTACTCCAAATTTTAATTTTACGGAATAATATTTATCTATTTATTGAATGCAATATTTTAAGTTTTGGCTAAAGCCGGATGAATTTAGTATGTATTAAAATCAATCTGTTCCTAAAAATCCACCTGCATATTTCGCGAAAAAGTCGGCTTTGTAAACCTCCCCGATCGGAATTTCTGACTCATCAATATATATACTATGATTATCAAATGAATCAATATAATCTGCATTCACTACATATGATTTACTTACCCGGATAAAGGTTGCTTCAGACACTTTCTGATGGATCGTTTTCAGATTCATAGCTGTGATCAGCTTTTGTTGTATTGTATGAATCACAACATAATCTTTGAGCCCTTCTATAAATTTAATATCAGAAAAACTTACTTTGTAAAATCTTCGGTCTGCTTTAATGAATAAAAAGTCAGCAGTGTTGGATTCTATTGTATTTTTTATGGTATCCTTAGATAAAAGTTCAGTGTACAGGATTGCTTTATTAATCGCTTTTTCTAATCTTTGAGAGTCAATTGGTTTTAAAAGGTAATCTACAGCTTCCAGTTCATAACTTTTCAATGCATATTGAGAGTAAGCCGTGGTAAAAATGATCAGTGATCTTTTGGGAAGCATTTCGGCAAATTCCAAGCCTGTTACCATCGGCATTTCAATATCAAGGAAAATAAGATCAACATCATTCTCTTTCAGAAACTCCAGAGCAGACGGCGCATTAGAAAACTCTGCAAGGATATCCATCTTTGAAGTTTCATTGATCAGTGAGCACATTTCTGCTCTCGCTAAGGGCTCATCATCTACTATAATACAGTTCATTACACAGAAATTTTTAAAATTACGGTATACTCTTTATCTTCGGAAATGGTGTTCAACTCGAATTTATCGCTATAAAGAAGTTCCAGTCTTCGTTTAATATTTACCAGCCCTAATCCGCTGCTTTTTTTATCTTTCAAAGAATATCCGGGATCTTTGGAATTTATACAGATAAAACTAAGTTCTTTGTCTTCTACTTTTATATTTATTTTCACATAGGATTCTCCGTCACTGATATTTACACTGTGTTTTACAGCATTTTCTACAAAGGTGGTAAATAAATTCGGAGGAATGAATGTAGTATTTAAAGTTCGCTTATCTGCATCTATATGAATGTCAAAAGAAAAATTTTCACGTCTTATTTTTTCAAGGTTTAAAAAGTTGGACAGAAATTCAATTTCAGATATGAGCAATGTTTTTTCTTCACTGTTTTCGTAAAGCTGATATCGAAGAAATTCTGAAAGCTTCACAATGACAACGGAGGCTTTTTCCGGATCTGTTCTTATAAGCGCTTTTACGTTATTAAGCATATTGAAAAGAAAATGAGGATTGATCTGATTCCTCAGAACATTCAATTCCATATTCAATGTAAGGCTACTCAGCTCATTGATTTTCTTATTATCATTGATCCATTTTTGTAAAAGCTTAACTGTCGTTGTTGTCAGAATAATGGGAATACACATCAAAATCCCTTCATAAATCCCTCCTTTTTCGGTTTCTTTTGGAAAGCTTATCGTTCTAAATTCAGCGAAAACTGAGCGAAAACCATATCCGATGATATTCAATCCCACCACTCCCATGAGAACCAGCAATACCAGGTATGTTATATATCTTGTTCTAAAGAAAAACCTGGGAACCAGCACATAAATATTGATGTAAACCATTGCAATCAATATGGAATACACAAACAACAGGACATAATACTGATACATCCCGGAATACCAATGCCAGAATCTGGAACTGTACAGCAGGAAGAAAAAGAAAATAAGAAATAAAAGGTGTCTGGTATACTTATACCGTTCTTCCACCAGGAAATCCATTGCCAGAGTTTCTTTAAATTTCCATGTGTTGTATTTCATATTATAACAGGATATATCATTCGCAAAAATAGGTAATACAAAAAGTTATACCTATAATATTATACAAAACCTGCATATTATTATACCAACTGATCTTTCCGGATTTCGTATAAAATACAAGCCGTTTTGTATAAAAATAATCTCCGGCTTCTCTATTGTGTATTTCTTTGTATTGTTTAATTAATGTATATGGAATTAGCCGTTTTTGAAGAATTAACTCAGGAAATAACAACGAAATATTTTTTCATGACAGAGTCTCAACAGGAAGAAAAGGTAATACAACTGATCGATCTTCATCATTTCGTTCAATGCCTGGATCATGATATTAAGGTTATCGATTACCTTCATCATTCAATTAATATTATCGAGCAGGATGGGCTTTCGAAAGGAATTCTTTTTTATGATATGAAAAATTCATCATTTCCTGACTGCAACACTTCTGAGGAATTTAAGAAAAGACATGGGCTTTCTGAATTGTGGTTCGTATTTGTGGAAGAAGATTTTTCGGGCGACAGAAACCGTCATTCCGACTTCATCATTGAAAATAGTTTAGAGATTTTTTATGATAAAATATTTCTATTTCATTTTTTCCAGACCAGCATTCATAGGGTAAAGTAAAATGAATGTTTGAAAAAAATCAATGTGTACCCATTTTTGAAAATACATTGATCACAATCACTCCAATTACGATTAAAGCAATTCCTATAATGGCTGGCAAATCAGGAACCTGCTTGAATGCTATAATTCCGATCATTGTTATAAACACAATTCCTACTCCCGACCAAATAGCATAAGTAATTCCTACAGGAATCTGACGAAGGGTTAAACTTAAAAAATAAAAAGCACAAGCGTATCCTACCACAGTAATAATAGAGGGCAATAGTTTTGAAAATTCTTCTGATTTTTTCAGAAATGTAGTTGCTATGATCTCAAATATAATTGCCAAGGCTAGAAAAATATAACTGCGTCCCATGTGATGTATTCTTTCTGCAAAAATAATAAAACCAATTTCTTTATCCTTTATATGATCAAGAATCCGTGTATTGTACATGATATACAAACGGTATAAGGTTTCAATAATTCATTATGGCTAAAGAAGTTTCTTTTTTAATTACATAAAATCTATAGAAAACTGTCATTATTTTCTACTTCTGACACAAAAAATATGTCATACAATCTGACACCTAACAAAAATATTTGTTCAAAAATCATCGTTAGAAATAAATTTTCTTAACATAGAAATCTATTTTACGATAAAAGTTTACATCCAAAAAAAGCACTTTGCCTCAATCCTATGCTTTGCATTATTTATTATTTGTTTTATCAACTCCAATATATAAGCCAGTAAATGATTATCGTTTTCATATTTTTTTAAAGACAGAATAACAAATATATTAATAAATTCACAATAACACATTAACACATTGTAAACAAAAAATCACTTTAAAATTAACCAACACACCCCTAACATACTGATATACATCATGGTGATTTGCTTTGGCACACAATTTGAAAGTTGTAATATTGCAATTGAAAGATTGATAAAAAAAAGTCAAATAATTAAAAATAATACAAAATGGTAACTTATATCGGTATCGCAACATGTTTAGTAGTATTCTCATCATATTTCATGACAGTAAGAAGAGAAAGAAACTAATCATTAAATAATAAAAGCCTATAGCAAAACTATACTAATTATATTGTTTTATGTTTTTACTCTGAGAAATCAGATCGCTCTTTTACCAATGGGGTAAAAGGGCCCAAAAACATAGCAAAAAGATCTTAGTTTCATAACAAATTTTAATATCCAATTAGAGAAGCCAAACTTACGTTTAGCTTCTCTTTTTTTATATTGTCACAAGAGTCTTTTCTTCCCTAGCCAAAACTATATAGTCCTCTATTTTCTGGACCAGCTGTTTATTCCCATTCAGGATTTATATTACATTTAATAAAGCTTTATCTTTGTTTATTTAATTATCATCATGAATCTTTACAATCTCATTATTCAAGATAAAGAACAGGTAAATCTAAACGAAGTATTCCTCAGTAAAAGTAACAGGGATTCCCTTATTCAACTTATCAAAGAAAATACTTACAGCAAAGAACTTCTGGAATACGGTCTTCCTGTAAACAACAAAATCCTCCTTGAAGGAAGTTCAGGCTGCGGTAAAACAATGACAGCAAAAGCCATTGCCACTGCTCTTGGGAAGAATATTATCATTTTAAATTTAAGCAATATCGTTTCATCCCGAATTGGAGAAACATCCCAGAATATAAAAATGATTTTTGATAAAGCCGGAAGAGAGAGGTGCGTTCTTTTTCTTGATGAACTGGATCAGATTGGGAAAGCAAGAGGCAGTGATGATAAGGATGTAGGAGAAATGAGAAGACTGGTAAACACTTTGATCCAGCTTATTGATTACTATCCTGAAAATGCTCTTCTTATCTGTGCAACGAATCATGCCGAAATTATTGATACAGCCATACTGAGACGTTTTCAGCTTAAAATCAATTATGAAATGCCTTCTGTGGAATTTTTGGATGAATTCTATGACACACTACTCGCTCAGTTCCCTGAAGACATGAGAATTATTGAAAGAAAATATTCTATTTCTTTTGCTGAAGCTAAAGATCATGCTTTAACCTCTGTAAAAGCTGCTTTAATACAAAAACTGGAAGCCAAAGAAACCTCACGATAATGAAAGAAGATATCCTTCACAATCTTGAAATCATCAATACCCGGATCAAAAATGCATGCGAAAAAGCAGGAAGAAAACCTGATGAAGTAAAGCTTTTATTGGCAACTAAAACCGTTTCTGCTGAACGTATTAAAGTGGCTATTGAAAACGAACAGGTTTTAATTGCAGAAAACAAAGTACAGGAACTGAAGGAGAAGTATGAAGAATTAAAAGATATTCCACATATCAATCATTTTATAGGACACCTCCAGACCAATAAGATCAAAGATATTCTGAAATACGATGTAACATGTGTTCAGTCTCTTGACCGTCTGGATCTGGCTGAGAAACTGCATCAAAGGCTTTTAGCGGAAAACAAAACCATCGAAGTATTAATCCAGGTGAATACTTCTAATGAAGAAAGTAAATTTGGTGTAGATCCGAAAAATGCTATTGAACTGACCAAGAGAGTTGCCGAATTCTCTACATTAAAAATCAAAGGCTTGATGACCATTGGATTATTCAGTGCGGAAACAGAAAAGGTAAGAAAGTGCTTTAAAATCCTTAAAAATCTTCAGCAGGAAATCATTCTCGAAAATATTCCTAATGTAGAAATGAAAGAACTTTCCATGGGAATGAGTGGTGATCTGGAAACAGCCATTGAAGAAGGAGCAACGATTGTACGGGTAGGAACTGCTGTTTTTGGAGCAAGAATATATCCGGACAGCTATTATTGGAATGAAAAAAATTGACAGAAAAGATAAAAAGCATTCTTATCTCGTTAAAAACATATAAAATTATACTAAATCAATTTCAGTAAACAGCTTAAAAACAGCTTAAAACAGCACTTTTTTTAGTCTACAAATTCGGTATACTTTTTGATCATAAAAAATTAAGAACCAAACAAATACATTTATGATTAAAAAATTACTATCGGGCTGTTTATTAATGACAGTATTATTCTTTTTTTCATGTGAAAAAGAAAACACACAGATGAAAAGTGGAATCTCAATTGAAACGATTTCAATGATAACCGTACTTACTATGGGCGTAGCAATTTTGGTTGCTTACAGCTACAAAAGAAGATAACAAAATAAATATAACGCATAAAGAGTCTCTCAAAGTTTGGGGGACTTTTTATATTTAGATCACAAGGAGAATATATTTAACCAAAAGCATATTGTAGCAATTATTTCTAATATAATTTGTTTATTTTTAGCTAACATTAATTCCCACTTGATTTATTACATAAAAATAGAATGAAAGAGTAAAAAAACTCTTCAAAATGTAATATTTAAGGGATATCAGATGTCCTATTATAAATTAACTCCATGAAAAATTTAAAAGCTGTACTACTTTCATCTTTATTTACATTAACAACAACTTCTTTATACGCTCAGTCATGTGATTGCTCTAAAAATTTCGAATGGGTAAAAAAAACGTTTGAAGTAAATGACGCCGGCTTTGAATACGCGTTAAAACAAAAAGGAAACCAGGCGTACGAAGATCATAACAAAAGAACAGCAGAGAAGGTAAAGACCGCTAAAACATTTACAGAATGTAGCTCTCTTCTTTATGATTGGCTTACCTTTTTCCGTTCGGGGCACATCTCAATAAGACCAATCAACAAACAGGAAACTCAACAAGCTTCTTCTAATCAAAAGTCCGAAAATAAATATTCCGACTGGGAAACATTTCCTATCAATGACAAAGATTTCAAAAATTACCTGGAAAAGGGCAAAATTTCTAACTATGAAGGAATCTGGGAAACGGAACCCTATAAAATTGGAATTAAGAAAAAAGGGAATCAATATATTGGATTTATAATAGAATCCGGCGCAGAAACCTGGACCAAGGGACAGGTAAAGCTTAAGATGAGTGTATCTGACAACAAGATTAATTCTATTTTTTACAAGCGAGATCATTCCGCAGATGAATCTACAGACATAAAATTTATCGGAAAAAACCATTTACAGATTGGTGATTTTACACTTTCAAGGGTTTATCCAAAATTTGAGGACGAACCTCAATACATACAGTATTTTAAATCTATCAGCGCTGATAAGCCTTATATTGAAAAACTTAATGAAACTACACTTTATTTTAGAATTCCATCTTTTCGCGCTTCTGAGAAACAAAAAATAGACAGCGTAATTACAGCAAACAAGGAAAGAATTCTTTCCACTGAAAATCTCATTATCGATATCAGAAACGGAACTGGAGGAAGTGATGCAAGCTACAACCAAATCCTGCCATTAATTTACACCAACCCAATCAGAACAGTAGGCGTAGAATACCTGTCTACTCAGCTGAACAATCAAAGGATGCTGGATTTCATCAATAAGCCTGAATATGGGTTTGATGAAGAAAGTAAAAAGTGGGCAAAAACTTCGTTCGACAGACTGGAGCAGGAACACGGAAAATTTGTAAATCTGAATAAAAGTGTTGTCACCACTACAAAGTATGATACTATTCATCCTTATCCAAAAAATGTAGGAATTATTATCAACCAAGGTAACGGAAGTACTGATGAGCAATTTTTACTGGCAGCGAAACAAAGCAGAAAAGTAAAGCTGTTTGGGACAACTACGTTTGGAGTGCTGGATGTTTCTAATATGTATTATGTTCCTTCGCCTTGCAATGAATTTCAACTAGGATATTCTCTATCAAGAAGTATGCGTATTCCTGACTTTACGATTGACAGCAAAGGTTTACAACCGGATTTCTATTTAGACAGAAGCATACCGTTATATGAATGGACTGAGTATGTAAGCAATGTATTGAATGGCAAGTAATCCTGAAAGAATAGATATAAAAACTAATTGATTTTATAAAAAAAATCCCTCTCAACACTGAGAGGGATTATATATTTAGAAATGTTTCTAATTACATATAAGCTTCGATTGGCTCACAAGTACATACTAAGTTTCTGTCTCCGTAAGCTTCGTCTACTCTTGAAACAGAAGCAAAGAATTTGTGGTCTCTCACCCACTCCAGCGGATAAGCTGCCTTTTCTCTGCTGTATGGTTTATCCCAAGAATCTGAGATTACCAATTGCTCTGTGTGAGGAGCATTTTTTAATACGTTATTTGCCTGATCAGCCTGTCCGTTTGCAATCTCATCAATTTCGTGTTTGATAGAGATTAAAGCTTCTGCAAAACGATCAATTTCTGCTTTGCTTTCAGATTCTGTAGGCTCAATCATTAATGTTCCTGCAACCGGGAAAGAAACTGTAGGAGCATGGAAACCATAATCCATTAATCTCTTCGCTACATCAGCTACTTCAATTCCTAGAGATTTGAACTGACGGAAATCTACGATACATTCGTGAGCTACTCTTCCGTTTTCGTTTGAATATAAGATTGGGAAATGCTCAGCTAAAATTTCTTTAAGATAGTTAGCATTCATGATCGCATGCCCTGTAGCCTTTTTAAGACCATCTGTTCCTAACATTTTAATGTAAGCATAAGAAATGTTAAGAATCAATCCTGAACCGTAAGGTGCAGCAGAAATACCATCAATAGCTTCTTTAGCTCCGATTCTGATATTTGCATTGGAAGGAAGGAATGGTACTAAGTGCTTAGCTACACAGATAGGACCTACTCCAGGACCTCCACCTCCGTGAGGAATTGCGAAAGTTTTGTGAAGGTTTAAGTGACAAACGTCTGCTCCGATGTTTCCTGGACTTGTAAATCCAACCTGAGCGTTCATGTTTGCTCCATCCATATATACCTGTCCTCCGTGTTCGTGGATTAAGTTTGTAATTTCTTTAATGTTAGCATCAAAGAATCCGTAAGTAGATGGATATGTAATCATTACAGCTGATAAATTCGCTGAATGCTGTTCTGTTTTAGCTTTAAGATCTTCGAAATCGATTTCTCCGTTCTCAAGGTTTTTAACAACAACGATCTTCATTCCTGCCATTGCTGCAGAAGCCGGGTTTGTTCCGTGTGCAGACTGAGGAATCAATACTACATTTCTGTGGTGGTCTCCTCTTGAGATATGGTATTCTCTGATCACCATTAATCCTGCATATTCTCCCTGAGCTCCAGAGTTTGGCTGTAATGAAGTTCCTGCAAAACCTGTGATTGTTGCAAGGTCTTTTTCAAGCTCTGCAATCATTTGCTGATATCCTCCTGCCTGATCTACTGGTACAAACGGGTGAACACTTCCCCAATCTGCCCATGATAGTGGCAACATTTCAGTAGCAGCGTTCAGTTTCATAGTACAAGATCCTAGAGAAATCATTGAATGAGTCAATGATAAATCTTTTCTCTCAAGACGCTTGATGTAACGCATCAATTCCGTTTCAGTGTGATATTTGTTGAATACTTCTTCTGTAAGAATTTCATCCTTTCTAAGGTTTTCTTCCGGAATACTGTATCCTTCTTTGATTTCTAGCTTGAAAGTCTGCTTGTCTTTAAACTGAGCGAAAGAAGCCATCAGATAGTTTAATTTCTCTAATGTAGTACTTTCGTTGATCGCAATACTTACAACACCTTCTGTGAAATAGTTAAGGTTAAGTCTGTGATCCAGCATCAATCTTACTAATCTAGCTTTCTCATCTTCACTCATTGTGATTTTCACAGTATCGAAGATTGGCTCTTCTACCACCTGATATCCTAATGCTTTAAGACCGTTTTTCAAAGCATTTGCTTTAAAGTGGATCTGATCAGCGATATAATTTAATCCTTTTGGACCGTGATAAACAGCATACATACCAGCCATTACAGCTAAAAGAACCTGAGCAGTACAGATATTAGAAGTTGCCTTCTCTCTCTTAATATGTTGCTCTCTTGTTTGTAACGCCATTCTTAATGCACGTTTTCCGTACATATCCTGAGAAACACCGATGATTCTTCCAGGAATATCTCTTTTATATTCTTCTCTACAAGCAAAGAATGCGGCGTGAGGACCTCCGTAACCTAATGGAATACCAAATCTCTGTGAAGTTCCTACTGCACAGTCAGCACCCATTTCAGCAGGTGATTTCAATTTCACCAATGCCATCGGATCACAAGCAACAGCTACCTGAAGATCTAATTTTTTGTATTCTACAATGTTCTCTGTGTAGTCCAGAACGATACCGTTTTTACCTGGATATTGTAATAAAACACCATAATAAGATGCATCAAATGCATGAGTTTTGTGATCACCTATAACCACTTCAATTCCTAACCCTTCTGCTTTAGTTTTCAATACAGAGATTGTTTGAGGCAATACAAGATCTGAGATAAAGAACTTGTTTGCTTCTCCTTTCTTCTGATCCTTCGTTCTGTTGTTGAAGAACATATGCATCGCTTCAGCTGCAGCTGTAGACTCATCTAATAGAGAGGCATTAGCAAGACCAAAACCAGTAAGGTCACATACAACAGTCTGGAAATTAAGAAGAGCTTCCAATCTTCCCTGTGCAATTTCAGCCTGATAAGGCGTATATGCAGTATACCAGCTTGGATTTTCAAAAATATTTCTCTGAATTGCTGATGGTAAAAGTGTATTGTGGTATCCGAAACCGATATAGCTTGTATAATCAGTGTTTTTTGATGCCAACTCTTTTGAGTGGTTCAACATTTCGTACTCCGAAAGTGGTTCTGAGATCTCAAGATCTTTTTCTAAACGGATGGAAGAAGGAATGGTCTGAGAAATTAACTCTTCAATACTAGAAACGCCAAGTTTTTCCAACATCGCCTGTTTATCGGCTTCATTAAGAGAAATGTGACGGCTCACAAACTGTTCTGTATTCATTTTTATTTATTAGATTTTGTTTGTAAAAAGATGGGTAAAATTACAATTTTTTACACGATTGTACAACAGTATAAAATTGATGATAATTCACTAAGTCGTCCAGTTGTTTTAAATAGCATCTCTTTTAATAGCCATTGAATAAGGTTTAATATTCTTTAAACAGCAATTGTATTGATTTTATAAATATTATTCAACAATATCATCAATACATTGACAATAAAATAGTGAAATATTCTTCATAAGGATTATAAAGTTTACTAATATTAAAAAGAGAAAAATAAAACCTGAACCAACATTTTAGTAAATAAATTAATCAATATAATGGTAAAATTCAAAGATAAATTCGAGCTGAAAAACCAGTTGACACTGCTATACATCAGGTTTTAAGAATTTTATGAAATTTTATTAATTATATTTATTCTAAATTAATATATTTGCAGCATGAATATGATTGTCCCATTTAAAGTTGCGCCTTTGGCTCCTGTATACTCATTCAAAAACGAAGAGATGTTCTGTGAAAAGAAATCTTGTTGTAAGAAATTCAAGAAAGGGAAAAGATGTAAAAAGTGCCCGGGAAGAAAAAAAATGGCTTAAATAAATTCCTTAATCAGGAAATATAAGGCAATTGCCAAGATAATAACGCCCCAAAAAAGCATAACAATTTTAGGCTGCCCACTTTTGTTAACTACAGTTCTAGGCTGTGGCTTGAACATTTCCTCCACCGAGTTTTTGAATTTGTCAGAATCATTCTCAAAAACTTCTGTAATGGTAATTCCTTGAACTACTGTTTTATGTAACATTGAATTCGTTGCGTGAAGCAAAAGCTGGAATTTTCCATCCTTAAATTCTGTGACCTTAAAGATCCTTTCTCCATAAGGCTTTTCTAATCCGAAAGGCAATACTTTTACCACGTCAGCATTACTTGTCTGCCAACTGATAATAATCTCCTCTCCTTTTTTAGCGTGAATTTTATTTGCCGTAAATGTTTTAATGACTGGTGGAATATTATATCGGAAACTTTTCTGGTGACTTTCCAGATTCTGATCGTAGGAACGCCTTCTCACAGAATCACTCAATGTTTCATATGCTTCCTGAATTTCGCGAAACCGGTCTGCAAAGAAATCGTCATTTTCGTTTTTGTCAGGATGATATTTTAAGGATAACTTTCGATAAGCTTTTTTGATGTCTTCTTCTGAAGCATCCTGGGATATACCGAGAAAATAGTAGTAATCTTTCATTGAACAATACAAAAATAAGGATTTATTTTTCTTTGTGTTTGATCTTTATTCTAAAAATTTAACTGAGGAAAGGTATTGAAACACATTTCCTACAAAGCAATCTTATATGTAATATGTTGGAAAACGCAATGACGCAAAATAATTGATAAACACTATGCTTTAAGACGCAGGGATTTTATCTTCGATAAAATTGAGTATGGCTAAAATATACTTTTAAATTGCCACGGATGCACGAATAAAATAATTCTGCTACTAATAAAACTCATTAGTCAGGTTCTATCAAGTTACTTTCCATAAATCCATTCCTTTGTTGGAATAATCCATGCATCAAGAGCTTTAAATAAAAAGCCATGATTTAACCCTGTATTAAGTTCTATTTCTTTAAAACTCTTTATATCAGATCTTATAAACCGTTCTTCCTTTGACAATGGAACGTGCCCATCATCAGATTTCTCTGTGATAGACAGAATCTTTCCATACAGTCTGAAGTTTTCATCCTTTTCTAAGGAATCATCTTTAAAACTGGCTCCAATAAAAACAAATTTCAGTTCAGGATTTTTCGCATAATAAGAAATATATTGAGCAATATACCCTCCTTGAGAGGTACCTACTACTGCAATATTTTCAGCTTTAATTCCTTTTTTTATCAGTTGATCAATCTGTTTTTTTATTTTTAGAGCATATACAGCAGGATCAGTATTGGGTTTCCTTTTTTCAAAAAGAACAATATTACTACTATCCTTCAACTCATGAAGCATTTTTTCATACTCTACAATACCATATTTTGGGTGCGCCTCATCCCCCGAATGTCCTTCCAAGAATTTATTATGCAGGAAGAAAATATATTGTTTCTGCTTTAATTCAGATTTCTGCCCGTACGTGATGAAAGAAAAAACAGTAAGTATGATAATATAAATATTTTTGAAAGCCATTATAATATTCATTTTAAACAGAAAAACAAATTTAGTATTTAATACTCATATTTTCTATAAACCCGGAGTATCATTCTTCTGCTGAAGGATTTAAATAAAAAAATTCAGGCTCGGGAAGCAAAGCTTCCCGAGCCTGAATTAAACAATTTCAATTTAGTTATTTACTTTCTATGCTTCGCAGATATTCTCTTTTCTGCAACACTTTGATGCAAATTCTTTTTTAAATTTTCCTTTCAGATCCTGATACTCTTCATCATTCATTTCTCTGATCTTATCTGCTAACCCAAAAGGTGATTTTTCTTTAATTCCATATTCATCAAAAATACCTTTGATAAATCTTTTTCTTTGTATTGCTTTTTTAGCAATTAATGCTACACCCACAACGGCTAATGCCCCAAGAGCACCTTTTAATGCTGAATTTTTCATTTTTTCAAAATTTTAAATTTTACTACTTCTTGTTTTTTATATAGACGAATGAATTTTAATTTTACTTTACTACTTCTTTAAAATTTTTAAATTATTCGTTGTTTCTGTTGAAGAATCCGCCGGAACATTTATTTCTCCAGACTTCCTTGAATTTTTCTCTTTCTTCAGGGGACCAGCTTTCCATTTTCTCTCTCATTTTTCTTTCCTTGAAATCTTTCATTCCTTTACCAAAATGAAATCCTCCAAAAAGAATTTTACTTAAAATCAGTATCCCCATCGCCTGCCAGAATGTAATGGATTTAACTCCTAAAATTTCCGGAAGCAGACAATTCCAAAGCAACATGACAATCCATGTAACCGCTAAGAGAATTAATGGTGGACATAACAATAAAAAAATCCAGCCTTTTTTGTGTTTATGATTCATAATTTCTTTTTCTAACTTTTTAAATCTTCGTATAATCTTCTCAATCTGTTTCTCAAATGCTTCACAGCATAATTTTTTCTACTGATGATGGTTTTGATGTTCTCTCCCTGTTCATCGGCGATCTCCTGGAGGGTTTTGTCGTTCAGTTCGTTTTCTACGTAGACCAGCCTTTGTTTTTCGGGAAGTTCATCAAGTGCTTCAAACAGTTTTTTCCAGATCTCATCCTGAAACATCTTTACTTCAGGACCTGCGCTTTCATCCATCAATAAAATATCTTTGATGGAAAAACTTCCGTCTTCATCCTCATAGACAAAATCTTCAAGATTTTCTGTTTTCTTTTTACGGTAACGGTCCGTGATTTTATTCGCCGTTACTCTATACAGCCAGCCTCCTACATTCACAATCTCAGAAAGATTGGTAAGGCTACTGAACTGATACCACACTTCCTGCAGAATATCTTCCGCATCCTCCGTGTTTTTCACTTTAGGACGAATATAAGACATCAGCTTCCCTCCGTAGTTGGAAACGGTCTGCGAGATGATGCTTTCTTTCTCTTTCTGTGGCATTGTTATTTTTTCGACAACCTCCATATTGCTATGACGACTGTACTTTTGGTTTTACTTTAATAAATTTAAAATATTTTTCTGGAATTTTGCATTTTCTTTTATTCATCGGGGTTTTATTCTAGTTGTGATGTCTCAGCAACCCATATTGATTACTCATTCTTTTCAGGAGCTATTTCCTGCTATACGCTCATACTCCTCGCACCTTGCTTTTGCCAATATATGCTGTGGGGTAACCGCTGCTATCAGGGCTAGGAAGAGTTCATTGTTTTATCTGTAGAAGAACTTAATTTATAAAGCGTAGAAGAAGAGACTAAACATATGTGCTATCTGCGAGAAATTTTGGGTTGGAAAACGCAAAAGCGCAAAGAATGATCATACTAGCTGTTTTCAAAGCGCAAGTGAATCAAAGATTCTCAGCAAGGAATACTTTTTAAAATAATATCTCAATTATAACATTCCATCACTCGCAATGACAAAAAGAGAAACGGAAGACATTATATCTTCCGTTTCATAATTATAAAAATGGTCGGTTTATTTTTTATTAAAATTCTCTGCAAAGAATCCTAACATAGATTTGTAAAGTTCAATTCTATTTGGTTCTTTTCCAAATCCGTGTCCTTCATCATATTTTACCATATAAGGTACTTCGAACCCTTTTGCACGCATTGCCTTCACAATCTGATCAGATTCATTGATATTTACTCTAGGATCATTGGCTCCCTGAACTACAAATAATGGCTTCTTAATCTTATCAATCTGGAAAACCGGAGAAACTTCCTTGGCGATTTTAGCTTCTTCAGGATTGTCTAAATCATACCAGATCTGTTTTACCATTTCTTTATAAGGCTTCCAATATTCCGGGAAAGACTCAAAGAAAGTAAAGATGTTAGAAACTCCTACATAATCTACTCCACAAGCATATAGATCCGGAGTTTTGATTAAGCCCATCAAAGTAGCATATCCACCATGGCTTCCTCCATAAATAGCAATTTTATCTTTATCAATCCAACCTTGGCTGATGGCATATTTTACTCCGTCTTCCACGTCATCCATTGCTTTTCTTCCGATCTGCTTATATCCGGACTTCTGGAACTCTTTTCCATACCCTCCGGAAATCCTGAAATTCACCTGAAGCGTTGCATATCCTCTGCTGGCAAACAATTGTGCTTCCGGATTAAAGCCCCACTGATCTCTGATTCCCTGCGGACCTCCGTGAGGATTTACGATTAAAGGTACTTTTTTCCCCTCCAAAGCTGCTTTTGGCAACGTAATATATCCACGAATTGTTAATCCGTCTCTGCTTTTAAATTCGATAGGTCTCATTTCAGCCATATCTTCTTCTTTAAGCTGAGGCATCAGATTATACAAAAGTTTGGTCTGTTTTGTCTTTGTATCGTACTCGTAATAAGTTCCATATAATTTATCACTTCCCACAACTACAAGAAGTTTATCATTATTGTCATCTGAGGAAACGATTCCAAATTCCTTATCTCCAAACTGAGCCTTCAGTTTATCATCTATTTCTTTGTAAAATTTACTTACGGGAACGGTTTCATCTTTTATGCCATTATAACTGATATAATCCAATTCATAATTTCTGCTTTTGCCAGCCGTACGGATAGAACTTACATCATATACAGGATTAGAATAAATTTCTTTAATTACCGCATTTTTCTTTAAATCATATAAAACGATTTTCTCTTTATCGCTATCCAGGTTTGTTACTACATAAGCTTCATCTTTATTTCCTGAATTATAATTAAAATCTATAATGCTGAAAGTATCTGACCAATCTGCTGATTTAAGAAGATTGAATTTTCCGGTTTGCAGGTCTTTATAATAAGTTTTGGTTGTCAATCCGTTTTCAAGAACGTTGTACCCTCTTAAATTACCATCCTTATCAAAAATATATCCATCGATAGGGCTTTTCGTGTCTTTGTTTTCGTACAGCTGAGTTATTTCACCTGTTACGAAATTGATTTTATAAGGTTCAAAGATCTGCTTGTTGTTCTTATTCATTGTAACAACTACAAAATCGGTGTATTTTATAGGAATAATGGTTCCTAAAGTAATTCCGTCAAATGGCGTAAGGTCTTTTTGATTGCCTCCATCTACATCTGCTGCATACAAGTGGATATTTTCATTTCCACCTTTATCCTGGGTATAGAATAAACGATTTTTATTTAACCAACCATAACCTTTAATCAAATCGTCTTTTTCAACAATTGCTTTTGTTATTTTTCCTGTGCTTAGCTCTTTTACATAGACATGATTTTTACTGTCTTTGTCTTTTTCTTTATAGGAAAGATATTTTCCGTCCGGAGAAATTTTAAATGCTGAGGCTTTTGGTCTTGCAAAATAGTCTTCAACTTTATACTTATAATTTCCTTTATCATAGGAAATAAGCTTCTCTAGATTGGCTTTGGAAGAGGGTAATGTTGGATCTCCCGGCAGTTTGGCTGTAGAACTCTGTGCATTAATCATAATTGTGGAAAGTACAATATAAGCTGTACCGAAAATTTTGGAATTTAGATTCATAACTCATGTTTTAGGGTTAAAACTATAGCTTTTTTAATCAAAAAATTACTGATCTTACATAATTAGACACTTTATCTTTACAAAATGTTACATTATTGATCTTTTCTTTTTCAAAAACAATAAAAAAGACAGCCTTGTGACTGTCTATTATTTATATTTAATGTAAAAAAATCCCAAAATACCAGGTCCATCCTATTAAAATAACCTGCATTGGAACTCTCTCAACGTACAAATACCGCATTCCGGGTCCTGTATAATCTGCCTTAAAAATATTAATATTCTTTTTAGAGGAATTGATATTGGCTACAAAGACCAATACATAGAAGATAATCAGTAAAATAGCTGTCAACTCCCGAATAGCAGGGATCATCAAACCTATTCCAGCTGCAATTTCCAAAAGACCTGTAAAATAAACCCAAAACATTTTAGCAGGGATGAAATCCGGAATCATCATTTCCATTCCTTTCTGAAATTTAAAATGTGAAATTCCTGTAAAGATGATAAAAACTGCCATTCCCAGGTTTCCTGAAAATACATAATCCGGTTTTCCGTGAAACACTATTGTGCCCAGCAAAGCCAGAATAAATGTAGCGAATAGGATGATTAATAATTTCATATTAATATGTGGGGGAATACGTAAACACTTTTATACAGAGCTTAGATTAACTCCTTCTGCCAGGCTTTTCACAACTATAAGTCCTTTTGTAAATCCTGTATCCAGATGATCCTGCCACTGTTTATCAACCTGAACTTCTGTATGGAGTTTTGTTTTTCCGTCAAAATCAATCAGGAAATATTTTTCGAAGCAGCCACTCCATTCCATAACTTCCTTGCTGTGAGTATCTTCGTTGCCATCTTTGTCTACCATTCCTAAATGTTTAAAAACAACCTGTCGGGGCTCATCCAGACTATCGATGGTAGAAACCATTCCTTCTCCTTCGGTATTCACGAAGTAAGTTTTCCCACCCACTTTCCAATCCGATTTCATAGTAGATCCGGGGCTGAAAAATTTTGTCCATTCACTATAGGTTTCAGGACTCCAAAGGATGTCCCATACTTTCTGCATAGGTGCATCAATTACTGTTTCGTACGATAAGGTTTCCATATTCTATATTTTTTAAGGTTGATTTGGCTAAAATTGTATTTCCTTTTAAAGCTGATTTTCTGAAAGATGCTTCACGATCGCCATTGCTTTGGGAAATTTTTCTTCAAAAAACTCTTTAAATTCTGCAGGTGTCTGAATTTTCGTTGTCAGTAAAGTTCCGTTATCATTTTCTTCAAGGAAATAGGCTTCTGTAGCTTCTCCCCAATCCTGCGGAACTTCAACTCCTTCATAGATTTCTCCAAGGTGTAAAAATGTTATTTCCTCGTTAGGTATAATCTTTTCAACCCGACTGTACATTCCGTTATTTTTAGGATCAAGAAACTTAATGATATTATTCTCTTCCAATGTTCCTTCGTAAAATGATCCGTCTGTAAAAGCTGTTGTCCATTGTCTGTAGGTAATATCTCCCCACAGAACACTCCAAACTTTTTCAGGTTCTGCATTT
Organism: Chryseobacterium artocarpi; assembly: GCF_001684975.1. Taxonomy (GTDB): domain Bacteria; phylum Bacteroidota; class Bacteroidia; order Flavobacteriales; family Weeksellaceae; genus Chryseobacterium; species Chryseobacterium artocarpi. The sequence goes on along the minus strand of NZ_MAYH01000001.1, from coordinate 643,812 downwards.
ATTTCAATTTCATATGATAATTTTTCCATACTGTTTATATTTTCTATTCTTATGAATTATAGGCATTTTCTAAGTCCTGAATAATAATTTTCTGCATTTTCATCATAGCCTGCACTACTTTATAGGCTTTTTCCTGATTAGGATCGTTCATCAGCTGAATCAGTCTTTTAGGTACAATCTGCCAGCTTAAGCCGTATTTATCTTTTAACCAGCCACACATACTTTCTCTTCCTCCATCTGTTGTAAATGTATTCCAGTAACGGTCTGTCTGCTCCTGATCATCGGTCATTATCACCAATGAGATTCCTTCATTAAAATCAAACTGATGATCGTAAGAATTATCCATACAGAACAGTGTATAGTTATCAATCACAAAACTAGCATGCTGAACATTTTCAGCGGGCTCCGGTATAGGGTGACCTTCACTTCCATCTCCATACTTTAAAATATTTCCAATGCTTGAATTGGGGAAAGTCCTGGTATAAAGTTCCATTGCTTCTTTAGCTTTTCCGTTGTTTCCATGAATAAACATCAAAGTAGGAACTATTTTCTGATCACCTGATTTTTCTCCTAAGAATAGCTGCCATGTAACACCATATTGGTCCTGAACCCAACCGTATTTTTTGCTCCAGGAATAAGATCCAAGCTCCATTAATGCTATTCCTCCCTGCAATAACTGATCCCAGTATTTCTGGACTTCTTCTTCCGTATCACAAATAACCATGAAAGAAATTGAAGCATTCTTCTTAAACTGTGGGCCTCCATTTAACAACATTAATCTTTGTCCAAACAAATCTATATTCATCACAACAGGTGTATCTGCTGTAATTTCGCCTCCGAAGACTTTACAGTAAAATTCTGCCGACTGCTTGGCATCTCCGTCATACCAGAGACATGGAAAAATATCGTTATTCATAGATTTAGGTTTAAATTTTAATTGATTGATATCGTTTGACTGATTTTTTCTTATTGACACGTAGTTTTTAAGATGTTGAAAGTTTAAAAGCTTTACTCTCGCGGATTCATATTTCTTATTTCATTTTAAAAGCAAAAGGTATCTTATGTCTTTGCTCTTAAAGATATACATTCCTTATTTGCAATGACATAGTAAAAACTCTTAGTTGATAACTTTTTATGCTTCTTTAAAAAACACCTGATTCTCCTTCATATAATCTTTTAACTTCATCACTGTATTTTTTCCGAAACCATGAAGCTGCAGAATTTCCTTTTCGGAATAGTCTGACAATTTTTCCAAAGAATCTATCTTTTCTCTTTTCAGGGCTTTTCTTGCGGGAACTGCAATTATACCATAAAGAAAGTCTTCATTGGCGTCATAGTTAACAGCATAAATGGAATTCAAACTCTTTGACATGATAACTAAATTGATCATGGCTACAAAAAATATTTTTAATGATTTTCTACATACTTATGGAAATTGTTGAGAATACCATACCAGCCTTCTCTTTGCATTTCCACGGAATTTTGTTTCTCCGGATCGAAAATTTCGGTAACCTTTGTTGTGTTTTCATCTATTTTGTCAAAGATTACTTCTACTTTACGCCCATCTTCCATATGATATTTTATATTTTCATGGGGAATTACTTCATCATATACTCCTTCAAAATCAAATGCAAAGCTTTTATCTTTTGCTTCCATTTTGTTCTTAAATTTCCCGCCTACTTTCAGGTCATTTTCAGAACTAGGGCAATGCCAACTTTCATGGGCAAAATTCCACTTTGTAATATGTTTTGGTTCATTGAAGTAGTTCCAAACTTTCTCTACCGGAGCTAAAATTGTAATGTCTATTTTAATTGGATCCATAGTTCTATTTTTTAAGGATTGAATAAAAGAGCTGCCCACAAGTGAGCACCCCTTTTAAATAATTAGTTAAATATAAGATTATTTTGCATATTCTTCATTATAGTTCACCATCCAATGAACACCATATTTATCCTGAAAACATCCGAAGTAGTCTCCCCAAAACTGATCTTCAATTGGCATTTCTACGTTTCCGCCTTCTGAAAGCCCTTTAAAAAGTCTATCTGCATCTTCTCTTGAATCTGGGAAAATAGAAACATAATTATTATTTCCTACGGTAAGAGTCTGTCCGAAGCCAGGAACAATGTCTGATGCCATTAAAAGGTCGTTCCCAATAGGCAATGCAATGTGCATTACTCTGTTTTTTTCTTCTTCTGAAAGGTTTTCTGTACCTGGAGCATTCCCCATTTTGTGTACTTCACCTACGAATTCACCTCCAAAAATTGATTTGTAAAAGTTGAATGCTTCTTCAGCTGTACCATCAAAGTTTAGGTACGGATTTAATTTTGCCATGATTTTTAATTTTAAAATGTTATTATTTTGTTTAAACACAAATGACACAAATAGTTTCACAAATGACACGAATATGTTAATGTGAAAAAGTAAGTGTAATTAGTGATGCTGATTTAAAAATGTTTCTACTTTTTTAATGGTAAAGTTGATCAGATCTTCATTGAGGCTGCCGTCAAAATCAGCCATCATATAGGTTCCGTGAGTTGCGGGTACTATCATCAATTCCGATCCTTTTACCAACCGCCACATTTCTACGGTATGTTCCGGTTTCATTACATCTTTATCTCCACTGATAAATAATGCAGGGACTTCTATGGAACTCAGCACCTCATCACCCGAATCTTCGAAAGTCTGCATTCTCTTACTGTCTTTATCAAAAAGATTTTCCAGTTTTGAAAAGTCCGGATTAAGATTTAAAAAATTGATCTTAAAAGGTTCCGGCATGGATTCAAAGGTAGCATCCTGCATCATTTCGAAAAAGCCATCTATCATTCCGTTTCTTTTGAAAAATGCTGATGCAATTACTATTTTTTCTACAATTCCGGGGTGACGGTGGGCGATCTGCATCACTGTATTTCCACCATTGCTGAAGCCCCAAAATGCAGCTTTATGAATATTAAGTTCAGCTAATAATGTGGCTACATCATCGGCATCCTGTTCAAATGTTTCAGGAATATCGCGGTGTTCACTTCGTCCATGGTTCTGGAGATCTACTCCAATCAGCTGAAACTTATCCTGCAATCTTTCTATCACTTCCTTAAAGTCATATAGAATAGATGAACCTCCACCATGAATCAATACCAATGGTTTTCCCGATCCATATATTTCATAATAGAGCTGGATTCCGTTTACATGCTTATATCCTTTTTCTATCGGATTCATGATTAATACTTGATATTTTCGTCAACATCATACTTCATTCCCGGATAATCTAAAACTCTGCGCATCAGCCCTATCTGCCCGCAGAGATAATCTTCCCGACCAATGCACATTCCAATGAAATTGAGTTTTGTTTCTTTAATAAAGGGAACATTCATCCCGATTTCAAAGATTTCGTCTAGTTCCTCATCAGTTACTTCCAATAGTTTCTGATATGCTTTTGAAGAAACATCATGAAAGTTTTTCTTGAGATCTGCCAGCGTTGGATATTTGAAGTTTTCATCTAAGGTTTTTCCTTGAAAGAAAAGATCATTATTAGGATCCTGATCCTGTAATCCAAGCACCATCCCCAAGCCATAGCGCATATTCACAAAGTTTCCTGCCATCCAGACGATATGATTGGTTTTATTTTCAATTCTTTTCAGAGCATCTTCTTCCGAAATGCCATCCAAAACGTTGATAAAGCTTTGGGTATGCATTCTGTAAGCCGGAATGATGAGTTCTACTTTTTTTGATTTTGGTGTGTCCATGTTGTTATTTTTTATGGAATTAGAATGTAAGCGTTGGGAAAAGCAAGGTTCTATCTCTATATTCTCTGATTATTGCATGCTTTTTTGCCACGAATGCACGAATTTCATTAATGATTGCTGATAAGACGATGATATTCTTGTTTTTTCCAATCCTTTTCTGGTTTATTTTATTCCTCCAGATTTTCCCAGAAATCTACGGATATACCCTAGCTGACCACAATGGTAATTTTCGTGGAAACAGAGTGTGGCAATATCATTAATCATCTCATGATTAAAGCTTTCGATAGTATTCAACTTTGCTTCTAGTTTATCCTGAGTTTGTTTTAAATAAGACTTAAGATCTTCAAAATCTACCAACTCGTTTTTTCTTTCCAAAGGAGTGACACCTCTGTTATATACAGAAAATATTTCTCCGTCCCATACGGCTTCTTCGCCAAGAATATTCAATAAGCCATTTCTAACATAAATCAGGTGTCCTAGTACCCAATTCATACAATTGGCGTCCTCATTTGGAAAAATTATCGACTCTTCATTGGTGATTTCTTCTGTATTGATAGAGATTACTTTGTAAGTAACGTTTACCTGATGTTTCACAAATTCTATTGTATCTGATATTGTTTCCATAATATTTATATTAAAGAGTATCTTATATCATTGATAATTATTCTGTTGGTAACTTAGACATATCAGCATGCATTACTTCCCACTGATGCCCGTCTATATCAGCAAAAGCGCTTTGATACATCCATCCGTGATCCATAGACTCACTGTATTTTGAGCCTCCGTTTCCAAGGGCGGTGTTTACAATCCAGTCTACTTCTTCACGGCTGTCTACTCCAATGGCAAGAAGCACCTGAGTAGTATCTCCTTTAGCATAAGGTCTGTTGGTAAAGGTTTGGAAAAACTCTTCTTTCAGAAACATGGTGTAGATATGATCTTCTTTCATGACTACACATACGGCTTTATCGTCTGAGAACTGTTCGTTGATCGGAAAACCTAATGTTGTCCAGAACGCTCTTGTATTTTGTATGTCTTTTACAGGTAAATTGACATAGATTTGATTGATTTTCATATTCAGTAATTTTTGGTGTTAAACTCTTACCCAAAATTACCAAGGTGTAATGAAAATCAACTTGCCATAGGGCAAGATTTAATTTTTATTAGGATGGGAAACTAATTCTTTCCGAATTCTGCTCAGTGAAGTATCGGTTACTCCAAGATAGGACGCGATTTGTTTCAAAGGTGCAAATTGTATCACTTTTGATTTTTGTTCCAGCAGATTAAGGTAGCGCTTAGTAGCAGAAAGCGTGAACATTTCTACAGATCGTTGTTTATAATCGAAAAGCTCTTTAGACATCCATGATCTTCCCCATTCTCTGAGATTCGGGATTTTATGGAATAATTCCTGAAAGGTATCATAATCAAGCTTCCAGCATTCGCAATCTGTAATGCAGACAATATTTTCCTGAGACGGTATTCTTTGAAACATTGATAAAACTTCAATAATCACTTCATTTTCAACAAAAAAGTGAGTAGTTACCTCATTTCCGTTGAAATCATTCACGAAGGATCTTGCAAGCCCGCTATCCAGAATATAGTATTCATTAGCTGTTTTTCCTTCTTCAAGAATGAATTCTCCTTTTTGAAAGGATGTTTTTTCGTGTGCCTGAAATATTTCTTCCAGTTCTTCCTGAAGAAAAAATGGAAAATCATAGCATATTTCTAAAGATTTGGTCGTCATCAGGTCATTTTTTTAAGACTTTAAAATTAAAATTTTTAATCGAAACAAACGCAATAAATATTAAACAATATAATTCATTCATCAATTAAAAACTTATATCCTATTGAATTTAAGATAATTTTAAAAACAAAAACAGTTAAACAAAAGTTTAAATATAGAAAAACAACCAGCCCATTAAATCAATGTTTAGATACTTCTAATATTGATAGAAATATGAGCTTTATCTGATTGTAGCTTTACAATTTCAATATTAAAATAAAGACAACTGAATTGGCTTTGGTGGAGAAGGTTTCTGAGCATCCCCGAAGACTGTTTTTCCTCCGAAGCGCCATGAGTTTTGTCTTTCTTCTTCAATTACTTCCTGAATATCAAAATCCGGAGTGAAATCTTTTTCAGCTGTAGTAACGATTTGATGAAGTTTATTTAATGTATTCAGCTTATCTGAATTTCCCAATTTTGATTTTTCTATTCCTCTTCGAAGAATACTGATACTTTCGTCATAAGTATTGATAGGAACCGGGAAAGGATGACCGTCTTTACCACCATGAGCAAAGGAAAACCTCGCAGGATCAGAAAATCTTGACGGTGCACCATGAATAACTTCACTCACCAACGCCAAAGACTGCATCGTTCTGGGACCTACTCCTTCCAACATCAACAAATCCTCAAAATTCTGCGGTTGTTGCTCTCTGGTTACATATAACAATGCTCCCAAGCGCTTAAGATCAACATCGGATGCCTGAACGTCATGATGTGCAGGAAGAATCAGCCTTGAAAAGTCCTTCATTACATCAATGGAATCGGTATGAGAAATATCGAGAATTCCTTTTCGGTTTCCTGAAGCTTCCGCATCGGTTAAGTTTAAAATTTTCCCTCTGGAAATTCCATTAATACCTGTGTGAGGTTCTTCTATGAATGATTTTATATTTCCTGAATGCCAATGATAACGTCTTGCAGTACCATCAGATTCGTGCATTCCCTGCTGAATAACGCTCCAATTTCCATTATCTGACAGAATAAAATTATGCAAATACAACTGATAACCATCCTGAATGGCAGTATTATCAACTTTAGCAGAAAGTTTACTGGCTCTTACTAATTCTGTTCCGTTCAACCCGGTTTTTTCAGCAATCTGAATTAATTCTGACGGAGTTTCCCTTGAAAACTTCCCCTTTCCACCACAAATGTAAAGCCCCAATGACTGGGAATTGGGATTAATGGAACGCTTTAATGCTCCCATTACGGAAGTGGTAATTCCAGAAGAATGCCAGTCCATTCCCATTACAGCCCCAAAGCTTTGAAACCAAAACGGATCTGCCAACCGGCGAAGCACCTCATCTTTACCATAATCCATCAGGATAACCTCAACGATGGAAAGTCCAAGAACAGACATACGTTCATACAGCCATGGCGGTACTTTGCCATAGTGAAGAGGTAAATCTGCGGTTCCTGAACGTTTCATTTTTCAATTTTAGAGAAACAAAGTTAGGCTTAATATTCCAAATGAATACTGATTCGAATCAATAAAAACATTCCTTAAAAATTGGTAATCAATTCTTTTTTTATGACTTTTGTGTGATAACACCAATACATGATCATTCATATGAAAAAGCTTTTACTATTGTTCACCATACTCTCACTTTCTGCCTGCAAAAAAAAAAAGAGGCAACAATGGCTGAGAAGATTGATAAAATAAGGGAAGAATGGAAGAAAAACAGGATAGATTTCTTTGTGGGTTCTACCCCACAGCCTTTTTCAGCCAAAACAATGAATAGTCACCAGTTCAATTCAAAGGATTACAATGGGAAGAATCTTCTCATCTTTATTTACGGCAAAAAATCTTTGGAAAGAGATCATAATCTAAGTTATAATATGACGGATGATCTTAACAGACTTTTTACTGAATATAAAGATCAGACTGGTTTCATCGGAATACTGGAAGGACTGGAAGATGACAAAACAGTTTATGAAAAGGCTTTAAAAGATGCCGGAAATATTCAGTTTGAACAGATTGATAATACGAAATCTCCACAAAGACAGGAACAAATCAAATACAATATTTTCTGTACTCCCGCCAGAATTTTGATAAACAGTAATGGTAAAGTTATTCATTCCAGCTGCGGTGGAGCAACAGATCAGGAACTCATTCGTAAACTAGATAGTATAAAAACTCAACAAAAATAGGTTTACCGATAATCTATTCATGTGAATAGAACTCTAAAGCTCCATGCTTTTCCTGATCAAATTTTTCATTGAAAATAATTTTATTTCCAAAAGGATCATTTACCTTAAAAGAAATGGCATCATAAAAAGTCTTTTCAAGTCCGGGACGGTTGTACTTGTAGTTTTTATCAATAAGCTCTTTATGATATTCTGCAACTCCTTCTCCCCATATGAAAACACTGCTTCCGGGACTTGCGTCTCCATGATGTTCACTTAAATGAAGAACAATGTTTTCTTTCCTGACTTCAATATAAACCGGAAAGTTTTCTTCAAAACGATGCTCCCAGACAATTTCAAAACCTAGCCAATCGACATAAAACTCAAGCGTTTTCTGATAATCGAAAATTCTAAGAATAGGAATAACTTGTTCAGCTTTCATAGAGATTATTTTTAAGTTTTGGCTAAAGCCAGATGATGATTTATTATTTCATGATAGCGGGCTAAAGCCCACTCTTATTGAATGAAACTCTATATTTTCATTTATTGATGAGATAAAATATTAATTACTTTCCCGAACGGATCTTTTACAAAAAATCTTCGAACGCCCCAATCTTCGTTGGTAATGTCATAAACGATCTTAAAACCTTCTTTTTTCATTTTGTCATAAATTTTCTCGATGTTATCAACTTCTATAGACAAATCCGGAACTTCGGTCTCATTTCCTCCTTGTTGAGCAAAACTGATCTGGACATTCGCTTCCTCATCAGTACCTAACGTTTTAATCCAACCATGATCCATCAACACATCAAGTTCTAAAATATCCTGATAAAAGAGGTTTCCTTTTGCAAGATTATCTGTTTTTATATTCGCTACAATTCTTTTTACCATTTTGATTTTTATTCATAAAAAAGCCCTGTGAAAATACTTAAAATTTTCCAGAGCTTTAAAGATTATTTATTCTTAATTGAAGTTTTATAGTGAAGAAGCGGCTTCTAAAATCAACTGGGTAACTTCTTCAGGGTGTGAAGCTAATGAAGCGTGTCCTGCATCCAGTGTAATTATTTTCTTCGGTTCAAGTCGTTCTGCCATTTCTTTTTCTGTTTCAGCAGGAATCATGCGGTCATTGGATGAAATCTGATACCAACTTGGGCGTATTTTCCATGCCGGTTCCCCTGCTACATCACCAAAACATTGCCCGTGAATAGGTTTTTGAGACAATGCCATTACCAACGCTTTTTCATCATCTAAATCCTGACAGAAAGCAGATTTAAATTCGTCATACTTAATCCATAAAAAGCCCTTATTATCAGGATAAATACTTGCTCCACCCGTAGATTCTCTTCTGCCTAAAAGAGATCCTAAGCTATCTCCTGCGTCTGGGGCAAAAGCTGCAATGTAAACCAATCCAACAACTTTATCATGGTTTCCGGCTCCTGAAATGACTGCTCCTCCATAAGAATGTCCTACCAGAAGTACTTTTCCTTCCTGTGCATCGATAAGATCTTTTGTTTTATCAATATCGTCCTGCAGTGAAGTCAAAGGATTTTGAACGCTTCTTACCTTATATCCTGCTTTTACAAGTGAAGGAATAACGTATTGCCAGTGAGATCCGTCTCCCCAGGCTCCGTGTACTAAAATAATGGTTAAATCTTTATGTTCCATGATGATAAGTATTAAAGTTTAATTAATAATGTAAAGCTACAATCTAAAATATCACAGGACGTTAACTTAAGTTAATTTACGATTCTGCTTCGTATACGACTAAGGGATTGTTCGGTAATTCCAAGATAACTTGCAATATGTTTCTGTGCTATTTTCTGGAAAAGCAGAGGCTGTTTTTTTAAAAGATTAAGGTATCTGTTTTCAGGAGACAAACATATTAAATCATCGATTCTTTTTTTGGCATCCAGGTAAATTTTTTCACTCATTACCCTCCCAAATTTCTGCCAATAGGCTTCTTTCTGATATAAATTCTGTAGATGTTCTTTGCTGAGCAGCAGAATCTCACAGTTTTCCAACGCCTGAATATTCATATTGGATACCGTATCACAAAGTATGCTTTCATAATCGGTGAAGAATTCATTTTCAAAGTAGAATCCGAAATTGATCTCCCGCCCCTGATCGTTGATATAGAAGCATCTGATTGTTCCTTTTTTAATAAAGCCAAGGTATTTGCATTTATCACCTTGTTTCAAAAAGAAGTTTGATTTTAAAAGTGTTGTATCTTTCAGTAAAGCGTAAAATTCCTCAAAATGCTCCTGATCTACCTGAAACAGCTCTCCGTATTTTGTGTAATGGTTTAACATCATTTCTTGTGTATTTTGAATTCAAAAAAAGCCTTGCAAAAATTACTTTCACAAGGCTTTTTATAAAGATTATTTTGACTATTGGTTCAATGCTGCCAATGCCGCATCATAGTTTGGTTCGTTTGCAATCTCAGAAACCTGTTCTGTGTAAACCACTTTATTGTTTTCGTCTGTAACGATTACTGCACGGCTTAACAGACCTTTTAAAGGAGAATCCGTAATAACTACCTCATAGTCATCACCAAAGCTGCTTCTGAAATCTGAAAGTGTTTCAACGCTGTTCAATCCTTCTGCTGCACAGAATCTTCCTAATGCGAAAGGAAGGTCTTTAGAAACGTTAATTACTACTGTATTTTCTAATTTTGAAGCTTCTTCATTGAATTTTCTGCTTGACGCTGCACAAGTAGGAGTATCAATGCTTGGGAAGATATTGAATACTTTTTTCTTTCCTTCAAAAGTTTGCAATGTCTTTACATTCAATCCTGAATCTACCAAAGCAAAATCTTTTACTTTACTTCCTACCGCCGGTAAAGATCCTATTGTGTGTACTTCGTTTCCTTTTAAAGTGATTGTCGTTGACATAATATTTATTTTTTTTAGTTTTTCAAATTTAATCAAAAAAGATTTTTTCCACTACCTGCCTAAGGTTAAATTAATCATAAAGTAACAATTAATATTGCATAATCAGTTTTAAATTCATGAAACCGTTATGCCACTTCCCAAAACTCATGTATGAGTTTTTAATGCAATCCATTCCTTCAATATAAATTTAAAGGAATTATAGTCTGTTTTTTTATGTAAAAACCTCAAATAAAACAATCATATTTAGTAAATTTGTGGGACTTAAAATTTCAAATAAAAAATAACAGTATAATGTCAGAAAAATCAAAAATCTATTACACACTTACTGATGAAGCTCCAATGCTGGCTACACACTCGTTTTTACCAATTGTAAAAGCTTTCACTAAATCAGCAAATATTGAAATCGCTGTTCCGGATATTTCTTTGGCAGGCAGAATTTTAGCAAACTTTCCTGAATTCTTAAAAGACGACCAAAAAATTGGTGATGCTTTAGCTGAACTAGGAGAATTGGCTACTCAACCTGATGCGAATATCATCAAGTTACCAAATATTTCTGCATCTGTTCCTCAGTTGGATGCTGCTATTGCTGAATTACAAGCTAAAGGTTTTGCAGTTCCAAATTATCCTGCTGAGCCTAAGAATGATGATGAAAAGGCAATCAAAGCTAAATATGCAAAAGTTTTAGGAAGTGCTGTAAACCCTGTATTAAGAGAAGGAAATTCTGACAGACGTGCTCCGAAAGCTGTTAAAAACTATGCTAAAGCAAACCCTCACAGAATGGGTAACTGGGCATCTGATAGCAAAACTGACGTGGCTCACATGAACAATGGTGATTTCTACGGTACAGAAACTTCTACAACGTTAGAAAATGCTACAAAATACAGAATCGTATTCAAAGGAAATGAAGGTGAAACAGTATTGAAAGACTTCGCAGGTCTTCAGGCTGGTGAAGTAATCGATTCTTCTGTAATGAACCTTAATGCATTGAAAGCATTCGTTCAGGAAGCTATTGAAGAAGCTAAAAACAGAAACGTACTTCTTTCTGCTCACCTTAAAGCTACGATGATGAAAATCTCTGACCCAATTATTTTCGGGGCTATTGTAGAGACTTTCTTCAAAGAGGTATTCACTAAATATGCTGAAACTTTCAAATCTTTAGATATTAACCCAAATAACGGTCTTGCTGATCTTTTCGAAAAAATCAAAGGAAATGCTCAGGAAGCTGATATTAAAGCTGATATTGAAAAAACACTTGCTGACGGACCAAGAGTAGCAATGGTAAATTCTGACAAAGGAATTACTAACTTCCACGTACCTTCTGACATCATTGTAGACGCATCTATGGCTGCTTTAGTAAGAGGCGGAGGTAAAATGTGGAACAAAGACGGAAATGAAGAAGATACAGTTTGTATCATTCCTGACCGTTCTTACGCTGGTTTCTATCAGTCTGTAATTGATGATATGAAAGCACACGGAAAATTGGACCCTACAACAATGGGATCTGTTCCAAACGTTGGATTAATGGCTCAAAAAGCTGAAGAATATGGTTCTCACGATAAAACTTTCCAATTATCTGCTGACGGAATTGTAGAAGTTCAGGATGAAGCTGGAAACGTCCTTCTTTCTCAGAAAGTAGAAAAAGGTGATATCTTCAGAATGTGTCAGACTAAAGATGCTCCTATCCAGGACTGGGTAAAATTGGCTGTAAACAGATCAAGATTATCTGATACTCCTGCTATCTTCTGGTTAGACAAAGGAAGAGCTCACGACAGAGAAATCATCAAAAAGGTAGAAAAATATCTTGCTGACCACGATACAACAGGTCTTGACATCAGAATCCTTGATGTAAAAGATGCAATGACTGAAACATTAAAGAGAGCAAGAGAAGGAAAAGATACTATTTCTGTTTCAGGAAACGTATTAAGAGATTACTTAACTGACCTTTTCCCAATCCTTGAACTTGGTACTTCTGCTAAAATGCTTTCTATTGTTCCATTAATGAACGGTGGTGGTTTATTTGAAACAGGTGCCGGAGGTTCTGCTCCAAAACACGTAGAGCAATTCCTTGAAGAAGGATACTTAAGATGGGATTCTCTAGGTGAATTCTTAGCATTACAGGCTTCTTTAGAGCATTTAGCACAAACTCAGGGGAATACAAAATCTCAGGTGTTAGCTGATGCATTGGATGAAGCAAACGCCAAATTCTTAGCTACTGATAAATCTCCTGCAAGAAAAGTAGGACAAATCGATAACAGAGGTTCTCACTTCTATTTAGCAATGTATTGGGCTGAAGCTTTAGCAAACCAGACTTCTGATGCTGAATTAGCAGCACAATTCGCTCCTGTGGCAGCTGCAATGCAGGAAAACGAAGAGGTAATCAATGCTGAATTAATTGGTGCTCAAGGTAAGCCTCAAAACATTGAAGGTTACTACAAAACTGATACTTACAAAACGTATGCGGCAATGAGACCAAGTACTGTTTTAAATGAAATCATTGACGGAATCTAATCTTTAGAGACTCTATTCATCATACAAAAACCTCGCAATCTGCGAGGTTTTTTGATTTTAGCAGTATTCCGTTCTATTTTTTGTGATTTTTTATATATTTACAAGAATAAAACTCATTATTATGAAAAACTCACTCCTTCTTTTACTAACTGCCTTATTAATCTTATCCTGCAAACAAAATCCTAAAAGGGATCAACCTGGAACAGCAGAAACTACCTCAGAAAAAGAAATTCCTGTAGATTTTGATTGGTTAACCGGAAAGTGGAAAAGAGCAAACGAAAAAGCAGGAAAAGAAACTTTTGAAAACTGGAACAAAATAAGTGCTACAGAATATTCGGGAATTGGATTTACCCTACAAAAAAAGGATACCATCAGCAAGGAAACGATGAAGCTTGTTAGTACCGATGGAAAATGGAGTCTATTGGTGAAAACGCCAAAAGAAAAACAATTCATTGAATTCAAAATGACTGAACAAAAAAACAATGAATTTGTGTGCATTAATGATTCTTTAGATTTTCCAAAACGAATTCAGTATTCATCAGAAGGCAAAAAATTAAAAGCTGTTATTTCTAATGAAAAAATGAATATTCCTTTTGAGTTTGACCCAATTAAATAATATCAAAAAAGCTCCTTTTTAAGGGGCTTTTTTTGTTTTGTATTGCCACGAATACACAGATGAAATATTATAACTCTAAAAGCCTAGGAAACTATGTGGTTAAATATTTTTATCACAGAGAGGTTATTTGAAAACAGCATATTCCTTACTGAGAATCTTTGATTCCCTTGCGCCTTAAAAACAGCTAACATAATAATTCTTTGTGCCTTTACATTTTCCAACTTAAAATTTTTCAAACACAAATATCACTAATTTTTTCACAAATATTACAACCCTATTATTGCGAACAAATCAACTTTGAAAGGTAGTTTTAATAGGTTTGGAAACGCTAAGGCGCAAGATGTTTTTTAATGATTTCCCAAAAGGCGTAAAGATTTTATCGCTGATAAAATTGTATGTTGCTTACCTATTTTCATAATAGCTTTTGAGTAAATAATCTCCAGTATTGAATGTATTATTTAATTCATAAAGCTTTCCGGAATCCATTCAAATGCAACTCCTTGTTTCTTTGTAAATCCTAAGCCGGGCCATGGTAAATGACAGGCAAACGCTCTGGTTTTACTATCAGCTAACTGCTGTAAAAGCTTTTTCCTTGAAGTGGTTGCAATATCAAGATCTGTATCTCCGGAAAATCCCCATTCGGGATGTGGAAAAAGAAGAACGTCAGAATGGATGAGATCTGCAATATACATCAGTTTCTCATTCCCGGAGGATATTGTGGTAACCGTTAACCCCGGAGTATGCCCCGGTGCGAGCTGAAACTTGAAATTATCATAAAATACATTGTCGAGATCATAGAATTTTAACCTCGGTTTAATTGTCTTTAATATATTTTGTAACGCAGGAATTATCTGACCCAGCATTTCTGGTTTCGCTTTTAAAGCACTATTATTAAAATCTTTAATAGACGCATTCATCCAGAAATCGTATTCAATTTTTGAAATGAAAATAGCAGCATTGGGAAAAACAAAATTATTCTGCTTATCCACCACTCCACCAATATGATCCGGATGGGCATGGGAAATAAATACATCAGTAATATCTTTTGCTGAAAAACCTGCTTTTTGGAGACTTTTCAATAAAAATCCGGATTTTTCATCTGAAAAAACACCTAAACCAGTATCAAATAATATCAATTTGCTTTTTGTTTTAACGAGCAAAATATTCATCGCCATATCAATATAATCTTCTGATCTAAAATGATCTTTAAGAATAGCTTTTAACTCGAAAACATTCGCTCGTGGAGAAAATGAACCCACATCTGTTTCATGGATATATCCGTCCGTAAGAACGAATAGGTCCAGTTCTCCCAATTTAATCTTTTTATATCCGGACAGATCCTCTTCAATTTTTTTCAGAACGGACTTGGATTCTGCAAAAACATTGGAAAAAGGAACCATGCTTAATCCACCTGCTAATAAGCTCTTTTTTAATAAGTCTCTTCTATTCATGATATATTGCTTTTCAATTTTCTTCAATAACAAAAAAACTGAGCTTCCGTTATTCAGAAACCCAGCTTAAGTGTAATTTTTAGTTATTTACTAATTTCATTGACCCTTCAGTATACCTTTCTCCTACATTCGGATACTTTTTAAGGATAGCATCAATGGTATTCAGATCAGACTGGGAAAGATCGATATTAACGGCTGCAATATTTTCTTCAAGATATTTGATTCTTTTAGTTCCCGGAATTGGAATAATATCATCTCCTTGATTCAATACCCATGCCAGCGCCAACTGAGTTCCTTTCACTCCTTTGGAAGCTGCAAATTCATTGATTTCATTTGCCAATTTGGTATTATTTTCAAGATATTCCTGTTGGTAACGGGGTAATGATTTTCTAAAATCATCATCATCAAGGCTTTGCACTTCATTGATATTGGCAAAAAGCCCTCTCGCCAATGGTGAATAAGGAACCAAGGAAATTCCTAAATCTCTGATCGTTGGTAAGATTTCGCTTTCAACATCTTTCGTAAGGATAGAATACTCGGATTGTAATGCGGCAATTGGATGGATTTTATTTGCTTTTTTAATAGATTCTGCTGATGCTTCAGATAATCCAAGATATTTCACCTTTCCTGCTTTTACCAATTCTGCCATTGCTCCTACTGTTTCTTCTACCGGAACATTGGGATCCACTCGATGGGCGTAATACAAATCAATAGTATCTATTTTCAATCGTTGAAGGCTTAAATCTACTGCCTTTCTGATCCATTCCGGGGAACCGTCAAAATAAGTCCCGGGAGCACCACTGTGACTTGCCGTTCCATCTTTAAAGCGGAATCCGAATTTTGTAGCAATAAAAATCTTGTCTCTATTCGGTACTAAAACCTTAGAAATCAGTTTTTCATTTTCTCCGTTAGCATACATATCCGCTGTATCCCAGAAGTTGACACCCAAATCCAGTGCTCTATGCAAGGTATTGATACTTTCCTGCTCGTCTGCGGGACCGTAAGCAAAGCTCATCCCCATACATCCTAAACCAATAGCAGAAAGCTGCTCGCCTGTGTTTCCTAATTCTTTAAATTTCATGATGGTATTTTTTAAAATTTGATTAGGACAAAATTAGAACATGAAGCTGTGACCCACGGTATAGAATTCAAACCAAGAATTATAAATTTCAAACAAGGCTAGATCTCAATGCATTTGGCGTTATTCCCGTTTGTTTTTTAAAGTAATTGGTAAAATAAGCCGGTTCTTCAAAACCCAATCCATATGCAATCTCGGCAATATTCCAGTCTGTATGAGTAAGTAAAGCATTGGCTTCCTGAATGATTCGCCCGGTAATCTGCTGACTGGTCGTTTTCCCCGTAATTTCTTTTACTGAACGGTTTAAAGAATTGACATGAATGGAAAGACTTTGTGCATAATCATTCGGACTCTTTAATTTCAAGAATGCATCAGGGCTATCAATGGGAAATTGTCTTTCCAACAGTTCCATAAATAAAGAAGCAACTCTTTGCGAAGCATTTTGATAGGGTTCAAAAGTTTCTGCCGGACGCATTTTCATCGTTTCGTGAATCATAAGATGAAGATACGCTCTCAGCATATCATATTTATGAACATAATCTGATTGTATTTCTGTTGTCATTTTGGTAAACAGATCAGAAAGAACCTCCTGCTGTTCATCATCCACAAAGAAAACGGGAGTTCCTCCAATCTTAAAAAGCGGGGAATCCTGAAGATTTCCCAAACGGTTTCCATTCTGCAGAAAAGTCTCTGTAAAAAGGCAAAACCAACCTTTCTGATCTTCATCATCTGCTTCCCATGAATAAGGAACGATAGGATTCGAAAATAACAAAGCAGGACGTTCCACACGGATCCATTTGTCTGCATAATGAAGCTTTCCCTTTCCTATAATTAATGATATTTTATAATAATCTCTTCTACTATAGGGTGATAACAGAGCACAATGCTCTCTTGAAAACACATTAAAATGTCCCATACCAACAGCACCAATACATTGTAAATTATGATTGGGAGCATTTCTTTCGTAAAAACCTTCTAAAGATTCACTTGATTCCATATTTCAAAGTTATAAAATTCAAACATACCAAAATATAAAATGATTGTGTTAATTTTTAAATATTGGAAAGACGAGCAAAGAAAACCTATTCCTTGATTGATCGGATCTTTGTTAGTATGCTTAAACTTAAAAAACTTATTATTATATAAAAAATGACCGACACGAATGCCAGTCATTTAAATAGTGAATATATATAATAGTTGATAATGGTCTAGTCCCAATGATCGTGACCGTGGTGCTTATGTTCCTTTTTGTATTGTTTAGCTCTTTCTTTATAATATTTATCCTGTTCCTTACGGTATTTTTTATAATTTTTATAGTCATTTTTACTTCTACCGTATACAATTACCGGATTTTGTCCTCTGTAATATTTCTTTTTAAAAACCAGGTATTTTTCTCTTCCAAGAATTCTTTCCAGTTCAGAATATCTGTCACCTCTCCATCTTCCCGGATCTACTACATATACTCTGTTCCATGTATCATAATCACGATATCTGTCATTTAATACGTAGATCTGCTTCGCCTGCACACTTGAAAGCACTAAATCTGTGATTACATTTTGCCAGTTAACATCCGAAATACTTCGTCTGTAATCATTATAATAATCTGACTGGGCATAGCTCAGACTGAACGTCCCAATCAAAAATGCTGTTAGCAAAAACTTTTTCATTTCATTCCTCTTTTAAATTAAACATGTTGACATAGTCAATTAAAGTGCCAATTATCATTCTGAATTGCCAATATTTGTTAATAAAAACTTTAAACAACTGATTATCTTCAAAATAATTTATATTATCATATCACTTTTACAGTTAATAATTAAAAAAAATTAAGATTATTATTTTTCGAAAGATGATTAAACAGATTGAATTTGCTGAAAGTTTCAGTCTAGAAACTATGAATTAAGACGATCATGATTGATAATTATATTTTTAATCATCCTAAATTCCCTACTATTTTAACTTTTCATCATATCCTTATAAAATTCGTTAAGATTATCAAAAAGCTTTACATCGTATCAATTAATTTTGTAATTTTAATGGAGAGATTACTTTTGAAAGTTTTCAAAAGTGTTTTTTTAATCAACCAAATCTTTATCATTATGGAAAACATAAAATTTACGGTATCTCCATATCAGGATGAATTGCAGCTACTTATTGACGGAAAAAAAGCAGGATATATGTCCATAGAGGTTGATGGAAGACTTCTTATTGTATATTATACCAAGCTTGACGAAGAACGTGAAGGGAAAGGATATGCCAAATTATTGCTGGATGAGCTGGTACGTTATGCGGAAGAAAAAGATTTGCTTGTAGACCCTGAATGTGATTTCGTTCGTCAACAATTTGAAAACCATCCAAGGAGATATAAAGACATCTGGCATGCCTGATCAGTCTTCCCACCAGGTAGAAAACTGCTGATCAGATCCGTTTAAAACAACCACCTCCCCGATCATCGGAGTAAGGATATGTAATTCTTTTTCTTTCCCAAGGCTTGTAATCTTTTGTAAAGGTTCATTCCAAGGATGAAGAGCAAGCGCAAATTTTGCAGCATGCACTGGAATAATATGTTCTGCCTTTACATCTATTGCAGCCTGAATTACGTCTTCAGGAAGTGTATGAATATATCTCCATGCTTCACCATACTGTCCGTTTTCGAGAATCGCATAATTGAAAGGACCATATTTTTCTCCGATCATTTTAAAATGGGTATCATAGCCACTATCACCACCCAAAAATATTTTCTTTGTAGGAGTATCAAGTACGTAAGAAGTCCAAAGTGTGTCATTCTGTTTTACTCTTCGACCGGAAAAATGTCTGGCTGGTGTAAATATCAGTTTTATATTATTCTTGAGTTCGATTTCTGTTCCCCATTCTTCTTCAATGAGTTTATTTTCAGGATATCCCCATCTTTCAAAATGCGCTCCTACTCCCAGTGGAACAACAACCTTTCCTGTTCGTGATCTGATCGATTTCACTGTAGGATAATCCAAATGGTCAAAATGATCGTGAGTAATCACCAGATAGTCAAGATCCGGAATATCTTCTGATTTGAAAACATCAGAACCTTTAAATGCTTTATTGAAATATTTAAAAGGGGAACCATACAGGCTCAATACCGGATCTATGAGGAAGGATACTCCGTCAGTCTGTATATAATATGATGAATGCCCCAACCAAATAAAAACATCCTGATTTTTATCTAATTTCCTTAAATCTGTATAAACTGAGGGAATTTCTTTAAGAGGCTTCAACAAAGGATCTTTCTTTCCAAATAGGAAATCTAAGGTCACCTTTGTCATATTATATCCCTCTGCAATGGATGGAGTATGGCTGATATTTTGAAATTTATTTTTTCCATAGAGCTTCGATTGTCTGATTCTTTCGAGTCGTTTTCCTTTTGGCACTCCTCCAAAGGCTTTCCCATTTATTACGATAAAATAAGATATGATCAATACAACCACAATCGTGACAATCCAATACATCATTCAAAAATAAACATCAAATTTATAGACTTTTATCTATAAATGAAAATATGTACTCATTGAGTCTCTTTTTTTAACTAAATTTATCACGTATTTCAGAAAGTTTATTATTCATTTAAGGGATGATTAACTATAAACTTTCTAATTTAGCAGCTTAAAAACTCAAAGATATATTGAAAAATTATTCGATAATATTTATTTTGGCTACACTTTCGTCATGTGCATCTATTAAAAGGCATAACGAACAGCGTGCTTCATACATTCCCCCTGATCGGCTTAAAGAGGATGTAGATTATGCTTATGCAAAACTACAGAAAATGCATCCTCAGCTGTACTGGTATATTCCTAAGCAACAATTAGAACATAAACTTGACAGCCTGAAACAAACCCTTACGGAGCCCCTTACTCCACTTCAGTTTTATTTTAGGTTTCAACCTGTAATTGCGGATATTCGTGAAGGGCATCTTTCATTAAGGATACCCAGAAAAAAGTTTACAAAGAGTGAAATTAAAAAATTAGAACATCAAAAAGGATTGTTCAGCCGTTTTGAATACTACATTTCCGATGATCAGATGTATATTATTCAAAATAATGATTCTATTGAAAATATTCAACCCGGAACAGAAATTTTGTCTATCAACAATGTCCCGGTTTCAACTTATATAAAAAAATACAGAAGCCTTATCAGTAGTGATGGTTACAATACTACTTTTCAACCCTATTTTTTAAAAGATCTGTTCTTTAATTACTATACCGCAGAAAATGGATTGGAAAATAAAGTAACCTTAGAGACTATTTATAAAGGTGAAAAACATTCATATACCTTAACTAGAGAAACTAAATCTGACACTGATCTAGAGAAAGATAAGGAAATGAAGAAACGTACTCAGGAAAGAAAACTGAATGATTATGTAGCTTCCAGCAATTCTTACAACCGAAGTTTTAAATTTCTGGATAAAGACAGCTCTATTGCTTATATAAAAGTGAAAAGTTTTTCAAGGGAGTATTCAGAAGAGTTTTATAAAAAAACATTTTCAAAGATTAAAAATGCAAAGTCGGATTACCTCATCATAGATGTTCGTAATAATTACGGAGGTTCTCTATATGAGATCAATAATCTGTATTCTTATCTTGCAGACAAACCTTTTACTCTGATAAAACCATCACAGGTGACATCAAGAGATGTTCCTTTGAGAACCAATTATTTCAGGAAAAGCACTCCTCTGGAATTTGCCTTCAAAAGTATTGCTTATCCTAGCTATTTCTTTGCCCAGGCATTCAGTACTTATAAAAAAGAGGGAAAAGTTTTCTATAAAATGAAAGCTGATAAACCTATGAAACCTAATAAAGAAGCTTTCAACGGAAAGGTATTTGTTTTGATCAACGGTGGTAGCTTTTCTGCATCCTCTATCATTACAGCAAAATTGAAAAATGATAAAAGAGCAATTTTAGTGGGTGAAGAAACCGGTGGTGCCAATGATGGAACGGTTGCCGGATTCTATTCTTATCAGAAACTGCCCAACTCAGAAATAAGATTTCCTATCGGATTGCTACTTGTACAGCCTAATATAGAGTTTTCCGATTCTAAAAAAGGAGTTGTTCCTGATGTTTCAATTAAAGAAAATATGCAGGATATCATAGATAAAAAAGATCCACAACTGGATTGGATCAAAAATGAAATCGCCAAGGAAAAGGCAAAAATTTAATCATTTATTTACATCATAATCAGTTTCGGCGGGCTTTCAGCCCGCCGAAACTATTTTCATTCTTTTAATTCTTTAAGAAGTGATTCAATATGCCTGATATATTTGCCATAGTAATGGTGAAACCAATATTTGCCACAAAAGAAAAGTAGAAACAACCCTATAATCACAGAAACGATCAATATAAGAGCTACGTTCATTTCCCCTAAGGGTTCTCTCCACGGTATGAATTCCAAAACGATAAGCATTTCACAAACTATAAATGGGGCAAAACTGATATAATAGGATAGATAATACTGTTTATTCAGATTAAGCTGATTTATGAGATCTTTCAGAGAATCGTAGGTTTTAAGCTCTGTATTACTAATATCATTGTACAGTTTAAAAAATTTACTGAAAAAGAAAATGGTAACAATCAGCATGGAAGCAATTAAAACAGTGATATATAACTGTAATTTAAAAGGTCTGCAAATTGAACAAACCAAAAAGGCAAAGACAAAGATTCCGATGATCCACCAGAATTCATTACGCATATTTTTACGTACCTTTTCAAGAGGAAGATGTATTTTATTTTGTTGTTCTATACTAATTTCCGGAGTTTTATCCGTAATATCTTCATTCCATGTATTTTTCAATTCATCTATATTCATTGGATTGTTGATTTAATGTGGTTAATTATGTTGGCTTAAGATATCTTTAAGTTTATTTTTTGCCCTGTTCATTTTCACTCTTACATTTCCTTCGGAAATGCCCATCTGATCGGCAATCTGTTTTCCCGAGAAATCTTCCAGATAATAAAAAATAAAGGCTTTGTCAATAGGATTAAGCTGCTGGATGGCATTATACATTTTGGCTAATCTTTCCTCCTTACTATAATCATAGTCTTCCTGAGTGATAACATAATTGGAAACATCTTCATTTGCTATAAAACTTCTCCGCTTATTGGTTTTAAGGAAAATAATAGCTGTATTTAAAGCAATTCTGTACAACCATGTTGAAAATTCACTTTCTCCCCTGAAGCTGGAATATGCTTTCCAAAGCTGATAAGTAATTTCCTGAAAAAGGTCATCCTGATCATCTTTTTCAGACATGTACATCTTAGAAATCTTAAAAATGATTCCTTTATGCTTTTCTATTGTACGGATAAACTTTTGCTCTGGTGAGGTCATAGCTTGTTACTCTATAGAGTTAGTTTTCGTTTAAAAAAATTGTTACAGAATATTTGAAAAAAATAAAAAAACCTAACAGAAAATACTGTCAGGTCCTCATTGTGTTTTGAGTTTTTACTATTTTTTAGGATAGTACAAGTCGAAATAATTTTTGTAGTTAGTAGAGAAAATTTGAAAATGTTACACTATTTCAAAACAAAGCCGGACATTTTTTTTGTCCGGCTTTGTTTCTATTTAGAATATATTTTTAATTCACCCTGTTTAAAGCTCTTTGTAAGCTTACAAGATCAATAAAGTCCAATTTTGCACCAATGATGATAATGATTAAAAGAACAAATGTCAAAAATAAAATAATGAATATATACACCGAAACAAACCAAATAATTGTATTCAATATATTCCCTTTTACACCCATTTTATTCATGAAAAACTTCTGTGACCTCTCAAACCAAGTTCTTTTCTTTTCAGCTTTATGCTTTATTTCCAAACCATTTAACTCATCTACGAGGCTTATTACATCATCTATATACCTGCCATACATATAATAGATCCAGTATTTAATGATAAAACAAACCAACAGTAAAGTAATCAAAAAGCTAATCCCGAAAATAGCTAAGTTATACTCTATATCAAAATGGAAATTGATCTTAATAAGAGATAGTAGAAAAGCAAGCGGAATATAGGAAATGTAGTATGAGATATAGATTTCTTTCGATATAAGAAGCTGGGTTTTAAGATTAAACAAATCGTAATTTGTATTAATGCTATTCTTTTGAAGCAATTTGTAAAGCTTAAGAAAACGAGAATAAAAATACGTTATAAAAGCCACTGTAAGCACCGTGACAAATGCAGAGATAGTTCTGATATTAGAGTCTGCCGAAGCAAAAGGGACACTGGTAAACAACAAAGGTAAAGTAATGACCATAAGCCAAAACTCAGTCTTCATATTTATTTTCAGCATCTGAATAGGAGAATGTATCTCTCGTTGTTTCTCCAGGGAAATTTCAGGTTGATCCTTACCTGTATCTTTATTCCAAAGTTCTTTAAAATTTTCTAACTCCATGTTCATATGTGTTAATTTGAACCCGCAGTCTGCTTGGATATAATTTCTTTCAATCGTTCTTTTGCTCTTTTAAGCTTCACTCTTGCATTTACTTCTGTTATTCCCAGCTGTCGGGCAATTTCCTTTCCCGGGAAATCCTCAAGAAAGAAAAAAATCAAAGCCTTATCAATAGGGCTTAGTTGATGAATTGCATCATACATCATCTTCATATTCTTATCATCCGTATCATTATAAGGTTCCTGCTTAGCATTCAATCCATCAATATTCTGATTCTGTATAAAACTACGCTTTTTTTCACTTCGCAGGAAAACAATTGCAGTGTTCAGCGCAGTTCTATAGAGCCAGGTTGAGAAATCACTCCTCCTCTGAAAATCACCATACGATTTCCAGGCTTGGTAAATAATCTCCTGATAGAGATCATTCTGATCGTCCTTATTATCCATATACATTTTAGAGATCTTGAAAATAACACCTTTGTGCTTCTCAATTTTCGCTAAAAATTCTTTTTCCGATCCAGACATGATTTACACACTAATCCTTAGGGCAATACTTTATACAAGTTTCACCTTTATTTATAACACAAAAATTCTAATTCCAGCCATTAAATTAAAAAATCCTTAAAGAACAGCGAAGTTAATTAAGGATTTTTATTTTATGTTAAATACAGCTTGAGATTTATACTAGAAAATATAATCTGTGCTTAAAAAGTTAGAATCATGATCTCTTACAATAGTATTTAATAATTCTTTATTGGATTCCGTAAGTTTTGCAGCCACCAAAGAACGAATTGAAAATGAGCGCAATGCATCAAAAACAGAAAGAGTACCTTCCGCACTATCTTTTCTTCCCGTAAATGGAAAGACATCCGGACCACGCTGTGCCTGACAGTTGATATTCACACGACTCACGAGATTCACAAACGGATCTATCAGCTTTGCCACTTCTTCTGGATCTTCACTGAAAATACTTACCTGCATCCCGTGTGAAGCATTCACCTGATATTCTATAGGTTCTTCAATATCTTCGAAAGGCACCACAGGAATTACCGGACCAAACTGCTCCTCATGATACAGTTTCATATCACTGTTTACGGGATAAACCACAGCCGGAAACACGAAAGACTCCTCTGTATACCCACCATCTTTATTCAAAACCGAAGCTCCTTTTGATAATGCATCTTCAATACATTCATGAAGATAAGGCGGCTTGTTTATTTCCGGAAGCGGCGTTACTTTTACATCTTTTTCCCATGGTAACCCTGCTTTTAAAGCGGAAACAGCTTCACTTAATTTTTTTGTAAATTCTTCTGCAATTTCTTTCTGAACAAAGATTAGTTTTAAAGCTGTACAACGTTGTCCATTAAAGGAAAGCGCTCCTAAAATACATTCAGATACAGCAACATCAAGGTTTGCATTTTTAGTAACAATCGCTGCATTTTTTGCATCAAGACTTAAAATAGCTCTTAAACGATTTACTTTTGGATGTAGTTTCTTCAACCCATTAGCCACTTTACTTGAACCGATAAATGCGAGTACATTTATCTTTCCGCTTTCCATAATTGGAGTAATTATTTCTGAACCTTTACCATATAAAGTATTCACAGTTCCTTTCGGAAAAGCTTCTTTGAAAGCGTTTAACAGCGGATAATGTGCTAGCACACCATGTTTGGGAAGTTTAAATAAAATTGTATTCCCCATGATCAATGCTGGGATCAAAGTAGTAAAAATCTCGTTTAAAGGATAATTGAAAGGTCCCATACTCAGCACCACTCCAAGCGGAGCTCTTCTGATCTGGGCAATGGTTCCTTCCGCCTGCTGGAAACGCGAAGATTCTCGGTCTAAATCCTTGAGTGCATCTATAGTCTGATTGATATAATCTACCGTACGATCAAACTCCTTTGTAGAATCGGCAAGTGTTTTTCCAATTTCCCACATCAATAGTTTAATGACAAGATCCCGCTGCTGGATCATCAGATAAACAAATTTCTGCATACACTTGATTCTGCCTTCTACAGACATCGTTGGCCATTCTCCAAGTCCATTATTATAAGCCTTTACACAAGCTTCCAATACCTCCATTGCATCATCAGGACCAATATTGGGTATGCTGCCCAATAGTTTCCTTTCCAGTCCGTTTTCTGTAGGAATGCAAACCGGGGAATAAATATTTTGAGTTTCTCCCTTCCACTCTATCAATTCTCCATTAAGAAGATAAACTTTCTGATGTATTTCTGGAACTTTGTATTCCTCGGGAATTTCACTTTCACTTTTAAAAATGTTTTGAAACAATGCTTTGTTTTCTGAATTCATAAGTGTTTTCATTTAATAATTTAACTCTACTTTCTGAATAATAAAGGTAGAGGGAAAAATTCAGTTTCAGGACAATGATTCAATAGATTTGTTCTATTTACAAGCTATTTGAACTAAAATTAATGTGGCTAACCGAAAAAAGAATAATTTTGTTAAAAATAAATTTTCAATGTTTTCAAAAATAGTTTTCGGTACGTTTTTCTTTTGTTCAGTATTGGTATTTGCTCAAAAATCTAAGTCTATCAATACTGTTATGCTAAAAGGAACGCCTGTACGTACTTATGCCAAGTTACCGGAGGTAAACAAGCCGGCTCCTAAATTCACTCTTACGGATGTTAATATGAATGATCAAAGCTTAGATGCTTATAAAGGGAGATATGTTATTCTCAATATCTTTCCAAGTGTAGATACAGGTGTTTGCTCTGCATCTGTTCATCATTTTAATGAAGAGGCAGGAAATCTGCCCAATACGGTTGTTCTTTGTATTTCCAAAGATTTACCTTTTGCTCAAAAGAGATTTTGTGGAGCTGAAGGTATAGATAATGTGGTCATGCTTTCAGATTTCCGTTCAGATTTTGGGTGGAATTACGGAGTTGAAATGATAGAATCTTCCATGAAAGGTCTACTAAGCAGAGCTGTTGTAGTGATTGATCCTTCCGGAAATATAATCTATGAAGAGCAGGTACCGGATATTTCTCAGGAGCCAAACTATGCTGCAGCTATTCAGGCTGTGAAAAGCTAAGCTTCTAATATAAAATAATAAAATAATCGCCACCAATGCACGAATAATTAACAGTGTATGGGTGGCAATTATATATTTATAGATAGATAATGTATAAACATTCGTGTATTAGTGGCAAAAATAAATGCTTATATGTTTACTTCTGTCTTTTTTTCTTTTTAGTAGTGATAATGAGTACTCCATTTTTTGCATCTTCACCATACTCTTTTACTGCATCTTTATATTGAAGTATACGAACGCTCTCAATATTCTTAGTATCCAATTTATTAACCTCTTCTTGTGATATTTTTTTATTGTTTACTAAAACCATTGGTCTTTCCTTTGTGGAAACAGGTGCTCCAATTCTTAAAGGAACCACTTTATGGGATGGTTGACAGATCGCAATTTTGCCAACATTCATTTGTTCGACACTTTTACTCTCCTGAGCATTCATTAAAGTTCCGCTCATCATTAATAATCCTAACGTTATTTTACCTACTATTGAAGGACTTAAGTCCCTTTCTAGTTGATCTTCGCGGAATCTTCCACAAATATCACTTCCAGAACTAAAGGTATTAATAAGCTCTTCATCAGAACATTCTGTAAAATCAAAAACGTTTCTGGAACAAACAGCACAGAATTTTCCTTTCTCATCCTCGCTCATGTTATCCCAGTTTTCATGACATGGTTTAGGTATTGTAATTTTCATAGTATATCTTTTACTATAAAAAAGATGTAATAATGATGAAAAAGGTTGGAAAAGTTGTGAAAAATTCCCTAAAGCTAATATGCACGAATCCCATTTAACTAACTGTAAATCATACTAATAAAAGTATAAATATTGTGGATTCGCAGTAATAAAAAAGCTTGCTGGAAATTTTGGATTTTCTTGCGCCTTCAAGCATCATAAAAACTTAAAAAACTTTGCGTCATTGCGATTTTCCAGCCAAACAATCTACAGACATCAGTGAAAGCACAAATTGTTTTACTTAAGCATTAAAGCAACTTTCTTCCGGAAAATAAAGATGATCAGCCCGGATAGCAAAAGTGCAGCTAAAGAAACACCAATTACTATCCCTCGAAATTCTTTGGTATCTGCTGCATGAATCGCGTCTTTTTCATCTACCTTTAAAAGATCTGAAGGATATAGATGCAGTCTTTTGTTTAAAATAGGATCATAAAAGCCATACTTTTTTGCCATCTGATATTCCTCCATCGCATCTTTTTTCTTCCCCTCTAAAAAAGTAACATTTCCCAGATCAAACAAAAGCTGTGCTATGATTTTGTCTTTGGGCTTTACTAAAGCCATTCTTTCTTTCACTTGGTCATAAAGCTGCATTTTGAGAGTCTTAAGCTCATTCGGCGTAAGGCTGGACTTTGGGGATTCTTCATTTCCAAAATCTTGTCCAATAAGATTCATCGAGGAGATATAACGATCTCCCTTTATATGAGTTTTCAGAATATTTATATGAATCCATTCTGAAGATAAACGTCCCTTAGGGTCTGCTTTTAAAGCTTTTTCAATCCATTGAATTGCTTCCGTATTATTGCCTGCCATTTCAAAGGCTGTTCCCATATTGGAATAGGTAGAGTATCTGCCAGGTTGTATAGATTCAATTTCTTTAAGCTGCTTTATTGCTTCGTTGTATTTTCCTAAAACGATCAGGATATATCCTCTATTAGACAGAAAGTCCAAATCTTTTGTTCGATGGTACTCATACCTCTGCCTATGCTGATATATTTCCAGTTTCTCCTTGTCTAAAAATTGACGCTCATATGGAACTTCACTTGTAATATCCTCATAAGCTAAATCTTTGCTACTTGGGGGTGGACCGTCTTTAACACCACAGATAAAACGAACCTGTAGGATTGACAGTAAAGTAAACATAAAAACAAGTTTATTCATCATACATATTGTGCTTTGGTGGTTGTTATAAGCTTCAAAAATAATAAACTTTAGAATAACAGGTAAAAAAATACTGTTTTTAGATTAGCCACGAATATACAAATGATTTATTAGTGTATCCGTGGCTTAAAAAATCAGCGTAATACTTTCTGAAAATCTCAGATTTTCTTGCGCCTTAAAATATCATAAAATTCAAAAATTTTTGTGCCTTTGTGAATTTTCAACAAAGAAACAGTTTCTTAATTATGACAAACTTTTCATTGTGAACAAGGCGAAGAAATCCCTACTTTGAAAATGTAAGTGGATCTCGTTGGAAATCGCTAAGACGCAATTGATATTAAAAACTGGATGCTGTAAGGCGCAAGGATTTTATCGATGATAAAATTGTACACCGTTTTTAGATTAGCCATTAATGCACGGATTCTTTTTTATTCGTGCATTAGTGGCATAAAAACACTATAAAGATTAACTGCTTTTTATTTCTACAGAGTTTAAACATTTATTAAAAATAAAAAAACCTGCTTCACAGCAGGCTTTCTTTATATATAGAAGTATTTATAGTAAGTTTTCATCTACCAGATTAGGAAGGGTTACCTTTAGATTTGGTTCTACTTCCATTGCTCTTTTAATAGCGAAAATAGCCCCTTCATTTCTTGCCCAGCTTCTTCTTGAGATTCCGTTATTTACATCCCAGAAAAGCATAGATTTTAATCTTCTGTCGGCGTCTTCGCTTCCATCTAGTAGCATTCCGAAACCTCCGTTGATTACTTCTCCCCAGCCTACTCCACCACCATTGTGAATAGAAACCCAGGTTGCACCACGGAAACTATCCCCAATAACGTTATGAATAGCCATATCTGCCGTGAATCTTGAACCATCGTAGATATTGGAAGTCTCTCTATAAGGAGAATCTGTGCCGGAAACATCATGGTGATCTCTACCTAATACTACAGGACCTATTTCACCGTTTTTAATAGCTTTATTGAATGCTTCGGCAATCTTCATTCTTCCTTCTGCATCGGCATAAAGGATTCTTGCCTGTGAACCTACAACTAATTTATTTTCCTGTGCTCCTTTAATCCATTGAATATTATCCTTCATCTGCTGCTGGATCTCTTCAGGAGAGTTTTTGATCATTTCCTCTAATACCGCACATGCAATATCATCGGTTTTCTGTAGATCTTCCGGTTTTCCGCTTGTACATACCCAACGGAACGGACCGAATCCGTAATCAAAACACATAGGTCCCATGATATCCTGAACGTAGCTAGGATACTTGAACTCTCTTCCCAATGTAGGATTATCTGCCATTACATCTGCTCCGGCTCTTGAAGCCTCCAGTAAGAAAGCATTTCCGTAATCGAAGAAATAGGTTCCTTTTTCTGTATGTTTGTTGATCGCTGCAGCGTGTCTTCTCAATGTTTCCTGAACTTTTTCTTTGAATAACTCAGGGTCTTCAGCCATCATTTTGTTAGATTCCTCAAAACTTTGTCCCACTGGATAGTATCCACCAGCCCAAGGATTGTGTAGAGAAGTCTGATCTGAACCGATATCGATTCTTAAATCTTCCTGATCAAATTTTTCCCAAACGTCAACAATATTTCCAAGGTAAGCTAAAGAAACAGTTTCTTTATTCTCCTGCGCTTCTCTTACTCTCTTTACCAGCGCATCAAGATCTTCATAGATTTCATTTACCCACTTCTGATCATGACGGATTTTTGTAATCTTTGGATTTACTTCCGCACATACCGTAACACAGCCGGCAATATTTCCTGCTTTAGGCTGAGCTCCACTCATTCCTCCTAAACCTGAAGTCACGAAAAGTCCTCCTTTTGGCTCTTTATTGATTTTTCTGAAAGCATTTAAAGCTGTAATCGTTGTTCCATGAACGATTCCCTGCGGTCCGATATACATATAACTTCCTGCCGTCATCTGTCCATATTGAGTCACTCCAAGTGCATTGAATTTCTCCCAATCATCCGGTTTGGAATAGTTTGGAATCATCATTCCGTTTGTTACTACAACTCTTGGCGCATCTTTATGGGAAGGAAATAATCCCATCGGGTGTCCGGAATACATTACCAAAGTTTGCTCATTGGTCATTTCGGACAGATATTTCATTGTCAACAGATACTGTGCCCAGTTAGAGAAAACTGCTCCGTTTCCACCATAAGTAATCAGTTCATGAGGGTGCTGAGCTACGGCATAATCCAGATTGTTCTGAATCATCAACATAATAGCTTTTGCCTGCTCAGATTTTCCCGGATAATCTTCAATAGATCTCGCTTTCATCTCATAATCCGGACGGAAACGATACATATAAATTCTTCCGTAATCCTCTAATTCCTGCTTAAATTCAGGGATTAACTCTGCATGAAACTTCGGATCGAAATAACGTAAGGCATTCTTTAATGCCAGTTTTTTCTCTTCTTCACCTAAAATTTCTTTACGCTTCGGAGCATGATTGATATTTGTTTCGTATGGTTTTGGTTGTGGCAGCTGATTAGGAATCCCCTGCTGTATCTGTTCTTGAAATGTCATATTGCTATTTAAAGTTCTATGTTTTAAACAATGTTTGAAGTCTTAAAGATATTCAAAATATGAAAAATAGACAACAAAAGAGGGGAAAAGCAAAAATACAAAGCAGGAAAAGATAAGAAAACTGATTATCAATCCTATGAAAATATAATCGACAGTATTTTTTTAATACTATATTTGAATAAACGCACTTATATTCCCCTTCCTTGGAGTGGAATTTCTTCTTACATGATAAGGAAAATAGAAAACCTCACTGAAAATCAGTAAGGCATTCTATTATTCTATAGGACATTCAAATTTTAGGTTAAAACATCATCATTCTCTTCTTCATGATCGTCCGCATTATCACTTAGACTCCAATAGTTATTTTCTTCATCCTCCTCTCCTATTTCCTCCATATCATCATCTTCATCCGCACCAGGAATATCTAATCCCTTATCTAATTTATCTTCATCAATATCCTCGTCAAAGATGGGATTTCCGTCTCCATCAAGCGAGATATGTTTTTCTCTTTTAAATATATCTTCGTTAGGGTCATAATCCATGCGTTGCAATCTTTTGTTTTGTTCATTAATATTGTTTTCCGGTACCATGATATTTGGGTTTTAAGGTTTATATATTGAGAACAAAAATAATTCCAACTTATTATGAATGCTCAGCATAAACTTCAGGATTGGCACAATATGGCATTTTGTCGCCATTTGAAAAGGCAACAATATTTTCTGCAGCAAGCCTAGCCATACCCTCTCTTGCCTCAATGGTAGCAGAACCTATATGAGGTAACACGCAGACATCAGACAGCTCCAAAAGAGGACTATCTGCTGACATAGGTTCCGGATTGGTAACATCCAGACCTGCACCCCAAATTTTTCGTTCAGTCAAGGCTCTATATAAATCCTGTTCGTTTTGAAAACCTCCTCTCGCTGTATTAATAAAGATTGCATTAGGGTTCATTTTTTCAAATACAGAATAATTGAAAAGATCTTTATGTTCGGGAGTGAAATTAGCATGAATACTTAATACATCTGAATTTCTGATCAGCTCATCAAAAGAAACATACTTCGCACCAAGCTCTGTTTCTGCTTCCTCATTATGACTACGGTTATGATAAATGATCTCCATATCAAACGCTTTTCTACATTTTTCAGCCATTTGATACCCAATTCTTCCCAAACCGAAAATACCAAGTGTCTTTCCATACAGTTCCTGTCCTAAAGCATGCAATGGATCAAATGCTCCCCAATTTCCTTCTTTTACTTTTTGAAAGTTATAACTTGCTCGTCTTGCCACCGATTGCATTAATAAAAAAGCGACATCGGAAGTAGCTCTACTCAACACCTCCGGTGTATTTCCTATAGGAATATTCCTTTGATTGGCTTCTTGAATATCTACATGATCAAAACCTACGGAATATAATGCTATTGCTTTAATATTCGGGCACACATCAAAGAATGCTTTGTCATATTTAAAATCACCACCAATACTTAAAATTGTATCTGTATTTTGGCAGTATTTTATCCATTCTTCATAAGATAAATTCTCATTTTCAGGAAGTATGATCTGTAATCCTGCTTGCTTTAGTATTTCAACTCCTACTTCAGGAATTCTTTTATTGATAAAAACCTTCATATTATATATTGAGTTTAAAATAAAAACCTCACTTGCCAGAAGTAAGGTTCTTTAACTTTAATATTAAAAACTATTTCTTTTCATCCCAATGTTTCTCATTGTTCTCCCAAGCCTCAGAAGCCATATCCTGAATTTCTTCCCAAACATCTTTTGCTGACTTCTGAGCTTGTGTCATAAATCCCTGTTTGGTAGCTTCCTGATTCTTACTTTTCATATCATTCATGTAATCTTTCACCTGTTGAGAATAGCTTTCTACGCTGTATCCCGGATTATTGTGCAGGTTTTTCTGAACATTACTAAAATCATGTGAAGCTTTGAATCTGTTTGTGTCCATAATCATAAGATTTTAAGTGGTTTGTCTTTGAAAGAGTCCAATTTCTATTCCGAAGCAGAACTAAAATTTATTAAAAAATATTAAATTATGTGAACATATTTTTTGCAATAAATACACAAATTATTCAAGAATTATTTTAATTATAAATTATACTTTGGCGGTTATAAAAAGAGAACAGATCTAAAGTATCAACTCCTTATCTGGGTATTATTTTTTATAATCCAGAGTTTTGTTTTCTATTGATTTGTATTCCCCAGCATCGGAACAAATTTATAAGCTCCGAACTCTTCTTTTTCAAATTCTGTAGGACCTACTTTTGTAAATCTGTAAAGAACCTGTTCATCTGTAGGACCTAATGGAATCACCATTTTTCCGCCTACTCTTAATTGTTTTAAAAGTTCTGTAGGTAAGGTTCCGGCACCACAGGTAACAATGATTTTATCAAAAGGAGCAAAAGTCGGAAGCCCGGCAAACCCGTCTCCAAAACTTTGGAATTTCGGATATAACCCAAGTTCTCTTAATTTATTTTTGGAAAAGTCAAACAAATCCTTCTGTCTTTCTACTGTGAATACATGAGCTTTCATTGCCAATAAAACAGCGGTTTGATATCCACATCCTGTTCCGATTTCCAATACTCTTTCTCCAGCTTTCACCTGCAACAATTCAGACTGCTCCGCCACCGTTGAAGGGTGTGAAATTGTTTGATGCGCCATAATAGGAAATGCCCTGTCTTCATAGGCAAAATCCTCAAAAATACTTTCAATGAAAAGGTGTCTCGGAATTTCATTCATTGCCGAAAGTACATTTTCATCCGAAATCCCGATTCTATATCGGAGATATTCTACTAAATTCTTTCTCTTTCCTTTATGTACAAACGAATCCTGCATGTGACAAAAGTAAGAAATTAGATTTGAGATTTCATGGATTACAGAAAAGAATTATCCACAAAAAGCCAATTTCTGCCTTCAGGAATCTAACTTCTTTCTTATCTTTACAAAAATTTAATACAGCTATGTTAAAAGCAGGTTTGGTAGGTGCCGGACACTTGGGAAAGATACACTTAAAACTTCTTAATCAGTCAGATAGATATGAGTTTGTAGGTTTCCATGATAAAGATGTTGAAAACGGAAAGAAATTAGAAGCCGAATTCGGTTATAAATATTTTGAAAATTTTGATGAATTATTGGAGCAGATCGATATGCTTGATATTGTTACTCCTACCGTTTATCATTATGATTATGCCTTAAAAGCAATTGAAAAAGGGTTGCATTTCTTTATTGAAAAACCGGTTACCCAAACACTGGAACAAGCAGAGGAAATCCTTCGTCTGTGCCAGGAAAATGGTATTAAAGCACAGGTAGGACACGTTGAAAGATACAATCCTGCCTTTATTGCGACAAAAGAATACATCAACAATCCTATGTTCATCGAGATTCACAGGCTGGCAGAGTTTAATCCTCGTGGTACAGATGTTTCTGTGGTATTGGATCTTATGATTCACGATCTTGATATTTTATTGAGTATTGCTAAATCTAAAGTGAAAAACATTCATGCAAGCGGGGTTTGTGTAGTAAGTAAGACACCGGATATTGCCAATGCAAGAATTGAATTTGAGAACGGATGTGTTGCTAATCTTACAACTTCCAGAATATCTATGAAGGCAATGAGAAAAAGCAGATTCTTCCAGAAAGACGCTTATATCTCTGTAGATTTTCTTGAAAAGAAAGCAGAAGTAATCAAAATGAAGGATGCCCCTGAAAATCCGACTCCATTTGATATGATCATTGAAAATGCTGAGGGAGAGAAGAACCAGATTCTGTTTGAATATCCGAATATTCAGCCTAATAACGCCATTCTTGATGAATTGAATTCATTCGCGGATGCCATTACAGGTGATAAAAATGTAGAGGTTTCTCTTGAGGACGGAACTGAAGCATTGAAAGTTGCATTAGAAATTATGAAGCTTATCAGCTAAATGAAAATAAAGACTGCAATACTATCATTCGCAGTCCTCACAATGCTATCTTGTAATCAGAAAAAAATGGTTACGAGATAGATTGTGAGTTTAATAAAAAACAAGATGCTTCCTAATAGTTTGTGTCAGATTTCCAAATGATCAATATGAAAATTGTGAGGAGATTGAGATGAACAGGCTTATTGAAAAAAAGTTTGGCAAAAAATTTATTGATTCTTTACGATACATCGCAAAACAGACTTTCATTAAAAGTCATCCGGAAGAAGTTTTTTCTTTTGAATACTGTGATGAATTTTCCAAATATCCCAATTCAACAATAAATAATCAGTTTGATAAGATGCAGGACGATTATTTATCAAAATATCCTACTCCTCAAAGAATATATCAGGAAAAACGAAAAGTATTATTCTTTCACTTCAGCGAATTTCATTCTTACTAAAGACGGAAAAATTAAAGATTTATCAATAGAAAGCGAATTTCAAAACAAAAAAAACAATATATTTGAAAAACAATTCAATAAACAATTGAAAGAATTTGTTTTACATACGCAATGGATTCCCGGCAAAATAAGCAGTCTGAATGTAGACTCTTATTATGACGTTACTATCCATTATAATTAAACTCTAAAAAAATTCCCCTTTACTATTTAAAATCAAAATAATTATGAAAAGAGTCATTCTATTATCCGCTTTATTATTGTCTCAATTTGGGACATCACAATTATTAAAGACTTCTGGAAAGAAAATCGTTAATGATAGAGGTGAAAATGTTCAGTTAAGAGGTCTTGGCTTAGGAGGATGGATGCTTCAGGAAGGATATATGCTGAAAACAGCTGATTTTGCCGGACCACAATACAAAATCAAGGAAAAGATTGCTGAACTGATTGGAGAAGACGGAATGAATAACTTTTATAAAGCTTATCTGAAAAATGGTATTACTAAACAGGATATTGACTTTCTGGCAAAAGCAGGCTTCAATTCTATAAGGCTTCCGATGCATTATAACCTGTATACACTTCCCATTGAAAAAGAGCCAACAAAGGGTAAAAATACATGGCTGGAAGAAGGCTTTAAAATGACAGATGACCTTCTTCAATGGTGTGCTGATAATAAAATATATCTGATTCTTGATCTGCATGCGGCTCCTGGAGGTCAGGGAAATGATGTCAATATTTCTGATAATGATAAATCCAAACCATCACTTTGGGAAAACGAAGAAAATCAGAAAAAAACGATTGCTCTATGGAAAAAACTAGCGGAACGTTATAAAGACAGCCCTTGGATCGGTGGTTATGACCTCATCAATGAACCGAATATCAATTTTACAGGGAAGAATCCAAACGGAACAGATGAAATGTCTAATGCTCCTCTTTGGAAATTGCAGAAGGATATCACAGCAGCAATCCGTGAAGTGGATCAAAAACATATTATTTTCATTGAAGGAAACGGATGGGGAAATAATTATAATGGATTAATTCCTATCTGGGACAACAATATGGCGTTCAGCTTTCATAAATACTGGAACTATAATGATGAACCAACGATAAAGGCAGCACTGGACCTTAGGGAAAAGTATAATATGCCCATCTGGCTTGGTGAAACCGGAGAAAACTCCAACGTCTGGTTTACAGAACTGATACAACTTTTGGATCAACATAATATTGGCTACGCATTCTGGCCGATGAAAAAGATCGATAATATAGCTGGAATCACCAATGTAAAAACCACACCAGAATATGAAAAACTTCTGGAATATTGGAAAAACGGAGGTGAAAAACCGTCGAAAGAATATGCCACTAAAGCTTTGATGCAAATTGCTGATCATTATAAATTCAATAATGTAGAAATTAAAAATGATGTTATTGATGCCATGTTCAGACAGGTGACGGATGGTTCTACAAAACCATTTAAAAATCATCAGATCCCCGGGAAAATATTTGCAACAGAGTATGATCTTGGAAGAATAGGTTCTGCATATCAGGATAAGGATTTCATTAATCTTTGGGTAAGTGACCCTGCAAAAAGGTCTGAATGGAATTCCGGACAACAGATGAGAAACGATGGTGTAGATATTTATCAATGTAATGATAAGGTAACCAATCAATATTATGTTGGAAAAACTGAATCTGGCGAATGGCTTCAGTATACTTTTACCACAAAATCAGCTAAGAATTATAGTTTTGATATCAGATATTCTTCATCTAAAGATTCAAAAATAAGAATTGAAACAGCTTCAGGGAAAAACTTAGCGACAGTTTCTCTACCTTCTACAGGAGGAAATGAAAATTGGAAAACCGTTTCTGCAAAGAATATTAATCTTCAGAAAGGAGAAAATAAAATCAGAATTATTTTTGAAAATGACGGAGTGAACCTGAATTATTTTGAGATAAAGTAGTTTTGGGAATACACTTAACAATATTCTTACGATTACAAAAAATGGTACAGGAATCATCACTTTGCCCAATAGCAAGCATCGCACAAATACCTAATTTACAAATAATTACATAACATCTAAAACCATAAACTGCAAAATATTTTCAGATATTTCGAAGACAGTCTGGGATTATTTTAATAAATAAAATATTAAGCTTAATTTTAGCGCGGAGAATTGTATCGGTTCTTTGTATTTGTCAATATGAAAAAAGTACTATCAGCTGGGGCTTTATTTTGCTTCGCACTCTTCTTTTCACAGAAGAATCAAAACTATTTAAAGATCAGCTATGCAAGTGTATGTTGTGGTCCTGCCTCTGAAAAACCTGTCATCAGTTATCTTAAAGAGTTTAAAAGGAAAAATCAGATCAGAAGTCTGGAAATTTTAATGCAAAAAGGGCTGGGAAAAGAAGGTGAATTCAATATATATGTAGGAACAGATTTTCTTTCGATCAATCAAAGAAGTCGTTTGATACGAGGACTGAATGCTGCTGTTTCCAACCAAAACAATGGCAGGAAACAGGAAAGCAACGGTATGTTACATTTTGATTCTGCGGATATTGCTCATCAACAGGATCTTGTCAACGCAAAAAATTTAACTATCTATAAAAAATAAAGGAAAAATGATCAAAAACATTGTAGTTATCGGAGCTGGAACCATGGGAAATGGTATTGCGCACACTTTCGCACAAAGCGGTTTCAAAGTAAATCTTGTAGATGTGTCTCAGGAAGCTTTGGACAGAGGATTGAAAACCATTACTACGAACCTTGACAGAATCATTGCAAAAGGAAATCTTACAGAGGAACAAAAAGCGGAAACATTAGGAAATATTACGACTTTCACAGCTCTTAATGATGCTGTAGGAGCTGCTGACCTGATTGTAGAAGCTGCGACTGAGAATCTTGATCTTAAATTAAAGATCTTCGGTCAGATGGACGAGTTGGCACCTGCCGGATGTATTCTTGCAACCAATACTTCTTCTATTTCCATTACTAAAATTGCTGCAGCTACAAAAAGAGCTGATAAAGTAATCGGAATGCATTTTATGAACCCGGTTCCCATCATGAAGCTTGTAGAAATCATCAAAGGATATTCTACTTCTAAGGAAACTTTTGATTCTATTTACGAAATGAGTAAGACTTTAGGTAAAGTTCCTGTGGAAGTGAACGATTACCCAGGTTTCGTTGCAAACAGAATCTTAATGCCGATGATCAATGAATCTATCGAAACGCTTTACAATGGAGTTGCTGGTGTAGAGGAAATTGATACGGTAATGAAATTAGGTATGGCTCATCCAATGGGACCACTTCAATTGGCTGACTTCATTGGTCTTGATGTATGTCTTGCTATTCTTAATGTAATGTACGACGGTTTCAAAAATCCTAAGTATGCTCCAAACCCGCTATTGGTAAATATGGTAACTGCAGGAAAACTGGGAGTAAAATCAGGAGAAGGTTTCTACGACTATTCTGAAAGCAAAAAAGCTGAAAAAGTATCAAAAATGTTTTTGAAATAATTCGTCAGATTATGAGTTGTGGGTTATAAGTCCTAAATTTGGGTTCTCAACCTTTATTGATACTTAATAACTATAACTTTGATGAAAATTAAAGAAAAAAACATTCAAATATTATTGGTCATCATTACTTTAGTGATGACCATTTTTCGTTTTTTACTCAATGAAAAAGGAAGGGTAAATCCGGATTCTATCCGATATATGAGATTTGCTCACGGATTACCTGTCATTGACAATACGACAACTCCCTTAGGCTATCCTGCTGCTATAAAATTCTTCACCTATTTTGGTTTTGATGAGTTCTGGAGCAGTAAAGTTATTGGTATTCTTGCCTGCCTTTTTATTGTTTTATTTGCCTGGAAAAAGAAATTCTATTTCAGGGAATCTATTGTTTTATGCAGTTTATTCAGCTTCTTATCTGTTTTTGCTTTTACGATGAGTGAGGCATTGATCCTACCTTTTGTTTTTCTCTTTTTATACGCTGCATCATTGGTTATCAATGGAAAGCTATCAGGCTGGAAAGCTGTTTTTTACCTTTCTCTGTCTTTGATTTTGCTTTATAATATAAGATACAGCGCTCTTTTTATCATCGGAGGAACGGGCTTGTACGGACTTATTTTCTGGAAGAGAAAGTATGGACTTTCCTTTATCATTTCGGCAGCTATTGGAATGGTTTTCATTGTTTTGTACAAATTCTTATTCATTGATTATTTTAATAAAGAATATGTGCAACATTTCCTGGAGATGGGACTTCATACGACTCCCGAGCTATTGGTAGAATTATTTCAAGGATTATGTACCACTTTTAATCCTTTTATTCATATGGCGAATCCTGCGGGAGGAATTATCAACTATGGAATCTACGGAATTGGGCTTATGAATATTCTTTTCATGACTTTCCTTTTTATAAAACAGAAACTTTCAGATAGTGACTATTTTAACATTTTCATAGGTGTTTCCGGGATTGTATGCTCTTATTTCATACAATATTTCTACTCTATAACGCCGATGGATTATAGATTATTGGCTCCTTTTAGCTTTCCTATATGGTTGGTTTATTTTAAGAAGCTATTTGAACTGTTTAATACCAAAGCTTATGTAATCGGTATTTTAAGTTTAATGTCCGGTATGCTTTTCACCTGGTTATCAAAAGGTAATTATTTGGAAAACAGAAAAATGATTACAAAATATTTAAAAGAAGAAGGTCTTGATAAAGTTCCATTGAAGTTTTATATTGTAGAGGAAGAAGATCTGGATAAAATACAGATGGCTGAGTTGATAAGTACGGTAAATCCTCAGATAAGTCTCACATTCAAGCCACAGGATACTTTACATAAAACAACACTTACAAGCTATAAAGTTTTACAAAAAGTTAAGATCGACAAGAACAAATATCAATAATTTTATTATCTTTGATTTAAAGTTAAAACATTAAAAAAATGAAATTACCAAAGTTTTTATTAGCAGATAATTCGGAGTTTCCAGAGGATCTATTCGTAGTACACACTGAATATCCAAGATTCATCTTAAACGTTGAAGAAGAGGAAGTTGAGTGGCTAGACGATTTAGAAGGAGATGACGAGGAAACTATGGCAGACGAAGCTACAAAGGTGGTAG
Source organism: Chryseobacterium artocarpi (assembly GCF_001684975.1). GTDB lineage: Bacteria > Bacteroidota > Bacteroidia > Flavobacteriales > Weeksellaceae > Chryseobacterium > Chryseobacterium artocarpi. The sequence goes on along the minus strand of NZ_MAYH01000001.1, from coordinate 603,238 downwards.
AAGCAGCATTCAAATGGTGCGATGAAGAGTTGGCTAAGTACGACGAAGAAGAGGAAGATTAATAACACTCTAAACATAAAAAAGGAACTCAAATTGAGTTCCTTTTGTTTTTTATTCTGATTTATTGAATTTCAATAGTAAAAGATTGTCTTTATAAAGCTCTAAAGTGGTTCCGGAAATCACATATTTATTTGCTTTTCCCATCATATCCATAAAGTTCTGCTCTACCCCAATGTTATTACACATCATTTTTGTAGATCCCATTTGTCCAGCTGTAAAGCCACCTGTAGAAGGGTCTATTTGAGCTGTTCCGAAATAGTTATTACATCCTGCATTTCCAGTAATTTTTTCTCCTTCAATATTCAATGTCGGAACTTTTCCTTTAACATTGTCAGCCAATGTCCATTTAGTATTGGCAAGAGCCGGCTGAGCCTTTCCTACTTTCGAGGCAGATGGGCTGGTCATGGATCCACATGAAGCCAATACCGCTGCTGTACATATACTTAAAAAAAGATTTTTCATTTTTTTCTTTTTGAATTAATCCAAATTTACGGATTTTATATTATTTAAACGGGTTGCGGTGAATTTTATTATTCTTTAACAGTTCTTTTTAAACACAAATAACACTAATATTTTCATAAATATCACAATCCTTTCATTACGAATGAAACGCAGCAATCTCAACTTTGAAATATAATTTTAATAAGTTGGGAAACGCGAAGACGCAAGATTTTTTCAATAATTGGGCAAAAAGACGCAAGGATTTTATCTCCGATAAAATGGAATGATGCAAATATATTCTATAATTGCCGCGAATACACAGATGAAATATTATAACTCAAAAGCCTATGAAACTATGTGGTTAAATATTTTTATTACATCAACCTTGTAATGGAAAGGTTATTTGAAAACTGCATATTTCTTGCCGTAAATCTTTGATTTACTTGCGCCTTAATAAACAGTTAGCATGATAATTCTTTGTGCCTTTGCGTAATCCAACTATAGAACTTTTTAAACACAAATGACACTAATACTTGCACAAATATCACAATCCTTTCATTACGAATAAAGCGCGCAATCTCAACTTTGAAATATAATTTTAATAAGTTGGGAAACGCTAAGATGCAAATTCATTTTTAATGATTGAAAAAAAGACGCAAGGATTTTATCTCCGATAAAATGGTATGATGCAAATTTATTCTATAATTGCCACGAACACAGATGAAATATTATAACTCTAAAAGCCTATGAAACTATGTGGTTAAATATTTTTATCACATAAATTTTGTAACGGAGAGGTTATTTGAAAGTGTATTCTTTGCTTTGAATCTTTGATTCACTTGCGTTTAAAAAATAACTAACATGATAATTCTTTGCGCCTTTGTGTAATTCCAAATTAAAATACCTCGTAAGGTTTTCTAAACAAAAAAACGGACTTAAAAAAGTCCGTTTCTATATATTTTTCAATCTTTTATATTAAGATCTTAATTCTGCGTTGAATTCTTTCTGGAAAGATTTGATTAAAGAATCCATTACTTCTGTAATTTCCTTTTCTTCCAGTGTTTTCTCTTCGTTTAACAGTTCGAAGCTCATCGCGTAAGACTTCTTGCCTTCAGGTAAATTTTTCCCTTCATAAACGTCGAATAAATTAATACTCTTAATGAATGGAGATTTATTTTTCTTCGCAGTCTGATATAAATCCTGATAATTTACACTCTTATCAATCAATAAAGCTAAGTCCCTTCTGATCTTGTTGAATTTAGGAATATCCTTAAACTTCAATTCGTTTTTAGAACGTAATTCCTGAGCAAATTCAAGTTCGATTTCTGCATAGAAACAATCCTGATCAATATCAAAATCCTTTAAAAGAGCCGGAGCTACTTTACCGATTCTTACTAGTGTTTTTCCTTCTGCTTCATAAGCTAATGCATCGGAGAATCTGTCGTCAGATAAAGCTACTTCTTTGTAATCAACAGCTAATCTCTCCAATAATACCTTAACATATGCTTTCAGATTATAAAAACTTACAGCGGATTTAGGTTGTAACCAGTTTTCAGCAACATCTCTTCCTGAAACGATGATAGCCAATTGTTTTCTTTCTTCGTACTTATCTTTTTTATGGTAGATTTTTCCGAATTCAAAGAATTTAATATCTTGATTTTTTCTGTTGATGTTATATACCGTATTCTGAAGAAGTCCTTCCAATAAAGACTTTCTCATAAATGCAAGGTCACCACTTAAAGGATTTAAAAGTTTTACAGCATCTGTTTCATCTTTTACAGAAGTTAATGAATTGTTCATTACCTCATTGAATCCAAGACTTTGTAAACCTCTTGCCCAGCTGTTTTCCAATTCATCCTGGTCGTTTGCACTTAGCTTAACCGGAGTGAAAGAAATCTTCTGCGGAGCATCAATTTTATTGTAACCATAGATTCTTAAAATCTCTTCGATAACATCGATTTCTCTTGTCACATCAGCTCTGTAAGCGGGTACAGAGATTTCAAACCCGTTAGGAATTTCATTTAAAACCTGAATTTCCAAAGCTTTTAAGATCTCTTTTACTTTTTCTCTGTGAATTTTTGTTCCTAAAATCTGCTCGATCTTAGAGAATCTTAAAATCACATAGCTATCCTCAATTTTCTTAGGATATTCTTCCAACAACTCTCCCACTAACTTTCCTTCTGCTATTTCCTGGATCATTTTAATGGCGTGAGTAATTGCTGTTCTTGTAATATTTGGATCAACACCTCTTTCAAATCTGAAAGATGCATCGGTATTTAAGTTGTGAAGTTTCGCCCCTTTTCTTACCGCAATAGGGTTAAAGTAAGCACTTTCTAAAAATACAGTCTTTGTAGTTTCAGAAACTCCTGAATCTGCACCTCCGAAAACTCCGGCAATACACATTGGATTGTCCTGACCATCTTTAATCATGATTTCAGTACCGTTCAATGTTCTTTCAACACCGTCTAAAGTGGTGAATTTCGTTCCCGGCTTTACAACGCCTACTTTCACTTTTTTATCTGCGATTTTATCTGCATCAAATGCGTGAAGCGGCTGTCCGTATCCATGAAGAATATAGTTTGTAATGTCTACTACATTATTGATTGGGCTTAATCCGATAGCTTTCAATCTGTCTTTTAACCAAGATGGAGATTCTGCTACCTTTACATCTTCAATAACGGCTCCAATATATCTTGGGCATAGTTCAGCATCCTCAATTTCAAGTTTGAAATCATGAGAACCTTCATTATTTAGAGCTTCAGAAGCTACTTTATTGAATTTTGACTTGAGTTGATTTGTAGAAAGGTAAGCATGCAGATCTCTTGCAACACCATAGTGAGACATTGCATCGGTTCTGTTTGGCGTTAAACCAATTTCGAAAACCTCATCGTTTGTTAATTCAAAATAATCAGCAAAGTTTTTTCCTACTTCATATTTCGTTTCATCCAAAACCATGATTCCGCCATGATCTTCACTAAGACCAAGCTCATCTTCTGCACAAATCATTCCTTGAGAAACCTCACCTCTGATTTTTGCTTCTTTAATTTCAAAAAAGTTTCCTGTTTTATCATAGATTTTTGTTCCAACAACCGCTACAGGTACAGTTTGCCCTGCATCTACGTTAGGAGCTCCGCAAACAATGTTCAACACTTTTCCGTTTCCTACGTCTACTGTTGTCTTCTTCAGTTTATCGGCATTAGGATGTTTTTCGCAGGTTAAAACTTTACCTACAACAATTCCTTCCAGGCTGCCTCTTACACTTTCAAATTTATCTATCCCTTCAACTTCAAGACCTATATCTGTAAGGAATTCACCGATTCTTTCAGTTTTCAATTCCGTTGTCACAAAGTCCTTCAGCCAGTTGTTTGATATTTTCATTTGCTTATCTATCTACTTGTTTAATTCGTCAAACGAAACTTTGGGTCTCACTTGCACTATTTTGAAATTTTTGTTTGAATTCCCTGCTAGTTATTTAGCCGGTTTTTCGCGGTACAAATGTCGTGTTTTTTTGAGAAATACAGAAATTTCAAAGCGATTTTAAGATAAATAATTTTGTTTTTTTTCTCTTATATGGATTGAATAAATCACTTTACAGCATGCTTCTCTAATAATTTTAATATATGATTTTAAGCTAAATTCGAAGAGGGCTTCATCAATTTTTTTAAACTATCTGAAAATAAGACCAATCCACCCGCCATCATAATAATATCTTTCAATACAAGTCTCCCTGCTCCGGAAAGATAAGGAAAGCCATATTGTGGTGTAGGAAAGTCACCTCCAAGGTTCGGAACATATACTTCAGGTGTGGTCACCAGAAATGATAAAGTAACTAACGACATAAAAAATGTCAAAGCTCCTCCTATTGCTCCAATTTTTGGAAACCAAATGCCTAATAGTACTAATATTCCAATCCCCACAATCATTGTTCCCAATCCGTACGAAAATATATATGTTCCGTTGGCTGTATGCCAATCAATATTCTTCTTCACTATTTTTCCTTCCAGGTTTTTATACAATGTATATTCTGAAACAAATTTTTGGTTTTCATTCAATACTTTATTTCCTGCATTTTTATAGAAAAAGCTCATGAAAGGACTATTGGCAACAAATGGCACAATTCCGTCAGCCTCATATTGAAAGGCTTTAAGTACCCCAATCCATGCCATAACGATAAATATTGATATTCTTAGAAAATTGAAGAAATAAGCATCTAATTTTAATAAACTATTGTATAATCTACTGTTTTGCATATGATTTACTTTTTAAACAAAGGTATTCACATGCTTAGTGCTTTACCATAGATATTTCAGGACATTACATGGACATTTTTGCCACTACAGAAATTCCAACTTTTTCTCTGTATTGTTTTGGTGAACATCCTACAGATTTTTTAAAATATCTGCTGAAATAAAATTCATCACCAAACCCTAGTTCTGAAGCTATTTCCTTTACTGAACGGTAAGTGAGATGAAGTAATTTTTTAGACTCAAGAATGATTCTTTCATTGATCAACTGAGTAGGTGTTTTTGCAAATTCTTTTTTTACAGTTTTGCTTAAAGTACTGTTTGTGACATTCAGTTTATTGCTGTAAAATGAAAGTTCTTTCTCTTGCTTAAAGTTAATTTCAAGTAGTTTCTGAAATTCTACTGCATTTTTATTGGGTAGTTTTTCACTAACAGTAACGCCACTTTCAGCACCACTTTTTTGTTTGCTGCAGATAGCAAGAATTAGCTGTATATACGTTTTAATAATAGATTGCGAGAACTGATGATTCTCTCTTCCTTCTTTCTGAATATGATTAAAAAGTTCCAGAATATATTCATAATTCTCCTTAGAAAGTTCTATTCCCGGATTTAAATAAATATTATTGAAAAGAAGTCCGTTGCATGCCACCTCATCTTTATGATATTCAATACAGTAATAATCCCCATGAAAAAGAAGAACGTTCATATTCTCTCCTGAATCAGCAAAAAACTTTAGCTTTTGATAAGGTGAAAGAAACAGAATATTATAACCATTATAAGAATAATTGATTCCATCCACGGAAAATACACCTGTCCCCTTCCATACAATAACACTATAGTTTTCAGTAGTGAATTCTGAAAGAAAATGTGATGATAGGTAAGATTGTATTTTTACTTCCATAATGAGAGTTCTTATCTAATACAAATAACGTGATTATTTCACTTACATTCTGAATTACTCTTTTAACGCAACGAATGCTAAGATTTTATAATGATAATATGATTTTTAAGATCACAAAGGCGTTTCACTCAGCAAGAAATTGAAATTTTACTTTTTTAATGGTTTAAAATTCAGATTGAAAACAAAAAAAGCCGGATTACTCCAGCTTTTTAATATTCATTTTTAATATTACAATCCGATTACTGGCATTGATAACATTAAGATATTTTCGTTTTCTTCAAGACCGTCAAGTGGTTCAATGATACCAGGTCTGTTTGGTTGAGACATTTTCATGGTAATATCATCAGATCCTAAAATAGTTAACATTTCAGTTAAGAATTTAGAGCTGAATCCGATATTGATATCTTCTCCGTTATAGTCACAAGGAATCTGCATGTCTGCTTTGTTTGCATATTCAGTATCTTCAGCATGTAAGTGAAGAATGTTTCCTGAAAGCTTGAATCTTACCTGATTGGTAGATTTATTAGACATGATAGATGCTCTCTTGATAGCTCCTAATAAAAGGTTTCTGTTGATTGTCAATACATTTGGATTTTCCTTAGGAATTACCGCTGTATAGTTTGGATATTTACCATCAATCAGTCTACAGATCCAGATATGCTTATCAAAAGTAAACTTCGCCATGTTCTCATTGAAATCGATTCTTACCTCGTCATTTGAGCTTGCCAGAATATTTTTGAAGATATTCAAAGGCTTTTTAGGCATAATGAATTCCATTGGCTCGGCATTCATCAGGTCTGTTCTTTTATAAACAACCAATCTGTGAGAATCTGTAGAAACAAAGTTGGTTTCATTTTCTCCAAATTGGAAAAGAACTCCTGTCATTACCGGACGAAGAGAGTCATTACTTGTAGCAAATAATGTATTAGTTAAAGCTTCAGATAAAACACCTGCTGGCATTATTACACTTTGTGAAGCGTCAAATTCTGGTAGTTCAGGGTAGTCATCAGCGTTATCTAATGCTACTGCGAAATTATCTTTTTCATCTAAAATCTCAAGCTGGCTTCCAGTTCCTTCCGCATTGTCCTTTACTACAAATGTTAAAGGCTGTTCTCCATATGTCTTGATAAAATCCTGAAAAATCTTAGCAGGAACAGCAAATTTACCTGAGTCATCAGACTTTACTTCCAATGAAGTAACAAGAGTCGTCTCACCGTCAGATGCTGTAATGGTAACATTATTTCCGTCTAATTCAAAAAGATAGTTTTCTAAAATAGGTCTCGATTGAGAGCTTGATATTACGCCACTTACAGTTTGCAACGCCTTCTGCAGTTCACCACTTGAAATAATAAATTTCATAGATTTATATAATAAGTTTCTACAAATATAATAAATACATACAACAAAGAAAAAAATAATCTTGCGGAGTTTTGAACAATCATCGTCAACCTGTTTTAAGCCTTGACATTACGTTCAAATTTTCTGAATCATTTATTTTTGTTCAAAAAAGATTCGATTGGGAATCCTCAAGCTGATTTTTAATCTTGTATTTCAAATATAGCAGATTCGGTGGAACAATCAAAATACAAAACCTATCTTTGTTAAAAATAATTTAAAAAAATGCAAAAACCTCCTCTTCATAAAAGTTTTCTCAATGCTTTTCGGGGTGTTTTTGTGATGATAAAGACTGAAAGAAATTTTCAGATTGAACTTTTTGCTTTTTTCGTCAATATATTTCTTATTTCCTATTTAAAGCTTTCCAATACTGATGCTGCTATTATTCTTATTGTTTCCACAGCCGTCTTGAGTGCTGAAATTTTCAACACTGCCATTGAAAAGATTTGTGATTTCATACAACCAGACTATGATAAAAGAATTGGCTTCATCAAAGATATTTCAGCCGGAGCAGTTGTAATAATCGCTGTTTCGTCTGTTATAATTGGAATTCTTATTTATTGGAAGTATCTTTTCATTTGATCAACATTTCATAAAATTTCTATAAAATAGAAAAGATATTCATTTAATTTGATATTTTTTATTAAGTTCGCCAAAAATTAATCTTATGAAAAAGTTATTAGTCGGAATCTTTGCTGCAGGGGCTATTTCATCTTGTAGCGTGGGTGATGATACTTTACCGATGCCTGATAATTCTGGAAATAATAACAATACTAATATTGTTGGAGTTTGGAAAATACAAACTCAATATCAGATTTCGGGAACTAATAAAGAAACTGTTATTGCAGAAAAAGTTCCTGATGATTGTAAGAAACAGGGAACTTATGAGTTCAAAAATGACGGGAAATATTATATGGCAGATTATAACAATGTAGATTCTGTTTGTAAAAAAACGGAGGCTACTACTCCTTATGAATATAATCCTGCTCACATGAAGCTTACAATTGGAAGCAATGTAGCTGATGTACTTGAACTTTCTTCCAGCAAGCTTGTTATTCTAGTAGCTACAAATGAAGACTACAATGGGGATGGTATCAAAGACTATGATAAAACTGTTTTTTACAAATAAAAAGCACTTACAAATAAAAAGCCTGCTATCTTAGAATAGCAGGCTTTTCTTGTATTTCGAAAAGTAGTTGCTAAACTTATTTCACCGCAATCAAAATATCTACTTCTGCATCTGAAGGATTCTGAGCTTTTTCACCATACATTTCAAAGTCAGCGGTAAATATTCTTTGTAAATCCATATTCCATATTTTAATCCATTCATTGATCACCAGATCTTCTGCAAGGTTTCCTTTTGGAGTAAATTTCACATAGTTTCCGCCTTCAAAAGATTTCCCAATCATTCCTTCAGGAATTATATCAAGATTTTCTACTTTACATCCAAGTAATGTTGTGTAAGGTTTTGTATGGTCTTTTTCATAATCGGTATAAATGGAATAGATAGTATTATTTATTTTATTTGGAATGTTCTCCACAATATTTTCTTTCATCAATTTCTCCCATAATACCGGAATATCCTGTGCTGCCTGATTGTTTTCATTAGTTGTTCTTACTGCAATTCCGATCACCTTAAAAGGTTCAATTTTCACGTTGTTCATTTCTTGATATTTTGTTGTATGACAAAGATAGAATGAAGTTGTGACAACTGTTTGTCAGGAGTGTTTTTGAGATGAATAATTGTTTTTCTTTCTCAGGTTTTTATGATTTGGCTAAAGCCAATGGATAGATATTTAAATGTAAAAACGGGCTAAAGCCCGTTTATATTGATAATATTTTTTTAATCAAAAACGTTTCTAAAACGTTATGTTCATTAGATTATTTAAATTTTACAGTGGACAATAAGCATCCCATGCTTCCCCCGTCATACATCCATCATATTTTGGGCAATAGTAATAATAGGGTGAAGTGCTGCAGTTTCCATTTTCATCTTTAGGATAAATAATTCTAGGTGGGTTTGCCCCTCCTCCTTTTACCGTTTTTAATTCTTTTCTTTTAATTCTTTTTAAATTTTTCATGGTAATTTTATTTTTGTAGCTTAAAACTACTAAATAAAATTCACTCTGCTTAGATAAATTTAAGCAGGTTTATTTTCCTACATAAATAAATCCTTTGTTTCCGGATTTAAAAACGGTTTCTATTCTTTTATAATCATCTACTTCATATTCATCTGCTTGTAAAATTTCTGTTTCTGTCACTTCAAAAAGCACTCCTTCTACTTCGTCATCACTTTTTCCTGAAAACTCAAGAACAGGATGGTACTTTTGTCCGCTTTTGCGTAGAACTTCCGGATCTGTAATTTCAAGCATATTCAGCTTATATCCTGATAAAATATCTTTTTCTCCCTGTAAGATACGTCCGAATGTTTCAATCTGAACCTGTTCTTTCTGTAAGGTTCCGTAAGAAAATAAATTAGGCATTATAAATATTTTTCAATGATTGGTATTGCTATTTCAGCCATGATTCCATAGCCTTTTTCGTTTGGGTGAACTCCGTCTGCAGAAAGTAGAATTTCTTTATCATCTAATACTGCATTATAAAAATCAATATAACTTAAGGAATTTTCTACTGCAATATCTTTGAGAATCTGGTTGTAAACGATAACTTCTTCGTTGGTTCTTAATTTTCCGGATCCCACCACTATTCCATCTATTTTTTGAGCAATGGGAAGGATACTTACCAAATAAATGTCTTTAGAAAACTGCTTTGCATGCTGAACAGCAATCTTGATATTTTCTTTAAATTTATCCGGTTCTACACTATAAACTCCGTCTTTTATTGCAAGATCATTGGCTCCATAGCTGATAAAAACAAGGTTACCATCAGCGGAATTTCTTGCCGCCAATTCAACAGGCATTCTCTTTAATAATCCTTCTGTTGTTTCGCCACCTATTCCTAAATTGAATAAAATCAGTTCATCACCATTTCCTTCGTGGAATTTTTGCAGGGCATATCTCTTTAAAATGTCTACCCAACCTCCAAAAACGCCGTCATATTCTCCATATGTTATACTGTCTCCAAAGAACAATCCGTACACTATTTTCTTCATTCAATTAATTCTTTTGTTTATTGATTTCTGCTCCTTATTTTAAAGCTTTTCAAATATTTTTCAAAGTAAGATAAAAATCTGCTGAATCTGTTTAATCTGCGAGAAATTTTCAACATAAAATTATATTGAAAATATTATTTTAAACCATTAAAATAATTTAAGAAGCTAAGAAAAGTTAAGAATATAGCTGAAACTATTATTAAGCGGCTTCCTAAATTCATCTTTGATAAAGCTTAATTTACCTTAAAGTTTCATTTTTCTTAATGGTTGAAATATATTTTCTTGACGCAAAGTTTTTATTATGATTCTGTAGATTTCAGAGAACTAAGATAGAATCAACAAGTTGATTGGATGAAACTGGCTGGAAAGCTTTGAAAACAAATAAGTAGTATTATTGTAAACTTCCCACTCATTATTCATCAATCTAGTTTCAGGGTAATATTCTTGTGTGATTCAATAATTTCTACCAGAATATCAAACAGTGTTTGACCTTTTCCTTCATTCAGATCATCCAATTTTTGTTGTATCAATTCTGTATTGAAAGGTTTTCCCTGTTTTATTTTGTTTTCGTAGAATTCACGAGTTGCTTTAAACCCTAAATCTTCTTTTGATTTTTGAGCTCCTTTCCAAATGATTTCAATTTCTTCTTTATTTTCAAAGACTCCGAAACCACCGTACAGAATATCATCAAAACCATCTAAAGTTCCTACTTCCCAATCTGTGTCTTTCATTAAGACTTTGGAAACTTCTTCGTAGAAACCGTCTAAAGACGAAAAATGACCGCCATGGATGACGATCATTTTTCTTGTATTGTTATTTGAAGTATTCAACACCGTTTTTGAATATATTGTGATAATTCGCGGTTGGTATATTCTTCATAAGTCCGTCTGCAAATCTTTCAGGGTGTCCCATTCTTCCGTAGATCTTTCCACATGGGCTGGTAACTCCTTCAATTCCGAATAATGAGTTATTTGGGTTGAATGGCATTCCGTGAGCAATGTTTCCATCGAAATCGATGTATTGCGTTGCGATCTGTCCGTTTTCATATAACTTCTTGATTTCTTCTTCTGAAGCCATGAAACGTCCTTCACCGTGAGAGATTGGAATAGTGAAAGTCTGACCTTTCATTCCTTTTAACCACGGGCTTTCATCGTTCACTACTTTTACGGTAACCATCTGAGAGATGTGTCTTCTGATAGCGTTATGAGCCAATGTAGGAGAATTTTCATCCAGATCCTTAATTCTTCCGTAAGGTAATAGCCCTGATTTAACTAAAGCCTGGAAACCATTACAGATTCCGATGATCATACCGTCTCTGTCTAATAATTCGTGAACTGCATTTCTCATTTTTTCGTTCTTTAAAACGTTTACGATGAATTTTGCAGAACCATCCGGCTCATCTCCTGCTGAGAAACCTCCTGAGAAAGCTAAGATCTGAGAAGTTCTGATCTCTTCTACCCATGCATCAATACTTTCATCCAGCAATTGGTGGCTGATATTGATTAAAGGTAAACTGCTTACTACAGCTCCTTCTTTCTGGAATGCATTTAAGGTATCATATTCACAGTTTGTTCCCGGGAACACTGGAGCAAATACTTTAGGTTGTGCAATTCCGTGTTTCTTGATGATGATATTTCTTGGATTTATTGAGTTTGATTTTTCATCAATTTCAACCGTAATCTTTCCTTTTTCTATTGTTGGGAAAAGGTTTTCAAATGTCCCAGTATAAGCTGCTTCGAGATTTGTGATGCGGGTTTCAAGATTGTTGATCTTTAAAACTCCTGAATCTTTTACTTCTCCGATAAGTTGAAGAGATGCATTGCCTAGTTCTTCTTTAGCTTCGATGATTAAGCTACCGATATTTTTAGCTAATAAAGTATTTTCATCAGCATTGATTTCAGCTCCCAATCTGTTTCCGAAACTCATTTTTGCTAATGCTACTGCTACTCCTCCGTCTTTTACTGTTTTCACAGAAACAATTTTTCCTGCTTTGATGTTTTCAAAGATAAATTCATAAATACCTTTTAAAGCATCATAATTTGGAAGACCATTTTCCTCAGCGATGTGGTTGAAGAAATATACTTTGTTTCCAGCAGCCTTAAGTTCTGGAGAAATGATATTTTCTTTATTTCCGTTTGCACATGCAAAAGAAATCAATGTTGGTGGCACATTAAGATCCTGATAAGTTCCACTCATCGAGTCTTTACCTCCGATAGCAGCTAATCCAAGATTGATCTGTGCATCATAAGCCCCTAGAAGAGAAGCTAATGGCTTACCCCATTTTTCAGGTGCCTGTCCTAATTTCTCAAAATATTCCTGGAAGCTTAATCTGATGTTTTTATAGTCACCACCCATTGCAACAATCTTCGCCACACTTTCTACTACAGCATAAGATGCTCCTAATAATGAGTTTTGTTTTGAGATTTCAGCATCGAATCCCCAGCTTGCTAAGGAAACGGTTCTGATATCTTTTGCTCCTAAGATCGGTAATGTCTGCACACTCCCTTCCATTAGGGTCTGCTGGTACTTTCCACCTAAAGGCATTGCCACTGTTGTTCCTCCTACAGAAGAATCAAACATTTCCAATAGTCCTTTTTGGGAAGCTACATTTTTATCTTTTAAAGTATTCAGGAAGTTTTCTTCGTTGAATGCCTTAGTTTCTGTTTTTACTTCTTCAAGATGGTTAATTTTTACCTCCTGAGATTTTGAACATCCGTTTGTATCAAGGAAAGCTCTTGAAAGGTCAACAATTTTATCTCCTTTCCAGAACATCTGCATTCTTCCTGAGTCCGTTACTTTTGCTACCTCTACCGCAACAATGTTTTCAGCTTCACAGAATTTGATGAACTTTTCTTTGTCTTTCGGATCTACTACAACTGCCATTCTTTCCTGAGATTCGGAAATAGCCAGTTCTGTTCCGTTTAGACCTTCATATTTTAATGGTAATACATCAAGATTTACTTCTAAAGAGTCAGCAATTTCCCCGATAGCAACAGAAACTCCTCCTGCACCAAAGTCGTTTGACTTCTTGATTAGTTTTGTTAATTCAGGGTTTCTGAATAGTCTCTGGATCTTACGTTCTTCAACAGCATTTCCTTTCTGAACTTCAGAACTCATGGTGTGAATAGAAGTTTCGTCCTGTTCTTTTGAACTTCCGCTTGCTCCTCCTACTCCATCACGACCTGTTGCTCCTCCTAAGATGATGATAGAATCACCGTTTGCAGGTTTTTCACGTCTTACCCAATCTACAGGAACAGCTCCGGTTACAAAACCAACTTCCATTCTTTTTGCCTTGTAACCTTCGTCGTAGATTTCAGAAACCATAGTGGTTGCAAGACCGATCTGGTTACCATAAGATGAATATCCGTTCGCAGCCTGTTTAGTGATTGTTTTTTGAGGTAATTTCCCTGGTAATGTTTTGTCTACTGATTCCAAAACGTCTGCAGCACCTGTTAACCTCATCGCCTGGAAAACAAAAGATCTACCAGATAAAGGGTCTCTGATTGCACCTCCTAAACAGGTAGAGGCTCCTCCAAAAGGCTCAATTTCCGTTGGGTGATTGTGCGTTTCATTTTTGAATAATAAATACCAAGGCTCTTTTTTACCGTCGTATTCTGCTTCAATCTGGATGGTACAAGCATTGATCTCGTCAGAGATTACAAGGTTATCAAGGTTACCGGTTTTATGGAAATATTTACCGCATACTGTTGCCAGATCCATTAAGGAAATAGGTTTCAATTCGCGACCTAAGAATTTTCTTTTTTCGATATAGTCATTGAAAATAGTATCCAATGTCTGTTTGAATTTTCCTTCAAACTGAATGTCTGACAATTCTGTTTCGAAAGTCGTGTGACGACAGTGATCACTCCAATAAGTGTCTAATACTTTCAGTTCAGTTTCTGTAGGGTTTCTTTCTTCAGTTTTAAAGTATTCCTGAATAAATTTCAGGTCATCTAATCCTAATGCAAAACCGTGATTATTGTAGAAATTTTCAAGTTCTGCATCATTAAAATTAATAAAATTTTCGTGGATCAAAACCTTTGATGGTGTTTCATCAGCAGGAATATCCAATATAGACAAATCTTTTTCCTGAGATTCTACTTTATTGATCAAAAGATCTTTGATTTTCACCAGGTCAGTTTCTGAAACTCCTTCAAATTCGATCAGCTTTCCACTTCTTACTTTTGATTTTTCATTTTCTGTCAAAAGAGCGATACATTGCTGTGCAGAGTCTGCTCTCTGATCGTACTGACCAGGCAGGAACTCCATTCCGAAATGGATGCTTTTTGCAGGGTTTTCTGTATGTAAAATATCAGTTACCGGATCTACGAAAGTATTGTTAACTACTTTTTCGAATTCTCCGTCATTCAAATTGAAGATGTCATACACATTGTATACTTTTACACTTTGAATTGCCGGAACAACTGCTTTTACTTCATCAAAAATTTTTGGACTTTCAACATCGAAAATTCCTCTTTTTTCTACGAAAATTCTTTTGTTATTAGACATTAGATGTCAGATTTTATTTAATATTAGATTTATTTTTCCTTTCAATTTTTTATATCTATTGAATGATAACCATTTTCAGATACAGAATGTAGCATCAAAAACTTTCTCTATAATTGTCACATCGCTGATGCGACAATTTCAAATTAACAAAGACAGAATCAGATTACCTCATTCATCAGATATTTTTCAGAGAACCTATGTCAGATTGTTACTTTCTGTTGATCCACATTGGTCTCATTCCGGAGTACAAATTTACTCTTTTTACTTTCTTTTTCCTCAATCTTTTTTTTATAATACCAATGCCAGATTATTATCTTTGGTACCGTCATTATTGGATGCATTTTTAGAAGCTCCAATCCACTCTTCTTTATTCAATACAAATTTAAAAGAATAGGGCTTTCCTTTTTCAAATTGGGAGACAGGAACCTCCAATTCATAAAGGTTTTTATCCTTTTTTACCATCTGATATTCTTTATTTTCAGAATTCCAATTATTGAAACTTCCCGCTACAGATACGGTATTGATAAGGCTTCCATCAAGATTTTTCGGATGTGTGTAAGAGAAAACGATTTTATCTCCCTTTACGGAATATCCGTATACTTGTTTTTTATTTGAGGTTGAAGTAAGATCGGCGATTAAACTGTCCGTTCCATTATAAAGTGCGGTAAATGTTTCTGGTCCATTGATGTTCACTATTATACAGATTCCGATATTCAGCTCAGGAAATACAGTAAACAAGGTATTTATTCCATAGGATCCACCATGTTTAAATCCTCTTTTACCATGTTCAGAAATACAGTATCTATCCCAAAAATATCCATACCAGCTTTCTTTGCTGTTGTTTATGTTTCTTTGGGACTCTTGTACTATTTTATCTTGCGGGTTCAGTTCTTCTTTTAAAAATTTCATCATATCCCCCATCGTAGATTCGGTTTTTGATCCACCAGAGCCCCATAAAAGGCTTTGTCCAACAGGCATCAGACGATAATTTTCATGATATCCATTGGCTTGAGTTTCATTTTTCCCAAGTTCCAGTTTGGTATGATTCATTCCAGCTTTTGAGAAGATATTTTCTTTTAAAAGCGTTTCATAACTTTTCCCGTAAATATTTTCCAGCATGAGACCGGCTAACTCAAGGCTTAAATTACTGTATTTATATTCTTTACCAGGCTCCATATTTAATGTAACGGTAGCCAGATCTTTTTTAAAGTCTTCTTTGGTATATCCTTTATTGAGCTTCTCGTAAAGAAATGCCGTTTCATCGTTCATATTTTTCCTTAATTCATCATCAATAGGAAGATTTCTTGGAAGCGCTGTTTCGTAAGAAATTAAGTTTCTTATTTTTATGGGAATCCCGTTATATTCTAAGTTAGGATAAGATTCTTTAAGGTATTTACGTACATCATCATCAAGATTTATTTTCCCTTCCAGAACTGCCTGAGCCAATAACTGCCCAGTGAAAAGCTTGGTAACGGAAGCGATGGAGAAATAAGTATTATTATCTGCTTTATTTCCTTTTCCTTTGTCTATTTCACCAAAGTGCTTGGTATAGATTTTTCCATCTTTGATTATTCCGACAGAAACAGAATATGCTTTGGATTCTGCGGCAACTTTCTGAGCTGCGGCACCTATCATTGAGTACACTTTTTTATCGCTTTGCGCATGATTGTTCACAAATGCCAAGGCAAAAATAAATACAAGTATGTTTTTTCTCATTAAGTTTAATTCGGGGTATTTTTGAATTTATTCGGGTTATTAGAATGTTTTTTTTGGTATTCTTCTGCTTGTCTGATTTCCTCTTTCAACCATCTTTCAAAAGGAATCATTTTATCTTCATAATTTATAGTAAAAACGTTTTTTCCATCTTCTGACACAAAAAATTTCAGATCATCAAATGCAGCTAAGTTTGTTTTCTTATTATCATAGGTATTAATCTGATAATATGGAAAGTTTTCCTGTGGTCTTTCTACAATTTCAAAAAAAAGTTTTTTTTCATCTTCGGACATTTCATTATAAACGTTGACATAATGAATTGCTGAAATGATTTTATTGTATTTTTCAAAGAAGTTAAGAATATTTTTTTCTTTTTCGTTGTATTGAAATGAATAGGGATAATATTTCCCATCAATATCAACATCTTTCTCTGAATGTTTTGTAAGGGGTTGAACAGTTTCTCCTTTGATATTCATCACTCCCCAAGTACCACCTACCATTGCAGGATGTTCATCGTCTGTTTTTTCCCAGTCACAACCATCACAGAATACAGCATAACCATAATTGAAAGAAGAAGCAAAGTCGTGATTGGGTTGAATAATGATATTTCCGTTACGGTCTGCAAATCCTATTTTTCCGTTTTTCACAAACCTTCTGAGCCCTTCTGAAAAATAATCGGCTCCGTTATCATATAAATAAGGTTTGTATAAAAAATTACCTTTTCTGTCATAAACATATCCAGAGGTATTTTTTTCATACTTGTCATTTCTTTTCCCACCAACAAAGAGAATGGTTTCATTGCCAATTCCTTCTTTTAGTAATTCTCCGTCTTTGATGCCGGTATAATCTTTAAATTCTGCTGGAATGATGATTTTTCCAGCCTGATTTTTAACTCCAATTAAAGAATCTTTGGAAATAAAATACTTCAATACTTCTTTCTTCTGAGAGAAAGTCAGTACGGGAATCATTGCAATCAATAAAAGGGCTTTGTTCATGGCAGGTCTAAAATAAAATATGCAGCCCAAAAGGCTGCATATTGTTTTATACTTTAAGATCAGCTTCTAATCCTATCAAATCTTTGTTTTGGTCTATAATCGGCTGCACTTCATTCTTGACAAATTCTTCTGTCTGAATTGGCGCGAACCCGATAAAGTTCTTCGGATCTAAAACTTCTTTTAATTTTGATTTATCTAGTTTTAAAGAATCATCGTTTAAGATTCTTTCAATCAGGTCGTTTTCTTTACCTTCTTCCTTCACTTTCTTGGAAGCTTCCATAGAATGAACTCTGATTACTTCGTGAATTTCCTGACGGTCACCACCCGCTTTCACTTCTTCCATGATAATGTATTCTGTTGCCATGAAAGGAAGTTCTTCTTCGATATGTTTGTTGATTCTGTTCGGATATACTACGATTCCGTTCAGGATATTGTTCCAGATCAATAGGATTGCATCAACGGCTAAGAATGCCTGAGGAATTGTTAATCTCTTGTTTGCAGAATCATCCAATGTTCTTTCGAACCATTGTGTAGATGCCACCATTGCAGAACTTGTCGTTAAAGACATTACATATTTTGCCAATGCTCCGATTCTTTCACTTCTCATTGGGTTACGCTTGTATGCCATTGCGGATGAACCGATCTGGTTTTTCTCGAATGGTTCTTCAATTTCTTTAAGGTTTTGAAGTAAACGTAAATCGTTGGTGAATTTATGAGCAGATTGAGCGATATTTCCTAATAAAGCAACAACTTTAGCGTCGATTTTTCTATCGTAAGTCTGTCCTGAAACTCCGAACACTTTTTCGAAACCAAATCTTTTTGAAAGTTCTTTATCTAAGTGTTTTACTTTTGAATAATCTCCGTTGAATAACTCAAGGAAACTTGCAGCTGTTCCTGTAGTTCCTTTTACTCCTCTGAAACGTAGTGTTTCAAGGAAGAAATCTAATTCTTCGATATCAAGAACTAAACTCTGTAACCAAAGGGTTGCTCTTTTTCCAACTGTTGTTAACTGAGCTGGCTGAAAGTGTGTAAATCCTAATGTCGGAAGGTCTTTGTACTGAATCGCAAAGTCTGCTAAGTTCTTCATTACGTTCACCAACTTCTTCTTCAGGATTAAAAGTCCGTCACGGATCTGAATTAAGTCTGTATTATCTCCTACAAAAGCTGAAGTAGCTCCCAAGTGAATAATTCCTTTAGCTGAAGGTGCCACATCACCATAGGTGTGAACGTGAGCCATTACATCATGACGGAATTTTTTTTCGTATTCTGCTGCTTTATCGAAATCGATATTTTCAGCATTAGCTTTTAATTCAGCGATTTGCTCGTCTGTAATTTCCAGCCCTAAGTCTTTTTCGATCTCTGCTAAAGCGATCCAAAGCTTTCTCCAGGTACGGAATTTGTTATTATGTGAGAAATTAAACAACATTTCTTCACTGGAATAGCGCTCTTCCAATGGATTTTTGTAGGAATTCATTCGTTCTTTTACTTTTTAGATGTACAAAAATACGGTTTTTCGGTGAGAGATAAAAATCTTGGTTTTATGATTTTTGTGTTGTTTTTTTGGATAAATTTTAAACATTTTTTATTGGCTAAAATTCAAGGCTTATTTAATATGTGAAGGAGGATATAAAAGCAGAAAAACCTTGCTATTGCAAGGTTTAATTATTTAGAAACACATTTTTATGTCGTTAATATTTTTGCTGTTCTAAGTTTAGATTTCAAATCTCGGAGTTCAGCTAAAATTGCCTGAACTTCGGTCTTAGAATAGTTATCACCTACATCTACTGCTGTATCTCCCGATGCTTCTGAGCTTTTGACCGCTCCACTGTACTCATTAGTTGCTTTATTTAAAACAACGATATTCTGACTGTCAGATGGAGTTCCACTAGCATGAAAGTTTAACAGGTCTAATGGAACATTCCCTTTAAAGATCATATTCTCAATAGCTGAATTGATAAAAAAAGCATTCGTGTATGGACTAACAGCTCCTGTATAATAAGATTTTTTGGAGATAATGTTATCTGTAATCACTAAATTATCTGACTTCCCAACAGCAATAAAAGAACTTCCCTGATCCTCTGCAAGACCTCCGCTCACAATATTTCCACTGATTACTGAATGATCTGAATCTTCTTTAATATTCAGAGAATGATATTTTGCATCATACAGCTTATTAGATTCAAAAACATTATGTTTTCCTTTCAAATCAATAAGTGTGTAGTTGGAAATCAGATTATTTTGAATAATACTCTTTGTCACATTAAAGAATAAAAGGAGCTTGATTCCTGTATTTTCATTAAGTATCGTATTATAGGATATTTCCTGGTTAATATTATTATCAGGCAACCTGTCTGAATTATAATAGTAAATATCTCCAGCTCCTTGAAAATCTTTAAAGAAACGGACATTGTTGCCACGAATAACAAGGTTTTCCGACCCTATCACTCCTTGGTTATTGAACATACAGTTTTTGAAAGTATTACCTATTATTTGTGAATTGGGAGAGTTAAAGAGTGAGACTCCATATAAGCTTTCTGCGCTACCTTCAAGAAATGAATTTTTAATAATAATATCATTATTTTCCCTATATGAACTGATCTGTCCCCCACTTTCTGATGGAATTTTATTACCATACGCTCTTGAATTTTGGATCGTTACATGTGACACATTTGCACTACCTCCTGCCAGTAATCCGGCATGGTTGTTATTTAGAAATTCACAATTATCGAATAAAACATTTCTCACGATAGATCCAGAATCCAAAGGTTCTATATCTACTCCGCATTCAGGTGCAGTTCCATTACTATTATTAAATGCACAATTTGTAAAATAAAGGTTTTCTCCAGCTTCAATAGACATCCCCTGTCTTCTGTTATTGGATGAAATAATTTTGTCTGCGGTCAAACCATTTAATAAATGGAGTACGTTTTTTTCATCATAATAATGCTGAATATTTAATCCATCACCCCAGCAGTCCTTAATTTTAATGTTCTTTAAAGAGATGTTACTTCCTCCGGAAACAGCTATTCCATACCCCCATTCACCACCGACTCCTGTATGAGTATCTCTATCTCCTGTGATATTACCACCTGTTATAGAAACATTCTTTTTATTATACGCACGAATGACGTTATATTGTTGCTTATTTGTAGGTCTTTGAATTAAATAACAATTATCAGACATAACCAACATTTTATTATCCTGCATCTCAATTCCTCCGGCATCACGTAAAAAATCTGTTACTGAGGTACTAGGATCATCACCAACAATTCTATAATCACCATCACCAATAAAGATCTTGGGACAAGACCCTTTAATCGCTTTATTAATTCTAACTGTTGTATCGTTAGCATCCAAATCAGGGAAAGCACCGTAATATTTCACATCTATAGAGTTCGTAAAAGTGTGTACCAACTTTATTGTACCAACATGAATGATACTTCCTCCATCATCCGGTCTGGTTTCCATTGGAGATACATAATAAACAATCGGAGCTGGTGTATCTCCTTTGCGGTAATATCCTAATAACTTTACTCCCGCATAAACTCCAGTTTGTAAATCATGTAAGTCACATGGACACATGTTATACATAGCATTCATTGTGTCCTTAATTAAAAATTGATTTTTCATATTGCTTTGGTTTAAATGTAGTCCCTTAGTTTATTTTTGAAAGGGATTTTTTTATTTTTTTAATTCACAAAAATCATATCTGATTTAATGTAATTTTTTTCTAAACGTGAGAAAGTTTTTTTCAACAATCATCACCCTTATCTCTTGTACAAAGCTACTTCAGCACAACGACAGAACTCGACGTATTTTAAACCATTAAAAATATTTTTAAATTGATCTGAAAATCTAAAAAAGAGATAATAACCTAGCCCCGATAGAAACGGTTACCCCACAGCACAGATTGGAAGGACTGAAGGTTTGGAAGTGGGAAAGTTTGGCGCGAGGAGTATGAGTGGATAGCGGGATGAAGCTCCTGAAAATAAGAAAAGTCACCCTTTCGAGTGACTTTATTTTTTTGTAAACCGGATTTTATTGATAGATCACAACATTGTCCTTTTTAAGCTGAAAACCGCTCTTTTTGTAAGGGGTCAACACATAACCGTCTTTTTTCCAAGCTTTTGCTTTTCCTGGTCTGGTAAGAATTACGCTTCCTCCTTCGGCATCTTTCACGAAAACCTCAGCTTTTTTCTTGTCTTTACTGAAAATAACAGCTGCAATATAGTCGCCATTTGTGGCTACTTCTTTTAACTTAATTTTCTCTTCAAAAGTTCTTACACAGTTTTTCTTGATCTGTGAATAAGTATATCCTGCTGAACCGATACATCCGTGAGCATCTTTATCGCCACCTAATACTGGTGTTTGCTGTGCGAATGCTAAAGTACCAAGGAACATTGCGCTCAATAAAATTGTTTTTTTCATGCTTTTTTGTATAATATTAACTAAGCTGGGTATTATTAAAAATCATGCCAAAAAAGAAAAATACACATTCCTGTGAAAAACTTTCTTACGTTCCTACTTTGTCCATGTAATTTTTGAATGTTTCACATTATCTGAGCTGGTTCCGATCATGATATCAAACTCTCCTGATTCCCAGTCGTATTTAAGATCTCCGTTATAGAATTTCAGGCTTTCCGGGGTGATATTGAAGCTTACTTTTTTCGATTCTCCTTTTTTCAAAAATATTTTCTGGAAACCTTTTAATTCTTTTACAGGTCTTGTGATACTTCCTACCATATCACGAATGTATAACTGAGCAACTTCTGCTCCATCATAGTTTCCGGTATTAGTAATAGTAACTGATGCCTGAATGGTTTGATCTCCTTTTGGGTTTGCATTGGAAATACTGATATCGGAGTAATTAAATTGGGTATAGCTCAATCCGTATCCAAAAGCGTATAAAGGTGTATTACATTCATCCATATAATTGGATCGGAATCTTTGGTATTCACATTTATCCGTCAATTTCTGATCTAAAGGACGACCTGTATTTTTAGCGTTATAATAGATTGGAATCTGTCCTAAGCTTCTAGGAAAGGTCATTGGAAGCTTTCCTGATGGGTTTACTTTTCCAAAAAGAACGTCTGCCATTGCATTTCCTGCTTCAGATCCCGGGAACCATGCATTAAGGATTGCGTCCGGAGTATCTTTTACATTCGTTAAAGCTAACGGACGTCCTGTGAATAGGATCATGGCGATTGGTTTTCCTGTTTTCTTCAATTCGTTCAAAAGGTCTACCTGAGATTGAGGAATGGTAATTTCTGATCTTGATGAAGATTCGCCACTCATTTCTGCTGATTCTCCGATGGCAAGAACGATCACATCTGCTTTATTAGCAACGTCAACAGCTTCTTTTAATAATTCTTCTTTTGAACGGCTGTCTCTGTCTGTTTTCTTTCCGTGAGCTGCGTAGATTTCTTCCAATTTCGCATCATAATCGATGTTAGCGCCCTTTGCAGAAAGGAATTTTACTTCTTTTCCGTAGTTTGCCTGAAGTCCCTGCATTAAATTAACAGAAACGGCATGTTTTGTTGCAACACTCCAGGTTCCTGCCATATTCATAGAGTTATTAACCAATGGACCGATCACTGCAACTGTTCCTGATTTTTTCAAAGGTAAAACCTGGTTTTCATTTTTCATTAAAACCATCGACTGTGCAGCTACGTTTCTTGCAATATTTCTGTTTTCTAAGTTGTAAACTTCTTTTGCTGCCAGCTTTGCATCTCCATGTTTGTAAGGATTGTCGAATAATCCAAGGTCATATTTTGCTTCAAGGATTCTTTTTGCAGCCATATCAATTTCTGCCTGCGTAACTTTTCCTTCGGATAGAGATTTTTTTAATGTGGTTAAGAACCCTTCTCCTACCATATCCATATCAACTCCTGCTTTTAAAGCTAAAGCTGACACCTGCTGAAGATCTCCCATACCGTGATCAACCATTTCATTGATTCCGGTATAGTCTGTTACCACAAAACCTTTAAATTTCCATTGGTTTCTCAACACTTCTGTCTGAAGCCATCTGTTTCCGGTAGCTGGAACTCCGTCTACTTCATTGAAGGAAGCCATTACTGAAGCAACTCCGGCATCTACAGCTGCTTTATAAGGTGGAAAATATTCGTTGAACATTCTCACATGACTCATATCAACTGTGTTATAATCTCTTCCGGATTCACCTGCTCCGTATAAAGCAAAGTGCTTTACACAAGCTAAAATATTGGTTCCGTTAGCCAGATCTTTCCCTTGATAACCGTATACCATGTTTTTGGAGATTTCGCTTCCCAGAAACGGATCTTCACCTGATCCTTCGGAAACTCTACCCCATCTTGGTTCGCGGGAAATGTCTACCATTGGCGAAAATGTCCAGTTGATTCCGTCTGAAGCGGCTTCTCTTGCAGCAACTTTTGCGGATTGCTGTACGAGATTCATATCCCATGAAGCGGCTAATCCTAATGGAATAGGGAAAGTGGTTTCGTATCCGTGGATCACATCCATTCCGAAGATCATTGGGATTTTAAGGCGGCTTTTTTCAACGGCTACTTTCTGAACCGCTTTGATTTTATCTGCTCCTTTGATATTAAACAGTCCTCCTACTAATCCCTGCTCTACTTTCTTTCCGATATCTGAACTCTGAGCCATCCCGGTTGTAAAGTCTCCGGAAGTAGGAAGGTTCAACTGACCGATTTTCTCATCCAAGGTCATTTTAGATAAAAGATTGTCTACAAAGGCTTTCTTTTTTGCCTGATACTGAGCTGTCTGATAGGACTGCACGGGCTTGTCTACCATTTCCTGTGCCGAAAATACAGGTGAAAGTGCTAAAGTAGCAAGGACGATTAGTTTTTTCATAAATCTAACTTCTTATTGTTCTGTTTTATTTAACGCAAGAACGTTACTTTTTTATTTTAATCTTTAATACTGAAGGCATTGATATTCAGTAAAGATCTATTTTTAATTTTAATCTGACTGAACAGATTTATTATTGTCTCTAAAAAAGACAATATTCAAAAATATGAAATTTCTTCTATATTATTGAGTATTAATCTTAAGGTTTTAAAAGTTTTCTTTTTAAATACGGATTAATTATTCTTTTTCTTTGAAAGCATCCATTCATACAATTGTGGATTTGAATATGCAGAGTCCCATGAATTGTGGTTATCATTTGGGAAAATGATCAATTCTGCGGATGGGTTTACCGGATGAAGTTTTTGATAGAACTTAAAAGCGTTCTCTGGTAATACAATATCATCCATTCCGCCATGGTATATTTTCATATTCAAATTTTTATACTGTTGAATATTGGCTGTCATTACGTGATCTGTAGGGGCACAGACAGAAGCTACGGCTGCAAACATTTCAGGATGTTCCATTGCAAGCTTCAAGGTTCCCCAGCCTCCCATTGAAAGTCCGGTAAGGTAAATTCTGGAGGCATCTATTTTATATTTTTTCTGAATTTCTTTAATCAGATTATAGACGGTTACGGTATCCCACCAGGTATCTGCCGGACATTGTGGAGCAAGAATCGCAACCGGTTCTTTAATTTGATCTTTATAAGTAAACGGGCTGTGTGCTTTTACCATTTCCAGATTATTTCCTCTTTCTCCTGAACCATGAAGAAATACAATTAACGGTACATTTCCTTTTACCTTTTGGGGGTAATCAAGGATGTAAGATATTTTCTCTGTTCGTTTGATTTCTTTATTTAGTTCTGCTTTTATTTCCTGTGCGTTGAGCTGTAAGGAAAAGGGTAAGAGCAAAAGGGTAAGATATTTTAATTTCATAATGCTGTTAGGTTTTGACCAAAGCCTTTGAATTTTGTGCTTTGTTTATTTTAAATGGGCTAAAGCCCATTTCTATTGAATATTATGTGAGAGGATTGTATTTTTTTTCTCTCGCAGATTTTTCAGATCGGGCAGATGATCGTATTTAAAAATATGCAGATCTTTATAAATTCAAAAGCAATATGTGCCTTTATTTTATTCCATATTTTGAAGATTGAAAGCTTAGTTTTTTCAATCCTTGCTGAATTTCCGGGGCATTCATAAATAGTTTCCATAGGAATCCTGTTCTGTAGTTTTCAATCATCGGTGCAATGGTTCCCTGATCTATAGCAAGATACCTTGGGGTAAACCAATTGTTATAATTGACAGATGTTGCATCATAAGGACCTGCTGATCCTATAAATTCAGGTTTTTGGGTGTAGATAAACCTTAAAAAATCCATTGATTCTTTTGGAGTATATGGAAAACTGCTTAAAGCTGCTGTAGGAGTAATGACTCCGTTATCATTGGTTGGCATGTGAGCAGTGTATCCTGTACTTCCGTCCTGATTTCTTGTATAGCCGGCTGTCAATCCCCAATAGTTTGATCCGTAGCCTTTCCATTGTTTTGGATTTTCAACACAGTATTTGTAATCAATAAGGGTTTGGTTTTTATTTACGTCAAAGTAATTCTTTACCAATTTATCGGATAATCCTGTCGGATCAAGCCCGATATAGGAATATTGAGCCCAGAATAATGGACCGCCATATTCTTCGGCATAGTTGTGTTTTACATACAGAGGTAATCCGTATTTTGTTTTGTCTGTAAGGTAGGTGCCGTTTCTGGTCCAGCCTTTATAATAAGTTTCTGCATCTATGGAATATGTGGGTGAAGATGCCGCCAGAATGTAAGTAATAAGACATTCGTTATAGCCTTCGAGTGGGAAGTTCATTTCCCATTGATATTCTGGAGACCAATGCCAGTACAATACTTTTTCACCGCCTTTTGTGTACCAGTTCCATTGAATTCCTTTCCATAATTCATCACATTTTGCAGCTAACGCTTTTTCTTCAGCATTTCCGTTTTTGAAGTATTCACGAACCATCAGTATTCCTGAAGTAAGAAATGCGGTTTCTACAAGATCTCCACCGTTATCTTTTTTACCAAAAGGGACTGTTTTTCCTGTTTCTCCATTGATCCAATGTGACCATGCTCCTTTATGGCGATCTGCTTTTGCAAGAAAATCCATCATTTTCGTCAGTCTTTTCACTGCTTCTTTTCTTGGAACAAAGCCTCTTTCAACACCTACCAGAATAGTTGCCAGCCCAAAACCTGAACCACCTGTAGTAATTACATGCTTATCATTATCGGGATAGATATCATCTTCGTGGTAACGTTCTCTTCCCAACATTGAGTTGGGTTCAGCATAGTCCCAGAAGTACTTAAGTGCATCTTGCTGTACTTTATCCATCAACTGTTCATCGGTAATATTACTTTTGACAGTTTTATTTTCTGTTGTTTTTGGTTGGGAAACCTGAGCATTTTTACAGGAATAAGTAAAAAATAAAGAAGTTACGGCAATTGTCAGTAGGGTCCTTTTCATTGGTATCGTTGTTTACTGGTTATAAAATTAGAGGAGAATTTTCACTCTCCTCTAGTTTATGATTATTATTAATATCCTGGGTTTTGTTGGGATAGACCTCCTGATTCCATGATGAATTCATAAGGAAGTGGGAATAGCTCATGTTTTCCAACCTTGAAAACTTTTCCGCCATCCGCAGCCATTGCAGCTGGCGCCTGACCTGTTCTAACAAGATCGAACCATCTGTCATGCTCAAAAGCCAATTCTAATCTTCTTTCTTTCCAGATTGCTGTTCTTACATCTGCTTGGGAAGTTGCTGTAGTTGGATTAATCTTAGCTCTTTCTCTTACTTGGTTTAATAATGTAATCGCAGTACTTGTCTGACCTAATTCATTAGCTGCTTCTGCTTTGATTAAAAGAACCTCAGCATATCTCAGATAACGGATATTGGTGTCTGTATTTTCTTTATCGTAGAACGCAGATGAATAAGCCTTATAATTGTAGAACTTATTTTCCACTGTTTTAGGAATATATCTTCCATCATACAAAGTCATATCTCTGTGAATGATAGTAGCATCTCTTCTTTCTGTATCTCCTTCTGCTGTATAGGCATCATACAATCCTTGAGTAGGCGTTGCAAATCCCCAGCCCCAACCTCCGGAACCACGAACTCCTTGTACCTGACTATATTGTTTTATAGCTCTACCAGCATCGGCACCTGAGCCTTGGATTTCAAAGATAGATTCTGCATTATTTTCTCCTGAAACTTTATAAATATCAATAAAATTAGGAGTTAGAGAATATCCTGTTACCAAATCGCATTGCTCCGCTGCCAATTGCCATTTTTTCTGATATAAATAAACCTTAGCAAGAAGCGCATGAGCAGCTCCTACTGAAGCTCTACCAATATTATTTCCGGAATATACAGATTTATTAGGCAACGATTCTATAGCATCTTTCAAATCCTTTTCAATAAAAGCATATATTTCCTCTTTGGACACTCTTGAAAGCTGCATTTTCTTATCTTCTTCATTTCCTAAAACAGGCACTCGATCTACCATTGGTACTCCTCCAAATGATCTTACCAACGTAAAATACATAAAAGCTCTTAGGAATTTTGCTTCACCTGTTAATCTTTTACGTAACTCAGCATCTGCCTTATCCAATTGTGGAATATATTTCAACGCCTGGTTAGCTCTATTGATCCCCTGATAATTAGACGTAAACAATTCTTTAAAAGAAGGAGTAGTTGCAGTAATATCTAAAGCATCCAAAAGATTTTTATCTGAACCATTATCCCCAACCGTAGAACCTTTATCTGCATCATCAGAAATAATAGAAGTTACTCCGATCCAGGCAAATGTACTCATATCCCAATCTAGAAACTTAGCATAAATAGAGTTTACAAAGTAAGTAGCACCGTCATTATTATTAAATTTATCAAGATCATCAATTGTCATAGATTCTGAAGGCTTCACATCTACAAACTCATCACTGCAACTTTGTACAGCAGCTACTGATCCTAATAACATTAAAGAGACTAATAATATCTTATTTCTTTTCATTTTTTCTAAAAGTTTACGTTTACACCGAATACAAAGGATCTTAAAGTAGGATAAGCATTCAATTCTACCCCAGCCAATTTGTAAGGATCACCTTCTGTTTTTGCATCTGCAGGATCATATCCTGATAATTCTGTTGAATATCCTGAATATTTTTGCCATACAAAAGGATTGATTGCACTTACATAAAACTTCACAGATTTCACATAATCCACTACATTTTTCACAGTA
This sequence comes from Chryseobacterium artocarpi, assembly GCF_001684975.1. Classification (GTDB taxonomy): domain Bacteria; phylum Bacteroidota; class Bacteroidia; order Flavobacteriales; family Weeksellaceae; genus Chryseobacterium; species Chryseobacterium artocarpi. The sequence goes on along the minus strand of NZ_MAYH01000001.1, from coordinate 574,733 downwards.
TAACCAATTGATATATTATTAATTCTAAAATAATCTCCGTCTTCAAGGTAATATGTAGATGCCAACGGATTATCTGTAGCTGGTTTTGGATTTGTACCAGTTGGATTGGCTGAAGTCCAATAATCTTGTGCTACTGATGATTCAATATTTACGTTGTTACTTCTTTGAGCTTTTTTACCATTATAAACACTAAACCCAAATGCTCCGTATCCATTTGCAGCAAAATCCCAGTTTTTATAACTTACTGAAACATTAACTCCTAACATTGACTTTGGAATATAAGAGTTGAAGTATTTTCTATCACCAGCATCCGCTCGTCCTGTAACACCATTTCCGTTAAGGTCTTTATACTTCATATTTCCATTAGCATCCAAGCCGTCGTATTCCCATAAATAAAAACTTCCTAACGCGTGACCTACAGTAGAACCATTAAATAATTTTACCCATTCTCCGTTACTTAAACTTCCTCCACTTAGCTGAGCAATATTTTTGTTTGTATCTACTCTGGTAAGTTTATTTTCATTGAAAGAGTAATTAGCTCCTAAAGAGTAAGACCAGTTTTCACCTACTTTATCAGCCCAGTTCATGGAGAATTCCATACCTCTGTTTCTTACTGCACCAACGTGAGAGTAATAAGTTTCAGACTGTCCTGATGTCATATAATTCGTAATACCAAGAATAAGGTTCGTTGTTTCTCTGTTATAGGCATCAATGCTACCTGTTAATCTCTTATTGAACATTCCGAAATCCAAACCTAAAGAGCTTTCTTCCGTAACTTCCCATCCTAATACCGGGTCATACCCTTTGTTTACAGTAATACCGTTACTTACCGGATTTGCATTTCCAAATCCATAATTATAATTTACACCAGAATTTAATGGAAGATAATTTAATGGAACTTTTTGGTTTCCTAATTTACCCCAACCTCCTCTTAATTTTAATAAGTCGAAGAATCCGTCTTTCATAAATTCTTCTTCAGAGATAATCCATCCTGCACCGAATGAAGGGAAAGTACCCCATTTTTGTCCAGCTGCAAACTGAGAAGATCCGTCACGTCTGATTGTTGCACTTAATAAATAACGATTCATTAATTTATACTGAGCTCGAGCAAAGTAAGAAACTGTTGTATTTCTATCGTATTTCACTGATTTTAAACTCTGAACATTATTCACATAATCAGTTCCATTTAAGTTCCAGTAGTTAGAATCATTTAATAATAAATTTTTTCTTTTAACAATTAACTGATCAATACCATTCATAACAGTAGTTTCAGTACCTATTGTTGCCTCAATATCATGAACTCCTAATTTTTTATTATATGTTAAATAATTGGATAAAGCCCAGTTATAATAATCTTCTCTTGTATTTTCAAGCGTATTTTTAGGGTTTGTACTAGAAAAACCGTTTGGAACTCTTGTAGGATCCCCAGCAAGCCAGATAGCAACTTCATCTTTAAAATTATAAGCTTTATAGTTACTATATTCTCCACTAAATTGAGATGTAAATTTCAATCCTTGAATAATATCTATATCTAGTTTCAGCCCTCCTTGTAATACTGTATTTCTATTCTGCTCATTATTAAGCAATAGCTGACTTACAGGGTTTGTTACATCATTAAACTTATAACCGGTATAATCCACAATACCTGTTGTAGTATTTACATAAGGCATTCCAAACTGTCCAGAAGCATAATATACAGGAACCATTGGAGATTGCTTATATGCTGTAGTAAAAGCATTAAAAGGTTTAGGAGTAGCTTTTGTGAAGGCAACACTTAAATTTTGAGATAAAGTAATTCCCTTTGTAATTTTAAACTCATTATTAGTCCTAATTGTAGCACGGTTATAATCTGTACCTCTCAAAATAGACTGCTCATCATAATTACTTAAACTAAAGAAATATTTTGCAGCCTCGGAAGAACCAGAAATAGAAAGATTATGCTGATTGTAAACCCCAGTTCTTGTTATTTCTTTAAACCAGTCAGTATTTACAGGCTGATTAGTAGAAAACCTATCCTGGTTGAGTGCTATATTATTATAAGCAGCAAATTCTGACGCGTTCGCCATTTTTACTGTTTTCAGAGGAGTTCTTACACCCACTAATCCGTCATAAGAAATATTTAATTTTCCTTTTCCTGATTTTGTTGTGATAATAATTACTCCATTAGCAGCTCTGTTACCATAAATAGCCAATGCAGCTGCATCCTTTAGAATATCATAAGTTAAAATATCATTGGAATTGATATTATTGATATTATTGAAATACATTCCATCCACAACATACAATGGTGATCTTGCACCTGTAACAGTTCCCATACCTCTGATCATTACAGAAGGAGTAGATCCCGGCATATCAGATGCGATAATCTGTACCCCTGCAGCTTTCCCTTGAATTGCCTGCGTAGCATTCAAAACTTTAGTCTTGGTCACTTCCTCGGCACTGATAGAGCTAATTGATGTGGTGTTATCTACTTTCTTACGACTACCATATCCAATCATGACAACTTCGTCAATTTTCTGGACCTTGGTGGAGTCATTTGTAACCTGTGCATTCACGTTCATTCCGAAGTATAAAACGGCGATGAGACATGGATACTTTAAATTACTTTGTTTCATATAGTTTCAATTTTATTCGTACAATCAAAATTTCGGTAACATCTTTGTTTGAGTTAAATTAATTTCTCAAAAAAAGACATTAGCCAAAAATATAAAAAAAACCGAACCATGTTAAATTTTGTTAAAAATTTAAAAACAATTCTGTTTTTTTAAACATAAACAAGTAAATATTTAAATTCCACAAACTAAAACCCAATTTATACATCAAATAACCATCATATCCCTAATTATAAAATATCAATTTCCGTTAAAAAATTCACCAAATCATAACACTAAATTTAATATTTTGTTAAATAGATAATAGTATTTACCTTTGGTGCAGTTTTTGAAAAAAGCAATAAAAAGATCAATGAAAAAATATATCATTGCAGCCGCTCTTGCAATCGGGACCGGTGCTGTTATTACAACTACGGTACAATCTTGTACTACACTTGCCACTTCCGATATGGGACTTTCTATCATCAAAAGAATGCTACTCAATGGTATTGATAAAGGAATGGGAATTTATACCAATAAAGAAGCCTTTTTACAAAATAATATGGTAGACAAAGCCCTTCCTAAGGAATTGAGAGAAATAAACTCCCTTCTTGAGAAGATTGCACCATCATTGGTGGCTAAAGAAAGAGATTATATTGCTCAGGCTGCGGCTTATACCGTAAACACTTCCAGACCCATCTTACAAGGTGCAGTAAACAGTCTGAATGCACAGGACGTTACCAGAATTATTCAGGGAACTACAGCCACTCAAATTTTGAAGGAAAAAACATCGCAGCAACTTATTGCAGCTATCGCTCCAAAAGTAGATGAAAAGCTGAATGAATACGGAATCGTAAAAACCATCAACACAGCCTTGTCCGGAAGCAATTTTTTGGGAAGCCTTTTAGGCGGAAATACAAACACTGTAAATTCAGGTGGACTGAGTAAACTTGCCTCTGAACAATTGGTGAGCGGGCTTTTCAATATTATCGAGGATTATGAACATCAGAACTCCAAGTCCCTGTTAGGACCATTTGGAAAATAGGAAAAATTTCGTTATATTTATATTATATTAATAATTGCAGATGGATATATTACAAGGAAATCAACACGCAAGTCCTGAAGATTTCTACAAGTCTTTAAAGGAAAAACTGGAAGGTCATCATGATTTTCCTGAGGATTATTTATTTAAATTTATTATTCCTACAGACCAGACAAAACTTACTGAAATTTACAGGGTTTTTGATGGCATCAAGTTTACATTAGGAAACCGCGAAAGCAAAAATGGAAAATACACAGCCTGCAATATCAATGCATTTGTATTGGATGCTAATCAGGTAGTGAATATTTATAAAGAAGTAGCAAAAATAGAAGGCGTTATTCTATTGTAAAACATTAAGGACTGTCAGATTTGACAGTCTTTTTTATTTTTAAAAATAAATAGCATCTTAATAAAAAACAAAACCGGCTGTTTCATTTAGAAACAGCCGGTTTTTATATGTATTTATTATTTCTCAATAAAGAACTTTACATTTTCAATAGGTCTTCCCAACATTGCAACTGAACCCTTTACCAATATTGGTCGCTGGATCAGTGAAGGATTTTCAGATAGGATTTTGATCCACTCTTCTTCTGAATAATTTTTATCAGCGTAATTTTCCGTATATAGCTTATCCGTTTTACGAATGATATGGAAAACACTCTGGTTTAGCTTTTTCAATACTGTTTTAATCTCCAAAACACTTAATGGATCTTCAACAATATTGATAATCTCAAAAGACACTCCGTTTTCATCAAGATACTCTAATACAGCATTTGACTTTGAACAGTTTCCGTTATGTAAAACCTTGACTAACATTTCTAATTATTTTAAAATTAAACTTGCTCTGTAACAAATTTAACAACAATCTAATGGATGTTCTCTTAATACAGTGATAAAAGTTTGTTAAAACAATCCGTGTAATTCTGCTTCTATTTTTTCTAGGATAAAACCGAAATCTTCAGGTTTTTCCACGAAATCCAAATTATCTACTTCAATTACTAAAAGCTTTCCTTCTGTATAGTTGGAGATCCATTTTTCATACTTCTGATTAAGTTTTGAAAGATATTCAATACTTATTGAAGCTTCATATTCTCGTCCTCTTTTGTAGATTTTCTTTACAAGATTCGGAACGTCTGATTTTAGATAAATTAAAAGATCCGGTGCAGATACAAAAGATTTCATCAGATCAAAAACCGATGAATAGTTGTTGAAATCTCTGTCGGAAAGAAGATTCATATCATTTAAGTTTTCTGCAAAAATATGTGCATCTTCATAAATGGTACGGTCCTGAATGATATTTTTACCGCTTTCTCTGATTTCTTTTACCTGACGGAATCTGCTTCCCAAGAAATATACCTGCAGTGCAAAGCTCCATTTGCTCATATCTGAATAGAAATCCTCCAAATAAGGATTATGATCTACGTCTTCAAACTGTGCATCCCATCCGTAATGCTTAGAAAGCATCGTAGTTAAAGTTGTTTTTCCTGCTCCAATGTTTCCTGTAACTGCAATATGCATATTCTTTTTCCTTGTATTTACTGATTAATTGATAAGCTTTTATACGCCTGCAGTCTGAACTTCGGAAGCATCCTGAATCAATTTTTCCAATGTATTGTCTTGAGGTTTTATTTCTTCACCTTTTTCATTGGTTTTTTCTTCAGCACTTTCCGCTGGTTTATCTGTCGGTGGCTGTATTGCTTCAAGCTGTGTTTCCAGTTGTTTTTGCTGCCTGGCTTTCTTTACTTTTTCAAGACTGTAAAGATAGAGTTTGTTCCCGTTGATTTCAAAATAAGAAAGGATGTTTTTATCCACAATTTGTGCATCCTGATCTTCAAAAAGAATCGTCATCCCTTTTTCGGGAACATATTTTAAAATTGAATTATTAGCGATAACTAATATATTATCATTCTCTCTTCTAAAACGTTTTCCGTTATTCACAGGAGCTTCAAAGAGTTTTTCAAATTTGAGGCTGTAAATTCGGATATGATTTTTAGTAAGAATATAGACTTTACTTTCATACACCAGAAGATCCATAAAATCTTCAAAGCTGATATCGAACGGAAATGAATTAATGGTAGTATCATTCCTGAAATTGTACTGTATCAAACGTTTTGTACTGTCATCCAATAGCCACAGCTGCTGTAAATCTTCAGCATATGCCATTCTGATGAACCCGAATTTCTGTTTGAAATCAATACGTTGAATTTCATTCATATTTTGATCTACAAATTTCATTTCCTGGGCATTTTCAGAAAACAAAGGTACATTCAATGGATTTTGTACAGATTGCACCTTATACGGAACCGTAAGCATCATTTTTCCGATCTGCTTTCCTAAGGAATCGTATTTCGTAAAACTAAAGTCTTTATTTTTATAGATATACAGATTTCCGTAGTCATCGGCAAGCATATCTTTGGCTTCCTTCAACTTTAAGGTATCTAAAGGAAGAACTTTCTGTGCTGCGGAAGAACAGAAAATGAAAATGCATATTAGATAGATTAATCTCAATTTTATAATATTAAAGATCATTTCTTTAAAAAGAATGCAAGCAATTTACACTTTTATTTAATAACAATTTCATAGATTTTTTTCCAATTTTTTCCTGTTATCAGCATATTATCACCTTTAAAAGCAATTCCATTCAAGACATATTCACTATTGCCTTCGTTGTTTTCGTTCGTCAACTTTGTAAAATCAAATTTTCCAACAACTTCTCCTGTAGCAGGATTAATCTTTAAAATGATAGGTTTATGCCATACATTTGAATAAATAAAACCTTTATGATATTCAAGCTCATTCAGATTTTCATAAGTTTCAGTATTTCCGGCAACAGGAACTATTTTCACAACTTTTGAAGGGTCATTTACATCTAAAAAGTAAAGATTTTTTGAACCATCAGTCGCTACAAGATTTTCACCATCATAAGTAAGTCCCCATCCTTCTCCAATGATATTCGGTAAAGGAAATTCTGAAAGTTTTTCCAATGTATTTTTATCATAAATAAAACCAATTTTATTACGGTAAGTCAGCTGGTAAACTTTATCTCCGACAATAGTACAACCTTCAGAAAAAACATTTGCAGGCTGTTTTTTTATGATAGTAGGAACCGTTGCACCCAAAGTATATTTTATAAGTTGAGACGCATTGTCCAAACCATCACTTTCATATACAGTGTTTCCTTCTACTAAAAATCCTTCAATGAAATTATCCGGGTTATGAGGGTAATCTGCTATAATCTGATAAGGTATTTCCTTTTCTTTATTCTTTGTGAATACATTAATAGTAGCATCCTGACTGAGAGTTTCTCCGTTTTTTGTTTTAATAATAAACACAACCTTATTATCTCCTAAAGTAAAAAATTTAGGATCAATCGTTAAATTGGTAGTTTCTTTATCATTAAAACTAATTGTAATACTTTCTGCATATTCTGAAACTTCTTTTGGAAGCTCTAATCTATCACCAAAATGATAGCCTCTTGTTTCTCTTTCATTATTATAGTCAGCAAGAGAATCCAGCATTTTTTCTTTATTGTTGCAAGATACTAACAGAAAAAAGGCAATAAAGCCAGCTATTACTTTTAGTCTCATGGTTTTTTTCATCATTTTTAAAGAATAAAGATTATACAAAAATAGCGCTACCTAAGGAACGCTATTTTTTATAGATAAACTAATATTAGAATATTATTTCAACTTAACTTCATAAATCTTCGACCAGTTCTTACCTGTTACCAGCATATTATCACCTTTAAAAGCAATTCCGTTCAATACATCATCGCTTCCTTTTGTATTTTGTTTTGCAATTTCTGTGAAATCGAATGTTCCTACTACTTCACCAGTTTCCGGATTGATCTTTAGGATAATTGGTTTTTGCCAAACATTAGCATATACAAAACCTTTGTGATATTCCAGTTCATTTAATTGGTCATATGCCTGAGAGCTTCCTGCCACAGCAATATATTTGATCAGTTTTGAAGGATCATTCACATCAAGGAAATATAAAAGCTTACTTCCGTCTGATGCAATCAGGCTTTTACCATCATAAGTAAGCCCCCAACCTTCACCAAATACATTTGGATAAGCAAATTCTGAAAGAAGTTTTAATGAATTTTTATCATACACATATCCTTTCTTACTCTGCCATGTCAGTTGATATACTTTATCTCCTACAATGGTACTTCCTTCAGAGAAGTCTTCCTGAGCCTGTTTTGTAGATGCGAGAGGCGTTGTAGTTCCTAATGTATATTTTAAAATCTGAGAAGAACCGTTCTGTCCGTCACTTTCATAAATGGTATTTCCTTCAATCTGGAATCCCTGTACAAAGTTTTTTGGATCATGAGGATATTCTGCGATAATTTCATACGCTAAATTCTTTTCAGGATTTTTCGCGAATACATTGATCGTTGCATCCTGATTCAATACTTCTCCGCCTTTGGTTTTGATATTAAATGTAACGGCATTGTCTCCCAATGTAAAAAACTTAGGATCAATTGTTAAATTGGTAGTTTCTTTATCTCCAAAGCTAATGGTTACGCTTTCTGCATTTTCCGTCACCTCTTTCGGAAGCTCCAGCTTATCACCAAAATGATATCCTTTTGCTTCCATTGAATTATTATAGTTATTCAATGTATCAAGGATTTCTTTATCCTTATTACAAGATGCCAATAATAAAATCGCTGCGAAACCCGCTATTATACTTTTTTTCATTGATATTCTAAATATTTCCCCAAAAATAGCAAATTTTATTCCGTAATGCCAACATTATCCACAGGTTCACCAAATTGTAGGATATAAGCATTATTGTTACAGATCTAAAACCGTCTCACTTTCCATTCAAAACGAATCTAAAATATGGAACAAAGTCTGGTAAATTAATCATGCTTCCTGTAATTCAAAAGTTTCTTTCTCAATCTTCATATTGATTGAAACCCAGATTTCATTGTCGATTTTTGCTTCTTTTCTAACATCCGGATCAATAGTAAAACCTACTTTTTTGTAGCACTCAATGGCTCCGGTATTCCAATCATAAACATTCAGTTCGGCAATTTTTCTGTTATAGTGACTGAATCCATATTTCAGAAGTTCCTGCATTACTCTCTTCCCATAACCTTTACCACGGTTATTTTCGTCCCAGATCAATATTCTTCCCAGCAGAAAAGTGTCTTCTTTTAGAAATATCTGAGCATGACCAATGATATTCTGGTTCTCCAGATCAACTATTTTGAATAATGTTCTCTTTTCATCAGACAAATCTCCTTCAAGCTGATCTTCCGTCAAAGGGAAGTGATACATAGGACCCGCGAACTGAAGTAATGATCTTTCATCTTTTATATTTGAAATCAACGCTGGAGCGTCATCGATGGTAAATAACTGTAACTCTATCATGGTTTATTTTTCTACGTACTCTTTTAAACTTTGTCTTATAATAGCATTCCATCCTGCTGTAAAATTTACTCTTGAAAAGCCGTCTCCCAAATCTTTAAAATTCTCAATTCCTTCATGAATTAACTTCACCAATGTCTCTTGCTCTTCCGGCTGTAATTCCCAAGTAACTGTAGTTTTCAGAGCTGAAAAATCAGGATATGCCCAGGAATGTTTTAATTTTTGATTGGGAATAATTTCCAGGATTTCGCCTTGATGATGATATTTATTTTCGCCACCAGGTTCATAGAAATTAAACACTTTCCCTACTTTCAGTTCAAAGTCTTCGATATTAAAATACCAGGACTTCATTTCGCTTTTTTCTGTTAATGCTTTCCATATTCTTTCAGCCGGAGCATTGATCTTATATTGAACGATGATTGGTGTATCCATATTATTAAAGTTTAAATGAACTCCTATTTTTAACAACAAAAGTCACAAAAGAATTTTAGTACTTAAGTTGTTTTAAAGTTAGTCATCTTACAGTTGTAAAGAGCACTTAAGTTTGAAAATTTGTAGATTTTCACTTTGTGTTAACTTTAATTTTAAACTTAGCTTAAATCCTTTTGTGACTTTTGCAGTTTATAGCTTTAAATATTATCAGTGAGAAAAGCCGGTAATTTTCGCTTCATCAAAATCCAATTGCATTTCGATGGTTCTCATTACATGATCATCAAATATTTTCTCTCTTTTCATTCTGTGAAGTTCGTTTCTCTGTGCCTGAATGACTTGACGGAGCACATCTTTATTTTGATTGATCGCTGTGACATAATCTCCCGTGGATGCCATACATTGAGCTTTATCTGCCATCAGCATCATTTCATTTTCCAGTTTATGCTTTTGATGGCGGACTAAACTGTTGGTTACTGCTAAATCTGCAAAATCATCATCTAATTTACGTAATGCTGTTTCTTTCAACTTACGCATTAAAATGACTTCCTGCTTTTCTTCAGGCAGCTCGCTTCCCGCATCTTGTATGTTTAACAGTTTCAGGATCGGGCTAAGTAATAACCCTTGTCCTACCAATGTAATTAAGATAATAACAAAGGTTACAAATAAAATAATATTACGGTGCGGAAAGGCTTCTCCATTAGGTAAAAAAGCAGGAATAGATAATGCTGCTGCCAATGAAACAACTCCTCTCATCGCTGCAAAACTGATGATAAAAGGTTCTCTCCAATCTGGTTTCGGAACTTTTAGCCTTAATTCTTTAGAGCAAAGTCTTGGAAAATACATCAATGCATAACTGTACACGATTCTCGTTCCGATAATAGCTCCACCGATTATCACGCTATAGAAAATACCTTCTGAAACAGTATAATCCGTTAATCCTTCAACTACTATTGGTAATTCAAGACCGATGAGGATGAAAATAATGGTATTCATCAGGAATATTAAAACACTCCAGACGTTTCCGGACTGAATTCTCGAGGTATGGCTTAAATAGCAATGCGAGTTATAAGACATCAATAATCCGCCCGCAACTACCGCTAATACTCCTGAAAAGTGAAAATGCTCTGCACCAACATACATGATATAAGGAACAATCAATGTAATAACCGTATCAATATTGGAATTTGTAGGAATAATTCTCAGTAATGCTCCAAAAGCAAAGCCTACAGCCACTCCTACAGCAATCCCACCAATCGCCATGGTAAAGAAATCCTGAACGGCATCTCTCCAAATAAACTGACCTGAAATAACGGCTGCCAAAGCAAATTTAAACACAATTAAACTGGATGCATCATTGATCAAGCTTTCTCCTTCCAGAATATTGGTAATCTTTTTTGGAATTTTCATGTGTTTCAATACCGAAGTGGCTGCTACCGCATCTGGTGGCGAATTTACGCCTCCTAACAAGAATCCCATTGCCACTGTAAGCCCCGGAATAATAGATGATGAAAGGTATGCAACAACAATTGACGTTAAAAACACCAGTCCAAACGCCATGGAAAAGATCTGTTTTCTCCATTTGTGAAAATCCTGCCATGAGGTAAACCATGCGGCTTCAAAAAGAATGGGCGGAAGAAAAATAAGGAAAACAAGATCGGGTTCTATTTCTACACGAGGCATTCCCGGAACGAAGCTTATCAGCAACCCTGCGATCACAAGGAAAATAGGATAAGCTACCTTCAGTTTCTGCCCAATCATTACTAATATCATTACAGACAGTAAGACTACAATAGATATTATAACATAGCTGTGAATCATTTTGATGTAGTTTTTTTAAGTATTATTTTTTGTTGAAGTTTAAACAACGATTTATTTGATTTTTGTTCAAACTGTATCGTTTTTTTATCTGACCTAGATTGTATTAAAGTACAATATTATTTTTCGGAGTAATGGCTGGCGGAAGATCAGTTTCATCCAGCATATCTCTCATATCAATTTCTATGGTACGGCTGATCTGAGTGATAGGAACATCATTGGCACTTCCCTCGAAAGGATTTACAGATGCCTCTCCTACGCTATCCAAGGTATGAAAACACCATGTAACCAATAGTGAAAAGGGAATATTAAACCAAATTGTCAAGCCTTCTACTGCAGAACCTTCTCCCAGTTTATCAAATTCTTTTAGCAATCCGAAAGGAACAAATACAATGAATAATAATAAAAGATAAGTCGTAATGGAAGAAAAGTTTCTTGGATAAGGAAAATTCTTGATACGTTCAGCTTTCCCCTGACTGTCTGTGAATTTCACCAATTGCTGGTTGATTTGCGTCCATTGAAAATCATTGATCTCTCCTTTTTCATAAGCTTCAGATAATTCTTTACTTTGACTTGCCATCAATTGAGTAGCTCTGTTCTTTTTGCTTAAAATATAATGAAGTTCTGCTCCCGAAAGGTACTTTTTCAATTCGTCATCCAGTTTTGTAACCCTTTCCGAGATTTCATATTTTTTGGCATATTCATCAAACTGTGCTGTTCCTGTATTTTCCCAGACTCTCGGTTCTCTAAGCTGAAATCTCAAAGCCGTAAGCCATGCATAATGACGGAGAAACATTTCTTTTACTTTATTCGGATCTTTTGAAATAAGAGAATCTCTTAGAATATATCCAAAACTACGACTGTCATTGATGATCGCGCCATAAATCTGTCTTGCTTCCCAAAGCCTGCTGTAGCTTGCATTATTTTTAAATCCTACAATAAAGGCAACGGCGGTTCCCATAATTGCAATGGGCTGCCAAGGCACGGAAAGGAATTTCCATCCCAGAAAATATAGAATGGTAGGAATGGCTGCCAGTACAATTAAGGCGTAAATACTGCGACGTGTCCAATTGATAAATTCACGCGCGCCAAATCTTTTTCCTGAATGCATATGTGTTGTTTTTTGTGTTAATAATTTAATGTTTTTTTCATCAGGTCGCATTCAGCAAGGAGTGTCAATATTAGTTTTTGGTAAACGGAATATTGTTATAAAAACCAATCTGAATCTGTCCTCTGTTTCTGTTTTCCTGAATCTGGTTCATATACCCTGCTTCAATTCTCATATTTTTATTAATGACATATCCTAAAGCGCCATATACCCTGTTTCTATCGAAGACCGGACTGTCAAAATGCAGGAAAATCTCATTATAAACGGATGCATAGAGTGTTTTCGGCAGCATTTCCTTTTGGGTAATCGGGATATTAAATCCTAGCATATAACGGAACCTCATCCTGAAATCATCCTCTAAAAAACGTTCTTCTAAACGATAACGATGCTGAAGATTAAAACGTCCAAACTTCTGCTTGGTAATAAACTGCTGGAAAATTCGGTGTTCTATATTTTCTTTTTTCTCTCCGTTTACATAAGGCTGGCTGAGAATAAATCCATATCCCAACAATACATTATTATTGTTTTCCGTTAAATCATATCCTATCCCAGTACGAATCAAAAGCTGTTCAAGATCTCCCACTGCATCAAAGTTTCGGTACTGAATCTCATTATGCCAGTTCAGTTTTTTGCTGATCTTATTATTCCCAAAATACATATACCAGGCACCCAGATCACTTTTCTGCGCAAATGTAAAAACGGATCCCAAGCCCAATACCGTGAATGCCAACTTCGTAAAAATCTTTTTCATGTTTATCAATTACTATTATCTATCGTTTTTAACAAAATTAATATTTTAAATCAATAATAGCAAAATAATTTTTACCTAAACACTTTACACTGAAATCAATAAACAATTTTTCCCTTTTTACTCAAAATTAAAAATAAAACCGACAGGTTGTACTGTCGGTTTACATTTATAGTTTTATCTATATTATCTTACGGGTGTTGTTGCATTTTAGCCGGATCATCATAATTTACCATCCAGTTGATCCCGAATTTATCGGTAAACATTCCGAAATACGCTCCCCAAAATGTATCAGCCATCGGCATCGTAATATGTCCTTCAGAAGAAAGTCCATTGAAAAGTTTGTCTGCTTCTTCTTTAGATTCTGCATTGATGGAAATAGAGAAATTGTTCCCTGCTTTAAAGTTAGAAGCCCATTCTCCACCTGTATCGCTTCCCATTAAAACCGTTTCTTTGGAAATCGGAAGGGTAACGTGCATGATTTTGTCTTTATCTTCCTCAGGAGTTTCTTTTCCTTCCATTGGAGGCATTTCTCCGAAAGTTCCGATGTAAGGATATTCTCCTCCGAAAACTGATTTATAGAAATCAAATGCTTCTCTACAGTTTCCATTGAATGTTAGATAAACGTTTACTGATGCCATGATTGTTTTTTATTAGTTAAGTTTTAATTAGTTTTTAAGAGATGGTAACTTCAACTGTATCTTAGGACTACCTGTGCTGATCAATCAGAATCATATTCCCATCAGGATCTTTCAGATAGATGTGTTCCGGTCCTGAAGTGGTTTCATCAGCTTCTTTTTCAATTTCTATTCCTCCTTCTTTTAAATGTTTCTGGATCTCTCTGACATCATCAAAAGATTCAAGATTTTGTGCATTTTCATCCCACCCAGGATTGAATGTAAGCATATTACCATCAAACATTGCCTGAAACAAGCCGATCAAGGTAGATCCGTTTTTCATGATCAGATAATTTTGTTCTGTACCCCCAGCCATTGTACTGAATCCTAATTTTTCATAAAAATCCTTAGACTTCTGAAGGTCTTTTACACTTAAACTGATTGAAAATGCTCCTAGTTTCATATATTGATTGAGTTTAGATTGAGGCTGATTTTGAATATCGAGCCTTATTTAGAAGTGTATTTCTTATAAATAGGAATGAACTGATTATTGATTTTTCAGGTTTGTTTTGAACTCTAATGTTCCATCATAACTTTTCCAGTTTCCGATCAGTTCAATATACTCGCCTTCAATTTTTTCGGTTTTCCTGTTCCATTTAAAATTATAAACGAAACGACCTTTAAATAATCCTGAATGTTTTCCTTTATTCTCTTCAGCCAATTCATATTCCCCAAATACAGTTCCCTGTTTCTTGGAATCTTTATATTTTGAGATTGTGATTTTACCTTCAAATTTTGCATAGTTGGTATCCACGAGCGAATATCCTGAAACAAAATACTCCTGATCATTCTTTTTATTCTGTTCAGCGGTATTGATTTTAAGCTTCAATTCCTGTCCCTTACTTCCGATTGTTCCTACGTAAGGTTTACTGTTATTCAGCCATGCATTTGAAATATCTGGCATTTGCCCCAACATAAAATTGGCAGCCAGGATGAAGAGCAATAAAAGTTTTTTCATACGGTGATTTTTAAACTCCGAATTGTGACAGGTGATGGTTCAGATGTTTTGCAAACATATTATTCCATTCCTGCGCATTTAGTTTTCCAAAAGAGAAAGATTCTTTACCATCGAAGGCATCTGCTCCCAACTGCTGTGTTTTCTGAATAAAACCAATCAGTCTTACTTTTTCCTCATCAAAGTTTTTTCTTCCCGTCACTAAAAACTGAGGGGCTGTAGGGGAATCTCTCGGGTATGATTTCTCACCCACCACTTTAGGTTTCACAAAAGTTTTCAGAATAAACTTAGCAATCGCTCCCGGCTTTTTATGCTTTTCCGGCTCGTATATCATTTCATAAGTTACACAACAGTGCGCCAACATTTGGTCTACTGTCATTTTCCCCCATAATCCATGAGTATCTTCAACGAGTTTGTTTATTCTATCTATGTAGTTCTGAGCATCTTTTGCATCAAATACATTTTCCATATACTTTCTAAATTAACTATAGACAAAT
This sequence comes from Chryseobacterium artocarpi, assembly GCF_001684975.1. GTDB lineage: Bacteria > Bacteroidota > Bacteroidia > Flavobacteriales > Weeksellaceae > Chryseobacterium > Chryseobacterium artocarpi. The sequence goes on along the minus strand of NZ_MAYH01000001.1, from coordinate 559,490 downwards.
ATATTAGTTTTTTCGTTTGATTTTTATCGACTACAAATTTTTTGTTGCCGGTTTTGAGATAATAATTAATGAGGTTAAGAATCAGAGGGATTAAAAAACATACTACTCTATTTCAGACGTTCCTTCTACTTCAATTTCCTGAGATGTTTCTTTTTTAAAGATAAACCAAAGCTTAATTTTTAAAGCAATCCATCCTATAATAGCATAAATTATCAGAAGAATACTTAGATGTTCTAAATATGGATAGGTAAGTTCTACAGAACCTTTTTGAATCAATAAGATTTTAAACGCCTGTAAAAAAGGGGTTAACGGGATAATATTAGCGATAAACTGAACGAATGCAGGCATCGCACTTAATGGCCATGTAAAACCACTGATGATGAAAGCTGGTGAAGCAATAACCATAAGAATCTGTGTTGCTTTCAATGCATCCGGAATTAATATACTGATAAATACACCAAGGAAAGAGGCAGAGCCCACAAAAACAGAGGTCAGAAGAATAAAATTGAATATTCCTTCCGGCATCGGAACCCTGAAAATCATATGCATAAAGTAATAAATACTTACGATCAGAATAGAGGAAATCCAGATGGGAATTACTTTAATTAACATCGTTGGAAATGCCCATTTTTTCATTTTTCGGTATTCTTTTACAAAGGATCCTCTTTCAAATTCTGCGGCAAAACTCACTGCCATTGCCAATAAAATCACCTGTTGTAATACTACAGCCAGCATTGCAGGCCACATAAAGATCAGATAGTTTCCCGTGGTATTGAAAAGTGTAATATAATTGGCTTTGAAAGGCTCGTATTGTGTAGCGGCTTTTGCAGCCGGCATTCCCGCTTTTTGTAGGGCTTTGATAGATGCTCCAGCAGAAAATGTTCCGATGGTAAGCTGAAGTGCTTTTGAAGCGAAGTTTGCTGTGAGAACGTTTCCTGTATTGATATAAACGTTCAGTTCAGGATATTTTTTCTGAAGCATATCTCCTTCAAAGCGCGAGGGAATAATAACAACCGCTGCTGCTTCATGCCTGATTACTTCATCTTTTATACTTAAAGGTTCCTGTAAATACTTGATGATCTTGATGCTTTTATTATCATCCAGCATTTCCGTCAATTGGTTTGACAAAGGAGTATTGTCTCTGTCAACAACGAGTACAGGAGTATTTTCAACTTTTCCGCTTTTGTAGACAAACCCCAGCAAGGTTGCATAAAAGACTGGTGCCAAAAAGAACACAGTCCTTAAGGTAGAATTGCCGATAAAAAGCTTGAACTCACGTTTTAAAAGACGGAAAAATTCCTTCATCTGTATATTTTAATATTTAAAAAAGTCAACGAGTAAACATTTCTTTACGAAAAGCCTTCATTGTGTTTTGTTTCTTATTATTTCAGGATTACATTGGCGTTTACCAAAAGACTTTTTGCTTTATTCATGTCTTTAGGTTTTACCTTAATCTCATAAATTGCATCCTGTAGCTGATAATCCGGATAAGCTGTCGTAATATCTGCATATCTTGTCAATTGCTTGATATAAACTACATTTCCTTCAAGATTCTCTTTATTGTAAACTACCTGCATATTCACGTTCTGCCCTTTCTTGTATTTCGAAATAGCACTTTCAGGAACGGTGAATCTGAAATAGGTACTTTCGGGAATATATCCGTTGAATAATGCAAAACCGGCTGTTGCCAATTCTCCGGTATTCAGGCTTATAGTTTCAATTTCCATATCGTTTGTAGCAATGATATATCGTTCTGAATATGCTACATTAGCTTCCTGCAATGCACCTTTAGCCTGAGATGCCTGTCCTGCAGCCATTTCTATTTTTTCGAAACGGGTTCCTCTGTTTACATCATCCAATTCTGCTACTACTGCATCATATTGAGCTTTTGCTCCCTGAAGTTTTGCATATACTTCATCGTGTGCCTGTGGAGACATTAAGCTGTCCCTGAACATATTGTTAGCTCTTCTGTAGGATTTTTGTGCAAATTCGTACTGTTCTTTTAGTCCTTTATATTTTGCCTGAAGCTGTTTCAGCTGATCTGGTGTCGCTCCGTTTTTAGCCATCTGTTCCTGAGCCGTTGCTGCACTTACCGCACCCTGTGCCTGTGCTATTTTTGCTGAAACTTCCGGTACATCAAGCTGAGCCAGTGTATCTCCTTTTTTCACTGTTTGCCCTTCGGATACGTATATTTTTAAGATTCTTCCTGTAACCTTTGGAGCAAAAGAGATCACTTCTTTTTTCGTTTTTCCTTCCGGTTCCTTGATCTTTTCATTTTTCTTGTCGCAACTTCCCAATAAAAACAGAGAAGCAATGAGTATAGATATATTTTTATGCATCATTTTAATTTTTAAGGGATTAAGTAAAATTTGGTAATATCCAGTTCCTGAGTAGATCTCATCAATTCTATTCCTGCCCTTCTTTGGTTGAAAATAGCGTTTTGGTATTCCAATTCTGAAGTTTCAAGATCATTTTCAGCATCAATAAGCTGTGAAGATTTGCTCATCCCGTATCTGAATTCTTTTTCAGCCTGTACCAAAGCATTTTTTGCCAGTTCTTTTTCTTTAGCCTTTAGAGTAATCTGTGCCGTAGCAATATCATAATTGGTTTGATTATTGGCTAAATTCAGGGTAAGTTTTTTCAGTGCATCTTCTTTCTGATTCTGTAATACCTCTTTACCAACCTTAGCTGTTTCTTCGGCATGCTTTCCTTCTTTTCCGTCAAAAATTTCCCATTTAAAACCTACTCCTGCTGTGATCAATGGAAAAACATTAATATTGTTTGGGCTCCAGTCTAACTTTTTACCTTCATAGCCTAATAAAGGAACTGCTGGCACTACATTTTCAGAGCTTTTAATTCGGTTTCCATACAGTCCGATATAATATGCAGAAGCCATCAGCTGTACTTTTGGAATCATCCAGGTTCTTTCCGCCTTTATTTTATAATTGGCAGCACTGATCCCATGTTCAAGGGCACGAATTTCCGCTCTCTGTTCTATTCCTTTTTCTGCGGCAAGCAATTCTACAGGAGACAAAACAGGATCTATCATTCTCAGACGTTCTCTGTCAATTCCCGTTAAAATATAAAGCTGAGTAAGAAGTAATTCTTTTTTTCCTTCATATTCTACCACTTTTGCATTTAAAGTAGCCTGAGCCAATTCAATCTTTTTATGGTCATAAGGTGTGATCAAGCCGTACCCTAATGCTTTATCTGCTGTTTTTTTGTTGATGTCCAGTCTTTTTTTACTTTCATCCAAAACTTTTTTAGACTGATGGATCAATGCCAGCTGATCATAAGCTTTGGAAATAGTTGCCATCACCTCATCTCTGGTTTTTTCTAAGAGAATATCTTCGGATTTTTTCTTTTCTTCAACGGCTTTTTTGAGGTATTTAACTTTTCCTCCGGAATATAGAAGCATTTTAGCATCGGCTTTGGCAACGCCTGAAAATCCGGATACATTAAAGTTATTGTTAAAGGTTCCTTCGGGAATATTTATAAAGGGAGCCAGATTGATCTCTGGCGACGTCAGTCTTGCTGTTCCGTTAAGGTAACCTGCTTTACCGCTTAATTCCAGAGTAGGAAGAAAGATATCTTTTAATTTATGTTCGTCAAGATCGGTAAGTTTATTTTGGGTAACCTGCATTTTAAGATTCGAGTCCCGAACCATTGCACTATCCAGAAGTTCTTTAAAGTCCGGCGCAGACTGTGCCCAGCCCCAAGCAGGAAAAGCAAAAAAACTAAACGTAAAAATCAATAAATTGTTTTTCATGGTTTATGTTTATAACAAATATAATGCAAAATTTGTTAAAATAGTTAAAGAATAACAAACAAAACAGTGAATTTAAATTAAGTTTAAAATACGTTTAAGTATAAACTCCTTTGAAATAAAGTATTATCAAATCCGTTTAAATCTTAATTAAAAACTAAAAAACTTTGAAAAAAAATATAACTCTACTTTTAACGCTTCCCTTTTGTGTTATTTTTGCTCAACAAACAAAGGTTTGTAAGTGCTTTCAGCTTGAAAAAGTAAAGGACAGTATTGCATCTCATTCCATAAATAAATTCTTTCCGATATCTGAAGAAGAAGCCCTGAATCCGCCTTATCATTTTGTTTCGGTAGAATTTGTAAACGGACAAAAATCATTAAAAAAGAAAAGTCATCTTAAAAGACCGAAGCTTGTAAAAACAGTAGCAGATATTCCCAGTAATCTAATTATAAAGCAAGGAGAATTAAATGATTCAAAAGCCATCTTATATGCTGATGAAAGATTTGATTTTAAAAGTTATTATGTAAAAATTTCGAAAGATAATGGGAAGACATGGAAAAATTATTTTACAGGTTTGATTGTAAATAATAACTATTTCTTTAAACGGAATTCACAATATCCACTGTGGAAAGATCAAGATCACCTCCAGATCGAGACCGATATAAGAAGAATGATAAAATCGGCTGTACTTCCCGATATGCAGCCAGTATATGAAACAGTAAAAAGTAATGCTCTGATTACATTTGATCTTAACGAAATCACCAAAGATTCTGATGAAGATGGAATAAATGATATTGAAGAAATTAAAATGCTCTTTACCAATCCTTATTCAAAAGATACGGATGAAGATGGCATCAATGATTCTGAAGATAAAAACCCAAGATACAGAAACCCGAACAATGATTTTTCAAAACTTTGGGAGGGAATTTTATATGGATATTATGAATTTATTCAAAAATCAGATCCGGTGAATGAAGAATTCAACATTAATCTGACAACCTTCAGAGAAGATATGAAAAAACAAAGAGAGGATCTTCCATCGAAGAGAAATAATTTTATGAATTCTCTTCGGGATAAAGTGATTGTAACGGAAGACGAATATTTAAGAGGTATTGAACCTTATGATGAAAAAATCATTTTCATGTCTTTAAAGGAATATTCCATCTATAAAACATTCACCCATTCAGACTGGTCTGATATTTTTTACAGCAAAATGTTTCAATGTGATGAGCTTCCCGATACGTATGTTTTATTAGTAAATGCAGAGACTACCGGATACACTTATCTTATCAAAAGGACTTCGAGTGGATGGAATGTAAAAGTTATTGATCATTGGATTGCGTAATCTCACCCGTTTCAAGTAAAGATTTCTCCAAACAAAAACTCCTCACATTGCTGCAAGGAGTTTTTATATAATAATAGTCTTTGTTCGAGGTTTATTTCTGAACGGCTTTTTTCATTGCTTTATCAGCTCTTAGAACTCTGTAACGTACTTCAATATCTTTTGGTACATAGAATACTAAAGGAAGTTTACTGTTATATCTTACAATTTCCGGGCTCATTGTAACAAACTTTTTAGTCAGCTTATTATCCAGACATCCTTTCAATGTTCCTGCTGTATCACCATTGGATTCTACTTCATAATAATTGTACCCCCATCCTTGAAGATCCTGGCTTTTCATTTGCCCTGAAAGAAAATAATTGTTACAATCTAACATTTTCTCAATTCCTACAAAAATTTCAACTTTTAAATCTTCTTCATTTTTTGCAACCGGAAGCTGAATATATACTTGTTTAAATCCTTCTTTAGCTTTTGGGAACATTTCAATCTGCAGTTTTTCAAACTTTTCTGCTTTCTTCTGTGCGAAAGCACTTACCCCTACCATTAATGCCAATCCTGTAAATAAAGTTTTTGAAAATTTCATTTTATTTGGTTTTAAATTTTACGTATTTGCTAATAGCCAAAAATCATTCCAAAATTAAAATTACTGTTCCTTTCTGTATAAATTCACTTGTATAGAATGGTAGTTTTTCATTGTAAAAATAATACTTTATAACAATCTTGAAACATTACCAATCACATCATATTCAAACAATTGTTTATTTTTTAAACATGTATTAAATATAGAAATTTGTGGGTACATCTTTAATAAATCAATAAAACAAAAACTCCCCACATTGCTGAGAGGAGTTTCTATATAATAATAGTCTTTGTTCGGGGTTTATTTCTGAATGGCTTTTTTCATTGCTTTATCAGCTCTTAAAACTCTGTAACGTACTTCGATATCTTTTGGTACGTAGAATACTAAAGGAAGCTTACTGTTGTATCTTACAATTTCAGGGCTCATTGTAACAAACTTTTTAGTTAGTTTACCATTCAAGCATCCCATATTCGTTCCTGCTGTATCTCCATTGGATTCTACTTCATAATAGTTGTATCCCCATCCCTGAAGGTCTTGACTTTTCATTTGTCCCGAAAGAAAATAATTGTTACAGTCTAACATTTTCTCAACGCCTACAAAAATTTCAACTTTTAAATCTTCTTCATTTTTTGCAACCGGAAGCTGAACATATACCTGCTTATAACCTTCTTTGGCTTTTGGGAACATATCAATCTGTAGTTTATCAAACTTCTCCGCCTTTTTTTGAGCGAAAGTGCTTACTCCTACCATTAATGCTAATCCTGTAAATAGAGTTCTTGAAAATTTCATTCTATTTGGTTTTTTAAATTTACTTACTTCCCTATAGCCAAATATCATTCCAAAATCTGAACGTTTACTCCTTTCGTGTGTGAATTCATCTGTGGTGCATAATAATTCTGCATCGTTGTAATACCGTTTGAGAACTTACCTGAAGCATTAGCAACTACATCATATTCAAACACATATTTACCTTTTGGCATATATTGAATATAGAAATTTGTGGAGGCATCTTTTGTGGATTGATAATAGCCTAAATTATTCTTCCACTGATATCCTGACAAGGCATCAAGAGGTTCAAATCCTGCTGCTCTCATATCTTTAATATGAATAAACTCCATGGCTCTGTCTGTATTCAGGATCATTCTTACCGTTACTTTATCTCCAACTTTCAACGGGGTTTCCGCAGAAATTTTCTGAAGTTCTTCACCATTTACTGTTTTCACTTTTTTATAAAGCTCTTTGGTTACAGAAATATAGTTCTCGGATGATTTTATTTTATCCAGATCTTCATAATACTGCCAGAATAATCCTCCCTGAACTATTCCAGGACCTGGTTTGGTAATGGTAACGGTTCCAAGATTTTTATCTACAATATCTGTTTTCACAGTTGATTTCACATATCCTGTTGCATGAGTCTGAGGAACCAATTCTTTTCCGCCCCAAACGATCGTTGCTTTATCACTTTCAGCACCTGTCCATGATTTCCCTGAGTTTAAGATGGTAAAAATCACTTCAGCCGTACCTCTTGAACTTCCCCATGAGTTTACTTCTTTCTGTGTGACCAGCCAGATTTTCATTTCTTCAATGAATTTCTGATTATTTGGCTGCAACTTATTGAAAGCTTCCAAAGCTCCTGCATGGTTCACTACTTTTGAACTGAACCAGCCCCAATCATTTAGGTTTTGCTTCCAATAAACACCTTGAGTTTTGGTGTCTGTAGAAGTTTCTTTAAGGTAATTCATCAACTTTCCGGATACTTCGTTCATTCCATAATCGTTCATTAATAATGCAGCACGGTGTAATCCGAAGAATGTAAAATCTGTAAGTTTTGCTGTTTTTGCTTTTTCTTTTACCTGAGTTTTAAGTAAAGCTCCTTTTCCTTTTAAAGGATACTGTTTTTCCCAATAGTTTCTGGTATCAAGATAATCCATCACCCAATTATTCAAGACACTTTCCTTTTTATTCCCTGAATATTTATTGATCTCATTATCTACATACTGAATCAATTTTGTTATCAGTTCTTTTTGATCAGCACTTTGATAATCCTTCGCATTATCTTTTAACCAAACATTGATTTTACCAAGGTTTTTAAGAATATATAATGACACTCCGTAAGAGCTTGGATATCCTGCATACCATGAGAATCCACCGTCAGGGTTTTGTAGTTTTTTAAGATCATCCCAATCCTGACTGATTGAGTTTTTCATTGTATTGGCATCAAACAGAAGAGCGAGTTTTTGCATCTGTTCCTGCTCGTTTTTACTCTGTAATACCCAAGGAGTTTCATCCAGCAATAATTGTTTCAATTCCTGATTTTTTTCAAGATTTGAATTTAATAATCCTTTACTCTGATATTCTTCGAAGATGGTTTTCATTTTCGGATTTGCCTTAAAGATTTCAGAAGCCAGTACATCTGCAAACCATTTATTGAAAATAACATCTGCTGAGCTATTCTGATCATTCTTCAGACTTGGAAGCGCAAACATGATCTCCCAGATCGGATTGGTTGTCAATTCCAGCGTATTGGAAACATTAGAAGCTGTTGTAGAAGTATTATTTGTAAGGTTATCCAATACAAAGGTTTTCGTTTCTCCTTCTTTCACAAACACAGGCACAGCATCTGTTACCAGCATTCTGTTTGGCAATACTGCTATCGCTTGTTGTTCTCCGTCAGAATAATTCCCCGCTTTAGCAACGACTTTTAAAATAATGGAAGAAACGTTATTCGGAACTTTCAATTTCCATGTTAAAGCTCCGTTTCCCTTTTCATTCAGGTCAAAGTGCTGTGTTCCTGAAGTGATTCCGAATTTTGAAGATATATTTTCATTGGTGAAGGCATCCAGAATCTGTAGTTCTGCAGAACCGCTCATTTTTTTATTGGTTAGATTAGAAAGTTTTGATTGTAAATTCAATTCATCACCTTCTCTTAAGAATCTTGGATAATTTGGTGTTACAGAGAATTCTTTCTGAGTTACTACTTCTTTTTCCAATGTTGCCGATCTTGCATCTTTGGTATGTGCGAGGAACATCAGTTTCCATTTTGTAAGGGCTTCCGATGATGTGAATTCAAAGCTTACATTTCCTTCAGCATCTGTTTTCAGATCTGGATAGAAGAATGCTGTTTCGTTTAAGTTCTGGCGTACCGGTACTTTTTCTAAAGACTCTTCTGCCCCGCTTCCCTGGTTAGAAATATCTGCAACAGCAGCATCTGCCATTGGTGATGGTGGTGCAGACATTTTTGCTCTGTTTGCTCTCACTTCCATTGCCGCCATTTCTGTAGGTCCGGATTCCATTTTAGCAGCTGTCTTAGAAACAGGACGCACGCCATATGCCATTCTTTTAGGAATTCTCACAGCATCACCTTCTGTATTATAATAGAAATCTCCATCAAACCAATTGAAATTAGGAACCTCAATAGTATTTCCTTCCACATATTCCAATTCTTTGCTATATCTTTTCTGCATCAGATAATTACTTATCGCATAAGAAGATATTCTTGAGAATGGCGTAAGTAATTTATCCCAACTGTATTTATTGGCTGCAAACTGATCCAATGACATATCGTACATATTCGCCAGCACTTCTGCATTTACTTTTTCTTTATCGTTTCCTGTAACTTTTACTGTCCATTTTTCTTTTGAATTGGGTTCCAGCTTATCTCTGAATGTTACTGTTTCGATCTGTAAAGGCTTCTCTGTATCTTTTATTTTAAGAGAAACATTTTCTGTATTCACATCGTTGAATGCTACCAATTGAAACTGAAGATTCAGTTCGCTTACTTTTTTATCTTTTGGAATATTTGCTGTATACTCTAAAATTCCTTTTTTCAACGGATGAATTTCTGAAATTGTTTTTCCTGATCCATCCTGAACAAAAACATTCACCAATGCATCCGGAACTGCCGAATACACATACACTTTTGCCTGCTCTCCCCTTGCCACTTCATCTTTAGGAGCAATTACGGTAAGAAATGTTTTTTGAGATGGCTTCAAAGAGCTTTTCTCCCAAACACTAAAGTATTGTGACGCTTTAATGGTGTCTTTCCCTTCAATATTAAAAAGCTCCAATTGATAATCTCCGGCATCCAGTTTTCCTAAATCTAAATCAGAATAAGCTTTTTCGGCTGATGGTTGCTGTTGTTTTTCTATAACAACTCTTTCTGTTTTCCAGTTTTTAATTTCATCATTTTTATCAAACAGATCATGTGGAAACTTACTGATAAATTCTTCCTTGGAATATTTTGGAGCATCCTGAACTGCAGATTTAAAGTTATCTCTGAAAATTCTGTCTGGAGCCGCTAGTTTGGACAATTTCACCTGATAGGACTTTTTAAGATCCTGTTCGTTATAGTTTTTTGTTTCTACTTTTAGTTTTACATTTTCATCACTGAATGTATTCTTAACCTCATCAGCTTTAATATAATGCGAAACAGAGGCTACTTTCAGCTGAGTATTGGCAGACTGAGTCTCACCATTGATGTCTGTAGCTGAAGCATTAATCTCGTAATTATCAATCTGTATTCCATCCAGTTTTTCATCTTTCTTAAGATCAAGACGGATAACAAATTCTCCTTTTTCATTGGTTTTCGCTTCTCCTAATATTGAATTTTCATTATCATTATCTCTCGGATACCATCCAAAATATCTCCATCTGATATTATGTTTCTTGATCTCATAATTGATGGTTGTATTACTCAAAGCAACACCGGAAAACATCATTGCCTTACCTTTCAGCTCTATAGACTGTCCGTATTTGTACTCATCTTTTACAGGTTCGAAGGTGACTTCAAATTTTGGTCTTTTGTATTCTTCTACTCTGATATCTTTATATCCTTGACCTGTACCATCTGTTTTCAGATAGAACACTCCGTTCGATTTTCCTTTTGGCAGCATAAAACTTCCGTGGTAAGAACCGAATTCATTCGTTGTAAAATCCTGTGAAGAGATTTCCTGATTATTGATATCAAATAAAGTGATCTTTTGTTTTACCCCTGAAATCACAGATTCCGCTTCTTTGTTCAGCTGTGTATTGATCGCTTTGAAATATACTGTTTGCCCCGGTCTGTAGATAGCTCTGTCCGTAAAGATCTGAACTTTGGTTTGCGATACCTGATTGGGATTGTAATCATCTGCAATATTGTTTCCATAGACCGGCATGATATAGAAATCATTGGTTTTTGGCTGCTGAATCAGGAAAGTTCTGTAATAAGTCTTATTGTCAGTACTCGGGAATTGGAAAGCTCCTTTTTCATTAGTTTTTCCTTCCATTTTTTTAACAGGTTTATTTCCTGCAAATTCGTAGAAGGTAAGGTTTTCATTTACTACGGGTTTTCCGTTCTCACTATTAACCAATTTCAGTTTGTCCAAGTTTGCATTTTTGGAAGATTTGTTCTGAAAAATGATTTTATTTCCGGAAACCAAAAAGAAAAAATGTTGATCATCATTCATATCTTTTGCCTTTGCTCCGGCAACTGAATACTCCACCATATAAATACCAGATGGAAGTGGTTTTATCTCAAGTGACGTTTTATGCTCTTTATAATCATCAGGATTTGAAAGCTGATAATTTTCTTTTCTCACCAGACTTTTCTTTACCTTTTTAAAATACTCACCGTAATAAGGATTCTGAGCATATTTCATAAAGGGTTCAAAGTCTTCTTTTACTTCATAAATATTTAAGCTAAATTCTTTGACATTCTGTGACGATGCAACGAAATGAATGGGCAGATTATTCTGTGTCTGCTTCTCATATTGAATCGTTAACGAAGGATTTTTAATCTGATTTTCCTTGCTTTTTATGTTTCCGATAAAAGAAGATTTCGGGTATTCACTCTTTGCCTGTTCTGCTACAGCAAGTGCTTCTTTAAACTTACCTTTGCTGCTCAGCTCATCCATAATATCTTCCATGATCACCACTTTGTAATCTCCTTCGATATTGGATTTTGCAAGATCCTGAAGCTGCTGAAGTCTATCTTTACAATTATTGAAATTACAGTTCTCCACCAGCTTATCTTTCATGAAATACAATTTTGTATTCCCATTATTCTGGGCAATTAATTCATCAAATATAGTATTAATTGCTGTTCTGTTTTCAGTAAGTTCATTTTTGGTAAACAAATTATTTTCTGATAAAAAACCTATTTTTTTCACCGCATACCAATCATACAAACTTGGGAAATAAGCAATATCCCTGGTCTCCAGAAACAAAGATTTATATTTTTCCAAAGCAATCTTTTTCAGTTCCTGCTTCTGAAGATCCAGTTCCTGATAATTTTTGGTTAAATAATTTTTAAAATCCAGCTTGGTCCATGTTTCAATCTGTGAAACATCCTGGGTATTATTATTTGTTCTGCCATTTATTTTCCAGTAATTCTCATTGAAGTAATCCATAAAGAATCCGTTTACCAGCACTTTATAGACCATCTTTTCTTCTCCTTTCAGTTTTGTCTCTGTTTCCTGAAGTTTTTTGAAGAATTTTGAAGCAGAATCATTTTTATCATCGTCTACAGTTTGCTTTACAATACTGAACTCTGCTTTCAGGGAACGGATCAGCTGAATGGTGTTATTTTCTTTCATGGCTTTGTTTTCTAAGTCTAAAATGATTGGAAGATTAGATTTATAAGCTCCTTTCTGACTATTTTCTGCTATTTTTTTCCATTGGTCATCGTAATATTTTTGTGCGATAACCGGCGAAAAGCCCAGTGATAAAAGCGAAAGCATAAATATCTTGGAAAATCTTTTCATATATATTAATTTTGATAAATGAACATTTTAAAAATACTGAAAAAATCCGTCATAGACAGCCAGGTTTACGTATCCTTAATGGGAACCCTTTTTGCAGTATTTTTCATGAAAGAGCAAAACACATTCCGTTTCCCTACTATTCTGTTGATTTTCATTACGTATTTCAGTGGTTATCTTTATACTAAATATCAATACACTAAACATTTTTTTAAAATATTAGTTCTAAATGCTATCGCAGGCGTTATATGTGCTTTTCTTATCATTCATAATCATAATGAGATAAGACTTCTTAAATGGTTTATTATTGTAGTACTAGGATTGTTGTATAATAGTTTTTTTCTGGATGTTTACATTCGGAAGATTCCTTTATTAAAAGTGTTTTATGTGGGATTGGTCTGGGCATTGGTGAATTGCTGGCTTACTCTTCCGGAATTTAATTTCCCTATTTTTCTGATCAGTTTCTTTTATATTACCGCACTTGTCCTTCCCTTTGACATTCGTGATATGAAAAGTGATACGGTAAAGACCTTTCCAATGCTCATTGGTGTACAGAATACGAAATACATTGCCTACTCCCTTGTTTTTATCAGTAGCCTTATCGGAATTTTCTATCTGAAGCCTTTATATGCAACAGCTTTTTTTCTATCAAGTATTGTTACCTATATTTTAATTTATTTCTCTGAAAATAAAAGAGATGACTCCTATTTTTCATTTGGCGTGGAAACATGTTCAGCATTACCTTTTTTATTTTTACTAATAATGGAGTATTTTTGACGAATGATTATCAAGAAGCTTTCCCTGTACAATTTCAAAAACCACTCTGAGAAAAAATTTGACTTTTCCCCGCAGATCAACTGTTTTGTAGGTAATAACGGGGTGGGCAAAACCAATATTCTGGATGCATTGCATTATTTATCAGTTGGAAAAAGCTTTTTAGGAAATACAGACCTCAACAATATCAAAAAGGAGGAAGATTTCTTCACCATTGACGCTGAAATTCAAAATGATGACAGTGAAGACATTATCAGAATCACTCAGCCAAAAGAGGCAAAAAAAGTGATCAAAAAGAATGATAAAAGTTATGACAGACTTGCAGACCATATCGGTTACCTGCCCAGTGTCATGATTTCTCCTTATGATTCAAACCTTATTTCCGATTCCGGGGAAAGCAGAAGAAAATTTCTGGACTCAATGATTTCCCAAACGGATTCTGAGTATCTTTTTGATTTGATACAATACCAAAAAACCATTCAGCAAAGGAATGCCTTACTGAAATATTTTGCTAAAAACAGAACCTGGGATAAAGATTCTCTGGAAATTTATGATGAACCGATCACCAGATTCGGGACTAAGATTTTCAATAAGAGAAAAGTATTTGTAGAGCAGTTGAATCCTATTGTTCAAAACTTCTATCAGATCATTTCGGGTGGAAAAGAAACTGTTTCTGTCATTTATGAATCTCACCTTTTGGAAAGTAATTTTGCAGAACTTTTAAAGGAAAGTCTTGAAAAAGACCGTATGTTAACTTATACTTCTAAAGGAATTCACAAGGATGATCTTCTTTTTGAAATGGATCATGTGCTGATCAAGAAAATAGGTTCTCAGGGACAGCAGAAGTCCTTTCTGATCTCTTTAAAACTTGCTCAGATGAGTTTGGTTAAAGAACTGACAAAAAAAACACCAATTCTATTGCTTGATGATATTTTTGATAAACTTGATGATACAAGAGTGGCTCAATTGATTGAGTTGGTCAACCGTGAAAGTTTCGGACAGATCTTCATTACAGATACTCACAGGGAACGTACTGAAAGTGTTGTAAAAAAGATTAATGAAGAAAGTGTAATTTTTGATATTTAGTGGGATATGGGTTTCGGGATACGAGATGCGAATTATAATGTGTAAAGTAACTTTTAAGTAATAAAGCTTAAATAATATAAAGAAGAACATGATAAATCAAGTAATAGCTTGCAAATAGTTATTTTTTTATCTTACCTTTCATAAATACACAAATAAGATGAGCTATAGAAATTTAGATATTTACAAAATAGCTTTTGAGTTGTTTTTAAAAACACATAAAGCATCCTTTCTTCTTCCTAAATACGAATTATTTGAACTAGGAAGCCAGTTGAGAAGATCTTCTGATTCAATAATTACTAATATTGTAGAAGGATATGGAAGATCGATCTATAAAAATGACTACATTCGCTTTCTCGTATACTGCCACGCAAGTAATGACGAAACAATTAATCATCTTGAAAAGCTTATCATTCTATATCCTGATTTTTCTAATGAATTTGAAAGCTTAAGAAATGAATACAATATTTTAGGTGGAAAAATCAATGTATATAAAAAATGGGTAAAAGAAAACTGGAATGAAAATAAACAATAGAATATTAAAAAAATTCTTGTAAAACTACTCTAAATAGTATATTCCAACCTATAAGTACGAACCACGTAACACGCATCACACATCTCGAACCACGCAACACGACTATGAAGAAGAAAAAACGCGAATATCAATCATCTGAACTTGTGAAGTCCTTCGCAAGAATTTATGGTTTTGAAGATAAACTTGTGGCTTTTGACATTAAAGATTTCCTGGAAGATTATCTTGATGAAAGTCTTTTCAATGAGATCAGAAGTGTAAATATTGAAGACAAATGTATCATTATTAAGATTGATTCTCCCCTGCTTAAAAATGACTTTAAAATGCGTAAAACATTCTATCTTAAAAAGTTTCAGGATAAGTTTGGTGAGGATAAATTTGATAGTATTCAGATTCTATAGTTCTTCCTGTTTGAATATCACTTTATCATCCTGATTTACAACAAACTCTGTATTCATCATTGTTTTAAGGGAAAATATTTATAAAAAAAACTCCATTATATCTATATTAAGTGATATATTTAATACTCATAAAAAAATTAATATTTACCATGAAAAAAGTACTTAAGTCGAAGAAATTATCAAGAGAATCATTAAAAAAAGTTAAAGGTTCAGGACAAATGGTGTGCTGTGCAGTAAGCTGCATAGATATGACGGGATGTGGTTTTTGGGAAGAATTACCAGCAGAATGTCCGGAACTTCCTTATTGTGTATAATGAATACTTATTTTATAGAAAAAAAGCTACCAAAAATGGTAGCTTTCTTATTTTTATTAATGTTCCTCTGATTTATTGGAAACTGTACTGTTCATCAGGTCATCTGCTTTTTTATCCAATCCTGAGCGTAATGGCAGGAAGAACTTCAACGGATGTTTTATAAAATACCTGAAAATTTCTTTATAGATCTCGCTTACCTGTCCGAAATTCATTTTTCTCGATCTGAATGCCAGGAACATGGATAAACTGAAACTTACCAGGAAGTTAAAGAACCCTATTAAGAAAACGGTTACAAAAGAGATCCAGAATGTATAAGAATCTACTGAAAAATCTTTCCCGTAAAGCCCTAAAGCAAAGTTTCCTGCCGCAAAGGTAATGTGTCTGATATCTAAGTCTAACCCGAAGAACATTCCTACAGGTGCTGTGGCACCAAGGAAAACTCCAAACCAGAAATTCGATACAATTCCGGGCCAGTTTTTAGCATAGTATTTAGATAAGCCTTTAGCGAATTTTTTACCGAAAAAGTTTCTGATAGAAAGGTTTTTGGCAATTCTCTCCGGAATCTGGTAAAACACGGAGTTGTTTCCAATATTCCCTGAAATAATCCCCGAAATAAAAAGATAAAATCCCGCAATACTGGCATGTAGAATCGCTTTAGATTTGAAAGGATCAAGGTCTTTTAAGAGTTTGTCGGATCTGTCAACAGCAAGATTCTGTGAGAAAAATACGTCTAACCCGTAGATTATAGCAAGAGCTATCGGAAAAGCTAGTAATACATTTCCTACAAAGGCGATAAACTGGCTTCGAAATAGCTTGGATACAAGATGGGCAAATTCGGTATTATTTCTTTGACTGTTTCCTTCTTCGGATAATACTTTGGTCATGGTTGCAGCAGTCATCGCCGGTTGCTTTGTAGCCAGGGTGAATCCCATCAGATAGATCATCACAAACCCCATCGCATAGTTCATAGAGTATAAAAATGCGTGCGAAAAATCACTTCCCGGAATGTATCCATAAAGCATTTTCAGTACACAGAGTGCTCCTACGATAATCCCACCACCACTTGCTTTATAGAACATTGTCATATATTCCTTGCGTGTAGAAGTAATATAATGGGTTCCGGCTTCTGCGGTGTGATTGGTAATAAGATGTGAGATCAATCTTGTACTGTCATTGATCAGATCTGCAATATTATTTTTATGGGATTTATAATTTAATATATTAAAAACCAACTGTTTGGATTTAACCAGAACATCACCTTCATTATCAATCACCAATAATTGAACGATCTCATAAATTCTCTTCGTCTGTTGACGGATTTTCAGCAAAGATTGATTGATCTTCCCGGAAATACCATATTTATCAGAATTTTTAAAGGCTATATTTACAAATTCCAGACATTGTTCTGAATAAATTTTGATTTGCTTAAACCTGCTGTCTTTAGAATGCAGTTGCATTTCTGGATCTTTGGTAAGGTCTTCAGCCAAAGCCTCCAATTCATTTTGAAGCGCAAGAAACGGGTTATCCAGATTTCTGTATTGAGGAGCCATTCTCACGACTTCCACTTCCATCGCCATTCCTGTTACCCTCCATGAAAGGATATTCATAGAAAATATCAGTTCTTTTTTCACATTAGGCTTAATGATAAAATCTGAAGCTCCAATAAGAGTTAAAAACTCATCTATCTCATTTTCAGGAAGATTATGTAGATATTTTAAATCTTTTTTAGGTCTAAGGCTTACATTATCAATCATGTACCACACCGTTTTTTCATTTTCTACGGGAGGCAAAACCTTGTTCAGGATTCTTTTTTTAAGTTCAGGGAAAAAGGCATTCTCAGAAAGGATATTGGCTTCTGTCAATGAAAGATTGAAGGGTCTTCCTTTAAAGATATTATGGATATAATATTTAAAGTTTTCCGCAAAATTCGGATGGTTTCTAAGAAAATTAAGTACATCTGTAAAGTCAGCAGTTTTCACACTTTCCAAAAACTCTGCAAAGGGTTCCAAAGAAAGTGTTTCGTTCTTAAAAGAAAAGTATTTTTTAAGAACTGACTCAAAATTTGTACTGGAATTAAAGAATTTCATTAGTACAAAGATACTATTTCAAACTCACATTCCTCATCTGTCTCATGATCCAATTGTGTTTCTTTCTTAAATAAGGGGATGGATTCTTTGGGTCATATTTCTTTGGATTCGGTAATACAGCTGCAATCCACGCAGCATCAGACGCGCTAAGATCTTTGGATGATTTTCCAAAATAATATTGTGCTGCGGCTTCTACTCCGAATACTCCCTGTCCCATTTCAATGGAATTCAGGTATCTTTCAAGGATAATATCTTTACTCCATACTTTTTCGATAATAAAAGTATAGACCGCTTCCAACCCTTTTCTTACCCAACTTCTACCCTGCCAAAGAAAAACATTTTTTGCAGTCTGTTGAGAAATTGTGCTTCCACCTCTTATTTTTTTGCCTTTCTCATTATATTTCATTGCTTTTTCAATAGCTGTATAATCAAAACCGTCATGATCAAAAAATTTCTGGTCTTCAGAGGCAATAACAGCCTTTTTCACATTATTTCCCATTTCGTCGTAGGAAATATAATCTCTGTGCAGTTTTCCGTACTCAAAGAGTCCTCCTATCTGTGTAAGGGTAATCGGTGGATTAAAAAATCTCCCCCAAATGATGAAAACTACGTTCAGTACAAGAACGATGAAAATAAACTGTTTAATTTTTTTCCACATAACGTTATAAAAAGGAAAGGCAAAAATAAGCAAATACTCCGAGTTACTGCAATTCTTTCATATAAGTAAACTGATAATTCGGTAAAAGTTCAGGATGGAAGATCTTAATGTAATCTTTAAGGATTAAATCTGCTCTTACTACACCACTTTCAAAGAAATCATTGGCTTGCTTTCTCTCTCTTCCAGCCATGGTATACAGTTTTCCGTTATTGAATACATCGAGCTTTCCGTAGAAAGGATTCATCTTCAGCATTTCATTTTTCGAAGTATGATTTCCTGCGTTTACCCAGTATTGAACGCCGCTTGTTTTAGCATATACTTCTTCAAAGCTCATTGTCAAAGCTTTTTCATCCTTATTATCTTTCATAATATAAGTAGCGTTAGCATCAGCAATATAGTGAGCTACAGACGTGTTTCCACCAGGAAGATACCAAACATCACCATACATTTCATTCGCCAGAACTAAAGGTTTGTCTTTTGCTTTTAATGCCAGTTGTTTTAAATCATTGTAGTTCTTCTCAACCTCCTGATATTTAGCTTCAGCTTCTTTTTCTTTTCCGAAGAGTTCCCCGAACAATTTTATATATGCCGTTTTCTGCAATGGTTGCTGTTCCATGTACTCATCAAGGAATACAACCTGAATTCCATTATTCTTCAACAATTGATAAGCATTATCGAAACTTGCAATATAATTGGTGAAAATAGCATCCGGTTTCATGGAAATAATTTTCTCCACATCATATTTCTGATCACTTCCTACATTCTGGATTTTTCCTTCTTTGATCAGATTCTGGATTTTTTCTGAATAAATATACTCTGGACTTGACACTCCAATGATTAAATTTTCTGCTCCAAGCTCTGAAATATACCCAGCCATACTTGCATTAAGTAAGATGATTTTCTTGAAAGGAGTCTGATTCTGCTTGAAATTATAGGTAAAATTTCCAGATTTCAGCTCCAGATTTCCATCTTGTTCCTTGTATTGGGTGCGATTTGAGATATTTGTCCAATCTGAGGACGAAATTTTTGATTCTCTTTTACAGGCAATTAGCGAAAATACCGTAAATAAAAGTAAAATTTTCTTTTTCATGTTTCAAAGAACGGAAAAAAGTGGTATATTTGCAACCGTTAAACAATAACAAACAAACGGGCTCGTGGCGCAACTGAATAGCGCATCTGATTACGGCTCAGAAGGTTACAGGTTTGAATCCTGTCGAGCTCACTTAAGGAGACAACTATTTTATAGTTGTCTCTATTTTTTTACGTATAAAAGTTTCTATATCAAACTTTTACAGCCTGACATTTTATGGTTTGATCACTCATGTATAGTATTTTCTTTCTGTTCGTAAAACTTGAACCGCAACATGAGTTTACAGAAATATTTTGATAGTTATCACTAAAGGACTTTTGACTACTGACATCATGTTGTCACAAACCAGACTTAAATTTGTCTCACAATTATTTATTAAACAATAAAAACATGAGAGACTTACACAGTACAGCATCCAATCAAACCGAATTTCCAAAGCCTACTATGATTTCAGTTAACAATGTAGTATTAGAAGTATTTGAAGCAGGAAAACAAAATTCAGACAAACCGATTGTTCTCTGTCACGGTTTTCCAGAACATGCATTTTCATGGCGTTTTCAGATACCAGCTCTTGTTGCAGCAGGTTATCATGTCATTGTCCCAAATCAACGTGGCTATGGTAACTCATCTTGCCCAACCGAAGTAACTGATTATGATATAAAGCACCTGACGGGTGACCTTATTGCTCTACTCGACTACTACGGATACAAGGATGCCACCTTCGTCGGTCATGACTGGGGTGCAAATGTTGTCTGGAATCTGGCACTATTGTATCCTAAACGGGTTAATAAGATAATAAATTTAGCTCTGCCATATCAGGAGCGCGGAGAACAACCATGGATTGAATTTATGGAAACCATATTTGGAGAAGACTTCTATTTTGTTCATTTCAACAAAAAAGTGGGAGTTGCAGATTCTATAATGAATGAAAACACACCTCAATTCATGCGTAACATATTTCGCAAAGATGTACCTCCCGCTCCACCTGCTCCGGGAATGCTAATGATCAATCTTGCAAGAGCAGAAAAACCTTTTGGGAAACCTCTAATGGAAGACAATGAACTGTCTGTATTTGTTTCTGCCTTTGAATTATCCGGGTTTACCGGAGCTATAAACTGGTACAGAAACCTTGATAGAAACTGGCACCTGATGGCGAACATAAAGCCAATCATTCATCAGCCAACTCTGATGATATATGGAGAACAGGATACGATTCCAAAGTCTGAAAACCTGAAAAATATCGTTCCTAATCTGGACATTGTCAGTTTAGATTGTGGTCATTGGATTCAGCAGGAAAAACCGGAGGAAACAAACCTTTCAATTTTAAAATGGTTAGCACAACAGAATGCATCATAAGGAAATTGAAACATATAGTCCACAAAGCCAAACAGATTGGAGACAATGGTTGGAAAAAAACCATCAGTCCAAACAATCTGTTTGGCTTGTCTTTTATACAAAAAAGTCGAATATCCCTTCATTAAGTTGGAGTGAAGCCGTTGATGAAGCTCTTTGCTTCGGTTGGATTGACAGCACAAGGAAAAAGATTAACGACATTTCGTTTATGCAGTTTTTTAGCAAACGTAAACCGAAAAGCAACTGGTCAAAAATCAACAAAGAAAAAGTCCAGCAGCTCATTGGCAACAAAAGGATGACAAAAGCGGGTTACGAAAGTGTTGAGATTGCGAAACAAAACGGATATTGGACAATCTTGGATGAAATAGAAGAAGTGATAATTCCGAACGACTTAGAAATTGCATTCGAAAAACATAATGGCTCAAAAGATTATTTCCTAAGTTTGAGCAAATCAACAAGAAAAATAATATTGAGCTGGATTATCCTCGTCAGAAAACAGGAAACCAGGCAAAAGCGCATAGAGGAAGTCGTAGAAAGTGCAGCACTGAATCTTAAACCAAAACATTTACGATAGAAAAGCCTCAAACGGGTAGCTATTAATAAAGACTAGATGAAATTTAAAAAGTTGATTTTTTTTGTTTTATTTGGTTCAAATTATAAACACAACTACCTTTGGATTAATAATCATCAGTTTATCAGGTAATTGTCATTCAGCCATCCCTCAAAAACAGTAATAATCTATAGATCAATGAGGTTCATTTTTTGTATCGAAATATTAAAAATTGTCAACAGGATTCAAACAAAAATATAAATAATTCATTTTCAAATACATATTTCTAAAATATTTTCTATATCAGTAAAAAAGGAGTTTGGATAGCGTCCTGTCAAGTTCACACAACAAAAAATCGTTACTTTTTAAGTAGCGATTTTTTTATTATTAAACATGATAGGATTAATTCCTGCTATACTATATAATTCTGTAAATTTTTTCGGATCCGGGGCAAAAGTTGGGACTAGTACAAAATCTATACTTTTTATTGAAGCAACAGGTCTTTTTTTAATCGCAAAGAAAGATGATTCAAATGTTTTATTTTAGGGAGCAAAGAAGTGCAACTTTGTCACTGAAGAAGCTTCATGGATATGTATTCGCTTAGAAAGAATCAATAAAATTGATTCTATTCTTTGCTCTTGAAAACACGAGATAAGAGGCTAAAAACTTTGCTTTAAATTAAATTCCATAAATACAATATTCCCCCAGCTTTTGAGACTGATTCATTTTTGCTCTTTATAGAAAATTATTTTTTGTTGGCTTCAGCGTATTCTTCATCTGAGACAGCCTCTAAATTGTTTTTATGATTTTCGCAGGAATCCCTCCCACCACAACATTATCTGGAACATCTTTGGAAACCACCGCTCCAGCTGCAACTACCGAATTTTCGCCAATCGTAACTCCAGGAAGAATGGTTGCACTGGCTCCTATCCACGCATTTTTTTTAATATGAATAGATTTTCCTATCAATCCTTTTCTGTGCTGAGGTTCTAAAGGATGATTTTCAGTGATCAGACTAACTTTCGGACCGATTAAAACGTCGTCTTCAATCGTAATTCCGCCCAAAGTAAGAAAGGTACAATCAAAGTTAATGAATACATTTTTACCGATGCTGAGATGCTTTCCGTAGTTGATATAAATAGGTGTAAATACCGCTACATTCTCCAATTTTTCACCTACAATCTCACTTAATATTTTTAAAATCTCATCCGGTTCTGTGGAAGTATTTAATAGAATCAACTGTTTCTTAACTTCATAAGAAGCCTGCAGCAATTTATGAATTTCAGGATCATCAGGCATTATTGTTTCACCATTCCGAAGTCTGGCAAAAATATCTTTGTTAAAACTCATTTTTAAATATTTAGAAAAATAAAAACGCTAAAAATCCGCCAATTTAAAAAGTGGATTTAACTATTGCAATGTTCAATTATTTTAAATTCGTTCTGAAGAAATTATCCAGTTTTTCAAAAGGAATCACATCCACTTTGTCATATAAATCTACGTGAACAGCATTCGGAATAATCATCAATTCTTTCGGTTCCGCAGCCATTTTGTAAATATCTTCACTCATATATTTGGAGTGTGCATTTTCTCCGGCAATCAGAAGCATTGGTCTTGGAGAAATTTCTTTGATATAACTCAACATCACCGAGTTGGCAAAAGATATCGAATTGGTTTTCGTCCAGCCTTTATTGGAGTTTAAAGAACGTTTGTGATACCCTCTCGGCGTTTTGTAATAATCAAAATAATCCTTTACAAACTGAGGTTCATCACCGTTTAATTTTTCAGGTAAATGGGTTGTCGGATATTCAGGCTTTCCATTTTCAGCATCCACCCAACGTTGCAGGCTCATTGTTTCGAAAGCTTTCGTACGTTCTTCAGAAGTCATTTTATCATAATAGCCTTTAGCGCTCACTCTTGAAATATCATAAGCACTTGTTGTCGCTACTGCTTTCACTCGTTTGTCGGCAATGGTTGCATTCAATGCAAAAGTTGCAAAGCCACAAATCCCAATGATTCCGATTTTGTTGCGGTCTACATTGTGTTGAAGTCCTAAGAAATCAACTGCCGCACTGAAATCTTCCGTATTGATGTCTGGAGAAGCAATATCTCTCGGCTCACCTCCACTTTCTCCGGTATAAGAAGGATCAAAAGCGATAACAGCAAAACCCCTTTCCGCCATTTGATTGGCATATAAACCTGAAGATTGTTCTTTCACCGCACCAAAAGGTCCACTGATTGCCAGAGCTGCCAGTTTTTCGTTCCCTGCATTTTTGGGAAGGTATAAATCTCCGGAAAGCGTTATTCCGTAACGGTTTTTGAAGGTAACGGCTTTTCGGGTAACTTTATCACTTAGCTCGAAAGTATAATGCTCGTTTTGTTCTGTTGCATTCATTTTGGTTTGATTTGATTTTTTATTCTGCGCAAATGCCTGTCCGATAAAAAGAAGGGACAGAGCCATCACTGTTGTTACTATTTTCATATCTGAATTTTGTTTAAAAATTACTAATACAAAATTAGAAACAGCGGATTGCTAATAGTTAATGATAATCAAACCAAAAATTAAGAAAATCAAACCTCCGTCAAACGAAAAGCTTTTGGATTGGTTCCTGTTTGCTTTTTAAAAAAGTTATTAAAATACGTCGGATAATCGAATCCGAGCGCAAAAGCAATTTCTGAAATATTCCAATCGGTGTGTTGCAACAATGCTTTTGCTTCTGTAAGTATACGTTCTGTGATATGAGCTGTCGTCGATTTTCCTGTAACTTCTTTTACTGCACGATTGAGATAATTGACGTGAACATTCAGATTCTTCGCAAAATCCTGAGCGGACTTCAATTGCAGAGATTGGTCTGTAGTTTCAATGGGAAATTGTCTTTCCAACAGTTCCAGAAAAACGGATGATAGCCTTGATGCCGCATTTTTATTCTGATCAAAATTTTCTGCAGGTTCCAGCTTCAGAGATTCATGAATGATAAGACTGATGTAGTTGCGTATCAGCTCATCCTTATAAACATAATCGCTTTCCTGTTCTGCAATCATCTTTTGGAAAATAGTATTAAGAAATTGTCTTTGCTCTTCGGCAATTTTCAGGACAGGAGTTCCACCGATTTTAAAGAAAGATGACTGCTGTAAACTTTCAGAACGTTCAGAATTCTTAAAAAATTCTTCAGAAAAAAGAATGGTATACCCTTTATAAGTTGTTGAAATCGTTTCCCAGGAATAAGGAATATGTGGGTTTCCGAAAAAAAGCACCGTTCCTTCCTGCTCGAAACTTTTATCAGAATAATGAATTTTACTTTTCCCGGTTGTAAGGCAGATTTTATAGAATTCTTTTCTGCTGTATACACGGGTTTCACTCCCGTCCTGCTCAATCTGGAAGGCACGGAAACCTTTTAGTTTTAATTCACTATTAAACTCCGAAACAACTCTTTTTACCTTTCCTTTCATTTTTCAAAGTTAAGAAAATCAAACTATAAATATAAATACTAAAATGTATTTTGCTATAGCTTAATTATTCCTAGCACTAAAAAAAACCATCCATATCTACTAATGAGATGCCATATTTATTAAAGTTTATTTAACCATTGTCATGTACCCTTTAAAACAAGGAGTACCATTTTTATTTATAACAAAATTAATTCATCCTTTATTAAAAACGAATTTGGGAAAAACATACTTTTTTAAAATATCTCTTTTCCCGAATACAACTTAGAATATGATGAATCCCTGCTAATCTAATCAAGTGGTTTCTTTCCGGTAATAATATTATAAAGAACCACAATAATTGCGATTACCAATAGAACATGTACTAAATATCCTGTACTAATCCCCGGTATGATTCCTAAAATTCCTAAAAGCCACACCACAATACAGATAACTGCTACTAACCATAATATACTTCTCATAACAAAAAAATTAAAGTTATACAATAAAAATAGTCTCATTGCCCAGCTATTGGGACCTCATCTACCCAAAGGTATCTCTTTAAAAATGTTTTATTTATGATTCAGGTCATAAACAGAATTCTATTCTTTAATTAGCTCTACACAACCGTCATCCATATTTATTTCCAGCATTATTTATGAGACTGTCTCAAAAGTGTCATTCTGAATGAAATGCAATGTAATGAAGAATCTCAAACAATTGACCAACAATGAGATCCTTCCTTCGTCAGAATGACAAAAGCTAAATTATTTTGACTTTTGAGACAGCCTCTTTTTATTATCACATAGAATAGAATCATTTAATATTGCTCTGCCAATTATTTTTTTTGGTCGAAGGATCAGCCTTATTGAAGGATTATTTGTAATAAATAATCTTAACCAATCCAGGGCTAAACGGAGCTTATTTCGAAAACCTACCAAAGGAATAATATGAATAAACAGCCAGGTTAGCCAAGCTGTAACTCCCTTAAATGAAAATCCCGGAAGATCTACTACTGCATTGAATTTTGAAATAATGGCCATTGTTCCTTTATCTTTATATATAAATGGAGATAGGATTTTTTCATCTTCAATTCTTTTAAAATTCTTCCCTAAATTTTTACCTTGCTGAATAGCAACCTGTGCTAATTGAGGATGACCTTTAGGGTATTTTTCTTCCGTGGTCTGCAAGCATATATCTCCCAAAGCATAAATATGATCCGTTTCTTTAACTCTATTGTATTCATCTACTAAAATCCTTCTCCCTTTTCCTATACTTTCCAGAGGTAGCCCTTTTACTTCCCGTCCAATGACTCCTGATGTCCATATTAATGTTTCTGTTTCAATAGATTTTCCATCCGCCAGTATGACTTTTGAATCTACATAATCTTTCACTGCAACATTTAAAATAATTTTAACCCCAAGCTTATCCAATTTATCATAAGCTGCTTCCTGAGCCATCTTACTCATGGGAGAAAGTAAAGAAGGAAGTGCATCAATAAGATAAATATGAGAAAAACTCCTATTAATTTCGGGATATTCTTTCTCTGCTATATATTGTCCCATTTCAGCAATCATTCCCGCCAGTTCTACTCCTGTGGGACCACCTCCTGCAATCACGATATTCTGCAACTTCGGTGAGTCTTTCACATTCTTATTTCTTGCTGCTTCTTCCATGGTCAAAAGCATATAATTTCTTACATAAATTGCTTCATCAATAGTTTTCATAGGCAGGGCGCATTTCTGGACATTTTCCATTCCAAAGAAGTTAGATTCTGTTCCCATCGCTAAAACGAGCTCATCATATTGAAGTTCTCCATTCTCCGTTTCTATCGTTTTGGTTTCAGGAATCACCCTCACTAAACTTCCCATGTAAAACCGTACGTTTTTATAGTTTGAAAATAACTTTCTGAACGGATAACTAATATTAGATGCTTCAATAAAAGAAGTGGCAACCTGGTAAATAAGCGGCGGAAAAAAATGGTAATTGTTCTTATCTACCAATGTTATTATAAATCTGTTATCATTTACCAAAGATTTTATAAGATTAATCCCTGCGAATCCTCCACCTACAATGACAATATGTTTTTTCATACCTGATCGATGTTAAAGTTAAAATACTCTCACCTTCTAAACCTTGAATTATCACTATACATTTCCTAATCTATTGATAGCCTTTAAAAGATCTATTCCTTTTCCTAAAATTGGCTTGAAGAGATCTCCCTTTTCCTGTAAACGTTCTGCCATGTTGTAAATAGTAAAATCAGTTGGATGAAGTCCTTTTTTTACTTCATTCCATTCTAATGGTGCGGAAACAGGCGCTCCGGGTTTTGGGCGTACACTGTATACACTTGCCAAGGTCTGCGCTCGTCTGTTCTGTAAATAATCCAGATAAATTTTATTTTTATCTCTTTTTTGAAGACTTCTTTCCTGTGTCGTAAGCTCTGGAAGTTCCTGATGAACCAGCTGCATAAGCACATGTCCAAAATCTTTCACCTGATCATAGGTATATTTCGCTCCCATAGGAATATATACATGTATACCGGAACTTCCTGAGGTTTTCGGATAGCCGATAATACCTGCCTTATCCAGAACTTCTTTAACAGCCAATGCAGTTTCTATCACCTCTTCAAATGTATTTTTTTCAGAAGGATCAAGGTCAAGTACCAAATAATCTGGAAAATCGACCTTTGGTATACGGCTTGTCCAGACATTCAGTTCAATACAGCCTAGATTATTCAGATAGGCCAATGTTTCTTTATCATTACAAATGATATAATTGATGTATTTGTCATTACTTTCAGAGAATATTTTTTGCAGATTCACCCAGTCCGGCGTATGTTCATCCGCATCTTTCTGATAGAAGCTCAGCCCTTCGATTCCATTTAGAAAACGGTTGAGTGATTGGGGACGGTTTTTCAGATGGGGCAAAATAAATTTCGAAACACTCTGATAATAGTCTATAATATCACCTTTTGTAATTTCGTCATCAGGAAAATATATTTTATTCTGATTGGTAAGGGTAACCTGCTGTTTTCCGATTTTCCTGACTTTATCTGTTGCTTTTTTTGTCGTTGCTTTAGCTTTCATTTCAGGCTGTTTTTGAGGTGAATCCGTATCAAATTTTACATCTCTATTATCAATATCTTCTCTTAGTCTTAAAAAAACCGGATGCCGGTAGATATGGTCTTTCGTAAGTTCTGTATATTTTATCTCAGCTACCAATTCAGGTTGAAGCCATGTTGCTTTGGAATTGGTTTTAGGAGTTATTTTAAATGCCGATTGCTTCACCATCAGAGGTTGTAATTTCTGATAAATCTCTTTAAGGCTTCGCTCTGTAAATCCTGTTCCTGTATGTCCGCAAAATATGAGTTCCCCATTCAGGTATTTCCCTAAAATAAGGGACCCGAAGTGTTTTCTTGAGCCTTTTGGAGTAGTAAAACCACAGATCAGTGCTTCGTCACTTTTATGGATCTTTATTTTCAGCCATTCGGAGCTTCTGATGTTTTCTTTGTATTCACTGTCAGCTTTTTTAGCAATAATTCCTTCCAGTCCCATATTTTCGGCGACCTGGAAGAAATCCTTTCCGTTTTGAAGAACATGGTCGTGATACTTAATGACATCATCTTCAATCAGAGCATCTTTAAGCAGTTCTTTTCGCTGTAGGTAAGAAAGATTTTCTGTGGAATGTCCGTTCAGCCATAGCAAATCGAACACCTGATAGATGAGAACCAGGTCTGTATTTTGTTCCGCAATTCTCTGCAGCCATTGGAAATTAGGTTTTCCTTTATCATCATATGCAACGATTTCACCATCCAGAACCATTTCGTGACTCTGAATTTTGAGTGCATCTGCAACTTTTTTAAATGACTTTGAAAAATCCAGTCCGTTTCTGGAATACAGCCTGATTTCACCATTTCTGGTATCGGCAATCGCTCTATATCCATCCCATTTTATTTCAAAAGCCCAATCTTTGTCGTCAAACGGTTTTTCGCTTGTTTTACAGAGCATGGGCTTTATAAAATCGGGAAGTTTTCTCTCTCCGGAAAGTGCCGGCGTATAATTTTTGTAATGCTTTAAGCTTTCGGCGGTATTATTTTTTTTTTACTGCTTTTCTCCTGGAGATAAGCTGTGACTTTAGAATTTTTTGAAGTATGTTCTTCAGCATCATAGTCTTCTGCAACGGCATAGCGGTCTTTATGTTTGATAAGAAGCCATGCGTTTTCGTCTGTTGAATTTTTAATTTTCACCAAAGCAAACTCACCTTTCAGTTTTTTACCATGCAAAATAAACTTAAGGGATTGCTTATGCAGTTCTGAACGCATTACCAGATCATCGCTTTTTCCGTCTATTTTTTCCAAAGGTTCATAGGTTCCCTCATCCCAGATTTCCACTTCACCGGCACCGTAATTTCCTTTGGGAATACTTCCTTCGAATGTGCGATATTCATAAGGATGATCTTCCACCATCATTGCCAGTCTTTTATCTGAAGGATTAAGGGAAGGACCTTTCGGAACGGCCCAGCTTTTAAGAACTCCTTCCATTTCCAGTCGAAAATCGTAATGCAGACGTGTTGCTGCATGACGCTGAATCACAAATCTCAGTTTTGTTTTACTTTCTATTTCTTTGCCTTCCGGTTCGGAAGTTGCCTTAAAGTCTCTCTTTTTATGATATTCTTCTAATGGCATCTTACAAAAATTTAAAGTTGAACGAAAAATTATTATCTGATTAAAGTCTTATCCTGCTTTTCTTTTTCCGGATTCCAGGCTGGCTTTCAGCATTGCCATAAGGTCAGTTGCTTTTCCCGCAGGCTGTTTTGTTTCTTTAACTTTTTTTATTTTACCTTTTGCTTTCTGTTTTATAATTTTCAAAAGGTCTTCATTGTATGTATCCCTGTACTTTGAAGGGTCGAAAGTTTCTGCTAAAGATTTAATTAATGTTTCCGCCATTTTAAGTTCTTCAGCTTTCGGTGCTTTTCCTGATGGAATTTTCAGGTCTTCATACATTCTCATTTCTTCCGGATACCGCATTCGGTT
Organism: Chryseobacterium artocarpi; assembly: GCF_001684975.1. GTDB lineage: Bacteria > Bacteroidota > Bacteroidia > Flavobacteriales > Weeksellaceae > Chryseobacterium > Chryseobacterium artocarpi. Next base: position 529,758 of record NZ_MAYH01000001.1, on the reverse strand, counting down.
TACCATGAGAATTTCATCCTGATAAGGACGAATCATGCAAAGAATTTCCCTTTCTCTTAAAATAAAGGAACCTATTCCTGCCATTTTTGTTTTCATTAAGGCTTTCAGCAATAATTTATAGGCAGCTTCCCCATTTTTTTGAGGTTCTAAAAAATAAGGGGTTTCAAAAAGAGCGGGATCCACTTCTTCTTCTTTTACAAACTGTAAGATGCTGAGAATTTTTGATTTTTCAGGACTTACCGCCTGGAAATCCTCATCTTCCAATACAATGTATTTGTCTTCTATTTTATACCCTTTTACTATATTTTCCCAGGCTACTTCTTTGTTGGTATTTTCATTTACCCTTTTGTATTTGATATTGCTGAGATCTTTTTTATCCAGCATATCCAGATCTAATGTACTCGATTCACTGGCCGAGTACAGCTTGATCGGTATATTCACCAATCCAAAACCTATTGCTCCATTCCAGATCGCTCTCATATTTTTTTGTTTTTAGCTGTTAGAGTACAAAACCTTTTCCAAATTGATCTAAATAGTATTTATTGGGATATTTTTATAAATTCTTTAACACCTTTATTTTCAAATCATTAAAAATCCAACAAACCATTCACCAGTGTTTTCCATTCAATTTTTGACACCCCAATCATTCCACCGGCTGCAATCAACAGGTTTCTGGCTTTGTCTAAAAACTGAGCATCCATATTAGGTGTTTCATTTCTCCCGTATATTCCTGCCTGAATAAAGTCTCTTCCTTTAAAGATTCCAAATGTAGAGGTAGCCTGATCAGAATAAAAATGTACTATATGTTCAGAGGTCTTATCCTGAGGGCTTTTCGAAGGTCTGCAAGTCATCATTACAAAATCAAGACAAATACCATGGGTTTGCTCTTCAAACAGATCCACAATTTCAACCCAGTCAAACCCCTTAGCTTCTACGGTTCCTGGTCCAGGAATATCTATCCTGATATAATCTCCGATTAAAGGATATCTATTAATCATTTCACCCTTCGAGTCGAAAAGTTTAAAATCTGCAAACCCTTCACCACAGTAGCTTTTCCAATTGTTGATTAACATAAGTCTTTCTCTAAGTTTGTTGAAAACCTGATCAACACGCTCAGGGGCAACATACTTTTTCTTAGATTCTGTGTCGTGGTAACTTCCTTTCTTCTGAATGGGAAGACCGAACATTTCTTTAGGTTTCATAGGTTTCATTTTTAATTTTCGTCGTAGGGTGTACCGATGTCTATTCAAGAGATCCTAACTTGTGTGTGACCTATTTTTCGGCTTTAAAACTGACAGATAATTACCTCTGCTCCAAGCAAAAGCAAATAAGCTGAGGACTCCTAAAATAAATGCTGTTGTTTTAATATTTTAAATATTTTGATGGGTTACTTTTTAACCATTTACAATCAATCCGCCATTGGGATGAAGTACCTGTCCTGTTATTTGTGAGGCATCTGAACCCGCCAGAAACAGAAAACTGAAGGCTATTTCTTCCGGAGTTGCATTTCTTTCCAAAGGAGGTATGTTAGGGTTTTCTTCTTTTTCATCAAATGTTTCTTCAGTAAGTGGTGTAGCCACAGGTCCTGGAGCAACGGCGTTAATACGGATTCCTTTTGGTTTAGCCTGTAATGCCAATGAACGGGTAAAAGAAACAATAGCTCCTTTTGTTGCAGAATAATCAAGGAGTTCAGGATGCCCCTGATAGGCAGAAACCGAGGTGGTATTGATCACGCAGCTTCCTTCTTTCAGATAGGGAAATACGACTTTCGTTAATAGAATCATTCCCACAATATTAGAATCAAAGGTCTGTCTGATGTTTTTTTCTTCAAGCTGTTCAATACTGTCTGCAGAAAACTGAACTCCGGCATTATTGACAAGAATATCAATTTTTCCAAATCCTGAAATAACTTCTTTTACCGTTTTTTCACAAAAATCATAATCATTGATATCACCTTGAAATATGATGCATTTTCTATTTAGGCTTTCAATTTCTCTTTTCGTTTTTTCAGCATCGTTATCACTCGAATGATAAATAATGGCAATATCTGCTCCTTCCAATGCAAAAAGAAGTGCTACAGCTTTACCGATTCCGCTGTCGGCTCCGGTAATCAAAACAGATCTGGTGTCTAATTTTCCCATTTCAAACTCTTTTAATTGATTGCTTCATCCACAGATTTTATTTTAAGATTAAAAGTCTGTTTAATTCGCTTTTAAAACACCCCAGAATAAATTCGGTATAGTATAGCTGAGCATTCAGAGCCTGGGTTTTAGGATGCAGTTCCAGTTTTTTAGTCAGAATAACCTCACCTTTATAGGAAAATGAGAAATAAGCGAAAATTTTATAACCGGAATTCCTGATGGGTGTACAATAGCCTGTTGTGGCAATAGCCCAGTCAGATTCATACAATTCTGCTACATTCAATGCCATTGTTTCTGCAATATTTTCAGAAACACAGTCGCATTCTTCTGCTTCCTTCCTGTTGACCTTTAGCAGTCTCACTTTTTCAGGTAAGGAATAGGTTGTCATTCCTCCTTTATAGAACATTGAAGCATTGGGCATCTGCGAAAAAGCCAGCTGCAAACATCCTGACGTAACACTTTCTGCAATGGAAATGCTCTCACCGATGGTCATAAGTGACTGGCTTATATATTCAAGAAGATTCTGTTGAAAATCCATAATAGTATATTTTTAATGAGGTTAAAAAAAGAAAGCTTAAAAAAGCTGCTGAATGAATAAATTGCAGTATTGCTTTCATATTAAAATACTTAAAGTGATTGTGTGTGGCATGAAGGATGTGTATGATTTAAGCGTTTCTTTCCATTTCATGGTCCCAAACTCTGTGTTTGGCTATTGCGTTAATGAATTTACCTGTCTGGTCTCCGTCTTCCCATGTTATAATTCCCGGGTCGTCATGCTGTTTCGCTGATACATTGGAATTATGATAAAGCACCTGAGTATCTGTCCCGAAATAAATGGCTTTACAATGTTTATAGGCTTCATTGATAAAATGTAGCACTAAATGTCTGTTTTCCGGGATTAATAATTCTTTAACAGCGTCTTCACCTCCTGCAATGTATAAAGCATCAAAGCAAACACTTGCCGTACTCGTCAGCGAATGTTTCGGAAGTAACGTTGAGCCATCGTTGGTTCGCACAGGCGCTAAACTCGGAGCAATAAGTTCCACCCTCGCCCCTTCTCCTTCTAGTTTTACTTTCAAATCATTAATCGCTCCGGCATCTACCCCTCCAGCAATGATAAACCCAATCTTTCTGCTTTGAATCGTATTTTTAACTGTATTCTGCATACTCAGAGCTTCGGAAATTTTTATTTTGGGTTCTCTTTCCTCACTCTGAAGCTCAATAATATTGCTGTCTGCCGGCAGGCTCTGATTAGGCCATTCCAGTTTTTTAACTTCCACACCTACTTTTTCTGCTACTCTCCATGCAAGGAACATATCAACGTACCCCAATTGCCCTACCATTCTTTCTCTGATTTCAGGACGTGTGACTTTAGACAATTCAAAAATCAGAGCATTCTGCAAGTGTAATTTTTCTGGTGTTGACTGGCTGTTGTAAAATAGTTTAGCCTGTGAATAATGATCTACAAAACTTTTACTTCTTTCTCTCACTTTCTCTCCGGAAATTCTTTCCTGCTGGGAAGCAAATCCACCTTCAGACATCATAGCCTGAAAAGGGCAGCCTCCTCCGATAGAATTTGGCTCATAACTGCTTTTTCCCTTGACAATCTGCTGCCTCATATGACCATCTCGCTGGTTGTTATGAATGGTATTGATTGATCTGTTGATGGGTATTTCATGAAAATTAGGAGATCCCAGTCTAGAAAGCTGAGTATCTGTATATGAAAACAGTCTTCCTTGCAGAAGTGGATCATTGGTAAAATCAATTCCAGGAATAATATGTCCCGGATGAAAAGCAACCTGTTCTGTTTCTGCAAAGAAATTATCCGGATTTCTGTTAAGCGTTAAAGTTCCAACGATTTCTACAGGAACTTCTTCTTCAGGGATCAATTTGGTAGGATCAAGAAGATCAAAATCAAATTGATGTTCATCTTCTTCAGGGATCAGCTGTACTCCGAAATCCCATTCAGGATAATCACCATTTTCGATGGCTTCCCATAGGTCTCTTTTATGAAAATCAGAATCTACTCCTGAAAGAATCTGGGCTTCATTCCAGGCTACGGAATGCACTCCCAATCTGGGTTTAAAATGAAATTTCACAAAATGAACTTTTCCTTCTTCATTGATGAATTTAAAAGAATGTACACCAAAACCTTCCATCATTCTGAGGCTCCTAGGAATGGCTCTATCACTCATTACCCACATAATCATGTGCATACTTTCGGGCATGAGTGAAATAAAGTCCCAAAATGTATCGTGGGCGGAAGCAGCCTGTGGAATTTCATTATCGGGTTCCGGTTTTACAGCGTGTATCAGATCTGGAAATTTGATGGCATCCTGAATAAAAAATACAGGCATATTATTGGCTACAAGGTCATAGTTTCCTTCTTCAGTATAAAATTTTATAGCAAAACCTCTTACATCTCTTGCCAGGTCCGTACTTCCTTTACTTCCCGTAACGGTTGAAAATCTCACGAAAACCGGAGTTTCTTTTCCAAGCTCTGTTAAAAATCTGGCTTTGGTGTAGCCTACAAGACTTTTGTTAAGTTTAAAAACACCATGAGCTCCGGAACCTCTTGCATGAACAACTCTTTCAGGAATTCTTTCATGATCAAAATGGGTAATTTTTTCTCTCAGAATAAAGTCTTCCAGCAAAGAAGGCCCACGCTCTCCTGCTTTTAAAGAATCCTGGTTGTTATTGATTTTTAATCCCTGATTAGTGGTGAGCTTTTCATTTTCATTGGAAGTACTGTGTACATCCAGCTGCTCTGCTTTTTGATTAGGTTCATTGGTTTTCATATTCATAATCTTTTTGTGGTTGGTATATTGTTAAAGCAGTTAATAAGGGAATACTGCGGCACTAATCTGCTTTGCTTTCCAGAATTTTAAGAAGGCTGTTGATATACTCTTCTTCTTTCAAAACTTTATAATAGGCTGTTTTAGCGTACAAAGTAAAGGCTGGGGATTCAAATCTTATTTCAGCATCCATATCTGTAGTTTCTGTTGTGTTTTTAGAATGAAACTCACGGATATTAAGTATATATTCTTCCAGATAAGTATCTATTACTCCTTTCAGAACTTCACAGGTAGCATTGTTTTTAATCTTTTCCAATGATTTGATCAGAAAAGCTGTAACTCCGTAAGAGTTGATGATAGGCGGAAACAGAGACTCATTCTCTATTGCATTGTTTTTGTCATTTAACCCGGAATGTTGCAAAGCGTCGTTTTCAAATGTCATATTTAAAAAATGGTATTAGTTATGGGAAGCTCTCAGATATTGTTCAAAATAATGAAGGTCATTTTTATCTTTTATGGATAAATAAAACATGATCTGTTCCGGTTCTTTTAATCCAATACTGCTGAAACAGTCGAAATGAGCAATTAATGCCTGTATATTTTCGATATCAATATCTTTCAGAATGATAAATAAAAGGAAGATATTTTCTCTGATCTCTTTGGCATAAATTGCAGCTCCATCCTCGAAACACTTTCCTGTATGGGATACTTTTACAAAATCAGTGTGTTTCAGTGTTTTTACAATTTTCTGACAGTCCATATATTTTGATTTCATGATTAAAATAAGCCACGTAGAAAAGACTACATGGCTCATTGCATAGTTTAGTCTTCTTGTTCTGCATCAAAATTGATGGATGTCTCCGCAATATCCGTAAGATGAGAATCTGTATCTTCTTCTTCCTGAAGGGTTCTTTCAAGAAGATCCGCAGCCTTGTCATGCCCCATCGTTATGGCTAGCTGAGCCAACCCGCCGTAAGTGGCAATTTCGTAGTGTTCTACTTTTTGTGCGGCAATAATTAATGCTACGTCTCTTGTTGCAGAACCATCTTCTGTTGATTTGATAACCTCTTCACCTTCTTCGATGATTCCTTTAATGGCTTTACATTCCTTCTTTTCAGGCTTTTCGTCAACGAGCTGGAAGACTTTTTCCAGACGCTTAACGTGTTTTTGGGTCTGAAGATGATGATCTTCAAAAGCATCCTTCAGTTCTTCTGTTGTAGCGGCTTCCTGCATCTTTTCCAATGCTTCAAGAATGGCATTTTCCGCATAGTAAATATCTTTCAGGGCACTCACGAAGAATTTGTGAAGCGGAGCATTCTTCATCTCATCTTTGTTGATGGTTGACTTATCTCCCGTACCTTTCTTGGCAGCAGGAACAGTACTGTTCGTTTCTAATATTTTATTGGGCATGGTGTGAATGGTGTTTATTTTGAAAAAGATTACCCCTTTATAAATATTTAAAGAGGTAATCCAGGAAAAAGAATTATGAATTACGTCTGCCTCCGAATCCTGAACGGCCTGAGCTTCTTCCACCTCCGTGGGATGCCTGTCCACCCATTCTTGCGATTCTTGTACGTTCTGCTTTACTCATTGAAGCAAATCCTCTTTTTGATGTGCCTGAGCCTGAATTAGAGCTTCTGCCGGAACTATTGCTGCTTTCGGATCTTGAATTAGAATTTCTTCCATTTCCTGATCTTCCTGAACCAGAGCCGGAATTTGAATTGCCGGAAGACCTGCCTCTGTTATCTGATCTTGATCCCGAACCGGAATTAGAACGTCCACGGGAGCTACCTCCTCCGCCAGAAGTAAATCTTCCCTGGCTGTCTCTTTGTTGGTTTCCGCTATTTCCTCTGCCACGGCGTCTATTATCGTCGTAATCGTCATCATCCTCGTCGTCATCATAATCCTCGTCGTCATAATCATTGTCATAACTATTATGATAATTGTCATCGTCATCATCATCTTCGTCAAAATAATCTTCATATTCTGCAAAGTCATCATCATAATCTTCATCTCTTGATGCATCGTTATATCCATGGTCATACCCTAATTGATATACTTCTTCAAGATTACTGGATGAGCGTCCTCTTGAACTTCGATTTTTTGAATTTCTAGTGTTCATAACTGAATTTTTATAATTAATATTTAGTGATGTCTATTGCTGGCCGTGACTAGTATTAGACAGCAATCAGTTAAGTTTATTTGATATTGAACGCCGAAGCACTGCTTCGTAAAATGATCCCCCAAACGGGATTTAGAATAATTTGTAATTCAAATGTACAGCTTTATATTTCACTTATTTATGACTCCAGTCATATTGAATGATTATTAGTATAGAATTTTTCTGTTTTCTATTTTAATTTTACCTTCCTGTTCCATTTTTTTCAAGGCTCTGATCACTGTCTCTACGCGGAGACCTACCAAATTGGCAATCTGTTGTCTGGTAAGCTCTACGGGGAAGCAATGCTCACAGTCCTCATCATGAAAACTTCTGAGATAGTCCAATAAGCCTTTTAATCTTACGGAAGGGTTTAGTGAAGCCATATTCTGCATCATCACCAGCTTATAATATAACCGCTGGGACAAACAATGATTCATTTCCATTGAAATATGCGGATATTTTTCCAGCAATTTCATAAAGTTGTTTTTTGGAAGTCTTATGATTTCTGTTGGAGATAAGCAGATTGCATTCATAGGATATTGCTTATCCAAAAAAAGAAGGGAATCGCCAAAACTCTGCTTTTTCCCAAGAATATTATGAATAAACTCTTTGCCTTCTTCATTATAAGTATTAAGCTTCATTTTTCCTTCCACAATCTGAAAGTAATATAAAACCTGGTCTCCTTCTCTAAAGACCATTTCTCCTTTTTTAAAGGTTTTCAAGTCTGCACCCGATGAATACAAAAGCGACTCTTCTATGTTCATACAACTTTTTGTCTTCATGGTCTCTAGTTTAAAATAAAGTTTTTTGGTGACGAAAAGTTTTAATACATAATTTTACGATCTTCTATCCTCAGCATCAGCGCTCTTTCCATTCCTTTGATGGTTCGTATTGTAGTTTCTACGCAAAGACCGGTAAGCCCCGCCATCTGCTGTCTTGTTAGAGGAACTTTAAAAGAATATTGCTGCTGATCTTTTGCAAAGCTTTTCAGATAATCCATAAGTGCCATAAGTTTTAGCATAGGGCTTTGGGAGGAAAGGTTCTGAGTCATAATCAGTTTAAAATAAAGTCTTTGAGAGAGACATTTATTCATTTCATAAGAAATTTCAGCATCTTCTCTCAATAAATTGAGAAATGCCTTTCGCGGAAGTTTTACTATTTCACATTCAGTGATTGCAACCGCATTCATAGGATAAGGCTTCTCCATAAACAATAAAGATTCTCCGATACTCTGACCATCTTCTATGATAATCTGTATGGTTTCTTTTCCTTCTTCATTGTAATTGTTCAGTTTTGCTTCTCCTTTTATAATCTGGTAATAAAATGCTGGCCAGGCTCCTTCTGAAAAAATCGTTTCTCCCGCTGAATACATATTAGTACTGGCTCCCATTGCATACAACAAATTTTCTTTAATAACCATAATTATTTTTTTTAATGTTTTCTGACGTTTAATAAAAAATATTACCGGTAACTTATAGATATGAGTACAAATATTAAACCTTCATGCTGTTAATTAAAGTTAAATCATTAAAAAAGGAAAAACATAAAAAGTATATTGTTGTCAGCTCATCATTAGCTCCCTTTATCAAAAACATCTAAATCAACAAATCAGATAACTCAATATAATTCAACAAATTAGATCAAGTTATAAAACGTAGATAAAATAAAGGTTAGGATGTAAGACTCAGCAGTATGCTTAAAGGTAGGGCTGAAACAATACTGATTTCATAATAATAAATTTTGCGGTGTGATTTACAAATTTAATTCATTATTTTCCCTTTATCTTATGATACTGATCATAAAAACAACATTCAAAATAAAGATAATCAAATCTCAAACACTATAATTCTGAAAAGCTAATAGAATATTTTACCCAACTCTATTTTTACCATTTTTTGCTTTTCCATTTTTTTTACCACCCGTATTACAGTCTCGATTCTTAGCCCAGTTAATGAAGCTAATTGCTGTCTTGTAAACGGGATCTGATAAGAAAAAGGTTCTTTATACTGATGATAGGTTTTCAAACAATCCATCAATTGTCTCACCCGATACAAGGGATTGCTTACCGAAAGATTATTAAGCATAATATACCTATAATACATTCTCTCCGCAGTATATTCATACAACTCCCATAAAGACTTGGGACATTTTTTTAAAAAAGCCAGAAATTTCAGTTTGGGAAGTCTCAGAATATCTGAATCTTCCAAAGCAATAGCATTGATAGGATATGGAACTTCCGAAAATAAAAACGTTTCTCCGAAACAATGCCCTTTGAAGGGAACACTATGAATAAATTCTCTTCCATCTTCATGGTAATTATTCAGTTTTACGCTTCCGTGTATTATTTGATAAAAATAATTAGGCTGTCCACCCTCTGTGAATATTACCTCATTTGCTTTATAAGTCTGCATTTCTGCTCCTAATGAAAGCAAAAGTTCTTCATTAAATATCATTTTTGAAGGCTAAAAGTTTTATTATTAATTTATATAAAACGAAAACATTAAAATTGCATTCCGGATAGTTATGCAAACGTTGACTAATTCAACAATAACGTTTCTTTATTGAGCCTCAAAAATAGATAAAGACAATATCAAAATTTATGATTACGATCATAAGTTATCTTCCAGAGCTTTTATCTTGAAAGAAATAGGAAGCATACTATCTTACCTGAAAAATTGGCTTTAACAATTTAGCCGTTTACAATTTCTCCACCATTAGGATGCAGAACCTGACCACTGATAAAACGTGAGTCATCACAGGCTAAAAACAAAAAACAAGGTGCAATTTCGTTGGGCATTCCTGCTCGTTTCATAGGTGAATCACTTCCAAACTCAGAATTTTTTTTAGGCTTAAATGAGGATGCAATTAATGGGGTCCAAACCGGTCCCGGTGCCACAGCATTTACTCGGATTCCTTTTTCAATAAGGTTTGCAGATAAACTTCGGGTGAAGGAAATGATGGCTCCTTTGGTTGCGGAGTAATCGATCAGTTTGGGACTTCCTCTGTAAGCAGTAACTGAAGAAGTGTTTATAATGCTTGCTCCTTTTTTAAGATAGGGCATTGCATATTTTGTAATCCAGAAATAGGAGAAAAAATTATTTTGAAAAGTTGTTAGCAATTGTTCTGTGCTAATTTTTTCAATAGATTCTGCTTCCCAATGGAGCCCTGCATTATTGACTATGATATCAATTTTCTTATGAATTTTAATACTGTTTTGAATTACTTTTTTGCAATGGTTTTCTTTTCCTAAATCTCCTTTAATCAAAGTACATGTTCTGGAGAATGCTTCCACTTCTTTTTGAGTCTGTTTGGCATCTTTTGTTTCGCTTAGATAAGCAATAATAATATCAGCTCCTTCTTTTGCAAACAATAAAGCTACCGCCTTTCCTATTCCACTGTCTCCTCCAGTAATTAATGCTACCTTATTTTTTAATTTCCCTTCTTTCGGATATTTCAATGGTGCTGTCTCCGGAACCGGATTCATATTTGTTTCTGATCCCGGTCGGTTTTGTTGCTGTAAGGGACGAATCTTTTTTTTAGCTGCTTTTTCCATTTTCTTCTTTTTTTAAAGAGCAACAAATAATATGCTACTTTTCAATAAGAATACTGCATCTAGTTTAGCTCACAGCAAAACCAATATTAATATAAACAATTGAAAATCTATCAATTAAAAACAAACAAAACACTTTACAAACCTATCTACAGCATAAATAGCTGAAGGCTTATTTCTTTTGCCTGAAGGATCCAAATTAAGTAATTTGTGGAACCAAATAGATTTTATTTTCAATGTGAAAATACGGCTCCCCTCTTCAACATAAGTCGACTGATATCTTTGGGTTAGTACGATCATAGCCATCATCTGTCAGCCTTTCTCTTACCATACATGAGATATGAGGAGCCATATTAATTTCATCATCAGACTCACCTTTTTTCTAATACTCCCATTTTATTTTGGCGTTTTATATAACATTTCTGGCAAATTTAATAAAAACGCCAATTGTAAATTTGTATTACAAAATAGATACACCTCCTACTTTTCTATAATTAGATGAGTTTATAGTAAGTATTTACTGTTAAAAGATAAAAATTCCTCAAAGGGAAAGGCATAGGAAGTTATATATTCAATACTTGGAAACTTATCTGTTGAAATTCAAGCTATCTTTGAGATAGATTAATAGTAAAAATAACATTCAATACATAAAAAATAATATTATGAAAAAAGTTTTTGTTGCGGGAGCCACCGGATGGGCGGGTTCTGAAATTAGCAGAGCAATATTTAATAATAACGAAATGATATTAACAGGCGGACTTTCTTTATCTCAAGATGGGAAAAATCTGTCAGAGATTCTGTCATTAAAATCGGACAACAATATACCATTGTTTAAATCTATAGAAGATGCAATAGAAAATGTAGAATTTGATATTCTTGTAGATTTTACCAAACCGGTGATCGCGAAGCATAATATCCTCACTGCTTTGCAAAAAGGCAAAAAAGTCATCATTGGAACTTCAGGGCTTACAGATAAAGATTACGAAGAAATAGAACGTATTGCCAATGAAAATAACACTTCTGTTCTTGCTGCTGGGAACTTTGCACTCACTGTTGTTTTATTGCAAAAGTTTGCTGAAATGGCCGCAAAATATATCCCTCACTACGAGATCATTGACTATGCGGATGCTAAAAAAATTGATGCACCAAGCGGAACAGTAGCAGAACTGGCTTATCGTCTTTCTAAAGTTCAAAAGCCTGAACTCTCTGTAGCCATAGATGATACCATAGGAAATAAAGAAACAAGAGGTGCAACAATAAACGGGATACAGGTTCATTCTGTTCGTTTGCCAGGTCACACGCTCGGCGTTGAAACTATTTTTGGACTCAAAGGAGAAAAATTAATACTAAGACATGATTCCGGAGAAAGTGCGGAGCCCTATGTAAAAGGAGTACTTCTTGCCATCAAAAATATTGATACTTTCAAAGGGTTACGAAGAGGATTAGACTCAATCATGGAATTTTAACAATACGTGTTTGAAGATACGCTTGTTTCGCCACCAATAAAAAAAAATCGTTGCTTAAAAAAGTAACGATTTTTTATTTTATTAATCTTTTTACCCTGAATGAGTGCCGGTCATTTTCTTTTCTCTCCTTCTCTGAAGAATAAGGTGAGCGGCATCCAGCATTTTAACGGTATGAATGTAGGGCATCACGATATTCCTTTCCGGGAGATTTTTATAGACACCCATTGAGAAATAGACGATGCCAGACATAAAATAATCAAATTCTTTGAGGGTGTATTCCCTGAATGCTTTTTTGAAAACCAGCAGTGGATTCCGATATTCCTTCTCCGAAAGCAAGCCAAGAACCCACGGAGAAATCTTTTCATTCTTGGTATATACAGTCCATTTTCTGTCCTTCAGCATGATGAGATAGCCTGCCCGGATGAACGACCTCATCGATTGGTAAAACTCAAATATCTCCGCCGGATCTTCATTGATCCAGCTATTCCTCTTTACGGCATAATTCATTATGTTACTGAGCCTTTCTTTGGAAATATCCAGCTCATTGAATTGAAAGAAAGTTTCCATCAGCTGTACCCCTGAGCGTTTCTTCCCTGCCCGAAACCGGGGATTGAAATCTGTTTTTATCTTTTTCATTGTTTGTATTTTTTATGTTATGGTCTACTATGCTTTTTTATAATTTCTCGCTGATTTTGCAGATAACGCAGATATTTATCAGCCTGTTTAAATAGTTAGATCTACACAACCCCTATTTTTTATTTTGAGCAGTGCTTTTATTTGAACCATTAAGGTTTTTAAGCGATTAAGAATAGTTAAGATCATAGCTGAAGTTATTTTTTTAAACCACAAAAGTCACAAAAGATTTATTTTAAACACTTTAGTAATTTTTAAGTTTAATTACTTTGCGCATAGAAGTTCACATAAGCCTTTAAAAATCTTTGATTTTTATTCTTTTGAGAACTTTTATTATATCTTAAATCTGCACAAATAGCTTTTGTGACTTTTGTGGTTAAGCTTAAAAAGTTTAAACAAGTTTTTTACTTAAATCCTTCATTTTTCTTAATGTTTTTTTTCATTTGTTTGTATTTTTAGAATGCATGAAACCATCAGCCTACCGATGTACGCTGAATTGTATGGTAAATGATGAATAGAAATAAAATCTGTGTTCCCGTGAAAGCCCTGAAGCCGCAATGGATTGTACACTCCACTGTACCCTATCATGATACTTTATATAATGAAGCAGCTTAGAAAAAGATGATTGTAGAAAAGCAGAACAGCATGAAATAAAAACGGCATGAGACTCTACAATATCTGAACTAGAGGTACTGGTATACCCAACACACAGATAAGAGAGCCCACGCCTAGGTCGTGAGCTTCCTGCTTATCGTCTTGTGTGTTTAAAAATTACCAGTTTTCTAGTACAAGATTCTAAGCAATAGCTTCTATTATTCTTTGAAGTATCGCAAAGCTACCTTTTTTGTAGCTTATTGGACAAATATAATACTATTTTTCATTATTGCGCACAGAAAACCGCATTATTTTTTTCACCTTTCTCGTAATTTGTTTTAATGGACGAAGAAAACGAAGTAACTATTGCCATCTGCAAATACATTTACACAAACTGGGTTTCGAAAGCAAAATCGCAGAGAGACTTTGCATCTAAATGTGACATTGAAGAAAGTACTGTTAGGAAAATTAAAAATATTGCCCTAGGAACTGCAAAAACCGAGTACAATATGTCTATAAAAACTCTAGCAAAAATTTGTCGAAAGAAAGAAATTACTCTAGAAGAGTTTTTTAGAAAAATAAACAAATAAAATCCTGATGAGAGTTGGGATTTCTTATTTTTATGGAAATCCGTAATGAGATTTTTTGGCTTTTTACTATTTTTATGTTTTATAAAATACTAAAAACTATTTCCACAATATTTAAACATGAAAATAACTAAAATTTCAGTCACCAACTTTCGTTTATTAGATAACATTTCAATAAATATAGAAGATGATATAACATTAATTGTTGGAAAAAATAACACTGGAAAAACTTCTCTTTTTGAAATCATTAACTTATTTCTAGGAGGAAAATATAAAATTTCCTTTCACGATTTTTCTCAAAATAGTTATGAAATTTTTGAAAATTGCTACAAAAAATTTAAAGATGAATTACTTGTTGAAGTCGACGAAGTTGAACGAGATCGACTGGAAAAGGAAATTATCTTAAATATTCCCAGAATTACACTAGAAATAAAAATTGAGTATAATAAAAATGAAGATTCTCTAATAAATATAAGCGACTTTATATCTGATTTAGACGATTCAAAAACAGAAGCAACAATACTCTTTAAACATGAACCTAGTGATACAATTAATCTGTTTAAAACATTTCATAACAGAGTAAATCAAGACATAAGATTAATTGAATGGTTAAATGAAAATATTACTGGATATTATTCCACACGTCTTTTTGGAGGAGATAACTTAATAGAAGATAATGTTTTAAGTAGAATTTCAAAAGTTTTATATTTTGAAAGTATTCAAGCATCTAGAAAATTAGATGACATTAAGACAGATAGAAATAGATCATTAGCAGTTGGATTTTCGGATTATTATCAAAATGTTCATGGTGATCAGGATGCTGATGTCGAGGCACTTAAGAATACTTTAAAAAATGTATCTACCGAATTGGATGAAAAATATGAAAAAGTCCTTGAAAAAATTCTAGAAAAGCTTAAATCATTCGGGGTTGATAAGGAAATAAATATTCCTGAAATAATACTAAAATCTAAATTTGACCCAGAGAGCATCATAAAAAATAATATAAAATATTTTTACAAAAATGGTGATATTGAACTTCCTGAAAACTATAATGGATTAGGATATAGTAATCTAATTTTTTTGGTTTTAAAAATTGTTTCCTTTATCGAAAATTTTAAAAAAAATAAAGCGAAGCATGAAACTGAAATCTTAACCATTCTTCTTGAAGAACCAGAAGCGCATTTACATCCACAGATGCAACAAGTATTTGTTGAACAGGTGAGAGAAACTATTGAAAAAACTTTATCAGAAGACAAAGTACAAGTGCAATTAATTGTCAGCACTCATTCTTCTCATATGATTGCTGAAGCAGGTCTAAATGTGAAAAGGAGTTTTGAGAGAATTAGATATTTCAACAAATTCAAAAAGGACAATAAAAATATTGTCGAGGTTAAGGATTTTAATGACTTTAAGCATAGAGAAACTAATAAAGATACCTTTAGATTTTTGAAACAATATTTAAACTTAAACAAATGTGATTTATTTTTTGCAGATAAGGTAATTATGGTTGAAGGTATCACCGAAAAACTTTTGATGCCTTTGTTTATAAAGAAAGTTGCTAAAGAATTGGAAAATGAATATGTTTCAATTATTGAAGTAGGAGGAGCTTATACTCATAAATTTAAAGAGTTTTTTAAATTTCTAAATACAAAAGTTCTTGTTATAACTGATATAGATTCTGTTGATTCTATCACAGGTAAGTCCTGTCATGTATTAAAAGCTGATGCAAATACAAGTAATTCAACATTATCTATATGGCTTCCTAAGAAAACGAAAATTTCAGAACTATTAGCTTTAGCTTATGAAGAAAAATTAGATGAATCCAAAACCATTAGAGTCGCTTTCCAAATTGCTGAAGATAATGAAAAATTTGTTGCAAGAAGCTTGGAAAATGCAATTGTTAATTGCAATCAAATATTTTTTAAAAGTAAATATTCTTTTGAAGAAGACGTAGAGGTAAATGTGTATAAATCTTTTTCTTATCAAAAACTTAGAAATTTAGATGACTTAATTTATATGGATACTGAAAAAGATCAATCAGAAGTAGACCCATCTTCTAAACAAAAAACAGATTTCACTTTCGATTTGATGACTTTTGATGAAAATTTAACTAAGCTTGAATGGAAAGTCCCCAAATATATTAAAGAAGGTTTGGAATGGTTAGCAAAAAATGATCACATGGAAATTACAAAAATTGACTAGAATGGTAGCATTTGACGAAGTAAAAGAATGTATTGATAAAAAATCAAGTTTTGTTGTTGAAGCTGGTGCTGGTTCAGGTAAGACATATTTATTAATCCAAACATTAAATCATTTAATTGAATTACAAGGTGATACTTTGAACTTGAATAATCAAAGTATTATCTGTATTACATATACCAATGTAGCTAAGAATGAAATTATCAAAAGAATTGAATTTAATGATTTGGTTAATGTATATACAATTCACGAATTTTTATGGCAATCTATAAAACAATTCCAAAAACAACTTAAAATTGAATTATGTAAACTCAACGAAATAAGATATCAAGAAGACATTGATAATGATAAAACGTCTAAGTATGTTAAAAACTTAAAAGACCGAGTTAGTAATATTGAAACAGTATCTTATAATGACTCCTCTTACCGTGATTTTGAAAATGGAGAGTTACATCATGATGATGTTATCGAATTGGCTAAAATGCTTTTTGAAAATTACTCTCTACTAACATCAATTGTAGCTCAAAAACATCCATATATTTTTATAGACGAATATCAAGATACGTCTTTAGATACAGTACAAACTCTAATAGATTTCTTATTAAAAAGGAATGAAAAATCTATTGTATTAGGTTTCTATGGGGATTCTCATCAAAAAATTTATGATACAGGTGTTGGGAATCTGGAAAACTATTACGCAGGAGAGAATAAAACTTTAGTATTAATTAAAAAAGAAGAAAATTATAGATCTTCAAAAGAAGTTGTAAAGTTGCTAAATAGCTTCAGAACAAATATTGAACAGAAGCCTCAAAAAAAAATACAAGGTTCAGTTAAATTTCTTTATTGGAAAAATCATCCTGAAAAAGGAGAAAAGCAAAAAGTAACTGAATTTGAAAATTCATTAAAAAGTTTCAAAAATGATTTCTATGATAAAGTTGTAAATAAATTAATAGAGCAAGGATGGGTTTTTAATACAGAATCAGACAAAATTCTAGTTCTAGCAAATAGTCGTATAGCAGAAAGAGCAGGGTTTTCGAATCTTTATAAATTATTTTCTCAAAGATTCACACAGTCTGTTAAAGAACGGCTTTTAGACAGAAATCATATTCTTATAAGATTAGTTGCTGGTTATGTTGATAAGAAAAACTCGCAGGAAAGACCAGTTGGATTAGAGCATTTATTAATTTACTGGAATCAGAACAACCATAATGAAGTAATTAGATTTATTAAAAAAAATGGCACTCTATTAAGTGAATTTAAACATTATAAAAAGAAAATAATATCTGAAACTTTAGATGATTTAAATAATAATAGAGGAACAAGAACAATCAAAGAAGTTTTAAAAACTGTTTTAGATAAAGGAATAATTTCATCAAATTCTTTGGATGAATATTTAAAAAGGATACATCAAAATTCAGAAGAATTAGACCAAGACAATAAAGAAAAAATTGAAAAAGACAAAAAATTCTATGAAGCCTTTATAAATCTACCTTATAAAGAAATTTTAAATTTCTGGAAACATATACAAAATGAAACTGTCTTTTCTACCAAGCACGGAACCAAAGGTGACGAATATAGAAACGTTTTAACTGTAATTGATGATACCGAGTGGAAACAAGAATATAACTTCAATAATTTTTTTAATGACTCAGAAGAAAAACCAGAAAGAAAATTACGTACACGAAACCTTTTTTATGTAGAATGTTCTAGAGCAAAAGAGAATTTAGTTGTGTTGATGCTATCTAAAATTGATGATGCAGCACTCGAAAACATAAAAAAATGGTTTGGGCAAGACAATATCATTGATTTACAATCATTCATTTAAAATCTTTATGAATTTTTCCTGACTTTGAAACAATTTTAAAGAAAATAGTCTTAATTACCGCTCAAAGTCGGGAGAATTTACAAATCGGAAATTAAAAATATCCTCACTCTCCGAAGTCTCCTGACTTCGGAGCAAGTTAAAAAAAGCAGCCTTATTTACGAGCTCAAAGTCAGGAGACTTTGCACAGCAGGGAATATCATGAATAGATGCCGGACTTAGGGCTATACTTTGAAAAACACCGTTCACAGAACAAACCACATGAATTTTGTAGCCATAAAAAAACATTTGCTGTGATGCGCAAAAACCTCTGTTTGGATAACAATACTGTTCATCTTTACCTATTTTATTCCGACACTTAAAAATAATTTCTATTTTTACAATTAATTTTTAACCAAAATGGCCAATCTATTTTGGAATATGAAATAAACATGAAAATAAAAAAAATATTATTTAGCATATTAGCCGCTCTTGTTTTAATGATATCAATATTCCTTTATATGAATAGGGATAAATTTGTCTATGTAGGTTCAGTAGATATTATTGAAGTCGATTGCAGCAAAAAACGTCAAATCTTGAGCGAAGTTTTAGAAAGTGACCAAAGGATTAGAAAATCAAATGAACTCATCAAATACGCTAAAGAAGACCATAGGAATCAAGAATTAGTGATTAGCATTATTGAAAAGTGTGGTATGCCAACATTAAAGGAAGTGAGTCAAAAACAAATGGATGCAATCTGGTTGGGACTGCAACATACTACTAAAGAAATCAGAAAAAAGTATTTTCCACAAATAGAGAAAGCGGTAAAAAATGGAGACTTATCTAAACAACAATATGCATTGATGAAAGATAGGATTTTAATGGATGAAGGAAACCCCCAAATATATGGTTCACAAATAGAAAATGGTAAATTGTATGAATTAGAAAATCCTGAAACGGTGAACGAAAGAAGAAAAGAAATGGGAATGGAACCAATAGAGGTTTATTTAAAGAATTTCAATATTCAGTTCAAGCCGAATTAACAACACAACATATAATCACGTAGACGACTCCGTTCATCATTAAATAGAGTGTGTCTTTTACATCAATTTTATTAAAAAACATCAACCTAGAGCAGTATAATACAAAATGCTAACTATCAACAAATTACACGTAAAATAATTTCTATATCAGTCATAAAAGAGTTTGAATAGCATCCTGTCAAGCTCACCAAAAGCTAAATGGCGCTACTTTAAGACAAGTAGCGCCATTTTTATTCTTATCAGTATCAAGTTGGATTTTTACAAATTTCTTGAAATTTCAGCACAAAATTTATGATCTAATAATCCTTCAAACCTATATTCATATAAGGAAAATCAAGTTTGGAGCTCTATCAAAAAGAATGTGGACCTAGCTGCCCACGTTCTTTTTTAATTACACCTTCTTTTGGTGACTGGGATAATTATTAAGTTTCAGTTTACTCTTTTAATCCAGGTATACTAGTTCTTTATTTTTTGAAAATCCAGATCCTGAAAATCAAAACTAAAATCTATATTAGGTGATATCCCTTTCATCTTTATACTTTGTGCTTTGCCTTCTTCATCTAAGCTAAACATAGCGAATGCATCACAATTCATATCTTTATAATCCCATTGAATGGCAAAAGTATTTGCCTTATAAAAACTCATAGGTCCATTTAGCTTTGGTGAGCGAAAAGATTTAAACCACAATTGATTTCCCTTAGAGAAAATTTCAATTTTTCCAAACCATTTATCTTCATATATCCCAATTACATCCTCATTTTTTATGGTTGTATTCTTTGCTTTGCTTACTGTCTCCCAAACTTTTTTGGTAACCTCATCTCCACTGCTTTTTTTCGATTGAAAATAGGCTGCATATTTATCTACCCACCCAAAATCATTAAGCCCTAGATAACTATCAATAATGGTTTGGCTAACTGCGGAGAAAACACCGCTCCCTCCGTTTTCTGTATTGGTCAAAATAACAATTCCCAAATTCAGATCAGGAATCATAGTAACGATAGAAAGCATTCCCGGCAAACCACCCGTGTGTGATACACTCAGATTTCCTTTTATATCAGATAAATTCCAGCCCAAGCCATATCCATTGAAATGTTGGTTATATCTTGGATTAGGATTCACGTGATCCACAGTATGTATGGTCCACATTTCATTTTGTCTTTCTTTTGTAAAGAGTTCTTTATCCAAAGCAGGACCATATTTACCTTTGTTTAATTGCACAAGCATCCACTTCGACATATCATCAACATTGGAAACAATTCCTCCGGCTGCTCCATTAATCATTGCTCCATATAAAGATATTTTTTTTAAGGTTCCTGATTCTGAAGAATGAGGGACTGCCATTAAGTTTATATCTTTTACCTGATTGACAGAACTGAACGAATTTTTCATTTGCAAAGGTTCCATAATGCGTTTTTGAACAAAAGCTTCCCAGCTCATTCCACTTACTCTTGCAATTACTTCCCCAGCAACCAAGTACAGCTGGTTATCATAATTAAATTGTGTTCTAAATCCTGAAACAGGGGTAAAATACTGAAAAGATTTCACAACATCTTTGATCGTAAAATCTGTACCATCCGGAAACATCATTAAATCACCTACTCCCAAACCAAGTCCGCTGCGATGACATAACAAATCTTCTATAGTGAAGTTCTCAGTGACGTAGTCATTATACATTTTAAATTCAGGAATGTATTTTTTCACAGGGTCTTGCCAGGAGATTTTTCCTTCATCTACTAAAATTGATAAAGCAGCTGTTGTGAAAGCTTTACTATTCGAAGCTATTTCAAAATTTGTATACTCATCAACAGGTAATTTCGTGTCTATTGATTTTATACCATACCCTTTTTTATGAATGATTTTTCCATCTTTTACAATAGCCACGGCTGCTCCAGCAACATTGAACTTTTTTATTGCATTAATAACAAGCGCATCTACTTCTTTAGAATTTATTTGTCCAAATAAATTACTATTTGAAAATAATGCAGTAATTGTAAAAATGAATAGAGACCATCTCGTTTTTGTCATAATTGATAATTTTATCATGGTTTTATCGCCACTAACTTCTTATTGTTTGAAGCTGAGGTTGTTTTAGATTTTAGATGGTTAAATATAGCATGAAATTGGAGAAGTTTTAGAGAAAGTAGTTGATCATTTGTATGATGACATCATGAAAACTAAAAAATAAAAATCACTTTACAATCGTTTACACATTTTCATAATCATTCTGTTCACATAAAAGACCTGATTAAATATCTACTCAAATTAGTATTGCTTCATCACAAAATCCATTTGCCTGTCAAATCCGGTTCTCAGATCATCTGATTCTGTTTGTATTTCAACGTCCGGCTTAATTCCTTTTGGATCATTGATGAAATGAGGAGTTCTCATTCCGTATTGAAAAGTAGGGATCCAAACCAGTGTTTTAGAATACGGTAAAATAAATGCCTGCCCTCCTGCATTGCTGTAATTGCTTCCTTGTGAATATTCCCCGTAAAATTTCCCGATTTTATGTTCTCTCATCAGTGCTAACAGATGCCCGGTGGTTGAAAAACATCCGCCATTGATCAGAACGCTAATCTTTCCTTTGTAAAAATTGGATTTGTTGTGTTGAAGTTTAAACCACCAATCTGTACTGTTGGTTTCTGTGTAACAGTTCAATCCGTCTTTGAGTTTTGTTTCGTTCAGGTTTATTTCTTCAATATTGTCTGGATATTGAGCATAATGCTTCCAATCTTTTACGCTTTTATATTTTGCTCCCATATAATCAAAATAGTAATAAGGGGTGCTGCTTATATATGAAAAAAGGTAATTGGCAATATCTGCAGAGCCACCGCTATTATCCCGTAAATCGATAATTAAGTTTTTAGTTTTTAAACTGTCAAGTTGTGTAAAAAAGTGGTCTAACTGTTTCTCTGCTATTTTTCTGTCGGCTTCATTATACCCATTTTCAAATGAACGGAATTTTAAAACAGCTAAATCATTTGTCCGGAACTCTGTTGTTAAGGGTGCTGTTTTTTCTGCAATACTACTATAGGTTTTAAATGTAATTCCCTTAAATATTTCTTTCATTTTAAGGTTGTTACGATCTGCATATTCAATTTCAAATTTTTCTGTTGGGTTGTAAATGAAATAATAGAAAGGAAAATTACTGAATCTTACATTTAATCCTGTTTCATTTCTGCCTTCAACATGAATGTATTGTTTCATTTCATTTACCACAGCATTGATGTCTTTCCCATTTATTTTTAAAATTCTTAACCCGGTATATTCTTTATTTTCCTGAGATGATTTATTAAAGTAATACTTGTCCCTAATTTTATAGATGCTGAATGGAAAAACTAATCTGTCATTGAGTAAACCAATAATTCGCCCCCTATCAACAGCTGTATGTCCGTCTTTAATTTTTGCCATTAAAGAGGCTGTCAATTTATAATATTCTATAAGGGAAAGATCTGTTTTTATAGAGTTTTTTAAAGATAAATAGGTTTTATCAAATTCATTTTTTGAGCAAAACATAAATTGCCCTGGATGAATTGTGTTCGTTAGATTATAGAGTTCTGCAAACTCGGCAATAACACTGTCTTTTTTCAACGATTTGTCAAGCAACCCCAGGTTTTTTAATGTTGTATTTTGTCCAAGAGCAAAATTGGCTGTAAACAATAAAAGTGGTAATACTGTCTTTACGTTTATCTTAAATATTTTCTTTACTCTACAACCTAGAGTTATGAAAGGTCGAAATTTCATTTGATAAGCTTGTTGTTTAATAAGAATGTTTTAATATCGTTCACTACGTCATTCGGGCGTTCGTCTTTTACGCCATGCCAGGTATTTTCATATACTTTATGAACAATAAAAGGTTTATGTTCTTCTGTAAGCTTATCATTTTCTTCTTTAAAATCGAACCAATCGTTTTTACTCACAGGGTCTAAAATAAGTAAAGGTTTATTGAGGTTTCGATAAATAATTTTTGGGTTTAGCTGATGTGTTGAAGCACCGAAAGCTGTTTTGGAAGTAAAGGGTGTGTAAATGATGGCAATATTTTCTTCTGCTGAATTTTCGCCGGTAAGTTCTTCTGCACCTGGATTTATTTCATACTTCCCGTTAGTATTTTTCTTGATGCGGGCATAAGAAGTAAAAATTTCTTTTTTCAGTTTTTCTTTTTCTTTCCCTTTTATTCCCCAATTGTTATACATAAACCAATAAGCATCAAACTCGTTGTCAAAAATCATTTCTTTTTTGTTGACATAATATTGTTTGGTTTCTTCAATATCTTTCCCAATATTAGCTGCCTTTGCCTGAAAGTCCCAAGCTACAGAACCACCATCTTCTAAGATAAGAGCCTGAACCATTTCCGGATAAGCATCATAAAATGCAGAACTTATGGTCCCTCCTCTTGACCAGCCTCCAATAATTGCTTTTTTGATGTTCATTTTATCTAAAAGGAATTTGATGTCATCTGCAACGTGATAAACAGAAAGATTTTTTGAAGGAATTGGGGTAAACCCGTGCCCATAATAGTCAATGGCAATCACATGAAGATTCATTTTGACCAATTGATCTATTATTTCGTACAATTCATATCCATTGCTATACGTTCCTGGAATCCAGACAAGTGTTGGATTTTTTTTATTTCCCCATTCCAAATAATGCATTTTTACATTATCCGTCTGAATATAATTACCGTGCTGCTTTTCGTATTTCTCAAATTCGGGTTTAAATTTTTGGAATAAACTCCGTTGTGTAATGGAATCTGTGGAAGTGTTTGTTTGGGCTTTTACTGAAAAATAGACCATGAAAGAAAGCAATAGACTGATATTTCTCTTCATAATTCACATGTTTTTACTTTGTTTTGGTTTGTTCTGGTTATTAGTTTACAAAACATAATAATACAGAGTTATTTCTTATGTTTCGAGGGAGCAATATAATGAATTTGAGGGTTACAACCGATATAATTATAAACAATCAAAATGCGCCACTTAAAAAATGACGCATTTTATATTAATTAATAACTTTTTATCTGTTCAAATCTGAGAAATAGAGACCGTAGAATATTTCTTTACGGAATAAACTTACACGGCTGCTCTCTCTCTATGATTATTCTTCGTGATTCTGTCACATATAGCCTAAGGAAAGATCCACCACTAATCGTATATATTCTGTTTCCAAATAACTGAAGGTCCATGTAACCATTATTTTGATCAAAATTATATATGACAATCTGTTGTTTTGGATAGAGTTCTTCTAAATTAACAGCCATTTTCATAGATTGACCAATAATATGAATAAGCCTGTTTTTATCATTTATACTCAAATAGCTGGTATTCATTTCATATTCGCGCGGATCTAATCTAATGGCATAATATTTATCCGATTGATCATTTACAATTTCATTGGTAAGAGTAGCCAATCTACCATTGGGAATAAAAATGGTATCAGGGCTTTCCTCTTTGGATTTAAAGTTTTCACTTGCTTTTACGGAGCCTTCTACTGTTAGCTTATCGTCCATATTAGCTTCCATTCCCATTCCGAAGGATAGGTTTTTCCAATTAAAGTTTAACCCATCAAACGTTTCATGTTGAGAGCCATAAAAATAATATTCATCCTTTTTTACAGCTACCAATCTACTTTCTGGTTTATCTACAATACCTGATCCCAAAGAATTGTCTGCAATTAATAAACCTGATCCTGTATGTATTGTGAATTCTGAATTGAGCTGTATCCCATTCTGAGCCATATAATTCCATTGCTGAATATTTGCACCGGAAAAATCTCCGTCTGTCCAGAATTTATACCAGGTTTTAGACCAGCCTCCATCAATTCCTTTTCTCATTTTCAGCATGGGAATCCCGGAACCATTCATCCCTGTCTGATTGGCAAATGCTAATTGATAAGATGAATCTCCTGTAGAGGCTGTTGTCCCGTCAAAAGGTGCGTAAGTCATTACTCCTGCATAATTTCCAGCTGCTTTCAAACCTGCACTCCCTGCATTTATAAAATCAAATCTGACTCTTCTGCCGGTTGAATTGGGTGCAATATCATCCGGATTTCTTGACCCGTCTCTTGATGTCACAAAAAAATTGGTAAGATTAACCGAATTATTTCCGCTTATCTCTAATTTTTGTCCTCCTTCAATTTCAGGATCTACATTGAGTTGAATCTGATTTTTGTTTACGGCATGCGTTCCCAGTGTTCCATTTGGGATAACAGGACTTTTTGTAAAAGTATTGGTATTTGTAAAAGTCTGATTACCGTTAAGTGCCGCATAATTGGTTAACTGAGAATTCAAAGATACTTGTGTTACATACCCTGATGAATTAAAGTTTCCTTCGTGGAATATCATCCATGATTTAGATCCATCTGCACTTTCAACCCGAGGATCCAGCTCATTATTTCCTCTATTAATATAAACACCACCGCCGGCTTTTTTATAGATCTTACTGTCACCATAAAGATTAATTCCAGTATTATCTTTATTAAAATTAATATTTCGCTCTGAATAAACTCCCTTGACATCGAATGTATAGAGGGAACCTGCTCCCGGATAATTGAATTGAGTATTAGTAGTTGTTTGAAATACCATATTGGGCAAAACTGTATTTCCCAAAAGCAACATATTTCCCTGAGAACTGAATACCTGACTTCCCATCAGGCTATTTGAACCCAATGCCGATATATTACCATTTAAAATTCCGTTCTGGGAATATCTGAGATAAGCTCCGTTATCCTGGTTTCCCGGAACTCTTAGTATAACCTGGTCTCCATTATTTCCATCCCATGATGTAGACAATAATTTTTTCTGAGCATATGAATCTCCAACTGTAATTAAATCAGATATTGCCCCATTAAAATGGATGGTTTCATTCTTAGCATAGAAGGCTTCTTTTATTTTGGAAAACACCGAGCTGTTTACTTCATAAATTTCTGCAAAAGCTAAGCTGAATTCCATTGCGGTATTCGGACCTGTAACATATACGTGACCTCCATTTGAAAAACCGGTTCCGGTTCCACATATCACTGCTCTCACATAAGTTTCCCATTTTCCAGTCCCGGCTTTTGATGTTAACCAGTTGACTGAAGCATTGGCTCCCATGTAATTTTCAGCATTATTAAATGTATATCCTACAGGAAGTTTAGCCATAAATTTTTGAATAAATACGGCATTAGCTCTTGCAATAAATCCAATGATAAATCCGCCTAGTCCCGGATCAGCTCCATTCCCATTGTAATTGAACCTTAGCTGCATTCCTGATCTATTCGGAAGATTAGCGGCAGCTTCTCTGGTCATCGTTACATTACCATTGCCGGCATTATTATAAATAGCGATATTATTGCTTCCGTTTCTGAATTCCTCATCTCCATATAAAGGATAAGCTCCCTGCAATGCGAGATTCAGTAAAGAGATTGGTCCCATCTGTGGATTGGCTACTGATGATCTGTTCCATCCGGAATATATCGTATTCTGAAAACCTACCGTTTTGGTAGAATCTATGGTCTGCTCTGAATTTCTATTAATATACTCTGTACTATCTAAAGACCCGTCAGCCTTTAAAAACTGGGCAGCTGTACCGCCCGTGACTTTATAGCCTTTAGAAGTATTATAATATGCGTATTTTATATCCATGATTAAAGATCTTTACGGGTTACTGTGATGGAAACAGCATTAGGTAAAGCAGAATCAAATTCAATGTCTATTTTATTTTGATCGGTTAATTTTACTCTACCATCAATTCTGTAAAGGGTCACCGTATCATACATTGTAACATCTACGTTTCTGCTCCCCAGATTGTGTGCGATACTTGCAGTACCGGAAATAGAAGTAGTGTATGATCTTGATGTATTACTTCCACCTGTTACTCTACCTTTAGCATCTACTGTAACCTGATTATAAGTTCCCGCCGTTACCCCTGTTGCAGCTAATGTCAGCGCTCCGGTAACATTTGCTGAACCGTCAAAAGTTGTTGTCCATGCAGCATCACCTGTAGCAGAAATTGTTCTCGGTGTGGTTAGTTTGGCAGCAGACCCGGTTGTATTGATGGATGCAGTACCTGTTAATAATGTCGCAGGAACGGCAATAATAGGGACTGTTACATTTCCAGAACCATCAATATTCTGTGCTGTAGCGGTAACTCCGGAAAGGGTAATCGTTCTCACCGTAGACCATTTTGTAGCAGAAAGAACATTTTTCGCTGCGTCTGCCGTATTATCTACGTTACTTAAACCTATATGGGATTTGTTTAAGACTACAACACCTGTTATTCCGTTTACAGAATCTACAGCTCCGGAGGTAATATATACGAATGCACTTCCCGTCCATCGGTAAGTTTTGTTCGTATCAAGAGATACATAGATTTTACCAGTTTCTCCGGCAATAAGGGTAGTATAAGATGCTTCTTTGTAAAACTTCTCGTCTGCAGCTTTATAATATCCTTCTAAAACATCATCCACATAAGATGGCAATTGAGATGCAGGAACCAACCCGGATCCATCTAATGTTGCCACTCCATTTGCGGCGCCTTTTTGTAATAACGGGATATAATTAGCTAAGTCCGATGAGGTAGGCATAGAACCCAGATTTACGGTAATTCCGTTGGCTGTCTGAACAATTCCTGTCACCACATTCCCTGTTCCTGAAGTAGTGACTGGTAAAGAAAATGTAGTTCCGGCTAGTGTCAAGCCATTTCCTGCACTATACGTTGTATCCGTAGCGACTAATGTGATTGTATTTCCAGACTGGTTAATTGTCATATTAGCACCAGCAGAAAGGGTAACATCACCTGATACCAAAGAACCTGATGCACCACCTTTCAGACGGGTAATAGTGTCTGGTGTTGTGAATGATCGGTTTGCCGAGAGATCATAAGAAGTACCGTTAATTGTTAAAGTTCGTGTTTTGGGTACATAATCTAGCGGATTTAAATTCCCGTCATGCCAAAAAGAACTGATTGCTCTGGTGCCACCACCGGCGGTTAAAATATCATTGTCTGTTTTTCCTTCTATTTTATACCCTACTGAGCTTCGATAATAAGCGTATTTAATGTCCATAATTATATTTTTTTGATTGTTATTTGGATGATGTTTGGTGGTACTGAATCAAATACCACTTCTATAGTATTGTTGTCTATTCTTTTTACTTTGAGAGGAATTGTAAACATGGTAACTGTGTCGTAAGCATCCATCACAAAGCTTAATGTATCCAGATCATGTTTTATTCTGGCGTCACCTCTTATTCTCTCTTCATATCTTATTTTTTGGGAATTCGCTGCATCTTCTATGGTTTTAATTTTACCATATACCACATCATTAAACTGGTTTTGATAAGTGACAGCACCCCAATTCGAATAGCTTCCGGCTAGATGAACTTTATCATCTGATATGCTTGTGATCATGGTGTCTTTAAGCAATTCTACCTGAGCTCTGTTTTCTTTGATATAGTCTACAATTTCCTGAAGGGTGTCAAGGCTTACATCATTAGAAATCAGCATTCCATTAATTTTTGTAATATGCTCAAGCAATTCATCATCTTTTGTTTGAAAAACATTTACAATTTCTCTGATCTGCTCTTTTGTATAGACGTTTCCTATCTCTCCATTTCCGTCTATAGTAGCTGCTAAATTGATTTTTAGTTTTTTCTTCCATTCTTCTACATGAGCTGTAGTAAGATTGGATGCGTTAAGCTTTGCCAGCACTAAATTATGTGCGTTCTGATCTTCAAGATGGTTTGTAAAGGTTGCGACAGAAAGCGTTTTTTGAAAAGCTTCCTGCAAGCCTGTTACCTCATCCATTTTGATTTTTTCATCTAAATGCCGGAACGAAGAAAAGGTTTCCTTAAACTGGTCTTCTGTAGGAATATCTCCTTTTTCGAACCAACTGAAAATTATGTTTAATGGTGTACTCATTTGATTATTGAAATTAGTTTTGATAAAATTGATTCGGGAAATACCTATATTGTTGATAGGTCAATCGGCTTGATTGAAATTTTTGAATAACTTTTGACTATATCCCTACTCCATCAACCTATAAATAAGTGAATTATTGATATGTCACCATCGCAGGAGCCATTTATATTGCCAATGTTTTGTAATTTTTTTGACATGAAGAACATCACTTACATTTCCCCTTACTCTCTCAGAATGATATTGTTCTGTAATTACAATGCTCAAAATTCATTTTTTTAAAATTCATATCAAAGTTTTTTGACCTCCCTATTCTGTAGTTGCAGCAGACCATTCTTAAAAGTGATCAGTATTATGTGAGTTATCAGGTAAAATATTATCGTAAACTTTTGTATTTTTAGGACAAAATACATTTTCTGCTTGCTCAATATAAGCGCAGCAAGCATCCACCCTATTATTTATTCATGAAAAAATTAAACCCAAGTTATTTCGAATTTTTCTTTTTCAGATATGGAATCATTGTTGTTTTTGTTCAGATAGTTTCCATATCACTACATATTTACCTCAAAGAAGAAGACCTTGTTTATCTGGCTATTCCAGCTATTTTATGTGTTCTATTTCTACTATTTATCTGTTCATCAGAATATCGGATTCTGAGAAAAAATCTTCCTCCTGCGAATGTTTTTCTAACTGATAATAGTCTTATCATTAATGAAGTTTCTTATTCTTCCGAACAAATTGAAGAAATTAGCTATATGTCTGTAAGAAATACGCTGAACAAATTCCCGGACTATTTTTATGAAATTAAAACTATTGATGGCGTATATTTTTATTTTCTGGATAAAAGGATGAACTGGAAAGGTGAGTCTCCTACAATGAAGTTATTAATTGCTAATCCTCTATTCTCTTCAAAAACAAAGGAAAAAGGGCAATCCAGTGAGGGATTTTCAGCATTTCACAAACAGGATAAATTGTAAAAATTTATATCAGATACCTATTTCTTTTATTTACCTTTGTTAAAGACCTAAATTTTCTCAATCATGAAGTTAGAATTATATCAAATAGATGCGTTTACAGAAGAGATTTTCCATGGCAATCCTGCCTGTGTTGTTCCTTTGAAAAGTTGGTTACCCGATGAGATTCTTTTAAAAATAGCCCGTGAAAATGCCGTCGCAGAAACAGCTTTTTTTATAGACAATGGGGACAGCATTCACCTGAGATGGTTTACTCCGGAAATAGAAATGGATTTATGCGGACATGCAACCCTTGCCACGGCTCATTGTCTTGCTTCCATTTTAAATTATGAGAACACCAGAATCGTTTTTGAAACCAAAAGCGGAGAATTGACGGTAGATGTAAAAGACGGATTTTATTATATGGATTTTCCATCAAGAATGCCTGAAGCGTCTACTCTTCCAGATACAATTTCCAAATCACTCAATATACAGCCTAAAGAGGTCTTCAAATCGAGAGACTATGTCCTTGTATATGAGTCTGAAGAAGAGGTAAAGAATATCCAAGTTGAAAGATCTATTCTTGACCTCATCAATCTGGATCCGGGTGGTGTAGTTGTAACTGCTCCAGGGACTGACAGTGATTTTGTTTCCAGATATTTTACACCGCAGTCATCTATTCTTGAAGATCCTGTGACGGGTTCTGCACACTGCTCACTTATTCCGTTTTGGGCGGAAAGATTAGGAAAAGATCAGCTTTTTGCCCGCCAGGTATCGGAAAGAGGTGGTGAACTTTATTGTGAAAACAGGAATGAAAGAGTGATTGTAGCAGGTAAAGCAAGAACTTATTCCAGTGGATATCTATGGATAGAGTAATGTGGTCTTGCATGGCTGCATTTTAAATATTAAGCTTGATTAGTACGACTAAAAGTATATATAAACAACAACGCCACTTATTTTTAAGTGGCGTTGTTTTGTAAAGATGATAAACTTAAAAAGTCTAACTATTATTCTGTTTTATCGTCTACCTTTTGATTATTTTCGCTGTTTTTATGAGGTTATTCACTAACTTCACGTTAATCTGATAAACTCCTGATAATACTCCGGAAAGATCTATATTTCCTTTTGTATCATTGATTTCTTTCGTAAGTATTGATTTCCCTGCTGTATTGTACACTGTTACCGAAAGAATCTTTTCTTCAGACGAAATGGTCACAATATCCTGCACAGGATTTGGATAAACTCTCAGCTGATTTTCCTGTATTGAAACTTTCTCAGCAGCAAAGTTATTTACCGGAGGTGTTACATTATTTACAGGACAGGCAATAGCTCTAAAAATCTTACTCTGAGTATTTGTACCATCTCCTAGCTCTCCTCTGCTATTATAACCGGAAATCCCCAAAGCTCCATCAATACTTATAGCAAGGGTATTTTGAGCTCCTGCTTCTATACTTTGCCAATCTGTAGCAGTCCCAATACGCATTGGTGTAGATCTGTTCGTCTCTGTTCCATCCCCTAACTGTCCCGTTGTATTATCTCCCCATGTCCAAAGCGTTCCATCTGTTTTGATTGCGATAACGGAGCCATTTAAACCGGTACGAATATTTCGCCAATCTGTTGCTGTTCCCACTTGTGTTGGAGTATTTTTTGAAATGGTGGTTCCATCTCCCAACTGCCCTTTTGCATTATCTCCCCAGCCCCAAAGTGTACCGTCTGCTTTGATTCCCATCGAATAAATACGTCCCACATTAATATCTTTCCAATCCGTGGCTGTTCCTATTTGAATAGGAGTAGTACTGGCTGTTAAAGTTCCATTTCCCAGTTGTCCTTTGGAATTATCTCCCCAAGCCCAAAGTGTCCCATCTGTTTTGATGGCAAGAATATGATTTCCTCTTGATGCAATATTTATCCAGTCTGTTGCTGTTCCTATTTGTACAGGTAAGGTTTTACTAACGGTGGTTCCATCTCCTAACTGTCCATACTTATTATTACCCCAAGTCCAAAGTGTTCCGTTAGACTTTACGGCTGCTATATGAGCCTCACCTACTGTAATATTTACCCAATCCGCTCCTGTTCCTACTTGTGCCGGTATATTTCTGCTGGTTGTTGTTCCATCACCTAATTGTCCATCATAATTCCGTCCCCATGTCCATAGTGTTCCATCTTCTTTGATTGCGGCTGAATAAGAAAGTCCTGCCTTGATGTTCATCCAGTCTGTTCCTGTTCCTACTTGTATTGGTGTATTTTTGTTGATAGTAGTTCCATCTCCCAATGCTCCATTAGAGTTATCTCCCCATCCCCACAATGTTCCATCTTTTTTTAATCCCATAGAATGATATAAACCAATGCTTGCACTTTCCCAACAACCATTATCACCTACAGGAAGTGTCGTAAAGGAACCTCCCGGCATCCAGACCACCTGGCTGAAACCACAGTCAGAGGAAACCCACCAATAGTAAGTGTTGTTGGGTAATAAATTGGTTAGATTTGCAGTTGTAGAGACAGTTGTATTTTTATTCCCTTCAGGGGCAGGATTTGTACTGTAAATATATACATAGCCTTTACTAGGAGTCTGAGCTGCTGCTGTCCAGCTAATAGTAGCTGTTGAAGAAGTAATATTTGTTACTGCCAATTGTGTTGGAAGAATACATACTTCAGGACAAGCAATAGAAACAAAAGTATTTTTATCATTATTAATCATATTCGTAGTTGTAGTCCCATCACCCAGCTGTCCTTGACTATTTTTACCACAAGCTTTTAAGGACCCATCGGTACCCTTTACAAGAACATGATTTTTTCCGGCATATATTTCCAGATTATCTAAAGAGGTACCTACTTGTACAGGAGGACCTACATTGATTACTTCATCTGTTCCATTTCCCAGCTGTCCATAATAATTATATCCCCATGACCAAAGTGTTCCGTCTGTTTTTGTTGCAAATGTATAACCATTTTCCGCGGCTATATTCAGCCAGTCTGTGGCGGTTCCTACCTGCATTGGAGTTTTATTTGAAACAGTAGTTCCATCCCCTAATTGCCCATAAACATTCGTGCCCCATGTCCATAATGTTCCATCTGTTTTTACGCCTACAGAATATCCACTTACAGCATCAATACTTTTCCAGTTCATATCTGTCCCGATTTTTGTTGGGATTGATTTTTCCGTAGTGGTCCCATCTCCCAATTGCCCGCTAAAATTCGATCCCCATCCCCATAGCGTTCCATCTGTTTTAATTCCTAATACACTATTGTATGCAGCATTTACAGTTTGCCAATTGGTATCCGTTCCTATTTGTATTGGAGTTTTTTTGGAAATGGTAGTCCCATCTCCCAGCTGCCCATATTCATTACGTCCCCATGCCCATAATGTTCCATCTGTTTTGATTCCTACCGTAAAGAATTCTCCTACACTAACACTTTTCCAGTTGGTAGCTGTTCCGATTTGTGTTGTAACTCTTTTTGAAATGGTAGTTCCATCTCCTAATTGTCCATATTCGTTACGTCCCCATGCCCACAATGTTCCATCTGTTTTAATAGCGAAGGTCTGGCTTGCACCGGCACTTACTATTTTCCAATTGGTTAACTTCCCTATTCGGGTCGGGGCATTTCTGCCATTCACATTCAGGTCCGCCAATTCTCCTGAGAAGTTAACTCCCCAGCCCCATAGCGATCCATCTGTCTTTACCCCTACGGAATGTTCTTTTCCTACACTAATACTTTGCCAGCACTGGGCAAAAGATTGTAAACTGATGAATACAAATAATAAAAATGTTTTTTTCATATTTTAATGTTGTGATATTTTCCTACTCGTATAGCTTTTCGGTTACGCTTCGTTTTAATGGTTTCTGAACTCCATATCATAAGTCATTTGAACACAAAACAATTTTGCGATCAGATAATTTCACCTTTGGTCAGTAGAAAATGATCAAATAAAGCCTATGTGACTTATTGATTTATAGCGTTAAAGAAATTTTGATAGATTAAAGTTGTATTACATTGCTGGAAACAATGAGTTTTGACGTATTCCAGAGAATAAGTACAGGTAATTCCGTTCATGATTTGATTAGTTTTCTGGTTATTTTTTAGTTTTTATTATACAAACAATATCATATATTAAAATAAAATGTATTATTTATTATAAAAATACATTTTTATTGAAAATATTCAAAAATAAAAGGAAATAAAAAGAATTTTTTATGATCGAATCAAATTCAAAAGATTTTTCCTCTAAAAATTCTTCAAAAAACAGCATCTTTCAAAAGAAAACGCTAAATATTCCGTTTAATTCTTAAATTTGGCTAATGCGAAAGAATCTTTATTTCATCATTTTATCATTATCTCTTACCAGTTGCTATACTTATCAGGTAAAAAAGCAACCAGATCCTGAGACCAACAATAAGCAGGCATCCCAAAGGAGCACACCTTCTTTTAATAACACTGCTGCACCCATGAAAACGTTAACGGATGAACCCAAAGCTCTAAATATACAGCAAACGCCTGTTCCAATCAATATTCAAGACAAGCTTACGCCTAATAAGAACGTTAAAATTGATGTTGATGGCAGAAGCTATAAAATAATAGTTGACAGATGGGAAAGTGACAGCCTGGTTGCTCACCCGGTTGGTAGCCCTAAAAAAGTCCTGAAATTCCATAAGAACCAGATCAATGCGGAGAAAATTGCCGAAAAGCGTTTTTCACAGCCTATCGCTGATATTATTACCGTTACTGCTTATGCCGGAATTGGTGCTTTAATCTGGTATCTTGTCCGTTAATTTTTATAAGTTATCTGCTTTGTGGATTGAATAGAATTATGATTATTTTTATAATCAACCAATAAACTAAAACCAAGTGCAAAATTTTAAACATTTGAACACTGCAAAATCATTTGTCCGTAATTCATCAATTACAGGAAAGAGCAGTTTTAATAAACCTTTACGAGGATTAAACTTCAATATATTAACGACTTTCCTATTGGTATTGAATGTTTTATTCAATAATTTGTCAGCAGCCAATCCGAAAAGCTTTACCACTACAAATGTGACATTTACCAGCTCAGGAATATCTCTTTCAGGAACAATTTTCAAGCCTGATCATGCTACTGCTGCGGTAGTGATCGTTCATGGTTCCGGACAGGAAAAAAGAATGACAGAGTTTGCAACGCTTCTGGCTGATAATGGTATTGCTGTTCTTACTTATGATAAACGGGGAGTCGGGGAATCCGGCGGAGTGTATGCAGGACCGGAAGTGGGAACCAACAATGTGGATGCCTTTAATCTTAACCTGCTTTCTTCAGATGTAAGCTCTGCTGTAGATATACTCTCTAAAGATTTACAAAATAAAGTACCCATCGGACTGATTGGGGGCAGCCAAGCCGGCTGGATCATTCCTTTAGCTGCTCAAAAAAATAAGAAAGTTAAATTTATGACAATCTTCAGCGGAGCGCTTATTACTGTAAAGGAACAGCTTCGTTTTCAGTTTTACACCAATGGAGATTCCAATTTCTGGGATACTCATACTGAAGATGATGCAAGGAAGCACATTATGACAGACCCTGACCGATATGAGTTTGAAGATACAGATCCCAACAAGACTCTTGCTGAGTTGTCTATTCCGGGATTATGGATTTTTGGAGGAAAAGATATTCAGGTTCCTGTAAATCTGTCTATTGAGCATCTGAATCAGTTAAAGCCTAACAAGACAAATTATGAATATAAACTGTATCCGGCTCTAGGACACAATACTGCATTTTCAGATTCCAAAGAACCTGTAGAATACGCTATAGCATGGATTAAAAACAGAAAATCATCAAAATAATATAGCACAGCTATCATCAAAAAAACCTAATCTCCGAAGTCCCCCTAACTTTGGAGATTTTTATTTTCTGACAGACAAAAACACTATAAAAGTGTTCACGAGATAGCTGTACCCCATTCTAAAGTGGCTATAGGTACTTATCTAACCCTCTGGAGGGACTTCCTAAGGGGCTACACCCCCTTGATGAACGGGTTCTACCCCCTTAGGTAAGGGGGTAGAGCCCCTTGTCTAACGGTCTGTAACCCCTTATCGAACTGGCTCTATACCGTTGTTGAAGGGCGTACAGACAGTTGTTGTACTACCTGGAGGGGGTTACCTAACGGGATATGGTACTTTGAGATAGCAAAAGGTAGCGACAAAGTCGCTGATGAAGCAGGATGAAGATGTGATTGTTTGGTTTAAACCACATAGAAACATAGGATTATAGCTACTAGCGAGTTGTTTTCTATGGATCTATGTGGTTTAAAAAAAGTATTTGACCACTATGATTATGTTAAAAGAATATCTTTGGCTTTTATTCACTTCTTAATTCTGCTATTTCTTTTACCAATTTGGGATACATCTTCTGTAGATCGGCACCTCCTTTAGGTTTTCGGTTCATCTCCCGGCTCATGCTGTCATAATGATTATCAGGATAAAGTTCGTTGACGGTATCTCTGATCTCAGATTCATCTTCATTATCATGATTTACTGAATATGCTTCATCAGATACATATAGCAGCCCTTCTGCCCAACAGTCCCCAATATTGAAACTATACTTTCCACTGACAAATGCCTGGATATCTTTTTTAATATCTTCATAGAACTCCTTCCCTTTCAGCAGTAGCCAACAGCGGAAGTAAATGAATCCGTCATCCGAAAGATAATCGTTAAAAGTGTAATTGCCATTTTCGGAAGTGAATTCACATTCAAGAATGATGGATAGTTCTGCTATTTCAGCGGTGTAGAGTTCGCTCAGCTTTTCCTGAAGGGTCTTTTCAAAAAGAATCAATCTTTCTTTTCCAGATCTGGAAAGATATGTTGTCAGGTTTTCCAGATGTTCATCGATATCATATTCGCTCCAATGGGCGTTTTTGTATTTATTTGATTTTTCGATGGCTTCCCAGAAATAGATATCTGCCTTTTCAGCTTCGGAGAGTTCTGTTTTTTGTGGTATTTCGGCATTTCCGAGGATTTCGGTGTATCCTTTTTTGGTTTTTTGACTGATCAGTTTTTCAGACTCTCGGATACATTCATTTTCATCTGCGAATTCTTTAATGGTTTCACGTCCTTTAGTGCCTGTCTTACCAAAAACTATTTTTTGTGTGTTTCCTTCATATTCAAT
Organism: Chryseobacterium artocarpi; assembly: GCF_001684975.1. Lineage (GTDB taxonomy): Bacteria > Bacteroidota > Bacteroidia > Flavobacteriales > Weeksellaceae > Chryseobacterium > Chryseobacterium artocarpi. The sequence goes on along the minus strand of NZ_MAYH01000001.1, from coordinate 492,804 downwards.
ATTCCAAAACTTGTCTGAGACTCCGTTTTGATTGATAAGATTCCTTTTCATAGTCTATAATGTGGCTTATGGATTTAAGGGAATGAAACTACAAAAAAATAAGGACCTCAGCTATTTTCTTCAGTTTTATCTTCACATAATACCCATAAAAATCCCCGGATTTCTCCAGGGAACTATTCAAATAAACTAATGATGAAAAACTTAATGTTAAAATTAACATGTTTTAATTCACCACATTATGAGTATAATCATAAAACTTTTCCAATACAGCTTCAAAATATCAAATCCTGAGTACTTCAATAGCATAAATAAAAAATCCCCGGATGTCTCCGAGGATAAAAACTAATAACCATGAACTCAAATTAAATATGAGAATCGGGTGCAAAGTTAGAACATAATAATCGTTTTTGCAATTGTCAAGTCAATGAAATGCATTAATATTTTATTTGAGTCAATATATTTCAAAAAAAAGCCCTATAAAAAGGTCTTATATAGGGGCAGATTTCTAATGACCACGCGTGTTTAAGTGTATGATATACGTAGTTTTACGGATACAGTTGTAGTAATAACTCTACAGGAAACCGTAAGGCTGTTTAAATCTTATTCAGTAGTTTCGCCAAAATTTCAAAAATATCACTACATATCTCATTATTAAACACTATTTTCGTGAAAACTAAGAAAAAAGCCATGGATAAAAAGCTAAACATAAATGCGTATATCCCAATTTGTAATAATAAATACCTAAATTACACGTGTTTAATTCTCATAATTACGAGTATACTAATTATCATTTATAGTCTTAATACTACAACTGGTGCAGAATATAGTAGAACATTGTCATCTCTTATGTTGATTCAGTTTTTATCATTTTTTGCAGGTAGCTTTTTAGGATTCCTTTTTGGCTTCCCTTCTCATAACAATAACAACAGCTTACTAGAAAAGTATCAACGTAATTCTTCACTAAAAGAAATAACTAGCTGGTTAACAAAAATTATTGTTGGTATTACTCTGGTTGAATTTAAAGATATTTTTAAATACTTAAAATTAATCATTCATCATCTATCTTATTCGCTAAGTAAAGACGATAGTCATACAGTTATTATTGGTTCTATCATAGGAACATTTTTTATTTTAGGATTTATAGTTTTCTTTATTTTATCTGTAACTACTATTTTTGAAGAATTAGTAGTTAACGATAAAAATATAGAATCAATATTAACAGGCGAAGCAATGAACCCAAATATTGTTTATGTCCATAATGAGGACAAATTAAATAATCATTTAAATTCTGACTTTTCTAAAATGGAACAAAAAGATAAGCAAGAAATTTTAAATTATGTTTCATCAAATGGTGTTGACAAATTAAACCCTTTATTAACAAAAAGACTTGGTAAGTTTTTATACGCAATGGATGAATACGAATTAGCAGCAAAAGCTTATGAAATGGCATACATTAAAGATAAAGATGAAAAAATAAGCTTATTAAACGCATGTTATATCAAAAGTAAATTACTTAAAGATTTCGATAACTCAAACAAAAAATTAAAAGAGTTAATAAAAAATGAACCAACTTACGCTCCCGCTTATTACAATTTAGCATGTAATTATAATAGGGAATATCTTGAATTCAAAGATGCAATTAAAACTGATTACGTGAATACGTTAAAAAGCAAAGCCGAAGCTAATCTTACCGAAGCCCTTAGGCTTGACAAAGGTCTTTATAGTGAAGCAAAGCAAGATGAAGCCTTAAATGGTATAGATATTGAAGATATATTTAGTAAATCTAAAGATGATAACACAGAATAAACATAGATAGTATGTATATTTAATATGCAAATATTGCGTATTAAATATATTTAATTAATTTTACACTCGAAAACTGACACAATTTCAAAAAACTACCATATGAAACTTCAAGATTTGATCAACATCTAAGATCTAAATGTCGAGTTTATTTAAACTCGTCACACATTCAGCAACTACAAACTAAGATTACATTAATGTTAGTTTGAAAAAAAAGAATCCCCACCTAAAAACAGTGGGGATCAGTTATTTAAAGACATAAAATTCAACAAGTTCACCTCTCAAAGAATAATAATCCTCACTCTTTCTTCTCCGGATCAATCCATTTAAAGTTTTTCTATCTACCGTAATTTAGCGGTTTCTTTTAGGTATTTTCACGGTTATGCTTGTAGTAATAACTCTACGGAAAACCATAATGCTGGAGTTTAGATTGTTTATATATTTGAGATATAAATTAATAAAGATGAGAAGTTTTACCAAAAAAGATTATGATCAGTTAAAAATTGAATTGGAAATATTTAAAACTAACGCTAAATTTACAGTAAATAATGACCACATATCAATTGGTTATCCAGCAAGAGATCAAGAATGTGAAAACTTTGCCGATTTAATTAGTAATTTTTTTGAAGAAGAAAAAATAAAGGTAAATAGATGGGATCTAATTAGAGAAGGTGAGTTACCCGATACAGATATATTGTTTCAAGATGCGCCCGATAATTCTATAATGATTTCTATATTTCCTAGATAATAACAATCCCCACTGTTTAGTGGGGAATTTTTATTTCGCAAAGAACAAATCAGCCTCCGCTTTTCTTCTTCGGATCAAACCATTTAAAGTTTTTCCGCCTGCTGTAATATATTTTGTGGTAAACCAGGTTCTGATTGCATCCTCGCCTGCTCTTTTGTTGATCAGGGAAAACAGAGTATCAGATCCGCCTGTATTGTAAGTGTGTGATACAAGGGCATCAAATTGGTTTTGAGTAAGGGCTATTTTTACTTTATTGTTTACTATTTTTTCATAGATTGGTAAAACAGATGAAAATAATTCTATTCCTTTTTCTTTTGTGATAGCCGGATCTTTCATGGTAACTTTCTTTCCACCCGGATAGTAAGTATTTCCGTACCCTATGGTTGGAATTCCCGCAGAATCAAGATAAGGTTTGGAGCTGAATCCTTCGAATGATACGATCAGATTGATTCCTTTTTGTGATGTTTTCATTTTTTTAAATATTTATAGATGAAAAAGACGATGATTAAAGCGATTCCTATCAGAGTGATGAAGATCCAGGCTGCAACTTCAAAACCTGTTGATTTTATCTTTCTTGTCTCTTCTGAAACCTTCGCCTTCACTTCTTTGATGGTTTCTTTTGAAACAGCTTTCTGAGCCACATCCTGAACAATATATACTGATTCTTCTTTTTTGACCTCTGATTTTTTATGGTCTGCTTTTGTATAATGGTTGCTGATGGTATATTCTGCATTTCCCATGATAGAAATACTTTGGACGGTATCTTTTCCCAGTACATTATGAAAAACAAAGGGATTGGATAGATCAGATTTTCCTTTGATCACCATATCTCCAGACATTTCATTTTTTGATTCTTTGAGAGATACGTCTTCAGATGTACTTTGAACTGATTGCAAGTTTTGTAAGCTTGAGGAATCGGTTTTTACATTTTCCGTTTCTGTTCTGTTTTCTTTGTAAGTGGTTGTAATTTTATGTTTACTCCTGCAGCCGAGCATGAGACCGCTCAGCAGAAGCAATATTAGAATTTTCGCTTTCATTGGTTTTATTTTTAAGTCTTTTGTTTTTTTAGTTTTCAATGCGAGGAATTCTAATTGAAATTCAATTCCTTACATGAATATTTTATCTTCTTTCACATATTCTTTTCTGATGCTGTCTACCAGCATGTCTAAGCTTACTTTATAGCTTTTATCTTTTAATGCAATGGCTTTTAAGCTGACATCCTGTATCACATTCATAATATTGGAACCGGTGAGCTCATATCGTTGGGCAATTTGATCTAAGTTGATATCATCCAGCTGTAATTGTACCGGTAAGTTTTGCTGCCAGATACGCAGACGCTCTTCATGCTTTGGATTATTGAATTGTATGCAGCTATGAAAGCGTCGCGTAAAGGCTTTATCCATATTATTTTTAAAGTTGGACGCTAGAATAATAAGCCCTGAAAAGGTTTCTATACGTTGTAATAAGTAAGAAACTTCCTGATTGGCATATTTGTCATGCGCATCTCTTACAGTGGTACGTTTCCCGAAAATAGCATCAGCTTCATCAAAGAATAAGATCCAGTTTTTATTTTCTGCTTTATCGAACAGTTTAGCCAATTGCTTTTCTGTTTCTCCGATATATTTGGAGACAAGCATAGAAACATCTATTCTGAAAACCGGACGGTTGGTATATTTCCCTAAAAGACTTGCTGCAAGGGTTTTTCCTGTCCCCGGATCTCCATAGAACAATACTCTGAATCCTGGCTTAAGCTTTTTCTGCATGCCCCATTCTTCCATAAGGATATGCCTGCTATTATACCATTCTTCGATATTCTGAAGCTCGTTTAGTGTAGCATCAGGGAGTATTAAATCTGACCAAGATCTAAGGGTTTTCACTTGTTCTGCCGGAAAATCATTGCTCATTTTAGGGAGAGATTCTAAGCCGAAGATCATCGTACTGAAGGCTTCAGGATGAATGCTGATCTGGCTATTCATTGCTATAGGATCATGACTGGAAAAAACAAGAATTTCTTCTCTGATTAAAACGGAATCTGATCCGAAATAATCCAGTGTTTTTAATCTTTCAGAAATATTTTCACCTCCTAAAATATACTGAATGGTCTGGATTGTAGGATAAAAGAGCCTACCATTATCATTGGTTGAACAGAAGTCGAACAATGTATTTCCCGGAAATTCGAGAAAGATACGCTTCAACAATGTTGGTTCCAATCTTGGAAGTAATGCTATTAAAAGGATAATAATTTCCTTATGGGTAAGCCCTTTCCCTGAAATATAATGTCCTAATTGAAAGTTTTCATGGTTATTGGGATTAAATTCAGGGGCTCCTATATTAAAATCCTCTGAAGGATTGTTGATACGCCATGTAATAACCTTTTCTAAATGAGTAAATAATTCTTGTAATTGTTCTGACTCCATGAGATTTGATTCTTGTTTATTGTTGAAACGATCTGTTTATTTTCCATTAAGGATAACCTCAGCTGACACGCTCCGATTTCACGGAATTTGTTAACTGATTTTGGAAAATTAGATATGGTAATTGTTGATGATGCTTCTCCGTTGGAAATCAATGGTGACACATCGGAAGTTTCCAGTATTTTAAAGAGTTTTTTACTGGATGAGGATTGTATTTTCAGGAATGGCAATAAAGTACATTACCTATTTTTTATCTATGATTCTGGAATTATATTTAATTTTTACAGAATGTGGCGTTTATATTGTGATTATTCCTGAACCTCAAAATAGGCACATTCAATTCTTACATTTCTGGTTTGTCTTACCTGCCCACCAATCCATCTATCTTGGTTAATTCCAGCTTGTAAATACCCCGTAGCTAGCAGTGTATCATTATCAGCATCAAAAATATCACATCGTACAGATTGAGTGAATGCACGAAGATCTGCATTAAAATTAAAAATCAGAAAATCCCATGCGCTATAATGATCCGTAACAGAATCTTCACTTCTGGCTCTGTCACCCCAATACTGAGAGGATACCATATATTGAATCGGAACTTCGGTTTTATTAATAAATTTAATTTTCGTGTTGATAATCTCTATTTTTTGTCCAAAATCTGCTTTATTAATTTCTAGTGCTACATTAAAATTATTCACTTCTCCAAGATAGAATCCATCAGGAATACCCGGCAAATTATTTCCAAATAATCGACTAATACGATAGCTCTTATTCAAAGCATAATTCAGACTATAATATACAGTTCCATTTAAATCACCTGATACTGTTTTTTTAATTTCAGCTGTATAAGGTGCGCTACCTAATAAGTATTGTTTTACTGCACCTAAACTCATAGCGTTTTTTATGGTAATCATTTGATCTTCTTCATTCGATGAACTTATGGCAACCTGCATTTTAATATCATCAATATTATTTGTAGTATAGTAAAATGTTGCATCATCTATAGTTACTAAACTATTGGCAAGGATTAATAATTCTCTTCTATTAAGAGTATCTTCCTTATGCTTTAAAGAGTCTATCAGGTCTGTGAACTGGCTTTGCGTTGGATATTTTCCGGTTTCGAAATAGGTTTTTAACTGGTCTCTGGTTATTAGTTTATTATCCTCCATACTATTTTTATTTCGTTTTGTTTTAAAGTTCAAAATTCATCATTTTTTAATTCCTGAGGAAGTTTTTGGGTTTATCTATTCTGTAGTTGCAGCAATTTTCAGATTAAAAATCATAAAATCATTCATTATAGTTGACAAAATAAATTTAAACCTATTTAATCTACAGAATAACTACATTCGATTCTTATATTTTTCATTCCCTTAACATGACCACCATCCAAAGAGGTATGATTTTCTCTGGCAACAAGATAAGCTGTTGTCAAAAGAGTATCATTATCGGCATTATAGATATCACATTTTATCGTATTCTCTATCTTTGTAAGATCTGCTTTGTAATTGAGATATAAATAGTCTCCCAGATCATAATGGTCAGTAACAGTATCTTCTGTTCTATACCTATCACCCCATCCGGTGGCTTGAAGTCTGTATTGGATAGGAACTTCCGTTTTGTTCACAAACTTCACATTGGTATGTAAAATGTTTATCTTTTTCCCGTAATCCACTTTTGAAAGCTGTATTGGCAATCCTACGCTTTCCAGTTCGCCAAAGTCGAATCCCGCAGAAACGGTCTTGAGATTATTTCCGAACAATCTCGCAATAGTATAGGTTTGATTTAATTGGTAAGTCAAATTATAATATTCATTTTCTTTTAAATCACCTTCTATAATTTCTTTTACTTTAATCGTATAAGGTGCGCTGCCTATAATAAACCTTCTATCTAATAAGCCTTTGAAATCTCCCGCTGAGAATACCTGATCTTCTGCATCGTTTGTGCTTATCACAAATGAAAATTTCAGGTTTCCCACATTATTTACTAAACAAATAATATATACATTATCGATAGATGCTAAATTATTAGCAAGGATTGCCAATTCTTTTTTGGTAAGGACATCTTCCTTAAGCCTTAGAGAGTCTATTAAGTCTGCAAATTGAACTTCTGTTGGATATTTACCGGTTTCAAAATAGGCTTTTAACTGATCTCTGGTAGTTAGTTTATTTTCTTCCATAATACTATTCTTTACAGCTTTGCATTCAGCATCACTGTTTGGGTTTTCAATGATTATTTATATTGTATTTTAAATTTGAGATTATTTTTGGGGATATATTTATAGCAGTATTATTTTTCATTTCTGTAATAATCACACTCAATTCTTACATTTCTGATTTCTTTTATTTCTACTCCACCTGTAGTTTGGATGTTCTGCCCAGCTTCCAGGTTAATGGTCTTTAAAAGCTTATTGCTATCCATATCATAGACACTACACCCTATAGACTGATTTGTGCCCCGAAGGTCTGCTTTAAACACTAAATAAAGAATATCATGCATATCATAATGATCAGTAACGATGCTTTTACCCGTATAAGGATTTGCCCATTGTCCTGCCTCTATCTTATATTGAACAGATACCTCTGTTTTATTAACAAATTCAATATTTGTGTGTGCAATTTTTAATTGTTGTCCTGCATTCATCTTATTTATCCTTGCGTTTAACCACCTATCCTCAGACATCACAAACTCTAATCCCTCAGGAATTGTTGGAAGAGTATTTCCAAATATTCTTACCATTCTGCTGGTAGTATCACTCGAAACAATCTCTAAATAATAATACTCATTCTCTCCTAATCCTTCTGCAGGGAATTTTTTTGTTCTAAAGGTATAAGGACCATTACCAAATAAATATTGCTTTATTTCACCTCTGGGCGTATTCTCTATAATGATCTCCTGAACCTCTTCATCATCAGAGCTGATCAATATTGGAAATTTTTGATTTTCAACACCAAACGCATAAAAACCAAGGTATACATTATTTATAGAGACAATGCTGTTAGCCATAATGATGGCTTCCTTATTCGTAAAGCGGTCTTTTTTATGCTTTAAAGAATCAATCAGGTCCGAAAACTGACTTTGTGTAGGATATTTACCTGTTTCAAAATAGGTTTTTAGCTCTTCTCTCGTGATGGGTTTATTTTCTTCCATGATAATATTTTTTACGGCTTATTGGGTATAAAAGCCTTAGGTTTTAGATGATTATTTATAGTATGTTTTTAAGATTCGAAACTTGTTTTTTGTGTTGGGAAAAATTTTGTAGCCCGTTATTCAGTAGTGTCAGTCCTTTTTTTTAAAAAATCGGATAGCTGGTTGCTTAAGTTTCAGTGCTCAAAATTCATACTTTTTTTGTTCATGGGAAAGTTTTTTGACCTTACTATTCTGTAGTTGCAGTGGGTTCTGTTTTTTTGGAGAATGAGATGTATTAGTGCTGGAGAGAAGAATTGAGTAATGGAGATTTTATAAACGCAAAGGTTTCTTCTTAGTTACGCTTTATTTTAAGTAAGCTAAGGAGGGAATCAATAATCGATTCTGATAAAGCGGCTGATTGATTTGCGTGATATTTTTTTTAAATTCTTTCATAGATGTTTCAATAAAAAGGCTCGGATTATAAAATCCGAGCCTTGTTTTTTACTATATGTTCAAAGTATAGTTTCCTTTATGAAGAGATCATTTATTAATCCAGTTTAAAGAAGAAATATACTACTGCCGCCCATTCTTTTTTGATGCCTTTTGCATAGCCTATAGTGCTTCTGCTACTACTTTCTACCGTTCCATCATCTTTGATATAACCAATGGTTGAACGGCTGCTGTTTTCTACTGTTCCATCGCTTTTCACATAGCCTACCGTAGAACGGCTCTTATTTTCAATTGTTCCGTCACTTTTGATATACCCAATTGTACTGCGACTTTTATTTTCAATCGTTCCGTCACTTTTAATATATCCTACTGTGGAATGGCTGCTGTTTTCTATGGTTCCGTCACTTTTGATATAACCTGTAGTACTGCGGCTCCCGGATTCTATAGTCTGTGCACTTATAGCAGAAAGCCCGAAGAACAAAGAGCAAAGGAATAGTGCTTTTTTCATATTTAAGATTTTAATGGGTTATTAATCTGGGGTTATTTGATGTATTCAAAAGTATTGATTATTCTTTTATGTTGGATGATTGAAATGAGACTGGGTGATGATTGGGGAAAGAAAAAGCGAAACTTTTTGTAAAGTTTCGCTTTATAAATTATAGTTTTATTTTATAAATTTAATGCTTTTTCTAAAGCATCACATCTTTCTTTGAAATAAGTTAGATCTACATCAGGAAATAACTTAGGAAAACGTTTAATAATATTTTTCATTTGATGTAAGACTCCCTCTGCTGAATACGTAAACGTACCGTCTTTAAATTTATCAAGAAAAGGTTTGGGACCATTAAAATAATAAGTACCAGCTTCCATATAACAAGGTTTGTAAGTGCCTAGTTTTTTTACAATATCCTGTGTATCAATATAAAAATATTGCCAATAATATACAGCTTTGCAAGCAATCATAGTATTATAGTATTCTTCGAAATTCATATCCATTTTAAACCAGATACCTGAATCAAAAAAATAAATAGGACAAGGGTAAACACCTTCCTCTCTTAATATACAACCATATGTCCCATCATCTCCATGACCTGACTTATGAAAATAATTAAGTTTAGGTAAAAACTCTTGCCAGATAGCTTCAGCTTCAGGTTGAGAATTGTTTTTCCAAAAACGGCTGTCATTATTGTAATTATCCCAAAAATGAGAAGGATACCCCAATGATTCAAAAAGACCTAAGATTTTAAAACCTCCCCAAAGATATTCTTCATCTAAATCATTAGTTGTAGAAGACCAATCTAAGATTAAGCTACTTATAGAATTGTACTGATAATCTTCTTCAGGAATTTCAACTTTAATCCAATCTTTAGCCCTTGTTAATATTCTTTGGCTTAAAAAGTCAGCATTTTTTATTACTTCTTCAATATTATTTTTATTTACTGTTAAGTTATTATTATACAACTCTTTAATAAAATTATTTAGTTTTTCAATTACTACCATGTTATTTGTTTTATAAATATAAATTAGAATGTTATTTGATTTGATGTTATTAAATTATCTATGGTAATCATTCCTGAAACAAAAATATCTTTATCAGCTCTATTTGCATAGTAATTTGTCATGCTCATTTCAAACATATTAAAATCATTAAACCATTTTATCTTTTTTCGTTCTTCATTTACAGCTAAAGCAAATTTAGGATTTAAATTTAATTTATCAACTAATAAAGTTTCCCCTAAATCATTAATATTATATGGCATCGCAGGCTTTCCTTGTACAAAAACAGCTTCTTTTTTGTCTACCAATTGACCATTAGCGTCATAATTCCCGTCTTTGTTTTTATAATCCCCCCATTCTACTTTTATTTCCTTAGGAAAATATTTATTATTTTCGTTTTCGTTTCCGATGGGATCATGATATTCTATAATAGTGGTTTTATACCACATAATCCTATGTCTTTCTTTTTCTTCTAGTACTTTTTTACCATTCTTTTCCGCTTCCTCTTCCATATTAGAGTTTACGACTCTTGTAATAGGTACTAAATTCCATTTTACTCCAGGTCCATGTATTTTATCATTCAATAAATGACCTCTAATATAGATAAGATCACGGATTTTGACTTCTTTAGCCGTACCTTTTTCTGTAGCATAATTCCATCCTAATGGATCTTGATAAGGACCACTACCTTTTGTATTTCCTGGCATCCAAGTTAATGGTTTAGCTTCCACTTCACGAGCTCTTCCCATATTATCTTGCGTAGATGTTACAAATGTTTTTACAGTAGTTGGCTGTACTCCATCGTCAAATTTAATTGTTTTAAATAATATTGATAGTTTATCTAAAGCTTTATCCTGCAATTCATTTTGCTCACTTATAATTTTTTGTTTTGCTTCAATTTTGGTTTCATTTTCACCATTTTCATTATTAACTTTTAACCTTATACGCTCATTCTCTAATTTACTTAGTTTCGAATTTAATGGTGCTACTACACTTTCATAATGTGCTATCCCAGCCTCAACACTTTTCTTTTCACCTTCTGTTTGAGCAACTTTTTTAGCATTATTCAAATGACTCATAACAGAAATAGGTGTACTTTGCATATACAATTCTGCATTTTCCCCTTCTCCTTTAAAGTAAAGTTTGTGATTAACATTTTCTATATTTTTAAAAGTAATTTCGTCATTCCACCACTCAATTCCTTTAGTTACTTTCCTATGTTCTCCTACTCTTTCCTCTTTCTTATCTTTCTTCCCTATTCCAAACTTCCCAAGTAATCCTCTAGCTTTACCTTTCACAAAAGTCCAGAACTTCACAATCGCATTTTCAATACGCTGACGTATTTTGCGTATCACTCCTACAACTTTATCTGCTAATCCGCCAATTCCCAGTAATGAAGCAAGGAAGCCAATCAGTACCGGAACAGCTTTACCTAATGCATTTTCTATTGCTTTGGCTACTGCACCTACATTTCCGCTGGCAATTGCTTTTATACTATCTGTAAAGGCTTTCACAAGTTCCATAATCTGAGCTGCTCGCTGGATGAAGAATTTCACTACATCTATAATCGCCATAGCGGCTTTTATAAAGGCTCCAACCGGAGTCAGTAATCCCATCACCCATTTAATACCTGCCTGGATCACCTGATTTTGGATGATGTCCATAATAGCATCCATTACTGTTTCCTTCAGGTCTGCAAACTGGTCTTTCAAATGTTCCCAAAGTCCGGCAACACCTTCCTTACGAACAATCTGAACCATTTCAAAACCTGTTTCAAGAACTTTCATTACAGGTTCTCCTATTACTCTGGCTCCAATAGCTCTAATGCCATTCCATGTTAAACCAAGCATCTGTGTGGTGATAGAGAATACTCCTTTTAGAGAAAATACATCTTCCGGCATGATTAAAGAAATACCTTTCATCGCTCCGGTCAACCATCCGAAGAATCCGGTTTTAAGGTGAGTCCAGATGTTAGCTCCAAAATTGGTAAACCCTTGTGAAACTCCTGCAATAAGGTTTCTGAAGAATCCTATCGGATCTGTTATTATTGCCTGAATTGCTTCTATCACACCAGACAATAGATTGGTAAGGGTGTTTTTAATTTCAATAATGATTGCAAAAACGCTTGTTTTAAGCACATCAAGAGCTTTATTAATCAATCCGCTGTTCTGTGATTTCAGTTCAGTAATTCTGGCATCAATACCTGCTACATTGTCTGCGTATTTTTTAGCTAACGTATCAATTAATGCATTTTTTTTGTTGTTTACACTTTCCTCCAGGGCATTGAACTTATTCTGGATTTCTGTGATAGCTTCCTTACCTATTTTACGTAAACTTGGTGATAAACTGTCGACATATGTTTGCACATCTTTTTTGCCTTTAGCGATTCTGGTCTTAGCTGCATTAAGCTGAGTGGTAACATGGGTCGCGATATCGTCGATATAACGGTCCATAACTTTAATGTACAGCTCTTTACCACTATCAAAATATTTATTAACCTCATCAGGCAAGCTGGTAAGTTTATCCCATACCAATAAACCTAGAGCCGCCATAGCTCCATAGCTCATACCTGCTCTTCTGTAACGTCTCATCTTGTAAGCTTCCATTTCTTTATGTACATGATCTTCAAATGCTTTTTTGGCTACCTTACTTCCTCTGTCAAATTTTTCTGCTACAGATTTATCAAGGTTATTTAAAATACCATCCACATCCGTTTTGGAGCTATTATAAATACTGTTAATACGATCTGCAATTTCTTTACGTTTCTGGCTGTCTTTGGTTGCAGTTTGCTTTTGTTCACCATGAGCATGATCTAAACCACCTTTACGGGCACTGTGCATCCCACTGATTTGACGGATAGCTTGTGATTGAGCTTCTTCTTTGGTTTTCGCCAATTCACTTCCTTCTGTTTTTCTAAACTGCTGTGTAGCGGCGGCACTTTGGGTTTTTGCGTTGTTCTTTTCTGCCAACGCTTTTGTAAACGATGGTTCATTGGAATTAGCAAGCATACTATCAGTCACACCATTAGCTTTCATCTCGTTATCAATACTTGCGGTTTGCTCCTGAATAGGCTTCTCCACGCTTGCTGCATCTCTTTTAACAGGCATTGCCTTTGCCACACTTGGTGTACCCGGAGCTTTACCAACGTTAGGTGTTGGCATTTTGGCAACAGGTCGTACAGGTTGTCCTGTAATATCAGGTTTTTTAGCTGTTGCATCAGCGATATCATGTGAAGCTGCATTTTTCTCGTTCTTCACATCACCCATTGCGCTTTTATTTACTTCCTGGATGTTGTTATTTTTCTCAAATTCATCTGCCTCTGCTTCATTTGCAGGAAGCTTTATTCCTTTGATTTTTGCAGTCAATAAAGCTTTAAACTCGTTTTTACTGAATGTTCCGGGTTGTTGTTCATCCATAACATTCACCTGCCCTGCCTGTGCCATACTTTCACGTTCATTGGATGGTGATGGCGCAGCAGCCTGTGCATCGTTACTTGCTTTTGGTGCAGACTCGTGGCGTTTCTGTAATTTGGCTGTGGTATTGATGCTACCACTCAGCTCCATAAAGCCTGGATTATCTTTAGCACTTGCAGGTGTTTTAACTTCACTATTCATCTCTACGACATCATCCGCAGGTAGTGATTTGGGTTGCTCCATAGGTACAATACCCGATTTCTCCGATGTACTTTTTGCCGTTGCCTGTTTGACTGTTCCGATTACTCCCGTACTGTTTTTACTTCCCTGATAAGCTACTGCTTGTTCCTGCACGGTTTTTGGAAGATAAGTTCCCGATTTACCATCATTGTAATCACGTGCCTGATCAATGCTAGTAGTCGCCATATAGCTTTTTTCGGCTACTTTGGTTTGGGGATGGTTGATATCGCCAGTTTTTGCCAGGCTATTCTGGAACTTTCCGTTCATTATTTCTGACCCTTGATCATAAATGTTTTGTAAGCCAGAAGTTGCTCCAACACTTCCATTACGTCGGGATTGTTGTGTTTGGGTTCTGACCACATCTACCTCAGATAGAGGGATGACCACCGAGTCTTTGGGGCTTTGTTTTTTGCCCTTACTCTGATGGGATTTGTTGTCTTTTTCTACAGGATTTGCTGTTTTCATTGACTTAGTTTTTTAATTTCATATTGAGTTAAAAGGCGAACAAAACGCAATGATACTACTGCGTTTTATATACCTGCTGAACTGAAAAATCAGTCCGTGTATGGTGGATTTCTTTAAGAAGGTAAATAACCGGAAGCGTGTTCAGCGCTGCAATGAGAAACAGGGAATGCTGAACCACTTCTGGCTTTCTCTCTTTTGAGTTTTCAGGTTATTAGTTTCAAAATTCACTCTTTTGGGGGAGAATTACCCTTTTTTCAAGTGATGGATTCTGTAGTTGCAGCAAAGTATTTATCAAGAAATATTTTGCCACAATGGTGTAAGTATTTGAGTTGAATTATTTATCGTTATGGTGTCATTAAGTTTAAATACTTACTATTTTCAACTCCTACTTTCCCGCTTCCTATTCTATTGAATCACATCATCTTTCTTTTCTTCTTCATCAGGCTGTCTGTCTGATCTCACTCCATATCTGTTTTCAATAAAAAGATTGACTGATTTGTCGATCCAGTTAGGTAAATTCGTTGTGATCATCTTCAGGAATTTATCGTAGCCGTAACCGAGAACAAACAATATTCCTGTTGAATACCATTTGTCGTGCAGCTCAGCTCTGTTCATCAAATAACTCATTGTAAAGCCTACAATGATGACGATCATCAGGGTGATGAAGTGTTCCCACGGCTGTTTTTTCTCTTTATTTTGTATGGAGACCAATACCCTTAATAATCCTCCTGAAAAAGCTATTGCAGTTCCGATCAAAAGGGCTTTTATACTATCCAAATTCATCTTAGTATTATTGATTAAAGTTTTTTATTTTTTTCAGTAAGTCTGATCGGCTCATCATTCTTGGCTCAGAATGTACATATCGTCTAAAAATTTTCTGATTTTTTTGATATTCTCACTATCATCGGCATAGGCTAATTCGTCAATAAGATCATTGATATCTTTTCTTTGATCTTCCAGCTTTTCCTTATTTTTTTTCTTTTTCTTCTTTTCTTTTTTTTTCATGGTTATAGAATTTTATTAAATGAGTATTAGTTTTTTTAATCTTTAGAACATTAATTCAGACTGTACCTCAAGGTCAAACGGTTTCTTTTTTAAGCTCATCTTTAATTGAAAGCAACAGAACTAAAAAGCAAAAACAGTTTTTCACCTGAGTATTTCACCTATAAATTTAAATTTGAAAAAGATTCAGACACCGTCTTCAGTGGAGTCCGGTGAGGTTGTTATTGAGGGTTTTATATTACCATCAAGCCTGTTCTTATCTTTTTGAGAATGAATAATTTCAAGATCTAATTCATGGTATATATTAGTTCTAAAAGATTATTTAATAATAGCATTCGACGGAATGCTTGCCCTGAATTTTGTTTAACGATCTTCAAACTAAGCCTGAAGGATGATATTGTATATTGTTCTTTCCGATAGAAACAGCATTTCTGTAAGCTCTGTTACAATCACCTTCATTTGTTTATTTTGATTACGTCTTACATAATCGATCACAAAATCTTTTCTTTTTTCTACTAATTCTTTACTACGTTTCATTTTCTCTGGTTTAAAAAGTTTTTTGGTTATAGTTTTTTGAATCAGGCTTATAATTCTTATTTTCTGAATGTTTAATTAAGTCCACAAGAACTCCGTAAAGGTTATTTTTTTAACCTTTGAGCAGAAGCATGATTCCATTATTAAGTTTTGTTTTTTGGGAAGCCGATATCAGGTTTTTTCGAATTGAAATATTACTGGGACTTCTGTTTTTTTAATTTTACTTTCATATAAATATTTCTATTGATAGTTGTAAGGAATTGATGTTTTATAGACAATTCAATAGGCAGATTTATATCCAGTGGCTTGTTTTGTAAAGTTGCACAACAGTCTATTTTGTTTTTATTAAATTATTATTAAAAAAGACTGAGTTTGTTTTACAAATTTCATTTGTCCTTCAGAATGTATTAGCTATTTTGCCGTAAACTATAATTAATCGATTTTTTATATGCTCAACGGAAGCATTCTACATTTTGGGATAGTTTTTATTTTTCAAGAAAACAAAGAACAAAAGGACTGCTTTATTCAGATAAGAATCAAAAACAAACGCATTTTAACGCCACAAAAACGAACAACAAACGAACAAACAACACTTAAATACAATTAAAAAAACGTAATTATTGCATTTAAATTAGATTTAAAAGGTTATCTTTGTCTTAATCAGCGCTGAAAAAAGCAAAAAACTTAAAATCCATTTATAAAAAGAACCAGGTAAAAATCAAACCCCACAATCCTTTTAATTACAATATTTTACAATATAATATCAAAGCTTCAAAACATCAATCCAGCATTAAATTATAAATATAATTTTGTATATTTGCCATGTTTCGTTCTAACGGCGAAACAAATATACGAACATTGTTCGTTTTTCAAAATATAAAAGCGAATATTTTGCATATTTTTTCCATGTAAACTATTAAACACATCAAAATGAACTATTTAGAATTTAAAGAAATCAGGAAAAAGCTCAACATGAAGCAAGCTGATATAGCAAAATCTATAGGAGTAGGTACCCGAGCCGTACAATATTGGGAAAAAGGCGAACGGAAAATACCGGAAACAACGGCTTATTTCGTCACCAATTTATTACAGGAACAACAAAATAAACTTAATGATGACACTGCTTCTCCTGTAGTTTTTTCAAATTTAAAGATCATGAATGTTCCGCTTGCGAATCAATATGCACAAGCTGGCTACCTAAGCAGATTTGCTGATGAAGAGTATATTGAAAGCCTTCCTACCATTCCTTTTACTGATGATATAGAACATCGTGGTGAATACATGTGTTTCGAAGTAAAAGGAGACAGCATGGATAACGGATCGTATGAAAGCTATCTGGAAGGTGATATTATTTTATGTAGAAATATCAGACAGGATTACTGGATGAGTAAGCTGCATTATGATAAATGGGATTTTGTTATCGTTCACAAAGAGAAAGGTATTTTAGTGAAACGAATCATCAATCACGATGTTGAGAATGGTATTATTACCCTTCATTCTCTGAATGAATATTATGAAGACATGGAAATCCACCTTAAAGATGTTGCCAAACTCTTCAATATTATAAGTACAAGACGTAAGAATAACAGAAGATGATCAAAGAACGGATTTATTCAATAAAATCCTCAAAAACTGAGGATTTTATTGAGATTTTTTGGTAAGCAATATTAGGTACTAGTACAATCCACCTCTTTAGTATCTTCAATCTCAGCGGTGTCTCTTTTTATACTATAAATTATATCAGGAGTAACATTCACAAACCTAATATAACCTAGTCCACGCGTTTTATATTTATCCTCTGCATCTATAAGAAATTTTCTTATATTTTCTTTTAATGCCGGTACAAGATTAGGCAAAAGAATTGTACTTCCTTTCTTTGGAACAGGTGTATCATAAGTAGCTCTAGTCTTCCAGGAATATCCGCGTCCTCCATTACACATCACAGGTCCTGTATCATCATCCTGTGCTAACCAATAGCATTCTAAAGGATCTTTCCATTCGCCGGATTTAAACTCCAAAACATCAGACCAAACCGAGATCACATCAATTCCTTTTGATTTACAATATCTTCTCATTCTTATGTATAAAAGCTTACCATCAGGGAGTTTTGCATCATTCATATCAATATATTCTGATGGATTATCAAACCCAACCTTTGAATGAATAATGTGCTTAAATTCTTTATCCAATGCTATCTGATATTCCAATGTTATAAGGTCAAAAGGATCAGCAAAATAATTTATTACCAACTGACCATATTCCACTTCATCTACCGTATGTACCTTTGGAGGTTCACAAGTAGCACACTTCCCGACTATAAATTCAATTTTCTCTTCATCACTAACAGCACCTGCAGACAATTTAACTCTTAGATCGTAACTACCAAGACTATTAATAGGCAATTTTATAAATTCTTTATCCAAATCATCTATTATATTATGGGGAATTTCAGTATCAGAGTCCGAAGGTTTATAATATGCAGTTGCTTCTCCTATCAAGTCGGAAGATTCGTACTCTAGTTTAAATGAAATATCACATTTTAAACTTTCCATTTTTATTATGTTTTATTGTGTTATTATTATATTTTTCCTAATATCCAGAGAGGTACAGTTCTACTAATGAAAAATACCTCCCTTAGATTATCAGATACGATATAAAGAATTTGTAATTAAGAAAGCTCTTTATATCATATATTGAACTGAGATTAATTCTAACTCACCACGACTTTAATTATACTGACCCCAAATGCATCACTACTAACATCTTTAACCAAAAGCTGGAATCTGTAAGTTCCACGACTTGGATTTTTAACGACAAGACTAGAATTATTAATATTCTCGAGAGTTACTTCCGGACCTTCTAATTTACTCCAGAAATATTCAAGATCATCCAGATGAGGTATTGCTCTACCTACACCTTTTAACCCAAAAGTATTATTAGTAAGACCAAATAGATCAACATATAGAACATCATCCCCTCCCGGATAAGATGTAATAACAGGCAACTCAGGAGTACAGCAAGTTGAAACAGGCTTAAGACTCTTAACTACAATCGTTGGGCGGTATTCTTTTTTATAAGTAAGTGTGTTTGATGTTGCTTTGTTATTTTCTTCATCTATTACAATAGCCTTATAGGAATTTGTACCGACATTATTTATAGAATCCTCAACTACATTTCCTGATGGATTTTCCGCGAATAGACTCCATGTACTACCTCCATCAGTACTTTTATGAATCTGAATATCTTTAATATCACCATCTGCATCACTTGCCAAAACTTCAATTGAGTAGCTACAAGCAGGTTCTGTACAATCTCTATCTGCATTTCCTGATATATCATTCCATCTGATTGAGACTGATGGTGCGTGACTTTCTTTTCTATAAGACAGTATATTAGAAGTTACTTCATTTCCTTTTTTATCAATAACAACAGCCCAGTACGACTGTTTACCTGCCTTGTTTATTGAATCCGAAACCATATTTCCTTCTGGATTTTCCGCGAATAGAATCGATGCACCTCCTTCAATACTTTTATAAATCAGAATTTTATCAATATCACCATCTACATCATTTGCAGAAACTACAATTGTGAAATTACAAACCGGTTCTCTACATAATCTTTCATCAAGTACTGAAGTGTCTTTCCATTTGATTGAGACAGTTGGGGGATGATTATTTTCATCTGGTCCGATTCCGATACTATTAAATCCAGGAAGACCTGCAATACCTCCTTCTTCTCTACATGACCCCACTAAACCAAATCTAAAGTAGTATTTTTTACCTATAGGTCTTGTGATCGTCCTTTTTGGGCTATAAGATCCGGATTCAGTACTCCATCCCGCTGAAGGATTTTCCGAAACAAAAATATTCAAGCCAGTAACTGTCGAAAGGTCTGATGGTAAGTCCCAATTAAATGTGAATGTCTGGTTACCATTATCATTATCAACTACTGTGTAGGTAATATCTGAAACCACCGGACAAGTTTCTGTCAGAGGCAGATTTACCTCAATTGTTTCAGCACACTCACCACTAATTACTTTTACTTTTACGGTTGGAATTCTATAAATGTTCAGCTCAGAGAAAGCATACGTAACAATTCCTCTTTCATCCGGCGCCATATTAACCCAACGACCATTATCCCAGAAGTCCCAACTGTAAGTATAATCTCCAATATTTTCTCCTGAAATCTTAAAGTTAACTATAGTATCTTTTGAATCTCCTTTTGGATAAGTAATAGAATCAGCTTTTATTTTGATATCCGGTTGTGGAAGTACTCTGACGGTGCATTTAGTAGGTTTTCCGTTTACAGTAAAGCTAATTTCTTTATTATAAAGCTCAGCGCTCACCAATGATGGGTTAAGGAAATACCTTCCGTCTACTAACACAACACCTCCGTTTAAGCCACCAGCTACAACAGCTCTCACATCACCATTCATAGGATATACAGTGAAAGGGATCAGGTCTGATTTGGCGCAAGCAATAGGGCTTGGCAAGCTTAATTTAACGTCAATTTTTGGAGTACAACATATGTAAGGAAGCGAAAAATCTGCAATCACTTTTGTATCTCTTCCTATATTATCAAAGATCAGTACAAAAGTACCTCCACGTTCTACACCGCGCTTATGTTCTAGCCCAGGATGTGCTTCTGCATACTCATTGAAATACGCTGTTGAAAGGTCTTTGTTATTCACCAATTCCTGTAAAGACAATGCCATAATATCAAATCCCAGCTGTTGTTGGTCTCTAATTTCCTTTATCTTGTCAAAAGCCTCTCTATAATCCATTCCCTGATGCCCTTCAATATTATAAAATGGATTATTGAATGTCAAATTCTCAAGAAACGAGCGATTGCTTATTCTGTCAAAATTCCATGTTTTTAGAAGTGCCTCTGAAGCCTCATAATAAAAAGGAATAGCTTTATTACTTAGTGGGTTTAACTTTTGAGACGGAGTAATTCTAATTTGGCTTTTAGTGCTTGAAAGTCTAAAGCTTTGTACCTGCTGATTAAAACGACGGATCAATAATTTAACCCTTTCCATTGCTTTTTCTTCATCTAAAACAGGTGAATTGTAAAACTGATGCCTAAAAGGATCCAGTTGCTTGTTGGGTATCAATTTCCCAAGCATTACATGTTTAGGAAAAGAAATCAAATCTGGAAGAGATACGGTAAATGCCTTAGGAAGTAATTTGATAATCTCAGAATAAGTATCCGCCAAATCCTGCACTACATCATAAGCATACTGGAACCCTATTTCTTGGGTAAGAATATTTTCTAATGTGCTTTTAAAACCTGGATGAGATGCTGTTCCCATTCCTATTACCTGAGAAATTGCGTTGATTTTCTCAAAAATAGCCTGTCCGTAATCATTTTTTTGTAAAACCTCCTGATAAAGCTTTTTGATATCGGAAGGGAGAATATTTGTATCAGTTTTATCATTTAAAATAAGTCTTTCTACAACTACTCTTTCTTGTTTTACCGGCTTCATAATATCCTTTAGAAACAAAGGATGGGTCTGAATACTATCTCTTCTGTTTGGCACAGGTTCACCGGTCACAGGATCAATGGTAAAACCAATCTGCCCGATAATATAAGCCATTTGTTTTTCTGTAGTAACCAGCACTTTGAGGTTTCGGATTTGCTGGATTCCGTGATTATCACAATCTACTCCTCTACAGGGTTTAATATCTTTTTCGTAATCTTCCAGATATAGCAAAACACATTTGTTTTCCAGATTTGAAAGATCATTAATAGGTTGAAAATCAGTAGTTGCTTCTTCAGCTGTTGCCAGTTCCCAAAGTTCAATCTGTTTTGTCTTTTTATCGTCATAAAACGGAGCATACCCTACTTTAAAGTTATCATATGCCTTAAAATGTGTGTATTTTTTGTTTTCTATGTTGATAGTTTTCAAATCACTCACATACAAATCTTTGCTCACTTCACTTGTTTTATTGAGGGTAAGCAAATCTCCGTCGGTTGTTATAGCTACTCCCTGGGAAAGCTGTATATTGTTCAACCGTTTATCAACATAAACGAGCTTAGGTTTGAAGCCACATACAACACCCACTCCCTCCAGCATTACTCTGGATAAACGATCCTGATCTTCAAAATAATCCAAAAATTCATTGAAGTGAGTTTTTTCTATGTATTGTCCTTTACTGAACTTTCGGTATCGGACTGCTATATTACTTAATTTATTATTCATTATTTTTCATTTTTAATGATTGATTAAGGTGATTTTTATAAACTTCTCAGGTAGAAATTCATCTACCCAAGAAGTATGTTATCACTACAGAATATATCATTCTGAATTGTGAGATTTTTTCAGATGTTTATTTACCTCCACAACCATTTATAATTGCAGACTGGATGTCACTTGCCTTATAACTTGCGTTCCAAGAACCACCTGTTCCTGTAGCTAATTCTTGCCAGATATACACTCCGTTTATAGCTGCATTTACTCCTGATCCTAATACAATCACTTTAATTGATCTGGCAATACATTCATTCTTCAGCCTGTTTATTTCGTTAACATCAGCAGCAGTAGCTTTATCATCATCTCCTCCAGGAACTTCGTCTGTAATAATGATAACATATTTAGCTACATTATTTCTGAATGCTCCGGCGATATTGTGCTCTATAACTCTGCTTAATGCCATATCGGTAGGCTCTGGTCCTCCTACTCCATATCCAAGGCTTAATCCACCTCCTGAGTTATTCAGTTTTCCAAGCTGCATAGTAAATGATGAAACGTTATTGTCTTTCATCACTTCCATTGCAGTGATCCATTGAGAAGTTGTAGGTCCGTTATTAATAAATTTCTGAGCTGCAGGTAAGCTTGTATAAGCAGGAACTGCTCCATAAGGAGACTCTGCTCCTCTTCTGAATTCATCTGCCAATACGATTCCTAATCTATATGCATTAGGCTCGGACTTTTTACGAATAGTTTCTACGATATCACTAGCTCCAGCTTTTGCTTCCTCGATCTGATATGCCATACTACCTGTATAGTCAAATATAAACACAACGTCCATACCTGAATCACATGGCGGCGGTGCAATAGTGATTGTAACTGTCGCAATATTACTGTCAAATTCACCATCGTTGATGTAATATGTGAAGGAGTCAGTAAGGTTTGTTGAACCATTATGTTTGTATTTAATCGTACCATCACCATTTAAGCTTGCTGTTCCATGAGTTGGCTGAGTTTTTATAAATACCGTTAACGCAGTATTTCCTAGGTCATAATCGTTAGCTTTAACTGCTATGTCAACAAATCCTCCTACTTCTGTTGAAGCGTGATCATTCACTGCTACCGGAGGTGACTTAACGTCGATAAATACCGTTGCAATATTACTGTCATCTTTACCATCATTAACACAATAAGTAAATGAGTCTGAAAGATTTGATGATCCATCATGGGTATAAACGAAAGTTCCGTTATTGTTTAAAATTACTGTTCCATATGAAGGATCTGATTTTTTAACAACAGTTAATAGATCGTTATCCGCGTCATAATCGTTGTCCAGAACAGATATAACGATTGTTTGCCCATGCATACATGAAACTTTATCATCCACAGCAATAGGTGGAATATTTGGTTTCCCTTTAGAACAACATACATACGGCAATGAGAAGTCTGCAAGCACCTGACTATTGGTTTCATCTTCGTAAATTAAAACAAAGGTTCCCCCCGGCTCTACTCCTGCCATGTGTTCTAAGCCTGATTTTCTCTCTAAAAACTCGCTTAAAAGCTCAGTTACCACTTCACTTTTCCTAGGATCTTCTTTTACAACAGTAATCCCGTCAGATGGTCCTTCTTTTGAGAATTCAGCTTTATTTAATAATTTTAATTTCTCGTCTAGTCTGGAGAGATTCAGCAGGGTACTTTTAGCGTCACCTTTATCACCACTGATCTCGCTGGAAATTGATTCTAATTGTTTTCTAAGTTCGTCAATAGACACTGTTTTTTCTCTTGATTCTTCACCGCTAGGTTTTCCTCCTTCTTTTAAAAACAATGCAATGACATCGAAACCTAATCCGTATTTCGCTTTAAGATCATTGATATTTTGTAATGCCGTTTTATAAGGCAGACCTAAGTGACCTTCAATTCTATAGAAGTCATTGTTATCAATGTTATAATTCAATGGATTCTGAACGAAATCATCTTCCGCCAGATTGGCTGTGTGATAGCTCAAGTTGTAAGTTTCTCTATCTGTTTTTGTTTTTTCATAGTTCCATTGAGTCAATAATGGTGTATTGACATTATAGTAATAAGGGATTGCTTTATCCCCCAGCCTTACATTAATATTGGAAGGGGTAATTTTAATCGCCCCGATATAGGTTTGGAAACCATTTACTTTCTGCACAAAACGATTGGCAAGCATCATCACTCTTTCATAGTTCTCATCATCATTTGTTGTAATAGGTGAATTATAGAAACCATGACGGAAATCTGTATGATCTCCCAACTGCAGCTTAGCTCCTACAGGTCCCAGCATAAGATGTTTTGGGAATGCTGCTATATCCGGACAGCATTCAGCATTAAGACGTAATAGCAATCCTTTAATTTCGTTGTAGGTATCTATAAGATCTTTTAATAAATCATATCTATATTGGTAATCATCCAATCTTGACCTTGTACTATCCAATAAGGAGTTTAGTTTATCATAAAGCGTCTGCCCTCCCAGGTTCATACTTACGCCAAGTGTAGCTGCAATCATATCAAAGCCCTTACTAAGGTCTCCCACAACGGTATTTGCTTCCTGGAACTTAATTTTTAACTGCTTTGCTTTTACAATACTAGGATCAAGAATGATTCTTTTATTTTCTATCTTTGGTAAGTTATCAAAAAGTGTTTCGTAAGCATTATGAACTCTGTAAATATTGTCTTTTGCATCACCTTCAGTCATAAGACCAGAGAGTGACGCAGGATCTGCTAAAAGCACTTTAAGATTAGAGATCTGCTCAGATCCTGTATGATCACAGTCTGCATCCTGACAAGGGTTTTCGTCATTCGAATAACTTTCTAAATAAAGAATTACAATTTTATCAAATAGCTTATCAATATCTTTTACAAGCTTAAAGCTTACGGCAATGTCTTTAGGAAGTTCCGCATATTCACTTTCTGTAATTAATTCTAAAAGAGGAATCTGGTTCCCTGCAATACGAAAGTTTTTATATTCAGCTACATCATCATATTCTCTATAATACTTATAAAAGTTAGTATTAAAGTTTATCGCAGCTACTGATGGCGTATATGATCTTCTTAGCATAATCAGGTCTCCGTCTGTAGTAACTCCGGCTCCTTGTGTAATGGCAAGGGTATTGCTGTTATCTTCTCCAGGTCCGGGTCTTGTTTTTCCTAGCTCTCCAGGCACTAAAACAGAATCTACGAAACTTGTTTTAAAACCACATACGATTCCTACACCATTCAGACGTGTTCTTGACAATCTGTCCTGATCTTCGAAATAATCTAAAAATTCGTTTAATTGCCCTTCTGTTAACGCCTGATTATCGTTGAACTTTCTATATTGGGTTGTTACATTATCTAATTTGGTATTCATTTTTTATCAATTTTATATAAGTTTGATTGTCCTAATATGATCTTTCCGTCTAATATGTCACTATCATCCGCGGCACAGTCCAGAAGCCTTCCTGGTTTATAGATATTATTTAAGTTACCCAGTGCATCCAATAAATCTGTAATGCTGTTTCCTAGGTTCTCAGTATTGTTTCTTGATTTATCTGAGAGATATTTTTTATAGGCAGCTTCAAATTCTGCCAGGTCATTCTGTGCTGCTTGCTTTTCGCTCAATCGATCTCCTACCCAGCAAATTTTTGCCAGAATATGAGCAGGAATTTCCTGTCTGATCACGGTCTCTGCATAACGTCTGAAATCAGGATCCTGAAAACGATAAGCAAAGCCTGGAAGAACAACACTTACGCGGTAAGAATAAGGATCATAAACTCCGGCTTCACAACCTTCACAAGATGACATAAGAGCTTCTGAATAATCTTTCGAGCCTGTTGTAGAATCTTTTTCTACAAGGTCATATGCAACTTTAAAAGTTTCTCCGATTGCCATACAGCCAATACCTCCCATCAGCTTATAATCTTTAGCGGTTGGCTTCAGCAGTAAGTGTTCAACAAGGAAAATACCTTCTTCTGTGAACTCATATTTAAAATACTTTACTGTTTCTTCGATTCCGTCTGCCAGATCATTTAAAGATGCATAAGGGTTGGTTTTCTTATGGGTAGCAATTACATTTTTCTTTACAGGATCGTCTACAATTTCAAAATAGTAGTTTCCGCCTCCTGAAAGATTAATTTTTATATTTCCTATGATATCACCTTCATATTCACCCTTTTTCAATTGTTCCAATGCATTTTCAAGGTCTTCCTGATCTATCTGAATGGTCTGATAGATTGCATCATTCAAATTCTGGGTTGCAATATGTTCAAGTTTGTAGCTGTTTACAGATGATAAGATAATATTCCCTTTACTATCTTTTATTTTCCAGGTATAGCTTTTCTTCCCTTCATTATCTTCTGTTACAATGATTGAGACCGGAGATTGTGAAAGATTTCTCTGTCTGTAATCTTTGATTCCAAGCAAACGGGCAACTCTTTTCTGAACACCGGAAACGTTTTTACTATTCCAGATATCCAAATCTCCAATCAATGTATAGTTATATCCTAAGCCTCTGTCTTTACTTAATGAAGTATATTCTTTTAAGAAGTTCTCTTTGTTCATTAAAACAATTTCATCGGTAGATTTTCCGTACAATGATTTCATTAAGAAAGTATAATCACTGAATGTCTCAGCAAAACGGGAAATTAAGTGATCTAAAACTTCATTTCTACGTTCAACACTGTTATCCAACTCTCTATATAATGAATCGGTCAGCTTATCATCACTTTCAGTATCATACTCATGGACCAGTTCATCAAAACCTTTAATATCTTTAAGGGCTTGCGTGAAATACGTTCTTTTTAAATTACCATTAACACTTAACACTTCTTTGATCTTCTCAAGGTGTTTGAAGTAACCGGCAAGGATCTGGTCAAAAAACAACAGGTAACCCTTCATTTGTTTAGCCAAAGCTTCTCTCTCCGGGGTTTGATTTCCTATAATTCCTGATTCTCCTACTCCATAAGTATCGGGGAATTCATTCAGAATGGTAGCATAATTTGCTATATCATATGAAGTTCCCTTCGGTAAGGCTAATTCTTTATTTTGTTTTGCATCATCTCTGAGTACTTTTTCTTCTCTTTTAAGAGTTTCTAAGTAATCCTGAACTTTTTTCTCATTGATGTTCAAAGGAAGTGAACCTTTGCTGTAACTGAATGAACTCAGCTCGCACATTTCCGGTTTTCTTCCTTTTTCAATGCAGATCATCCAATCATTATTTTTTCTGATCACATTGTCACAACCTGCAATAGAAACGTCATGAATCTCTTTAACACCATCAATCTTCATAATTTCACTGATGATATCAGAAAGACGAACTTCTCTTCTCAACTGGCTGTTTTTAAGCTCTTCAGTATCAATAAAACCGTTATTCAAAAGTGGTCCTTCAAAAATCTGATCTGTGCTCAGACCTTTTTCAAGCATTTGTTTCAATGAATAGAAATGAACCTCAGGAGACAGATAGTTATTGATCGTTCTTATTACTTTTGCATGCACCAATTCTTCATCTGCTTTACTTACAAGTCCGATACGGGCACATACCGCTACTTTTTGAGTTTCAACTTTTTTAATTTCAGCCAAATCTTCACAAAGCCCTCTATTGGAATGATAACGATCTAGTATTTGGGTATTTACATTTGATTTCTCACACCCCACTCCATCAGCATCAATTTCTTCAGCATAGTCTACGTAAAGGTCATACAAGCCTTTTATATCAAAGCTTTTATTCTTTTCTCCTATAGGTTTAAAGTCTAAGTTCCCGGTTTTACAATCAACGTAAAGCTTTTCGGTTTTGGGAACCAACCAACAATTTCGGATCGGTCTTACAATCCCTCCAGCCATGCTGATATCGATAAACAGTTTTCTGTAATCCAGCTCAGTTAAAGGTCTTGAAGGTAAAATTTCCGTAGCCTTCAGGAACTGTGTATGAATGTCCTTTTTTACATCATTGGATGCTAAGATATCTTCCATGTTCAGGTTCATTCTCATTCCAAGATCCGTTATGGCATAGCTTAAAACTTCCAAAGTGGTGATCCCGGGATCATGAGAGTTATAATCGGTCCAAAGTTTCCCGCCTAACTTTTCTATGTATTCAATCCCTGTTTTGCGTAGAAAATGAAAATCTGTCTGATCCCCGGTTTCTATATTTTTTGATATACTAATATGTTTATTTTCTGACATGATTATGTTTCTTCTTATTTATTATTAAATACATACCTGATCTGTAATAGTAACATTATGCTGCTTGGCTGATACCAAAATTGATTTCGGATCTACTTCGATTAAAGATTGTCTCTGTATAATATTATTTACCAGGATTTTAACTTCATCAATGTAATCTACATAATACAGCTGCTCCAGGTAGTTAATCAACTGATTAACATTCAACTCCACATTAAAATCTATATCTTTAGTATCTGTGAATGCCCAAGGCGATATGTATTTTTTAATATCTTCGTCCAGCTGCTTGAGGTAGAATGTTTCATCATACTGTTCGAAGAACTTCACCTTTGCCTGTACTTTTGCTTCTTGATAGTTAGGGTTAACCACTTGAGCTTTTACATGCATTGTATTCAATTCATTGATGTAATTTTGAATTTTATTCAAAGTAGCCCGGCTTACTCTTGGCTGATAGACATCAAAGGCGTTTTTATTCTTAATATTCGGTACTACCATTAGAGTTACATATCCAGGAGCCATATAGGATATTTCGGAAGTGTGGTTTAAACATTTTACTTTAAAAACCTCCGGGAATTCCTGCAATACAAGCTGTTCGTAGTCCCATTGTGTAATAGCTCTGTGCTTGTGTCTCAATCGCTCACTTACACGTCTGTAAAACTCAGCATCTGTTTCTTTATATTTACCGTCGAATGAGTTATACGGCTGATCTACTGATTTTACCTGAGCGACTCTTGTAATCAGCTTAGAAATGGTTTTTGCTGCCAATCCGTTATTAAGATGAGACAAGTCATTGTCCTGATTCTGGAATGTAGCTGCAACTGCCTGAGTATAAATTCCCTGAATTTTGCATACCGCATCGTAACTTCTTTGTGATTTTGCTCTGATCCAGACTAATCCGTTGGTAAATCTTGTATGGTTTGTATTGATATCCTTAGGAACTTTAAACTTTACAATCCCCGATTCAAGGAATTTTCTGGTTTCATTCTGCAGCATATAATTTGATAAGCTCTTCCAGGTATCTCCTGAAAGGTAATGCCATTCTATAAATTCTTTTTCAAGAAAGGAATCCACTAAAGGATTTTCGCTTCCTTCCAACATCTGAATCAATAATGAAACTGTGGTTTGAGGTATTGCTTCCAATCCGATGTATAATTCACCTCCGTTTTGATGTACCGGTACAATTGCTTCTTTATCAGCTTCTTTCTCATATTGTCCAAAAGCGTCTTCATGATATACCTCTACTTCTTTAGTTTTTGAGGCAACTCCTGCAGAACTGATATCCAGATAAGAATATGCTGTTTCCTTTGCACTGTAACTCAACTCTATATCTTCAGCAAGAGGAATATAAGGTTCGTTTGGAATCAGCTTTTTATATTTTGGATCACTTGAAAGTGTCAATGTATAGAGTTTCGGATATACATCCTGTAATGATGACTGGTTCAGGGTTAATCTGATGATTTCACTTGCTCCTGCCTCATTATTTAAATTATTTATGGAAAACTGGGTTCTGTAAGCGTTGTCCACTTTCTTAAATACATCAATGCCATTGGCTTTAGAATACCAGACTTCCTTATGTAGCAAATCTACATCGGCTTTAAAATAAGAATCAGAACCTACGATTGATGGGCTTTCAGATGCTTCAAAATCACTTAAGCTGATGTTCTGATTGGGCTGAATTACATATCCGCCATATAAGTCTTTGATGGAATCCGGAGTATTTTTCCAGTTTATCGTAATGTCTGCATTCTGCCATTTTTTGGAAAACATTTCAGGACATTTGATGAAAAAATTGGATCCTTTAATAGGCTGTGCAGTGAAAGGATAATAAGGCTTTTCTGAATTTAGTTCACCATTATCATTTTCAATCTGAATTGATTTCATCCCTTTTACATCAACTGCAATTTCAATGTTTTTTATCTGTTTTTCTGAAAGTCCTTCGTAAACATCATAGTATTTTTCTCCTTCGATCATAAACCTTACGATAGGGAAATTGGTTTGAAATGTTTCAGAAAGTACATTTTTATCATATTTTACTACGGAAGGGAAATCTTTAGATAATGTAAAAGAAAGTACTAATCTCTCCTTTTCGTTTTTAATACATTTTAAAACAATACCGGATAACCATTCTTTTTCTCCGCTGCAAAGCACCTTGATATTATTTTCAATATCTGTTGTTGAAAGGTTATATAATTTCTCATCCGAATTTTTATTAAAATCAATCTTAAGGGTTACTGTTCTTTCACCTTCTTTCAAATCAAATAATGGTGATGCTATTGAGAATCCCAGTTTAGCTTTGGGAAGATCTGTATAAATGGATTTATTTGATTTTGCTTCATCAGAATTATATCCAAAAGGCCACCAATAATTGCTGTTTTCCGGCAATTTATCACCTAATCCGTCTGCAGAGTTTGCTACGGGAGCCATTTTCAGTTCTCTTTTTTCAGCATCATTTAAGAAGCTTTTGATCTCAACTACTTTTGCCTGATTGGCAATAAGTTCGTCTCCTGTTTTGTAGATTCTTTTTTTTCCGCCAGCGTCTTTACCGCCATCCAGCAATGTACCTGTTGGAATCTTTTCCTGAATTGCCTTTTTTGCGAGTTCAAAAATCACATAAGCTTTGTCTGCTTTGGCTTCATTTTTTTCAATTTGAAGTATTTCGTTGTAGTAGAAATCAAGATGTCTTTTGGTAAGGTTATTGAATGCTTTTTTTGAGAAATCCAATAATTTCAAAAAGCATACAAATAATGTCAGGTGTGGAGTCAGACTGCTATCCTGTTCAAACTGGGACATAAGATCTGCAACCTGTTTTTTCATACTTTTATACTCAACGCTTTCTCTACGTGGGATTGCTTTGGTATCATCACCCAGGAAGAAGTTTCCCCATTTTCCTTTTGGTTTTGTATTATCACCTTTGTCAAAATAGTGTACACTTCTGGCAAAATTGTTTGCGAATAATAGCCAATCAAACAAATCGAAATCGTGTAATTCAAGATTGTCAGGATCTAGTTCTGCTAAAAAGCGCTGCATTTGTGATTTTCCTTCACGATAATGTGAAAATGTATCTGTTTTTTTCATTTGTTTATATTTATCTTTCTATGGTCAGATGCAATACTTAGTGTAGTGTTTGGTAGTATTCAAAATGGCTACAGACATCCCGTAATTCATTATATTTCGGTAGCTTCTCCTTTGTAAAAAGGGAAAACCATATTGCTTCTTGTATTAGTATTTCTTACTTCGTAGTCAACTTCTATCAAAACTTCTCCCTGAAGTTCTTCCTGGGTATTGATTTCAATACTTAGAATATTAATTCTGGGTTCATGATATAAAATAGCACGCTCGATGATTCCTTTCATTTGGGTAATCAGCGTTAAGTCCAGAGGTTTAAAGAGCATTTCATGCAGATCACATCCGTAGTTTGGAAACATTACCCGTTCACCCGGACGTGTTGACAGTAAAATCATAAGGCTATTATTGATGTCTTCTACATCTGTGGTCATTGCCAGTTTTCCTTCAGTCTCGTTAAACTCAGGTGGAAAACTCCAGCCTGTTCCTAAAAAATCTGTATTTATTTTCATACGTTATTTGTTATATTTAATGTTAACATCTTGCATCTGCTGCATAGATTTTTTGGTTATTTTAACCGTATTGTTATTGATGTTTTACATTGTAATTGTAGCCGGATAATTTTTCGGTATTATCCGCCTATTAAAACAGTAGCTTCTCCAGCGGTTATTACTCCTCCATGAGCGGTAGAATCTCCCATTCTTGCGGCTGGTTTACCACCTATCAACACACTTGAAGAGCCTGATGCAATAGTATCCATAGGACCTGTGCACATTGCTTTATCTCCTACTCTTGCTGCCGGCATTCCGCCAATAAGTACAGTAGGCTCTCCCGCCGGAATGATAGGACCGCCTACATGGGGAACATTTCCCGTCACCATGGGACAAGTGTGCATATCTGTAATTCTTGCTGCTGGTTTCATAATGATTAATTGATTTTAACTTGTGATCCTTTTACTACTGTTACAGCTCCGGATTTAAGCTCTGTACCGGAACTTCCTTCGGCTTTTAGCTGAGCGCTAGCCTTTACATTAATATTCTTTCCTTCCATATTAATGTTACCTTTTGCTTTGATCTTGATGTCTTTTCCACTTTCCATACTAATACCGTCTTTGTTGAGAGTAAGAATATTAGAGTGTTCATCTTCAATTTTAATAACATCAGCATCTTCGTCCAAGATCACTTTTTTGCCTTTTGGTGTTTCAAGGGTGTATGAAATTTTGTCGTCATTAAAGATCATTTTCATTTCACTTCTGGTGACAAATCCTTTTTCATGATTATCATCAGAGGCTACAATGGGAGCTGGTTTTGTACTGCTGTTTAACATTCCGAGTACAACGGCATCATTGGGATCATCATTAATGAATCCGATAATGACCTCGTCTCCGATTTCCGGTCTGAAGAATGATCCTCTGTTTTCTCCTGCATCAAGTGTAGCTACACGTGCCCAGATTCCTTCTTCTTCATTATTAATGATCGGGATCTGTACCAGAATTCTATCTTCGCCGTCCGGATCTGATTCTAACTGAGAGACTTTTCCTACGTGTAATCCGCTTATTGCCGGAATAATTCCTGAACCTGGCATTTCACTTACGTCATAAGTTTCTGAAAACCATGTTGGAGAAAGCCCAAACTGAGCATCTACAAGCCAATTTCCATCCGCTATTTCGTGACGGGCGCCTGTTACGTATATTTTCCCGTTGAATCGGTTTCCTACTCCTTGCAATGTCAATGAAACTCCTGGTTTTACAGATGGAATTCCCTGGAATTTTACTCTTCCTCGTGTTTTTGCCAGCTGTTGGAAGGTTGCTTTAGCATCTCCCCATTCCTGTAATTCGCTTTGAGTAAGATTTCCGCCATGTCTAAGTTGTAAATCTTCTATTCCAAAGACATCTGCTAAATCGCCTGATGAAAGATCTCCATTGAGCTTGATTGCAGGATCCTTAGCTTCTACTTCTGTCAGCTCCTGATCTGTATAGCTCCATGTTTTGGCTGTAATCTTATTAAACTGGTCTCTGGCGTCAATTTCCCCATCAAATTCATGTACTGATGATCCATAAACCACTGTTTCTACGGCTTCTCCACTAAAATCGGGTTTAGCAATTTTGATGGTTCCGTCTTCAACGAAGCAAAGTTTACCATTTGCCTGTGCTCTGGTTAGCATGAAGTCCCAATCGGATGCTCTGTACTGAACCAGTTCTTTATGTGAGTTGGAAGTAGCTTCTACATCAGCAGTAAGTCCGTTATTACTGATCAATTCTTCAATTACGTCGCTATCTGTGCTTTCATAGAAGTATTTGCTTTTTCTCCCTAAGGTCATTTTCACAGCCTTATCCCTACATTCTATGATGAGGTAGGAAGAACCGTTTCTCACTTTTATATTATGCTTTACAACAACTCCTTTAAAAATGGTTTCTTCTTCAGAGTGATAACCTGCTGTGATTTCGATTTCTTTTCCTGGAATTAAAAGATCTTCATTACTTAATTTGAAGTCTTGATCGGGTGCACTTCCATCTAAAATTACAATGCGGGCGTAAGGAATTCTGTTGACCTCTTTTTCTACAACAATGCTTTTCACACCATATTTGCCTGGTAATTCTGTACCTCCGGACATCACTTTAAAAGTTATTAAGTCTGGATTTTTTGATGTTTGTATGTATCCGCTATTGTTCATATTATGATATTTTTTCTATAGGTGGAAAGAAAAGTTCCTGCCCTGGTTTTAACTGTCTAAAATTGATAAGACCATTTATTTTAGCTACTTCCAGATAGTACTTAGAGTCTCCATAAATTCTTTCAGTCATTAAAGGCAATGTATCACCGTCTTGTACTGTTCTTTTATGCGTGAGATCCGGAGAGCTCTTTTTTAACCTTGCTGCTTCAAGCTCCTGACTAACAGCCCCTACAAAAGTTGCTTTTCCAATGGCTCTTAAAGGAGTTCCATCATTATTAAATAACTTATAATCTATTGTAAACTCTGAAAGAACACCTTGATATTCAAATTCTCCCCAATTAACAGTAACATTATAAGGTTTATGAATTTTACCATCATAAGTTCCCGTAGCTATATAAAAGTTAGCTATTTGATCTAGTACCGCTGTTTTTGCAAAAGGTTTTTTATTTTTTATTTTGTTTATTAAGGTATTTCCAGAATTTAATTCTGTAACACCTGTTCCGTCAAATAAAAATTCTAATTGTAAACTTGGGGGTAGTGATTTGCTGTGTTGTGATTCGCCTGTGGTTCCACCTACTGGTATCTGATTATTATATTCTATCTTATGATTTATAGAAAAACTAGTCGGATTTATCAAAACATAGAAAGGATTATCAGCGCCGTTTGGGAATTTTCCTATTTTTTTATCTGATGCATATGTAGAGTCTTTATAAGCTGTTATTCTTAACTTCTTGATTTTATCTATCATTATCTTTCTTTTTTACGTTGTTGAATATTTACTGCCTGCTCTACACTTTCACTCACTGCTCGAATAATTTTAGCTTCATCCACCGATTGAGTAGTTGTCGTTGTTGTTGCTTTTTCGTCCACATTTATTTTAATGTGAAGCTCTTTTATTTCTATTGGCATTTCGTTTATTTTTAATCAATTATAAATACACAAAATACTTACAATCAATGATTTAACATTTTATATTAAAAAAATCTAGGCACATGAAGGGTGTGTTCAGTCTCTTGTATAGACCAATCGGTTGTTTTTTTATGAAAAAAGATGTTGGTAAAAGTTATCTTTAAACTAACACACGTTCAGGTGCTTAGATTTGATTTAGAAATTACAAGCCTAAGCTTGCTAAAGATGAGGGTATTGTGAAATATCTATATTTCAGTTCTATTGTTTCAATAGCCAGTTTGCTTTCTTCTGCATTGAATTCTGACACTTCCCACTTTACAGGGTAAGCTCCTACTACGTTCCAAACCATTAAAGGTGCTGTAGACTGAATGCCGCCTGATAAAGTAATGATCAGATCTCTGGGTTCAAACTCAAAGTTTTCCATAGCATTTCTGCACCAGCTAATCAATCCGGAACTTACGATTAACCCACGTTTAAGAACTAGATTAGGATATTTAGGTCTCAAAGGAAGCTGATGTGTAAACCTGTTTTCGCCTCCTTCGGCATATTCTTCAGTTCCAATTTCTGTTGATAAACCAGATATAGACTGAAATCTGGAGTCAATACCCTCTGTTGTTGAAATCCCGTTAACAATAAAAGAGAAACTGGTTGGAGGATATAAAACTGCCATGATTAGTTATTTTCAATAGTTAATCCTTCGTGAGCAATCTCTAGCGTTTCCACTGCTACCTCATTACCTTCAGCTTTCAGATCTGTTGACAATAATTTAACCGGGAATGCATTTTTCACTTTCCATGTTACTGCAGGCTCTCCGTTTTCATCAAGAAGAGAGATTGTAATAGATCTACGCTCTACTGTACTTGACTGCATTGTCTGGAACCAAGCAAAGAACTCGTTATCTTTTTGGAAAGTTCCTCTCTTTAAAGTAATGTTAGAACTCGTTCTCAATCCAGGTAATTTAATCTTATTAAAATCCGGGCTGGCACCGTGTCTGTACTCAATTACAGCTGCTTCAAGGTTTAAGCCGGTTACTTCCTGGAATCCTACTTTTGTTCCACCCCAATCTACTTCAAAGGCAAACTTTACTAATGGATATGTACTCATAATTTTATTTATATTTAATTGTTATTTAGTTTATTTTATGCTTCCTGTAATTTGTGAGAAAAACGTAATACGATGAATTCAGCTGGACGTACTGCAGCCATACCAATTTCGATATTCATTCTTCCTTCTAAAATATCCTGAGCAGACATTGTTCTATTTAAACCAACGCTTACGTAAAAAGCTTCTTCCGGCTTGCTTCCTGCTAATGCTCCGTCTCTCCATTGCTGATCAAGGAAGTTTTCGATCATTGCCTGTACACGAACCCATGTATTGGCTGTATTTGGTTCAAAAACGAAACGCTCTGTAGCTTTTTTCACGGATTCTTCCACCATGTTGAATAAACGTCTTACAGATACATATTTCCATTCATTGCTGTTTCCGTCTAATGTTCTTGCTCCCCAAACTAATGTTCCTTTTCCTGCAAAAGTTCTGATCGCATTAATAGATTTCCCAAATTCAGCATCAATATTAAGAGCTTTCTGATCTTCATTAGAGATTTTTTCTGTAGGTGCCACTACATAGCTAAGTCCAACGTTAGCCGGTGCTTTCCATACTCCTGAAGTACTGTCTACTTTAGCATACACCCCTGCGATTGCTGATGAAGGAATCAATACAACTCTCTCAGATTCAATTGCTTTTTTAGCTTGGTTATATAAATCTGAGTTGCTTGATTTTAAATCATAAAGGAATGTTTCGTCTCCGCTTCCTGCAGCAAATGATGGAAGAATAATAGTAACTTTTACCTTCTTATCATTATAGTTATAACTTAAAACAGTTTCTAATTTTGGATGATATGCAGCTCCATATTTTAAATGTTCTCCACCTGGTCCAGCTCCTACACCTGTTCTAAAGTTTTTAACAGCGTCAGGACCTTCACCCACAACATCCATGATAACAAATCTGTCCTTTAATAATTCTGCCTGGCTTAAAGCATCACCGTAAATACTGTAAATACCGTTACCTAATGCTTCTCCTTCTGGGAAAACAATAAGAGTAGGCTCATCTTCTTTTTCCAAAGTAGCAAGACCTACTTTCAAATCAGACGGGTTTACCGTTGATGGAAAACCTGATTCCAGATTTCCAACAGAAACGATATAACATGGTCCACCGCCATTTGCAAAATACATTTGCATAGCGTAATACATTTTGAAAGGACTTAATACTACATTTGCTTTTACAGAAGTATCTTCAATGGTAATTTCGAAAGCTTCTTCATTTGCTTTTCCAAAAATTGTTTCATACTCCAACATAGAAGAAATTCTTGTCGGTTCATTTTTTGGACCTTTATCTGAGTAACCAATAAAAGCTGGGATAGCTGTTTCTACTTGTGCTACTGATGGTGGAAATTTTGCGTGTTCCTCTACGTAAACTCCTGGTGTTTTGTAATTCATTTTTTTTAATTTTTAAGTTAATGTTAGTTATTTTCAATAGTTAACCCTTCGTGGGCAATTTCTAAGGTTTCCACTGCTACTTCATTACCTTCAGCTTTCAGATCTGTTGATAGTAATTTAACCGGGAATGCATTTTTCACTTTCCATGTTACTGCAGGCTCTCCATTTTCATCAAGAAGAGAGATTGTAATGGATCTACGCTCTACTGTACTTGACTGCATTGTCTGGAACCAAGCAAAGAATTCGTTATCTTTTTTGAAAGTTCCTCTCTTTAAAGTAATGTTAGAACTAGTTCTCAATCCAGGTAATTTAATTTTATTAAAGTCCGGGCTGGCACCGTGTCTGTACTCAATTACAGCTGCTTCAAGGTTTAAGCCTGTTACTTCCTGGAATCCTACTTTTGTTCCACCCCAATCTACTTCAAAGGCAAACTTTACTAATGGATATGTACTCATAATTTTATTTATATTTAATTGTTATTTAGTTTATTTTATGCTTCCTGTAATTTGTGAGAAAAACGTAATACGATGAATTCAGCCGGGCGTACTGCAGCGATACCAATCTCAATATTCATTCTTCCTTCTAAAATATCCTGAGCGGACATTGTTTTGTGTAAACCAACGCTTACATAAAAAGCTTCTTCCGGCTTGCTTCCTGCTAATGCTCCGTCTCTCCATTGCTGATCAAGGAAATTTTCGATCATTGATTGTACACGAACCCATGTATTAGCTGTATTGGGTTCAAAAACAAAACGTTCTGTAGCTTTTTTCACGGATTCTTCTACCATGTTGAATAAACGTCTTACAGAGATGTATCTCCATTCATTGCTGTTTCCGTCTAATGTTCTTGCTCCCCAAACTAATGTTCCTTTTCCTGCAAAAGCTCTGATCGCGTTAATAGATTTTCCTGTTGACGGATCTACATTAAGCAAATCCTGATCTTTTGTTGAAAGCTTTACAGTAGGTGATTCTACTAGGTTAAGACCTAAATTGGCTGGTGATTTCCATACTCCGGAAGTACTGTCAACTTTAGCATACATTCCTGCAATGGCTGACGATGGTGCTAAAATTACTTGCTTAGATTCAATTGCTTTCTTAGCTTGGTTATACAGCTCTGAGTTTTTTGATTTCAATTCAGATAATGTTCTAACATCACCTGCACCTGTTACTAAAACATCCAGTTCTTTGAAATCATAGCTTAAAACTGTATTCAATTTCGGATAATAAGCTGCTCCGTATTGTAAGCCTGTAGATACTACTCCATCTCTGAAAGCAGCAGCGTCTCCAAGAACATCCATAATAACGAACCTGTCTTTTAATAATTCTGCCTGATCTAAAGCTTTATTGTATACAGAATATGCTTTATCAATAGTAACAGCATCACCAGCTCTGTCTAAAACTTCAGTTTTAACATCACCAGCATTTTTAGCTACGGTTTCAGCTGTCTTCAGGTTTTTATTATAGATAAAAGCAGCTGCTGAAGCAGCAATCTTAACATCGCCAACAGTAGCATTCGAAGGTGTTGCAGCAACTTTTACAGCATTAACAACAGCTTGAGCTGCCTGAGCTTGAGCTACTTGTTTAGCAATATTCGCGTCAGTAACCACATAAGTATTTGCCTTAGCAACTACAGCATCCACAACATCCTTTACAGTAGTAGGTGCTTCAATATTTGCTGCATCAGCCACCGTTTTTGCAGCAGCTTCTGCATGTGTAGCAAGATCCTTATTAGCTTCTGCAAGTTTAGCAGCAGCTGTAACAGCAGCAACATCAGCCTCAGCTGGAACTAAACCTTGAAGGTCAGGAAAGACAATAAGTGTTGGCTCATCTTCTTTTTTCAACAATTCAAGACCATATGATAAAGTTTCAGTGCTTGTTGTAGATTCTACAGCTACTTTAGCATCATAACCTCCTACAGAAATAATATAACAAGGACCACCACCATTGGCAAAATACATTTGCATAGCATAGTACATCTTAAAATCGTTTACCTTAGTCTGCATTGCAGTAGCAACACCGTCTTTGAAATCAACAGCGAAGGTTTCCGGGTTTGCTTTTCCAAAAGATTCTTCATATTCCAACATAGAAGTGATTCTCATTGGCTTATTTTTCTGACCAGCTGCTGTATATCCGATAAAAGCAGGGATAGCCGTTTCAACTTGCGCTACAGAAGGTGGAAATTTAGTTTCTTCCTCCACGTAAACTCCAGGGGTTTTGTAATTCATTTTTAAAAAATTTTATGTTAATAATTAATTATTCATCGAAGCAGAACTTCGAATATTTATTCGTGATTGATTTTTATGTTTTTAGGATTGTTGTAATTTGTGCGAGAAAGTAAGGGTAATAAATTCTGCCGGACGTACTAAGGCTAATTCCAGATTTACTTTCATTGTACCTGTATCTTTTACTCCAGCCACTGTTACCTTGTAAGCTTCTTTTGGGGTATTACCAGCTAAGGCTCCTTCCATCCATTGTTGGTGAAGGAAATTTTCCAGCATTGTTTTTGCACATACCCAGGTATAAGGAATATTGGGTTCGTTAATAAAATTTTTGTCCAGTGCTGCTCTTATTGCCTGCCTGATCATATTATAATAACGGCGTACATGAACATACTTCCATTCATTATCGTTGTCGTTCTCATGTTTATCTTTTCCGTCAAGAGTTCTAGCACCCCAGATTAATGACCCTTTTCCGGTAAAAGTTCGGATCGCATTGACAGATCTTCCAAAATCAGCAGCGTTTAAAGCGGCGTGTTCTTTATCAGAAACTTTTTCGGTTGGATTAATGACATAGTTCAGACTTACATTTGCCGGAGCTTTCCATACTCCTCTTGTACTGTCTACTCTGCCATAGGCACCTGCTACTGATGATGATGGAGGTAACACAACATGTAAAGACATCATTTCTCTTTTCACATGATTGTATAATGCGGAGTTAGATTGTTCTAAACTTTTAAGAGTTAAACCGTTTGCATCACCTTTTTCGTCTCTTACTCCTATAATAGCATTTTTCAACGATTCAAATTCTCCGCTGAAGACAGGGGTATTTTCATTTACCTCTTCAGGCATAACGAAATCATCAATTATCCCGTCATATATGGCATCAAATACTGCTTGTGCCTCAGTAATCATTGTTACTAAAGTAGCTTTTTTCTCACCCGGATCAGCTGCTTCATTTACTTCTTCAGCAATGGCAATAGCCTGTCCCAATAAATCAGCAAGGACTAAAGCATTGGCAGATTCACTTGCAATTTCTGCGCTAGCCAGCCTTTTCAATTCATCTATGGCAGCTACCTCACCTGCGTAAAAGGCATTACTGTCTTGTCCAGCTTTTTGTAAACCGGTATGAGTGATTACTTTTTCAGTTTCGTCAAATCTATAATTCAGAATAGTCTCTAAGTGAGGGAAATAAGCAGCGGCATGATTTGTTAATTTTACTTTACTTCCAAATGATTCAATAGTGTTGAGGTTGTCTGATTCGGTGATAGAATTTCCGAAATAAGTATCGAGTATGACAAACCTGTTTTTCTTATCGGTTTCTGCTTTTTCAATGGCTTTATTATAAATAAGATAAAAGTCTGTTTCTTTGTTTAATGAAATGGCATCAGGGAAAATAATAAGAATAGGTTCTTCCACATCTTTATGATCAACCATATTCAACCCTGCTTCCAGTGAAGACAACTGTACTTCCTCTGAAGTATAATCTCCTACAGAAATGATATAACATGGACCACCGCCATTGGCAAAATACATCTGAAGTGAATAGTACATTAAGAATTGTGCATCAGGAGCCACGAGAGTTGTTCCTTTACCTTCTACATCTTTTAATTGGATACTTTCTTTGTTTGCTTTTCCAAAATTCTGCTCATAGTCCAGAAGAGAACTGATTCTGAGAACTCCTTTATAGTTAGCCGGAATTCGTTCGGTATACCCAATAAATGCAGGCATAGCCGTTTCAATAAATGCAACTGAGTAGGGAAGTTTTGTAGTTTCTTCAACAGAAACACCTGGTGTTGCTGAATTTAACATGTTTAAAAATTTAAAGGGTTATTAGTTTTTGTTTTTAGTTTTTTCTTTGGGAATTAATCAACATTAATGCTTTCTATATTAACGTTATCAATTAATTGAATTGGAAGAGGAAGATCCGGAGCAACAATTTTCACCACACTGATTTTATATAGTACGGAAGGCATTATTTTTCCGCCCAACAATCCCCAGATGTAGCTTAATTGATCAAATGGAACGGAATGCAACTCGATTCTGAAAGAAAAGTTGTTTTTAGGCTCTCCATTATCCACATATTCTAAAACATTATTTTTTTGGAATACCTCAATTACTTTTGAAATATCTGCTAAAGATTTACTATACATATTTCTGTTTGCAGAGACCATTACATATAGATTGATGTAAGCCGGAGCACTTTCCTTATCATATCGGACTGGCTTCTTGTTTATCACAACCTGCTGATATCTTGATCTGTTTTTCAAGGTTGATTCTTCTTCAACACTCAAAAGACTAATGACCACCTTGTTATCAGTACTTTGGCTATCACCTTCATGCTTTGCAATGTCATCTACAACTGCAACTTCATTTACAGCCGGATCATATAAACCACCCGGAGCATTTAGATGATTTTTTAAAACTGTTAATACTTTATAGATCATAATTTCTTTGCTTAATTATTATGGTGCAAACATACAATCACACCCCCTCAAAAGACAAATATTTTGCCTCCTCAATACAGTCTTTGCAGTAAATAGGATTTTAGCTTTCATAAAAAAAAGAAAAAAACAACATAAACAAATAATTGATAATCAAATAATTAAAAACCAATTTAAAAAATAAAATTTTCACCTTTAGATTTTACCTGTCGTATGATGGTCAAATTTGATCTTCTTATCTGAACTGTATTTTCTTTTTTAAAATCATTTCGTTTCGACATAAAATTTCTTGTTCACAATGATTGTCATCTTTCTTAATCCTGAATTTTTCTCCATTATAAATCATTAAATGAAATGCTCAATTATCTGAAGTATTAGTTTTTAAAAAGAGGATGCTTTTCTGAT
Organism: Chryseobacterium artocarpi; assembly: GCF_001684975.1. Taxonomy (GTDB): domain Bacteria; phylum Bacteroidota; class Bacteroidia; order Flavobacteriales; family Weeksellaceae; genus Chryseobacterium; species Chryseobacterium artocarpi. The sequence continues at coordinate 450,538 of NZ_MAYH01000001.1, read as the reverse complement.
TGGACCTTTTATGTTTTCACATCAAAAAATTCATAAAAATTTGGAAACCCGCATGATCAGGAAATGATTTTTGTCTTTTACTGCAAAGACAGAATAGACCCGCCTTATTATTCGAGAAATGGCTTCTCTTCTTTCTAATTTTGACCCAATAATTTTAAAAACTAATCATATGAATATTAAAAATCTTTTTAGTAAACGCAATGAAATCATTGACGGTCATTTCAATGAATTACGTTCAAAACTGGGAATGGCAGATCAAAACGAAGAAGTTATTTTCTCTTTAAGAGAGCAGATCTGTAATGCTTGTCCTTTAAAAAACGGCAACAATTGCAACGCGATGAAATGGCTTGATCCTAAAACACTGGAAGTTGTAGATGCTCCAAGGGAAGGGTTTGTAAGAGGTTGTGGATGTAGATTGAGTGCCAAGCAAAGATCAAAATTAAGCCTTTGTCCGGCAGGTTTCTGGGGTGGAGAGTTTGACAGGAAATAGTTCGTTTCAAGACTATTAATATTTTATAATTTAAAACTATTTAATGTGAATCAAGATCATATAATTCAGAAAGTTTTTGTTGAAATTACCGTCAACAATAAAGAAAAAGCATTGAGTTTAAAAGATGATGTCAATAGCTTTTTATCTATTGATGTTTTCCCTCAAATAGAAAAGTATATCAATGCTTTAGAATACAAATTAGATGGACAGATCTTACAAATTCCCAAATTAGAATTAAATCTGGATGCAAAAAGCAGTGCATTAAATACCGAATTAAAAGATAAAATAACTCAAGTCTTTAAGGAAGAACTGTCTGAGATTACAAAACCTATTGAAGATCAAAATCAATTTCAAAATCAAAATCAGGAAGCAAAAGACACTCCTCTATCCTATCTTATGAATAGTCAGGAAAAACTGCTTCAGACATTTATTCATTTTCTGGAAAAGGGATCTATGCCCTGGTGGAATTCTGGCAGTAATAATATTTCCATTCTGGAGTCGGTAGTTTTTGATCAACTTATTACGGCTGATAATTTTCAACAAAAAATTGTTTCTGTTTTGTCAAAAGAACATGTTCGGAATCGGATTATCAATCAGTTTTCAGATGAACAGATTATGCAATTGTGCCTTGCTATCCTTAAAAATAAAGAACTGGAAATCAAAATAGAAGAAGAAACAATTTATCAAATAGCAAAGTTTAATCATAAGGATAAAGTCATCCTATGGCAACTGATCTTAAATGTAATATCAAAGTCTTTGAATACATCTGATAAAAATAATCTCCGGGAATATCTTTTACAACAAATTTCAAAAATGGAACAATCTGGTTCGCGAAAAATAAAAGCCAACCATAACATCGGAAAAACAATAGTTAAGATATTCCCTTTTATTAAAATCATTGATCTTAAAGAGAATGAAACGCAGGAAAACAGGCAAAAAAGTACAATAGACAAGTCTGAAAACATAAATCTCCAGGCTGAAGCTGTTTATCAAAATGATCTGGATGCTCAAGAAGATACAAGCCAAGATGAAGGTCTATACATTCAAAATGCGGGGCTTATTTTGATCCATCCATTCATAAAACCACTATTTGAGGATTGTAATCTTATTCATCCGGAAACCCGAGAACTTACAGACCCTGAGCTTGGAGCCCATCTGTTGCATTATATTGCAACGGGAAAAACAAACGTTCCTGAATGCGACATGATTTTTGAGAAATTCTTGTGTAATATCCCGATGCATCAGACGATTAACAGACATATTAAGCTTTCACGCAAGCACAAAAAACAAGCTAAGAATGTCATAGAAAGTGTTCAGCACAATTGGAGTTCCATGAAAAAATCATCGGCAGAATTATTACAAAACGAGTTTTTCCAACGATCAGGAAAGCTAGTCATCACAGATTATGATTATACGGTTACAATAGAAAGGAAAACACAAGACATTCTTCTTGAAAAACTTTCATGGGGAATTGGTCTTATTAAGCTACCATGGCAGGAAAAGTTCATGTATGTAAACTGGTAATGGTTTGTTACAAATAATACTATCCTACACAAAACAATATCAATTTAATAAATTTGCCAATCTCTTCTCGTGTTCTATCACTCTATAAATGCAGAGAAAATCCTGCATCAAATATCCTAAAGTCAAATAATTCTTCAGAGAAACAGTTAATTTTTTAAATAGATATTAAAGAATAGCGCCACTTACAAGTGGCGCTATTTTCAAATAAAAGGTTCAGTTTAAAAAGATTTTAAACCTTATTTATTATAATGTTTATCGTTTGATGATTTGTACTGTTTTTACAAAATCATTAGCTCCAATTACTTTCACCTGATAAACTCCTGATAAAAGTCCGGAAACATCAATATTTCCTTTAGTATCATTGATTGTTTTCGTAAGTATCGGGTTTCCAGCCGTATTGTAAACCGTTACCGAAATAATCTTTTGATCTAAAGAAATTGTCAGAATATCCTGTACCGGATTTGGATAGACTTTCAGCTGATCTGCTTTCATTGAGGCTTCATTCATCGTTCTTGCTAAGGCTCCCACAACAACAATATTACTTGTAGGACAGGCAACAGGTGTCAAAATTGGCTTGCTAGCGGTTGTACCATCTCCTAACTGTCCCAAACCATTATGACCAGCACTTGATAAGAAACCATTATTATTAATAACAAGTCCGTGGTAGCTTCCTAATGCAACACTCTGCCTATCAGTAACTGTCCCGATAGAGATCGGTGTATATCTATGTGTAATCGTTCCATCTCCTAACTGTCCAGAGCTATTATATCCCCATGCCCAAAGAGTACCGTCAGTTTTTATGGCTAAAGTAGATCCCCAATATCCAGTAGCAAAGTTTCTCCAATTTGTTTCTACTCCTAATTGCGTTGGAATATTCTTTGAGATTTCAGTTCCATCACCTAATTGCCCCCATCTGTTATCTCCCCAAGCCCAAATTGTTCCATTTGTTTTGAGCCCTGTTGAATGTTCATTTCCTCCATCAACATTTTTCCAATTTGTAGCGGTTCCTATTTGTGTCGGATTTTTTTTTGCAACTATAGTTCCATCACCCAGCTGTCCTTTAGAATTGTCTCCCCAAGCCCATAATGTTCCATCTGTCTTTATAGCGAGACTATGAGACATTCCGGCTGCAATACTTAACCAATCGTTTGCTGTTCCGATTTGTATAGGTGTAGTTTTATTGACGGTTGTATCATCACCTAGCTGACCATAATCATTCAGCCCCCAAGCCCAAAGTGTTCCGTCTGATTTTAGAGCCAATGTATGAGTATCCCCAGTAGCAACATTTACCCAGTCTGTTGCGGTTCCTACTTGTGTTGGAATATTTCTCTCCGTAGTAGTTCCATTTCCTAGTTGCCCTTTAATATTACTTCCCCATGTCCATAATGTTCCATCTGATTTAAGCCCTACAGAATAACGTATTCCAGCAGATATTTTCGTCCAATTATTGGCGGTTCCAATTTGTGTTGGTTTATTTCTATCAGAATTAGTTCCATCTCCTAGCTGCCCATAATGGTTGTCTCCCCATGCCCATAGTGTTCCATCTACTTTAAGTCCTATCGAATGATAAAGACCTGCATCAACACTTTGCCAGCAACCTGTTTCAGTAGTAGGAAGCGTAGTAAAAGAACCTCCTGATTCCCATTCTATCCAGCTGAATCCACAATTAGGTGCTACCCACCAATAGTAAGTGGTTCCAGGTAATAAATTGGTCAGATTTACAGTTGTAGAAATAGTAGATCCATTATTTCCGCCAATAAAAGGGCTCGTGCTATAAAGATACTGATAGCCTTGGCTAGGAGCTATCGTTGATGCTGCCCAGCTAAGAGTAGCTGTTGCAGAAGTAAGATTAGTTACTAAAAATTGAGTTGGAGGAATACAGACTCCAGGACATGCAATAGGAACAAATGTATTTTTGTTGTTATTGACATTAACAGTCGTAGAAGTCCCATCCCCTAACTGCCCATAGTTATTTTGTCCAGAAGCTTTTAAAGAACCATCAATACTTTTTACAAGAGCATAGTTCTCTCCGGAAAAAATTTGCAGATTATCTGAAGAAGTCCCTATTTGTACTGGTATTGCCCCGATATTCTCTGCTCCATTTGTTCCATTCCCCAATTGACCATAATAATTATACCCCCATGCCCAAAGTGTTCCATCTGTTTTCGTTGCAAAGGTAGCTCCATTTTTACCGGCAATATTTAGCCAATTTGTTGCAGTTCCCACTTGTTCTGGTATATTTCTGTTGACTGTAGTACCATCACCTAATTGTCCGTAATAATTCCACCCCCATGTCCATAACGTACCATCTGTTTTAACTGCTACCGAATGATCATCTGCAGCATCAATGCTGCTCCAATTTGTATCTGTTCCAACTTGGGTTGGTTTATTTTTATCAGTATCTGTTCCATCACCTAATTGTCCATCCATATTTACCCCCCACATCCATAATGTTCCGTCGGTTTTGATTCCTGCTGAATATTTATTTCCGGCATTCACACTTTTCCAATCCGTAGCAGTTCCTATTTGTGTTGGGATATTTTTAGAAGCTGTAGTTCCATCTCCCAATTGTCCATAACCGTTTTTTCCCCACGTCCACAAGGTTCCATCTGTTTTCAATCCTATGACATGATCTTTTCCAACACTAAGGCTCTGCCAATTTGTTGCAGCTCCTATTCGAGTCGGAACTTTTTTAGAAATCGTAGTGCCGTCTCCTAATTGTCCAGAATTATTATTTCCCCATCCCCACAATGTTCCATCTGTTTTAATGGCAAAAGTACTTCCACCTCCTGCACTAACAATTTTCCAATCCTTTAATGTTCCTATTCGGAGAGGTGACTTTCTCATCGTCACGGTTCCATCACCTATTTGCCCAAAGAAATTAGCTCCCCAAGCCCATAATGATCCGTCTGTTTTTATTCCTACAGAATGTTCTTCTCCCACACTAAGGCTCTGCCAGCATTGAGCAAAGGAATTTAGACTGATAAATACAAATAATAAAAGTATTCTTCTCATATTTTAATTTTCATGATATTCTCCTACTCGTATAGCTTTTCGGTTCCGCTTCGTTTAAATGGTTTCTGAACTCCATATTATATCTGATTATCAAACTTTTTCAATATTTTATAAAAATATTTTCATACCGAATCGAGAGTGAAATACCTGTAATACCCCTACTATCAAACGTTTTTCACATCTGATTTACAGAAATATTCAAATAAATCATATCAGTTCGACATGACTTAGGACTAAAAAATTAGAGTTTAATGTTTGTTTTTAATTGTTGGAGCAATCAAATTTGATGAATGAGTAAAGGTAAATACGGCGTAGTTTCATTAATTTTCATGGTTTAATTTGTTTTTAGATTTAGTTTATTAGTTTTTTGTAGTCAGTTATAAATTCTATAATTGAATGTAAAAATATATTTTTATTAGCATTTATAAAACCATTAATGAAAAATAATAATTATTTCACCTTTATAATAGTTTTAAATACACAAAAAGATTTATTAAAGATCTTTTAATCCTCATTACCCATCACACAATTCTTCATTTCAATACTAAACTCTAAATGCGGCATCTTATTGAGAAAGTCTACATTCTTTTTATCTGTCAGTTTACCGCCACTTTCTATAGTCAGCTCTTGTAAGTGATTTAAGTTTTTTAATGGGAATAATGAGTTGAAATCACCTAAGTAACCTAAGAAAATTGTCTTTAAAGATTTTACTTCAGAAAGACTTTCTATTACATTTTCCATGTTCTTACAAGACGTAAAATCAACATCTTCAAGCTGTGAGAATTCTGCAATCCAGGAAATATCAAATATCGAAGGAATACCAACCAAATACAAAGCTTTCAGGTTTTTAAAATTAGGCAAAGAAGACCAGATACATTCTTTACTTTTTTCTATCGAAAGTGTTTCCAATTGATAATTAACAGGAAACTCAAAGCCTTCTTCTTCAAATTTTTCAATAAACAATGTTTTCAGCGTCGGATGACTGAATAGATTTTGAAACCGTTTGGAAAAGATTGTAAACAGTTCTTCCAGATTCTCAAGTTGTAACCAGTCAACATCTTCTTTTCCTTTGAACTTACTATTTTTTATTTCTAATCGCTTAACGTTTTTAAACTGAAGTAGTTCCTCGCTTTTATTGATTTCTACATTTTTCAAATGCAATATCTCAATTTTACTAAATAATTCTGAAAATGAATCACTTGTAAGAAACTCTGATCCAATATCTTTCCCTGAAACGATCAGGTTATAAATATTTTTTTCTTCCATTAACGACGATAGATCTTCCACAGAATCATTTTTTTCAAGGATGATAAACTGATCAGCTCTACCTTGTATTGTTGTCCCTATATACATTTTACAACGTTTCTTTTCCTTTAGTTTCGATTGCTTTAATAAACCATTCTTCAAAAGTTCTCCATGATTTCAGTTCATCAGAAATTTCTACGTATTCATCAATTGGATATTCATGACAAAAGACATCGTAATTCTTATCATTTTTTGTAGTACAGAAACCTACCCAATCCCCCATAGAGCAATGCATCCCAATCATAATGAAATTATCATTTATCTCTCCGTCTTTAATTTCCTTCTGAACCAAAGCATTATTTTCTTTTAAATCAGCCAGACCATACATTTCAAAGCATGGAAAATATTCCCCGATTAAAAACTGCCCGCTTCCGATTTCCGATAAAAAATAATAATACGACTCAGGAAGCAAATGTTCTGTATATATTTTTATTTCTTCTAATTCCTTAGCTGAAATAGGTTGAACATTAAATTTCAAACTTTCCGATTCTGTCATTTCCTCTCCATTTGTCCATTGTTTTGTTTCATGAATTACTTCATTTTTTGAAACCCATTCTTTCAATATGTTTAACGCGTTGATAAATTCTGCCGTCATTATTTATAGTTATCTAATTTCTTTTTGAGACTTTAAATGATTATGTCTGAAAGTTCACATTCATAAAATCTCACTGATTTTCAAGTTGATTATTTAATCTCTGTAAAAATAAAAAAGTAAATGGATCAATACTATTTACTTTTTAAATAAAATTTTCTAAATAAGTGCTTTTAAAATAAAGTTGGCTCTCACAGCTTTTCCATTTCCTTTATAACGACTCTCGCCATTTCCTTTGAACTGAATGGATTTTGTCCGGTAATAAGATGATCTGCTACTACAACATTGGAAGTCATTGGTATAAAAGCTTTCTTCAAATTGCCACCACGTTGTTTAATTGCAGCTTCCAGGTTGAAAGGGACTTCTTTTTTTCGTCTTGCAATAGTTTCTTCAAACCAATCAAAACCTGTCATTTCTTTTCCTTTAATCAGATATTCACCATTGGAAAGTTTTACATTCAGTAATCCGCCCACTCCATGACAAATAGCGGCTACGATTCTTCCGTTTTCATATTGTTTTTTAATAATAGATTGTAAAGTTGAATCATCAGGGAAATCATACATTGTGCCATGACCGCCTGCTAAATATACCAGATCATAGTCTTTACTGGCTATATCTTCTAATCTTTTACTATTATTCAATATTTCGCAAAATGATATGTCATTCCAATATGTTGTAGAAATTTTATCAAGGGTAAAATATTTAAGACTTTCAGGATCAATAGGAACATTACCCCCTTCTGGACTGGCAATTGTAATCTCATAGCCTTTTTCTTTAGCAGCATGATAGATATGAGTAAGTTCGCTTAGCCACAAACCTGTTTTCAGATGTCCGCTTGCATACATTCCTACATTGGTGACAATGATTAAGATCTTCAATGTGCTCATATTTAAAATTTTCAAGCTTTACTTCTAAGGTATTTCTTAATAATTTTTTTGAGGCTTTGATGGCTCAAATAATTTAGTTAAAGGTAGCTCTGAACTCTAATGGTGAAACAGAAGTACGGTTTTTAAATAAACGATGGAAAGACTGTGGGTGCTCGAATCCTAAATGATAAGCAATTTCAGATACAGACATTTTAGTGGTGGATAGCAGCTCTTTTGCTTTTTCTATCAATCTGTTCTGAACGTGCTGCTGAGTGGTTTGCCCTGTTTGTACCCGAAGCATATCACTCAGATAATTAGCACTCAGATTCAGTTGTTCTGCAATAAAGTGAACGGTAGGAATCCCATTAACAATCAATTGATCACTTTTAAAATAATCATCCAGTAAACTTTCCAATCTTGACAGGAGATCATTATTGACCTTTTTTCTGGTTAAGAACTGTCGGTTATAAAAACGATCACAGTATTTCAGTAGCAAATCAAGATTAGACACCAATAAATCCTGAGTAAAAGAATCCATATTCGCTTCTATTTCCTGTTCTATATTATCGATGATATCCATAACGGATTTCTCTTCTTTTTCAGAAAGATGTAATGCTTCATTGGTAGCATAAGAGAAAAAACCATAATCTTTAACGATGGATGCTAAAGGATAGCCCTGAAGAAAATCAGAATGCACAACCAATACAAATCCTTTGACACTATTCAGCAATATATCCTCAAACTGTAATACCTGATGAGGTGCGATAAAGTACATGATTCCTTCATCAAAATCATAATATTGCTGTCCATATTTGCACTTCCCTCCGGCACAGTCTTTTTTAAGAGCAACAACATAAAAATCCGTTATAACGGAACTTAAAATAGTTTCCGGTTCCAGTTTCACATCATCAAAACTGAACACGCTGATCAGAGGATTAAACGGTTTTTTCAATCCTAGAGACTTATGTAAAGCACTTATTGATGAAATTTTGATGGGAGTTTTCATAATTTTCTCACTTTTTTCCACTAAAATCTATGTGATTTAAAAAAAACAGCTTGTAATCATCACTAAGTTACAGTTTTTATTATTTTCCTGAAAACTGTTCACCTTTAATCTGATGAATACCCTCTTTATAAGTGGTCACCTTAAATTCAGGAAATCTGTTTCTGAATTTTGAATCATCAAATATATTATCGTGTTCATATCTTGGAAGCAATTCCAACAGTTCTTTTACCCGTTGATTAAATAAAGAACCTATCTTAAAGAAAAACTTAGGGATTACAGAATATTTCAAATCTTTACCATAGATTTCGGAAGCTATTCTTATGAATTCATGATATGTGGGATGGCTTTTATCAACAGGAAGATGCCAGGTTTGTCCATAGGCACTAGGTGTATTTCCTATCAACGCTGTGGCACGACTTGCATCCGGTGTCCATATCAGACTTCTTTTTTTATGGTCACTCAACGGAACTTTAAGTTTTTTTCCTTCTTTAATATTGTTAAAAACCAAAGTATTGGTAATGCTCTGTGTTTTCCCGGGACCATAAAATTCTGGAGCACGACAAATTACTGCTTCTAATTCTCCGGATTCAATCTCCTTTAAAATCATTTCTGCCATTTCCCTTCTTACTCTGCCCTTTCTTCCTACCGGATCAAACGCTGTTTTTTCTGTTAAAACCCTATCATTCTGCGGATACATATACGTGTTATCAAAGAACACTAATTTTGTCCCATTGATTTTACATGCCTCAATTACATTTCGGAGTATAAGCAGGAACTGTTTTTCCCAAAGATCTGAACTTATCGGAAGTCCTAAAGTGAAATAGGCAATCTCGCAGCCCTTTACAGCTTCAATAGCTTTTTCACGAATGGATAAATCTGCTGAGAACACCTCATCTGTGTCATTTACTTTTTGAGCATTTCTGCTGACAATACGAATATCTGATGTAAAATTTCGCTTTAATTCCCTTGCCAGTTCTTCGCCAATCTGACCGTTGGCTCCTAATATTGTTTGCATATTATTTTATTTTTATCAAAAAATCATCATGTTATTTTAATATGACAAAGTTCTGAAGAATGGAAACAAATGATGTATCTCAATTAAGGAAAGTTGTAACAGAATCTCTGTTTTGGAGAAACGGTTTGGTAAGTTATACTTTTTTAATGCAAAGTCTTTTTGAGGGCAATGTATATTTTAAGTTTACAAAGAGTTCGAGTTTGTAGAGGATTAAACAGATCGGATATGTGTACGCTTAGATAGAATCAATGAAATTGATTTACTCTTTGCGCTCTCAATATATAACCACTAAACAGATAAAAACTTTGCATAAAAAAACAAATAGCATCATTCGAAAATGTTGCTATTCTATTTTATATCTAAAGGATTATTAATTAATATTACTTCAGTTCCTGATTTGCTTTCTGTACAAAATCATTCCATTGTGTATTCAGATATTGTATGGACTTCTGTTTTTCATTTTTACTCAAAGAAGAGTAATTAATTGAGTTAAAAACCAGTTTTTTCAAAGCTTTCACATCCAGTTCCCAATATACAAAAGCGACCCAAAAATCATAACTTAATCCTTCATATCCATAAACAGAAGGGTCATCACTATTGATAGAACATTGTATTCCATTGCTTAATAAAACTCTTGCAGGGTGATTTCTCAAATCGCTTACATATCCTAAAACCTGATTACTGATCGGGCTTACCTCAACCAGCTTATCTTTCGTTCTGATCTGTTCCATAGATTTTGGAAAATAAATCAGGTTCAGCCCATGACCAATCCTAGGATTATTCAATAAGGTAATATCAAGTACATTTTTATTGAAAATAGAATTGCTTTCTCCGGCATGAAGAAACAAAGGCATTTCCAGCCCTGATTTCGTAGTCATTTCATTCAATTTCGTCCAGTTTTTCTGGAAAGAATTGATGCTGTTTCCGGCTGCTTCATCAGCCACAAGATCAAACCCGGAAATCATATCAGGAAATTCTTTTTTAAGTTTAAGAGCTATTTCCAACTGCTTTTCAATACTCTCTGAGTCTAAGAATTTAAAGCTTGAATAAATTAATTTCAGGCTAAACTGTGGTTCAGTCTGACGCATTTGTTTAACAATATCCTGCAAGTCTGTGATCGTTTTTTCCAAAGGATACTTTCCATGTTGAAAATCATAAATCTCATCAAAGACGTATCTGATCTCCACATGATGTACTTTATCTTTGGCTAAATCCTGAAAGCCTTTTAAATAATATTCTTTAAAGAAAGGACGGTAAGGCAATAACAGATTGATACGTTTAAAACGTTTTTCAAATTCAATCCAGTAATCGGTATAAGTACATAGATTATCACGTTTTAAAAGCAAAAGTTCTAATAATTCTTTTTCAAAACCTGTATTCGAATTTAACTTTTGGTCGAGACTGACGAATCCTTTCGGTACTTTTCCTGATTCAAAAAAAGCCAATTGTCCGAAAATAAACTGATCATTGTCCTGTAGATCGTAAACGTAGCATTCTTTATATTTTCTTGCGGTTGCAATGATCCATTTTGCATCGGTTACCCCACCGCTATGGGTGTGTAACAAACCTCCTTTGGGCATTAACTGTAAGATATTATACAGTTTGCTATTTTCTATTAAAGGTTTTAATTCATTAAAAGAACTGTTATATAAAGAGCTTTTTTTACTTTCCGTATCGTGAATAAGCTGTTTTCTGAGTTGGAATAATTTTTTATCCAATATCTGTTCAGACTCAGAAAGTTTTATATCTGCATCAAAAGAGAGTGCCTGATTCACTTTATCTAATTGCGTCCAGTCCTGTTGATATGAAGATTTTTCAATCTTTTTTTGGGCTCCCAACAGAGGAAATCCCAACATTAAAATATAGGTAAGGTATTTTCTCATAATAATTAGTAACCTGTATCCGACAAAAAACTTTTGTCTATACAGTTTTCAAAAATATAATTAATTTTTTGGTAAAAGTGCTTCTATCTGAAAAAAACAAATGATAATACTTTTAACGGTGTATTTTCATCTTCCATACTTCATCCCTAGCCCCGATAGTAACGGTTACCCCGCAGCATGTGTAAGCCATAGCACTGGCGCGAGGAGTATGAGTGGATAGCGGGATAAAGCTTCCTGAAAAAGAAATCGGGTGTAAAATACACAAAAAGTCTATAAAAACAATAGACTTATAGTATTAATTTTTATTCATAGAAGGATTTCAATTTTTTTAAAATAATTCCAGCAAGAAAACAAAACAATACAAACAATTGAAAAACAAATAAATACACCGTTTTTCATTCTAACAAATATTGCCTTTTTCAATAACCCTACTAAATTAGTAGACTAATATGATTTATCTCATATCCTCTTTTAACAAAGTTTTATGAATTATTAAATAATTTTGACCCAGTTAAAAAAATATAAACTCTATTCTCATGAATAAGAATGACTTTAATTCTTACCTATGCACTATCAAGGCTGTAGTATCTGTTCAACAAAAGGGTTGTACAGGGAAAAGCCATTCACTACACAATACCTTTTCTAAAGACATGTGTTTTGGATCTATGATGTGTAAGATGATGATGCCATAAATCCTCTAAGAAATATGCACATTATTGTAGGAATTAAAGCCCAATAAGTTCTATGCCAATTTAATCCGGGTACACCTCCTCTATTTTAACATTTTCTTTCTGACACCTCCTCAAAAAAAGGAGGCTGGGGATCTATTTTTCCTATTGGGAAAGATAAGGAGTGAAACTCAATTCAATTTTTTAAACATAAGATTAATATAATGAGAAAAAAACAATGCAAACTTGGTGTATTGGCTGTACTCTTATTCGCAGAATATGGCTTTGCACAGAAAAAAGACAGTCTTTCCCAAGAGACTTCCATCAAAGAAGTGGTGGTGGTAGCTTTCGGAAAGCAAAAAAAGGAAGAAATAACGGGATCTGTACAGTCTTTAAAGGCTAAAGATCTTTCTAATCTTCAAAATGGAAACGTTCTTCAGGGAATTGGTGGTAAGGTTGCCGGTGTACAGGTAATCTCATCCGGACAGCCAGGCTCCAAACCTACGATAAGAATGAGAGGAATAGGTTCCATCAATGCATCGAGTGATCCGTTGATTGTACTGGATGGAATTCCTTATAATGGTGATCTGAACAGTATTTCTTCTGCAGATATTGAGAGTATTTCCTTTCTTGAGGATGCTTCATCTAATGCTTTGTATGGTTCCAGAGGGGCTAATGGTGTAATAATCGTTAACACCAAAAGGGGAAAGAATAAGAAACTTACTATTGAAGCAGATGTAAAAACCGGAGTCAATTTCAGATCTATTGCAGATTATTCTGTGTATACTTCTCCTCAGGATTATTATACCGCTTATTATAACAGAGCCAGAATCGGGGAAATTGCAAAATCTACGCAACCGGGAGCAGTACCTTCCGGAACAACGCCTCATGCAGCAGGGCTCACTGCACTTAACGGATTGGGATATAATGTTTATAATGTTCCTTTTAATCAACTCATCGCTGCGGATGGTACTTTTAATCCGAATGCAAAATTACTTTATCAGGATAATTGGAAAAAACTACTTTTTAAGCCCGCTTTAAGGAGGGAAGCTACTGTTGGAATCAATGCCAGTGGCGATCAGGTAAGATCATATACTTCATTAAATTATCTGGACGATAAAGGGTATCTTATTTCTTCAGGTTTTGAAAGATTCGGAATCAGATCGAATGTGGACTACTCTATCACTCCAAAATTAAAGTTGACATCTGCGCTTTCTTATACTTACAGTAAGCAGAATTTTGGGGAAACGGGAGGTTTTTCAAATCCATTTCAGTTTGCCAGAAATATTGCTCCTTTTTATCCGGTTTTCCTAAGAGATGATAATTACCAGAGGCTTTATGATACTCATGGAAATGCTTTATATGATTATGGAGACGGGCAAGGTCCTCACGGAGGCACAAGATCTTACGCTGTTTTTGAAAATCCAGTAGGAAATCTTCAGCAGGATAAATCTCAAACCGTAAGCAATATCACCAATGCTAATTTGGGATTAAATTATGAAATTATCAACGGGTTAGATTTCACGTACAACTTCGGGGCTTATCTTGAAAATCTGAGAAACCTTCAGTTCGGAAATACGGTGGGGGGAACTTCTTCATCTGTGGGAGGAACAATTTCTCAGGAATCTATATTTAATTATACTCTGAATCATCAGCAATTGCTTACGTATCAGAAAAAATTCGGAAAACACAGCTTCAATATTCTTGTAGGTCATGAGCTGAACAAAACAAAGAATGAAGGTTTTTCAGGGTCTAAGCAACAGCTTCTATTGCCTACTTCACCCTCTTTTGATAATGCTGTAAAAATTACAGATTTATCAGGAAACGGTTATGAATATGCTGTAGAAGGCTATTTCTCAAGGTTATTGTATAACTATGATAGTAAATACTTCTTTAATGCAAATGTTCGTAGAGATGGTTCTTCGGTTTTTGCACCGGAAAGCAGATGGGGTACTTTTTATGGATTAGGACTTGCATGGAATGTTGCCAAAGAAGATTTCCTTAAAGACAACACAGTCATTAATGCCTTGAAATTAAAAGCTTCTTACGGGCAACAAGGGAATGACAATATTCTTCTTACTAACCTCACAAGAGATTATTATGCTTATCAGGATATCTATGGAATCAACAATTTTGGTGATGGTAAACCCGTACTTTCACTTCAAAAACAAGGAAATAGAGACTTAAAATGGGAAACTTCCAAAAATTTCAATGCTGGTTTTGAGCTTTCTTTACTGAACAACAGAGTGAATGTAAATGCAGATTATTTTGAGAGAAAAGTATCGGATATGATCTATACGCTTCCTTTGGCTATCTCGAATTCCGGATCGTACGTGAAGTATGGAAACATCGGAGATATGTATAACAGAGGGGTTCAGGCTAATGTAAGTGTGGATATTCTTCGTAACGAAAATGTTCAGTGGAATTTCTATGCGAATGCAACTCACTACAAAAACAAAATCACCAGATTACCCGCCGAGCAAAGAGCTACAGGTTTGGTTTCAGGATTGTTTATCCTATCTGAAGGTGGCGACCGATATACCTATTATCTGAAAGAGTTTGCAGGGGTAAATCCTTTAAACGGAGATGCTTTATGGTATAAAAATTCTTACAATCAGGCTACTCAACAGGTAGAAAAAACCGTTACCAATAATTTTAAGGAAGCTACTGATTATAATACAGGAAAATCTGCAATTCCAAAAGTATATGGTGGATTTGGAACTGATATTACTTACAAAAGAGTAAATCTGTCTGTGAATTTTGCTTATCAGTTTGGCGGATATGGATATGACAATATTTACAGAAGCTTATTCCATTCTGATACCTATGCATCCAACTATTCTACGGATCTTGATAAAACCTGGACTCCTGAGAATACATCGGCTGCCCTACCTCGTGTAGACCTTACCTCAACCAACCAGAATGAGAACTCTACACTATATCTGATCAAGTCTGATTATATCAGTCTTCAGGATGTAACATTGTCTTATCAGCTGCCTGATGACTTTGCACAACAAGCTTGTTTATCGGGGCTAAAGGTATATGTAACAGGAAATAACCTTTATCTATGGTCCAAAAGAAAAGGATATGATCCGAGAGCTTCATTAACAGGGGTCTCTGATGCCTACAAATACTCTTTATTATCCAGTGTTTCCCTAGGTTTTAAACTAACATTTTAAAAGAAATTATGAAAACGATAAAATACTTTATAGCAGCTATAGCCGTAGGACTTCTTACCAGTAGCTGTGCTAATGATCTTAATACTTTGCCAGAAGGGAATATTTCCGGTGAACAATTGAACGATGATCAATCAAAGCCGGAAAAGATCCTTGGTGGAATATATCTTGACCTTAGAAGTAATGGTGCGGGAGGAACTACTTCTCACTCAGACTTCGGAATTATGGGAATAAAAGCGGGAGCAGATTTAATGTCTAATGACGTTATCCAGGCAAAAAACCAGCATTTGGGAATGTTTTATAATTATGAAGCGACCAATGCAAGTAACATCGCTTCGGAAATTGTATGGACTACTTTTTATTCAAGGATATTTGTGATTAATAAACTTCTTGATGATTTAAAGAATGATTCCGAGGCTAAAAATAAGGCAATTAAAGGTCAGTTATTAGCATTAAGAGCATATTCTTATTTCTATCTGGTTCGTTTTTATGCTAATGATTTCAAAGCACATCAATCTGAACCGGGGTTACCATTGGTTCTTACAAGTGCTAATCCTAGTCAGGGACTTCCAAGATCTACGGTAGCTGAGGTGTATTCTCAAATTTCTAAGGACATAGAAGAATCTATCAATCTGTTGGATGGTTTTGCACGTCCTTCCAGAGCACAAATTGACCAGAGAACTGCTAAAGCGATTGCCGCTGAGGTCTTTTTACAAACGGGTGATTATACAAAAGCTGCAAAATATGCCGGCGAAGGAAAACAAGGCATTGCATTGATGACTGAAGATGATTATACCAATACAGGATTTTCAAGCATTAATAATCCTGAAGTGATCTGGGGATTCCATAACACAATTTCTACAATAAGTATTGGAAATTATTATGCGTCCTTCTTCTCAATGTTTGATAATACCAATGAAGGATATGCTGGAGCAGCTCAAATTTATAAGCAGATCGACAAACGTCTGTATGACGCAATTCCTAATACAGACTACCGTAAAAAAGTATTCAATGGCAGCCAGAGTGCAAAGTATACATTTAACGGAAAAACAAAAAATTACCCTGCCTATGTAAGCTGGAAGTTTAAAGATCCAAGTCTTTTTGAAGGTGATTATATCTACATCAGAGCTTCATCTCTCTATTATGTAGAAGCTGAAGCATTGGCTAGACAAGGCAGAGAAGCTGAGGCAAGACAGGTATTATTTGCGATTGCTTCTAAAAGAGATCAAGCTTATACCTTATCTACGAAAACAGGAAATGAACTGATCAATGAGATCATCCTTCAGAAGAGAATTGAACTTTGGGGTGAAGGATATGCATGGTTTGATATGAAACGATTAAATATTCCTTTGGAAAGAGCCTATACAGGAAGTAACCACACATTTGGAAAGTTTAACCTTACAACGGATAAATTCAGATTCCAGATACCGAATAAAGAGATTAATAATAACCCACAAATCAAACAGAATGAATAAATAAAACATCAGCAAAAACAATTTTAATATATTTCAAGCAAGACGCCGTTTAACAGTAAACGGTGTCTTTTTTGTTCGGTTTTAAATGAAAAATCCACCTCAGCGTGAGATGGATTTAGATATAATTAAAAAGTCTTTTAATCAAATTTGATAAACATATGATCAAAGTTCAACGTCATTTTTTTAAATTGTTTAATCACATCCTGTCCGATATTTCCATACACAGTTTCTTTGTTAATTTTGGTCTTCAAAACACTTATATTCTTCAATAAAATCGGTTTTCCAAGGATATGAAAAGTATGATCTACTTTAAAGCCGTCATGTTCTATTTTTCCTCCTGCTCCACCCATTCCGATCTTTGTCAACTGATATTTTGCATCCATATTTTTTTTATTTTCCAGATAAAAAGGAGCATAAAGAATGGTATGATCTGCTCCCGTATCAAATGAAAAGTGCTTTCCATCTATAAAAATAAGCGGAGACAACCCGTCAATTGCCATATTAGAAGAGGAATTGATGGTAGTTTCTTTCTCCGGAACGATAAAATAATCATCCTGGGTAAGCTGTACTTCTTTCAATGCTTCAATCACCGGAAAACCAAGAATCCCATTGATCTGGTAATTGATCTGCGGAAAGCTGAGCGCTGAATCTTCAAACACAAGAAATACAGCATTTTCCACTACAATATTTCCTAAAATCATTTTTTTACAAACGGCAAGATTTGCTTTTATAGATTTTCCTGTAATGGCATCCACATCTATATCTGCCGGAATGATTTCCAATTTTAAACGTTGAGCTGCAGAAGCTGAGATCGTAGAAATATTAGCACCGGTATCAAAAATAAAATTCATGGAATCTTCCCCAACGTTTATCTTTAAGTTTTTAAGCCCGGCAACATCTTTTTCCATTTTCAAGCGAGTATCTCCATTGATGGAAACTCTTTGTTGAGGTACATTTTCAAGTGCTGTCCAGATCTTCAAAGTATTCTTTACATCATCTTTTTCTTCTTCTGTAAGCAGATGAGCATATTGATCCAACGTGGCATTTCCTGCTTTTTTTGCTCCGGCATAATCATACTGTTTCATACAATTGTCTTCTTTAAGACGCCAGATTTTAAGCATAAGAGAATCCGGTAAGCCTGATTTTTCAGCCTCCAGCTTTTCAATCTTCAGATTTGATTCTTTGGGTTTATTGAAAGCGTTATCGAGAACCGCTTCTGTAAAATACTGATATTCTGAAGGCAGCTTTTTCTTAGTGGTTGCAAAGATTTCACGAGCTTTAAAAAAATTCTTCTGTTTGATCTGAGCATAGAGAGTTTCAAATGCTGAATGATGAACCTGTCCGTAACTTATGGCAGATAGTAAAATCATAACAGGTAAAAAGGTTAAACGGAATATTGTAAGCATTATCTATTTTTTATTTTTTTATTAAAATTATTTTACTTTTCGGTAAGAAATTTATACCGGACGATCACAATATCAAGAATCCCGGCAAATAGATAGTAGAATCCACCAAATAGCATATTCATTAAAATATCCCTGTCTGAATACCATATCAGGAAAGACAATGAAAGAATGAGCGTCACAAACCACAGGAGAAGCTTTGCTGCAAAAACACCTGCAACTCTGGCTCCCATTTCTTCATCTTTGATCATTTTCGACTGAAAAAGACATTGAATCAGCGTAAAAATGTATCCATAAAAAAGTTCCTTCTCATCAAAAAGATCAAAACTATAAAAGTACAGCAAAGGCACCGCAGCCATTAACGCCCAGACAAGAAACTTAATAAAAAAGCCGCCTTTAAACTCTTTAGAAAAAATGAGTGCAGAAATCATAAATAAGGGGTAAACCATAAACACGGAATACAGCATATATTTATATGTCAGAAGTTCTCCGGTAACCTTCCCGCTGGAAAGCCAGAACAGCCGGAAATACAAAAACGACAGATAAAATGAATTCAATGCAAAAGCAATGGGCACTACTCTATGTTTCATAAAAAATCTATTATAATCTATTAATCAACCTCACTCTTTATCATCCATTAAATATTGAAGTAATTTATAAAAAAAGCATGAATCCCAACATCCCTATCATAAAGAAAAATGACACCATTATTTAAATGATGCCATTCCTACAATTTGATTATCAATAGTATTAATCTTATTACTTATCTGATCAGTGAAAATACAAACTAATGTTCGATAGGTTTTATGCTTTTAATCATAAAGCCCATGCAAGCTAAACGTTTATTATTTCTAAAAAGTATGTTAAGGACAAAATATTTCTGTTATTTCAATACTTTAGCCTTATTTCTTTAATGATTATTTCCTGAAGTTTTTGAGGTTCCGTATTGAAGATAGTATGTCCGGACTCTTTGAACCAGAAGATTTTTTTGTCTTTCGCTTTTAAAAATTGATAATAATCTTCGGCAATGGTATAATAAGACTGATTGTCACCACTTCCTATTAAAAAGTAGACAGGGCATTTAATTTTTGAAACGGTATCAAATAGATTTGTTTCTGCATTCTCTTTCCAAACCGGAAACCAGGTATCCATCCATTGGTAGTAGCTTTTTTTAAAGTCTTCTGTATCTGCTCCTTTTACGCCGTTATGAACGAACAGCCATTTTTGAGCCAGAAAAAAATCATCTTTATCTTTAAAGGGAAGCTTTACCTGTTGCAGTTCCTCAGCAGCTATATTGTTTTGGGTATTCAAAGCCCATTTTTTAAGATCATTCACAAATAAAGCGGCACTTTTATGAGCATCGATCACAGGACTTACAGGAATATAGGCGTACAGCAATTCCGGGTGCTTGGCTGCAATATCAAATCCCATGACAGATCCCCATGAATGGGACAGCAAAAATATTTTCTTCTGATTAAACTTTTTCTTCAGATAGTAAACAACTTCCAAAGCATCTCTTTTAAGCAAATCGGTTGTCAGGCTATCCTTGGTTTTATTTAAGTTTAAAGTTTCACCCGTTTCCCTTTGATCCCAATTCACCACAATAAACTCATTCCGTAATTTATCCGTAAAACTATCTGAAAAATTAATCAATGATTTTCCGGGACCTCCATGTAGAATAAGCAGTACAGGCTTCTCCCGATCATTTCCTTTTATGCTTATGAATTGCTTTATTCCTCCTATCGGAACAGCTTCTGTAGTATCAATTCGGATTTCTTTTTTTTCTTTTATCTGAGACCAACATCCTGCAGAAAGAAAGAACAGAATCAGAAAAAGATAGTGTTTGATCATGGCGATTAGATTTTGAGTTTATTCCGGAAATAGTAATGTTTGTTTTCCGCGGGAATGAATATAATAAATTATAGTGCTTTTTCATTCATCATTCATCAAAAATAGTAGTTTGAGTTCAAATAGGACATAGGAAATACATATATTTGGAAACGAAAAACTATTATCATTAACCTATCTCAAATGAAATTAAAGAAAATTACTTTCACTCTGCTTATTCTGCTTTTAAGCCTTCCTCTTTTTTCACAGACCAATACCAATCCGGAATTTAAAAAGATCATAGAATCCATTATTGCCAATAAAAAAGCGGATATAGGTGTTTCGATCTTCATATCCGGTACTCCGAAAAAAGAAGTGACTCAGATCAACGGAAACAATCTCTATCCTATGTTGAGTACTTTTAAGTTTCATATTGCTTTAGCCATTCTTCATAAAGTAGAAAAAGGAGAACTTTCTTTACAACAGAAGATTTTCATTAAAAAGGAAGAACTTTTGGAAAATACATACAGCCCTTTTAAAGAAAAATATCCGGAAGGAAATCTTGAGCTGACTCTTGAAGAGGCTTTACAATGGATTGTTATATACAGCGATAATAATTTAACAGATATTCTTCTAAGACTGATTGGCGGTCCCCAATATGTTGAAAAATTCATTAACAGCAAAAATGTTATCATTAAAAACGATGAAGAGGACATGCATAAAGACTGGGATTCTCAATTTATAAACAAAACGACTCCCAATGAAACCATCAGGTTATTACAAGATTTCTACAACGGAAAAATACTGAATAAAGAACATACAAAATGGCTCTATACCAATATGATGAGTACCGCATCAGGTGCCAAAAGGCTTAAAGGAAAATTACCACAAAATATTAAAATGGCTCACCGCACCGGAACTTCTTTTACAAATGAAAAAGGAATGACCGGAGCCATCAACAATTTTGGAATCATTGAACTTCCGAATAAAAAGAATATATACATCGCTGTCTTTGTTCATGATACCTACGAAACATTTAACAACTCAGAAGCAATCATTGCTGATATTTCCAAAGCAACCTATGATTATTACAACAAGAAATAAATCGATGTCAAGACTGAAAATAACTTCTGCACTTACTCTTTCCATATTGTTGTCCTTGACAGCAAAAGCACAAAAAACAGAATCCTATTCAAAGAAAATTGATAGTGTTATAACAGCTTCTGATCCTTTAAGATTCAACGGAGTCGTTTTGGTATCGCAACATGGAAAAACAAAATACATAAAGGCTAACGGGTACAAAGATTTCGAAAAAAAGATTCCCGTAAAAACGGATGATCAATTTGAAATCATGTCCAACTCAAAGCAAGTGACCGCCGTTTTGATTGTACAGGCAGCCGAACAAGAAAAACTAGACCTTCAGACTCCGATAAAAAAATATCTTCCGTCACTCACTCAATCCTGGTCTGACACGGTTACTATACACAACCTATTAAATCATACTCATGGCATCACGGATCTTGATAAACCTGTAGCATTCAAAGCTGGTTCGCAATTCAAATATGGAAATCTTTCCTACATGTTATTGGGCGAAATTCTTCAGAATACAACCGGCAAAAACTTTACAGAACTTGCCAATTCTCTTTTCAGAAAACTGAAAATGGATAAAACATTCATCTACAACAGCAAGAATAACCAGGCATTGATTCCCGGGTTCATGAGTGAAAATAATCAGTACGAAAAAGTGGAAGATTCTTTTTTGAATGATAAAATAGCCCCTGCAGCCGGAGTAATTTCTACTGTAGAAGACCTATCAAAGTGGAATCAGGCATTATTCAACGGAAAGCTTCTCTCACCAAAGTTCCAGAAACTGATAATGACTCCCTCTACCTTATCCCAACACAATGTGTTTGGAAAGGAAAACATGGGATTTGGGTATAACATACGATTCATCAAAGAAGCCGGACTTGATTATTATGCTGTAACAGGGCTTGGTGATGGATTTACATGCCTTAATGTATACTTTCCGTCTAAAGATACAAGTTTGATTATTCTTGAAAATCAGATGCCAAAAAACCGTGAATATTGGAGCTTTAAAGAAGCTGCTATTAAAAATGTGATGCTCAAAAGTATTACTCCTAAATAGTATTTTTTATAGCCACGGATGCACGAATTTTTTAATATATTCATTCTATATTTCTATGTGGTTTATTTTTTCATAACCACATAGATACATAGACTGTAATGCTTAATAGTTAATCTATGATTTTTCATTCGTGCATCTGTGGTGTAAAAATACATTACCAATACGAATTCTCTGATACAAAAGACGGAACAGTTCCTGAGACGCCATCAGAAGCAAGCTGATCATCTAACTTTTTAGAGGACATAATCAATCTCAATTCTGATTTTTCAGTGAGGTCAACATAGTATTCAAATCTTTTCAAAACTTCTGATGAAGGAGCTTTATACGATAAATGTTCCTTGCTGCCCTCTTTATCATATAATTCTTCCGGGATCTTTAGCATCAATTTTACTACTTCTTTATCAGTCTCAAGAATGATTCCAAATTTTGAAACGATATCAAGTACATCCTCTTTTGAAGCAACTGTCGAAGGTTCTCCTGCCATCGTTATTTTTGCTTTCGGATATTTTGATACTATTGCTTTAAGTAATGATTGAACATCTTTTTTACTTTTATTTTCCTTAGCAACCATCCAGGCATCTACTCTTTTCCTCTCTGCATCAGTAAGAATCTGAAGACTTGTAAAGTTGAAGTTCCCCATGGCAGCTACAGTACGTTCAATTTTATCCGTATTCTGTATGCCATATTGATGATAGACAAACTTTCCTTTCTCTTTAATGTTAAAAGAAATAGGAGTTGATAAGGTCTTCAGACCTCTGATCTGGCAAAGATCTTCAGCCAGTTCAATAGGAGATAGCGCATCAAGCTTTATGTCCGATTTAAAGTACTCAGGGATACTGACAGATAAATCCAGACCGGAAATATCAATGGGTTTAATCATATCCAACAGTCTTTTTTTATCATTCTGAAGTTTTTCTACTTCTTTAGAATAGTTGTCCTTATCCATTTTGATGAATTTAAGAAAGAAGCGATTCTCCTTAGAAGCCGTTCCAATATAATGAAACTTTATATTCAGCTGATCTCCCTCTACCCTCACATCATATACGCTGTCTAAAAGTTCGTTGGTGTCTTTTAACCTACATCCTGTCAGTGATTTTAACTCGGAAAGCTTTATTTTTTTCATGTAGGGATATTCAAAAATCAGAGAATCATTGCTTTTGGAAAGATGAATCCGCATTTCTGCAAGCATTTCCATATAAGATAAAGTAACGCCATGCATGGGTTCTTTATCTATTTTCTCTACTCCGTCTGACTTCCAATATGTTTCTTTATTCTGTCCATTACAGGAAATAACAATCACTAAAAGACTTAGAAATAATAATATTTTTTTCATTGGTGTAAAAACTTAATTTTTAATGCTTTAAAACTATTAATTTATTTCAACTCCAAAAGTAGTTTCATTTATTTTTTGTACCTTTTTGAAAATAAAGTGATACAAATGGGAATATTTATAGGAATTTTTATCATTATTACCGCAGTCATTTTCTTTATCTCCAGATTAAAACTGTCAAGATCTAAAAAAATTTTATGGTCCGTCATTTTCATTCTTATCATTCTATCTCTATTGGCTTATTTTATAATTCAAGGTTTTGAAAGAGGCAGAAATATGTATGCTGTTCCAGAGGAAATTCCTGCTCAATCTTTAAAATAACATAGGTTTATCCTTTACTTTTAAAATTCTATTTTTAATAGCAGTAACCGGCTTTTCAATCATAAACCGATACAACAGTCCTACTGCAATACATGCCAATAAGCACACAATAAGAGATATAGCATCAGAATTTTCAAAACCAAAATACTCGAATATATCCTGAACGATGTGAATAACGCCTTTATGAGAAAGATAAATAGCATAAGATAATGCTGCCAGTTCAGCGGTAATATAAGACTTGTGTTTTGAAAGGAAGGAACATTCTGAGACAGCAGCTAATACAATAAAACCATAACTTATTGCAACCAATGTAAAACCAAATGTAGATGCAGCTTCTGAAGACTGTTCATTACAAACCCAAAAGGCAATGCTCAGCAATAATATTCCTATAAGAAAAAGTCTGTTTCCATTATGATTAATACTCTTTTTAAAACCAACGGAATATTGCATTAAATATCCCGTGAGAACGCCTGTACCAAGACCATCCAGTCTCGTGTGAGTAGGATAATAAATTTCCATATACCATGAACGCCAGAACTCCAGAGAATCGCGATCAATTGTACTCACAGAACTACTCCATATTATTATTCTCAGCATCAAAGAAAAAGAGAGAACCAGAATAATCAGAATAACAAAGTATTTAAATAGCTTTACCGGCATTACCATCAGCAGCAAAGGCAGAATAAGATAAAACTGTTCTTCAATACACAAAGACCATGCATGAGAAAAGGTTCCCTGATTGATCACATCCAGTCCATAATTCTGTGTAAATGTCATAAACTTCCATAAAGGCGGCAAGGTTTCCCGTTCTCTGAAAAAAGGACAGGTAAAATATAAAAAAAGAGTAAAAAAGTAAGGTGGAAAAATTCTAAAAAACCTTTTGATATAAAACATTTTCACGTTTATTCTTCCTGTATTTTCCATTTCTCTGAATAGCTTCCCTGAGATAAGAAAACCACTTAAAACAAAGAAAAGATCCACACCTGTCCATCCGAATTTCCCCACAGTTTCAATCCATACAGGGTGTTTAAAGGCTCGGTAATGATATAATAAAACCAATATAATCGCTAATGCCCGCAGATGATCTAATCCGTTGAATCTTTCAGAATGTTTTGTTATCATATTTTTTCTGCAAATGTTATCAAACTTCCGAACGCTATTACTCAACAAGTGTAGAAAGCTCTATTATCTTTATTAATAACAAAATATGTTACTGACACTTAAAACTGTGTTGTTCATCAACATTTTGTGCTCCTTCACATAGCTTCTGCTTTTAATGTCTAAAGTTTTTATATTTTTGGTCATAATGAAATCCGGATCTACTTCTTATCTCAAACAGAACTTTTATTTTCAGCTGGCTTTCTGGTCGGCTTTATTTCTATTTGGAGCAGCAAGAAGTTATGACGATTATAACGGGGGTATCTTCAAACAGCTCATCATTTACAACCTTTGTCATTGGATTTTTCAAATTTTAGGAGCCAATTTTATCTACTATATTTTGATCCTTCATTTTTTTGACCGAAAAAAATATCTCCATTTTTCAATTTATCTTATCATCAGTCTCTATATTATTTCCGTAATCAACAGAATCTTCATTGTTTACATTGCGGAACCTTTTTTCACTAATGAATCCAAGGACAGCCTGATTAACATTTTTACAGATCTCAAATATCTTTTGTTTCATTATACCTTCCCTATCATCAGTGGAGCATTTATTTTCATTTCAATTATGTTTATCATCCGCTATAAAGATGAAAAGGAAAACAATATCCGACTGGAAAAAGAAAAAGCAGAACTAGAGCTGAAGTCTCTCAAATCACAGCTTAATCCTCACTTCTTGTTTAATACGTTAAATAATATCTATTCTCTTTCTCTCAGTAATTCGGATAAAACGTCTACATCCATCAGCCAGCTTTCTGATATTTTAGATTATATTTTATACAAAGGACAGAAAAAATGGGTATCCGTTTCGGATGAACTCACCGTAGTTGACCATTATATAGCTCTGGAAAGCCTTCGTTATTCAGATCAAAGATTAAAAATCATAAAAGACATTCAGGGAAATTCTTCCCATCCTATTCCACCATTACTTTATCTTACACTTGTAGAGAATGCCTTTAAGCATGGCGCAGGAAAGAGCTCCGAACAAACAGAAATCAAGATAAAATTTGAAGCCAATGAAAAATTTTCTGTCTTTACCATTGAAAATACCTTCAACAATCCACTTGAATGTAATAAAAATGGAATAGGTCTTCAGAATATTAAAAAGCAGCTGGAACATCATTACCAGGATCATTTTACTTTTACCATTTCCAAAGAAAACAATATTTTTAACGCAAAAATTATCACTCCCTCACAATATGATTAACTGTATAATTGTAGATGATGAACCTCTGGCAGCAACCTTACTGGAAAATCATATTTCCAAGATTGATCATTTAAAACTGGTAGGCAAAGCTGAAAATGCTATGGATGCTTACAAACTACTTCAAAACCAGAAGATAGATCTCATGTTTCTGGATATTCAAATGCCTCATTTTAATGGGATTGACTTTTTGAGGTCACTTTCGCATAAACCCAAAACTATTTTTACAACGGCTTACCGGGAATTTGCTATTGAAGGATTTGAATTGGAAGCCGTAGATTATATTTTAAAACCAATCACATTCGAACGTTTTTTCAAATCTGTAGAACGGGTATTGAGAAATATAACAAGCTCCGGAGAAGATTTTATTATTCTTAAAACAGAAGGTATTCATCGAAAATTGTCTCTTACAGAAGTTCTTTTTATTGAAAGCCAGGGAAATGACATTAAAGTTACATTATCCACCAGAGAACATTTTATTTCAAAAAGTAAAATAACGGATCTTGAATCCGTTCTCCATTCCAAAGGTTTTATAAGGATTCACAGGTCTTTTATGATCAATACCAATTATGTTACCGCTTTTACTAATAATGAGGTTATTCTCGGGCATTATACCATTCCCGTGGGAAGAAGTTATCGCCAGGAATTTGAAATATTTATCAGCAAAATTTTTAAAAACAAGCTTCTATAAAATTGTATTTTAATCAGTTAGAACACTATTCAACAATTCTACTTTACGGTTTAATGGTTAGTTGCCTTAATTTTAACATTTATTTTTAATAATTTCTAAATATTATTCATAGGATAATAATTTTAATCCTGTTTTTCAATCAATTACGTTTATTTCATTTTAAAAAAAATCATCCATGTCAAAGTGGAAATATTTTCATAAAACGATCAATAAAAAAATGATTTACAATCCCTTATATACGCAAAATTGAAAGCACTGAAGTTCTACCAATTCCGTATAGATATTAAAAAAAAGTATTACTTTTGTGTAAGCGAACAAAATTGTGTCTTAGCTTTTTTATTCGTAAGTTTATGTGCACCAATTGATAAAACATTAAAATTCATTCTATGAGAAAAATAATTCTACTTATTATATGTATGTTCAGTATTTCGGTTTTCTCTCAGATTAAAGTATTGAAAAATGAAAGTTTGGTGGAAATCGGAAAAGATAACTCCGTTGGTTTATATAAAAAAGAAGACAAATTCACTGTCAACTACCAAGACCTGAACACAAGCAACCTGAATACGATCAGATCTTTTTCATTTCAAAATCTGAATGGAGATGTTTCCGGACTGTATAAACTCATCAGCGACGGTTTTGTATCTGCTCCTGAGGCAAACGTAGTATTAGAACTTCCTAATGACATTATTGAGCTGAATTATGAAAGAAACTATGGTCAGCCCACTGTGCAATTCATTCAGTACATCAATAAGAATCGAAAATATGTTGGAAAATCTCAGTTTTTAACACAGAAACAGATTGACAAAATTTTTGGAAGAACGAACGGAAAATATTCAATGTACGACAAGCCTGCAGGCATTCAGGGAAGTGCTACAAAAGGAGGCTCAAATACAGCTTCTACCGCAGCCCCAGCTTCCGGAACGAAGAAAAAAGCGAGAAAATAATTATATTTTAAAAATATTGCGAAACTCATTCAATAGAATGAGTTTTTTTATTTTATTTTTGCAGAAAGACATTAAAAATTATGCCGCTTCAGATAATCAATTTAACTAAAAAATTTGGTGAACAAACTGCTTTAAACAACATCAATATATCCATTGATAAAAATGAAATCATTGGTCTTCTGGGACCAAATGGTGCAGGAAAATCTACCTTGATGAAATCCATAGTAGGTGCCTTAAAGATAGATGAAGGTGAAATAATTTTTAATGGAAAAAACATTTCCATTCATGAAATTGAAAGTAAGAAAAGAATAGGTTTTCTTCCTGAAAACAATCCTCTTTATCTGGAGATGTATGTAAAAGAATACCTTCAGTTTGTTGCCAACATCCATAAAATTCCAGAATCTAAGGTAGATGAAGTTATCGAGCTGGTAGGAATTACTCCGGAAAAATCAAAAAAAATAGGACAACTTTCAAAAGGGTATAAACAACGTGTAGGATTGGCTCAGGCTATTATCCATCAACCGGATTTATTAATTCTTGACGAACCAACTAACGGACTTGACCCTAACCAAATTTTAGAAATCAGAAATGTTGTAAAAGAGATCGGACAGCAGAAAACAGTTTTGCTTTCCACTCATATTATGCAGGAAGTAGAAGCACTTTGTTCAAGGGTTATTCTTATTCACAAAGGAAATATTCTTCAGGATTGCCCTATTGATGAATTTAAAGGGAAATTTGACAGCTTAGAGGAAGCTTTTGCAAGCTATACCGCTGTTACAAAATAGAAATATACTCCTTTTTTTTTTAATGAGTATAATAAGTAAGCTTTACTTAATTTAAATTCCTGCAAAATGATAAACTGTATTTTTAAATTTTTTACAGATTTTATAATTTCGCAGGAATTTTAGCTTTACCATTTTACCCTTTCATAAAATCAAAAAACCTTAGTATAAAGCCTCAATATTGAGCTCTCCTTCATTCATAAAACATTGGCTTTATATTTGATGAGGTTTGAGCAGTTAACCAATAACCATTACAATATGATTAAGTATTTCTTATTAGGAACTTTTACATTAGCACAGCTTTCTTTTGCTTATGCTAAGGAAACACCAAATGATTTAAAAATCAACACATCTATTACCAATTTGGTGAATCAGCAGGTGCCTAAAACGGTAATTATTAAAACTAAAAAGTTTAAGATCAGAATTGATAAACAGCCTAATGGCAAATATTTATATCAATCCTGGAATGCCAATACAAAGATTACGGCTAAACCAAGTATGATCATCAGTGACGGAGAATTAATTCCTGATGGAACTGGAGGAAATTATTACTTCAATTTCAATAATGAAGGACATAATTATCAGATCTGGAGAAATTATCTGACTAATTCTGCAAAAAAAGCACCTTATACACTTGTTGTCTATGATGGTAATGATCGCGAAATCGTACGTCAGGACGGATTAGTCGTTAAAAATTAATATAAGTTTAGTTCAGACAAAAACTGGAAGAAGAAGGTTTTGAATTAAAATATAGTTATGAAACTATTTTTTGATCTCTTTTCAGTACTTTCCTCTTTCAGTTTTTTATTTATGTTCCAGATTGTCTCAGTTCTGTAAGAAAACGGCTGTCATCATAGCTTTCCTTCGCTGCTTTATATCCGATATTGAATATTTGTTCAAGTCTGTCTTTCCCACGTTCAAAAGTTCCGTAATTAGATAGTTTTTGAGAGGAAATAAACCAATCACAATAATCGAATTTCACTTTTTCTATTCTGTACGAAAGAAGATCATAAGAACGGGAAACAATTGCTTTTATAGAATTCAGGTCTTTAATTTTGGCATCATTAGGTGGTGATACAAAAACCCCGATAAGTTTATCACAATCTTCTCTGATAATATCAGCAGGGAAATTATTCAGTACTCCTCCATCACAATACATTTCGTCACCAATAATATAAGGAGTCGTAATCCCCGGAATGGAACATGAAGCAATAATAGCATCCACCACTTCAAAATCTTTATCAAAAATCTTCTGAGTTCCTGAAACCAGTTCTGTAGCTACAATTTTAACTTCTATATCCAAATCCCCCAATTTCATATCATGAAAAATAGGTTTAAGATAATTTCTGAAAATCACTGAGGAAACCAATCCCGGCTGATTGAATGTAAAGTGCTTCCAATTGAAAAAATACACTGAATTGAAAAACTCCATAATTTCTTCCGGAGTCTTTCCGACAGCATGCAGACATCCTACAATAGATCCTGCACTACAACATGAAAGAATGTCTATTTCTATGTTTTTTTCATTCAAGAATTTTAATACCCCTGCATGAGCGATTCCTTTGGTACCGCCGCCTGACAAAACAAGTCCTACTTTCTCAAAATTCATAGAATAAATGTAAGGAATCATGATGAGATAATGTTATTAATTTTTATAAATATGTTTAATTTAAATTTATTTTAATAAAATCCCGCTTAAAAAGATTGCTTTAATAGTCAGTAAATACTACGAATGAAAAAAGCCCAGATTTCTCTGGGCTTTTGTTATATAATTTCTGTATATCAGATTAGATGTGGATCACTTCTCCGTAAGCTGCTGCTGCTGCTTCCATGATCGCTTCAGAAACGGTTGGGTGTGGGTGGATAGATTTGATGATCTCGTGACCTGTAGTTTCCAGTTTTCTAGCTACTACAGCTTCAGCAACCATATCAGTAACTCCTTCACCGATCATATGGCATCCTAACCACTCACCGTATTTAGCATCAAAGATTACTTTAACAAATCCGTCTGTATTTCCGTTTGCAGTAGCTTTACCACTTGCAGAAAGAGGGAATTTACCAACTTTGATTTCGTATCCTTTTTCTTTAGCCTGCTTTTCTGTAAGACCTACAGAAGCTACTTCAGGGTGACAGTATGTACATCCAGGGATATTACCATAGTCGATTTTCTCAACGTGCATACCTTTGATTTTCTCTACACAAGTAATACCTTCAGCAGAAGCAACGTGAGCTAATGCCTGAGTTGGGATGATATCACCGATTGCATAGTAACCAGGTACTGAAGTTTCGTACCATTCGTTTACCAATACTCTTCCTTTATCTGTCTGGATTCCTACTTCTTCTAAACCGATGTTTTCGATGTTAGCAGCAATACCTACAGCAGATAATAAGATATCAGCTTCAAGAGTGATGTTTCCGTTTGCAGTTTTAACGTTAGCTTTTACTCCTTCACCAGTTGTATCTACGCTTTCTACAGAAGCATTTGTCATGATTTCGATTCCTGATTTTTTCAGAGATTTCTCTAAGTGTTTAGAGATTTCTTCATCTTCTACAGGAACGATGTTTGGCATAAATTCAACAACAGTTACTTTAGTTCCCATTGTGTTATAGAAGTCAGCAAATTCTACTCCGATAGCTCCAGAACCTACAACGATCATAGATTTTGGTTGCTCAGGAAGAGATAATGCCTGTCTGTATCCGATTACTTTTTTACCATCTTGTGGTAAGTTTGGTAATTCTCTTGAACGAGCCCCTGTAGCGATGATAATATGGTTTGCAGTATATTCTACAACTTTACCATCTTTATCTGTAACAGAAACTTTTTTACCTTTCTGTACTTTTGCAGTACCAAGAATTACGTCAATCTTGTTCTTTTTCATTAAGAACTCGATTCCTTTGCTCATTTTGCTGGCAACACCACGGCTTCTCTGAATAACATTCGGGAATTCGAAGCTTGCTTCCACTTTATTTAATCCGTAATCTTCAGCATGGTTGATATAATGAAAAACCTTAGCAGATTTTAATAAAGCTTTAGTTGGAATACATCCCCAGTTAAGGCAGATTCCTCCTAAATTTTCTTTCTCGATAATTGCGGTTTTGAAACCCAATTGTGCTGCTCTGATCGCAGTAACATATCCACCAGGACCACTTCCAATGACAATAATATCGTAATTCATTACTTTAAAAATTTTTATGCGAATTTAAGGAAAAATATTGGATGTTTCATGTTTCTACAAACCGATCTTAAAATCCACCAATAAGCCTTTTTTCTTAAATTTTAAATAAAAAAAGAGAACACAAAAGCATCCTATTTCAATAAAAATTATTTTAAACTATAAATATCGTAAAATTATCTCTACTAAATTTTACTCGTCAAATTTAAATAAGTGTAAGAAATCTGTATTATTTCGCTTGTTTAAGCAATCGTTTTTCAGCCTGATATCTTTTATTTAAAGCATTCATTTGATCTCTTTTCATCTGTTTAGTAGCAAGGGGATGATTCAGGATCAGTTTCTTTTCGGTATTGTATTTTTTATCCAATTCCTTTGCTTTGAGATTGATTAGTTCACTTTTTGAAGGATGCGGTGGAGCTGGTGGATGTTTCTGAGCAAAAACATTTGTTGATAAACCTAATAGTAACAAGGTTGAAATAAGTAACTTTTTCATAATGTTTAATATTTTTGAATGGATAAACTGATTCATTAACCAACTAAATTCATTCAGGTTTATGTATAAATAAACATATATCATACCATTATTTATAAAAATTCGATGTAATTTTCGTACTATGGTACCACATGATAGGTAAAGAAAGAATAAAATCATTACTATAGAAAGAATTATTTCATTATACAATAACATGCAAAACACTTTCAATAAAGAATAAAAACATTAAACACCATTTTTAATTAATTTTTAATAGTAAAAAAATGTACTATGATGTATTTTTTTAATATTTTTATACTGAAACCACTTAAATAAAATTAAAATGAAAAGGTACATCTCAATTCTTTTATTTGGAGGAGTATTTTTAAATGCGCAGGTAGGTATTAACACAACCACTCCCAACAGTACTTTAGCTGTGAACGGATCACTAGGTGCAGGCTATAAACAGGTAACAGCTACTTCGTATAATGTTTTAGCTACAGATCATTATATTACATACAACGGAACGAGTAATGCTACGTTCACTCTTCCTGTAATCGGAAGTGGTACTACGAGCTATACAGGAAGGATCTATAAGATCAAAAATATTTCTACATCAAACATTACTCTACAGGCTTCAAGTGGTAATACATTGAGAATAGATAATACCCCTGTTTCCTCTTTTGTGATTCCTTTGGGTGCCTATGCTGAAGTGGTTAACAACAGTAATACCACTGGAGGAACCTGGGATTTATCATTTACTGTTCTTCCCAAGCCAAGTAATGTCGAAATTTATGGAGCACAGCTTACAATCCCACCTCACAATAATGCGAGTTCTGCGGTTCCTGACTGGTCAAATCATACGAATACTTCTTTTGATACCGGAACAGGAGCTGACACATGGTGGGTCATCAGTAAGACATCTGTAAGTTCATCATTCGGTGCTGTAAATGCTACACCTATTGTTACCGGTTTTACAAAGAGCAGTAGAATGACCCTTGTCTATGAGTACCAGGGACCTGCATTTAATATAACTAATATGTATCCTATCCTTACGGCAGGAAACAATTCAAGTTACCCCGATGTATTTACTGCTTCATTTGTAAGTTTAGCCAATGTAGGCGGAAAAACCAGACTTACAGTATCTGTTGCCCGTGTAGATTTTATGGGAACAGAAGGAGGGACAAACAGTAACTGGGCAGGTACATTCCTATTGAACGTACTATTAGCCAGAAAGTATTAAAAGCCTTTAAGTTTTTATAATTCATTGAAGAGCGGGATTTATTTTCTGCTCTTTTTTATTTCTGCATCTGGATTACAGTAGCATATTTTAAATTCTTTCTGTTATCCGGGAGTTTTACTCTTATATTATCACCTATTTTTTTCCATTGTATTCTAGAAGATATTCCAGGAATTGTTAAAGATTTTGGATTAAAATTTTGAGGAAGTGAAAAGTTGATTTCAGCAGGTGCATGATATTCTGAATCTTCATTAAGGTGGAAAACATTGATTGTATTCCCATCTTTACTTTGTGTATAATAGATGTTTCCTTCGTGATAAGGCGCAATAATTCTGGTAGCGAAAACAGCGGATTGATTCTTATTCATCCAATCTGAAATTTCTGCCAGTCTTTCATAAACAATAGCATCATAATCTCCATCCGGTCCGGGAGCAATATTCATTAGGTAGTTTCCGCCTCTTGAGATAATTTTGATCAACGTTTCAATGATTTTCTGGGAGGATTTATAATTGTCATTAGGAACATAAGAGAATGAGTCTCCCATTGTAATACAGCTTTCCCAAGGAATAGAAAGTGTATGTTCCGGAACAGCCTGCTCGGGAGTGACATAATTTTCCCATTTCCCAGAAACAGTACGATCTACAATGATAATTCCGGGTTGATTTTTCCTTGCCATCGTTCCTATTTTATCCATATCAATATCCTGCTCTACTTTTATGGTACGCTGCCATTCTACCTTGGGATCAATGGTATGAAAAGGACGAACCCAGCCTCCATCCAGCCATAAAATATGAATTTTCCCGTAATTAGAGGTTATTTCATTCAATTGGTTGAATGTATATTGCTTAAAACTATTCCATTTTTTAGGATATTTTTGGGGATCATAGTTCACGTTTCTGTCTTTCGGAGGAAAATAAGACCACCAGTAATCATCGGAATGCCAGTCCGGTTTTGAAAAATAAGCTCCAATTTTGAATCCTTCTTTTCGGAATGTATTGAAAATTTCCTTCGTTACATCTGCTTTCGGGTTACCTGAAAAAGGTGTTTTGGATGATGTTATTTTATAGTCGGATTGTTTTGTATCAAACATAGCAAAACCGTCATGATGTTTCGTTGTGAAAACTATGTATTTCATTCCTGCTTTCTTAGCTGCATCTGCCCATTTCTGAGGATTAAACTGTAGAGGGTTGAAAGTGGTCTGCAGTTTTTCATAGTTCTTCACATATTCATTGTAAGACGTTCCATGTTCCGGTTTTCTTTGGGTCCAGGATTCATCTTCAGGGCATAAGCTCCAACTTTCAACAATTCCCCACTGGCTATAGGTTCCCCAATGCATAAACAACCCGAACTTCAGATCCTGCCATTCTTCCAAATTCTGTACAACAAGTGGATCCGCAGGTTTTTGATATCCTTCGGAAACATTATGTGCCTGTGAAAAAAAAACTGAACTGGAAAGAATAAAAGAAAGGAATATAATCTTCGCTTTTTGTTTGATAAGCATGTGAAAGTAGTTTTTGGCTAATTTAATTATCCTTTCACACATGCACAAATATTAGATTTTTAACAGATTATGAATTGCTTCATCAAATGTTGGAAAGAAAAATCTGAAGCCACTTTTCATTAGTCTTTCAGGGTATACATTTCGGCTTTTCAGTAATAATTCTGTTTCGGTTTTCATGAATATGGAAGCAATTTCAAGCTGCCAGACTGGAGCATTGACCCCAAAAGGAACGTTATAAGCTTTTCTCAGCTGATTCATCATCATTTCATTGGATATCGGAGCCGGAGCCGTTATATTTATTGGTCCAGTGATCGTTTCATTCTGAATAATCCAATCAATAGCATTGCAGAAATCATCAATATGAATCCAGCTTACCATTTGATTTCCTCTCCCCTGTTTCCCGCCTAAACCTAGTTTTGTAATCGTTTTTAATTTTGGAAAAGCACCACCATTATTACCAAGCACAATTGAAGTTCGAAGTGCTACTTTTCTTGTTTTTTCATTTTTACCTTTAAAAAATTCTGTTTCCCAGCTTTTACAGATATTCATTGAAAAATCATCACCAATGACTCCATTTTCTTCTGTATTCAAATGGTTTTCTGAATGTACATAAATGGTTGCAGAACTGGCATTCAACCAAAGTTTCGGTTTTTCCGTACATTGATCTATTGCTTCCTGTAATATTTTCGTACTGTTGATTCTTGAAGAGTATATTTCCTGTTTGTTCTTATCATGATAACGGCAATCAACAGATTTTCCGGTAAGATTAATAAGAACATCTGTCTTTTCAAGCATATTTTTCCAGTCTCCTATTGTTTTTGCATCCCAATAGATTTCATTTTCACGTTGAGGTTTACGGGTCAGAATATAAACCTGATTTCCTTTCTCCGTAAAATATGTTTCTAAGTTTTCGCCAAGGAATCCGGTGCCTCCTGCTATGATTATTTTCATCTTTGTTTATTTTTAAATTCAGAAATAAAATGTTGTTTGCTCTAAATCTGATTACTGTTTTTAAATAGTATATTTTTTCGTTTTCACTTCTATTTCAGAGCCTTCAGCCAGCATTACTGAAATTGGTATCTGATGATTCAGACATTCAAATTCTTCACCGTAGATCTTATGAAAATCTATGTCAAGCTGATGTTCCTTCACCTGATAACAGTCCCATTTTGGATGACAGACTTCATATTCAGATGTTTTATCTTCTTTTTTGGTGAATCCCCAATAATGTTCTGTAATAAATTCAAATTCTGAGTTTTCTTCCATCGGTTGTGCGTTGGTTTCTGCTTTTATCTCAATAGAATGCCAGCTTTTATCTTTCCAAGAATATCTGATCAACAATTCGCCGTCTTTTTCACGGATCACATTTTTCATCGGCATCGTATGGTAATTTTCTTTGTAAACTGAATTTGCCACAAAACTCAAAGCTGGCTTCGGAACGATTTCTTTGATAAAAACCACTCCTCTTTTCCAGATTCCATTTTCATTTTTCTTGACATAAAATCTGAGATTTACTTCTTCAAAATTGCGGTGGAAAGGAATGGGCAACCCTAATAATTTTGTATTTAAAAACATGAAGCCTACTAAACTCACATAGCATTTACCTTTATAAAAATCCAGTTCTGTTCCTTCAGGAAGGTACTTCTGCAATATATCAGGATTGATTTCGTAATTGATGATGGCTAATTTTCTCCATTCTGCTTTTAAAAAATTCATGATGCTTTTATTTGATGGTTTTGGTGGTATGTTGTGATGTTCTGATATTAGGTTGATAGAATTTTATTCTATCCTGGGGTAAGTCGTCACGTTGTGACTCATTGTTGCGGATTCTGCGGTGGCTTTTATTAATTTGTTTCTTTCAATAAGGAATTGTTTCATATAATTTTTGAGGAAGATTCTATTGAATGCTTTACCTATTATTCCAAGTGGTGATTCAAAATCAAAGATGTCGATCATCAGGGTTTTACCTTCTACTTTTTTAAAAATATGCTGATGACGAAGAGATTTAAATGCTCCTTTCTGCATTTCATCGGTAAACTGATGAGGTTTATCCATACAGATGATTTTCGTAGTAAGGGTTTGATATACTCCCAAATGTTTCGCTCTCCAGGT
Source organism: Chryseobacterium artocarpi (assembly GCF_001684975.1). GTDB lineage: Bacteria > Bacteroidota > Bacteroidia > Flavobacteriales > Weeksellaceae > Chryseobacterium > Chryseobacterium artocarpi. Next base: position 413,216 of record NZ_MAYH01000001.1, on the reverse strand, counting down.
TACGGTTTCATTTTCCTCAATTAAGCCAGAGGTACGTCCTGCAATTGCTTTTTCATTTGTTTTTGAGGTAGATTTTTGATGCAAATCAATATTTCTTGCCAGATCAAAAACAGTTTGAACGTCTGCATTAATATAAGTTTCTAAATAAATTCTAGACATGATAACAGTGTTTTATTCAGTTTTATCTGATTTATTGTTAAATAGTTAAGAGAATAATGATTGCCAAGGCAGTCATTCGAAATAATATCCATGAAATGGTAGGGAAATAATTCAGTTTTAATATTTTACATCTTCTTAAATGTTCCAAAAACATGGTCAGTACTACGATTGCAAAGTAGACTAGATAAAAAATCAGATTGAAATTGGTAAATAAAGCAGGAATTAAAAGCAATGTTCCTATTAATGAAACCGTCATCATATTGCCAAGGTAATCCCAGATTTTCTCTTTTAAATACGCTTTCAAAAAGAAGGTTTGCCAAAGAATTTGCCCTAAACAAACTGTCAGTTCTCTTAGAAAACTGGAAGTAAAATTCAGTCCCATTTTTGCAGAATACAGATTTAAAATATAAGCTGAAAATAGTACAACAAATGTAATATAACCTAATCTGTATTTTAAATTAAAGTCCGGAACACAGGATTGATCAGTATTATCTTTTGCAGATGGAATAATCTGTTTTCTATTGTAAGACACAAATGAATAAAGCTTTTTGAAAAACCAATACAAAGGCTGTATTCTTGCTATTTTTTCCAGTAAAGGAAAGGAGCTTCCGATAATGGTAAGTAAGCTATCCAAACCATAAATGACTGTATTATGATCATGATCTACCAAAGCAATTTCGTTTTTTGCCCGGTTAAAATCTACCAGATTTTTATTTCTGACAGATATTTCGGTAAAGGCTTCTCTTCCATCTTCATCCAGCATTCCACATTTTGTAAAACCTTTGGAATAAAGAGCGCACATTGGGCATTCGTTATCGTAGATTAAGGTGTGGTTTTTGAGTGTTTTCATGATACTTATTTTAGAGATTGATACAGATTATGACTTTCAAGAGCATACAATAATGCCATAAAAGGACTATAGAAAAACGCCGCCATTGCAATATATGTTGGAATAGCTGTAACTTCATTATCTATTCCGATTGTAATCAGGATTACTAAAGAAATCCAAACAGGTAGTATTGTTATTCCATAAATCAGGAAAAGTGGTGAAATTTTGATTTTTAAAAAAATTCTGACTAAAGAACTGATTAACTGAGGTATTCCCACAATAAAGTAAAACAATATCCATCCATCCCAACCTTTAATGATAGTGACAAGACATCCGGTTATAAGGAAGAATAGCTGTACATAAAAGTCATATTTTATAAAATTTTTCATGGTAATTAGTTTAAAGATTAAGAAAATCTCCTCTGGTTCTTTTATGCTTTGATCGGAAAGTAATGTACATCCAGATCTTAAAGATTAATGTTTTCATTTTTTAAATATTTAAAAAATATTATATTTTCAATAATTTTTGAAAGTTAATTTGAAATAAAAAAGGATTTTCATCCTTTCTATTCTATTTTAACAGGTTGGTAATTTTTCCTACCAGCCAGTGATCATCACTTTTTATAGCTAAATCCATGATATTATTGATTTTACCGGTTACTGAGCTGAAATCATTCATTAGCTTGATAAATTCCTGTGCTTCTTCTGTATCGTTATCTTCAATATTTCGAAGTTCTTCCAAAAAAGAAATCACCGGTTCTATTTCTCTTTTTCTACGTTCTTTGGTGATCTGTTTGAAAAGATACCAAACATCTTTTTCAGCAACGAAGTATTCTTTTCGGTCTCCTTTTATAAATTCTTTTCGGACAATTCCCCAATCAATCAAAGCACGAAGGTTCATATTGGCATTCCCTCTTGAAATTTCCAGCTGCTCCATCACTTCGTCTGTAGATAATGGTTTTCCGCTCGCCAAAAGCAATGCATGTACTTGTGCCATTGTACGATTGATTCCCCAGTTGGTAGCAAATGTTCCCCAGGTTTGAATGTATTTTTCTTTGGCTTCTGAAAGTTGCATTTTGGTTTATTTTAAATTTCTGATACAAATATAATTATAATTTTTGAATTTTCAATAATTTTTGAAAATTAATTTTAAAAGAAAACAGACATTCGTTGTGAATGCCTGTTTATTAATTATTATTTAATGGATTTATAGGTCTCTACCAATCTCATAAATTCACTTCTATATCCTTCTTTATCATCACTTTTCCCTTCTTTCGCAAGTGTGCTTATAGTATTAAGATCTTTATCTTTAATTAATTTCGAGTCTCTTAAAACCAATCCGAACCACGCTACGGATGATGCAAATTTAAAATCAGGGCTTATCTTCTCAGAAGGTACTTCTGTTTTATTAATCACTTCACTGATCTCCATACTTGTATCTCCATCTGGTTTTTTATATCTGAATTTTACAGTAGCAAGCTCATCATCATATTTTTTTGTATTTGATGAAACGGCAGAATATTTTAACTTATTTACTTTTGGAAGAAATTCAGACTCTACATCAACAGGAATAATTTCATACAAAGCTGTAACGGTATGACCGCTTCCTAATTCACCAGCGTCTATTTTATCATCAATAAAGTCTTCATTTTTAAGCTTTCTGTTTTCATACCCAATTAATCGATATGACTTCACCCACGTAGGATTAAATTCGATCTGGATTTTCACATCTTTGGCAATGGTATAGATACTTCCCGTAAATTCTTTCCCTAAAAACTTATTCGCTTCCTGCATATTATCGATGTAGGCATAGTTTCCGTTTCCTTTATCGGCAAGTGTTTCCATTTTACTGTCTTTATAATTTCCCATTCCATACCCTAAACAGGTAAGAAAAATCCCGGTTTCTCTTTTTTTCTCAATCAATGATTCAAGATCGGCTGTAGAAGACGGTCCCACATTAAAATCTCCATCTGTAGCTAATATAACTCTATTGTTTCCTTCTTTGATAAAATTTTCCTGAGCCAGTTTGTAAGCCAGTTCAATACCTTCTCCTCCGGCAGTGCTTCCTCCAGCCTGTAATTTATTCAAAGCTTTGATAATGGTTTCCTTTTCTGCAGCTGAAGTAGATGGCAATACGACTCCGGCACTTCCGGCATACACCACAATTCCTACCTTATCCTGCGGTCTAAGCTGATCTAATAAAACATTCAGAGATGATTTTAAAAGTGGCAGTTTATTTTCAGCATCCATAGAACCTGAGACGTCGATTAGGAAAACGATATTAGATGGCGGAAGATTATCCATAGATATCTTTTTTCCTTGAAGTCCTATTTTTAATAATTTGTGATTAGAGTTCCAAGGAGCATCACTATATTCTGTATTAATAGAGAATGGCTGATCATTTTCCGGCTGCGGATAATCATAGGTGAAATAGTTGATCATCTCTTCTACCCTTACTGAATTTTTGTCGACTTTACTTCCATAATTGATCATTCTTCTGATATTGGAATAGGAAGCATTATCTACATCAATAGAGAAGGTTGACAAAGGTTGATTTTTCGTCAACTCAAATGGATTCTCTACTAATGATGCATATTCTTCGTCACTGTAATTAATTTTATAATTACCTTTTTTGGCTCCATTTTTAATTGTTTCTTTAACGATCCTTACTTCTCTTTCCTGCCTATTATTGTTTTTTCCTTGTTTAGTGTTGGGTCTTGAGGTTCTCGGTGAACTGGAAATCTCCATTGCCACCAATGATTTTGGTTTTGGACAGCCATTATATTCAGGAAGCCCAGGAACAGTAGGACATGCATCGTCTTTGTCTAAAACTCCATCTCCATCGGTATCAGGCCATGGACAGCCATTATTTTCGGGAGGTCCTGTAACTGTAGGACACGCGTCATCTTTATCAATCACGCCATCCCCATCGGTATCGGGCCAAGGGCAACCGTTATTTTCAGTTGGTCCTGCTACATCCGGGCAGGCATCATCTTTATCTGCTATCCCATCTCCATCTGTATCGGGACAGCCATGAAACTCAGGCAAACCTGCTACTTCAGGACAATGATCTTCTTTATTGGGAATACCATCCTGATCTTTATCTTTTCGGACACTGTATTTTTTAGTTTTTTGGGACGGTTCTGAAACAGTTTGAGTTTTACAACTTACCAATAAGACAAGCCCTAAAACGGTTATAATAGTTTTTTTCATGGTTATAAATTTCCGGGAAGAAAATTATTAAAATTTCTTTAATCTCAATGAATAATTTTAAATGCAATAAAATTTCCCTCTTTAGCATTAAAAAGGGAAATAGTTTTAAGATATATTCAAAATTATTTTTGAGTGGTTTTATATGTCTCTATAAGCCTGATAAACTCCGATCTATATCCCTCTTCATCTTTATTTTTTCCTTGTTTAGCCAGATCTTCAATCTCTGAAAGACTCTTTTTCTGAATCAGTTCAGATTCTCTAGCTACCAATCCAAACCATGCTACGGACGATGCAAACTTAAAGTCCTGACTTGCAGAAGATATTCTATTGTTTTCATTTTTTATAATCTGAGTCATTTCTTTACTTTTATCTCCATCAGGTTTTTTATATCTGAACTTTATGGTAGCCAATTCATCTCCAAACTCCTCTTTATAAGTATTTTTAGTGTATTTCAAGTCTGTACTTTTAGGAATAAACTCTGATTTCACATGATTAGGTATAATTTCATACAAAGCGGTAACGGTATGCCCACTTCCCAATTCACCTGCATCAATTTTATCGCTCACAAAGTCTTCATTCTTCAACTTCCTGTTTTCATAACCAATTAAACGATAAGATTTAACATATTCGGGATTAAACTCTATCTGAATTTTCACATCTTTGGCTATTGCATACATATTTCCTGTAAACTCTTTGCCTAAAAATTTATTTGCCTCCTGCATATTATCAATGTAAGCATAGTTTCCATTTCCTTTATTGGCTAATGTTTCAAGTGTATTGTCTTTATAATTGCCCATTCCGAAGCCTAAGCAGGTTAAGAATACACCAGATTTTCTTTTTTCCTCAATAAGGGTCTGAAGATCGGTGGTAGCAGATGTTCCTACATTAAAATCTCCATCTGTAGCGATGATCACACGATTATTTCCATTTTTGATAAAATGTTCCTGTGCTAGCTTATAGGCAAGTTCAATACCTGCACCTCCTGCTGTGCTGCCCCCTGCCTGTAATTGATCTAAAGCCTGAATAATTTTAGCCTTTTCCCCGGCAGACGTTGGAGATAAAACCATTCCGGCACTTCCTGCGTAGACTACAATCCCTACTTTATCTTTTGGTCTTAATTGATCCAACAACACTTTGAAAGAAGATTTCAGCAATGGCAGCTTATTTTGTTCGTTCATAGAACCCGATACGTCTATCAGAAAAATCAGATTGGATGCCGGTAACTTTTCGGTAGAAATACTTTTCCCTTGAAGTCCTATTTTCAACAGTTTATGACTCGGATTCCATGGAGCTTCATTATATTCAGTATGGATAGAAAAAGGATTTTCATTTTGGGGCTGTGGGTAGTTATATTTAAAGTAATTGACCATTTCTTCAATTCTTACAGCATTCTTATTAATCTTTTCTCCATTATTAATCATTCTTCTTACGTTAGAATATGATGCATTATCAACATCAATGGAAAAGGTAGACAATGGCTGACTCTGTGCCAGTTCAAAAGGGTTTTCTACAAAAGCATCATAACTTTCATTATTTGAAATGGGAGTTAATTGTTTTTGTTTATTAATTTCTTCCTGAAGTTTTTTCAATCTCTTTTTTTCCTTTCTTGAAAGTTTTTTAGTGGTTATTACAATCACTCCGTTCAACGCCTTGGTTCCATACAAACTTGTGGCTGATTCACCTTTCAATACTTGCATATTTTCTATAGAATCTGAATCTAATCCACTTAAATAGCTTTGATCTTTCACTTCTCCATTCACAATATATAATGGATTATTCACCTGATTAATTGAAGCTACACCTCTGATCATGATCTTATCATTTTTTGGCGATCCGGATACTAATATCCCCGGAGTTGTTCCGCTTAATGTATTTGATACTATACTTACATTTGATGAAGAATAAGCACTCTTTGCTTTTGAACTATATCCCATCATGACTACTTCTTCAATATTTACAGCTTTATCAGATGTTTCTAAATGGCGTTCAATAACAGGCGGAGGTACTCCAACAGATGATACAGCAGGTCTGTAAGCTATCACAGGACTTGGATTGGAAATAGTAACAGTAATTGGAGCCGGATAATTATTCGTGGCTAATTTTTCAACTGTAGAATGAATTTCCTTTTTTTCTTCCTTAATATTTGCCTTGGTTAAACTGTCAGCTTTTACAATATTTGTATTAGAATAAGACTTCTGAACTATTTTATTTTCTGCCATTGCTGGTTGTACAGATTGTGTTGTTTCTTCTTTATTCATAAAATAAAAAGCCCCCATACCAATCATTAAACTCGCAGCAATCCCATAAGGAAGCCAAATCGGAATCATTCTCTTTTTCTCTTTCTTTTGATCCAGTTTTTCTTCAACTTTCTCCCAAACTTTTTCAAAACCAGGAAAAACCGTTGGTTCTTCTGAAAGCCTGGAAGCTTCATTGAATTGTTGATCTATATGATTATTTTCCATTGTTGTAAAAATTTAAATGTTTTGATTCACCAAAAGTTCCTGTAATTTTTTTCGTGCAAAATTGAGCTGGGATTTTGAAGTTCCCTCACTTATAGAAAGCATTGTTGCAATTTCTTTATGTGGGTAGCCTTCTATTGCAAAGAGATTAAAGATTGCCCTACAGCCTTCGGGAAGAAAATTTAAAAGGTTAAGAATATCTTTTTCAAAGGAAATATGATCCGTTGTTCCTTCCGAAGAATGAATCATGTTCTCTTCCAGAGAAATAAACAATGCTTTATCTGATCTTAATTTTTGCAGACATTCATTCACAGCAATTTTCTTTGCCCAGACTTCAAAGGTATCGGGATTCTGAAGCTGTCCGATCTTCGTGAAGATTTTATAGAACGTATCTGCTAATACCTCTTCTATATCTTCATCGCTTTTTAAATAGCGCTTGCAGACAGAGTACAGCCTGCCCGCCATTTTCTCGTAAACCTTCCGCTGTGCTTTGCGGTCGTTACGTTGGCATTCTGATAATAATTCTTTTTCCATAGTCAGAAGTTATACTATTATAGATGCAGGAACTTTCTCAAGGGTTGGAAACATGATTAACTTTTTTTGAAGATGAGAGATAAAATTGTAAAAGACAAAGAAAGCTGAGAAGAATGAGAAAGCAAAGAGAATATATTAATATTTTTATTATCCAAGCGTTCTTAAACGTCTGTTATTTAAACTTATCTGTTTTATGAACTATTAGCCACAGCCAACTCTATTGTTTTCTTTCCCTATTAACAAAAAACTTTCATTTTAAATTTAACTTTTCCTGTTGTAACAAATCTGTAATATGAACGACTATTAATACAAATAATCTTTTTATAGTAATGAAAAACGCGAAAATTGCATCATTACTTTTTGTTTTGTCTGCAGGAAGTATGATGTTTGCCCAAGATGACTTAATCAATAAGTTAAAAAACAACCACTCACAAAATGCTAATTTTCAGTTCACAACGTTAAAAGACGTTGGAGCTACTTCTGTAAAGAACCAGGGTTCATCAGGAACTTGCTGGAGCTACTCAGGAAATTCTTTCCTTGAATCTGAAATGCAGAGAATGGGCAAAAAACCTGTAGATCTTGCTGAAATCTTTACTGCAAGAAACTCTTATCATGATAAAGCGAAGTTATATGTATTAAATAACGGAGCAATCAGCTGGGGTGATGGAGGAGAATTACATGATGTAATCAATATGTACAAAAAATACGGTGCAGTTCCTCAAGATGTTTATTCAGGATTAAAACCTGGGCAAACCACCAACAATTTCAAGGAAATGCAAGGAAAACTGAAGCCAGTTCTTGACAGCCTTGTTCAGGCATCTTCTAAAGGAAAGCTTACTGACAACTGGATGGATTCTGTAGATGCTATTCTTGATGAATATTTAGGAAAAGTACCTGCAAACTTCACATATGAAGGGAAAAACTACACACCTAAAACTTTTGCTAAGGAAGTAGTAGGTATCAATGCTGAGGATTATGTAGAGTTATCTTCTTATAAAGATTATGCTTATTACCAAAAATTTGTAGTTCCGATTCCTGATAACTGGAGCCATGATTCTGACTGGAATGTTCCGATGAAGGATCTTACAGCGATTATTGATAATGCTGTAAATAAAGGATATTCTGTAGGTTGGGCAACAGACGTTTCTGAGCCTTATTTCTCTTACAAAAACGGTGTTGCTTATGTTCCGGATATGGATTTAGACCAAATCAATGCTGATAATAAGCAAACTTTGTTTACTGAGCCTAAAAAAGATAAAACCATCACTGAAGATATGCGTCAGAAAGGACTTAATAATCTTTCTACAACGGATGATCATGGTATGCACATCGTAGGTTTGGCAAAAGATCAGACTGGTAAAGAATATTATATGGTAAAAAATTCATGGGGAGTAACGAATGACTTCGCAGGATATCTTTATGTAACAAGACCATATGTAGAGTACAAATCGACTGCTATTTTGGTTCACAAAAATGCGATTCCAAAGAATATTTTAAAGCAGTTAAAACCAACAAAAAACATTGGTTTGTAAGAAATCACTTCTGTCATTTTTAATGTGGCAGTTTTAGATATTTAAATCTGTTAAAAAACGCGCTCCTTTACTATTGGGAGCGCGTTTATTTTATCTGTCAGAGGATTGCTTTTCGGTTATAAGACGATGATAATCTACCAAAGAGTATATTTTAGGCTGAGCACCTTCCTTATAATCAATCACTATCCATTTATCTTCAAATTTATCTTTGCTAAATACATAGTTTTCTTTTGGAAAATCAATGGTTCTATGATTTAAATAAATGGTTTTGGGAGCTGCTTCATCTATTTCTGCTGAATAATAATTAGCATCATCAGCAATGGTATAGAAATTATCTTCTCCTTGTTTCTTTTTAATTTCTTCAATCTCTTTTTCATCGGGACTCAGCAATAATACAGCTGAGGTCGTGATCACTGTATCTGCCTTTATTTTCTGATCCTGATGTGTTTTTTGTACTTCAGGTTTATTGTCTGTTTTGGTACAAGAAAATGTGCTGATCAGAATGGAAAAAGACACAATGCTAATACGGTTCAAACACTTCATTTTAAATACAATGGTTTTAGTTTTAAATTGATTAACAAAGAAAAGGAAAAATGATATAACGCAATATCATTTATTTTATACTTATTTCAATATCCAAATAAAAACCTTGCAGTATTCATAAAAAATATTACATTTGTAATCACTAACAAATCACTACAACATGAAAAACCTTAGAAAATTAGCAAAGTCCGAATTAAAGAAAATCAATGGAGGAAATGCTCCGGACTGTCCAGCAGACACAACTCCTTGTTTATATTTTTCTGGCGGACGCGCTCGTTGGAGATGTATTCTAACTACTGAAGAATGTTTTTAATGCACTCTGTCATTTCTTAACGACACATTCTTAAAAACAATCAACATTAAAATTCTTCGCTATGAAAAATTTAAAAAAATTAGTAAGAATTGAACTAAAAAAAGTTCATGGAGGAAATGCTCCTGTCTGTGAATATGGAGAAATAGCATGCCGCTATCCTCCTGCAGATGGCAATCCTGCTTACTGGGTATGTGAACCGGTAGAATACGGATGCAGATCTTAAGTTTTAAAAAAACATTTGATTTTAAACCTACAACAAATTATTAAAACATGAAAAATCTAAAAAAATTAGCTAAATCAGAATTAAAGAAAATCAATGGCGGGAATGCTCCACAATGTGGGGAAGGACAAATTGCCTGCCATCATAAAGGTGAAAACGGAGGACCGAGCTACTGGACCTGTGAAATGGCAGAAACCTATTGTAGATTTTAAAAACATAAAACCCGCCTTCAGAAATTCTGAAAGCGGGTTTCTTTAATAAATAGGTGAAAATTAAATATAAAATAAAGTGAATTATGATGATTAATATGAATAGTGAGTCGTAAAACTTTGCCTCGCTAGTGAATAAAATATACTGTTAAAAAATTCACTACAAAACAGATTTGCTTCTCTTTATTCAAATTAAAATAAAACGCTCATACTTTCTGCCGTAAAGTCCGAAATATCTGCTGTATTTCCGTCTTTGATCTTCTTTACCCACTCATAATCCTGCAAAATAGCACGTCCTACCGCTACAAGATCAAATTCTTCATTATCCAGTCTTTTGATCAATTCAGTTAAATCTGTTTTCTCTGTTCCCTGTCCCGCAAAAGCATTCAGAAAATCTCCGTTTAATCCTACAGATCCTACAGTAATGGTTGGCTGCCCTGTAATTTTCTTTGCCCACCCTGCAAAGTTTAAGCTTGAACCTTCAAATTCAGCCTCCCAGAAACGACGTTGTGAACAGTGAAAAATATCTACTCCGGCTTCTTTTAAAGGCAACAGCCAGTCTTCCATTTCGTTTGGGGTAAGAGCCAGTTTTGTTTTATAATCCTGTTGTTTCCATTGTGACAGACGAAGAATTATCGTAAAGTCCTCTCCTACTGCTTCTCTGATTGCTTTTACTACTTCAACGGCAAATCGGCTTCTTTCTTTTAGAGTTTTTCCTCCATATTCATCCGTTCTTGTATTGGTTACTTCCCAGAAAAACTGATCGATGAGATAACCATGAGCTCCATGAATTTCCAGACAGTCGAAACCAAGATCTTTTGCTGATTTTGCAGAAGCGGCAAACTGAGCAATCGTATCCTGAATATCTTCAATAGTCATCGTAGAAGCCTTTTCCATTGCAACCAAAGGATAATCTTCAGACATTCTTGTATCACCAACGTGCCAGATTTGGGGTCCCATTTTACCCCCGTTTTTATGTACAGTATCGATTACATTTTTCCAGCCATTCAAAGCTTCCTTTCCATAAAAATCCGGAATATTCTGTAAGTTTTTTGATCCTGGTCTATTGATAACAGTTCCCTCTGAAAGAATCAATCCTACTTCTGAAGCAGCTCTTCTTCCATAATAGTCTGCGATGTTCTGCGTTGGAACTCCATTATCAGATTGAGCTCTGGTCATAGGAGCCATTACGACTCTATTTTTAAGCTGAAGATTCTTATATTCAAACGGTTTAAATAATGATAATGTACTCATATTTAAATAGGTATTTTATAATTGTTACACAAAGTAACTAATAATAGTTCGTTTTTGTATCTTTTATTAAAAAAATAGTGGTAACTTCGCAGTAACTTACATTAGTAACATCAAAGTAACGTTTGTCATTTCAAATCTACATCACGTTACAAAAACCAGTGTATCTCTATGAAAAAGAATGAATTAATGCAATACAGCTGCCCGCTAGGTAAAGCAATGGCTGCTTTGGGAAGCAAATGGAAGCCAATCATTGTATTGGTAATCAAAGACCGAAAATTACGTTTTGGGGAGCTTGCAGTGCGTATTAATGTGATCTCCAGAAAGGTATTGACGGATCAGCTACGGGAAATGGAAACTGACGGTTTAGTGATTCGTGAGGAATTTAAAGAGCTGCCTCCGAGAGTTGAATATTCGCTTACGGAAAAAGGATTGGCGCTGTTGCCTATTTTATATCTGTTGGAAGAATGGGAGGCGAAATATCAGGTGAAAGGAACCTATTCGGAAGATTGTATTGAATCGATCAAAGAAAAGAAAAAAGCAGTGAATGTATAATGTTTCATAAAACCATGTCCATGTAAATATTTTTACCTCTTATAAAGCTTACTGTTATTATGCCACGAATGCACGGATTTTGAGTATTTTATTTTTAAAATTAATCTGAATGATTTTTTATAATCAAGGTATTTGCAAATAATGTAACCTTTTTATTTTCGATAATTTTCAATCCGGATGGAGCAATAGAACTTTTCCACTGCTTCCAACTTAAAAAATGGAATGCTCCGATATTAAAAAAAATAAAATTGGTAGTATCTCTGAACTGCTCGGAGATAATAATTAGACCTCCTTTCTTTAGAACTCTTTTTGCTTCTTTAAAAAATAAAACTCTTTTATCGTGATCTAAAACTTCATGAAGAGCAGTAACGGCAAGAATAATATCTTGAGAACCATCATCAAAAGGAAGTTTGTCAGGCGATATTCTGATTTCTTTCGGGTTTGGTGGAAACATTTTTTTTGACACCTCAATTCCACTCTCATGTTCATGCCTATTTCCATAAATATCACAAACTGTTAAATTTAATTGAGGATATTTTTCTTCTAAACGTTGAGATAAAGGATCAAAACTTGCGTGAATAAGTACTGCATTTTCAATCTTATCCCAATCAATAATTCCTTTTAAGTCATTCAATTCATAAAGGTCAGATTTATCATACAATATATAAGATGCTACCAATGACGCTATTATATTTAAAATAATAAGAACTGAAAACCCTCTCAAGAAAAACTTCAAATTATCTGAATCAATTTGAAAAGAAAGTATCAAAAGAAGAATGGCAACGACACATCCCAAAAGGATTTTTTTATAATTGAAAAGAAGAACTAACTTGGTAATTTTCATAGCTGTTTCAGGATATTCGTTTTTTCAAATGTACGAATTTCAATACGACTATTTTCATCAACTACTTTCAAAAAGGTAAGTATAACACGAAAAAGTAAGTATATAGTATTACAACTATTTCAGGTTCAAATTTGCAGAAAAATTTTCATTATGAATTACAAAGAAATTGCAAAGGAGACTATTGGTCATCTGTATAAAGCACATTCCAGCATCAGAAAATCCGGGATCGATGAAAAACTGATTGCATTGGCTGAACTTCGAGTGTCTCAAGTCAACGGCTGTGCCTATTGTTGCAGCTATCATGCTAAGGAACTTCTTAATTTTGGTATTGAACAAGATGTCATAAACAGGCTTCCAGGCTGGAAACACACAAATTCTTTCAATGATCAGCAGAAGCTTGTTTTAGACTGGGCAGAAGCTGTCACGTACAATAATACTGATAGTTCTGAAATCAAACAGAAACTGTCCTTATATTTTACAGAAAGAGAAATTGTTGAACTGACTGCCAGTATCACCCTTATGAGTGCTTTAAATAGACTTAGAATTACTTTGGCTGAAGAAGATTAAATAAGTATAGTCTTTTTCTTTTATCTCAGCTTACAATACATACCATAACAAAAAACCGCTTCCTATAAGAAAGCGGTTTGTATATATCTTTAATCCCAATTAGAATATCGCAGGATATTTCTGAGGATTTGTTTCATTAAATAGAGCGTAGATCTTTTCTACCATATCGTCTGTAGACGGCTTACTGAAGTAATCTCCATCACTTGCATAAGCTGGTCTGTGATCATTAGCAGAAATCGTTAACGGATCTGAATCTAAGTATCTGAAAGCTTTTTGTTTCTCTAAGATCTGCTGTAAGATGAATCCTGTTGTTCCTCCTTCCACATCTTCATCAATCACTACTAATCTGTTTGTTTTCTTAACACTTTCAGCAATTTCGTGAGATAAATCGAAAGGAATTAATGACTGGATATCAATCACTTCTGCAGAGATTCCAAGTTTTTCTAACTCGTTAGCTGCTTCCGTAACAATTCTCCATGTAGAACCATAAGTGACTAAAGTAACGTCTTTCCCTTCTTTTGTCACCTCAATTTTACCTACAGGAACAGTAAACTCACCTAAGTTATCAGGTTGTTTTTCTTTTAATCTGTATCCGTTCAGACATTCAACGATAATCGCTGGTTCGTCAGCCTGAAGCATTGTGTTGTAGAATCCTGCCGCCTTTGTAAGGTTTCTAGGTACTAATACCAGGATTCCTTTTGAAAGGTTAAGAATTCCCGCCATTGGAGAACCTGAATGCCAGATTCCTTCTAATCTATGACCTCTTGTTCTGATGATCAATGGAGCTTTCTGACCTCCTTTAGTTCTGTAATGTACAGTTGCTAAATCATCACTCATCCCTTGAAGACAGTAAAGAACATAATCTAAATACTGGATTTCAGCGATTGGTCTAAGACCTCTCATTGCCATACCAATACCCTGCCCAAGAATCGTAGCTTCACGAATTCCTGTATCAGCAATACGTAATGCCCCATATTTTTCCTGCATTCCTTCCAATCCTTGGTTTACGTCACCGATATTTCCGGTATCTTCTCCAAAGATTAATGTTTCAGGATATTTTTCAAAGATTTTATCAAAGTTATTTCTGATCACTACTCTTCCGTCCACATCTTCAGAGCTGTCTGAGTAAACAGGCTTGATCTCTTGAATGTTTTCTGCTTTCCATTCTGATTGAGAATATAAGTGTGATGAGTAATTGTCTTTTTCAATTTCAGCTACTTCATTGTATTTCTGCATCAATTGGCTTCTTTCAGCAGAATTTGTACCTCTTGTTGCCAATAATGTTTTTCTAGTTAAATGGAATACATCCTTCTTAGCTTTTGTAACTAATTTATTGAAATGAGTAAGAGCCGTTTCTACTTCAGTATTCTGACCTTTAAGGTTTTCTACTAAAGGAACAATAGTCTGAATCAATTCTTTAATTGCAGTCTGGTAATTATCCCAAGCTGTCTTTTGTCCTGCTTTAGCTGCTTTTTTCGCATCTTCGTCAATGGCATCCAATTCTTCAGCAGTAGCGATTACCTCTTCTTTACCATCGATTTCGATAGAATAATTAAGAATCCACTCTTTGAATTTTACCAATCCATCGAACTCCGCTTCCCAAGCTAAACGAGCTTCATTTTTATATCTTTCGTGAGACCCTGAAGTAGAGTGTCCCTGAGGCTGTGTAACATCTACTACGTGAACTACTACCGGAACACTCTCTGTTCTTGCAAAGTGTTCTGCCTTAGCATATGCGTCCAATAATGCTGCGTAATCCCAAGCTTTTACCTGGATAATCTCACATCCTTGGTTTTCACCATCCTTTCTTTGGAATCCACTTAACATTTCGCTGATATCAGCCTTTGCTCTTTGGTTTTTAGTAGGAACTGAAATTCCGTATCCATCATCCCAAATTGACACGATCATAGGAACCTGAAGTGCACATGCTGCATTCAATGTTTCCCAGAAGTGACCTTCAGCGGTAGAAGCATCACCAATTGTTCCGAAAGCAATCTCATTTCCTTCTCTTGAAAACTTCTCAGAACCATCAAATTTTACGTTCTTATATATTGTAGATGCTTGAGCCAATCCTAATAATCTTGGCATCTGTCCTGCTGTAGGGGAAATATCAGAAGAAATATTCTTTTGTGCTGTTAAATCTTTCCAGCTTCCATCTTCATTTAAACTTCTTGTTGCAAAGTGTCCGTTCATCTGTCTTCCAGCTGAAGCCGGCTCTCTTTCCACACTTGTATCAGCATACATCTGTGCAAAGAAACTTTCAACTGTTAAAGCATTAATTGCCAATGCAAAAGTCTGGTCTCTATAATACCCGGAACGGAAGTCTCCATTTCTGAAAACCTTCGCCATAGCAAGCTGAGGAAGTTCCTTACCATCCCCAAAAATTCCGAATTTAGCTTTTCCGGTAAGTACTTCTCTCCTTCCGAGATAAGACATTTCACGAGAGATCCTTCCTAACTTGTAATCTTCAAGTATCTGATTTTTAAAATCTTGAAAGGATATTTGCTGTGTTTCAATATAAGTTGTTTGCATAGCTAAGTAAAAATGTTTTTGTTCTTCAAGTATTTTGCTAATATACACTTTTTAAATTAATTTTAATTTTTAATAATCTTTTTTAAAAATTTGATAATAAAAAAAATTGTGCTTTATTTTGAAAAAATTTGTAAAAGATGGAGAAAAAGTCACCTCATATCCTGAATGCATCGAGCAATCTTTTAGGATTTTCATTGATTATTATAACCTCTTTGAAAATCGCCAAAATCAGCCACAACACATATTTGGATGAATTTGCAGGGGTTGCAAGCATTTTATTTGCATGCAGTTGTTTCTTTTCATTTCTGGCTATCAGAACGAAAAGTAAAAGACGGGAATATACGTTTGAAGGTATTGCGGATTATTTATTTTTAATCGCTTTATTTTGTATAGTTCTTGCTGTTGTAATTGTAACTCTGAAAATAATTTAATTTAAAATTTTCGCTCTATTACATAATCCAGCATAATATGTAACGATTTTCTTGCTTCAGAATCCGGGAATTCATTCAGAATATCCTTTGCTTTCTGTTGGAAGTCTTTCATTACTGTAATTGCATATTCTAATCCTCCTGAGCTTTTAACGAATTCTATTAATTCCTTTACTCGTTTTGGATTATTATTATAACGTTTGATGGTATCGAAATAGTATTTTCTCTGTTTTTCGTCAGCTATTTTCAAGGTATGAATCAAAGGTAAGGTCATTTTCTTTTCTTTGATATCAATACCCACCGGTTTACCAATCACATTAGAACTTAAGTAGTCGAAAAGGTCATCTTTGATCTGAAAAGCCATCCCGGTATAAGTACCAAAGTCCTGCATTTTCTTAGCAAGTACTTCATCTGTACTATTAGATAATACCCCAATTTCACAACAAGCTGCAATTAAAGTGGCTGTTTTCTGACGGATAATCTCATAATAAACATCTTCGGTAATATCCAGTTTTCTTGCTTTCTCTAATTGAAGTAGCTCACCTTCGGACATTTCACGGATTGTTCTTGAGATTACTCCTAGTAAGTCATAATCTTTATGATCAGTAGATAATAAAACTGATTTTGACAACAGATAATCTCCTACCAAAACAGCGATTTTATTCTTCCATAAAGCATTTATAGAGAAAAAATTACGGCGTTTAAAACTTTCATCCACTACATCATCATGTACAAGAGTCGCAGTATGGATCAGTTCTATCATGGAAGCTCCACGGTATGTCTTTTCTGTAACATTTCCTACCAGCTTGGCACAAAGAAATACAAACATCGGACGCATCTGTTTCCCTTTGGTGGTAACAATAAAGCGGGTTACTTTATCTAATAAAGCTACTTTACTCTGCATCGATTCATAAAACTTCTGCTCGAAAAGTTTCATTTCCTCATTGATCGGTCGTTTAATCTCTTCTACTGTATTTGCCACAATATGCGAATGCTGGGTGAATAATTATTAATTCTCACAAAGATAATTTTTTTCGCTCAATTTTAAAGGATAATTAATCCTTGAATTGTTCTTTAGGGATAAAATAAAGTGAGGGTTTTGTAGTTCCCAACGGAGATTTAAATTTTTCTCCTGAGATGGAAATTCCAGATTCGTCCACTGCAATTCCTTCAATCTGACCAATTGACAAAGCACTTCCTAAGTAATAATGCCTCGGTTTTTCTTTAAAAAAGATACCTGGTTCTGTTTCTGTAAAGACATCC
This sequence comes from Chryseobacterium artocarpi, assembly GCF_001684975.1. GTDB lineage: Bacteria > Bacteroidota > Bacteroidia > Flavobacteriales > Weeksellaceae > Chryseobacterium > Chryseobacterium artocarpi. Next base: position 395,766 of record NZ_MAYH01000001.1, on the reverse strand, counting down.
ATAAAAACCTCTGTTTTCTTGCTATATCCTACCAAATAAAGCTTTTTATCAAAATATGCGGCATCTGTTACCATGAAATTTGTTTTATAAACTTCAGCTTTTACAGCATCCTGTTTATCATTTTTTTCCGGATCAATGATATAATGTACTGTAGATTTCGAGACCCATTCTTTGGTAAAAAGATGAATTTTCCCATGAGCAAATACCATTGCCTCGGCATCGAAATCTGTATTAAAATAGCTTGACTTATAATCTGTCTGTTCAGGATAATGAAATTTAATTTCTTTTATATGACTATTTTGTAAACTGTCTCCCTGAAATGGCACTTTATAAATCGTAAGGTGTCTTCTGCTTCCGTCATTGTTTCCGAAATCACCAATATAAAAATGTTCTCCATCATTTGTAAGTGCTTCCCAATCGGTATTTTTAGCATTTACTTTTAATGTCTTTATCACTTCTCCGGTTGCTTTATTGATTTCAAAAAGCTCAGGTGTATTTCCGCTGTCATTGAATGTGTACAGTTTTCCGTTAAAGAAATTCAGCCCAGAAGTTTCCTGTACCTGGTCATTCAAATGACTGACTCTGTATTTTTTGATTTTCAGGAAATCTGTTTGTTGAGAAAATGCAGTTTGAAAGGCAAGAAAAGCCAATAACAGAAATGTTCTTTTCATAAGGCAAAAATAGGACTTTCTATCAAAACAGTAATATTTAGAATAATTCTTTTCTAACAGACTACCTATTTAAACCTTATATAAAATTATTGAACATATTTTCTATTAAGAAGTAATTTTAATAACCTTCAACTTCAGACTTAGATAAAATAAGGGTTTATAATGTAGTTTTTGTAAACACTTGTACAGACATATAACCTTTTCCCCAGTTGAAATTAGGATCAGTAGTAGACCACATATTAAATCGAATGGTGTCTGATCCCACTGTAGGCTCAACATATCCATTTAAAGCGTAGGTAACACTTACAGGGGCAGAAGTATTATTAACAACAGTATCACCTACAGTTGCACTTATAGAAAACATTCTGGAACTAGGGCTAGCTGCAGAAGAACTAGCAAATAAAGTAGACTTTCTTGATCCTATTGGAAGTTCAGTACCATTTTTTAGAAATCGAATTCCATAATATCCACTAAGATTATTGTTGGAAGAAGTTGTTCCCATTGGAACGCTATAAGTAGTTACTAGTTTTGCTTGAGTAAAAGCCGGTACTGTTACAGTAATGCTTAATCCTAAGTTAATATTATTGATTGTTGTTCCTGAGGTTACTGCCTGATCTACAGGGGCAGAAGCAACACTATCGTAAAAATTTTCAAATTTCCATATTGTTTTATCATATTGTTGATAAGTAACCCATAGAGGGGCTGCGGGAGTACCTATATTCGTGTAAAAGCCTTCTACCATACTTGTTGTAGCATTCATATTGTAGACAATAAGTCCTTTTGCAGGAGAAGGAATTGTAGTTCCATCATTAGGAGAGGTAATCATTACCCTGGGAATAAGTAATCCTTTGTTAGTCGTATTGATTTGAAGTTTTGCTGAAGAATCTACTGTAGTTGTACCTATGCTAACATCACCAGCACTTGTCACTACAACATCGTTAGCTTGTTGTGCTACTGTAGGAGAAACTGCATTGTCTTTAGCTCCATCAATATGAAATGCGCCTAACGGGTTAGCTGTATTAACCCCAATCCCAATCTGAGCATTTGCAAAATGAAAAAGTCCTAACAACATTACAGGTAACAATTTAATTTTCATGATTCTATATTTTTAAATTATGTTGAAACAAATATATCACTTTAAAAGGATAAATTTCATGCATTTTGGATTTATTTAAACATTTGTAAAGCAATTTTTCAAAAATGAATAATTTAAAGTTGTAAAAAGAACAAAAATAAGCTGGAAGCTTTTTTAGTGAGATTTAATATAGGGGAAAAACTGAAAGTTTTATAAAATTCATATAATAGAAAAAACGGGCTAAAAACCCGTTTTTTCTTTAAACTTCTATTGATTTAATCAAATATTAAGCTGATTTTTGCTTTGTCTGATTTTGTTGTTGCTCTTTCTTTTTAGCCTGTTTAGCAAAGTATTCTTTCTGATATTGTCTTACTGTTTTTCCGGTTCCGTCATGTCTCCATCCCGGCGAATTGAAAATATAATTGATTCTGTCAGTAAACTTTAATCCAGGTTGCTTCAGATCTTTCCATATTTTCCTCCATTCATAGAAAAGAACGGTATCAGGTCTGTTATCCGGCATTTTTGGATAGATTCCATATTTTACGGGAATATTCGGGTCTTCTTTTTGGAAAGTTCCAAATATTTTGTCCCAAATAATGAGACACATTCCCATGTTTTTATCCAAGTACTTGATGTTACAAGCATGATGTACACGATGGTGAGATGGAGTTACCAGAATATACTCAAGGAATCCCATACTTTTCACAGTCTGTGTATGTACCCATGTTCCATATACTTGTCCAATAGCATAGGCAACCATAATATGCCAAGGATTAAATCCTAAGAAAGCTAATGGTGAAAAGTATAAGTATCTGTAAAGCGGCTGTAATACAGGACTTCTAAATCCTGTAGTAAGGTTAAAGTATTCTGAGCTATGGTGTGTAATATGTACAGCCCAGAAAGCTCTGGAACGATGATCTACGTAATGCAGCACATAGTAAGCAAAATCTGTAATTACAAAACAAGCCAGTAAATACCAGATGCTAAAATCCCATGAAAAAAGTTTGTGGTTGTAAAAGAAAAACATGACCCCCATTGCAAACGCCTTCATGATAAGGTCAAGACCAAAGTTCATCAAAGCAAGATAAACATTCGTTACAAGATCTTTTCCACTATATAACTTCGCCTCGGAAACGTGGCTGTAAATCATTTCAGCTAAAATAACAGTAGCATGCAACGGAATAGACCACGCATAAACATTTTCTAACCCGTCCTCACTCATAAAAAAATCCATCATCACAAAATAATTTTGTGCAAAGGTAGGGCTTTAGGCTATGTCTTAAGAGAATTTTAAGTTTTTTTTAAGGAAATTTTAATCCGTAGATTTGTTTGCCAGCTGTCCGCAAGCAGCGTCTATATCTCCTCCACGGCTTCTTCTTACCATTACTGTAATTCCTGCATTCTCAAGCTGTCTGATATAATTTTCTTCAGCCTGTTTGTTGCACTGATCATACTTTCCGTCCCCGATTGGGTTGTATTGAATAAGATTTACCTTTGAAGGAACCTGTTTGCAGTATTTAATCAAAGCTTTAATATCTTCGTCTCCATCGTTGATTCCTTTCCATACACAGTATTCAAAAGTAATTACTGAACCTGTCTTCTGATACCAATATTGAAGAGACTCCATAATATCTGTTAACGGGAATTTATCTGAAAAAGGCATGATCTCATTACGTTTTGCTTCGATAGCTGAGTGAAGAGAAAGTGCAAGTTTCACACGCAATTCATCATCAGCAAGCATTTTGATCATTTTGGGAATTCCTGAAGTAGAGACAGTAATTCTTCTTGGAGACATTCCTAATCCTTCCGGTTGGGTGATTTTTCTGATAGCTTCCACTACATTTTTGTAGTTCATCATCGGTTCTCCCATTCCCATGAATACGATATTGGAAAGAGGTCTGTCAAAATACATTCTGCTCTGGCTGTCGATAAGAGCAACCTGGTCTACGATCTCAGCTACTTCAAGGTTTCTCATCCTTTTTAGTTTTGCTGTAGCGCAGAATTCGCAGTTCAATGAGCAGCCTACCTGTGAGGATACACAAGCTGTGGTTCTTGTTTCTGTTGGAATAAGAACAGATTCCACCAGCAATCCGTCGTGAAGTTTCACACCGTTTTTAATGGTTCCGTCAGTACTTTTTTGAAGAAGGTCTACGGAAACAGGATTTATAGTATATTCTTCGGAAATTCTTTCACGAAGAGGCTTCGAAAGATTCGTCATTTCATCGATCGAATGGAGATTTTTACTCCATAGCCAGTCATAGACCTGTTTCGCACGAAACGGCTTTTCTCCTAAAGAAACAAAGTATTCTTTAAGCTGATCTAGTGATAATGTACGGATATCTTTCATTGTAAGGTGGTAGATTTTAGGATGCAGGCTGCAGATAACTATTACCTGCAACCTATTACCTAATATCTTTTTTTATAGAATTAACATTGCGTCACCGTAAGAATAGAATTTATACTTTTCTTTTACGGCTTCTTCATAAGCATGCATTACAAAATCTCTTCCTGCAAATGCAGCAATCATCATGATCAATGTAGACTTCGGTGTGTGGAAGTTTGTGATCATAGAGTTCGCAACTCCGAAATCGTGAGGTGGATAAATGAATTTGTTTGTCCATCCATTGAAAGCAGAGATTTTTTTGTTTGAAGAAACAGAAGTTTCCAATGCTCTCATTGTAGTTGTTCCAACTGCACAAACTCTTCTGTGAGATTCTACTGCTTTGTTGATAATAGCTGCATTTCTCTCATCAATAATGATTTCTTCAGATTCCATTTTGTGCTTAGAAAGATCTTCTACCTCAATTGGGTTGAAAGTTCCTAATCCTACGTGAAGTGTTACTTCAGCAAAATTGATTCCTTTGATCTCTAATCTCTTCATCAAATGCTTAGAGAAGTGAAGACCTGCTGTAGGTGCTGCTACCGCTCCTTCTACTTTAGCATAGATGGTCTGGTATCTTTCAGCATCTTCTGGTTCTACTGCTCTTTTGATATATTTAGGAAGTGGAGTTTCTCCTAATTCCTTAAGTTTCGTTCTGAATTCGTCGTAAGAACCGTCGAATAAGAATCTTAGTGTTCTTCCTCTTGAAGTTGTGTTATCGATAACTTCAGCTACCAAAGATTCATCTTCAGTGAAGAATAATTTGTTACCAATTCTGATTTTTCTTGCCGGATCTACCAATACATCCCAAACTCTTGTTTCTTTATCAAGCTCTCTTAATAAGAAAACTTCAATTTTAGCACCTGTTTTCTCTTTATTTCCATAAAGACGTGCAGGGAAAACTTTAGTATTGTTGAAGATGAACAAGTCCTCCTCATCAAAATAATCAACTACATCTTTGAATAATTTGTGCTCGATAGTTTGTGTTTTTCTATCAAGTACCATTAATCTAGCTTCGTCTCTGTGCTCTGATGGGTGTTCTGCCAATAATTCCGCAGGAAGATCAAAATTAAAATCTGATGTTTTCATTTTTTAAATTACGGTTTAAAAATTATTGAAATTACATGGTGTAATTTTCGGAGTGCAAATATACGACATTGAATACCCCTTTGTCAAGTATTATTTTTCAATCAAATATAAAACCGTGATTTTACGGGAATTTTTAAAGGTTAAAAAGAGTATTTTTGGAAAATTGAAATTAAGTATGGAATCTACAAGTAAAATATATTTCATTGATAATCCGTATCCTAACGGTCATAAAATTGAATCGTTCATATGGAGCGGACGGATTGATGAGTATGGATTTATATGGTTTGATTTTCATTTAAAAACTGAAAATTATTATGCAAATGATGATGAAAATGGTGAAGAAGAGGAAGAAGACCTGTCTGATTGGACCTCTAAAATAGTATGGGAAAACTATCACGCCTGCACTTTATCATCAAATTATTGGGGCGAGCACAGAGGAATAAGAATTAATAAACCGGATGAAAAGCTAGATTTTGATGAGGTTATTAAAAATGATTTCTTCAGCAATGATCTTCCTTCTGAACAACATTTTGATGATGATGATCTTGCCTTTAATATTTATTTGCTGGGACATGACAGCTGTGCAGACCATCATATTCGATTTTCAAAAAAAGATAATCACCTCTATGATATTACCTGGACGGGTAAAATAGCGTTGAGCTATTCCGGTGACGATGAGTTTTCACATGAATTCAAAGCACAAATTTTCAATGCTGAATTCGATGGTTTTCATTATCCTAAAGACTGGACAGTAGAAAAAGCAACGGAAATGTTCAAAGCTCAACTTGCCCATTTTGAAGATTATGAATTTGTAGATCTGAATCCTAAAAGTAACAAACGAGAGTATAAACTCGACAAACGAAAGTAATAACAATATAAAAACAACAAATTAAAAAATTATAATTATGAGTAAATATTCAATTGAAGCGTTTATCAACGAGACAAAGGAGAATCCACAACAGAGAGATTATTTTGAGCTGGAAACAAAACACCTTCTGGAAATCAATCTTAATAATCAGGCGGTATGGACAAAGAGAGGGAGTATGGTAAGCTACGTTGGAAACATTAACTTTGAAAGACAGGGAATGTTATCCGGCGGTCTCGGAAACCTTTTGAAGAAGGCTATCAGTGGTGAAGGGAGTAAGCTGATGAAGGCTGAAGGAACGGGGAAATTATATGTTGCTGATTCCGGAAAGAAAGTTCGTATCCTTTACCTGAATAATGAATCTGTCTGTGTGAATGGAAATGATGTTTTAGCTCATGAACAAAGTGTAAAAAGTGATATCACGATGCTTAAAAGTATTGCAGGAATGATGTCCGGCGGTCTTTTTCAGGTAAAGCTTTCAGGAACAGGACATATTGCAATTACTACTCATGGAGATCCTTTAACTTTACTGGTAACACCTGATACTCCGGTTTTCACAGATCCGAATGCTACGGTTGCATGGTCCGGAAATCTAAGTCCAGAACTGAAGACAAATGTTTCTTTTAAAAGTCTTATCGGAAGAGGAAGCGGTGAAGAGTTTCAGATGAAGTTTTCAGGACACGGATGGGTACTTATCCAACCTTATGAAGAGGTATATTATATGGAAAAGTAATTCATAAATAGCTATCTTTGAAGTAAGTATTTCAGTTCATTACACTTACATTACGAACCTATGAAAAATATCCTATCAGGGCTATTCTTGATGATCATCAATACAGCCTACCCACAGATAAAGAAAGTGGAGCAAGTCATCGATTCCTGTGTAAAAAAAGATAATTTCAATGGTTCTGTTTTATTAGCCAAAAATGGAAAAACTGAACTACTTACTTACAAAGGGCTATCCAACAAGCACTATAATATTCCTTTTTCGGATGATACAAGGTTTCATATTTTCTCACTTACAAAGACCTTCACCGCTGCCTTGATCATGCAGCTTTATGAAAAAGGAAAAATTGATTTAGACGCCACCATCGCCACCTATTATCCTGAATACAAAGGAGAGGCAGCCAAAAAAGCAACGATCAGAAATCTGCTTACTTACAGCAGTGGCAGGGAAAATAAAGATATCAGCTCACCGGAACTCATCCATCAGGCTTACGACAATACAATCTGGAATCTTGATGATTTCATCACTACTTATCTTTCCGAGAAATTAATAGATCCACCCGGAACAAAATTCAGTTATAATAATGGAGATTTTATTCTGCTGGGAAAAATTATTGAAAAGATATACAAAAAGTCCTTTGAAGAGGTTCTCAAAGAGCAAATATTAATTCCTCTCAAAATGGAAAATACCGGCTTTCTCCATCACAATGATATTATCAAGAATATAGATGAAGGATATTCAGCAGAACCATCCTATCCGTTTACTCTCTATATGCCGACCAATACTTATATTGATAATTTTTATTCTGCCGGAGCAATGTATTCCACTCCCAAGGATATGTTAATTTTCGATCAGGCAATATTTAATTCTCTGTTATTTAATAAAAAGACTTTGGAAATTATGCTCACTGCTGACAAAAAATTAGAAGATACAGCATTAGGTTTCTGGGTATATCCTAAAAAATTTGGCACCATCAATACAATATTTGCAGAACGACAGGGAGAAGGCTATGGACATAGTGCTAATTGGGTCCATTTGGTAGATAAAAACCTTAGTTTAATCATTCTTTCCAATACAAAAGACATTAAATACCTGAACAAAATGAGGGAAAGGCTGATCAAGGCTTATTATGGGCAGTGATTAATTTTTGATTTAGAGATCAATAGTCAATTTTGCTCCGCAAGTGAATGGTGAATTTTATATAAGTTTAATCCTTTATTAACCACCCCGTCAAAAATTCTTTGAATTTTTGCCACCTCTCCAAAGGATGGGAATGGTCATATAATGAGATGTTTATCTTTTTATAAGTATAATAAGTCATTCAGTAGGTTTCCTTCCTTATTCAAAACATTAATTTTTTCAATCTCAGATTTCATATTTCGTATCTACTGCTCCAAATCTCTCCTACCCTCATAGTCTCAAACTCCCATCTCCCACCTTATCGTGATTTACAAAAGATTTAATATATTTAGAAAAAAAATAGATGGAGAATAACACTTCCCGCAGAAGTTTCATTAAAACAGCTGCACTGGCAAGCTTTGGGGCTTTGGTATTACCCAATTCCATGTTTGCATATTCTAATGATTTTAAAGCAGATAAAAAAGTACGTGTAGGATTTATCGGTGTTGGACTTCGTGGTCAGGAACACGTAAAATTACTGGCAAAACGTAGTGATGTAGAAGTGGTAGCGTTTGCTGATCCGGATAAAAGAATGCTGGCTGCCTCTCAAAAAATACTTAAGGACAATAATAAATCGGCAGCTCAGGAATTCTCTAACGGTGAATATGATTATCGAAATCTTTTAAAATTAAAAACAATAGATGCTGTTGTAATTGCAACTCCATGGGAATGGCACCTTACGCAGGGTGTAGAGGCTATGCGAGCTAAAAAGATTGTGGGAATGGAAGTTTCCGGAGCTATAAAGCTTGAGGATTGCTGGGAATTTGTGAAAGTATATGAGGAAACGAAAGTTCCTATTTTCATGATGGAAAATGTATGCTACCGAAGAGATATTATGGCAATTCTGAATATGGTTCGTAAAGGGATGTTCGGAGAATTGGTACATGGAAGAGGTGGTTATCAGCATGATCTGAGAGGTGTTCTTTTCAATGACGGAGTTACTCCTTACAACTCGGGAGCTGAATTTGGAGAAAAAGGATTCAGTGAAGCAAAATGGAGAACAGAACATTATGTAAAACGTAACGGAGAACTTTATCCTACGCATGGCTTAGGTCCGATTGCTATGATGATGGACATTAACCGTGGAAACCGTTTAACAAGACTTTCTTCTTTCTCCTCAAAGTCTGTAGGATTGCATAAATATATTGTAGAACATGCTAAAGGAGGAGAAAACCATCCGAATGCTAAGGTAAAATTCAATCAGGGAGACATTGTTACTACCCAAATTGCCTGTGCAAACGGAGAAACGATACTTTTAACTCATGATACCAGCTTACAGAGACCTTATGATCTTGGATTCCGTGTTCAGGGAACTGATGGATTGTGGCAGGATTTCGGATGGGGAGATTTTAATCAGGGACATATTTATTTTGAAAAAACAATGAATCACAGCCATCGTTGGGATAATACGGAAAAATGGATGAAAGAATATGATCACCCGATGTGGAAGAAGTTTGAAAACGTAGCTGCAGGAGCCGGACATGGCGGGATGGACTTCTTTGTGATGAATACTTTCATTGAATGTATCAAACGAAATATAGAATTCCCGATGGATGTTTATGATCTTGCCTTATGGTATTCCATTACTCCATTGAGTGAAGAGTCTATTGCTAAGGGAGGTCAAGTAGTTGAAATACCTGACTTTACCAACGGAAAATGGAAAACCCGTAAACCTGTATTCGGAATGACGGATGAGTTCTAAGAAGACATTACTCATATTAGCAGGCGGATTAGGCAGCCGCTATAAAGGATTGAAGCAAGTGGATGGAATACTCGAAAACGGTTCGCCAATTCTGGAGTATTCTATCTATGATGCTTTGGAAGCAGGTTTCTCAAAAGTGGTTATCATTGTCAATACATTAATTCCTCAAAGTTATATTGAAAGACTGAATGTTATTTCACAAGCAAGAAATTTTGAACTGCACTGGGTATATCAGGAAATGAACAGTATTCCTTTGCAGGGTTTTGATTATCCTGAACGTGAAAAACCATGGGGAACTGCGCATGCTGTTTTATGTGCAAAATATGCTATACAAGAGCCTTTCATCATGATCAATGCTGATGATTTTTATGGGAAAGAAGCTTATTTGCTTGCTGCTAATGAAATTGATCACCATCATATTTCCGATTCTGAATTCGGTATGATTGCTTATCCCATAAGCACAACATTAAGTGGTCATGGAACTGTAGCACGAGGAATATGTACTTTAGATGCTGAAAATTATCTGGTTCGGGTAGAGGAACAAACTTCTATTCAAAAACTTAATGGCTCTATTATTTATACAGAAAACGGTCAAAATATAAAACTGGATCCTGATACTTTGGTTTCCATGAATTTCTTCATTTTCAATCCTCATATTTTCTGTTCTTTGGAGGCTTATTTCTATGATTTTATAGAGTCTGATCCCACATCCAAGCAGGAATTTTATATTCCGAGTGTTGTACAGAGAATGATTGATGAAAATAAAGTAAAAGTAAAGGTTAAAGCCTCTCCTTCTCAATGGATGGGAGTAACATATGCTGATGACAAAAAGAATATTAAAGATTTTCTGATCTCAGAAATTAAAAATAACAGATACCCGGAAGATCTATGGAGCTAAATACTATTGTACTTGAATTTATCGGGACGGATCATTACGACCTCACTCCTATTACAGATGGTTTGATCAATACCACCTATCTTTTAGAAGATAGAGATCATGGGAAAAAGTTTATTCTTCAAAAAATCAATACTCATGTTTTCAGACAGCCAGAGGTGATTGTCAAAAATCATTTAATGATTAATGAAATTCTTCAATCCAATAATTATCAGTTTCAAATTATAGAACCCGTTCTTTCTCTAACGAATAAGTTTTTGGTAAAGGATGCCAATGGCGATTCATGGCGTATGTTAAGTTTTATAGAAAACAGCACTACCTTTCTTACGGCTCCATCGTTACAAACGGCTTTTGAAGCGGCTAAAGCCTTCAGTTATTTTCTGAACACCGTAAATACAGAACAGCTGCCAGCAATTGAAGATTCTCTTCCTAATTTCCTTAATTTTGAGAAAAGAGTTTCGGATTATAAAAATGCACTTGAAAACGCCATCCCTTCGTTAAAAGAAAAAGCAAAAACAGAAATAGAGATCACCAACCAGCTTCTGTCCTTGCCAGATCAATGGATCGAAATGGAGAGAAACAATCAGATTCCTAAAAGAATTATCCATGCAGATGTAAAGATCAGCAATATTCTTTTCGATCAACATCATAAACCGTTAGCCGTTATTGATCTGGATACGATGATGATTTCTACTGTTTTATATGATTTTGGAACAATGATTCAATCCTATACGAATACTACTCTGGAAGATGATGGAAGTGCTAAAAACAACTTTAATCCTGAAATGTATAAGGTTGTAAAAGAAGGATTTTTATTCCATTTAAAAGAAAAGCTTACTCCTCTGGAAATTTCGAGTCTTGATTATGCTGCTCAGGTCGCTATTTATATTCAGGAAATCCGTTTTCTAACGGACTATCTGAACGGAAGCACCTATTATTCTACCCAATATCCTGAACATAATCTGGATAGAACAAAAAATCAATTAGAGCTACTGAAAGGTTTAAGGGAATTCTTGGAAAGTGAATGATTTCTGATCTTTATTTACCTTAAGTAAAAAGAAATACAATATTAAGATTCTTACGGAATGACAAGCAGAACGTTTAGAATATTCTCACACTTTGTCATTCCGTAGGAATCTATCTTTTATTAATCATAGTACTATTGAAAAACTAAAGCCCTACTCTAATATTCTACAACACTCAAACTTCTTCACCTAAAAACTCCAAAATCACTTTCCATTCCTCAAACTTTTTCTCAAAAGAAACTGTATGAAGCGGACTTGTAGACGGTAATTGATAAATTGGTAATCTGTAATTTTTTCCTAATAGTTTTTGTAAACTTTTATAGGATTTTCCACCATTGCAAAAGATAGCTTTCACACTCGCATGTTCTTCCAATAACTCAGCAATCTGGTTGGTTTCTTCATTTTTAATTTCGGAATCCAGGCTTCCTTTTCTTTCGCAGGTATCAATAACATCCCAAAGAGCAATGTGATGCTTCTTTAATATCTCCAACCTTTTCATATAATCTTCAGTAAATTCTTCATTCAGGAGTTCAAAGATGATTTTCCAGAATTTGTTTTGCGGATGTGCGTAATACTGTTGCTTTTCCAAAGATTTCACTCCCGGAATTGAACCTAGAATCAGAATTTCAGATTGATCATCAATGAGTGGAGAAAATGAAGAAATACGGTTTTGCATATTCAAATATAGAGATTTTGGTCATTTTAATTTCCGTTGATTAAGAAGATTGAAGCATTTATTTTTGTAGGTTTTGGCTAAAGCCAATGGAATTGTTTATTATAAGTAAAGTGGGCTAAAGCCCACTCCTATTGAATTTCCTGCTATGAATACTATAAAAATCAAAAAATCACCTCACTTGGTGAAATCATTAAACTTTTCCATATAAAAAAAGCGGGCTAAAGCCCGCTTTCATTGATATATTATAATGTTTCTTTTAACCAGTCAAAGAATTCTCTCTGCCATACCAATCCGTTTTGTGGATGAAGTACCCAGTGATTTTCATTCGGGAAGTAAACCAATTTAGATTTTAATCCTCTTAATTTTGCAGCCTGGAAAGCTTCCTGTCCTTGTTCGTAAGGTACACGGAAATCAATTCCACCCTGAACAATCATGATAGGCTTGTTCCATTTTTCTACAAAATTGCTTGGATTAAACTCTGTATAAGCTTTTGGCTGTGGTTTTTCCCATGGAGAACCGATATCCCAGTTTGCAAACCAAAGTTCTTCTGTTGTAAGATACCATGATTTCATATCAAATAATCCATCGTGAGCGATAAATGTTTTGAATCTGTTTTCATGAATTCCCGCTAACATAAATACGCTGTATCCTCCGTAGCTAGCTCCTACAGCCGCTACTCTATCACCGTCTACATATGGTAATGTCTTAGCATAATCTGTTGCTGCAAGATAATCTCTCATTGGTTGTCCGCCCCAGTCTTTTGAAATCTCTTCATTCCATTTTGTTCCCCAACCTGGCATCCCTCTTCTGTTTGGAGCGACTACGATATAATCGTTTGCCGTCATCAAAGCAAAGTTCCATCTGATGCTGAAATATTGCGTCAATGCAGACTGTGGTCCTCCCTGGCAGTATACTAATGTTGGATATTTTTTGTTTGGATCAAAATTCGGTGGATAATGGAACCATACTCCCATTTCTTTTCCGTCTGAAGTTTTTACCATTTTAAGTTCAGATTTACCTTGAGCCAATTTAGCATAAGCATCTTTATTTGCCTCGGTAACCTGTTTCATTTCTCCGTTTTTAAGGTTTACAGAGAATAATTCCGTAGCATGGTTTACGTCTGTTCTTCCTACTAAAACTGAAGTCTTATTGTCTGTGAAAACCTCATTCACATCAAAGTCTCCTTTGGTAATCTGTTGTACTTTTGCAGATTTTGAATCTAAAGAGAACAATTGTTTTGTTCCTCTGTAAGCAGCTGTAAAGTAAATTGTTTTTGAATCTGCACCCCAAAGTACATCTCCGGAAACGCTGTCATCCCAAGCTGCTGTAAGATTAGTTGTCTTTCCAGACTTCCAATCCATGATTTTCACGTCATTTTTATCAGCTTCATACCCATCTCTAGCCATACTTTGCCAGATAAGAGATTTTCCGTCCGGGCTGAATTTTGGGTTTACGTCATATCCTTTATTGGTTTCCGTCAGATTTTTTGTTGTACCTGTCGCCATATCATATGCGAAGATATCCGTGTTGGTACTTGTTGCATATTCTTTACCGCTTTTAGGTTTTGTTACATATAAAAGCTGTGCAGAATCCGGGCTCCAGATAAAATCCTCAGCACCTCCGAAAGGTCTTTGTGGAGAATCCCAGGTTTTACCTTCTAATAAATCTTTAGCAGATTCTACTTTATCAGCAGTATTTACTACAAATACATGGTTGTATTTCCCTTCGTTGAAATAATCCCAATGTCTGTGATTAAGGTCTGTATATACCTGAGCGGTAGTTTTAGGAGTATCGCTGTATTTGTCTTTCCCCATCAATTTTTCTACCAAGACCTGCTTACTGAAAGCAATTCTTTTTCCATCAGGAGAAATTACGATGTTATCTACTTCACCGATAGTATAAAATTCTGCCCACGTTTTTCCTGCATCTTTTGAAAGATAGATTTTATCTCCTTCCTGAGCATAAATTCCGTTTTTATCCCATTGGATCAGAGATTTTTTACCGAAATCGATTTTTGAAGACTGATTATTAAGAACATTAAGAAAATAGTTCTCATTTTTTGTTTTCTCTGTTTTCAGATCTACCTGCCCTACTTTATAGATAAGAGAAGCTTGATCTGGTGAAACTGCCTGTACTCCTACTTTTTTCAAAGTCCAAAGAATCTCAGGCGTCATTAATTGTTGTGCATTCATTAAAAGCGGAGCTGCCAAAGCCAGCAGGCTGTACTTAAGTTTCATATGTTGATATTCATTTTTATCGGACCTTACAAAATCACAATGATCTCATAAAACCCTTTCATTAAATTCAAAGATTGCCAAAGTTAATATTTAAAATAAAAATTACCGAAAGAATTAACAATTAAAATTGACAATACACGATAAAATATCAAAAGAAGAAAGGTTTAAAAGTAAACTAAGAGAAGAAAACAGTTCAATTTATTATTTTTATTAACTGTAACCGTCTCTAATTGGAAAACATTAAGGCATAAAAAAATCCGCTGGCATCTACCAACGGACTTTTTATATTTTATCTTATAAAAGATATTAATCTCCATCTGAGAACATTGAATTCGCCAGTGAAGTAACGATTGATAATAAAATACTGAAGATAAATGCCCACCAGAAGCCGTCTACCACCATACTGTCTATAAAATAATCAGCAATAAGGATAATCCCGGCATTGATTACCAATGCAAAGAACCCTAAAGTAAGAATGGTAAGCGGAAGTCCGAACAGACTTAAAATTGGCTTTACAAATATGTTTAAAACCCCTAGTACTATTGCAAAGATAATAGCAGATGAAAAGCCTTCAAAATGTACTCCCGGTAAAACTTTAGTTAAAAGGTAGGCAACTATTGCCGTAACAAACAATCGGATAATTAAGTTCATATCGTTATTTTTTAATGTTTATTGGTTTTGTTGAGCAAAAGCCATTCCATTTCAGTAAAAAACATTCATCAAACCCTTTGTTTAAAGAACATTTTCGAAATGGATAGGTTATTTTATCTTCATCATTGTTACCAGTGAAGTCGCCACATGACTTTCTGAATCTGAACCTTCATTCTGAACATAGATTTCTGTTCTGATGACACTGATCTTTGCTCCTCCTTTAATCACATAAGATTTTGATACCAAAGCATCTCCCATAGCCGGACGCAGATAATTTACCTTTAATTCAACGGTTACCACATAACAGTCTTCCGGATAATGGCTCACTGCTGCATACCCTGAGGAAACATCTACTAATGAAGCGATCATTGCACCATTGAACATTCCTGCTTTTCTGGTCATCATCTCCATTTTAGGAATTTTAATGGATATAAAATCGGTTTCTGCTTCCAGAAGTTCTGCTTTATAGAATTTCAACGTTTCGGAACGGTTGAAGCTGTCTGTGATGAGTTTCTTTTTTTCTGGGGTCATTGCTTTCAATTTGAATGTAAATTTAAAGATTGATTTGAAAAGGATAATTAAAAGATTAAAAAATTGACAATACAGAGGTTTTTAAACACTTTAGGTATTTTTTAATATTTTGTGTAAATAATGTTAATTTAAATTTAAAAAATAAAGGTTTTTAGGTTCTTAATTCGCTCAATCTGCGGACTATATACAAAAACAACAGATTAAATAATAGTTAAGCCACAATACTTATTTACCAAATTGAAAATAATAAAGTGGAATTAATATGAGATATCCAAAAAAATAAGCAATAATTTGAGATGATATTTTTCATAAAATCACTTCGTGAAGATTTAATACTCTATTCAAAATAAAATATTCATCTTTGCAGCCTTAAAATCAAACACGCTAGTTTATTTCATGAACACTATTTTCAATAAGCGACTTCTTATAGCGCTTGTATTACCAACTGCCGCCTTGTATTATGGGCAGAGTACGAAGGATTCTTTAGAAAAATCTAAATCTATTGATGAGGTGATGTTGGTGGGAAGAAACCTTTCCCAGACAGCCAAAGAAAGAAAAACACCTGTAGCAGTTTCCAACATTAAGGCAGCTGAAATTCAGGAGAAATTAGGAAACAGAGAGTTCCCTGAGATTATGAAGTCTACACCATCTGTATACGTTACCAAAGTAGGTGGTGGATTTGGAGACAGTAGAATCAACATGAGAGGTTTTGATGGTGCCAATATTGCGGTAATCATCAACGGACAGCCTGTGAACGACATGCAGGGAGGTACTGTTTACTGGTCTAACTGGACCGGATTGGCAGATATTGCAAGCTCTATTCAGATTCAGAGAGGTTTAGGGGCTTCTAAATTTGTAGTTCCGTCTGTAGGGGGAACGATCAATATTGTAACTAAAGCTACGGATTCTGAGCAAAAAGGAATGGTAAAAGCAGAGATGGGTAATGACAACTACTCAAGATTATCTGCAATGTATTCTTCGGGATTAAAAAACAAATGGGGAACTACAGTATTACTTTCTCGTTGGCAAGGTGATGGTTACATCAACGGAACTAAAGGTGAAGGATATTCATGGTTTTTCTCTACAGGATTTAAGCCTAATGAAAAGCATGCGTTCAATTTGATTGCAACTGGTGCACCACAGGTACACGACACAAGAAGATCTTCTGCAACGGGAGCGAATGTGGCAACACTTAGACAGTTTGATACTTACGGAAGAAGATTCAACCCTCAAACGGGAATGCTGAACGGTTCTGAATTCAATTTAGCTCCAAACTTCTACCATAAGCCAATTGCTTCTCTTAACTGGGACTGGAATATTAATGATAACCTGAAACTTTCCACAGTTCTTTATGGTTCTTGGGGACGTGGTGGCGGTGGTACCGGACTGAACGGTTCTATCAAAAATGCTAACGGAGATGTAATGAACTTTGCCAACAATGGTCCTGGCGGAGATGGTACCATCAACTGGGATATGATCTACCGTTATAACAGAGGAGGTATGGTGACTGATTACAATGGAAATACTTTCCAAAAATCTACCTTTACCGCTCCTGCAGGTTCTCCTACCGATCATAATGGTCAATACGTAACTACCTTAAACGGAAATACTGGTATTTTTAGAAAGCAGAGTATCAACGCTCACGACTGGTACGGAGTAATTGCCGATTTAAATTATAAAAAGAACAACTGGACTTTCAACGGAGGTATTGATCTTAAAACATACAAAGGAGCTCTTTATGATATTGCTACCGATATGTTAGGATCAGATGCTTTGTTTGTAGGCAGCACAGTGAATTCTCCTAAAGGATATTTTATCGATCGTACGGTAAAACCTGAACCTCTTACCAAGCTTAATAATGCTCAGAAAATTTCTGTTCACAATGAAGGTTTAGTAAAATGGGCTGGTATTTACGGAATGGTGGAATATAGCTCTGAAAAGCTAAGTGCATCTGTTCAGGGATCAGTTTCCGAGCAATATTATAAGAGAAGAGATTATATGCTGTATACTCCGGGGAACCAGGAAACAAAATGGTACCACAAAACGGGATATATCGTAAAAGGAGGTGCTAACTATAATATTGATGATCACCATAATGTATTCTTCAATACGGGAATCATTTCAAGACAGCCGCTATTCAATGCATTATTCCCATCTAATCAGAATATCTACAACGATGCGAAGAATGAAAGAATTTTCTCTGTAGAGTTAGGATATGGTTTCAAATCCCGTTATATCGATGTGAACATCAACGCGTACAGAACGCAATGGGATGACAGATTTATTTCAAGAACATTCAACGCGACTTCTACAGATATCGCTAACTTTCCTCAGTTAAAACTTGGAAATTCTTATTTCTACAATGCACTGAATGTAGGACAGCTTCACCAGGGTGTTGAATTGGAAGCAAAAGCAAGACCTTTCACAAACCTTAGACTGAGAGGGATGGTTTCATTTGGAAACTGGAAGTATAAAGGAAATGCAAGCTTCAACATTATTGATGTTCAGAACAATCAGGAAGTTTCCGGAGCAACAGGAACCATCAATATTAAAGATCTGAAAGTAGGTGACGCTGCACAAACTACTGCAAGCATCGGAGCGGATTATAATATTACAAAGGCATTCAGCATTGATGCAAACTGGGAGTATTATGACAAGCTATATGCACAGTTCAACCCTATCAACTTCCTTACTGAAGCAGCAAGGGAAAAAGGAATCGTAAAATTACCTAGCTACCATTTATTTGATGTGGGTGCCAGCTATAAGTTTACGATTGATTCTAAAAAATCATTAACATTAAGAGCTAACATATACAACTTATTCAACACGTATTATATTTCTGAATTAAGCTCTAATATTCATACAACTGATAAAATTGCCAATGGTCCGGGTGCCGGAAAAACTTACCAGGAAGCTGGAAGAGTTTATCAAGGTGTTGCTGATGGTAATACAGGATTCTTAGGTTTCGGAAGAACGTGGTCTCTGGCTGCAACTTTCAGATTCTAATAGGATATCTTATACATAGAAAACCCACCAATATTGGCGGGTTTTTCTGTATTTATACAATGAATTATTTTTTGTTTGAGATAGATTCAGTTTATTTAAGAAAGCTGAACCTGAAAATCATCTGTTAAAGATAAAACTCCTTCTGACAGACTTTCAGGATGTGTAGTGAAGCCTTTCAGCTTTGAGGTTTTCCCTTTTACAACAAGGTCCATCAATTGTTTATCAGATAGTTTTTTACCGAAGATTTCAAAAGTGATTTTAAACCCGCAGTTTTTAAAGTCCGAACAGCCTACAGCGGTTTTACCTTTGATGAGGTTATGTTCTTTACATTTCGGGCACTTGGTATCTTCCCATGCCTGAAGTTCTTTTTTCTGTGCAGGTTCTCTTTTTTTCTTTTCTTTAGTTTCCTCTTTCTCCTCTTCTTGCAGTGTAATTACTTTTCCTTTTCCGTATACCACTTTGTCTGTAAGTTCCGTCACCATCTGAATCAGCTCTTCTTTGAAAAGATTAGCTTCATACTCCCCTTTCTCTATTTTACGAAGTTTTGATTCCCATTCTCCGGTAAGCTCCGGACTTTTTAAAAGTTCGTCCTCAATAGTATCGATCAGCTGAATTCCGGTTTGGGTAGCAATTAGATTCTTCCTTTTCTTCTCGATGTATTTTCTTTTGAAAAGAGTTTCTATGATGTTTGCACGGGTGGAAGGTCTTCCGATTCCGTTGTTTTTCAATAATTCACGAAGTTCTTCATCTTCTACCTGTCTTCCGGCTGTTTCCATTGCTCTCAGCAATGTTGCTTCGGTATAAGGTTTCGGAGGAGATGTTTTTCCCTGGTGGATCATTGGATCATGAGGTCCTGTTTCTCCCACAGTAAACTCAGGAATAGTTTGTTCTTCTTCCTTTTCTTTTTCTTTATCAGTAGATTCTTCTTTAGGTTCTTTTGCATAAACAGCTCTCCATCCCGGTTCCAGGATTTGTCTTCCACTGGTTTTGAAAGGAATGGTTCCTACTTTTCCTTCTACTAATGTATTTGAAATTTTACATTCAGGATAAAAAACTGCTATAAAACGTTTTGCAATCAGATCATAAATTAGTTTTTCTTCCCTGCTCAGATTTTGAGAAGGTGGAACTTCGGTAGGAATAATCGCATGGTGATCGGTTACCTTTGCATCATCAAAAACTGCTTTGGATTTTGGAATCGGAGCTTCTAATAATGGGGCGATCAGATCCTGATAAAAATGCATTTTCTGAAGAATTCCGCCAATTTTCGGATACAAACTTTCGGATAGATAAGTGGTATCAACACGTGGATAGGTTACGTGTTTCTTTTCATAAAGGCTCTGGATATAATTCAGGGTATTTTCTGCAGAATATCCGTATTTTTTATTGGCTTCCACTTGAAGTCCGGTAAGGTCAAAAAGTCTTGGATTCTTCTCTTTTCCTTCTTTAATTTCAAATGAAACGATCTCAAAAGGGTTTACTTTAAGGTATTCCAATCCTTTTTCTGCACGCTCCAGGGTTTTTAAACGGTCAATCGCAGCATTGAAAATAACGTCACGATATTTCGTTTTAAGTTCCCAGTATTCTTCTGTGGTAAAGGCATCAATTTCTTTCTGGCGCTGCACCAGCATTGCCAATGTAGGGGTCTGAACCCTTCCAATGGAAAGTACAGCTTTATTTCCTCCAAATTTCTTTGTAAAAAGCCTTGTCGCATTGATTCCCAATAACCAATCTCCAATTGCTCTTGCGTTTCCGGCAAGATAAAGGTTTTTATAATCTTCGGCTGGTTTTAAAGTTGCAAAGCCTTCTTTAATTGCTTCTTCCGTCAATGAAGAAATCCATAAACGCTGGATTGGTTTATTACATTTTGCTTTCTGTAATACCCAACGCTGGATCAATTCTCCCTCTTGCCCGGCATCCCCACAGTTAATGACCTCATCACATTCTTCGACTAGCCTTTCAATTACTTTAAACTGATTTTCAACTCCTTTATTCGGAATCAGCTTGATCCCAAAACTACCCGGAATGATGGGTAATGAAAAAAGATTCCAGGATTTAAACTGCGGACCATAATCGTGAGGTTCCTTAAGGGTACAAAGATGTCCGAACGTCCATGTCACGCAATAGCCGTTCCCTTCCATATAGCCTTGTTTAGGCGTTGTAGCACCTAATACTTTGGCGATATCTCTGGCAACACTGGGTTTTTCGGCAATACATAATTTCATGAACTCGGGTTTATTGAAAGACTACAAAAATCGGGATTTTTTTTGACTTTAGCTAATTTAGTTTGAAGCCTGAAAATGGAAGAAGGAAGTTATTGAGCTCATAAATAGTGACTATTTGCTCCTATTTTCATCATTATTAAGGTGTTTATGCAAAAAGCCCCCTTAAAAAAGGAGGCAGGATCAACAATATTAATGAAACAAGTTCATTATTTCTTTTGGGCTTCTGTAATGGCTTCTGAAATTCCACCGCCTGCAGTTTCAAAGAAGGCTGGACCAGCCAACAGATATACTTTTTCTAATTTTTTGGTAGTTGATAGCTTATGCTCTTTTAAATAATTCTCAGAACGACTGGCATTCACAATACCTCTTACTACATTTCCTGCTACTAAAGCCGTGGGAGAGTCTATTCCGGCATCTTTCAGATCACTGGCAAAGGCAAAATTGGAAACACCCAATCTCATTGCTTCACGAGCAGCTACCTCTCCTACTGAGATCATTAAATCCGGCGTAAATTTATTACGATCACCTAAACCTATCAATAATAGTTTTTGTGCAGACATAGATCCGGCAGGAGGTGTAATTAAAATAGTTTCTAAGGAATGTCCCAGAAATTGTCCTGATTTTCTGATATTGGTAAGTTCCCCTTTCAAAGCTTCATCTAAATGTACCAATCCGTTCAGGTTAGCAGGTAAAGCCGAAGCGTTGAAAATATCCCCTTCCGTGTATTCGAAAACACACGCTACCTGAAGTTGAGCATTTGCAGAAGAAGGACCTTGTACTAACCCTATCATGGAAATCCCATCTACTGAACCCCAATTTTTGGATGTTCCTACACTTGTAGTCTGAGCAATTATCAGGTTTGAAAACACTAATACAATAGCTATCAACAGTTTATTTACCGAATTTTTCATGATATTACAATTTTACATTGTCATAGGAACTTCCATTAACAGTATTTCCGAACCTTCTGATGTAGATTTTATATTTAAATCTTTAATATCCCAAACTCCGAAACCATCTCTCTCTTCTACTTTCTGACCTTCGATTTCGGCACTTCCTTTAAGGATAAAGGCATAAACTCCATTTCCTTTTTTTCTGATCTGATAATTTATTTCCTGTCCCTGATCAAAAGTTCCCAGATGAAACCATGCATCCTGATGAATCCATACGCCTTCATCGTCAGCATTTGGAGAAAGAATCTGCTGGAACTGATTGTGACTTTTTGTTTTATCTAAAGTAATCTGATCATATCTTGGCGTTACATTTCTTTTTTTCGGGTATACCCAAATCTGTAGAAATTTCACTAACTGATCGCTATTTTTATTGAATTCACTGTGCATGATTCCTGTTCCGGCACTCATCACCTGAATATCTCCACTTTTGATGATGGCTGTATTTCCCATACTGTCTTTATGCTCAAGGTCACCCTCTAAAGGAATACTAATGATCTCCATATTATCATGTGGATGGGTCCCAAAACCTCGTCCAGCTTCTACTCTGTCATCATTCAAAACTCTAAGTACTCCAAAATGCATTCTTTCCGGATTATGATAATTGGCAAAGCTAAAAGTATGCTGGCTCAGTAACCAACCATGATCTGCTTTCCCTCTTGAATCTGCTTTATGAATGACAGAGTTGTCTTTAATTTTTGATTCTGTATTAGGCAAATGATTATATCCTATGGGCTCTAATGGCTCAATCTCGTCAATTTCGTTTTTCATTGTATTTCCCAGAGAAGCAGATGCTACAAACATTCCTGTTCCGAGTAACCCTTTTTTTAAAAAATCTTTTCTGTCCATATCTCAAGTGTTATTTGTTTGTTTTTGATATGACAAATTTAGAACAACGGAAATGGTTACACATTTAACTAGTTTAATAAATTGCTTTATTTTAAAATAAATGTTTTTTAATGGGGGTTGTTGGAAATCACAAAGACGCAAGATTACTTTACATGCTACTGATGTAAGGCGCAAAAAATTTATCTTCGATAAAATTGTATACTGTTGAGAAAGTCTTTATTCTGACAGTGGCAGACGAATGTTTTTATTTCATGAATCTAATAAATGAATGATGAAATGTTGCTCCCGCAGATTGTGCTGATTGTGCAGATTTTAGTTTGTTTGAATTTTAAAAACCCAAATCATAAGAAATGTTATTGATACTAGTGAATCTTCAATCTCTATAAAAATTCGGCAGCCATCTATTATCTATTTCTCTTTTGAGGCAAGACGTTTTCTGATCGTGCTTACAAATTCTTTTGAAACGCCTAAATAGGAAGCTATATAATATTGCGCAACTCTTTGTGGAATAGAAGGGTATACTTTTATAAATTCTAAGTATCGGTCTGAGGCAGATTTGGATATGGTATCTACCAATCGGCTTTGAAGAGTAGTGAGATTTCTTTGCACCAGCATTCTGAAAACCCTTTCAAACTTGGGAATTTCGTTTAACAGCTTTTCTTTTGTTGTAGGATTCAGCATATAGATTTCTGAGTCTTCAAGGGTTTCAATATAAACTTTAGAAGGTTTCTGATCCTGAAATGATGCAATATCACTGATCCACCAGTCTTCAATGGCAAACAGCAGCGTTACTTCGGTTCCATTATCGTCCAGACAGTACATTCTCACACATCCCTTATGAATATAGCCTTCAAACTGACAAATCTCTCCTTCCCTCAGTAAAACAGTTTTCTTAGGGTATCTCTCACACACCAATAAATCTGTAAATGCTTTCTCTTCCTGTGGTGTAATGGTAATGAATCTTGTAATGTTTCTGATAATATTTTCAAACATGGAGTAAAGTTTACTCCTGCAAATTAGGAAAAAGACTGTAAACTTCATTCTTTAAAAGTCCACTTCCGCCTCCGTAATGATCAATTACTTTCACATCTTTGTTTAAACCGGTACAAAATACTTTAATATCTTTTTCAAACTGTTCTTCCAATCCTGAGCTTAGCAATACAATATCTACATGATTTCTCTTGAGATACTCATAACAGAAGTTCTCGTCACTCTGAATTTTGGCAGTCCAGCCTTCATTATTTTCTATAATTCTTTTTAAGACATCCAGAATTTCCTGATTTTTTCCTATGACTAAAAAATGTAGTGTTTTCATTATGCTCAAAATTAAAGCGTTATATTTAATAGTATATGAGTACAGTTTTCTATTGACCGACTTACATGTAATAAAATACTGGCACTCATATACTTTTACTTTTTCTATAGGTGTTTATTCCCTATTATTTTCAATTCATTCAAATCCAGTTGCGACTCTGCCTTACGGATCTCCTCATCAGTGAAAACCTTTTCACGCTTCATCTTAAATAGTTCTTTTCTTTGCAATGCAAAAATATCAAGCATAACATTCTGATATTCTTCCATATCACTTTGTCTGTTGCTACACATTTCTACAGAATTTAAATGATTTTCATGAAGTGTGATATCATTTTCCAGTGCTTTTTTAAGATTTTCTATCAGGCTATTTGTAGTAATGGAAGTTTCATATTCATGATTGAGTCTATTGACAGCCAGCTTATCAAGTCTTATTTGAATCCCGGCTTGTTGTTCATGAGAAGGAAGAATATGATCAAGCTCTCCAATTTTTATTAATTTAATGATCAAAGGTAATGTAAGTCCCTGAAAAACCAATGTTACAAAAATAACTATAAATGTGATAAAAATAATCAGGTTTCTCATAGGAAACTCAGTCTGTGAATTCATCATAACCGGTATAGAAAGGGCTGTTGCTAAAGAAACTACTCCTCTCATCCCTGCCCATCCGATAATCAATGGATTTTTCCATCCCGGACTAGCATCACGACGAGCCTCAGCACTAATCCATCTTGGAATATGGGCAACAGGATAAATCCACAACAAACGAACTACAATCACAATCAGGCTTATAATCAAACCATATTTAATTCCCTGCATTAATGATGTTTCTCCTAAACCATTAATAATATCAGGAAGTTCAAGACCTATTAAAACAAATACTAAAGCATTCATTACAAATATCAGGGTATTCCAGACTCCTGTCATATTGATTCTTGTGGTTCCCGTTTTAAAAATCTCATGAGCACGGAAAGACATGAACAATCCGCCACTTACCACTGCCATTACTCCTGAAAAGTGGAAATGCTCGGCAGAAAGAAATAAAATGTAAGGTGTCATTACAGTAAGTGCCGCATCAATAGCCGGGGTAGTTGGCAAAAACCTATGAATCACATAGAAAATATGTGCTCCGGCAATTCCCACCACAATGCCCATTCCTGCTACCAGAAAGAACTGTCCTGTTGCTTCATGCATTGAAAAAACACCTGTCATCACAGCTGCTAGAGCAAAACGGAAAACAATTAATGAAGAAGCATCATTGATTAAACTTTCTCCTTCCAATATGGCGATTGTTCGTTTTGGAACTTTCAAACCTTTCAGTACAGTTGTTGCTGCCACAGCATCAGGAGGAGACACAATCCCACCTAATAAAAACCCTAATGCTAAAGTAAAACCTGGGATTAAAGCCTGCGAAACATATGCTACAACTAAAGACGTTAGAAATACCAATCCAAAAGCAAGTAAGCTGATAGGGCGTTTCCATTTCCAGAAATCATTCCAGGAGGTATACCAAGCTGCTTCATATAAAAGTGGAGGTAAAAAGATTAAAAATATAATATCAGGGTCCAGTTTTAAAACCGGAACTCCCGGAATCATACTGATTCCCAATCCTGCCAGGACCAGAAAAATAGGATAAGCAATTTTGATTCGTTGTGCCAGCATGACCAGCATCATGACGATTAATAATAATCCTAAAATTAAAAGTAATTTCTCATGCATGGTTTTAAAGTTGATTATTGAAAAATAGATATTTAGTGTTTTAATAAAATTTAATCTTTTATATAAATAAACAATGATGTTCTTTCCTTTTTCTCCAGATTCTTTGTTTTATGTCCTTTCCCTGTAATGTCTTCTACCAAAAGAATTTCACCTGTTTGGAATTTCTTTTTTATACCCAACGAAGTTTCTATTTCCACTCCGCCATCCAGGAGCACAATATATTGTATCTGAGGAGCACAATGAAAATCATAATTGTAATTTGCAGAGACTTTTCGAAACTGTAGTTTTTGAACATCAAAAGTTTCAGATAAAAATCCGATATCTCCTTGATCTACAAGCGGAATATTAATACTTTCAAAATGTGTATCTCCTTCTTTATCACTGAAAATACGGGTAATATTCATGATCTCTGTTTTTTAATTAATGTATTCTTTAGATTCTACAGAATGACAAACTGTACGATTTATTTATCTGCACACTTTGTCATTTCTTAAGAATTTTATTTTTGTAACATCTTTCCGGATCAAGGCTAGACTATTTATTTAAATATGATTGAGTTGGCAAGTTGTATTTCCTCCTCATTGATAAAGTGCCCAAAATTGGCATATACTTTCTCCGTTACCTCAGCGTTCATCTCTTTTAGAATATTTGCTGTAGCATATACTCTTTCAACAGGAACATGGAAATCAGGATTACTGGTTGCTAACAAAACAGAAGTTCCGGCAAAATCACCTTTATAATTCTCACGGTTGATCTTATCACCGATCACACCACCAATAATAGCTGCTGCCCCACCAAACTTCTGAGCATTTCTTACTAAAAACTCTAAAGTAAGGCATGCTCCTTGAGAAAACCCGAAAAAATAAATATTCTCCGGAGCTATTCCTGCATCTGTAACAACCTGAACCGTCTCACCTATGATTTCAAGAGCTGATGACAGCCATGGTTCGTTCTGATCTACGGGTGCCATAAACGACAATGGATACCAGGTATGATTCAAGGCTTGTGGAGCCAATATCGCATAATCATTTACATTCAAATGTTGGGAAATGCTCAAAATATCCTGAGCACTTCCACCTCGTCCGTGTACCATAATCAAAGCTTTTTTTGCCTGTTTTAATGGTATTCCTGCTGTTTTTATATTTAAAGTATGACTCATTTACTATCTGAATTTTTCTGTTGGATAATTTATTTTTGGAAGAACAGTAATTAAGTGTTCTCTTTGCTCTTCAAACTGTTGAGGCAATTGCAGATCTTCTCCTAAAAATGCAGCTTCCTCATCTACATCGAATCCTGGACCTGAAGTTGCAATCTCAAATAAAATACCTCCTGGTTCTTTAAAATATACTGAAGTAAAATATTTACGATCTTTTACTCCTGTATGCTCCAATCCATAAGCATTTAACCGTTCAATCATTTTAAGCTGAGATTCTGCATCCGGAGTCGCAAAAGCCACATGATGTACGGTACCTCTGCCAGCAAGCCCTTTCAACACATTGGGAGTAGAAAGTAAGTCTACATATTTTCCCGGAAGATTTTCTGTACCTAATCTCAAGCGGTCTGAGCTTTCATTAATAACTTTATGATCCATCTGAGTCATTAAAAGAGCTGCTGTTCTCTCATAAGCATCCTGCCAAATTTCAACATGATGGATTCCTTTTAAAGCATAATCTTTTGGAATATATCTGTTATAGTATCCCTTTCTTTCATCTTTATCATTAAAAACAAGCTCAAGACCCAATCCGTCAAAATCTTCAAGATAGATGAAAACATCTTCAGAAAACCTTTGCTGAGGTTGTTTATAGGGTATATTAAACTTTTCCAGACGGCTCATCCAATAATCCAATGCATCAATAGAAACTGAAAAAGCGGTAGTATTCAACATTCCTTTCCCATGCCTCCCGTTGATCAAATCTTTCCCATACGGAAAAGTTGTCATGATTGTTCCGGGTGTTCCATATTCATCTCCGAAATAAAAGTGATACGCTTCCGAATAATCAAAGTTTACCGTTTTTTTTACTAAACGAAGTCCTAAAACTCCGGTATAAAAGTCTATATTTTCCTGAGCATTGCCAGTGATTGCTGTAACGTGATGCAGTCCTGTTATAAGGTTCATAATGAGGGTTGTTATTAATTGGGTTTGTTATAAAACTAAGATAGCAAAAGGGTGAAAAGGTAAATTTATCAATAAGCGTGTTTACCTTTACACTCCTTAAACTTTTATTTGCTTAGCATTATTCTTTTAACCATACATCGTTATATTCTTCCGGATGATGTTTGAACTGTGCATACACAAAAGGACATAATGGTACTATTTTCAGATCATTTTCTCTTGCATAGGAAACCAGCCTTTCCAATAATATTTTAGCAAACCCTTGTCCTTCATATTCGGGGCTTACTTCAGTATGGTATACTGTCAGTTTTTTTCCAATGACTGAAATATCCATTTTACCGGCTTTCTGATCATCTGAGAAAAGTTGAATTTCTCCTTTTCTTCCTTCTAAAACGATTTCTGTTCTTTCCATCTTTTTATTTTTTCAAAATTAATATCTTTCTAAATCTAGGGTAATGATCTATGATAACTTCGGCAATACACCTTCT
This sequence comes from Chryseobacterium artocarpi, assembly GCF_001684975.1. Lineage (GTDB taxonomy): Bacteria > Bacteroidota > Bacteroidia > Flavobacteriales > Weeksellaceae > Chryseobacterium > Chryseobacterium artocarpi. The sequence goes on along the minus strand of NZ_MAYH01000001.1, from coordinate 367,405 downwards.
ATTTTATCTCTCATCCCTTCATACTGAGCCGGTAATTTTAAATTTTCACCTAATTCTGCCAAATCTTCATCCACTGTGAATCCCGGATTATCCGTTGCAATTTCAAACAAAACCCCTCCCGGTTCACGGAAATACAATGAATAGAAATAATCTCTGTTGATCTTCGGAGTAATATTCAATCCTGTGGATAATACTTTTTCACGGTATTCCATTAATATATTATCATCTTTCACTCTGAAGGCAATGTGATGATTGGTTCCTGCGGCATTTCTTCCTGCTGGCATTTTATCATTCTCAATGATATCTATAATATTTGCTGTATCAATAGCATTGGTTGCCAATCTGTATCTGTCGGCTTCTTGTTTTTGAAGATCATAGCCTAAAATATCTGTCAGAACTTTGATAGTAGGCTCTGCCTTTTTCAAAGTAAGAGTTACATTATGAAATCCTTTTAATGCATTTTCATCCTTGATATCATCGGTTGTCCATACTTTTCGGTTGTCATCATTGGAGGACTCTATAAACTGTAACTGAAGTCCGTCAGGATCTTTAAATGAAATCATTTTCTCACCAAAAAGCTCTCCTTCTTCTACATTGACATTGAAACCATTTAATCTGTTTTTCCAGAATTCTAAACTGTTTTTAGGAGCTGAATACCCAATATGAGTAGCCATTCCGCTTCCGTTAGTCCCCTGCCCTATCCCTTCCCAGGGAAAGAAAGTAAGAATAGTTCCCGGTGTTCCATTTTCATTCCCAAAATAGAAATGATAGGTTCCCGGATCGTCAAAATTTACAGTTTTCTTTACCAATCTCACTCCTAAAACCTGAGTGTAAAAATCTAAATTTCTTTTTGCATTGTCTGCAATGGCAGTAATATGATGCAGACCTAATATTCTATTATCCATGTCTTTAATTTTAATGCTAAATTACTACTCATAAACAATGTGCACATTTAACTAGTTTAATAAATAATACTTACCCGATTTTTAGCATTAGAGAAAGATTTATCTAGTGGGATCTTTATTTTTTATGATTGACAATTAATATTCGCTATCATTTTATGCCCTATTATCTCAGATGCCCTATTATCTCTAATTCACAAACAGGTATATTTTCTCAATTAAAACTTCAAAAGACATTAACCTTATTCATCCAATTGAACAATTCCTAAAAATTTCAAATCTTTTTCTTTTTTTCACAAAAGAGCAAAAACTCTTTTTTTATTAAAAAATATACTTAAAAATAAAAGTAACAATTTTAAATTGATTAGAAAAGAAAAAAACAAAACACACAACTTACTGAAAACAAACATATTAAATGATTAACAATAATTTAATCTTTAAAAAGTCTATATTTTTAGTAGACTAATTAAAATTATATTATATATTTGCAATCGTATTCAGAAAATAAAACTAAATGAGCACAGAAACAAAGAATAATATAACAAATAAAAACATCATGAAACATATGATGAAAGCTATTTGTATGCCTGTGCATCAAGAATACTGTGGGTGACCTTACATTTAATATGACATACTTTTCATAAGGCCCTACCAAGTTGTAGAGCCTTTTTTTATTAAAACCAACAACATAAAAAAAATAAAAATGAGCAATTCTAAAAACAAATGGTTAGTTCCATTGGCATTTACAAATATCTATGTAATATGGGGGATGACGTTTTTAGCTATTTCATTTGGCTTAAAAGGTTTTCCACCATTTATACTTTCCGGATTGAGATTTCTGGTAGCAGGAATTCTGATGATGGGATATCTTCTTTCTAAAGGAGAAAAGGCAAATTCTTTGGTAAACTGGAAGAAAAACGCCATCACCGGAATCCTTATCCTTACCGGAGGAACCGGTCTTGTAGCATGGGGAGAACAATATGTAATGGCATCCGAAGCTGCTATCTGTATAGCAACCGGTCCTTTCTGGTTTATCGCAATTGACAGAAAAAACTGGAAGTATTATTTTTCAGATAAATTTATTCCGATAGGGCTAGCCATTGGTTTTACTGGGCTGATATTATTTTTAAAAGGCAGTGTAAATTCACATGCGGCACATGCTGCTGTTGACGGTCATCTCCGTATTACAGCATTTATAGTATTAGGTTTGAGTTCTATTGCATGGGTTTTAGGATCTTTATATTCTAAGAAAAATCCTGCATCACAATCTACCTTCATGAATATTGCACAACAGCTTATTGTAGCAGGATTGGCGTCATTTCTTATCTCTTTATTCAGAAATGAATGGACAGGTTTTTCAGTATCAGCGATCCCATTATCAGCATGGCTGGGTGTTCTGTTTTTGATCTTCTTTGGATCAATAGTCGCGTATTTGTCGTACATTTGGCTGTTGTCCGTGAAACCCGCTGCATTGGTAAGCACCCATACCTATATTAACCCTATTGTTACGGTTATTGCAGGATGGATTGTAGCCAATCAAAGTATCAATGGTAGTCAGCTATATGGTTTGGCAGTTATATTGCTGGGAGTACTTCTTACCAATATTACCAAATACTTTAAACTTTCGAAACGGTCTAAGGTCAAAATCAGAAGAGTGAAAAGATTTTTTAACAAAACAGGCAGACGATATCAGCCTATTTAAATAGTATAAAACATCAGAATGATAGAAATCAGAAACATATCAAAAACATTCCACCAGAAAAAACAAGCTTTTAAAGCATTGGATCAGGTAAGTCTCAATATAGACAAAGGAGATATTGTAGGAATTATAGGATTTTCAGGAGCAGGAAAAAGTACTTTGATCCGCACCGTTAATCTATTGGAAAGACCGGATGAAGGACAGGTAATTATCAATGGAAAAGATTTCACCAAATTAAGTTCCAAGCAACTCGCTGAAGAACGTAAGAAAATAGGTATGATCTTCCAGCACTTCAATCTTCTTTCTTCCCGTACTGTTTTTGATAATATAGCACTTCCTCTGGAACTAGATCATAGCAGCAAGGATCAAATTAATAAAAAGGTCAACGAATTACTGAAAATTGTAGGTCTTGAAGATAAAGCCAATGATTATCCAAGAAGTCTTTCCGGAGGTCAGAAACAGAGGGTAGCGATTGCGAGAGCATTAGCCAACGATCCTCACCTTCTACTTTGTGATGAAGCCACAAGTGCTCTTGACCCGGTTACTACTCAATCTATCTTACAATTGCTGAAGGATATTAACGAAAGACTTGGTATTACCATTCTTCTGATTACCCATGAGATGGAAGTTATCAAAGCCGTCTGCAACCATGTTGCCGTTATAGACAAAGGAAAATTATTAGCAAAAGGAACTTTAAGCGAGATCATTTCGGACAGAGAAAATCCGGTGATCCAACAATTTATAAATTCAGATATCATGACCCTGCCACAGGAACTTAATAAAAGACTACAGAAAGAACCAGAGGATGGTTTATTTCCACTGGTCGAAATAGAACTTAACGAAAACTTAAGCGTTGAACAAATTCTTTCAGCGTTATATAATGAACATAAAATCCCATACAAACTTTTGAAAGCGGATGTAGAATATTTTGGGAATTCTAATTTTGGTAAACTACTTTTGCAACTTCAAGGCGAAGCTGAGGAAAATCAGAAAGCCATCTATTATTTTAATCAAAATAAAATTCAAAATACAGTAAAAGGATATGCTTAGTGATACGGTAATTGCCCTTTTGGCAAAAGGAACCTGGGAAACGGTTTATATGACATTTGTGTCTGGATTTTTTGGATTTGTCCTCGGGCTTCCGGTAGGAATTCTGCTGTTTTTAACAAGAAAAGGACAACTGCTGGAAAATGTAATCTACCACAGAACATTATCTATTATCGTTAATATTTTCCGGGCGATCCCGTTCATCATTTTAATTGTATGGATGATCCCTTTTACAAGAGTTTTAGCAGGAACATCCATTGGAGTAAATGCAGCATTGGTTCCATTAAGTGTAGGAGCTGCTCCTTTTATTGCAAGACTAGTTGAGAACAGCCTTATTGAAGTTCCTCACGGATTAATAGAAACGGCAAGAGCTCTTGGTGCTTCACCTTTCCAGATTATCAGAAAAGTATTGCTTCCGGAGGCACTTCCATCATTAATTAATAATGCAACCATTACATTGATCACCTTAGTAGGATATTCTGCAATGGGAGGTGCTGTAGGTGCCGGTGGATTGGGACAGGTGGGATATCAATACGGATATATCGGTTATGATATTGTGATTATGAACACTGTTTTGATATTGCTTGTTCTTCTGGTATTTATTATACAGTTTATGGGAGACAGGTTGTCTAAAAGATTTGACCATAGGTAAGTTTTAGAGTGAGTGAGATCTGAACGAATGAGTTTTCTACCCTCTACCGATATTATTAAAAAGAATAGAATGAAAAAAATAAAGATTTTAGGTTTGATAACTGCCGGAGTATTGCTTTTCAGTGCTTGTTCAGGGAGAAAGGACGATCCGAATTTCATCAGAGTCGGAATTACGTACGGACCTGAGCAGGAAGTGGCTGAAGTTGCCAAAAAAGTTGCTAAGGAAAAGTATAACCTTGAAGTGGAGCTTATCCCTTTCAATGATTATGTAGTTCCCAATGAAGCTTTGATGAATGGTGATATTGATGCCAATGCTTTCCAGCACGCTCCTTATTTAACCGAACAATCCAAACAAAGAGGTTATCATCTTGCTGTCGTAGGAAATACATTCGTTTATCCTATTGTAGCCTATTCAAAGAAGATTCAGAACATCAGCCAGCTTCAGAATGAAAGCACTATTGTTATTCCTAATGACCCTACCAATGGTGGACGTTCATTACTTCTTTTACAGAAAAATGGTTTATTGAAGCTAAAAGCAGGAGTGGGATTACTTCCAAAAGTGACTGATATAGTTGAAAACCCAAAACAACTGAAAATTATGGAAATTGAAGGAGCTCAGATCCCAAGAGTTTTGGATGACCGTGATGTTGTAGTTGGAATTATCAATAATAATTTTGCAGCACAAGCCGGATTGGATTCTGAAAAACAGGGAATTTTCAAAGAAGACAAAGACTCCCCTTACGTTAACCTTGTTGTATCAAGGCAGGATAATAAGAACAGCCAAAAAGTAAAAAACTTTGTAAAAGCTTATCAGTCCGATGAGGTGGAAAAAAAAGCTCTTGAAGTGTTTAAAGGAGGAGCAGTAAAAGGGTGGGATTAAAGTTTGAGGGTTTCGAGATACGAGATACGGGTTATAATCCCTTCACTTCAAATTGATCATTCACTTGCAAAGCAAAATTGATTATCGACATGTAAAATCTCTTCCTCTATTATCTAAAATATTAAAAATCAAATTTCTACCGAACAATAAACAACAAACTGTCAGCAATTTAGCAGGCAGTTTTTTTATGCTTTAAAATTTATTTTCTCAATTTGAGATAATAAAGAAATTTTCTTACTTTTGCTTTCAATCAAATAAAAAGGCATTATGTTAAAGAAAACCGCCATTGTAAGTTTATTCACCCTTATTTCTGTTTCTTATATGGCTCAGACCAATACTCCCGTTTATTTAGATGAATCAAAACCTGTAGAACAACGTATACAGGATGCTCTTTCCAGAATGACACTGGAAGAGAAAGTAGCAATGCTTCACGCACAGTCGAAATTCAGTTCTCCCGGTGTTCCAAGATTAGGAATCCCCGAATTCTGGACAACGGACGGTCCTCATGGGGTACGTCCTGAAGTAATGTGGGACGAATGGGACCAAGCCGGATGGACCAACGACTCTATCATCGCCTACCCTGCCCTTACCGCCTTATCTGCAACATGGAATAAAAAAATGTCATGGAATTATGGTAAAGCATTAGGAGAAGAAGCACGATACAGAAAAAAAGATATTCTTCTGGGACCTGGTGTAAATATCTACAGAACTCCATTGAACGGAAGAAACTTCGAATACATGGGCGAAGATCCTTACCTGACTTCGAAAATGGTGGTACCTTACATCAAAGGAGTACAATCTAACGGGGTGGCTACTTCAGTTAAACATTTTGCCCTCAATAACCAGGAAATGTTCCGTCATACCAGCAATGTAAATGTGGATGACAGAACGCTTTATGAAATTTACTTTCCACCATTTAAAGCTGCCGTAACAGAAGGCGATTCATGGACCATCATGGGAGCTTACGATCTGTATAAAGGACAATATGCCAGCCAGAATCAATACCTTTTAAATGATATTCTAAAAAAAGAGTGGAACTACAAAGGAGTGGTAGTTTCCGATTGGGGAGCTGTTAATAATACAGAACAGGCGATCCACAACGGATTGGATCTTGAATTCGGATCATGGACCAATGGTCTTTCAGCCGGAACTAAAAATGCCTATGACAATTATTATCTGGCAAAACCTTATCTTGATCTGATCAAAGCAGGAAAAGTAGGAACCAAAGAACTTGATGACAAAGTAACCCGATTACTTCGTCTTGCCTATAAAACGACAATGAACCGAAATAAACCTTTCGGGAATATTGCTTCTGAAGAACATAAAGCTGTAGCAAAGGAAATCGGTGAAGAAGGAATTGTTTTATTGAAAAATCAAGGTAATGTACTTCCGATTGATATTAATAAGGCTAAAAAAATAGCAGTTATTGGAGAGAATGCCATCAAAATTATGACTGTTGGCGGAGGTTCATCTTCATTAAAAGTAAAATACGAAACTCTTCCTTTAGACGGAATAAAGTCCAGATTCGGGAAGCAATCTGATATACAATATGCCAGAGGTTATGTAGGAGACATTGGCGGTGAATACAATGGTGTAAAATCCGGACAGGATTTAAAAGATTCCCGTTCTGAGGCAGAATTATTAAACGAAGCGGTAGAACTGGCAAAAAAATCGGACTATGTTATCTTCGTTGGCGGATTGAATAAAGCAGATTTCCAGGACAGTGAAGGAAACGACAGAAAAAGCTATGGATTACCATATAATCAGGATAAGGTAATCTCTGCTCTTGCGAAAGCTAATAAAAATCTTGCTGTTGTTTTAGTTTCAGGGAATGCTATTGCAATGCCTTGGATCAAAGATGTGCCAACCGTAGTACAGGCATGGTATCTTGGTTCTGAAGCTGGAAATTCCATTGCTTCTGTTTTAGCCGGTGATACCAACCCATCAGGAAAACTTCCGTTTACTTTTCCAGTGAAGCTTGAGGATAATTCCGCTCATCAACTTGGTGAATATCCGGGACAAAAAGATGAATTAGCTGCCGGAAAAGGAAAAGATCAGAAAAACCCGATCAATATTACTTATAATGAAGGAGTATTTGTAGGTTATCGTTGGCATGATACAAAAAACATTAAACCTCTTTTCAGCTTCGGGCATGGATTAAGTTATACAACTTTTGAATTTGGAAAAGCTAAAGCTGATAAAACAACATTATCACAAAACGAGACCATTACTTTCACGGTAACTGTTAAAAATACAGGAAAGAAAGCAGGAGCTGAAGTGGCACAGCTTTACATCAGTGATTTAAAATCATCTGTTCCCCGCCCTGCTAAAGAATTGAAAGGTTTTGAAAAAGTATATTTAAATCCGGGTGAGACAAAAGAAGTGACATTTACTATTGACAAGTCTGCTTTAAGCTTCTTTGATGCTCAGAAACACGACTGGGTAGCAGAGCCAGGAGATTTTGAAGCTCAAATCGGAAATTCTTCTGATGCTATTAAAACAAAGGTGAAGTTCACCCTGAAATAGTAAAGAATGAAATTGGAAGTATGAAGATGCAAATTACTATTTGACAATCAATCAGCTAATCTATCCGTTAATTTTGTAGAATTTATAAGCAGGTTTCTATTCGAAATCTGCTTTTTTATTTGCTTACATAAAAAACAGCACGGATCGATTCTATTTAAAAAATCATCCAATCTTTAGCTCAAAAAACAAAAAAAACAGGCTTCAACCAGAAACCTGTTTTTATATTGATTTAAATTCTTTCTATTTTGCTCCTCCGGCATTTTTCTCAACATCCGTTTTCGTATTCTCTTTCACCTTTTGGTTTCCAAAACGCTTCACGAAAGTAACAGCTACCCCGTACCAATCCCATTTCTGATAATCTCTGAAAGTTCCCACCTGACTGTATGTTGTATTGTCAGCATAAGGTCTTTTAAAGATGTTCATCAGCTGTAAGCTTGCTTCCATCTGTGTTTTAGGGAATAATTTAGTCACAGAAATATTATGAAATACGTTGGTGTTATTAGCGTAAGAGTTTCCATTGTTCTGATTGGCAATTTCCATCCATGCACTGATATTTATATTCTTATTGAACAGATTCGAATAGGAAACATTTGCAGATCCGCCCCAATAATTGATATAGCTTTTTCCTCCAATTTGATTCTTCTCATTAAAATCTTTATTATCGATATAATACCATCCAAATCCAACATTTACATTCAATTTATTTTTCAGGAAATTCTGATTGGTGTTTGCAAAAAGATAGTATTTTTCAACTTTTCCGTTAAAATTCCCCGGTAAAAATACATTTCGTCCGTTTTCTGTAGCAAAAGTGGTCCAATAATCCTGGTTGGTATGCATATATCTTGCAGAGATAAAGTACTTTTTCAGGATTCCGAATTTCAGGTACAATCTGTCGTTAGGATTTGGATTTAAGTCCATATTTCCTCTGGAATACGTTCCGTCAATAGAAGGTGTAACAAAAGGATTAAATTCAGAATACCACGGTCTCCAGATACTTCTGTTGTACGTTAAACTCACATCATATTTATCTGAAAAACTATATTTTATTAATAAATTAGGAAGAAAAGTTCCATAGCCGTCTTTTCTTTCTGTTCCGGCAACATCTTGTCTTACCCTCAGATCTGTATATTCATATCGAAGTCCGATACGGGTTTCCAGTTTTTTGAAAAACGTCTTACTATAGTTAGCATATACGGAAGTAATATTGTCTTCATAATGGAATTTATCATTGGTTGATAACCCTTTGTAATCAAGATCTTGATTGATCACACTATAACCGTATAATGTATTTGGAATCGCATGATTATTGAACTCAGTTTTTGCTCCCACTTCAATTGTGCCTCCAGATTTCCCCAATGGCTGCGTATAATCTACCTTCAGATAATAATTACGCATCTGATTATCACTGGTCACCCCTACTTCTTTAATCCCGTTTTTTAACGTTGTTTTATTGATCAGTTGATCACTGTCATTTCCGGAATAATTCGTACCCAGGTTTACATCCAAGATTCTGTTTTTCTCCTTGTCATAATATTTATAAAAGACATTCGTTCCAAGGTTACGATAAAATCCGTCTTCATTCTGAGTCTGAAGATATGAATCAAAAAAACCTCCGTTCTTATACTCAGTTGAATTCGTTTCAGATAAAGACTTGCTACGGCTTTGGAAATATTCCAGAATAAGCCCAACATTATTTTTATCGTTTAGTTCAAATTCTGAAGTAGAAGAAAGCGATGGATTTTCACTTTTTGTTACTGTTTCATATTCAATATCACTGTCTTTATTAGACTTATCATAAGATCTGATATTTTTAGCACCTTTTTGTACGTAGGTATTATTCCCATAGCTTCCGATAAAAGTCTGGGTAAAGCCTTTCTTATGATAGTTGAGGTTAAAGTTTGTGTATTGTGAGTTCTTGGTACTTTGCCTGTTATTCAGAGAGATACTTCCTTTAATTCCTTCATCATCTCTTTTCTTCAGAACAATATTAATAACTGATCCGGAAGTTTCGTAACGTGAAGACGGACTTGTAATAACTTCTATCTTCAACAAGTTATCGGCTGGGATTGTTTTAAGATATTCTTTTAATTCTTTTCCTGTAAAAACAGATTTTCTATCGTTGATATAAACCGTTACCGTCTGTCCTTCCGCTTTTACAGCATCATTATTATCAATACTTACCAATGGTGTCATTCTCAAAACATCCCAGGTTGTGTTTCCGGCTACGATAGCACTGTTTGCCACATTAAAAACAGTTCTGTCTACCTTAGACTCTACGGTAGGCTTCTTTGCGACAATCGCAACTGCTTCTATCTCTTTTGTATTCCCTTTTACAGTGTCTTTTACAGTCTGAGTCTGTGCCAATGCTAAAGAACCCGTTAATACTGCTATTGGAAATAATATTATTTTCATGAAAGTTATAGTTTATCCAATAAGACCACTGTATTCCGGTTTTTGTTACATGGAAAATGAAAAAAAATTTAATAAACTATTAGGCTTTAACACTTTATAAAAAACAGTTTTAGAGATAATTTAAAAAAATAACAATTATTAAGACAAAATAATCAAACAAATACATTTACAACCAAAACATATACAATAAATCAATTGAAAAAGTTATTTAAAGTTTTCAAATTTTAACATATCAAGATCATCTATTACTCACAAAAAAAGCCCGGATCTCACCCGGGCTGCTAGCAAAAAGCAAATTTACAAGGATTAAAAAATAAAAATATGCTAGTTTAAACTTTCAAAATAATGGATCATACCTACTTCCGACAGACGATGCTGATCCTTATCTGATTCAGTTTCCTGATTATTACTGTTTTCTAAAAAAGAATTGCTGTACAAAGCATAAGAAGGCTGTTCTGCCAACCCATTTTTCAACATCTGATGTGCTTCTACAATAGTTTTCCCGTAAAGCTTCCTGAAATTCCCGATATTATACTGCGAAAATGCTCCATAATGAACGATAAACTTCAGAGATAAATCAATTGTTGTACTTAAACTCTTACTCAATTCTTTTATTTTTCTGTTGAATGCGTTTCTCATTTTCCAAAGCATATCTGAAATACTATCATACGATGGATTTTCATCATAACGATAAAATAAAATAGCGTCACCTTCAATTTCAGAAATTTCAAAATACTGATCATTCACATCAATCAGCGTAGATAGTAGTTGTCTTACAATATATTCTCCTGTATAAAGTTTGGTATTGAACACAAATTCGGTAAATCCGCTGAAATCCGGAATTAAAATGATTCCCTCCTGTATATCTGTATTCTTCATAATGATTTTGGATTAAAAACCTGCTGCATCTAAAGACGAAGCAGGTTTAATTTTACTTTATTGCCATCCGCCACCTACAGAACGGTACAGGGCAGTGATTGCATTCAATCGTTGAGCTTTCAGAGAAGCCAGTTCCAATTCCGCATTAAGCTTATTGGTTTGCGCCATAATAACCTCTACATACGTTGCTGAATTGTATTTGAATAACAGATCCGCCTTTTTCACAGCTTCACCGGATTTCACTACCAATCCTTCAGCAATTTTCTGCTGCTCTTCCAGCTTCTGAATCTGTACCAATGCGTCAGAAACCTCTCCTACCGCTTTTAAAACAGATTGTTTAAAGCTGATTTCAGCCTGATCTGCCAATACTTTGGACTGTTCATACTGAGTTTTAAGTTGTTTTCCATTCAAAATAGGTTGAGCAATAGCTCCTGCCGCCATTCCGAAAAGAGATCCCGGAACACTGAACCATTTACTGATCTGGAAAGCATTCACACCACCCTGAGCTGTAATATTCAATGAAGGATACATGCTCATTTTAGCAACATGAATTGCCGCTGCACTTTTTCTCACTTCTAATTCAGCCGTTTTAATATCAGGTCTGTAGCTCAATAATTCTGATGGAATTCCTGCTGAAATATGATCCGGAGACTGAACATTATTCAGACTTGAACTTCTTTCAATTTTCCCTGGCATAGAACCTGTTAACAGACTTAAAGCGTTCTCCTGTGTAGCAACGGAACTTTCAATAGCCGGAATAGTTTTCAGGATCTGATCTTTCACAATTTCCTGTTGTTGAACCGCTAAAGCTGTTGTCAACCCAAGCTCCTGTTGTTTTACAAGAAACTTCAACGTATTATCAGCATACGTCAGATTCGATTTTGTAATTTCCAGTTGAGTATCCAGCATCAAAAGGTTATAATATCCTTGAACAACAGCTGCCACCACTTGTGTTTTCACTGCTTTTGCAGCTTCCTGAGTTTTAAGATAATCTGCCAGTGCCTGCTCCTTTCTTCCTTTGATCTTTCCCCAGATATCTGCCTCCCATGAAAAATTAAGCGCTGCCGTATAATCTTCCATGTATCTTTTTCCCATAAACTGCCCAGCCATCATTCCATTCATACTGTTATCAGAAGGTCTGCTAATATTACCGTTTGCTGTTGCATTAATAGTAGGAACATTTCCCCACTTACTTTGAGTATAGGCAAGTGATGCAAATTCTATTTGTTTTAAAGCAACCTGTAGATCATTATTCTGCACCATTGCTTTATCAATCAAACTCACCAAAACCGGATCTTTGAAAAAATCTTTATACCCGATTTTCGCAATATTTTCATTCTGCTCTACCACAATACTGTCACTTCTGAAAGCTTCAGGCATCTTCACTTCAGGCTGTTCATATTTTTGAACGCCACACGAAACAGCTGTTCCTGAAATGAATGCGATATATGCTATATTTTTAATTTTCATTGTTAAAATCATTTGAATTAATATTCCCAATCCGCATCCGTTACTACTCTTCCGTTAATTTTTTCATGTAAAGCCTGGAACATTACGAAAAGTACAGGTACCACGAAAATACCTAGGATCGTTCCGAAAAGCATCCCTGAAATCGCTGCATACCCGATGGAATGGTTACCCAAAGCAGAAGGTCCTACTACAAAAATCAATGGAATCAAACCGGTAATGAATGCGAGAGAGGTCATCAAGATTGGGCGTAAACGCGCCTTCGCTCCTTCAACCGCAGAAGCAATAAGGCTTTTTCCTGCTCTACGTCTCTGAATGGCAAATTCCACGATCAAAATACCGTTCTTTGCCAAAAGTCCAATCAACATCACCAAAGCAATCTGAACGTAAATATTATTGGATAATTCCGCAAAAGTAATTCCCACAAAAACGCCTGATAAACCTACCGGAATAGCGATCAATACGGCGAATGGAAGAACATAACTTTCATACTGTGCCGATAACAGGAAGAACACAAACACAATACACAATCCAAAAATCATTACTGACTGTGAGCTTGAACCTGCTTCTTCACGGCTCATTCCTTTATAATCATAAGTATATCCCGGAGGAAGCACCTGTTTACCTACTTCTTCTACCGCAGCCATTGCCTGTCCCGTACTATAACCCGGAGCCGCCATTACTGTAAGATTCGATGAATTGAATAGATTAAAACGGTCTACGACTTCAGCTCCGGTTACCTGTTTTAAGCTTACCAAAGTATTAATCGGAACCATTTGTCCTAAATTATTTTTTACGAAAATACCGTTCAGGGATTCTTTATCCTGTCTTGTTTCTGGGGTAGATTGTACCAAAACTCTGTAATATTTCCCGAATCTGTTGAAATCGGAAGCCTGAATACTTCCATAATACCCCTGCATCACCCCTAATACATCAGAAACATTCACACCAAGCTGTGCAGCTTTCACTTCATCTACAAGCACTTCAAACTGCGGATAAGTCACATCAAATGTTGTAAATGCCACAGCTACTTCAGGTCTCTGCATCAAAGCTCCCATCATTCCATAAGAGATATTTCCAAGATTCTGAAGCTGTCCGTTGGTACGGTCCTGAAGCACCAGTTCCATTCCACTTGTATTCCCGAAACCATCAACGGTTGGTGTATTGATCACAAGGAAATTGGCTCTTTTATCCTGAGAAAGCATTCCTTGGGTCTGCCCGATAATATCATTAATATTGTTAACAGCACCTCTTTCTCCTGAGTTTTTTAATTTAACGAAAATAGAAGCCGCCGAAGATGACATCGAACCACTGAACAGGTTCAGCCCGTCTACTGAAATCACTTTATCTACCGCTGGATTTTTCATTAAAAGATCTTCTGTATCTGAAACTACTTTGGATGTTCTGTCTTTAGAGGCACCCGGAGCCAGATTGGCAGTTACGATAATAAAACTCTGATCTTCGTCAGGAATAAATCCTTTTGGTGTAGTCATAGACATCCAGACAAACAATCCTCCGAAAGCAACAATCATTGCCAATGCGACCCATTTTTTCTTTAAAAGGAATAATACTGCTTTTCCGTATCGGAATGTCAGCTTATTGAAACTTGCATTAAATCCTGCAAAGAAACGGTCTTTGAAATTCATTTTTTCATGAGCTCCGCCATGATGTTGTTTTAAGAACAAAGCACATAAAGCCGGGCTCAATGTCAATGCATTAATTGCCGAAATTACGATCGCAATTGCTAATGTTAATGCAAACTGCTGATAGAACAATCCTGTGGAACCACTCATGAATGCCACCGGAACGAATACCGCAGACATGATTAAAGTAATGGAAACAATTGCTCCCGTAATTTCACTCATTGCCGACATGGTTGCCGCCCTCGGGTTCAATTTCTTATGTTCCATTTTGGCGTGAACCGCTTCTACTACAACAATCGCATCATCCACCACAATACCAATGGTGAGTACGAGGGCAAATAGTGTAAGAATATTAATAGAGAATCCAAAAATCTTCATAAAGAAGAATGTTCCCACGATAGACACCGGAACCGCAATTGCCGGAATCAATGTTGATCTGAAATCCTGTAAGAAAATATACACTACGATGAATACAAGAATAAATGCTTCAATCAATGTATGGATTACCTGTTCAATAGATTGATCCAAAGCTTCTTTTGTTGCATAAGGAATTTCATAATCCATTCCTGCAGGGAAAGATTTTTCCAGTTCTTTCATTCTTTCCTGAAGAGCGATCTGTACTTCATTCGCATTTGATCCAGCCATCTGGAAAATTGCCATCGTTACAGAAGCTTTCTTATTGAAATTGGAAGAAACAGTATAACTGTAAGCACCGAATTCTACTTTTGCTACATCTTTTAGTTTTAAAACAGAACCGTCGTTCAATGCTTTAATCGTGATATTTTCATATTGTTCAGGCTCCGTGAATTTTCCTTTGTAACGAAGAACATATTCCATCACCTCTTTACTTCTTTCTCCCAATCTTCCAGGTGCTGCTTCAAGGTTTTGACTTTGAATTGCCCTGGAAACGTCTGATGGTGTAAGATTATAAGAGGTCAGTTTATTCGGATCAAGCCATATACGCATTGAGTAGTCTTTATTTCCGTATACCATAGCATCTCCTACTCCTTTTACCCTTTTTAACTCCGGAACAATATTGATTTTTGCATAGTTTTCAAGGAAAAGATCATTCATAGAACCATCTTTACTTGTCAGGGAAACCATCGCGATCATACTGTTCTGCCTTTTCACAGTCGTAATTCCGGCTTGAATTACCTCAGCAGGAAGCTGGTTCGTTACCTGTGCTACCCTATTCTGAACGTTAATTGCCGCCTGATCGGGATCTGTTCCCAATTTAAAGATTACCGTGATGCTCAAAGTACCGTCATTACTTGCCGTAGAAGTAATATAGTCCATATTTTCCACCCCATTGATTGCATTTTCCAAAGGTGGCGCCACAGATCTTGCAATGGTTTCAGCATTGGCTCCCGGATAAGCAGCCGTTACCATAACGGTAGGCGGTGCAATGTCCGGGAATTTTGTAATCGGCAGGCTGACCATACCGACGATCCCGAGAATCACCAGCAATACGGAGATAACCGTTGCCAGTACGGGTCTTTTTATAATTTTCTTTAACATGATTTCTTCTTACGATTTTTTCTGTTGAGCATTTTTCTTTTGTGCCACTACAGGAGTTCCCGGCTGCAATCTGTCGAAACCGGAAACGATATACTGATCTCCGGCTTTAAGCCCTTTGGATACAATGAAATTATCACCGGCTTTTCCATTCACCTCTACAGGAAGCATTTCTGCTTTTCCATTTTTGATGGTAAATACGAAAACTTTATCCTGAATAGTTCTGGTAGAGGCAATGGGAAGCAAAACCACATTGCTGTAAAACTGGTTTAATAAAATCTTTCCGGTGTTTCCGCTTCTTAAAGTATTATTCGGGTTGTTGAATCTTGCTCTTAACGTGATGGAACCTGTAGTTTTGTTAAATTGCCCTTCTACGGCATCAATTCTACCTGCTTCAGCATATTTTTCACCTCCTGAAAGTAATAGAGATACCACGGGAGTATTTCTAATCACCTCATCAATACTGCTTCCTGCATATTGTTTCTGAAAATTATTAAAATCATTTTCACTTAAACTGAAATAGGTAAACACCTGGTGAATATCTGACAATAATGTGATTGGCTCCTGATTACCTGGTGTCATTAAGCTTCCCAAACGGTAATTAAACCTACCAATAAATCCACTTACCGGAGCTTTAATTGTTGAGAAATTAAGATTGATCTTTGCTGATTCAATAGAAGATGTTGACTGGCTTACCGCACCTCTCGCTGCATTATAAGCTGCCTCTGCTTCTTTCACCTGAATTTCGGAAACCATTTTATTTCTGAAAAGTTCTTTTTTTCTGTCCAAATCAATTCTTGAACTGGAAAGATTGGCTTGTGCTGTAATCAAAGCTGCCTGAGCACTTTTTAACTGTTCAGCGAATATTCTGTCTTCAATTTTGAATAAAGGCTGTCCTGCTTTCACATAATCTCCTTCATCTACAAAAATTTTGCTTAAATATCCGGTAACCTGCGGTCTTATTTCTACATTGGAAATTCCTTCAATAGATGCTGCATATTCTCTGGAAACAGAAGCGTCTCCCTGTTTTACTATTTCTACAGGAAGCTCTAGTGCCTGCTGCTGATAAGATTGGTTTTGATTGTTTTTCCTACATCCCGCCAAGACGATGAGCGAGAGGAAAAGTATGGTTGATTTCTGAATAAAAAATCTTTGCATAACAATAGTCCTTTTAAATTTTCCGGACAAAATTCGAACGAAAAAAATTCAATCGGATTATTCAAAAAACTCCTTGTTTTGTCAAAAAGACTCCTTATTTTTAAAAACCTGAGAAATATCATTCATAGATAATTTAAATAAGATATTTCTATATTTTAAATCAAAAATAATTGTTAATTTTATCAAAAAGACACCCAAAACACAACCTATTCATTATCAATACAAATCATCTTTCCTGTATTCTAAAGGAGCTCTTCCTGTATGTTTTTTGAAAAATTTACTGAATGATGCCTGATCTGAGAACTTAAGCTGTGATGCCACTTCATTTACATTAAGATTGGGATTTCTCAATAATAATCTTGCTTCTACCGCCAACACCTGATGGATAATATCACGTGGTGTCTTAAACATTGTTTTATTAATCACCTTGGTCAGGTATTTCCGGCTGATAAATAACTTATCTGCATAGAACTGAACATTATGTTCTTCTTTGAAGTGTTCCTGAACCAACTTAAAGAAACTGGTCGTAAGCTCATCTTCACGATGCGTAACTACGTGAGGTTTTTCTATTTTTTTGAAATAATTATCTATCTCATAAATCACCAATGAGAAATGGTGCCAGATCATCTCATTAAAATAATAGTTATCTTTCTCCTTATTATTAAGCTGCTTTAATTCATCGAGGTGAAAATTAAGTTTTCTGAAAAGTTCAGGTTCATCCCTGATAATATGAGTAGGATCCGATGAAAGACTCTTCAGTACATTATTGGATTTATAATTGAACCCAGCCTGGGAAATAAAATCAACAGAAAAGAAAATATAGGTTGCACAATAATCATCAGCAATATTCTCTACCCAAAAGGTCTCTGACATAGGACAGAAAACAGCATCTCCTTTAAACACTTCGTAGCTTTTATCATCCAGCCTGAAACCGACACTTCCAGCCTGTACAAGGAAAATACAGAAATAATCTGAACGATAGGGAATATTCGGTTTTATAATATAGTTTGCTTTATCTATATCCATTACCACAAACTCCTTTATCCTAAGATCAAAATCTACCTGTTGCAAAACTTCATCAAAAGCCAATTGTGAAACAAAATCAGGTTCTGGAAGAGGTTCTTTTCGGATTTTTTTAGCCATGACAAACGGATTATGGTATACGAAGGTAATGAAAAAGTGCAACCAACGAAAGACAAAAAAAGAACCGACACCCTAAGCATCGATTCTTCCTCATATAGTTTGTGTAATTTTAAGGTCGCCTATGATGAAACAGCTACTTTCGTCTGCTCCATTTTTAAGCTTTTCAATATAAAATAGAATAACATTCCCAGTGCCAAAAGAGCGTAACCAATTAAGATTATAATATTAAGGCTTCCTACTGCAAATTCTGAAGGAAAAACCTGACTCATTAGCGTCATAAATGACAATCCGATTCCGGCTCCTAAGAAGTAGCTTGTAGAACTCAAACTTGATGCCAACCCGTAATTTGCAGGTTCTACATCCTGAATTCCAAGCACTGACAATGCTGTAAAACAGAATGTCATTCCAACTCCCGAGATACATGCAGCCCCCAAAAGAACAACAGTAAGCGGATGTCCTGTAAACACTGAAATCAATAATAACACTCCTCCCATCAACATAAAAGACCATCCGAAAACTCCCATTTGAGAAGAATTTAATCGTTTTGAGATATGTGGTAAAACAAACTTCGCTGTTAAAGCTGATAAAATACTGAAAGGAACAAGCATTAATCCTGCGGAGGCAGCACTATGCCCCATATCCTTTTGTAGCATTAATGAAATCAGGAATAAAAATCCGATAAAAAACGCTCCCAGAGTAAAGAAAGCGGCATTAGAAACCACTAACGAACCGTGTTTAAACAGTTTTAAATCAAATAGAGGTTCTGCAACGGATCTTAATCGATAGAATACCATTACTAAAAGTACTATTGCTGCTACCAAGGAACCTATTACCAGGAAAGGCTGTTCTTTAACATGAACCAGCTCATGAGTTCCGTATGTTAAACTTAAAAGCCCAACTACCATTAATATTCCTGAAACGATATCCGTTTTCTGTCTATTTTCGTTTTTCTCATCTGCGGGCAGGTAATAATAAGATAAGATCAGCGTGATCAGAAGAATTGGAACATTAATAAGGAAAACCCAGTGCCAGCTTAAATATGTACTGATAATCCCTCCTACAGAAAGACCACTTCCTGAACCAATTGCAGCGAAAGAACTGAAAACTCCTATCGCACGGTTTCTCTCCTGCTCACCTCTGAAAGTATTGGTAACAATGGATAACGCAGACGGCATCACAAACGCAGCACCCAAACCTTGTAAAGCTCTGAATAATGCTAACATTTCAAAGCTTTGAGACAAGCCTGCTCCCAATGATGTTAACATGAAAATAAGCGCTCCCCAGAGAAACATTTTCTTTCTTCCTACCTGATCGGATAATTTCCCACCAATAATAAGAAAGCCTCCAAAGAATAGCACATAAAGGGTTTGCAACCATTGAACGGTTCCTGCTCCGATGCGAAACTGTTCCTGAATAGAAGGAATTGTTAAATTAATAATGGCAATATCCAAAGCCTCCACAAATGTTCCTACCGACGCTAAAATTAATATTATATTCTTCCTTGTATCCATACGTTCAAATTTCCTGCAAAATTAAAATTAACAGAACATATGTGAAAATTTTATATTAAATTTGGAACAATACGTAAATATAAAACATGTTAAAAGAACAAAATAACTATTTCAATACAATAATATTCATAAAACAGAACAAATGGCAACAGAAAATTATACTCCGGACGAAAAAGATCTTTCTATTTTAAGACTTCTTCAAAGGGATGCTAAAATGAGCGTCCGTGACATTTCTGCAAGGATAAATCTAAGCCCCACTCCTACTCATGAGCGTATAAAACGTATGGAAAAGCTAGGCATCATCAAAGAATACACAGCTGTAGTAGATCGTAAAAAGGTCAATAAAGGAATGATGGTCATCTGTATGATTGCTTTGAATGTTCACAATAAAAAAACTGCAGGAAAGTTCATTGAAGAGGTTAGCAAATTGAAAGAAGTGGTTGAATTTTATAATATCAGCGGTGATTTTGATTTCATGCTAAAAATTCTTGCTCCGAATATGGATGAATTTCATGAATTTTTCATCAATAAATTATCGGAAATCGAAGGAATTGGACAGACCAAAAGTATTTTTGTAATGAACAGCATTAAAGAAAGCTCTCAAATTGTATAAGCCAAAATCACGACAGCAATCGTAAAATTATTTCTAAAATTTTAAAACAATTGACATATTCATGAATCATAATAGGTCTTAAGATTTAAATTATCATTTAGTATTTATTAAAGTAATAGCTGCATATTTAAATTCTCTCCACTTCACAGCATTCAATCTAAAATAATTGTAAATCAGATTATTAAATTGAAAAACACATATATAGTGTACCTGTGTCGTATGTGTTTTTTTGGAGATATTTATGATTATTAAATATGTTTGTCAAGTGAAAAACTTTAGCATCTGAAATTTAATCAAAAGACAATTTATTCCTCTTTTAATTAATAAAAACCAGAAGCATAGATAATGAAAAAAACTCAGAAATGAGATTTCTTTTATAAACTAAACAAATAACACCTGCAAAAACACAAGCGAAAAAAGAGGTCCAAATTAACACAATACTGTACGATGAAACAATATCTTATAAGAGGATATAATCTACGTTACTTGTTTAGCAAAAAGAGATTACAATAAGGCAATTGTAATCTCTTTTTTTGTGCGAATTACTTATAAAAAAACAGTGACATAAATAGATTACGCCACTGTTCAATACACATTATAAACTTATATAAACCGGAATTTCCGGCATTATTTATATTTTTATTTCCAGTAATTCCAAACAGATCCGTCAAATATAGCCAGAGTTTTGCTGGTTATATCATAACACATCATTCCAGGATATGGATTTTTAACATTTATATGAGGTGTTGCTACCTGGGGAAGGATCATTGCTTTATCTGAAGATTCCAATACTAGAACTCCATCTGCTGTACTACTTGCAGCCCCCATTACTACTCCTTTCCCTAGTTCCGCAGAAGTATTCGCAACAACAGCACTAGAATTTCCTGCGTCAGAAAGAGGCTTCCATGTGTCATTCTCATACATTTTAACTTTATTATCAGTTACATCAAAGATAAAAGTTCCATTTACCAGAGTTCCGGTAGGAAGACCTGATGTTGCCGGAAGGATTAATCCTTTTGTATTTCCCGTTACATTATTGAAATCCAAAACCGTGCTATTACCGTCTACCACTTGTTTTCCAATAGCTACCTGAGCAAAAGAAAAGTTAAAAATCACAAGAGCAACTCCTATACTTATATTTTTTATATTTTTCATAATACCTTATCTATTAGATTAATCGTTACAACTTCTTTCTACACATTTCCACTTAGTACCATTATAAAGTTTTACACATTTATCCTGGATATCATATAATAACATTCCTTCTTTTGGATCTGCAATAGCATCTCCTGGTTGTGGAGTCTGACTTACATGCTGAACTCTTGTAATCACAAAACCTTTGTTTTTAGCTTCCATAGCAAGGAAACCATTTGGGACATTTTCAGGCCATGCATTATTTTTCTGTTGTACTGTAATCCCGAATTTTGTGTATCCATCAGGAGTTCCTGTTGTTGCAGCCTTAGTACAGAATGAATCTATTTCATTAATAATCACAGGTGCATTACCACAAACTTGTTTATCATCTGACAATCCACTAGGCCACAAAGATGGACATGTAGCAGATGTAGCATTAGGACCACAGAAACTAGCATTCCCCATACCTAATCCAACAACTGATCCCATAGCAATAGCCACAATCTGACTATCATCACTTATTACAGAGGCGCCACCACCTCCACTTACATCAGCCTTAGCAATACAGTAAGCTCTACCTGTTGGTATTCCCACATATTTAACCGATGGATAGGTTGTGGATTGTTGAGTAAAGGTTCCACATATTTCCACCAAACTGTTTGTTCCCATCTCAATCATAGAAGTACGTCCCGGATAGAACCCAGCAGCACTTGGATCTCCCTGAACCACAGCACCAGTAAGAGAAATATATGATTTTGTTCCCAATTTAACTCTTGAGTCTTTATTACTACCATAAACCCCGATTGTAATTGACCCATTAGATTTCACACTTGCTCCATCACCAATTTCAAGGTTCCCCATAACCTGAATACCTGATACCTGAAACTCTCCGGACTGAACGATAAGAGTAGCCCCATCAGGAATACTCACACCACTTAATGTTGTGTAACCTCCACTGATACAATATGTATTTCCAGTGGTCATAACCTGTCCCGTATAAGGTATACACTGCGCGTTTGCAACGGAGTAAAAGGCAACCATTAATAGAAAAATCATTTTCTTATTAATATTGAAAAAATTTAAATTCCTCATGTTTTTTTATAGTATTTTAACGAATTATTTTCATTTTATTGATAAAAATATGATATTTCCATACCCATGACCGCCTAATAAACAATTAACATACCAAACTCATGACAAACAATAAAATATTGTCTCGAACCTTTTTGTTCATTGAAGAATCATTTTTTATAGCATCAATTTCAAAACAAATACAAACAAACTAAAGAGTAATATTTTTTATAACTTAAAATTAAGATATAATCAAGATATCTTTTTATATTATTTAAAATTTCAATATAATCTTCAATAAAACAGGTTTAATAATCCTAAAAACATAAAGCTCATTTTTATAAATTTCATTAAAAAACAAAACCTTAAATACATTATTCGCATATTATAAAAATCTTACTCTAAAATTTAACTAAAGGAGTTGATAGTTTTAACCTATATATTCATAATCTCAATCATTAAATTCAAAATCAAGATTCTTCAAATTGTTATACATGAATAAGATTTACTTTAAAAACCGTAAATTTGCACCATGAATAACGATACCATTTGTGCACTGGCTACAGCCAATGGAATAGGTGCTCTGGGCATTATCAGAGTATCAGGAGATGATGCTTTACCTATAGTTCAAAAAAGTTTTCCAACCAAAAAGCTGGAAAAACAGAAGTCTCATACTATTCATTACGGATATTTTATGGATGGTGATGAAGCCATTGATGAGGTTATGCTTTCAATTTTTCTGGCTCCCAAAAGTTTTACTACAGAGAATTCTGTAGAGATTGCTTTTCACGGCTCACCGCACATTGGAAAACGTATTCTGGAAACTCTTATTAAAAATGGTGCAAGAATGGCTAAAGCCGGAGAATTTACTCTTCGCGCTTTTATCAACGGAAGAATTGACCTTTCTCAGGCAGAAGCAATTGCAGATGTAATTGCGTCTGAAAATGAAGCTTCGAGAAAAGTTGCCATCAATCAGCTGAAAGGAGGAATCACCAATGAAATTTCATTATTAAGAACTGATCTTCTGAATTTTGTATCTCTTATAGAACTGGAACTTGATTTTGCAGAAGAAGATGTAGAGTTTGCAGACAGAACAGCTTTAAGCGGCTTACTGGATAAAATTGATCATAAACTGATATCTCTTATTGAAAGCTTCCAATACGGGAATGCTATTAAAAATGGTACTGCTGTTGCTATTATTGGAAAACCTAATGCCGGAAAGTCTACTCTACTGAACGCTTTACTAAAAGAAGAAAGAGCCATTGTAAGTAACATTGCAGGAACTACCAGAGATACTATTGAAGAGGTTCTTCATATTAAAGGGCATGCTTTCCGTTTGATTGATACTGCCGGTTTGCGTGAAACAATGGATGAAATTGAAGCTATTGGAGTAAAAAAAGCAAAAGAAAAAGTAGAAAATGCCAATATTTTAGTTTATCTGGCGGATGCGGCTACTGAAGATTTCTCTGAGGATATTGAAATGATTCAGTCTTTGTTAAGAGAAGATCTGAAATTAATTATCTGTGCTACAAAGATAGACGAGGTTAGTCCTGCAAAATATGAAACAGTAGAAGATATTTTCAGAAATGCCATTTCGCATGAGTTTGACTTCATCAAGATTTCTGCCGTTGAAAATCAAAACATGCAGGATCTTAAAAATGAACTCTCTTCTTACGTTGAACAATTAAA
The DNA here is from genome assembly GCF_001684975.1 of Chryseobacterium artocarpi. Lineage (GTDB taxonomy): Bacteria > Bacteroidota > Bacteroidia > Flavobacteriales > Weeksellaceae > Chryseobacterium > Chryseobacterium artocarpi. Next base: position 343,465 of record NZ_MAYH01000001.1, on the reverse strand, counting down.
ATCGGAAGAAAACAATGTCGTGATTACCAACCAACGTCACTTTGAAGCGTTACAAAAATCATTAGATGCTGTAAATAAGGTAAAAGAAGCTATTTCTTTCCAGATTTCTACAGAATTGCTCGCTTATGAGCTTAGAAATGCGTTGGAGCACCTTGGTGAGATTTCCGGGGAAGTGACAAATGATGAGGTGTTAGGGAATATTTTCTCTAAGTTTTGTATCGGCAAATAAACACGATAAATAGAACAATTTACAACAAGCCAACTTACTGATAATTAACCAATTTCACAAAAATACATTTTGTAACGGTTAACGAGTAAGCTGGCTTTTTTTGTACCCTTTTGTCCCCTATTTGTCCCTCAAACTGGTAATATTTTATTTTTTGAAACCAGGGAGAAATAACTTCGCTTAATGTACCTTATTGTACCTTAATGCTACTTAATGTACATTATTGTATCTTAAGCATGTTTGAACTCCCACAAATAAAATATTATGAGTTCAAATATCAAAATCAAGAAAATCTGCCAACATTGCAGTCTTGAATTTATTGCAAGGACTACCGTAACAAAGTACTGTAGTCACAAATGTGCCCAGAGAGCTTACAAAGCTAATGTCAGAGAACTGAAAATACAGCTCTCCGCTGCGGAACCGCAAGTTCCTCCTAAAAAAGCCATATCACTACAAAATCCAGACTCCTACTTCGAGCTTAAAACACTTGACTATTTAACTGTCAAAGAAGCTGCTGTACTTTTAAAATGTGATCGTAGAACTATTTATGACATGGTCAAAAGTGGTAGGCTGCCCTCAGCAAACTTATCTGTCAGGAAAATGCGTATTTTAAAAAAAGATATAGATAAGTTGTTCGAACTGGTGGAAAAGCCACTCTTAGCATCGCCAGATGGCCACAGCCCTATCAACGAAATCCCACTAACAGACTGTTACTCGATCGGCCAGATCCAGAAGCAATTCGCTATTTCTGAAACGAGTCTAAAAAACCTTATCAGGCGACACAACATCCCAAAATTCCAAAAAGGAAAATTCGTATATGTTCCCAAAATGGAAATTGATCCGATTTTAAACAGAATCAGGTCAAACAGTTATTGCGGTTAAAAGCATATTCAATCATTAATGAGCATTTAAAGGACAAACAAAGCCATTGACTACCGTATAAGTATACTGTTAAATGGCTATTCCTATAATACAAATAAAAATCATATTATGTCAACAGTTACATTAAGAAGAAAACCTATTTCAAAAGGTAGACTTTCCCTATATTTAGATATATATCCGCCTATATTTATTCCAGAGACAGGAGTAATGAAACGAAAGCACTATTTAAAGTTATTCGTATACCAACGTCCTAAAACAGAAATAGAAAAAGATTTTAATACAGAAACGCTGGCACTTGCGGAATATGTGAGGGCACAACGTCAGATCGATCTACAGAACTGTCGGTTCGACTTTATATCTGAGTCGAAAATGCAATCTAACTTCATTGAATTTTTTGAAGAAGAGGCTAAAAAACGAAAGGGATGCTATAATTGGACAATGGCTGTCAGATACTTCAAAGCCTTTGTTGGGGAAAAGATTTCCTTTACAGAATTGAGCGAAACTTTGGCAGAGGAATATACCGATTTTCTTCTTTCATCACCTGCAATTGGCAGGGCTAATAGGAAGATCAAAAAAAATACAGCTGTAGCTTATTTTGGTAGATTTAAGCTGGCTCTCAAAGCTGCATTTAAAAAGAGGTTTTTGCCAATTGATCTTGGAGCTATTGTAGAAAGTATTAAACCGCAGGAGACCCACCGTCCATTTCTTTTTATGGAAGAACTACAGCGAATGGCAACTGCGCACTGCGATAATGTTATCGTTAAAAAAGCCGGACTTTTTTCAGCAATGACAGGATTCCGATACTCTGATGTACACACGCTGTTATGGAGAGAAATACAGGGATTCCCCGGAAACTATTACATACTCTACAAGCAGGAAAAAACGGAAAGCGCTGAATATTATCCTGTATCAGATCAGACAATTGAATTATTGGGCTCTTTCGGAGATCCCGAAGCGAAAGTCTTTGAAGGATTAAGGTATGACCATACTGTTACAGAATTAAAGAAATGGCTTGTCAATGCTGGCATAAGCAAGCATTTTACCTTCCACGGATTTAGACATACGTTCGCGACACTCCAGATAGCCGCGGGAACTTCCATCTACACGGTATCAAAACTATTGGGTCACAAAAGTATTAAGACTACCGAAATTTATGTAAAAATCGTTGATGCACTAAAAAAAGAAGCCTCAGAGAAAATCAAACTCGATTTTTTCAATATCAGCCAGATAGCCGTAAATACTGTCATCACACAAAACTCAAAACCTGAACAAACGATGATGATATGTAATCCTGAACAAAATAAGGACACTATAAGACAACAATAAAATGCTGAACCAATTAAAATTTAACCTTGTAAAAAAAAGAATATGAAAAATTACACATTTGAACAATTACCATCTGCACTTGCTAAACTGGAAGAAAAAGTAGATAAGATTTTAGAACTACTAAATGGAAAACGTGCAGCCGATTCTTTGGAAGATGATTACATCGGAGCAAAGGAGGCATGTGCAATTCTCAAACTATCCCTTCCCACGTTATACAGTAAGGTCTGTCACCGTGAAATTCCATCTTATAAAAGAGGAAACCGGCTCCATTTTTCAAGGTCAGAACTTCGACAATGGATAAAAGACGGTAAAAAGAAAACAATGACTGAAATCAGTCTGAATGCCAGGGATATCGCAAATAAAATGGAAAAACGAAAATGGTAGCCTGAATAGAAATTTTATCATAAAATAGATTAAAGCTCCCAAAAAAGTCTCCCTACTTAAAAATCAAAAGTAGGGAGATTTTTAGTATAGCTACAATAATTATTGTATTCGCCCCATAATTCATCAGTTTGGTCATTTTGATAATAGTAAGACGTTTTTTAATAGGCTAAGCATATTTAATCAGAAGATTCTCTGGGGGTTTTCTTGTTAAATCAGCGCTGATAGCGATAATGCTAATGTAGATAGGATCCCAAATACAAAAACAAAGCTTTTTAATGGTTTTTCCTCATTTCCTTTTATGCTGACGCTGAACAGAAACCGTAACACTAGATAAAATATGTAATACGCTCCGCGGGCAACAAAAACGAGCAGCAACATCACCATAATAATAGCAATAGTACCTAGTCCGATGAACACATCCTTAAAGATCGGGTGACCCGGCAATCCCTTGAAAAGAGACTCGAATCCCGCAAAAAGGTTTAAAGGATTATGGACCAAAAGAATGGCAAATATTCCAGATAATGTAAATAACAATACATATCTTAAAAGATCGCTTCTGTTAAAATTTCCCAGTAAAAGAATCATGAGCATAATAGTGCTATAAAGAATTGTTGGATTTTTAAGTGGATTTTTTATCGAATCAGGACCAAATACTTTCGCACTGAAAAGGTTAACAATAGCCAGTCCAATAAAAAGACCGCATACCCAACGCATGGTTTTCTTCCTCGTCTCACTATAAGGTTCAGTAATAATTGATTCCATCTCAACTTTTACCCTGGAATGGAAATGATTGACTTTTGCAATAACTACAGTGTTAGTTATTGCGCTCTCTACACGCGTTAGAATCAGGATTAATACACCTAAAACTGTCAAAATTAATTCTCCCATAATGTAAATATTTTATTGCATAAAAGATAGCACAAAAATTAAAACGACAAAAAAATATCACACAAAAGTGAACACAAACCTGTATAATTTCAAAATACCCCTTTAATAAAAGCCGCTACAATCATATCAAGTTTTACAATTAACTGAAACTTCTACAAAAGGAGTCCAGTCTTATACCGCTATCAAGGATAAGATTTTTTACGGTATATTCACACTTTCCGGCATATGCTTTTGCTCTTTCGGAAAAGGGGGAACATACTATTGAGAAGCTTATCTAATTCAAGAGAAGCTATTCTACCTAACAGTTATAAACAATTGTTATTTTTTACTATATTTAACTATCACTAAAACAAAACATTATGAGCACATCTCTTCGTGGATTATCCACTGTAAGTTTTTATGCCGCTGATATCGAAGCTGCAAAACAATGGTATACTGATTTTTTGAAAATCGAACCATACTTCGCAACCGATGGCTACATTGAATTCCGTATAGGTGATTATCAACATGAATTGGGAATAATAGATAGCAAGTATGCACCAAAAGGAGCTTTTCACCCTGCCAGTGGAGCTATCATATATTGGCATGTTGATGATTTACAGGGAACACTCGACAGCCTTTTATCTGCTGGGGCAAAGGTTCATGAACCAGTCATAGACCGCAGCGCCGGAAAAGGTGAATACGTAACAGCATCAGTCGTTGATCCATTTGGGAATATACTCGGTATAATGACCAATAAACATTATCTGAATATTTTGGATGGTAAAAAATAAGAACTGATAAAAATAATTATAACTAAAATCAAAAAACATGAAAAAAATTCTCACATTCCGTTTTATGTTGGCCTTTGTGCATTCGCATTAATTTTTATGTCAGCAAAGGTTTCCGCTCAAACACTACATACTGATAATCTACCTCAACAGGCTATGGAATCCAAATTAACCGGTATTACAATTGGCATTTCCTTCATAGATCCCGGCAAATATCAAGAAATCTTAAATGAACTTCAGGACCTTTTTTATAAGGAAGCTACTAACGGAGAAATAACTAATGCGCTCTTTGGACTTTTGTTAACAAAAATCCCTATATAGCCACTCACATCGTTATAGCGCTTCAGCTCAATACAGATCAGGGTTGGAACAATCTTCAAAATTCTATCAATAATATATACGGTCAGCTCGGCCCACTATATGATCAAATTATGGATATGAACAATAGATTGAAAAGTCAGCACAATACAGGATAATGATCATAATTCTTTATATATGATATGAGGAATATATCGATGCTATTTTGTTTTAATTGTCCCTTACTAAAGAAAATAAGAAAACTTCTTCTTATAACCCTATGTCTTTACATAAGGTTATATGTAGAGCTCCTGTGGCTGCCGGATAGTAAAACATCATAAAATGAAAATGGCCGGAACAACGATGCTCCAGCCATTTTCATTCTATTACTTTGGATCGAGGAAAGATTGCTCCCTTTCATAATCCCCTCTCTGCTTAAACTCCTTTGTTTTTAAGTTTAGTATACGTGTTTATTGAATTTAGCAACGTATAAAATACCCACTCCAATTGTTCTAGGTGTTTCAGATCTTTTGTTGATTCTTTGTTATGACGAATATCGAAAGTATTTACAAGCTTGAAAAAATCGGAGACATCCCCTGATGTAAAAGCTGAGGATAGATCTCCCCGTAGAGGTTCGAGCACATAACTCAATGTTTCACATGCTGAACGCATTCTATCCATTGTTTGTGGTTCGTCGAAAAACAGCTTCCTGGCATGATTTATCTTTGCATCAATCTCAGCATCTCCTGTTGTTATTTCCTGGTTGACCAGACCGTACATTGGCATTTTTGGAAGCTCCTTCCTTGCTAATTCTTTACCCATGTTGGTTACCTTTACTCCTTGGAACAAGTATCTTTTTTGAGATAGCGTCTGTGTATTTCTAATAGTAATATGATAATCCTGTTTAAGTTGATCCACTATTCTATAAAATTCCTCGGGATCGGCAAACGCAAGAGCAAAGTCCCTGGTTGTGTTAAACTCAAATTCTCTGTTCTCCTTTCCTCCACCCTGATATAGATATTTTAGAAAATGACTACATTTTTCTTCAAACGCTGTCGGTGGATTTAATAATTTATAACCTTCTCTTATAAAATCGCCTGTGATTAGAATTGGTTCCTCCCCCTTCAACGTTCTTTCCTTGCAAATTCCTGCAATAAGATAGTTTTCAAAGTCTCCATTTAAAAGTTCTTCATAAACTGACAGGGATATTTTAACGTGGCCAACAACAACGTTTTCATATTCCACGAATGTCCCGGTCGTAGGGTAAAAATTGTCAGGATACAATGTGTACCCAGTAAGTGCGCATTGATTAAAAGTCATCTTTTTCTTTTTTATATTATTACTCCGATATTTTCAAAATTACCGTTCAAGCTTATTGAACGGTAAGTGACTACAAAGTAAAATGGATTCTACGCAGTCATTTTGCGTAATTTGAAATAACAGCTTTATGGTACTGTCTTATGTCAATTCATGTCCCCATAAAAATTATTATCCACATTGTAAGTATGGTTAATTTTGTCTTTATTACACCTTCCGATAAATGTTCCGGCAGGCGATTTATATAATAGAACATGACCGGTACATCCGGTTCTTATGCATTCCGCTGATCTTTCATTGATGGTAAATTTCCAGACCGAGTTTCTAAAGATAGTGATATGTGAATCTTCATTCAATAAAACCTCATTGCCCACACGGAGCTTATCAGTAAGTAGTAGATACAGGATTTTGTGCGCATATTTGTATTGTTTCAGACTAGTTTTATTAAAATACATATATGTAAACATCCCACCTATTAGTGCTGTAAAGCCGAGACTCCGCGCCCATTCAGATGAAAAATAATAGAAACAGGCACACAAAAGAGAACAACTCACTGCCAATAAGATATAGAAGTGTAATGAATCAATTAATGATCTTGAAAGAGTAAAAGGCCCTACAAATTTGCCGGTTTTAAAATAGATCGTTTTACCCCTTCGATAAGGTAAAGGCTGACCTAGGATATATTCAATATGCTCGGTGGACATTGCTGTCATTTCTACCGCAATTTCTGAATGTCTTACTATACCGATCTCTATTCCGGGATTATCTCTTTTTAACTCATCAAGGACTAAACTATCCTTGGGTCTTATACCGCGGTTGGTGATAAAAGTAAATATACTCACCGGATGCTCGTAAGACATGCAGTTTGTAAAGTCCTCCCGTATTTTCTTATGTACATCTTCTCTCGACGACATGGCAAAATACTCACCAGTGTCATAACAATATCCGTCCCTGCCACCATCTCCTTCGTTTCCATTTGGTGTGATTGGTACAAATTCTTTTCCATATTTAACGATAAGATATCGTTCACATGCGTCCTGAAAATTGAATCCTTCATGCCCCGCAAGAAGATTACGTATGAAATCTTTTTCCATAATAATTTGATTTATTTATAAATGTTAAACTTGGTCTATGTTTAAGTCCGGCAAGCATTAAATTATTTGAAAACCCCGGCATTTATTGTAGTAAAAATTATGCGGCGATTCTATCTATATGCTTCCAAAATTTCTTTAATAATTTACAAAATTTTTCATTAAATGGATAAAAAACAAATTACTTTATCTGGTGTTAAAGGGATATAAAAAAACTATCCCAGGGAACAATTAAATCCAAGTTATATGGAGTGTAAAAAAGAAGAATACGCAATCACTTACTTCCATTTCGATTATGAAAATACACTGGATGGAAGCTTCTTAATGGCTTCAAAAACAAATATGGAACTTACTGGAGTTAGCAGTACTTTAGTCCGTTTTCGCTACAATTGGTCACGTAAAATCTTGAGGACAGATAATAACAAGCCGGTTGTATTCCAGAAATCAAGGACATATCTCGAATTCGGTTTCGAAATAAGTGATGCATTGATTAACGAAATACTTGATTTATTAAAGAAACATGAGGAACAAAATCTGGAATTCATAAGAACTAACAGCTTTGGTGTCTTTGAAACTTTTCCCAATGTCTTTTATTCATCGTTTCTGGATGAAAATGTAATTCCCTACGAGGAAAAGAAAGCTAATCTGACCCTATGGTTAAAAACCAAAATTCAGGATTTATGTTCTGATCATTAGCAGCCTGTAATAGTTATTAATGTCTGGTTTATTTTAGATCGGACGTTATTTTTTTATACAATGCACACCCCAATAAGATTCAGTTTAATATGTCCTAAACGCAAAATCCCCGGACAAGGCCGGAGATAAAAAACACAAATGATGAAAAAAAATTATTTCGAACTGCTAATTAAGTGTTTTTTTCCTCTTTGAAACGTTAATAAATTCATAAAATTTCACAAAAGTACTTCATATGGTATCATCTAAAACACCCGATACTTGGGGGAATCGGGTGCTTAGCCTATTATTAACCTTTATTATGAAAAGTATGCCCGATCGGGCAAATAATTATTTCTATCTAATTTAACTACAATTTCCTATAATGTCAAATCGTTGGTTGTCCAGCATAACGCATTAACCAATTCACCAAGAATGTGTTTGCATTATGGGCGTGCCCATCTCCTCCAGCTCCCCCTTTTTAAGATGGGTCGTGCTATCTGCTATATTTTTTGCCAAGCAAAAGGATGCCGCTCCTATTACTCACGCAGACTGAGATCCTTTTAAAATATATGATCTTGTCGTCAGTATGATTTCCTAACAGATAACAACGATGTCACTCAGAGCGAATCATCCAGAATTGAAATGTTCTTAAAAAATTCGCTCAAAACAGGAGATCAGAGTATCCTTGTAAATAAACTGTTAAAAGGTCGCCCATTTTTAACAGAGGCTACTCTCCTTGACAGTACAGGAAATATTCGTATCATTGTACCGGTACTCAACAACGATGATCTCGTCAAGGGCTATGTGAGCTTTCTTATGGATACCAACCGGACCATTATCGATCATAAAATCGCCGATAGAAGTCGCGTAAAATGTACACCTGAAAATAATGCAGAATTTGTCGGCTTTATGAACACTTTTGAGAAGAATGGCTATAAGATTGTGTCAATTGACCAGAATATTACTGATGAAAAAGGAAATGACCCTCTTGCAGTTAATAAAAAGGACAATTGACAGTATTAATTCACCCAAGAAAAAAGCTGACCAGGCCATTCAGTTATATAATATGGAAATTGGCTTTAGGATCAGTGTAGCCTACGCCACTGTTGAAGTGTGTAATTCGCTAAGCGACTTCCAATCGTTACAGTACAGGCTCAACCCGAAGTTTTTGGACATGTTAAAACGGGTGCTATTTCAGTCCAATAATAATGGCATCGATGCCTATCCTGCTGGCTTACGTTTCTTTTACATATTAAAAGACGTTAGTACAGTAAACAGATACAATGTTGAGATGCAATTTTCTAAATATGAGATCGAAGCTAAGGCACAGGCTAACTTGAGGTCGATATGGAGGGATTTTGTTTGTTTAACGCCAAATGTCAGCGTAATGTCACATGAATACAACGTCTATAACTATTCTACAAGAACAACTATACCGACTATTCCTGTCATTACAACGCCAACTGTCGATGATGTAAAAACACAGATTTTTATGAAGCCATATTCACTAATTCCCAATTTCAATTGTCAGAGTCTCTCGGAATTGGTTAATAAAGCTAGCTTCACCCCCGGCACTGACATTATCAATAAACTGAATACAGCTGTCACTTATCTGCTCCACTTGTTCTATAGCAAGATTAAAATACCTTGCAGGCTCTAAGCTTGCCATTTCATTTCCTTCAGGATGTGCATTATAGATTTTCATGGTTTAAATATGGTAATAAAATCGTTTCCAGTCAACTAGAGGTTCTGATACTTCGCATTTATATTAAAATTCATAGTGCTCCAGATATTTATCCCTGAACATAAATGCCTCTGATGTTTCATCCACAACAAAATTCACTACTCGTTTTTCTACTCCTCCACTATCGCCGCTGTATTTTTGTGCATCAAAGGATGCAGGGAACGGAAATTGATTGATTGCTTTAACGTCCATTTTTAGTTTAATGCTGTCGAGCTCTGACTTGGTTATTTTCTTGGAGCTTTCGACCAAATAGGAACCGAACATATCATATACCAGGTTTGCATATTCAATGGGTGTGATTAGCTCATTAAATGTATTTGAGGAACAAAAGATTGAGATTTCCTTTGTTGCTATTCCTTTATATTTTCTATCCCTAAAAGCAGGGTGAAATTTAGCAGTATCTGTATTATAAACAGAATTGTAAAAATACTTGTGCGTACTTCTTATCGTATCAAAATACAATGTAAATGCATAATTTCCTCTTTGCATCAATTTTTTAGGTGCCAATATGTTTGCATAAATAAAATCGAAAACTAAATATGCAACCTGCCAATCCACTCTTGGTCTTTTTACTAAAATAGAGGCCCTTGACATTCCTTCATCATCCTCAATGCTCCAAAATCTGTTTATTGTTACTTCCATATTTTAGTTGTATTTATAATTGAGCTTTATATTTAAACTTACCGTTCTCTTCTAAAACGTAAGTCTCGTCTTTAAAAATTGGCTTTTCTTCAATCATCCAATTTGAATTGGTTACTACTATTCTGTTTTTCTCTATTTTGCTCGTTTTCCCGAAGGCGGATTCCGCAATTTCATCGTAGGCAATCTCCAGTTTGTCAATTATTTTATCGTTCTTATCTACAGTAAGCAATATTGTGAACAGTTCGTTTTCACCGCCCTGATAGGTAACGACAACAGAGGTAAAGTTTTCGGAGAAAGGTATTTTGTAATTTACCCTGAAATTGGCTGCGTCCTTACGTCTCGGATCAAACTTAATCCTTTTCAGAAAACCATTGTCACGCATCCCGAATTTTTCAAAATTATCAAACGTGGTACTATCTGTTATCGGGAAATTGCGTTCGGGGAGATTTGCCAATAAGTCCGTTTTGGCAATGGAAATTGCTTTATCTGTTTTTGCAGGAATGCTGTCTTTTGCAACGCTTTCCGTTGTTTTCTTTTCTGTTTTGCTGTTGCAGGCAGAGAAAAGATATGTTGTTGCCAAACATATTGTAATAATTTTTTTCATTTTACCTTTTTTAAAATCAGTTGTTGTCCCATCCCTTCTATGCTGTACTTGCTTTCGAGGTGGCGCTGTCCCGAATAATCACTGTAATTGACAATCATCATTCAATTTGATAATTTTGAACATTTGAACATTATGCTGAGAAACTATAATCCCATTTTTATGTAGTTTTTGTGGTTTATGCAAAGCGATCAATTCGCTTAGGAATCGCATGGTCTCAACGATTACAATCTCCAATTGAATAAGAGCATAGTATTAAGCCTAGGAACAAGAATTAATGTATTAAAACATTCTCGCGTTTGTAAAAATAATCTTCATCTGTTACCGACTGATAGACAACTTCAGCACCTTTTGACAGATAAAAATCTTCAAATATTCTCCTGTTTTTATCATTGCTGAAATCTCCGGAATCATCAGTATGGGAATGGAATGTGATAAAAAACCGTCCTGCCCGTAAAGCAGTCTGATAACCCTTCTTCTGGGAAAATTCTATGCATGCGTCTATCTTGTCCACCAGTTCCTGCGCAGAAGATGCCTCATAAATTGTAACCGTCCCCTCGTGTATATTGTCCTTGGGATCGATATAAGATTTAAAATATTGTGATTGTAAAACAATTTGGGTTTCCTGAGCAAAAGCACTGCTGGAAAAACCCTCTTTTATGATACTGCCCTTCAATTCTTTCGGCAGGTACTCCAATTTTATCCCATCAAAATAAAGATCCGCTAATGTAATGGTATCAGATTGCTCCATTGATTGCTGCTCTGGTACAGGATTCTTGCAGCTTATTAAGGATAATAACAGGAAACACAAAATCTTAGATACTGATAGGTATGTATTTTCTCCGTTTTTATGGTCGTACCCTGTTTGGTGTTTGAAATTTGGGTTTAGCCTATTTAACCACGTTATCCTTTGTGAATCAAAATATTTATGTGACATTAGATTGGTATTAATCTTTAAATATAATACATTTCCATATTTACAACAATGTTCACCTCAACAATGTCATTTAGCAGGCACTCAGGTGATGATACAGAATTTCAAAGCAGTTTATTACGGTGTGTCCGCCCTTTCCTGCATTTGCTTACCCTATCTTGAAAGGGCGACCGTGCTATCCGCTATATCTTTTGCCGGGCAAAAGGATGCCGCTTCTATCACTCACACAGAAACCTTAAGCCATCTTAATCAATTTACAAAAAAACGCTCTAAGTAGAAAAACTTAGAGCGCTATACATATTTAATAGCTAATCTTATGGAAAGCATCCAGTGTAGAGCCACTTTTTTAGCCGTTTACAACAGGTGTATATCGCTTTTTTTGTGTGGTAAGATTAAGTTTTAAAAATAACTACCATGAATAACCGACACCAACACCTAACCAAACAGGCATTGTACCATCAGCGGTGTTGAACAGTGGAACATAGCTCGCATGAAAAGCAATTCCTTTCTCATAGGGTCGATAACGATATCCTATTTCGGGAGATATAATAACTGGAGATTCCGATCCATTTCTATGCTTTACTAAAACTATAGAAGTATTAAAACCGACAACCACTGAACTCCTCTTGCTTCCATAGACATAGTTGAGCCCCACTGGAAAAACAACAACATCTTTGACAAGTTCACTATCAAAAACGCCAAAGGTATTGCCTACACCTGCCCTAAAACCTAATCCTTCTCTTGCATCTTTTTTAAATCTCATATCAAAATTTACGGCTGCAAATATGCTACTTCCTCCCGCTTCAACAAAAGCATATTTCTGTCCCTGTGCGATACTCGCGCTAGATACAAATAGTCCTAGCACAAATAGAATAATAACTTTCATCATATTTTTTAATTTTCACTTTTTTCAATAACTGCGCCCATCCATTTGGAATCAAAACGCGCTACACCATAAATTGAAGCAAATTGCATAACAATTTTCGATGCATTTTTTGTTGCCTGAGCGGAGTTTATAGCGGTTCTTGTCCAATTAACCTTTCCGCCGGGACCTATACTGAAAGAAAAAACAACATCAGTAAAACTGGCTAGTTCAATTTTAAGTTCTTCCTTTTTTGTTGCGGAAATCTCATTTGGCCCCGCAATTACCACTGGTGTTTTTAACTCATTATTCAACCAGACAGCGACCGTTGAAACTTCATTTTTTGGTACATTCTTATATAAATATCTTCTTGCCTGATCATAAACCAGTTTTGTAGCCTGTTGAAATCCTCTGCTCAGATCAAGGGTAACACTATTGGGCAACAGGTCAAATTCATATGTTATGGGAGTTGGTCTAACTGTAGGATCCCAATCGGGACTGTAATTAAATTTTGAAGGTCTGTATGGCTCAATTGATTTTCGAAGTGCGTCCCACGGGTTTGCCGGTGTCACTTTATCTTCCATTGTAAATGAAATTCCATCCCATCCAAGTCGGATTTCATCAGCAGCAGTGCCGGACCAGCCGATCCAGTTTTTCTTCTGTGTTTTAACACTAAGTCCGAGTACCTTCCGTACGACATAATTTTTATTGTACAAACTTACTTTTATCCTTCTTTTATCACTAAAATTGGCCGTATAAACCTCATTATTGGCACCGCCGAATATACCGCTCCAAATTTTTCCCAAGAAGGTGTGTTTACCATATTTTATTACAGGCAGACTTGAATATTCACCACTTCCTATTGCAGGGCTGTTTATATTGGATGTTGCAGCTACTTTCACGATATCATTGATCGGAGGAGTTGTACTCGTGGAAACCTCCTCTTTCGTTTTTACGACTTCATAGGTATCATATAAAAATACCTGTTCTCCTTCCAGCGTAAAATAGCCGGTTATGGTAGTTGGGTTCTCGTAAACCTTATGATTGATCTCATCATACATTGTCAGTTCATCCATTGAAAAATCCTCAACAACCTTTTGAAGTACATCATATTTCTCTGTAGGTGTAAATAAAGTTCCATAGGGTGTTATTTTATAAACCATATCGGCAACTTCGACTTCCATATCCTGGTTTACAATTTCGGACATGATCGGATCTTCGATAAGATCTTCTTTGGTAATTAATTCACTTGGGGTTTCAGTAGATGTAGTACTTACACCAGCTTTTGTTTTTACATGAATTGTTGCCTGGTTATCAAAACCCAAAGATCTTAATTTAGCTTTTGCAGCTGCCGGTGACTTCTTATAGTCGTTAAAGAATTTGTCAACATCTGAAACACTTCTAAAAGATAACCGGGAGTTCTTTACCGATAAATCCGATTCTTGGATAGTTGGTTTTTCAGAACCAGCATTTTCATTAAAGCTTTGCTTTTCACATGACAGAAGGAAAGCTGACATTAGGATAATAATTGTTCTTTTCATTTAATTGAAATAATTTGATTTAGTTTTTAATCTTCACATATATAGAATACGATCAACTTATCTAATTGTCCCGAAATATTTTCATTTTTATTTTAACACAAATTGTATCAAGATTTAAACAGGTATAGTTTCATTTAATATTGAAAATATCGCTACAAACTGAATAGTTATTAGATCTAATTTTTATGACGATCATCTCTTTCAAAAATCCGTTGTTCCTTCCTATACACATTAAGCCATAGCACATTTACCACCATTCTTTCGCCAGCGCTGTAAAAGAGCTTTGGCTTCCCACCCATCAATGTAGAAAATTGAAAAACGCAGGCAGCGGCATGGTCAGCACTGCGTCTCTCAATTACCTACGGTCTGAAATCTATGGTCACAGAATTCTTTTGGGATCAATGGGGACTGGGATCAATTTTTCAAAGAAACAGACAAAAAAGGAAAGCAAAGGTACTTCGGACGCTTAACCCAACAGCAAAAGACTACGGCATAAACACTGGCAGCCGCACATGGCCTTCTTTTATTCCGTTTCCTTTTGCGGCCTGTCCTACGTTGCGATTTACTTTCTTTTTTTTCTGTTTTTTTCTTTTAAAAAAATGATCAGGGGCCGAGGCTCAGGCAGGACTGAAAGGAAAGCAAACTTAACAAGAGTGTAAAACCCTTAAAATTAAAAGTTATGATTAACATTTCAGGAACGCTGACAAGAGACGCAATCGTCAGCACAACACCAACAGGTAAAGAGGTAGTGAACTTCTCAATCGCAGTAAACGATCACTACAGAGACAAAGACGGTAACAGAGTGGAACGCACAACCTTCATTGACTGTGCATACTGGGTTACAGCTAAAGCAGCCGAATGGCTTGTCAAAGGGCTATATGTTCAAGTGTTCGGAGACCTTTCAGTAAGAGCATGGCTAGACAAAGACGGAAAAGCTAGAGCGGGAATCAATTTCCATACATGGGCTATCGATCCTGTAGGAAGATTTGGCAAGAAAGAAGCACAAACGGTACAGGCTAGTACAGCGCAGACAAGTAAGGAACCTGTAACGGTTGGAGACGATGACAACCTCCCTTTTTAATCGCTAATCAATTAATCTTAAAATAT
The DNA here is from genome assembly GCF_001684975.1 of Chryseobacterium artocarpi. Taxonomy (GTDB): domain Bacteria; phylum Bacteroidota; class Bacteroidia; order Flavobacteriales; family Weeksellaceae; genus Chryseobacterium; species Chryseobacterium artocarpi. The sequence goes on along the minus strand of NZ_MAYH01000001.1, from coordinate 328,178 downwards.
TAAAGTCATGGGACACAATTTAAATTATAATAAACGTACAGGACGCTACTCATTTTTTAGCGTAAAGGAAAAAGCGTGGCACGGTCTGGGGCAGATCGTAGAAGATTATCCAACAAGTGCCGAAGCGATCAAACACGCAGGACTTGACTATGAGGTGGAGAAATCACCACTATACACAAAAGGATCTGGAATAATACAGGTTTCTGACGGCATTGTCATACAGGATACTGAAATCGAAGTACCTGATTACTTCGCCAATATCCGCACGGATAACAATACCGTACTGGGTGTGGTGGGCAAAGACTACCACATTGTGCAGAATAAAGACGCCTTTTCATTCTTTGATTCTATTGTAGGTGGTGAAAGCGGTATCCTTTACGAAACAGCAGGAGCATTGGGACAGGGGGAACGTATTTTTATCACCGCTAAACTTCCCAATTATATCCGTATCGGAAACTCAGATGATGTGATCGAAAAATACATCTTCCTGACAACATCACACGATGGTAGCGGAAGTATTACGGCAGCCTTCACCCCTATCCGTATCGTTTGTCAAAATACACTTAATGCGTCACTGCGTAATATGAGCAACGTTGTAAGGATCAAACACACCGCAGGGGCTAAACAGCGCCTGAACGATGCGCATAAAGTAATGGGATTAGCCAACAGCATGACCGCACAGATGGATGGCATTTTCAACAGATGGGCAGGTATCAGCGTGAAGGACAGCGAAGTCAGAAAGCTGATACAACTTGCCCTGTGTCCGAATAAGGAGACCTATAACCTATTGAAAAAAGGTGCAGAGGACGAACTTTCTACCATGTTTAAAAATACGGTAGATGACGCATTTGCCTATGCTATGATGAACGACACGCAACAGCTTGAAACCACAAAGGGGACACTGTTCGGTGCTTACAATGCGGTAACAGGCTACTTTCAGAATGTACGGAACTACAAGGATTCCGAAGCAAAGTTAAAAAGTATTGTACTCGGTGGAACAGCACAGGCAAAAGGACAGGAAGCATTTAACCTCTGTACCGCTTTTGAAAAGGCAGGGGCTGATATATTCCTATTGAATTAACCATTAATCAAAGGTGGCAGTCCAGTTCAGCCTGTCACCTTTTACAAAATTAAAATTAGCGTTATGAGACTATCTGACATACCCACAGGCTATATTATACTGAACGCAAGCACCGACAGCGATTGGGATTTCTGTGACTTCGCCATAATCAAAATTGATAAAAATTGGAAGAACGAACAGCGAAAAAAACTGGAACTGATAATGGCACTCGGTGAAGATTATAACTTTCATTCTATTCATTATTGTGATGCATCTTGTCGATTCTACCAAGATGACTGTGATTTCATGACCGATTCAATGGAATTTCTAAAGGAAAGACAGTGGTCATACCTTGAAACAACAGATGCAGAAATAGAAAATCTGACAGCACCCAAAAATGTACTCGACTACTACCGAATTGTACTGAAAAGAGGTGGCTACGGTATGTATACATGTTATGGAAAACAAAGTTCCGAACAATTTAGGACTGCCGATTTTCCGGTACATACAATTGTTCATAATGATCACCCAACAAATTAAACCAAGATGAAAGCAATACAACACATGACAAATACGGACAGAGCCTATCTCTTAGCAAATTTATTCCCTGACAGGTTAAAGGAAATGACTGACTTTATCAAAAAGGAAGCGGAATTTTTCACCGAAAACAAAGCGCTTGTTTATGCACAGTGGAATGAAAAGATAATTAACGCAGACCTTTGGTATAAGCTGATAGCGGATTTTGAGCACAGATATGCCAAAAACGGTACAAGACTGTACAGAAATAAACGGACATTCCGTGACCAACTGTTTGACGGTTATGATGCACTTTTCAGTATTCATGCGCTGATACACTATACTGAACAACCTGAATGCGCTTTAAAGCTGAAACAGGCTATACATCTGCTGTTCGGGGTGCAGAAATTGGTATTGATCGATCTAAAACCGACATCATGAAACCATCAGAGAAAATGACAGATAAAATGATGCTCAAAGCCTATTCTTATGGCAATCGGAAGAATTATGAAATTGCGATCGTCATCCTCAATGAACAATGGTTCCGCTATGCAAGGCGCATATTTGCCATTGCAAGATCCGCAGGTGTAGGGCTTGACCTAAAGGACGGTTATCGGGATGGCTCAGCCAAATTCCTGATATATATCGACGGTGACCGTCCATTTTACGAATGTTTTTTCGGTGACAGAGACATCGTCTTTTTAGAAGCCGATTCCGAAGAAATCGAGCTTCTGTATACAAGCAACGAATACATGGAAAGTCAGACGCTCCTGTTCACCTATGAAGGTATTGCGCATTACAGGACTTCACAGGATATAGGTTATCAGACAGCGGAGTTCGACCTAGAAGTAATATTAGAAATCTTAAACCACAATTTACAAAAATGACACGTTCAAATCTGCATATCACACTCAGTAACGGTAAAAAATTCATCTGTGTACTGGACGGATCAAGCGCACCCGAACAGGGTTATATCGTGGAGGACATTTTATTGCCCCTACTATCCTTTCACAATGGTGACAGGGAATTATCCCTGATAAAAAAGCACTGCACGATGGGTGAAAGAAGGGCTAATGCCTGTTACCGCTATACTGTTGATCTTATCGGTAAGGAAATACGAATGTTCGAGGAGCACTACAGTTACAACAGGGATGTCTTCCGAAAAGGTAAGGAAATAACTGAACGCTATACAGACTACGTACAAAAATTAAACTTACAGGATGATGAAGAAAAAGATTGATACAGAATACAGGGCGCTGACGATTATTGCGGATATGGTAATCCGATTTGGAACACTCCATATTCTCAATATTTCCACAGCGGATACAGAAACATTACAATCAGTGAGGGATAACCTCGAAAAGATCATTAAACAGAATGGCTACCGTATGAACTACGACAGGAATATTAAAAGTCCACTCATTAAATCGTAAACAATGGAAACACCGATAAAATACAAATTCAGCGATTGGTTATACAACCGCTTCGTGGAGAACTTCAGGAAAAAGAAAATCATCGAAGCTTTTATTTTCATGGATGTACTATCCAATTATCAGTTGTTCGTAGAGGAAAATAATAAGGCTTCCGATCAGAAAAGACATACAAGGGAACTTTATGCAAGGATCGTAAAGGCACTGAAAGATCATACCGCAGACAAACTGCTTCTTACAGGCGCTGAACGCATTCAGGAAATTGACAGGGAACTAAAGATCTATGAAGATGATCTACGAAAAATAGGCTGTTCCGAGAATTATATCAAACAATGCAGTAACGAACGTAAAACAACTTATTATGGAAACTAATTTTTTCAGCAGACTAGCGCAAATGGACATCAACAGCAAATTGATGCTCACCATTGCCAAGGCGACACCGACAACAATGGTTGTCTCGATATTCATTGAAAATGACTGCTGTGGCGATAAAGCCAAAAATCTGATTATCCCATTTAATCTCACAGCTACGGCTGAGGAACTGGATGAACAATTTTTCAGGCATATCAAAAAACCGCTCCAAAAAGCTGACGGACTGCTCTCCAATATGGAGAATTTCCTTAAACAGCTTGAAATAGCCGAAGCTAACTCTGCAATGGAAAAGCAGAAAACAGACAAGGAAAAAAAGGAAAATGATGCAAAAAAGAGAAAATATGATGAAGCCTGGCTAAAAGCGGAAACCCTTGAGAAAGAAGGAAAATATAAGGAAGCATGGACTGCCCTTCCAAAAGTATCGGATTATCCCGAAAATGAAAAGGCGATCAGGGCGAAACAGGAAGTTTATGAAAGGCAATTTGCGTCAAACCTCTTTACAGTTGAACCCGAACAGGAAACAGGAACGGAGGTACCTGCATTGGAAGAAGCGGAACACATGAACAACGAAGAAGAATAAACCCTTTAAATCAAAACGATATGATACTGACAACACTACAGCGAGTTTTCATACTCAAGGAAAAAGATCGGGAAATTACGCTTAGCGATCCCGAACCAAAATGGAGCGTACAGGCTGTGCTGAACTTCTATTCAAATAACTATCCTGTATTGACAACGGCAAAAATTTCACAGCCCAAAATTAAGGACGATACAGTTCAGTATTATTTTGAAACTGTGATCGGTACAAAAGGATAACATAAAAATCAAATCAGATGAATCATGCAACGAAAATATCACGCACCGATAAAACAACCCAAGACTACGGAACAGACTACGCTCTTTCGCAATCTGGGCGAGTTTTCCAATTGGATGAAAAGACCAAAAGATCAGGCAGAACTGTTAAAGGACAGGAGAAAACCTGTACCGCCAACAATGCTCCCGATGCCTTTTTAAATAGTCGGTTCTATACAAGACTGCTAGAATCAACTGTGGTGGCAGACTGCAATAAAGATAAAATGGAGAAGGACTTTTACAAGTCCCTCTCCATAATCTCGGAGAAATTTGGCATTAGCCCAATAGCTACCGACGATATACCCTACCCTTCCAATATTTCTGTTTCCTTGGCTGACCTAAAAAAGCAACTAAAAAAAATAACCAATGACTGGAGGGAAATCCGATTGATACACGATAACGGTTCTACCTATTTTGCAAAAGAGAACAGGTTTGATACGGATATGACATTGTTCTATATTCCTGTGATTCCCTTATATACAATCTTGCAGAAAAAGGAAACAGAAAATGTGGGATTATTATTGCTGTCCGTATACGCTTACCTTTATCAGATCCTTAAAATACCTTACTACAGAAACGAAGGCTGTTATCTGAACAGTTTGTACGAAATACTCGAAGAATGGGCAGAGAATGATGGTGCAGAAAAGCGAACTTTGAGACAGCTTAAAGAAGCAAAAGAGATAGGAGATCTTATTAAGGGACTTCTAAGCAATCCTGAACACCTAAAATGCTTTGGAAAACGTGTGCGCACATTCAAGCCGAAATCAGCTTTTGACAGGTCTTCTCTCCTACTTGCGGAACGGTTCTACGCCATTTATCGGAAATATCGCAAAACCTCTATTGATCGAAACTATCACCCCATGATCTACCGTGAAGAAATAGAGGACGGTAGAGCGGTGATGCTCGACGACTATGTTTCCTTCTGTGCTTCTGTGAAAGGAGAACTATTTAACGAACTCTTTCAAACTGCAAATGATGAATTGCAGGAATATTCTTCGATCGATGAACCTGTCATTTTTGTCCCTTTCCACAGCACAGAAGAGACTGCTGAGAGCTTCGATTTTGAAAGAGATGTTTTTGGAAGGTTGAATGACCTTATCATACTATGGCAGGAATCACAATTTTAAAATAGAAAGTCATGAAAGATATTACAAATCAATTTGAAACCTATTATAGCCCCTTTTCCGCACTGGTATTCTATCGATGCAACAGTGCGATGAATGAATCTTATGTGGAATACTATGATATGGACAAAAATGGCGCTCCTATAAATGCACATCCACTCACGGTGCATGAAGCCATAAAATTAGCTGAATCGCTTACGGTGGAAAAGGATAAAGCCAATAAGCTAACATCTGATGGTATTTTACCAGCCAATCTATTGTATTTTGATGCAGAATCTGATAAAATAATGTGGTATACCAAGCCACAGTTCAGGAACTTATATTTCACGAAATCACTTGGTATTCCATCAGGTCGTTGCCATACACCTGCCATGCTCTGGACAGCGGACAGGAAATCCCTCAATGTCTATGCGCTGATCGGTAACAGAAAACCGACCTTAAATAGCCCACTATTTTATGCACCGTTCTTTAATGTCAATGAAAGTGGTAATGTCTGTTTAGGATCTGTGGATGTTCAGACCGAAGAAAAAGGTTCGGTAAAGGAACTGATGAAATTATGGGAAACGTACTTTTTCAACAGCTATTTCAGTCACTTAATGGCTGAACATAATCCTGTCAATGGCAATTGTGTACTCCTGTGGGAAGATCTCAGCGGTTCTGAAAAATGTTTCCCCGAAAATATGCTCATAAAAACAAACCAAAAACTTAAAGATCTATTAAAATGAAAACCATAAAACAAAATATCCATTTTTTGGATGAAGAATTACTGAACGCTGTCAACCCCATCCGTGTCAATGTGATCGGTGCTGGTGGCACTGGCTCGAAATTTATGACCTGTCTGATGGAAATTAATCACAGCCTTATCGAACTTGGTCACCCAGGACTTCAGGTTCACCTGTGGGACGATGATATTATCAGCGGTACCAACATCGGACGACAACGTTTTGCAGAATCTGAAAGAGGATTGAATAAATCAGTAGCTATAATAAACCGTTTAAATAGGTGGTCTGGGACAAACTGGAAAGCGGAAACACAAAAGTTTCAAAGGGATATTGACGGAAAAATACCCGAAAATGCAGGCGCATCAATTTACGTATCCTGTACAGATACGGTCGCATCACGATTTGAAATTGCTGAAATTATTAAGCAACTGAATAAACAGTATTCATACCGAAGGGACAGTGCTAAATATTGGCTTGATCTAGGAAACACTAAATATAGTGGGCAGGCAATTTTAGCTACGGTAGACAAAATTAATCAACCTGATTCTAAAAAATTCAAAACTTTCGATACGCTCCCCTCTATTATTTATGAGTACGGTACTCTAATGACCGAAGCAGAACCCGAAGACGATACCCCATCATGTTCAATGGCTGAATCCCTTCAAAAGCAGGATCTGTTCATCAACGCATCGCTCGCACAAATGGGAGCGTCTTTGCTCTGGAATCTCTTTCTTTTCGGAATGATAGAAAATCGCGGTTTCTTTCATAATCTCAAAAATTTTCAGACGAAGCCTATTGCTGTCGGCAGTTAAAAACTGCCGGCGGGCAAAAGCCTATGGCTTTTGCCCAGAAAAGCGGATGCAACAGCTTCGACTCCAACTTCACCCCTTGCTTCTTCAGCTGTTGCGAGCTTGTCTGTGGGATACAGCGTATCCCAATGTGCTCCGCAAAAATTTCCTCTATACCTTACTTCTTTCTTCGAAAATATCTAAATAATATATTCCTGCTGTGAAATCAATTCAGTTTTGGATCGAAAAAACAGTCCTCAGGTCGTATGGTTACACTTCCTTCCCTTTCAATTATATTGATGAAAACTTCATTCGCTGCACCAACTTCCAACTTTCGCTTTTCAAAATCATATTCTAATACATCACATTCAGCAAATAACTTTAAAGACAGTTCTTCGATTAGATCCACAAAGAGAATATCATGTTCCCTTTCCAATTCTTCTGTATAAACAGTATCCAGGTCCACTGAAAATAGCTCGGTTTGACGATCATAATAATCGTCTGTTAGTCTGTCTTCAATGATAAAACTCTTAGTATTAAGATCTAAAGCTGTGAAAGTTTCTAAAGTATATGTTCTTTTCATATCAATAAATTTTACAAATCGACTTCAACGAATATCCCATCTCTAAACCAGTATCGGATTGTTTGTGATATACTCAGTATACCAAGGACTTCGCATTGATATCTTTTTCCATTAAAAAAATACAATTTAAAAAATTTTATAGAGTCAAAATGAACTAATAATTACCATTTAAGAAAGTTGAATTTCTCCACCCTGCAATCCAATTATCAGCGACCAAATGAAATAGTTCATCATTAGTTTTAGATTTTAGTGTTTCTAAACCTTCAGCAACATCTTTCAGTAGCCAACCTTTACTATTTAATGTAAGCCATGCTTCCTTCAATTGGTTGTTTAATATATAATTTTCAAACAATTGTTTTTTATCAGTCTCCTTTATTAACCATTCTGGTATATCCACCCTATTCTTTATAGTTTCGTATGCAGCAGGTGAAATTTCAAACAAACATGAGTTTATAACCTGTGATTCATTAAGATTATCATATGAAGAAGGAAAATCTCCTTTATAAGTGCTCATATCTTTAATTATATTTAGGGGCAAATTATTTTTGAAATAAACTAATTCATCAAAATAATCTGTATTATCTCCATATTTATTAGAAAAATCATCTAATTCTTGACATTTGTCAAAATCTATTTTGCCAGCGAATTCAATAATTTCCTCAGTAAGACCTTCATAAGACATAATCATCGGCAAAATTAGGTATACGGAAAGTTGTTTAAAATTAAATGCAGTTTCAACTATCGAACCGTATTCTAAATCTAATTCCACAAAAGTATTTTTTCTGTTGATAAAAAAATGATTAATAATACCTTTATATGATGCTCCGTATCCCAAAAATAAAGGAATTAGACATGGAGGATGCTCATACCAATATTGATTAACAGAATTATAATCATCATGATATGGTATGGCAACTCTTTTAAAAATTAAATTTTGGAGATTAATATCTATATTTAGTTTATCTACAATTTTCTTTAGCAATTCCATTGTGACTATTTTGTATTGAATCTACGAAAAGCTTGACAATTTCCCAACGTATTGCCTTTTTTTAAGTATTCTACCTTACCGAGATGAGCGAAGTACACCATATATGAAGAATTTTCAAACTGGTCTTAATTACATGGACGAAAATGTCATCATATAATCTGTATTATTCCTTGATAGAATAATATAATTCAAAACATTACAATTAATAAGCATTTAAAAAAGACAATTAATTACTACTATTTCACAGACAGGTAGAAGTAAAATCTTAAAAAATAAGAATAACGGTCTAAAAACATAATCTTTTCATGTTCAATCACAAAAATGAAAGAATACTTCGCATTCTCTCATTAATTTTCCCAGGGTAATGACTTAATTATAAGTCTTCTTGTCGTCTAATTTCTCGATTATGCATTTCTATGATATTTCTTAAAACTTCGTCATTTATTTCCTGATTTTTAGAATCAATGACATCATATTTCTCCTCATCCTCTAATTCAAAAAGGGAGTATGGCACATCATTTTTCTTAAGTTCATCTATAACTTTAAACAATTTTTCAGAGACTTCATCATGGTCATTGTAAAATAAAACTCCTTCAAAAACTGGTCTTTTGTCCAAAATATTCTCCTTGATTTCGTCAACGCCCGTACCAATCGTTTTTTTAAGTTCAAAAAGTGCTTTTGGAGATACAGTATCACTATTTATTATGATTGCTATTTTTGACATATTTTTTATTTAAAGTTACTAAAATTCTTCCGGATAATGAGGATTATTTGGTGTTCCATAAGTATCATTTCTATAATTACCTCCATGCCATCTATATAAATGCTCCTTATCAGTAGCAGGATAAATGTTATGGGGATTATCTGCTAAATGTGGATGATCTAATGCATTATATCGATGATGCCCTTCAATTGGATCACCATCAAATTTTGGAGTTTTACCATTGAGAATATCCTGCCTTTGCTCAGGAGTCCAGTCCCTTGTCCCAGGTAGCTCATCACGCAATAATTTTCTTTCATTGGCCCAAAATCTACTTACCCCACGGGCTCTCCTATTGGTAAATCTTCTATCCCATTCAAGTCTTTTATATTCCTCTTTTGTGATTGTTCTGTTCTTAAGCTTTTCTTTGAGTACTTTTCTGTCCGCTGCGGAAAGTGGTGAAAAGGGTGTTTCATATTGTCGTGCTCCCTCAAATGGATCTTTCGGAGGCTGTATAGGTGCATCACTACCCTCAGCATAAGCATTACCTTCCCTATTAGCAGTATTGTTAGGTGCATCTGGTGTGTGACTTCTAGGTGCGGTGGCTTCATCCCCATCTCTTCTCCTGTTACCTCCTTCCGAATCAGGATGAGGACGATTTCCATGGGGACCATCAGGATTTGCAATATGACTGGCATGCTGATTATTATTAGTACCTCTACCGCCTTTTGGAGCTGGGGTAAGTAACATCGCTACGGCTACCCAATCCTGCATTTTTCCTCCGGTATTAACGATATTATTTATGGCCTTTGCGTCTCCAAAAGCAGAGTCCCGATAACCATTTTTAAAATCCTCAAAACTCGCTCCACCTGTATCTCCATATTTATTCAGCCAAGCAGTTGCTCCATCTATTGCCTTAAAACCTACACCATTGAGGACTCCTTGACCAAAATTGCTCATAATATTGGAGGGAGCCGATTTTAAGAAGTTTAAACCGGCCTGTCCCAGTCCACGCATACCACCTGAAGTCAATGCAGCACGTCCACCACCTATAACAGCTCCCCCTACGCCAATCAAGGCTCCTGCCATCATTCCCTCCATAATTCCTCCAATAAGATTTGCTCCGCCTTTTGCGATTGCTTGTCCCCAAGTTTTAATTTCGGGAGCGAAAAGAATTTTATCACCAAACAACGGACAGGTCATTTGATGATCTCCTGTTATAGCTGGAATTCCCATAATGACAAGATTTTCTTTTCCCGCATCCCATTTCCTTACCTTTGCAACCATCTGGCCACACAAAAGACTTCCCAAAACGGCACCAAAAGCCGCTCCAGCGGCTCCTGCAATTGCACCAATTGCTATTAGAGCCGCTCCTCCCGTCGCGACCGTTGCTACAGCAACTAATGCTGCCAATATCGCCATAATCAACATTAACTTCCTACAGCTAAAGTCTGCAAAACTTACTGTTGCAGTATCTACTTTTGTGATATACTTTGCACCGTCTTTCCTTTTTGTTGAAGGTTGGGTACTTTGGAATTGAGTTGGCATAAGCCCGCCACTACAAACCCAAAAATCTTTTTCTGTAATAATTTTATTTCCCATACATAGCTACTCTATTCGGGTTTGTATTATTCTTCTATTCAGACATATTACTCTGATTTTATTTTGCATATTTACCAAAGCAATTCCCACTTGTAGGACGTCACGTGTATCACCTATGTTTTTTGCTGATTTAAGAATAAAAGTCTGAGATATAGACCAAATAGTTTTATAATCTTGCGATTGCATAAGTATACCTTTTACGCTCTTTTTCATAATTGCTCTGATTATCCGTTTACACTTTCTTTAAATGGATCAAGCTCATTCTTATCTTCAGTGAACAACTCGTAACTATACTTTGCAAATAATAATTCTGGATCAACAATTTCCTGACGTTTGATACTTGCATGTATAATTTTGCCAAATGAGGTTACTAAATATTCGGCTTTATCTTCAAGAATCGGAACAGTTTTCTTTAGTTGTAGATGAGCAAACGCTGAATAAGCATTCCCCACCCAATTCTTATCGATGATTGTTACCGGTGTCCCTTTTATCCTGACACATTTAACATCATCCATTAAAGTACTGTTGTGAACCGACCTGAAATCATAACGCCATTCTATAGGTGAAGTACTAAATAGGTTAAACTTATTAATATTACTTTTTCCCCCAGGAAGTGATCTTCCCCAGAAATGATTGAAATAAACTTCGAAAAATTCATTTGCTTCAATAGCCATTTGAATTTTTTCACTTGAAGAATAAAGTTCATCATTTGTTAATATCATGTCCTTAAAACCTTCATTTTGTTCCAGCAGAGCCTCCATATCCTTTTTGACCCAACTCCATTTTTTTTTAATGGTGTCAAGATTGTATACTTTCAATATTTTACCAGTTGAATCAACTTGTACTTCTATTTCATTGTACATGGAAGCAAATACATTACTAATCCCCGACATATCACTAATGATCGGAGAATTATTCTCTAGCAACCTATGATGAAGAGTGATAATATTAAGATCAGCTTCACCTTTGTCGTTAATATTTTTAATATCAACCTGCCATCGAATTTCCGCTTTAGAGTTTAACTCAATCCCACCTGATAGTATACTGGTGGTAATATGCAAAGTATATTTCGTAGAAAATGGTTCCTTAAACAATAGCTTAGGGCGATTATCATTTAAATTCCAAGACATCATATTCTTCCTGTTTTTTAGTTAATAAATGCGTTTCCTCCGTCTATCTTTGTGTCACCTCCAGTTATATGATTTTTTCCAGTAATAATATTGGACTTAGCGGTAAAACTATTTTTAGTAGCATCAATTGAAATCCCATTTTCAGTCAAAATAATTGATGACCCACCAACTTTAAATTCAATCTTGGTTTTACCTTCCAATGTAATATTACCTCCGCTATCCATTGTCATCTTTGATTCACCACCTTTTCCCACACTTGTTGAATTCAAAGAAGAGGACTGCGCGGTGATTTTCCCACTACCATCCACATGAATCTTATTCCCTCCTTTATCTTTTACTGTAATTCCTCCACCATCATTTAATTCGATTATATGACCACTTTTACTGCTTAAACTCTTGACATTATTACCTGCTCCTCCACCAACACCAATGGCACCATGATACATGCCTCCCATAACAAAGGGTCTGTCTGGGTGAAGGTGAACAAAATTGACCATAACTTGATCTCCAACTTCTGGGACAGACATAAAACCACGGTTCTTTCCAACTTTCTCGCTACTTCCTGCATCTGGTGACATCACACGAATGAATTCGGTAGTGTCCTGTCCACTTTGCCAGTCGAGCTGAACCTGTACGCGCCCCTGATTTTCTGGATCTGTATTGGAAACCACTTTCCCAAATTGTGGTTCTGCAACAGGAATAGTAAATTCTGGTCTTGGAATATAACCAGTATCTGCAGCTATTGCCTGAAATGAACCGTCATAGTAACCCCTCGCATCCACTTCATGGGTCACTTCAATAAGCATTAACTTGGTAAAATAAGATGTTTCAGAAGAATCTGTCTTCCTCATTTCAATATCAGCTATACAGCCGGGATAAAGAAATGGAACGGTTGTATTTCCAGAAGTAATAAAAACTTCTGATGCTTTACTGCCAGCTGTTCCTTTTTGGGAAGCATCAATATCCATAAAAGAAGATGCCCTTATTGGAGCTACCCTTAAGGATGGCGTTTGAAATATTCTTTCAGAAATCTCGTAAGCCCGTTTTGCTATATCAGAAGTGTGGTTGATTTTTGAATTAGCACCTTTAAATTTCTCATTTTTACTACTGTTATAACCATAAAATGAAGGATTAACATGTTGAGCCTTCATTTTAACCTTAATATCAGTCAGGTTACTACCGTAGGTCAACTTTACAGGCTTCTCCTGTGGAGGTAGTTGACCAAAGTGTAGTACCTCACCATCATAGAAGAATTGTTCGCCATAAGCCTCGGCAATCCTTGCTAAATAATTATAATGAGTTTCTTCATATTGAGAACTGTAAGGAACATTACCCTGTTTTGCATCCACTCTAAAATCAAATTTCCCTTGTCCTAAACCTTGCTGAATCACTTCCTTAACGATGCTATTCAGACTCATAGGCTGAGCCCCGCCAAAACTTTGAATATGGGGTGCTGCATCCAGCAATATTGTTGGGCTTGCGCCCGACAATACAAGATTTCCCAAGCTACCTTTTTCTTGGCTAAATCCAACCTCCGTAATAACTCCCACAAAATTTCTTTCAGGACCTTCTTCAATATCTTTATATTTAAATACGATCGTAATCCTTTTGCCCAGAAGATTCTGCGCTTCTTCAAGATTGTGGTTCTCAGGATTCCCTAGAGTGTCATGAGCGAGAATAAGTTCAAATTCATGATGTTTCATAGCACTCTGAATCAATTTAAAATGCTTGAAATATTTAATTGCTTTTCCTTCAACATGAATATCGAGGCGAACTACACGGTTTATTCCGGCGATCGCACTTTCAGGGATCGCCTGCGCATTGAAAATTTTTGACGTGGGCTGCTCAGACCATACCTTATTTTGCACTACAGTTGGAGCCGTAGGGATCAAAGGCTGGTTCATAAAACTTTGAGCCATACTACCTGCCGTTTTGATGGTTGACAGCGTTTTATTGGAAATTGGAATATTCGTTACTGCTTCCTGGATATTTTTGACTATATCACCTTTTGTTGAATCTACTCCTTTATTGGAAAGATTCTTATCATCTTTAAACATGACATAATTTTTTTCGGTTGTGTTGATTATGTTTTGGAATAGCTTCCAGATAGGATGAGACTATTTAGGTCAAATCGCAGTCAGTAAATGGTAGTCTCCGCAGAATATTTACTTTCGTGACTGGATAGATAAAAGTTCGGATAGTGTTTAGTAGAGAACTAAAACATTTTCTAGCTACTTACAGAAAGTGCTATTTTTGATCGATCGGTTTTTATTTTCATAAGTTTTTTTATTGATTTAGTGATGCAATATATTACCTCTGAATTTCACGTACAAATGAATTAGGCATTATTTTAAAAAGTGTCGTAATTCTACGACTTTTGCATTTCAGTAATGTAAAGATTTATCTTTTACAAACCTTATGGGTTTTCGTAAAACCAGAAAAAAATAACGCCAGACCTAGATTTAGCTAGATATCTGGCGACCACATTCAATGTTGCAATATGAAAATTAACCTAACTTTCTTCCTCTGGTTTTATATTGTAATAAAAATACATTGCCTAAAAATTTGAAGCATTAGGAAAATCCCTATTTTTTATCCGTAATTTTACGATATCTGATGTTTCTCCTGGGGAATCTCCAAAGTTTCTGATCTATTTTTAATAAATGTAGTCGGACGAATTCCATTAATCTCAAAAAACCATTTTGAAAAATTGCTCCGCGAAGGTATTCCACACTCCTTCGATAAAGCTTCCGTAGTATATTTAAGATATTTAGAATCATTTAAAAGCTTCTCTGTGATATAACCTATTTTCAATTCAATCATATAGCGCTTAAAAGGAACTCCTTTATGTTCGTTAATAACCTGTGAAAGATAACTATGACTGATTTCAAACTTACCAGCTAACTCTTTGAGGCTAATTCCCTCTTGAGTAAATTCGTGCTTCTTTTCAAATTCATCCAGCCTTCCTAATATGTGCATTTCAGTTTCCTTATCAATTTCTATCCTATGATTTCCCTTCATATCATTTTCTTCCTTGGAGAAAGTTGAAAGCTTGCTTTTCCTTCGTTTATGGATCGTCCGAAATATGATAAAAATTAGGCCGATCAAGAAAAGGAGAACAGCTATAAAAAGTGTCAGATGTTTATCTCTAATAGATTTTGACTGCTCTTTTAGCAATTTTTTGGCATCATATTCCCGATGTACATTTGAAGATAGATACAAGAAATCTTTATTGATTTTCTTATCAGCTTTTACCAGCTGTTGGGTATAATATATTGCATCATCCTGTTGCCCTTTAGTACGGTAATAATTTATCAAAACTTCATACATACTTCTCAATTCAGGAACCATAAAAGTATGTTTATTAAAAATGGAGTCTACTTTTTTAAAATAATTTATCGCTTTATCAGTATTTCCGATTTTCAGTTCTGCTTTTCCCACATAAGAAAAGATGATTGAGAGCGTGGCAAAGTCATCAACTGCAACTAAAGGTCCGATCGAACCATTCAGCATCGAAACTGCTTTTCTAAAATCATTCTGATAATATCGATTTATTCCCTTTTCTTTCTGAAAATATGCATACTCCTGTCTGTAATCAACGTTTTTATAGGTCTCCATCAGCCCCAGTGTCACAATTGAATCCGCCGCCTTAAAATTCCCTAGATTGCGGTAACATATCGCCATTTGATGTAGACTATTATAATAGCCCCTTTGGTAATTAAACATCAGATTGGGGTGAATATCAAGTTTGGTCTGCCCTTCAAAAAATTGATTTGCAGCCTTGAATTCAGTTAATGCTTCTTTGTAATAACCTATATAACTTTTGACAATACCGATATGGTAGCGTAATCTATTTTTATGGAATAGGTCTTTCCCATTTTCACCTAACTTATATGCGATCAGGTATTGGTCCAATGCTAAATTGTACTGCTTTAGGTTAAAGTAATAAACTACTCCCTTATTCATGTAAGCATTACTGAGCATGGACTCATCCTTGGTCAATCTTGCAACACTAATAACGCTGTCCGCATATTTTAGTTTAATGCTGGGATCAGGTGAAAATAACAGGGCATCTTTGTATCCCAAAAACAGTTTTTCGTAATTCTTTTCTGACTTCGCTTTTTTTATAAAAACATTAACCAGCGGCACTACTGTCGAATCATTTTCCAGACGATTTTCATACTTACGCTGAATCAGATAATAGTCACTAAGATTTTCATTTTGTGCATAAACAAATTCGCACAAAAAAAGTGTTATAATAAGCAAATATAATCTCGGTAGAATTATCATGGTTAATATTCTGTAATAAATTTATAAAAATTTACCAAAATCGAATGATTTGTGAAGAGATATACAAAAAATCATCATAAAAATAACAAAGCATTATCTACCAAATACTTACAAGTGTATATTTTACGTACAAGCACGTATTTATGCGAACAGACACAGAATTATTTTGTTCCTACAATAAAAAAACATCAAAAATAAGACTGAAATGAAAAATGTTTAAATCAATACCTCATAAGAAGAGAAAATACATTTTTACACCTGTGTCTAAACTTATAAAGCACGTATCTGCTCAACTTCCAGCACCACTATAAATTTGAGATTTGAAGAAACAAGAATAATTTGCATTCAGAATTCTAATCAATCTCGGCCGGGATAATCTTAAAAAAATTTAGCAATGAAAAAATCAACGATTATCTCTTTAGTAATGATACTTACAAGTATAGGTACTCTTTCCTCCTGCAGGGAGGACGAAATGGATCAAATGGAAAAAACACAGCCTCCATTAATAGAAAAAAACAATAAAAATATGTCCATGAGAAATATACAGGACACACTAACAGTAAGTACCAATTCAAACGCCAATGACAATGAAACTTCCCAGGAGGACCCACCTCCCAAAGACAGAGGACAATGGTAAAAGCACGGTATCTAAATGAAGAAACACGTATATATGACGAACAAGCACAACAAAAACTTGATTTTCACCAATATACCAATCTAAATTTGGTGAAATCAAAAATGCGATAGTGATCTCCAGTAGATCTTCACAAAACGTATTCAATTAACCAAAAACATAAAACCATGCGAACCAAAAATATTATATCAGAAATAGTAGTATTTATTCTCATTCTCACATGGGTATATACATTTGCTAGTAAAGTTTTCGATTTTGAAACATTTGAAAGGCAGATCAGGGGTGCGTATTTGCTATCCTCAGGTGGTAATCTGCTACCCTATATCTTGCAACTTGTACACGCTGGAATTATTCTTATGCTACTCAACAAGAACTGGAGAAGACTGGGTTTAATTACTTCGATGGTAGTTCTGGTTCTTTACACGGGATACCTAGTATATGTTTTAAAGTTTGCACCTAGTATTCCCTGCTCATGTATCGCATTGTTTAACTGGATAAACTGGAATGATCAGCTGTACTTTAACTTTATCATTCTTGCTATCAATATCATTGGTCTGGTCATGTTTTCTTTAAAGCACCCTCCACACAGCACTAATATCAGACCACTTTCAACTTAAAACTAAAATTTACAAAAACAGGGGAAGCCGAAAACCTGAATCCAAGAGTAGGCAAAAAACTAAAAGTTTATGCTTTTTGATTTATAAAAGCACCATGATTATGAACAAACTAAGATTAACATTAGGAATTGCAGCTATTGCAATTGGAAGTTTCGCAGCATTTTCTTTTGCTCCGGCAAGTAACCTTAATGAAGAAACAACAGGTGAGTTTTATGTGAACCCAAATGGGTCAATGGGACTGCCTGTAGACCCAGCACATCCTTGCGAAGGTTCAGGGCCATTATGCTCACAAGAATACAATATTGAAACAGGAGAAAAAACTGACAATCCAGCATTAATCAAAAATGGCGTAAGACGTCCATAGAAATGAATTATTGACAAAGGTATGGCATCTAATAAAGATGCCGTACTTTTATTTATAGTAATCTTCTTATGTATTGTGCAAATCCCACTTTATCCGAATATATTGATGGTGGAATTCCAACAATATTACCTTTTTTATCTAAGACAATAAAGGTAGGGTATGCAGCTACCATTCCAAACTTTATTATGGGATGGTCGAAACGTTGACCTTCCGTGTAAAGTTGTAGTGAATGTTTACTAGAATATTTCCCTATTCCCAAAAGCCAAGAGCGTTTATCATCTACATTGATGGAAATAAATTGAACACTGTCCTTTATCAAATCTTCTTCAACCTTCTCAAGCAAAGGTACAATAGTTTTACAGCCTGAGCATCCGGTAAACCAAAAATCAAGCACTACTATTTTACCTTTAAAATCCTTCAGGCGATGTACCAATCCGTTTGTATCTGGAAGCGCAAAATCATAAAATGGTTTACCTTCTTTTAAACTATTTTGGATATATGCGTATTCCTTTATTGTTTGATCGTAATATGGATTAACCTTGTCCACATTCTTTATATATAACTTATATAATTTATCAGAAATGGATGAACCCCATCTGTCACGGAATATTTTAATTGCGAGGTCTGAAAGTAAATAGTCTTTGATTATAGGATACCGATTAAACTCTTTTATTACAAAATGTGTGTATTCAATCGGATGGTCATACATAAATCCGTTACTGCTAATTTGCATAGTATTTCCATTTGATAGAATGGAATAGTAAGGTAAAATACGGAACCCTCCATAGTATTCTATTGCACTCTTATCCAAGAGAGGCAAAATGCGATTCTTGGATATAATATATTTCTCAAATAATGTCTTAACACTATCGTTATAAGAGGCCATCGAGGACATAAACAACATCTCCAAAGTCTCGTCAACAAGTTTTGAATGTATGATTTTCAAATCATTCTTTGAAACCTTCTCTGTCTTACGAAGGAAAATGGAATCTATCATAGAAAGTTTTTTATCAACATCCAAATACCTCTCAGCCATAGTCTGATACCTATATGCTTTTTGTGAAGATGTCACCGAAAAAACTTGCTCGATAGATTTTTTGAGAAAAGTTATTTTTTCTGAACCAATACCACTTACGTCCATATTGATCAATCCTAATTTTTTAATATCTGGTATGGTAAAATGAATACTGTCCCCAGGACTTACGATAACATCAAATGTCCCCGGAATAAATGCCAATGTACCATTTATATATAACGTTGCTTTTGATTTCTTCTCCAAGGAAAATTCATAGCTGAATTTTCCATCCTCGGTTTTAGTAATATAATCTTGGGTAGTTCGTGTAGCAAAAGCTCCATCAATTATTCTAAGGGTTACACTTATAGGACGGTCTTTGGTATTACTTATAATTCCTGTAATTAAGGTTCTTTTTTGAGAATAAGTGAGTTGTGCTACAAGTAAATGTAGCATAATTATAATTAATATTTTTTTCATTTAGAGTTCATTTTAATACCAAACAAATTAGTTCTGTTCTATATTATTATAATTTATTATGTATTGGGGAATAGGAAAAATATAACGTCGATCATTCGGAGATAAAGTATACATATCATTTCCAATAACACGATACAAGGTTTTAGCATATCTTGGTTCTTGATTAAATCTCTTAAGATCCTGAAATCTTAATCCCCTTTTCAATAGCTCCTTTCTCCTTTCAACGAGAACAATATCAAGTGCCTCATCATTGGTAGTAGCAATTATTGGTATAAATGTTCCTGTTTTAAATCTCTTTACCAACAAAGTATTCAGCAGTTCCATAGCTTTATCTTTATTATTAAGCCTTGCAAAACATTCCGCTCCTATTAATAAAACCTCATCAGTTGCTGTACCGGTAAGATTGTTAGAGACTGACGCTCCACGCCATATAGGTTTTCCATTTTGAATTTTAAAATACAAAGTCTTTCTTAAATCATCGGATTTGTAGAGTTGATATAATTCAGATGGTATAACCGATCCATATCCTGTACTCGTGTAGGGGGCTGTCATTTCAATTCTGATATGCAGTTCCTTACTTTTATTTAGCAATGGTGAAGAACTGCTGCTGTCGATAGTATTATAATCATCTAATAAAGAATGATATCTCAAAGATTGTTCAACTGACTCCGCAGCATTTTGATAGTCATTCATGTATAAATAGGTTCGCGCTAAAAGCGCATATGCTCCTCCTTTTGTAATGTGAGTAATCGAGATTTGATTTTCAGGTAGTAGAAGCGCTGCTGTCTTAAGATCTTCCACAATTCGAAAGTAGGTATTATTCAATGTACTTCGTTTTACAGGCTCATTTATATCGGCCTCAAGTTTCAGTACAATTCCAAGGTCTTTATCTGCTGTTGAAGGATCATAATATTTACAAAAAGTCATCGCTAGATTCAAAAATTGTCGCGATCTATGATATAATGCACTTCCTTTAATACGATCATAAATCATTCCATTACTTTCAGTTCTAGTAATTTTCTTCAAGGCCTCTAATACAACATTACAGGTCTGTATTTGGGAATATGCAACCTCCCACTCCTCATGCATTAAGGTGCCAAGTTTTGGGAATTCGTCAATATTCCATATAATTAATTTTCGCTCAAAATCATACCATAAAGAGTTGTATTGTTCCTGTGTCATTTCAAAATCGTCACTAGATGCTTCTAACGCTCCGCGTCCATCGTAAGCAAGCATATTGGAGTTCATTAATAAATCCAGATCAGCAATTGTTGTTGGGACTATTAATTTAATATCTTGTTTTTCTTCAAGCCAGTCTTTTGAACATGCAGAAAATAAAATCAGCATGGTACTTATTATTATGATATTTATTTGCGTTTTCATGGCCATTTTTATTAAAGGTTACAGTTCACACCAATAGCAACAGTCCTAATAGGTTTTGCATTTGGAAAATCTGGGTCTAGTTTTACTTTATTAGCTTTCCATAGTATTGCCACATTATTTATATATGCAAAAAACCTTAAGCTTTTGAAATGGAGCTTACCTGTAAACTGTGGATTTAAGGTGTAAGAAATATTTACATCTTGGAGTCTTATATGATCCCCCTTACTAACAAGAACCTCAGAATTTCGGTAATATTGATCTGCTACAGTTACTCCGGGATAAACCATTGCGGGAATGTTAGTAATCAGCTCGTCTCCGGGTTTCTGCCATCTATTATAATAATCTCCATGCGCGTAATAACTGTTATATAGATCTGAATACATAATTGAATATCTTCTGTAATAATAACCAAAACGGTATGTAATATTAAACGACAGATCAATTCCTTTATAGCTAACTGTATTACGTAAGGCTCCAAAATAAGGTGCTAGCGCATTTCCATGATAGATAAGCCTATTTTCAGGGTCTTCTGCTAATTGTTTTGTAATCTGCGTATATTGATTGGATGGTTCACCATTTAGGTAACCTCTTGCCTCGCCTGTTTCTGGATCTAAGCCTGCCCACGGATAACTATATATACTAAATAACGGACGGCCAACAACTGGATTGTACTGTGAAGTTCCCCGAGAAATACTATTATCCGTCACAAAATTTGTTATGGTTGTTGATCTCCTATATTTTAGAATCTCATCTTTTGCATAAGAAAAAATTGACGTGGTTTTCCAACTAAAATTATTCTTCTGTATGTTAACGGAATTCAGTTCGATATCCCACCCCTTCCCTTTCATATCGGCTAAATTCCCCCTAAATGATGTAAAACCTGTTGTGGGGTCAATGTCACCATTTCCAATCAAATCAACCCCTTTACGATTAAAAAACTCAATACTCCCCGTCAATCTGTAATTCTTGGTAGAAAAATCTATTCCAACATTAAACATTCTATTCTTTTCCCAACGTAAATCTTTGTTAGGTGGGCTAACTAATTCTGCGTTCGGTAAGCTGTTATAACTATTTCTGGATAGTCGTGCCGTAGTATATGCTGTTGTAGTACGGTCAATATTGCCGCTATATCCGTAGGTGGAGCGTACACTTAATTCTGGCAACCATTCCAGGTTATAAAATTTTTCTTTACTAACATTCCATTTCAACCCAGTAGACCATAATGGTACAGATTTCTGATTAGTTCTTACCCCAAATAAATTGGATTGATCTATACGGGCACTGGTAGAGAGTACATAACGGAGATCATAATTATAAGCCCCATTCACATAGTATGAACGTATCCGGTCAACTATACCTGAATAGTTATCATTATTTGGAATCAAAGCAGTTCCTCCTTTACCATATTGCGGATAACGGGTAAGGTAATCAACAATAATACTTGACCCCACATTAGGATCAAAGCCATATTGTCGAGAGCTAATGCCATTACTTTTTGTTTCCCTTACCTCAAATCCAGCAATAGCATTTACTTGATGCTTATTCCATTTCTGATCATAATTTAGCTGGAAACGCCCATTTAGTGCACTGAGTTCAGAACTGGTATTATCTAGCCTGCCACCCAATGGTATATTACGGGTCATTACTACTCCATTTGTAAATGTTGTATATCTATTAACTTGGTCACGCATTGTATAACTATCCTGACTATAGTAATTCCGTCGTCTGGTTTGTTGATTCTCATATTGGAAACGAATTTCAGCAGATAAATATGGTAAGAATGTATATTTGGTTGTTGTATTAAATCTTATCTCCGCTTGCTTTAACTTATTATCCTGATAATCCAGTTCATAAAGTGGTACAAAATCCCAGTTGAGCAGTCCAGCACCTAGCGCTTGCTGTTTCAATAATACACTATGATCTTTAATAACTACAGCCGGACTACCATTGTCATCAACAAGCCTTGCATAAGGATACATCATTTCCTGTCCCATATTGGTTAACATGGAAACTACATTGGAGGTAGATCTATTATTTTGGTTATAGGAGAGTCCTGTGGATATTTCTAGTTTTTCAATCGGTCTGAAAACTTGATTACTGTTTAAGCTTACCCGACTAAATCCGTTTCCCTTCTCTGAATCTCTATTTTTATCAAAACCTGCTGAGAAGTAATAGGTATATTTTTTTGTTCCTCCATTCAGATTTAAAGCATATTGTTGTTTGATACTATGTTGATAAAGGTACTTATTAATATCGTTTCGTAGATCGTATTGTCTTAGCGCATCAATCTGGGCTGTAGCCTGTTCTTCTGTCAGCTTTCCGTTTTTTTGGTCATTCAGAATGCTAACAACTGGTGAGTAGGGTCTATTTGAAGCTGTATTGCTGATGATGTTATTATAGAATCCTTTCTCAAAAAGCATCTTTTCAATGTCAATAAAATCTGTGGATGCTATCTTGGGAATATACCAGAGATCGGGCTTCTGTCCTATCGTCACATTGGTGGTAAATCCTACATTCATGAGCTGGTCTGATTGTCCTTTTTTAGTCTTTATGACAATCACACCATTACCGGCACGAACGCCCCAGATGGAAGCAGCTGCTGCATCTTTTAGTATGTCTATATCTTCGATATCGTTCGGATTGATATTGTTGATATCGCCCTCATAAGGGAAATTGTCAACCACAATCAAGGGTTGGTCATTCCCGAAGATCGTAGCCTGACCACGAATGGTAAGTCTGGGAACGCTGGAACGTTCGTCGAATAGTATTGAAGGCGCTATACCTTTTAGTCTACTGATCACATCGGTTGAAACCTGTCTATTGAAAGTAGCATTGTCTACTTTGGAAAATGAACCTGTTGCCCGCTCCTTCGGTATACTCTGGTAACCACTGCTGGCTGTTACAGATACTTCCTCGATCAGGTTTGTATTTGATGTAAGAATAATGTTAGCTGCTGATCTTGTATTGACTTCTCTTTGTCCGAATCCTAAATAGGATACTTGCAATATGGAATCGGTATACTCATCAGGAATTTCAAAATTTCCGTTTACATCTGATTTTGTGGCAAAGTCCTTTCCTTTGACCTGAACAGTGGCACCAACCAAAGGATTGCCGTGTTCATCGACGACCTTGCCTCTGATGATTTCTATTGTTCCCTTTTTTTTTGAATTGGGAACATTCTTCGGATTGGTAGTTTTCCGCTCCTTTAGGATTATGATACCGTCAGCAATTTCAAATGCAATGGGTTTGTTATTGAAGAGTGTTCTTAGGGTCTCCTCCAATGTGGCATTTTTTAAATCGACCGTGATCGGTCCTACCTTTTTTGATAGGTCGTCATTATAAGCGAAATCATACTTCGTCGCTTTACGGATTTCCGCAATAGCAGTTGTCAGCGGTGCTTTTTGCAGCGACAGACTGATACGCTGTGCCTTGACGGCTGTTCCACTGGCGAGTAGCATAAAGAACAGACTGCTCCTTATGCCTATGCGCAGCAGATTTCTCCTCGAAAACATATCCATTGAGATGGGTATGTTTTCCCTGTGGGAAAAATGATCTTTTTTCATAGATTTGTTGTAGGGTTTGTTTGTATTTAGTTGCTCAAAACTTTTGTATATAGACCCGATTGCCGGAGTGCTCGAACACTCCGGCTTCTTTTTTCAGGCCAACATATGAAACAGTAATTCGTTTTTATCTGATAATGGTAAGCCTCCTTCCTTTCTGTACGTCAAATTTTAAGTTGGTAATCTGTTCCAATGTATATAGAACAGAGGATAATTTCTTTTCTCTGCTTATTGTGGCATGTACTGTTATAGTAGGAACCTGACTGTAATCCACATCAATATCATACCAGCGTTCAAGCTGCCTAAAGACTTCCTTTAAAGGAATACCATTAAACTGGAAATCATTTCTTGTCCATGCAGTAAAAGCTTCGGTGTCCACATTATTAACAAGAAATACGGAAGAGAGCGAAAAAAGCTCTCCCTGTTGACCCGGTTTTAGTATAACCGGTGTAGTGTTCTGCGAATTGGTGAGTTCAACTTTGCCGCTGACCAGCGTAGTCTGGATAGAAACTTCGTTTTCGTAGGCATTGATATTGAATTTGGTTCCAAGAACTTTAACCTGCTGTCCATTACTGATCACAATAAATGGTTTCTTACTGTCATGTGCTACCTCAAAATATCCCTCCCCGTTCAATTCCACCATACGGTCTTTTAAGGGAAACCGCGAAGGAAATTTTAGATATGACTCCGCATTGAGCCAGACCTTCGTGCCATCTGGAAGTGTAATCTTGGATTTTCCTTTACGGGGTGTGGAAAGCGTCGCATATTGCATACTGTCTGATGCTATGGCTTTGCCGTCAGCAAAGTAGGTGCCTTTATTATCAATCTCAATAGCTTGGCTATTTAATTGGATCGTTTCGCCTTTATCAAAAATTAATATAGCTTGATCTGTCCCTGGTAGTATATCAGTAGCTATTGTAGGTGACCCTGTACGATCTGGTTTACCATCTGACTGATAATTTATATAGAACATTGAAGAAACCGCAACAGCAAGCACAACAGCAATAGCTGTAAACCAACCTTTTCGCTTTTGGGCAGATCTACGTTCACGTTGATCCAATAGGATGTGCAGCTTCTCCAGACTACTTTCCGTGGTAGAATCTGCCGTTGCAAAATCAGCGAGATTCTCGCCTACCTGTTGTGGATCTTGTAGTTCATCGAACAGCTCCTGATTCGATTTGCTTTTCGCAAGCCATATCTTAATTGCCTGCTGCTCCAGATCTGTAAGATCTTCTCCCCTTGCACGCTTTGCAAGCAATGGTACTATTGTAAGTTCTTCATTAAATCTACGCTCTTCCATTGGTTCCTTTTTTATATAGAAACAGGAAAGTGATCGTGTTTGTCCAAAAGAAATTGAAAAAAAATGAAAATTTTAGAAATAAAGTAATAAAAGTGCGATTCCTGCACCAGGGATGTGTTTTCTCAGGATCGAAATTGCTCTGGCTTTCTGGCTGTTGATGGTACTGACACTAATTGAAAGTTCTTCTGATATTTCCTTGGCAGTTTTGCCTTCGAACAATTGCAGCATGATGATCCGGCACTGTTCAGGTAACAGTTCAAGAGCTTGGTACAGTTCCTGATACACTTCTGTTTGGACAATTTTATTTAGAACATTGTCCTCAGCTTCATCAAAATTATGCAAATAGGTATCTATTCGTTTCAGCCTAACTTTTTCCTTTTCGATTGCATTCAGGCAAATATTCTTTGTCGAAATATATAAAAATGCTTTTATACTCTGTAGAGATTCAAATGATGCTCTTTTTTCGTATAGTTTCATGAAAATATCAAGGACAAGTTCCTGGGAATCTATCTGAGAATAATTTAATAAGATCTTATTACCAAAAAAGGTCAGTGATGGTTTATATAGCCGAAAAATCTGATCAAATGCCAATTTATTACCGCTTTGAAATTGGAGAAGCAGTGCCTTTTCATCGATCTTAAATCTGGATGTCATATCAAGGCTATTGGCGAATGTTATGTAAAGTTAGATATTTTTTACTAAATAAAAAAAGGAAGTGTTCCAGGCAATTTCCAACACGTGTTATAGCAACACTTATATAAAAGGAGTCAATTATTTTATATATTATAGATTAATATTTTGTTCGAATAAAATATTATCATTATTTTACAACGCTGATATAACCATATTAACTCTATTTTTTAGTGGAACACGATTTAAAAAATGAACATAAGACAAAAGTAATAGTTTTACCAGCCCACCATGGCGACTCTATTATTATTAAAACATTCGACAGTCAGAAAAAACCATTTAATATTTTAATTGATGGTGGAACGGCTAAAACTTATGACGAGGTCTTAAGGAAGGAAGTTAGAAAAATTCCTTTCATCGACATTGTTATTCTTACTCATATAGATTCCGATCATATAGCTGGACTGATTAAGCTTATAAAAAGTGAGCATTTTGATCCTAAAAGCATAGGAAAATATTGGTTCAACTCCAAAAACATTAAATTTATATCATCAGGAGAAAACATAAGTGTTGCACAAGCAAAAACATTTGAAGAACTTCTTATCGATAAAGGCGAAGTAACAAATAAATGGGTTAACGAGGTTGTTGTTGGAACTATTCCTCAACTACCGGACGGCGTAGAAATAGAAATTATTTCGCCTTCTTCTGAAATCCTTGAGGAGCTTTATAAGAAATGGCCCTCGCTAAGTGACGAATATAACAAAAAACTGGAAGATTTATCAATTTCGGCAGTAGCACCCTCCCAGATTAGTCGTGGATCACTTCCTGATCTAGCCAAAGAGGATGACACTCCAGAAAAAAAAATAATGACGGATATCTCAAATAGCTCATCCATCGCTTTTATCTTCAAGACTTTTGATATGTCGGTATTGTTCCTGGGGGACGCTCACCCACATTTTATTGTAGAAACGCTTAAATCAAAGGGATACTCTAAAAATAATAGATTATCTGTAGACTACGTGAAGGTCTCACATCATGGAAGTAAAAATAATACAACAAATGAATTGCTTGATCTATTAGATTGTGATAACTATATAATATCTACTAATGGAGGAAATTCCGATCACACACATCCTGATAGAGAAACCATTGCCCGAATAATCCACCATCCTTATAGAGTGGAGAAATGTTATCCTAATCTGCGGAAGATCTACCTTAACCATAAAGAAGAAAAGATTCGGATGAAAGCGGGAGAATTTGTAAATGATGAAGATAGGGCGTTGGGAAATTGGCAAATGATTGAAAATATAAACGTTTTTGAAAATGAGTGAAGAACTTTTAAATAAGCCATGTGTTAGGATCACCATTGTTGTTGATGAAAAGATTGTGAATCACGGTACAGGTGCATTGGTTAAAGGCAAAGGAGGATTCTTCGTTATAACAGCTTACCACTGTATATACGGTGACAATGACCAAGACGTTAAGCTACATGAAATCGTTATTGAACAGCAACCGGCATTCAATAAACCATTTTCAAAAATTGAAATTATAGAGATTGTTGGCTCTTGTAAGCAGGATGATTGGGTAGTCATAAAAGCAAATTTTAGTGATCCTGATAGTACCTTCCCGATTATTTTAGCATCCACTACATTTAAAATAGATAATCCTGTCCATTTTACGGGGTTCCAATCTGTGTCGAAGAATGAATGCAGAACTTTTAAGAGCAGAGTTCTTAATGAAATTTCTAGTAAGGAGTTTCGAATCACTTTAGCGGAGAAAGACACCTTTAAAGCTGGAGCAGATGACGCCAAAGGATTGTCTGGAAGTGGAGCCTTTATTTTGAATGGAACGGGCCTACACCTTATAGGTATTCTCAAAAGTGTCAAAGGAGATGATGCAATTAATGATGATATTAAATGTTGTGAAATGACCGACATAGCTGCGCTCATCGGAATGGAGCTCACCGATATCATTGCAGATTCTCTCGGTGATACTTGGGCGAGCCAGCAATTTGATGAACTTGAAGTAACAGACGAAAGGAATCTGATTGAAAAAATTAAGATCGTAAATAGTGAATATTCTCAGCTAAAAATTAATAGACTATGCCGTCAGCTCGCCCTAGGGAAGTCTGAGCTTTCAAGCATTTTAGACAGAGATATGAGCGCAATAAAATTTAGAATATTTGAAGCTTGTCAGGAAGAATTAGAAGATTTTATCGAAGAAAACCAAGAAGCAATTCTAAGTTCCGACCAGATAAATAAACTTATTGAGAAATTTACCAAAAGAGGTATAAAAATATTGGAAACAAAATCAAAAAAATATTTATACCCTGTTCTTGATGATGAACTAATAAGGCAGATTGTCTTGGATTTGATAAACGAATGTTACCTCTCATTTGATAAAGAAGGTTTATATGCAAAGTAGAAACTCAGCAAAAAAAAGATTGATGTTTATCCAGAAAGAGGATTACAATTATCTAGCTTACAGTACTATTTTATTGCTAAACTCTTTCGATTGTACATCGGAAGCTACAAGATTTAGGGATTTCAGAAAGATTGCCTATTTGGTCGACTTTGTGAATGAGGGTGGTATACCCCAAAATTTTGAACAGCAAAAATTAGCGGACATCTATGTGAAGGCACAAATAAAGAAAAAACTGATGCATCATTTAGTTATTATACTAAAAAATAAAAATTTAATACGTGTATCAATAAATCAATCCTCAAGAACAATCGACTTATGGCTGAATAAAGAGCAAATTCCACCGGAATTTTTAGATCAGCGGATCTTTGAAAAAGAGACGCAAAACGTTAAAGATTTAAGAAGCACTATGACTACCGGTGTCAGAAGTATAACAATTGCGAAGCTCGTAGAAAAAATATTTAAAAATAATAATATATTGACGTGGGAAGTTTAATAGTTAAAAAGGTAATTTATTCAGGGGAAAAGTATTCGTATGAATCTCCTGAATTAAACGAGGGGATTAATATCATTC
This sequence comes from Chryseobacterium artocarpi, assembly GCF_001684975.1. Lineage (GTDB taxonomy): Bacteria > Bacteroidota > Bacteroidia > Flavobacteriales > Weeksellaceae > Chryseobacterium > Chryseobacterium artocarpi. Next base: position 299,046 of record NZ_MAYH01000001.1, on the reverse strand, counting down.
TTGGCGACAATGGTTCGGGTAAAAGTACATTCAGTTATTTTATCGAATATGCTTTAGGAGGCAAAATTAAACCTTTTGACGACGATAACGATGATGCACGATATTCATTGATTATCGAAGATGAAAATAACTATGTACAGTTGGAGATATTGATTGATCAGAATAAATATTCGATAAAGCGATTTATCAATCAATCTGAAATATTCGTGGATGATGGAATTTCTACGGAAGTATTTCCTGTTAACAGAAATGGAAACGTCATCTTCTCTGACTGGTTGTTGAAAAAGCTTAATATACCTGTCTTTGAGCTATATCTTGGAGCAACTCACTGGTATTTTAATTTTAATGATCTTTTTAGACTCCTAAACTACGATCAGAACACTGAACCGCGTAAGATTTACAAATCACCCGTTGCTGAGAATTTCGTTGCAGACTCTATAGTTGTCAGAAAATCTATTTTTGAGATCCTACTCGGAATTTCTTCCGCTGACTATTTTAAAAAACTTGATCTTGCTAGAGCTGCAATGAAAAAAAGGGATGTCGCTAAGGCATTACTTGAAAATTATAAATCAAATCATGAGATCGTTGAAGATTATGAAAAATTAGACGCACTCAGATTAGAAAAAAACACCGAACTAGAAAGGCTTGAGATTGAACGTAATGATTACCTGAAGGTAAACACAACTGTCGACGATAAAATTGGAGAATTGTCCAACATACAATTACAGCTGATCGACCTAGAATTAAAAAACTCCCAAGATAGAATCTTATTGAGTAAATTGCAAAATGAGAAACTAAAGGTCACTCAACTGCATGAAGGATTATTGCAGGAAATACACCAGATTCAAAAAATTATTTTCACGCATGACAAGCTGGATCTCTTTTCGATGGAAGTCTGTCCGTTCTGTATGAACAAAAAAGAAACAGTGGAAGGCGCTTGTATTTGTGGATCGAAATTTAAAGACGATGACTATGAAAAGTTTGTCTATAACTCTAGTGAGTACAAAGATATTCTTGCCCATAAGCAGAAAAGCATCACAGCAATTGAACTGGCGAAAGAAACTTATGAAAAAGAAGCTCAGCAGATAAGTGAACAAATTAAAACAAACATAAGCCTTATTGATGATTATAAGGAAAAGCTCAAAACTGTTATAGGAACCGCAGAGTTTGCGGGGAATTCAACCGTGGTGGATACTCTAAATGAACAAATAATTAATTCTAAAGAACAGCTCCTTAAAATAATATTCGATCTAAAAAACAGTGTGCAGCTCAAAAAACTGAAAGACGATTTTGATGAAAAGAATAAAGCATTTGGAATTGCACAGGCTAGCCTGAATAGAGCCAAAGCCGATTACGACAAAAACAACACTGAGACCATTGGAATGTTTAATGAAGTTTATAATGATTTGTTAGGTAAATCATCTTACGAAAGCAAAGAGGCATTTATTGATGAAGATTATATGCCATTTATAGACAATAAGGAATACAAAGCTAATAGTAGCGATGTGCCCAAACGTTTAATGTATTATTTTTCCATTCTCTCTTTAGCTCTGAAGCTTCCTTCGGTTAAACATCCTAGATTCCTATTGATTGATACTCCCGAGGACTCAGGAATAGATACTGCGCATCTGAATCAAAATCTTGAACTTCTGGAGGAAGCCATCAAGCTTGGAGAACAGGAAGATGGTACAATCAAGCCATATCAAGTTATTTTAACAACTGGATATGGTAAATTTCCAGAATCATTTGAAAAATACGTTGTTGAACGTTTCTTTAAAGAGGATGGAATATTTATTTTAAAATCCAATTCTTAAATAACATTACTCAATAAACTAATAGAGAGAAATTCAACAAAAAACAATTTCTCTCTATTATTCCATTTTATTTCTCGGTAGACCAATTTCATGTTCTTGTGGATAAGGAGCCCTGAAGGTCATACTGACATCTTCCCTAATCTTCGCCTGCGCCTCGTATTTCTTTTCTTCATCGTGTGAGTAACGCGGATCTGCGATAAAGGGCATTTTTGCCATCTTGGTAATCGTGATTGTTGGAAAGTGAAAGTCCACCTCTACTATCCCTAGTAATAAATAGCATCCCCCACCCTGAAAAGGATATTTTTCAAGGCAGTCAGGAAAGTGTGCCGTATCAAAATAGTTCCCTTCCACATCGATCCAAGTTCCGAAGAACATGGTTCCTTTTTTTGTAGGCACATGTTTTCGTGAGATCAGATAGGCAAGCATCTTCACTTCCTTTTTGTGGTGATCGGTAAGATCTTTTGCCATCACGGTTCCTCTATATTTTGTCTGTAACAGATCAAATGGAGTACAGGAAACCGGAAAACTAAGAATCTCTATTTCATCGAATGCATCCTCAAATCTATTTCTTTTTAGCTCCGGAAATTTAAAATCCTTTATAGGCTCTTCAAATAACGATTGCAAGTTCCGTTCGGGTTTAAAGTCCCCCAATAACACTCTTGCTTTTAAAAGCAGTTCATTTTTCGGAATACCTGTAAAACGGAATGCCCCGATAAAAATCAATATTTGCAGTGTTTCAATTCCAACAGAAATCCGTTTTATAAAATCTTCCAAGGATCTATAATCTCCGTTTCTTCTCCTCTCTTTTGGTATCTCAATGGCCAGTCTTGATTCAACTTTTTCCAATAACATCAATCCCAGATAGATTTCATTCCCATAGATAGTCGTCTCATATTCCCCTTTGTTAACACATGGATTCATTATCTTACCACCGGACATCTTTGCTTCATGCACGTAGACTTCAGTTCGATAGAATCCGCCCATGTTGTTTATTGCAGAAACCATAAACTCCAATGGGTAATATACCTTTAAATATAAGCTTTGGTAGCTCTCCACCGCATAGGAAGCCGAGTGGGCTTTACAGAACGAATAGCCTGCAAATGATTCTATCTGTCTGTAAATTTCCCTGCTCAGCTCCTCTGGGTGTCCTTTCTCCCTGCAAGATGCAAAAAAATGATCCTTCACTTTTTGAAGTGCACTTAATGACCTACCTTTTCCGCTCATTGCTCTTCGCAGGATATCACCGTCTGCCGCTGCTAGGCCACCATAGTGCAGAGCAATCTTTATCACGTCTTCTTGGTAGACCATAATGCCGTATGTCTCCCCCAATTGCTCTTCAAAGACTGGGTGGAAATATTCAAACTTATCTGGATTGTTATGCCTGAAAATATATTCACGCATCATGCCACTCTGCGCAACTCCTGGACGTATGATGGAAGATGCAGCAACAAGTACTTTATAGTTATCGCATTTCAGTCTTCGTAACAGTCCACGCATGGCAGGACTCTCAATATAAAAACAACCTATTGTATGTCCTTGAGCCAAATACTCATTACATCTACTTTCATCTTTGGATAGTGCTGTATCTTTAATATCAACCTTAATACCGCGTTTTTCTTCAATAAGTTTGACTGTATCATTGATTGTACCAAGCCCCCGCTGGGACAAGATATCAAATTTCTCGAATCCGAGGTCCTCAGCGACATGCATATCCCATTGAACAATGGGAAACCCCTTTGGAGGCATTTCCAAAGCAGTAAAATTAGTCAGTGGTTCCTCAGAAATCAGAATACCACAGGCATGCATACTGCGTTGGTTTGGAAATTTTTCCATCAGCTTACCATACTGTTGGACTTTTTGTATAACCTCATCCTGAAATACCCTTTCAGGATTTTTTGACAGTTGATCCAGTTCTTCTTTAGGAAGCCCAAATGCCTTACCTACCTCACGGATAATAGAACGATACTTGAATTCTACATTGGTTCCACAAAATGCCACGAACTCTCTACCGTAACGATTGAAGATGTAGTCCAGAATAATATCCCTTTCCTGCCAGGACCAGTCGATGTCAAAATCCGGCGGGCTTTTTCGATTGAGGTTTAAAAAGCGTTCAAAATAGAGATCCAATTCAATCGGACATATATCGGTTATCCCAAGACAGTATGCAACGATGCTATTGGCTCCGCTCCCACGCCCGACGTGCATAAAGCCCATGCTGTTGCTATAACGGATAATATCCCAGGTAATTAAAAAGTACCCACTGAAATTGAGTTCATCGATCACCTTTAATTCCTTTTCTATCCTTTTGGTCGCCTGCTCATTCGTTCTGCCATATCTTCTTTCCAATCCTGCATAAGCCAACCGTGTCAATAATTTAAGGTCATCCGCTTTACTGCCTGTATAGTGTTTCCTATTTCTAGGTGTCGAAAATTCAAATTCAAAGCTGCATTGTCTCAACAACTCCCTTGTATTCTCAATAATTACAGGGAAATTCCGGTAAGCACCTAGAATTGTCTTCGGTTCCCTGAAATATGCAGTTTTGCTGCAAACTTCATTTTCGGGGAGTTTGGAAAGAAGTACATTGTTGTCGATAGCCCGCAATATCCGGTGTAGGTTATGCTCTTTTTTAGTAGAGAAGGTAATAGGTTCCCATATGATCATTTTTGATATGAGTGCCTTATATTCTCGCCTGAACAATAAATTAAGTTCTTCCTCCCGGATACCAATAAACTCATGATCCTTCAATATATCAGGTCTATTGGATAAGGGATAAATGACAAAATTATGGTAGAGGGTTGGTTGATCCGGAATTTCAGTCCCATTACAATTATAAGCAGTCAGGATCTTATTGACTTCTGCCAGTCCTTCAAAACGTTTAGCAATGGTAATATAGAGCAGTTTTCCTTCTTTTCTAACTTCAATTCCTGCAATTGGGCGTATTCCCTTATCCTCACATTTCTTCTTAAACTCGTAAAGACCCGTAACCGTGTTGATATCAGTGAGAACAAGTTCCTCTATTCCCAAAGCTGATGCCTGGGAAACAAGGTCATCAATGGAAAGAGTTCCATAACGAAGGCTGTGGTAGGAATGGCAGTTGAGATACATACTTGTGCATTTTAGCGTGAAAAATTGAAACCTACTGCCCTGCCAACCGCATCACTTCCAAAACGGTTCTTAATATTGTCCATAGCTTGATAAAGGTTTATCAGTTCTGCTGTATCTTCAAATAAATTCATTTGATAAGTTCCGTGGACTAAATCTGTAAAACGAAGTCCTACCAATCTCAATCTCATTCTTCTTGAATAGACTTTATCAAAAAGTTCCAAAGCAACTCTTGCTAAGGTGTGATCTGCTGAGGTATAGGTTACCCGACATTGTTTGGTTTCCGTATCAAAATTGCTATATCTTATTTTAATCACTACTGTCGATGTCAGCCATTTTTCCTGACGGAGCTGATGCGCCAGATTTTCTGCCATCCCAGAAATTAGACCTTTGACTTCTTTAATATCCATCGTATCGCTACTGAAAGTTCTTTCTTTTCCGATTGATTTCCGCTCCGAATATGGTACTACAGGTGAATCATCATTTCCGTTGGCTTTTCGCCAAAGATCCGTACCATTCTTTCCGATCATCTGCTGGAGTACATCGACGGGCATTTCAGAGAGCGTTCCGATAGTCCTTATACCAACCCGGGAAAGAAGGCGAAACGTGGAATCTCCCACGCCCGGCATTTTTTTTATGGGTAAGGGACTCAAAAAAGAATGTACGCCAACGGGAGGAATTTCCTGATGACCATGAGGCTTGGATTCGCCAGTTCCTATCTTGCTAACTGTTTTATTGATCGATAATGCATAACTGATTGGCAATCCTGTCTCCTTTTCAATTTTGGCACCGAGTTCATTGGTCCATTTGTAGGCACCAAAAAACTTGTCCATGCCCGTAAGGTCAAGATAGAATTCATCGATACTCGACTTTTCCATGACAGGTGCATTTTCCTGTATAATCTCGGTGACAGTATGGGACATCTTCGAATAGAGTTCCATATCGCCTTTGACGACTTTAGCCTGTGGACAGAGGCGCAACGCCATCCCCATAGGCATAGCAGAACGCACCCCGAACTTACGGGCTTCATAACTGCAGGAGGAAACGACGCCCCGAACTCCCCCACCAATTATCAGTGGAATTCCTTTTAGCTGCGAGTTTACCAGCCTTTCGCAGGACACAAAAAAGGTGTCCAGATCCATATGTACAATAGCCCTTTGCATATCCGTCAAGTTTTATTTTACAAAATTGCTACGTTTTTTAGCAAAATAAACTAATTTTGTTGCTATAAATTATAGCAATGTCATTACTGTCTGATAATCTGCGCTTTTTGAGGAATGAATTGAAAGTATCCCAACAAGCTGTTGCTCACCATCTGGTTATTACAAGGGCCCGATATAGCAAGTATGAAGAAGGTGCCAGTGAACCACCTATTGAGATATTATTGAGGATTGCCCGCTACTATAGAGTCAGTATGGATCTATTGGTTACGGTTGACCTGAGGAAGTATAAACTAGAGGAAATCTTAAAATTGCCGGATAACCGGATTTTATTACCTATTAAAACCGACAGCAAAGGAGAAAATAAAATCGAAATTATTCCTTATAAGGCTTCAATGGGTTATTTAGTCGGTTATTCCGATCCTGAATATATTGAAAACTTACAGACAATGTCCTTACCTTTTCTCCATAATGGAAAGTACAGAGCATTTCCTGTGGAGGGTGATTCAATGCCACCCTACCAAGATGGTACATACATTATCGGTCAATACATAGAAGATATAACTGATATGACTGTTGGAAAAACGTATTTATTGGTTACCCGGGATGGGTTTATTTTCAAACGTCTTGAAATTATCAATGGAAATTCGATCACCGTAAAATCTGATAATCCATTCTATGCTAATCTGGAGATCCCATTCCACGATTTAAAAGAAATCTGGTTATATGCCGGAAGCTTTACCAACCGGGAACAGAAAATGTTAGATGCCACAAACGAAGATATCAAAAATCTACTCATAAAGCTAATGCAGCAAATTGATGACCTGAAGAATAAATAAAATAATTATCTGATTGTATCAATATAAAAACATTCATGAACTGAACTCTTTCTGTTATAATCTTTATATCGGTAATACTCACCATTAACTTTGATTTGCCATTTATCATTTCCGAAGAAAATAAAAGGTTTTATCAAACTATTAGTTCCATCCCATACATCAAACTCCACATACCATTTAGCTTTTATGTCTTCATGTGGAAGTTCTCTATCCCAAATTTCGATAACATTAGCAGGAAGGGATTGATTTTCATTCAAGAGTTGAACTTGACAGACATCGCCAAAAACCAGAAACATATAAAGTTCATTTCTGTTTTCTCTAGCTCGCTTAGGATAATATGTAAAACCCATCTTCTCCCATGCAAATTGAGATTCTGCAGGTGCACAACGCAGGTATAGTGCTTTAAATATGCTCTCTCTATATCTTTCTATGATTTTTGATACAATAAATTTACACACACCTTTTCCCTTAAATTCGGGCAACGTTTCAGCAATTGATACATAAATACAAACCGAAGCGTATTTATAAGCAATGAACCCTATAGGTTTTTCTTTATAGTAAGCAACTACAACACAATTATTATTGTAGCATTTCTCTATCTCTGACCAATTGTTCCTTGGGAATGTTGTCCATGTAAAAATTTCATTAAGGTCTTTTTGGCTTGGTTTAAAGTTTATTTTAAGCTGATGTCTATCCATCCTTTTCAATTACTTTTTAAGGTTAATGGTATTTTTGAAGATCTTTAAAAGTCTTTCAGTAGAAGCCTCATTGTTCTTAAATCTTTCAAGATCAATCGTTGACTGTCCTTTATTTAGGATGAAATTTCTTTCAGTCTTTACTAATTCCTTAATTACGTTGGCAATATCTTTTTCTGTCCCATAGTTAATAGCAGACAATAAGCCTGTGCTTTTCAAATCAACATTTGTAAGTTCATTTTGATAGTATTTAATATCATTTAAATTTAACTTATATAATCTTAAAAAGAAAAAAGCAAACACTTCAATAAATAAAATGAAGGAGATTCGGGGGATATAATGGGATAGAATTTTTTCTATTGTCTCTAGACTATTATGCTTTTCATATACAATTGCTCCAAGACAACCTAGGGCAATTATTGTCATAAAAGACCCAACTACCAAATTTATATTGGATTTTAGGTTCAATTTAACTATTTCATTGGTAATACGCTCCTTAATAGATCCAATAGTCAGATAAATCTTTCTTAATTGTTGCTCATTTTCTGAAATAAGCTCTCTACTGATATTTAAATTTAGATTTTCAAAGAAGTCTTTATCTATATTAATTTTAAAAGCTTCCTTAAAATGATTGAAAAGTTCACTTTTCTGCTCTTTGTCGAATTCTAACTGTTTTAATTCTTTTAATATCTTAATATCTTTTTCTACATGTGCTTCAAGTTGTTCTTGATCATATTGTTCGTTTAGGGTTTGGTTAAGTTCATACTCTACTTTATTATGTATTTCCTTCACCTTCTTCATTAAATAAGCACCATCTAAATAGGAATACATTAAAAGTGCAATTGCTAAAAGAAATGAAATAATAGCTAAAATAGTAACGGCTGAATCTGAATTAAGCTCCATATATCCCAGATCCAATAGTCCTGAAAATTTCAGTAATCCCAAAATATAGCTGAGTAATAGTAACAAAAATGCGGTACTAGCTGTTTTGGATTTAAAAATACTCTTTATTATAGTTGAAAACATGCTAGTTTGGTTATAATTACGCCTGTTATTCATTATTAGTTTCTTAGCTTAATGGGATGGTTTAAATGCTAGCCACAGATTGATTATAGTTGTTATTATAGCTATACAAATCGTAATATACATTGTTAGTTGTGCTGTTTTTAATGTTTTATTAGCTACTTTCAGATTTTCTTCAGACAAAGTAATTTCTTTTTCGTTTCGTATGTCATCCACAGTTTGAAAATCATTATTTACATATTCGACTAGCGAAGTATTGATCAATATAGTTTTACTAGAATACTCCAAAATGATCTTGGCTGCTTCAGTATCATTTATTTTATTGGGAATAACAACTCTACCTCTTATTAATCTTCCGAATCTTGATTGTTTTTCAATTGGACTTTCCTGATATAGGAATAACATCTCCATTTTTTGAAAATATTGTAGTAAATGAAAATATCGAATCATCTTCCAAGAGAATGACCTCGCTAATTCAATAAATTGCCCAGGATTGTGATCATATATTTCTTTATCGAAATGATAATAAACTTCATTTTTTTCATAATCTAGAAATACATCAGTATTCGTAAGTTCATTATCTATTATGTTAGACAAAAAAACATTTTGGGAATGAGTAGAAATCCTTACTAGCTCTTTAGTAAACTTCTTTTCCTCGTCAGAAAGTTTTCGCATTTATTAGTTTTAGGTCGCAAATATAGAAAAATTAAGATATACAAACTTCTATCATAGTACCAGATGATTTAAAATCCAAATAACAAATGGTTAAATATTAAATTAACCATATTCTCAAAATACGAAAGACTAGTTCAGGAAATATTGAAGAAAATTAATAAACTGTAAAACAGAACTAAGTTTAATATTGGTTAAGTTAAAAATTTTAAATCTGAGTTTCGGATCGATCCAGTCATCATAATTTTACACTCTAAATAAGCTTTTTAATCCATTCAGCAGATTTTAAAAATCGTTTAGCCACATCGTCACCCCATACCGCACCGTAAGAAAGTTCATAAGTTTTACAATTTTCATTCTTCAAAATAGCTCGTGAAATCTCTAAAAACATTTTGGTATCAATAGTTACTGCTAATTCCTGAAATTTCTTAGTCCAGCTTGAAGAAGGATTAGTACCACGACCCAAATCAAGAAAATTAATTAGCTCAAGTTTTATCTCGAAGTCATCCCATACTTCTTTGGAAAAATCCAAGTTTAGAATTTCATGAATAATCTTGTAACAGCCCTGCCCATTTTCAACTTGATATTTTTTCAGATAATCAATTAAGCCAACATCTTTTTGGGAAACTAATTTTAAAATCTTCTTAAAACAGATGATATCATGATGAAAAGTCTTCTGATAAATCATATGCAGGATATTCTTCAATGTTTCAAACTTGATTTCAACTGAAGCTTGCTTTAAAATACTACGCACACTTTCTATTTTAAGGGTGTCCTCTAGAAGATTGCTGTTAGGAGAAACAAAATAATGGTCCTTTAGGTAAAGGGTAACATGCATAAAATCCTCTGGTGTATAAAGAATCAGTTTGTCATTAACAAGTTTGGGAATGAGGTTATCGCATAGTAATGCACCTAATCTCGCTATATATAAAGATCGCAAATAACTGTCATGAAAAATATTATTGTAAGTCAGTAATCTAGGAAGAATATACCTATAGCTTTTTGTTTCGATTTCCGAAGAAATTAATTCATTAAATTTAGTCTCTAACTCTTTTTCTGCCACTAATTGTGTATCCCGATCGCTGGTCGCTTTCTCATGCTTGAGGAGTAATAAGTCGAACCACTTTTGGATACTAATGAAATCTACTTCAGATATATTTAAATTCCTTCTTAAAATCTCCGATTTTACCAATTCATCGTTGCTAAAAGTCACATATGGGCTATTCTTCATAATTTTCAATTTAAACCATTCTCAATCTATTTTTTTTCTCAATTTAAATATTGTATGGATACGTCATTTGCCGTAGAAACTTATTAAGTTTTCTTCCATTCTAATCCGCCACCAGTTTTAACTGCGTTATTGTTATTTATCCATTCTATAGCAGATTGCGAATATAAGTCACCCTTATCATCAGAATTTCTCTTTAAAAATTCTTTTTTAAAGTCTCTGATTACACTATCACCCCACTCACAAAAAGAATTAGATTTCTGTTCCAGATCATCATATTTATCATAAAATGACTTTACATAATAGAATCTGGCACGGTGCAAAAGATTTTTATTATAAGGATAAAACCCTCCTAAACTGAATTCCAACAAATAACTTCTAAGAATATCAAAATATTTTTTTCCATTATCTGTTGAAAGAACTTCAATTTTATCTAAGAATTGAGGTGCTGATAAATATACTTGAAATATTTCATCTTCTATAGTAGGTAGAGTTTTTGAAATAATAACTTCCCCTTTATCAGAAATATTTTGTTTGAGAATTACGATAATATTCTTTGTTAAAATCATCTCGTTAATTCTATTATGCTCGTCGGGAGTGATAAAAAAGTTCAATTGTTTTGATCCCATGTCTTTAATTCATAATTGTTTATTATAGCTACTTATGGCACACTTTGTATATTTTACACTGCTATAAAAAAAGACCAAATAAATTTACTTTATTTGGTCAATAATCAATTATAATGGTTTCTTCCAACCAAATCCGCCTCCACTTTTGACTGCATTATTGTTTTCTATCCATTCTATAGCAGATTGTGAATATAAGTCCTCCTTATCATTAGAATATTTCTTTAAAAACTCCTTTTTAAATCTTCTAATTATATTGTCACACCACTCGATATAGGAGTTAGATTTCTTTTCTAGGTCATCAAATTTATTATAAAATGATTTTACATAATAGAACCTTCCTCTATGAATAGTGTTTTGGTCATCAGTATCAAATCCTCCAGAGCTAAATTCCATTATTGAACTGCTCAGAATATCAAAATACTTTACACCATTTTTTGTTGACTTTATTTCGATTTCATTTAAGAACTTACTATCACATAAATATACAAGTGATTGCATATCTTTATCAGGTAATTGATTAAGTGCCTGGATCTCATAATTATCTGATATATTACTTTCTAAAAGTATTTTCACACTTTTACCTTTAAAAAAATCACTAATCAATTCAAGATCCCTATCGGTAATAAAGAAATTTAATTGTTTTGACGTCATACCTTTTATTCATAATGGTTTATTCTAGCTACTTATAGTACACTTTGTATATTTTATACTAGATAAAAAAGACCAAACATATTTACTATATTTATTTGGTCTATAGTCTATTATTACGGTTTCTTCCATCCTAATCCACCTGGCTTTTCAATTGCATTATTTTCTTCAATCCAATTAATAGCAGATTCTGAATAAAAAAAGTACTTTTCTTTAGAATACTTTCGAAGGATTTCATTTTTAAAATTCTTTATTATACCATCTGCCCAATCACAAAATAAATCTGATTTCTTTTCTAAATTACTTTCAGCATTGTAAAATGATTTCACATAATAAAATCTTGAACGTTGTAATATCGTCCTATCATATGGATAAAATCCTCCAAGATCAAATTCCAATAAATAACTTTCATCGATATCAAAATATCTAATTCCATTATTAGTTGATAAGATTTTAATTCGTTCTAAAAATCTTGAATCTGTAAAATAAACTTGAAAAATTTCTTCATCAATATTCGGCAGTTTATTTGTATATACTATATTATTATCAGCAAAAATTTTACTCTTACAAAGTACGATGATATCATTTTCTGAAATCATCGTATTTATTCTTTCATAATCGTTAGGTGTAATATAAAAATTTAATTGTTTTGAGGCCATAAATAATGTTTAATAATAATTCAATACTCTAATTCATCTTTCCTAATTTTAATCTTTGGCTGAACCTTATTATAGGGTACGAATTCGGGTCGTGTTCCTGTAGCTTGTTCTATATCATCTAGAGCTTTTCTTTCCCTGGATACTGGAGTTCCGTTTTTATTTTGCTTGCCTACTTGGACCTGCCTAACTTCTCCTGTTTTCGGATTTGTACCTTGGACATCTATAAATCTTTTACTCTTACTTCCATCTGGTGTAGGAACCTTGACCTCTTTCTCAATTTTAGTAAATCCTTCTGCTGTCAATTCAGTTTCAACATCTTTAATTTTTTGCTGGTGTAGCGGTCCCCCATTTTTACCATATGGATTCGGGACTTTACCTGCAGTCGTTTCCGCGATTCCTGCACTAGCTTCAGCACCGGTAAAAATCCCTTTAATAGCATTCCAGGCTCTTCCAAAAAAACCTACTCCTTGAGTTGCCCTAACCGTCAAAATAACTTCTTCAATTTCAAAGATGGGTGCAGAAATTATCAGTGTATTTATTTCCTGTATAAGATCCGCTTTTTGTCTTAAGACAGCCGCCTCTCCAACTCTACCTTGTTCCTCTAAAATATCAGCACTTTTTTGTCGGTGCTCATAAACCTTGCTAGCATTCATAGGTAAAGACTCAAGTCCTTCTATTTCTCTAGCATCAACAACTCTATTCTCTGAAAAGTTATAATGAGATTGATAAGCATATTTTTCGCTTAATGGATCTACATTAAAAAATCGCCCTATTGTAGGATCATAATTACGCCATTTGAAAGAGCTCCAGCCCGTATCTTCCTGCTTTTCCTGCTTCTGTGTCGTATACCTATAATTAGGAGATATAGAATTGTAAGGTACAATATTTTCATTAAACTCGAGTCCAAATGGATAATAATTTGTCACCCTATCAATGATAGGACTACCAGATGGTCCTTTATAGTAGGAAACCCTTACATTACCTACCTGATCGGCATATTGATAAACATATTTTTTTTGTACAAAATCATAATAGCCTTCTGCCGTAGGTACAAAACTCAGTACATTATCGGTATACTGAAATCCATCAATATAATCTGATACCTTAGTAGTTTCTAAATTTGATGGTCCAGAACCATAGGTATAAATTTTTCTTAATTTCTTGCCATCAGCTCCATATACATATTTGGTTACAGCCGGTTCAAGACCATTGGGATCGTTATGCGGCTGGTATAACTTATTAAATTTAACAGTATTTGGAAGATTAAGATAATTATATCCGATTTCCTTAATGCCTTTATCTTCATGAGATATCATATTCCCATTCTTATCATAAAGAATTTCAGTGCCTGCACTTTCAGGATATCCCATATAGTTATAGTTATTATCAACTATATTTGTAACCTGATTACCATTGTAAGTATAACTTAAAAAATCAATTTCCTGGACTCCAACATTTTGTACATAAGCATTCCTCTTTAAGGTTGTAATATTTCCGTTTAGATCATAAAATAATTCTTCATTGAAAGCTTTATTTGCTGGCATTGTTGAATTCGGTTCAGAATAATCACCAAGATGCAACCTATCAAGATTATCATAATGATAACTATAACGTCGTAATATTCCATCATCTGCGGTTTTCCAATCAATCTGAGAAATGTTACCATTATATTTTGGCTGAGCATCATAAGGCTTCTCATATTTTATCTTATATCCGAATAATTTTCCATTCAGATTTTCTGGATCATTGATCTGTGTTTGCCATCCCCTAATATTATAACCATAGTCAATAGTCTGCAGACCATTTCCTACAATTTTCCTTACTACCTGAGAGATTTCATTGTATTTATTCTCGGTAAGCAATTCAACAGGTTCTGAATTCACTTGGTGCCAGTGTTTACTTAACCTGTTCTGCTGATCATACTCAAAAGTCTCTGTAATAATATCAGGTGCTATATTCTTAGCCTTAGTATGTGAGGTAACAATCTTAACAGGTAAACCCGCAAAATTCAGTTTTTGTTCTTTTTTTGTAAGTCCTCTAAGAGAGCTTCCTGAGTAAGTAGCTATTTCCTTACCTCTGGTATCATAGATAATATTTGTCTCTGACCAGTCATCATTCTCTATATTTTTTACGAAAGTTGTCAATAACAAACCATTGGCCTTTTCCTGCTGATTAGTCACTAAAACTTTTTGGTCCATTATAAACGATGGAAAATCATTAAAACTATCATAATAAGGACGGCTATCGTAGTAATTTACTATTAGCAAATCAGCTATGTTAGTAGGAAATGCATCATTGGTATATTGAACACCGCGATTGGAAGCTTGGAAGTTACCGCCCCGCGTTTCACTTGTAGGACCTGAATAACCGTCAATAAAAGCCTGCATATCAATCCGGGATAATGTACTACTAGTTATCCCTGTATAAACAATCCTATCCCAAGTGTCGTATTTTGTAAACAACCACTGACCTTTTATTCTCAAATTAATATCTTGTTTTAGGATAAGACGGTCGTGCTTATCATACACCATATACTCTACGTCTTTACCCGGGAGTTTTTTCTCAACCTGTCTGCCCCTACCATCATATCGATATTCGTAAGCGAATTTATTCAGTTCCTCATCAGTGAATACCTGTCGTTCTGCAATTATAGGAGGAATTATCCATGCCAACTGTCCATAATCATTATAGAGATAATAAGTATCACTCTCAGTACTAGAAAAAGAGCCTTTTCTCGACAGAACCAACTGCCCCTTCCCATTTGTAAACTCTGTTGTACATGCCCCATCTTCATTACAGGTTTTCTTTTTATAAAGTTCACCTGCACTGTATTTAGTTTTGTCAGTAATTTTTGTTCTTATCGAATTATTGACAATACTGGTGTTCGTAAGAAAATTTTGTACATTATCTGCCAAGTCGTTTTGGCTTTCAAAATAATTAACACTTCTTCCCTGCCATTCCCAGCCTTCAGGAGCCTCCTTAAGAACCCTATTTAAAGGAGAATTTTCAAAAATTGTCTCACGATATACTTTTTCATTGTTATAAAAATTGGTCCCTACTGAAAGCGGATTAGAATATATGGAACCGTTCTGAGTTCCCTGTTGAGGAAGTGGAAGATATTTTTTTACCTCGCGTCCAAATTTATCATAATCCTGTAAACTAACTAAATCTTTCCCACTAGGAGTGGACCTAACATTCACAGTCTGCTTTGAACGCCCTAATCCATCAATATATTCAACAGTTTGGGCTACTTTAGGAGTTCCTAAAGTTGGATAATCCAGATAAGTCTTTTTTGAAATATAATTCTCAGTATTGGTAAGCTGTGCTTTAATATTGTTTATTGCAAATATCAGCCCCATGATATAGAATAATTGCTTCATGGTTTATTAGTTTTTAAAATGATAATTGTATTCGTTAATTACCCTCATAATTTTACCTTGGGATGTTTCTTCTTCCTGTTTTATATATTGGAGCTTGTGATCTGAATTATATTCATAATATACTCTTACACCTGATGGTTGCGTAATACTTCTAACTCCGACCAATGGATCATAAGTAAAGGTTGTCACTTGGACGTTTTCTAATGCACTATCTGCTCTCAAGTTATTTTGTAAGTCTATGAGATAATCTTCATTATTCCATGCTCCCTCTATTAGATCATTATCAGATGCTTTTTGTAAATCTTCGATTATAGATTGGTTTATGTCCTCAAACTTTATCCCTTGGAGTTTAGCAATCGGAAATGATCTGTTATAGCCCCAGATAATACTTATAGGCGTTCCATCCTTAATCGTATACTGTAAAAGATTTCCCTTTTCATCGTATTTATCGTAGCTGATCATTTTCTCCATCTGCTCGCTGACTACATTTAAACTAGATAGCTGGACAGGAAAAATTCCTCCGGGATTATCTGAATATTCGGTTTCTGTTTTACTCACGACTTTACCTATAGGAAGGATGCTACTTTTTTCAATCTGTTCAACCTTTAAAGGTATTCCAACCATATTGGCATTCAGGAGTATAGAATTATTTGTTTCGGTTGCATATTGATAGTTCAGAATGGTTGCTGTTTTATCCGCGTGGATCTCGGTCACCTGAGTCAGTAAATCATTTGAATTGTAAACACTCTCTGTGGAACTTTGACTTGCAATGGTATTGCCCCCCTCATGCGAATATTCAATTTCTTCTTTTTTAGTCGGCAAAACTATTCCATAAGTGGTATAATACTTAATTGGGGTAGCTAAGGAAAGATTGGGAAAATCGTGCGCAAAACCTTCATAATATTGATGCTTATAAAACTTTGGGAAAATATTATTAAAATAATTATCCTTTATTTTAATTCCTTCCAATTTTTGGGAAGCCAATGTTTTATAATCATTCCTGATTTCAGATACAATATTTCCTTCCCTATCATATTTTTTTTCAAAAAGTAGCTGACCTCTTAAATAATCGTGATTGTTAATAGGCATGATCGGCATGGTCAGAGAGATAACATCAGGATTCGGAAAATCCTGAGGAGACCTAAATTTATAAACAGTCCTTCCATTATCTATAATAGTATTGTTTGGCCCGTTAGCAATCTGTTTTACTGTCACATACTTATAGCCAACATCTGCACCTTGTGTTTTCTCGCTAGGGATAATATTAGTGTTAGTGGTTGTCGCAGTTTGACAACTATAGTTGACGAACCCCGGAGAGTATTCCTTCTGGTAAAAATAAGTTATACTTTCAGCATAGTTAAATACTGGCTCCGGAAATACCAAAGCACCGCTGCTCTTGCCTGCGCTGTCCAAATCATTATATTCGTACACATAGCTTTTCGCGGGTTCCGTTGCTATTGGTGTGTCAAAGTAGTTAATAGCATTGATTCTCAACCCACCTCCACTTTTCACCTGAAAATTACTAAAATAGTGTTCTTTGATTTTTATTGAAAGTTCATAAGAAATAGGTTTAACAGTAGGTCCATAGTTTCCGCGTAAAGTCACGAAATAGGTTCCCGGTTGCAAATCAAAAGGTTCACTGAATATTTCTGTTATTGGTTTTCCATCTGGTCCAAGACCACGTTCCTGACAATGAAAACTACCGGTACTTTCGCACGATTGCCAATCCAATCCAAAATTGAGTAAAACCGGAATATAGCTATTATCAGCATTTTTCTTATAAATCTCAAACCTGCCGTTTGAGTAAACAAGATTCATAAGTTTTAAATGAAATTTAACCTGCTGCTGAGAGCTATGTATTGTAAAAAATTCTCTTTTAACATTAGGATCAAATGCTTGAAGCTCATTGAAATTTGGTTCGTAATCAAGATCTACCCATTCACCTGTTATTGGTTCCATAGGTTGTGTAAATCCTGCCTTATGGCTGAAATCGTTCTGTCCAAAATCAAACATAACCTTACCTTTTGTTGGATATGTAATAGATTTAATAACGTCTTGCGTAATAAGACCGGAATAATAGCCCCATGGATCCTTTTTGAAAACTCCACTGCTAGAAAAATAGTCTATACTATGTGTCTCAGGTCCGCCAATCGTACTTTCTTTAGTAACTTTATACAGTAATAATTTTTTTAAGTTTTCGTCCGGATACGGTTCAGCAGAAATTTTAGAACTTGAATAGCCATAATCAAATGTATATTTTTCAACTATAAGATCTTGAAGCGGATGGGGAGACTGTAGTTGTATTGATTTCAATTTATAGAGATCTGCGGAATTCTGATAATTGGAATCTAGTCTACCTTTTTCATAGATCAATTTTACTGATCCCCTGTCAGTAATATTAATCCCAGTAAGCAGCTTGGTATTTGCTGTATTATATACATTCTGAACTTCCAGTGCTCCCGGCATCTGTGGGTCAGGATTAATGGGAGCACCATCATGGTGATATGAATAATTTACATTTCCAGCCAATCTGGAAATTCTCGATTCCGGATCTTTATACTCGACATTGGACGCTTGCTCATATGTAAAAGTAGCTAGAGACTTATCATTTTGATCCTTGATTTCTTCTAGGTGGTAGGCAGTAAAATAAAAACCATTGTTAGCGTTGGTTAGAATATCGCTGGTATTATTCAATAACCCAATCTTTACAGTATTTATATTCTTTGAGGAGGTTTCCATGCCTCTAAATTGATATTTTATACCCTTATCATCAGTGATGGTGGTCGCTTGTACTTCTCCGGTAGCATTTTGTGTTACTGTTATTTTCAGGTTATTGCGATCCAGCTTTTCAACAAAATAAGTTCCGTCAGATCTCTTTTTTACAATAAATCTGCCCACATATCCCATAAAATTGTATTGATATAAGTCATATTCTGTATCAAATTTCCCTGTTGCCACATAAAATGCATATTCATCCGGATTAAAATTGTTCAGCTGGTCCGAAACTATTTTATATGTTGTATTTGTATCATGCCAGTAAATTCCATACTTAGCTTTCGGAGGTGAAGACATGTAAGTGCTTTCAATTTTTCCGTCAGCAACACCCCCTCTCACAGTTCTGGTTATCGTTCCTCCTGCGTGTAAATTCCATCCCAGACCAACTTCAGATGCTCTATCATCTGGTTTTGCACTCAATGGATGATATTTAAGGCTTATATTAAGGTTCACCTCATCACTATTGGTAGCAACCTGCATTAAAGGAATACTTATATCGGGAATTCCAGTATAATAACTGACTGGAACTTCTTCAAATTTCATTAGATTATTAACAGTGGGCGCCGCTGGAAACAATTTATTGATATTGTCGACGCTTTTATTGAATTCATTTCCAACTTGGCCCGATAATGAATTAAAGACCGTGAAAAATAAATATATAGCTATTGATTCTTTTCTCATTGTTTATGTTTTATCAGTTTAGCGCTTGCTGCTTTGTTAGTATCTGTCTTTATATTCACGATATAAGCCCCTTGTATCAATGATTGTGTATTGATTTTGGTTACTCTATTTTTGGTTTTTAGGTTCTGAATAACTCTCCCACCCATATCATAAATTATAATATCCGCTTCCTTGAAATCAAAACCAATTTCTACATAGCAATAATCAGTTACAGGATTAGGATAGACTTTTATATCTTGTTTTTCAATTAGCTGATTGATCTGCTTATCACCTAATTTCACAATCTTCCAGTTTTCTTTCCCTATTTTATCAGTGCTTGTTCCAGCCAATAAAATTGAACCATCACGGTTTAATCTTACGTCGGCAAGCCGCTCTTCTTTCTTCTTAGATTCGCCAGCTACGTGCTTTCTCCATTTTTCGTTACCTTGAATATCCAGATAAAGAATCCAGAAAGTCTCATCATTTGATTCTTTCCTGCCCTCTGCTTGGGTAAAACCGCCTAGCAAAATTCCTTTAGAATCTTTGTCGTCCGCCGAATGAAGAATACTCATTCCTTTTAGGATATCACGATTACCAAAATTATAGGACTTTTGCCACAACTCATTCCCCTGATGATCAAGAGAGATAAGCCACAAATCCGTACCTTCTTCGATGCCAACTGTTTTATTTCCCGATCGGTCAGATCTGGATTCACCTCCAATAATATAACCAGTTGAAGTTAATGTCAATGTTCTTAGGTGGTCATCCCCTTTCCCTCCGTAACTTTTTTCCCATTCAATTTGTCCTAGCTTATCAAGCTTAACAATCCAGTAATCCCCCTCCCCATAGTTCTCTCCCGACTTAGAGTTGGACCTACCACTTCTCGAATAAACTCCCAGCAAAGCACCTCCGTCTTTTGTTGGAAGCATTTTTTCAACTTCATCATTACCTCGTCCACCAAAAATTAACTTAGAAACTTCCTTTCCATTTTGATCCAGTCTGATAATAATAATATTACCCTTACCATCTCCATCTCTACTGTTTTGTAAATTTCCGGCGACAAAAAAACCTTGATCAGTGGACTGTATAACGGCTTTAGCAACTTCATCAGATTTTCCACCAAGTGTTTTCTGCCATAATTCATCGCCATTTTCATTGATCCGAACCAGCCAGATATCTGAACCTCCCTTAGAATCATCTTTCTTATCAAATCCCTTTCCTGAAAATGATGTTCCCCCCAATAAAAATCCTCCGTCCTGCGTTGCGACAGTAGCGGATAAATAATCATGGTTACGCCCTCCAAAATATTTGTCCCAAACTTCTTCACCATGCTGATTGAGTTTAATACAATGAAAATCGTAGCCTCGATTTTGCTTCAGAGAAGGGCTATTCTCCTTGTTTAGTTTAATCGCACTCCCACTTATTAAGTACTGTTGATCTACGGTTGTTACAATTTGGCTAAGGAAATCTTGTGTGGGCGATTTGATATCCCTCTGCCACAATACATCTTGTGCAGATAATTCGGTCAAAATGGTCAATATGAATGCCGCGAGATAAATTTTTTTCATTATCACGATATTTAAATGTTATAGGTATAAAAGAATCTGAGTTTAGACTGGAAAATTCAGTCCTACTATTAATATGAATTTTTCATAAGAAACTAAAAGTATGTTGGTTATTGTTTTCAGTTCATAAAATTAAAGCTAAAAATGAATCTATCCCCCCGTAAAATCCCCATATTTAGATTAGGGTTTTTCCCATTTAAAAACAAAAAAGAATGACAACAAAATAGACTATTGGCTAGATTTATAACAATAAGACACCTTGATTCTTGGGAAAATCATCGATTAAATAAAATATACTTACTTTTGTGTAAATATCTCCTCTCAAAAACAAATCAATGCCATTCTTTTCTGGAAATAAAAGTCGTTCAGCGGAAGATATGTATAAAATTATCTACAATACATATCGGCATCGTGTATTCAGCTATATTTCTGTAAAAATTCAGGATAAAAATGATATTCGGGATATAATGCAGAATGTTTTTGTTCACTTATGGCAATACAGAAATTCCTTAGGTGGTTCCAATACTGAAAAAATTATCTTCAAAACCTGCAATCAGGAAACTGCCAATTTTTTCCAAAAACAAAAAAATCGCTTAAAACCACAGGAATATATTGATGATACCACAGATAATTCGGATACTCAAATTCAGTTATTGCAGGAAAAGGAGCAACAATTAGAAAGTGTAAAACAGTTAATTGAATTGCTACCGAACCGAACTAAAGAGATTTTTACCATGAATAAACTTGAAGGAATCAGTCAAAAACAGATTGCTTCTCAACTCAATATTTCTACTAAAGCTGTTGAAAAGCAAATTTCAAAAGCAATGCTGTTCCTAAAAAAAAATGTACAGAATTCTTAAAAAAACTAATAAAGTTAAAAAAAGTTAAAATATCATTTTTTTGGTAGGGATTTTCTTCAATCTCAGGTAATTGTAATAAAGGACTTTAGATTATGGAGAAAAAAAATCAAATTGAACCATTTACGGATCAGGAGTCCGAAGAAATGTGGGCAACGATTGTTTCCCGGATCAGAATTCAGGAACAACATAAAAGAAAAAGCAAAGTTCGCATACTTACCACTTGCCTATCCACTGCTGCAATACTTATTATTGCAGGTATAATTACATATAGAAACTATGTCATGCCGCAAACGTATTATGCAAATAGTACCGAAAAAATAATATTCTTAAAGGACAGTAGTCAGGTTACACTTTTACCGGGTGCAAAATTAACTGTAGAACGAAACTTTCCGTCTGAAACACGTGATGTTTATTTATATGGTAATGCAATTTTTAGAGTTTCGAAATCAAAAAAACATCCCTTTATTGTACATAGCTCCAACTACGAAACAAAAGTATTGGGAACAGTATTCAAAATTACTCAGAAAGGACAGGATTTTAATGTTGATCTATTTGAAGGTAAAGTAAAGATCAATAAAATTGGAAAACCAAAAGACTATTTCATCCTAAATCCAAAAGAAACGTTCGCCAATATGGGATCTGAAAAAGTCGGCACTGTAGTCTCCACTAGTAAAATGATAGCATCTAAAGTTACCCTGGCAACAATCGCATTCAATGACGTTTCTCTAAAAGATATAGCTGCAATATTGGAACGGACCTACGGGATAAAACTCATAATACCGAAAGATCACGAATATTCCAGAATCACTGCAGTTAAAGAAAAAGCTTCAGCAGAAGACTTTATAAAGCAGATTGCAATACAACTTAACCTAAATACAAAAAAAATTGATGATCGTACATTTCAACTGGAAGACTAGACTCTGGTCTCTCCATTGTAGGGCATTACTCCCCTATTCCTAATAAATCCTAAGTAAATCTTGAATATAAAAAAGACCAGCGGGTGCAACCGCCGGTCATGTATTCAATGAGCGAAAAAATCAGAAGTTATCAACTATTAAATACAATATGCAAAAATATGAAAAATCTTTGCACGGCCGCCCTTTTCTTTATACTCAGCGGTCATGGGATCAATGCCCAACAGAACCTTTCGACCATGAAGGTATCATTTGAAACAGGAAAAACCTCAGCAAACTACGCCATAAAGAGATTCCTGTCACTGCACGTTAAAGAATATGCCTATTCTTCAGAGGAACTAAAAAATTATTCCGTTCCACCTACAAAATGTATAAACGAACCTGTAATAGACTGTCTGAACAAGCTACTAAAAGAAATACCTGTTGAAGTCCTGATCTTTAATAACAGTGTTGTAATCCGACAGAAGAAATCTAAATCTATTTCTTCAACAATTACACCTCTTAAAACGTCCTTAATTGGAAAAGATACGCTACAGGACATCAATAAAATTGATGAAATTGTCGTCAATGCCGGATATTACAAAGTTAAGGACAAAGACAGAACTGGAAGTATAGCCAAGGTCTCAGCAAAAGACATCGAAAATCAGCCTATAACAAATGTACTCTCTGCTGCGCAGGGACGTATGGCCGGAGTAAATATTATACAAAACTCCGGCGTGCCGGGTGGTGGATTTGATATACAGATACGTGGACAAAATAGTTTGCGTACAGGTACATTTACTGCCCCAAATGGCAATATTCCCCTATATGTCGTAGACGGTGTCCCTTTGGCCGAAGTTGCCAGTTCTTACTCCCTGATCTCGTCTACAGTTATTCCTAATGGAAATATTAGTCCTTTAAATAGTATCAGTCCAAATGATATTGAAAGTATTGAAGTATTAAAAGATGCCGACGCCACCGCCATTTATGGTTCAAGGGGAGCTAACGGAGTTATTCTTATTACAACAAAAAAGGGTAAGACCGGAAAGCTCCGTATTAATCTTACTTCCAATTATAGTATCAGTGAACCCATTTCTAATCTCAAACTACTGAATAAAGAGCAATATGTCAAAATGCGCCGTACTGCATACGAAAATGATGGTATCAAAAATTATCCGATTGATGCCTACGACATTAATGGAACCTGGGACATCAATAATGAAACGGACTGGCTAAAGACTCTGCTTGGAAAAAAAGCAACACTAAGAAGTACCCAACTTTCAGCGAGCGGAGGAAGTGAAACAACAAACTTTATGCTAAGTCTCGGTCACAATGAACAAACAACCGTTTTCGGGCAAGGATTTAAATATAGTAACAGTACGTTGAACTCCAATATCTCACATCGTTCCAGTGACAATCGATTTCAGCTGGGTCTTTCCAATATGTTCACCCAGCAGAAAAACAACATGATCATGACTGATCTGACAAGAAATGCCTATATGCTTTCCCCTGTTTCACCAAAGTTATATAATGAAGATGGCAGCTTAAATTGGGCGGGTAATACATTTACAAATCCTCTTGCTTCATATAATGCCACATATGAAAATGACACCAAGCTGTTCCAGACAAACCTGAATACAGAATATGAAATTATCCCAAACCTAAAAATCAAAATGAATGCTGGTTTAAACTATACGATTATTAATGAACTGGCTTTAACGCCAAATACCACTTATAATCCCAATATCGGCGCGGGCTTATCCAGTGCAAATTCACAGGCAAGAAAAAAGAACCAAGAGATCTTTTCCTTAATTATAGAACCCCAGATAAGCTGGCAAAAAGTCTGGTGTAACCATCATCTTGAAACACTTATTGGTGGAAGCTTCCAAACAATTGTGCGGAATACAGACGAAAAACTGGGGTTTGGTTTTGAAAGTAATCAATTCATTACCAATTTAGGTGCCGCAAAAACCATCTTACCGCTCGAAGACTCCGATATCGAGTACCGTTATGCAGCCCTTTATGGAAGACTTAATTACCAGTTTAATGGTAAGTATATACTTAATCTTACCGGAAGAAGGGATGGCAGCAGCCGGTTCGGACCAAATAACCGTTTCGCCAACTTTGGTGCAGTGGGTGTGGCATGGCTATTTTCTAAAGAAGAGTTTTTAAAAAATCAGAAATGGCTCAGTTCCGGAAAATTGCGCGGAAGTTATGGTGCCACCGGTAATGACAATATCGGCGATTTTCAGTATCTCAATAACTACATTGTCTCTTCATCAATCTATAACAATACCACAGCTTTATTACCCTCCCGACTATATAATCCCGATTACAGTTGGGAAATTACCAAAAAGCTGGAAACAGCCATTGAACTCGGCTTCTTCAAAAACAGATTGAACGTAACAGCAGCATGGTATCGTAACCGATCTTCAAGTCAGCTAGTTGGTTATCAACTATCCGCAGTGACCGGATTTACGAGTGTAATTGCCAACTTAGACGCCAAAATAGAAAATACAGGTCTTGAATTTGAAGTATCCGGCAGACCTGTAATAGGGAAAAATTTTCAATGGGAATCGAGTTTTAACATCAGTTTTCCAAGAAATAAACTACTGTCATTTCCCGGTCTGGCAGGATCATCCTATGCAAATCAATATATAATCGGACAACCTACCAGTGTGATCAGACTTTATCAACTGGAGGGGATCGATCCAAAAACTGGATTATATAAATTTACTGATTTTAATGGCGACGGGAAGATCACAGCAACAGATGACAGACAGGCAATCAAAGATCTAGAATTTAAGTTCTTTGGTGGCTGGAACAATAGTTTCCGCTATAAAAACTGGGATTTATCCATGCTCATCCAGTTCGTAAAAAGAAATGGTCGCAACTATAACGGTATAATTAATATGCCGGGAACTATGAGCAACCAACCTGTAGAAGTACTGAACGTTTGGTCAGAACAAAACCAGACAGGTGTATATATGCCTTACAGTACCAAAAATTCAAGCAGTCATAATTTATTCAGATCCAGTACCGCAGCTTTTTCAGATGCATCTTTTATAAGATTAAAAAATGTACAGCTAACCTACAGGCTTCCTTTGCAAAACACTCCTTTTAAAGACGTAAAAATATATCTACAGGGACAGAATCTATTGACAATAACCAAATTTTTCGGAGTTGACCCAGAATCGCTGTCACAGGGCTTCCTACCTCCTATGAGGACATATTCACTGGGCGCAACCTTTAACTTTTAAATTCTGAAAACATGAAAAAAATACATTATATCATTCTTTTTATCGCAATGTTCTGCGCAGCAGGATGCGAAAAATTAATTGAAGTGGATATTCCAAATAACCAGATCGATAAGGAAACGGTATTTAAAGATGTCCAGACTGCCAATGCCGCATTAGCTGCATTATATGCAGAAGTTTACAAACGTTCTCCCATTGCAGGAGCAGATCTTGAGACTTATTTAAGTGCTTATACTGATGAACTTGAAGACTACACTTCTGTCGCATCAGACAGTCGTGATATTTTTCTAAACCAGCAAACTGACACCAACAGCATTGTTTATAATGTTTGGGCAGCAGCATATAAACATATCTATACAGCAAATTCTATTATGGAGGGTGTTACAGCATCAACCTCAATTGGGAATACCGATAAAAACCGTCTAAGAGGCGAAGCATTACTCATTAGAAGCATTATGTTTTTTTATTTAAACCAACTTTACGGCTCTATTCCCTATCCTGAAACGACTGATTATAACGTTAACAACACGATCAATAAGTCTCCATCCGCTCAGGTTCTTTCAAATATTGAACGTGATCTGATCCAGGTATCTGAACTTATCCTGACAGACTATCGCGATGTCGAAAGAATCTACCCGAATAAAATGGTCGCAAAATTACTCTTAGCAAAAGTATATATGGCAAGGCAGGACTGGAACAAAGCAGAGACTATTTTAATAGAAATCAAAGAGAGTCCATTATACCAACTGGAAACCGATATAAATAAAGTTTTTCAAAAAGCAGGAAAGCATGTCCTGTGGCAACTAAAACCACATAATAACGCATCTTTACAACAGGCTACGGCATATTACTTTACTTCATCTGCTCCCAACACGTATGCAATATCAGCACCGTTGATCAATTCATTTCAGCCAAACGACCTACGTCTGCAAAATTGGATAGCGCCCGTAACATTCAACGGAAAAACTTACTATAGGTTAGAAAAGTATAAAAATAGGAACAACACAAATACAAACGAATATGCGATAATCTTCAGGCTTGAAGAAGTCTATCTGCTATTGGCAGAAGTTCTCACACACGAAAATAAGATTGCGGAAGCATTACCCTATGTGAATGCGATAAAACAGAGAGCACAACTTACTCCGTTGGTATACCCTATTAATAAAGATAGTTTGTTGGATGAAATCCTGCTTGAAGACAAACGTGAATTCTTTGCTGAAGCCGGACACCGTTTTATTGACTTAAAAAGAAACGGAAAGCTAAATACGTTACTCTCAGTGAAGCCTAACTGGAAAAACTTTCACGATTTCTGGCCTGTTCCTCAAAAGGAAATTCTCCTCAATGCAAATCTTAAACCTCAAAATACAGGCTACTAATGATGATAAATGCATTAAAATTAATATTGCTACTGACAGGAATCCTTTTGACATCCGCTCAGCAGCATGTAGATACCGTAGATCATTGGCGGGCAAAATTTGATAATCTGTCAGATGTTGTATATCGATCCAAGAATGCCAACTGGCTCGGTATTAGAAAAGTGAGCAAACAGCATGGTGACAGTATTTTTGTGGTTAATACAAAAAACCATGGACAAACGGTATATAGAATAAAGAATTCGGAGCTTACATTTCTAAATGAAGAAGGTGTACTGGGAAAGCACGGACAAAAAGTAATATTTCTGAATCTTCTTACAGGAAAGACCTTCAACTTTGACAATGTAATTGGCATTTATACACTTGAACAGCAAAACAGCTATGGATTGTTATTTAACGACCATCATCTTAAGGTCTATGATACTTTTGGAAGACAGCTTTACGAAATAGCCAATGTTGATAATCTAACTGCTACCGATTCTAAAAACACAATATATTTAAGCAAACTATATAACGGAAAATCTGAAGTTGTAGAAACCACAGTTTCCCAAAAAGAGGTACTCTACAAAACGATAAATAAGATCAGGAAAATGTGGCTTTCGGATTCCGGAAAACAACTGCTAATTATAGAGGTAACGGAGGATACTGATAAGGACAGATTAGTTGTTTTCGAAACTGGAAATTACCCCAAAAAAACATTGGAGCTTAACATTCCAAAAAATGCTATGGTTAACTTTTCCTCAATACAGGATGGCACTTCGTACCTTATCAGTGCACGCGTTAATGTTGAGACAAAAGAAGAACCCCTTGTGGATGTATGGTATGGAAATGACCCCTATGTAAACCAACATTTTAAGATGTTTTCTAAACGGAATTTTTGGATATGGCATCCTAAAAGCAATAAATTACAGGTTATTCCAGTACCCAAAAACATTGAAGTCGGGTCGATCAACAATGACCGCTATTTCCTGACCTACTTTCCACGAAGAGGCCACAACTTCCTTACAAGTGAACCCGAACTCAATGCGGCCCAGATTTACGATCTGAAATCAAATTCATATACTGATATTGGGGACATTAAACTCACCAAGCGCATCGGCAAAGAATGGCCTCTACTGCTAAACCACTCCCTCTACACCTCTTCTGACGGAAAATGGTTTGTAGCAAGTCACGATGGAATAAAATGGACCCTATATCATTCCGATGGAAGCAAAGTGATGATTATAGAAAAAGTGGGATTGGAACAACCCGTATTTTCAGCGAAGTCAGACCATATCTATTTTGAAAGTAGCAATGGTCTCTGGGACTTTGATATTAAACTGAAGAAACTAACAGCTCTTGACATAGGAATAGGAAAAATGACTAAAATCAAGAATTATATACTTAAAACTGACGATTATATAGCAACTTCTTTTTTACCTACAGAAAAAGTTCTGACTGAAATATATGATAAGGATGAAAATGTTATCTCCTTTCAGCTCTTTCAATCCGGGAAAGGGTACGAGGCCATTCCGGCTACAAAAAATAGAGTCGATAAGCTGATTTATAATCCTGAAATGACATCATTTTATACACTTGAAGCGAATTTCAACCTTCCACCGACACTGTTTTCGTATGATAAAAAAAATCAAAGGTCTTTACTTTTTGATGGCAATATCAAAGACAGCGGAGCAAAAAAATTAAAACAGGAGATCTACAGGTATCATGCCGCAGGAAAGAACCTCAGTGGCATTCTGTTATATCCTATTGGCTTTGATCCAAAAAAGATATATCCCATGATAGTTCGCATTTATGACATGCAGAGACACCTTTCAAACTCTTATCTTTCGCCCAACAAGATATTTCCGGAAGGCATCCAGATCAGGACTTTACTGGAACGGGGATATTTTGTTTTTCTTCCCGACACAACAGTGGGCGAGAAAGGTCCGGGACTTTCCGCATTGGAATGTGTTCACAACGCGCTGGACGTAGTGCTGAACAATCCTTTTATTGACCGAAAAAAAATTGGCCTATGTGGACAGTCCTACGGCGGTTATAAAACCAATTTTATCGCCACCCATTCAGACCGTTTTGCTGCTTATTTATCCGGAGCAGGGATCAGTGATCTTATAAATAATTACTATTCCTATAGTATTAACTGGAATAAACCGCTGTATTTCGCATCTAACACATATTATCAGATGGGAACGGCCCCAGCAGATGATAAGGAGAGATATCTGAAAAACAACCCCATTCTCAGTGTTGAAAAAATAAATGCACCGATACTACTATGGGCAGGTAAAAAGGATGGAAATGTTCCTTATACACAGACGATGGAATTTTATATAGGACTCAGACGTTATAAAAAAGATGTAGTTGCCTTATTTTATCAAAATGGAGATCATTCATTTTCAGATGGTACACCAGAACAGATTGACCTGAGTAAAAAAGTGCTTGACTGGTTCGACTACTTTCTGCTGGACAAAGATGATATTGTCTGGATAGATAAACAAATGAAAAAGGATGCCGACTAGGCATCCTTCTTCATTAATTGATACTTCTGTGAAGTTGCTCCGAACAGGTAGTTTCATTCAGCTTGAATTTATACAGCTGGCTACCTTCAAATGTACAAAGTTCTCCTGGTTGTTCATCACACTCCTGTTGTACCTGAACACATTGGCTTCCTTCAATACGATAAGTCGGCATCGCTTTGGAAGCTAACTTACTGCTGGCATAAGCACCACCAAGTCCCATTACTACAATAAGACCGGGTAAAAGTAATTTTCTCATGGCATCATAATTTAAGAGGTTATTACCTACTCTGTTACAGGGTTTTCGGCTAATTCCCTTTTTGGTTCTCCATTATTGACAAGCTGCCCACTTAACAACTTGTTCCGCTGTGTGTCATTTTCAAAAGCACCGTTCCTTATCTTATAACGTTGCAGTTCATTATCTATCAGAACATAAAGGTGATGTCCATCAGAAATCATGGAAGACATCCCTTTATTATTTCGATTGCGTATATAAAAACTACCAATATATTGTTGGCCATCCGCCCGATAAACATCTATAATTGATGAATTTCTCCATGAGCCCGCTGGTTCATGTTTTCCTTTCAGATTTGAACGGTTAAAAATAAGATTGTCATTTAAGGCTGCAGATTTGTTTACACTATATGGAGGTGCATTCATCTTTGTTTTTCCATCAGATAACTTAGTCACTGATATTTGGGCAATGGTGGTTGTATCGATTGTATTAAGTCTGTGCAATATATTCATGTCATTATCCATCACCAGATACTGATTGCGATAGAAATAAGTATATATGATCTTATCTTTTTCAAGATCGGAAATCATCTGTCCATCAACATCAAAAACACCATCAATCTGTTTTTCAAGAATATCATCCTTTAGCTCTACTTTTGGTTTCCTATTAAGATCCAATAAAGCCATAGTGTATTGATTATCGGACCCGCGTTGCGTCCTCAATGCGAATTTCATAGAATCCAATACCACAAGCTGATTAAAAAAGACGTCTCGATAACTAAGTGTATGTGCTGTTGAGTCTCCAAGTTTTCCACGGAAAATAATTGGGACAGTTCCATCATATAGATAATAGTTTGGAAATTTAACCTGTAGCAAAACATTCCTGAATGGATGATCTGTGTTATCAAGTGCGATTTTCGTTTGGGAGAGTTTCAGAAGCCCCGTATCGACTTTTGTAATTAATAATGGTGCCGTTAAATTTCCAAGGTAAATAGATCCATTTGCCATACCAGCAAAATAATAGGAATTCACCCCTAAATCTAATTTTTCATCCTGCATAACCGGATGCTGAAGGAAACGTCTGGTAAAATTGTTTTCTTTTTTAATAATATGCTCAGAACTTTGGAAGAGCCCGATCACCGCAACACAGCTCAGAACTATAATTGCCCCCGCAAGCCCAAATTCTCTTAAAATGGCAGCTCCCTTTCCCTTGGCAAGTACATATAAAGCTATGACCGCTAATACTAAAAATGCGATATTAAAAATCAAATGCTCTGTCCATCCCAATTTCTCGAGAATACCACCGCAAGAGCAAGGTACAAAGTCACTGAAATTCAATATAAGGTAAATGTACAATGTAAAAGCCGACATCAACCCAATAGAGGCTAAAAGTCCCCATCTATTCCATTGAGGTAATAAAAGAAGAATAGCAACAGCAAATTCAACGATTAAAGTTGTATAGGAGATTACACCTGCATAAGCACTCAATAATGGTGACTGTGCTAACTGAACCTGAAAATTCTCAAAATCAAGCATTTTACTTGCAGCAGCGTAAATAAATAACAATGCCAGCAAAATACTTGTTATTTTTATAAAATGTTTCTTCAAAAATTGTACAGCCTTCATAATCACTGGTATTGATTATGACAAATTTCGCAAGAATAGGAATATTAAATATTTCTAATGGTAACATTATTATTTCAAATAGTACTATTTTTATTTCAATTAGTAATAAATATATTTCAATTAGTAATATTACTAACTATTAATAGGCAATACGAGGTATCATTGGAAGAGTAACCCCGTATTTTAAAAAGGTCTTATACATATTGGGATAGTCAATAAACTTATTTTTAAAAGCGATCTCTTTAAAACTCATCCGTGTAAAGATAATATCCACCACTGCATCCATAATTTTCCTCTTTAACAAAAAACTATAAAATGTATCTCCAAAATATACTTTACAGTCTTTTTGAAACTGATTATAAGAAAACCCTTTCCTTGCTACCAAATCGCGAAGAGATTGTTTATTATCAGGATCATAGGATTCCAAAATTTCTTTTACATAAGAGATGTCTTTAGACATAGTCTTTATGGAATTCTTTGGTATGTGAAGATCAACCAGATGCATAAAAACTATTTTTTTATTTTCCATCTTAACAACTCCTGCTATCAGATGCATTTCGTCATTATCTGCGTATCGCAAGTGGATAGGAGTTACATCATTGCCGATCGGATATTGCTCATTTACGAAGTTTAGTGCTTTTATAACTCGCATATCTGAATCATTAACATCTGCTGAATCAGTATTAAAGACATAATCCACCACAAAAACCCCAATAGAAAGAAAGTTTATCTGTTGTAGAAATCTGAAATAAAAATCAGCGACACTTTTCAACTGGACAGATAGTTGGTTTAGTTCAGATAGATAAACAGCAGATCTCACAAAATTCATCTTACAAAAAAGCGCAATATTACTCCCAACCAAAGCATCCAGATATGAAATAACATACAAATTCATTATTGATACATAAAATTAAAAAATCAGACCGAACAGTTATAGTTAGTGCACTTATACAATTATCCGGAGGATCATATATTGGTCTATTATCTAAATTAATATTTTTTCACTTTATAAAGAAATATTATTAATATAAAGAAAGCGAAAGGCTTTATAAAGCATAAAATCTAAAATTAATTGTAACAAAAAAAACGGGCAGTCCGAAGACTGCCCAGGGCATATTTTCATTACAGTAGTGTAGGTTATTTCTTATTGAAAAAATAGCAATTAATCAGTTATCTCAAAAACATCACGAATTGGCCCAAACTTCCTACTATTAAATTGCAAGGAAATCTGCTTCTCATTTCCGAAAGTATCAACTATCCATATATCAATACTTTGCGACACAGTTGATTCCGAAGTATAATATAACCTAAAATCTTTGTCAGGAATAGGATAAAAATCATTGGGTAAGAATTGTTTGCCACCTAGGGAAATAAAATTTTCAACCAATTGATTATCAATAAATTACATATTTTAGCGCAAATTATATAATATCCTGATTTAATGCAACTTATGTAATTTCACAATTTCCTAAGCTCAAATTTTTGCCCCTTTTATTGCCCCTTTAGCATAAAATCACAAAATTTGAGCATAGGAAAAATAGAATTGTTATAGAATTTCATTGTCTAACTTACACCAAATGGTATTAAGTAATTCTTAAAGACGACTATTGGATTCTATATACCCTTAATTTGGAGAAATTATGTTTTTAAACTCCATCGCTTGACTATTTTTAAAAATTATATTCAACTTAAAAATTTCCAATTTCATCTGGATTAACTAAAAACCAAATTTTAGAATATTTTTCACAGATTAACCTCTTCTTTGGGCTCAATTTTGTATCCATTTAATTGCATTGCCCTGAATAAAGGAGTATAATGACATCCCCAATGCCATTATTGAAGCCTATGGCCTGAATAAGTATTTTTTTGGACTTAAAAAATCTGATTATGAGCTCGAATATCAGAATTGAAAGAGTCTGCCAATATTGCGGTACAAAATTTATTGCCAAAACAACAGTTACCAGATACTGTTGCCATAGCTGTAATCGAAAAGCCTATAAACTTGAACAAAGAAATACAAAAATAAGCTATGCCAAGTATCAAATCCATCATACTGAAGAGCGGCAATATCATCCTGTGAACAGTCCGGTATACCTTACCGTAAAAGAAACTTCCACAATATTGAAATGCAGCACAAAAATGGTTTATTTCTTAATTAATAACGGCCGCTTAAAAGC
Source organism: Chryseobacterium artocarpi (assembly GCF_001684975.1). GTDB lineage: Bacteria > Bacteroidota > Bacteroidia > Flavobacteriales > Weeksellaceae > Chryseobacterium > Chryseobacterium artocarpi. The sequence continues at coordinate 265,267 of NZ_MAYH01000001.1, read as the reverse complement.
CATCAACCTATCTGTAAGAAAAACGAGAATCAATGTACTAGATCTATCACTACTCTATTAGAATCAATCAAAACACATCTATACTACATAAAAGATTGATTTCATAATATTTTAGAAGACCTCAATAACTTTTGTTGCGGGTCAATTTGACAACATTCAATTGTATTCTATCCCTTAATACAGAAATCATGACCAAAGTAACCTTACGTCATAAACCGATAGGTAAAGGACGAAAAAGTTTGTATTTAGAAATTTATCCACCTATACAAAGTGAAACAACCGGAAAGCTGCTGAGAAAACTTTATCTTAAAATGTTTACTTACAACAGGCCAAGATCTGAGGTTGAAAGACATCATAATAAAGAAACGGTTTCTTTAGCAGAGCATATGCGTGCCCAACGTCAAATTGATGTGCATAATGCTGACTATGGATTTTTAAACAAAACCAAATTTAACTCTGATTTCATAGATTTTTTTCAAACAGAAGCCAATAAAAGACCTGGATCAGTGCATTGGAGTATGGCAGTTGCTTATTTTAAAAAGTTTGTGGGTAAAACATTTCTATTCAAACACCTTAATGAAACACTTTGCGAGGCGTACAAGAATTATCTGTTGTCTTCCCCTTCTCTTGGACGATCAAAAAGAACAATTAAAAAAAATACCGCTGCCACTTATTTTTCAAGATTTAAATCCGTTCTTAAAAAAGCCTACAGAAACAAATATATTTCAGCAGATCTGGGAAATTCTATTTATAACATTAAAATAGATGATACCCATAGACCTTATCTTTTTAAAGATGAATTACAAAAAATGGCTGATTCTGAATGTAAATCCTCTATTGTAAAGAAAGCAGGCATATTTTCAGCATTAACCGGACTTCGTTTTTGTGATATTGAAAATCTAAAATGGGGAAATATACAGGGAACATCCGGGAATTATTATATATTGTATAAGCAGAATAAAACCGGAAAGGCAGAATATTATCCAGTGTCTAATGACACCCTTTCACTATTAGGATCTCGTGGAGGAGATGAAGTAAAAATTTTCGAAGGCCTGAAATACGATCTTGTAATAAAATATCTTCCAGAGTGGCTTAAAAATGCGGGAATCAAGAAACATTTTACATTCCATGGTTTTCGCCATACATTCGCTACATTACAGTTGACATCCGGCACAGATATCTACACGGTATCAAAATTATTAGGCCATAAGGATGTTAAAACTACTGAAGTTTATGTAAGAATTGTAGATGAATTGACCAAAAAGGCTTCAGAAAAAATTAAATTAGATTTGAATGCAAAAACTTATTAAACTAAAATAAGCAGATCCCTCGATAAGATTAATTTTTAATTATTTCATTTATTATCATTTTTAATACAATAAATATCAGCAAGTTGCTATTACATATACTTAAATGCACCAGCTCTCTTAAATCTTAATAATTGCACTACATTTAATAATAGTCCTATTAAAAATCTGTTTTAAAAAGTTCTGTTGCATTTAGGTATATCCTTATCTTAATTCATTTTCAGCTACAACTTAGCTCCAACATATCTATTGCACCATCTCCGTTGTTCTCTTCAAAAACTCTTCCGTATTCATCTGCTGGGTCATTCTGCCACGGATGATGTAGAGATGTTGTACAAAGGTGCCGCCGTTCTTTTCAATAATTGCTTTAAAATCATCAATATAATTCTGTTCAAACTTACTGTTCATGGAGTTGAAGAGAATGACTTTCTTTCCTGTAAAGTTGTTGTTACGGGCAAATTCAAAGATTTGAGGAGCTGGGCTGTACAGCCAGATTGGAGAACCGATATAGATGGTGTCATACTTCGATAGATCAATTTTGCCGGGAGTAATCTCAGAAGCTGTATTTCTTGCGTCCTGTAATGCTTCAATCCATCCGGTGAATCCGATATGATCTCTGTCTGATTGGATAGGTATTACTGCTGCATGCTTTATTTCAGCAATCTTTCGGGCCATTAATTCTGTGTTTCCTGAACGTGAAAAGAAGACAACCAGATTCTTATGATGATCTCCATTTTGGCTCAGCGACTTAATGATATTTTTATTTCGGTGATATTGGTAGCTGTCAATGCTCACAATGGTTATGGAAAATATAAAAACACCTGTGATGATGGCTCCTAAAGCTATCCAAAACATTTTTTTAAGATTTTGTTTTTTCATCCATTACTTTCCTTTATTACTGAAAAAAGACCTGCAAAATACCACAGGCCTTTCAAAAAAACACTTATACAATTACCTCAGCAATCTGAAATGTTTCTTCCAGATATTCCGGATAGTTTTCCAGATCGGATTCTATTTTCTGATCTCTGAAAATATCAAATGTTCCATAATCCGGCATAATTTCGTAGCCTACAAAACGGTAGGAACTGGTTAGGTTTAAGAATAAATCAGCAGTCGTCTTTCCCTGCATTAAAACCTGATCCGGATTACCAAATGCTTCCCTCGGAGCATTCCATGTTGCAGACACCATAAATTTTTTGCCATACATCTTTCCTCCTGTACCATATTGTTTGCCTGGATCTTCTTCGCTTCTGCCGTCTGCTTCCTGAAATTTCTTTGAAAATAAACCTGCATTGAATACTTCATCTACATATTTCTTATAGATCCATGGCGCCCCAAACCAATTGACAGGGGTTTGTAGAATAACGATCTCAGCGGCAAGATGTTTTTCAACTTCTTCAGTGGGATCATAGCCATTTTCAATGTATGTTTCTAGTACCTGGTAGCCATTGGAAATAAAAAATTCTTTTGCTTTATCCTGAAATGCTCTATTCAGTCCTCCTTCAGACCAGTTAGGGTAAGTTAGATGGGTATTGACTAAAAGCACTGTTTTTTGATTGTTCATTTTTTCTTTTTTTTCTTACATGTTAAATATTGAAATCAATAAAAGATGGTTTATCATCATACACTCCCGGTTTATTCACGCCCACACTTGCTTTTACATCTTTTCCTGACTCAATAATATCTCTGATGTAAGCGGCAACCGCTTTTCTGGAAACTTCTGTTCCGATAAATGATTCTCCTTTCTGCGTTGTTTCAAAATCCATCTCATCATTATCCGTTAACCAGCTTGGGCGTACAACCGTGTAGTCGAGGTCTGAAGCTTCAATGATATCAGCCGCTTCTCTATAGCGAACGAGATCCTGACCAATGATTGCCTCATTCCATTCTCCGAACTTACCAGGAATTTCTTTGTAGATTCCAAGGGACGTTGTGAAGATTAATCGTTTTACATTATTCTTGTTCATTGATGTTACGATCAGATCCGCAAACTTATTCATAGGCCCATCAACATTGACAAATACAATGTCCTGACCTTTAATAGCTCTATCTAGTTGTTCACTATCCAATGCATCTCCCTGAATGATATTTGCGTCAGGCGCTTGTTCTGCCACTTCTTTTGTGTGTCTTGAAAACAAAGTCAGTTGGTATGTTTCATTCTCTTTTAGGAAGTCGATTAAATGCCTGGAAATTCTTCCGTTAGCACCAATGATTATAATTTTCTTTTTCATTTTTATTGATATTTTAATTTTAATAGAAAGATGGTTTATCGCCTTGTGATCCTGGTTTTTGAACTCCAACGCTGGCATGATTATCTTTTTCCTGATTTTTCAGAAGGCTCACAATATATGCTGCCACTGCCTTACGGGATACTTCTGTACCGGTAAATGGTTCTCCCTTCTGGGTAGTCTCGAAATCTGTTTCATTTTTATCGGTAAGCCATGATGGACGAATTACCGTATAATTTAATGCCGATCCTTCAATGATATCTGCCGCATGACGGTAACGCACCAGGTCTGCGCCAATCATCCTGTCATTCCACTGTCCGAATTTTCCGGGAATTTCATGATAGATTCCAAGAGAGGTAATGAAGATTAACCGTTGAACTTTTTCTGCTTCCATTGTTTTTACAATTTCACCGGCCATTTTATCTACCTGACCTATAAGATTGGCATAAACAATATCCTGCCCTTTTACAGCTTCCTGTAAATCTTCCTTGTTCAATACATCTCCTTTAATAATTACAGCATTGGGAGCCTGTTCCTGCAGACCATTGATATTTCTTGCAAACAGAGTAAGTGCAATATTCTTATCATCTTTAAGATCTTCTATAACGTGCTGTGCAATTGCTCCACTTGCACCCAGCACTAAAATTTTTGCTGCCATTGTTTTCAATTTTATACTACAAATTTACGCCATGTCTCTACCGTCAATGGGAAACAGATTACCTAATTAAGGATACTTTTTACGGTTTTCTTTCTTATAGTCCTTGCATCTGTTCCTTCATAAAAAGTAAAAACCCCTCCACAGCGTGAAGAGATTCTTACCATCAACTTAAATTATATTTAAAATAAAATACTTAATACATATAGGCTCCATTATCTACCGTAAGAACCCTTCCGGTTACCGCTTTACTCATATCACTTACCAGATATAAAATTGCGTTGGCTTGATCTTCAGGCTGTGTTGGTGGCACTTCGGTATTTACGTACAGAGAGTTATATCTCAACATTTTATCTCCTCCTGCTAAATCTCCTGCCGCCCATGCTCTTGCCATAGGAGTGTCCGTATGACCGGGAGCCACTGCATTACAACGGATTCCTGTTCCTGAAAAACGAATCGCTATATTTTTTGTCATGATATTAACGGCTCCTTTGGTAGAAGTATAAGCTACTCCACAAACAGGAAGTGAACCGTTAACGGATGTTACATTAACAATCACCCCTTCATTTCTTGGCATAAAATGCTGCACTGCTTCACGGCAATATCTGAAAATCCCAAAGTAATTGATCTGGGCCACCATTTCGAAATGCTCATCGGTGGTTTCTTCAATGGAATACATATCTCCATATCCTGCATTATTGACCAATATATCTACCTGCCCAAAGGTTTCTATTGCCTTCGTGAAAACTTCTTTAGGTGCTTTTGGATCTGCTGAATCAGCCACCAACCCGATTGCCTTCCCTCCTGCTCCTGTTATCTCACCCACTACTTTATCAAGTTCTTCTTTGTTGATACTTGTCAATACCAAATTGGCTCCTTCCTGAGCGAATAGTTTTGCGGTTGCCAAACCTATCCCGCTGCTTCCTCCTGTAATGACAGCTGTTTTATTTTCCAGTAATAATTTCATTTTTATTTCATTTTTACATTAGAATACTACTTAAATTAAGCTCCCATGTAGGCTCCGTTGTCTACTACAAGAACACGTCCTGTTACTGCTTTACTTAAGTCACTAGCAAAATACAGGATTGCATTCGCCTGATCTATCGGCTGGGTATAAGGTAATTCCTGATCAGCATATTTTGCAGCGAACTCCACCATTTTCATACCTCCTGAAAGTTCACCCGCTGCCCAGGCCTTTGCCATAGGTGTTTCTGTATTTCCGGGAGCTACAGCATTACAACGGATACCTGTTCCAGAGAAACGGATTGCTATATTTTTAGACATCATATTTACCGCTCCTTTTGTAGAGGTATAAGCGACTCCTCCTACAGGAAGAGACCCGTTGATGGATGTTACATTGACAATCACACCTTCATTTCTTGGCATAAAATGCTGTACTGCTTCTCTGCAGAAACGGAATACCCCAAAATAATTAATCTGTGCTACCATCTCGAAATGCTCATCGGTGCATTCATCAATGGCTACCATATCACCATATCCCGCATTGTTGACCAGTATTTCTACTTGTCCGTACTTTTCAATGGCTTTTGAAAATACTTCTTTTGGAGCTTTCGGATCATCTGAATCTGCCAGAATGCCAATCGCATTTCCACCCAGATCAGTGATACTTTTTACAGCTTCGTTTAATTCATTTTCATTACGTGCAGTAAGGATTACATTGGCTCCTTCCTGTGCAAACAACTGTGCCGTAGCCAAACCGATTCCTTTGCTTGCTCCGGTAACAATTGCCGTTTTATTTTCTAATAATAATTTCATTTTGATATTGAATATTTTAATTGGTTTTTATTTATTCTGAACTCTATTTCAACAACTCTACTTTAATGGCTGCCGTCTTATTGCTACTCATTGCAGATACATCATCTTCGGTTTTTCCGATATAACACAGCTCATTATCAGCAAAAGTTCCATCTGCAAAGAATATCCCTAACCCCTTATATTCTGCGGAATATACAAGATGTCCTTTTTTAGCCTCCTTGACAGGTTTTAAACCATTGGTCGTAATTGCTTTTGTGGTAGGTAGATAATAATGATTATCATGATAAATGCCAGCGGAACCTTCAAACGGTAATGTTTTCAGCAGTTCTTCTGTTGTTTTATTGTTTTCCAGCGTAAATACATAAGATTTACCATCCACACTAATCTTTATGACAGGGGCTTCTTTTTTGGCAGGCTTTGACAGCTCCGGTTTTAAGATCCCTTTGTTCTCTGTTGTGGTATTGCTGCATGAAATGATTGCAGTTCCTACAACAATTGGGATTACAGAAAAAAAATTGTTCATATCAGTATTCTTTTATTTTGATTAATCTGGGCTGGATTGAAGAGTTTAAGTATAAGGGGCTGGAAGTTACTTTTAGTTATAAGCTATAAATAGCCACCTGCCTAAGTGTGGAACTTATTCTTTCTTATTCTGAGTCGTATACTTTTATAAAGTCTACCATAAAATCATCAAGCTTAGTCTCGCTCAATACAGGTTTATTTAAATAATACTCGCTATAGATTGTTCCATCAGCCCTGCCTTTATTCATTTCTAAAAATAATTTTGCTGTTTGCTGGGACATTCCATTTTGTAAAAGGGAGACTGCTAACTGTCCGTCCGTAATCTCGAGCCAGTTCAATCCGGGATTTTGTATGGCACTCCCTATCGTTTGTACCAGATCATTTCCACTGAGTTCTTCACTAACTACATAGCGAACTTTTTTACCATCAGAAACACCTGTCAACTCTTCTGCTATAACAGCCGCAATATCTTTCGGGGCCACCCATGGCTCAACTACTTCTGCACCATAATTGGAAAAAATGCTATTTTGGGACTTTATGGTGGGAATGAATCCATAAATATTACTGAAGAAACTCGGTGGACGAACAAAGGTAACTGCAACATCATCCGGTAATGTTCTTATGATATTTTCAGCAATGTGGTGTGATGTCAACAGCCCAGCTCCGCTTTCCAGATGGGCACCCATACTACTGAGATGAACAACCTTCTTTACTCCCGATTTTAGTATAGCTTCTGTATATATTGCTGCTATTTTCCTATAAAAATCAAGAACATCATTTTCCGGATCAAAAAAATTAACAGAGGGTATCATTAAGTACACTGCATCTGCTCCTCTAAATGTTTCTGTCAGAAAATTAACATCTTCTACGGATCCTATAGCAGGCTTTGCTCCAATGGCTTCAATACTTGCTTTATTCTGCTCACTGCGGCTAACAACCGTTACTGTATTTTCGTTCACCAATTGTTTTGCCAATGGCAATCCAATATTTCCAAGAGAGCCTGTTATTACAATATTCATTGTCTGTGATTGTTTTAAATTAACCCGGAAATTTTTTACTTTTCCTGAATTTCATGATTAAATGCTCTCAGATAATCTATATACCCTTGTCTACCAAGCTTTAGATAATGTTCATAATGCTTTTGTGCATCTTCACCGGCAACGTAATTCAACTGCTTTTTACTGTCTGTAATAGCTTCATAAACAATTTCGGCCATTTCCTCTGATGTGGAAGAATAGGTATCAAAAGCCATTGCCTGCATCCCTCTTTGAAATACAGAGGTATATTCTTCCTTCATCCCTATCTTCACGTTATCGATGAATGCTGATTTAATAACTCCCGGTGAAACTGTTTTAGTAACGATGTTGAAGGCATCCAATTCAAATGCAAGAGTTTCGTAAAATGCTTCCACTCCTGTTTTGGCGGTATTATAGATAGAATTTACAGGAACCGGAATCAAACCAGCCAATGAAGTAACGGCAACGAATAAACCTTCATTCTTTTCTCTGAAATAGGGAATAAACGCATTGGTTACCCTGATCACTCCTAAAAGATTGGTATTAAGCTGTTCTACAATCTGTTCATCTGTAAGACTTTCCGCCGGACCAGCTAAACCATAACCAGCGTTGTTCAGAATGACATCAACTCCCGTATCCGCAATGACTTCTGCTGCGACCTGGTTAATCTGCTGTGGATCTGTGACATCGAGTTCCAACACTTTTATGTTTTCCAACGCTGCCAGATCTTTCCCTTTTTCCATATTACGCATAGTAGCCAACACTCTCCATCCTTTGGATTGAAATAATAATGCGGCTGCTCTTCCCAGGCCGGTTGATGCGCCTGTAATTAATATTGTTTTCATTATTTTTTATTCTTTTTATATGAATCAAATTTAGATAGAAACCTTACAAGCATTAGGAAACAGATTACGTTTAAAAGGATACATTTTACGGTTTCTTCAGGCGTATCCTTTGGTATATAAAAAAGACCATCTCAAAAATATGAGAATGGTCTTTTTTCTAACCTGTTTAATAATTTATACCTGAATCAGAACCTTGTTTTTCACTACATAACAGGATTTTTATTTCCCGTTATAATCTTCATCTGAAACCGGATCCATCCAGTTCACCAGTCCTTTTTCGGCATTGATTCCAATCGCTGTATGGATCATTACGCTATCAGGAGAAGCTCCGTGCCAATGCTTAATTCCAGGCAGAATGTTTACAAAGCCCCCTGCTTCTATTTGTTGTACAGGACCTCCTTCTTCCTGATAATAACAAACTCCTTCCCGAATCAAAAGAATCTGATTACTGCCGTGTGTATGCCAGTTGTTGCGCGTCCCCGGCGCAAACATCACTTCTCCTACGTAAGCATCTGTTTCAGCATCCGGAAACACATAATTTTTCACCCATGCTTTTCCTGTAAAATATTCGTCAGGTGCAGGCAAAAATCCCATGATTTCAATTTCTTGGTCTGAATACATAATTCTATTTTTTGACTTTAATAAAACTGTTCTTGCCCAAAATATACAAGAACAATTAAAACTTTATTTTATTTTTATGCCAGATTTTCTTTAAAGAAAGGGATTGCTTTTTCCAACGCTTGTCTTACGGGTTCCGGCTGATCGTATAAATCATAATGGGAATATCCTTTTACCACAACCAGTTCTTTCTTTTCAGAGGCTGCACGGCGAACAATTTCATACCCGTCTCTGAATGCTCCGAAACCTCCCGGCTTATCTCCGATCACCACAAGAATAGGTTGTGTTAACAGAGTTTCAGCAAGGTAGAAAGCATCCCAACCCATTCCAACGCCCATACGGGAATATACTGCACTAGTGGCCCCTCCTACGGTTTGACCTCTTGAAGTCTTATAATAATCTGTTGCTTCCAATACATCAATATCTTCAATGCCTGCAGATTTACCTGCTTCAACAGATTCAGGAAGCATATTGATGGTTAGCAGATCTCCGCCCTTTGCTTCGGCGCTTCTCTGTGCTGCCACCTGGTTTAATACTTCCATTGGGCTTCCGCCGGCAAATCCGTCTCTTAATAATCGTCCAAAGTTTACTCCGGTAATAGAAACGACTGCTTTGATACGTCGCTCCGTCATGGCAATATTCAATGAATAGGCACCGCCACCACATACACCAAGGATTCCAATTTTATTAGCATCTACGTAAGGTAATGTTTCCAGATAGTCGATGGCATAACGTACATCATCGGTACGTTGGTAAGGGTTTTCAATATACCTTGGGGTACCTCCACTTTCTCCCTGGAAAGAGGCATCAAAGGAAAGTACAACAAAACCTGCTTCTGCCAATGCTTTACCATAAACATTTCCCGCAGTTTGTTCTTTACAGCTCCCAATTGGGTGCATGGTTACAACGGTCGGATATTTTTTATTTCCATCAAAATCATTTGGAAATTGCAGAATACCGGCATTATCCCATGCTACGTTTTTGAATGTTATTTTTTGTGAGTTCATTTTGTTCTTTTTTAAATTTTAATTTTATGAATAATTACTGTTTGAAAATCCCGTTATAGGTTTCCTCAACTTGTTTTTCTCTTCCGATTTCATCTCTTCTTGATGCCAAATACTGTGCTGTTGCTCCCACTACATAACGTAACTGATTTTTGCTATCAGTAGCGGCCTCATAAACAACCTCTGCTACTTCTTCGGGTTTGTTGTAAGAGCTTTCATCGAATATTGCATTGAATTTCTGCAATGCTTCAGCATAGTTTTCATCTCTTACAAAATCAACGGAACGTCCGGCAAAATCGGTTTTTATTCCTCCCGGAGCAATTGTTTTAATTTGAATATTATTGAGTCCCAACTCGTATGACATGCTCTCCGACCAACCTTCAATTCCCCACTTAGCAGCGTGATAAATGGAACTGAAAGGAAAAGTAACGACTCCGCCGATGGATGTTGTACTTAGAAACAATCCGCCTTTCTTTTCTCTGAAATAAGGGATAAATGCTTTAGTTACCAATATTACTCCCAAAAGATTTGTATTAAGTTGTCGTATAATCTGTTCATCGGAATAGCTTTCCAGAGGACCCATAAGACCATATCCTGCATTATTATAAACGACATCTACGTCTCCCAGTTCAAGTACTTTTTTAATGGTCTCTTTGATCTGATTTTCATTGGTGACATCCATTTTCTAAAGATGACAGCTCTGTTTCTTTTTCAGGAGTACGCATGGTAGCGATAACATTCCATCCTTTTGAATGAAATAATTTAGCGGTTGCTTTTCCTAATCCGGAAGATGCTCCTGTGATGAATATTGTCTTCATATTTCTTATTTTGTTGAATCAAAATTACTTCATATCAAGCTCTTAAACAGGATACATATTACTGTAAAAGAGATACATTTTACGGTAATTTTCACTGAGAGTAAGAGAAATCATATATCCCTTTCTGGATTTACTGATTTTGCTCCCATTATACTTTTTAATAAAACTCCCTCATCAAGCGGCTGTTGTGAGGGAGTGAATTTTTTAAGCTAATTTTTCTTTAAAGAAAGGAACTAATTGTGAAACCGCTTCGTTTACATAGTTTTCTCTGTCATATAAAGACATGTGGTTGGCTCCTTCTACGATGTATTTCTTTTTATCCGTAGTGGCTGCGATATTCAACAGGTCATCACTCATCCATGCGCTTCCTGCTACGCTTCCTACAATGGCAAGAAGTGGTTGAGTAAAGAAGGCTTCCGCTTTGTTATAGGCATCATAAGAGATAATCTGAGTTAAGCTTCTTGCTGTAGCAAACCCTGGAGCTGTAGGATACTGGCAACGATCAGTGTGGTAGTATTCCCATGCTTCTCTTAGTTCTTCGTTAGGAGCATCTTCTTCTTTCATTGGTGCTAAAGGAAGTGTCTGGGTTCCTTCTTTTGCATCGGCGGTTCTTGCGTTTGATCCAGCGATTAAATAAGGAAATGCATCTGCATCTTTTACATTATTCTCCCATCCGTTACGGAACATTGATCCGATATTGACAGCACTCACCATTCCCACCGCTTTGATTCTATGATCGTTGATGGCTGCATTGGCAGTGTAACCAGCTCCTGCGCAGATCCCCATTGCACCGATATTTTCTGTATCTATATAAGGAAGTGTTGTTAAATAATCAATCACTGCACTTACATCTTCTGTTCTTATATAAGGGTTTTCCAACTGACGCGGCTCTCCTGTACTTTCTCCCTGATAAGAAGCATCATACGCAATCGTAATCAATCCGTTTTCAGATAGCTTTTTTGCATATAACCCTGCAGTCTGTTCTTTTACTCCTCCACCCGGGTGAGATACTACTACTGATGGGTACTTTTTGTTTTGGTCAAATCCTTCAGGAAAATATATTACTGCTGATAGGGTAATTCCTTGACCGTTTCCGTTTTTAATACTGATTTTTTCTTGTGACATGATTTTAAATTTATATTTGTTAATTATTATTTTTCCTTTTTGATAGATCAAAGTTACGAACATGTATTGTTCTGGAACGGAGACATTTTACTCAATAAAAGATACATTTTACTGATTGAAGATTTTTAGTACTGATATTATCTTTAAATGAATTCTGATTCTTCAAGCCATACTTTAATCTTGGGTAATGCTGATGCTATTTCACCTTCACTTATGGACAATACTTCTAAGACTTTCGCTCCTTCCGCAAACTCTCTGATTTCATTTACACTTTTCCCGGTACCATACCCTTTGTGTGTATTAAAGGGAGCTATTGTAATCCCACGAAAGTCATTTTCTCTGAGAAAGGATCTGACTACGGGAGGAAGACGACTATCCCAAACCGGGTAACCCAAAAAGACAGTATCATAACTTTGGATATCTAATTTAACCTTTTTGAAATCAGGAAGTACCTTTCCTTTATTCTGTCTTGACATTTCTTCTATCGCTGCCTGAAATCCTTTTGGATAAGGCACAACCGCTTCTATATTCACAACCTCAGCAGCTATATATTCATTCACCATCTCTGCAATCTTCTCTGTATTTCCTGAGTGTGAAAAAAGAATGATTAAGTTTTTATCTGTTTTCATTGATATCGGATTGATTTCTGAATGTTTTAGGTGATAAACCTGTTTTCTTACGGAAAAAACGGGCAAAATAATTAGGATAATCGAACCCTAAACTATAGGATATTTCACTTATGGATAAGTCTGTATTTTTCAACCTATCTTTTGCCTGTACCACAACATAATCGTGAATATGATCAATGGGAGCTTTTCCTGTAAAGTGCTTAATCAGGTCTCCAAAGTAATTGGGAGAAAGAAAGCTTTTCTGAGCAAAAAAGGCTACAGAAGGTAATCCTTTGAGACTTTCGTTCTCAACAAAATACTCCGTCAAATTTTTATGAAACTCGTCGATTACTTTGTGATAAATATCTTTTCTTGTGTCAAACTGCCGGTCATAAAAATGTCTAACATAGGTCATGATCAGACTTACATAGGAAATAATGATGTTTTTCGAGTAATATTTCTTTTGAAACTCAACATCAGCCTTTTTAAACAGGTCCCATAAGATGGCAACTTCGTCTTCTGTAAGGAATAAGGCTTCGTGGTTGTTGTAATGTACAAAATTATAATCCTTTGAAAATTTCTCCAGATAACTGGCGCTTATCATGATGGCATATCCACCCATCGGAGACTTTATATCCCATTCCAACGAATTCTGTGGACAGTCTACGTACATGTAAGCAGAGTCTGACATATCCTCCAAATGCGGATTGTTTGCTCTTACCGCATCACTTAAATGAGGTTTAATAGACAGCAGGTAGAAATCAATCGCTACTGTTTCAGATTTCAGTCTTATATTTTCTTTACCTTCAAAATTGACAATATGAAGATCGTCGCTTTTCAGATCCCCGACATTGAGGTATTCATTAAATTCTTTGATCCCAAATATTTTCATTGCTCCTTTGTATTTCTTTTTCTGAAACAAAATTATAAACAAAGGGTTTCACAGACCGGATACAAAATACTTTAATATGGATACATTTTACTGATGTGAAAAAATAGGCTTAATCTCCTATCCAAATTGGATGAATTATGATTCATTATGTGGCCCCTTTCTTCGGCTGGCAATCAGATTTCGTCCTTGAATAACTCTCAGATACCGTTTGTAGGAGATAAATTTTTCTTTACCGAAACCATGCTGCAGCACATAAATAAGACTTCCAAAGCCTATTATGTAGTTGTTTCTATTTATATAGTCTTGGGGAATTCTTTAATGAATTTTCTGACGGTGAAACAAGACAAAATCTAATTTAAGTTTTGACTAGCATCCCATCATTAATACCAAAAACAGTAAACTTTTAATATGATTTTTTGAATTTATATTTAACCCTTTGTGGTTGGAATTGGTTAGTTTTCAAAATATTTGTAACTTTGATATAGTTATTATTGGTTAGAAAGTTCTCAAACCCTATTTACCCCTCAATGTACAATAACCCATTGATAATCAAATTAATTCAGATTCTGTATCGGGAAATAGACCCTGTTTTAGATTATATGTAGATTTCAATTACAATAATAAAAAACCCTTTAAATGTAGAATTTAAAGGGTTTTTTATTTGTATATGGCTTTATTTCAAAAAATATTTTTCAATATTTGTATATGGCTTTATTTATAAATCTGGATAACGTTTATCAATTATATAATATTGATCCGTCAAAAAAGACAGATGGAATAATTCTATTCCATCAATTACCCGATTCAAGTAAGGGATATAATGAGCATAGCCGTTTATTTGACGGGTTATTACTTGGCTTCATGATTAAAGGATCCATGAAAATGCAGATTCATTTCCTGGATTACGAAATAAACGCAGGTGATATAGCGGTTTTACCGCCACAGTTATTAATGGATACAAAATACCTGAGTGAAGACGCAGAAATAGTAACCATTGGTATCTCCTTAGATTTCATGTCAGCATTTCCTATACTCCGTGAATTTGTAATGAATAATCAGATACGATGGAAACCTGTAATCAGGCTTCGAGAGGATGAAATCATGCTACAAAATGAATTAATAACCTTGATAAAAAATTTTTACAATAAAAAATCAAGCCCAAATAAAGCTGAAATTCTTCGACATCTTGTCATGGTAATGATCAATATGATTTCCGAAATATACACCGAGCTGCCCAATTCTCAGAGTTCGCCCAAAAGTAGAACGCACGAAATTATAGACGACTTTTATCAATTAATTTTAAAATATACCAAAGAACAGAGAAATGTTAATTTTTATGCAGATAAGCTTCATTTAACACCTCAGTACCTTTCCACCTTTCTAAAAGAAAAAACGGGTAGATCTGTATCACAATGGATTGATCATACTTTGATATTGGAAGCCAAAACACTCCTTAAATCAACCAATTTGTCAATCAAGGAAATCAGCAATGAATTAAACTTTGGGGAGACAAGCATCTTTTGTAGGTATTTTAAAAGAACAACCGGAGTATCCCCAAAATCATACAGAAATCAAAAGACAATAACCGGGCTTCCATAGGTAATTCACCAATCACTTTACAAATTGAACGTAAAATCCATTAACGTGTCAATGTCTGATTTTTGGACTCTGTCTACTTTTATGACATGAAAAAAACAGATAAAAAAGCAGCAGTTGGATTTATATTTATCACTTTGCTGATTGATATTACAGGTTGGGGAATTATACTTCCTGTTGTCCCTAAACTTATTGGAGAGCTTATTGATAGTGATATTACTGAAGCCGCTACATACGGTGGTTGGCTGGGTTTTGCTTATGCTTTCACTCAGTTTATATTTTCACCAATAGTCGGTAATCTTAGTGACCAATACGGAAGGCGTCCT
This sequence comes from Chryseobacterium artocarpi, assembly GCF_001684975.1. GTDB lineage: Bacteria > Bacteroidota > Bacteroidia > Flavobacteriales > Weeksellaceae > Chryseobacterium > Chryseobacterium artocarpi. The sequence continues at coordinate 249,931 of NZ_MAYH01000001.1, read as the reverse complement.
ATTCTATTGATTTCTCTTCTGGGATTTGCATTAGACTACCTGTTACTTGCAATAGCCCCTTCTATTGGATGGCTATTTGCAGGACGAATCATTGCGGGGCTCACCGGAGCCAGTATCTCAACGGCAAGTGCCTATATTGCCGATGTATCTACCGACGAAACCAGAACTAAGAATTTTGGATTAATTGGTGCTGCATTTGGTTTGGGATTTATCATAGGACCAGTACTTGGAGGGCTGTTGGGACATTATGGCGCCAGAATTCCTTTTTACGTTGCTTCGGTTCTATGTTTATTGAACTTTCTCTATGGTTATTTTATTCTTCCTGAGAGTCTGGATATAAACCAACGGCGACCATTTGATTGGAGACAGGCAAATCCCATTGGATCTCTTAAGTTTTTAGCAAAGCATCCAAAAATTTCAAGTTCGGTGATTGCTTTAATTTTAGTATATATTGGGCTTCAAGCTGTACAGAGCAACTGGCATTTCTTTACAATGTATCAATTTAATTGGTCTGAAAGAGCCGTAGGTTTATCGTTAGGAATATTAGGGCTTCTGCTTGGATTAGTTCAAGGTGTTTTAATAAGATGGACAGCTCCTAAATTAGGTGAGCAAAAAAGTATATATTTTGGCTTGATCTTTTACGCACTAGGTCTATTACTATTTTCTTTTGCAAGTGAAGGCTGGATGATGCTGATGTTTCTTATACCTTATTCATTAGGAGGTATCTGTGGACCTTCACTTCAGTCGATGATCAGTAAAAGTATTTCTTCAAATCAACAAGGTGAGCTTCAGGGAGCATTAACAAGTCTGGTAAGTGCAACTTCGATTATCGGACCGCCTATTATGACCCATCTTTTTTACTATTTTACTCATGATGAGGCTCCGTTTAAATTTTCAGGAGCTCCATTTCTCCTTGCTTCGGTTTTGATGATTATAAGTGCTATTATCATATATTATACAAGCAAAAAGACAAATCTTCAAATAAAATATAATGAGAAATATAAAACAAAAGATTAAAGGAAACCAGACAAACGCACATAAAGCAAGTTAAATAAAAACTTGATTAAATAATTAAAATATACTATTACAAACTCTCTTAAATATTAAATCTAAGGGAGTTTTTACTTTCTATAAAACTAACGACCTACAACTTCGGTACAATATCATAGATCAATCCATTTGTTTTTTCCTAAATTGTACACTACAAAATGAGACCAGACAAACTCACATATGGTAACTATAAAATTCCTATTCCCAAGGAGTTTGAAGAGGTATTCTCTCATTTCTATTTTGCTGAAAATAATTCTGAAATCCCAATAACTAAAACCCTGCTCCCCTCTTTCCAAACGATCATGGTTTTTAACTTCGGAACCCAAGCCTTTTTGATTTCCAAACAAAAAATAAAAATCAAAGTCGACAAATGTATTGTTTTGGGACCTATTAAATCCTCATTTGAATACTGTCTTCCGCCAGGCTCCAGCATATTGGTTGTAAATTTCAAGGATGATGCATTTTACCGTTTCTTTGGTAAAGCATGTTTATCAGATCATTTTCCTGTTCATCCTGACGAAGCCATGGAAGAAAATTGTTTTACCCACTTGAGGCTACAGCTAAATAACATTGCTAAAGTAGAAGAAAAAGTAAATCATATTCTCAATTTCTGTAAACCCTACCTCAACCAGCAAGATACCACCTCCAGCTTATTGGCTAACTTCCAATCGAATGCTATCAATCCCATTAAATCAATTGCTGAAAAGGTGAAACAAAGTGAAAGAAACATTCAATTAATACATAAAAAACACTTTGGCTTCAGTGCAAAAGAAATCAACAGGTACCATCGCTTTTTAAAAGCTATTGAACTGATTCAACAGATAGATTTTACTGAAGAAAAAATAAACTGGTTTGACATTATCAATCATTGTGGATATTACGATCAAAGCCAACTTATTCATGATTTTAGGCATTTCATCAATCTTTCTCCTAAAAACTATATAAAATTCCAACAGGATATCTGTCAGGCTACCAGTAAATAACCAATTTCGTTTTCTTACAATTTTTCACGTGCCTCCTATTCTACTTTTGTACTGTTCAATCAATTAAAAGTAACAATATGAAACACCTTATTATCTATGCCCATCCAAACCAGGATAGCCTGAATGCGCAGGTTAAGCAATGTATAGAAGAGATCCTAAAACAGTATGAACATGAAGTAGCTGTAAGAGATTTATATCAACTTGAATTTGATCCTATATTATCTATAGAAGATATGAAAGGACAACGAAATGGTATTGTAAACAAGCTTATAGAAAAAGAACAGGAATATATTTCATGGGCAGATGTGGTTACTTTTATTTATCCTATCTGGTGGACAGGGATGCCAGCCATTATGAAAGGATATATAGACAGAGTTTTCAGTTATGGTTTTGCCTATCGTTATGATCAGGGAATACAAAAGGGATTATTAACAGGGAAACAGGCAATAATTCTCAACACGCATGGAAAATCTCATGAAGAATATTCCGCAATCGGTATGGATAAAGCGTTATTGCTGACTTCTGATAAAGGAATCTATACTTATTGTGGCTTTCAGATCAAGGAACATTTCTTTTTTGATAAGGCTGACAGGGCAACTCCTGAGGCTGTGGCAGCCTGGTTATCTAAAATCAGGAATCTCTATACAATACATTGATGAGAAAAAGAAGCAGTTAGAAGTCTGCTATGAAGTAGGATTTGAAAACCTTCACTTAAATACAATAAACAAAAAATCCCGTATCAACGGGATTTTTTGTTTTATATTCAAATTTATTTGATCTCTACAGGCACTGAAATTTTATCCCAATCCATTGTAAATCCATTATTGTTTATTTTATAAACTAAGGTTTCCTGTGTTGCTGGTAAAGCTTTTGTTTTTACATCTACACGTAAAGCATCTTTAGCTTGTTCGTATTTATAAGCACCCCATTGTTTTGGTTCTTTGTTAAAAATAGCAGTCCAGGTTCCACTTTGTTTAGGGATCAGGAAAAAGCTGTATTTACCCGCAGGCAGCTTTTTACCCTGAACAGTAATGTCTTTATCCGTTTCAAAAGTAGTTGCTTCATTGGCACCTGCACGCCAGACTTTATCATAACCTTCTAAACCACCCCAGATGGTACGTCCTTTAACAGAAGGACTGCTATAGGCAATAGTAATGGTTGCATCTTTAATTTTTCCCGTTGCAGTAGCTGGAGGGCTGGCAGGTTTTTTAGTGTCCTGTGCAAAGGCATTCATGGAGACTGTCATTGTCGCAGCAAGAATAGCTACAGATTTAATAATAGTTTTCATAATATTTTTGATTGTTTGTATGTTTACTGTTATTCGATTACGAATTTACTACTTTCTGTTTATAAAAAAGCAACCCGATTGCCGAAAATATAATGACCGCTACTGCCCCTATTACATTAAGCCAAAGGAAAGAAACAATATCGAACTGATAAACGGCAATCACCACAATTTCAGATAATATGGCGCCCATAAATACATTTGAACCGTTGATTTTTTTATAATAAAATGCAACCAAAAATATCCCCAATATCGGACCGTAGAAAAGAGAACCCAATACATTCACAGCTTCAATAAGGGAACCCATTTGAGTAGCAAACATAGCAACTCCGATTGAGAAAATTCCCCAGGCTAAAGTATGCAGGCGACTGTATTTCAATTCGGTTGCATCATCAGGAATATCTTTTTTAAATATCAAATGAACATCTTTTAACGAACATGCCGCAAGAGAATTCAATGCGGCTGAAATTGAACCCCAGCTGGCGAGGAAGATTACAGCAAACAGTAAACCTATCATCCCTACCGGCAAGGTATTTTTTACAAAATACAGGAAAATGTAATTCGTATCCGTTTTCTCCGCATTATAATTTGAACTGTTGATAGCTTCCTCTACCCTTCCATGCAATGCTTTTACCTCGGTTTGTGTGTTTTTAAAATCCTGAATTGTTTTATTAAGCTCAGGAGAATTATTCTCTTTTAACTTTAAAATTTCTTTCGATTCTGCATTAAATTTCATTTGCAAATCCTGATGTTCTTTTTCAAAAACCGCAGCCTGTTCAGGTTTTGTTTCTTTTAAATATTGATAAGAACGTTCGTTAAAATAAATAGGAGCCGGTTTCAAGGAAAAGAAAGCAAAAAGCAAGGCGCCAATCAGGAGAATAGCAAATTGCATCGGAATTTTAACCAATCCGTTCAACAGCAAACCCATTTTTGCATTGGTATTGTCTTTGGCTGTAATATATCTTCCTACCTGACTCTGATCCGTACCGAAGTAAGAAAGTGCAAGAAAAAAACCTCCAATTAAGCCACTCCAAATATTGTATTTATCTTTCCAATCAAATTCTGTGGTTATTACATTGAGTTTTCCTGATTTTCCAGCAAGATACAGTGCATCGTTAAAACCAATTCCATTCGGCATATTCTGAATGAGTAAATATCCTGCAAAAGCCATTGTTCCCAGAATAATGAGAAACTGTAACTTTTGGGTATGGGCAATCGCTTTTGCACCACCAACATAAGTATAAATCAACAGAATACCACCTGTTAAAACATTGGTTAAATAAATATTCCAATTTAAAACACTTGACAAGATGATACTTGGAGCATAAATACTGATTCCCGTTGATAAACCTCTGGAAAAAAGAAAAAGCAGTGAAGTAAGCACCCTTGTTTTTTTATCAAACCGGTTTTCTAAATATTCATAAGCAGTATAAACATTTAAGCGCTGAAAAATCGGGATGAAAGTAATACAGATCACAATCATCGCCAAAGGTAAACCAAAATAATACTGAACGAAACGCATCCCGTCCGTATAAGCCTGTCCCGGCGCTGAAAGAAATGTAATGGCACTTGCCTGCGTAGCCATAATCCCTATCAACACAATATACCAAGGCATTTTATTATCTGCTTTAAGGTATGATTCGTTGCTTTTTTGCCCACGACCGATGAATACGCCGTAAACCACCACTGCAACAAGTGTAACAATGAGAACTGTCCAATCTATATTACTCATGCCCAGAATTTAGTAAACCAATAATAAAATACGATCTGCAATACTAATGCAACTGCTAATAATATGTACCAGACATTCCAATTTTTAAGTTGTTTGTTCATCAGTTTTTTTGTGCAGATAAAAAGTTAAAAAATAAACGCGCCGCACCCACATTTCCCGCAGGAAGCTGTCTGAAAAATGCCAATGGTGTATAAATAAAATTCCCCTTCCCATATTGGGCATATAAAGTGGATCCCTTCAATGACTCTTCATCTGTATCGTGCATTTCAAAAAGCGGTTCATATTCTGCATCCCATTGAGCAGGGAAATAAGCTCCACGTTCCTGCACCCAGCCTTTAAAATCATTCGCAGTAATTTTATTCGGAAAATTCAGTAATTTATGATTGGGATTTAAAAATGTAACGGCTGCATTTTCTTCGGTAACTCGTTTATTGGCAATACTGAAATTGTACATTCCCAATTGGTCAACGGTTGTATCCTGGTTGGTATTATACTGCATCACCAGATTACCTCCTCTTTTTACATAAGACCATAAAAAAGGCATCCAGCGTCCCAGCTTTTTCTCTGTGTTATTGGCACGAACACCCAATACGATGGCATCATACTGTGATAGCTTGTTTTGATTACTATTTCCAGCAGATTCATCTATGTTTCCATAAAAGTCTTCATCCTTCAAAACATCCACCTGAATACCTGAAATACGCAGGAAATCAGGAATAAAATCGCCGGCACCTTCTACATATCCAACTTTTTTAATTTTTGATTGAATATCGCCTTTCATTACGATGGCAGTAGCTGGCGCAAAATATTGTAAGGAAGATAAATGCGGGTACTGAATTAATATTTGTTTTTTATTATAAGTGATTCCCTCTGCAATAAAATTGGCATCCAATTGCAAACGAGATGAATTGATTGAGGCAAGCTTAGTTTTGGGAATAACATAATCGACAGTAAAGTCTTTCTCATTAAGTGAACTTAAATCAGCACCACCTAATCGTTCTTCGTTATACATCAGATTTACTTTACCATTACTGAACTTTTTGCTGGAATTAACCTTAACATTTAAACTCAAATGCAGATCTTCATTTTCTCTTGCCACATAAACGGGTTGTGTAAATTTCAGCTCCAATGCAGGAACAATGCGCAATCCTTCTACAACATCACCCCGCACAGGATCTAATTTTTTGAAAGATAAAGGAAGTTTAACCTGAAATTTTTCTGACCCGATTTTTAAACCAAGTAAAACATTCAGTGGTGATTCTGCCTCAGGCAAACCGACTAAAGTATCATTCGGAACAGAGAAAGTGGCTGCATTTACAGGAGGTTTTGCTAACCAGTAAGGTTCTGTAAGTGCTGCATCTGCAGGAATCTGAATATCGTGTTGAATGGTAATTAAAGAATCTTTTGATAATTTTCTATTGAAGCTTTCTGATTGACTTAACCATTTTACATCTTCTAAAACAACAGAATTTGCTGCTCTTGAAATCAGATTTAGCCTGAAATTATAATGATCTCCGGCAACAGCCTCAGCCTGATTAGTAACCATCTCCCCCATAAATCCGGCACAGCTTAAAATGATACGGTCAAGAGATTTAATTTTGTCCCTTTTCAGATCTTCATCTTTTAACTCCATGACCTTTTTTCGCAAAGCTAGCAAAGCAGGTAAGCTAAGGTCAGGATTATTGAAATTAAAAGTAGAAATAATTTTATCTAATGACTGGTCAATATCTGCATTTCCTTGTGAAGTCCAAGTTTTAGCTACTCCGTCAAAAAGTGTTGTTTTTGCAGGTTCGCCAATAACATGGGCAAAATATTCAGTTCTGATTCCGGCTACAGATTGCGTTCCTGCTCCCTGGCTTTTATGCAAACTTCTGCTTAATCCCGCCAGTTCTCCGTAGCCCATTCCCAATTGTGGATCATATTGCCCAACGGTAACTTTCAGTTGATTTTCATTGGTTGTATTCACTCCACCAAAGCGGAAAGTATTCCACAACACTCGTTTTGGCTGCCATACATTAACGTATTTCAGTTGATCCGGAAAAGCCTTTTTATCGCCTGCCAGCTTAAAAGCTTTTTCTGCAACTACAGCCGAAGCAGCATGTTGTCCATGCCCCGCCGCTGCAGTAGGAGGAAAACGACAAATGATAACATCAGGACGGAATTTACGAATTACCCAAACTACATCTGCTGTAATACTGTCTGCATCCCATTGTTTAAAGGTATCTGTAGTATTTTTAGAGAACCCAAAATCAATCGCACGGGTAAAAAACTGCTGGGCACCGTCTAACTTTCTTGCCTCTAAAAGCTCATGCGTTCTGATTAAACCCAATGCAGCGCCTTGCTCTGTACCTAATAAATTCTGACCGCCATCACCTCTGGTTAAAGACAAATAGCCCGTTTCTACATTTTGGTCGTTGATTAACCATGACAGCAATCCCGTATTTTCATCATCGGGATGAGCCGCAAGATATAAAACTTTAGGCAGCTGTTTAAGGGTTTTTATTTCGCGGTAAATTTCAGATGATTTGGAAGGTCGGACCTGCTGAGCCGAACAAAAAACCGTATAAAATCCAAGGATAAATACAGTACTTACTTTTTTGAACATTTAATTTTACTTTGCAGAGCAAATATAAGTAAATCATCTTTCTTTCAATAGTAAAAGAAGTAAACTGTGAATTTCATAGAAAAACTATTCATTTTTTATTAAACCACAAAAGTTACAAAAGTTTTTGAACACTAAAGTTTTTCAAGTTTATAAACGTTGCGCTTAGAAAGTACACTTAAGGTATGTTGAAAATCAAAGATTTTCATATCATATAAACTTCGTTATGGGATATTTCCTTCAACTTTCTAAAGGTTGTCAAGGCGTTAAAAATATAAAAACTTTTGTAGTTAATATTTTTCCCAGATAACACAGCTATGCACAGATGATTGTGAATAATTTTTTACTCACCCATCAACATTCAAACAAAAAATATTTGATTTTTTTTAACTTAAGTACTCTTCTCAACATCTAGCTTGTCACTAAAATAAACTAAGGTGTCTAAAATCTTTTGTAACTTTTGTGGTTAAGTTTAAACAGATTTCATGTATGAATCAGGGTTGTAAAGAAAATAAAAACTACTTATGGTTTTCTAATTATATTCCTCGTAAGATAAATATAATTAAACATGCAAAATGTAGCTACCGCCCCAAAAGTATGCCATAAAAAGTGTGTCCCGAAGCTGAACCATTCCCATTGATCAACGATGCGGAAAGTGAGCGCAAGAACAAAAGACAATAAAGCAAAACCTACCCATTTTCCAGCTTTCCATTTGGTATAGATTAAATAACTTAATACCGAAAAAAGCACAAATGAAGCCATAATTGCATAATTTACATTGATAAAGAGAGATGTATTATCTATCAAAATCCAATTTCTTAAACCCAACATGAGTACTATATAAGCGAGAATCATTACAACAGCATAGTACCATCTGATGCTCTGAGCTAAAAAATAAAATCCCGCAGACAAACAGAGCAACATGATAGGCATCCAATCCATCATAATAAATACCGACCATTGTCTGAATGAATGATAAACAGTTCCTCCTATGGCACCAATATATAATAGAATTAAACAATAGGTTAAAAAAGGATATTTTTTAAAATTCCCCTTCATTTTAACAGTCCAAAAAATAGCTATGGCTAAAAATAACAGGGCAGTTATGGCATTGAATGGTTCAGGAAAAAACTGAGCCATATCTGTTTCTTTATATAACATGCCTCCGTCCGGAGGTATTGGGTTTATCGGCATTGTCTTTTTTTATATCATATTTATAAGCATGCTTTAGAGTGCAAAACACAAGAACAAAGTACTTTCCTAAACATTTGTAAACGTGTATATTAATAGGCTTCTAAATATAGACAAAATTATGGCAAGATATACCTTCATGTACCCGATTATATTTTACAAAAATGTTAATTCTACTCTCACTACTCAATAGATCGTATTTGAAATTACTTTTTGATTAAAAAGATGAACGTAAAAATTTATCATGAATGAAGAGAGAAAAATATCCACAAGATCTATGCAATTGGTAGGAACCAATAATCCAAGCAAATTTCTTGGGCATTATCTATTTATTAACGCAAAGTTTTTTATTTTAATACTGCTTATTTCAAAGGGCAAAGAACAGAATCAACGTTGTTGATTCGATGAAGCCAATATTTTAGTAGTATGCTTATTCACCAACGAAATTGTAGGGCTTTACTTATTTTGATAAATCAACCATTTCCTTTTCTCATCAACCAATTAAAGAAAATTAAAACAAAAAATCCTAACTTTCGTCAGGATTTTTCAAGTAAAATAAACTACAATTCTCTACTATTGTAGGATTTACATTATTTTTTCACAAGCTCTACTCTACGGTTTTGCGCTTTTCCTTCTTCAGAACTATTATCTGCAATCGGCGTTTTGCTGCCGAAGCCTTCTGCTGATAGTCGTGCTTTATCGATACCTGAAGTAGTGATCGCATTCAATACTGCTGTAGCACGGTCTTTTGAGAGTTGGAGATTATGGGCATCATTTCCGCTGTTATCCGTATATCCGTTAATAGCAAGTTTCAGGTTGTTGTCGTTTTTCAGGACTTTTGTTATTTCATCTACGGCTATTTTACCATCAGATTTTAAGCTCGCTTTATCTGTATCAAAATTAATATGTAATATCGCCTTGCCTGTTGCATCTAATGCTTTTTTTATTTCATCAGATTTTAATATTGAAATTGTCTGCTCAAATGGTGCTTTCTGAAGAATTTGTATTGCTCCTGTCGCCGTATTTCCATAAAGCTGAATATAAATATCATCGCCATTTTGCCTTCTTATAACATATACTTTTACGGGTTCATTCCAATAATCTATAGAGCCTTCTTCGCCAAAATACCTGGCTTCTTCTTTTATTCTGTCAAGTTCTTGCTGAGAAACTTTGCCATCAAATATTTTTACACCGCCCACTTTTGTAATAGCATCATCATAGCTTTTCAAAAAATAGGGCAACGACCATTCTTCTTTATTGCTTTTTTCGTTTACTACATAGGTTTTCCATACCTTTCCTTCTATTGGTGTCATTACGCCTTTAAGAGGAAAAAACAGCATATCATAACTTCTTTGTACTGGTTTGTTTTGAAAGTTTAGTCCTTTGGGGAAACTGAAAAAGGGTAATTCACCAACTTCAGCAGTGGAAACCGGTACGGAGTTGATATCAAAATTGCCTGTTCCGTCCGAAGGTTTTTCTGTAGCGGCAGTATTTCCTATGGTGACAGTATCCTTTGGTGCATCTGTTTTCTGTTCAGCCTTTTTGTTACAGGCAACAAGCAAAGCGCCTATTGATGAAATGATCAGTGTCTTCTTCATTTTAATAAATTTAGCTTTTGGGTGTATAATTTTTTTAAATAGTGAGGAATAAAATAGTACGAATCCCTATTCATTAATACCTACATTAAAATCGTCCGATATTTTTTATACTTAACTATTTTTATGACACTAACTTACAAATAAAATACGAATGTAAAACTCTAAGCTTCAATAGAATCAACTAAAGATCATTTATCCATTGAAAATATTTAATTATTTCATGAAAACATAATGATTTTCCAGCCACTTTTTGCTCTCATTGAGAAACATTTTTTAAAAGACAATAGATTTTTAACACTTAAGATTATTTCAAGTTACAGACTTTATGGATGAGAAGTACCTTAAGTTTTTGAAGATGTTTGATTTTCTTAAATTTTCTAGAAAGATTTAAAAACACAATGCAAGCTAATATCAACGAAATTACAATATACACACCTTATAAACCTAAATATTTTAAAACATATGATTATTCTATTCATCAATTCCCAAAATTCACAAAATGTGGTACCTCCGTTGCAAAATTGTTCATTGGAAGAAGATTATTTCGGTTACTGTTAAAATCAAACATTGAATTATTATCAAAAGGAACACGAGGATAATACATGAAAGAAACCTGAATCCTGTTGAATACCAAAAACGGATTATTAATGAGCACTCCAACACCTATTTTAGTATTTGCATGGGTACTCAATAGTTTTTCATCCGGCATACCCAACCAGCCTACTGCCATCGTTAAATAAGGGCTAAAATGGAAATTTTTCCAGGTTTTATTTACAAACATCTGAAGTTGGTATCTCAACACCATTTTTTTAGTCCCTATATAATCAGCATTATAAACAGGAAATTCATCTGATGAAGAAAGGTTAATTCTATCTTTATAAGAATAATTATGCTGTGGATTTCCCAAAGCTAAAGTAGGAGAAAAGAAGTGTCTAACTTTAGCAAATTTCCAATCCATAAGATTTGTGAAATATGTGCCATCTATGCGGAAAGATTCTCTGTTTTGACTGTCTTCATTAAAAAACCTTCCAAACTGAGCTTTCAAAGTAAAATATCCTAACTTTGTAAAACGACCATAAGACGCTGAAACTCCTACATAGGGATTCATCTCTTTATTTCTTGATAAACCTCCAGCAATAAAATTCAAAGAATTTCCATAGGCAATATCCTCAGGCAAATCATATTGAAAAATATTCTTCTGAACAGAAAAACGTCTGTTAATAAGCCCTAAAGACATCAGAAAGCTATTGTAAGAACTGAAATACTTATATTGATCAATTCCGGGGCTATCTTTATATTGATAATTCTGAAACCTTCCTATAATGGCAATATTGCTGGAAACTTTTTCACTGGGATCAGATGAAACCGGTATTTGATAACCACCCCATATATCCTGACTATACACTTTAATCCTAGTTTCCGGAAATGTGGTCTCAGTTTCTATTGGAAGTAAAACATTCCGCATAAAGTATTCAAAAGTAAAACCACCCGCCCATTTTGTTAAAGGGGAAAAAAAGTCTCTTCTTACATTGAAATTAATTCGCTCATTTCTTGAAAAATCTCTTTCCCCAAGGATTTGAGCACTCATATAAGTTCCAAAAAGATTATAAGTGGTATAGCTTCCTAAGACATAATCTTGTTTTTCTTTGGAGTCGTTTCTATAAAGGAAATCTAATGTATGTCCTAATCCTAATACATTTTCTTCAGTAACTCCTAATCCAATTTTACTTCCCGAATAACTAATTCTAGGTTTTAAACTCCAGGAATCAAGAACTTTTACGACAACATCAATAGAATCTTTGTCTGAAGTATCCTCAGAAACACTTATGTTTACTCTATTTATAAAAGGCATCGTTCTAAGTAAACGTTCAGATTCATAGAGTTTCTGAGCATTATATTCTTCTCCTTCTTTAAAAAGCAAATAATTATTAACTGTAGAAGTTCTTGTAGTAGCATGAAGGTGATCCGCAAACCAATCGTACCATTTCAGTTTTTCTTTCTGATCTTTAGAGTCATATCCAAAAGGGTCGATAGTTTCTATCTTAATATTTCGGATATATTTTTTATTATAAGCTTCCTGTGGTAATTTTTCAGTTCTTGATTTAACAGAAGTTGAATCTGCTTCTCTACGGAATATAAAACGATGAAGAAACTTAGTAACTTTTCTTTTATCAGAAAATTCTTCTATTTTATAATAGAGCGAGTCTTTCTTTTCCTGTGCATTTAAAAAGAAGAAACCACTTAAAAAGAAAATTAGAATTACAATCGATCTAATCATTAATCATCAAAATTCAATACAGTTTGTAACATTAATTTTACAAGTCAATAGACCGTAAATAAGAATAATATCTTTTAAAGATACTTCTTTTCGATAAAAAAACAACTATAATAAAGAGTATTATATGATCAAAATAACTTAGCAGATCAAAAGCAGACGATATTCACCATCATTTTCAACTGGAGCTCTGTGCACACAAGGTAAAACCTTTTGCTCCGGATGATCTACCGCCAGTCGCCAAAGAGATCCTAATCCTAAATTTATGGGTTCAGCACCAGATTTAGCCTGATAATGCAGATCGAAGAAACAGTCTTTCAGAAAATCTTCGAACTCTTCCTCAGACCCATCATGTAATTCCATTAGCTTTTCTCTTATCTCAGGAATGAGCACCTTTTGTACAGCTTGCTCGTTCGGTAATATATCACTTGAAGTACCGTAATATGTACATAAAAAAGTATCTGTTCCAACAGGTGAACGATCCACGTGATAGGAATAAACATCTGTTGATATAAAATCAAATTCCTCGTCACGTTCATAGTTTTTTAGCAGATTAAGTGAAGGTGATGCTCCAAAATCAGTCAGTAGCTGTAAATCATCTAGTACCCTTTCTCTTGCAATATTTCCTTTTTCTGACAATTCTAATTGTAAAAGATCTTCCACGGAAACTTCAGTAATATTATCCTTCAAACAAAGTTTGGATACAATTTCTTTAAAATCTCCTTCTAAATTTCTGTTCCAGCAAATTGCATTCATTTCTCCCTGGAAATCAGTATTTATAAGTTCCGAGAAATCAGAAGCCATTCCAATCTGTTTATTGTCAGAAAACACATTATTCATATGTATAGTTGTTTTTACTACTTAATCCTTTGCAAAAGTAAGAATTAACTAAGATAACAGATATTTAAACATGATGTTTCATGTCATAATATAGTCTTTAATCATTATTAATTTAAATTTTGAATGTAAGCCTGTAAGTCGTCCTCCCTAGCCAATCCAATCTTTTGCTTTAATCGATATTTAGTAACACGTACTGTATTGGCATCTACTTTTAAAACATTTGCTATCTGCTGATTACTCATATTAAGATATAAATAAGAGGCATATTTAAAATCCATATTGGAAAGCTTACTTTTTGACACTTCTTTTAAGCGTTTATGGAAATCAGGATGAATATCTTCTATCAATCTTTCCATTTCTGAAAAATCATTATCATTTAACTGATCTTCTTTCAGAATTTGCTGTAGTTTGACATCTGGCTTCTCGTTAATTTTTGTCTTAAGATCTTTAATAAAACTTGTCTTATAATTCAAGCGCATTGAAGTAGACAGAGCTATTTTTTTCAATTTTTCCTGATTGGCTACGAGTAAATCCTGTTCTGCTTTTATCCGGGCTTTTTCTTCTCTTTCCAGTTGTAATATAAGCTGGGTTTCCTGTTTTTCAGCTTCCAATAATTCATTTTTTTGCATACTTAATTTTTGTCTGAATTTTGTTAAACGGATCAGGAATATCAGTGCAACAATAGAAATTAACATTACTCCAAGATAAAGCAGGTTCTCTCTGACTAAAGATTTTTTCTCTTTTTCTAATTGGTTGATTAATTGGTTTTTTCTTTCCGTACGGTAAAATACATCGAGTGCTCTTGTGCTGTTTGTCAATTTTTCAATGCTCATCTCTGTTTCCTTTCTTGCACGTCTTTCAAGATGAAATGCCTTTCCGTACTGCCCCACACGTTGATACAATCTTGAAAGATTATCAAAAACAGCAATCTTGTTAGTCAGTCCAAGATTATTAGAAGTAATAGCTATATCATAAGCCTTTAAATAATACTTTTCTGATAATTTATAATCCCCCATTGCTTCATATAAATACCCCATATCATTATAAGCTCCACAGGTAAAATCGATAAGCTGAGTATCTCCCAAACTCAATTTCAACACATTATTATACATATCCAGGCACTTCTGCTTATCAAGAGGAGTTATAGCAAGAAGTAAACTGCTATAGTTTGAAAAATAAGTAACTAAAGCTTTTTTTTGGGCGATCGGATCAATAACTTTCTTGGCAAATTCATATGATTTCTGATAATATATATCTGCAGAATCGAGAAGTTTTGTTCTTTCATCAGAAGTCTTTGTCTTATTTTCATAAAATTTTTTATGATAGTAATAAGCAAGAATATTATAGCTATGATTGATCAGAAGTGCATTTCCAGACTTCTTTGCATATTTATTTGTCTGAATAATATCCGATTGAACATATTCATTTTCAACATTAATATAATTTCGATTTATAAAACGATATTTTATAAAGTACAATATAGAAAGCATAAAGTTTTCGTCAGAATATTTGCTAAAAATATTAATACTTCTATTAACCGACTTTACAAACGGATCGTTAAGCTCCAGGTTTTCATAATATAAAGCATTCCCAAATTCTACATAAGCATCATCGAGCTCTTCTTTGGAAGCCTTAGCAAGTTTTTTGGCTTTTTCCAGTGCTTCAATTTTTTTGATTTCATTATCCTTTGAAAAAGAATAATAATTAACTAGATACGCGTAACCTATTACTTTCCTGGAATTATCATCAGAACGGAGAAATTTATCTTCTATTATTTTTTTTGCCTGAGGATATTGTTTTGCATAAAGCAATGTATATAGGGTTTGCTGATCTTCATCCTTATCACTCTGCGCGTATAATACACCAGATCCCAGCAATAATATTGCTATCAAAAAAAGAATATTTCTTTTCATCAATTCGGTTTGTGTTTTTGTTAAGGAATTACACATAAAGCATAATTACCTTGTCAAAATTATAATAAATATTTCAACTTTTGTACAGAATCCTACTAATGCAGCATCAAGGAAACCATAATCAAAAAAAATAAACAACATACTGAAAATGAACAACATATAAAACATATAAAACAGTTATGTATATACTTTATATACATAACAATTAGTAACATTTTCATTGTATAGCAATGAATGAAACAAATAGAGGCTCTAATAACATTAATTATTCAAATAAAAAAAACATCATATCATTACACAAACACATGGTCATATGTATTTTATGGATTATTCCAATTTATAAAATACATATGATACTTCCCTTTTAGCCAATCAATTTTTAAGACAATAAAAAACATTCAAAAAATTTTAAAGAGTAAAATTAAATTTGACAACATTTTTTCAAGATTATTCAATGCAATTCATCAAAAGCACTCCAAAAACTCAATATAAAACTAAGCTATAAAACGATTATAGCAACAATTTACTCCTCACAACGATAAATTTTATTTTATATTCAAAAAGCAATTGTAATAGTCACAAATTAAAAAACAATAAACATTTGAATATCAATAAAATACACAAAAATATACATAGATTGTATATTAAATAAATCACCATTGTACATGAAATTTAATGACAACATCCAAGCCCTAATCGAGTTCTCACATTAACTTCGCATTACAAAATGATGACTTAAAAACAAAAATTATGAAAAAAAATTACGATCCCATTCCAGATCTTATCACCTCGTATTCAGTATCCTATTTTGCATTAATACTTCCAATATGCAATTTTCTGTAAATCATTTAAACCAAGTTTAAAGAACGTCACTTCTCATCCTCTGAATTGAGTAAATAATTTTTCTATTTCCTTAATTCAGCTAAATAATTAATTCTAATTATCAGGTATCATTCTTTAGGAACGTATCCAATAATTTAGGATAATGATATTTAAAGGTTGGGCTAGAAATATTGATCAGAATGTTATAAATAGGACATTCTGCCAACACAGATTCAAATCAGATTACTATTAAACAAAAAACTTCAAGTAGCAAATTGATTCAGAACACCCAAATAGCAATCTAATCCTAGAATACTTATAAACCGTTTAATCAGAATTCATCAAACAATAAATAACTTACATATATCCCTCTGTTCTTCAACAAAATAAATATAAAACACACAATTTGCTTTTTAAAAACAACTTTTAAACATATTTAATTATGAAAAAAAATATATTTACAATCGCAATTCTTGCATTAGGATTCTCTAATGCTCATGCACAAAAAGGTGTTGGTATCAATACAACAACTCCAACCGAAACACTTCATGTAAAAGGTACTTTCAGATTAGAAAATGCTGATGCAGGTAACGGTAAGATACTGGTTTCTGATGCAGATGGTAAAGGTACGTGGACAACAATTACCACAAACCCAGGAACTGTTACTAATTTTTCAGCAGGAGACCTCGCTCCATTGTTTACAACAACTGAAAATACAACAACAACAACACCGGAATTGAACTTTACTCTGACCAATGCAGGTGCTAATACTATTCTAGGTAACAATACGGCAACAGCAGCAGCTCCCTCTTATTTTTCCGCTGCTAATTTACCATTAGCAGGAAACGTTACTGGAACTCTTGGTGCAACTGTGGTAAGTACTATTCCTGCAACTGCAGATACCAGTGACTGGAAATTAACAGGAAATACCACAACTTCAGGAGCAGGAACATTAGGAACAGTTTCTACAAACTTCATCGGAACTAAAGATGCTAAAACACTAGCATTTGCTACTAATAATATCACCAGAGCAATTCTAGGAACAGACGGTTCTTTGAACGGTGGTGGTGGAACATTGAATTCCTTTTCATGGGGAACAAATAATACAGCAAGCGGAACAGCATCTGTTGCCTTAGGTACAGGTAATAATGCCATCGGCAATAATTCTATAGCGATAGGAAGTAATAACAGTTCATCATCTACGAACTCCATAGCAATTGGATATGATGCTGCTGGGACAAACAATACTAACTCCGGATCATATTCAATGGCTCTTGGATATGGAAATACCGTATCAGGGCAGAAAAACTTTGTATTAGGTCTTAGAAATGTAATATCCTCTTCTAATACAGGTATATCATTTCAAGGAGGAACCTTTGTTTTAGGAAATGACAATAGTGTGCCAAGTGTAAACACAACTGTTATTGGTGGCAGTAACTTCACTAATCAATCAGGAATGGTGATAGGTGACAGGAACGGAACGTTATCGAATCCTATTGGTAGTGGATATACAGTTGGAACCAATAATACTTCTAATAGTGGAGGTTATATTTTTGGTTCGCAGAATGGTATCATAGGAGCAGCTTCAGGAAGTATGGTTCTTGGTAACAATGGAACTATCTCCGGAAAATCATTCAATACTGTTTACAGCAATGATGTTCACTATTTCAAAAGTACAGCTACCAACACAAAAACGATAGTTGGTATTAACGTAGATCCTTCAACATTTGGAGCTCTTACAAGTGCTATTCAAAGTGATTTAACTGTGAATACTTCAATTCGTATTGTTCCTCAGACCCCTAACTCTAGTTGCGATTCTACCAGTGAAGGTGCTATACGCTATAATGCAACTATAAAAAAACACCAAGGATGTGATGGTTCTACCTGGCAAAATTTATACTAATTCAGAATTGCTCATGCAATTCTTTAAATATTAACTTTTTAAATACAATGGAATGAAAAAAAACTTTTTTACAAGTTTAATGATCTTGGTGCTGACCGTGTTTTCTATGAAGGCATTTGCACAGGGATACACTCCTATTCGTGGAATAGGTATTGATGCAAATCCAGTGGGTCAAGCTGGAATTTGTCTGGGATGCTACAATGGCAGTTTAAATCCTTTAATTGATTCGGATCTTACCAACAAAGTAAGTATGGGTAGTTTTGCTAATCTGGTAAGTGGAACTGGTATTTCAGTAAAAAACACAAATATTGTTTACCCTGCAGGCTATATAACAGGTTTTAAAGTAGATACAGGAAGCAGCTTAATCACCGCGGAACTGTTAAGTTCTTTACGTGTAGCTACATATCTTAATGGACAACTTCAAGAGGTATCAATCAATGGTTCGTTAATATCCATTCCTGCATTTGGAGGATTGAATAATACTAATTTTTTACATTTAAGAACTACTAAACCTTTTAATGAAGTAAGATTATATCAAACTACTTTAGTATCATTATTCAGCTCGATGAATGTTTATTATGCGTTTGCTTTCGATCCGAATAAAGTACCTGTAGAAGATAATAATATTTGTGATGATATTATTGGCGGATCTGGTACAGATACAATTATTGACAGCAAAGGTTCTCTTGTCGCTCCTTTCTCTTATGTTTTTGATCATCAAAACATTGGAGATGGTGATAAAAACTCTGCCGCAAAAATTTTCTTGCCTCTAGGTCTTTTAGGATCTTATTCTGTGGGAGTTCTTGACAAAGATCAGGTATATCCGGCTGGCGTAAAAGCAGGATGGGTAATTGAACCTGATGATCAGGGTAAAATTTTATCTGCCGAATTTTTAAAGAATATGGTGATTGAAACTTATCTCCATGGTAAATTACAGGATTCTAAAACAATTTTAGATGGAGGTGGTCTTATCAATATAAAGGCTTTAAGCTTCGGGAGCTTTAAACAAAAAATATCCTTAACTACAACAAAACCATTCAATGAAATCCGTTTAAGAATAAATCAGACATTTGGATTTAATTTAGGAACGTTAAAGGTATATTATGCATTTGAGGAACCCGTAACATGTAATAATTGTAATGAGTACCTTCAGACATCAGGTTCTTCTCAAAAAGGCGATATTGTTTCCGGTTATAACTGGACTGGGCAATCTGGAAATTTCATTTTTGATTTTACTAATATTCAGAATCCTGAAAGAATTGTTGATACTAACGTCAATAATTATGCTACAATTAATGTTGCTCCAATCAACATATTTATTCCAAGAGCTTATGCTACTGTAAAAAATACAGAAGGAAAGGTATATCCGAAAGGAACATTTGCCGGATTTAATGTTATAAAAAGCGCAACACTAGCATCAATCGATTTCTTAAGAATGGTTACTATTGAGCTATATAAAGGAGAAACACTGGTAGGAAGTAAATCTGCTGGTGAATTGTTTAGTGGACAATTTTTCGTAGCACAATCCAATATGTATTGGGTGGCAATGACTGCTCCCGCACCTTTTGACAGAATGAAAATTACAGTTGCTCCTGGGTTAACTTTTGGTACCGGACATCAATATTATATTTATAATTCTTTTGTACAGGTAGATTCTGATGGTGATGGAGTTCCGGATTGTAATGATAAATGTCCTGGTGGGAATGACGCTATTGATACTAATGGTAATGGTATTCCTGACTGTGCTGAAAAATGTAGCAATGTAAATGACAAGTCTAATTCTACAGACTCAGATGGTGATGGCTTTAAAGATTCATGTGATGAAGATTCGGATAACGATGGTATTCCTGATGCTGTTGAAGACACCAATAAAAATGGTCTATATACAGATGACGATAAAGAGGGTGATTTGAATTTCATCAGTACGTTAGGAGATTCTGTACCGAACTACAGAGATTTAGATTCCGACAATGATGGTATTTTAGATCTTTTTGAATCTGGTATTCCTTTATCTGTAATTAATACAATTGACAAAGATAAAAATGGGGTTATTGATTCTGATATTGCAGTAGGAAATAATGGTATTGCAGATATTCTGGAGACTTCTCCTGATTCAGGAGTGATGAAATATCCTTTAGCTGATACAAATGGTAATGGTATTCCTGATTATTTAGATGTTTCAAGTAATTCTAATACATATGACCTGTATGCTATCGGAAAACAAAACCTTGATTTAATAGGAGCCGGATTTATTACTCCAATTGTGGATGCGGACAATGATGGTATTATGGATGCAAGAGATGCTTCTGTAACGGATCCTGCAGATACAAACAAAACTATATTTGGGGCACCGGGTTCACCTTTTTCACCTTATGCTACGGCAAAAATGACAGCTAATTCTTTCAAAAGAACTATGACTGCTTCATTAGAAGAAGAAAAGAAAGTATTGGGAGATTTTAAAATCTATCCAAATCCTGTAAAAGCAGGTGAAGATATTGCTTTTGGTTCTACTGATACACTAGAAGGACAATTTGTAATTTATGATTCCAGAGGTGCTGTTGTAAAATCTGGAGATATTCAGACAAGAGGTAGGATTTCTACTGATACTCTTACTGCTGGTCTTTATATTCTAAAAGTAAACGCTAATGGCATTACAAAATCATTCAAATTAATAGTAAAGTAATCTGAACTTACTTCAATGATAAGAGGCAGCACCAAAGGTGCGCCTCTTTTTTATCTTTTTCCAGAACACTTAAAACCAGAACACCTCTTTAGATATTAATTATATGAATGTAAAATTTTAAATAATGAAAAAAATATTATTAATCTCAATCCTTACATCAGGTTTCTTATATTCTCAGAATAGAGAATATAATTTGAATGTAAAATTCAATGAAAAAGATTTTCTTTCTAGCTTCCTTACAAGCAATTTAAAAAATGAAATAGTATCTCAGATTATTGCAGAGTCAGATTCTGTATGGATAAAAAAAACTGACCAAAACTATGTTTCAGTACTCGGAAAAATACTTGTTGATCGAGCCAAAAAGCAAAATGATAAGAATACGAATCTATTAAGTAAACAAGATAAGGAAGAATGGGAAGCGATGAAACCTGAAATTGCGAAATCTAATATGATTGAAATGTATCAGGATGTAGTAAACAGAACATTTGATATTTCTTTTATGAAAAATGCCCTGCAAAGGAATAACATCCATGATTTCACTTTAGAAAAACCTTCTTATAATGAATTTACCATTCATTTTAAAACAGATACAGAACGAAAAGCTGGAGAACGTGTAATCAAAGAAAATATCTTAGCCATCTACCCTATTCCGGATGAGAAGATTACTCACACTGTTTATAATTGCATTCAAGATCAAATGAAAAAGAAAAAAATAGTAAATAGTTCTATTGAAGGCAACTATTTATCTTTTCCAAATGACGAGCAAATAGATTATAAAACTTATTTTAAAGAATTTAGAAAGACTTGTTCAACTACTGATAATGACCTTTCTTATTTTCTCTTAACACCAAAAGGAAGTGATTACACAGCTAATATTTATGTTGGAAAAAAAATAAATTCCGTGCTTTTATTTCAAAACATGAAAATTGTAAAGGCTGTATATGATTTAAATTATAAAGGAAAAGAACAAATCTCGGAGGAACAGGCGGCAGAATACCGGAAAAAAGATAAAGTTTTATTTAGTTTTAAAGAAAATAAAGAAGGTGATGATTTAATGAAAACCTTAATAAAATCTGATAAGAACAATGGCTATATTCTAACTAAAAATAATACTGATATTTTGCTTCCCATTCAAAAAATAGAAAGTCAAAATAACGGAATCTATAGCTTTGAAATTACAGCTGCTCAATACAATTGGGAAAACATTTATGAAGACATTTTGTTTGAAGTTTTCAAAAACTCTGTTACCTTAAAATAGTATCATATTCTGTACAATAAATATTTTCAATCATCAAAAAAGGTTGTTACAGTAATAGTAGCAACCTTTTTTATATAGATTAAATTTAGATTATTAACTATAAAACCCAATATCTAATTGACTTTTTTACACTTTAAAAGTATAACTAAGCGCAAACCACCACAGAAAAAGACCGAACACCAAACAAATACTATTGCCAATGATTAGCAAAACGCCTAATAAAGTTATTCTTGATTGTATAGCTAAAATTAAAGCTGCTATGACTAACGAAATAAGAATAAATATGGCAAAATTTTCCAGATCATAGGTATATAACAATTCATCACATTTAAATAATAATATAGTGAAAAGAATATGGATAACAGTGAGAAGAAGACTTAATTTTAATGTTTTAGACATAGTTTATTTTATGATGGTTTTGTCTCTAATTACAATAATATTGTGGTAAAACAGAGTTTAATTCTTTACAAATATATTGAAATAGTGAAAAGAATTGTATTGATTTATGGGAAACCGTAAAATACGCGTTTAAAAGAAATGTAAGTTTGATCTTTAAAAAGTATGAAACCAGATTCTATTTCAAACGATGCTTTTTTTAAAGAAAAATGTATATTTGACGCCCGTTTAGCCGGGATGCAACCTAAGAAAAATAAAAGTGTCTAGAGAAAACAAAAGATTTTATTTTAAAATTGATACTGAACCCAGTGAAGGAATTGAGGTTTTTGTGGGACAAAATGCGGGAACTCAATTGAATAATGATATTCTGAACGCAAAAGAGGAAGTTTTAATTATCTCACCTTATATTGATGAAGTAAAACTGGATGACCTCATCGCTTTAAAAAACAGAAATATAAATGTAAGGCTGGCATTCAGTGATCTCCGTCCGGAACAATACAGGGAAATTCTTACTAAGTTGATTCATCAACATAGAGTGACTGATGTTAAGAAAAAAGAGAAAAGAGATAGCCAAAAAAACATGCTGTTCTTCTCCTCTATTGCCTTATTCTGTCTGGGAATTTTCTCACTTATTTATTTTGGGATGCACGTTGTGGATGACTTTACTGATTCCAATAATTTTCTTTCTATCCTTGTTTCTTTGGGGTCTTTTTTTGGTTTTTACAAATGTTGGGAGATGAAATCGGTTGTTGAAAAAATGGAAATTTACACGTATCATTATTCTGAAAAACTGAATTTCAAATTTATCCGAAACAGTCGTTATGACAGTAAATTTATTCATTCAAAAATTTATGTGATTGATCGAAAAGTGGCGTATCTCGGATCATTGAACTACACGAAAAGTGGATTTACTACTAATTTTGAATCGCGTATCCGAATTACACAAAGAGAAAAGGTAAATGAATTGGTAAGCTTTGTTCATGACATTTTTGAGGATAATGTAAATGTCCGAAGACATGAGCTTTTTTATCTTGGGAAAAAAATTTATAGTGAGGAAATGTATTAATTAATGTATTTTCTTGTATTTATAAAAACATCAGCGGGCTCCTTCGGAGCCCGCTGATTCTTTAAAGTAACTATTATCGAAAAGGGTTTATTTTTTAATGATTTTCTCTGTTACAACCGCTGATTTTGTTTGAATTTTAATATAATATATACCTATCTGAAGTGAAGAAAGGCTTATTTTTTCTTCTGTTGCTGATAAATTGCCTTGTGTTATCAATTGTCCGGTAGATCCATAAAGTTCATAGGAAACTAATGGTTCCTTACTTTTAATGTAAAGAATATCCTGTACGGGATTCGGATACAATTGTATTCCTGCTTGGGAAGCTGGAATTTCTGCTACAGAAAGCTGACTGCATACTGATTTTCCATATTTTGCAAAGAAAGCCTGAGACTTGCTTCCTATTACATTTTTAGTCATCATATTTAATCCATCACTAGGGTTTGCGAATAAATTATTGTGGAAAAAACCTCCCAGAATATAATTTCCATCAAGATCTGTGGTAATAGCTGTGAATTCATCCCAGCTTCCTGGCTGACTATGAATCTCCTGAGTGCCTATTATTGCCCCGGTATTTTTATTAAGACGTACAATTAAAGGATCTGCATAAAGACGGGCTTCCATTGCGAAGTTTCCCCAAACATCAGATCGGCTTCCTTTTGCGAATGCAATCTCATCTCCATTAAGTGTCAATCTTCCTTTTGCAAAACGGAATCCGAAATTGTTTGTCATTGTTTCCGGTGTTGTTGTCCATTGTACAATTCCGTCTGCATTAAGCTTCATCACAAATGGAATCGTTTCATTATAACTTCTCGGAGGAAAGGTATAGTTTCCAAAGGTAGCAGGAGCCGGTGTTCCATTAAAGTAATGTCCTGAAAGATAAAGATCTGAAGAACCGGAATCTTTTATGATGGAGTGAATTTCTTCATCCGCCACAGTATATCCGCAATTCAATTCTTTTCTCCATATTTCGGCACCGGTTGTACCATCAAATGCCAATACAAATGCCCCTTTTGTAATGGGAGTATTGTTGTATGAGAAATCTTCCAGCATGCTGCTTCCGTTAAGCCTGTTTCCTTCCAGATAATAACGGTTTAAGTTTTCATCATAGATTAAATTTGTTTTACCATTAAACATCCCTATCGCTATACCGCCAGTCATTGGTAACAAAAGTGGTGTAGCCATTGTCATATTACCATTATCATAATTAAACTTCACCAGATAATACTGATATTCCCAAGTATATGTTGAAGGCACAGTAACAGTCCCATTCAGATGAGTTCCTGCTCTGAGTCCTATAATAGTATGGATATTTTTGGATGAATCCATATACATCAGATAAGAATCTGTATTCCGTGTCTGAACACTCACATCTCCCTGTAAAGGTTTACTCCAAACTAAATTACCATTGGATGTATTATATTTCAGTAAATATGATGCTCTTAAGTTGGGATCTACCGTAGTTTGATCAACATAAGTAAAAGGTGGAATAATATGAGTGTCATCAAAATGAATAGGTACACCAGTGGGATCACCGACCATGGCTGCATTAAACATAGTAGATAAAATATATAAGCCTCCATTATTATCCAGCTTTATATTCCAGCCATATTCTCCGTCCTGTGAGCCTCCTATTGCTCTTGACCATCTTACATTGCCGGCACAATCAGTAGAAAAAAGGAATAAATCTCTGAGTCCATAATTGGTAACAGGTATCCCATCCACATTTTGACTCTGGGAATTCATAGACATCAAATAATAGATATTATTGTTATTATCCACCGCAATATCTTTAATAGACTGGTCATATATATAATTGAACCCCCAATCAACAGAACCGTTTACTCCACCTGCCTGTTTTGCCCATTGCCACTGGTAATTCTGGCTAAAGGATAATACAGGTAATAGTAAAAGAAATAACTGACATATATTTTTTCTAACTTGTTTCATAAAATTCATTTCGTTGTTTATACAATTACTTCTGTGAGAAGTAAAACTGTAGTGATTATTGTTTTTAAATGAGATTACTTTTTGATTATTTTTTCTGTTACTGTAGCAGATTTTGTCTTAAGCTTAATATAATATATACCTGTCTGGAAAGAAGATAGCATTAACTTCTCCTGAGTTGAAGTCAAATTGCCTTGTTGTACATACTGTCCTGTAGATCCATAAATTTCATAGGAGATCAGAGGTTCCTTGCTTTTGATGTGAAGAACATCCTGTACAGGGTTTGGATACAGCTCTATTCCTGCCTGAGAAGCCGGAATCTCTTCTACAGACAACTGGATGCATGCAGATTTAGCAAATTTTGTAAAAAACGACTGAGACTCACCTCCAATCACATTGACTGTCATTGTATTGACTCCATCATTAGGATCTACAAACAGATTATTATGAAAAAAGCCTCCCAGAATATAATTCCCGTCTCTGTCTACAGCGATTGCCGTAAACTCATCCTCTTTTTTAAAATCACTTAAAATTTCAGCTGCTCCTATTACATCTCCTGTTTCTTTATTGAAACGCACTAATAAAGGATCCTGATAATCTCCATTAGGTCTGGACATCGCATAATTTCCCCAGATGTCATTCCAGCTTCCTTTAGCAAATCCAATTTCATTTCCGTTAATAGCAATTACTCCTTTCAGACTTCGGTATCCTCCGAAAGAGGTAATACCATCGGGAATTTTCGCCCATTTTACTGCTCCGTCTGCCCCAAGTCTCATTACAAAGGGGGTTTGTCCTCCATAAGAACGTAAAGGAAAAGTATAGTTTCCAAAAGTAACATCCGTAGTAAGATCGTAATAACGTCCTGAAATATAAATATCTGAGGAAGAAGTATCTTTTATAATAGAATGAATTTCATCATCTTTTGAATTTGGCGTAGTGGTTGTAAATTCTTTTCTCCATAATTCTGCTCCGGTAGTTCCATTAAAAGCCAGCAGATAAGCATTTTTGGTAAATGGAATATTATTGTATGAGAAGTCTTCAAACTGAGTGGTATACTCACCCCATATTCTTTTTCCGGCAAGGTAATATTGATTTAAGCTTTCATCATATAATAAATTCACACGTCCAAATGGTTCCGCAGCACTTATTCCTCCCGCGATTGGAAGAAGCAGTGGCGGTTGAAGGGTCATATTTCCATTATCATAATTAAATTTAACCAGATAATATTGATAGGATGAGGTATAACTATCAGGTACTGTGATCATCCCATTCAGATGAGTTCCTTTTCTAAATCCCATGATAGAATGTATATTTTTAGCAGAATCCATATAAGTCATATGAACATCACAAAAGCGGCTTAAAATGTTCACATCACCCTGTAAAGATTTGCTCCAGGTCAGTTTTCCATCAGATGTTTTGTATTTTAACAGATAAGCAGATTTATATCCCGGGTCTGTTGTATCCATGTCTACGTAAGTAAAAGGAGGAACAGTATGGGTCTCATCAAAATGGATCGGAATACTATTTGGGTCAGTAGTATCTGCAAAACTATAAAGTGTAGTCAGTATATATAATCCACCATTGTTATCTAATTCAATATGCCATGCACTTTCTTTATTTCCTGAGCCTCCTATCGTGGTAGACCATCTTATATTTCCTTGACAGTCGGTAGAAAAAAGCAATAAATCTCTAACTCCATAATGTGTAACTGGTATTCCGTCTAAGTTCTGATCCTGGTTACCAATTGTTGTAAGATAGTAAACATTATTATCATTATCCACTGCAATATCACGGATGGATTCATCATACGAATAATCAAACCAACTATCCGGAGATCCAAAAGCACCACCAACCTGTTTTGCCCATTGCCACTGGTAATTCTGACTGAAAGAAAATATTGGCAGCAGCAAGAGTAGCATCCAGCCTAAACTGTAAAGTTTTCTCATAGCTCTAGTTTTAGTTTTGATAAAAGACAGTGCCCTTTTCAAAGGACACTATCTGGTAAAGTAATTAATTAAAGGTTTTATTTCTTGATAAATTTTTCAGTGACCACTGCTGATTTTGTTTTAAGCTTCATATAATAAACTCCTGTCTGAAGAGAGGATAATATTAATTGCTCCTGTCTTGAATGTAAGCTACCCTGTTTTACAGCCTGTCCTGTTGCTCCATAAATTTCATAAGATTCCAAAGGTTCTTTACTTTTGATATAAAGAATATCCTGTACAGGATTCGGATAAAGCTGTATTCCTACCTGAGAAGCTGACGTTTCTACAACTGACAACTGACTGCATGCAGACTTGGCATATTTTGTAAAAAATGATTGAGATTTTCCTCCACTTACATTTACGGTCATGGTATTTACGCCATCATTTGAATCTGTAAATAACTGGCTATGAAAAAAACCTCCCAGTAAATAGTTCCCATCTCTGTCTACTGCAATTGCCGTAAATTCATCCTGAACTTCAAAATCACTGTGAATTTCTCCAGCTCCTATTACAGAGCCATCTTCTTTATTTAAACGGACTAGTAAAGGGTCTGCCAAATCTGTATCCTGGCGGATCATAGCATAGTTCCCCCAAATATCATTTTTGCTACCTTTTGCAAATGCAATTTCATTTCCGTTGAGGGCTATCTTTCCTTTCATAAAGCGATATCCTGCACCACCTGTTATTCCGTCAGAGATCTTTGCCCACTTCACATTACCGTCTGCGCCAAGTCGCATTACAAAAGGAGTCTGCCCTTGATAATTAGATGAAGGAAGTGTATAATTTCCAAAAGTTGTAGCGCTGGTTCCTTTATAATAACGTCCGGAAATATAAATATCAGAAGTATTCGTATCTTTAATAATGGAATGAATTTCGTCATCTAAAGGAGTAATACCTGTATTGAATTCTTTTCTCCATACTTCTGCTCCGCTAGTTCCGTCAAATGCCAATAAATAAGCATCTTTCGTAAAAGGAATGTTATTGTATGAAAAATCTGCCATTGCATTTCCGTAATCTCCATACATTCTTTTGCCTGCAAGATAATAGCGATTCAGGGTTTCATCATACAGTAAATTTACTTTTCCGTCTACTACTCCTAAACTTAAATCTCCGGTAATAGGAAGTAATAATGAACCTGCCGGTGTCATATTTCCGTTATCATAATTGAATTTTATCAGATAATATTGATATGGTAAAGGGTAAGAAGCCGGAACATTGATCATTCCTCCTAAATGTATTCCCGTTTTAAAACCTACAATTGCATGAATATTTTTAGCAGAATCCATATACATCATCTGTGTATCAGACTGACGTAATGCCAGACTTACATCTCCCTGTAAAGGCTTGCTCCAAGCTAATGTACCATCAACTGTATTAAATTTCAGCAAATGACTGGTTTTACTTCCCGCATCTACCGTATTCTGATCAACAAAAGTAATGAAAGGCATTGTATGAGTATCATCAAAATGAATAGGAACAGCATTAGGATCTCCTGTATAAGCTTCATTAAGAAAGCGTCCCATAATGTATAACCCGCCATTGTTATCTACTTCTATATTCCAGGCAAATTCGTTAAACCCACTACCGCCTATAGTTCTTGACCATCTTATATTTCCCTGACAATCGGTAGAAAAAATAATAAGATCACGAAGCCCATAGCTGGTCACGGGTGTATTGTCTAAATTTTGATCCTGGTTCCATATACTTGCCAGATAATATGCATTATTGTTACTGTCTACAGCAATATCCCTTATTGATTCATCATCCAGATAATTAAAAAACAAAGTGCTGGCACCTGCTTGTCCACCTGCCTGCTTTGCCCATTGCCATTGATAATTTTGGCTAAAAAACAATACCGGCAGCATAAAAAACAACAGCCATAGTCTACTTTTAGATTGTTTCATAAAATTCAGTTTTAATTATTATGTATTATAAAAAGCAGTGCCCTCCAGAAGGAGAACACTGTTTTTTTAAATAATTTATTAATTCTTAATCAGCTTGCCTTGCAGTGATACATCTCCTGTCTGTACAATGACAATGTAAACACCCTGTAGCCAATCTGAAACTTCAAGCTCTACTTCACCGGAAGCGGCTTTCAGTTCTTTACGGTATTTGATAGTGCCTCGGGCATCAAAAACTGTAATTTGATTAGCCAGTATTCTTTCACTGCCTGTATTATAAGAGATTCTTGCTTTTTCCTTCGCAGGATTTGGCATAATTTTCAAAGAAGACTCTGATTTGATTTTCGCTGTAATCTCAGGATTCGTTACTGTGGTTTTTCCAAAGCTTTGTACCCCTGCAACTACTTTACAATCACCAGATGCAAATAATATCTCATCCATACCTCCAGGGAAGCTGGCATTCGGATAGAACAGCAATGGATTGGTGCTAAAATCATAAGTTCCTCCTCCCGGAATGGTAATTATAGACGGTACATAAGTTCCATAGCCATTAAGACTGGAAACCGTAACGCTCATTGGAAACCATCCACCATTGGATATAGAACCAAGAACTACATAGTGATCACCTTCCCACTTCATGGTTTCAATACTAGGAACCAATCTGCAGTCATATTCTATTCCACAATCCTTACTTGGGTAGTAATTCATAGGTCCTGAAGAAAACTCACATCCAAAATTCTCAATTTTAAGCCTATAAGTTCCTATAAAATCTAAATTCAGTGGATGGATAACATCATTAGTACCACTCTGAATATTGTTTGTAAACAATTGCCAGTCATGATGCTTAAATATTCCTTTCGGTCCTAAAATTTTACGCTCTTTATCAGGACATTCATCATAACATCCTGTAGGGAATACCCACATCAGACTTTCAAGACTTAATGGTACAACCACCTGACTAGAAACCTTACAACCACTTGGAGCTGTATAGATCACCTCATAGGCACCTCCTTCATTCACTGTAATCGTCTGTCCGGTCATTCCATTGCTCCAGTTATACTCTCCTACAGACGGTCCTGATGCTGTAAGCTGAACCGTATATGGCTGACACTGAGCTAAAGTATAAGTAATATTAGGTGCCGACGGCGGATTACTTACTGTAACCGTAAAGTTTTTGGATGCAATACAGCCTCCTGCTCCTGGGGTACGAACTTGTAATGTATACGTATAAGTACCCGCTGATAATGCTGGCGTAATATAACTGATCGGAGAAGTAGCAAGCGTCCAAGGTCCTAATATAGTAGAGCCTATACTCCATTGATATTCCAATGTATTATCAGTAACAATACCTGCTAATGTTGCAGAGCTTCCTGCACAGATATTTGATTTTCCTGAGATACTTACATACGGAGCTGTTTTTATAGTAACAACTGCCGGCGTAACACTCATACTATAATCTCTACATCCTTCTAATGATACCATGATAGGCCAGTAGCTTCCTGATTGAGTCGGTGTGAAAGACATCGCATTAGGAGCTCCGTTTACTGGCTCAGAACCATTCATCCATATATATTGTGTAGGGAAACCTAGTGATGGATTATGTACTATAGCTGGTACACTTCCTTCACATGCAATCAGGTTTGGCGGCGTAAGGCTTCCTCCAAAATTAGCACTTATTACTGTAATATTTTTTTCAGCTGAGCTATAAACACATCCTTGAGGAGTCTTCACTTCAAGTCTGATGGTTTTCGGACCCGCTGTGTTGTATGTAATATTAGCCGTAGAGCCAGGTGCTATATATGCAGTCCCGTCAAAGTACCATGTATAAATATTAGCAGGGTCATAAGATCCTGCTGTGAACGTATTCACACTACCCATACATGTAAAAGCTGGAGATAAGAAGCTCGTACTTGGAATAGGCTTCAATGTAATAGTCTGTGTAATCGTACACGGTTGAGTATTCGATACAGACGGTGCAGACATCGTCATCGTGAAAGTATATGTACCTGGTGCAAGATTATTATAAGTTACAGTTTGTCCGTTTTGAACAGGAAGTCCGTTACCGCTGAACGAATAATTAATTGCATTTGGATCAATATCAAATATTGTAGATGTATTATGCAGGGTTACATTATATCCGTTACCATTACAAGTCTGGCTGATATTAAATTTAGGTTCATAATGTTTCTTAACCTCTCTGGTAAAGCTATACCAGCATGATCCATATCTTAGACGAACAGTTACAATATGCGCTCCTGCAAGATTGGTCTGATATTGAGCTGTATTCTGCCCTTGAGCACTCACCAAAGTAAGCACACTGTCAGATCCCCATTGGATTTCATCTGGAGTAAGGTTATAAGTTAAATTATTTACAGAAATGGTATTACAACCAGTCCATTGAGGCTCAAATAAAACCTTAGGAGGAGCAGTACACCCCGTACCTGTTCCACAAGACTGGAATACAGTGATATCCTGTGAATAAACAATACAACCGTTAATATCCTTAGCTCTTACTTTGTACACACCAAAGATAGGTCCGCCACCACCAATGGTGTAAGAATTTGAATTGGCTCCTAGTATTTCAAGACCATCGTGTAACCATTGCCATTCCTGGATATTGGTAAGACCGGTAGAACTATTCGCTGTAAAAGTATAATTAAACAGATTAGGATCACATACTCCAATGTTGTACACTGGTGAAATTGTAATCTTGGTTTCCGGAAGAATAATAAAGTTAGCCGTTGCTGTAGGCTTATATTTACATCCGTTTGTTCCTGAATAAGTTACCGTAACCGACTGAGAAATATCTGCTCCCGTATTATTCTGAATATATCCATTTGGAATAGTATAAGTTCCGCTTGCATTAAATGTTGTAGTATAAGTAGAATTATTCGCAAAGGTGAACGTAACACCTGAAGCTGAAGTAATTGTTCCCTGATCAACAGTAAAAGTGATTGGTGAACCTAAACATATTTTTCCAACATTTGTAAAGTTGACTACCGGAAGCTTTAGCTTGGATACCGGAATAAAGATAATTCTTTCCTGCCCGCACTTTACAATTCTTAAATACAATCTTGTACCATATACATTCCCTGAAACTTCGTTAAGGTTTACAACAACATCTGCTGTACCCTGTCCTGAAGCAAAACTTCCGAAATTAGGGCTATCAGTGAATTTCCATTCCATAAAGTCTGGAACAATACCATTAAGAATAGCTGTAAATTTCTGCGTACTACTTGGACAGAAAGGACCAGGATTAGGCTTAATCGAAATCGATTTAAGATCTATAGGTAATATCTTTCGGCTTATTGCAGAAGAAAGACAGCCCGCTGTTCCCAACGTTCTGTAGCGTACTGCTACTTCATATGCTGAAGGTCCGGGGTTAAATATAACCGTTACAGAATTTCCTGTATTACTTCCTTGAATTGTTCCTCCTCCTACACTCCATACTGGTATTCTTCCTGGTGGAACCAGATCCAGTTTATAAATATAAGGTTTACCCGGGCAGATCAATTCATCCCCGATAATAGGTCCTTTAGGAGCATCCGGAGTTTCAACCACTTTTATAAAGATTGGTTTACTTTCACATCCTCCACCTTGATTAATAGCCGTAATCACATAAGAACCATAAATTGGAAAATTATAAGTAAGCGGACCTCCTCCTACTGGTTGTGTAATATTCACAGGCACTCCCCCACGGGTTACTTTCCATACAACAGGTACATTAGGTGTTGCGGTAAAAGTCTGATTTGTTCCTTTACAAATTTCGTCCGCTCCTCCGCTTATTACTACAGGTTCTTCTACAGTAATAGACATTTTTGTGTCTCCTTTGCAGAATAACAATGTATTTTTATAACTCGCTTCAAGGGTATAATTCCCTGGCTGAGTAGCTGTGAAAAGAATTTCGTTTCTCTGTTGATTAAAGGTCAGCTGACCACCTGTAGGACCATATAAATTCCAGGTAATATCAGTGGTAGGCCATTGTGGAAGAGAGTATTTGTATTGTTTATTCATACATACAAACTCTTCACCTTTGATTTTTGCATTTTTTAAAATGACAGGAATCTTAATGGTAGTCCATTCAGGGCATCCGCATTCAGATTTATACATTACGTATCCAAATCCGTCAGAAGGATCTACCTGATCCCATCTTACTTCAATTTCTTTACCATAATTATTCTGAATGGTTCCTCCGATTACCTCCCATTTACCTTCTCTACAACCATCCTCAACACTATATTTTTCAACGCTTCCTTCACAAACCACTGATGCGCAGTTGATTTGTACCGGTGGAGATTCCAGAATCTCAATATCTCTTTCTGTGGTAGACGAGCATCCACATTTGTTAGTAACCGTTAATTTAATAGTCTTGATTCCTGGAGAACTATAAGAATGAGAGGGCTCGAAAGCTGTAGAAGTCGTTCCGTCTCCAAAGTCCCAGAAATAGTTGATAATATCTGCACCTCCATTTTGTTGAGAAAGATTATCAAAATGAATTTCCGTGTTTTTACATGCGAATTTTTCCAGATTCATCAATTTGAAATCCGCAATTGGGCTATTCATCTTTTCAATGCAGATATTCTGTGTTTCGACATTTCCGTCAGTAAAAGTAATAACAGCCTGTACAGAACCGCTTCCGGGATCTCCCCAGGCTACTTTTGCCTGCATACTTCCTGTAGCCGGAACCACAGATAAATTGCCTCCTGAAGCAGTCCATTCAACTTTAGCAATATTAGTACCGTTCAATGTATACTTTACAATACTTCCGGCACAGACACGGACACAGTCTCCGGGTTTTATACTGGGAGTAGAGGTTCCATTGTTATCCTCTCCTTTCTCTCCTCGGAATTCCTGACATCCGACCTGAGAATCCCATGTAATAGATGTTTGGGCTCGTAATCCCCAGGGAATCAAAAGCCAACAGAGTAGCAGCCATCCGAAGACGCGCTGTCTACTGACATAAGTGGTGTTTTTCATGGTTATTAAAATGTATTAATTTTCATTTGAAAAATAACAAAAATAACAACACAAAAATCATTTATATGTGAAAAATATAAACAAAATACAACTTATATATCAACAATATAACAATTATCGTAGTTATATGTTATTTCACGCACGTTGTAATTATCTTTCAGAAACTAATTTATTTTCATTCTAATAAAAATTAAAGGAATTTTATTAACTTTTTTAAGATAAATCAAAGTAAAAAATTCACAAAATACAAACGCGAAACGCAATAATTACACAAATACCCACAAAAACATTACAAAAATAAACATGAAAAATGCTCAATAATAAACAATACCAAAAACAAAAAAAATCATCTTCACTCCTGAAAACGATTTTTACTATAACAGCATATCATTTCATACTATTCATTATCTAAATACACAAAATCTCCGGTATTCAGCTTTCCAAAAACTTCATTCTTAAAAGCCGGATTAATGACAAACAGATAACTTTTAAGATGCGGGTTCTTTTTACCTTCAGCAATCTTTGTCTTTACCGGATCAATTTCAATTTTCAAAGTACTTTCTTCATTATCACGAACAGTTACAAATCTGATGATCCGATCTTTCTTAGCCCATTCAAAAATAACCAGCCCATCTTTCCAACTTCCATTTAGTTTTTTAGGAGCTCCGTATTTTGTATTTAATAATTTTAGAAGTTTATTATTATCAGCCGATGATATCCCGTCTGCTACAGCACCAATAATCTTTATCTTTCCATCCATCGTAGCGGCAAGATTTATTTTCTGAAAAGAATATTCTTGAAAATCAGCCAATGAATATCTTGAACTCCAGTTAATCTGTCGGTATTCAAAACCAATAGGTTTTCTGCTTTCAGAGAAGACAAACGTGGTATCTTTTTGGAACATAAACGTCTCCGAATCATTCGCTTTTATTTCAAATGCATTATCATAGGTTTTAACTTTATTTTTCTCAGGGAATAAAGTTGAAATCCCTGTATTAAAGTCAAAACTCTCAAGATTTAAAGGTTCTTCTCCAATAGGATGAACTTGTTTTTGTCCTTTACAGGAAACAATCAACGTAAAAACAGAAAGTAGCAATATTCTTTTCATTATATCTTTATAATTCAACAAGTGATCAAAGTGATATTTATCTATAAT
Source organism: Chryseobacterium artocarpi (assembly GCF_001684975.1). Lineage (GTDB taxonomy): Bacteria > Bacteroidota > Bacteroidia > Flavobacteriales > Weeksellaceae > Chryseobacterium > Chryseobacterium artocarpi. The sequence continues at coordinate 214,371 of NZ_MAYH01000001.1, read as the reverse complement.
AAAGGTAATATTACAAAAAAGTTTTAAACCTATTTTTATTTGATTTATGAATCCATTATTTTTATAAATTTAATCAATAGCCTCGTCATGAAAACAGATATAAATCAAAAAATCAATATTATCAATAACATTGTAAATGAATATTTTACAAACAATACTTCAATAAATAAAATTCCGGCAAAAGACTTAATGTTTCTTTTTGTTCAGGCAGGCGTTTTCACAAAAGACTATAAAAATGGACTTCCATTAAGGAAGCTATTGAGACAACTGGATACCGTATCCCAACTTAATCTTTTACCTAATATAGTAGCAGAAAGAAAACCTATTAACACCTATTGGTTTTTTCAAAGATCGAAAACTCTGGCTTAAATCTTATAATCCCATCGATTTATAATATAAAAAGAGCTTATTTTGCGAAAAAAAATGCCTGCTATGAAAAAATACTTCAAGGAAATAATGATCGTTTTCGTTGTAATTCTGTCACGATTGCCTTTTATTTTCAATAGCCTTGGCTCAGATTTGGATGGCTGGAGAGAAGTATACACCGGAAAAGTATTACATGAAGAACATATTTACCAGGTATCCCGCTTTCCCGGATATCCGTTTCCGGAATTTTTGTATTCATTAGTATATAACGCTCCATATTGGTGTATCAATTTATTATCAGTTCTTTTCACAGCCGGTTGCAGTTTATTTCTTTTTAAAATCCTGGAGCTCATAAAAGCAAAATTTTCACCGCTCATTCCTATCGTATTTACTTTCATTCCGGTTATTTACCTGAACAGCACAATAGCAATGGAATATAATTGGTCCCTGTTCTTTTTATTAGGTGCTATCTATTATATTTTAAAGAAAAACATCTGGATATCAGCACTTTTTTTCGGACTGATAGTCAGCACAAGGTTTAATAATATTATATTCCTTCCTGCACTTCTTTTCCTTACTTACTTTTACATAGAAAAAAGCATTAAAAAGGTTCTTTTATACTCTTTTTTATCCATTCTTTTTACTGGCATCTTATTTTCACCTGTCATCATAAAATACGGACCTCATTTTCTGCAAAATTCAGGAGATTCAGAATTTAATTTAGTAAGTATTCTGAGCTTAGCTACATTATATATATATGGCGCTATAGGAACTCTCGCTATTGGTCTGGGTTTAATAATGCAATTTTTCACAGGAGGCTATCAAAAAATAAAAGAATTAGGCAAAAATCATTTCATAACATTCTCTGCTATTCTGATCATTTCCAATTTTATTTTCTTTATCAAATACCCATTAGAACCAGGCTATCTCATTCCGTCGGTTCCCTTTGTTTTGATTCTTTTACAATATATAATGAAAGAAAAGATGATGAAATTTGTTTTATTTACCCTATTTCTATCACCTTTTTTTATTCATATCACCGCTGAAAAAATTCGTTTTAAAGGAATGGTATTAACAAACGAAGATTATGAAGATCAGGGATTACAATATTGCAGCAACCTGGTACAAGAGATAAAAAAACTCTCCAAAGATCATCATACCATCTTTCATGTAGGCAATCTCTCAGAACAGATTATGTTAGTAGGAAAATTTGATAAAACCTCTCATACAAAAATCGTTAAAAATCTTTCCAAAGAGCAGGAAAATGCTATTATTAACAAGAAAGTAAAACTCTATTACATCAACACAATTGATGGTAAAATTGAGAACGAGAAAAACCACATACTAGATCAACACGGAATATTGTTTTATAAAGATTTTGAATTAAACAGATAAAATTGAGATCCTTATTGAAATTCTCATTATAAAAGAAGAAAAAAACACCATTTCCATCTTCCAGAGCCCTCCTACCTGAATCTCGAACAAACCTTGCATAAAAAATGAAATACCTTATCTTTGTTTTTTCGAGACTTACATTTAAACTTTTATTCGAAAATATTCTACATGAAAAAAAACAGCATTTTATTTTCTGCAAAAGGAATCCTTATAGCCGGGTTTTTGTCCCTGAACACCGTAATGCATGCTCAAAAAACAGCAGACACTTCTACCATCTCAGAGAAAACCTTAAGTAATATTCTGGAAAAAAACAGAACCTATTCTTCCCAAGGGAAAGTAGCAGATTACATTCCTGAACTTGGCAAAATGGATGCAAAAGCTATTGCCTTTTCAGTAGTAGATCAAAATGGCAAAGTATTCAATACAGGTGATGTGAGCAAAAAGTTCACCATGCAGAGTATTTCCAAGATAATCGCGTTAATGGTTGCCGTTAATGAAAAAGGTGAAGCCAATGTTTTCGATAAAATGGGATACTTCGGTTCCGACAGACCTTTCAATCATTTTTCCAATCTTGAAACAACAGGAAAACCACTTAATCCAATGATGAATGCGGGAGCTATCCTTACAACATCCTTGATTTCCGGAGAAGGAGAAAAACCATTTTTAAAAGTCCTGGATATGGTTCGCTATATCACTAAAAATCCTACAATTGATTACAGTAAATCCGTATATGAATCTGAGAAATCTACGGGACACCGTAACCGTGGAATGTTTTACATTATGAAAAACAGTGGATTGATTTCAGGAAACGAAGATCAATTAGACAATTATTTTAAACAATGCTCCATCGAACTAACCACTGAGGATTTAGCTAAAATCGGTTATTTCTTTGCCAATCAATGCGTTCGTTATGATGGTGATTCAAAATATAAAAACGCAGACCTTGCCAAGCTAATAGAATCTCAAATGCTGACTGCAGGAATGTACGAATTCAGTGGAGAATACTCAAGAACCGTAGGTCTACCAAGCAAATCCGGTGTAGGCGGTGGGATTACCGTAAGTGTTCCGGGAAAAATAGGTATTGGAGTATTCAGCCCGGCATTGGACCAACATGGGAACTCTTTAGCTGGTTATCACATGATTTTAGATTTAGTAAAACAGTATAATTTAAGCATTTTCTAGTCACAAAACTTTCATTAAACAGAAGAAAGAACATTTTTCACTCTTCTTTTTTTGATTACAATACAGAAAAGGTAGCTCTAATTTGAGTTACCTTTTTTCATTTTCACCCAAATAATTCACAAACTGTTTACAATATATTTATCTGAGTAAAAAAATAATCAAAAATCTTCACTTTTTTTCAAGATAACACAACTAACCACTTACTTATTGATACAAAAACAAGACCTATTAATACAATAGACTAAATCCATTAAGATTAAAATTATCATTTCCTTAATCAAACCGATCAAATAAGTCACAAATCGCATCATTTTTTTTTCCCTCTATTCTATTACAATTCAATTTAATGCGACATAATTCAGGATTTTTTACACATTTCACAAAGCTTGTTTTTGTAGATTTCATCGACTTCTCCGAATGTTATTATTATGTAACATATAAAAAAACAAATCTCTACTTTTTGAAATATTTTATTTTTTATTTATATCTTTGCTTGACGTTCCTTTAATTATAATTATTTATATTTTGTGATTACTGTAATCGTACCGGCTTGTTTATAAGAATAAGTAATAAAACTATGTATTTTAATAGCATTTGAACAATTAATATTTTTGTGTTAAAAAATCATTATCAAATTGTATTTATGGTTGAAAATATATTATAATTTTATTATTTTTATTCACTCATAATTGATAATTACTCTTTATCCCTACAGGATTAAAGATAATTTATGAGACAATATATTATTTTCAATACTATAGATGAAATGAAAAACTTGACCAATGTAAGGCTAACGCCTTTTAAAAAGCCGAAAATCAACCTTACCCACAATCACTTCTGGGTTGATAGTTCATTATTACAAAATAATCATCAAAAAGACTTTATTTTTAAAGATACAACAAGAACCAATTTTATTTGTTCATAATAAACATCGCTCTATACGTCAAAGAGTTAAATGTTTGTTATGTAACTTTTTACTAACATATCAACGCCATGAAAAACTTAACTATTATCGGACTAACGCCTTTTGAAAGGCCGGATGTCAATCTTATGCCTAAGATGCATCAGGCGGGTATATTTCCTGTTCTGAGCTTAGGGTATGAATTGGCAACTGCCGAAGAAGCCTTAAGTCAAATTGACCAATTCGATATACCTTCTTATGGTATTCACATTTCTAATGAACATTTTTTGGCAATTCAATTTCCCGAGAATGTGAAATTTGTAATTCTGCCATTCGGTGTATCAATCAATCAGAATTCTTCTCTGGATATTATCTATCAGGTTACCAGTTTAGAAGAAGCAAGACAAGCTGAACAAGCAGGAGCAAAAGGGATTATCATCAAAGGAAATGAAGCCGGAGGAAAAATCGGATACGAGTCTACTTTTGTATTGTTTCAACGTATTATCAAGGAAATCAAGAACATCCCTGTATGGGTGCAAGGAGGAATAGGACTTCACACCGCAGCAGCTTTAAAAGCATTAGGTGCAGCAGGAGTTATTCTGGATAGTCAACTTGCTTTATTTCTTGAAAGCTCTGTTCCACAAGACATTAAGGATCTATCCTCAAAGCTGAACGGAACAGAAACCAAAATCATTGCCAATCACCGTGTATTAGTAAGACCTAACTCACCTGCGTTACCTGAGGATGTGAAAGCAGAGGTTCTTCAACAGTATTTTACAAATCTTGATATTAGCAAGAGCTACATCCCAATGGGACAAGACATCTCATTAGCTGTAGATTTGTATGAAGAGTTCAGAACTCTGAAAAAGCTTGCATTTGGACTTAAAGAAGCAATGCATGGGCACCTGAAACAGGCAAAAGCCCTTCAGGTGATCGATCAGAACAATCCATTAGCACAGGAACTTGGGCTTACTTATCCAATCGCACAGGGACCTATGACCCGTGTAAGTGATGTTCCCGGATTTGCCAATGCAGTAGCAAAAGCAGGAGCCTTACCTTTTGTTGCTCTATCCTTATTGAAAGGAAACTCAGCAAAGTCTTTAGTAATGGAAACCAAGGAGTTGGCAGGTAACAAAACATGGGGAGTAGGAATTTTAGGATTTGCCCCTCAGGAATTAAGAGATGAACAAACCTCTTACATTCTTGAAGCTCAGCCACCAGTAGTTTTAATTGCTGGAGGAAGACCGGCACAGGCTAAAGTATTTGAAAAAGCAGGAATAAAGACATTCTTACATGTTCCATCTCCTGCCCTATTGGACATTTTCCTTAAAGAAGGTGCCAAAAGCTTTATTTTCGAAGGTCGTGAATGTGGTGGACACGTTGGTCCGTTATCCAGCATGGTTCTTTGGGAAAAACAAATTGAAAGAATATTAAAAGAAGACCATCCGGAAAATATCAGTGTATTTTTTGCGGGTGGAATCCATAATGATTTCTCAACTGCATTCGTTTCCATCATGGCTGCTCCATTAGCTGCCAGAGGAGTGAAAGTGGGTGTTTTGATGGGAACTGCTTATCTGTACACTCAGGAAGCTGTACAGACCGGAGCTATTCAGGAAGAGTTCCAGCTACAGGCGATGCAGGCTAAAGATACTGTTTTATTGGAAACAGCTCCAGGCCATGAAACCCGTTGTTTAAATACTTCATTTGCCAACCACTTCAATACCGAGAAAGCTAAACTTTTAGCTGCCGGAACTGATAAAAAAGTAGTTTGGGAGCAATTGGAAAAATTAAACGTAGGCCGTTTAAGAATTGCAGCTAAAGGAATTGAACGCCAAGGAGATCAGTTAGTCAACATTCCTAAAGACGATCAATTGGATCTTGGAATGTACATGATTGGGCAGATCGCCACGATGCAAAACAAGGTGCTTACGCTTGAAGAGCTTCATCAAAACGTTAGTATCAACAACTACGAATACATCCAAAACGCTGAATTAGCAGAACTGCCAACATCCAGCGAAAAACCATTGGATATCGCTATCGTAGGAATGGAATGTATTTTCCCTGGTGCTAAAAACCTGGATGAGTTCTGGAGAAATATCATCCTTGGAAAAGACAGCGTTACTGAAGTTCCGGACGAAAGATGGAATAAAGAGCTTTATTATAAACCAGATTCAGACGAAGCAGACGTATCTCACTCAAAATGGGGTGGTTTTATTCCAAAAATTGATTTTGATCCATTAGCATTCGGTATTCCGCCACAATCTCTGGCTGCTATTGAGCCTACACAATTGCTTACTTTATTAGTAGCAAAACGTGCGATGGAAGATGCTGGATATGGTGAAAAACATATTAATAGAGAAAACATTTCTGTAATTATCGGAGCTGAAGGCGGTAACGACCTTGCCAACAGCTATAGTTTCAGAGGGTATTATAAACAAGTCTTCGGAGAACTTCACGAAGAAGTAAAAGAAGCTTTTCCACATACTACAGAAGATTCATTCCCAGGTATTTTGGCGAATGTGATCGCAGGTAGGATTACGAATCGTCTGGATTTGGGTGGAAGAAACTTTACTGTAGATGCAGCTTGTGCTTCATCTTTAGCTGCCTTAGATTTAGCTTGTCAGGAACTTGTGTTAGGAAAATCCGATATGGTTCTTGCCGGAGGTGCAGATTTACATAACGGAATCAACGATTACCTGATGTTCTCCAGTACGCATGCCCTTTCCAGAAAAGGAAGATGTGCTACATTTGACAGTGAAGCAGACGGAATTGCCCTTGGAGAAGGAATCGCGATCCTTGTTCTAAAAAGATATGAAGATGCGATCAACGATGGTGACCGTATTTACTCTGTAATTAAAGGAGTTGGCGGATCCAGTGATGGTAAAGCCCTTGGATTGACTGCTCCTAGAAAAGTAGGTCAGGTAAGAGCATTAGAACGCGCTTATACTCAAGCAGGAATCAGTGCAGCAGCAGTAGGATTGGTAGAAGCTCACGGTACAGGAACTGTTGTTGGAGACAAAACAGAATTAAGTGCTTTAACCAACTTATTCAGCCGTTCAGGTGCATTACCGGGACAAACGCATCTAGGTTCTGTGAAAACTCAGATCGGACATACTAAATGTGCCGCAGGATTAGCAGGTTTAATCAAAGCTTCTCTTGCTGTTTACCATGGTGTGAAACCTCCTACCCTTCACCTTAAGAATCCGAACGCTTATTATAACGCACAAACCAGCCCATTCTCTTTCCATGCGGAAACGGGGTTATGGACTGAGAAAAACAGATATGCGGGAATCAGTGCTTTTGGATTTGGAGGAACAAACTTCCACACAGTCATTGCGAACCATCCGAAAAAAGATGACTCAATTGCAATGCAGTCTTGGCCTTCAGAATTATTTGTATTCCGTGGGGATACTTATGAAGAAGCAAAAGGACAATCAAGCCAGATCAAAACATTATTGGAAATCAATGATGAGATTCCATTAAAAGATATTGCTTACAGCTTAAGCATCAATTCAGAAAAGCCAATTCAGTTCAGTATTGTAGCTGATACTGCGGTAGACCTGATGATGAAGATTGAGTTAGTATTGCTAGGGATAGAGACTAAAGATACTTTCACTGTCAGTAAAAAAGAAGGTAAGGTAGCCTTTACATTCCCTGGACAAGGAAGTCAGAGAATCAATATGGCTCGTGATCTATTCGTAGTCTTCCCGGCTATGCGTCAGATTATCGATAACTATCCTGAGCTTGAAAAAGTGGTTTTCCCTTCTACAACATTCAATGAAGCGGATTTAAAGCAACAGAAAGAAACCATTAAAGATACCCGTTTAGCACAACCACTTTTAGGAATTGTTGATCTTGCATTGGCTAAATTCTTAGAATCATTAGGAATCATTCCTGATATGCTTGCTGGTCACAGCTATGGTGAATTACCAGCTTTATGTTTCTCAGGGGTATTTGCAGAAGATCAATTAGTTGATTTAAGTATCCGTAGAGCTCAATCTATTCTAAACTCAGTAGAAGATGGTGATCCGGGTTCTATGTTAGCTGCAAGTGCTACTCACGAACGTTTACAACCGATTATTGCTAGGGTTGAAGGATGCTATCCGGTTAACTTCAACTCGCCTACTCAATGTGTTATCGCTGGAAGTACGGAAGCTATCAATAAATTGCTGGAAGTACTTAAACAAGAAGGTATTTCTGCTAAAAAACTAGAAGTGGCATGCGCATTCCACAGCCCGTTATTGGCAAAATCTAAAGGTTTATATGCTGATGTATTAAAAGACGTTCCTTTCCAGGAAATGCAGATCCCTGTATGGTCTAATACCACAGCAAACGTATATCCTTCGAATCCTTCTGACATCAAAGAAAGATTGACTGACCACTTGGTACAGCCTGTGAGATTCGTAGAACAGATGCAGGCGATGTATAACGATGGAGCGAGAATATTCATCGAGGTAGGACCAGGAAAAGTCCTTACAGGATTGGCAAAATCATGTCTTGAAAAAGACCAGTTGACTTTATATGTTGAAGACAGCAGCCGTAATAAATTCACTCATTTATTGTGCATGTTAGCACAGTATTTAGGAACAGGACGCAGCTTTAACATTGAGAAACTTTTCGATGGTCGTTTCGTTCAGATTGTTGACATTAATCAACCTGAATTGTACAAGAAAAGCCCTGCCATCTGGCGTGTTAACGGACAAGCTGCACATCCGACAACAGGTTCATTACCTGCTAATGGTGCACTCCCTATTATAAATCCTATTCCCATGAACAATTTTACCAATCATAATACGCAAGCTCCTGCACCGGAAGGTCTATCTACGGCAGAACGTATGCTGCAGGAATATTTAAACAGTATGAAACTAATGATACAGGCACAACGTGATGTGATGCTTTCCTTTATGGGACAGAATCCTCAGGTGAACCCTATGCCTGTTTACAATACTCCAATGCCAGCTCCTGCACCTGAACGTACCATTCCGGTACAAGCAGTTCAGCAGGAAAGAACTGTTGCAGTGGCTGCTACTGCTGTTGCCGTAAAAGCAGCTCCAAAAAGAGATATAAAAGCTTTATTACTACAGGTTGTAAGTGATAAAACTGGGTACCCGCAAGAAATGCTGGGTATGGAAATGGACCTTGAAGCTGATTTAAGTATCGATTCTATTAAAAGAGTGGAAATTATCGGTACACTTCGCAGTGAATTAGGCACACTAGCCAATGGTAATACCAATGAAGATATGGTGATGGAACAATTGGCAGCCATCAAAACGTTAAGCGGATTAGTATCATGGCTTACTGAATTCTCAGGAACTGAAACAACAACCGCTACTGAAAAAAACGGAACAGCTACTGAAGCGACTTCAGCACCACAGGCTAAGTCTGCATTATCATTAGAAGACCTTCAAAACGGTATTTTAAATATCGTAAGTGAGAAAACAGGATATCCGAAAGAAATGCTAGGTTTAGACTTAGATTTAGAAGCAGATCTTAGTATCGATTCCATCAAACGTATGGAGATCATTGCAGATCTTAAAAACAAGATCGGTTTCGGAGAAAATCTTGAGCAGGCGGATGATGTAATGGAGAAATTAGCAGCTATTAAAACCCTTCGTGGATTGGCAAGCTGGATCAGTGAAATGAGCGGTGACACTACCGAAACAAAAAACGAAGTAAAGAAAGTTAATACTCCTGAAGCTACGAATAATGTTTTATCTCGTCTTCGTTTTGACATCACGCCTACAGATGCTTCTTCAGTACAAAATACAGATATTCTGCAAGGAAAACGTTTCGCTATCACTCAGGATGACAGCCAACAAACCTCAGCTATCAAAAACGAATTGGAAAAACACGGAGCTATTGTAGAATTGGTAGAGGCAGACAAAGATCTTTCCAATGTTGACGGATTAATCATGCTGGACCTGTTCTCAGCAACCGATAAACCAAGCATTATTGATCATGTTGATTTAATTAAAAAACTGGATTTTGATAAAGCGAAATGGGTATACTTAATCTCCGATATTGCGGCTCATATCCAGAAAGTAACTGATGTAAGTGTTTTACGTCATCATCAAGGGTATCCTGGACTTTTCAAAAGTTTAGCTAGAGAATTTGATCACACCACTTGCAGATTCATCAGCTTAAGTACTCCTCAGGAAGTAGATCAGATTGCTGATATTACTCTAAAGGAAATTTTAACCAACGATAAACCTGCTGAAGTTATTTACAAAAACGAGCAAAGACATAAGGTAGACATTATCCCTTCCCCGTTGTCAACAAGTTTAAATGAAGCTCACATTCAGTTGGATCAAAAATCAGTAGTATTGGTACTTGGTGGTGCACAGGGAATCACTGCAGAACTGGTGAAACACATGTCTCAGGCATATCCATGTACTTATATTTTAGTAGGAAGATCAGCAGACCCAAGAAATGAAGTTTCTGCAAAAGAATTCGAAGGAATGAAGACTAAGGAAGAAATCAGAGCTTATTTGATTAAATCCGGAAAATTCACTTCTCCTGCTGAGATTGAAAAAGAGACCACAAAAATTTATAAAAACAATCAAATCCTACGCACCATCCGTGATATGGAAGCGCTTGGAAACACAATTATTTATCAGTCTTTAGATCTTTGTGACGAAGAAGGATTAAGCAATTTAATCAGCAGTATTTATGAAAAATACAGCCGTTTAGATGGAGTAATCCACGGAGCAGGTCTTTTAGAAGATAAATTATTCAAACAAAAAACGACCTCTTCTTTCGGACGTGTATTCGATACCAAAGTAAAACCACTTAGAGTATTGGCTGAACAACTTCGTACAGACTGCCAGTTCGTTGTGTTATTCTCAAGTATTGCATCCGTATACGGTAACAAAGGTCAGACAGATTATGCTGCGGCAAACAGTGTATTGGATGATTACGCTAACGCTCTGAATAAAAGATTAAAAGGAAAAGTAATCTCCATCAACTGGGGACCTTGGAAAGGAGCAGGAATGGTTTCTTCCACCCTTGAATCTGAATACGAACGTAGAGGTATTTCCATGATTCCATTGGATGAAGGAAAAGAAATCTTCCTTAACGAAATAAAATACGGAACTGAAAGCCAGGTGCTTATCATGTCAGGAAATAATTGGTAACCCTCTGTATACACTAAGCATGAAAAAAACAGATGTTGCTGTAGTTGGACTATCCTGCGTCTTTCCCGGGGCGCAGGATGCCCAAACTTTTTGGCAGAATATTGTCAATAAAGTAGATTCTACCCAATCCGCCCCAGCTGATAGGATAGATCCGGTGCATTTTAGCGATGCCACCAACCCTCTCGATCGTTTCTATTGCAAACGAGGCGGGTTTATTCCTGATTATGAGTTTAATCCTACCACTTTTGGTATTTTACCCCTTGCGGTGGAAGGAACAGAACCTGATCATTTACTGACCCTTGATTTAGTTCAGAAAGCTTTAGAGGATGCCGGAGTATTTCAAAAGAATACTTCCCTTGAAAAGACCGGAATTGTCATTGGGAAAGGAAATTATACAGGACCGGGAGCTACCCGTGCCATTGAAATTGTAAGAACCGGAGAACAGATTTCCTCTTTATTGCAGGAATTGCTGCCTCAGGTATCTTCTGCTGATATTGAAAAAGTAAAACATGCTTTCCAGGAACGCAAAGGACGTTTCGCAGCCGATACTGCCATGGGATTAATTCCCAATCTGGTAGCTTCATTGGTTGCCAATCGTTTTGATCTTGGAGGCGTTGCTTTTACCGTTGATGCTGCCTGTGCCAGTGCTTTAATTGCCGTAGATCACGCCGTACAGGAACTTCAGAGAGGTCGTTCCGATATGATGATCGCCGGAGGAGTTCACACCGGACAAAACGCTGCTTTCTGGAGTATTTTTGCTCAATTAGGAGCAATGTCCCGCCAAGAACAGATCAAACCGTTCAGTATGGATGCTGATGGATTACTGATTGGGGAAGGCTGTGGTTTCGTCGTGCTAAAACGATTGGAAGACGCCGTTCGAGATCAGGATAAAATCTATGCAGTGATTAAAGGTGTGGGCGTAAGCAGTGACGGTAACGGAACCAGCGTAATGAGCCCATCCATAAAAGGTCAGTTGAAAGCTTTAGAACAAGCCTGGATCAATGCTGATCTGGATAAAAATAAAGTAGGCTATCTTGAAGCTCATGGAACCGGAACTCCGCTTGGAGATAAAACAGAACTTCAGACCTTAGCACAGTTCTTTGGAAAAGAAGAAGCTGCCCCGGTAGCAGGAATTGGTTCTGTAAAGTCCAATATCGGACATGCCATGCCGGCTGCCGGAATTGCAGGACTAATTAAAACCTGTCTGGCTTTACATCATGATACTTTACCGCCAACATTGTACTGTGAGAATCCTACTGCTGACATGCAGAACACAAGATTTGAACCGGTACAGGAAGCTAAAAACTGGTCAAAAACCGGATTACCAAAAGTAGCCGCGGTAAACGCTTTCGGATTTGGAGGAATCAATGCTCACGTTGTTCTTGAAGGCTATGATATGCCTAAAAAAGACAAAGTATTGCTATTGGCAAGACCGACTCATGCAGAATTGGTTTCTGCATTACAAAATAACGATACCACTTTAGGAGAAGGAGATTTCAGAGTAGCGATATTCGATCCAACTCCTGCAAGAGTAGAAAAAGCCCTTAAAATTGTTTCTAAAAACCTGATCTGGAAAAATAAACAGGACATTTGGTACACTTCTACCCCATTGTTAAAAGATGGCGGTAAAGTAGCCTTTGTATTCCCTGGTTTAGATGGTCTGGCAAAAGGTGAAGTAGACAGCGTTAGCCGTTATTTCGGATTAACAGCGCCTATAGAAACTGAAGGTGAAGGTCTTTTAACCGATGCTTTAAACATCTTCAACAACTGTAGCATCCTTGATAATTCATTGAAAAAACTGGGAATCATTCCGGACATGAATGCAGGACACAGTTTAGGAGAATGGCTGGCAGGATATTCCTCAGAATTAGCAGAAGCCAATTCTGTAAAATCTTTAATTGATGTATTGAATCCTGAAACTTTTGAATTAAAAGATTCTAAATTCATTGCCATCGGAGCCGGAATTGATGTGGTACAGCCTTTTATTACTGAAATTTCAGACCTATATATTTCTAATGACAACTGCCCTAACCAGGTGATTCTTTGTGGCAGCAATGCCGCATTGGATGAATTGGTTCCGTTATTAAAATCAAAACAGATCTTCCATCAGGTACTGCCGTTCCAGTCTGGATTCCACTCTCCTTTTATTGCTGATAAACTGGATGTAATTCTTGCCGGAATGGAAAAAGCACAGTTCCAGAAAACGAAGATTCCGTTATGGTCTGCAACGACTTTAGAACCTTATCCTGCAGATCAGACAGCGATCAGAAAACTGAGTGCCGAGCATTTGGTAGAGCCTGTTCGTTTCCGTGAACTGACAGATAAATTATATGAAGAAGGCGCCAGAGTATTCATTCAGGTGGGTACCGGTGGTCTGATCGGATTTATTGATGATACCTTGAAAGGAAAAGCATTTAGTACGATTCCTTCTAGCGTTCCTGCCCGTTCTGCATTGGCACAACTACAACGTGTTGTCGCTTCGTTATTTGTAGAAGGGAAAACAATTGCTCTTGACTTCCTGGAAGTTCAGCAGCAATCAAAAAAAGTATCAGGAAAAGGCATTAAACTGGAATTAGGATCACCTATTATCCGAAACTTTAAAGAAGTAAAAGCCTTAGCTCAAGCCTTTGAAACACCAAAACAATACACCGCCTCAGCTTCAGCCATAACTGCTAAAAGTGGTCATCCGCTGGTACAGGCATTCCAGGACAATGTTAATGATATGATCCGTATGCAGGAAGAAGTTATTACTTTATTCCAGAACCGTCCGGAGATTACGATTCCACGTCCTGCTCAGGTGGCTCCTGTAGCACAATATGCTGCTCCACAAGCACCGAGAAGTACAACCTTCACAAAAGATCTGTACGTAACGCTGGAAAGTCATCCGTATCTGATCGATCACAGCTTATTGAGACAGCCTAAAGGATGGGCTCATGTAGCCGATATGGAACCGGTTATTCCGATGACCATGATCTTTGAACAGCTTGCAGAAATTGCAGAAGCAGAAATCCCGGGAACATTGGTTCATAAAATCATGAACGTAAGTGTATTCCAATGGATGAACGTAGCACAACCTTTTGAGAAAACCGTAAAAGGACAATGGCGTGGTGAAAATCATGCGTATCTGGATATTGAGAACTTCGCCAATGCAGAAGTTACCTTAAAATCTGGCCCGATTCCTACTCCAACCTTCAATCTTTCCATTGGTGATCTTTTACCCATTGAAAGAACTCCTGAAGAAATCTACGACATGCACATGTTCCATGGTGACAAATACCAGGGAATTACTGAAGTTTCAGCGGTTGGAACCAAAGGAATCATAGGAAAGATCAAAGGAAATGGTGGAAAAGGATCTCTACTGGACAATGCCGGACAGTTATTTGGGCTTTGGTTACAGCTTACTTTAGTGAAAGACCGTATCGCTTTCCCGGTGAAGATCAGGGATATTGAATTCTTCGGAGATATGCACGATCAGGATGGTATTTTTGAATGCACTTGTATGCAGACTGAACTTAATGATGAGTTTGCCATCGCAAATATTATCCTGAAAAGAGACGGAAAAGTATGGTGTGCCATCACAGGCTGGCAGAACAGAAGACTGGAAATTGATGCCGCATTATGGAATGTTTCCATGTCGCCATTGCACAACCGACTTTCTGAAGAGATTGCTCCGGAAGTATTTTTCTTCCACCAGGCTTATACCAGAGTCGCTTCATGGGATTTTATCCTGAAAAGATATTTCAACCAAACGGAAAAACAACATCATCTGCAATTATTACCCAACAAGAAGAAAAACTGGATGGTAAGCCGTGTAGCCGTGAAAGATGCCGTGAGAAACCTTCTCCGTCAGGAAAAAAATCACGCCTGCTTCCCGATCACCTTTGAAATCCGTTCCGATGAAGTGGGAAAACCTTACCTCATCAGTGATTTTACAGAAGACATTCATATTTCACTCGCTCACAAAGGAAAAGAAGCCGTGGGTATTGCAAGATATGGCAAATCTGTAGGAATCGATATGGAGCTTATGGAAGAACGCAGCGAAGGATTCTATGATCTGGTATTTACAGACAATGAATTAGCCTTATTAAAAGGAAAAGACCAGGCAGAATGGACGACCCGTTTCTGGGTAGCGAAGGAAGCCTACGGAAAATTCTTAGGAACCGGATTGAAAGGAAATCCAAAAGCCTTCGAAGTAGAACAAATAAAAGACGATCACTTGTGGATCAACACTATTGAAATCAAAACTATTAAACATAAAAATTATATTATCGGATGGACACTGTAAACGCAACATTAAAAATGAACCACGAAGAACTTTTTACTTTATTAAAAGGTTTTATTACTGAAGTGATAGGTGCTGAATTTGTAGAGGAGATGGACATTACTCCGGAAAGTTCATTCACCAAAGATCTTGAAATGGACAGCATTGAGATTGTCTCTTTCTCTGAAAAGATCAAGGCGCATTTTGGCGATCAGATCGACTTTACAGGTTGGTTATCTTCTATGGATCTAGACCAGCTTATTAATCTTGACCTTAGTATGATCATCAATTATATCTACGAATGCCAATAATCACTGTCAATAACAGACAAGTTCATATACAGGAACTCAATAAAGGAGCCGAACAAACCGTGGTCTTAATCCACGGTATGTTCAGTAACCTGTCCATTTATTATTTTAATATCGCCCCTATTCTGGCAAAACATTTCCATGTGGTGATGTACGATCTGAAAAGTCACGGTATGAGTGAACGCTTTTTGGATGGGTACGACCTTGAAAACATGTCATCCGATCTGATTGGTTTAATAGATCACCTTCAACTGGAAAAAGTACATCTTGTAGGCTATAGCTTCGGCGGTCTTATTGCTTTAAAAACAGCTTTAAAATACCCTGAACGTGTTAATCAGCTTGTGGTGATGGAAGCTCCGGATCCTCAGGACGAAAAAGCCCGTAATATCATTGATGAATACAGCAAGGAATTCCTTGAGCATTATGTAGCCAATTTTACAGATACTACCAAAGTACAGATGGGCAAAAGACAAATGGAAAAGAACCATCGTATGTATGAGTTTTTGTTTAATCAAACCAGCATCAAAGCAGATATGATTAAGGAAAAACATTTCCTTGGTGAAGCCGATTTCAATGGATTGACAGCTTCCACGTTATTGCTTTACGGTGCTGATTCCAACTGCAGACCTACAGGAGAATGGCTGCAGGCTCAAATCGGTTCATCCGAACTTGAATTAATCTCCGGCGATCACAATATTCCGATTCAGGAACCTCAGCTTATTGCAGAGACGATCGCTCAGTTTTTATCTAATATTTTAACGAAGAACCATGGCTAAATTTGCATTTATAGTTCCACCCTTGACAGGACATGTCAACCCTACCCTAAGCATCGGTGCTACTCTGTTGGAAAGAGGGCACGAAGTAGCCTGGATCAGCCTTGACCCTACGTTAGAGGCTAAACTTCCGGAGGGCGGAAAATTATTACTGATCCAATACGATCAGACCGACGCAGAAAAGAAAGAAAGCGAACAATATCTCGATATTATTTCCAAAAAAGTAGTCTACGGAATCGACAGCGTGAAGTTCCTTTACGAAGAGGTTCTTATTCCACTGAACAGACATTGCTATAATGGAATTGTTGCTTTATTAAAGACATACCAACCCGATTTAATCATCGGTGACCACCAGTTATTTGCCGCTCCGGTAGCAGCCAAAGTATTAGGAATTCCTTGTGCAACTTCCGTTACCGCTCCGGCTGCCATTAAAATCATGAATGAACTGCCTAAAGTTCATGAATGGGAAGTCAATCAGATCATTGATCTACAGAAAGAATTAGGCTTTGATGAAGAACGCTCTTTGGCCACTTCAGATCTTTTAACCCTTGTTTTAACCTCGAATTATTTCTTTGGAGAAATGGACAATCTGGAACCTCAATACAAATTCACTGGACCCGTTCTTACCGAGCGTCGTATCTCTTGTGAATTCGATTGGGACAGATTGAAAAATGCTACCAACAAAAAGATTTTAGTAAGTATCGGAACCACTTTCGATCACGATCATAAAAAAGCATTCTTCCAAAAAGTTGTGGATGCTTTTAAAGAGGAAGATTTAACCGTTGTGGTGGTTTCTGATCCACAGCTTTTCGAGCAATGGCCGGATAACTTTATGGTGTATCAACAGGTTCCTCAATTGGATCTGTTACCTCATCTTGATGGCGTAGTTTGCCATGGCGGTCACAATACCGTTTCTGAAACTTTATCCAACGGAATTCCTTTAGTCGTGATTCCTATTGCGTATGACCAGTCGCATGTTGCAGGACGTGTGGTGCGTACGGAAGCAGGGGAAAGACTTAATTTCAACAGATTTAAAGCCAATCATCTGAGAGAGGCAGTGCAACAAATATTAAATAACCCGAGCTATCGTGAGGCAGCTCAAAAAGTAGGACAATCTTTTATGGAAGCAGGAGGAGCATCTACAGCAGCTAATTTATTGGAAGAAGCCATCACAAAGGCTTCAAAACCAGAAAAACCATCTAAATTTCTATTCGTTGTTCCGCCGTTTTTCGGACATGTGAGCCCTACATTAAGTGTGGGAGCCAGTCTGATTGCCCGTGGCCATGAAGTAAAATGGTTCGGAATTACGCCTTTAGACAGCAAACATATTCCGGAAGGAGGTTCTTACTTCTATCCTGAAGAAGATCTTATTCCGTATCAGGAAGAAATCGCCCGTATTTTAAAAAGACAGGATGACGGACCGGCTTGTTCAGGTCCTGAAGTGATGAAATTAGCACTGGAAGAAACGTATGTTCCTTTCGCTAAAATGATGATGCCGGGATTAACCCGATTAACAGAAAGCTGGATGCCTGATGTGATCGTGAACGACTGTATCACTTTCGGAGGTGCGCTTTTCGCTCATAAACACAATATTCCTTGCGTAACGACTACCCCTGTTCCACCGGACGTGATGGGAGATACTGAAAAAAGTGCCCCTAAAATCTGGGAATGGCAGCAAAACCTCATTAAAGACCTGCAAAAAGAAGTAGGCATTCATGAGGAAGGTATTTACATCCACTCACACAAACTGAATATGGTATTTACATCACAGGCATTTGCCGGTTTTGATACCGTACCATCGCATATGAAATTCGTAGGTCCTGTAAAAGGTCGTCCGAACGATGCCCCATTTGACTGGGATAAATTAAATGCTTCTACCACTCCAAAGATCTTCGTATCGCTGGGAACGTTGTTGGTAGACATCAGAAAAGCTTTCTTTGAAAAAATTATTGCTGCATTTAAAGATCAGCCAGTAACGGTGATTGCCGCTACTCCACCGGAAATCTTTGAAGAATGGCCGGAGAACTTTATCGTGAACAGCTTTGTGCCTCAATCTGCGGTGATGCAAAGAATGGATATGGTCATTTGCCACGGAGGTTTCAATACGGTAAACGATACTTTCCGTAACGGATTACCAATGTTGATCACGCCTATCGCTTACGATCATTTCCATATTGCGAAATTAATTGAGCAGGCAGGTTGCGGAATCAGCATCCGATACAAGAGACTGCGTGTAGAAGCTCTTCGTGAAACCGTTTTTGAATTACTGGAAAATCCTAAATACAGAGCTGCTGCTCAGGAGGTTCAAAATACATTCAATCTTGCAGGAGGTAATGATAAAGCGGTAGAGTTGTTAGAAAACTTTGTACAGGAACATTCCACATTAGCGTCTGTATAGCCTATGAACCAACCTATTAAAAGAAGATTATTATTTGGTGAGCGAATGTTACTGGGAGACGGAACAGAACCGTTCAATGCGGTGATCCCTTTCAGGCTCAGAGGTACCTTTGCATTAAAGGATATCCAGCAGGCTTTGGCTCAGATCCAGCAAAAACATCCGTGGCTAAGAGCCCTTATTGCTCACGATGATCAAAATATCCCCTGGTTTGATGTTCCTGAAAATCCGATCTCCATTCCGGTGCGAATTATTGCCAGAAAAGGAGAAGATCAGTGGCAGGAAGAATCCAAAAGGGAATGGAATACTTTATTCGATCCTAAAAAATTACCTCTTATCCGGTTTGTCTGGATCAAGGGGGAAGACGTTTCTGACATGCTGTTTGCGTTCCACCATTGTTTATGCGATGGTGGTTCTGCAATGGCTTTCCTTCATGAGTTTTTAAAAGTATTGGATGATCCAAAAGCCGATATTGGGATAGAAAGCCCTATTTTAGGTATTCAGGACGTAGTTCCGGCGAATATTTTAAACAGCCGAAAGCAAAAACTAAAAGCCAAATTCATTGGAAGATTAGCGGCTACAGCCATTAAGGTTATTCCAACCGGTAAAAAATCCATTGATCGTCAAAATGATTATTTAATCAATTGGAAAGTAGATGAAACCGTAAGCCAGCAACTGATTTCCTATTGCAAAGCCAATGGCGCTACAGTAAACACGTTCTTAAGCGCTGCTTTGCTTCAGGCATTCAAAAAAGTAAAAGGAACCGGAGCTTTCAATAAAGTATCCTGTCCTGTAGACATCAGACGTTTTGCTACCCAGGTGAAGAACGATCATATTTTTGCTTTTGGATTGATGATCGTAGTTTCAGCCAATGAAAAGCTGAGCTTTATAGAAAATTTACATGCGATGCAGGCTACTGTAGAACGTAAAACCTCTAAGCTTAACCCTTATATTACCATGATGGTGATGGAATCCGGACATGATGCGTTGAATAATTTCACAAAGCTTTTAAAGAACGGTAAATCGTCTAATGACTGTATGTTTTCCAATCTGGGACGTATTCAGATTCCTCATGAGTATAAAGAATTTAGTGTAGATACTATTTTCAGTCCGTCAGTCATTGGACCATTAGGGAATACGACAACACTGGTAGTTTCTACTTACCGTGGAAAAATGGATTTTTCATTTGTAGGAAGTGAAGGATATTTACCGTATAACGATGCCCTTTCCATCCGTGATGAAATCATGCAGATCATTAAAACCCAACTGGAATATATCGCTGTATCATGATCAAAAGAAAGCTAATGATGGTGGAAAGGATCATGTATGTAGATCCCGAAACGCCCGTAAACTGCATATTTTCAGCCAAAATAAAAGGAGAACTTCCGGAGCAGAATTTTAAAACTGCTCTGGAAAAAATCCAGCAGAAACATGCGCTATTAAGAGTGGTTATAGACTCTAAAACTGAGAAATATCCCTTTTTTATAGAAGAAAAAGAGATTGCTCCTATCCCACTCCGCATTGTAGAAAGAAAAACAGACCAGGACTGGCTGACAGAGTCTCAAAAAGAATGGAAAATTTTATTTGAGGAAGAAAAAACACCGCTAGCCCGCGTAGTCTGGGTAAGGGGACAGGATGTTTCTGAAGTATTTTGGGCTATCCCACATTGCATTTCAGACGGAACCACAGGAGTGACATTAATGAAAGAGCTTCTTCAGCTTTTGGACAACCCTGCTTTGGAATTAGAACCTTATGAAGCTTTCACTTCAGTAGATGAATTTCTCCCTTCCAACTTTAATGTAAAAAGTAAAAAATTCAAAGCCAAACTTTATCTGACCTTTGCCAGATTCTTCTTTATGCTACAGCAAAAAAGCAAAAAGAGAAACCTTGGAAAAAACTATGTTCTTCACCAAAAACTGGATCCGGCAACTACGACTCAAATCACTCAAAAATGTAAAGCCAATGGCATTTCCGTACATGCTTTATTGTGTTCTGCGTTCATGCAGGCATTCCAGGAAGTAAAAGGGAAAGAAGCCAAAGGGAAAGTCATCAGTCCGGTAGATGTGCGTCATTTTATTCCGGAGATCAAAGAAGATCATTTATTTGCTTTTGCCCCAACGGTTGACCTTGCGATTAAAAAAGGAAGTTCCGACTTGTTGAACAATGCCAAGCAGATTAAAGAAGACCTCGTTCAGAAAATAGGAAAAATGGAAGCCCGCGAACTGCTGTGGATGGGTGAACAGATGCACCCGATTGTTGATCGTATGATCTCCATGCTTAAATCAAGCAATGGCGGCCATGATGTAACCCTCTCCAATATGGGCAGGATCAATATCCCGAACGATTACAAAAACTTCAGCATTGAAACCATTTTTAGTCCTACCGTAGCCTTTCCATGGCTGAACTCAAACACTTTGGTGACGAGTACGTACAACCATCAGATGGATTTTATATTTTTGTCCAACGAAGATTTTCTTCCTAAAGCGGAAGCCGCCAAAATAAAAGAGAAAGCCATAGCGCTAATGACCACCTCATGAAATTGAAATTTAAGCCGAAGCCGCCTAAAAAGCTCAAAAAAACTACCCTTAAACGCTTTCTCATCAAGCGTACGATTTATTATGTCCTTCCGAATGTATTTTTCAATTTCATCATCGCCTATGCCAGCTTCAAAGAATTAGGCTACACCCATTTTTTCTCCGGCGAACAAAATCTGGCCCGCCTTACCCTCCCCATGGCCTTATTTCTCCCCGTTGTCCTCACCATAGACATTATCAAAAGAGTAACCGATGCCGCCGGACAAGGCGCCATTGAATTTACCGTAGATGAACAGTTGAATATTAAAAAGTTGATGACCAAGCTGAGTATTCTGCATGGGGTGATTACCTGTTCTTTGGTATTAGCGATGCTTTTCTTAGGGCAATATAATTTTTCTAAGGATTATAAGTTGGATGCAACGGCGATGGCTGTTGTTGTAGGGATATTGGCAGGAGTGCTGTCTGTGGTGTTTGTGTATTTGCCGGTGTGGAGGTTGAGGAGGTGGATGTGTAGGAAGAGCATAGCTATATGAAATATACTTTATAGAAAAGTAATCATTATAATCTTGGTTCTAAGCATTTTTAATGAACTTTAGAAAAGAAGTTTCTACTTATGTTTTAAAGCCAAGATTCTTTTATTTATAGTAGGTTTTTAGTAAGTTTGTCTTTTATTAGTGATTTTTTTAAAAGACAATAACCTATACTATTAAAAACACCTAATGCCATCAAAATTTTTATTTCTAAAGGATCTTTATCCTGAGCTTTTTAATTGTGCAAGATTAGCAGAAACTTTGTATTATATAGATGCCAGTTCATCAATATCAAAATCAAGATTATTTTGTGAAAAACTGGTTGGTTTAATTGCTGGTTTTGAATCAGAAGATATTTCTCATTTAAATCAACACGATGCTATACAGTATCTGAATAATTATGAGATCTTACCTGATACAATAACTGATATTTTCCATGTAGTTAGAAAGTCAGGTAACAGAGCCTCTCATAATGGTTATAATAAATCTGATGAAGCTTTATTTATTTTAAAAAAAATATTTAGTCTGACTAAGTGGTTTTTTGAAACTTACGAAGAAGATACCATTGAAAACCTTGTCTATGAATTACCGCCCAATAAATCTGATGAGGAAATAGCCTCCTTAACAGATAAAGTTGATGAATTAACCATTCAATTAAAAAACTATGAATTAAAAATTCAATCACTGAATGTTTCAGAAAGTGGTATAAAAAAGAGAAGAGAGAAAGCTCAATTTTATGCTGATAAGATTAATCTAAGCGAGCTTGATACAAGAATCCAACTGATAGACGTTCAGTTGAGAGCTGCCGGATGGGAATGTGATACAGAAAATATTAATTACAAGAATAAAAAAACATTACCCGAAAAAGGAAAAAATAAAGCAATTGCAGAATGGCCATGCGGAGGAAAGTATGCAGATTATGCTTTATTTATTGGTACTGAACTCTACGGTTTAGTTGAGGCTAAGAAATATAATACTGATATTTCTACCAACCTTCGGCAGTCTAAAGTATACTCAGAAAATATCCATCCGCTAGCTGAAATTACTTTATTGGGGCAGTGGGATACTTATAAAGTTCCATTTCTGTATTCTACAAACGGGAAAAAATATTTAGAACAACTGAAAACTAAAAGTGGAATTTGGTTTCAGGATATAAGAAAGTCTACCAATCGTCCATATGCTTTAAAAGGCTGGTATTCACCGGAAGGTTTAAAAGAGCTATACAACAGAGACTCGGATGCAGCCAAAGAAAAACTCTTAGAAAGTGATTATGACTATTTGGCTTCTCCAAGCGGTTTAAGTCTTCGTGATTATCAGATAGAAGCTATCCAATCTGTTGAAAATAAACTGGCCGAAGATCCCTTTGATAAAAGAGCCTTACTTGTTATGGCTACCGGAACAGGGAAAACCAGAACTATCAATGGATTAATATATAGACTGATAAAAGCCAACAGATTTAAAAGAATTCTATTTTTAACAGATAGAAAGCTTCTGGCAACTCAGGCACGTGACAGTATTAAAGAAAATAAAGTTGAAGCTCAACAGTCTTTTGGTGGAATTTATCAGTTTGATGACCTCGGGACAACCATTCCGGACTCAGAATCCCGTCTCCATTTTGCCACCGTTCAGAGTATGGTAAAAAGACTCTTCTATAATGAAGGAGAGCCATTAACTGTGGACACTTATGATTGTATTATTGTTGATGAAGCACACCGTGGTTATCAATTGGATAAAGAGATGAATGAAGATGATTTTGGAATCCGAAATGAAGACGACTATGTAGCACAGTACCGTAAAGTTCTTGATTACTTTGATGCCTTTAAAATAGGAATGACTGCTACTCCAGCCCTTCATACAACAGAAATTTTTGGAGAATCTGTTTATAATTACTCTTATAGAAGAGCTGTAATAGACGGCAATCTGGTAGATCATGAACCTCCATTTAATATTAAAACTTATCTTAATACCGAAGGAATTACATGGGAAAAGGGAGAAAAACCTCAGGTATATGATGGCGAAACCGGAGAAATAACAGATTTGGATGAGCTGGAAGATGAATTGAAATTTGATGTAGAGCATTTCAATAAACAAGTTCTTAATGATAATTTCAACAGAGCTGTAGTTCAGGAGCTTGTTAAACATTTAGATCCTGAAGGTAATGAAAAAACAATCATCTTCGCAGCAAGAGACAGTCATGCAGATACCATAATCAATATGTTGGGTGAAGAGTTTGAAAAAATTGGAGTTGATGTTCATGAAAAAGCTATTCAGAAAATTACGGGTACTGTTTATGATAATGCACAATTAACCAGAGATTTCAAGAACGAAAGATATCCGAATATTGTTGTTACAGTAGACTTATTAACTACCGGAATTGATGTTCCATCTATATGTAATGTTGTATTTATGCGTCGTGTACGTTCCCGTATATTGTACGAACAAATGTTGGGAAGAGCCACACGTCTTTGCCCTGAAATAGGAAAAGAATCTTTTAAAATATTTGATGCAGTTCGTTTATATGAAGCATTAAAAGATTACACCCAGATACAAACAGTAGGAAATCCTTCTTATAGCTTCCAACAATTGGTAGAAGAAACTGAGAGAATTTCCGATGAGCAGCGTTTATATAAACAAGTTGAACAAATCATTGCAAAATTGCAACGAAAGTCCAGAAACCTAACGACTGAACAAAAAGAGCATATTTCTTATCATACAGATGGAAATACTATTGAAGGATTAATACAAACTTTGAAGAATACAGCCAGTTCTGAAATAAAAAATACAGTAGAACAATTAAGCTCACTTTGGAATTATCTTGATACAAAAGTATACAAGAAATATTCTCAATTCGTTTCTACCCATGAAGATTCTGTAATGGAAGTTACCCGTGGGTATGGAAATGCAGATAAGCCTGAAGATTATATAGAAGGTTTCAAAAAATTTCTTCAGGAAAACAGCAATACGATTACGGCAATCAATATCATTTGCAATAAACCTCAGGAGCTAGACCGTAAGTCATTAAAAGAATTAAAGTTACTTTTAGATGAAAAAGGTTTTAATGAAACTTCTCTAAATACTGCTTGGAAATCCACAAAAAATGTGGATATTGCGGCCGATATTATAGCTTATATCAGAACTCTTTCTATGGGAATTGACCTCATAACCCCTCAGGAACGTGTTCAGAGAGCCATTAGCAAGTTAAAATCAAAACATCAGTGGACTGCTGTACAATTAAGATGGATAGACCGTTTTGAAAAGCAGTTGATGGCAGAAACCATTCTTACAAAACAGGACTTAGATTTAAGACCATTTGTAGATGAAGGAGGTTTTACAAGGCTAAATAAGATATTTAATAACGAATTAGAAGAATTGATAACAGAGCTGAACAGTGAACTGTATTCAGCATAGAGATGTAAAATGAGCGCACAGGAAATAGCCAATAAACTTTGGAACTTATGTAATGTGTTGCGCGATGACGGCGTAACGTACCACCAATATCTTAACGAACTTACTTTTATCCTTTTCCTTAAATTATCTGAGGTAAAAGGATTTTCAGATCAAATCCCTGAAGAGTACAGATGGAGTAAATTTGTAGAGGAAACAGATAATGTAGAAGCTTTTAGATTATACCGTGATTTTTTAGCTAATGTAAGTAGCAAGACAGAGAGTCCATCTATCAAAGACATCTACACTAATGCCTCTACTACACTTACTAAACCTGTAAACTTCAATACTTTGGTTCAGGCTATCGATAAGCTTGATTGGTATGAAGAATCTGACCGTGACGTGATGGGAGATATCTACGAAAGTTTGTTGGAGAAAAATGCAGGAGAAAAGAAAAGTGGTGCTGGGCAATATTTCACTCCACGTCCATTAATTAATGTAATGGTAAAACTCATGGCTCCAAAATTAGGCGAAAGATGGAATGATCCTGCCTGTGGAACCTTTGGATTCATGATTTCTGCAGATCATTATCTGAAAGAAAAATACGATTACCGTTACGTTCTCTCTTCTGAAAAAATCAAATTTCAGGAAGAAGAAGCGTTTTCTGGAGTAGAACTTGTTGCAGATGCCCATCGTTTAGCTCTAATGAATGCAAGATTACACCAAATGGAAAGCAACATTCTTTTAGGTGATACATTAACCAGTTTAGGTGAAACTCTAAAAGGTTTTAATGGTGTATTAGCAAATCCTCCGTTTGGCACAAAGAAAGGAGGAGAAAAACCTACCAGAACAGACTTAAAATATATATCTAGCAATAAACAGCTTAATTTCTTACAGCATATTTACAGAAGCCTTATTACTGATGGGACTGGACGTGCTGCTGTAGTTTTACCGGATAATGTTCTGTTTGAAGATGGTGACGGACAACGCATCCGAAAAGATCTCATGGAAAAATGTAATTTGCATACTATTTTACGTTTACCAACAGGTATTTTCTATGCAGCAGGTGTAAAAACCAATGTTCTTTTCTTTACCAGAGGAAAGAAAGAAGAAAGAAATACCAAAAATGTATGGTTCTATGATATGAGAACCAATATGCCAAACTTTGGAAAAAGAACACCTTTTACAGAAAAAGCATTTGAAGATTTTATCAAAGCTTATACCGGAGGATTAACTGCTGAAAACGTAGTAAAAGAATATGAAGGAGCAATAGATGAAGAAAAAAGAAACCAGGTAAAAGACGAGCGCTGGCAATGCATTTCTCGTGAAGAAATTGCAAAGAAAAATGATTCTTTGGATTTAGGATTGATTGCAGATGAAAGTTTAACAAAATCATCCGATATAGGAGACCCATTAGATATTGCTAACGATGCTTTAAAGGAGCTTTTACTGATACAAACTGAGTTGGAAAACTTGATTAAAGAACTGAAATGATTACAGAGTTACCAAAAAATTGGATTGAAACAAATCTAGGAACTGTAACAACTAAACCACAATATGGATGGACTACAAAATCACAAAATTTTGGGGACTATAAATATTTAAGAACAACAGATATAGGTAAAGGAAATATTAAGTGGGATGAAGTTCCATTTTGTGTTGATTTACCTAAAAATCTTGATGACTATATTTTAAGCAAAAATGATATTGTCATTTCACGTGCAGGATCAATTGGATTTAGCTATTTAGTTGAAGAAATTGAATCCAATGTTTTATATGCATCATATTTAATTAGGTTTAAGCCTTTAATTTATCCTAAATTAATTTCTTATTTCCTACAATCAAATTCATATTGGAAAGCTGTATCTGATAGTGCGGTTGGAATTGCTGTAAAAAACATTAACGCCCCTAAACTACAATCAATACCTTTTCCTCTCCCTCCGTTACCAGAACAAGAACGTATTGTAGCAAAGTTAGATGCTTTATTTGCACAACATGAAGCAATGAAAAACGCATTGAAGCGTATTCCTCAATTGCTTAAAGATTTTCGTCAACAGGTTTTGAGGCAAGCAATTACTGGTAGATTGACTGAAAAATTGAGAATGGAGAAAAACACTCATAAATGGGAAGAGATTAATTTTGAGTCAATTATGATAGGTACTCCTAAAAATGGGGCATACTATCCAAGAAATCAATATGGAAGTGGTACAAAAATAATTAGGATCGACAACTTTTATGATGGTAAATTAAAAGATTGGGAAGTAGTTCAAAAAGTTGAAATTCCAGAAAAAGATAAAGAATTCTATAAACTTGAGACTGATAATATTTTGATCAATAGAGTAAACAGTATTGAATACCTTGGAAAATGTATGCTCGTTGAAAAAATACATGAAGATGCTATTTTTGAAAGTAATATGATGAGGATCATCTTAAATAAAAATAAAGTTTCCCCTCAATTTATAAAAACTTTTTTAGTAAGTCCATTAGGGTTAAAAGAGTTAAAAAAGAACGCAAAAAACGCAGTAAATCAAGCAAGTATAAATCAACAGGACATAAAAAACGTTCGAATTAATCTACCGCCGTTAAAAGAACAACAAGAAATCGTTTCTCGTGTAGAAAGTCTCTTTGCCAAAGCAGATACTATAGAAAAGTACTATAAAACTCTAAAAGAAAAAATAGATAGTCTTCCACAAGCCATTCTACACAAAGCTTTCAAAGGAGAGCTTGTACCGCAACTTCCTACGGATGGAGATGCAAAAGACCTTTTAGAAGAAATTCTAAAACTGAAAAAAGAATTGAAGAAGAAATAAAAAACATACAAAAAAAGCTCAACGAAAATGTTGAGCTTTTCAATTTATAATATCTTAAGTTATCCCTTCTCAATCAACCTCTCCATCATCTCATCCTTCTCCTTCAGCATCCTTTCATAAAGAGCAATCTTTTCATCATACAATTCCACAATTTTATCTATTGGATTAAATGTACAATTATAGTTCATAGCAGAAGCTACAGAGTTATCTTTAAAATCGTGGAATGTATTTGAAATTATATTGATAGCTTGTTCCTCGTTAAAATTCTGAAATGCTTCCACCGGAATTTTCAATACTTCAGAAATTCTTTTCAGTAAAGGGTCTTCAATAATTTCTTTCTGTTCCAGCAGAGAAACTTTCTTCTGGTTCCAGTCGTCCCCAAGGTCAAGAGTCAGTGCTTCCTGCTTGATACCCGGCATTTCTCTGAATTGTTTTACATTGCCTTCTTGATGTATTTTGTGTTCGATGATGCTACTTGCTTTACTATTAGCTTTTGATCAATCTTCTTTATTTTTCTTTTTATGAAGTCTTTTTTACATCAAAAATCTTCAAAATGCAAACCCCATTATCCCGTTTTCACTATCTCATGAATGACCCCTGAAAAGTTATGGTGTCACCGCTTTTCCAGACCTCTTCCTTATTATATTTGGAAGGAACAAATCAAAAAACATGATCTTATGGCACTAGACAATTTAATCAGTGTAAGCTTTTCGAAAAGCGACTTAGAAACTATTGATAAGGCTATTCAGGACATCCAGACTGTCCTTGTAGGAAAAACCATTAACCTTACTCCGGACCAGAGACAACAGTACGGGAGAATTGCAGAGCAGAACAAGCTTTTTGTAAATAAAGCCAAAAGCTATATGGAACAGTATGCCCAACATGTTCCGGGATTTCTGGACAAAGCAGAATTTGACAGGGATTATATCGCCCGGGAGCAGGTAGAACAAAGGTTACAACTATTAGATTCCATCACAGAGCAACTGTCTGATACCAAAGTATTATTAGATCATGACAACTACCACAATGCGATCAGTTTTTACAGAAATATCAGGTTCCTGTCTGAAGAGAATGTTCCGGGTACCAATGTTGTCTATGAAGATATGAAGCAATTTTTTATAACACCACAGCAGCCTCAATCTCCTCCACCACCGCCCTCTAATAATGATAATCCGCAAGGATAATATTGAAATAACAGTTACATTACAAAGCACGTTTTCACGTGCTTTTTTCATGCCCTCCCCCTTCACTCTGCCTTTAAAGTCCCTCTAAGGAGTTATACAAGTAGCTCCAGACCCTTAAACAACGGTCTACAGCCCTTTCACAAGCCCCGATAGCCGTTTATGCAACCCGAGATATCCCCTTAGGTAAGGGGGTATCGCCACTTCCCCAAGGGACTAAAGGTTCTTCCAAAGTGCCTATAGATGGGTATTGAAATACCTCGAGATACTTTGGAAGTGGCTAAGCCCTTTTTAATGATTGCATTAATCACCTTTTATGCTTTCCCGCAAAGAAAAACTAGATATTTTTCTTATTATTGCTAAAATGAAATTAACTAATATACCATGAACGATCATATTTCTTTTTTCCGAGAGATCCAGGCACGTTCTAAGTTTGAGATTGAATATGAAAAGAGACATTCTAAAAAGCTTGCCACTCAATTTAATGCGATGAAGTTCCTGCACTGGAACGAAAATAAAGTTTCAGAAATATTGGCGTTTTTTCTAAACCCTAATGAAGATCACGGTCAGGGAGATATTTATTTAAAATTGTTTAAAGAAGAATTAGGGCTCCATTTTCCCTATGATAATCCGAAAAAAGTGCAGGTAATTTTGGAAGATTCCACTTTCGAAAAAAGAAGAGTGGATATTGTTTTAAAAAATCAAGATTCATTACATGTGATAGGAATCGAAAACAAAATCTACCCATGGACAAAAGATCAGAAAAATCAGGTTCAGGATTATTTAAAATATTTACAATACATCAGTACCCATCATTACCAACTTCTCTATTTAGCTCCAAAATCCAAAGAATTAACAGAATACAGTGGTGGAGAGGAAATTGAAACTCTTATAGAAACAGGACTTTTACGCTTAATAAATTATGAAGACGATATTATTCCTCTTTTAAAAGAATTTATTAAAAATACAGAAAATGAAAGGGTACGTTGTTTTCTGATGGATTTTGAAAATCAACTTATTGAAAATTATATGGGAAAAGAAAATTTAGATCCAGGGTCATTGAGCCATTTTATGACTGAAACAGAAGATAATATAGAAACGGCTTTTCAGATATCCAATACTTTACATTCTATTAAGCAAGACATGAAAGGCCTGGCTGACCAGCAAATGCTTCAGCTTGCTGATGAATTATCAGAAGAATTGAATATAAAGGTTATTTATGACGAGCAATATCATCAGTTTGGGATTTCCGTTTTAAAAAATGTATATGTTAGGTTTAATTATGAAGAAGGCGGCGTTATTTATGGCCTGGTAAAAACACCTGTCTTTATGGATCGGTATAGGGAAAAAGTATATTTCGAAGACCTGCGAAATTATTTGGGAATCAAATTTCGAACATCCCACTTATGGCCTCTATATTTTTTACAATACGGTAATATAGATCATAATGCAGAATTTTGGGTTGATATTAAAAACGGAAATTTCAAACTGTTTATGAAAACATTTATTATGAAGGTTTTAGAAGCTCCTGAAGACATCATAAAAGACCTGTAATAACATCTTCTTTTTAAAAGCCATTTTATATATCAGTATACCTCATAAATTTATACCTTTTCTTTAGAAAGATTAAAGATTTTTCTTATTATTGCCGCCATTAAACAAACATTCTTGAGTCATTAGTCATTCATGATTCAAAACATTAAAACTAACTATGAATACCTTCGGAAAAACCATACGCCTATTCTTCGTGGATGGCACTCCCAACAGTCTCACCACCGCAGAACTCAGCAACTGGACGGGAATAGGCATCAGAGTTCCCCGTATCAAAGTAAGAGAATTCAGCAATCGTACAGAATTTAGAAAGCCTGGTGTCTATATCCTGATTGGTAAAGGAGATAATAATGAAGACGCAGCCTATATTGGAGAAGCTGAAGTGATTGCTGATCGTCTTGCCCATCATATAGCCAACAGAGATTTTTGGAATGAAGTCTTATTCTTTGGAAGCAAAGATCAATATCTGAACAAAGCAGGGGTAAAGTATTTGGAAAATCGTTTGTATGAACTGGCCATGCATGCAGAGCGCTATACTATTAATCAAAATATTCCTACCCGACCGGAATTATCCGAAGCAGAACAAGCTGAATTGGAAGAATTTTTATCTAATGTAAAAATATTGACGGCTTCACTAGGACATAAAATATTTGAGTCTGTGGAAGAAACTATTGAACAAAATGAAACCAATCAGCTGGTGTTATTCTGTAAAAATGGAGCCGGAGCAAACAGTAAAGGAAGCCCTTCTACTGAAGGTTTTGTTGTCTATAAAGATTCTCTACTGATGGTAACAGAACAACCCTCGTTAAATGAAGGTATTGTATTGGAACGAAATAAAATGATTTCAGACGGAATATTACAACTGGAAAACGGGTTCTATAAACTCACTAAGGATTATATTTTTAATTCATCCTCAAGAGCAGCTTCCGCTACGTTGGCAAGATCTGCAAATGGACCATTGGAATGGAAAACAGAGACAGGAATTCAGCTAAAAAATTTAGAAATATAATTTGAATACTATTGTTGAGATTCCTACGGAATGACAAAGTGTGCGGATAAATAAAACGCTGTATTTGTCATTCCGCAGGAATCCAAATTCACCTATTGAGTATTTTAATTTTGAACCATTAAGAAAAAATTAACGTGATAAGAGTCTTAAGAAGAGCTTCGTTTTAAGAGTATTCTAAAGAAAATCTTTGATTTTCATCTTAACTTTTCTTAATAACTTCACAGTTCTTAATGGTTTAACCACAAAAGAATTAAACACTTAAGTTATTTCAAGCGACAAGCTTTACGCATAAGAAGTACACTTAAGGTTTTGAAAATCTCTGATTTTCTTCTTATGTGAACTTATTATACAGTATCCTTCTCAACTTACTTAAGTGAACTAAAGTGGTTTAAATAAAACTTTTGTGACTTTTGTGGTTAAAATATACTCGAATAAATAGAGAAGTCTGCTCCGTTCATCAGATGATTTCTCTAAGTTCTACGCCATTCATAATACTTTAACAACCTTTATAGCCTATCCCCAGATAAATTTTCGTTCTTTTGCAAAAAGTTTTAATTTTTACCATAACATGTCGAAGTTTGATGAAATCCGGTATTTTCATGATCATGAAGTGAATGAAAAATTGCAGAGTGTAGCCCGTGATCCGATGATGAAAGCACTGATGACCTTTACTTTTCCCGGTGTGGATGAGCAGGTTTGGCTGGAACAGTTTAAAGAGGTTCATTCCATAAGTGATTTTCAGCATCAGTTTGTTGCGTATGCGGTTCGTCAGATTCTTGCTAAGAGTTCTGAAGGATTAACGACTTCAGGTTTCGATAAACTTGATAAAAACACTTCTTACCTTTACATTTCTAATCACAGGGATATTGTACTGGATACTTCCCTGCTCAATCTGGTTCTGCTGGAAGGAGGTTATGTTATGACGGCTTCAGCTATCGGAGACAATCTTGTAAAAAGAAACTTTCTGAATGTACTGGCTAAACTAAACCGTAATTTCTTAGTTCAAAGAGGCTTATCCATTCGTGACCAGCTTAAAAGTTCACAAACCCTATCTGAATATATTGACATGCTTCTGCACGAAGAAAACCGTTCCGTATGGATTGCCCAGCGTGAAGGTCGTGCTAAAGACGGGAATGATGATACTCAGCAAGGAGTTTTAAAGATGCTTGCCATGGCAGCTGGGGACCAATCTCTAATAGATTATTTTAAAACATTAAAGATTGTTCCTATCTCTATCTCCTACGAATATGATCCTACTGATTCCTTAAAAATGCCTCAATTACTGGCACAACATAGAGAAGAGGAATACATTAAAGGGAAAAATGAAGATTTTACGACAATACTTAGCGGAATTTTAGGACAAAAGAAAAGAATTCATATCCATGCCGGTGATGTTATTGATACTGAACTGGATGATATTGCCGCCAATATTGAGAATAAAAACAAGCAGCTGCAAGCTATTGCTCAACTTATAGATCAATCAATCATCGAAAACTATAAGCTTTGGCCCACAAAATATATAGCCTACGATCTGATGAACAATACAGATACCTATGCTTCTCAATATACAGAACAGGAAAAGCAATTGTTTATCCGAAGACAGGAAATGCGTATCGATCCGTCTGATCCTGTTTCTAAGGAATATTTCCTTGCCATGTACGCGAATCCTTTGGTAAATAAATTAAAGGCAGAAGAAAAGTAGTTTCTTTAAATACAGATATTCTTTTAGCCACTAATGCACGAATAAGAAGGAAAAATTCGTGAATTAGTGGCTAAAATATTGAGGGTTATATAAACGCAAAGGTTTTACCTTTATTTCGTAAGATTTCAAGGGAGCAAAAGGTGGAATCAATAAAATTGATTATTACTAAGCGTACACATAACCATGATGCTTCTTGTGCTTTTCTGTAAATTCAGAATATTAAATATTTTGATCATAAAAATCTGCTTCATCTGCAAAATCTGCGCGAGAATACATTCATAAACACCATTCAGACTAGATCATAAGCACTTCTACTTACGGGTTCCCGTAATTTTCTTCTGCTCGTTGTTTGTAGTTTCGAACATTATAAAACAGCATGTTTTTATAAGCTTATTCAACAAAACAACGAATACATTATGAATAAAAAAACGACTCCTGCAGATCTCTTTTTGGGAATTCTTGCTTTATTACTGATCAGTGTAAGTTTTTATCAGACCTGGCTGGGTCTGCAACAGATTTTTGGTCCGGCATCATTTGTCATTGCTTTAGTTCTATCATTGCTTCTTCTGTTCCTTTGCTGGATGTTGAGAAATGCAAAATTGGAAGGAAAACCTACCAACAGCCTTGTCTGGATCTACATTTTCATTGCTTCTTTTTGCTTCATTGCTAATTTCAATGCCTTGTATACGAGGTTTATGAAAACGGATATTTATACCGACGAGCTTCGTGATATTAATAAAAATTTCACGACACTAGAGAATGATGTGGAATCAAAATTAAGTTATAAATACAATAAAGCGACTACTCAAAATATTGAGATCAAGAAGAAACAGATGATGGAACAGATCAAGGATCCCGGAAATAAAGGAATCGGAAGCAGAGCTCAGTTATTGATCAAGGATATAGAGAGATTAACGGGTCAAAAGGTTGACCTTCTGACTCCTGTAGGTGAAGATTATGAAGATCTTTCGGAAAGAATGGGAAAACAGATTGATAATATCGTTTCGGATTTATCTCCTGAGGAAAGAGCGTTGAAATCGGATATCAATACGGCGGCTTTCAAATGGAATAAAACGATTCAGGATCTTCTTCTTTTATCAAAAAAGGAAAAAGACGGATTGTCCCAAGGGCTGATTGATGAATCACTTTCGGATTACAATAAACTGGGAAGCCGTGCCCAGACGGTTCTTGGAAATGATAAGATACATTTTGAGCCTATTGTTTCAAAAACACAGCAGGTGGGTAAAATCGGGTTTGCTTTTGAGCATGCGATTAAAAATTTCGGAATGTATCAATTTGTAGTGCTGGCGGGTTGTATTCTGCTTGATTTTGTTATCGTTATTATCATTTTACTGGTAACGGATTCAGGAAATTACAACG
Source organism: Chryseobacterium artocarpi (assembly GCF_001684975.1). GTDB lineage: Bacteria > Bacteroidota > Bacteroidia > Flavobacteriales > Weeksellaceae > Chryseobacterium > Chryseobacterium artocarpi. The sequence goes on along the minus strand of NZ_MAYH01000001.1, from coordinate 179,576 downwards.
GAAACAATAACAGAAGTGTATTTAATAATAAAAGAAGCGGTAAAACCATCATCCCTAATAACTAAACTATGGAAACTCATGATCATTTAAAACCTCTGAATTTTGAAACTGAGGAAACCTTAAAACCTCTTTCGTTTGATTTTCAAAATGATACAAAGGAAGATTTTGTTCCTATTGCAAAAACGATTTCCAACGATATCAAAAACAAGGAAAGTAATTTTGTGTTCTTCTTTGGAACTGCCGAATCAGGAAAGTCTGTGATTTTATCGTCAATGCTTTATTATTTAAGGTCATATGCCGGAGTTTTAAGACCTAAGCTTGGAACGCCAAACTCTAAGGAAGCAAATGTTCTTCTTTCTGATTTCTTTGAAAATATAAGACAGGGCGTTCTTCCGAACAGAACGACAAGGGATCAGGTTACCCGTCTGGATCTTGTTTTTGAACCGAATAACAAATCAAAAAGAGTGGTTCCTATTGATCTCACTTTTTTGGAAACGTCAGGAGAAAATCATAATGATATCAGACGAGGAGGAAACTATCACAGCAGCATAGAGACTTTCCTTAATGCGAATATTCCTCTTACATTCATTATTGTGACGAGCTATGAGTCTGCTTATAATGACGATTCTTTAATCAATGAATTTCTGGATGAGCTGGAAAGAAAGGGAAAAAACTTAAAGTCTGTGAATGCTATTTTGGTGATTTCCAAATGGGATAAATCCGGAAGGATGGATGTGGAAAGTGCCGAAGCGCTGGACAGTTTTATCTCTGATCATTTACCAATGACTTCACAGCGTATTGATACGTATGGGCTAAGTAAAACCTATTACACAGTGGGAAGTGTTCAGAATGCAACCGGAAATGAAAGAATCAGCCTGTTGAATCTTTCTACTGCTGAAGTACTTTCAAAATGGCTGTACAGAAGCATTGTGGGCTACGATCTTGATTATGAAGGAACATTTTGGGAACGTTTAAAATTTAGCTTTACAAATTAATGAGCAGTACTTATTTTTTCTCGGCATTTGGTACATTCGGAAACCCGAATGGCTTCAGGCAATCTTTTTTTCTGGGCGGAAATAAAGCGATAGCGAAAGAGATCAGAACGTTTGATTTAAAAACTGATGCTATTAAACTGTTTCCGCAAACCAGCGTCTATTCTATACGAAAGGATTATGCCGGCGGATGTAACCTCATCTCCTACTCTGTTTATACATTTGCTAAGGAACAGAATTCTGACAGAGGCGGAACATTTATTGGTTCAAGTCTTCTTTTTGTTGATAAAATAACGTCAGAAAGTCTTATCATCAATACCCTGAACGATTTTCACAGTAATCTTGAGAAAAGTAATGTGCAGGACGGAATTATTACCATCAATCATTCTGATCAGTTTTCCATTCATAAGCCAATGGATTTTGATAAGATCGGTTTTAATATCCGGGAGATGGAAGATCTTAATTTTACTCAAACCAGCAATAATTATCTTGTAGTTTATTGTGAAACGAATGCAGCACAGTTGCAGAGTTTTTTTAATCAGGCTTTTGAGCTTCTGAATATGTATGACACGATCTTTTTTACACAAAGCCACGAAATCGGTGAGTTTGTAAGACAGAAAGGAATTTTTAAAATTGTTGACGCCAATGGTTTTAAGAAAGAAATTGAGAATCTTCATGAGGAAAGACTTCGGGCAATTCAAAATTCTATTGCTGATCTCGAAAAGGAAAAAGAAAGTTTAAAGGATGAAAAAGCACAACTTCTGGAACTCCTTAACAGCCAGGTTTCACAAAACGAAAAAAGACATCAGGACAATGAAATCAGGATAAAAGAGTCTAAAAACGGAATTGAGATCATTAGTAAAGAATATGATAAGTATTCAGAGAAAATAGATGAAGTAATACGTTTCCTTACAACTGAAGGAAAGATAGAGTCTGCGAAAAAAATACATCAGGAGAATAAACGGTCATTTGCCAATACCATCAACCAAAATAAAGGTATAGAAACACTTCCTTCTTTATCATCCGTTGCAAGAACTCAGGAAAATCCCCGAAACAACTTACCTTACGGAAAAGACATTGCAGAGTTTTACAGCTCAGGCAGAAATCATCCTCAAAAAGAGTTCAGATTGGATGGTTTTAAGGTGGCTACGTTAATTTTATCATTGTTGTTAATTGCAACATTAGTGGTATGCTTTATGTGGATGCCAAAAGAGTATGTAAAGGTATTTTCTCTATCTTAATTTTACTATTATAAAAAAATAAAAACCCATCTCAACTAAAGCTGAGATGGGTTTTTATCATTGATCTAGTATGAAAGTTTACTTTACTATTTTCACTCTCATCCCTTCTGAATGAGCGCCCATTGCCGGAGCATACATGTTCTGGAAGGAAGTGATTCCATTTGAAAATTCGCCTGCATTATTGGCTTTTACTTCGTATTCGAAAACATAGGTTCCTTTAGGTAAATCATTAAAAAAGAAATGGGTGGCAGCATCTTTGGTGCTTTCATAGTATCCTGCTCCGTTCTGCCATTTGTAGGTAGAAAGAACATTCACGGGCTCAAAACCACTTGCCCGCATATCTTTGAGATGAATATACTGCATATTTTTATCGGTATGGATCACGATTCTGACAACAACTAAGTCTCCTAATTTAATTGGAGTTTCCGAAGTCACTTCTTTAAGCTTACCTTCTTTTCCGTCAAACGTTTTCAGGAAGAGTTTCTTTTCAATGGAAACATTGGAAGAGTTGTTTGCCATCACTTTGTCCATATTCTCATAATACAGTCGGTACATTCCGCCCCATGCTACTCCCGGGCTGTTTTTTTGAATCTCTAAATTCCCTTTCTCCGGAGTGATGTCTTTCCAATAGTAAGATTTCTTAAAGAATCCTGCTTCTGAGGTTTTTGATCCGTCATGAGCGGGGAAAATAGTTTCGTTTCCTAGTTTCATGGTAATTCCTTTCTCTGCATCCAGCCACGATTTCCCGTAGTTCAGTAGTGCGTAGACCGCTTCAGTAGTAGATTTAGTAGTACCCCAGCCTTCTGTCTGTTTATTTTTTAAAAGCCAGACTTTCATTTCTTCTACACTGGCTGTGTCTTCCGGCGTAATCTCTGAAAAGGCTTCGATAAGCATAGCCTGGGTTTCAATAGGTGCCTGATACCAATACCAACCGGAATAATTATTCTCCCAGTACATTCCGTTTTCTTCGGATTTTCTTGATGTTTTCTTCAGGTCTACAATACATTTTTTAGCTAAATCACGATAACCATAACGTTGTAACAGCGTTGTGATCATTACCTGATGATAGAGACTGTATTCTTTAAAATCCTTTGTATAGGTATTGGCTAAAGTAGGAAGTATCTTTTTCAGCTCTGCCGGAATTTCTTTTTTCGTCCAGAAGCTTCTATAGTAAAAATAGGAAGAATAGTCATTGAGATCTAGTTCCTTGTTTTCTTTTTGATTTTTAACGAGTTGTTCTTTGTATTCTTTATCCAGATAATCAACGGTATTTCTAATAACATGGTTGATTTCGTTGGTGAAATACTCGCCGGATTGTCCTTTCAGCATTTTGTCAAGCTTTCCAAAGCCTGCAAGAATGTGTCCGGAAATGGTTTTATCTTTACCGCCACCCGGGAACCATGAAAAGCTTCCATCAGGATTTTGACGGTCTACCAGATCCCGTTGGGCTTTTTTAAGATCGCGCTGCATTTTATTCATATTAAAGAATAGAGAAAGCTGCTGCATCTGCTCGTTCTGATCTTTAATGGTACTTAGCCAAGGAGTTTCTCCTATAAGAATGGCTTTAAGGTTTTCATTTGCTTCCAATGGATTGGATGGCGTTTCTTTGGCATTCCATTCGTCAAATATCTTCTTGATCTTCGGGGATGAATTCATAATATATGTTGAAAGCATATTTCCGTATAATCTGCTGAAAAGCTGCTCAGAACATTCGTGGGGGAATGATCTTAAATACGGAATAGACATCACGGCAAACCATAGCGGATTGGAAGTAAGTTCTACGCTCAGGTTAAAATTCGCGGTTGAAGATGAGGTATTATTTGCCAGCCCTTCCATCGTATAGGTTTTATGCTGTCCTTCTTTGATGGAAATGGGAATGGTTTGTGTCACCAGCATTCTGTCGGAAAGTATAGGCAATACATTTTCTTCTCCGTCTGAAAAGTCTTTGGTTTTGGCAAGAATTTTATAGCCCACATGATCTATTGCATAAGGAACTTTAATTTCCCAGCTTGCCTGTGTTGATCCTTTGGCTGCCACACTGATTTTTTTGAGAGAATTGGTATTTAAAAATGCGGAATCTAATGGCTGGGATGTTTTGGGATCAAAAAGATACAGCATCATGTCGCCTTTCAGTTCTTTGTCTGACAGGTTATCAATTTTTGCTGAAAGTTCGATATGGTCTCCCTGTCTCAGGAACCTTGGCGGATTGGGAGTCACCATAAGTTCTTTCTGAGTCTTTGTTAAGAATTCTGCGGAGCCTGTTTTCAGGTCTTTAGTGTGTGCGAACAGGATCAGTTTCCATTCTGTGAGGGCTTCAGGAGTATTGAATTCCAGTTTAATGTTTCCTTCTGCATCGGTATAAAGATTAGGGAAGAAAAATGCTGTTTCATCCAGATTGGTTCTTGCTTTTACTTTTTTGAGCAACTCTTCTCTCACTGCTCTTTTAGAGGTCACAATATATGCTCCACCTGCGGCTTCACTTCCATATAAAGCTATTGCTTCAGCGCTGTTCAGTTTTTTTATCTCAGCAATTTCATCTTCAGGAATATTATTTTTCATTGGCTTCCCATCAATCACATATAGAATTGGGGTGTTTTCAGATTTCATACTTGAATATCCTCTGACTACAACTTCTTGAGCTACCGCATTAGCTGCTACTGATTTTGTCATGTATGCCGTCCTTACAATTCTAGCCGCCGTATATTGAAAATAAGGTGATTCCGGGGTAGGAAACTTATCTGACTGAATAGGATATCTGTTGTATATCTTATCATTATCAATTGAGTTAAAAGAAATTAATCCATCAAAGAAATCATCAGCTTCTATACGGTAGGGATCATAATCATCATAGCTATCATCTGAATAAGGAGTGTAGTAGGTAAAGCGGTAATCATTTTTGGCAAACACATCCAATGAAGCATCATACATGGAAGCCAATACTTCTGCATTGATCTTTTCTTTATCTTTTCCTTTAACGGTAAGAATCCATTTCTCCGGAACTCCCGGCTGAATTCTATCGCGGAAAACCTGAGTGGTAATTTCCAGGTCTCGGTTGATATTTTCTTTGATCTTGAATTTGATATTCCCTTTTGTGTAATCATTGTCATGCACAAAATCATAATCCAGAAAGAGTTGTTTTTTCAGATCGGTATCGGTTACCGTAAATGTAATATCCACAGATCCTTTGTTCAGGGCAATCTGTTGATAGTCTTCTTTCTTTCCGTTTCGGATGAAACGATAATTGACAAAACCTTCTTTGAAATCTGAATAGAAAGTAACTTTTGCCTTTTCTCCTACCTTATACAGTTCTTTATCTGTACGGATTCCGAAAAATGAAGGTTTCCCGTTTCTGAATGTTATATGATCAAAGACTTCAATTATTTTAAAGGCTTTAATGGTATCCTGGTCTACAATAGATTCTGCTTCCACAAGATATTTTCCGGGTTCAGGTTTTTTTTTGAGTAGAATGGTTCCGGTTTCTTCAGTATTGAATGATTTTGAAAAGAACAGTTCTCCCTTCTGAGTCTTAGAGTTATCATTTTGCAGATAGCTTAGATGCGGGAAGTAAACATCAAAAAGTTCTTTGTCATAAGATGAATATGATAAAGCCTTATCTTCTGTATTTCCGGCATAATAGTTTCTGTCCTCTTCTTTTTCGGTAAACTTAGGTAAAATGATCTTTTTTTCTTCCGGTATTCTGGTGATGGTAAGGTTTCCTTTGCCGTTTATTTTCTGATCATTGAGGTTACTCATTGATATTTTCAGAAATTCCCATTCGTTCTGCAGTACCAGATCAGGTGCATCAACATTGATCTTCGCCTTTACCTCTCCGATATTGATTTTGATCTGTCCGCTCTGTGATTCTCCATTGACATCGGTTACATAAAATGAAACGAAATACTGATAATTTCTTGTATCACCCTTGGTTTTTTCATCTGCTTCTGCACGAAAGGTAATATTGAAATTTCCGTTACTGTCTGTAGTGGTTTCTCCATGAGTAATATCGGTTTCTGTATCGTTAAAAGGTGGGTGATAATATCTTTGATAATAATTTCTCCAAAGGCGGATTCTCTTTCTTTTAACTTCATATTTCACAGTTGCTCCAGGTATATCAGCGCCTGAAAAAGCTTCTGCCTTCCCGCTTACTTTCACTTCTTCCTCCAACTTGTAAGCTTCTTTCACCGGATTGACCACCACACGGAATTTTGGTCTTTTATATTCTTCTACTTTAATATATTTACTTCCAAGGACTATGTTATTTTTATTTTCTTCTGTATCTTTCTGTTCTCCAAAATCAGCTTCCATACTTATATAATAATTTCCTGTAAGCCCTTGTGACGGAATGATAAAGGTTCCGGTAATACTTCCGAATTCATTGGTAACAGCCTCAGCTTTTGAAATATCCTGGTAATTGGAATCTCTCAAAGTCACCACTACCTTTTGTTTTGGGAGAATTCCTGTTTTCTCAAAGTATTCCTGCTTCAGAATTCCTTTGTAGAACATTTTCTGCCCGGGACGGTAAATGGCACGGTCTGTAAAAATGATAAAGTCTCTGTTGATCGGTTCTTTAATTGCCTCTTCTTCTTTTTTTACATTTCTTACTTCATTGTAATTATAATCAATGACAAAATACTTTTTCAGGTGAGGAAAATAAATAATGCTATTATCATATTCCCTGTTTTTTGATTTTGGCAAAGAGAAGATTCCTTGTTTATCCGTAGTTCCGTTTCCTGTTCTTATCAGTTGATTGTCTTTTTTCCTGTTCTTATAATTATGTTCATAATCATAGACGTTCTGATACATTATATATTCTGAATTGTCAATCGCTTTTCCGCTTTTAGTATTAATCGCCTGAAAGGTTACTTTTGTATCGTCTTCAAATCTTTTGACATAAAACAAGTCTGAAACCGCAAACATCGTTGAACGTTCTGAGTCTTCAGAAACAGAATTCATCTCATACAACCCCTCTTCCAATGGTGGAAGAGCAAGAATCGTCTTATGAAATCTGTAATCATCAAACTTCTTTAAAGGGAAAATTTCAGTACGAAAGCTGTGCTCGTCCAATTCATTATGAGTAAAGGAAAACAGTTTTTCTTCCTCATGAAACCCTCTCCATAAAAGTTCTTTATCAAAATCTATAATTCCTGATTTTTTTACCAGTTCTATTTTTACCTTGTCTGTATTTTTATAAGTCGTTTCTAAAGGTATATATTCACCCGGAAGGTTTCTGGTCGGGAAATTGATGCTCATTGAAGAACCTTCAAGTTCATTGATCAATTTTTTACAATGGTTGCTCCAGTCTGAAGACGGAAAATTATCAATTGCTTTCTGACAGACCTTAAAGGCATTGAGAAAATTGTTTTCTTCATTTTCATACCTTAAAAGGCTTGCTGCCTGATACAACAGATAGGCTGAAAAAGGTTCTTCAGGGAAATTGTCAGCCAAGTTTTGGAGTTGTTTTGCCTGTTTTTTGGAATCGCCTTCTATTTCAGTACTTTTCAGATAAAGCAATGCTGTTTTATCCTTATCACTGGCATGAAACTGATTTAAATCCTCTTTGATTACAGCTATTTTTCTCTTCGCAGATTGATCATAATCAAATGGTAATTCATTTAAAAATTTAAGATAATTCGTCGCAATAAGATCGTATAATGTAGGTTTATACTTTGCAAATTCTAAGCGGTCAATAATCTCACTCCATAGTTCAGTTTTTTCAGCCTGTAAAACAGATCTATTGGTAAGCGCGTTAGTATAAAGTCTGTCTGCTTCTCTATAAAAATCATTGACAGCCCATTGCCTGTAATCTTCCGGAAGCTGATCAAGGGGTGTAATATCATTCTTATTTGATGTTCTTCCATAAAAGGTAAGAGAAGAAATATAAATATTGGCAAGATAATATTGAAAAACAGCTTTCCGCAACCCTTTGGATTCGTCTATTTTTTTTCGGAAAATCATAATCTGATCATGCTGTGATTCTATATATTCTTCTTCATCTAAATCGTCTTTCTCCATATTATCTTCACCTACCATCATGAGAATTTCTTTCTGAATAGAATCCCGTAAAGACATTCTGGAATCTGAAGGTTGATTTTTATGTATTGAAACTTTAGGTTTAGACTTATTGCTCTGTTTATACACAGGAATTTGCGAAAACAAATAAGTAAACGACAGCAATGATATAATACAATATATTTTGAATGAAAATTTCATGGAAATCAGTTTTAAAATGGAAAAATTATTCCTGAACATAGTTTGGAATTTCAATAAGGTCGCCTGTAGTTTTCGGAATGAAATACCCGCCATTTTCACGTAGTATCATATATTTTCCGGGAATAAGGCTTATATAAATGAGTACAGATTCCTTATCATTGGTCTGTGTTTTTCCCGATGAAGAATTCTGTATTGTTTTACCCATAAATTCAGGGGATGAAAAGTATATATATTCTGTAAAGGGTTTATTTTTGAAATACGGATTGATCCATTTTCTTTTACCAAACTTTTGAAAAATCTTTTCTATGGATAAGGGTTCAATCTCAGAGACGGAAACAATAGAGGTTTCTGTGTTTTGATATTCCTTCATGGGTTTCCAAGCTTTTTCATTTTGGAAATCCCTTTCTAATCTCATCGTTTGTAAACCATTTTCCGTAAAAAACCGGTACTCAATTTCTCTATATAAGTCCTTTGTAGAATGTTTTTCAAGAAAATTGACAGTTCCCCGATGAAGAATAATGTGACTTACATTTTCCATGGTAACGTTTGAGAACGGGAAGCTTTTGTACTCTATATAAAGCGGTTCATCTATCACTCCACTTTTTTGAGTTCGATAATAGAAACTTTTACCGTTTTTCAAATTTTTACTGGAAATATAATAGGATGTACTGTCCAGCTTCTGAACAAGATTGCCATCTTTATCAAAGTTCATTTCCAATATACACTTTCCGTTGCGATAGGAGTATTCAACGGCAGTTTTCAGGTTATGTTTCCAGTAATAGATCTGCTTGTATTCTGAGTTTTTTTCTTCTTTCTCGGGAAGCTGAACCATATCGTCAGCCTGAGTTTTTTTATTATATGAGCGATATCCATTTCTGGAAAGCAACGTCCCTACAACTCCTGATTGAATATAACCATCTTTATATATGGCTTCTCCTAAAATACTTCCATCCGGTTTATATTCAATGGTCTTACCCACTTTTAAACTGTCTCCGTACTGAATGGTTTTCCAGACTTTGCCATCATCAAAATAATACGTCAGCTTTTTTTGTGCCGTTTTATTGATATAAGAAGTTCCTGATGCATCCGTTTGATCCTGATAAAACCAAAAGACATCTCCAACTTTATTTTTTTCATCTCCAGTCACAAAATATCCCTGCATCTGAGGTGAATCTCCTTTTACATAATGATCCTGAATCAGCTCTAAGTTCCCTAATTTAAGAAGAGGAAGCCGACGGTAATATTTTGCATTGCTTTTTTGCGTTTCCTTCCAGTCTGAATCAAAATAAACGGTTTTATTTTGTGCAAAAAAATGGGTTGGAATATATAATATACTAAGAAGTAAATATCGTTTTTTCATCATTAATTTTTTCGTTTTCTGGTGGTAAGCTTGTTCAATTGAATTCCTACAATACAATCAGAGTTTTTTCTGTACATATACTGAAACGACTTTCCCGTTCCCGTCATAAGTGGTGACTTTTCCTTCGCAGTTTTTGTTGAGAGTTGAAACAGATTTATATTGTATTTTTCCATCAGAAATTGTACTGAATATATCTTTATCGCCAATATTTTCAGTGGTATTTTCAGAAATTATTTTACCTCCTTTTCCTTCTAAGGTCAGTTTTGAGTACATTCTTTTGATGTCAGAATTATATTGATATATGCTCTTGCTTTCGATCTCATCATCTACCATTGATTTCTCATTTAAAACCCGTCCCAGTTTATCATAGGTATAGTAGATTTTTCTTTTAAGCTTGCTTTTTTTATCAAAATCGGCTTTCTCTATGACCTGTCCTTTGGTATTCAGGTGAAATTCTTCTCTGGAACCGAAATTGACATCATGAACGATAAACTGATCAGGGAGATATTTAAAATTCAGTTTCATTTCTCTTTTCCCGTTTTGATTGTAATACGCTATTGAATCCAAAAGCCCTGTATTTCCCAGATAGTACTTCTGTGTACTTTCAATTCCATCCCGCAGATATTCATAACTTAATACTCTTCCGTTTCGATAGGTCACTTTGGAGGTATAGCTTATTTCTTTTTCTTGGGCATCTTTATAAAATATCGTTTCATAGCGTCCATTACACATTCCGCTGTCTTCAAAGAAAGGAAGAGGATAATAAATGGTATTGCTTTTATTAATGATCCTGTCAGCATATTTCTGATCAGGAATAAAAGGAATTGCCCAAATGGAATCCAGAATACTTTTTGTTTCTTTTTTTACTGTTTGGGATTCTTTTTGAGATTGTACCATCTTTTTTAGCTCTTCAGGCATATATTTTTGAACCAGACGCTCATATTTCTTGGTATTGTATTCGATAATCGGTTCGTTTTTTCCATCGAAAAGAATCATCGCTGTACGTTTTGGAAGCTTTTGAACATCTACAAACCAAGTTATATCTCCATTTGAAAATGTAAAAGTCTTGGCATTGGTTCGTCCCACCATTACACGTTCGGTAGCTCCTCCAAACTGTGTATAGATCTTATCAGCGGTATTCTTATGATCATTAATTTGATTTTCTGAAGCAGTACTATTTTCATTTTCTACGAAGAAAACGGCTTTTGTAGGTTTTGAGATTCCGAAATTGGCTTTATCTTCTGAAGTTGCTATTCTGATCATTTTCGGTGAGCAGGAATATACAAACAGAAAAAGGAGTACAGAAAAGAGCGTTTTAAGTTCTTTTGTACACTTAAACATGAAATAATTGGATTTGGTGTTCATCATTATTAATCTTCTTTAAAAATACAAAAAATAGGATGAACAAAATCTTTTCAATAATTTCCAGCTAAAAACGTATTTGAAAAGGTCATGAATCGGATAATTTCATTCTTTCTGTTTTCTGTACCCAGCTTCCCTTATCTTCAAAACTCAGCATAAAATATTATCTTCGTAAAAAATTTGACAATATGAAAAAAATGATATTTCTGGCTTCTGCCGTGCTTGTACTGAATTCCTGTGTGGTAAGAACTGCTACAAAAGTAGTTTCCGGAGCAGTAAGTGTAGGCTATAAAGCGGTAAAAGGAACCGTGAACGGAATAAGCTGGGCGGTGAGCAAAGCGAAAGGTAAAATATCTGAAGACCGTCTGGACGGAACCTGGAAGGTTGTAGGGGTTTATAAAGGTTCTTTTGAAGATTTTTCAAAGGATCAGAATCCTGAAAGTACATTTACTTCTGACTGTACGGAAAGCTTTGATCAGATCATTTTTAAGGCTAAAAAATCTAAATTCAAGCCTGTGCATTGCAGTTCTGAGAAGGAAGACTGGGTAAAATACTCTTTAGAATTCGGGAAAAATCCTATCACGAAGGAAAAAGAAAACTATATTGAATACAATTCCAATAACTATATTTCCGTTATTGACGTCAATAATAAAACAATGGTTCTGGAAGGAAATCTGATGCCTAAACTGGCATTTTCCGGTGCCAAATTATACCTTTTGGAAAAGGTGAAATAAAAATTACAAAGCCTGCTTTCGTTTTGAAGCAGGCTTTATTTATTGTAATTTGTTCTAAAATGCAAAGAATTACATTCAAACTTTAAATATCGATTGGATACCTCTCATACTATTCTAATAAAGCAGATCTAATTCAATGTTATTATTATCCTCTTTTATTGTTTTTTTCATCTGCATTTCTCTTTCCCGGATATAAACACCTTTGTCTACCATTGTTCCATTCATATTTACTTTATCCAGATCATGAAGCGTAATTCTCAGTGACTTGGCTGGATCTTTTCTGGATTCTAAAAAAAGCTGTTTGTATTGATGATAGTCAATATCCACTTTATCTCCAAAGTTAAAGACAAAATTTTCTGTAGGAGATATTTTTTCAATTTCCTGACCTGAAAGTTTTTTGATTCCTACTAAAGTAAAAGAATGACTTCCTTTAGAATCTTCTATCTTCAGGATCATCCCAGGCAGACCTCTGAATTTATAAGGACCATCCTGTACAGGAATATCTGCACAAAACCAAGCTATCCATTTTCTGCCACCAAAATCAGCTGTTGCTTTCTGAACGTTATATCCTTTAACTGTATTTTTTTCGGGATGAACAGACCATTGTATAAGCCGGTTATCTAACACATTATATTTAGTTCGTCCCATTCGGGTAATGAAAAGCTGTTTATTTTCAGTATAATCTTTTATGACAGTATATTTAATTGTATTACTTTTAGAAGCTGCTGATTGCGCTATATTTTCAATTTTTCCTGTTGCTTTCATCTGTTTATCCAGGATTTCTTTCGCAATAGAATCATTCTTAAAGGTTTCTCCGCTGTAATATTTAGAGAACTTAGGCATAACATCCAGATACATCAGTTCTGTTTTTTTACTTTCAAGATTAGCAGAATCCGGAATGTACTGATATTCGTATACGAATCTCTGATTTTGTGCAAAGACATTTACAAATAGAATCAATAAAATAATCACAAGTAATTTCCCTGGATATAACATAACTAAAACTACAATAAGAGCAGTATCAAATATAAGATTTCACTTAAAAACAGGAAAATTAAATATCATTACTTACTGTTTTCTATATCCACAATCTTCTTTCCTTCTTTTCCCAAATAATGAAGAACCAGTTTTTCATAGACTTTGTATCCATCATCTACATTGGTAAAGATCAAAAGTCCTTTTCCTGATTTTGGTAACATAAAAGCAATACATCTTGTTCCTTGATCAGCTCCGCCATGAGATAAAGCATAGTTTTCATTTCCGAGATCATAGATTTCAAAGCCTAATCCGAAGTATTTATTTTCTTTGGTTTTAATCTGTTTTTGGATCATCTCCCGGAATACATCTGATGTCAAACCTTTTCCTTTCATCACATTCACCATAAAGCTTCCATAATCTTCTATTGTTGTGTGCAAATCATCGGCAGCATTGGGTGTTTTATTTTTTTCTGTGGGATATGATATTCCTTTTTCATTGTATCCAACGGCAAATCTTTGTTCATCAATATGCTGATCCCAAATATACCCTGTATCATACATTTTATAAGGTTGGAAAATCAGTTCCTGAGCCAGTTGTTCCAACGATTTCTTGAATTTGGCTTCCAATGCTTTTCGCAGATATTCAAAACCTTCTCCCGAATATTGATATTTCGTTCCCGGTTCAAACTGAAAGTTCAGTTTTTTATCTGTATTCATCCATCTCCAATTGGGGAAACCGGTTTGATGGCTAAGAATAATTCGTGTCGTTAATTTTTTATGTTTTGGATCATTTGAAATGTCAGGATCTATCCAATATTTATCTAAAGGTTCATCCAATTTCCATTTCCCTAAGCTTATCAGACGCAATGCAACCATTGCAGTCACAGGTTTGGTAAGAGAAGCAACGTTGAAATAAGTATTGTAAGGGGCTGGAATATTTTCTTTACTATTTCCAAAAACTTTTACCTGTTTCAATTCTCCGGATTCTATAATTCCCAGTCCAAGGGTTGGAATTTTATTTTCTTTTAACCAGTTTTCTATTTGCTGATCATTATCAAAAACAGTTTTAATGTCCATTGATTCTTTTGCATGATGATCAAAGCTTAAAGATCTCGTTAATTTCCATTCTCCGTTTTCAAGCAACCAAAGATTGGTAAACTTAGCTTCTCCTACTAATTTTTCAATTGATGCTCCTTCTTTTTCATAAAAAAAATGACTACCGTTTTGTATTGCCGCATAAAGTTTCCCGTTCTGATATAATGGAAATATTTGTGTACTTTCATGATCCAATACTCTTCTGGAACGATAGTCTGACGGTGATTTACACAATCCGTTTTTAAAATCTGTAATGAACTTCTTTTTATCTGAAAAACCGCCTTTATCATGGTAAAATTCCAGATTATCGCTTAGCAAAGCTTCTGTCTGTTTTACATTACAGGTATTAAATCCCACCGAAAAAAGCAGACTGTCTTTTGACATAATGGTATTATAAAGCGGATCTGTTTTTGGCAATTGTGCATATAAGCTACCCAAAAACAGGTTGAAGAAAAGGAATATAAAACGAATAGTCTTTGTCATTATTAATTTTTTGACAAAGGTTAGATTTTCGATTCTTTTAAGCCTAAAAATGAACCCGACAATAACCCGACAAAGTACTGACAGGTTTTATATCATGCTGAATTTCAATCTAAAATACAATTTCTTCTTTCTGTCAATCTCTGCTGCATTTCGAAGAATAATACATACATTGGAAAGTACAATAAGGATCATCAGAATAAGGGTAAACTGTCTTCCGAGTTTCAAAAAGATGCCCAGCATGAAAACAATAGGTGCCATTACCGTCCATATCATCTGTACTGAAATAATTTGTCTGGCAAGACTGTTTTTTTGCTTCAGAGTATACATCAGCAAAAGAGGTACGAAAATATTTAAGGGAGGTACAACAGTAAAAAACAATGAGGAAAGATTGATCATTTTGATCTGAGAATAATTGATACCATCTGTTTGTAAGGTTTCTGCATCTTTCTCTTCTGATATTATTGCTGGTTCATCTATTGTTGTGCTTTCCACTTCGGAAATCTTCTCTGTATCCTGTAATAAGGTTTCTTCTATTTCCAGGGCAGCAGCCAATGCTCTCAAGGTATGTCCTTTGGGTTCTGTTCCAGCTTCAATCCGTTGAATTGTTCTTACAGAAATTTTTGATTTTTCTGCCAATTCTTCCTGAGTTAGATTTTTCTGTTCTCGTGCAATTTTTAGCTTGGACATTTGAGGATTCTTAAGAAGTATTTTTTACTATTTTTCTGTTGGCTAATTTACAGTTTTTTCGAGATTTAAAACAAAAGGTTAAAAGGGATTAAGCTGTTATTTTTAAGGCTTATTCTAAAACTATTGTTCATTTTCTCAATTAATAAGATATTTGCATAAAAATTAATGATCCCACTTCACGAACTTTCATTCTTTATTCTGGCTGCTCTTATCTTAGTGATCAGCCCCGGTCCTAATATGATTTACCTGATCTCAAAGTCAATAACACAGGGTAAAAAATCAGGTTTCATTTCATTGACAGGTGTGGTGTGTGGGTTTTTGTTTCACATCATCATGGTGTCTTTTGGTTTAACAGCTGTATTATTGGCGGTTCCTTTTGCTTATACCATTCTTAAAACAATGGGAACGATCTATCTTTTATATCTTGCCTACCAAGCCATTAAACCTAATAGCAAGAACATTTTTGATGTTGATAAAAATACATCGTATGACAGTCCTAAAAAGCTTTTTACCGTTGGATTCCTCACAAATGTCCTTAATCCGAAAGTAGCTGTTTTCTATCTTTCATTTTTCCCGCAATTCATCAAACCGGA
The DNA here is from genome assembly GCF_001684975.1 of Chryseobacterium artocarpi. Lineage (GTDB taxonomy): Bacteria > Bacteroidota > Bacteroidia > Flavobacteriales > Weeksellaceae > Chryseobacterium > Chryseobacterium artocarpi. The sequence goes on along the minus strand of NZ_MAYH01000001.1, from coordinate 163,842 downwards.
ATACGGATCTGTGCTCACTCAGAGTCTGGAGCTTGGTGTTGTTCAGGTTCTGGTAAGTTTTAGCGTTAATTTTTTAATTGTGCTGACAGCTTCCAGAGTTGCTTTATTTTTCAGCAATAATCCTGCATGGATAAAAGTTCAAAAGTGGTTTATGGCAAGTGTTCTTACGTATCTTGCCATCAGAATGGCTTTTTCAAAGGCGAAATAATGAATTTTCAATACTGAATACAAAAACAGCATCTTACAATAAGCAAGATGCTGTTTTTGTATTAAAATCGTAAAAATTTAATTTTTCTTATAGACCTGAACTCCATCTTTATAGGTTTCCATTACCCGAATATCTTTTATACCCAATGGATCTATCTTCACAGGATTTTTATCTAAAATAACAAGATCTGCTCTCTTATTCTGTTCCAAACTTCCTTTTTCATGTTCTTCTCCCCATTGCCACGCCGCATTGATGGTAATTGCTTTGAGAGCTTCATAAGGGCTGACACGCTGCTCCGGACCTAATAAGTATCCTGAACGTGTTTTTCTGTTTACAGCAGCATACACGGCAGCAATTAAATCAGGAGGAGTAACCGGAGAATCATGATGGATGGTAAAGCGAATTCCCTGATCCAAACCTTCTTTCAACGGGCTGATTCTCTTTGCTCTGTCTTCTCCCAATACATTTTCACGATGCCAATCTCCCCAAAGATAAACGTGAGTAGGAAACCAGCTTGGCATGATTCCTATTTTCTTATAACGAGGAACCTGATCTTCACGACATACCTGACTATGAATCAATACACAACGCATACTATCGGTAAGTAATTTTTCATTTTTAAGAATCTCCATAAGGCTAAGCCCTTCATCAATAGCCGCATCACCGTTGCAATGAATATGTGCCTGCATTCCTGCTGTAAAAATAGCTTTTAATCCTTTATAAGCATTTTCTCTTGAGTAAATAGGATGTCCTTTGAAGCCTTGTTCTTCCCCATCCGGAGCGACCAGATACTGTTCTTTAAGCCATGCTGATTTTCCCTGCGGAGATCCGTCAAAGGTCATTTTTACACCTCCTATCTTGACACGTCCTGTGTATTTCTGATAATAATCTTTCCAATGTTCAAGTTTATCAGCGTTGGTATCATAATCCGGCAGAATGATATAATCTCCACGCAGGAGTTTCTTGTCATTCGCTTCAAAGATATGATTGATATTAGCCGGTGTGGCACGTCCTTCACAAATGGTCGTCTGTCCGTTAGCAAACCACTCGTTTTCCGCATCCAGTAAAGATTTAAACTTATCTTTTTCTGCAGGCTTGGGTAATTGGCTTGTGAGATACTGTAAAGCTTCAATGTTCGCATTTTCCTGCATTTTTCCGGTAAGTTCTTTGGTATTAGGATCTTTTCCTACAACTCCTCCCGAAATTTCTGTATCATAGGTAACCCCCATATTTTTTAAGAATAATGAATTTCCTACTCCCATGTGTCCTGAAGCATGTTCTATATAAATTGGATTTACAGAAGATACCGAATCAAGTTGCTTTGCTGTAGGGTGTTTATGTTCTTCCATAATAGCATCATCATACCCATTGCCGACAATCATTACACCGGGTTGAATATTATTTTGGATGATAAAGTCTTTAAGAACTTTCTGTAAGTCCGGAATAGACATCACTTTTCCGTAAGGTTCAGGCTGCAAATTAATCATTTGAGATGCAGTAGCATATTGAGAAACATGTCCGTGGGCATCTATAAATCCTGGCATCAGTGTACGTCCGTTCAGATCTATCATCTTAGTGCTGCTGCCTTTCATTTCCAAAGCTTTGGTCTTCGGTCCTGCAAAAGTGATTTTTCCATCGGTTACTACAAGTGCTTCTACATAAGAAGCTTTATCTCCTTTCATTGTGAGGATATCTCCGTTGACAAATATCTGGTCTGCTCCTTTTTGAGAGGTACATCCCATGGAAATAGCAGAAACAGCTGCCGATAACACAAAAAATCGCCAGAGTTTTTTCATTGAATGAGGGATTTTTGACATAGTTTATGGTTTTAAAAGTTTGATTTAAAATTCTTAAACATCAGTTTTCATCATTTGTTTTTTGCTCTACAACAATATTATATCACAAATATGAGATAAATAAAATGTTTTTAAGCCCGTATAAATACGTAATTTCCGAGATGAGTATTTACTCGCAGCAGTGTATTAAATGAAGCAGTCTCATATTAAACTTGGAGCATGATCAGAGTTATTTGTAGTTTTGTAGAACCGATTTTAGAAATATGAAACAGACAATTCCAACGTATGACCTGAGTGATATTTCCAAGCATCGTTTTCACATCAAGAGAATGGATCAGCATACCTATGATACTGAAGACATTCTTAAAGATAAAGGAATACATCGGGACAGCCACTATATTTTTACCTGCATGGAAAGCGGTCACGTAAAAATGATGGTTGATTTTAACATTATTGAAGCTAAAGAATCTACTATTTTCTGTGTATTACCAGGGCAAGTACATCAAGGGCTTTTAATGGATCAGGTAAATGGATGGTTTATTGCTATAAAATCTGACCTGGTTCCTGATTCGGTACGCTCTGTTTTTGAGGAATTTCTGGAAGGAATACAACCCCTAACTATTGATAAAAACTGGGTGGAAAAATTCAATAACACAGCAACTCTACTCCACTCTTTTTATAAGGAAGAAACGCTTGCCTCCAAAGAGGGCTTTATGGTGATTCAATCTTTACTCCATTCTTTTATAGGAATGTTTGCTTTTAAATATTCAATGGAAAATTACTCTCAAACTGTCGGAGAAAGTCGTTCTTTACAACTGACCCGGGAATTTAAAATCATGGTCCGTCAAAATTATAAAACCATGAAAAGTCCATCTGAATATGCTGAAAAACTTAATATTTCAAGAGGCTACCTTACAGAAGTTATACGGGAAATCACAGGAAATCCTGCTCAGCACTGGATTCATCAGGAAATTTTAATTGAAGCAAAACGCTTACTGGCATTCACTCACCTTACGGTAAAAGAAATTGCCTATGAATTAGGTTATACTGAACATGCTTATTTCACGCGGTTATTTTCCAAATTGGAAGATCAGACTCCTTCGGCATTCAGGAAATCTCAGGCATAAAATAATCTACATCTGACATAACCACGAATTGTCCAATCAATACCCTGAAACAACTATCGTTCTACTTTGATTTTACAGCTTTCTTTGCAATAAAAATATTTATGCCAAGCTTACCCAAATGGATCAATGACACCGTAGAAAATGTTTGGTCCTCAAAGTTTAAAGATTGTACCGTTACCAATATCGAAATTATTGCTCCTGATCTTCGAAGAGTCTATTTTCAAACCGATTTACAGAATGTTGATTTTGAACCGGCATACGCTATAGGAATAAGAATCAATGACAGGGATTTCCGTAATTATTCTCCTTTTAATTTTAATAGAGACAGAGGCAGTTTTGAAGTTATATTTCATGTACATGATTCTCATGCTGTGGGTAGTAATTTTGTAAACAGTTTATCTGTAGGAGGTTCTATAAAAATTTTAATGCCACGCGGAAAACGTTTTTTCGAATCCAACGCAAGAATTCACTTTTCTATTGGAGATGAAACATCTTTGGGAAGTTCTCTTTCCATCAAAGAAGCTGTGGAAGAATTGGGATCTCAATTTATATGTCTTCATGAACTGGAAGAGGCTTCTGCTCTTGAAAGCCTTAATCTTTATGGATATCATAGTCCAAAAAACAGTACAATGCGAATGATAGAAGCCTTAACCGACTTTTTGAGAGAAGAGAAAGAATCTATTTATCGTGACGAGGTTGCTTTTTATCTCACAGGAAACGGAGACAGGATGTCATTGATAAGAAAGTTTCTCAAAGCGAAAGGAGTCTCGCCTAAATGCATCAGATCACAGGCATATTGGATAGAGGGAAAAAAGGGATTATAAAGCTGAAACCGGAAGAGAATTGATCTGCTTCCGTTTTTCTTATTCTTTACTTAAGTTTTTCTCCCAGTTTTTTTATTTTTTGAAGCCATTGACCCCTCTGTTCTTCTTTTGAGTTTCTAATAATTCCGATATAGGTTATTTTAACTGGTTTTACGCCACAAAATTCCAACGTTGATTTTTTAAGCTGATTCACACTTGGTCTTCCGTACATAAGTCGGTAATACCATCCCGGCTGATCCAGTGTGGTGATGATATGTCCGGTTTTACCTTTTAAAAGCTTATCCCACCATACCGAGTTTTCACGATATTTATAAGCCATTCCTGGTAAAAAAAGCCGATCTATGAAGCCTTTTGTAATAGCAGGTAAACCACCCCACCAAACAGGATGTACCCAAACTAAATGATCTGCCCACTGAATAATTTCCCAAGCTTTGATAAGATCAGGCTCCAATTCCATTCTTTTTTGATACCCGAATTGTAAACTGGGATTAAAGTTTAAATCTGCAATGACAATTTCCTTTATTTCTGCTCCTGCCTGCATTGCTCCTTGTTTATAGGCTTCAACAACACCAACATTGAAGGATTCTTTATGGGGATGCCCATTGATAATGGCTATTTTTTTCATGATGGAGTATTGATATGAATGGTTTCGTAAGCATTAAGCTGTGCCAATAACAATTGGGGTTCATGCAGCTGATGACTGAAATACACATGATTCTCGTGAGGGTTTCTCAATAATTCTTCAGTATGTAAAACTGCCGATAGAGCAGTAAGTTCTGCCTGTCCTTTTGTACTTTGAAGGCTTAATTTTTTCTCTCCGGTCTTATTCTTCACTACAATTTCGAAAACAGATTGATCTCCATTTCCACTGGCACTAAAAATAGCTCTCCTTTCTTTTAAAGATAAAATATCAAATAATCTGATATACTGAAAACCACCAAGCAGCCATGTGATAAATTTAGAACTATAAGTCATTTTCACATTCACATTGGGCACTCTTTCAACTTTGTTTAGGATATAAAGATCAGGAACATCAAAATTGCAAGCAACTCTTTTTCCTATTCCAAAGGAGAAATCAAAAGTTTCCTTATTCAAAAAATGTCGAACAAAAACAGGTCGATCATTCTTATAATTAGAGAAAGGAACGGACACATTTTCTGCCATAAAATGAGCCGAACTCTCTCCTGCAAGGTCTTTTACAGAATAATATACAAAGAGCTTCACATCTGAAATATCATGAATATTTTTTGAAATCGCGTTCACCAATCCCGGAACAATTCCTCCCATCCAGCCGGAGCTGAAAACAATCCTGCTGTTCACATCAGATTTTCCTGCAAGGTTATAGGCTTTTACAAGGTCTGGAGTAGGCTTCGTTATATCCAGATAATCAATATGGTGATCTATAGCATATTGGAGAACATGATCAGATTTATCATTAACAGAAAGAATAATCAGGTTAATTTTTTTATCGGAAATGATCTGAAGAGATGCCGGATCTGTGACATCAATTTTCAGGTCACGATCTGTCTTTCCTCCTTTTCTTCCCCCAATAAAAATAGTAATATCAGGATTCCGGGATTGTAATATACGTGCTATTGTTTTTCCTACTAATCCGTTTCCTCCAATGATGAGAATATTGTGTTCCATATCTTTTTTTGACAAAAGTATAGAGCCAGAAAACCAATTAACAGGACAAATGTCTAAAAAGAAATTTCCTTTCTGATGCGGCTTAAATGCCTTTGAGTAATCCCAAGATAAGAGGCAAGATATTGCAAAGGAATATTTTGAATATAATCCGGATAATTTTCAAAAAGACTTACATAACGCTGGCTGGCGCTATCTCTTTGTAATTGGAAGAACCTGTTTTCCAGTTCAAGATATTCCTGTTCGGCAATAATTTTTAAAAACTTTGTCCAGTTCAGATTATCCTGTATCATTTTATCCAGTTTTTCTTTTTTCACAACGAAAAGCTCAGCATCTGTAATGGCCTGCATATTTTCTCTGCTCAAAGATCCTGAAATAAATGATGAATACGCAGCCATCATTGTATTGGGAAATCTGAAACAATACGTCATATCTTTTCCATCATCCGAAAGGTAGAAAGAACGGAAAATACCGGATTTGATCAATGCCACTTCTTTACATTTTTCACCTTCCCGGATGAAATAGTCATTTTTATTTACTTTTCTCAATTCAAATAGTTCTAAGAATGCTTCAACCTCATCTTCTGAAAATAAATTAAAATTTTGAAAGAAACCCTGTATCATTATCTTTAGTTATGTAACGAAAATAAAGAAAAAGAGGGACATTCCTCATCATAAAATAAAAAAACCATCCCAGGATGGGATGATCTACCGTTTTGAATTGACTAAGTTATTTATATGAAGATATGAATGATGTTTTTTGCTGTCACAAAGATAGAACCAAAGCTTTTCTTTCTCCTCAGGGGAATCCCTAAAGTTTTATCCGTAAAAATACGGTTGCATAAAAGAAAAGCCCTGCAAGAAACAACTTACAGGACTTTTGCTAATCTAACAATTATTTGTTTAGTATTTATTAAAGTGGGCTTACGAGTTGCAAGAACCATTCTTTCACTTCTCCTTCTAAATAAGGAGCAATTTTCTCTTCACATGTTTTATGGTAATCATTCAACCATGCGATTTCAGCTTCGGAAAGAATTTCTTTTACAACATCATCTTTAAAGAACGGGCAGAACGTTAACGTTTCAAATTCATAGAAAGTTCCATGAATTGTTTTTTCAGCTTCTTTTACCGCAATAAGGTTCTCATGGCGGATTCCGTAGTGTCCTTCAAGATAGTATCCTGGTTCATTGGATAACACCATTCCCGGAAGAAGATCCTGAGGATTCAAATCTTTTCTGATATTCTGAGGTCCTTCATGAACATTCATAAAGCTTCCTACTCCATGTCCTGTTCCGTGATTAAAATCTTTTCCTTCCATCCATAACGGAAGTCTTGCAATGGCATCAAGGTGTACTCCTTTTGTTCCTTTCGGGAATTTTACCATCGATAAACGGATTAATCCCTGTAATACCAATGTAGAGTTTCTTTTAAATTCTTCAGATGGAGTTCCTAATGCAAAAGTTCTTGTAATATCTGTAGTTCCTTCAAGATACTGACCTCCAGAATCTACTAAAATTGTCTCTGCATTGGTAACTTCTTTACTACCTTCTTTTTTTGCAGAATAATGCATGATCGCTCCATTGTCTTTGTATCCAACGATGGAACCGAAGCTTTCTCCTACAAAGTTTTCTCCTTCAGCACGGAAACCTCTCAGCTTTTCGCCGATAGAATATTCATTCATCGCTTCTTTTCCTGCATTGTGAGTCAGCCAGTAAAGGAATTTTACCATTGCTACACCGTCTCTTACCATTACTTTTCTGAAGCCTTCCAACTCAGTTTCATTTTTCTGAGCCTTCATCAGATTTCCTGGTACCGGAGCTTTGATAAATTGATTATCTGCCTTTAATGTTTCAAAAATCTGTTGGTTACTGTTTGGAGAAACCAATACTTTTTCATTTTTGAATGCTTTCAGGTAGTTATAAAATTCTTCGTAAGGCATCATTTTTACGAAAGAATCATCCATTTGTTTTCTTGCTTCTACATCCAGTTTTTCTAAGCCTGTAAATAGAACTGCATCATTTTTAGTGATCACAATATATCCTAAAAATACAGGATTGCTTTGTACGTCACTTCCTCTAAGGTTCAACGTCCATGCAACATCATCTAAACTTGAAATAATATGAACCGTAGCTTCCTGCTCCTCCATTTTCTGACGGATTGCAGAGATTTTATCAGTCACTGATTTTCCTGCTCTTTCTACAGGGTGTACAAAGATAGGATTTGCAGATGGAGCTCCTCTTTCTTTCCATACTTCCTTTAAAAGAGGGATATCCGTAAGGGTTATATTTTTTGAATTAAATTTTTGAGAAAGTAGTTCCCAGTTGGCATTTGAAGCCGCTACAGCATTTACAGCAACTTTACCGCCTGCAGGAATTTCTGAAATAATCCAATCGATATAATTGGGAGTTCCTTCTATTCCGTCTTTGAAAAGGTCGATTCCTGAACCATCCAATTCAATGGCAGCTTGTGTAAAATATCTTCCGTCTGTCCAAAGACCGGCTTTATCTTTAGTCACTACCACAAAACCGGCAGAACCTAAGAATCCTGACAGCCAAGCTCTCTCCTGCCATTCTTCAGGAAGGTACTCACTCATGTGGGGATCTGCAGAATATACGATAAATGCATCAACATTATTTTTCTGCATTTCTTCACGAAGCGCAGCAACTTTTTCCTTTGAAGTCATTCTTTTCATTTTTAAACACCGAAAGTTACAAAAAATTTGAAGTTGAAAGATCAAATCAAAGCCCTATTTTCCTAATAATTGGGATTTTTTCAGATAGGCAACACAGATGATATGTTTTTCTGCCACGAATTCACGGATGAGCTTTATTCATAGAAGCATAGCTCTTGTTTTTTTATCTGTAATCTTTTCTTGTCTATATTTCCTTATTAGAAGTATTTTTTTAACTAAATAGATGATAAATTTAAGCTCAATCCACTCTCTATTTACAAAAAATTCATACCATAAAACAATAATTATTATTAAAATAATAATTTTTTGGAAAGATTATTGCTACATTTCAACTATGAAACAGCAGAACTATAGTAACCACAGAAAATTCTATCCACCACATCATTTTATTTATCTCCCTCTGTTAATTATATTGGAGATTATAGGAATCTATAAAATTTGGGATGATCCCGGTAACCAATTGATCTGGATATTATTTTCAATTGTGATTTTTCTGCTTTTTTACCTTGCATTTATGACGAGACAGCATTATGCATTGGGGCTACAGAATCGTATGGTGATCCTTGAGTTTAAGCAAAGGTATTTCGAAATTTTCAATAGAAGGTCTGATGAAACAGTGGAAAAATTAAGATTTGATCAGATTGCGGCACTGAGATTCACTTACGATGATGAATTTAAAGAGCTTTTATACAAGGCTCTACATGAAAATATTTCAGGAGATGAGATCAAAAGATCTATTAAAAACTGGAAGGCGGACAAACTCAGAATTTAACGTACACCAATAAAATATTATACCTATGAAAAAGTGGAGCATTTACAGTATTACGATATTAAGTTTGTTAACACTAACAAGTTGTGAAGCAGTAGGAACAATTTTTAAAGCCGGAATGTGGTGGGGAATTTTCTTAGTGGGTATAATCATAGTGATTCTTTTCCTTATTTTTTCGAAGGGTAAAAACTCTTAACCATTTTTTATGGAGAAGAATACGGATCTGGAGATTATCTCCCACCTTAAGCCATCAAAGATTGTTAAAATCATGAAGGATCCGGAAGCATCTGCAAAGGCGGTACATCTTGTATATACCACCGATGCGGAGACTGCCGGAATTACGCGTAAGAAAACCGGTAAAACATATTCTTATTATAAAGATGGTGAAAAGGTCAGGGATAAAGATGAAATAAGCCGTATCAACAAACTGGTTATCCCTCCGGCATGGGAAAATGTATGGATCTGTGCTCTTGAAAACGGGCATCTTCAGGCAACGGGTTTTGACGTAAAGAAAAGAAAGCAATACCGATATCATTCTTTATGGAGTGCGTTGAGAAATCATACAAAATTTTACAGAATGCTCCAGTTTGGATATGCTTTGCCTACTATCAGACTTCATGTGGAGCAGGATCTTGCACTAAGAAATTTTGAAAAGCGAAAAATACTGGCTTTAATCGTAAGCCTGATGCAACGAACGAATATCCGCATCGGAAATAATATCTATGAAAAGCTTTATGGATCTTTTGGATTAACAACTCTAAAGGATAAGCATGTTAAAATTAAAGGGCAGAAAATCACTTTTTCATTCAAAGGAAAGAAAGGAGTTATGCATCATGTGGATCTCAGAAGTAAGAGATTGGCAAGATTGGTACAAAAATGTAAGGATATTCCTGGAAAAGAACTTTTCCAATATTTTGATGATGAGGGAAACCGTCATTCTATAGATTCCGGAATGGTGAACGACTATATCAAGGAGATTAGCGGTGAAGATTTTACTGCTAAAGATTTCAGAACATGGTCGGGAACCTTAAGTGCTTTGATTGCCTTTAAAGAAATCGGGTATGCCGAAAATGATTCGGAATATAAGAAGAAAGTGAAAGAAGCTTTAGATATCGTAGCTGAGCATCTTGGAAATACAACTGCGGTATGTAAGAAATATTATGTTCATCCTTTAGTCATCAACCTTTACGAAAACAATTCTATAAAAAAATATCTTGACGAGCTGGAAAACATTGAAGAAAATGACGGAAAAGCGGATCTGACGAAAGAAGAAAAATTGGTGATTAAGATTTTGGAAAAGGAAAAAATGTAGTTTTTGAGCTGGAAGAGGGAAGCTGGAGGTGCTATTTGTATATGAGATTCTTCCTTCGTCAGAATGACAGAAGACCATGAGTACATAAAAGTTATCCAATAAGCCTGTAGATGAATATAAATCTGTAAAGAGTCAACAATTGATTTTGGAGACTTCAAAGACTTCCAGCTTCCCTCTCCCAGCATCTAACCTCAGAATTACAACTTCACTCTACTATTGCTCAAAAACTGAGTTCTGTATTCCTTTGGGGTAATCCCTGCAATTTTTTTGAAAAGCTGTGTGAAGTGAGATGCTGTATGAAAGTTTAATTCGTAAGCTATCTCAGCGATATCTTTACTTGAGTGAAGCAATGCTTTACTGTAATTGATATCAATTTCGTTAATCCACTGTTTCGGTGATTTTTGGGTCACGCTTTTCACACATTTATTCAGATAACTTTCTGTTACGGATAATTTATCAGCATAGAATGCTACCCGTTTTTCTCCCACGTGATATTTGAATAAAAGATCTCTGAACTGAAGAGACAATTCCATAGGACGCGTGGCAGATTTATGATGGGTATCTGAATCTGTGCTTAACATTTTAATCAGAATCAGATGTAGCATGGTAACGACAACATCATTTACATTGAGATTATTCAACCATAATTCCTGTTCCATGATGGGAAGAAGCTGGGTAATGGTTCCATAAGTAAGACTATCCAGATTCAGGAAAGGAGTCATGAAGAAAATACTGCTCTTATGTTTGGGTAATTCCTGTTCAGAAAGAATATTATTTTCATACGCGAGAAAAAAACCTTCAATATCGTCGGAAAGTTCTACGGTTGCAGTAATTGTTCCCTGTTTGATAAAGATTACGCCGCCTTTCTCAGCATGATATTCTTTGTTTTCAAGATATTGTTTAATGTGTCCGTTGGTAACGAAAATAATAAAGTTAAAGGTTGTACGGTATGGAATCACAGGCATTAAAATCCCTTTGAGGTAATTTTCTATCCGGTAAAGCTGTATATCCGCATTATTGGCTAATATTTTCTCCGTGATATTCGGCAGAAATAGTTTTTTGTACTGAAAATTGGATAATACTTCCATATCCGATATTATGATTAATTAAAGTTAGACAAAATTTGTAATGTAGAGAAAAGAGAATTTGAAAATTTGAGAATGAGTTAATTTGAAAATGGCTTTACCCACCAACTCTAAAGCTCTCAAACCCTCTCACTCTCCCACTCTAAAACTTATAATACACTCCCACTCGTACACCAAACGGACTTCCCGGTGTATAGGTAAGGTCTGTAATAGGTTCGGCTTCTCCTTTCAGTTGAGTTTCTGTGGCGAATTGCGCTTCATTCCATTTTACATTGAAAAGGTTATTAACCTGAATATTCGCTCCCCATTTCTGACGGTTATAAGAAAGCATAAGATCATTTACAAAATAAGCTTTCGTTCTGATGCTGTTATCTTCTACTGCTGGTCTTTCTCCAAGATAGCGGTACTGAAGTCCTAAAGAAAATCCGTGAAGAAAGTCCCAGTTTACAGATCCTGTACTGGTAACTACTGGTGCTAGCGGAATATAGTCCTGTCCTTTTTCTTCCTCAATGGATCTTCCGTGGGAATAATTGATATCAGCATTTAGGTAGAAGTTTTCCAATGGCTGGAAGCGGATTCCCAAATCTGCTCCAAAACGTCTGGATTTTCCAGATGGTTCTACTACAGCATCGTCCCCCACATACACAAACTCTTGTTGCAGATCCATATACCATACAGTGGGAGTAATGATTAATGATTTAAACGGATGTAATCTTACTCCGAAATCAGCTCCGATTGAATAAGGAAGAGTATTCTCGTTTTTATTCGTCACTACCACTCTCATATCATTGGAATGGAAGCCCATCCCTGTTTTCAGGAACCACATTACATTATCACTCTGAGCGTAGGAGAAATTCAGTTTCGGACTTACTCTTGTGGCTTCTTTTGATTGTCCGGAAGGTAATAGCTCAGTATCCAGCAGATTATGCATATTAAAGATAAAATGATCTACTCTCACCGCTGGATTTATCGTCCATTTCCCAGTTTTCCAAACCAGACCTGAATAAGCATGAAGATTGGTTTCCGTTCCGTTTACGTCAGACATTCTATTCAGCAGCATATCCCTGTGATAAACGTGGTTCAATTGTAAAGTATTGATATCATCGTTTCTTAATCCAATTCCCGAAATCCAATTTAATGAGCTGTTAGGAAGAGAAAAGCTTTTGGTATATTTTACTTCTGCGCCATAGATATTTCTTCCATCCGTTTGTTGAATTTCATCTCCGTGATCTTTATCTTTTAAATAAAACGTAAAATCCGAATACAGATTGAAATTATATTTTGAATAGAAAGCCATGGCATCAATCTGTTCAGAAGAAGAAATAATATGCTTAAAGTTCATCTGAAGATTGGTTCTTGAAGTTTTTCCACCTTCTGTAGGATCAATACTTCCCCATCTGCCAATGATTCCTTCATCTACTGCACGCTCCGGAATCTGTCCCGAGGCATTCCATGAGGAATTGAAGGTTGAGAATTGAATATTGAAATAATCGTTATCGGTAATCCATTGATTGTATTTCCCAAAAATATTGACTCTGTTGAAGTTCTGTTTTACATCGAAAGGACCGTCTGTATAATTATATTCTGCTGCGATATAGGCATTTTTTCTTCCCTGATCATCATGCAGAATATTGAACATTCCCAATACTCTTTTAGAATTAAAAGAACCGCCCTCAAGTTTAATCATACTGTTTTTCAACCCATTATACGTTTGAAAATCTACATAACCAGCTGTGTTGAAATCTCCACGATCCATATAATAAGATCCCTTTCCAAAATCGATATTATTTACCGTTTCAGGAATTACGAAATGAAGATCAGAATACCCCTGTCCATGGGCATGAGACACAATATTTACAGGCATTCCGTCTACATTTACGCTTACATCTGTTCCGTGGTCGGCATCAAACCCTCTTAAGAAAAGCTGTTCAGCCTTTCCTCCTCCGGCATGCTGGGCAATAAATAATCCAGGTACTTTTCTTAATAAATCCTGTGCTGAATTAACAGGGAATTTATTCAAATCAACTTTGGTAATAGCAGATAGAAAAGAACTGTGGTTAATGGCTACTTCCGAAATCTGAAAAGGTTTATGCTGTAAAAAGATCACTTTGTTTTTATCATCATCATTGGTAACTGCCCATTTCACCTCATCATATCCCTGACGGCTGATAACCAGTGTATCAGGCAGCGACTGAACAGGAATGGCAAAAGTTCCGTCTGTTCCTGTATGAGTATGGCTGTTTCCGTGATTATATTTTACCAAAACATCCGATATTGGAAATTTATCATCTGTATCTTTTACCGAGAATTTTTTTTCCGTTTCCTGAGCCATTGCAATTCCGCTAAGTCCCATTACCAGGAATAAGGCTGCAATTTTAGTTATTTTCATTTTTTGTTTTAATTAAATTAGATAAGAGATAATAGACGGAGAGATGAGAGACATGTAGACTTAAAGATCAATAATCAATTTGCTTTGCAAGTGAATGGTTAATTGTAAGTCACCTGTAAAAGGATAGCAATATTAAACTACAAACATTTATTTTTTCTACTCTAAAACCCTCAAACTCTACAACTCTCAAGCTTAAGTCTACGCTTTGGTTTTAATAAATACTTTTTGAATTAAAAGGGTGATCCATGTTCCAGCTACAAATGGAAAAGTAAAGACTCCACCTACTACGTCCAGACAATGATTATCGATTAAAAGATCATCAATTATAATAGTTAACAAAACAGCGATCAACACCCATAATCCGTCTGTTTTTTTAACTCCGGAAAATACAATAGCTGAAAGCACTGCATTGAATCCGAATAATCCCATGTGAATTTCTTTTATAGGTTCTCCGTTTAACTGTGATAATCCCGCACCCAAAATAGAGGCTGCAAGTCCGTATAGAGCAGCAATTGGAGAACTGATAAAAACAGCAACAAAGAAAATAATCCCTGAAAGCACTCCTCCCTGAAAGATTACTTCTCCAAAACCATTGGTACAGGTAAGAAAATCATCATATTTTGAAGGAACAACCTCAGCACTCAACATTGCAGAAGGCTGAATATGGGTAAAATGGTGTAATGCAAATACCAATACCCACGTAATGATAATAAAAGGAAAGGTAAACACCGGAATTTTCTTCTGGATAAAGAAATGCTGAATAACAGCAGCCAATGCTCCACCTAAAATGATAAGCCCCCAGATGAGTAAAGTTGTATCAAACAGAAAAGCCAATGCCACCCCTACCAACGCAGCACTGAAACCATATAATCCGGCATTGATTTCAGATTGAGCATATTTCAGCTTCATTGCGGTAAAAGTTCCGGCTGCTGTTGAAAGCAAAACGGCTACTCCACATTGCCAGCTTCCCATAAAGATACCTATCAGAAACAGAAGCCCTGTCCATCTGTTTTCCTGAAGCATAATCTGCCCGATTCCTTTTAAAATGTTGTCAATAAAAGGTATTTTTTTGAAAAATTCGTTCATAGTTTTTTTTAATTGTAATATTGATTGGAAATAAAGACTTATAGATGAGAGATAATAGACAAAGAGATGAGAGACATGTAGACTTAAAGATCAATGGTCAATTTTGTTTTGCAAGTGAATGATGAATTATCAATCATTAATAAAAGAGAGACAACCTTAAATTTTAACCTTTAAACCTCCACACTCTCTAACACTCAAACTCTCCGACTCTCTAACCCCGAAATCAGGATCGCAAAACCCGCACCTCGCCTACCATCCAAGAAAGACCATCCCGACTCCGCAAACTGTTACCACAGCTCCGCTTACTACACCCATGTATCTTTCCAGTTTTTCGGTATTGAATAATGTTGAATAACCGTAACGCCCAAGAAGAACCATTCCAAGCATCGTTAAAACGGTAGTCACAGTGAATGAAGTTACCAGAACAGCAATTTCGGACATGGAATGCTTTACTCCTGAATAGAATAATAAAGGAATTAAAGGTTCACTTGGTCCCATTACGAAGATCATAAAAAGAACAAGTGGCGTTACTTTTATTCTTTTCTGAGGCATTACAATCTCGCTATGATTGTGTTCATACACGTAAACATCATCACCCATGACATCGAAATGTTTATGCGGTTTGTTTCTGATCGCCTGAAACAAACCATATATTAAGTAGATTCCACCAAAAATAAGCAATGCCCAACCTGAAAAATTACCTCTTATATCCTGAAACCAGGAAATTTTATTCAATTGCCAGCCAAGAAACACTCCGATAAAGCCGAGAATCAAAGAGCTCAGAACATGCCCCAGCCCACAAACTACAGTTAAAACTGCGGTTTTCATTCCGCTCCATTTTTTGGATTTTGAAATCACAATGAAAGGCAGATAATGATCTGGTCCTGAAGCGGTATGTATAAAACTTATTGAAACGGCACTTAAAAGAAGCGCCCAAACTGTACTGTCCATTTTAATTGTTTTTGTCTAAATCCCAAAGAATTTCCTGAATATATAGGAAGAAGTTGTACATCAATTCTCCGCCATGCCCTAAAGCTCTTACGACAAATCCATTATCTTCCATTGCAGACACTCCCACCTCCATTTCTTCGATATACTGAGCTGCTGCTTCAACGATTTGTTCAATCAATCCATTTTTATCCACATCTTCTTTTGTGCTATAAAAGATTAATGTTCCCTGATGAGTATATTGCTCTAGATTACCGATGCTGCTTATCGGAATCAAATCTGGTTCAATTACAACATTATCTTTTACAACTAATTTATCGTCGTGATAAATTTCCATGAGGTTTTGAAAGCGCTTTAGTTTGAAAACTTCGCCATAATGCTTTCTGCCACAAGTAATAATTTCGCTAATAATAATCTGGCTGTTTTTTCCGATATGTATTTTAGCTTTACTTGTAAAGTTGGAATCTTCATGCGGAACAATCGGATGCGGAACGTAGGCAAAGGATGTATTGTCTTCCATGGTTACTTTCATATCCTGAAGCGCCTTGTCTCTCATATTAAAAAGCCTCTGATACGATTGCGACTGTAGCTGTAGTGAAGATTTTTCTTCAAGTTTTATATCCAAATGATAATGGTCTCCATCCAAAATTCCGGGTGAAGAACTCATCACCATCTGGTACAATTTTTTATCTTTTTTACGCTGTCCCACCGATACTACTCTGAAGGGAAGTGTAACGTAAAGATCTTTCACAAATGATTCTCCTTCCTTGAATCCTGCAATAATTTTTAAATGGTTATCCATCTATCTTACTAAGTTCGGTTCTTCAATTTCTTCTAAAAGAGCATACTTTTTAATCCACCCAATTACTTTATCCAAACCTTCATCAGTTTTCAGATTGGTGAACACAAAAGGGTTTCCTTTTCTCATTCTTCTCGCGTCATTTTCCATTACCTCAAGGCTGGCACCTACGTGTGGAGCAAGGTCTATTTTATTAATAATCAAAAGGTCGGATCTTGTAATACCAGGACCTCCTTTTCTAGGAATTTTCTCACCTTCTGCAACATCGATAATGAATATTGTAACATCTGCAAGGTCTGGGCTGAAAGTTGCTGAAAGATTATCACCTCCACTTTCAATAAGCACCAATTCAATGTCTGGAAAACGTGCTGCCAGCTCATCTACTGCTTCAAGGTTCATACTGGCATCCTCACGAATAGCGGTGTGAGGGCAGCCTCCTGTTTCTACTCCGATAATTCTGTCGTGGGGAAGAAGACTGTTTTTAGCCATAAATTCAGCATCTTCTTTTGTATAAATATCGTTGGTAATTACCCCAAGGTCATAAGTACCGAATAATTTTCTGCTTAAACGTTCCAACAATGCGGTTTTTCCTGATCCTACAGGACCTGCAACTCCTACTTTTATGTATTTTCTGTTTTCCATTTTTTTAAAATTTTGTTTTGTTTTTTTAACGCTATGGGCGCTAAGTTTTTTGATTGATTATGAAGATTTTTCTTTCGCAAGGGTATTTCACTCTGCAAAGGCACCTTCATTCGTTTTTTAATTTACTTTTCTAAGACATATAAAGTCTTGAATACAATCTTTCGTGCTGCATACATCGGATGTCAAAGGCTGTATTACAAAGCCCCACCAGATCTCTATCCAATTCTATTGTTTCTAAAACTGTTTTTTCCATTACAGGATATAGTTCAAATAAGATGTCCTGCCCGTCAAGCTGTCCCAAAGGCACCAATTTCACAGCATTGGTAATCATTCCTGCAATAGAGGTATAATAAAATCCTAATAATGCTTCGTACAGAGGGATTTTCATTAAATAGGCATAGATTCCAAATACAATACAGTAATGAGAATTACTTTCTTTATTCTGAATTGCCTTTTCAAAAGCCTCCATCAAAGGAAAACTTTCTCTTCTTTTAAAAATTTTGATGAGTCTTAATCCTAATTTCTGACTAGCCTGTCGAATTTCTTTTGGACATTTTATCGCATTACATTCATTATCAAGATCTAAAAGCGTCTGTAAATCGTTATTTTCAGCAGCCTGATAAGCCAGTTTTACAAAAGCTCCATCGTTGAATTTAAGGTTGTACTGAAGCATGTTCTGTACAAATTCTTTTGCGGTTTCTACGTTGTGTACAATTCTTTCCTGTACATAGGTTTCCAATCCGTTGGAATGGGTATACCCCCCGATGGGAAGCGTTGGATCTGAAAGATGAAGCAATCCTGACAGAAAACTAATGTTTGTATTATTCATCTTTTGGAGCGGCAAGTTTTAAGATTTTAGTGAAAATTGTGGAACCAAGACTTCCGTGTCCATGAGGTTCTACATTGGATTTAAGGAGATTCAGCAGTTTTACGGATTGCTTTTCCGGTTTAAAACCGCTTGCTTCCAGCCATCTGAACATCGGCATTTCAAAGGGAAGCAACACTTTGTCATCCTGAATGAAAAGTGGAATATGCTTGTTTCCAATTTCGTAGCACATGGTACCCATTTCCAGTAAAGATCCGGGAACCATTACAATAGCCTCTGTTTCCAGAACATTGATGGCTATTACTGTTTCTGCATCTTCAAAAAGAATATCTCCTTCACGTAAACGCTGTCCTTCTTTTAAAAATTTGATGGCAACATCTACTCCGTTTCTGGTTTTTTTACGTTGAATTCTTTTGGTGGTTTCAAACCATTCCAGATCCAGATAATCTATGGTTTTCTCCGTAGGATTTTCAGCGAGATTGCCTATGGTTTGATTAATTATCATTTCTCGATTTTTTTCTGAAGTCTAAGTTTTTAGAAATACCAACCCCGAATGTTGAACCACTGATTCCTGCTACATAGCTCTTAGTCCAGCCTTCTTCTTTGGTTTTAGTCTGAAGCATTGAAAGTTCTGCAAATTTGAATTTCAGAGCCCAGCCTCCTCCTAATAATATTCCGATCAAAGGATAAGCACGAAGGCGGAATCCGTTGAAATTCTGCATAGCATCCGCTGCTGTTGCTTGCTGCTGTCCCCAAACGTAGTGAGCATCTACCTGACCTATCAACACAAAATATTTCCCCAGCATTACTGACGGACTGTACCAAATCCCAGTTTCGTTTTGCTTGTATACCACATTATGATTGACAGAGTTTTGAGAGTAGGCATAATTAACCCCGATCAGGTCATTATTATTGATAAAATATCCTACTCCAAGCGGCGCACTGGAAACGGTACTACTGCTATTTGACCGTGTTGTAACTTTTGAATAATCTAATGAGCCATAGACCATAAATTGTCCTTTCGGTCCATCTTCATCACTTTTCAGTCTGTGCCCTCCTAAAAACTGAGCATTCATATTCCCTGAAAGCAAAGACATACCGGCTACAGCAAGAGAAAAAACTGTTGTATTTAAATATTTCATTCTAAACTTAGTTGTATAATTGTTTTATTTTTTTTTGAATAAACCTTATAGATTTTCAGAACCTATAAGGTTTAAGAATTTATCTTAGAACAAGTAATACAACTGAGTTAAAGGAAGTTTTTCTGCGGGTTCACAAGTGATATATTCACCGTCTACCGTTACTTTATAGTTCTCAGGATTTACTTCAATTTCAGGAGTCTTATTATTATGAATAAGGTCTTTTTTGCCAATATTTCTACAGTTTTTCACTGGAAGAATCGTTTTTTCTAATCCATAAGAAGCAATCGTTCCGTTGTCAATAGAAACCTGAGAAACAAAGGTAGCGCAAGTACCAAACTTAGCTTTTCCGTGAGCCCCAAACATATTTCTATAAATAATTGGCTGTGGTGTTGGGATAGAGGCATTTGGGTCACCCATTTTAGCACCCACGACAACACCTCCTTTGTAAATCATCTCTGGTTTCACCCCAAATAATGCAGGTTTCCAAATCACTAAATCTGCTAGTTTACCTTCTTCGATAGAGCCTACATATTCCGAAATACCATGGGCAATAGCTGGGTTGATAGTATATTTAGAGATATATCTTTTAGCGCGGAAATTGTCATTATCTGCATTTTTATCTTCTTCCAAAGCACCTCTTTGCTCTTTCATTTTGCTTGCCGTTTGCCAGGTTCTTGTCACCACTTCTCCAACTCTTCCCATTGCCTGAGAATCGGAACTCATGATACTGAAAACACCCATATCCTGAAGAATATCTTCTGCTGCTATGGTTTCAGGACGAATACGAGAATCTGCAAATGCCACGTCTTCAGGAATATTTTTACTTAAATGGTGACAAACCATTAACATATCCAAGTGCTCATCGATTGTATTAACCGTGTAAGGACGTGTAGGATTGGTAGATGCAGGTAATACATTTGGGTACATCGCTGCCTTGATGATATCCGGCGCGTGACCACCACCCGCTCCTTCTGTGTGGAATGTGTGGATGACCCTTCCGTTAATTGCTTTCATTGTATCTTCCAGGAAACCAGCTTCATTCAAGGTATCGGTATGGATAGCCACCTGAACATCATATTTATCAGCTACTTTCAGGGATGCATCGATAGTTGCAGGTGTAGCACCCCAATCCTCATGAATTTTCACTCCTAAAGCTCCGGCTTCTACCTGTTCTTCAATAGGCTCCTCTGCTGCACAATTTCCTTTTCCGAAAAAGCCTAAATTCATTGGATATTCTTCAGCTGCCTCAAGCATTTTTCTCATATTGAATTTACCTGGAGTAACCGTTGTTGCATTGGTTCCGTCGTTTGGACCTGTACCTCCGCCAATCATGGTAGTAACACCACTGTATAATGCGGTATCAATCTGCTGAGGGCATATGTAATGAATGTGAGTATCAATACCTCCAGCTGTTACGATATATCCTTTTCCGCCGTGTACTTCGGTAGAAGCACCGATAATCATATTGGGAGATACACCGTCCATGGTATCAGGGTTTCCTGCTTTTCCGATTCCTACAATTTTACCATCTTTTACACCTATGTCACCTTTTACAATTCCCCAGTGATCGATAATTACAGCACCTGTGATACAAAGATCCAAAACGCCTTCGTCTCTTTTAGCGGTAACATTTTGTCCCATACCATCACGTACGGTTTTTCCACCTCCGAAAACGGCTTCGTCTCCGTAATGGGTGAAATCTTTTTCAATTTCGATAATGATTTCCGTGTCTCCCAGTCTGATTTTATCTCCAGCTGTAGGTCCTAATATATTAGCATATTGTTTTCTGTCTACGTTTAAGCTCATTTTACTGATTTTTAAAGTTTAATTTTTCAGCTTTTTCAAGGCTTTTTCTTTTTTGCTCCTCAGAATCTACCTGCCCATCAACAAGGTTATTGAAGCCCATTGCTTTTTTGGTTCCTCCTATTTCTACCAATTCCACTTCTTTTTCTTCTCCCGGTTCGAAACGAACTGCAGTACTTGCAACAATGTTCAGTCTTTTTCCGAAAGCTTGTTCGCGGTTAAAACTCATTGCTTTATTCACTTCAAAAAAATGGAAGTGTGAACCTACCTGAATAGGGCGGTCTCCTGTATTGGTTACTTTTATTTTGACAGTTTCTCTGCCTTCATTGCAGATAATGGTGCCTTCTTTTACAAAAATTTCTCCTGGTATCATGATAAAATAGGAATTAACGGATTGGGTTATGTACGGTTACCAGCTTGGTTCCATCGGGGAATGTAGCTTCGATCTGAACATCGTGAATCATTTCTGCCACGCCAGGCATTACATCTTCTTTGGTAAGAAGTTGCGCGCCTTCCTGCATCAGTTCTGCTACTTTTTTTCCGTCTCTTGCTCCTTCAAGCAGAAAGTGACTGATGAGCGCAATAGATTCTGGGTAATTTAATTTAAGACCTCTAGCCTTTCTTTTTAAAGCGAGTTCTCCTGCCAGAAATAGCATAAGCTTTTCCGTTTCTCTCGGTGTTAAGTGCATAGTATTTTTATTTAAAATTGGACAAACAGTATTCTGTCTGCCTTTCTAAAAAGGCAAATAGAAGTGTTCAAAAGTGTAAAATGAAGTAATGATGTTCACAGATCAGTATTATAGAATACAAATCATAATGAATCATTAAAAGTTAAAAAAGAATTAGCAGCCCGCTATCTGCAGGGAATGATACAGGATGTATCTTGGTGCTGTAATATAAACTCCGGTCTGAACCGCAGCAACTTTGATATTATATGAATAACCCGCAAAGAAATAGTTAAGCCATTGCTCTCCAAGTATTGAATAATCAAATTTTATTTTCTCCCAATCATTGCCATCCTGTACATCCTGAGCATCTGAAAAACTGTAAATTTCAGGCTGAGTCTGCTGGTCTGATTTTTGTTGAAGAAGTTGGATTTTTGATAAGAGATCAGAATATGATTTAGCTTTCCCCGTATGTGTAAAAAGACCTACACATAAAGCTGAGAAAAACAATACAAAAGAGAAAAATATGACTCTTTTTTTCATACCTGATTATAATGGTGTAAAATTAGAACAATATTAAAATTCCGGCTATCAAAAAAATTATTTAAAATGTTCAAAATCGCAACAAAGTGAATTTTATATAAATTTAACATTTCTTTATAAATCCTTTATTTACAACCATTAAGAGTATATTATCAACTATGACAAATATATCTTTGTCCTTATTCCAATAATTATCATAAACCTATATGTTTTTTATTTCTCTACAACATATTAAATAAATTCAGTATAAATATTTAATATTTATCATCAAAAAAGCGATATATAGTAACATTATCAAGTAAATAAAATTAATTTAACAAAAATACACGGGATTTTTTCTTTCTTTATAATTATCGTAAATTTGTATACCAACATACTTATTTAATTTAATAAAAATAATAAAACGTAATATGTCAAAAGCAATTTCGCAAGTACCATTAGCGGTAAACGAGCCGGTAAATTCTTATGTACCGGGATCTCCGGAAGTTAAAAGCCTTATCGACACTTATAAAAAGATGTGGGCTGAGAAGGTAGAAATTCCAATGGTTATCAATGGAAAAGAAGTAAAAACTGACACAAAAATACAGCTTCAGTCTCCTCAGGATCATGCTCACGACTTCGGATTTTATTACCAAGGTGGTATGCAGCATGTGGATGACGCTATCAACGCGGCATTGGCAGCTAAAGAAGCATGGAATGCGCTAGGTTGGGAACAACGTGCAGCAATTTTCTTAAAGGCAGCTGATCTATTGGCAGGTCCTTACAGAGATGTAATCAATGCAGCTACAATGATCGGACAGTCTAAAAATGTTCACCAGGCTGAGATTGATTCTGCTTGTGAGTTCATCGACTTCTTAAGATTCAACGTAGAGTTCATGACTGAAATGTATTCTGAGCAGCCGGTTTCTGACAACGGAATCTGGAACCGTGTAGAGTACAGACCATTAGAAGGATTTTGCTTTGCGGTAACTCCATTCAACTTTACAGCGATTTCAGGAAACCTTCCTACTTGTATGGCAATGTTAGGAAACGTTGTGGTATGGAAGCCTTCTGATAAGCAGGTTTATTCTGCAAAAGTAATCATGGATGTATTAATTGAGGCTGGTCTTCCTGCTGGGGTTATCAACATGATCTTTACAGATGGTAAAGAAACTGCTGAAAAAGTATTGGCTCACAAAGATTTTGCAGGTCTTCACTTCACAGGTTCTACGAAAGTATTCCAGGGAATGTGGAAAATGATCGGTGATAATATCCACAACTACAGAACGTATCCAAGAATCGTGGGAGAAACTGGTGGTAAAGACTTCGTAATTGCTCACCCTTCTGCAAACGTAGAAGCTGTAGCTACTGCTTTAGTAAGAGGTGCTTTCGAATACCAGGGGCAGAAATGTTCTGCGGCTTCAAGAGCTTATGTTCCTAAATCTCTTTGGGCTGATGTGAAAAAAGTAATGGAAGCTCAAATGGCTACTATTAAAATCGGTTCTCCTGAAGATCCATCAAACTTTGTAAACGCGGTAATCGACAAAAATTCTTTCGAAAAATGTAAAGGATATATCGACAGAGCAAATGCTTCTGGTGAGGCTACTGTAGCTATCGGTGGAACTTGTGATAATTCTAAAGGATGGTTTGTACACCCAACAGTAATCGAAACTACAAATCCTCAATACGAAAGTATGGTAGAAGAAATCTTCGGACCAATCTTATCTGTATTTGTTTACGAAGATCAGGATTGGAAAGAGACTCTTAAATTAGTTGATTCTTCTTCTCCTTATTCATTAACAGGTTCTGTATTCTCTCAAGACCGTTATGCAATTGCTGAAGCTTACAAGGCGTTAGAAAATGCATCTGGTAACTTCTACATCAACGATAAACCAACTGGTGCCGTAGTAGGACAGCAGCCTTTCGGTGGTGGTAGAGCTTCAGGAACTAATGATAAAGCGGGTTCTAAAATGAACCTTCTTAGATGGACGTCTGTAAGAAGTGTGAAAGAAACTTTTGTTTCTCCAAAAGACTACAAATATCCATACCTAGGATAATTATAAGTAATGAGTAATAGGGATGAGTAATTGTCGCCTGTTCTTTCAATACAGCCTCGGAATTTCGGTTTCGGGGCTTTTTTATGGAGTATTACGAGGTACGGGATTCGAGATTCCGAGGTTTGAGGTTGACTCTAACTATCAAAGGACCTTAGTTAACGCCTACTCTAAATACTCTAACCCTCAAACTCCACTTACCTAACATCTTTTAACAAACTTTACCTATATTTTACGACTTTACGATGCCTATTAGGAATAATAGTTGTTTTTTCATCAGTACACCCCAAAATAAAATTGTATGAAAAAGTTATTGCTAGCAGCCATCGGAATAGTATTATTTGCAGTGAGCTGTGGAACCAAAGAGTCATCAATGTCAACGAGTAACAGCGATTCAGTAAAAGTAGATACTATGCGTACAGTATCGCCTGCTACAACAGACACTATGACTACAAAGAAGATGAATCCTGACAGTATTAAAATGAAAAAGGATTCAATGGCAACACCTCCTGCCAAATAGTATTATCATATACGTTTAATTAAAAATGGAAAATCTGCAGTTGAAAGCGCTGCAGATTTTTTTGATGTAGATTCAAGGATAAATACTTTAATTAGTTATTGGATAAAAAAAAGATTTTGGCTAAAGCCAGATGAATGTTGATTATATGAGAGCGGGCTAAAGCCCGCCCTGATATCCAGATGAATAATTAGATAATTGATGATAGTTGTTTAACGACTTTATCTTTTATCTTTATTAATAATTCATTATATTTGATTAACACCAACCATAAAAAATAGTATTATGAAAAAAATCTGGATAGGGGCAGTTTTAGGACTTCTTTTCCTAGGAAGTTGTGCTCAAAACAAAGAAAAAAGAGAGGAATACAAAGATGCTCATAATAAGGAATCTATGAGAAATAGTATGGGGGATTCTGCAGTAGCTAATTCCAATCCGTCACCAGATACTTTAAAAATCAAAACCGACAGTACAAAATCTAAATAAAATCGCAAATCCACAGACTTTCTGTGGATTTGCACTTAAAAAAACTTGACTGAAAAAAAACCGGGCAATCAACCCCGATTATTTGGTATAATTTATATTCCTTATCAGAATATTCTGTGACATAAAAGAGGAACCGTGATTATTTCATGGAAATAAAATATACACGTGTTCCATATCTAAAGTTTCATGGTTTGACTTGCTGTAGGTTCTCATCGTTAATCTTATTTCAGAAAGTAAAGTATTCCTTGAAAAATGAAAGAGATAAGATGTAGTATAAACGTAATCATTTCCGTAAAGCTGTCGCAAAGATATAGCAGGAGCAGTCTTACGAAAAACAATAGGTTATCCATTTTCGCGAAAAATGGTAAACTAGCATATAAAATCTTATTTATTTTTTATCATTTTCACGAAAATGAACATTTTTATCTGATTGATTTTCAGCATCAAGATACTTAATATATGCAGATGGAGAAAAGTCTGTAACTGCTTTGAAGACAGCAGCGAATTTGCTGTGAGAAGAGAAGCCGCATTCGTCAGCAAGAATACTGATTTTATACTGTCTGTACTTCTCATCATTGATAAGTTTGTCTACAATATAATTGATTCTTAACCTGTTGATATACGTTTTGAAATCAGAACTTTTATGCTGGTTAATTACATAAGAAAGATATTTTGTATTGGTATTGAGCTCACCGGCAAGGAAAGAAAGAGACATTCCTTTATTGTTATAAAGATCTCCTTTTTCAAAGTTATCAAGAAGCTCAAGCAATTTGGTTTCTGTTTCGGAGGTCATCAGGGATTCGTTTCTTTTTCGGTCTGTTTCACTATCTTTTTCATCAATTTCCTCCACGGATATATTTGAAAATTCAGGGCTATCAGACAGTGACCTTAACATCGGGTTTCGGTGACTATTAAGCATGTTTATCTGACTTCTTATAATATTCCTGAGTTTTGAACGCTGTTTCTTTTGTTTGGTTCTTATAAATATAATTAATCCCACCAAGGAAACGAAAAGAACAATAATAGCAGCATTTTTTGCTATATTCATTTGTCCTGCCTTTCCGGTTTTTGCTGCTGAAATATTTGTTTTTCCTGTGAAAGCCTGATTACGGGCTGCAATACTATCGTATGCTCTTACATATTTAACAGCGTACAGAGAAGCTTTATAATTATCACCGGTTCCTTCATAGTAATCATTAATATTGGAATATACAGCTTTCTTCAGTTTTAAACTTCTTGAAGTGTCTGCAATTTTCTCTGCTTTTTTTAGATATACTTCAGCATCTTTCCAGTTCTTTTGTTTTACACGAATTCCACCCAGTCCATTATAAACCAATCCAAGAGTGCAGCTTCCTGCTTTAAGCAATTCTTCTGCTTTTCTATAATAGCTTTCAGAGGTTTTATAATCGTCCAGTTTAAAGTAAACATCTCCCAATAATTGATAAGAAGCTGCCTCTGTACGATCTTCAATCTTACTGTTTATTTTTTCAAAATTCTTTAGTGAAAGCTGGATGTGGTCTATAGCATTAGTATAATTTCCCACTTCCATCTCATAGAAAGCCATTTCCTGATTCAGTAGCCCTTCAGCTTCATTTTTCATTTGAAAATCAGGGATTTTCCCAGCCGCTACAAGCCCTTTGAAGATGTATTTTTTTGCTCTTTCGTATAACCCTACCTGTCTATATTGCCTCGCCAATAATCTGCTTACACTAGCCATCCGTTCTGCATCATTACTCTGATTAACTAATGAATGTGCATTTTCACTGTAGCATATTGCTTTTTTTATTTCTCCTGCGTGATGATAAAGTTCTGATGACAACATAAGACTCTTCACTTTTTCTGAAGGTTTCTGAGCTGACATATAAAGGGAATCTGCTGTTTTTATTGCTTTTGATAAGTCTTTATAAGCAGTAATAGTAGAAGTTTTCTCACAAGCTTGGTCGAAGCTGTTCTTTTTTTGAGCAAATATGGGGATTGCTGTGATCAGCAAAAACAAAATTTTCAGTAGATTATTAGACATAAAAAAACAAATTATTATTCTTATAATAATTCATCATTTTTTCACGAGTGTCTTTTTGTTTTTTACAAAATTACTAATATTTTGCTTTTAATTAAAATATTCTACTGAAATTTAATCATTTAACTAAATTTACAATTTACATTAATTTTAATAATAAGCTTGAAACAATAGACGATTAACTTTTATACCAGCCTAAATCTGTATTAAAAACAAAGTTCTCTGATAATTATTTTCAATGTGAACTGCTCAAATGTCATCATATTTATTACATTTGCAGGGAATAAAAAGTTTATAATGAAAAAATTAACGATACTTTCAGCTCTATTTATAGGTGCATTTGCATGGGCACAGGGCATCAAATTCGAGGAAGGAAACTTTGCATCTATCCTTGCTAAAGCAAAAAAGGAAAACAAATTGGTCTTTATAGATGCTTATGCTTCATGGTGCGGACCATGTAAACTTATGGTGAAAAATATTTTCCCACTTCAGTCTGTGGGGGATTATTACAATTCTCATTTCATCAATGCTAAAATTGATATGGAAAAGGGGGAAGGAATTGAGATTGCAAAAAAATATAATGTAAAAGCATTCCCAACGTATCTATTCATTGACGGAAATGGTGAGGCTGTACACAGAACCTTGGGTTACGTGGAAGAAAAAGATTTCATTCAGTTTGCAAAGGATGCAGGAGATCCAAGCAAAAGACTTACTTCTTTAAAGCTTCAGTTTGAAAAAGGAGAAAAAAATCCTGAGTTCTTAAAAAATCTTGCGATGCTTACTATGTATAATGATGCTGAATTCGCAGGTAAGGTAATGAACCGTTATTTTGAACAGAAAGCAACTCTTGATCAGGAAGATATTCAAATGCTTATTGCCGGAACACAAAGTACAGAAAGCCCTTTATATAAAATCTTCCAAAACAAAAAAGCTGACTTCATTAAGTTTTTCCCCGGAGATCAGTATGAGAAACTGGATAAAAATATAAAACTGAATACTGTTGCTAAAAAAGCATACAATGCTGATACAAAAACATGGGATGATGCCTATTTTATGTCTGCAACACAATCCTTTTTAAGTAAAGAAGAAGCCGACAAGATTCTAAAGAGAATGAAGGCAAACAGAGCTTTAAAAAACAAGGATATTCCAACTTATGAAAAATTAACGCTGGATCTTTACAAGGACTATTCTACAGCAAAATCTGATGAATTGAACTCTCTTGCATGGAACTTCTTTGAAAATGTAAGTAATAAAGCGTCTTTGGAAAAGGCTATTGCATGGGCTCAGGAATCTGTAAAGAAAGATCAGAATTATGCCAATACAGATACACTGGCTAATCTTTATAACAAAGTTGGTGACAAGAAAAATGCAAAGATGTGGGCTGAAAAGGCGATTGAACTGGCAAAAAGCGCAGGACAAGACTCTTCTGAGACTGAAACATTATTGAAAAGTCTTTAATTAACAATTAATGATAAAACAAAAACCGCAGAGTGATCCGCGGTTTTTTATTTTCTGTGAAAGCCTGATATTAATATTCAAATAGTACACTTCCCCAAGTAAATCCACTTCCGAAAGCAGAAAGAAGTACTAAATCTCCTCTTTTTATTTTCCCTTGTTCAATTGCCTCACTTAAAGCAATTGGAATGGAAGCTGCCGTTGTATTTCCGTATTTCTGGATATTGTTGAAGATTTTTTCATCCGGTAATCCAAATTTCTGCTGAACAAACTGAGCGATTCTAAGGTTCGCCTGATGTGGGATAAACATATCAAGATCCTCAATTGTTTTTCCTGCCTTGTTTAAAGCTTCCATCATCGTTTCCGGGAATCTTGTAACAGCATGCTTGAATACAAAGTTTCCGTTCATGATTGGATATACTTCCTTATTCGTTACATTTTCAGGATCTTTTCTCATTCTGTCACTCCATCCGAACTTGGAACCTGGGAACTGAGTACAAAGATCGTCTGCATATTTACCTTCAGAATGCATATTTACAGCTAAAACGTCTCCTGCATTTTCATCTTCGCTTGCAGAAAGTACGATTGCTCCTGCCCCATCACCGAAAATAACAGAAACTCCTCTTCCTTCATCTGAAAAATCCAGTCCAAAAGAATGGATCTCCGCTCCTACCACAAGGATATTTTTGTACGTTCCGGACTTGATAAACGCATTTGCCACACTCATAGAATATACAAATCCTGAACACTGGTTCCTTACATCTAAAGCTCCAACGGTATCACAACCTAACATTTCCTGAAGCAAAACACCACATCCAGGGAAATAATAATCCGGCGAAAGGGTTGCGAAAATAATATAATCGATATCTTTTGAGGTAAGCCCCGCATTCTGAATTGCTTTTTCAGACGCTTTGAAACCTAAATAAGCGCTGGTTTCCTGAGAATCATACCTGTTTTTTCTGTGTCTTCGTTCCTTGATGCCTGTTCTTTCCGTAATCCATTCATCATTAGTAGTCATTAGTTTGGCTAAATCATCATTTGTAACAACGTTATCAGGAACATAAAATCCTACTCCTTTTATTGTACTTTTAATCATATAGTTTTATAATTTTGGCAAAGATAAAACTTATTTAAAACATAGTATTTCAAAATATTAGTATTTTTACTTTATGTCAATTGATACAGTATATAGAAGCACCCATTGTGAATGGGTAGATGTAGAGGCTCCTACCGCAGAAGACCTTAAGTTTCTTCATGAACGATATGAAATCAACAACCTTCTTCTGGAAGACACTATAGACCCCAATCACTTACCTAAATATGAAGAAGATGGAAATGTAAAATTCTTCCTTCTTCGTGAAAGCACCGAGCTTGAAAGGAAAAACCTGAATACCATCAGTGATATCAGTACGAAGATCGCCATATTTATCCTTGATAAAACGATTATCACCATCCATAGGATGAAAACCAGAAGTATTACTGAGACGAAAAAGCAACTTTCCCTTTCACAGGAAGAAATGACTCCTCATAAAATTGCTTTAATGATCACAATTCTGATTATGAAAAGCTTCGATGATGAATCAATCAGTCTATTGGAAACCATGGACAATATTGAGAATGAGATTTTTCTGAAGAATACCAATCATACCAGCCAGATCCGAAGATTATATAAATTAAAACGAAAATCGGGGCTGAATTCCCGGGTATTGGTCATTTCTACGGACGCTATTGATAAATTTAAGCTTTTAGATTTACAGGACTCTGAAATAGTGGATTTAAAAGACAAACATAAGGATGTAGTTGCCGATTTTGATCATTTGAATATACAGATCACCAACCTTATTTCGATGTTCCTGGCATTATCGGATCAGAAAGCCAATCAAGTCATGAAAGTTTTGGCTATTTATTCTGTCTACTTCTTACCGATTACCTTTATCGCAGGAGTTTACGGAATGAACTTTGACTTTATGCCAGAGCTTCATCATAAATATGGTTATTTTATCACAATAGGAGCAATGGCAACGGTAGTTATCAGTACATTTATCTATGTGAGACGTAAACAGTGGTGATTTAGTCTATCGTGGATTACGCTATGCTTTGTACTCATTTGTAGAAAAATTTGTAATATCTGTGTTTAAAGAATTTACTGCAACAACTGCATAAATAGTCTTTTGATTTCCAAATAAACAGTAATTTAGTGACTGCTTACGAGGTTAATAAAAACCTTTTGCCACCAAACAAATTACTATGAAAACTGAAGATCTTAAGACTATTCTGGAAGACCAATCTCTTTCGCAGGCATCAAAAGATAAGCTTATTGCACTGCATGAAAACATTTCTAAAAAGGAATTTTCTGATCTTTTGGATGCGGATGGAAATCAGTATATAGAATTTGTACAGGAAGGTGGTGGCGTTTGGGGCAGCGCATTAGTGGGATACCTTTACGGACTTGAAATCTTTGGAATCCGTTTTCTGAAAATAGCCGGGACAAGTGCAGGAGCGATCAATACCATGCTTATTGCAGCCTGCAAAACCAAGGAAGAAGCTAAAAGTGAACTGATTAAAGATGTTCTTTTCAGTTGGGATTTTGCGGATTTTATGGATGGTAAAACCTATGTAAAAACTACTCTCCATGGAATGTTGAATAACAAGAGTTTCTTTAAAATCAACACGATTATTGCGGCTATTTTATTCATTATTCTCGTCAGTATTCCTTTTGCTGCTCCATCCAATAGTATTTTGGGTGCTAAACTGATGTTTTTAATTCCTTTGGTTCCGGCTATCATCCTTTTCTTCTGCATCAAAAAACTGTATCATAATTTTAGAAAAGAAAACAGCGGACTTAATCCTGGGAATGTTTTTCTGAATACGATGAAAAATGCTTTGGATAATTTCGGAATAAAAACTGTAGCTAATCTTAATGAGAAATTCATTCAGAAGGAACATGATCTCAATCTCAATTACCGCTATGGAAACGCGCAGGAATACTATACAGCTGCTTTAAACAATATTGAAAAAATTAAGACTAAAAACCTTGAACATATTGATCAGACAAGGTATAAGATCTTTTATGACAGTGCTGTAAATAACGATTACTATAAAAACAATCCATTTTATTTGCTTCAATCCGAATATGTGATTGTCACTACAGATATCAATGCCAAAATCAAAGTAGAACTTCCTACAATGGCAAATTTATATTGGTCGGAAGAAGAATTGAAACACACCAGCCCTGCAGAATTTGTAAGAGCATCAATGTCTGTCCCTTTTTTCTTTGAACCATTCCAAAAAAGGATCGATAAGAATGATGATTCTGTGAAATATGCATGGAGGTTCTGGATGAATACTAAACAGGAAGATATCAATCCCGTCGGCGTTTTTATTGATGGTGGAAGTATTTCCAATTTCCCTATAGACCTATTCCATGCGGATGAAGTTTTTTATCCAAGGATGCCACTTTTTGGAGTACAATTGACCAGTGATTCTGATATTCTTTCTGATAAGGGAAAAACGAGTGAAGAAATTCTTAAAACACCTTTCAGCTACGCCGGAAATATCATCAGCACATTAAAAGGGTTTAATGATAAAACTTTTCTTACCAAACATACTTTCTACCGCTTATACAGCATCCAGACTGTAAATTGTGGTACAAGCAGCTGGCTGAATTTCTTTATGAAAAGAGAAGAAAAAGAGGAACTTTTTAACAGAGGTTTTCAGGCAGCACTTGATTTCCTGAATCAATTTGATTGGGAAAAATACAAGTATGAACGAATGATGCTGACCATGAAAGAGAAAAAAATATTGAAGGAAGAGGATACGCCTACTGTAGGATAGGAATCTATCTGAAAAAGACCTCCAGATAGATTCCCATTATTTTTTATAAATTCTCTAAAAATTCAAGGTACATCGGAACACTTTTTCCAATCCATTCATCTGAAGGATCTCGCTCTATTCCATAGTAAACAAAAGGTTCTTCATATTGTGCCTTAATATAATCAAAGGTCAGCTCATAAGGTCTGAGAAGTTCCTTCATTGTATATTTATATTTTCCTGAAGCAGAATATACGTCTTCATCTATTCCGGCAGTAACAGCTAAAGTCATTTTTTTTCCGGCAAGCTTATAGCCACTGCTACTTCCATATGCCCAACCATACAAAATAACCTCATCCAGCCATTGCTTCAAAAGAGGCGGGCTGCTGAACCAGTAAAAAGGAAACTGGAAAACAATATTATCATGAGCCTCCATAATCTCCTGCTCTTTAGCAACATTGATTTTTCCATCAGGATAGGCTTTATACAATTGATGAACAGTGTATTTTTCCGGGTATTTATTTAACTCTTCAATCCATCTTTTGTTTATAACAGATTCTTCTATATCAGGGTGAGTGACAATAATTAATGTTTTCATTATGTTTAAATTTCTACAACAAAAATATTACATATTACTTACATTTCGTACATTAGCAACCTATTGTAGGGTACTATAAAAAATGTAAGTAATGACTAAAATAAAGGAAACCTCAACCAATTTTGCCAATAAAAAAGCTCTTGCAGACGAATGTCCGGAAGTTTATGCATCTAACATTATTGGTGGGCAGTGGGCGCTTGCCATCTGTTGTTACCTCGTCAATGGTAAAATGAGATTCGGAGAATTAAAGAAACATCTTCAGAACATTACAGAACGTATGCTAACACTACAACTTCGCAGATTAGAAGAGGATAAAATTATTACAAGAACAGTATATGCCGAAGTTCCTCCAAGAGTAGAATATGAACTTACAGAAATTGGGTATAAACTGAAGCCTATTATTCTTGAATTTGAAAAATGGGGAACAGCACATAGACAATTAATAGAACAATCCTTTGAAGAAGAGTAAAAGACAAAGCTTCTCAAAAATAAAATACACAAATACAATAACTTAAAAGTAAATTATACTTCATTTTGTTATTTTACATACATTTAATATTCAACAATCACACAAATTAAGATCATGAAAAACCTGACTTTTTTATTTTCCCTCACGACAGTTTTCTTGCTAGGAATCTCAGCAAATGCGCAAAAGATTTCTGATGGTCAAACTATAGACGTTAATGGTATGAGTGTCACCTTCAATATTCTCAACAAAGAAAGCGTTGAATCAGGTGGAAAGCAATATGACCGTTATAAAGTTTCCGCTTCTGTAAAAAATAAATCGGATAAAGGATACAATATCAGGCTGTCTGCTTTTCCTCAAATTGTAAGTAATATCGGATTGGCAGAATTAGATTGTATTAATGCAACCGGTGCTAGACTTACTTCTAAAAAGATTGAGCTTAAAATGAAAGCCCAAATGATCAATGTTACTTATTCAGCCTATGATAAATCAGGAAAATTTACTACAAGTACAATTCCTGTGACCGGAAGTTATTATTTTGATCCGGGAGATACTATTGAGGATAATGCTATTTTTATTGTCCCTCAAGGTGAGAAACCTGATGTTACCATAAGAAGCTTAAAATAAGTGTTACTCTTACAGTTCAAACTTATTTTTTATGTGCCTATGTAGCAATTTTTCAACTACAAAGGCACATAGATATTTGCTCAGAATTATTTGTCATTCGTGGCATCTGAAACGTTCTATTTCTTTTTCCATAAAGGATTTTGTTCCAATACTTTTGCGTGAATTGAGCAGGTTTCGTGGTGTGCGCCTTTCAGATAACCTGTACTCATCAGGAATTCATTTACAATCTCGCCACCGGTAAATTTGAATGTTTTCTTGAAAAGTTTCATCCATTCCGGCAATGTTTTGGGGTGATGATGCTCCAGCCATTTTTCAAATGAACCGAATTCTTTTTGCAGTTCGATAATTGTTTTTGCATTTTCAATTGCGGCATTCACTTTCAGTTTATTTCTGATAATTCCGCTATCACTCAAAAGCCTCTCACGGTCTTCTTCTGTATAAGCTGCTATTTTTTGAATATCAAAATTATCGTAAGCTTTCCTGAAGCTTTCTTCTTTTTTTAAAACAGTTTCCCAACTCAGCCCTGCCTGATTAATTTCCAAAATCAGTCTTCCGAACAATTCATTATCATCATGAATTGGAAATCCGTAATAATTATCGTGATAGTTTTTGTGCAGTTCTTTTCTTCTTTCAGGCTGCATTCTGTCTATTGCCAAACAATAACTCATTGAAATATTTTTTTAATATCGTAGTAAAGATAAGGCAGGTTTGTGACAACTGTTAGTCAGTAGTACTTATTTTTTAAAGAAAGGAAGATAGAAGTAAAAAAAGTTTGAAAATTACTCCTGATAATTTATTCAATAACCTATTTTCCAAGTCATCCGTAAAATCATAATTGAAGGTGTGAAAATTCTCATCCATTGGAGAGATGGCAAAATTCAAATAATTTTTGAGGGGTGGTTTACAACATTCCACCATAAAATTCTCCTCAATCCTCAAAAATATTAATTAGATTAGCAACCTCAAATACCAGCTATGAAATCATTCTTATCCCTTCTGTTTTCTTTATTTATAATTTCAGTACATGCTCAGAATATTTATTCAAAAGCTTATGGCAATCAAAAGAATCCTGCTGTTATTTTTATTCATGGCGGACCCAGTGGAAATGCAACTTTATTTGAAGGAACAACCGCTCAAAATCTTGCCGATAAAGGATTTTATGTCATTGTCTATGACAGACGAGGTGAAGGACGCTCAAAGGATGAGAATGCCACGATGACATTTAAGGAAAGTTTTGATGATTTGAATCAAATTTACAGTGCCTATCATCTAAAAAAGGCACATATACTCGCTCATAGTTTTGGAGGAATCATCGGTACTCTTTTCACTCATCAATTTCCTGAAAAAGTAAAAACATTAACACTCGCAGGTGCATTATTTACCCAACAGGAAACGTATAATCATATTCTGAATCAGGCAAAAGAACATTTCAAAAACGATCCGGTTCAATTAAAGGAAATTTCTGAAGTAGAAAGCCTCGATAAAAACTCTGCAGCTTACAGAAAAAGGTGCTACGAAATAGCGGGGAAAATGAACTTTTTTGATATGCCCATCCCTACTCCGGAAAGTGAAAGTTTGAGAAAACAATATAAAGATGGTGAGTTTTATAAAAACAACATCAGAAATGCCAATTCGCCCATTACATTTTATCAAAATGAAAAACGTAATAACCTTGATAATACAAGTGTTTTAAAAGAAATCAAAAGAAAAGGTATTTCCATCTTTGCTGTTTATGGAAAAAATGACGGAATATTCTCTCAAAAACAGTTGAACGACCTTAAAAATATTGTCGGAAAAAATAATTTTAAACTTATAGATAACTGTTCTCACTATTTATTTGTTGACCAGCAGGAGGAATTTTTAAAGTTTATTGAGTTGAAATTAAAATAAAGTGTAGTTTTGTAGTAATGTCAGACACCAAGATCCATATGAAGACCTACAAAGCCATCATAATGATGCTTATATTGGCGTTTTCATTATCTCCATGTTCTGTAAAAAGGAATGTTCTTGATATTTTTGACATTCAGTACATCAGTGGCTTAAATAAGGTTAAAACAACATCTAATCTTGTATCAAGCTGTGATTTCACCTCTATTTCCTCTAAAATATCGGTTTCAAAAATAGTCATTAAAGCTAAACACTGTAATGCCTTTTTGGACTCTACTGTTTCTGTGAAAAATATCCACGAAGGAAATCTTACTTTCAACGACTATTCAGGGCATACTACCGGAAACAGCCCACCAAAATATATTTTATTTAAAAGACTGAAATTGAATCTGGTTTAAAAAACTTTTTAATCCGTTACAATCAGTTTTTTACAATATAATATTAATTTCAATGAAACATATTACAAACAGTCAGTCTTCTAATCTGGCTGGTTTATATACTTTATCCCTCCGTATGGTTATCGGATGGACTTATTTTTCTGCTTTCTGGCGCAGACTCATCCTTGAGAACAAGCTTATTCCCGATGAAAAAGGATATATCGGAGAGAAATTCAATCATTTTTTACCCAATGCTTTAGGAATAAAACCAATTATAGAATATCTGGTTACTCATCCTGATGCTTTACAAAGATCTATGATGGTGTTTACAATCATTGAGGCTATTGTAGGGCTATTTATTATCCTTGGGCTGTTTACCCGCTTGATGAGTATCGGTATTTTCAGCCTTGCTTTGGGAATTTTATTAGGTTCAGGCTGGTTGGGAACTACCTGCCTGGATGAATGGCAAATCGGAGTTTTGGGAGTTGCTGGTGGCTTTGTTTTGTTCCTTAGCGGAAGTGGTGATTATTCTCTTGATAATTATTTGATAAGGAAAAATCAGACTTTTACTCAAACGAAGTGGTTTCAATGGCTGGGATCCGGAAAACTTCCTATTTCTCAACCGAAAACTTTTGTGTTAATAGGTTCACTTATCATTTTTGGGCTTACGCTTTACACCAATCAGTATTTTCATGGCGGTGTTTGGGGAACATTACATAATAAGTCTGTAAAACCGAAACTTGAAATCTCAAATATTTCGCATAATAGTTCGGATTTAAAATTTGAGGTCTACAGAACAGAAGGCGCAGATGTATATGGCTCTTTCCTCATAGGCATCCACATTTTGGATAAAAACGGAACGATTTTAAAAGAAATAGACCATAAAGAACTTTCAAAGTTATCTAAGCAGAGTATTAAAAACCATTATGTAGCTAAAGTAAAACCCGGAAAACATAGTCTTGTTATTCCGTTGGGAGCAAAGGCGGATATTAATATCAGTATTGATGATATTCTTCAAAAAGAGGAAATGCATACCTTAAAACTGATTGACATCAGTGGAATTGAATGGTTACAATCTATACAACAATAGTTTATAAACGAATGTTTTTACATTTTGGCTAAAGCCGAATGGATATGGAAATTTATAATGAGAGCGGGCTAAAGCCCGCTCCTATTGATATTGATATTGATATTGATATTGTTTCTTTCAAAAAACAGCTACTCTAATAAGAAAGATGAAAAATGGGAATTATATATGATAGAAAATACTCCTGTTTTTGTTTACAAAAAAACCTCCGAGAATATCGGAGGTTTTTGATTAAAATTTAGTGCATGGCTTCACTCAAATCTATCTTTTCTTTACTTTTTCTTTCTTTAATAAATAAGATAAACGGAATACATATTAAAAATATTACCCCGAGGTAAAGAAATACATCCATATAAGACAGTACGGTTGCCTGTTTGGTTACGGATAGATCAAGCATTTTATAAGCTGCATTCAGTGCTGCATCAGGTGTCATTCCTTTTGCTATAAAGTTTGCTTTTAAAGCATTAATTCTTTGCTGAACTTCAAAACTATTTGAATCCAGATGGGAAATCAAATTATTCCTATACGTCTGCCCGGCATTCGCAATAAAGGTTGTGATGGCTGCAATCCCAAAAGATCCGCCCAGCTGTCTCATCATCCCTGTAAAAGCTGCTCCCTGTCCGATTTCCTGCCCTTTTAAGGTACTTAATGATAATGAGGTAATTGGAATAAATAATAGTCCTAAACCAGCCCCTCTCACAATAAGCATCCAGAAGAAGGCTTCTTTACTGGTATCGGGAGTCAGAATTTTATATCCCCAGAAGCTATAGATAAAGAAGATGAACAGTCCCAGAGAGACCAAGATCTGCTGTTTTGCGCCTTTCGTCAGTAATTTTCCGATAATCGGCATCATGAAAGCTGTTGTCAGAGCTGCCGGAATCATCAATGCTCCCGACTGAAGCGCCGTCCATCCCAAAATACTCTGTGTATAAAGCGGAACGATAAATGTAGATCCATACAACCCAAATCCCAACACAAACGACATCACCGTTCCGATTCTTAAATTTCCGTTTTTCAATACCCTGAGTTCTACAATAGGATATTTAAAAGTAAGTTCCCGCCAAAGGAATAATATAAATCCTAATACGGCTGCTACTGTAAAGGTTACAATCATTCCACTTTCAAACCAGTCTTCTTCATGCCCTCTTTCCAGGATGAACTGTAATGAACCTACCGTCACCGCCAATAAAGCAATACCAATCCAGTCTACATCTGAAACTCTACGTTTTTCAGCATATTTCGGGCTTCTTACGAACTGAAGCGTCATTAAAGTTGCTGCAATCCCGATCGGAATATTGATATAGAAAATATACGGCCAGCTGTAATTATCAACGATATAACCTCCCAACGGTGGTCCCAATGTAGGACCAATGATTACTCCCAATCCATAGATTGCCTGTGCCATACTTCTTTTTTCAATAGGGTAAGACTCTGTAATAATCGTCTGTGACGTTACCAGAAGTGCTCCCCCACCAATTCCCTGCATCAGTCTGAAAAATACCAATTCCCAGATATTCGTTGCATTACCACAGAGAAATGAAAATATGGTAAATATGATAATAGAAGCTGCAAAGTAATTTCTACGTCCGAACTGCTGTGAAAGCCAGCTGGTCATCGGTACGATAATTACGTTTCCGATCGCATAGGCAGTAATCACCCAGCCTACTTCCGAAAGTGTAGCCCCAAGGTTACCCTTCATTTCATTAAGGGCAACGTTCACAATCGTGGAGTCCACAATCTCAAGCAGAGCACAAAGAATTGCTGTGATCGTAATGATCACTCTTCGGGCTCCATATTCTACTAATGATTCTTGCATAAGTTTTTTACGATGTGAAAAAGTCAATGATCAATTTTTACTTTGCTAACGAATAGTATGTTGAACAACCGTTTATTTTATACTTGATTACAAAAACGGATTTTCTATTCATGACAAAGTTGCTTGACTTTTAAACAGTTTTAAGTATTATTTCAATGAAACTTCTGCTTTCACATTCATTCCTGTTCTTAATCTTTTTGCAATATTTTTATCAAGATTTACAAAATCGATTTTTACAGGAAGTCTCTGAACTACTTTTACGAAGTTACCGCTCGCATTATCCGGAGGAAGAATAGAGAATGTAGCACCTGTGGCAGGAGAAAATGAGCTTACTACTCCATTAAATTCCTGATCAGGGAAAGCGTCAATTTCAATTTTCACTTTTTGTCCTTCCACCATTTTATCAACCTGCGTTTCTTTAAAGTTTGCCACTACCCATTTCTGATCGTTTTTAACCAAAGCAAACAATTGAGCTCCAGCCTGTAAATACTGACCAGCCTGTGTAGGTACTTTGCCAACATAACCGTCTTCAGGAGCTAGAATTACCGTATATGATAAATTTAATCTCGCATTTTCTACGTCTACTTCTCTTTGTTTTGCAACAGAATTCGCAACACTGATTTGTTGAGAGCTTGCTGCTGTCTGAGAAGAAGCAATAGTAGTTTGCTGAGCAATTTGATTTCTTTGCTCTACCAATACCTGTAGTTGTTTATCCGCAGATTGTTTTGCGGCTAAAGCCTGCTCATATTGCTGTTCTGTAATGGAGTGATCTTTTACAAGGTTTGCGTATCTCTTTAAATCCTGAGATGTTTTCCAAACATTTACTTTGGCTGCTTCTATCTGTGCGTTGGCGGTAGCTACTGCTGCTTCAGAACTGTTGATATTCTTAGAGGTAGCTGTAGTAGTAGCTTCTGCTGTAGAGATATTGCTTTTTGCAGTTGTTAAAGCTGCCTGAGATTGCTCAAGAGCCATTTTCTGATCTCTGTTGTCTAAGATGACAAGGGTATCTCCTTTCTTTACGAATTGATTATCTTTTACCTTCACCTCAGCTACATATCCTGAAATTTTGGAAATTACCGGTGCCATATTGGAAGCAATCTGAGCATCGTCAGTTTCTTCGTGATACTGTCCGTAGCTATATGCTCTGTAACCGTAGATACCTCCCCCGATTACTACAGCTGCTAAAATGATTGGAAAAACTAAACTTTTTTTCTTTTTAGGTTCAGCTGCCTGTGTATTATTATTTTCCATTTTGGTTTCGATCTGATTATTTAAATGTTAAAGTACCTGTTGTTTGTAATAGTTTTCTGTAAGCTAAAGCGGCATCTGCTTTTGCATTGATTACGCCAACGTTAGCTGCAATCTGAGCGGCGTCTGCATCCAGTAATTCTGTCATGGTTGCAAGACCGTTGTCGTATTTATTTTTTGTAATTCTGTAATTTTCATTAGCCTGTTCAGCAGATTTCTCAAAAACTGCGATTCTTTTATGAGAGTAATCGTTATTCTGATATTCTCTGTTTACGTCAAGCTTAATGTTATCATTCAGTAGTTCATCGGTAGCAGCAAGTTGTTTTTCTCTCGCCTGAGACTGCTTTAATGATGAATTTTCTTTCCAGATATTGGATAGATTATACGAAAGTCCGATTCCTACATTCACAGCATTATAAACTGTAAGAAACTTAGGAATATCTGCTGCTACATATCCACCTGTAAATGCCAATGAAGGAAGATTTTCTGCTTTCGCTGCTTTTGTTCCTAATTCTGCTGCTTTTCTTTGCTGAGCCAAAGCCTGAAGATCTTTACGATTTTCTCGGGCTTCATTCACATAGAAGTTAACAGGTTTTACTTCCGCACCTTCTTCAATATAGTTCTCATCCACTTCAAGCTCTGTGGTTTCAGGAAGTCCCAATAACAAATCCATATTGATATTCGCAATATTGTAGTTATTTTTGGCTTCAAGTAACTGAAGTTCAATATTTGAAGTCTGAAGATTCGCTTTTAACCTGTCATTTCTGGCAATCAATCCGTTATTTTCCATTTTCATGAAAGTCTCGTCTCTCTTTTGAGAAGCTGCAAGGTTTTCTTCAAAAACTTTGATGGATTGGTTGGCTTTAAATAAATTATTATACGCCTGAGCAACGTTGTAAGCAATGGCTATTTTGTCATTTTCCGTACTTAATTTTGAAGCTTCTACCAGATATTTTGCGGACTGAATTCCGTATTTTATCCTTCCACCACTATAAATCGGCACACTTAAATTAGCAGAACCATATACTACCTGATGTATTTCCGGACCTCCTGCTCCACCGGAAACTCCGGGAAGTTTAATATCTACGTTTGGCTTTATCGGAAGATACATATAGCTTCCTGAAATCTTCAATTCCGGAAGTTGTCTGTTTTTAGCTTCCAAAAGGTCAGCTGTAGCCTCTTCGATCTTGGCTGCATCGATCTTGAGATTTTTGCTGTTCTGGATTCCCAGCTGCACAGCTTCGTCAAGAGAAAGGGTCTTTTTCTCCTGAGCATTTGCATTTGCTATCCCTACGAATAGTGATAATGCAATCACTGAGTTATTTATTCTCTTCATAACCTAAAAGGTCTTTTAGTAAATGTTTTATATGTCTATTAAGTTCTGTATAAAATTTTTCGTCAAAAGTATCCTCATCATCTGTATCATTTAGGAATTCCTTGTACATTTCTTTGGCATTGAATGCATAAAAAAGAGTTCCGCTTATCGTAGAATGAAGCAGGTAAATAGGAGGATTTTTTGTAAAAACGCCACTTTTCAATCCGCTTTCCAGTATTCTGGAATACATAGAAAGAAATGACATTTTGGTCTCTTTCAAAAATGCTACAATCTGAGGATTGTCTGTGTGAAGCTGTTCACGCTGCATAATCCTGTAAAAGCATTTCTGTGTTCTTATTCTGTTTGAAAACTGATCTATTATTTTTTCAATTTTCTGCCAGTCATTAAGGTCGGTTCTTTCCACGATATCTCTTGAGAAAAACTGTCCTTCATTCATTCTGTATTCAACTAATTTTTCATAAAGTTTTTCTTTTGATCCAAAATAGTAAGAGATCATCGAGATATTTACATTCGCCGCCTTGGATATTTCTCTTGTAGAAGTTCCATCAAATCCCTTTTCTGCAAAGAGCTTTTCTGCAGCAAATAATATATTTTCTTCTTTTGAAATCATATCACTTCCATT
Organism: Chryseobacterium artocarpi; assembly: GCF_001684975.1. GTDB lineage: Bacteria > Bacteroidota > Bacteroidia > Flavobacteriales > Weeksellaceae > Chryseobacterium > Chryseobacterium artocarpi. Next base: position 121,161 of record NZ_MAYH01000001.1, on the reverse strand, counting down.
TTTCAGGCTGCAAATTTACACAACTTCTTTATAAAATCAAACGATTGATTGATTATTTAATGAAGATTTAATTTATATTTACAGAAAACTAGTTATATGGGCTTATTTGACTTCCTTTTCAAGAGGAAAAAAAAACAAACAAATGAAGTAATTTTTAAAAATGATCCTCCTCAAAATGATTTTCAGGCTGAAGAGATTCCTATTTCATCAAAAGAAAAAACGACTCCAATAGCTGAAGTAACAAATTCTCCATCAGCTGAAAAAAGTATTGCTGTAACTGAAGAAACTACTGCTCCGCTTATACATGAAGATGGTAATCGTTTTGATCTGGAAATTGTTGAAGGTTTCAGACGGTATTATTCTGATCCTGATATTGACATCAGCATAGATATTAAGGATGATAGAGATCAGAGTATCGCTCCGCATCAAGCATATAAAGAACTTTTCAATGAATGGAAAGGAATTCAATCAAAATGGGATCGTATATCATTGTTTTATCGTTTTTGGGATCACTCACAATTTGAGAAACTGGAACACTGGCAGGTGATTGAAAGGTTTGTGAAAGACCGCTATCCTAAAAAAGCTCTTCAATATTTTGAGAAAAATATGTCTGATAAAAGACATTTTACTAAAGAAGAACTTGTTTCTCTGTCAAAACTTCACCGAACATTACTTGATAATGCTGCCGCAAGGGAATATATTGAAACGGCATATCATGATAACCCTGACGATGACTCTGTAAAAGTAGAATATGCAACACTTCTTCATATAGTAGGAAATCACTCGGAAAAAGAGCTTTCTCATCAAATATTTCATGAAGTACTTGATAAAAAAATAAACCGAGAGGATACGGAATCTGTTTTTGATTGTTTTAAATTTTCTAAAGGTTACACAGATTCTTCCATTTTCGCTATGCTCTATCTGATGAATACAGAGGCAGATGATATTACATGGGACTATGTTGCTGAAGAATATTACTATTGTCCTGTTTTCAGGTATGAACATGCTGTGCATTTATCGCAGTCTGAAACCCCAATAAGAGCACTGGCAAAACTTACTTCTTTAAGCCAGGAGTTTCCGTGGTTCAGATTGGCTGTTGAAAGCACTATTGGTAATATTAAATCTATGAGGAAACAGCTCAACAATCCTGATTTTATGGAAAAAGAACTTCAGGAGTTTCAGGCATCGTTAAAAGCCCACAAATAAATTTGAACTTGAAAAAAATTTTGATTGCAAAGGCATTTCACTCAGTCATGAATGCTCAGAAATAGATAAAAAACAGCTAAGGATAAGAAAACAGCTTATTTTAATTATCTCAAAAAAACAAAAAACTCCGGAAAATATCCGGAGTTTTATATTTTATGTACTTTTATGAATATATCTTGAGAGCTTTATTCCAAGATCTGTCCATACTATTTTAGGATTACCGTTTCGGGTAAGATGCAGATCTGCTGTATTGATTTCTTCCAGAATACTTTCAATATTAGCACCACTGATAAACTTTGAAAAACCAGCCCAATTGAACCCGTTCGCATTGATCTTTTTATAGACAAGGTTTTCCGACTGATAATTCTGAAGCAATGCAAGCCTGAAAATTTCAGAGCAATAGTTTAAAAAGTTCTTTTGCTTTTCTCTGTTCCATCCTGCTATTTCTCTTGCCCAGAAAATGATACTTCTGAGATATTCAGGTTTCTTTTTTACCATAAAAGCGTCACGTACCCACTGTACAAACAGTTTTTCAAATTCGTTGCTTTTATCTCCCGAATTCAACAATTTTATAGCTTCATTAAGATTCCCCTGGGCTTCATGAACAATCTCTCTTACTTTATCATCTGTAACTGCAAGATTCTTTTTTAAGTATTCTTCAAGGTCTTCATCATTGATTCTTGGAATTTCCACTACTTGTGTTCTCGAAAGAATAGTCGGAAGAATATCATTGGTACTTTCAGCAGTAAGAAGAATAATGGTTTTTGCCGGTGGTTCTTCTAAAAATTTTAAGAACTTGTTTGATGCCGCAATATTCATTTTGTCAGCTCTCCATACGATAAGAATTTTCGTTCCTCCTTCGTAGCTTTTTAATGAAAATTTCTGATTCTGATCATCAATTTCATCTGCGGAGATAAAAAGCTGTTTATTTTCTGACTCCAGAAAAGCTGTCCAGTCATCATAGCTTGCATAAGATGAGGCAAGAATCATTTCCCGGAATTCATCAAATTTATTTTTACTTAAGGAATTTTTATTATCTGTAAAAACAGGAAAACTGAAATGTAAGTCCAAATGGTTCAGATGCTCAATCTTTGAAGCAGCATGTTCATTTTCCTGGCTTAGAATCTCTTTTGCATATGCCAGTACCATGGGCAATGTTCCATATCCCTCCTTTCCTACAAAAAGTTGGGCATGGCTTACTCTGTTTTCGGCAATGCTTTCTCTAAGAAGTTTTTTAAGATTCTCCTGTCCGGCGATATTTTCCCAATTCATGTTTCAAAGATAAGAAATAGGGAATAAATTCTGGAATGGTCAGTTGTCAATTTTTGCTATGTAAAATCAATAATGAACAGATAAATAAAATAAATTCACAAATGAAACATGTTGATTATATGTGATTAACATCAATGTAAATAGTGAATTATAAAAGATGGCAAACAGCATAAACCAATGATTCACAATTACCATTAATTTGTCTATAAAGACAAAAATTCCCCATTATATCAGCCCTTAACAAACTTTAACCACATATAATTTTTACAATTCATTAATATTTAAGATATTTGCGCATTGTTTTAAAAATAAAGAATGAAAAAAATCTTTGTAGTATCATTCATATCAGTAGGCTATTTTCTGAATGCACAGAGTCTAAGTAACTCTCCCTATGCAAAATATGGAATTGGAGATGTAAAATATGATAATACGATCGAAACTGCTTCCATGGGAGGTATATCTACTGCTTTTATAAGTGATTTTACCAGTAGTTTCAACTTTGCAAACCCTGCAAACAACGCTAACTTCGAATTGACAAGTATCAGACTGGAAGCTACCAACGAAAACAATTATTTCAAATCGAACCTCAACGATATGAAATCTACAAAGCATTCTACGTATCTTTCTAATATATCTCTGGCATTTCCTATTTCTTCGAAAATCAAAATGGGACTTACCTATCAGCCATACAGCTCAAAAAGCTATGATATTGTAACTGAAGATCAAAAAGAATCTGTTTTTTATCAAAACGGGTTTAAAGGAAGTGGTACAATAAATACTGCTGCCGTAGCTTTGTCTTACAAAATCAATCAGGAGTTTTCAGTTGGGGCAAGAGCAAACTTATACTTTGGTGATCTTTATGACCTTACTGAGTTCCGTGCTTCAAACGCTGAATATGTAAACGGTTTTGAAACCAAAAACAGAGTAAGAAACTTCAACTTCACGTTAGGTACCAGCTACCAGAAGCTTAATACACGTACTGATAAGAAGTTAACGATTGGTGCTACTGCTACATTTGGAAATACCAGCAATATGATAACTGAGTATACCAACAGTACATACAGATATAGTGATCCGACAGCCGGAACTAAAACTGACATCAGCATCATTGACCAACAGGATGTAAAATCTAAAAACCTTATTCCTTTACAGGCATCCGTGGGTGTAGGATATGGAAGTGAAAATCACTGGTTCCTTTCCGGACAGCTTGATTATAAAAAAGGAGAAAACATCTCTTATTTCGGAGATACTTTTAATCTACAGGATACTTACAGAGTTTCTGCCGGAGGATGGTATTTGCCAAACTACAACAACTTCAGAAGTTACTTCTCAAGAGTAATCTATAGATATGGTGCTTTCTATGAGAAAGGAAACTTAAAAATAGATGGAACCAACATTAATAAATTTGGTATCTCAGCCGGAGTAATGCTTCCGTTCAAAAACAGTAGTATTACCAGAATGAGTGGTCTTGAAATAGGAGTAGAAGTAGGTAAAAGAGGTACTGTTAAGAATAACCTGATCAACCAAAACTTTATCAACCTGAGAGTCGGCTTCAATTTTGCTGATAAATGGTTCAGAAAGTCACTTTATAACTAATGAACTTTTCAAAAAAAATATCATATAAAAATATAGCATGCCTTTTTAGTTGTGCTATATTTTTTATATTGACATCCTGTGAGGAAGATCTTACCAAGAGAAATGGAAATCAAAGTAAAAATTTCCCTTCACAGATCATCAATAATGCTGACATCGTGCAGCGTGATTCCGGTTTTGTAACTTTAAAAGCAAAGGCTCCTATTATCGAAAAATACGAGTTAATAGACAGCCCTTACGTTGTCGCAAGAAAAGGAATCAATATCGAATTCTTCGATAAAAAGAAACCAAAAGTTCCTGGAAAGATCACAGCAAAATACGCCCGTATTTTTGAATATAAGAAATTCTATGAAGCTAAAGGCGACGTAAGAATTACAACAAACGAGGGACAAAAATTTGCTATGCAGACCATCTATTGGGATCAGAGAAAGAAAAGAATCTACACCAAGGATACAGTATATGTAACCATGGAAGACGGTTCTACATTGGTAGGAGCTAATGGAATGACAGCCAAAGATGATTTTTCTGAGTATACTTTTTATAACAACACCGGGGACTTTAATTCTAAAAGGATTTCCGAGAAGAAAAAATAAACTTCTTTACCATGAAAACCCTTGCCATTGGACTAATGTCAGGAACAAGCCTGGACGGTCTGGATATTTGCTTTGCTGAATTTAAGAAAAAAGAACAATGGGCTTTCCGAATCATAAAATCAGAGACCATATCCTACTCCACTGACTGGGAAAATAAGCTTAGAAATTCTATTCACCTTTCTGCTCCTGATCTTTTAGCCCTTAATTCTGAATATGGTTTTTATTTGGGTAAGCAGGTCAAAGAATTTACAACAAGACATCAGCTTGAGCACATAGACCTTATTGCATCTCACGGTCATACCATATTCCATCAGCCACAAAGAAAGTTCACTCTTCAGATTGGAGATGGAAGAGCAATTAAATTAGAAACTAATGTCCCTGTAATTTATGATTTCAGAAGCCAGGATGTTCTAATGGAAGGAAACGGAGCTCCGTTGGTTCCTATAGGTGACGAACTGCTTTTTTCAGAGTATGGTGCCTGTCTTAATCTGGGAGGTTTTTCAAATATATCATTAAAGTTAAATGATAAAAGAATTGCTTTTGATATAGCTCCTGTGAATATCGTTTTGAACCATCTTGCTCAACAATTAGATAAAAATTTTGACGAAAACGGAAATCTGGCAAGAAAAGGAAAAGTAAATGAAATTCTATTAAACCAGCTTAATTCTTTAGACTTTTATAAGCAGCAACATCCTAAATCTCTGGGTATAGAATGGTGCAATGAACACATTTTCCCTAAGCTTACCAACATTGATACTTTTGATTCTTTAGCCACATTCACAGAACATGTAGCTCAGCAAATTTCAGCTGTTATCAATCAGAATAATATCAAAGATATATTGATAACCGGAGGCGGTGCTTTTAATGCTTTTTTAATTGAAAAAATAAAGGAAAAGACTACTTCTGAGATCATCATTCCGGAAAAAGACATTGTGGAATACAAAGAAGCTCTGATCTTTGCGTTTATGGGTGTTTTAAGAATACAAAATGAAATGAATGTTCTGTCCTCAACTACAGGAAGTACATCCAACCATAGCTCAGGTATTATTGCTTAAAATAACACTCTATTTAAAACATAAAAAAACCTTCAATTTTGAAGGTTTTTTATTTATTATTTATAAGCTTCGATCTTATCTGTCAATGTATTGATAAAGTTCTGTAATGGCTTTTCTACCATCATTTTGATGAACGGATTGAATTTCCCTTCAAACAACATCTGAACTTCAGTCTGGTTTTCATTGATAGGATTTAAAGTTGCTGTTAATGAAAAATCAAGGCTTGAGCTTGCAGACTTCAAAACAGCTTTCTGATCATCTACTTCATCTATTTTCAAAGCGATTTCCGGCATTCCCTGTAATCCGAATTTAAATCCGTTATCTCTTGTTTCAAACTTCTGAAGACCATCCGGCATAAAATCTTTATAATTTTCCGGTGTTTTCAATAATTCAGTTAGCTCTTTAGATGATTTATTGACAATAATTTTTCGTCCTTCTAAATTCATTTTTTTATTTTGTATTTAAATTCTTACAATTGTTTACTATAACAACAAAATTATAAAAAAAAACCACAAAGACATCACCTAAAGCATACTTTTAAAGAGAGAATACACAACTGAAAAAAAATAAGTGATAAACCATAAGAAACTTATATATTTTTTAGAATCGAAATCCGGCTTGGAAGACTATTTAACCAGTGGATCTATTTTTTCCAGAAAGAGTTTTGGTTTCATTAAAAGGCACTTTGAAAATAAAGCTAGTCAATTAAGGGGTTTTCTTCCTATAATTTGATATATTTGCGAGTAAATTATAGTAGAAAGCGTAATAAAAGCAACCTGTTTTCACGCCTTCAAATTATTACCCCTAAGATCAATATTAACTATAAATTTCTGATATGTATAAAGTTTTTGTGAACGAAAAAAAATTATTGATTTCTAAGCATCCTGAAGGACTTGAAAAAAACCTTGAGTATGAAAGCTTCACAACTTTAGAGATTGCATTGGATCTTTTAGAAAATACGTCTGTAAACGAGCTTAATGTTTATGGTGAAAATATTGATGAAATCTGGCATGAATTTCAGAATCTTTTCAGAATCATAGAAGCTGCAGGTGGTCTTGTGAATAATCCTGACGGAAGAATGCTTTTTATCAAAAGACTAGGAAAATGGGACCTTCCTAAAGGTAAAATGGAAAAAGGAGAATCCAGAGAAGAGTCTGCGGTAAGGGAAATAGAAGAAGAAACCGGATTGAAAGATGTAGAACTTGTGGAATTCATTAATACGACTTATCATATTTACATTGAAAGAAATGGAGAAAAAATCTTAAAATGTACACATTGGTTTGAAATGAATTTCAGTGGTGAAGATACTTCCAAACCACAGATTGAAGAAGGAATTACTGAAGTTGCCTGGAAAAACACCGCCCAGATTAAGGATGAAGTTTTCCCAAGCACATTCAAAAATATTAAGCTTATTGTAAAGGAATTTTGGGAGTCAAAGGCTAAATAAAATCTATTACCTTTTCCAGCGCAATTCCTCTCGAACCTTTCAATAAAATGTTTTCTGACTGAATTTTATGCTGTTGCAGATATTCTGAAAGTTGAGCTGTATTTTCAAAAGCAAGCTCTGATGCATTAACTGCCTTAAAATGATTTCCTACAGTGATAATTTCATCAAAATGAAGATCATGAGCCAGCTTTAAAATATTCTGATGCTCTTTTTCACTTTCAATACCTAATTCCAGCATATCGCCAATAATTATGGTTTTACTGCCTTCAAATGTAACAAAGTTATGTAATGAAGCTGTCATAGAACTTGGATTAGCATTGTAAGTATCCAATACCAAAGTTCTGTTTTCTTTTTTCACAACCTGTGAACGCATATTCGTTGGGGTATACTGTTCTACAGCGTGTTTTATTTGTTCAAAATTAATTCCGAAATGAAGACCCAGACTTGCTGCCACACAAAGATTGGTAAAGTTGTAATCTCCTGTTAGTTTTGATACTGCTTTTTCTCCCTGATAAATTAATCCTACAAAATGCTCTTCTGAGAAAGATTCAAAGCTATAATCAGCCCCTTCTTTTCCGAAAGTAATTTTAGGTGAATATCCTTCAGTTTTTTCAACCTGAATAGGATCATTTTCATTAACAACAATTGTCTGATGATTATTTTTCAGATAAGTATAAAGTTCAGATTTTCCTTTAATAACACCTTCAAAACCTCCAAAGCCTTCTAGGTGAGCTTTACCAAAGTTGGTAATATATCCAAAATCCGGTTTTGCGATTGTACAAAGGAATTCAATCTCTTTCTGGTGATTGGCTCCCATTTCTATCACAGCCATTTCATGCTCGGGTTTGATGGAAAGAATAGTCAATGGAACTCCAATATGATTATTCAGATTTCCGAAAGTATATTGCACATTAAACTTCTCTGAAAGTACGGCATGAATCAATTCTTTTGTAGTGGTTTTACCATTACTTCCTGTAAGCCCGATAAAAGGGATGTTCAGCTGACTTCTGTGGTGAATCGATAATTGTTGCAGGAATTCAAGAGTGGACGGAACATAGAAGATATTTCTATCCTTATTTTCAAATTCCGGCTGCTCTACAATTACAGCTAATGCTCCATCATCTATTGCTTTTTCAGCAAGTGTAGCTGCATTAAAGTTATCACCGGAAAAGGCAAAAAAGATATCATTTCTGGCTATTTTTCGGCTATCGATGGTTACTTTATCTGCCTGTAAAAATAGAGGATAAAACTGTTCTATATTCATGTGGAAATATATGTATATTTTTTTAGAGAATTCACTTGTAATTGCCAAATCTATAAGTGTGTTTTTAGACTTTTCAACCCATGCGATTTCATGTTTCAAAAATAAAAAAACCTTCCGAAAATACGGAAGGTTTTTTATAAGTATTTTTTGATAAATATTATCTTCTAGTTCTGTTCTTATCATTAGTTCTGGCATCCTGTGCAACACGGAAACCAATCCAACCATAAGCTCTACCTTGATTCTTATATCTTCTTTGTCCTGGATCAAGCCAGTATGCAGTATCCTGCCAAGAACCACCTTTTACTACTCTTACCTCGTTAGAGATTGCAGAAGTTCTGTCTCTGGTATCTTTTTGTAATTTAACTCTACCATTAGCATCTACTATAAAGCTTTTCTTAGGAGCGTTATACATATCAAATCCAGCTGCTGAATCGGAAGCTCTATAATATTCCAGTGAAGATTGTCTGTCACCATCTCTATAGTTTCTGTAATCAGCAATTGTTTCTCTTTCGAATTGCCCAGGAAGACCTTTGTAAACTAATCTTCCGTCTGCTAATGTATCATACTTAATAGTACCTTCGTCAATCATTTTGTAAGTTCCGTCACCGTTCTTTACGATTGCCTGAGGCATATTTCCTCTATAATAGTTGTAGTCGTTGAAATCTTCATCAATGATAGGTCTGTATACATCGGCAGTCCATTCTGCAACGTTACCATACATACCGTAGATTCCAAGGTCGTTAGATGGATATTGTCTTACATCAGAAGTCTGTGCAGAACCGTCATTTTTCCATCCAGCAATACCAGAGTAATCTCCTCTACCCATTTTAAAGTTTTCAAGGAACATTCCTTTTTCTTTACCTTTAGTTCCTCTTAATCTTTCGATCTGAGGTTTTTTACCTAGGTATTGGTTATATTCTCTGTTTTTAGCCATACCCAATGCTGCGTATTCCCATTCAACTTCTGTAGGAAGTCTGAACTTCTGAACCATTGCAGAATTTGGAGCTCTGTTTGCAGATAACAATCTTTGGTTGGTAGTTTTCATACCAGATTTTTGCTGCATTCTTTTTTCATTGATGTACCCCTGCATTTCAGGATCATTCGCTTTGAATTTATCCATGTTGAATGCAGTACCACCCTGGTTATTAGACTCGTTGATATATAAATCTTTAGCAATAACACCAGCCTGCATCAAAGCTTTTTCGTTTGCTCTGTCTGTAAGCCATTCACAGTATCTGTTTGCCTGAGTCCAGGAAACTCCTACTACCGGATAATAATCGAATTCCGGAGAACGCAGATACGTTTCATTATAATCGTTTCTAGCTAGTTTGTTGTCCCATAATAAGGTATCCGGTAAAGCACCGTTATAGATTTCCTTAAAACTAGGATCACTTGGTGGGAATACATACTTCAACCATGTAAGGTATTCGCGGTATTCGTAGTTAGTAATTTCAGTTTCTCCGATAAAGAATGAACTCACCTGCATTCTTCGCGGTGTGTTATTCCAATCGTGCATAACATCATCTTTCACTAATCCCATTGTAAAAGTTCCACCTTCTACATATACCATTCCCGGCCAACCTTTCTGCTTCTGTTGCTTTCCTGCAAAAAACCAACCCTGTTTTTCGTTTGGTTTCCAACCTGTTTTACTGACAAATTTTTTGGTACCACCACCTTTGCTGGTTCCTGATCCGCCACAACTGGTTAATGCAAGTGTAGAACTTAATGCTATTAATGAAAACAACTGTAGTTTTTTCATAGTCGATATAAATATTTTCAAGAGTACAAAGAAAAAATAAATTATTCAATAAATCAAATAAAGATTTGATTTTTTTGAACAACGATAACAAATTAATTTTATTGTATTACAATTTAATTCTAAAATTTTCATTTATTTTGTAATTTAGCAATTTCAATAATAAACATGAGACGAAAAATCACGCTTTTATCTTTAATCGCTTTTGCATCAACACTTTACGCCCAAAGAAACACCATAGAATGGAATGGTTCTAAAATTCAGGACTTTGGTGACACAAAATTAAATCTTCCAAATTTTAACAATGAAGGTTTTTCTTTCAGCCAAAATAATGTTTTTATAGTAACTAAGCAAAAAATTGGAGAAAAGCAGCTAAAAGTTTCAGACCTGGTTTGGGATGGGGTTTCCAATCAGGATTTATTTGAATTAGACAAAAGCAACCTTCCCAATCGTGACATTGCTGATATTACATATTATACTATAGAAGGAGAGACCTATGCCAGCATTAGTATTGCTTTATTCAAAAATATAAAAGGACGTGTTCAAAGGCTTTCTTCGTTTAATGTTTCTGAGGCTTCTGCTCCGGTAAATACTTTTGGCAGCACCAATAGAATAGGTACTACCGGTAATCCTTTATCAGCTGGTAACTTTTATAAAATAAAAGTTGATAAATCAGGAATATTCAAAATCACTTCACAGTTTTTAAGAGATAACGGTATTAACCCGTCTTCTGTAAATCCACGAAACATGAGAATTTATGGAAACGGAGGACATATGCTTCCTGAATACAATCAGGATCCGAGATATAATTCTTTACAGGAAAATGCTATTCAGGTTGTAGGTGAAGAAGACGGCGTATGGAATGATAATGACTACGCTTTATTCTATGCACAGGGACCAAACGGCTATAATCTTTATGATACTACCAACGGAAATGGTATCAAGAGACAGGAAACAAGATCTGATTCAAGCGATAACCTAAAGAATATATATGATGATTTCGCCTATTATTATATTAACTTTGATAAAGGTTCAGGGAAAAGAGTCCAGACTATTGATGGAAACCTCCCTGCCCAAATGATTACAAGGTACGATAGTTACCAAGTCATCAATAATGATCAGAAAAACTTATTGAAGGTAGGAAGAACATGGGTAGAAGATCCTCCTTTTACTACTGAAAAAACGGTTACCCTTACAACCAACTCTCCTATTCAGGCGAATGATGCAATAAGATTCAAAACACGAGTTATAGGTTACAGATCACAACAAAACTCTATTGAAATTAAGGCAAATAATTTTCAGCCTTTAAATGAGACGGTTCTTACGGATACTTCTACCTATCAGTATAACTTCTATCCGATAAGATATACCGGAATAATGACCAATCAAACTGGGAATCAGATTACTTTTACCTATACTCCGAATATTTCAAAAAACCCTAATGGAACATTCTATCTGGATTATATAGAAGTACAGTATAAAGAAAATCTTTCTTTTAACGGTTCTCAATTAAGCTTCAGAGATTATTCTATTGCTACAGGAAGTAATACCAATTATGGTTTTAGTATTTCCAACGCATCTAATGTAGAACAGGTGTGGGACGTTACAGATATTACAAATGCAAACAGAAGGGTAAATAAAGCAGGTGGCGGATTTTTTAATTTTGCCTATACTGCTTCTGATATAAACTTTAATAATGAATTTGTAGCTTTCCGTTCGGATGGAGCTTTTACTCCTCAGTTTGTGGGAAGAATAGGAAACCAGAATCTTTCTGCAATTCAGGGAGTAGATTATCTGATCCTTACTGTACCTGAAATGATGGGACAGGCTCAGAGACTTGCCAACTATCATCAGACAAAAAATAATTATAAAGTTGAAATTGTAGATGTAAACAAAATTTATGATGAATTTGGAAACGGAAGTAAGGATCTTACCGCCGTGAGAGATTTTGTCACCAAATTAAATACACCGGCAGGCAGACTTAAGTTTGTACTTATTATCGGAGATGCTTCTTATGATTATAAAAACAGAGTTCCTAATAATACAAACATTGTTACCGCTTATGAAAGTGAGCACTCTTCAGATTATGTAGGATCTTATGTGACAGATGATTATATTGTAATGACTCAGCCTCAGAATACACTTTTCGTTGAGCATAATATTCCGAATCTTCCTGTAGGAAGAATTCCTGCTGCCAATGCAACAGAAGCAGCCAATATGATCGACAAAACACTTGCTTATTATAATGCTCTTCCGGGACAATCCAGCCCTTTTGGAGAATGGCGTATGAGGCTTGACTTTGCAGTGGATGATAATGGTGAAGGTGGACAACCTTTCCATAATGAAATGAACAACACCCTTTCTTCATTGTTTGAACAAACAGGAGTAACATCATTAAAAGAATATAATGTAAAGAAACTGTATCAGGATGCATTTACGGTACAAAGTACATCTGGAGGTCCAAGATATCCGCAGGTTAACCAAGCAATATCAAATAGTATAGGAAATAGTTTATACCTATTCTATTTCGGGCATGGAGGAATCAACGGTTGGGCACAGGAAAGGGTACTTACCAGCACTGAGATTCAGAATTCTAATAACTTCTCCAATGTATACAGCAGATTCCCACTTGTATCTACCATAACCTGTGAATTTACTTTATGGGATGAACCTGCTACTAATTCCGCAGGAGAACAGTTTATTAAACTTAAGCAAGGTGGTCCTGCGGCAATGATTACTTCCAGCCGTGCTATTGGTATTGATTACGGTAGAACTTTCACAGATGTTTTTACCAAGAATATTTTTAAACTGACAAATGATGAGTTTAATACACTTGGATATGCTCATTTAAATGCAAAAAAAGAAAAAGGTCCTAATGCCAACCATTTAAGAGTAAACTTCCTTGGTGATCCTGCTATGACACTAAGCAGACCTCAAAGATTATTGGTTATTGATGATATTGAAACTCCGGTACCAGGATTGATCAGAGGTTTAGACTTCGTTAAAGTAAAAGGACACATAAACAACCCTAACGGAACTTTAAATAATACATTCAACGGAAAAGTTTCAATCAATATTTTTGATAAAAGACTTAACAAAAAGACCCTTAATAATAATGGAAGCCTCTCTCCTATCTTACAGTATACTGAAGAAGGAAGCCCAATTGTAAAAGCATCCGGTATGGCTGTAAACGGAGTCTTCACCGCAGAATTTTATGTTCCTAAAGACATTAATTATGCAGTAGGAGAAGGAAGAATATTAGGATATGCAGACAATAAAGTAACGGATGTATTCAATAATCAGTCTGTACAAGTAGGTGATATCAACCCTAACGGTGTAAATGACAACCAGCCTCCAAAGGTAAAGCTCTATATGAATAATACCAATTTTGCAGACGGAGGAATTACCAATCAGAATCCGATGCTTCTCGCATGCCTTACTGATGATACCGGAATCAACTCTACAGGATCAGGTATTGGTCATGATATTACAGTATATCTGGATGGTCAGATTATCAATACGGTTATTCTTAATGATTTTTATGCTTCAGGAGAAGGAAACGGATGTTTAAATCCAAGTCTTGCCGACTACCAGAAAGGAAATGTGACTTATCCATTCAGAAATCTTGCTATAGGACAGCACCAATTAACATTTAAAGTTTGGGATATAAACAATAATTCTACAACTGCTACGTTAAACTTTGAGGTTAAGGATGAATCTGACCAACATCTGACGATCAACCGTCCGCTGAACTGGCCAAATCCATTTACCAATAAGACGTATATTCAGTTTGAGCATAATTGTGATGATATATTGGATGTGAATGTACAGATCTATACAATTACCGGAAGATTGGTAAGAACTCTATCTCAACCGGTGGTTGCAGAACCATTCCTGCAAGGCTTCAGGACTCCTCGCCAGGCAATAGAATGGGACGGAAGAGATGATTTTGGAGCTACAGTAGCAAAAGGTACATATATTTTTAAGATATTTGCAAAAAGTCAGAATCAAGAAAAATGCAAAGGAAGCGCTACAGCTGTAGAAAAAATGGTACTTTTGAAATAATTAGATAATACATAGATAATAATATTAATAAAAAACTGATAATATATAAAAGACAACATATGAATTTAACTACTAAACTGCTTTTAGGATTTGGGTTAAGTGCTGGTTTTCTAGGCTATTCGCAAGATTTAGGAAAAATAAACCCTGTACTTACCGGAGCTCCTTTCCTAAGGATTGCACCAGACGCAAGATCAGGAGGTATGGGAGATCAAGGGGTGGTAACCTCTCCTGATGCATTTTCACAATTCTGGAATGCAGCTAAATATCCTTTTAGCAGAACAAGTTCTTCCATCGGGCTTAACTACACTCCATATATGGGAAAACTAACCAATGATGTATTCTTATTATACGGAGCATTCCATAAATTCCTGGGACAGGATGAAAGATCCACCATCTCAGCGAGTATCTACTATTTTAATATGGGACAGGTAGACCTGACTCAGCTTGTAGGCTCGGATGTTGCTTCGATGGGGGTATCAAAGCCTAATGAATTCTCAATTGATGTTGCCTATGCTTTGAAACTTTCTGATTCCTACTCAATGGCTGTAACAGGTAGATTTATCCGTTCAGACTTAGCCGGAGGATTCAACACAGATACTACACTTAAAGCAGCAAACTCTTTTGCTGTAGATGTTTCAGGATACTATTCTTCTGAAAGATTTTCCAGTTTTGGAGGATATGACGGTAAATTAAACGCTGGTTTTGCAGTACAAAATTTAGGTCCGAAACTAGACTATACCGGAAATGAAGAATCTAGATCTTACCTTCCTACTATGGCTAGATTAGGTATCGGATATGATATGTATCTTGACGATTTAAACAGAGTTGGGCTTACCGTAGAAGGTTCCAAGCTTTTAGTTCCTGGATCTGAATATGCAGGAGTAGATGCCAACAGAAAACCTATATACGCAATTCCAAACGTAGGTCCAATGGCAGGTATCGGAAAATCATTCAAGAACAAAAACAGTATCATGTATAGTGGTGCTTTAGAATATTCATATGACAATGCATTTTCTGTAAGAGGAGGTTACTTCCATGAAAGTGAAGAACAGGGAGCAAGACAGTTCGCTACAGCAGGTATCGGATTGAAGTACCGCTCTTTTGGATTAGATCTTTCTTATCTGATCAATATGTCAAAAGTGAACAGTGCACTGGATAACACACTTCGTTTCGGGCTTACCTGGAACATCGGAGATGAAACTTCCAACAACGAACGTTAAGATTCACTACAACTATATAAAGCCTCATTAATATTACATGAGGCTTTTTTATTGAAAATAAATCATGACAAAATAAAATTCTGAATCTTCAATCTGCTACGCTCGTCAATTTCTATGGCAAAACGGATATTCACTCTTTATTTTGCGAAGCAAAAATTCAATTTTCACTTTCCGAAATATCATTATTAAATAAAAATAATATTTAAGTTTACAAAAGTCTCTCCTTTATGGCGATTTTGTTAAATTCAATAGCTATTTTTGTAGTATGAACTATTCGGCAGAGCTAAAAAAATTTGTAACCAGTCAGTACCTGTATTCTGCAATCAGAATTACATTAGCGACTGTTCTACCTTGTTTAGTTCTTGCTCACTTTGGTATTTTAAAAGAATATTTCCTCTTCCCTCTTGGAACCAGTTTTGTAGCACTTACCGATCAGCCCGGACCGTTTATCAGAAGAAGAAATGCTCTTGCTTTTGCCATTTGCTGCTTTGTATTTGTAGCATCTATTGCAAGTCTTGTGATGAACTTCAAGATATTCGTAATCCTCGAGATCCTTATATTCGGAATGTTCTTTTCTCTGATTGGCGTCTATGGACAAAGACTAGCTGCGGTAGGATCTCTATCACTTGTTGTACTCGCTATCTTTATTGACGGTCATCTTACCGGAAATGACATTCTGAAAAGCTTACTGATCTTTGCCAGCGGCTGTATATGGTTCCTGCTCATTTTCCTTATAGTAACTACTATTAGACCGTATAAACTTGCCGGACAGATGATAGGTGAAAACTATCTTCAGCTTGCAGAGTTTTTAAAAATAAAAGCAAATTACTATCAAAAGAATCCCGATTTTGACAAACTTACCATTCAGGTTATTGCCAAACAGATTGAAATAAAAAACCTTCAGGAAGAAACCAGAGAAACCGTTTTCAAAACAAGAACCATTGTCAATGAATCAACGACCACCAGCCGTTTATTAATGTTGATGTTTCTAAATTCTATGGACCTTCATGAAAAGCTCATGACTTCTGAAAGTGATTATCAAAAGTTGCAGCAAAGCTTTGATGACAGCATGATTCTGGTTAATATCCATGATTATCTGAATCTTTTAGCAGAAGAGATTACCAATATTGGTATTGCCCTTCAAAGCGGAACAAGAGCAAAGCCAATGTTTAATCTGGAGCTAGAATTAAAGAATCTTAATTATAATTACTTCGAGCTCAGAAATAAACAACTTTCTCCGGATAGCCTGGAAAATTTCATGGTTTTACGTCAGATTTTAATGCGTATCAATGAAATCACAAAGGAAATCAACGAGATTTATAAAGTATTTTCACAAAATGTAAAGCTTGCTAAAAGTTTATCCACCGGGTTAGACTTGAAAAAATTCATGCCTAATGAGCCGAAACTTAACTCTAAGGTTTTAAGGAATAATATCTCATTATCTTCATCTCATTTCCGTCATGCTATCAGAATTACAACAGCTTTGTTTCTGGGGTATCTTTTCTCTATGTTTGATTTTCTGGGATTAGGACATACCTACTGGATATTAATTACCATTACAGCGATCTTAAAACCCGCTTATTCCATTACTAAAAAAAGAAACCTTCTTCGTCTCTACGGAACAGTCACTGGGGCTACAATTGCTTATATTATCCTGCATTTTATACATATCAACAGTATATTGCTTGCCATCCTTCTGATCAGTATGATCATGTGTTTCAGTTTTCTGAAAGGACGATATTTTTGGGCAGTTTTATTTATGACAATTTATGTTTTCTTAAGCTTTAATTTCTTAAATCCGGGAAAAGTAAATATCATCTTTAAAGACAGAATTGTTGATACAGCCATTGCCGGAATTATTGCATTTGCCGTGTCTTATATTGTATTACCTGTTTGGGAACATACGCAGAATCTTGATCTGATGAAAAAATCGGCGGCGGACAACCTTATTTATTTCCAAAGTGTGATGTCAAAATTTCTGAAAGGAGATTTTGATATTGAAGATTATAAAGTAAAAAGAAAAAATGCTATTATTTCTTTGGCAAACCTCTCGGATAATTTCCAACGAATGATTTCCGATCCTAAAAATCAGCAGAAAAAACTGGAAGTTGTTCATCAGTTTGTAGCAACATCACACCTGATCACAGCTTACACCGCTTCGTTGTCTCAATACTCTAAAAACAACGAACAGTATCCGGAAATTGATGCAGAAAGCTGGAGCCGAAAAATAGAAGCAGAAATGCAGCAGGTTTCCACTTTGCTGAATGGTGATGACATTGACGAAACCCTTAAAATGGAAAGCCGCCTTGAACCGGAAGATTCTTCTATTGAAGATATGCTTACGAAAAGGAAGACCGAAATTGAAGAAAACGATATTGTTGACAGAAGAGATCCTGATAAAATTTCACATTTAACAGAGCTTAAGAACATTCACGACATCCTTGAACTGATCTATGATGTAGCAAAGGAACAAAGAAAAGTGATTGAAAAATACAGAAGTGAAAAACACACTACTCCTCCACAATCGTAAAGCAATAGTCATCAAAAAACTCCACTCTTGCTTTAAATTCGTCTGAAAACTGCTCATCATAAACCCGGCAGCTGATCTTATGAAGGTGTTTCAGCTCAAAAGGCTTTACTTCATAGTTTTTCTTTAAAGACCAGTACTTAGAATGATGAATTTTATACATACTCTCTTTTACACTCCAGATAATAGTGTAAAAAGTATCAGCCTTGTCCTCAGGAATGAAGCCCCTTTCATTTTCATAGGTAAACTTATCAATTACCCTTAAAATTTTAGGATTAAATTTTTCAACGTCTATTCCTATTTTATTCTTAGAAATAGCAATGGCTGCAAAAGGAAATGAATGGGTGATGGAAATTTCCGCGTCATTAGGAGAAAGAAATGGCTCTCTTTCTTTGTATAGAATTTTAGAGTCTGGTTTTAAACCTTTAAGAAGTTTACGAACCATCAATACCTCCAATAGCTTTTTAGGGTGGTAATCCTTTACTTTCTCAGCATTTTCCGGCTCCAGTAATTCATTGATATCAAGTTCTTCACTTTCATCATATTTCCAAACCAGAATAGTGGCATTATCATCAGAAAAATCTCGGTAAAGGGGCATTGTTTTTTTATTGGACAAAAATAGTGAAAAAGGTTGGAAGATGGAAGTTTCTATCTGTTGATAAAAACAAAGGCAAACTTATTTAGAAAAGTCATTCAAAAGTTGGTTTTCTACTTCATTTAACATCGATAGCCTCCAGCTTCCCTCTTCCAGCCCCATATTATCTATTTAGACTGATGATTTACATCATTTCTATGTTCAATAATTTCCAGATTGGCATCCACAAAATAAGCACTTCCGAATCCGTTCACATAAGAACCTTTTACCGGTTGCAAAGCAATAAGAATAAAATCTCCCATTTCAGAAATAACATCCACTACTTTTCCGTGATTCTCTTTCAATTTTGTGATAACTGTATTCCATGTCTCAGAGTCTCTTTCTATTTGTGAAGTTGAAGCCTCCAATGTCAGACGTTCACGTGCATATATTTGTTTGGTAGCAGATTCATCTTCAATAAACATAACAGAAGTTTTTCTTCCTTCCGAAAGGTTTTTGGTATGTTTTGCCATGAAAGAAACCAGGATATAAAACGTATTTTCTACCTGTACAAATGGTGCATAGCTGGAATTAGGATTTCCTTCTGCATCTACAGTGGCTAAAATAACACTCTTTGTACGTTCAATAAGTTCCTTTACTTTTGGAGCTACAGGCTTTGCTTTTTTCTCTGTATGTGTATGATTCATAAGATATATTTTATGAGATAAAAGTAATTATTTAGATTAAGACTAAATAATTTTAAGCTATGTTTAATCTCATGAAACTGAAATTCATTTGTCGTTTTTTTATCTTAATTATAAATTGTAATTTTGCCTTTCGTAATCACTTGAATTAAAAATTATTCATTACATATGAGTACTACAACGCAATACGTTCCTTATAAAGTTAAGGATATCTCCCTTGCAGAATGGGGAAGAAAAGAAATTACCCTTGCAGAAGCAGAAATGCCAGGTTTGATGGCTATCCGTGAAGAATACGGACCATCTCAACCGCTTAAAGGAGCAAGAATCGCTGGATGTCTTCACATGACCATCCAAACGGCTGTGCTTATCGAGACATTGGTAGCTTTAGGAGCTGAAGTTACCTGGTCATCTTGTAATATTTTCTCTACACAAGATCACGCTGCTGCTGCTATTGCTGCTGCAGGAATTCCGGTTTATGCTTGGAAAGGTTTAAATGCTGAGGAATTCGACTGGTGTATTGAGCAGACTTTATTCTTTGGAGAAGACAGAAAACCATTAAACATGATTTTGGATGATGGTGGAGATTTAACAAACATGGTTTTTGATAAATACCCTGAATTCACAAAAGATATCAAAGGTCTTTCTGAAGAAACAACTACCGGAGTTCACAGACTTTATGAAAGAATGAAGAATGGAACTTTAGTAATGCCTGCAATCAATGTAAACGATTCAGTAACTAAATCTAAATTCGATAACAAATATGGATGTAAAGAATCTGCAGTAGATGCTGTAAGAAGAGCTACAGACGTAATGTTAGCTGGAAAAAGAGTTGTAGTTTGCGGATACGGAGACGTTGGTAAAGGTACTGCTGCATCTTTCAGAGGAGCTGGTTCTATCGTTACAGTTACTGAAATTGACCCAATCTGTGCGCTTCAGGCTGCAATGGACGGTTATGAAGTAAAAAGATTAGATACTGTAGTAGATAATGCTGATATCGTAATCACTACAACTGGTAACTTTAACATTGTAAGAGGAGAGCACTTCCTTAAAATGAAAGATAAAGCTATCGTTTGTAACATCGGTCACTTCGATAACGAAATCGATATGGCTTGGTTAAACGAAAACTACGGTTCTACAAAATCTGAAGTTAAACCTCAAGTTGATATCTACACTGTAGAAGGAAAAGAAATCATCATCCTTGCAGAAGGAAGATTGGTAAACTTAGGATGTGCAACTGGACACCCAAGTTTTGTAATGTCTAACTCTTTCTCTAACCAAACTTTGGCTCAGATCGAACTTTGGAACAACTCTGAAGCTTATGGAAACGAAGTATACATGCTTCCTAAGCACTTAGATGAAAAAGTAGCTGCTTTACACCTTAAGAAATTAAGCGTAGAGCTTGAAACTCTTTCTCCTGAGCAGGCTGAGTATATCGGAGTAGACGTAAAAGGTCCATTCAAACCTGAGTACTACAGATATTAAGATTCATAAAAATATGATAAAATCCCACTATTTTGAAATAGTGGGATTTTTATTGTCAAAACATTTTCTATTTTTGCAAAAAACTACATGAAAAACTTTTTATTTCTGGGATTGATAGGTACAACTGTATTCTTAAATAGCTGCAGCAGCAGTAACGACGATACTCCTATCAATTCCCCGAACGATACTCCTTCCGCTCAAACATTATTCTTAAGTAAAGTTACAACTACCTATCTGGATCTTCCCGGGAACCCACAAGGCAACATTCAGACATTTTCTTACAACAATCAGGCACAACTTGTGAAAATGCAATCACAAGAAGGATCTACTACTTTTGAATATAGTAACGGAAAGCCTATAAAATCAAATACCTATAATAACCAACAACAGCTGAAATATTATTCAGAATTTAATTACAACGGGGATCAACTGGTAAGCAACAAAAGAGTTTCTACAACTGCAGATTATAACGGAACTTACGAGTACAGTTATAATGCTCAGGGTAAACTTTCTTCTTCCAGAATTTGCAATTCAGCAGATTGTACGAGCACTACAAATGAATTGTACTCTTACTATGGAGATAATGTCTTAATATATACTATTCACATTAAAGGAAATTCAAGTTTTAGTGTAAGAAACGATTACTCATATGATAATAAGCTAAATCCATACACAAATCTCAATAAGTATCTGAAAATTATAGTGGGAAAATCAGATGTTTTAAGTAAAAACAACTGTACTATAGATAAGAACAGCTCTAACAATAATGGAACGTGGCAATCTGATAAAACCATTACTTACGCTTATGAGTATAATGGCTATGGATTTCCTGTAAAAGCTATAGGAAAAGACAACGATGGAAAGCCGATTGTTCAATATGATTATGAATATACCTCTCTGTAAAAATCAAAATTCACTATATAACTCTCTATTTAAGGGGAGTTTTTTTATTAGAAGCTGTTTCCCGCTATACGCTCATACTCCTCACCCCAATACCTACCCCATCCTATCCTACACCTTCCAACTCATGTTCCGGGGTAACCGCTGCTATCGGGGCTAGAAAAATCTCATAATATAAATTTTCAACACCAACAATAAGCTCCAGCATTCAATAGGAACGGACTTTAGTCCGTTTTAGATTAAAATAACCATCCATCAGGCTTTAGCCGAAATCTATCAAAAAATAATTTTATTTTTTATTCCAATCCGTATTTTACCCATATTTTTTCAGCATTATAGTGAAATTAGCAAAAAATGAATATATTTAGCTTTTTAAACAAAACATTAATACATGAAAAAACAAAGAGTATCGAATGCATTCGTTGCAGCATCATGGGTCGCGTTGGGAGCAGGAATGATTGGTTACATTGTGGGTCTTGCAAGAGCAGAAATGCAATTAAATGAAAAAGGCTATTATTTTACCATCTTATTATACGGTTTATTTGCAGTTGTTTCTTTACAGAAAGCTGTCCGTGATAAATTAGAAAACATTCAGGTAACTGATATTTACTATGGAATTTGCTGGTTTGCCACCTTATCTTCCATCGTATTACTTGCCATCGGGCTTTGGAACGCTACCATACTTCCGAGTGAAAAAGGATTTTATGCATTTGCCTTCCTTTTGGCTCTTTTCGGCGCTATTGCAGTCCAGAAAAATACTAGAGACAATATGCTTCAGGAATAAGATAAATAAAAAAGCTCCGAAAACCGGAGCTTTTTTATTTAAGTTGAAAACTATTTATCAAAATGATTAGGATGTTGGTTTTTAATATCATCCACTGTTCTTAAAACTTTATCTTTCAAAGAATCCTGGTATTGCTGAAGTTTTTCTGCAACCTCTTCGTTACCACTTCCTAAAATTTTTGCTGCTAAAATTCCGGCATTCAAGGCTCCGTTTAAAGCTACTGTCGCCACAGGTATTCCACCCGGCATCTGAAGAATAGACAAAACAGAATCCCATCCGTCAATAGAATTACTTGATAAAATCGGTACACCAATTACTGGAAGCGTTGTACAGCTCGCTACCATTCCCGGAAGGTGTGCAGCTCCTCCAGCTCCTGCAATAATTACTTTAAGCCCTCTTTCCTGAGCCGTTTTTGCATAGTCGAACATTCTTTCCGGTGTTCTGTGTGCTGAAACTACAGTCAATTCATATGGAATTTCAAGGCTTTTAAGGAAATTCGCAGCCTGTTCCATGATCGGCAGATCACTCTGACTGCCCATAATAATACCTACCATCTTCAATTTTTATTAGATGTTCAAAGATAAAAAATTTAAAACTGCAGTTAAAATTTAAAATTAAATTTTAAAATACAAATCAAAAACCAACAATAGATTTAAATAATCAACCACATTTTTAATAACAGTATAAAAATTCACTTTTTCCAAAATCTGTACCTGTAAAAAATAAAGCAACTGCATCCATAGCATTTAATTTTAAACAGGTAAATTTGCACGTTACACTACTTTTTTCCCTTGAAAGATTATAAACTTATTTTTGCCGTCCTTACTGTTGCTATTGTATGGGGAACCACATTTTTAGCCATCCGTATTGCCGTAGAAACTATTCCTGCATGGTTTGTTGCCGGAATTCGTCAGCTTTTTGCTTCAATCATAATGCTTTTCGTACTTCTTTCCAGAAAAGAGTTCAAATGGATCGGCTGGAAAAATCTTAAATATCAGATTATCTTTTCTTCACTGATGCTGATCATAGCCAATGGAATGGTAACTGTAGCTGAAGAAAGTGTATCAAGCAGTCTTGCATCACTTATCAGTGCCTGTGCCCCTATTCTGGTATTTCTCGGAAGTCTTGCTATTGGTTTACAAAAATTCAGTCTTCGCGCTATGGCAGGAGTTCTGATATGTTTCAGCGGTGTCCTTTTCGTTTTCTGGGATGGGCTTAAAGACCTTGCAAACCCAGATTACAGAACCGGAATGCTTTTCCTTTTCTGTGCCATTTCAGGGTGGGCTTCAGGAACCATTTTCACCAAAAAGCTGAATATTCAGAGTGGTAATATTACCTTAAACCTGTTTTATCAGTTCTTATTTGCAGGGATTGTTCAGATCATCTTTGCTTTTCTGTTTTCTGAAAATTATAATTTTGGAAACTGGACATTGAAAAGTATTTCGGCAATGTTGTATCTTTCTATTTTTGGATCGGTAGCTGCCTTTTTTGCTTTCCACTATGCGCTCACTAAGATTTCTCCGGTACAAGTTTCCATATTAGCTTATATCAATACGATCATTGCTATTTTTCTGGGTTGGCTGATTATGGATGAACAGATTTCTTTTAAGTTTATTATTGCGACGGCACTCATTATTTGTGGTGTTTTTATCATTAATTACAAACCGGAAATGTTCAAGAGGCAAAAGGTTGCATAATTTAATATTGGATTACGCAAAGGCGCAAATAAAATTCCTTGCATAATTTTTTAAGACGCAAAGATTTTATCTACGATAAAATTGTATACTGCTTATTTAGTACCACGGATAAATAATTTTCACTGCATTAGCATGTTTATGTGGTTAAAAAATATCAAATTATTAAACAGATAATTGTTTCGGATTGTGGTATTTATTCGTGCATTAGTGGCTAAAATCTGCAGTTCTATGAAGTTCATCAGAGGTTAATTTGCCTTATTTTTATTTTTTTCTTATATTGTATACTCAACCTATACACTATGCTTAAAAACACATTTTTTATCCTTCTTGCAGCTTCAGTTCTTTTGGTAAGCTGTGATTATAAGGAAAAGGAGAAGAACCTGACGGACAGAGAAAAACAATTATTAGAAAAGGAAAAAATATTTGCTAAGAAAGAATCTGAATATCAGTCGCTCCTAAAAATGAGAGACAGCATTTTCACCAAAAAAGATTCGGTAAAAGTAGCGGTATGGCCTGCTGAGATTTCCGGAGCCTGGAACGGAAAAGTAATCTGTACAGAATCCAATTGCAGCGATTATGCAGTAGGTGATCAGCGTACAGACCTTTGGGAATTCGATAATGATTCTACACAACCTATTACCAAGATCATAAACAACAATAATCTGGTAAGACTTTATTCTGGCAAGTTTGAAAATAATGAGATCAAGCTTTCTTTCAAAACAGATTCTACTGCTAAAAAGAATGTCGAAATGAGTGTTCTTCTTAATGATATCTCTGACAACAAAATCAAGGGAACCAGAACTATCACTTCTGACGGCTGCACAGCTAAGTTCTCTGTTGAATTAGTACGTTCCACAAAATAAACACATATGATTTTACTGAGTATACACAATCTGAGTCTTCCTATAGAAGATCCGGTGCTGAAGTTCCTATTGGTACTCGTCATCATCCTTGCAGCTCCTTTATTACTAAATAAAATTAAAGTTCCCCACTTGCTCGGGCTTATCATCGCGGGTGCCATCATTGGTCCTAACGGATTTAATGTTTTGTCAAGAGACAGCAGTATTGTAGTGACGGGAACTACAGGACTTTTATATATCATGTTTCTCGCCGGGCTGGAAATTGATATGGGAGATTTCAAGAAAAACAAATGGAAAAGTCTCACCTTCGGGCTTTATACATTTATTGTCCCGTTTGTATTAGGATATCTGGGTGGGTATTACCTGCTTCATTTCTCTATGTTGACTTCCATATTATTTGCGAGTCTTTTCTCTTCTCATACTCTTATCGCCTATCCATTGGTAAGTAAATTGGGAATTGCGAAAAATAAAGCCGTCAATATTACGGTTGGAGGTACCATGATTACAGATATTCTTGCCTTATTGGTACTTGCCGTGATTGTAGGAATGTCTCAGGGAGATGTGGGAACAGAATTTTGGGTTAAATTATCCGTATCATTTATTGTTTTTGCATTGATTGTACTTATTGTTTTCCCAATTATAGGACGTTGGTTCTTTAAAAGAGTTGATGATAAA
Organism: Chryseobacterium artocarpi; assembly: GCF_001684975.1. Lineage (GTDB taxonomy): Bacteria > Bacteroidota > Bacteroidia > Flavobacteriales > Weeksellaceae > Chryseobacterium > Chryseobacterium artocarpi. The sequence continues at coordinate 95,487 of NZ_MAYH01000001.1, read as the reverse complement.
ATCTCCCAATATATTTTTGTACTGGTGATGATTTATCTTGCAGCAATGCTTGCTGAGCTTGCAGGTGTAGAAGCTATCATCGGGGCTTTCTTTGCAGGACTTGCTTTAAACAGACTTATCCCTCATACCTCTTCTCTGATGAACAGAGTAGAATTTGTAGGAAACGCCATCTTTATTCCTTTCTTCCTGATCAGTGTGGGAATGTTGATTGATTTCAAAGTGTTTTTCAAAAGCTGGGAAACTCTTGAGGTTGCCGGAATCATGCTTGTAGCTTCTATCGGAGGAAAATATCTTTCTGCAATTGCTACTCAAAAAACCTTCAGGCTTACTAAAGAAGAAGGAAAACTGATCTTCGGATTAAGTTCTGCGTCTGCGGCAGCAACACTTGCTTCTGTAATGGTAGGTTATAACATTATCCTTTCTGAAACTGAAACGGGAGAACCTGTAAGATTATTAAACGAACATGTACTGAACGGAAGTATTCTATTGATCCTTATTTCATGTACCATTTCATCTTTCATCTCTATGGCTAGTGCTCAAAAAATTGCTGAAAGTGATAATGAAGATACCGTTTCCGGAAACAGCCATGAAGAGGAAAATATCTTACTCGCAATCAATCACGAAGAAACCGTTGAAAGAATGGTGAATCTTGGAATTCTGATCAAAGCCCACTCCAATACGGAAGATTTATTTGCTTTAAATGTCATCAATGAAGATAAAAATGAGTCTTCAGTAAAGAATGCTGAAAAATTACTACACCAGGCAGCAGACACCGCAGCAGCGGCAGATGTGAAATTACAAGCTCTCAAAAGATACGACAATGACGTCATCAATGGAGTTAATAATGTGATTAAAGAACAGAAAGTCACTGATCTTATCATCGGACTGGAGGATGAAAAAGGGTTCTCTCCTTCTTTTGTATATAATCTTTACAATGGTTATCTTCAGAATGATGATGTAAACGTATTGGTATATCATGCTGCACAACCTCTTTCAACTATTAAAAGATATGCGGTGATGATTCCTGAAAATGCACATAAGGAAGCAGGATTCTTCCATGCCCTTTTAAGAGTTTGGAATATTGCCAGAAATTCAGGTGCAACCATTGTGTTTTATGCTCCTGAAAATATTTTGGATATCCTTCAGAAGATTATTAAAAAAGCCAATATAGAAGCAGAATTCATCATCATGAATACATGGCAGGATGGTGAAAGAACAGCAACTCAGCTGAAAGATGATGAAGCGCTTATCATTTTTATGGCAAAACGTGGAATGCAGTCTTATATTCCTAGAATGAGACTTATCCCTGAAATGCTAAACAGACATCTGAGTGATAATAATTACCTGTTAATATTCCCATTCTCCGAATATGATAAAAACAGCCCTGAAATACGTTCTGTAGGTAATCACGGAGATTTCATGGAGATTGGAAATGTGATTCAGAAGATATTTAAGTAAGGAAGAAAAGAAGCTGGAAGTTATTTGCCTTTAAGTAACTTCCAGCCTCCAGCTTCCAACTTTCAACTTTCAACTTTCAAATAATAAGTCTAATTTTGTTTAAAATTAAAATTCATTGAAAACAAAGAAGATATTCCTTTTAGTATCAGCTTTAAGTGTACAATTATCATTTGCTCAGTTTGCAAAAATTGTAGATAAAGACGGCTATGTAAACGTAAGGGAAAATGCAGATGCAAACAGTAAAATCATCGGAAAGCTTAATTCGGATGAGATTGTCTATATATTTGAGCCTGACAATAAGAATTGGGCTAATGTAAGCAATGGGTATGTTCATAATTCAAGACTGAAATATATAAAATCGTATGAATCTGTTCCGCCAACGGTTCGTGATGCCAACAAAGCAATTTTTAAATCAGGAAATATTAAAGTAAATATCACTTCCGGAAAATTTAATTTTAAGGAAAATGAAAAAGACTTCACCTCAACGCTGAATGGGGATTATTATAAAGAACAACAGGTTTGGGGATTAGACGGAACTATTCCTAAGACACATTATCTTTCTATCACGGCGCAAATTGGCAACAAAACAGTTCAAATTCCAACCAAAGAGATTGAAAATCTGTTTCAGGTTGATAATAAAAATACAACTTGTTATTATGACCGCATCAATGATATTTTATACATTTCCATGCTGAATTCTGAGGGTGCAGGAACTTATACAGGACTTTTCATTATTGAAAAAGGTGAGTATAAAAAGAGAATATTGGAAATTCCATTTTAAAAATGTCTCTCACTGATTGAGCAAATTCAGCAGATAATTTTGGAATCTGAGAAAAATAGAAAAACAAAAATAGCTGTAGAAAACACTACAGCTATTTTATATATTTTAATTCAGTTATTCTGAAATTACTCTTACCATCCCCTTCACTTTCACAAGCTTTTCCATCAACTCTTCTCTGCAATCTGCAAGAACATTGATGTGCCCCATTTTTCTTCCAGGCTTGGTTTCTGTTTTTCCGTATAGGTGAACATAAGTTTCCGGTAATTTAAGAACATCTTCCATTCCTTCGTACACTACCTTTCCGGAGTAGCCTTCTGCTCCTACCAGATTCAGCATTCCACTGTAAGTAATGGCATCCGTATCTGCTAAAGGAAGATTCTTTACCACACGGTACATCTGTTCAAATTGTGAATTGGTATTTCCTTCCTGAGTTTGATGCCCTGAATTATGTAATCTTGGTGCTGTTTCATTCACCCAAACTTTTCCTTCTTTATCAAGGAATAATTCAATGGCAAAAAGTCCCGGAGAATTTACTGCGTTCAAAAACTTCTCTGTAATTGCATCGATTTGCTCCTGAACATCTTCTGTTAACAAAACCGGACACACATTGAAATCCAATAAATTCAATTTAGGATCGGCAACCATTTCTGTTACAGGAAAAGTATTGGTTTCCCCTTTTTCATTTCTTGCCACTATTACAGAAAGTTCTTTGTCAATATCGACCATGTTTTCGATCACAGATGCTTCTTTCCATAGATTCTGGAAATCGTCTTCTGTTTTAATAACCTGAACCCCTTTTCCGTCATATCCGCCGGTATTCATTTTCTGAACGAATGGCAAAGGCATGATGATCTTTTCATCACTATTCCAAACCACCTGGAATTCCGGGCTTGGAATATTGTGTGCTTTATAAAATTCCTTCTGAAGAATTTTCTGTTGAATAGTTTTAATAATATTGGCATTCGGAACCACTCTGATTCCCTGTTTTTCCAGTTCTGCCAATGCATCAGCATTTACGTGTTCTATTTCAATGGTTACAACGTCTTTATCTTTTCCAAAGTTCAGAACGGTTTCATAATCATTGAAATTTCCCTGCGTAAAATATGAGATATTATGGCATGGTGCATCAGAAGCCGGATCCAGAGTATAAAACTCATCATCATACTTCAACGCACTTTGTATCAACATTCTTCCCAGCTGTCCGCCTCCCAGAATTCCTATTTTCATTTTTTATTTTTATTAGATTTACGCTTATTGAATTTTATCAATTTTTAAATATCCTAATCCCATTGGATTCTTCTGATTTTCAGCATCAGATTTTGTAAGGATGATAGAATATTTCTCTTTCATGGCAGCCGGAAGAATATCACTCACATTGAAGATATCATCAATATCTACTCCATGTTTATCATCAATATGGCTTACAGCTCCTTCAAATCCCATCGTCTGATAAAAATCCGTAGCTTTTGCTCTCTTTACAATTTCACCCATTGATTGCCCCACCATTAAATGCTGCTCATGGAACTCTTCAAAAAAACCGGGTTTATATCCGCCCAAATTAAGGAAAAACAACTGATTTTCAGATACTGCCTCTCCTTTTTCAACGATCTTCACTTCATACCCGTCAGCAAATCTCACTTCCTGATGACAGTCCAAATGGATCTTACCTTCTGCCTCTTTCCAGAAGTCTTTCATATCAGGTACCAAGTCTTTTAGACTTTCTGCAATCCCGAAAAACACATCGTGCTGTTCAATATTACGTCCTTTAGGGGTTGCCCCAAGGATGACATAAAATAGTTTCATTTCACTTTTCATGCATACAAAAATACGTTAAATTTATCTTTTTCAAATGTTTGGCAGACTACTACAATAATTTTATATTTGTAGCATTAATTGTAGTATGTCAGAAATCATCATACTCTTCTTTGGCGCTATTTCTGCGGGTCTTTTAGGCTCACTTACAGGGCTGGGAGGGGGAGTTATCATTATTCCTTTATTAACGCTAGGTTTTGGCGTTCCAATGCATTATGCCATCGGCGCTTCTCTTATCTCTGTAATCGGAACTTCTTCCGGTGCTGCTGTAGCTTTCGTAAAAGAAGGTTTTACCAATATGAGAGTCGGGATGTTTCTTGAAATAGCAACCACAGCCGGTGCCATTGTAGGTGCCCTGGTTTCAGGAATGCTTAATCCAAATACAATCGGAATTATTTTCGCAAGTATCCTTCTTCTGACCGTTGTTTTAAATCTTAAAGGAAAACCTGACCACCAGGAACCCTTGATCAAAGGAAGTTTAGAGGAAAAATTAAAATTATACGGAACATTTCCTGATAAAGGAGTTTTAAAACATTATTCTGCAAGAAATACCGTTCCCGGATTCTTTATGATGATGTTTGCCGGAGCAATGTCCGGGCTTTTAGGAATAGGTTCCGGAGCGTTGAAAGTATTGGCAATGGATAATATGATGAAACTGCCTTTCAAAGTTTCTACTACAACCAGCAATTTTATGATTGGGGTTACTGCCGTGGCAAGTGCTCTGATTTATTTTCAGAGAGGTGAAATCATTCCGGTAATTGTAGCTCCTGTATTGATTGGGGTTGTAATAGGAAGTTTCATAGGATCAAAAACCCTGATGGTATCAAAGACCAAAAAACTAAAAGTATTTTTTGCAATCGTTATTACCATTCTTTCCATTTACATGATGTATAACGGTATCAACAAAAGCTTCAGATAATGAAAAAGAATTTTACAGACGTTGATCTGAACCGCTCCGTAGGAAATCTTTTGAGATTAGGCGTTATTCTATCTGTAGCAACATCGCTGATAGGTTTTATCAAATTGTTCACAGAAGGTTTTGTAATGCCTGAGAAATATTCAAGTCTTGTGGTAGGTACTTCTTCTGAGAAAGTTTGGGGTCAGTTTTGGGATTCTTTATGCAAAGGAGAAGGTGTTGCGATCATTCAATTGGGAATTCTGTTGTTGATTTTCACCCCTTTGATGAGAATTATTTTCGCTTTAATTGGCTATTTAAAAGAAAAAGACTACGTGTATGTAGTCATTTCTTCAATTGTTCTTGCTATCATGGCGGTGAGCTTCTTTGCAGGCTACGCACATTAATTTACATTTCATAAAACTCTAGCGGTAGCTGATCCGGATCCTGGGTAAAGAAAAATTCTTTTCCAGTGAATTCATCAATTCTGATTTCTTCACAAGTCAGTCCTTTTTCTATCAATTCGTTTCTTTTTTCTGTTACATTCTCAACGGAGAAAGCCAGATGTCTTAAACCGCACGCTTCCGGACGGGAAGGTCTTTTGGGAGGATCTGGAAATGAAAATAATTCAATAACGTAATGATCTCCAATCGCCAGATCCAGCTTATAAGACTGCCTTTCTTCACGGTACACCTCACGGATGATATTTAAATTTAAAATCTCTGTATAGAATTGCTTTGATACTTTATAATCTGAGCAGATAATCGCTATATGATGAATCTTCATTTTATATTTTTTTCTTTCTTATTATTTAATTTCTTTACAGTTTTCTTTTCTTCTGGTATCAATAATATATTGTATTTTCCATTCATCATTCTGTTTAACCAGCTGAAAGCTATTAGCCCCACAATGTGAAAACTTTCCTTTCAGATAAAAAGAATATGGTGTAAAAACGCTTGCCAGATTTCCATCAGTATGAATAGCGTCTATTATTATCTTCTCCTCCAAATCCCCTGCAGAAAACTTAGAGATAGATAAAATAAAATCCTGGACACTATCACTTTTCACCATACCGTCTTTTGTAATGGTCTGCATAATTGCATTTTCTGTAAAAACACTTTTAAGAAGTACGGGATCAGCATTTTTCATACCAATAAACAGATTCCGGACAGGCTTTTCAATATCCTGATTCTGTTGTGCAAAGCAGAAGCTACTGAATACGAAGAGAATTGCTGAGATTTTATTCATGGGGTTGATTTATAAAATAAAAATAAGGAAAAAATAATAGTACCTTATCCATTTTATGTTACATATACATAGATTTTTAAGCTGTTATCTTATTTGTCGAGATTCCTACGGAATGACAAAATACGGCTTGGGGCTCAGATCTTAGATCGTTAGATGATATTTTTTGTTTTTTATATAGTTAAAACCTATTTTTTGTAATTTCTCAAAAATAAAAACATACACTTTGTCATTCCGTAGGAATCTAAACCATTTTAAAAACTAAGGGATCAAACTATTTACGAACTCTAGATTCCCACGGAATGACAAAATAAAATTTGGGTTTATAAATAATAAAAAAAGTGGGCTAAAACCCACTTCTATTGATTATTATATTTGTCTTTAAAACCTCATCACATCCTTCACTACCCCATTCTTCTGAGTGTGCGGCAATAATTCTCTTTCAATAAATGTCTTTATCTTTTCTTCTGAACCGTTGCTTGGAAATAGTAAGTGTACGTTAGCACCGGCATCCAGCGTAAAGAATAATGGTAAACCGGTTTCTTTTCTGAAATCCCAGATTTTATTAATAACCTCAAGAGTTCCGGTCTTCATCAGGATAAATGCAGGATCACTCATCATCATCATTGCATGAAGAGTAAGCGCTTCATGTTCTACCAATGTAATGAAGCTTTCCATATCACCTTTCTTTAAAATTTTCTTCATTGGAACGAAATTCTCTCTTGCCTCCTGAAATCTTCTTTCAGCATAAGGATTTGTATTCATTAAACCATGTCCTACCGTTGAAGAAACACTTTTCTGTCCCTCATGGATCAGTAAAACCCAATCGTTGAAGTTTTTAAATATATCATGAATTTCAGTATCAGGATATTGTACAGCAAACAGATCTGAACTTCCTTCTACTTCTTCGGTTTCTCCCCAAACAACAAGCCCGTTGTATAAACTTCTGCATGCACTTCCGCTTCCTAATCTTGCCAGAAATGAAGCTTTTTTCAAAGATTCTTCTTCTGAAATTTTTCCTGAAAACTCTTCATCCAATGCCATCAGACATTTTGCAATAGCTCCAAAGCCTGAAGCTGAGCTTGCAATTCCCGAACTGTGAGGAAATGTATTTTCTGTTCTGATGACGTATTTCCCTTTCAAAATCCATGGAAGATATTGCTCAATATTTCTAAAATACTTTTCGATTTTTTCAGCAAACTTCACTTCTTCATTTCCTGCCAGAAAAGTCTGAACAGAAAATGGTTCATTTGCCATAAATTCCATAGTTGTATTGGTTTTACAATGATTCAAAGTATAGCTGATACTTGGGTTTGCAGGGATCTGATTGGCATATTTCCCCCAATATTTAATCAAAGCAATATTAGACGGACAACTTTCTGAAACTGTCTGTGTATGAATGGTGAAATTTTCTTTTCCTATAAATTGTGTTGTCATAGTTTAATTTAAGTGATTGAGACTTGACCGACCAGCTTTTAAGTGTTTAAAACTTTTGCCTTTGTGATTTTCAAGTCATTTAATACATCTTCTCGATAATATCTGCATATTTTTTAAGAACTACATTTCTTTTCACTTTCAATGTAGGAGTGATTTCGCCTGTATTGATGTCAAATTCTGCCGGCATCAGTGTAAATTTCTTCACTTTCTCATAATCGGCAAGATGGACTTGAAGTTCTTTAACCTTTTCTTTATAAAAGTGGATGATCTTTTCATTTTTTACAGCATCTTCCCAATTGGTGAAAGGAATATTATTTTTCTTAATATAATCCTGTAAAAACTCAAAATTCGGAACAACTAATGCAGAAACAAACTGTCTTCCTTCTGCTACTAACATGATTTGCTGGATAAAATTATTATTAGTCAGAAGATTTTCAATCTGCTGCGGAGCGATGTACTTTCCGTTGGAGGTTTTCATCAGATCTTTCAGTCTGTCTGTGATGATCAGATTTCCTTTATCATCCAGCTTTCCAGCATCACCTGTTTTGAACCAGCCGTCTTCTGTAAATACTTTCTGAGTTTCTTCAGGTCTGTTATAATACCCCTTCATAATTCCGTTTCCTCTTGCCTGAATTTCATCACTTTCTCCGATTCTGATCTCTACACCCGGTAATGGTTTTCCACTGGTAGCATGCTCAAAATGTGTCAGAGGGAAAAGTGTCAAAGTAGCTGTCGTTTCAGTCAATCCATATCCAACAGTTACGTGGATTCCCACAGACTCGAAAAATTTCGTCACTTCAGGAGATAACGAAGCTCCTCCACAAGGTAAGAACCATAATCTCCCACCCATTTTATTTTTAATTTTACTGAAAACCAAAGTATCCGCGATAGATTGTTTGAATTTTAATCCAAAAGGAATTGGCTTTTCATTTCTTCTTAATTCGGCAGTTTCCCATCCGGTTTTTAATGCCCAATCAAAGATTTTTTTCTTTAATGATGAACCTTCTTCAGCTTTTTCCAATACTCCGGCATATACTTTCTGGAAGAATCTCGGCACGGCACACATAGCTGTAGGCTTTACTTCTTCTAATGCTTTTGCTACATTCTTTGGATCTTCAAGGAAATACACTCTTGCTCCACCATATAGACACAGTAAACTCCAGCTTCTTTCAAAGACGTGGCTTAATGGTAAGAAAGCCAGTGAAAGTTCTTCTTCAAAGTTTTTAAATTTAAAAAATTCAAAGTGAGAATCAAATGCCTTGATAAAATTCCCATGGGTAAGCATTACTCCTTTTGGAGTTCCAGTGGTTCCTGAAGTATAAATCAAGGTTGCTGTATCATCGTACTCTCTTTTACAAATTTCCAGTTTGGGGGAAGATTTTGCAATAAAGTCCTCAAGATAAAAGCTATTGAATTCTTTCTTGATCCATACTGCTTTTTTAGAAACAATAATGGTTTCAAGATTATTTTCTTCTTTATGTAATATTTCCAGACAAGCATCATACTGCATCTGATTTCCCACCAGAATTGCCTTTGCTCCTGAATCATTTATAATATATTCCGCCTGTTCAGCATTGTTGGTAGAATAGATAGGAACTGTAATAGCTCCAATTGCCATTGCCGCCAAATCCACAATCACCCATTCAGAAGAGTTATCTGAATAAATTGCTACTTTATCATTTTCCTGAACTCCTGCAGCTTGTAATGCATTGGCTGTTTTAAAGATAATTTCACCAAATTTTTTCCAGCTCAGTTCTTTCCAGGCTTCATCTTTCTTTTTAAAACCGATTGCCGCTTTTATAGGGTGTTTTTCTACGTTTTTAAGGATTATTGCCTCTGCAAGATTCATTTCTTCAGCTTTTTGTCGTTAATATAATTGTTCAGGTGAAAGTCTATACTTTCTTTTGTTGGAATAAACTGATAGTTCAGTCTTTCCTTGACTTTGTGATTGGAAATGGTGTTGAATGAAGAGATAGCTTCAATATTTGATTCTGTCGCCATTCTCAGTTTTGGAATCAGCCATCCTAAAAGGGTATTGGCTAGTTTTCCGATATTTAATTGAGACCTCGTTAGAATTCTTGCTTCTTTAAGACCTAATCTGGTTCTTATCTGTCTTGCCAAATCAGCATATTTGTTATTTTCGGAAACAATAATAAATCTTTCTCCAAAAATATTATTTTCCATCAATTCGATGGCTGTTTTTGCAACATCTCTTACATCTACATAAGCAGAACCACCAGCAAATGTGAAGCTGTTGTCTTCAAAAGTTGAAAAAAGTTCACCGCTGCTTTGGGTCCAGTTTCCGCTTCCTATGATCATTCCGGGATTGATGATCACCACATTTAAACCTTCTGCAGAAGCTCTCCATGCTTCCATCTCAGATAAATGTTTCGAAATAGCATACGCTGAATGTTCTAGTTTTGGGTTAAAATCAGACTCTTCGTCCAGCTCTCCTTTTTCACTAAAGTTATCTAAAACGGCAACAGAACTTACATGAAGGAACTTTTTAACGTCTGATCCCTCACAGGCAAATAATAAATTCTCTGTACCATTAATATTGGTATGATACATTTCTTTCTCATCCTTGGGATGAAAACTTACTTTTGCGGCACAATGATAAACCTCATCCACTCCTTTTAATGCATCATTCAATGAATTTAAATCATCGAAATCAACATTCACCCATTCAATTTTATTGAAAAAATCATCCGGACTATCTGTATAAAAGCTGTATGAATGCCTTACTTCGTTTAAATTGCTGCCCGGTCTTTTGGAAGCGCGTACATTTTTACCTCTTTTCAGAAGTTCCAGCACTATTATTCTTCCCAGAATTCCGGTTGCACCCGTTACAAAAACCATTAATTATTTTACTTGATTGCTGACTAAAATATGACAATATTTTCTATCCGGCAATTCTTCAGGTTCCTGCAAAAGTTCCATTGAAAAACTGCTTTTGCAAATTTGCGATTTTTAAAGCAAAATTCAAGTTTATTTAACCAATATTATCATTCTGAAAACGATAAAACTTGAATTGAAAACAGAATGGTTTTTATTTTAAAGACAAAAAATACCTTTCTCCTTCACCATTTAAGTTAAAAGATGAATGAATAAAAAGAACAGCTGAGTTTTATAAAATCTTCGCTTTCCCGAATATCTCAAATCTTTTTGAAAACAAAAAGTCCTGAAAGAACCTCCAGGACCTGATATTAAAAGAATATTTTATTTAAGCTAAAACCATATTATTTCTTCTGGGAGCTTTATCACAAAGAAGGTCTGCAATACTTTTAGAGATAAGATTTCCTTCTGTAAGATTATCCAACCAGAAAAATTCTCCCGCAGCATTGATCTCAATAAAATAATATTCGTCCTCAGGAGAAACAATCATGTCAATAGCTCCGTAATCTACATTGTAAACATCAAGAAGATCCAATAGTTTTTCTTCAACATCCTTCGGAAGCTCTGTCCTTGTCCATTTATCGATAAGATTAACGCCGTCTTTCCTCCAATCCACTTTAGCATCTTCAAATTGCTGGGAATCTACTTCAAAGGCGTAAACATCTCTGCCAACAACAGTTATTCTAAGTTCTTTTTTCTTTTCAATCATTTTCTGAAACTGCATCGGACAATACAGAAGCGAATCCAATTCTTCAAGCTTATCTTCATGAACAACATTGGTAAATACAACATTTTCCACCCCATCTTCATAGATCGCAAATCCTGTCTGCATCTTCGCAACAACATTTTTATGTTTTAAAATAAATTTTCTTGCATCTTCAGGATTATTGGTAAGACATGTTTCCGGAATGGTAAGTCCTATTTTATTGGCAATCTTCAATTGCTCTTCTTTACTGTCCAGTCTTCTGTAAACGCTTGGTTTTCCTAATGCATAAGCATCCACAGATTCAAGGAAGCCAAACAATGTATTTCGGATTTCTCCCATTGCTGCACCAAAGAATTTTGGGTCTAATTCTTCTTTCAAATCTTTTCCAATATTGTAAGCTCTACGGTACCAAACCGCAGAGATATCATCCAGACGATACTTTTTTTCGGAAGTTTCAAGAAAGCTTATCCATTGTCCGTCCTGAAAAACCGTTGAAAGTTTATTTTGTAAAGGATATAAATCTACATCAAAACGAATGACCTCGCAGTTATTCTTATCAATATATTCTGTTACTTTTTCAATTGAAAAATTGTCTGCTGTATGGGTTATAATTAAAATTTTATTCATGGAAATTGATTCGGTTTATAAGGTTATCGGCGATTCTTTCTGCAATCGGAAATCCCAGCTCTTTTTGCAGCATGCCCCACTCTCCCTGTGGATTGACTTCCAGAAAATAGTATTCTCCATTTTTTCCTTTTATCATATCAATGGCACCCATATAAAGTCCCATTTCTTTCATCATGGAAGTTAGATTTTCTTTGATATTGTCAGGTAATTCATAAGCCAGCCAAAAATAACCGTCCTGACTAACTCTCCAGTCTGCATTTTCACTGTTGTTAATTTTACCTGTAAAGAATTCTCCGTCTACATACATGATACGCAGCTCATATTCTTTTTCAATATAAGGTTGAAAAATCATGGGACAATAAGTAACTCCAGAGAGATGCTCAAGGGTTTCTTCTTCAATGATCATAGTAGAAACAAGACTTTCTCCACTCATTGTTTTGGCTGTTACATTGTGAAGCTTTGCGATAGCTTTTCCTGAACAATACTGGTGAAAAAAATTCATTATTTTCTGATCATCATTGGAAAAAACGGTTTTCGGAATGGTAAGATTATTTTTCCGGGCAATTTTCAGCTGAAGCATTTTATTCCGATCAACCTTTCGTTCATTTTCATAAGGATTGATCCATGGAATATCTTCAAGAACAGTGATGAGATTATAACGAAGACTGGTATATTCATTCAGAAAAATATTTTCATAATCCTGATCCAGTTCTTCAGGAGTGCTTATCTTCCATGCTTTTCTATTCCATACTCCTTTAATATCATCAGAATGAAGCTTATTACCGGATTCGTCAATGATCTCAAATGAGTTTTCATCAACATTTATTTTCTGAAAATGATTCAGCCGATCTGAATTCAGCCTGAAGTAAGGAATGTTTTTGGATGAAAGATATTCAAAGAAAAGATCTATAGTATAAAAATCCTGCGAGTGGGTGATACAGAGAATCATTTGCCGGTTTCTATTAAAAAAGGAAACTTAAATAGTTTAAGTTTCCTTATTATTACAATTTTGTTAATATGTTACTATAAATTGTCCATTTTACAATAAAATAGCATCATCATCACCGTCAGAAGGATACTTCATAGTATGTTCCAGATCTGTTGATGGAGAGGTTACAGTATCTACGCTAGGTTTTGTAATAACGTCTCTTTCCGGAATAGTAATGATATCAGTTCCTCCTTTTACAGTTTCAGGATCTTTAATTTGTTTTTCAAGAAATGTAGCGAAAAACGGCTTCTTTTTTGAATTTTTGTTTTCCATAAGTAAATATCTTTGATTTTTTGATAATCTAAAATACACAATTTTCAACTTATGGAGAAATATTTTCACATTTTAAGAAAATTTTAACATTTACATAAAATAAAGCGTAAATAATTAATTTAAACCAAGAAACTCTTTAACAACATTAGCGAAATCAACTGGATTTTCAGCCTGAACCCAATGTCCGGCATTTTGTACAGTAACAATTTTTGCTTTAGGGAACTGCTGTTTTATTCCAAATTCATCCTGTGGCAAAATATAATTGGATTTTGATCCAGCTATAAACAGCGTTTCACCATTGAATACTCCGAATTTTACAGCATTGGAAACGAATTCAGTATATTTTTCTGCTAAGGTTTTAAGGTTAAACCTCCAGTTCAGCTTTTTGTTATCATCCCAATAAAGGTTCTTGGTTAAAAACTGTATCGTAGATTTCTCCGGAATATATTGATTTAAAACAGCTTCCACATCGTTTCTTGATGCAACACTATTAAAATCTACTGTTTCCAAAGCTTTAATAATCCCCTGATGATGTGGAGGGTATGCTTTTGGTGAAATATCAACAACGATTAATTTCTCTACTTTCTCAGGATATTTTATAGCAAACTGCATTACTGCCTTTCCCCCTAAAGAATGTCCTAAAACATGTGCCTTCTGAATACCATAATGATCCATATAACGTGCAATATCATCCGCCAGATCATCGTGAGACATATCATCTGAATGAAAGCTTCTTCCATGATTTCTAAGATCAATCAGATGTACCGGAAGATATTCTCCAAGGTCTTTTCCAAAGCTTCCCCAATTGTCAAGCATTCCAAACAATCCGTGAAAAACTAAAAGCGGCGTAGCTGTAGATTCTTCGCCAAATATTTTTGAGTTTAAGATTTCCATATTTTAAATGTTACATGTGAAAATTACCAATTTGCCAATCTCTTCAAATAAGACTGAACTGTATTTTCTAATCCCATATATAGGGCTTCAGAGACCAAGGCATGACCGATAGATACTTCCAACAGATTAGGAATATTATCTGCAAAATATTTTAGATTTTCTAAGCTTAGATCATGTCCTGCATTGATTCCTAATCCGAATTCATTTGCGACAACAGCTGTATCATAGTAAGGTTTTATCGCCTGTTCTTTATTGGAAAGATAATTTTTTGCATATGCTTCTGTGTACAGCTCAATTCTGTCTGTTCCTGTTTTTGCTGCATATTCTACCAATTCCGGCATCGGATCAAGAAAAATTGAGGTACGGATTCCTGCATTCTTGAATTCAGCAACAATTTCTGTAAGGTAATCCAAATGTTTTTTGGTATCCCAACCGGCATTTGACGTAATAGCATCATCTGCATCAGGAACTAAGGTTACCTGCTCAGGTTTCACTTCTAAAACCATATCAATAAAAGACTGATGCGGATTTCCTTCAATATTAAATTCAGTAGTAACTAACGGTTTCAGATCATAAACGTCTTTTCTTGTGATATGTCTTTCATCCGGTCTTGGGTGAATAGTAATTCCCTGTCCTCCAAATTCCTGAATTTTGATAGCTGCTTCTGTCACACTTGGTGTTTCACCCCCTCTTGCATTTCTTAAGGTTGCAATCTTATTGATGTTTACGCTTAGTTTTGTCATGTTTTTATTTAGATATTAGATAAAGAAAGTTAGAACCTGGAAGCCGGGAGTTAATCCAGACTTGTTACTTCTTTTTTGATGTTCTAATTCCATTATCACTTAAGTTGAATTTATTTTTTGAGCAAGTATTACCTTTCTCTTTTTATACTTTTACACTTACCTGCATCACTTGAAGCTCAAATTCTTTTGAAGCTACCAGCAAATGATCAAAAATATCTGCCTGAATCTGTTCAAAATGTTCCCATTTGGAATCATTGGCAAAACAATAGATTTCAAGAGGAAGTCCTTGCGGGGTAATTTCCAGCTGACGAACCATTCTTGTGGCATTTTTCTCTACATCAGGATCATTTTCTATATATTTCTGTGCATAATACCTGAAGACACCAATGTTCGTTAGTTGTCTTCCGTTAATCGTTTTCTCATTATTACTCAGGCTTTCTTTTTCTCTTCTTATTTCTATCCTTTTCTGTTCAAGATAATCTGCAATAAGATTAATCTCTTTTAAACGTTCAATATCTTCTTCGGTAAGAAACTTAAAAGAATTGATATTAAAGTAAATAGATTTCTTAATTCTTCTGTTATTGGATTCAGACATTACCTGCATATTTTTAATCTCTGTTGTCAGGAAATCATAGGTAGGAATGGTAGAAACTGTTTTATCAAAATTGGTGATTTTTGTGGTCAGAAGGCTTATTTCTGTAATATTTCCTTCTATGCTGTATTTAGGAATACTTATCCAGTCTCCTACTTTAAGATTCTTAGAAGTAGCGACGTGAATACCCGTGACAAATCCCAGAATAGTATCTCTGAAAACAAGTACCAAAACAGCTGTTATTGCCCCAAGACTTCCTACAATCGTAGTACCTTTGATCCCGAAGATTACACAAAGCCCTACAACGGAAAATACAAAGATTCCTAAAATCTTTACGGTTTCCGAGATGGCATTGAGTGCCATTATCTTATAAAAATCCTGCTTGATGGAGAAATAATTCCTGAATGCAGACAATGATCTGTAAAGCATTCCGGCAAGAATCATTACTAATCCCAGATTAATACATCGTATGATGAAAATGGTTGTTTTCGGTAAAGCTCCTTCAGGAAAAATAGATCCCTGTATTCCCCCTGCAATGGTAAGTGCTATAAAATGAGCAACTGAATTGGTGATCTTAGACTGATAAATTGATTTAAGAATCGGAAATTTTGTTTCATCATGAAAAAGACGAAAAACAAAATTGATGGCAAATTTCAATAGAAAATCTACAATCAGAAACACAGCACAAAGCAGCGCCAGCTTTACAATGATATGAATCACCCAATCCAGCCCGGTAGGAGAAATCTGTGTGATATAAATGTACAACTGTTCGCTTAATTCCTGCAAATAGTTCCTGGTATCTTGAAGGTCATCTTTCATTACAGCAAATTTATAAAATTAAGAATGATGAATTTACTATTCCCAATCAATTTTCATCCCAAATTTTAAAACCTTTCATAATTTTACTTTTTTCTTATCTTCGTCTATATTTTAAAGAATGGATAACACTATTATTAATATTCTCTGTCTTGTTTTATTATTTGTTGGAATACTGGGAACTTTCCTTCCTGTCTTACCTGGGCTTTTACTCAGTATTTGCGGGCTTTTGATCTATAAATTCGGGACAGATGCAGATCTTCCGATGATCTATATCTGGGCATTTGGAATTCTTACGGCAGCTTCTGTTGTATTAAGCTATGTAATCCCTGCAAAAACCAATAGAAAATACGGTGGTACGCGCTGGGGAAGCATAGGATCGGTAATTGGAACTATTGTCGGGATCTTTATTCCTATACCTTTAGGTTTCCTGATCGGAATGTTTGCCGGGGTCTTCATTGGTGAATTACTCCATGACAGCAAGGATATGAATAAGGCATTACAGTCTACCAAAGGAGCTTTTATCGGGTTTATTTATGGAACCGGTTTCAGCTTTGTAGTAGGTGTGGCAATGTTTTTGGTGGTACTTCTTAATATGTTTGATATTATTTAACCTAAAAAATAGAAATCATGTTCCATAAAGCCATCATATTCAGCTTGGGAATTTTTGCATTAACAGGATGCGATGCCCAAAAGAAAGCAAAACCGGATACTAAAAATACCCAGACATCAACAAATACTAAAACAGTTGATCAAAAGAACGGCATCATTTATTTGAATGAGGGAGAAAATAAATTTCTCAGAGAATCTGATATGAATGTTACCTTTAAGGGAATTTCAGAGGATAGCAGATGTCCTGAAGGTGTAAATTGTATCTGGGCTGGTGTTGCAGTAGCTCAGGTAGAGGTAATGGGAACTTCTACCCGACCGATGGTTCTATATCTTGCCACGATGAATCATCCTGGAAAAAACTATCACCAGTCTGCTGATTTCAATGGACGTACGATTACATTAGAAGAAGTAACACCTTATCCAAAAGCCGAAGGCGGAACAAGTGCTTTAGCCGGAAAATATAAAATCGGAATCAGTATCAAAAATATGGAAACGCCTTCCAACCCTACCACGAAATAGGCTTTTTACCTTTTGAAGTAAGATATTCGTTAATTTTTGAAAAAGGTTTGCTTCCGAAAAAACCTCTATATACAGAGAATGGTGACGGGTGCGCCGATTTTATGATAAAATGCTTAGCCGGATCAATGAGTTCGGCTTTTTTCTGTGCAAAAGCGCCCCACAATACAAAGACTACATTTTCTTTTTTATCGGAAATTTCTTTAATAATATAGTTCGTAAACTTTTCCCAACCTAAATCTTTATGAGAGTTTGGTGAATGAGCACGAACTGTAAGTGTTGCATTCAGTAAAAGAACGCCTTGTTTTCCCCAATCATCAAGTTCTTTGGAAGTTCTTACTACACCGAGGTCATCTTTTAATTCAATAAAAATATTCTTAAGTGATGGTGGTGCTGTCACCTGTTCTGAAACGGAAAAACACAAACCATTTGCCTGGTAATCATTATGGTAAGGATCCTGCCCGATAATTACAACCTCAACATCTTCAAATGATGTAAGTTCCAACGCACGGAAAATCTGATTTTTAGGTGGAAAAACCGTTGTAGTTGCATATTCATTTTTTACTTTTTCCCAAAGGGTTTTAAAGTATTCCGTACTCTTTATCGGTGCTAAAATTTCTGTCCAGGTCATACTGCAAAAGTAATTAATATTAAAATAAAAGCATAACTCAGACTTTAAATATCTTCACTTTTCTTTCAATCAGAATGTAGGAAAAGTAAGATAATAGTATAGATATTCCTATCAACAGAAAGCTATTCAAAAGCTCTGAGGAAACGAAAACCAATTTCTATTGTCAGAACGATATAATGTATAATATATTACTTCCCAAAAATTTCCTAATTACACTTTCTTATCCATCATATAATTGTTTTATCATGATGGCTGATAATAAAGGAATAGAAAAGAGTCTTTTTTCGATTTATAACAATAACAGCGAAAGAATTGCAGTAATATAAATAATCAGATTCCCTCTCATTTTTTCCCTTGGCAAAAAGGCAAATCCTATTCCCAGAAGATAAGAAGATATGGTCTTATCAGAGAATTAAGCCCGTGTGTAAATCTTAGAATCAGACCTATAATTATCAATAGTTCCCAGCGTATTTTGCAACGAATGATACTGAAAAGAAGAAAAAGGAATATCAGATAACAGATCCATTCTGTACTTAACGACCAATACACATTTCCTAAAGAATAATTAGGATAAAAAAAGCATTGCAATAAAACGGCATTGATTAAAAATTTGGTTTTTGAAGTATCAATAAGAAAGACTTCAATGAAAATAACAGACAAAATATACACGAGATAAATCCTGTTCACTCTTTTTTTGAAAAATTTCTGTATCTAACTAAATTTTAATGTTCTGAATTTATCAGCATAAGAAACGGTCAATATTCAAGAATATTTCCTTTAAAGTGGATTTTTTAAACTAAAAATAATATTGTCCGGGATTTCCTTGTCTTTCATTTTTTCGTCCAAAACAAACCCATGTTTGACAAGTAATGTTTGAGAGTCTTGATTAAACGGATTGGTAAAAGCTAAAATTTTCTGTAACTGTAAGTCATTAAAGCCAAAGGTTAAAACATTCCTGAAGGCTTCCGACATGATTCCTTTTTTATGATAATCAGGAAGCAGCTCATAGCCAACCTCAGCTGTCTTTCTATCATGGGAAAAATTCCATAGGCAAATCGTTCCGATAAGTCTTGGATGGTCTTTATATGAAATTCCCCAGAAAATAATTTCTTTATCCTGAGTTTTCTTTTTAATGTGTAAGATAAATGCCAGAGCATCATAATTGGTTTGGGGAGAGTTTCTTTTCACATAACGGTTGATTACTTCATTGCTTCTGATTTTTAGAATATCTTCCGTATGATTTTCATTGATCTGCCTCAGGATCAATCTTTCGGTTTCCAGTATCATATATATTCTCTCCTTTTCTCTTTCTTGTTTTTTATTCAGCCTTCTACCGTTTATGTTTATTAAAATAGATAAATATCTTTTTTAAATCTCTCTTATTATAAGTTTTTCGTCATATAACGAACTTTCCTTACCGGCATCCATACCTATAAAGAGATACATTCTATATTTCATAGAAGAAATTTCTTCGTGAATAATTGCCCCGCCACCGCTATTGTTTTTCTTTACGATTTCTTTTTTAGGAGCATCATTTTGCTGACTGAGATTAATAATCCTCTTGATGTCTTCATCCCTAAAAGCTTTCATAGCATACTTTTTAACACCTGCTTTCTTATTCTTCTTAAAACCAGCTTTCTTTTCAATTTTCTTTACTTTTCCCGGGGTTGCTTTTTTAAGCTGTGCATTCATTCCGGAGGATAAAAAAAGTAGTATAAACAGTAAGTATTTCATGGATATATTTTAGCTATTGCAATATAAGGCTAATCCGTATTTGCTTCAAAATATATTTTCTCAGTCCCAAAATTCTTAAGTTTCTCATCAGAAATAGTAAAATAAGCTTAAAATTCTTCATTAATCTATTTTGTAAATCGCTCAGATATACGTAATAATCAAAATTCTCACTAAATTTGCACTGTGTATATAGATAAAGAAGATTTAGACGAATTAGAGTTTCCGCAATTGCTCGCGGAAGTCTCCCCATTTGCGTATTCTCCGAAAACAAGAGAAAAAATTCTTCAACTTCGTCCGATGGAAATTGACGAGGCGGAACTTTCATTGAAAAAAACATCAGAATATCTGTCTAGTTTTGAAAGTTCAAATGCGATTCCGTTTGATGAATATGAAGATATTGAGAGTGAGCTGAAATTGATGCTGATTGAGAATTACCGTCTGGAAAACAGTGCTTTCATCAAAATAAAAACCATCACGGAACAGATCGGAAGATTACAGAAGTTCTTCCCTACCATGCCGGAAACATTTCCAACCTTACTGGAAGAGGTTTCTGTATTGGAATTCAAGAAAGAGATCATTGACAAGGTTGACAAAGTTTTCAACCGTTTTGGTGAGGTAAAAAGTGAAGCTTCTCCTGCTCTAAAAGGCTTGAGAACGGAAATACAGCATGCTAAAAAAGCCATTCAGGAAAATTTCAACCGTGCTCTTACCACGTATGGACAGAGTGACTTTCTGGATGATATCAGGGAAACAATTATTGATGACCAAAGAGTTTTAGCAGTAAAATCAGGATTTAAGAAAAGAGTTCCCGGAAGAACATTAGGAATTTCAAAAACAGGTTCTATCACTTACATCCAACCGGATAGTGTGGTAAAGCATTACTTCAAACTTCGTGAAAATGAAGAAGAAGAGAAAAAAGAAATTGATAAGGTTCTTAGACAACTTACTGCAGAACTTGCAGAATTCCAGCCTCAGCTTTGGAGATATCAGGTTTATATTTTTGATCTTGACCTTACAAGAGCGAAAGCAAAATTTGCAGACCTCATCAATGGGGTTCTGCCAAAGATCAATCACCATAAAACATTGAGATTAAAAGATGCTTATCACCCTTTACTATGGTTAAGAAACAAGGTTGAAAATAAAACGATTCACCCACAGACACTGACTTTAACGGATCACAATAGAATTATCTGTATTTCCGGACCGAATGCCGGTGGGAAATCAATTACCTTGAAAACGGTAGGGTTGCTTCAACTGATGATTCAGAGTGGTATCCTAGTTCCTGTACATCCGAAATCAGAGATGTTTTTCTTTGAAAAGATCATGACCGACATTGGTGATAATCAATCTATTGAAAATCATTTATCCACTTACTCTTCGAGGTTAAAGAAAATGTCCGGAATCATCCGTGAGGCTGATGCTAACACTCTTTTACTGATTGATGAGTTTGGAACAGGATCTGATCCTGAGCTTGGAGGTGCTCTTGCGGAAAGTTTTATGGAGTTTTTCTATGATAAGAAAAGTTTTGCGATCATTACAACGCACTACACCAATATTAAATTGGTCATAGAACAGCTTCCAAATGCTCAGAATGCAGCTATGCTTTTCAATGAAGAAACGCTGGAACCAATGTACAAGCTGGAAGTAGGACAAGCAGGAAGTTCTTTTACTTTTGAAGTTGCAGAGAAGAATAAGATTCCAAGATTCATCATTCATTCTGCTAAGAAAAAGGTAGAACATGATATTGTAAATCTTGATAAGACGATTGTAAAGCTAC
This sequence comes from Chryseobacterium artocarpi, assembly GCF_001684975.1. GTDB lineage: Bacteria > Bacteroidota > Bacteroidia > Flavobacteriales > Weeksellaceae > Chryseobacterium > Chryseobacterium artocarpi. The sequence goes on along the minus strand of NZ_MAYH01000001.1, from coordinate 74,055 downwards.
AACAGGAAAAATATGAAGTTGAGAAACTCAAGTCTGATCTTGCTGAAAGGAAAGAATCTGTAGAAGATAAGCGTGATAACCTTCAGAAACTGAATGACCAACTTCAGCAGAAACTGTTCAATTTCCAAAAGCTTTATGAAGAAGAGCATAGAAAATTACAGTTTGGGAATAAGATTGAAACGTTCATCGAAAGTTATACCAAAGGAAAATCCAGAAAAGATGTTGTGAAAGACTTTGTGAAACTATTGGAACAGGAAAAGTTTAGAAAACTTGGAGCTGACAAGGATGAATCAAAACGTCTTCAGGTCGTTAAAAGAAAGATCACTCAACAACTTAAAAAGGAGGATGTCATTGAAAAAATTGCTGAAACCAACGAAAAACTGGAAGAAAAACGTAAAAGTGACCGTGCAGTTTGGATGAAAGTTGGGCAACGTGTTCGTATTACCGGAAGTACCAGTGTAGGAACCATTGAAAAAATTTCCCGAAATAAGGTAATTGTCAACTATGGAACCTTCAAAACAACGATTGATGCGGATGAGCTTGAGAGAATTTAATCAGCATGAAAGCGGATCAATTTGAGAATTTCAAATTAAATGAATACCAATAACAGAAGAGAGTATCTAAAGATGCTCTCTTTTTCTTTTATTGTCAGTCTCAATAATTTTCCTATTTTTAACAAAAACAATAATTATGAAACCATTAAAAGCACTTTCCGATCTTATTCCAATACCGAGTTATACCGTTATTATTCTATGTTTCTTTTTCCCGTTCTTCCTGATAAAATGTGGTGATACCACTTTAATGTCTATCAAAGGAACCGATCTTGTAACCGGAGTTTCGAAACAAACAATGAATGAAAGGATGAAAGAAAGCCTGAAAAACAGCTCTCCTTTTGGCTCTGCATTTGGAAATGAATCTGATAGCTCATCTTCAGATTCTGATAGTGAATATACTCCACTTACCGGTTCTAAGGATAAAAAGGATAATGAGAACATTCCTCCAAGCCCTTTTGTTATTATTGCGTTTTTAGCTGCAGTTGCCGGAATTATCATTCAGTTTATGAAGAGTATTAAGAAAAAATACATGTACCATATCATCATTTCACTGGTGGGATTAGTCTCTCTCTTGGTTTTCTACCTGACATTCCAATCCAAAATGGAAGGACTTGGCAACAACAAAGTCGGGATGGGATTAGGTAGCGGAGTGACCATCAGCTATGGTTTTGGAACTGCATTCTACCTTTGTGGAGCGTTATTCCTGATTATTCTCTTATTTTATGGAGCATTTTCCTATTATCTTAAGAACGATCCAAAAGCTATTTATGGTCCATCCGATCAAAAAACAGAATCTTAAAGTAAAATCAATATAGATATAAAAAAGAGTGTTTGAATCAAACACTCTTTTTATTTACCATTTTTTAAAAGTATAATTTTAATAATTTCCCTTAATTATTCAGCTTTTTGTATCTTTCAAAGAAAATGCTGAAAAAAATAACCCTGGGAATTCTTGCTTTCTTTTTCATTTGGCTCGTTTTTATCTGGACCAAATATCATTTTTTATATCCATCTTATTCACAGGAAGAAATCAATAACATTTTTAAAAAGGAAAACCTGAAAGCTCCGGTTTATGATTCTATTCATTTAAGAGGTTACACTATTCGTTATCTTACCAACAGAGGGAACGAAAACGTAAGTCCCAACCCAGCCACAGGACGTAAAAAGCCCTATCTTTTCCTAATGCATGATAGTGGAAAAAATTCCGGTTATTTTCTAGATTACTTTAAAAACAAGAATATAAATAAAATATTTCATGTCATAGCTGTTGACCGAATTGGATTTGGAGGAACTTATCTTCCTAAAAGAGAAAGCAATGGCAATGAAATTCTCCCTATGGAAAAGGAAGAGTTTGGTGAAAAGGCAGATTATGTAAGCTCTATTATCCCTAAAGAAATTCTGAAACAGGAAAGACAGCATATTGAAGAAGTACGTATTGTGGCAAACGGATGTTCAGGGCTATTGGGAGCGGAAGCTTTTAACTGGATGGATTTATCTATTGTAAAATCATTTATGTTTTATCCCGAAACTGAGCCCAGATTCATAGGAAGTGTACTATTCAGTAAACTGATTTCGAACCCGGTTATAAGCTTTCTGTTTCCAAGAGCTTTTGTGAGTAAACAAAAAGACCTTTTATTATTAGATAATATGAAAGGAAAAGGCAGAGAAAGGCTTATCGACAATGCAAAATACTCTGAAGATAAAAATTTTGAACGCGAAGAAAATCTTTACTCCGGTCACTATGGAGGAAAGAAACTTAAATCACTCTTTTTTATGATGTCTGATAAAAATAAGAAAGAAAAAGTTGAAAAAATGATCGGAACCGGACAGTTTTCTGTTCAGGTAATCGATAAAGTCGATATTTACACTCAGCCTCAGTTTGTCCTTGATAAAATTTTAGAGAACGAAATTTATACACTGGATATTAATCAAATTAAAAAATAGTCTGCATACTTCTGAAAAGCATTTAATTTATATATTTGGGGATCTAAAATTTGTTAAGATGATTTCAGTAAACAAAGCATTGTACCTGTCTGCTTTCAGTATTTTTTCCTTAGCTTTCGTTAAAGGTCAGAATAAAGTTCCTTTTGGTGTTGTAAAAGCAGAAGAAGGTTATGCCAATGTGCGTGTACATAAGGATAATTACAGAAAAATTGTAGATAAAATCCGTATGCGTAAAGGAGATGTTTTTGTTTATGTAAAGCCTGCTCCGGGAGAAACGGAATGGATCTGGATCAAATATCCGGAAAAACAGGACGAAGACAAACCGTTTGTACGTTATGAAACTCTTGACAAAGAAGGAATGGTAAACAAAGACCGTATTGCTTATATTGATCAGCTTCCGGCATTTACTCCTTCGAAATCTAAAAATGGGAAATCTCTTATTTTCACAGATAATTCTGATCCGAAAATTCCAACAGCTCAAAGAAGCAAAGTAGTTATTGATGTTTACCCATCCAATGCAGGATATCGTAAGAAAGAAAAAGATGCAGACGGTAAACTTCTTACCATTGATAAAGTAAAGCCATGGGGAATCAGTAATGATCTGCCTGAAGGAATGACAGAAATTAAATCTATCCGAGTTCAGCAACCCGGAAGAGGTTCTGTTTTTGTAAGAGAAGCCATTAAAAATATGTTCCAGCCTACAATGGATTTCGAAAATGTAGGAGTCACTTCATTAGACAGTGACAACATTTTCCTTTATATGATCAATGGTTCCGGGGAAAACAGATATACAACACTGTGGACCATCAAGAAGGGAAAAGTGATCAGCCAGATTATTTATCATAATCCGGAATAAATTCATTATTTTTGCACCGAAAAGTTTTAACGCTTATTCATCACAGAAACTGGTTCTGCATAACCGCAGATTAAAAGGGAACCGTGTGAAAATCACGGACTGTCGCGCAACTGTAAGTAACTGAAGTCTTTATCAAAAGATCCACTGTGCGAGGCATGGGAAGGAGATAAAAGATGTTACAAGTCAGGAGACCTGCCGATTTCTTAAACAAAAAACTTTCGCGATCTGAAGTTTTATTGATCTGATGGATTGTTTCAGGGATTTCCAAAGTTCCTGTCATTATTCTGTTGTTTTGATACTATTTCATTTCGCTTTAATTAATAATGAAATATGACTACAGAAGAAAGAATTCAAGCTGCCGAAACCAGAATTTTTAAAGCGGTTTTTCCTAACACTACCAATCATTACGATACTCTTTTCGGAGGTACTGCAATGCAGCTGATGGATGAAGTTGCCTTTATTGCTGCTACCCGATTTGCAAGAAAAAGAGTGGTAACGGTAAGCAGTGACAAGATCGATTTTAAAAAGCCTATTCCTGCCGGAACGATTGTAGAACTGATTGGAAAGGTTTCCTATGTCGGAAAAACAAGTATGAAGGTAAATGTAGAGATCTATACGGAGCAAATGTACTCTTATGAAAGAGAAAAAGCGATCGTGGGTGATTTTACGTTTGTGGCAATTGATGAATTTAAGAAACCAATTCAAATTCTATAATAAAATATTTAGGGGCAGCCTTTGGCTGCCCCTAAATATTTATGTTTATTTCAGTACTTTTTCTGTTTCCAAGCTTTTGCTTAAGAGCAATTCAAATGCCTCTCCCATTTCATCTGAAGCTCTGGTAATGGCATTTTCAAGCATATTTCTGATCTGCTTCTCGGTAACACCAGCTTCCGTCCAGCTTTTCCCTGAAGTATGAGAATTTAGGATAAAAGGCATAATTCTGTCGATAGAACATGCAAAAATGGCATCAGGAGTTTTCTCTTCTTCAAATTCAAGCCACAGATTAAAGAACTCAGTTCTCAAAGGCTCATCTAAAATTCCGAAAATCTTCTGTGCAGAAATTTTTTCTCTTTCAAACTTCCCTACCATTGCCGCTTCATCAAACAGGAAAGTATCTCCTGCCTCAATCTCCACCAAGTCATGGATCGATAACATTCTGATAACTCTCAACAAATCTATATCCGCACGGTGTTTTGCATAGGGATAAAGAATCTGTGCAAGAATAATAATCTGCCATGAATGCTCAGCCGTATTCTCTCTTCTGGAATCATCTGCATTATAATTTCTTCTCTGTACATTTTTCAGGGCATCCACTGCCAGGATAAAATCGATCTCTTTCTGTATCTTCATCTTACTTTTCTTTATTATATTCATCTGATGGATATACCTTGGTTCTGGTAACCCACTTATTTTTTATTTTTTCTTCTGTTTTCACTTTTACATATCCTTCTTCACTCATATCTTCTTCTTTTACCAGCACTTTATCCAATCCTTTACCGGGAATCACCTGATATTCTGTAGTAAAAAGATTACAACAACCGGATTTTCCAAAGGTGATCAGACGTTTACGAACCGGATCTGCTTTAAAGAAATCAAAGGAATCCGATGCAAGCTCTGTCAATTCTTCACTTTTTACAAAAGCCATTCTGGTACTGTTGAAGACATACACATCATAAGAAGCGCTGCTGTAGTTTCCCAGATTTCCGTTTCTTATTGCGACATCTTCAGTTCCGTCGAAATTAAAGTCGCCGAAAATAACGGGGCTTTTTTCTTTTGACAATGTCATCATTTTTCCACGTATTAACCTTTCTCCCCGATCCAGATACAATACCAGATCGTCTGAAGTAAATGACTGGACCTTCGTATTTTTGTTATCAAACAGTTCCACCATTCCCCTGTCCTTACATTTATCACCAAAACAATTTTCAATATGAATGATCGCATCATAGTTTTTAGACGCATCTTTAACCTCAAACTGATATTGTCCAAAACATAAAGGACCCAATAAAACAAATGCAGATATGCTTCTGTAGTAATTTAAAATATTCATGATAATAGTAAAATGGATTTAAGTGTTTTTTAGTCTTTTAACAAAAATACGAATCAGGATTCCGATTTCAAAATTCATTGAGGAGGATTTCTAATAAAACCGCTCTTTTTATTCTTATAATTTTAGTTTTTCAAAGATTTTTTGATGAAAATCTATCGGAGTCAAAAACAATTATAAAAATTATTCAACTGATTATCAATTAATTAAATATTTTATTTTAGAAATTCCACTACTTTGTATTGCATAATACCATTTTATTTACATATCTTTGTAATGTAAAATTAGAATAGGCTCAGCTAGCTAGGAGCATTTTTCTAAGAATATAACTAATTAACAAAACTTATCAAAGATGAATACTGAAAATACCAAAGCGCAAATGCGAAAAGGGATTCTGGAATTCTGTATTCTAAGTCTCATCAATAATCGAGAAATGTATGTTTCTGACCTTATCGATGAACTGAAAAAAGGAAAACTGGATGTAGTGGAAGGGACCCTCTACCCTCTTCTTACAAGATTGAAAAACGGAGAGTTTCTCTCTTACAGATGGGAAGAATCAACTGGAGGACCACCCAGAAAATATTACCAGATAACAGATAAAGGAAAATTGTTTCTGGATGAACTTCAAAATACGTGGAACGAACTGACCGCTTCAGTAAACCAAATCACCCAACAAAATTAAAAAACAAAGCTATGAACAAGACACTCTCAATAGGACTCGCAGGTTTTTCTTTTACAATAGAAGAGCACGCATATATAAAGCTCAGCGACTACCTGAATGCTCTAAGAAGCTCATTGGATGCTTCTGAAGCGGATGAGGTAATGCATGACATAGAAATAAGAATGGTGGAGATATTCAGAGATTCTCTGGGAAAACGTGAAGTGATCAACGATACGGATGTAGAAAAAGTAATCGCACAAATCGGAACTCCTGAAAAAATCGAAGAACAGGAAGAAGCTTATTTTTCTGAAAAAAATACAACTAAGAACACTAATTCAGGAACAAATTACACAGACAAGAAACAATTGTTCCGTGACCCTGAAAAACAAAAAGTAGCAGGGGTATGCGCAGGTTTAGCTCAATATGTAGGAATGGATATTACTGCAATGAGAGCAATCTGGTTGGGAATTTTCATTCTGGGAATCTTCACAGCGGCTATCTCTTCTTCATTGATCGGACTTTTATATGTAATCCTTTGGATCGTACTTCCAAAAGCTGAAACAGCAGCAGATTTCCTGAAAATGCAGGGAAAGCCTATGAACTTCGACAATCTTAAGAATGAGTCTAATAAATTGGTACAGTTTGCCAATGAATCTACTCAGAGGGTCGGAGAAATATACAACGAAAGCAAACCTCACATCAGCAATGCAGGAAGTGGAGTATGGAATATTCTGAAGTACATCATTGGAGGAATTTTCGTACTAATGGCAGTAAGCAGCATTATCGGAATCTTTGTAATCTTCGGGCTATTCGGGACAGGTGCAGATTTTCCTGGAGCAAATAAGATTGAATTCTACATGGGTGAAAACGGTCTTGACAAAGTTTTAGTAGCAATCATGATTTTAGGAAGTTTAATTCCGGCAATCATCTTCAGCTTATTAAGCATCAAAATCTTTTCTCCAAAGACGAAATTAAGAAACATTGGCTGGGTATTAGGAGGTGTATTCCTTTTATTACTTGGACTGGGAGCTTATTTCGGAGTAAGCATGGCGAAGAAAAACCTAATCTACAAAGGCAGCAAGGAAGATACAGAAAACATCGCCATCAATACTACATCAGATACTCTTTATGTAGATGTAAAACAGGTAGTGATCCCTCAGAACTTCAAAGCTTATGACGATGACATCTATTCTGACAAGAAAACAGTGTACGAAGAAGACTATATCTCTGTAGATGTAATTAGAAAAACGGATATTAAAACGCCTTACCTGATCATTAAGAAAGAAGGTGACGGATACAACATCCCGGTTCAGGTAACAGTTCCTGTAGAGATCATCGGTAATAAGGTAATGCTTCCAAACTTCATCAAATATCCATATGATCAAAGATTCAGAGATTACAGAGTAGATTATGAGCTTGTGGTTCCTCAGAGAACAATCGTAATCCCTGTGAAAAAAGACCATATCAGCTTTGATGGAGATCTAAACGGAGACGGTATCGATGATGATGACAACTATGAATATGAAAATCATAACGGTATCAGAGTTGAAAAAAACAAAATCACGGTAAATGGTTCAAGCATAGAATACAATTCTGATGATAAAGACAGCATCATTATCAACGGAAAGAAAGTTCCTAATAACCAGGCTAAGAAAGTTATTGATTCTGTAGCATCCGATATTAAAAAAATCAATAAGGATGTAGACATCAAAATCAAAGACGGAAAAAACGAAATTTCCATACAAACTAAATAATTAACTTCAGAGAGTGGTAGAAGATGTGAATGGATGGCAATTGTTTGAAATTCACATCCTTCTTCTCTCAGAAAAGTGAAAAAGATTCATATTTAGTTCTTCATATGAAAAAATTGTTTTAATTTCGTATAGTTAAAAATTTAATAACCGATCAACCAAAAACACACTCTTATCATGATACAATTTGCAATGGAATTCGTAATGAAAATCGTAGATTTAATTAACGGTTTGTTTTAAGAGCAATAATATTTCAATATATTTGTAAAAGTATAACCAATATTTGGTTATACTTTTTTGTTTTTTAATCCAAGAATCTATGAAAAAGCTGATAGGCAAACTGATGTTAAAATTATTAGGGTGGAAAGTCGTGCTACAGGGCGACGTCAACAACCTTAACAGATGTATCCTTGTGGTTGCTCCACATACACACAATATGGAATACATTTTAGGAAACCTTGCCTATTGGTCCTTAGAAAAACCATTAAAAATTATCATTAAAGACGCGCACACCAAAGCATGGTACGGAAGTGTTGTAAAAGGACTTGGCGGAATCGGGATCGACAGAAGTCAGAAAAATGACCTTGTGAACTTCGTTGCAAGACAGTTCGCTAAAGAAGACTTCAGCCTTGTAATTACCCCTGAAGGAACCAGAAGCTGGGTTCCAAAGTGGAGAAAAGGATTCTACCACATGGCTTTGGCTGCAAAAGTTCCTATTGTGCTGGCTGCAGGAGATTTTAAAAGAAATATTGTTTATCTAGGCTATACTATTCCTTACGAAAGACTGGCAACAGCTACTTTCTCAGAAATCATGCAGGAAATTCAGGAATACTATATAAAAAATGATATCACTCCTAAGGTTCCTGCCAACTGGAATCCAAATATAATGGGGAATGGAGAAGAAGCAGGAAACTAATCATTAATTATAATTATTAAAAAATGAAAGGTAAAACAAAAGAAGAAATATTAGAATTCATCAATAACTGGGGTGATGTAACCCTGGCAAAGACCCTTGAAATAAAATTCATAGATATTGATCTTGAAAATGAAACACTTACTGCAACAATGCCCGTACTTCCAAGAACACACCAGCCCTTTGGAATTATGCATGGAGGAGCCAGCTGTGTTTTAGCAGAAACTTTAGGTTCAAGCCTGTCTAATATCTTTATTGACGGTGATAAATATTATGGCGTAGGAACAAATATCAATTCCAATCACCTGAGAAGCAAAAAAGACGGAGTGGTAACAGCTACTGCACGTTTTATCAGAAAAGGAAAAACAATGCATGTTTCTGAAATTGAGATCAGGGATGAAAAAGGAACCCTTATCAATCATACAACGATGACCAATAATATCATTTTGAGGTAATCAGAAACCGATAAAAAATACAAGGCTCAATTTTTTGAGTCTTTTTTTATATTCTTAGTGCAACCTTTTTATTTTTTTGCATCTTATAAGAAACAATAACCATGAAAACTCAAATTTTAGCATTCTTAACACTACTTTTTCTCTGCGCCTCCTGCAGTGATGACAATTCAGATCCTTTAGAAAAGAAAACAGCATCTTATGATGTTTATCTTGGAGGAACTGATAACTATAAAGCCTGCTACTGGAAAAATGGACAGCAGACATTTGTTCCGGGAGGAGAAAACCTAAACGGAATACAGATAGTGGTGGATAACAATGATATTTATCTGCTCGCAACCAATATTGAGCCTATCACCCAGGCAAAAGAATGGTATTTCTGGAAGAACGGAGTAAAACACAATGTTGCAGAATACTTAAATGTAGAGCCCAATACAGCAACCGACAATGATAAACTCTTTCTGGCAAGCCAGATAAAGGTAAATAACGGAGATGTTTATTTTTCAGGCGTTATCAGACATTATAACCCGAGTACCGGACAAAATACTTACCAGCATTGCTATTGGAAAAACGGAGTAAAAACAATTCTGGATTCCCATGCAAATGCCATTTTATCAGGTGGGCTGGAAGTCTTCAATAATGATGTCTATGTCGCTTCCCGTAAAAATTTTCAGTATAACAATCCTACTATGCCCAGCTGGGACTTCGGTTACTATAAAAACAATACATTTCATGTTGTATCCAATTCTCTTATGTTCCAGAATTTTATAAAGAATTCATCTAATTCTTCTGAATTTTATTTATCAACAAGAAATCCAAATCCTTCGTATTTTTCTCAATATATCTATACTGTAAAAGATATTATTTCAGGGAATGATATACAGATTCCCGCAAATATTATCCAAAGTGGTATAACAGATATGCATACTGAAGGTACAGATAAATATTATATAGGTAAAGATTTCTATTTCAAAAATAATACACTTGTACAGATGAATAATTCAAACGGATTCAATACTATTTCCCATTTTGCTGTTAAAGATCAAAATATTTATACAACAAGATTACATTCTTCTATGAGTTCGGTAAAATTTTATATTAATGATGTGGAAGCACAGAGCCTGCCAGATATTTCGAAAGGATGCTTCAATTCAATTTTTGTTGTAAAAAACAATTAAACTTTTTCATTCAGACTGAAACCATATAGCAGAATTTCTATGAGCGCCGGAAATTTTGCTATAGGTTTTTCTTTCTTTTCTACCCCATTGAAAATTTATTATCCTATAATTAATTTATAAAATCCATACTATGAAACAACTTTACTTTAGAAAACAGATCAACAACTCAATTGCTAAAGTAGATTCACCTCTATATTTGCAGTAAAAACTAAATATTTGATGGTAAAAAACAATGACTGGCAAAAAATTTACAGTGAATATTCCCCAAAACTACTGGGGATTTGCCGTAGATATATACAGGATACCCATGCAGCGGAAGACATTATTCAGGATAGCTTTATAACAGCGATTCAAAATGCTCATCAACTGAAGGATGAAAAAATGCTTTTTGCCTGGTTAAAAAAAATTGTAGTAAATAATGCGTTACAACATCTCCGAAAAAGCAGTAAAGAAACATTTATCACAGAAGAACCTTCAGAAATTCCTGAAACATCATTTGTTATGAACAATAATGAAGAAAAAAAACATGTTCTCACCTATGACTTTACACAGGAAGAACTTTTGTCTTCTATTGACAGTCTTCCTCATCACCATAAATCTGTTTTTAATTTGTATTTTATTGAAAACTATTCCCATTCAGAGATTGCCAGCCAATTGGGAATCACCGTAAACACGTCAAAGTCCCATCTATTAAGAGCTAAAAAAGCAATCCAAAATTTCCTTCTCAATACAGTAAATGCTGAAACCCCGAAAAACAGAAAAAAAATTACCCAACTGCTTATTTTCTTTGGATTTGGGGGGATATTATGGGCACAAACTTTTAAAAACAAATTTTCAGATTTTTCAATATCACCTTCCAAAAATTTTGAAATCCCGGATACTATTCCTTCTCAAAACTTTAGTATTCCTTACAACTCAGGTTTTGTCCAGAGAATCGGTATCATTACAGGAAGTGTTACAGTTGCAATCATCACTGTAAGTGCTGCTGTTATTTTCAAACCCAATAAAAGTAATCTTTCCAAAAAAATGAATTCTGATAAAAAAACAGAACAGAAAAAAGAGGAAAAAATTTATGAAAACACGAATGATATTACTTTAAATACAGAAATCACTACCAAAGATAATATCTACGAAAAAGAAAAAATTCAGGAAGAAAAAGCCATTAAAATAAAACAAAAAGAACATCAGATTCCTGTAAAAGATACAGCTAAGGATGATACTCCTCAAAAAATCATTGTGGTAAAAAAAATCATACAGAGAGATACGATATATGTGGAAAGATAAACTAAAACCAACCCTGCTTTTAAAGAAAACTGTATTTATATTTTTTCTTATTTTTTTGCAAACTTTTTATGCTCAAAGAAAGAAAATAGATACTGTTTATGTCTACGAAAAAGTAATTGTTTATGACACAATCTACCTGGAAAAAGCCTTAAAATTAATGCCCAAAGAGATATCCATAAGGCAATTTAATATACCTTCAAATGATATTACAGAATTTTCTCCAATAAAAGACAAAATAGAAGGAAAGGCGGTATATATAAATAAAAGGATTCGATTGGGTATAGAAACAGGATTCGGGTTTAAAAAAAGCTCGTGGGCTAAAGATAAAAGTAAAGATATACAGACAGGATTTAATCTGGGATTATGGGCATCGAAACCTATTTTTAAAAATTTTTCATTAATGCTGTCTGCTCATTTTTATCAATGGAATTCCACCTTTGATCTGGATGGTAATAAAGAAGACACATGGTTAAATGGATACTATTTTTCAGAAGATGCACAACCTTTGCTCTTCCAAAAATTTAATAATAAGCATGTTGAATATGCCATGCAGCTCAAACTACAATACAAATGGAAAAGCATCCGCCCTTTTATTGGAGTTTTAGGCAACAAAAACATATATAAAATGCAGTTCCTGGTTCCAGATAATATGGTTATGAACAAATTGGATGATTTTAAATCCCAACAGATCAATCTAGGATTTTCTTTAGGTCTTCAATATCAGCTTATGAAAAAATTCCTCTTATCACTTGAATATCAGGAATACAAAATGAGAAATGTTTCATTAAAAAACAGCTCTTATAATTTTGACATTTTTCAGAGTAATAATACCTTTGCAGAAAGGAAAATTAACCTCGGGATTTCCTATATTATTTCCGGGCTCTGATTTTTCAAAATCCATTCATAGCTAATGATTTATTTCAAATTCCCCTTTAACGAAGGATTATATTCTGTAAACGAAGAAACCAATACAAATGCTGTCGATTTTTATTCATACAACAGCCTTAATCAAATCAGCTTCAAAGGAAACATTATTGAGGTCAACACTGACGAATTCAACAGTAATTCAATAACAAACGATCTATTGATACATGATACTACCGGTTTTACGGCTGAAACCAAAGAAGAGTATTGCAATACATTACAACAGGTTATTGAAGTGATCAAAGAGAACAATCTACCCAAATTGGTGTATTCCAGAAGAAAAATCTTTACAGACTTTAAAGGAATTGATTATAAGGAAAGTTTCAACAACCTTTGCCACACTTATCCGAATGCATTCAGATATTTATTTAATGACGGAGAAAACGCATGGATGGGAGCCTTTTCTGAGGTTTTGGGAAAATTCAATAAGACAACCCATGAGTTTGAAACTATGGCATTAGCAGGCACTCTTCCTGTCTCTGAAGAATGGTCTGAAAAGGAAATTGAAGAACAAAAACCTGTTACCAGTTATATTCAGAATATTCTTAAAAACTATTCAAACCAGATTCAACAATCTGAAACTTATGATCATATTTCCGGAAATATAAAACATCTTCGTACGGATTTTAAAACAGTAATAAAACCTGAAGATCTTAGCAGTGTGATCAAGGATCTCCATCCTACTCCCGCTGTTTGTGGTATTCCGAAAGATTTCTGTAATGATAACATCAGTAAATATGAAAAGTTTCCACGTGAGTTCTATGCTGGATATATTAAAATTGAAACAGAAGAAAGTATTTTATATTTTGTGAATCTTAGATGTGCAAGACTTTATAAAGATTCTGTACATGTTTTTGTAGGCGGCGGAATTACCGCACAAAGCAACCCCGAAAAGGAATGGATTGAAACGGAACTTAAATCTGAAGCTATCCTTAAGAACCTTTTTTCTATCTCTTAAATAATAATTTTTTTATTGATATAAAATACGCAAACTTTCACATAAGTTTGCGTATTTTTTGTGATCTTCATAGAAAATATTGGTATAAACTAGTGAAATCATCGGTTATTCTTGGGCTAAACAATACCAAGTTTTGGCTAAAGCCTTGTGATTGATTTTATATGTTTTGGCGGGCTAAAGCCCACCTCTATTAATATACTTTTAATCCTCTCATTGATAACAAAACAGTTGCTTAGCGAGCATACTTCTTACTTTTAATCATAAAAAAGCCTCTTTCAAAACGAAAGAGGCTATATCTATAATATCAGTATATGAATTATTTTTTCATACCGATTCTGCTCCAGGTATCCATTACAAAAAGTAAGATAAGACCTATAGCAGCTGCAGCTGCAGAAAATACAAACTTAATGTTGTCTTCATCAGCGATAAGGTCATTCTGCCAGTTGATAGCATACAAATTAATAGCGATGAAAACGATGAACAGTACTAAAAATACTTTATAAAACTTCTTCATAATTTTTAAAAATTAACATAATTCAGCACCAATTGGGCAAAATTTGCAGTGAATAATTTAATTGAAATTGCTAAAAGGATAATACCGAAAACTTTCTGAAGAATCATCAATGTTGCATCTCCTATTTTCTTCTCTAACCACTTTGCTGATTTCAGCACCAAATATACGAAAATTGTATTAAGAATAATTCCGCAGATAATATTAATATCATGAAATTCAGCTCTAAGAGATAATGCTGTAGTTAAAGTTCCGGCACCAGCAACCAGTGGAAATGCGATGGGAACGATGGATGCAGCCTTTGCTTCTGTTGTTTTATTGATTTCGATTCCTAAAATCATTTCCAAGGCTATGACAAAAATCACAAAAGCTCCGGCAATGGCGAAAGAATTTACATCCACTCCGATCAGTTTAAGAATTTTGTTTCCTACAAACAGGAAAACAATCATAATTGCTCCGGCAGTAATTGCTGCTTTACCAGCCTCAATTTTTCCAAATTTTTGCTGAAGGCTTACGATAATAGGAACTGAACCGATTATATCAATAACGGCAAATAGAACCATAAAGCTGGTAACGATCTCTTTGAAAGAGAATCCATCAAGAATTTCCATCCCTTTGTAATTAAAAATTTCGCAAAAATATGAAAATAAATTGACTATTTGCTAATTTGTGAATATAAATTAACAATAGTTTTCAAAAGTTCTTCAATTCCTTCCAAAGATTTCACAGGTGAATATTTCTCCATTTCAATTCTTTGCTGCAAATTTCCATATTCTTCTGCTAAAGAAGAGCCTTTATGCTTTTCAAGAAAAGTCTTAAACTCAGCAACAGAGCCTTTGAAATACTGGTTTCTCACTTCCTGATCCAACTCTTCCAGTGTAGCAAAGAACTTATCATATTCATTATTGTCTTTAAGGTTTTCAAGATATCCGAAATAGTCATTGATGTCTGTTTTCATCAACTCTCTGATTTCCTTTTCTGTTTCCGCCACAGAACCTAATGGTTTCTGAGATACGGTTTCCCTAACTAATGTACGTTTTTTTTGCCAAGTCTTAAATAAAAGATAAGCAATAAATAAACCTAAAAGAATAGCAATATTGGTCAAAAGGATGCTCCAATGGAATTTGCTCTTTTCTTTTACTTTGAATGAAGTCGTTTTTAAAACCGGTGTATTTACTGTTTCAAGCAGATTATTGGTGTATTCATTTACTTTCTCTACTGTCGTTCGGGACTCCATGATCTGATCATGAGAAAAAGTTTTTACAGCCAATATTTTCTGCCCAATATCTATATAGTCTCGATCTTGAGGGTCAAAAAAAGAAAATGGCTCTGTCTTAATTGAAATATCCCCTGATTTATTCGGGATGATTACATAATTAGCCAGAACTACTCCTTTCATGCCTGTAGTTCCCGGAGATACTTTAGAAGTAATTTTAGGAGCGAAAACCTCATAATCCGGAGATGCTGCAATTTTAGGAAGTTCCAGATCAGGTAAATTTCCTTCTCCAGTTAACTTTACGACAACATTCATCGGTTTTTTTGCTTCAGGTTTTTCTTTTGATGCATTGTAAACACTTACATTAAAGTTTCCTACAGCATTTTTAAAGCTTTCAGGGGCACCTTCAGGAAGTTTTCTGACATTCAGTTTTACTTTATTGGAAACAATTTTATTTTTGTGAGAATAAGTACTTACTGAAGCGGATACTCCAGGTACCTCTACATATCCTGCTTCATTTGGGAAAACCATAAACATTGCCAATACCTGCGATGCCATATTTCCATTTCCGGAAGGGTCTATTTCAGATTTAGCAAAATTGATAGGATGTACATTGATATTGTCCTGTTGAGGAAGTCGGATATTCTTTACTTTCCTAAGATTATCCATGTTTCTGGAATATACTTTAAGAACAGCAATTGTAGGCTGATCCTGATACACTTCCCTGTCTTCAATCTCCATGTTCAGATATACTTCACCTGAAGTATTGCTTGCTAATGATCTTTTATCAACAATATCGCGGATGTTAACATCAAAAGGTTCCGTTTTATAAATTTTATTATTAACGGTAACTAGAACGGAACCGATCTTTATTTTTCCTTTTTTCTTGGGTTCAAGAGCGATTCTGGATACTTTTTGAGTAATCAGGGTATTGGTTGCAGGGTCTATTACAGTATTGGTAACAGATCCGCTGCCTATGATATTAAATTTAGAAAGGTCAGGAAGCTGGAATCCTGTTTGCTGAACAAGGTCGCTTCCGTTTAGTTCAAGAACAATGGTAAGGTTTACAATATCCTTTCCACCATATTCATTTTTGTCTGCATCAAGAGTAAGGTTTACCTGTCCGTAAGTAATTACGGATGCCAGAGTCAGCAATATGTAAATCCATTTATTCTGCATCACCAATCTTTCTCGTTGCTTTCAGGCATCGAATAAGAATTCTTATTTAAAATTCTTTTGGCGGTTTCTTTTTCCTTATTGTTTATTTTATCCAGGAGAGCATCTTCCAGGTTCTTTGGCATTTTCCCTTCATTATTCTGATTCTGCTGAGGGTTATTCCCCTGATCACTTTTGCCTTCATTCTGCTGACCTTTTCCCTGATCCTGTTTTTGGTCTTTATCACCTTTCTGATCTTCACCTTTGTTCTGATCATTTCCGCCACCGCCTTTGCCTGAGCTATTCTGCTGGTTTTTCTTCTGCTCGTTTTCTTTTTCCTTCAGCTTGGCAATCTCATAATTTTTTCGGGTTGCTTCACTGTATGGATTTTGCTTCAGAGCCTTTTTATAATAATCTGCCGCTTTTTCCGGCTGGTTCATCTGCATGTAGGCATTCCCTAAATTATGAAGTGCTGCTGCTTTATCGGGAAGAGTCTGCGAAAGCTGTTCTGCCTTTTCAAACTCTGCTTTTGCCTCTTCATACTTCTTACTTTTATATAGTGCATTCCCCATATTGTAGTGAGCCGTAAAATCTTTTTCATTGGATTTTACAGCTTCCATATATTTGGAAGAAGCTCCATCATAGTCTTTACCATCAAATTTTTGGTTGCCTTCATGAACTAATGTTCTATAGTTCTCCTGCCCAAACATAAAGCCTGAGAAGGGGAAAGCAACTATTAACGCTAAAAATATGATTTTAGTATTCATCACTTGCAAAATTATTCCTTTATATGTTAAGAAACAGGGTTTTATTTGTTAAAATTCGGTTAAAGTAGCCTTTATAATCATTATTCATAATAGGAGACTACACATTGAAGTCATTTTTAGGATTAAAAATATAAATTAAAAAGAAAAACATGATAGATACAGCCAAAAAATATTGGTAATAATGATTGGCATTTTGTGATTTCACAAGCGTTTCTGATCCTGAAGTCTTCTTATTGATAGCCTCAATGATTCTGTCCGGAGCTTCATTGATATTATTTCCGTCAATGTAAGTACCACCTGTAGATCCTGCCATTTTATTTAAGGCTTCGGTCTGTCTTTTTGAAATTACCGTATTTCCGTTTACATCAGATTTGTAGCCCATCAATTGTCCGGCAGTGTATTCCGGAACAGGAGCTCCTTCGTCTGAACCTATTCCTACAGAAGTAATGATAATTCCTTCTTTATTGGCAAGTCTTATAGCAGCATTATCATTTCCTTCATTATCTTCACCATCACTCAATAATATTACTTTTCTTGATCCTTTGCTTACATTTTTAAATTTTTCAGCTGCCGCCTGCATTCCCTTCAGAAAGTCTGTCCCTTGAATTTTCATGGAATTGGTTTCTATTCCGGTAACGTAGGTTTCGGCGGAGCTATAGTCTGTGGTCAGCGGCATAATTGAAGTCGCTTGCCCTGCAAAAATTACAATTCCGATCTTATCGTTATTCATTTTCTGCATGGTTTGTATCATGAGATTCTTAGCCTCAACCAGACGGCTTGGCTCAATATCTTCCGCATTCATAGAATTGGAGACATCCAACATGAAGATCACATTATTCAATTTCTGATTACTCTTTACTTCTTCTGAACCATTCAGTAGGTCAATAATAGAGAATATCAAAAATAACGTACCTAAGAGGTATAAAGCAGGAAAAAACTTTGTAAATCCTGAATTCTTTTCAAATAAATTATCGTGAAACTGGCTTGCTGCAAAGAGGTCTCTTTTTTTCTTTCTCCATTTTAAAAAACGGATCAAAAAGGAAGCTAACAGCGGCAGAAGCAACAGTAAAAATAAATACCAATAATTTCCTAACGACCAACTCATCAGCTTAAAATTTTATAAAATACCCATCTCAACAACGCATCAAAAAATAACACGCCTAATGCTATCCAAAGAAAAACAGTAAAGTATTCATGATAGTTGTAAAGTCTTGAAACCTTCACATCTGATTTTTCCAACTGATTAATCTCATCATATACTTCTTCAAGGCTACTGTTTGAAGTCGCTCTGAAATATTTACCTCCAGTAGTTTCCGCAATTTCTCTCAATGTATTTTCATCAATAGTCACTTCTGCTTCAGTGAAGACCAGATCACCGAAAAAATCTACAGCGGTAGGCATCAGCGCATATCCATTTGTTCCTATACCGATTGTATATACCTTAATATCATTATTTTTTGCAAGTTCAGCAGCAAGCTGTGGCGGAATAGCGTTTTCAATATTACTTACTCCATCCGTCATCAGAATAATCACCTTACTTTTAGCTTTACTTTTAACCAAATGGTTTACCGCAACGGACAGACCTTCTCCAATTGCTGTTCCGGGTTCAAGCCCTGCTGAGTTCAGGTTTTTAATTTCATCAATAACCACCTGGTGATCTGATGTTACGGGAACTTTTGTAAAGGCTTCTGCAGCATATGCTACCACTCCTATCCTATCATTGGGACGTTTCTGTACAAATTTTATGGCAATATCCTTTAACGCAGTGATACGATCAGGATTAAGATCTTTTGCCAGCATACTGAGAGAAACGTCAATAGAAAGCATTATATCTACTCCTTTCGTATCGTCTCTGTCTTGTGAAACGGTAAAGGTTCTGGGTCTTGCCATCGCAATGATCAGAGCAGAAAGAATGATATACTTTGATATTTTCAATAAAAAAAGTACACCCTGAATTCCACCACTGGCATCCATATTTTTTGTGGTAGGAACTTTGATCCCTTTTCTTTTCTGTTTTCTGATATCTTTTATAAGAAGCGGAATAAACAGCAGAAAAAGTAACAAGAACCACGGACTGTAAAACTCAAAATCAAACATCTTTTCTTAAGTTTTCAAATTCTAAGTCTTTGGATGATCTCTTCACAAAATCCCTGATGTTTGCAAAGTCTTTTTCCATGGTTTCCTGATCCGGAAAGGTTTTGGCAAATTTCACCAGATCTCCTCTAAGAAAGACATCTTCAACAATTTTTTCATTGTCCTGAGAAATGGTATTATTCTTTTTCATTACATCAATAAGGTCATCCGTAAGAAGAACATCTGCTGGAAGATGATATTGCTTAGTGATAAAGTTTCTGGAAATATCAATCAGTTCAACATAAAATGAACGGAAGTTTCCTGCTTCTATATATTTTTTCTTTTTAAGGGAATCCAATTCCTTTAAAGTCTGATTGGTTGCTACAGCAGGAGTACTTTTTGCTTTTCTGCCCCATTTTACGATCATAATGATGGCAAGTATAAGCGCAATTCCGGCTAGAGCAGCCAGAATATAGAATTTATAAAGCTCCCAATAGTCTTTTGCTTCTAATTTTACATCCTTATTTTTCATAATATCATTAATCTGATCAGCTTTTTGGGCTGTATTAATGACTTCAATCTCGTAAGGAATTGTTTTAAGAACTTTGTCGCCTACTTTAAAATCAAGTTCAGGAATTGTAAATTTCCCTTCTTCAAAAACTGCAAATTCTATTTTTCTCTCGTATAGGTTAATATTCTGTCCGATGCTGTCCTTAGTTTCTTCAAAATGGAAAGGAAGCAATTCATTTTTAGGTGCAGAAATCACTTCCTGCCCACGCAGATTATCAACCTTAATAATAAGATGGTTGATTTCACCCAAGGCAATGGTTTTCTTCTCTACATTGGAAGACAATATCTGTGAAAAAGCATTTGCACAGATCAGAAAAGACAGTATTAAAAATATTTTTCTCAATGTTCAATAAATAATAAAGGCAGAACCTTATGTTTTAATGTGGGTAAAACCCGGTTTACTTTTTCTGAAAGTAATTATACAACAATTTTGAATAATCCGAGCCTGTATTAATATTCATAAAACTAGCTGAACTATTTGCAAAGTCTTCTTCCAATGCTCTCAGTTTTTGCTTTTGGGCTTCCGCGAAAGTATATCTCCACCTCGCACTGGAAGTATTCGCCCATATTTGTTTTCCTGTTTCGGCATCATATAATAAGGTATATCCTACATCAGCAATTTCGTTATCTTTTTCATCAAATATTCTCATTCCCAACAGCTGATGTTTCTTGGATGCTACTCTCAGCATTTTGGAATCATATTCATCTTCAAAGTCTGAAAATAAAAAAACGAGGGATTTTCTTTTAAAGATTCCCATCATATATTCCAGAGCTTTATCTATTTTGGATTCGGCAGGAACGTAATCTGCTGTCAGAATAGTACTGATAATGGAAAGAATATGTTTTCTTCCTTTCTGGGGAGGAATTACTTTGTATACTTTATCTGCAAACAGGATCAATCCTACTTTATCATTATTTCCAGCTGCTGAAAATCCTAAACTTGCTGCAATTTCTGCTACATATTCTCTTTTCAGCTGAACTTTGGTTCCATAATCCATTGAAGCGGAAATATCCACCAAAATCATCATAGTAAGTTCTCTTTCCTCTTCCATCACCTTTACGAAAGGTTCACGGAAACGTGCTGTTTTGTTCCAGTCGATTCTTCTGATCTCATCACCAAACTGGTAAGGGCGCACCTCTGAAAAAGTCATTCCCTGTCCTTTAAAGGCACTGTGATATTGCCCCATCAAAGCAGCCTCCGTCTTTTTTCTGGTACGGATTTCTATCTGCTTTACTTTTTTTACAATATCTTTTATCTGCATAAAGGGGTTATGTTTAAGGGTTCCCGGGATTTGAGTTCCGGGATTTCCTTATGTTTTAATTCTTACTTAAACTCAATGGATACATTCAACCATTCGTCATCAAATTTCGGACTGTATTTTTTATAAAAATTGATTGCAGGCTCATTCCAGTTCAATACCTGAAATACCATTCCACTGTACTGGTTTGACTTTCCGTATGCTAAAGTAGCATCAAACAATAGTTTTCCGATCTTTTTCCCTCTCATTCTTTCTGTCACAACAAGATCTTCAAGATATAATCTTCTGCCCTTCCAGGTAGAATATCTGTCATAATACAATGAAATTCCAACAATTTCCCCATTTAATTCAGCCACGAAAGATCCCCAAACGGGAGATGTACCAAAGCCGTCTGCTGTAAACTCATCTAATGTTACAGTAACTTCGTGTAATGCTTTTTCGTATTCTGCAAGTTCTTTAATTAGCTCCAGCATTGAAGCACAGTCCTCCTGAACTGCTTTTCTGATTATAACATCACTCATTATGGCGCCTGAATTTTTGCTAAGATTCTGTTGATAATTTCTTCTGTTGTAATTTCCTCCGCTTCAGCTTCGAATGTTAAGCCCATTCTATGCCTCAACACATCTTTTGCCAATGCTTTTACATCTTCTGGAATAACGAAAGCTCTTCCTTTTAAGAATGCATAAGATCTTGAAGCAATGGCAAGATTAATAGAAGCTCTTGGAGATGCCCCGAAACTTATATAGTTTTTAAGTTCAGACAAGCCGTAGTTTTCAGGATAACGGGTTGCAAATACCATATCCAGAATATATTTTTCGATCTTTTCGTCAAGATAAATCTGATTGATCAATTCTTTAGCATCTACAATATCCTGAAGTGAAATAACCGGCTTTACTGTTGGCTGATGAGATGTGGAAACCATTCTCATTACCTGTCTTTCATCTTCAAAAGAAGGATAATCGATAGTACATTTCAGCATGAAACGGTCACTTTGGGCTTCTGGTAACAGATAAGTTCCTTCCTGATCGATAGGGTTCTGTGTTGCCAAAACTAAGAAAGGTTTTGGCAGCTTCATGGTTTCGTCACCGATGGTCACCTGCTTTTCCTGCATTACTTCTAAAAGTGCAGATTGTACCTTTGCCGGAGCACGGTTGATCTCATCTGCAAGTACAAAATTAGCAAATACAGGACCTTTTTTTATAGAGAAATCATTGTCTTTGATATTATAGATCATTGTTCCCACAACGTCTGCCGGAAGCAAATCCGGAGTAAACTGAATCCTCGAGAACTCACCATGAACAGCATCCGCCAAGGTTTTAATAGCTAGAGTTTTTGCCAGCCCCGGAACTCCTTCAAGAAGAACGTGACCATTTCCTAAAAGCCCTACCAAAAGACGGTCTATCATGTATTCCTGTCCAATAATAACCTTGTTGATTTCTTGCCTCAGAAGAGAAAATAAATAGTTTTTTTCTTTTACTTTTTCCGTCAACTGACGGATATCTTCTGCTTGATATGTATCTGACATAGCTTGATTTAAAATAAGTGGTAAATTTCTGATAAATACTTGCATTAATCAACACAATGAATGCCATATTTGAGTTAAAGTTTGTTAAAAATTTTGGGTTTAACAAGCCTTTTAGATTTCTACATGGGGATAATATGAGTTCTTTGATATAGATCCCGTTGTTTGTTATCATCTTTTATATTATCATTCAATCTGTTATAAAAAATGTTGTGATAAATTAATACCACAACATCTTTTTTATTTTAATGTAGAAACTTTCTTAAAGTAAAAAAATTATGGTCTTGTTATATTTATCGTAAATACATCTTCTGGTTTATCTACAGAATCCTCATAAGAACCTACGTTTACATAATATTCTGTTCCTGCAGTAGTCTGAACTACAATTGTTTCAGAGGAACCACCCCCATTATTATCCATTGTTCCTACACAGACCAAATTATTACATGTTCCGCTATACACTCCTATTTTAGGATCAAAAGAAGCTACTCCAGGGCTCACTTTAATAGTATACGGAGTTCCGTTTCCTGTAAATTTAAACCATAAACCATCGTTCATTCCATCATTTGCGCAAGCTAATACAAATCCACCGTTATTAGTGGAAGACATTCCGTCTGCCTGCACATATGTATAAGGATATTCTGAAACTTGTAATGCTCCGGAGCATGCATCATTTGCAGGGATAGGAGGAATTGTTTTAAAAGTATAATCTGTACAGCCGGAAGATTCTCCGTTAACTGAAACAGACGTAACTTTTAAATAATAATTAGTATTACGGTTAAGAACAATAGATGGAGAAAGGCTAAAGCTTGTTCCATTTACAGTCTGATGATTAATCACATCCGTACCCCCAAGAGTTGTACCTAAAGAAATCCTATAAGAATCAGCTCCTGAAACCTGTTGCCAGTTGATAGTAGGTGACAAAGAAATAAATTGGGCATTGTTCGCAGGATACATTACAATTGGGCACCCCGGAGCAAGATTAGCCGTTAATCCCGTAATACTTATTGCGGATTTATAATCTACTCTTATTCCACCCGGAGGAGATGCAGGATCCACTACTGCACGATCACCTTTATAGACAAGCGTAGAGTTCTGTAAATATGGATAAACTTTAAACGCTTCGTCAAAATTATTAATATCAATACTTGGCGAATTTTCTTTCACTGCCACAACAAGGTTATCAGTATTATTATACGCAAAAGGAGCTGTAAAAATCACTTCAACTTTATTACCGGTCTTAGTTACTGTACCCGCAAATACCTGCGTAAGCTGCGAGGACGGAATCCAGTCTGTACCGGATGTAAAAGTCATTTTCGTCGTATTTCCTAGATAGATTGTCCAGTTTGAAGAATCATTTATCGTAGCAGAGGGATCAACATAAAAGGTAAAACCTGTAATATTTCCGGCTGCATTAGCATTGATTTCCTGCTTAGGATATATCTGCTGAACATAGGAATAGGAAAAAAAACTACTTACAGGAGCACTTCCTACGGCTGAACTTCCAATATTTAGATTAATTTGAGCATTTACACTCAGGACTACAAACAAGAAAGATAAAAGTAAAATTCTTTTCATTATTAATAATATTAACAATAATTACCTTGCTAATTTAACAATAAAAACAGAAATTACTATAATAAAAAAAACATTAACAGCATAAATTTATAACAAATGATATTTCAGGACAAAAACACTTAATTATTTTAAATTTTACTCAACAAAACAACATAAATAACAAAAATAACACTTGATAAAAGTAAATTTAAATGCATATTTTAATATATTTACAACAAATATCCACGATATGTTTAAAAGATTACTTTTTTCAAGTCTCCTATTATCCGGACTCTTCAAATCACAATCTACCAGCATGACCAATCTGATTTCAGATGCAGTATATTATGATGGTTATGCATCTACAGTATCTACTCCTGTTCCTCCAGGTTTAATAAGATTAGGAAACACAAGATATGCCCGAAAATTAACGGATGCTGAATTAAATTCCTTTAAAGCAAAAATTGCCATGAGAGTAACAATAGGTGCTTTATGTGATAATTATGACCGACTTGGAGAAGTATTTCTGGCTATGGTACCAAAAAATCAGGCTACCTATGAAATGAATGATCCTAATGTAAAAAGAATTGAGGTAGGAAGATACATCACCCCTTTCATGAACAAGAACCGTTCTCCTATTGAAGTTCCTTACACTTACGATATCAGCAATCTTTACAGCGTATTTCACGATACCACTCTTCGCAGTACTTATGATTTATATATGGAACTTGATGTTTTTGGAGTTCCATATGCAGCACAAACTCAGGTTCAGGGATGTACCGGCAGGATTGATGTATTTTCGGGAACACTCACTTTTTTCTCAACAGATAATGGCGCCACTCCAAGTGACTACAACACTCTTGTTCCACTCCTTAGCTATAACCGATTAAACAACTATAACAGTACGGATGTTACTGGTGAAACTGTAAGACTTGTCAACTTCAATCTTCCGGAATCAGTGAACAATGCTAAGTTTTTTGTCATTTCCACTCCTCACGGAGCCGATAATGGTGGTGAAGAATATATCAGAAGACAAAACTACACCTATCTGGACGATGTACAGGTACTCACCTATACCCCAGGAGGAATTTCCTGTGAACCTTACAGAGTATACAACACTCAAGGTAACGGAATTTACGGAGCAACACCATCATCATTTGCAGAATGGACATCGTGGAATAATTGGTGCCCTGGAAATTCTGTTCCCATCAGAGGATTTACTTTACCAAGTGTATCAGCTGGAAATCACACTTTAAAGCATACCATACCAACGGCTGTTTTCAATCAACAGAAAGGGGAAGTTTATCTTTCTGTATATATGCAGGGAAAAACGAATGCTTCGCTGAACGTTCAAGATGTTAAAACAATAGATGTTAACATCTACCCTAATCCTACCGCTGATTTTGTCAATATTAAATCAAAAGAAGATGTTGCATCAATGACTCTTTTTAGCATAGACGGGCGCAAGTTGTCAGAAACATTCAAAGAAAACAGAATTAATCTTTCATCATACAGTGCGGGAATCTATTTTTTGAATATTGTATTGAAAAACGGAGTCACCTTCAAACATAAGATTATCAAGAAATAAGCTCTAGATTCTTAAATTAATCTAAAGAAAATCATAAAAAACAGTCAAAAAACTAACATAATTCCCTCTTTTGAATATTTTCACGAGAGGGATTTTCATTCATAAAAACAGGCAATTAAATAGACGGTTAAAGTTAAATTTTCTAAAAGCTATTACAATCCCATCATTTTTTTTCACAAAAAGAAAATAATAAATAATGCTTTTTTTCACGAATCAGGAATTTTTACTTTAATCCCTCAGGCAAAAAATTGTCATTCCCAGATTATTAAACTATTTTTGGAGATTAAAATTTCTGCAAAATGAATTATCATTTTCAAGCACACAGACAGGTAAGAAAAAATCTTTTAGACATCCTACAGAACACCTCTCACGAGGATCTGTTGCTGATTCCGGATGGTTTCAACAATAATATTTACTGGAATATTGCCCATACGGTTGCCACACAGCAACTTCTGCACTATTACCTTAGCGGAAACCCTTTCCGTATTGATAAATACTGGATTGAGACCTACAAAAAAGGGACATTACCTAATTTAAATGTTCAAAAATCAGAAGTGGAAGATCTTGAGTTTTTACTTACTGAAACCTCAAAAATTCTGATGAAAGATTATGACAGTGATTTCTTTTCAGATTATACTCCATACACAACCAGTTTTGGTATGGATTTGAAGAGTATTCAGGATGCTATTATCTTTAACAACATGCATGAAAGCTTGCATTATGGATATGTAATGGCGCAGAAAAGAGCAATTTTAGGAGAAAAATATTAATAGGAAGCAGGAATAAAGGAGGCTGGAAGTTTGTAGTCCACATCAACCATGAACCATCCAATCCCGAAACCTGACAACCTTAAACATAAAATTTTAAACAAATCAATGAAAGACGATTTTATTTTCGGGCTGCGTCCCGTGATTGAAGCAATTGAAGCGGGAAAAACGATTGACAAGATCTTTGTGCAAAATGCACTTCAGGGTCCTATTTATGCTGAACTGAAAGCGATTTTAGCAAAAAATAAAATCCGTCCCAATTATGTTCCGGTTGAAAAACTGAACCGTTTTACAAGAAAGAATCACCAAGGTGTGGTTGCTTTTATTTCGGATGTTCCGTTTCATAAAGTGGAGGATATTGTTCCGCAATTATTTGAAGAAGGAAAAACTCCTTTCTTATTGATTTTGGACAGACTTACTGATGTAAGAAACTTCGGAGCCATCTGTAGAACGGCTGAATGTGTAGGAGTAGACGCTGTAATTATTCCTGAGAAAGGAGCAGCTCCTATTAATTCTGATGCTATCAAAACTTCTGCAGGAGGTATTTATAATATCAAAATCTGTAAAGAAAACAATCTTGCCCATACAGTAGATTTCTTACAGCAAAGTGGAATTACTGTGTTTGCTGCATCTGAAAAGGCACAAAAGCTGATCTATGATGTAAACTTTACAGAACCATGCGCTATCGTTATGGGTAATGAAGAAACCGGAATTTCTAAAGAAGTACTGCATCATTCTGATGAAAAAATAAAACTTCCTATTGAGGGAAAAACTCAATCACTGAACGTTTCTGTAGCATGTGGAGCCATCTTATATGAAGCTGTAAGACAGAAAATGTTGAAATAATTAGTACCAATAACACAACACTTAAAAAAATTAGAAAATGAAAAACATAGCAGCATTAGCGCTAATCTCATCTATAGCTCTTGTTTCTTGTAAAAAAGAAACGGCAAAAGTAACTAAAGTAGATCCTAAAACCGGAAAAACTGTTACCGTAGAAGTTCCGGCTGATTCTGTAGCTAAGGTTGTAGAAAATCCAGCTATTAAAGACTCTGCAGGTATCGTTACGCAGACTTTTAAACTTGAAAAAGGAAAAACATATCCTCTTACAACGTATCAGAGAGACACGAAAACGATGACTGACCCACAGGGGAAATCTATGACGGCTACTTCGGAATCTACAGATGAAATGAACTTCACTGTAAACGATATTAAAGGAAATGTCTATGAAATGACCCTTAATCTTGTTGCTAAAAGAAGCTCTCAGTCTGCACAGGGAAAAACAATTGTAGTAGATACCAAACTTCCTATTCCTAAAGAAGATGAGCTTAAAATGATATGGAATATCAATAGAGCCCTTACAAGCAATAAGCTTGACATGAAAATGGACAACAAAGGGAATGTAATTTCTATCACTGGTTTTGATGCTGTTTACGCAAAAGTATCCACTGCTGTAGGAACGTTAATCAAAGACGCTAATGAAAAAGCAAGCGTTGTGGCAAGCTTAAAAGAATCTTTCAACGAGAAAGTATTGAAGGACCAATTCAATAAAAACCTTGTTATTATCCCTAAAAAAGGAGTAAAAATAGGTGAAAAATGGACAACTTCTGAAAATGCCGACCCTAGCGGAAGCATTAAAGTAACTTCAAACTATGTACTAAAGAGCTTAGGAAACGGAGTTGCTGAAATCGGTGTGACAGGTGGTATCCCTAAAAAAGCTGACAAAAAGACCCAAGGAGGAATTACTCACAGCTTAAGCAGTGAACTTGTTCAGAACGGTACCATTAAATTTGACGAAAATACAGGATGGATTACCAACCAGAACATCACTGTAAAAACAACACAGATTGAAACGCTTTCTGATGGAAAACAATCACAGTCTATGAAAAGTGTTTCTAATTCTGCTGTAATGGTAAATCCTTCTGCAAAATAATTAAAAACAAAACGTTTAAGGTTCAGGATAAAAACAATCAACACTGAGCCTTAAACTTTAAATTCAAAAGTTATGAAGTACATTCTTGAGTTAGTACTCTCTGCTATCGTTATTTTCTTTGTCTGGAATATTCTGAAAAGGATCTTCTTTAAGACTTTTTACAGCTACAGGTTCAATAATCAGAGCCAAAATAACAGACATGAGGACATCAACAACTCGAATAAGAATAACAAACAAAACCTTAAATGGGATGCAGAAACCGTAGACTATGAAGAGGTAAAAGAGAGTAATGACAAAAGGTAGAAAATCCAAGAAATAAAAGATAATAACCAGCATGGCAAAAAATAAAAACTTAATTTATATTGCAATTTCATTAGTAGTATTTATAGTTTTAGCATTTTTATATTCAACCCCTGTATTTTCAGGAAAACAGCTTTTCCAGCATGATATTGTTCAATACAGAGGAGGCGCAAAAGAACTACTAGACTATAGAGCCAATACAGGAAATGAAACCTATTGGAGTGATTCCATGTTCGGGGGAATGCCGACTTATCAGATGGGTAGCCAGTTTAAAGGTGATATCATCAAGAAAATCGACAGCAATCTGAATTTTCTGCCAAGACCGGTCAATTATCTCTTCCTGCTTTTTGCAGGTTTTTTCCTTTTGGGAATGGTAGTGGTCAGAAACTGGAAATACGCCCTGTTGGGTGCTACATTCTTCGGACTTTCCACTTATTTTTACATCATTATTGCGGCGGGACACAACGGAAAAGTAAATACCATTGAATATTTTGCTCCGCTTCTTGCCGGAATTCTATTAGTTTATATCCGAAAACAATACATCTGGGGATTCATTGTAACAACCCTTTTTATGGGACTTCAAATTGCAGCGAACCACCCGCAGATGACCTATTATCTTTTCCTTGCATTAGGATTCTTATTCCTGTCTGAACTGATCAGAGCGATTCAGAAAAAGACACCGATGAAACATTTCCTTATTTCTTCAGGAATCATTGCTGCATCTTGTGTAATCGGGGTTGGAATGAACTCTCAGAGAATCATGGCAAATTCTGAGTACGTAAAAGAAACCGTACGTGGAAAACAGATTTTAACAAACGACAGTCATACTTCAGGGAAATCCGGAATGGATAAAGAAAGTATGCTGATGTGGAGCTACGGACAACTTGAAACATTAAACCTATTCATTCCAAGATTAATGGGTGGTGGAAGCCAGGAGCCTGAAGCAAAAGCAATGATGAACAGAGTGCAGGAACTTGTACAGGAAAATGTAGGTTTACAAGCTGAAATGGACAGAATTTCAAAAGGTTTCAGCGGAATGACCTATTGGGGAGATCAGCCCGGTACTTCCGGACCGGCTTATCAGGGAGCTATTGTATGTTTCCTTGCCGTACTAGGATTCTTCTTCGCATCGAAAAAATACCGTTATTGGATTTTGAGTGCTTCAATTTTAACCATTCTATTGGCTTGGGGAAGCAACTTTATGCCGTTATCCGATTTCTTCATTGATTTTGTTCCGTTTTACAACAAATTCAGAGCACCATCTTCAATCCTTGTCGTAGTTGAATTACTATTCCCTTTAATTGCTATTTTAGGGCTATACAGATTCTTTACAGATGAAAAGCTTACAGAGGAATACAAACAAAAGATCCTCATGTATGTAAGTGGTGGAACATTGGGATTATTATTAATTCTTTTAGTTTTCGGAAAATCTTTACTTGGATTCTCTACAGCTAATGAGAAGACATACTTCCCTCCTTTCTTACTGGATTATCTTGTAGATGAAAGATATAAACTGTTCAGAATAGATGCTATAAAAGCATTCATCTATGTGGCAATTGCAGCAGCAGCATTATTCTTAAGCTTAAAGAAAAAACTTAACCAGAATATTGCTTTGGTTGTGATTGGTGTAATAAGTTTATTTGATTTATGGACGGTAAACAAACGTTATTTAAATGACGAAAACTATGTAGACAAGATCTTTGCTGAAAATCCTTTCCAAACTGAAAGCTCAGACTTATTAGTAGAAAAAGTACAGGGAAATCCAAACCTTGAATCTATTTTATCTACAGTAAATATCAACAAGACATTAGAAATAATTGCTGATAAAGACAAAGCACACTACAGAATCTATAACCAGACTTTAGGAGTAACAAGTGAAACAAATACCTCTTACTTCAAAGCTTCTATCGGAGGTTATCACGCTGTAAAACTGAGAAGATATGACGATGTCCTTAATGAGTATATCAATAGTATTGACAGTGTAAAAACACCAAACGTCCTAAATCTATTGAATGCAAAGTATATGGTTTTCGGAGGTCCTGAACAACCACAGGTTGTTCCCAATCCAAAAGCTAACGGAAACGCATGGTTTGTAAGCGACATTAAATTTGTAGAAACTCCAAACGAAGAAATCAAGTCAATCGGAGTTATCGATAATAAAAAGACAGCTGTTGTAGCTTCTTCTGACAAATCTTATTTTGATAATAAACCTGTTCAGGCAGACTCTACGGCATTCATCAATCTGACGAAATATGAACCTAATGAACTGGAATTCAAATCTCAGTCGAAAACCCCTCAGCTTGCCGTTTTCTCTGAAATTTATTACCCACACGGATGGAAAGTTTCTGTAGACGGAAAAGAAGTTCCTTACATTAAAGCAGATTATTTACTTCGTGCAGTGCATGTACCGGCAGGAAGTCATCAAATCAGAATGGTTTTCGAACCTGAGGTAATTGAAAAGGGAAAATGGTTTTCTCTTCTTAGCTTCGGATTATTCATCGCATTGGCTGCATTTGGAATTTTCTGGATGAATAAAAACAAAAAGAAAGAAGCTTTAGTTGAACCTAATGCATAATTTATTATTGTAAGCTAAAGAAGACTAAATTTAATTAAAGAATACAATTCCAATTGGAAATTTCTGAATGAAGAGCTAGAATGAGATTCTTCACTACGCTTCGCTCCGTTCAGAATGACAAATGAATAATAGACGATTCATAAATAATGGAACAAAAGAAAATATTGATCATCACCTATTACTGGCCTCCTGCGGGAGGTCCTGGTGTTCAAAGATGGCTGAAGTTTGCAAAATATCTGCCGGAATTTGGCTGGAAACCGGTCATTTATACTCCTGAAAATCCAAGTTATCCATTACTGGATGAAACCCTGATGAAGGACGTTCCTAAAGATATTGAAATCGTAAGAACTAAAATATGGGAACCTTATCAGCTGGCTGAAAAGCTTAATAAAAGCAATAAAAAATTTAAGGCGGGACAATTTGATGTTGGTAAAAATCAAAGCTGGAAATCTAAATTATCTATTTGGGTAAGAGGAAACTTTTTCATTCCTGATGCAAGAGTTTTCTGGGTAAAACCTTCCATTCAGTTTCTTGAGAAATATATACAAGAAAATAATATTAATACAATTGTAACTTCAGGTCCACCCCACTCTCTTCACCTGATTGGATTAGGATTAAAAGATAAATTTCCCAATCTTAAATGGATTGCCGACTTTCGCGATCCATGGACTGAAATTTCCTATTACAAGCACTTAAAATTAACCAAAAGCTCTGATAAAAAACACCGCCAACTGGAAAGTGCAGTATTCAAAAATGCAGACATTACACTTGCTACAAGTTATACGGATGCTGAAAATTTCCGTAAAGGAGGAGCTAATTCAGTTTGTATTACTAATGGATTTGATGAAAGTGACTCCGACAAGGCAAAAGAACAAACTGAAAACATACTGAAGGATAAGTTCACTCTAAGCTATATCGGTGTTTTGGAACAACTCAGAAACCCTGAAAATCTTTGGAAAGTTCTGGATGAATTGGTAAAAGAAAACACTGATTTTGCCAACCATTTTAGTTTAAAATTTGTCGGAAGAATTGATGATAAGATCTTAAATTTTATTGAAAATTCAAGTTTAAAAAATCATATCCTGAACCTTGGATATCTTGCCCATGGTAAAGCTGTGGAAGAAATGCAAAACTCAGAAATATTACTGATCACAAATTTCCCAAATGAATCCTCAAAAGGAATTATTCCCGGAAAAATATTCGAATATCTGGCTTCAGGAAAACAGATTTTATCATTTGGTCCCGATCAGGCTGATGTCTCAAAAATATTGGATGAAACTCAAGCTGGAAAACATTTCAGCTACAGTGATTCTGAAACTGTAAAAAAATTCATCCTTGAGAAATTCGATCTCTGGAAAAGCGGTCAACTATCTGAAAACACTCAACACATTGAGCAGTTTTCACGAAAAAATCTTACCAAGCAACTCAGCGAAATTTTATAAAGAAAACAAGTTAGAAGCTGGAAGAAGGGGTTTATAAAATTTGGAAAAACAATTGTCATTTTTCACCTTCAGAATATATTTGAAAATCACTTTTACCTTTTATAACTAAAACTTCTTCCAGCTTCCTACATCCGGCTTCTAACTTTTAAATCGTCCATTGGTCATTTACAACAGCAATCAGGTAATATTTCCCCTGAAATTCTTCAAAAACAAAACGCAGCGTTTTCCAATCCATTTCACTAGTTTTTTCAGTTCCTTTGATATAGTTTTCTGTAAAGTCTTTATGAGGATATATTTTTTCAAGATTATTCAGAGAATTACCACCAGCTATAAATTTACTCTGAGAATATTGGGAGGTCGTAAAATCACCTGAAAAAACCCATTTTCCGAGATAATCATTGATTGTAGCCTTGTAAGGATCACCGGATCCATCCATTTCTCCCCAGGTGAATAATGTTTTTGTAGGCTGGTATTTTTCAAATTCTGCTTTAGAAAAATGTTTGTCTTTCTTAGGATCTACAAAAGCATACATAGAAAAACTAATTCCTTTTTCAGGATGGATAAATGTTGCAAAAGTTTTATAATCTTTAGCTTTTAAAGTTTGTAAAACCTCATCATTTGTCTTCTTCAAACCTGCCATTTTCAAGGTATCATTCTTCACAACTTTTGCACTGTCCGGATTTATTCTGGCAATTGTATCAATTTCATTTGGGACTGGTTTTCCAGGCTCTTTCTTACAGGCAACCACCAAACCCAATACAAGCATTGAAATAAGTAATCTTTTCATAATTTATAATTTTATAATAGTTTTAAAAAGCACCAAAACTGATGCCACAGCTTATAGAGCACGAGATACATCGTTTATGCTTTATAATATTAAAATATAGATATTTTAGATTTAAACGATTCATTCACTCCTTTTCCCATTTACATCGTACCTTTGTTAAATGGAAATTTTGGATATTCTTATTATCGGAGCAGGACCTATTGGCTTAAACTGTGCTATTGAAGCTCAAAAAAACAATCTGAATTATTTAATTATTGAAAAAGGAACCATAGTAAATTCCTTATATCATTATCCTTTATATATGCGTTTCTTTTCTACAGCTGAAAAGCTTGAAATTGACAACGTTCCTTTTATTTCTACAGCCCCAAAACCAGGCAGACAGGATGCTTTAGAATATTATCAGGGTATTGCAAGACAGAAAGACCTCAACATTCATCTTTATGAAAAAGTTTTAAAAGTCTCTAAAGAAAACGGAATATTTCAGATTGAAACAACAAAAGCAAATTATTTGGCAAAAAATGTAGTGGTTGCTACAGGATTCTATGATATTCCAAACCTCATGAATATTCCGGGAGAAAATCTTCCAAAAGTAAAACATTACTACACTGAGCCTTATCCATATGCAAGACAAAAAATTGTAGTGGTAGGATCAAGCAATTCAGCGGTGGACGCAGCCCTTGAAACGTATAGAAAAGGTGCCGAAGTTACCATGATCATTCGTCATTCCGAAATTTCAAAGAGTGTAAAATATTGGGTAAAACCTGATATTGAGAACAGAATTGCAGAAGGAAGCATTAAAGCTCATTTTAATGCAGAAATCATAGAAATAAAGGAAAACTCTGTAGTTTTTAAAGATGAAAATCAGCATACTCATGAGATTGAAAATGATTTTGTACTGGCAATGACAGGTTATCTTCCGGATTTTGATTTTCTGAGAAATTCAGGAATAGAACTGAATGGAGATTACCTGAATCCACAGTATAATTTTGAAACTATGGAAACAAATATTCCTGATCTTTATCTTGCCGGAGTAGTCTGCGGTGGGAAAGATACTCATCTTTGGTTCATTGAGAATTCGAGGATTCATGCGAATATAATTATCAACTCTATCCTTTCTAAAAATTCCTAAAATACAGCCAAACCACGACTACAAGCTACTAATAAACAAATATATACATAAAAAACCTAACACTTGTTAGTAGAAGAACTACTACACTTTTTAAAATTTTCTCGCATTTCTTTTAATTATATTATAAATACCTCTATTTTTGGAAACATATAGATCAAATTACATAATATTAATTAAAAACTATTAATCATGGCAGAAAGAAATTCTAGAGGAATTTTAAAATTCAACAACGGTGAAGGGCAAAAATTATTAAAGCTTAATTATAGCGTTTCAAGATCTACAGACGTTTCTGGACGTGTAGCATCTGACCCTTCTAATGCATTGATCAAAATCACAGTAGAAGCTACTGATAAATCTGACATTCTTGAAAGCTTACTAAACGGAAAATACAAACCTACAGTAGGAGAAATTACATTCAACAAGTCTCACGAAGAAGGAACTTTAACAACATTAAAGTGGAACAACGGTTACGTAATCCAGCATGAAGTAGACTTCGATGCAGTGGATGACAACAGTATGTATATCAGCTTTGTAGTGAGTGCAGAGCAAATTGACCTTGGTAATTCTTCTTATTTCGGTGCGTGGCCGTCTTAATCTTAAGAAAATCACTTACAATATTAGAACTAACAGGGCAGAATTCAAAAAAGGATTCTGTCTTGTCAGTTTGATTATCATTACAAATTCATACAATTTGTCCTGATACACAATGAAAATCAACAGATTATCACTTAAAATTTAAAGAGAAAAAATTATTTCAACGATAATCTGCAAAACAAACTAACAAAAACACAATATTAATCATGGAGGGTAATTTTTCATTTCAACCGAATCGTTATAAAGCGCCTGATAATGCTGATAAAATTTCAGGAAACCATATTCCGGGAATCAACCGTGTGGTAAAGCTGGATATCATCATTGAAGGAAAGACCATCAAACACTTCAAACATTTTCGTTTGCAGCAAAGTGCGAGACGCCATCATCAATTTGAGCTTACACTGGCTCATGATACGTTAGGGGAAGCTCAAAATCATAATCTTGAAGAAGCCCGTTTGTTTCTGGGCAAACGAATAACAGTAGTTTTTAAATATAAAGACTATGAAAATGAGAGCCCAGAAAGAACCTTTGTAGGGGTGATTACCAAAGCTGCTTTCAGCCAGGAAAGAATGAGCCTTGGAAATATTGTATTGAAAGGTCACAGCCCTACTATTCTTATGGATTCTGCTCCTCATACGCAGAGTTTCGGTGGAAGCCAGTCTGTAAATACAGGAATAATTGCAGATAAAATCATTAAAGAAACGCTCGGCTCTGAAAAATTTGATTTCAGGGTAGATGCTCAGAATAAAAGTTACATCAACTACAGCTCACAATATAACGAAACCCATTACAACTATCTGGCACGAACTGCTGAGGCATATGGGGAACAGTTTTATTATGACGGAGAGGTTCTTCACTTCGGAAAACTTCCAGCTCCTGAAAAACCGGTACGTCTTATCTACGGAAGCAATGCAACGGATGTACAGATAGAATTAAAAGCTGTACATACAAAACCTGAATTTTTCGGATACAACAGCAGCGAACATACTAAAATGACAGGATCGGAAAGCAGTATCAGACATCTTGGAGAGGTTCCTGCTAAAGCTTATGAGCTTAACAGCAACATTTTCAAGGCACGTTCACTTTCTCCTGCTCCTGTAAATGCCAATATGTTCATGGATGTGGATGATTCTCAGAAAAGTGCAGCAGGAAGCGCGGCTGTAGAAGTTTTTACCGTTTCCGGAAATACAACGGTTCCTTTTCTATATCCTGGCTGTACCGCTGATATTCAGATGCGTAAACCAGACAGTAATGAAACGGCATATTTTACAAAAGTTACCATCACTGAAACATCCCATGAGGTAGATGCCCGAGGATATTATAAAGGAAGTTTTGAAGCAATTGCAGAAGGAACAGGTTTCATGCCTAAGCCGGATTTTATCATTCCGAATGCTGAGCCTCAGGTTGCTACTGTAATCTCTAATACTGACCCTCTCAACCAAGGAAGAATACAAGTAAGGTTTGATTGGCAGAGAAATCCAGACACCACTCATTTTATCAGAATGATGAGCCCTGATGCCGGAGGAACGGATGCTATTACTCAAAACAGAGGTTTTGTAGCTATTCCGGAAGTGGGAGATCAGGTTATGGTAGGTTTTGAATATCATCATCCGGATTTTCCTTTCGCAATGGGAGGAATGTTCCACGGACAGGTAGCTCTTGGTGGTGGGCTGAATAATCACATAAAATCTATTCAGACAAGAAGTGGAAATAAAGTAATCTTTAATGATAAGGAGGGTAGTATTTTCATAGAGGATCCAAGCGGAAATACTTATTTGATGGACGGTAAAGGAAATATTACCGTAACCGCGCCTAAAAATATGTATTTTAAAGCTGGTGAAAATATAGATATGATAGCTGGTAAGAATTTTACATTAAATGCAGGAGAAAATATATCAAACTCAGCCAATGTAAATATTACTTCAATTGCCGGAACAGATATTATTCAAAATGCAGCCGGTGATATCAGAGAGACTTCTGATAACAGACAGGAAATGGCTGAGAAAGGCATTCACAGACAATCGGAAACTTCACAGTCATTGGCTGGTAAGATCTCCATGTTCAGCGATAAGGAGAATATGACGCTGCAAAGTGCAAAGATCATTGAGAACAACAGTGCAGACAAAGCTAAACTCTTCTAGCCATGGCAATTGTAAAACAGGCAAAAAACATCAAGGTAGCCGTTAATAAGGACTATATTATACAAGCTGAAAATATCAATGAAGTTTCAGATAAAATCAATATTGAGTCATTTAAAGAAAACCTTAGCCTTAATAGTAATAAAAAGGTTGAACAACATGGTAAAGATGGAGGGGTAAAGCACCAATCCTACTCTCCTAAAGAATTAAAAATTGAAGAGAGCGACTATACTTTGGAAAGTACATTTGCTCTGGAACAGCTTTTTTCTTTTGCCAAGAAAGATAGTATGGCTATGTTTTGCTTCTGGATGGCTGATATCTTTGGTAATGATATACCTTTGGAAGCTTACGAAAAGTTATATAAAAACGCCAGTGATAAGAAACAGTCTATTAATCCGAAAATCACAGTTATCAAAGAACTGGACGGCATAGGAGCTTCTTATTATACGGGTGAGAATAAAAAGTACTTCAACCATATTCTTGTATCACAAGGTTTTATAGATAATGCAATAAAAAGTAATGGTCATCATAAGTTATTGATGCTTGCTTTAGTAGAAGAATTCGGGCACCATCTGGATTATCTGTTAAGATTTGAGTATTCATCACAAGAAGGAGATGCTGAAGGAGACGAAGGAGCTAAATTTTCTTCAAGCATAAATACGAAATATAAAAAGTTTTTTATAGATCCTTTTGAACAAAAAGAACAGCATTACGCTACTGCCAATATTAAAGGAACAGAAAAAAAACTGATCTGGGATTTTGCGGATCTGCATACACAATTAAAAGAATATGTAGACAACCGTACTGAATATGATGATCATTATTTTGCTGGTTTTGAGTTTTTCGGAGCTGGTATGGGAGATGATCTTCATGGGCTGGGACATGAAGCTATTGAAAAGAATGCATTAAGTAAGATTGAAAGATATAAGAGTGATAAAAATGTAGAAAGAAAACAGATTTACTTTGGTAACTGGCTCAGAGACTTTTCACAGTTTGTAGATCCTATGATTGTACGTCCCATGGCTAATGCTCTGGATATACTCAGTAAAGAATATAAAGATAAACATCAGAATAAGGAGGAAAACTCAAAATTATTAGATGATTTAGAAAAATTACTGGAAGAAAACAGAGTTACAAAAAATGATCTGAGAACTTATGACCTTCCGGTAGGCTTTGAATTTAAAATGACAGAAGCAAAAATTATATGGGAACCTTCTGCATTTTCTCCTGTGAAATTAAGTAGAGAAGCTATTACTACTCTGGTAGAATTCCTGGGGCTGAAAGAATTTGGAGAATTAGAAAAGGAAGCTAAAAATGAAGAGGGAAAGCCTGAAAATTACATGAAATATATTCAGGACTTCAGAAGTAAATATGCTAAAATAACTCCTGAATTACTAGGAGTTTACAAACCTCAGGAACATATAGACAACCCTGCTGCTCTTCATCCTAAGTTAATTTGTGACGCTATAAAAAAGAAGAACAAAGAAAAGGGAACAAACAAACCATGCCCACCACCTGATTTTAATCATAAATTAGATCCGGATTTTGTAAAAGATCCTGTAGATCAACAGTGGGAGCCTAATGTACAGTTTGGAACAAAAAATTATATCAGAGGTAATGGTTCTGTTCCATTTGAAAGTGCTTTTGAATGTTTTAATAAATTTATTGATAAGTCTAACCCTAATACAGTAGAAGGAAGAATAAATTTTGGTGCGGCACTCCATATTGTTGAAGATTATTATGCACACAGCAATTTTTGTGAAATTGCTGTAATGAAAGTATATGACCCGGAAGTTTTTCCTTGGGATAATTTAAAAGCCAGCTGTGTAAAAGGAACATTAAAAAGTCATACATCAGATAGTGGTGCTAAATCTAATACCCATGCTATTCATTCGATTTTAGAAAAAGAAAGGTTTAAATTTTATACAATTACCAATACACAATTACAACCCCAAGCTGTAAAGAACTTTACAAAAGCCAACAATACAATATATCCTGCCGATTATTATCAAAATCTTTATAAAGATGAATCATACAGCTATCTTAAACACGCCCAAAATAAAGGATATTATTATTCTCATGCAGCATGCCCTATAGTACAGACAGGAAGTTTTGGACCTTTGGATACAATTGCCAGTATAGCACCCAAAGTGAATAATAAAATCTTTTCCATCAAAGTTGAAAAACAGGAAGATCTGAAAGCAGGGGAAAGAACATTTAATGATGCTTTGATTTACGAACTATTGAAAGATATTTCTAAAGCTCAAACCTCAGATACTAAACAAAAAAACGAAACGTATAAAGGAACTGATGACAATCTTTACTCCGAAACCTTCTTAAAATACCTAAAATTCAGAGATTTTATGGTGGAAGAACGTGTATTAGGTTATTCCTTTAAAGATATTACAAATGCATTTGGTATATTTGACTTTATAACCCAATATATAAAAGTTATCCAGAATAGTTTCTATCATTTTTTAGCCTTAACTGCCATTAATATGATAGATGATTATCAAACTTATCTTGAAAATGAACTCACTTTACTTGAGCAAGGGAACTGGAAAGTAAATTCTTACGGGCCTACACATACTCAGCTTGCTAAAGATAATGGTTTGCAGCCATTACATCATCTGGCAGTAAAACTAGCTGAAAACAGAGTGGAAAAACTCGGAAAGCTATTTGCAGGAAGTAAAGACTGGAATACACAGATCAAAAAAATAGGAAGAGAAGAAATTTTCACTCATCCTATGTATACTGACTGGATGGATAAGGCTGTTATAGACTGGTGTTATGATCATCCCCGTTCAGTAACGCTTGCCCGTGAAGCAAGTGTTGTTCTTTGGGGAATAAAACATGGGTATCAAGAACTTGCGGAATTGCATCATCAAATTAAAATTATTAGTGAATTTAATACAAGTTCAGACCAACAAAAAGAATTTCAATCTGCTATGGCAGGACTTCCTGATCAATGGCATAGAGGCTGGAATAAATTAAAAAGCCTTTGGGAAAAACAAAAAGACTTACCTGAGTTAAAATTAAAAACAGCTGAAGAAAGCTATCAGGAAGTATTAAAAGAAAGCGGACATGGACAATAAACTTAAATACAAATTAATATTTCTATTATTCATCATGACACAATTAGTGAGTTGCCAGGATAAAAACATACAAGGCATGGAAGATGGTTTCTATATAAAAGATAAAAAGCTGTATTATAATCAAAAAAATATTGCTTTGGGAATGCCTGTTGATCAATTCGTAGATGCACTTGGAAAGTATGATAGAAAAGTCGAATATTCTACTGGTGGTGGAGAACATTCCGATTGGTTCTGGACTAAAAAAATGTTTAAAGCAAGCACAAGCACCAATGAGAGTGGACAGGAAATAATCATTCTCGCAAAAATGCGAATTGATGAAGAAACAGGTAAACCCGTAGAAGATTATAATGGTGAATATAAAGAATTCCCCAATATTAATGATGTCATTAAAATGTATGGAAAATATGACAGTATTTCTATAGATAAATCCTCAGCTCGTACCAGTACATTTTATGTATGGGACAAACTGGGAATAAATGCAGCAGAAGCCAATGGGGTTATCAGTACCGTCAATTTATATCCTTTACATGTATTAAAAACAATGGATCTTGATCTGGCAACAGGAAAGACATTTTATGACGGAGCAGGAAATGCTCAACTTACACAAGAAATGTTAGAGGACAGAAAGAATGATAAAGCTATATTTGACAGAATGCCTAAACAGGAATTTAAAGGAAAATTCAGCTATAATGGAAACACTATTGATTTTAGTAAAATAGGCAATACTGATTGGAACAATGTGGTTTCAGGGTTAAAAATATCTGGTAGTGATTTTGATCCGGCTGGAGACTCCGAAAACTGGTCAAGAGAAATCAGAGAAAGCTATGATTTGTATATTACAATCAACAGGTTCTCAAATGCTGAAGAATCTGGAAAACTCTCTATCAAGAAAATAGGAAAATATGATACTGTAGGAGATATTTCAATATGGCAACATAATACAGACGAAGACAGAAAGTAAATTTTAAAAGTAAATCATTTAACCTAATAAAAATTACAAATAGGAAATAAAACAAGATAAACACCTAGACATTCTGAATACGAAAAGCTGAGAAAGAAAAAGGATATGTTAAAAAAAATAAATAATCTAATATTACTTATCATTATCATGACACAAACGATCAGCTGTCAGGAAAAAGCAAACAAGAATAACAATAGTTTTCAAATAGATAAAAAAGAAATTTTTTATAATGACAAGAAAATCCATCTGGGAATGCCTATTGAAGAATTTGCAAAGATTGTAAACTCAGAATATCGTGTTGCAAAATATTCTATACCAGAACGAACAGATAAAGTTTGGACATGGAAAGATGGTGGGGAAGCCTATGTAAATGATAGTGGTAAAATCAAATATTATAACGTAAATACTAATGATGATTCTCTTGAAAAGGAATACAATTCAATTGAAGAGCTTGTTAAGAAAGTAGGTAATTACGAAAATTTTAAAGAAGAAAAAGTATCAGGTCAAGAGCAAATCTTTTATGTATGGGACAAGCTTGGATTTAACGTGGCTGTTCACGATAACACTGTAGGACAGATCAACCTCTATCCAATTGCTTTTACTAAAAGAGAAACAGAATACAAATTAAGAGTTCCGGGACCTCCAATGCCTCAAAGTGATGACTATATTTTAACTGACGATAAAACAGATGTTGAAAACTACCAGGTTATGCTGGAACGTCAGCCAAAAACAGAATTCAAAGGGACTTTCTCTTATGATGGAAATACAGCAGACTTTGCAAAAATAGGATACACAGACTATAACAAAATGGTCAAAGATCTACACATTGAAGGAAGCAGCTATGACCCTCCGGGAGATTCTAAAGGATGGGGAAGAAAAATATGGCTGAACTATGATAACTGTCTGATTGATATCCGAAGGTATAATAATGATGGAAAAACAATAAAAGATAAAGTAGGAAAAATAGATGGCGTATTATCTATTGAAATTTGGAGGTTTACAGACGAAGACAGAAAGTAAATTTTATCATAACAGAAGGAAGCACATAAAATGAAAATCAATTGTATAGAAAATAAACTTTTTTTATGGGGATTACTTTTGCTTCTGTTACTGAATTGCAAAGAGGAAAAAGGACAGGATAAACATCCGGACATTCCGGAATTTCCTACCACTACAAATCCTAAAATAGTGATAGAACCTGTACTGAACAATGTAAATGAAATATTATTTAATGATTCGGTATTGGTTTGTAAACATATCGATAGTATCAGTATTTATTCTGCGACATCGGAGAAAAGTAAAACTATTAAAAGTAAGGTATTTGCCTATGGAAACGGGATTTTCATCATAGAAAACAAAGACGGAGAATATGAAGCATTAAACGATATCACCTTACAAAAACAAAATATAAAAACAATTAATGAAGCAGGGAAATATCAAAAAATGAATGATAGCTTAAGTAAAGTGTTTACTAAAAAATCAGAATATGAAATAAGCCAGTTAGCAGATTCATTATTCATCAATTACTTTGCTTTAAAATATCATTTACCAAAGGATAAAATCCCGTTCACGAGAAGTCTGAGAAAAAAAGACTTTTATGTAAAAACAGAGCAGGATGAGTTTTTACTGATTGATGCACCTTATTCTTTAGAGAAATTTATAGATCCTCTGATAAAGCCTGTTTCCAAACAAATGGCTCCAAAATTTAAAAGGAACTTTCAGTTTTTCAAAAACTATTCCCATAAGGATAGCTTTTTTAAAGAATATGATTATGCACTTAAAAGTAAAGACTGGGTATCATTAGGCGGCGGAAATCATTATATCCCTTCCCTGCCTTTCATGGCTGAAGCAGGATATTATTATCTGGATGTATTTTTTAATAACGAAAAAGGAAAATGTAAAATGATAA
The DNA here is from genome assembly GCF_001684975.1 of Chryseobacterium artocarpi. Taxonomy (GTDB): domain Bacteria; phylum Bacteroidota; class Bacteroidia; order Flavobacteriales; family Weeksellaceae; genus Chryseobacterium; species Chryseobacterium artocarpi. Next base: position 30,685 of record NZ_MAYH01000001.1, on the reverse strand, counting down.
GAGGTAACCGTCCCAGCTTATATACAATACCCACAAAAATAAAAAACAAAGGCTATTTTATTGATAATGAACAGATTTATAGAATATCTTTGAAATAACCAAAAACATTATTAAACCAAACACCAAAAACAAATAATAATATGGCAGAAAAACACATCGTAGTACAGGGTGCTCTTTGCAAATGCCAGTTTGGACAAGCTCCGGACAAACTCAAGGTACTTACACACCAGAAAGAGTATGCCAATGATAAAAATGCTTCCAAAAAGCTGATTGTTACTACCAAAGAAATCGGTGGGGCAACCTTTGAAAAAAATACTTTCGGGAACTGTACAAAAATGGGCAGCCCTCCCCCGCCCTGCAAAATCATGGTCACAGAATGGCAGAACTTTTACGACAAAGTTCAGCTGAGTAATGGTGGATTTATCATTTTAGAAAACAGTAAAGCAGTCTGTGCAATAGCCGGTACTCCATGCATTGAAATTATTGATCACGGGCAAAGAGCTGAAGCCAGCCAACAAAGTTTTAAAAATTCAGATAAAGATGTACAGAAACAAATCAATCCTTTGGTAAGCCCGGAGGAAATGTACAAAAAACAACCTGAGAACAACGGATTAGAATTTGGTAACCAATAACAGAAAGCCATGGCAAAAGGGATAAAAAGTATAAAACAGCAACAGGTAATTGGTACCAGCGTATATCTGATCGTAGACCAATGGCATGACGGTACAACAGAACTTGATAAAAGTAAAAAATTAACCTGGCTTTGTTTTTCACAGGATAAAAAAAAGCAGCTAGACACCCGTCAGCTGGAATCAAAAGACAGCTATGTCATCAAAATACCACCAAAACTGGCTGGTTCATATCGTTATTATGTAGAAGCCAGTTTTTCCGGCAAAAAAGACCCTTTAAAAGATACAGGCTTATATGTTTATGGTACCACAACGAAAAAAGTGGTCACCAGTAAATGGTGTGCAAAACCAGATGGAGAAGATCTGAGAAAATCACAGTTTTCTTACGGTCATCTTATTTATTTAGGTCTTGAAACCGAAGGTATGAACGGTGACCAGGTAACCGTAGAAGTCTACCGAAGAGTTCCCGGAGGTGGAGGTTCCAAAGACGATCAATACATCACTGCATTCACCCATGTACAGGTCATAGACGGTGAAGTAAATCTGAAGATGGGAAACACCTATCAATGGTATGGCAAAATAAAAAAGCCCAATCCTACTGAAGAATTTTATGTAAAAGTAAAAGATGCTTCCGGAAAATACATCAGTGATGGTAAAGACAGGCTACATGCCCGTTATTTGAGAATTAAGAATAATATTGTCAGTAGAAATTCGGAAACCCCAACCAATCATACACCTACCAAAGTTGATAAACCTGAAATAAGCTTTAAAAGACATGAACCCTGCAGATATGATAAAGTCATCATCGGGGATAAAGACAGCAATAAAAAGCCGTTCAATATTGTCGTATACGATCCTTTGCAGAAAAAAAATATCACGACTTATGAAACATTAGCAAAACATGAGGCTGGTACTACCATTGATCTTACTTTTGAAAAAATAACACACAAAGGTTGTTTTACTCAACCCAATCATAAAAAAGAGATTGAAATTTACATTAATGGGCAGAAACAGAAGACTCAGGTGGTGAGTGGTGATAAATATACATTACCCATTCAGGCTAGAGCAAATACCTATCTTCTTAGAACCAACCCAAGTTTATTCTTCGTTACCCCGGACGCTGCCAATACATATAGAATTGTTACAAAAACATGTGCACAGCCTAATAATCCACTTACGATCAATGTCTATCCCAATATAGAAAGAGAAGTAACGTTTGTACTTACATTATTTCCTTCTTTTGGAGCAGAAGTCAATCAGAAGTTCTCAACAAGGGAAAAACTAACGGATTATAACAAAAAGCAAAGCATGCAATTGATCAGAAATGAAACTGAGATTCTGTACAATGCAAAAGGAGGTTTAGGCTTCGGGCTTCAGGCTAAAGTAAAAGTAGATAATGTAGAATCATCCATTGAACTGGCACACACCAGAAATCAGATTAAGAAATTAATAGGTTTCTACCACACTGTGAATGAAGTTTTGTCCGTATTCGACGGTAGAGGAAAAGAATCTACTTCGCTTGCTTACGACAGAAAAGTACTGCCTAAAGTTACCTTTGATATTGAACCACCCAATGTTGCCTTAGCCTTAAGAATAACCAACAAGAAAGTCGAAAGAACCCTGCAGGTAGTTCCTCAGTTCACCGGAGCACTTGCCTTAAAGCCTATTACCAAAATAAAAATTGGTGTAGATCTTCTCAGCCTTTTACAATACATGGGTGTAGGTGGTAAAATTGCATCATGGATCAAAGATACATTGGAGGCAAAGTACAAGTTTACGATTTATATCATCTTCGAGGTTTCATTAGAAGCAAGAGCTGAGCTTTCCCTTACTTACAATAAAGTAGAAGGATTTGCTCCGGGACCAAGAAAATTGCAGATCGAAGCCGGAGTAGGAATCAAAGGAGGAGTAAAAAGTACCGAATTCGTTACCATAGTTGTACCGGAAGCAGATGGCTCACCACAAAAAGTAAAGGTAGAAAAATGGAAAGGAGAAGCTTCGGGTGCCTCATCGATGTTATATACCTATGAAGTAAATGCTGATTCAAAAGGGCAATACAGCAAACATAAACTGGAATTCACAGGAGTAAAAGCAACCATTGTAGTTTATTCCATCAAAAACGGAATGAAATACAACGAAAGTTTTAAAAAAGATTTCACTATTATTGAAAAGCCGGATAAAGCCTGGTACGAATCAGAAAAAGAGTACACTGTCTAATGAAAATAAACCCGATCATTATTTTTAATATTTTAATTGTTATTTTCCTTTTAATTGCCATTGCAGTCACTGTTTTCATGGTAAAAAACGGGATGAATATCTATTATATCTCAGCCTCTGCATTTACGAGCCTTTTACTTCTTTTCATCCTCTATTCCATTAATAAAGGAATTCCGTCATCTCATCAGGTGATCAGTACGATAGAGAAAAATAAAGAAAGACTGGATTTTAATGATAAAGAATTAATCATCAATTCTCCGGTTATGGAACACAAACAGATCATAGAATGGAATAATGTGGAAGCTATTTACTGCCTGAACATGATCCCGCTGGACGGAACTTACCATAATTTCGAGTATTCAATATTCTTAAAACAGCCAGCAAAAACAGAGAAATACAAAGACTTATCGTGGTACAATAAGTTAGTTTCATCAGAAAACAATTCGTTGGAACTTAAGATTAATGATTACGATAATATTGACTTTAAAAAGCTTCACCCTGCAGTAGAAAAATATCTGATCAAAAAAGAAACGTCAGAAGGTTATCTGCATAAGAAGTTTGGAAATAATATACGTTCCGTACAAGAAAATAATACAACAACAAGTTTTCCGGCGGATCAACCTTTAAAAACATTTGAGCTTTATAAAATATTCGACAAAGAGGATCCCACCAACGATGAAAAACTGAAAGAATATAGAGCAAATGCAATAAAAATATAAACCATGAACAATCCTATCTACAATTTTGAAATAAAAGCTTTTTACTGCCTGGTTGAATTAACAATCAATGATGTTTTGGTTTTTTCTCACTATGAAGAAAACGGCAGTATCTGGGTTGACTGGCCCATCAATCAATATATTCTGGACAGTGGAATTCAATCTTTTGAGGTAAAAGTATTGCCTTATAAAGATCATGATACCCTTTTTGAGAAAGCCCAGCTGGAAATTGGAATTCATGCCATCAGTGAATCAGGAAGTGAAAGAATCGAAGTATTGGAGAAAAAAGAGGTAAACATTCCAAACAAAGCGGAATTACCTTTCTTTATTCAAAAAGGTCCTTTTACCGCAACAGTTCCTTATAAAAATACAGGTTGGAAAGCTTCAGTTGACTTAAAAAAAGAAGACGAAAAAAAACTTTTAGCTGAAATACTTCAATGGAACTCAAAGCTTTTGAACGTGTATACCTCATCTGACATCAAAGAATACAATGTAATATATGGTGAAAGAGAAAAGGAATTTGCCACCGCTTATTACACCGAATATCAGGAAAATACTCCAGAAGTTTTCCATTCAAAATTTAAAAACTTAACAGCTTTACCTAAAGATCTTTACCAATTGGTTCTTTATGCAGACGGAAAGCTTGCTAGCGTTAAGCTCCCTACAGAACTTCCCGGGTTTACCTTTGATCCAAAAGTTAAAGATGAAAATGGATTAGGAATAAGCCTGATTTTATTTTTTCACAGGAAGAAAGAAGGCGCTCCTCTTGAGGTTATAAGATAGTACTTCTCAATCTGAAATATTAGAAAAATGAGTGATGACAAACTAAAAACAATGACATTTAATCAGGAAGGATATACTTTAGATATTCCTGTTTTGGATGAAACTCATTTTGTATCATGGAACTCTATAGACACTATTATTTTTGGTCCGGAAACCATTTATCATGATCATTCTGAATTTATTATTTATCTCAATAAGCCACCTGTAATCAAGCTAAAAGAAAATGCATGGTGGCTGAACAGACTCACTTTCCGACTTAAAAATAAAAACAATAGAAAAATCAGGATTTCTGATGAATGGAACCGTGATTTTTCAAACTTTATAGATCATGCTATAGTGCATCTTAAAAATGTACAGAAAGTAGATATCAATCGAAGAAAAGGAACTCTTATTAAAAGAACAGAAGTAAAAAAAGCTGGCACCATCATCACAACTGAACAATGGAAGCCTGAAAAAACAACAAATCTGAAGTGGGAAATGGTTTATGACAGACACAACAGAACCGTAGTCGATATCTACAACAGAGACAAAGGAATTTAATTAAATTCTAAACAAATAAAACCCAGCCATAATTATATAGCTGGGTTTATTTTTATTATCTAAATTAAATATTTAATCGTTTTTTACATTTCCTCTTCTACTTTATTCTTTTCTTTAAGCATCCATGGAATCACAAAATAAAAAGCTACCGCAATAGCCACGGCAAGCACTCCTGTTCCAATCCAAAGCGTATTGAATCCAAGTTTATCGGCAATCAGGGTTCCTACATAAGGCGTAATGATAAAAGCAATAGAAAAAGACATCCCGTTCAGTCCCATATAAGCTCCTTTATTATTTTCTCCGGAACGTAAAGCTGTAATTGTTGCCATAAAAGGAAGCGTCCAGATCTCTCCGATACAAAGAAGAGTCATAGAAACCAACAGCATCACCATACTATAATCAAATGCTAACATTGCATAGGACAATCCACAAAGAAAAGTTCCTATCAACATCGTAAAAGCAAGCGTAAAATACTTCTCAGCAAGCTGTACAAACCCCATTTCAAGCAATACGATCAAAAAGCCGCTGTATCCTAAAATATATCCGATATTCTGCTGACTCAGATGTGCCGTATCCTTATAAAAGATCGTCAACGTACTGAATAACTGGAAGAAACACATAGAAAACAGCATGCATAATGCACAGAAAATTAAAAACTTATTGTCTTGGTATGGAGAATTTTCCTTTTTAATAACAATGGCTTCTTTTACCTTTTTCGCTTCCAGCTTAGCACGTTTCGCACGTCCTCTGAAGAACCAGATATACATCAGCCCAGCCAGAAAAGCCGCCAACGCATTACTGTAAAAAAGGAATTCATAAGAAATAGCAGACAAAATACCTCCCAACGCAGGACCTATGGAAAATCCAAGGTTTACTGCCATTCTGTTCAGTGAAAAAGCTCTGGTAATATTCTCAGGCTTTGCATATTTTGTAATTGCCACAGAGTTTGCCGGACGGAAAGTCTCACTCACAATACTCTGAATCAAAATAATTCCAGCCAATCCTGCCTCTGTTTTAAAAAAAGGAATCATACAGAATAAAGGTACACTTAATAATAAACTAAGACTCTGAACCTTATATTCACCGATCTTATCCGTGACCATTCCGCCAAACCAAGACCCTATGACCGATCCGATCCCGAAAAAGCTCAGCACAATCCCGGAATTTTCAATACTAAAATGTAAATGATTCGTCATATAAACTCCCAAAAAAGGAAGTACCATAGAACCTGCCCTGTTGATGAGCATTACCAACGCCAGCATCCAACTCTCCTGCGAGAGTCCCTTGAAAGAACTCGTGTATAAATTGATTAGTTTCACAATAATATTTGGTGGGGGAATTTAAAAATGCAAAGGTAGATAAAAATAGCCCTAAACCCTTATTTAAACACTTTTTTATTATAAATACAACCCATAAAAATATCCGATCATCTGTATCCTATAAAAGTGATTTTTTTTGATATATAAAGGCTAAAAAATTTTATAAAATTCGTAAATTGCAGTAATAACAAGATTTTTAATCTTACTTTCCAACAAAACACACATAAAAAATTCGCTCGAATCACAAAAAAAATGGTAACCTACGAAAATTTACATGACACCCTATCCTTTTACAGCATTGATTGTCACCAATCCTATTATATTTCATCGGGAAAACCCATTTTTGACTTTCCTAAATCTCCTTTCCGTATGGATTATTACGCTTTATGCATCTGTACAGCTGGAGAAATAAACATTGAAATAGACCGTCACCAATACAATATCAATGCAGACAGCTTTCTCATAGCCGCACCTTCCACCATTGTAAAATTTCTGAATACCAGCGAAGACTTCATGATGAAGCTGTTATTTTTTGATAAAAATTTTCTGATCAAAAATATATCTAATCCTTTCATCATTGAAAAAATGGATCTTTTCTCCAAAGGATCTTATAATATTGTAAAAACTACAGAAAAAAATTCCACACTACTTCAGAGTCTTTTGGATTATCTTAAAAAGAAATCCAGAAAACAAGGAAAGTTTACAGACGAAATTGTCCGAACCATTATTTTCAACCTCCTTCTTGAAACAGCAGAAATTATAGAAAGAAAAAATCAAACCTGCTCAGAAAAAGAAGATGGAAAAAAAGACCTTTATCTTAAATTCACTAAGCTGATCCGTGATAATATCCGACAATACAGAACCGTTCAGTTTTATGCTGACCAACTTTGTATTTCCAACAAATATCTCATAGAAATCATCAAAAAAACAAGTGGAAAAACACCTCATGAAGTCATTGATGAAGCCCTTTTAAAAGAAGCTTATGTGATGCTTGGAAACCCAGAACTAACCATTTCAGAAATAGCCTTTGAGCTTCAGTTTAATTCAGCATCAGCATTCGGACGTTTTTTCAAAAAACATACTTCAATTTCTCCATCAGAATATAGAATCAACGAGAATATTCAGTCTTAGGAATTTGGGGACACTCTTTCCGACATTCGGGATATGCATTGCTTTATGAATAGAGGTACCTTTATAATGTTAATTAAAAACATTACAAAATGAGTATGATCAATTCAAAATTCGACAAAGTTTTAAATGCTTCTGAGCAGTTTGGAAAAGTAAACCACGAACCGGATTCCAGTAAAGAAGTCCAGATTAACACCCCTGAAAAGACAATGCCCTTTTCAGATCAGATCGGGAATTATCAGAGAAATAAAGGTATTCCCTTACAATCTTACGAAAACAGTAAAATATACATTGTAGGAAGCGGAATTGCCGGAATGTCTGCCGCTTATTATTTCATTCGAGACGGGCATGTTCCTGGTAAAAATATTATTTTTCTGGATCAGCTTAATGTAGAAGGAGGTTCTCTGGATGGTGCCGGAAACGCAAAAGACGGCTACATCATCAGAGGGGGACGTGAAATGGATATGACCTATGAAAATCTCTGGGATATGTTTCAGGATATTCCTGCACTGGAATTACCTGCACCATATAGCGTATTGGATGAATATCGTCTCATCAATGACAATGACCCAAATTATTCAAAAGCCAGATTGATTCACAACCAAGGACAGATCAAAGATTTCAGTAAATTCGGATTGGAGAAAAAAGATCAGCTTGCCATCGTAAAACTTCTGTTGAAGAAAAAAGAAGAGCTTGATGACCTTACCATTGAAGATTATTTCGCAGAATCATTCCTTAACAGTAATTTCTGGTTCTTCTGGCGTTCTATGTTTGCCTTCGAAAACTGGCATAGTTTATTGGAATTAAAACTTTATATGCACAGATTCCTGCATGCCATCGACGGAATGAAAGATTTCTCTTGCCTTGTATTCCCGAAATACAATCAATATGATACTTTTGTAACCCCTTTGAAAAATTTCCTTGTTGAAAAAGGAGTACAAATACAGTTTGATACTTTGGTAAAAGACCTTGACATCCATATCAACACCGAAGGAAAAACCGTTGAAGGAATTATCACTGAACAAAACGGAAAAGAAGTAAAAATTCCAATCGGAAAAGAAGATTACGTAATTGTAACCACTGGTTCCATGACGGAAAGTACCTTCTACGGAGATAATAATACTGTACCTGAAGTGACTATCGACAATTCCAACGCAGGACAAAGTGCCGGCTGGAAACTATGGAAAAATCTGGCTGCAAAATCTGAAGTCTTCGGGAAACCGGAAAAATTCTGTAGCCACATTGAAAAATCTTCATGGGAATCTGCAACATTAACGTGCCGCCCATCTGCTTTTACTGAAAAATTGAAAGAACTATGTGTAAACGATCCATATTCAGGGAAAACAGCTACTGGAGGTATTATTACCATTACAGATTCCAACTGGGTAATGAGTTTTACTTGTAACAGACAACCGCATTATCCCACTCAGCCTGATGATATTCTTGTAGTATGGGTTTATGCCTTATTAATGGACAAAGAAGGAAATTATATCAAAAAAGCAATGCCTGCATGTACCGGAAACGAGATTCTTGCAGAATTATGCCATCATCTTAGATTAACCGATCAGCTTGATAATGTTATAGAAAATACGATCGTTCGTACAGCGTTTATGCCTTATATTACGTCTATGTTTATGCCGAGAGCTAAAGGTGACCGTCCGAGAGTAGTTCCTGAAGGATGTACCAATTTAGGATTGGTAGGACAATTCGTAGAAACCAATAATGACGTTGTCTTCACTATGGAAAGCTCAGTAAGAACAGCAAGAATAGCAGTTTACAATCTTCTTAACCTCAACAAACAGGTTCCGGATATTAATCCATTGCAGTATGACATCAGACATCTATTAAAAGCAACGCAGGCTCTTAATGATTATAAACCTTTCCTTGGAGAAGGAATCTTAAGAAAAGTCCTGAAAAACACTTACTTTGAGCATATATTGGTTGACCGTCCTGAAGAAAAAGAAGAACAACACGAATCTTTCTTCATGGAACAGGTTGGAAAATTCCAAGATTGGATTAAAGGAGTGAAAGGCTAAAGAGTATATTGAACTCTACTCAAATATAAAAATGCATTTTTTTATCGCCACGAATGCATAAATACAATAATTCGAGCATTCGTGGCTAAAAATAAAAAACAGGACTTATTTCTAAGTCCTGTTTTTGTTTTATAGATTCCTGAGATTATTCAGGCTTATAAGAATCTTTTAAAGTTACCGTACGGTTAAATACCAACGTAGCATCCGTAGAATCCTGATCTTTTGTAAAGTATCCGATTCTCTGGAACTGAAGTGGCTCTCCTACTGCTACATCTTTAAGACTTGGCTCAGCAAACCCTTGAACAGTTGTTACAGATTCAGGATTGATGAAGTTTAAGAAGTCTACATCTTTTTCAGCATCAGGCTGCTCAACAGTGAATAGTTGGTTGTAAATTCTTACTTCAACAGGAATTGCATGTTTTGCAGATACCCAATGAAGTGTTCCTTTTACTTTTCTTAAACTTTCTTCTGTTCCACTTCCTGATTTACTCTTCTCATCGTAAGTAGCATAAATGGTAGTGATTTCTCCATTTTCATCTTTCTCTACTCTTTCAGCTTTGATGATGTATGCAGATTTTAAACGAACTTCTCCTCCTAATTTTAATCTGAAGAATTTATTGTTTGCCTCTTCTTTGAAGTCTTCACGTTCAATATATAATTCTCTTGAGAAAGGAATTTCTCTTGTTCCTGCATTTTCCTGTTCAGGATTGTTTTCAGTTTCTACCCATTCCTCTTTATCTTCAGGATAGTTTTCAATCACTAATTTTACAGGATCTACTACTGTCATCACACGTTTCGCTACCTTATTAAGATCTTCACGTACGCAGAAATCAAGCAACTGAATTTCGATCAGGTTTTCTCTCTTTGCCACCCCTACTTTATCAATAAAGTTTCTGATAGCCGTCGGTGTGAAACCTTTTCTTCTCATCCCGGAGATAGTAGGCATTCTTGGGTCATCCCATCCTGTTACTACGCCTTCAGCTACCAATCTTTGCAGCTTTCTTTTAGAAGTAATCATGTAGGAAACGTTCATCCTTGCAAATTCTCTTTGCTTGTTTTTAACCTTCCCTTCTTCATAAACCTGATCTAAATACCAGTTGTACAATGGTCTGTGGTTTTCAAACTCCAAAGAACAAAGCGAATGTGAAATTTGCTCTATATAATCAGATTCACCATGAGCCCAATCGTACATTGGATAAATTTTCCAAGCTGTACCTGTTCTGTGGTGAGGCTTATTTAGAATTCTGTACATAACAGGGTCACGCATATTCATGTTAGGCGAAACCATATCGATTTTTGCACGAAGAGACATTGAACCGCTTTCAAATTCTCCGTTTTTCATCCTTTCGAATAAATCTAAAGATTCTTCTACAGGACGGTTTCTATATGGAGATTCAATTCCTGGCTCTGTAGGATTCTTTCTCTGCTCGGTAATCACTTCAGAAGGTTGTTCATCTACATATGCTTTTCCTTCTTTGATCAATTGTACTGCCCAATCGTAAAGCTGCTGGAAGTAATCGGATGCGTACAAAACTTTATCCCATTTGAAACCTAACCATTCAACATCTTTCATGATAGAATCTACGAATTCCTGTTCTTCTTTTTCAGGGTTCGTATCGTCGAAACGAAGGTTTACAGGAGCGTTGTATTTTTCACCCAAACCGAAGTTGATGCAGATAGCTTTTGTATGCCCTACATGCAGGTAACCGTTTGGTTCAGGCGGAAAACGGAAACGGATCTGATCTTTATTCAAACCGTTTGCCAGATCATCTTCAATAATTTGCTCAATAAAATTGAGTGATTTTTTTTCTTCTTCCATTAAATTAGCTTTTGTTTTATAGCAAAAAAAGTGGCACAAAGTTACGGAAAAATAAGTGTTTTTAAAAATGTTAATTTTAACAGACAATGTATTGTGATTCAGGAATTTTAATTAATTTTATAAAAACTAAAACCATCCTACCAAATTATTCCATATGGCTGTTTATATCTTAAGCAATCGGAAAATTATACGTCATAAAGGCGAAAAAGTAGATTCTTTTTCCAATGATGAATATTCAATCCCTAATTTCAGGATTGCAAAATGTGATTTTGAGCATTATAAAGAACCCACTGCACAAGCCAGAAAAGCAAAAAATTATACTAACAGAAATATCTTAGATTACAGACTCTTCTCAGAGCCGGAAAAACAAGGCTATGAAGAAGTTCTTGAAGTTCTTCTGAGTGAAAAAGGAATAAAAAAATCAACACTTACTGCTAATAATCTTGGGGGCACTCAAAGAATGTTTTATGAGCTGTATAAAAACATGTCCGGCACGAAAGACAGAAGTGATGTAATGATATTTATTCATGGATATGCCTATGATTTTGATGATGAATTAAAGGCTATCATTGATCTTAAAAAATTATTCATTGATAATCCGGCATCTCCGGTAGAACATATTTTATTCGTAAGCTGGCCTGCTTCAAGCAGTATTGTACCTTTGACGTATTTTGATGATAAGGCTTCAAGCATCAATTCCGGAACTTCCTTATTAAGATTATTTTACTTCTATACCCAATTTTTAAAGGATATTTTTTCCAATCGGGATCTTATTCCATGCAACCAAAGGATTCACATCATGGCTCATTCTATGGGAAACAGGGTTTTGCAAAGCATGTTGTACAGTCTTAAGAGAGAGAATATTCTAAGAGTAATTGATCAGGTAATACTTCTCAATGCGGATGTCACTTATAAAGTTTTTGAAGATTCGGAAGAGTCATTTAATAAACTTCCTTTGCTTGCCAATAGGGTTTCTATTTATCTGAACAGACAGGATACAATTCTGGGAATTTCCCAGTTTACCAAAAATATTCTTACACCACGTTTAGGTAAAAACGGTCCCAGCAACCTTGATCCTTACAAAGATATTGTATCTATCATCGATTGTACTTTTGTAAAGGATGATATCCTAACCGGATTAAAATTTGATATCGGAAACCATTGGGGATATCTTTCCAGTTCTCAGGTACAAAACGATATTTTTCAAAATTTATATGGAATAGATCGGAATCTTATCACCAATAGAATAAAGAATAACGAAAATATTTTCACAATTATTTCTTAATGATACATTAAAAAAATACTATAAAATGAACCGTATGTTAAAGTTACAACAAGCCTGAGAAATGGCATAAAGATTGCCAACTCAAATAACAGGGAATTACAATTTTTTTATCATGAAAAAGATTAAAAAAAAGTTTTCTTATATCCTAGAATATATAAAGAAGACCATTTTCGTAAAAGATGTGATTTAAAATAAAACAACAACTTATAAAACTATTAATATCCGACCCTACAATTACTTTATCCTTTAACACTCCCGAAATACCATTAAAAATTCCTACAATAACTGCAGGGATTTCTTTTCATGACCTTCATCAATTAAATACATTTTTTAGACTTTCAGATTTTTAAATTTATGATTTCTGAGCACACATTCAATTACAAAAAGAACATATCAAACACAATATCAACAACATAAACACTATTAAAATTGTATAATTAAAAAAATATATCGATATTTACTCATCAACCCATCAAAATATTATATCATGAAAAATCTAAGAAAATTAGAAAAAAGAGAATTAAAAACAATTAATGGAGGAAATATTCCTGTAGTCCCAATAGGCTGCAACAACTGGGATGCTAGAGCCAGATGCTGCAGAGAGTGGGATTGGGAACATTCAAATAACCCAACCTGTTAATTCATTATTTACTTTTTGAACCAAAGCAGCTCATTTCGAAGATCTAAGCTGGATTCAAAATTATTGATAAATAAAGCTCCAGTACCTAATCCTTGAGGCATTGGATTTTTTTTAGTGAAAGTATACTGAGCGATTGCATTCAAACCAATATTACTTTCCAATGCTGAAGTAATCCACCAACCGATATTGTGTTCTTCTGCCAGCGCAATCCATTCATCAGAGCCTGCAAATCCACCTACCAGAGCAGGTTTCAGAATAATATATTGTGGTTGAATAATCTCTAAAAGCTTTTTCTTTTCTTTTGGATCTGTAATTCCTATCAATTCTTCATCCAAAGCAATAGGAGTAGGAGTTGCTGCACATAGCTCAGCCATATCATTCCAGTTCCCAGCTTTGATAGGTTGTTCTATAGAATGAATATGTAAATCTGCCAACTGTTGTAAAACCGTTACTGCTTCTTCTTTACTAAATCCTCCATTAGCATCCACACGTAATTCAAGTTGCTCTTTAGAGAATTTTTCTCTCAGCTTTTGAAGAATAAAGTGCTCAGACTTCCAATCAACACCAATCTTTAACTTAATACAATGAAACCCTTTCTCCAGCTTTTCCTGAATCTGTTCTTCCATATAACCGACATCTCCCATCCAGATCAGCCCGTTAATTGTAATAGCTGCTTTCGCTTCAGTAAATTCGCTTGGAAAATAAAGATGATCTCCGTTTTTTAAGTTTTGAATTGCCTGTTCATATCCAAACCATATTGACGGAAAATCTTTTAATTCTTCTTTTAAGATCTCCGGATTTTGTGCAATATTCTCACAAAGCCACTTCAGTTTATCTTCATAATCTGGTCTGTCATCAAAGCTTAATCCTCTGAAGATAGCACACTCTCCTATTCCTTTTCTTCCGTTTTCCGAAATTTCAAGAATAAAGGTTTCCTTATCAAGCAAAACGCCACGAGATGTTCCACTCGGGCGTTTGAATTCTAACAGATATTTAAAATATGATCCTTTCATTTATTTTACGCTGTCAATACGCATAAATTCTTCTGCTTTCTCCACCATATCAATGCTTCCACAGAAGAAAGGAATTCTTTGGTGAAGTTCTGTAGGTTCTACTTCCAGAATTCTTCTGAAACCATCAGTTGCTTTTCCTCCAGCCTGTTCTGCAAGGAAAGCCATTGGATTACATTCGTATAACAATCTTAATTTACCGTTTGGAGCCTGAGAATAAGATGGATAGATATAAATTCCTCCTTTCAGCATATTTCTATGGAAATCCGCTACCAATGAACCAATGTATCTGGAAGTGTACGGACGGTCTCCTTCTTCCATCTGGCAATATTTAAGATAATTCTTTACTCCCTGAGGAAATTTAATATAGTTTCCTTCATTAATAGAATAGATCTTACCTGTTTTTGGGAAGGTCATATTCGGATGAGAAAGATAATATGTTCCTAAAGAAGGGTCTAATGTAAATCCGTTTACTCCGTTTCCTGTTGTATAAACAATCATGGTAGAAGATCCGTAGATCACATATCCTGCCGCAATCTGATTAACTCCTTTTTGTAAGAAGTCTTCAAGCTGTACTGGTGTTCCCGGCTCAGTAACTCTTCTGTAGATAGAGAAAATAGTTCCCACTGAAACATTTACGTCAATATTTGAAGAACCATCCAGAGGATCTATCAATACAACATATTTGCTCAGGTGTCCGTTTTCACCACATTTAATATCAATGAAATTATCATTTTCCTCAGAAGCAATACCACAAACCACCTCTCTTTGAGACAAAGCTGTAATAAAAATATCATTAGCGATTACATCTAGTTTCTGCTGTTCTTCACCTTGTACATTCTGGTTTCCTGCAGCTCCTGTAATATCTACAATTCCGGCTTTATTTACTTCTCTGTTTACAACTTTAGAAGCCAATCTTATTGCACTCAAAAGACGAGAAAACTCACCCGTTGAATACTGAAAATCGTCCTGTTTATCGATAAGAAATTCTCCTAAAGTCTGTAATGGCTGATTTGACATATTTTTCTTTTTACGTTTTCCCCAAATTTCGGAAAATTTATCACATTAAGAAAATTTAATTACAAAACACATTACCTGTTGTATATCAATATCATACACATTTAACTCAACATAATATTAAAGTTATGTTATTAATTCTTTCTACAAATTTACTGTTCTAAAAGAATGAAAAATTTAAAAATCAATTTGAGACAATAATCTCAACTTAAATTTGAAAGTCTGGTTACACAAAACAATACAACAAACTGATTTTAATCAATATATCATAAAAAATGTATTTTTTTCATCATTTCATTTTAATTATTAGATTCGTAAAGATCTTTACTTAGAGTGTTACAAGCCAGCAAGCTTTAGTATTTCCAATGTTGCTTTCCTTCTACATTTAGATTATTTTAAGGAAATCTTAATTCTATCAGAGAGTTTGGCTATTTCATATCTCGTTGTAAATTTATAATTTTGACGTCCGTAAAAAACTCATGTAATTTTTTATCTAACAATTTTATTTTTAACAATTTAATGAAAATTTTCAAGTTTGGTGGAGCGTCTGTCAGAGATGCTGAGAGCGTAAAAAATGTGTCAATGGTTCTAAAAAGCCAGGGATTCGCCAAATGTTTGTTGGTCATTTCAGCAATGGGAAAAACAACAAACGAATTGGAAAAGGTGGTAGAGCTTTATTTCAAGAAAGATAATTATCAGGCTGAAATTAAAAAGATAAAACAAAAACACATCGAGATTGCGGAAGGTCTGTTTCCTGAAAATCATCCAGTTTTTGCTGAAATTAATGTATTCTTTGATGACATTGATTCTTTTTTAAGAAGAAACAAGTCTCCCAATTACAACTTTGTTTATGATCAGGTCGTAAGCTGTGGAGAAATGATTTCTACTAAAATTGTAAGTGAATATTTGAATGAAATTCAATTTACCAACCAGTGGCTGGATGCAAGAGATTATATCAAAACGGATAACTCTTACAGAGAAGGCACTGTAGACTGGGCAAAAACAGAAGAATTTATTTCAAGATTAAATCCTGAAATCTGTTATGTGACTCAGGGTTTCATAGGATCAGACGACAATAACTTTACCGTAACATTAGGAAGAGAAGGTTCCGACTACTCTGCTGCTATTTTTGCTTATTGTTTGAACGCAGAAACAATGACAATCTGGAAGGATGTACCTGGTGTAATGACCGGAGATCCAAGAAAATTCAGCGATGTATCTCTTCTTTCTAATATTTCTTACGAGGAAGCTATTGAAATGGCGTATTACGGTGCAAGTGTTATCCACCCGAAAACATTACAGCCATTACAACAAAAAAACATCCCTTTCTATGTTAAATCCTTCGTGGACCCTACAAAAGAAGGAACAAAAGTGGGCGCTTCAGACAAAAACCAACAGGAAGAATCTTATATTTTAAAAGAAAATCAGGCTCTGTTAAAAATTTCTACCAGAGATTTCTCTTTCATTGCAGAAGATCATATGAGCTTAATATTCGGATATTTATCCAAGTATAAAATCAAAGTTTCCCTGATGCAGAATTCTGCTATTTCTTTGGCATTATGTCTGGAGGATAAATTTAATCATATTGAAGAGCTTAATGAAGAGCTTCAAAAAATTTTTAAAACTGAAGCAATTAAAAATGTATCTTTATTCACAGTAAGAAATGCGAAGATGGATCACATTGATAGATTTTACCACGAAAAAAATGTATTATTGGAACAAATTTCTAAGAATACGCTTCAAATGGTAACACAATAATATTAATTGCGACTAAACACACATGAGTTTAATTTCGAAAAACGATCTGATCAAAGCTTCCGGCTTAAGTAAAATTGGATTTCTAAAGAATCCAGTAGCATCTGCCGTGATGAGCATTGCCAAAATAAACGAAGTAAATAAATTATACGACAAATTAAAAGATAAGGAAGGCAAAGACTTTTTCGACTCATTTGTAAGAGAAAGAAACTTAAGCTATGTAGCTTTTGAAGAAGATCTGGCAAAAATTCCGAAAACAGGACCTTTTGTTTTGGTTTCTAATCATCCGCTGGGTGCCATTGACGGAATTCTGATGTGCAAGATCTTATCGGAGGTTCGTCCGGATTTTAAGGTAATGGGTAATTTCCTTTTGGAAAAAATAAAACCTATGGAGCCTTTCGTAATTGCTGTAAATCCTTTTGAAAACAGAAAAGAAGCATACAGCAGCTCTTCAGGAATGCGTGAAACGCTCAAGCATTTACAAAACGGAGGCTGCGTAGGCATTTTTCCGGCGGGAGAAGTTTCTAACAAGAACAATCCTTACGGAGAAATTTTAGATAAAGAATGGGAAAAAACGGCACTTAAGCTTATCAGAATGGCTAAAGTACCGGTAGTTCCTATGTATTTTCATGCGAAAAACAGTCGCTTGTTTTATCAGATAGCAAAACTCCATCCGAGTTTACAAACATTGATGCTTCCGGCTGAAATGATGAATGACAGGGAAAAACCTATCAGAATCAGAATCGGAAGACCGATTACCGTAAAGGCAATGGATGAGATGGAAACTATTGAAGAGCTTGGTGAGTTTCTGAAACGTAAGGTTTACATGATGAAATCTTACTATGAAAAGAGAAAATCTCTTGCTCAAAGCATCAATCTTCAGAATTTATCTGTAAAATTTCCTTTATTAAAGGAAGAAAATATTGTTCAGAATATTATTGACGAAACTCCGCTGGAAGATATTGTAAAAGATGTTGACAAGCTGAGAGGTACAGATAAGATGTTATTCAGCAATGGTAACTATGAAATTTACTTCACTACTTACGAAGAAATTCCTTCTATTATGAGGGAAATCGGGCGTCAGAGAGAATTGACATTCCGTGCTGTAGGTGAAGGAAGTAATCTTCCGTTTGACCTTGATGAGTACGACAAGCATTACCATCACCTTTTCCTTTGGGATAATGGTGAGAAAAAACTGGCTGGTGCCTATAGAATGGCATTAGGTAGAGAGGTAATGAAAAAATATGGTGTTAAAGGTTTTTATACAAGCTCTTTGTTTGAATTTGAACAGGACATTCACCCTTTCTTCAAAAAGGTAATTGAAATGGGACGTGCTTATATCTGCCAGGAATATCAGCAGAAACCTCTTCCTCTTTTCCTTTTATGGAGAGGAATCGTACATGTCTGCCTGAGAAATCCGGACCATAAATTCCTGATGGGAGGTGTAAGTATTTCCAATAAGTTTTCAGAGTTCTCAAAGTCTCTGATGATCGAGTTTATGCGTTCCAATTATTTTGACTCTGCAGTAGCTCAGTATATCACTCCGAGAAATGAATACAAGGTAAAACTTCGCGATAGGGATAAAAGCCTTTTCTTTGAAGAAATGGAATCTGATCTTAACAAGCTGGATAAGATTATTGATGATCTTGAACCGGAATTAAGATTACCAGTTTTGATAAAAAAATACATCAAGCAAAACGCTAAAGTGATAGCTTTCAATGTTGACCCGAATTTTAATGATGCGATTGACGGATTGATGTATATCAGAATCAGTGATCTTCCGGAAAGCACGATTAAACCTGTACTGGAAGAGATGAGTGAGCAGATCAGAAAAGAGCAGGAAAATAATCAGACTGATAATCAATAAGTTTTTTAACAAAAGTAAAAAAAGTACGATGAATACTTGCTTTGTATAGTAAAACATAGTACTTTTGCATCACTTTAAAACAACGAAGTAAGACAAACAAAAATATAATGGTTTCTTAGCTCAGTTGGTAGAGCAATGGATTGAAAATCCATGTGTCCCTGGTTCGATTCCTGGAGAAACCACTTTAAAACCTCTGATTATTCAGAGGTTTTTTTGTTTTTTAATAAAAAGATTTCAATCTTTAAATAAAGCATACCTTCGTTACAAAATATATTAACTTCTAAATAGAATTTCTAAATCCTGGAAAATTTTATGGTCTGTTACTCTTATCTTTAGCATCAAAACTTATGATCTGAAAAATAAAAATACCTAAAAGAATTGGTTCGAATACAAAAATGTATTACTTTTGCATCACTTTAAAAATAACGAAGTAAGACAAACAAAAATATAATGGTTTCTTAGCTCAGTTGGTAGAGCAATGGATTGAAAATCCATGTGTCCCTGGTTCGATTCCTGGAGAAACCACTAAAAAAGCCTCTGATTACTCAGAGGCTTTTTTATTTGTATGTGATGAACATTATTTTGTTCCTTTTACTCTATATATTCCAAATACAAAATCACTTGGGTTGTTTTTTAAGAAATCATCTTCCAATTGAAAAACAGCCTTTAAAATCCTTTGTTTTTCCACATTTGACTCATTCCCTACAAAATGATGGGCGATGTCTTTAAATACACTCTGAAGCAGGTTATTTCCTATTGCCTTTTCTTCCACGGTTTCAAAATATTCATGAATAGCAGGAATAATACTTTCTGAATCTACACATTCGGAAGGATCAGCAATAATCATCCTTACAACACCACTTCCGTAATAACTGTTTTTATAAAGATTAGTTTTATATATTCTCTTATATGGCTTAGGAATAATCTGTAAAGCTTTATTGATATATTGAATTTGCTTTTTTGAATACTGAAGTCTATTCTTTCCTACAAATTCATTAATGATTAAGCAGCCGTCAGGTTTTAAACTTTTAATGACTACTTCTTTTAAAAACTGAAAAATATTCTCAAAATGGTGTAAAGAAGCATGAAAAAAGACGATATCATATTTTCCAGGCTCAAAATTATATTTCAGAATATTTTCCGCATGAAAAGAAATGTTATGTAAATCCTTACCTTTTGCAATTTCATCAGCGATAGACAGAAGTTGGTCTGAAAAGTCAAAACATTCTACTTTCCAATGAGGGTTGAGTTCGGCTAAACGAAGTTCATGACTACACACTCCTGAACCGAGCGCCAGTACTTTTACCTCTGCTGCATCCTGAAAATAATTTTCACTGAGATATTCTTCGTAGGTAGTATCAGGATTTCCTGTAACCAATTCATTCCATCTTAATCTAATTTCAGGAATATTCCAGAAATTGGCTGCTTTAATTTCTTTTTCATTAAAAGCACTTTTTGTCCTTTGAAAAGAGTCTATTTTTAATTTGGAAAAAAGAAAAGGGAGACCTCTTTGATGGAATTTGATATAGATATCTCTAAGATCTTCTAATGTTAAAAGACGCATTATTAATTTTTATCTCTGCAAGTTAATTAAAAAATCAAAGAACAAAAAAAATATTCTTTTTCACATCGTTTCACATGATAAATATTATGATATTTCGGAATGATTCTGTATTTTTTTCTAGCTTTTTATTCAAAAAAAACTTTTAAATTTGGGAAACTCAACAAAAGCAGAATCAATAAACTGCCCTTGAAATGAGATTATCACCAAAAACAATTTCAATGTTTTTAGGTAAAGATTATTATCCATAAAAACTTTTAATTTTCTATTTTTATGAAAAACTTTATCATTCTTTTTTTAGTATCTCCTTTATTTTGCATGGCGCAACTCACTTATAATGACCTTACTTTTTTAGCAAATAACAAAATCAATAAAAATATTGAACATATCCAAAATAAAGGTTACACTTTCAGAGAGGAAAGAACAACCGGAGATGGCACAAAGCAGGTTTATTATGAAAAAGGAAAACTAAGCCGAACAATGGTCGTTATGCGTGTATTAGACAACCAAAGTGTTGTCTTATCTTATGTTCCTGAAAATATGAGTAATTTTGAGAGTATACGGAATGAAATAAATAAAACAGGATTCCAGTTTCTAGAATCTACACACAGCGACAGAGATGATTGCTCATCTTACCAATCAAAAGAATATTTTGCTAAACTTTGTGAAGTAAAATTTCCTGGAAGTACTGACACATCTTATAACATTACTTTTTACAGTAAAAATGTTGTTTCACAATAATTCAACAAAAAACCATGTGAGTTTTACTTAGATTGGGAATTTTTTTTTCAGAAATGACAGAGACTTTTAAAACATTTAAACCACAGGATCCGGTGGTTTCAAAATATGTAAGTTATTATTATCTGGAGATCAAACCGGATAATATTCTCAGAGAATTTGAATGTTTTCCTCATTTTAATAACTCTATTTCTCTTTACAAATCTCATCAGAGGGTTTCTGATGGCACCATTCAATATGAAGAAAAAGGGATTCCGCTTCAGATCTTTACTCCTATAAGGGAAAACATCTTACATGTGAAACAAGCAGGTTCCATTCATCGTATTGTGGTTGTATTTGATCCGTTGGGAATTCATCAATTTTATCGTGAGCTTGATTTTAATGATTTCATAAGAGATTTTGCATTTTTCACTCCTTCTGAGCTTGATCTTTTATTTAAAACCGATAATACAGAAGCGCTCTGCACTCTATTGGACCAATCTCTTTCTATTCGTTATAGAGAATACAGAAATGATTTGATAAGTGAAGCAGTTCAATATATTTTTGATACTCCGGAGGGGCTTTCGGTAGAAGATTTAGCGGAAAAATTACAGATAAGCCGGAGACACCTTACGAGAGTTTTTAAATCTATTTTCGGTATTTCTGTACAAAAGTTTCAGAAAATTGTTCTTTTCAGGAAAACTTTACAACATAAGCTTTCAGATAACCCTGACCAGAATTTCACTTCTCTTGCTCATGAATATAATTTCAGTGATCAGGCACATTTTAATAAGATGTTCGGGAATTTCACCAATCATTCACCAAAGCAGTTTTTAAAGAAAGGAACTCTTTTGGGAACGGAAGATACATTTTGGCACTTATTAAAGTAAACACAAAATAACATTGAAACACTGATAAACAAACAATTATCACATCCCCACTTCCAACCACTGTATTTTTTTTCAAAAAAATTGCACAAAAACTTGCAAGATATTACAAAATGCTATACTTTTGCATCACTTTAAAACAACGAAGTAAGTCAATACTAAATATATGGTTTCTTAGCTCAGTTGGTAGAGCAATGGATTGAAAATCCATGTGTCCCTGGTTCGATTCCTGGAGAAACCACAAGAAATTGGATGATTTCTAACAAAACCCCTCAAATTGTATGATTTGAGGGGTTTTTATTTTGATTAGTATATCAAAATAAGCTATTTTCTCACAAAGTAAAGGTGCCCTTTTCGGTGACCCCTGCATTTAGACTTTTTTAGGTAACCGAATTTCTCTGAAAGTCCCATCAGAAAGGCTGTTCAATAATCGAATATCTTGATTAATGGGTCTCTGGGAATTATTTTAACCTTTAAAAGTCATTATTATGAAAACTAAAATTTCAGTATTGTTCTATGCTAAAAAATCCAAAGCGAAAAGCAATTTACAAGTTCCAGTTTATTTACGAATTACTGTTAATGGAAAACGTTCAGAATTCTCTACAGGTAAAAACGTAGATCTTTCTAAATGGAACCCAGAAATAAGCCGTATAAAAGGCAATTCTGAGGAGGCTCGTACTATCAATAAGTATTTTGATGTGTTATCGTCTAAAATCCTTGAAATCGAACGCAATCTTACTTTATCAGGAGAATCTTTCGAGGCTACCGATGTGAGGAATCTTTTAACTGGAAGACAAGAAACAGAACGTCATTTGATTCCTATCTTCCAAGATCATAATGATAGGATGAAAAAATTAATTGGAAAAGATTATGCACTAGCAACTCTTAAAAATTTCAAAACTTGTTTGGCTCATTTAAAACAGTTCCTATGGAGTTTTTATAAAAAATCTGATATTAATATTAAAAAAATTGAACCTGCTTTTTTGAATGATTTTGATTTCTTTCTTCGTACTGTAGTAAAATGTAATAACAATTCCACAGTAAAACATACCAAGAATTTAGCAAAGATTCTCAAAATATGCTATCAGAATACTTGGATTGAAAAAGATTTAGTGGTGTATTACAAAGGAAAATTCAATGAAGTAGCCACAAATTTCCTGACACAAGAAGAAATTAAATCTATTCAGGATAAAGACTTTGCAGGTCAGGGCTTAAATTTAGTTCGTGACATTTTTATTTTTAGCTGTTATACAGGATTGGCATATATTGATATTCATAATCTGACAAAAAGCCATATTTCTACAGGAATAGATGGTAATTTATGGATAATGACTCATAGACAAAAGACTCATACAGTATCGAATATTCCCTTACTTCCAATAGCTGAAGAAATACTAAGAAAATATGAAAACCATCCTTTAACGACAAATTCGGAAAGGTTACTTCCAATGTATACCAATCAAAAAGTTAATGAGTATTTGAAAACAATTGCTGAGACTTGTGGAATTACAAAGAAACTTACGTTTCATGTGGCACGCCATACATTTGCAACGACAGTGACTTTAGGAAATAATGTTTCTATGGAAAGTGTAAGTAAAATGCTGGGACATAAAAGCATTAAAACCACTCAACACTATGCTAAAATTTTGGATAAGAAAGTAAGTGAAGATATGACTTCCTTAAAAACATTACTAACTGCTAATTGTTAGATATTGCTTGAAGACTTAGTATCAATTTTTATCTTAAAAAAATACAGCCAATATATTGGCTGTATTTTTTGTCAAATAGTCTTCAACGATATTTTTGTATGATTTCTTTTATTAATAATCTTTTTACTGTAATGCCGTCTAAAGGATAAGTCTAATATTTATTAGTTTGCTGAGTTCTTTCTACCTTACCATTGAGTGAAGAAATTAGGGTTTTATAGGTCTATATTTAATAAAATGCTCATGCAATTTATATTGAAAGATATAATTGAAAAATTCAGTTTTCCAATCCATTTGAATATGCCATATATAATATAGAAATACTGTTTTCTTTATTTTTTTAAGTATTTCTAATTTAAGAAATTATATTCCAATGTACAAAGTACTGACCAAAGATGAAAATCCAACACTATATTATATTTGGTTGAATACTAAAAATGGGAAGATGTTTTTGTCCAAAGATACAGTTGATATTAGTTTTTTGTTATAAATCCACATTCTCTTCCCCCCATTTATATAAGCTTAAAATGATAGGCTGTAGTTTTTTTCCTTTCACGGTTAATGAATACTCTACGGTTGGTGGAACAGTGGGATATGCTTTTCGGGATATAATATTGGCTGCTTCTAATTTTTTAAGCTCCTTGACTAACATACGAGTATTTATGTTGGGAATATTGCGTTCCAGTTCTTTAAAACGTTTGGTACCATCAAATAAAACATATATAATTGGAATCGCCCATTTACCTCCTAAAATTTCTAATACATCTTTCAGAACACACTTAAATTCAATTTTAACATTTTTTTTCATCTGTTGAGACCCTTAAATTTATTCAATGCTTTACTTTTTGTTATTACTGTACATTTATGTAACTACTTGCAAATGTAAAGTATTAGGATTAATTTCGAATATAGAATAATTAAAATCTCTAATAAAATGAAAAATTTCACAAAAAACGATACGATTATATTATTAATAGACCATCAAGTTGGTACACTAGGATGGTCTGTAAGCCGTCCAAAAGAAATGATTATCAGCCGAACAGTAGCTCTTGCGAAGTTAGGTAAAGCACTAGGTATCCCAATTGTTTTAACAAGTAGTCAGGAAACACAGGCACAAGGATTATTATTGCCGGAATTACAGGAAATTTTACCTGTGGAATATGCAGCCAGAATAAAAAGAGAAGGAATAACCAATGCATGGAATGATGAGAATTACAAAAAGGCAGTATTGGAGGCCGCTGGAGGTAGAAAAAATGTGATTATGGCAGGTCTTACACATGATGTATGTATTGTTTTTCCATCTCGTTCTATGGTAGATGAGGGATTTGATGTACAGGTTGTGATCGATGCAGGAGGCTCCCCTACTCAAATTGCTGATGAAATTGCTCAACAAACTTGGGAAAAGGGAGGAGTTCGTACAACTACAATCAATCAGTTGGTTGGAGAATTAATTGATAGCTGGGCTACAGAGGATGGTCAGAAAGCTGTACAGATTGTTTATGAAGAGGTTATGTCCAAAATTGGTCAATTTTAAAAAAAGCAAGAAGATGTTAAAAAAAATTGATAACTCTAAGAAATTGGGGAATCAGCATATCTCGATACTATATCCTGGATTAGAACTTTCGGATAGTGATACTGGTTACTACAGTATAGGGAGGATTGATCAGGCACACATTCAAGGCGGAGCCGTAATAAAAATGCATCCACATGTGAATGATGATATTCTTTCTTATTTCCGTAGTGGAAAAGTAAAGCATACTGACTCGGAAGGATTTACGGAGTATATAACCCCCACAAAACTAATGTTGATGAAAGCAGGTAAAATGTTTTATCACGAAGAGGCTATACTTGAAGAACAGGAAGGTTTGCAGATATTCATCCGTCCAGGAGAGAAAGATTCACAACCAGAGGTTATTTTCCAGGAATTGGAAGAAGTACACAGTATAAATGAATGGCGTCTAATAGCCTCTCCTGATAAATCGAAAACTGTTTTGGAACTCAGTAGTCAAACATGGATTTATGACATGCAGATTACACCAGGGAAAGTTTTTAGTCTTCCAGAGGAAGTTAATAAAGAATTTCATTGTCTGTTATATGTTTTTCAGGGCAGTATGGTAGTAAACGATAACATAGAATTAGGCAAAGGAGAAAGTATTTTTATAAAAGATGAAATCATTAGTTTTCAAACCAGTGACAGAGCTGAATTAGTTCTATTTGTCACAGATACGAAATCTCCTTATTATGATGGAGGAATGTATAGTGGAAATCAGAAATAAGTTAAGTGGTAAACCACGGATATAATATATTATATTTTGGATAATTATTGTCCATAAAATAAGGTTAGAAATGTGGTCTTCAAAAAAATAATGATTCTGTAAGCAAAATTAATAATAGTTATAATACTAATGTCGAATAAAACCTACCCTAAAAATATTAAGGTTACAACCCCAGATCAGGGAGAGCACTTTGGAGTAATGGGAGATAATTATAGAATAGTTGTTTCCGGAGAAGATACCAATGGTCAGTATGCTGTTATAGATATGTTAGTTCCTCCTGGTGGAGGTCCTGTACCGCATTCTCATCCTGATATTCATGAAACATTTTTTGTAACGGAAGGAGAGCTACTTTATAAGACGGAATCAGGACAGGTAAATGTACCTGTTGGTGGTTTTATTGATATACCGAAAGGAGGAGCTATTCACTGTTTTAAAAATGTCTCTGATAAAATTGCACGTGTAATTTGTACTATTGCTCCTGCCGGGTTAGACGAATTCTTCAAAGAGTTAGGTGAGCCCGTTCAGGCCGAAGAGTTTTTGGCAGTACCAGAGTTTACTCCTGAGTTTGTGAAACGTTTGGATAGTCTGAATGAAAAATATGGACAAATCTCTTTTACACCTGATTATCTGGATTAAAGTTTATTGCAAATTAATTTAGAAATTAGGACGAAAATATTAAAATTTGAAGTTATTTCTCCAGAGTTTGTAATAGATCATAGGATAATCAGTATTTTACATATTCTGATTAATAATTTAAAAAGTAAACTTAAAGTGAGATTAAGATTTATGCATTAGATATTTCTATAGAATACCTAATGCATTTTTATAAGGCTTTATTTTTTCATTAAAAAATAGTGAATAACAAAAGTTACAAACAGTATAATCCTAAAAACAAACAATATGAAAGAAGATAATGACCAAAGCTTATTAGTAGAATTAGTAGTCAAAATCCGTAAGATGGTTTCTGACATCTCTGATGAAAAAAACAGAATTACTAAACTGCACAACAGTATTCTTGCCAAATTAGAAGAAGCCGGAATTAAAATAGCTTTACAAAAAAATTTGACAGATATATGGGTAAGAGAAAAAAATGAAATCAAGTCCAATATCACCCATATCACCAAGTTGTTAGAGACAATGTATGAAAGACTCCAAAATAAAGATACCAATGGTCTTTCTAGCTTTTGGAAAGAAGGTAAAAATTATGCAGATATTACCAAGGTTAAGTTTTCGGAAATGGGAAAGATGGGAGAAGTCGTTTTTGTAGCTGATGACCTTGAACAATGGAAAGAAATTTGGAAAAACATCAAAGAAAGTGTAGGAGAATTGTTTGATATAGCTGAAACTATCTATACGAAACTATCTATGATCGAAAAGTTAAGACCGGAAGAAATAGACGAACTGACCAAGGATATCGTAAAACATATTCCTCTAGATTATTCATTGGAAGAGGCTGTAAAATATGAAAAAGAATATATGCAGGCATATAATGAATTAAAAGAAGAAGCTTCAAAAAAGAAAAATCTTTGGGATAAGTTCTTAGACATTCTGGCCGGAGGTATTCAAGAAACTCCAGCACATAGGGTAATGCTCAGAAGGTGGATGAATGGAGAAGAAAGATAATCCATAAGAATTCCAAATACCATCCAAAATGAAAAAGAATAATATATTAGTAATAGGTCGTGATCCAAAAACCTTACAAGGTGTTGTAGAAATGCTTAAGGAAAATGGTTACGATGCTCAAGGAGAGAGCATAGATGAGCAGGCTTTGGAGATATTTAATAAATACCATTTTGACGGAGTTTTGCTGGGTGGTGGTGTTGGCCCCCAGAGCAGGGAAATACTTATTCCTGCATTTATAAAGAAAAATCCTCAGATAAAAATTGCATCAGGACATCCATGGCAAGCATTAGATGCTTTGAGTAAAATTTTCAGTTATAGGCAAAAGAGATAAAGTTTAAATTACATGATACTATAAGAGAATGTTTATGACATTTCTAAAAAAGGAATAAAAAATGAAAAAAATAGGATTTTTATCTTTCGGACATTGGTCAAACCATCCTTCTTATCAGGCTAAAACTGCAAGTGATACTTTATTGCAGTCGATCGATTTGTCAGTAGCGGCAGAAGAAATAGGTATAGATACTGTTAATTTCCGTGTGCACCATTTTGCTGCACAGTTAGGCTCGCCTTTTCCTCTTTTAGCCGCAATTGGAGCAAAAACAAAAAGCGTCGAGATTGGAACTGGTGTTATAGATATGCGTTATGAAAATCCACTTTACATGGTGGAAGATGCTGGTGCTGCCGACTTAATTTCAGCTGGAAGACTACAATTAGGAATTAGTAGAGGTTCGCCTGAACAGGTAATTGATGGTTGGCGTTATTTCGGCTACGAACCAAAAGAAGGAGAAACACAGATAGATATGGGACGTCGTAAGGCCTTGGAATTTTTAGAAAAATTAGAAGGAAAAGGATTTGCTGTTGCCAATCCTAATCCGATGTTTCCCAACCCACCGGGATTATTACGCTTAGAACCATACTCAGAAGGTTTACGTGAACGTATCTGGTGGGGGGCAGCTACCAATGCTACTGCAGTTTGGGCGGCTGAACACGGAATGTATCTCCAACTATCCACTTTAAAAATGGATGAAAGTGGAGAACCCTTGCACGTTCAGCAAACAGAAATGATACGGCAATACAGAGAAGCTTGGAAAAAAGCTGGGCATCAAAGAGAACCTAGAGTTTCGGTAAGCCGTTCCATATTTGCATTAACGAACGATGCAGATCGTTTGTATTTTGGAAGAGATGCAAATAGCAAAGACCAAATTGGAATGCTGGGGGAAGGCCGTCAGGCTGTTTTTGGGCGTAGTTATGCTGCTGAACCGGATCAACTTATCAAGCAGTTGGCAGAAGATACTACTATTGCAGAGGCAGATACACTACTCTTAACCATTCCTAATACACTTGGCGTTGAATACAATGTGCATGTTCTTTCAAGTATTTTACAACATGTGGCCCCAGAATTGGGTTGGAGATAGAAGTATCTCGAATGATGCTTGATGAATGTTGATATATTTATTTAGAAGGTCATTATATCTAGAATTAATAATAAACAGAATCACAGCTTTAAATAGGAGGGCTATAAGAGATTATCCTAATCTTATAGTTATTATTATTAATATAATGTTCATTCAAACTTTAAACAGATATCGACGAAAATATATACTTTCAAAAGCTAATCATTATTTAAAATGAAGTCTGTTAAATACTATAGAATAGTAGAATAATTTTTATGTTTTTTGAATGTATTAGCTATCCAGACAAATAGACTTGAAAAATAAATTAAAACTTTTAAATGGAACTAGAAAAATATTATTTTGAAAATTCTAAATCTTTACTACATGCTTTGCCCGAAAATGAAATCGAAGCAATAATTACGGATTATAAAAATGGGGTTAAGGTTTTGGATATTGAAAAGAAATATGGTTTAGTAAAATTAAATAGCTTCTTTAAGCAATTACCTTTTAAGTTAAGTGATGAAGTTTGTGAATATTGTAATATTCCGATCTACATTAAAGTAAAAAGAATAGGAAGTAGAGTTAGTGAATTTAAGTTATGTATAAAATGCCAGCATGATAATTCGGGAGATTGTAACTGTGAACAATGTGCTAATAAAATGAAAATAAAGAATGAAGAGAGGACAAGAAATCTACAAATTCTTTGGAATATACACTATGTCGAACACTATAATTTGAACTATACCTTAAATGATCTAAGTATTTATGATGAAATTCATCTTGTATTGCTTTTTCAGTCTTATTCAAAAGTTACTAATTTATTAAATTTCTTTAATTTTAGGCAAAATAGATTTCAACTCCATAGAATTTCTGGCGAGTATTATTCAATAATAAATAATTTTATCGACAGAAAAATTCTAATTCCCGATATATATTATTTTGACTCTTATGGGGCGATATATTCATCAAATAGATCATTACCCACAATAGAATCTTTAAAAATTAATTGGATTCTCAATATTAATAAGTCACCTGGTGTTTTATTTACACTTTCTGAACTAATTACAATTATTAAAGAAAGATCTTATACTTTAGAAGATAAAAAGGCATTATGGAAAGAAATTTATTATTCCGAAGTTAAGAAATATATTGATTTTCAGTCAAAAAAATATTTAAAAATAAGTATTGATGATCAAATTATTGAACAAATAGTTGACCAGCTGTTGCCTGCATTCCCTATATCAAAAGCATATGCCTTAATTTATTATACTATTAATTCTTCCATACGATACACATTGGACTATTCTGCAAATGAAAGAAAAGTAAATTCTTATTTTCGAAACAGGATGTTTGAACATATTTTAAAATATCAGGATCATAAGAATTTAAGAGACTATAATCGGCCAACACAAATTGAATTAAATTATTTTAATCAATATGTTCTTAAAAATATATTAAAACAAGAGAATACCTATTTCTATATTTCAAGAGATAAGATATTGGGAGGGAATGAAAGTGAGGTAAAACCACTTATTCTCTAAATCTCTTTATTTATCGACATTTGCTGAAATCAAGATTCAGCTACTCACCGAATTAATCACTTTTGAAATGTAGGTTTTTGATTCGTTTTATTTGTAAAAGTTTAGATTAAATCTGACAGTTAAAGGGCAAACGATTAAGTTTGTAAAGCAATAAAAACAAAAAGTTTAACCCTTTAAAAAGTCAGAAATGAGTTTAGAAACAAAAGTAATTAAAAGTCG